>NZ_CP188252.1:0-4824042 GCF_049993875.1 Aquihabitans sp. McL0605
ATGACCGACGCCCGTCTCCTCGATGACCTCGTCGCCCGAGGCCTGGTGCAGGAGTGCACCGACCAGGCCGGCCTGGCGGCCCGGATGGCCGAGGGGCCGATCACCGTCTACAACGGCTGCGATCCCACCGCGGACAGCCTCCACGTGGGGAACCTCCTCGGCCTGCTCGTCCTCCGGCGGTTCCAGGAGGCCGGCCACCGCCCGCTCGCCCTGGTCGGCGGCGCCACCGGCATGATCGGCGACCCGAGCGGCCGCTCCGAGGAGCGCAACCTGCTCGACGAGGAGACCCTGGCTGCCAACGTGGCCGCCATCAAGGGCCAGATCTCCAGGATCCTCGACCTGTCGGGCGGCCCCACGGGCGGCGCCCTGGTCGACAACCGCGACTGGACCGAGGGGGTCAGCTACCTCGACTTCCTCCGGGAGGTGGGCAAGCACGTCACCGTGGGCACCATGCTCGCCCGGGAGTCGGTCAAGAACCGCATGGCCTCCGAGCACGGCATCTCCTACACCGAGTTCTCCTACATGCTCATACAGGCCAACGACTTCCTCCAGCTCGAGCAGGCCCACGGCTGCCAGCTCCAGGTGGGCGGCTCCGACCAGCTGGGCAACATGCTCGGCGGCATCGACCTGATCCGCCGGGTGCGCCAACGGCCGGCGTGGGCCCTGGCATGGCCCCTGCTCACCGCAGCCGACGGCACCAAGCTCGGCAAGACCACGGGCGCCCGCATCTGGCTCGATCCTGCTCGCACGAGCCCCTACCAGCTGTTCCAGCACTGGATGGCCACCGACGACCGGCAGATCGGCCAGTTCCTGCGCCAGTTCACCCTGCTGCCGTTGACCGAGATCGACGAGCTCCTGGCCGCCCACGAGGCCGAGCCGGGACGCCGGGCGGCCCAACGCCGGCTCGCCCACGAGGTCACCGCCCTGGTGCACGGTCCCGACGAGGCCGTCACGGCCGATCGGGTCTCCGACCTGCTGTTCGGTGCCGACCCCACCGAGGCCACCGCCACCCAGCTGGCGGCGGTCGGTCGAGAGGTGCCCAGCCTGGCCCTGGGGGCCGGCGAGCTGGCCGGCGAGCTTGACCTCGCCGACGTCCTCGCCCGAGACGAGTTCCTGGTGGCGTCCAAGGGGGAGGCCCGCCGGGCCATCGCCCAGGGCGGCGTCTACCTGAACGGCGCACGCGTGGGGGAGGGCCAGGCCCTGACCGACGGCGACCTCCTGCACGGCCGCTACGTGCTCATCCGCAAGGGGAAGAAGGCCTACGGGCTGATCGACGCCGGCGCGAACGGCGTGTGACGGGCGTGTTACCGACGACACACCGTCCCGATTTGGACCGCAGGTCACAACCTGCGTAAGTTCTCTCTCGTCGCCACAAGGACACACCGGAGCAGCTCAGCCGCAAGGTTGACAGCACCGAGCGAAAGTCCTAAGGTGACACTCCGCCCCGCAGCGACTGCGAAAGCAGCGCAGCGGAGCACCGGCAGCAACAGCCTCAAGAGGCTGACTGCCGAGCGGCCTGCCTACGGGTGGGTGAGCGCACCTTGAGAACGGAATAGAGGACGAAAAAGCAAATGCGGGCGACCGCTGTGCTGCTTTCGAGCAACGCAGCGGCGTTTGAAATACAAAGTAATTACGCATCAAGGACAACAAATACCACGTTAGTGGGTTGGACTGATGCCAGTCACCGAGAGGTTCAGGCCTCGAGGTGGCTCTCCGATTTGAAGACGGTCCACCAGCTTGCTGGCGGGCCTTCTGATGATCTCGATGGAGAGTTTGATCCTGGCTCAGGACGAACGCTGGCGGCGTGCCTAACACATGCAAGTCGAACGAGGTCCATCCTTCGGGAGAAGACCTAGTGGCGAACGGGTGAGTAACACGTGAGGAACCTGCCCCGAAGACCGGGATAACTCTCCGAAAGGAGTGCTAATACCGGATACCCCCACCGAACCGCATGGTTTGGTGAGGAAATGGATTCCGCTTCGGGAGGGCCTCGCGGCCTATCAGCTAGTTGGTGGGGTAACGGCCCACCAAGGCATCGACGGGTAGCTGGTCTGAGAGGACGATCAGCCACACTGGGACTGAGACACGGCCCAGACTCCTACGGGAGGCAGCAGTGGGGAATCTTGCGCAATGGGCGAAAGCCTGACGCAGCAACGCCGCGTGGGGGATGAAGGCTCTCGGGTTGTAAACCCCTTTCAGCAGGGACGAATCAAGACGGTACCTGCAGAAGAAGCCCCGGCTAACTACGTGCCAGCAGCCGCGGTAACACGTAGGGGGCAAGCGTTGTCCGGATTTATTGGGCGTAAAGAGCTCGTAGGTGGCTGAGTAAGTCGGATGTTAAATCCCCAGGCTCAACCTGGGACACCACCCGATACTGCTCTGGCTAGAGTCCGGTAGGGGAGCGTGGAATTCCTGGTGTAGCGGTGAAATGCGCAGATATCAGGAGGAACACCAGCGGCGAAGGCGGCGCTCTGGGCCGGTACTGACACTGAGGAGCGAAAGCGTGGGTAGCAAACAGGATTAGATACCCTGGTAGTCCACGCCGTAAACGTTGGGCACTAGGTGTGGGGTCTATTCAACGGACTCCGTGCCGTAGCTAACGCATTAAGTGCCCCGCCTGGGGAGTACGGCCGCAAGGCTAAAACTCAAAGGAATTGACGGGGGCCCGCACAAGCAGCGGAGCATGTTGCTTAATTCGAGGCAACGCGAAGAACCTTACCTGGGCTTGACATGTAGAGAAAAGCCGTAGAGATACGGTGTCCTTCGGGGTTCTACACAGGTGGTGCATGGTTGTCGTCAGCTCGTGTCGTGAGATGTTGGGTTAAGTCCCGCAACGAGCGCAACCCTTGTCCTATGTTGCCAGCACGTAATGGTGGGGACTCGTAGGAGACTGCCGGGGTCAACTCGGAGGAAGGTGGGGACGACGTCAAATCATCATGCCCCTTATGTCCAGGGCTGCAAACATGCTACAATGGCCGGTACAAAGGGCTGCGAAACCGCGAGGTGGAGCGAATCCCATAAAGCCGGTCTCAGTTCGGATTGGAGTCTGCAACTCGACTCCATGAAGCTGGAGTTGCTAGTAATCCCGGATCAGCAACGCCGGGGTGAATACGTTCCCGGGCCTTGTACACACCGCCCGTCACACCATGAAAGTTGGAAACGCCCGAAGCCAGTGGCCTAACCCGCAAGGGAAGGAGCTGTCGAAGGTGGCATCAGCGATTAGGGTGAAGTCGTAACAAGGTAGCCGTACCGGAAGGTGCGGCTGGATCACCTCCTTTCTAAGGAGTCATCGTGAGTCACATGTACTCACGGATTCCCAAGTTGAAGCATTTGCTAGTTTGGTCCGAGCTTCCCGCTCATCGGTCGTAGGTGTTTCCTCTCGATGTTCGGCCGGCTCGGTATCGTTCCATCCTCTATTCCGTTCTGAAGGTGTGCTCCATCTGCGCCCTCGCCGACATGGCGAGGGCGTTGCTGTGCGCCTTCGGACTGGGTTCGCCTGGTCCCGCTGAGCCCCTTGAGAACTGCATAGCGAGCACGAGCATCTTTGTTCTTCCAAGCTACAAAGAGCCAACGGTGGATGCCTTGGCGTCTACTACCGATGAAGGACGTGTCTGGCTGCGAAAAGCCACGGTCAGCTGCCTAGAAAGCGTTACGAACCGTGGATGTCCGAATGGGGAAACCCACCACCTTTGCGGGTGGTACTCCCGTGTGAACACATAGCACGGGTAGAGGGAACCGGGGGAATTGAAACATCTCAGTACCCCGAGGAAAAGAAAACAAACGTGACTCCCTGAGTAGCGGCGAGCGAAACGGGATCAGCCCAAACCGAAGTGGTGTTAAAGCCTGGTGGCGTTGCCACTTCGGGGTTGTGGGACTCGAGAGACGGAGCACCAGAGCCGTCACAGAGTTATCAAGTTGATGCGTAGTGGAAGCGTTTTGGAAAAGCGCGCCGCAGTGGGTAATAGCCCCGTACACGAAACGTATTCAGCCTCTGCTCGATCATCCCAAGTAACGCCGGGACCGTGAAAACTGGCGTGAATCTGTGAGGACCACCTCATAAGGCTAAGTATACGTAGACGACCGATAGTGCACCAGTACCGTGAGGGAAAGGTGAAAAGTACCCCGGGAGGGGAGTGAAATAGTACCTGAAACCGTTGGTTTACAATCAGTCAAAGCGTCGTCATACCTTCGGGTATGGCCGCGATGGCGTGCCTTTTGAAGAATGAGCCAGCGAGTTACGGTACGTGGCAAGGTTAACCAGTGATGGGGAGCCGGAGCGAAAGCGAGTCTGAATAGGGCGATTTAGTCGCGTGCTGTAGACCCGAAGCCAAGTGATCTATCCATGGCCAGGTTGAAGCGGGGGTAAGACCTCGTGGAGGACCGAACCCACCTAGGTTAAAAACTGGGGGGATGAGCTGTGGATAGGGGTGAAAGGCCAATCAAACTTGGTGATAGCTGGTTCTCCCCGAAATGCATTTAGGTGCAGCGTCGTGTGTTCAGTCATGGGGGTAGAGCACTGAATGGGTTAGGGGGCCTACAAGCTTACCGACCCCAATCAAACTCCGAATACCATGACTCCAGAGCACGGCAGTGAGACCGCGGGGGATGAGCTTCGCGGTCGAGAGGGAAACAGCCCAGATCGCCGGCTAAGGCCCCTAATTCTGGACTAAGTGGAAAACGATGTGAGATTGCCCAGACAGCCAGGAGGTTGGCTTAGAAGCAGCCACCCTTGAAAGAGTGCGTAACAGCTCACTGGTCGAGTGGTCTTGCGCGGATAATGTAACGGGGCTCAAGTCCAGAGCCGAAGCCGCGAATTCACGCTTTAGCGTGAGTGGTAGGGGAGCGTTGTATGTGCAGCGAAGCGGCGGTGTGAACCAGTCGTGGAGCGCATACAAGTGAGAATGCTGGCATGAGTAGCGAGAGAGGGGTGAGAAACCCCTCCGCCGTAAGCCCAAGGGTTCCTGGGGAAGGCTAATCCACCCAGGGTAAGTCGGGAGCTAAGGCGAGGCCGACAGGCGTAGTCGATGCACAACTGGTTGATATTCCAGTACCGATGTGTGCGCGCCCGAACCAAGTTCCGGTTGCTAAGGGGCTGCTTCCTTCGGGAAGCGAACCGACCCACTGGAAGGCGGTTAGCAATGAGGGGACGCAGGAGGATAGGTGAGCCCAGGCGATGGTTGTCCTGGGGTAAGCGCGTAGGGAGAGGTCCAGGTAAATCCGGCCCTCACATAATCCTGAGACGCAATGCCGAGCCGATTTAGGCGAAGTCACTAATTCCATGCTGCCAAGAAAAGCCTCTAGCGAGCTCACACGTCGCCCGTACCCCAAACCGACACAGGTGGGCGGGTAGAGAATACCAAGGCGATCGGGAGAACTATGGTTAAGGAACTCGGCAAAATGCCTCCGTAACTTCGGGAGAAGGAGGACCCCATCAGGGTGAAGGACCTTGCGTCCGGAGCTCGAAGGGGTGGCACAGACCAGGGGAAAGCGACTGTTTACTAAAAACACAGCAGCGTGCGAAGTCGCAAGACGATGTATACGCTGTGACGCCTGCCCAATGCCGGAAGGTTAAAGGGAAAGGTTAGTCCGCAAGGGCGAAGCTTTGAACTGAAGCCCCGGTGAATGGCGGCCGTAACTATAACGGTCCTAAGGTAGCGAAATTCCTTGTCGGGTAAGTTCCGACCTGCACGAATGGCGTAACGACTTTCCTACTGTCTCAACCATAGACCCGGCGAAATTGAAGTACGAGTAAAGATGCTCGTTAGCTGCAGAAGGACGGAAAGACCCCGTGGACCTTTACTATAGCTTGATGTTGAGTTTTGTTATGTGTTGTGTAGGATAGGTGGGAGACTTGGAAACATTGGCGCCAGCCAGTGCGGAGTCAACCTTGAAATACCACCCTGCTCATGACGGAGCTCTAACCCACGTCCCTTATCGGGATGGGGAACAGCGTCAGGTGGGTAGTTTGACTGGGGCGGTCGCCTCCTAAAGAGTAACGGAGGCGCCCAAAGGTTCCCTCAGACTGGTTGGCAATCAGTCGTCGAGTGCAATGGCACAAGGGAGCTTGACTGCGAGACCTACAAGTCAAGCAGGTGCGAAAGCAGGGCATAGTGATCCGGCGGTTGCGTGTGGAAGCGCCGTCGCTCAACGGATAAAAGGTACCCCGGGGATAACAGGCTCATCTTCCCCAAGAGTCCATATCGACGGGAAGGTTTGGCACCTCGATGTCGGCTCATCGCATCCTGGGGCTGAAGCAGGTCCCAAGGGTTGGGCTGTTCGCCCATTAAAGCGGTACGCGAGCTGGGTTTAGAACGTCGTGAGACAGTTCGGTCCCTATCCTCTGCAGCCGGAGGAAACTTGAGAAAGCCTGTCCCTAGTACGAGAGGACCGGGATGGACGTAGCTCTCGTGTGTCAGTTGTCCTGCCAAGGGCATTGCTGATTAGCGACCTACGGAAGGGATAAGCGCTGAAAGCATCTAAGTGCGAAGCCTGTTTCTAGATGAGGTTTCCCACTGGGTTAACCAGGTAAGGCCCGTGATAGACCAACACGTTGATAGGCCGGAGGTGTAAGCGTGGTAACACGTTCAGCCGACCGGTACTAATCGGCCGAGGGCTTGGATCTACAATGAAGTTCGTGCTCGCTATGGAGTCCTTGAGGGCTTGAGCGCCGTTTGTCGGCGCTCGCCTTTGACAACAGATTTCGGTGACTATCGCGTCTGGGTCACACCCGTTCCCATCCCGAACACGGAAGTTAAGCCAGACTGCGCCGATGGTACTTGGGTGGATTCGCCCTGGGAGAGTAGGTCGTCGCCGGATTTCTCTGGAGAGGGCCCCTGCTTATGCGGGGGCCCTCTTCTCGTTTTGGGCCCGGGTCGCTCGTGCTCGCCGGCACGGCGGGCCGCCACGTCGATGCCGGTGTCACCGGCGCCCGGTGGCGGTCCGGCGTCGACGGGGTCCGTCCAGGCGTCCGTCCACGTGTTGGAAGTGGAGCGCATCCGGGCAGCTGTCGGGTGCGTGCGGGCATCCGGTGCGGTCCAGCCGGAGGCGCTGGCCGGTCTCCCCGGCTCGAGCCTTCGGCTGACCGCCGATGGCGGCAGCCGCAGATCAGGGGGTGGGGGACCCGACGACCCGTGGACCCGATGCCCGACGGGCCGGTGCTGCGGGTGCGATTGATCGACAGGCTGGACGCGGTGATCGTGAGGGCCGCCGATCGACGTCGGAGTGGATCGGAGTGACGTGGGCGCCGAGGCGGTGCGCCTGCTCGGCCTGCGGGCCTGAGCTCGTTTCGGAGCCGGCGGCGGGTCTGATCAGCTGCTCGGCAGAGCGATGGCGGATCGACGGAGGGAGCTGCTCCAGGGCGTTCAGGCGGGAGCGGGTGCCGGTGCTGCCGGTTCGGCGGGGCCGGCGTCGGCCTCGTCCTCGTCGAGGTAGGCCTGGAGCAGGGCCAGCTCCTCCTCGCGCTTGGGGAAGAGGAACCAGATCAGCACGCCGCCCAGCAGGACCGCCGCGATGCCGGCGAGGTAGGCCTTGTCCTGGCCGTCGAGGAACGCCTGCTTGGCGCCCTGGATGATCTGGTCGGCGTACTGCGGGTACTGCTTGGCTGTGGTGGCGGCGCTCGAGAACGACTTGGTGAGCTCGGCCTGGACCGAGCTGGTGACCTTGTCGCTGTTGGGAGAGCTCGTGATCTCGGCGCTGACGGCGGCGGCGTAGCCGGCCGTGAGCACGGCACCGAGGATCGACTGCATGATGGCGCCGCCCAGGTCTCGCTGGAGATCTGCGGTGCCCGATGCCATCCCCGCCTTGCTCACCGGCACCGAGCCGGTGAGGGAGTGGGACGCCGGTGTGCCGGCGAGCCCGACACCGGCCCCCATGAAGGCGTAGGCCAGCGCCACCCATGCGTACGAGGTGCCTTCGTTCCAGAACACGTACATGGTCAAGAACCCGAGCAGACAGAACGCGTAGCCGAACAGCAGGGTGAACCGCGCCCCCTTCGTCTCGACGAGCTTGGCGCTGCGCGGAGCGAAGATCACCATCATGATCGCGGCCGGCAAGATGGCGGCACCCGCCTCGAGCGTGTCGTAGCCCAGGACGTTCTGCAGGAACTGCTGACCGATGAACATGGCGGCCATCAGCGAGCCGAACACGATGATCCCGGCGCAGGCGGCCACCCAGAAGATGCGTCGCGCCGCCACGTGCAGGTCGTAGAGGGGGTTCGCGGCCCGCCGCTGGCGCAAGATGAAGGCGACCCCCGAGGCGAGCGCCACGGCGGCCAGGCCCAACGTCAGGGCGTGCTTGCTCGGCAGCGGGGCGAAGTTGATGGCCAGGACGAGGCCGCCGATGAGCAGCACCGACAGCACGCCGCCGAGGTTGTCGACCGGCTCGGTGCCCTCGTTGACGTGGGCCGGGACGAACCGGATCGCCAGCACGAGCGCCACCACGGCGAGGGGGAGGGTGACCAGGAAGACCGAGCCCCAGTAGAAGTGCTCGAGCAGTGCGCCCGACACCAGCGGGCCCAACGAGGAGATGGCCCCGCCGAGGGCCGACCAGAGCGCGATCGACTTGGTGCGGCCCGGTCCCGACCAGAGGGCCGTGATCAGCGCCAGGGTGGTGGGGTAGGCCATGCCGGCGGAGAGCCCGCCCACGATGCGGGCCACCACCAGGACCCCGATGCTGGGCGCCATGGCGGCCAGGATGCAGGCGGGCACCGACAGCGACACGCCCAGGATCAGCATGAGCTTGCGGCCGAAGCGGTCGCCGAGGGCGCCCAGCCACAGCACCGAGGCGGCCAGGCCCAGGGAGTAGCCGACGGCCACCAGGTTGAGCGCCGATTGCGAGGCGTCGAACGCATCGCCGATGTCGGGCAGGGCCACGTTGGCCACGGCCAGGTTCAGGTTGGCGACCGCCGCCACCAAGATGAGCGAGACCAGGACCATGCCCGCCTGGGCCGGTGACCGGCCCTGGGCCTGTGCTCCCGCCGTGCCTGCGGCTTCGCCCGGACCGTCGCCCATCCCGTCATCTCCCACATCGAGCGAGCGTGTGACCGACGCCTGCTTGGCTCGACAACCTAATCCACCCACCTGCCCGGTTAGTGTGGCTCAGTGGCTCAGAACGATCGTCCTTCGTCTCCTCGAGGCGCGGGTGGTCAGAAGCCTGCGAGCAGCGGTCGGGGCCGCCCTTCCGGCGGCTCGTCGGGTTCTGGTCGGCCCCCCTCCGGCAAATCCGGCAGCGGTCGTCCGCCGAGCGGCGCGAAGAGCGGCTCGTCGCGGGGGAGCAGCAGCGGTGGCGGTCGCCCCGGCGGGTCCCGTCCGCCCGAGCGCGAAGAGCCCCGCACCGCCGGTCCCAAGAACTGGGGGAGCCTCGGTCGCAAGGGTGCCGGTCGGCTGACCTCGCCCGACTTCGATGCCCGCGACAGCGTCGGCGCGCAGGGGCGCGACACCCGGCCGGCGCCGGCGTCGAGGCGGTCCGACGAGTGGGTCCGCGTCGACGACGATGTCCGCTCCGAGGCTGCCGGCGCGGTCCGGCGAGGGCAGAAGCCGCGCCCGGCCAGCTCCGCGAAGCCGAAGGAACGGCGCGGTCGAGAGTTCCGCAAGGCCGGTGCGGGCACGGGGGGCGCCGACGCCAAGGCCGAGCTGGTCAAGGCGCTCGGCACGACGCGGGGCACCCGGGCCAACGAGCGCCTGCGCGATGCCGCGCACGCCTTCGAGCGCGAGCGCTACCAGGAGGCCCGCACCCTGCTCAAGCCCCTGGCCGAGCAGGCGCCTCAGGCCGCCATGGTCCGCGAGCTGCTCGGCCTGACCTACTACCGGCTGGGCCGGTGGAAGGACGCCGTGCGCGAGCTCGAGGCGTTCCGGGAGCTCACGGGATCGAGTGAGCAGAACCCGGTGCTGGCCGATGCCTACCGCGGCCTCAGGCGCCACGCTCAGGTCGAGGAGCTGTGGGACGAGCTGCGCGAGGCGTCGCCGTCGGCCGATCTGGTCACCGAGGGCCGGATCGTGATGGCCGGGTCGCTGGCTGACCGCAAGCAGCTCGACAAGGCCGTCGCCCTGCTCGAGAAGAGCCACCGGTCCACCAAGAACCCGCAGATCCACCACCTCCGCCAGGCCTATGCCCTGGCCGACCTCTACGAGCGGGCGGGCGACGTCGCCCGGGCCCGGGAGCTGTTCCGGTGGGTGGCCGAGCGAGAGCCCGAGTTCGCCGACGCCGCCGAGCGCGCCAGCACCATCGGCTGACGCCCTTCGCTGTCAGACCCCCTCCGTAGGGTCTGGCCACTCGATCGGGTCCGGCTCGATCCTTCGCTGCTCGACGACGCGGAGTCGTCCTCCCTGCCCTCGCCGGCGCTGCCGGCGTGTCCCTTGGAGTGATGCCATGAACGTCGTCGTCGTGTTCGGAGCGCTGTCGCGCGCTCCGGAGGTCCGGGAGCTGCCGTCGGGTGATCGGCTCGCCAGCTTCGAGGTCACCGTGCGCACCCCGGACCAACCCACCGAGTCGGTGCCGGTGGTCTGGTTCGACCCGCCCGACCGAGCGCTGCGCCTGGCCGCGGGGGCGGAGGTCGTGGTCACCGGCAAGGTGCGCCGCCGGTTCTTCCGCACCCCTGCCGGCACCGGCAGCCGCACCGAGGTGGTGGCATCGCAGGTGCTCCCGGCCACCCAGCGCAAGCGGGTCCAGGCGGCGGTCGGCGCCGAGCTCGATGTGCTGGCCGGCGCGATCGCATGAACGGCCGTGACGCCCTGCGCCGCCTCAGGCTGCGGTGGTCCGCCGGGGTGACCTGGGTTGGGCGAGCTGTCGGAGCGTCGGCCAAGATGGACCGGACATCGTCTGAACCAGGATGGGGACATCGCAGCAATGAACCAGGAGCAGCTCGAGCAGGTCCGCAGCGGGAAGGGGTTCATCGCCGCGCTCGACCAGAGCGGTGGCAGCACCCCCAAGGCCCTGCTGCTCTACGGCGTCGACGAGGACCAGTACGCCAACGAAGCCGAGATGTACGACCGGATCCACGAGATGCGCAGCCGCATCATCGTGAGCCCGGCCTTCTCGGGCGACGGTGTCGTGGGTGCGATCCTGTTCGAGATGACCATGGACCGCCAGGTCGAGGGCATCGACACGGGCGACTACCTCTGGCAGCAGAAGCGGGTGGTCCCGTTCCTGAAGGTCGACAAGGGCCTGGCCGACGAGGCCAACGGTGCGCAGGTGATGAAGCCGATGCCCGAGCTCGACGAGCTGCTGGCGCGCGGCGTGGCCAAGGGCATGTTCGGCACCAAGATGCGCTCGGTCATCAAGCTGGCCGACAGCGCCGGCGTCGGTGCGGTCGTCGACCAGCAGTTCGAGGTCGGCCGTCAGATCCTGGCCGCGGGACTCGTGCCGATCATCGAGCCCGAGGTCGACATCCACAGCCCGCAGAAGGCCGAGGCCGAGTCGCTCCTCAAGGCCGCGATCCTGGGCCAGCTCGAAGCCCAGCCGGCCGACCAGCCGGTGATGCTGAAGCTCACGCTGCCCGAGACCGACGGCTTCTACCAGGACCTCGTCGATCACCCGAGCGTGCTGCGGGTCGTCGCCCTGTCCGGTGGCTACTCCCGCGACGAGGCGAACGCCCGCCTCGCCCGCAACCACGGCGTCATCGCCAGCTTCTCGCGGGCCCTCACCCAGGGCCTGTCGGCCCAGCAGACCGATGCCGAGTTCGACGCCACCCTGGCCGAGACCATCAAGAGCATCTACGAGGCCTCGATCACCTGATCGCCCGGCCTCCGGGCCCCCTCGCGAACGACGATGGTGCCCGGCCCCGAGGGCCGGGCACCATCGCGTCGGGGATCCGCCTACGCGCCGGGGGCGAGGAGCACGTCCCTCGGGCCGCGATGGCGCGCGGCCCGCACCGTCGCCGTCAGCCACGGGACCACCGTCCACAAGGCGCCGGCCAGCAGAGCCGGAGCCAGCAGGATCGGGACCACCATCCACCCGGGCGACGAGAACCCGCGCGCGATCTGGGTGGTGGCGCCATCGGACAACACGCTCGAGTCGGCCGCGCCCCACTGGGCTGCGGCCACCGGGATCCAGCCCAGGGGCAGAGCCAGCACCGCGCCCAGCAAGGCCAGGGCCACGCCCTCGAACGCCCGCTGCCGGCGCAGGCGGGCCGGGGAGACCCCGGCGGCGAACGCAGCACGCTGCTCGGCCTCGCCGTCCACCGAGCGCAGCGACAAGGTGATGGTGAGCACCAGCAGGGCCAGGGCGAGGGCGACCACGATGGCCGCCACCAAGACGGCGTCGAGCGCCTTCTCCGTGCCGTTCGAAGCGTCGACGGCCTCGAGGCTGCTCGAATCGACGTGCCTCGCGGTGTCGACGATGTCCACACCGGACTCGTAGAACGAACCGGCCGGAGTGGGAGCGTCGGGCGAGACCGCAGCTCGGACGGCCTCCAGGGTCGGGTCGGTGGTGAGCGGCCGCGACCGCTCTCCCTGCAGCACGGCGATGGCATCGTGCTCCCTCGTCGTCAGCGGCTGCTCCCGCACCACCGATCGGGACTGGTCGGCCCGCCGCGAGCCCACGTCGCCCAGGGCGCCGCGGCCCACCAGGTAGGCCGCCGAGGCGGCGGGCAACCAGGTGCCGGCACCACCGGGGGCGAGCACCGTGTCGAACGTGGCCTCGTCGCCATCGGCGCGGAGGGTGACAGGGCCTGGTGCGTCCTCGAGCGAGATGGCCTTGCCCTGGGCGATGGCGGTCGCCGCCCACGGCACCAGGATCGAGTCGGCCACGCGCTCGTCGATGGTGGCGATGTTGCGCCACCTTCCTGCCTCGTCGGCCATCGAGATGGAGTGCAGGATCGATGCCGAAGGACCCATGACGTGGGCGACCGCCTCCGTGGCGTCGGCAGCCGCCTTCGAGTCCATCGCCCCCTCGATCTCCACGTGCGCCACGTCGGGATCGGAGCGGAAGACCGATGGCGGCTGGTCCTCCGGTTGCACCTCGCCACCGGGACCGTAGGTGTACGAGCTCGATGCCATCGGCGTCGGCGCCGCCGCGTTGCGGGCGGTGAGGAGGCCGACGGGCAGGGCCAGGGCCACGGCCACCGCGGCCACGGTGGCCGCGCTCTGGGTCCGGTGGCGCACCAGGCCGCGCAGGCCCATGCGGGACGGGCCCCGCACCCGGCGCGCCAGCGGGTCCAGCAGGGCGACCAGGACGGGCGCGAGGCCCACCCCGCCCAGGGCCAGGGCGGCGATGCCACCGATGACCAGGAACGGCTGGAGCTGTTCCACCAAGCCGGCTCGGCCGCCGAAGGCGATGGCCAGCATCACCGCGCCAACCCCCCACAGCACAGCGCCGATCACCGGGACCTGGGCCCGGATCGGGCCCAGCGGGCGACGGCCCGCCAGCGCCGACAAGACGGGGATGCGGCTCACGGTCCGCGCCGGCTGCCACGCCGCCGCGATGCCCGAGGCCAGGCCCAGGCCCACGGCGATCGCCGCACCGCTGACCGACAAGATGAGGTGCGAGCCAGAGATGTGGCCCAGCCGCTCCAAGACGTCGTTGGCGTTGCCCACCGCCACCACCACCACGCCGATGGCCACCGCCGCCACCCCGGCGACCAAGCCGGGGATCGCACCCTGGAGCACCATCGCCCACCTGATGGTGGCCGGATCGGCCCCCACGGTGGCGAGCAGACCCACGCTGCGCAGCTGGCGGCGCGACGAGATGGCGAAGGCGGCCGATGCCACCACGGCGACCACCGCGCAGACCGCCACCGAGGCCATCAGCAGCCCGGGCCGCACCCGGTCGTCGAGATCGGCCGACGAGCTCGCGGTGTACGAGCCGTCGTGCTGGAAGCCCGCTCGCACCTCGCTGGCCGGAGGCCACGCGGTCACCTGCTGGTGCGAGCGGCCGTTCACCCACTCGTCGCCGAGGTACACGTTGTCGAAGCCCACGATCGGTTGCTGCCAGTACGACAGGGGCTGGTGGGTGACCGCAGCCGCCGGACGGTTGGTCTCGTCGCCGAGCACGCCGATCCCGACGACGTCGAAGGACTGGCCGCCGCGCGCCGCCTCCACCGTGTCGCCCACCGACCACCCGCCGGCGTCGGCGACGGGCTCGGTGAGGAGGATCTCGTCCTTGGTGAGGGGCAGGCGGCCCTTCGTGACCACGACGCGGTCGGCGCTGGCGCTCCCCGCCGTCGCCTCGATCATCTGGGCCCCTGCGAGCTGGGGTCCCTTCCGGTCGGCGCGCTGGTGGTCGGTGATGAACCAGTCGACGCCGTTCCACGCCGTTTCCACCCGGGTGTCCGCCGGCAGCCCGAGGTGGCGAAGCGAGGCCGCCGACCCGTCTGCGGTCTGGGCCCGGGGCCCGTCTTCGGCCGGGAACGTGAACGCCCCTGCGGGAGGATCGGTGAAGCTGTCCTGGCGGTGCATGGCGTCCTGCCAGGTCACGATGCCGGAGAAGCAGGTGAGGGCGGCCAGCACGGGAACCAGGATCAGCAGGGCGACCAGCAGGTGCCGCCACGGGTGCCGGCGGACCTCACGGCGCGCCAGCCGGGCGGCCACGCTGACCCTGCCGCGCGACGAGGTGGTCACGCGGTGGTCTCCACGTCGACGGGTGCGGGTCGCCGGGTGGCGAGGTACGACAGGTCCCGATCGACAGGGGTCAGGGTGTCGGCCACGCGCTTGCCGTCGCGGATGGTCACCACCCGGTCGGCGAAGCTGGCCACCCGGGGCTCGTGGGTGACGATCAGGACCGCGGCGCCGTCGTCAGCCAGCTGGCGGAACAGTTCGAGGATCCGATCGCCGGTCAGGGTGTCGAGGGCGCCGGTGGGCTCGTCGGCCAGGATCACCTTGCGGGGCACGGCCACCGCGCGGGCGATGGCCACCCGTTGCTGCTGGCCGCCCGACAGATCGTCGGGGTAGCGGTCGTAGGGCTCGTCGACCCCCACCCGTTCGAGCGCGGTCCGTGCCGACTCGCGCACGGCCCGCAGCGCGCCGCCATCGAGCTCGAGGGGCAGCGTCACGTTCTCGAGCGCCGTGAGCGACGGGATCAGGTTGTACTGCTGGAACACCACCCCCACGGTGTGGCGGCGGAGGGCGGCGAGCTGGGCGGGGGAGCGGCCGGCCAGGTCGATCCCCGCCACGCGCACCGTGCCCGTGATGGCGGGCACCATCCCGGCCGCGAGGTGCAGGAGCGTCGACTTGCCCGACCCGCTCGGACCCATGATCGCGGTCAGCGATCCGGCAAGGACCTCGAGGTCGACGCCGCGGAGCGCCGCCACGTCGACGGTGCCGTGGCGGTAGGTCTTGGTGGCACCGTGGAGCTGGAGCACGGGGTCGGTCACGTTGTTCATCTCGATCCGGGAGTTGCGAGGAGGTGGGCTTCGCAGGCGTCGAGCCAGCGGAGATCGGCTTCACGACGGCTGGTCACGGCTTCGGCCATGAGCACGGCGGCCAGGTCGGCGGCGGGGCCGGTGCCGCTGATGGCGGGCGCGCGGCGGGCTCCGTGGAGCAGGCGGTAGAGCTCGGTGCGCTGGCGGTCGATGATGGCGAGGGCCTCGGCCTTCGACCCGCCGAACGCCAGGAGCACCTTCACGAGGAACTCGTCGCGCGGCGGGACCTCGTCGACCGAGGGCTCCTCGAACCAGGCCTCGAGCGCCTCCTTCCCGTCGCCCGTGATGCGCCACGGGCGGCGGTCGCGGCCGTCTCCCGCGGCGGTCTCGACCTCGAGCGGCTCGACGAGCCCGTCGGCCCGGAGGCGATCGAGCGTGGTGTACACCTGGCCCACGTTGAGCGACCACACCCCGCCGGTGCGCGCCTCGAAGGCGGCCTTCAACTGGTAGCCGTGGCTCGGCTGCTCGGAGAGCAACGCCAGGAGCCCCATCCGCACGCTCATGGGTACGCAGTATGCATACTCGGGATGCATCGGTCAAGGATGAATGCGTGAGGTCCCCACCGCGATGGGTAGCGGGTCGCTACCCTGCCCATCGGGGAAGGGGATTCCCCGAATCAGGGGAAACGATCGAGGAGGCAGTGTGGCCGACCTTGCACAGTCAGCAGATCCGGTCGAGATCGACCAGGTCATCATCCGCTTCGCTGGGGACAGCGGCGACGGCATGCAGCTCACCGGCGACCGCTTCACAGCGGCGAGCGCGGTGTTCGGGAACGATCTGTCGACGCTTCCCGAGTTCCCGGCCGAGATCCGGGCGCCCGCTGGAACCCTCGCGGGCGTGTCGGCGTTCCAGGTCCACATCTCCGACCACGACATCACCACCCCCGGCGATGCGCCCAACATCCTGGTCGCCATGAACCCGGCGGCGCTGCGATCGGAGCTGCACCACCTGGTCGACGGCGGGACGGTGATCGTCAACACCGACGCCTTCGAGGAGCGCAACCTCACCAAGGCCGGCTACCGGTCCGATCCGCTCACCGATGGCACCCTCGACCGGTTCACGGTCTACGAGGTGCCGATGACCACGCTCACGAAGGACGCGGTCGCCCCCCTCGGGGTGAAGCCCCGCGACGCCGAGCGCTCCAAGAACTTCTTCGCGCTCGGCCTCATCAGCTGGATGTACACCCGGCCGTCCGAGCCGACGCTCCTGTGGATCGACGAGAAGTTCGCCAAGTCGCCCCAGGTGGCGGCAGCCAACCGGGTGGCGTTCACCACCGGCCACGCGTTCGGCGAGACGGCGGAGCTCTTCGAGCACCACTACGCCGTCCGGCCCGCCGACCACCTGCCCGGCACCTACACCAACATCACCGGCAACACCGCGCTGGCCTGGGGCCTGGTGGCGGCCGGCCAGCTCTCGGGGCTGCCCGTGTTCCTGGGCGGGTACCCGATCACGCCGGCCTCCGACATCCTCCACGAGCTGTCGAAGCACAAGAACTTCGGCATCCGCACCCTGCAGGCCGAAGACGAGATCGCCGGCATCGGTGCCGCGCTGGGTGCCGCGTTCGGCGGCCACCTCGCCATCACCACCACGAGCGGCCCGGGCATCGCGCTCAAGTCCGAGACCATGGGCTTGGCCGTGAGCCTCGAGCTCCCGCTGATCATCGTCGACATCCAGCGGGGCGGTCCCTCCACCGGCCTGCCCACCAAGACCGAGCAGGCCGACCTGCTCCAAGCGATGTACGGCCGCCACGGCGAGTCGCCCATCCCCATCGTGGCCTCCTACAGCCCGTCGCAGTGCTTCGACGCGGCCATCGAGGCGGCCCGCATCGCCCTCAAGTACCGCACCCCGGTCCTGCTGCTCTCCGACGGCTACCTCGCCAACGGCTCCGAGCCGTGGCGGCTGCCCGATGTCGACGACCTGCCCGACATCTCGGTCGAGTTCGCCAGCGAGCACAACCACACCAACTCCGAGGGCGGAGCGGAGTTCTGGCCGTACCTGCGAGACCCGCTCACGCTGGCCCGGCCGTGGGCCATCCCGGGCACGCCCGGGCTCGAGCACCGCATCGGCGGGATCGAGAAGGAGGACGGCACCGGCAACATCTCCTACGACCCCGCCAACCACGAGCACATGGTCCACGTGCGGGCCGAGAAGGTGGCGGGCATCGCCCACGACATCCCGCCGCTCGAGGTGTTCGGCGACGTCGACGACGCCGAGCTGCTCGTCATCGGGTGGGGATCCACCTGGGGGGCCATCGACGGGGCCGTGAACCGGTGCCGCAACCGGGGGAGGAGGGTGGCCCACACCCACCTCGTCCACCTCAACCCGTTCCCGGCCAACCTCGGCGAGATCCTCCGGCGGTACCCGCGCGTGGTGGTGCCGGAGCTCAACCTCGGCCAGCTGTCCCGCCTCTTGCGGGCGGAGTACCTGGTCGACGCCCGATCGGTCACGAAGATCCGTGGCGTCCCGTTCACCGCCGGCGAGCTCGAGGCGGCCTTCCTCAAGGAGATGGACCAGTGACCGACCTCATCGAGCACGAGACCACGGCGAAGGACTGGTCCAGCGACCAGGAGGTCCGCTGGTGCCCTGGCTGCGGCGACTACTCCATCCTCAAGGCCGTCCAGATGCTCATGCCCGAGCTGGGCGGGAAGCCGGAGAACACCGTCTTCATCTCCGGCATCGGCTGTGCAGCCCGGTTCCCGTACTACATGAACACCTACGGGATGCACTCGATCCACGGGCGGGCGCCCGCCATCGCCACCGGCCTGGCCATGGCCCGCGACGATCTCGACGTCTGGGTGGTGGGCGGCGACGGCGACATGCTGTCGATCGGCGGCAACCACCTCATCCACGCCCTGCGCCGCAACGTCAACCTCACGATCTTGATGTTCAACAACCAGATCTACGGGCTGACCAAGGGCCAGTACTCACCGACCAGCGAGGTCGGCAAGGTCACCAAGTCGACGCCGTTCGGCTCCCTCGACCAGCCGTTCAACCCGATCAGCGTCGCACTCGGCGCCGAGGCGAGCTTCGTGGCCCGGACGCACGACCTCGACCGGAGGCACATGCAGGAGATGTTCCGGCGGGCCCGCGAGCACCGCGGTGCGGCCTTCGTCGAGATCTTCCAGAACTGCAACGTCTTCAACAACGGCGCGTTCGAGACGATCACGGCCAAGTCGGCCCGCGACGACATGCTGATCCCGCTCGTCCACGGCGAGCAGGTGCGGTTCGGCGCGGAGAAGGAGAAGGGAGTGGCGATCGATGCCCAGGGCCGGGCCCAGATCGTCCAGGTGGCCGACGTGGGCGAGGAGGCCATCCTCGTGCACGACGAGGCGCGCGCCGAGCCCGGCCTGGCCTTCACCTTGTCGCGGCTGTCGGCCGGCCCCCACGAGCCCACGCCCGTCGGCGTCTTCCGCGCCGTCTCCCGGCCCGACTACGGCAGCGAGACCAACCGGCAGCTGGCGGCGGCGCACGATCGCTCCGGCACCGGCGACCTCCGGACGCTCCTGCACAGCCGGCCCACGTGGGACGTCGACTGACCGTCAGTCGATGACGAGGCCGCGCGCCGCGGCGTTGCGAGCCAGGGCGTCGACCATGCGCGGGACGTGATCGGAGAACACGCCGTCCATGCCCATCCGGAGCAGCTCGTCGAGGGTGCGGTCGAACTGGGCATCCCACCCGAAGGTGCACAGACCGAAGCGGTGGAACAGCGTGGCGAGCCCGCCGGTCCAGTCGGTGTGGTGCATGTTGATGGCGTCGACCCCCGCCCGCTGGAGCTTCGCCGCCCGCAGCTCGGGCCCCTCCTTGATCTTGGCCATGCGGGTGGAGTCGACCAGGCGCACGTGCGGCGACACCGCGCGGAGCGCCGCCAGGCGATCGACGCTGGTCTCGCAGAGCCACAGGCGCGTGACCATCGTGGGATCGGCGGCGTGGGTGTCGGCCACGGCCACCACGCCGGCCGCCGGGTCCTTCACGTCGAGCGACAGCTGGAACTCGGTGCCCAGCTCGCCGTAGAGCTCGGTGAGGGTGGGGATGTGGTCAGGGAGGTCGGACCGCGGGACCGACGCGATGGGCTTGCGGCGCAGCAGGCCGCCCACCACGCCGTCGTGGTCGAGCACGGCGACGCCGTCGGCCGTGAGCCAGACGTCGCTCTCGAGCGCGGTGGCGCCCAGCCTCAGGGCCAGCTCGAACGCCTCGAGCGTGTTCTCGGGGGCATGCGCCCGCGCGCCGCGATGGGCGAAGCCGATCGGTCGTTCGAGCCGGGTGGGGATGAGGGCAGCCACGGCCGCCATGGTGGTCCACCAGCCCTGCGCGAGCCAGCAGCCACCCCTCAACATCACCGCTCGGTGGCCGATTGAGTGGGACTGTTCACGGGAGGCGTGCGTACATGGCAACGATTCGGGCGAGCTGCAGCGACTGCGGCGATGTGGAGCTGACCAGCGCCGATGTCACGGTGCGCGTGTGCAGCGCCAACAGCGCCGGCTCGTACTCGTTCGCCTGCCCGACGTGCAGCCGGATCGTCGTCAAGTCCGCCGAGCCCCGGATCGTGGAGCTGCTGGTCACCTCGGGCGTGCGCCTCGTGACCTGGCACCTGCCCGAGGAGCTCACCGAGGTGCACCAGGGTGCACCCATCGACCACGACGACCTCCTCGACTTCCACGCCCTGCTGCAGCGCGACGACTGGATCGACACGCTGCGCAAGATGACCCCGGGCTGATCGGGACCCAGCGAGAACTCGCGGGCGCAAGCCGGCGAACCCCCGCTACGCTCGTGTCGTGGACACCACCTGGATCGCACCCTCAGCAGTGCTCGGGATCGGTGCGGCCGCGGCTGCAGCGCTGCTGCGCATGATCGCCAAGGCCACCGACGAGGCCCAGGCCGCTCACCGGCGCTTCCGCCGTCTCGAGGACGGGCTCATCCCGCTCCGGGTGGAGACCCGCCGCACGCGCGACTCCGTGGACCGCATCCACCGCCGGTAAGCTCACCGCATGATCAACATGCCAGGAGGACCAGAGCTCCTGGTCATCTTCCTGGTCGCCTTGGTCGTGCTCGGGCCGCAGCAGCTGCCCAAGGCGATGCGCACGTTCGGGAACGTGATGGCCGAGGTCCGCAAGGTCTCCAGCAGCTTCCAGGCCGAGATGCGCAGCGCCATGGACAGCGTGGTCGACAGCTCGGCCACCGAGAAGCCCCAGAGCGGCACCATGGCCCCGGCCACGCCCGCCGCCACCTCCACCCCTGCCGCCGACGACATCATCGAGGTGGCGGCTCGCAACGATGCCCCCGTCGCAAGCACCGCTCCCGGCACCGTCGACCCCGGCGACACCGCCGCCCCCGAGCCCGACCCCGCCGAAGCGGCGCCGGCCCGCCCGGCCATCGACCCCGCCGACCGCGCCGCGGGCTGACGCCCGAGCGCTGAACCATGGCCGGAACCATCGCTGACGCACCACCGCTCGACGGGCGCATGTCGCTCATGGAGCACTTGATCGAGCTGCGCAGCCGGCTGATCAAGTGTGCCATCGCCATCGCCATCGGCTCCGCGCTGGGCTGGGTGCTCTACAACCCGGTGCTGAGCTTCCTGCGCGAGCCGCTGAACGAGCTGTCGAAGGACCCCAACGTCAGCGACAAGCTCCAGGTGCTCGGCCCGCTCGACGGGTTCATGCTCCGCATCAAGATGTCGGCCTACATCGGCATCGCCATCTGCATGCCCTACCTGCTCTGGCAGGTGTGGCGCTTCATCTCGCCGGGGCTGTACCAGAACGAGCGGCGCTACGCCTCGGCGTTCGTGTTCTCGGCCACGGCCCTCTTCCTGTTCGGCGCGGCGGTGGCCTACTTCACGCTCCCACCGGCCCTTCAGTTCCTGTCCACGGTGGGCGGCAAGGACCTCTACTACCAGTTCACGCCCCAGAACTACCTCATGTTGATCGTGTACATGATGCTGGCGTTCGGCGTGGGCTTCGAGTTCCCGATCGTCCTCGTCGCGCTCCAGCTCGTGGGCGTGCTCAAGCCGCAGCAGCTCCGCGACTTCCGCCGCTTCGGGATCGTCATCATCTTCGTGATCGCCGCGGTGATCACCCCCAGCGCCGACCCGATCAGCCTGTTCGCGCTGGCGATCCCGATGATGATCTTCTACGAGATCTCGATCCTCATCGGCCTGCTCGTGGTGCGGCGGCGGACCAACGAGGTCACCTCGTAGCGTGACCGCCGAGCCGTTCGTCCTCGATCGCTTCCAGCGCGAGGCGATGGCCGCGATCGACCTCGGGCACAACGTCCTCGTCGCCGCCCCGACCGGGTCGGGCAAGACGGTTGTGGCCGAGCACGCCGTGGCCCGCGCCATCGCCGAAGGGCGGCGCGCGTTCTACACCACGCCCATCAAGGCCCTGTCGAACCAGAAGTACGCCGATCTGGTGCGACGTCACGGCCGCCACCAGGTGGGACTGCTGACCGGCGACAACGCCGTGAACCCGGGCGCCAGCGTGGTGGTGATGACCACCGAGGTGCTGCGGAACATGGTGTACGCCGAGTCGTCGGCCCTCGACGACCTGGCGTGGGTGATCCTCGATGAGGTCCACTACCTGCAGGACACGTACCGGGGCCCGGTGTGGGAGGAGGTCATCGTCCACACGCCTCCCAGCGTGCGGTTCGTGTGCCTGTCGGCCACCGTCTCCAACGCTGACGAGCTGGCGGGCTGGATCACCGCGGCGCGCGGCCGCACCGACACGGTGGTCGAGCACGAGCGGCCCGTCGAGCTGGTCAACCACTTCCTGGTCTACGACAAGGGCAGCGGCGACCTGGTGCAGGTCGAGACCCTGGTCGACGGCCGCCCCAACCCCGAGGGGACCCGGTTCGACGCACCGGGCAACGACGGGCCCCGTTCCGAGCGGTTCCGCCAGCGCGGCAAGCACCGGTGGGGCACGCCCCGGCGCACCGAGGTCGTGGAGCACCTGGCGGGGAGCGGCCTGCTCCCGGCCATCTGCTTCGTGTTCAGCCGCAAGGGCTGCGACGACGCCGCCCGTTCGGTGCTCGACGCCGGGATGCGCCTCACGACCGGGCCCGAGCGCGAGCGCATCCGGGCCATCGCCGAGGCCCACACCGACCACCTCTCCGACGGCGACCTCGGCGCGCTGGAGTACGGCCGCTGGTTGGCGGGCCTCGAGGCCGGGGTGGCCGCGCACCACGCCGGCATGGTGCCGCCGTTCAAGGAGGCGGTGGAGGCCTGCTTCGTGGAGGGCCTGGTCAAGGTGGTGTTCGCCACCGAGACCCTCGCCCTCGGGATCAACATGCCGGCCCGCTCGGTGGTGATCGAGGTCCTGTCGAAGTTCACCGGCGAGCACCACGAGGACCTCACCCCGTCCCAGTACACGCAGCTCACCGGGCGAGCCGGCCGGCGTGGGCTCGACCCGGTTGGCCACGCGCTCGTGCTGTGGTCACCGTGGTACGGGTTCGACAAGGTCGCCGCCCTGGCATCGAGCCGGGAGTTCGTCCTCCGGTCGGCCTTCCAGCCGACCTACAACATGGTCGTCAACCTGGTGCGTCGGTACGACCGAGACACCGCCCACGAGCTGCTCGGGCGGTCCTTCGCCCAGTACCAGGCCGACCAGTCGCTCGGCCGCATCGTGCACCGCCGTGCGTCGCGCCAGCAGCTGCTCGACCAGGCCGTCGAGCGGGCCCGGTGCGAGCTCGGCGATGTCGACGAGTACCGGGCGCGCCGTTCGGCCGAGCGCCAGCAGGCGCGCGAGGCCCGGCAGGGTGCTCGGGCCCAGCTGGCATCGATGGTCGAGGAGCTCGCTCCCGGCGACGTCATCCGGGTGGCCGGCCACCGCCTCGCCGTGCTGTCGGTCTCGCACCGCAAGGGCGGGGTGCGGCTGCGGGTGATCGACGGCGACGCCCGCGTGTCGGTCCTCGACCCCGATGACTTCGACGAGCCACCGGCGCGCGCGGCGTCGATCTCGTTGCCCGAGCCCTACAACCCGCGGAACCGGATCTTCCAGCGCCAGGCCGCCAGTGCCCTGCGCAAGGCGCGGGTGACGCACCGCTCCGGCGTGATCGACGGCACGGTGGGCGCCGGGCCCGACGGCGGAGGCGCGGCCGCGACGGTGCCGGTCCAGGCGCGCGCTGCGGACCTGCCGGTGGCGGCGTGCCCGGATCTCGATGCCCACCTCATGGCCGCCTCCGAACGGGACCGCCTGGTGCGCCAGCTCGACGAGCTCGATCGCCGCGTCGACGACCGCACCACGTCGCTCACCCGGCGCTTCGACAAGATCGAGGGCCTGCTGACCGCTCGCGGCTTCCTGTCGGGGTGGAACCTCACCGCCCGCGGCGAGATCCTGGCCCGGACGTTCCACGAGTCGGATCTGCTGGTGGCCACGGTCATGGCCGACGGCGTCCTCGACGACGTCGACGAGGCGTCGATGGCCGGGCTGGTCTCGATGCTGACCTACGAGCACCGGTCCAAGGAGCCGCCGCCGACGCCGTGGTACCCGTCGCCCGGGGTTCGCGAGCGGGCCACCAGGATCGAGAAGCTGGGCCGGACCCTCGCCCGCGACGAGGAGCGGGCGGGCCTGCCGGCCACCCGGCCGCCCGATCCCACGTTCCTCGCCCTGGCCTACGCCTGGGCGGCGGGGGAGTCCTTCGACGTGGTGATCGCCGAGGAGGACCTGTCGGGCGGCGACTTCGTCCGCAACGTGAAGCAGCTCATCGACCTGCTCCGCCAGGTGGGGGAGGTGGCGCCGAGCAGCGAGACCCGCGCCACCGCCCGGGCCGCGGCCGACCGGTTGTTCCGCGGCATCATCGCGGCGTCGTCGGAGGTGTCCACCAATGACGGGCCCGGGTCGGCCTCGCCCCCGACGCACCCGGTCGAGGCCACCGATCCCGCACCCCACGCCGAAGGCGAGCCGGTCGGGTGACCATCGAGAAGTTCCAACCCTGGGGGAGCCCGGGCGCGCTCCCCGACGACGGCGTGCTGGTGCGCTCCGACGCGCAGGCGCGATCGCTGGTGGAGGCGGCACGCCGGGCCGGCGATGCGCTGCCCGCCCTCGGCCTGGTGGCCGGCGACCTGTGCCGGACCGTCGGCGGCACCGGCGACCTCGACCGGCTCCGATCCGACGCCGCGATGCGGCTCCCCACCGACATCGGCTCGGTGCTCATCGATGGCCATCAGCACTGGTTCGTGGCCCACCTGGTGGCGCGCCGCAGCTGGTGGCGCGGCCGGGTGCTCGCCGTCATGAACGCCCAGTGGATCGGCGCGTGGGACGTGGCGCCCAAGAGCCACCCGAACGACGGGCTGCTCGACGTGTTCGACGGCGACCTCGGGTTCGACGACCGGTTGAAGGTCCGCTCGCGGCTGCCCACCGGCACCCACGTCCCGCACCCGGGCATCGCCCAGTCCCGGGTGCCGGCGCTGCAGGTCGAGTTCGACCGGCCCACCCCGGTGTGGCTCGACGGCGAGCGGGTGGTCTCGGCCCGGACCCTCGCGATCCGCGTCGAGCCCGATGCCCTGACCTGCTTCGTCTGAGCGGCCGGTGGTGGGCCCCGGGGGGTGAGCGGTACCGTCGCCGTCCATGCAGGCATGGATCCTCGACGCGTCCCCCGGCCCCTACCGGTTCGGCGAGATCGCCGACCCGACCGTCGGGCCCGAGGACGTGCGGGTCCGGCCCGTGGCCAGCGCCCTCAACCACATGGACCTGTGGGTCACCAAGGGGAAGCCGCGGCCGCACCTGCCCCACGTGCCCGGCTGCGACGTGGCCGGTGTCGTCGAGGCGGTGGGCTCGCACGTCGAGGGCGTCGCAGTCGGCGATGAGGTGGTGGTGAACCCCGCGGTGTCGCCCATCGAGATGGTGGTCGCCCACGGCGACGACGCCCCGATGTACCCGGGGTTCCAGATCCTGGGCGAGCAGCGCTGGGGCGGTCACGCCGACCTGGTCACGGTCCCGGCCCGCAACGTGGTGCCCAAGCCGGCGAACCGCAGCTGGGCCGAGTGCGCAGCCTTCCCGCTGGCCACGCTCACCGCCTACCGCATGCTCCGCCGGGCCCGGCTCCAGGCCGGCGAGTCGGTCCTGATCGTCGGGATCGGTGGCGGCGTGTCCATGGCGGCGCTCGCCTTGGCGAACCACATGGGGGCCACCGTCTACGGGACCTCCCGCGACCCGGAGACCCGCCGCCGGGCGGTCGAGGCCGGCGCCGCCGGCGCGTTCGCCTCCGACGAGGACTGGCCGGTGCGCTGCGAGGTGGTGGTCGAGAGCGTGGGGCCGGCCACGTGGGACCGCTCGATCCGCGCCCTGCAGCCCGGCGGACGCCTGGTGGTCTGCGGCGGGACCTCGGGACCGGTGGTCGAGGTCAACCTGCCCCGCCTGTTCTTCAAGCAGCACGAGATCATCGGGTCGACGATGGGCGGCTACGGGGAGTTCGGCCAGGTGGTCAAGCTCGTCGAGCAGGGCCTGCCGGTGGCGGTCGACGTGGAGCTGCCGCTCGCGGCGTATCCAGAGGCCCTCGAGCGCCTCGAGCGGGGCAACCCCGTCGGCAAGGTCGTCCTCCGCCACGACTGAGGCCCGGCCCCGGGGTCCCGCGCCTCCCGCCTGACCAGCGACGTAGCCTGCCCCCATGACCGATCTCCAGGCTGCCAAGGACCGGATCGACGCCGTGGTGTCGGAGCACGCCGACGCCCTGCTGGACGCCTCGCACCAGATCCATGCCCGGCCCGAGCTCGGGTTCGACGAGCACTTCGCCCACGGGGTGCTGGCCAGCGTCCTCGAGAGCGCCGGCATCGAGGTCACCCGCAGCGCCTACGGCTTGCCCACGGCGTTCGAGGCCGTCGCCGGCACCGGAGGACCGCGGATCGCGGTGCTGTGCGAGTACGACGCCCTCCCCGTGATCGGCCACGCCTGCGGCCACAACATCATCGGCACCGCCGGCATCGGCGCCGGGATCGCCGCCGCCGCGGTGGCCGAGGAGCTGGGCGGCACCGTGGTGATCCTCGGCACGCCCGCCGAGGAGGGTGGTGGCGGCAAGATCGTCATGGCCGAGCGGGGCGCGTTCGACGACGTCGACGCCGCCCTGATGGTTCACCCCGCGGGGATGGACCTGGCGCGCTTCGGCGCCATCGCCATCCAGCAGCTCGAGGTGACGTACCACGGGCGCGCCGCCCACGCCGCGGCGGCCCCTCAGGCGGGGCGCAACGCCCTCGACGCCGCGGTGCTGGGGTACGTGAACGTGGCGGCCCTCCGCCAGCACATCCGCCCCGACGAGCGCATCCACGGCATCTTCACCGAGGCGGGCGACGCCGCCAACGTGGTGCCGGCCCGCACGGCTGCCACCTGGTACGTGCGGTCGCCCACGGTGCGGGGGCTCCACAAGCTGAAGGCCCGCGTGCTGACCTGCCTGGAGGCGGGCGCCACGGCTGCCGGCTGCACCATGGAGCACCAGTGGATCGATCCGGCGTTCGCCGACATGGTCGACAACGACCCGATGGTGGAGCTGTACCGCGAGAACCTGGCGCGCACCGGTCGCACCCTGGTCGACCCGGTGTCGCTCGACGCCATCGTGGGCAGCACCGACATGGGCAACATCAGCCACATCGTCCCGTCGATCCACCCCATGATCGCCGTGTCGCCGCCCACCGTCGCCATCCACACGTCGGACTTCGTGCGCTACGCCCGAGCGGAGGAGGGCGACCGGGCGGTCCTCGACGGCGCCCGCGCCATGGCGGCCACGGTGGCCGACCTCTGGGCGCGGCCTGGGGCGATGGACGCCGCCACGGCGGCGTTCGCCGACGCGAGGGGGAGCGGCCGGGCCACCGGCTCGGCCACCATCAGCGCTGCTCCGGAGGCCTGATCCGACGTGCGGTTTGCGGTCCGCGGTCCGTCTCGCAGAACCCTCTAGGGTCACCGCCTGTGACCGTCTACGTAGCCGAGGAGTTCAGCGAAACCGAGGCTGATGTCCTGCGCCGCTACTTCACCAACCTCGACAGCCCGGTGTTCGCGCTGGTCAACCTGCCCGAGGTGGTCAAGGGTGCCCTGTTCGCCCGGTACTCCCGGTCCTCCAAGAGCCTGCGGCGCCTGTTCCTCGACGAGTTCGTCGGCGAGCTCGACATCTCCGGCGACCAGACCATCGACGCCACCGTGGGCCTGCGGCGCGCCGAGGAGCTCTACGACCGGGTGTTCTTCGAGTACGGCGACGACTCCGTGGCCCAGCTCGGCGGGGTCCACCTGGCCTGTGAGCAGGCTTCCAACCTGCTGACCAAGGTGCTCGAGTGGGGTCGGCTGATGTCGTACCTCGAGCAGTCGACCCGCTACATCGCCTACGACGCCCGCATCGGCGGCCGGTACCGCTTCTACCGGGATCCGGGGATCCTCGGGTCACCCCTCGGCACCCGGTTCGTGGGCGAGATGGACCGGCTGTTCGACACGTACGCCGAACTGCTCCCCAAGCTCACCGACTTCTTCAAGGAGCAGTTCCCGAAGGACGAGAACGACTCCGACTTCGTGTACCGCCAGGCGGTGCGGGCCAAGGCGTTCGACGCCCTGCGCGGCATCCTGCCGGCGGCGTCGCTGTCCAACGTCGGCATCTACGGCACCGGTCAGGCCTACGAGGCGCTCCTGCTGCGCATGCGCTCGCACCCGCTGCCCGAGGCCCGCACGTACGCCGACCTCATGCTCCACGAGCTGCGCAAGGTCATCCCGTCGTTCCTCAAACGGGTCGACCTGCCCGACCGGGGGGTCGCCTGGAGCGACTACCTCGGCCGCAACCGCGAGGCCATGGACGACATCGCCGCGCGGTTCTTCCCCTCCGGGGAGACCGAGGCCCAGGCGGCACCCCGCACGACCCTGGTCGACTTCGATCCCGACGCCGAGATCCACATGGTCACCGCCATGCTCTACGCCCACACGCACGTGCCCGAGGTGCAGATCGAGCGCCGGGTGCGGGCCATGTCGGCCGAGGAGCGCCTCCAGATCGTCAAGGCGTACGTGGGGGAGCGGTCCAACCGGCGCCACCGGCCCGGACGGGCCCTCGAGCGGATCGACTACCGCTTCGACGTCCTGGCCGACTACGGGGCCTTCCGAGACCTCCAGCGCCACCGCATGCTCACCCTCGAGTGGCAGCCCCTGTCGCCGCGGCACGGCTACACGCGCCCAGAGGCCGTCGACCTGGCCGGCGAGGGCGGCGCCTTCGACCGGGCCATGGAGCGCTCCGCGTCGCTCTACGACCTCCTGGAGGCCCGCTTCCCGGCCGAGGCCTCCTATGCCGTCTGCCTGGCCTACAAGGTCCGCTTCACGATGCAGATGAACGCACGGGAGGCCATGCACATGCTCGAGCTGCGCAGCGGCCCGCAGGGCCACCCGGCCTACCGGGAGGTCGCGCAGGACATGCACCGGCTCATCGCCGACGAGGCCGGGCACCACGCGGTGGCCGAGATGATGCGGTACGTCGACCACGCTCCGGAGCCGAGCCTGGAGCGCCTCGACGCCGAACGGCGGGCAGAAGCACGGCGCGAAGGCCGATGATCGCGCCAGGATGCGGCATCGCGCGGTCTCGCGCGTAGTATCCGGCCGCGGCCTCGCTCCAGCGGGCCAGCAGCACTAGACCGAAAACGTTCCGACGAAGGAAGACATGGCAGACGACGAGCTGATCGAAGACGAGATCGACGTCGAAGACGCCGAGGACGATGTCCTCGACGGCGACCTCGACGACGCCGAACTCGATGACGAGCTCGCCGACGACCTCGACGACGATGTCGTCGTCCCCGACGAGGACCTCGTGGCCGTGGTGGTCGAGGAGGGGGACGAGGATGCGGAGGAGGAGCCCGCTCCTGCGCCCGTCAAGGGACGGTCCGGCGACGACGATGAGGACGATGACGACGATGTCGACCCCGATGACGTCGAGGAGGACCTCGACACCATCTTGAAGGACCGCATCGCCGCCGGCGCCGACGATGACGATGAGGACGACGAGGAAGCACCGGTCGACGACCGGGCCGACGGCGGCGACCGGGTCGCACCTCGGGCGGCCGAGGAGTTCTCGTGCAACGAGTGCTTCTTGCTGGTCCGGCGCAGCCAGTTCAGCGCCAAGCGCACCGATTGCCCCGGTGGCCTCGACGGCGAGGACTGCCCGGTCAAGCGTGAGCTCAACCTGGCCTGACGCCTGGGGGTGGGCCGGCGGGCCCGCCCGAATGATTGGGGTGTCACCGCACCGGTGCACCAACATGGGCCGGTGACTGACGAGAAGAACCCCATCGGGCACGTGGTCGAGGTGGCGGTGTACGCCCCGATCGGCTTCGTCCTCGAGGCCCGGCGCCTGCTCCCGTCGTTCGTAGAGCGCGGTCGCCAGCAGGTCAACATGGCCAAGGTGGTGGGGCAGTTCGCCGTGACCCACGGGCAGACCACGGCCACCAAGAAGCTGGCCAAGGTCCAGGCCCAGGCCGGGGCGGTGCTGACCGAGTTCGGCGTCACCCAGGCGGCGACGCCGGCTGCGGCCCCTACGGCCGCCGCGCCCACGTCCACGCCGGGAGCGCCCGCAACCCCGGCGCCCGCGCCCGTCCGATCCAGCGAAGCCGCGATCGCCCTGCCGATCGCCGACTACGACAGCCTGGCCGCCAGCCAGGTGATCCCGCGCCTGGCCGGGCTCTCCGAGGACGAGCTGCAGGCCGTGCACGACTACGAGGTGAGCCACCGGGGTCGCAAGACGATCCTGGGCAAGATCACCCAGCTCGGCGGGGCGTAGGCGCCACCGTGGACGCTGCCCGCGTCGCCACCGGCGACGATCTCGCCGCCATCACCGAGCTGGCCACCGAGGCGGTCGCCGAGCTGTCGGAGCTGCGAGGGGGCGCCGTGTGGCGCCTCCAGGACGGCCGTCAGGAGCCCGTCGAGGCGGGGATCAAGGCCGACGTCGCCCGCCCACGTGCCGAAGGGCTGGCCGTGGTGGCCACCATCCACGAGGTGGTGGTCGGCTACGGGATCAGCCGGATCGACGAGCTGGCCGACGGCTCGCCGCTGTCGGTGATCACCGACCTGTACGTCCACCCCGAGGCGCGAGGCATCGGCCTGGGCGAGGCGATGATGGACCTGCTCGTGGCCCACGCCAACGAGGTCGGGGCCGTCGGCATCGACTCGCTGGCCCTGCCGGGCGACCGCGGCACCAAGAACTTCTTCGAGACCTTCGGGCTCAAGGCCCGCGCCATCGTCGTGCACCGATCGCTGCGCCCCACCGACGATCCGGCAGGGAGCGACGATGGCCGCGCCTGAGCTGTGCGTCAGCGCCGTGGTGATCGATGACGAGCGCCTCCTCCTCGTGCGGCGCGGCCGAGGGCGGGCGCAGGGCACGTGGGCCGTGCCGGGCGGCCGGGTGGAGCCGGGGGAGCTGCTGGCGGAAGCGGTGGTGCGCGAGCTGCGGCAGGAGACCGGGCTCGAAGGCGTCTGCGGCGAGCTGCTGGGCGTGCTCGAGCTCGTCGACGACGAGGGCCCGCACCAGGTGGTGCTGAGCCACGTGGTCACGCTGATGGAGGCCATCGAGCCGGCGCCGGGCGACGACGCGGCAGAGGCCCGCTGGGTGCCCCTGGCCGACGTGTGCGACTACCGCCTGGCTCCGGGCCTGGCCGAGTTCCTGCACGACCACCAGGTGATCGCCACGATCACCTGATGGTCGGAGGACCCGTTCGTCAGGCGAGCGGCGGGCCTAGCGGCCCTTCCACTCGGGGGCGCGCTTCTCGATGAACGCGTTGAGGCCCTCGGAGAAGTCTTCGGTGCCGAACATCTTCATGATGCCCTCGCCGGACCGCTTCCACCCGACGTCGTCGGGCTCGTCGGTGGTCTCGAGGGCGATGCGGCGGCTCTCGCGGACGGCCAGGGGAGCGGCCTCGCAGATCTGCTCGGCTAGCTCGGTGGCGCGGGCCAGCGCCCCGCCCTCGGCGCTGAGGTGGTTGACCAAGCCGTAGTGGTGGGCCTCCGCCGCCGAGAAGTCGAGGCGGCCGGTGAGGATCAGCTCCATGGCGATGTTGCGGGGGATCTTGCGGGGCAGGCGGAACAGCCCGCCGCCGGCGGCGACCAGGTTGCGCTTGACCTCGGGGACGCCGAACACGGCGGTCTCGGAGGCGACGACGAGGTCGCAGGCCAGGACGATCTCGGTGCCGCCGGCCAGGGCGGGGCCGTCGACCGCGGCGATCAGCGGCTTGGAGCGCACCCGGTGGACGATGCCGCCGAAGCCGCCGCGAGCGGTGGACATGCCCCCGGGGTCGGTGGCCATCTGCTTGAGGTCGGCGCCGGCGCTGAAGATCCAGCCCTTGTCGGTCTGGGCACCGGTGATGATCCCCACCCAGGCGGCGTCGTCGCCCTCGAGCTGGTCGATGGCGGCCTCGATGCCCTGGGCGACGTCGGTGTTCACGGCGTTGCGGGCAGCGGGACGGTTGATGGTGATCACAGCGACGTGGCCACGGAGTTCGTAATCGACGGTCATGGCGGCGACGTTACCGGGTACTTGACCGATCAGTCAGGTTCGTCGTCCGGGCGGTTACGGTGGCCCGCGATGCCACCGTCCGGGTCCCACCAGGTCGCCTGTCCCTACTGCCGCGGGACCGATGTGGCGCGGTTGTACCTCGGTTCGGTCCGCCTCGATTCGTGCCAGTGCGCCGAGTGCGGGGCGCGCTGGGACGAGGATCCGCACACCGGCGAGTTCCGGGGTCGGGCCACTCGGGCCTCGGTGGTGGTGCCGCGCGGCGACACCTGATGCGGGGCCGGCCGCGCGACGGCCGGGCCCCGATCGGTTCAGGCGTCGGGGGTGGCGGACGGCTCGTCCGCGGCAGCGGTCTGGGGCTCGGCCGAAGCCGGCTCGGGCGCTGCCGCGACCGGTTCGGCCGGAGCCTCGGGCTCCGGTACCGCAGCGGCGGCCGCGGGCGTGTTGCCGACGGCTTCGATCTCGCCCTCCTGGATGGCGGCCTCGATGACCTCAGCAGGGGGTTGCTCCGCCGGCGCGGCCTCGGTGGGGGTTGCCTCGGCAGGGGTGGCCTCGGCGGGGGTGGCCCCAGCTGCAGGCGCGGCCGGCTTCGGCGGCTTGGGCGGACGGGGCTTGCCGCCGCCCTTCCCAGCGGCCCCACCACGGCCGCGTCCCTTGCGGGCCGGTGTGGCCTTGGGCTCGATGCCGAACGCCTCGGCCACCTTCGGCACGCGGTCACCCATGCGGGTGATGACGGCGATGAGCTCCTCGGAGGGGGCATCGGGCTTGGAGGCCGGTGCGACCGTGAGGCGCACCGGAGAGAAGGAGAGGGCGTCGAGCACGGTGGCCCAGCGGTCGGCGGCGGTGTCGGCGGTGAGCGAAGCCGATGCGGCTTCGGCCAGCTTCACGGCCAGCTCGGCGGGGAGCGGGGCGCCGGCCTTGGGCGGACGGGAGCTGAGGCGGAGCGCCCGGACGATCCGGCCTTCGGTCACCGTCTCCTGGAGCTCGGCCAGCCATGCGGCCTGCTCGCTGTCGAGGCGCTGGCTCAGGCCGTCGCGCAGCTGGGTGGCCAGCTCACGTCCGGCCTCGTCCTTGGCCCCGGTCTCCGAGGCGACGACGACGGAGCGCAGGTCGCGGAGGTCGAGCTCGGCCATGTCGGCGAGGGCCGCCTCGGCCTTGTCGAGCCACTCGGCCGAGCGCAGGTCGGGGAGGAGGCGCTCGGCGATGGCGACCAACGGCTCGGCCGCCACCTCTCGACCGCCGGCGGCGCGGGCCTGCTCGTTCTGCTTCTCGACGGCCTGGCGCACGGCCGGGATGCCACCGATGAGGATCTGCTCGGCGATGACCTGCTCGGCTGCCGGCAGGGCGTCGAGCGCCGCCTTGCGGTGGGCGCGCCCGGCACGGAGCCGCTTGGCCTTGGGCTTCGGCGGGGGAGCGGGGCGGTCGCGGCGCGGCCGGTCGCTGCGCGGGCCGCGGTCGCCCTCGGAGCGGGGGCCACGGTCGCCTTCTGGCCGGGGACGCCGGTCGCCGTCGGGACGGCCGCCCCGACGATCGCCGTCGCTTCGGGGCTTGCGGTCGCCGTCTCGGCGCGGGCCGCGGCTGCCACGGTCGCCACGGTCGGGGCGGTCACCCCGGTCGCGGCCGCCGCCGCGCCCGGCGAGCTTGCTGGTGACCAGCTCGTCGTCCTTCACGGGGCGCGCGATGATCTCGAGCGTCTCGACCGGGGCCCGGTTCTTGGTCTTGGGGGGCAGGACGGCGACCACCTCGTCGCCGTCGAGCGAGAACTCGATGTCGGCGCGCAGCTCCTGTCCCACGGAGGCCCCTTCCGGGAGCAGCTCCGCCCTGAGTACGCCCTTGGGCTGCTTTGCTCCGGCGGCTCGCCACGACCAGGTGCCATCGGCACGGTCACTGGTGAGCTCGATGTCGATCCTGCGAGACATAGGGCTGCCAATCTACTCGCTCGCCGCGACCCGCCCGTCCGGGGATCTCCCCACCTCACCGCTGGGGGAGCGACGCAAGGGCTCAGGCCGATGTCAGCTGGGGTTGCGGGCGGTCACCAGCCAGGTGGCGCCGTTGAAGGCCACGCGGCCGTCGACGAGGTGGCGGCGCAGCTCGGCGCGGACCTCGTCGAGCACGGCCGCCCAGGCGTCGGGGCCGAGCTGGGGCTCGAGCTGGAGCTGGGCCGCCCGGCCGGTGGCGGTGTGGAGGATCATCGTCAGGCGCTCCTCGACACCGTCGGAGCCGTCTCTGCTGTAGTCGCACCGGGCGTCGTGCGGGACGATGGCCACGTCGGCCCACCCCGAAGCTGCGAGCATCTCCTCGACCCGGGCCGGGTCGGCGAAGGCCATGGGACCGGGGGTCCCGGGGGCCGGGGGAGGGGGCCGGGGGTCGAGGCGATCGACAAGCAGCGAGGTGCCGAGGGTGAACATCGGGTTCTCCTCGACGCCGCGCCAGCACACGAAGGCGAGCGAGGCTCCCGGCGCCGCAGCCGACCGGATGTTGGCGAAGGCCGAGGCCGGCTGGTCGAAGAACATCACGCCGAACCGGGACACGATCGTGCTGAACGGCCCCATGGAGCGGAGGTCGTCGGTCTGCGCATCGGCCACCACGAACGAGGCATCGGGCACGAGCTCGGTGGCCGCCTCCACCATGGCGGGCGAGATGTCGACCCCGAGGCCGCTGGCTCCCATGGCGGTGGCGAGGCCGAGCAGGGAGCCCGTGCCGCAGCCGATGTCGAGCAGCCGGTCTCCGGGCTTTGGCTCGACGGTGGCCAAGATGGCCTCGCTGAACGGCGCCAGCTCGGCATCGAAGAGGTGGCGGTGCTGCACCCAGCCCGCAGCGTTGGTCCGCCAGAACTCTCGCATCTGCTCGTTGGCCATGGGGCGGACCCTACCGGCCGCCAGCAGGCAGGTCTCAGGGTGCGGGCGGCGCGAATCGGATGTCGAGCGAGCGGAGGTAGGTGTGCAGCCCGGCGTCCTGGATCGGGAGGATGTGGGCGTCGGTGCCCGATTCGTTGACGTGCGCGTGCCACAGCCCGGGCGGGGTGACGAAGGCGGCGCCCGGCTCCCAGTCGACGCGGATCGGGCGCTCGATGTCGCCCCGCTCGTCGAGGCTCCGCCCGAGGAGCGTGTAGCAACCGGGCGGGCAGTCGACGACGAGGTCGAGCGCGACGGATTGGTGGCGGTGGGGCCGCTGCACGGCACCAGCGGGCAGAAGGCCGTACATCGCCCACAGGACGTGGGTCACGGTGAGCGTCTGGGTCTGGGGCGCGGTGGCCATCAGCACGCTCAGCCGGTTGCGGTCCTCGGCATGGGGATCGGCGGCGATGGCCGCCAGCTCGTCGGCGAGCCGGGCCCCGGAGAACCGGGTGCCGCGGAAGCGGGCCTCGGACGGGACGACCCCGAGGTAGCGGAGCAGGGGAGCGTCGTTGACCCAGTACAGGACGGTGTCGTCGGTCGCCGTGTGGACCATCGCCCCGCCCGACGGGACGACGAACAGATCGCCGGGGCCCCACTCGAGGCGGCCGGCGCTCGTGACCGACGATCCGCTCCCGCTCAGCACGAAGAACAGGTCCGAGGTGGCGACCGACTCGGTGCCGATCTCATCGCCGGCCAGGATCTTCACGAACGAGGCGAGCAGGGCCGGGCTCGTGGCCGGCCCCCGGGTGCCTCCGAGGACCGAGGAGAGGTCCAACGGCACCACCCGGCTCTCGCCCCCCTCGTAGAGCGTCGACGGGAACAGCTCGATGGGGAGCTTCGGCGTGTGCCCCGAGCCGACCGGGTTGGCGGCGCGCGAGTACTCGAAGTACTCGGCATCTTCGGCCCAGTCCTCGGCCGCGACGCCGACGAGCAGCCCGAGATCGGTGTCGGTCGTCATCGGTCCATTGTGCCGCGTCGGCGCCGGGGACCGAGGGCGATCAGGACGAGCAGCCCGTCGCGCTCACCCGACCTGCTCAGTGCCCCGAGGTCGCCCCCGGCCCGCTGCCACCCTTGGCGATGATCGCTCGGAGGCGTGAGGGGTCGGTGGCGGTGCTGAGGTCGACGAAGCCGGCAGGAACGAGGTAGTAGCCGACGAGATCGCCGGCCCGGCTTCGCACGGGGTAGCCGTGGGTGGTGATGCGGCCGCTGGCAAGGGTGAGGGTGGGGGTGCCCTCGTCGAGGGCGGCGTCGAAGGCGCTCGTGCGGACGTACCCGGCGAGGCGGCCAGCACGGTCGAGCACCGGGGTGAGGGGGCCCACGCTCGGATCGCCGGGGGTGGTGGCGTAGCCAGAGAGGGTCTTGGGGGCCCGCGACCCGGGGTGCTCGGCATGGGAGCCGAGCACCCCGGCCGCAGCGAGCCCACCGGCGACGACGGCGACGCCGACGACCATGCCGGCGATCGTCGCACCGAGCCGCGCGGAGCGGCGAGGCGAGGTGGGTGGGGCTGCGGGCGGCTGGTTCACCTCAGAGCGCGACGCTGCTGGAGGTGAAGGTCTTGTACTGGGGGGTACCGCCGTAGATGATGCGGTGGTCGGTGGCCAGGCGGTAGTTGCCCGAGCCGCATCCGAGCACGTCGCCATCGACGTTGACCTGGGCGTACCAGCTGTTCGCCGCGTTGTAGACGACCAGGGTGCTCTTGCAGTCGACCCAGCCGCTGCTCGTCTGCTTCTGGATGCGGGCCTGCACGGCCATCGTGTTGTACGGGGCAGATGAGGTGGCGGTGCAGCTCCCGGACCCCGACGGAGTCTTCTGCGACACCGTCGATGCGTTGACCTGGTAGTGGGTGCCACCGGCTCCCGGCTGCGTCCCCCAGGCGCCACCGCCGAGAGCGCAGTAGCCGCCCGGGTACATGGTCCACGGGACGATCGGGTTGGGTGGCTGGGTGGTCCATGCGCCCGCCGGGAGCGTCGTGGCCAGCACCACCGTGGAGAGCGCCATCGCCGCGGCGAGGCCTCGTAGGAAGTCCTTCATGCAGTGTCTCCTTCGTCAGAAGGCGGAGGATGACCGGTCCCACCATTTGGGCCGCCGCCGGAGCGGGAAGGTAGCCGGGGCCCCGGCGGTAGCAGGCTGATGCGACGGAAGAGGAGCGGGATGACCACGAGCGCGGGCATCAGGAGTGAGCAGCGCCGCAACGCCCATAATCTACGTTATGTCGAGTTGGGATCAGGATCCCAGGTCGGCCTTGGGCTCGATCCACTGGGCGGCCAGCGGCCGGGCGTTGTCGAGGAGCCAGCCGAGCGCCGTTCGCACTTCGGCGGCCGACGGTCTGCCTTCCAGATCGCCGTCGACGTCTTCGATGGCGGCCTGCAGGCAGTACAGCGCGCCCTGGAGCTCCTCGAGCTGCAGCCGGTCGATGATCACATCGTCGTCGCCGAGGCCGTGGGCGGCGGCGTACTTGCGGGCGATGTGGGCCTGCTGGCGGCAGCCCGGCCGGCAGTACCTCCGGGGTCGTCCCGTTCGGGCGGCATCGGGCAACGCTCGCCCGCACCACCGGCACCGCTCACCCATCGGTGGTTTCGTCACGTGATGAAACTACCGGTGGTGGACAGGTGCCGACGGTGATGGTCTGCGCGCGATCCACGAAGGCGTTCGGCGGTGGCCGCCGCGCGTTACTGTCGCCGGGTCCGTCGGCTGACGCCGACGGGTGGGGAACGAGGGGGAGCTCGAACATGATCCTTGGACGCGCCACGCGCCGTACCGTCCTGCTGGCTGCGGCCACGATCGGGATGCTCGGCATCCCGGCCCTGGCCGCATCGGCTCCCGCCGGCGCCGCGCCGTCGGCTCCGAGCGCGCCGCCCGCGCCCGCACCGCTGGCGGCACCCACCCCCACGGCGCCGCGCCCGGGCAAGCCGACGAGCGTGGCCGCGGTCGGCGACTCGATCACCCAGTCCACCGGCACCGGGGCCCTGTCGGCCGAGAACCCGAAGAACTCCTGGGCCACCGGCTGGGAGGTCAACAGCGTGGCGGCCCGGCTCAACGTCCCGACCACCAAGCGGTACAACTACTCGACCAACGGCGACAAGATGTCGGACTTCGCCCCGCAGATCCAGAACGGGAAGTCCGGTGGAAGCGGTGACGTGGCGGCCTTGCCGGCCGATGCCGGGCTCGTCCTGGTGGAGTTCGGCGGCAACGACCTCTGCCGCGACACCGTCGCCGACATGACGTCGATCGAGACCTACCGGACGCAGTTCCAGGCGGGCTTGGCCGCGGTGCACGCCAAGGCACCCAACGCCCTCATCCAGGTGATGAGCGTTCCCGACATCTACAACCTCTGGTACATCCGCGGCGCGGTGAAGAACGCGACGTACCACCCCGAGAACGAGAGCGATCAGGCCTCGGGCATCAACGGGGCCCGCTTCTACTGGGACGGGCTCACCGGGCTCGGCGTGAAGTTCCCCTGCCAGTCGCTGCTCCACAACCCCGACAGCTACGCCGCCGCCGACATCACGCGCCGCCAGGATGTCCGCACCCGGGACGAGGCCTACAACGGCGTCCTCGCCGAGGAGTGCGGCAAGGTCCTGCGCTGCCGCTTCGACGGCAACCACCTGTTCGACCTGACGTCGAACCGGGTCTCGCCGCCCGACGGGCCCCTGCTCCCCCAGGCCCAGTGGGCCTTCACCGATCTCGACATCAGCCGCAACACGGCGAGCTTCTGCCCCCTCCCGGGCCTCGTGGGCGGCGGCTGCGGCGACCACTTCCACCCGTCGAAGCAGGGCCAGGGCAAGATCGCCGACGCCGCGACGGTGGCGGGCCGGAACTGGACCGACACCACGTACCCGACGGCCGGCGCCAGCGTGCTGCCCTCGGGAACCCCGAGCGGCGTGCATCGCCTGACGGCCACGGTTCGCTTCAGCGGCACCGATGCTGGTGGCCTTCGCGGCCAGGAGGTTCGCGTGCACAACCCCGATGGCACCGTCGGTGACTGGGTGCCGTCGATCGGCGTGGCCCCCGACAAGGCCATCACCAAGCTCGGCCGGTCGTACGTGGAGGTCCGATCCCTCGACGTCAACGGCAACCTCAGCGCCAGCACCGTCACCGCGGTCGACGTGGCGCCGCTCGAGGCCCCGACCGCACCCGGCACTCCCACCATCACGGCCGGCGGGTCGGGCCTCACGGCCTCGTGGAGCGCGCCGGCCGACGACGGCGGCAGCCCCGTCACCGGCTACTCGCTGCTCGCCTACGTCGGGGCTCCCGCTCCGGCGAGCGGCGCCTCCGTGTACGAGGGCACCGCGACCACCACCCCCCTCCCCGCCCCTCCGGCCGGCACCGTGGTCCGCTACCGGGTGACGGCGACCAACGCCGTGGGGACCAGCCCCGAGTCGGCCGCATCGACCGCCACGATCGCCCCGTTCGGGACCCTGGCCGCCTTCGTCCAGCAGCAGCACCTCGACTTCACCGGCGCGGCGCCGTCGGCGAGCCGGCTGCTGCTCGATGTGGCGGCCCTCGACGCCGGCACGACGACCCCGTCGGCGTTCGTCGACGGGCTGAGGGCGGGAGCGTGGTTCGACGGTGCCTACGGGCCGGCCACGCGCCTGTACCGGGCGTACTTCCTGCGGCTGCCCGATCCGAGCGGCCTCGACTACTGGGCGACCCGGCGCCGGAGTGGGACCTCCCTGGCGGCGATCTCCCAGTTCTTCGCCACCTCCTCGGAGTTCAAGCGCCGCTACAGCACGCTGACCGACACCGCGTTCATCGACAAGATCTACAACAACGTGTTCGACCGCGACCCCGACCCGTCGGGCCGCAGCTTCTACCTGGCCAAGCTGGCCTCCGGCTGGCAGCGCGGCCAGGTGGTGCTCCAGTTCTCCGAGTCGTCGGAGTACGAGCGCAAGACCCGGGGCACCGTCGCCATCGTCGAGCTGGCCCGTGGCATGAACGGCAAGGTCCCCACCCAGGCCCAGGTCGACACCCTGCTCCCGATCTACGCCGCCGACGGCGACCAGGGCGTCTTCGAGGCGCTCGTCTCGGCGGCCGCGTACCGGAGCCGGGTCCTCGCCTGATCGTCCATAGACTCGGACCATGGTGTCGACCCGGCTTCCCCGCAACCTCTTCGTCGAGCGGTCCACGGACCACGAGCGCCTCTGGCGCAAGCAGCGCCTGGCCCTGGCCTTCCGGATCTTCGGCCGTCTGGGCTTCGACGAAGGCGTCGCCGGGCACATCACCGCGCGCGATCCCGGCGACCCCGACCTCTTCTGGGTCAACCCGTTCGGGATGAGCTTCAAGCAGATCACGGTCGACGACCTGATCCTGGCGAACCACAACGGCGAGGTGGTCGAGGGCAGCTGGCCGCTGAACCGGGCCGCCTTCGCCATCCACTCGTCGATCCACGAGGCCCGGCCCGACGTCATCGCCGCCGCCCACAGCCACTCCAAGTTCGGGCGGGCGTTCGCCACCCTGGGCCGCGAGCTCTCGCCGATCACCCAGGACAGCGCGATCTTCTTCGAGGACCACGCCCTGTTCGACGACTACACCGGCACGGTCAACGACCCCGAGGAGGGCAAGCGGCTGGCGCACGCCCTCGGTGGCAACAAGGCCGCCATCTTGCGCAACCACGGCCTGCTCACGGTCGGGCAGTCGGTCGAAGAGGCCCTCTTCTGGTACGTCACGATGGAGCGCACGTGCGAGGTCGAGCTGCTGGCGCGCGCCGCCGGCGAGCCGGTGCTGATCGATGACGACGTCGCCCGGGCCACGGGGGCCGAGAACGGCAGCCACGTGGCCGGCCTGTTCCAGGCCCAGCCGCTGTTCGACTGGATCGCCGAGCAGGAGCCGTCGGCGTACGGCAGCACCGACCCGGTCGACTGAGGCGGTCGCCGGGCCCTCGGCCTAGGACGAGGGCGTGAGCGTGTAGAGGATCGTCACCTTCTTGGCGTCGGTGTCCTCCGCGATGCTGATGCTGGCGGCAAAGGCCTTGTCGGACGCCTCCACCCCGGCGAAGCCGCCCGAACCGCCCTGGGCGCCGGTCTTCACGTCGTTCGTGATGTCGAAGCCCGCGGCCGTGAGCTGCGCCTTGATGCCGTCGTGGAGCTGGTCGAAGGGAGCCGTGGACTCCCCCGTCACGAACAGCTGCTTCTTGCCCCCGGTGTCGGCGCTCGACGAGCTGACCAGCCGCACCGTGGCCGGCGGGGCCAGGTCCTGGGGCCAGCCCTCGGGCAGCGAGGCGTCGGCCCCGTAGGTGGTGGTGTTGCCGTCCTTGTCGGTGTACTCGACGCTCGACTTGCCGTCGTCGGTCTTGACGTCGACCTTCCCGGCGATGGTGGTGGTGGTCGACGCGGGCGTGGCAGCGTCGGAGCCGCCACCGCACGCCGAGGCCGCGAGGGGCAGGGCCACGACCAGCGCGAGGGCGCTCAGCTTCTTGCTCGACCGCATGGACGCTCCCCTCCCCTGGTCCGGCCCCACTGCTGGCGACCGGTGGGCTGGATCGTAGCGGCGCCATCGGGGCGGCCCGACGGACCGCTACCGACGGGGGGCCGGCTGGTACCATCGGTGCTGCCGTTCAGCGTGGGCGGGAGAGTGCTCCTCGGAGCACGCCGAAGGAGCAAGTCCTCCCCGGAATCTCTCAGGCACCAAGGACCGTCCTCGCAGGCAACGCTGGAAAGCAGGGGCACCGTCGCCCCTCACCGAAGGGGAAAGCCCGGTCTCCGGGTGAAGCTCTCAGGTCCCGAGACAGCTGGGGAGGTCAGACCAGCGCGGCCCGAAGGCCACCGAGGAGACCTCCAGATGACCGATCAGCCCACCCTCAGCCAGCTCGAGGGGGCCGCCCCGTTCGAGACGCGCCACCTCGGTCCGGGCGCCGACCAGCAGGCCAAGATGCTGGCCGCCCTGGGCTACGGATCGCTCGACGAGCTGACCGACGCGGCCCTGCCGACGGCGATCCGCAGCACCGAAGGCCTCGACCTGCCCGCCGCTCGCTCCGAGACGGAGGCCCTGGCCGACCTGCGGGCCCTGGCCGACCGCAACGAGGTGGTCACGTCGATGATCGGGCTGGGCTACCACGCCACCATCACGCCCGCGGTCATCCTCCGCAACGTGATCGAGAGCCCGGCCTGGTACACGGCGTACACGCCGTACCAGCCGGAGATCTCCCAGGGCCGCCTCGAAGCGCTCCTGAACTTCCAGACGATGATCGCCGACCTCACCGGCATGGCCCTGGCCAACGCCTCGCTGCTCGATGAGGCCACCGCGGCCGCCGAGGCGATGACGCTCGCCAAGCGGGCCGCCAAGGGCAAGAGCGCCGACGCGGTGTTCCTGGTCGATGCCGACTGCCACCCGCAGACCATCGAGGTGGTCCGGACGCGTGCCGAGCCGCTCGGCCTCACCGTCGTGGTCACCGACCTCTCCGCCGGCCTTCCCGCCGACACCGAGTCGTTCGGGCTGCTGCTCCCCTACCCCGGCTCCTCGGGCCGCATCGTCGACTGGTCGTCGGTGATCGAGGCGGCGCACGGCCATGGCGCCGTGGTGGCCGTCGATGCCGACCTCCTGGCCCTGACCGTCCTGCGCTCGCCGGGTGAGCTGGGTGCCGACGTGGTCGTCGGCGTGGCCCAGCGCTTCGGCGTCCCGCTCGGCTTCGGCGGCCCCCACGCGGGGTACATGGCGGTGCGCGAGGGCCTGCAGCGCTCGATGCCGGGCCGGCTCGTCGGCGTGTCCGTCGATGCCGACGGCGACCGGGCCTACCGGCTCGCCCTCCAGACCCGCGAGCAGCACATCCGGCGCGAGAAGGCCACGTCGAACATCTGCACCGCCCAGGTGCTGCTGGCCGTCACCGCGTCGATGTACGCCGTGTACCACGGGCCCGAGGGGCTCACCGAGATCGCCCTGCGCACCCACCGCTTCGCCGCCGTCCTGGCCGCCGGCCTCCAGGGGGCCGGCATCGAGGTGGCCCACGCCGACTTCTTCGACACGGTCACCGCCGTGGTCCCGGGCCGGGCCGCCGACGTGGTGGCTGCCGCGCTCGAGGGCGGGGTGAACCTCCGCCTGGTCGATGCCGACACCGTCGGCATCTCCACCGATGAGACCACCGTGCGGGCCGACATCGAGGCCGTCCTCGGTGCGTTCGGCGTCACGGGCGCCGACCTCGACGCCCTGGATGCCGCGGCCGGCTCCGCCCTCCCCGCCGGCCTCGATCGCGACACGCCGTTCCTGACCCACCCGGTCTTCCACCAGCACCGCTCCGAGACCGCCATGCTGCGCTACCTGCGCATGCTGGCCGACCGCGACCTGGCGCTCGACCGCTCGATGATCCCGCTGGGCTCGTGCACGATGAAGCTCAACGCCACGGCGGAGATGGAGGCCATCACCTGGCCCGAGTTCGGGCAGATCCACCCGTTCGCTCCCCTCCCCCAGTCCGAGGGCTATCGCACGCTCATCGCCGAGCTCGAGCAGTGGCTGGTGGAGATCACCGGCTACGCGGCCGTCAGCCTGCAGCCCAACGCCGGATCCCAGGGCGAGCTGGCCGGTCTGCTCGCCATCCGCGGCTACCACCGCAGCCGCGGCGACCAGCAGCGAGACCTGTGCCTGATCCCGTCGTCGGCCCACGGCACCAACGCGGCATCCGCCGTGATGGCCGGCATGCGCGTGGTGGTGGTGGCGTGCGACGACGCCGGCAACGTCGACCTCGACGACCTGCGCGCCAAGATCGCCGAGCACAGCGACCAGCTCGCCGCCTTGATGATCACCTACCCGAGCACCCACGGCGTGTTCGAGGAGGCGGTCACCGAGATCTGCGCGGCGGTCCACGACGCCGGCGGTCAGGTGTACCTCGACGGCGCGAACCTCAACGCGATGGTGGGCCTGGCCCGCCCCGGCCGCTTCGGCGCCGACGTCAGCCACCTCAACCTCCACAAGACGTTCTGCATCCCCCACGGTGGCGGCGGCCCCGGCGTGGGCCCCGTGGCCGTCGGCGAGCACCTGAAGCCCTTCCTGCCCAACCACCCGCTGGTCGCCGAGGCCGGACCCGCCACGGGCCCCGGGCCCATCTCGGGCGCCCCGTGGGGCTCGGCGAGCATCCTGCCCATCCCGTGGGCGTACGTCCGCATGATGGGCGGCGACGGCCTGCGCCGCGCCACCCAGGTGGCCATCCTCAACGCCAACTACATCGCCCACCGCCTCCAGCCCCACTTCCCGGTGCTGTACACCGGCCGCGGGGGCCTGGTGGCACACGAGTGCATCGTCGACCTGCGGGGCATCACCAAGGACACGGGGGTGTCGGTCGACGACGTGGCCAAGCGCCTCATCGACTACGGCTTCCACGCCCCCACGATGAGCTTCCCGGTGCCCGGCACGCTCATGATCGAGCCCACCGAGTCGGAGGACCTCGGCGAGATCGACCGCTTCTGCGACGCCATGATCGCCATCCGCGCCGAGATCTCGAAGGTGGCCGCCGGCGACTGGCCGGTCGACGACAACCCGCTCGCCAACGCCCCGCACACGGTGAACTGCCTGACCACCACCGAGTGGGCCCACCCCTACGAGCGGGAGCTGGGCGCGTTCCCCTCCCCCACGGTCCGCCGCGGTGACCGCTACTTCCCGCCCGTCCGCCGCATCGACGGCGCCCACGGCGACCGCCACCTCATCTGCAGCTGCCCTCCCGTCGAGGACTTCGCCGAGTAGGCGGGGCCGGGGCGAACGTGCGCTGTCCACCGGGAGGCCACCTCGATGTCAGGTGGCGCTCGTAGGGTCGAGCCCATGCGCATCCAGGTGACCAACGACGACGGGATCGAGAGCGAAGGGATCCACGTCCTGGCCCGGGCGCTGGCGGCCACCGGCCACGAGGTGGTGGTCGTCGCGCCCGACAGCAACTGGAGCGGTGCCGGTGCCGCCCTGGGCGACTTCGATCCGCGGCAGCCCCTTGCGGTCCGGCGCGTCGAGGTGCCCGGCGCCCCCGACATCGAGGCGTGGTCGCTGGCGGGACCGCCTGCGCTCACGGTCATGGCGTCGTTCCTGGGGGCGTTCGGCGACCCTCCGGACCTGGTGGTGTCGGGCATCAACGCCGGGCACAACACGGGCCGGTCCGTGCTCCACTCGGGCACGGTGGGGGCCGCGCTCACCGCCCAGAACCTCGGCTGCAGCGGCCTGGCGGTCAGCACCGGCACCTCGGCCCCCTGGTACTGGGAGACCGCCGCCGAGGTGGCCGTCGAGGTCCTCGACCTCATCATCGCCGCACCGCGTCGGTCGGTGCTGAACCTCAACGTCCCCGCCTGCCCCCGGGCCGAGGTGGGAGGGATCCGCTGGGCCCGGCTCGCCCCGTTCGGGGCCGTGCGCGCCGCGGTCGCCTCGGCCTCGGAGGAGCAGATCGAGTTCACGCTGGAGGCCACCGAGGAGCGTCCCGGCCCCGACACCGATCAGGGCTGCCTCGACCTCGGCTACGCCTCGCTCACCACGTTGGTGGGTGTGGTCGAAGCCTGGCCCGATGGCGACCTCTCGATCGCCGAGATCGCCGTAGTGGATGCCCGCCTCACACCGGGGGCCGACCTCCACCCGGTGCACGGGGTCCCCGATGCCAGCGAGCACCGGTTCCTGCGCCGGCCCCGACTGGGCGAGACGATCGCTCGCTGACGGGGCGTCGGGCGGGGGTCAGGCCACGGGCTCGGCGGGGGTGGCCGTCACGAACGGGGGCTTGACCACCTGCGCCGGGACGGCTTCGCCCCGCACGTCGATGGCGACGGTGTCGCCGATGGCCACGGTGGGCGGGACGAACGCCAAGGCGATGCCCTGCCCGCGCGTGGGCGAGAAGTTGCCGCTGGTGACCACGCCGGCCGGCTGCCCATCGACCAGCACCACCTGATCGGCGCGCGGCGGGCGGCGGCCCTCGATCGTGAGGGCCCGGAGGCGGCGCGCGACGCCAGCCTCCTTCTCGGCCAGCAGCGGGGCCCGGCCCAAGAAGTCGCCCTTGTCCCAGCTGACCACCCAGCCCAGGCCGGCCTGGAGCGTGGTGATGCCCTCGCCCAGCTCGTGGCCGTGCAGCGGGAGCCCGGCCTCGAGGCGCAGCGTGTCTCGGGCCCCCAGCCCGGCGGGCGCGAACCCGGCGGCCAGGACGGCATCCCACAGCGCCGGTGCGTCGGCGGCGGGCACCGCCACCTCGAGCCCGTCCTCGCCGGTGTAGCCGGTACCGGCCACCACGCAGTCGATCCCGTTCCACGTCATGCGGGCGACGTGGAAGCGGCCGATGGCGGCGGCCTCGGGCCAGATGCCGTGGAGAAGGCGCCGCGCGGCAGGGCCCTGGAGCGCCAGGATGGCGCGGGTCTCGGTGACGTCGACCGCCCCCTCCCCCAGCGCCCCGACCACACCGGCCGTGTTGGAGGCGTTGGGCATGACGTCGAACGTCTCGTCGTCGACCCACCACACGATGATGTCGTCGACCACGGAGGCGTCGTCGGCGTCGAGCAGGTGCGTGTACTGCGCCCGGCCCGGACCGACCTTGTCGAGGTCGTTGGTGAGGGCGAACTGCAGGCGCCCCAAGGCCTCGGGGCCGGTGATGCGGACCGTGCCCAGGTGGCTCACGTCGAACACGACGGCCTCGGTGCGGCACGCCCGGTGCTCGGCCAGGGTGCCAGAGGGGTACGAGAGGGGCATGTCCCAGCCGCCGAACTCCACCAGCTTGGCGCCGAGGGCGCGGTGGGAAGCATCGAGCGGAGAGGTGCGTAGGGTCGTCACGCACCGATCGTAGTGGGGGCGGCGCGGGGCCTCAGCCGGCTGCGGGGTGCTCCCAGGCCGAGCGATCGTCGATCGGACCGTGCTCGTCGAGCGGGGTGTGCAGGGTGCCCAGGCCGAGCAGGCCCAAGGGCTCGGCGGCGATCTGCACCTCGTCGCCGGCGTCGGCCAGCTGCTCGGGCCGTTCGAGCCCGTACTTCACCAGCAGCTCGAGGTAGTCGCGCTGGTAGAGCAGCGTGATGTCGATCAGCGGCTGGAGCTCGCGCAGGCGGCGGAGCTTGCGGTGCTTCTTGGTGACCAGCTTCTGGTTGAGCGTGGTGACCTCGATGTACCGCCCGTGATCGGGCAGGTAGAAGTCGGGGGCGAAGGCCCAGGTGGTGGACCCGTCGGCGCTGCGCTCGAGCACGAACTCGTGGGGCTCGTAGTCCCAGCGCACCCGGTAGAAGTCGAGCAGGCGGGCGAACTGCCGCTCGGAGTTGTGGGCGAACGAGATCCGCTCGTAGGGCAGCCCGACGGAGACGGGCGCAGGCGGGTGGACCGGTTCGATCAGCGTCAGCTTCCGGTGGCGGCCTGCGGTGACGCAGGGGCAGCGGGCCGAGCCGGAGCGGCGGCCGGGGCGTCGCCGGGGAACAGATCGACGATGGCGGTGTCGATCTCCTGCTGGACCCCGTCGAGCGACAGGAGGCTGGTCATGACGAACTGGCCGGAGTTGATGACGTCGAGCAGCTCGTGATCGTCGCGCACCAAGATGGCCTTGCCGCCACCGATGACGAGCCGGGCCGAGGCGACGTCTTCGCCGAGGTTCTCGCGGAGGTACTCGAAGGCGGTGCGGACCGACTCCAGCTTGATGCCCGCGTCGAGCATCGACTTCACGACCTTGAGCTCGAGGAGGTCCCGGTAGCCGTACTGGCGGCGGCTACCGCTGCCCGCGGCGTCGCACACCGACGGGCGGATGAGGTCGGTACGAGCCCAGTAGTCGAGCTGGCGGTAGCTGATCCCGACGATCTCCGCCGCCTTCTTGCCGCTGTAGTTCTGGGTCATGATCGCCTGGCCTCCGCGTTGCAGGTGGGCCGAACGGACCACATGCGTGAAGTTACGTAGGTGTCACCCTACGGAACCCCGCGCGCGGGGTCAATGGTGAACGTCGACCTTTGGTCCAGCCGCAGCTGGGCTCCCACGTGCACCCAGGGGTCAGGTGGCGAAGTCTTCGGGATTCACCGAGTCGATGAAGTCGCGGAACTCCTCGACGATCTCTTCGCTCTCCTCGGCATCGGGAACCTCGTCCTCTTCGGGCTCTTCGATGTAGCCGGCCTCGGCCAGCACCGCCTCGTCGGCGTAGATCGGCGAGCCCGTGCGGGAGGCGAGGGCGATGGCGTCGGAGGGACGGCTGGAGACGGTGTGCACGCCGTCGTGGGCGTGGAGCTCGAGCTCGGCGTGGAAGACGCCGTCGCGCAGCTCGGTGACCGTGACCTTCTCGAGGCTGACGCCCAGATCGTCGAGCAGGTTCTGGATCAGGTCGTGGGTCATCGGCCGGGCCGTGACGACCTCTTCGAGGGCGAAGGCGATGGCGGTGGCCTCGGGGGCGCCGATGAAGATCGGCAGGACGCGCTGCGCGCCGCCCACCTCCTTGAGGAGCGCGATGGGAGAGCTGCTGGGCATCTCCACGCGCACTCCGACGAGCTCCATCTCGACCATCGACCCGAGCCTACCGTCGTCCATAGGGGACACGACCGGTAGATGGGTGACCGGTCAGATCGGGCCGCCGCCGTGGTGCAGCTGGGCCACGTAGCGGTCGGGATCGTCGGCCAGCGCGGCGCCGTCGGCGGTCCACAGCCCGCGCAGGTTGCGGTACCGGCCGGCGTAGTCGAGCCCGTAGCCGAGGAGGAAGGCGTCGGGCGCCTCGATGGCCGTGTAGTGGATGGTGAGCGGGAGGATGCGCCGGGCGCGCTTGTCGGCGAGGGCGCACACTCGCAGCGAGGCCGGGGCGCTGTCGGTGAGGTGGCGCAGCAAGAAGTCGGCGGTGAGGCCGGTGTCGATGATCCCCGAGACGAGCACGACGTGCTCCCCCTCCACCGAGGTGTCGAGGTCCTTCACCACGCGGGTGCGGCCGGCGGCGCCGTCGTAGGGAGCGACGGCGAGCAGCTCGAGGCGCGTGGGGACCGTGAGGCGGCGCGCCAGGTCGCACAGGAAGATCACCGAGCCCTTGAGCACCCCCACGAGGGTGACGCCGTCGGGATGGTCGGCGCTGATGGCCGCGGCCAGCTCGCGGACGTGCTGGTCGAGCTCCTCGGGGCTGGCCAGGAGCTGGGGGCCGGCCACCGGTGTGGCCGCCACCTAGGCCTGGTCGAGGTGACGTCGGAGGTTGGACCGCAGCAGCGCCGCTCGCAGGTCGTGGCCCAGGGCGGACAGCTCCTCGACCAGCTCGACGGCCTCTCGGCGGGCCTGCGGGTTGCGCTGCTTCAGCAGCGGCATCGTGAGCTGCTCCATGAACCCGGCTTCGCGCTCGGCCGCCACCTTGTACATGCGCAGGTGCCGGGCCTCGACGCCCCGGTCGAGGAACCCCGACGCCTTGCTGGCGATGATCAGAGCGTCGCCGTCGTAGAAGACGGAGTCGCCCAGCGCTCGGCCGGTGATGAGGCCGTACTGCTCGAGGGCCCGCAGCGAGTCGCGGCTGATGCCGGCGGCGGTGGCCAGCTCCTGCGCGGTGAGGCTGACCTCGGTGGGGCCGCTGTCGACCGCCAGCGGGAGCTGGGCCTCGGCCTTGGCGGCGCTGGCCTTGGTGGCGGCGGACGCCTTGGCCAGGTCGACCATCCAGATGGGCTGGCTGTCCGCGGACTCGGCCGCCGCGGCCAGCTCGGCCTCGGCGGTGGCCACGACCTGGGCGATGTGGGCCGGGGACTCGTGGGCGACCGCCGGCGCGGCCGGTGCGGGCTCCGCCGGTTCGGCCGGCTCCTCCGGGGACGACGGTGACGGCTCGGACGACGACGCTGCGGGCCGGGGCGCCTCGGGCGGCGGGGTGCCGTTCGAGAGCAGCAGCTCGCCCTGGCCGGCATCGGGGTCGGCCAGGCGGTCCTTGATGACCTTGAGCGGGAGGAAGTGCTCTCGCTGCTGCACGAGGATCCACCGCAGCCGGTCGATGTCGGACTCGTAGAACTTGCGGTACCCCGACGGGGTGCGCTCGGGATCGATGAGCCCCTGGCTCTCGAGGAACCGGATCTTGGAGATGGTGACGTCGGGGAACTCGTCCTGGAGGAGGGAGAGCACCTCGCCGATCGACAGGTGATCGGTCATGTCAGCTCGCCTCTCCGGCGACGAACAGGAGCTTGAACTTCCCGACCTGCAGCTCGTCGCCGTTGTGGATGGGCACATCGCCGTCGATGCGCTGCTGGTTGAGGTAGGTGCCGTTGAGCGACCCCACGTCCCGGACCACCGAGCCCGAGGTGGTGCGCTCGATCTCCACGTGTCGGCGAGACACGGTGACGTCGTCGAGGAAGATGTCGCTGTCGGGGTGGCGCCCGGCGGTGGTGATCACGTGCTCCAGGTCGAACTCGGCGCCCGTGTTGGGGCCTCGGGTCACGACGAGGCGCCCGCCCGGGCCGACCGAACCGAGGTCGACGTGCAGCTCCTCGCCGCTCTCGGAGTCGAGGGAGAAGGTGATGGTGGGCGGCTCCTCGTCGACCCGCTCGAGCGGCTGCCCGCACGAGGAGCAGAAGTTGGACCCGGCCTGGTTGGCATGACCGCAGTTGCTGCAGAACACGTCGCTCACTGCTTCCCTCCGTCCGAACCGTCTGACCCAGGGAGCTGGGTCAGCCTTCGATCAGCTTGCGATAGGCCTCGGCATCGAGCAGCGCATCGAGCGCCGCGGGATCATCGACCTCGATGACGCAGATCCATCCGTCGCCGTACGGGTCGGCGTTGAGGCGCTCGGGGTGGGCGTCGAGCTCGTCGTTGACCTCGACGATGGTGCCGGCGACCGGTGCGTAGATGTCGGACACCGACTTGGTGGACTCGACCTCGCTGATGCCGGCGCCGGCGGCCACGGCCGCGCCCTGCTCCGGGACCTGGACGAACACCACATCACCGAGCGCGTCCTGCGCGTAGTCGGTGATGCCGATGTGGATGCGATTGCCGTCGGCCCGGATCCACTCGTGGTCGCTCGAATACTTCAGATCATCGGGGACGTTCATGGCTGGCGAGGCTATCCCACCACGTCGGGGCGAGGGACCCGAACCCTCAGGGTCAGGTTCACGGTTCGGTTCGGGGCCCGGGTCAGCGCAGCGTCTGGCGGATGCGCCGGACGTACTCCTTGGCGAGCGCCTTGGCTGCAGGCATGTCGGGCCCCTCGGCCCAGATGTGGGTGACGGGCTCCTCGGGGTCGGGCAGCGCGAGGACCCAGCCGTCGTCGTGGATGACCTTGACCCCGTCGATGAGCTCGAGGCGGCGGTCCTTGCTCAGCTCGACCAGCGTCCGCATGACGAGGCCCTTCTGCTCCCAGGGCGTCACGACGGTCTCGTGGGCGAGGTGGGTGCGGGGCAGCGACTCGCGGACCGCCGAGAGCGACGTGCCCTCCAGCGCCAGGAGCTCGAGCAGCTTGACCAGGGCCGCACCTCCGTCGAACGCCGGCAGGAAGCCCGGCAGGATGAACCCGCCGTCGCCGCTGGCCGCGAACCCGACGCCGGTCTCGCTGGCGGCGGCCATGAGGGCCGCGGTGGAGGTCTTGGTGTGCTGGATGCGGACGCCGTGGGGCTCGACGAGCTGCTCGGCGGCGCTGCTGACGTTGACCGGCAGGGCGATGCGGTCACCGATCAGGTGGCCCGCCACCAGGGACACGAACGCCAGGCGGGCCTCGTCGTCGGTGAGCTGCTGACCGGTGTCGTCGATGAGGGTGAGGTGCTCGCCGTCGGCGTCGAGCACGGCGCCGAGGTGGGCGCCCGAGGCCAGCACCAGGGCCTTGACCTGGTCGACCGAGTCGGCCCGTTCGACCGTGATGGCCTGCCGGGTGGACGCGTAGGGGTTGACGCCGAGCACGTCGGCGCCCAGCTTGGCCAGCACGTTGGGCATGACGAAGGCGGTGGCCCCGTAGCCGTAGTCGATCACCAGCTTGAACTTGGCCTTGCGCACCACGTCGAGGGCGACGGTCTCGCCCAGCCCGGCGGTGTACTGCTCGAGGGCCCGCGGCGGGAAGCCGATGTCGCCGATCTCCCCCGCCAGGACCCGGCGGAAGTCCTCCCGGCCGATGAGCCGCTCGATCTTGCGCTGTGCGTCCTCGGTGATGTCGATGCCGTCTCGGTCGAAGAACCGGATGACCACCGACTGGGAGTCGCCCTCGACGAGGCGGATGGTGACGCCGGCGGTGGCCAGCGGCTGGCGGGTGAGGAAGCGGGTGACCGGCACCGGCGCCACCTCGAGGTCGAGCACGTTGACGCCGCTGGCGTTGAGCCCGGCCATGAACGCCCGCTTGAGCATGCGGGCGGCCCGGGACGAGTCTCGGGAGGTGATGACCGTGGTGTCCTTGCGCAGCGTGGTGGCGAAGGCCATGGCCACCCGGGCCGCCAGCTCGGGGCTGATGTCGACGTTGGCCAGCCCGGAGATGCCGTCGCGGCCGAACAGGCTGCGGGCGCCCTTGGACTCCCAGATGATCGAGGAGTTGATGGTGGCGCCGGCCTCGACGGTCTTGAACGGGTAGATCTTCACGCCGGCGCCGACGTGGGCGTCGTCGCCGATGAAGCACTCGTCACCGATGACCGAGCCGTCGTCGCAGCGGGCCCCGCGGCGGATGTCGCTGGCGCGGCCCACCACCGCGCCCCGGATGCGCACGCTCTCGGCCAGGTAGGCGTTGTCGTGGATGACGCTGCGCTCGAGGTCGGCGTCGCCGCGGACCCGGACGTTGCCGCCCAGGACCGTGTAGTCGCCGAGGCGGGCCCCGGCCTCGACCCGGCTGTTCTCGCCGATGATGGCGAAGCCCTCGATCTTGGCGTCGGGGTGGACCTCGGCGCCCTCGCCGATCCAGATGCCCTGACCGAACTCGAACCCGGGCACGTCGACGGTGACCCGGCCGTCCATGACGTCCTTGTGGGCCGACACGTACGACTCGAGCGTGCCCACGTCCTCCCAGTAGCCGTCGGCGACGGCACCGAAGAGCGGCTTCCCGTCGGCGAGCAGGGCCGGGAAGACCTCGCTGGAGAAGTCGACCGGGCGCCCGCCGGGGATGTAGTCGAAGATCTCGGGCTCGAGCACGAAGATCCCGGTGTTGATGGTGTCGCTGAACACCTGGCCCCACGTGGGCTTCTCGAGGAACCGCTCGATGGAGCCGTCCTCGCGGGTGATGACGATGCCGAACTCGAGCGGGTTGGGCACGTGGACCAGGCCGATCGTGGCGATGGCGCTGCTCTGCTCGTGGACGGCGAGGATCTTGCCGAGGTCGATGTCGGTGAGGACGTCGCCGGAGATGACCAGGAACGTCTCGTCGAGCTCCTCCATGGCGTTGCGCACCGACCCGGCGGTGCCGAGGGGCTGGTCCTCGGTGGCGTAGACCATGCGGACGCCGAACTCGGAGCCATCGCCGAAGTACGTGCGGATCTGGTTGGCCAGGAACGCCACCGTGACCACGATCTCGGTGATGTCGTGCTGCTTGAGCAGCCCGATGATGTGCTCCATCATCGGCCGGTTGGCCAACGGGAGCATGGGCTTGGGGCAGTTCGAGGTGAGCGGGCGGAGCCTGGTGCCCTCACCACCCGCCATGATCACGGCCTTCATGGGTCCGAACCTACCGACCGGTGGAGGCGGTGCGGACCAACGTCACGCCTGAGCGGTCTCGGACGCGGCCCGATCGGCCCGTCCCTCGGCCAGCGCCTTGAGCCCGAGGGGGAGGTACATGGCCCACGACACGTAGCTCAGGGCCAGGCCGGGGAGGCCGAAGCCCCACGCCAGGAACCGGGCCTGGTCGGCGAGCCAGAAGTCGGCGGACGAGGCCAGGAACATGGGGAAGGCGATCATCAGGGCGAACGTGCCGGCCTTGCCCCACCAGGTGACATCGACGCGGCGGGCCCCCATGGCGGCGAGCACGACCGTGGTGACGGCGACGACGATCTCCCGGAGCAGCACCATGCCGGCGAACCACCCCGGGACGGCACCGTAGATCCAGATGCCACCGATGCCGACGAAGAACAGGAGGCGGTCGGCCACCGGATCGAGGATCTTCCCGAGCTCCGAGACCTGGTGGTAGTGCCGGGCGATGTAGCCGTCGATCCAGTCGGTGCCGCCGAGCGCACCGAGGAGGATCGAGGCCGCCAGCGGCTCGTCCTTCCCGAAGAGCAGGTAGAGGAACAGCGGCAGGCAGAGCAGCCGGATCAGCGAGATGACGTTGGGGATCGTGAAGATCCGATCCTGGCCATCGGGGTCGTGGGCGCCGGGGGTGGCCGCGACGGGGGTGCCGCTCACTGACATGGGCCGGATCCTACTGATCGGCCCCGGTCGGCACGGAGACGACGCGGGCCGCCGTCCCTAGGATCGGCCCATGACCTCCCTCTTCACCCGCATCATCGCCGGCGAGATCCCGGGCCGGTTCGTGTGGTCGGACGACCGCTGCGTGGCGTTCCTGACCATCGCGCCCATCGCCCCTGGTCATGCGCTCGTGGTGCCGCGCGAGGAGGTCGATCACTGGATCGATCTCGACGACGACCTGGCGGCGCACCTCATGGTCGTGGCCAAGGCGGTGGGCCGGGCCCAGATGGAGGCCTTCGCCCCCAGCCGCATCGGCATGATCATCGCCGGGCTCGAGGTCCCCCACACGCACCTCCACGCCATCCCGATCGAGACCGAGGCCGACCTCGACTTCCGTCGCGCCGATGCTGGAGCCCGGGCCGAGGCGCTCGACGAGGCCGCCGACCGGTTGCGGGCGGCGCTCGCGGCCCAGGGCCACCCAGAGGCCGCTCAGCTGCCCTGAGGCGTCGCCTGCAGGAGGTAGACGCCCTGCGCCGCGTAGACCACCCGGAAGCCCTCGTCGCGCAGCCTGGCGAGGACGCGGTCGGCGTCGTCGTCGGTCCAGAACGGGCGGCCGGTGGTCCGGTCGGAGCCCGTGGTGTCGAGCAGCACCCACTCGACGCCCTCGGTGCTGGAGCGCACCCGGGCATCGGTCAGGGTGTCGGCGTCGATCGGCAGCTCGTGCACGACCGGGCGCTCGGCCACCAGCGAGGTGCTCGACGGTGACACGGCCACCGGCCCCGTGCCTTGGATCAGGTCGGCGGCGTCGAGCCGGGCGCCGTCGACCGCATCCTGGCTCCCCCACGCCCACGGCTGGCGGTACGGCGACGTGGGCGCCTCGGTCAGGAAGAACAGCGACGCCCCGGCGAGCAGGGCGAACAGGACCCGTCGGTCCACGTTGACCCGGCTGACGCTCATCTCGCCGATGCGCTCGAGGGCGGCGACCAGGGCGATGAACACGAAGGCCAGGGCCGGGGCGATGTGGGCCCCGGCCGGGGACAGGTTGATCACGCCCCGCTGGGCCGCGTCCTGCACCGCGCCGTCGGCGATCATCGCCAGGGCCAGGCACGGCAGCGCACCCGACAGCTTCCGCGGCGCCACCATCGGCAGGAACAGCAGCGGGGCCAGGACCAGCACGAGGAACAGCACCGCCGGCTCGGCCACCAGCTGGCGGAGCTGATCGACGGGATCCGTCAGCAGCTGGGGCACCACGGCCAGCGGCCCCGTGGCCCGGGCGACGAACTCGCCCGCCGGCGTGAGCGTCCCCGTGGGGAGCTGCGGGTCGAGGACCAGCACCGCCACCGCCGACCAGGCGATCCCGACCAGGGCGGTGATCCAGCCCGGCCGCCGGTACCCCGTCAGGAACAGGACCAGCCCGAGCCCGGCGATGGTGAGGCCGAGCGATGCGCCGCACAGGAGCACCGCCGCCACCAGGACCCCGTACCGGTACCAGTGCGACCGCAGGGCCTGGAGGTACGCCCACAGGAGGAGGGGCAGGGCGATGGCCTCGGGGTGGAACGAGGTGAGGTTGGCCCGGTGCAGCGCCGGGGCCAGGGCGTACGCGGCGATGACGACCGACGTGGCGCCGACGCGCAGCCGCGCCTCGTCGCGCGCCAGGCGCCAAAGCGGCACGATGGCGATCGCCAGCGCCGCCGCCTGGACGACGGCGAACACGGCCTCGGGTGACACGAGCCGCCCGAGCTGGAGCACCGGTTCGGCCACGAACGCCCAGGTGGCGTGGGCGGGATCGAGGCCTCCCATCGGGTGCCCGGCGCCACCGTGGTCGCGGCGCCACACGGCCTGGAGCCAGGGCCCGAGGCCGCTGCCGCCGTCGAGCGAGCGCTCAGCAGCTGCGTCGAGCGCGAGGAACAGGACGAACGTGGCGAACGCGAGCGCCCACGGCAGCAGGCGATCGGCGGTCTCGCCGTCGAGCTGCCCCTGGAGGCGCAGGACGAACCGCTGCCAGCGACGTCGGATGCTGGGACCGGCGGCCCGGTCGTTCACCCGGGAGAGGCCTCGGGCTCGCCCAGCCGGGGCTGGACCGGTGCGGGCGCGACCTCGTCGACCAGGTGCGGGCCGGTGTTCTTCACGCTGTTGACCTGGGTGGACACCGGGTGCATGCGAAGGGCATCGGACGGGGCGGGGACCAGGAGCTGGCCGAGCAGCTCGAGGTCGGTGTTGTCCGGGTCGAGCCAGGTCTCCCACTGCGACCGGGGGAGGATCACCGGCATCCGGTCGTGGAGCGTGGCCAGGAGCTCGTTGGGGGTGGTGGTGATGATGGTGGCCGACCGCAGGCGCTCGGAGCGCTCCTGGTCGGGTCGGCGCCACGACTCCCACAGCCCGGCGAACGCCAGCGGCTCCCCGTCGGGCCGGCTGATGAAGTACGGCTGCTTGACCTTCTGGCCGTCGAGCTTGCGCCACTCGTAGAAGCCGTCGGCGGGCACGATGCACCGCTTGTGCTCGAAGGGGCGCTTGAACGCGCTCTTGGTGGCCAGCCCTTCGGCCCGGGCGTTGATCATCTTGGCCCCGACCGACGGCGACTTGGCCCAGAACGGGACCAGGCCCCAGTGGTGCTGGGCGACCCGGCGGGTGCCGCCATCGTCGAGGACGACGTAGATGTCGTCGGTGGGAGCGACGTTCCAGTTCGGCTCGAGCGCCTGCTCGGGCTCGGCCTCGGCATCGAAGTACCGGGCGATCTCATCGGAGGTCGAGGCCGAGACGTACCGACCGCACATCGCGGGCGGACCTAGGCCGTTGCAGCGCGGCTGGGCTGGGAGCGCCCCGACACGACGAGCGCCCCGACCGAAGCCAGGCCCACCACCAGCCCGGCGGCCGGCCCGAACGCCGAGCCGCTCAGCACCACGGCGGCGAGGAGCTGCACGGTGAGGGCCAGGCGCCGTGAGGCGGGAGCCAGCGCATCGAGCCGCTCGTGCACCCGGTTGAGCGCCGCCGGCGAGGTGGCGTTGCGCCCGATGTAGACCGCGCTCCCCCGGACGAGGCCGAAGGTGGCCCCGATGGCCACGGCCACCAGCGGGCTGGCACCCAGGATGGCGAGGGCGATCGTGAGGAACACGCCCGCCGTCATGATGTAGGTGGCCACGCCGAAGCCGATCTGCCAGCCGAAGCCGGCCCCGTAGACCCGCGACCGGTAGGTGCGCAGCCAGGCGTCGTTCACCTGGCGCTTGAAGATGGGCAGCTCGATGCCGAACGCTCCCAGGTCGATCCCGGCGGTGACGATGGCCGCCGCCGCCCCGATCCCCCACCGGACGGTGGTGCTGAGGTCGGCCAGGGCGAGCAGCGAGGCGGCGCCGGCCGCGACCGCACCCAGGCACAGGCCGCCGACGATGCCGCCGGCGAGGAACCATCGGGCGGTCACGGAGAACCGGTTGCCGCGGCCCGCCTCGGTCATGGGCGTGATCGACGACAGCATCGACAGGCCGCAGGGGGACCACACCCCGCGCCCGGCGGAGACCGCCGCCACGAGGATCCCGAGCGTCAAGAAGAGGTACATGGTGCCAGCATGCTACCGAGCCGGCCCCGGCGGGTTGATCTGGCCGCCACCCCCGCTCCGCTTGGATACGTTGCCCCGATGCCGACAGGGACACCCATGGGATCGAGCACCTCCGCCGTCGGCTCGTCAGGCCCTGCGCTCGACGTGGACGCCCTGGCCGTGCTCAACGCCGTGCCCGGCGTGGTGGGCCTCATCAGCGCGTCCGGCGAGGTGCTGTGGATCAACGACTCGATGAGCGAGCTCACGGGCTACACCGCCGAGGAGCTGGTGGGGTCGAGCATGCTCGACCACCTCGACATCGAGTGGAACCCGCTGGCCCTGGAATCGATCAGCTACGCGCTCGACAACCCCGGACTGCGCCTCCCCACGATGCTCCGCTTCCACACCGCCCGTGGCGTCCCGGTGGTCATGGAGGCGACGGCGAACAACCAGCTCGACAACCCGCTGATCAACGGGCTGGTGGTCCACCTGCGCCCGAGCGACGAGCGCCAGCTCCTCGACGGGATCCTGGAGTCGTTCGCGGCCGGCGAATCGCTCGCGTCCACCATCGGCCGGGTGCACGATGTCGCGCGCGCCGAGACGATGCGCTCCGAGTCGGCGGTCGTCCTGCTGTTCCCGGGGGCCGAGCTGGACGGGCCGGTCGTGGCCTCCTCCCCCATCGTCGACACGCTCAGCAGCGTGTCCGGCCTGGCCACCCCCTGGGCCGTGGCCGCGGCGAGGGCCGAGCCGGTCCTGATGGGCAACCTCGACGAGCTGCCCGACGCCCTGCGCTCGGTGGCTGCTGCCGCCGGGTTCGAGGCGTGCTGGGCGTACCCCATCCGTCGCTCCGGCCGGAACACCGCCGACGGGGTGATGGTGTTCTGGCGCTGCGAGCCCGGGCTCCCGGAGCCGAGCGCCACGATGATGGCCGAACGGCTGGTCCGCCTCTGCGAGCTGGTCCTCGAGCGCGTGGAGCACCACCGGGAGCTGCAGCACTCGGCCAGCCACGATGCGCTCACCGGGCTGGTGAACCGCTCGCACTTCTTCGCCACGGTCGACGGGCACCTCGCCCGGTCCACCACATCGCTCGGCGTCCTGTACCTCGACCTCGACGGCTTCAAGCCGATCAACGACCAGTGGGGCCACGGCTACGGCGATCAGGTCCTCCAGGTGGTGGCCGACCGCCTGAGGGCGTCGGTCCGGCCCACCGACACGGTCGGCAGGCTGGGTGGCGATGAGTTCGCGGTGGCCTGCCCCGGTGCCGACACCGACGAGCTCATCCGGCTCGCCGACCGGTTGCTGGCGGTCGTGCGGGCCCCGATCACCGTGCGGGGCGAGGTGCTGCGGGTGGGCACGAGCATCGGCATGGCGTCGTGCGAGCCCGGGTCCGCGGTCGGCCAGGGCGAGGTCCTGGTCGCCGAGGCCGACGGGGCGCTCATCTCGGCCAAGGCCACCGCCAAGGGCAGCTGGAAGCTCAGCGGCGACGGGGTCTGACGCTCAGCCCCGGCGGCGCCGCCACCGTGACGACGACCCCTCCACCGCCGCCACCGCGGTGCCGTGGTCGCTGTGGGGCTGGATGGGCTGGTCGAGCAGCCAGACCAGGTCGTCGGCCACGTCGGGGGGCAGGAGGTGGAGCTCGTCGCGCATCTCCGCGTAGATGGCGTACGCCCCTTCCGAGCTGATGGTCAGGGTGCGGAGCTGACGGGGCTCGAGCGGGCCGAGTGCGGGCACGACCCCGTGGCCTGCGGCCAAGAAGTTGACCTTCGTCCGGACGCACTTCTCGCAGCGGCCGCAGTTCCGGCCCAGGTCGTCGCCGGCCCAGCACACCCGGATGTGCTCGCGCACCGAGTCGAGCTGGCCGATCGCCTCGCACTTCTGGGTGCGGGTCTGACCGGCGCCGGTGTGGACCAGGCGCATCCGGCTGCTCGACAGCAGGGGCCCGGTGATCGGGTTGCTGCCCCACGGGATCGTGATCTGGCTGTAGGTGTTGTCGGCAGCCATGGCGGCGACCCCGGCCCGATCGCTGAACAGGTGGAGCACCGATCCCAGCGCGGCCCCGAACGACATCTCCCACTCGGGGTCGGCGACGGCCTGCCAGTTGGTGCGCATGGTCACCAAGGGGATCTCGAGCTCGCCGGTGATCACGGCCGCGGCCCGGGCCGCCACCGCGAAGCCCTCGGGATCGTCGAGCGGGATGTCGAACCCGTGGACCAGCACGGCGCCGGCGAGGTCGAGGCTGCGCCGGCCGAGGAGCCGGTTGCGGTGGGCGAAGGTGGCGTAGGTGGCGTCGACGCCACCTGAGAACGCGCACATGGCGGTGGCGGCCAGCGGGCCGGGTGCGTCTGTCCGGTCGTCGATGATCTCCTCGGCGGTGATCCGGACGCGTTGGAAGATGTCGGGCCGCCAGTGGGTCCAGGCGTCGACGAACTCCTCGAGGTTGGCGAGCAGCTGGTACGACACCGGGCCCTCGAGGTGCAGGTCCTGGCTGAAGTTCATGGCCTTCGGCAGCAGCGCGATCGCCAGGGGGTCGAGGCGGTCGAGGGAATCCGGCGGCTTGCCGTCGAGGGTCTCCCACCACAGCTGGCGGTCGAGGTCGTGGTCGGTGAACAGGTCGACGACGATGCGCTCGACCTCGGAGGTCGGCGCCACGCGGGCGCGGATCACCACGGGGCAGCGCCCGTCGGCCCTGCCATCGGACGCAACCGCCCCGTCTGTCGTCGATCGCCCACGAGCTCTCCTCTGCTCGAGCCCAACCTAGCGGCGCGCTGGCCAGGGTCGATGCCCAGGGATGGGGCTGCCGGAGCGGTCCGCTGTACGGTGCCGGATGCGTCGCTTCCTCGCGCGAGCCGTGCTCGCCATCTCCCGGTACAAGATCACCGGGACCCCGCCCGAAGACCCGGTCTGCGTCCTCGTGGCGGCCCCGCACACGTCGAACTGGGACTTCTTCTTGATGCTGGCGATGGCCTGGGACAGCGGCATCTCGCCGGTCTGGCTGGGGAAGAAGGAGATGTTCTGGGGGCCCCTCGCGCCCCTGTTCCGATCGATGGGCGGCATCGCCGTCGACCGGGAGAACGCCGGCGGCCTGGCCGAGAGCATCGCCGAGCGGGCCCGGGCCGGCCACGTGAGCGCCGTGGTCATCCCCGCCGAGGCCACCCGCTCGCGCGGGACCTACTGGAAGTCGGGCTTCCGGCGCATCGCCGCCGACGCCGGCATCCCGATGGTGCTGACGTACCTCGACGGCCCCACCCGCACCGGCGGGTACGGCCCGTCGTTCCACCCCACCGCCGACGTCGTCGCCGACATGGACCGGGTCCGGGCCTTCTACGCCGACAAGCACGGGCTGCGCCCCGACCGCTTCACCCCGCCGCGCCTGCGCGAAGAGGAGAGCGTGGCGGCGGAGGCCAGCTGACCGCTCGTCGCCGTTCGGGTGCCCTGGGACGGCGAGAGGGCCGGCCCTTGCGGACCGGCCCCCTTGCTTCCACGTCGGGCTGAGAGGATTTGAACCTCCGACCCCTTGACCCCCAGTCAAGTGCGCTAACCAAGCTGCGCTACAGCCCGTGGGGAGGATCACCCTAGTACGGCCGGTTCCGCCGCCCCGAACCGGTTGTCCGCTTGGCCTCGGCGGCCGGCACGCCTCGTGAGCAGGCCGGCGGCGGGGCCTCAGGCGGAGGTCGAGGCGTCGATCACGACGGCTGCGTGGGGCGGCAGGGTGGCCATGCCGGGACGCACCACGGCGCCGCGATCGCTGGTCAGCAGCACCGGACCGTCGCCTCCGAGGGCGAGCGGCACCTGGAGGGTGGCCGAGCCGAGGTTGGCCGCGACGACCACGGCGTCGTCGCCGGATCGGCGCACGAACACGATGGTCTCGTCGATCGACTCGAGCAGCGTGAGCTCGCCCGAGTGGAGCGAGGTCCGCTCGGCTCGCAGGGCGAGCAGGGCCCGGTACCAGTTGAGCAGCGAGTCGGCGTCGGCCGTTTCGGTCTCGACGTTGCGGGTCCGGTGGTTGGCGTTGATCGGCAGCCACGGGGTGACCCCGTCCGCGGTGAAGCCCGCCCCAGGCTCGGGGGTCCACTGCATCGGGGTGCGGACCTCGTCGCGGTTGAGCCGCTCCGGCATGCGCTTGTTGAGCCACTCGGGGAGCCAGCGGGCGACCACGCCCGGGATCGGGTCGTTGGCGTGGCGCAGCGGGATGTACTGGTTCTCCATCCCGATCTCCTGGCCCTGGTAGAGCACGGGCACGCCCCGGAGGGTGCAGAGCAGGGTGGCGACCACGCGGGCCTTGCGCAGATCGCCGCCGAGGCGCGACAGCGACCGGGCCCGGTCGTGGTTCTCCACCACGTAGGTCGGCACCAGGGGGGCCGGGAAGTCGGTCTCGAACTGGGCGATGAGCCTGCGGTACTTCGCTGCGGAGTAGGTGCTGGCCAGGAACTCGAACAGGAACACGAGGTGGAGGCCGTCGCGGCCCTTGTCGTGGACGTAGCGGCGCAGGACGTCGGGCCCGCCGAACACCTCGCCGAGCAGCACGCGGTCGTCGCCCTCGAACTCGTCGCAGACGGCCCGGAGGTCGGCGGCAAGGATGAAGTTCTCGTCGGTGTTGACCGTGTGGTTCGACGCCTGCACCCGTGGCATCCCCGACTCGATCATGGGCCGGCGGTCGTTGTCGCGCAGGGCCTCGTCGTGCATGATCGAGCCGAAGATGTCGAGGCGGAAGCCGTCGACGCCACGGCCGAGCCACATGCGGACCATGTCGAACATCTCGGCGCGCAGCTCGGGGTGGCGCCAGTTCAGGTCGGGCTGGAAGGACAGGAACGACGCCAGGTACCACTGCTGGCGCTCCTCGCCCCACTGCCACCGCCGGGGCAGCTGCAGCTCGGACCGCCAGTTGTTCGGGGGCTTCGGCTTGCCGTCGCGGCCGGTGAGCCCGTCGGCCCAGACGTACCAGTCGGCCTTGGGGTTGGTGCGCGAGCTGCGCGACTCGACGAACCACGGGTGCTCATCCGACGTGTGGTTGAGCACCAGGTCGAACAGCACCTTCAGGCCCTTGGCGTGGGCCTGGTCGATCAGCTCCTGGGCGTCGTCGATCGTGCCGTACTCGGGGGCCACGTCGCGGAAGTCGGCCACGTCGTAGCCGACGTCGCGCTGGGGGCTCTTGAAGAACGGCGAGACCCAGATGCTGCCGACGCCGAGGTCGACGAGGTGGTCGAGCTTCCCGATGATCCCCTGCAGGTCGCCCACCCCGTCACCGTTCGAGTCGGCGAACGATCGTGGGTACACCTGGTAGATCACGGTCGACGTCCACCACGGCTGAGCATCAGGCATCGCCGGAGGTTAGGGGGCGACCAGGGCGGTCAGTGCCGGATCGGCGTCAGCCGGGCCAGTGGCCCGTCACGGCCCAGATGATGGTCTGGATCAGGCGCCAGCCGAGGTAGAGGACCAGGGCCACGATGAGGAGCCAGAAGTGCCACGGCGCCTTGCCGCGCGCCTCCTCTTCGGGGTCCTCCTCCGCGATGAACCGGCCGCAGGTGACACACGTCCCATCGGGAGCGACCGAGCTGGGGTTGTAGAAGCGATCGCAGGTCTCACACCACGGCACGGGCACACACTCGCCTGAGCGCGGGTCCGAGGGCAAGGTGAGCGGAGGTACCCTCGGCCGTCGTGTCCGTTCTCCCCCGTCTCTCCGTGGTCATGTTCACCAACGGGCCCACCGCCCTCGTCGCCGCCTCGCTGCGGCACGTGCGGCCGGCCGCCCACGAGATCGTGGTGGCCGTCGACGACCGGGTGCCCGTCGACCAGCTCGGGCCCCTCCAGGAGGTGGCCGACCGCGTGGTGCGCGCCGAGTTCACCTACCCGCTCGAGGCCAACCTGCGGTGGCTGCACCAGCAGGCCACGGGCGACTGGGTGCTGCGCCTCGACGGGGACGACCTCGTCAGCGATGCCCTCGTCCGCAAGCTCTCGACGCCGGGATGGGACGTGGGGATCACCCACGCCTACGTGCAGTACCGGTGGCTCTGGGGCGGCGAGGACCGCATGATCGACCAGGCGCCGTGGTGGCCGGATCCGGCGCTGCGCCTCATCCGGAACCTGCCCGGCATCGCCACGTTCCCCACGGGTGCCCACGAGGCGCCGATCGTGGCCGGCAGCGCCCGCTGCTGGGACGCGCCGCTCTACCACCTCGACCTGCTGGTGCGCGACGAGGCCACCCGCGCTGCCAAGGCCACCGCGTACGAGCACCAGACGCCCGGCCACCGCACCGACCGCGGCTGGTCGGTCAGCACCACCTACTACCTGCCCGAGCGCCTCCAGACGCCGCCCCGCACCGCACCCCTGCCGCCGGTCGACGCGGCGGTGGCGGCCCAGGTGCTGGCCGCCGGCCGGTCCTCTGTCCCCCTGCCCCCGCCCACTGATCTGGCCTCCCTGGCGCTGGTCGACACCGCCGCGTCGCGCCGCACCCCGACGCCCAGCGCGGGCGATGCGGCCGTGCGGATCCTCGCCCACGATCCCGTGAACGTGGTCCAGGGGCGCAGCGCGGTCGTCACCGTCGGCGTCGTCAACCTCAGCGGTCGCACGTGGAGCCCCGGCGACGACCCGGCCGAGGTGGTGGGCGGCCGCTTCCTCGACGCGGGCGGCAACCAGGTGGGCTTCGAGCTGCGGGCTCCCCTGCCGGGGCCCGTCCCACCCGGCGAGGACGCCCTGGTGCGCCTGCCGGTGCCCGTCGGGCTGCCTGACGGCGCCGCCTACCTCCAGGCCGGTCTGGTGCAGGACGGCGTGGCGTGGCACGACGCCAAGCCCAGGGTGGGCCTCCGCGTGGTCCCGGGCCGGCGCGTCCTGGTGTCCACCGGGGTGTCGACGTTCCCGCACCTCGGCGACGACCTCATCACCCGCCAGGTGCTCGCGGCCCTGGCCCGCAACCTCCCCGATGTGGTCCCGGTCCTTCTGGCCCATCCCACCACCAACATCGGAGAGCGGTTCGGGTGCGAGGTGGCGCCGAGCCCGGCGTCGCTGCCGCCCGCGAGCAGCCGCAGCTCCGACGGCGGCCGCCGGTCCCGTGACCTCGTCACCCAGGCCCGCCTCATGGCCAAGGGCGGCGAGGCCACCGATCCGCTGGTCGCCGAGGTGCTGGCCCCCTTCGCAGCCGCGTCGGCACTCGTCCTGGCGCCGGGCGGCGGCCTCGCCAGCCGGTACTCCGAAGAGGCGCTGATGGTGTGCGCGGTCGAGGCGCTCATCGCCCGGGCCTTCGGGCTCCCGGTGCTCGTCGAAGGCCCGTCGATCGGCCCGATCGAGGTCCGTCGCGACCACGCGGCGCTGGCGCAGCTGCTCAACGACTCCAGCCGCATCACCGTCCGAGACCAGAGCTCCGCCGACGCTGCCCGCCGGATCGGACGCGCCATCAACCCCGCGGTCGTCCCCGATCCGGCCACCGCCGCGGTCGATCACGTCGGCCGCGGTGCGGCCGTGGCCGCCGACTGGCTCGCCGCCCAGAACATCCCGCCGGACCGCTCCTACGCGGTGATCAGCCTGCGCGGCGGCACGAACGACGCGTCGCACCTCGATGCCGTCCGCCACGCGGTCGAGGCCCTCCCGGAGCACACCGCGCTGGTGTTCCTCCCCCACTGCTACGACGATCCCGGCGGCAACGACGACCGGCGCCTGCTCGACGACCCGTGGGTCGCGGGCCACCTCGTCCCCTGGGACGTCCGCCTGGGCGATGCCGCGGCGGTCGGCCTGGTGGCCGGCGCATCGGTCACCCTCGGCACCCGGTTCCACCTCAGCGTGCTGGCGGCGGCCGCCGGCGTCCGGGCCGTGGCCATGGTCGGCGACGAGTACGACCGCCTCCGCATCCGGGGGCTCAAGCGCTCCACCGGTGTGCGGGTGGTCGAGCTCGACAACCCCGAGGCCGCCGCGGCGGCGGTCGCCGACCTGATCGCCGCGCCCGATCCCGAGCCCATCGAGCACTGGGACCCCAACGTGTTCACCGCCGCCCTGGCCGAGCTCCTCCCCACCGCCCCTCGCCTGGCCTGAGCGTCGTCGACGGCGAAGGATGTGCTCGGGTCAGCTCCGGTAGGCGCGGGAGCGGGGGCCGTGGTGGGCCACGCCGCTGGGGACCGGTCGGCCGACCAGCTCCTCGATGATCGTCGCCGCCTCGATGAGCGGCTCGATGGCGATGCCGGTGCGGACACCCAGGTCGTCGAGCATCGCGACCAGCGCCTCGGTGGCGAGGTTGCCCCCCGCCCCGTGGGCGAACGGAGAGCCGCCGAGACCGCCGACCGACGTGTCGAACCGGTCGATGCCGTGCTGCAGGGCGGCGTAGGCGTTGACCAGCGCCGTGCCGCGCGTGTCGTGGAGGTGCAGCCCGGGCCGCTCCCCCACCACGCCGCCGGCGCTGACCGCGCCGAGCACCTCGTGGACCCGTCGGGGCGTGGCCATGCCGGTGGTGTCGGCGTAGGTGATGGACGTGGCGCCGGCGTCGACCAGGCGGCCGGCCAGGGCGGCGATGGCGACCGGGGCGATCTCGCCCTCGTAGGGCGAGCCGAACGCGCAGGAGATGACCGCATCGACCTCGACCCCGGCGGCATCGGCGAGCCGGGCGATCTCGGCGATGGAGCCCTCGGACTCCTGCGTCGACATCTTCACGTTGCGCTCGTTGTAGACCTCCGAGGCGGAGATGGTGACGGTGAGCTCGTCGGCGCCGGCCTCGAGGGCCAGCTGCGCGCCGCGCGCGTTGGGCACCAGGGCGGCGCGCACGAGGCCCTCGCGAGGGCCCACCGCCGCGAACACCTCACCGGCGCCGGCCATGGCGGGCACCGCCTTGGGCGACACGAACGCGGCGATCTCGATGTGGGTGAGCCCGGCGGCGATCAGCGCTTCGACGAGGCGCACGCGCGCCGCGACCGGCACCGGCTCCTCGGGTTGGAGGCCGTCTCGGGGCCCGACGTCGCGGATGGTGACGGTGGCCGGAAGGCCGGCGGGGATGGTCACACCGGGGGGACGCCGTGGCGCCGGTCGGAGAAGTGCCGGTCCTTGCCCTCGGCCCGCTCGAACCGGCGGATGATCTCGGTGCGGAGGTCGGCGGGCTCGATGATGGCGTCGATCACCAGCTCCGAGGCCAGGCGCAAGATGTCGACGTCCTCCTCGTAGATGCGCCGCTGCTCGGCCACGAACGCCTCGGCTTCGGCGGGGTCCTCGATGGCGGCGATCTTGTTGGCGAACACGGCGTTGACCGCGGCCTCGGGACCCATGACCGCGATCTTGGCGGTGGGCAGGGCGATGGTGGCCTCGGGCTCGAACGCCGGCCCGGCCATGGCGTAGAGCCCGGCGCCGTAGGCCTTGCGGAGCACGATGCAGAGCTTGGGCACGGTGGCCTCGGAGATGGCGGTGACCATCTTGGCGCCGTGGCGGATGATCCCCTGCCGCTCGACCTGGGTGCCGATCATGAACCCGGGCACGTCGGCCAGGAACACCAGCGGGATGTTGAAGGCGTCGCAGAGCAGGACGAACCGCGCCGCCTTGTCGGCGGTGTCGGTGAACAGCACCCCGCCCTTCACCATCGGGTTGTTGGCCACGAACCCGACCGGCTTGCCGTCGACGAGCCCGAGGCCCGTCACCAGCTCCGGCGCGAACAGCGGCTTGATCTCGAAGAAGCTCTCGGCGTCGACGAGGCCGTCGATGACCGTGTGGATGTCGTAGGCCGCCTTGTCGTCGCTCGGGATCGAGTCGGCGTGCAGCGGCGCTGAGGGACCGGCCGGCGCGTAGCGGGGCGGATCCTGGCGCCAGGTGGTCGGGAAGTACGTGAACCAGGCCCGAGCCTGGTCGATGGCGTCTTCGTCGTCGACCGCCAGGTTGTCGCCGCAGCCCGAGACGGTGGCGTGCATCCGGGCGCCGCCGGTCTCCTCGAGGGTGGCCTTCTCGCCGATGACCATCTCGGCCATGCGGGGCGAGCCCAGGTACATCGAGGCGTTGCCCTCGACCATGATCACGATGTCGCAGAAGCTCGGGATGTAGGCACCACCAGCGGCTGACGGGCCGAAGAGGCAGCAGATCTGCGGGACGCGGCCCGACAGCTTCACCTGGTTGTAGAAGATCCGCCCGGCGCCGCGGCGGCCGGGGAACAGCTGGACCTGATCGGTGATGCGGGCGCCGGCCGAGTCGACCAGCCAGAAGATCGGCAGCTCGTGCTTGAGGGCGTACTCGGCGGCCCGGATCATCTTCTCGACGGTGCGGGCCCCCCACGAGCCGGCCTTGACCGTGGGGTCGTTGGCCACCACGACGACCGAGCGGCCGTCGATCTGGCCGACCCCGGTGACCACGCCGTCCGCGGGGAGGTCGGAGGCCGAGGTGTTGGCGAGCAGGGCGTCCTCGACGAACGATCCGGCGTCGAGCAGCAGGGCGAGGCGGTCGCGGACGAAGAGCTTCCCTTGCTTCTCGAGCTTGTCGCCGACCTTGGCCAGGTTGCCGGCCAGGGCCCGTTCGGCGGCGGCGGCCACCCGCTGGCTGTCGGTGGGATCGCCCGAGGGGTGGTCGGTCGGCGAGGTGGCTGGCGGTTCGTCGGTCACCGCCGGATCCTAGTGATCGCCCTCCTCCGGACCCGCTCGAGCAGCTACTCGCGGCGGACGGCGAGGATGGCGATGTCGTCGGTGATGGGCTCCCGGGCGAAGTCGCGCGCCGCTTCGAGCAGCGACTTCACGATGATCTCGGGATCGGCGCCCGGGTCTCGCCGGATGGCGTTGGCGATGCGCTCCTCGCCGAACATCTGGTCTCCGGCGCGTGCCTCGGACAGGCCGTCGGTGTACAGCAGCACGAGATCGCCGGAGTCGAGCGTGAGCTCCCGGGAGAGGTACGTGCCGTCCGGGTCGAGCATGAGCAGCGGCCCGGTGCTGCGCAGCGGCCGGACGTCTCGCTCGTGCCACAGCCACACGGCGGGGTGGCCGGCGGATGCGTAGCGGATGGTGCCGGCGTCGGTGTCGAACACCACGACGCACAGGGAGATCATCTCCTCCTCGCGGCCCAGCGCCGACAGCTGGGCGTTGAGCTCCTCGAGCGCCTGCGCCGGGTCACGGAACTGCCGGAGGAACACGCGCAGCAGGTACTTGGCCTGGAAGGCGGTGATCGACGGCTCGATGCCGTGCCCGGTCACGTCGCCGATGACGGCCACCACGCGCGTGGGCGCCACCCGGAACACGTCGTAGAAGTCGCCGGCCATCATCCCGGTGCCGGCCTGGTACACCGAGCCGGCGGTGAACCCGGTGATGTCGGGCAGGGTCTCGGGGGCGAGGCGCTCGGCCCAGCGGCGCGGGGCGAGGTCCTCCTGCGACAGCACCTCTTCGGCGCGGCGCTCCAGGGCGAGCCGGCTCTCGGCCAGGCGCGAGTCGCGCACGAAGTCTCGGCCGTACACCACCGAGACGGCCACGGGGATGAGCACGAGCGCGAACAGCAGCGTGGACCCGCGCTCAAGGAACGCGCCACCGGCGCTGGCGATGGTGAGCACCGTGTAGAGCACGGTGGAGTGGACGTCCTTGCGGAACGCCGAGCGGGCGATGGTGGCCGCATCGGACTCGCGCCCGAACTCGCCCTCGGCGCGCCGAGCGACCTTGCGCAGGCGCAGCGCAGACCGCGCCCACACCGCTGCCGCAACGGCACAGGCAGCAGCCACCACGAGCAACAGCGGATGTTTCATGGTCTGGCGATGCTACCGCTGCGCCCGGTCGGACCACCGGGAGGACACCCGGTAGGTGATCTCGATGCCGACCGCCCCGGCGGCGCCGATGGCGAGGGCCTGGGGCAGGAACGTGGTGGGGATCGAGAGCTGGAAGAAGTCGCGGACCGGCGGGATCGCGATGGCGGCCACCGCGATGCCCGCCATCGCCCACAGGAGCGCGAGCTTCCAGCGGTCGTAGGGGCGGGCGAGCACGGCGAGGATCCAGAGCGAGACGCAGAGGGCGGCGATGGTGGCGGCGGTCTGGCGCTCGATCTTCGTGAGGTTCTCGGCGTCGGCGAGCAGGTACGACGAGAAGATCGCCAACGCCGAGATCGTGCCGGCGGGGATGGCGAACGACAGCACCCTGCGCAGGAACCCGGGCCGGTAGCGGGCGGTGTTCGGGGCGAAGGCCAGGGCGAACGCCGGGATGCCGATGGTGACCGAGCTGATGAGCGTGAGGTGCCGGGGGCTGAACGGGTAGGGCAGGCGGGCGATGCTGACCAGCAGGATCAGCAGGAACGCGTACGTGTTCTTCGAGATGAACAGCGACGCCACCCGCTCGATGTTGCCGATGACGCGGCGGCCCTCGGCCAGCACGGTGGGCAGCCGGGAGAACTGACCGTCGAGCAGCACGAGCTGCGCGGCCGCCCGGGTGGCGGGGGCGCCGTTGCCCATGGCGACGCCGATGTCGGCGTCCTTGAGGGCCAGCGCGTCGTTGACGCCGTCGCCGGTCATGGCCACCACGTGGCCCTCGTCCTGGAGGGCCCGGACCATGGCCTGCTTCTGCTTGGGGCTGACCCGGCCGAAGACCGTGGTGGTGGCCACCGCCTCGGCCAGGTCCTCGGCCGTGTCGCCGAGGGTCCGGGCATCGACGGGGGTGCCCACGTCGATGCCGACCTCGGTGGCGATGGCCCCGACCGTGGTCGGGTTGTCGCCGGAGATCACCTTGATGTCGACGCCCTGCTCGGCGAAGAACGCGAGTGTCTCGGCCGCATCGGGACGGACCTGCTCCGCGAGGGTGCACAGCGCCGCCGATGTGCGGTCGGCGGGCAGGACCTCCCCCTGCAGCGGCCCGTCGTGGTGCTGCACGAGCAGCACGCGGCGCCCGGTGGACGCCAGCTCGCCGACCTGTTCGCGCAGCGGGTCGTCATCGGCCAGCAGCACCTCGGGGGCCCCCAGGAACCAGCTGCCGCGAGCGCCGAACGAGGCGGCGCTCCACTTGCGGCCCGACGAGAACGCCACATCGCCGTCGCGGTCCCACCCGTCGCCGGGCAGGTACACGCCGCCGATGGCCGCCAGGCTGGCGTTGGGGTCGGGAGCGTCGGCCAGGGCTCCGAGCGCCTCGGCCACCGTTGCCTCGCTGATCGCCGCGGGGTCGACCACGTGCAGGGCGTCGAACACGATGTCGCCCACGGTGAGGGTGCCGGTCTTGTCGAGGCAGACGACGTCGACCCGGGCGAGGCCCTCCACCGCCGGCAGCTCCTGCACGAGCACCTGGCGCTTGGTGAGCGCCAGGGCGGCCAGCAGGAACGCCACGCTGGTGAGCAGGACGAGGCCTTCGGGCACCATGCCGACGAGGGCCGCGACGCTGCCGGTGATCGGATCGCGCCAGTCGCCGCTCTCGTTCGTGTGGAACTGCGACCAGAGCAGCAGCGGGGTGACGCCCACGATGGCCCACGTGATGATCCGCAGCAGGAAGTCGATCGAGACCTCGATCTCGCTCCTGGTCCGCTTGAACACCTTGACCTCGGCGGCCAGCTTGCGGGCGTAGGCGTCGGCCCCCACCGCGGTGGCCTGGAAGCGGCCGCGGCCGGCGACGACGATGGTGCCCGACAGCACCGTGTCGCCCTCCTGCTTCGCCACCGGATCGGACTCGCCGGTGAGCGCCGACTCGTTGATCTCGAGCCCCACGCTGTGGGCGACGATGCCGTCGGCGGGCACCTGGTCGCCCGTGCGCACCACCACCAGGTCGCCGAGGACGACGTCGGCGATCGCCAGGTCGGTCTCGGCCCCGTCGCGGATGACGGCGGCGGTGGGCGCGTTGAGCACGGCGAGGCGGTCGAGGGTCCGCTTGGCCCGGACCTCCTGGCCGATGCCGATGATGGCGTTGATCACCAGCACGAGGGCGAACAGCGCGTCGCCGAACCGGCCGGTGGCGAGGACGGCCACGGCGAGGACCGCCAAGATGGCGTTGAAGCGCGTGAAGACGTTGGCCCGGACGATCTCCTCGACCGTGCGCGACGTGCGCTCGTCGACCGCGTTGGTCTGGCCCTTGGCCACCCGCTCGGCGACCTCGGGTGAGGTCAGCCCGAGCGGGGGCGGGTCGTCCACAACGGGCGGCGCGTCGGTCATCGAAGGGTTCCGCCTCGGATCAGTTGGAGCGGTGCCGGACCCGGAGCTTGATCGGCGTGGCGCCGAGATCGAACGCCTCCCGGAGCTTGCGCTCGATGTAGCGCAGGTAGGTGGCCGGGATCTCCTTGTTGGCGAACAAGGTGAACGTGGGCGGATCGGTGGCGCCCTGGGTGGCGTAGAGGATGCGGCCGCCGTGGGGCGCGGGCTGCGCCGACTGCGCCGCGAACACCACGTCGTTGACCCGCCGGGTCGGGACCCGCTTGTGGTAGCCCTCGATCGTCTCGGCCAGGGCGGGCAGGAGGCGGTGGACGTTGCGGCCGGTCAGCGCCGAGATGCGGATGACCTCGCTCTCGCCCAGGAACGCCAGCTTCTGGCCGACCTCGTAGGTGACCGCCGCGCGGGCCTCGGTGCCGAGCAGCTCCCACTTGTTGAGCAGGATGACGATCGGGCACCCGGCGGCGTCGATGCGCTCGGCCAGGCGCTGGTCCTGGTGGGTGACGCCCTCGGTGGCGTCGATCACCAGCAGCGCCACATCGGACGAGTCGACGGCCTGGAGGGCCCGCACGAACGAGAAGTACTCGGTGCTCTCCTCGATCCGGGACTTGCGGCGCATGCCGGCGGTGTCGACGAACTTGATGGGACCGTCGGGCGTCTCGACGATGGTGTCGATGGCGTCACGGGTGGTGCCGGGCATGTCGTGGACCACGGAGCGGTCCTCGCCGATGAGCCGGTTGAACAGGGTGGACTTGCCGACGTTGGGCCGTCCCACCAGGGCGACGGCGAACACCCGCTCGTCACCGGTGTCGACCAGCTCCTCTTCGGGGTCGAGGTCGGGCTGCGGGAGCACGTCGACCAACGCATCGAGGACGTCGCCGGTGCCGAGGCCGTGCAGCGCGCTCACCGGCCACGGGTTGCCCAGCCCCAGGCCGAGCAGCTCCCACATGGCCGCCTCCCAGCTGGGATCGTCGACCTTGTTGGCCACCAGGAACACGGGCTGGTTGGCGTGGCGGAGCAGCTCGGCGATGCGGGCGTCCTCCTCGGTGATCCCCATCGAGACGTCGGTGACCAGGATCAGGGCGTCGGCCTCCTTGATGGCCTGCTCGCTCTGGCGGCTGACCTTCTCGTCGAGCGCGGAGCCGCCGGGCATCCAGCCGCCCGTGTCGACGAGGCGGAAGTGGGTGCCGATCCACTCGGCCTCCACCTCCTTGCGGTCACGGGTGACGCCGGGCAGCTCCTCGACGATGGCCACGCGCTTGCCGACGATGCGGTTCAGCAACGTGGACTTGCCGACGTTGGGGCGGCCGATGATGGCCACCATGGGGAGCTCGGACATGGTCAGGCCTCCAAGGCCCGGCGCAGCGCAGCGCCGTCAGTAGGGATGATCTCCACCGCGCGCGGCAGGTCGGCAGGGCTGGTGCCGTCGAGGAACCGACCGCCGGAGAGGCAGACGTCGGGCAAGAGGTAGCGGTGCGTCTCGGGCTCCAGCGCCAGGACGCGGGCGAGGTCTTCGCCGACCATCAGGCCGGTGACCGAGGTGGTGCCGCCGAAGAACCGGTTCTCGACGGGCAGCACCCGGACCGTGGGTCGGCCCAGCGACTCGACCAGCGGCGTGATGATCGCCGCGCCGGCGGTGCTGGTGAGCACGGCGGTGGGTGCGCCCTTGCGGGGCTTGAGCGCGACCGCGACGCCCCCGCCGGATCCGGCGGGCTCGACCGCGCGCTCGTCGACCCGGATGGCGCGGTAGCCCTCGGCCGGGGCGCCGTAGTCGCCGGCGGCTTCGTAGCGGCCGCCGACGGCGATCGGCGCGGGAGCGGCAGCCGGCTCGTCGGTGGTGGTGTCGGCCCAGGCGAAGAAGCCCGACTGGGGACCGGTGGACGTGGCCGCCCGGCCGGAGAACTCGAGCTCGAACGTGCGGGCCATGCCGACGCCGTCCTCGTGCATGGCGAAGCCCTCGTAGGCCTCTGGCTCGGGGAACGGGCGCCCCGCGAGCAGGTAGTACTCGTCGGAGGCCTGGACCAACCGGCGGCCGAGGACCTGCAGGTAGACCTCCTGCCAGTCGTGCACGCAGTCGATCACGGCGGCGGCCTCGGCCTGGGTGGTGGCACGCATGCGAGGCTCGGTGTTGAAGCGCGAGATGCCCAGCGGGACCACGCAGATGCTGGCCAGCTCGGGGTAGTGCTCGAGCACGCTGGCGAGCGTCTCGTCGAGCACAGCGCCGTCGTTGAGGCCGGGGCAGCAGACGATCTGGCCGTGGACCTCGATCCCGTGGTCGAGCAGCGCCCGCAGCCAACGGAGGCTCGGGCCGCCGCGCCGGTTGCGCAGCAGGTCGTTGCGGGCCGCGGGGTCGAACGCGTGGATGCTGACGTTGAGCGGCGACAGCCCCTCGGTGATGACCCGTTCCAGGTCGGCCTCGGTGAACCGGGTGAGCGTGGTGAAGTTCCCGTACAGGAAGCTCAGCCGGTAGTCGTCGTCCTTGAGGTAGAGGCTCTTCCGCATCCCGGGCGGGAGCTGGTAGATGAAGCAGAACTCGCAGTGGTTGTCGCACGTGCGCAGCTGGTCGAACAGCGCGGAGTGCACGTCGATGCCGAGCGGTTCGCCGGCAGCCTTCTCCACCTCGATCGACAGCTCCAGGCCGCCGCGCGCGATGTCGAGCACCGGATCGGGCTCGTCGGTCAGCCAGGTCCAGCGGATGATGTCTCGGGGGCGCTCGCCGTCGACGGCCACCACCTCGTCGCCCACGTGGACCCCAGCGAGCGCGGCCGGCGAACCGGGCGCGACAGCGAGGACTCGGGGCGCAGACATAGGGGACGATCCTACCGGGAAGCCCCGCTCACCCCTCTGGTCTGGGGGTTCGGGCGCACCGGTAGGGTTGGGGCATGGCCGTCGACAAGGTGCTGCTGGCTGCCCCGAGAGGGTTCTGTGCCGGGGTGGAGATGGCCATCAAGGCCCTGGCCTGGATGGTGCGGGCCTTCGAGCCGCCCGTGTACTGCTACCACGAGATCGTCCACAACCAGTCGGTGGTCAAGCGCTTCGAAGATCTGGGCGTGGTCTTCGTCGACGAGATCGCCGACGTGCCTCCGGGCCGGCCGCTCATGCTGTCGGCCCACGGCTCCGCTCCCGAGGTGGTGGCCGCCGCACGCGCCAACGGCGGCTACGTGGTCGACGCCGTGTGCCCGTTGGTCACCAAGGTCCACCACGAGGTGAAGGTGCGGGCCGGCAAGGGCTACCAGATCGTCTATGTGGGCCACGACGGCCACGAGGAGGCCGTCGGCACCATGGCCGTCGCCCCCGACGCCATCCACCGCGTCGAGAACATCGACGAGGTCGACGCCCTCCCCCAGTTCGAGACCCCGGTCGCCATGCTGGCCCAGACCACCCTCAGCCACCGCGACTGGAAGGGCGTCCTCGACGCCACCCGGGAGCGCTTCCCCGACCTGTGGACCCCGGGCCGCTCCGACCTGTGCTTCGCCACCACCAACCGCCAGGGCGCGCTGGCCGAGATCGCCCCGCAGTGCGATGCCGTCGTCGTGATCGGCTCGGCCAACTCGTCCAACACCGTGGCCCTCGAGAAGCTGGCCCGAGACGCCGGCACCCGCGTCCACCGCATCAACTCGGCCGCTGAGCTCCCCGACGACCTCAGCGGCGTGGTGGGCGTCACCGCCGGGGCATCGGCCCCCGAGTCGCTGGTCGAGGAGGTCATCGCCGCCCTCGCCCCCGTCAACGGCGTCGACGAGGTGGCCATCACCACCGAGGACGAGTACTTCCCCACCCCGCGCAACCTGCGAGACCTCCTCACCGGCATCGACCTGCTGGCCACGCTGTCGCTGGGCGGCTCCGTCCCCGACCGCCCCGCCGCCGACGAGCGCAGCATCCACGCTGCCGACGTCCTCGCCTCCCTCTGAAACCGGTCCCGGTCAGGGGTACGGTCGGGCCGTGCTCCCCCGTCTGCTGTTCGGCCGGACCGGCCACGAGAGCTCCCGCCTGATCTTCGGCGCCGCCGCGCTCAGCGCCATGAGCCCCGAGCGAGCCGACCGCACCCTCGACCAGGTGTGGACCGTCGGCATCAACCACATCGACACCGCCGCCTCCTACGGCGACTCCGAGCTGCGCCTGGCGCCGTTCCTCGCCGACCACCGAGACGACGTCTTCCTCGCATCGAAGACCGACCAGCGCACGGCATCGGGTGCCCGGCGGCAGGTGGAGGCCTCGCTGGAGCGGCTGGGCGTGGATCATCTCGACCTCATCCAGCTCCACAACCTGGTGGAGCCCGACGAGTGGGCGGTGGCCCACGGCCCCGGTGGCGCCGTGGAGGGGCTGGTCGCGGCCCGCGAGGAGGGCTTGGTGCGCCACATCGGCGTGACCGGCCACGGGCTGCGCATCGCCGAATCGCACCGGCGGAGCCTCGAGGCGTTCGACTACGACTCGGTCCTGCTCCCCTACAACCACGTCCTGTGCCAGGACCCGGCGTACCTGGCGTCGTTCGACTCGTTGCTCGTCACCTGCGCCGATCGCGGCGTGGCCGTGCAGACCATCAAGGCGATCGCCCGGCGCCGCTGGCAGGCCGACGCCGACGGGCCCCGGTTCGCCTGGTACGAACCGCTTCCGCCCGGCCCGGCCCTCGATCGAGCGGTGGCGTTCGTGCTCGGCCGTGACGGCATCTTCCTGAACACGTCGAGCGACGCCAACCTGTTGGCGGCGATCGTCGCCGCGGCCGAGGCGGGTGCACCGGTGCCGTCCGCCGCCGAGCTCCAGGGCGACGTCGAGGCGAACGACATGGCCCCGCTGTTCGACGGCGGTGCCCTCGACCGCATCTGACCGGGCTCGGCCGAACGGCCTGCAGATCGGGGCTGAGCGCGGCAGAATGGTCGCCATGAGCGCGAGCACCCACACGAGCTTCACCCGCATGGACGAGTCCACCGCCGAGCAGTGGTCGGTGATCGGGGCCGAGACCATGGCGGCGCAGCCGCGCGTGGCCGACGAGGTCCTCAACATGCTCCAGCGCCTCGAAGCCATCACCGACGGCTTCAGCACCAACCAGCTGGTCCACGCCTGCCAGACGGCCACGCTCGCCGAGAAGGCCGGGGCCGACCAAGAGATGATCGTGGCCGCCCTGTGCCACGACATCGGCAAGCTCATCAGCGTGATGAACCACCCTGGGATCGCCGCCGAGATCCTCAAGCCCTACGTGCGGCCCGAGATCTACGACGCCATCCGCGTCCACCAGGACTTCCAGGGCAAGCACTACTACGGCCACTTCGGCGGCGACGTCAACGCCCGTGACAAGTACGAGGGCGCGGAGTTCTACGACATCGCCGCCCTGTTCGCCGACGAGTGGGATCAGATCGCGTTCGACCCCGACGCCGAGACCTACCCGCTCGAGCACTTCGAGCCCATGGTCCGAGAGGTCTTCGCCACCCCCCGCTACCTGTAGGGCACCCCGGTGATCAGGCGGACGAGGACGGCGATCACCATCGCCGCGCTGCTCGCCGTCGCGGCCGGGCTCGCCGGCTGCTCCAGCGACGCGCCCTCGGCGTCTCGCTCCGATGCGACGACCACCTCCACCGGTGGAGCAACCTCCACCACCCGTGTACGGACCACGACCGCCGGCCCACAGCCGGAATCGTTCCGCGGCCCGGCCGAGGCGTTCTACGAGGTGCCCGATCCCCTCCCCGCCGGTACGCCCGGGCAGCTCATCCGCACGATGCCGGTGGGTGCACCCGACGGCTCCTCCGGCATGCGGGTCATGTACCACTCGACCGACGAGAAGGGCACCGACCGTGCCGTCACCGGGCTCCTGTACGTGCCCGATGGCGCCGCCCCCGCTGGCGGCTGGCCGGTCGTCGCGTGGGCCCACGGAACGACCGGCCTGGCCGCGCCCTGTGCCCCGAGCCACCACCCGGCCCCACCTCCTGACTACGGCGTGAAGGCGGTGCAGGTCGCCACCGACTACATCGGGCTGGGCCCGGTGGGCGAGCTCCACCCCTATCTCAACGCCGCGGCCGAGGGCCACGCGGTGATCGACGAGGTGGTGGCCGCTCGCTCGATGCCCGACGTCCACGCCGGCGACGAGTGGCTGGTCGCGGGGGTGTCCCAGGGCGGCCACGCCGCGCTGGTCACCGGCGAGATGGCGTCCGCCCGCCTGCCCGACGCCAAGCTGCTCGGCACGGTGGCCCTGGCGCCCGGAGCCGAGCTCGGCGAGACCTACGGCGACCAGCTGCAGCTACGGGTCATCACGACGATGGTGCTCGCCGGCGTTGCCGCTGAAGACCCCGACGTCCACCTCGCCGACTACCTCAACCCTGCCGCCCTCGTGTCCTCCGCGGTGATCCAGCAGGGCTGCGTGCAGGACATCAGCGCCGCGATGGCCGGTCCAGCGGCCGACCCCGGGTACTTCACCACCGATCCGCGCACCGCCCCGGTGGGCCAGGCCTGGCTCAAGGTGAACGATCCTGGACACGTCGCATCCAAAGCACCGATCCTGCTGGTCCAAGGCGAGCAGGACAGCCTGGTGCTGCCCGCCCGCACCGCCGCGCTCCACCGGCGCCTGTGCGGGCTCGGCCAGGTCGTCGAGCAGGTCGACGTGCCGGGTGCCGACCACGACACGGTGGTGGCGAAGTCGGTCGACCAGGTGTCGCGGTGGGTGCAGGCCCGCTTCGCCGGCCAGCCGGTCGCCACCGACTGCTGAGCGCCGCTGGCGTCCGCTGGGCTCCTCAGCTCAGGATCGGGGCGGGGTCCCAGCCGATCGCCGCACGAGCGCGGTCGCTGCGGAGATCGAGGTGGCGCGGGCGCACCGCGGTCGGCGGCGTCGGCTCCGGTTCGACGATCGATGGGTCCGCGCCCAAGGCCGCCGCGACCCGCATCGCTATCTCGTAGCGGCTCAGGGTCTCGGGCCCCATCAGGTGCCAGACCCCTGCCCGCTCCGCCGCCGGCCGTGCCGCGATCCGCCAGATCCCCGCAGCGATGTCGGAGGCCATGGCCGGCTGGCGCAGCTCGTCATCGAACCACGCCGTCGGTCGACCGTCTCGCACGCCCTGATGGATCCGCTCGACGGCGTGATCCTCGGGGTCGAGCGACACGACCAGGGGCAGCCGGACGACCGTCGACGGGGTCGAGGTCGCGAGCGCGGCCCGCTCCGCCTGCGCCTTCCACCGTCCGTAGTCCCAGATGGGATCCGGTGCCTCGCCTTCGTCGAGCGCGCACCCGTCGCCCGAGAACACCGCATCGGTCGAGACGTGGACCAGCTCGGCGTCCACCGCGGCCACCGCTTCCGCGACGTTGGCGGTGGCTCCGACGATCGATGCCTCGTCGATCACCATCGCCGCGTGGATCACCACCGAGGGCCGCACCGCGTCGACCGCGGCGGCGACCGCCGCAGGGTCGCGGAGGTCGGCGGTGACCGTGTCGCCCTCGGCGATCGGGGTGCGGTGCACCAGGGCCACCACGTGCACGTCGTCGGGCGCCATCCGGCGCAACCAGGTCCCGACGAGGCCCGACGCTCCCGTCACCAGCACGACCCGCCTCGACATGGCCGGACCCTACGCCGGGCAGGCGTGGACATCTGCTCCACCGCCGACGGCGGTCGTGCAGACTGAGCACATGGTGGCGGGCGGGGTGGCGGGAGCGGTGGAGCTCGAGACGGAGACGCCCGTGAGCGCGGCCGCTCGCCCGGCCGGCGAACACCCCGGGATCGATCCCCGGCTGCGCACGCGGCGCTGGATCGGGGGCGGGCTGGTCGTGGCCGCGGTGGTGGTCGCCGCCGGCTTCAGCTGGGGACGGCCGGCGCTGGCGGCTCGGGATCGGTCCCACGTGCGCGTCTCCACCGAGCCGGCGCCGCTCGCGTGCACGGGCACCACGGTCGAGGAGCGCACGATGTCGGAGCCCGTCTTTGGCGAGGACGAGCCGCTCCTCCCGGTGGCGCTGGTGACCGCCGACATGCGGTGCACGTACACCTTCGAGATCTCGAACGGTGGGTCCAGGTCGGTGCGGCTCCAGCGCCTGTCGTTCCCCGTGCTCGGTCCCGAGGCCGGCCCCGCGATCGAGGCCGTGAGCCTGGAGGGCCCTGGAACCCATGGATCGATGGCACCGCGGCGCACGTCGTTCCCCTACTCAGCGGTGGATGCCGACTTCGACCTCGGCATCGATCTGGCCCCCAAGGCCGCCGTGACCTATCGGCTCGTCGTCGTGCAGCGACCCGACGGTTGCACTCCCAAGGGTGGGGGGACCTCCTTCCCGGACATCCCGCACCTGGCCGTTCGCTCGTTCGGAGTGGACGGTGAGGTCACCGCTCCCGGCCCGGGCATCGGGTTCCTGAACACGACCGACCTCAACGACTGCTCGTAGCGCCGGCGCCCCCTCCAGGCGACGGACCCGTCCGCTAGCCGGGGCGCGACGGGGTCAAGTGATCTCGGTGCCGTCGGGGCGGTAGACGTGCCAGCGACCGCGCTGGTCCCGGACCACGGTGAAGCCCTGTTCCTTGAACCGGTTGTGCCTGCCACAAGCTGGTGCCCCGTTGCCGGGGTTCGTACTGCCCGCGCCTGGACCGTTGAACCCTTCGAGGTGGTCGCACTGGCACTGGCTGGACGGGACGTGGCAGCCGGTCCACACGCAGGTGGCGTTGGACAGCCGGACGGCGAGCTGGCGGGCACCGGTGAAGCAGCGCTGCCGCCGTCCCATGTCGAGCACGACGCTGTCGGCGCCGACGACGACCCGCCGAAGCTGGCCGACGAGCGTGGCGACCGTGGCCTCGGTGGGATCGAGCGGGTGCCCGTCGATGGTCCCGCACCGGAAGCCCACCAACCCGTTGCCACCTCTCCCGTGCCCGTCGGGCGGCGCCGCGCCCTCCTCCGCGTCGGAGCCGACCGGATCCTCCGCATCGACGCCGGTGATGCCGGTGGCCTCGGTCAGGTCCTGCCACCACGTGTCGAGGCGCGGGTCGGGTCCGGGGTCTTCGCCGAACAGCTTGGCGACGTGCCGCTCGAGGGTGACCTCGTCGATGACGACGTCGGTGCAGGTCTGGGCCCCGCCCTCCAGGTCGGTGATGGCGAGGTCGCCCCGGACCAGCAGGGCCTTCACCGCATCGAAGCGCCGCTGCCCATGGGTCCGGGCCAGATCGCTGACGGTGGCCTCGTCGCCGAGCCGGCAGCGCGCATCAGCCCAATCCCGCTCCCACTCGCGGCGGACCTGGCGCTCGATGATGTCGCCGATGATCTGGCCGTCCATCGACCCGCACCCGCCTTCGATGCGGCGGGAGCCGTCGAGGTTGCGGTGGGACACGAGGTCACGGTTGGCGTGGCTGCGCTCGGCTCGGTCTCCGGCACCATCCTCATCGGCCAGGCGCTCCCAGTCGGTCAGCGCTTCATCGAGCTTGCGGTACGGACTCCGAGCGGCGTACTCGGCCACCTCTCCATCGGCCGCGGTCAACCGGTCGCGCACCCTCCGGTTGGCGTACACCCGGGCGATCCGGTCGACCTGCGCTGGACCGATCCGACCCTGGGCGTGCGCGGCCGCCACCATCGGCAGGTCCCGTTCCATGCGCATCACCCGATCCCGCCGCAGCGCCACGGCATCGGACAGGTTGGCGCCGTGGCGGACCATCACCTTGGCCGAGGAATGCCCGTCGTCCTTGTGCACCCCGGACCGGTCGATGCGAGCGACCGCCCGGATCTGCACGGCGTCGATCCGCCGGGCCAGCGCCTCGATCTCCCGCACCTCGGCCAGCGCGTCATCACACGAGCCCGGGAGCGAGTCATACGCGGTCAGCACGCCGAGCGACGCGCCGATCTCATCGATCGCAGCCGCCACCTGAGGATCCCTGACCGCCGAAGCCATGGCGTCAGCCTACCGAGGGGGTATGACACCGAAGGGAGCCAAACACCCTGAAATCGGACATCGGGCACGGGGACGGGCCGCCGACGGCCGAGCCTGGGTATCAGGCGGGCGGGTTGGGCGTGCCGGCGCTGGTCTGGGCCTCGTCGAAGAGGGCCTGGACCACGGTGTGGAGCTCGGTCGTGCGGTCGCGGATGGCGGCGCGCTTGGCCTTGGGGCCCACGGCGTCGCTCGGTTCCAGCGGGGCACCGACGAGGACGGTGATCTTCTTGGGCTTGGGGATCTTGGAGCCCTTGGGCATGGCGCCCTCGGAGCCGCCGATGCCGACAGGGATGATCGGGACGCCGGTGCGGCTCTGCACGAACGCCGGGCCGTCGAACAGCTCCTCGATCACCGGGCCGTGCTGGCGGGTGCCCTCGGGGAACATCACCAGCGGCTCCCCTGCCTCGAGCACCTCGATGCAGGTGCGCAGCGCTTCTCGATCGGCGGTGCCGCGAGCCACCGGGATGCCGCCGAGCCCGGTGAAGACCTTGGCCCAGAACCCCTGGCCCTTCCACAGCGAGTCCTTGGCGAGGTACCGCATCCGGCGCTTGGTGCAGATGAGCACGAGCGCGAAGTCGAGGTTGGACCGGTGGACCGGCGCCAGGATGAACGCGCCCTCCGCCGGCACGTGCTGGCGACCCTTGGCGCTCACCCGGAACCAGACCTTGCACGCCCCCAGCAGCGCAGCCCGGACGATGGCGTAGAACAGCAGCTCGCCCTTGGTGCCGGAACGGGCGTGCTCGGACGGTTCGGCGCTCATGACAGGCGGGCGACCAGATCCGCCACGATCTCGTCGACGTCTCGGTCGCTGGTGTCGACCACCAGGGCGCCCTCTGCCTGGGCCAGCGGGCTGTCGTCGCGGCCTTGGTCGGCGGCGTCTCGGCGGGCGATGTCGGCGGCCACGGTCTCGTAGTCGAGGTCGGTGACCTCCTTGGAGCGGCGCTCGGCGCGCACCTCGGGCGACGCCGTCAGGTACACCTTGAGCGCGGCATCGGGGAACACCACCGACCCGATGTCGCGGCCCTCGAGCACGCCGCCGTTGCGGGCCTCGGCCCACTCGCGCTGGCGGCGGACCAGCTCCTTGCGCACGGCCGGGTTGGCGGCCACCAGCGACACCGCCCGGGTGACCTCGGGGCCGCGGATCTCGATGGTGGCGTCGACGCCGTCGACGATCAGGGTGCCGTCTTGGAGGTCGAGCTCGACCTGCTCGGCCAGGCGCGCCACCACGTCGGTGTCGGCCGGATCGATGTTGCGGCGCAGGGCGGCGAACGTGACGCCCCGGTACATGGCACCGGTGTCGAGGTAGTCGAGCCCCAGCGTGGCGGCGAGGCGACGGCCGACGGTGGACTTGCCAGAGCCGGCAGGACCATCGATGGCGATCACGGTGAAGGGTCGGTCGGGGGCGTCGGACACGGGAGCAGACCCTACCGGCCGTCGTCGGCCGGTCGAAGCCCGTCGAGCATCGCCCAGTAGCCCGGGAAGGTCTTGGCGACGCACCCCGGTCCGGAGATGGCGATCCCCGGCACGCGCAGGCCGAGCAAGGCGAAGCTCATGGCCATGCGGTGGTCGTCGTACGTCTCGAAGGTGGCGGGTGCGACCGGTCCGGGGTGGATGGTCCAGCCGTCCGGGTCCTCGTGGACGTCGGTGCCGGCCCGGCGCAGCTCGGTGGCGACCGCCGCCACCCGATCGATCTCCTTGCGGCGGATGAACCCGATCCCGGTGATCGTCACGGGCCCCTCGGCGAACGGTGCCAGCACCGCCAACGTCTGCGCCGTGTCGGAGATGTGGGTGAAGTCGAACGTGCCGCCGAGCAGGGCCCCGCGGGTGGCGGTGACGGTGGTGGCGTGGCCGGTCCGGTGGACGTCAGCGCCCATCAGGCCCAGCACGTCGGCGAACGCGGCGTCACCTTGGAGCGCGCTCGACCCGAGGCCCTCGACGGTGACGGAGCCGCCGCACAGAGCCGCGGCGGCGAGCGGGTAGGACGCCGCGCTGGCATCGGGCTCGACCTCGTAGCCGGTGGCGACGTAGCCGCCCGGGGCGACGGCGAAGGTGCGTTCGTCGGGCTGCTCCACGACCGCCCCGAACGAGGCCATCACGGCGATGGTGAGCTCGACGTACGGCCGTGAGACCAGGTCGGTGGTCAGCTCGATGACCAGTCCGTCGGGCAGGCACGGGCCGATCATGAGCAGCCCGGACAGGAACTGGCTCGAGGCATCGCCGGCGATCCGGAGCACCGCGGTGCGGGCACGGCCGCTGGTCACGGTGGCGGGCAGGTGGCCGTCGGAGCCGAGCGCCTCGATGCCGACGCCCATCTCCGCGAGGGCGTCGAACGTGGTGCCCATCGGACGGGCCTGCATCTGGGGGTGAGCCGTGACCCGGTACGAGCCCGACCCGAGCGCCAGGAGCGGCAGCGTGAAGCGCGACGTCGTCCCTGACTGGCGCGTGTCGATCTCGGCGGCGCTGGCGGGAACCTCACCGGCGCATCCCGCCACGCGGAGGGAGCCGGCGAACGGGTCGGCGCTGACCTCGATGCCCAGGGCGGTGAGGACCCCGATCATCGCCTCGGTGTCATCGGCGAACAGGGCCCCGCGGAGCTCCGAGGTGCCGGCGGCGAGCGCCGCGCACACGAGGGCCCGATTGGTGATCGACTTCGATCCCGGGGGGCGGACCACGGCGTGGAGCGGCCCGGTCACCGGCGCGATCGGAAGTGGATCGGGCAGGGCTGCCAGGCCGAACGGATCGGCGGGCCCGCTCATTGGAGGTAGGTGACGGTGGGCTTGTAGCCGCGGTCGGCCAGGCCGGCGCGGAACGGCTCGGCCGAGGTGCGGTCGACGAGCAGGATGAGCACGCCGCGGTCGCCTTCGCTGGAGTGGGCGATCTCGAAGTCGGCGATGTTGACGTCGAGCTCGGCGGCCAGGGTGGCCACCTCGGCGATCACGCCACCGCGGTCGGGCACGGGCACCCGCACCTCGGCCACCGCGGCCGGCTGGGCGATGCGGCTGGGCAGGTTGCGGCGGGCTTCCTGCGCCCGCTCGAGCGCGGTGAGCAGGCCGTCGTGGTCGCCTTCGGCCACCAGCGAGCGGAGCCGGCCGAGCTCGCCGGTGAGCTGGTCGATCATCTCGACGATGGCCACCCGGTTCTCGCCGCAGATGTCGGGCCAGATGGTGGGAGTGCCGGCGGCGATGCGCGTCATGTCGCGGAAGCCGCCGGCCGCGAGCCGCAGGAGGGCGGCGTGCTCGTCGGCGCGCTCATCCGCGATGCTCATCAGCGCGGCGGCGGTCAGGTGCGGCACGTGGGACACGACGGCGACCAGGGCGTCGTGGCGTTCCGGTGCCAGCGCCACCACCTCGGCGCCGAGCGAGCGGACCACGGCGTCGACGGTGGCGTACTGGTCGGCATCGGTGTGGGCGACCGGGGTCAGGACCCAGACGGCGCCTTGGAACATGTCGGGCGAGCTGCCCTCGACGCCGAGCTGCTCGGAGCCGGCCATGGGGTGGCCCCCCACGAACCGGGGGTGGTCGATCTCGGCGACCAGCGACGCCTTGACCGACCCGACGTCGGTGACGACGCCAGCGGTCTGCTCGAGCGCCCGGCGCACCTCGGTGGTGATCGAGCGGACGGGCGCGGCGACGAACGTGATGGTGGCTGCCGGGTCGATGCCGATGGCATCGATGGCACCCAGCTCGAGGGCCCGTTGGGCGGCGGCCGGGTCGGCGTCGGTGCCCGACACCTGCCACCCCCGGGCGCGCAGGGCCAGGCCGATGGAGCCACCGATCAGGCCGGTGCCGATGATCGCCGCCCGTTGCGGGGCGCCCAGGTCTGCCACGGCTCGGCGCTAGCTCGGGAGATCGTCTCGGAGGCTGACCGCGTGCTCGAGGTAGACGTGGTGGAGCTCGCTGCGAGCGCGATCGGTCTCCAGGTGGGCCATCACCCGGATGCACATCGACATCGACCCGGGGACGGGGATCTCCTGCGCGCACAGCAGCGGCACGTCGCCGAGGCCGATGGTGCGGGCCGCGGTGGCCGGGAACGTGGACACCAGGTCGGGGGTGGTGGTGAACAGGATGCTGATCAGGTGGTCGTGGTCGACGCCGTTGCGGGCGAACATCTCCTCGAGGAGCGCGACGGTGCGCTCGGTGATCTGCGCGGGGTCGTCGACGTCACACGTGGTGGCGCCGCGGAGGGCTCGTACGGCGGAAGGCATCGGAGCGATGCTACCGACCGGGGTCGGTGGTCCCGGGCTGGGTTCGGCCCGCCTCGCCCACCGCGGCCTCCAGCGACCGCAGCTCAGCCGCGGTGAGGGGCCGCCATGCGCCCGGTTCGAGGCGGCGATCGGTGATCGGACCGATGCGCGTGCGGATCAGCCGGGTCACGGGATGGCCCACGGCGTCGAGCATCCGGCGGACCTGGCGGTTGCGCCCCTCGTGGATGGTGAGCTTCACGAGCGAGCCCTCGACCAGGGTGGCGGCGGCCGGGGCGGTGATCCCGTCGTCGAGCTCGACGCCCTCGCGCAGCTGGCGCAGGGCGGCGCGCGACGGGGTGCCGACCACCTCGGCCAGGTACTCCTTGTCGACCCCGTGCGACGGGTGGGCGATGCGGTTGGCCAGCTCACCGTCGTTGGTGAGCAGCAGCAGGCCCTCGGTCTGGAGGTCGAGGCGGCCGACGGGGAACACCCGCGGCTCGGCGGGCAGCAGGTCGATCACCGTGGGGCGGCCCTGCGGGTCGGAGGCCGTGGTGACCACACCGGCGGGCTTGTTGAGCAGGTAGTGGACCAGCCCCTGGCGGGTGCCGATGGGTGCTCCGTCGACTTCGACGAGGTCTCGCTCGGGGTCGACCCGGCGGCCGAGCTCGGCGATCTCGCCGTTCACCTTCACGCGCTCCTCGGCGATCAGGTCCTCGCAGATGCGCCGGGACCCGATGCCGACGCGGGCCAGCACCTTCTGCAGACGCTCGCCGTCGGGGTGGCCCGCCGGCTCGCTGTCGGCCATCAGGGCTCGGCCGGCCGATCCGCCTGGCCGTCAGCATCGACGTCGAGATCGGCAGTCAGGTCGACATCGGCTGGAGGGCCCTCGGCGGGCGGGTCGACCGCCCAGGCCGGAAGCTCCGGCTCGGGGAAGTCGTCGTCGCCCATGGCGAGCAGGGCGGCATCGTCGGTCGGGTCGGTACCCGCCTCGGCGGCGACGGCCTCGGCCGCGGGGGCATCGCCCGGTGCCGCGGCGGCGTCGACGGGAGCCTCGTCCAGGGGCAGCTGATCGGCCTCGGGGCGCTCGGCGCGGAGGGTGAGCTCGAGCGCCTCCATGATCTCGGCCGACGGGAACAGGTCGGCGATGGCGGGCAGGTCCTCGATGCGATCGAGGCCCATGCGCTCGAGGAACTCCTTGCTGGTGCCGAACAGGGCCGCCTGGCCCGGCCCGGAGTCTCGGCCGATCTCCTCGACGTAGCCGCGCTGCTGGAGCGTCCGCATCACGCCTTCGACGCTGACGCCGCGGATGGCGGCGATCTGCGCCCGCGACAGCGGCTGCTTGTAGGCGACGATGGCGAGGGTCTCGAGGGCCGCCGACGACAGGCGGGCGCTCTGGCCCTCGAGGGCGAAGCGCTCCACGTAGGCGGCCAGGTCGGCGTGGCTCTGGAACCGGTAGCCGCCGGCCACCTTCACCAGGACGAAGCCGCGCTCCTGCGCCACGTACTCGGCCTGGAGCTGGGCGCAGATCTCGTCGACGAGCGCCGGGGCGATCTCGAGCAGCTGGGCCAGGAGGTGGGTCTCGACCGGCTCCTGGGCGACCATCAGGATCGCCTCGATGGCGCGCGCCGATTCGGTGGACATGGCCACGGTTCCTATCCCTCGTACGTGTCGACCCGGGCGGCGATGCCGGCCAGGACGGAGCGGTCCTCATCGGACTCGCCGCCCACCCAGGTGATGGTGAGATCACCGAAGGTGGTGGGCTGATCCAGGTCGATCATGCCCTGCTTGTACAGCTCGAGGACAGCCAGGAACCGCACCACGACCTCGAGCCGCTCGACGAACGAGTCGGTGAGGCCGCGGAAGGTGATGGTGCCGACGCGAGGCAGCTCGTCGGCGAGCTCCTGCACGGCCTCGGTGACGCTGAGGCGGGAGGGGGCCACGTGATCGAGCTCGACCCGAGGCACGGGCTTGGGCTCGATGGCCCGGAAGAAGGCCGCCCGCAGGTCGAGCGGGGTGACGCCGGCCAGCAGGTCCGGGGCGAGGTCCAAGAAGCGCTCGTCGAGCCCGACGGTGCGAGGGAACGAGCGGCCGGCCTGGTCGGCCAGGGCCGAGAGCAGCTTGGCGGCATCTTTGAAGGTCTTGCACTCCACCAGCCGGGCCAGGAGCAGGTCTCGCTCCTCCCAGAGCGCCAGCTCGTCGTCGAGGTCGATGTCGACGTCTTCGGGGAGCAGGCGGCGGGTCTTCAGCTCCACCAGGGTGGCGGCGATGAGCAGGAACTCGGTGGCGACATCGAGGTCGAGGGTGTCCATCCGGTCCAGCTCGCCCAGGTAGGCATCGATGATGGTGGTGAGCGAGATCTCGTACAGCTCCACCTGCTGGCTCAAGATGAGGTGCAGCAACAGGTCGAACGGACCTTCGAACACCTCGGTCTGCACGTCGTAGGCCACGGGGGCAGCGTAGTTACACGGGTGTGGTTTCGTCTAGGCCCAATCGCCAGAACCCACGTCAGGGCGGCGAGAGCCTCCCGTTAGGCTCGCCCGCCATGACCCGCGTGTTCTCCGGCATCAAGCCCACCGGCAACGTCCACCTCGGCAACGTGCTGGGGGCGCTGCAGCACTGGGTCGAGGACCAGCACCGAGCCGACAGCCTCTACTGCGTGGTCGACCTGCACGCCCTCACCGTCCCGCAGGACCCCGACGAGCTGCGCAGCACCACCCTGCGCCTCGCCCAGATCCTGCTGGCCATGGGGCTCGATCCCGAGGTCTGCACCCTGTTCGTGCAGAGCCACGTCCACCAGCACGCCGAGCTGGCCTGGATCATGGAGTGCACCGCGTCGTACGGCGAGCTCAGCCGGATGACGCAGTTCAAGGACAAGTCCGACAAGGCCGGGTTCGTCTCGGGCGGCCTGTTCACCTACCCGGCGCTGATGGCCGCCGACATCCTCCTGTACGACACCGATCTGGTGCCCGTGGGCGACGACCAGCGCCAGCACGTCGAGCTGGCCCGAGACGTGGCCGAGCGCTTCAACTCCCGCTACGGCGACACGTTCGTGGTGCCCACGGCCACCTTCCCCGCCGCCGGCGCCCGGGTGATGGACCTCCAGGACCCCACGTCGAAGATGTCGAAGTCGGAGGACACGGCCGCGGGGACCATCCTCCTGCTCGACGATCCCAAGGTCATCGAGAAGAAGATCAAGCGGGCGGTCACCGACACCGACAGCGAGGTCCGCTTCGACGTGGCGGCCAAGCCCGGCGTGTCCAACCTGCTGTCGATCCTCGGTGCCGCCACCGGGCGCACGCCGGAGCAGGCGGCCGAGGGCTACACCCAGTACGGCCCGCTCAAGGCCGACACGGCCGCCGCGGTGATCGAGCGCCTCTCCCCCATCCAGGCCCGCTTCGCCGAGCTCGCGGCCGACCCGGCCGAGACCCACCGGCTCCTTGCGGTCGGCGCCGCCAAGGCCGGCGAGCTGGCGGCCGCCACGCTCACCCGTGCCCGGGCCAACCTCGGCCTCCTCGCCGCCACCTGACCCCGCCCGGCAGCGGAGCCGGCATCAGTCGTCGTCGGCGTCCTTGAGCACCTTGCCGATCTCGGCGGGGACCGTCCAGTCCTCGGGCGGCAGGTGGTGCTCGGCCGCCCACGCCACGGTGAGCGGTGCCGAGCCGGCCAGGCCCAGCAGGTCGGCGCCCAGGCGGGGGTGCTCGAGGTAGAGGCCGACGCGGCGGGTGAAGCCGCGGGTCTCGCTCCAGGCCGTGGCCATGTCCCGGCCGGCGACCTTGGCCGACAGCGTGGCGATCACCCGACCGGTGGTGCCGAGGTGCGCCACCGACTTGCCGCAGTCGTGCAGGAGGGCCGCCGCGATCACCGGCCGCGTGGCCTCGTCGCCCAGCGCCCGCTCGACGCGGCGGGCCACCCCGGCCGCGTGGCGCCGGTCCTGGGCCGACATCTTGTCCCAGATCTCGAGCTCGGACGGGAGCAGCTCCGCGGCCACCCAGGCGGAGTCTGCCTTGGACGGACCGATGGGCAGGATGGAACCGAAGTAGCGCTTCACCAGGTGGGCGGTATCGCCCATCAGGCGTGGTCGATGCAGAAGCGCGTGCTGGGCATCGCCTCCAGGCGAGCCGCAGACACGGGCTTCTGGCACACCTCGCAGCGGCCGTAGGCGCCCGCGTCGATGCGGTCGATCGCCGACTCCACGTCGCTGAGCTGGTCCTGCAGGGTGGCGGCCAGGGTGCGGTTCTCGACGTGCTCGGCGGTCACCTGGGCGGAATCGGCGAAGTTCTCGTTCGCGTCCGGGGCGGCCCCGCCCTCGGAGAGCTCCTCGAGCTGGCGCGCCAGCTCGGCCCGCTCGCTCTCGAGCGTGTCGCGGAGGGTGGTCAGGTCGGTCGAGGCCATGCAGGCAGGCTACCCAGCAGAAGCCCGGGGGTGTGCCGTGCGGTACACCGACTGGAGCCGCTCCCCCGACACCTTCGTGTACACCTGGGTGGTGGCGATCGACGCGTGGCCGAGCAGCTCCTGCACGGTCCGGACGTCGGCGCCGTGGTCGAGCATGTGGGTGGCGTACGAGTGGCGCAGCACGTGGGGGGTGAGCCGCGACCCCAGGCCGCACCGGTCGGCGGCGGTGCGCACCACCAGCCACGCGCCCTGCCGTTGCAGCCGGCCGCCGCGCCGGTTGAGGAACACGGCGTCGGCGTCGTCTCGGCGGGCCCAGCGCTCGGGCTCGAGGAGCGGGCGGCCCTGCGGCCCGAGCCAATCGACCAGGGCGACCACCGCGTAGCGGCCGAGCGGCACGATGCGCTCCTTGGCGCCCTTGCCGAACACGCGGAGCAGGCCGGCATCGAGGTCGAGGTCGGAGCGCGACATCCCGCTCAGCTCGGCGATGCGGATGCCGGTGCCGTAGAGCACCTCGACGATGGCGCGGTCGCGCCGGGCGATGGCGTCGGTGCCGGTCACCGAGTCGAGCAGCAGCTGGACCTCGGCTTCGCTCAGCGCCTTCGGCAGGCCCTTGGGCGCCTTCGGCACCTCGACGTCGACGGTGGGGTCGGCCACGCCCTCGGTCTCCTCGGCCAGGAACCGGTGGAGGCCGCGGACCGAGACGAGCGTGCGCTTGACGGTGGAGGGCGCCCGGTCGCTGGCGCGGAGGTGGTTCACGTACTCGGTGATGACCGGCTCGGTCACCTCTCCAACCGTCAGGCCGTGATCGTCGAGCCAGGCCACGTAGCCCCGCAGGTCGTTGGCGTAGGCGTTGAGGGTGTTGGTCGAGCGTCCTCGCTCGACGCGCATCGACAGGAGGAAGTCGTCGACCTCCACGGGCAGGTCGTGGGTGTTCACGGCTCCCGCAGGCGGTCCCGCACCAGCAGGAGGCCGATGATGGTCTTGCTGTCGGCCAGGGTCCCGTCGGCGATGGCGGCGTCGAGGCCGGCTAGGTCGAACGTCTCGACGGTCATGTGCGCCTCCTCGATGCCCTGGCGGTCTGCGGGCACCTCGGTCAGCTCGGTGGCCAGGAAGAGCCGCACGAACTGGTCGCTGAACCCGGCCGCCGGGAAGTAGCTGGCCAGGAGCTCCAGGGTGCCGCTCTCGCGGCCCACCTCCTCGATCAGCTCGCGGCGGGCGGTGGCCTCGGGCTCCTCGCCGGGGACGTCGCACAGGCCCGCGGGGAGCTCGAGCAGGTCGCGGTCGATCGGGCCCCGGTACTGGCGGACGAGCAGCACCGTGCGCCCGTCGTCGAGCAGCGGCACCATCGCCACCACCGCCTGGTTGCGCACGACGTCGCGCTCGAAGGTCGACCCGTCGGGGGCCTCGTAGCGGCCGCGCACCACGCGGAGGCGGTCGAGCTGGGCCACCTCGCGGTCTCCGAGGTGGCGGAACCCGGGCACGGCTAGGCGTCGACGGACGTGGAGGAGGGCTGGTCCAGGTCGAACAGGTGGGGCGACCGGCCCTCGGCGCGGCGCAGGGCGGCGCCGACGAAGTCTCGGAACAGCGGCGCCGGGTTGGTGGGGCGGCTCTTGAACTCGGGGTGCGCCTGGGTGCCGACCCAGAACGGGTGGTCGCGCAGCTCGATGAACTCGACGAGCCGGTGGTCGGGCGACGAGCCGCTGAGCCACAGGTCCGACGCCTCGTACTGGCTGCGGTAGCGGGGGTTGAACTCGTAGCGGTGGCGGTGGCGCTCGGACACGACCGTCTTGCCGTAGGCCGCGGCCACCTTGGAGCCGGGCTCGAGCTCGGCGACGTAGGCCCCGAGGCGCATCGTGCCGCCCATGTCGGTGACCTCGCGCTGCGAGTCCATGAGGTCGATCACCGGGTGGGGCGTCTGCGGGTCGAGCTCGGAGGAGTTGGCGCCGGTGAGCCCGAGCACGTTCCGGCCGTACTCGATGACCATCATCTGGAGCCCGAGGCACAGCCCGAGGCAGGGGATGTTGTTCTCTCGGGCGTAGGTGGCGGCGGCGATCTTGCCCTCCGTGCCGCGCTCGCCGAACCCGCCGGGGATCACCAGGCCGTCGAGGTCTCGCAGCCGCCCGGCGGCCAGGAGCCCTTCGACCTCCTCCGCCTGGATCCACTCGATCTCGACCTTGGCGCCGTGCGCGAAGCCGCCGTGCTTGGTGGCCTCGACCACCGACAGGTAGGCGTCGATGAGCGTGACGTACTTGCCGATCAGGCCGATGCGCACGGGCTTGATCGACGACTCCACGCGCTCGACGAGCGCCTCCCACTCGGTGAGATCGGGCCCGGCGCCCTCGAGGCGCAGGATCGAGCAGACCTCGGTGTCGAGGCCCTCCTCGTGGAGCACCAGCGGGATCTCGTAGATGTTGCCGGCGTCGGCACAGTTCACGACGCAGCCCGGGGGCACGTCGGAGAGGTTGGAGATCTTGCGCTTGAGGTCGGGCGACAGGGCGCTCTCGCTGCGGCACACGATGATGTCGGGCTGGATGCCCCGGCTGCGCAGCTCGGTGACCGAGTGCTGCGTGGGCTTGGTCTTCTGCTCTCCCGAGGGGCCGATGAACGGCACGAGCGTGACGTGGACGTAGCAGACGTTGTCGCGGCCGACGTCGAGGCGGAACTGCCGGATGGCCTCGAGGAACGGGAGGATCTCGATGTCGCCCACCGTGCCGCCGACCTCGGTGATGACCACGTCGACGTCGGGGCGGGCGAGGCGGGTGATGCGGCGCTTGATCTCGTCGGTGATGTGCGGGATCACCTGCACGGTCTTGCCGAGGTAGGCACCCTTGCGCTCGGCGGCGAGGACGGCGGAGTAGATCGAGCCGGTGGTGGCGTTCGAGTCTCGCGACAGGGGCTCGTCGATGAACCGCTCGTAGTGGCCGAGGTCGAGGTCGGTCTCACCACCGTCGTCGGTGACGAACACCTCGCCGTGCTCGAACGGGTTCATGGTCCCGGGGTCGACGTTGATGTAGGGGTCGAGCTTCTGCATGGTGACCCGGAGGCCCCGTGCCTTCAGCAACCGCCCGAGCGAGGAGGCCGTCAGCCCCTTGCCCAGCGAACTCGCCACGCCACCCGTCACAAAAATGTGCTTCGTCACGGGAGATCAACGTACCCCACCGAGGGCTGCTTCCCTGCGATCCCCGTGAGATCGGGGCGCCACAAGGGGTCGGTCAGGCCGGGGCGCGCCGACCGAGACGGTCGAGCCACCGCAGGGGGGTGGTCTGGTCGATGACGCTGCTGAACGAGATCGACTCGCTGATGAGGTTGAGGGCGGCGACGACGGCGAGGAGGATCGCCTGGACGACGAGGCCCGAGGTGAGCACCACACCGATGCCGATGGCCGCACCCAGGACGTTGGCCCCCGCATCGCCGAGCATCAGCTGCTCGCGCAGGTCGAACGCCAGCAGCCCCAGCGCGGCGCCGATCACGGCGACGACGCCCACCAGATGCGGGCGGCCCGACGCCCCGGCCGTGGCGACGAGGAGGACGGTTGCCAGGAGCGCCACCTTCGTGCAGCGCCCGGGTGCCCGGTCGAACAGGTTGCCCAGGTTGGCGCTGAGGGCCACCAGGGCGGCGCCGACCAGCAGCCGGCCCAGGTCGTCGGCGCCGGCGGCGCGCACGGCCACGATGGCGAGCAGTCCCCCACCGAACAGCTTGATGGCGCCGGTGCTGAGGCGGCCCCGCACGATGCTGGTGAGGTGGCCGCGGAAGCCGCGGTCGTCGCCGTGGGCGGCGAGGTCGTCGAACAGCCCGAGCAGCCCGAAGCCCAGGGCCACGATCAGCACGACCCAGCGGCCCTGCACCTCGGCGGCCGAGGCGTCGTGACCCACCACGTCGGCGACCGACAGGACGGCCTCGACGGTGATGGCCGCGAGCACCACCACCACCCCGGCGCCGACCGGCACCGAGATGCCGCGGAAGTTGGTGCGCTGGAGGATGGGGGCCTCGAACGTGGTCCGGCACGCGGTCCACAGCCCGGCGCCCACCGCCGTCGCCAGCAGCAGGACCACCACGAGGGTCACGTATCGGCTCCGACGAGCGCAGGCTCCGGCTCGGGATCGGGCACCGGCCCGGGTCCGTCATCAGCCCCGTCGGCCGGCGGGGCCACGTACTCGGCGGGCGTGAGCACCTGGTAGAGGATGTACGGCAGGAAGAGCATGAACATCACGGCCGGGATGGCGATGCCCGAGTCGTTGACCGCCATGCCCAGCACGCACATGCAGATGCCACCCCAGAGCGCGGCCCGGGTGGCCGGCGTGTTGGGCAGGTGGGAGTCGATCATGCGGGGCCGCCGCCAGCTGATGCGGGCCAGCACGATCAGCGCCAGCGGGATGGTCCACGTCCAGATCGAGTGGGTGAGCACCGTGATGTTGGCGTTGATCTTGCGCTCGATGGTGGTGGTGAGGCCGTCGCCGCCGCCGTTGCCGAACGTGGAGCGGACCAGGCGGCCGAGGTGCGTCTGCTTGGTCTCGGGGCGCTGGAGGTCGATGATGGCGAACAGGCTGATGACCAGCAGCGTGGCGGCGCCGGCGAGGAGCACCACCCGGGCCCGAATGCGGCGGCCGAGCAGCAGCCAGACCACGAGGAAGGCGGTGGGGATGATCGACAGCACGCCGCCGACGTCGGACCCGAGCGACGGGTGCCCGTCGACCACGATGGTCAGGCAGAACATGGCGATGATGCCCACGAGGAGCCGCCGCCGGGCGGGCCCCGGCCGGTCGCCGTCGAAGTAGGCCCACAGGCCGCACGCCAAGATGATCGTGCCCATCGACAGGAGCGAGTAGGCGGGGTTGCCGTAGCCGGAGAACCGGCCCGCCACCAGGGGCGAGTAGCCGAAGATGGTGTTCAGCTGGAGGTGGCCGCCGGTGAGGATGTCGACCACGAGCACGACGTAGGTGAGGGCCACCGGGATCAGGGTGGTGAGCACGGCGCGGCGGTGATCGTCGGTGCGGCGACCGAACCAGACCGACACGTAGGCGAGCAGGCCGGCGCCCACGTACATGAGGAGGAGGTACGGCCAGAACCCGATCCGGTAGAGCCGGCCCAGGCCCAGGGCGAACGTGATCACGGGCAGGCACATCGTGACCAGCCCCAGGAGCGCGGCCGAGCGGCGCAGCCAGGTGGTGCCGCGGATCAGGGCGGCGAGGGCGAGGCCGCACAGGACGACCTGCATGACGACGAACAGAATCGTGATGGTCATCACGGCCGCGTCGCGGAACTTGGTGGCCTCGTTCTTCTGGATGAACGAGTCGATGCGAGCCGTCGAGGTGGAGCCGTCGTTGGTGGCGGCGATGGCGGAGCCCGTCATCGACTCGGGCTTGGTGACGCCGAGGTGCTCGAGGATCGTGGGGGCGATGTCGGGGAGCGTCACGTAGCCGGCGCGGCGCGTGGTGCCGCTGCTCAGCGTGCCCGAGGAGAAGCCGGGGCCGCGGATGGCGATCGGCGTGAGCGTCTCGTGGGCCCGGGGCGACGCGGGTGAGACCACCACCACCAGATCGCCGGGCTTGGTGCGCTTGAGCAGCTCGCCCAGGAGGTGGTCGGTGCGGGTGAGGGCCCGGTCGAACAGGATCGAGGCCTGGGCGGCTGCGGCCCGGCTGCGGTAGAGGTCGGCCCGCTCGAGGTCGCTGAGCTCCACCAGGCTCACGGCCCGGTCGCCCCAGGTGCTGTCGAACGCGGCCAGCACCTCGCGCTCGGACAGGGCGATGCCGAACGCGGCGTCCTTGTCGCGGGTGAGCAGGTTCCGGGACACGGAACCCTGCGGCACCTGGCCCTGGCCGTCCATCACGGCCAGGCCGGCCGGACGGTTCTCGCCGTTGAGCGGCTCGATGGTGCCGGTGATGGCTGGGTCGGGGTTGTTGCCGAGGCCGGTCTCGTCGGCCGGACCGTCACTGGGCTCGCCCGTGGGCGACGACGGGTCGAAGGTGACCAGCCCGGCGGCGCTGAGCTCGACGTCGTCGTTGCCGATCACGCTGGTGCGGAACTTGGCCCTGTCGAGCGCGGTGCCCATCGCACCAGGGTCGGCGCCGTAGAGGTAGCGGTCGTTGGTGGCGTTGATCGCGGCGATCGACAGCTGCAGGAGCTGCCCCCTGGGCTTCCAACCGGTGCGTCGGTGGTAGGCGTCGGCGGCGGTGCCGTTCTCGTAGAGGTCGCTCGCCGAGAGCATGCGCCCGGCATCGGCGTCGCGCACCCCGGCCCGGTTGCCGGCGCCCATGGTGATGTAGCCCTCGCCCAGGGACGTGCGCGGCCCGATCGTGCGGAGGCTCAGGTCGCCCACCGCGCTCTGCGCCAGGAAGCGCTTGAGGTTCGGCAGGTCGCTGCGGCTCACCTGGGGCCAGGTGAGCCGCGGGATGCTGACGATCACCACCCGGCCCGTGGAGGTCGCCGGAGCGGCCGGTGCGGCGGTGGCGGCGCTGCCGGCCAAGGGGACGAGCGTGGCCAGCGCGACGAGGGCGACGGCCCCGGCACGGGTGGCGATCCTCGTGAGCTTCATCGGACGGACTGCTTGGTCACGAGGTCGTACACGTCTTCCACTTTGGCGATCAGGGCGCCGGTATCGAAATGCGGGGCCACCAGCTTCGCACCGGCCCGGCCGAGTTCAGCGGCATGGTCGGGATCGGCCAGCGCCGCTGAGATGGCGGCAGCCAGGGCGGGCGGGTCGGATGGTGGCACCAAGAAGCCGGTCTCACCGTCGACGACCATGGTGGACACGGGGCCCACATCGGTGGCGACCACGGGCCGGGCCAGGTGCAGCGCCTCGGCCACCACGAGGCCGAAGCCCTCCCAGATGGAGCACATGACCGCCACGTCGGCAGCGGCGAAGTAGTTCGCGGCGTCGGGCTTCGCGCCCACGAGCTGGACCAGGCCGGCCAGACCTCCGGTCTCGATCTGCTCGAGGAGGTCGTCGCGCTGCGGCCCCTCCCCCACGATGGCCACGCGCACGTCGTCGGCGATCGACGGCACCGCGCGCAGGAGCGTGGGGATGTCCTTCTGGGGGTGCAGCCGCCCCACGAGCACGATCAGCGGGACGCCATCGGGCACCCCGAGCTCCGTGCGCACGGCCGCCCGGTCACGGGTGACCACCGGGGTGGGCGCGACGGGCGGGATCAGGTGGAGGTGCGGGTCGGTGCCCTGCGGGTCGAAGCGGGCCCGCATCTGCTCCGAGATGACGATGGTCTCCTGCGCCCGGCCCGGCAGCCGGCCCTCGAGCCGGCGCAGCACCGGGGCTGACGGGCCGGCGGCCTCGTCGAGGACGAGGTTGTGGACCGTGACCACCAGCTTCGACCCGGCGCCCGCGGCCCACGCCACCCAGCCGGCCGTGAGCCCGTGGGCGTGCACCACGTCGGCCTGGTGCACCAGGGGCCGGAGCTGCCGCACCGCGGCGACCGCCGACGGTCCGAGCCCCACGGGCACGGCGACGGCCCCTTCCCGCAGGCCGTCCATCACGCCGGCGGGACCGGCCACGGTGACCGCGTGCCCACGGGCCTCGAGGCCCTCGGCCAGCGTGGCGACGTGGCGACGGATGCCACCGGCCGACGGGCCGAGCACCTGGAGCGTGGTCGACGCCATCAGTGCCCACCCCGCTTGAGCGCACCCAGCAGGGCGCGGGGCTTGGGGCCTCCGAGCGCCGCGGTGAGGAGCGCGTAGAGGCCCATGACCCCGAGGCCGACGACCACGCCGAGCACCAGGGCCTCGAGCCGCGAGTGCAGCGGGATCTGGCGCCCGATCAACGTGCCGACCACCAAGACCGGCGCCACGGCCAGGATCTGCGGGCGCAGCCGGCGCAGCAGGGCCGGCCGGTGCTCCTGGGGCAGCCGCCGCTTGATGATCAGCACGAGCGCCACCGCCGCCAGGCTGTAGGCGAAGGCGTGGATGGCGGCCAGCAGCGGCACCTGCCACTGACGGGACGGGATCGACGAGGTGCCGAGCATGATGACCGCGCCGAGGACGCCGGCAGCCAGGTTGACGATCGTGGGCGTGCGGGCATCCTCCCGGGCGTAGAACACCCGGGCGTAGAAGAGCAGGAGGCTGTACCCGACCACGCCGGGGGCGAAGCCCACCACCACGCGGGCCACATCGGCGGCGCCGGCGGCGTTGATGGCGCCGAACAGGATGGCGCGGCACATCGCCGGGGCCACGGCGACGAAGGCGATGGCGCACGGCACGACGAACAGGCAGATCATCTCGGTGCCGCTCTCGACCGACCGGGCGAAGCCGCCGTCGTCGCGAGCGGTCGACTGGCGCGACATCGTGGGGAACAGCGCGGTGAGGATCGGCTGGGCGAACAGCGCGTACGGCAGCAGGAAGAACGTCCACCCGATCTGCAGGGCGACCACCCCGCCCTTGACCTTGTTGGACAGCAGGAGCTCCACCAGGATCAGCAGCTGCGTGGTGGCCAGGAACCCGGCGGCCCACACACCCATCCTCAGCACCTGGCGCACGGCCGGGTGATGGCGGTCGAACTTGATCCGAAGCCGGAACGAGGTGCGCCGGACCGCCAGCAGCGGCACCGCGCAGAAGCCGATCACGCCCAGGGTGGTGCCGCCGGCGAGCAGGGCGATCTGGAGCGGCGTGAGGTGCAGCACCGGCGGGCCACCATCTCGCGACAGCCAGTACAGGAAGTAGGCCGTGCACACGATGACGTTGTTGACGGCCGGAGCGATGGCGGGCGCCGCGAAGCGGTTCTGCGAGTTGAGCACCGCGGTGGACACCATCCCCACCGCGTACATGCCCACCTGCGGAAGGAAGATCAGCAGGAAGATCGTGCCCAGGCGCACCTGCTCGGCCCGGACCGCTTCGGCCGACCCGCTGAAGAGCAGCTGCGAGATCCACGGAGACATGAGCATGCCGACCGCGGCCACGCCGAAGAGGGCCACCAGGGCGATGCCGAAGACCGACGACGCCACGTGCTCGGCCTCCTCCTTCTCGCCCTGCGACTCGTAGCGCACGAGCGCCGGGATCAAGACGGCCTGGAACGTGCCGGCGGCCATGAGCTCGAACACGATGTTGGGGATCGTGTTCGTGGTCTCGTAGGTGTTGCCGAGGTAGGTGGTGCCCACGACGGCGCCCACCATGATGATCCGCACCAGGCCCGTGGCGCGCGACACCGCGGTGAGCACGGACATGGTGACCGTGCTCCGGGCGAGTCCCGGAGGAGGGGCGACGGCCACCCGGGCGTCGGCCTCTGCGGTCATGAGGGAGGCGGAAGGATGGCGGTGGCTCCCTTCGCCTGCCCGTACTGCCCGGGATCGACCGTGCCCATGTCACGGAGGGTGAACAGCATCGCGGAGAGGCCCGCGAAGGTCTCCGTGTTGTCGACGGTGTTGTACCGCTTCACGAGGGCGTCGTTGGCCCGGATGCGCGCGACCACCGTGGGCACGACGATCTCGTCGGCCACCGGATCGGGCTGGCTGGCGCTGACCACGGTGGTGGGCAGCGCGTCGCCGGTGGAGGGCAGGATGCTCAGCAGCACGTCGTTCTGGCTCGCGGTCAGGTTGGGTCCGCCGATGTAGACGTAGCGGTAGCCGGTGGTCTCGAGGATCGGATCGGTGCTGTCGTAGCCCTGGCCGGGGGTCAGCTTCAGGTAGCCGCGGTTGAGCAGGGCGGTGATGGCGGTGGGCTGCTTCCCGTCGGGGAGGTCCGCGGAGCCCGACTTCGACCCGTTGGCCGCCGTCGTGGTGGTCGTGGAGGCGGGGGGCGCCACCGTGGTGGTGGCGACGGCGCCGGGCACCGTGGTGGTCGTGGTGGCGCCCTTGCCGCCGGGCGACTCGCCGTCGGCCTTCAGCGGCGTGCCCGCCGCCGCCAGGGCATCGGTGATGGCAGAGGTGCCGGCTGCTCGCAGGGAGGTGGCGGTGGGGTTGGTGACACCGAGGTCCCGGGCCAGGCCGCCGTCGGGATCGGTGAAGGCCAGCTTGTCGGACAGGGCGACGGTGCCGCGGAAGTCGGAGCCGCTGCGCTCGAGGATGGTGCGCACCACCTCGATGTCGGCCTTGTCGACCCCCGGTGCCGCGATGGCCAGGACGGGCACGTCGGTGAGCTGGTTGGCCACGAGCGATTCGCTGCCGACGATGATCAGGCTGTTGTCGCGGTCCTTCGCCTGGTCGAGCTGCTTGTTCAGGCGATCGTTCTCGGCGTTGCTGGCCTTGATCCGGTTCTCGGCGCTGGTGATGTTGCGGTCGAGGACGTTGACCGTGGCCCGGTCGAGGAAGGTGCTGCCGAGCGCCACGCCGATGCCCAGGGCCAGGAACACGGCCGTGATGGAAACGATGTGGTAGCGGATGTTGATCATCGGTGATCCAAGGTCTCTCTGACGGGCAGGAAGGTCATCGCAAGGGCAGGGACAGGCCGCGCAGGACGGTGCGGACCGGTTCGCTGACAGCGCTGATGATGATGAGGGTGACGATGGCCGCCGCCACCATCCAGAGCAGGTCGCGCCCGCGCACCCGCGTGTCGTACAGCCGGTTCACGCCCTTGGCGTCGACGAGGATGGGGCCGACCTTGATGCGCACGAGGAACGTGGACGCCATGCCCGGGCGGCCCTTGTCGAGGAAGTCGACCATCGAGGAGTGGGTGCCGACGGCGACGATCAGGGCGGCGCCGCGCTCGAACGCGAGCAGCATGGCGATGTCCTCGGAGGTGCCGGCCGAGGCGAACACCGAGTACTCCACGCCGAGCTGGTCGAGCAGCTCGGCGCCGGGCGCCCGTCCGTCGGTGTAGCCGTGGACGACCAGGGCCGCTCCGCAGCGCAGGGCGTGCTCGCTGACGGAGTCCATGTCCCCGATGATCACGTCGGGCGTGAGACCGAGCTCGAGGATGGCGTCGGCGCCGCCGTCGACGCCGATCAGCAGCGGCCGCTGCTCCTTGAGGTAGCCGCTGCGGCGCAGCAGCTGGAGGTCCTTCTTGTAGTCGACGCCGCGGACCACGACGAGGACGTGGCGGCCCTGGAAGTCGACCGGCACCTCCGGGATGTCGGGGTCGTCGATGAGGAGGTGGCCCTCGCGCTGGATGTAGTTGAGGGTGTTCTCGGCGAAGCGCTGCAGCTCGTCGCCCATGTTGCTGCGGGCGTGGTCGAGCACGGTCGCGAAGGTGGCGGTGTTCTGGCGGGTGCCGGTGACGACCTCACGACCGCTGATGAACGCACCGCTGCCGTCGATCGTGATGGTGTCGCCGTCCTCGATCAGGTCCATCACCTCGGGGCCCACGCCGTCGAGCACGCACACCCCGGCGGCCGGCAGGAGGAGCGGGCCGGGGTTGGGGTAGCGCCCCGAGATGCAGTCGGAGGCGTTGACGATGGCGGCGACGCCGGCCGTCAGCAGGCTCTCGGTGGCCACCGTGTCGAGGTCGACGTGGTTGATGACCGCGATCTCGCCGGGGAGCAGCCGCTTGGCCAGGTCCTTGGTGCGGCGGTCGACGCGGGCCACGCCCGTGACCGACGGCCATTCGACCGCAGGGGCCTCGCTGGCGTCGGGCTCGCCCACGGACTGGATGGGGACGGGCGCGTCGGCGTCGTGCTGCGCCACCTCGTGCTCGTGCTCGTGCTGTGCCATCACCAACTCCATCGGGCAGGCACCACCAGGTGCACGAGAGCACCGAGGGATGTCGGCCTGGGCTCCGCAACGCCGGGTGAAGCATACGTGACAGGTAGGTGACCCCTACGGGCGGGCCTCACCGCCCGCGCTCCGTCGCGGCGAGGTCGAGCAGCTCGTGCGCGGCCTCTCGGACGCGCTCGCTCTCGGGGGTGCCCGAGAGCATCCGGGACAGCTCGATCACCCGGTCGGCGTCGTCGAGCGGCGTCGCCGAGGCCACCGTGGTGCCCTTGGCGACCTCTTTGCGGATGTTGACCTGGGCATCGGCGAACGCCGCGACCTGGGGCAGGTGGGTGACCACGAGCACCTGGTGGTCCGCGCCGAGCGCAGCGAGCGCCCGCCCCACCGCCAGCGCGGCCTGTCCACCGATGCCGGCGTCGACCTCGTCGAACACCAGGACGGGCGGGGCCACGCTGAGCACCAGGCGCAGCGCCAGCATCGATCGGGCCAGCTCCCCTCCGGATGCGACCTTGGCCAGGGGCCCCGGATCGGCGCCGGGGTTGGCGGCGAGCAGGAACGTCACGTCGTCGCCCGGATCGTCGTCGCCGACCGCCACCAGGAACCGGGCGGAGGCCATGGCCAGCTGACCGAGGTTGGCCTCCACGGCCTTGCCGAGCGGCGCCGCTGACGCCCGGCGGGCAGCGGCCACGGCGCCGGCCGCCTTCGCCTCGGCCCGAGCTGCTGCTCGGGCCTCGTCGTCGAGCTGGGCGGCGCGGGCATCGTGGCTGTCGATCTCGGCGAGCCGGGCCGATGCGGTCTCGTGGTAGCCGATGACGTCGGCGAGGCGGCCCTGCCCGCCGCTCGGCTCGGCGGCGTGGGGAGCCGTCCCGTACTTGCGGCGCAGCTCGACCAGCAGCTGGCGCCGGTCGCGGATCTCGGCGAGGCGGCCTGGGTCGTCATCGATACCCTCCCCGACCGATCGCAGGTCCGCGGCCACATCGAGCAGCTCGGCCTGGGCGGCGTGCAGCCGGGCGGCCAGCGCCTCGAACGGCATGCGGCCGTCGACGGCGGCGACCGCCAGGCCCACGGCATCGACGGCGCCGCCGTCGTCGGAGATCGCCTGCACCGCGGCCGAGGCGGCCTGCCGGTGGGCGACCGAGTCGGCCAGGGTGTCCTCGAGGGCGTCGAGGGCCTGGTCTTCGTCGGGGTCGGCCAGCGCAGCCGAATCGATCTCGTGGACCTGGAACCGCAGCAGGTCGGCCTCGCGGGCGCGGGCGCCGGCGTCGCCGCCCAGGTCGTGCAGGGCCGCGGCGATCCGCTTGCGCTCCGCCCGCGCCGCCTGGAGCGGCTCGAGGTCGATCCCGCCGAACTGGTCGAGCGCCGCCCGCTGAACCGACGCCGCCAGCAGCGACTGGTGGGCGTGCTGCCCGTGCAGGTCGATCAGCTCCGCCGCGTGCTCGCCCACCACGGCCGCGGTGGCCATCCGGCCGTCGACGTAGGCGCGCGAGCGGCCGTCGGCCGGGATCACCCGGCTCAGCACGAGCTCCTCGCCCTCGACGAGGAACCGGCCCTCGATCACGGCCTCGTCGCACCCGTGGCGCACCATCGACGGATCGGCCCGGCCGCCCAGGAGCAGGTCGATGGCCCCCACCAGCAGGGTCTTGCCGGCGCCGGTCTCGCCGGTCAGCGCGGTCATCCCCGGTCCGATGAGCAGCCGCACCTGGCGGATGATCCCGAAGTCGGTGACCGCCAGCTCGACGAGCTGGGAGCGCGTGGCCGCGCCGGTGGTGCGAGGCGAGGTCATCGGTCGTTGAGCCCGAACTTGGCCTTCAGGATCTGGTGGAAGTTCCGTCCGCCGAACGTGACGAACCGGGCCGGATCGGGCGCAGCGGTGATGGTGACGGTCCCACCCACGGGCAGCACGCCCTGCTCCTGGCCGTCGATCGAGATGGCGGCATCGCGATCGCCGAGCACCTCGACCTGGACCACGCTCGACGGTTCGAGGATCAGCGATCGGTCGAACAGCGTGTGGGGCGAGACCGGGGTGAGGACCAGGGCCTGGTGCGCCGGTGCGACGATCGGGCCGCGAGCCGACAGCGAGTAGGCGGTGGAGCCGGTGGGCGTGGCCAGGATCAGCCCGTCGGCGACGTAGCTGGTGAAGTAGGCACCGTCGATGCTGACCCCGAGCCGGACGGTGCGGCCGAGGGCCTGCTTCTCGATCACCACCTCGTTGAGCCCGTGGGGCAGGGCCTGGCCGTCGGCCAGGGCGCTGGCCACGAGCATGCGCCGCTCGACCAGGTGCGTCCCGGCGAAGTAGCCCGCCAGGGCGGTCTCCCAGCCATCGTGCTCCACCTCGGCGAGGTAGCCGAGCTCCCCCAGGTTGATCCCCACGACATCGGCGTCGGCCTCCGCCGCCCGGCGGGCGGCGCGCAGGACCGTGCCGTCGCCGCCGATGGCGACGACGAGGTCGAGCGACGGGTGGGCTGCAGGGCGCTCGTGCACGGCGCTGGGGATCAGCGCGGCCTCGCTGGCATCGAGCACGACCGTGTGCCCCCGCTGGTCGAGCCAAGCGGCCACCGTGGCGGCCAGGGCGATGGCGTCGTCGCGGCCGCCGTGGACGAACAGCCCGACGGCGCTCACCGCGGCGCTCCGGCCTGGGCCACCACGGCGTCGATGAGGTGATCGAGCCCCGGGCGCTCGGGCTGCGGCGTGCCGGCCCGGCCGTGGAGGAGGAACTCGACGTTGCCGTCGGCGCCGCGCAGTGGTGAGGTCATCAGCCCCATGATCGCGGCTCCGTGGGCGTTGAGCGTGCCAGCGACCTCGACCAGCACGCGATGCCACACCTCAGGATCGGAGATCACGCCCTTGTTCCTCGACGCCTCCTGCTTCCCGGCCTCGAACTGGGGCTTCACCAGCCAGACCAGCTCCCCCTCGGGGGCGAGCAAGCCGAGCAGCGCCGGTGTCACCGTGCGCAGCGAGATGAACGACAGGTCGGCGACCACGATGTCGGCCGGCGGGCCGAGGTCGCCGGGGGCGAGGTGGCGGACGTTGGTGCGCTCGTGGACGTCGACGCGCGGGTCGACGAGCAGCCGCTGGTGGAGCTGACCCCGCCCGACGTCGACGGCCACCACCCGGGCCGCACCGGCCTGCAGGGCGCAGTCGGTGAACCCGCCCGTGGAGGCGCCGGCATCGAGCACCAGGCGGTCCTCGAGATCGATCCCGAAGCCCTCGAGTGCGGCCGCCAGCTTCTCGCCGCCTCGTCCCACGAACCGGGGAGGCGGGCCGGCGAGGACGATGGGCTCATCGGGAGCCACCAGGCGCGACGACTTGGTGGCCGGAGCACCGGCCACCGAGACCTCACCGTTCTCGATGGCCGCTTGGGCCCGTTCTCTGCTGGGGGTCAGGCCTCGACGGACGAGTTCGGCGTCGAGTCTGCGGCGCGTGGCCGTGGGAGCCTCAGCTGGCCGGCGTGCCGGCGGCAGGCGTCTCGGCCGCCGCCTTCTTGGCCGGGGCCTTCTTGGCCGGAGCCTTCTTCGCGGGAGCCTTCTTCGCGGGAGCCTCCTTCGCTGCCGCCTTCTTGGCGGGGGCCTTCTTGGCCGACGCCTTCTTGGCCGGAGCCTTCTTCGCGGCCTTCTTGGCGGGGGCCTTCTTGGCCGGCGCCTTCTCCGCAGCCGGGGCGGCCGGAGCAGAGGAGCCGGGCCTGATGGCCGCGATCAGCTTCTCGAGGCGGGTGATGTCGGCGATGGTGGCCAGGCCGAGGCTCTCGGCGGAATCGGAGATCTCCTTGCGGATCTGCTCGATCAGGGCCTCGGTGTTCTTCTTGCTGCGCTCGAGGAGGTCGATCACGGCGGCCTGGGCCTGCTCGGTCTGCACCTCGCCCGCCTTGACGAGCTCCTTCACGAGCGCCTCGGCCTTGGCCTGGGTCAGGTTGGTGAAGGACACCCCGGCGTCGAGGTACTTCTTGAGGACGTTGCTCTGAGCCATGGACGAAAGCATAGTCCCGCGAGCGTTCTGCTTGCAATAGTTTGCACTTCCCCGTCGAGGGCCCCACACCCACCTGCTAGCAACGTGTCCGTGCCTCCGTTCTCCGCCTTCCGCTCCCTCCGCTACGAGCCGGCCCGGTTCGCGCCCGCCGATGTGACCGCGCCGCCCTACGACGTGCTGTCCGCGGCCGATCGCATCGCCCTCGTCGCCAAGAACCCCCACAACGCCGTGCTGGTCGACCTTCCGGTCGAGGAGGACGGCCCCGATCGCTACGACCAGGCCGGCCACCGGCTGCAGATGTGGTCCGACGAGGGGGCGCTGGTGCGCGACCCGGCTCCGGAGCTCACGGCCTACCGGATGACCACCACCGACGACCTCGGCCGGCCGGTCGCCACCCTGGGCGTGCTCGGCGCCCTCACGCTCAGCCGGCCCGACGAGGGCGAGATCCTCCCCCACGAGCACACCACCCCCAAGGCGAAGAGCGACCGGCTCGACCTGCTGCGGGGCACCAGGACCAACCTCTCTGCCATCTGGGGCCTGTCGCTCTCGCACGGCCTCTCGTCGCTCATCGACATCGCCGACCCCCCGTTCCAGTCGTGGACCGACGAAGACGGCACCCTCCACGAGACCTGGCGCATCACCGACCCGGCGGCGATCGACGCCATCTGCGCCGCCGTCGCCGCGTCGCCCCTCGTCATCGCCGATGGGCACCACCGCTACGAGACGAGCCTCGCCTACCGCGACGAGCGGCGGACCGCCGACGGCACCGGCGGGGCGGCCGACGCCACCCTCTGCTACGTGGTCGAGCTGTCCGACGAGCAGCTCACCGTCCGTCCCATCCACCGCCTGGTGCACGGACTGGCCGATGTCGACCTGCCCGCCGCCCTGGCCGCGCTCCCCGGCGCGGCCATCGTCGGCACCGCCCCCGCAGATGAGGTCACCGACGGCCGGGTCTTGGAGGCGATGGACCGCCTCGGCGCGATCGCCGTGGTCTCGCGTGATGGCTCAGCAACGCTCGTGAGCCTCGATCCGACGCAGACCCCCGAGCTCGACGACCTCGACAGCGCCCGCCTCGCCCACGCCCTCTCGCTCATCGGTCCCCACGAGCTGACCTACCAGCACGGCACCGACCGGGCCCAGGCGGCGGCGGTGGGCGGCGAGGCCGACTGGGCGGTGCTCATCCGGCCCGTCACCGTGGCGGCCATCGAGGACAACGCCCACTCGGGCGAGCGGATGCCGCCCAAGAGCACGTTCTTCTACCCGAAGCCGCGCACCGGCATCGTGTTCCGCTCGCTCGACTGACTCCGGGTCGGGTCAGAGCCCGCCGGCGTGGCCCGGCGGCCACATCAAGAAGAAGGCGCGACCCACGATGAGGTCCTCGTCGATCGGCCCGAAGCAGCGGCCGTCGTGGGAGTTGACGCGGTTGTCGCCCAGGACCAGGACCTCGCCTTCGGGCACCTTGAAGCCGGCCGTGGTGTCGATCCCGGGCACGTAGGTGATCGGGCAGGAATCGAGCACCGTCTGCAGGCCGTGGACGTAGGGCTCGTTCAGGACCTTGCCGTCGATGCTGACCTTGCCGTCCATGATCGAGACGTGCTCGCCGGGAAGGGCCACCACCCGCTTGATGAGGTCCTTGATCTCGCTCGGTGGCTCGGTGGGTGGCCGCTCGAAGACCACGACATCGCCGCGGTTCACGTCGTGGAACTTGTAGGCGAGCTTGTTGACCAGCACCCGGTCGTCCTTCACCAGGGTGGGCGACATCGAGGGCGACGGGATCCAGAAGGTCTGGAGCACGAAGGTGCGGACCACCACGGCGATGATGACGGCGCCGCCGATGACGGCAACCCATTCGAGGATGTTGCGGGTGCTGGACTTGGGCGGGCGCGCCTTGGCGGGCGGATCGGGCAGCTCGTCGAGGTCTCCCTCGGCGGGAACCTCATCGGCACCTGAGGCCTCAGCGGTGCCGGCCTCCCGGGCGAGACGGCGGGCCACCCCGTCGTCGGTCGCCGCGTCGGGCGCGGCGATCGGGCCATCGGGGGGGTCGGTGCTCACAGCGAGCGAACCTAGCGCGCCGCCCTCTCGCCGCCGCTCGCGCGTCCGTAGCGGGCGAGCACCCGCTGGGCGGCCTGGGCGGCGATGTCGCGGTCGCCCAGCTCGGGGTCGATCTCGACGACGGTGGCCTCGGGACCGAGGCGCAGCAGGAGCCGCTCCAGCCAGGATGCGCCGGCCACGGCCAGCGTGACGCGCAGGCGATCGCCCTCGACGGGCTCGGCGGAGATCACCGGATGGGCCTCGGCCACCCACCGGGCACGGGGGGACAGCTCGAGCACCACGTGGGGTGCCCCGTCGTCGGTGCGAGCGTCGAGGTCGACGCCCTTGGGCGCGGCCTCGGCCCGTGCTGCGGGCTCGATCACCAGCGAGGACATGCGGTCGAGCCGGAAGTTGCGCCGGGCGCCGGCATCGTGGGCCCAGGCGGCCAGGTACCACTGCGGACCGTCGGCGAAGACCGCCCAGGGGTCGACCACGCGCCGCGCCACCTCGTCGCGGCCGTAGGTCCAGTAGACGAACGACACCTGCCGGTCGTCGTCGATGGCCTGGCGCAGGAGCTGGCCGTGCTCGCCGCCATCGGGATCGAGCGCCACGTCGATGGCCTGGCCCGGATCGATCCCCAGCAGGTCGGCGAGCTTCTGCAGGGCCCGTTCGAGGGGACCGGGCCCGTCGGAGGCGTCCTCGCGATCCACCAGGACGTCGGCTGCGGCCACCAGGGCCAGGCCCTCGGCGGGGGTGAGCCGCATCGGTCGCCGGAACGAGAACAGCCGCACGAAGACCCGGTCCTCCTCGAGGAACACCTCGAAGGGCATCTCGTCGTAGTGCGGCGAGTCGGCGTTGATCATGTTGGCGAGGTCGAGCTCCTTGACCAGCTCGGCCGGCGTGAGGCGGAACCGCTCGCAGAGGTCGGACACCACGGCGCCGTCGGGGTGGTCCGCCGCCCACTGGAGGATGGCGAGCAGGCGCTGGAGCCGCCCGGCGGCGGTGATGCGGGGCGCGCTCACTCCCCCGCCTCCGCGGCGACGGCCTGCTCGAGCCAGTGGACGACCGATGAGCGGAGCTCAGGGGGATCGAGCACCTCGGCCCGGTCGAGGTAGCCGAGCACCCAGGACCGGAACCCGTCGCGGTTGGTGACCGCGAGGGCGACGACGAGGCCCTCGGCGTCGTCCTGCTCGATGCCGGCATCGGGCAGATCGGCGCGCACCGAGTGGGCGACGGCGGGATCGAACCAGACCCGGGCCGTGACGGGGTCCTCCCCGCCACCGATCACCCACGGATCGAGCTGGAGCCCCGGCACGGCCTCGAGCGGCCGCTCGAACGCGCCGGCCTCACCGGTGACCTCGATGGGGCCCTGGATGCGGCCCATGCGGAACCAGCGGTCCTCGCCGCGGACCCGGTCGAACCCGTTGAGGTACCACCGGCCGCGGAGGAACTCGAGGCGGTACGGGTGCACCACCCGCGCCAGGTCGTGGTAGCCGAACGCGACGACCCGGCGCTCGGCCACCCCGGTGAACGCCGCCACCAGGTTGGGGTCGGCCGGCAGCTCCGCCTGGGGGGCGGCGCTGGCGCCGCCGCCGAGCTTGAACAGGGCCCGCTGACCGACACCGCCGGCGAAGCCGGTGGCCGCCGCCGCGAGGTTGAGCGCCTCGAGCTCGTCGGGCTCGAGCCCCGGGTCTCGCAGCTCGTAGTCCTGCTTGCGGATCCGGTAGCCGAGCAGGGGCGGGTCGGTCCCCTGGATGGTCTCGACCAGGAGCGGCACCCCCATCTCGCGCAGGTCGTCCTTGTCGCGCTCGAACGCCCGCTTGAACGAGGCGTCCTCGTCGGGGTAGCCGGGCACCCGCGTGCGCAGGTCGTCGGCGCTGATGGCGCGAGGCGCCCCGAGCAGGGCGTTCATGAGGCTGAGGAGCCGTTCCACCTTCTCCACGGCCGCCATGCCTAGCCCCTAGCGCCCGGGCGCGGTGACGGGTTCGGGCACCGTGCCGTCGAGGTGGGCGACCGCGAGGGCGCCCGAGGCGCCGGCGGCCTGGAAGTACAGGCGATCTTGGGCCGGCACCCGGCCCATGGTGGTGACGTGGAGGTCGATGCGGTCGAGCAGCGCGGCCACGTCGCCTGGATCGGTGCGGTACCAGCGATGGCGATCGCCCTCGGGCTCCACGCCGGCCGGCACGGCGATCTCGACCTCGGAGCGGACGGCATCGAGGGCCGTGGTGCTGTGGTGGCTGATGCCCTGGTGGCGGGGGCGGGCGTCGCCGTCGGAGCACCGCAGGCAGGCGATGGGCACACCGCCGAGCCACGCCGCGGCGTCGAGCGCCGGGGCCACCTCGAGGCCGGTGAAGCCGAGCCGGCTGTTCGTGCCGGCGATGCCGGGACCCATCCCGACGATGATCACCTCGGCCTCCAGCCGGTGCTTGGCGAGGGCGAGGGCGGCGGGGACGTTGAGCGCTTCGAGGGTGCCGCCGAACGCGTGCCCCGCGGTGACGGTTCCGCAGAGGAGGCCCCGGTCGCTCAGCGCCACCACGGTGTCGCTCAGGGCCAGGGGCAGGGCGGCGCCGTCGGTCATCACGTAGGCCGCTCGGGTGCCGGGGCGGAGCTCGCCGATGACGGCGGCGATCACGGGCAGCTGGCTGTGGACGCCGGCGACGACGACGGGCGTCCCGTCGAGCGCGTCGGGGACCTCGCCGTCCTCCTCGGCCGAGCCGGTGTCGACCTGGAGGCTCGTGTACCGCAGCTTCATCAGGTGGCCGGGGCCTGCCTCCGACCAGGGGCCTCGGCTGAGGTTCCAGTGGACGATGTGCCAGCCTCCGCTGCCCAGCCCGAGGTCGACCGCCGTGGTGTTGACGACCACCCGGTCGCCCTCGGCCACCGGCCCGGTGAGCTGCGTGACGGCGTAGGCGCGGTCACCGCTGGCCAGCGCGACGCGGACCAGCCCCGGTCGCTCGGACAGGACGGCCGTCACCTCGGATTCACGGAACGCGGGCACAGGGCGAAGGGCCTACAGCGACGCGATCAGCTTCTCGACCCGCTCGTCGTAGGCCTTGAACGGGTCCTTGCACAGCACGGTGCGCTGGGCCTGGTCGTTGAGCTTCAGGTGCACCCAGTCGACCGTGTAGTCGCGCTTGCGCTCCTTGGCCTTGCGGATGAACTCGCCCCGCAGGCGGGCCCGGGTGGTCTGGGGTGGCTCGTCGGTGGCCAGATCGATCTCGTCGTCGTCGCAGACCCGCTCGGCGATGCCGTGGTCCTGCAGGCGGTAGAAGAGCCCGCGATCGCGGTTGATGTCGTGGTACTGGAGGTCGATGAGGGCGACCTTCGGGTCCGACAGGGTGAGGTCGTGGCGGGCCCGGTACTGCTCGATCAGGTGGTACTTCATCACCCAGTCGGCTTGGCCGTCTTGCGAGAGCGGGTCTCGTTCGATGGCGGTGAGCGCCTGCTCCCAGGCATCGAGGGCCATCTTCTCCTCGGGGCTCAAGCCGCGGGTCTCCGCGTAGCGGATGGCCCGCTGGAGGTACTCGCTCTGGATGTCGAGCGCCGACACCTCCCGGCCGTTGGCGAGACGGACCCGGCGCGTGCACGTGATGTCGTGGCTGATCTCGCGGATCGCCCGGATCGGGTTCTCGAGCGTCATGTCGCGCAGGACCACGTTGGGCTCCTCGAGCATGCGCAGCAGCAGGGAGGTGGCGCCGACCTTCAAGAAGGTGGCGTGCTCGCTCATGTTGGAATCGCCGACGATCACGTGGAGGCGCCGGTACCGCTCGGCGTCGGCGTGCGGCTCGTCGCGGGTGTTGATGATCGGGCGGCTGCGGGTGGTGGCGCTGGAGACGCCCTCCCAGATGTGCTCGGCCCGCTGGCTCAGCGAGAACATGGCGCCGCGCGCCGTCTGCAGCACCTTGCCGGCGCCGGCGTAGATCTGGCGGCTCACCAGGAACGGGATCAGCACCTCGGCGTAGTGCCCGAAGTCGTCGCGGCGGGAGGTGAGGTAGTTCTCGTGGCAGCCGTAGGAGTTGCCGGCGGAGTCGGTGTTGTTCTTGAAGAGGTAGATCGTGCCGCGGATGCCCTCCTCCTGGAGGCGCTCCTCGGCGCTCACGAGCAGCTGCTCGAGGATCCGCTCCCCTGCCTTGTCGTGGATGACGAGCTGGCGCACGGAGTCGCACTCGGGCGTGGCGTACTCGGGGTGGCTGCCGACGTCGAGGTAGAGGCGGGCGCCGTTGGCCAGGAAGACGTTGCTGCTGCGGCCCCACGACACGACGCGGCGGAACAGGTACCGGGCCACCTCGTCGGGGCTGAGGCGTCGCTGGCCGCGCGAGGTGCAGGTGACCCCGTACTCGTTCTCGATCCCGAAGATGCGGCGCTCCACGAGGGCAACCGTACCGGCGCAACGGGCAGCGGCGACGCCAAGGCGCGCAGAGCGTTCAGGACCTGGTCAGGCGGTGCAGTACTTCGTGAGCGCGGCGTTGAGCGCCGGCAACGGGTACTTCGTGTCGTAGGTCTTGAACGAGGCCTCGAGCTTGTTGACGGCGTCCTGGAACCGGGTGGTGAGCTCATCGATGGACGTCGACACCGTGCTGATGTCGTTGGTGGCGAGGCCATCGGCCTCGGTCTTGGCCGACTTGGCCGCGTTGTCGATGGCGGTGAACTGCGTCATGAGACCGACGACGAGCTTGTCGCCGTTGGGGATGTCGGGCACGCCGGAGGCGGCGATGCTCGAGATGAGCGCCTCCGTCGACGTGCTGGCGCTCTTGAAGAACGTCGACGCCGCCGTCTTGGCCGCCGCCGCATCGCCGGCGCCGGTGGCGGCGGGGATGGCGTCGGCTGCGGTCTTGATCGACGAGCGCCAGGTGCCGTACGAGGTGCAGAAGCCCTTGACCCACGTGGCGACCGGGACCTTCGGCACCGTGGTCGTGGTGGTGGTGGCCTTCTGCACCGCAGTGGTGGTGGTGGTGGCCGAGGCGCCGCCGCTGTCGGAGGATCCGCACGCACTGAGGACGGCGAGCGATGAGACCGCCACGAGCGCGATGAGGTACTTGCGCATGATCGTTCTCCTGGATGGGGTGCGTCCGAGACGCTACTGCTCGGGGTGCGCCTGAGCTGGGGCGATGGCCCCGGCGATCAGGCGGGAGCTGCGTCGGCCACGCCCAGGAGGGAGGCCACTTCGTCGTCGGGGAGGCGCCGGAAGCAGCGCCGGGCGCTCGACCGGTCGAGCAGGGCGACCTCGAGCTCCGCGGGCGCCAACGTGCGCTCGGCCCCCGCCAGCGCACCCACGGCGGCGGTGAGCGCCGCGCCCAGGTCGGGGCCGGCCGGCAGGGCCGCCAACAGCCGCTCGGCCACGGCCTCGGCATCGCCGCCCAGGACCGCGGTGCCGGTCTCGTCGATCACGGTGCCGTCGTACAGCAGGTGGAAGAGCTGGTCGTGGTCGGCATCGGCGCCGACCTCGGCCACCAGGATCTCGACCTCGAGGGGCTTCATCTCGTGGGTGAAGACCTGGCCCAGGATCTGGGCGTACTGGTTGGCGAGGCTGCGGGCATCGACGTCCTCGCGGCTGAAGGAGTACCCCTTCAGGTCGGCGGCGCGGACACCGGAGATCCGGAGCTGGTCGAACTCGTTGTACTTGCCGACGCCGGCGAAGCCGATGCGGTCGTAGATCTCCGACACCTTGCGCAGCGTGCTCGACGGGTTCTCGGCGCAGATCACGATGCCTTCGGTGCAGACCGCTGCCACCAGGCTGCGGCCGCGGGCGATGCCCTTGCGCGCGTAGTCGGCGCGGTCCTTCATCACCTGTTCGGGTGCGACGTAGAACGGCATGCTCATCGGCCGGTTCCTTCCGTGAGGGCGGCGAACCGCTCGGCCAGCTCGGTGTCGGCCAGCCGGGTGAAGCCGACCGCATCGATGGTGGCGACGACCGGCCAGATGCCGCGCGCCGGGTCGGGCCCGCCGGTGGCGGAGTCCTCGTCGGCGGCGGTGATGAGCGCCCGCAGGGCGAGGTCGACTGTGGCGGCGCGGTCGAGCGCGTCGGCGAAGCCGAGCTTGATCACCGTGGCCGCGTGGAGCCCGCCGGAGCCGGACGTGGCGTAGTCGTTCTCTTCGTAGCGCCCGCCGGTGACGTCGTACTGGAACAGCCGGCCGATCTCCCGACGGGTGTCGTAGCCCGCGAAGAGCGGCACGACGGCCAGCCCTTGCATGGCGGCGGGCAGGTGGTTGCGGACCATCTGCGAGAGCTGGTTGGCCTTGCCCTCGAGGCTGAGCGCCTGGCCTTCGACCTTCTCGTAGTGCTCGAGCTGGAGCTGGAAGAGCTTCACCATCTCCATGGCGGGCCCGGCGGCCCCTGCGATGGCGACGCCCGACCAGCGATCGGCCGGGAAGACCTTCTCGATGGAGCGGTGGCTGATGAAGTTGCCCGACGTGGCCCGCCGGTCGCCCGCCATCACGACGCCATCGGCGTAGCGGATGGCCACGACCGTGGTCCCGTGCGGGATGGGCCCGGCTGCGCTGGCCGGCCCGTCGAGGGCCGCCGGGTTCAGCCCCGAGGCCCGCAGCAGCGCCGCGAAGTCGGGCCCTGGATCGTCACCGACAGAAAAGGAGGGGATCTGCATCGACCAGGACACTAACGGGCCGGGTCAGCGGTCCGGCACGGGGGTGCTGCTACTCCCCGCCCTTTTGGACGTAGGACCGCACGAAGTCTTCGGCGTTGGTCTCGAGGACCTCGTCGATCTCGTCGAGGAGATCATCGATGTCGGCCTTGAGCTTCTCGCCGGTCTCGGACGTCTGGGGTGCGTCGACCACCTCTTCGGTCTCGCGGGCCGGTGCCGTCTTGCGCTTCTGTTCTCTCTCAGCCATGTCCAGGTCCTCCTCAGCCGTTCAGCCGAGCCAACAGGTCGGCAGGATCGGCGCTCTCGTCCAACACGGTACCGACATGAGCGCGGGTCCCACGTGACGGTTCCATCATCGGCACCCGGCGCAGGGACGATTGGCCGATGTCGAACACGATCGAATCCCAGTTGGCGGCCACGACCTGGGAGGCCCAACGCTGCAGGCACTTGCCTCGGAAGTAGGCGCGCGTGTCCTCGGGCGGCTCGGTCATGGCCTGGTGGACCTCGGCATCGTCGGTGATGCGGCGCAGGCCCACGCGCTGGGCGAGCGACCGCTCGGGACGCATGTCGTGGTATTGGAGGGCGAGCGCGGCGATGCGCTGATCGTCCCAGCCGATCCCGTGGCGCTCCTGGTAGCTCGTGAGGAGGCGGTACTTGGCCACCCAGTCGAGGCGGTCGGCGAGCTGCATGGGATCGGCCTCGAGCCCCGTGAGGACCTCTTCCCACTCGCGGAGCACCTGGGCACCGACGGCCCCGCCGACGGCATCGAGACCGTGCTCGTCGGCCCACTTCTTGGAGCGGTCGAGCAGCTCCCACTGGACCTCGAGGGCGGTGACGGTGGAGCCGTCGACCAGCTCTAGGGGCCGGCTGAGGTCCAAGTCGTAGGAGACCTGGCGCATGGCGGCGACGCCGCTGCGGAAGTGGAAGGTCTTGGGCAGGGCGTCATCCTCGACCAGGCAGAGCACGAAGGCGGTGGTGCCGACCTTCAGGAACGTGGCCACCTCGGAGCAGTTGGCGTCGCCGGTGATCACGTGCAGGCGCCGGTACTTCTGGGCGTCGGCGTGAGGCTCGTCGCGGGTGTTGATGATCGGGCGCTTGAGCGTGGTCTCGAGGCCCACCTCGGCTTCGAAGAAGTCGGCCCGCTGGGTGAGCTGGAAGGGCACCTCGGCGTCGGAGGTGCCCTGCGCCTCGGTGCCCACCTTGCCGCTGCCCGTGAAGATCTGGCGGGTGATGAAGTGAGCCGTGGCGTGGGTGACGATGCGGCCGAACGGCACGCTGCGCGCCATGAGGTAGTTCTCGTGGCAGCCGTACGAGTTGCCCTTGCCGTCGGAGTTGTTCTTGTGGACCACCAGCTCCTGGCCCTGGGGCAGGATCCGGTTGGCGGCCAGGATCGATCGGCGGACGATCTCCTCGGCCGCCCGGTCGAACACCACGACCGCCCGGGCATCGGCGCACTCGGGGGTGGAGATCTCGGGGTGCGCGTGGTCGACGTAGTAGCGGGCGCCGTTGGTCAGCACCGCGTTGACCAGGTGGGTCTCCACGTCAGGCGGCGACGACGGACCCGAGGCGCCGCGTGCGTCGTTGCCGGGCATCTCGTCCTCGAAGTCCCAGCCCACCTTCGGGCCGGCCTGCCGCTCGCGTTCGAGCTCGCCGACGTAGGCGTTGATCAGGAGCGAGGACGCGGTGACCGGGTTGGACTCGCCACCGCCGCGCACGACGATGCCGTACTCGGTCTCGATGCCCATGATCTTGTGCAGCGCCACGCCGGCACCCTACCGCCGTAGGGTGCCGCCCCATGGTGGAGCCAGGCGGCCGGAACCGACCACGGTGGAGCTGGATCGAGCGGGTCCCGGCGGCGGCCGTGGTCGGCGCGCTCGCCGTGGTGCTCGGCTACCTCACGCGGGTGTGGGTCCGGGCGAGTGCCGGTCCGCTGGTCTGGAACGACAGCGCCGACTACCTGGCGTCGGCGCACACCCCGCTGTGGAGCGTGGATCGCCTGCTGGGCCCGCGCCCGATCCTGATGCCGCTCGTGCTGTCGGCTTCGCACCTGAGCCTCGAGCACCTGGTGGAGGCCCACGACGCGGTGGCCGCCGTGTCGTGGGGGCTGCTGGCGGGAGTCACCGCCGGATGCTTCCGAGGCGGGTGGCGGCCGGTCGTGGCGGGCGGGGCGGTGCTGGTGTTCTCGCTCACGTGGCCCATCACCATGTGGGACCAGCAGGTGCTGACCGAGTCGCTCGCCCTGAGCACGTTCGCCCTGCTCGCCGCGGCGGGGGTCTGGTTCGCCCGCCACCGGACCCCGGCGCGCGGCGCCTGGTTGGTGGTGGCCGCCACGCTGTGGCTGGTGGCGCGCGACAGCCACATCATCCCCGTCGCGGCCGTGGGCCTCGGCCTGGTGGGCGCGGCGGTCGCGCGGTTCACGGGACCGCGGCGCACGGTGGTGCTGACCGGCGGCTTCCTGGTGGCGGTGGCGTTCCTGGCGGCCGGTTCCGCCCAGTACGGCCACCGGGACCGCCAGCCCATCGAGCACGTCTACGTGGCGCGGGTCCTGCCCTACCCCGAACGGGTCGAGTGGTTCGCCCACCACGGGATGCCCGAGGCCCGGGCCCTCGAAGCCCTCCCCGAGGTGGTCGACCCTGGCGGCCTGCACGCCACCTACACGCCGGTGGATGCCGCGCCGGCCTGGGACCGTTGGCGGGCGTGGCTCGACCGCGACGGCCGCCGCACCCTGCTGGCCTACACCGCCGCCCACCCGAGCTACGTGTGGTCCGAGCCCGAGGAACAGCCGGAGCGCGTGTTCAACAACGGCGTCGGGCTGGCCACCTACCGTCCGCTCGACCTGCACGAGGTGCCGTGGATCGCCACGGTCTTCGCCCCGGGGGTTCCGCTCGTGGCCGTCGTGGCGGCCGGAGCGGTGACCACCCTGGTGGTCCGCCGCCTCCCCTGGACGGCCCTGGCCACCGTGGGGGCGGTCCTGGCGCTCACCAGTGCGCCGCACGCGCTGGTGGTCTGGCACAGCGACGGCATGGAGTCGGCCCGCCACCTGCTGGTCCCCACCGTCCAGCTCCGCACCGGGGTCCTCCTGCTGCTCCTCGCCGCCCTGCTCGGCCAGCGTCCCCGAGAGATCTGCCCACCGTCGTCATGACCGAGCCTCAGATGGGTTCAAAGACATGTACATAGCACGACGAGGGACCAGGTCAGAGGACCATGGGTCCCGACCGAAGGCGGAACCATGGACCAACAGGAAGTCTCCCGGCCCGGACTGAACGGGCCCGGACCGAAGCAACGCACTGCACGCGCGTCGTTGGCATTGGCATTGGCGGTGCTGCTCAGCAGTTGCAGCTGGACGAGCGGGGACCAGTACTTCGTCCACTGGGGCGCCCCACGTGACGACGTGGTCCTACGAGAGCGGACGAGCTGGGACCTCACCCTGGCCCAGCGCCTGTTCTACGCGAACAACGATGCTTTCGCCGATCAGATGGCCGGGTTCAAGTGCCACGGAAACAGGTCGTCCACGAGCGCCGATCGATGCGTGATGAAGCTGCTGCACGACCGGACGCAGATCTCCGGCTTCGCAGGAGGGGTGTGGCGACGAGCGACATCCGACGCAGCGCAGCCGGGAATGAGCGATCCCGAGCCGCGACTGACCGACTTCCGCGACGCGTTCAGCACCGTGCGGTCGAGCAGGAGCGACTCGCTGGAGCTCTCCGCTTGCCTCACGTTGAGCGTGCCAGTCGTGGGTGGTTCCAACTGGACGACCCGAGGCCGTACGAACGGTGATTGCCGGACCGGGAAGCACGTGTGGGAATGAGGAGAGCACCTCGGTTCGTGCTCGCTGGCCTTGCCCTCCTGGTGGTGACTGCGACGGTGGGGGCAGTGGTGCTCCAACGCCACCAGGCGATGTTCCTCGACATCCACGTGTTCGAGGCGCCGACCTCGTTCTGCGGCGAGTTCGCCAGCGCCACCTTCACCCATCAGCTCGACGGTGTGGAGCACACCGAAGGTGCCGACCTCCGAGCGACCGTGGCCACGGTGCGGGCCGGGTTCCTCCGTCAGACCGCGGCCCTCGCGTCCACCCCTGCGCCTGACGCGGCACAGATCCGGCGTCTCGCGGCCGCCGTGGTGAGCGGCGAGCGATCGGACGACTTCGGTGCGGCGCGGACGCTTGCTCGATCGCTCGACGCTGATGCGACCGAGCGCTGCTCGTAGGCCGCGTGCGGGTCAGAGGTACTGGCCGGTGCCCACCCGCTCGATGGCGCGGCCACCGGCGGGCTCCTCGTCGCCCTTGTGGCTGATGAGCGTGCGGATGTAGACGATCCGCTCGCCCTTCTTGCCCGAGATCTTCGCCCAGTCATCGGGGTTGGTGGTGTTGGGCAGGTCCTCGTGCTCCTTGTACTCCTGGTGGATGGAGGCGATGAGGTCCTCGGTCCGGATGCCCTTCGAGCCCTCGCCGATGAGCCGCTTGATGGCGAGCTTCTTGGCCCGCCGCACCACGTTCTCGATCATGGCGCCCGAGGCGAAGTCCTTGAAGAACATCACCTCCTTGTCACCGTTCTGGTACGTGACCTCGAGGAACTGGTTCTCCTCGTCGTCGCGGTACATCTCCTCGACGGTGCGCTCGATCATCGACCGGACACACTTCTCGGGGTCTCCCCCGCCCAGCTCGCGCACCTCGTCGGCGTCGAGCGGCAGGTCGGCGGTGAGGTACCGGCCGAAGATCTGCGCGGCGGCGGCCTCGTTGGGCCGCTCGATCTTGATCTTCACGTCGAGGCGGCCCGGGCGCAGGATGGCCGGGTCGATCAGGTCCTCACGGTTGGAGGCACCGATCACGATGACGTTCTTGAGGGTCTCGACGCCGTCGATCTCGGCGAGGAGCTGCGGCACGATGGTGGACTCCATGTCGGAGCTGATGCCGGTGCCGCGGGTGCGGAACATCGAGTCCATCTCGTCGAAGAACACGATGACCGGCCAGCCCTCCTCCGACTTCTCCCGGGCCCGTTGGAACACCAGGCGGATCTGGCGCTCGGTCTCGCCCACGTACTTGTTGAGGAGCTCGGGGCCCTTGATGTTGAGGAAGTAGCTCTTGGCGTGCTCATCGCCGGAGACGAGCGCCACCTTCTTGGCCAGCGAGTTGGCGACGGCTTTGGCGATGAGCGTCTTGCCGCACCCGGGAGGGCCGTACAGGAGGATGCCCTTGGGCGCGGGCAGGCGGTACTCGGCGAACAGGGCGGCGTGGACGAACGGCAGCTCCACCGCGTCGGCGATCTGCTCGATCTGGCTGTCGAGGCCGCCGACGTCGCCGTAGGAGATGTCGGGCACCTCCTCGAGCACCAGCTCCTCGACCTCCGGCCGGGCCAGCTTCTCGACGATGAGGCCCGAGCGGGTGTCCATGAGCACGGAGTCGCCGACGCGGATCCCCTCGGCGGCCACCGACTCGAGCAGCTCGCAGACCCGCTCCTCGTCGGCCCGGCCCACGATCAGGGCCCGGCCCTCGGACATGACGACCTTGATGGTGACCACCTCGCCGGTGCGCTCGCTGGCGCGGGAGAGGATCACGCTGAACGACTCGTTGAGCGCCACCTCATCGCCCCGCTGCAGCTGCCCCAGCACGTCGGGCATGGCGGCCACCCGCATCTTGCGGCCCCCCGAGAACACGTCGACGGTGTCGTCGTCCTCGTTGACCCCCAGCACCGTGCCGTAGGCGGCCGGCGGCTGGGTCAGCTTGTCGACCTCTTCGCGCAGGGCCGCGATGTGGTCGCGTGCCTCGCGGAGGGTGTAGGTGAGCTTCTCGTTCTGGGTGACCGCCTGCGAGAGCTGGCCCTTGGTCTCGAGCAAGCGCTCTTCGAGCGTGCGCACCCGCTTCGGGGCGTCCTGGAGGCGGCGGCGGAGGCCGACCACCTCCTCCTCGAGCGAGGAGGCCTGCTCGCGCAGCTCCTCGAGCTCTGCCGCCTGCTCAGCGATTCGTTGTTCGGTGTCGTCGCTCATGGGACCACCTCAAGTGCGAGTCGGGGATGCCCTTGGCAGGCCGTTGCCGGCCTGATCGGGGCGCTCCGCGGCGACGCTACACGGTGACTTCGCGGGTTCCACGGAGGGTTCCGAGCCTTCACACCGGCGAAACATCAAGGGACGTGACGAACGGCCGATGGCAGGGTTCCCGTGTTCGCGAAGCGGTCCGCTACGCTCCGCAGAGCCAGGGAGCCGCCGACGTGGAGGCTCCATCTGACGAGAGAGGCACACCACCATGAAGGTCTGGATCGACCAGGATCTCTGCACCGGCGACGGTCTCTGCGAGGAGATCGCTCCCGACGTGTTCACGCTCCTCGATGACGGTCTCGCCTACGTCAAGGAAGGCGACAAGATCTTCTCCGACCCGGGCGGCCCGGAAGGCCTGGCCGTCGTGCCGGCCGGTCAGGAAGAGGCCACCATCGAGTCCGCCGAGGAGTGCCCCGGCGAGTGCATCTTCATCGAGCTCTGATCTGCCGCCTCCGGGCGCACGCGATCTGACCGACGGGGCCCTCCGGGGCCCCGTCGTCGCGTCCGGGCGCAGGCGGGCCCCGCTACTCGCTGGGGAGCAGGCGGGCGTTGGTCAAGAAGCCGGTGTGAGCCACCATGCGGTGGTCGGGGCGCACCGACATGCCGTCGATGTTCCAGCCCCGGTGCAGGACCTCCATCGTCTCGGCCAGCTCGAAGCCGCTGTCGACCAGGCGCTCGCGCAGCTGCACGGCCTGGGTGATGGCCGGGGTGTAGGCCACGAGGATCCCGCCGGGGCGCAGCGCCTTCTCGGCGTGGGGCACCACCTGCCACGGTTCGGGCAGATCGAGGATGATCCGGTCGAACGCGAGCTCGTCGATCCCCTCGTAGCAATCGCGCTCCTCGACGGCGTAGTTGGCCACCATCTCGGGGGTGCAGAAGGACTCGACGTTCTTCATGGCGCGGGCGGCGAAGTCGGCGCGGATCTCGTAGCCGGTCACCACCGCGCCAGCCCGCAGCAGCGTCATCGACAGGGCGCCCGAGCCCACGCCCGACTCGAGCACGCGGGCGCCCGGGAAGATGTCGGCCTGCATCAAGATGGCGCCGAGGTCCTTGGGGTAGATGACCTGCGCGCCGCGGGGCATCTTCAGGACGAAGTCGGACAGGGTGGGCCGGAAGGCGGAGAACGTGGCGCCCCGGGTGGACCGCAGGGCCGCACCCTCGCCCTGGCCGACGATGTCGTTGTGGGCGATGAAGCCCGAGTGGGTGTGGAACTCGCCATCGACCTCGAGGGTGACCAGGTAGCGGCGCTTCTTCCGGTCGATGAGCAGCACCCGCTCTCCGGCGCGCAGGGAGCGGTCGGGCAGGACAGGTTCGGTCACGAGGACCCCTTCACGGTGAGGACCACGGGCTGGGCCCCGGCCGAGCGTTCGACCAGGCGGCAGAACGCGCAGATCTCGTTGGTGGACGGTGACCCGCAGGTCTGGCAGAGGCCGAGCCCGGAGGTCTCGGGAGCATCGGGCGCAGCGTCGGCGAACCGGGCCACGGCCCGGTCGAGGAAGCCGAAGTAGAACGCCTGCTTGCTGCCGGGCGACTGGGCTTCGATGGCGTTGAGCGCCTCCTTGTAGCCGAGGTGCTTGTTGCCGGCTGCCATCGGGCACTCCTCGACGATGTAGTCGATGCCCCGGAGGACGCAGTAGGCCGCCATCTCGCGCTCCCCCAGGCGCACCAGCGGCTTCACCTTCCGGGGGAAGCCGTGGCGGGCGGGCAGCACCGGCAGCTGGCGGGCGAGGTACTCGGTCTGCCAACGCAGCGTGTTGCCGAACAGCACGGCGGCCTCGTCGTCGAGGTTGTGGCCGGTGACGACCGCGTCGTATCCCCCGTCGAGCGCGGCCTGGTCGAACAGGTGGCGCTTCGACATGCCGCAGGCCGAGCAGGGCACCCGCTTGGTGACCTTGGCCGCCGTGGGCACGTCGTAGTCGTACTCCTCGCGCAGGTCGATGACCCGCAGCGGCCAGCCCCGCTGCTCGGCGAAGGCCTTGGTCGTGCGACCGGACTCCTCGGAGTACTCGCCGATGCCGAGGCCGACGTAGAGGCCGTCGGCCTCGTAGCCGAGCTCGCGGAGGATGTCCCACACCGCCAGGCTGTCCTTGCCGCCGGAGACGGCGACCAGCAACCGGTCGCCGGGCTGGAACATGTCGAAGTCGGCGATGGCCTTGGCCACCTGGTCGCGGCACAGGCGCAAGAAGTGCTCGGAGCAGAAGTTGGCGTTGTGGCGACGGATGTCGATCACCGCGGGCTCGCGGCAGACGCGGCACTTCACGCGGCACCACCGGAGATGACCGGGCGGATCTCGACCTCGTCGGCGTCGTCGAGCATGGCGTCGCCGGGCACGAGGGTGCCGCCGCGGATGACCAGCACGGTCTCGCGGTGGAGCTCGAGCCGCTGGAGGAGGGCGACGATGCTGACGGGGCCCGGCACCTCGAGGGTGCGCGACGGGTTGCGGAGCTGGACCTTCACGGGTTCCATCCTGGCGCGAGCGGGACGCGGCGCGGAAGTGCGGCGATCAGCTGACCGGTACCGACTCGATGGGCTTGACCTTCTTGGCCTTCTTCGCGGCCTTCACGTCGCGCTTGGCCTGGAGCTCGGCTTCCTTGCGGGCCGCCTTGGCGTCGGCCTTGGCCTGCGCCTTGGCCGTCTTGGCCTGGGCCTTGGCCAGCTTCTTGCGGCCCCGCTTGGTCCGGGGCGCCTTCGGCTTGGGGTCGGGCTCGCCGAGGGTGGGACGGGCGTTGGCGATGATGAGCCGCTGGCCCGGCTTGAGGGTCTCGGAGATCAGGATCTCCTCGCGGCGCTCGGCCAGGCGCCGCATCGTGCGCAGGGTCCACATGGCCGTGCCGACGTACAGCCAGCGCTTGTTGCCGCTGCGGCCCATCCGCATGCCGTGCGCCTCGACGGCGCGCAGCAGGCGGTGGGTGCCCGCAGTCGAGTGGTGGACGGTCTTGGCCATCAGAAGCGACGGACCTCGATGAGGGTGGTCTTCTTGCGGCCACGTGAACGGCCGAACAGGAACACACCCAGCACCACCGCCGCGGCCACGACCGCACCGACGGAGATGGCCGTGCTGCGGGCGTCCTCGGCCATGTCGTCGACATCGCCGGTCAGGGTGCGGAACTTGGCCTCGATGTCGTCACGGGTGATCTTCTGGACGTCGGTCATGCGGATGCCTCCTCGTGGCGGAACGGGCGCTTGATGAACCAGATGGAGATCGCCGCGGCGAGCCCGGTGAAGATCAGGCCGACCAGGTACGGCACCCAGTTGAGGCTGCTGGTCAGGTGGGCGCCGGTCTCGGTCTGCAGCCCGCGGATGATGGCGAGCGCACCGAACCCGATGCCGAGGCACAGCGCCAGCGATCCGGCCAGGCCCCAGCCGAGGAACCTCCCCAGCATCTTGACGGGGTCGATGGTCTCCTGCTTCGCGTAGTCGCGGCACAGGATCCAGAGGTCGGTGACGACCTCCTTCACTCCCTGGTGCTCTCCTGGCATCCCACCTGCAGCTGCCACATCTTCTCCTGGCCGTCGGGCTGGACCTTGCTGGTGCCACCTTACGGGGCGGTGAGGACCCCGGGGCCACGGGCCGCCTGCTCAGGGCCGGTCAAGGGCCTCCGACCGCCACCGCGACCTTGCGTTCAGCCGAGCAGCGGTCGACCAGGTCGGCGGCACGCGCATCGATCGCGTGGAACGAGCCCACCACCACGGGCAGGGCGCCGGCCGCCGGCACCGCCGCCAGGGCCCCCATCCGGGCCAGATCGGTGGCCGCGGGGATGGCGATCGGGGTGGCGCCGCCGGCTGGGCACGGCGGGCGGTAGGTGGACAGGAACTCCCCCAGGAAGGCCTCGGCGCGCATGGGGTCCTTGTCGGTGGCGTCACCGTTGGCGATGTAGGCGAACGTCGCCGTGCCGCCGTCGGGGAGGTCGACGAAGCCCACGAGGGAGCGCACGCCGTTGAGGCTGCCGGTCTTGGCCCGGAGGTTGCCCTCGGCGTGGGTGCCGTCGAAGCGGTTGCGCAGGGTGCCGGTCCGTCCGGCGACCGGGAGGCGCGAGGCGATCGCGCTGTCGGGCCCACCCGACGCGGTCAGGACGCCCACCATCTGGTTGCAGGTGACCCTGTTGCCCGGATCGAGGCCGGAGCCGTCGACCACGACGCCACCGGCCGGTGCCACCTTGGCCGCCGCCGCCCAGGCCGCCACGGCGTGCGCGCCGGCGGCGGTGGTGCCACCCTGGCCGCTGACCACGCCGAGCTCCTTGGCCAGCATCTCCGCGGTCTGGTTGTCGCTGCGCTGGAGCATGTCGCCCATCACGTCGGCCAACGACGCCGAGGTGATCGAGGCGAGCGCAGCCGCGCCGGCCGGCTGCCTGCCGCCGGCGGGCTCCCCCGCGACGTCGATGCCCTGCGCCTCGAGCAGCGCGGTGAACGCCCGCGCTGCGTCGGCCGGGGGATCCTCGGAGCGCTTGCGCACCAGGTCGCCATCGCTGTTGCGCTCGAGGACGTAGCCCTCGTCGACGCTCAGCGCGCTGAGCGGGCCCGACTGCTCCTGGTCGACGTAGCGCTCCGGCCACGACGGGACCGTGCGCAGGGCGTCGTAGCGGGTCTCATCGCCGAGGACCCGGCCCTGCACCTTGGTGATGCCGGCTGCCTTCAGCTTCTTGGCGAGCGCGTCGAGCGAGGTGGTGGGCTGCGTGGCGGAGACGTGGCGGGCGGCCTTGTAGATGCTGGTGAGCAGGGTGGCGTCTCCCCCGCCGACGAGCACCACGTCGCCCTGCACCACCCCGCCCACCACCGGGGCGCCGGACGTGACCTTGGTGGTGAAGGTGGCGTCGGGCCCGATCTCCTCGAGGGCGGCCGACGACGTCAGCAGCTTCTGGACCGACGCCGGGGTCTGCAGGTCGTCGCCGCGGTGGTCGTACACCCGGGTGCCGTCGATCGAGACCGACAGGCACGAATCGTCGGGCGACACGGCCATCACCGTGTCGAGCTTGGCCGTGAGCGCCGGATCGGGCCCGGCCACGGGGACCGGCGGGAGCGTCGCCGACGGGCGCGCCGAGGCGACGCCGAGGGGCGCGGGGATCGCGATGCACGCGACGACGAGCGAGGCGGCGAGCAGCCGCCGGACCGGGCGCACTCAGGCCAGGCCGCGTGCCCGGAGCCACCGAGCGCGCTCCCAGGCGTGGCCCAGGGCGGTGACAGCCCGGTTGGCGGACGGGTAGCAGAGGCGGCCGGTGGCGCGGACGGTGGCCGGCGCCGCGTTCTGCGGGTCGGCCACGGCCAGCTCGGTGGCCAGCAGGATCGGCTTGCCCGTGCGGGTGGAGATCTCGTCGGCCGCCTCGGCGAAGCGGGCATCCTGGCGCTCGTGGTACGCCACGATCCGCTCCAGCCCGTGGTCGGGGTAGAAGCGGCCCTCGCGCATGAGGCGGGCCTGGTTGGCCTGGATGCCGACGCCCAGCTGGATCACGGCATCGACCTCGGGGTGCGACGCGATCAGCTCGAGGACCTCGGGGATGGTGTCGCGGGTCTCGCCGCCGGCCAGGTCGACCGGGTTGTTCCGGCTCCACCGCGGCGGGAGCTTCTCGTCGATCGCGGCGAGCAGGTCGTCGGGGAGCTCGGCCAGGACGAGTTCGCTGCGGGTGATGGCGTCGGCCGTGACGACGCCCCAGCCCCCGGCGGTGGTCATGACGACCACCCGCGGCCCGTTCGGGAGCGGCTGGGTGGCGAACGTGGCTGCTGCTTCGAACGCCTCCTCGACCGTGGCGGCACGGGTGATGCCCGCCTGGCGGCAGGCGCCGTCGAACACTCGGTCATCGGTGGCGAGCGACCCGGTGTGGCTGGCCGCGGCCCGCTGTCCGCCTGACGTGGCGCCGCCCTTCACCAGGACGAGGGGCTTGCGGACCGCCACCGACGACATGCGGTCGAGGAACGTGCGGCCGTCGGGCACCCCTTCGACGTACGCCAGGCCCACGGCGGTGGCGGGGTCGTCGGCGTAGAAGTCGAGGTAGTCGGGGACGCTCACCGCGGCGGCGTTCCCGGCGCTCACGGCCCGGCTGATGCCGACGCCGGTCTGGACCGCGTAGTTGAGGAACGACGACACGAAGTTGCCCGACTGGCTGGCGACGCCGATCGCCCCGGCCGGCGGGTACGGCGCCACGATCTGGGCGCACAGGTGGGCCGGCGTGGACACGACGCCCTGGCCGTTGGGCCCGGCGAGCAGGATGCCCAGGTCGTCGCAGAGCGCCACCAGCTCGGCCTGGGCGGCGATGCCGGCCTCGCCCGCCTCGCCGTAGCCGGCCGAGGTGACGAACGCCGCGCGGATGCCCTTGGCGGCCGCCGCCTTCAGCAGCTCGGTGTTCACCGAAGCCGGGGTGCACACGAAGATCAGGTCGTAGGTGTCGTCGGGCAGCTCGGCGATGTCGGCGACCGTCTGGATGCCCAGCACCTCTGCCCGTTCCCGGTTGGTGGCGGCGACGGCACCCTCGTACCCGGCGGCCAGCACGTTGTGGAGGCTGACGAACCCGAACTTCCCAGGGTGGCTGGAGGCACCGGCGACCACGATGCCCTTGGGCTCGAACAGCGCCCGGAACGCGGCATCGCCGGGCCGAGCCGGACGGGCTCCGATGGGACCGCCGGCATCGCCGGGGCCGTCGGCCACCTCGACCAGGGCATCGACGGCGATGGGCCTGCCGTCCACGATGATCAGCGGGTTGAGGTCGGCAGAGCGGATCGAGGGGTCGGCCTCGGCGGCGGCCGAGAGGCCGAGCACCACGGCAGCGAGCGCGTCGAGGTCGACCGCGGGCTCGCCCCGGAACTCGCCGAGCAACGCCTGCGTGCGGAGCTCGGCGATCATCTCGGCGGCGTCGACCGCGCTGATCGGGACCGGCCGGATGGCGACATCCGCGATCGCCTCGGCGAGGATGCCGCCGACGCCCACCATGACGGTCATCCCGAACTGCGGATCGTCGGCCAGGCCGGCGATCAGCTCGCGGTTGCCCTTGAGCATGGGCGCGACGAGCAGGCCGACCTCGCCATCGTCGGGCGTGGCCGCTTCGAGCAGCGAGCTGGCCGCGTCGGCCACGGCGTCGCCGTCGGCCAGGTTGAGGCGCACGAGACCCCGCTCGGTCTTGTGGGCGATGGCATCGCCGTTGAGCTTCACCACCACGGGGAGCCCGACCTCGGCCGCGGCAGCCACCGCTTCGTCGACCGAGCTGACCACCCGCTCCGGAGCGAAGGGGACGCCGTGGGCGGCCAGCAGGATCTTGGAATCGGCCTCGCTGAGGGTCCGTGCAGACATGGCGAGCGATCCTACTGACTGGCCCCCGGCCGCTCCGAGGCAGCCGATCAGCAGGCTGGTCCGGCGTCTACAGGTAGGGGGCGGTGGGCGACAGCGCCACGTGGAACAGGTTGCGCACGTGGGTGAGCCGCGCCTCGAGCGCGTCGGGGGCCAGCGGATCCCGGTCGAGCAGGCTCTCGAGGAAGGGCGCATCGCTGAAGTAGCTGAGCATCACGCCGTAGCCGGTGAGCAGGATCTGCTCGATGTCGACCCGACGGAAGCGGCCCGCCGCCATCTCCTTCTCGAACCACCCCTCGGCCCGGATCATGAACGGGCGGAGCGCGGCGCCGAGGTCGATGCCCAGGTGGGCGCCTCCCTCCAGGGCCTCCCGGCGGACGATCCTCACGAACTCCGGGTTCTCCTGGAAGAAGCGGAACCCGGCGGTGATGACCAGGTCGACCTTGGTCCAGCCCTCGGCGGAGCGGCCCACGGCGTCCTCCACCCGGATCGACCACTCGGCCAGGCTGATGCGGAACACCTCGGCGTAGATGGCGTCCTTGGACGGGAAGTGGTGCAGCAGGCTCGGACGCCGGATGCCGACCGCCTCGGCGATCTCGTTGAGCGACGTCCCCTCGTAGCCGTGCTCGGCGAAGCACCGCCGGGCTTCGACGATGATCGCTTCCCGCGTGGAGAGGACCGGTTCGGTGGCGGCCATCCTGGCAAGCCTACGCCCGACCTGACGCGTTCATGTGGGTTCCTTCCCAGCGTGACGGGCAGATACGGTCGGCGCATGGACATCGTCGCGGCCGTCTTCATCGAGAACATCGAGCTCCGTCAGGTGGCCGGGCCCTCCACCCGCATCGATCTCACCGGGATCCACTTCTCGCTGGCGGCCCCGTCCCCCGTCCCGGTCACGCTGGAGCCCCACCTCGTGGTCCTGGTGCGCTGCGCGCCCGACGAGCCCGGCACCGGCGCCCTCGAGACGATCTACTCGCGAGACGGCGAGCAGGTCGCTCGCAACGTGCAGCCGCTCCAGGTCGAGCCGGGCAAGTTCGCCTACCGCCTCGTCAAGGCCGAGCTCACGTTCGACGACTACGGCACGGTCGAAGCGGGCGTCCGCATCGACATGGGTCACGTCACCACCGTCCCGTTCACGCTCCTCCCGCCCGCCGAGGGCTGACCCGTGGCGTTCGCCGCGGCCCTGTCCCAGCACCCGCTGGCGACCCATGCCGTCGGTGAGGTGGTCGGCCAGATCCTCGACCAGATGGGCGATGCGCCCGACGCCGCCATCGTGTTCGTCACCCCTCCGTTCGCGGGGGCGCTCGAGGACATCGCCGCCGCGGTCCGTGCCACGCTGCGACCCGGTGCCCTCATCGGGGCCACCGCGGCCGCGGTGCTCGCCGGGGACCAGGAGGTGGAGCAGGGCGCAGCGATCTCGCTGTTCGCCATGCGGTTCGGCACGCAGTCGAGGCACTCCCCCACCCGCATCGCCCGGGCGCTCCCGATCGACGTGGTCCGCCACGAGGACGCGTGGCGGGTCTCGGCCGATGTCGACCTGGCCCTCCCCGGCGCCACCGTGGTGCTGGTCGCGGATCCGTTCTCGTTCCCGGTCGACGCCTTCGTCGATGACGTGACCAGCCGAGCTCCCGGGCTCACGGTCGTGGGTGGGCTGGCGTCGGCGGGATCGGGCCCCGGCGGCAACCGCCTGGTCGCCGACGGCCGCACCACGAGCCAAGGGGCCGTGGCGCTCCTGCTGCCGCCGGGGATCGGCGCCCACGCTGTGGTGTCCCAGGGCTGCCGGCCCGTCGGGGAGCCCCTCGTGGTCACCAAGGCCACCGGCAACGTCATCGAGGAGATCGCGGGCCAGCCCGCGCTGGACCGGCTCATGGCCCAGGCCGAGGCGGCCACGCCAGAGGATCGGTCGCGGATGGCACGCGGTCTGCAGCTCGGGCTCGTGCTCGATGAGCACAAGCTGGAGTTCGAGAGCGGCGACTTCCTGATCCGCGCCGTGCTGGGCGCCGACCACGAGCGGCGCGCCGTGGCGGTGGGAGCCGAGATCGAGGTCGGGAGCACGGTCCAGTTCCAGGTGCGCGACGCCGTCACCGCCGACGAGGACCTTCGCGACCTCCTCGCCGATCAGCCCGGCGCCGCCGCCCTCGTGTTCACCTGCACCGGACGGGGCACCAACCTGTTCCCCGCGCCCGACCACGACGCCAGGATCGTGAACGAGCACGTCGAGGGCGGGGCCACCGCCGGCATGTTCAGCGGAGCCGAGATCGGGCCGGTGGGCGAGCGGCACTTCGTGCACGCCATGAGCGCCACGGTGCTGCTCTTCGACGACGATCGCTGAGCGGCCGACGGGCAGAGGCCCTCACGGTTCCGTCAGGGGGCGGGCCGCACCGCGCCCTTCGGCACGTGGGTGGTGTCGCCGGGACCGAAGCCGCGGGTCCACGCCGCGAACTCCAGCAGGATGCCATCGGGGTCCTGGAAGTAGAGCGAGCGCACGAACGTGTCCTCGGTCCACGCCTCGGACAGGCCGTACTCGCTGTCGTCGTGGTTGGCGATCTCGCTCGTCTCCACTCCGGCGGCCCGCAGCTTGGCCTGGTACTCCTCGAGCTTCTCGGGCGGGACCTGGAAGGCGACGTGGTTCATCGATCCGATGGCGCTGGTGAGGCGGCCCCGGTCGGGGCGGCAGCCGGGACCGCTGATGCCCTCCTGGGGCTCCTCGGCATCGGGGAACCAGAAGAAGGCGAGGGAGTCGCCGCCGCCGCAGTCGAAGAAGAAGTGCTGGCCCAGATCGAAGGGCAGCTCGATGGTCTTGATCAGCGGCATCCCCAGGACGCCTTCGTAGAACGCGACGGTGGCCGCCATGTCCCGGCACACCAGTGCCAGGTGGTTGACCCCACCGAGCTCGAACGGCTTGTCGCTCATCGGTTCCCCTGCTCCTGTCGATGCCTGCCCACGATTGTGCCCAAACGCGACCGTCCCCGCCGACCTTCGGGCCGGCGGGGACGGATCGTCAGTGCGGGCGGGTGCTCAGCCGGCAGCCGGATCGAGGCTGAGGGCCTTCTTCTCCATGAACGCATCGACGCCCTCGGGGCCGAGCTCGCGGCCGAGGCCGGAGTTCTTGTAGCCACCGAACGGGGCGCCGAACGCCATGCCGAAGTGGTTCACCTGGATGGTGCCGGTGCGGACCTGACGGGCGATCGCGGTCGCTTCGTCGGCGCCACCCCAGACCGAGCCGCCGAGGCCGTACGGCGAGTCGTTGGCGATGCGGACGGCGTCGGCGGTGTCGTCGTAGGGGATGACCGACAGGACGGGACCGAAGATCTCCTCCTGGGCGATGGTCATCTTGTTGTCGACATCGGCGAACACGGTGGGCTCGATGAACCAGCCCTTCTCGTGGCTGGTGCGCCCGCCACCGGTGGTGACGCGTGCGCCCTCGCCGCGGCCGGTCTCGAGCAGGCCGAGGATGCGGTCGCGCTGGCGCTGGGCCACGACCGGGCCGACCTGAGTGGTGGGATCGAGCGGATCACCCACGACCATGGCGGCGACGGCCTCGGTCAAGGCATCGACCACCTCGGCGTAGCGGGTGCGCGAGGCCAAGATGCGGGTGGTGGCCACGCAGGCCTGGCCGTTGTTCATGATCCCGGCGTCGAGCAGGTTGGGGATCACGGTGGCCAGGTCGGCATCGTCGAGGACGATGGCGGCCGACTTGCCGCCGAGCTCGAGGGTCACGGGACGGAGCAGGGCGCCGCAGGCGGCACCGATCTTCATGCCGGCAGCCGTGGAGCCGGTGAAGGTGATCTTGTCGACCAGGGGGTGCGTGACGAGGTACTCGCCCACCTCGCGGCCGCCGGGGACGATGCTGAGCACGCCCTTGGGCAGCCCTGCCTCCTCCATGATCTCGGCGAAGGCGTAGGGGTCGAGCGCGGTCTCGGGCGACGGCTTGAGCACGATGGTGCAGCCGGCGACGACTGCCGGGGCCACCTTCATGACGGCCTCGAACAGCGGGACGTTCCAGGGGATGATCGCCCCGACCACGCCCATGGCCTCCTTGCGGACGACCACCGGGCCGAACATGCCGGGCCGGGTCTCCTCGACGGCGTAGGTCTCGCCCAGGCCGGCGTAGTAGTCGAGGATCATGCTCGGCGCGAGCACCTGGCCGAACAGGCCCCAGCCCGACGGGCTGCCCATCTCGGTGGAGATGAGCTGCGTCAGCTCGTCCATGCGGGCCTGGATGCCCGCGGAGGCCGCCGCCAGGATGGCGCAGCGTTCGGCGACGGGCCGCGTGGACCAGTCGGTGGTGTCGAACGCGGTGCGAGCAGCAGAGACGGCGTGGTCGATGTCGGCGTTGGTGCCGTCGGGCACTCGGCCCGCGACCTCTTCGGTGAACGGGTTGATGACGTCGATGGTGCCGGTTCCTGCCGGCTCGACGAGCTCTCCACCGATGTACAGACGATCGTGGACGATCACGATTGGGGACCCCCTAGGCCAGGTGTTGTGGGCCCAGCGTAACGAGTCTCTGACGCCTCGTCAGATTTGTGGCGACGGTCACGCCAACCCTGGTCAGGCGTCCGGGGCCGGCGCTGGGAAGGGTCCATGTCCGAGCTGGGTAGGGTGAGGCGTCCGTCTCTCGACCCCGGCAGCACCGATGACCACCGACGATCTGGAACTCCGCGCCATCAACACCATCCGTGGCCTCGCCATGGACATGCCCCAGAAGGCCAACAGCGGCCATCAGGGCACGGCGATGGCCCTCGCTCCCCTGGCCCACGTCCTGTGGACCAGGATCATGCGCTACGACCCGCAGCACCCCGAGTGGCCCGATCGCGACCGGTTCGTGCTCTCAGCCGGCCACGCGTCCGTGCTGCTCTACTCGATGCTCCACCTCACGGGCTACGACCTGTCGCTGCAGGACCTCGAGGAGTTCCGCCAGTGGGGCTCGCGCACGCCGGGCCACCCCGAGCGCGGCCACACCGCCGGCGTCGAGGTCACCACGGGCCCGCTGGGCCAGGGGGTCGGCAACGGCGTCGGGCTGGGCGTGGCCGAGCAGTACCTTCGGGCCCACTTCGGTCCCGAGATCTGCGACCACCACACGTTCGTGATCTGCGGCGACGGCGACCTGTCCGAGGGCGTGAGCCACGAGTCCGCCTCGCTGGCGGGCCACCTCGGCCTCGGCCGCCTCGTCTACATCTACGACGACAACCACATCACCATCGACGGCCCCACCGAGCTGTCGTTGTCCGACAACGCCCCCGAGCGCTTCCGGGCCTACGGCTGGGACGTCCAGGACCTCGGCGAGGCCGCCAACGACCTCGACGAGCTCGAGGCCGCCATCCGGCGCGCCATGGCCGTCACCGACAAGCCGTCGCTGATCGTCGTCCGCAGCCACATCGCGTACCCGTCGCCCAAGCTCACCGACAGCCCCGCGGCGCACGGCAAGGCCTTCTCCGACGAGGAGATCGCCGCCACCAAGACGGTCATGGGCTTCCCGCCCGACGAGACCTTCTACATCCCCGACGACGTCGCCGAGTACTACGCCGCGGCCGGCGCCAAGGGGGCCGAGCACCGCGAGGCGTGGGAGAAGCGGCTCGACGCGTTCACCGGGGATCGCGCCTCGCTCGACGCGGTCCTCGCCGGCACCGGCACCGAGGGCTGGGCCGACGCCCTGCCCACCTGGGAGCCCGGCGAGAAGGTGGCCACCCGGGTGGCCAGCGGGCAGTGCTTCGCCGCGCTCACCGCCACGGTGCCAGGCCTGATCGGCGGCGGCGCCGACCTGTCGGGCAACACCGGGACCCTCCTCAAGGGCCAGGCGCAGCTGACGTCGGTGACGCCCGGTGGCAAGCAGATCTACTTCGGCGTCCGCGAGCACGGCATGGGCGCGGTGATGAACGGCATGTCGGCGCACGGCGGGATCATCCCCGTGGGCGGCACGTTCTTCGTCTTCGCCGACTACATGCGCCCGCCGGTCCGGCTGGCCGCCCTCTCGGGCCTGCAGGTCATCTACAGCTGGACCCACGACTCCGTGGGCGTCGGCGAGGACGGCCCCACGCACCAGCCCATCGAGCACCTCGCGTCCCTGAGGGCCATGCCCGGGCTGCGCGTGGTCCGCCCCGCGGACGCCAACGAGACCGCCACGGCGTGGCGCGACGCCATCGAGCACCAGGGCCCCACCGCCCTGGTCCTCAGCCGCCAGGACCTCCCGGTCATCGAGGGCACCGCCGGCAACGACGGCGTGAGCCGCGGCGCCTACATCGTCGCCGAGCTCGGACCCGAGACCGACGACGACCTGCCCGACATCATCCTGATCGGCACGGGCTCCGAGGTCTCAGTGTGCCTCGCGGCCGCCCAGACCCTGGCGGGCGAGGAGATCGCCGTGCGCGTCGTGTCCATGCCGTGCTGGGAGGACTTCGACGAGCAGGACGAGGAGTACCAGGCCTACGTGCTGCCCGCCGAGGCCCTCACGCTGTCGGTCGAGGCCGGGGTCACGTTCGGCTGGGAGCGCTGGGCGAGCGACTCCGTCGGCATCGACCGGTTCGGCGCCTCGGCGCCCGGCGCGCTCGTGCTCGCCAACCTCGGCATCAACCCCGACCACGTGGCCGAGCAGGCCCGCGCCCTGCTCGCCGAGATCGACGACTGAACCACCCCCACCCGCCGGGAGGCACCTCATGACCAAGCTGCAGGACCTGCTGACCACCGGCGGCCAGAGCCCTTGGCTCGACAACCTCCGCCGCGACTGGATCGAGGACGGCGAGCTCGCTCGCTGGCTCGACCGCGGCATCCGGGGCCTCACCTCCAACCCCTCGATCTTCCAGAAGGCCATCGAGGGCCAGGCCGTCTACGACGACCAGTTCTCGGCGCTGATCGCGGCGGGCACGCCGGTGGGCGACGCGTACTGGGAGCTGGTGATCTCCGACATCGAGTCGGCGCTGGCCCTGCTGCGCCCGATCTACGACGAGACCGACGGGCTCGACGGGTTCGTCTCGGTCGAGGTGGCCCCCAACCTGGCCCACGAGACCGCGGGCACCATCGCCGCCGCCCAGGGCCTGCACGCCCGGATCGACGAGCCCAACCTCTACGTGAAGATCCCGGGCACCGCCGAGGGCGTGCCGGCCATCGAGCAGGTCATCGCCGGGGGCCGAAGCGTCAACGTCACCCTCTTGTTCAGCGTCAACCGCTACGAGGAGGTGATCGATGCGTACCTGTCGGGCCTCGAGGCCCACGACGGCCCGCTCGACCGCATCTCGAGCGTCGCCTCGTTCTTCGTCAGCCGGGTCGACACCGAGGTCGACAAGCGCCTCGACGCCATCGGCACCCCCGAGGCGCTGGCGCTGAAGGGCAAGGTCGCCGTCGCCAACGCGCAGCTCGCCTACGAGCTGTTCCTCGACCGCTTCAGCGGCCCGCGCTGGGATGCGCTGGTCGCTCGCGGTGCCCAGGTGCAGCGGCCGCTGTGGGCCTCCACCGGCACCAAGAACCCGGCCTACCCGCCCACGCTCTACGTCGACACCCTCATCGCGCCGGACACGGTCAACACCATGCCCGAGGCCACCCTCGAAGCGTTCGACGCCGGGGGCACCGTCGCGCGCACGGCCGACGCCGACCTGGCCGGCGCCCACGCGGTGATCGACCAGCTGGCGGCGATCGGGATCGACCTCGAAGCCGTCACCGTGCAGCTCGAGGACGAAGGCGTCGCGTCGTTCGCGAAGGCGTTCGACGAGCTGCTGGCGTCGCTGCAGACCAAGGCCGACGAGCTCACCGGACGACCCTGATCCATGGCGCTGCCCGGCGAGCTCGTGATCACCGACGACGTCCCGGCCGCGTTCGCGCAGCGCGTGATCGACGCGTTCCGCACCCGCGCCCTCGACACCTTCTCGATCGCCCTCTCCGGGGGCAGCACGGCGCGGCGCTGCTACGAGCGCCTCGCCGACGTCACCGGCTCGCAGATCGACTGGTGGAAGGTCGACGTCTACTGGGGCGACGAGCGCTGCGTCCCCCACGACGACATCGAGTCCAACTACCGCCTGGCCCGCGAGGCGCTCCTCGACCGGGTGGGCGCCGCCAACGCCACCCACCTGATGCGGTGCGCCGAGGGGCCCGATCCGTACCAGCTGCGCTTGGGCGACCTCGGTCGCATCGATCTCGTGCACCTGGGCATGGGGGCCGATGGCCACACCGCCTCGCTCTTCCCCGACTCGGCGGCGCTCAGCTCCGACCCGGGCCGGCTCGTCGCCATGAACGACGATCCGAGCGGGCGCAACCCCTTCCCGCGGATGACGCTCACGCTGGCCGGCATCGCCCGGGCCCGCCTGGCGGTGGTCACCGTCACCGGCACGGAGAAGGCCGAGGCCCTCGCCGCCATCGTCGCGGGCGAGGAGCTGCCCGCGTCGCGAATCTCGTCGGACCGGGTGATCTGGCTCGTCGACCCCGAGGCCGCGTCGCTCCTCTGACCCCGACGGTCAGGCCGAGAAGCGGTGCAGGTAGGCCGTGGAGCCGTAGACCAGGTCGACCAGGTCCGACAGCGGTGCGCCACCGGCCCGCTTGGTCTCCCACCAGCCCAGGACCGAGGGGTCCGGCGGCCGCAGGATCATGCCGACGTAGACGAGCGCCGCTTCCGTGGTGGCCGCCGTCTTCTTCAGGTTCTCGTTCGACTCGCTGAACTGGACGAGCAGGCCGCGGCGCGACATCGATCTGAGGGCGAGCTTGCGCACCCAGAAGTCGGAGCCGGCCCGGTCGAGCGGGCGGTGGAGGACGTTCTGGTAGAGGAGGGCGACGTAGCCGGCGTCGTCGGGGGTGCCGTAGCGCCGTTCGTACTCCGTGGAGGCGAGGAACTCCTTGGCCAGGGACGAGAGGCCCCACCCGGCAGCGTGGCGCCGCGTCCAGAACTGGAGCCCGCCACGGTCGGGCAGGCGACCCAGCGCGGCCAGGTACAGCCGGGCGACCGGCTGGCCGTGCACCGCCCCCTCACCAGCGACGAGCGAGGCGATCAGGCCGCTCGGTGTCATCGTCCCGGCGTCGAGCGCCGAGGTGGCGGTGGAGCTCTCGGCCGCCGACGCACCGCGCGCCAAGATGTCGCCGTAGGCCTGGGAGACCACCGACGATGACGAGTTGAAGGGCGTCCAGTCGGCCGTCGTGGTGCCGGCGTAGGCGAGGATCTGCTGGTAGATCCCGAGCACCTTGGCGGCGTAGCCCGGGTCCGACGCCCAGGTGCCGTTGCCGAACTGCTCCCAGGTGGGCGCCTTGCCCTTGGGGGCCACGAGCGAGAACCGCGGATCCACCAAGGGGTGGGCGAGCTTGGCGGTGGTGACCGATGCGTCGCCGTAGGCCCGGAGGTGCTGGATCTGCGCCCGCACCCCCAGCTGAGCGCTGGCGAACGACGCGGCGCTGGACCCGCCGTCGACCGCTCCGAGCCCGGAGAAGTTGTTGAAGGCGGCCGGGGTCCTGCTCGAGAAGGTGAACCAGCCGGTCTCGACGATCGACTGGGCGAAGGCGATGTCGCCCGCCAGCCCCTCGTCGCGGCCTTCGCTCACGTAGTAGCCGGCGAGCACGTCGATGGAGACCGTGGCGTGGGCGACCTTGCCCTTCGAGCGGAAGTAGCCGGCCAGGTCGGCGGCCGACACGCGGGCTGCGCCCATCACCGGCGTGGCTGCGGTGGCACCGGACGCGGCCGGAGCCGCCAGCGCCAGGACGCTCGAGGCGACCAGCGCGGCGACCAGGCCGGACGCTCGGAGGTGGAGGGAACGGGACCGCCGCAACGCCATGGCCCTCCATCGGCCCCCGAACGGGAACCTCAAGGAGTGACATCTCTGTCACTGATTGTGAGATCAAGGATCCCGACCGGGAACCGGGGCGGGACCCGGCCGAAGGGAGCCGCGGCACCTGGGGGCGCAGGTAGCCTGCCGCCCATGTCGCCGCACCCGGGTCCCGCATGGGACCAGACGCTGCCCGAGCTGATGGAACAGGCCCGCGCCAAGCGGAACGCCACCACCGGGACGCGCATCACCTACTCGCCCAAGGTGTTCATCCCCCTCACCATGCTGTGTCGCGACAAGTGCGGCTACTGCACGTTCGCCCAGCCTCCCGCCCGGCTCGATGCGCCCTACCTCACCCCCGAGCAGGTCTTGAAGATCGCCCGCCAGGGTGCGGCCGCAGGCTGCCACGAAGCGCTGTTCACCCTGGGCGAGCGGCCCGAGGAGCGCTACCCCGTGGCCGCCGAGTGGCTCGCCGAGCACGGCTACGCCTCCACGGTCGACTACCTCGTCGCCATGGCGCAGCTCGTGGTCACCGAGACCGGGCTGCTCCCCCACGCCAACGCCGGCGCCCTCTACGCCCCCGAGCTCGACGCGCTCCGAGCGGTGTCGCCGTCGCAGGGGATGATGCTCGAGTCGCTCCGCGCCGATCTCGACGCCCACCGGGGCAGCCCCGACAAGGAGCCCGAACGGCGGCTCGCCACGCTCGAGGCGGCCGGAGAGCTGCACATCCCCTTCACCACCGGGATCCTGGTGGGGTTCGGCGAGGACCGGGCCGACCGCATCGAGGCGCTGGAGGCCATCGCGGCCAGCCACGCCCGGTGGGGCCACGTGCAAGAGGTCATCGTGCAGAACTTCCTGCCCAAGGCCGGTACGGGCATGCACCAGGCGCCGCCGTGCCCGCCCGACACGTACCTCGAGGCCATCGCCCTCGCCCGCCTCATCCTTCCGGCCGAGATCCACCTCCAGGCCCCGCCGAACCTCTCCGACGACTTCGGCGTGCTGCTCGATGCCGGCATCGACGACTGGGGCGGGGTCTCCCCCGTCACCGCCGACCACGTCAACCCCGAGCGCCCCTGGCCCGATCGCGACCGCCTGCGCTCGGTCACCGAGGAGGCCGGCTTCGAGCTGGCTCCCCGCCTGACCATCTACCCCGAGTACGCCACCGCCCCTCAGACCTGGGTGCACCCCGACCTCCACTTCGCCGTGATGGACCGCTCCGACGCCGAGGGCCTCGGCCGTGACGACCCCGGCGCGGTGCACCCGCAGACCGTGGGCGAGGTCCGCAACGTGGGCGACGGTGCCGAGGTCATCCTCGTGGGCCGCCGCTCCACGCAGTGGTACGTCGGTCTCGATGCCGATCCGCCCCACCTCATCCCCGGCCCCGCCCGCGCCACCGGCCGCGTCGCCGAGGTGCTCGACGCGGTCCGCCGCGGCGACGTGCCCGACGAGGACCAGATCACCACCCTCTTCTCGGCGCGCGGCCGAGAGGTGGCTGCCGTCGCCCAGCTGGCCGACGAGCTGCGCCAGGAGGTGATCGGCGACACCGTCACCTGGGTGTCGAACCGCAACATCAACTACACGAACGTCTGCACGTTCAAGTGCCAGTTCTGCGGCTTCTCCAAGGGCCCCAAGTCGCTCAACCTGCGGGGCACGCCGTACCTGCTGACGCTCGACGACATCGCCCAGCGCGCCGTCGAGGCCCGCGAGATGGGCGCCACCGAGGTGTGCCTCCAGGGCGGCATCCACCCCGACTTCGACGGCGACTACTACATCGACGTGGCCCGGGCCGTGAAGGACGCGGTGCCCGACATGCACGTGCACGGCTTCACCGCCCTCGAGGTCACCGAGGGCGCCAAGCGCCTCGACGAGCCGCTGGCCACCTACCTCCAGCGCCTGGTCGACGTGGGCCTGGCCACCCTGCCCGGCACCGCGGCGGAGATCCTCGACGACGAGGTCCGGGCCATCCTCTGCTCCGACAAGGTCAACACGCAGGAGTGGCTCGACGCCCACCGCACCGCGCACTCGGTCGGCCTGCACTCCAACGTCACGATCATGTTCGGGTCGATCGAGCACCCGCGGTCGTGGGCCAAGCACCTGGTCCGCACCCGGGACCTCCAGGCGGAGACGGGCGGCTTCACCGAGTTCGTGCCGCTGCCCTTCGTGCACATGGCCTCGCCGATCTACCTCCGCAAGCGGGCCCGCCGCGGGCCCACCTGGCGGGAGGTGGTGCTGATGCACGCCGTCGGCCGCATCGCCTACCACGGGTTCATCCCGAACATCCAGGCCTCCTGGGTGAAGCTCGGGGTGCCCGGCGTGCGCCAGCTGCTCCAGGCCGGGGTGAACGACCTGGGCGGCACGCTCATCGACGAGAACATCTCCCGGGCGGCCGGGGCCAGCCACGGTCAGGGCATGGACGAAGCCGGGTTCCGGGCCGTGGTCGAGCCGTTGGGCCGCCGGCTCGAGCAGCGCACCACGCTGTACGGCACGGCACCCCAGCCGGCCTGATCGCGGTCACCGCAGCACCGACCTCCGTGCGAAGCTGACGACCTCATGACCGACCCCTCTTCCTCCGCCAAGGATCTGGCGCAGCCGATCGGGCCCCACACGCCGGCGGACGAGCCGGCGGCCCACACCCACACCGACGATCCCACCGTCGACGACCGCATCCGCTCGCTGCTCGCGGGCGCGGGCGTCACCACCGACGTCGATCAGATCTTCGACATCCTGGCCACCGGCGTGCACCTGGGCCAGGACCACACCGACCGGCTCGATCTCAAGATCACCGCATCGGCCATCGAGGAGATGCGCCACGCGTTCCGGATGTTCGCGCCCTACAAGGACCAGCCGAAGGTCACGATCTTCGGTTCGGCCCGCACGGCGTCCACCGATCCGGTGTACCGCCAGACCCACGACGTGGCATCGTCGCTGGCGGCGGCCGGGTGGATGGTGGTGACCGGCGCCGGGCCGGGGATCATGCTCGCCGCCATGGAGGGCGCCGGGCCGGCGAAGTCGATCGGCGTGAGCATCCGCCTCCCGTTCGAGACCCGGGCCAACGACGTCATCCACGACGACCCGAAGCACGTGTCGATGAAGTACTTCTTCACGCGCAAGCTCATGCTGGTCAAGGAGTCCAAGGGGTTCATCGCCGTCCCGGGCGGGTTCGGCACGCTCGACGAGACCCTCGAGCTGCTCACCCTCCAGCAGACGGGCAAGGCCGAGCCCACCCCCATCGTCCTGCTCGACGCCCCCGGCGGCACCTTCTGGGAGGGGTTCGCCTCGTTCATCGACCACGAGGTCGTCACCCGCGGCCTCGTCGCCGACGACGACCTCGAGCGGGTCCTCATCACCGACAGCTGCGATGCGGCCGTCACCGAGATCCTCGGGTTCTGGCGCAACTACCACTCGTTGCGCTGGGTCGGGAAGCGGCTCATCGTCCGCGTCCGGAGCGCCCCCAGCACGAGCGAGATCGAGCAGCTGAACGATCAGTTCTCGCCGTGCCTCCTCGAAGGCGCCATCACGGCCACCGCACCGCTCTCGGCCGAAGTGTCGGGCCGGGACCACCTCGACCTGCCCCGCCTCGCCATGGTGTGGAACCCGTTCCAGGTGGGCGAGCTGCACCGCCTGGTCCGGGCCCTCAACTCGCTGCCCAGCGCTCCGCCGGCCTGAGCACGGCCTGTGGTTCGGCTGTCAGACCGGCCTGGCAGAATCGACGGCCATGGCTGGAGAGTTCGAAGAGATCCGGGGTCGGCTCGAGGGCATCGCGGAGGAGCTGGCCGATCTGGCCATCCTGCGCCTGCGGGAATCGATCGATGCCGGTGGCACCGAGTACCCCGTCGACGAGAAGCGCCTCACCCGGGCCCGGCGCGCCGTCGAGAAGGCCATCAACCTGCTGAGCGAGCCCGACGAGCACGCGTACGACTGACAGCTCTCGGCTAACGGCCGGGCTGCGGCGTCAGTAGAAGTCGGGCAGGACGGGTGGTGCGGCCGAGATGAGGCGGTCCATCGTGGCCAGGGCCCGGTGGTCGGCGCTGCGCAGGTGTCCGGTGCGCGCCAGCTTGGTGGCCGTGGCGTAGCCGCTCCACCAGCTCGACAGGCCTCCGATCGACGCCTCCACGGTGGCGTCGCCGCCCGGTGTGAGGGTGCCGTGGCCGTCGGCCACGTGCAGCGACCAGGTGCCGTTGTTCCAGGGCGCGTGCTCGTCGACGAGCGCGAGGTCGACCGAGCCCTCCACACCGGCGGCCCAGCCCCGAGCCGCCACGGCTCCCGGCGCGTCGATCAACCGGAGCATCCAGCGGATCTCGCTGCGCACCACATCGGGCGCGGCGTGGTCGACCATCAAGAAGAGGTCGTCCTCGGCCGGACCGATGACGTCGAGGTCGGGTGCCTGCGACCCGGAGCTCGCCACCACCCGCCAGAGGGCGCGCACCACGTCGGGATCGGCGGCCAGCACCTCGCTCACCACCACCGAGTAGTCGTAGGGGTGGCGAGCGGAGCCGTGGCGGTAGATCGCGTACCCGAGGAGCTCGCCCGGCGCGTTTGGTGCGTCGACGACGTAGAGCATGGTGCCCTCGAGGTCGGGCGGGAGCCGCCGGGCCCACCACCCGTGGTCCCGGCTCACCGTGCCGTCCCGGTGGGGCGCCGCCGCCAGGTGGCACCGGTGGACGGCCTCGACGTCGTCGACGGTGCCCCGCCGCACGGCCACCTCGGTGCGGGGGCGGATGCCCGCCAGGTCGCCGGCCGGGAACCGCCGGTGCACGTACGACCCCGCGCACTCGAAGCCCACGGATCGGTACAGGGCCAGCGACGCGGGGTACAGGCCGGACACGACCTCGCCGCGGTCGCGCAGATCGGCGAACTGCCCGGCGGTCACCGCCTTCCCCAGGCCGAGTCGGCGGAACTCGGGGAGCACGGCCACGGGCGAGAACCCCCCGACGTGGACGGGGCGGCCGCCGAACCACTGCTCGAACGGATGGATGTGCGATGCCGCCGCCACCTCGCCACGAGGGCCCTCGGCGATCAGGGCACGGGCGGGGTCGAGCCCCGAGACCCACTCCTCGCGCCGGCGCTCGGATGCCCCGAACCCGATGCGGAAGAGGTCCCAGAGGCCGTCGATGTCGTCGGCCGTGGCGGTGCGCAGGGGCAGTTCCATGAGCCCGAAGGTAGGCGTCCGCCGGTGGGCGCGGGTGGGAGTAGCTTCGACCGGTGCCCAAGCCGCAGGACCTCCACGAATGGGTGTCGTTCGACGACCCCACCGAAGATCGCACCTGGCTCTTCGACGTGACGTTCCTCACCAGCAACTGGACCTGCATCTTCGGGCGCGGGTGCCAGGGCGTGCTCACCGAGGACTTCAGCGAGGCCGTGCAGGGCTGCTGCTCGTACGGCGCCCACTTCACCGGGCCCGACGACATCGCCCACACCCAGGCCATGGCCGAGCGGCTGACGGCCGAGCAGTGGCAGTTCCGCGACGAGGGGCTGGCCCAGGGCATCACCCAGACCAACGACGAGGGCGAGACCACCACCCTGCTCGTCGAAGATGCGTGCGTCTTCTTGAACCGCCCGGGCTTCGACGGCGCCGGCCTCGGCTGTGCCTTCCACCACATGGCGGAGGCGTCCGGCGAGCGCCACCTCGATGTCATGCCCGAGGTGTGCTGGCAGCTCCCCCTCCGCCGCGTCGACGAGACCGACGACCTCGGGCACGTCACCTCGACGGTGCGCGAGTGGAAGCGCCGCGACTGGGGCGACGGCGGCCACGACTTCCACTGGTGGTGCACCGATGCCGACGACGCGTTCATCGGTGCCAACCCGGTCTACGAGACGTTGGGCGACGAGCTGGGCGCCATGGTGGGCGAGGACGTCTTCGCCATGGTCGAGGCCCACCTCCGCGACCGGGTGCAGCGCAAGGGCACCGAGGTCTACGTCCCCCATCCCGCGGTCCGCCACCGCGACGACGGCTGACGCATCGCCCCGGCGCGCCGACGGTCCCTGGTGGCTGGTCTGCCGCAGTCCGCTGTCAGCCGGCCTTGGCGAAGACGCAGAACTCGTTGCCCTCCGGGTCGGCCAGGACCGTCCACCGCGCGTCGGGCGCGGGGTCGGTCACGATCGTGGCGCCGGCGGCGGTGAGATCGGCCACGGTGGCGTCTTCGAGGGTGACGTCCCAGTGCACGCGGTTCTTGGTGGTCTTGGGCTCGGGGACCGGGTTGAACTCCCAGCGCTGGAACGGGAACCCCGGCACGCCTTCGAGCCACACGAAGGGACGGTCGGGATGGCGGTGCACCGCGGCGCCGGTCCGGTCGGCCCACCAGCCGGCGATGGCCTCTGGATCGACCGCGTCGACCACCAGCTCGTAGACGCCCAGCTGGCCCGACCCCACGGTCAACGGGTCGAACACGCACAGCACGATCCCGTCGGGATCCTCGAGTACGTGCCACGCCCGCTCCTCATCGGCGGCCCGCACGAGGGTGGCACCGGCCGCCAGCAGCGGCGCCGGGTCGCCACCGGGGAGGCAGAGGTCGAGGTGGACGCGCGCCTTGGCCTCCATCGCCTCGGGCACGGCGTTCACCCACACCGTGCGGGCCGACGTGACGCCGGCCGGTGGGCTGAGCTTCGAGTCCTCGCCGCCGGCGCCGCTGATCGTCAGGTCGAGCGCGGCGGCCCAGAACTCGGCCACCGCGGCGGGGCGCCCGCCGCCGGCGGTCACGTCGAGGCACAGATCCTGGAAGACCACATCGACCATGGGCCGAACGCTACGGCCCAGAACCAGATGGGGTGGGTGCTACCGCTTGAGGCGGCGGCGGTCCTGCTCCTTGAGGATCCGCTTGCGCACGCGGATGCTCTCGGGGGTGACCTCGACGAGCTCGTCCTCGGCGATGAACTCGATGCCCGACTCGAGCGTGACCACCTTGGGCGGGGTCAGCTTGATGGCCTCGTCGGCCGAGTGGGTGCGGATGTTGGTCTTCTGCTTCTCACGGACGCAGTTGACCATCATGTCGTCGGGCCGGCTGTTCTCGCCGATGATCATGCCCTCGTACACGGCCTCGCCAGGCCCGACGAAGAGCACGCCGCGGGTCTGGAGGTTGTCGAGCGCATAGGCGGTGGTGGTGCCAGTGCGGTCGGCCATCATGGCACCGCCCTGGCGGTGCGGGAGCTCTCCCACCCACGGCATCCACCCGGCGTTGTGGGTGTGCAGCAGGGCCGTGCCACGGCTGGCGGTGAGCAGCAGGCTGCGGAAGCCGATCAGGCCGCGGGCCGGAGCCTCGAAGGTGACGACGGTACGGCCGGTGTCACCGGGGCGCAGGTCGGTGACCGTGCCCTTCCGAGGGGCGAGCGCCTGGGTGACGGTGCCGACGTGCTCCTCGGGGACGTCGCAGACGCCGCGCTCGAGGGGCTCGTGCCTCTTGCCATCGATGTCCTTGACGATGACCTCGGGACGGCTGGTCTGCAGCTCGTAGCCCTCGCGGCGCATGCTCTCGATGAGCACGGCCAGCTGGAGCTCACCGCGACCGGCGACCTCGATCACGTCGGGCGAGTCGGTGTCCTCGAGACGGATGGACACGTTCCCGAGCACCTCCTTCTCGAGGCGGTCGCGCAGGTGGCGGGAGGTCAGGTACTTGCCCTCCTTGCCGGCCAGCGGTGAGGTGTTCACGCCGAAGGTCATGCGCAGGACGGGCTCGTCGACGCTGAGCCGCGGCAGGGCCTCGGGGTTGGTGGGATCGGCGATGGTGTCGCCGATCTCGACCTCGGGGAACCCGGCCACCACGAACAGGTCGCCGGCCTGGAGCTCGTCGACGTCGTCGCGGCCGATGCCGGTGAAGCCCATGAGGCTGCCGAGCTTGCGCTCGACGGGCTTGCCGCCCTCGATGACCTCTTCGTCGAGCAGGGCCACGCGCTCGCCCTTGCGCATCGTGCCGCGCTTGACGCGCCCGATGGCGAGGCGCCCGAGGTAGTCGGAGGCGTCGAGGTTGGTGACGATGGCCTGCAGCGGCCCGTCCTTGTCGACCTTGGGCTCGGGGACCGTGTCGATGATGCACTGCAGCAGCGGGGTGAGGTCGTCGCCCTCGCCCGGCATGCCGATGCCGACGACGGCCTTCGAGTCCCGGGCGATGGCCGAGATGATCGGGAACTCGATGTCGTCGTCGGAGGCGCCGAGGTCCATGAAGAGCTCGTAGACCTCGTCGAGGACCTCGTCGGGACGGGCGTCCTGGCGGTCGACCTTGTTCAGCACGAGGATCGAGGGCAGCCCGGCCGCGAGGGCCTTGGAGAGCACGTAGCGGGTCTGCGGGAGCGGCCCCTCTGCCGCGTCGACCAGCAGGATCACGCCGTCGACCAGCTCGAGCGACCGCTCGACCTCACCGCCGAAGTCGGCGTGGCCGGGCGTGTCGACCAGGTTGATCTTCACATCGCCGTACTGCACGGAGGCGGCCTTGGCGAGGATGGTGATCCCCCGCTCGCGCTCCTGGTCGTTCGAGTCCATCACCCGGTCGACGAGCCCACCGGTCTGGTGGGACGAGAACACGCCGGTGGAACGCAGCAGCGCATCGACCAGGGTGGTCTTGCCATGGTCGACGTGCGCCACGAGGGCGACGTTGCGGAGCGCGGAAAAAGACACGAGAGGACCTGTTTGCAGTTGGGAGCGGGAGCGGAAGCGCAGGAGACGACGGGCTCAGGCCCAGTCGTCGGCTTCCTGCTGAGCATCGTCGGTCAGCGCCATGCACCAACCGGCGTGGTCGTGACCAGGATCGGCGCCGCACTCAGGGCAGGAACGCTCATCTGCGCGATCAATCAAATCGTTGAATGATGGCTCCGATGAGCGCTTCAGCTCCCGAGCTTCTTCGTAACGGCGGTGACGACCCTTTTTCATGGGCCAAACTCCCGAAGAGGTGGCGTAATCCGAAGGGCAAGTGTACCGGAACGCGGCCTGAGCGCCGCATTCGGTGAGATCACCAGGTGGCAGCACGTTTCGCGCCCTTGTCCACGGGGGCTTCACGGGCCTCCCCGACCGTCGTCGGTGGCTGGCGTGGGGTCCCCGTGCTGCGGATGAACCCCTGGTGGCAGGGCCGCGACAGGGACGTGGCAGGCGGGTGACCGGGCCGCGTCAGGTGGGCGGGACGCGGCGATCCTCGAGCACCAGGTTCCCGGAGCCGTCGAAGGCGAGCGCAGCCTCACCCTCGACCAGGCGGCGGATGCGCTCGCCCACCAGCTCCGCCCGCCAGCCCACGGCCAGCCGGGCGGCGGGATCGCCGGCCAGGAGCGCCTCGATGTCGGACCGGGTGGCCACCAGGGAGGTCTCGATCTCCAGGTCGCGCGAGAGCTGGCTGACCCAGGCGGCCACCAGCGACACCGCCGGCCGCAGCCGGCGGTCCAGGTCGTAGGTGGGACCGTCAGGACGGCTGACCGTCTGACCCCGACCCGCCTCGACGGCCGCCAGGACCGCCTCGCCCACCTTGCCCTTGGCGTGGCGCTCGTCGACGCCCCGGATGCGGCGCAGATCCTCGATCGTCTTGGGCCGCCGCTGGGCGACGCCCACCACGGCGAGGTCGGAGAACACGAACCGCACCGGCTGATCCAGCTCGGCCGCCCGCCGCTCGCGCCAGGCGGCGACGGACCGGGCGACGGCGGCTACCTCGCCTCGCAGGGTTCGGGCCTCCTTGATGCGGAGCCACGCGTCCTCCGGAGCCCGCACGACGCGGCCCTTGGCCCGCATGACCTCGCACTCGGCCAGGGCCCAGTCGAGGCGGCCCCGCTCGGCGAGGAGGTCGCAGAGCTGCGTGCGCAACCCGAGCAGGTACTCGACGTCGGCCGCGGCGTAGCGGCGCTGATCGCCGCCGAGGGGCCGGCGGAGCCAGTCGGTGAGGCGGTCGCCCTTGGGCAGGTGCACGTTGTAGAAGCGCTCGACCAGCGCCGCGAGGCTGGGCAGGGAGTGGCCGACGAACCCGGCCGCGATCTGCGTGTCGAAGAGCTGGCGGGGCAGGGCGCCGCACGCGAGGTCGAGCACCTCGAGGTCCTGGCTGGCCGCGTGCATCACCACGACCGCGGGGCCTTCCAGCGCCCGGGCGAAGGCGCTCATGTCGACCGCGAACGGGTCGACCAGCGCCTTCTGGTCGTTCCAGGAGAGCTGGATCAGCGCCAGCTGCGGGTAGTAGGTGCGCTCGCGGTGGAACTCGGTGTCGATGCCGAACGCCTCGACCTGCAGCAGCTCGTCGATGATCGCCCCGAACGCGGCGTCGTCATCGACCCAGACGTGGTCGTCGTCCTCGTTGCCCACCCCGGTCTGGGGCCCTGGATCGCTGCGTTCCCAGGCCACGGGTCAGGAGCCGGGATCTTCGCCGTCGACCACCGGGTGGCCCTCGTCGATCCAGGCCATGGTCCCGCCGGCGATGTTGATGGCATCGATCCCCTGCGCCCGCAGGTACTCCGCAGCCCGGCGGCTGCGGCCCCCCACCTTGCAGATGATCAGGACCTCGCCCTCGGTGGGGATCTGGTCGAGGTGGTCGGGCACGGTGGCGAGCGAGATGAGCGGCGCCCCCGGCACGTGGCCGTCGAGGTACTCGTCGAGCTCCCGGACGTCGATGACCGGGGTCCCGGCCGCGATCCGGCTGGCCGCCTCGGCGATGTCGATCTCAGGTACGTCCAAGGGTCTCTCCGGGTCGAAGGGGCGTGGAAGCAGTGTACGGGGCGAGACGCCCGTCACTCGGGAGCGCGCTCCGCAGGCGGACGACGCCCGTCGAGCCATCTGTGCACGTCGTCAGGCGTGTCGAGGTCGATGAGCACCTCGTCGTCCGCCGCGACGTCGATCACACCGACCGCACCGAACCCCGCATCGGCGCGCCGGGCACCCCCGTCGATCAGGGCGACGAGTGCGGGCCCGGCCGAGGCGCGCCACGCCGACGGGAGCGGGTGGCGCCGACCGTCCGCCGTGATCGCGGCCGCCGCGCCGATGGTGGAGGGCGCCGCCAGCAGGGCGTCGACCAGGCGCCGCACGAGCGGTCCGGTGAGGTTGGGCTGGTCGCACGCCGCCACCACCACGATGACGTCGTCGCCGGCCCGTGCCGGATCGGCGGACCCGTGCGCCGGACGCGCCTCGAGGACGGCGGTGGCGAGGCCGCCCAGCGGCCCGATCCCCTTCCAACGATCGTCACGGGTGCCCCAGCCGTCGACGAGGTCGTGGAGATCGAGCGCCCGGCCGAGAGCCGGGTCGCGGCCGATCAGCTCGATCGCGCCGGCGCCGCCAGCCACCAGCGCGGCCGCCACTCGGTGGGCCATCGCGGTGCCGTCGAGCGGCAGCAGCGCCTTGTCGGTGCCCATGCGGGAGCTGGCCCCTCCGACCAGCACGGCGCCCACCACCTCGGTCACGGCCGGGTCAGGCCCCCGGCAGGCCGCCGTAGGAGGCTTCGACGCCGCGGCTCTCGCCGTGGGCGGCGACCGCGTCGGCCAGGTCCGCAAGGAACCGGTCGACGATGCGGGCGTGGTACGGCGAGATCATGAGGTGGAGGCCCCCCTGCTGGCGATCGAGGTTCCAGCCGCGGTCGTCCATCACGTCGCCGATGGCCCCGATGTCGAGCGTGTCGGACCCGAACTCGAACAGCGACAGGTCGGGCTGGTGGGTGAGGCGCAGGCCGTCGATGGCCTCGATGCCCGCCTGGAGCCGGTGGCTCGTCTCGCGCACGATCTCGGTCAACCGGAGGTACCCGTCTTCGCCCAGGTGGTTGATGGCTGCCCACGCTCCGGCGATCGGGGCTGCGGAGCGGGTGCCGGCCGCGGTGCCCGAGGCGTAGAGGCCCCCGGGCCACTCGTCGTACCAGAAGAACTGGAGCTGGAGGAGGTCCCGGCTCTTGTAGAGGACCGTGGACGCGCCCTTGAACGTGTAGCCGTACTTGTGGATGTCGGCGGAGATCGACGTCACCCCGGGCACGCGGAAGTCCCAGGGAGCCACGTCCTCGCCGAGCCGCTCCCACCACGGGAGGATCCAGCCGCCGAGGCAGGCGTCGGTGTGGAAGAGGATCTCTCGTTCCATGGCCATGGCGGCCAGGTCGGTGATCGGGTCGATGACGCCGTACGGGTAGCACGGCGCCGACCCGACGATCAGTCCGGTGCGGTCGGTGATGGCCGCCTCGGTGGCGGCCACGTCGGCCCGGCCGTCATCGCCCACGGGGACGAGGATGTGCTCGATGTCGAGGTACTTGGCCGCCTTGGCGAAGGCCGGGTGGGCCGTCGACGGCGTCAGCAGCTGCGGCTCGGCGATGCCGCGCACGGTGCGGGCGTGGTCGCGGGCGACCTGCACGGCCAAGAAGATGCTCTCGGTGCCGCCCGAGCTCATCGACCCGGCGTCGGGCTGGGTACCGAGCAGCTGGGCGGCCATGGCGATCACGTCGAGCTCCATCTGGAGGACGCTCGGGTACTTGAACGGGTTGAGGGCGTTGTCGTGGAGGTAGCGCAGGCCGACCTGCTCGATCAGCTCCTCGTGCTCGTGGTCGTCGACGTTGTAGACGAGGCTGAACGCCCGCCCACCCCGCCAGTCGATGTCCTCTGCGTGGCGGGCCTCGATGTCGGCCAGCAGCTCCTTGGCGTCGCGTCCGTGCTCAGGGATCCGTGCAGCGTCAGTCATGTCCGGAAGCTATCCGCCGTAGTTCATGCGGGTGTCCTCCATGCGGAGGACCTCGGTGGCCTCGTCGTCCACCTGGAAGTCCGCGTCCACCACCTCGCCGATGAAGAACGTGTGGTTGCCGACCTCCACTGCCTGGCGCACCTCGCAGTCGAGGTACGCCGGTGCCTGGGTGAGGATCGGGGTGCCGGTGGCGCCCTCGTGCACCGCGAAGCCGTTGAGCGTCGACGCGGCGGGGTCCCACTCGCACGGCTTGGTGAACTTCCGGACGATGGCCCGGTCCTCCCGGCTGATCGTGTTGACGGTGAAGGTGCCGCCTTCGGCGATCAGTTCGTGGGTCACGGCCGGCCTCTCGATGCCGACGCCGATCAGCTTCGGCTCGAACGACACCTGCGTGACCCAGTTGGCGGTCATCAGGTTCCGCCGCTCCCCCGCGCGCGACCCGATCAGGTACAGCCCTGAGGGCATCGTCCACAGCACCCGCCGCCGCAGCCGGTCGTACTCATCGCGGGCTTCCTCGGAGTCGCCGACCCGTCCTGGATAGGGACCGACAGGACCAGTACCACCAGCAGCAGCCATGGCGCCGAGGGTACCGAGGTGAGCGGGCGCGCCGCGGCCCCGGCCGGAGCCGGGGTGGCGGAGAGGAGCTACTCGATCTCGGTGCCGTCGGGACGCAGGACGTGGAGGTTCCCTCGGCGGTCGCGGAAGACCGTGAAGCCGTGCTCCTTCAGTCGGTTGTGCCGGCCACAAGCGGGTGCCCCGTTGCCGGGGTTGGTCCTCCCACCGGCCCGCCTCGGTTCGAGGTGGTCGATCTGGCAATGCCGGACCGACACGTTGCAGCCCGGCCAGTAGCACCGGCTCGACGACACCGTCACCGCGTGGCGCAGGGAACCCGTGAACAAGGTGTGGAGCCCCGACTGATCGAGCACGACCCCGTCCCACCCCACCACCGTCCGCCGGACCTTCCCGACCAGCCCCGCCGCGAACGCCTCGGTCGGGTCGATCGGATGACCCTCGATCGTCTCGCACCGGAACCGGTTGCCAGGGTGCCGCTCCTCGTCCTCTGCCTCGACGTCATCGAGCGGCTCGTCATCGAGCTCGATCGGCAGGGGGCCGAGGTCCGGCGCGGGTCGCGGATCGAGGTGCGCGCCCGCGGCCCGCTCGACCTCGCGCTCGAAGGTGAGATGGTCCATCACGATCGACAGATCGATCCGGGACCCGCCCGGAGCGGCGGCGAACGCGTCAGCCGCGAGAAGGAAGATGTGCTCGAGGGCATCGGCATCGCGCTGGTCGAAGGTGCGTGCCAGGTGCTCGATGGTGGTCCGCTCGCCATGGATGGCGTAGGCCTCGGCCCAATCGGCTTCGAACTCGGCTCGCACGAACGTCTGCTGGATGGTGTGCATCTGCGCGCCCGACAGGTTGCCCAGCTGGGCGAGGAGCTCCCAGCCGCCGTCGAAGTCCTGCGTGAGGCGCGCTCGCCGGTTCTCGTGGCACCGCCGGGACCGGTCGGCGGTGCCGTCCTCATCTGCCTCCCGCACCCAGTTGGTGAGGCGCCGGTCGAACTCCTCGTACCGCAGCGCTGCAGCCAGCACGGCGATCTGGGCATCGAGCGCGATGAGCTCGATCTGCACGCGCGGGTTCACGAAGACCCGAGCGATCCGTTCCACCTGACAGGCGCCGAACAGGCCACCGGCCAGACCAGCGGCCACCCCCGGCATCTCGGCCAGCATCCGGCGGGCCCGGTCGCGGCGCTTGGCCTCGGCCGACGACAGGTGGTTGGCCTGCTCGACGAACACCCGGCCAGAGGCATGGCCGTCCGGCCGGTGCAGCCGGCGGGCCTCGACTGCCTCCAGCACGCCGACCTCCACCGCGTACATCCGGCGCCCCAGGTGCTCGATCCGCCGGGTGAGCTCCAGCGCCGCGGTCACATCCGCCGGATCCAGCTCCACCCCGACCAACGCCTCGACCGACGCTTCCGCCCGTTCGAGCGCCGCAAGGGCGGTGGCGGTGGTGGTCGACATGCCCCCACGGTACGCAGGGGGTCTGACAGCGAAGCCATCCCTTTCGGGATGTTTCGTGCAATGTCCGATTTCGAGGCTGGCAGGGGCCGGCGGACGCCTAGATCTGCTCGAAGTTGCGGCGGAGCTCCCAGTCGGTGACGGCGCGGTTGAAGGCGGCCCACTCCTGCTCGGCGGAGTTGAGCAGGTGGTGGTGGACCTCGTCGCCGAAGGCGGCCTTGGCCACGTCGGAGTGCTTGAACAGGTCGATGGCCTCGACCAGGGTCGACGGGATGTGCTCGACGTCGGGGTCGACGTAGGCGTTGCCGACGAACGCGTCGCCGGGGTCGAGCTCGTTCTCGATGCCGTGGAGGCCCGCCGCGATCACGCCGGCGAACGCGATGTAGCTGTTCACGTCGGCACCGGGGATGCGGGACTCCACCCGGTAGGCGGGGCCGTGGCCGACGAGGCGCAGGCCGCAGGTGCGGTTGTCGAGGCCCCAGGCCACCGCGGTGGGCGCCCACGAGTCGGGCTGGAAGCGCTTGTAGGAGTTGACCGTGGGGGCGAACAGCAGGGCGAGCTCACGGGAGGCGTGGACCAGGCCGCCCAGCCAGTGGCGGAACGTGTCGCTCATGTTGTCGGGCTTGGCTGCGTCCCACATCAGCGACTTCTTGCCCTTGCGGTCCCACAGGCTCGAGTGGATGTGGCACGAGGACCCGACCTCGTCCATGTCGTACTTGGCCATGAACGTGAGCGACCGGCCGTGCTTGTCGGCGATCTCCTTGGCGGCGTTCTTGTAGATGGTGTTGCGATCGGCCATCTCGACGGCCTCGGCGTAGAGCAGGTTGATCTCGTGCTGGCCCTTGCCGGCCTCGCCCTTCGAGAACTCGACCGGCACGCCCGCGGCCTGCAGGCCGTTGCGGATGTCGCGGATGATGTACTCGTCGCGGGTGGTCTGGAGGATGTGGTAGTCCTCGACCACGTCGGAGTGCGGGACCAGGCCGTGGTAGCGCTTCTCCGCGGCTTCGGCGTACGAGTCCTTGAACAAGAAGAACTCGAGCTCGGCGCCGATGTTGACCAGGAAGCCCAGCTCGGCGGCCCGCTCGACCTGGCGCTTCAGGATGGCGCGGGGCGACACGCCCACGGGCGTGACCTTGTCGTGCTCCTCCACCACGTCGCACAGCACGAGCGCGGTCCGCTCGATCCACGGGACCAGGCGGATGGTGCTCAGGTCGGGGATGGCGGAGAAGTCGCCGTAGCCCTGCTCCCAGTTGAACGCCCGGTACCCCGGCAGCGGGTTCATCTCGACGTCGACCGCGAGCAGGTAGTTGCACGCCTCGATCGAGCCGTTGGCCACGGTGTCGAGGAAGTACTGCCCCATGACCCGCTTGCCGACGAGGCGCCCCTGGTTGTCGGGGAAGGCCACCAGCACCGTGTCGACCGACCCGTCCCCGATCATCGACTTGAGCTGATCGAGGCTGAGCGTGACGCGTTCCATTGGTTCTCCCCAGACGTGGTGACGGCGCTCGCAGACACTAACCCCGCCGTTCTGGGGTGGATCCCGGTCGGTGGACGACGGGAGCTACGCCAGGACGAGGGGGCGGGAGGTCACTCGGGGGTGGTGTAGGCGGCGGTGATGCCGCCGTCGATGAGGAGCGACTGGCCGGTCATGAAGCTGGATTCGTCGGACGCGAGGAACAGCGCGCCGTTGACCATCTCCTCGGAGGTGCCGAAGCGGCCCATCGGGATGTGGACGAGGCGGCGGTTGCGCTTCTCGTCGTCGGACAGGTACTTGGCGAGCAGCGGCGTGAGCACCGGGCCCGGGCAGAGGGCGTTGGCCCGCAGGCCCTTGCGGGCGTAGATGACCGCGATCTCACGGGTCATCGACAGCACCGCGCCCTTGGAGGTGGTGTAGGCGAGCTGCGGGGTGGCGGCACCGAGGTGGGCGACGAACGAGGCGACGTTGATGATCGACGCGTTGCCGCTGTCGAGCAGGGCGGGCATGGCCGCCTTGCAGCACAGCCACAGGCCCTTGACGTTGACGTCCATCGTCAGCTCCCAGGTCTCCTCCGGGGTGGACGTGACGTCATCGTCGTCGCCGAGGCTGACGCCGGCGTTGTTGTAGAGCGTGGTCAGCCCACCGAAGGCCTCGAGCGTCTTCGCGACGGCCGCCTCGACCTGATCGAAGTGGCGCACGTCGGCGGCGATCGCGATGGCCTCACCGCCCGCGGCGGCGATCTCCTCGACGACCTCGGCCTTCTCGGTGACATCGACGACGGCGACCTTGGCGCCCTCGGCGGCGAACCGCAGCGCCGCCACCCGGCCCATCCCGCCACCCGCACCCGTGATCAGTGCGACCTTGCCATCCAGACGAGCCATTGCGATCTCCACATCCTCGGTGGCCCATTCGGGGCCGTAGTCGGTCGCCCGTATGATGCCGCCCGAGCCGGGTGCCCCGGCAATCGACGCCGGGACGTGCTCGGCCGCCTGGAGGACACCCCGACATGACCGAGCAGCTGATCATCGCCGGCACCCGCCGAGACGCCGCCGAAGGCGCCACCTTCACGGTCATCGAGCCCGCGACGGGCCAGCCGCTGGCCGAGGTGGCCAAGGCCAGCGCGGTCGACGTCGACCTGGCGCTGGCGGCCGCCCACAAGGCGTTCGACGACGGGCGCGGCCCGTGGGCCCGCACCAACGCCACCGAGCGCGGCCGGGTGCTGCACAAGGTGGCCGAGCTGCTCCGGGAGCGCGAGGACCTCTTCGCCACCGCCGAGGCCCGCGGCGCCGGCCACCCCATGGGCGATGCCCGCTGGGAGGTGGGCGCCGGCGCCGGCACGTTCGAGTACTACGCCGGTGCCGCCAACAAGCACTTCGGCACGGTCATCCCCGTCCAGGACGCAGGCATCGACATGGTCCTGCGCGAGCCGGTCGGCCCTGTGGGCCTCATCGTGCCGTGGAACTTCCCGCTGCTGATCGCCTGCTGGAAGCTGGCCCCGGCGCTGGCCTGCGGCAACCCGGTGATCCTCAAGCCGGCATCGCTCACGCCGCTCACCGCGCTGCTGCTGGGCGACGTGCTGGTCGATGCCGGCGTGCCCGCCGAGAACGTCCATGTGCTGCCCGGTCCGGGCGGCATCATCGGCGATGCGCTCGTGGCCGACGGCCGCACCGCCAAGGTGTCGTTCACCGGCGAGACCACCACCGGCGCCTCCATCCTCAAGTCGTCGGCGGACCACATCGCCCGCGTGTCACTCGAGCTCGGCGGCAAGTCCGCCGCGGTGGTGTTCGCCGACGGCAACATCTCGAAGGCCGCCAGGGATCTGCCCATGTCGGTGTTCGGCAACGCCGGCCAGGACTGCTGCGCCCGCTCCCGGATCCTGGTCGAGCGTCCCGTCTACGACGAGTTCCTCGAGATCTTCGAGGCGGCCACCCGGGCCATCAAGGTCGGCGACCCGCTGAGCGACGAGACCGAGATGGGCCCGATGATCTCCGAGGGCCAGCGCAAGACCTCGCTCGACTACATCGGCATCGGCACGGGTGAGGGCGCCCGCCTGGTGTCGGGTGGCGACGTGCCCGAGGGCGACGGCTTCTACCTCTCCCCTGCCGTCGTCGCCGACGTCACCAACGACATGCGCATCGCACGTGAGGAGATCTTCGGCCCGGTGGCCTCGATCCTCCCGTTCGACTCGGAGGACGAGGCCATCCGCATCAGCAACGACAGCGACTACGGCCTCTCCGGCTCGCTGTGGACCGGCTCGGCCACCCGTGCCATCCGCGTCGCCAAGTCGCTGCGCACCGGGACGCTGTCGGTCAACACCAACAAGTCGGTCCGCTACGAGGCGCCGTTCGGTGGCTACAAGAAGTCGGGCCTGGGCCGAGAGCTCGGCATGCAGGCCATGGACGCCTACACCGAGATCAAGAACGTCTTCTTCTCCGAAGAGGACTGATACCGCCACGCCTCACATCCTCGGGGTCTCCTGCCGATCGGAACCGGTCCGACCCACGGAGGAGCCCCGCATGGACGACAAGAAGCAGGCCATCGCGACGGCCAGCGCCGAGCTGGCCGCCACGTGCCAGGAGGCGGTCGGTCCCGACGAGCAGGTCCGCTGGGCCACCGTGGGCTACGAAGGCAAGAACCCGGTCACTCGGGTCCTGTCGCTGCTCGGCGGCGTGCCCGCCCTCGTCCTCATCCCGATCACCGGGCCGGTGATCGCCATCGTCGCCATGGTGGTGCTCAGCATCGCGGTGATGCTGACCGTCACCAAGGTGGCGTGGAAGCCCCGCATCGTGGCGTTCACCGATCAGGGCGTCGTCATCCTCGAGCGCACTGGCCGCAGCACCCCCGGCGAAGTGGTCGGCCGGCTCCCCGATGCCGAGCCCACCCAGGCGAAGGACGTGTGGCGCGGCTGCGAGGTCGGCGGCACCACCACCTGGATCACCAAGCTGGCCCTCGACGCCAACACGGCACCAGCGCCATCCGAGGCCGCCACCGCCTGACCGCGATGGTGCGTTGGGTACGGTCTCAGCCGTGCCCGCCACCCCATCGTTCGAGCTCGACCCGGACCTGCTCCGCGGGAAGGTCGCGGTCGTCACCGGGGCCTCGAAGGGGCTGGGCGAGGGCATCGCGGCTCGCTTCGCCGAGCTCGGGATCGACGTGGGGCTCTGCGCCCGGACCGAGCCGAAGGCCCCGTCGGGCGTCCGTGCGCTCACCGGTGCCGTGGATGTCACCGACTCCGACCGCCTCGAGGCCTTCGCCGGTGCGGTCGAGCGCCAGCTCGGTCCGATCGACCTCTGGGTCAACAACGCCGGGATCCTGGGACCGGTCGGCCCGCAGCGCGACCACGACCCCCTCGACGTGGCTCAGGCCCTGGCGGTGAACATCGGCGGGGTGATGAACGGGACCCGCTGCTTCACCCACCACGGCCGGACGGGGCCCACCGGGCGCCGGGTCCTGGTGAACATCTCGTCGGGCGCCGCCACGTCGATCTACCAAGGCTGGTCCGTGTACGGCGCCACCAAGGCGGCCGTCGACCAGTTCACGCGGATCACCGCAGCCGAGGAGCCGGGCGTGTACTGCTACTCGGTGGCTCCCGGGGTCGTCGACACCGAGATGCAGACCCAGATCCGGCGGCAGCAGCCCGAGGCGTTCCCCGCCGTCGAGCGCTTCGAGCAGATCCACCGCGAGGGCGCGTGGAACTCGCCGGCATGGGTGGCGGAGCACCTCGCCGGCCTCCTCACGGGAGCCCTCAAGCCCGAAGCGGTGGTGTACCGGGTGCCCGACGAGCCCCGATAGCGATCAGTCGAGGTCGGCGGGCGGCCAGGTGGGGTCGAGCTGCTTGAGGAAGAGGGCGCAGCGCTCCGCCTCATCGTCCTCGCCGATCGCTCCGGCGGTGACGCTCAAGCCGTGCAGGGCGCGCAGGAAGCCACGGTTCTCGGGGTGGGCCCAGCGGACGTACCCGCTGCCCCGCCAGCCGTTGGCCCGCAGGCGGTCGAGCCCTCGGTGGTACCCCACGCGGAAGGCGGCGTAGCGCTCCATCGGGTCTCGGCCGAGCTGGCCGAGCCGCGCCCATCCGTCGAGGAAGCGGGGCTGGGTGGCCACGACCGCGGCGACAGCCGCCCGCCGGTCCGCCTCGGGCTGGTCCATCGCGGCATCGAGGGCCTGGAGCAGCGCGTCCGGCTCGGCGTCGAGCACGGTCTCCGGAGGACCGGAGGTGGTGAGGGTGACGGGGCGATCGCTCATGTCCGCACCCTACGGCGACCCTCGCCCAGGGCGCGACGATGGCCGGGCACGAGGCCCGGCCATCACAACGCAGATCAACAGGATCGAGACGGAGCTATCAGGCGCCGATCGAGGAGCCGACGGTCTCGAACTTGCCCTTGGCCGAGGAGCCGAGGAAGGTCACGGCGACGATGCAGACGACGGCGATGAGGGCGACGAGCAGGGCGTACTCCACGAGGGAGGCGCCACGCTCGTCGTCGCCGAAGCGAGCCCGGACGTAGTTGGCGATGAAATCGTAGGTGGTGAGCATTTGAGGGACGCCCTTTCAGAAGACGAGGTGGGTACTACGACCCATCCAACGGCGCATATCGCGATGGACTTGAGAGATTTCTCACCCTTTCGGGTGACACGGATATCACGTGACATCCATATCAGCGCCGCCCTCTCCTCGTCCTTGAAGGGCCACACGGTCAAAACGGCCGGTGGCCGAGCCCCTGAGCAAGGGACCCGGCCACCGGCCACCACTTGGCCCCGGAGGGGCAGTCGATCACTTCGCCACAGAGGATCCGACGGTGTTGAACTTGCTCTTGGCCGAGGACCCGAGGAAGGTCACGGCGACGATGCACACCACGGCGATGAGGGCGACGAGCAGGGCGTACTCCACGAGGGAGGCGCCACGCTCGTCGTCACCGAAGCGAGCACGCAGGTAGGTGGCGATGAAGTCGTAGCTGGTCAGCATTTGGGGTTGATCTCCAGATCGGTTTTCGGATGAATGGTTCCACCCCGTTCAAGGGGTGATCGGTTCAGGCGGGTTCGAACACCGAGGAGGAAGTGGCCGCACGATCGAGCGCGAAGCACAGAGCGAACTTGTCCCGGAAATGCAAGCAGCCGGGCCCCGAAGGACCCGGCTGCCAAAGCTCCAGAGGAGCCCTCGATCAGGCGCCGATCGAGGAGCCGACCGTGTTGAACTTGCTCTTGGCCGAGGAGCCAAGGAAGGTCACGGCGACGATGCACACCACGGCGATGAGTGCGACGAGAAGGGCGTACTCCACGAGGGAGGCGCCACGCTCGTCGTCACCGAAACGGGCACGCATGTAGTTGGCGATGAATTCGTAGCTGGTCAGCATGGGGGTGATCTCCTGTTGATTGTTGTGGTTTGGTCACCCCAGCGGGGTGCTTGCTTCCTGACGGGTAATCCATCGGAAGTCCCACAACGATCCTGAATAGGTCGATCGGCCTGTTTGTCCGATTCCGCCTCTTCGACCTGCGGATCGTCCGGCGCGGGCCCTGGGCACCGGACGGCCGGTCTAGGAGGAGGGCTCGACCACGGGGGCCGGCGGCGGCCGGTCCTCCTGGCGCACGCCGGGCACCGCAGCCGCGAGGTCCTCGCTGTGATCGGCATCGGCCGCGTCGAGGAAGGCCGACGTGGCTTGGTAGGCGCTGCTGATCATCTCGTCGCTGTGCCCGAAGTCGTTGTACTTGATGATGGGCGTGCTGCCCGGCGGGAGCACGAGGACCTCGATGTTCGCCGGGATGCTGGCCAGGTCTCGCTGGAACCGGCTGCGACGGGCGAGCCAGTAGGCGTAGGTGGCCATGTCGATGGGGCGCTTCGGCTCGGGCCGGGGCCGGTCCCACGCCCCGACGTGGAGGACGAAGATGCGGTCGCAACCCAAGGTGACGGCCCTGCTGACCGGGACGTCGTTCACGATGGCACCGTCGAGGTACTTGAGCCCGTCGATCTCGACGGGCGGGTACACGGCGGGGATCGCGGACGAGGCGATGATCGGGTCGATCAGGGCTCCGGTCTCGAACCACGTCTCCGTGCCTTCGACGAGCGCCGTGGCGATGCACTGGAACGGCACCGCGAGGTCCTCGAACTGCGTGTTCGGCAGCACGGTCTCGATCACCCGGCGGAGGTTCGTGTTGTCGTGGATGGCCACGCCCTTGCGCGCCAGCTGCACCGCAGGGAACAGGCCGGCGGGCATGACGTTCTCGGCCGCCAGGCCCCGCCACATCTCCTGGAGCCGGCCGACCATGACCAGCGACGGATCGGAGGCGATGGCCGCGCCGTTGAGCGCGCCGACAGAGCATCCCAGGATCAGATTGGGCTCGATCCGGCGCTCGAACAGGGCTCGGAGCATGCCCACCTGGAGCGCACCGAGGTTGCCACCGCCGCTCAGGACGAACGCGGTGCGGCGCGGCTTGCGTTTGAGGAGGTCACGGATGCGGGACATGGCCCGCCGAGGCTACCGCCGCTCACCTGGCCCTCAGGTCTGGCGGTCGACCGCGCGCCGGACGAGGTGGGCGCCGGCGGTGGGGTGGCTGAGGTGCACGGCGTGCTCGGCACCGGCGACCACCGCGTGCTCGCCGTGGGGCAGGGCCGCGACCAGCTCCTCGGTGGCCCGGCTGTGCCACCAGGTGGTCTCCCCTCCCGATGCCGCGATGACCGGAACGGCGATGGCGGCCGCATCGAAGGGCGCCGGGCCCCGGAGCGAAGCCAGATCGGCGAGCAGCGCCTCCCCTTCGGCGCGGCGATCGGCCCGGGTGCGGGCCGGCAGGCGGTTCCAGAACCGGTCCCCGATCGCCCGGCGCATGAACGCCTCGGCCTCGTCCGCCGGGTCTCGAGCCTCGGTCGACGGCGTCGGGCTGCGGTGCGGCCACCAGGCGGCCCAGGGCTCGGGCGCCTCGTACACGAGGAGCGAGCGCACGACGTCGGGGCGGCGCTCCGCCGCGACGAGGGCGATGACGCCTCCGATGCTGTGACCGAACACCACCACCTCACGGTCCCCGATCACCGAGAGCAGGTCGGCGACGTGGTCGTCCAGGGTGCCGGTGCCGACATCGATCGACCGGCCGTAGCCGCGCCGGTCGTAGCGGACCACCTCCATGTCGGGCAGCTGGCGGGCGATCCGCCCGAACGAGGCCCCACGATCCATCGCACCGTGCACCACCACGACGACGGGGGCACCGAGGCCCTCGTCGGACGCGCGATCGACGATGTGGAGGCCGGCAGGAGCGTGCACCGCCCGACCCTAGGCAGGACGCCGGCTGCCGCTGGTCACCGTGGGGTCGGGCGCCCTCTACCATCGCCGACGTGGAGCTCTGGCTGATCAGACACGGACTGCCCCTTCGGATCGACGGGGGCGACGGCCCTGCCGATCCCGCCCTGGCGCCCGAGGGCGTCGAGCAGGCCGAGCTGATGGCCCAGTGGTGGTCCCGGCACCCGATCGACGCCATCTACGCCAGCCCGATGAACCGGGCGCACCAGACCGCCCTGCCGCTCGCCGCCGCGACCGGGCTCGACCTCCAGCTCGACGACGGCCTCAAGGAGTTCGACGCGCACCTCAACTTCTACGTGCCGCTCGAGGAGCTCCGTGCCGACGAAGCCGCGTGGAACAAGATGGTCGAGGAGTGGCTGTCCCCCGAGGCCGAGGCCGGACGCCAAGCCTTCCGCGCCGGGGTGATCACCACCATCGACGCCATCGTCGAGCGCCACCAGGACCAGCGCGTGGCGCTGGTGTGCCACGGCGGCGTGATCAACGCCTACCTCTCCGACATCCTCTCGCTGCCCGGCACCATGTGGTTCGAGCCGGCGTACACGAGCGTGAGCCGGGCGGTCGCCGTGGGCAGCCACAAGCAGGTGGTGAGCCTCAACGAGTCGCCCCACCTCCCCAACCTGCCGGTCCCCACCCCGTTAGGCTGACGCGCCCGGCGCGTCAGTTCCTGACGGCCCGCAGCCCGGCGATCCGCTCCTCGAGCGCCGTTCGCCGCCGCGGGTCGACGCGCTCCAGGAGCCGCTCGAGCACGAGGAGCGCCTCATCGGTCCGGCCCACCGCGACGTGGGCTTCGGCCAGCTCGACCTGGGCACGTGGCGCCGTACCCACGCCTGGGATGTCGCAGCGCAGCTCGAGCGCCCGCAGCAGCGAGGTGGGATCGCCGGCCGTGCGGTAGATGCCGGCCAGGTTGGCGAGCACCCGGGCCAGGATCTGCGGGCGAGGCGTCGGCGCCAGGAACGACGCATCGAACGTGGCGCCGGCCCCGTGGATCGACCGGAAGCAGGCCACCGCTCCATCGGCGTCGAGCCACGTCCCACCGTCGAAGCCGTCGAGCCACCTCGTGGGCGCGGGCCCGTCGCCCACCAGGAAGTGCCCCGGCATCCCGACTCCCGTGGCCGGCACGCCCAGCCGCTCGGCCACGTCGATGACCACGACCGCGAGGGTGATCGGGATGCCGCGCCGACGGCGCAGGACGTCGGGCAGCATCGAGTTCCGGGCGTCGTAGTAGTGCTCGCGATCGCCGCGCAGCCCCACGCTGCCGAAGAGGTGGGCGCTGATCCCCTCGAGGCGGCGCCCGCTGCGGCCGTCGACCGCTTCGCCCGTCGATGTGGCCAGCTCGTCGAGCGCGGCCATCCCCGCGCTGGGATCGGCGGGGTGGCCGAGGTGGCTGGCGATGACGCAGCACCCCTCCCCCAGCGGCACCCGCGGCGCCCGGACCAGCGCCGAGAACCGCTCGCGCTGGTTCACGACGAGGAACCGCCCGTCATCGCTGGATGATGACCAGGCGCTCGCGCGTCATCTCCCGCACCGCGTAGTGCGGGCCCTCCTTGGTGTTGCCGCTGTCGCGGACACCGCCGTAGGGCATCTGGTCGGTGCGGAACGTCGGCACCTCGTTCACGAGGACCCCGCCGAAGTCGAGCTCGTAGGAAGCGCGCAGCGCGGTGTCGAGGTCGGCGGTGAACACCGCGGCCTGCAACCCGTAGCGGGTGTCGTTGGCCTGCTTGACCGCATCGTCGAAGTCGTCGTAGGCGATGATCCCCACGAGGGGGCCGAAGACCTCGGACCGGCACACCTCCATGTCCGGGGTGACGTTGGCGAGCACCGTGGGCCGCAGCACCCCGCCTTCGAGCTCACCGCCCGCCAGCACCTTGGCCCCGCCGGCGACGGCCTCGTCGATCCATCCCCGGACCCGGTCGGTCTCCTTGGGGCTGATGAGCGACGAGACGTCGGTGGCCTCGTCGAGCGGGTCACCGACCACGAGCGCCTCGACCTTGGGCACCAGCGCCTCGGTGAACCGATCGACGATGTCACGGTGCACGTAGACCCGCTGGGTGGAGATGCACGACTGCCCGGCGTGGCTGAAGCCGGCCACCGAGATCTTGGCGGCGGCCGTGGACCAGTCGCCCGAGGGCTCGATGATCACCGGCGCGTTGTTGCCCAGCTCAAGGCCGACGTGCTTCTCGGCAGCCTTGGCCGCGATCCCCCAACCCACCTCGGGCGAGCCCGTGAACGTGATGGCGGCGATGTCGGGGTGCTCGACGAGCGGGTCGCCCACCGTGCCGCCGGACCCCGTCACGACGTTGAGCCACCCGGCAGGGAGCCCGCACTCGTCCATCAGGATCTCCGACAGGCGGATGGCGGAGAAGGGCGTCTGGCTGGCGGGCTTCAGGACCATCGGGCAGCCCGCGGCGATGGCCGGCGCCACCTTGTGCGCCACGAGGTTCAGTGGGAAGTTGAACGGCGAGATGGCCGCCACCACTCCGCGCGGGACGCGCAGGGTGAAGGCGAGCTTGCCCTCGCCGGGCTGGGCACCATCGACCGGCACGATCTCGCCGACGAGCGTGCGGGCTTCGACCGCAGCCGACTGGAAGGTGATGACCGTGCGCTCGGCCTCGACCCGCGCCGTGCGGATCGGCTTGGCCGACTCCTCGGCGATGATCGTGGCCAGCTCGTCGCGGTGGGCGGCCACGGCCACCGCCGCGGCATCGAGGATCTCGGCCCGCCGCCACGGCGGCAGGGGCTCGGCCAGCCGAGCCTTGGCGGCCGCGATGGCCGCCTCGACGTGCTCCGGGCCGCAGCGCGGGACCCGACCGATCTCGTGGCCGTCGAAGGGAGACACCACCACGAGGCTCTCGGCGGTGGTGACGGATTCGGTGCCGATGCGAACTGCACGCTGATCGGACATGGGGGGCTCCGGGGGTCGAGAGGTGTGCACGAGCGTCTTATCACCGTTCCTGACGCGCATCACCGCTACCCTGCCGCCGTGCCGTCCAGCCAGTGGCCGTTCCTCGATCACCCGGGCCCGCTGGCCTTCGCGCACCGTGGCGGAGCCGGCGCCTGGCCCGAGAACACGATGCCCGCGTTCGAGGGCGCGGTGGCCCTCGGGTACCAGTGGGTCGAGACCGATGCGCACGTCACGGCCGACGGGATCTGCCTGGCGTTCCACGACGACCACCTCGACCGGGTCACCGATCGGAACGGGGTCATCGCCGAGCTCCCCTACGCCGAGGTCCGCCAGGCCCGGGTCGACGGCCGGGAGCCGATCCCGCTCATGGAGGACCTGATCGGCACCTTCCCCGAGCTCCGCGTCAACATCGATCCCAAGCACGACGGCGCCGTCGACGCCCTGGTGTCGGTCATCGAGCGCACCGGAGCGATCGACCGCGTGTGCGTGGGGTCCTTCTCCGACAAGCGGATCGAGCGGTTGCGCGACGCGCTCGGTCCCCGCCTCTGCACCTCGCTGGGACCGAAGGCCATCGCCCGCCTGCGCGGCGGCTCGTTCGGCCTCCCCACGGGCAGCATCGAGGGCGCCTGCGCCCAGGTGCCCCACAAGTACAAGGGCGTGGCGGTCACCGACCGCCGCTTCGTCGATCGGGCGCACGCGGCCGGCCTCCAGGTGCACGTGTGGACCATCGACGACCCCGACGAGATGCACGAGCTCCTCGACCTCGGCGTCGACGGGATCATGACCGACCACCCCACGGTCCTCCGAGAGGTCCTGCGCAGCCGAGGCGCCTGGTACTGACGCGGTCTGCGGCCCGTCTCAGGAGGTGGGCGACGGATCCGTGAAGACCGGCGGGCGCTTCTCGAAGTAGGCCATCACCGCTTCGATCTGGTTGGGCGACCCCATGACCTCGGTCATGAGCCGGGTCTCCTCGAGGAACGACTCGGCGAGCGGTCGCGTGCCCGCGGCGTTGAGGAGCGCCTTGGTGCCGCGGATCGCGGCCGGGTTCTTGGCGGCGATCTCGTGGGCCAGCTCGAGCGCACTGGCCCGCGGGTCGTCGGCCGTGCGGGTGGCCAGGCCCATCGCCACCGCCTCGGTGCCCGAGATCATGCGGCCCGTGAAGGCGAGCTCCTTGGCCACGTCGAGGCCGACCAAGCGCGGCAGCATCTGCAGCCCGGTCATGTCCGGCAGCAGGCCCCAGCGGATCTCGAGCACGGACAGGGTGGCGTCGGGAGCCACGATCCGGATGTCGGCGCCGAGCGCGATCTGGATGCCTCCGCCCAGGGCCACGCCGTGCACCGCGGCGATCACCGGCACCTCCATCGCGGTCCACGTGTACGCCACCTGCTGGGCGACGTTGGCGATGCGGCCGTCGCTCCGGCCGCCCAAGAGCACACCCGCGCCGCTGCCGCCGGGCCGGCCGCCTCCTTGGTCGCCGCCGCCCATGAACGCCTCGACATCGAGGCCGGCGCAGAACCCGCGGCCCTCGCCGGACAGGACGACCGCCCGGATGCGCGGGTCGGCGGCGACCGCATCGCCCGCCTCGACGAGCGCGAGGAACATGGCGGCGTCGAGCGCGTTCATCTTGTCGGGCCGGTTCATGCGCACATCGGCCACGCCATCGGCGACATCGATCGTGACTCGCTCGGTCATGGACCCTCCTCGGGACGACGGATGGACAGTCTGGCGCGCCCGGCGGCAACTCCGACGAGACCCTCGGTTCTGTGGATGGACTGTGCATGGACCTGTGCAACCCAGTGGTGAACCTGGGGAGAACGGAAAAGGTTGGGGGACAACCCTGGGGACGGCAGAAAAGTCCTTGACCAGGGTCCGCGCCGCAGCGCATGGTGTCCCTCGCCAGGCCGCACGGAGCGGTACGAGCACCGGGCAGGAAGCCCCCGGAAGGACCGACCAGCTTGCTGGGAGGACCGGACGAGGGTGGGTTCGGTGGTCGAATCGCCACCGGCTCCTGGTGGATGCGGAATCCAGCGAGCGTCGCCTCCGGGCGGCGGGAGCGGGACCCGGATCCGGGTGCCGAGCCGGCACCGAGGCCTTCGGGTCGCGGTGGCGGGGAGACGCCCAGCCGGCCACCTGGCGCCGGAGCCCTCGGGCCCCGGAGCGAAGGAGCGGGCACCGCCGGCCACTCGGCCCGCAGCCCTCCGGGGAAGCGGGATGGAGAGCAGGCACCGCCGGTACCCGGCACCGAGGCCTTCGGGCCCACGGACAGGGGATCCGGCAGCCGGCCACTCGGCCCGCAACCCTCCGGGGAAGCGGGATGGAGAGCAGGCACCGCCGGTACCCGGCACCGAGGCCTTCGGGCCCACGGACAGGGGATCCGGCAGCCGGTCGCTCGGCGCCGAGGCCCTCGGGTCGCGGTGGCCACGACAGGCACCGTCGGGAACGTCGGGTCGCCGCCTTCGGGAGGTGGCCCGGGCGCCTGGCACGGTCGGCCCCGAGGAGCTGGCGAGGGAAACCCCGTCGGTTACTCGGGGCCTCCACCGTTTTCGGGCCTCGCTCCCCGGATGCCGCCTGCTGCCGGTGGCTCAAGTTCGTCGCGCACGGGCCGACAGGACGCCGTGACCGGCCTGCTCCCCTCAGGCCTCCGAGGAGCCACCACCATGTCACCGTCTCGAATCCGGCCTCACCACCGCATCGCCGTGCTGATCGCAGGCCTGGCCGTGGTGGCGACGTCGTGCAGCCTGCTGAGCAACGACGATGGCAAGGCCTCGACGGCGGACGGCGGACCCGGGGTCGTCGAGAGCGGCCTCGACCAGGCCGGCACGCCGCAGCGCGGCGGCCAGCTGGTGTACGGGCTGGAGGCCGAGGTCAGCGACAAGGGCTACTGCCTCCCGGAGGCAGAGCTGGCCATCTCGGGGATGCAGGTGGCCCGGTCGATCTACGACACCCTCACGGTGCCCGACTCCCAGGGCAACTACGTGCCGTACCTCGCCAAGGCGATCGACCACGACGACACCTACAAGAAGTGGACGATCACCCTCCGCTCGGGCATCACGTTCCACGATGGATCGACCCTCGACGCCAAGGTCGTCAAGAACAACCTCGACGCCTACCGCGGCACGTACCCCGGGCGCAGCCCGCTGCTCTTCAGCTTCGTGATGTCGAACGTGGCGGACGTGAAGGCGATCAACGAGCTCACCGTGCAGGTCACCGCCAAGAAGCCGTGGGTGGCGTTCCCGGCCGTCCTGTACGCCTCGGGGCGCCTGGGGATCATGGCGCAGAAGCAGCTCGACGCCGATCCCACGGACTGCTCCACCAAGCCCATCGGCACCGGCCCGTTCTCGTTCGTGTCGTGGACCCGCGACGAGTCGCTCAAGGTCCGCCGCTACCCCAAGTACTGGCAGACGGCCCCGGACGGGAAGCCGTACCCGTACCTCAACGCGATCGAGTTCCGCCCCATGCAGAACAGCGACGCCCGCATCGCGGCGCTCGAGCAGGGCGAGATCAACATGATGCACACCTCCACCTCGGCCGACATGGCCGGCGTGCTCCCCCAGCTGCGCGACAGCGGGGCCATCAACCTGACGGTCTCGTCGGACCGCACCGAGGTCTCGTACCTGATGATGAACTCGTCGAAGGCCCCCCTCGGCGACCGCGACGCCCGCCTGGCGATCGCCCACTCGATCGATCGCAAGGCGCTCAACCAGCAGGCGAACAGCGACTTCCCGGCGATCGCCGACGGACCGTTCGCACCCGGCGTGCTCGGCCACCTCGACGACCCTGGGTTCCCGGGCTTCGACCTGGCCGCCGCCAAGGCCGAGGTCGCGAAGATGAAGGCCGCGCATCAGGACACCTCGATGTCGCTGCTGACCTCCGCGGGGCCGGTGGCGGTGCGCCAGGCCCAGATCCAGAAGAACATGCTCGAGGCCGCAGGCTTCAAGATCACCCTCGAGATCGAGACCGAGGGCGACCTGATCTCTCGCGTGATCGCCGGCGACTACGAGCTCGCCGCCTTCCGCAACCAGCCCGGTGAAGACCCCGACATGGACTACATCTGGTGGTACGGCGAGGGGAACCCCGTCAACTTCGGGCGCTTCAACGACCCCGTGATCAACCAGAACCTCGACAAGGCGCGCAGCAACCCCGACCTCGAGGTGCGGCGCAAGGCGTACGAGGCCATCAACCGCGAGTTCGCCAAGCAGGCCTGGAACGTGTGGCTCTGGTACGCCCCCTGGGCCGTCGCGGAAGCCTCGAACGTGCACGGCGTCCTGGGCCCCGATCTGCCCGGTTCCCAGGGTCCGGCGTCGACGCGGCTGGTGACCGGGCACTCGCTGCTCGGGGTGTGGATCGACCGGAACTGACGTTCTCGCAATTCGCTCAACGAGCGCGACAACGTCACCCGAAAACGGCCGCTATGGTCGCGGTCACGTCGCTTGCCAGGGGTCACACCGAGCAGCGACCGACCTACACCGCACATCCAGGGGAAACAATGCGTCGAGTCAGCCGAACGTCGGGACGTCGAGTCAGTGGTCTGGTGGCCACCGCACTCGCGTTCAGCCTCCTCGCCGCCGCGTGCGGCGGCACGAAGGCCAGTGACAAGGAGTCGGAGAAGACCCTCAAGCAAGAGGGCCTCACCGCGTCCGCGGGCGAGAGCGGCCTCAAGGACGCGGGCACGCCCAAGCGCGGCGGCAAGATCGTCTACGGCGTCGAGGCCGACACCAACGGCGGCTACTGCCTGCCCGAGGGCCAGCTCGCCATCTCCGGGATGATGGTCGTGCGGGCCATCTACGACACCCTCACGGTGCCCAACTCCGAGGGCGACTACGTGCCGTACCTCGCCAAGAGCGTCACCCCGAACGCCGACTACACCGAGTGGACCATCACCGTCCGCGACGGCATCAAGTTCCACGACGGCACGCCGCTCACCGGCAAGGTCGTCCAGAACAACATCGATGCGTACCGGGGCTCCTACCCCGGCCGCAGCCCCCTGCTGTTCACCTTCGTCCTCCAGAACATCAAGAGCACCTCGTCCGAGGGCCAGGTCGTGAAGGTCCAGACCAAGGTGCCGTGGATCGCCTTCCCGGCGTTCCTCTACAGCTCCAGCCGCATGGGGATCATGGCGCAGTCGCAGCTCGACGACGCCAAGAGCTGCGATCGCAAGCTCGTCGGGACCGGCCCCTTCAAGTTCAAGAGCTGGACCCCCAACGACAAGCTCGAGGGCGTCCGCAACCCCGACTACTGGCAGACGGCCCCCGATGGGAAGCCCTACCCGTACGCCGACTCGATCGAGTTCCGGGTGCTGACCGACAACACCGTGCGCATCAACTCGCTCATGAGCTCCGACGGCGCCAACATCATCCACACCACCGACGCCGAGTCGATCGGCGGCACGCTGCTCGACGCCCGCAACAACGGCAAGATCAACATGCTCGTGTCCGAGGACGGGGCTGAGGTGTCGTTCGTGCAGCTCAACGCCGCGAAGCCTCCGTTCGACGACATCAACATGCGCAAGGCGCTGGCGTACGGCACCGACCGGGTCGACATCAACAAGACCCAGAACAACAGCCTGCCCACCGTCGCCAACGGCCCCTTCGCCACCGACTCCGTCGCCTACGTCCAAGACCCCGGCTTCCCGAAGTACAACCTGGCCAAGGCCAAGGAGCTCGTGAAGAAGTACGTCGACAGCGGCGGCAAGGCCGAGTTCGCCCTCACCACCACCTCTGATCCCACCACGGTGCAGCTCGCCGAGCTGACCCAGCAGAAGGCAGCGCAGATCGGCGTCAAGGTCACCATCATCAAGCGGGACCAGGCGGCGCTCATCAACGACGCCATCGGCCACAAGTACGAGGCGATGCTGTTCCGCAACTACCCCGGTGGCGATCCTGACATCAACTACGTGTGGTGGTACGGCGCCAAGAGCAACCCGGTCAACTTCGGCGGCTACAACGACGCCACCATCGACAAGCTGATGGACGAAGGCCGCAGCGAGCCCGATGCCGCCAAGCGCGCCGACATCTACAAGCAGGTGAGCGCCGAGTTCGCCAAGCAGGTCTGGAACATGTGGTCCTGGTTCACCCCTTGGGCCGTCGCCGAGAAGAGCAACGTCCACAACATCCTCGGCCCGCCGCTGCCCGGCAGCGATCCGTCGAAGCCCGGCGAGGAGACCACCACCGACCCGGCGCTCCAGCCCTGGACCGGCCTCGCCACCGGCCACTCCCTCCTCGGGCTCTGGATCGACAACTGATCCGCTCCGCACCTTGTCCGTTGTCAGCTGTGGCGGATCGTCGGGCCTCCGACGATCCGCCTGAGGGAGGCACACACCGATGCTGTTGATCGGCAAGCGGTTGCTCCAACTCATCGTCGTGTTCGTGTGCGTCACGTTCTTCACGGTGCTGCTCATCTCGATGGTCCCCGGGAAGCCGGAGGTCCTGGTGATCCCGTTCGACAGCACGGGCCACCAGCGCGAGCAGTTCCGCGAGGACAACCACCTCGACCGCTCGATCTTCATCCAGTGGGGCTACTGGGCGAAGGACTTCGTCCGTGGCGACATGGGCAACTACTACACGTCCACCGGCACCAACCCGGTGCGCACCCAGATCGGCCGGGCCCTCCCGATCTCGGCGCTGCTGATCCTGTACGTGCAGATCGTCTCGCTCGGCATCGCCATACCCCTGGCGGTCTGGGCCGCCTACCGATCCGGCAGCAGGGCGGACAAGCTCTTCAACGCGGGCGCGTTCGGGTGCATCTCGCTCCCGGGCTTCGCGGTCGCGCTCATAGCCACCTACATCTTCGGCGTGAAGATGAGCTTGGTGCCCACCGATGGCTACACGTCGCCGTCACAAGGCCTCGGCCAGCACTTCCGATCGATGGCCGTCCCGGTCCTCGCCCTGTCGCTCGGCCAGATCGCCGTGTACATGCGGCTGCTGCGCTCCGACCTCGTCACCACGCTCCAGGAGGACTTCATCCTCATGGCCAAGGCCAAGGGGATCTCGAACCGCCGGGTGCTGTGGCGCCACGCGCTGCGACCCTCCAGCCTCACGCTGCTCACGGTGGCGGGCCTCAGCATCGGCACGCTCATCGGCGGCGCGCTGGTGGTCGAGTACCTCCTGCGCATCCCGGGCATGGGCACGCTCATCGGTACCGCGGTCGCCTCCCGCCAGTACGTCGCCCTGCAGAGCTCGGTGGCGCTCATCGCCATCTTCTTCGTGCTGATGAACTTCCTGATCGACTACCTGTACACCGTGCTCGATCCCCGCATCCGGGAGCGTCGCTCATGACCACCATCGTCGCTGAACCTGCGGTCTCCACCGAGGCCTCCCCCGTCGACGTGCACGTCACGAAGAAGAAGGGCCTCGGGTTCACCGGCTGGCTCGCGGCCGGCTGGCTGATCCTGATCATCGGGTCGGCCATCCTCGCCCCGATCCTCCCGTTGGACGATCCCAACGCCCAGGTGGCGCCGAAGCGGTTCGCGCCCCTGCAGGGCACGGGCCCGATCCTCGGCGCCGACGCCAACGGCCGAGACCTCCTGGCCCGCACCATCTACGGCGCCAGGGTCTCGCTCGTGATCGCCTTCGCCGCCGTGATGATCGGCTTCGTGATCGGCGGGTTCCTCGGACTGCTCGCCGGCTACTTCCGCAACTGGGCGGGCAACGCCCTCGTGAGCCTGTTCGACATCCTGCTCGCCATCCCCCAGCTCGTGCTCGCGCTCTCGCTGGTGGCCGTCCTCAAGGGCGACCCCACCAGCGACGACGGGTTCAAGCTGCCGGTCGAGCTCACGTTGATCATCGCCCTCGGCATCGTGTCCATCCCCCTGTTGGCACGGATCACGCGCGCCTCCACCTTGAGTTGGTCCCAGCGGGAGTTCGTGCTGGCCGCCAGAGCCCAGGGCGCCACGCACTGGCGCATCCTCGTCCGCGAGGTCCTGCCCAACGTGCTCCCCGCCATGGTGTCGATCGCCCTGCTCGGCATGGCCGTCGCCATCGTCGCCGAGGGCGGCCTGGCCATCCTCGGCGCCAGCGTCGAGCCGCCCCAGGCCACCTGGGGCACCATGATCGCCAGCGGCCAATCGGAGCTGCAGACCGCACCGTTCATCGTGTGGATCCCGATCTTCGCCGTGTTCGCCACCGCCGCATCGCTCAACTTCCTGGGCGACGTGATGCGGGAGCGCTTCGACGTCCGGGAGAGCGCACTGTGACCGACGCCCCCACCACCACCACCGAGCCCCAAGCCGCGCCCACCGCGGCCGGCGCTCCGCTGCTCCAGGTCACGGACCTCCACACCTCGTTCACCTCGGACCGGGGCACGGTCCGAGCGGTTCGGGGCGTCAGCCTCTCGCTCCAGCGCGGCCGCACCCTCGGCATCGTGGGCGAGTCCGGCTCGGGCAAGTCGGTCCTGTCCCGGTCGATCATGGGCCTCATGCCGAGCAACGCCACCCGCACGGGCAGCGTCGTCTACGACGGCACCGAGATCCTCAACGCCAGCCCGAGCACCATGCGGAACTACTGGGGCGACGAGATGGCGATGGTCTTCCAGGACCCGATGACCGCCCTCAACCCGGTGCTGCGCGTCGAGCGCCAGATCACCGAGTCGCTCCACGAGCACCTAGACCTCAGCAAGCAGCAGGCCAAGGACACGGCCCTCGCGCTGCTCACCTCGGTGGGCATCCCCGAGCCGGCCCGCCGCCTGCGCATGTACCCCCACGAGATGTCGGGCGGCATGCGCCAGCGCATCATGATCGCCATCGCCCTGGCGTGCGGTCCCAAGATGCTCTTCGCCGACGAGCCCACCACGGCCCTCGACGTCACGGTGCAGGCGCAGATCCTCGACCTGCTCCAGCACCTGCAGACCGACCGCCAGATGGCGATGATCCTGGTCACCCACGATCTCGGCGTGGTGGCGGGCCGCGCCCACGACATCGCGGTCATGTACGCCGGCGAGATCGTCGAGCAGGCGTCGGCCAAGGCGCTGTTCGCCAGCGTGCGCCACCCCTACACCGAGGCGCTGCTCCAGTCGATCCCCAAGCTGGAGATGGCCAAGCACACCAAGCTCGAGGCCATCGGCGGACGCCCGCCAGACCTCGTGAACCTGCCGCAGGGCTGCCCGTTCGCCCAGCGCTGCCGCTACGCGCAGGACCGGTGCCGCGACGAGGCCCCTGCCCTGCTGCCCGACCCCGATGACGCCACGCACCTGGTGGCGTGCCACTTCCCGGTCGGAACCGCCGCCGAGCAGCCCCGCCACGAGGCCCTCGCCGACACCCAGCTCGACCACGCCGCGGGCGACGACGTCGTCTTCGAACCCGATCCTGAAGGAGCCAGCTGATGGCCGGCGTCGGCGATGCCCACCTGCGTGCCGAGGGCGAGCCCCTGCTGCGCGTCGAGAACCTGGTCGTCGAGTTCAAGACGGGCAAGAAGAACGTCGTCCACGCCGTGACCGACGTGAGCCTCGATGTGCTCGAGGGCGAGACGCTCGGCCTCGTGGGCGAGTCGGGCTGCGGCAAGTCCACCACCGGCAAGGCGATCATGCAGCTGCCCACGCCAACGAGCGGCAAGGTGCTGTTCGACGGCAGGGACCTGGCCGCGGTCGAGGGCAAGGAGCTGCGCGAGCTGCGCACCCAGCTCCAGATGATCTTCCAGGACCCGATCTCGTCGCTGAACCCCCGCCGCAAGGTCGAAGACATCGTGTCCGAGGGCCTCAACATCTGGAAGTCCGGCTCCAAGCAGGACCGCGCCACCAAGGTCGACGAGATGCTGCTCACGGTCGGACTCGACCCGGCGGTGGCACGCGGGCGGCGCCCTCACCAGTTCTCCGGCGGCCAGTGCCAGCGCATCTCGATCGCGCGGGCCGTGGTCACCGAGCCCCGGCTGATCGTGTGCGACGAGCCGGTCTCGGCCCTCGACGTGTCGGTGCAGGCGCAGATCCTGAACCTGCTCGAGGACATGAAGGAGCGCTACCGGCTCACCCTCTTGTTCATCGCCCACGACCTCGCCGTGGTGAAGAACATCAGTGACCGCGTGGCGGTGATGTACCTCGGCCGGCTGTGCGAGGTCGGCGATCCCGACCTCCTGTACGCCGCACCAGCACACCCGTACACCACGGCCCTGCTGAGCGCGATCCCGGTCCCCGACCCGTCGGTGCGGCCCGATGCCCGCACCACGCTCGGCGGCGAGATCCCCTCGCCGCTGTCGCCGCCGTCGGGCTGCCGCTTCCGCACCCGTTGCCCCAAGGCCGATGCCCAGTGCGTCGAGGAGGTGCCGGTGATGCGCAAGGTCGAGGGCGAAGGCGACCACTACGTGGCCTGCCACCACCCGATGGAGCCGGGCGAGACGCTCACCTCGGTCACCCTCACCGGGGCCAACGCCTGACCACTCCCCCGTCGTCGTCGCCCGGCCGGCGTGCTCGGGCACCACGGTTGGACCCTGACACCCGGCGGGGCCTCATCGCCGACGCCGCGGAGTCGCTCCTGGCCGAGCACGATCCGCTGCTCGTCACGTTCGATCAGGTGGCCACGGCGGCCGGCGTGTCCCGCGCGCTCGTGCACACCTACCTGGGCGATCGGCGCGGCCTCATCGACGCGGTGCAGGTGCAGATCGTCGGCCGGCTCGACACGTGGGTCGGTCACGGCCTGCGCCGCGCCACCACCCCCCGGGCCCGGCTGCGGGCCGTCGTGCAGGGGGTGTTCGCGTTCGTGGAGGCCGAGCAGGACGCTTGGGGCGTGCTCGGCGCCAGCGGGGGGTTCGACCACCCCGCCCTGCACGGGGTGCGGGGCCGGTGGGCGGCGCAGCTGGCCGGCGAGGGGGCCGATGACGACCTCCGCGGGCAGATCGTGGTGGGCGCGGTGCTGGGCGGTGTCGGCTCGTGGGTGAACCGAGGGGTCGACCCCGACCGGGTGGAGGCGGCGCTGGCCCCCCTGCTGGTCGACCCCGCCCTCTGACGCAGCCCGGTCAGATGCCGAAGTCGGCCTGCTTCACCCGGGCGACGGCGGCGTCGGGGCCGTCGTAGACGACCCGAGCCGCGCTCCGCCGGCCGTACAGCTCGAGCACCAGCTCGCCCGCCGGCCCGACGATCGAGACCTGATCGGGACCGCTCCCCGTCCGGCGCTCGGAGCCGTCGTCGCGGACCAGCGCCAGCTCGACGCCCTTGACGCCGGCCTTGCGGACCATCAGCGGCGCCATCTTCGTGAGCATCCCCCAGAGGGCGTCGTCGAGGTCGGGCCGATCGGTGCGCGGCTCGCGCCCATCGGCCCGCCGGACGTCCTCGTGATGGACGTAGAACTCGACCAGGTTGGCGAAGCGGCGGACCGCAGCGATCTTCATCGGCCCGAACGGCGGGCCCGAGCGGATGAGGTCGACCAGCCCCTGGTAGCCGTGGCGGCGCAGCTGGGCCTCCATCCGCGACTCGGTGAAGCCCGCGAACCACGGCACCATGATCCCCGCCGAGCCGATCAGGTCGCGCTCTCGGACCACCAGGTGCGCCGCCAGGTCGGCGGTGGTCCACTCGCCCGAGAGGGTGGGCGCATCGGGCCCGAGCTCCGTGAAGAGGTCGCACAGCTCGGAGCGCTCGCGCAGGTCGAGATCGATGGCCATGGCCTGGACCGTACCGGTCCAGTGGGACCGGGAGAGCAGACGTGGCAGGATGCCGGACATGCAGGCAACCCTCCACACCAACGCCGGAGACATCCGGATCACCCTCTTCGACGACAAGGCCCCCAAGACCGTGGGCAGCTTCGTCAGCCTCGCCAAGGGCGAGCCGTCCTGGCGCGACCAGGAGATCGGCCAGGACCGCACCGAGCCCTTCTACGACGGCCTGATCTTCCACCGCGTCATCTCCGGCTTCATGATCCAGGGCGGCTGCCCGACCGGCAGCGGCACCGGCGGCCCCGGCTACAACTTCGATGACGAGATCGCCCCCGGCCTCGACTTCAACCAGCCCTACAAGCTGGCCATGGCCAACGCCGGCTCCCGGGGCGGCAAGGGCACCAACGGCTCGCAGTTCTTCATCACGGTCGGCCCCACGCCGCACCTGGTCGGCAAGCACGCCATCTTCGGCGAGGTGGCCGATGCCGAGAGCCGCGCCGTGGTCGATGCCATCGCCTCCACGCCGGTGGGCCGGGGCGACCGCCCCGTCAACGACGTGGTGATCAACAGCGTCACCATCGACGACTGATCCCGCCTCGTGGAGCTCGATCTCGCAGCCATCCACGAGGCCCTCGCTGCGGAGCTCGGTGACCGGCCCTGCCTGGTCTGGCGCGACCAGACCTGGAGCTGGGACCAGGTCACCGAGCGCACGCGACGGATCGCCAACGTGCTGCTCTCGCACGGCATCGGCCGCCGCCGCACGTTGGCGGAGTGCACCGGGTGGGAGTCGCCGCACGACCACGTGGCCCTCTACCTGCACAACGGCAACGCCTACCTGGAAGCGCAGCTCGGCGCGGCCAAGGCCGGTGCCGCCGCGTTCAACGTCAACTACCGCTACGTGGCCGACGAGCTGGCGTACCTCTTCCTCGACTCATCCGCGGCCGCCATCGTCTACCAGGGCTGCTTCGCCTCCACGCTGGCCGACGTGCTCCCCCGCCTCCCCCAGCAGCCGCTGCTGCTGCGGGTCGACGACGGCTCGGGCGACGAGCTGCTCCCCGGCGCCCTCGACTACGACGCCGCCCTCGCTGCCGCCTCCCCGGAGCCCCCGGCCGTCACCACCTCGCCCGACGACCTCTACGTGCTCTACACCGGCGGCACCACCGGCAACCCGAAGGGGGTGCTGTGGCGCCAGGCCGACTTCCTGGTGGCCGCACTCGGGGTCCGCCGCAAGGACGGCTCCGACTACGAGGCGATGAAGGAGCTCGTCGAGCCCGCCGTGCGCCGCAACCTCGCCACGCTGCCGGCCCCGCCGCTCATGCACGGTGCGGCGATGTGGAACGCCCTCAGCACCTGGATCAGCGGTGGCACCATCGTGGTGCAGGACCAGGTCGACCGCATGGACCCGGCCGACATCCTCGACACCTGCGAGCGGCACCGAGTCACCTCGCTGCTGATCGTGGGCGATGCGTTCGCCCGCCCCCTCATCGACGAGCAGCGGCGCCGGGCGCGAGACCTGTCGAACCTGCGCTTCGTGCTCACGGGCGGCGCCATCTTGTCGCCGGCGCTGCGGCGCGAGCTGCTCGACCTCCTCCCTGCGGTGCGGATCGTCGATGTCCTGGGCTCCTCGGAGTCGGGCCGCCAGGCGGTGGCGTCCACGGTGGCCAGCGACGAGATCGGGCCCACCCGGTTCGCGCCCTCCGACACCGCCGCCGTGCTCGACGACGACCTCACCCGCCGCCTGGCACCGGGCGAGCCCGAGATCGGGTGGCTGGCCCAGGGCGGCCGCATCCCGCGCGGCTACCTCGGCGACGAGGCCAAGACCCGGGCCACCTTCCCCGTGATCGACGGGGAGCGGTGGTCGGTCCCCGGCGATCGAGCGGCGCTTCGGGCCGATGGCACCGTCGAGCTGCACGGCCGCGAGTCGGTCACCATCAACACCGGGGGCGAGAAGGTGTTCGCCGAAGAGGTCGAGCAGGTGCTCAAGCACCACCCGGGCGTCTACGACGTGCTCGTGGTCGGGCGGCCCAGCGCGCAATGGGGTCAAGAGGTGGTCGCCGTCGTGACGCCCACGCCGGGCGCCACGGTGACCCTCGCCGAGCTCCGAGAGGTCGGTGGCGCCCACCTCGCCCGCTACAAGCTCCCGAAGGCGCTGATCCTCGCCGATCGCATCTCGCGATCGCCCTCGGGCAAGCCCGACTACGGCTGGGCCCGCCAGCTGGCCGTCGAGGCCGGCACGCAGACCTAGGAGGTGGGGTGGCGGTCGCGTGCGAACCGCCGCTACGGTCCCTCCACCGGGGAACACGCGTTCGCCGGTCGATCCCCGTCATGTCCGAGCGAACCGTCCCCCTCCCCTTCCCGATCGACCTGCCGCGCACGTTCTTCGGGATCCGGCGGGGTCGCCACGATCCCACCTGCCGCATCGACGGCACCGGGATCTGGCGGGCCTCCCGCAGCCCGGCGGGTCCGGTGACCCTCCACCTGGTCGCCCACGACGACCGGGTCGAGGCCGAGGCCTGGGGCCCCGGCGCCGAGGCGGCCCTCGATGCCGTCCCGAGCCTCATCGGCTGCCACGACGACTCGTCCGACTTCCATCCCGAGCACCCGCTGGTGGAGCGCCTGTGGCGAGACCTGTCGGGTGTCCGCGTCCCTCGGTCCGGCGCCGTCACCGAGACGCTCGTCAACGTCGTGCTCGAGCAGCGCGTCACCACGTTCGAGGCGCGGCGGGCCCAGAGCCAGATCGTCACCCGGTGGAGCGAGCCCGCACCGGGCCCCACCGAGCTCCTGCTCCCGATCGACCCCGAGGTCCTCGCCAACATCGCCTACTACGACCTCCACGTCGTCGGGGTCGAGCGCAAGCGGGCCGACACGGTCCGTCGGGTGGCGGCGTCCACGCGCCGGCTCGAGGCCCTGGTCGCCCTGCCCCCGGCGGAGGCCCACCAGCGGTTGGTCCAGATCCAGGGCGTCGGCCCGTGGAGCGCCGCCGAGGTGGCGCTGGTGGCGCTCGGCGACGCCGATGCGGTCCCGATCGGCGACGTCCACCTGCCGGCGGGTGTCACGTTCGCGCTGCTCGGCGAGGCCATCGACGACGACGACGTGATGCTCGAGGCGCTGGAGCCGTTCGCCGGCCACCGAGGCCGGGTGGTCCGCCTCATCGGCGCCGCGGGCATCGCGGCGCCTCGCCACGGCCCCCGCTACGCGCCTCGAGACATCCGCGACCAGTGAGCCTGTGGACAACTTCTCCAATCCACAGGCTTGCGCCCCTTCCTCCCCACACGGCGTCCGTCGTACCGTGACGTGACGACGCCGGAGGAGGACCCATGTCGAGCTACCGCATCACCCTCAAGGACCGCAGCACCGAGGAGATCGATGACGCCGACGCGTATCAGCAGGAAGGCCAGATGACCACGTTCTTCCGGACCGGCTCCGGGCGCCAGGTGGTCGACACCTGGAGCACCCGCATGGCCAGCTTCCGCACCACCGAGATCATCGCCATCCGACGGGTGGAGGCCGCGGTGGCGGCGCCCTCGGTGGTCACCGACCTGCGCAGCGCGTAGTCCCGCGCCGAGCCCACCGCCTCCGCGATACTGACCGCATGTCGCTCGCCGATCCCGTCCCCACCGAGCAGACGTTCGCCTGCCCCCGCTGCGAGCTCGAGGTCACCGAGGCCTGGTACGGACCGTGCACCCCCTGCCGGCAGGAGCTCCGCGCCGTCGTCGCCGGCGCCGCCCGCACGGTCGACACCGAGTACGTGCCGAAGATGAACGTCACGCCGAACGCGGTGGCCAGCAAGGACTGACCGGCCCGATCAGGCCTTGGCCTGGTCGGCCTGCTCGCGGATCCCTGCGGGAGGCGGCGGGCCCGGACGGCGCGACGGCCCGCCCACCAGCGACTTGAAGCGCTGGAGCGGGCGCTCGAGCAGGTACCAGCTGGCGGCGGCGAACGCGGCGCCGAACACCAGCCCGACGGTGAGCAGGTACCAGAAGTTGCTGTTCCCGGGAGGGGTGTGCACCCAGCCGGGCCACTTCTCCTCACCGAACGCACCGAAGCTCTGGATCGAGCGCTTCATCCAGTCGAAGTGCCAGAGGTAGATGCCGTAGGACACCGAGCCGATCCACACGATCGGGCGCCACGACCAGGTGCGGCGCACCGGCCCGCGGTCCTGGGCGCCGAACACGGCCGGCACCATCAAGAGCACCGTGAACAGGCCCAGGGTGATCTGGCGGCGGTGCCAGAACCAGCCGGTGTAGCCGGTCTCGAAGCTGACGGGCCCCACGCGGTAGGCGTACCAGAGGAAGAGCAGCACGGCGGCGGCCCACCACGGCTCGGCCCACGAAGCGATCCGGTCGAGGCGCGCCCGCAGCCCCGCATCGTTGGCCGCCCACACCGACACCGCGGCCAGGGCCATGCCGGTGGCGAACAGGTCGAGGTTGGTGGGCAGCCAGGTGAAGGCGATGGCTCGCTGCGACGGCCACCACACATCGATGGCGACGCGAGCGGCCAGACCCAGGAGCCAGAGCCCCGCGCAGCCCACGAGGTGCCACAGGGCCCGGGCCCGGGCGCTCGGTGCCCGGCGGGCCACCAGGCCGATGGCGACCGCCCACACGGGGATGAGCAGGTAGAAGGTCATCTCCGTGCACAGGCTCCAGGCCTGGACGATGCCGCCGAGGATCGTGTAGCGGGAGTAGATCTGCAGGAACAGGTAGTACTTCCACCAGTCGTGACCGAACGTGTAGGCGCCGAGCAGCCAGAAGAAGGTGAGCGCCACCCAGTACGCCGGCACGATGCGCAGCACCCGCCGCCACCAGAAGCTGAGCGTGCGCTGGGCTGGTCGGCCGGCGACGTGCGCGGCCACGAACGGGCGGTAGATCAAGAAGCCCGACAGCACGAAGAACACGGCCACGCCGCTGTCCATGACCGAGGTCAGGGTGTACAGGTGGCCCGTCCGGGCCGGTCCGGCGTAGGAGCCGGCGTGGTGCACGACCACCATCAGGGCCGCCATCGCCCGTAGGATCTCGAACCCGCCGAAATGCGCCCGCTCCACGGCGGGTCCGGTAGTTTCGGTGCCGTCGTGTGCCCTCACGGCCTCGGTCATCGAGCCCCCACCCCGGAGAACGTCGGGGGTCGCCCCGGTGCCTGCGGTCGGTGTGGTCACACCCCCGATTCTTCCACGCCCACCCTCCAGGACGGTTCCTCCTCCATGTCCGACCCAGTCGCCGACACCCCCGACACGCAGGGCGAGGGCCCCGCCGTCGATCCCACCTCCTCCGAGCACGATGTCGTCGTCATCGGGGCCGGCCCGGCCGGGCTCACCGCAGCGTTCCAGTTCCACAAGCACGGCGTCGCCTCCACGATCATCGAGGCCGACGACATGGTGGGCGGCATCTCCCGGACCGCCCAGCGCGAGGGCTGGCGCTTCGACATCGGCGGCCACCGCTTCTTCACCAAGGTGCAGCCGGTCGAGGACCTCTGGCACGAGATCCTCCCCGACGAGGACTTCCTGATGCGACCGCGCAAGAGCCGCATCTTCTACAACGGCAAGTACTTCGACTACCCGCTCAAGGCCACCAACGCCCTCAAGAACCTCGGCATCCTCGAGGCCGTCCTGTGCGTGTTCTCGTACGGCTGGGCCCGCGTCCGTCCGCCGAAGGACCAGACCAACTACGAGGGCTGGCTGGTCGCCCGGTTCGGCTGGCGCCTGTACCGCACCTTCTTCAAGACCTACACCGAGAAGCTGTGGGGCGTGCCCGTGAGCGAGATGCCCGCCGACTGGGCCGCTCAGCGCGTGAAGGGCCTCTCGCTCGGCAACGCCATCGTCAACGCCCTGCTGCCCCGGAAGAACCAGAAGGACATCACCTCGCTCATCGAGGAGTTCCAGTACCCCAAGTACGGGCCCGGGATGATGTGGGAGGTCTGCCGCGACAAGGTCACGGCGCAGGGCTCCAAGGTGGTCATGGAGACCTCCGTCACCAAGATCAGCCACTCGGACGGCAAGGCCACCAGCGTCGTCGCCACCCACAAGGGCGGCGGCACCACCGAGTACCCGGCCACCGAGGTCATCTCCTCGATGCCCATCTCCCACCTGCTCGAGGCCATGGACCCGCCGGTGGCGCCCGAGGTCAAGGCGGCCGCCGCCGACCTGCGCTACCGCGACTACATGATCGTGGCGCTGGCCATGCCCGAGGAGCTCATCGGCTTCGACGACAACTGGATCTACATCCACGACCCCAAGGTGCGCACCATGCGCATCCAGAACTTCGGCTCCTGGTCCCCGTACATGGTCAAGGAGGGGCGCAACACCCTCGGCCTGGAGTACACGGTCTGGGAGGGCGACGACGAGTGGAACGCCGACGACGACTGGCTGATCGAGCGGGCCAAGAAGGAGCTCGAGCAGCTCGGGCTCTGCAAGGCCGGCCAGATCGAAGGCGGCTGGGTGGTCCGCCAGGCCAAGGCGTACCCGATCTACGACGACCGCTACCGAGCCAACGTCGACATCCTGCGCGGCTGGTTGGCCGAGCACGCCAGCAACGTCCACCCCGTGGGCCGCAACGGCATGTTCCGGTACAACAACCAGGACCACTCCATGTTCACGGCCATGCTCACGGTCGAGAACATCGCCACCGGCACCACCCACGACGTGTGGGAGGTGAACGTGGAGGAGGAGTACCACGAGGAGGCCACCTCGTCGGTGAAGGAGAAGTTCATCGCCGAGAAGGAGGGCCGGGCCCCCGGCTCGCACGGCACCGGCCGTGACGCTCCCGTGATCAAGCGCGACGTCATCGACGCCCACAAGCCGGCCACCACGATCCCCGATGATCTGGCCGCCATGGACCACGACGCCGGCACCGAGATCGAGGGCGAGACCGGGGTCTGACCCCGGTTCCGGTCCGCTGGCCTCCAGCGGACCGGTCCCCCACCCCGCCGCGTGCCGCCACCGGATCGGGCGCGCCGGTCCTCGGTGAGCCGGTCCTCTCGCCGCGTGCCCGCTGCCGCGAGGCCAGGCGCCAGGTCCCGCGTGGATCCGGTCTTCAGCTCCCGGCGGCCTCGGCCACCGGGGCCGGCAGATCGGCGGCCACGAGGGCATCCTCGGGGGGACCAGACGTCCGTCGCTGCCGTCGGCGCCACAGGACATCGATGACGATGTCGGCGCCGAGGGCGACCACCCCGGTCATGGCGATGGGGTGGATGCGCTCGAGCTCGCCGACCCACTCGATGCCGGGCGCGATCTTGTAGCGGACGAGCAGGGCGGTGGCGTAGAGGACCGAGGCCCCCAGCAGGCCGGCCGGGATGAACGAGAACGCGACCCGGTAGCGGTGGTGCCGGGCGGCGAGCCCGGCGGCGATGGCGAGGGGCAGGGCGGCGACGAGCGGGAGCACGAGCAGCGAGGCCACCAAGATGCCCACGCCGGTGCCGATGGCCACCGGCACCGATGCCGGCACGCCGCCGAACGGGCGGCGGAGGTCGAGCGTCACATCGGCCTCGTCACGGTCGCGGGGCCGACGGATGATCAGGAGCAAGCAGGCCACGATGCCGATGGCGGAGATGCCCAGCGCCAGGTCGACCCGCTTCTGCGGGTTGAAGTCGAGGGTGACGACCTCGGACGAGCCCGTGGGGTGCACGAGCCAGCCGTTGGCGTAGCCGTCGACCAGCTGCGGGGTGCCGAGGTCCCGGCCGCCGGCCACCTTCGCGGTCCAGCCGTCGGTGTTGCTCTGGGCCAGGATCAGCCAGGTGGGCTCCCCCGCCTTCAACCCGCTCATCTTCACCTGCATGTGATCGCGGCCGGCGTGGGTGACGGTGACCTGGGGGTCGGCCTTCGCCGCGGCGGGCACCGGCTTGGTGGCCGGGGAGGTGACGACGAAGCGATCGATGTCGATGCCGGACTCGATGCCGGACACCGCCTCGAGCTTGTGGTCGCCGGCGCTCAGGTGGATGGGCTGGTCGCTGCAGGGCTCGACGGTCATGGGGTCGCCCTCGACCGCCTGGGCGGTGGTGCCGTTGATGCGCACGGGCACGGGCTTGCCGTCGATGGTGATCAGATCGTCGCGGCAGCGGTCGTCGAACGCCTTGGGGGCCTTGGGCACCTGCAGGCCCTTCAGGCCCAGCTCGGCGATGGCGAACGGGTGGTCCACCGGCTTGGAGGAGGTCCAGTCGATGGAGCTGATCTCGCGGACCTTGGCGACCTGGACGTCGAGCGCGGTGCCCTTGGTGGCGGGCAGGTCGATCGGGACGGTCACGGTGTGGCCCGGCTCGGTGCCGTCGGTGATGGCGGGGAGCACCGGGGTGGCGACGACCTTGCCGTCGACCTTCACGATGAGGTCGGTGGGCACCGAGTGCCGGCCGTCGGCGACGATCTGCATGTCCATGTGGTCGAAGGTGTGGGGCTTCGACGTGCTGACGATGATGTGCTCGTCGGTGACCCGGGCGTAGGGCCCAGTCCACGCCGTGGTCGGGTCGCCGTCGAGCGCGGCGCTGGCGCGGTCGGTGCGCGTGCCGCTCAGCCGGCGGGTGGAGTCGACGCTGACGTCGTCGCTGGTGGTGCCGAGGACCTCATCGAGGGTGAGGTCGTCGGTCCGGGCCGAGACCCGGGCCGCGCCGCTGACCTCGAACGAGCGCCCCGCCGGCACCCGGAACTGACGGGAGAGCGCCAGCTCCTCGTCGCCGCGGGTGCGGTCGGTGGGGTCCTGGCGGAGCCGGGTCATGAGGTAGGTGAGCTCAGCCGACGTGGCGGCGCCCTGGCCCGCGTGGTGCACCGCATCGACGAGGTCGGTGGGCATGCGCTCGACCTCGGTGATCACCGGCGAGTTCGAGCCCAGCTTGATCTCCGAGAACCCGACCGGCCCGGCATCGTCGTAGCGGATGGGGTTGTTGAGGCTGTCGGCCAGGAGGGTGATGGTGACCTTGCTCGTGGTGCGCTTGCCGACGTCGACCCGCTGGCCGGGGTTCAGCCGCGACTGCGGACCGAGGTCGACGTCCATGGGCTTGCCGTCCCCGAAGTCGACCCGGACCTTGGTGAGGGCCCGCTGGGTGGTGTCCTCGGGGAGCTGGTACAGCACCAGGTGGTCGAGCTTCAGCGGCTTGTCGAGGGTGAGGACGAGCTTCTCGCCCCGGGCATCGCTGAACGCGGCGGTGGCCCAGGCCGTCTCCGGATCGCCGTCGATGGCCAGCGCCGGCCGCACGTCGGCCGCGAACGTGATCGGGTTGCCGTAGGAGGTGGCGTCGGCCTGGACGCCCCCGCCCTGGATGGTGAGGGTCTTGGCGTCGTCGCCCGAGCCGGGGAAGCGCGGCAGGCGGTTGTCGGTGGGGCTCGTCGCGAGGGGCTTCTCCCCCGCCCGTTCCGTGTACCCCCGCGTGTGGCGCAGCCCGCCCCAGCGCTCGCCCCGCTCGCGGTTGGTATCGGTGACGATGAGGCTGGCGCCCCTGGCGACCTCGGCCTTGACCTCGGCCTGCTTGAGGCTGGCGCTGTAGCGGATCAGCTCGGAGCCGTCGATCAGGCGCGCTGTGGCCGCGTTCACGATCCCGGCGCCGTCGCCCGAGAGCAGCACGGCGCCGGCGGCGGGCTTGGCATCGACGATCTTGGGCACGTCCTTGACGGGCACGATCGCCACCGCCGGGCTGTCGGGCAGCCCGCTCTCCTCGGTGAGCCACGTCTCGTCGCGCATCTGCAGCCGGGCGTCGGGATCGTTGGGGGTGGGCCTGGTCATCTCGATCGGCGTGCCCGTCCCCGGGGCCGCCTTCATGAGGCTCCAGACCAGCTTCGGCCGCGCCAGGCTGTAGCGCTCGTACTGAAGGTCGCCGCGGACGACGATGTCGCCGGCGCGCATGAGCCGGGCGATCGGGGCGATCGCCTGGGGCTCGAGCGTGCGCTCCTGCATCAGCAGGTCGAAGTCGTTCAGGAAGTCGGCGGAGGGTGGCGTGCCGTAGGGCACCAGCTCGCGAGCGACGTAGGGGCGGTCCATGAGCCCCGGGGTGATCGGATCGACCGTGTTGCCCCAGCGGTAGGACGCGAAGTCGCTGCCGGGCACCTCGAGCACGCGGGTGCCGTCGTCGCGCTTGTCGAGGAGCGCCGCCGTCTTCTTCCAGTAGTCCGGGATCTCGTCCTTGCGGGAGAGGCTGTCCTGGACGATCGACCGCTGCCACAGCGGCACCATGCCGATCACGGAGGCGAGGACGACCACCGCCGCCAGCGGGCGGGCGATCTTGGGCACGCGGATGGCCACGTAGGCGATCCCGCCGGCGATCAGCACCGCCGACGCGAGGGCGATCAACGGCACGGCGCGCGGCAGGCTCCGGAAGGCCAGGCCGCGCTCGGTGCCGAGGAACGCCTTGATCACCTTGCCGATGGGCGAGGGATCGTCGAACGGGTGGGCTCCCACCGACACGACGGTGCCGACGACGAGCAGGGCGGCGAAGAAGCTCCGGTACCGCCACTTCCCCAGCGATGCGCTGGCCAGGGCGAGCAGCGGAACGATGAACGTGATGACGAAGATGACCGGCCGCTGCGTGTACTGGAAGCTGGGCTCGATCCAGAGCTGGCGCTTGTCGCCGCCGTAGAAGAACCAGTACCCGAGGCCGCGCAGCACCTCGAACGACACCGAGGTGCGGGCCACCACCTCGGCGGACTCGCTGTACTTGACGATGTCGATGCCGTTGGTGGCCTGCACCGACAGCCCCGACAACCACCACAGGCTCGTGACGGTGGTCAGGAGCCCGATCTGGGCCACCGAGGTGACCACCCGCCGGAACGACGACTCTCGCGACACCACCGCCCAGACGACCCACATGGCGGGCGCGATGCCCACGAGCGCGAGGGCCGTCAGGTTGACGCTGCCCACCGTGCAGACCACGAGCGCGAACAGGGCCGGGTAGCGCCAGCCCCGGGTGCGGATGGACATGATCGTGAAGGCCAGCAGCCAGGGGAGGCCGATGGCGGGGAGCAGCACCCCGGACAGCCGGCCCAGGTAGGCCACCGCGTAGGGGCTGAGGCCGAAGGCGAGCGCCGCCGGCCAGATGGCCACCGCCGGCATCTCGAAGCGGCGCAGCAGGTAGGCGACGCCGCTGATCGCCGCGAAGAGGAGGGTGCCCCACCACAGGCGCTGGGCGACCCAGTCCGGGACGCCGAGCTTGTCGAACGCCCAGAACCACGGGCCCATCGGCCAGAGGTAGCCGATGGTCTGGTGCGAGACCGTGCCGAGGCCCACCGACGGGTCCCACATCTCCCATGCCCGGCTGAGCAGCCGGCTCGGGTCGAGGTACAGGTACGTCTTGGTGTCGGCGCTGACCCAGCCCGGCCGGGTGACCAGGAACGGGATGTACGAGATGGCGGCGACGAGCCACAGCGGCTTCCACGACCCCGAGGGATGCGGGGTGCGCACCTCTGCGTCGTCGGGCTCCGGGTCCACTGGATCGGTGCTGGCAGGTGCCACCCGGCCAGCCGGGGGTGACGAGTCGGTCATCAGGGGGCCACTGGTCCAGAGGTCGGGATTTCGAAGCGGGAGCCACCGTAGCCGCCGCCGTCGCCTGCACAGCAGGCAGGTACAGTCGCTCCTCCATGACGGCATCGCCTCTACGACGTGTCGCCGCCATGCCGGCGTGGCTCGATGCAGTCGTCCTCGGTGTGGTCGCCTACCTGCCGTTCCTCCTGTCGTCTCCTGGACGCGTGAGCTCGGACAGCAAGCAGGCGCTGTACGTGCACCCGGGCCAGTTCGTGCGGGACGCTGCGTACCTCTGGGACCCCTCCGTCGCGGCCGGCACCGTGCCCCACCAGCACATCGGCTACCTCTGGCCGATGGGCCCGTGGTTCTGGGCGTTCGACACCCTGGGGGTGCCGGTCTGGGTGGCCCAGCGCCTCTGGCTCGGCACGCTCACGTTCGCGGCGGCGATGGGGGTCCGGTGGCTCATCCGGTCGATGGGCATGGCCCGGACCACCGCCCTCGCCGCCGCGCTCGTCTACGCCCTCACGCCGTACCAGCTGGCCTTCACCGCCCGGACGTCGGTGCTGCTGCTCCCCTGGGCCGGGCTCCCCTGGCTCGTCGAGCTGACCCGGAGAGCGGTCCGACGAGGGGGCTGGAGGCATCCGGCCGCGTTCGCCCTGGTCACCTTCACGGTGGCCGGCGTCAACGCGCCCTCGCTGATCCTCGTGGGCCTCGCTCCGCTGGCGGTGCTGGTGGAGACCGCGCTGATCCGGCCGGAGCGCCGCCGGGCGGCTCTGGGCGCCGGGCTCCGGATCGCCGCCTTCTCGGTCCCCGTGTCGGCCTGGTGGCTGGCCGGGCTGAAGCTGCAGGGCACGTACGGCATCCCCGTGCTGCAGCTCACCGAGAGCCTGCGGACCGTGGCCGAGAAGTCCACGCCCGACGACGTCCTGCGCGGCTTGGGGAACTGGTTCTTCTACGGCTCCGATCGCGGCGGATCGTCGGTCGACCAGGCGAGCTACTACGTCGACAAGCCGGTGGCCGCTTGGCTGAGCTACCTGGTGCCGATGGTGGCGCTCGCCACCGCCGCCGTGGTCCGCTGGCGCCACCGGATCCTGGCCGTGCTCATGGTCCTCTCCGCGGTCGTCGCGGTGGGTGCGTGGCCGTACGACGATCCCAGCCCGTTCGGCCGGCTGTTCAAGGCCTTCGCCGACGGCACCTCGGCGGGCCTGGCGTTCCGCAACTCGCCTCGCGTGGTCCCGGTGCTGGTGCTCGGGATGGCCCTGCTCCTCGCCGCCGCCATCACCGCCCTGCCCGAGCGCGGCCGGCTCTGGGGCGCGGCCCTGGTGGCCCTGATCGCCTGCGCCGGGCTCACACCCGTCGTCAAGACCGGCATGCTCTCGAGCTCCGTGGACCGCCCGGAGGACCTGCCGCAGTACTGGCTCGACGCCGCCAAGCACCTCGACGCCGCCGGCAGCTCCACCCGCGTCCTCGAGCTGCCGGGTGCCAACTTCGCTGCCTACCGCTGGGGCAACGCCATCGAGCCGATCACCCCGCTGCTGATCAACCGGCCCTACCTCGCCCGCGAGGTCCTCCCCTACGGGTCTCCGCAGTCGGCGCTCATGCTCGATGCGCTGGACCGCCGGCTCCAGAACGGCGTCCTCGATCCGGCGAGCGTCGCTCCGGTGGCCCGGCTGCTCGGCGTGGGCGACGTCGTGCTCCGCAACGACCTCGAGTACGAGCGGTTCGGGATCCCCAGCCCCGACACCGTGTGGGGCGAGCTGGCCGAGCCGCGGGCCAGCGGCCTCGGTGCGCCGGTCACCTTCGGCACGCCCACGGCCAACGTCGGTGACCAGCGCTACGACCCGCTCACCCCCGCCGACCTCCACAGCAGCAGCACGCTCGATCGCACCACGCCCCTGGCGCCCGTCGCCGTGCTCCCCGTCGAAGATGCCCAAGCCATCGTCCGCACGGCATCGGTGCAGCAGTCGATCGTGATGGCTGGCGATGCCGACGGCATCGTCGACGCAGCCGCTGCCGGCATCCTCGACGGGCGCTCGCTGGTGCTGCTGTCGGCCGGGCTCACCGACCAGCAGGTGCGCCGGGCGGCCGCCGCCGACGGCCACCTCGTGCTCACCGACTCGAACCGGCGCCGCATCCAGACGTGGTTCAACTCGCTCAAGGAGACCCGAGGCCCCACCGAGCAGGCGGGCGAGACCATGGTCGAGCCGTCGGGGTACGACGCCCGGCTCGACGCGTTCCCGGGCTCCACCGACGACGAGCGGACCGTGGTGGAGCAGCTCGGCGGCACCACCCACGCCACCTCCAGCGGTGGAGCCGCTCGACCGGCAGAGCGGCCCGCGGCGGCGTTCGACGGACGCCTCTCCACGTCGTGGCGGATCGGTGGTCCCGATCCCCGCGGCCAGCAGATCACGGTGGCGCCCGAGAAGCCGCAGGCCGTCGACCACATCACCGTGGTCCAGCCCCAGGACGGCCCCCGTGACCGCGTCCTGACCCGCATCCGGCTGCACTTCGACGACGGCACCACCAGCGACGTCGCGCTCGGGCCCGAGTCGCTCGAGCCCACGGGCCAGGTGATCTCGTTCCCGAAGCGGACCATCAAGCGGCTCGGCCTCGAGATCCTGGGCACCTCGGATCCGGGTTTCGACCCGGCGCTCGCCAACGCCGTCGGGTTCGCCGAGGTGAAGGTCGGCGACCTTCGGATCGAGGAGACCGTCCGCCTCCCGCTCGACCTGCTGCACGACCTGGGCCGGGCCAGCGACGCCCGCTCGCTCGACGTCCTCCTGACCCGCCTGCGGACCGATCCGAGCGATTGGCAGCTCCCCGACGACGAGGCCCGCCTCGACCGCACCTTCGTGCTCCCCTCGAGCCGATCGTTCGGGATCGTCGGGACCGCTCGGCCGGCCGAGGGCGCCGGCGATCCCGCCATCGACCAGCTGCTCGGGACCGACGGTACCGCCACCTTCTCCTCGTCGAGCCGCCTCCAGGGCGCCCCGGACGCCCGGGCCTCCCGAGCGTTCGACCGAGACCCCAAGAGCGCGTGGACGACGGCGTTCGGCGGCATCGAGAAGCCCTGGATCCAGGTGCAGGCCGCCGATCCCGTCACGTTCGACGAGGTGACCATGGGCATCGTCGCCGACGGCCACCACTCCCTCCCGTCCACGATCGCGGTCGAGGTCGACGGCAAGGTGGTCGCCCACCGGAAGCTGGGCCCGATCGCCGAGGGCACCGACCCGGGCCACGTGACCACCGTGAAGATCCCCCTCGGCGACGCCGTGGCCCGCGGCCGCAAGGTCCGGTTCGTCATCGAGGACCAGGACGAGCGCAGCACGCCGAAGGATGCGCCCGGGAGCTCGGCCCTGCCCATCTCGATCACCGACATCCGCGGCGGCACCCTCCCCATCGCCGCCAAGGCCGGCAGCGTCGATCGGGCCTGCCGTGACGACCTGGTGTCGGTCGACGGCCGTCCGCTCGCGGCCCGCCTGTCGTCGCGGGCCGCCGACGGGACCATGGCCATCGATGCGTGCGACCCCGTCACCCTCCACGCCGGCTCGAACCGGGTCCTGACCACCCTCGGGGAGCGCACCGGCGTCGACGTCGACGTGCTCCGCCTGATGTCCGCCCCCGGTGGCGCACCGGCCGCCGCCGCCGTGCGGGGCGGCGCCGCCTCGACGGCCCGCATCGTCAAGGACCCGGTGGTCCACCGCACGTCGGTGAGCGCCACCGTCGCCCCCGATGGCGATCCGTTCTGGTTCGTCCTCGGCCAGAGCTACGACGCCGGGTGGAAGATCGACGTCGAGGGCGGCACGGCCGGCCCACGGACGCTGGTCGACGGCTATGCCAACGGCTGGGCCATCACGCCCGACGGGTCCGGTCCGGTGACGGTCCACCTGACCTGGACGCCGCAGCGGACCGTCTGGATCGCCATGGCCCTGAGCCTGCTCACCATCGTCCTGGCCGGCGCGATCCTGATCTTCACGCCTGGCGACGAGCACCACGTCGGCCATCCCGCCGCGCAGCTCCTGCGCCAGCGCAAGGCGGTGTCGCCCTCCACCCGGTTGGTGCTGATCTCCGGGGCCGTCACCTTCGCCGCCGTGCTGCTGATCAGCCGGCCGTGGATCGCGGTGGTGGCGGCGGTGGCCAGCATGGTCATCGCCCGCTGGCCGGTGGCCACCTGGGCCGCCGCCGTCCTGGCGCCGGTCACGCTGGCCATCGCCCACGGGCAGCACCGACCCGAGCTCGGCTGGCTCGCCCTCGCCTGGGTGCTCGCCGCGGTGGTGGCCGACGAGCTCCAGCTCAGGACCCGGGCACGACCTCGACCGTGAGGCGGGAGTCGGGCACATCGTCGTGCCAGACGACCGGATAGCCGGGCTTGCGGTACGACTCGGCCTGGAACACCGTGCCGGGCTGCAGCGCCCGGGTGATGGCCCCACCCTGCACGAGCAGCTCGTACTTGAGCTTGGGGTGGGCGTGCGCCGCCGGGCCGGTGGCGCCGTAGCCCACGATGAAGCGCGGGGTCGATCCGCCCTCGGGCACCAGGATCCCGTGGCGGCCGAGGGCCTTCGCATCGGTCCCCAGCGTCCAGTGGGTGACGACGGCCTCGCCCTTCTTCACCCCGGTGACCACCTGGCGAGCGACCTCCTTCGACCCGAAGCTCACCGCCACCGACACCGCGCCGTCGCGCCCGGCGGTGGTGGTGAGCGACACATCGACGGTCTTCCCGCGGACGATCGTGAGCGGGACGAGCTCGACGCCGAACCGGGCGTTGTGCTCGGACGGGGCGAGGTCGGTGCTGGGCACGGTGGCCCGCTGGACGTACGCCGTGCGCTCCGGGTGGGCCTCGACCAGGTTGATCAGCGACGGGTCGGTGGCCAGGGCGTAGAGGATCGGGTCGTCGTGCTCCGCGCCGTTGCGCCCGAACGGGTTCGAGAACATGAGGTACGGCTCGGGCGACACCACGACGAGCGCCGGCTCCTTCAGGTCCTTCGTGGAGTCGGACCACGCCACCTGCATCTGGCTGAGCTCGCGGTTGCGGGCCAGGCGACCGATCCCGATCGGGACCGTGATCAGGACGGCGAGGACGGCGAGGACCGCGGTGGCGCGAGGCCAGCGCCGGGCCGCGTAGACCGCCCCCTGGGCCATCAGGACGCACAGGGGCACGTAGATCGGGATGTAGTAGATCGGGCCGCTGATCCGCGTGGTCAGCGACGAGACGTGCGTGCCCCAGAACGGGAAGTAGGCGATGGGGAAGCCGGCGCAGATGGCCACCAGCAACCAGGTGGACCGATCCTTGGCGAACTTCACCACGGCCAGCACCGCGGCCACCACCCCGACGTACGCCCCGAACAGGAACCAGGGCAGGAAGAAGGCGTTCTTGGCCGACCGCTTCACCCCCAGGAGCGGGGTGTACCGGAACGAGTCGAGGTCGGGCATCAGCCGCCTCGGCCCGAAGCCGAACTTGTCGAGCGGGTCGGCGGTGGTGATGGGGAACTCGGCCGGGTGGCCCGTGAGGAACACGTTGTGCCCGAGCTGCAGCACCATGAACGGCACGACGCCCGCGAGGAACGGCAGCACGAGGCGCAGGTGCTCGCGCCAGCGCTTGCGCTCGGTGACGACCACGTACCCGCCCAGCACCGCGGCCCACACCACGGCGTCGTAGGTGCGGGTGATGATGATGACGCCGAGGAAGACGCCGCCCAGCGCCACGCGCCAGCGCGAGCTGAGGCGCAGACCGGCGAGGAAGTACGTGGCGAACAGGGCGCCGAGGCCCGTGGCGAACATGTAGGTCAGGTACACGCCGCCCTGGATGGCCACGATCGGTGAGAGCAGGAAGAACGAGCCGGCGATGGCGGCGATCCGGCGGTCCCGGGTGACCTCGTTGGCCAGCGCGTAGGTGCCGACCACGGCGAGCACGCAGGCGAAGGCGAGGGTGAACGCCGGCCAGCCGATGACCTGGCCGACGAGGATGGCGAGCGGCCAGCCGAGCGGGTACTGCGAGAAGAAGACGCCGTCGCGGTGGGCGCTCAGCCAGGGGTGGAACAGCGCCGGGTAGCCGCCATCGGTCGCCGTGAGGTGACCGTCGCGGAGCAGGCTCGTCTGCCACAGGTACACCGGCTCGTCGCGGTTCCAGCTGTAGTGCGGGTACACGAAGTGGTTCGACAAGATGGCGACGATGGCCGCGGCCACCGCCAGGAACACCACGAACCACGGCGAGTGCAGCGCGACGTCGATTCGCCTCAGGACGGGGTGCGTCCTCCGTTCTGGGGGCATCCGGCCGAAGCTAGCGCGCGGCCCTCCGGAACCAAGAGCCACGGAAGGGCGGTCAGACCGCCGCGACCGGCGCCTCGACCGGCTCCCCGACCGACGCTTCGGCCGGGTCGTCACCGGCACCGCCGCGGGACCGGACGAGCGTGGCCGCGGCGAGGATCAGGAGGGGGATGGCCGGGACCTTGAAGCGGCTGTCGCCGAAGAACGCCAGCGGGATCAGCGCGGTCATCAGCGTGACCCCCACCAGGAACAGGTCTTCGGGGCGGCGGCGCCACGCCAGCTGCACGAGGCCCGCCACACCGGCCACGACCACGAGCCAGTATGCCGTGTCGGCCACGCGCACCAGCCGGTGGTCGGTGGCGGGAGCGATCCACCGGTTGGACCCGTACGACTGGGCGGCGGTGAGGCCGTCGTGGTCACCGTCGCGGACCCACGTGAACCACACCTTCTGCCACAGCAGCCAGGGCTCGCGGCCCGGATCGGTGCGCATGTACTCGAGCGCGCTGCGCACCTTCTCCTTGTCGGCGGTCACCTCGCCGTCGGGCCCGTCGAGCAGCGACATCTTGGTCTGGCAGCTGGCCGGGAAGGCGAAGCCGCCGGTGGCCTCGACGGCGTGGCCGATGCACAGGTTCTCGCCCATGTTGTCGGAGATCAGGACGAACTGGTGCATCCGGATCTCGTTGCGGATGGTCCACGGCAGGATGCACGCCGCCACTGCCAGCAGCAGGACGAGGGTGGAGCGCAGCAGCACCCGGCGATCGTGCGTGGCCAGCCACCAGACGACCACCACCACCGGCACCATGGCCAGGGAGATGGGGCGGACCATGACGGCCAGGCCCAGGACCACGCCCGTGAGCGCCACCCGGCGCTTCGACAGCCCGTCGGGCCACCGGGTGGTGACGAACAGCGCTGCGAACGCCAGGAACAGGGTGTTGTAGAGCGTCTCGCCGAGGATGACGCCGCTGTGGAAGATCAGGTTGGGGTAGAAGGCCAGCCCGAGGGCGGCGGCGATGGCAGCCCCCCGCCCGGCCAGGCGCCGGGCCACGATCGCGCCGAACACCACCGAGGCGGCGCCGAGCACCGACTGCACCAGCACCACGGCCATCACCTGGTCGTGGGAGAACGGGCGCGACACCCAGGTGACGATGCCGACGAACCACGGGTAGCCCATCGGGTAGTACGCCGTGGGGTAGTTGTGCGGGGTGGTGAAGGGCTCGATGTAGCCCTTGCCGTCGGCGATGGCGTTCCCGTAGCCGAGGTAGCGCAGCGGGTCGTAGATCCCGACCGGGGTGCGCGCCGCCCACACGGCCCAGACCACCCGCACCGCGAGGGCGAGGACGGCGATGATGGCGACGGCCCGCCAGGTGGGATCGGCCCACAAGCGGCGGACCCGGCCCGTGCGCGCCAGATCGACCGGTTCGCTGTCGAGGCTCACCGGGTGGACCGCACCCGCCGGATGCGCTCGCGGACGCCCCACGCGCTGACCAGGAGCATCGACTCGGCGATGATCCGCACCGACATCTTGGAGGTGCCGAACGCCCGGTCGACGAATGTGATGGGGACCTCGACGAGCACCTTGCCCTGGCCGGCCATGCGCAGGGCGAGCTCGCTCATGAACGCGTACCCGCTCGAGCGGGTGGTGCCCACGTCGATCGAGGTCAACGTGTCGGCCCGGTACGCACGGAACCCCGAGGTGGCGTCGTGGATCTTCAGGCGGAGCATCCACGAGGTGTAGCGGTTGCCGTAGCGGCTGAGCGATCGGCGATGGGCCGGCCAGTTCGGGGTCGAGCCCCCCGGCACGTAGCGGCTGCCGATCACGCAGTCGGCGCCCTCGGCGATGCGGGCCACCATCCCCGGGATCTCCTCGGGATCGTGCGACAGGTCGCAGTCCATCTGGATCACGACGTCGGGGTCGCCGGCCAGGGCGACGGCGAACGCCTCGCGGTAGGCGGCCCCGAGGCCCTCCTTGGACCGGCGGTGCAGGACGGTGACATCGCCCATCTCGGCACCGAACTTCTCGGCCAGCTCACCGGTGCCATCGGGGCTGTTGTCGTCGACGACGAGGATCTCGGCATCGGGCACGGCCGCCCGGGCGGCGGTCAAGAACCGCTCGATGTTGAGCGCTTCCTGGTAGGTCGGCACGACGATGATGCTCCGCACCGGGCGATGGTAACCCGCGCACCCCTCGGCCCTTGTGGTCGCGGAGAGGCGTCGATCGCTGTTCAGGAAGGCGTCGTCTGCCGGTCACATCGTTCGAGCAGCTGGAACGACTTGGTGGTGGTGACGGGACAGAAGTCGTCGCGCACCACCTGGTTCGGCTCGGCGGGCCCGAACACCCGCGAATCGTTCGGTTCGTCCCAGGTGGACCACACGTCCGACAGGATCAGCCAGTCGGCAGAGCGGACGTCATCGGCCAGGCCGGAGTCGGGCGCGTTGGCCATGCCCGGGTCCATCTCGATGTAGCGGGTGGCCGGGACGAGGTCGGGGAAGAGGTAGTAGAGGAACGCGTCGCTGTAGGGCGTCTTGCGCAGGTCCTTGGGCCCGACGAACAGTCGCTCCCCCGGCTTGGCGTGCTCGTCGAGCGAGTCGATCACGGTCTGCGCGTCGGTGGCCGCGTCCTGGCTGCCGTAGTAGAAGGTGCGGCCGTCGCGCTCCATGGGGTAGCCGAACCGGTTGTGGCCGAACGACTGGCCCACCAGGTCGACGTAGGTGCGGACGCTGAAGAACGGGAAGATGCCGATCAGCAAGAAGGCCACGACGCCGACCGACGCGCCGAGGCGCAGCGTGCGGGGCTTGTCGGCGAGGCGGGCCTCGGCCAGCACGTGGAACGCCACCGGCAGGAGCCCGAGGCCCACGCAGCTGACCCACGCGAAGTGGGCGGTGTCGGGGCGCTGCACGGCTTGGGGGAGCAGGCCCACCGCGAACAGGCCGGCCGCCATAAGGGTGCGGCTGCGGAGCGGATCGCGGCCGGAGCGGACGAGCCAGGTACCGGTGGCGGCGACGACGACCGCGGCAAGCGGCGTGAGGAAGAACCAGAGGAAGACCTGGTTGGAGGTGGCGGGCATCGGCAGCGGCCAGTTGGCGACGCGGAGCCCGCCCGCCTTCTGCAGGTAGCCGTCGAGCTGGCCCCACGAGGGCGGGACGGGCAGCGACCGCCCGCCGCGCAGCTTGAACACCGGGTCGATGAACATGCCCTGGAACGAGTTGCCGAACCCGGCGGTCACCAGCTGGATGACGATGAGCGAGACCACGGCGCCCGCGCCGGCGAGCACCCGCTTGCGCGCCGCCCAGTCGAGGCCCCAGAGCAGGCAGCCGAAGCCGAGCGCGATGGCCACGATCATGTCGGGCCGGTACAGCAGGGCGGCGCCGCCCAGCGCGCCCGAAGCGACGTACCGCCAGGTGCTGCCCTTGGTCTCGGTGCGCCGGGAGGTGGCGCAGCCCGCCGCCAGACCGACGAGTGCGAGGCCGACGCCGCCGTTCCAGGCCATGGCGGTGAGGCCGGTGGGCGGGATGATGATGATGGCGGCGATGGTCCCGCAGGCCAGCGCGATCTTGCGGCCCCACGGGAGCGCCAGCCAGAAGATGCCGCCGCCGATCAGCATCAGCTGGATGAGCCCGACGGTCCGCTCGGTCAGCAGGTAGTCGCCGAACACCTTGTACGCGCCCGCCAGGACCCACAGGCTGCCCGGACCGTAGAGGTGCAGGAAGTCCCGGTTGGGCAGGCGGCCGGCCATCACCTGCTGGGGGAACGAGAGCATGAAGCCCTCCTCCATCGGAGGGCCCTGGTACCTCATCAGACCGACCAGTGGAAGGGCGTAGACGAGGCCGAGCAAGCCCAGCGCCAGGGCCGTTCGACGAGCAGAGACCCGGGACACGGGCCGTATAGTAGGTGAGGGCGTGCCCAGCTCCCGTACGCCCCAGGAAAGGCCCACGGTCATCGCCGACACCACGTCGACATCCCGGATGCCCCGTCGAGCCAGCGTGGCGGTCGCGTCGGGCCTGGTCATCGCCGCCATGGCGCTCGGGTGGTGGTTCACCGGCCACGGGATGATCGCCGCCGCCGACAGCGCCAGCTACCTGGGCACCGCGCAGAACATCGCCGAGGGCCGCGGGGTCACCAGCCCCCTCGCCCCCGAGACCGCCTCCACCGATCCCGCCGCCCAGGTGGCCGCACGTGGCGAGCAGGCGCAGACCCACTGGCCTCCGCTGTACTCCACGGCCATCGCGGTGGTGCACCAGGCGGGGGCCGGGCTGTTCCAGGCGGCGCGCATCGTCAACGTGGCCGCGCTCGGTGCCGCGGTCGCCCTGCTGTGCGTCCTGGCCTGGACCTGGGCGCCCGACCGGTGGGGGGTGGCCGTCGCCGCGGTCGTGGTGGTCCTGCTCGGGCCCGCTCCCGAGCTGGCCCTGCTCCCCCGCGGGCTGCTGGGAGCGTCGGCCACCGTGCTGTCGGAGCTGGCGTTCCTCCCGTTCCTCCTGGTGGTCGTGGCCGCCACCGCGTGGCTCGACGTCGCTCCCCGCCGCCTGGCCGCCGTGGCTCTCGGCGGCGTGGTGGGTGCCACGCTCGTGCGCTACGTCGGCGCCGGCCTCGGGCTCGTCCCTGCCGGGGCCATCCTCCTGCTCCGCCGGCCCCTGCGCCGCGCGTGGGTCGCGATCGCCCTCGGGTTGGCCGCGGCCGGCCCCGCCACGGTGGTGCTGTGGACCAAGTTCAGCGGGGTGCTGTGGGGCGGCGAGGCCGCGCGCGGCGTGCGCTGGCACCCGCCCCACGACCTCTCGCTCCCGGTCACCGCCATGGCCGGATGGGTCGGCATCCCGGCCCACGCTCCCCTCGCGCTCCGTGCGCTCGCCGCGACCGCTCTGGTCGCCGGGTCGTGCGCCCTGGTGGCCTCGGCCCGCCTGCGTCGGTTCCTCGCCGGGCCCGCAGGCGATCCCCGCCGGGCCTCCCTCCTGCTCGCCCTGGGGCTCACGGTCCCCTCGTACCTCGCCATCACCCTGGCCAGCCGGGCGCTCCTCGATGCGCTCATCCCGCTCGACAGCCGCATCCTCCTCCCGGTCCAGCCCGTGGTCGGCCTCACGGTGGTGCTGGTGGCCCACGGCCTGGTGGAGCGGGCACTCGCCCACCGCACCCACCCGGTTGCGCACGCCGCCCGCTTCGCCGACGCCGCCATCGTGGTGGCCGTGCTCATCGTCGCCCTCACCGTCGGAGCGGGGCGCACGGTGCGCGACGACGCCCGCCTCGTCGACCGCACCGTCCACGCGCCCACCGCCGCCGGCCGCGCCAACCGCTTCCAGGGGCTCCCGGCCGACACGGTGATCTTCACCAACCAGCCCAGCCGCATGTGGTTCCGGACCGGCCTCCCCACCCAGGTGCTCCCGCACCCCGTCGATCCGCTGACCGACGCGCCGAACCAGCGGTTCCGCGAGCAGGTGCAGGCGCTGGGGCCGATCCTGCAGGACCATCCGGGCCTGGTAGTGCTGGGTCCCGACCTGCTCCCGAACGACAGTCCGACCCCTGCCGACCTCGACGCGGTCGAGGGCCTGGCTCGGGTGGCCACGTGCGACGGCGAACTGGTCTGGGGGGTCCCCGGATCGGCGGCATCGACCGCGATCGCCGCCCGCTGCGCGTGATGCGCGGGGCCGGCCGAGGGGCTTTCGACGGGGGTCACCCGACTAGCATTCAAAGCCCCGGGTCCGCGCGCCGTCCGGCCAGCACCACCCGGAGGACCCCATGCGAACCCTCGTGATCATCCCTGCGTACAACGAGGCCGCGAGCCTGCCCGCAGTGCTGGCGCGGCTGCGCGCCTCCCGCCCCGACGACGATGTCGTGGTGGTCGACGACGGGTCCACCGACGCCACCGCCGCTGTGGCCCGCGAGCAGGGCGTGGTGGTCCTCTCGCTCCCGTTCAACCTGGGCATCGGCGGCGCCCTGCGCACCGGGTTCCGCTATGCCGTCCTGCACGGCTACGACCGCGCCGCCCAGCTCGACGCCGACGGCCAGCACGAGCCCGAAGCCCTCGACGTGCTGTTCGCCGGCCTCGACCAGGGCGCCGACCTGGTGATCGGGTCGCGCTTCATCGACGAGGGCGGCTACGAGGTGGGCGGCACCCGCAAGCGGGCCATGCGCATGCTCCAGGGGCTCATCCGGCTGCTCACCCGGCGCCGCTTCACCGATACGTCGAGCGGGTTCCGCGCCTTCAGCAGGCCGATGCTGGGGCACTTCGCCACCACCTACCCCAGCGAGTACATGGAGAGCGTCGAGGCGCTCCTCAACGCCGTGTACGGCGGGTACCGGGTGGTGGAGGTGTCCGTGCCGATGCACCAGCGCACCGGCGGCCAGGCGTCGCAGCAGCACCTCAAGCTGGCGTACCACTACCTCCGGCTGGTCGTCACGCTGCTGACCCACGCCGGCCGTCGTCCCCCCGTCGACGGGGCCGTGGCGTGAGCTTCCTCGACTCGGTGATCGCCGAGACCGCGGTGCAGCCCGGCGGTGTCTCGGGGACGGCCCACGTCTTCCTGGCCGCCGTGGTGGTGGCGGCCCTCGTGTTCACGATCTCCGGCGTGCGCCGGGACAAGCTCCGGAGCCGCTACTCGCTCCTGTGGCTGGCCATCGTGGTGGCCCTCGTGCCGCTGGCGGTCTTCCCCGGCCTGCTCGACCGGCTCTCCACCAGGCTCGGCATCTCGTACCCGCCGGTCATCATCCTCTCGCTGTCGGTGGCGTTCCTGTTCCTGGTCAGCGTCCACCTGTCGTGGGAGGTGTCGCGCGCCGACGACCGCCTGCGGGTCCTCGCCGAGGAGGTGGCCCTGCTGCGCGCCGACCTCGAGGCTGCGGGGCACCCGGCCGCCGACCGCGGCCCTGCCGACGCGGCCCCAGTCGGCCTGGCCGAGCCCCGACCCGCCGGCGACGCGGAGCCGCGGTCGTGACCGTCGTCGCCGGTGAGGCGATCCCCGACGCGCTCGCCGAGCCGGTCGTCGAGGAGCCCACCGAGAGCCCCACCACCGGGCCGGCCCGCTCGAAGCGGTTCCGCCTCTGGCTCCTGGTGATCACCCTGGCCGGGCTGGCCCTGCGCTGGGGGTTCGTCCTCACCGTGCAGCGCCACATCGACCTCGGCGCCGGCGACTCGTACTACTACCACCGGGGAGCGCAGCTCCTCGTCGACGGCCACGGGTTCGTCGCCCCGCAGCAGTGGGACCAGGGCATCCACATGCAGGCGGCCTCGCACCCGCCCGTCTACCTGCTCTACCTGGCGTTCTTCACCCTGATCGGGCTGGGCACCCCGGTCTGGCACATGCTGGCGTCGTGCCTCCTCGGCGCCGGCTCCGTGGCCCTGTGCGGGCTGCTCGGCCGCCGCCTCGGCGGTGATCGCGTCGGCCTGATCGCCGCGGCCCTCGCCGCCCTCTACCCGCAGCTCTGGGTCAACGACGGCATGGTCATGAGCGAGACCGCGGCGATCTTCTTCGGCCTGCTCGCCCTCCTGGCCGCCTACCGGTTCTCCGAGTCGCGCACGCCGCGGCGAGCCCTGGTCATGGGCCTGGCCATCGCGGTGGCGGCCCTGTCGCGCTCGGAGCTCATCTTGCTGGCCCCGCTCGTCGCGGTGCCGCTCTGCCTCGCACCCCGGGGTGACCCGTGGTGGCCGCGGTTCGGCAAGCTCGTGCTGGCCGGCCTCGGCGCCCTGGTGCTCATCGGCCCGTGGGTCGGCTACAACCTCTCGCGCTTCGACCACCCGGTGTACCTCTCGGCGGGGCTCGACATCACCCAGGCCGTGTCCAACTGCGATGACACGTACTCGGGGCAGTTCCTCGGCTACTGGTCGTACAACTGCCAGATCCCGATCGACGAGGCCGCCCAAGCGCGGGGCCTGAACAAGAACGAGGAGTCCGAGCGCTCGCTCTACATGGGCGAGGCCGTCCGGTCCTACGTCAAGGAGCACAAGTCCGAGCTGCCCAAGGTGGTCCTGGCCCGGCTGGGGCGCATCACCGGGGTGTACCGCGGCGCCCAGCAGATCGACTTCGACTCGTTCAGCGAAGCGCGCCCGCGGACCGTCGCGGAGCTCGCCGCCTGGGGCTACTGGACGCTCGCGCCCCTGGCCATCTTCGGGGCGTTCATCGCCCGGCGGAAGCGCTACTTGATCTATCCGCTGCTGGCCGTGGTGGCCACCGTGATCTTCGCGGTGGTGATCACGTTCGCGGGCACCCGGTACCGAGCGCCCGCCGAACCGGTGATCGTGCTGTTCGCCGCCGTGTTCCTCAACGCGGCCATCCCCCGGCGCAAGGAGTCCGAGCTCATCACCGGCGCGGGCGGTGGGCTCCTGGCGGGGACCATGAGCCCCCTCGTACCCGACGCGCCGGCCGGCCTCGGTCGATCGGCGGCGGCGAGCCCCGTCGCCACGGCCCCCGCCACCGTACCCGAAGACGCCGATCCCGGCGCCCCCGAGACCCGCGTCGAGACGACGGCCGCCACGAGCCCTGCCGAGGTGACGGTCGAGCCGGCCCGCCCCCGCCGCCACCTGCCCAACATCGACGGCGTGCGCGCCATCGCGGCCATCGCGGTGCTCACCTCGCACGTCGCCATCGCCACCGGCGCGGCTCGCCCCGGACGCGGCGCCGGCTTCCTCCAGCCCCTGCTCCCCCGCCTCGACATCGGCGTCGCCATCTTCTTCGTGCTGTCGGGGTACCTGCTCTTCCGTCCGTTCGCCCGGGCGGTGGTGAACCACCGGCCCGGACCCGCCGTCCGGCCCTACCTGCTGCGCCGCTTCCTGCGGATCTTCCCGCTCTACCTGCTCGTGCTCGGGATCCAGATCGCCATCAACTCATCGCAGCAGCTCGATCCGGACCGCTTCGGCTCGTTCCCGTCACCGGTGCACCTGTTCGCCTTCGCCACGCTCACGCACATCTACCACCCGAGCACGGCGATCGGGCCGGTGGGCCAGGCGTGGAGCCTGGGCACCGAGGTCAGCTTCTACGTCTTCCTCCCGATCTTCGCGGCCCTGCTGGCCATCGCCGCCCGCCGGATCGCCACACCTGCGGCCCGCATCCGCCTCGTCGCCTGGTCGCTCGGTGGCCTGGCGGTCATCTCGCTGATCACCAAGGCCGTGGTCGCCCTCGCCTCGGGCCCCACGAGCGAGACCCGCGGGATGATCACCACCTGGCTCCCGTACAACCTCGACCTGTTCGCCATGGGCATGGCGCTGGCGCTCGCCACCGTGGCCTGGGAGCTGCGGCCCGAGGGGGCGCCGTCGTGGACCGGACACCGGCGCCTGCCCCTGATCTGCTGGGGCGGCGCCGCGGTGGCGTTCTGGGTGGTGTCGACCCAGCTCGGCCTGCACCCCGACCACCTCACCTACACCGACAGCCAGCTGTTCACCCGCACCACGCTCTACGGCGTGGTGGGCCTGCTCGTGCTGGCGCCGGCGGTGCTCGGGCCGCAGGGCGTCGGCCGCATCCGCTGGTTCCTCTCGACGCCGGTGATGGTGGCGCTCGGGCTGGCGTCCTACGGCATCTACCTCTGGCACCAGCTCATCGGCGGCGAGTACTACGCGCTGCTGCGCCACCAGATCTTCAACTCGGCGTTCTGGCCCGCCTACATCGCCATCCTTTCGGCCTCGATCGCCATCTCGCTGCTCACGTACCGCCTGGTCGAGGCCCCGATCCAGCGGCTCAGCGCCCGGTGGAGCGCCACCATCTCCACGCGATGACCACCACCGACACCGAGGCGCCCGGCACCGAAGCGCCCGAGCCCGTCGTCCCCGCCAACGAGGCCCGGCCGTTCCTGCGGCTGGCCGACGGCATCCTCGCCGCTTCGATCGTGGTGCAGGCGGTGGTGGCGTGGCGGCTCGGCCGGAAGCTGTGGTGGTTCAGCGACGACTGGAACATCATCACCCGGTACGCCCACGGCGAGCTCCTCGAGCCCTTCAACGGCCACCTGTCGATCATCCCGGTCGGCATCTTCCGGTTCATGTTCGAGGTCATCGGGCTCGAGCACTACGGCCCGTACCGGGTGGTGGGCCTGGCCTGCTACTTCGGGTTCGGCGTGGTGCTCTATGCGTACGGCCGGCGCCAGGCCCCTCCGCTGGTGGCCGTGCTCGGCACCCTCCTGCTGCTGTGGCTGTCGGTCGCCGGGTTCAACCTCACGTTCCCGTTCCTCATCAACTTCACGATCCCGCTGGCCGCCACGGTCGGCTGCTGGTGGCTGCTCGAGGTCGACACGCCCCGCCGCAACGTGCTGTCGGCGGTGCTGCTGGGCATCGCCCTCGCGTCATCGGGGCTCGGGGTGGTCACCGCCATCGCCATCGCCACCGAGCTGGCGTGGAAGCGGGCCCCGCTGCGCCGCTGGCTCCCCCATGCGGTCCCGGTCGGCCTCTGGGCCTGCTGGTACGTGGTCTGGTCGGAGTCGGCCGGCGGCAAGGGCGCGCTCGGCGACACGCTCACCTACTTCCGCCACGAGATCCAGGCCACGTTCTGGGCCGCCGGCGCCACCAACCGGGCCATCGGCGCGGTGGTGTTCGTCGCCTTCGTGGGCCTGCTCGTGGCGGCGTGGCGCTGGGGCACGTTCGACGCCCGGGTGGTCAGCGCGCTCGTGGCGTTCCTCGCCTTCACCGGGCTCACCGCGTTCAGCCGGGTGGGCATCATCCCCCGCATCCCGCCCGACACCGGGCGCTACCTCTGGGTCAACATCGTCTACCTGCTCGCCGCCGCGTTCGCCTGCCTGCGCGGCCGCCGGGTCCACGTGCTCGTCGTCGTCGCCCTCGCCGCCCTGGTGCTGGCCAACGCCGTGGTGCTGGTCCGAGACCTTCAGGATCACGACCAGGGCGTCGCCCAGTACGCCGACACCGTGCGCGTGCACCTCCTGGCCGCCGAGCTGGGCCGTGGCGGCGACCAGAAGCGGATCCTCCCCCTGTCGATGCTCCCGGTCACCGTCGGCGCGTACCACGACGCCGTCGATGCCTACGGCTCCCCCATCCACGACCTCACCCCGGATCAGCTCGGACCGGGCGGCACCGAACGAGACCTCGCCGATCGGGAGCTCGTCGACGACCTCGGGCTGCACCTCGAGCCCGCCGTGGACGGCTGCACCACCTCCGGGTCGACCTCGGACCAGCTCGAGGTCCCCGCCGGGTCCACGGTGGCCATCACCGCCGGGGCCACCGATGCCCCCGTCCGCCTGGGCCGCATCTCGGAGCAGCCTGCGGTGGGCCTGGCCGTGGTGCCCGCCGGCACCACGCAGTCACTGCGGCTCCCCGACGATGCCGACGCCGAGCTCGGCGCCCGCTTCCCGTGGACGATCGTCGCTCCCGGCGCCGAGCTCACCGCCTGCCGCTGATCCCGCCTCGGAAGGTGCGTCGCCTCACCGTTGCGGTCGAGGGTCAGACCGAGGGCTCGGGGACGTGGTGGGCGGTCTCCTGCTGCCACATGGCGCCGCGGCGGCGGCTGAGGACCGGACGCTCGGCGATCAGGTACGACCCGGTGGCGGCGATCGCGGTGAGGCCGAGGGCCACCGCGATGCGACCGGCGGCATGGTCGCCGATGCCGCCGAGCCACGAGCCGGAGTCGCCGGACCAGCGGACCACCCACAGGAAGATCGGCAGGTGCCACAGGTAGATCGAGTAGCTCATGCGCCCGGCCAGGCGCAGCGGCCGCCAGCCGAGCCCGGCGTCGACCGGGCCGGTCGCCGCCACCGCGCCGGCGACGACCGAGGCCGTGAGCAGGGCCACGAGCGTGAAGCCACCGTTGAAGAGCCAGGCATCGCCGGGGTTGGCGAACAGGGCGCAGGCGATCAGCCCCAGCGCCCCGAGCGGCGCGGTGCGCCCGAACGCCCGTACGAGGTGGGGGGCGTGGCGCCACACCAGGGCCAGCAGGACGCCGACGAGGATCGCATCGAACCGGGCCTCCGTGCGGGTGTACACCTTCCCGGGATCGGCCCACCAGCTCCACTCCAGCGCGCGGAGCGAGGCGGAGGACACGATCCCCAGCAGCACCAGCCCCGACACCACCGGCCACGACCACCGCCACCTCACGATGGCCCAGGCCGCCAGCGGGGCCACCAGGTAGAACTGCGCCTCCACCGACAGGCTCCACAGGTGCAGGAGGTCGAGCGGCGGCTGCACGCCGAAGCTCAGCTGCCAGTTGGAGACCAGTCCGAACGACCAGGCGAACGTCTTGAGCGGCCGGGCGAGCGGATCGCTGAACGCCAGCGCCACGACGACGAGGTAGCCGACGGCGAGCAGCGCCAGCGCGGGCAGGAGGCGTCCGAGCCGCCGGCCCCAGAACCGACCGATGCGGACCCGGGGGGCGGCGTCGGCCAGCAGGCCGGCGATCAGGAACCCCGAGAGCACGAAGAAGACGTCGACGCCCAGGAACCCGCCCGGCAGCAGCCAGCCGTGCAGGTCGGGTACGACGAACTCCCCGAGGTGGGCCACCAGGACCGCCAGCACGGCGACCCCGCGGAGCCCATCGAGCGCGAGGATGGCCACCGGCCGGCGACCCGCCCCCGCCGGGGAGGTCACCTCCCGCGCAACCGGATCCGGGCGAGGATCCACAGTGCCGCCACCCCGTCGGTCCACTGGATCTTCTTGCCGTCCTCGCGCCCTCGGGCCCGATACGAGATCGGCACCTCGAAGATGCGCTCGTCCATGGCGAGGAGCTTGCCGGTGAGCTCGGCCTCGATGCCGAAGCCGTTCGACCTCAGATCGACCTTGCGCCAGTGCTCGGTGGGGGCGACCTTGAGGCAGGTCTCGATGTCGGTGAGCCAGGCATCGAAGAGGAACGATGCCCACAGCGCCAGCATCTTGTTCCCCAGCACGAACCAGAACGAGTAGGCGGCGTGGCCGCCGTAGGACCGGGCCCCGTAGACCACGTTGGCGTCGCCGTCGAGGATGGGCTGCAGCAGCGACGGGAAGTCCTGGGGGTCGTACTCGAGGTCGGCGTCGAGCACGGTGAGCAGGTCCCCGGTGGCCTCGGCGATGCCTCGGCGCAGGGCGGCGCCCTTGCCCTGGTTGGGGTTCTGGACGTAGAGCGTGACCGCCCCCGAGGCGACCAGGTCGTCGATGAGCTCGATGCAGCCATCGGTGGAGCCGTCGTCGACCACCAGGATCTCGGTGTCGACCGGCATGGTGACCGCGAGCAGCCGATCGAGCGCCGTGCGCAGCGTCACGCGCTCGTTGTAGACGGGCATGACGATCGAGAGGGAGGTCATGGGCTCAGTGGGGCCAGGTGGCGGGGTCGTGCCCGAAGAGGGGCTGCGTCAGCGAACCGAGCTTGGCCAAGATGAGCGCCTTGATGAGGAGGTTGCGCACGAAGTACGGCAGCGAGGCGAGCTGCCGGCCGATGTTGCGCACCCGCTCCCGGCTGGTGAGCGACTCCTTGCGGTAGTGCGTCATCGACTCCGACCGGCCGAGGTAGCGCCAGTCGGAGCTGGCGAGCAGCGACACCGCGATGGCCCCGGTGACGCCGACCGAGGAGAACGAATCGTGGATGAGGAGGTCTCCGCCGGGACGGACCTTGGCGCTCCAGCGGCGGATGTCGTCGAGGGCAGGGGTGAAGCGGTGGGCGCCGTCGATGTAGAGGAGGTCGATCTCGCCCTCGACGTCGACCAGGGCATCGTGCGAGAACTTGCGCACGTGGCGGACCTTGTCTCGGATGCCCGCGGCTTCGAGGTTGGCGATGAAGACGTCGTGATCGTCGGCGGCCTGCTCCTCGAACCCCTCGAACTCGTGGGGGCCGCGGTCGTTGCCGGCGTGCGGGTCGATGGCGACGAGGTCGACGCCCGCCTCGGCGGCCGACGCGAGCACGATCATCGACCGGCCGCGGAACGAGCCGATCTCGACGATCGTGCGGCCCGGGCGGACCGTCCGGGCGCAGGTCCAGAGCCGCCGAGCCTGCCCAGGGGTCATCCAGCCCTCGACATCGGCGACCACCGCCTGGACCTCATCGAAGGTGGTGGCGGGCGTGGTGGGCATGGGAACAGGGCCTCCAGGCAGGGGTTTGCAGCCGGGGTGAGGGGTTGCGACGGGTGGCCGGCACTAGGGTGCCGAAGTGCCCTTTCCGAGGGCATCGACCGGCGAGCAGCGTACTTCACTCCCTCTCCCTGCCCCGCCACCCGGACAACCGTGACCGACACTCCAGACCCACGCCAGAAGCTCGGCGACCTCGCCGCCGCCGCCGGGATCCGGCGCATCCACATGCTCGCTTGGCGCGACCTCGATGATGTCGAGGCCGGCGGCTCCGAGGTCCATGCGGCCGAGGTGGCGCGCCTGTGGTCCGAGGCCGGCATCGAGGTCGTCATGCGCACCTCCTACGCCCAGGGCCAGCCGCCTCGCGTCCGCCGCGACGGCTACGAGGTCATCCGCAAGGCGGGCCGCTACCTGGTGTTCCCCCGTGCCGCTGCCAGCGAGGCCGCCCACCGCTACGGCAAGCGCGACGCCCTGGTCGAGATCTGGAACGGCATGCCGTTCTTCTCCCCCGTGTGGGCCACGGGCCCCCGGGTCGTGTTCCTGCACCACATCCACGCCGACATGTGGAAGATGGTGCTGCCGCCCAACCTGGCTCGGGTGGGCGACGCCCTCGAGCGCCACGTCGCCCCGCGCATCTACCGCGGTTCACGGATGGTCACGCTGTCGCCCTCCTCCAAGGAGGAGATGCTCGAGGTCGGGTTCAAGGATCGCCTCGTCGAGGTCGTCCCGCCCGGCGTCGATCCGCACTTCCGCCCCGGCGGCACCCGCAGCACCACCCCGCTCATCGTGGGCGTCGGCCGCCTCGTCCCCGTGAAGCGGTTCGACCGGCTGATCCGGGCCGTCGTGGCCGCCCGCCGCTCCGCTCCCGAGCTGGAGCTGGTGCTGGTGGGCACCGGGCCCGACAAGGCCGACCTCGAGGCGCTGGTCGACGAGCTCGACGCCGGCTCGTACGTGCGCTTCGCCGGCCGGGTGAGCGACGAGGAGCTGGTCACCACCTACCAATCGGCCTGGGCCGTCGCCTCGTCGTCGGTGCGCGAGGGCTGGGGCATGACGCTCACCGAGGCCGCCGCCTGCGGCACGCCCGCCGTCGCCACCCGGATCCCCGGCCACATCGACGCCCTCGCCGAGGGCCGGAGCGGCCTCCTCGTCGACGACGACGCCGACCTGGCCCGCCAGCTGGCCCGGATCGCCACCGACGAGCAGCTGCGGACCCGTCTCAGCGCCGGTGCCCTCACCCACGCGGGCACGTTCACCTGGAGCAACACCGCCACCCGGATCATGGAGGTCCTGGTCGACGAAGCCCTCGGGCGCCCCAGCCTGCGGGCCGGCCGGCCGGCCTGAGCCACCTCCGGCCCACGGGCCGGCCAGGTCCACCCGCTCCGGAAGTCCTCACATCTCCGTCGGAGCGGCCGATGTCCAACAGGAGCACCGGCATTTCGGCGTGGTTCGCCGGGCTCTCCCCTTCCCCTACCTCGACGACGTGTCGCTGGGCGGGGCCCAAGTACCTCTGCGAACCCGATGGCGGCGCCCGTGGTGGCAGTGCGCCACCTCGACGCGGCCCCGATGACCTGCGGAACCTCAACGTCGAGCTCCCCATGCCGATAGGAGCGCACGTGTAGGGGGCCGGAGGGCCTTGTTTCGGGGGTGCGAGCCATCAAGAGACGATCCACAGCCAAGACCGGAGCGACCGGTGCACCAGAACGCCGAGCCGCGACCGAGCTCGCCGTCCTCGCCGTCATCTGCGTCTCCATCGCCACCGTGGCGATGGCCTTCCGACTGTTCGATCGCGCCATCGACTGGACGAGCGCCAACACCGACCTCAACCTGAACGGGCTGTTCGCCCTGTTCATCCTGGTCCCGGTGGCCACCACGGTGTTCGCCCGGCGCCGCTACCGCGACGCCATCAGCGTCCGCCGGGAACTGGTCCGGCTCTCGCTCCACGACGCGCTCACGGGCCTGCCCAACCGGATGCTCCTCGCCGACTGGCTCGCGGCCGACATCCAGGCGTCGCAGCGCAAGAACAGCCAGGCCGCGGTCCTGTTCGTCGATCTCGACAAGTTCAAGCACGTGAACGACACGCACGGCCACGAGGTGGGTGACCGCCTCATGCGCTCGGTCGCCGACCGGCTCCGGACCATGCTCCGGCCCGAGGACCGGGTCATCCGCTTCGGCGGCGACGAGTTCGTCGTGCTGTGCCCCGAGGTGAACAGCGCCAACACCGCCGAGAAGCTCGCCCACCGGGTCATCGAGATCATCGAGCAGCCCTTCACCATCGGCGACGAGACGATGCGGATCTCCGCAAGCGTCGGTGTGGCCCTCGCCGAGCACCGCGGGGTCAAGCCCGAGGACGTCCTCCGCGACGCCGACGTGGCGATGTACCAAGCCAAGGCGCACGGGTCGGGCCAGGTCACGGTGTTCGACCGCTCGATGACCGGCACCCTCACCCCGGCCACGGCCGAGGAGCAGATCCGCGACGCCCTCGAGGCCGGCGAGTTCCACCTCTACTACCAACCGGTGGTCGAGATGGCCACCGGGCGGATCGTCGGCGCCGAGGCGCTCCTGCGCTGGATCTCCCCCGATCGCGGGACGATGTCGCCGGCGGAGTTCATCCCGATCCTCGAGGAGACGGGTCTGATCGTCCCGGTCGGGACCTGGGTGCTCGAGGAGGCCTGCCGCGAGGCCGCCCGGGTGGCCGCCATCTGCGCCGGCCAGCAGGCCCCCACCATCACGATCAACGTGTCGGCCCGCCAGCTGGCCCGGCTCGACTTCGGCGACAAGGTGGCCGCCGCGCTCCAGAACGCCGGCATCGCTGCCGGCCAGATCCACCTGGAGATCACCGAGGGGGCGCTCATGCACGACGTGAGCTCGGCTTGGGCCGTGCTGCGCCAGGCGAAGGCGCTCGGCGTGAAGCTGGCCCTGGATGACTTCGGCACCGGCTACTCGTCGCTCTCGTACGTCCGCCGCTTCAGCCTCGACATGCTCAAGATCGACAAGAGCTTCATCGACGGCGTCGACTCCAGCCCCGAGGACCGGGCGATCGTCGAGCACGTCGTCGGAATGGCCCAGGCGCTCGGCATGGTCACCGTGGCCGAGGGCGTCGAGCGCCCCGAGCAGCTGCAGTGGCTGCGCCGGCTCGGGTGCAAGCTGGCCCAGGGCTACGTCATGTCCCGCCCGGTCCCAGGCGAGGACTTCGAGGCCATCCTCAGCCGCCACGAGGTCGATCCGTTCAACATCACCACGCTCGACCACGTGCTCGAGCCGCCTGGCGCTCGGGTGGTCGACCGCCCGTCGCTCGACTTGGCGCCCGTGGCCGCTCCAGCCGCCCCGGCGGGCAACCCCTTCTTCGACGCTCCGGCGCCTGCGCCCACCCCCGCCGCCGTGGCGGCTCCGGCCGGTCGCCCGTCGATCGGTCCGCTCGAGTTCGCAGCGCCGCCACCGGTCGCCGAGGCGCCCCGCTCCACCGCTCCCGTGAGCGTCTTCGATGCGCCGCCGGCGCCGACGCCGCTCCTGGGGGCCCCGGTCGATGCCGACATCGATCTCAACGAGCCGCGGCCCCGACCGGAGCGGCTCGGCGGGCCCACCCTCCCCCGCCTGCGGGAGTATCGGCCCACCGACGCCGAGATCGGCTGACCCTCCACCCCTCGAAGCGGGGTCCGGGTCTCCCCTGCGGGCGATCGCCTTCGGGCGGTCCGTCCCTGTCGGGCGGTCAGCCCTGTCGGGCGGTCCGTCCCCGTTGGGACGGTCAGCTCTCGATGGTGAAGAACCGGTCGAGACCGGTGGTGGCCAGGGCCGAGGCGGGGATGCCCCGGAACTGGCGCAGGATCAGGTCGCCACCGTCGGCGCGGAGCCGCTTGGTGGCGGCGACCATGGCACCGAGCCCGGTGGAGTTCACGAACGTCACCCCGGCGAAGTCGAGCACCACGATGGTCGCCCCCGCCTCGACCGCATCATCGATGCTGTCGACCATCAGGTGGGCCGACGACAGGTCGATCTCACCCACCAGGCGCAGCGTCGTCACGCCGTCGGCCGCATCCGTGGTGATCGTGAGGGGGAAGGGCTGCATTCAGTGGACCTCGCGCCGACAGGGGGATCCCGGCGCCGACATCTTGGCACACGTGCTGCCATTTCGGGGCTGATGAGGGGAGGGTCGGCCCATCGGTTCGCAGGTCAGCCCGCTCTTGGCCCGAACCTCGATGCTCAGGCGGTGGCGCGGACGAGGGCGTGCTGGACCAGCTCGAGGAGCGTGTCCCGGGTCGACTCGCGCTCACGGGCGTCGATCAGCAGCACCGGGGTGTCGCCCGACACCGCCAGCGCCTCTCGGACGTCGTCGGGCGAGTGCGTCGACTGGCCGTCGAAGCAGTTCATGCCGATCACGAACGGGATCTGGTGCTCCTCGAAGTAGTCGACCGCCGGGAAGCACTCCTCGAGGCGACGGGTGTCGATGAGGACCACGGCGCCGATGGCCCCGCGGACCAGGTCGTCCCACATGAACCAGAACCGGTCCTGCCCGGGGGTGCCGAACAGGTAGAGGATGAGATCGTCGCCGAGGGTGATGCGCCCGAAGTCCATGGCCACCGTGGTGGTGGTCTTGGTGGCCACCTTCGACGTGTCGTCGATCCCTTCGCTGACCCGGGTGAGGGCGGCTTCGGTGGTGAGCGGCTCGATCTCGGAGATGGAGCCGACGAACGTGGTCTTGCCGACCGCGAAGCCGCCGGCCACCACGATCTTCACCGGCATGGGCGCGGGCCCGGTCGGCGGTTCGTCGTCGGTCATGACCGTGTCAAAGGGCTTGGAGGCCATCGAGGACCCTTTCGAGGAGTCGGAGATCAGGTCGGCCGGTGGCCGATCGGGTGTTGAGTGCGACGTACCCTTCGTCGACCAGGTCGCCGAGGACGACCCGGGCGACGCCGAGCGGAAGACGGAGGCGCGCCGAGATCTCGGCGGCCGACTGGGGGGTGGCGAGGAGCCGGAGGATCTGGCCCCGCTCGAGCGCGAGCGAGTTGACCGTCTGCTCCCCCTTGGGGGTGCGGTACACGATGGCCTCGATGGGCACATCGGTGGTCGCGCGCGTGCGACCGCCGGTGATGGCGTACGGGCGTACCCGCAGTCCGTCTCCAGCGTCGCCGAGGCTCATCGGGGAAGGGCCCCCTGCAGCTCCTGCCGCAGCTCGGGCGTGAGCACCGCACCCGCCCGCTCGACCAGGACCGCCATCTCGTAGCCGACGAGCCCGACGTCGCAGGTGGCGGCGGCCACCACGGCGAGGCACGAGCCGTCGCTGATGCCGGTGACGAAGAGGAAGGCGTTCTCCATCTCGATCATGATCTGCGTCACCGCACCACCGCCGAAGCGCCCGGCGGCGCCGTACGCCAGGCCGATGAGGCCGGAGGCCACCGCGGCGAAGCGGTCGGCCGCATCGCGGTCGAGGCCCCGGGAGACGGCCATCGGCAGGCCGTCGGCGGAGACCACGACGGCCTCGCTGACGCCTGGGATGTGATCGACGAAGTGCTCGACCAGCCAGTTCACGTTCCTGGCTGCGGCGCTCAGATCAGTCATGGAGTTCCCTCTCATCGGATGCACCGGATGGGACCGGCTCTTGGGTTCGGGCACGCTGGCGACCGGCGGAGTGCTGGGCCAACATGCTGCGGATCTCGTCGGGCGAGCGGCGGGTGGCGCCCACGCCCCGTTCGGTCTCGGCGCCGGGGATCGCCCGGGTGGCGCCGGCGGAGCGGGGCACCCGCTTGGCCAGGCCCGAGGTGGTGATCGGGGCGGGGGCTGCGGGCGCAGCCTCGGCCGCCGGAGCAGCCTCTGCGGCCGGCGCCGCGTCGGCGACCGGCGCGGTGGGAGCGGCCTCGGCCGCAACCTCGACGTCGGCCTCGACTGCGGCCGGAACCTCGGGGAGGGACTCCGGGAGGGACTCCGGGAGCGACTCCACGAGATCGGGAAGCGCTTCGGGAAGAGCCTCGGGCAGGGCCTCGGGAGCGTCTTCCACGGCCGGCGGCACGGCGGGCGACGGCGCCCGACGGGAGGCCAACGGCGGCGGAGGTGGCGCGAGGGGCGCACCGTTGGCCGAGGTCCGACCGGGCAGCGGAGGCGCGGGCGCGGCCGGCGCGCTTGACGCGGGCGGTGCGACTGGTGCGACCGGTGCGACCGGTGCAGATGGGGCGGCGGGGGCGGGCGGCGGGCCACCGAACAAGCGGGGTGCCGTCGGAGCTGCGGGCGCTGCAGCCGGCGCCGCTCCGGGAGCCGTCTGGCCGAAGGCACGCGGGGGCTCGGCATCTTCGAGGAAGAAGGGCCGGCTGCTCTGCGGAGCTCGGGGCGGCGGCCCGTCCAGCCGGGAGGCGGCCGCCTCGACGGAGGGCGGGATCGGTGCGCTCGCCGGTGCCACCTCGATCGGGGCCTCAGGAGCGTCCTCCACCGGAGCGGCGAACGACAGCGCGGCGGGCATGGCGGGGGCCACGGCCTCGTCGACCTCGGCTGCGATGGCGGTGGTGTCGACCTGGTCGGCGGCCTCGGCGGCCTCGTCGCGGGCCGGGAGGTCGAAGATCGACCGGGTGGGGAGGGCGCCGTGATCGACCGGCGAGGGGGCCGGCCGGGCGACGGGCCCGGTGGGCGCGTCGTCGACCGGCGGCGCGAACAGGACGGGACCGGGGGTGGCGGAGGCAGCCGGAGCGGGGGCCTCGGCCGGGTCCGGTGCGGCGAACAGGCCCGGGCCGCCGGACGGAGCAGCGGGCTCGGCCGTGTCGAAGGTCAGCGGGGCCAGGCCCGAGGTGGGGCTGTCGAGGACCGGCTTGAGGCGAGCAGGCGCATCGATGGTCGGCTGCGGCTCGGCCATGCCGCCGGGCGTGTCGACCACGAGCGACGGCGGGATCGACACGACGGCGGTCACGCCACCGGCGGCGGAGGGCATCATGCGCACGGCGATGCCGTGGCGCACCGCGAGGCGGCCGACCACGATGAAGCCGAGCGAGCGGGACATGGCCAGGCCGACGAGCGGCGGCCGGGCGAGGGAGTCGTTGGCCTCGCTGATCTGGTCGACCGACATCCCGATGCCGTGGTCGGTGACGGAGATGACGTAGCCGTCGGCCTTGGTGCGGTGGCCGACCACCTCGACCCGGGTCTCGGGCGGCGAGAAGTTGGTGGCGTTCTCCATCAGCTCGGAGAGGAGGTGGGCGAGGTCGGCGGCGGCGTTGGACGCCACCAGGACCTCGTCGAACGAGAGGAGCTCGATCCGGCCGAAGTCCTCGACCTCGGCCAGGGCGGCGCGGACCACGTTGGCCAGCGGGGCCGGGCGGCCGCGACGGCGGGGCGGCTCGGCGCCGGCCAGCACCAGCAGCGACTCTGCGTTGCGGCGCATGCGGGTGGCCAGGTGATCGAGCTTGTAGAGGTTGTCGAGCTGGTCGGGATCCTCTTCGCCGCGCTCGAGCTCGTCGATGAACTCGATCTGGCGGTCGAGCAGCGCCTGGTTGCGCCGAGCGAGGTTGACGAACATCTCGCCGATGCCCTTGCGGAGCAGGATCGCCTGCTCCTCGGCCACCTCGCCGGCCACGCGCTGCACCTCGTTGAACGAGCGGGCCAGCTGCCCGATCTCATCGGCGCTGTTGATCTCGATCGGGGTCATCTCGCCCAGCTGGAAGCCGAGCTCGTCCTCCGACGGGTTCTTGAGCGACTCGATGAGCTTCGGCATCTGCTCGCCCGAGAGGCGGTCGGCTGCTTCGGTGAGGCGGCCCAGCGGCTGGGTGATCCGGCGTCCGAGGACGATGGCGGCGAACGCAGCACCGGCGATGGCGATGATGGCGGCGATCAGGAACAGGTTCGAGGCCCGCTCCGCACTGGTGCGTGCGGCCTTGCTGTCGCTGATCAGCTGCTGGAGCAGGGCCGACTCCACGGTGTGGAGGTCCTTGATCACCGCGCTCGTCGAGCCGGTGATGGCCTTCCCGTCGACGTTCAGGCGGCCCGTGGCTCCCGCGGCGGTCGCCTGCTCACGGATCTTGTCGAAGGTGCTGCTCTCGTCGGTGGCCCGGGCGTCGCGCACGGCACCCTTGCGGGTGAGCCCTGAGAGCGAGTTGAGCAGCGAGAGCTGGCTGGCCTCGTCGGCCTGCGACTGCTTGAGCAGCTTGTAGGCCGTGTCGGAGCCGAACGCGCCCTGCTCGGCCGAACCGGCGATGAGCGCGCCCTGGCGGGCGAGCGAGGACTTGTAGGCGGCGAGGGCGCCGGCGGAGCGGAGCTCGGACGCGGCCTTCGGGTCGGAGACGGCGTCACCGATGTTGGTGTTCACCGCGTTGAAGGTGTCCTCGAGCTCGCCGTAGTTGACGACGAGCTCGTTGACCTGGTTGGGCCGGAAGCCCTGGTCGACGGAGTCGCGGTAGAACCCGAGCTTGTCGGCCGCACCGACCGCCAGGTCGCCGGCCGACTGGACGGTCTCGTCCGTGCCGCCGAGGCCTCCCTTGAGCCCGGGCAGGGCCTGGGCGAGGACGACATCGGTGTTGGAGCGAGCCGCCTTGAGCTCCTTCACCCACGTCGAGCGGTTCGATCCGACGAAGGCCGAGCTGTAGACCGCCTCCTGCTGGAGGGCATCGACCACGTCGCTGTTGGCGCGGGCCACGGTGACGAGGGTCTCCACATCGCGGCTCTCCGCCGCACTGGCGCGCCGGTCCCGTGCCCCCAACGCCGACAGCAGCAAGATGATCACGATCGGGCCGGTCATCAGCAGGATCAGCTTGTTGCGGATCTTCAGGTCGTCGAACACGGCGTCCTCGTCGGGGGTGGGGAGGACCGGAAGGGTCCACCGGTCGAGGCTCAGATCGGCCGTTTCGGCCCCGTCTTGAGCACCCGGGCCCTCGCCACGACCTCATATGGGCCGAACGGCCCATGCCGGGCGGCGCTGCGGCGTCGAGATGCTGGCTGACGTGGGCATCAGCGAGCCCGCCCCCAGTCGAACGTATCGCGCCCGACTGTGCGAGAATCGGCCCCGAATGCGTCCGTCCGGCGCCGTCCACCCGAAGGAGCCAGGCCTCCCCGTGCGCGAGATCTCCCACGATCCGGGCCTCGCCGCCACCGCGGTGCCCACCGGCCCGGCCGTGGCCCCCGATGCCCGCCGCGCTCGCGCCATCGGGCAGGGAGCCCTCGCGTGCGTCGGCGCCGGCGCCGCCCTGCTCGCCCTCCGGACCATCTCGATCCATGCCCCGCCGTGCCCGTTCCGGACGGTGACCGGGCTCCCCTGCCCGGGCTGCGGCATGACCCGGCTGGCTGATGCCGTCGCCCACGGCCGGCTCCACACGGCCGTGCACGCCGATGTCGCCGGTGTGGCCATCCTGGGCGTCCTGCTGGTCCTGGCCGCCACCCACGTGGCCACCACGGTGCGGCGGCGGCCGCCGGCGGCGTGGATGCGCTCGATGGCCCTTCCCGCGCTCCTGGTGCTGCTCGTCGGCGCCCACTGGATCACCACGATCATCACCGGCGGACTGCCGTCGTCCTGACCAGACGGGGTTTTCGTCCCACCCCCTGTCGTTTCAGAGGTACCCTTCCGGCCAACCTCGAACCCCTCGACGCGGGAGAACCAGACAACTCATGAGCGACACCTCACAAGGCCCTGGCTGGTGGCAGGCCTCCGACGGCAAGTGGTATCCGCCGGAGCAAGCGCCGGGCGCAGCACCGAACCCCGCGGCCGGCATGCCGCCCGCCGGTCCTCCGCCCGGGTACGGCGCTCCGCCGGCCTACGGCGCGGCCCCGGCCTACGGAGCCCCTGGCGGGCTGGCGGGCGTCCCCGGACCTCGCGCCACGTGGGGCCAGCGGGCCATCGCCATCATCATCGACTGGGCGTTCATCGTGGTGGGCTACATCCTGCTGGCGATCGTCGTCGCCATCCTGGGGGCCATCTCCGATGCGCTCGGCACCCTGGTCGGCGTGCTCGGCTACATCGCCCTGTCGCTGGCGTGGTTCTACATCGCCTTCCTCAACGGTGAGGGCGCCTCGCCCGGCAAGCGGCTCACCGGCCTCAAGGTGGTGGGCATCGAGACCAACCAGCCCATCGGCGGCGGCATGGGCATCGTGCGCGGCATCGCCCACATCCTCGACTCGATCATCTGCTACATCGGCTGGTTCTTCCCGCTCTGGGACGAGAAGCAGCAGACCATCGCCGACAAGGTGATGAAGACGGTGGTCCTCACCGATCAGCCGAAGCAGGACTTCAGCCTCGACATCTTCAAGCCGACGCCGAAGGCCTGACGCACCGGCACTCCGAACGGCCCCGGGCGCACGCCCGGGGCCGTTTCGCGCCCGGGCCCGTGATCAGCGCAGCGGGCGGCCGTCGGTGTCGCCGAGCTTGCGGGTGGCGATCAGCACCACATCGACGATGTGCCAGATGCCGAGCCCGCCGCAGGTGACGAGCTTCAGGATCCCCAGGCCGGTGTCACCCAGGTAGAAGCGATCGACGCCCAGCGAACCCACCAGCACGCTGAGCAGCAGCGTGGTGATGAACTCGCGCTGGGAGAACACCCCGGGCACCGCCGACACCGGGTAGGCGTAGTGATCGGTGAGGGCCTGCACGGGGGTGTCGGGCTTGATGACCTGGTCCTTGGCCATCTGGCACAGCTGCTCGTACGTGTACGCGTACTGGTCGTACCCGTACTGGAACACCCGGAACGGCCCGGGTGCCGGCCCGCCGACCGCCATGGGGGTGGTCACCGGCTCAGCGGATGGGACCGGTGGTGGGCTCGAGCGGGCGCGGGAGCAGCGTGTGCCCCATGAGGTGCTCGTCGACGGCGGCGGCGCACGCCCGGCCCTCGGCGATGGCCCACACGATGAGGCTCTGGCCGCGGCCCATGTCGCCGGCGACGAACACACCGGGCACGTTGGTGGCCCAGTTGCGGTCGCGGGCGATGTTGGAGCGCGGGTCGAGCTCGACGCCGAACTGCTCGGTGGCCCACGACGACTCGGGGCCGGTGAAGCCCATCGACAGGAACACGAAGTCGGCCTGGAGCTCGAAGTCGGAGCCCTCGACCTTCTCGAAGCGACCGTCGACCATCTCCACCTCGTGGGCCTTGAGCGCCCGGACCCGGCCGTTGCCGTCGTCGAGGAAGCACTCGGTGTTCACGGAGAACACGCGGTCGCCGCCCTCTTCGTGCGCCGACGCGGTGCGGTAGATGAGCGGCCACGTGGGCCACGGGGTGTGGTCGGGCCGGGCCTCGGGCGGTCGGGGCATGATCTCGAACTGGGCGATCGAGGCTGCGCCCTGGCGGTGGGCGGTGCCCAGGCAGTCGGCGCCGGTGTCGCCGCCGCCGATGATCACCACGTGCTTGCCGACCACGTCGATCGACGAGGCGGGGAGGTCGCCCTCCTGCACCCGGTTGGAGAGCGGGAGGTACTCCATGGCCTGGTGGATGCCGTCCAGCTCGCGGCCGGGGATCGGCAGGTCTCGGGCCGCGGTGGCCCCACCGGCGAGCACGACGGCGTCGAACTCGGCGCGCAGGTCGTCGGCGGTGAGGTCGGTGCCCACGTTGACGCCCGTGCGGAACTCGGTGCCCTCGGCCGCCATCTGCTCGAGGCGCCGGTCGAGGTGGCGCTTCTCCATCTTGAACTCGGGGATGCCGTAGCGCAGGAGGCCGCCGATGCGGTCGGCCCGCTCGAACACGACGACGTCGTGGCCGGCGCGGGTGAGCTGCTGGGCAGCGGCCAGGCCGGCCGGGCCCGAGCCCACGACGGCGACGCGCTTGCCCGTCTTGATGTCGGAGATGATCGGCTGGACCCAGCCCTCGTCCCACGCCCGGTCGATGATCGACACCTCGACCTGCTTGATGGTGACCGGATCCTGGTTGATGCCCAGGACGCAGGCGGCCTCGCACGGCGCCGGGCAGAGCCGGCCGGTGAACTCGGGGAAGTTGTTGGTGGCGTGGAGGCGCTCGATGGCCTCCTGCCAGCGATCCCGGTAGACGAGGTCGTTCCAGTCGGGGATCAGGTTGCCGAGCGGGCAGCCGTTGTTGCAGAAGGGGATGCCGCAGTCCATGCACCGGCTGGCCTGGGTCTCGAGCTTGCCGTCCTCGAACGGCTCGTAGACCTCCTTCCAGTCCTTGAGCCGGACCGGGACGGGGCGCCGTGCCGGCAGCTCCCGACCGTGCTTGAGAAAGCCCTGGATGTCACCCATGCGGGTCAGCCCCTTGCCGCGGCCATGATGGCCTCGTCGATGTCGGTTCCGGATTCCTCGGCGCCCTTGATGGCCGCGAGGACCCGCTTGTAGTCGCGGGGCATGACCTTCACGAACTGCCGGACGCTGTACTGCCAGTCCGACAGGATGCGGCTCGCCACCTCGGAGCCGGTCTCGCTCTGGTGCCGGAAGATCCGGGTGACCAGCCAGGAGGTGTCGAGGTCGTCGAGCGGGTCGAGGTCGACCATCTCGTCGTTCACCAGCTGGGAGAAGGTGCCCTCCGGGTCCCACACGTAGGCGGTGCCGCCCGACATGCCGGCGCCGAAGTTGCGACCGGTGGATCCGAGGATCACCACCGTGCCGCCGGTCATGTACTCGCAGCCGTGGTCGCCCACGCCCTCGACCACGGCGACGGCACCGGAGTTGCGGACGCCGAACCGCTCCCCCGCCCGACCCCGGAAGAAGGCCTCGCCGCCGGTGGCGCCGTAGAGCAGCACGTTGCCGGCGATGATGTTGTCCTCGGCCGAGAAGCCGGGGTGGGCGTCGGGCGACGGGCGCACGATGAGGCGGCCGCCCGACAGGCCCTTTCCGGCGTAGTCGTTGGCGTCGCCGAACAGGCGCAGCGTGATGCCCTTGGGCAGGAACGCACCGATGCTCTGGCCCGCCGCGCCCCGCAGGGTGATGTCGATCGTGTCGTCGGGCAGCCCGGCGCCCCCGTGGCGCTTGGTGACCTCGTGGCCGAGCATGGTGCCGACCGTGCGGTTCACGTTGCGGATGGGGAACTCGAGCTTGACCGGCTCGCCGGTGTCGATGGCCGAACGGGCCGCCGAGATCAGCTGGACGTCGAGCGCCCGGTCGAGCCCGTGGTCCTGGCCCCTGGTGTTGTGCAGCTCGTCGCCGAAGGGGCGCTCGGGCACGTGGAGGATGGGCGACAGGTCGAGGCCCGACGCCTTCCAGTGCTCGATGGCGCCGCTGACGTCGATGACCTCGGCGTGGCCGATGGCCTCCTGCAGGGTGCGGAAGCCCAGGGAGGCGAGCAGCTCGCGCACCTCCTCGGCGATGAACTCGAAGAAGTGCTCGACGAACTCCGGCTTGCCGGCGAACCGGGCCCGCAGCTCGGGGTTCTGGGTGGCGATGCCCACCGGGCACGTGTCGAGGTGGCAGACGCGCATCATGATGCAGCCCGACACCACCAGCGGTGCGGTGGCGAAGCCGAACTCCTCGGCACCCAGCAGGGCGGCGATGATGACGTCTCGGCCCGTCTTGAGCTGGCCGTCGGCCTGCACGACGATCCGGTCGCGGAGGCCGTTGAGCAGCAGGGTCTGCTGGGTCTCGGCCAGGCCGAGCTCCCAGGGGCCGCCGGCGTGCTTGAGCGACGTGAGCGGGCTGGCGCCCGTGCCGCCGTCGTGGCCGGAGATGAGCACCACGTCGGCGTGGGCCTTGGACACACCGGCCGCCACCGTGCCGACGCCGACCTCGGCCACCAGCTTCACGTGGACGCGGGCCTCGGGGTTGGCGTTCTTGAGGTCGTGGATCAGCTGGGCCAGATCCTCGATGGAGTAGATGTCGTGGTGCGGGGGCGGGCTGATGAGGCCCACGCCCGGCGTGGAGTACCGGGTCTTGGCCACCCACGGGTACACCTTGTGGCCGGGCAGCTGGCCGCCCTCGCCGGGCTTGGCGCCCTGCGCCATCTTGATCTGGATGTCGTCGGCGTTGGTGAGGTACTCGCTGGTGACCCCGAAGCGACCCGACGCCACCTGCTTGATGGAGCTGCGGCGCTCCGGGTCGTAGAGGCGCTCGGCGTCCTCGCCGCCCTCACCGGTGTTGGACTTGGCGCCCAGCCGGTTCATGGCGATGGCGAGGGTCTGGTGCGCCTCCTGGGAGATCGAGCCGTAGCTCATGGCCCCGGTGGAGAAGCGCTTGACGATCTCGCTGACCGGCTCGACCTCGTCGATCGAGAGGGCCGGGCGCTCGCCGTCCTTGAGGGCGAACAGCCCCCGCAAGGTGCCGAGGCGGGCCGACTGGTCGTCGACGCGGGCCGTGTACTCCTTGAACACGTCGTAGCGCTTGGTGCGCGTGGCGTGCTGGAGCTTGAACACGGTCTCGGGGTTGAAGAGGTGGTACTCGCCTTCGCGGCGCCACTGGTACTCGCCGCCGACCTCGAGCTCGCGGTGGGCGCGCTCGGTGGGCCGGTCGGGGTAGGCCTTGATGTGGCGCAGCGCCACCTCCTGGGCCACCTCCCCGAGACCGATGCCGCCGAGCTTGGACGTGGTGCCGGTGAAGTACTCGTCGATCAACGGCTGGCCGAGGCCCACCGCTTCGAACACCTGGGCGCCCGTGTAGCTGGCCACCGTGGAGATGCCCATCTTCGACATGACCTTCAGGACGCCCTTGCCGGCGCCCTTGATGTAGTTCTTGACGGCCTGGTCGAGGCCGACCTCGGCGAGGGCGCCGCGCGCCGCCATGTCCTCGATGGTCTCGAACGCCAGGTACGGGTTGATGGCCGCGGCGCCGTACCCGATGAGCAGCGCCATGTGGTGCACCTCACGGGCGTCGCCGGCCTCGACCACCAGGCCCACGGCGGTGCGGGTCTTCTCGCGCACCAGGTGGTGGTGGACGGCCGCGGTGAGCAGCAGCGACGGGATCGGCGCCAGCTCGCGGTTGGAGTCGCGGTCGGAGAGGACCACCACGTTGGCGCCGTCGGCGATGGCGTCGCTCACCTGGCGGCGGACGTCGTCGAGCGCCCCCGCCAGGGCGGTGCCGCCGCCGGCCACCGGGTAGAGGCCCTGGATGACCACGGCGCGGAAGTCGTCGACCGACTCGTCGACGTGGATCAGCTTGGCCAGCTGGTCGTTGTCGAGGATCGGGAACGGCAGCTGGATCTGGCGGCACGAGCGCGGCCCGGGGGCCAGCAGGTTCTGCTCGGGGCCGATGGTGCCGCCGAGGCTCGTGACCATCTCCTCGCGGATGGCGTCGAGCGGCGGGTTGGTCACCTGCGCGAAGCGCTGGGCGAAGTAGTCGAACAGCAGCCGGGGGCGCTCGGACAGCACGGCGATGGGGGTGTCGGTGCCCATCGAGCCGAGCGCCTCACCGCCCGTCTTGGCCATGGGGCCGATCAGGATCTTCTGGTCCTCGATCGTGTACCCGAAGGTGAGCTGACGCCGCACGACGTCGCCGTGGGGGTACCGGACGTGGGGGCGCTCGGGGAGCCGGTCGAGCTCGATGATCCCGTGGTCGAGCCACTGCTGGTACGGGAGCTCGGAGGCCAGCGAGGCCTTGACCTCGTCGTCTTCGATGATGCGGCCCTGGGCAGTGTCGACCAGGAACATCTTCCCGGGCTGGAGGCGGCCCTTGCGGACCACCTGGTCGGCCGGGATGTCGAGCACGCCGGCTTCCGAGCCGAGGACCACGAGGCCGTCGGCGGTGACCCAGAAGCGCCCGGGGCGCAGGCCGTTGCGGTCGAGGACCGCACCGATGACCGTGCCGTCGGTGAAGCTCACGTTGGCCGGGCCGTCCCACGGCTCCATCAACGAGGCGTGGAACTTGTAGAACGCCTTGCGCGCCGGATCCATGTGGCGGTGGTTCTCCCACGCCTCCGGGATCATCATCAGCACCGCGTGCGGCAGGGTGCGGCCACCGAGGTGCAGCAGCTCGAGGACCTCGTCGAAGCTGGCGGTGTCGGACGCACCGGGGGTGCAGATCGGGAACAGCCGCGAGATGTCGCCGGGGAAGAGATCGCTCTCGAGCAGTGCCTCGCGGGCCCGCATCCAGTTGCGGTTGCCCTCGACCGTGTTGATCTCGCCGTTGTGGGCCAGGTACCGGTAGGGGTGCGCCAGCGGCCACGACGGGAACGTGTTGGTGGAGAACCGCGAGTGGACCAGGGCGATGGCGCTCTCGACCCGCTCGTCGGAGAGGTCGGGGTAGAAGTCTCGGAGCTGGGGCGTGGTGAGCATGCCCTTGTAGACGATGGTGCGCGCCGAGAGGCTCGGGAAGTAGACCCGGCGCTCGCCGGCGCCGATCTCGTGCTCGATCCGCTTGCGGGCCACGTAGACCCGACGCTCCAGGTCGAGGCCCTCGTAGCGGCCGCCGGGACCGGAGACGAAGATCTGGCGGAACGTGGGCATGGCGCCCAGCGCACCAGAGCCGAGGCTGTCGGCGACGACGGGCACGTCGCGCCACGCCACCACCTCGAGGCCCTCGCTGGCCACGATCTTGTCGACCGCCTCGGTGGCTGCGGTCACCTCGGCGTCGTCGCCGGGGATGAAGGCGATGCCCGTGGCGTAGTGCCCTGCTGCGGGCAGCTCGACGTCGAGCACGGCGCGGTAGAAGGCGTCGGGGACCTGGATGAGGATGCCGGCGCCGTCGCCCGTGTTGGTCTCGGCCCCGGATGCACCGCGGTGATCGAGGTGGACCAGGGCGGTGATGCCCTGTTCGACCAGCTGGTGGCTGCGACGACCGTGCATGTCGACGACGAACGCGACACCGCAGGCGTCGTGCTCGTAGCGAGGGTCGTAGAGCCCTTGGGCGGGCGGCGGGGTGCGCATCGGCGTGGGATTCCTTGCGGAAGACGAGAGGGGGAGACTGCTCCCTCGGGACGCCGTTGGCCCGTATCGCAGGTTGGACGACAATAGCCGAGCGCCGAAACGGCCCTCCAATGCAATCGGGGCCGTAGCCTCGCCCCGATGACCGACGCGCACGACCTCCTCGCCTACCTCGGTGCTGCACCCTCGCCGTTCCACGCCGTCGCCGAGACCGCTGAGCGCCTGGCCAGCGCCGGATTCTCGGCCTTGGACCTCGACGAGCCCTGGGAGCAGGGGCCGGGGCGCCACTACGTGGCCCGGGGTGGCGCGCTCGTGGCGTGGGAGGTTCCCGACGGCGCCGGTGCCGCCCGGCGCTTCCGCATCGTCGGCGCCCACACCGACAGCCCGAACCTGCGGATCAAGCCCCGGCCCGACACCGGTGGGTTCGGCTGGCAGCAGCTGGGGGTCGAGGTCTACGGCGGCGCGCTGTGGAACTCGTGGCTCGACCGAGACCTCGGCCTCTCGGGCCGGGTCATCGTGCGGACCCCCGAGGGCCTCGAGGAGCGCCTGTTCCTCGTCGACCGACCGCTCCTGCGCATCCCGCAGCTCGCCATCCACCTCGATCGAGACGTCAACGGCCAGGGCCTCAAGCTGAACCCGCAGCAGCACCTCACCCCGGTGTGGGGTGCCGGCCCCGTCGAGGTCGGTGCGTTCGCGGCGCACCTCGCCCAGGAGGTGGGCGTCGAGGCGGCCGACGTCGTCGCCTGGGACGCGATGGTCCACGACACCACGCCGGGTGCGCTGCTCGGCCGCCACCAGGAGCTGGTCTCGTCGGCGCGGCTCGACAACCTGGTGTCGTGCTGGGCCGCCCTCACCGCCCTCACCGCCCTCACCGCCCCCGCGGCCGCCGAGGGCGCCAACCGCCCCATCGGCGTGGTCTGCCTCTTCGACCACGAGGAGGTGGGCTCCACGTCGGCCACCGGCGCCGACGGAGCGCTGCTGGCCCAGGTGCTCGAGCGCTCGGTCCTGGCGCGAGGCGGCGACCGCGCCGACCTGCTGCGGGCGTTCGCCGGCTCGATCTGCGCCTCGGCCGACATGGCCCACGCGACCCACCCCAACTACCCCGAGCGCCACGAGCCCGGGCACCTCGTCACCATCGACGGCGGGCCGGTCATCAAGGTGAACGCCAACCAGCGCTACGCCACCGAGGCCTCCACCCACGCGGTGCTGATCGAGGCCTGCGAGCAGGCCGAGGTCCCCCACCAGGTCTTCGTGGGCCGCAACGACCAGCCGTGCGGCTCCACCATCGGACCGCTCACCGCGGCCCGGCTGGGCATCGCCACCGCCGACCTGGGCGTCGCCCAGCTGTCCATGCACTCCGCCCGCGAGCTGTGCGGCGCCGACGATCCCGCGCGCCTCGCAGCGGCGCTCGGGGTGTTCCTGCGGACATGACCCCCATCGAGGCCGCCCGGATCCTCGGGGTCGCCCCGTCGGCGCCCACCACCGAGGTGCGCCTCGCCTACCGCCGCCAGATCCGCGCCCACCACCCCGACCACGCCGGCGCCCGGTCCTCGGGCCGGGCGGCCGCGATCATCGAGGCGTACCGCGTGCTCTCGGAGTCGGGCCCGGTCGCCGAGCCCCCTCCACCTCCTCCCCCGCCGCCGCCACCACCCGAGGGGCCGCGCCGCTACGAGGCCACCATCCCGCCGCGCGCCTCCTCGGAGCCGCTGCCGCCCATCGCCCCGCCGGTGCAACGGCTCGACGCCGACACCCTCGTCGTCGAGGCGCCCGCCGAGGAGACGTTCCGCTGGCTGCTCGACGCCGCCCACGACATCGGCGAGGTCACCTACGTCGACCGGTCGATGCCGATCATGGAGGTGCTGTGCCGCTTCGAGGGCGAGCCCGCCACCTCGCTGCTCCTCAGCCTCCAGGGGCGGGGCCTCGGCACCGAGGTGTTCTGCACCGTGGAGTCGATCGAGGCCCGGCCGGCGCCCCCCACCAGCGCCGTCGTCGACCTCCTCGAGCTGGCGCTGCACCGCCGCCGCCACCCCAACCCCCGCCACGCCTGACCCCCCAACCGCCTTCGCCTTCGCAGGGGTCAGCGCCTGGGAGACCTGCCCCCTCCACGACCTTCGGCCGGGGCGAGGGACGCGACGAGATCAGTTGCCGGTCTGGGGGTAGGTCACCACGGCGTTGAAGTCGACGACGCCCTCGGGGTTGATCGGCATGCCCTTGATGCGGGTCTCGAAGTGGCAGTGGGGCCCGGTGGAGAGGCCGGTGGATCCCACCAGCGCGATCACGTCGCCGCGCTTCACGATCTGACCGGGGACCACCAGCATCTTGCTGGTGTGGCCGTAGAGCGTGGCCAGCGAGTGGCCGTGGTCGATGACCACCGCGTTGCCGTAGCCGCCCCGGACCTCGGCGAGCACGACGACACCGTCGGCCGCGGCATGGATCGGCGTGCCCGTCGGGGCGCCGAGGTCGGCGCCGGCGTGGAGGCGGTCGATGCCGAGGATCGGGTGGTGGCGCATGCCGAACGGCGAGCTGACCTTGACCCCGGGGAGCGGGTTCGTGATGAGCACGGACCCGGGCGTCCACTCGGGCTGGTTCGCCTGCAGGGCGGCCAGGATCAGCGCGACGCCGTCGGACGCGTGGCCCACCGAGTTGATCTGGCCCTCGAGGAGCGCCTTCGAGCCCTGCACCTGCTGCAGCAGGGCCGCCTCCATGAACGCCTTCACGCTCAGGTCGGTCAGGAGCTGCTGCTGCTGCTGGCGGGCGCCGACCAGGAACTCCGCCGCCCCCTGGATCTCGTCGCGGGCGGAGGCCGCCGTGTCACGAGCCTGGTTCGCCGCCTTGGAGGCCCTGGTGCGGGCCCGCTGGGCGACCTCGAGGTCGGCGACCAGAGATTCGGTGCTCCCCGAGACGGCGTGGCCGTAGGTGATCGCCTGCCCGACCTCCTCGCCGTTCTGGGCGTTGAGGAAGGCCTCGAGCCGTCCCCCGGTCAGGCCACCCGTCACGTAGGAGGCGACGATCTGCTTGCGCAGCCGGTCGCGGGCCGAGCGCACGGCCTGCTCGGCCCGCTTGCGCTGCGCGATGCGGACCTGGAGCTCGTGCTCGGCCTTGGTGTACGCCTGCTGGGCGGACAGGAGCTCGGTCTGCTTGGCCTGGGTCTGGCGGGTGAGGACGGCGAGGTCGGCGGTGGCCTTGATCCGGGCGAGCTGCGCGTCGCTCAGCTGCTGGAGGACCTCGGCCTCCTTGCCGGAGATCTCGTCGAACTGCGACTTGAGGTCGCCGCCCGCATCCTCGAGCGTGGGGGGCAGCGTGGTGGTGGTGCTGCCCGCCGGCGGCGTCTGGGCGGCGGCCGGAACGGCGAGCGCGCCGAGGAACAGGCCCGCGCTGAGCACGAGTGCCACCGCACGATGGCGGCCGAAGATGGTGGTGATCGATGGCATCGCCGGCAGTGAGTTCCCCTGGGCAACCACGGTAGTCGTACCGATCTCGTCGGCACGTGCGGGACGGATCTGGAGCGGTTTCGCTCAGGCGGGCGGCCACACCTCGGCCTGGGCCATCAGCTCGTCGCGGAACTCGGGGTGGCTGATCGCCGCCAGCTCACGGGCCCGCTCCCTGACCGTGCGGCCGCGCAGCTCGGCCACGCCGTACTCGGTGATGACCACGTCGAGCTGGTGGCGCGGCGTGGTGATGATGGTCCCGGCGGGGAACTGCCCGGCGATGCGCGAGATCCGCTGCCCGCCCACCACGGTCGACGAGCGCAGGCAGATCAGCGAGCGGTCCTCGAGCTCGAGCCCGGAGGCGGCCACGAAGTCCTCGTGCCCGCCGATGCCCGAGAACTGGGCGCCGGCGAGCGTGTCGGCCACGGCCTGGCCGGCGAGATCCACCGCCAGGGCCCCGTTGATCGAGACCATCCGGCGGTTCTTGGAGATCAGCTCCGGTGAGTTGACCAGCTCGACCGGCAGGAACCGCACCTCGGTGTTGCCGTCGAGCCAGTCGTAGAGCTCTCGGGTGCCGCCGGCGAAGGTGGTGATCGACACGCCGTCGTAGATGCCCTTGTTGTTGGTCACCTTCCCGGCCAGGTGCAGCTTCATCAGCCCCGTGGTGAACATCTCGGAGTGGATGCCGAAGTCGCCCTTGTCGCCGGCGGCGAGCAGCGAGGCCACGGTCGAGGGGACCCCGCCGATGCCGGTCTGGATGGTGGCGCCGTCGACCACGAAGTCGTCGACGAACGCGGCGATGGCCTGCTCGTCGGGGGTCGGCTCGGGGTCGCCGATCACGAACGGCTCGCGCTCGGTCTCCACGAGCACGTCGATGCGGTCGACGTGGATGCGGTGGCGGTGCTCCCCCAGACCCTGCGTGGTGGGGAACCGCGGGCTGGCCTCCACCACCAGGATCCGGCCCGGATCGGTGGCGGCGCGCTCGATCTCGGTGATGGTGGCGCCGGCGTGCAGCGACAGGCTGCACCAGCCGTTGGCGTCGGGCGGCGAGGCGGCCGTGGCCATCACGCGGGGCCCGATGTGCTCGAGGGCCGGACCGAACCGGCGGAAGTCGGCGGGCACGAACTCGATGGCCCCGCCCTGGTCGCGCATCAGGCGTTCGAGCGGACCGTAGAAGCCCGACAGGAAGCGCACGCCGGGCTGGCCGAACACCGCGTAGAAGTCGGTGAGCAGCGCGCCCGTGATCAGCAGGTCGTCCCAGTCGTCGCGCTCGCCGAGGGCGTGGAGGAAGCCGCCGGGGTGCCCCGGGCCGAGCGGGATGCCCAGCACGTCGGTGGGGTGCAGCAGTGCCGCGGCCTGCTGGGGGGTCAACCGCTCGGTCATGGCCGCCGAAGCTACGCCAGTGCCCGCTGACGTGCGGCCACGCGACTTGACCGCTTCACGATACTGAGTATCCTACCCGGTATCTTCTACCTTCGGAGGTGGCCATGAGCGTCCGCCACGCCCTGCTGGCCCTGCTCAGCGACGGACCCAAGTACGGACTCCAGCTCCGCCACGAGTTCGAGTCCCGGACCGGCGAGGTCTGGCCGCTGAACGTCGGCCAGGTGTACACCACGCTCCAGCGCCTCGAGCGTGATGGCCTGGTGGCATCCGACGGCGCCGAGGACGGTCCCCAGAAGGGCTACCGCATCACCGACCACGGGGCCATCGAGCTGACCGCCTGGCTCCAGACCCCACCGGAGATGGCCCAGCCCCCGCGCGACGAGCTGCTCATCAAGGTGCTCGTCGCCACCCAGGTGCCCGAGGTCGACGTGCACGAGGTCATCCAGGTCCACCGCCGCCACCTGATCGAGGCGATGCAGCGGTACACCGCCGTGAAGGTCGATGCCGACCCCGACGATGCGGCGCTCGCGCTCGTCATCGACGCCGAGCTGTTCCGCATCGAGGCCGCGGTGCGCTGGCTCGACACCGCCGAGGTGCGCCTCCCTCGCCACGCCGCTCCCCCGTCGGCTGCGCCCGGCCCACCGACCCCGCCGGACGCGTCCGACGAGGCGGCCCACGAGACGGCCCACGAGACGGCCGAGCCCCAGGAGGTGCGGTCGTGACCCCCATGTTGGAGCTGCGCCAGACCACCAAGACCTACGGCGAGGGCTCCGCGGCGGTCCACGCCCTCAGAGCGGTCGACCTCTCGGTCGCGCCCGGTGAGCTGGTGGCGATCATGGGCCCGAGCGGGTCGGGCAAGAGCAGCCTGCTCACCATCGCCGGGAGCCTCGAGGACGCCACGAGCGGCGACGTCATCGTCGACGGGGCGGCCATCGCCGACCTGAGCCGCAACGAGAAGGCCCAGCTCCGTCGGCGGTCGATCGGGTTCGTCTTCCAGGACTTCAACCTGCTGCCGGGGCTCACCGCGGCGGAGAACGTCGCCATGCCGCTCGAGCTCGACGGCACCAGCGGCCGCAAGGCCCGGGTCTTGGCGCTCGAGGCGCTCGACGAGCTGGGGCTCACCGAGCGGGCCGAGCACTTCCCCGACGACCTGTCCGGCGGCGAGCGCCAGCGCGTCGCCATCGCCCGGGCCGTGGTCGGCGACCGCCGGCTCCTCCTCGCCGATGAGCCCACGGGCGCGCTCGACTCGGTGAACAGCGAGGCCGTGATGCGGCTGCTGCGCCAGATCTGCTCTCGGGGCGCCGCCGGCGTCGTGGTGACCCACGATGCCCAGCTGGCCTCGTGGGCCAACCGCGTGGTGTTCCTGCGCGACGGCCGGGTCGTCGACCAGACCTCGCCGCCCACCGGGCCCGAGACGCTCCTCGCCGCCGCCGCACCCAACCCGTCGTGAGCACGGCGCGCCGTCCAGGCGGCCCTCCCCGCCGGGCGCTGGTCCGGTGGTCCTGGCGCATGTTCCGCAAGGAGTGGCGCCAGCAGGTCCTGGTCCTCAGCCTGATCACCGTGGCGGTCGCCATCGCCGTGGCCGGCTCCACCATGGCCCTCAACGCGGCCAACGCGACCCAGCCCGGGTTCGGCACCGCCGGCGCCATGGCCCGGATCCCCGTGACCGATGCCGCCCGGGCCGCAACGGCCATCCGGACCGCTGAAGACCGGTTCGGCCCGGTCGAGGTGATCGGCCACGACCAGGTCCGCGTCCCGGGATCGACCGACCCGCTCGACGTGCGGGCACAGGATCCGAACGGCCGCTTCGGCCACACCATGCTGGGCCTGCGCAGCGGCCGCTACCCCACGGCGAACGACGAGGTGGCGCTCACCCCGGGCGTGGCCGACCTCCTGTCGGCCCACGTCGGCGACCCGGTCCACCTGGGTCGCCGGGACCTCACGGTCGTCGGGATCGTGGAGGACCCCACCGGGCTCGGCGACGACTTCGCCCTCGTCGCGCCCGACGACGGCCGTTCGGCCACGTCGCTCACCCTGCTGTTCGCCCCGCCGGGGACGAGCGGGAGGAGCGCCGGCGAGCGGGGAAGCAGCGACGGCGCCCCCGGCGGTCCGATCTCCATCCCCGTGATGATCCGGGGCAGCAAGGGTCCCGTGGCCGCGCTCATCCTGATCGCCGTCACGCTGGCCATGGCCCTGGTCGGCCTCATCGCGGCCGCAGGGTTCGTCGTGGTCGCCCAGCGCCGTCAGCGCCAGCTGGGCCTGCTCGCCGCCATCGGGGCCACCGAGCGCCACCTCCGCCTGGTGGTGGTGGCCAACGGGGCGATCGTCGGGACGGTGGCAGCGCTGGCGGGCACCGCGCTCGGCGTGCTCGGCTGGGTGCTGGGCGCCCCGGCGGTCGAGCAGGCGGCGGGGCGGCGGATCTCCCGCTTCGACCTGCCGTGGGGCGTGATCGCCGGCTGTGCCGCTGTCGCCGTGCTCATGTCGATCGCCGCCGCCTGGTGGCCGGCGCGCCGGATGTCCCGCATCCCGGTGATCGCCGCGCTCTCGGGCCGACCGCCCGTGCCGGCACCCGTCCACCGTTCGCTCGCCGTCGCCGTCGTCCTTCCGCTGGCCGGCGTGGCCGCCATCGCCACGGCCATCCCGCCCCACGCCGACGTCCGGCCGCTCCTGCTGATCGCAGGCGTCGTCGCCGTCGCCATCGGCACCGTGTTCGCGGCGCCGGCGGCCATCCGGGTCGGCGCCGCCCCGGCCGCCCGCCTCCCCTTCGCCGGACGCCTGGCCCTGCGGGACCTGGCCCGGTTCCAGGGCCGGGCGGCGGCGGCGCTCGCGGCCATCACGTTCGTGGTGGGGATCTCGGTCACCGTGGTCGCCATCGCCGGTGCCAACCAGTACCGGGCCGACGAGGGCAACCTCTCGAACCGGGACCTGCTCGTCCAGATCGAGCGGCCCATCATCGACCCGGGGTCCGAGCCCACCCTGTCGAAGGCCCAGCTGGCCCAGCTCGACGCCTCGGCCGCCAAGGTGGCCGCCGCCATCGACGGCGCCACCGTGCTGGCGCTCGACGTCGCTCACCCCGACAACACCAGCGACGATCCCGAGCTGCACCGACCGGTGTCCGAGGCGCGGCAGGTCGGCAGCAACTCGTGGAACGAGGTGGGGATCCCGGTGATCGCCACGCCCGAGCTCCTCGCGCACTACGGCATCGACCCGAAGACGATCGATCCCAGCACCGACCTGATCACGAGCGACCCGGGCGACGTCCTCCTCCTCGACACGTCGACGCGCGAGGGGCCGAAGGGGAGCAAGGTCCAGCGGGTCGACCTGCCCAGGTACTCCTCCGCGCCGCACGCCATGATCACCGAGGCAGCAGTCGAGCGCCACGGCTGGATCCGCGGGCGGTCGGGCTGGCTGGTCGAGTCGCCGCACGCCCTGACCACCGAGCAGATCGCCGCCGCCCGCAAGGCGGCCGCCGACGCCGGCCTGACCATCGAGGTCCGCTCGGCCCAGGACAACCTCGCCGCCGTGCGCACGATCGCCACCGGTGTCGGCGCCCTGCTCGCCCTCGCCATCGTGGCGATGACGGTGGGCCTGATCCGCAGCGAGTCGGCCCGGGACCTGCGCACGCTCACGGCCACCGGCGCCAGCAGCCGCACCCGACGCGCCCTCACCGCGTGCACTGCGGGGGCGCTCGCCCTGTTGGGCGTGGTGCTCGGCACGGCCGGCGCCTACGTGGCGCTCCTGGCCGGCTACCACAGCGACCTCAGCCGCCTGGCCCCCCTCCCCTGGCCGCACCTGCTGCTCATCGCCGTCGGCCTCCCGGTGCTCGCGGCGGGAGCCGGCTGGCTCCTCGCCGGCCGGGAACCGCGGACCTTCTCCCGCCAGACGTTCGACTGACGCCGACCCGGCGGCCGCTACCGTCGTCGCTCGTGCCCGACCTGCCCCCGATGGAGCTCCCCGATGCCACCGGCGCGCTGGTGGTCGACGCGCGCCGGGCCTGGTCCGCCGACGAGGTCTGGGACACCGCCGACCGCATCGCCCACCTGGCGAGGGCGGCAACCGCGCCGCCACCGGGCGGGAGCCGACGGCGAGTGGCGGTGTTCGCCGAGAACGCGGCGGAGGCGGCGATCGCCCACGTCGGCGCCATGCGGTCGGGCGCGTCGGTGGTGGCCGTCAACAGCCACCTCGCCGCACCCGAGGCGGCCTACCAGCTCGAGGCGGGCGACGTGGCGCTGGTCATCGCCGGCCCCGACACGGCCGATCGGGCCCGCACCGCCGCTGCGCTCGTGGGCCGCTGCGAGGTGCGCCCGTGGAGCGACCCCGATTGGGGGGCCTGGCTGGCCGCCGCCCCCGCCGGTCCGCCGCCCGACGACGTGCCCATCGTGCCCAACCTCCTGTTCACGTCGGGCACCACCGGCACGCCCAAGGCCACCCACCTCCCGCCCAACGTCTTCCCCACGCGGGCCTCGTGGGCCGACTTCGTGACGGCCACCGGGGCCAACCGCTTCGTCGGCCTCGGCCGGCACCTCGTGGTGGCACCGCTGCACCACACCGGCCCGCTCAACGCGGTTCGCGCCCTCTCGGTCGGCACCCCCGTCGGGCTCCTCCCCCGCTTCGACGCCCCTGCCGCGCTCACGGCCATCGACCGGTGGCAGGTCGCATCGACCACCGTCGTCCCCACGCACCTCGCCCGCCTCCTGGCGGTCCCCCAGGCCGATCGAGCGCACTTCGACGTGTCGAGCCTCCGGCTGGTGTTCCTGACCGGTGCGGCCTGCCCGATCGACGTCAAGCGCGGGATCATCGACTGGTTCGGGCCGGTCGTCCTCGAGGCGTACGGCGCCACCGAGGTCGGCGTCACCAACTCGATCACGAGCGAGGACTGGCTCACCCACGTCGGCTCGGTCGGCCGCTCCGTCGCCCCGTACACCGCGGTGGTGGTCGACGAGGCCGGGCAGGAGCTCGCCCCCGGCGAGGAGGGTCGGCTCTACTTCCGCGACTCCACGGGGCGCGGCATCGTCTACGAGGGCGATCCCGACCGCACGGCAGCGGCCCACATCGCGCCGGGTGTGTTCACCCTGGGCGAGATCGGCAAGATCGACGCCGACGGCTGGGTGTACATCACCGACCGGTTCTCCGACATGGTCGTGACCGGCGGCGTGAACGTGTACCCCGCCGAGATGGAGCAGGTGCTCGTCGCCCACCCGAGCGTGGCCGACGTGGCCGGGATCGGCACCGCCCATCCCGACCTGGGCGAGCAGCTCGTCGCCCTCGTCGTCCCCGCCGACCTCGACGAGCCACCCACCATCGCCGAGCTCCAGGCGTGGTGCGAGGACCGCCTGTCCCGCTACAAGTGCCCCCGCGAGATCCGCCTGGTCACCGATCTCGGCCGCAACGCCCTGGGCAAGCTCGACAAGCGCTCGTTGCGGGCCGCGCAGGCCTGACCAGCCGCTGCCCGGCGCCCGCTCGCCTGTTCTGGCAGGATCTCGGCTCGCACGAACAGCGGGAGGATCCGATGGGGAGCACGTACGCCAACGTCACGGTCGTGGGCGCCGAGGTCGCCGCGGTGCAGGCCGCGCTCGCAGGGACCGGAGCGCACCTGGCCCAGAGCGGCGCCGACGTGGTGGTGTTCTCCCCGCACGACGAGGGTGAGGGCATGGGCGGTGCGGTCACCGCGTCGCACCTGTCCGAGGCGCTGGCGGTCCCGGTGGTCGAGGCGCTGGTGTTCGACGAGGACTTCTTGACCCTGCAGGTCGCGGTGAACGGCGCCGTCGTGGCCCGAGCGGTCGCGCCACCCACGGGAGCCGAGATCATGGGCGAGATGGGCGGCGACCTCATCGGATCCGGCCTCACGTCCGCCGAGGAGGCTGCCGCCCTGGTCGCGGCGATCGGCCGGGGCGACCTCGACCAGGTGCGCGACGCGCTCGAAGCCGGCAACGTGTTCGCCAGCGAGTCGCACCACGCCGTGTTCGCGGCCCTCGGCCTGCCCACGCTGGGCGTGGGCTGGGGCCACCGCTACCTGGAGCAGGACCGCGAGCTGTTCGACGCGGTGCCGCTCGTCACCGCCTGACCGAGGTCAGGCCTGGCCCGACGACCCGCCGGCCACGACGTAGCTCCAGAGCTCGGCGCCCGTGCTGACGGGCCCGCCGCTCGGTGCCGGGCGGTCGGCGCCGGCGTGGCCGTGCGCGAACGACTGGGACGCGGTCCAGGCGTCGAACGACTCCTGGTCGCGCCAGCGCGTGACGACGAGCCACTGGAGGCGCTCGTCGGTGGGCTGGAGGAGCTCGAAGCCCTCGAAGCCGTCCTGTCCGTCGACGGCCCCGGCGCGCGCGGCGAAGCGCTTCGCGAGCTCGTCGCCCGAGTCGGCCGGCACGGTGATGGCGTTGATCTTGATGACGGTCATGCCGCCATCCTTGCCGCCCTCACCGGGCCGGCCCCAGCCGGTCAGGCGCCGTAGCTGACCGGGTACTCCTTCAGCGCGTGCAGCCAGCCCGAACGGAGGCGGGTGGGGTCACCCAGCTCCTGGATGTTGGGCAGGTGGTCGGCGATGGCGTTGAACATCAGGTTGATCTCGACCTTGGCCAGGTTGGCGCCCACGCAGAAGTGGGCGCCGCCGCCGCCGAACCCGACGTGCGGGTTCGGGTCGCGCAGGATGTCGAACGAGTGGGGGTCCTCGAAGACCGTCTCGTCGAAGTTGGCCGAGCTGTAGACGAGCCCGACGCGCTGGCCCTTCTTGACCTGCTCGCCGTGCAGCTCCACGTCCTGCTCGGCCGTGCGCTGGAACATCACCACGGGGGTGGCCCAGCGCACGATCTCGTCGGCCGTGGTCTCGGGCCGCTCGGCCTTGTACAGCTCCCACTGGTCGGGGTTCTGCATGAAGGCGTGCATGCCGTGGCTGATGGCGTTGCGGGTGGTCTCGTTGCCGGCCACCGCCAAGATGAGGACGAACCAGGCGAGCTCCTCAGAGGTGAGCACGTCCTGCTCGGTGGAGGCCACCACGAGGCGGGTGATGATGTCGTCGGCCGGGCACGCCTTGCGCTCCTCGCCGAGCATCATGGCGTAGCCGAGGATCTCGGCCGAGGCCACGGCCGGATCGCCGTCGAGGTCCGGGTCGTCGTAGGCCATCATCTGGTTGGACCAGTTGAAGATCTGCTTTCGGTCGTCCTGCGGGAAGCCCATCAGGTCGGCCAGCGCCTGGAGGGGCAGCTCGCAGGCCACGTCCTCCACGAAGTTGCCCTGGCCCTTGGCCTTGGCCTCGATGCAGATCTGGTTGGCCCGCTCGCGGAGCACGTCTTCGATCTTGGCGACGCCGCGGGGCGTGAACACGCCGCGGGAGACGATGCCGCGCACCTTGTTGTGCTCGGGATCGTCCATGTTGAGGAGCATGTTGCGCTGGATCTCGCGCTCCCCTTGCCCCATGGTCCCCTGGAACTTCACGATGGCGGTGTTCTCGGCCGACGACCAGCCGTCACGGGCACCGGAGATGGCCTTGACGTCCTCGTGGCGGGTGGCGAGCCAGAAGCCGCCGTCGGTGAAGCTCGAGTTCTCCTGGGTCTGCGGGTTCCAGAACAAGGGCTTGTTCTGGCGCAGGTAGGCGAACTCGGGGAGCGGGACACCGGCGACCAACGTGTCGGGGTTGGTGAAGTCCGTCCCGGGCTCGACGTGGCTCACGGGGCAGCGATCGATGCTCATGGGTGCTCAGGCCTCCGAGGTCTGGTTCATCAGGTTGGACATCCGCTCGTTCGCTTCGATGCACTCCTCGACCATCTCGAAGATCACGTCGCGCGACGGCCGCATCTTCTCGAAGCGGCCGACGATCTGGCCCACCGGGTTGAACTGCACGTCCTTGGCCTGCTCGGGGTACATGTGCCCGCGCTGCACCGCGTTGGAGGTGACCATGAACTGCATCGGCATGCCGAGCGGCTGCGGGTTGGCCGGGTCCTCCCAGGCGTCGGTCCAGTCGTTGCGCAGCATGCGGCACGGCTTGCCGGTCCACGACCGGCTGCGCAGCGTGTCCTTGCTCGTGGCGTCGAAGTAGGCCTGCATCTGGGCCGGCGGCACGTCGGCCTCGGCGACGGTGAGCCAGAGCGAACCGGTCCACACGCCCTGCGCGCCCATGGCGAGCGCGGCGGCCATCTGGCGGCCGCTGCCGATCCCGCCGGCGGCGAGCATGGGCGTGTCGCCGAGCACGTCGAGCACCTCGGGCCACAGGACCATGGAGCCGATCTCACCGGTGTGGCCACCGCCCTCGGTGCCCTGGGCGATGACGATGTCGACACCGGCAGCCTTGTGGCGGGCGGCCTGCGACGCCGAGCCGCAGAGGGCGGCGATGAGCTTGCCCTTCTCGTGGACGCTGTCGATCACGTCGGGCGGCGGGGTGCCGAGGGCGTTGGCGAGCAGCGCCACCTTCTCGTGCGACAGGGCGATCTCGGCCTGCGGGCCGGCGATGGCGGTGCCGAAGCCGATCAGCTCGCGCATCCTCTCCTCTTCGGGGAGGTCGGGCACGTTGTGCTCGGCGAGGAGCTTCTGCACGAAGTCGCGGTGCTCCTGCGGGATCATCGCCTTGAGGTCTTCCTCGAGCTTGTCGGCGTCGGTGGCGCCCATGCCCTCGTACTTGCCGGGGATGACGATGTCGACGCCGTAGACGTGGTCGCCGATGTGCTCGTCGATCCAGTTCAGCTCGACCTCGAGCTGCTCCGGGGTGAAGCCCACGGCGCCGAGGACGCCGAGCCCGCCGGCCTTGCTCACCGCGACGACGACGTCACGACAGTGGGTGAAGGCGAAGATCGGGAACTCGATGCCGAGCTTCTTGGCGATGTCGGTCTGCATTGGGTGGTGCTCCTGGAACGGTGATCGTGAGAGTGGTGGACGTAGCGCGGTGGTGACCGAGGCCCGCAGGCTCAGCCGTTGAGCTTCACGGGGAGGTACTTGATGCCGTTGACGAAGTCGGACCGCATGCGCTTGTGCTGGCCCGCCGCCTCGACGTCGGGGAAGCGGCGCAGGAACGTGCGCAGCATCGTCTTGATCTGGGCCCGGGCCAGGTTGGCCCCGAGGCAGAAGTGGGTGCCGCCACCGCCGAAGGTGACGTGGTCGTTGGGCGTGCGGCGAGCGTCGAACACCTCGGGGTTCTCGAAGTGGCTCGGGTCGCGGTTGGCAGCCGGGTAGTAGATGACCACCTTGTCGCCGGCCTTGATGGCCTGCCCGGCGATCTCCGTGTCCACCGTGGCCGTGCGGCGGAAGTTGTGGATCGAGGCCCCCCAGCGGAGGAACTCCTCGGTGGCGCTGGCCCAGAGCTCGTCGTCGTCGATGCCCTCGACCAGCTGCTGCTTCAGCTCGGGGAACTCCAAGATGGCGACCATCGAGTGCGAGATCAGGTTGCGCGTGGTCTCGTTGCCCGCCACCACCAGGGTGACGAAGAACATGTTGAGCTCCTGGTCCGACAGCCGGTCGCCGTCGACCTCGGCCAGGGCCAGGGCGGTGATGATGTCGTCTCGGGGGTTGGCCCGGCGGTCGGCGGCCAGGGCGTCGCAGTACATGTAGATCTCCGCCATGGCGGCCTCGCCGTCCTCCTCGGACACCCGGAAGTCGGGGTCCTGGGCGCCGACCATGCGGTTGCTCCAGTCGAACACGAGGTGGCGGTCCTCGACCGGCACGCCGAGGAGCTCGCAGATCACCTGCAGGGGCAGCTCGGCCGCCACCCGCTCGACGAACTCGATCTCGTCCTCGCCCTCCACGTCGGCGACGATCCCCTGGGCCAGCTCCTGGATGTGGTCGACCAGGGCGTTGATCATGCGGGGCTTGAAGCCGGCGCTGACCAGGCGGCGGAAGCGGGAGTGCTTCGGCGGGTCCATGTTCAAGATGGTCATGCGGACCAGCTCCATGGACGCCTCGTCCATGTCGGCCAGGAAGGTGGAGCCCAGCTCGGCGCTGAACGTGACGTGGTCTCGGCTCACGGCGCGGACGTCGTCGTAGCGGGTGACGGCCCAGAACCCCTGGTACTCGGGGTGGTCGTGCCAGAACACGGGCGCTTCGTCGCGCAGCAGCTCGAACTGGTCGTACGGAACCCCCTCCGCCCAGGTGTCTTCGAGGAGATCGATCTGATCCAGGTTGATGCTCATGGCGTGGCTCCTGCTTGGATTCGGGGCTTCGATGTGGGGGCGGAAGATCGGGAGAGGGTCGCGCCGTCGGCCGAGGGCAGCCCGAGCAGCCGGCGCAGCCCGGCGACGACGACCGGCTGCGGGAACGCGGTCGGGTCGATGCGGTACTGGAACGCGGCGCCGACGAGCAGGCCGAGCACCTGGGCGGCGATGTCGAGCGCGGGCCCGGGCAGCTCGAAGCCGAACTCCTCCGACCAGTCCTCGAGGCCGCCGGCGAGCCCGGCGCGCATCATCCGGAAGCGCTCGGCCCCGACGGTGCCGATCTCCGGGTCGCGCACGGCGTGGAGCCACAGCTCGAACTCGAGCAGCAGCCAGGCGTCGCCGCTCTCGCTGTCGCGACGGATCAGCCCGGCCCAGAGGGCACCGAGGCGGCCATCGAGATCGGTCTCGCCCTCGAGGGACCGAGTGAGGTCGCTGATGGTCTGCTCGATCCATTGCTCGAGCAGCCCGATCAGCAGGCCTTCCTTGCCCCCGAAGTGGTCGTAGAGCGCGCCGGTCGTGCGGTCGGCGGCCGTCGCCACCGCCTCGGCCGAGGTGGCATGGAAGCCCTTGTTGGCGAACTGGTCGGCCGCTGCGGCCAACAGGAGCGCGCGCGTCTCGGCGCGTCGCTGCTCCTGCGTTCTCCCCATGCGGGGCAACTTACATCGGCCGTCCTATGTATGTCGACCATCCGATGTATGCACTCCGTCACACCGCGTGGTGGGCCGGAGCGACCCGCGGTAGCACCCGCGCCCCGACCGCTGGTCGATCTTCCACCCGATCCCTGGCTTGTGGTCGATCGTCCACCTCACAAGGGGAAGATCGACCACAAGACGACGATGACTGCGGCGATCGGCCTCAGCGGGTGCGCTGGCTGGCCGGGGGGCGCGGCTTGCCGCTGCGGCGCTTCTTGGCGGCCGGGACGGGCTCGCCGGCGTCAGACAGCTCCTGGCGCTTGGCCTTGCGACGGCTGGCGCCGCTCGGGCGGACCTTCGATCCGCCGGGCACGTTGCTCGGGAGGCTCCGGTCGCCGGAGCCGGTGGAGCCGGTGCTGGGACGCTGACCGGCCTTGGAGGCGGCGCGCTGCTTGGCGCGGTTGGCCTCGGCCTTCTCGTTGGCGGCGGCCCGGGCATCGCGCTCGGCGTCGGTGAACTGGCGGTTGCGCCGGTCGGCGCGGTTCTCGCGCGACGACTTGGTGGACGCCTCCTCGTTGGCCCAGCGCGCCTGGCGCTCGGACCGCTCGGAGCGGTCCTCGGGGCGCGACGACCGGGGCGAGCCGTGGTCGGACCGCTCGGTGCGGCCGGGGCGAGCGGCGGAGCGAGACGGGTTGCGGCTCAGATCCGATGGGCGAGCGCCGCTGCGATCGTCGGTGCGGTTGCCCGAGCGCGAGGGCGTCCGGTCGGTGGAGCCGGTGCGGTCCTGGCCGGCGGGCCGGTCCTGGCGGTCGGAGCGCTGCGGGCGGTCGTTGCGGGGCCGGCTGGGGCGCGAGGTGGGCTCGTCCCAGTCTCGCTGCGAGCGCTCCTGGCGCTGGGCCTGCGTCTTGGCCTGGGCCCGGACCTTGTTGCGGTCCGGGCTGTTGGACGGCACCGGCGGGGTGAGGTCCTTGACCCGGGCCTTGTTGCGGCCCGACGTGGGCCGGAACGCCTGCTGCGGGCCCTCGGGGAGCGAGAGCACGTCGGGCTCGCCGATCTCGACGTCGACGCCGGCGCCCTTCTTGATCTTGACGGCGTCCTTGCGCTGGCTCTTGTCGATGAGCGTCACGACGGTGCCGGTCATCCCGGCGCGGCCGGTGCGGCCGGAGCGGTGGATGTAGTCCTTGTGGTCGGCGGGCAGGTCGAAGTGGACCACGCCCATCACGCCGTCGACGTGGATGCCGCGGGCGGCGACGTCGGTGGCCACGAGGGCCTGGACGTCACCCCGGTGGAACGCCTCGAGGGCCCGCTCGCGCTGGGCTTGGCTGCGGTTGCCGTGGATGGCCGCCGCCTTGATGCCGGCGTTGCCGAGCTGCTTGGCGATGCGGTCGGACCCGTGCTTCGTGCGGCTGAACACGACGGTGGGGCCGAGGCGATCGACGATCTGGGCGAGCAGGGCGACGCGCTCGGTCCGCTCGGAGATCCAGAAGTGGTGGACGACGTCGCCGCTCTCCTCGTCCTCGACCTCGTGGACGACGGGGTTCTTCTGGTAGCGCTGGACCAGCGAGTCGATGGCGCCGTCGAGCGTGGCCGAGAACAGGACCGTCTGGCGGTCGTCGCGGGTCTCGTCGAGGATGCGCTTCACGTCGGGCAGGAAGCCCATGTCGGCCATGCGGTCGGCCTCGTCGACCACCGCGAAGGTGACCGACCGGAGGTCGCAGCAGTTGCGGTCGAGCAGGTCGATCAGCCGGCCGGGGGTGGCGACGACGATGTCGATGCCGGCGCGCAGCTTCTTGATCTGCGGCTCGATGCCGGCGCCGCCGTACACCGCGAGGATGCGCAGGCCGCTGTTGAGGTTCTCGAGCTCCTCGGACACCTGGATGGCGAGCTCCCGCGTGGGGGCGAGCACCAGGCCGTGGGGCTTCTTGGGGGCGGACCGGGTGACGCGGGCGACCATGGGCACGCCGAAGGCGATGGTCTTGCCGGAGCCGGTGGGCGCCTTGCCGCAGAGGTCTCGACCGGCGAGCGCCGGCGGGATGGTGGCGACCTGGATGGGGAACGCCTCGGTGATCCCGCGGTTGGCGAGCGCGGTGGCGATCGCCTCGGGGACGCCGAGGGAGGCGAAGGTGGTGGACATGGGGGCAGATCTCCTTGACGCCACGGTGGGCGGATCGGGTGTGGCAGGAACGGCGTCGGCCGGAGCCGAGGTCGACAGCCATCTCCCGCTCCTGTCAGCCGGAGCCGACGGACCCGAACGTGGGTCTTGGGTTCGCCTCTCGGCGCCCCCTCTGAGATCGCTGTCCGATCGCGCGGGCCAGGCCCGCACTGATCGACCCGATCAACCTAGTCGACCGAACGCCCGCCCTCGCAGCTCGTCGGGCGGTCAGGTGTCACTCCGGGTGCTGCTCGAACCAGTCGTCCATGGCGGCCTCCCAGCGGGCCACCTGGTCCGATGTGAGCGTGCGAGCGTTCTCCTCGGTCAGCACGAACCCGCAGGTGCGAGCGGCGTGGACGTAGGAGGGGTGCACGCCGGCCCGCTCCATGGCGTCGGTGAGGGAGCGGGAGATGTCGGCGGGGCCGGTCCGAGGCTCTTCGTCGATCACGTACGCGACGCTACGGCCCGGAGCGCCGTGGTGGGCGGACCGCGCTCCGCACGGCCCTGGCCGATTTCCGCTAGTGAAGTGGTCGCGCCTCCGGCACGATGGGCGGGTGATCAACGACGAGGAGAGCTGCTACCGGGCCGTGAAGAGCAAGGACCGCCGCTTCGACGGCTGGTTCTTCGTCGGCGTCACCTCGACGGGGATCTTCTGCCGTCCCAGCTGCCCGGCCACCACCCCTCGGCGGGCGAACGTGCGCTTCTACCCCACCGCGGCCGCGGCCCAGGGCGCCGGCTTCCGCGCGTGCCGGAGGTGCCGGCCCGACACGGCGCCCGGGAGCCCCGAGTGGAACGTCCGGGGCGACCTGGCCTCGCGGGCGATGCGCCTGATCGATGACGGCCTCCTCGATCGGGAGGGGGTGGCCGGCGTCGCCCGCCGGATGGCCGTGAGCGAGCGCCACCTCCACCGGGTGCTCGTCCAGGAGCTGGGCGCCCCTCCCCTGGCTCTCGCCCGCTCCCGCCGGGCCCAGACCGCGCGCATCCTGATCGAGACCACGGCGCTGCCGTTCACCGAGATCGCGTTCGCGGCCGGGTTCTCGAGCATCCGCCAGTTCAACGACACCGTCCGCGAGTTCTTCGGCGCCAGCCCGACGGTGCTCCGCGCCGACCGCACCACCTCGATCAAGCGGAGCCGGTCCGCCACCGGAGGGGTTCCCGTGGTGCTCGAACCGGCGGGCACCGCACCGGGCCCCACACCGGTCTCGCTGCGCTTGGCCACCCGGTCGCCGTTCGCCGGCTCGGAGGTCGTCGGCTTCCTCGCCCTGCGCGCCATCCCGGGCGTCGAGACGGTCGATCCCGACGGCACCTACCACCGCGTGCTGCGCCTCCCGAGCGGCCCGGCCGTGGTGGCGCTGAGGGGCGCGCCGGACCACGTCGAGGCCCGGCTGGTGCTGTCCGACCTTCGCGACCTGGGGCCGGCTGTGGCTCGTTGCCGTCGGCTCCTGGACCTCGATGCCGACCCCGAGGCGGTCGACGACGCCCTCTCGGCCGACCCCGTCCTGCGGCCGCTCGTGGCCGCCACGCCGGGGCGCCGCTCCCCCGGCGCGGCCGACGGCACCGAGCTGCTCGTCCGGGCCGTGATCGGCCAGCAGGTGTCGGTGGCCGGGGCCCGCACGGTCGCCGGCCGCGTGGCCGCCGCGCTCGGCGAGCCCCTGCCGTCATCGCTCCGGGCCACCGCCGGCGTGCCGGAGTCGCTGACCCTCGCGTTCCCCGATGCGACTGCGATCGCGGCGGCCGACCCCACCACGTTCTCCATGCCCCGGGCCCGGGGGCTGGCCCTCACCACCGCATGCGCGCTGGTGGCCGACGGCTGCGTCGCCCTCGACCCGGGCTCCGATCGCGAGGACGTCGAGCGCCGCCTCCTCGCCGTGAAGGGCATCGGCCCCTGGACCACGTCGTACATCGCCATGCGGGCGCTCAGCGATCCCGACGTGTTCCTGCCGACCGACCTGGGGGTCCTCCGGGGGCTCGCCAACCTGGGCGGGCCTGCCGATCCCAAGGGCGCGGCCCTGCTCGCCGAGCCGTGGCGCCCCTGGCGCTCCTACGCCCTGCACCACCTGTGGGGAGCGGCCGGCCCCGGCTGATCGGGGGCAGGCCGCTCAGCTGGCTCGGCTCGCCGTGCTCAGGCCCACTTGTTGGCGGTGAGGTTGAAGCTGGGCACGTCGTCGAACGAGACCATCTGCTCGTAGATGCGCTCGTAGCCGGTGTGGGCGATGCGCCACACGCCGTCGGCCCCCCGCTGGTAGCGGTCCTGGTAGGTGGACGCGCCGTCGAGCAGGAACCGGTAGTCGGTCATGATCACCCGATCCATGAGGCTCCACGTGCCGGTGGCGGTGTCGCCGTCGACGGTGAACTCGGGGTGGTGCACCTGGTGCAGCGTGATCATGTTCGTGCCGAGGTTCTCGCGCATGTAGGCCACGATCTCCGCCGGCCCGGTGAACTCCAGGCGCGTGCCGTAGACGGCGGTGGCATCGTCGGTGAAGCACGATGCGAACAGCTCCCAGTCCTTGTGGTCCAGGGCCCGCGTGTAGCGGTACTTGAGCTCCTCGAGCTCCCGGAAGGTCACGAGATCGGCAGCATCCATGGCAGTCCCCTTGCGTGTCGGTGCGGCGGCGCCGGTGATCCTGACACACCGTCAGGTCCCGCGACGCCGCTCCAGGGGCAGCGGTCGCCCCCTGGTCGGTAGCCTCCCGGCCGTGACCCAGACCACTGCTCCACCCATCGAGTCCGCCAAGCACCGTGCGCTCCGCATGCGGGTGGGCAGCGGCCTGCTCGCCATGGGGGTCGCCCACGTGGTGGCACCGGCTCCGTTCGTGAAGATCATCCCCGACCGGGTCCCGGCGCCGGAGCTGTGGAACCTGGTGGCGGCCGCCGCCGAGGGCTTGGCCGGCGTCCTGCTCCTCACGAGCGATCCCAAGAAGCAGCGCCTCGGTGGGGTGCTGGCCACGGTCACCTTCATCGGCGTCTACCCGGCCAACATCGACATGGCCATCAAGGCCGGGCCGCCCACCAACCCCAAGGCCATCGCCGCGTGGGCCCGCCTGCCGATGCAGCTGCCGATGATCCGCTCCGGGATCCGCCTGGCCAAGGGCGAGGCCTGACGTGCCGGCCCTCGAGGGCACCTCCGAGATCTTCGACCCCACCGCCTGGAAGCTGGTCCCCGGCTTCGAGGACCTCCAGGACATCACGTACCACCGGGCGGTCGACGTGGGCTGCGTGCGGGTCGCGTTCGATCGGCCCGAGATCCGCAACGCCTTCCGCCCGGCCACCGTCGACGAGCTCTACCGCGTGCTCGACCACGCCCGGCAGAGCTCCGACGTGGGCTGCGTCCTGCTCACCGGCAACGGCCCCTCGCCCCGCGACGGCGGCTGGGCGTTCTGCTCCGGCGGCGATCAGCGCATGCGGGGCAAGGACGGGTACAAGTACGCCGACGGCGACACCTCCGAGACCATCGACGCCGGCCGCTCCGGGCGGCTCCACATCCTCGAGGTGCAGCGCATGATCCGCACCATGCCGAAGATCGTGATCTGCCTCGTGCCCGGGTGGGCGGCCGGGGGCGGTCACAGCCTCCACGTGGTGGCCGACCTCACGCTCGCCAGCCGGGAGCACGCCCGGTTCCGTCAGACCGATGCCGACGTGGCCAGCTTCGACGGCGGCTTCGGATCGGCGTACCTGGCCCGCCAGGTCGGCCAGAAGTTCGCCCGCGAGATCTTCTTCCTGGGCGACACCTACACGGCCGAGGACGCCTACCGGATGGGCATGGTCAACCGCGCCGTCGATCACGCCGACCTCGAGCGGGTGGGCCTCGAGTGGGCCCGCAAGATCATGGGCAAGAGCCCCACGGCCCAGCGCATGCTCAAGTTCAGCTTCAACCTGATCGACGACGGGCTCGTCGGCCAGCAGGTCTTCGCGGGTGAGGCCACGCGCCTGGCCTACGGCACCGACGAGGCCGCCGAGGGCCGCGACTCGTTCCTGGAGAAGCGCGACCCCGACTGGTCGCCCTACCCCTGGCACTACTGACGGCGACGTGGTCGGTGGCGACGCTGCCACCGACCACCGTCGATCGGGTCAGCTGGCCGGGGTGTCCGGCACGGTGCTGATGGTCACGAACCCGTTGTTGAGCGCCGAGATGTCGTCGGTGAGCTCCGACTCGGGCTTGGTCGAGGCGCAGTCCTGGTTGGCGATGGCGCCTTCCATCGAGGTCCCCACCTCGACGTCGAGCTGGCCGCGGATCTTGCTCGGCGGCTTGCAGCTCGGGAAGTTCATGTTGGTGACCTGGACCTTGGCGTCGCCCGACTCGATGTCGGCCCGGTTCTTCTTCACCCAGTCGAGGATGAAGGGGATGGCCGCGTCGTAGTCGAACGTCGTGCCGATGCCCTGGCTGGTGGCCAGGGCGGGCACGCCACGGGCCACGGCGGCGCGGGCGGCGCCGATCGTCCCGGAGAAGTCGACCGAGGAGGCGATGTTCTGCCCTGAGTTGATGCCGGTGATCACGAGGTCGGGCTTGAGGCCCTCGTCGTCCATCGCCACGCGGACCGAATCGGAGGGGAAGCCCTCGACGGCCTTGGCCTCGTGGCCGCTGATGGTCTTGACGTCGGTGACCTTCAGATCGCCGTCGGTGCTCTTGCCGCCGGTGCCGCTCTGCTGCGTCAGGGGGGCGACGACCGTGACCTTCACGTTGTCGAGCGTCTCGAGCCCGGTCACGAGCTTGTCGATGCCCTCAGCCGAGTAGCCGTCGTCGTTGGAGACCAGGATCTCGAGCGGGCCGGCGGCCGCCGTGGTGGTGGTCTTGGCCGCAGCCGGCGTGGTGGTGGTGTCCTTCGCGCTGTCGCTGCCGCTGGAGCCGCACGCGGCGAGCGTTCCGAGGGCGAGGGCGGCCGCCAGGGCGAGGGCAGGGGTACGTCGTTGCATCAGGTTCTGATCTCCGTGGGAAGGTGGATGGGTGGTGGCGCCGCGGCAGTGTCGCATGCTCGCCCGCCACCGAGGTGCACGCAGGGTGAACGGTCAGCGGGCGCCGCGCAGGAGGCGTCCCGGGTGCTCGCCGGTGGCCTCGCCGTTGCGGTAGGTGACCGTGCCGGACTTGATGGTGGCGACGTAGCCGTCGGCCTTCTGCACGATGCGGCGGCCGCCGGCGGGCAGGTCGGCGACCACCTCGGGCACGTGGAGCTGCAAGGCGTCGAAGTCGATCACGTTGATGTCGGCGACGTAGCCGGGGGCCAGGACCCCGCGGTCACCGAGCCCGTACAGGGCGGCGGTGTCGCTGGTCTGGCGCTTGACGATGAGCTCCAGCGGGAGCCGCTCGCCCCGGGTGCGGTCGCGCACCCAGTGGGTCATCATCCAGGTGGGCATCGACGCGTCGCAGATCGTGCCGACGTGGGCGCCGCCGTCGGCAAGGCCCAGGACGGCTGCAGGGTGCAGGATCATCTCGCGGGTCGAGTCGGAGTGGCCGTCGCTGTAGTTGAGGATCGGCAGGTACAGCAGGCCGCGCCCGTCGTTGGCCAGCATGGCGTCGAGGGCGACCTCGATGACCGACCGGCCCGAGCGCTCGGCCACGGCGGCGAGGCTGGCGTCGGGGCCGGGCTCGTAGTCGGGCGGGTCGCCCAGGAGGTACGTGCGCTGGGCGGCGTGGGCCAGCTGCTCGGCAGCCGCGGCGTCGGGCTCCCAGTCGAGGATCGCCGCCCGCCCTTCCGGCGTGCGCAGCCAGGCCACCTTCTCGGCGGCCGGCTGACCGGCGAGCGCCTGGTATGCCGGCACGCCGTCGATGAACGAGTACGTGGTGTCGAAGCCGGAGAGCATCCCGGTGGGCCGTCCGGCCACCTGCGGGTGCAGCGGCGCTCCGCTCGCCACCGCGGCTGCCGACTCGTCGAGCATCTCCCGCCACAGCTCGGGCGCGGTGTCGACCTGCAGCAGGGCGAAGGTGACGGGCCGGTGGATGGCCTCGGCCAGCTTCCGCATCCAGGCCACCTCGACCATGGGCGCCACGATGTCCTCGCCGGCCGACCCGGCGGGGGCCAGCTCGAACACGCCCGCCTCCAGCTCCCCGAGCACGGCGCCGATGCCGAACAGCTCGTCCTCGGCGGCGTAGGTGCCGGGCACGGGCTCGCCGTCGATGGCGCGGTGGGCGATGGTGCGGCTGGTGGAGAACCCGAGCGCACCGGCCTGCACGGCCTCCTTGACGATGGCGGCCATCGCCGCGATGTCCTCGGCGGTGGCGGGCTCGTTGCGGGCCCCGCGGTCGCCCATGATGTAGGCGCGCACCGCCCCGTGGGCGATCTGGGTCCCGATGTCGGTGGTCCACGACATCCGGTCGAGCGCGTCGAGGTACTCGGGGAAGCTCTCCCACTCCCAGGTGATGCCCTCGGCCAGCGCGGTGCCGGGGATGTCCTCGACCCCTTCCATGAGGCCGATCAGCCAGTCGTGCTGATCCGGCCGGGCCGGGGCGAACCCGACGCCGCAGTTGCCCATGACGAGCGTGGTCACGCCGTGCCACGAGCTGGGTGCCAGCTCCTGGTCCCAGGTGGCCTGGCCGTCGTAGTGGCTGTGCACGTCGACCCAGCCCGGGGCGACCAGCGCACCCTCGGCATCGATCTCCTGGGCGCCCGAGCCCGGCACGACGCCGACCTCGGTGATGCGCCCATCGTCGATGGCGATGTCGGCGAGCCGGGCCGGTGCGCCGGTCCCGTCGACGACGCGGCCGTTGCGGATCACCAGATCATGTGCCATCAGTCAGTTTTCCCCTGTGCTCGCCGCCGCGAATGAGAACACGTTACAAAACCTGCGACCCGGGTGCAGAGCGCGGTCGGGCCAGCGCGGTCAGCGTCGGCGGTGACCCGCAGGCCGAGCCGGACGGGCCCGCCGCCACGAGCTCACCACGGGTCGATCCCCGGCCGCTTCCGCCCCGAGCGCGGCGTGGGCGCCGGCGCCGACCGGAACGCGTGCAGCACCCGGGCCCGCGTCTCCGCCGGGTCGATCACGTCGTCGATCTCGAGGTGGGCGGCCATGTTCAGGGCCTCACCGCGCCGGTAGGCGGCCTCGACCATCTGGTCGAACGCCGCCTGGCGCTCCACCGGGTCGGCGATCGCTTCGAGCTCACGGCGGAACCCGAGCCGCACGGCCCCTTCCAGGCCCATGCCCCCGAACTCGCCGGTCGGCCAGGACAGCGTGGCGATCGGGGCCCGGAAGCTCCCCCCGGCCATGGCCTGCGCGCCCAGGCCGTAGCCCTTCCGCAGCACCACGGTCACGAGCGGCACCGTCATCGACGTGGCCGTCACGAAGAGCCGGGAGAACCGCCGCACCTGGGCCGCCTCCTCGGCCTCGGGGCCCACGAGGAAGCCCGGCGTGTCGCAGAGCGAGAGGACCGGGAGGTCGTGGCCGTCGCACAGCTGCAGGAAGCGGGCGGCCTTGTCGGCTGCCGGCGCGTCGATCGCCCCGCCCAGCACCCCGGGATCGTTGGCGATGACCCCGATCGGGACGCCCTCGATGCGGATCAGCGCGGTGATGATCCCGGCTCCGTAGGCCCGGCGCAGCTCGAGCACCGACCCCTCGTCGGCGAGGCCCTGCACCACGAGGCGGACGTCGTAGACCCGCTTGCGGTTCTCGGGGATGACCCCGCGCAGCGCCTCCTGGTCGGGGGCGGCGCCGGGGGCGACCGCACCCTGGAAGTACGAGAGGTACTGCTTCGCCACCGCCACCGCTTCGGCCTCATCGGCCACCGGGAGGTCGACGACGCCGTTGGCCACCTGCACCTCGATCGGGCCGATGTCTTCGGGGGCGAAGGACCCCAGGCCCCCGCCCTCGATCATCGCCGGGCCCCCCATGCCGATGTTGCTGTCGGCGGTGGCGATGACCGTGTCGCAGCACCCGAGCAGGGCGGCGTTGCCCGCGAAGCACCGCCCGGCGGCGATGCCCACCGTGGGCACCAGGCCCGACAGCCGCGCGAAGTGCTCGAACGCCCGGGTGTCGAGGCCGGCGATCACCGGCACGTCGGTGTCGCCCGGACGTCCGCCGCCGCCCTCGGCGAACAGCACCACCGGGAGCCGCAGCCGCTCGACCAGCTCGAAGATGCGGTCCTTCTTGGCGTGGTTCCGCTGCCCCTGGGTGCCGGCGAGCACGGTGTAGTCGTACGCCACCACCGCGCAGCGGGCCCGATCCTCGGGCACGAGGTGGCCGTTCACCCGGCCGATGCCGGTGATCAGGCCGTCGGCCGGGGTGTTGGCCTGCAGGTCCTCGCGGGACCGGCGGGCCTCTTGGGCGGCGAAGGCGAAGCCGCCGTACTCGGCGAACGTGCCGGGGTCGCACAGGTCGTCGACGTTCTCCCGAGCGGTCCGCTGGCCGCGGGCGTGGCGCTTGGCCACCGCCTCCGGTCGAGCCGCATCGGTGAGCAGCTCGCGCCGGGCGAGCAGCGCGGCCAGGTCGGCCCGCACCTCCGGGTCACCGTCGGCCGCAGGTGGGGCGACCGCCTCCGGTACCGATCCGGTGCGGTCGGCCGCCGTGGCGATGCGGGCGAGGCGCTCCCCCGCGGCCACCGCTTGGCCGTCGACGACGTCGAGGTGCTCGACGGTGCCGTCGACCGGCGCCTCGACCGGGTGCTCCATCTTCATGACCTCCAGCACGACCACCGTCTGACCTGCCCGCACCCGGTCGCCGACCGCGACGGGGACGGCGGACACCGTGGCGGCCATGGGTGCCACCAGCTGGTGGACGGCGGCGGCAGGCTCGGAGGTGGGCGGCATGGCGCAGGACTACCACGCGACCGCCCCGCCGCGGGCCGTCAGTCCCAGTCGGCCGTCCAGTAGTCCTCGTGGGAGGTCAGCACGACGGCCCAGCGGTCGGTGGAGGGCGCCTCGCGGAGCACCTCGTCGAGGCCGAGCGGCGTCGCCCTGCAGTCGTTCGGGTCGCCGGGCCCGCAGGTTGCGGGCAGGGCGTACTGGGCCATCTCCCGGCGCTCGGGACCGACGGGAAGGGAGATCCACCGGCCCGCGACCACCGAGTCGGCCGAGACGGGGTACGAGGGGAGGCACGTCACCGGGCCGGTGCCCACATCGTCGATCGCCACCCCGTCGGGGAAGTTCCGGTAGGTGGTGCCCGGTCCGTCGAGGAACAGCGCCGAACCGGAGGCCGCCTCGGGGAACTCGTAGGGCGGACACGTCGCCCCTTCGAGCGCGGCCAGCACCTGCAGCATCGACGCCCTCGCGTCGTCGCCCCCGAAGGCGAACACCTGGGTGGTGGAGGTGGTGCAGGTCACCGCCTTCTCGTCGACGGTCTGCCAGTTGGCCTGCCCCCGAGCGCAGACGTCCTTCGTCCCTCGTCCGCCGATGGCGTGCAGCATCGGGGACCGGGCGGCCACGGCATCGAGCGCGGCGGTGGTGTGGCCGTCGGCGGTGCGGCGGGCGGCGACCACGTCGGGCGCATCCGCGTGGAAGTCAGGAGGGGTGACACCACCGCTCAGCGCCGAGCAGAACAGGTGGACCCCGACGCCCAGCGCCGCGATGACGAGGAACGAGAACGCCAGGAGGACGCCGACGCAACCGCTGAAGACGACGCCGCCCTCAGCGGCCTTGGCGGTACGAGAGGGATACGGATCAGTAGCCATCGGACCAGGCTGCACAGTTCGCACCGCAGTGCCCATGGGGTCGATCCCCCACCCGATCCTGGGGCGCCGATCCCCGAAGCTGGGCAGACTGGCCCGATGGTCGATCTCGAACCCGTACCCGAGGACTGGACCCGCGCCCTCGCGGTGGTGGCCCACCCCGACGACCTGGAGTACGGCGCCGCCGCCGCCATCGCCCGCTGGACCGGGCAGGGCAAGGAGGTCGCCTACTGCCTGGTGACCTCTGGAGAGGCGGGCATCGATTCGATGCCACCCGACGAGTGCGCGCGGGTGCGCCAGGCGGAGGAGCGGGCCTCCGCCGCTGCGGTCGGGGTCGGCACCGTCGAGTTCCTCAGCCACCCCGACGGGCTCGTCGAGGCGTCCCTGGTGCTGCGCCGGGACCTGGCCGCCGCCATCCGGCGCCACCGGCCCGAGGTCGTCATCTCGATCAACTTCCGGGAGAGCTTCGGTGGGCCCGGGTTCAACCACGCCGATCACCGCAACACCGGCTTGGCCCTGCTCGACGCCGTGCGAGACGCCGCCAACCGCTGGCTCTTCGTCGGAGCAGGCGGCGACGCGTGGAGCGGCGTCCGCTTCGCCCTGTTCGGGGGGTCACCCCAGGCCGCGCACGGGGTCGACGTAGGAGCCACGATCGACAGGGGCGTGGCCTCGCTCCGCGAGCACCGGACCTACCTCAACGCCCTCCCGGCCGGAACGACCGGCACCGATCCCGACGCGTTCCTCCGCGCGATGGCGGCCCAGGCCGGGCCGCGCCTCGGCGTCGACCTCGCCACCGCGTTCGAGCTCATCCCGCTGGGCTGACCGTACCGCCCGGGCGGGGTCTCAGGTCTTGGAGTCGACCTCGGTGACCACGGTGGGATCGGCAGCGGCCGGCGCGACGGGCGTGGCCGCATCGGGGTTGACCTCGGCGACCAGCTCACGGGGCTCGGGCTCGGCCTCCTGCGGGGCCGCCGGCGCGGGCGCGTCGGCCTCGGGCGGGTCGACCTCGCCGCGCGAGCCCTTCTCGAACTCGCTCTTGGCTTGACCGAGCGACTTGGCCAGCTGCGGGATCTTCTTGCCGCCGAAGAGGACCAGTGCGATGACCAAGATGATGAGGAGTTCCGGGGGCCCAACGTCCATGCCTCCAGGCTAGGACTCGCGCACCCGCGTCACACGGTCAGGCCCCGGTTCCGGCCTCGACCGTGGCGCCGTGGCCCTCGCGCCGCCGGATCGTCTCTAGGAACCGGTGGACGGCGCCGGCGCTGAAGATGGTGCGGGGTGAGTCGAACACCTCGAACGCGTGCTGGGCCCCGGGCAGCTCGGCGTACGCCACCGGGTTCTTCGACTCGGACCGGAGCATGGCGACGAACGAGCGCGCCTGCTCGACCGGGACCAGCACGTCGTTGCTGCCGTGGACCACGAAGAACGGCGGGGCGTCGGCGCTCACCCAGCTCATGGTGGAGCCGTCGCGCCAGAGGTCGGGCGACTCGGCCTTCGTGGTCTTCAGCACGAGGCGGGCGAGCATCTCGTCCTGGTAGGCGTTGCCCGTGCCGTCGCGGTTGGTCCAGTCGTACACGCCGTAGAACGGGACGGCGGCCACGACGGTGGTGTCGGCCTCCTCGAAGCCAGGCTGGAACATCGGCTCGTTCGCGGTCAGGGCGGCCAGCGATGACAGGTGGCCGCCGGCGGAGCCACCGGTGATGGCGACGAAGTCGGGGTCGCCGCCGTACTGGGCGATGTTGGCCTTCACCCAGGCGATGGCGCGCTTGACGTCGACGATGTGTTCGGGCCACGTGGCGCGCGGGCTGAGGCGGTAGTTGATGGAGACGCAGACCCAGCCGTTCTCGGCCATGTGGCCCAGCAGCGGCAGCGCCTGCTGGTCCTTGTTGCCGATGATCCACGCCCCGCCGTGGACCTGCAGCAGCACCGGCGCCTTGCCGTCGAGCGGGAGGTCGGAGCGGTGCCAGATGTCGAGCTGGTTGCGCCGGCCGGCATCGCCGTAGGCCAGGTTGTGGTCGGACACGTAGCGGGTCTTCCAGCGGGCGACGGGGCCGGCGATGATGCGGCGGCGCTCGATCGTGAGCTGGCTCGACGTGACGTTGGGGACCGATCCCTCGACCAGCTCCTCGCCGAGCGCCTCTTCGAGCGCGCTCTCGAGGACATCGCCGGCGGTGGTGCTCTGCTTCCAGATCTTGACCAGGGCGGCCCACGACCCGACGTTGAGCGCCAGGGCGAGCCAGCCCTTGGGCGAGCGCAGGGCGCCGCGGCGGATCCAGATCACCGAGGCGACGGCCTGCCACGCGATCACGTGGAGGGGCAGCTCCGAGGTGAGCCAGCTCGGGAAGAAGCACGCCACGCTGGCCCGCCCACGGCGTGACAGCGGCTTGGTGGCGTTGGCCGTGTTCACGGCTCCGATGATCGACGCCGCGAGGAACCGGCTGCTGATCGGATCGGTGTTCTGGGCACGAGAGGCGCGAGGCATCGCACCAGTGTGGCGGCTGCGGGCTACTCGACCAACCGCAGACCGCCGGGCGCGATCGAGGCCTCGGGGTGGGCGAGGTCGACCGTGAACTCGGTGCGGTGGGCGGGGAAGACGTACTCCCCGATGAGGACCGGCCGGCCGGCCAGGTCGGCGGTGACGCGCTCGCACACCAGGACCGGCGAGCCCGCCGGGATCTGGAGCGCCTCGGCGTCGACCGGCCCGGCGGCGTCGGCGCCGATGGTCTGGGTGGCGCCGCCGAAGCGGACGGGGAGCAGGTCGTAGAACGAGTGGTCGCGGACCTGGGCCCGGCTGAGCTCGGCGCCCAGCTCCTCGGGGCACCACACCGTGACCCGGGCGAACGGCTCGCCGTCGGCCAGGTTGACCCGGCTGACCTTGAGCGCCTTGTCGACCCCCAGGATCGAGCGGACCCGGGCCGGCGGGCGGACGAAGGCGAACTCGACGATGCGGCGCTCGGACACCCGGCCCTCGGCTTCGAGCTGGGCTTCGATGGTGGCCAGGTGGGCCAGGGGCTGGCGGACCGTGCTGCCCGCGACGAACCACCCGAAGCCCTGGCGGGAGTCGACGAGGCCCTCGGTGCGGAGGTCCTCGAGCGCCTTGCGGATGGTCACGCGGGAGGCGCTGTAGGTTGCCGACAGCTCCGACTCCGACGGCAGCACGCGCCCGGCCGCGAACTCGCCCTCCTCGACCCGACGGCGAAGGTCGGCGGCGATGTCTCGGTACCGGATCGTGCGCACTTGTCTCATAGTTGTATGCTTTGATCGGCGACGCAAGCAGCATCGCCAGAACCGGAACCCGAGGTGACCCCCATGGCCGTGAGCGCAACCACCCCCATCGAACTCGTCAACGCGGTGTACGCCAAGCTCCCCGACCGGGTCGCCACCGGACGCCAGCGGTTGGGCAAGCCGCTCACCCTGACCGAGAAGATCCTGGTCAACCACCTGCGCGACGCCGAGACGGGCGGCCTCGAACGAGGGATCAGCTACACCGACTTCGACCCCGACCGCATCGCCATGCAGGACGCCACCGCGCAGATGGCCCTGCTGCAGTTCATGACCGCCGGCCTCCCCGAGGTGGCCGCGCCCACCACCGTGCACTGCGACCACCTCATCCAGGCCAAGGTGGGAGCCTCGATCGACCTCGGTGTCGCCATCGACACCAACAAGGAGGTCTACGACTTCCTCGAGAGCGTCTCGGCCAAGTACGACATCGGCTTCTGGGGACCCGGCTCCGGCATCATCCACCAGGTGGTGCTCGAGCAGTACGCCTTCCCCGGCGGGATGATGATCGGCACCGACAGCCACACCCCCAACGCCGGCGGCCTCGGCATGGTGGCGATCGGTGTGGGCGGCGCCGACGCCGTCGACGTCATGACCGGCTTCCCGTTCAACGTGCGCTTCCCCAAGGTCATCGGCGTCCACCTCACCGGCAAGCTCACCGGCTGGAGCTCCCCCAAGGACGTCATCCTCGAGGTGGCCCGCATCCTCACCGTCAAGGGCGGCACCGGCGCCATCGTCGAGTACTTCGGGCCCGGTGCCGAGAGCATCTCGGCCACCGGCAAGGCCACGATCTGCAACATGGGCGCTGAGATCGGGGCCACCACCTCGGTGTTCGCCTACGACGACAGCCACGACGCCTACCTCCGGGCCACGCGCCGCGCCGAGATCGCCGATGCCGCCAAGGCCGTCGCCGCCGACCTGCGGCCCGACCCCGAGGTCTACGCCGATCCGCACAGCTACTACGACCAGGTCATCGAGATCGACCTCGACACGCTGGCCCCGCTGATCAACGGCCCCCACTCCCCCGACTACGCCCACAAGGTGAGCGAGATCGGCCAGACGGCCATCGACAAGGACTGGCCGCTCGAGATCAGCGCCACGCTCATCGGCAGCTGCACCAACTCCTCCTACGAGGACATCACCCGGGCCGCCTCGATCGCCCGGCAGGCGTCGGCGAAGGGGCTCAAGGCCAAGACCAAGCTGCTCATCACCCCCGGCTCCGAGCAGGTGCGGGCCACCATCGAGCGCGACGGCCTGCTGGCCGACCTCGAGGCCATCGGCGGCGAGGTGCTCGCCAACGCCTGCGGCCCCTGCATCGGCCAGTGGAGCCGGCCCGACATGGACCCGAGCACGGTCAACACCATCGTCAACTCGTACAACCGCAACTTCCCGAAGCGCAACGACGGCTCGGCCAACACGCTGAGCTTCGTCACCTCGCCCGACACGGTCATCGCCATGGCCCTGGCCGGTCGGCTCGACTTCAACCCCGTCACCGACTCGCTGACCACCGAGAGCGGCGAGCAGGTGAAGCTCGACGAGCCGGTGGGCATCACGCTCCCCGAGGCCGGCTTCGATCCGGGCGAGGACACCTTCACCGCCCCGCCCGCCGACCGGTCGGGCATCGAGGTCAAGGTGTCCCCCACCTCCGACCGCCTCCAGCTGCTCACCGCCTTCGAGCCGTGGGACGGCCAGGACTACATCGAGCTGCCCCTCCTGCTCAAGGCGCTGGGCAAGTGCACCACCGACCACATCTCGATGGCCGGCCCGTGGCTCAAGTACCGCGGCCACCTCGAGAACATCTCGGGCAACCTCTTCCTCGGCGTGATCAACGCATTCACCGAGGCCGACGGCTTCGGCAAGGACCCGCTCGACGGTGAGACCAAGCGCTACCCCGAGATCGCCAAGCACCTCCACGAGGCGGGCGTCAGCTGGGTGGCCGTGGGCGACGAGAACTACGGCGAGGGCAGCTCCCGCGAGCACGCCGCCATGGAGCCCCGGTTCCGCGGCGCCAAGGTCATCCTCGTGCGCAGCTTCGCCCGCATCCACGAGACCAACCTCAAGAAGCAGGGCGTCCTGCCGCTGACCTTCGCCGACCCGTCCGTGTACGACCAGATCGAACAGGACGACAAGCTGTCGTTCCTCGGCCTGGCCGACCTGGCCCCCGGCACGCCGGTCTACGCCGAGATCGTGAAGCCCGACGGCACCAAGGTCGCCTTCGAGGCGCTGCACACCATGAACGACGAGCAGATCGAGTGGTTCAAGGCCGGCGGCGCCCTCAACATCATCCGCCAGAAGATGGGGACCAACTGATGGCCAAGCACACCAGCAGCAGCGACGCGGCCGCCGACCTCGAGCTGTTCGCCTCGTTCGTGCGCTCCGAGGAGCAGAAGGCGCGCGATGCCAAGAAGGCAGCGCGAGACGAGCGGCGCCAGGCCGACGAGCACGCGCAGCTGATCAAGGCCAAGGAGGACGCCGCCGCCGAGGTGAAGCGGCTCCGGGGCCGAGAGGGCGTGCCGGCCGAGCAGCGCAACGCTGCCGACGCCGCGTACAAGGCTGCGCTCGCCGCCGTGGTGGCGGCCGAGACCGGTGCGGCTCCCGCATGGGCGCCTCCGGCCCCCGAGGTGCCCGACGCCACCGACGCCACCGACGCCACCGACGCCACCGACGCCACCGACGCCGAGCAGGCTCCGGCCGGAGACGCCGACGCCCAAGCTGATGCCGACGCCGAAGCGGTCGCCGACGCCGATGCACCCGCGCCCGGCGACGAAGCAGACGGGCCCGCCCCGGAGCCGGCCGGCGACGAGGGGTAGCGTTCCGGGCATGACCCGTGCCCCTCGCGCCCTGCTCATCGCTGCCGTCGTGGCCCTCGCTGCGATCCTCACCTCGTGCGGGACGAGCGGGGGCGATGCCTTCAGCGCGACCACCACCAGCACCTCCACCACCGTCGCCCGCTCCGGCGGGCAGCAGGCCGCCCTCGACGCCATGTCGAAGTACTACGAGGGCCTGGGCCTGGAGAAGAAGCAGGCCGACTGCCTCGCCGGCAAGCTCGTCGACCAGTTCTCGCGGGGCGGCGGCGGGTTCGATCCCAGCAAGCTCGACATGTCCAAGGTCATGGACGCCATGAACCAGTGCGATGTCAAGGCCAGCGACCTCAGCGCCCTGAACCCGGGTGGCGGCATCGACTCGAAGGCCGTCCACAACGCGCTGCTCAACGCGTTCAACCAGATGGGCTTCGATCAGAAGAAGAGCGAGTGCCTCGCCGACGCGTTCGTCAAGCAGTTCGGCGACGACATGACCGCGCTCCAGGACATGAGCGCCATCCAGGACCTGTACTCGTCCTGCGGCATCGACCTCGGCGGCGACTGAACCTCAGTCGGACCCGGGACGGCGATCGAGCTCGGCGTCGGGATCGCCCTTGTAGCTCGATGGCAGCGACTTCGCCAGCTCCTCGGGCGTCGGCTCCCGGTGGATGCGGGCCTCCTCAGGGAGGAGCGCGACGAGCGCCTCCATGATCGCCGTGGTGTCGACGTCGGGGTCGTCGTAGGCCAGGTCGACGGGAGGACCCACCCGCAGGCGCACCGTGGGCGGGTGGCCCACCGCCAGGACGTCGGGGGTGCGGGCGTTGCGCGGCCACACCTTCTCGGTGCCCCAGATGCCGATCGGCACGATGGGTGCTCCGCTCAGCGCCGCCAGCTTGGCTGCGCCCCAGCGGCCCTTGAGGTCCGGATCGAAGAACGCCCGGCCTCTCGGGATGGTGCCCTGCGGCATGATCGCCACCGCCTCGCCGGCCGACAGCGCCTCGGCGGCGGCCTTGAGCGGTTCGTCGGAGCCCGATCCCCGCTCGACCCGGATGCCGCCCAGGGCGGTCACCATCTGGCCCACCACCGGGGCGTCGAAGACCTCCTTCTTGCCCAGGAACCGGACGGGGCGGCCGGCCTGGGCCATGGCCCAGCCGATCGCCAGCGGGTCGAAGTACGAGCGGTGGTTGCCCACGATGATCACGGGCCCCTCGGACGGGATGTGGTCGACGCCGTCGACGTCGAAGCGCACCCACGGGAACAGCTGGGGCCGGGCCAGGAACTGGATCGCCCGCTGGGGCTCGACCCCCACCAGCTTCGGCACGCCCGCCGGCACGTCGAAGTACTGGCTGGGCCACCGCTTGATCACCGCCACCACCCGCAGGCGAGGGTCGGGGTTCACCGCCGTGGGGTGCTCCACCGCCGACAGGAGCGGGACGTCGTACACGGAGTCGGAGTAGGCGTAGCTGGACCCGACATCGACGCCGTTGGCCTGCGCCCACAGGCGGACCGCGGCCAGCTTGCCCGGCCCCCACACGAACAACCCGTCGATGGACCCGTCGTAGTGCCCGTCGGCCACGCCGTATCGGGTGGCGATCACATCGTCGAGGCCCAGCGCGTCCGCCAGAGGCTTCACCAGGTCGTAGGGCGAGGTGGTGGCCATGATGACCTTGCGGCCCTCGTCGTGGTGGTGCTCGATGAGGCTCTTGGCGAAGCCCGGCACCTCGTCGATGAGCTGCGCGGCCGCGAGGCGCCCGGCCTCCTGCACCCGGGTGCGCTCCCACCCCGATGCAGCCCGGGCCATCTGGCGGGTGGCCATCATCGACGGGATCGTCTCGCCGACGACGTCGAAGAACTTGAAGACCAGCCCTTCGCCCGGGATGCTCCGGTCCGGCAGCAGGCCAACCCGCTTGAGCATCGTGCTGAACGTGGGGCCGCTGGCTCCCGTCAGCAGCGTGCGATCCAGGTCGAAAAACGCGGCGGGCTGCATGGAGGGAGACTACGACCGGTCCGCCGAGGGGTGCCCCCGACGTAGTTGACGACCCGTCAGATCCGGGCCAGGGTGCGCCTCCCAGCTAGCCGGAGGTTCCCGTGCCCCACCCCCTCGACGAGTTCCCGATCCACCAGGCCCCGCTCTCCATGGCCCACATGGCCTCGTCGGACCGCAACGCCTACGACCGGTGCTACTTCAACGCCCACGGCCGGACCGGCGAGCCGTTCCTGGTCACCGGCCTCGGCATCTACCCGAACCTCGGCGTGATCGACGCGTACTGCACGGTCCGGGTGGGCGACCGGCAGATCAGCGTCCGCGCCTCCGACGCCCTCGACGGTCACGACCGCCTGGCCCCGTCGGTGGGCCCGTTCCGCATCGAGGTGATCGACCCGCTGGAGCGGGTGCGGTTCGTGTGCGACGGCGACGACCACGGCGTCGGCTTCGACCTCACCTGGCAGGGCTCGCACCCTGCCGTGGACGAGGTGCCCCACGTGTGGCGCTCCGGCCCCGCGGGCAAGGTGGCGCTCGACGCCCAGCGCTTCGCCCAGATGGGCTCCTGGGAGGGTGAGCTGCGGGTCGACGGCACCACCCACACCGTCGACCCCGACGTCTGGCTGGGAAGCCGCGACCGCTCCTGGGGCATCCGCCCGACCGGCGAGCCCGAACCCCCGGCCCGCGCCGGCGACGAGCCGATCGAGGGCTTCTGGTGGCTGTACGTGCCGCTGCGCTTCGACGACTTCACGATCGTGGTGATCATCCAGGAGGACCCCGACGGCTACCGCGTCCTCAACGACGCCACCCGCGTCTGGCCCGCCTCTGCCAACCGCCGTCCGGAGCAGCTCGGCTGGCCGCGGGCCGAGATCCACTACCGGTCGGGCACGCGCATGCCCACCGGCGCCACCATCCACCTGACCGAGCAGGACGGCACGCCGCTCGTGCTGGAGGTGGAGTCGCTCGGGTTCGTCGCGCTCAACGCCGGCACCGGCTACGGCGGCGACGTCACCGGCTGGACGCACGGCATGTGGAAGGGCCGCGACTGGGTCGACGGGGTCGACAAGGACCTCGTCAACGATCCGGCCGTCGCCGGCATGCTCCCCTTCGGGCTGCTCGACCACGTGGCCAAGGCCCGCATCGGCGACGCCGAGGGCTGGGGCCTCTTCGAGCACGGCACCTTCGGCCGCCACGACCCCAGCGGCTTCGCCGACTACGGCTCCGTCGCCCCCTAGGCACCGAGAGCAGCAGCGCCGCCTCAGGCGTGCGCCGACGCGATCATCGCGCTGGCCTGGAACACCAGGGTGCCGTCGCGCACGTTCGGCCTCAAGGCGTCGACCACCGCCGCGTGCACCTCGGCTCGGAGGTCGGGGTGTGCGGCCAGGCCGGCCGCGATCACGGGGTTGTCCTCGGTCAGGGTCGTCGCGGCCGCTTCGACCGAGGCTGCCTCGTAGGGCTGATCGATCGTCAAGACATCGACGTCGATGTCGCTCCACCCCGCAGCTTCGAGCACCTCACGGGCCCGCTCCGGCGGGGCGAGCGAGAACGGACCAGGCTCCTCGGGCCCCGGCAGGGCCGGCGGTCCGAGGAGCGGGATCGTGGCCAGCACGGGCGTGCTCATCCACGGGTTCTCGAACGGGCCGTCCCACGCGGCGAAGGCCAGGGACCCGCCGGGACGGGTGAGCGAGCGAAGGTGGGCGAACCCGGCCACCGCATCGTCGAAGAACATCACCCCGAACCGCGAGAAGAGGGCATCGAACGGCTCGTCGGGGTCCAGGGCCGCGACGGTGCCGACCCGGTGCTCGACCCCGGCCCGACCGGCAGCCTCGGCGCGAGCGTGGGCGATCATGCGCTCGGACAGGTCGACGCCCACCGCATCGGCTCCCCGCCGCGCCAGCTCCCGGGTGGTCCCCCCGGTACCGCAGCCGACGTCGAGCACGCGCTGACCGTCGACGGGACCGAGCCGATCCATGGCCGCGAGCCCGAACGGCAGGCCGTGGGCGTCGAGCACGGCCGCGTTCCGAACCCAGGCATCGCCCACGAGGTCGTCCCAGACCGCACGCTGCTCCACGAACCCGAGGCTACGCCTGATGCGACGCCCGCACTGGACGTTCCCATCGGGCGACCTTGCTGCAAGCCGCAGAAGATTGAGACCGACCGATCGACCTTGCTCGTGGAAAAATGAGACCGACCGGCCAGGGGCGGCCGGTCGGTCCATCGGTCTGTACGTCGCTGGGAGGAACAGGGCGGATTCCATCGCGAGGCGCAGCCGAGCGTCCCTGTCGCTCAGACCGATCGACCCGAACCTTGCTCGTGGAAAAATGAGACCGACCGGCCAGGGGCGGCCGGTCGGTCTATCGGTCTGTGCGGCAGGGGAACCGCACGACCCGTCGCTCGAGGTTCGGGAGGGGGACCCGTGCACCTCGGCGGTCTTGAGTATGCACATTGTTGAACAGTTGCAAGCAATCTGTCCAACAGTTGTTCGTGATATATGCCATCATGAGGAGCGATGGACTTCCGGCAGCTCTCCGCGCTCACCGCCGTAGCCGACCACCGCAGCTTCTCGGCCGCCGCCCGCGCCCTGCACACGGTGCAGTCGAACGTCTCCACGCACATCGCCAACCTGGAGCGCGAGCTGGGCACGCCACTGGTCGACCGGGGCACCGGGCAGCTCACCGAGGCGGGCGAGCTGGTGGTCGTGCGGGCCCGGCGCGTCCAGGCGGAGCTCGAGGCCCTCTCCGCCGACGTGGCCTCGTCGCTCGGGGAGATCTCGGGTCAGGTGCGCCTCGGCGTGATCGGCACCACCGGCCGGTGGCTGATCCCGATGCTCCTCAGCGAGCTGGCGGCGAGCCACCCGAAGGTCCGCCTCGTCGTGGTCGATGCCACCACCACCTCGCTCATCCCCCAGCTGGCGGCCGGCTCCCTCGACCTCGCCATCGTCAACCTCCCGGCCGTCGATCCGGACGTCGACACCGAGCTGCTGTTCGAGGAGGAGCACGTCCTGCTGCTCACCGACGACCACCCGCTGTCGGGACGGCCGTCGATCACGCTGTCGGACCTCGCAGGCGTGCCGCTGCTGCTCGAGCCGCCCGGCACCGGCTTCCGCGACGATCTCGACGCCGACGCCGAGCGCGCCGGGGTCACCCTCACGGCCCAGGCCGAGGTCGACGGCATGCGCCTCCTCGCATCGTTGGCCTACCAGGGGTTTGGAGCCGCGATCCTGCCGGCCAGCGCCATCGTCGAGTGGTCCGATGGCACCTGGAGCACCGTGGCGCTCGAGGGGACCACGCCGCGCGGCGTCGGTCTCGCCACCCCGCGGCGGGGCCGCCTCTCGGCCCCCACCCGGTCGACGATCGACGTCGTGCGGTCGGTCATCGCCAGCGAGGTGCCCACGCGCCCGCTCCTCCACCTGCGGCCCGGACGAACCTCCTGACGCCACTGGTACCCCTACCCCTGGTGGGCCGGTACCATCGGCCTTGGAAGCACGGCCGGTGGTTCACCGGAGACGACCCGGCCAACGCAGACTGGAACCTCAGAGGCAGGAAGAGAAGCGCGTGGCAGAGAGTGTGACCCTTACGGACAACCGCACCGGTGAGTCCATCGAGATCCCGATCGTGAACGGCGGTGTCGACGCAGGAGCCTGGAAGAAGCTCCTCGGCAACATCTGGTTCGCCGATCCGGGCTTCACCCAGACGGCGGCCACGGAGTCCGCCATCACCGAGCTCGACGGCGAAGCAGGCATCCTGCGGTACCGCGGCTACCCCATCGAGCAGCTCGCCGAGCACTCGACGTACCTGGAGGTCGCGTACCTCCTGATCTACGGCGAGCTCCCCGACGCCGAGCAGTACGCGGCGTGGAAGCACGAGATCACGTACCACACGTTCATCCACGAGAACGTCCGCAAGCGGTTCATGGAGGGCTTCCACCACGACGCCCACCCGATGGGCATGCTCGTGTCGGCCGTGGCCGCCCTGTCGACGTTCTACCCGGAGTCCAAGGACATCCAGGACCCCGATGTCCGCGACAAGCAGATCGTGCGCCTCATCGCCAAGATGCCCACGCTCGCCGCCGGCGCCCACCGCTTCAGCGTCGGCATGCCGTTCGTCTACCCCGACAACCGCCTCGAGTTCAGCGACAACTTCCTCTCGATGATGTGGAAGATCGCCGAGCCCGAGTACCAAGCCGACCCGGTGCTCGCCAAGGCGCTCGACGTGCTGTTCATCCTCCACGCCGACCACGAGCAGAACTGCGGCACCACCGCCATGCGGGTGGCGGGCTCGTCGCACACCGACCCGTACTCGGCCACCGCAGCCGCGGCGGCGGCGCTCTACGGCCCCCGTCACGGCGGCGCCAACGAGGCCGTGATCAAGATGCTCAACGAGATCGGCCACGTCGACAACGTGCCCGCCTACGTCACCGCGGTGAAGGAGGGCAAGGGCCGCCTCCAGGGCTTCGGCCACCGGGTGTACAAGAACTTCGACCCCCGGGCCACGATCATCAAGAAGATCGCCTACGACGTGTTCGAGGTCACCGGCAAGAACCCCTTGCTCGACATCGCCCTCAAGCTCGAAGAGGTGGCGCTGGCCGATGACTACTTCATCAGCCGCAAGCTCTACCCCAACGTCGACTTCTACTCGGGGCTGATCTACCAGGCCATGGGCTTCCCGATCGAGATGTTCACCGTGCTGTTCGCCATCCCCCGCACCTCGGGCTGGCTGGCGCACTGGAAGGAACTGCTCGAGCAGGACCAGAAGATCGCTCGGCCCCGCCAGCTGTACACCGGCAGCGCCAGCCGCGACTACGTCGCCATGGACGCCCGCTGACCCAGTACCACCCGCCGCCGTACGGGCAGCCCTGGGGCTACGTCTGGCAGCCACCTCCCCCGCCCGTCGGACCGGTGGCCAACAAGGGCCTCCGGCTGGCGGCCCGGACGCTCGATGCCACCGCCGAGGCGGTCCTCGTGGTCAACACGTGGATCGTCCTCGGCGACTCGCACAAGATCTGGACCGACCTGTTCCTGGCGTTCCTGGCCATCACCGCCTACGAGACGCTCACCACGATGTGGCTGGGGGCCACGCCGGCCAAGCGGCTGGTGAAGGTGCGCGTGGTCGAGCTCGACGGCGTGGGCCGGCCCTCCCCGGCCGCCTCGCTGCGGCGCGGGGCGATGTGCGGCGTGCTCACGGTGATCCCGGTCATCGGGTGGACGCTGTGGGCCATCAGCACGCTGGGCGACTCGCTCGGCCGGGGCTTCCCCGACCGGGTGGCGGCGTCGATGGTGATCCCGGACCAGTTCGCGCCCCCGGTCGCCACCCGAGACCTGGCCGGGTTCGCCGACGGGGCCCACCCGCCGCGCATCAGCCCGTACGGCCGGGTGGGAGACCTCGACGTCCGCTACCGCGCCCGGCTGCGGCGGCTGACCGACTCCAGGCTGCTCGCCGCCGCCATCGGGCTCCTGGCCCTCACCGTCAGCCTCCCGTTCGCCACCACCAGCATCATCTTGTTGAGCTCGGCGGCGTGGATCGTGGTGTTCGTGATCCACGAGACCTGGCTGGTGAGCCGCACCGGCCTCACGCCCGGCCACCAGCTGGCCGGGCTGGTCATCCGCGACCGCCGCACCGGGCTGCCGCCGCGGCCGTTCCGGTCGTTCCTGCGGGCCCTGGTGCTGGGGCTGCTCGTCTACGTGCCGCTGCTCTGGCCGATCCTCTTCGTGTCGATGCTGATGATGGGCACGGGGAGCAACGGGCGGGGCCTCCACGACTTCGCGGGCGGCACGGTGGTCGTGTCCGATCCCGCGCTGCGCCCCGAGGCGCAGCGCCAGAAGGCCATGCGGATGCGCCTGGGCCGGGCGGGCTGAGATGGCGCTCCCCCTCCGCGACGACGAACGGTCCCGGCGCGTGCCGTGGCTCACGATGGCGCTCATCGCCATCAACGTGGTGGTGTTCCTCTTCATCCAGCCGTCCGGCTTCCAGTGGGGCGCCCCCGAGGGATCGGCCGGGCAGAGCCAGTACTGGCGGGCCCAGGAGCGCGACGAGTTCACCAACCGGTGGGGCGCCATCCCCTGCGAGCTCCGCAGCGGCAAGGCCCTCATCGACTCGCCTCCCGGGTGCAAGGGCGATCGCACCCAGTACCCGCCGGCGGGCAAGTCCGTGGCGCTGGCCCTGCTCACGTGCATGTTCCTGCACGGCAGCATCGACCACCTGGCCGGGAACATGCTGTTCCTGTGGGTCTTCGGCAGCGCCGTCGAAGACCGGTTGGGACGGTCCAACTTCTTGGGGCTCTACCTCTTGGGCGGCATCATCGCCACGCTCGGGTACGTGGCCACCAACCCGCACTCGGCCGGGCCGCTCATCGGCGCGTCCGGGGCCATCGCCGTGGTCATGGGGGCGTACCTCGTGCTGGCACCGCGCGCCCGCATCCTCACCGTCATCGCCACGGCCGCGTTCCAGGTGGTCTACGTGCCGGCGGCCGTGGTGCTGCTGCTGTTCTTCGTGACCCAGTTCTTCACGGCCGACGAGAACGTCGCCTGGGAGGCCCACGCCGCCGGCATGGTGGTGGGGGCGATCGCCGGGCTGGTGCTCATGCGCATCCCCGCCATCAAGAAGCGCTCGGTCGACGACGCCGCCGACGCCCGGCTGCGAGCCGGCGCCGAGTTCTGACGGTCGGCCGGCTCCGGCAGATCAGATGTCGATGAGGACCTTGCCGATGCTGGCGTTGGTCTCGAGGTAGCGGTGGGCGTCGGCGATGTCGGCCAGGGCGAAGCGGCGGTCGATCACCGGGCGGACGGCTCCGGCCTCGATGGCCGGGACGATCTCGGCGACGAAGCGCTGGGACGCAGCGACCTTCTCCTCGAGCGGGCGGGCGCGCAGGACGGTGCCCATCAGGTGGGCCCGCTTGGGGAGCAGCATCCCCAGGTTGATCTCGGTGGCCCCGCCGCCCATGACGCCCACCTGCACGATGCGGCCGCCGACGCGGATCGATGCGATGTTGCGCATCAGGTAGTCGCCGCCGATCACGTCGAGCACGGCATCGACGCCCCGGCCTCCCGTGGCGGCCTGCACGCCCTCGACGAAGTCGTCGGTCTTGTAGTCGACCACCAGATCGGCGCCGAGCGCCCGGACGGCATCGACCTTGCCGGTGGAGGTGGTGGCCACCACCCGGGCGCCGATGGCCTTGGCGATCTGCACGGCCATCGTCCCCACGCCGGACGCGCCCGCGTGCACGAGCGCCCAGCCCCCGGAGCGGAGGCCGCCCTGCACCACCAGGGCGTCGTGGGCCGTGATGCCGACCTCGGGGAGGGCGGCGGCGTCGGCGACGGCCACCGATCCGGGCACGGCCATCAGCTGGCGCTCGTGCACGGCGATCTGCTCGGCGTACGCCCCACCGCCCACGATGGCCATGACCTCGTCGCCCACCGACCAGCGGGTCGAGAGGGAGCCGACCGCCGCCACCCGGCCCGAGAGCTCCATCCCGGGCACCTCGTGGGGGCGCTTGGGGCCGGGCTCGGGGTAGAACCCGCGGCGCTGGAGCAGGTCGGCCCGGTTGAGGGCGGTGGCCACGATGTCGACCAGCACGTCCTCGGGGCCCAGCTCGGGCGCAGGGATGTCGGCGAGGGTCAGCACCTCGGGCTCGCCGTACTCGGTCAGGACGATGGCTCGCATCGGCGCACCCTACCGACGGCCACCGGTAGGGTCCGCCCGGCGTGGACTTCGACCTCTCCCCCAGCCTGACCGCCCTGGCCGCCGAGGCCCGAGCAGTGGGATCGGCCGGCGCCGACCGGCGGGCCATCCGCGAGGACGGGTGGCTGATGGGCCACGACCCCGGCTTCGCGCTCGAGCTGGCGGAGCGCGGCTGGCTGGGCATGACGTGGCCGACGAGCGTGGGCGGTGGGGGCCGCGACCCGATCGAGCGCTTCATCGTGTTCGAAGCGCTCATCGGCGAGGGTGCGCCGCTCGCCGCCTGCTACTTCGCCGACCGCCAGATCGGTCCGACGCTCCTGCAGTACGGCACGCCCGAGCAGCAGGCCCGGTGGCTGCCCGGGATCCTCAGCGGCACCGACGTGTGGTGCATCGGCATGAGCGAGCCCGACGCGGGCAGCGACGTGGCGTCGCTGCGCACTCGCGCCGAGCGGCGCACGGATGGGCGAGGGGGCTGGCGCATCGACGGGGCCAAGGTCTGGACGAGCGGCGCCGCCCACGCCCGCTGGTGCTACCTGATCGCCCGCACCGACCCCACGGCCAAGCCCCACGCCGGCCTGTCGGAGTTCGTGGTCGACATGCACGCGCCGGGGATCGAGGTCCGCCCGATCGTCGACGCCACCGGAGACGGCCACTTCTGCGAGGTGCGGTTCGAGGGCGTGGACGTGGCCGCCGACCAGCTGATCGGCGAGGAGAACGGCAGCTTCCGCCAGGTCATGCGCCAGATGGAGCACGAGCGCGGCGGCATCGACCGGCTGATGAGCAACCAGCGGCTCTACGCCGACGTGCTCCCGTACGCCCGGCGGGGCGACCCGCTCGTGCGCCAGCAGATCGCCGCCATCGAGACGGGCTACCGCCTCGGCCGGCTGCTCGTGCTGCGCGAGGTGCTCGGCCAGGCGCCGGCCCAGTTCTCGGCGGCCGCCAAGACGTTCTGCACCGAGCACGAGCAGCGGGTCGCGGCCTTCTGCGCCACCGTCCTGGGCGCGGGCTCCACTGCGTTCGAGGGGTCCGAGGCCGAGGGCGCCGCCCTGGCCCGACGAGTTGCTCGCAACGTGGCCTACGCGCCGGCGTACACGATCATGGGCGGCACCACGCAGATCCTCCGCACGATCATCGCCGAGCGGGTGCTGGGCCTGCCTCGGGGCTGAGGCTCAGAGCCGCCGCACCCGGGGACGGGAATCGGCGACGTAGGGCAAGAGGCCGATGCGCACATCGGTGATGGCCGCCGAGCCCTCGACGACGAGCACCGGGTTGAGGCGCACGGCCACGATCTCGGGCACAGCGTCGGCCAGCGAGGCCAGCCGGCACAGCAGGTCGATCAGGGCCTCGCGGGCGGCCGGCCCCGCCTCGGTCACGAGGGGCGCGAGGACCGAGGCGTCGATCAGGCGCTCGGCGTCGGCATCGGTGAGCGGCAGGATCTGCATCGACTCGTGCGCCACCCGCTCCGCCGCCGCGCCGCCGGGACCGAGCGTCAGCACGTCGCCGAGGACGTGGTGGCGGTAGACGCCCACGCGGCACTCGACGCCCTCGGGCACCATCACCTGCACGAGCGCCGGGTGCATGGCGGAGCCGAGCACGGCCTCCATGCGCTCGTAGGCGTGACGGACCTCGTCGTCGCCGTGCACGTCGAGCGACACGCCGCCGGCCTCGGTCTTCGAGAGCCGCTCCAGCCCCGAGGCCTTGAGGGCGACCGGGAACCCCAGGAGGTGGGCGGCCGCGATGGCCTGGTCGGCATCATCGACCAGCACCTGAGCGGCCGGGGCCAGCCCGGTGCAGGCCAGCAGCGCCTCCGCCTGGAGGGCGTCGAGCCAGGTGCGGTGGTCGGTGGGGGCGTCGGTGAGCCAGCCGGCCACCAGGGCCCGGGCGTCGGCCTTGGCCGGGGAGGAGAGCTCCGCGAGGTGCCCCACGGGCTGCGACCGCCACGCCGCGTAGCGGGTGACCCGGCCGAGGGCGAGCGCCGCCTCCTCGGGGAACGGGAACTCCGGGATGCGGAGGTCGCCGTCGGTGAGCAGGCCCCGCCGGTGCTCGCCCAGCATGCAGGCCACCGTGGTGACGGGGCCGGCGCCCTTGGCCGCGGCCAGGATCGCCTCGCCGACACGGCGGTAGTGGCCCACGATCGCAGGGGCGTAGATCACCAGGACCGCGTCGACGTGGCCCGAGGCGTACACCTCGGCGAGGGCGTCGGTGAAGCTGGCGGGGTCGGCCTCGTTGGACAGGTCGACGGGCTCTCCGGGCACCAGGCCCGCCGCCTTGAGCGCATCGACGGCCAGCCAGGCGGGACCCCACGAGTTGGTCACGACGGCGACGCGGCTGCCGCGCGGCAAGGGCTGGTCGGCCAGCACGCCGGCGGTGTGCAGCATCTGGGTGAGGTTGTCGACGCGCACGATCCCCGTCTGCTCCAGGAGGGCCGCGGCGGTGGCGCCGGGCGGCCAGCCCTCGGGCTCCTCCCAGCGGTCGGCCGGCGAGCCACCCACCTTCACCGCCACCACCGGCTTGTGCTGGGAGAGGGCGCGCGACGTGCGGCTGAACTTCGACGGGTTGCCGAAGGACTCGAGGTAGCACATGACCACGTCGGTGTTCGGGTCGTCCTGCCAGTACCGGAGGAGGTCGTTGCTGGACACGTCGGCCTTGTTGCCGACCGCCACGAACGACGAGATGCCCAGATCGATCTGGCGGGCGGCATCGATGATGGCGGCGCCGATCACACCCGACTGGGCGACCAGCCCGACCCGGCCGGCCACCGGATCGACCGGCACGAACGTGGCGTGCATGGCCACCGCCGGGTCGGTGTTGATGATGCCCAGGGCGTTGGGGCCGATGAGCCGCATGCCGTGGCGGCGGGCGTAGGAGACGAGCTCGATCTCGGCCGCCTCGCCCTCCTCGTCGCGATCGGCGAACCCGGCGGAGAGGACCACCAGGCCCTGCACCCGCTTGAACGCGCACTCCTCGGCGACGCGCAGGACCTCGTCGGCCGGGACGCAGACGATGGCGAGGTCGAGCTCGCCGGGCACGTCGAGCACCGAGCGCCACGACCGGACGCTCGCCACGAAGTCGCCCTCGCGGTTGATCGGGTACACCGGCCCCTGGAACCCCCTGCTGACCAGCTCGTGGAAGACCTGGTGGCCGATGGTCCCGGGCGTGCGCGAGGCCCCGATCACGGCGATCGACGAGGGCCGGAGGAGCCGCTCCACCGACCGCGCCTCGGCCTGACCGGCCCGCTCCTCGATGGCGGCCAGGGCCTCGGGCGTGGGCTCGATGTCGAGCTGCACCTCGATGACCCCGTCCTCGAACCGGCTCGACGCAGTGAACCCGGCCTGGGTGAACACGCCGAGCATCTTGCGGTTCTGGGGCAGGACCGAGGCGGTGAACCCCGAGATCCCGGCCTCCCGCGCCGCCGCCGCGAGGTACTCGAGCAGGACCGTGGCCATGCCCCGGCCGTGGTGGGCATCGTCGATGAAGAACGCCACCTCGGCATCGCTGCGGGCCCGGTGGCGGTCGTAGCGGGCCACGCCGACCAGGTCGTCGCCGATGAGGCCGACGAACGCCATCCGGTCGACGTAGTCGACCCGGGTGAACCGGTCGAGGTCTCGCTCCGACAGGCGGGGCCGAGGCGAGAAGAAGCGGAAGTAGATGCTCTCGGGCGACTGGCGCTCGTGGAACGCGACGATCCGCTCGGCATCGTCGGGGCGGATCGGGCGGACGGCCATCGTCCCGCCGTCCGAGAGGACCACCTCGGATTCCCAGCGAGCCGGGTAGTCGGACATGGGCCGAGGCTACCGACCGGCAACCGCTAGAACCTTCGACGTGGTCGCCCATCGCATCCGATCGTCCGCCGCCGCTCCGCTCGGCTTCGACGACATCCGCCGAGAGCTCGGGATCCCGGGCCCGTTCCCGCCCGAGGTGCTGGCGCAGGCCCAGCAGGAGGCGGGCCGGACCTTCCCCGACCACGTCGACGCCACCGACCTCGAGCTGGTGACGATCGACCCGGCCGGGTCCAAGGACCTCGACCAGGCCGTGGCGATCGAGACCCGAGGCGACGGGTGGCGCGTGTCGTACGCGATCGCCGACGTGGCCAGCTGGGTCGACTCGGGATCGGCGCTCGACCTCGAGGCCCACCGCCGCACGCAGACCTACTACGCGCCCGACCGGCGGGTGCCGCTGCACCCCGAGGTCCTGGGCGAGGGCGCGGCATCGCTGCTGCCCGACGGGCCCCGGCCGGCCGCGCTCTGGACCATCGACGTCGACGCCAGCGGGACCACCACCGCCATCGACGTCCACCGGGCGATGGTGCGCAGCCGGACCCAGCTCACCTACCAGGGCGTCCAGGAGCAGCTCGACGCCGGGACCGCCCCGCCGGTGCTCCAGGCCTTCCCCGCCATCGGCGCCGCGCTCCTGCAGGCCGCTCGCGCCCGCGGGGCGATCGAGCTCGGCCTGCCGGAGCAATCGGTCGTGGCCACGCCCGATGGCTCGTGGACCGTGGAGCTGCGCGCCGACCTGCCCATCGAGCAGTGGAACGCCCAGATCTCGCTCCTCACGGGTCGGGCGGCCGCCAGCTTGATGCTCGACGCCGGCATCGGCGTGCTCCGGACCGTCCCGAAGGCCGACGAGGCGGCGTTCCCCCGGCTCCGAGCAGCGGCCCGCAACCTGGGCATCGCCTGGCCCGACGGGGCCGGCCCCGGTGACGTGCTCGCGTCCCTCGACACCTCGCAGCCCCGCCACGCCGCGTTCGCCGACCTGGCGGCCGAGCTGCTGCGCGGCGCCGCCTACACGCCGTTCTCCGGGGCGCCTCCGGCCGACCCGGGCCATGCCGGCGTCGGCGCCCCCTACGCCCACGTGACCGCGCCGCTCCGCCGTCTGGTCGACCGCTTCGGCACCGAGATCTGCCTCGCCGTCTCCCACGGCCGGCCCGTCCCCGGGTGGGTCACCGACGCACTGCCCCAGCTGCCCGAGCAGATGGCCGCCGGCGACAGCCTGAGCAAGAAGCTCGACCGGGCGGTCATCGACGCCACCGAGGCCTTCGTCCTGACCGATCGGGTCGGCAAGGTCTTCGCCGCATCGGTGGTGGAGACAGGAGCGTCCTACGGCACGGTCGTGCTCGACGAGCCGCCGGTCCGGGCCCGTTGCGACACCAGCAACCTCCCGCTCGGCGCCTCGGTCCACGTGCGCTGCACCCTGGCCGACGTGGCCACCCGGCAGGTGCGGTTCGAACGGGTGTCATGAGTTCAGGGGTGCCGGCCCTCTAACGTTGACCGACCCACCCCGGACCCCAAGGACCGCTCCCGATGTTCGTCGTCACCGGCTACCTCACCATCAACCCCGACCTGCGCGCCGAGGCTGAGGCCGCCATCGCCGCGTTCGTCCCGGCCACGCGCGCCGAGGCGGGCTGCATCGACTACCGGATGTCCACCGACGTCCTCGACCCCACGATCATCAACGGCGTGGAGATCTGGGAGGACCAGGCGGCCATCGATGCCCACATGGGCAGCGCCCACATGGCGGAGTTCATGGGCGCGATCGGCAGCTGCCTCGGCGGCGAGGCCACGTTCACGTCGCACGAGGTCTCCTCCTCCACGAAGATCATCTGAGAGAGCTCCTCTCCCCTTGCTGCTCCCCGTCGCGGTCATCGCCGTCGGCGCCCTCCTCGGGTTCGTCGGCTCCCGCAAGCTCCGTCGTCCCCAGACCGTCGCCCAGGCGGCGTCGGTCGCGCGCACGGTCAGCGGCAGCGTGGGGCGGCGCAAGACGCTCACCGCACCGGAGCTCCAGCGGGCCTGCTTCTCCGAGATGGTCCGCCACGTCCGGGTCAACCGGCAGGGACGCACCGAGGCCCCCGCCCGCTACCTGATCCAGCTGAGCGCCGACGACCTCGAGGTGGTCGACGAGACGCGGGGGTGGTTCGTCGACGGGCTCACCGATGCCCTGCGCACGGCCGCCCAGGACAACGGCTGGGAGCTCGACGGGACCATCGACATCCGCTTCGAGGCCGACCCGTCGCGCCGCCCCGGGGTGCCCAACGCGCTGGCGGTCGACCCCGAGGGCCCCAAGAAGGCCAAGCCCACCACGCCGCCGCCGGCCGGCGCACCGAAGGCCCCGACGGGGGGACGGTCCACCCGGTTGGCCGTGGTGCGCACCGACACCTCCGAGCGCATCGTCCTCGGCAGCGACGTGATCACCATCGGCCGCAGCACCGACAGCACCATCGTGGTCGACGACACCAGGGTCAGCCGGGCGCACGCCACCATCGGCCGCGGCCGATCGGCGTGGACCATCACCGACAGCGGATCGTCGAACGGCACCACGCTCAACGGCCGGCTGCTCACGCCCAACTCGGCGCAGACGCTGGCGGCGGGCGACGTGATCGGCGTCGGCCCCGTCGACCTCCGCGTCGAGGCCGAGGGCGCCCCCTCCCGGCCCGCCGGCACCCGTGCTCTCGACGACAGCGACCGCACCCGCATCTCCGGTGAGGTCCTCCCGCCGCCGAGGCGGCCCCGCCCGTGAAGTTCGCCCTCTACCTCTTGATCGGCCTCGCGCTCGGCATCATCGCCGAGCGCCTGATCGGCGTGCGCGCCCCGTCACCGGCCGCCGACGCCGACGGCCCCAGCACCGCGACCGCTCCTGGGGCCCGCCCGCCGAAGCGGAAGCGCAAGCGCCGGGTCGGCCGGATCATCGCCATCACCTCCGTGGTGGTCGTGATCCTCCTCCTCCTCACCGCGTTCGGCGCCTACCGGTGGGCGAGCAACGTCTTCGACAAGATCGAGAAGGTGCCCGTCAGCGCCCAGCTCACGCCGAAGAGCGGCAGCGCCACCAACTACCTGCTGGTGGGCAGCGACAACGGCCGCACCGGCGAGGCCCAGCGCCAGGGCGTGCAGGGCGCCCGGTCCGACACGATCATGGTGCTCCGGATCGAAGACGGTCACGCCAAGATGCTCTCGCTCAACCGCGACCTGTGGGTCGAGAACCCGGCCACGGGCGAGAACGGGCGGCTCAACGCCACCTACAACCAAGGGCCCGGGAACCTCATCCAGGCCGTCACCCAGAACTTCGGCATCCCGATCAACCACTACATCGAGATCGACTTCGAGTCCTTCGGCGGGCTCGTCGATGCGTTCGGCGGCATCGACATCTACTTCCCGCACCCCGCGTTCGATCCGGCGTCCGGCCTCGACATCAAGGAGGCCGGGCTCGTGCACCTCGACGGCAAGCAGGCGCTCGCCTTCGTGCGGTCCCGGCACTACAACGAGTGGATCGACGGCAAGGCGGTGCCCGATCCCACCAGCGACCTCGGCCGCGTCCAGCGCCAGCAGGTCTTCCTCCGGGAGATCATGAAGAAGGCCGGCGGCAAGCGGAACCCGTTCACGCTCAGGGACGCTGCCGAGAACATGTCCGGTGGGCTGCGCATCGACGACCAGATGACGATGTGGGAGGCGGCTCGCTTCGCCTGGGACATGGGCCGCCTCAACCCGGAGTCGGTGGTGCTCCCGGTGACCGGCCGGACCACCAGTGGCGGCGCCGCCGTGCTCGACCTCGATCAGCCCGAGGCGAACGCCGTCCTCGACCAGTTCCGCTGACCGGGCCGGGGCCGGCCCGACCCGGCCGAGCGGCGCCTACCGGCCCGTGAGCGAGACGTGCTGGTAGTCCTTCGGGTCGGTCCACGCCCCGCCCCACGACCACCCGATCGCCGCGAACGCGGCCCGCACCGCGCCCTTGGCGTGGATCATGCCCGGGACCCGCAAGGTGCGGTCGGCCCACGGCTTGGCCGCCGGCGGCAGGATCGTGCCGCTCCTGGTCACGTATGGGTTCTGGACCGGGTTGATGTCGATCGCCATCCCGTAGGCGTGCTCGGACCAGCCCGACCCGCCCGTGACCTTGCGGCAGTTGAACGCCGAGGTGTTGTTGGCCGCCATCGACGCATCGTCGCTCGATCCGTACACCTGGACCGGGTGGATGCGCCGGATCTGGAAGCGGGCGGCGTAGAGCTGCCCGAACGCGCCGGCCACGTCGTCGGCCACGTCCTGGTGGACGATCAGGTCGCCGTGGTGCACCGCGCCGTCGTAGCCCCAGTACGCCACCCGGACCCGCCGGAGCTGGGCCGGGCCCACCGGGCAGCCCGCCCGCCAGCTCGACCCCAGCGCAGCCGCATCGACCGTGGTGACAGCGCTGGCGAACGCCGGCACCGCCGCGTCCTTCGCCGGGGGGTGGCCGGTGGTGGGATCGAAGCAGCCGACCAGCGCGAGCGGCACCGCGAGGGCGAGGAGCAGAGCCGATCGGCGCACGTCGCCAGGGTACGAGCGGGCTACCGTTCGCGCTCGTGACCCCCACCGACCAGCCCACCGAAGCCTTCGGCACCCGGATCGCCGCGGGCTACGCCTCCACCGGCGCCACCGTCGACATCGGGCGGGCGGTCCTCGACGGCACCAGCTACCCCGAGGCCGTGGTCCAGATCCCCACCGCGATGTGCAACCGCCACGGGCTCATCGCCGGGGCCACCGGCACCGGCAAGACCGTCACGCTCCAGCTCCTGGCCGAGCAGCTGTCGGCGCAGGGGGTTCCGGTCTTCACCGCCGACATCAAGGGCGACCTCACGGGCCTGGCCGAGCCCGCCCAGCCCGGCGACAAGATCCAAGCCCGCATCGACGAGCTGAAGCTCACCTACACGCCGACCGGCACGCCGGTGCAGTTCTGGGCGCTCGGCGGCCAAGGACCGGGCGTGCCCGTCCGAGCGAGCCTGGGCAGCTTCGGACCGCAGCTGCTGTCGAAAGTGCTCGGCGCCAACGAGACGCAGTCGTCGTCGCTGGCGCTCGTCTTCTACTACGCCGACCAGAAGGGGCTGCCGCTGCTCGACCTGGTCGATCTGGTCGATCTGCTGAAGTACCTCACCGGCGACGAGGGCAAGGCCGAGCTCAAGTCGATCGGCGGCCTGTCATCGGCCACCGCGGGCGTGCTGCTGCGCAAGCTGGTGGAGCTGCAGCAGCAGGACGCCGAGCTGTTCTTCGGCGAGCCCGAGGTGTCGATCGACCACCTCATCCGCCTGGCACCCGACGGCCGTGGCGTCGTCAACTGCCTGGAGCTGGCCGCCGTCCAGGACCGGCCCAAGCTGTTCTCGACGTTCATGATGTGGCTGCTGGCCCACCTCTTCGAGACGCTCCCCGAGGCCGGCGACCTCGACAAGCCCAAGCTGGTGTTCTTCTTCGACGAGGCCCACCTGCTCTTCGACGGCGCGCCCAAGGAGTTCATCGACCAGGTCGCCCAGACGGTGCGGCTCATCCGGTCGAAGGGCGTCGGCGTGTTCTTCATCACCCAGCTCCCCGACGACGTGCCCGATGTGGTCCTCGCCCAGCTGGGGAACCGGGTGCAGCACGGGCTGCGGGCGTACACGCCCCGGGACGCCAAGGCGCTCAAGGCGGCGGTGTCGACCTACCCCAAGACGTCCGACTACGACCTCGAGGAGGCGCTGACCCAGCTGGGCATCGGCGAAGCCATCGTCACCACGCTGTCCGACAACGGCGCCCCCACTCCGGTGGCATGGACCCGCGTGCGACCGCCCGAGTCGAAGATCGGCGCCATCGACCCCGCCCAGGTGGCCACCATGGCCCAGGCCAGCGACCTCTGGGCCACCTACGCCACCGAGCTCGACCGGCCCTCGGCCCGTGAGATGCTCGCCCAGCGCATGGGCGTGGCCCCCGCGGCGCCGACGGCTCCGGCCCCGGCCGGTCCGTCCGATCCGGCGGCCGTCCGCCCCGACCTGCCCCCGCCGCCGGGCGCCCCCTCACCGGGAGACCTCGTCAAGGACTCGGGGATCGACCCCGGCGACTTCGACGTGAGGGTCCCCGACGCCCCCACCAAGCCGAAGGCGGCTCCGAAGGAACCGAAGGCGAAGGCCAAGAAGGACGATGGCAACGCGGTCACCGACTTCCTGAAGAGCCGGGAGGGCCGGGCCACCGTGAACAACGTCGTCCGCGGCGTCTTCGACCTGATCAAGCAGAAGTGAGCCCGGCGGTGACCCACCGGGTGCCCGAACCCGCCCGAGCGCTCGTCGGCGGCGTGGTGCCCCGAAGCGCCCGCCTCGAGGTCATCGCCGATCGGGTACTCAGGGCCCGTCTCCCTTGTCCGGGGGATCCCTGCCCGGCCACGTCGGAGCGACAAGTCCAGCCCAGCCACGAGATCGTCGCTGTGAGGTGGCCGCGCTCGCTCGCCCCACCTCCCTGTCCCTCGACGCCGGGTCGTGGACATGGCCATCCGGCACCTATGCCACGGTCTCATCGCGACTTGGTGGAGAGCACGATCGTCCAGACCATCAGGTAGACGGCAACAACGCCTGCGATCGAGCCCCAGAGGTAGCTGTTGGTGCGGCGCATGGGATCCGCCTCAGGCTGGGTCTGCGGCATCCCAGGGGATGCTGCCCGAGGTCCAGTGGGTGAGCGTCTCGTCCTGGCCTTCGTGGTGGAGGTGCCGGGGTGGGGTGGCGAAGGTGAGGTACGGGCGGCACCGGATCACGAGTCGTCGCTCCTCGTCGGCCATGGCGGCCACGACAGGTCGAGCGTCAGCGGAGAGCTCCTCGCCCGACATCCGTCCGCCGACGGCCATCATCACGGCGATCGTCAGGTCGGGGTCGTGTTCAAGGGTGGCGTCGGCGTACACCTGCAGGAAGGTGAACGGCCATCGTTCATCCAGGATGCAGAGGCTGACCTTGGAGCTGCGGGCGACCGCGAGGGCCTTGGCCCGGTCGGCGAGGGTCGACACGAGCAGCTCATCATCCGTGGTTGGGAGGTAGTACACGACCGACATCGCCGGGCCGTGGACCTGGCGGCCGTATCCGAAGATGCACGTCCGGTGGGTTCGCACGAACTCGCGCCGCTCCGACGGAAGCATGTCCCGGTCGGTCGGAGCGGTGTACGGCTCGGTCGGGATCGGAAGGATCGTCACGGGTTCGTCTCCCATCGTCGGTCGCCGGCGTTGTCCCCGCCTTGCGGGAATCCAAACGGGAACGTTGTTACCTTAGCGGCAGCGTTGTTGCCGTTCCCGCCCGGCGTGCTGAGGAACGCTGCCGCCGCGGCGCGGTGGGTCGAGGAGATGGCCGCGAGCTCCCGATCGGGTACCGGGAGGTCGCCACCCGCACGCCCGCTCAGGTCCGGCCCACGCGGCCCGTAGCGCGGGTGCTCGATGGCCGTACGGTCAGCGTGGAGCGATCATCCCCCGGCCGGATCGAGGATGGTCAGGTGCTGCGGCTCGATCTGGGCGCCGGCGCGGCCCGCGGCGCGACCTAGGTTCGTTCAACGAGGCCGGCGGCACCGCCGCCCGCGAGACGCAGTTCGACACCGTCGAGCAGAAGGCGGAGCCCGAACTCGAACTCCCCAGCCGGGGGGTTCCTGGTCAAACGATCCGCCGACTCGATCAGACGGGGGAAATCCTCGCTCGGCAATCCCCGGTAGAAGTCACGCAACGACAGCGTGCGCGAGCGTTGCGGCCCATCCGCAGGAAAGTCCGCCATCGGGTTGAGCAGCGCGGACCCCAGCACGTGGTGGAGGACGGCAATGAGCAGGTCAGCGGCTAGATCGCTCGAAAGCCCGTGCTCGCGGAGCAGCTCCAGCACCTGGTTCCGGGCTCGAAGGGCATGCGGCCCGACCGGAACCGACTCGACGAACAGCGGCAGCGCATGAGGATGGCCGACCAACGAGCGGCGCAGCGAGCGCGCCATCTCCTCGATGACGTTCCGCCACCCCGCAAAGGCCTCCGATGGTCCGAGGTCGGCCTCCCCCACGATCTCGTCGACGACGAGGGCGCCGATCTCGTCCTTGCTCCCCACATGCCGATACAGGGTCGTCGTGCCGGTGCTCAGCTCCGTCGCGAGGTTCCGCATCGTGAGCGCGCTGAGGCCGTCACGGTCGATCAATGCGAGAGATGCGGCGACGATCCGGTCGATCGTCATGGGCACCCGCCGGGCAGCAGAGCCCGCCTCACCGCGAGCTCGCCACCACGCCGGCGATCCAGCGGGAGCCTTCGCCTCCGCGGCCGCGGAACTCCTCTGCACGGGCACACCGTAGCCGCCGGCGGGAACGCGGCGTGGCGCCGCTCAGGTACCGCTACGGCGTGGCGAACCCGTCGAGCAGACCCTGGAAGTGGGCGGCCATGTCCGTCGATGGGTCGAACAGCCACTGCACCTGCAAGCCGTACATCAGTGCCTGGCACTGCCTCGCCGCTTGGTCGAGGTCGAGATCGGGTCTGATCAGCCCCTGCTTCACGGCGTGTTCGATGCCGGTGCGCATGAGCCCGATGATGAGCTGTGATCGCTGACGGAAGTACTCGTGGGCGGGATGGGACTCGTCGGTCGCCTCCGCGGACAGGACCGTGAACATCTGGACGAGTTGACGGTTCGAGGAGTTCTCCTCGATCACCGCGATCATCCCGGCAAGCGGGTCCTGCGCCCGCACGACCGCAGTCTGGGCTGCGACCAGCGAGACCGTGTCGCGACTGTCCAAGACCGCCGTCAACAGGTCGGCCTTCTTCGGGAAGTGATGCAGCAGGCCGGCCTGGCTCAAGCCGACGGCACGAGCGATCTCGCGCATCGACGCGCCGTGGTAGCCGTGTTGGGCGAAGTGCTCCAGCGCCGTTCGGATGATGAGGTCGCGCTGCGTCGACGACTTCGCGTACGGGCCCCGCAGCTTCCCGGTCGGCGTAGCGGTCATGTCGTCCAGCGTAGGGCGACGAAACCACGTCAGGTGAATGGTTTTGGTACCGTCGCCGCCATGGTGCATCCCCAGCAAGCTCTCCGTCGTCGTCTCGCCGTTCCTGCGGTCCTCGTCTTCGCTCTGGTGGCAGCGGTCGGCTGCAGTGGCGACGACGACGCGGCGACGAGCGGTTCGAGCAGCACCCAGGACTCCGCCGCGACCTCGGCCATCAAGGCGGACGTGGTGCTCTCCACCGACGGCAAGGTGGTGGCGACGGTCGATGAGCGGTTCCAGTCGTACAACATCGAGATGGTCGAGGTCACCGGCGGAGAGTTCTGGCGGCCGTATGACGCCGGGGACGGCAAGGTTGCCCGACCGCCGATCGACCTCAGCTCCGAACGGCTCCGAAACCTGGCCCGTGCGCTCGGCCCCGCCTACATCCGGATCAGCGGGTCCTGGGCGAACTCGACCTACTTCGACCCGAGCGGTACCGCCGGCGAAACGCCCCCGGCGGGGTTCGGTGGCGTGTTGACCGGCGACCAGTGGATCGGCGTCGGTGAGTTCGCACGGGCCGTGCACGGAGAGGTGACCACGTCGTTCGCGTCGAACGACGCGGTGCGCGATGCGGCCGGTGCCTGGCAGGGCGACCAAGCCCGGGCGCTCCTGGAGTTCTCCAAGGGACACGACGTGCCGCTCGTCGCGGCCGAGCTGTTCAACGAGCCGGGCCTGCCGGTCGGCATGCCGGCCGGCTACGACGGCGCTGCCTACGGACGCGACGTCAAGACCTTCCTCGGCGTCGTCGACGACGTGATGCCGAACCTCCGGATCGTCGCTCCGGGAGCGACCGCTGATGTCGTCCCGCTGGTGATCAGTCCGTCCATCACGGGCGAAGCACTGGCCGACGGAGCGAAACCTCGGATCGACGCGTTCAGCTACCACTTCTACCCGAACGTGTCCGAGCGCTGCGGCTCCGACGAGGGCCCCGACGTCGCGCTCACGTCGGAGCTCCTGTCGCGCATCGACAAGACCAAGGCCTACTACGAGGACCTTCGGGACCGGACCGCACCGGGCGCGCCGATGTGGCTCACCGAGACCGCCCAGGCCGCCTGCGGTGGCGACCGTTGGGCCGCGACCTATCGCGACGTGATCCGCTACGTCGACACCCTCGGCCGCCTCTCGACCGGCGACGGCGACGTGGTGTTCCACAACACGCTCGCGGCCAGCGACTACGGCCTCCTCGACGAGGACGGCCTCGTGCCCCGGCCCGACTACTGGGCAGCCGTGCTGTGGTCTCGCCTCATGGGTCCCCAGGTCCTCGCCAGCAGCAGCACCGGAAGCGTCGAGGACCTGACGGTCTACGCCCACTGCCGGGCCGGCGACGAGGACGGCGCCACGTACGCCGTGGTCAACGCCTCGACCGACCAGACCCGCACCGTCGCCACCGCGTCACGTACCGCCGAGGTCTACCGGCTGACGAGTGGCGACCTCGACAGCGCGACGGTTCAGCTCAACGGCGACGAGCTCGTCGCCGACGACGACGGCACGCTGCCTGACATGAAGGCCGAGCAGGTCGATGGCACCGTCGAGGTCCCACCCGCGAGCGTCGCGTTCGTCGTCGACCCCGTCGCCACCGGATGCAGCTGACGACCACCCGCCCCCGACGGTCGATCTGATGCCAGCGCCACGTCGCGGATGATCTGAACGCGCCGGAGCGCGATGCCGGGGGACCTGCGTGTGCCGGGTCGCGTCGAGGGCGGCGCACCCATCCCACTGCTCCGTCCAACCGAGAAGAAGTGACCAGCGGAAACGCGCCCGACATGTAGGTGCGCGATCCTGGCCTGACCGCGTCGATCGACGCGCCCAGCAGCGGAGGCGAACCATGTCCGACGTACCCACCCCCACACCCGGCGGGCCCGATTCGATCGTGCTCATCCACGGGCTCTGGATGACCCGACTGTCCTGGCAGCCGTGGGTCGACCGGTACTCCGCCGCCGGGTGGACCGTCCACACGCCGGAGTGGCCCGGCATGGACCGGCCCATCGAGGAGATCCGGTCCGACCCCTCGCCGATGGACAACGTCGGCGTCGGTGAGGTGGTCGACAGCCACGCCGCGTTCATCGAGTCGCTCCCGTCGAAGCCGCTCATCATGGGCCACTCGTTCGGTGGGCTCGTGACCGAGCTCCTCCTCGACCGCCTGCTCGGCGCCGCGGGGGTGGCGCTGTCGCCCGCTCCCGGGAAGGGGATCTACATCCTGCCGCCGCGGGCCCTGAAGTCGGCCTCGCCGGTGCTCAAGAGCCCCGGGAACCGGAAGAAGACCGTGGCCCTCACGCCCGAGCAGTTCCACGACGCGTTCGCCAACACGCTCAGCGCCGAAGGCTCCAAGGACGTGTACGACCGCCTCCACGTCCCCGCCCCCGGGCGGCCCCTGTTCCAAGCCGCGTTCGCCAACATGGACCGGCACTCACCGGTGGCCTTCGACAAGAAGCGGGCCGGCCGGGCACCGCTCCTGATCGTCGGGGCCAGCAAGGACCACCTCGTGCCCGCGTCGGTGTCGCACAAGTCGTTCAACCTCTACAAGCACTCGCCGTCGGTCACCGAGCTCAAGATCTTCGACGGCCGTTCGCACTTCCTGTGCGGCGAGCCCGGCTGGGAGGAGATCGCCGACTACTCGGTGTCGTGGGCCGTCAAGAGCACCACGCCCGCCCCCTGAGACCGCCAACGCCGGACGTTCGTGTGGGTGCGTGGTTCACCGGTGCCCCGGATCCACACGAACTCCGGTGGGGCGACCCGCCCGACGCCGACCGACCGCCGACCTGACCGCCGGGGTCAGGGAGCGGTCGTGGTGTTGATCACGGCGCCGTCGGAGGGCGCTCCGGTGGTGGTGGTGACCGCCGCGGCCCCGCCGCTGCCCGCCCCCGTGCCCGGTGCCGTCGTGGTGGTGGTGGGAGCGGTGCTGAGCTGCAGCTCCTTGCACCTGGTCATCGCCTTCGCCAGCTTGTCGGCGCTGTCGTCGGTCTTGGCGGGGTCGTCGACGGGTGCGCCGCCACCGCCTCGCTCGGCCAGCTCCTGGAGCTCGGACGGGGTCAGCGACCTCACCAGCGCCGAGGCGGCGCAGTCGGCCACCGGCTTGGCGACCCCCGAGTCGACCAGGGCCTGGGCCAGGTCGTCCTGCTTGGGGGTGGGCGTGCCGCAGCCGGCGAGCACGACGACGGCGACGGCGACGGCGGCCGCGAAGACCGCGGCGGTGAGGCGCGACCGGGGTGCGGGCGAGGAGGTGGGCGACATCGGGGGCGAGGCTACCGGCCGGCGCTCGTGGCCCCTGGCCAGCCCGGCCGGGACCTCCGGTCGGCGCCCGGCCCACCACTAGGGTCCGCCTCCATGGGCAGAGCGATCCGATGGGGGCTCGTCGGCCTGGTGGCGCTGAGCGCGGCCTGGGCGGCGACGGCATGTTCGTCCGGCGACTCGTCGAAGGGTGCCGCCGCACCGGCCACCCCCGACGGCGCCGCGATCTTCGCCGCCAACTGCGCCACCTGCCACGCCACCGATGGCAGCGGCGGCCAGGGACCGGCCATCGGCGACGGCGCCGCCGCCAAGGACCACAGCCGGGCCGAGCTGGTGGCGCTGGTCACCCACGGCAAGGCCGCCATGCCCGCCTGGGACAAGACGCTCAGCACGGCCGAGATCGCGGCCGTCGTCGACTACGTGCGCACCGACCTGGGCAAGGACGCCGGCACGAAGACCAGCACCACCTCCGGGTCGGCCGCCGGCCGCGGGTCGCTCAGCGGGATCCCACCCGAGCTGCGCACCACCGACGGCGACTGGGCCCTCGCCAACGGCGACTACGCCTCGACGCGGACCGTGGCCGATCCCAAGATCACGTCGAAGACCGTCGACGACCTGAAGCTGGCGTGGACGTACGACGTCCCCGGGGGCGGCACGTTCGGCAACCTCACCACCACGCCGCTGGTGGTGGGCGACAGCGTCTACCTCGGCGCCCTGACCACCAAGGTCCACGCCATCGACCGCGCCACCGGCAAGGAGCGGTTCACGGTCGGCCGGGACACCAGCATCTTCGGCCCCACCGGTGTGGGCATCGGCTGGGGCCGTCTGTTCGGGACCACCTCCAACAAGGCCGGCAAGGGCTCGGTGCTCGTCGCCTACTCGGCCGACGACGGCAGGCAGCTGTGGGCCACCGACCTGGGCGAGAACGGCGGCATCATCAACATGCAGCCCACCGCGTACGACGGCCTCGTGTTCGCCTCCACCTCGGGCTACGGCAACGGCACCAAGGCCACCATCTACGCGGTCGACGCCGAGACCGGCACCATCGTGTGGCGGTTCGTCGTGATCGCCGACCCCGGCCTCTGGGGCCATCCCGAGCTCAACAGCGGCGGCGGCGTCTGGTACCCGCCGACCATCGACACCAAGCGGGGGATCGCCTACTTCGGCACCGGCAACCCGTACCCGTTCCCCGGGACCCCGGGCTTCCCCAACGGGTCCAGCCGCCCCGGCGACAACAAGTGGACCGACTCGATGGTGGCGCTCGACATCGAGACCGGGAAGCTGGTCTGGGGCTACCAGGCCATCCCCCACGACCTCTTCGACCGCGACAGCATGGTCAGCGCGCGTGTCGACACGAAGGTCGACGGCAAGGACCGCTCGCTCGCCATCAGCACCGGCAAGCTCGGCATCGTGTCCGCCCTCGACGCCGACACCGGCGCGGTGGTGTGGAGGCGCAGCGTGGGCAAGCACCAGAACGACCAGCTCACGTCCATCGACGGGCCCACGCTGGTCTACCCCGGCTCGCTCGGCGGCGTGCAGACCCCCGTGGCCATCGCCGACGACACCATCTACACGTGCGTCATGAACGCGCCGGCGCAGTACGACGGGCCCGAGGTGACCAGCTTCGGGTTCGGGGTGCAGCTGGGCACCGCCGACAGCGACATGGTGGCCATCGACGCTGCCACGGGGAAGGTGAAGTGGGACGTGAAGCTGCCGGGCGACTCGTTCGGCGGCGCCACCGTGTCGGGCGACCTGATCTTCACGTCGTCGTTCGGGGGCAAGATCCTGGCCCTCGACCGCACCACCGGGAAGACCGTCTGGAGCTACGACGCCCCTGGGCCCATCAACGGCTGGCCGGCGATCACCGGCGACGAGCTGTACGTGCCCGTCGGCATGGCCGATCCCCCGCAGCTGCTGGCGTTCAAGCTCGGCGGCTGACAGGCGACGCGCCGGCCACGGCGTCTCCTAGCCTGCACATCGTGAGCACCAGCCAGGACATCGATGCCGACGTCGCCCTCGAGCTCGAGCGCTACCGCGGCGAGCTGATCGGGTACTGCTACCGGATGCTCGGCTCGGCATCGGAGGCCGAGGACGCCGTGCAGGACACGTTCACCAAGGCCTGGCGCAACATGGACCGCTTCGAGGGCCGTTCGTCGCTGCGGACCTGGCTCTACCGGATCGCCAGCAACGCCTGCTTCGACCAGCTCCGCTCCAGCCAGCGGCGGGCCCGGCCCATGGACCTCTCCGACTCGTGGGCCGTCGACGGGCCCATCGGCGACCTGCTGCCCGAGGTCACCTGGATCCAGCCGGTCCCCGACCGGCTGGTGCACGGCTCGGTGGCCGACCCGGCTGACGTGGCCGAGGGGCGCGACTCGATCCGCCTCGCGTTCATCTCGGCGCTCCAGCACCTGCCGGCGCGCCAGCGAGCGGCGCTCATCCTCTGCGAGGTGCTGCGGTGGCCCGCCGTCGACGTGGCCGACCTGCTCGACACCACGGTGGCCTCGGTGAACAGCGCCCTCCAGCGGGCCCGCGCCACCCTCGACTCGGTCAACGCCTCTCCCCCGGCTGCGCCGGCCGAGCCGGTCGACCAGGACCTGCTCGACCGGTACCTCGATGCGTTCGAGCGCTACGACATCGACGCCCTCAGCGAGCTGGTCCGCCAGGACGCCATCCAGTCGATGCCGCCCTACGAGCTGTGGCTGGAGGGCCGCGACGACATCATCGCGTGGTGGGTCGGCCCCGGCGCCGAGTGCGAGGGCTCGCGGCTCGTCCGCGCCGCCGACGCCAACGGCTGCCCGGCGTTCGGCCAGTACCGCCCCAGCGGTCCTGGTGGGCGCCACGAGCCCTGGGCGCTCCAGGTGCTCATGCTCGACGGAGACACCATCGGCGAGTTCGCCTTCTTCCTCGACACCGAGACGCTGTTCCCGATCTTCGGCCTGCCCCAGCACCCCGACGACCCGCTGCCCTGATCGGGCGGCCGCGCCTCGGTCAGAGCGGGGTGCGCCCCGTCCAGGCGAGGAACGCCTCGGTGGGCGATGCGTGGGGCGCCACGTCGGCCTCCGGGCCGAACGCGCCGTTGGCCCCTCGGACGACGTCGGCCGGGAAGGGATCGATGTAGGCGTGCGTGAAGTCGATGACGTCCTGCGGGATCTCGACCTGGATCCCGGCCGCCTCGGCGACGTCCCAGCCGTGGACGTACAGGTCGATGGCCGGGAACGCCAGGCGATCCGCGACCGTGCGCTTGCCCATGGGCGTGTCCATCTCCAGCTCGAGGTCTGCCCCCACGAGCGCCTCTCGGCAGCGCTGGGCCGCGGCGCGGTAGTACTCGGCCGGGTCGCCCTCGACCAGGTCTGCGGGCCGGTCGAACTCCGGCCACGTGGGCTGCTCGCCGTTGAGCAGGCTGGCACCCATGTTCAGGGCGGTGCTGAGGTGGCCCAGCACGTCGAGCGCGGTCCATCCGGCGCACGGCGACGGCTTGTCCCAGTCGCCCGGCTGGATCTGGGCCACCACCCCGTCGAAGAAGGACAGGCCGTCGTCGAACACGGTTGCAGAGGTCAGCGTCATGGGCTCGATTGTGCCACCGGGGTCTGACGGTGAGCCGGGGTCGGCCGCACATCCGCTAGAGATGGCCTCCCACCTGCACCCGGAGCCCGTCCATGCACGTCTCGATGACCGTCCCCACCGAAGACCTGCGCCAGGCGCGCACGATCTACCGGGAGCTCGAGGAGATCGGCTACGACCGGGCGTTCAGCTTCGAGGCCAAGCACGATCCGTTCGTCCCGTTGGCCGTGGCGGCCGAGCACACCAGCACCATCCAGCTGGGCACCGCCATCGCCATCGCGTTCGCCCGCACGCCGATGACCCTCGCCAACGTGGCGTGGGACCTGCAGACGGTCACCGGGGGCCGGTTCGTGCTCGGGCTCGGCTCGCAGATCCAGCCGCACATCGAGCAGCGGTTCTCGATGCCCTGGTCGCACCCCGTCGACCGCATGCGGGAGCTGGTGCAGGGCGTGCGGGCGATCTGGTCGGCGTGGGAGACCGGTGAGCGCCTGCACTTCGACGGGCGCTTCTACACGCACACGCGGATGATCCCGGCGTTCAGCCCCGGGCCCAACCCGTACGGCCCCCCGCCGATCTTCACCGCTGGGTTCGGGCCGAAGATGACCGAGGTGGCGGGCGAGGTGGCCGACGGCTTCCTGGTCCACCCGGTCAACTCCCGGCGCTCGCTCCAGGAGCTCACCCTGCCGGCCATCGCCCGCGGCGCGGCGCGGGCCGGGCGCGAGGCGGCCGACGTCGAGGTGGTCTGCGTGACCATCGTGGTGACCGGTCGCACCGAGGAGGAGCTGGCCCGGTCGCGCGAGGCGGTGCGCGAGCAGCTGGCGTTCTACGGCAGCACCCCGGCCTACCTGCCCGTGTTCGAGCTCCACGGCTACGGCGACCTCCACCCCCAGCTCAAGGTCCTGGCGCGTCAGGACCGGTGGCAGGACATGGCCGGCCTCATCGACGACGAGCTCATCGACACCATCGCCGTCGTCGGGGAGCCGCACGAGGTGGCCGGCCTCGTGCGGGCCCGCCTGGCCGGCATCTCGGACCACGTGAGCCTGGTCAACAACCGCGCCCCGGACCCCCGGCACTTCGCCGAGGTGGTCGAGGGCCTCCACCGCCTGACCTGAGGCAGCCCCGCTCACCACCGGGGCTGCCACCCCTGCGAAACGGGGGGGTGCGTTGGGGCGGTGGGGGTGCGCCCCGGGTCAGGTCTCGAGGAAGGGCTGGTTGCCGTAGCGATCGAGGTGGACGACCTCGCCGATCGGACGGCGGGTGGTCGGTCCGTAGTTGCCCTTCGCCCACCCGATCGGGATGATGCAGACCGGGTTGACGCTGCGGGGCAGGCCGAGGATCTTGCGGACCGACGGGACCCACCAGATCGGCAGGGTCTGGAGCGACGCGCCCAGGCCGACGGCGCGGCACCCGAGCAGCAGGTTCTGCACCGGCGGGAACACCGAGCCGTAGAAGGAGGCCACGGAGATCTGCGGCCGTCCGGTGGGCCGGTGCTTGAGGTTGCGCTTGTAGCACGGGATCACGAAGACCGGCAGCTCCTCGAAGTGCTCGGCCTGCCACTGGCCCGGCGCCATCCCGCGGAGCTCCTTCGGATCGCCCTTGGCCTGGCGCACGGCGATGGGGTTGACCACCTTGTAGAGGCGCCGCCACAGCTTGGCCAGCTTGGCCTTCTGCCCCGGGTCCTCGACCACGAGGTAGGACCAGTCCTGGCTGTTCGAGCTGCTGGGCGCCTTGAGCGACAGCTCCAGCAGCGGCAGCAGCACGTCGTGCGACACGGGCGTCAGGTGGAGCTTGCGCACGGCCCGCTGCGTGCGCATGGCCTCCTCCATCGGCATCCCCAGGCGGGCGAGCGCCTCGGCCGGCTCCGGCGCCACGAACACTTCGGTCGATCCCGCATCGGTCATCGGCCGATCGTAGGGCGGTAGCGATCGCCATCCCCCGGTCGCGCGCCCTGGTCAGGTGGCATGCTGCGGCGATGACCGCCACCACCGGACGAACCGATGCCGTCGCCGTGACCGTCGGGGCCCTGCGCCTCGCCTCGGGGGTGTCGTTCCTCATCGCGCCCGAAGCAGCCAACAAGCTCTGGGGCGGCGACCCGGGCGACGTCGGGGCCACGGCATCCCTGCTCCTCCGATCGATGGGCTACCGCGATGCGCTCATCGGCGGGCTGCTCCTGCGCGCCGGCCTGGCGGGTGATCCGTCGGCGGCCACCTGGTTCCTCGCGAGCGCCGGCGCCGACACGGCCGACCTGATCGGCGGCTTCGCCAACCACCACCGCATGACCGACGACGCCAAGCGCAAGGGCATCGGCGGGGCCGCGGTCGGCATCGGCGTGGGGGTGCTCGGCGCCCTGCGCTCCCGGGCCCGGGCCACCGCCTGATCCGCGCCGACGGCCGACCTTCGTAGGGATCAGGGTTCCCCGCGGCTTCCTCCCCCACGACGTTCGCGGGGGTGGGTCCTAGCCTCGGAGCATGGGAGCGCCTGCTGCCCTCGGAGGCATCGACGGTCTGCTGATCGACATCGACGGCGTCCTCACGCTGTCGTGGGAGCCCATCGAGGGCGCCGCCGAAGCCGTCGGCCGGCTGCGCTCGTCGGGCGTGGCCCTCCGGTTCCTGACCAACACCACGTCGATCGCGCGCGCCGAGATCGTCGCGCGGCTCGGCCGCGCCGGCATCGAGGTCGGCGAGGCCGAGGTGTTCACCGCGCCGGTGGCCACCGCCGCCTGGATCGGGCGCCACCACCCGGGCGCTCGCTGCCACCTGGTGAACAGCGGCGACCTGGGTGCGGACCTGGCCGGCCTCCGCATCGTCGGTGGCGACGAGGCCGCCGACCTGGTGGTCCTCGGCGGCGCCGGGCCGGAGTTCTCGTACGAGGCGATGAACCGTGCGCTCGGGCTGGTGCTCGACGGGGCGGTGCTGGTCGGGATGCACCAGAACCGCTACTGGCGCACGGTCGACGGCTTCGCCCTCGACACGGGGGCGTTCCTGGCTGCGATCGAGGTGGCCGCGGGGGTGGAGGCGGTCGTCCTCGGCAAGCCCAGCCCCGACTTCTTCGCCACCGCCCTGGCCGCCTTGGACCTGCCCGCCGAGCGGGTGGCCATGGTGGGCGACGACGTCGAGAACGACGTGCTGGCCGGCCAGGCCGTCGGCCTGCACGGGGTGCTGGTCCGCACCGGCAAGTACCGGGCCGATGCGGTCGAGCAGGCCGAGGGCACGCCGGAGCGGGTGGTCGACTCGTTCGCGGGCCTCCCCGTGCTGCTCGGCCTCGCCTGAGCGTCGGCGGTCCGACCCGAGCCGGTTGCGACCCTCAGGCCAGGTGCGGCAAGACCTCTCGGGCGATCAGCCGGAGGTGGTCGAGGTCGGCCAGGTCGAGGACCTGGAGGTAGGCGCGGGTGGCGCCGAGGTCGGCGTAGGACCGCAGGCGGGCCACCACCTCGTCGGGCGTGCCGGCGGCGCCGTTCGCCCGCAGCTCGGCGGGCTCCCGGCCGATGGCCGCCGCCCGGCGCTCCACCTCCGCCTCGTCGGCTCCGCAGCACACCACCTGGGCCACCGAGTGGACGATGCCACCCGGATCACGCCCGATCGCGGTGCTGGCGGCGCGCACCCGGTCGAACGCCGTGGCCGTCTCGTCGAGCGGCTTGAAGCCCACGTTGTACTCGGCCGCGAACCGGGCCGCGAGCTCCGGGGTGCGCTTCACGCCGGTGCCGCCCACGATGATCGGCGGACCCGGCCGCTGCACCGGCTTGGGCCGCGCCGGCGAATCGGTGAGCTGGTAGTGCTCGCCGGCGAACGTGAACGTCTCGTCGTCGGGCGTCGCCCAGAGGCCGCTCACGACGGCCAGCTGCTCCTCGAGCTTGTCGAACCGCTCGACGACACCCGGGAAGCCGATGCCGTAGGCCGTGTGCTCGGCGTCGTACCAGCCGGCACCGAGGCCCAGCTCCACGCGACCGCCGCTCATGGCATCGACGTTGGCCACCGAGATGGCGAGCGGGCCCGGGAGGCGGAACGTGGCCGGGGTGACGAGCGTGCCCAGGCGGATGGTGGTGGTGTCGCGGGCCAGCCCGGCGAGCGTGATCCAGGCGTCGGTCGATCCGGGCTCGCCCGAGACGTTCCCCATCTTCAGGTAGTGGTCGGAGCGGAAGAAGGCGTCGAAGCCCAGCCGCTCGGCCTCGAGGGCGACCGCCAGCAGGTCGTCGTAGGTGGCGCCCTGCTGGGGCTCGGTGAAGATGCGCAGATCCATGGGGACCACTTCTACCCGCTGCCCGCCGACTTCCGACGCGCCGTGCGGGGTCAGTGCCCAGCCCGAGAGCTGCTCGGAGCGGGAGCTCAGGGCTCGAACGGACCCCGGCCCAGCTGCTCGCGCACCGGGACGATCGCCGGGTTGGTGAGGTGGCGCCGCTGCCAGTTCGCCCCGTCGACCACGAGCGTGTGGCCCGAGATGAACGAGCCGTACGGCGAGGCCAGGAAGGTGGCCGCCCAGCCCAGCTCCCGGGGCAGGCCCACGCGCAGGGCCGGCTGCGATGCCGCGTTGCTGGTGTTGCGGGCCAGGTTGGCCTGGATGTCGGCCGTCATGTCCTCGTGCGGCACCAGCCCGGGCACGAGGCCGTTGACCTGGATGCCGTGCGGACCCCACTCCACGGCGAGGGTCTCCACCATGTTCTTGACGCCCGCCTTGGCGGCGGCGGAGTGGGCGAAGCCCGGTCCGCCGGTCCAGGCGTAGGACGCACCCACGTTGATGATCGAACCGGGCGTGCGCGCCGCGAGATGGCGGCGGGCGAACTCGCGGGAGCACAGGTAGGTGCCGTTGAGGGTGATGTCGACCACGGTGCGCCATGCGTTGGGCGACAGGTCTTCGGCCGGTGATGGGAAGTTGGCCGCGGCGTTGTTGACCAGCACGTCGGGCACTCCGAAGGCGGACTCGGCGGCGTCGAACGCGGCGGCGATCTGGTCGGCGTCGCGGATGTCGCACGCCACGGCCAGGACCCGCCCGCCGAGCGCACCGAGCGCCTCCTCGGCCGCCGCCAGGTGCTCGGACTTCCGGCTGGCCACCACCAGGTCGGCGCCCAGGCGGGCGAACTCCGAGGCGATGGCCTTGCCCAGCCCCGTGCCGCCCCCGGTGACCAGCACCACCGATCCGGCGAACGTGCCGTCGGGCAGGGCGGACGCGCCGAGCGGCGGTGGCGCGGGGAGGCCGATGGGTGCCGGCGGGCCGGAAGCCGTGGGGTCTGCGGTGGTCATCGGCGTCAGCTCCCGGTGTAGCGGGGCTCGCGGCCCTCGGCCTGGGCCGCCCGGCGCTCCGCGGCGTCGTCGGAGCGGCTGATGTAGGTCTGGCCGATCAGCTCCTCGGCCATCGACGACCGGACCTCGGGCTCGGCGAGGTGGCCGATGATCCGCCGGGCCACCTTCACCGTGACCGCCGGCGCGGCGGCGATCTTCTCGGCCATGGCCCGCACCGTGGCGTCGAGCTCGCCGGCCGGCACCACCCGTGACACCACGCCGTGCCCGTAGGCCTCGGCCGCGTCCATGGGCCGCCCGGTGAGGACCAGGTCGCTGGCCACGCCGTGCCCGCACATCTGGAACAGCCGGGCGACGCCGCCGGTGTCGGGGATGACGCCGTGGCCCACTTCGGGGAGCAGGAAGCGGGCGCCCTCGGCCGCCACGCGCAGGTCGCACAGGAGCGCCCGCTGGAACGAGGCGCCGATCGACCAGCCCTGGCACGCCACGATGATCGGGGCCTCGATGTCGAAGACCTGCTGGATGCCGCGGTGGCCGCGGGACATCAGCTCGTGGTGGGACATCTCCACCTGGCCGCCGCCGATGGCCGCCACGTCCCGGCCCGACGAGAACGACTTGCCCTCGCCCCGCCAGATCACGGCCCGGATGTCCCGCCGGCCCCGGAGCTCGCCGAGGATCTCGAAGAGGCGCTGGTCCATCTCGTCGTCGAACGCGTTGTGCTTGTCGGGGTTGTCGTTGGTGATCGTGGCGATGGCGCCATCGATCTCCAGCCGAACCTTGTCGGTCATCTGTCCCTCGTTCCCCTGGCGGCGATCCGCATGGTCCCACGTCGCGACCCTCCGCGCGTGCGCCGCACTGACGGGCGGTCAGCGCATCCGGGTCCCGATGGTGGGGAGGTCGGCGTAGGTGCGGATGCCGGGCTCGGCTGCGCACACGGCGGCGATCGCGAGCACGGGCGGCACGTCACCAGGCGGTGCAGCCGTTCTGTTCCCACGAGAGGAAGGCTGCCGTCGTCACGGCGACGGATCCAGGCGAGGTGAGCGGGCGACGGCGCCGAGCCAGCGGGCCGAGGGCTTCGCCGTGCGGTCGAAGGTGGCCGGGTCCCAGCTCGCCAAGCCGAAGGTGGGCCGGTACGAGCCCCACTCGTAGTTGTCGAGCAGGCTCCAGTGGAGGTAGCCGCGCACATCGATCCCGTCGGCCATCGCCCGCTGGAGCCCGGCGAGGGCCGCCGACGTGTAGTCGATCCGGCGCTCGTCGTCGTCGGTGGCGATCCCGTTCTCGGTGACCAGGATCGGCACGTCGCCGACCACGCGACGGGCGTCGCGGACGGCCTGCTCGAGGGCGGCGGGCCAGTACTCCCACCCCGTGAGCGTGCGGTCCTCCTCGGGGTCGTCGCGCACGGCGCCATCGGGGCCGATCACGTTGCGGGTGTACGACTGCACCCCGACGAAGTCGTCGCCCGTGCTCTCGCGGAGGAACTGGCCCTCGACCTGGTCGAACCAGCGGGCGGCGACGTCCTCCCCGCCCGGGATCGAGCCGATCGCCTGGCTGGCCACCGTCCACCCGACCTTCATCTCGGGGTGCTGCTCGTGGAGGAGGTCGGTCGCGGCGTGGTGAGCCTCGATGAACCCGGCGGTGGTGGCCCCGTGCGGCGCGGGGAGCGGGACGCCGGGCAGGTCGTGCCCGGCGTCGACGTCGTCGCCCTTCCGGGCCGTGGAGAACCGGCTCATCACCGCGGCGATGTTCGGCTCGTTGATCGTGACCGCCCAGCGGACCGGCTCGAGGATGGCCCGCAGGGCGTCGACGTAGCGCAGGAACCGCTCGGTGGCGTCGTCGGCCGTCCACGATCCCGCAGCCTGGAACCAGCGCGGCACGGTGAAGTGGTGGAGCGTGACGACGGGCTCGATGCCGCGCACCCGACAGCCCTCGATGATGCGTCCGTAGTGCTGGACCATGGCGGCCGAGATCCGTCCCGGCACCGGCTCGATGCGCGCCCACTCGATGCTGAACCGGTACGAGTCGAAGCCGAGCTCGGCCACGAGGTCGAGGTCGTCGGGCCAGCGGTGGAGGCTGTCGGCCGCGTCGAGGCTGGGCTCCTTCACGAGGGCACTGCCGCTGTTCTCGAGGGACCACCAGTCGCTGGCGGTGTTGTTGCCCTCGATCTGGTGGGCCGCCGTGGAGGCGCCGATCAGGAAGCCCGACGGGAAGGGGGCGGGGGCAGCAGGTGCGGTCATCGGTCATCTCCCAAGGTCGATCCGCAGGCTAGGCACTCGACGCGCCGGCACCGCCGGGCCCACGAGCACGGCGGCAGAGCCTGGGCTACACAGGGACCCGTGACCACCCTCGATGTCGATGTCGCCACCCCCGACGGCGTGGCCGCCGCCTCGCTGCACGTGCCCGACGGGCCCGGACCCTGGCCCGCGGTCATCCTCTACCCCGATGCCGGCGGCGCCCGTGACGTGTTCCGCCGGATGGGCGACCGGCTGGCGGCCGAGGGGTACGTCGTCCTCGTGCCCGACATCTACTACCGCGCCGGGGGCTACGAGCCGTTCTCGATGGCCACCGCGTTCAGCGACCCCGGCGAGCGCCAGCGCATCGGGGCCCTCGCCGGCTCCCTCACCCCGCCACGGGTCCTCGCCGACGCCACCGCCTACGCCGACTTCCTCGCCGGGCGCGCCGAGGTGGCCGCCGGCCCCATCGGCACCACCGGCTACTGCCTGGGCGGGCGCATCTCGCTCACGGTCGCCGGGCAGCTGGGCGAGCGGATCGGGGCGGCGGCATCGTTCCACGGCGGCCGCCTCGCGGTCGCCGCCGACGAGAGCAGCCCCCACCAGCTCGCCGACGCGGTACGAGCGGTGGTGTACGTGGCCGGCGCCCGCAACGACGGCTCGTTCGACGACGCCCAGGCGGAGCTGCTGCACGAGGCGTACGAAGATGCCGGGGTCGAGCACACCATCGAGACCTACGACGCGCTCCACGGCTTCGCCGTCCCCGACAACCCCACGTACGACGCCGCCGCCGAAGAGCGGCACTGGGACGCCCTCCGCACGCTGTACGCCGCCGCCCTCTCCCCCTCCTGACGTGGGCGTCACACTCCTCCGAGCCGAGGGGCTCGTTTCCGCCTAGGTTCCTGCGCCGGCGCGCAAGCGCTCAGTTCCACCCCTCGGAGACCATCGATGCAGATCTCAGGCGGGCGACGCCGTGCCATCGGCACGGTGCTCGCCGTGGCCGCGGCGCTGACGATCACGTCACATGAGACCCGGACGGCGCCGACGCTCGTGCGCAGCGGCCGGTTCACGTCGGGCTCGCTCACCCCCGACGGCAGCGACCAGTACCAGATCGCTGAGGTCGGAGCCGGGTTCACGGTGACCGCACCGAGCACGAACTCCGGCGGCAACCTGCGCGTCGCCGTGATCAGGGACGACGCGGTGATGGCGGTCGACGAGCAGTCCTGCGTCACCTGGGTCGGCCCCAACACCGGATCGGTCCAGCCCGGCCTCACCCTCCGGACGCAGGCCCAGAAGGGCCGCACGCGGGCGATCATGATCACGAACAACATCTGGTACGGCGCCCGGTTCGGCTTCGACGTCCACCTCGCTGACTCCGCCGCCTTCCCCCAGTTCGTCAAGATCGGCGGCGCTGAGCTCACCTCCGCTCTCGGCGGCATCCACGACCTGTCACCGCTGCCCTGGCGCATCTGCGCCCGGGTGGTGGGCACCACCCTCGACGTGAAGGTCTGGCCCATGTCGACGAGCAAGACCGAGCCCTCGTGGGGCAACCCGAAGTACGGGTTCACCATGGAGATCCCGGCGGACTGGGTGTTCGCCGGCCGACCCGGCGCCTACATCGGCCACCTCCGCGCCGGCGACAAGGAGTGGTTCTCCGAGCTGCGCACGGCCACCACCGACGGCACCCCGGCCAACGCGTGGTGGAACGACTCGCTGGCGTGGTCCGACCACCTCTCCCGGGTGGCCCGCGGCCGCCCGGCGCTGCCCGCCGAGCAGCGCGACCTGGCCACCGGCGTCACCCTCGGCCACCCCGCCGCAGGGGCCACGCTGCTGGCGGCATCGCCCGATGCCCGCCGCTTCTCGGCTCGCCTCATCGACGACGAGCTCGCGCCCGACGGGGCCTCGCCGCTGCCGACCGGCGGTCGTGGTGCGGGCGGATCGGTGGCCGACCTCTACGCGGCCCGCACCATGGTCCAGGTCGTCCCGGCGTCGGCCAGCGACTCGGCGTTCGTGACCGCCACCTACCGGGCCGTGCTCGGCCGGGAGCCCACCCGGTCGGAGCTCCGCGCCCAGGTGCGACGCCTGGCCCACGGCCGGGACCGCACGGCGCTGGCACGGGGCGTGTACCGCTCCGTCGAGCACGCCCGCCGCGCCGCTCGGGAGAACGGCGCCGCCGTGTTCGGCCGCCCGGCCACGGCAGCCGAGGTGCGGTGGTACGCCATGCGGCTGCCGGAGCTGGGGTTCGACCCGGCCCGGCTGCGAGCGGACATGGCCCTCTCGCTGGTCCCGACGCTCGACGGCTAGCCCGACCGCCGCCTACGGAGCGGTGTCGACGGCCATCGCGTCGCGCACCGCCTTGGCCACCAGGCGCTCCATCTCCTCGTGGGTCGGCGCGTCGACGACGGCGAGCCGCACCGACACCAGCTCCCGGGCCAGGAAGTCGAGGCTGGCGTTCATGCTCGCGGCCCGGTCCCGGTCGGCCTGGAAGGCGCCGTGGTCGCGCTCCTCCTGGCGGTTCTGGGCGAGCAGGATCAGCGGCGCGGCGTAGGCGGCCTGCAGCGAGAGCGCGAGGGTCAAGAGGATGAACGGGTACCGGTCGAAGCGCCACGACTCGGAGACCGCGTTGAGGGCGATCCACCCCACCACCACCGCGGTCTGGATGACGAGGAAGCGCGCCGTCCCGATGTAGCGGGCGATGGTCTCCGAGAACCGGCCGAACGCGTCGGGGTCGTAGTACGAGCTGAACGACACCCCGCCGGTTCCGGGCTGAGACAGGTTGCTGGCACGCTTCGACATGAGCACCTCGCTGGCGGCAGACGCCGAGACCCTCGGTCGGGCACCGGACTCCCCCAGGCTGCCGGTCCGGCCGGTAGCTTCGGTGGATGGCCAGGGTGCGCTTCGAGCTCGACCCGCAGCGCTCGCAGGTGTGGATCACCGGATCGTCGTCGGTCCACCCGATCCACGCCACCGCCGCCGGGCTCCAGGGCTCGATCGAGCTCGCCGTCACGGCCAGCGGCGCGGTGGCCGCCCGGCCCGCGGTCGAGGGCGAGGTGCGCATCGCCATCGACCAGCTGAAGGCCAGCAACCCGCTGGTCGAGCGGGAGACCCGCCGCCGCATCGATGCGCGGCGCTACCCGGAGATCGTCGGCACGGTCACCTCGTCGACCCGCCTGGCGGCCGATCGGCTCGCGCTCGCCGGTGCCATCACCTTCCGAGGCGAGACCCGCCCCGTCGACGGCGAGCTCGTGGTCGAGCCCGACGGCGACGACCTGCGGCTGCACGGCGAGCAGCGCTTCGATGTGCGCGACTGGGGCCTGCAGCCCCCCAGGATCGGGCTCCTGCGGGTCCACCCCGACATCGCCGTGCGGTTCGAGGCCACCGCCCTCCGAAGCTGATCACCTCACCAGCTGGCGTACCGGCGCTCACCCTCCAAGGGGTCATCGGGGGCCGAGGTCGGCGGCACGCTGGGCCCGACGACGCGCGGGGAGGGACCGATGCGAACCCAGCCAGCCGCGGCCCGCTGCCGCCCCGCGGTCCTCGGTGCCCTGGCCGTGGCGTTCGTCGCCCTCGCGTGCGGACCGGCCGGGGCGACGGCGGCACCGCCCGCCGCGCCGACCTCGCCCCCGGTGTCGAGACCGAGCGCGGCCGTGGCCTCGGCCGTCTCGGCGTCAGCACCGGCGGCCGCCGCCGCCGAGGCGCCCGACGCGAGCGGCGACATCGGCTGGGAGGGCCCGTCGTTCCAGGGGGCCTCGAGCTCACCGAGCGGGTCCAAGCCCGAGAGCAAGCTCTGGTACGCCCAGGGCAGCTGGTGGGCCGACCTGTGGGCCACCGCGAGCAGCGGGTTCTACATCCACCGCCTCGACCTGGCCACGCACCAGTGGGTGCAGACCCCGACCCAGCTCGAGGACCGCGCCGGCACCCGCAGCGACGTGCTCTGGGACGGCACCCACCTGTTCGTGGCGTCTCACGGGTTCGCCGAGGGCTCGACGAGCACGCCGACCGGCTACCCCGCCGAGCTGCGCCGCTTCAGCTTCTCGAACGGCGGCTACGTCCTCGACGCCGGCTTCCCGGTGGTCATCAACGACGCCAAGAGCGAGAGCCTGGTGATCGAACGGGACAGCCAGGGCCGGATCTGGGCCACTTGGATGGAGGACGCCAAGATCATGGTGTCGGTGTCCTCGGCCGGTGGCACCTCGTTCGGCGCCCCCACCGTCCTCCCCGTGACGGGCACGTCGGTCAAGGCCGATGACCTGTCATCGATCCTGGCCTTCGGCGGCAACCAGGTCGGGATCATGTGGAGCAACCAGCTCGACCAGAAGATGTACTTCACCCACCGGCTCGACTCCGATCCGGTCGGGTCGTGGAGCCCGACCGAGGTGGCCTACGAAGGGGCGAACGCCGCCGACGATCACATCAACCTGAAGACCGTCTCCGACCAGGGTGGCCGCATCCTCGCCGCGGTGAAGACCTCGAAGACCGGCTCGTCGGTGCTCGAGCACCTGCTCGACCGGGACCCCACCACCGGCGTCTGGACCAGCCACCCGTTCGGCACCGCAGTGGACGCCCACACCCGTTCGATCGTGCTGGTCGACAAGATCCACCAGACCGTCCACATGTTCGCCGCTGCGGGCCAGTCCGGCGGATCGGTCTACGAGAAGACGGCACCCCTGTCGAACATCACGTTCCCGACCGGCAGGGGGACCGCGGTCTTGACCGATGCCGACAGCGCCGACATCAACAACCCCACGTCGACGAAGCAGTCGGTGGACGCCACCACCGGGCTGGTGGTGCTGGCCACCAACGACAGCACCCGTCGGTACTGGACCCACTACGACCCGCTCGGCGGGACCACGCCCCCTCCCCCGGCGACCGCGCCCGGCGCACCGGCGGCGCCGACCGTGGCGGGTGGCGACGGCCAGGTGACCGTGGCGTGGAGCGCGCCGGCGTCTGACGGCGGTGCGGCGATCACCGGGTACGTGGTCACGCCGTACATCGGGGCCGCGGCCCAGCCGAGCGTGGTGCGCCCGGCGGCGCCGACCAGCGCGACCCTGCCGGCGACCAACGGCACCACGTACACGTACAAGGTGGCCGCGGTGAACTCCGTGGGCACCGGAGCGGCGTCGGGGTCATCGGCGAGCGTGACGCCGCACGCGACCATCCCGACCGGTCCGACCGGGTCGGTCTTCGTCCCCATCGAGCCGTGCCGGGTCGTCGACACCCGCAAGGCCGGCGGCGCCTTCGGTCCCGGCGCGCAGCGCAGCTTCCAGGTGGGCGGCGGCGGTTCGGGGTTCTCGGCGCAGGGCGGCAAGCCCGGCGGCTGCGCCATCCCCGACGGCGCCACCGCCGTCGAGGCCTCGGTCACGGCCGTGGCCCCGACCCACGGAGGGTTCCTCCGGGCCTGGCCGGCCGGAAGCTCGCCTCCCGACGCCACGTTCCTGAACTTCACCACCCACCAGGGCGTGACGAACACCGGCGCCCTGGCCCTGGCCGCCGCCGGAGTCGAGGACCTCACCTTGAAGAGCTTCGGCGGGCCCTCCCACTACGTGATCGACGTGCAGGGCTACTTCGCCACGGCGACCGCGCTGCCGAGCGGTGTGACCGGCTCGGTGTACGTGGCGATCCAGCCGTGCCGTGCCGTCGACACCCGGCAGGCCGGCGGCGGCTTCGGGTCGGGCACGGTCCGCAGCGTCCAGCTCGCCGGCAGCGGACCAGGGTTCTCGGCCCAGGGCGGCAAGCCCGGCGGCTGCGCCGTCCCCGACGGCGCCACCGCCGTCGAGGCCTCGGTCACCGCCGTCGATCCCCGCGGCGGCGGCTACCTGCGCACGTGGCCCACCGGTCAGGCGCCGCCCACCGCGACCTTCTTGAACTTCACGGAGCACCGGGGCATCACCAACACGGGTGCCCTCGCCCTCGCCGCGACCGGCGACGACGACCTCACCCTGCGCAGCTCCGGGGGACCGACCCACTACGTGATCGACGTGCAGGGCTACTTCACGAAGCCTGCGGGCCTGCCCAGCGGCGTGACCGGCTCGGTGTTCGTGCCCACCTCGCCGTGCCGGGAGGTCGACACCCGTGTCGCCGGCGGGGCCTTCGCACCCGGGGCCGTGCGCAGCGTCCAGCTCGCCGGCACCGGCGGGGCGTTCGCCGCCCAGGGCGGCCAGGCCGGCGGCTGCGCCATCCCCGACGGCGCCACCGCCGTCGAGGCCTCGGTCACCGCCGTCACGCCCAGCCGCAACGGCTACCTGCGCACCTGGCCGAGCGGCAGCGCGCCACCGAACGCCACGTTCCTGAACTTCACGGCCGGGCAGGGCGTGACCAACACCGGGATCGTCGCCCTGGCCGCCACCGGGCTCCGGGACCTGACCCTCAGGAGCTACGGGGGCCCGACCCACTACGTCATCGACGTCCAGGGGTACTTCACCGCCGCCTCGAGCTGACCTCGACGTCACCCGGCAGCGCGGCCACGCCCGGAACGGCCGAGGGATGGATCGCTCCCCTCGCGGGTACTCCCAGACCATGTCGACGCCGCAGCCCGAGGTGCCACCCACGCCACCAGGACCGCCGGCGCCCGAGCCGGCGCCCGGCGACCCGCCCACGCCGCCCGGCCCCGGGCCCGAGCCGGTGCCCACCCCGTCGCCGCCAATGCCGGCACCCGTTCCGATCCCCCCGATGCCCGACCCGGCGCCGATGCCGGCGGTCGACGCCTGAGGCACCGAACCCCACCATCCCCGTAGGAGGGCCCATGCCACGGTCGTGGAGCAAGAAGCGCGAGCGCCAGTACGAGCACATCCGAGATGGCCTCGAAGATCGTGGCAAGGGCGAGGACGAGGCCGAGGAGATCGCGGCTCGCACGGTCAACAAGGAGCGGGCCCGCGCCGGCGAGGCGAAGACGGTGAGCAAGACGTCGACCGACGACATCTCGTCCGGGCGCCGCGGTGGCCTCCGCTCGCACCGTGGTGCCGGCGGCCGCACCCGCGACCAGCTGTACGAAGAGGCCAAGCACCGGAACATCAAGGGCCGCTCGAAGATGAACAAGGCGGAGCTCGAGCGAGCGGTGGGCCGTTAGCCGCACACCGCCCTGCACGTCACACCTGGGCCGCCTCGTCCACCAGCAGGCGGAGCGTGGCCCGCTCGGCCCTCGTGAGCCGTCGGGTGCGCCGGGACCGCCGCCAGGCCTCGCGCAGGTCTCCGTCCCGGAAGCTGCGCTCCACCACGGGGTGCACGTACGAGGCCCGGCACACGTCGCGGGTGTTGCCCAGCCGTTCCGCCGCTGCGTCGATCCCGGCGAGGAACACCGACGTGCCCTCGGACTCCGAGGCCGGCACGGCCTGCGGGCCGAGGTGCTCGACGGCCGTGACCGTGCCGCCCCAGGTCCGGAAGTCGCGGGCGCTCACGTCCGGACCGGCGATGTCGCGCAGGTAGTCGTTCACGTCGTGGGACCCGATGTCGTGGACCTCGTCCCCGGACCGGTAGGAGAAGAGCTGCTGGCCGTCGAGCTCCTCGCAGGCCTGCAGGGTCGCGCTGAGCCGGCGGCCCTCCACGGTCACCTCGTGCTCGGCTCCGCTCTTGCCGGTGAACTCGAAGGTGATCTCCGGCCCGTCCACTTCGACGTGCCGGGGCTGGAGCGTGGTGAGGCCGAACGACTCGTTCTTGGCGTACTCCGGGTTGCCGACGCGGATCAGGGTCTCGTCGAGGAGCCGGACCACCAGCGCCAGCACGCGCTCCTTGGGCAGGTCGCGCCGGGCGAGGTCGGTGGCGACCTGGCGGCGGATCTGGGCCAGGCTCACGCCGAACGACGCCAGCTGCGCGAACTTGTCGGCGTCGCGGGCCGTGCGCCAGCCGTCGTGGTAGCGGTACTGCTTGCGGCCCTGGTCATCGCGCCCGGTCGCCTGGATGTGGCCGTCGTCCCGTGGGCAGATCCACACGTCGACCCACGCCGGCGGGATCGCCAGGACGTCGATGCGCTCCCGCACCGCGGCCGTGACCGGCCGCCCACCCGGCCCCGTGTAGCTGAAGCCCTTGCCGCGCCGGCGCCGGGTGATCCCGGGCGCGGCATCGTCGACGTAGCGGAGGCCGGCGGCGCGGGCTGCGGCTTCGGGATCCTGGATGGCGGGCACGTCCTGCGGTACCCGCCGGCGGCCCCAACCACACCCCGCCGGGCTCAGGAGGCGGCAGGGGCCGGTCCTGGATCCGCGGCGACCTCGATCAGCTCGGTGGCGAAGTAGCTGGGCACCACCTGGTCGGGCGTCCCGTGGCACGTGAGCGGTTCGTCGCTGCGCGCCACCGTGGTCTGCACCAACACGTCGATCGTGCCGATCCCCCGCACGTGCGCCCGTACCCGTTCGGCCTGATCCGAAGGAGCGATCACCACGTCGTCGACGCCCCGCACGTCGAGGGCCGTGCGCAGTGCGTGCTCGGCGGCCTGCTCGGCGAACCGCAGCGTCGACCGGCCCCGGAACCACTCGAGGGCGAGCTGGCCGTCGTCATGGGCATCGAGGAGCGCCTCGGCCTCGACGGGCTCCATCCGCCCGAAGTAGAGGCTGTCGGGGAGCACCACCAGGTTGGCGGCGAAGCGGTCGCCGCCGATGTGCGAGCACTCCCACACCTGGTCGGCCCAGCGAGAGTCGCGCAGGTGGCGCACGACGGGTCGACCGCGGTTGGCGCAGCACTGGTCGTGCTTGCCGTTGGTGCACACCAGCACGAGGCGGTCGGCGTGGCGCTCCCAGCCGTGGGGGTCCTGGCCGAGGCGGAGCTCGTCGGTCACGTACGGCACCGCCGACAGCGTCGGCAGGGTGCGGGACCACACCGCCCCCTGGGTGCGGCCGGGCCGCGCCGCCACCACGAAGAAGACCCGTGCGGTCCCGGGGTCCTCGGCCCGCGCCGCCGGGCGGATGCAGATCGGCCGGATGCCCCGCCGCTGCAGGCCGGCCTTCCACCCCTCGGGCACGTGGGCGCCGAGGTGGCTCTCGTGGACGGCATCGACCCCCCAGGCACCGTGGACCTCGACGAGCAGCCAGCCGCGGACCTGCGATGCGGTCGCCACCACGCCCTCGTCGCGCCGCTCGGACGCATCCGAGCACACGAACCGGTCGGTCATCGCACCGGCTCGGGGCGATGGGCGACGAGCACCCCTTCGTCGAGCAGCCGGAGGGTGACGACCGCCGACGAGGCCTCGTCGAGGCCGGGCAGCTCGGTTCGACGGACCGGGCCCTCGGCGAGCAGCAGCGCGGCCAGGAACGGGTGGGCCTCGTCGGGCATCGAGATGGTGCGATCCCCGACGAACAGCTGCGAGCGGGCGGCCGATCGGCTCAGCGTGATCACCGGGCCGGGAGCGATCACCAGCGGACCGTCGGCGACGGCCGGCTCGACCGGGCACCGGGGTCGGAGCCGGGTGGATGCCTGGCGGCTCCAGATCTCTCGCGCGATCCATCGGCGCACCCTCAGCGACCGGAGGTCGAGCGGCAGCTCGGTGAGGTCGGGGACGGTCGGGGCCTCGGTGGCCAGGGCCGGCGCCGATCCCACCCCATCGGGCCCGAGGGCCGAGAGCGAGATGGACGACCGGAGGCGCCCGGCGTCGACCTCGGCGTCGATCGCCTGGCGCACGATGCGGTGCCAGGTGATGGCCAGCACCCCGACCGTGAGGTGCGACGACGCCCGATCGGTGGTCTCGGCCACGTGCGGGTGCCCGCGGGGCAGGTAGAGGACGTCGCCGGCCTCCAGGACGAGGTCGAGGAGCGGATCACCCAGCTCGTCGAGGGTGGGCCGAGGGATGGCGTGCTTCCCGCCGATCGGATCCCGGGTGCGCTCGGTCGGGGCCCAGACCCGCCAGCGCTTGGTCCCCTCGAGCTGCACCACGAACACGTCGTGGTAGTCGAAGTGGATGTCGAGCCCGCGCGCCGACGACGGCGACAGGTAGGCGTTGATCTGCACCGGCTGGTCCAGGTCGAGGGCCAGGTTGTTGGCGAACCGCGCCAGCGCCGGGTCCGTGAGGTGCAGGCCCTGGAGCACGACCGTTGCGCCGCCGCGGTAGCCGTCGATGACCTCGTTGGGCGCGGCCAGGTCGGTCAGGTCGCGGTTGCCGATGCGGGCCCGGCGGGTGATCCGCCCCGGATCGGTCGTGGTGCCCTCCCGGACGAGCCGGAAGCCCGGCCGCCTGGTGGAGCGGCCGAGCAGGTCGGACCAGAGCGCGTCCGGGTCGGCGAAGCGCGCCGGATCCCGGCGCCGCGACGGGGAGGTGACCCGGGGCTGCCGGTAGACGTCGTGGGCGCGGAACTGCTCGACGTCATCGACGAGGTCGGCGAGCCCCGGTGCATCGGGGTGCGGTTGCCTCCGTACGAGCCACTCGTGGTGGCTCGGATCAGCTGTCGGTGCCGTCAGTGTCTCCACCGTCGGTGCCATCGGTGTCTCCACCGTCGGTGCCGTCAGTGTCTCCACCGTCGGTCCCATCGGTGTCTCCACCGTCGGTCCCATCGGTGTCGCCACCATCGGTCCCATCGGTGTCGCCACCATCGGTCCCATCGGTGTCGCCACCATCGGTCCCATCGGTGTCGCCACCGTCAGTGCCGTCCGTGTCGCCACCATCGGTTCCGTCGGTGTCTCCCGTGATCGGGAGCTCCTCGTCGGAGTCGGAGGAGACGTTGATGTCGTCGTTCGAGATGCCCATGGGCGGGACCCTAACGCCATCGATCGCGAGTCGCGCATGGAGCTCCGGCAGCTCGGCGGCCCGGCGGCCCGCTCGCGCCCCCGTAGGGGTCGCGGCGGGGTCAGAAGCGCTCGGGAACCGGATCGAAGTGCGGCTCGGGCTCCACGTAGCCGGGGTCGTCCTGGCGGTGCGGGAACTTCGGCGGGTCCTCCGGCAGGTGCTCGTAGGGGATGGAGTCGAGCAGGTGGCTGATGATGTTGAGCCGGGCCCGGCGCTTGTCGTTGGAGTCGGCCACCGACCACGGCGCCCAGTCGGTGTGGGTGGTGGCGAACATCCGATCGCGGGCGATCGAGTAGTCGTACCAGTGCCGGTACGACTTCAGGTCCATGGGGCTCAGCTTCCAGGTCTTCCGGCCGTCGTGGGCACGGGCTTCGAGGCGGCGGGTCTGCTCCTCGGGGCCGACGTCGAGCCAGTACTTCCGGAGGAGGATCCCGCTGTCGACCATGGCCTGTTCCACCGCCGGCACCTGGGTGAGGAACTTCTCGGACTCCTCCTCGGTGCAGAAGCCGAGGACCCGCTCGACGCCGGCCCGGTTGTACCAGGAGCGATCGAAGATGACGACCTCGCCGGCGGCGGGCAGGTGCGGGATGTAGCGCTGGATGTACATCTGGCTCTGCTCGCGCTCCGTCGGCGCTGCCAGCGCGACCACCCGGAACACGCGGGGGCTGACCCGCTCGGTGATGCGCTTGATCACGCCGCCCTTGCCGGCCGTGTCGCGGCCCTCGAACACGATGCAGACCTTCGCTCCGGTGGCGACCACCCACTGCTGGAGGGCGACCAGCTCGACCTGGAGCCGTTCGAGCTCGGCTTCGTAGGCCTTGCGCTTCAGCCGGCCGTCGCCATCGGGTTCGACGGCCGCTCCATCGTGGTGCTCGGCCTTGCCGCTGCCGTGGTCCTTGTGGTGCTTGCTCATGCTTCTGCTCCGGTGGTGGCGAGGATGGGATCGGTGGCGGTACGGCGCACCTGGATGATGCGATCGACGGCGGCCACGGCCGGCATCAGCAGGGACAAGGCCACCACGACCGCCCACTGATCGCCGGTGAGGGACTGCGTGTCGAGCAGGCGCTGGAGCATGGGGAGCTCCACCGCCGCCCACGTGAGGGCCCACCCGAGCATGAGCCAGCCGAAGTACGGGAACAAGGGCGACGACCACGGGACCTCGCGCTCGCGCCGGACCACCACGCCGAGGTTGACGGCGCTGAGGGCGACGATGGCGAACGCCATGGTCATGGAGGCCGAGGCGGCGGTGGTGCTGGGCTCGTCGGGGCCCCAGGACAGGACCGCCAGGGCCGAGCCGGCGACGAGGAACCCGAGGACCGCCCACCGGACGATCTGCGCGCCGGTGACGATGGTCGAGCCCGGCTTGCGGGGTGGCCGGTGCATGACGCTCGGGTCGGCCACGTCGGCGATGAAGCCGACGACGACGGTCACGACGACGAAGAACTTGCAGAACAGGAGCTGCATCGGGAAGAGGGCCACGCCGCCGTTGACGTTGAAGATGGTGGCCAGGACCATCAGCTGCAGCACCGACGACAGGATCGTGAGCTGGAGCCGCACGTAGGTCGAGATGCGCCGGTAGATGTCCCGGCCCAGCTCGACCGCCTTGACCAGCGTGGCGAAGTTGTCGTCGGTCAGGATGATCTTGGCGGCCTGCTTGGTGACCTCGGAGCCGCTGCCCATGGCGACACCCACGTCGGCCTGCTTCAAGGCGGCGGCATCGTTGACGGCGTCACCGGTCATCGCCACGACCTGGCCGTCCTCCTGCATGAGCCGGGCGAGGCGGACCTTGTCCTCGGGGGCGACGCGCCCGAAGACGTGCAGGCGCGGCAGCTGCTCGAGGACCTGCTCGTCGGTGAGCCGACCGAGGTCGGTGCCGGTGATCACCCCTTCGCCGAGGCCGAGCTGGTCGGCGATGGCGCGGGCGGTGATGGTGTGGTCGCCCGTGATCATCCGGACGTCGATGCCGGCGCGCAGCGCCACGTCGACCGCGGCGACCGCCTCGGCGCGGAGCGGATCGATGATGCCGACGAGCGCGACGAGGACCAGGTCCTGCACCTCGGCCATGGCGTCCACGGCCACCCGTTCCATGGCCGCGGCCGTGAGCGGCCGGGCGGCGAAGGCCAGCACCCGGAGGCCTCGCTCGGACAACCGCTGGTTGGAGGCCAGGAGCTCGTCTCGCACCTGGTCGATCGGCACCACCTCGCCTCGCCACAGCGCCGAGCTGCACCGCTCGAGGACGACGTCGGGCGCGCCCTTGACCGTCGTGAAGTGGGGCTCGGTCAGCAGGGCGATCTGCCAGCGCTCCGGGCGATCGTGGAAGGTCGCCATGAACTTGTACTCGGAGTCGAAGGGCACCTCGGCGACCCGGGGCAGCTCCGACCGTGACGTCTCGGCGTCGACCCCGACCTTGGCGGCGAGCACCACCAGGGCGGCTTCGGTCGGATCGCCGATGACCGACTCGTCATCGCCGACGGTGGCATCGGTGCACAGCGTCAGCCCGAGTGCGAGCGGGCGGAAGTCGGGCGTCTCATCGCCCGCTGCCCCGCGGATGGCCCCCTGCTTCGAGTAGCCCCCGCCCTCGATGTGGAACCACTGGCCGCCGGCGAACAGCTCGGTGGCCGTCATGGCGTTCATCGTGAGCGTGCCGGTCTTGTCGCTGTTGATGACCGTCGTACCGCCGAGGGTCTCGACATCGGTCAGCGACTTCACCACCGCCTGCTCGTCGGCCAGCTTCCTGGCACCCGAGCCGAGCATCGTCTGCACGAACGTCGGCAGGCCCGTGGGGATGGCCGAGATCGCCGTCGAGATGCACAGCAGCAGCAGGGTGTCGGTGTCCTGGCCCCTGGCCCAGCCGACCCCGGCGATGATCATGACGGCGATCCAGGCGAGCAGCCCGAAGACCTTCGTCATCGCGTCGAGCTCGATCTGCAGCGGCGACCGCGTCCGCTTGGTGGCGGTGACCATGTCGGCGATGCGGCCCATCTGGGTCAGCTCGCCGGTGTCGGTCACCACGAAGGTGGCCGTGCCCCGGGTGACCTGGGTGTTCTGGAACACCAGGTTGGTCCGATCGCCGAGCGCCACGTCGCCGACGCCGATCACCGACGCGTCCTTCGGCACGGGGGCGCTCTCCCCCGTCAGCGCCGCCTCCTGGACCTCCAGCGTGGCCGACACCGCGATCCGCCCATCCGCCGGGACGAGGTCGCCGGCCTCGAGCAGCACCACGTCGCCGGGAACGAGCCCCGGCGACTCGATCTGCTCGACGTGGCCGTCCCGCCGCACCCGGGCGTGCGGCACCTGGAGCTGGGACAGCGCCTCCACGCTCGCCTGCGCCTTGCGCTCCTGGCTGCTGCCCATGACCACGTTGAAGGTCACGAGCACGGTGACGACCAGCCCGGTGGCGACCTGCCCGATCGAGTAGCTGGCCACCGCCACGATGATCAGCATGATGTTCATCGGGTTCAGCAGCTGGCCCTTGGCCACCTGCCAGAGGGTGGGCGGCGGTTCGGGCACCAGCGAGTTGGGACCGAAGCGGGCCAAGCGGTCCTCGACCTCGGTCGGGCTCAGCCCCGCGTCCAGGTCGGTCGTGAGCCGGCGCGCCACCTCGTCCACGGCCAGCGCGTGCCATGCCACGGTCTCGGTTTCGATCTCGGTCTCGTCCAACGTCGTCATCGCACCGGTCTCCTGTCCTCGTTCAGCGAACCACGGTCTTGCGCACCGCGCTAGGGAGACGGATCGGCCGCGGCGGCCGGCCGCTTCCGCTTCCACCACACATCACCGAGCGCGCTGAGGCCCACGATGCCCGCGAGCAGCCACAGGGTCGCCGGCTCGTGCACGAGCGTGGTGACGGCGAAGGTGACCAGGACGGTTCCCGTCGCGACCAGGGCGACGACGAGCACGACCGGGTTGGCCCCCGTCTCGGAGCGGACCCGCAGGTGCGAGGCGGTGATGAGCGTGAAGACCATGAGGGCCACCGCGCTGCCGATCGAGGCGATCGAGCTCAGGTCGGCCAGCGCCGCGAGCACCATCGCCACCACCGCCGTGCCGAGGAGGCCGACCGAGAGCCGATCGCCCACCCGTCGGGCCATCGCCGGAGGGAACTGACCCACCGCGGCCATCTGATCGCACAGTCCCGTCGCCGGGTACAGGCCTGCGTTGGTGGCCCCGGCGGTGGCGAACAGGGCGGTGATGCTCATCATCCAGTACCCGGCTCGTCCCAGCGTGGGCTCGGCCGCCACCGCGAGGGCCGTGCCGCCCGAGTCGATCACCTGCTGGACGGTGAGCGTGCCGAACACGCCCAGCGAGACCGCGAGGTAGATCACCGTGGCGATGCCGAGGGCGAGGTACATGGCTCGGGGCAGGTCGCGACGGGGGTCGCGGAGGTCCTTGGCCGTGAACGTGATGACGCCGAAGCCGAGGAAGGCGAAGAAGGTGAGGGCCACGCCGGACACGATGTCCTTGAAGGGCGGGTAGCCCGATGGGGCGAGGAGGTGGGCCTGCGCGTTGGCCAGCGTGACCACGGCGAACACCGACAGGATCCCGATGACGATGACCACCACCAGGGTCTGGACCCGGGCCACGGCCTCCGAACCGACCACGTTGAGCAGCGTCATCGCCGCCACGACGCCCACCGCGAACACCTTGAGCCACACCTCGCTCCCGCCGGCGATCGCCTCGCTGGCGTACGAGCCGAACGAGACGGCGACCATGGCGGTGATGATGGCGTTGACGGCGTAGATGAGCCAGGCCATGACGCCGGTGGCGTGCCCGTCGCCGAAGCCGCGGATGACGTACTCGAGGAGGCCGCCGGCCGACGGGTAGCGCGCGCCGAACTTGGCGAACGAGTACCCCTGCAGCATGGCGATGACGCCGGCGAGGAGGAACGAGATCCACACCGCGGATCCAGCCACCTCACCAGCTGCTCCCAGCAACGAGAAGATCCCGGCGCCGACCATGGCACCGACGCCGATGAACGCGGCCTGCCGGACACCGAGGGTACCCCCCGGCGCCGGCGCCGCGTCCGTCACCGGAGGATCACCCTCCAAGGGTGGCCACCAGGACCGCCTTGATGGTGTGGAGGCGGTTCTCCGCCTGGTCGAACACGATGCTGGCGGCCGACTCGAACACCTCGTTGGTGACCTCGATGCCCTCGGGCATGTTGGTCTCCCCCATGATCTCGGCGCCCACCACCGTGTTGCTGTCGTGGAACGCCGGGAGGCAGTGCATGAACTTCGTGCGGGGGTTCCCGGTGGACGCCATCAGCGCCGCGTTGATCTGGTACGAGCGCAGCAGCTCGACGCGCTCGAGCCAGACGCTCTTGTCCTCGCCCATCGACACCCAGACGTCGGTGTGGATGAAGTCGGCGCCCGCCACCGCCTCGGCCGGATCGTCGGTGATGGTGATGCGGGCGCCCGTGGTGGCGGCCAGGTCGTTGGCGAGGGCCACCACATCGGCCGGCGGCTGCAGCGAGGTCGGGCCGCACAGGCGCACGTCGGAGCCCATCAGCGCGCCCATGATCAGCAGCGATCGACCCATGTTGTACCGGCAGTCACCCAGGTAGGCGTAGGTGATCTCCTCGTACGGCTTGTACGAGGCCTCGTGCATGGTGAGGAAGTCGGCGAGCATCTGGGTGGGGTGCCACTCGTTGGTGAGGCCGTTGTAGACGGGGACGCCGGCGTAGGCGGAGAGCTCCTCCACATCGGTCTGGGCGCTGCCGCGGAACTCGATGGCGTCGAACATGCGCCCGAGCACCCGGGCGGTGTCGGCGATCGACTCCTTGTGCCCGAGCTGCGAGCCGCTCGGATCGAGGTAGGTGACGGTGGCGCCCTGGTCGTGGGCGGCGACCTCGAACGCGCAGCGGGTGCGCGTCGACGTCTTCTCGAAGATGAGGGCGATCTCCTTGCCGGCGAGGGACCGGCTCTCGGTGCCGGCGTACTTCGCCGTCTTCAGGTCGCCGGCGAGCTGCAGCAGGAAGCGCATCTCCTTGGGCGAGAAGTCGATCTCCTTGAGGAAGGAGCGGTTGTGGAGGTTCAGGGCCATCTGGTGTGTCGTCTCTCTGGGTAGGTGCTCGGGTCAGGCGTCGCGCTCGGGTCAGGCGTCGCGCTCGAGTGGGCAGGTCATGCAGTGGCCGCCGCCTCGGCCCTTGCCGAGCTCGAAGCCCTCGATGGTGATGACCTCGATGCCGGCCTTGCGCAGGGCGGTGTTGCTCCCGGTGTTGCGCTCGTAGGCCACGACCACGCCGGGCTCGAGCGCCACCACGTTGTTGCCGTCGTCCCACTGCTCGCGCTCGGCGCCGAACGAGTCGCCACCGGTCTCGACGACCCGCATCTCCTTCACCTCGAGCGCAGCGCCCATGGCGTCGACCAGCGTGCCGTCGAACTCCTCGACGACCAGGTCCTCGGGGCTGTCGCCCGGACGGATCGTCCAGGTGCGCGCGCCCCAGACCACGTTGGGGAACAGCGTGACGAGATCGCGGTCGCACATCGTGATGACCGTGTCGAGGTGCATGTAGCTGCGCGACTTCGGCAGGCTCACCGCCAGCACCTGCTTCGCCGATCCCTTCCGGAACAGCTCGCGGGCGATGATCAGCACGGCCTGCGGGCTGGTGCGCTCGCCCATGCCGATCATGACGGTGCCGTTGCCGATGGGCTGCACGTCGCCGCCCTCGACGTGGCACCGGCCCCAGTCCTCATCCGCGCCGCCGAGCCAGACGTTGAAGTCCTCGTCCTTGAACAGGGGGTGGAACGTGTAGACGGCCTCGACGAGCATCGACTCGGGCTTGCGGGCCGGCTTGGTCATCGGGTTGATGGTGACGCCGTCGAAGATCCAGCACGACGGGTCGCGCTGGAAGAGGAAGTTGGGCAGCGGCGGGAGCAGCATCGCCGTGGGGTCGGCGGCCTCCCACACGAGGCCGAGGTCCTGCTCGACGTCGGCGCGGGTGATGCCACCGATGAGGAAGTCGGCCACGTCGACCGGCGATGCCGTGTCCACCCACTCGCGTGCCCGGTCGGACGCGCCGATCCCGACCTGGCGCTCGTTGAGCACGTGGTCGCTGACCCAGGCCCGGGCCGCCGGGTCGGCGAGCGCCTCGGCCAGCAGGGTCTCCACCTCGAAGACCTCGACGCCGCGCTCGCGCATGACCTCCGCGAACGCGTCGTGCTCCTGCTTGGCCTTCGCCACCCAGATGACGTCGTCGAAGAGGAGGTCCTCGGCGTTCGACGGAGTCAGCCGCGCGTGCTCGAGGCCCGGACGGTGGACCATGACCTTGCGGAGCTTGCCGACCTCTGAATGGACGCCCAACGGCATGTTCAATCCTCCTGGTTGGTGATGCTGGTGCCGGCGGTCCCGGCCACCAGCTCTTCGATGTCTGCGAGTTGGCCGATCACGGCCCGCTGGCCGGTCAGGCGGGCGAAGTCGCACGCCGCGGTGACCTTGGGGAGCATGGATCCCGCGGCGAACTCGCTGCCGTGCTCGATCAGGAGCGTGTCGGGATCGGCCCGCCGGATCGGCGCCTGCTCGGGGGTGCCCCAGCCGGTGTACGCCGCATCGGCGTCGGTGGCCATGACGAAGAGGTCGGCCTCGAGCTGGCGGGCGAGCAGGGCGCTGGCGTGGTCCTTGTCGATGACCGCCTCCACGCCGTAGAGCCGGCCGTTGCGATCCCGGGCCACCGGGATCCCTCCCCCGCCGGCGCAGATCACCGAGCACCCGGTGCCGAGCAGCGCGGCGATCTGGTCCAGCTCGTAGATGTGCTTGGGGGCCGGCGAGGCGACCACCCGGCGCTGGTGCTCACCGTCGGCCCGGAAGGTCCACCCGCGCTCGACGGCGAGGGCGGCGACATCGGCCGGGTCGTAGATCGGACCGATCGGCTTGGTGGGCTCGTCGAAGGCCGGATCCGCCGGATCGACCTCGATCATCGTGAGCATCGCCATGACCGGGTGGTCGGCGGGCAGCCGGTTGGCGAGCTCGAGCTCGAGCAGGTAGCCGATCATCCCCTGCGACTCGGCGCCGAGCACGTCGAGCGGGTAGGTCGGCACCTCCTTGTAGGCCGCACCTTCGAGCGCGAGGAGACCCACCTGCGGGCCGTTGCCGTGGGAGATCACCAGGTCGTGCTCGACGGCCAGCGGGGCCAGCTGCTCGCACGCGACGGCGACGTTGGCCCGCTGGTTCTCGACGGTCATGGGCTCGCCGCGGCGGAGCAGGGCGTTGCCGCCGAGGGCGACGACGATCCTCATCGGCGCAGCTCCACTGGTGAGTTCGATGGACGGGGGACGGGTTGCACGCTTGGGCTCCTAGGTGGCGTAGAAGTTGGCGCCGACGACCATGGCGATCATCACGAGCACGAAGACGACGGCGAGGAACGGGGCCAGGAACCGCAGGTAGCGGTCGTAGCGGACCTTCGCGAGGGTCAGGCCGCCCATGACCACCGCGGAGGTCGGGGTGAGCAGGTTGACGAAGCCCGACGCCGACTGGAAGCCGGTGACCGTCATCGAGCGCTGCACCCCGGCGAAGTCGGCGAGCGGGGCGAGGATGGGCATGACGAGCGCGGCGTGGCCCGACGACGACGGCACCAAGAAGGCGATCGGGATGTTCACGAGGAAGGCGACGGCCGAGAACTTGGCGGCCGTGGAGCCCTTGACCGCGTCCTCCATCCAGTGCAGGACGGTGTCGGTGATGTAGGTGTTCTTCATCACCACGGTGATCCCGCGGGCGGCCACGATCACCAGGGCCGCGCCCAGGAAGTCGGCGGCGCCGGCCACGATCGTGTCGACCGTCTTCTTCTCCCCGAACTTGGCGATGAGGCCGATCACCACCGCACCCACCAGGAACAGCATCGAGGCTTCCGTGAAGTAGAAGCTCCCGAACGTGGGCAGCGGGAACTTCTTCGAGAAGAAGGTGTCCCACAGGTCGTTCCACGGGATGAACCCGTAGATCATCATCAGGAACGCCCCGAAGAAGACCACGAGGACGGCCTTCTGACGACCCGTGAGCTCGGGCACCTCGACATCGGCGTCCTTGAGGAACGCAGCGTCCTCTCCGGGCGGCAGGTCGCCGGCCACCAACGAGCTCGCCGGGTCGGCGTGGACCTTGTGCGCGTACCGGATCACGTAGGCCGCGGCCAGCGGCACCAGCACGACGAGCATGATCACCCGGAGGCCGAGGCCGTCGCTCAGGCCGATGCCGGCCGCGTCGGAGGCGACGCCGGTGGCGAAGGGGTTGACCGTCGAGCAGAGCACGCCGGTGCCCGCGCCGAGGAAGATGATCGACACCGCCACCATCCGGTCGTAGCCCAGCGCCAGCACCAGGGGCACGAGGAGCGCGAAGAAGCCGAGGGTCTCCTCCCACATCCCGTAGGACGTACCTCCCAGGGCGAAGATCGCCATCAGGACCACGATCAGCACGATCGGGGTCTTGGAGAACCGCTTGGCGAGCCGGCCGATGCCGGTCTCGATGGCGCCGGTCTTCATCGTCACGGTGATGAAGGCACCGACCGCGAGCACGAAGAAGAAGATCTGCGCCGAGCCGTAGAGGAACCCCTCCTCATCGGGGCTGACGTACTGGGTGGTCGCGCTCTGGATGCCGTAGAGGCCGTTCGGAGGCGCCCGCCACAGCAGCTTGAACTGGGCGCCGACCGACTTGTCGACGCAGATCGTGCCCTCCTCGACGTTCTTGCACGCAGGCAGCTCGTGGTAGCTGCCCGGCACCGGGCCGCCGGTCTCGGGATCGACCTTGTAGGTCCCCGAGGGGATGAAGAACGAGGCGATCCACACCACGCCGAGCACGATCGCCAGCACCGTCAGCGCCGTGGGGAACCGGACCTGCTTCGGGCCGCCGTCGTCGGCGTCGGCAGGCGGGGCTCCGCCGTCACCGGCGCCCCCGTCGGAGACGAGGTCGTCCGGCTCGACGTCGGCCGCTTCGGTGCTCAGCACCTGGTCGTCAGGCATCGGTTCGTCCTCCTGAGGGGAACGGGCGACGGGCCTTCACGGGCCGCCGACGATCGCAGAGGCGGGAGCGAACCGCCGGGCCAGGACCTTGCCGACCTCGGCCAGCACCACGTAGGCGGCCACGATGATCAGGCACACCCGCCACTGGTCGCCGGTGAGGTCGGTCGTCCCGAGGATCCGCTGGAGCACCCCGAGCGACGTGGCCACCAGCGTGAGCCCCAGGGCCGCCAGGATCAGCACGTTGAACCGCCCGTTGGCCACGGTGCTGCGGTTGAACGCGCTGTGCACCGGGTCGCGCCACTCGATCGAGGCTGCGATGTGCAGCAGGGACGTGGTGACGAGGCCCATCGTCGTGGCCACCAGCAGCCCGTGGCGATCCTCCGCCCAGTTCACCGCGACCAAGGTCCCGATGGCGACGAGGAGCCCGCCGAACGCCAGCCGGGCACCGAGTGCCCGGGGGATGACCGGGTCATCCGGCGACCGCGGCGTGCGGCTCATCAGCCCCGGCGTCGGCGCGTCGAACCCGAGCCCGAACGCCAGCACCACGTCGACCGCGAAGTTGATCCAGAGGATCTGCAGGGGCAGCAGCGGGGTGCCGTTGGCGATGGTGAAGATGCCGGCACCGACGAAGGTGAGGATGAACCCGGTCAGCATGATCATCTGGATCCGGATGTACTTCATCAGGTTGTCGTAGAGGCCCCGACCGCGCTCCACCGCCTTCACGATGGTGGCGAAGTTGTCGTCGGTGAGGATCATCTCGGCCGCGTCCTTGGTGACCTCGGTGCCAGTGATCCCCATGGCCACCCCGATGTCGGCCCGGGTGAGCGCCGGGGCGTCGTTCACGCCGTCGCCCGTCATGGCGACGATGTTCCCCTCGGCCTTGAGCGTGCTGACCAGTCGCACCTTGTCCTCGGGGGCGACGCGGGCCACCACCCCGATCCCGTCGAGCTCGGCGCGCAGCTCGTCGTCGCTCATGGCGGCGAACTCGGCACCGGTGAGCGCCCGGCCCTCGATGCCCAGCTGCGCGGCGATGGCGGCGGCGGTGGTGGCGTGGTCGCCGGTGATCATGCGCACGCGGATGCCGGCGTCCTTGCACAGCGCGATGGCGTCCTTGGCCTCCTTGCGAGGCGGATCCACGATGCCCACCAGGGCGAGCAGCTCGAGGTCCTGCACCAGGGCGAGGTGCTCCTCGAGCTCGGCGACCGTGGCCGGCTCGAAGTCGCGGCGGGCGACCGCCAGCACGCGGAGGCCCTCGCTGGCCAACCGGTCGTTCTCGGTGAGGACCTTGGCCAGATCGGCTTCGGCCATCGCGGCCGGCGTCCCATCGGCGTCGAGGAACCCGGTGGAGCGGGCCAGCAGCACGTCGGGGGCACCCTTGACGAAGCACCGGACCATCGGCCGGCCGTCGACCTCGACGTCGTGGAAGGTGGCCATGAACTTGTAGTCGCTGTCGAACGGCACCTCGGCGACCCGCGGCATGGTGCGCCGGGTCTCCTCCACGTCCAGCCCGCCCTTGGCGGCCAGGACCACGAGCGCGCCCTCGGTGGGGTCGCCGATGCAGGCGCCGTCGCGGATCACCGCGTCGTTCGCCAGCGCCATCGGGAGCATGAACGGGTCGAGCGATCCCGATCCCTCCCCTGCCGTGTGCATGATCTGGCCGACCGTGGAGTACCCCTCGCCATCGACGCTGAAGCGCCGCCCGGCGATGATCAGCTGCCGGGCGGTCATCTGGTTGAGCGTCAGGGTGCCGGTCTTGTCGGAGCAGATGGCCGAGGTGGACCCGAGCGTCTCCACCGAGCGCAGCCGCTTGACGATGGCGCCCTCGGCGGCCAGCTGCTGCGTGCCCGCGGACAGGAGCATGGTGACGACGGCCGGAAGGCCGGTCGGGATGGCCGACACGGCCAGGCTGATGCCCACCAGGAAGAGCTCATCGAACGAATCGCCGCGGATGAGCCCGAGCACCACGATGAGCACCAGGGCGGCGGCCGCCAGCGTGGTGATGATGACGGTGAGCTGGTCGAGCTGCTTGGTGAGGGGCGTCTTCTCCTGCTCGACGCCGCTCAGCATCCCGGAGATGTGGCCGACCTCGGTGGCCATGCCCGTGGCGGTGACCACCATCTCGCCGCGGCCTCGGGTGACCTGCGAGTTCATGTAGGCCATGTCGAGGCGGTCGCCCAGCGGGATGTTGTCGCCCTCGACGGCTCCGATCGCCTTCGACACCGGGGTGCTCTCGCCGGTGAGCCCAGCCTCCTCGATCTCGAGCGTGGCCGCGACGAGGATGCGCCCGTCGGCGGCGACCTTGTCGCCGGCCTCGAAGCCGACGATGTCCCCGGGCACCAGCTCCTCGGCGGGGACCTCCACGATCTGACCGCCCCGCCGGACGCTCGCCGTCATGATCAGCATCTGCCGGAGGGCGGCCACGCTCTCCGCGGCCTTGCCCTCCTGGTTGAGCCCCATGACCGCGTTCAGCACGGTGAGGCCGATGATGACCAGCCCCGTGGACACGTCCTGGAGGGCGATGATGCTGACCACCGCCGTGCCCAGCAGCACCAGCTGCATCAGGTCCTTGTACTGGCGTGCGAACGCCTTCCAGCTCGGTTCCTTCGCCTCCTCGGCGAGCTTGTTCGAGCCGTGCTGGGCCCGCCGCTCCAAGACCTCCGCGTCGCTCAGGCCGACCGCAGGATCGACGCCGAGCTGCTGGCAGACCTCGTCTGCATCCATCCCATACCAGGCCTGGACAACCTGATCATTCACCGCAACGACTGCCAAGACCTGCCCCTCGGTTGACGACGACCGCTCGTCGGTTTCGGACCATACTCCGTGCCCCGCAGCCCCGCGTCCATGCTGCGACACGATCCGAGGATGTGCTCGGCATTTGCGGCGCGACCTCGATGCCGCACTGGTCGGCTGACACCTCCGCCGCCGTCTGACCGCCGCTCATCGCGGAAAGAAGGACCAGGTTGAGCGGCCTCCGAAATGCAAAGTGAACGCCCGCGGAACGGTGCACGACGGCTACTGGTCCTCCTCGACCTTGGGCCCCATCGTGGACGCCTTCCCCAACTGGCTTTTCGCCATATGGGGAACCCAGACCAGCCTCGCGGCCGAGCTGGGTCGCCGGGCCATCCGTCAGTTGTCGTAGCAGGTGTCGAGGCCTTCGCGGACGCCCTGGTAGTACCGCTGGACGTTGTCGGACGTGCTCGAGATCGCCTGGTCCAGGTTCCGGCGGATGACCGCAAGGTCCTGTTGGGTGAGGTTGCCGTTCCCCTGGGCGGCGTGCTCGGCAAGATCGCTGAGCTGCTGGTCGATGGCCCGCAGGTCCTGGTTGACATCGACGCCGGTGATGCGCCGAGCGTCCTTCAGGTCCTCGTTGATCTTGGCGATCTGCTTCTGGGCGTCGTCCTTGTTGTCGACGTCGCGCAGGTCGCAGATGGCCTTGCCGACGTCCTTGCCCTGGCGCTCGCTGCGCACGCCGGCGCATCCGGTGAGCAGGAGGAGGAGGCTGATGCCCGCCACCACGGTCACGCTGATCGTTCGACGGGTCATGCCGCGACCTCCTTCTTCAGTTGACGGACCTGGAAGGCCATGACGATGTCGGCCAGCCCTCGGGCGAGGGCGGCGATGCCGGCCCACAGCACGAGGAGCACCGCGGAGCGTCCGGGGTAGCCGATCGCCCACAGGGCGATCAGGAGGTCGATGCCGCCGATGATCAGACCCAGCCACCACCACGGCATCCCGTGGGAGGCGAGGGAGACGCAGATGAGCGCCGTCCCCTTGATGAGGAGGAACCAGGCGATGAGGATCGCCAGGGTCCGGAACGTCTGGCCGGGGTAGGCGATGGCGAAGACACCGCCCAGGATGAACAGGACGGCGAGGAGCCCGTGGAGCCAGCGCCAGCCCTCCATCAGGGTGGCGTGGACCGCTTCTTCGATACCGGCCAGGAACAGCACCACGGAGAACCCGATGCTGATGAGCACGACCGACGTGAGGTCGAAGCTCAAGATGGCGAAGCCCACGAAGAGCCAGAGGATCCCGGTGACGAGGAACAGCCACCAGACCTTCCCGAACGATCTCAGGTCGGCTCTGATCTGGTCGTCGCCGATCGACGCTGTTGCCACTGCCATGTCCGCTCCCGCTCCTGGTGGTGTCCCCTGCACTCTCCGTGACAGTAGACCCACCAGTGCGGGTGGTCGTGACATCCCCCGCAGGTAGGGCCGCCCGGCACCGTCCGAGGCTCAGCGGTCCAGCCAGCTCACCACGGCGCTGTTATGGTGCGCCGCGACTGAGGTAGGTGGGGCCTCGAGGCCATCGCTGCCGAGACACCGGAGTGAGGAAGGGCCGTGGCAGACAGCCAACATGAGCCCGGCGACCTCGGCCTCTTCCTGCTGCGGGTCGCTGCGGCCCTGAACACCAGCGGACTGACCGTCGACGACGTGCAACGCCGCGTCGAGCGCATCGCTCGCGCCTACGGCACCACGAGCATCCGTGTCAGCGCGTTCCCCACGTTCGTCATGATCGCCCTCTCGGACGGCGAGCCAACGACGCTGGAGGTCACGCCGATGGGTGCCGACTCCCACCGGCTGGACCAGATCGTCGCCCTCGAGCGCCTCTGTGCCCGCGCCGAGCGCGGCGAGGTGGACATCCCCCGCGCCCTGGCCCAGCTCGCCGAGATCGAGGACCAACCGCCACGGTTCGGCACGATGGTGAGCATCATCGGGTACGCGGTCCTGAGCGCCGGGTTGTGCCTGGTCCTTCGTCCATCTCGGCACGAGGTCACCGCTGCCGCCGTGCTCGGCCTGCTCGTCGGAGCACTCCAGCCGCTGGTGCGGCCCCGCCCGCCCCTGCGAGTGCTGCTTCCGGTGCTCGCCGCCTTCCTGGTGGCCGCCGTCAGCGGCTTCGCGACCCGGGCCGGGCTGATCGACACCGGCATCCGGCCGATCGTCGCGTCGCTGATCGTGTTCCTCCCCGGCGCCACGCTGACCGCGGCTGTCCTCGAGCTCGGCTCGGGCCAGCTGGTGTCCGGAGCCAGCCGCCTCGTGTCCGGCATCATGTCGCTCGCTCTGCTCGCGTTCGGGATCCTCGCCGGAACCGAGGTTGCCGGCGTATCCACCACCCAGGCGCTCTCCGGGTCGTCCCACCTCCTCGGCCCGTGGGCACCATGGCTCGGGGTCGGCCTGTTCGCGCTCGGAGTGGCCCTGACCAACTCCGCACCCAAGGGCGCGATGACCGGGCTGTTGATCGTGCTCTACGCGGCCTGGGCAGCCCAGCTGAGCGGCAATGCACTGTGGGGAAGCCACATGGGCGCCTTCACCGGCGCCGTCGTCCTCGTGCTGGCCGCCTCGCTCCTGGCCCGGCTGCCCACCATGGTGCCCCGACAAGCGTCGTTCCTCCCGGGCTTCTGGCTCCTCGTCCCCGGTGCCTTGGGACTCATCGGTCTCACGAGCTGGGCCACCTCCGATGGCACCTCCCCCAGCGCCGACCTCCGGCTCACCGCAGGGTCGATCTTCGCCGTGGCCGTCGGCGTGCTCGTCGGCACCCAGGTCTGGGACTGGGTCGTCAGCGGGGGAACGGCCGTCTCCCGCTACTCCAAGGAACCGACCCGCATCGGCCGGTTCGTCGCCACCTTCAAGCGATCGGGTAGAGCGCCGTAGCACCACCGTCCATCGCCGGGCGCCGCCCGCCACTCGAGCAGGCGCCGTAGAACCGGCGAGCGCCTGCGGATCGGGGCGTCGATCGACACCGTGTCGAGGCGGGGAACTGCAGCACCCGGAACGACCGACCTCCTGATCGCATCGGTCCCCGCCACGGTAGGCCGCCGAGCCCAGCGAGCACAGCCGGACGATCGGCGCGAACCTGGCTGCCGACCCCGGGCCACCCAGGAGGACGCCATGAGCGGCACCGACACGACCGACGACAGCACCGGCGCCGCCGACGGGCCCGCGTTCGACCTGCGGCTGGAGGTCGTGGTCCTCCCCGTCACCGACGTCGATCGGGCCAAGGCCTTCTACCACTCGACCCTCGGGTACCGGCTCGATGCCGACGTGGCCGGCGACGATGGCTTCCGCGTGGTGCAGCTGACGCCGCCCGGTTCGGCGTGCTCGATCATCTTCGGTTCCGACCTCACCTCCGCCGTCCCCGGCGGGGTGCGGGACCTGATGCTCGTCGTGTCCGACCTCGAGGCGGTCCGCAACGATCTCGTCCGCCGCGGCGTCGAGGTGAGCGAGGTGTTCCACGACGCGGGCGGGGTGTTCCACCACGCCGGGACCAAGGGCCGGGTGCCGGGCCCGGCACCCGAGAGGACCTCCTACGGATCGTTCGCCTCCTACAGCGATCCCGATGGCAACGGCTGGGTCCTCCAGGAGATCACGACCCGGCTCCCGGGACGCCGAGCCGTGGGCGTCGATGCGCTCGCCGCGCTCCTGGAGGAGACGGCCGAGCACCACGATCCCTACGAGAAGGCCTCCCCGCCCCACCACTGGTGGGACTGGTACGCCCCGTACCTGGCGGCCCGCCAGCAGGGAGCCGCGTCCGAGGAAGCCGCCGCCACCGCGGCTGCGCACGTCGAGGAGGTCCGCCGCGCTGATCGCGAACCCCGATCGACCTCACCCCAAAAAGACGACTGACCAGCGTTTCCGCTGGTCAGGTCTGGTGCACTGGGGGGGACTTGAACCCCCACGTCCCTAAGGACACCAGCCCCTCAAGCTGGCGCGTCTGCCAATTCCGCCACCAGTGCGTGGCTGGTCGGGCGAACCCGGCCGGAGGAGAACCCTAGCCGACCGAGGGGGTCGACCAGGAAGCCCGAATGCTCGTGATCAGCTCGGCGTGGACAAGAAGAGGCCCAGCGCCAACGTGGTGAACGTGAACAGCAGCGCGGCGATCACCGTGAGCCGATCGAGGTTCTTCTCCACCATGGTGGAGCCCTGCGCCGCCGCGCCCATGCCGCCACCGAACATGTCCGAGAGACCGCCGCCCTTGCCGCTGTGCAGCAGCACGAGCAGCAGGAGACCCAACGAGTCGACCACGTGCAGTCCGACGAGGAAATAGGTGAGCAAGGCGAACCTCTCTGAGAGCATGCCCCTGTCGCCAAGGGCCGTGTCATGGTAGCCGGATGCAGCGCCGTGCCCGAATCAGGGCCGGATCACCGCTGATCAGGGCGCCGTGGAGGCCGATCCGAGCAGGACGGGGGTCTCCACCGGGTGGTGGCAGGCGAACGAGTGCTCGGCGTCGCCGGTGAGCTCCGGCTCCACCTCGGCGCACAGCTCGGTGGCCTTCCAGCAGCGGGTGCGGAAGTGGCAGCCGCTGGGCGGGTTGATGGGGCTGGGCACGTCACCCTCGAGGATGATCCGCTTGCGGCGGCGCTCCATCGCGGGGTCGGGGATCGGCACCGCCGACATGAGCGCCCGCGTGTACGGGTGCCGGGCCTCGCCGTAGATGGTGTTGCGGGTGCCGATCTCGACGATCTTGCCCAGGTACATCACCGCCACCCGGTCGGAGATGTGCTTCACCACCGACAGGTCGTGGGCGATGAAGAAGTACGCCATCCCCCGCTCGTCCTGCAGGCGCTTGAGCAGGTTGACGACGCCGGCCTGGATCGACACGTCGAGCGCGGACACGGGCTCGTCGAGCACCACCACGTCGGGGTTGAGCGCAAGGGCCCGGGCGATGCCGACGCGCTGGCGCTGGCCGCCGGAGAACTCGTGCGGGTACCGGCTGGCGTGCTCGGGCGACAGCCCGACCACCTGGAGCAGCTCGGCCACCTCGTCCTGCGCATCGGAGCGACGGATCTTGTCGTGGACCAGGAACGGCTCGGCCAGCACCTCGCCCACCGTCATGCGCGGGTTGAGCGAGGCGTACGGGTCCTGGAAGACCATCTGCATCCGGCGGCGGAACGCCTTCTTGTCCTGCTTCTCGAGCAGCGCGGTGTCCTCGCCGTCGAGCAGCACCTGGCCGGCGGTGGCCGGCAGCAGCCGCATGACCACGCGGCCGAGGGTGGACTTGCCGCAGCCCGACTCCCCCACCACGCCGAGCGTCTCGCCCCGGTCGAGGGTGAACGACACGCCGTCGACCGCGTGCACCGTGAGGTGGCGCATGCCCAGCGGGTCTCGGCGGGGGCCTCGGAACTCCTTGACCACGTCGATGGCCTCGATCAGGTGGCTCACGACTCGACCTCCACTCGTCGGACCAGGTTGCCCGCAGCCAGCAGCTCGCCGGCGCGGTGGCACGCCGACAGCTGGCCACCGGGTTGCCGCGTCATCTCGGGCATGACCGTCATGCAGCCGGCCTCCTCCTTGGCGAAGAGGCATCGGGGGTGGAACGAGCAGCCCGCGGGCGGGTGCAGCATCGAGGGCGGCTGGCCGCCGATGGGCACCAGCGGCTGATCGATGTCGCCGTGCAGCCGCGGCAGCGACGCCAGCAGCCCGGCCGTGTAGGGGTGCGACGTGGAGTCGAACGTGGCGTCGACCCCACCGGCCTCCACCACGCGCCCGGCGTACATCACGCTGATGTGGTCGGCCATCCCGGCCACGACCCCGAGGTCGTGGGTGATCAGGACCACGGCGACCGACAGGCGGTGGGCCAGGTCGGCGAGCACCTCGAGCACCTGGGCCTGGACGGTGACGTCGAGGGCGGTGGTGGGCTCGTCGGCGATGATCAGCTTCGGGTTGCACGACAGGGCCATGGCGATCATCGCCCGCTGACGCATGCCGCCGGAGAACTCGTGCGTGTACTGGTCGACGCGCTTGTTCGCCTGGGGGATGCCCACGAGGTCGAGCATCTCGATGGCGCGGACCCGGGCCGCCTTCTTCGACAGCTTCTCGTGGACCTGGATGGCCTCGACGATCTGGTGGCCGACCCGGTAGACGGGGTTCAGCGCGGTCAGCGGGTCCTGGAAGATCATGGCGATCTCGGCGCCGCGGACCTTGCGCATGCGCTCGTCGGAGGCGGCGAGCAGGTCTTCGCCGTGCCAGCGGACGGCGCCGCCGACGGTGGCCGACGGCGGCAGCAGCTTGAGGATGCTCATGGCCGTGACCGACTTGCCGGAGCCCGACTCGCCCACGATGGCGAGCACCTCACCGGCCGACACCGCGAAGTCGACGCCGCGCACCGCCTGGACGGTGCCGTCGTCGGTCCGGAAGTCGACGGTGAGGCCGCTGACCTCGAGGATCGGCGGGTTCAGGGTGGGGTCACCGTCGCCGTGGCTGATCGCGGAGATCTCCGGCGCGGGGCCCTCGTCGGCGGCGAGCAGATCGGGGTCTTCGAGGGCCGGGCCCTGGAGCGCGACGTCGGCCGACGCCGGGATGACCTCGACCTTTTTCTCGGCCGGGGGCTGGGCGGCGGGCGGCGCGACCGGCTCGGCCGCCTCGATGGGCTCGCCGGCGGTGGGATCGGGGGTCGTGAAGTCGTCGGTCATCAGGTGTCCTTCACGTCGAGCGCATCTCGCAGGCCGTCGCCCACGAGCAAGAAGCCGAGCACGGTCAGGGCGATCGCCACGCCGGGGAAGATCAGCAGGTGGGGCGCCGAGTTGAACGACGACTGCGACTCCGAGATCATCAGGCCGAGCGAGGGTGCCGGCTTCTTGACCCCGACGCCGAGGAAGCTCAACGCCGCCTCCGCCAGGATGGCGCTGCCGACGCCGACCGCAGCGAGCACCACCACGGGCTGGAACACGTTGGGCAGGATGTGGCGGAACATGATCCGCTTCGACGAGACGCCGACCGCCTTGGCCGCTTCGACGTACTCCGTCTCGCGGGCCTGGAGGAACCCGGCCCGCACGTTGCGGGCGGTCTGCAGCCAGGCCGTGAGCGCGAGGGTCAGGATCACCGCGGTGACGCCCTTTCCGATGATGGTCACCATCGCCAGGGCGAGCACCAGGTACGGGATGCCGAGGAGGATGTCGACGATGCGCATGAGGACGCTGTCGACCCAGCCCCGGCGCCATCCGGCCACCGCACCCACGAGGATGCCGATGAAGGTCTCGATCAGGGTCACGACGATGCCGATGAACAGCGACAGCCGGATGCCGTAGACCACGCGGGCCAGCACGTCGCGACCGAGCTGGTCGGTGCCGAACAGGTGCTGGTTGGTGGGTGCTTCCTTGGCGATGCCGCTGGTGTTCAGCGGGTCCTGCACCACGAACGGGCCGATGAGCGACACGAGGGCGAGGACGATCACCAGCACCAGCCCGAACATGGCGAGCTTGTTGCGGCGGAAGCGGCGCCAGGCATCGCTGGCGAGGGACCGGCTGGGGCCGACCTCGCTCAGAGACGCGTTGACGTCGGGGTTCGATGCGCTGGGGCCGGGTGCGGCCAACAGATCGGACATCAGTCGTCTCCCAACTTCACTCGGGGATCGAAGTACGCATAGGAGATGTCGACCGCCATGGTGGCGAGGCCGTACACGAGGGTGACCACCAGCGTGAGGCCGAGCACCACCGGGGCGTCGAACGCCTTGGCCGACGCCACGATCTGGCTCCCGAGCCCGGGCAGGTTGAACACGGTCTCGGTGAGGATGGCGGCGCCGACCAGGGTGCCGAAGTCGATGCCGATCACGGTGACCACCGGGATCATGGCGTTGCGGCGCACGTGGCGGTTCATCACCTTCTTCTCGGTGAGGCCCTTGGCCCGGGCCGTGCGCACGTGGTCGAGGCGCATGGTCTCGAGCATCGAGGTGCGGGTGATGCGGGCGAGGATGGCGGTGCCCACCGACGCCAGCACGAACACCGGCTGCACCAGGTACTTCCACGTGCCGTCGACGGGGATGACGCCGAGGACGTACTTGTCGGGCCCGTACCCGATGGTCGGGAACGACGCCCACGACGGCCAGGCGTGCTGGTACGCGTACACGCCGGTCACCTGCTTGATCAGGTAGGCGAGCACGAACACGGGGATGGCGCTCAGCACCACCGCCGTGATGGTGGTGATCCAGTCGCCGGCAGAATTTCGCTTCCGGGCCGAGAGGGCACCGGCCGCGATGCCGACCACCGACTCGACGACGATGGCCCAGAACGCCAGGCGGAGGCTCGGAGGGAGCTTCTCCTTGACGATGTCGGTCACCGGTTCCTTGGTGACGTACGACGTGCCGAGGTCTCCGTGGAGGAGCCCCTTCATGTAGTTGACGTACTGGGTGGGCACCGGCTTGTCGATGCCGAACTTGACCTCCAGGTTGTGGACCACCTGGGGGTCGGGCGCACGGTTCCCACCACCCGAGGCGAAGCGCTCAGCGGGGTTGGTGGGCAGCGCGTTGAAGAGCAAGAAGAGCAGGGTGGCACTGCCCCAGAGCACGAAGAGCAACTGGAGGGTGCGACGCAGGAGGAACGAACCCATCAGGGCCTCGGATCGCTTGAATCAGTCAGGACACGGTACCGGCAATGGCCGGGCAGGGCTGGGGCGACAAGAGGGGGCCGGGCCCGTGGGCCCGACCCCCTCCGCGTCAACTACCGGATTGGCTCAGCTACCAGCTGAGATCCGCTCCCACAGCATGATGCCGAGCGGCGGCTGATCGAAGTTCTTGACGGTGTCGCGGAACACCTGGCTGCCCGTGTACCAGACCAGCGGCACGGCGGCCGTCTGGTCGTTGAGCATGTAGGACTCTGCCTGGTTGTAGAGCTCTCCACGCTTGGTGTCATCGGTCTCGGCCTGGGCCTTGGCGATCAGGTCCTCGAACTTCGGATCGTTGAAGCGACCGAAGTTGTTGCCCCCGATGGAGGCCTTCGAGAACAGGTCGACCATGAAGTTGCCGTAGGTCGGGTAGTCGGCGTACCAGCCGGAGCGGCAGAAGTTGCAGCCACCCGGTTCGGCGACGACCTTGAAGTAGTCCTCAGCAACGCTGCCGAGCTCGGCGTCGATGCCCAGGTTGTCCTTCAGGTTGGCCTGGATGATCGTGGCGACGTCACCGTGGCTGCCGCCCTCGTTGAAGTTGATCTTGATGGGCTTGGTCAGCTTGTTGCCGGCGTCCTGCCACTCCTTGTAGAGCTGCTTGGCCTTGGTCACGTCGAGCTTGCAGAAGTCGCAGAGGCCTTCCTTGTACCCGGGGGTGCCGGGAGGGACGAGGCCGGTGGACACGGTGCGGGTCTCTTCGTACACCTTGGTGTTGAGCTCGTTCCGGTCGATCGCGAGCGAGATCGCCTGCCGGAGCTTCACGTTGTCGGTGCCACCGAGCTGCGGGTCGTCCTCACCGAAGTCGAAGTAGTACGAGCCGAGGTTCGGGTCGGTGATCGAGTTGTTCGGGTACGCCGCGAGGGCGTCCTGGTACTTGCCGGACGGGACGGGGGCGTCATCGCCCTCGCCGGCCTCGAACGCCTGGTAGGCGGTCTCGACGTCGACGGTCTGCTTGAAGACCAGCTTGTCGACCTTCACCTTGGTGTCGCCGTACACGTTGCCGGCCCACTTGTCGTTCGGGACCAGCACGACCTCTTGGTCGTTCGCGGTCTGGAGCTTGAAGGGGCCGTTGCCGACGGTGAGGCCCTTGGTGCCCCAGCCGGTCGTGTTGCCGATCTTCGCCAGGTCGGCCTTGTCGACCGGGGAGAAGAACGGGTGGCTGACGATCGACGGGAAGTCGGCGTTGGGCTTGTCGAGCGTGACCTTGAGGGTCATGCCGGTGTCGTCGGCCACGATCGCGGGAAGCGTCTTGACCTTGCCGGACTGGAGGTCGGCACCGCCCTTGACGTAGTCGATGAGGTAGCCGTAGGCCGAGGCGAGCTCAGCCGAGCCGGCCCGCTCCCAGCCAGCCTTGAAGCTGGAGGGCAGCACGGGCGTGCCGTCGGAGAACACCTGGTCCTTCTTGATGTCGAAGGTGTACTCGGTGGCGTCGTCGTTGGCGGTCCACTTCGAGGCGACCGCACCCTTGAGGACGGGGTTGCACTTGTTGCTGAAGTCGAAGTCGGTCAGGCCGTCGTAGAGGCCCGTGGTGATCTGCGACTCAGACAGCGTCTGCACCACGCCAGGGTCGAAGCTGGTGTTGGTGCCGGAGTCGGAGAGGTAGGCGTAGTCGGTGAAGGTTCCACCGCTCGGCGCATTCTTGTCGTACTTCAGGGTGCCGCAGTCGGTCTTGCCGAGCTCGCCTGCGGTCTTGGAACCAGCGTTGGTGGTGGTCGACTTCGAGTTCTCCTTCGAGTCGCCGCAGCCAGCAGCGAGGAGCGCCAGGGCCAGAGCACCGGCCACTACACCAGTTCGGAACGTTCGCCTTGCCATACACGTGCCTCCATGTCAGGGAGCAGGGAGGAGCGGCTTTGGGCCGGCACCTCCCCAGTTGAGGTTGGGGAGATTCCGGTGACACAGGTCACCCTGCGTTCACCAGAAGTCGACCATAACAACACGTTTGCGGACCCCGTGTGAAACGCACGTTTCGTGAATCTGTTCACATGATGGTCTGCGTTCGGTCCGCCGGGGCCCCGCGATGCCCCTGACCTGCAGCGACGCGGTGGCCTGACGGAGCGTCAGGAGTTCTGACGAAACTGCACGATTCCCGCGAAATCTTCGGCGACGAGCGAGGCTCCGCCCACCAGCGCGCCATCGATGTCGGGCTGAGCCATCAGCTCCGCGGCGTTCGAGGGCTTCACCGAGCCGCCGTACTGGATGCGCACCGACGCCGCCGCGTCGGCTCCGGCGACCTCGGCCACGACGTCGCGCACCACCTTGCAGGTGGCCTGGGCATCGTCGGCCGTGGCGGTGCGCCCGGTGCCGATCGCCCAGATCGGCTCGTACGCGATGACCAAGCCGCCGACCTGCTCCGGGGTCAGCCCGGCGAGCCCGGCGCGCACCTGGCCCGACACCTTCTCGTCGGTGCCACCGGCCTCTCGCTCCTCGAGCGTCTCGCCGCAGCAGAGGATCGGGGTCATCCCCCACTTCAAGATGGCCTGCACCTTCTTGTTGATGAGGTCGTCGGTCTCGCCGAAGATCTCCCGCCGCTCGGAGTGCCCGGCGATCACGTACTCCACGTTGAGCTTGGCCAGCATCGCCGGCGACACCTCACCGGTGAACGCCCCCTTCTCCTCGATGTAGCAGTGCTGGGCCCCGATCGAGATGGGCGTGTCGTCGGCCTCGAGCACGGTCTGGACCGAGCGGATGTCGGTGAACGGCGGGTGCACCGAGACGTCGACCACCTCGTAGTCGTCCTTGTGCAGGAGGTACGCCAGCTTCTGGACCGTCTGGATGGCCTCGAAGTGGTTGTGGTGCATCTTCCAGTTGCCCGAGATGAGCGGCGTGCGGGTGGACTTGGCCATGGAGGGCTCCTCTGGTTCTCTGGTCGATCTTCCACCTAGGAGGTGGAAGATCGACCACAAGCGATGGGTTGCCGGGCTGCGCTGGGGTGTGCTGGTCGATGTTCCACCCGTGAGGGGGAAGATCGACCAGAAGGTGGTTCAGGCGGTGGCGTTGGGGGCGCCGCGGAGGGCAGCGAGGCCGGGGAGGTCGCCCTGCTCGATGAGCTCGAGGGAGGCACCGCCTCCGGTGGAGACGTGATCGATCCGGTCGGCCAGGCCGAACTGGGCGGCGGCGGCGGCGCTGTCGCCCCCACCGATGACCGTGAAGCCCCGGTTGTCGGCGACGGCCTCGGCCACCGTCCGGGTGCCGGCTTCGAAGCGCGGATCCTCGAACACGCCCATCGGGCCGTTCCAGAGGACCTGGCGGGCCTCGGCGATGATGTCGGAGAACTCGGCGGCCGTGCCGGGACCGATGTCGAGTCCCATCCAGCCGTCGGGCAGGTTGCGGCCGAACTGCCGCACCTCTCCCCCGGCGGACGGGTCACCGATCTTGCCGCCCGGGCCGAGGGCCGTGATGTCGGACGGCAGGTGGATGACCGCACCGCTGTCGAGCAGCTCCTTGCAGGTGTCGATCTGGTCCTCCTCGAGCAGCGAGGAGCCCACCTGGTGGCCCATCGCCGCGAGGAAGGTGAAGCACATGCCGCCGCCGATCACCAGGCCGTCGCACACCTCGAGCAGGGCGTTGATCACGCCGAGCTTGTCGGAGACCTTGGAGCCGCCGAGGATGGCGATGAAGGGGCGACGAGGGTCGTTGCGGAGCCCGAGGAGCACCTCGACCTCCTTCTCCAGGAGGCGGCCGGCGGCGGACGGCAGCGTCAGCGGCGGGCCCACGATCGAGGCGTGCGACCGGTGCGAGGCCCCGAATGCGTCGTTGACGTAGGCATCCTGGCCGGCGGTCAGCTTGGCCACGAACGCCGGGTCGTTGCTGGTCTCCCCCGCGTCGAAGCGCAGGTTCTCCAGCAGCTCGACGCCCGGTGCGAGCTCGGCGAGCCGAGCCCGCACCGGATCCATCGAGTACTTCGGGTCGGGCTCGCCCTTGGGGCGGCCCAGGTGGCTGCACGCCGTGACCGTGGCCCCCTGCTCCTGCAACCACCGCAGCGTGGGCAGCGCGGCCCGGATGCGGAGGTCGTCGGCGATGACGCCGTCGCGGATCGGCACGTTGAAGTCGCACCGCACCAGGACCCGCTTGCCGGCGACGTCGCCGAGGTCCTCGAGCTGGGGAACGCCGTTGATCATCGGTTGCCGCCCGTCCGCTTACTTGTTGGCTGCGCCGACGATCTTGGCCAGGTCGACGAGGCGGTTGGAGTAGCCCCACTCGTTGTCGTACCAGCCGAGGATCTTGACCAGGTTGCCCATGGCCATGGTGAGGCCCGAGTCGAAGGTCACCGAGTACGGCGTGCCGACGATGTCGGACGAGACCAGCGGCTCCTCGGAGTACTTGAGGATGCCCTTGAGGCGCCCGTCGGCCGCGGCCGCAGCGAAGGCCTGGTTGACCTCGTCGACGGTGACCTCGGTCTTGAGCAGCCCGGTGAAGTCGGTGATGGAGCCGACCGGGATCGGCACCCGCAGCGACGTGCCGTCGAGCTTGCCCTGCATCGACTGCAGCACCAGGCCGGTGGCCCGGGCCGCACCCGTGGAGGTGGGGACGATGTTGACGGCCGCGGCGCGGGCCCGGCGCAGGTCGGAGTGCGGGCCGTCGACCAGCTGCTGGTCGCCCGTGTAGGCGTGGATGGTGTTCATGAGCCCCTTCTCGACGCCGAAGGCGTCGTCGAGGACCTTGATCATCGGCACGAAGCAGTTGGTGGTGCACGAGGCGTTGGAGACCACGATGTGGTTCGCGGCGTCGAACGTGTCGTCGTTGACGCCGACCACGAAGGTGGCGTCGGCGTTGGTGGCGGGAGCCGAGATGATCACGCGGGGTGCACCGGCCTCGACGTGGGCGATGGCCTTCTCCTTGGAGGTGAAGAAGCCGGTGGACTCGATCACGACGTCGACGCCGAGGTCGGCCCAGGGCAGGTTGGCCGGATCGCGCTCGGCGAGGATCTTGATGACGTCGCCGTCGACCTCGATGCCGTCGGCGTGCTCCTTGACCTCGCCGTCGAACCGGCCCATGACCGAGTCGTTCTTGAGCAGGTGGGCCATGGTGGCCACCGAGCCCAGGTCGTTGGCGGCGACGAAGTCGATGTCGGCCCCCTGCTCCTTCACGGCCCGGAAGAAGTTCCGGCCGATTCGCCCGAACCCGTTGATGCCGACGCGGATGGTCATGGGTGATGCAACCTCTCTGGTGGTCCGGCGCGGCGGGTCGAGCGACCCGATCACTGGCGCCCTCTGTGACCTCGAACCTATCCGACCCGATTGGGGCCCACCCAGCCCGAACGACGGAGGCCCCGACCGACCTGACGCCTCGTCAGACCGGCGGCGGCGCCGAGGTGGGCGCCAGCGCGGCCAGCACGGCGGCCAGGCGCTCGGGGTGGTGCACCAGCGAGCGATCGTCGGCGACGGGCGCCTGCACCCAGCAGATCCCGTCGTCGCGCCGGCCGACCACCCGCTGTTCATCGACCACGACGACGTCGACCTCGACCCCGTGCTCGGCCAGGACGCGCACCTCGTCGGCCACCGTGAACCCCGCCGTCTCGGGGAGCTCCGGAGCGAGGTTGGCCACGTAGATGCGCTGGGCGCCCGTGGCGCGCAGCGCCCGGTGGACGGCGGGCACGATGGCGGCCGCCAGGACGCTGGTGAACAACGAGCCCGGTCCGAGGATCACCTGGTCGGCCGCCTCGATGGCCGCCCCCACGTCGGGCGAGGACGACGCGTCGTCGGGCCGCAGCCGCACCTGGTAGACGCCCGACGCGTTCTGCACCGCGACCTGCCCGACCACGCGGGTCGCCGGCCCCGACGGCCCGTCGGCGGGAGGCCCCTCCCCACGGGGTGCGACCAGCGCCTCCAGCGCCACGGGGCCCACGGTGGCGGGGAGCACCCGGCCCACCGCCCCGACGCGCGCCCCCACCTCGTCGACCGCGGCGGCGAACGATCCGAGCTCGTGGGCCAGGGCGGCGAGGATCAGGTTGCCGAGCGCGTGGCCCTCCAGGTCACCATCGTCGAAGCGGTGCTCGAGGATCCGGGCGAACGGGCTGCCGTCGGCCGCCAGCGCGGCCAGGCACGTGCGGACGTCGCCCGGCGCGGGGAGCTCGGGCATCTCCGCTCGCAGCCGCCCCGAGGAGCCGCCGTCGTCGGCGACCGACACCACCGCGGTGATCGAGCCGGCGTAGCGGCGGACGGCTCGCAGCGATGCTGAGAGGCCGTGGCCGCCACCGACGGCGACCACCGCCGGGCCGGTGGCACTCGAACCCGCGGTCGAGCCTGCGGTCGGGCCCACCTCGGTGCCCGGGGCGGGATCCCCGGCGCGGGGCGCGCCAGGACCGTGGGGTGCGCCCACCGGTCAGCTGCCCTTGGCGATGTCTCGGTGGAGGACGCCCGGGGCCAGGCCCCGGGCCCGGAGCCGGCGGGCGACCTCCTCGGAGATGGCGACCGACCGGTGGCGGCCACCGGTGCAGCCGAACGCCAGCGTGAGGTAGGCCTTGCCCTCCTGCTCGAAGGCCGGGAGCAGCACGTCGAGCAGGCCGTCGACCCGGGCGAGGAAGGCCTGGGCCAGATCCGAGCCGAGCACGTAGTCGCGGACCGGCTCGTCGGTGCCGGTCTGGGGGCGGAGCTCCTCGACCCAGTGGGGGTTGGGCAGGAAGCGGCAGTCGAGGACCATGTCGACGTCGCTGGGGAGGCCGTGCTTGAAGCCGAAGGACGTGACGGTGACCTGCATGCCCGGTGCCCGGTCGTCGTCGCCGAACAGCTCGGTGATGCGGTCGCGCAGCTGGTGGACGTTGAGGTCGCTGGTGTCGACCACGACGTCGGCCGAGGCGCGCAGCGGCTCGAGGGCCAGGCGCTCCTGCTCGATGGCCCCGCCCAGCAGGTCGCCCGTGCCGATCGGGTGGCGCCGCCGGGTGCTCTCGTAGCGGCGGATCAGCACGTCGGTGCTGGCGTCGAGGAACACCATCCGGACCCGGGACCCGGGGGCGCGGAGGTCGTCGAGCATCTGGTTCAGGGCGACCGGCTCGGTGTTCCAGCCGGCGACGAACGCGATCCGGTCGGTCTCCGACGACGGCACGTTGGCCAGCTCGGCCACCTTGGGCATGAGGGCGACCGGCATGTTGTCGATGACGAACCAGCCCTGGTCCTCGAGCACGTCGGCCGCCGTGGACCGGCCGGCCCCAGACAGGCCCGTGATCACCACGACGTCGGTCATGGCAAAAGTCTACGGCCCACGGGTGACCCGCCTGGCCACGACCCGATCGGCCGGCTGCGATCAGGCCGGACGGGGGCCGAGGGGGCTGTCGACCAGGGCATCGCCCGTGGGGACCGGCAGTGCCACCAGCGACGCGACCGCGGCACCGATCAGCCCCGAGAGGATGATGGTGCCGCCCCACAGGTCGATGGTCCACCCCAACCGGCCGTCGCTGCGCAGCATGGCGAACGTGGCCGCCCACAGCATCGAGCCCAGGAGCGCACCGGTGACCGCCGCCGCCCCGCGGCCGAGCGTGGGCTTGCCCGTGAGCGCCACCATCACCTCCAGGACGAGACCCGCCACCGCGTAGCCGACGATCTCGGGCTTGATCACCGTCCACGAGGTCAGGGCCAGCGCCGGGGCCCCGCAGAGGAACACGCTCAGCCAGAGCAGGCCGGGGACGGGGCGGAACCGCACGAGGATCACGGTGAACGCAGCCACGAGCACCGCCACGGTCCACACCGCGATGGCCAGCCCGCGGACCTGGTCGTAGTCGATGGGCGACTCGCCCACCAGCGGTTCGATGTAGCCCGGCGTGATCGACATGCCGCCCGCGAGGGGTGAGAGGTAGCCGGTGAACAGCGAGATCACCAGCACGGTCGAGACGACCGAGGAGAGGGCCACGAGCGACGCCACCAGGCCGAGGCGCCGGGCCGGTCGGCGCCACAGCACCACGATCGGCGACGAGAGCAGGAACGTCAGGCCCGCGAACACCATGAGGTGCGGCGGGCTCACCAGCGCCTCGATGTTGGCCTCGGTGCCGAACCGGGCGTGCCAGGCGGCGTCGGCCACGCCGCCGAACGCCAGGATCAGGAACCCGACCGTGGTGGTGCCGGCCGAGGTCACGAACGCCGGACCCCGCCGCAGCGCGCCCACGCCGAGCCACAGGGCGACCGCGGTGACGCCTCCGTAGAGCACCAGGTGCCAGCCCGACAGGAAGTCGCCGTTGAGGTTGCCGATGTTCTGGAAGTGACGGCTGATGTCGCCCGACAGCCCGACCGTGGTGACGAGGTTGCAGGCCATCAGGACCACCAGCTCGCCGTCGGTGATCTGCACGGAGTGGTCGCCGACGACCCGGCGGATCCGCGAGCGCACCACCACCCCGCGGTTGCTCACGACGCTGCCGTCCCCCGGCGGTGGCCCACCACCACCGCAGCCACGCACACCGCCGTGTACACCGCGACGACCGCCCACACCACCGGATCGAACGTGTCCTTCAGGTACATCGAGTAGCCGACCCCGGCCGCGACCGCACCGGCGCCCGAGAGCCACATCTGGCGCACCGGCGAGTACTCGATGCGGCCCAGGTTGTCGAGGACGAACTCGATGACGCCGGGCAGCGGGAACAGCCACAGCACGACCGGGTTGAGGCCCTCGGGCCACCACGACCCGATGCTGATGGCGACGCCCGACAGCAGGGCCACCGGGTACAGCACCAGGCAGCGCCGGCACACGTGACGCCCCGCGATCACCGCGCACCGGTCGTAGGCATCGGGCCAGTGGTGCGACAGCATCATCGGCGTGTCCGCCATGGGCGGATCATCGGCCGGGTCGAGCGACGTGGAGCCGCCCGGGTCGGTGCTCACGTGTGGTCCAGGTCCAGCTTGTCGGCGACGAGCACCAGCAGGCGCGGGATCGACGCGGCCTCCCGGTACTCGGAGGCGCGGGCCAAGAACCCCGGCGGCGGTGCGGGCTCGAGCATGCGCCGCAGCACCAGGCCCGCCTCGGACATGGCGTTCACGTAGCGGCTCATGGGCCGGTGGATGAAGGGGATGAACACGTCCTTCTCCACCTCCTCGATCGAGTTGTCCTCGACGAGGTAGGGCCCGATGCGCCAGTACTGCTCCGGCGGGTCGACCATGTGGTCGTCGATCCACCCGCTGTTCGGCGTCTGGAGGAGCGGGTGGTTCAAGAAGAAGGCGAACCGTCCGCCCGGGCGCAGCACGCGCGCCACCTCGTCGATGGCCTCGTCGACCGCTTCGATGTGCTCGAACACCAGGCACGCGACCACCGCGTCGAACGCACCGCTGGCGAACGGGAGGGCGTCGGCCCCGGCGCGGGCGTACGCCGGCCCACCGCCGCGTGCCGCCGCCTCCACCACCTGGTTGGCGGTGGGGTCGATGCCGGCGACGACCGTGGAGCCCTGCGACGCGGCCAGCCGGGCCACCTGGCCCTCGCCGGTGCCCACGTCGAGCACCCGGTCGTAGCCGTGGAGGAGGGTGGCGGCCAGCGGGAGGATCTGCTCCTCGTACTCCGGGTCGGCACCATCGGTGAAGCCCTCCTGCCACCAGCCGGAGTGCGCTTCCCAGAGATCGATGTCGTCGGCCACGACTCCGACGGTACCGTCCGGGCCATGGGTGACCTGGTGCTGCCGGCCGACACGTACTGCGCGATCGCGCCCGGGCACGAGTGGCACGGCCCGTACCACGACACCGAGTACGGCTTCCCGGTGGCCGACGAGGCCGCGCTCTTCGAGCGGCTGGTCCTCGAGATCAACCAGGCCGGGCTCTCCTGGCTCACCATCTTGAAGAAGCGCGAGGGCTTCCGGGCGGCCTACGACCGCTTCGACGTGGACGCGGTCGCGGGCTACGGCGAGGACGACCGGGCGCGCCTGCTCGACGATGCCGGGATCATCCGCAACCGGCTCAAGGTCGACGCGGCCATCGCCAACGCCGCCGTCATCGCCGGCTTCCGCGACAAGCACGGCGGGTTCCACGAGTGGATCGCCGCCCAGCACCCGCTCGCCAAGGCGGACTGGGTGAAGCTGTTCAAGAGGACGTTCCGCTTCACCGGTGGCGAGATCACCGGCGAGTTCCTGATGTCGACCGGCTGGATCGACGGCGCCCACCACCCGGCCTGCCCGGTCTACGCCGAGATCGCCGCCCTGGCCCCGCCCTGGACCGCCGCCCCGGCCTGATCCACCCGTCGCGACCAGGTCGCGCCTCACATCGACCGCCTCCAGACCGATGGAAGGGGCGTGGCGGTGCGATCGAGCTCAGACGGCGCGGGGCCGTGGCCCTCGGTGGCGGCCGGGCTGGTCGCGGTCGCGTCGGGCCTCGTGGTCCGCGGCTTCACCTGCGACGACGCCGCCATCACCTACCGGTTCGCCGAGCAGGCCGCGGCCGGACACCCGCTCGGCACGGTCACGGCCGGCGATCCCCTCGTGTCGGGCTTCTCGAACCCGACCTGGACGCTGGCCCTCGCCGCGCTCGCCCGGCTGGGCCTGCCGGTCGCGGGATCGGCGAAGGCGCTCGGCATCGTGTGCTTCGCGCTCACTGCAGTCCTGGCGACCCGCCTCATCGGAAGGCTGACCGAGCACCGGGCGGCCGCCTGGGCGGGCTGCCTGGTCGGGGCCTCGTCGACGTTGGCGCTCTGGTCGGTCTCCGGCCTCGAGAACTCGCTGGTCGCCCTCCTCGTCGTGGCGACGGCCCTGCTGCTGGTGGCGGAGGAGCAGGACGAGCGGCGCGGCTGGCGCTCCTTGGGGTCCAGCGCCGCGGTGGCCGTCCTGGTGGTCAGCCGACCCGATGCGTTCACCTACCTGGCCGCAGCCGCGTTCGCCCGGGCCCTGGTGGTCCGGCGCCGGCCCGACGCCGGCTGGGGGACGGCCGTGGGTGACGTGGCCCGCTGGGTGGCGGCGCCGGTGGTGGTGCTCGCCGGGTGGTGGGCGTTCAGCCTGCACCGCTTCGGCTACGTGCTCGCGAACACGTACTACGCCAAGGTCGACCAGACCGTGGGGGACCGGCTCGTGAGCCTGACGAGCGGGTCGGGGCCCCTCGCCGTCACCCGCGACTTCCTCCTCATCACCGGCGCGGTGCTGATCATCCCCCTCGTCCTGCTCGCCTGGCCCCGTCGGCGAGGCCCCGTCGCGACGGTGGCGGTCCTCGCCGCCGCCACGTTCGTGCTGCCGACCAGCGAGGTCGACTGGATGGCCGACTACCGCTTCTACGCCGTCGCCGTGCCGCTGCTCATCGTGCTGGCCACCGTCGGCGCCGATTGGGCCGCGGGCCGGTACGCGACCACCGGCCGGCCTGGCTCGGTGCTCAGCGGGGCGCTGCGGCCGGCTCGCCTCTGCGGTGCGCTCATGATCGTGTGGGCGATCGTCAACCTCGCCGCGACGGTCGGGCTGGCCCGGACCGACTTCCCCGGCCAGGTCACCGTGGCATCGGTCCGGGGCTCGACCGCCCCCCTCGCCGCAACGGGCCAGGACCTCGGCCTCCAGGATCCGCTCGTGATGACGGCCGACGCCGGCGCCACCATCGACGACCTCGACCTCCGCCTGCTCGACCTCGCCGGCCTGCTCGATCCCCAGATCAGCCACCTCATGGCCCCCGACGAGCTCGACCACCGGCTCGAGTACGCGTTCCTCGAGCGCCGCCCCGACCTGATCCGCGCCGGCACCTCGGACTGGTCGTGGAACCAGCGCTGGCACCTCACGCCGGCGACCCTCGCCGACCTGGGCTACCTGGCCCTCCCCCACATCGCCGAGCCGGCCTACGTCCGCCGCGACCTCGTCGTGCGGTCGGCCGTGAGCCGCCCGGTGGCGGCCGGCGAGCGCGTAACGCTCGACGAGCTCAGCGCACCCGAGGTCGCCGAGCGGGGCGGCCAGATCGTGGCCCGGGCCTGGATCGACGGCGGACCTCACGAGCCCGGGACCACGATCTCGTTCACGTTGTCGCGACGAGGTGCACGTGCGACGACCGTGACGGTGCCGTTGGGCGCGGATCTCCTCGCGTCCGGCCAGTGGGCCGCCGATGAGGCCCTCGAGCACGTCGCCCACCTCGCTCCCCCGGCCGGGACCGGTCCGATCGAGCTGACGGTGGCAGCACGGCACCGGGGCCGGGTCACCGTCCTGGGGCAGCAGACGATCGCGCCCAGCGGTGCCGTCGCCGCCGCGGACGGCCTGACCGCCGGACTCGGCTCGGGCGCCGCCGAACGGCTGGCGGCCCTGCAGGAGCTGCACGACCTGGCGCTCGCCGCGCCCCGCGAGGCCGAAGCGATCGGCGCGATCGACAAGCGCATCCGCCACCAGGGCCTGACCGACCTGCGGCACGCGCTCGAGGCCGACCCGCACACCACCGGCGGGGCGGACGCGGTCGAGACCGACCGGCGGGCCATCAGCGCCCTGCGGGGACGGGCCGAGCCCGACGCGTCGTGGCGCTCGCTCGCCGCCCGGCTCCACCACCGGGCCGGGAGCGCCGGAACCACCGCCGAGGAGCGCTACCGCCTGCTCACCGTGGCCGCCGCAGCCGACCCGACGAGCGGCGCCATCCAGCGCGACCTGCTCGCCGCCCGCCTCGCCCGCCCCGCCCGACCGGTCGACGCCACCACCGCCTGAGCCGGCCTTCGCCGCCCGCGGTCAGATGGGGTCGTGGAGCTTGGCGTAGACCGCCCGGGCCACGGCGTCGGGCAGCCACGACAGCGCCTGGAGCTGCTCGAGCGAGGCCACCTTCACCGCCTTCACGCCGCCCAGCTCCTTGGTGAGCCGCTTCTTGCGCGTCTCCCCCAGGCCCGGGATCCCGTCGAGCGCCGACGTGGTCATGCGCTTGCCGCGCAGCTCGCGGTGGAACGTGATGGCGAAGCGGTGCGACTCGTCGCGGAGGCGCTGGAGCAGGTAGAGCGCCTCGGACTGGCGCGGGATGCGGATGGGGTCGGAGAGGCCCGGGACGTAGACCTCCTCGAACCGCTTGGCCAGCGAGGCGACCGGGATCTCCTCGTCGAGCCCGAGCTCCTGGAGCACCCGGATGGCGACGCCCAGCTGGCCCTTGCCGCCGTCGACGAGGAGCAGCTGCGGCGGGTACTGGAACCGGCCCCGCTCTGCCACCGGGAGCTTGCGCTCGGCCAGGTAGGCGGTGAGCCGGCGGGTGAGCACCTCCTCCATGGCGAGGAAGTCGTCGTTGCCCTGACCGCTCTTGATCTTGAAGCGCCGGTACTCCGACTTCTTGGGGAGTCCGTCCTCCATGACGACCATCGAGCCGACGTAGTCGGTGCCCTGGAGGTGGCTCATGTCGTAGCACTCGATGCGCAGCGGGGCCTCGGGCAGCCCGAGCGCGTCCTGCAGCTCGTTGAGCGCCTTGGCCCGGCTGTTGTGGTCGCTCGCCCGCTTGAGCCGGTGGCGGACCAGCTCCTCCTTGGCGTTCTTGGCGACGGTCTCCTGGAGCGTGCGCTTCTCGCCGCGCTGCGGCACCCGGATGCTCACGGCTGAGCCCCGCAGGCCGGTCAGCCAGGTCTGGTACAGCTCGAGGTCGTCGGGGTCCCACGGGACCAGCACCTGCTTGGGCATGCCGATCGGCGGCGGCGGGTCGTAGAGGCCCTCGAGGATGCGACCGGTCAGCTCGTAGGGCGTGAGGTCCTCGACCTTGTCCATCACGAAGCCCTTGCGGCCGACCACGCGGCCCTTGCGGACGTGGAAGACCTGGACCGCCGCCTCGAGCTCGTCGTCGGCCACGCCGATCACGTCGAGGTCCTCGTTGCGGTCGGCCACCATCTGCTGGCGCTCGATGGCCTTGTTGACCGCCGCCAGCCGGTCGCGCAGGCGGGCGGCCCGCTCGAACTCGAGCTCGTCGGCCGCCTCCTGCATGCCGGTGCGGAGCTTGACGACCACCTCGTCGGTGTCGCCTTCCAGGAACTGGAGGAGCTCGTCGACGTACCCCTGGTACTGCTCCTTGGTGACCTCGCCCACGCACGGCCCGGAGCACTTCTCGATGTGGAACAGGAGGCACGGGCGGCCGAGGCGCTCGTGGTGCTGGAACTTGTTGTCCGAGCAGGTGCGGACCGGGAAGGTGCGCAGCAGCAGGTCGAGCGTCTCGCGGATGGCGTAGGCGTGGCCGTACGGCCCAAAGTAGCGCACGCCCTTCTTGCGAGCGCCGCGCATGACCATCGGCCGGGGCCAGTCGTCGGACACGGTGACCGCCAGGAACGGGTAGCTCTTGTCGTCGACCAGGCGGATGTTGAACCGCGGGCGGTGCCGCTTGATGAGGGTGTTCTCGAGGAGCAGCGCCTCGACCTCGTTGCCGACCTGGATCCACTCGACGGTCTCGGCGGTGGCCACCATCTGCGCCGTGCGCAGCGGCAGGTTGGTCTGGAAGTAGTTCGACAGCCGGGAGCGGAGGCTCTTGGCCTTGCCCACGTAGATCACCCGGCCGTGGATGTCCTTGAACTGGTAGGAGCCGGGTGCATCGGGGATCGTGCCGGCAGGGGGACGTTGGACCACGCCCCCTAGGTTGCCGGATCGCGCACGCGTTCGGGCACTCCAGCCCGAGGTCCGGGCCGGAGCCGGTCCTCACGTCCTCCCGGCACCTGCCGATGGACGGAGGTGGCCACCACCAGCGGCACCGACGAGCTGGCGGAGGTCGACGTCCTGCGGACCCAGCGACCCGCCGCCGCCGAGCCACCTGACGGGCCCGCGAGGGGCTTCTCGCCCCAGGCCATCGCGGCCATCACGACGCTCGCGGTGGGCCTCATCTTGCTGGTGGAGGTGTTCCTGGCCCCGGCCGCACCCTGGGGCGGGGTCGACAACCCCGGGGCCTTCCACCCGCCGCGGAGCCGCGCCGAGCACCTCGTCGCCAAGATGGACGGTCACACGTTCGCCGCCACGGCCATGGACCCGACGATGGCCCACGCCCCCGACTCGTACTTCGGGGACCGGGCCGATGCGGCCTACCGCTCGTCGCGGCCGGTCCAGGGCTGGGTGGATCTGGTGGCGTCGGCCGGTGGGCAGCGCTCGCTGCTGGCCCCGGCGATCCTGGTCCTCACGGCGGTCGGCCTCGGCGCCGCGGTGCTGTCCGTCGCCGACCTCGGCCGGGCGAGCGGTCGCCGGATCCGGTGGCTGGGCCTGGTGGCGGCGACGCCCGCCGGCATCGCCGCCGTGGCGTACCCCGGGATCTGCGAGCCGCTCGCCATCGCCCTCGCCTGCTGGGGCATCGCCGCCTGGCTGCGAGACCGGCCCTGGGAGGCCGTGGCGCTGCTGACCGCGGCCGCCCTGACCCGAGAGACCATGGTGGTGGTGCCCTTGGGCCTGGGGCTCGCCCACCTGATCGAGCGGCGCACCCCGATCGGTGCCATCAAGCTCGCGGTCCCCGCGGTTGCCTACGGCGCCTGGATCGTGATCGTCCACGCCCGCATCGGCGCCTGGCCCAGCGACTACGCCCAGACGGGCGACCTGCTCGCCGGGTTCCAGGCCGGGTTCCCGCACTGGCACCTGGCGGAGTGGGCGGCCGCCCTGCTCCTGGTCGGTTCGGCCGCGGTCGTCGCCGTGCGGGGCACGACGTGGATGCGGGCGATCGCCGTGCTCTACGTCCCGCTGCTCGCCGTCGCCAACCACCAGGTCTGGTGGGTGTGGCTGGGCTTCGGCCGGGTGGCCGTCCTGCTCCCGGTCTTCGCCCTGATCGCCCTCGGCACGCCGATCCGGTCGAGCGCCCCCGCCGTCGGGGCCGATCCGGTGGATCCGTCGGATCAGGCCGAGGCCGTCGCCGCGGGCTCGATCCCAGCCTGATCGCTCGCCCCAGGGGGACCGTCGGCGCCGGCGGCCGCGAGGGCCAACCAGGCCAACGGGAGCAGCGAGGCGACCAGCACGAGGTAGTTGGTCTGGAAGGTGCGGGCCGGCACCAGGACGCACAGCAGGCCGACGCCGGCCGAGGCCCCGGCGGTCCACACCGACGGCCAGCGACGGACGGCCAGGATCGGCAGGACGAGCGCCAGCACCAGGCCGAGGACCGTGAGCAGCCCGAGCAGGGGGCCGTGGAACAGTCCGGGGCTGGTGGCCGGGAGGCCGATGCCGGAGGTGGGCATCAGCGGCTTCGACCGACCGAGGTTGAACCACACCGTGTCGTCGAGGAAGGCGGACGGCGAAGCGGCGAGGAACGGCAGGCAGGTGACCAGGAGCGTGGCCGGGAGGGTCCACCAGCGCCGCAGCGCGGCCCACCCGCCCGTCAGCACGACCACGACGGCCAGCGGCGGGATGAGCACGGCCAGCAGCACCTTCACCGACAGGGCCAGGGCCAGGGTGAACCCGGCCAGCCGGGGCCGGCGGTCGGCCCAGCACAGGGCCAGGACCGCCAGGGCGACCGCCATGAGGTCGTTGGTCCCCCAGCTCAGGTACACGAGGGTGAACGGGCCGCCGAGACCGCAGATGGCGCCGAGGCGCAGCCAGGCGGGCTCGGGCCGTCGCGCCAGGGCCACCAGCGCCCCCACGAGGACGAGCCAGCCGAGGATCCGGGTGTCCCAGCCCAGGCCGACGGCGTTGGCCCCCGCCACGAAGGGGGTGTGCACCAGCGCGGCGGCGGGCAGGTACGGGAAGTGGTGGGCGACGGGGTTGGCCACCTTGGCCCCGTCGTTCCCCTCGACGAGGAGCCACGAGCGCGGCAGGTCACCGGTGAAGTCGGCGGTGTAGGGGTTGCGGAGGTGGGCCAGGTCGTCGGCGGCAGCCCGCGTGACGATGACGCCACCGTCGTGCGAGCGGTCGCGGATCGAGCCCGAGCCGTTGGCTCGGGCGTAAGCGGCCCAGCCCGACAGCAGCGAGAGGACGATGACCGCCACCGGGACGAGGCGCCTGGCCAGGCCGGGCGAGTCGGCCACGGTGAGCGGGAGGCCCACCGACAGGGCGACGGCCCCGGCCGCCAGCACCATCCAGAGCGTGGCCCCGGGCCAGCACACGAGCACGAGCGACACCAGGATCACGGCGAACCCGGCGGTCCGGCGAGGGTGACCTGCCCGCGGCGGCGCGGCGGCGGAGCCCGGTTCGAGGCCCGGATCGGCCTGGGGGTCCGTGGCCCGAGGGGCCCGGGCGCGCGTCGTCACCATGTCGTTCTATCGGCCGGTCGGGGGTCGGTTGAAGGACCCTCGCCCCCGAAGTGGTCGGTGGTCACCTGGGGCACGAAGAGGGAGGGATCGCGCCCGACCACCCACTACAGTGCGCTTGCCGGCCTGGAATCCGGCCCCATATCCATCCCGTGCCGACATCCCCGTGGCGAGGCGTCCAGGCTGTCCCCACCGGCACCAAGACGGGATCCAGACCTCATCGGAGGCCACCATGCTCAGGCTCCAGACCCCCCTCCCCGACCGCTACCGGGACGCGACGCCCGAGGCGCTCGACGAGATGATCGGTGCGGCCAAGGCCACGCTCGGCGAACGGCTCTTCATCCTCGGCCACCACTACCAGCGCGACGAGGTCATGAAGTGGGCCGACGCCCGCGGCGACTCGTACCGGCTCTCGGTCCTGGCGCAGGAACGGCCCGACGCCGACTACATCGTGTTCTGCGGCGTGCACTTCATGGCCGAATCGGCTGATGTGCTCACCGGCGACCACCAGGCCGTCATCCTGCCCGACCTCAACGCCGGCTGCTCGATGGCCGACATGGCCGACATCGACGAGGTCACCGAGGCCTGGGAGGCGCTCGGCGACGTGATCGACACCGACCGGCTCGTCCCCATCACCTACATGAACTCGTCCGCGGCGCTGAAGGCGTTCGTCGGCGAGCACGGCGGCGCCGTGTGCACCAGCACCAACGCCCGCGAGATCCTGGAGTGGGCCTTCACCCAGGGCGACAAGGTCCTGTTCTTCCCCGATCAGCACCTGGGCCGCAACACGGGCTTCGCCATGGGCTACACGCACGACGACATGCGGGTGTGGAACCCGCGGTTCGAGCTGGGCGGGCTGGAGGCCGACGAGGTGCAGGCCTCCACGTTCCTGCTGTGGAAGGGCCACTGCTCGGTCCACCAGCGGTTCTCGCCGGCGCACGTGGCCGCGTTCCGCGCCGAGCACCCCGACGGCATCGTGATCGCCCACCCCGAGTGCAGCCACGACGTCTGCTCGATCGCCGACGAGGTGGGTTCCACCGACTACATCATCAAGGCCGTGGCCGCGGCCCCCGTCGGCGCCACCATCGCCATCGGCACCGAGATCCACCTCGTCAACCGCCTCGCCGCCGAGACACCCGACAAGACGGTCGTGTCGCTCGATCCGCTGATCTGCCCCTGCTCCACCATGTTCCGCATCGACGGCCCGCACCTGGCCTGGGTGCTCGAGAACCTGGTCGGGGGCAAGGTCATCAACCAGATCACCGTCGACCCGATCACCACCGAGTGGGCCAAGGTCGCCCTCCAGCGCATGCTCGACATCACGCAGGGCAACCCCGTCGAAGCGGTCCGCAACCCCGCATCCGACACCCGGGCGCTCCCGGTCTGACGTCGGCGCCGTCCCGGCGCGTGGGCGCAGGGGCGCCGCCGGTCCTCCGGTAGGGTCACCATCCGTCCGACCGGCACCTGCACGTACCGGGCAAACCTCGGGGAGTGGCATGAAGGGCTTGATCCTCGCTGGGGGCAAGGGGACGCGGCTCCGGCCGATCACCCACACCAGCGCCAAGCAGCTCGTACCGGTGGCCAACAAGCCGATCCTCTTCTACGCGATCGAGACGGTGGCCTCGGCCGGCATCGACGAGATCGGCATCATCGTGGGCGACACCGCGGCAGAGGTCCAGGCCGCCTGCGGCGATGGCAGCCAGTTCGGCGTGACGCTGACCTACATCCTCCAGGACGAGGCCCTCGGCCTCGCCCACTGCGTGCGCCTCGCCCGATCGTTCCTCGGCGACGACGACTTCGTCATGTTCCTGGGCGACAACCTCCTCGAGGAGGGCCTCAGCGGCTTCGCGGCCCGGTTCGAGGAGGCCCGGCGCCGGGCCGACACGCCCTCGTTCCACGACGACCACGCCGCGCCCGCCGCGTGGGTCCTCCTCGCGGCGGTGCCCGACCCCCACCAGTTCGGCGTGGCCGAGATCGGTCCCGACGGGGAGATCGTCCGGCTGGTCGAGAAGCCCGCCGAACCGGCGTCGAACCTCGCCATGGTGGGCGCCTACTTCTTCACCCCGGCGATCCACGACGCGGTGGCCGCCATCGAGCCCTCTGCCCGCGGAGAGCTCGAGATCACCGATGCGGTGCAGTGGCTCATCGACCGGGGCGACGTCGTCCGCCACGACCTCCTGTCGGGCTGGTGGCTCGACACCGGCAAGAAGGACTCGGTCCTCGATGCCAACCGGCGCGTCCTGGAGACCCTCACCACGCGCATCGACGGCCACGTCGACGACGACAGCAGGATCGATGGCCGCGTCGTGATCGACGCCGGCGCCACCGTCACGAGGTCCACGGTGCGCGGGCCGGTCTCCATCGGGCCCGGGGCCGAGATCACGAACAGCTACGTCGGGCCCTTCACGTCGATCGGCAGCGACGTGACGGTGGTCGACAGCGAGGTCGAGGGCTCGGTCCTCCTGCCCGGCGCCAGCCTTCGAGGCGTCCCCCGCCTGGTCGACTCGCTGCTCGGCCGCAACGCCGAGGTGTTCCGCTCCGTCCAAGCGCCCCGCGCCAACCGCCTGCTCGTGGGCGACCACTCCACCGTCGAGCTGCAGTAGGCGTCCGGTGAAGGTCCTGGTCACCGGCGGCGCCGGCTTCATCGGATCGAACTTCGTCCGCCACCTCGTGGCGACGAGCGACGACGAGATCACCGTGTTCGATGCCCTCACCTACGCCGGCAGCGCAGCCAACCTCGACGGTGTGCTCGACGGGAAGCGGGTGCAGCTGGTCGTGGGCGACGTCAGCGACCGTGCTGCGGTGGCCGGCGTCGTGCCCGGCCACGACGCCGTGGTCCACCTCGCCGCGGAGACCCACGTCGACCGGTCCCTGTCGGGTCCCGACGTGTTCGTCCGCACCAACTGCGACGGCACGAACATCCTGTGCGACGTGGCCCGACAGCACGACGTGCAGCGCTTCGTCCACGTGTCGACCGACGAGGTCTACGGCTCGATCGAGGTCGGCTCGTTCACCGAAGACGACCCCGTCCGCCCGCGCTCGCCGTACGCCGCCAGCAAGGCAGGAGCCGACCTGATCGCGCTCGCCTACTTCGAGACCCACGGGCTGCCCGTGGTCGTCACGCGATCGTCCAACCAGTTCGGTCCGTACCAGTACCCCGAGAAGCTCATCCCGTTCTTCACGACCTCGCTCCTGCTCGGCCTCAACGTCCCGCTCTACGGCGACGGCGCCCACGTCCGCGACTGGATGCACGTCAGCGACAACTGCCGTGCGCTCGACCTCGTCCTCCGCCACGGCACCGCCGGCGACATCTACAACATCGGGGCCGGAGAGGAGCGCCCCAACCACGAGGTCGTGGGCGAGCTGCTCCGGCTGCTCGGCGCCGACGGCTCCCGGGTCGACCACGTGATCGACCGGCTGGGCCACGACCGGCGGTACTCGATCCGCACCGACAAGGTCCGTGCGCTCGGTTGGGCGCCCGAGTGCTCGTTCTCCGAGGCGCTCGCCGAGACCGTGGCCTGGTACCAGGCCCACCCGGCCTGGTGGGAGCCGCGACGCGCCCCGGTCTGACCAGGCCTGCGACCTGCGGGTGCCCGCGGGAGCCGCCGCTCGCTCAACTGCACCCCCTATCCTGCCGATGGGAGCGGGCCACCTCACCTGGGAGCGGAAATGACCGAGCAACCGAAAGACGCACGGATCTTCGTGGCCGGACACCGAGGCCTCGTCGGCTCTGCGATCGTCCGGCGCCTCGAGCGCGACGGGTACACCAACATCCTCACGGCGTCCCGGGATCAGCTCGACCTGCGCGACCAGGCCGCGGTCAACTACTGGTTCCGCGCCAACCGGCCCGAGTACGTGTACCTGGTCGCCGGCACGGTGGGCGGCATCCTCGCCAACTCCACCCGGCCCGCCGAGTTCCTCTACGACAACATGATGATCCACGCCACGGTCGTCGAGGCCAGCCGGCTCCACGAGGTCACCAAGCTGCTGTACCTCGGCAGCTCGTGCATCTACCCACGCGAAGCAGCCCAGCCCATCACCGAGGATGCGCTCCTCACCGGCCCCCTCGAGCCCACCAACGAGCCCTACGCCATCGCCAAGATCGCCGGGATCAAGCTCTGCCAGGCCTACCGGCGCCAGTACGGCTGCAACTTCATCTCCGCCATGCCCACCAACCTCTACGGGCCCAACGACAACTTCGACCTCAACTCCAGCCACGTGCTGCCGGCGCTCATCCGCAAGTTCGACGACGCCCGGGCCGAGGGCACCACCGAGGTCGAGGTGTGGGGCTCGGGCACGCCCTACCGCGAGTTCCTCCACGTCGACGACCTGGCCGACGCCTGCCTGCACCTCATGGAGCACTACGACGGCGATCAGCACGTGAACGTCGGCACCGGCCTCGACCTGACCATCCGCGACCTGGCCGAGACCATCCGCGACATCGTCCACCCCGATGCCACCATCCGCTTCGACACGTCGAAGCCCGACGGCACGCCGCGCAAGCAGCTCGACGTCTCGCTGCTCGAGTCGCTGGGCTGGACCCACTCCATCCCGCTCGATCAGGGGATCCGCTCCACCTACGACTGGTACCGCGCTCAGCACTTCGCCACCTCTGCGGCCTGAGCCGACCACACATCCGGTGGAGGCCGAAGCAGACTTCGCGCCACCGCGCAGCGGCCGCCAGACGGCCGTCATCGCCGGCGGGCGCATCGGTGCCGCCGCGCTGTCGGCGCTCTGGCTGATCGTCGCCGCCCGCCAGCTCACCCTCGACCAGTTCTCCGACCTCGCCCTGGTGCTCGCCCTCGGGTCGGCCCTGTTCTTCCTCACCGACGCCGGCTACTCCAACCTGCTCAGCGCCCACGTGGCCGCCCTGGGCAGCATCCAGCGCCGTGCGGTCACGGCCACGATCGACCGCCGCATCCGCGGCTCGATCATCGCCCTGGTCATCTTGGTGCCCGGCTACCTGGTGGCCGCCAACGACGCCGACCCGATCATCCCGCTGCTGTTCCTCGGCTCGCTGATCGGCAACGCGATCCACGGCTCGATCGTCGCCGCCTTCCGGTCGATCGGGCACTCGCGCGCCGAGGCCACCAACGAGGTCGTGTCCCGATCGCTGCTGCTCGTCGTGGGCTGGCTGTGGCTGAGCAACGGTGGCGGGGTCGAGGCGGCGGTGATCCTCTACTCCCTGACCGACCTGGCGTCTGCGGTGGTGCTGTCGATCGTCGGCATCCGCTGGATCCGCGCCCACGCGGCACCGGCCGAGCCCCTGCCCGACCTCCACTGGCGCCGCGCCCTCCCCATCGCCATCGGCTCGGGCTTCGCCACCATCTACGGCCGCCTCGACACCTGGCTGGTCGCGCTCCTCGCCCCAGCGGGAACCTCGGGCATCTACGCCGCCTGCTACCGGATCACCGAGACGCTCCGCCTCCCCGCGCAAGCCTCGGGTGCCGTCACGCTCGCCGACGTCGGGCGAGAAGGCGACGACGGCCTCGCCCTCGCCCGCGGCCGAGCGTTCCACTACGTCGGGCTCACTGCGATCCCCGCCACCATCCTCGTGATCGGGGCCGAGCCGATCCTGCGCCTGCTGTTCGGGCACGAGTTCGCCGCCGGCGCGCCGATCCTGCGCGTCCTCGCCCTCTCGTCGCTCGCCAGCGCGGTCGTGTCGGTGCTCGGTCCGACCGTGTCGGTCGCCACCGGTCGCCGCTACGCGATCGCGGTCAGCGTCGTCACCGCGCTCAACGTCGTGATGAACCTGATCCTCATCCCGCACCTCGGGGGCACCGGCGGCGCATGGGCCAACGTGGCCAGCGAGGCCGCCCTCGCCGGGCTCCTGCTCGCCGCGCTCCGCAACCGTCAGGGCTTGGTGAACACGTAGATCCCCAAGCCGTAGGCGTTCCCGGCCAGGGTGCTGGGCTCGACCTGCTCGTGGAACGTTCCGCCATCGTCGATGCCGTCGAAGCGCTCCAGGACCAGCCCCGGCAGCAGGGCGACGGGGTCAGCCGGGTCGAACACCCGGTGGGCGTTGAACTCCACCCGGCGCCGACCCACCGGCACCGAGAGGTACAGGCGGCCTCCGGGCGCCAGCACCCGCTCGAACGACGCCAGCGCCCGCAGGGGCGCGTCGACCTCGATCGGGTCGCCGTAGCGGCCGAGACCGAAGTGCTCCACGGCGTGCAGGCTCGACAGCGACGGCAGCGAGCCGTCGGCGAAGGCATCCATCGACGCGCCGTCGCCCTGGAGGAACGTGAGCCCGGCGATGGTCGAGTGGAGCGGCCGGACGTCGAGCACCTCGACCTCCCGGAACACGAGCAGGTGGGCGATGAACCCGTCGATGCGGCTGCCGACGTCGACGTGACGGACCGGTGCGGCGTCACGGAGGAGCTTGGCGACGTGCAGGTCCTGCTGGAAGTACTGGTCCCTGGTGGACCCCGCCTCCTCGTCCCGATCGGACAGGACGGGGAGCCACTGGACCCGGGTGAACGGTCCGTTCGAGCCCCGGAGCTGAGCGCGGAACGCTCGCCGATCGGCCAGGAACGCGCCGGTCGATCGGACCGATGCGGCCATCCGCCCGAGATCGAGGCCGCCCATCGCCAGCGACTGGCGGGCCCGTGAAGCGGACGAGCGAACCCGCGACGGCTGGACCGGCCCATCGTCGTCGGGGGCGGGAGGATCGACCATGATGGGCACCGGCTGGATCGTACGAGTTGGGAGCCATCGTTGGGTGCACCGATCCGGGTGTTGTTCGTCGCCATGCGCTGGGACTACGGCGATCGCAGCCGAGGGCCGAGCTTCGAGCACCAGAACTTCTTCGATGTGCTCGACCAGATGGACGGCATCGAGGTCCGCGAGCTCGACTTCCTGTCGGCGTTCCAGGAGGGCGGGACCGACCAGGTGGCCCTCGAGCTCCGGGCCGCGGTCGACGACTTCCGGCCCGACCTGGCGTTCTTCGTCCTGTTCGAGGAGCAGATCGGCGCCGAGGTCCTCGCCGAGCTGCGAGACCGCCCCGGCCTGATCACCTACAACTGGTTCTGCGACGACCACTGGCGCTTCGACGACTTCACCTCGCGCTACGCCCCGCTGTTCAACGCCGTAAGCACCACCGATCGCAAGGCCCTGCCGAAGTACCGCGCCCTGGGCATCGATGCCATCAAGACGCAGTGGGCGGCCAACCCGCACCTCTATGCACCCACCGGCAACCCGGTGCGCCTCGGCACCACGTTCGTGGGCCAGTCCTACGGGGACCGTCCCTGGCTGATCCGCCGGCTCCAGCGCGCCGGTGTCGACGTGTCGACCTGGGGTCCGGGCTGGCCGGCCGGCCGTCTCGAGTTCGACGACATGGTGGCCACCTTCTCCGACTCGCGCATCAGCCTCAACCTCACCGCCGCGTCCAACGACCCCTCGGTCCCGCGGGTGGTGCGGGGCGTGCTGAACCGCACGTATCCCCCCGCCCTGCGGTGGGTCGGGCGCAACCTCGACCAGATCAAGGGCCGCACCTTCGAGATCCCGGCGTGCGGCGGCTTCCAGCTGTCCAGCCAGGTGGACGACATCGAGTCGTACTTCGAGGTGGGCGAGGAGATCGCCGTCTTCACGTCGCCGGGCGATCTCGTCGAACAGGCCCGACGCTACCTGGGCGACGACGCCGCCCGATCGAGGATCGCCGCCGCCGGGCTTCGGCGGGTGCAGGCCGAGCACACCTACGAGCACCGCTTCCGGGCCATCCTCGACCACCTCGGCCTGAGCCCCGCACCGTGACCGCGACGCACGATCTCATCCTCTGCACCCGGAACCGGCCGGCGGACCTGGCCACCTGCCTGACCAGCCTGATCGACCAGCGGGCACCCGCCGACCACGTCCTCATCGTCGACGCGAGCGACGATCTGGAAGCAGCTGAGGTCCAGGCCGTGGTCGACGGCCACCCCGACCTGCCCATCGAGCTCATCCGGGCCCAGCCCGGCCTGCCGGCCCAACGGAACCTCGGGGTGCACCGGTCCACGGCGGCCATCGTGCACTTCCTCGATGACGACACGGTCCTGGAGCCCGGGTACTTCGCCGCGATCCTCGAGCAGTTCGCCGCCGATGACCGGCCCCTGAGCGACCCGCTGGCGGTCCTGGGCGTCGGCGGCCTGCCCACCGACCTGCCGCCGCCACGAGCCGCGGGCCTCCAGGGCCGCCTCGCTCCCGGCTCCGTGCGACCGGGAGCGGTGCTGCCCTCGGGTCGTGGCGTGCTGGCATCCGGGCTGATCGAGCCCACCGAGGTCGACTGGCTGAGCGGATGCGCCATGAGCTTCCGCCGGCCGGTGCTCCTCGCCGAGCCGTTCGACGAGGGCCTCGAGGGCTACGCGCTCGGCGAGGACCTCGAGCTCACCTACCGCGTGCGCCAGCACGGCCGGCTCATCGTCGACCCCGCGGCACGCCTGGAGCACCGCGAGTCGCCTCGCAACCGGTGGGATCGCCAGCGGTGGGCCCGCACCGATGTGGTGAACCGCCGGCGGCGGGTGGCCAGCGGCACCGGCGCCTACCGGGTGCGGGCGTTCTGGCTCGACGGGCTGGCCCAGCTGGGCCTCTGGTCGGTGCGGGCGATCCGACCCGGTGCCACCGATGCCCGGTCGATGGCCAAGGGCATGGCTGCCGGCCTGTGGGCGGCTCGCTCGGTCTTGTCCGCGGCGCCCCGACCGGGCCCGTGGCCGCCCGCGGATCAGCCTCGGGCGTAGCCGGCGCGCCGCAGGGCCGAGCGGGCGAGCTTCCCGCCTCGGGCCACCGGATCGAGGACCACCGCGGCCCCCACCTCACGGGCGCACCCGACCTTGTCGCCGCCCCGCCACGCCGCCCACGCCCGTTCCTCGTGGAGCTTGGCCCTGAGGTGGCGGCCCAGGCCGCGCTCGTCGGCCAGCGCCGGGAGGTGGCGCTCCAGGATGATCCGGTGCGACCGGGCGAGCGCCTCGCGATCGAGGGCGCTGCGGTCATCGGCGTGGATGATCACGGTCACGTCGGGGACCACCACCAGTTCGTGGCCCTTCTCGGCCATGCGGAGGAACCAGTCGTAGTCCTCGTTGCGCGGGATGTCCTCGGGCCACGGTCCGATCTCGTCGAGCGCGGCGGTGCGGACCAGCATCGTGCTGCCCGCCGACAGGTCGACACCGCGGACGATGCGCTCGATCAGCCGATCGTGCTGCTCGGGCACCCGAACGTCGATGCGCCCGCTCGGGTACCGCATCTCGAACGCGGTGGACGCCGCGCTCACCCCTGGGGGAGCCGCCTCCAGCGCCGCTCGGACCGTGGCGAGGTGCTGCGGGTACCACTCGTCGTCGGAGTCGAGGTACGCGACCAGGCGCCCCCGAGCGATGGAGCGGGCCACGTTGCGGCCGGCGCTGATGCCGCCGTTGACCTCGCGCCGAGCCACGCGCACGCGGGCGTCGTGGAACGACTCCGCCACCGCTACGAGGTCCTCGGTGGATCCGTCGTCGCCCACCACGACCTCGAAGTCGTCGTCGGTCTGGGCCAGGACGCTGGCGATGGCGCGCGCCAGCACGGCGGATCGCTCGTAGCACGGGATGAGGACGGAGGTGGTGGGGTCGGTCATCGATCCATCAGGGTCGGGCCACGGGGACGGTGGTCCCGCGGAGCAGGCGGTCGTAGAGGGCCTCGACGTCGGCCACCATCCGGGCCTCGGAGAACGACGGGAGGAGCGCGGCGGCCCGCTCTGCCATCGCCGACGCCATCGGCGGGTCCGACGCCAGCGCGACGAGCGCGGCGCCCAGCGCCGCGGCATCACCGATCGGGACCAGGAGGCCCGTGTCGCCGTCGACGACGACCTCGCGGATGCCGCCGGTGTCGGTGGCCGCCACCGGCAGGCCGGCACGCATGGCCTCGAGCGCAGCGCGCGGCAGCCCCTCCCAGCGCGACGAGAGGGCGAACAGGTCGGAGGCCGAGAGCAGCTGCGGCACGTCGTCGCGCAGCCCGAGGAGATCGACGGCACCATCGAGCCCGAGGCGGGCGGTGGTGGCCCGGACGTCGGCGTCGAGGGCCCCGGACCCCACCAGCGCCAGGCGCAGCGCGGGCGCCGAGCGCCGGGCGATCGCCAGCGCCTCCACCATCGTGATCGGGTCCTTCTGGGCCTCGAGGCGCCCCACCGAGATCACCACCTGGTCCGATGGAGCCCAGCCCAGCTCCTGGCGGAGCGCCCGCCGTGCCGCGCCGCCGTCCGGTTCGGCCCCGGCGTCGGGGCCCAGCGCGATGCCGCTGCGGATGATCTCGTACTGGTCGGGGCGGCCGATGCCGTGGCGGAGGCCGAGCTCCCGATCAGCGGAGGTGACGACGATGAGCACATCGGTGCGCTTGGCCAGCCACCGCTCGATCGTGCGGTAGCCGAGGGCCACCGGCGCGGCCTGGCTGTCGTTGAAGCTCCACCCGTGGACGGTGTGGACCAGGTGGGCGACACCAGCCCGCCGCGCCGCCAGGCGGCCGACGACCCCGGCCTTGCTGCTGTGGGTCTGGACGACCGCCGCCCGCTGGGCGGCCAGCACCTGGGTGAGCTCGCGCACGGCCCGGGCGTCGTCGAGCGGCCGGATCGGCCCATGGAGCGCATCGACGGTGATGACCTCGATGCCGGCACCATCGGCCGCCGATCGGAGCGAACCGCCCGAGCCCTCGTCGGGCCCGGCCAGCAGCACCGGCGCGAAGCGCGACCGGTCGAGGCCGGCGCACACCCGGATCGCGGTCTCCTGCGCACCGCCCACGTCGAGCCTCGTGATGATGTGCGCCACCCGAACCGGAGCCTCCCGGCTCATGCGCCGCCCCCGCTCACCGGCCGCCGCCTTCGGTGCCGGTGACGCTGCGCACCGTCCGGCCGATGACCCGCAGGTCGAACCGGACGCCCTGGTGGCGGAGGTAGAAGAACTCGTACTGGAGCTTCTCCACCGCATCGCGCTCGTCGCCGGCGTAGCCGTACTTGACCTGGGCCCACCCCGTGAGCCCCGGCCGCACGAGGTGGCGCATGCCGTAGAACGGCAGCGACGCGCTGAGCTCCTTGACGTAGCGCGGCTGCTCCGGGCGGGGCCCGACCACCGACAGCTCTCCCCGCACGATGTTCAGCACCTGCGGGAGCTCGTCGAGGTGCGACTTCCGGAGGATGCGCCCGAACCGGGTGACGCGGGGGTCGTCGAGCTGCGTCCACGCGCTCCCCTGCTCGTCGGGCCCGGGCTCGTGCGGGAGCATGCTGCGGTACTTCAAGATCGCGAACGGGATGCCGTTCCGGCCGACGCGCTCCTGCCGGTAGAACAGCGGCCCCCGGTTGCCCACCAGGTTGGCCGCCCACACCACCGGGATCGAGAGCACGAACGGGATCATCCCCACGAGGCCCATCACCAGGTCCATGAGGCGCTTCACCCGGGCGTAGCGGACGCGGTGGATCTCGCTGATGTCGAAGAACAGCGAGGCCCGCTCCAGCTCGCCGATGGGCAGCTTGCCGAGCCACTCCTCGTAGAACTGCACGAGGCTGCGCACCCGCACGCCGGCCTCGTGCAGCACGGCGGCGTCGCCGACCACGTCTTCCGCGCCCTGGGCGTCGCGGTCGAGCACGATCACCGAGGCCTGGGTCTCGAGCACCTTCTCGACGAGCGGGCGCTCGTCGCCGTGGGTGGTGGCGGCGGGCACCGTGAGGTGCGCCACGAGCACCGCGGCCCGTTCGGGGACCAGCGCCAGGTCGGCCACCAGCCGATCGTGCTCCTCCATCGATCCGACGAGCACCACCCGATCCCTGCCCTCGTCCCGGGTGCGGCCCCGCCTGGCGAGGGCGTTGACCGCCACCTGCCAGGGGATCAGCAGGAGCGCGCTGCCGAGGACGACGAAGCGGGGCAGCAGGGCGTCGCCCACCACGAGCTGCAGGAGCGAGACGCCGACGGCAGCCGACACCGACACGCCCGCGGCCACCAGGGTGGCCTCTCGAACCGACCGCGGCAGGTCGGGCAGGCCGAAGCCGTAGCCGGCGATCCACAGCAGGAGGATGTAGCCGACGGCCCATGCGAACCGGGTGGACCCGGTGAAGTCGTAGGCGGGGTCGGCCACGTACGCGGCGTGGATCTTGCTGAGGCCGAGGACCACACCGGCCGCGCCGAGGAAGCTGAGCAGCCGGGTGACTCGTCTCACCTGACCATGGTACGAACCGGGCCGGGTGCCGCCGGCGATCCCGCCGGCTCGCCCTCAGGTGACGGCGGTGGTGTCGACCACGGCAGCCACCGGGACGGGCCCGTAGGCGTGCGGGAACGCCTGGCCCGACCCGTAGGAGTCCTCCTCGACCAGCGGGGTGGCGCCGAGGCGCGCCGGGTCGAGACGGAGCGCGAGCAGGCCGACCACGCCGTCGAAGTGCTTCCCGACCGTGCCCGCCACCTGGCGGCCCCACGAGCAGTGGACGAACCCCTCGGCCTCGAGGGAGGCCGGGACGATCGATCCGTCGGCCTGGTAGGCGGCCCACTCCACCGGGGTGGCGAGGTGGTACAGCGAGTCGGGCTGCAGATCCTGCAGGGCCATGGCGGTCAGCCCTCCAGCCCGAGCAGGGGCCGGAGGAACTGCCCGGTGTAGGACGCGGGCGTGGCGGCCACGGTCTCGGGGGTGCCCTCGATGATCACCTTGCCGCCGCCCGAGCCGCCCTCGGGGCCGAGGTCGATGATCCAGTCGGCCGTCTTGATGACGTCGAGGTTGTGCTCGATGACCAGCACGGTGTTGCCCTGGTCGACCAGGCGGCCGAGCACGGTGAGCAGCTTGCGGATGTCTTCGAAGTGGAGCCCGGTGGTGGGCTCGTCGAGGAGGTAGATCGTGTGGCCGGTGGAGCGCTTCGACAGCTCCGACGCCAGCTTGATGCGCTGGGCCTCGCCGCCCGACAGGGTGGGGGCCGACTGGCCCAGGCGGACGTAGCCGAGGCCCACGTCGACGAGCGTCTGCATGTGCCGGGCGATCACCGGCTGGTTGGCGAAGAACTCGAGCGCCTCCTCGATGGGCATGTCGAGCACCTCGGCGACGTTCTTGCCCTTGAACTCGATGTCGAGCGTGTCGCGGTTGTAGCGGGCGCCCTTGCACACCTCGCACGGCACGTACACGTCGGGCAGGAAGTGCATCTCGATCTTGATGGTGCCGTCGCCGGCGCAGTTCTCGCAGCGGCCGCCCTTGACGTTGAAGCTGAACCGGCCGGGCAGGTAGCCCCGGACCTTGGCCTCGGTGGTCTGGGCGAAGAGCTTGCGGACGTGGTCCCACACCCCCGTGTAGGTGGCGGGGTTCGACCGCGGCGTGCGGCCGATGGGCGACTGGTCGATGTTGATGACCTTGTCGAGGTGCTCGACGCCGGTGACCTTCTTGTGGAGGCCTGGCGGCGTCTTGCTCTTGTAGATCTTCTGCATCAGCGAGCGCAGCAGAATGTCGTTGACGAGGGTGGACTTGCCCGAGCCCGACACGCCGGTGACGGCGAGGAACACGCCGAGCGGGAAGTCGACGTCGATCCCTTGGAGGTTGTGCTCGCGCGCCCCCTGCACGACCAGCTTCTGGCCGTTGGCGGTGCGCCGGGTGGCGGGCACGGGGATGGACCTCTTGCCCGACAGGTACTGGCCGGTGAGCGAGTCCTTGTTCTTCAGCAGCGACTTGTACGTGCCGGCGTGGACGATGGCGCCACCGTGCTCGCCGGCCCCGGGACCGATGTCGACCACGTAGTCGGCGACGGCCATGGTGTCCTCGTCGTGCTCGACCACCAGGACCGTGTTGCCCAGGTCTCGCAGGCGGGTCAGCGTGTCGATCAGGCGGCGGTTGTCGCGCTGGTGGAGGCCGATCGACGGCTCGTCGAGCACGTAGAGCACGCCGACGAGACCGGAGCCGATCTGGCTGGCCAGGCGGATGCGCTGGGCCTCGCCACCGGCGAGCGTGGCCGACGACCGGTGCAGCGAGAGGTAGTCGAGGCCCACGTCGAGGAGGAAGCCGATCCGGGCGTTGATCTCCTTGAGGACCCGCTCGGCGATGAGCTTGTCTCGCTCGGACAGCTCGACGGCGGCGAACGCGGCCGCCGCGTCGCGGATGGAGATGGTGGAGAACTCGTTGATGCTCTTGCCGTCGATGGTGACGGCGAGGGTGAACGGCTTGAGGCGGGCGCCCTGGCAGACCGGGCAGCTCACCTCGCGCATGTAGCCCTCGAACTGCTCGCGCTGGCTGTCGGAGTCGGTGTCGGCGTGGCGGCGCTGGATCCACTGGATGGCGCCCTCGAACGTGGCCGTGTACGTGCGGACCCGGCCGTAGCGGTTCTTGTAGCGCACGTTGGTCTTGCCGACCCCGGTGCCGTGCAGGAGCATCCGCTGCTGCTTGGCCGTGAGGGTGCGCCACGGCTGGTCGAACGGGATGCCGTTGTCCTCGCAGACCGATTCCAGCAGCCGCTGGTGGTACTGCATGTGGCCGCTCGACCAGGGCTGGATGGCGCCCTCGGCCAGGGTGGCGTCGGGGTCGGGCACCACCAGCTCGGCGTCGACCTCGAACTGCGTGCCCAGGCCGTCGCACCGCTCGCAGGCGCCGTAGGGCGAGTTGAACGAGAAGTTGCGGGGCGAGAGCTCGTCGTAGCTCTTGCCGTCGACGGGGCAGGCCAGGTGCTGCGAGAACGTCATCCGCTCCGGCTCGCCCTCGCCGTCCTTGGGCACCAGCTCCACCTCGGCCACGCCCTCGGCGAGGCGCAGCGCGGTCTCGAGCGAGTCGGTGAGCCGGCGCTCGATGCCCTCGCGCTTCACCAGGCGGTCGACGACCACCTCGATGGTGTGGTTCTCGTAGCGGGCCAGCTCGAGGTCCTGGACCGGCAGGTCGTGCAGCTCGCCGTCGATGCGGGCGCGGGCGTAGCCCTGCGCCGCCAGGTCGGCCAGCAGCGTGTGGTAGTCGCCCTTGCGGCCGCGCACGACGGGGGCCAGGACCTGGAACCGGCTGCCCTCCGGCAGCTCGAGCACGCGGTCGACGATCTGCTGGGGGGTCTGCCGGGAGATGACCACGCCGTGCTCGGGGCAGTGCGGCACGCCGATGCGGGCGAACAGCAGGCGCAGGTAGTCGTAGATCTCGGTGACAGTGCCGACGGTGGACCGGGGGTTCTTCGACGCCGACTTCTGATCGATCGAGATGGCTGGCGACAGGCCCTCGATGAAGTCGACATCGGGCTTGTCCATCTGGCCCAGGAACTGCCGGGCGTACGACGACAGCGACTCGACGTAGCGGCGCTGGCCCTCGGCGTAGATGGTGTCGAACGCGAGCGAAGACTTGCCCGAGCCCGAGAGGCCGGTGAACACGATGAGCTTGTCGCGGGGCAGGTCGAGCGAGACGTTGCGGAGGTTGTGCTCGCGGGCGCCGCGGATGATGAGGGAGTCGGACACGAGTGGTGAGCCTATCGGCGCCGTCTCACCACAGGGCGAACACCTGTACGATCACCCGCCCCTTCTACCGGCTGAGGACCACCACAGTCAGCACGCTGGCGTGGCGCCGGTCCACCTCGTGCCAGGCGGCCGTGCGGGCCAGCACGTCATCGGCCATGGGCACATCGGTCGAGGTCAGCACCAGGCTGACCCGGTCGGTGGCGCCCCCGCGTGCGAGCGAGCCGAGCACGGCGGCGAGGTCCTCCCCGTGGTCGTCCGCGTCGACCACGAGCCAGCGCTCGGGGTGGTTCCACATCATGCGCGGCAGCTGGCCGGCAGGCGTCACCGCCACCCCGTCCACCGCCTGGTCGATCTCGCTGAACATGGTGGAGCTCGCCGAGCGGGACGACCGCACCCCGATGACGCCGAGGAGCAGCGGCAGCACCACCAGGGCCACCACCACCAGCCGCGCCGTGCGGCGGCCCTCGCTGCCGTGCTCCCCTGCTGCGTCCAGGAGCCGAGCCAGCCCGGCGACCGCCACGACCGCCACCGGGACGGTGATCGGCGCGAAGAAGCGCCCTCCCCACTGCAGCGCGCCGCCATCGGGGTACTGGGTCGCCACGATCGCGCCGGCGAACAGGACGACCATCGTCAGCTCGATCGACAGCCGCCGCCACAGCAGGGCCCAGGCCGCTCCGACCCCCGTCAAGGCCGCCGGCCACACCGTGAGCAGGCCGGTCACCGGATAGGTGGGCCGGATGACGACCCGTGCGGCGACCAGGCAGATGGAGATGGTGGCCGCGATGCGCCATGCGGCCATCGCACCTCGCCGACCAGCGGCGGCGAAGCCGGCCGAGACGGCCAGGCCCACGAGCACGGCGATCAGCAGCGGCCGGGGCACGGCTGTCGTGGCATCGATGAGCGAGCGGATGGCCCCCTGCGTCCGCGCCTCGAGGAAGCTGTACGCCACGTCGTTCTGGTCCGTGCGGACGTGGAACGTGGAGACCCCGGCGCCGGTGATCGAGCGGACCCACGCCGCCTCGGCCCGGACCACGCCGGTCGCAAGCGCGGCCACGGCGACCGCCCATCCTCCCGACCACCACCAGGTCCGGCCGGCCTTGAGGCCCCCGACCACGATCGCCACCGCGACCGCCGCCGCGACCAGCACGCCCTCCGTTCGCAGCAGGATGCCGGCGGCGATGCCCGCGGCGAGCAGCGCGAGCGTGGCCGCCGACGCCCCGCGCCGGACGAGCCGCACGGCCCCCAGGACGGCGAGCCCGGCGGCAGCTGCGGCGGCGGCATGGGCCCAGCCGACCGTGAACGTGACCACCACGGGCGCGGCTGCGGCCAGCCAGAACGCGCCGCGGCTCCACTCGCGATCGTGCTCAGCGGCGAGCAGCCAGGCCGCCGAGGCCAAGATCGCGATCGCCACCAGCCCCAGGGCCGCGTAGGCGTGGGCCACGCCGGTGAGGGGCGCCACCAGGTGCGCCAGCCACGGCCACGCCGGGTGCTTGGCGAGCGGGACCCAGCCACGGTCGGTGGGGACGGCGAACGCGATCGGGTAGTGCTCACCCGACGGGTCCAGGCGCTCCGTGCCCGACGACCAGACCCACGAGCCGTGCTGCAGCGCCCGGAGCTGGAGCGCGTAGGACCCGTCATCGGTGCCGAAGCTGTCCCCGGCGGACGTCAGGGCACCGAGCCCGACCAGCAGCACCACCAGCGCGAGCAGGTGAGCGCTGAACCCGGCCGACCAGACCGAGCGCCTCGGTGCCTCGGTCAGCGGGTGCGCATCGAGCGCGGGCTCGGTCGCGGTCAACGTCGGCACCCCTCTCCATCGGCTTCAAGTCCCGCCTGCTGAGGGCGGAGGGACCAGGTGCTCAGCGGTGCAGGACCAGCACGGTGAGACCCTCGCGGCGGTCGCGGCTGACCTCGCTCCACGTGCCCTGGTCGGCCACCGCGGCGGAGGCCGACGGCAGGTCCCGGTCGAGCACCACCACCGAGACGACCTCCGGGCCGTTGTCGCCGAGGGATCGCAGCACCTGAGCCAGATCGTCGCTCCCCTTGGCGTCGTCGACGACCAACCACGGAACGTCCTGGTGCCACATCATCCTGGGCAGCTCGGCGCTCGGGGTGACCGCCACGCCCTCGACCTGCTGATCCACCCACGCGTACAGCGAGGCCGTCCCCGACTGGACGTCGTGCACGACCGCCAGACCGGCGAGCACCGGCACCACCATCAGGACCACCAGCAGGCGGGGCACCGTGATCAGGCTGGCCGACGGCCGGGGCTCGGCCTGGAGGAGGCGCTCGATGCCGACGGCGACGATGATCACGATCGGTACGGTCCCCAACGAGAAGAACCGAGCGCCCCAGGACCCCCCGCCACCATCGGCGTACTGGGTGGCGAGGACCGCGGCGGCGTAGACCGCGGCGATCGTCACCTCCACCCGCACCCGCCGCCAGGCCACGGGCAGGGCCGACGCCAGGCCGGCGACGGCGATGGGCCACGCCGCCAGGATGCCGCTGATCGGATAGTTCGACAGCCACAGCACGCGGATGAGCAGGAAGACGATCGACAGGCCGGCCGCCAGCTTCCAGAGGCCGAGCAGCCGTGGCCGTCCGGCGGCCACCAGGCCGGCCGTGACCGCGGCGAGCACCACGCCTGCGCCCAGGAGCAGCGTCATCCCGGGCCGAGCCGAGTCGACCATCGACCGGACCGCACCCTGGTACCTCGCGTCGACGAACCCCGAGGTCTGGATGCCGCTCCCCGTCCGGGCGTGGAGCGTCGAGCTGGCGCCGGTGGTGATGCTGCGGATCCACCGGTCCTCGAACCTCATGACCGCCAAGGCGAGCGCGACCACCGCACCACCCGCGCCGAGGGACCACCGCCAGGTCCGACCGGCCTGACGTCCCCCGACCGCGAGGCCCACGCCGACCGCGCCGGCGAGGAGCAACCCCTCCGTGCGGAGCAGCACGGCGCCGGCCACGCCGGCCACGATCAACAAGACGGCTGCCGCCGAAGGAGGCCGGCGCACGAGGCGGACTGCGCCCAGCACGGCGAACCCGGCGGCGGCGGACGCGGCCGCGTGGGCCCACGGCACCGCGGCCGTCAGCGCCACGGGGGCCGTGCCGGCCAGCCAGAACGCCCACCGGCTCCAACGTCGATCGTGCTCGGCGGCGAGCAGCCAGGCCGCGGTCGCCAGGCCGAGCACACCGAGCACGCCGAGCACGTCGTACGCGTGCTCGACCCCGGTGAGGGGCGACACCGCGTTCGCCAGCCAGGGCCACGCCGGGTGCTTGGCGATCGGTGCCCAGCCGGTGGCGGTGCGGTCGGCGTTGACGATCGGGTAGTGGGTGCCGGCGGGATCGAGCGACGCGGTGCTGGCCTGCCAGTCCCAGCTGCCCTCGTGGAGGGCGCGGAGCTGGAGCTGGTACGACCCGTCGTCGGCGACCAGCGTGCCCTGCGGCGACGTGAGCAGCACCACCCCGACCAGCCCGATGAGCAGGATGGCGAGGTGGGCCCACAGGGGCGCCGACCAGGCACGACGAGCGAGGGACGGCGCAGCCACGGCTGCGTCGGAGGCCGGTTCGGTCATCATCGTCGCACCCACACCCGTTCCATCGGCGGGTCGGGCCCGCTCCTGAGGCCGACCGTCCCCGGTCGGCGGCCCCGCCGGGGCGAGAATACCGCCGTGACCCGTTCTCGAAGGTGGACCAATCCCGTGCCCGAGACCGTTGGGCGGTCCGGCGCACCGTGGGCCGATACGGGCCCCACCCTGCTCACGGAGGTGTCCCATGGGTGAGCTCGCCGACGGTCTCCCCGGGGCCGTCGCCCGATCGCGCATCTACCGCGACGGCGCCCTCGTGGCCGAGGACGTGCCCGAGGACGAGCTCGCCGGCCACCTCGCCGACGACAGCTCCATCGTCTGGGTCGACCTCTGCGATCCCAACGCGGCATGGCTCACGGCCGCGGCCGCCGAGCTCGGCCTCCACGAGCTGGCCATCGAGGACGCGATCGAGGCGCACCAGCGCCCGAAGCTCGACCACTACCCCGATCACCTGTTCCTCGCCAGCTACACCACGGTCGCCGATGCCGACACCGCCGACCTCCAGGTCAACGAGATCGACGCCTTCGTCGGCAGCCGCTGGATCATCACGGTGCACGGCGAGGCGTTCGACATGGCGGCGGTGGTCAAGCGGTGGGACCGCTCCCCCGACCTCGCCCGCTTCGGCGTCGGCTACCTCCTCTACGGCCTGCTCGACGTGGTGATCGACAGCTACTTCGACAGCGTCGAGGTGTTCGACGCGTACTACGACGACCTCAGCGAGACGATCTTCGGCGACCACCCGATCAACCCCGACCAGCAGCTCCAGTGGTTCCAGATGCGACGGGCCCTCTTCCAGCTCCACCGCCTGGCGGTCCCGATGCGGGAGTCGGTGAGCGCGCTGATGCGCCGCGAGCACGGCGCCATCGACGACGACCTCTACCCGTACTTCCAGGACGTCTACGACCACATCCTGCGCGTCACCGAGTCCACCGATGCGCTGCGCGACCTGGTGGCCACCATCGTCGAGACCAACCTCAGCCTGCGCGACTACCGCCAGAACCAGGTGATGAAGAAGGTCACCAGCTGGGCCGCCATCATCGCCGTCCCCACCTTGATCACCGGGTTCTACGGGATGAACGTGCCCTATCCGGGGTTCGCCCACCGCAACGGGCTGTGGGTGTCGCTCGCGCTGATGGTGGTGCTGCCCATCTGGCTGTACTCGGTGTTCAAGCGCAAGGACTGGCTGTAGCACCGACCCACCTGCGCCGCTCCGGCCGGAGGTCCACGATCCTGCGGGTGGGAGGTCAGCCGCCCGGTCGTGCCGTCGTCGTCGAGGTCGAGGCGGTGACGTCCGGGGTGGTCGAGGTCGAGGTGGCCGCGTCCCCTGGGGAGGGGTTTCCAGTTCGCGTGCAGTTCGCCCAGCTGATCTTGTCGATGGGGCCGCCGCTGCATCGCACGGTGATGTCTGTGCCGGCGAAGTCGATCCCTTCGACACGATCGCGATAGTCGATCCGAGCGTCGAAGAGGCCGGTCGGCGAGGGCTCAAGGTGGAGATCGGCCCCGCTCGTGAGGTGGATGGTGATGGAGGTGATCCGGTCATCCACCGCGCCCTCCAGGATCTGCTTCGTCTGGGGGTCGCCAGTGGTGAACATGGTCTCGGAACCTCGGGCGTACCCGAACTGCACGGGCACGGCCGTCTCCACCAGGTCCTTGGTGCAGCCAGCCGCTCTGCCCTGGACGAGCTTCGCCCAGGCCTCATCGTCCGTCTGTGGCGGAATCGGTGGTGGCCCTGCCGGCTCGTCGATCCTCCACTCCACCCAGCAGACCTTCTGGCCGAGACGCGCCATGCCGAGCTTCCACTCGGAGGCCATGTCACCCAGGAAGGTCGTGTCCGACCAGGTCGGGCTCAGGTGCGTCGTCCGTTCCCACGACGTCGCCATCGCCGGGGACGTCGTCGTCGGGCTGTTCGGTGTGGTCGTCCCGGTGGTCACCGTCCCGGGCGAGCGGGAGACGGTGACGGCGATGGCCACCGCGGCGAGCACGGCCGCCGCGGCGGCCACCGCGAGCCAGCGTCGAGACCGGTGGTCCCGATCGAGCGGGTGCGACGGGATGTCGTCGCCGAGCACGCCACGGTCGGTCACCTCGTCGAGCGTGATCCGGCCGCTGTCGCCGAGCGCGGCGTGCTTGGTCCAGGCGCGGATCTGGTCAGGCAGATCAGGCATCAGCGTCGACCCCCAGGTCGGAGCGAAGGTTGGCGAGCGCCCGGCGGACGTGCGTGCCCACCGAGGCCTTGGTCAGGCCGAGCGCGTCGGCGACCTCCTGGTAGCTCCACGCGCAGCCGTGGACGAGCACCACGACGGTCCGCTGGCGATCGGTGAGCCGGCCGAGCGCCGGGCCCAGACCCGGCTCGAAGCCGGGCGGGCTCGGGGGCGGCAGGGGACGGAAGGTGGGCTGGGCCCGTGGACGCGTGCGGCTCACACCGACGCGGTAGAGGTAGCCGGCCGGGTTCGCCATGGCCTGCACCTGCTCCCAGTGCTCCCACGCCCAAGCCAAGGCCTCTGCTGCTGCTTCCCGGCCCTCGGTATGGCCACGAAGAGCAGTCAGGGCGTGTCGGAGCCTCGGCTCCATCTCCTCGAAGAACGAACTGAACTCCGCCCGCCCATCTCGTTCCACCGCCATTCCGGACACCTCCACAACCTAAAGAGCATCCACAAGCCCGATCGGATGACATCTCCGCGCTACTTCTGCACGGACCGCCGACGGCCGCTCGGCTGTACCCAGCCGACGTTCGGTGCAAGCCTGCGGCGGTGGCCGCGACCTATCAGGAGCCGGAGTTCCTGCCATGGGAGGGGCGGCGGACGCCGGTCACGTTCGTTGGCGGGTACCTGGGCGCCGGCAAAACCACCGCGATCAACGAGGTGCTCGCCGCCGCCGAGCATCCGATCGCCGTCATCGTGAACGACGCTGGCGCGATCAACATCGACGCCGCACTCATCAGAGGGTGTGACGGCGACTCGATCGAGCTGACCAACGGCTGCGTGTGCTGTACGTCGCTCGATGAGATGGGCGCGGCGCTCGACCTCATCCGCTCACGCCCTCACCCGCCCGATCACCTGGTCGTCGAGCTCTCCGGGGTCGCCGAGCCCAACGAGGTCGTCCCCTGGGGGTCGTCTGCTGGGTTCTTCCTCGACGGCGTGGTCACGGTCGTCGCGGCCGACCAGCTGGTGGATGACGGCCTCCCCCGATGGGTCCGACTCCACCTCGAGGCGCAGATCGAAGCCGCCGACCTCCTGGTGCTCATGAAGACCGATCTCGTGGACGCGGCCGCCGCTGACGCCGCCTGGTCACGGCTCAGGTCGCTCGCACCCGGCTCCCCGATCATCGACGGCAGCGTCGCTGGACGCGATCCGGGCGCGCTGGGCCGGTTCCTCGCGATCGGTGGTCACCGCAATCGCGATGCCAGCGGCGTGCCGGGCCCCAGCCTGTTCGACCTCCACGAGACCCATGCCCTGCCGCTCCGCGGTGAGATGACGAGGGTCGACATCGAGGCGCTCGTCGCCGACCTGCCGCAGAGGTTCCACGGCCGCACCGTCGCTCGCGCCAAAGGGATCGTCGAGCTCGTCGACGGTGGCACCCCACGCCTCGCGCTCGTGCAGCTGGTCGGCTCACGGCTCGAGATCACGCCGCTCTTCGACAACGAGCATCAGCGACCCACCGACCTCGTGGTGATCACGGTCAGTCCCGCCGGCCAACCGTGAGGCCTGCCCCTTCGGGTACCTGCTCGCACGCACCTCCCGACCGGCGATGGACGGTGTGGCCGGTTCCCCGGGACACCCGCGGGCCGACCGCCGGCGTGCAGGCGCTCGGATCGCCGGGCACGGGTCCTATTGGACCTGCGAGAGCTCCCGGCGGAGGTCCTTGATCTCGTCCCGCAGGCGGGCGGCGTACTCGAAGCGCAGCTCCTGCGACGCCTCGGACATCTCCGCCTCGAGCGTGCGGATGAGCCGCTCGAGCTCGTCGCCGGGGAGCTCCGCCAGCTCGAGGCGGCGCTGCCGGTCGGCCTCGGTCTCTCGCCGGCGCTCCTTGGCCGGCAGGGGCGCCCCGGTGGACGGGCGCAGGTACTCGAGGATGTCGGTGATGGCCTTGCGGATCGTCTGCGGGTTGATGCCGTGCTCTTCGTTGTACTCCTGCTGGAGCTTGCGGCGCCGGTTGGTCTCGCTGATGGCCTTCTGCATGGACGGCGTGACCTGGTCGGCGTACATGATCACCTGGCCGTCGACGTTGCGGGCGGCGCGGCCGATGGTCTGGATGAGCGACGTCTCCGAGCGCAAGAAGCCCTCCTTGTCGGCATCGAGGATGGCGACGAGCGACACCTCGGGCAGGTCCAGCCCTTCTCGCAGCAGGTTGATGCCGACCAGGACGTCGAACTCGCCCATGCGCAGGTCTCGCAGGATCTCGATGCGCTGGATGGTGTCGACCTCGGAGTGGAGGTAGCGGACCTTGACGCCCAGCTCGAGCAGGTAGTCGGTGAGGTCCTCGGACATCTTCTTGGTGAGGGTGGTGACCAGCACGCGGTCGCCCTTGGTGACGCGCTCGTTGATGTTCTCGATCAGGTCGTCGATCTGGCCCTTGGTGGGCTTGACGATGATCTCGGGGTCGACCAGGCCGGTGGGGCGCACCACCTGCTCGACGATGTTGGTGGAGATCTCGCGCTCGTAGGGCCCAGGCGTGGCCGACACGAAGATGACCTGGCCGACCGTGTCCATGACCTCCTCGAACCGCAGCGGGCGGTTGTCGGACGCGGACGGGAGCCGGAAGCCGTGCTCCACCAGCTGCTCCTTGCGGGAGCGGTCGCCCTCGTACTGGCCGTGGAGCTGGGGCACCGACTGGTGGCTCTCGTCCATGACGACGACGAAGTCCTTGGGGAAGAAGTTGAGCAGGGTGCCGGGCGGCTCTCCCGGCGAACGACCATCGATCGGCGCCGAGTAGTTCTCGATCCCGTTGCAGTAGCCGAGCTCCTGCATCATCTCGAGGTCGTACTGGGTGCGCATCCGCAGGCGCTGCGCCTCGAGCAGCTTGCCTTCCTTCTCGAAGTAGGCCAGCCGCTCCTGGAGCTCCTTCTCGATGCGGCCGATGGCCCGCTGCATCCGCTCCTCGCCGGCGACGTAGTGGGTGGCGGGGAAGAAGGCGAAGTCCTCCTCCTCGCGCACCGTCTCGCCGGTAAGGGGGTCCACCACCAGGATCCGTTCGATCTCGTCGCCGAACAGCTCGATGCGCACCGCCGTCTCGTCGTACGCCGGGTGCACCTCGATGGTGTCGCCCCGCACCCGGAACTTGCCGCGCACGAGGTTCATGTCGTTGCGGTCGTACTGGAGCTCCACCAGCTTCTTCAGCGCCTGGCGCTGATCGATCTCCTGGCCCTTGGAGATGATGAGCGAGTGGTCCCGGTACTCGTCGGGGTCGCCGAGGCCGTAGATGCAGGACACCGAGGCCACGACGATGGTGTCCCGCCGGGTCAGCAGCGACCGGGTGGTGGAGTGCCGCAGGCGATCGATCTCGTCGTTGACCGACGAGTCCTTCTCGATGTACGTGTCCGAGGCGGCCATGTACGCCTCGGGTTGGTAGTAGTCGTAGTAGCTGACGAAGTACTCGACCCGGTTGTTGGGGAAGAACTCGCGGAACTCGCTGGCCAGCTGGGCGGCCAGCGACTTGTTGGGCGCCAGCACCAGCGTGGGCCGCTGGTACTGCTCGATGGCCCAGGCGATGGTGGCGCTCTTGCCCGACCCGGTGATGCCCTGGAGCGTCTGGAACCGCTCGCCGCCCTGGATGCCCTCGACGAGCTGCTCGATGGCCTTGGGCTGGTCTCCGGCGGGCCCGAACGGCGACACGACTTCGAAGCGGTGGGTCTGATCGGCCATGCCCGACACTCTACGGACCCCCTCTGACAACGGGGCTGGGCCCCGGCGGCGGGTGCCGGGTCCCGGCCGGGCCCGTGACCAGGCCGAACCGGCCAGACCGGGGCGGGGGCAGGGTTCGGCAGGAGAAATCGGCCATGGTGCGTTGACATGGCTGTCGGTGTTAGGCAGACTTACCCCCTGATGGTCGTCTGTCATTGCAACGCCGTGAACGACAAGGAGATCCGCGCCGAGATCCTCGCCGGCGCGCTCGACGCCGAGGGCGTGGCCGAGCGCTGCAACGCGGGGACCCGCTGCGGGGGCTGCCGGCCGATCGTCGAGGCCCTGCTGGCCGAGCACGGCGTCAGCATCCGCCGCGCCACCGTCGCCGCCTGACCCGGCGCTCACCGAGCGTCAGCAGCCCTCGCCGGGCAGGTCAAGGCCTCCTTCCACGCGGCGTCGACCACCCCGCGGCCGGTCGAACAACCGTCCCGACCACGGGATCGAGTGGCTACGGTTGCCCCGACCCCCCACGGACGGAGCGAGGCGCACCATGCAAGGCGATCCCGAGATCATCGAGGCCCTGAACGAGATCCTGACGGCCGAGCTCACGGCCATCAACCAGTACTTCATCCACGCCAAGATGCGAGAGAACTGGGGCTTCAAGCGGCTGGCGGCCGTGGCCCGCAAGGAGTCCATCGAGGAGATGGAGGACGCCGACAAGATCATCGAGCGCATCCTCTACTTCGACGGCGTCCCCAACCTCCAGCGCTACAACCCCATCCTCGTGGGCGAGACCGTCCCCGAGCAGCTGGCCTTGGAGCTCGAGACCGAGAAGGCCGCCATCGAGCGCTACAACCGCCACATCGCCCTGGCCGTGGCCAAGGGCGACAACGGCAGCCGCGAGCTGATGGAGCACCGCCTGGTCGACGAGGAGAGCCACGCCGACTGGCTCGAGGCCCAGCTCCACCTCATCGAGACCATCGGGGCCGAGAACTACCTCGCCCAGCAGCTCCACGACGACGACTGACATCGCGCTCGTGCCCGGTCGCCCCGCCCCACCGGTGACCACCCGTCCCGACGCGCCAGCGCCTCGCCCGGTCCCGTGACCGACGCGCCGAGGTCCCGCTGGACCGATCGCGACGACGTCCCCCGCGGCCACGACTACGACCGGCGCTTCTCCGACCTCGCCGCCTCCGGGGTCGATGTCCACGGCGAAGCCGACCTGGTGGCATCGCTCGTCGCTCCGGGCGCCCGGATCCTCGACGCCGGCTGCGGCACGGGACGGGTCGCCATCGAGCTGGCCGCACGGGGGTTCGCCGTCACCGGGCTCGACATCGACCCGGGCATGCTCGATGCCGCCCGTCGCAAGGCGCCCCAGCTCCCCTGGATCGAGGGCGACCTCGCCACCACCCCCATCGACGGCACGTTCGATGCGGTGGTGCTGGCGGGCAACGTGCTGATCTTCGTCGCCGAGGGCACCGAAGCCGCCGTGGTGGCGAGGTGCGCCGAGCGCCTGGCGCCGGGCGGCACCCTCATCGCCGGCTTCCAGGTGCAGCGCGGCGGGCTCGGTCCGGAGGCCCTCGACGCCGCTGCGGCCGCGGCCGGGCTGCACCTGGTCCACCGCTGGGGCACGTGGGACCGCGGGCCCTGGTCACCTGGGGGCGACTACCAGGTGTCCGTGCACCAGCCCACCTAGCCCTCCGGCGGCCGATCAGCCGACGCCGCTGGCAGCGGGCGGGGCGGACGGGGGAAGAACGCCGACGTGCGCTCGATGTACTCGGCGTACCCCGGGCGACGCTTGCCGATGGTCTTCTCCAGCATCGCCACGCCCGAGACCCGGATCAGCAGCGTCGACATGACGACCGGGCCGATGACGCCCCAGCGGCCCGGCCCGGTCTCGGCCGCGATCAGGAAGATCCCCCACCACACGCAGAAGTCACCGAAGTAGTTGGGGTGGCGGGTGTAGCGCCAGAGGCCCTGGTCCATCACCCGACCCTGGTTGGCCTCGTCGGCCTTGAACCGGGCGAGCTGGGCATCGCCGATGGTCTCGAACAGCAGGCCCACGGTCCACACCGCCACCCCGAGGTAGGCCAACGGCCCGAACGAGGCCGGCTGCGCCGCGGTGGCCGCCAGCTGCACGGGCAGGGACACGATCCACATCAAGGCGCCCTGGAGGAGGAAGACCTGGAAGAAGCTGATCCACCAGAACCGGTCGCCCCACTTCTTGCGCATGGCCCGGTAGCGGTAGTCCTCGCCGTGACCGAGGTTGCGCCACGCCAGGTAGCCGCTCAGCCGGAGGCCCCACACCGCCACCAGCGACAGCACGATCAGCCGGCGGTCGCGGAACCCGTCGCCCACCACGGCCGCGGTGGCCGCCACCACCACGAACCCGAGCCCCCAGACGATGTCGACGAGGCTCGCGTCGGTGCGCAGCAGCGAGATCACCCAGGTGATCAGCATCAGGAGCGCGATCGCCCCCGCCGACGCCGCCAGCACCGGGCCGACCACGGGTCAGGCCCCCACCCGCAGGGCCGCCGGAGCGTCGGCAGGGACCGCGGGAGCGTTGGGGTGGACGGGTGCGAGCCGTTGGTAGGGCGCCCCGACCTCCGGCCGGGGGTCGGCCTCGCCCTTGTTCGGCCACAGGCTCATGGCCCGTTCGGTGAGCGCGGTGATGCTGAGCGACGGGTTCACGCCCAGGTTCGCCGACACCGCCGACCCGTCGGTGACCGTGAGCCCGTCGTAGCCGTAGACCCGGTGGTACGGATCGATCACGCCGCTCTCGGGGCTGTCGCCGATGACGCAGCCACCGAGGATGTGGGCGGTGGTGGGCGCGTCGAGGATGGTCTCGTTCCACGCACCCCACGGCTCGCCGTCGAGCATCTCGGCCACCTCGCGAGCAGCGTCGTTGGCCACCGGCAGGTAGGTGGGGTTGGGCTCGCCGTGGCCGGGCCGGGTGACCAGCACCCCCAGCCGCTTGTTGCGGCGCAGGGCGATGCTGTTGTCGCGGCTCTGCATCACGAGGAGGATGATCGAGCGCTCCGACCACCGGTGGACCGACACCGACCGGAGGAACTTCACGGGGTGCCGCACGACCTTGGCCAGGAACTTCACCTGCCGGGGCGTGCCCTCGCCACCGTCGACCAGCACGGTGGTGAGCAGGCCCATGGCGTTCGACCCGGGCGGGTACCGGACGGGCTCGATGTGGGTGGTGGCATCGGGGTGGATCGACGACGTGATCGCCACCCCGCGGCTGAGCTTGGGGTCTGGAACCTTCGACGAGGCGCCCACGATCGCTTCGCTGTTGGTGCGCACCACATCACCGAGGCGAGGCGACAGGGCGGGAAGCCGGCCCTCGTCGCGCAGCTGCAGCAGCAGCTTGACGGTGCCGAGCACGCCCGCCGACAGCACCACCTGCTGGGCGGTGAAGGTCTTGGTGCGCTTGCGGAACCACGCCCCTGGGTGGGCGGTGGTGACGCGCCAGCCCCCGCCGGGCAGCGGCTCCATGTCGGTCACCTGGGTGTCGGGGTGGACGATGGCGCCGTTCTTCTCGGCCAGGTACAGGTAGTTCCGGTCGAGCGTGTTCTTGGCCCCCACGCGGCAGCCCACCATGCAGCTCCCGCAGTGGGTGCAGCCCACCTTGTCGGGGCCCTCGCCACCGAAGTACGGATCGGGGACCCGCTCGCCCGGCTTGCCGAACCACACCCCCACGGGCGTGCGGTGGTACGTCTCCGGCACCCCCATCCGGTCGGCGAGGCGGTGGATGTACTCATCGGGCGGGGTGTCGGCGGGCACCTCGTTGACCCCGAGCATGCGCTTGGCCTGGTCGTAGAAGGGGGCCAGCTCGTCGCGCCAGTCGGTGATGTGGCCCCACTGCTTGTCCGTGTAGAACGGCGCCAGCGGCTCGTAGAGGGTGTTGGCGTAGACCAGCGACCCACCGCCGACCCCGGCACCGGACAGGATGGCCACGTCCTTCAACGGGGTGATGCGCTGGATGCCGCGCAGGCCGAGCCCGGGGGCCCAGAGGAACTTGCGGAGCTGCCAGCTGGTCTTCGGGAGGGTCTCGGTGCTGAAGCGCCGCCCCGCCTCGATCACCCCGACCCGGTAGCCCTTCTCGGTGAGGCGCAGGGCCGAGACGCTCCCGCCGAACCCGGAGCCAACCACCAGCACGTCGTAGTCATAGGAGGCCATGGGTGCATCGTCTCAGATCGGTGGGCAGCGCGGGACATGGGAGCGGCTCGACGGCGGGTGCCCCCACACGCCGACGCCGAAAAATGGGACGGACCGAGCTCCGAGGAGCCCGGTCCGTCCCTGCCCTCCCCCCGGACGAGGGAGGTGGTGGAGGTCAGCCGGCAGCCGGGGGCATCAGCACCGAGTCGACCAGGTAGACGGTGGCGTTGGCGGTCTGCACGCCGGAGCACACGACCTTGGCGCCGTCGGCACCGACCTCGAACGCCGGAGCGTCGCCGGAGACGGTGAGCTTGGCGCCGTTGACCGTGGTGTAGGTGCCGCCGAGGTCAGCAGGCTCGATGCGCTCGGGGATCACGTGGTACGTGAGGATCGAGGTCAGCGTGGCCTTGTCGGCGAGGACCTTGTCCAGGTCGGCCGCGGGGATCTTGGCGAACGCATCGTTGGTGGGGGCGAAGATGGTGAACGGCCCGCCGGTGTTGAGCGTGTCGCCCAAGCCGGCCTTGGTCACCGCGGTCACGAGGGTGGAGAGGGCCGGGTTGTTGCTGGCGGCCGTCGCCACCGGATCCTGCGCCATGCCGTCGAACGAGCCGGAGCCCGTCTTCGGCACCGCAGCGCAGCCGTCGCCTTCCGGCGCAGCCATGGTGGAGGCGCCGCTGTTGGCCGCGGTGGTGCTGCTGTCCGTGCCCTTCGCCATCGTGGTCTCGGTGGTCTTGCTGGAGCTGGAGTCGCTGCCGCCGCTGCTGCCGCAGGCGGCAACGAACAGGGCGAACGGGATGACGGCAGCGGCAAGCTTCCGTCGGGTGGAGGTGTTCATGGTGGGGTCCCTTCGTGGTGGGGAGCGACGCCCAGGTGAGCAACGCTTCGGGTGATCTACGAACGTGGACGGCGATCCGGATGACGGGCTCGGCGAACTTCTCGTTCGATCGCAGGTCAGAGGGCACGAATTGCTCGTTCCCCGACGCCCCGCGCTCGCCGGGCCACCCGGCGGCGGCGGTGCTCGTGGCCCGCCGCGACCACGTGGACCACGGCGTCGTGACGGGCCGGTTCGATCCGCCCACCGCCGCCGCGCCGAACACCGTCCATGGACCCCGACACCCACCCGACCCGCCCGGAGGCGGGCTCGCCCGCGCTCTCCCCTTCTGGGGACCCGTCCGGCGACGAGGCCACGGGGCCGAAGCGCCGGCCCCCGCGGCCATCGATCTGGCGCACGGCGCTCGCGGGGCTCCTGGCGGCCGCGCTCGCGCTGGCGATCGGCGAGCTCATCGCCGGGCTGTCCTCCCAGCTCACCTCGCCCGTGATCTCCGTCGGCAACCGGGTGATCGACGCCGTCCCCCGCCAGCTGAAGGACTTCGCCATCGAGACCTTCGGCACCAACGACAAGAAGGCGCTCCTGTTCGGCATCTACTCCTTCGCCGCCATCCTCGGTCTGGTGGTCGGGATCCTGGCCGGCCGGAGGTTCCTGCTCGGAGCCGCCGGCATCGCCCTGTTCGGCGTCGTCGGCGTGTGGGCCGCCGGCCAGGAGGTCGGGGCCCCCGTGTGGGCCGGACTGCCCAGCATCATCGGCGCCGTCGTCGGCATCGCCGCCCTGGCCCTCCTCCTGGCCGTGATCCCCCACGCCGATCACCCCAAGGCCGTGGACCGCCTCGTCCACCCGGTCGGGCGCACGGGGGCGGCTGCCGGTGCGGGTCCGACCGCCTCGCCCACCGACCCTCCCCACGGCGCCTTCGCCCGCCGCGGGTTCCTCAAGATGTCCGCCGCCGTCGTCGTGGTCGGCGTGGCCGCCACCACCGGCGGACGCTGGCTGCAGGGGCGCTTCAGCGCGGCGTCGTCACGGCTGGCCGTGGTGCTCCCGAAGCCGAAGAAGGCTCCGGCGCCGGTCGCCGCCGGGGTGGTGCTCGACCTGCAGGGCATCTCGTCGTTCATCACGCCCAACAGCGACTTCTACCGCATCGACACCAACCTGACGGTGCCGCAGATCGCTGCGGAGACGTGGAAGCTCAAGATCAAGGGCATGGTCGACCACGACGTCGAGTACACCTACGACGACATCCTGGCGATGGACATGATCGAGGAGCGCATCACCATGACGTGCGTCTCCAACGAGGTCGGCGGCGCCCTCGTCGGCACCGCGTCGTGGCTCGGCGTCCCGCTGAAGGAGCTGCTCGCCACCGCCGGCATCCAGAAGGGTGCCGACCAGATCGTCGGCCGGGCCTTCGACGGCTTCACCACCGGCTTCCCCGTCGATACCCTCGACGGCCGTCCCGCGATGCTCGCCGTCGGGATGAACGGCGAGCCCCTCCCCCTGGCGCACGGCTTCCCGGCGCGGATCATCGTCCCCGGCCTGTACGGCTTCGTGTCAGCGACCAAGTGGCTGACCGAGATCGAGCTCACGACCTTTGCCGACTTCGACCAGTACTGGGTCAAGCGGGACTGGTCGGACCGCGGCCCGATCAAGACGATGTCTCGGATCGACACCCCGCGCGGCCTCCAGAACGTGAAGGCCGGCAAGGCCAAGATCGGCGGGGTGGCGTGGGCCCAGACCCGCGGCATCGACAAGGTGGAGATCAAGCTCGACGACGGGCCGTGGACCAAGGCCACCCTCGCGGCGGCCGATTCGAAGCTGACCTGGCGGCAGTGGGTCTACGAGTTCGACGCCACCCCGGGGCGCCACCAGGTCGTGTGCCGGGCCACCGATGCCACCGGGGCCACCCAGACCGAGGACCGGGCCAAGCCGTTCCCCGACGGCGCCAGCGGCTGGCACAGCGTCGCCTTCCTCGTCAGCTGACCCTCCCGCCCCGACCGGCGAGAGGTCAGGTGGGGATGACGAGGCTGGGCTTGACCGTGGAGCCTCGGAAGGGCTCGTAGACGGCGAGGAGCTTGCCGGCTTCGCTGAAGACGGCCCACTCGCCAGTGCTGGAGGGATCCAGGCCGAGCACCTCGCGCTCCAGGACCTTGCCGACCGCGATGTCGGAGGCTCGCTCGGCGTCGACCGTGACCCTCGCCAGGTGGCGGACGGCATCGGCGACGGGCAGGGGCGACTCCGGCGTGATCGACTCGAGCCGGACCGAATCGGCGAGCGTGTACGGACCGACCGAGGTGCGCCGGAGCGAGACCAGGTGGGCCCCGCCGCCCAAGGCGACGCCGATGTCCTGGGCGAGGGTGCGGATGTAGGTACCCGACGAGCAGGTGACGGCGATGGCGAACGAGATGCCGGCACCACCGTCGGCGGCGGCCTGCCACTCGGGCGTCGGCTCCCCGCCGATCCGCTCGAGGGCGGACACGTCGATGTCGTCGATCGGCGCGTCGGCCGGCCCGACCTCCAGCGCGTGGATGGTGACCGGCCGAGGTGCCCGGTCGACCTCCTTGCCCTCGCGCGCCAGCTCGTGGAGGCGCTTGCCGTCGATCTTCACTGCCGAGACCATGGGCGGGATCTGCTCGATCGGCCCGCGGAACCGGGCGAGGACGCCCCGCACGTCGTCGAGCGCGACCGAGCGCATGTCGTGGACCGCGGTGACCTCGCCCGAGGCGTCGAGCGTGGACGTGTCGACCCCCAACCGGACCTCACCGACGTACGCCTTCCCCAGGGGCGACAGGAACCGCAGGAGCTTGGTGGCCGTGCCCACGCCGAGCAGCAGCACGCCGGTGGCATCGGGGTCGAGCGTGCCGGCGTGGCCGACCTTGCGGGTGCCGAGCAGCCCACGGCTCTTGGCCACGACGTCGTGGCTGGTCCAGCCGGTGGGCTTGTCGACCACCACCAGCCCGTCGGGTCCGTCGTGGCTCCCGCCGCGCCGCCCCATCAGTCGTCGTCGGCGGCCGGGTCGGGCTTGTACAGCTCGGGGTCGTACTCCACGGGCGTGGCGCCGGGATCGAGATCGGGCAGGGTCCGGATGACCGACTCGATGTGCTGGGCGTTGCGCAGGACGCCGTCGAGCTCGAACCGCAGCTCGGGGGTCCGCTTGATGTGCGCCTCGCGCCCGATCGACCGCTGCAGCCGGGACCGGTGCTCGTCGAACGCCTCGGCCACCTCGTCGTCGGCCTCATCGCCGCGGGAGTGGTCGTAGTAGGCGACGGCCTTCTTGAGGTCGCCGTCGACGACCACCGAGGTGAGGGTGACGAACTCGAGGCGCTCGTCGTCGATGCGGCCCAGCTCGCGGGCGAGGATGTCGCGGACCAGCGTGTTCAGGCGGGCGGTGCGGGGGTAGTCGCGGGCGGTCGTTCGCTTCTTCATCACACGTCTTCTTCCTCGTCGAGCCAGGACCGGCGAGCGGCGATGACCTCGACCTCGGGGAACGACCACACGAACCGTTCCACCGCGTCGAGCACCTCTCGGGCCTGGGTCTCGCTGGACGCCACGGTGGCGAAGGCCAGCTCGCTGCGCTGCCACTGGTCCTGGAAGGCGACCTCCGACGACGCCACCCGGTGCCGGCGACGAGCGCCTTCGAGGATGGGCGTGATGACCGCACGCTTCGCCTTGAGCGAGTCGGTCACCGGAAGATGCAGGTCGACGACCAAGACACTGGCAAACACAGCCCGGCAAGCCTACCGACCGGCCTGCGCCGCTCCCCCATGGGTTCCGCGGTCAGGTGGCGGAGAGGGCGCGCTCGGTGGCGTCGTCGAGGCGCCCGGTCTCGCCGACGATCCAGTGCCGGCGGCAGAGCAGCTCGTAGGACACGGCGGCAGGGGTGGCGTCGCCGAGTGCTTCCACGTCGCCGATGACGACGGTCTCGCCGTCGTAGACCTGGACGCCGTCGACCAGGCGGGCGTTGTGCGTGGCCCGCGAACCGCACCAGCAACGGGCCTCGACCTGGAGCTCGCAGCGCTCGTCGGCCACCTCGAGGAGGCGGGCCGTGGCCGGGAACAGGCGGCCGCGGAAGTCGGTGAGCAGGCCGAGGGCGTGCACGTCGGCACCGAGCTCGTCGACGATCCGCGCCAGCTGATCGGCTTGCTCGGGAGCGTAGAACTGGGCTTCGTCGCACACGAGGTAGTGGAGCGTGCCGTGGTGCTCCACCTGCTGGGCGGCGAGCGCGAAGAGGTCGAGCTTGGGGCCCACATCGACCGCCGATGCGGCCACGCCGAGCCGGCTGGACACCTGGGCGCCCTCACGGTCGAGGTGCGTGCACAGCAGCCCGCGCAGCCCGCGGGTGGACAGGTTGTGGTGGATCTGCAGGGCGAGCGTGGACTTCCCCGACCCCATCGTCCCGTACGAGAACCGCAGCACGCCCATGCCGGCAAGTTACACCGATGTCGTTTCCCCGGCTAGTGGTCATCCCAAGCGCGAGAGAGCCCCGGCGTTCGGCCGGGGCTCTCTTCATGAACGAGTTGCTACGTCCGAGGGATCTCGCGGTCCTCGTAGGTCTCGATGATGTCGCCGTCCTTGAGGTCCTGGAAGTCGGTGAGGCCGATGCCGCACTCGAAGCCCTGGTTGACCTCGCGCACGTCGTCCTTGAAGCGGCGCAGCGACTGGATCGCACCCTTCCAGATGATCGTGCCCTCGCGAAGGAAGCGGACCTTGGAGCCCCGGGTGATCTGGCCGTTGGTGACGTAGCAGCCGGCGATCTTGCCGACCTTCGGCACCGAGAAGATCTCGCGGACCTCGGCTTCGCCGGTGACCACCTCTTCGAACTCGGGGGCGAGCATGCCGACCATGGCCGCCTCGATGTCCTCGAGGAGGTGGTAGATGACCTCGTAGGTGCGGATCTCGACGTCCTCGGTGGCCGCGAACTCGCGGACCTGGCGGTCGGGGCGCACGTTGAAGCCGATGATCGTGGCGTTCGACGCCATCGCCAGCTCGATGTCGGACTTGAGGATGCCGCCGACGCCCTCACGGACGAAGGAGAGCTTGACCTCGTCGCGCTCGAGCTTCTTGAGGCTGGCGGTGACGGCCTCGAGCGAGCCCGTCACGTCGGCCTTGATGATGAGGTTGAGCGTGGCCGCTTCGCCGGCCTGGATCTGGGTGAAGATGTCCTCGAGCTTGGCGCCGCCGTGGAACACGGAGGCCGAGCCGGAGATGGTGGCGAGGCGCTTGTAGTGCTCCCGCTGCTCGGCCACCTTGGCGGCCGTGCGCTCGTCCTTGGCGACCACGAAGTCGTCACCGGCGGTGGCGACGTCGGAGAGGCCGAGGACCTGCACCGGCGTGGACGGGCCGGCGGCCTTGACCTGCTCGCCCTTGTCGTTGATGAGCGCCCGCACTCGGCCCCAGGCGGGACCGGCGACCAGCGGGTCGCCGACCTTGAGGGTGCCGCGCTGCACGAGGATGGTGGCGACGGGGCCACGGCCCGGGTCGAGCTTGGCTTCGAGCACGACGCCCTTGGCCCGACCGTCGGGGTTGGCCCGCAGGTCTTCGAGCTCGGCCACCACGAGGAGGTTGTCGAGCAGCTCGTCGATCCCGATGCCCTGGAGGGCCGAGATCTGGCAGACGATGGTGTCGCCGCCCCACGACTCGGGCACCAGGCCGCGCTCGGCGAGCTGGGCCAGGACCTTGTCGGGATCGGCGTTGTCGCGGTCGATCTTGTTGACCGCCACGACGATCGGCACGTCGGCCGCCCGGGCGTGATCGATGGCCTCGATGGTCTGGGGCATGACGCCGTCGTCGGCCGCGACCACGAGGACCACGATGTCGGTGGCGTCGGCACCGCGGGCCCGCATGGCGGTGAACGCCTCGTGGCCCGGGGTGTCGATGAAGGTGATGGCCTTGCCGTCCTTGATCACCTGGTACGCACCGATGTGCTGGGTGATGCCGCCGGCCTCGCCGGCGACGACGTTGGCGTTGCGGATGCGGTCGAGCAGCTTGGTCTTGCCGTGGTCGACGTGACCCATGACGGTGATGACCGGGGCGCGCCACTCGGTGGCCTCCTCGTCGTCCTCATCGTCGAGCTCCTCGACGCCGAGCACCTTCTGGAGCTCGACCTCTTGCTCTTCACCGGGGTTGACCAGGCGGATCTCGGCGCCGATCTCGGCGACGAACAGCTCGATCATGTCGTCGGTCAGGGACTGGGTGGCCGTGACCATCTCGCCCTGCTGCATCAGGAACCGGACCACGTCGGCCGCGGTGCGGTTGAGACGGGGGCCGAGCTCTTGGGGCGTGGACGCCCGCTCGACGACGATGACGCCGTCGGGCACCGGCGAGTTGTCCGGCGTGTACGACGGGAGGTCCATCGGCTGGAGCTCTTCGCGGTTGCGACGACGACGACCCTTGCGACGGGGAGGACGACGACCAGCGGGACCGCCGGGACGACCGCCAGGGCCGCCAGGTCCGCCACCAGGTCCACCGGGACGACCGCCAGGGCCGCCACCGGGCGAGACGCCGGCGCCGGGCACGTTGGGGCGCGGGCCGCCCATGGGCCGGTTGGGGCCGGCGCCCGAGCGGGCCGGCATGCCGGCGGGGCCGCCGGGGCGGCCAGGAGCCGACGGACGGGTGACGCGGCCACCCATGCCGGGCGGCGGCGGGATCGGCTTGCCGGTGAGCGAGCGGGGCGGCGGCGGAGGCGGGATGGGCTTGCCCGACGAGGACACCGGCGGAGTGGCCGCACCCTCGGCGGGTGCCGCGGCGGGAGCCGGCGCCGCAACGGCCGGAGGAGCCGCGGCGGCCGGAGGAGCCGCAGCGGGCGGGGCCGCGGGAGCCGGCGCGGCCGAGGCCGCCGGCGCCTGGGGCGCCACCGGGGCGGCGGGACGGGGCGCGGCCGGGGCCGGGGCCACCGGACGAGGGGCAGCAGCCGGCGGGGCCGGAGCAGGGGGCGCCTCGGCCGGACGGGCCGGGGGCCGCGGCGGGGCGGTGGAGCCGCTCGAGGTCAGCACGCGGCGCGCTGGAGGGGCCGCTGGGGGCGGCGAGGTGGGGGTCGGCGCGGGCGCCTCGGGCGCGGCGGCAGGAGCAGCGGGCGCTTCGGCCACCGGCTCGGCGGCGGGCGCGGCCGGTTCGGCCTTGGCGGCGGCCTTCTTGGCGCCGGCCTTCTTGGGCTTCTCGGGCTCCGGCGGCTGCTCGTCGCGGATGAGCCCTTCGCGCTCGGCCTTGCGACGGACGCGGTCGGCCTGCGGGTCCTCGATGCTCGAGGAGTGCGTCTTGACGGCGATGCCAAGGGTCACACAGAGGTCCAAGGTCTCCTTGTTGGTGAGACCGAGCTCTTTTGCGAGCTCATGGACACGGATCTTTGCTGCCAACGTGTGTTCGCCAGGCCTTCCTGCGTTTGTTGCTTGCGACGCGACCGGGACGCCCCGGGCACAGTTCCTTAGTCTCGCGCAGCCGGTACCCCGGGCACGAAGTCGGTTGTGGTCAGGACTGCTGGTCAGCGGCCATCGCCGAGCGCAGTTCGGCCAGGGCCGACGCACTCACCGGGGCCCGGAAGGAGCGGGCGAACCCGCCCCGCCCTCCAGCGAGGTCCAGACACGAGGAGGAACCACGGCAGAGCCAGGCGCCTCGTCCAGGCAGTGTACGCCCTACGGCGAGCGATCCGTCGCCGGTGCGCGCCACCCGGACGAGTTCGTCCTGGGGGCGCACCTTCCGGCACCCGACGCACGTGCGCAGCGGGCTGCGCCGCTGATCAGCTGGGATCTTCGACCTCGTCGGCGCCCTCGGCAGGGGCCTCGGCGTGCTCGTCGGCCAGGGGCTCGCTGGCATCGCCGGGGTCGGCGGTGCCGTCGTCGAGCACCTCGGCCTCGGCGTCGGGGGCACCGTGGCCGTCCTCGGGCGTGAGCTCGATGGCGTCCTCGGCGTCGACGTCGGCCACCGCTTCGGCCTCGGTCTCGCCGCCTTCGCCGTCGCCCTCGCCAGCAGCCCAGGCATCGGCCGACACGGCCTCGCCGCCCTCGGCGTCGATCCAGACCTGCTCACCGGTGGCGGCGTCGTAGACCCACTCGCCCTGGGCCCAGTCGTCGGTCTTGTACGACTCCTCCTCGGCCAGCTGGCTCTCGCTCTTGATGTCGACGCGCCAGCCGGTGAGGCGGGCGGCCAGGCGGGCGTTCTGGCCCTCCTTGCCGATGGCGAGCGACAGCTGGTAGTCGGGCACGATGACCTCGGCGGTGCCGGTGTCCTCGTGGATCCGCACCTCCTTGACCTTGGCCGGCTGCAGGGCCTTGGCCACGAAGTCGGGCAGGTCCTCGGAGAAGGGGACGATGTCGATCTTCTCGCCGCGCAGCTCGTTGACCACCATGCGCACGCGGGCGCCGCGGGCGCCGACGCAGGCGCCGACCGGGTCGACGTTCTGGTCGTTGGACCAGACGGCGATCTTGGTGCGGTGCCCGGGCTCGCGGGCGCAGGCCTTGAGCTCGACGATGCCGTCGGCGATCTCGGGGACCTCGAGCTCGAAGAGGCGCTTGATCAGCCCGGGGTGGGTGCGGCTGACCACGATCTGCGGGCCCTTGGAGGTCTTGCGGACCTCGACGATGTACGCCTTGAGGCGGCTGTTGTTCTCGGGCCGCTCGTAGGGCACCTGCTCCGCCTGCGGCAGCAGGGCCTCGACGCGGCCGAGGTCGAGCAGCGTGTAGCGCGCATCGGTCTGCTGGATGATGCCCGTGACGATGTCGCCCTCACGCCCGGCGTACTCGTCGTACTTCATCTCGCGGTCGACCTCGCGCAGGCGCTGCATCATGACCTGCTTGAAGGTCTGCGCAGCGATGCGGCCGAGGGTGGTCTGGTCGGGGGTGACGTCGAGCTCCGGGCCGAACGGCTCGCCGTCGTCGTCGAGCTCCTGCGCGGTGACGCGCATCTCGGCGTTGACCGGGTCGATGGTGGCCCACGCGTACTCGTAGGCACCGGGGAGCCGCTTGTACGCCGACTCCAGGGCATCCGCCAGCGCACCCATCAGGGTCTCGGGCGAGATCCCCTTCTCCTGCGCAAGCGTGTTGATGGCTTCGATGCGATCGACGTTGCTCATGACTTGGCTGCCTTCTTCTTGGAGGACGGGGAGGACTTGGGGGCCGCACCGGGCTTGGAACCGGCGCCGGGCTTGGGCGCCGGCCCCCATTCGAAGATCGTGCGGGCCCGCTCGATGTCGGCGAGGGCGATGGTGCGCGGCGCGGCCGGGTCGCCACCGGTGACGGCGATGGTGGCCGTGTCGTCGTCGGCGGCGGTGACGACGCCCTTGAACCGGCGGTCGCCCTCGACGCCGGCCCGGGTCTTGATGCTGACCAGGGTCCCGACGGCGCCGGCGAAGTGCTCCGGGGTGCGCAGGGCCCGTTCGAGGCCGGGGCTCGACACCTCGAGGGTGTACTGCCCGGGCATCGGATCCTCTTCGTCGAGCATCCGCGAGATGTCGCGAGTGAGCTTGCCGATGACCCCGATGTCGACGCCGCCGGGGCGATCGACGGTGAGGCGCAGGACGCCGCCTGCGTACTCGAAGTCGTAGATCGAGACCTCGGCGGCCTCGACCAACGGCTCGATGAGCAGGCGCACACGGGTGGTGGTGTCCATCAGGCGCCTCCTCTGGTTGCTCGCACGACACGACCGCACAACGGTCCGGACAAAGAAAGGGCGTGGGCCCAAGGCCCACGCCTCGCCACCCCGAGAGGTGAACGGCTCCAGCATAGCCGGTGCCCCTCCGGTTCTCCTGGCCGAAACCTCCGCGACACCCGCCGCCGAGGACCACCCTTCCGCGGCGTGCCCTCCCCCCGCAGCCAGCGGTTCAGGTGCGCGTCAGATGGGCCACCGCCCTGTCCCGCTGTCACCCCCCTCGGGGACAATGGCGCCATGACGTCATGGACCGCATTCGAACAGGCCGATCCCGAGCTCGGCGCCCGGGCCCGCGCCCTCATCTCCTCCACCACCAACTGCGTGCTCGGCACCCTCATGGCCGACGGGTCGCCGCGCCTGAGCGGGATCGACCCGTTCTTCTTCGAGGACCACCTCTACCTGGGCTCCATGCCCGGGGCCCGCAAGGCCGACGACCTGCGGCGGGACCCCCGGCTGGCGCTCCACGGCATCCCCTGGGAGTCGCGCAAGGTCAAGGCCGATTCGCCAGACCCGGGCGACGGCGACGTGAAGCTCACCGGCCGCGGGGTGGCGGTCGACGATCCGGCCGAGGTCGCCCGCGTGATGGGCCGCTACACGGCCGACCGGGGCATCGAGGAGGACATGCCCGCCGAGCTCTTCACCATCGATCTGGCCACCGTGGTGGTCGTCTCCGTGGCCGATGATCAGCTCGTCATCGATCGCTGGTCGGCCACCGACGGGCGCAAGACGGTCCGCCGCACCTGACGGCTCTGCCGGGCGAGGCGAGGGTGGCGGATGGCACGTCTCCAGTTAGTTGCATCACACAACTCACCTCGGTAGGTTGCGTCATGCAACCAGCGCGGTTGCGCCGAACCGGAGGTCCCCATGTCCCGTTCCGTGATCATCGATGCCGTCCGCACCCCCATCGGGAAGGGCAAGCCCACCGGTGCGCTCGCCGGGGTCCACCCGGTCGACCTCGAAGCCCACGTCCTCCAAGCGCTCGTCGAGCGGACCGGCATCGATCCCGCCGAGGTCGACGACGTCATCGGTGGGACGGTGTCGCAGGTCGGCGAGCAGTCGCTCAACATCACCCGCAACGCCGTCCTGGCCGCCGGCTTCCCCGAGTCGGTGCCCGCCACCACCGTCGACCGGCAGTGCGGATCGTCCCAGCAGGCCGCCGCCTTCGCCGCCCAGGGCATCGACGCCGGCGCCTACGACCTGGTCATCGCGACGGGGGTCGAGTCGATGAGCCGGGTCCCGATGGGCTCCGCGGTCACCGCCGACCCGTTCAGCCCCGGCTTCCGCGTGCGGTACCCCGACGGCCTCATCCCCCAGGGCATCGCCGCCGAGCGCATCGCCGCCAAGTGGGGCCTCTCGCGCGCCGACGTCGACTCGTTCAGCCTCCGCTCCCACCAGCTGGCCGCTGAAGCCACCGCGACCGGTCGGTTCGACCGGGAGATCACCGCCGTCAAGGCGCCGGGAGCCGATGGCGCCCTCCACGAGGTCCTCACCGACGAGGGCATCCGGGCCGGCGGCACCCTCGAGCGCCTCGCCCAGCTGCCCGCCGCCTTCCGCAGCCCGCAGTGGGAGGCCCGCTACCCCGAGCTGCCTTGGGTGGTCACCGCCGCCAACGCCTCCCAGATCAGCGACGGGGCCGCCGCCGTGCTCGTCACCTCCGACGAGTACGCCCAGGCCCACGGCCTCACGCCGCGGGCCCGCTTCCACACCTTCGCCGTGTCGGGCGACGACCCGCTGATGATGCTCACCGCGCCCATCCCGGCCACCCAGAAGGTCCTCCAGCGGGCTGGCATGACGATGGCCGACATCGACCTGGTGGAGATCAACGAGGCGTTCGCCTCGGTGGTGCTGGCCTGGGCCGCGGAGCTCGGTGCCGATCTCGACACGGTCAACGTCAACGGTGGCGCCATCGCCCTCGGTCACCCGCTCGGCGCGTCGGGCGCCCGGCTCACCGCCACCCTGCTCAACGCCATGGAGCAGCGAGACGCCCACATCGGGCTGCAGGTGATGTGCGAGGCCGGCGGCCTGGCCAACGCCACCATCATCGAGCGCCTCCGATGAGCACCGCCACCGGCACCGGCGGCGCGGTCCGCTCCCCCGCGCCGTCCCGCCACGCCCAGCGCACGCTGGCCGTGGCGGGGATGGCGGTGCTGGTGACGTTCCTCGACACCACGATCCTCTTCGTCGCGTTCCCGTCGATCAGCGCCGCCTTCTCGGGCGCCAGCGCGTCGTCGCTCTCGTGGGTGCTGAACGCGTACACGATCACCTTCGCCGCCCTGCTGGTCCCTGCCGGCAAGCTCGCCGACCGGGTCGGCCACAAGCGGATCTTCCTGCTCGGCACCGCGCTCTTCACCTTCGGCTCGGCCGCGTGCGCCGTGGCGCCCACCATCGGCCTGCTCAACACGTTCCGCGTGATCCAGGCCATGGGCGCCGCCGCGGTGATCCCGGCCTCCCTCGCCCTGGTCATGCGAGCGTTCCCCCGTGACCGGCTGCCGGTCGCGGTCGCCATCTGGGGGGCCATGGGCGCGGCGGCCGGCGCGGTCGGACCCACCCTCGGCGCGGTCATCGTCGACTCGGTGGGCTGGCGATGGGTGTTCCTGATCAACGTGCCCATCGGCATCGGCGTCGTGCTCGTCGGCCTCCGGGTGCTCCAGGAGTCCACCGATCCCGACGCGCGGATCCCTGCCCTGCTGGGTGTCGTGCTGATCGCGGCCGCGGCTGCACTGGCCTCGCTCGCCGTCGTCCAGACCAGCGACTGGGGCTGGATCGATCCGCGGACCCTCGGAGCGCTCGCGCTGTCGCTGGTCCTGCTGGCGGTGTTCGTGGCCCACCAGCGCCGGACGTCCGCTCCGGTGCTCGACCTCGAGCTGCTCTCGATCCCCGACTACCGGTGGGCCAACGCGGCCACCTTCGCCTTCGGCATCGCCTTCACGGCGATGTTCCTCGGTTCGCTGCTGTTCCTCGAAGAGGTGTGGGGCTTCTCCACACTCAAGGCTGGCCTGGGCGTCACGCCGGGCCCGCTGCTGGTGGCCATCCTCGCTCCTCGGTTCGGCCAGCTCGCCGGTCGCGTCGGCCAGCGTCCGCTCCTGCTCCTGGGCGGCCTGGTGTTCGCGGCGGCGGGCCTCTGGCGGGTCGTCGCGCTGAGCGCCACGCCCGCCTACCTCCGCGACTTCCTCCCGTCGATGGTGCTCACCGGCATCGGCGTGGCCCTCGTCCTCCCGCAGCTCGCCAGCACCGTTGCCCAGGCCCTCCCGCCCAACCGCGGCGGTGTGGGTGGTGGCGCCAACCAAGCGATCCGCCAGTTCGGCGGCACCCTGGGCGTGGCGTTCACCCTCGCCCTGGTGGTGCAGCGCACCGCCGGTGCCGACCTCGGCCCGCGCTTCGACCAGGTCTGGCTGCTGCTGTTCGGCGGCGGCGTGCTCACCAGCGCCGCCGCCCTCGGCCTCACCCGCCGCGCCGTCGTGACGCCCGAGCCGGTGGCGGCCGACCTGGTCGTCGCGGACTGAGCGTCACACCTCCTCGTCACCATGGTCGGCCCGACCCCGACCGAAGCGAGGCAGGCCATGGAGGACCTGGCGGCGACAACCGAGACCCCAGGGATGGCGGAGGACGACCTCGCCTGAGCGCGACCCGGTGAGGTCGCCCCGCTGAACGACCTGCTCGCCGAGTGAGGTCGGTCGGTCAGTAGGCCCGGGCCACCACGGCGATCGCGCCGGGCTCGTCCTCGGTGGCGGGGACGTCGCCATCGGCGGTCTGGATGCAGCGCACGGTGATGGCATCGCGGGCCAGGAGGGCCTCGCCCTCCTCGCCCAGCGTGGCCCAGGGGATGCGGGCGAACCCGGTCTGGGCCGCCTCCCGCGCCTCGTCGATGGTGGCCACCGTGACGGTGTGCTCATCGCGGCGCAGGGTGGCGGCGGCGAGCATGTCGGCCTGGAGGTGCGAGAGCAGCTCGGGCAGGTGGGCGGCCAGGCCGGCGATGCCCACCTGGCGCTTCTCGCCCGTGTCGCGACGGACCACGGTGACCTCGCCGTTGACGAGATCACGAGGGCCCACCTCGACGCGGACCGGCACGCCCTTGAGCTCCCACGCGGTGGCGCGTCGGCCGAAGGAGGTGTCGGTGCGGTCGTCGAGCTTCACCCGGATGCCGGCGGACCGGATCTCGTCGACCAGGGCGGACGCCGCAGCGCCCACGCCGTCTTCGTCCTTGATGACCAGCACCACCACCTGGTTGGAGGCCAGGCGCGGCGGGACCACCAGGCCCTTGTCGTCGCCGTGGCACATGATCAGCCCGCCCATCATCCGGGTGGAGACGCCCCAGCTGGTGGTCCAGCAGGTCTCTTCGACGCCCTCGGCGCTCTGGTACTTGATGTCGAAGACCTTGGCGAAGTTCTGGCCGAGCTCGTGGCTCGTTCCCATCTGCAGCGCCTTGCCGTCGCCCATCATCGCCTCGCACGCGAGGGTGTTGGTGGCCCCGGCGAAGCGCTCCTGGCGGGTCTTGCGCCCGATCAGGACCGGCATGGCCAGCACGTTCACCATGAAGTCGCGGTACACGTCGCTCAGGATCTGCACGGCGTAGGCCGAGGCGTCGGCCTCGGTGGCGTGCGCGGTGTGGCCCTCCTGCCACAGGAACTCCGAGGTGCGCAGGAAGATGCGGGTGCGCAGCTCCCAGCGCACCACGTTGGCCCACTGGTTGAGCAGCAGAGGCAGGTCCCGGTGGCTGTTGACCCACTTGGCCATGAACTCGCCGATGACCGTCTCGCTGGTGGGGCGGACCACGACGGGCTCGTCGAGCTCCTTGCCGCCCGCATGGGTGACCACGGCAAGCTCGGGGCTGAACCCCTCGACGTGCTGGGCCTCACGGGTGAGGTAGCTCTCGGGGATGAACAGGGGGAAGTAGGCGTTCTCGGCGCCGGCGTCCTTGATGCGGGCATCGACCTCGGCCACCATCCGCTCCCAGAGGCCGTAGCCGTACGGCCGGATCACCATGGTGCCGCGCACCGGACCGTTGTCGGCCAGCTCTGCCTTGGCCAGGACGTCCTGGTACCAGCGGGGGAAGTCGTCAGCCTGGGGGGTGAGTACGGGTGCCTTGGCCATGGGCGGCAACCGTACCGGCCGCCACTCCCTTGCCCCGATCCCGGTTTCGTGCGTCGTCGCCGTCGCGGCGTGCCCGCGGCATCCTGGTGGCCATGGACATCGAGATCATCGACGAACGCCAGGCGACGCTGGGCCAGTACCGGCTGCTGGTCGACGGGGTCGAGGTCGGTGAGCTCGACCACCGCACCAGCGAGGGCATCCGCACGTTCACCCACACGGGCGTGCGCCCCGAGTTCGAAGGCCGCGGCCTCGCCGCCCGCCTGGCGCGCCGAGGCCTCGACGACGCCCGGGCCGACGGCGTGAAGGTCATCCCCCGGTGCTGGTACATCGCCCGCTACATCGACCAGCACCCCGACGATGCCGACCTGCTCGCCGTGCCCTCCTGATCGGTCGACCGGAGGCGTCGTGCCCAGACGGTCCGCTCGAACTGCTCCAGATGTGGGCATCCTTGGGGGCATGACGATCGAGATCCGCCAGGAAGACGAGGGCCAGCGCGGCCGCTACCGACTGCTCGTCGACGATGCCGACGCCGGTGAGGTCACCTACCGCATGCAGGACGGGAACCGGGTGTTCGTCCACACCGAGGTGCACGAGGACTTCGAGGGCCAGGGCCTCGCCGGCAAGCTCGCCGAGCACGTCCTCGACGCGGCCCGCCGCGAGGGGATCCTGATCGTCCCCCAGTGCCCGTACATCCGCGGCTACATCGAGCGCCATCCCGAGTACCAGGACCTCGTCGCCACCCCCTCCTGATCCTCGGAGACCGTCCTCGCCGAGCGCCGCACCCGGGGCATCCTCCCGCGCCCCGCGCGGCGAACCGACCAGGGCCGCGCGGGGCGAGCGAGACGGGGGTGGGCCCTACTGCCGTCGAACGGGCTTGCCGCGATACTGGAGCGATGGCTGCTGCCGACGAGCCCGTCGACCTGTCCCATCCCGAGACCTCGTCCGTGCCCTCCCCCGAGAGCGGCGGCACGCCGGCCGCCTCCGACGAGCCGGTCGACGAGCCGGGCCGGCTGGGGCGGCTGCGGGAGGCGGCCATCGCCGCCGAGTACGCCACGGGGCGCCAGGAGGACACCGAGGAGGAGGCCCGCCGCCACGTCATCATCCGGGTCGGCACGATCGTCGTCGGCTTCATCGTGCTCATCGCCGGTCTGGCGATGCTCGTCCTCCCCGGCCAGGGCATCATCACCGTCATCATCGGCCTGACGATCCTCGCCCGTGAGCTCCCGTGGGCCGAGCGCGTGCTCGAGTACGCCAAGAAGAAGGCGAAGCTCGACGAGCTCAAGCACCAACCGGTGTGGATCAAGGTGGTCGCCTGGGGCTTCACCGTCGTGGCCATCGCGGCGTCGGTGTGGTGGATGTTCTTCGCCGAGCCAAAGCCGGCGGTCAGCGCGATCCTCCCCTGGAACTGGTGACCTGAGGGCAGCGCCGGCGTGCCGCCCCTACCGTCGGGGCATGGACCTCCCTGGCCGCGACGGCATCCCGCAGCTCCCCGACGGCATCGAGCCGGTCGGCCTCCTCGAAGGCCTCTGCACCACCCGGGCGATCCGGCGGTTCCGTCCCGACCCGGTGCCCGACGACCACCTGGCGACGATGTGCTTCGCTGCCACCCGGGCGCCCACCGGCTCCAACCGGCAGCCGTTCCGCCTGCTCGTGCTGCGCGACGGGCCCGAGGCCACCGAGGCCAAGGCCCTGCTCGGCCGCTCGTTCCGCCAGCTGTGGGCCGACAAGCGGGCGGCCGATGGCTACGACACGGGCTCGGGGGCGGCGGCCGACACGCCCAAGGCCCGGATGGCCACCACGATGCAGCGCTTCGTCGACCGGTTCGAGGAGACGCCGGTGGTGGTCCTGGCGTGCCTCCGGCCGTGGCGCGGGAGCGACCCCACGATCGGCGCGTCGGTCTACCCCGCCTGCCAGAACCTGCTCCTCGCCGCCCGGGCGCTCGGCTACGGCGGCGTGCTCACCATGTGGCACGCCGACGCCGAGCCCGAGCTGCGGGAGCTCCTCGCCATCCCCGACGACGTTCTCATCGCCGCCACCGTGGCCATCGGCAAGCCCGAGGGCCACCACGGCCCGGTGCGCCGGCGCCCCCTCGGCGAGCTGGTGTTCGACGGGGCCTGGGAGCGGACCCCGTCGTGGGCCGCCGAGCCGGTGGGCACGGCCCACACGGGTCGACCGCCGCGCTGAGGCGCTCGGCCAGCTCGGCGCTCGGGCTCAGCGAGCGGAGAGGTTCTTGCGGATCAGCTCGACCTTGGCCTCGGACTCGTTGGCGTCGACGCCCTGCTCGTCGAGCAGGGCCGCACGGTCGGCGTCGGCCTCGGCCTGGGCGCTGGAATCGGCGTGGGTGAGCGCCCCCTCGATGCCCTCCTCGCCGATGGTGCCCGCCCAGTGGACCAGCGCCTCGACCATCTCGTCCTCGGGGACCACCGCGACCACCTGGCCCTTGACGAACAGGTGGCCCTTCTTGCGGCCGGCGGCGATGCCGAGGTCGGCGTCGCGCGCCTCACCGGGGCCGTTGACGACGCAGCCCATCACCGCGACCTGGATCGGGAAGTCGAGACCGTCGAGCGCGGCCTGGGCGTCGTTGGCCACCTTGATCACGTCGACCTCGGCGCGCCCGCACGAGGGGCAGGCGATCAGGTCGAGGCCCTTGCGCTCGCGCAGGCCCATCGACTCGAGCAGCACGCGACCGGCGCGGGCCTCCTCGACCGGATCGGCCGTGAGCGAGTAGCGGATGGTGTCGCCGATGCCCTCGGCCAGCAGGGCGGCGATGCCGGCGGTGGCCTTGACCGTGCCCGCGGGCGGCGGGCCGGCTTCGGTGACGCCGAGGTGCAACGGGTGGTCGGTGGCCTCCGACAGCTGACGGTAGGCCTCGATCATGAGCGGCACGCTGGACGCCTTGACCGAGATCTTGACCTGGTCGAAGCCGACCTCGTCGAAGTAGGCGAGCTCCTGCTGCGCCGACTCGACCATGGCTTCGGGGGTGACCTTGCCGCCGTACTTCTGGTACAGCCGCTCGTCGAGGGACCCGCCGTTGACGCCGATGCGGATGGGCACGCCCCGGTCCTTGGCCTCGCTGGCGATGAGGCGGATGTGGTCGGCCTTCTTGATGTTGCCGGGGTTGAGGCGCAGGCAGTGCACGCCGGCCTCGAGGGCGGCGAGCGCCATCCGGTAGTTGTTGTGCACGTCGGCGACGATCGGCACCGGCGAGCGGGGCACGATGTGCGCCAGGCCGGCGGCCGCGTCGGCGTCGTTGCAGGTGCACCGCACGATGTCGGCGCCCGCGCCGTAGAGGGCGTACACCTGCTGGAGCGTGCCCTCGACGTCGGCCGTCTTGGTGGTGGTCATCGACTGGACCGACACCGGAGCGTCGCCGCCCACGGCCACCGGGTGGGTGGGGTGGGCCAGGATGATCTGACGGGTCTTGCGACGGGTCGCCAGGGAGATCGAGCCGTCGTCCATCAGCCGCCGATCGGGTTGACCACGTCGAGGTAGAGGCTCGAGACGAACAGCATCCCGAGCAGCAGCACCACGACGTAGGTGATCGGGAGCAACCGGCTCACGTCGGCGAAGTAGCGGCGACGGTGGAGGCGGCGCTCTTGGATGTTCTCGTAGACGGCGATGGCGACGTGGCCGCCGTCGAAGGGCAGCAGCGGGATCAGGTTGAAGACCCCGATGAAGATGTTGATGAAGGCGAACAGGGCGATCAGGGCGCTGGGGTCGACGCCCCCGACGCTGGATCCGAGCCGGACCAGGCCGTAGATCGACAGGATCCGGTTCTCGCCGGTCTGCGTGCCCGAGCCGGAGACGGCCGCGGCTGCTGCGGTGGAGCAGGGGTCCTTCTCGTCGGCGGCTTCGGTCTGCTTCTGCGTGGAGCGGTCCTTGTTGGCGCTGCCCACCTGGGAGCTGAAGTCGGAGATGCCCGACGGGCTGAAGAAGCTGGTGAGGCCCTTCATCGAGACGGTCATGATGTTCTTGAACTCGACGGGTGCCCGGTACAGGCCCTGGACGGGTCCGACCTTCTCGTTGGGCGGGTCCTGCATCACGATGCCGAGGCCGCAGGCCTTCTGCTTCGAGCCGTCGTCGGCCGTGTAGGTGTAGGCGCGGAGGTCGACCACCGTGGTGCCGGTGACACCGTCTCGCACGTAGGTGACCTCGGCGGGCGTGCCGTACAGCGGCGCCGCCGTGGATCGCAGCTTCGCCGTGGTGGGGGTGCGGGTGCCCTCGATGGCGCGGATCTCATCGCCGGGCTGCAGGCCTGCCTTGTCGGCGCCCGAGCCGGTGACCACCCGTTCCACGATGGGTGTGGGGCTCTTGGGGGCCGCGGCGAACGACTTGCCCGGCTGGCCCACGAACACGAGGGCGACGTAGATCAGCACCAGCGCCAGCATGAAGTGCATCGCCGACCCGGCGACGGCCACCGAGACCCGGGAGCCGAACGACTTCTGGCGGTACGTCCGCGCCTCGTCCTCGGGGTCCACCTCGTCGAGGTTCACCATGCCGGGGATCTTCACGTAGGCCCCGGCGGGGATGGCCTTGATGCCGTACTCGGTCTCGCCTCGGCGGACCGACCAGATCTTGGGCCCGAAGCCCAAGAAGAACTCCGTGACCTTCATCCCGGCACGCTTGGCCGTGAGGTAGTGGCCCAGCTCGTGGAGCGTGATCATCACCACGATGGCGAGGACGACGATCAGGAACCAGAAGTTCCACACGCCGAGCAGGACGAGCGCGCCCAGCAGACCGGCGAGGCGGAGGCCGGCGAAGGGAACGCCGGCGCCGTCGGTGGGGATGCCCTCGCCCGGCTCCTGATCGACCGCGGTGCGCTCAGCCGTGGCGAGGCGCCCGTGCCCGTCGTCTGCGGGAGTGGGCGGCTCCACGTGGGAGGGGGTGGATGGGGGCAGGTCGGGCATCAGGTGGGGTCCGTGGGGGGCGATTCGATCCCCATCACGCTACGGGCTGCACGGCGCGCGCGGCGGTCGGCCTCGATCACCGCTTCCACATCGGCCGCTTCGGCCCCGTCGTGACGGTCGAGCACCGAGGCGCACACCGCCGCGATGTCGGACCAGGAGATGCGCCCATCGAGGAACGCGGCGACGGCTTCCTCGTTGCCGGCATTTAGCCATGCCGGCGCCAGGCCCCCCGCCCGCCCGGCCGCGAAGGCCAGCCCGAGGCAGGGGAACGCCGCCAGGTCGGGCGGCTCGAAGTCGAGCCGCGAGAGGGTGGCCCAGTCGATCGGACCGAACGCAGCGGCCGAGCGATCGGGCCAGGCCAGCGCGTACCCGATGGGCAGGCGCATGTTGGGCATCGACAGCTGGGCGATGGTGGACCCGTCGGTGTAGGTGACCATCGAGTGCACGATCGACTGCGGGTGCACCACCACTTCGATCTGGTCGTACCCGATGCCGACGCCGTGCTCGCCCGCCGGGGCGCCGAACAGCTCGTTGGCCTCGATGACCTCGAGCCCCTTGTTCATGAGCGTGGACGAGTCGACGGTGATCTTCGGGCCCATGCTCCACGTGGGGTGCGCCAAGGCGTCGTCGACGGTGACCGAGGCCAGGCTCTCGGCGCTGCGCCCCCGGAACGGTCCCCCGCTGGCGGTGAGCACCAGCGACGCCACCCGGCTCGGGCCGCGCTCGTCGCGCGACCGGAGGCACTGGTGCAGGGCACCGTGCTCGCTGTCGACGGGCACCAGCTCGGCGCCGGGCGTGCTGCGCGCCCGCTGCACCACCGGTCCGCCGGCGATCAGCGATTCCTTGTTGGCCAGCGCCAGGCGCCGACCGGCCAGCAGGGTGGCGAGCGTGACGCGCAGCCCGGCGAAGCCCACCACGCCGTTGACGCACACGTCGGCCTCGGCCCCGAGGCTGGCGAGCCCTTCGGTGCCGACGCGGATCTCGACGCCAGGGAGCCGGTCCCTCGCGGCGGCCGCGCACCCTTCGTCGGCGATGGCGACCACCTTGGGGTGGACGGCGTCGACCTGGGCGGCGAGCAGGTCGAGGTTCCGGCCGGTGGCGCCGAGCGCCACGATCTCGTAGCGGTCGGGCTCGGCGGCAACGACGTCGAGCGTCTGGGTACCGATCGATCCGGTGGACCCGGCGAGGGCGATGGTGGTGCTCATGGGTCAGCGGCCCGTCAGGCGACGGTGGCGGACCACGTCAGACGACGACGTTGCCGACGGTGACCGCCAGCCACAGGACCGTCGGGAGCACGAACAGCATGGCGTCGAAGCGGTCGAACACGCCGCCGTGCCCCGGGAGGATGGAGCCCATGTCCTTGACGCCCAGGTCGCGCTTGAGGAGGGACTGGCAGAGATCGCCGAGCGGCGCGGCCACGGCCGCGCCCACGCCGAGCAGCAGCCCGGCGCTGAACGTGGTCCACGGACCGGTCTTGACGATGCTGACCAGGATCAGGGTGACCACGAACGCGCAGCCCATGCCCCCGACGAGGCCCTCGAGCGTCTTGTTGGGACTGGCCGCAGACAACGGTCGGTGGCCCATGCTCTTGCCGATGAACAGGCCGCCGACGTCGTAGGCCACCGTGGCGACGATGGCGATGACCAGCAGGGCGATGCCGTCGTGGGCCCGCAGGATGCCGGTGGCGGCGGAGCCGAGGCCACCGATCCACACCACGGCGAGCAGGGTCGCACCGGAGCCTTCGAGCACCCGCGGATCGGTGCCGCCAGCGCCCACCAGGTACCAGGCCAAGATGGCCACCAGCGCCACGAACAGCACCAGGGGCACCGCCGCGACGCCTCGCCAGTAGACCGCCAACGGAAGGGCGGCGCAGGCCACCAGGCCCACGAGGCGAGCCGACTCCCAGCCGACCTTGCGCAGCACCTCGAAGTACTCGACGGCGCAGAAGCCGATGACCACGGTGACGAGGAGCGTGACCGCGGCTGGGCCGACGATCATGGCGACCACCGCCACCGCGGCGAGGCCGAGGCCGATGCCGATGGCCATGGGCATGTTGCGGTCGCCGCCGCCGGCCGGGGCGTAGGGCCCGCCGCCGCCGTCGTCGAAGCCATCGTCGTAGCCGTCATCGACCCACTGGTCGTCCTCGGTCCAGGTGTCGGGCGCTTCCGGCTCGTCGACCGAGGCGCTCCAATCGTCGTCTGCGACATCGAACCGTGGCCCGGCGTCGGTCGGCACCCCTGCGTCGCCCGTGCGCTCTTCCACCCGTTCCTCCATGTCGTCGAACCCGAAGTACTCCTCGTGGCTGGGCTCGGCATCGACATCGCCGAGCGCACCCACGCGGACCTCACCGCTGTCACCGGCCAGCTGCTCGACGAAGCCGTCGTCACCCCAATCGTCGTCGGCATCGCGCCAGCGGGGGGTGGACGTGGCGAACGACGACCACACGTCGAGGTCGTCTTCGTCGTCAGGGATCAGGGGGGCGTCGTCGCCGATCAGCACGGCCGGCACCTCGCCCGTGGGCGGTTCGGTCCAGTGCGGGAGGGAGACGGGACCGGTGACCGGGTCTGGGGCCGGCTGCACCGGTGGGCGCTCGATCCGGGTGGGATCGGCGCTGGCGTCGAGGGGGAACCGCAGCGCGGGGCGAGGCCCGGCCGGGGGTGCCGGCGGGCGGTCGCCGAAGCGGAGCTCGTCGTCGGTGCGGCGGGGCGCAACGTCGCCGCGCTCGATGGCTTCGGCCGCCTCATCGGGGCCGATGATGCGAACGCCTTCGGCCGCGTCCTTGGGCTTCGGCTCGTCGCTTCGGGATCGATCTTGATCGTCCATGGCACCTCCTGGTGTGCGCCTGACCCCAATACTTGCTCGGGATCCGCCTGGCAGCAGGTGATCGCTGCCGGCTGTGCGAAAAACGTTGGTGCGAGCGAGCCCGCACCCTGGTCAGTCTTCGAGCAACTCCTGCTCCTTGTGGGCCAAGGCGGCATCGATCGCCGCCTCAGCTGCCTGGGTGACCTTGTCGAGCTCCTTCTCGGCCCGGGTGAGCTCGTCCTCGGAGAGGTCGCCGTCCTTCTCGAGGCCCTCCAGCTCCTGGCGGCCGGACCGGCGCAGGTTGCGCACCGAGATCCGGCCGTCCTCGGCCATGCCCTTGACGATCTTCACGTACTCCCTGCGGCGCTCGGCAGTGAGCGGCGGGAAGGAGAGCCGGATGTTGTTGCCGTCGTTGCTGGGGTTGAGGCCCAGGTCGGACTGGCGGATTGCCTTCTCGATGGCGGCCATGGCGCCCTTGTCGAACGGGGCGATGACCAGCATGCGTGCCTCGGGCACGCTGAACCCGGCCAGCTGCTGCAGCGGCACGTCGGAGCCGTAGTACTCGACGGGGATCTTCTCGACGAGAGCGGGCGAGGCCCGACCGGTGCGGATGGAGCTGAACTCCGCGCGGGCCCGATCGACGGCGCGCGCCATCCGGTCACGGGTGTCGTCGATCACCATCGACGCCATCTCGTCACTCATGGCTGGCTGACGGAATGCAGGTCACCGGACCAGGGTACCGACTCCCCGCTCGCCGTTGAGGACACGCCCGAGGTTGCCCTCGGTGAGCGCGTCGTACACGACGATCGGGAGGCCGTTGTCCATGCAGAAGGTGATGGACGTGGGGTCCATGACACCGAGGCCCTGGTTGAGCACGTCCATGTACGTGATCTCATCGAGCTTCGTGGCCGTGGGGTCGAGCTTGGGGTCGGCGGTGTAGACGCCGTCGACGCCACCGTGCGTGCCCTTGACCACGGCACCGGCCGACAGCTCGGCGGCGCGCAGGGCGGCGGGCGTGTCGGTGGTGAAGAACGGAGCGCCGAGGCCGCCGGCCAAGATGACGACGCGGCCCTTCTCGAGGTGCCGCAGGGCCCGCCGGCGGATGTAGGGCTCGGCGATCTGCTCCATGTGGAGCGCCGTCATCACGCGCGTGGGCTGGTGGAGCTGCTCCAGGGTGTCCTGGAGGGCCAGGCCGTTGATGACCGTGGCCAGCATGCCCATGTAGTCGGCCTGGGCGCGGTCCATGCCCGCGCCGGCGCCGTGCATGCCGCGCCAGATGTTGCCCCCGCCGATGACCACGGCGACGTCGACGTCCATGCGCCGGGCCGAGACGATCTCCTCGGCCAGCTGGCGGACGACGGTGCCGTCGATGCCGTAGGTGCCGCCGCCGAACGCCTCGCCAGAGAGCTTGAGCACGATCCGTGGCCACCGCGGGGTGGTCTCGGGCTGGCCGCTTCCCGGCGAGGCGTCGGCCATGTCAGCTGCCGATCGAGACCTGGGCGAACCGCACGATGGATGCACCACCGAGCAGCTGGGCGATGGTCTGCTTGTCGTCCTTGACGTAGGGCTGGTCGATGAGGACCTGGTCCTTGAACCAGGCCCCGAGGCGGCCTTCGACGATCTTGTCGATGGCGGCCTCGGGCTTGCCCTCGGCCTTGGTGATGGAGGCGAGCGTCTCGCGCTCGGCCGCCACGTCGGCCTCGGGGACCTCGTCGTTGGTGAGGTACTTCGGCTTGGAGAAGGCGATGTGCACGGCGATGTCGTGCGCCAGCTCCACCGTGCCGCCGCCGGTGAGCTCGACGATGACGCCGAGCACGCCCCGGCCGTCCTGGCGGTGGACGTAGCTGTCGATCACGTTGCCGTCGGCCGCCTCGAAGCGGACGATCTGGCCGAGCTCGATGTTCTCCTTGAGGACCAGCTTCATGTCGTCGATGGCCTCATCCTTCTTCGACGCAGCCGCTTCGCCCTCGATGGCCACGATGGTGGCGATCTCCTGGACGAGCGTGGAGAACTGGTCGGACTTGGCGACGAAGTCGGTCTCGCACTTGAGCTGGGCGATGGCGGCGACGCGGTCGACCAGCGACACGGCGACGGTGCCCTGGCTGTTGTCGCGGTCCTCGCGGGCTGCCGACTTGGCGAGGCCCTTCTCGCGCAGCCACTTCGCTGCGGCCTCGGCGTCGCCGGCGTTCTCCTGGAGCGCCTTCTTGGCGTCCATCATCCCGGCGCCGGTGGACTGGCGGAGGGCTTGGACGTCCTTGGCGGTGAAATCAGGCATCGGGCGTGGTCTCCTCGACCGGGTCGGTGCCCTCGGTGGTGGGCACGGTGGTGGCGGGAGCGGCCTCGGCGACGGGAGCCTCTTCGGCAGCGACGGTCTCGGCAGCGGGGGTGGCCTCCGGGGTCTCGACGACCTCGGCAGCGGGCTGCGGGGCGGCCTGCTGGGCCGCAATGCGGGCCTCGCGCTCGGCGGCGGCGGCAGCAGCCTGGCGACGGGCCTCGGCCTGCTGGGCGGCGACGGCGGCCTCTTCCTCGCTGCTGCGGGCCTTGGGCGGCTGGACCGCACCGGGGCGCTTGGAGGCGATGAGGCGGCCTTCTTCGACCGCGTCGGCGATCACGCGGCACATGAGGGCGCCGGAGCGGATGGCGTCGTCGTTGCCCGGGATGACGTACTGGATGATGTCGGGGTCGCAGTTGGTGTCGACGACGGCGACGATCGGGAGGCCGAGCTTGTTGGCCTCGGTGACCGCGATGTGCTCTTCCTTGGTGTCGAGGATGAACACCGCGGACGGCAGCTTCTCCATCTGGGCGATGCCGCCGAGGTTGCGCTCGAGCTTGGTCAGCTCACGGCTGATCAAGAGGGCTTCCTTCTTGGGCATGGCCTCGAACTCGCCCGAGTCGCGCATGCGGCGGTACTCGCCCATCTTGGCGACGCGCTTGGACATGGTCTCGAAGTTGGTGAGCATGCCGCCCAGCCAGCGCTCGTTGATGTACGGCATGCCGCACTTCTCGGCGTACGACTGGATCGGGTCCTGGGCCTGCTTCTTGGTGCCGACGAACAGGATGCTGCCGCCGTCGGCGACGGTGTCGCGGACGTAGGTGTAGGCGGTCTCGAGGCGCTTGAGCGTCTGCTCGAGATCGATGATGTAGATGCCGTTGCGCTCGCCGAAGATGAAGCGCTTCATCTTGGGGTTCCAGCGGCGGGTCTGGTGGCCGAAGTGGACTCGGGCCTCGAGCAGCTGCTTCATGGTCACGACGGGTTCCGTCACGGACCTCTCCTCTCCAACGGTTTTGAAGGACCTGGTTCCAAGCGCCACGGGGAGTGTTCCCAGAGGCGACCGTTGGAAGGAGCCAGGCAAGCGGGTAGCTGGTGGTCCACCGGTTGATGGGCCGGTCGACGAGTGTAGCGACGACCAGCCCGCGAGCCAAAGGTGACGAGGTCACGGCGCTGGCCGGATGAAGATCCGGGCGAGCAGACCGACCCCGGTGGGAGGGCTGCTCCCCCGGCCGCCCACCTGCGGAGGGTCGCCACCCGACCGGCGCGTCCCGGATGGTTCGAGCGGCACGAGGACCGCCCGGCCGCCGCCCACCGGGTGCCCCCACAACGATGCCGGGTCGAGGTATGCGTCGCCGCGGCGGACGCCCAGGTGCAGCCGGCCGTTGGCGCGTCCCACCGCCTGGCCGACGGCGATCGGGTCGCCCGACCTCACTGCGATGGATCCCAGCCCGACGTACGACGAGCGCAGCCCGTCGGGGTGGAGCACCGTGACCACCAGGCGACCCGCCACCGGCCCGGCGAAGGCCACCCGGCCGGGACCGATGGCGGTGACCTCGGAGCCTGGCGCCGTGGCGTATTCGATCCCCCGGTTGCCCGGGAGCCAGGGCTGCGGGGGCGGGCGGAACGGGTCGACCACCTGGCCGCTGGTGGGCGGCTGGTAGCGCGGCCGGCCCGTCGGAGCGCCCGGAGCAGCGGCGGCGCCGGCGGGCGAGGCCCAGAGCAGCACGGCGGCGAGCGCCGCCAGCGCGGCGGTCAGGCCGGTTCGCGCTGGGCCGCTTGGAGGCGGCTTCGGAGCTGGAGGACCGACTTGGTGTGGATCTGGCTCACGCGGCTCTCGGTGACCCCGAGGACCTCGCCGATCTGGGCCAGGGTCAGGTTCTCGAAGTAGTAGAGGGTGAGGACCACCTTCTCCCGCTCCGGCATCCGTTCGATGGCCTCGGCCAGCTGACCCCGGAGCTCGCTGCGCTCCAGGAGCGCGCCCGGCCCGTCGCCGCTGTCCGGGATGGTGTCGCCGAGGGTGGTGGAGTCGCCTCGGTCGCCGAGCATCTCGTCGAGCGCGGCCACGCCGGTGAGCGAGAGCTGGCCGAGCACGGATTGGAGCTGGCCGTCGGACATGTCGAGCTCCGCAGCCAGCTCGGCCTCGGTGGGCGACCGCTTGAGCCGAGCCTCGAGCTTGGAGAACGCCCGCTCGACGGCGCGCCCCTTGGCCCGCACCGAGCGCGGCACCCAGTCGATCGAGCGCAGCTCGTCGAGGATGGCTCCCTTGATGCGAGCGATGGCGTACGTCTCGAACTTGAACCCCCGCGCCGGGTCGAACTTCTCGATGGCGTCGATGAGTCCGAAGATGCCGTAGCTGACCAGATCGGACTGCTCGACGTTCTGCGGCAGGCCGACCGCGACGCGACCCGCCACGTACTTGACGAGCGGCGAGTAGTGCAGGATCAGCCGGTCCCTCGCCACGCGCGTGGGCGCGTCGTGGTAGCTCGACCAGAGCTCGGTGACCTGGTCGGCGCTCATCGGACGGCTCCGCCGGGGGCGCTACGCACGCGGGTGGGTCCGCTCGAACACGTCGCGCAGACGCTCCCTGCTGATGTGCGTGTAGATCTGCGTGGTGGCCAGATCCTCGTGTCCGAGCAGTTCTTGCACACTTCGAAGATCGGCCCCACCGTCGAGCAAGTGAGTGGCGAAGGTGTGACGGAGCGCGTGCGGGTGCGTGGGCTCGACCGATCTGCGGTCGATCACGCGGCGCACATCGCGGGGAGTGAGCGGGTTGCCTCGCTGGTTCACGAAGATCAGGTCGCCCACCCGGGCGTCGCTGGCCATCAGCGGGCGGCCGTCGTGGAGCCAGGCGGCGAGGGCCTGCACCGACGGTTCGCTGAGCGGCACCATGCGCTGCTTCGAGCCCTTGCCCCACACGGTGACCCGCCGGCCGAGCAGATCGGTGTCGGGGGTGCGCATGCCGCAGAGCTCCGACACGCGCAGGCCGCTGCCGTAGAGGACCTCGAGCAGCGCCTGGTCTCGAAGGTCTCGGGCGCGCTGGAGCGGATCGGCGGCCGTCTCCCCCTGCGCCGCCACACCCGCTCGGGCCGGTGGGGCATCGAGGAGCTCGTGGAGCTGCTCCTCGTGCAGGATCTTGGGGAGCCGACCGGTGCCTCGGGGCGCCCGGAGCCCGAGCGTGGGATCGGCAACCAGGCGGCCGGTGCGCACCTGCCAGCCGAAGTAGCGGCGCAGGGCCGAGGCCCGGCGGGCGAGGGTGCGCGGTGCGACCGGACGCTCGGTGAGATCGGCCAAGTACCGGCGCAGGACCCGGCGGGTGACCTGATCGGGCTCGGTGAGGTCGATCGAGCGGGCCCAGCGGGTGAAGTCGACCAGGTCGGACCGGTACGCGCTGGTGGTGGCCGGTGCCGCCGCCGTCAACGACGCCAAGAACCCCTCCACGTCCCAGCTCACGGCGACAGGCTATCGGTCTGGGGATGACCGCGAAGGGTGATGGGGCAACTACGGAAGCGATCATGGCCGCGAACCCTGCTGGCCAGGGCGCCCAGACGGCCCGATCCGCTCGAACCACGGGCCCGATCTGGCCACCAGGCCCCGCTGCTCGAGCTCGACCAGGGCACCCGCCACCACCTCGAGATCGGCGGCACGGGACGCCACCAGCTCGCCCAGCGTGCGGGGGTTGGCGGTCAGATCGTCGAGGACCCGGGTGGCTTCGGCGGTGAGGACGGACTCGGCTGCGCCACCGGACGGGGGCGGGTCGCGTCGCCCGAGCTTCTGGCCACCCCGACCGATCGCCACCAGCACGTCGTCGACGTCTCGGACCGGGGCGGCGCCGTCGAAGATCAGGTCGAGCGCTCCCGCCGATGCCGCCGCGGTGGGGTGACCGGGCACGGCGAGGACCGGGACGTCGCGAGCCAGGGCCTCGGCCGCGGTGAGCATCGAACCGCCGGCCGACCGCGACTCCACCACGATCACCGCGTCGGAGATCCCGGCGATGATGCGGTTGCGAGCGGGGAACCGCCACGGCAGCGGCGCGGTGCCGATGGGCGTCTCGGTGAGGACGGCACCGCGAGCGGTCACCTGTCGGTGCAGCAGCTGGTGTCGGCGCGGGTACGGGCGATCGAGGCCGCTGGCCACGACGCCGATGGGTCGTCCGATCCCATCGTCGCCGGCGCCGGCCGTCGCCTCGATCACGGCCTGGTGGGCGGCGCCGTCGATCCCGAGGGCCAGGCCCGAGACCACGGAGACCCCCGCATCCACCAACCCGATCGCGAGCAGGGAGGCGGTGTCGCACCCGAGCCGGGTGGCGTTGCGCGTGCCCACGACGGCGACGGTGGGGCCGGTGAGCGCCTCGAGGCTGCCCTCGGCGAACAGGACCGCCGGGGGCGACGGATCGCCCTCGAGCCGGGCGGGATAGCCGCGCCGGCCGAACACGACCACCTGCTGGCCGGCAGCCTCGTGCCGGGCGAGGACCGACTCCGGGTCGAGACGGGCGGCGGCAGCGGCCAACTGCCGGGCACCCGTGGCCGCGTCGAGCCGCCGAGCTGCGTCGGCCAGCGGCCCGATCTCGAGGCTGGCCCCCGCACGCACGGCAGCCCAGGCCTCGGGCGCGCCCACCGTCGTGAGGCAGGCGAGCAGCGTGGCCGGACCGATGCCACCCACCGATGCGAGGGCGACCAGGCACGCCCGCTCGCTGCGCTCGGCGTCGACGCGAGCAGGTGGATCGGCGCTCATGCCACCACCCCCGCCCCGAGGCGGACGTCGGCCCGCAGCTGGAGCGCAGTGCCCACGTGGGCGGTGGTGAGCGGACCGTCCCATCCGGCGAGGTCGGCGAGGGTGAGCGCCACCCGTCGCACCCGGTGGAGCCCCCGTGCGCTCAAGCGGCCGCCGCCGAGAGCGTCGGCCAGGAGCTCGTGGGCGTCGGGTGCGAGCGGCGCCCACGTGTCGAGCTCGCTCCCCCGCAGCTCCGCGTTGGCCCGGACACCTCGCTGGACCGCACGATCCCGGGCTGCGGCCACGCGCTCGCGGACCGCCTCGGTGGGCTCGCCCGGGTCTCCCCCGAGGAGCTCCTCGACGGCGGGCCGCAGCACGTCGATCCGCAGATCGAACCGATCGAGCAGAGGTCCCGACAGGCGGCGGTGGTAGCGGGCCATCACGCCATCGGGGCACCGGCACGCACCGGGCCGGCCCGCCTCGCCGCAGGGGCACGGGTTCATCGCGGCCACCAGCAGGACCCGAGCTGGAAGCTTGGCCGAGAACCGGGCGCGGCTGACCCGGATGACGCCCTCCTCGAGCGGCTGGCGGAGGGCGTCGAGCACGGTGGGCGGGAACTCGGCGAGCTCATCCAGGAAGAGCACCCCGGCGTGCGCCAGGCTCACCTCTCCGGGCCGCATGGCATCGGTGCCGCCGCCTATCAGCGCCACCAGGGTGGCGCTGTGGTGGGGCGCCCGCAGCGGAGGCCTCCGGATGAGCCCGCCGCTCAGCGACTGCCCGGCCGCCGAGTGGATCCGCGAGACCTCCATCGCCGAGGTGCGATCGAGCTCGGGCAGCAGGCCCGGGAGGCGGCTCGCCAGCATGGTCTTGCCTGCCCCCGGAGGGCCGACCATGAGGAGGTGGTGCGAGCCCGCGGCGGCGATCTCGAGCGCCTTGCGGACGACCGGCTGGCCGCGGACGTCTCGCAGGTCGAGCTCGGCGGCGCCACCCGTGGGGCGCGGCGGCCGGTCGTGGTCGGGCCAGGGGGCCTCGCCCGTGAGCGCACCCAGGACCTCGGCCAGGGTGGCCACCGAGCGGACGAAGGGGCCTTCGACCAGCTCGGCGTCGGTTGCGCAGTCGACCGGCACGACCACGGTGTCGGTGCCGATGGCGTCGACGATGGGCACGACGCCGGGGACGGGCCGAACCGTGCCGTCGAGCCCCAGCTCCCCCACGAACCCCAGCTCACGGACGAGGGCAGCGTCGAGCGCTCCGGAGGCGACCAGCACCCCGATGGCGATGGCCAGGTCGAGGGCGCTGCCGACCTTGCGGGTGGACGACGGCGCCAGGTTCACGGTGATGCGCTGGTCGGGCCACTTGATGCCTGATGCCAGGACGGCGGCGCGCACTCGGTCCCGCGCCTCCCGGCACGATGCGTCGGGCAGGCCGACGATGGTGAGCCCGGGGATGCCGCGCGACGAGTGCACCTCGACCGAGATGCGGTGGCCGTCGACCCCCATGACGATGGCGGACCGGATGCTTGCGAAACCCACGGGAGCTCCTCGCGGCCGTCGGGTGGACGGCGGTGTACGGCGATGAGGAGGCCGTGGCGTCGGCGTCGGGACGGGCGAGCGGCAGCTGGGGCCGAGGGTTCGCGGGGCCGTGGCAGGGACGGCGAGGGCAACCTACCGAGGGGTGGTGACAGCGGGGCCCGGTGCGCCCGATGAGCAGCCGACCCGAACGAGGCCTGCGGTCGAGCACTCGACCGAACGAGGCCTGCGGTCGAGCACTCGACCGAGCCGAGTCCCGGGGTCAGCGTCCGGTGTACTTCGGCTCCCGCTTCTGGACGAACGCCCGGAGCGCCTCGGCGGTGTCGGCGGTGCCGAAGTTCACCGTCTGAGCCGCGGCCTCGGCGGCGACGGCCTCGGGGAGCGTGGTCGATGCGGCCCGGTCGAGCAGCGCCTTCGTCTGGGCCAGAGCGATCGGCGGGCCGGCGGCGAGCTGGACGGCCCAGGCGGCCACGGCGGCATCGAGCTCGTCGGCCGGCACCATCTTGTTGACCAGGCCGATGCGCTCGGCTTCGGCCGCGTCGAGCATGGGCGCGAGCAGGGCCAGCTCCTTGGCCTTGTGGAGGCCGACGCGCTGCGGGAGCAGCCACGAGCCGCCGTAGTCGATCGAGAGGCCGCGGCGGGAGAAGATCTCGCAGAACCGGGCCCGGTCGGACGCGATCACGAGATCGCAGCCCAGGGCCAGGTTCATGCCGGCACCGGCGGCGATGCCGTCCACGCGGGCGATGGTGGGGCAGGCCATGGCGTGCAGGGCCAGGCAGCCCTCGTTGATGTAGTTGAGGTGGTCGAGCCAGTGCACGTCGGGCGCATCGCTCAGATCGGCGCCGGAGCAGAACTCGTCGCCCTCACCGGTGATCACGAGCACGCGCACGTCGTCGTCGGCGCCGGCCCACCGGAACGCGAGCGCCAGCTCGCCCCACATGGCGTTGGTGATGGCGTTCTTGCGGCGCGGGTTCACCAGCGTGAGCGTGGCGACGCCCTCGTGGAGCGAGATGCGGATGCCGTCGGAGTCGTCGGGGCGGGGGTGGTTGCCGGGCATGCCGGGAACCCTAGGTGTGATCGCACGCACCCCCGCCCGTATCGTGGTCGGCATGGGCTTCAACCCGCACCGCAAGATGCGCAAGGGACCGGCGGACTACGCCATGGTCGTGGGTGCCATCGTCGTGTGCGCGCTGCTGCTGGCCTGGGCGTTCCTCGGCTGATGTGGGCCTACGCCGACGACGAGGTCGAGGTCCGTCGCATCCAGCCGTACCAAGCGCTGAAGGTGTACCTCTGCCCGGGGTGCCACCAGGACATCGCTCGGGGCACGGGCCACGTGGTGGCGGTCCCCACCGCGGTGCCCGACGATCGTCGGCACTGGCACCACGGGTGCTGGGAGCACCGGGCCAAGCGCCGCCCCGGCCGCATCCGCTGACGCGGGCGCTCGGGCGGGGGCGGCGTCAGAACGCCGCTTGGATCACGTCGACCTCGCCGGGGAGCACCGCGGCCACGTCGAACCGGATGCCGTCGGGCCGGAACGGCACGTCGGCCTCGGCGAGCCAGCGCGCCGCCAGGCCGCGGATCCGCCGCTGCTTCGTGGGGGTCACCGCCTCGGCCGGATGGCCGTAGGCCAGCGACGAACGGGTCTTGACCTCGCAGACCACGAGGGTGCGGCCCTGGGCGCAGATCAGATCGATCTCCCCGTCACGGCAGCGCCAGTTGCGCTCGATGATCGAGTAGCCCTCGGCCCGGTACCAGGCGGCTGCCCGGTCCTCGCCCACCGCCCCCAGCCGGAGGCGGGCCGCGGTCACAGCTCGAGATCGGGCTTGGGGAGCTCTTCGATGTTCACGTCCTTGAACGTGACGACCCGGACCTGCGGCACGAACCGCATCTTGGTCTGGCGGTACATGTCCCACACCCAGGCGTCGGTCATGAGCAGCTCGATGCGGGTGCGGCCACCGTCGGTGTGGACGGTGTGCTCGACCGCGTTGGCGAGGTAGAAGCGGCGCTCGGTCTCCACCACGTACTGGAACGTGGGCGACACGTCTCGGTACTCCTGGAAGAGCTGGTGCTCGATCTCGGCCTCGTACTGCTCCAGGTCGTCGGCGCTCACGACGCACTCCCAAACGGGGTGCGGGGAGCCGGGGCTGGGGACGTGAGGATCACGAGGGCATCGTACGCCCGTGCAGTGACAACCGGGCTGGAGCGCGGGCGGCAGCGGGCCGCCCCGGCGCGACTAGAAGTCGCGCTTCTCCTTGACCTTGGCGGCCTTGCCGACGCGATCGCGCAGGTAGTACAGCTTCGCCCGGCGCACGTCGCCCCGGGTGAAGACCTCGATCTTGTCGATGATGGGCGAGTGCACCGGGAAGGTGCGCTCGACGCCGACGCCGTAGGAGAGCTTGCGGACGGTGAAGGTCTCGTGGATCCCACCGTTCTGGCGGCGGATGACGACGCCCTGGAACACCTGGAGGCGCTCCTTGCTGCCCTCGACCACCCGGACGTGCACCTTCAGCGTGTCGCCAGGGGCGAAGTCCGGCACGTCGGTGCGGAGGCTGGCTTGATCGATGACATCGGTGGTCTTCATAGGACTCTGATCCTGGGAAACGAGCGAATGGGGGGCGCCGCAGGGGCGCACACAGCAGGAGGCAACGCTAGACGGCCGGACCCCGTCGAGGCCAACCGGGGAACGGCCAGGTCAGGTGGCGGGCACCGGCTGGGGGGCCGCAGCCAGGGCGGCACCGTCGCCGACGACCGCCTCGGCGCGGGCCGGAAGGGCGGCGAACGCGATGGCCGCACCCACCAGGGTGGCCAGGCCGGCCACCCGGCACCCCGCCGCCATGCCGTGCAGGAAGGCATCGGAGGCGGCGTCCAAGATGGGCTGGCGGGCGAACCCGGGTGCTCGCTTGGCCACCTCCATGGCCGCCACCACCGACTCGCGGGCGATCCCCACGGGCTCGGCCGGGACGCCGAGCTTGGTCAGCGCAGCGGCCACCTGCGGTCCGTAGAGCGAGGAGAAGACCGAACCGACGACGGCGACGCCGAGGGTGCCGCCGATCTCCCTGGTGGTGTCGTTGACCGCCGAGCCGACGCCGGCCTTGTCGACCGGGAGCGAGCCCATGATGGCCTCGGTGGCCGGAGCCGTGGTCAGGGCGAGGCCGCCCGCCATGAGGACCATCGACGGCACGACGGCCGTCCAGTAGCTGGAGCCGCCGTCGAGGAACGAGGCGGCGAGGAAGCCGGCGCTCATCGAGAGCAGGCCGAGGCCCACGATGAGCTTGGTGCCGAACCGCAGGGCCAGCCGGGCGCTGATCGGCGAGATGATCGCAGCGGTGACGGCGAAGGGCAGCGTGTGCACGCCGGCCGACAGGGTGTTGTAGCCCCGCACCACCTGGAAGTACTGGGTCACCAGGAAGATGAAGCCGAACAGGCCGAAGAAGGCGGTGGCCACCGCCAGGCTGGCTGCCGAGAACCGGGCGTTGGAGAAGACCGAGACGTCGAGCATCGGGTCGACCCGGCGCCGCTCCCAGAGCACGAAGCCGGTGAGCAGGGCCGCGGCCCCAGCGAAGCCGGCGAGCGTGACGGTGGAGGTCCAACCGTTGTCGGGCGCCTCGATGACCGTCCACACCAGCAGGGAGATCATGGCGATCGAGACCACGATGCCGACGGGGTCGGGCCGGCCGGCGTGGCGGTCCCGTGAGGTCGGGATCAGCTTCCAGCCCGCCAGCAGGGCGATGGCGACGATCGGCAGGTTGACCAGGAAGATCGAGCCCCACCAGAAGTGCTCGAGGAGGAACCCGCCCGCGAGCGGACCGAGCGCTACGGCGAGGCCGGTCACGCCCGACCAGGCGCCGATGGCCTTGGCCCGCTCGACGGGCTCGTGGAAGACGTTGATGAGGATGGCGAGCGTGGCCGGGAAGATCAGGGCGGCGCCGATGCCCATCGCGGCGCGGGCGGCGATGAGCTGCTCGGCCGAGCCGGACAGCGCCGCGAGCACCGATGTGGCGGCGAACAGGAGCAGGCCCACCTGCATGGTGCCCTTCCGTCCCCGCCGGTCGCCCAGGCTGCCGGCGGCGAGCAGGAGCCCCGCGAACACCAGCGAGTAGGCGTCGACGATCCACTGCAGCTGGCTGGTGCTGGCACCGAGGTCACGGGAGAACGTCACCAGCGCCACGTTGACGATGGTGTTGTCGACCACCACCAAGAAGACGGACAGGCAGAGCACCGCGAGGATCATCCACCGGCGGTCGTGCTGTGGTTCAGTTGCTGGTGCCGTCATGGTTCCCTGCCTTGTAGATCACTGTTCCACAGTTGTAGAACAGTGTTATGGAGTCGTCAACGTGACACCTCGCACACCAACCCCCGCTCCCTCGGCCACCTCGGGGCGCACCCCGGCGGCCGAGGTCGAGGCCGCGGTGCTCGACGCCGCCGAGCGGCTGGTGGCCGACGCCGGCCCCGCCGCGCTCACCATCCGGAAGCTCGCCACCGACGCGCACGTGGCGCCCATGTCGATCTACAACCGCTTCGGCGACAAGGCCGGCGTCCTCGAGGCGCTGTTCACCCGCGGGTTCGAGGAGCTCCACGGCCACACGGGCGCCACCGACCTGATCGGCGGCGACCCTTCGGCTGCCGAAGCGCTCGACCGGCTGCGGACCTGCGCCCGCTCGTACCGGTCGTTCGCCACCCGCTCCCCCGGCACCTACTCGCTGATGTTCGACCGGGCCGCCGCCGACTTCGAGCCCACCGACGCCGCGCTCGAGGTGGCCGGGCGCTCCTTCAACGCCCTCGTCGACCTCGTCGCCCAGGCGCAGCGCGCCGGCGCCCTGGTGGGCGGCAGCCCCGCCGAGGTGGCCCAGCGCCTGTGGGCCAGCCTCCACGGTGCCGTCTCGCTCGAGCTCCGGTCGATCTGCTTCGTCGACGACACCGACGCCCACTTCGACGCCCTCGTCGACACCCTGCTCATCGGCATGGCTCCGGATCGGGGCATCCCCGGGATCGCCGACGTCGTGAACCCGTAGCCGCCGGCCCGCCGGCCCATCGGCGCCGCTGTGCCACGCTGGCGCGGTGCGCGTCGACGTCTTCACGATCTTCCCCGACCTGATCGAGGGGTTCGCCTCCCAGGCGCTGCTCGGCAAGGCCCGAGACAAGGGCGTGCTCGACGTCCGGGCCCACGACCTGCGCGCCGAGACCACCGATCCGCACCGCACGGTCGACGACTCGCCGTTCGGCGGTGGGGCCGGGATGGTGCTCATGGCCGAGCCCGTGTTCGCCGCCGTCGAGGCGGTCGATCCGCCGCGGCCGCTCTTTCTGATGGGCCCCGGCGGCCGGACGCTCGACCAGGCCTTCGCTCGGGAGCTCGCCGCGGGCGACGGCTTCAGCCTGCTGTGCGGGCGCTACGAGGGCGTCGATGCCCGGGTGGTCGATCACCTCGTGGACGGTGAGATCTCCATCGGCGACTACGTGCTGGCCGGTGGCGAGGTGGCGGCGCTGGTGGTGCTCGAGGCGGTGGGCCGGCTCGTGCCCGGGGTGATGGGCAACACCACCTCGGCCGACGAGGAGTCGTTCAGCGACGGCCTGCTCGAGTACCCCCACTACACCCGCCCGGCCACGTTCCGGGGCTGGGACGTCCCCGAGGTCCTCCGCTCCGGCGATCACGGCCGCATCGCCCGCTGGCGGCGCGCCCAAGCCCTGGCCCGAACGGTGCGCGACCGGCCCGACCTCATCGAGGCACGCGGCGGGCTCACCGAAGCCGACCAGAAGGTCCTCGCCGAGTTCGACCTCTCGCCCGGCTGAGGCGCCTCACCGGCGAGGACAGTGCCGTTCCGTGCCTCCACGACCAGGTTCTGCACCGCGACGCGCTGAGCACGGGCCGGGAGCGTCAGGCGTCGTCGTCGGCGGTGGCGGTGGCGCCGAGGAGGCCTTCGGGTGGGTCGACGACCACGCGGTCCGGGAGGCCGGAGCCGTCGGTCACGAACACCGTGGGGATGAGGGTGCCGTCGGCCAGCTCGATCAGGTCGTTGGCCGGGTTGGGGTAGACGCCGGTGACGCTCCCCCACTCGACGCCGTCGGGTGTGACGACGGTGGCGCCCAGCAGCTCGTGGGCCCAGAGGGCGTCATCGTCCTCGATGGGCTCACCCTCGATGACCGAGCCGGTGAGGTCCTCGGCGGCCTCCCGGGTGTCGATCCCCTCGAGCTTGGCGATCCACTTCTGCTGGAACGGACGGATGGCCGCGACCGTGCGAGGGCCCGAGGCCAGGATCCACACCGCCCCGGGCGCAGTGCGCTCGGGGCGGTCAGAGGTGATGACTGCGGTGACCTCGCCGCGCAGGCCGTGGGCCTTGCCGATGCGGCCGATCTCCAGGTTGTCCATCAAGCGGTGGTTCGGTGGTGGCGCCAGGGCGCCGAGCGACCGAAGGTCAGTCGACGAACTCGATGTCGACCTGGGCGCCGTCCTTGACGGCGGCGGCCCGGACGACCGTGCGGATGCTCTGGGCGATGCGCCCGCGCTTGCCGATCACTCGGCCCATGTCGCCATCGCCGACGCGCACGTCGAGCTGGAGGCCGCCACGGCGGCCTTCCGTGGTGGACACGGAGACGGCGTCGGGGTTGTCGACGACCTGCTTGACGACGTACTCGAGCACGGCGACGGCGTTGGGCGCACCCGTGGGCGCGTCCTCGGCCTCGTCCACCTCAGGGGTGGCGTCGGCGTCGGTCACGACTCGGCTCCGGCCGTAGCCGGTGCCTTGGTGCCCTTGAACTCGTCCCAGGCGCCGGAGACCTTGAGCAGGCGCTCGACGGTCTCGGTGGGCTGCGCACCGTTGCGGAGCCACTTGAGGGCCTTCTCGTTGTCGATGAGGATCACCGACGGGTCGAGGCGGGGCTGGTAGGTGCCCACGATCTCGATGAAGCGCCCGTTGCGGGGCGACCGCGAGTCTGCGGCGACGACGCGGTAGGTGGGCTGCTTCTTCTTGCCCATCCGCATGAGGCGGAGCTTGACGGCCACGAGTGGTCTTCTTCCTGTTACTGGTACTTGGGTGAGGACGGGGCCGAGCGGACTCAGGCCGAGGATCAATGGTGGTCGCTGGGCACCCTGCAACGCAAGCGCAGGTCCGCTGACCAGGAGGGCTAGAGGCCCGGGAGCTTGAACTCGGGCTTGGCGCCGGGTCCGGCCGAGGGGGGCAGGGTGAACTTGGGAGCGCCGCCCTTGGGGGTGGTGCGACCGCCGCCGGGCCCTCGATTGCCCTTGCCCTTGCGCTTCTTGCCGCGCCCGCCGAGCATGCCGGCGCCCATGCCCTTCATCATCTTCTGCATCTCGGTGAACTGCTTGAGCAGCGCGTTCACCGCGGTGACATCGACCCCGGCGCCCCTGGCGATGCGGAGCTTGCGGGATCCGTCGATGATCTTCGGGTCTCGCCGCTCCTCGAGCGTCATCGAGTGGATCAGGCCCTCGATCTTCGACAGCTCGCGGTCGTCGATCTCTTGGTTCCGGAGCTCCTTGGGCATGCCCGGCATCATCTTCATGATGCTGCCGAGGTTGCCCATCTTGCGGACCTGGGCCATCTGCTCGAGGAAGTCCTCGAGCGTGAACTGACCCTCGAGCATGCGGTTGGCCGTGGCCTCCGCCTCTTGCTCGTCGAAGGCCTCCTTGGCCTTGTCGATCAGGGTGAGGATGTCGCCCATGCCCAGGATGCGCCCGGCGAGGCGGTCGGGGTGGAACAGGTCGAAGTCTTCGAGCTTCTCGCCGGTGGATGCGAAGGCGATGGGCTTGCCCACCACCTCCTTCACCGAGAGGGCGGCACCGCCGCGGGCATCTCCGTCGAGCTTGGTGAGGATGACGCCGTCGAGCTCGAGGGTCTGGTGGAAGTTCTCGGCCACCGTGACCGCGTCCTGACCGGTCATGGCGTCGACGACGAGGAACGTGTACTTGGGCTTGGTGGCCTGCGAGATGAGGCGCACCTGCTCCATGAGCTCGGCGTCGATGGCCAGGCGGCCGGCGGTGTCGACGATCACGACGTCCTTGCCGAGGCGCTTGGCCTCGGCGATGCACGCCTCGGCCACGGCGACCGGATCACCGGCACCGGAGGCCACGATCTCGTCGTCGGCGGAGAACACCGGGACGTCGACCTGGCTGGCCAGCGTGCGCAGCTGCTGCACGGCGGCGGGGCGCTGGAGGTCTGCGCCCACGAGCATCGGGTTGCGGCCCTGCTGCTTGAACCAGCGGGCGAGCTTGGCCGAGGTGGTGGTCTTGCCCGAGCCCTGGAGGCCGGCCATGAGCACCACCGTGGGCGGCTTGCTCTCGTAGGTGATCTTGATGGTCTCGCCGCCGAGGGTGGCGATGAGCTCCTGGTGGACGATGTCGATGACCTGCGCGGCAGGGTCGAGCGCCGCGTGGAGGTCGGCGCCGATGGCCCGCTCCCGGATGCGGGCGATCAGGCCGCGCACCACCGTGAAGTTGACGTCGGCTTCGAGCAGGGCGAGACGGATCTCGCGGAGGACCTCGTCGACATCGTCCTCGCTCAGGCGGCCCTTGCCGCGGAGCTTCTTGAAGATGCCGTCGAAACGATCAGAGAGTGACTCAAACATGGCGAGTGGCGACTCTACCGGACGGCCCCTCGCGCCCCTCACCCCCAGCGGGTGACGAGGCGGCGGAACGGCCGTCGACGGCCTAGAGGCTCAGGTCCTCGTCTCGCGGGAGGCCGCCCGTGCGGCCCTCGGCGAGGCGCGCGGCCAGGCTGGCGCGCAGCTCGGGACCGGTCTGCGGGGCGATCAGGAGCCCGACGACGATGCCGAGACCGAACAGCAGGCCGCCCTTCACACCGGACAGCTTGAAGAACAAGATGACCGTCCGCAGGGGGAACATCAGGACCTTGAACACGGGGACCTCCAGGTAGGGCGAAGTTGGGTGGGCGCGGCCGCGGGTGCGGTCAGGCCGAGAACAGGGCGTCGACGAACTCGTCGGGGTCGAAGTCGATGAGGTCGTCGGCGGTCTCTCCGAGGCCCACGAGCTTGACGGGGATGCCGAGCTCGGCCTGGATGGCGAAGACGATGCCGCCCTTGGCCGACCCGTCGAGCTTGGTGAGCACCACGCCGGTGACCTCGGTGGCCTCGGTGAACTGGCGAGCCTGCACCAGGCCGTTCTGGCCGGTGGTGGCGTCGAGCACCAGCAGCACCTCGGTGACGTGGCCGGGATCCTTGTCCGCCACCCGGCGCACCTTCTTGAGCTCCTCCATGAGGTTGCTCTTGGTGTGCAGGCGGCCGGCCGTGTCGGCGAGCACGAGGTCGGCGCCCTTGGCGGCCGCCGACTCGATGGCGTCGAAGATGATGGCGCTCGGGTCGCCGCCCTCGGCGCCGCGCACGAGCGTGGCGCCGGAGCGCTCGGCCCAGGTGCCCAGCTGCTCGGCGGCGGCGGCGCGGAAGGTGTCGCCCGCCGCCATGACGACGGTGTGCCCGGCATCGGCCTGGCGCTTGCCGAGCTTGCCGATGGTGGTGGTCTTGCCGACGCCGTTGACGCCGACGAACAGCCACACGTTGGTGCGGCCCTCGTCGAGCTTGAGCGTGCGGTCGGAGCCGGCGAGGCGCTGCTTCATCTCGTCTTTGAGCGCCTCGACGAGCTGATCGCCGGTCTCGAGGCCCTCGTCCTTGACCCGGGCCTTCAGCTGGTCGAGCAGGGCGGTGGCCGGGCCGACGCCGAGGTCGGCGCGGATCAGCGCCTCCTCGAGCTCGTCCCAGGTGTCGGCGTCGATGGTGGTGCGGCCGAGGAACCCGGCGAACGTGGCCCGTGCCCGGGCGATGCGGTCTCGGAACGACGGCCGCTTGGCGGGCGCCTCCGGTTCGACCGGGATGACGACCTCGGGGGCCTCTGGGGCTTCCGGAGCCTCGATCGCCTCGGCGGCTTCGGCCTTCTTGGCCTCGAGCTCCTCCTTGACCTCGGGAGGGACCGTGGGCGCACCGGGCGCCAGCGTGGACTGCCGGACCGATTCGAGCTCGATCGCCTCCTTGCGCTTGCGGGAGGAGATGAGCAGGCCCGCCGCCCCGATCAGGACGACGAGCAGGATGAGGATGGCGATGGCGGCTTCCATGACGGCCCGGAGCCTACCGGCGGGCCCCGGCCCCTCTCGGAGCCGGGACCACGATCAGTTCGCGGGGGCCGTTCCCAGCGTCACCGTGATGTCTCGTTGCTGGCCGTTCTTCTCGACCGTGAGCACGACCGACTCGCCCGGCTGGTGGGTGCGGACCTTGGCGGCCAGGTCGATCATCGAGGCGACGGGCTTGCCGTCGACGGCGATGACCACGTCGTCGGTGGTGAGGCCGGCCTTGGCGGCGGGCGAGCCCGACGACACGGAGGTGACCGCGGCACCGGTGTGGTCGCCGGTGGCGTCGGCGCCCTCGACGCCGAGGAAGCCGGCCTCGGTGGACTGACCGGCGACGATGCGGTCGGCGACCGACTTGGCGATGTCGATCGGGATCGCGAAGCCGATGCCCAGGTTGCCCGTGGAGTTGCCGCCGCCGGTGGCGATGGAGTCGTTGATGCCGATCACCCGGCCGCTGCGGTCGGCGAGGGCGCCGCCCGAGTTGCCGCTGTTGATGGGAGCATCGGTCTGGATGGCGGGGATGACGCCGCCGGGCGTCTCGGCCGAGCGGCCGACGGCGCTGACGATGCCGGCGGTGACGCTCTGGTCGAGGCCGAACGGGCTGCCGATGGCGATGGCGATCTGGCCCACCTTGGTGGTCACGCCGGTGGCGAGGGTGGCGACCGGCATGTTCTTCGGGGGATCGATCTTCACCACGGCGACGTCGGTGGAGGCGTCCTCACCGACGACCTGACCGGTGAGCTTGGTGCCGTCGGCCATGCGGACGCTGACCGTGGAGGCGCCGTCGGTCACGTGCGAGGCGGTGAGGATCAGGCCGCTGGCGTCGTAGATGAAGCCGGAGCCGAGGCCCTTGTCGGTCTCGATCTGCACGACGGCCGGGCCGAGGGCGGCGGCCACCGCTTCGGCCGGTTCCGACGAGCTGCCCTTCACCGGCGGCACCTGCGTCTCGGTGGAGATCGGCGAGGTGGCCACGGGAGCGGACGCGTCGTTCGAGGGGGAGTTGCGGTCGGCGACGAGGGCCCCGACGGCGCCGCCTGCGGATCCGGCGAGCAGCGCGGCGGCGGCCACGACCAGCGCGACGTTGCGGCCGCGGCGGCTCTTCTTCGGCCCAGGGGTCGGTGCTGGCGCCGGCGGCTGGTGGAAGCCGCCGGGCCCGGTGGGCGGCCACGATGGGGGCTGACCGCCGCCGGCGACGGGCGGCGACCCGGCGCTCGGGTACGCCCCCGGACGGGCGACCGGGGCGGGCGGGGGGCCCTGCGGGATCCACGGCGGGGCGGTCGGCGTGGGTCGAGGACCCTGCTGCGGGTACGGCGGGCCCGGCGGGACCCCCGCGGCTGCCGTCGGCGCGGTGGGGGCGCTGGTGGGCGACCACATGGACGGGGGGCGGGGGGTGGGGTCGTTCGACATCGGACCTGCCTTTCGGCGCCGAACCTACGGACCCAGCCCGAAAGTGCCCGTAAACCTCAGCTGGTAGGAGGCTGGGAGCCGGGCCCGCCCGAGCCCTCGATCCCCTGGTCGCTGGGGGCGACCGGAGTGCCGCGGGTGCCCTCGAGCGGCAGCCACAGGGTGAAGGTGGAACCGCCGGCCGGGGTGCCGTCGACGGTGACCGTGCCGCCGTGGTCGTGGACGATCTGCGCCACGATCGCCAGCCCGAGCCCGCTGCGCCCCTCGGCCCGCGCCACCTTCTGGTTGCCGCGCCAGAACCGCTGGAACACCTTCTCGCGGTCCTCCTCGGCGATGCCCGGACCCTCGTCGGTGACCGTGACCCACGCCTGGGTGCCCGCCGTGCCGGTGGCCAGCCAGATCCGGCTGCCCTCGGGGGCGAGGCGCACCGCGTTGGCGAGCAGGTTGGCGACGGTCTGGCGCAGCGCCAGGCGATCGCCGGCCACGACGCCGCCCTGGGTGACGTCGGTGAGCAGCGTGATCGAGCGGGTGGCGGCGATGGCGCTGAACTCGTCGACGGCGTCGTCGACGAGCGGGCCCAGCGCCACGGGTGCCACCTCGCGCGCCGGCGCACCGAGGCGGGCGTAGACGAGCAGGTCGTCGACGAGGCGCGACATGCGCGTGGCGGAGGCGCCCACCAGCTCGGCCACGCGACGCAGCTCGGCCGGATCGGGGTCGGGGTCGGCCAGCGCCACATCGAGGTTCGTGCGGATCACCGCGAGCGGGTTGCGCAGCTCGTGGGAGGCCTCCTGGATGAATCGCTGCTGGCCGGCGAAGGCATCGTCGAGGCGGGTGAGCATGGCGTCGAACGTGTCGGCCAGCTCCTTGAGCTCATCGGGCGGCCCGCGCAGCGCGATCCGGCGCGAGAGATCGGTCGCCTGGATCTCCCTCGCCACGCCGGTGATGCGACCGATGGGGGCCAGCACGCGACCGGCGACGATCCACCCGATCACCAGGCTGGCGAGGAACAAGATGGCGAGGGCGCAGAGGGAGTAGCCGCGCAGCAGCGACAGGGCCCGCTCGTTGGCCAGGGCCTCGACGCTCCGGTAGCTGGCCCGCACCTCGGTGGGCGTCAGGACCACGCCGCCGGGCACCTGGCGCACCGTCGTGATGCGGTAGGTGCGGTACACGTTCTCCTCGTGGAGCCGCGACGCCAGCACGCCGTAGAGGCCGGCCACCATGAACGCGGCGAGGCCGAAGAGGAGCAGCGAGTACAGCGCGGTGAGCCGGAACCGGATGGAACCGGCCCAGTCGGGCAGCCACGACGCGAGCTTCACGGCGCCGCGGGCCGGCCGCGAGAGCGGTTCGCCCTCGTAGGTGGCGGGTCCGTCCTCGGGTTCGACCCCGCCGTTCCCGTGGCCGGCACCCGCGGAGAGGGCCGCAGCCCCGACCTCGCCCTGACCGGGCCGCTCGGCTGCCGGGTTGGGGATGCGACCCGCGGCCTCGGGGCCGTCGCCTCGGGCGTCAGCCATCAGCCGGCTCCGGGGGCGGGGCGAGGAGATCGGAGCGGAGCCGGTAGCCGGCCCCGATGACGGTCTCGATCGGTGCCTCGGCGTCGTCGTCGCGGGTGATCTTCCGGCGCAGCGTGCCGACGGTGACGCGGACCGTGTTGGTGAGCGGGTCGGCGTTCTCGTCCCACACGTGCTCGAGCAGGCGCTCCTGGCTCAGGACCTCGCCGTTGTGGGCCATGAAGTAGCGCAGCAGGGCGAACTCCTTGGCGGTGAGGTCGAGCAGGCGCCCGCGCCGGGTGGCCTCGAACCGCGCGGTGTCGAGCCGAAGCTCCCCGACCACCAGGACCGCACCGGAGCGGCCGCCGTCGCGGCGCAGCAGGCTGCGGACGCGAGCCGAGAGCTCGGTGAAGGCGAAGGGCTTGATCAGGTAGTCGTCGGCGCCCTCGTCGAGGCCGGCGACGCGCTCCCCCACGCCGTCTCTCGCGGTGAGCATCAAGATGCGCGGCGCCGTCTCGTCGTCGAGGGGTGCGAAGGCCGGATCCTCCCGGATGCGGCGGGCCAGCTCCAGCCCGTCGCCGTCGGGCAGGTTCAGATCGAGGGTGACGAGGTCGTACGCCGACACCACCAACCGATCGACTGCTCCCGACACGTCGTTGGCCACGTCGACGGCGTAACCCTCACGCCGAAGGCCCGTCGCCACGGCGTCGGCCAGCTCCGTCTCGTCCTCCACCACCAAGATGCGCACGGCCCGAAACGTACTGGTCGCCAGGGAAACCTCGCCGAAACCGCGCTGCGAGTGCTCTACCTGGGCCACCAGCCTGCCGATGAGCACCCTGGTGGCTTTACGCTGTCCTTCGTCGCGGCCTGCTTGTGTGGTCCGCTACCCCACCTGTAGAGGAGCTCACCCATGACGGACCAGCCGATCAGCGCCGCCAGCACCGCGCTGGCAGCAGACCGACTCGAGCAGACCCTGTTCGAGGTCAAGAAGGTCATCGTCGGCCAGGACCGCACGGTCGAACGTCTCCTCATCTGCCTGCTGGCTCGCGGCCACGCGCTCCTCGAGGGTGTGCCCGGCCTGGCCAAGACGCTCGCGGCCGAGACCATCGCCCGCGTGGTGGGCGGCTCGTTCACCCGCATCCAGTTCACCCCCGACCTGCTGCCCGCCGACGTCATGGGCACCCGGATCTACCGCAGCAGCTCCGAGCGCTTCGACGTGGAGCTGGGCCCGGTGTTCGCCAACTTCGTGCTGGCCGACGAGATCAACCGCGCCCCCGCCAAGGTCCAGTCGGCGCTGCTCGAGGTCATGGCCGAGCACCAGGTGAGCATCGGCGGCCAGACGTTCCCGGTCCCCCAGCCGTTCCTCGTCCTCGCCACCCAGAACCCCATCGAACAGGAGGGCGTGTACCCGCTGCCCGAGGCGCAGCGAGACCGCTTCCTCATGAAGATCGTCGTCGACTACCCCACGCCGGCAGAGGAGGTCGAGATCGTCCAGCGCATGGGCGTGGCGCCGCCGCAGGCCGGCGAGTCGCTGTCCATCGAGGCCCTCGCCGAACTGCAGGACGAGGCCGACAAGATCTTCGTGGCCCGCGAGGTCGTCGACTACGCCGTCAACCTCGTGTTCGCCACCCGTGAGCCCGACCGCTTCGGCATGGCCGACCTGAAGGAGTTCCTCTCCTACGGCGCCAGCCCCCGAGCCAGCCTCGGCCTCATCGCTGCGGGCCGGGCCCTCGCCCTGCTCCGCGGCCGCACCTACGTGCTGCCCCAGGACGTCTACGACGTGGCCCCCGACATCTTCCGCCACCGGCTGGTGCTCTCCTACGAGGCGCTCGCCCGCGACATCACCGTGAACGACGTGCTCGGCCGGATCCTGTCCACGGTCCCGGCGCCTCGGGTGGCGCCGTCGCAGGACCCGTCAGCCCACCAGCCTGCGGCTCCGGCCGGATCGTGGACCACCCACGCACCGGCGGCTCCTGCACCCACCCACGCGCCCACCCACGCTCCCGCGCCGGCCGCCACCGGTTGGGACGAGGCCAGCGCCGCTCCGTCCGCGTGGGTCCCGCCCACGTCCGTGCCCGCGCCGGCACCCGATCAGGCCACCGGGACCGACGGTTCCACCGGCTGGGGCGGTCCCGGGGAAGCCCGCTGACCCATGGCTGCGCCCACCAACGTGCCGCCCCGCACCACCAAGACGGGGCCTGATGAGGTGCTCCGCCGCCTCGATCTGGCGGTGAGCCACAAGCTCGATGGCCTGCTCCACGGCGAGTACCAGGGCCTCGTGCCCGGCCACGGCTCCGAGCTCGGCGAGACCCGCGGCTACCAGCCCGGCGACGACGTGCGCCGGATCGACTGGAACGTCACCGCGCGCTTCCAGGCTCCCTACGTCCGCGACACCATCGCCGACCGCGAGCTCGAGACGTGGGTGGTCGCCGACCTCGGCGCCTCGATGGACTTCGGCACCGCCTGGTGCGAGAAGCGAGACCTCGCCATCTCGGCCGCCGCAGCCGTGGGCTTCTTGACGAACCGCACCGGCAACCGCTTCGGGCTGGTCACCGTGCAGCCGTCGGGCATCCACGTCGTGCCCGCCCGCGGCGGTCGGATGCACCTGATGGGCACGCTCCACCGCCTCACCTCCACGCCGCGAGCCGGCGAGGGCACCATCGACCTGGGCCTCGCCCTCACCCGCACGGCCGCGGTCGCGCGCCGCCGCGGCCTCGCCGTCGTCGTGTCCGACTTCTTGGGCGACCAGGAGCGCTGGCAGCCCGCGCTGCGCCGTCTCGCCGCCCGCCACGAGACCATCGCCATCGAGGTGATCGACCCCCGGGAGCTCACCCTCCCCGACGTCGGCATGCTCGCCCTGGTCGACCCGGCCACAGGTGCCACCCGCGAGGTACCCACTGCGTCTCGCAAGCTGCGCGACAAGTACGCCGCGGCCGCGGTGGAGCAGCGCCTCACCATCTCCGAGGGCATCCGCAAGGCGGGGGCAGACCACCTGGTCCTGCGCACCGACCAGGATTGGCTCCTCGACATCGTTCGATTCGTGGGCTCGCGCCGTGAGCGCGTCCACGCCCGCCGTGCAGGCTGGGAGGCCCGATGACCACGCAGATCCTCGCCATCACGTTCGTCGAGAAGAACCGCTTGTGGTTGCTCCTCGGCGTCGTCGCCCTCGGGGTCTCGTACGTCGTCACGCAGCGCATGCGCAGCCGGTACGCCGTGCGCTTCACCAACCTGGCGCTGCTCGACTCGGTGGCCCCGAAGCGCCCGGGATGGCGCCGGCACCTGCCCGCGGTCTTCATGCTGCTGGCCCTCGCCGGCATGGTCGGGGCCTTCGCCAAGCCCGCCCGCAACACCCGGGTCCCCCGCGAGCGGGCCACCGTCATGATGGCCATCGACACCTCCCTGTCGATGGAGGCCACCGACGTGGCTCCCACCCGGCTCAAGGCCGCGCAGAGCGCAGCGAAGGACTTCGTCAACCTGCTCCCGCCGCGCCTCAACGTGGGCCTGGTCACCTTCAACGGCACCGCCGTCGTGCGGGTGGCGCCCACCCAGGACCGCCAGGAGCTGCTGGCCGCCATCGACCAGCTCCGGCTCGGCGAGCGCACGGCCATCGGCGAGGCCATCTACGCCTCGCTCGACTCCATCAAGGCCGCACCGGTCTCCGCCGACGGCAAGAAGGTCCCGGCGCGCATCGTGCTCATGAGCGACGGCGAGACCACCAGCGGCCGCCCCGACGCCCAGGCCGCCGCCGCCGCCAAGAAGGCGAACGTGCCGATCTCCACCATCTCGTTCGGCACTGCCAACGGCACCATCGACCTGCCCGGCCAGGAGGGTCCCGTGTCCGTGGCCGTCAACCCCGCCGCGCTGGCCAAGATCGCCAACGCCACCGGTGGCACGGCGTTCACGGCCGCCACCCAGGGCGAGCTGAAGAAGGTCTACGAGGACATCGGCTCGTCGGTGGGCTACACCACCGAGCTCAAGGACATCACCGGCGTGTTCGTCGGCGGCTCCCTGTTCGTGCTCTTCCTCGCCGCCGGCCTGTCGCAGCTCTGGTTCAGCCGCCTCCCCTGACGCTCCGGGCCTAGGGTCTGGGTGTGATCAACCTGGGCCCACCGGAGCTCGTGATCGTCGGTCTGATCTTCGGGCTGCCGATCCTCATCGTGGTCGTGGCGGTGGTGCTGATCCTCGGCGCCCGCAACAACAAGAAGAGCACCGAGTACCCGCCCGGGTGGGCTCCCCCGCCCGGCGAGGTCCCGCCTCCCCCACCGCCGCCCGGCCCGTAGACGACGGCCATCTGGGCGGCGGCCCAGCGACAGGGCCGCACGGCCTCGGTACCATCGAGGGATGGCCCTCACCTCAGGCTTCAACCACGTCGCCACCCTCACCAGCGACATGGACCGCACGGTCCGGTTCTACGAGGAGGCGTTCGGCGGCGTCGTCACCTTCGAGGTGGCCAAGCGCGACGACCACCCGTGGATGAAGATCGTCGACATGGGCGGCGGCGCGGCGCTCAACATCTTCGAGGTGCCCGAGGAAGCCCTGATCGGCGAGCGCCGGCGCATCGGCAGCCGAGGCGCCATCGACCACTTCGGCTTCGCCGTGGAGTCGCTCTCGGTGCTCGAAGCCGTCCGGGACCGGCTCGAACCGGCCGGCGCCCAGGAGGTGGGCACCATCCAGCAGCTCGGCGATGAGTGGTCCCTGTTCTTCCGCGGCCCCGACGGCATGGAGCTCGAGGTCTGCTGCCCGGCCTGACGCCAGCAGCGGCCCAGCCCGCCACCTCTTGGCCTCCTCGCTGACAGCCCACTGGTAGCGTCGGCCAGATCAGCACTCGCCGTGCGCGGGAGGAACCATGGACTACTGCTTTCGGCAGGATGCGCCCATCAGCGAGGCGGAAGCCCTGGCCCAAGCGGCCGAGATGGGTTTCCACTCCATCGCCTACGACCTCATCACCGACGAGGACGAGCCGTTGCACTGGCACGAGTTCGACTCGGTCACGTGGGTCATCGATGGGACCGGTGCCTTCGCCGACGCCGACGGCAACCTGACCGAGACGAGCCCCGGCTGTCGGCTCGACGCTCCGGCCGGATGGCTGCACCGCAACCTCGCCGGGCCTCCGATCCGGGTCGTGGTCTCGACGAACCTGCCGGGCGAGCAGTGGACGTCGCCCATCGACAAGGATCCCGCGGACCGCCCCGCCCACCTGGCCCGCTGACCCACCTGGTCGCTGAGCCACGATCGCTCCCATCCAGAGCCGCACCCCTCGCCCTGACCACACGATCGGGAGCACGGGCGCGAACCCGGGTGTACAACGGACGCGCGCCGCCGCCCGGGCGACGCAGCTGCGAGGGAGCGTTCCCATGCCGAGAATGGTCATCACCCATGCCGTTGCCGACGTCGACAGCTGGCTCTCGCACGCCGACGAACGATCCGCCGCCATCGCGGCCTTGGGCGGATCCAACGCGACGGATCACGTCGCCTTCGACGGCAGCAACGTCGTTGCCATCAGCGCCGACGTGGACGATCCCGACGCCATGATGGCGGCCCTGGCCTCGCCCCCGCCCGACGTCGCCGCACTCATGCAGAGCCACGGCGTCATCCAGCCGCTGACCGCCTACGTGGCGAAGTAGCCAAACGAGGCTCTTCACCTTCTCGCTCACGGCCCGTGAGCTGCCGCCAGGTTGCACGGCGGCTTCGGCGGCGAAGACGTCAGCTGGAGATGTCGGCGAACACGAACCGATTGATCTCGATGAAGTCGTGCTCGGCCTCGGGCACCTTGTCTCCGGGAAAGATGGCGTCGACGGGGCACTCGGGCATGCACGCGTCACACGACGTGCACTCATCGGGGTTGATGTAGAGCATCGTGTCGCCGTACACGAACCGCACCTCGTCGTGCGACGGATGGGTGTTCGCCACGTCGCCGTCCTGGGAGTCGCGGCTCACGAGCTGGTCGCCGTCCAGCTCGTAGATGCACTGCACCGGACACACGTCGACGCACGCCTTGTCCTTCGTGTCGAGACACGGACTGGTGATCACATAGGGATCGGCCATGGGTCTGCCCTCCACGATCAGGTCGAGCGCGGCGGCGCCACACATCGAACGAATCGGTCACCTAAGAACTATCCACCGATCGACTCGGGCAAACCTCCGGGGCCGGCTCCGCCCGGGACCCCCTTCAGGTTGCCACGGCGCGACACCACCCTCAAAAGAGCTCCTGGCCTGCTCAGACTGGGGTTCTTACGGTCGCCTCGACCTGCTTGCGGACCCTCCCCATCACCCGCCGGCCAAGCTACGACGGCGGACCACAGGTTGCAGTCTTCAGCTCTTGACCTTCTCACTAACCACTCGGCTGGAGCCGCCAGGCTGCGGGGGATGATGTTTCCGACGCCGCCGTCGAGCCACGGGTAGACCAGAGCACCGCTGACGGGTACGCAAGCTTCTCGGAGTACGACCTCACAGGATGCGAGGTCCTGATCAAGCTCGCCGGGGCGGAGGCTTCCATCGCGCGCTCTATAGCTGTGCTTGGCCGGGACCACCGTGGTCAGATCGGAGGTTTGCCGCCGACTGTCGAGTCGTCGTCTACGGACAGGGCTCGGACGATGTTCATCGTCGTGGCAGCTGTCTGAGCTTGGGCAAGCGCGCCTCCGCTCCACACATTCACCTGAGCGATCACTGACTTGCACAGAAAGTCGACCAGCGCAAGTACCGCGAACGGGAGTGCGAGCAACCATGGAGCCAGACCCCAGTTCCAGCCCCGATCAAGCATGAACAGCAAGACGCCGAGGCCGATCGTCCCGATGCCGATGACGACGGCGTTGATCCACGCGTCGCGCAGGGTCCGAAGTGTCGTCGATCGAGCTCCCTCACGAGCTGACAGTGCTAGCTCAACGCCGCTCAGGACGGTCTCCGCATCGAGTCCCGTATCTGGGTCGGGGGGCTCCTCCAACTTCGCCCGCCTCATAAGCGCGGCCCTCGACGAACGCAGCTTCGAGATGGATTGATCGTTCGAAATCATGCGCAACAGCGGGATGATCCCTTGAGCGTCTTCCCCGCCCCAGGGAGGCTCTCCCACCTCCGCCGCGACCGTGCTCCACAGGTCATCGATGCACCATCGATTGAGGCTCACGCCGATGATCAGCGTCAGAACCAGCAGGACGGGGACCGCGGCCAGCCATGGAACTGCGGCAACAATCGCCTCCTGAGCAGTCACAGCGAGCGACGTCACTGCGGAATACCACCCCAGGGATGCGTTCTCCACGGAATCAGGAGTCAGTGCGATCACCGAAACCACGATCGCCGCCTCGAGCAGTGGCAAGCCCAGAACCGTCACCGCATATCTCGTGCCTTGCATCCGCTGTCCCACGCCGCCTCCCCGCGACCGGCACGATACAGCGCGCAACCGGCGCTGGTCCGCTTGGGACGACCTCCCGCAGGAGCTGCAACTAGCTCTTGACCTTCTCGCTCACGACCCGTGAGCTGCCGCACGCGCTCCCGCCCGCTGCGTTCGAGCGCCTGTGCGTGCGCCTACTGACGGAGGCAGGGTGTACGGACGACGCCCGAGGCGTGACCAGAACTGTGTCCTGGCGATTCAGCTTCTCGGTTCGGCCACGAAGCTGGGCCAACAGAAGGCGAAGAATCTCGTCCACATATGTCGTGGAGTGGGTCGCCCTGCTCGTAGAGACACGACACGAGCCGATGCTCCGTGCCGACCTCCTGATCAATCCTCTCAACCTCTTCGTTGGCCGCCTCGGCAACTCTTACGGCGGGGGCCAGCAGCTCTCGGGCACTCCCCTCCTGCGGTGTCTGAATCGCAGCAGCCCATGAGGGCCAGCGGTCCGTTCACCGATACCCCAAAGTTCGCCAACCAGCCTGCGTACCGCCTCGTCAAGCGGCTTGCGTGTGGTGGGCGCTGTTGTCTTGCGTCACAATCCGCCTCCACCTTCATCGTGCCTGGTCGATCGGGACCCTAGCGAGTTGTCTGGACCCTGCCACCACGAACCCCCGACATCTGCCTCGTAATGGTCCAGGGCGGAGCCGCTGGACCACGAGTGCGACCTACCACTCGCACCCAGGGGCAGGGGTCTGGCACGACGGCGGGTGGCCCAGCAGCCAACTGCTACGCATCGCAAGGCGGACTCTCGGAAGGAGCCGACGATGCCGACGCCGTGTCCTCCCGCTGAGCCTGCTGTCTTGTGGACGAGAACGCTCAGCGGCCGTTCTAGCTTGGCCGAAAGGCCGTAACGCTCAGCGGGTCGTTCGGATCAACGTCCAGGTCGAACAACTCCGAGGCCAACAGAAGCGCAACCCCAATAGAGGCCTCAGCCTCATCCTTCGTCGGATGACTGTTCCGATGGATTGCAGCATTCCTGGCCTTCACCGTCTGTGTCAGTGCGTCTGGAAGGACATGGCCACACTTGCTCACAATCTTTTGCAGTCGGCCCAAGGTCCAGTTCTCGCCAAGGATGGCGGCCTGCGCAGCCTCGCCCAGCCCGCTCAACTCGGACTCGAATAGCTGCTGCATCAGAAGCTCAATCGCCGTACACGCTTGGATCAGGGAGAGCCGATACTGGTAACCGAGGAGGGCCATTCGCGCATCGGCGATCAGCGAGAACTCATCGGGCATGCTGACATTTCGGGCCGCCAGGGATAGCACCGTCTCCCACTGGTCGCGGGTCAGCGCTTGCATGTGTGTGTTCGAGGCGCCGACTGTGATCCGATCCATTCGGGTGATCGGCCCATCTCGCTCTGCGTCGTAACCGTGAAGGTGAAGGCCTTCGGCCTCGAAGACCAACGAGGTGCTCGACAACTCGCTGTCGACGGGTTGGGTGATCAGGAAACGCACCCAAGCCCTGACCATGGAAAACCAGCCGTTCATCCCAGCGAGGATGGCGTCCACCTCAACGCTGTCAGAAGAACGACCCCACACCACATGGGCGGCCAAATTCCCTGCCGACATCTCAGGCCATGCATCGTCAGTTACGGGTACCAAACCAAAGTCCAAAGCCATCTCGTGCACCCAGAACGAATCGAACGATCCGTCGACTCTCCAACGGTTGACGTTGGCCCAGGGATGGAAGGCCTCCAACAGGTCACCCTCCTCGATCTGCCCCCGCCAGAGGGGTAGATGAGATATCTGGTCAGCACGGAGTCCCGAGATGGTCGGAGGCTCAGAACTGGGTTGGTCTTCACCATGCGGCTTGATTCTCGGAAGTACCACCGTGCAATCAATGCCACCAATCTGTGTTGGGATGGACACCCCGACACAGCCAGCCTCGAACCCAATCGGACTCGGCAGCCGATAGTGGCCGACTATGCGCGGCGCCTTACTACTTGCTGTCACGTCTACCGGTCTCCGTCTCAGTCCGTTGAGAACACATTGCCGTGTCGGTGGTGGGCGCAGAGGGACTCGAACCCCCGCCGTCGCCTTGTATGGTCCAGGGCGGAGCACCGGACCATCGAGTGCGAGCTACGGCGAGCACGCAAGGGCAGTGCTCTGACCGTTCGATCCGCTGCGCTACGGTGCCGTCCGTCAACACCCGCAAGGTGCTGACGGACAGGGAGGCAGCTTGCTGCCGACCGTCAGCTCTTGACCTTCTCGCTGACCACTCGGCTGGAGCCACCAGGTTGCATGGTGACGCCGTAGAGGCAGTCGGCGGCTTCCATCGTGCGCTTCTGGTGGCTCACGATGATCAGCTGCGCCTCGGCGCGGAACTCGTGGACCAGGTCGAGGAAGCGGTGGAGGTTCACGTCGTCGAGCGCGGCCTCGACCTCGTCCATCACGTAGAAGGGGCTGGGGCGGGCCCGGAACACGGCGAACAGGTACGCCAGGGCGGTGAGCGAGCGCTCGCCGCCCGACAGCAGCGACAGCTTCCGGACGTTCTTGCCCGACGGCCGGGCCTCGACCTCGATGCCGGTGGTGAGCAGGTTCTCCGGGTCGGTCAGCTTGAGCCGGCCCTTGCCGCCGGGGAACAGGGTCTCGAACAGGTCCTGGAAGTTCTGGGAGACGTCGGCGAAGGCCGAGGCGAACACGCTGACGATCTCGGCATCGATGGCCTTGATGACCTTCGACAGATCGCGCCGGGCGCTCTTGACGTCTTCGAGCTGGCCCTGCAGGAACTCGTGGCGCTCCTGGAGCGCCTGGAACTCCTCGAGGGCGAGCGGGTTGATCGGGCCCATGATCCGGAGGTCCCGCTCGAGCTCGCGGACCCGGGCCGTGGCGGACACGCCCTCGGCCAGCTCGGGGGCGGGCGCGGCGATGGCGGTGTCGGGCTCGCAGTCGAGATCGCGCCGGAGGGCCTCGACGGCGGTCTCGAGCCGCAGGCGGATCTCGGCATCGTCGAGCTCGACGCGCTGCACCCGCTCGCGCAGCTCGGTGAGGTCGCGCTCGGCGGCCTGGCGCTCCTTGCGGAGGCCGTCGAGCCGGGCCGACACCTCCCGGGTGGCCTCGGACTGGCGGCGGCGGCGGTCCCGCAGCCCCTGCAGCTCGCCTTCGACCACCTCGAGGCGCGACGCCACGTAGGCCCGGAGCCGGCCGGTGGCGGTGGCGCGGCGGTCGAGCTCGACCCGGCGCCCCTCGGCCTGCTCGCGCTCGACGGCGTGCTTGGAGAGCCGCTCGTCGAGCTCGGCGGCCCGGTTCTTCAGGAACTGGCGGCGCTCGTCGAGGCCCGCGGCGCGGACGCCGAGGTCGTTGCGGATCGCGGCGACGGCGGTGACGCGCTCGTCGAGTCGGGAGCGAGCCTCGGCCATGGCCCGGCCCTGCTCGGCCAGGTGGGCCTCCTCGGCTTCGAGGGTGGGCAGGCGGGCCTCGAGCTCGGCTTGGCGGTCGGCGTCGCGCCGGGCCCGGTCGGCGAGCTCGACGGCCTGGGTGCGGAGCGTCTCGGCCTCGGCCACGGCATCGGTGTGGTCGCGCCGGGTGCGGGCCAGCGCTTCACTGGATGCCCGGAGGCCGTTGGCGTTCTGGTCGACGGCCCGGCTGGCATCGGCCTCGGCGGTGCGGGCGGCGTCGTGGGCCGCCTTGGCCTGCTGGGCGGCCTCCTTGGCGGCGGCGGCCTCGGTGACGGCCTGCGCCGCGCTAGCCTCGGCCTCGGTGAGCGCCGCACCGGTGGCCCCCGACCCGGCCGCGCCGACGCGCCAACCGGAGGGACCGAACCGGTCGCCGTCGGGCGTGACCACGACGACCGACGGGTTCGCCAGGGCGACGTCGACCGCCTCGGTCCACGTGTCGGCGACGATCGCACCGCCGACCAGCGCGTCGAGCAGCTCGTCGACGCCTGGGCGGGTGCCGCGGACGTGGGAGCGCAGCCCGGCTCCGGGAGCGGGAGACGACGGCGTGGCTCGGGTGGCGCCGAGGGCGAGCACGGCACCGGAGGCGTCGCCCGATCGCAGCTCGGCCAGCGCGGCCCGGGCGGTCTCGACCGACTCGACCACGACGGCGGCGACGGCATCGGCGACGGCGGCCTCGAACGCGGCCTCCCAGCCCGGATCGACGTCGACCACATCGAGCAGCGTGCCGACGATCCCCTCCACGCCGGCCAGGCGCTCGGCGCCGGCCTTGGCGCGGGCCTGGTCGAGCGCCAGGGCGAGGGCTTCAGCCCGGGCGGTCCACGAGTGCACGGCGGCGTCGGCGCCCCGGCGGGCCTCGTCGGCCTGGTCGACGGCGGCGGAGGCCGCGGCGCGAGCAGCGGCGGCGTCGGTGCGGGCCTGGCCCAGCGCGGCGGTGGCGGACTCGGCGTCGGCGACGGCCAGCTCGAGGCGCTCGGCCTCGGCGGCCAGGCGGGCGATGCGGGCGTCGAGCGCCTCGATGCGCTCGTTGGCGCGCTTGGACTCGGTGGCGCTGCGCTCGACGGAGGCCCGTACGGCCTGCAGCTCGCCGCGCACCTCAGCCGCCGCACCCGTGGGGGTGGCCACGCCCTCGGCCCACTCGCGGCCGAAGTCCTGGTGCGCCAGCTCGAGGTCGGCCTCGGCGCGCTCGAGCTCCTTGCTGGCCGGATCGAGATCGGCGGCCAGCTCCTCGACGTCGGCCAGCTCGCGGGCCAGGCGGGCCGCATCGGCCTCGAGGCTGGCGACCACGGCCTGGTCGACGGACGCGCCCCGGTCGCGCTCGATGCCGCGCTCGCGCTCGGTGAGGACGGCCACCAGGCCGCGCGCCCGCTCGCGCAGCGACTCGAAGCGGACGAGGGCGTCGCCCAGATCGTCGCCGCCCATGGCGGACAGCGAGGCCTCGGTGGCGATGACATCCGCGTCGAGGCGGCGCAGCGACGCGCGCAGATCTCGTTCGGCGGCGTCGAGCTCGGCGCGGGTGCGCGCTCCGTGCTCCATGCGCGAGCGCAGCCGGGCGATCTCGAGCCCGGCCAGGTGCAGCCGCAGGGCGGTGAGCTCGGTGACGACGGCGCCGTGGCGGCGGGCGGCATCGGCCTGCTTCTCGAGCGGCCGGAGCTGGCGGCGCACCTCCCGGAGCAGGTCTTGGAGGCGGGTGAGGTTGGCCTCGGTGGAGTTGAGCCGGCGCTCGGCCTTCTCCTTGCGCCGCCGGAACTTCAGCACGCCGGCGGCCTCTTCGATGATGAGGCGGCGGTCCTCGGCGCGGGCGTTGAGCACGGCGTCGATCTGGCCCTGGCTGATGATCACGTGCTGCTGGCGACCCACACCCGAGTCGGAGAGCAGCTCCTGGATGTCGAGCATGCGGCACGGCACGCCGTTGATGGCGTACTCGCTGTCTCCGTTGCGGAACAGGATCCGGGTGATGGTCACCTCGGAGAACTCGATGGGCAGCAGGCCGGAGGTGTTGTCGATGGTGAGGGCGACCTCGGCGCGGCCGAGCGCCTGGCGCTTCTGGGTGCCGGCGAAGATGACGTCGTCCATCTTCTGGGACCGGACCGCACTGGGCGCCTGGGCGCCGAGCACCCAGCTGATGGCGTCGACGACGTTCGACTTGCCGCTGCCGTTCGGGCCCACGACCACGGTGACGCCCGGCTCCATCACCAACGTGGTCGAGTCGGCGAACGACTTGAACCCCTTGATGGACAACGACTTCAGGAACACCGGCTACTCCAGGACTCGGGCCGAGTCCGGTGACACTACCCGTCGGCTCGCACCCCTCTTCCGCCTCGCAGGTCAGGCCCGGTTCGACCGGCCCTCCGGGACCCGAGCGAGGGCCCAGCGCGACGGCACCGAGGCCGGGCACCGGGCCGGTGATCGGGGCGGGCTGGACGCCGATCAGCCCGAGGTGACGTCGAGCAGCTCGCAGGAGCCCTGGACGACCCCTTGCGCGGGGACGAGGACCTTGGCCGTCCCGGTGCCCCCGGGCGGCACCAGCGCGGTGTCGGCCGCGGCCCGGGCGAACTCGACCCCATCGGGATCGACGAGCGCCGCCGACACGTGGAACGTGCTGGCCGGCCCCGACCGGTTGGTGACCGTGACGGTGGCCAGCACGCCGCCCTCGGCGCGCCGGCAGGTGGTCAGCTCGCCGGCGCCGACGGCCCCGGTGGCCTGGCGCGGCGGCTGGGTGGTGGTGGGCGCGGCCGTCGTCGTGGTGGTGGGCGGCGCCGTGGTGGTGGGAGCCGCCGTGGTCGACTCGATGGGCACCGTGACAGGGGGCGACGACGAGATCTCGGGTTTGTCGTCGGGGCGCGTGAACACCCACACGCCGGCGACGAGCAGGCCCAAGAGGGCGAGGACGGCAACGAGCTCGGGGATCCAGCCCAGCCGGGCGGGACCGCGAGGCGCACGGGCCGGCGTGGTCTCGGACGGCGGTGGAGGCGGGGCGTGACCGCCGCGCTCGAAGCCCGGCAGAGTGGTCAGGTGCCCACCGGTGCCGACGGTGCCCGCCGCTGCGGCGGTGGCCGCGGAGGTGGCGGCGGCGGCGGCCACCGCCAGAGGCGGCGCCTCGGCGTCATCGGCCTCGGCCCCGTCGGTCAGGTCGATCACATCGGGCTCGGGCACCTCGGCGCCCGAGGTCCGGTCCATCACCACGAGGGTGCGGCCGTCGCTGGAGACGGCCGCGCTCTGGTCCGGACCGAGCAGCACCGGCTCGCGCAGGCCGGCGACGACGCGCGTGCGCCCGGCGAGGCAGGCGATGGTGGCGCCGCCGTCGGGCTCGGCCACCGCCTGGAAGCGACCCCGAGGCGTCGACACGATGGCGGGGCCGACGTGGACCTCGTGGCGCCACGGGCTGCGCCGGCGCCCGGCCGAGAACCACAGCTGCCCCTGGTCGAGACGGGTGACGAGGGCGGGCTCGCCGCCGGGGGCCCGCACCTGTTCGCGGGTCCACGACGACCATGGCGCGACCCGGGTGACCGCCCCGTCGGGGTCGGTCAGCGTGATCGGTTCAGTTGCCCCGGTCGGCTCGGATCCCTCCGAGCCACCGGTCCCCTGCCTGCTGCCGCTTGCCACGGTGCGTGACCTTAGCTCAGCTTTCGACTCGGAGCGTGAGTTCGTTCAGGGTATTTCGTGGCACGGCACGCTCCGTCAGCGCATGCTCTCGCAGCGTGATGACGGTGGCGCGGACGCGCCGGACCAAGCGGCCGGCTGCTGCCGACCGCCGCGAGCCCCGACCGGCCTCAGACCTGGCAGTCCTCGCACAGGTACACGGTCTTGCCGCCCATGCGGACCTTCGAGACCACACCCCGGCACCGGCGGCACGCCTTGCCGTCGCGCTCGAAGACCTGGAGCTCGTTGGTCCAACCGCCGGGCTTGCCGGCGAGATCGGCGTACTGGCCGTCGGAGGTGGTGACGCCGCGGTGCTTGGCGGCCTCGTGGAGCGTCTCGACGACAGCACGGTAGAAGCGGCGGATCTCCTGCGTGGACAGCGACGACACCTCGCGGTCGGGACGGAGGCCCGACTGGTGGAGGATCTCGTCGGCGTACACCGGACCGATGCCCGCGATGACCGTGCGGTTCAACAGGAGGGCACGCAGCTTGGTGTCGCGGTGGCGGAGCATGCGCTCGCCGAACACGGTCCAGGAGACGGGCTCATCGAGGATGTCGACCCCGAGCTCGGCGAGCTCGGGCACGGCTTCGGCCAGCTGGTCGAACGGCACCACGAACAGCTCGAGGTTGCCGGTGTCGTCGAGCGCCCGGAGCTGGCCGCCCTGGGTGAAGGTGATGGACACCTTCGTGCGCTTGTCGACCGCCTCCTTGGCCGCCTGCCGGCGGAGCTGGCCGCCGTTCTGGATGTCGATGACCAGCGCGTCGCCGGTGTCGAGCTTGGTCACGAGGAGCAGGTCCCGGCGGACGACGCCGGTCACCTTGGCCCCCTCGAGGAGGGTGGTGAACTGCTTCTTGTTGGTGTGGCGAGGGATGGCCCCGGAACCGGGGACCTCGACGGTCTTGATCCGCTTGCCACCGATGTCGCGGTCCAGGTCCCGGCGAAGGGTCTCGAGCTCCGGCTGTTCAGCCATGGGTTGCTTCCTCTCGTGCGGGGATGTCCCCGTGTTCGTGGTCGAGCCGCTGCCAGGTCTCCTTGGCTGCGGCTTGCTCCGCCTGCTTCTTCGATCTTCCGACGCCGACGCCCATCAGCACGCCGTCGAACACGACGACCGCTTCGAAGGTCTTGTCGTGCTCGGGCCCGTGCTCCGTGATGCGGAACTCCACCGATCGGTTCGGCTCGCTGGCCGCCAGCTCGTGCAGGCGGCTCTTGTGGTCGGGCGCGCCGGCCGTGGCCAGGCGGGGCGCCACCAGGCGAGCGACGAGCTCGCCTGCGGCTGCGATCCCGCCATCGAGGTACACCGCACCGATGACCGCCTCCATGGCGTCGGCCAGGATCGACGGGCGGTTGCGCCCGCCGGAGGAGTTCTCGCCCTTGCCGAGCAGGAGCACCTCGCCGAGCGACAGCTCGACGGCCATCTCGGCCAGCGCGGGCGCGCACACCACCGCGGCCCGGACCCGCGACAGCTGGCCCTCACCGGCCTCGGGGAGCAGCGCGTAGATGTCGTCGGTGACCACCATGCCGAGCACGGCGTCGCCCAGGAACTCGAGGCGCTCGTTCGACTCGTAGCCGGCGTTCTCGGCGCACCACGACCGGTGCGTCAGGGCCTGGCCCAGGAGGTTGGGGTCGACGAAGCCGTGCCCGAGGCGCTCGCAGAACGCGGCGAGCCCAGCGGGCGAGATGGGATGGAACGTGGGGGCAGGCACCTCCGGCGCGACCCGCGCGGAACGACGCTCGGCCTCGCCGGCGCCTTCTACGCCGGGCGCGCCAGTCACGCCTAGCTACCGCCGAGCTTGTCGAACACGTAGTCGACCGCGTCGCGGACGGTCTTCAGGTCCTCGAGGTCTTCGTCTTCGATGCGGAACCCGACCGAGCGCTCGCCCAGCTCTTCCTCGAGCTCTTCGACGAGCTCGATCAACGCCAGGGAATCGGCCCCAAGGTCGTCGGCGAACGAATCGCCTTCCTTGATGCCGCTCGGATCGGTCTCCAAGATGTCGGCGAGGCGATCTCGCACGAGCTCGAAGACGTCCTGACGGCTCATCGGGGACTGTTCCACATGGGTCTCGGCGGGCACGGCGCACTCCTGATCGGTCGATGGGGCGATGCGACTGTAGCGGGTGGCGAACTTTGTGCGCTCGTGAACGCCCCAGGGTGCACCGAAACCGCAGGTGACGCATGATGGACACCCTGAACTCACCACCCAGACGCCCAGCGGCCGGAACACGATGACCGACGACACCCACCCACACGACGAGCCAGGCGCAGAAAGCCGCCGAAAGGGTTGGAGACGCCTCGGCAGGTCCACCGACCCCACCGACCCCGCCGAGCCCACCGAGCCCACCGAGCCCACCGAGCCGGCGGGCAGCGACGATGGCCCACCGCCCGAGCCGTCCCCGCCGGCCGATCCGGATCGGGCCGATGCCGACGAAGAGGTCGAGGACGACCGCCCCACCCCTCGGGAGCTGGCCATCGAGCGGGCCGAGCGCTTCCTAGACGGTCCGGCGCTGCGCGTCCCCGACGGCGCCCCCTCCCCCGGCGACCTCGAGGCCACCTGGGACGACCACGCGCTCGACGCGCTCGAGGTGCTCCGCGCCGACCTCGGCGGCCGCCGGGTCGGGATCGCCATCAGCGGGGGCGGATCCCTCGGCAGCTTCGAAGCCGGCGTGCTGCGCTTCCTCTACGACCACGCCGCCGTCGCCCCGGTGGCGGTGGCGGGCAACTCGGCCGGCGGGCTGAACGCGGCCAAGCTCGCCGAGGGCGACCGGCCGGGAGGGCTCCGGGCCGTCGACGAGGTCGATCGGCTCTGGCGGTCGCTGCGCACCACCGACGACATGTGGGAGCCCGAGCCCTGGCTCACCCGGCTCCAGGCCTCGGCGTCGTGGGCGACATCGATGCGCGGCCACCTGGGCGACGGCACGAGCGGCACCAACGCGGTGCGCATGGCCGTGCGCGTGGTGGGGGGCCTGGTGCGCCGACCGCCCGAGACCGACGGTGCGTTCGACGCCGTGCGGGAGGCGCTGACCGCTCAGTCGCTCCTGTCGCTGGCTCCCGTCTCCGACCTCCTCCAGCGCGAGCTCGATGCGGACCTGGTCGCCGCCTCGGGCATCTCGCTGCGGGTCGGCGCGGTCAGCCTCGAAGCCGGCGAGCTGCGCTACATCACCGAGACCGGCGCGATCCACGACCGCGACGACCGGCCCACCGACCTCGACGACGTGCCCCTGATGGCCGGCGTCTTGGCCTCGGCCTCGATCCCGCTGGCGTTCCCGCCGGTGCGGCTGGGCGAGGAGCACTACGTCGATGGCGGGGCCCGCGAGATCCTCCCCATCGAGGTCCTCGTGCACCACCTCGAGGTCGAGCGGGTGATCGCCATCTCGGCCAGCTCCGTCGGCGTCGAGCGGATGGGCTCGTTCGCCGAGCGGAACCTGATCGACATCCTCCGCCGGGTCAGCGCCGAGATCGGCCCCGACGAGACCCTCCGCAAGGAGCTGAACCCTCCGGGCGGCTGGGCCGAGACGGTGCGGGTCATCGTGCCGGAGTTCGATGTCCACGACTCGATGACGATCGACCCGGCACTCATCGCCATCTCCATCGATCACGGCTGGCTGCGGGGGGCCGACGTGCTGCTGGAGCTCCCGCACGAAGCCCAGCAGCTCACCCGCGAGCTCACCGAGGTCCGGATCGGCCTCCGGCGCCTCGACGGCGCCCTGACCACCTTGTTCGGCGGCGATGCGGCGGGCCGCAGCAGTCCGGTCCTGCTCACCGAGGGCGGGGCCAAGCGTCCCGACGAGCTCGCGCCGATCCCGGTGGAGCTGGACGAGGACGATGCGCCGCACGCGTCGTTCGGCCTCACCGACCTCGACGGGGACGAGCCCGAGGAGGCGATCGACCCGGCCGTGGAGACCGAGCGGGAGCGCCTGGTGCTGACCGCTCGCCTGCGGCGGCTGGTGCAGGCCCGCCAGGACCTGGGCGCGCCCCTGCCCCCATCGCTCGTCGCCTGGCTCGATGCACCCCACGCCGCTCGCGTCGATCCGCTCCCGGTTCCCGATCGTCGGGACGCCACCGACCAGAGCTGATCAGCACGTCGGCGTACGGGCCGTGATGTTCCGCCCGTCACGGGCGGAGCCGGGTCAGGCGGGGCGGATGGTCTGGGCGAGGGCGTCGACCAGACCGGCGTCGACCATCTCGGTGGCGACCTTCACGGCGTTCACGATGGCCGTGTCGTTCGAGGAGCCGTGGCTGATGATGCACACGCCGTTGGTGCCCAGCAGCATGGCCCCGCCCGTGTTGTTGGGATCGAGCTGGGCGTACAGCGGCAGCAGCGCCGGGAACAGCACGTCGCCCGCAGCCTTGGTCTCGTCGTTCGTGTTGAAGGTGCCCAAGATGGCGTTCACGAGCGAGCGCATGCCGCCCTCGAGCGTCTTCAGCACGACGTTGCCGGTGAAGCCGTCGGTGACCACCACGTCGACGTCGGACGACATGATGTCGCGCCCCTCCACGTTGCCGATGAAGGTGCCGCCGCAGGACGCGGTCCACGAGCCCTCGGCCAGGAGCTTGTGGGTCTCCTTGACCAGCGGGCTGCCCTTGGTGGGCTCCTCGCCGATCGACAGCAGGCCCACCCGGGGCGACTCGATGCCGTAGCGGTGGCGGGCGAACGTGGCGCCCATCTGGGCGAACTGCACCAGCCAGTCGGCCGAGCACTCGGCGTTGGCGCCGGCGTCGAGCAGGACCGTGGGCAGGTCGGCGCCGGGGCACGGGATGGGCGTGGCGATGGCCGGGCGGAACACGCCCGGGATGCGCTTCATCCGCAGGAGGGCCGAGGCCATGGTGGCGCCGGTGTTGCCGGCGGAGACCATGGCGCAGGCCTTGCCGTCGCGGACGGCTTCGGCGGCGCGCACCAGCGAGGAGTCCTTCATGGTGCGGACGCTCTTGCCCGGATCGGCGTCCATGGCGATCACCTCGGACGCCGGGATGACATCGATGCCGTCGGTGTCGGTGAGCTCGTCGGGACGGCCCACCAGCACGACGGGAACGCCGAGCTCGTCGCGGGCGCGGATGGCGCCGGCGACGATCTCCGAGGGGGCCTTGTCACCTCCCATCGCGTCGATCGCGACGGGAAGGCGCTCAGCAGCTGTCATGTTCGGTGCCGGCCCGAGGTGGGTCAGTCGACCTCGATGGCCTGGCGGCCGTGGTACCAGCCGCAGTTCCCGCACACCACGTGGGGGAGCTTGGCCGAGCCGCACCGGGGGCAGACGCTGCGCGACGGCGCATCGAGCGTCCAGGCGGAGGCCTTGCGGCTCCGGCTCTTGGACTTGGAGGTCTTCTTCTTGGGGACAGCCATCGTCGTGGTCCTGAGGTCGTGATCGGGGGCGCTGCGATGCGCCGGACGCGAGGGGTAGATGGTAGCGGCCGAGGTCGGGCCCGGTCGAAAGCGCCCACCCCGTGCGAGCGCTCGTGATCGTGGTGGTGCTGCCACCAACAGCACGAGGAGTTCGTGAGCCAGAGGGTGGTGGCGTCAGAGCTCGAGGTCGTCGAGGGCGGCCCAGCGGGGGTCCTTGGCCGGACCCTCGTCACCCTCGCCGGCGCCGGGGTCGTCGTCGGCGGCGGCCTCGCCCTCGACCCGGGCCGGGAAGGCCTCGGGAGCAGGGCCCATGCAGTCGTCGGTGCACAGCGGCGCCAGCGGGAGCGCCAGCAGGGCGATGTCGTGCAGCAGCGGGCCGAGATCGACCTGGTCGTGGTCGAGCGGCCAGGTCTCGCCATCGGTGGGCTTGGTCTCGTAGACCTCGCGGATGTCGATGCGGGCCACGCCGTGGAGCTCCTTCAAGCAGCGCCGGCACGCCCCCACCCACGGCACCTCGGCGGCGCCCGTGAGCACCACGCCCTCGTGGATCGACTCCAGCTCACCGGCGAACGCGATGGGCGAGCCGTCGGGGACCGAGACGTCGGAGAGGCCGAGGCCGTCGGCGACGAGCGTGCGCTCGACGGGCATGCGGCTGCCCGGCCGGCGCCGGATCTCGGTGACCGAGATCATCACCGTGGGCGGGTGCCCCTCGGCTGGAGACGACGAGCTCATCCGCGGTCTTGGTCGAAGAAGCCCTCGTCGACCGGCTCCGGCTCGGGCTCGGGCACTTCCTCGGCCCGGGCCAGGTTGGTGGACTGGAGCTTCTCGCGGCCCGAGGCCACCAGCTTCAGCGTGCGCTCGAGCACGATCTCGAAGCTGGCCAGCTTCTGGTCGCAGAAGTCCTCGCACTCCAGGCGCAGCCGGCGGGCTTCGGCCTCGGCGCCGTCGAGGATGCGGCGGGCGCGGTGCTCGGCGGCCTTGACCACCTCGGTGCGCTGGACCATCTGCTCGGCGCGGGCCCGGGCGGCAGCGGTGATCTCATCGCCGTCGGCCCGCATCTTGGACAGGTACTCCTCGCGCTCCTTGCGCAGCCAGCGGGCCTCGCGGAGCTCGTCGGGCAGGCGCCCGATCGCCTCGTCGAGCAGCTCGAGCACCTCCTCCTTGTTGATCATCGCCGAGGCCGACAGCGGCATGGGACGGGCGGCGCCGATCAGGTCGGAGACCCGGCGCAGCAGCTCCTCGGCGTCCACCTGGCGACCGCGGCGGCGAGACGGCTCGGGCGCGGGCGCGGGATCCGCCGGCTCGTCGGCGTCGTAGGGGCGATCTTCGTAGCTCATGGGGAGGGCTCCTTGTGGTCCACGACGGGGGTGGACGGACCGGCACCGGGCACAGGCGGTGGGGCGACGGTCATTGGTCGAACATCTGGGAGAGGCGTTTGGCGACGGGCGCCGGCACCATCGAGCTGATGTCGCCTCCGAACCGGGAGATCTCGCGGATCCACTTCGAGGCCACGAACGAGTGCTCGGTGGCCGAGGGGATGAAGACGGTGTGGACGCCGGAGATGGCGAGGTTCATCTGCGACTGCTGCAGCTCCGACTCGAAGTCGGAGACGGCGCGGAGGCCCTTCACCAAGAAGTCGGCCCCCACCTCCTTGGCCAGGTTGACCACGAGGTTGGAGTAGATGGTGACCTCGACGTTGGGCAGGTGGCTCACCGACTCGACGATCATCTGCTCGCGATCGTCCATCGTGAAGAGCCCGGTGGGCTTCTGCGGGTTGCCGATGGTGGCCACCACGACCGAGTCGAACAACCGCGACGCCACCTCGATCAGCTCGAGGTGTCCGTTGTGGATGGGATCGAAGGATCCCGGATACAGGACTCGGGTCACGAAGGAGCTCCGGAGGGGGAGGCGAACTGCACCACCGTACCGCCGTAGGTCTTGCTCCTGATGCCAGCGAGCCCCGGTGGGAGGGGGATCTCGCGGTCGGATTCGACCACCACGACGGCGTCCGGGCTCAGGGTCGGGGCCAGCAGCTCGAACAGGTCGTCCCACTCGTCGTAGGCGTACGGAGGGTCGAGCAGCACCAGGTCGAACGAGCCGCCGACGGCCAGCGCCCGATCGAGGGCGCGGGTGAGCACGGTGGCCCGACGGTCCAGCCCCAGCGACCCGAGGTTGGCCTCCACCACCCGGACGGCCACGGGATCGGTGTCGACGAACGTGGCGTGGGCGGCACCCCGCGACAGCGCCTCGATGCCCAGCGCCCCGCTGCCGGCGAACCCGTCGAGCACCTGGCGGTCTTCGACCACGTCCAGGCTGTCGAGCGCGTTGAACAGCGCCTCGCGGACCCGATCGGAGGTGGGCCTGGTGGTGGTGCCGGGCGGCACGTCGATGCGGCGGCCGCCGGCCGAGCCCGCCACCACCCGCAGCGCACCCTTGACCGGAAGCGGTCGGGCGGCGGTGCGTCGGGGACGAGGCGATGGGCGTCGAGCGCCGCTCACGGGACCTCCGCCACCAGCCGTGCGCTCTCCTCCCAGAGCCAGCGGGCCTCCTCGCGGCTGCGCCCGTGCTTCGACGCCGGCCAGCGCCGGCCGTGGGACCAGTAGCCGCCGGTGGCGCCGACGATGCGCGGCTTGGTCGAGCTGGCCATGAGCACCTGGGTCTTGGCGCCACCCTTCGGTGAGCGCATCACGAACCGCCCGAAGGTGGCGATCAGCCAGCCCATGGTGCCGGTGTCGCCGTCGCCGGCGAACCCGCTGCGGATGCTCCCGGGGTGGACGCAGTTGACCGTGACCCCGGTGCCCTCGAGCTGGTGCGCCAGCTCCAGGGTGAACTGCGCGTTCGCCAGCTTCGACCGCCCGTACGTCGGGAAGCTGCGGAACTCGCGCTCGGACTGGAGGTCGGTGCGGTCGAGGCCCGTCACGGCCATCCGGTGCGCGAACGACGAGAGGACCACGACCCGCGACGGTGCGCTCGCCACCAACCGCTCGCGCAGCAGGTCGGTGAGGAGGAAGTGGCCGAGGTGGTTGACGCCGAACATCAGCTCGAAGCCGTCGGAGGTCTCCTGGCGGTTGTTCACCATCCCGCCGGCGTTGTTGACCAGCACGTCGAGGCGGTCGTACTCGTCGAGGAACCACGCGGCGAACGCCCGGATCGACTCGAACGAGCCGAGGTCGAGCATGCCCAGCACGACGCGATCGCGGCCCGAGCGCTCGATGACCTCGGCCCTCGCCGCCTCGCCCTTGGCTTGGCTGCGGGCCGTCATCACGACGGTGGCGCCCATCGCGGCCAAGGCGACAGCCGTCTCCAGACCGAGGCCGGAGTTGGCCCCGGTGACGATGATCACCTGATCCGTGAGGTCTTCGCGCTGCGTGGCACCCATGGCCGGCAGTCTCGCATCCGCACCCTGGCTCGCCCCCAACCCACTCTCCACCGTCCACAGGTCGAACCCCGGCGTGGCTGCCCGGTCAGCCTCGTGGGGCTCGTGCACCCCACGACCCTCTCGCCTGCGAAGGTCAGGTGGTGGGGCTCGATGTTCGGGCGGCGGGGCTCACCGGGCCGGGTGGGGGGTGGGACGGGTACCGTCGGTCGGGTGACCGAGACCTCCTCCCCCACGCCCTCCGACGCGGTGCGCATCGTCAGGATCGACCGATCGGAGCGGCGCAACGCGGTCAACACGGAGACGGCCGAACGGCTCCACCGCGAGTTCCTGGCGTTCGACGCCGACCCGTCCGCCAAGGTGGCCATCCTCACGGGCGACGACGCCGCGTTCTGCGCCGGCGCCGACCTCACCGACCTGCCCCGGCTCCGCGACAGCGGGCCGATGGGCCCCACCCGGCTGGCCCTGTCGAAGCCCGTCATCGCCGCGATCGAAGGGTGGTGCGTGGCCGGCGGCGTCGAGCTGGCCGCGTGGTGCGACATCCGCGTCGCCGGCGCCACGGCGAAGTTCGGCTGCCTCGAGCGCCGGTGGGGCGTGCCGCTGATCGACGGCGGCACCATCCGCCTCCCCCGCATCGTCGGCCTCGGCCGGGCGATGGACCTCATGCTCACCGGCCGGGGGTTCGATGCGGTCGAGGCCGAGCGCATCGGGTTCGTCCAGCGCCTCGTCTCCGCCGGGACTGCGCTCGACGCCGCGGTCGAGATGGCCGAGCTGATCGCCTCGTCGCCCTGGCCCGCGGTGGTGCACGACCGCCTCTCCGCCTACGAGAGCTACGGCCTCACGTTCGAGGACGCGCTGGCCAACGAGGACCGCCACGGCCGGGCCGTGATCTTCGATCCCGACTTCGCCGCCGGCGTCGCCCAGTTCCAGGCCAACCAGGCGAGGCGCCGCAGCGAGGGCGACCGGTGAGCGACCACCGCGCCGACGACGACCACGATGAGGGCCCGGTCGACTCGTCCGGCGCTCCACTCGTGTCGACCACCATCGTGTGCGTCGACTGCGGGAGCACCGCGCACCTGATGACGCGCCCCGACGAGACCGGCCGGTTCTGGCCCGGTGATCTGGTGAGCTACCGCTGCGAGGACTGCCTCGACCGCTGGGACCTCATCGTCCCGGGCGACGATCCCGAGGACGACCACGGCCCCGAGTGGTAGCGGTGGTCAGCCCTTCCGGCGGGGCCGGGTGAGCAGCTCCCCACCGCAGTTGGGGCACGAGCCGGCCAGGTCGCCGTCGGCGCAGGTGGCGCAGAAGGTGCACTCGTAGGAGCAGATCCGCGCCGCCAGGCTGTCGGGCGCGAGGGGCGCGTCGCAGCGCTCGCACACCGGGCGCATCTCGAGCGCCACGCGTCAGTACCCGTTCTTGTGGATCTTGTCGACGGCGATCTCGAGGACCACGCGCTCGCTCTGGATCGCGTTGGGGTAGTCGTCGACGCCCATGTACTTCTGGGCCAGCTCGTCGATGCTGGTGCGAGCCGCGTCGCCACCGACGGTGCCGACGACCCGGCCGCGCGCCTCGACGTACCGGTAGGGGTTGGCGCCATCGAACACGGTGACGGTGACCCGGGGGTCGCGCTGGGTGTTCTTGTACTTCTGGCGGTGGAGCTCGGTGTTGATGAGGAGGTGCTCGTCGTCGGCGTGGACCCACATGATCTGGGTCTGGGGCTGACCATCGGCCATCAGGGTGGTGAGGGCGGCGAAGTTCTTGCCGGTGGCGATGGTCTTGAGGTCTGCATCGAGCGTCATGGCGGCGACGCTATCGGCGCGCGATCTCATCGCCGACCGGTCCCCGGCAGGCCGTAGCCTTCGGCCATGCGCTTCAGCTTCTGGATCTCGACGCAGCCCACCTGGTCGGAGATCCTCGACCTGGCCGTCCACGCCGAGGCCACCGGGTGGGACGGCCTCTGGGTCGCCGACCACTTCATGCCCAACGACGACAACGCGCTCGACCAGCCGATGCACGAGTGCTTCTCGCTGCTCGCCGCGCTGGCGCCCGTTGTGCCGCGAGTGCGGCTCGGGTCGCTCGTGGCCGGCAACACCTACCGCCACCCGGCCGTGCTGGCCAACCAGGCGGCCACCATCGACCACATCGCGGACGGTCGCCTCGTGCTGGGCATCGGAGCCGGCTGGCAGCAGAACGAGCACGATCGCTACGGCATCCCCCTCGGCACGGTCACCGAGCGCATCGACTGGTTCGAGGAGGCGTGCCAGGTGATCCTGGCCCTGCGCGACCAGACGCGTGCCGACGTGCCCGGCGACCACTACCAGCTCACCGACGCGCCGATGGAGCCCAAGCCCGTCGGTCCCATGCCGTTGCTGATCGGGTCGAGCGGGCAGCGCCGCATGGCCGCGATCGTGGCGAAGTACGCCGACGAGTGGAACACCTGGAGCACGCCGGCGCTGTGGGCCGAGAAGCGCGTCGGCTACGACCGGGCGCTCGCCGAGATCGACCGAGACCCGGCCAGCCTCCTCCGCTCCACCCAGGCCGTGGTGTTCCTCGGCGACGACGGGCTCGCCACCGCCGAGGACTTCGCGGCCATCCGCCCGGCGATCGGCGGCACCAGCCAGCAGCTCATCGACACGATCGGCCAGTGGGCCGAAGCCGGGCTCGACGAGCTGATCATCCCGAGCTTCACCCTGGGCACCGGTGCCGCCGCCAAGGAGGCCATCGACCAGGTCATCACCGAGGTCGCCCCCGCCTTCCGCTGATCCGCAACCGGCCGGGCGGCGCCGCTCCGCTCAGGCGGAAGCGGTGCAGGTGGCGAGGTCCACGTGCACCCTCGGGCCGAGCCCGAGCTCGGCGCGCAGGGCGTCGACTGACTGGTCCTCGTCGATGACGGTGCGGAGGTCGTCGAAGCCGGCACGGAACGCGGTGGTGGTGCGGGCATCGGCGAGCGTCCGGAAGATGCGCGCCTGCTCCCGCGCCAGGGCCGTGACCCGATCGATCGCGGGCTGGACGTCGGCGGCCCAGGGCCCCTTCTCGAGCCCGGCGGCGAAGGTGTCGTAGATGTCGGCCACCCGACCCGCCGACTCCTGCAGCAGTGCCATCGCGTCGGCGACCGTGGCGTCGGGCGGCAGGGAGGCCTCGGCCTCAGTGAACTGTGCGAGCGCACAGTTCGGTGGCTTGACCAGCTCGAGGTAGCGCTCGCCGTCGCTGCTCCGATCGACCGTCGTGGTGCTGCTACCAGCCACCGTGGTGGTGGTGGCCCCGGTCCGCTCGGGCGCCGTGGTGGTGGACCCACCTGACGCTGAGGTGGCGGGGGCGCTGGCGTCACCGCCCGAGGCGCCGCACCCGGTGAGCACGACCAGGGCGACCATGAGCAGGGCCCACCATCGGTTCCGCGAGCGTTCCATCAGCATCTCCTCCGCCGACCCGCCGTGGGTCACATCGCCGCCCACCCTACGCAACGGGCGCCGCCGCCCCGCGCCCGCAGATGCCCTCAGGACTTGAGGAGGAAGTCGGCTTCGTCGTCGCCGAGGAAGAGGGCGACCTCGCCGGCCAAGACGTCGCTGTGGGAGAGGTCGGGATCGGCGTCGATCAGCTCGAACGCCACCTCCCGGGCCTTCTCCACCCACTCGCGGTCGCGGCGCAGCGAGGCCAGCTTGAGGTCGTTGCGGCCCTTCTGCCGCTCCCCCATCAGCGTGCCCTCGCCGCGCAGGTCCAGGTCGACCTCGGCCAGCTCGAACCCGTCGGTGGTGCGGACCATCGCCTCCAGCCGGGCCTGGCCGTCGGGTGTGGTGCCGGGCCCGACGAGCCAGCAGTGCGATGCGTGGGCGCCTCGGCCGACGCGACCGCGCAGCTGGTGGAGCTGGGCGATGCCGAAGCGATCGGCATCGAGGATCACCATCACCGTGGCGTTGGGGACGTCGACGCCGACCTCGATCACGGTGGTGGCCACCAGCACCTGCGTCCGCCCGGCGCGGAAGGCGTCCATGGTGGCCTCCTTGTCGGCGCTGGCCATGCGGCCGTGCAGCAGCCCGAGCGACAGGTCGTGGAGCTCGCCGCCGAGCAACCGCTCCATGGTCTCCTCGGCCGACGCCACCTCGAGCTTGTCGGAGCCCTCGACGAGCGGGCACACCACGTAGGCCTGGCGTCCGGCCGCCACCTCGGCCCGCACGTGGTCCCACACCGGCGCCTCGGCCTCGGGGTCGTCGCCCTCGGGATCGGTCTTGACCCAGGTGGTGACGATCGGGGTGCGCCCCGGGGGCATCTCGTCGAGGATCGACACGTCGAGGTCGCCGTAGACGGTCATGGCCGCGGTGCGCGGGATCGGGGTGGCCGTCATGACCAGCACGTCGGGTGTGGCGCCGTCGGCTCCCTTCTGGCGGAGCGCGGCGCGCTGCTCGACGCCGAAGCGGTGCTGCTCGTCGATGACCACCACGCCGAGGGAGCGGAACGCGACCGCGTCCTCGATCAGGGCGTGGGTGCCGATCAGGAGGTCGACGCTCCCGTCGATCAGCCCCTCGGCGAGCTTGCGGCGGTTGGCAGCGGTGACCTTGTTGGTGAGCAGCTCGACCCGCAGCGGCCGGTCCTCGGCTTGACCGGCGAACAGGGAGTCGGGGTCGGGATCGCCCGGGACGGTCAGGTCGGCCAGCAGGGCCTTGATGCCGGTGAAGTGCTGCTCGGCCAGGACCTCGGTGGGCGCCATCAGGGCGCCTTGGTGGCCGCCTTGCACGGCGACGAGGAGGGCCGAGACGGCCACCACCGTCTTGCCCGAGCCCACGTCGCCCTGGAGCAGGCGGTGCATGGGGTGGGGCCCGGTGAGGTCGGTGGTGATCTCGGCGATCACCCGCTCTTGGGCTCCGGTCAATGGATACGGGAGGGCGCCGTGGAAGCGCCGCACCAGCTCGCCGGAGGCGTCGTGGACCATGCCCTTGGCGGTTCGCTCCAGCGACCGCTTCCGCAGGACCAGCGCCAGCTGCACCCGCAGGAGCTCGTCGAACACGAGGCGCTTGCGAGCGGTGGCGATGTCGGCCCACGCGTCGGGCCGGTGGTAGCCCCAGAGCGCCTGGCCGCGCTCGATCAGGCCCAGCCGCTTGCGCACCGGTTCGGGCAGCGGCTCCGCCAGGCCGCGCGCCCCGGTCTTGCCCAGCGCTACGTGGACCCACTTGGAGAAGTCGTCGGACTCGAGCTTGATCTTCGCCTTCTGACCCGGGATCGACACCAGGTGCTGCGGGTACAGCGAGATGATCCGACCGGTCTGCTCGCCGCCGATGACGTCGACCACGGGGTTGGTCATCTGCGGCCGGCCGTTGAACGTGTCGACCTTGCCGAAGAACACCGCCTCGGTGCCGACGGGCAGCTTGGCGTCGATGCCCCACGTGTTGAAGAACGTGATGCGGAGGCGACCGCCTGATGCGTCGGTGACGTCGAACTCGTCGCGGTTGAGCGGGCGCCCTCGGCCGCGGCGCTGGGGCCGGTGCTGGGTGGCGTTGCGGACGGTGGCGACCACCATGGCCTCGTCGCCCGGTACGAGGTCGCGGATGGCGACCTCGCGCGAGCGGTCGACGTGGCGGCGGGGGTAGTAGGTCACCAGGTCGAGCACGTCGCCGACACCGACCTTCTCGAGCGCGGTCACCTTCTTCGGGCTGCCGTGCAGGGCCTTGATCACCGTGAGCGGGTAGCCGGCCAGCTCGGCGTACGTGATCGGCCCATCGCTCATCCCCAGCGAGGTTAGGAGGTGACCGCCGGATCGCCGACGGGGCCAGCGAGCGACGGCCGCCAGGCCACCACCTCGCCCTCGATCAGCAGGGCCAGCTGCACCACGAGCGCGATGCGGATCCCGATGGCGCCGAGCAGCCCGAGGCGCGGCAGCTCGGGCGTGGCGCCGTGCCATCCCGTGTAGAGCGACGCGAACGAGATCACGATCAGGACGAGCGGGACGATCCACGACTGCCCGCGCCGGTCCCGGCGGGCCAGGCTCCACGCCAGGACCACCACCAGGCCGGCGATCACCGCGCCGGTGTCGCCCGGCCCGAACAGGGCCAGCTCGACCACCGTGGGCAGCACGGGCCGGGAGGTGGCGTAGACGTCGGTGGGCGCGAGCATCGAGTTCTGCGGCGCGGCCGCCGCGGCATCGACCGAGGGGCGCCGGACGCCGGCGAAGTCGGGCAACGGCGCGGTGGCCGTGTACCAGGGGTGGGTGACCAGGTAGCGCAGGTACGTGCCGCGGCCCTCGTGGGCCGCCCAGTGCGAGAACGCCGTGTCGTTCTGGAGCGACTGCGGATCCATCGCGCCCGACGAGGGCACGGGCATGCCGTGGGCCTTGAACCACGCCAGGCGGCCCGGATCGGTGGCCACCCGGTTCGACACGATCACCCGCAGGTTCTCCTGCACGATCTCCTGGTTGTGCGTGTAGGTCACCGACGCCACGCCGGTCTCGAGCGCGAGGGCCAGGCAGAGACCGGCCAGCACCTTGGCGCCATGGCCCCGCTGCCACGCCACGAGCGCGGCGATCCCGACGACCAGCACGATCAGCCACGCCGCCGAGATGAGGCTCTGGCGGACGAACAGCCACGGGAAGGTGGCGAGCGCGACCAGCACCGCGGTGGCGCGATCGGGTTTGCGGACGAAGTTGAGCCAGGCCGCGATCAGCAGGACCGTGAGCGAGATGCCGAGCGACTCGGACAGCTTGGCGGCGTCCCAGTTGGTGATGATGGTGGTGCAGCCGATGCCACCAATGGCCGCGGCCACGGCCAGGCGCCCGATCGCGGTGCGGAACCAGGCCGCCGCCGCCAGGGCGAGGACCGCCCAGCACACCGCGCCGATCAGGGCCTGGGCGATGACGATGGATCGGTTGGTCCCCGGGATCAGCCAGTACAGGTACGGCGTGGCCCACGGCCGGCGCCAGTTGCCGCTGAAGTCGATGCGGTCGTACTCACCCGAGTCGAAGTAGAGGTACAGCCGCATCCCGGCGACGGCCAGGAGGCGCAAGGCGACGAGGACCCCCACGAGCCACGGCGCCCAGCGCCACGAACGGGCCAGCGCCCGCAGCGTGGGCGGCGCCGACGGAGCCGGTTCCTCACGGGGATCGTCGACGAGGTCCGCCTCGAGGTCGCCGGCCACGGAGCCGCTATTCGATGCCGAGGAAGTAGGGGTAGAGGGGCTGGCCGCCGTGGTGGGTCTCGGCCTCGACGGCGTCGTGGTGCTCCGCCAACCAGAGCAGCACCTTGCGCGTCTCGGCGTCGGAGGAGCCCTCGCCGGTGATCAGGGTGACGATCTCGTGGTCCTCGGTGAGGAGGTGCTCGAGCAGTCCGATCGTGGCATCGGCCACCGAGGGCGCCACGGCGCAGATGCCGTCTCGGGCGATGCCGAGGAAGTCTCCTTCGGCGATCGGGCCGACGTCGCACGACGAGTCTCGGACCGCCTGGGTGACCTCGCCGGCGAGCACGTTGGCCGCCGCGGTGGCCATGTCGGCGGCGTTGTCGCCGATGTCGGCATCGGGGTCGTAGGCCATCAGGGCGGCGAACCCCTCGGGGATGCCCTTGGTGCCCACCACCCGCACGGTCTTCGACGTGGTGGCGTCGACCTGCTCGGCCACGGCGATGATGTTCTTGTTGTTGGGCAGGATCACCACGTGGTCGGCCGGCGCCGCCTCGACAGCCTCGAGGATCTGGGCCGTGGACGGGTTCATCGACTGGCCGCCCGTGAGCACGCGTGCGCCGAGCGAGTGGAAGATGCGCTTGATGCCCTCGCCCGTGGCGATGGCGACCACGGCGGTGGTGACGGGCGTGGCGTCGGGCTCGGGCTCGGGGTGCGCCTCGGCGTCTCGGACCCAGCGCTCCTCCTCGACCTCTTCGAGCAGGTCGGTGACCCGGATCTTGGAGGGCTTGCCGATCTCGATGGCGGCTTCGATGGCCGGGCCGATGTCGTCGGTGTGGATGTGGCAGTTGAACAGCCCGTCGCCGCCCACGACCACGATGGAGTCGCCGATGCCGGCCCACACGTCCTTGAAGGCCGCGATGGCGGCGTCGGGCGCCTCGAGCAGGTACATGACCTCGTAGCGGAGGTCGGCGATGCCGCCGCCCTCGTGGCCCTCGCCGCCGTGGGCGATGAGCTGGAGCTCATCGAGGTGGCCGGCGTCGGCCACGGCCTCGGTGACGGAGGCGGCCGGGAGCTCCCGGCCGTCGACCACCAGCAGGAACGCGTCGATCAGCAGCATCAGGCCGGTGCCGCCGGCGTCGACCACACCCGCTGCCTTCAGGACCTCGAGCTGCTCGGGGGTGTTGGCGAGCGCCTCGTAGCCCGAGGTGCGGGCGGCGTCGAGCACGTCGACCAGGGAGCTGCCCGACTGGGCCACCGCGGTGGCGCCCTCGGCCGCCACGCGGATCACGGTGAGGATGGTGCCCTCGACCGGGTTGCCCACCGCCTCGTAGGCGCCCTTGGCGGCGACGTCGAGCGCCTCGGCGAGCAGCGGCCCGTCGACCTGCTCGTCGGGTGCGGCGGCCAGGGTCTGGGTGAGGCCGCGGAGGATCTGGGAGAGGATGACGCCGCTGTTGCCGCGGGCGCCCATGAGGGCACCGTGGCCGATGGCCTTGCAGACGATGCCCAGGTCGCCGTCGGTCTCGTCGAGCTCGGCGGCCACCGACTCGATGGTGAGCGCCATGTTGCTGCCCGTGTCTCCATCGGGGACGGGGTAGACGTTGAGCCGGTTGATGCCCTCCTTGTGCGCCTTGAGCGCATCACGGAACGCGCCGACGACGAGGCGGAGATCGTCGGCGCCCAGGCGCTCGAGCGTGGTCATGGCGGCGCAGCCTACCGACTGCGCGCAGGGTGGTCAGACGGCGGACACGTGACCTGGCCGGGTGCTCGGCTTGTGGACGGGGGGTCGTCCCGCGTACATTTGTCCCTCGGCCCAATCAGGGTCGATCGGTAGCGAACCCTGGAGTGCAGTGATGGCCTCGACGTGTGAAGTGTGCGGCAAGAAGCCGTCGTTCGGCATGAGCGTGAGCCACTCCCACCGCCGCACCAAGCGGCGCTGGAGCCCGAACATCCAGCAGGTCCGCGCCGTCGTGGCGCCCGGCACCATCCGCCGCGTCAACGTGTGCACCGGCTGCCTCAAGGCGGGCAAGGTCACCAAGGCCTCGCGGGCCAAGACCACCGCCTGATCCACCCCAGCGCTGCGGCCTTCGCCGCACCCGGGAGACCGGCGCCTTCGCCTTGCCGCGCGCCCTCATCACCATCGTCGATGACTCGTTGCTGACGCATCGGGTTCGCCGATGATCAGCATGTCAAGTACGTATGGCGGATACGCCGTCTGCGTGTGCGTCAGCTGAACGCCGACCACTAGGGTCGGTCCACCGCATCCACAGGTGGAGGACGTTGTTGTGCAAGGAGTGATCAAGTCGTACGACCCAGGAACGGGCGACGGCATCATCATGTGCGACACCGACCTGGCCGACTACGACCTGGCACCCGGGTCGCTGCACGGCTCCCCCTTCCGCATGCTCCGCCAGGGGCAGCGGGTGATCTTCGACCTGGACGACAGCGGTCGGGCAACGGGGCTGCGCCTCGGGTCCGAGGTCGACATGGGAACGCCGGGCTTCGGTCCGGCACCCGAGGTCTGAAGCCACAACCAGCGGCCCTTCCGCCCGGTCACCGGAGAGATCATGACTGCCAGCACCACCAACGAGAAGCTCCAGGCGTGGGTCGACGAGTGGGCGGAGATCTTCCAGCCCACCGACGTCCACTGGTGCGATGGCTCCGCCGAGGAGTACAACGCGCTGTGTCAGGCCTTGGTCGACGGGGGGACCTTCGAGCGTCTCTCCGACGCCAAGCGGCCCAACAGCTACCTGGCGCTCTCGGATCCGGGCGACGTCGCCCGCGTCGAGGACCGCACCTACATCTGCTCGCTCGACGAGGTCGACGCCGGCCCCACCAACAACTGGCGCGAGCCCAGCGAGATGAAGGACACGCTGCTCGGCCACTACCGGGGTGCCATGGCCGGCCGCACGATGTACGTGGTCCCCTTCTCCATGGGCCCGCTCGGCTCGCCCATCGCCCACATCGGCGTGCAGCTCACCGACTCCCCCTACGTGGCCGTCAGCATGCGCATCATGACCCGCATGGGCCAGGGCGCCCTCGACGTGCTCGGCGCCGACGGCGACTGGGTCAAGTGCCTCCACTCCGTGGGCTACCCCCTCACCGACGGCAAGGCCGACGTGCCGTGGCCGTGCGACGCCGACAACAAGTACATCTCGCACTTCCCCGAGAGCAACGAGATCTGGAGCTACGGCTCGGGCTACGGCGGCAACGCCCTCCTCGGCAAGAAGTGCTTCGCCCTGCGCATCGCCTCCACCATGGCCCGCGACCAGGGCTGGATGGCCGAGCACATGCTCATCGTGGGCATCACCAACCCCGCGGGTGAGAAGAAGTACGTGGCCGGCGCCTTCCCGTCCGCCTGCGGCAAGACCAACATGGCCATGCTCATCCCCACCCTCCCGGGCTGGACGTGCGAGACCATCGGCGACGACATCGCCTGGATGAAGTTCGGCGACGACGGCCGCCTGTACGCCATCAACCCCGAGGCCGGGTTCTTCGGCGTCGCTCCCGGCACCGGCGACGACACCAACCCCAACGCCATCGCCTCGCTGCACGCCAACTCGATCTTCACCAACGTCGCCAAGACCGACGACGGCGACGTGTGGTGGGAGGGCATGACCCCCGAGACCCCCGCCCACCTCGTCGACTGGAAGGGCAAGGACTGGACGCCGGAGTCGGGCTCCCCCGCCGCCCACCCCAACGCCCGCTTCACGGCCCCGGCCGAGCAGTGCCCGTCGATCGACCCCAAGTGGGAGGACCCGGCCGGCGTGCCGATCTCGGCCATCCTCTTCGGCGGCCGCCGCGCCACCAACGTCCCGCTCGTCACCGAGGCCTTCGATTGGCAGCACGGCACGTTCCTCGGCTCCATCATGAGCTCCGAGAAGACCGCCGCCGCCGCCGGCACCATCGGCGAGGTCCGGTTCGACCCCTTCGCCATGCTCCCCTTCATGGGCTACAACGCCGGCGACTACATGCAGCACTGGCTCGACATCGGCAAGGCCACCGACGCCGACAAGCTGCCCAAGCTCTTCTGGGTCAACTGGTTCCGCAAGGGCGAGGACGGCTCGTTCCTGTGGCCCGGGTTCGGCGAGAACAGCCGGGTCCTCAAGTGGGTCCTGGAGCGCGTGTCGGGCGAGGCCGAGGCGGTCGACACCGCCATCGGTCGGGTCCCGCTGCCCGACGGCATCGACACCACCGGCCTCGGCATGTCGCCCGAGCTGCTCGCCGAGCTGCTCAAGGTCGACAACGAGGCGTGGCGGGGTGAGATCCCGCTGATCGAGGAGCACTTCGCCTTCATCGGCGAGCACCTCCCCGCCGAGCTGGCCGACGAGCTGCGCGAGCTCGAGAAGCGCCTGGCCAACTGATCGGGTCGCGGCGCCTCCTGCCGCCGCGGCTTCCTGACACCGAAGGTGCCCGCCCTCCGGGGCGGGCACCTTCGCGTCCGGGGGTCCGTCGGGCTGGTCGGATCACCCGGCGCCTCGACCCGTGCTCCGAGTGGGCCGCGCTCGCCGCCGGCCTGGCGGTCGAGGGGCGCGGGACCGATCCCGAGCTCGGCGCCGCCGCCTTCGCCCTCCCCTGATCCCGGTCACCACCCCCGGGTAGGGTCGATCCTCTCGGCACCGCGTTGGAGGAAGCCATGGCCGTCTCGGCGTACATCCTGATCCAGACCGAGGTCGGCAAGGCCGCCTCGGTGGCCACCGAGGTCCGCTTGATCCCGGGGGTGGTCGCCGCCGACGACGTCACCGGCCCCTACGACGTGGTGGTCCGCGTGGAGGCCCCGTCGATGGACGAGCTCGGCCGCCTGGTGGTCAGCCGCGTCCAGATGCTCGAGGGCATCACCAAGACGACGACGATGCCGGTCGTCAACCTCTGAGCTTCGGTCTCACCGCGGTCCCGCGCACGGCGAGTGGGTCCGGTTCGCGGGTGCCCCGGCTCCCCCGAGGTTCCTGAGGCGACTTGTCAGAGTGTTGCGGTTTGGTTACGGTTCCTCGTATCAACCGTCATGAGGTCGATCGAGACCTGACGCTTCTGCCGCCCTCCCAGGATCCCGCCTCCTCGTGAAGACCCGCTTCGCCTCGCTCGCCCTCGTCGCTCTCGTGCTCGCCGGCGCCGCTTCGGTCACCGCCTGCATGCCGGTGACCCAGACCGATGCCGCCACGACCACCCGAGCCCAGGTGGTCGCCGACGCACGGAGCCTGATCGGGCAGCCGTACAAGACCGGTGGCGAGACGCGAGCCGAGGGTGGCTTCGACTGCTCGGGCCTCACCTACTACTCGTGGCACCACCACGCCGGCGTCGTGCTCCCCCGCACGTCGGCGGCCCAGTACGCCGGCACCACCCGCATCACCAAGGCCCAGCTCCTGCCGGGAGACCTGGTCTTCTACAGCAGCGCCGGCCCCAAGGGTGCCATCAGCCACGTCGCCCTGTACGCGGGCAACGGCAAGATCATCCAGGCCCACAAGCCCGGTGTGCCCGCCAGCGAAGACGATCTGGCCACGTGGTGGACCGGTCACCTCGTGGGCTACGGGCGGGTCGACGTCCCCACCACGTAGGCCGCTGATCGCGTCGGGCACGCCGCCGAGGCGCGCTCAGGGCAAGGTGGCGACGGCCCGCAGGCACAGGCCCATGATGAACAGGCCGCCGAGCCCGTACAGCAGGTACTTCTTGTCGCCGAGCTGGTTGCGGTAGCTGTAGATGATCGCCACCGAGAAGGCGGCCGAGAAGCCGTAGAGCAGGTGGAAGCCGAGGGCGTCCTGGGCGTCCTTGCGGCCCTGGACCAGGATCACGCCCAGGATCACCTGGACGAAGATCGCCACCTCGGCCGCGGCGGTGGCCCACCAGAGGGCCGGCACGCGGAACCGCTCCTGCTTGTGGGCGAGCAGGGCCCAGACCCCGACCAGGGCGTTGGCCACGATGACCACCCAGGCCCACCAGCCGTGGACGTCGCGCACGAGCGCGTTGACAGCCAGGACGAGCACGCCGTCACGCTCGCGCACGCGGCGCGGCGGCACCCAACCGGCGGGCCGCCGTCATGGCGCGATCAGCCGGTGTAGCTGGCAGAGCCGCCCACCGGCACGGCACCGGGAGCCGCATCGGGCTCGTCGCTGACGATGGTGGTGCTGGTGGTGGCCGGCGCGGTGGTGGAGGTGGAGTACGGGGGCGGCGGCGCGAGCGGGGTGTAGATGGTGTCGAGCAGCGCCGAGTCGCAGCCCTGGGGGCCGTTGACCGGGTTGCAGCGGGCCACGGTGCCGCCCGGGATCTCGACGTGGTACGGGCTGGTGAAGCCCACCGCCATGCCGGGGCCCTCGTAGTCGGTGCTCACCCACTGGGCGCCGCTGGCGAGGGCCGCGTCGCGGGGCCCGGTGTCGTTGGCCCGGGCCTCCTTGGTGTCGCCGTCGGCCCGGGTGCGGACCACGTAGCCATCGGTGACGAGCCCCGGGATGCTCGGGTCGCTGGAGTCGTTGCGCTCCACGAAGGCGGCGTCGGGGTCGCCCGGATCGGCGTTGGTGAACAGGTCGCGGCCCTCGAGGTTGGGATGGCCGTCGAGGTAGTTCGTGCGGTAGCCGCCCTTGTTGTCCATGAGGAACAGGAACTTGCCGCGGCTGGCGCCGAGCGTGGGCCACCCGTCGGTGGTGACCGCCTCGTCGAGGGTGGTGTGGCTGCCACGGACGTCGTCGGGGGTGATGAGGTCGCTCGGGTCCATCACCGAGTTGATCTCGTCGTCGATCGAGCCGATGTTGGCGGCGGTCCACTTCTCGGGCGCCACGAAGGTGAAGCCGGGGAAGTCGAGCGGGTCGTCCTTGAGCTCGACGAGCACGGCGATCGGCACGTGGCTCTGGTTGGCGTCGCTCCACGTCTTCATCTGCGTGAGGCAGTCCTTGAAGGTGAGGCACGTGGTGGCGTAGTCGACGTCTTGGATGTGCAGGACCTTGATGCCCGGCTGGTTCATCGCCGGGTCGTACGGGCCCACGCCTGCCACGTTGCGCAGCAACGGATCGGCGTAGCGGCCGCCCGTGGTGTCGAGGTACACGTCGATCTCGACCTGGCGCACCTTGCGGTTCTGGAACTGGGTGCCCAGCGGTTCGTGCTGGTACTCCATGAGGTCGGCGGCGTCGCTGATCACCGAGCGGCGCAGCGCATCCTCGGCCGGCGAGACCATCTTCTTGTACGAGTTGTGGCTGCCGACCACCTGGATCTGGTTCAGGTGCACGTCGTCATCGAGGGCGGCGGGCGCCGCAGGGGCGGTGGGCCGGGAGCTCACGGGCGAGCCCAGGACCAGCACGCCGGCGGCCAGGGCGGCCGTGGCCGCGGCGACGGCGATGTAGCGACGATGACCCATGTGAACGCTCCCCCACAAACAAGTGAACCGGAGGTGGACGTTAGTGCCTGGGTCAACCCACCTCGGTTGCCGCCTCGCTCCCCCGCTGCACCAAGGAGATCGCGCCGTCGCCCGGAGCCACGTCGACCACCGTGACCGATGCGTTGGCCGGGAGGAACGTGGTGACGGCCGGGTCGCCCGTGGCCTCCGACACCACCGCGTTGATGGCGACGAAGTGGGTGAACACCACGAGGTCGTGCTCGACCGTGCGGACCGCCGCGAGGAGCGTTCGGCGCCACGCCTCGACCGCCTCGTCGAGCTGGTCCCAGCGGCCGGCGAGCGCCGACCGGAGCCACCTCTGGCGCAGGGCGAGGTCTTCGGTGGGCGACGGGATCTCCCCGAACGCCCCGTCGATGGCGGCCGGGCGGTTCCAGCGCGCCGCCAGCGGCCCGGCGGTCTCGACGGCCCGCCGCAGGGGCGAGCTCACGATCGGGCGGGGGCTCAGCTCCTGCTGGAGCGCCAGGCCGACCGCGTCGGCCTGGCGGGCACCGAGCAGGTCGAGGCCGGGATCGCGCTCCTCGTCCCAGCCCGCCGCGGCGTGACCGTGGCGCACCAGGTGGAGGCGGGGCACCGGAGGGCGCCTACGCAGCCGGCTTGGGCTGGAACAGCTCGGTGAAGATCGCCGGCGGCTCGCCCTGGTGCCGCTCCTCGACGATGTACCACTCGGGTCCGAACACGAACGTGAAGATCTCGTCGGGCATCGCCGCCATGAAGTGGTCGGGGCCGATCTGGCTGGCGTGCGACAGCATCGAGGCCCGCTTCTGCTTCGTGACCGACGACGAGTCGACCCAGTGCGTGAGGTCTGCTTCGGCCTTGCCGAAGGTGACCGCCGCCGTCACGCCCTCCTCGGCCGTGAGGCCCTCGGGCGGGGTCTCGCTGTCGGGCGGTTCGGGCACCTCCACGCCCATCTCCTCGGCCATGGCCCAGGCCCGCTGGATCAGGTCTCGGTTCATCGTGCCCTGCGCCACCACGGGCACCTCGCACAGCTCGGCCGCCCTCATGCCGACCCGGTGGACCTGGATGTGGTCGGGGTGGCCGTAGCCGCCGTTGTCGTCGTAGATCGTGAGGACGTCGGGGGCCTCCTCCTCGAGGATGGTGGCCAGGCGCCGGGCGGCCTGCTCGACGTCGGCCTGCCAGAAGCACCACGGGACATCGTTGGTGGGCTCGCCCATCATCCCCGAGTCGGTCCAGCCGAGGAACTCCACCCTCGACACGCCCAGCACCTCAGCCGACTTGAACACCTCGGCCGTGCGGCGCAGGGTCAGCTGCTCGCCTTCGGCCAGCACGCCGGGCACCGGTTCGCCCAGCTCACCCCGGGTGCCGAAGACGAGCACGGTCCGGTGACCGGCCGCGGCCGCCAGGGCGAGCGTGCCGCCGCTGGCGATCGACTCGTCGTCGGGGTGGGCGTGGAAGCTGACGATGGTTCCCATCCGGGGCACGCTACCGGCGGATCCGGCGCCGTAGCGCGTCGTCGGAGGAGGGTCAGGCGATGGCCTTCGAGTCCCGGAGCTCGGCGATGCGCTCGGGGCTCACGCCCCACTCGGCCAGCACGTCGTCGGTGTGCTGCCCGGCGTGGGGCGGCGGCCGCTCGATGCTGCCGGGCGTGCGGCTGAACCGCGGCGCCGGGGCCGGCTGGACCAGCCCTGCCACCTCGGTGAAGGTGCCGCGCTCGGCGATGTGGGGGTGCAGCGGCGCTTCGTCCATGGCCAGCACGGGAGCGAAGCACACGTCGGTGTGCTCCATGATCTCGCACCACTGGTCGCGGGTCTTGGTCTTGAACACCTCGGCGAAGCGCACCTTCAGCTCGGGCCAGGCGCTCTTGTCCATCTGCTTGGGCAGCGACTCGGGGTCGATCTCGGTGAGGCGCAGGAGCTCTGCGTAGAACTGCGGCTCGATCGACCCGATCGACACGTACTTGCCGTCGGCGGTCTCGTAGGTGTCGTAGAAGTGGGCGCCGGTGTCGAGCATGTTGGTGCCGCGCTCGTCCTCCCAGATGCCCATGTGCTTGAACGACCACGTCATGGTCATGAGGCTGGCGGCGCCGTCGATCATGGCGGCGTCGATCACCTGGCCCTCACCGGACCGGGCCACCTCGACCAGAGCGGCGCAGACGCCGAAGGCGAGCATCATGCCGCCGCCGCCGAAGTCACCGACCAGGTTGAGCGGCGGGGTGGGCTGCTCGCCGGCTCGGCCCATGGGCTCGAGCGCTCCGGCCAGGGAGATGTAGTTGATGTCGTGCCCGGCGGCCGACGCGTAGGGACCGTCCTGGCCCCAGCCGGTCATGCGGCCGTAGACGAGCTTGGGGTTGCGAGCCAGGCAGACGTCGGGGCCGAGGCCGAGGCGCTCCATCACCCCGGGGCGGTACCCCTCGATGAGCACGTCGGCGCCGGCGATGAGGTCGAGCACGGTGGCGACGCCGTCGGGGTTCTTGAGGTCGACGGCCACCGAGCGCCGACCGCGGGCCAGCAGGTCGGCGGGCGGCTCGGGCGTGGCGCCCTGGCCGAACGCGTTCACGCCCGACGATCGGTCGATGCGGATCACGTCGGCACCCAGGTCGGCCAGGAGCATGGCGCCGTAGGGGCCGGGGCCGATGCCGGCGAGCTCGACGATCTTGATGCCAGAGAGGGGGCCCACGATCAGTTCTCCCGGTGGGTGAGGGCGGTGAGGGTGTCGGCCACGCGCGTCCAGTGGACCTGGGGCAGGTCGTGGGCCATGTCGTCGATCGCCAGGAAGTCGGCCCCGGCGATGAGCTCGGCGGTGCGCTGCCCGCCGGTGAAGTTGACCAGCTGGTCCTGGCGGCCGTGGATGACGAGCGCCGGCAGGTCGAGCCGGGCCAGGCCTTCGGCCCGGGAGCCCGACGCCAAGATGGCGATGAGCTGCCGGCCGGTGCCGGCCGGGTTGTAGCCCCGGTCGTAGGCCTGCTCGGTGAGCGACCGGGCCCGGGCCTCGTCGAAGTGCTCCTGGCACCCGATGGCCCGCATCGTGGCGACGCCGGCCTCGATGGCCCCGTCTCGATCGGCGGCGGGTGGAGCGAGCAGCGTGGCCGCCAGCTCCGGAGACGGCTCGCCCACGCCGGCCTCGCCGGTGGTGGACATGATCGAGGTGAGCGTGCGCACCCGCGTGGGGTGCTCGATGGCGATGGTCTGGGCGATCATCCCGCCCATCGATGCGCCGACGATGTGGGCCGAGTCGATGCCGAGGTGGTCGAGGAGGCCCACGGCATCGGCGGCCATGTCGGACAAGAGGTAGGGCACCTGCGAGGTGTCACCGCCCAGGACGCTCAGGACGGCGGTGCCGACGTCGAGGCCGGGCGTGTCGATCCAGGTGGACTCCCCGATGTCGCGGTTGTCGAAGCGCACGACGTGGTGGCCGCGGGCGACGAGGAGGGCGCAGATCCCGTCGTCCCACATGATCCGCTGGGCGCCCAGGCCCATGATCAGCAGGACGGTGGGATGCGACGGGTCCCCGAACGTCTCGTAGGCGATGTCGATTCCGTTGGCGGGGGCGATGGGCACGCCGGTCATGGTGCCACACTTGACCGCGCGGTCAAGCGTTACCCGAGGGGACGTTCGTCACCCCGCAGCCACGTGGCCGTGGCGGCGTCGAGCCGCTTGGCGCGGTCGCCCACGACGGCCGATCGGAGGGCCTCGTGGAGCGCCTCGACCGTGGCCTCGACGGCATCGGGCACCACCTGGTCGGCGATGCCGAAGCGGACGAGATCAGACGACGTGAGCCGCAGCAGCGGAGCGACCTGGGCCGCCTTCGAGGCATCGCGCTCCAAGATGGCGGCGGCGCCCTCGGGGCCGATCACGGAGAAGATGGCCCCCTCCTGGATGAGCAGCCGGTCGGCCGCGGAGAACGCCTGCGCTCCGCCGCTGCCCCCCTCGCCGACGCACACGGACACGGTGGGCACGGGCACGGTGGCGAGCAGCGCGTGGGTGCGGGCGATCTCGCGGGCGATGCCGGCGTTCTCGGCCTCGGGCGAGACGTCGGCCCCCGGAGTGTCGACGAACGTGAGCACCGGGATGCCGAGCCGCCCGGCCAGCTCGGCCCCGCGGCACGCCAGCGCGTAGCCCGCCGGCCCCGGCGCACCACCGTCCTCCGCGTAGCGGTCCATGGCGATGGCGACGGCGCGCTGGCCGTCGGCCGTGACGAGCGCGACGCGCAGCGCGGGGTCGGTGCCCTCACCCAGCTCGGTCCACGACGTGGTGGCTGCCGCCGCGACCTGGATGCCCGACGCCCGGCCGAGCTGACGGGCGGTGAGCACGGCAGCCCACGCCGGATCGATGGGCTGCTCCGGCGGGGGCGGCTGCCGCGTGGGAACCGGGGGCCGAGGCGCCCGTAGGGGGTGCGCCACGTGACCGAGGGCGCCGAGGACCCAGTCGAGGACGCCGTCGGGATCGACGACCGCGTCGACGATGTGCGCCTCGAGTGCCGTGGCCGCCGAGTGGGAGTGACCATCGACCTGGCGGCCGATCGTCTGCTCGACGACCCGCGGCCCGGCGAAGCCGATCATCGCCCCCGTCTCGGCGATCCGGAGGTCGGTGAGCGACCCGTACGAGGCGAAGACGCCGCCGGTGGTGGGCGACCGGTGCACGGCGATCGACAGCTGACCGGCCAGCTGGTGGCGCCGGACCGCCGCCGCCGTGCGCGAGAGCTGGATCAGCGAGAGCATGCCCTCCTGCATCCGGGCCCCACCCGAACGGGTGACCACCACCACCGGAAGGCCCCGCTGGGTGGCCCGGTCGAACGCCCGCACCACCTTCTCGCCGTGGACCAGGCCCATCGAGCCCCCGACCACCGAGAAATCGCACTCGACGAGCACGAAACCGTCGGCCAGCCCCGTGCGCACCGATTCCCCGTCCATGTGGTCGACGCGTGCCGCGTAGCCCGGGAACCCCAGCGGATCACCGCTGCGGAGGTCGCGATCCCACTCGTCGATGAACCCGGTCAGCATCGGACCAGCCTGCCAGACCACCTGCTCAGGCCTCACAACCCGATCCGCGGCCGCGGCTGCCGAGAACCGCCGAATCCATGGCCCATTGGCATTTACAGCGCCGTAATACAAGGCTTGCCTACGATGCCGATGCCCAGGGCCATCCCAGCGCCCGCCTCATGTCCAGGAGCCCATTCCGTTGCAGACCGTTCGCAAGCACCACCTCGTCGCCGTCGGCCTGGCCGGCGCCCTCCTGTTCGGCACCGCTGCGTGCGGGTCCAGCGGCGGCTCCGACAGCAGCGGAGCGACCACCACCGCCGCCTCCGGCTCCACCAAGGACGCCAAGATCGCCGCGATGGTGCCCTCCAAGCTGACCGACGCCGGCAAGATCGTCGTCGCCGCTGACGCCTCCTACGCCCCCAACGAGTTCTTCGACACCGACAACAAGACGGTGATCGGCATGGATGCCGACCTGGCGAAGGCCCTCGGCGACGTCATGGGCCTCAAGGTCGAGGTCACCAACGCCGGGTTCGACACCATCATCCCGGCCCTCGGCCACCGCTACGACATCGGCATGTCGTCGTTCACCGACAACCTCGAGCGCCAGAAGACGGTCGACTTCGTCGACTACTTCTCGGCCGGCACCTCCTTCTACGTCCCCGCCGGCAAGAACGCCGACCTCACCACCCTCGACTCGCTGTGCGGCCACACGGTCGGCGTCGAGAAGGGCACGACCCAGCAGGACGACGCCACGGCGCAGAGCAAGACCTGCACCAGCGCCGGCAAGGACGCCGTCACCGTCACCTCGTTCCCCGACCAGAGCGGTGCCAACACGGCGCTCGCCTCGGGCCGCGTCGACGTGGTGATGGCCGACAGCCCGGTCGCCGCCTACGCGGTCAAGCAGTCGAACGGGAAGTTCGACCTCGGCGCCAAGGAGTACGGCGACGCCCCGTACGGCATCGCCCTCCCGAAGTCGTCCGAGTACGCCGGCCTCGACAAGGCCATCCAGGCCTCGCTCCAGAAGCTCGACGCCGACGGCACCTACGACGAGATCATGGAGAAGTGGGGCGTCGAGGCCGGCGAGGTCAAGGAGTTCCCCATCAACGGGGCCACCTCCTGAGGCACCCCTAGCCCGAGCGGAAGAACACCACCATCGCGATGACCGAGGTCCCCACGGATCCCACCCCAGCGCCAGAGGCCATCCGGGCAGTGCCCGTGCGCCACCCTGGGCGCTGGGTGTCGGCGGCCATCGTGATGGTGGTGGCCGCCCAGCTCGGCCACTGGCTCTTCACGAACGAAGCCCTGGGCCTCGGCACGGCGTGGAGCTACGTCTTCGACCACACGATCGTGCACGGCGTGATCGTCACGCTCGAGCTGACCGCCATCGCGATGGTCATGGGCATCGTCCTCGGCGTGGTCCTCGCCATCATGCGCCTGTCGAAGAACCCCATCGTGGCGGCGGCGGCATGGGTGTACATCTGGTTCTTCCGCGGCACCCCCGTGCTCGTCCAGCTCCTGTTCTGGTTCAACCTCCCCAGCGTCGTCACCGCCATCTCGGTCGGCATCCCGTTCGGCCCGAGCTGGCTCCCGCAGGACCCCAAGGCGCTCATCACGGCGTTCGCCGCGGCCTGCCTCGGGCTCGGGCTCAACGAGGGCGCCTACATGGCCGAGATCGCCCGGGCCGGCATCTTGTCCGTCGACGAGGGCCAGGACGAGGCGGCCTGCGCCCTGGGCATGAGCCGGCTGCAGACCATGCGCCGGATCATCCTCCCGCAGGCCATGCGGGTGATCATCCCGCCGACGGGCAACGAGACCATCTCGATGCTCAAGACCACGTCGCTCGCCGTGGTCATCGGCGTGCTCGAGCTGCTCGGCACCGCCCAGGCCATCTACGCCCGCACCTACGAGGTCATCCCGCTGCTGCTCACGGCCAGCATCTGGTACCTGTTCATGACCTCGGTGCTGTCGGTCGGCCAGTACTACCTCGAGCGCCGGTTCGCCCGCGGCTCGCTGCGCAACCTGCCTCCGACCCCGCGCCAGCGCCTCCAGTCGATGTGGGCCCAACGGAGCCTGGCCCGATGAGCGACCCGAGCACCCCGATCGCCGCCCCGGCCACCAGCGGCCAGCCCATGGTGAAGGCCGAGGCCGTCCACAAGTGGTTCGGTGCCCTCCAGGTGCTGCGGGGCATCGACCTCGAGGTCGCGCCGCGCGAGGTGATGTGCCTGATCGGCCCGTCCGGCTCCGGCAAGTCCACGTTCCTGCGCTGCATCAACCACCTCGAGAAGGTCGATGCCGGCCGGCTCAGCGTCGATGGCGAGCTCGTCGGCTACCGCGAGCACGGCGACAAGCTCCACGAGCTCGCCGACCGAGAGGTGGCCAAGGCCCGACGGGACATCGGCATGGTGTTCCAGCGCTTCAACCTCTTCCCCCACATGACCGCGCTCGGCAACGTCATGGAGGCACCGCTGAAGGTCCGCAAGGAGCCCAAGGCCGAGGTGCGCGCGCGGGCCGAGCAGCTCCTCGAGCGCGTCGGGCTGTCGGACAAGATGCTCTCGTACCCGACCCAGCTCTCGGGCGGCCAGCAGCAGCGGGTCGCCATCGCCCGGGCCCTGGCCATGAAGCCGAAGCTGATGCTGTTCGACGAGCCCACCTCGGCCCTCGATCCCGAACTGGTCGGCGAGGTGCTCGAGGTCATGCGCGGCCTCGCCGAGGACGGCATGACCATGATCGTCGTCACCCACGAGATGGGCTTCGCCCGCCGGGTGGCCGACCACGTGGTGTTCATGGACGGCGGCGTGGTGTGCGAGCACGGCGCGCCCGCCGACGTCTTGGCCAACCCCTCGACGGCCCGCCTCCAGCAGTTCCTGGAGCAGGTGCTCGAGCACTAGGGAACCCGGACGGCGCTCGCGTCGTCCCAGGGTGGACCGCGCTCGGCGCGGCTGCCATCGATCCGGAGGTCCCACCGTGCCCGCTCCTCGCCCTCGCCTCTCGCGCGCGGCCCTCGCCACCCTCGCCGCCGCCGCAATGGTCCTGCTGGCGTCGTGCTCGCAGGGCGCCGACGCCGAGCGCGCCGCACCTGCCGCCGCTCCCAGGGCGACCAACCGGACCGTGACCGTGAACGCCACCGGGACGTCCAAGGGCGTCCCCGACTCGATGCTCGTGAGCGTGAGCATCGTCAGCGGGGGGCCCAGCGCGGCCGAGGTGCTTACCGACAACAGCCAGCGCACCCAGAGGGTCCTCGACCAGCTGAAGTTCACCGGCGTCGACGACAAGGACGTGTCCACCACCTCCGTCGACCTCGGCCCCACCTACGACAAGAAGGGCAACATCGACGGGTACGCGGCCACGAACTCGTTGCGCATCGCCTTCCGCGACCTCAAGACCGCCGGCGCCAAGCTCGACCTCCTGGTCCAGTCCGGCGACAACCGGGTCCGCGTCGGGTCGGTGCAGCTCGGCTTCAACGAAGACGACGAACTGGTCAGCAGCGCCCGGATCGACGCCGTGAAGCGGGCCCGCGCCCAGGCCGACGAGATGGCCAAGGCCGCCGGGGCCGAGATCGGCCGGGTCCGCACCATCGCCGACGTCGTGCCCCAGGGGCAGGCCGCCTGGGACGGCTACGCCACCAGCGCCAAGCTCTCCGCCGCCGACCAGTCCGTGCCGATCTCCGCCGGCTCGCAGGAGCTGAACGTCGAGGTGAAGGTGGTGTTCGAGCTCAGCTGACCACCAGCCGGAAACGGAACCGGGCCGGGCCTTCGTTCCACATCGGGAAGTTGGTGCCCCAGCAGTTGTCGTGGAGCAGGACGTGGAAGCCGCCCGCCAGGTCGGGCAGCGGTGGGTCGGCGTCGAGCAGGTCGGGTGCGCCAGGGGCCACGAGCGGCGCGTCGACGGTTGCGATGGTGAGACCGCCATCGGGACCGTGGTGGTGCATCCCCTCGCCCACGGCGTGGAGGGCTCGTCCGCCGCGGCGCACCACGTCGAGCGGCGAGATCCGCTGCCCGAGCTTGTCGATCTCCCACCGCTCGGGCTCGGTCACGACGGGAACGAACGAGCACCAGGTGGCCTCGGGCAGGCGGTTGGCCCGCTTCTCGGTCCACCACACCGTCGCCTCGGCGGCGCCGCCCCCGGGGTCGAAGGTCCACCGCACCCAGAGGCGCGCCGGAGCCCCCAACGGGTCGCTCGCCGGCCGCTCGAACGCGAGCTCCACCACCAGCTCGGCCGGCTCGCGCTCCGCCGCCTCGCGGAACCACGCCGACGTCACCTCGGGCCGCCACCTGCCGTGCACGGCGCCGGCGGCATCGATGCCGGGCTTGGTGTTGTCCCAGCGAGCCCAGGCCTCGTCCTCGGGGGCCGGGGTGAGCTGCCCGTAGAAGCGGTCGTAGTCGGACTCGTCGAACGACTGGTACCGGACCAGCCCGAGCGGGTTGTCGACGTCGGCGAGCACGCGCCCCGAGGCGCGGTGGACGAGGTGGCGCACGGCGCCGTCGAGGCCCACGCCGACCGACCACCCCTCGGGCTCCACCACCTCGTCGACGGCGATGCGCCGGAACCCGGCCGCCTCCCGGTCATCGACGAGGGCGATCCAGGGCGCCACCGGCTCCTCCGGCTCGACCGGCGCCACCCCGTCGAGGTACGCCCGCTGCTCGGTCCACGACGCCTCGAACCGGTGGCCCGCGTCGGACCGGCGGACGGCGGTGAGCCCGGCCCGGTCCCACTGGCGATCCTCGGGAAGGGCGACCTTCTGGTCGAGGCCCCACGTGTGCTCGGCGACCAGCAGCAGACGTGCGTCGGTGGCGGCGGTCCGGCCCGGTGCGCGCAGCGCCCGGCGGAACGCGGCCACCTTCTGCGGATCGCTCCCCGCGCCGAACAGCCACGGGTCGCCGATCTCGGCGGTCACCACGGGGAGCGCAGCCACGGCGCCGCTGGCGACGACGGCGCGGGCGAAGGCATCGAGGGTGGACGCCCGGACCTCGGCCCCGGGGTGGCAGGCGCGCAGGTCGGCGTGGGCGGCGAGCACGTCGTCGGCGCTGGGTGGGCCGAGGTTGTCGCCGGCGTGCAGGAAGGCGAGCGCCTCGTCGCAGCCCGGCACCACCACCTCGCCGCCGTAGCCACCCGCCTGGTACGCCACGGTGACCTCCGCGCCATCAGGCGACTGCCACCGGAACACGGACGGCACGTCGGGCACCGGCCAGGCCGGGTTCACCCCGAGGTGCAGCAGCGTGACGCCGGCCTCGGCCAGCAAGGGCACCATCGCCCGGGTGTGCCCCGGGACATCGGTCATCTTCGCCGCCGTGGTGGTGACCCCGAAGCGCCGGTCGAGCCCGCCGCTGATCGCCAGGCCGTGGCGGAACAGCGTGGCGTCGGCCAGCTCCGTGTGGGTGGTGACCGGGAGGGCGTGCCACGCCAGATCGCCCCGGGCCACCGCACCGGCCACCGATGCCGCTCGGGCGGCATCGGGATCGTCGAGCGCGCGCTGGAGGATCCACGACCCCGTCGTCCACACCAGCCGCTCCGGGCCGCCACGAGCACGCAGCGAACCGGCCATCGCCACGGCCCGCGGGAAGAAGTCGGCCAGGTACTGCGCCTCCACCTCCGCGGCCAGCGCCGTGAACCCCAGGTCGAGGTGGGTCTTGGCCACGAGGTGGACCACGCGGATGGGCACGGCGCCACGGTACCGACCCCGCGCGCTCCGTGACGGCCGACACCCTCCGTTCACGTGCGCGGTAAGGTCGCTCGCCCTTCTCTTAGGACCCGTCGGAGGATCCCGTGCGCAAGTTTTGGTCGAACCTGGCCGTTCAGCTCGGCAAGCGAGCCGGGCTCGTCGCCGTCGTCGGCCTGCTGATCACCGGCGTCCTGGGTGCCGGCATCAGCAAGCTCCAGTTCGCCACCGGCCAGGACAGCTACCTGAACAAGGGCGACCAGGTGGCGAAGGACAACGTCAAGTACCAGACGCTGTTCGGCGGCCAGATCATGATCGTGCTGTTCACGATGGACAAGGGCCACACGGTCGCCGACCTCGCCGACCCGGTGAACCGGGCGGCCATCCAGCAGGCCAAGGCCGAGCTGGAGGGCAACCCCCACGTCCTCACCGTGGTCTCCCCCATCGACACGCTGATCTTCAGCCAGAGCTCGCTGCTGCGCTCCCCCGCGGCGCCCACCGTCGACCCCAAGCAGTGGACCCTGGCCGACGCCACCGGCTCCATCGCCAGCCTCGCCGTCGACGAGGCCATGCGGACCGACAAGGACCCGCAGGCGGCCAAGATCCGCAGCGCCGACTTCGCGGCCACCGCGGCGCGCATCAGCCCGTTCACCGACACGCCCACCGAGAGCAAGACGGCGTCGCGCACCCTCTCGAACCCCAAGTGGGTCGACGTGCTCCTCCACGACAACACGGGTGCCATCCGCAAGCCGCTGCGCTCGTCGTTCTTCGACGAGACGCACGCGCAGATGATCGTCCGGCTCAAGGGCAACGCCTCGATCGAGGGCGAGGGTGCCGGCTCCGACGCCGTGTTCGCGGCCTGGCAGAAGCACAGCATCGCCCAGGGCGACCCCCTGCCGTCGAGCACCTCCACCAAGGTGGTCAAGTGCGAGACCGATGGCGGCTGCACCCTCGGCACCATCACCAACGGCAGCACCCTCGTCACCGGCGCACCCGTCCTGCTGAAGGACATCAACGACTACCTGCGCGGCGGCATCCTCTCGCTCGGTGCCATCGCCATCGCCATCATGATGATCATCCTGCTGATCTTCTTCCAGGTGCGCTGGCGGCTGCTGCCCCTCGCCGTGGTGCTCGTCGGCGTGATCTGGGCGTTCGGCATGGCGGGCTGGATCGGCATCCCCCTGTCCATCGTCACCATCTCGGGCCTACCGGTGATGCTCGGCGTCGGCATCGACTACGCGATCCAGATGCACGCGCGCATCGAGGAGGAGGTGGTGATCGACAGAGCGACGCACCCGATCCAGGAGACCGCGCGGAACCTCGGCCCGGCCCTCCTGGTCGTCACGTTCGACGCCATCTTCGCCTTCGCCGCCCTGCGGTTCGCCAAGGTGCCGATGATCCGCGACTTCGCCCTCCTGCTGTGCCTGGGCATCGCCCTCATCTGCCTCTGCTCGATCATCATGCCGCTGGCCGTCCTCGGCATCCGCGAGTACAAGTCGCCCACCACCGGCCGCGACTTCCGCGAGGGCTACCTCGGCCGCCTGACCCTCTGGCTCGGCGACCTGCCCACCGGCCTCGCCCCGTACCTGATCGTCGGCAGCCTCATCATCTTCATCGGCGGCGCCGCCGTCGAGAGCAAGCTCACGCTGCAGACCGACCCGATCCAGTGGGTCAACCAGCACAGCCAGCACCGCAAGGACGTGGCCACGCTCGAGAAGCGGACCGACGCATCGAGCGAGCTCGGCATCTTCGTCACCTCCGACAACGGCAAGGAGCTGCTCCCCGACGTCGTCTACAAGGGCGCCGACGCCACCGGCACGCCCTGCTTCTCCGGCACCTACCCCGACCCCGTCAAGTACGTGGTCAGCGACGGCTGCTACACCAAGGAAGAAGCGGCGAAGATGACCCGCGACGACAAGACGATGGTGTGGCTCGAGACGTTCACCACCGATGCGCTCGAGCGCTACCACGACAAGCTGCTCGTGGGCTCGAGCATCCTCAGCCCCCTCGCCGACCTCACCGACGTCAAGGGGGCCCAGAACATCACGCCGCCCTCGGCCCTGGTCCGGGCGTCGTACGAGTCGGCGCCCGCCTCGGTCCAGAAGCTCACGGTCACCCCAGACCTCGAGGCGCTCAACCTGCTGTTCATCACCAAGCCCGGCGATCTCGGCGCCCGCTCCGACATGATCGACGAGATGCGCCAGCGCTTCACCGTGGCGGCGCCGCGGGGCAACGAGCCGCCCGCCGGCGTGTCCGCCACGCCGTCCGGCCTGGCCGTGGTGGGTGTGGGCCTGTTGAAGAACCTCGAATCGAACCGGGTGCAGCTCACGTACCTGTCGATCTTCTTCGTCTTCGCCTTCTTGACCATCCGGCTCCGGAGCCTCGTGCGGTCGCTGCTCTCGCTGGTCCCCGTGCTCATCGCCGTGGGCCTGGCCTCGCTGGTGGCGTTCACCTTCAGCCTCAAGCTGAGCCCGATGACGGCGGTGGGCGGTCCGCTCGTGATCGCGGTCTGCACGGAGTTCACGTCCCTCATCATCCTGAGGTTCCTCGAGGAACGCGGGAGAGGGTTCAGTCCGCGCGCCGCGGCCGAGATCACCGCCACCCGCACCGGACGGGCGTTCATCGTGTCGGGCATGACCGCGGTCGTCGGCGTGGCCGTCATCGCCACCTCGTCGCTCCCGCTGCTCCGAGACTTCGGCCTCATCGTCGCCATGAACGTGGTGGTGGCGCTGCTGTCCGCCCTCATCATCCTGCCCCCGATCCTGGTGTGGGCCGAGGAGCGGGGCTGGGTGTCCAAGGGCATGATCGATCCCGCCCAGCTCGGCAACAAGGATCGCGACGAGGAGCACCCCACCGAGGACCTGGCCACCAAGGTCGGCTCGTCCGACCTCTCGGGCGAGCCCGACCCCACGCCCGCCTGATCCCTCGTTCTGGCCCCGCCGTCCTGGCGTGGTTCCGCGTCGCTCGGCGACGAGGAGCCGCGCCAGGACGAGGGTTGCGCCCTCAGCCGGTGTTGCGGAGCCCGGCGGCGATGCCGTTGACCGTGAGCAGCAGCGACCGGAGCAGGGCCGGGTCGATCTCGTCGCCGGCACCCAGGGCCCAGCGGTGGCGGGCCAGCAGCTCGATCTGGAGCTGGTGCAGCGGGAGCAGGTAGCGGTCGCGCACGGCCAGCGTGCGCTGCAGCAGCGGCTGGCCGTCGAGCAGACGGGTCTCACCGGTGAGGCGCAGCACCTCGGCCACCGTCCGGTCGTGCTCGTGGACGATGACGTCGAGCAGGCGGTGACCCCGCTCGTCGACGAGCCGCTCCACGTAGCGGCGGCTGATCGACAGGTCGGTCTTGGCCAGCGTCATCTCCACGTTCGAGAGGAACGTGCGGAACCAGAACCAGCGCTCGAGCATCTCCTCCAGCGGATGACCCGCGGCCCGGGCGGCCGCCAGCCCCGTGCCCAGCCCGAACCAGCCCGGCACGATCTGGCGCGACTGGGTCCAGCCGAAGACCCAGGGGATGGCGCGCAGGCCGCTGAGCCCGGCCCCCGCATCGGGGCGGCGGGCCGGGCGCGACCCGATGTTGAGCGACGCGAGCAGCTCGGTGGGCGTCGTCGCCAAGAAGTAGGCGGGGAGCTCCGGGTCCTCCACGAGGCGGCGGTACGCGGCCTGCGACGCGTCGCTGACCACGTCCATCGCCCCGTCCCACCGGGCCAGGGCATCGGCAGGCAGGCGCGGGGTCCGGTGGAGGACGGTCGCCTGCACCACCGCGGCCACGGTGAGCTCCAGGTTCTCGCGGGCCAGGGTGGGCAGCAGGTACTTGTCGCTGATCACCTCGCCCTGCTCGGTGACCTTGATGGCCCCGTCGAGGGTCGCCCACGGCTGCGCCAGGACGGCGTCGTGGGTCGGTCCCCCACCCCGGCCGACGGTCCCACCCCGGCCGTGGAACAGCGTGAGGCGGACGCCGTGGCGGGCGGCGACGTCGCGCAGGGCCCGCTGCGCTTGGTGGATCTCCCACTGGCTGGTGGCGATGCCGGCGTCCTTGTTGGAGTCGGAGTAGCCGAGCATCACCTCCTGCACGCCGCCGCGGGCGGTCACGATGGCTCGGTACTCGGGCACCTGCAGCAGCTGGTCGAGGATCTCGCCCGACGACCGGAGCTCCTGGACCTGTTCCAGCAGCGGCACGAACCCGATCCGGGCGACCCCGCGGTGGACGTCGACGAGACCGGCCTCGCGGGCCAGGACCACTGCCGCCAGGAGGTCGTCGACGCCCTGCGTCATCGACACGATGTACGTCTCGATCGCCTCGGGCCCGAACCGGTCGAGCGCCTCGCGGATGGTGGTGAAGGTGGCGAGGGTCCGCGCCGCGCCGCCCTCCAACGCGGTGCTGGGGCCCGACAGCGGCCGGTGCCCGGCCAGCTCCCGGGCGAGCAGCGCCGTCCGCTCGCCCCGCTCGAGCTCCCCGTAGGGCCGGTACGGCTCGCCGAGGGGCGCGTACAGCGCCGCCAACGCGCGGTGGTGGGCCTCGGCGTGCTCTCGGACGTCGAGGGTGGCGAGGTGGATCCCCGTCGCCGCCACCGTGCGCACGGTCCGGGCGGCCAGGCCGGCCACCAGCGGGCCGCCGTGGTCGAGGAGCGACCGGTGCAGGCGGTCGAGGTCGGCCACCAGCACCGACGACCCCTGGTAGTCGAGGCCCGGTCGGTGGTCGGTCCCCCGAGCCAGGCGGGTGCGGGTGCGTCCGAGCTTGGCGCGGATGCAGGTGAGCTCGAGCCGGTAGGGCTCCTCGGCGTTGAGGCGCCGGTAGCGCTCGGCCACCTCCGGCAGGGCCTCGAGGTTCGCGGCCAGGTGCGCGGCCAGCTCGTCGGAGACCCCGGCGACGACCGACGAGACGCCCAGATCCTCGATCAGCCGGTCGACGAGGGCCTCGGCTGCCGCGATCCCGTGCTCGTGCTGGAGGTGGAGCACCTCCATCGTGAGCTCGGGGGTGACGTTCGGGTTGCCGTCGCGATCGCCACCGATCCACGAGCCGAACGTGAGCGGCCGGTCCGCGGTCCCGATCTCCACCCCGAGCCCGTGGAGCGTCCGAGCCAGGTCGTCGAGCACGTCGACCAGCCCGCCGCGCTGCAGGTCCTCCAGGTGGAACAGGGCGTTGCGCGCCTCATCGAGCGGATCGGGTCGGGCCCGCCGGAGCTCATCGGTGAGCCACACCAGATCGATGATCCGGGCCAGCTCGGCATCGGTCTCGCCCCGGGTCAGCGGACCTCCCGTGGTGGCCAGCTCCGCCGCCTCCCGGTCGAGGAGCTCGGCCACGGCCCGCAGCTTCGTGAGGATGGATCGGCGCGCCGCCTCGGTGGGGTGGGCGGTGAACACGGGGCGCACGGCGAGCGCCTCGGCCAGGCCGCTCAGGTCGACCACTACCTGCTGCTGCCGTTCGGCGATGAGCCGAGCCGTCTCGGCGAGCGAGCCGCCGGCCGTCGACCGCTCGGTGCGCAGGGCCCGGCCGCGGTGGACCTGCTCCGCCACGTTCGCCAGGTGGAAGAAGGCGTTGAACGCCCGGACCAGGTGCCCCGCCTCGACCGGATCGACGTCTCGCAGCAGCGCCGCCGCCGCACCCGGATCGGTCCGCGTCAGCCGACGGACGTCCTCGACCCGGTCGAGGAGGTCGGGCCCGACCTGGCGGACGAGCGACTGCCCCAGCAGCCCGCCGAGGCGGCGGATGTCGGCGCGGAGGGCCTGGTCGTCGGCCTCCTCGGCGAACAGGTCGCCCGTGGCGCCACGCCGGTGCGCATCGGGGACCATGAGCCCGTCGGGCGGATCGTCGTCGTAGCGGGCAGATGCCATCCCCCACGACTACCACCGGATCGCCTCCGGCGAACCCCCTCCGACCCAGGGTTCACGCAGCGATCACACTGCACCTCACGCCCAACCTGGTCACCAACGGACCCCACCCGTGGGGGGCGTGACCCGCACGAGCCGATCAGGGGAGGAGGGCGAGGACGGCTCGGGCCTGGGCGACGGGGTCGCCGTCGGCGGGGGTGAGGACCAGCTCGGGCGCCGCGGGGGCCTCGTACGGGTCGTCGATGCCGGTGAAGCCCTTGATCTCGCCGGCCCGGGCCTTGGCGTAGAGGCCCTTGGGATCGCGCTGCTCGCACAGCTCGATGGGCGTGTCGACGAAGACCTCGATGAACGGCACCCCGGCATCGGCGTGCACCGCCCGGGCCCGGTCGCGCCCGGCCCGGTACGGGCTGATGAGCGGGACGATGGCCACCACACCGGCATCGGCGAGGAGGCGGGCCACCTCACCGGCCCGGCGGACGTTCTCGTCTCGATCCGCGGCGGTGAAGCCCAGATCGGCGTTGAGGCCGAGGCGGAGGTTGTCGCCGTCGAGCCGGTACGCCGGTCGCCCGGCGTCGACCAGCAGGCGCTCGAGCGCCACCGCCACGGTGGACTTGCCCGAACCGGACAGCCCGGTGAGCCAGACGGTGGCGCCGAGGCTGGGGCGGTCGGCGCGCTCGACCTCTCCCCCGTGCCACGTGACGTTGGTGCTCATCGGGTCAGGAGGGGGCGCTCGGGCCGAGGATCATGCCGGCGCCCACGGTGCGGTTGGTGCCCTCGTCGATGAGGATGAACGAGCCCGTGGTGCGGTTGCGGCGGTACTCGTCGAAGAAGAGCGGCTGGGTGGTGCGGATCTGCACCCGGCCGATCTCGTTCAGCGCCAGGGTCGACGCCGTCTCGTCGCGGTGCAGGGTGTTCACGTCGAGGCGGTACTGGACGTTCTTGACCAGGGCCCGGGCCGAGCGGGTGGTGTGCTTGATCGCCAGCTTGTCGCGGGCGCTCAGCACCGCGGCCTCGTTCATCCAGCACACCATGGCATCGAGGTCCTGACCGACGACCGGCTGGTTCTGCGGGCGGCACAGCATGTCGCCCCGGCTCACGTCGATCTCGTCGGCCAGGCGGACCGTGACCGACATCGGGCTGAACGCCTCGTCGACGGGACCGTCCTGGGTCTCGATGGCCGCGATGGTGGACGTGAAGCCCGAAGGGAGGACCATGACCGGGTCGCCCGGCTTGAACACGCCGCCGGCGACGGTGCCGGCATAGCCCCGGTAGTCGTGGAAGTCGCCCGAGTGCGGACGGATCACGTACTGGACCGGGAAGCGCGCATCGATCAGGTTGCGATCGGACGCGATGTGCACCTCCTCGAGGTGGTGCAGCAGCGACGAGCCCGTGTACCAGGGCGAGTTGTCGGACCGGGTCACCACGTTGTCGCCGTGCAGCGCCGACACGGGCACGAACGCCAGGTCGGTGATGTCGAGCTTGGCGGCGAAGCTGCGGAACTCGGCCTTGATCTCCTCGAACCGCTCCTCGGACCAGTCGACGAGATCCATCTTGTTGACGCACAGGACGAGGTGCGGGATGCGCAGCAGCGACGCCAGGAACGCGTGGCGGCGCGACTGCTCCACCAGGCCCTTGCGGGCGTCGACCAGCACCAGCGCCAGGTCGGCGGTGGACGCTCCGGTGACCATGTTCCGCGTGTACTGGATGTGCCCGGGGGTGTCGGCGATGATGAACTTCCGGCGGGGCGTTGCGAAGTAGCGGTAGGCCACATCGATGGTGATCCCCTGCTCCCGCTCGGCGCGCAGACCGTCGGTGAGCAGCGCCAGGTTGACGTACTCGGCCCCCATCGCCTCGCTGGACCGCTCGACCGCCTCGAGCTGGTCCTCGAAGATGGCCTTCGAGTCGTAGAGGAGCCGCCCGATCAGCGTCGACTTCCCGTCGTCGACCGACCCGGCCGTGGCAAACCGCAACAGCTCGCTCACTAGAAGTACCCCTCCTTCTTGCGGTCTTCCATGGCTGCTTCCGTGACTCGGTCGTCGGCTCGTGTTGCTCCCCGTTCGGTCACGCGGGTGGCGGCCACCTCTTCGATGACTGCTTCGACCGTTGCTGCTGAGCTCCGGACGGCGCCGGTGACCGTGATGTCGCCCACCGTGCGGTAGCGGACGGTCTCGATGAAGGTCTCTTCGCCTTCTTGGAGGGGGAGGAGGTCGGAGACGGCGAGGAGCATGCCGTCTCGTTCGAACACCTCGCGCTCGTGGGCGTAGTAGATCGACGGGATGTCGACCCCTTCCTCGCCGATGTACTGCCAGATGTCGAGCTCGGTCCAGTTGCTCAGGGGGAAGATGCGGAAGTGCTCGCCCTGGTGGTGGCGGCCGTTGTAGAGGCTCCACAGCTCGGGGCGCTGGTTCTTCGGGTCCCACTGCCCGAAGTCGTCGCGGTAGCTGTAGACGCGCTCCTTGGCCCGGGCCTTCTCCTCGTCGCGGCGGGCGCCACCGAACGCGGCGTCGAAGCGGTGCTGCTCGATGCCGTCGAGCAGCGTGGTGGTCTGCAGCCGGTTCCGCGTGGCGCGGATCCCGGTCTCCTCGGTCACCCGGCCCTGGTCGATCGACTCCTGCACCGACGCCACCAGGAGCTTCACGCCCAGCTCGCCGACGCGGCGGTCGCGGAACTCGATGACCTCATCGAAGTTGTGGCCGGTGTCGATGTGCATCACCGGGAACGGGATGCGAGCCGGCCAGAACGCCTTCTCCGCCAGGCGGAGCATGACGATCGAGTCCTTGCCGCCGCTGAACAGCAGGACGGGGCGCTCGAACTCGGCCGCGACCTCACGGATGATGTGGATCGATTCGGCTTCGAGCACCCGCAGGTGGGACAGCTCGTAGGTGGTGCTCATGCGCTCACTCGGGACGACGGTCTGGACCTGGTCTGGATCGGCAGCAGACGCACTCGCGAGAGCCGTTCCAAGTGCGATCAGCGTACGGCCCCGGACTCATTCCTGACCAGTTGAGTCGGGAATCACCCCGAGATCAGCCCTGCTGCTCGCTCAACCAGAGGTCGATCACGGTGCGCGCCTGGATGGCGAGGTAGGGGTGGCACACCAGCAGGTCGGGCAGGTACGGGTCGGCGTTGTTGTAGACGAGCGGGCTCCCGTCGAGGCGCGTGGCCACCAGGCCGGCGGCGGTGGCGACGGCCACGGGCGCACAGGAGTCCCACTCGTACTGGCCCCCCGAGTGCGGGTAGACATCGGCCTCGCCCAGCACGACCGCCGCCACCTTGGCCCCGGCGGAGCCCATCTCGACCAGCTCGGCGCCCAGCGCGTCGGCGAGGTGCAGGGCGATCGCCGGGGGCCGGGACCGGCTGACGATGACCCGGGGCTTCGCGGGCGGTGCCGGGGGCAGCACGGTGGCGGGCACCCGGTTGAGCACCAGCCCCTTCGCCGGCAGGGCGACCGCGCCGGCGATGGGTTGACCGCCGGACACGAGGGCCACGTGCACGGCCCAGTCGGAGCGGGGCGGCTCGGAGTACTCGCGCGTCCCGTCGAGCGGATCGACGATCCACACCCGCTCGGCGGCGAGGCGCTCGGTCCCGGTGCGGCCGGTGTCACCGCTCCCCTCCTCGGACAAGATGGCGTCGTCGGGTCGGAGGGCCCGCAGCCGCTCCATCAGGTACTCGTGGGCCACCCGGTCGCCGGTGGCCTTCAGCTCCGACGCCGGGGCGCCCTTGGCAGCGAGGTCGGCGCGCACCTCCAGGAGCAGGGCGCCCGCACCCTCGGCGAGCTCTGCGGCGAGGAGGTGGTCGGCGGCCAGGTCGGCCGGGGAGGGGTGGTGGTCCGTCATCGGAGCATCATGCCGGGCGCAGCGCCTGGACCACGAGGATGGCCATGTCGTCGCGGGCGCTGCGGCGGAAGGCGGAGACGGCCTGCTCGAGCCCCGCGGCGATCTCCTCGGCGGGGCGGCCCGCCAGGCCGGCCAGCGTGGCGACGAGGCGGTCCTCGCCGAACAGCTCCCTGCCGTCGCGGGCCTCGGTGACGCCGTCGGTGTAGAGCACGATGGCATCGCCGGGCTCGAGCTCGACGTGCGTGTCGGTGAGCAGCGGATCGTCGACGACGCCGAGCAGGGTGCCGGCGCAGTCGAGCGGTTCCGAGCGACCGTACGCCCGCACCAGCACCGGACGGGGGTGGCCGGCGCTGGAGGCCGAGACGCGGAGGTGGCCGGTGGCCGGGTCGTCGAGGTCGACGCGCAGGTAGGCGGCCGTGCAGAACCGCGAGTCGTCGATCTGCTGGAGCATGGCCTGGTTGGTCTGGGCCAGCACCCGGCTCGGCTCGCGCTCGTGGACGACGGCGCTGCGGAGGGTGTGGCGCACGAGGCCCGTGAGGGCGGCGGCGTCGGGGCCGCGGCCGCACACGTCGCCGACCACCACACCCCAGGAGCCGGGACCGACGGGCATGACGTCGTAGAAGTCGCCGCCGATCGGCACATCGGCTTCGGCGACGTCGTAGCGGGCGGCCAGGCCGAGCCCCGAGATCATCGGCATGGCCGGCGGCAGCAGCGCCGCCTGCAGCGAGCGCGCCACCCGGTTGCGCGAGTGGAAGAGGCGGCTGTTGTCGATGGCGAGCGCGGCGCGGGCGGCGAACTCCTCGATGAGCGCCAGGTCCTCGGCGTCGAACGCGGGGCGGTCGCCGATGCGCTGCAGCGAGAGCACGCCGAGGACCCCGGCGCGGCCCACCAGGGGCGCGACGGCCGCGGAGTGGCAGCCGAACCGGCGGAACACCTCGAGGTGCTCCGCGTCGGCCGACGCCCGCTGGTAGTCCTCGTCGCTGATGACCGTGTGGATCACGGACCGGCTCTGCGACGCCACGTCGCGCTCGCTGTAGACGCCGCCCTTGCCACCGAGCGCGGCCCGGCGCCGGCGCAGCTCGTGCACGTCGGCGAGCGGCCCCGGGTCGGTGGCGCGGCCGGCAGCCTCGACGAGCTGGCCGTCGTCGTCGACCAGGTCGATCAGGCTGACGTCGGCCAGGTACGGCACGCACAGCTCCGCCAGGCTCTCGAGGGTGACGTCGAGGTCGAGGCTGGCCCCGAGCAGGGCGCCGGCCTCGGCGAGGAACCCGAGCCGCTCGCGTGCGGTCTCGGCGGCCACGCGGGCGGCGTGCTCGCTGGCCAGGATCTCCTCCTGGAGCTGCTGGGCGCGCCGCTGGTCGGTGACGTCGGAGCACACGCCGACCAGGTGGAGCTGGGTCCCGCTGGCGGCCCCGCCGGTGCGGCGGCCCCAGCTCTCGATCCAGCGGACCTCACCGGTGTCGGGGCGGATGACCCGGTAGAAGTTGTGGACCTCGTCGCTCCCGGTGCGCGACGGCTGGCCGGCGAACACGGCGCGGTCGTCGGGGTGGACGTGCGCCAGGAACTCCTGGCCGACCCCCGTGAACGAGGCCGTGGTGAGGCCGTACATGGCGAGCGCCGACGCGTTGAGGGTCAGGCAGTCGCCGTCGAGGTCCCAGGACCAAGCGCCGAGGCCGCCGGCGCTGAGCGACAGGTCGAGGCGAGCGGAGCTGTCGCGCAGGGCCTGCTCGATCCTGGAGCGCTGCACGGCCAGGCCCATGGTGTTGGCGATCGACTGCACGAAGTGGACCTCGTCGTCGGTCCACGTCCGCAGGTCGAGGTCGTAGACCATGAGCGCACCCCACGGGCGGGACTCCCAGCCGATGGGAGCGGCGATGGCCGCGCGCACCTCGAAGCCGCGGTCGGGTGCGACCGCACGGAAGCGGGCGTCGCCGAGGAGGTCGCCGGTGGCCACCTCGGTGCCCTCCTGGACCACGTAGCCGGGGAGCGACGCCTTCCCCGGGGGGACGATCATCTTGGTCATCGTGCGCCGGCTCACGACCTTGCCGGCGTGGAGCCCGGCCCGGCCGCGGAGGCCCCGCCCATCGGCCAGCACCTCGAACAGCGCCACCTCGCCGAGGCCCAGCGTGTCGGCGGCGACGATCATCGCCTCGCGCAGGACCTCCTCGAGATCGCTCGACTGGAGACCGACCTGGCCGAGGTGGGCGACCGCAGCCTGCTGGCGCACGGCAAGGTTCCACTCCCCCGGGCTCCGATCGGTGCTCATGCTCGCTCGCGGGGGTCGGGGGACGCAGGACAGCAGGGGCGTGCACCGACGATGGGCCCACCCCGTCTCGGCAGGTTATCGGCCGAGTCGGCACCGGACCTGAGTCCTGCGAGACTGCTCCCGTGACCGACGTGACCGCTGCCGATGTCGTCTGGGGCGCGTTCAGCGACGCCGGGCCCTGGACGCTCGACCCCGATCTGCTGCCCTGGCAGGAGGGGCTGAGCGAGGAGCGGGCGGCGCTGGTGGCGTCGGTGCCCGATCTCACGCGCCGTCGCCTGCTCCCGCCCGCCCGACGCCTGGGGACCACCGTGGTGCACCTGGGCGGAGCGGTCGGGCGGTGGTGGCTCGGGGAGCGCCGCACCGGCGGCAGCGCGTCCATCGCCGACCTGGCCCACCGCCTCCGCGACGCGGCCGAGCAGCTCGGGCCGAGCTACATCAAGCTGGGCCAGATCGTGTCGTCGGGCCGGGGCCTGTTCCCCGATGAGCTGGTCGACCAGTTCAGCTCGCTGCGCGACCGCGTCCAGCCCGAGCCGTTCGCGGTGGTCCGCCAGGTCATCGAGGACGACCTGGGCCGCCCCCTGCACGAGGTGTTCGCGTCCGTCGACCGTCGGCCGCTGGCGGCCGCGTCGATCGCCCAGGTGCACGCCGCTCGCCTGGTCACCGGCGAGGAGGTGGTGATCAAGGTCCAGCGGCCCACGGTGGCGGCGCGCGTCCAGGCCGACCTCCGCGTCATGTCGTGGATCGCCCCGCTCCTGGTGGGCCGCATCCCGGTGGCCGCGCTCGCCAACCCGCCCGCCCTGGTGGAGCTGTTCGCCGAGACCATCGCCGAGGAGCTCGACTTCCGGCTCGAGGCGGAGAACATGATCGACGTGGGTCGCTCGTTCGCCCAGCTCGGGCAGCGCGGCTACGTGGTGCCCCGGCCGCACCCCACCCTCGTGACCCGGCGGGTCTTGGTGATGGAGCGCCTCTCGGGGTTCGCGTTCGACGACGCGGTGGGCATGCGGGGGGCGGGCATCGATACCGAGGCCGTGGTCCGCACCGGCATGATCGGCTTCCTCGAGGGCGCCATGATCCACGGGATCTTCCACGGCGACCTGCACGGCGGCAACCTGCTCGTGCTGGCCGACGGCCGCACCGGCCTCCTCGACTTCGGCATCACCGGCCGCCTGACCGAGCCGGAGCGCCAGGCGTTCCTGCGGCTGCTGGTCGGGGCGTCGATGAACGACCTGCGCGGGCAGCTCACCGCCCTCCGAGACCTGGGCGCGCTGCCGCCCACCACCGATCTGCGGGCGATGGCCGCCGAGCTGGGGCTCGACCAGCCGCCGGTCGACCCCACGTCGCTGTCGGCCGAGCAGCTCACCGGTGAGATCCAGCGGGTCGTCAAGGCCCTGCTCGGCGCCGGTGCCCGCCTGCCCAAGCCCCTCATGCTCTTCGTCAAGAACATGGTGTTCCTCGACGGGGCCATCGCCACGCTGGCCCCCGACCTCGACCTGTTCGCCGAGATCGCCGCCATCGCGATGTACATGGGGACCCGTCACGGCACCCAGATCGCGGCCGACGCTGGCCTGGCCGACGACGCGTGGCGCCTCGACCTGACCAACCTGCAGGAGAGCGTCGGGATCGATCCGGCCGTGGGCGGCGGGCTCACCCACCGCGAGCTCCGGGACCGCCGCCAGGTCATCCGCGACCGGATGGAGTCCCGCCCGGGACGGCGCCGCCGGCCCCGCCTCGGCCCCCGCTGACGCGGCACTAGGGTCCGCCCCGATGCGCGTCGTGATCGCCACCTGCTCCGTCGACTACCAGGGCCGGCTCAGCGCGCACCTCCCCCTGGCCAAGCGCCTGCTCATGGTGAAGGCCGACGGCTGCGTCGCCATCCACAGCGATGGCGGGGCCTACAAGCCGCTGAACTGGATGAACGCCCCGAACCGGCTCGAAGAGGCCGAGGGCGCGTGGACCGTCACCAACCCCAAGGGCGAGACCCTCCGGATCACGCTCCACGAGGTGCTCAGCGATTCCGCGTGGGAGCTCGGCGTCGATCCCGGCCTGCAGAAGGACGGGGTCGAGGCTCACCTCCAGGAGCTGCTGGCCGCCAACTGCACCACCCTCGGCGAGGGGCTGCGCCTCGTGCGGCGGGAGTACCCCACCGACATCGGCCCCGTCGACCTCCTCTGCCGTGACGCCCAAGGCGTCGCCATCGCCGTCGAGATCAAGCGCCGCGGCGAGATCGACGGCGTCGAGCAGCTCACCCGCTACCTCGACTTCTTGAACCGCGACCCGATGCTCCGACCGGTCAAGGGCATGTTCGTCGCCCAGCAGATCAAGCCCCAGGCCAAGGTGCTGGCGGCCGACCGTGGCATCGAGTGGATCGAGGTCGACTACGACGAGCTCCGCGGCATCGAGTCCAACGAGCTCCGGCTCTTCTGACGCCTGTGACCGGACCCGGACTCCTTCCCGGCGGCGCCCAGCCCCCTCAGGGCCTCGAGCCGTGGTGCCACACCATGCGCGGCGAGCAGGCCTGGCGCCACGACGTACCGGGCGGCGCCACGGCCCTGGCCACCTGGCGGGCCCTGAAGGACCGCCACCCGCGCACCGGCCTCTGGCCCATCCTGCTCGGCAGCGATCCCCAGGTGATCGACCAGCTCACGTGGCGCCTCGAGATGCTCAACCGCAACAAGCCGGGCATCCCCGACGTCGAAGATGCCCCCAGCGCCCCCGAGCTGTTCGTGCAGTGGATGGGCGATCCGGGAGACGACGAGTACCTAAGCGACGTGCCCCGGCACCTGGCCAAGCTCGAGCAGGACAGCGATGCCATCCGCGCCAAGCTCACCGCCCGGCCCGACGAAGCCGCCGTGAGGGCCCTCGCGGGCGACACGGTCAGCATCGCCCTGATCCCCGCCGTCGGCGGCTGGGAGGTCCCGGCCCTGCTGGCGTGGTCGGGCGCCGAGCGCGACGACATCGGCGGGCCCGAGCACCTCTCGGTGCTCCACTTCTGGCACGACGTGTACAGCGCCGACCTGGTCTCGATCGGCCTCGAGTCGATGGAGTGCCTGGTGGGCCGGCCGCCCGACGATGCCCGGTCCGCGTTCGAGCTGGCGGTGCAGCACTACGCGTACTGCCCGGAGCTGATGGACAACCTGGCACCGGCCATGGGCGCGCTGGCGGCCACCTTGTTCGGCCGCCACTGGCTGTTCGACTGGAGCTGAGCCCTACGGCACCCGGGCGTCGTACGCCGGCGTCGCCATGAGGTCGGCGGCGAGGTCCGCCAGGGTGCCCCCACCGTCGAGCAGCGCCACGTCGGCCGCGTGCTCGTCGGCCGTCGGCATGCGATCGAGCATGGCCGAGCGCAGCAGCACCGAGCCCACCTCGGACCGCATCTTGGTCACGTTCTCCGACGACTCGGAGAAGTTGAGCACGACCTGGCCCCGGCTGACCGCGCCCTTGTCGAGCTTGGCCACCCAGTAGGCGCGCCCGGCGGCATCGGCGTCGCGGTGCAGCACGTTGCGGTACACGAGGTCGACGAACGCGGTGCTGCTCAGGCTGCCGTACTTCCGCTTGAACTCCGTCGAGGCCGCGAAGGTGTCGGACGCCTTCTTGAGGGTGGTGCCCGACCGGAGCCGGCCCAGCCAGTAGCGGTACCCGGTCTCGTCGGGCAGACGGTCGAAGGAGGCCGAGTAGAGCCGGGTGGCCCGACCGCTGACATCGGCCGACCCGGCGAGCCCGGCGATGCCGGCGACCGTGGCCGCCGGGGTCTTGGCGCCCGACTGGAGCGCGGCGAGCCACTGCAGCGCCTCGGCCGGCGAGGGCTCGCGCCCGTGGAAGTCGAGGAACTGCTGGCGCACCAGCGTGTCGACCCGGCTGAACGGCGCCAACGCGACCGGGATGACCGCGGCGCTCAGCGCGCTCGGCGCCCCGTACCCCGAGGCGTTCCGGGCGGCGACGGCGAACCGGTAGCTCGTCCCGTCGGCCAGGGAGCCGAACGTGGTGCTGGTGACGGCGGACCCCAGGTCGATCGAGGCGGAGGGCGTGCTGCTCCCGTCGTCGTAGCGGTAGGCCCGGTAGCCCGTGATGAACTGCCGGCCGGTGTCGACGGGCTGGTTCCAGGACACGATCACCTTCTGATCGCCCCCGATGACGGCCTTCACCGTGGGCGGACCCGGCACCCCCTTGGCGCCTGCGGTGGTCCAGCCGAGGTCGTGGAGCATGCCGAGCGCGAGGTCGCCGGGATCGTGCAGGGCCTCGCCGTCGTCGAGGTACGGGGTCATCAGGGCGTTGGCGGTGCCCGTGGGGTACACGTCCTCGTCGAGGTGGGCCACCGACGAGCCCCGCTCGAACGGGTTGGGCGAGTACAGCCGGAGCAGGGTGCCCCCGTTGGCCGCCGTGCCCCACGGGCCGCCCCACTGCAGGCCGTCGCTCTGGAGGGCCAGACCGAGGCTGTAGGTGTCGCTGGCCATGTTGGTGATGGTGGTCCCGCCGTGGGTCCGCACGAAGCGGTCGTAGACGAAGGGGTACTTCGTACCGCTCCCCCACGTGCCGAGCCCGCTGGTGACGTCGGTGCTGTCGACGAGGCCCAGGCCGTGGCCGATCTCGTGGAGCACCACCGTGGTGAAGTCGGTCTTGTTGGCGGGGACGTTGCCGTCGGTGCCGAAGTACCAGCCCGCCCCGGGGCTGCTCTGGAACTCGGCCTCGATGTCGCTGTACGACGAGAGGTCGGTGCCGGCCCGGGCGTTGGCGAGCGCGATGGGGTACCAGGTGCCGGTGCGCGGCGCACCCGGGAAGTCACGGACGAAGTCGCCCGGCCCGGCGCCGCCCAGGATCCCCTGGGGCAGCCCCTTGTAGGTGGCCTTGATGCGGATCGGCTGGCTCGACTGCACGAGCACCGACCACAGGTCGACGGCCCGCTGGAACGCGGCCTTGGCCTCAGGGGTGAAGCCGGTGTAGCTCACCACGAACGTCGACTTCACGGCGCTGACGCGGGTGGACGGGGTGGGGCGCGGGGCGACGTGGCCCGTGGCGGGCGTCGACACCTCCCGGAGGTAGCTGAGGCCGCCGGCGTGGTGGACCACGCCGCTGCTCGCCGAGGCGGTGGCGGGCCGGGCGGAGGCCGCCGGCGCCATCGTGGTCAGGCCGAGCAGTCCCGCCAGGGCCACCAGCCCGGGAGCCAGAGCCGGGCGTCGTCGGTATGCGTTGTCCATCGAGATCGAGCTCCCGGCCCGTGGGCCCATCCGCCTGCGGGCCCGGGGGTGGACCGCGATCAGCACGCTTGCGGCATCGGCACGACCGGCACCAGCCTTGAACCGTACCGGCCGCCGCTTCAGGCGCCCAGGACCACCGGCGCGTGCTTGAGGCCGGCGATGATGGCCGAGCCCGTGCGCTGGACCTCGCCGGCAGGAGCCAGCGACGACCACCGGGCCACCATCTCCTCGAGCAGGACGCGCCCCTCGAGGCGGGCGAGGGCGGCACCGATGCAGAAGTGCGGCCCGAACCCGAGCGAGACGTGCGGGTTCGGCGTGCGATCGATCCGGAACGACTCGGCGTCATCGCCGAAGACCTCGCGGTCGCGGTTGGCGGCGGCGTACAGGAGCAGCACCGGGTCGCCTTCGGCGATGGCCTGGCCCCGGAGCTCGGTGGCGCCGGTGGCGGTGCGCATGAAGGCCACGACCGGGGTGGTCCAGCGCAGCCACTCCTCGACGCAGCCAGGGATGAGCGTGGGGTCGGCGACGAGCCGCGCCCACTGCTCGGGATCGTCGGCGAGCGCCCACAGGCCACCGGAGATCATGTTGCGGGTGGTCTCGTTGCCGGCGACGAGCAGCTGGTTGAAGAACATCAGCAGCTCGTCGTCGGTGAGGACCTCGCCATCGACCTCGACGTTGGCCAGCACCGAGATGAGGTCGGTCCCTTGGCCGCCGCGGCGCGACCTCCCGGCCTCCATCAGGTACGTCTGCATCTCGGCCATCAGCTCCATGCAGCGCTCGAAGCTCATGTCGGACGCCCCGGGGATCGTGGCGTCGGACCAGAGCACGAAGCGGTCGCGGTCGGCGTCGGGGATGCCCAGCAGGTCGGCGATCACGTGGACGGGGTACGGCTCGGCCAGGGCCGGCACGATGTCGACGACCTCACCGGTGGGCAGCTCGTCGAGCAGCCGCCGGGCCAGGGCCCGGATCGGCTCCTCGAGCGCCCGCATCCGCGACGGCGAGAACCCGGGCTGGACCAGCTTGCGGTACCGCGTGTGGTCGGGCGGGTCGGTGTGCATCATCGTCGGCGGCGACGGGTACTCGATGCCGATCTCGAGCGTGAGGATGCCCTTGGCCGAGCAGAACCGCTCGGGGTCGCGGGACACCTCGAGCACCTCGGGCTGGGTGCTGACCACCCACCACCCACCACCCTCGTCGGGCTGGTGCCACACGATGGGCGCCTGCTCCCGCAGCTGTGCGTACAGCGGGAACGGGTCGCCCGCGTAGAACGACTCGTCCACCAACGGCGCCGTGAGGTCCGGTGCCGTCGGCCGGGTCACGTCAGGCCTCCGTGAAGGTGGCGAGACCAGCATCGAGGACGACGCGCCCGTCGCTCCCGAGGGTCTGGAAGGTGGCTTCCCCGTTCCCGGTGGTCCACGCGTTGACGGTGAGCGTCTCACCCGGGAGCACCGGAGACGAGAACCGGCCCTCCATGCTGGTGAAGCGGGCCGGATCGGAGTCGCACAGCAGGTGCAGGAGCCCTCGGCCGGTGAAGCCGTACGTGCACAGGCCGTGGAGGATGGGCCGGTCGAAGCCGCCGAACGCGGCGAACGCCGGATCGGTGTGCAACGGGTTGCGGTCGCCCGACAGCCGGTACAGCAGGGCCTGATCGGTGCGCGTGGGGTACGAGATCGTGTGGTCGGGCGCTCGCTCGGGCGCGACGTTCTTGGGGCCCGACGGCCCGCGGTCGCCACCGAAGCCGCCCTCGCCGCGGATGAACGCCGACATCACGACCGTGAACAGCGGCTGGCCGGTGGCCACGTCGGTGGACGTGGAGGTGAGCTCGACGACCGCGCCCTTGCCCTTGTCGTAGATGCCGGTGATGGTGCCGATGCTCTCGATCTCGCCGCTGACGGGGATCGGCCCATGGAGGGTGATGGCCTCCTCGCCGTGGACGAGCATCGCCGGGTTGAACGTGCCGATGCTGCCGAACGCGCCGGCGGCGCCGTTGCTCAGCACCACGGCCATCGTGGGCAGCACCTGCAGGGCCGTGTCCTGCGTGTTCTCGGTGGTGAACTGGAGCTCCTGCAGCGGATCGACCGCGCCGGCGCCCACGCCGAGCGCGTAGATCATCGCATCGCGGGAGTCCCAGGTGTGGCGGATCGGGGCGCCGGTGGCGCCGACGGCGTCGGGGTTGATGGGCACGGGCCTACTCCTCGTCGAAGCCGAACATGTTGGCGTTGGGCCGAGCCTCGGCGACGAGCCGGCGGACCACGTCGCCCAGTTGAGCAGGATCGTCGGTGGGGTGCTCCTGGGTGGGGCCGCGGTGCCAGCCCTCGGCCACCGACAGCGCCTGGCCGGTGACGTCGAAGACGCGCCCGGTGACGCCGGCGGACTCGCTCGAGGCCAACCAGGTGACGATGGGAGCGATCCAGCGGGGCGACAGCATGGCCTTGGTCATGTCGTCGGCCTGGCCCATGCCGAGGTTCTCGGTCATGCGGGTGAGCGCCGCCGGGGCGATGGCGTTGCAGGTGACCCCGTAGCGCGACAGCTCCTTGGCGGCGATGACCGTGAAGGCGGCGATCCCGGCCTTGGCGGCGCCGTAGTTGGTCTGGCCGACGTTCCCGTAGATGCCCGACGGCGACGACGTGTTGATGATGCGACCATCGACCGCCTCGCCCGCCTTGGTCTGCTCGCGCCAGTAGGCGGCGGCGTGGCGAGCCGGCCCGAAGGTGCCCTTCAGGTGCACGGCGATGACGGCGTCCCACTCGGCCTCGGTCATGTTGGCGAGCATCCGGTCGCGCAGGATGCCGGCGTTGTTGATCAGCACGTCGAGCCGGCCGAAGGTGTCGATGGCCTGCTGGATGAGGCGCTCGGAGCCGGCCCAGGTGGAGATGTCGTCGCCGTTGGCCACCGCCTCCCCGCCGTTGGCCACGATCTCCGCGACCACGTCGTGGGCCGGGCCCGTGGACGAACCGCTGCCGTCCATCTCGCCGCCGATGTCGTTCACCACGACCTTGGCCCCTTGCTCGGCCAGCATCAGCGAGTGCTCCCGCCCGATCCCGCGCCCGGCACCGGTCACGATGCACACCCGTCCTTCGCAGATCCCCACAGCTGTCCCCTTCACCCCTGCCCCTGAGCAGGACGTCGTCTCTGTGCCTCGCCGGCATCGGCGCGGGCACCCGGACGCCCATCATGACAAACCCGCTGCCGGTCACGCGCGGTCGACGCGCGCGCCACGGATCGGAGCCGGTCACGTGCGAAGCTGGTTGGATGCGTCGCCCCCGCCTCCGGCTCGTGCTGGGGATCACCATCCCCGTGCTCGCCATCGTCCTCCTGCTCGCCGCGTGGTCGATCGATTCGTCGAGCGCCAGCGGCAAGGTCCCTCGGAACACCACCCTCGCCGGCCGCGACATCTCCAAGTTCGGCGAGGACGACCTGGCCGCCACCGTCGCCGACGTGGGCAGCGAGTACGCCACCACCGCCGTGCAGGTCCGCACCGCCGACAAGACCTACAAGGTGCCCGCCGAGCAGCTCGGGCTGAAGCTCGACGAGGAGGCCACCGTCCAGGCGGCGCTCGAGCTCGACCAGCACAAGTCCCTCGTCTCCCGGCCGCTGACCTGGGCATCGTCGTTCCTCGACGAGCGCACCGTCCCCCTGAAGTTCATGCTCGACCAGGCCCAGCTGCAGGCCGGGCTCGAGAAGCTCGGCGGCAACGCCAAGCCCACCGAGCCCACCGTGGTCGCCACGGCCGAAGGCTTCGGCATCGTCAGCGGCACCGATGGGACCACCATCGACGCCACCGGCCTCGGCGACCAGCTCCTCAAGCAGGCCCGGACCGGCGAGCTCCCGCTCGTGGTCAACGCCGACTCCGTCGCGGAGAAGCCCGCCGTCTCCGACGACGCCGCCAAGGCGCTCGCCACCAAGCTGACCACCGGTACCGCCAAGGGCCTCAAGGTCACCAGCGGCACCACCACGGCCACCATCCCCGCCGACACCGTCCGGTCGTGGCTCGGGTCCAAGATCACCGAGCACCAGATCGCCGCCACCCTCGATGCCGACAAGGCCGTCGCCGACCTCACCTCCTCCCTCCCCCAGCCCACCAAGGCCAAGGCTGCATCGATCACCCTCGTCAACGGCACCCCGACGATCACGCCGAGCGTCGACGGATCCAAGTGCTGCGCCGCCGACACCCCCGCCCGGGTCCTCGCCGCGGTCAACGGCGGCACCGGCGCCGTCGCCATCGCCCTCGAGGTCGACAAGCCCAAGTTCAACACCGAGGCGGCCCAGAAGCTCGGGATCAAGGAGCCCGTCGGCACCACCACCGAGTGGAAGGGCGTCCAGCAGGTCAAGAGCTTCACCACCTACCACGACTGCTGCGCCCCCCGGGTCACCAACATCCACCGCATCGCCGACATCGTCCGGGGCACCCTCGTCAAGCCCGGCGAGACGTTCTCCATCAACGGCACGGTCGGCCAGCGCACCACCGAGAAGGGCTTCGTCACCGCCGGGGCCATCGCCGACGGCGAGCACGTCGACGAGGTGGGCGGCGGCGTCTCCCAGTTCGCCACCACCATGTTCAACGCCGCCTTCTTCGCCGGCCTCCCCATCGAGAAGTACCAAGCCCACTCCGAGCACTTCGACCGGTACCCGTTCGGCCGCGAGGCCACCATGGGCTTCCCCAACCCCGACATGGCCTGGAAGAACAACACCCCCTACGGGATCATGATCTGGACCAGCTACACCGACACCAGCCTCACGATCACGCTGTACTCCACCCAGTACGCCTGGGGTGAGCAGACCGGCCAGACCACCGGCCGCAGCGGCAGCTGCACCACGGTCCACACGGTGCGCACCATCCACTACGAAGACGGCCGCACCGGCACCGACTCCTTCGGCGCGAGGTACCGCGACGAGGGGCACACGTCCTGCTAGTCCTCTCGTCACTCGTTCGGCTGCGCCTCACTCCGTTCCTCGAACTGTTCGACGGCCTGACGGCCGGCTGATTCCGCTCAGGGGCACGACTTCGTCGCACCCCTTCGGTCTTGGGGGGGCTCCGCAAGCTCCGCCCCCCAAACCCCCCGGGCTCGCTTCGCTCGGTACCCCTCCTCGCGCTCGTGGCTCGATCCTCACTGGGGCTCGCTCGGTCGCCCTTCCTCGCCGGTCGGCTGCTCCGGTCTGGGGGCGGGGCTGGCAGACTGGGGCGGTTGGCTTGGTGCGAAGGGCAGGGCAGGGCGCATGGAGGAGCTTCGGTTCGAGCATCGGATGACGGACTCCGATGCGCTGATGTGGACCATCGAGAAGGACCCGCTCCTGCGATCCACCATCACGGCCGTGATGATGCTCGACGCCCCTCCCGACGAGAAGCGCCTCCGCCACCTGCTCGAACGCGGCACCCGCCTGGTGCCCCGCATGCGCCAGCGGGTCCGAGGCAACCCGTACTCCATCGCCCCGCCACGCTGGGAGGTCGACCCCAACTTCGACCTCGACTACCACCTGCGCTGGGTCCGCGCCGTCGGCGACCGAGACCTCCGGTCCGTGCTCGACATGGCCCAGCCCATGGCCATGCAGGGCTTCGACCGGGCCCGGCCGCTCTGGGAGACCATGGTGGTCAGCGACCTCGCCGACGGGGGCGCCGCCCTCATCATGAAGATCCACCACGCCATCACCGACGGCGTGGGCGCGGTCCAGATCGCCCTGGTCCTCTTCGAGCTCGAGCGCGACGCCGCCCTCGAGGAGATGCCCGACGCCCCCGCAGCCGAGGTGCTCGGCCAGGTCAGCCGCTTCGTCGACGCCTTCCAGCACGAGCAGCGGCGCGGGCTGGGCATCGCCAAGCGCCTCCCGTCCGTCGCCGCCGCGGCCGCCAGCGCCGCCCTCGCCGACCCGCTCGGCTCCGCCAAACGCCTGTCCGAGACCGCGTCGTCGGTCGCCCGCCTCGCCGCTCCGGCTGCCGACCCGCTCTCACCGATCATGAAGGGGCGCTCCCTGTCGATGCACTTCGACACGGTCTCGCTCTCGCTGCCGGAGGCCAAGGCCGCCGCCAAGGCGGCCGGGGGCCGGCTCAACGACGCCTTCCTCGCCGCCACCGCCGCTGGGTTGCGCCGCTACCACGAGGAGCTCGGCCACCCCACCGACCACGTGCGCATCTCGATGCCCATCAACATCCGCGACGCATCCGATCCGGAGCAGACCGGCAACCACTTCGCCCCCGCCCGCTTCCCGCTCCCCCTCGACCTGCGGGAGCCGCAGGCGGCGATGGCCGCCATCAGCGAGCTCGTCCGCGCCGAACGGGCCGAGCCCGCGCTGGCCCTGGTCGATCCGCTCGCCGTCGTCTTGAACCGCCTGCCCACCTCGGTCACCACCGGGCTCTTCGGCGCCGCCCTGCGGGGCATCGACGTCGTGGCCAGCAACGTGCCCGGCGCCCCGTTCCAGCTGTTCACCGCCGGCGCCAGCATCCGATCGATGTTCGCGCTGGGACCGATGGCCGGGTCGGCCGTCAACGTCACGCTGCTCTCCTACCTCGACGAGGTGCACATCGGCATCAACCTCGATCCGGCCGCCGTCACCGAGCCCGACCGGTTCGTGGCCGCCTACCGAGCCGGCTGGGACGAGATCCTGGCCGCCGGGCCCGCCTAGCCGTGGCCGGCTCGGTGCCCCCGCCCCGGTTGGAGCCACCGGGCCGGCGGGCCGTACCCTCCGAACCGTGACCGAATCCACCGTGGCCGACGTGGCGATCGTCGGCGCCGGCCCCGCAGGGGCGGCGGCCGCCATCACCCTGGCCCGCGCCGGTCGGTCCGTCGCCCTCCTCGACAAGGCCACCTTCCCGCGAGACAAGATCTGCGGCGACGGGATCACCACCGGCGCCCTGCGCATCCTCGAGGACCTGGGCGTGCGCCCAGACGCCGTGGCCTCGTGGACCCCCGTCGACGACATCCACGTCGTCTCCCCCTCGGGCCGCATCGCCACCTTCCCGCTGCCGCGCCACCGCGGTCAGTTCGCTGCGGTCATGCGCCGCACCGACCTCGACGCCGCCATCGTCGACCTGGCCCGCAAGGCCGGTGCCGAGGTGCACGAGGACGCCGAGGTCACCGGGGCCACCGACGAGGGCACGCAGGTGGTCCTGACCCTCGCCGACGGCTCCACGGTCACCGCCGGCTACGTCATCGCCGCCGACGGGATGTGGTCGCCCATGCGCAAGCTGCTCGGGACCGCCGTCCCCGGCTACCTGGGCGACTGGCACGCGTTCCGGCAGTACTTCCACGACGTCGGCCCGGCCGCCCGCGACCTGTGGGTGTGGTTCGAGCCCGACCTGCTGCCCGGCTACGCCTGGTCGTTCCCGCTCCCCGACGGCGGCGCCAACGTGGGCTTCGGCATCCAGCGGGGCGCCAAGATCGCCACCAAGGAGATGAAGGCCCTGTGGCCCGAGCTCCTGGCCCGGCCCCACATCGCCGAGGTGCTCGGCCCTGATGCCGTGGCCGACGACCGGCACCAGGCGTGGCCCATCCCCGCCCGGGTGGGCGAGCTGGCCCTGACCGCCGGACGCGTGCTGTGGGTCGGCGACGCCGCCGCGGTCACCGACCCGATGACCGGCGAGGGCATCGGCCAGGCCCTGCTGACCGGTCAGCAGGCCGCCACCGCCATCATCCGCTCCGGCGCGGCACCCGGGGCGGTCAGGGCCGGCTACGAGCAGGCGGTCGCTCGCGACCTGGTGCCCGACCACAAGATGTCGCTGCTGCTCATCCGGGCGCTCAAGCACCGCCGGGGGGCCCGCAGCGCCATCCGCGTGGCCGACCTCACCCCGTGGACGCGCCGCAACTTCGCCCGCTGGCTGTTCGAGGACGAGCCCCGAGCCATCGCGATCACCCCGGGCCGGTGGCACCGCAAGGTCCTGCGCCGCGACGGCGCCTACGCGCCTCCCAGCAGCAGCTGAGCGCCACCCGCCTCCAGCTCGCCAGCCCGGCTCAACTACCGTCAGCACCTCATGTCGGCCACCACCCTCGACCGCGAGCGCGTCCCGGAACCAACGGTCGAGCGCCGACCCGCCAAGCCGACCTTCCGCCCCGATGTCGACGCGCTCCGCGCCGTGGCGATCGTGCTGGTGGTGCTGTACCACGCCCACATCCCCGGCCTCGACGGCGGGTTCGTCGGTGTCGACGTGTTCTTCGTGATCTCCGGGTACCTGATCACCCGGAACCTCCTCGCCGAGCACTCGTCGTCGGGGCGGATCGCCCTGGGCGGGTTCTGGGCGAGGCGGCTGCGCCGGCTGGTGCCCGCCATGTCGGTGATGGTGCTGGTGACGCTGGTGGCGGGGACGGTGGTGCTGATGCCGCTGCGGTGGAGCGAGCTCTCCGCCCAGGGCGTGGCCGCATCGCTGTACTACGCGAACTACCACTTCGCCGCTCAGACCAGCAACTACTTCGCCACCGACGTGGCGTCGTCGCCCCTGCTCCACACGTGGTCGCTCGCCGTGGAGGAGCAGTTCTACCTGGTGTGGCCCCTCGTGTTCGCCGGCGCGCTCGCCGTGGGCCGGCGCCTCCACCGCTCGCAGACGGCCCTGGTCGCGATGCTCGCCGTGCTCACGGTCGGGTCGTTCGCGATCAGCACGTCGCTGGTGGCCAGCGGCAGCCCGCTGGGGTTCTACGGCCTCCCTTCGCGGGCCTGGGAGTTCGGCGTCGCCGGCCTGCTCGCGGTGGCCACCACTCGGATCCGCGGGACGCTGCGGCCGCTGACCGCGGCGGTGCTCGGCGTCGGCGGCCTGGTGGCCATCTTGGCGGTCGCCCACACCTACGACGCCTCCACCCCCTTCCCGGGGCGCGCCGCGCTGATCCCGGTGTTCGGCACCGTCGCCGTGATCGCCGCCGGCTCGTGGTCGAAGGCCACGTGGGTCGCGGCCGTCGGTCCGCTCCGGTGGCTGGGCCGGGTGTCGTACTCCTGGTACCTGTGGCACTGGCCGGCGATGGTGCTCACCGTCCTCGCCCTCGACCACGACACCGCCACCGTGCGCCTCGGCGCGGCCATCGCCGCCCTGGGCGTGGCGTACGTCAGCCTCCGGCTCCTCGAGGACCCCATCCGGCGGTCGCCGCGCCTCAACCGCTCGGGGTCCGCCACCGCCGCCATGGCCATCGGGTTCACCGCCCTCGCCCTCGCCGGGGCCGTGGGTGTGAACATCCACCGCGACCAGGTCTTCAAGGGCAGCTTCCAGCGGGATCTGGCCGCCGCCGCCGACAAGGACTGGCTCGACGTCTGCCGGTGGAGCCGCGATCCGCACGGCGCCAAGGTCTGCACCGTGGGTGACGCCACGGCCGACCGCACCATCGTGGTGACCGGCGACTCCCACGCCATGTCCTGGACCCCGGCGTTCGACCAGGCCGGCACCGACCTGGGCCTGCGGGTGCTCGTCCGGGCCGCCAGCACCTGCCCCGGCGTGCAGGTCCCCACCATCTCCGAGGTCACCCACAAGCTCAACCAGGACTGCGTCGACTACCAGGCCGCCACCCGCCGGCTCATCGATGACACCCGGCCCGAGACGGTCGTCCTCGTCGGCAGCGACCTCACCCGCCAGGTGGCCGATGCCGACGGCAACCAGGTGGAGGGCCGCGGCAACCAGCTGGTCGTCTGGGCCGACGCCCTCAAGATCATGCGCGACGAGCTCACCGCCCAGGGGGCCACGGTCGGCGCCCTCCTCGACAACCCGCGCATCTACCCCGAGCCGCTCGAGTGCATGGCCGAGACCCACGACCTCGAGGCCTGCGGGCGCAGCCGCACCGAAGCCCAGCGCCGGGTCAAGCGCCACATCGCCAACGAGCGCCGCGTGCTCGGCGCCGACGCCACCATGGACACGTTCGACCTGGCGTGCGAGGGCGACCCGTGCGCCATCTGGAGCCACGGCCGCTACGTCTACGCCGACGAGGGCCACCTCACCAGCGCCTTCACCAGAGCCCACGCTGACGACGTCGCCGCCTTCCTCCAGCGCCTCCAGGCCCCGAAGTAGCCGTCGGCCGCGCCAGGCGTCAGACTCGTGGGCATGAGTCAGCTCGAGACCACGGTCGACACCACCACCGAGCAGGTCACCAACCCGGTGACCGACGACGGCGACCACGAGAAGTTCGCCCACGTGGTGGTGCCCGCCTCGGCGGTCACCGAGGCGTACATCACCGGCACGCCGGTCACCGCGCTGTGCGGCAAGACCTGGGTCCCCACGCGGGATCCGGGCCGCTACCAGGTGTGCCCCACCTGCCAGGAGATCCTCGACGCCGCCCGGGCGGCCCACGGCGGCTCCTGACCGGGTCTGATCGGGCCGGAGCAGCCCGGCCGGTCCCGCGGGACTAGCTGGCCCACTCCTTGAGGGAGCTGACGATGCTCGTCTGGGTCTGGTCGCCGGTGGGCACGGGGATCACGTTGAGGTGGGTGACGCCCGCCTCGCCGAACGCGGCGATGCGCTCCTTCACGTAGCCCTCGGGACCGACCAGCGAGATGGCCTCGAGGAAGTCCTGCGGGATGATCGCCGCCGCCTCCTTCTTCTTGCCGTCGAGGTACAGGTCCTGGATCTCCTTGGCCTCGGCCTCGTAGCCGTAGCGCTGGAACAGGGTGTTGTAGAAGTTCTTGCCGCGGGCGCCCATGCCGCCGACGTAGAGCGCCACCATCGGCCGTACGAAGTCGAGCATGCCCTTCACGTCGTCGCCGATGGCGACGATGCCGCCGGCGGTGATCTGGAGGGTGTCGAGGCTGGCGTCGCGCGCGGCCGCCCCGATGGCGAGGTCTTCGCCCCACACGTCGGCCGCCTTGGCCGGGTCGAACAGGATCGGCATCCAGCCGTCGGCCACCTCGGCGGTCATCTGCACGTTCTTGGGGCCGAGCGAGGCCACCCAGATCGGGATCCGGGGGCGCACGGGGTGGGCGATGATCTTGAGCGGCTTGCCGAGGCCGGTGCCCTCGCCCTCGGGCAGCGGCATGTTGTAGTAGCGGCCCTCGTGGGTGAGCTTGTCCTCGCGGGCCCACACCTCGCGGCACACGTCGATGATCTCCCGGGTGCGGCCGATCGGGGCGTCGTACTTCACGCCGTGCCAGCCCTCGATCACCTGCGGGCCCGAGGCGCCGAGGCCCAGCACGCACCGACCGTCGGACAGGGCGTCGACGCCCGCCGCGGTCATGGCGATCAGCGTGGGCGTGCGGGTGTAGATCGGCAGGATGCCCGACGCGATCTGCACGGTGGAGGTCTTGGCGGCCAGGTAGCCCATGAGGCTGGCCCCGTCGAAGCCGTAGGCCTCGGCCACCCACACCAGGTCGAGCCCGGCGCGCTCGAGCTCGGCGACCGTGTCGGCCGCCTCCTTGAAGCCGCCGCTGTAGCTGAGCTGCATGCTGATCTGCACGAGGGATCCCCTTGATCGCTGACCGACCGCCTTGACCGGCGGGTCAACCCTAGCGAGGCGCTCCGGCTCGATCGTCAGCCGGAGGGGGGACCTGCGGGCGGGATCAGGCGGCGAGGCGCTCCCGGGCCGCCTTGGCCCGGTCGATGAACTTCTGGGGCACGAACGTGCCGTTGGGGGTGGTCTGGCCGCCGCCGCCACCGTCGTCGGCCCCGGCATCGTCGCCGCCGCCGCTGTCGGCCTCGACGGCCGTGCTGGTGACGCCGTTGCGCTGGTCCTCGAGGTCTTGCTTGGTGGCGAGCTTGTCCCGCGACACCGAGCCGAGCACCACGCCGTTCTCGAACCGGACCCAGTAGCGGATCCAGGTGAGCCCGTTGACCAGGATGACCTTGCCGGCGGTGCCTTCGGGCACGTCGCGCAGCTCGGCGGTGGCGACGACCTTGGCGCCCTTGGTCAGGTGGTTCGAGACGACTGCGGTCTTGGCCATGGCCCGCAATCGTGCCCGGTCACGGGCTGCTCCCGCCACTTGGCGACGAGGACCTGCCGGATTGTTCGTTCGCCAGGGAAATAGTTTCCCATGGAAAGCAGTTGTACGGTACGATGCCTTCCGTGACCACCACCGCAACCGAACCGTCGCTCGCCGCCCAGGAGCTCGCCGCCGGGCTGCGCCTCAGCGTCACGCGGCTGGCCCGCATCCTGCGCCAGCAGGCCGATGCCAGCCTCTCCCCCACCCAGCTCGCCGCCCTGGCCACCATCACGCGGAGCGGTCCCCTCCCCATCGGCACGCTCGCCGACGAGGAGCAGATCGGGGCGCCTGCCGCCACCAAGATCGTCGACAAGCTCCAGGCCTCGGGCTACGTCGTCCGTGAGTCCGATCCCGCCGACCGCCGGGTCAGCCGGGTGTCCACCACCCCCGCCGGCGAGGCCCTCATGGCCGAGATCCGGGCCCGCAAGACCGCCTGGCTCACCAACCGCCTCGAGGCGCTGCCGCCCCACGAGCTGGCCACCCTCACCGATGCCCTCGTCGTGCTCGAGCACCTCACCACGCCGCCCAAGTCGTTCCCCCCGCAACCGCAACCCCCCGAATCGCAGTCATGACCGACAAGCTCAACTCCGCCGCCCACGAGACGTTCCGCTCGCTGCGGCACCGCAACTTCAAGCTCTTCTTCATCGGTCAGCTGATCTCGCAGACCGGCACCTGGCTGACGATGATCACCCAGACCCTGCTGGTGCTCAGCCTGTCGCACTCCGGCACGATGCTCGGCCTCCTCACCGCCTTCCAGTTCGGCCCCGTCCTGCTGCTCGGGGCCTGGGCCGGGGCCGTGGCGGACCGGGCCGACAAGCGCAAGCTCCTGATCACCGCCCAGGCCGCCGCCATGGCGCAGTCGCTGGCGCTCGGCATCCTCGTCCTGAGCGGCCACGCCACGATCCCCGCCATCTTCATCCTCGCGGCGATCCAGGGCGTGATCACCGCCTTCGACAACCCGACCCGGCGCTCGTTCGTCACCGAGATGGTCACGGCCGAAGACCTTCCCAACGCGGTCAGCCTGAACACCGCGATCATGACCGGCTCCCGCGTCGTCGGGCCGGCGCTGGCCGGCGTGCTGGTCCTCGCGTTCGGCTTCGGCTGGCCGTTCATCCTCGACGGCCTCACCTACACCGCGGTCATCGCCGGCCTCCTCATGATGCGGCCCGCTGAGCTCTTCCGCTCGGCACCCACCGCCAAGGCCAAGGGCCAGGTCCGCGAGGGCCTGCGCTACATCCGGGCCACGCCGAACCTGTTCGTGCCCCTCGTGATGATGGCCATCATCGGCACCTTCGCCTTCAACTTCTCGGTCACCGTCCCGCTGCTCGTCAAGGGCCCCCTCGGCGGCGGCACCGGCTCGTTCACCATCTTGTTCTCGGTGCTGAGCGTCGGCTCGCTCGTCGGCGCCCTGCTGTCCGCCCGCCGCAAGGACGCCACCCCGAAGCACCTGGTCCAGTCGTCGATCGCGTTCGGGATCTCGATGGTGCTGCTGGCCCTGGCCCCCACCCTGGGCCTGGCCTTCCCCGCCGCCATCGCCCTCGGCCTCGCCTCGGTCTTCTTCATGACCTCGTCGACCGCCATCGTCCAGCTGCTCGCCGGCGCCGAGTACCGCGGCCGGGTGCTGGCCATCCAGGCCATGGTGTTCCTGGGCTCCACGCCCATCGGTGGCCCGATCGTCGGTTGGATCTCCGACGTCTCCGGCGCCCGGGCCGGGATCCTGGTCGGGGCCGTCGCCTGCTTCGCCGCCGCCGTGTACGGCGCCCGGGCCATGGACCTGACCCAGCACCACCTCGTGGCGCCGGTGCAGGACCTCCCGGCGTTCGGCGGGCCCGCCGCGGTCCTCGAACCGATCACCGACGAGATCACCCTCGCCGACTGACCTCCGCGGGCCGGTCGCCTGCGTCGCTACGAGCGGGTGCGGCCCCCGGCCCGGGCCTCGGCCCAGGTGAGGCCCACCTCGGCGTCGAGGTCGTGCGGGAGGCCCAGCACCCGCTCGGCCAGGATGTTGCGCTGCACGTCGCCGGTGCCGCCCCCGATGGTCAGCGCCGGGGCGAACAGGAACCCTCGGTGCCACCCGGCCGGGTCGGTGCCCAGCGGTCCGGTGTCGGTCAGCAGGCCGGCCGTCCCCGCGAGGTCCTTGGCGAGGCCCATGATCGCCTGGCCGTGCTCGTCGGCGAGCACCTTGCGGATGGAGGCCTCGGGACCGGGCGACGAGCCTCGGACCAGCGCCGACACGGTGCGGAGCCGGATGAGCCGCAGGAGCTCCTCGGTGGTGTGGAGCCGGGCGAGGCGCTGCCGGAGGATCGGATCAGTGGTCCCGCCGGCGTCGCGGACGAGGTCGATGAGGTCGGCGCCGGTGGGGCCCATCCCCCAGAGCGCGCCGCCCGACGACAGCGAGACCCGCTCGTTGCCGAGCGTGACCTTCGCCAGCTCCCAGCCCCGATCGACCTCGCCGACCACCGAGTCGGCCGGCAGCCGGACGTCGGTCAGGAAGACCTCGTTGAACAGGTGCTCGCCGGTCATCTCGATGATCGGACGGATCTCGATCCCCGGCGTATCCATCGGGCAGACGAAGTAGGTGATCCCGCTGTGCTTGGGCACCTCGGGGTTCGTGCGGGCGATGAGGATGCCGTAGGTCGAGAACTGGGCCAGCGAGGTCCAGATCTTCTGGCCGTTGACCACCCACTCGTCGCCGTCGCGGACGGCCCGGGTGCCGAGGGCGGCCAGGTCGCTGCCGGCCTCGGGCTCGCTGAAGAGCTGGCACCACATCTCCTCGCCCGACTGCAGCTTGGGCAGGTAACGCGCCTGCTGCTCGGGGGTGCCGGCGTGGATGAGGGTGGGCCCGGTCCAGCCGATGCCGATCGGGTTGACGGGGCGCCGGACGCCCGCCGCCTTCAGCTCCTCGTCGATGATGAGCTGGTGGATCGGGTCGGCGCCCAGCCCCCACGGCTCGGGCCAGTGCGGTGACACGTACCCGGCCTCGGCGAGGTCCCGCCCCGATGGCGACGGATGGTCGCGCAGCCAGTCCTGCACCGCCACGCGGCGCGGGTCATCGGACGGGGGCAGCTCGAAGTCCATCACGGCGGAACGTAGCCGGGCACAGGCCCCCGGGGCTCCGCCCGGCGGACGCACCTCGGCCGGGGTGCGGGCCAGAACTACGGTCACCGTCGGGGACGAGCGCCACGCCTTGCTCCCCGGCCGGTCTGCTCATCGGAAGGACAGCACCATCAACCGCTCACCACGTCCCCCAACCGCCGGCTGGCCGCTCCACGGCACCCACGGCGCCGAGGACCTCTCGTAGCGATGGCCGACGTCCGACCCAGCGAGGCGATCGACGGGGTGTCCACCGTGCACCCCACGATCCACGGCGACGAGCGCGGCGTCTTCGTCGAGACCTACCGGCGCCAGTGGTTCCCCTCGGCGCGCGAGATGGTCCAGGGCAACCGGGCCGAGCGGAAGGCCGGTTCGGTGGTGGGCCTGCACTACCACCTGCACCAATCCGACTACTGGTACGTCACCCAGGGCCACGCCCGCGTGGTGCTGCACGACCTCCGAATCGGTAGCCCGACCGAGGGGGCGACCCAGATGCTCGACCTGGGCGAGCGGGCCGGGGAGGACCACCGCCACCTCGGCGTCTACATCCCTCCGGGTGTCGCCCACGGCTTCGCGTCGATCACCGATCTGGCCCTCGCCTACCTCGTCGACCGCTACTACGACCCCGTCGATGAGCTCGGCGTGGCATGGGACGATCCGGCCATCGGAGCCGACTGGGGTCTCGCCGACCCCATCCTCTCCGAGCGCGATCGCACCAACCCCGAGCGCGCCGCGATCGAGGCCGCCCGGCACCCGCGCTTCCCACGGCAGGACTGAGGCCGTCGTCGTGAGGATCCTCGTCACGGGATCCACCGGCATGCTCGGCCGTGAGGTGGTCGAGCACGCGTCGCGAGGTGGTCACGACGTCGTCGGGACCAGCCGCAGCGGCGAGGTCCCGGCCGACATCACCGATCGCGACCAGGTCGAGCGGGCGGTCGAGCGCGTCCACCCCGAGCTGATCATCCACACCGCCGCCTGGACCGCGGTGGACGACTGCGAGGGCGATCCCGAGCGGGCCACGGCCGTCAACGCCGCCGGGACGGAGCACGTGGGAAGGGCCGCCGACCGGATCGGTGCGCGCGTGCTCTACGTGTCCACCGACCACGTCTTCGATGGGACCAAGGCGTCCCCCTACGTCGAGGACGACCGCCCGAACCCGCAGTCGGTCTACGGCACGTCGAAGCTGGCCGGCGAGCGGGCGCTGGGGCCGCACCACACGATCGCCCGGACGTCGTGGCTGGCCGGGCTCCACGGCTCGAGCACGGTGAGGACGGTCCTCGACCTCGCCCGCCGCCAGGACACCTTGACCTTCGTCGACGACCAGATCGGCAACCCGACCTTCGTGGCCGACCTCGCCCCCGCCCTGCTCGAGCTCGGCGTAGCCGGCCACCCCGGGACGTTCCACCTCACGAACGTAGGCACCGTGAGCTGGTTCGAGCTCGCACGCGAGGTGTTGGCGGCGGCGGGCCTCGATCCGGAGCGGGTGCGGCCCATCGCCACCAGCGGGCTCGAACCCCCACGAGCGGCGAGGCGCCCCGCGAACGCGGCCCTGGCCACCACCGCATCGAGCCACCTCGGCCTGCCGGTGCTGCCGCCCTACCGTCGCGCCCTCGAGGAGCTCGTCGCCCAGCTCCAGGCTCGCGGTGTCGGGTAGCGCCTAGTCGTCGAGCCCGAGCCCGAGCTCGTCGATGGCGTAGGCCTTGAGGCGCTTGTAGTCGACCTTGCCGTTGGGCGCGCGACCGATGGTGTCGATCTGCACCACGCGCTTGGGGGCCTTGTACGACGCCAGCTTGCCCTTGACGTGGGCGATGATGGCGGCCTCGTCGAGCTCGGTCTGCGGCGCCAGCTCGACCACCGCCGTGATGGCCTCGCCGAACTTCTCGTCGGGCACCCCGACGGCGACGGCGTCGCGGATGGCCTCGTGGGTCTTGAGGACCTCTTCGACCTCCTCGGGGAAGACCTTCTCACCACCGGTGTTGATGCAGACCGAGCCGCGACCGAGGAGGGTGATGGTGCCATCGGCCTCGACGGTGGCGAAGTCACCTGGGATCGAGAAGCGCTTGCCGTCGACCTGCAGGAACGTGGCCGCGGTCTTCTCGGGGTCCTTGTAGTAGCCGATCGGCTGGTGGCCGCCGACCGCGACGCGGCCGATCTCCCCCGAGCCGGGGGCCACCTCGCGCAGGTCGTCGGTGAACACCTTGGTGTGCTCGCCCAGCTTGAACGTGGCCGTGTCGGGATCGACGCCGGCGGCCGACACCGACTGGCCCATGCCCACCGCCTCCGACGAGCTGAAGGCGTCGACGATCATGGCGTGGGGCAGGTGCTCGATGAGGCGCAGCTTGGAGGCTTCCGAGAACATCACCCCCGACGAGGTGAACACGTAGAGGCTGGTGAGGTCCCAGCGGTCGGGCTCGGCGTCGAGGGCGCGCAGCATGGGCTTGGCGAACGCATCGCCCACGATGGCCGTGGTGTTGCCGCGGTGCTGCTCGAGCGTGTCGAACAGCTCCTCGATGTCGAGGTGGGGGCTCTCGAGCGTGACCACGCACCCGCCGCCCGAGAGGGCGATCAGCTGGGTCATGCAGCCGGTGCCGTGCATCAGCGGGCAGGCCGGCACGCTGACGATGCCCGGCGCCTGGACCAGCTCACGGGTGACGTCGTAGTCGACCGGGTCCTCGCCGTACCGGGGGTTCACGCCGAGGGCGATGATGTTGCGGATGTTGTCGTCCTGGCGCCACATCACGCCCTTGGGCATGCCCGTGGTCCCGCCGGTGTAGAGCATGTAGAGGTGGTCGCCGTCGCGGCCCCACGGGGCCTCGACCCGCTCGGGGTGAGAGGCGGCGGCATCCTCGTACGACGTGGCCCACGACGGGCACGGCCCGCTGCCGTCGTCGACCCAGAGCCAGGTCCGCACCTTGGGGACCCGGTCGACGATGCGCTCGATGTTGCCGGCGAACGTGCCGTGGAACATCACCGCGACCGCATCGGCGTTGTCCCACAGGTAGACGAGCTCGTCGTCGGCGTAGCGGTAGTTGGTGTTGACCGGGACCAGGCCCGCCTTCCACGAGGCGAACATGCTCTCCATGTAGGCCGGGCAGTTGTGGAGGTACTGCGCCACCTTGTCCTGCTCGACCGCGCCCGCCTCGAGGAGGGTGTGGGCCACCCCGTTGGCGCGCTCGTCGAACTCCCGCCACGTGTAGCTGGTGCTGCCCTGGATCTGGGCGGGTGCATCGGGGATCTGGCTGGCGACCGTCTCCCAGATCTCGGCGTAGTTCCAACCTGACATCGGTGCCCCCTGTGGCGTCGCTGGCCTGGCGAGCATAGGGACCGGACCACGACAGGATCGCCTCCGAGCGGGTGCCGACCCGCCGTTTCGGCCGGAGGAGGGCCTCCCGATAGCCTCCCGTTCCCCACCTTTCGCGCAGCACAAGGAGTCCCCCATGGCAGATCTCGGTTACGACGGCAAGGTTGCGGTCATCACCGGTGCCGGAGGCGGCCTCGGCCGCTCGCACGCCCTCGAGCTCGCCAAGCGCGGCGCCCTCATCGTGGTCAACGACCTCGGCGGGTCGGTCGACGGCCAGGGCGGGTCCCACACCGCCGCCCAGCAGGTGGTCGACGAGATCAAGGCGGCCGGCGGCGAAGCCGTCGCCAACTACGACTCCGTGGCCACCCCCGAGGGCGGCCAGGCCATCATCCAGACCGCGCTCGACACGTTCAGCAAGGTCGACATCGTCATCAACAACGCCGGCATCCTGCGCGACGCCGCGTTCAAGAACATGACCCCCGAGCTGCTCGAGCCCGTCATCGACGTGCACCTCAAGGGTGCCTTCTACGTCACCCACGCCGCCTGGCAGCACATGCGCGACCAGAACTACGGCCGCATCGTCAACACCTCCTCGGCCGCCGGCATCTTCGGCAACTTCGGCCAGACCAACTACGGCGCCGCCAAGGCCGGCCTGGTGGGCTTCACCCGCGTGCTCGCGGTCGAAGGGGCCAAGAACAACATCAAGGCCAACGCCATCGCCCCGGTCGCCAAGTCGCGCATGACCGAGGATCTCCTCGGCCCGCTCGTCGACAAGCTCGGCCCCGAGTTCATCACCCCCGTCGTGGCCTGGCTGGCCCACGAGGACTGCCCGGTCACCGGCGAGGTGTACTCGTGCGGCGGCGGCCACGTGGCCCGCGTGTTCACCGGCGTCACCCAGGGCTGGACCGACACCGAGAGCCTCACCGTCGAGGACATCCGCGACCACTTCGACGAGATCCGCGACGAGGACGGCTACGCCGTCCCGGCCAACCTCACCGAAGAGCTCCAGGGCACCCTCAAGGCCCTCGGCGGCTGATCACCCGAGGAGCCGCTTCACCGGCCCTCGGAAACCCAAAGCGCACAGGAGGGCGGCCCCAAGGGGCCCGCCCTCTTGACCCGCGCACGGGCCAGGGGAGTATCTGCGTGCCGGCTCGCGACCGAGCCGAGCACGCGATGCGATCTTCCGCTGGGCCAACTGGTAGAACCGCAATCGACTTCACACGACCCTCGGCCACGACGCGCCGAGGGAAACCAAAATTCCTCATGCAGGGGCCATAACCACCCGCCCGAGCGGAAGGCCCCACTTCGCACAAAGTGCGATGTGGGTTATTCAGGCCGGGGTCGCATCCAGTGATCGCCGCTACGCCGCGCATTTGTCTCGGCCGCAAGGAGCGCGTCCAGCATCGAGATCGCCTCATTTGGCAATACGCCAAGGCGAGGTTTTATCTCCCATTCCGGCAGGGTGGACAAGCGGTCAGTAATGCACCTGAAAACAAAACCGTACTCCAATGGGTCGAGAAATAGGCGCACTCCTTCGACACCAAATTCAGCCTCCATATTCAGCCTCCATATTCAGTATCCCTTTATCTACAAGGTCCTGCAGACATGCCCGTAGCTGTGCTTGCTCTCGCTTAAACATTGAAGCCATTCAGTCGGAGCCATCTAAGTTGCTTGGCGGTGAGGTTCAGTGGGTCGTCGCCGTGACCCCAAGTTCGATCCCGATTGAGGGTAGATTGGTCGCCCTCGAAATGCACGTGATCCTGGCTACCAGGTCAGCCGCTGAGCTCGCGCTCGAATTCCCGCACGACCGGATCGAATGCCCGAGTAGCGCAGTAGAAGGCGCTGTCGCTACGGATCAGAAATGCTCCGGCCATTGCAGCATTCTACGGCCGCGACTTCCTCGAGGTTGACACCATCTTCATGGATAGAGTCGCTCACAACCGTGCAACCACTAGTCGCACCCTACGGTGCTGCGCGGCGCTCCGGTATCAGCGAGTAGTCGATCGTTGCACCGCATCGTTCGAGACTTCGTGCCAACTGGACGAGCAGATCCGAGTCCTCAATGCACAGGTACGTGACTCCCTCGACCATGCCTGGTCCGACGACGTTGCGTTCATGCAACACGATGACTCGCTGCTCTGGAAGGCGCCCGACAAAGTACCCCAGCGACAAAATGACATCCTGATTCGGCCGCTGCTCCCAGCCGCCCAATGGACGAGCCTTAACCCTGCAATAGTCATCTCCTGTCAAGATGATGATCACAACACAGGACGGGTCAGCCGGATCAGCATACCTCTCGATGAGCGCGCTGGCCGGATCAATCTTCGCTCCAAAGACGCTAGCCTCCAACGACGTAGCAGTATGGATAAGTCGTCCGACATCACGTAAGACAGACGGTTTCGATCCTAGAAAAATGAACGCCATTTCAGGTTTTTTCATATTTGCAGCCTAGTGTCCCAGCCGTTTCATGACACTAATCAAGAGGTCCTGCTCCTGATTTATTCGTTGAGCATGTTTCAAGTGTTGAATATAGGAATCGTCGTCAAATTGAGGATCCCAGAGGTTCGTCATGCGATTCGGAATACTAACCCGGAGGTCGTCTTCCAGCTGCTGCAGATCCTCCTCGCTTATGTCGTTCAACCTGTCACCAGCGGGCAGTGAACCGCCGAGAACCTTATTGTGAGTGTTTGGGTCGGTCTTCAACTGCCACGGACAGACCGCGTTGTGGACCAGCTCGCCGGCACCAGCCGTCAGGGCATAGAACGAGTGATCGCCCTGGACGGTGAGGTCGTGCATCTGTTGGGTTCCTGAGCGGTGGCTCAGGGCGACGACCGATGCGATGGTTCCGTCGGGTTGGCGGAGCTGGTCGCCGAGGGTGAGGTCGGCGGCACGGACCCAGGCGCCGCGGGTGACGTCCCAGATCTTGTGGTGATCGGTGGTCTGGAGGGCTCCCTCGTGGCCAGCGGCATCGCGGATCGTCACATCGAGGAGGTCGTCGTCGTCGTGGACCATCGTCGCGGTGACGGTGCGCGAGTGGCTCTTGCCGGCGGCGGGGTCGGTGGCGAGGACCTTGTCTCCCACGCGCACATCAGAGATCGCCTTGTGCGTGCCGTCAGCCATCAGCACCGGGGTGTCAGCGGCGAAGCTGTTCGCACACGCGTCACCATCACCGAGCACGTCACCGATCTCATCGACCGCTTCATCGACGGCGTCACCGACCGCTTCGGGGCCGTCATCGATCACGTCGAGCGTCTGGTTCGCGTCCGTTGCCGCCACATCCCCCAGCGCCGGCAGCGCCGCCGCCACCACCCGCAACCCGTGGCCCACGACCTGGCCACCGACCTCCCAGCCGTCGTGGCACACCGGATCATCCGGATCGAGCAACGTCACCACCCGACCCGGCCACGTGGCCCGCATCTTCACCGGCGTCACCCAGGGCTGGACCGACACCGAGAGCCTCACCGTCGAGGACATCCGCGACCACTTCGACGAGATCCGCGACGAGGACGGTTATGCCGTTCCGGCCAACCTCACCGAAGAGCTCCAGGGCACCCTCAAGGCCCTCGGCGGCTGATCACCCAAGGAGCCGCTTGAGCGGCCCCTCGGAACCCAAAGCGCGCGAGAGGGCGGCCCCACGGGGTCGCCCTCTTCACGCCCTGCGGCCAGCTCCGGCTCAAGGCGTAGTGCCTCCATTTGTAGTAGCCACTCCGAGCAACCGCGATGCCCTCGATATGGCCGTGCGGGGCGTAGAGCGCCAATCCTGTGGCATCGAAGATCACGGAACCACCGCCGTTATCGCGCCCGAGACCCTGGGACGGCGTCAGCCTCACCACCGCCTCGGTCACATCCTCGCTCCCGATCGAACAATCCCCCACCCGCACCTCGACGCCACCGCCCACCTCGACGAACTCCAACTCGTCCGCATCCAGAAGTAGAGATAGATGCCGTCGGCCTCGAACTTGTACGCCACCCATCCCTGCCCACTTTTCGAAGATCCGCGGCTCGTACCCCATCACTTGAGCACAAGCAGCGCTCGACATGCCGAACCGCAACGGCCCAAATCCCTCGTAGGGATTCACCAGTCGATCAATCACAGACGCTCCAAAATCAGACGGAGCTCAATCCAAACCGGGCAAAATGTTCAAGAGGTCTCGCGTTTCTTACAGCCAGCGAAAGGCACGCACCCAAGGCCCGGCATCAAACCTCGCATCGCACGAATCCATACGGTTGCGAATACAGATGAGTCACTGAGAATTCGCGCCGCCGTCGACGGAACCGCGTGCCTTCTGGACGCTCAAGGTGAGGAAGTGGTCGAAACCTTGGTCAGGGGTGAATCAGACCCACGGCGCGCTCACGTCTTGGGGACAAACGCAATACGCCCTGACGTCAGCCGAAAGACTTCGACCAGAGCACTTCTTACATCAGGGTCTCGGTCGATCCGAGGCAGACGAGCAAGCCGGGCCGGATCGACGTCGAACGTCGCCACTCCTCCCTGTGGTTCGCCACTCAATGTCGAGTAGAGGACCAGACATCTGCAGGTCTGCACACCTCCGCCGACGTGCTGGCGCAGGAAGGATTGCATGAGGACCGGCGCCCTGCCGCTTACCTGAGATCGAAGACGCTCAACGGATGACCATCGCGTGGACCAACCTCGCGCCTCTGCATTCAGTTGAAGCTCAACCAGGGTCTTAAGGTCCACCTGACAGATCCTGAAATCGGCGTCGGTTGGGCGGATGTGGTTCATCTACTCTCCTCCCACAATCCAAATTCGAATAGAGGTATCAGCGCTAATTCTCCCGTCGCTTACACGCAACATGAGCTCATCCCAACGATGATGGCCATCATACACTGCTCCGTCACGGGATACATTGATGCCGTCACCATCGGGTGCATTATTAATTGAATCGATGAGTTCATCATCACTCATGTGTTCGTAAATCGACCACGGACCGCGCGTTGCCTGACTCTCTGTGTATCCCGCCAGGTCGCCCGCCCGCACCGTCTTTTGGGTTATTCCTGCCCCACCACCACCGTCTTCATCCTCAGGGCAGTTGTGCACCAGGACGGCTGCGTAGCCGGTCTCGTCTGCAGCCTGGACGTAGAAGGTGTGGTCGGTCTGGATGGTGAGGTCGAACATCCGCTGGCCGCCAGGCCGGTGGGTGATGCCCACGACCGAGGCCGATGATCCGTCGGGCTGGCGGAGATGGTCGTCGCGGGTGAGGTCGGTGGCCTGGCTCCAGGCATTGCGGGTGGTGTCCCAGATCTTGTGGTGCTCAGTGGTGTGGAGCACGCCCTCGTGGCCGCCGGGGCCAGTGATGCTGAGATCCAGGAGGTCGTCGTCGTCATGGGCCATGGTGGCGGTGACGGCGCGAGCGTGGGATCTGCCGGTGGCCGGGTCGGTGGCCCAGACCTGGTCGCCCACATGGACGCCACCGATGGCCCTGTAGGTGCCGTCGGCCATCAACACGGGGGTGTCGGTAGTGAAGCTGTTCCCGGCCCCTGCCGAGCACTGGGAGTCGCCTTCGCCCGCCCCGCTGCCGGCGGGTTCCTCGGTGGCGGAGCCGCTGTCGCCGAGCGAGGGTTCGATGGCGTCGCCGTCGCCGATGACGCTGCCATCGCCGGCGATCTCGGGGGCGATCGTGCTCTCGGCCGGATCGGCGAGGCCCTCGATCCCCTCGGCGCCGGTGGCGATCTGCAACCCAGCCCCCGTCGCTGTACCAGCGGTCTCCCAGCTGTTGTCGCAGACCGGGTCATCGGGATCGATCAGCTTCGGCACAGAACCCAGCCCGAACGCCTTCAAGTAGCCCTTGGAGAAGCTGCGCGTGTTCTGCCAGCCCCCGCGCTCCAGGCACGCCGCGTTGATCCGAGGACCAAGCGCCGAGTCGTCGATCGGATGCAGACCTGACGGATCGATCTGGTTGAGCGGATCGTTTCCGCCGTAGTGGTACGGGTTCGCCACCGTCGTGGTGCCGTCGTCGCCGCCGAGCGGGTCCGGCGTCGTGAAGCTCGCCGTCGCCGCGTCGTAGTCGCGGTTGTCGAGGTGGAGCAGCGCTCCGGCCTGGATCTGGTCGCGGTAGCCGAACGTGACACCTGATGGGACCGTCCCGTCAACCGCACCCGAAGGGTTGTAGGTGGTGGGCGCGGTGTAGTCGGAGGAGTTGACGACGTCCCGGTGAGCGTCGAACGCGAAGAACACCGCGTTCGCACCCGAAGACGCCTGGTAGCCCAGGTACTGCAGCCCGTAGTTCGACCGGGTCCACAACGACGAGCCCACGTAGGCATCCATCGCCACCGGCACCGCCGTCGTGTCGTCCCACACGAAATCGATCCGCTGTCCGCTCGCCGGAAGCCCGATGGTCGTCAGCTGGCGGTCGACGTTGTACGCATCGGTCATCGACGGCGGTGCCCCGGTTCCGGTGAAGGTCTGGGTGGCGAGCAGGCCGCGGTTGTCATAGGTCGACACCGCGGACGGCCCCGACGACGCCGACACCGACGTACGACGGCCATCCGCATCCCATCCGAAGGTGCTGGTCACCGTCGACGCTCCCGTCACCGCCGACGACGACGCGACCTGGCCGATCGCGTTGAACGTCGACGTGGTGGTCGTGCCATCAATGGTGGCCACCAACCGGTCACCGTGTGAGTCGTACGAGTAGGCCTGTGCCGAGGTTCCACCTGTCCGCGAGGTGAGCTGGCCGGCGGCGTCGTACCCGAAGGTCAGCGCGGTGCTGCCGGTGGTCTCGGATGCTTCTTGGCCATCTGCGCCCCAGGTGATGTTGGTGTTGGTGGTGGGGGCGGTGTTGATGGTCTGGGTGTAGTTGGAGGGGTAAGGGGCGCCGTTGGACGGGTAGGTCCAGGTAGTGACCCCGCGGTTGTAGTCGACGCCCTCCGAGGTGCGGTTGCCGTTGGTGTCGTACGCGTAGCCCACGATCGGCCTGGCCGAGCCCAGGCCAGATCACGTTCGATTGGGTGAGCCGTCCGAGCTTGTCGTGGAAGAACGTGTGCTGCGATCCGTCCGGGTAGCTGAGGCTCTGCGGCAGACCGTTGAGGTCGTAGGTGTAGCTGTAGTGCGGTGTCGGGTTCGATGGGCTGGGCGGCAGGCTCGACGCAGTGAGGTCGCCGAGCGCGTCGTAGCTGTAGGTCGAGTCTTCGCCGCTGGTCCCGTTGAGGGTGTCGTGGACCTTGGTGCGGCGGCCGAGCTGGTCGTACCAGGTCTGTGCCGTCGTCTCGGTGGTGGAGGGCTGGTCGTTCCACACCATCGTGGCCAGCCCGTTCGCGCCATAGCCGTACGTCGTCGACCGCCCCGATGCCTGCACGACCACCCGCAACCGACCGGTCCCCTGTCCGGCGGTGGTGGTGCCATGGGGGTAGCTCGCGCTGTTGGGGTTGGTGTCGTCGTCGTACGTGTAGGCGACGGCGTGACCGGCGGTGCCGTCGGGACGGGCGGTCGTGACGTGGTCGGCGAGGTTGTAGGTCCACTTCTGGGTGACGGTGTTGTAGGTGGTGGGCGCGGCGGGGTTGGGGTTGACCAGCGTGGTGCGCTGGGTCCGGTTCCCGCGGGAGTCGTAGGCGTAGGTGGTGGTGTTGGGGTTCGTGGCTGAGGCGGTGCCGCCGAGCGCGTTCGTCACCCACTTGAGCGACCCGTCGGGGTAGTAGGCGCGGGCCACCGTGGCGGCGACGATGTTGCCGGGGGCCGGCGGGGTGGTGGTGGCCACGAGGCGGTCGTCGTTGTCGTACGCCCAGCTCCGCGACACGGTGCCGGTGCCTCCGGCGGGAGTCGGGGTGGTGTCGGTGATGACGTTGCCGAACGCGTCGTACGCGTACTGGTGGTAGTAGCCGCCGGGGAGGGTGTGCTTGGCGACGTTGCCGTCGGCGTCGTAGGTGTCGGCGGTGGTGCGGCCCAGGGCGTCGATGGTGCTGGTCACCTGACCGGCACCGTCGCGCTTGTACTGGGTGACCCGGGTGCCCTGTGCGTTGATGACCGGGTTGCCCGACGCGTCGTAGGTGGCCAACGGGGCCGCCGTGGGCCAGGTGAACGTCGCGGCATCGACCGGGTCGGTGAACGAGACGAGCAGGCGTCCGGCCTTGCTGTAGAAGTACTGGGTCACCTGGTCGTTGGCGTCGATCGTGCCGCCCGATGCGTCGAGGTCCACGACCTTCTGCATCAGTAGGCCGGTGACGGCGTCGTAGGCCAGGCGGGTCTTCACCTGCGGGCCCGACGAGTCGCCCTGGGTGGTGGCCACCGCCCGGTCGGCGCTGTCGTAGTCGGTGTGAGTGTGGCTGCGCACCGCGGCCCCGGTGGGCGACGTGTCGCCGGCCGGCCCGCACACGTCGGTGACGCGCCCACGGCGGTCGTAGGTGGTGGAGGTGGTGTGGCCGGGATCGCCGTAGGGCGCGGCCACGCTCCAGCAGCCGTTCGAGCCCATCGTCAACCCGCCGGTCAACAGCCGGTCCGGGGGCGTCCCGCCCACCTGGGTGAGGAAGACCCGGCCATCGTTGTCGTAGGCGTAGTAGGTGTGGACCCCCGTCGGCGACGTCGTGGAGCTCACCCGGCCCAGGTGCCCCGCCGTCGGGTTGTGCGGATCCTCGTAGGTGTTGGTGGTGGTGGCCACCTCCGCCGGCTTCGCCGGATCGCCCACCTTGGTGGACACCACTCGGCCCATCGCATCGGTGGTGGTCACCGTGACCTGGGCGACGTGGCTCCCGTCGGCCTCGTCGTGGGTGGGTGGCGTCACCGTCGACACCACCCCGCCCCCGCCCGGATAGGTCACCGCATGGGTGGTGGTCTGACCGTTGGCGACCGCCTGCTTCAACGTGCCGTCGAGGTAGTACCCCGACGCAGTGGTCGGACCGGTGGGCGGCGATCCCGGGAACGTGCACGACGCCGCCAGCGCCCCCGCCGCCGTCGTCACCGTCGGGCAGCCCCGCGTCGTGTTCGCGACCGTGACCGGGCCGACCACCGACGCCACCGTGCCGTCAGGGTTGTAGCTCGTCCACGTCTCGACTCCGGCTGGCGTCCGCACCACAGTCTGACGGCCCGCGCTGTCGTAGCCGTAGAAGGTGGTCCGGAACACCCCCGAAGCCGGGTTGTCCGAGCTCGACAGCAGCTGCCGCCTCCCGACCTGCCACGTCTCATAGGTCGCGTCACCATCCGCGTCGGTCGATGAGGCCAGCAGATCGGTCGCCGAGCCCGACACCGAGACCGGCGCGTTCGTCGTGGTGGCGCCGCCGACCGTGAGGGTCGTGGGCAGCCCGGTTCCCGCCGCGCACCCCGAGCTCCCGTAGCTCAACGTCGCCGCGATCCCCGCCGAGTTCGTCAGGGCGGTCGGCCGGTCGTCGCCCGAGCAGTACGACGACACCTTGCCGCCCGAATCGGCCACCGCTGCGCCCGTCGACGGGTTCGGCCGCGCGATCGCGGCCGTCGTCCCGCGCGTCGGGTCCACCGTGTAGCCCGACACCGCCGCGGGTGACGATCCATCTGCGGGCCGCCGCGTCGCCCCGGTCGGCCGATCGTTGGCCATCGTCTGCGACGAGACGTTGCCCCACGGATCGGTCACCTGCGTGATGTTCCCGGCGCTGTCGTAGTGGTACGCCAACGTGTCCGTCGGCCCCGACGCACCTCCTTGGTTCGTCACGGTGGTGACCCCAGCCGCGTACGCGAGCGTCACCGTCTGACCGCCCAACAGCGTCTGGCTCGTCACCCGGCCATCCACGTCGAACACCGACGACACCGTTGTCAACTGCGTCGCACCCAGGTAGTCGTCAGAGATCGTCGAGACGTACCCGTTGGCGTCGAAGCCGTAGTGCTCCCACGCCACCGGCGCGGCGCCGGACGCATAGGGCCGCGAGACCTTGTCCAGGTGCACCCCGTCGTCGTCAGTCGCGTCGTGGTAGTCCACCCGGGGCGCTCCCGTCGTCGACCCGCCCGCTGGGAACGGGCCCACCACGCCCGACGCCCGCCCCGCCGATCCCAGCAGCTGGTAGCTCCACCCGGCCTGCCCCGAGTTCGAAGACGTCACCGTGGCCAGCACGCCAGCACTCGGCGCCCACGCCACCACGATCGACTGACCCAACCCGTCGGTCCGGCTCACCAACCGGCCACTCGAATCGAACGTCCACGTCTCCCCCGTCCCGAACGACAACTTCGGCCCACCCGCCGTCGTGAACGTGGCGTACAAGGCGGCCGGCACCGACCAGCCCGAGCCGTCCTGCACGATCGGGTACCGGCTCCCGTCGGGCATCCGGAGCACGTACGACGCGTCGCCATCGGCCGTCGACCCGAACGCCGCCAACGACACATCGAGCGGCGACGTCCACCCCACCCCCAACAGGCCGTCCGAGCCATCCTCGGAGTTGTAGGTGCGCGTGAAGTCCATTCCGAACACGCCCGGCGGCGCCGACAGGTCCGTGAGGTTCTCCACCAGGTTCCCGTTCACCGCGTTCACCGGTTCACCCACCAGCCCACCGCCCGAGGCCGTGTGGTTCCCCAACCCCTGGGCCACCGACGATGAGGCCCGCCCGCACGCGTTGGAGCCCGACCCCAGCCCGGCGCAGGCGTGGTTCGCGATGGCCGTCGCGGACAACGCATACGGGTACACCGCCACCTCCGAGAACGCATCGCTGCCCACCGTCGTGGTGCACGAGCTCGTCTCGAGCCGGAAGCCTCCGCTCCACGTCTGCGGCGTACCCGCCCTGGCGACTGGAGTTCCTTCGACCCCATCGACCGCCACCGTCAGCATGGTTGGGCTCGCGACCACGGCCACGTGGTGCCAACCCGCCAACGGCCCGCTCGTGTTGAGCGCACCGGTCTGGACCCTCACCCCCGTGGTTGCGTTGTAGCCGGACCCCGTGGCGGCCCCTGTTTCGCCGATCACCGCCGAGAAGGAACCGGCATCGAACCAGGACCCATCCGTCGTGAAGTACGGCGTCGCCTCCGCCAGCTGGACCCAGTACTCCATCGAGAACGCCGGCCCGAGCGACGAACCAGGCGCGCCGCCCAGCGCCGTCGGCCAACCCCCAGTCCCGCAACCCGCCGACGTCGACAGCTGCGTCGCATCAGCCCCCGCGAACGGTCCCGGCACCGCCCCCGGCGTCGCTGCCGTCCCAACGAGACCGAGATCTGCCCCACCGGCCCTGGCTTTGAACGGGTGAGACGAGTGCATCGGCCACCACATCGCCGGGTGGTCGCCCGCCACCATCGCCTCGTAGCCCGCCGCCACACTCGGGGTCGCGGCTGCCGGGCCGACCGGGTGGGCGACCGCGAGGGCCGTGACCGCTGCCACCAGCGCCAGCGCCAGGGCGGCGCACCCCGCCCGAGCCCTCCAGCCTCGTCCGCCCCCATGTGGCCAGTGGACCCGGTGCAGACCCGTCCCCATCGCTACCAGTTCCACCGTCATCTATGCGCACCTCTCCACGATCTGGGTGACAGGGCGCCGACCCGCTGCCGCCTGCTTGGCCATCGGGTTCAACATCGCGCTCGTCATGGCATCCATCTGGGCCGAGGTCAGCCGGTAGAGGCCGGTCACCACACACGTTGCCTGCCGCGACGACAGGTGCTGCGACGCCGTCAACGAACCCACGAACGTCGGCACGATCTCGTCCGCCACCCGCGCACACCCCGCCCCCACATCCGTCAGCGCCTTCTCGGTCGCCCGGGCCAACGCGGGTCGGGCCCGGAACCGCACGGCCACACACGCGGCCGCCTGCGCGTCGAGGTGCTGCTCACGCACCACCCTCGCCACCGACGCCCGAGCGTCGGCGGGCACCACCGGCGCCGTCGGCGCAGGCACCTTGGCGATCCCCGGCGAAACCACCACCGCCGTGGTCGTCGATGCCCCGCGTGCCTCCGAGTGGCCATCAGCACCGCTGCAGCCCGACGCGACCACCACCACGGCCATGCCGAGAAGAAGCCACCTACCCGCCGACTGCCGAACCATCGTCTCCCCGTTCCGCCGCTGCCGAGCCGTCTCGATCAGCCGATGCTCGCGATACGTATACGTATCACCGCACCCGAGCACAGTCGCAGGTAGCCGCCCCGACAGCCATAGGCCGAACGGCCCTTCGTCAGGATTCCTGACCAGTCGCGCCGATGGCTGCTCGATCTCCTCGGGGAACACCTTCTCGCCGCCCGCGATCGACTCGTCCGGCGTGGCCCAGCCGGAGCACGGACCGTCGTCGTCGTCGACCCATAGTCAGGTGATGACGCACGGCACCCGGTCGCGGATGCCCTCGGTGGTGCCGGTGACGCTCGTACGATCGACGCCCATGGCTGCCCACCCGACTCATGGCACCGTCGCCGCGGGCCACGAGCGGGCGGCTGACGCGGCCGCGCTCATGCTCGCCGCCGGCGGCAACGCGTTCGACGCGATCATCGCCGCCGGGTTCGCCTCCGCCGTGTGCGAACCGGGGTTCACCAGCCTCGCCGGCGGCGGGTTCCTGCTCGCCCGGACCGCGGCGGGCACCGACACCCTGTTCGACTTCTTCGTCGACACCCCCGGCCTGGGTCGACCACCGGAGAGCGCCGACCCCGTGTTCGAGGAGGTCCGGGTGTCGTTTGCGGCAGCCGAGCAGACGTTCCACTGCGGCCCCGGCTCGGTGGCGGTCCCTGGTGTCCTCGCCGGCTACCTGCACGTCCACCGCAAGCTCGGCCGGCTCCCCCTGGGCCAGGTCGTGGCCCCGGCCATCGAGCTCGCCCACGGTGGCGTCGAGGTGTCGGCCACGCAAGCGGGTGACTTCATGCTCCTGGAGCCGATCCTCGAGCGCACGCCGGGCAGCCGCGCCATCTTCTTCCCGTACGGCACGCTGCTCGGCGTCGGTGACACGCTGCACAACCACGACCTGGCCGCCTACCTGTCAGAGCTGGGCGCCCACCCCGACGCCACCTTCTACGCAGGCGAGCAGGCCGAGCGCCTCGCCGCCCAGCTGCACGCGGGTGGTGGCCTGCTCACCACCGACGACCTGGCCGCCTACCGCGTGATCGAGCGGGAGCCGCTGCGGTTCGCCTACCGCGACCGCCGGCTGCTCACCAACCCGCCACCCACGTTCGGCGGCGCGCTCCTGGGCCTCGCCCTCGCCCGCATCGACGCTGCCGGCCCCGCCCCCGCCGCGGGATCGCCGGCGCACGCCCTCCTGCTGGTCCGCACGATGGCCGAGGTCGACCGCGACCGGACCGCCGGCCACCCCGACGTGGTGGCCGCCCTGCGCGGCGACCTGGCCGACGACCCGCTCGACCGCCCCCAGGTGAGCCGGGGCACCACCCACGTCACCGTGGCCGACGCCGAGGGCAACGTGGCCGCCATGACCACCTCGAACGGCGAGTGCTCCGGCGACGTCATCGACGGCACGGGCATCCCCTGCAACAACATGCTCGGCGAGGACGACCTCCACCCCGACGGCTTCCACGCCGCGCCCCCCGGGCTCCGCGTGGCCTCGATGATGTCGCCCACCTTCGTCCTCGACCCGGCAGGCCAGGTCGAGCTGGCCCTCGGCAGCGGCGGATCGAAGCGCATCCGGTCGGCCCTGCTCCAGGTGCTCACCTCGGTCATCGACCACGGCACCGACCTCCAAGCGGCCGTCCTGGCCCCGCGCATCCACTGGGACGCCGACCACATCGAGGCCGAGCCGGGGCTCGATCCGGTCGTGCTCGCCGCGCTCGAGCAGGAGCACCGCGTCAACCAGTGGCCCGAGCCGAGCATGTACTTCGGCGGCGTGCACGCCGTGGCGCCGGGCCGGGCGGGCGCCGGCGACCCCCGACGGGGCGGCGCCGTCCGCACGGTCTGAGCCGGCGTCAGGGCTCGTGCAGGGTGGCGGCGTCGAGATCGGCGAGCTCGTCGAGCACGACCTGCCACGACGCCAGCCCGTGCCGGCACACACCGTGGAGCGGCGTCCAGCACTCGTCGGGCGCCCGGCACGACCCCTCATCGGCCCAGTCGGCCATCGTCTCGGGATCGGGTGGCGCCCACCCGCTGTTCACCTCGAACCAGGCGTGCGTGGCGGCCAGCGCCTGGGCCAGCTGCTCGGGTGTCACCGGCCGCGCCGCCAACCGCTCCGCCAGCTTCGGCGCGACCCACAGCCGCTCGGTGGGCAGCCGCCCGGACCGCGCCGCTGGTGGACGGTCGGCCGGGTCGGTCACGCCGCGAAGCCCGCCGCTCGCAAGGCGGCCCGGGTGGACCAATCGATGACGGCGCTGGCGTCGTCCTCCGACTTCCCCTCGGCGCCGCGCAGGAGGTCCCACGCCACCCAGGACAGCGACACCATGAGCGCCTCGCGCAGAAGCATCGGCTCCTCGGCAGCATCGAGCTCGGTGGCGAACACCGCATCGACCTGGGCCCCGAGGAAGCCGTGGCCGACCTCGAACTGGTTGCGGATCACCGTCGACGACGCCGCGTGCACCAGGGCGGCGCGCAGGACCGGTGTGAGCGCCTCCATCACCTCGGTGCGCTGCTTGACGAAGACCGTGACCCGCTCGTCGAGCGCCAGCGCCGGGTCGATCGGGTGGAGCAGGCCGGCGATGCGGACCGCCACCTTGGCGCCCACCGCCGAGAACAGGGCATCGAGGTCGTCGAAGTGCTGGAAGATCGAGCGGACCGACACCCCGGCGCGCTCGGCGATGCGAGGGCCGGTGGGCCGCAGGTCGCCTTCGTCGATCAGGCCCAGCGTGGCCTCGACGATGGCGTCCTTGGTGCGCACCGCCCGAGCGGTGCGGCCATCGATCGGTTCCTCGATCGGTTCGTCGAGCTCGGTCTGGGTGGACATGGGGCTCCCTGTCGCGGACACCACATCGTAGAGGCCCCGGCCCCAGAACCCCCGCCTGAGCCCATCCGGCCCCTCATCCCCATCCCCTCGCCCCTCCCCCCTCCTGAACTTGTTGCAGCCAGCGCTCCATGCGACACCCACTTCAACAAGTTCGCCAGGGCAGGGGGCGGGGGCGTGAGCCGATCGGACCCCCATCACCTGAACTTGTTGCAGCCAGTGCTCCATAGGACACCCACCGCAACAAGTTCGCTCGGGCGGCGAGGACGGGAGCCGGTGGGGCTCGGGGGCGCTCCGGCGGGAGGGGGCGTCCTCAGTCGGGGGCGATGCCGGAGCCGAGGTGCAGGACCAGGCGCCAGCGGCCGTCGACCCGTTCGAACAGGTTGACGGCGGCCACGGTCTGGGCCTGGGGCCCGGCGATCAGGTTCTCGTCGAGGCTCACCCACCCGGTGTCGCCGCGCACGGTGGCGGCCACGTTGGTGAGGATGAACTGCATGGGGTGATCGCCCTGGAACAGGGCGAACCACGAGGCGGCCACCGCCGGCCAGCCCCGCAGCGAGGCCCACCCGGGGTGCGTGCAGGCCACGTGGTCCTCGTGCAGCCACACCTCGGACATCGCATCGAGGTCGCGATCCTCGAACGCGGCGTAGAACGCGGCGTTGGCGTCCTCCAGCTCCTGCTCGAGATCGGGCATCGGCCGATCGTACCGATCCGCCCGGCGCCTCCGGCCCACCCGGCCCCGCTGTCGGACCCCCCGGGTACGGTGCGACCATGGCCTTCCAGCTCCCCACCACGCTGTCGCCCTCCAAGGTGTCGTCGTTCAAGGACTGCGCGCTCGCGTTCCGCTTCTCGGCGATCGACCAGCTGCCCGAGGAGCCGTCCATCGCCGCCACCCGCGGCACGTTGGTGCACCTGGCCCTGGAGCACCTGTTCGACCGCGAACCGCAAGACCGTGGCATCGCCGAGGCCATCGCGGATCTGGGACGAGCGCTCGAGGAGCTGCGCGAAGACCCGGATTTCAGCGGCCTGGAGCTCGACGAGGAGGCCGAGGCCACGTTCGTCGCCGAGGCCGACCGCCTGGTGCGGCGGTACTTCGAGATCGAGGATCCGAGCCAGGTGCACCCGGTCGGGCTCGAGCTCAAGCTCGAGGCCCGGGTCGACGACATCCGCATCCGCGGCATCATCGACCGGCTGGAGCTCAACGCCGATGGCGGACTGGTGGTCACCGACTACAAGACCGGGAAGTCGCCCCACACCAGCCACCAGCAGGGCCGCCTCGGCGGGGTCACCTTCTACGCCCTGCTGTGCCAGGAGCTCTTCGGCGTGCTCCCCGCCCAGGTGCAGCTGATCTACCTGGGCGACGGGCTCACCATCACCACCGAGCCCACCGAGCAGGCCATCCGGGCGCTCAAGGCCAAGCTGCGGGCGCTGTGGCAGGCCATCTCCCTCGCCTGCGAGAAGGAGGACTTCCGTCCGCGCCCCGGCCCGCTGTGCAACTGGTGCTCGTTCCGGGCCTACTGCCCGGCCCAGGGCGGAGACCTGAGCCTGGTCGACGCCTACGTTGCCGAACGTACGGCTGCGGCATCGTGAGCGCCGCCCCCTAGGGTTCCACGATGCCCGACCCGGTCGAACCCGAACCGCTGCTCGACCCGCCGTCCTCGCCGGTCGATCGCTTCGACCAGGCGGTCGATGCCGCTTGGGGCCGGGTCTTCCGCGGCCACCCGCTCGCCGACCGCGTCTTCTACATCGCCTCGCAGGTCGGCGACTTCAGCGTGATCTGGCTGATCATCGCCGCCGCCGACGGCCTCCGCTCCGACGAAGACGCCGATGCGTCCATCCGCCTCGGCCTCCTGCTGCTCGCCGAGTCGGCCCTCGTCAACCAGGGCATCAAGCGCCTCGTCCGCCGGCCGCGTCCGGCCTCGCTCGAGGAGCACCCGCACCACGTGCGCCTCCCCCGCACCTCCAGCTTCCCCAGCGGGCACGCCAGCTCGGCCCTCGCCGCCGCCGGGATCATGAGCCACCGCCACCCCAAGGCCGCTCCCCTCCTCTACGGGCTGGCGGCCATCGTGGCCACCAGCCGGGTGCACGTGAAGGTGCACCACGCGTCCGACATCATCGCCGGCGCCGCGATCGGCATCACGTTCGCCAAGGTGGCGGAGCGCGTGTGGCCGGCCCCGCCGCGTGGCTGACAGAAGGCGCCGTCGCCGATCGGCGCGCGTAGGTTGCAACCGATGAGCGCCGACCCGAACGACGGCACCTCCGAGCGGATGTCCGACGTCGAAGCCCTCATGTGGAGCCTCGACGCCGACCCGGTGCTGTCGTCGACCTTCGCCAACATCACGTTCTTCGACATCGCCCCCGATCCGGAGCGCCTGCGCCGCCGCCTGTGGCGGGCCACCCGCGTCGTCCCCCGCCTGCGGCGCCGCGTGGTCGACAGCTTCGGCCCGGGAACGCCCGTGTGGGAGGACGATCCCACCTTCGACCTCGACACCCACCTGCGGTGGGTCGAGCTGCCGGCGGGCGCCACCGACGCCGATGCCCGGGCGCTGGCCGTCCAGATCGCAGCGACGCCGTTCGACCGGACCCGTCCGCTGTGGGAGTTCACGGTGATCGACGGCCTGCCCGATGGGCGGGCGGCGATGGTGCAGAAGATGCACCACACCATCACCGACGGCAAGGGCGGCATCCGCATGTCGGTCGAGTTCATCGACGCCGAGCGCGATGCGCCCGAGCCGCCGCAGGTCGGCGATGGCCCCCCACCGGCGCCCGCACGCCCGCCCTGGGCCGGAGCCGTCGACGCGGTGAGCGGGATCCCCCGTCGGGGCGCCGACGTCGTCCGCCGCCTGGCCGGCACCGCCACCGACTGGGCGCGCGACCCGCTGCAGGTCGCCTCGCTGCTCGCCGCGCTGCCGGCCGAGACGGCCGCCACCACCCGCTCGCTCGTCCGCCAGCTCGGCGTGGTCGACAGCCACCGGTCGCCGCTGTGGTCGGGGCGGTCGCTCGACCGCGGGCTCGAGACGTTCGAGGTGTCGCTCGCCGACGCCAAGGCGGCGGCCACCGCGCTCGGCGGATCGGTCAACGACCTCTTCGTCGCCGCCGCAGCCGGCGGCTCGGGCAGCTACCACCGCCGTGAGGGCGTCGGCGTGGCCGAGCTGCGCATGTCGATGCCGGTCAGCACGCGCACCGACCGTTCACCGGGCGGAAACGCGTTCACGCCCACCCGGGTGCTCGTCCCGCTCACCGAAGACCCCGCCACGAGGTTCGCTGAGGTCCACGAGCGACTCGCGGTCACCAAGACCGAGCGGGCCATGGGGCTCACCACCTCCCTCGCCGGGCTGGTGAACCTGCTACCGCAGCCCATGCTCGTGCGCCTCGCCCGCCAGCAGGTGCTCACGGTCGACTTCGCCACCTCGAACGTGCGGGCGGCGCCGTTCGACCTCTTCATCGCCGGGGCCCTGATCACGGGCAACTACCCGCTCGGCCCCATCGCCGGCACCGCGTGGAACCTCACCACGATGAGCTACCGCGGAGACCTCGACCTGGGCCTGCACGTGGATCTGGCCGCGATCCCCAGGCCAGAGCAGCTGCGCGACGACATCGCGGCCTCGTTCGCCGAGCTGATCGCGCTGGGCACCCCGAAGCGCCGTCGGCGCCGCTGACCAGCAGGGAAGGGCGCGTCGAACGCGCCCAGGGTCGCCGGAGGGCTAGACGCCCGTAGCAACAGGGAGGGGGGCGGGAGCGGTGGCCAACAGGAGCCGCAGGTCCAAGAGCAGGTCTGCCACCTCATCGGAGGAGACGAGCGCTCGTTGCTGCATGGTTCCCAGGGCCTGGTCGATCACGACCAACGCTTCCTGGATGACGATCTCTGGCACAGCAGTCTCGGTCACGAACGCCACCTTACCGGTACGGCACCCGAAACGACGCGCACGTTGCTGCCGCGGACAGGTCGGCGCCAGCATCCCGAAACACCCGACCGGCGGCTACAAGCCGCGGTCGACCACCCCGTACCCTGGCCGCCGTGCCGTACGAGATCATCAGCCGCATCGGTCGGGGCGGCATGGGCGTGGTCGATCTGGCGCAGGACGAGGCCGGCAACCGCGTGGCGCTCAAGCGCCTCTCGCTGCACGGAACGCCCGAGGAGCTGACCAAGGCGCGGCTGCGCATCCGCCGCGAGGCCGAGGTGCTGCAGCAGCTCCAGCACCCCGGGGTGGTGCGGCTCCGCGAGGTCATCGACGAAGACGACGACCTCATCTTGGTGATGGACTTCCTGCCGGGCGGCAACCTCGCCCAGCGGGTCGCCGAGCACGGACCGCTCCCGGCCGACGAGGTCGAGCGGCTGGCCGACCACCTCCTCGATGCCCTCGCCGCCGCGCACCGCCAGGGCATCGTCCACCGCGACATCAAGCCGGCCAACGTGCTGTTCGACGATCAGGGCGACCCCCACCTCGCCGACTTCGGCGTGGCCGTGCACCGCGACGCCACCCCCGGCCTCACCGCCACCGAGATGGTGGTGGGCACGCCAGGGTTCATGTCGCCCGAGCAGGCCCGCGGCGAGGACGCCACCGCGGCGTCCGACGTGTTCTGCCTCGGCGCCACCCTCCTGTTCGCCGCCACCGGCGCGGGACCGTTCGGGGCCGGCGACCCGCGCCTGCTGCTCATGCGGGCGGCGGCCGGTCGCACGGAGAAGGCCCCCAAGACCCTCCCGCCCGAGCTCCGCCGCCGCATCGACGCCATGCTCGCCAAGGACCCGGCCGCCCGCCCGTCGGCGGCCGAAGCCCGTGGCGGGACCGACGGCACCGAGCCCCGCACCGTCGTCCGCCGCGCCTGGGCGGCGCGCAACTCCCGGGCCCTCGTCGGCGGCACCGCCCTGGTGCTGCTGCTGATGGGGGGCGCGGCCTTCGTGCTGGTCGGCGGCGACGGCAACAGCGCCGCCCCCAGGACCACGCCCACCACCGCTCCCGCCACCACCACCTCCACCACCGCGCCGTGCACGCCGCTGCCCTTCCAGCCCTGCGGTGAGCAGCCCGCCCCCAACACCGACGGCAAGGCGTGCCTCGAGGGCTTCGCCGACTACGACGGCGACGCCGCCAACGGCTGCGAGGCCAAGGCCGACGACCTCGGCACCGACAGCCCGCTCGACGGCGAGCTGGTCGCCAACCTGGTGCCCGCCAACGACTCCGACACCTACCTGCTCAAGGTCGGTGACGGCATCCAGCTCACCTGCGACGGCGCGCTCCACGTCACGCTCACCGCCCCCAAGGGCGTCAGCCAGCGGGTCACCGTGTTCGACGGGTCGGGCACGCTGGGCACGGCGGTGAGCGGCGACGGCGAGCCCGCCACCGTGACCATCGGCGACCCGAACTGCTTCTTCGACGACGCCACCACCCTGCGCGTGCAGGTCGAGTCGGTGGGCACCGACCGCAGCCCCGCCGACTACACGCTGACGGCCACCGGCAGCTTCTGAGCGAGCCGCCCGAGCCCGCGTCCTAGGGTCGCGGCCATGGCTCACCCCAAGCTCGGATTCACGTTCGCCAGCCTCATGCCGCTCGGCCCCGCCCTGGCCATCGAGACCGCCCAGCAGGCCTCCGCGCTCGGCTACCGCTCGTTCTGGACGGCCGAGACCACGGGCCCCGAGGCGTTCTCGCTGCTGGCCGCGGCTGGCGCCGCCGCCCCGGGCATGGACCTCGGCACCGGCGTGCTCGCCCTCCAGCTGCGCACCCCGATGGTGACGGCGATGGGGGCGGCCACCCTGCAGGCGCTGCACCCCGATGCCGACATCCTGCTGGGCGTCGGCATCTCGTCGCCCGTCGTCACCAGCCGCTGGCACGGCGTCGACTACGGCGAGCGCCCCCTCGCCCGGGTGCGCGAGTACGTCACGCTGGTCAAGGCGTGCCTTTCGGGCGAGAAGGTCGACTTCGACGGCGAATTCTACCGGGTGAAGGGCTTCCGCCTCGGGCTCAAGCTGGGCGAGAAGAAGCCGAAGGTCGTGGTGGGCGCGCTCAACCCGGCCATGTTGAAGCTGGCCGGCGAGGTGGCCGACGGCGTGCTCCTCAACTACCTCCCCGCCTCGCACGTCGCCTGGTCGGTCGAGCAGGTCCGTGCCGGTGGCGACGCCGAGATCTACGGGTACGTCCACGCGGGTGTGGGCGACCGCGAGCAGGGCCTCGACAAGGCCCGCCGAGACCTGTTCTCCTACGCCGTGGTCGACGCCTACGCCGCCAACTTCCGGCGCGCCGGGTTCGGCGACGAGGTCGACGAGATCCGTGAGCACCACGCGGCCGGCGACCGAGAGGGCGCCCTCGCCGCCGTGTCCGACCGGATGTGCGACGCCATCGACGTCCTGGGCGACGCCGACACCGTCCGCGATGCGGTGCGCGCCTACGTCGACGCCGGGGTCGACGTGCCCGTGCTGATGCCGCTCCCGTGGGGCGGTGACCGCCGGCAGGTGATCACCGCCACGATGGAGGCGGCGGCCTCGGCCTGACGGCCGCCGGTCCGCGTCAGACCCGCTCGGTAGGGTTCGGGCATGGAGCTGAACGATCGCATCGCAGTGGTCACGGGCGGCGCCCGGGGCATCGGGCTCGCCCTGGCCGAGGCCTTCCTCGCCGAGGGGGCCCGAGCGGTGGCGATCGCCGATCTGGTGCAGGCCGACGTCGACGCCGCCGTCGCGCAGCTGGGCGACCGCGCCACCGGCTTCGTGGTCGACGTCTCGGACCGGACGGCCGTCGCCGGGCTCGTCGCCCAGGTCGAGGACCAGCTCGGCCCGATCGATCTGATGGTCAGCAACGCCGGCATCGGCGCCGGCACCGGGGTCGACACCACCGACGAGGTGTGGGACCGGATCTGGAAGGTCAACGTGCTGGCCCACGTGTACGCGGCCGAGGCGGTCCTCCCGTCGATGCTCGCCCGCGGCCAGGGGTACCTCCTGTCCACCGCGTCGGCGGCCGGGCTGCTCACCCAGATCGGCGACCTGCCGTACTCCGCCACCAAGCACGCCGCCGTGGCGGTCGCCGAGTGGCTGGCCATCACCTACGGCACCCAGGGCATCACCGTGTCGTGCCTCTGCCCCCAAGGGGTCCGCACCGACCTCATCGCCCACGCGCTGGGCCACACCTCGGTGGAGACGGTCGTCGCCCAGGGCCTGATCGAGCCGTCCGATGTGGCCGAGTCGGTGATCGCCGGCCTGCGCGCCGAGCAGTTCCTGATCCTCCCCCACCCCGAGGTGGCCGAGTACTACCTCCGCCGGGCCACCGACACGGATCGCTGGCTCGGGGGCATGGCCCGCCTCCAGGCCCGGATCCTGGGGGCGCTCGAGGACGCGCCGCCGGCGCCGGGATGAGCAAGCGCACCTCGCCCATCGACGACCGCCTGGCCGAGATCGGCCTGGAGATCGGCCAGATCGTCCGCTACCTCGGCACGTCCGACAAGCGGTACCGGGAGGGCGTGGTGCTGCGCCGCGAGCGCGACGGGTCGGTGGGCCTGCGAGACGAGCGGGGCCGAGCGCGCGCCATCACCGTCGAGCGCATCGAGGTCCGGGTGGTCGGGCCGCGCGGCGGCGAGCAGTGGCTCCCGCTCACCGACACCGGTGGCGGCTTCCAGCTCGGCCTGTTCTGACGCGCCGATGGACCGCCCCACCATCGAGGTCTACGAGCAGGAGGGCGCCGGGTACGCGGTGCGCCGCGGGGTCCAGCGCCCCGAACGGGCCGAGGCGTTCGCACGCCGGGTGACGCCGGGGGGTCGGCGCCTCGACCTCGGGTGCGGCCCCGGGCACTACCTCCCGCTGCTCGGCCGCCCCGCGGTCGCCGCCGATGCCGCCCACGCCATGGTGCTCGCCGCCCACGCCCTCGCTCCCGAGGTGCCCGCGGTCCGGGCCGACCTGACCGATCTGCCGTTCGACCGGGGCGCGTTCGCGGGGGTCTGGGCCTCGAAGGCGCACCAGCACCTCACCGCGGCCGAGCTCCCGCTCGCGCTGGGCGACGTGCACCGGGTCCTCGAGGTCGGCGGCACCCTCGAGCTGACCATGTTCGCCACCCGCACCGGCGCGCCCACGTCCGAGGAGGTCACCCGGGCCGACAGCGGCGACGACCTCCCCGGCCGCCGCTTCACCTGGTGGGACCCGGACCACCTGGCTGCCGTGGTGGCCGCGGCCGGCTTCGGCATCGACGCGCTGGCCCTCACCGACCGCACCGACGACGACCACGCCCGCATCGAGCTCACCGCCACCGCCCGCCGCGCCCTGCCCGACCACGTGGGTGCGGGGATGCGGCTGCTGTGCTGCGGGCTCAACCCGTCGCTCCACGCCGCCGATGCAGGGGTGGGCTACGTCACCGGCAACAACCGGTTCTGGCCGGCCCTCGCCGCCGCCGGGCTCTCCACGAGCGACCGGGACCCGCGCCGCCTGCTCCGCCACGACCGCATCGGGATGACCGACCTCGTCAAGCGGGCCACGCCGCGGGCCGACGAGCTGAGGCGAGACGAGTACCGGGCGGGCGCCGAGCGGTTGCAGGCCCTGTGCGAGTGGCTCCGGCCCGAGGCCCTGGCGGTGGTCGGGCTGGCGGGCTGGCGCGCCGGGGTGGACCGGAAGGCCCAGGTCGGTTGGCAGCCCGAGCGGCTGGGCCCGACCCCCGTCTACGTGCTCCCTTCCACCAGCGGGCTCAACGCCGGCACCTCCCTCGCCCAGCTCGTCGACCACCTCCGAGCCGCCGCGGCCGGCCCGCCGCCGGACGGCGGCTAGCCGCGCGCCAGGCAACGTTCACCGAACCCTGCGCGGAACGAGGCAGGTGGGCTGCGACACTGGTCCCATGGCACGTCGCACGAAGATCATCGCCACCATCGGTCCCGCGTCTGATTCCGAGGGGACGATCAAGGACCTCGCCGAGGCCGGGATGGACGTGGCCCGCATCGGCCTCGCCCACGGCTCCCTCGACGAGGCCATCGAGAAGTTCCGGCGCGTGCGGCGCGTGGAGGCGTCTCTGGGCCGTCCCATCGGCGTGATGGTCGACCTCCCCGGCCCCAAGGTGCGCGCCGGCCACATGCCCGAAGAGGGCCTGCCGGTGGATCAGGGCGACATCATCCACCTGAGCCCCGGCAACGAGGGCTCCACCGCCAAGATGATCCACGTCGACCACGAGGGCCTGCTCACCGACCTGCACGTCGGCGACCGGGTGGCGTTCGGCGACGGCGTGGTCATGGCCGAGGTGATCGACCGCAACGCCGATCGGCTCGAGGCCCGCATCACCCACGGCGGCCTGCTCCAGGGCCGCCCCGGCGTCCACATCCCCTCCGACCGCCTGCGGATCTCCTCGCCCACCGCCGACGACCTCCACATGCTCGACGCCTTCATCGAGGAGGGCATCGACATCGTCGCCATCTCCTTCGTCCGCTCGGCGCACGACATCCGCCGCGTCGGCGTCGAGCCCCACCCGCGCGGCCCGCTCGTCGTCGCCAAGATCGAGACCCGCGCCGCCGTCGACAACCTCGACAGCATCATCGAGGCCTCCGGCGCGGTGATGATCGCCCGTGGCGACCTCGGCGCCGAGATGCCCATCGAGGAGCTGCCGCACCTCCAGAAGCGCATCATCCAGCGCTGCATCACGCTGGGCCGACCCGCGATCACCGCCACCCAGATGCTCGAGTCGATGGTCACCGCGCCCACGCCCACCCGGGCCGAGGCCTCCGACATCGCCAACGCCGTGTTCGACGGCTCCAGCGCCCTCATGCTCTCGGGCGAGTCGGCCGTCGGCCACGACCCGGTCAACGCGGTGGCCACCATGGCCCGCATCGCCGCTCGTGCCGACGACGAGTTCGACTACGACGCCTGGGGCGCTCGGGTGCACGAGATCGCATCCACCATGGAGCCCCACATCGACGACACCGTCACGCTGGGCATGACCAACGCCGCCTGGCGCGCCGCGCTCGAGACCGGGGCCAGCGCCATCATCTGCATCACCCACACCGGGTTCACCGTGCGCTCCATCGCCCGCTTCCGGCCGCAGGCCAAGATCCTCGGGTTCTCCACCGATCCCCAGACCCTCCGCCAGCTCTCGCTCAGCTGGGGCGCCACCCCGCAGCTGCTCGACGTCGACTACCAAGCCGACAACGTGATCGGCCGCGTCGTCGAGCAGGCCCGGGAGCACGGGCTCATCCGCCGCGGCGATCTGGTCGCCGTGCTGTCGGGCTCGCGGGAGTACCCCGGCCAGGCCACCGACTCCCTGCGCCTCATCCCCATCCGCTGAGCTCCGCGACATTTCCGCTTCAGGTGGAGGCCGGACCGGCCGAGAACCCTGCCAAGCGATGCACCGTCGTCCCTGGCGACCGCAGTACCCCCACCGCGCTTTCGAGGACCCCATGCCGATGATGCGACGCGGACCACTGGACCGCTATCCCCCGGAGTGGGTGCTCCGGCAGGCCAACGCGCACCAGGTCACAGGCACCATCGAGTTCCACGGCGCCGCGCCGGCCACCTTCTACCTCGACGGGGGCCACATCTACGCAGCCGCGCCGGGCGTCGACGTGGCCGAGGACACCCTCGTGCACCCCGCCACCGCCGATGAGGTCGCGGCCCGCCGGCAGGTGGTGGCCCTCCTGGCGGCCGTGCTCGACACCGACGGCGGCTGGTACTTCCACGATCCGCTCGGCCAGCACCCGGGCCGGGGCGCGTGGCGCTGGGAGACGGCGACGCTGCTCATGGAGACCCGCGCCAAGACCCATGCCGACCAGACGCTCGCGCCGTGGTCGGATCGGCGCGTCGAGCTCGAGGGCAGCTCCACCTCGTCGATCACGCTCGGCACCGACGCCTGGTCGGTGGTCGTGGCCCTGGCGCGCGAGACGTCGGCGGTCGAGCTGCGCGACCGGTTGGGATGGAACCCCGGCCGCCTGCTCGCGGCCCTGGCCGAGATCGAGCAGACCGGCGCGCTGGGGCCCGACCCCGCATGGGGGGCCCTGCACACCGCGGATGCCGAGCAGGCCACGCCGGCCCCCGCCGCTCCGCCGGAGCCGGTCCCGGAGCCCAGCCTGTCGGGCCGCCACCGCGGCCCGTTGGCGCCGCCGCCGGTCCTTCCCGGCGCGGGCGGCGGTTCCCAGCGGCGGCGCAAGCTCACCGGACGGCGACCCGGCGGGTCCTGATCCCTGGCGGGCCGGTCGGGCATGATCGTCCCGGTGCTGCTCGAACGACGAACGATCCTCGTGACCGGGGTGCTGACGCCCTCCTCCATCGCGTTCACCTGCGCCCGGGTCGCCCAGGAGCAGGGCGCCACCGTGGTCCTCACCTCCTTCGGGCGGGCGTTGGCCACCACCGGCCGGGCCGCCCGCAAGCTGCCCGTCGAGCCCGCGATCCTCGAGCTCGATGTGGCCGACCAGGCGCACCTCGACGCGCTGGCCCCCCAGATCGCTGAGCGCTTCGGCCGCCTCGACGGTGTCGTGCACGCGGTCGGGTACGCGCCGGCGGCCTGCCTCGGCCAGGACGACGGCCTGTTCGCGGCCACCTGGGACGAGGTGGCCACCGCCCTGCAGATCTCCACGTGGTCGCTCCCCGCGCTGGCCAAGGCGGTGCTGCCCGTCCTGGCCGACCGCAGCTCGATCGTGGGGCTCGACTTCGATGCCACCGTCGCCTGGCCCGCCTACGACTGGATGGGCGTGGCCAAGGCCGGCCTGGAATCGGCGAGCCGGTACCTCGCCCGAGACCTCGGCCCGCAGGGCGTGCGCGTCAACCTCGTCGCCGCCGGACCGCTGCGCACGGTGGCGGCCCGCAGCATCCCCGGCTTCCGCCAGATCGACGCCGTCTGGCAGGACCGGGCCCCGCTGGGATGGGACGTCGACGACCCGGAGCCGGCGGCCAAGGCCGTGGTGGCCCTTCTGAGCGATTGGTTCCCCGCCACCACCGGGGAGATCGTCCACGTCGACGGCGGGGTCCACGCCGTCGGCGCCGCCGGGCCGTCCTAGGAGACGAGCTGGTAGATCTCGACCGCGTTGCCGGCCGGATCGTTGAGGAACGCCTGCAGGCCAGGCCCGACGGGTGACGGGTCGGTGATGGTGATGTCCTTGTTGCGCAGCTCGGCCACCGTGGCGGGCAGGTCGGCTACCTGCAGGGCGAGGTGCTGGCCCAGGTTCTGGGGCGTGGGCGCATGGATCAGGTGGATCTGCTGACCGGCCGCGTCGAGCCAGGCGCCGTCGAAGCCGAAGTCGGGCCGGTCCGTCCGCTCCACCAGGCCCAGCACGCCGAGGTAGAAGTCGAGGGCGGCGGGCACGTCGTCGACGTTGATGGACACGTGGTGGATCCCGAGCGGCTGCATGATTCGAGTCTCGCGCCGCGCCGGCGGGGCTGCACCCGGGGACGGGCCGCTCACCGTGGCAGCATGCGCCGATGGAGCTGGACGAACTGCGCACGATCCGCCTGGAGCGCGACGGCGGCGTCGCCATCGTCACCCTCGACCGCCCCGACCGCATGAACGCCTGGACCGGGCGCATGCACACCGAGTACCTGGAGGTGTTCGCCCGCCTCGAGGCCGACCCCACCGTGCGCGCCGCGGTGGTCACCGGCGCCGGCCGGGCGTTCTGCGCCGGCGCCGACACCTCGGCGCTCGAGGGCCACGTGGCCGCCGGGGGCTACGACCGCGGGCTCCCGCCTGAGCCGGCCACGCCCGGGCACGGCGTGCGGACCGAGTACGACCACGCGTTCGCCTGGCACTACGGGCTGCGGTTCCCGGTGGTCGCCGCCGTCAACGGTGCAGCGGCCGGCGTGGGCCTGGTGCTCGCCTGCTACTGCGACCTCCGGTTCGTGGCCGACGAGGCCAAGCTCACCACCTCGGCGCCGCGCCTCGGGCTCCCCGCCGAGTACGGCCTGTCGTGGGTGCTCCCCCGCCTCGTCGGCACCGGCCACGCCGCCGACCTCCTCATCTCGAGCCGGGTCGTGCGCGGGCCCGAGGCCGAGCGCATGGGCCTGGCCAACCGATCGCTCCCGGCCGCCGACGTGCTGCCCGCCGCGCTCAACTGGGCCCGGGCCGTGGCCACCGAGGTGTCGCCGGCATCGGCCGCCCTGGCGAAGGCCCAGCTGTACGCCGACCTCCACCGCGACGTCGGCCAGTCGGTGGCCACGTCCGAGCGGCTCCTCGACGAGACCATCGCCGGCGCCGACTACGCCGAGGGCGTGGCCGCGTGGATGGCTCGCCGGCCGCCAGCGTTCGCCGACCTGCCCGCCGGCCCGGGCCCGCGGCTGTGACCACCGACGGCCCGGTCTCGCCGACCGACGGCACCGACGGTGGGTTCGACGGCGCCGCCGCGGCCCGGCCCTTCCTGGTGGTCGCCGCCCTGGTGGCGGTCATGTGGGCGGTCGAGCTCGTCGACCTGCTCCCCCACACGAACCTCGACCGGTGGGGCATCCGGCCCCGCCAGGTGCGCGGGCTGCCGGGCATCGTGTTCGCGCCGTTCCTGCACGACGGCTTCGGGCACCTGATCGGCAACACCATCCCGTTCCTCGTCCTCGGCTGCGTCATCGCTGCCAGCGGCCTCAGGCGGTTCCTCGAGGTGACGGTCATCGTCGGGCTGGTGGCCGGGCTGGGCACGTGGCTGGTCGGCCCGGCGCACACGGTCCACATCGGGGCCAGCGGTCTGGTCTTCGGCTACCTCACGTACCTCGTGACCCGCGGCGTGTTCCAGCGCCACCTCGGCCAGATCATCCTCGGCCTCGTCGTGCTGTTCTTCTACGGGAGCATCCTGTGGGGCCTGCTCCCCCGCCCCGGCATCTCGTGGCAGGGCCACGTCTTCGGCGCCATCGGCGGCGTTCTGGCGGCGTGGGTGATCCACGGTCGCGGCCACGATCCCGACGCCCCCGACGACACCTCCGCCACCCCGAGCGGTGGGTCGATCTGAGCCGCACCTCGCCGCCGGACCGCCGCCGCACCAGGCCGCGCCGGGACCTGGAAGCGGTCAGCGAGGGGCGAGGTCGCGGATCGCCTGGCGCTGATCGAGGCCGAACGGGAGGATCGCCAGCGCGGGTGTGGTGATGCCGTTGGCCTGGTAGCGACCGATGTGCTCGCGGCACGCCTCGGGCGAACCGTGGACGATCAGCGTGTCGACGAGGTCGTCGGGGATGTGCTCGAGCGCCGCCTTGCGGTCGCCGGCCGCCCAGGCGTCCCACATGGGCTGGAGCACCTCGCCGCGGCCCATCCAGCGGTGGAACTCGGCGTACACGGGGACCGTGAGGTAGGCGGCGATGAGGCGGCGGCCCCAGTCGCGCACCAGGGCGGCGTCGGTGGTGGGGGCCACGAAGATCCGGGCGACCACCTCCTTGTCGGCGCCGCCCTCGTGGACGAACGGGGTGACGGTGGGGACGTCGTCGGCGCCGAGCCAGTTCACGATGGCGCCGTCGCCCTCGGCCCCGGCCAGCCGCAGCATCCCCTGCCGCAGGGCGGCGATCAGGATCTTGGGCTGCTGCTGCGGCACGGCGGCGAGCTTGAACCCGTTGACCGAGAACGTGTCGTAGTCGGCCTTGACCTTCTCGCCGGTGAGCGCGGTGCGCAGGAACCGGACCATGTCGCGCGTCTTCTTGTACGGCTCGTCGAACGGGATGTCGTTCCACCGCTCGACGATCACGTTGGACGACGTCCCGATGCCGAAGGCGACGCGGCCCGGAGCGGCATCGGCCAGCGCACCCACGCACTGCGCCATGGTGGCCGGCCCGCGGGTGAACGCCGGGACGATGGCCGATCCGAGGCGCAGCGACGGCGCCCACACCGATGCCAGCGCCAGCGGGGTGAACCCGTCGGCACCGTCGGCCTCGCTCGACCACACGTCGGTGTACCCGAGGTCGGCCAGCTCGCGGATCCAGTCGCCCTGCTCGTGGAGCGGGACGCCCATGAAGGGGATGGTCATCCCGTAGCCCTGGTAGGTCATGTCGGCTCCTCGGTGGGGACAGCGTCGGCGGCAGCGGCGGCGGTGTGCTGGGCAGCCGCCTCGGTGCCGGGCACCTCACCCTGCCAGAAGCGGACGATGGTCGACTGGCTCGCCGTGGCCATGAGCGTGCCGTCCTGGGCGTAGAGCCGGACGGTGCCGTGGCCGAACCCGTTGGCGATGCCGTCGACCTGGATGTCGAGCAGCACCCACTCGGTGGGGACGATCTTGATGACGCGCAGGGTGTTGTCGAGCGAGTTGCCCCCGGCGAACGCCCCGAGCGACTGGCCGATGCCGAACGGCACGTAGTCGCCGAGGATGGCCAGCGCGGCGGCCGACGGCTCGAGCATGTCCGGGATGCGGGCCCACAGGGCCGAGCGGCCGCCGGGGGCCGGGCTCCCGAACAGGTCCTCCCACGCCTTGGCGCTGGCCAGGCGCAGGTCGATCCGGCTCATGATCGACTCCTCGCCCGGCACGCGGAGCGGGCGGGGATCGCAGTCGTCGGGGCCGGGCACGTCGAGCGGGGCGACGAAGGTCTTGTCGATGTCGAGGTCTCGCGATCCGAGCGCCGCGTTGACCGTGAAGATCTCGGTGTCGGCGACGTGGCCGACGGCGCGGGCCTGCGTGCTGTTGCGCCCCGACACGGCGATGGTCACGTCGACATCGACCACCGAGCCGGGCTTGGCGTACGACAGGTACTGGGCCGTGGCCCACACGAGCGGGCGACCGGTGGTGCCTTCGAGCGCAGCGATGGCCGCGGCCAGCCCGCAGCCTCCGAACAAGAAGCCGCCGCCCGTCGAGAGCCCCGGGGTGACCGGGAAGTGCCAGCGGTGCGGGTTGTGCGTGGGCTGGAGACCCAGGAAATGGCGTGCGTCCACGGGGAGCGACCCTAGCGAGCGATCCCCGGGCCCGATCCCAACGGGCCTCGGTAGGGTCGGCGCCATGGACCTCGGGATCAGTGGGAAGCGGGCCGCCGTGGCGGCATCGACGGCGGGCCTGGGGCTGGCCTCGGCGCAGGCGCTGGCCGGCGCCGGCGTGCGCGTGGCCATCTGCGGTCGCACCGCGGACCGGGTGGAAGCGGCGCTCGCCACCCTCCCGGCCGTCGACGGGGGCGACCACGTCGGGCTGGTGGCCGACGTCGGCACGGTCGACGGCGCCACCTCGTTCGTCGACCGGGCCCTCGACGGGCTCGGCGGCCTCGACATCCTGGTGCCCAACGCGGGCGGCCCGCCTCCCGGCAACTTCGCCTCCACCCCGATGGAGGCGTACCTCCCCGCCATCGAGCTGAACCTGCTCTCGACCGTGGCGATGTGCCAGGCCGCCGTGCCCGCCATGACGCCGCAGGGATGGGGCCGGATCACCGCCATCACGTCCCACAGCGTCCGCCAGCCCGTCGCCGGCCTGATCCTGTCCAACACCGCCCGGGCCGGGGTGACGGGCTTCTTGAAGACGCTGGCCGGCGAGATCGCCCGCCACGGCATCACCGTCAACAGCGTCCAGCCCGGCCTTCACGCCACCGACCGCCTGCTGTCGCTCCACGGTGGCGACGTCGAGGGCGCGGCCCGCACCGTCCCCACCCAGACCGTCGGGCGGCCCGAGGACTTCGGGGCGGTGGTGGCGTTCCTCTGCTCGGACCAGGCCCGGTTCATCAACGGGGCGGCCCTGGTCGTCGACGGCGGCGCCGCGCAGGGCCTCCAGTAGCGCAGGCCGCTCGGTAGGGTCGGCGCCATGACGATGCGCCACGTGGTCTGCTTCCGGTTCCAGCCCGACACCCCCACCGACCAGGTGGTGGCCATGGCCGAGGGGCTCCAGGAGCTCCCGGCGCTCATCCCCGAGATCGCCGACTACCGCCTCGGTCCCGACCTGGGCCTCAACGAGGCGTCGTGGGACTTCGCGGTGTGCGCCGACTTCGCCGACACCGAGGCCTACGTCACCTACCGCGACCATCCCGAGCACCAGGCCCGCATCCAGGCCCTGGTCCTGCCCATCGTCGCCGAGCGCGTGTCGGTCCAGTACCGCACCTGACCCGCGGCCTCGGGGCCCTGGTCCCGGCGTTCCGCAACCGATCCGGGAACATCGAACAGGTGTACGGCGTTGCACCTGGTGGAGGTCAACACCCGCAGGTCAGCGGCATGATCGCTTCGCTGTCAGACCCCCTGCGGAGAATGTCACCATGGCACGACAGCTCACCCTCATCCCCGCCAAGAAGGATTGGCAGCTGGACCGCAAGACCAAGGAGACCGGCCGGCGCGGCATCGCATCGGCACGGGCCGCACTTGCCGCCCACCGCCCCACCGACGCCGACCGCAAGACCGCGGCCTGATCCGAGCCCCAGGCACTTGACCGGCCGGTCAAGTTCGGGTCTACGCTGCTCCCATGTCTGAAGTCGTGATCGTCGAAGCCGTCCGCACGCCCGTCGGGAAGCGCAAGGGCGGCCTGTCCACCCTCCACCCCGCCGACACCCTGGCCGCGGTGCAGCGCGCGGCCATCGAGCGGGCGGGGATCGACCCGGCCGTCATCGAGCAGGTCGTCGCCGGCTGCGTCAGCCAGGTGGGCGAGCAGGCGTTCGACATCGGTCGCACCGCCTGGCTCTCGGCCGGCCTCCCGATGGGCGTGGCCGCCACCACGGTCGACACCCAGTGCGGGTCGTCGCAGCAGGCCACCGGCCTGGCCACCGCGCTGGTCGCCGGCGGCGTGGTCGACGTGGCGATGGCGTGCGGCGTCGAGTCCATGAGCCGGGTGCCCATCGGCTCCAACGCCAAGGGCGACTACGGCCGACCGATCCCCAAGTCGTACTTCGGGCAGTACGAGTTCACGTCCCAGTTCGAGGGCGCCGAGCGCATCGCCGACAAGTGGGGCATCACCCGAGACGACGCCGATGCGTTCGGCCTCCGCTCCCAGCAGCTCGCCGCCCAGGCCTGGGCCGAGGGCCGCTTCGAGACCCAGATCGTCCCGATCGAGGCGCCCGACGTCGACGACGAGGGCAAGCCCACCGGCACCACCCACACCGTCTCCCGAGACGAGGGCCTCCGCGAGACCACGCTCGAGAAGCTCCAGACGCTCAAGGCCGTCGCCCGTGAGGACGGCGTGCACACCGCCGGGTCCTCGTCGCAGATCTCCGACGGCGCCGCCGCCCTGGTCCTCATGACCCGGGAGAAGGCCGACGAGCTCGGCCTCAAGGCCCGCGCCCGGGTGGTCGACACCTGCCTCGTCGGCGTCGACCCGGTGCTGATGCTCACCGGCCCCATCGATGCCACCCAGCGCCTCCTCGGCCGCACCGGGCTCACCATCTCCGACATCGACACCTTCGAGATCAACGAGGCCTTCGCCTCCGTGGTCCTCGCCTGGGCCAAGGAGCTCGAGGTGCCCATGGAGAAGGTCAACCCCAACGGCGGGGCCATCGCCCTCGGCCACCCGCTCGGCGGCACCGGCGCCATCCTCCTCACCAAGGCCCTGCACGAGCTCGAGCGCACCGACGGCCGGTACGGCCTGGTGAGCATGTGCTGCGGCGGCGGCATCGGCACCGGCACCATCATCGAACGGCTCTAGCCAGCCCGCTCCCCTCGCGGCCCCGCGGCCGCCGATCTTCCATCGTCGATCGGATCCGCCATGTCGTCGCGCCTCCTCCAGCGCACCGCGCTCGCCCTGCTGGGCGCAGCCGTCGCCCTCAGCACCACCGCCTGCACCCACCCGGCCCGCGCCGGCACCGTCGCCATCCCCGGCGGCGGGAGGGGTGGGCGCGCCACGGTCACCCACGTCGTCGACGGCGACACGGTCGACCTCATGCTCGCCGGGGGCGGGCACGAGCGCGCCCGCCTCCTCGGGATCGACACGCCCGAGACGGTGAAGCCCAACACGCCGGTCCAGTGCTTCGGCCCCGAGGCCTCGGCGCGCACCAAGGACCTGCTGGCGCCGGGCACCGCCGTCCTCGTGCAGCGAGACCGCGAAGCGCGGGACCGCTACGGGCGCCTGCTCGTGTACCTGTGGCGGGCGGCCGATGGGCTCTTCGTGAACCGGTCGCTCGTGGCCGACGGCTACGCCCGCGTGCTGTCGATCGAGCCCAACACCGCCCACCGCGCCGACCTGGCCGCCACCTCGGCCGCCGCCCGGGCCGCGGGTCGGGGCCTGTGGTCGACGTGCCCGCCTCCGGGATGACCGGCGATAGCGTGCAGCCCGATGACCGAGCTCGCGGAACGCCTGGGGTACAGCGCCGAGGCCCGGTTGGTGATCATCAACGCCGACGGCCTCGGCCTCAGCCACGCGGCCAACGCCGGCACCTTCGAGGCACTGCGAGACGGGCTCGCCACCAGCGCGTCGATCATGGTCCCGGCGCCGTGGGCCCGGGAGGCCGCCTTCCAGTACCGGGGCGAGGACATCGGGGTCCACCTCACGCTGAACTCCGAGTACGACCGCTACCGCTGGGGCCCGATCACCCACGCGCCCTCCCTGCTCGACGGCGATGGCGGCTTCCCCCGCACGGTCGGCGACCTCTGGGACCACGCCGACCTCGACGAGTCGCGTCGCGAGCTGCGCTCGCAGATCGAGCGGGCCATCCTCTGGGGCTTCGACGTCACCCACCTCGACTCCCACCTCGGTGCCCTGCAGCTCCGACCGGAGTTCTTCGACATCTACCTCGATCTCGCCGTCGAGTTCTGCCTGCCGGTCCGCCTGTCCGATGCGTCCACCGAGCGGGCCATCGGGTTCCCGTTCCGCAACCTCGCCACCTCCGAGGGCGTGCTGTTCCCCGACCACTTCGTGCACGTGCCCACCGTCGGCAGCCGGCAGGCCATCGAGTCCGCCATCGCCGACCTGCCCGCCGGCGTCACCGAGCTCCACGTCCACCCCGCCATCGACACGCCCGAGCAGCGGGCGTTCGACAGCGCCTGGACCAACCGCGTCGACGACCACCACCTGATCTGCTTCGACACCAACCTGCCCGCGGCGCTCTCGCGCCACGGGATCGAACGGGTGGGCTACCGGGCGCTGCGCACCCTCCAGCAGACCGTCACGGCCTGAGCGTCGGTCGCTCAGTCGTTCCGTCGTTCCGGCGCTCAGGCCTCGACCGTGGCCGCCAGCGCCGCCCGCACCTGCTCGTAGCGCTCGGTGCCCGTGGCCGCGAGCACATCGAGCAGGCGACCGGTGCTGCCGGTCACCTTGGTCTGGCCGCGCATGAAGGCGGCGTTGGGGTCGAGCTCGCCCTGCACGATGGCCAAGGCGTTGGGATACGTGTCGGTGAACGTGACGTCGACCGCATCGTCGACGCCGGGCTCGTACGACACGGCGCCGTCGGCCACCTTGGCCGTGAAGCGCACCTCGCCGTCAGGCGCCCCCGACACGATCCGGCCGATCGAGAGCGTGGCGCCGGTGGTGGCGTAGGCCTCGGCGGCGGCATCGGAGGGGGCGGCGGCCCAGTCGGCGCTCAGGTAGGCCGCCATCAGGCGTCGACCCCTGCGCGCAGGCCGGCGAACAGGTCGTCCTCGGGCACGTCGCTGGGAACCCGGCTGAAGGCCAGCTCGAAGTCCTCGAAGGGGTAGGCGGCCTCGGCGACCTCGTCGGAGAGTCCGAACCAGAAGCGCTCCTCAGGGTCGATCTGGGTGGCGTGGGCCCGCAGCGCGGCGCTGCGGATCGGGTAGTAGCCGGTGATGTCGATCCGGGTGGTGATCTTGTGGTCCTGCGACGGACGGTCGAACCACTTCTGGTCGAACGGCGACTCGAGCTGGTTGTCGAGGAACGCCTGGTGGAGGGCGGTGAAGCGCGACCGCGCCCACGTGGAGTAGTAGAGCTTCGACGGCGTCCAGGCCGGACCGGCGTCGGGGTACTGCTCGGGATCGCCCGCCGCGTCCCAGGCGATGATCGAGATGTCGTGCACCCGGAGGTGGTCGGGGTGGGGGTAGCCGGTCTGCTCGTCGCCGTAGGTGAGGATGACCTGCGGACGCGCACGGCGGATGATGCGCACGAGGCGCTCGACCGCCTCCGCCTCGGGTGCGTTCGCGAAGGCGCGCGGGTCGGCGTTCTCGGGCGAGTCGGGCATGCCGGAGTCTCGGTACCCGAGCATGACCACCTCGGAGAACCCGATGGCCTCGGCCGAGCGGTCGAGCTCGGCCCGGCGCACGTCCGCCATGTTCTCGATGATCTCGGGGCGGTCCATCGCCGGGTTCAGGATCGATCCGGCCTCGCCGCCGGTGCAGCACACCAACGTGGCCTCGACCCCCTGGGCGACGTACTTGCCGACGGTGGCCGCACCCTTGGAGGCCTCGTCGTCGGGATGGGCGTGGATGCTCAGCAGGCGGAGTTCGGCGGTCACGGCGAGCAACGGTACCGGCAGGAGCGGCCACCTCGCGACGGTCAGCGGGCAGAAGCCGGGGAAAACCACGAACATCCCGCCGACGATCCGCGGGTGGAGCGGATGGCCGACGGGATGTTCTGGGTATGCCGACGAAGGGGCGGGACCACTCCCGCCGCATGTGTGGACGGGCCCGGTGGCGAGCGGGGAGGACGCTCGAGGCGTCGACTCCGAAGCGCATCCGCGGTCCGCGATGGGAACGGGTGGCAGTGCCGCCCTCGTCGGCCGGGGTGCCTGACGGCGTCAGCCCGGGGGCGAACGCTCCAGGTGGTCGGTGAGCTTCACGGTGTGTCCACACCTCCTCACGAACTGAGTGGCGACTGGTCTTCCGTGCTGCCGGACGTGCCGTCCGGACGCACTGCCACCTTCCCTCAGGAGCGGGGGCGCGTCAAGGGGAACGGCTGTTCCCCCGCTGGCCTGCGGAGCCGCCCGCGAGCGAGCGTCAGTCGGCGTCGTCGACGGGCTCGGGCGCCTCGTCGACGGGCTTGGGCGCCGGGTCGACGGTGGGGATCCCGGTGGCCTCGGCCGCCCTGCGGGCGGCGCGGCCGGCCCGCGAGTTGGGGTTGGGGCCTTCGACCTTGTTGGCCCGCATGCCGGCGTAGACGAGGAAGCCGACCGGGAAGATGTAGGGGATGCCGAGGAAGGTGACGCCCGCGGTGGACACCACCGCGCAGGCGATCCAGATGCCGCGCCGGCGGGGCGAGGTGATGAAGTAGGCGGCGATCGCCATGGCGATGACCGGCAGGAGCAGGACCGGGATCGTGAACGCCCCGAGGCGGTCGAACACCGACTCGGTGGTGGGCCCGCCCTTGACCTGGTCCTGCTTGGCGATCGGGACCGGCGACAAGATGGTGAGCACCGTGAGGATCACCACCAGCAGGAGGCCGGTCAGGACCTGGCGGCCGCCGGGCACCTGCATCCGCTTCGAGTACCAGTTGCCTTCGAGGGTGTCGAGGTCGACAGGCGTGTCGCCGGGCCGGGCCCGACGGGGCTCGCGGGCCGCCCCTTGGCCGCGCGGCGACAGGAACCCCTGCTTCTTGGTCTCGGTGGTGGTGGCCCCGGGAGCCGCCGATGCGTACTTGGCCTGGCGCGCCGACGCCGGCTCCGAGGCGGCCTTCGCCCGCGCTTCTCGCGCCTCGCGCTGGGCCCGGTTCTGCCGGGCGCGCTTCTGCTTGCTGGAGCTGCGATCGTTGGCCACCTGTAGAACCTACGGAACCGGACCCTTGTGGAGCCAAGCGGCCGAGGCTCAGGACGTGCTGCCAGGGCCTTCTCCGCCGTGCGACCGCGTCCACGCGTACATCGCGATCCCCGACGCCACGCCGGCGTTGAGCGACCGGGTCGACCCCTGCTGGGTGATCTCGCAGATCACCGTGCAGGCTGCGGCCATCTCCGCCGACAGGCCCGGGCCCTCTTGGCCGAAGACCAGGACCGCCCGCTCCGGCAGGGGCCGGGCATCGATCGGCACCGCGCCAGGGAGGTTGTCGATCCCCACCACGGTCAGCCCCGCATCGCGGGCCCACGAGACGAAGCCGTCGACCGTCTCGTGGTGGGTCACCGAGAGGTACCGGTCGGTGGCCATGGCGCCGCGCCGGTTCCAGCGCCGCTTGCCGATGATGTGGACCCCGGCCGCGTTGAAGGCGTTGGCGTTGCGGACCACCGTGCCGATGTTGAGATCGTGCTGCCAGTTCTCGACGGCGACGTGGAACGGCTGCCGGCGAGCGTCGAGGTCGGCGACGATGGCGGCCTCGGTCCAGTACCGGTAGCCGTCGACCACGTTGCGGCGATCGCCGTGGGCGAGCAGCTCCCGGTCGAGCCGCTCGTCGGTGGGCCACGGCTGGGGGTGCGGGCCCACCCCGACGGTGCCGGCCGCGGCCTCCTCGGCGTCGAAGCGGGCCAGCACCGCCGGCAGCTCGGCGAGGCTGGCGATGGTGGCGTCGGGCACCAGACCGCGGGGCACGGGTGCGCCGGTGCGGTTGAGCCACACCCCCCGGCACCCGGCTGCCTGCGGCGCGGCGACGTCGTTGCCCGGGTGGTCGCCGACGTAGACGAGCTCGCGGGGGTGGCACCCGGCGGCGGCTGCTGCCATGTGGAACAGGCGCGGGTCGGGCTTGCGCCGGCCGATGTCGTCGGCCGCGAGGCGGAAGTCGAAGACGCCGGGCAGGCCGCTGCGCTCGGCGTCGGTGTTGCCGTTGGTGACGAGGCCGAGCACGTGGTGCTGGGCCAGGTCGGCGAGCACCTCGCGGATCTCGTCGAACAGGAGGAGTCCGCCGTGGCGGTGGACGAAGTAGGTCTCGGCCATGCGCTCCACCAGGGCAGGGTCGTCGATGCCGAGGTCGGACAGGGCCAGGGCGAACGAACGCGGGCGGAGGCTGGCGATGTGGATGCCGGGCTTCGTGCTGGCCGCATGGTCGACGTAGAGGGCATCGAAGCGGTGCACCAGGTCATCCACCGTGAGGCCACGGGTGGCCGGGGGGCCGGTTGCGTGCGCGGCGTCGATGGCCAGCGCCAGGGCCTGGCGCATGGTGGTGGTGAAGTCCCAGAGGGTGTCGTCGGCATCGAAGGCCACGCAGCGCACCGGCATCGGCGCCACCGTAGGGGTCAGGGGCGGCGCCAGAGGACGCACGGGAGGATGAGCCCGGCGTCGGCGGCGCGGAGGCCCTCGGCCACGACAGCCATCGTCCAACCCGAGCGGAGGGCGTCGTCGAACACGAGACCGGGGCCGGCAGGCAGCGGCTGGCCATCGGTCCGGCCGAACGAGAACGCGTCGAGCACGTTGGCGGCCTGGGTGGCCGAGTTGTCCATCTGATCCTGCGGTGGCGCATCGCCGCGGATGCGGACCACCGCCTCCACCAGCTCCATCGATCCGATGTCGGCGATGCGGGCGGCGAGGCCGCCGACGAGCTGGGGCCGGGTGCGGGAGGGGACCCACGTGACCCAGGTGGGCCGCCGCCCCCACGGCCAGGCCTTGAGGGCAGCGGCGACGCCGCGCACGAGCTCGTCGGTGGGTGGGGCGTCGGGCGCGCCGAACAGCGGGGCGAGGTGCTCGGACCAGCCCGGGTCGGTGCCGAACGCCAGCGCCCTCCCCTCCTCGGCTCGCAGCTCCGGCTTGATGTTGCCCTTGCGGCCCTCGAACAGGCGCGGCCACTGCTTGCGCGGCTCGATGGCGACCTGCGCGCCGCGGAAGAAGGCGACCGCTCCCGCCACGTCGGCCGGGTCGAGCGCGACGTGCGGAGCCTGGCCGGTGCAGCGGTCGCAGCGACCGCAGTCGGCGGCGCCGGCATCATCGAGCTGCTCGCGGAGGAACCGGAGCCGGCACCCCTCGGTGCGCTGGTACGCCCGCATGGCCTCCTGCTCCGCGGCGCGCGAGGCGGCCAGCGCCCGGTACCGCTCCTCGTCGTGCTCCCACGGAAGGTCGGTCCGGACCCAATCGGAGCCCTGGCGGTCGACCACGCCGTCGACATCGAGGATCTTGAGCAGCGCTTCGAGGCGGCCGCGGCGGAGGTTGACCATCGATTCGAGCGTGGGGAGCGAGCAGGGCCCGTTCCGTTGGAGGACCGCGAGGACCTCGGCCACCGTGGAGCGGGGTGGCATGGACGTGCTGTCGAAGTACGCCCAGATCCGCTCCTCGGCGGTGGTGGGCAGCAGCACCACCTCGGCGCTGATCCGCCCGCGGCCGGCTCGGCCCACCTGCTGGTAGTAGGCGATGGGCGACGACGGCGATCCGAGGTGCACGACGTACGCGAGGTTGGGGTTGTCGTACCCCATGCCCAGCGCCGAGGTGGCCACCACGCACGAGACCGAGCCGTCGTCGAGCGAGGCCTCGATCCGCTCGCGCTCGGCCGCCGGGGTGGACCCGGTGTACGCCACCGCCCGCACGGCGTGATCGGCCAGGTAGGCCGCCACCCGCTCGGCCTCCGACACGGTGAGGCAGTAGACGAGCCCCGGACCTTGCCGCTCGGCGGCGAAGGCGGTGATCCACGCCAGCTGCTCGGCCGAGGTGTCGAGCCGCACCACGGAGAGGTGGAGGCTGGGCCGGTCGAGCGAGCCCCGGAACGTGACCGTGCTGGTGCCGATCTGGGCCGCGACATCGCCTTCGACGCGCTGGTTGGCCGTGGCCGTGGCCGCGAGCACGGGCACCTCGGCCCCGAGCCCGGCGAGGACGTCGGCGATGCGGCGGTAGTCGGGACGGAAGTCGTGGCCCCAGTCGGAGATGCAGTGCGCCTCGTCGATCACGAGCAGTCCGACCGCCGCCGCCAGCGACGGGAGCACGTCGGACCGGAAGCGCGGGTTGTTCAACCGCTCGGGCGAGATGAGCAGCACGTCGACCTGGTCGGCGGCGATCTGCTGCTCGATCTCGTGCCAGTCGTCGATGTTGGCGGAGTTGATGGTGGCGGCCCGGATGCCCGCCTTGCGAGCGGCGGCCACCTGGTTGCGCATCAGGGCGAGGAGCGGCGAGACGACCAGGGTGGGCCCCGCACCTCGTCGGCGCAGCAGCTGGGTGGCGATCCAGTAGACGGCCGACTTTCCCCATCCCGTGGCCTGGACGAGCAGCACCCGCTGGTGGTGGCTCACCAGGGCGTCGATGGCCGCCAGCTGATCCCCCCGCAGCTCGGCCCCGGGACCAGCCAGCTCCTCGAGCACCGCCTGGGCAGCAGCCGCGAGCTCCGGATCGACCTGCGGCGGGTCGGACACGGCGGGATCGGCGGTGGAGGACATGGCCTGCATCCTCCCACTCCCCTCTGACAACGAAGCCCGGTGCGCCGGTCCCGGCGCCCGGGCTCACGGCTCCAGGAGCTGGAGGTCGAGCTCGATCTTGATGACGTCGCCGAGCATGGCGCCGGGGATGGCCGGCATGAGGCCGAAGTCCTGGCGCCGGATCTGGGTGGTGGCCTCGAACCCGGCGTGACGGGGGCCGCCCGGGAACTCCTGGATGCCGCCCAGCTCCACGGCGAGGGTGACGGGGTTGGTGACCTCGCCGATCGTGAGGTCGCCCACCACCTCCCAGTCGTCGCCGGAGCCCGAGATCGAGGTGGAGCGGAAGGTGAGCGTGGGGCGGAGCGCCACGTCGACCATGTCGTCGGCCAGGACGTGGGCGTCGCGATCGGGGTGGCCGGTGCTCACCGAGGCCACCTGGATCACCGCGGTGACGCTGGTGGTGGCGAGCGTCTCGCCGATGACGACGTCGGCGGTGAAGGCGCCGAAGCGGCCGCGGACCTTGGAGACGCCGAGGTGGCGGATCGTGAAGCTCACGGCCGAGTGGGCCGGATCGAGCGCCCAGGTGCCGGGCTGGAGGGGAAGCGTGGTGGTGGGGGCGGTGCTGTTGGTGGTCATGGGAGCAGCGTGCGCCGCCCCCGCCCCCGCAAGAAGACCGGCTCGATCCTGGTAGCGGCAGGGCCAGGCTGATCCGCCGGGCGCGCTGGCACACTGGACCCGTGCCTGCCACCACGCCGTCGCCGTCGCCGACGCCGACGCTCGCCGACTTCCTGCGCACCCGGCGCGAGCAGCTGGCACCGGCCGACGTGGGCCTGCGAGCCACCGGGCGCCGCCGCACCCCCGGCCTCCGGCGCGAAGAGGTGGCCACCCTGGCCGGCGTCAGCATCGACTACCTGGTCCGCATCGAGCAGGGCCGCGACACCAACCCGTCGGCCTCGGTGCTCACCGCCCTGGCCGTGGCCCTCCAGCTCGATGAAGACCAGCGGATGCACCTGTTCCGGCTGGCGGCCCACGCCGGCCCCAACAGCGAGATGTGCCCGGCCGTGCCCCCGCTGGTCGACGACGTCGCCCCCACCGTGCACCTGCTGCTCGACCAGCTCGACCCCAGCCCTGCCTTCGTGGTCGACCCGCTCAACGATGTCGTCGCCTCGAACCGGGCCTGGCGCACGCTGGTGGAGCCGCTCGGCCTCGCCGACCACACCAACCTCGCCCACCACGTGTTCCTGCACCCCGACGCCCCGACGATCTACGCCGACTGGGACCAGGCCGCCGACTCGCAGGTGAGCACGCTCCACGCCGCCTCGCTGCGCTGGGGCGATCACCCCCGCTACGCCGCCGTGGTCGATCTGCTCACCCCGCTGCCCGCCTTCACGGACCGCATGGCCACCCACCCGGTGGCCGAGAAGCGGCGCGGCCCCAAGCGCCTCGTCCACCCCGGTGCCGGCGAGCTGCGCCTCGCGTTCGAGACCCTGGGCCTGGCCGATCACGAGCACCGCCTCATCGCCTGGCTGCCCGCCGACGACGCCACCGCCGGCGCGCTGCGCCACCTGGTGGCCGCCGAGCAGCCGATGAGCCCCGCCCAGCTCCGGGTGGTGGGCGAGCCCTGACGCCGCCTGACCCATCCGCCGCCGCGGCCGTCAGCGGAAGTCGCGCGACGGGATGGTGACGGTGAGCGGGAGCAGCGACAGGGTCTCGGCGATCACGTTGGTGACGCCCTCGGCCGTCTCCAACCGCCCCCGGATGAGCAGGGCCGGCGCCGTCTGCACCAGGCGGCGGTGGTGGACCCAGCACCCCTTCGACACGATGACGTTGACCAGCCCGGTCTCGTCCTCGAGGTTGAGGAACGTGGTGCCCGCGGCGGTGGCCGGCCGCTGGCGGTGGGTGACCACGCCGCCCACCAGCACCCGGCTGCCGTCGGGCCGGCCGGCCAGCTGGTCGGCCGGGACCACGCCGAGCCGCTCCAGCTCCTGGCGCAAGAAGCGCGTGGGGTGGCCGTCGGGCGCCATGCCGGTGGCCCACAGGTCGGCCACGGCGGTCTCCCGCGCGTCCATGCCCGGCAGCGCCGGGACCGCGGTGCCGGTGACGATCCCCGCCAGCTGGTCGGCCGACCCCTGCGCCACCGCGCCCGCCTCCCAGATGGCGGTGCGCCGCCCCGATCCCGGGCCCCGGGCCGCCTCCGGGTCGGCATCGAACGCCGCGAACGCACCGGCGGTGGCCAGCGCCTCGAGCTGCGGCAGCGACAGGTCGTTGCGGCGGGCCACGGCCTCCATGTCGGCGTAGGGCCGGCCCGCGGCGATCTGCTCGCCCAGGTCGTCGCCGATCCCCCGCACCGACGAGATGCCCAGCCGCAGCGCCACCCCACCGGCGCTCACCGAGGGCTCGCACGGCTCCAGGGTGGCGTCGGCCGCCGACGCCGCGATGCACGGCGTGCGCACCTCGACCCCGTGGCGGCGGGCGTCCTCCACCAGCGTGTGCGGCGAGTAGAAGCCCATCGGCTGGGCGTTGAGCAGACCCGCGCAGAACGCGGCCGGGTGGTGCAGCTTGAACCAGGCCGACGCGTAGACCAGGTAGGCGAAGCTCACCGAGTGGCTCTCGGGGAACCCGAAGTTCGCGAACGCCGCCAGCTTGGCGTAGATCTCGTCGGCCACCGCCCCGGTGATCCCCCGTTCGGCCATGCCCTCGTAGAGCCGGTGGCTCAGCCGCTCCATGCGCTCGACGGACCGCTTGGAGCCCATGGCCTGGCGGAGCTGGTCGGCCTCGCCCGGCGAGAACCCGGCCACGTCGATGGCCATCTGCATGAGCTGCTCCTGGAACAGCGGGATGCCCAGCGTCTTCTTCAGCGCCGGCTCGAGCAGCGGGTGCAGGTAGGTGACGGCCTCCTTGCCGTTGCGGCGGCGGATGTAGGGGTGGACCGATCCGCCCTGGATGGGTCCGGGTCGGATGAGCGCCACCTCCACCACGAGGTCGTAGAAGGTGCGGGGCCTGAGGCGGGGCAGGGTGGCCATCTGTGCCCGCGACTCCACCTGGAACACACCGATGGAGTCGGCCTTGCAGAGCATGTCGTAGACGGCATCCTCCTGCGGGATGGTGGCCAGGTCGATGGTGGGGTCGGCGTGGATCCGGGTGAGGTCGACCATGTGGTGCAGCGCGGTGAGCATGCCCAGGCCGAGCAGGTCGAACTTCACCAGGCCCACCGCGGCGCAGTCGTCCTTGTCCCACTGGAGCACGCTGCGGTCCTCCATGCGGGCCCACTCGACCGGGCACACCTCGATGACCGGCCGGTCGCACAGGACCATGCCGCCGGAGTGGATGCCGAGGTGCCGGGGGAAGTGCTCCACCTCGGCGGCCAGCTCCAGCACCTCCGGCGGGATCTCCTGGTCGGGCAGCTCGGCGGTCCCCTTGACGCCCTTCCACGGGTCGAGCTGCTTGGACCAGGCGTCCTGCTGGCCCGGGTCGGCCCCCAGCGCCTTGGCCATGTCCCGGACCGCGGACCGGGAGCGGTACGTGATGACGTTGGCCACCTGCGCCGCGTAGTGCCGGCCGTAGCGCTGGTACACGTACTGGATCACCTCTTCCCGGCGCCCGCTCTCGATGTCGAGGTCGATGTCGGGCGGGCCGTCGCGCTCGGGTGACAGGAACCGCTCGAACAGCAGGCCGAGGCGGACCGCATCGGCCTTGGTGATGCCCAGCGCCCAGCACGCGGCGCTGTTGGCCGCCGAGCCCCGCCCCTGGCAGTAGATGTCCTCCCGGCGGCAGAACTCGACGATGTCCCACACGATGAGGAAGTAGCCGGGGAACCCCAGGGCCTCGATCACCGCCAGCTCGTGGTCGATCTGCCGCCACGCCCGCTCGCTCAACGTCGCCGTCGACCCCGCCCCCGACCCCGCCCTCGGCCCGGAGCCCAACATTCTGTGATCGCCCGGTGGAACCCCTGGGTGATCACAGGAAGTTCGTGGGAGGGGGGCGGTGGATGTGGTGGTGGGGCGGGGGCCGTAGCGGTCTCGGCGGGAGGCGCCCTCCTCCACCAGGCGGCGGAGGAGGGCCATCTCGTCGAGCCCGTCGGGGCAGGGGTACGGCGGCAGGTCGGGCGCCACCAGGCGGAGGTCGAACGCGCAGCTGCGGCCCAGCTCGGCCGCGGCCGCCACCACCCCGGGGTAGCGGGCGAAGCGGCGAGCCTGCTCGAGGCCCGAGCGCAGGTGGGCCCCGGCTCCCCCGGGCAGCCAGCCGTCGATGTCGACCAGGCTGCGGCGGGCGCGCACCGCGGCCAGGGCGGTGGCCAGGCGGCGCTTGGCCGGCACCGCGTAGTGGACGTTGTTGGTGGCCACCAGGGGCACGCCTCGCCGCAGGGCCAGCTGGGCCAGCGCATCGTTGCGGACGGTGTCGAGCGGATCGCCGTGGTCCCACAGCTCCACGTGGACGTGCTCGGCGCCGAACAGCCCCACCATGCGGTCGAGCGCCCGCCCCGCGGCGGCGGGACCGTCTCGCTCGAGCGCCACGGCCAGGGGGCCCTTGCGGCAACCAGACAGCACCGCCCACTGGCCGCCCGCCAGCTCGGCCAGCTGCTCCAGGCCGATGCGGGGGGCGCCCTTCTGGCCTGCCAGCTGGGCGGTGGTGGCGGCCCGGGCCAGGCGGGCGTAGCCCTGGGGGTTGCGGGCCAGCACCACCAGGTGCTCGCCGGGCGGATCGGCCTCGCCGAGTGGGGGCTGGACCGGTCCGTCGAGCGTGAGCTCGGTGCCGAACACCGTGGGCAGCCCCACCGCCCGGGCCGCCTCGGCGAAGCGGACCACGCCGTAGAAGCCGTCGTGGTCGGTGACCGCCAGCGCCTCCAGCCCCAGCCGGGCTGCCTCCTCCGCCAGCTCCTCGGGGTGCGAGGCGCCGTCGAGGAAGCTGAAGTTGGTGTGGCAGTGCAGCTCGGCGTACGGCACCGAGCCGTGGCCGCCGCCCCAGGCGATGTCGGGCGGTGGCTGGTAGGGCGCCCGCTTGCGCGACCACGCCGGGCTGTCGCCGCCGTTCGCCCACTCCGGCGGAGGGAGGTCCCGGCCGTCCTTGCCCGTCAGCCGCCGCTCGAGCTCCGACCACGGCATGGAGGGGTTGTTGAAGGCCACCCCGCCACCTTCGCGCCGAACATGTGTTCGATCAACTCGACCCGCGCGAAACCGGGGTCAGCGGGCGTGGCGGCGGTGGGTGACGATGGCTCGGGCGGCGGCGACGGAGCCGGCCTCGGCGCCGTCGCGGACGGTGTCGGCCAGCTTGGCCAGCACCGTCTCCCACTCCCCCAGCACCTGATCGACCACCGCGGCGGGTGCCGGCGCCACCGATCCGTCGGACCCGTCGAGCCACCAGAGGTCTCGGGCGAGCAGGGCCAGCTGGTGCTCCACCTCGGTCCAGCGGGCGACGACCGCCGGCAGCCGATCGCTCTTGGCGACGGGGTACGACGTGCCCTCCACCAGGTCGTGGGGCTCGAGGCGGAACAGGCCCGCGAGCAGGGCGACGGTGCGCTCGCTCGGGGTGTTGAGGTCGGTCTCGAGGTGCGACACGGCCACCCGTGAGATGCCGAGGCGGTCGGCGAGCTGCTGCTGGGTCCACCCGCGATCGATCCGCAGCGCGGCGAGGCGCTGCCCCAGCGAGCCGGCGCCGGGCGGGCGGCCCGGCCACGTGGGTTCCCAGGTGTCCATGGAGGGACGGTCCTTCGACGACGTCGGATCCTGCCAACCCAGTTGACAGACGCAGCCGGGATGACCGGGCACGATCCTACGTATGACCAAGCGCGCGCTCATCACCGGCATCACGGGCCAGGACGGCTCCTACCTCGCAGAACTGCTCCTCTCGAAGGGCTACGAGGTGATCGGCATGGTCCGACGGTCCTCGACGGTGAACTTCGAGCGCATCGCCCACATCCAGGACAAGGTCACCTTCGTCCCCGGCGACCTGCTCGACGAGGTCTCGATGATCCACATCCTCCAGGAGCACCGCCCCGAGGAGGTGTACAACCTCGCCGCCCAGAGCTTCGTGCAGACCAGCTTCACGCAGCCCGTGCTCACCGGTGAGATCACCGGCCTGGGCGTGACCCGCATCCTCGACGCCATCCGCCTGGTCGACCCGGCCATCCGCTTCTACCAGGCCTCCTCCAGCGAGATGTTCGGCAAGGTCCAGGCCGTGCCCCAGGCCGAGGACACCCCGCTGTACCCCCGGTCGCCGTACGGCGTGGCCAAGGTCTACGGCCACTGGATGACCATCAACTACCGCGAGAGCTACGACCTCCACGCCAGCTCGGGCATCCTCTTCAACCACGAGTCGCCCCGCCGCGGCCTCGAGTTCGTGACTCGCAAGATCTCCAACACCGTCGCCAAGATCAAGCTCGGCATGGCCGATGAGCTGCGCCTCGGCAACCTCGACGCCCAGCGCGACTGGGGCTTCGCCGGCGACTACGTCGAGGCCATGTGGCTGATGCTCCAGCAGGACAGCCCCGACGACTACGTCGTGTCCACCGGCGAGACCCACGCCGTGCGCGAGTTCTGCGAGCTGGCCTTCGGCCGCGTCGACCTCGACTGGGAGCAGTACGTGAAGATCGACGAGAAGTTCTTCCGGCCCGCCGAGGTCGATCTGCTCGTCGGCACGCACGACAAGGCCCGCCAGCAGCTGGGCTGGGAGCCCACCACCCCGTTCCCCGACCTGGTCAACATGATGGTCGACGCCGACCTCGCCCTCCTCTCCGGCGACCTCGACGGCCTCTCCCACTCGCACTGACCTGACCTACCGGACCTGATCTGACCGCCTCGCACCGACCGAGGCGGCGAGCGGTCAGGCGGTCTGGAGGTCGCGGCGGGCGAAGGCGGCGGTGGCGACCGCACCGAGCGCCACGGCGACGGCGGTCACCGCCGCCAGGGTGGCGGGATCGACGTCCTCGGCGGGCGCGAGGGCCAGGTAGTGGAGGAGGGTGAAGCGGTCGAGCCAGGCGAGGCCGCTGACCATCGACGCCAACAGGTCGCCGATGAGCGACCAGCCCACCACCACGTAGACGGCGGTCGACGCGGCGCGAGGGGCCAGCGCCAGCACCACCGCACCCAGCCCGAGCGCCAGCAGCGCCGTCGGCACCACGTTGAGCCCGGCCACCACCAGGTCGCCCAGCCCGAGGTGGACGCCCTGCGAGGCGGCGCCGGCCCACGTCGCCAGGCCCGCGAGCAAGCCCGCCGCGACCACGCCGAGCGCGGCCAGGGCCAGGCGCTCGGCGAACCAGGTGGGCCGACGCGGGCGGCCAGCGAGCACCTGGACCAGGCGGCCCGACGTCTGCTCGTCGGCGGCGGCGCCGAGCTGGCCGGCCGGGATCAGGGCGACGACGGTGGCCACCAGGAGGAACGCCACCCCCAGGTACTGGTCGGCGAAGCTCCCGTGCACCCCGAACTTGTCGAGGGTGTCGCCCAGCGACGCCGGCACGGACGCCTCGGTCATCTTGGCGATGAACCCGAGCGACAGCCCGGTGGCCACCACGCCCAGCCCCCACGCCGCCAGGATTGGAACCTCCAGGCGAGCGGCCAGGCCCCACGTGGAGCCCAGCCCGAACGACCGGGGTGCGGCCACATCGGCCGACGAGATGACGCCGGCGCCCAGGTCTCGCCGCGACACCAGGACGAACGCCACCGAGACCAGCACCACCACCGCTGCCGTGGCGGGCAGCAGGGGCCACGGGTCGTTCTGGGTGAACGGCGCCATGCGCTCGGTCCACCCGAACGGCGTGGCCCAGCGGAGCCAGCGGGTGTCGGGGCTGGCGTCGGCCACCATGCGCAGCACCCAGGCGACGGCCAGGACCACCATGCCCAGGCCGTTGGCGGTGCGCCGGGTGCGGCCCAGCTGCGACGTGACCGCTCCCACCCCCACGAACACCGCGGCGGGCACCACGAGGCTCAGGCCGTAGAGCACGGTCTCGCCCACCCCGAAGCCCAGATCGGGGTCGAGGGCGGCCAGCAGCACGATCACGGTGGCCCCGGCGAACACCACGGCCACCGCGCCGAGCAGCGCCACCACGGTGGCCATCGTCGCCCGCCCCGGTCGGGTCCGGCCCGCCAGGAGCAGCTCCCAGCGGCCGGCATCCTCCTCGCCCCGCAGGAGCCGGTTGGCGGCGAGCAGGGCCCAGATGGCCCCGATGGTGGTCAGGAACGCGAAGCCCTTGTAGACGGTGTAGCCGCCCACGGTCCCGATGGTGGCCACCGGCCCGAGGAGCACCGACAGGCCCTGATCGGAGCTGGTGGTGGCCACCAGCTGCTGGCGCGAGGCCTCGGTGGGGAACGAGCCGACGTACGACAGCGCCGACGATGCGGCCGTCCCTCCGAACACGACCGCGCAGATGGCGGCACCCACGATGAGCTGACGGAAGCTGCGCCGGGTGATCGCCACCTCCGGGCCGCGTCCGACGGTCACGACCGAGCGCCCTCGGGATCGCCGGCGGCACGGACCACGGCCGGGTCGGCCTGACCGTCGGCACCGGCGGCACTCGCAGCCCCGCCGTAGTGCGACATGAACAGCTCCTCGAGCGACGGCTCACGGGTGGTCAGGTGCTGCACCCCGGCCGGGACGAGCAGGCCGAGCAGCGGCTCCATCGACCCGACCACCTGGCACTCGATGCTCTGCCCGTCGACATCGACGGCGGTCACCCCATCGAGCGCCTCCAGCGATGCGGCCGACGGTGGCGGTCCGCTGACCACGGCTCGGACGTGCATCGCCGCCAGGCCGCGGAGCACCTCGAGCTGGCCGGTCTCGATGATCCGTCCGCCTCGCAGCATGGCGACCCGATCGCACACCGCCTCGACCTCGCTGAGGATGTGCGACGACAGCAGGACCGTCTGGCCCCGCTGGCGCGCCTCTCGCACGCACTGCCGGAACACCTGCTCCATGAGCGGGTCGAGGCCGGTGGTGGGCTCGTCGAGCAGGAGCAGGTCGGCGCGGCAGGCGAAGGCCGCGATCAGGACCACCTTCTGGTGGTTGCCGTGGCTGTAGGCCCGCACCTTCTTGTCGACGATCAGCTCGAACCGGTCGATCAGCTCGTCTCGGTAGGCCTCGTCGACCGAGCCGTGGATGGACCCGAGGAACCGCAGGGTCTCCGCTCCGGTGAGCGACGGCCAGAGGCTGGCGACGCTGGGCACGTAGGCCATGCGGCCGTGGAGCTCGGTGGCGTCGCGCCAGACGTCGTGGCCGAAGACCTGCGCCGAGCCTGCCGTGGGCCGGATCGTCCCCAACAGCAGCGAGAGGGTGGTCGACTTCCCGGCCCCGTTGGGACCGAGGTAGCCGAACACCTCGCCGGGCTCGATCTCGAGGTCGAGGCCGTCGAGCGCCTTCGTGTGGCCGTAGTGCTTCGACAGGCCCTGGGTCTGCACCGCCTTGACCATGGTCACCTCCTCGTCGGAAGCGAACCTAGGCCCTGACCACGGCGTCCGTCGGCCATCACCCCTCGGCGGAGCGCGCCCGGAGCGCCGCCTGCAGGTGCTCCGTGCCCGCCCACCGACCGTCGGAGGGCACCAGCGCCTCGGCCGCCTCGCGGACCTGGCGCTTGGTGGTGGCGATCACGTCGGGGCGGCGTTCGAGCAGCGTTCCCACCAGCTCCTCGGTCGCCGCTGCGAGGTCGTGGCGCGGCACCACCCGGTTGACGAGGCCCCACGCGGCCGCTTCGTCGGCGGCGACCCGGCGGCACGAGAGCACCAGCTCGGTCGTGCGGGCCGGGCCGATCGAGCGCACGAGCAGGGGCACGCCGCTCCAGGCCAGCGGGATCCCCAGCTCGGCCTCGGGCAGGGAGAACCAGGCGTCGTCGGCAGCCAGCCGCAGGTCGCAGCTCATCACCAGGACGAACGCGCCGCCCACGCACGGGCCCTGGACGGCCGCGAGCGTGACGGCACCCATCGAGCCGATCGCGGCGGACATCGCCGCGCCCAGCTCGGGGGTGTGCCGCGACTGCGGTGACGGCGCCGCCAGCTCGTCCCGGTCGAACCCGGCCGAGAACGCCCGCCCGGCACCGGTCACGACCACCACGGAGGCCGGCGAGGCATCGAACCACGCGGCGGCGTCGACCAGCTCCTGCAGGGCGACCGAGCCGAGCGGGTTGAGGCGGTCGGGCTGATCGAGCGTGAGCCGGCCGAGGCCGCCGCGGAGCGACACCGCGAGGGTGGTGAAGTGCGGCGGGGACGGGTCGGTCATCCGGAGATCCTGCCCGAATCGGACGGCGGGCGGCCCCGGTAGGGTCCACCGCCATGGCTGACACGTTGATCACGGTCCTCGCTGGTGGCGTGGGCGCCGCTCGGATGCTGTCGGGGATCCTCCAGGTCACCGATCCCGCCACGGTGACCGCCATCGTGAACGTGGGAGACGACCTGGAGCTCCACGGGCTGCGCATCAGCCCCGACCTCGACACCATCACCTACACGCTCGCCGGCGAGATCAACCCCGAGACCGGCTGGGGCCTGCGCGACGAGAGCTGGCAGGCGATGGCCACGGTCGAGCGCTACGGCGGCGTGTCGTGGTTCGGGCTCGGCGACCGGGACCTGGGCACCCACCTGTACCGCACGCAGCGCCTGGCCGAAGGGGCCACGCTCACCGAGGTCACCGCCGAGATCACCGATGCGTGGCACCTGGGGCTGCGGCTCCTGCCCGTCACCGACGACCGCCTCCGCACGATGGTCACCCTGGCCGGCGACGGCGACGACGCCGGTCTCGAGGTGAGCTTCCAGGAGTACTTCGTGCAGCGCCAGCACGGCGTGCCCGTGGCGTCGGTCCGCTTCGACGGCGCTGAGGCCAGCGCTCCGGGCCCGGAGGTGATCGAGGCGCTCATCGATGCCGACACCGTGGTCATCGCCCCGTCCAACCCGATCGTGTCGATCGACCCGGTCCTCGCCGTCCCCGGGATCCGCCAGGCCCTGATCTCCCGCCGGGCCGACACCGTGGCCATCTCCCCCATCGTCGCCGGCGCGGCCCTCAAGGGCCCCGCCGACCGCCTCCTCAGCGAGCTCGGCCACGAGGCCACCGTGCTCGGGGTCGCCCGGCTCTACGCCCCGCTCGCCGCCACGCTCGTCATCGACGAGGCCGATGCCGCCCTGGCCGGGCAGGTCGAGGCGCTGGGCATCCGGCCGGTGGTGGCCGAGAGCGTCATGCGCACCCCCGAGATCGCCGCGGCCCTGGCCCGCACCGTCCTGAGCAGCGCCGGCGCATGAGCAGCGAGCTGCGGGTCTTCGGCGTCACGGGCATCGGCGAGATCCACCCCCGCGACGACCTGGCCGGCATCATCGCCGCGGCGGTCGCCGACCACCACGGCGGGCTCCAGGACGGCGATGTGGTCGTCGTGACCCAGAAGATCGTGTCCAAGGCCGAGGGCCAGCTCGTGGCCGTCGACCCCGACGATCCGCTCAGCCACAAGGCGCTCGTCGAGGAGGAGACCGTCCGCGTGCTGCGCCGCCGGGGCGACCTGGTGATCTCCGAGACCAAGCACGGCTTCGTGTGCGCCAACGCCGGGATCGACCTCAGCAACGTCGAGCTGGGGTTCGCGGCCCTCCTGCCCGAGGACAGCGACCGCTCGGCCCGCCGCATCCGCGACGGCATCAGGGCCCGCGCCGGCGTGGAGGTGGCCGTGATCGTCAGCGACACGTTCGGGCGCACGTGGCGCAAGGGCCTCACCGACGTCGCCATCGGCTGTGCGGGCATCGGGGCCATCGTCGACCACCGCGGCACCACCGACACGCAGGGCCGCGAGCTCCAGGTCACCGAGGTGGCCGTCGTCGACGAGCTGGCGGGCACGGCCGACCTGGTGCTCGGCAAGAGCACGGGGCTCCCGGTCGCCATCATCCGAGGGGTCGACCGCACCTGGCTGCGCACCGGCAGCGTGCACGACGAGATCGTCCGAGACCCCGCCGAGGACCTCTTCCGCTAGCGCGCCGGTCAGCGGTTGCGGAAGAACTCCAGCACCGCTGCGCTGCCGGCCGCGAGGTCGGTCCAGGGCTTCCAGCCCAGCTGCATCTCGGCGCGGGACGGATCGAGCGACGAGCGGGCCAGCTCGCCCGGACGGGCCGGGGCCAGGGTGGCCGCCCGGTCCACCTGGGCGACCCGGGCCATGGTGGCGTACAGGTCGGTGACCGAGGTCTCGACGCTGGTGCCGATGTTGATGATGAGCCCGTTGCCCTTGTCGGCGGCCCGGACGAAGGCGTCGACCACGTCGTCGACGAACACGTAGTCGCGGGTCTGCGAACCGTCGCCGAAGATGGTGCACGGCTCATCGGCCAGCAGGCGCCCGGCGAAGATCGCCACCACACCGGCCTCGCCGTGGGGGTCCTGGCGGGGGCCGTAGACGTTGGCCAGGGCCAGGGCCGTGAACTCGAGCTGGTGGAGCTCGCGATAGGCGTAGAGGTAGTCGCCCACCACCTTCTTGGATATGCCGTAGGGCGACACCGGCCGTTGCGGGAGCGACTCGTTGGCCGGGAGGTCCTCGTCGGCGACGACGCCGTAGATGGTGCCCCCGCTGGAGGCGAACACCACCTTGCGGGTGCCGGCCTTGCGGGCCCCCTCGAGCACGTTGAGGCTGCCGATCACGTTGATCATGGCGTCGTGCACCGGGTCGGTGACCGAGACGCGGACGTCGATCTGGGCGGCGAGGTGGAACACGACCTCGGGCTTGCGGCGCTCGATCACGTCGACGAGCGAGGCGTCACGGATGTCGATGCGGTGGAACTGGAACTTGTGCTCCCCGTTGCCCCGGGCATCGGCCAGGTTGGCCATCGAGCCGCTCGACAGATCGTCGACGACATCGACCTCGTGGCCCTCGGCCAGCAGCCGGTCGACCAGGGTCGATCCGATGAAACCGGCCCCGCCGGTCACGAGTGCACGCATGGGTCTGACTTCCTCGCCTCAGGATCCGGTTTCGAGATGTTCGTCGACGCCGACGGTCCCGCCGGAGACCCGCAGGCCTGCGCCGACCACGGCTCGGTCGCCCAGCACGGCGAGATCGTCGATGCGGGCGTCGGCTCCGACCGAGGCGCCCCGGCCGACCACCGCCCGCTCGACCACCGCGCCGGCACCCACGTGGGCCCCGGGCAGCAGCACGGCGTCGAGCACCTCGGCGCCGGACTCCACGACCGCGCCGACGCCCACGACCGAGCGGAGCACCTTGGCGTCGGGGGCCACCGATGCCGCCGGGTGGATGCCCTCGACCGGCTCGCAGCGCAGGCCGTCGAGCAGGTCGAGCTGGCTCTGCAGGTACTTCGACGGGGTGCCGGTGTCGATCCAGTAGGTGTCGCCGGACATGGCGTAGAGGGCTCCGTCGGCGACCATCGCCGGGAACACCTCGCGCTCGATGGACACCTTGCGGCCCTCGGCGATGCGCCCCAGGACGGAAGCCTCGAGCACGTAGGTGCCGGCGTTGATCAGGTCGGTGGGCGCGTCCTCACGGGCCGGCTTCTCGACGAACGCGATCACCCGGCCGTCGGGCTCGGTGGGCACGACGCCGAACGCCGACGGATCCTCGACCTGGTGGAGGGCGATGGTGCCTTCGCCGCCGTGCGCGTCGTGGAACTCGACGAGCGCCCCGATGTCGAGGTCGGTGAGCACATCGCCGTTGACCACGACGAACCGCTCATCGATGCCGGCGTGGAGCGCCGCGAAGCGGATGGCGCCGGCGGTGTCGAGCGGCTCGGGCTCGATGGCGTAGTGGAGCGCGATCCCGGCGCAGCTGCCCTCGGGATAGGCATCGACGAACGCATCGGGCTTGTAGCCCATCGACAGCACGGCCTCGGTGATGCCGTGCTCGCCCAGGTGCTCGAGGACGTGCTCGATCATGGGCTTGTGCAGGATCGGCAGCATCTGCTTGGGCGTGGTGAACGTGAGGGGGCGAAGCCGGGTGCCGAAGCCCCCGACCAAGACGACGGCCTTCACCCGCCGGTACCGGCAGCCGTGGTGGCCGTGGAGTCGGCGGGCGCGGTGGTGGCCGTGGATCCGGCGGGCGCCGTGGTGGCGGTGGTGCCGCTCGAGCCGGCCGCGGCACCGGTGTCGGCGGAGCCGAGTGACTCGATGTTGGCTGCCGACGACGGGGGCTTGATGTCGGTGCTGCCCTTGGGGACGTAGGCAAGGGTGTAGGCGCCGAGGTTCTCGGTGAACGGAACGTTGCCGAAGTCCTTGGTGAAGATCTTGTCGGGCTTGGCACCGGCCGCGTTCTTGGCGTCCTTCCAGTGGGCCATCACCAGCTCGCCGGGCTTGCCGCCGCAGGTGGTGACGCCCTCTTCGACCGTGGTGGAGCCGTCCTTCAGGGTCATGCCCTTGGGCAGCTTGAACCCGGTATCGGTGACGGTGAGGCTCGTCTGGTTGAAGAACTTCTGCATCGTGGCGCGCTTGCCGGCCGCAGTGCGCGTGAACGGGTGGATGTGGACGATGCCGTCGCCGTGGGTGTGGATGCCCAGGGTGTCGGTGGGGCCGTCTTGCAGCGGGGCGAGCTCGGTGCCGCACACATCGATGGCGAAGGCGGCGTGCCAGTGGTCGAAGGGCTGGCCGTTGCCCAGGTTGGCCTTGGGCGGGGTGGTGTTCTTGCCGTAGCCGCCGTTCTGGCTGCGGGCGACCAGGACGACCCCGATCCCCAGGGCGACGATCGCCACGATGCCGAGGCCGAACAGCCAGTTCCGACCCTTTCCGGTGCTGCCGCCGGCGGGGTTGCCTGACCCGCTCTTGGCGGCGACGCGGGCGACTTTCTTGGCCGATGAGGACGATGCCATGAGAGGGCACGCTAGTGGGCGAGGACCCTCCACCAGGATTCGGGTCAGCGGGCGATCAGTTCCCCGAACAGGTCGTCGTAGGCCTCGGCGACGGCAGCAGGCGACGCCCAGCGCTCGACGAAGCGGCGCCCGGCCCGACCCATCACGGCGGCCTCGTCGGGTGCCTCGACCAGGGAGATGATGGCCTTGGTGAACGATTCGGCGTCGTCGGGCGGGACCGCGACGCCGGCCCCGGCCTCGACCACCGTGCGGGCCACCTCGGTGCCGGGGTCGACCGAGGCCACGACGGGCCGGCCCGCCGCCAGGATCGTGTAGAGCTTCGACGGCACGCTCGAGCGGGCCAGCCCGGTGCGCAGCGGCACCACGTGGATGTCGGCGGCGGCCGCCACCTCGGGCAGGCGGGCCTTGGGCTGCATGTCGACGAACCGCACGTTCGGCAGGCCCGCGGCCTGCTCCTGGAGCCCTTGGCGGGCGACGCCGCCGCCGTTGATGACGAACACCACGTCGGGCTCGTGGGCCAGGTGGGTGGCGGCCGCGAGGACCAGGTCGAGCGACTGGGACCAGCCGACGTTGCCGGCGTACATCACCACGGTCTTGCCCCCGAGGCCGTACTCGCGCCGGTAGGAGTTCTCGCGCTCGCTCGGCCGGATGAAGTCGGTGTCGATGAAGTTGGGGATGACCCGGACCTTGGCGGGGCTGCCGGCGGCGCCCCGGCGACCGGCGATCTTGGCCGCCACGTTGGCCTTGAGGTCGTCGGACAAGACGGTGACGGCATCGGCACGCAGGTAGGTCTCCCGCTCGAGCCAGCTGGCCACCTTGATGACGCGGGGATCGGTGATGGCGCCCAGCTCGACCGCGACGTCGGGGAACACGTCCTGGATGTTGAACACGAACGGCACGCGGTGGGCGCGGGCGACCGCCCAGCCGGCGGCGCCCAGCGTGAGCGGCGGCGACATGGCGAGCACCGCGTCGGGCTTGGATCGGCTGACCAGGGCGGCGAGGCCGCTCAGGGCCGTGAAGCCGGCGAACGCCATCGCCCGTGCCGGGATGTTGCGCTTGTCGGTGGGGAACGGGTGCACCCGGGTGATGCGGCCCCAGGGCGTGTCCTCGTGGCGGACCGCCCGGCCCTCCCACCCTGGCTCGAGGGCGTGCTCCTGGTACCAGGGCAGCGAGGTGACGATGTGCAGGCGGTGGCCCCGGGCGACCAGCTCCGAGGCGATCTGGGTCATCACCTCGCCGGTGGGCGCCACGTCGGGGGCGAAGTGCGGGCACAGGACGAGGAGGTTCATCGGGGCCGAGTCTCCCCCATCGCGGCGGCCGCCCGGTACCCCGCGGCCAGGTCCTGGGCGGCGACGTCCCAGCTGAAGTGCGCCGCCCGCACCCGCCCCGCCGCCGCCAGCGTGGCGTGCACCGCCGGTTCGTCGAGCACGCGCGCCAGGGCGCCGGCCAGCTGACCGATGTCGCCCGGCCGGACCTTGAGCCCGGCGCTGCCGACCACCCAGGGCAGCGCGGTGGCATCGGCCACGACCACGGGGACGCCGGCGGCCATGGCTTCGAGCGCCGGCGCGCCGAAGCCCTCGAACCGACTCGGCACGGCGACCACGGTGGCGGCGCCGTACAGCGCGGTCAGGTCGTCCCAGGGGATCCGGCCGGTCCGGCGGACCTGGTCGCCGACGCCCGAGGAGCGGATGGCGGCCACCACGTCGGCCTCGCTGGGACCGGCCGCCCCGGCCAGCACCAGCGTGAGGTCGGGCCGCGAAGGGGCCAGGCGGGCGAAGGCCCGCACGAGGGTGACGTGGTCCTTGTGGGGATACGTGATCGCCGGGTAGAGGATGATCTGGCCGTCGAGGTGGTACCGCTCGCGCACCGCGGCCACGTCGTCGGCCGACACCGGGATCGGCGGCTCGATGCCGTGGGGCACCGTGGTGACGCGCGACGGCGGCACGCCGAGGTGCTCGACCACCGACTGCGACGTGGGATCGCTCGGGGTGAACACCATGGCGGCCTTGCGCGCGGCACGAGGGATCATCGCGGTCAGCCACCGGCGCTTCACCGCCGAGAAGTTCTCGGGCATGAGCAGCGGCTGGATGTCGTGGATGGTCACCGCGGCGGGCGTCCGGGCGATGGCGGGCCCGGGCGGGATCACCCCGCCGGCGTGGTGGAGCAGCTCGATGTTGCGGCGGCCCGCCTCCCGGGCCAGCCACGTGGCCTCGGCGGCCACCCGCTCCGGCTTGCGGTGCCCGTCGATGCGCGTGGTGACCGTGGGATAGGCCGCCACCAGGTCGGGGTGGGCCTCGGCGAACGGGCCGAGGGCGAACAAGGTGAGGTGCAGGTCGGGGGGCAGATCGTGGGCGAGGCCCCGCAGGAGGCGCGTGGTGTACTCCTCGCTCCCGCCCACCACACCCGGAACGAGCCACAGCAGGTTGACGCCGACGCGCAGCGGTTCGTTCGCGGTCACGGCGCCACCTCGGCGTAGGCCGCCGCGGTGAGCTCGGCCGTGCGCGCCCACGTGTACGTGGCGGCGCGAGCGGCGCCCCGGGCCCGGAGGTCGTCGGCGAGGGTGGGGTCGTCGAGCAGGCGGGCCAGGGCCTTGGCGATGGCCTCGTGGTCGTTCGGGTCGACGAGGAGCCCGTCGTCGCCGGCCACCTCGGCGGTGGCGGTGCCGAGCGAGGTGACCACCGGAGCACCGCAGGACATGGCCTCGAGCACCGGCATGCCGAACCCCTCGCGCAGGCTCGGGTAGCAGAACGCCGCGGCCCCCGCGTAGACGGCGGGGAGCTGATCGGGCGGCAGGAAGCCGAGCCGGTGGACGCCGATGCCCGTGCCCTCGAGGGCGGCGATCTTGGCGCCGAGGTCCTCGTTCCAGCCGTCGGGCCCTACGAGCACGAGGTCGAGGTCTCGTCCGGCGAGCAGGGCCATGGCGCCGACCACGCCGGCCAGGTTCTTGCGCGGCTCGACCGTGCCGACGAACAGCACGTAGGGGCGCTCGAGGCCGTGCTGCGCGCGGACGGCGGCGACCTGCTCCTCGGCCACCTGCACCGGGTCGACGCCCCACGGCACCAGGCGGATCCGCTCGGGTGCGAAGCCGGCGGCTCGGCACTCCGCGGCCGTGGCCTCCGACGGCACGAGGACCAGCTGGGCGTGGCGCTTGGCCAGCTCGGTGCCGCGCCGGAAGAAGCGGTTGCCGTGCCGGGTGGCCTGCGTGGGGTCGGCGAGGAAGGCCAGGTCGTGGATGGTCATGACCAGCGGCGCCTTGGTGGGCGGCACGGCGATGGCCGTGCCGTGCACGACGTCGACGGGCCCCGTGGCGCGCTCGATCGACGGGGCGCGCAGGGCGTGCCACGACTCGTACAGCGCCACCCGGGGCAGCGGGAGGTGCTCGACGGCGATGGGCGGCGCGAACGCAGCCGGCGGGGGCTCGGCGTGGCGGGCGGCCACGCCGACGAGGCTCAGGTCGTCGCGCTGGGCGAGCGCCCGCAGCGTGCCGAGCGTGGACGTGGCGGTCCCACCGGGCACCCGGTGCCAGCACTGCTCCACGGTGACGGCCACCCGCCGCGTGCGATCCACAGCGTCGATTCTGGCCGGTGACGAGCAGGATCGGCAGCCACCGCCGATGACGGCCTCGACACCCGGGCCGCCGCGCCAGCTGCAGGAGCGCTGATCAGCCGGCGGCGAGCACCGAGCGGAAGTACTCGGTGGTGCGCTCGATGCCCGTGCGCAGGTCGATCTCGGGCGCCCAGCCCAGCTTGGTGCTGGCGAGGGTGATGTCGGGCTTGCGCTGCGTCGGGTCGTCGACCGGCAGCGGCTCGAACGTGATCTTCGAGCTCGATCCCGTGACATCGATGACCGTCTCGGCCAGCTGCAGGATCGTGTACTCGTTGGGGTTGCCGATGTTGACCGGGCCCACCACCTCGGAGTCGAGGAGGGCCAGGAAGCCGCGGACCTCGTCGTCGACGTAGCAGAAGCTGCGGGTCTGGCTGCCGTCGCCGTACACCGTGATGTCCTGGCCCTTGATGGCCTGCACGATGAAGTTCGACATCGAGCGGCCGTCGTCGGGGCGCATCGAGGTGCCGTAGGTGTTGAAGATCCGCACGATGCGGACGTCGAGGCCGTGGTGGCGGTGGTACGCCATCGTCATGGCCTCGGCGAACCGCTTGGCCTCGTCGTAGACGCCGCGCGGGCCGATCGGGTTGACGTTGCCCCAGTAGGTCTCGGGCTGCGGGTGGACGAGCGGATCGCCGTAGACCTCGCTGGTGGACGCCAGGAAGAACTTGGCGTCCTTGGCCTTGGCCAGGCCGAGGGCGTTGTGGGTGCCGAGGCTGCCGACCTTGAGGATCTGGATCGGGATGCGCTCGAAGTCGATGGGCGACGCCGGGCTGGCGAAGTGCAGCACCGCGTCGACGTCGCCGGGAACGTGGATGAACGTGGACACGTCGAGCTCGACGAACGAGAACCCCGGCTGGCCGAACAGGTCTTCGATGTTGGTGATCGAGCCGGTGATCAGGTTGTCGAGGCACACCACCTCGTCGCCCCGGTCGAGCAGGCGGTGGCACAGGTGCGATCCCAGGAACCCGGCTCCGCCGGTGACCACGATGCGGGCCACGTCAGCTCCGGCCGATGCCGTCGTACTCGAACCCGAGGTCCTTGATGCCGTCTCGGTCGAGCAGGTTGCGCGCGTCGACCACCGCCTTGGTGCCGATCACCTCGGCGACGCGCTCGAAGCTGAGCTCCTTGAACTCGGGCCACTCGGTGAGCACGGCCAGCACATCGGCGCCGGCGACCGCCTCGTAGGGGTCGGTGAAGACGTCGATGCCGGTCAGGCGGGCATCGCTGTTGTCGGGCACGGCCGGGTCGTAGGCGTGGATGGAGGCGCCCACCTCGAGCAGGCGGTTGATGATGTTGAGCGCCGGCGAGTCCCGGAGGTCGTCGGTGGCGGCCTTGAAGGTGAGCCCCCACACCGCGATGGTCTTGCCCTCGAGCGTGCCGCCGGCGAAGCGGGTGATCTTGTTGGCCACCCGGCCGAACTGCTCCTCGTTGACCGCGATCACCTGGCGCAGCAGGCCGAACTGGTAGCCGGAGTTCTCGGCGATGCGGACGAGAGCGTGGCTGTCCTTGGGGAAGCAGCTGCCGCCCCACCCGGGCCCGGGGATCAAGAAGCGGTTGCCGATGCGCTGGTCGAGGCCCATGCCCTTTACGACGTCGCTGACGTCGGCGCCGACCTCTTCGCACACCGCCGCCATGGCGTTGACGAAGCTGATCTTGGTGGCGAGGAACGCGTTCGACGCGTACTTGATGGTCTCGGCGGAGGCAGGGTCGGTGATGAGGGTCTCGCCCGGAAGCTCCACGTAGAGCTGGGCGACCCGCTTGGCCGCGGCCTCGTCGGTGGAGCCGATCACCACCCGGTCGGGGTTCAAGAAGTCGGTGACCGCCGTGCCCTCGCGCAGGAACTCCGGGTTGGACACCACGAAGACGTCGTCGCGGCCGAGCTTCTTCTCGACCTCGCCGGCCGAGCCCACCGGCACGGTGCTCTTGTTGATAACCACGGAGTTGGGCTGCAGGTGGGGGCCGATGTCGGTGGCCGCCGCCTTGATGAACGAGAGGTCAGCGGCACCGTCGGCGCCCTGCGGCGTGGGCAGGCACAAGAAGATGAACTCGGCGTCGCCGACCGCGTGCTCGGCGCCCAGCACGAACGAGAGCAGGCCCTTGGCGATGCCGTCGTGGACCAGGTCGTCGAGCCCGGCCTCGAGGATCGGGACCTCACCTCGGCTCAGCGACTCGACCTTCTCGGGGACGACGTCGGCGCAGACGACCGTGTGACCCAGATGGGAGAGGCACGCTCCCGTGGTGAGCCCCACGTAGCCCGTGCCGATGATGGCGATCTTGCTTCCCACAGGTGCGTTCCCCGGTTCCGTCAGTGCGCATCGCGCGCCCGTAAGCCGCTCAACCGTAGTTCGCCTCCTGCTCTGGGGCTTCAACCAGGAGGACTAGCCGCAGCTGACGCCTGCAGGAGCGGCATCGGGCACGAAACCGGTGACCTCGGTGGTGGTGGTCGTGGCCGGCGGCGTGGTGGCGCCGGTGGACGACGAGCCGGGCACCGTGGTGGCGCTGGGGGCCGTGGTGGTGGTCGTGGTGGTGGGCGCCGGGAAGTCGGACGCCGGACGGGGGTCGAGCAGGACCGTGGCGAAGTCGGGGCCGGTGACCACCGTGATCTCGCTCACGTCCATGTCGGGGACGAGGACCGGGTCGGCCATGAGGTGCCGGGCGACGAGGGCCGCCTGGGCTTCCTGTCCAGGGGTGTAGCGCACCTCGGTGCGCAAGACGCCGGCCGACGAGCCGGGCGCCCCCATCTTGAAGCCGACGGTGGCGAGCAGGTCGGAGGCAGAGGCGGCCTGGTTGAGCGTCCCGCTGCCGTTGATCACCTGGACGGAGACCGTGGCGGGCGAGATGCCGTCCTCGGTGGCGGTGGTTCCGGTGCCCCGGAACAGGGCCAGCGTGGGCTCGGCCGCCCCGGCCTGGAGCTCGAGGACCTGCGCCCCGCCCTTCACCACCCCGACCACCGGCAGGCTGAAGGTCTGCAGGGAGTTGGGGTCGAAGTTCTTGAAGGCCCGGCCCAGCGAGATGAGGTCTCCGGCGGTGGTGGCCTGGTCGAGCTTGATGTTCTCGACGGCGACGTTGACGAGGCTGGCCAGGGCCGTGGGGTTGCGGGCGCCCTTCTTGATGGCGCCCTTGAGCACCCGCTTGATGAAGTCCTGCTGACGGCTGATGCGGCCCAGGTCTGACGTGGGGTCGCTGACCCACTTGCCGGCGGCGTTCTGGTAGCGGAGGTGGCGGGCCCGCACGTACTGGAGGGCGCCGTTCTCGTCGAGGGTGGTGCAGCCGGCGTTCTGGACGTTGAGGCCGCCCTGGTCCTTGACCGGCGTGGCGAAGTACACGGGCACGCCGCCGAGCAGCTTGACCAGGCTCTGGAACCCCGCGAAGTCGACCTGCACGTAGTGGTTGATGTCGATGCCGAAGTTGGCCTTGATGGTGGCGATCAACAGGTCGGCGCCGCCGAACTGGAGCGAGGCGTTGATGCGGCTCTTGGAGTTGCCCGGGATGTCGACCCAGAGGTCTCGGGGGAAGGACAGGACCTTGGCCTGGTTCGTCTTGGGGTCGATCCGGACCACCATGATCGTGTCGGAGCGGATGCCCGTGACCTTCTCGCGCCCGGCCGTGGCGGCATCGCCGGCCTTGAGGCCGTCGTCGGAGTCGGCGCCGACGATGAGGAAGTTGCGAGGCTCGTCGGAGCCCACGTCATCGCCGCTCACGAAGCCAGGACCAGCCAGTTCGACCCGTTCGATCTGGTTCACCTTGCGCTTGGCGTAGGCCAGGGACCCGGCCCCGAACAAGGCGGCCGAGATGCAGATGACGTTGAAGATGATGAGCGTCCGCTGGGGCCACGTCCGGTGGGGACGACGGGGGCGGGTGCGCTTGGACATGGCTGCGCAACCTACCAGCGGCCCTTGGTTCGCCCCAGGTCAGAGGCTGTGAACGTTTGGTGCAGACCAGGTCAGAGCGGGAGGCCGAGGCCGCGGGCGATGATCATCCGCTGCACCTCCGAGGTGCCTTCGCCGATCTCGAGGATCTTGGCGTCGCGGTACTGGCGGGCCACCGGGGTCTCGTCGATGAAGCCGTAGCCGCCGAAGATCTGGGTGGCCTCCCGGGTGGCGGTGACCGCCGATTCGGTGGCGTACAGCTTGGCCATGGCCGCCTGCTGCTTGAACGGCCGGCCCTGGTCCTTCAGCCAGGCCGCCCGGTAGACCATCGTGCGGGCCTGGTCGGCCATCACGGCCAGGTCGGCGCACTTGAACGCCACGCCCTGGTTCGCGCCGATGGGCTTGCCGAACGCGTTGCGGTCCTTGGCGTACTGCACGCTCTGCTCGAGGCAGGCCTGGATCACGCCCACGGCCATGGCGGCGATGGCGATGCGGCCGTCGTCGAGGATCGCCAGGAAGTTGGCGAAGCCCCGCCCGCGCTCCCCCAGGAGGTTCTCGGCGGGGACGCGGCAGTCGGTGAAGGTGAGCCCGTGCGTGTCGGACGCGTGCCAGCCCATCTTCCGGTACGCCGGCTGCACCTCGAAGCCGGGGGTGCCCGACGGGACGATGATCGTGCTGATCTCGGGCTTGCCGGCGCTGCCGGGGGCATCGGTGCGGGCGGTGATGGTGACGATCGACGTGATGTCGGTGCCGGAGTTGGTGATGAAGGCCTTCTCGCCGTTGATCACCCACTCGTTCGTCGCCTCGTCGAGCACGGCGCGGGTGCGGGTGCCGCCGGCGTCGCTGCCGGCCTCGGGCTCGGTGAGGCCGAAGCCGCCGAGGGCCCGGCCGGCGCACAGGTCGGGGAGCCAGCGCTGGCGCTGCTCCTCGTTGCCGAACGCGTAGATCGGGTTGGCGCCGAGGCCGACGCCGGCCTCGAGCGTGATCGCCATGGACTGGTCGACCCGGGCGAGCTCCTCGATCGCGATGCAGAGCGTGCTGAAGTCGGAGCCCGAGCCCCCGTACTCCTCGGGGAACGGCAGCCCGAACAGCCCCAGCTCGCCCATGCCGAGCACGACGTCGGTGGGGAACTCGTGGTCCCGGTCCCACGCTTCGGCGTGGGGGGCGATCTCGGTCTCGGCGAAGTCCCGGACGACCTTGCGGAACTGCTCTTGCTCGTCGGTGAAGTCGAAGTCCATCGCGGGTGAGCGTAGGGGTGGGCCGTCGGCGGAGGCGATCTGGAGGGCGCCCACCGGGCGGGTGCCACCTACGCTCCGGCGGTGGCACGGACTCCGGCACCCGCTCTGGCCGTGGTCGGCGACCGGCTGCTCACGGGGCTGCGCGACGTCACGTCGGACCTCACGGCGCTCGACGGCACCGGCTACTGGGCGGTCGTCCTGCCGTTCACCGGCGCGCCCGTCTGCGCCCGCTTCGACCACGTCGGCCCGGCGCGGCCCTATCGAGGGCGGCCGTGGGTCGGCGTCGATCCCGCGGCGTGGCGGTCCACCCTCGACGAGGCGGCGTTCAAGGCCGGGGTGGAGTCGATCCGGGCCTCGATCGGGCGAGGCGACGTCTACCAGGTGAACCTCACCCGGGTCCTGGCCGCGCCGCTGCCGCCGGGCGCCAACGTGGCCGCGCTCGGGGCCGCGCTGGCCGAGGGCAACCCGGCGCCGTTCTCGGCCGTGGTCCGCATCCCGAGCCACGGCATCCACGTCGCGTCGGCGTCGCCCGAGCGCTTCTTGGAGCGCGACGGAGATCGGGTGTGGTCGTCGCCGATCAAGGGCACCGCGGCCACCGTCGACCGCTTCTTGCCCAAGGACCGCGCCGAGAACGTGATGATCGTCGACCTCGTCCGCAATGACCTCGGGCGGGTGTGCGAGTGGGGGTCGATCCACGTGCCGGCGCTGTGCGCCGTCGAGGAGCACCCGGGCCTGGCCCACCTGGTGTCCACCGTCGAGGGCCGCCTCCGGCCGGGCCAGGGCTGGGCCGAGGCGCTGGCGGCGACGTTCCCGCCGGGCTCGGTCACCGGTGCCCCCAAGATCGCGGCGCTCGACCGCATCGCCGCGCTGGAGCCGAACGAGCGGGGGATCTACTGCGGGGCGGTCGGTTGGGTCGACGCCGACCGGCGCGGCGGCTCCCTCAACGTCGCCATCCGCACGTTCTGGTTCGCCGACGACGAGATCCGGTTCGGCACGGGCGGCGGGATCACGTGGGACTCCGACCCCGACGGCGAGTGGGCCGAGACCGAGCTCAAGGCCCGCCACCTGCTCCGCGTGGCCGCCGGGCCCCACGCCGGCGCTCCCGGTCCGTGACCGGTCTGGTCCGGCCGGGCACCGATCGCTAACGTCCCGGCGCTCATCTCACGAAGGCGGCCCCATGTCCCACTCCTCCCGCACCCGGGCCCTGCTGCGCTCGGCCGCGATCGCCGCGCTCGTGCTCGGTCTGATCGGCGCCGTCCAAGCCCGCGCCGCCGCGCCGGCGGCCGCCGCCGGCATCAGCGAGATCAGCCTGCCGGGCGCAACCCACGTGCTCGACGCGGTCACCGTGCCCGGCGATGCCATCTACCTGGCCCGCGGCCCCGAGATCGTGCGGATCGTCCCCGGATCGTCCCCGCAGACCTTCGAGCTGGGCGGCACCCTGAACGCCAGGGTCCTGGCGGTGGCCCCCGATGGCACGGTCTGGTTCGGCGGGATGAACGGCACGCTCGGCACCATCGCGCCGGATGGCACCGTCACGACCAAGGCGCTGGTCCAGGCCACCGACTGGGTCGTCTCGATGGCCTTCGGCAACGACGGCGCCCTGTGGCTGCTGGCGTCGACCGGCGGCTGGAACCACCTCGAGCGGGGCACGGCGGCCACCCCGATGACCGCCGTCGCCCTGCCGCTCGACGCCAACCACGACGAGGTCGTCCGGGGCGGCAGCGGTGCCGTGGTGCTGCTCGGCGCCACCGACGCCACCATGACGAGCGACGGCACCTCGACCCCGCTCACGGGCGTGCCCGCCGGGACCACCTACGACGTCGAGACCATCGGGACCGACGTCTGGGTCGCCACCAGCGCCGGCCTGACGACCATCTCCAGCACCGACACCCTCACCACCTACGGGCTCGCGTCCCTCGCGGCCGGCGCGCCGTCGATCGTGGCCGCGGGTCCGAACGGCACCCGCTGGTACACGTCGGGCGCCAGCCTCGGCCGCATCGGAGCCAGCGGGCCCGACCCCGTGCAGACGGTGCTCGCCGCCACCACCGCCGGCTCCTGGGACTTCGGTGCCACCCAGCTCGTCGCCGACCCGTCGGCCGACCGCCTCTGGGCGATCGGCATGCGCAGCAACCTGGTGCGGGTCGTGCCCATCGATCTGACGAGGCCCTTCACCCACGTCACCACCGACGACCCGGGAGCGATGACGTTCGGCGTCCCCGCCACCGTGACCGCGCACGTCAGCGCGTGGGACACCGACGCCGTGCCCACCGGCACCGTGACGTTCAGCAGCAACGGTGCCACCCTCGGCACCGCCCCCGTCGCCGCCGACGGGTCCGCCACCGCCACCATCTCACCCACCTCGGGCAGCATGGAGCTGCTGGCGAGCTACAGCGGCGACGCCACCTACCAGCCCGGCCGCTCGACCACCCGCTACCAGGGTGTCGCCGATGCGGCCACGGTCCTCACCATCACCGGCCCTCCCAAGCCCTGGCGACCGGGCGCGCTCACCTTCAGCGTCACCGTCACGTCGCCCTCCGGCGCCAAGCCGACCGGCACCGTCAAGCTCGGGATCTTCAGCATCCCCGTCGCGGGCGGGGTGGCGAGCACGTTCACCGCGACCTTCGAAGGCGGCGCCGTCTCGATGGCGGGCACCTTCAACGGAGACGCCGGGTACCAGAGCTCCACCGCCGCGCTCCCGTCAGCGATGGTGTCCTGGGACACCGACGAGGAGAACTTCGTCTCCAGCGCGTACCTCCGCCTCTTCCGCCGGCTCCCCGACCCGAGCGGCCGCACCTACTGGGCCGGGAGGATCCGGGACGGCCTGGCCCGGGACCGGTACGCCCTCACCATGGTCGCCACCACCGAGTACCGGCGGGCGCTGGCCCGACGCAACGGGTTGATCGGTCCCACCGCCACGGTGGCGCAGGCCAAGCCCGTCGTCGACGCCCTCGCCCACAAGACCGTCCGCCAGCTGCTCGTCGAGCAGTGGTCCGCCGCCGCCAGGGTGAGCTCGTGCCGGGACGACATCAACCCGACGTTCGCTCCCCCCGGCTCGTTCATGTGCTGGGTCAAGGTGATCTACACCACGTTCCGGGGCTCGGCGTCGAGCGCCGACTTCGATGCGGCCACCAAGATCGGGAACACCACGGCGGGGCGCACGCAGATCGCCCACGCGCTCATCTACTCCGACCACGTCGTGCAGCAGGTGGTCGGGGCCGCGTACTCCACCTACCTGAACCGGCCGCCGGACCCCAGCGGCCTCGCCTACTGGACGTCCCGGATCCAGGCCGGCGCCCGCGAGGAGGGCGTCGAAGCCCGCGTGCTCGGCTCCGACGAGTTCTTCCGCCGCACGTTGCTCCCGCCTGCCGATCACTGAGCGGCCACACTGTCGCCCTATGAGCACCTGGGTCTCGGTCGATGGCCGCCTCTCCCCCGCCGCCTCCGCACAGGTCCCGGCCCTCGACCACGGCATGACCGTGGGCGACGGCGTGTTCGAGACGTGCAAGGTGGTGGAGGGCACCCCGTTCGGGCTGACCCGCCACCTCGCCCGGCTCCACACCTCGGCCGGGCTGATCGGGCTCCGCTTGCCCTGGGACGATGAGCACCTGCGGCAGGCCTGCGCCGCCACCATCGACGCCGCCTCCGCCGAAGGAGACGTCGGGCGCATCCGGATCACCGTCACGGGCGGCCCGGGGCCGCTCGGGTCGGACCGCAGCGACGTGCCGCCCACGCTGGTGATCGCCGCCGGGCCCGGCGGCGCCTGGCCCGAGGTCACCGCGGTGGTCACCGTGCCGTGGACGCGCAACGAGCGCAGCGCGGTGGCCGGCGCCAAGACCACGTCGTACGCCGAGAACGTCGTCGCCCTCGCCGAGGCCCACCGCCACGGGGCCAGCGAGGCCATCCTCGCCAACACGGCGGGAGCGCTGTGCGAGGGCACCGGCTCGAACGTGTTCCTGGAGGTCGACGGGGTGCTGGCCACGCCGGCACTGGCCACCGGCTGCCTCGCCGGGATCACTCGGGCCCTCGTGTGCGAAGCGGTCGAGGTGGTCGAGCGCGACGACCTCACCCTCGACCACCTGCGGGCCACCAGCGAGGCCTTCCTCACCTCGTCCACCCGAGACGTCCATCCCATCGCCACCGTCGACGGCGTCGCCCTCGCGGCCGCGCCGGGCCCCCGCACGGCGGCCGCGGCGGCGGCGTTCCGCGCGCTCGAAGCGCACTCCCTGGACCCGTAGTGCCGGTCGCTCCCCTGCCCTCCTCCACCCGTCGACCGCGCCCGGCGCTCCGGCTGCTCGCCCTGGCGCTCGGCGTCGCCCTCACCGCCGCCGCCTGCTCCACCGACAGCTCGCCCGACGCGTCGAGCAGCCGCGGCGGGAGCAGCACCACCACCGAGGACCCGAGCCAGGGCGGTCCCAGCACCACCGGTCCGCTCGGCAGCGGCACCGCTCCGATCCACGACGGCCTCCGCATCGAGGTCCTGAGCAGCCAGCCCGACCGGGTCTCGGGCGACGACGCCCGCATCCGGGTCACGCCCCCGAACGGGACGGGCACCAGCGGCCTGCGGGTCACCCGCGACGACCGCGACGTGACGGCCTCGCTCGAGCCCATCGACGGTTCGCTCGAAGGCGTGATCACCGGCCTCATCGAGGGCAACAACACCCTCCGGGCGACCGGTGGCGGCAAGACCACCGTCCAGCGCATCCGGGCCTGGCCGCGCACGGGCCCGATGATCTCCGGGCCGCACCTGCCGCTGCTCGCCTGCTCCACGGCCGAGCAGGGCCTGGGCCCACCCACCGACCAGGACTGCTCGGCGCCGAGCAAGGTCTCGTGGCGCTACATCGACACCAAGGGCCGGCTCAAGGCCCTGCCCGCGGGGGCGGCCGCGCCGACCGACCTGGGCACCACCACCGTCGACGGGGTCCGGGTGCCGTCCTACGTGCGGGTGGAGCAGGGCGTGATCAACCGGTCGGTGTACGAGATCGCCACGCTGAGCCGAGCGCCCGGCGACCACGATCTCGGGGGGCCGGGCTGGAACCAGAAGCTGCTCTACCGGTTCGGCGGGGTGTGCGGCACCACCTATGGGCAGGGCCGGCCGGCCACCTCCGCGATCGACCCCACCTACCTCCGCCAGGGCTACGCGGTGGCCACCGCCAGCTTCGACAACGCCGACGTGCAGTGCAACGACGTGCTGGCGGCCGAGACCGCGATGATGGTCAAGGAGCGCGTCATCGAGGAGCTCGGCGTCCCGGCGTTCACGATCGGCGAGGGCGCTGCCGGGGGTGCGGCCCAGCTCCACCTGCTGGCCCAGAACTACCCGGGCGTGGTCAACGGGGTGGTTGCCGTCGATCCGTTCGCCGACACGTTCTCGGTCTGGCCCGGGGCCACCGACTGCGGTCTGCTGCTCCACTACTTCGGCACCGCCCGTGGCGCTGCCCTCACGCCGGCCCAGCGCCAGGCCATCGACGGGCACGCCAGCGCCGAGACGTGCGCGCGCTGGAAGGCCCAGGCCCTGGGCGAGCTCGACCCCTCGAAGGGTTGCGACCCGCAGATCCCGCCGGCATCCACCTACGACCCGAAGACCAACCGCGGCGGCGTGCGCTGCACCCTCCAGGACGGCAACCGCAACCAGGTCGGGATCGAGCCGGGCACCGGGTGGGCGCAGCGGCCGCTCGACAACGTGGGCGTGCAGTACGGCCTCGAAGCGCTCGACGAGGGCACCATCACCTTCGACGAGTTCGTCGACCTCAACACCGCCATCGGCGGCTACGACGACGACGGCCGCATCACCGGCCAGCGCGAGGAGGCCGATCCCGACGTGGTGATGCACGCCTACGAGACCGGGCGGGTGTCGATGGGCGGCGGCGATCAGAGCACCATCCCGATCATCGACATCACCACCGCCGACGATGCGTCGGGGACCATCACCGACCGGTTCCGGCCGTTCTCGCTCCGCGACCGCCTCACCCGCGGCGGCAAGGCCGACACCGCACCCGGGTTCCAGATCTGGAGCCGGGCGCCCGGCCACGACGACACGGCCAAGGCGGTGGCCGTGGTCGACGAGTGGCTGACGGCCCTGGAAGCCGACGCCGCCGGCGGCGACATGAGCGCCGTCCTCCTGCGCACCCGCCCCGACGCCGCCGTCGACAACTGCCTGCCCGCCGGGGCCGCCACGCCCATCTCCGGCGTCGACGTGTTCGACGCCGACGGCGCCTGCACGAAGGCGTTCCCCCTCTCCGGCGACCCTCGCACCGCGGCGGGCGGACCCCGGGCCGACCACGTCCTGAAGTGCGCGCTGAAGGCCATCGACCCCCTCGACTACGCCGAGCCGCTCACGGCCACCCAGCTCCAGGACCTCCTGGACGTGTTCCCCCAGGGCGTCTGCGACTGGAACACCCCGTCGGAGGGCCAGGTGGTCCCCGCCAACCCCGACCGCTCCTACGAAGACGTCGAGACGCCCGGCCAGGACGCCTGAACGATTCGACCCGTCCAGGCCGCTCGCTCAGAGCGGGCGCAGGTGGACGACGTCGCCGACGGCGATCGTGCGCCGCTCGCCTTCGAGCGTCTCGACCACCAGGTGGCCCTCGCCCGTGACGTCGACCGCCGTCCCCACGACATCGTCGACACCGAGGTCGACGCGGACCCGGCGGCCCAGCGTGGCCGAGCGCGCCCGCCACGCCGCCAGCAGCGCGTCGGCGCCACCGGGATCGCTCACCAGGCGGCCGTAGCGCTGATCGAGGTGGCGCAGGAACGCCACGAGCACCTCGACCCGCGACGGCGGCGGCGCCGGTGCGGTGAGGTGGTCGAGCGCCACGGCGATCTCGGCGAGGTCGTCGGGCACCGACGGGCCCCAGGCCACGTTGAGCCCGATGCCCACCGCGACGACGAGGCGATCGGTGGGGCGCGGTTCGGCCCAGCCGCCGGCCACCTGGCTCGCCGCGGGCCAGTCGACCTCGGCCAGGATGCCGGCGAGCTTCCGGTCGGGGCTGCTGCCGTCGCCCGGCCACACCAGGTCGTTGGGCCACTTGAGCCGGGGCGTGCAGCCGGTGAGCTCGGCCACCGCGTCGGCGGCGGCCACCGCCACCGCCATGGTGGTCGATCCCGACACCGCGGCCGACGGCCGCAGCAGCACCGTGCACAGCAGCGATGCACCAGGTGGGGCCTGCCACGTGCGGCCCAGACGGCCGCGGCCGGCCGTCTGGTGGTCGGCCACGATCACCAGGCCCTCACCTTCGCCCTGGCGGGCCAGATCGAGCACGTCGGCGTTGGTGGATCCCGTCTCGGGCACCCAGCGGACGTCGGCGAAACGGGTCCCGACCAGCGCCGATCGAGCGAGATCCCCTGCCGAGCCGTCGTCCACGCAGAGCAGTCCAACCCGAATCTGCGGTGCTGGGCAACACGAGGCCGGATTTCACGCGGTGCCATCTGGCACAGGCCCCTGCCCACGCCGTAGACATTCCGCTGTGCTCACCAAGATTCTGATCGCGAACCGGGGCGAGATCGCCGTCCGGGTCATCCGTGCCTGCCAGGAGCTGGGGATCGCCTCTGTGGCGGTGTACTCCGAGCTCGACCGAGATGCGCTGCACGTGCGCCTCGCCGACGAGGCGTACGCCCTCGGCGGCCAGACGGCCGCAGAGAGCTACCTCAACACCGACAAGATCCTCGAGATCATCGAGCGCTCCGGCGCCGACGGCGTCCACCCGGGCTACGGGTTCTTCTCCGAGAACACCGACTTCGCCCGGGCCATCACCGAGCGCGGCGTCACCTTCATCGGCCCCCCGCCCGAGTCGATCGAGGTCATGGGCGACAAGGTGTCGAGCCGCATCGCCGCCGAAGAGGCCGGCGTGCACGGCGTGCCCGGCACCAGCGAGTTCCTGTCGTCGGGTGACGAGGTCGTGGCCTTCGGCAACGAGTTCGGCTGGCCCGTCGCCATCAAGGCGGCCTACGGCGGTGGCGGGCGCGGCATGCGCGTCGTCAACGCCGCCGAGGAGGCGCACGCCGCCCTGGCGTCCGCCCAGTCCGAGGCGCTCAAGGGCTTCGGCCGCGACGAGTGCTACGTCGAGCGCTTCTTGGTGAAGCCCCGCCACGTCGAGATGCAGATCATCGGCGACCAGCACGGCAACTGCGTGTGGGTCGGCGAGCGTGACTGCTCCGTGCAGCGCCGCCACCAGAAGCTGATCGAGGAGTCCCCGGCGCCGAACTTCCCCGCCGAGATCCGCCAGGCCATGGGCGAGGCGGCCGTCAAGGTGGCCAAGGCGTGCGGCTACTACAACGCCGGCACCGTCGAGTTCCTCTACGAGGACGGCGCGTTCTACTTCCTCGAGATGAACACCCGCCTCCAGGTGGAGCACCCGGTCACCGAGCTGGTGTCGGGCATCGACCTCGTCCGCGAGCAGATCCGCGTCGCCTCGGGCGACGTCCTCTCGTTCACGCAGGACGACATCGACCTGCGGGGCTGGTCCATCGAGGTCCGCGTCAACGCCGAGAACCCGGCCGGCGGCAAGTTCCTCCCGGCCCCCGGCAAGATCGAGAAGCTCGTCGCCCCGCAGGGCTTCGGCACCCGCTGGGACGGTGGCTACGAGACCGGCGACGAGGTCAGCCAGTTCTACGACAACCTCGTCGGCAAGCTCATCGTCTGGGGCTCCGACCGAGACACGGCCATCGGCCGCATGAAGCGGGCCATCAACGAGTTCGTCATCGACGGCATCGACACCACGCTCCCCGCCCAGCTCCTGATCCTCGACCACCCCGACTTCGTCGCCGGCGAGCACTCCACCAACTGGGTCGACAACGGCACGCTCGACCTCTCGGGGGTCACCACCGGTCGCCTTCGCGGCGCCGAGCCCGAGGCCGAGGGTGAAGACGCCGAAGCCAAGGTCCGCCGCGACGTCGATGTCGAGGTCAACGGCAAGCGCTTCTCGGTGGCCATGTGGGTGCCGGAATCGGCGCTCGCCGCCTCGGCTCCCGCCGGTGGGGCTTCGGCCGCCAAGCCCCGCGCCCGCCGCGCGGCGTCCGGCGGCGGCGGTGCCGCCGGCACCGGGTCGATCGCTGCGCCCATGCAGGGCACCATCGTGAAGGTCGACGTCGCCGTCGGTGACACCGTCGCCGAGGGCCAGGTCGTGTGCGTGCTCGAGGCCATGAAGATGGAGAACAACGTCGCCACCGACGTGGCCGGCACCGTGGCCGAGGTGAAGGTCGAGGCCGGTCAGGCCGTCGGCGCCGGCGACGTCGTCGTCGTCATCACCCCCGCCGCCGCCGAGTAATCCGCCGGCGGGCTCACCCCCGCCAACTTGTTGCAGCCAGTGCTCGATGCAGCACTCCCTGCAACAAGTTCCGCGCGGGCCCGCGACCTCACCGTGAACTTGTTGCAGCCAGTGCTCGATGCAGCACTCCCTGCAACAAGTTCGCCTGGGGCGGGCTGGCGTCAGTCGGCGGCGTCGCTGAGGGCTTCGGCCAGCGCGGGGTGGACGAAGAGGCTCTCGGCGAGATCGGTCACCTTCAGGCCGGCCGTGACGGCCACCGCGATCACCGAGATGAGCTCGGCGGCGTGCTGGCCGACGATCGAGCCTCCGAGCACCACGCCCGTGGCCGGGTCGGAGACGATCTTCACGAACCCGCGCGGGTCGTCGTTGATCAGCGCCTTGGCCGAGGCCGAGAACGGCACCTTGGTGACGCGCACCTTGCGGCCCTCGGCGAAGGCATCGGCCTCGGCCAGGCCGACATCGGCGATCTCCGGGTCGGTGAAGATCGCCGAGGCCGCCTTCTCGTAGTCGATGTGGCGGTGCGGCCCGGCGTGCAGCCCGAGGGCGTGCTCGGCGATCTTGCGGCCCTGCATCGACGCCACCGACGACAGCGGCAGCTTCCCCGAGAGGTCGCCGGCCGCATAGATGTGGCCCACCGTGGACTTGCAGTTGTGGTCGACCACGACGTAGCCGCCATCGGTCTCGACCCCGACGTCGTCGAGCCCCAGGCCCTCGGAGTTGGGGATGGATCCGATGCACAGCAGCACGTGGGTGCCCTTGGCCACCCGGCCGTCGTCGCAGCGGACCGACACCGAGTCTTCGCCGAGCTCCAGCCCCTGGGCTCGCGCGCCCTTGAACAGGCGGACGCCGCGGCCCAAGAAGTCGGCCTCGAGCACCGCCGCCACCTCCGGGTCCTTCTGCGGCAGGACCTGCTGGCGGCTGACGATGAGGGTGACCTGGGAGCCGAACGCCGAGAACATGTGGACGAACTCCACGCCGGTGACGCCGGAGCCGACCACGATCAGGTGCTCGGGGAGCACCGGCGGCGGGTACGCGTCTCGGGTGGTGAGCACCCGGTGGCCGTCGATCGGCGCCCAGTCGGGGATGCGCGGCCGGCTCCCGGTGGACAGCACGATCACGTCGGCAGGGACCACCTGGGTGCTGCCGTCGGCCGCGGTGACCTCGACCTCGTGGGGCGCGATGACGCGGCCGGAGCCGGCGAGCATGCGTACGCCCTGGCTGGCGAGGAGCGACCGGACGGAGCGCTCGAGGCGGCCCTCGATGGCGGCGATGCGGGTGCGCAGGGCGTCGAAGTCGGGCTGGGCCTCGACCTGCATGAGCCCCATGCTGGCGGCGCGGCGCATCTCGTTCATGGCGCCGCCGGTGGCGATCATGGCCTTCGAGGGGATGCAGTCGAGGAGGTGGGCGGCCCCGCCCACGATGTCTCGCTCGATCAGCGTGACCTCGGCACCGAGCCGGGCCGCGGTGGTGGCCGCCTGGTTGCCCGCGGGGCCTCCTCCGATGACGACGAAGCGTTGAGCCATCGGCGCAGGCTACCGGCCGTGGCCGGGGCTCAGGACCGGCCGTCGGCCCCCAGCGAGGCCGAGGCCTCGATGGCCTGGGCGGCGCCGTCGTCCTCCACATCGGCCACGAGGAGCCGGGCTGCGGCCAGGACCTCGGGCTCGGCGTTGCCCATGGCGACACCCCACCCGACGGCCTCGATGGCGGGCAGGTCGTTGTGGCCGTCGCCCACCATCATCACGTCGGACATCGGGACGCCGAGGTCGTCGGCCACCGCGGCGATGCCCGCCGCCTTCGACACGCCGGCCGCGGTGACCGACACGAACGCAGCGCCCGGCATGACCGGCGACGTGGCGGCCGAGGCGACCGTGCCGGCGGGGGCCGCGGCCACGGCGGCGGCCACCTGATCCCGGGTCACGACGAACTGCACCCGGACCACCGGGTCGCGCAGGTCGCTGATGGGCCGCCGGGCGTGGGGCAGCGCGAGCAGGCCGGCGTGCTCGACGGCGAGGGCGTCGTCGGAGTCGACCACGTAGTCGTCCCACGAGTAGGTCTCGAGCACCCAGCCGTGAGCGGCCGCCGTGGCCTGGCACGCCGCCACCGCGTCGTCGGGGATCGGGGTGGCGCGCACTTCGCCGGTGGCGGGGTTCCACCGTGCCGCACCCGTGTGGAAGACGTGCCAGCCGAGCGGGTCGAGGCGCTCGGCCCACACCCGCGTGGGGCCGGCGGCCAGTCGAGCGGTGCAGAGCGTGAGGCGCTGGCCACGCTGGCGGGCCAGATCGGCGGCCGACCAGAGGGCGTCGCTGGGGGCACCGGCGAGCCCCACGAGGGTTCCGTCGACGTCGAGGCAGATGAGCGGCAGCACCCGGCGACGGTAGGCGACGGACCCGAGGGTCACCCAGATCGCGGCCCCCACCTGCTGGACTGTTCTCGCGCGTCCAACAGAGATGTGTTTCGGTCGGATGACCGATGTGACAGTTCCGTGACGATGTGCAACCCTCTCGGATTCCCGATCAGGAGAGAACGATGCACGAACACCAGACCACCGCTCGCCGCCGCCTCATGGGTGCTGCTGCTTGCATTGTTCTGGCGCTCGTCCTCACGAGCTGCTTCACCGGCAACCAGACCAAGATGGTGAGCCAGATCAATGCCAGCCGTCGGGCCTACGGGAAGCCGGCGCTCGCCGCCGACATGGCTGCCACCCGCAAGGCCCAGAGCTGGGCCCAGCACATGGCCGACACCGGGCGCCTCGAGCACTCCGGCGGCGGCAGCTCCCTCAGCACCGCCGGGCTCCCCAAGTGGTGCGCGGTCGGCGAGAACGTCGGCATGGGGTCCACCACCCAGGTCGTTCAGGACGCGTACATGCGCTCGGCCCCGCACAAGGCCAACATCTTGGGCAACTACAACCGCGTCGGCACCGGCGTCGTCCGCAAGAACGGCACGGTCTGGTCGGTGCAGGTCTTCTACCGGTCCTGCTGATCCGCATTGGGGCGGTGATCTGGGCGGCTCGTAGGATTCACCCTCGATGAGCGACGCCACCGCAGACCCCAGCAGCCCCGACGCCCGGCCCTCCCTGTCCGACTGGGAGGCCTTGGCCGCCAAGGATCTCAAGGGCCGCACGCCGAGCGACCTCACCCGGACCCGGCCCGAGGGCATCGACGTCAAGCCGCTGTACACCGCGGCCGACGTGGAGGACCTCGACACCGACACGCTGCCGGGCTTCGAGCCCTTCACGCGCGGCGTCCGGGCCACCATGTACGCCAACCGGCCCTGGACCATCCGGCAGTACGCCGGCTTCTCCACCGCCGAGGAGAGCAACGCGTTCTACCGGCGCAACCTGGCAGCCGGCCAGCAGGGCGTGTCGGTGGCGTTCGACCTCGCCACGCACCGCGGCTACGACTCCGACCACCCGCGGGTGGTCGGCGACGTCGGCAAGGCCGGGGTGGCCATCGACTCCGTCGAGGACATGAAGATCCTCTTCGACGGCATCCCCCTCGACCAGATGTCGGTCTCGATGACCATGAACGGCGCCGTGCTGCCGGTGCTGGCGTCGTTCGTGGTGGCCGGCGAAGAGCAGGGCGTGAGCCAGGACCAGCTCGCCGGGACCATCCAGAACGACATCCTCAAGGAGTTCATGGTCCGCAACACGTACATCTACCCGCCCGAGCCCAGCATGCGGATCGTGGCCGACATCATCAGCTACACGTCGGACCACATGCCGAAGTGGAACTCGATCAGCATCTCCGGGTACCACATGCAGGAGGCGGGGGCGACGGCCGAGCAGGAGCTGGCCTTCACCATCGCGGACGGCAAGGAGTACGTGCGGGCCGCCATGGCGCAGGGGCTCGACGTCGACAAGTTCGCCGGCCGCCTGAGCTTCTTCTTCGCCATCGGCATGGACTTCTTCATGGAGATCGCCAAGCTGCGCGCCGCCCGCATCCTGTGGCACCGCACCATGAGCGGGTTCGAGCCCAAGAACCCGAAGTCGCTCATGCTGCGCACGCACTGCCAGACCTCCGGCGTCTCGCTCACCGCGCTCGACCCGTACAACAACGTGATCCGCACCACCATCGAGGCCATGGCCGCGGTGCTGGGCGGCACGCAGTCGCTGCACACCAACGCCTTCGACGAAGCCCTCGGCCTGCCCACCGACTTCTCCGCCCGCATCGCCCGCAACACGCAGCTGGTGATCCAGGAGGAGACCGGCGTCCCCCACGTGATCGATCCCCTGGGCGGCAGCTACTACATCGAGGCGCTCACCAACGAGCTGGTCGACAAGGCCCAGGCGCTCATCGACGAGGTCGAGGAGCTGGGCGGCATGACCAAGGCCGTCGAGTCCGGCATGCCCAAGCTGCGCATCGAGGAGTCGGCAGCCCGCCGCCAGGCCCGCATCGACCGCGGCGAAGAGGTCGTCGTCGGCGTCAACAAGTACAAGGTCGAGAACCCCGAGCTGGTCGACGTCCTCGACATCGACAACGCGTCGGTGCTCGCCCAGCAGATCGCCAAGCTCGAGCGCATCCGGGCCGAGCGCGACGACGTCGCGGTCAAGACCGCGCTCGAGGCCCTCACCGAGGGCGCCCGCGGCGACGGCAACCTCCTGGCGCTGTGCATCGACGCCGCCCGGGCCCGCGCCACCGTCGGCGAGATGAGCGACGCCATGGAGGACGTCTTCGGCCGCCACGCCGCCCAGGTGCGCACCATCGAGGGGGTCTACGTGAACAGCTACGCCGGCGACGAGGGCTTCGCCGCCCTCTCCCACCACATCGACGAGTTCGAGACCCGCCAGGGCCGCCGCCCTCGCATGCTCGTGGTGAAGATGGGCCAGGACGGCCACGACCGAGGCGCCAAGGTGATCGCCACCGCGTTCGCCGACCTCGGCTTCGTGGTCGATGTGGGCGTGCTCTTCCAGACGCCCGCCGAAGCCGCCGCCGACGCCGTCGACAACGACGTCCACGTCATCGGCGTGTCGAGCCAGGCCGCCGGCCACAAGACGCTGGTCCCCCAGCTCATCGCCGAGCTCAAGGCCCGCGGCGCCGACGACATCTTGGTGGTGGTGGGCGGCGTGATCCCGCCGCAGGACTACGAGTTCCTGCGCCAGGCCGGCGTCGCCGCCGTCTTCGGCCCCGGCACCAACATCCTGGAGTCGGCCACCGAGGTCCTCGAGCTCATCGAGGCCCGGCTCGGCGCCTGATCCTCGAGCCGGCGGCTCCGCGGCTGCTCAGTGGAGGATCGCCATGACGCCCAGGGCCGCGGAACCGATGCCGACCAGGAGCGCCACGGGAGCCAGCGGCTCCTTGCGGCTGAACGCCTGGAACGACGCCATCACCGGGATGATCCCCAGGAACACGATGCCGACGGTCATGGCGAGGGCCAGGTAGGCCACGCCCACGCCGATCGCGATCAGCGACTGGCGGTTGGCCTGGGTGAACGACCGCCTCGGAGCGACGTACGACCGCTGCTGCGGCATGCCGTAGCCCGGCACCGACCCCGCCACCGGACCGGCCGGCGCGCTGCCGTAGCCCGTCGCGGTGTGGTCGCTCCAGGTCGCGCCGTCCCAGTAGCGGATCGTGCCGGCCACCTGCGGGTCGGGGTACCAGCCTGCTTGCACCGTCTGCCCGGCCATCTCTTCGTGCATCGTGAACCGCCTCCTCGCGCGCCTCCGCAGGCCCGCTGGGTCCCATCGGCCGATCCGTGGGCCCCTTGAGCGATCGCGGCAGCCCTGGGATCGACGGCGCGAGGTCAGACCCCAGGATCTGGGTCCGGGCCCGACAACCCGTCGGGGCCCAAGATGTCGGTGAAGTCGGCCTCGGCCATGTGGTCGGCGGCGGTGACGCCCCAGAAGCCGCGCGGCGCGAGGAGCTCGTCGATGAACGCCTCCATCATCGGGTGGAACTGGCCGCGCAGGACCTGGAGGCGGGCATAGCTCTCGTCGAAGCTGCGCATCGGCAGGTCGGTCGTCGCCATCACCGAGTACCCCACCGTCCACCCGCGCACCGAGAGGGCGGGCCGCGTGACGTTGGGCGGGAGGCCCACCCGTTCGCCGAGCCCGGTGATCAGGCGGACGGCTTGGCGGTGGAGCCGCGCCGCCGAGCCGCTCTCGGCCCCGGGCACCGTGGCGGTGAAGGCGGCGGCCGCGTCCGTGACGACGCCGAGGCCGGTGATCCACGAGTGGCCGCGGTGCTTCGACCGGAACCACATGAGCATCGGGAAGGAGGTGTGCGAGTCGTAGATGTCGGCGCACCAGCCGGCCCACTCGTCGAACATGTCATCGAGGCGGCGGGTGTCGACCCGGCCGCCGTCGGGCTGGTCGTCGATGTAGGCGCGGACCAGGCTGACGGGCGTGACCCGCTGGTCGGTGAAGTCGTCGAGCAGGAGGAGCTGGCGCTCCCGGGCGGAGTAGGCGGCGTTGAGCGACGGCAGGAAGCCGATCACGAGGCCCAGCGTGCCGAGGCCGCTCAACCCCTCCATCACCGTGAGCACCCGCAGCAGCCCCGTCGACGGGAGGATGTCGCCGAAGCCGATCGAGAAGTAGACGACCCCCGAGTAGTACCAGGCGTCGCCGGGCGACTCGATGGCGCCGTGGAACCCGCTGCGGAGCCCCCACCAGATGAGCCCCCAGCCGAAGATCTCGAGCGCGGTCCACGCCACGAGCAGCAGCAGGAACGAAGCCGGGCCGAAGCGCGCCAGCCAGCGCTCGCGACGGTCGTCGTCCTTCAGGCGCACGCAGAACCGGCGGTAGTTCCGCCAGAGCACTCGGTAGAAGAGCTTGGTGAACGAGAACCGCCCGCTGCGCAGGTTGGTGGCGAGGAGCGTCTCGAACGTGTCGAGCAGGATCCACAGCACCAGGGCGGTGCCGACGATCACCGAGAGGGCGTTCACGGCGGGCAGTCTCGCAGCCGGGGCGAACTAGGTTGCGCCTCGTGGTGGCAGGTGATGTGCAGGAGCTGGTCGACGGCGTGCGTGCGGGTGACCGTCGGGCCCTCGCCCGGGCCATCACGCTGGTCGAATCGACCCGGCCTGATCACCGTCGCGACGCCACCGCCGCGCTCGACGCGCTGCTGCCCGCCACCGGCACCTCGGTGCGCATCGGCATCAGCGGGCCGCCGGGCGTGGGCAAGTCGACGTTCATCGAGGCGTTCGGCACCCACCTGACGGCCGCCGGCCACCGCCTCGCCGTGCTGGCCGTCGACCCGTCGAGCGCCCGCAGCGGCGGCTCCATCCTCGGCGACAAGACGCGCATGGAGCGCCTGGCCCGCGATCCGCAGGCGTTCATCCGCCCCTCCCCCGCCGGCACCGAGCTGGGCGGCGTGGCCCGCCGCACCCGAGAGGCGCTCCTGCTGTGCGAGGCCGCCGGGTTCGACGTCGTGATCGTGGAGACGGTGGGGGTGGGGCAGTCGGAGCTGGCCGTCGCCGACCTGGTCGATGTGTTCGTGCTCCTCGCCTCGCCCACCGGCGGCGACGACCTCCAGGGCATCAAGCGCGGGATCATGGAGCTGGCCGACCTGGTCGTGGTCACCAAGGCCGACGGCGACCTGGCCTCATCGGCCAACCACGCGGCCGCCGACCTGCGCCGGGCCATCCACCTGCTGCGCCCCAAGTACGACGGCATCGGCACCGACACCGTCCTGGTCAGCGCCACCGAGGGCACCGGCATCGAGGCGGTCTGGACCGCCATCACCGCCGTCCACGCCCACCTCGCCGCAACGGGCCAGCTCGCCACCCTGCGAGCCGGCCAGGCCAAGGCGTGGCTGTGGGACGAGATCCGCTCCGGCCTGCTCGAGCAGTTCCGGGCCCGGCCCGCCACCCAAGCGGCCCTGCCCGCCCTCGAGGCCGCCGTGGTGGCCGGCGACGTGAGCCCCACCGTGGCGGCGCAGCAGCTGCTCGGCGGTGGTGGCACCATCGCTCCATGAGCGCGTTCCGCGGCTGGCCGCCATCGGCCATCGACTTCTACCGGCAGCTCGAGGCCGAGAACACCCGCCCGTGGTGGCTGGCCCACAAGGCCACCTTCGACGCCGACGTGCGCGCCCCGTTCGACGCGCTGAGCGACCTGGTGGCCCACGAGTTCGGGCCCCTCAAGGTCTTCCGGCCCAACCGAGACACCCGGTTCAGCAAGGACAAGTCGCCCTACAAGACCGCCTGCTACGCGGTGGGCGAAGGACCCGACGGCGAGGGCTACTACGTGGGGATCTCCGCACGCGGCCTGGCGGTCGGGGCCGGGTTCTGGATGATGGCGCCCGACCAGCTCGAGCGGTACCGGCGAGCGGTCGACGACGACGGGACCGGTGACGAGCTGGCGGCGATCGTGGCCGACCTCGAACGGCAGAAGCTGGCCATGGAGGGCGAGGCGCTCAAGACCGCACCGCGCGGCTACCCGCGGGACCACCCGCGCATCGAGCTGCTCCGGCGCAAGAGCGTGGCCGGCGTGCGCTCCTGGGAGCCGGCCGCCTGGTTCGCCACCAAGGCCGCCGCCACCAAGATCACCGGCGTGTGGCGCACCGCCGCCCCGCTGAACGCCTGGCTGGCCGCCCACGTGGGCCCGTCCACCGCGCCACCCGACAGCCGCTGGTGACTCCAGCCTCCTAGCGCCGCCTCAGGTCGGCGTGCCCGTCGACTCGGATCAGAGGGGGTTGGCGGTGGTGCCGGAGTCTGCCTCGGGCTCGGGCTCGGGCTCGCCGGCGATGGGGCCTTGGGCCCGGCGGACGAACGGGGCGCAGACGGCGGCACCGGCCACGTCGACGATGACGAAGATGATGCGGGCGCCGACCGCCGTGGTGATGGCGATCGGCTTGGGGACGCCCGCCGCCGCGTAGAGGACGGTCTCGCGGATGCCGGCGCCGGAGGGGACCGGGACGGCGAGGAACCCGACGGTCCACGAGAGGATCGTGGCGAACACCATGTGCGGGTAGCTCACGTCGGCGGTGATCGAGCGGGTGACGGCGTAGGTGGCCGTGCCGATGAAGATCCACGTGGGGATGTAGCGGGCGACGAGGATCAGCGAATCGCGCCACTGCGGCACCTCGACCTTGATGTCGCGCTTGGTGGCCTTCGACGCCTTCGCCATCAGCCAGTCGAGGACGTCGTGGTGGAGCAGCACGACGCCGACGGGCAGCGCGAGCAGCACGAGCATCCACGGGCTGAACCCGCCCTTCTTCCCGGCGACGGCGAAGGGCAGGAACGCGGCCGCGGTGAACATGGCGGCCAGGTAGAGCATGCCGAGCGACAGGGCCACGCTGGTGAAGGCCCGCGACCGCGGGATGCCGCCGCGCCGGGCGAGCTCGCCGCGGCCGAGCACCGGCCAGACCCCGCCCGGCACGTACTTGCCGAGCTCGCCCACGTAGTACCAGGCGATGGTGCGCCAGAACCGGGGCTCGGCGCCGAGCGTGCGCATGACGTGGCGCCAGCCCCACCCGATACTGCTCATGCCCAGCACGGCGCACACCCCGGCGAACGCCAGCCAGGCGTAGTTGGCGTCGTGGACGTACGGCTCGACCTCGGGCCAGTCCTTGATGAGGCGCCGCACCACGAAGAACACGGCCGCGCCGCCGAGCACCAGGCCGAACACCGTGATCAGGCGGGCCGCCCGTCCCCCGCCGCCACCGGACGGGGCTGCGCCACCGTCGCCTCCGTCGCCGTGCTCGAGCGCGCTGCCGACGACGGCGTCGAGCACGTCCTCGGCCGAGACGTGCTCGTGCTCGTGCTCCGGCGCGCCGCCGGTGCCAGTGGGGGTGCCTTCGGAAGTCACGTTGCGTCCTCAGTCTCGATGCGGCGCAGGTCGAGGATCAGCTCGACCGCGAACCAGGTACCAGCCGCGAGGGCCACCACGAAGATGGCAGCCACGGCCACGCCGGGCCAACCGCTCCACGCGGCCAGGGCGTCGAGCTGGCCACGAGGACCGAGCCCCGGACCGCCCCACCAGGTGCGCAGGCACAGGAGCAGCGAGTACAGCTGCAGCAGGCCACCCACGACGGCGATGGCCAGCGCAGTGCCCCGGTGGGCCACCCGGCGCACGCCCAGGGCGATGAGCACGGCCAGGCCGGCCGTGCCGGCCAGCAGGTAGCGGCCCTGGATGAACGGGTACTTGCCGGTGAGCGAGTAGAGGTTCCAGGCCCGGGCCAGCACGAACAGGAACAGCCCGGCCACCGGCAGCAGGAGGAAGGCCCGGTTGAGGCGGCCGTTGCCCGCCTGGTCGCGCCCGGGCCACAGCGCCACGGCCACCGCGGCGACGACGAGCGCGGTCATCAGCAGGGCCAGCTCACCCGGTATCCGCACGGTGTGCCAGCCGAACGAGCCCCACACGCGCACGTTCATCAGCTTGAGGAACCGGAAGAGGTAGTCGGGGAGGTCGGGGTGGAAGCCCGGTGGGGTGGCCTTCGAGTTGTAGGAGCGCGACTCCACGGTGGGTGCGAACTGGCCGGTCTGCACCCGGACCCGCACGTACCACCAGCCCGCGAGCAGGAGGGCGACGCCGGTGCTGATCGCCAGCGGGACGACCGCCGAACGGGCCGCCGGCCGCTCGGCGTCCTTGCGCTGGTTCCACCAGCCGAGGGCGTACGCCAGCACCACCAGCGGGGCGAACACGGCCCCGAGCGACTTGCTCAGCAGCGCGGCGGCCAGCACCGCACCGACGCCGATCGCGGTCGACCGCTTCCGGTCCCCGCGGACCACCCCTGCGAGCAGGGCGATGAGGGCGGCGCCGAACACCGCCACCAGGTTGTCGTTGTTGAGCGCCCCGCCGATGTGGGTGAGCATCGGCAGCCCGAGCATCACGCACGCGGCACCCAGCGAGGTGACGTCGTCGAGGCCGAAGCGCTTGGCGGCCCACCACGCCAGCAGCGGGATCGGCGCCACCATCAGCACATCGATCAGCCGCAGCAGGGCGAGCTCCCGGTCGAGCGACCAGTTGCCACCGGTGACGGCCCGCTCGGCCCGCAGGACGGCCGCCATCGTGGAGTAGTAGAGCGGCGGGTGCTGCCCCATCTGGTTGATCGACTGGAGCGGTTCATCGCCGCCCTCGTCGTCCCACGCCAGGCGGTGGCTCTTGTCGGGGGCCTCGGCGATCGGGTGGCGCCGGACCGGGCCCACCGGGTACTTGAACTCGATGATCCGCGGGCACGCGGTGGTAGAGGCCGAGAACTCGCGGCACAACCAGATGAGCCCGTGCTGGACGTGCACCTCGTCGTAGCTCGGGTACGGGTGGCCGTCGGCGAGGTACAGCACCATGCCGAGGTGCATCTGCTCGTCGGGGGCCTCGGTGATCGGCGCCACCACCGACCACACGGCGGTGAGCCCCATGAACGCGGCGGTGGCCGCCAGCACGGCGCGCGGGATCCGGATCCTCCGCTTGCGCTTCGACTGCGACCGGCCGTCGGCCGGGGGCACGACCGACATCAACTACCGCCCCAGAGCGGCCGGTACTCCTGGTTGACCTCGATGGGGAACCACCGCTGCAGCGGGTTGGTGCGCCAGATCTCGAGGAGCGCCGCCGACGGGTCGCCGTACTCCCACCGCAGCACGGTGAGCGCGATGACGAGGCTGAGCGCCGCGCCCCACACCAGGTGCTTGGCCTGCAGCCCCATGGCCACCGCCAGCGGGATCACCATCGGCGCCATCTGGAGGAAGTAGCGGTTGCCGAACGACTGGCCGCCGCCGTAGTAGTTGTGCGGGAACAGCAGCACGTAGAAGCCCACGTAGGCAGCGATGCCCCCGAGGATGGCGGCCCCCATGACCGGCGTCGACCGGCGGCGGTGGATGACCACGGCGATGGCCAGGACCAAGATCACCACCGCGATCGGCGTGTAGAGGGCGAGGCCCGTGTGGCGCCCCACCACGTAGTAGCCCGCCGACTTCGCGGTGCTCCCCAGCTCGCTACCCAAGCTCCGGCGCAGGTACGACAGCGAGAAGGTCTCGCTGGTGTCGACCGGGTAGATGACGTTGGCCCCGCCGAACGGCGCGCCCTTGTCGATGTAGTAGCGGGCGCCGCCGTAGGGGTTCCACGACGTGAAGTCGGAGTAGAAGAGGTACGGGAAGATGGCGAGGGCGAAGGTGACCGCACCGGCGCCGACGGCGATGAGCCGCTTCCACCACCCCGGCAGGGCGAACAGGGCGACCACGATGGCCGGGACCACCACCACCCCCATCGGGGCCTTCTCGGACACGAGGATGGCGCTGATGGCGACGCCGGCGGCGACCCACGGCGTGGAGTGGGAGCGAGCGCCGCGCAGCAGGCAGTAGCCCAGCGCCGCCACCACGGCGGCGAGGAACAGCTCGGTGTAGGCGTGGTACGCGTAGAAGAACAGGTTGGACCCGAAGAGGAACACCCCGACCACGATGGGCACCACGGCCCCCCGGTAGCGGAGCCACATGGTGGCGGTGGAGCAGGCGGCGATGATCGCCAGCAGCAGGAGGTTGGCCACGGCGAGGCCGTGGGCCGGGCCGAGCCCGCGGAGGAACGGCGCCAGGAACGCGCTGTACCCGTACGGTTTGGCGAACGCCCACCCGCCGTCGTCGCGCTGGATGTGGGCGCCGCGGGGCTCGGCCTCCCAGTGCAGGGCGCGGAAGTGGTCGAGGTCGGTCTTGTCGTAGCTGAGGTTGTGGCCCTGGTACGCCAGGCTCACGGCCTGGAGGACGAAGCTGGCCGTGTCGCCCCGGATCCCGGTGTCGCGGAAGTCGTGGTCGAAGACGCTGCGGCCCACCACCAGCGACACCAGCGCGAACAGGACCCACGCCACGGTGGTGGCGCGGCGCGAGGTGCCCCAGCCCAGGTGCGGCTCGGGCGCGGCGCCACCGGGGGCGGCCACGGGATCGTCGTCCAGCTCGGGGGTCACGTCGGGCTCGGCCACGTCGGTCACGAGCCGGCCTCCGGCGGGTCGATGCCGAGCAGGTCCTTGGTCTTCTGGCGCAGCTGCTCGTCGGTCAGGCCGAGGCGCTCCTTGTAGGGCCGCAGGTCGAGGAAGACGAACCGGCCGTCCGACGAGGTGAGGGGGTCGACCCCCACCGCCTTGACGATCTGGTCGACCTGGCCGGGCTTGTCGGTGTAGCCCTTCGTGTCGATCCAGATGCCCTGGTAGCCGAGGCCGAGCAGGGCGGGCAGCGCCCCGACGGTCCCCACCTTGTCTCGCAGGCGCAGCTGCCAGTCGGCGTCGGCGCGGCCCTTGAAGGCGCCGTAGCTCCACTGCAGCGTGCCGTCGTCGGCGAGGTAGCCCCGCAGCTCGTCGTAGTCCTCCATCTCGCCCACCGGCTGCGCCTCGGGGAACGGCACGACGGGCAGCTGGAAGATGGAGGCGCCGTCGGGCATCTTGGCCTCGATCTCGGCCACGAACTGGCGGTCGCTCGCGTTCTGCGCCTCGATCTTGGCGTAGGAGAGGTGGGCCGGCGGCGCCGAGTCCCACAGCCCGAACGCCAGCACGCCCACCGCGATGGCGCCCAGCACCAGCTTCGGCCGCGACGAGCGGGCCCGGACGCGGCGGGTGAGCGACTCCGACCAGCGCAGCACCACCACCGCCGCGAAGAACGCGATGAACAGCAGGATCCGGTTCCAGACGCGCACCTGCGCGAAGCCCACCATCGACATGAGCACGGCGAATCCGCTGACGGTGCCGAACAGCACGCTGAGCAGGGTGAACAGCGTGGCGTCCTCGTCGAGCGCTCCTCGGTCCCAGGGCGGGCGGGTGTCGGGGTCGTCGCGCTTGGACCGGCGCTTGAACGCCCCGAACACGGCCCCGAGGAACCCTGCGGTGCCCAAGATGCCGATGGCCTGGCCGCCCTCGCTGGTGAAGAAGGTGCGCTCCTGGGCCTTCTCGCCGATCTTGGCCAGCGCTGCGCTGCGGTGGTGCGGGTCGGGGGTGACGAGCTTGACGAGCTTGAGGCCCCACAGCTCGCTCTCGGTGACGAGCCGGTGGCCGGCGACGTCGTTCTTGCCGTGCACCCGGTAGTAGTCGAGCGTCGGCACGCTGAGCACCAGGAACGTGGCGGCGATCACGGCGATGAGCACGCCGGCCACGGCCAGCCGCATCGGCTCGCGCCAGACGATGGCGCTGATGATGGCTCCCGACGCCAGCAGGGTGAGCGTGAACGCGGTGACCATGGTCTCGGTGCCGGCGATAAGCACGGCCATGGCGCAGGCCATCGCGATCCGCGACCAGCGCAGGTTGCCGCGCAGGGAGCCCTTCCCCTGGAGGACCGGGTCGACCAGGAACCGCTCGCGCCACGAGGTCACCCAGACCAGCAGCAGCGCCGCCACCGGCACGGTGGCGTAGGTGCTGCGCCACAGGTGCATCTCGCCGTGGGCGAAGTGGTACGGCAGGAACGTGTAGATCAGCGCGGCGATCCCCGCCGGGATGGCACCGAAGCGCAGGTAGCGCAGCACGACGAACGTGACGGCGGCCAGGACGCCGAAGCCGGCCATGAAGTAGAGGTTGATGGCCAGGCCGTAGTCGCCGGTGATCTTGACCAGCACCTTCATGACCAGGAGCTGGAACGTCTCGCCGCCGTGGGGGAAGTCGGCGAAGTGCTGGCCGAACGGCGCGCCCAGCCGGGGCTGCTCGAGGTACCAGCCCCGCTCGCCCATCGTCTTGACCATCGCCGAGATCAACGTGGCATCGGAGCGGGTGTCGTACGGGAGGCGCTTGGGCATGTCCCAGACGCGCAGGAGCCAGGCGGCCCACAGCCATGCCGCCGCGGCCACCGCGACGGTCTCCACGGCGGCGCGCCGAGGAGCCGCGGCGGTCGGCTGGTCGTCCGGGCGCGGGCTGGGTGAAGGCGCGAGCGGGGCAGCCATGGCCTCACGACACTACCGGGTGACCTGCCTGGCTCCGGGGCGCCCGAGGCCTGCCCAGGGCGGGTCTCCGGCCGCGGCAACCGGGGCGGCAGGCGGGTTCGGGCGCCGAACCAGCACCTCGGTAGCATGCGGCGATGCGTGATCTCGGCGGGCTCCTCCGGACGTGAGCGACGCGAGTGCCGAGTCCTCCCGCTTCTCGCTGTCGGCCCGGTGGCGCGGCGCCGATCTGGCCGAGAAGGCCTGGTGGTTGGGCGTGGCCGCCGTCGCCCTGCTGGTCGTCGGGGCCGGCTGGTACCAGGCGTGGGCGGTCTCGCCCTACCGCCTGACCGACGAGCAGGCCCACATCGGCTACGTCCTCGACCTCCAGCGCGGCGAGCTGCCCACCATCGACGGGCGCATCCCCGTCGAGGACGGCGGCGCGGAGCTGCAGGAGCACTACGACCTCACCAAGTCCCGGTACGGCGATGTGTGGGTGGCCAACAACCCACCGCTCGCCTACCTGGCGTTCGTCCCGCCCGCCGCCCTCACCCGCGCGCTCGGCTGGCCCGGCGGCCCCCTGATGGGCGTGCGCCTCGCCAACGTGGCGTTCTTCGGCTTGGCGGTCGCCATGGCGGCGCGCCTCGGCCGGCGCCTGGGCGGCGGCGACCGGCGCATCGGCCTGGTCGCGGCCGGGATGCTTGCGGCGGTCCCCCACGTCGGGGTGATCGCGGGTGCCGCGTTCGTCGACGGGTTGGCCCTGGTGTGCCTGGTCGGCCTGTTCGACGCGCTCGTGGCGATCTCCGAGCGCGGCCCCACCCGCCGTCAGATCGTGATCCTCTCGGCCTGGTGCGCGCTGGCCGCCGGCGTGCGGCCGATGACGGCGGTGGTGGCCGTCGTGGCGGGCGGGCTGGCGATGGCCATCACGGTCCTGCGCTGGTGGCGGGCCCGGCGGGCCGGCGCTCCCCGCCGCAAGGTGGGCGTGATCTGGGCCGGCCTGGTGCTGACCCTGCCGACGCTCATCATCGACGGCTGGTTCTACGCCCGCAGCCAGCACCTCTACGGCGACCCCACCGGGTCGGACCGGCTCTTCGACAAGTTCGGCCTCGTCGCCCGGGCGGGACCGATCACCGCCCTGACCACGCCGTCGATCTGGGCCAAGTCGGCCCGCACGCTGCTGAACCGCAAGGTCCAGAACGACGTGCCCGGCCCGCCCCTCACCTGGTGGACCGTCACCACGTGGGTCCTCGCCATCTTGGTGGTGGCCGGCATCGGCCTCATCGTGTGGGACCAGGTGCGCAGCCGACGCGACCACACCCGGCCCCGCTCCCCCGCGCTCGGCTGGGCCTGCGTGGCGGCGGGCGCCGCGGCTTCGGTCGTCCTGGCCGCCCAGCACTGGTCCGGCGGCGGCACCATCCACCCGCGCTACCTCTTCCCCGCGCTGGTGGTGCTGCTGGCGCTGGTCGCCATCCCGCTCGTGCGCATCGGCACCGTCTGGGCCGGGTTGGGCGCCGTCTTCGTCCTGGTGGCGCTCGCCGCCCACGAGACCCCTGCCCAGAACCGCTTCTACACGGCCACCAAGCTGGCCAAGCACCTGTCGTCGCCGCTCACGCAGTCCATCGGGCCGCCGTGGCTGCGCTACGCCGGTGCCGCCATGGTGGCCGTCGCCCTGGTGGCGCTCACGGTGTCGCTGTTCCTGCTGCGCTCGGACCAGCCGCCATCCAGCGCCACAGCGCCCACGCCAACCACAGCCCCGTAGCCACGGCGAGCACGGCCATCACGGCGACGAGCTCGCCGGGCCAGGCGCTCCACGCCACCATCGCCTTCACCTGCCCGCGCGGGCCCAGCCCCGGCCCGCCCCACCACCCCTGGAGGCAGCGGCGCAGCGCCTCGGCCTGCAGCACCAGGGCCGCGCCCGCCACCACGACGGTGGCCCACCGGCCGGCGAGCCGATGGGCGCCGATGGCCACGAGCACGGTGATGGCCGTGATGCCGCCGAACAGGTAGCGGCCCTGGATGAACTGGAACTTGCTGGTCTCCACGTACAGCGACCAGGCGCGCAGGACCACGAAGGCGCCGAGCGCAGCCATCGGCAGCAGTAGGAACGCCCGTTGGATCCGGGTCGACCCGGCGGCCCCTTCGCGGGGCCACAGCGCCACGCCGACGGTGACCGCCACCACCGCGAAGCACACCGTGGCGACCGGTGTGGAGAACCGGATCGAGTACCAGCCGAACGCGCCCCAGAACCGGTTGTCGAGGTTGCGCAGGAAGGTGCCGGTGAACTCGAGGCGATCGGCCTGGAAGCCGGGCGGCCGCAGCGCCGAGCTGAGCGACGTGCTCTCGGTGGTGGGCGCGAACCGACCGGTCCGGGCCCGGACGCCGACGTACCACCAGGCGGAGAGCACCGCGGTGACGCCGCCGGCCACCAGCAGGGGCCGGACCATCCGCTTGAGCGCGGTGCCCGCGCTGGTCGCCGCGTCCCGTCGGCTCAGGGCCCCGATCAGGTAGGCGATCAGCACCAGCGGCGGCAGCACCACCGCGAACGCCTTCGTGAGCAGGGCGAGCCCGGTGGCCACGCCCACCAGCACGCCGGTGCGCGTCGACCGGTCGCCGCGCACCACGCCGGCGAGCAGGGCCACCACCACGGCGCACAGGAGGGTGAGCAGGTTGTCGTTGTTGACGGTGCTGCCCAGGTGCGTGAGCATCGGGACGCCGAACACCGCGAGCGACGCGGTCACCGCGAGCCGCTCGTCGAGGCCGAACCGCCGCGCCGCCCACCAGGCCAGGAGGGGCAGCGGGGTGATCAGCAGCACGTTGACGAGGCGCAGCAGCGCCAGCTCCCGGTCGGTCGACCACGGCCCGCCGCCGACCCACCGCTCGGCCCGCAGCACGGTCGCCATGGCCTGGTAGTAGAGGGGCGGGTGCTGGGGCATCTGGTTGATGGCGCCCTTGTTGGCGGCGCCACCGTCGTCGTCCCAGGCCGGCCGGGTGGCCTTGTCGGGGGCATCGGCCGCAGGGTGGCGGCGCATCGACGTCTGCGTGACCTTCTCGCCCTTGTTGGGGCAGGCCCGGGTCGACGAGGCGTAGGTCTTGCACAGGCGGACGATCGCCACCTGGTTGTAGAGGCCGTCGTAGTCGGGGTATGGGTGCCCGTCGGCCAGGTGGAGGACGAGGGCCAGGTGGGCGGGCTCGTCGGGAGCCTCGCCCAGGGGCGCCATCACCGACCACACCGAGCCCAGGGCGCCGAACGCCAACGTGGCCACGAGGACCACGACGGGGATGCGTCCGCCCCAGGGCCGGTTCACCTCGGGGTCGGGCACGATCGGCAAGCGTAACGGGGCCGGCCGAGCGCCCTCGGAGCCGGGATCGGGCGTCCTGGTGATTCCGTCCGGTTCGGATGCGACAGGTACCGTGAACGCCCATGAGCGACGTCGCCCACCCTGCCACGGCCCCCGTTCCAGCGCCCGTGGACGAGATCGACGTGAGCATCGTGCTCCCCGTCTACAACGAGAAGGGCCATCTCCACCAGGAGATCGACCGGATCCGGGCGGCCATGGACGCGTCGGAGTTCTCCTACGAGATCATCGTCATCGACGACGGCTCCAACGACGGCTCCGGCGAGGCCCTGCGCGAGATCGAGGGCATCCGGCTCATCCAGTTCCTCACCAACCGGGGCTCGGGCTCGGCCCGCAAGTACGGCACCCGGGCGTCGCGCGGCTCCATCGTGGTGTGGACCGACGTCGACATGAGCTACCCCAACGACCTCATCCCCGAGCTCGTCCGCGAGATGGAGGGCTACGACCAGGTCGTCGGCGCTCGCACCACCGAGGAGGGCACGCACAAGGCGTTCCGCGTGCCGGCCAAGGCGTTCATCCGCAAGCTCGCCAGCTACCTGGTGCAGACGCCGATCCCCGACCTCAACTCCGGCATGCGGGCGTTCCGCAAGGACGTCGCCCTCCAGTACGTGAGCCAGCTGCCCCCCGGGTTCAGCTGCGTCACCACCATCACCCTCACCTTCCTGGCCCACGGGTACACGGTGAAGTACTGGCCCATCACCTACTCCACCCGGGCCGGCACGTCGAAGTTCCACTGGGCGTCCGACACCCGCCGCTACCTGCTCCAGGTCATCCGGATGACCCTGTCGTTCGACCCGTTCCGCGTGTTCCTGCCGATCGGCTTCTTCCTGCTGTTCCTGGGCACCGGCAAGCTGATCTACGACGTGATCGACAACAACTGGAAGGTGGCCATCAACACGCTGCTCATCTTCCTGGCGTCGTTCCAGGTGTTCGTCGTCGGCATGCTGGCCGACCTCATCGGCCGCGCCACCCGCGCCACCCACGAGGTGCAGCCCGCCGCCGGGTTCACCCGCGACGTCGGCCCCACGTTCCCCGCGGGCCACCGCGGCCGCACGGCCGTCGACGACCGGGTCGCCTGATGGCCAAGACCACCATCGAGGTCGATGGCGAAGACGTCGAGACCGGGAACACGTACGACAAGTACGCCTCCAAGAACCCCGTCGAGCGCAAGCTGATGGACGGGTTCTTCACGGCGCTCGACCGGTCGCTCCCGGCCACCGACCCGGCCCGGATCCTCGAGGTCGGTGTGGGCGAGGGCGAGGTCACCGCCCGCCTGGCCGAGCGCTGGCCCGACGCCACGTTCTGCGGCGTCGACCTGCCCGACCCCGAGCTCGCCGGCCACTGGGACGGCAAGGGCTTCTCGCCGCTGTTCGGCGACATCGGCCGGCTGCCGTTCCCCGACGGCTCGTTCGACCTGGTGCTCGCCATCGAGGTGCTCGAGCACGTGCCCTACCCCGAGCTGGCCCTCGCCGAGCTGAGCCGGGTGGCCCGTCGCGACGTCGTCGTCTCGGTCCCCCGCGAGCCCATCTGGTGCGCCGCCAACCTGGCCCGCGGCAAGTACGTCAAGGACCTGGGCAACACGCCCGGCCACATCAACCACTGGGGCAAGAAGGCGTTCGCCGATCTCGTGGGGCGGCGCTTCGACGTCCGCTCGGTGCACAGCCCGTTCCCCTGGACCATGGTGGCGGCGTCCGTCCGCAGCGCCTGACGGCCGGCAGTTCGACGTGATCGGGCGGTTGGGCACGTTCGTGAGCGCGCACCGCGCCGCGCTCGGCGTCACCGGCGCCGTGCTGCTCCTGGTGGGCGGCTCCTGGTACCAGGCCCTGGTCACGCCCCCGTACCGCTTCATCGACGAGCAGGCCCACGCCGGCTACGTGCTCGAGGTGCAGGGGGGCCACCTCCCTACCATCGACACCCCGATCGACGGCGCCGCCGGCGGCTCGGCGCTGCGCACCCGGCTGCTGAGCGAGCCGCAGCGGCGCCACGACGTCTGGGTGGCCAACAACCCGCCGCTCACCTACGTGCTGGCCGCCGGTCCGTCCGCCCTCACCCGAGCACTCGGGATCTCCGGCGGGCCGCTGATGGGCCTGCGCCTCGTCAACGTCCTCGCCACCGGCGTGGCCATCGGGCTCATCTTCCTGCTCGGGCGAGACCTGGCCGACGGCGACGCCACCATCGGCTTGGTGGCTGCCGGTCTCGTCGCGGCCAGCCCCCACCTCGGGTTCGTCGCCGCGCTCGGGTTCAACGACGGCGTGTCGTTCCTGGCGTCGGTGGCGGTGCTCTTGGCGCTGGCGCGCGTCCTGGGGGCCGGTCCGCCCGTCGACGCCCGCCGCTCGGTGATCCTCCTCGGCCTGGCGTGCGCGTTCGCCGGGGGCACCCGGCCGATGACGCTGATGTTCGCGATGACGGCCGGGGCGCTCGGCTTCGCCTGGGTGTGGTGGCGGCGGCAGGCGCCGGTGCTCTGGTCGCTGGCGTGGGTCGCCCTGCCGACGCTCATCACCAGCGGCTGGTTCTACGTGCTCAACGTCCACCGCTACGGCGACCCCACCGGATCCGATGCGCTGTTCGACAAGTTCGGCCGCGAGCCCAGCGGCTCCCTCCTCTCCGCCCTGACCCGGATCAGCACGTGGGAGTCGTCGTTCCGCACGATCGTCACCCGGCGGTTCGAGGCGCCCACCTCCACCGACCCGTACCGCTGGTACCAGATCGCCCTGGTGATCGCGATCGTCGGCGTCATCGCCGCCGTCGTGCTCGTCGCCCTCTCCGCGGTCCGCAACCGCGGCACCGGCGGCGGCCTGCCCGTCCCGGCGTGGATCGGCACCGGCATCGTCTCGTCCATGCCGGTCGTCCTCACCGCCCAGCACCGCGCCGGGGGCGGCGCCCCGCACCCGCGCTACCTGCTGCCGGTCCTGCCGTTCGTCGCCATCGCCGTGGCCCTGCCGCTCGTGCGCCTCGGCACCCGGTGGGCAGGCCTAGCCCTCGTGGTGGTGATGGCGGGCGTCACCCTGCGCCAGACCCGGGTCGCCGCCGACTGGCTGGCGCACAACCCCAAGGGCCCTCCGGGCAGCGAGCTGGTCACCGCCCACGGCAACAGCCTGATCCGGGGCGCCGGCCTCGGGGCGGCCGCCGTGGGGCTGGTGCTGCTGTGCGCCGCCATCGCCTGGTCGGGGCGTCGACCAGCCCGAGCCCGCTGACCACTACCGTGTTCGGTTCGTGAGTGACCGTCGCATCGCCCTGGTGCCACCCCGGTACGGACCCGATGTGGTCGGTGGCGCCGAGCTGGTCCTGCGCGAGGTCGCGCACGGCCTGACCGCCCGGGGCTGGCAGGTCGATGTGCTCACCACGTGCGCCCGCGACCACTACACCTGGGCCAACCACTACCCCGCGGCCACCACCGACGACCAGGGCGTCCGCGTCCAGCGGTTCAAGGTGGTCAACGACACGTCCGGCGCCGATCGCGCCGCCCTGCTGCGCACCATGGCCCTCGGCGGCAGCCCCACGCTCGCCCAGCAGGAGTCGTGGATGAACGACGGCCTCCGGGTGCCCGACCTGTTCCACGCCCTGCTCGACACCGCCGAGCAGTACCGGGCCATCGTGGTGTCGCCGTACCTGTTCTGGACCTCGTTCGCCGGCGGCCTCGTGGCTCCCGAGCGCACCATCTTGCGCCCGTGCCTCCACGATGAGCCCGAGGCCCGGTTCGAGGTGTTCGAACCGCTCGTCACCGGGGTCGCCAAGCTCTGGCTCAACACCCAGCCCGAGGCCGACCTGCTCGATCAGATCTGGCCCGCCCACGCTCCCGCCGAGGTGCTGGGAGAGGGCGTGCCGGTCCCCGAGGTGTACGACCCGGCCGGGTTCCGCGCCCGCCACGGCCTGAGCGACCGCCCGTTCGCGCTCTACGGCGGCCGGCGCGAGGGTGCCAAGAACTGGGACGCCCTGCTCGACGGGTTCGTGGCGGCCATCCGCAAGGAGGACCTCGATCTCGACCTGGTCACCTTCGGCGTGGGCGACGTGCACGTCCCGCCCGATGTCGAGGGCCGCATCATCGATCTCGGCCTGCTCAGCGACCGCGACAAGGACGACGCCTTCGCCGCCGCCGCCGTCTACCTCCAGCCGTCGGCCATGGAGTCGTTCTCCCGCACCGTGATGGAGGCGTGGCTCGCCGGCACCCCGGTCATCGCCAACGCCGCCAGCGCGGTGGTGGCCTGGCACTGCGACCGCAGCGGCGCCGGGCTCACCTACGACGACAACACCGAGCTCGAGCAGTGCCTCCGGTTCGTGGCCGAAGCCCCCGACGAGGCCGCTGCCCTGGCCGGTCCCGGCCGCCAGTACGTGCTCGACCACTACACCTGGCCCGACACGCTGAGCCGCATGGAAGCCAGCCTCGAGGCCATGCCGTGACCACCCCATCCGCCGCCACCTCACCCGAGCGCATCCTCGTGGTCTCGCCGTACCCGCCCGTGCGCGACGGCATCGGGTCCTACACCGTGCAGCAGGTCCGGGCCCTGCGCCGCCAGGGACACCACGTCGAGGTGTGCTCACCGGTCCCGTCGGCCGCCCACCACCACCTCGCGCTCCAGGGGCCCAAGGGCGCCAAGGCGCTGCGCAAGCTGATGGCCGGGTTCGACCGGGTCATCGTCCACTTCCACCCCGACATCTTCTACGCCGTCCCGTCCACGCCCACGTCCCGCATCAGCACCGGCACCGCCCTCGCCGCCGCCTTCAAGAGCGGGCCCAAGGTGGAGATCCGCCTGCACGAGGTCGATGGCCGCTGGGCGTCGGCGCGCGAGCAGGTCGAGGTGTCGAGCCGCAGCGGCATCGTCGCCACCCAGGTGTTCGAGGCTGCCGCCCGCGCCACCCGCTCGGTGTTCAAGGCCGCCGACGAGATCACCGTCCACGTGCCCGAGCACCAGCGGATGATGGTCGAGAAGTTCGGCGTCCCGGCCGACCGGGTCCGCCTCATCGACCACGGCGAGGACTTCACCGCCCGCGTGGCCGCCGACCAGGCCGCCGCCCGCCACTCGCTCGGCCTCCCCGCCGACGGCCACGTCTTCGTGTGCATCGGCTTCATCCAGCCCCACAAGGGCTTCGACCGGGCCGCCGCCGCCTTCCGGGGCCTCGCCGACCAGGGCGCGTCGCTGCACATCGTCGGGTCGGTCCGGGTCGACGATCCCTCGGCGGTCGACCACCAGCGGGAGCTCGAGGCGCTCGAGGCCCAGGTCCCCGGCGTGCACCTGCACCTCGGCTTCGTGAGCGACGATGCGTTCGACCGCTGGATCGTGGCCGCCGACACCGTGGTCCTGCCCTACCGCCACATCTGGTCGTCGGGGGTCGCCGAGCGGGCCCGCCTCTACGGCCGTCCGGTCATCGCCACCCGCGTCGGCGGCCTGGCCGACCAGCTCGCCGACGTTCCCGGCACCGTCCTGGTCGACGACAACGCCAGCCTCGCCGTCGCCATGGCCACCGCGGCGGGCGCACCTCGCACGGCGGCCGCCGCCGCCAGCACCTGGGAGTTCGACGGACCGGTCGACCGCCAGACCGTCATGGCCGAGATCCACCGGCGCGCCGCCGCCCAGCGCGGCATCAAGGTGAAGACGGCCACGGGCCCTGCCGCCTCGGGGGTGGTCCCCGACCACGTCGCCACCCCGCTGCGCCGCCTCCGCGCCGTCCCCCCGCCGCCGGCCACCTCGGCGCGCCCGGGCGTGAGCACGGTGAAGCGCCTGATCCGCCGCGTGATCGCGTGGGAGGTCGACCCCCTGCGCGAGCAGCTCATCGACCTCCAGAAGGCGTCGGTCCAGGCCGCCGAGACCACCGACGCCCGCCTCGAGGACATCTCCGACGAGCTGACCGACTGAGCTTCGACCGCAGCTAGCGCTCCCGCTCCGCGGTGAGCCACTCGGCCCGGTTCCACGTCACCGCCTGGGCCCCCACGGGCTCGAGGTGGATCGTGGGATCGTCGGATTGGACGAGGCACAGGAGCTGGTGGCCGAACAGCGCGCCGATCCTCGCCCGGCCGGCGAACACGTCGAGCAGCAGCTGCGCGGTCGGCCGATCGGCAGCCACGAACGCGTCGAAGCGACGCAGCACCAGGACCAGGCCGGCCGAGTCCGAGCGCCATCCGTAGTCACCGAGGGCAACGTCGCCCAGGCAATCGTTGAAGGCGTCCATGTTGCGGCCGTAGTACGTGGGGAACTCCAGCGCCGCCGCCACGTCGCGGTGGAGGTCGGCCGCCGATGACCACGAGGCGGCGTCGAGCTCGATCAGCTGATAGCCGAGGTCGGCGAGCGACGCGAGGTCGGCGGCGAGCACCGAGGGCCGCCAGTAGAGGTGCACCGAGCCGTTCTGGAGCATCGAGAGATCGGTCCGACTCCAATCCTGCTTCTCGAACAGCGCCATGCAACCGAGCCTAGGAGCGGTCCCACCCACGCGCGCCGAGGCGCCGCCCCCGTGGATGGGCGGGGACCTCGGTGCCATCGGGGCGGAGGAGATGTCCGATCTTGAGTGGGGATGGCACAGCCGCTTCCTCCCCACGATGCGCTCGCGCAGAGGTACTCCCACAGGTAGGCGGTGGGGGCGGCGATCGTGGCAGGTGGCGCCCGGCCCCGACGAACCGGCTGCCCGCGGGTCAGCCGGCGTAGGTGGGGGTGCCGGGGACGGCGTTGGCCGGAGCCGGGGGCGGGGCGGTGGTGGTGGTCGTGGTGGTGGTCTCGACCGGGGGCTCCGGGACGTCGATCGTCACGATCTGCGGGTCGTAGAAGAACCCGTCGGCCAGCGGGTCGCCGCAGGTGGCGAAGCCCCACACGATGCCGTGATCGAACCCGACCGGGCGGCCGGTGGACCACGCCCCGTCGGCGTCGGGCGTCACCGTGTCCTCGACGGCGTCGATCCCCGGCACTGCTCGGGTGCTGCTGCCGGCCGCGGCAGCGCCGTCGGCCACGGTGCGCCGCACGGTGCCGGGCTTGAGCTCCGCACCGGCGCCGAGCGAGCGCAGCGCGGCGTCGTGCCGCCGTGCGGAGGTGGACCGGAGGTCGGCGCCCGGGGCCGTCAGATCGTCAGCCGACTCCGCCTGGAGCTCGGTCTCGACGTCGCCCTGCGCGCAGTCGGTGCCGGCGAGGGTGACGCGGCTGCTGCCGGCGTCGACCGTCAGGTCGATGGCGCTGGTGGGGGCCACCCCCGTGACCTCGAAGGTCTGGGGCTCGAGCACCAACGTGTCACCGTCGCCGCCGACGCAGTAGGTGTAGGCGGCGTACGTGCCCGGCTCGAGGGTGAGGGGATCCTCGCCGGTCTCGATGTGGGGCGTCGGGTCGCTCGAGCTCACGTCGATGCTGACCCACGCGCTGGCGTCGCCCACACCCACGGTGGCCACGAAGTCACCGCTGCCGTCGATCTGCCCGAAGCCGAACCCGGCCCCGTCCTGGTTCCTGTCGTAGCGGCCGCTGAGATCGCTGCCCGCCTCGATGGCCACCAGCGCGAACCCGTCGGGCTGGACCGACGCGCACCCCGACCCGGTGACGGTGAACGCCTGGCCGGCCAGGAGCGAGGTGCGGCTGAAGGTCCGCACCTGGGTGGCGGGCCCGGCCCCCGGCTCGATGTCGAAGGCGACGGGGTCGTAGTCGATCTGGTCTTCCTGGCCGTCGATGTCGCTGTACGTGGCGCACGTCGCCTCGATGACCGCCGGCTGGGCCGGGTCGACCCAGTCGGGCACCACGATGGACACCGAACCGCCGTCGGCGCTGCCCACCCCGGCGAGCAGCTCGTCGGGCGCCGTGCCCGAGATCAGGCGGGCGTCCATCGACGTGAAGACCCCATCGGTGGGCGCGCAGCTCGCCGATGAGACGGTGATCACGGTCCCGGGCGGCCCGCTGGCGGCGGAGACCACCAGGTCCTGGTCGAGCGCGCCGGCAGGCGACGAGGCGATGGCGGCCGGGACGAGCAGCCCGATGGTGGCGGCGACGAGGGCGAGGCGGGTGCGGTGGGACATGCGCAAGGGGCTCCCTGGCTACGGCGGACGAAGGGTGTGCAGCAGCCGCGCCCTCCTCCGCAGAGGAGCGTCGCCCGCCGGACCGGTGCAGCCTGGCACATCCAGCGACCGGACCGGTCCATCCAACCCGATCCCGATCGTGACGGGAGGTGTGGGATCAGGCGTCGAGCGACTGGGCGCGCATCCAGCGGAGGTAGGCCTCGATGAACTCGTCGATGGCGCCGTCGAGGACGCCGTCGACGTTGCCGGTCTCGTGCTCGGTGCGCAGGTCCTTGACCATCTGGTACGGCTGCAGCACGTAGGACCGGATCTGCGAGCCGAAGCCCACCGAGTGCTGCACGCCGCGGATGGCGTTGAGCTCGTCCTCGCGCTTCTGGCGCTCCAGCTCGGCCAGCTTGGCCATCAGGACCTGCATGGCGCGGTCCTTGTTCTGGTGCTGGCTGCGCTCGTTCTGGCACGACGACACGGTGCCGGTGGGCAGGTGGGTGATGCGCACCGCGGAGTCGGTCACGTTGACGTGCTGGCCACCCGCGCCCGACGACCGGTAGGTGTCGATCCGGAGGTCCTTCTCGTCGATGACGATGTCGGGCACGTCCTCGAGGAAGGGTGTGACCTTGAGGGCGGCGAAGGCGGTCTGGCGCTTGCCCTGCGCGTTGAACGGGCTCATCCGCACGAGCCGGTGCACACCGTGCTCCGAGCGCAGCAGCCCGTACGAGTGCCGGCCCTTCACCAGGAACGTGGCGGACGAGATGCCGGCCTCGGAGCCGGCCGAGACCTCGTCGAGCTCCACGTCGAGGCCGCGGCGCTCGGCCCAGCGGAGGTACATGCGCAGGAGCATGTTGGCCCAGTCCTGGGCATCGGCGCCGCCCTCGCCCGACTGGATCTCGCAGATCACGTCGAGGTCGTCGTGCTCGCCCGTGAACAGGCTGCGCATCTCGAGGGCGCCGAAGTCGGCGGCGATCGACGTGAGCGCGGCCTCGATCTCGGCGGCCACCGAGTCGTCGTGCTCCTCGCGGGCCAGCTCGGCGAGCACCTCGACGTCGTCGATCCGCTCCCCGAAGGCGTCGTAGCGCGCGAGGTCGTCGTTGACCGACGACAGCTCGCCGGTGACCTTGCGGGCCAGGTCGGCGTCGTCCCAGAGATCGGGGCGCGACGCCTCGGTCTCCAGCTGCGGCTGCCGGGCCCGCAGCTCCTCGATCTTGAGGTACTGCGCCGCCTCGGCGTGGCGCTTGCGCAGGGCGCTGATCTCGTCGCTGACATCTCGCATGATCCATTGATCCTGCCCGATCCGGGCCGGACATGGTGAACCCGTCCGCGGGTCCGCCACACTGGAGGCGTGACCACCGTCCCCGAGCTGCCCGCCTTCCTCTACGACGGCGACTGCTCGTTCTGCTCGAGCTGCGCCCGCTTCATCGACACGTGGATCCCCACCGGCGCCACCGTCGTCCCGTGGCAGTGGACTTCGATCGACGAGCTCGGCGTGACCATCGACGAGGTCGACACCGGCGTGGTCTGGGTCACCAGCACCACCAGCCACACCAACGGGCCCGAGGGCATCGCCGACCTGCTGCGGGCCAGCCACCGAAAGGTGTGGCACCCGGCCGGGTGGCTACTGGGCCGCCGACCCGTCCTGTGGGTCGCCTGGCCCGTCTACCGCTGGATCGCCCGCAACCGCCACCGCATGCCCGGCGGCACCGCCCAGTGCTCCCTCCCGCAGGCCCAGCGCTACCCCGTCGAGGCCGACGCCGACTGACGCCGCTCCGGCCGCGGCCGCGGCCGCGGCCGCGGCGGGCCGGGCCACCAGCCGGCGGGCCCACTCGATCGGCGTCACCTTCTCGAGCGGCAGGAAGGCCAGCATCGCCACCAGGTGCGGCGTGAACGTGATGGTGAGCGACAGCGCCGTGATCAGGTGGAACAGGTAGAGCCCGGCCACGACCTTGTGCTGGGTCTTCTCCTTCGCCCAGAAGATCAGCGGGCTGAGCGCCTCGAACGCGATCATCCCCACCTGGGTCAGCTGCAAGATCAGCGGGTAGTTCAGCAGCCACTTGCTGAACATGGTGCCGCGCCGGCTCACCGCCCACGCCAACGTGTTCGACCACATCCACTTCACGCCGCCGAAGCGCAGCTTCGCCCACGCCGCCAGGAAGTACGTGGCCACGACGGCCAGCTGCACCATCCGGAACACCCACCCTGCCGCCTCGCTCGGGGTGGCGTCGCCGTGGCGGGCCCGGCCGATGGTGGGCAGCAGGGCGAGGGCGATGAGGATGCCGAACCGGTCGTGGTCGACCTTGCCGTAGCTCATGGCGACGAGCATCCACTCGAGGTAGAGCAGGAACACGGCGATGCCGAGCACCCTGGGGAACCGGCCGAAGGCGGCGAGGGGCCCCAGGATCACCAGCCCCCAGAACGTCCCCGTCACCACGGCGTGGGTGGGCTCGGGCATGAACCAGAGGATCCGGGCGATGCGCAGGGGCACGTAGAGCTGCGTCGAGATGTCGGCCTTGGCCTTGGTGGTGTTCGACCAGAACACGGCGTCGAGCATCACGAACAGGTAGACGACCGTGCGGAAGGCGGCCGCCCGGCTCAGCGGCACCGGAGCGAAGAGCCACCGCCCGAGGCGCGAGGAGCCGGTGGCGGTGGCGGTGGCGGTGGGCAGGCCCACGGCGGGGGCGGTCACTGCTTCCACCGGGCCCGGACGAGCACCCACTCGTGCCCGGTGGGCTTGCCGTCGTGCATGGCGATCTTGCGGGTGCGGATCTCCACCACCTTGATGGGCGGGGCCCCTGGGTGCCGCTCGGCGTACGCGTCGGCCAGGATCTCCAGGCGCTCGGGATCGTGCTGGAAGGTGCCCAGCTGGCCCTCGATCTCGGCCCGCCGGACGCCGAGCTTGGCCTGGCTCAGCCGGAAGTCGTGGCCGGCGGCGTCGATGGCCCACGGCCACGTGTCGTTCACCGGGCTGTTGAGGCTGCGGGCCTGGGCGTACATGCGGAACGGGCCGATCGGGAAGTCGTCGTCGAGGCCCTTCGCGGAGCCCATCAGCGTGACCGCGACGAGGACCACGGTGGTCAGCACCCGTGCCCGTCGTCCCCACTGTCCCATGGTCGAGACGGTAGCCGGGGGCCGCGATCCGGCTCGGGCCGAGGTAATTCCTGGGGCGCCGGAATCGCGCGCGCCGTAGCGTCGTGATCCGCACTGGGGAGCGGAGCCGAACGTCTGCGCGCCCGTGCCTTCCTCCCCCATGGCTTCCGAGAACCCACCCGCCGACACCCGCCTCCTGGCGGCCTACCTGCGCCCCGAGCGCAAGCCGCTGGGCGCGCTCCTGGCCGTGCTGGTGGTGGCCATGGTCCTGCCGCTCGCCGGCCCCCTGCTGATCGGCTGGTTCGTCGACGCCGCCCTCCGCGGCGAGTCGGCCGGGTACCTGGCCGGCCTCGGGGCCCTGTTCCTCGTCACCGCCCTCGCCGGCGACGCCCTCCAGCTGGTCGTCACCTGGTACTCCGTCCGCCTGGCGTGGCGGGTCGGGAACCGGCTGCGGGTCGACCTGTGCCGCCACGCCCTGGGCCTCGACCTCGATTGGCACGGCGATCACAGCGCCGGCCAGCTCATCGAGCGCATCGACGGCGACATCGATGCCGTCACCCGCTTCTCGTCCACCGCCGTGCTCCAGCTGGCGGGCAACGCCATCCTCGTCGCGGGGGTGCTGGTGATCTCGGCCTTCATCGACTGGCGGGCCAGCGTCCTCATCGCCGTCACCGTGGCCGTCGCCGTGTTCGTCCTCGCCCGGATGCGCCGCATCGCGGTCCCGTTCTACGACGAGGAGCGAGAGGTCCAGTCCCAGCTCTACGGAGACCTCGAGGAGCGCCTCGGCGGCCTCGAGGACATCCGCGCCAACGGCGCCGGGCCCTGGGCCGTGCACAAGCTCCACGAGCACTCGGCCGGGTGGTGGCACACCAGCCGGCGGGCCGCCTCCCGGGGCGACGGTGCCCTGTCCATGGCGGGGGCGGTGTTCGCCCTCGGGTCGATCCTCGTGCTGTCGCTCGCGGTGTGGCAGTGCCGCGCCGGCGCGCTCAGCGTCGGCGCCGTGCTCGCCCTGCTGCGCTACTCCCAGATGGTCAGCGATCCGCTCTGGCGGGTGGCCGAGCAGCTCGCCGAGGCCCAGAAGGCGGTCGCCGGCACCCGCCGCGCCGCCCGCCTGCTGGCCGAGGAGTCGAAGCTCCCCCAGGGCACGATCGACTCGCTGCCCGAGGGCGCCCTGTCCGTGGCGTTCGACCACGTGTCGTTCGGCTACGGCACCGGCACCGACGTCCTCCACGACGTGGCCTTCGACCTGCCGGCCGGCTCCAGCCTGGGCATCGTCGGACGCACCGGCAGCGGCAAGACCACGATCGGCCGCCTCGTCGCACGCCTGTGGGACACCGAGTCGGGCGCCGTCCGCGTCGGCGGCGTCGACGTTCGGGACCTCCAGCTGGGGGCCCTGCGCAGCCGCATCGGCGTCGTCACCCAGGAGGTCGAGATCTTCCGCGCCCCCCTGCGCGACAACCTCACCGTGTTCGGCACCCTGCCCGGGACCGACGAGCAGCTCGTCGCTGCGCTCCACACCGTGGGCCTGGGCGACTGGCTCGCCTCGCTCGACGACGGGCTCGACCAGCACCTCGAAGGGGGCACCGAGCTGTCTGCCGGCGAGGGGCAGCTGCTCGCCTTCGCCCGGCTGCTGCTCGCCGATCCCAGCATCGTGCTGCTCGACGAGGCCTCCAGCCGGCTCGACCCGGCCACCGAGGGCCGCCTCATCGCCGCCACCGACCGGCTGCTCGCGGGCCGCACGGCCATCATCATCGCCCACCGCATCTCCACCCTCGACCGGGTCGATCAGATCGTCGTGCTCGAGCACGGCAACGTCGTCGAGCAGGGCCGGCGCTCGGTCCTGGCGGCCGATCCCACCACCCGCTTCCACGCGCTCCTCACCTCGGGGCGCACCAACCAGGTGGTCGGCTCATGAGCGAGCCTCAGACCGTCAGCAGCGCCCGGTTCGCGTGGCGCATCCTGCGCGCCGACCCGTGGACGTGGTGCATCTCGCTCGCCCTCTGGGTCCTGTTCTTCACCCTGCCCCTGCCGGCCGGCCTGGTGCTGCGCGCCATCATCGACCAGCTCCCCTCGGGCGACGGCGCCCCCCTCCCGCTGCTCATCGCCATCCTCGCCGGGTTCGAGATCGGCCGGTGGATCGTCCTGTTCCCCGCCATCGTCCAGTGGCACGGCGCGTTCGTGTTCTGGCACACGGTGTCGAGGGTCAACGTCCTCACCTCGCTGGTGCAGGACCCGGGGCCGGCCTCGGGCCGCCTGCCGGGGTCCTCGGGCGAGGCCGTCAGCCGCTTCCGCGACGACGCGCGAGACATCGCCCAGGTCCTCGACGTGTGGCTCGACCTCGTGGCCGCCACCTTGGCCACCACCGCCGGCATCGTCGTGCTGTTCATCATCTCGCCGCCCGCCGCCCTCGCCATCCTCTCGCCGATCCTCGTGGTGCTCGTGATCGGGCACCTCCTCGGCACGCGCCTGCGCGCCTGGCGCTGGGCCGAGCGGGAGGCCACGGCCGGGGTGACCGGCTTCATCGGCGATGCCTTCGGCGCCATCTCCACGGTGAAGGTGGCCGCGGCCGAGCGCGCCATCCTCGACCGCTTCGACCGCCTGGGCCGCACCCGCGCCGAGGCCGCCCGCCGCGACCAGGTGGGCACGCAGCTGGCCCAGACGCTGGGTGGCATCACCGCCAACGCCGGCCTGGGCCTCGCCCTCGTCCTGGTGGCGCCGTCGATGCGCCGGGGCGAGCTCACCGTGGGCGACATCGGCCTGTTCACCACCTACGCCACGGTGGTGTCGAGCCTGCCGCGCATCACCGCCCGCTGGTCGGCGTGGCAGCGCCAGGCCGACGTGTCCGGGGCCCGCCTCGGGCGGCTCATGCCCGGCTACGAGGCCGACCTGGCCTCGGCACCCGTCGCCACGTACCTGCGCGGCGGGCCGCCACCGTTCGCGACGGTCACCCCCACGCCACCAGCCGCCCGCCGCGACGGCGACCGCCTGCACCGCCTCACCGTCCGAGACCTGCACGTCCGCCTCGACGACACCGAGCAGCTCGCCGCCATCGACCTCGACATCGCCCGCGGCCAGTTCGTGGTCATCACCGGCCCCGTCGGTGCCGGCAAGACGGTGCTCATCCGCGCCCTGCTCGGCCTCGTCCCCCACCAGGAGGGCACCATCAGCTGGAACGGCATCGAGATCGATGAGCTGACCACCGTGATGGTCCCGCCGCGCGTCGCCTACGTGCCGCAGGTGCCCCGCCTGTTCTCCGAGTCGCTCGCCGACACCGTGCTCCTCGGCCACCACGGCGACGGGCTCGACTCGGCGCTCGAGCGCGCCCGCCTCCACCACGATCTCGCCGACATGCCCCACGGCCTCGACACCAAGGTCGGGCCCAAGGGGGTGCGCCTGTCGGGCGGTCAGGTCCAGCGCACCGCCGCGGCCCGCGCCCTCGTCCGCCGACCCGAGCTGCTCGTCGTCGACGACCTGTCGAGCGCGCTCGACGTCAGCACCGAGTCCGAGCTCTGGGAGGGCCTGTTCACCGACGCCGAGCAGGCGTTCACGGTGCTGGCCATCAGCCATCGGCCGCGGGTCCTGGAGCGGGCCGATCAGGTCATCGAGCTCCGCGAGGGTCGCCGCACCGGCTGATCCGCCCGATCGGCGGCACGGCGACCTCGCAGGGGTGGTGTGGTCAGGTGAGCAGGGCGCTCACGAGGCGCGCAGGCCCCGCCAGTCGTTCCCGGTCCGGTGCTCCCACGGGAGCATCGGACGGGGCATGTCCATGTCGGCGCGCGCCCACGGGAGGAGGCGCTTGGTGCCGCTGACGGTCACCCGCGCTTCTGACGGCATCATCGGCCGCTTGGCCTTGTACCCGTCGATCCAGTTCCATGCGTACAACGACTTCGCTTCGCTCATGGGGTCGACCGTACGGACGCGGTCGCGCGACCGGGTTACCCCGGTGTGCGAGGTCGGTTGCCACTCCCTGACGCGACGCTGACGTCACCCGGCGTTGGTCACGGATCCGTCAGGATCCGTGACACTGCTTGAACTTCTTGCCGGACCCGCAGGGGCACGGGGCGTTGCGAGGGGTCTTGTCCCAGTCGGACTTCACGACAGGGGTGTTGACCACCTCGTCCTCGGCCGTGGCCGGGGCCTCGGAGCCTTCGGCGGCGGCCTGGGCGCGGGCGGCGTCGGCCATGGAGTTGCCCGACGACGAGGGGTCGTCGGGGCCCGACAGCGCCATGTCGGTGACGGCGTTGGCGCCGGGCTGGTCCTCGACCACCACCTGCACGTGCATCACGTACTTGACGAAGTCCTGGGCGATGGAGTCCATCATCAGGCCGAACATCTCGAAGCCCTCGCGCTGCCACTCGACGAGCGGATCCTTCTGGCCCATGGCCCGGAGGTTGATGCCCTCCTCGAGGTAGTCCATCTCGAGCAGGTGCTCCCGCCAGTGCTGGTCGATGATGTTGAGCATCACCTGGCGCTCGATCTGGCGCATGGTCTCGACCCCGAGCTCCTGCTCCCGGCTCTCGTAGTACGCCGTGGCCTGCTCGAGCAGGAGGACCTGGAGGTCTTCGGTGCTGTCGACGTCGGCCAGCTCGTCCTCGGTGAGCTCGGTGGGCCAGAACGCGGAGATCTCGGCGTGGAGGCCCTCGATGTCCCACTCGTCGTCGGCGTCGGACACGCAGAACGTGGCGACCGTGCTGTCGACGGCCTCCTCGAGGTAGTCGAGCGTCTCGGCGCGCAGGTCGGCTTCGTCGAGGATCTGGTCGCGGCGCTTGTAGATGACCTTGCGCTGCTCGTTCATCACCTCGTCGTACTTGAGCACGTTCTTGCGGATCTCGGCGTTGCGCTGCTCGACCGTGTTCTGCGCCCGCTCGATGGCCTTGGTGACCATCCGGGCCTCGATCGGGATGTCGTCGGGGAGGGCCCGGCCCATCACCCAGTTCATGGCGCCGGTGGCGAAGAGCCGCATCAGCTCGTCTTCGAGCGACAGGTAGAAGCGGCTCTCGCCCGGGTCGCCCTGACGGCCGGAGCGGCCGCGGAGCTGGTTGTCGATGCGACGGGAGTCGTGGCGCTCGGTGCCGAGCACGTACAGGCCGCCGAGCTCGCGGACCTTGTCGCCCTCGGCGTCGGTCTCGACCTTGTACTTGGCGGTGCGCTCGGAGACGAGCTTGCGGCCCTCGTCGGACTCGACGTCGATGCCCTCGGCGCGGAGGTCCTTGATGGCGAGGCCCTCGGGGTTGCCGCCGAGGAGGATGTCGACGCCACGGCCGGCCATGTTGGTGGCGACGGTGATGCTGTGGAGCCGCCCGGCCTGGGTGACGATCTCGGCCTCACGCGTGTGCTGCTTGGCGTTGAGCACCTCGTGGGCGATGCCGCGCTTGTCGAGCATCCGGGACAGCTTCTCGGACTTGGCCACCGAGATGGTGCCGACGAGCACCGGCTGGCCGGTCTCGTAGCGCTCGGCCAGGTCGTCGACGACGGCCTCGAACTTGAAGTCCTCGGACTTGTAGATCAGGTCGGCCTGGTCATCGCGGAGCAGATCCCGGTGGGTGGGGATCGGCACGACCTGGAGGTTGTAGGTGCTGGCGAACTCGGCCGCCTCGGTGACGGCGGTGCCCGTCATGCCGGCGAGCTTCTCGTACATGCGGAAGTAGTTCTGGAGGGTGATCGTGGCGAGGGTCTGGTTCTCCTCCTTGATCTTCACCCCCTCCTTGGCCTCGACGGCCTGGTGCAGGCCCTCGGACCAGCGCCGGCCCTCGAGGATGCGGCCGGTGAACTCGTCGACGATCTTCACCTCGCCGTGCTGGAGGATGTAGTCCTTGTCGCGCTTGTAGAGCTCCTTGGCCTTCAGCGCCGCTTGGAACTGGTGCACGAGGTTCTGCTGGATGGCGTCGTACATGTTCTCGACGCCGAGGGCGGCTTCGACCTTGGCCACGCCCTCCTCGGTGGGAGCGACGATGCGCTTCTCCTCGTCGACGTCGTAGTCGACGTCTCGCGTGAGGCCCCGGACGATGCTGGCGAACTTGTAGTACAGCTTGGCGGCGTCGGCGATCCGGCCCGAGATGATGAGCGGGGTGCGGGCCTCGTCGACGAGGATCGAGTCGACCTCGTCGACGATGGCGTAGGTGTGGCCCCGCTGGACCTTCTGGGCCTGGGTGGTGGCCATGTTGTCGCGGAGGTAGTCGAAGCCGAACTCGTTGTTCGTGCCGTAGGTGATGTCGCAGGCGTACTGCGACCGCTTGAACTCGGAGTCGCCGCCGTCGGGGAGGATCAGGCCGATGCTCAGGCCGAGCCAGCCGAGGATCTCGCCCATCCACTCGGAGTCTCGGCGGGCCAGGTAGTCGTTGACCGTGATGACGTGGAGGCCCTTGCCGTTGAGCCCGTTGAGGTACATCGGGAGCGTCGACGTGAGGGTCTTGCCCTCGCCGGTCTTCATCTCGGCGATCCAGCCGTAGTGCAGGGCGGCGCCGCCCATCAGCTGGACGTCGTAGTGGCGCTGCCCGATGGTGCGGGTGGCGGCCTCGCGGGTGACCGCGAACGCGTCGATGAGGATGTCGGTGAGGTCGGCGCCGTTGTCGAGCTTCTCGCGGAAGTCGGCGGTCTTGGCGCGCAGCGCGTCGTCGGAGAGCTTGTGGAGCTCGGGTTCGCGTGCGTTGATGTCGGGGACCAGGCCTTGAAGGGCTTTGACCTTCTTGCCTTCGCCGACGCGGAGGAGCTTGTCGAGAACAGCCATGAGGTCCGCAAGTGTACGCGGCGGGCCACCCAACACCGGTCGGGGGCGGCCGGACCGGGGCGGATCCGTAGGATCAGCCCTCGACCTGCCCGCCCGCTGCGGCCCCGCCACCGGAGGAACCATGCCCCGCCACCAGTTCGGCATCTTCGCCGAAGGCACCCGAGCCCACCACCACCTCGAGTTCCACCTGCGGCCCGGAGCAGGGGCCGCGGCGCTCAGCAGCGCCCTGGTGGCGGTGCGCCTGGCCAACGCCGACCACCGCACCAACGGCGGCACCAACCTGGTGATCGGCTTCGGCCCCGCCCTGTGGGAGGTGTTCCCCGACGCCCTGGCGGGCCCTCCGGTGTCCGCCTTCCCCGGCTACCGCAACGACGCCGCGGGCCACCACGCTCCCGCCACCCAGGAGGACATCTGGGTGTGGATCCACGGCCCCCAGCCCGACCTGGTGATCGACGTGGTGCGCGCCGTGACCGCAGCGCTGGCCCCGGTGGCCACGCTGGCCCTCGACCAGCCCGGGTTCGTGTACCACGACTCCCGTGACCTGACCGGCTTCATCGACGGCACCGCCAACCCGTTCCTCGACGATGCCCCCGACGAGGCCGTGGTGCCCGACGATCAGCCCGGAGCCGGCGGCTGCTACGCGATGTCGATGCGGTTCGTGCACGACCTGGACGCGTTCGGGGCGCTCGAGGTCGACGACCAGGAGCTGGTGTTCGGGCGGACCAAGGACCACAGCGTGGAGCTGCCGGCCGGCACCAAGCCGGCCGACTCCCACATCGGTCTGGCCGAGGTGGCTGACGACGCGGGCGACGAGCTCGTGGTCTACCGGCGCAGCGTGCCGTGGGGCACCGCGGCGCAGCAGGGCCTGCACTTCGTGTCGTTCGGGGCCGACGTCGACCGCTTCGACCTGCAGCTGCGCCACCTGTACGGCCTGGTCGATCCCGCGCTGGTCGACCGGCTGCTGTCGTTCACGACGGCCGTGACCGGTTCGTTCTGGTTGTGCCCGTCGGTGGAGTGCCTGGAGGCGGTGGCCCCGCTCCCCGCCGACGAAGACGACGACTGAGCGGGTGGTTCAGTCGGCCTCGTCGATGAGGCCGACGTTGCCGTCCTCACGGCGGTAGACCACGGCAGACCTCGACGTCTCCACGTTGGTGAAGAAGAAGAAGCCGTGGCCGAGCAGCTCCATGCGCTCGGCGGCCTCGTCGGCGGCCATGGGGTGGATGGCGAAGCGCTTCGACTTCACGATCCGCGGCCCGGCCTCGACCAGTTCGTCGACCTGGCCGTTGACCGCCCCATCGAGCTCTTCGGGAGCCAGCACGGCGACGGCGCCGAGCGCATCGACCTTCTTGTGGGCCTTCGGGTGGCCGTGGTTGCGTCGTGCCAGCTTGGTCTTGAGCTTGTGGAGCTGGTGCTCCAGCTTCTCGTAGGCCTTGTCGATTGCCTGGAACCCGTCGGGGGCCTGGACCTTGCACCGCACGTGGTGGCCGTGGCCCTCGATGGTGACCTCGCACACCTCCTTGTCGGCGATGCGAGGGTTCTTGTGCTCCCAGAAGTGGACCTCGGCGTGGTCGAGGCCATCGACGAAGCGGCCCAGCCGCCCGATCTTCTCCTCAGCCATGACCCGTAGGGACTCCGATACCTCCGTGTGGCGACGACTGACCGTGACCTGCATCGGCATGACCTCCGTATCGGGGATGGTGTGCGGAGCGTAGACCCGTCATCGAGGGTGCGCCGCCGCTGCTCCGACGACGTGCGCGGCACCCACCGTGCGCAGTGCCTGCGCCGCCGCCGAGAGGGTGGCGCCGGTGGTGACCACGTCGTCGACGAGGAGCACGGTGGCCCCCTTCACCGTGCGCCGCGGCTGGAACTGCGGACCCTCGCGGCGCTCCAGCAGGGTGCGGCCGGTCTGGGGAGGGCCGGGCACCCGGGCCAGCACCGACCAGCACGGCAGACCGAGCTCGACCGCCACCTTGCGCGCCAGCAGCTCGGCGTGGTCGAAGCCACGGCTGCGCCGGCGCAGGTCGGTGGTGGGCGCCCACGTGACCAGGTCTGCTGCCCGCGGGCCCACCAGCTGCGCCAGGCCGTGGGCCAGCCACGCCGCGGCCGTGCGGGCGTTGCGGTACTTCAGCTGCGCCACCACCTCCCGGGCCGGACCGGCGTAGTCGAGCAGGGCGACGCACCGATCGAGCCCGGCAGGCGTGGGGACGGGCCGGGCCCGAGCCATCTGGGCGATGCACGATGCGCACGGTGCCGGACCGACGGCATCGCAACCGGGGCACCGGGTGGCGAGGAGCATGGCCGCAACCTACGGAGGGGGTCTGACATCGCAGCCGGGCCGGCGGGAACATCGCGGCGGCGCTCCTGGTTGGACAACGGTCCCCCACCCCGAGCCCCCGTGAAGCGAGCCCTGCCATGCGAGTCGATGTCTGGTCCGATGTTGTCTGTCCCTGGTGCTACGTCGGGCTCGCCAACCTCGGCGAGGCCCTCGACCGGTTCGACCACGAGGACGACGTCGACGTGGTCCTGCACTCGTACCAGCTCGACCCTGGAGCACCCCGCCGCGACGACCAGCCCCTCGAGCAGCGCCTGGCCGAGAAGTACGGCGCCTCCGTCGGCCAGATCCGCGCCCAGCAGGCCCGGATCGTGAGCCTCGGCGCCGAGCGCGGCATCGACTTCCGGTTCGACCAGGCCATTGGTGGCAACACGTTCGACGCCCACCGGCTCCTCCACCTGGCCCGCGCCCGGGGCGTGCAGCTGGAGCTCAAGCACGCGCTGGGCAAGGCGTACTTCACCGACGGCGAGCCGATCGGCGAGGTCGACACGCTCCGCCGGGCGGCGCTCTCGGTGGGGCTCGACGCCGACGAGGTCGAGGCCGTCCTCACCGGCGAGGCGTTCGCCGACGACGTGCGCAGCGACATCGCCGCCGCCCAGCAGATCGGCGTGTCCGGTGTCCCGTTCTTCGTGGTCGACGGCCGTCTCGGCGTGTCGGGGGCCCAGCCGCCCGAGACCCTGCTCGACATCCTCGACCAGGGCTGGCAGACCCAGGTCCAAGCACCCGTCCCGGTGGTGGCCGGTGGCGGGGCCGATGCCGACGCCTGCGGTCCCGACGGCTGCGAGATCTGACCGGAACCGGCTCGGGGCGGCAGCGGCCGTCCCGTTAGCGTCGACCGACGTGTCCCGCCTGTTCGCCATCCCGCCGTGGCCGCAGGTCCGGCGGCGGCTCCCCTACCTGATCATCGGGCTGGTCCTGTGCGGGATCGCGTTCGCCTGCATCGTGCAGGCCGACCTCGGGCTCGACCCGTGGGACGTGCTGCACCAGGGCATCTCCGACCGGACCGGCATCCCCATCGGCACGGTCAGCGTGCTGGTGTCGTTCGTGGTGGTGCTGGGCTGGATCCCCCTGCGCCAGCGGGTGGGGCTCGGCACGGTGGTCAACGCCGTGCTGATCGGCACCACCATGGACGTCGTCCTGCCCCACCTCCCCGATCCGCACTCCACCGCGGCGCAGTGGGCGCTGCTGGTGGGCGGGCTCCTCCTCGTCGGGCCCGGCATCGGCATGTACATCGGGGCCCGCCTCGGACCGGGTCCTCGCGATGGGATCATGACCGGGCTCGCCGAGCGCGGCCCCTCGATCCGCTCCGTGCGCACGGGCATCGAGCTCGTGGCCCTCGCCTGCGGCTTCCTGCTCGGCGGCACCATCGGGATCGGCACCGTGCTGTTCGCGCTCACCGTGGGCCCGAACGCCCAGTTCTGGCTGCACCGGCTCGACCTCGGCCACCCGCCCGGCTTCGAGCCGGTCCCCCGACCCAGCGGCCACCACGAGCCGGACGACCCGCCGCCCGACATCGAGCCCGACTTCACCACCGCCGGCAGCTGACCCGGCCGGTCGTCAGCCGGCGTCGAGGGCGAGGTCGTCGCCGGGGCCGCTGGGGAGCGACGCCAGGATCGGGTTCTCCCCTTCGACGATGCGGTCGGTCCGCGCCGACACGAAGTGCATCCAGTCCGGGTGGGTGAGGATGTAGAAGCGATCGGTCTTGATGGCGTGGACGACCATGGCGGCGACATCGTTGGGGTCGAGGCCGGCGGCGATCACCCCCGCGATGAACTCCTGCATGCTGGCGTCCATCGTCTGGACCTCATCGGAGTCCGACATCGTGGCCGGCCGGTTGCGGCCCGCCTCGTGGATGCGGGTGTTGACCCAGCCGGGGCACAGGACCGACACGCCGACGCCCTCGGCACCCGCGAGCTGCAGGTCTGACAGGAGCGTCTCCGAGAGCGTGACCACCCCGTGCTTGGACACGTTGTAGAGGCCCATGAACGGGGCCGACACCAGTCCGGCCATCGATGCGGTGTTGACGATGTGACCCTCGCCCTGCTCGATCAGCAGCGGCGTGAACGCACGGACGCCGTTGACGACGCCGAAGAGGTTGACGCCGAGGACCCAGTCCCACTCGGCCTGGTCGGCCAGCCAGATCGGCCCGCCCGCGGACACACCGGCGTTGTTGCACACCACGTGGACCGTGCCGAAGCGGTCGACCGCGGCATCGCGGAGGCCCTCGACCTGGCTCTGATCGCTCACGTCGGCGACCACGGTGAGCACCTCGGCGCCGTCGGGCAGCCCGGCGACGGCCGTGGCGAGCGCGCCCGCCTCGATGTCGGCCATGGCGACCTTCATGCCCTCGCCGATGAACGCCTTGGTCATCGCCAGGCCGATGCCCGACGCCGCGCCCGTCACGACCGCGACCTTGCCCGAAAGCTCTTCCATGACCACTCCCCTGTGGCTCGGCGGCCGCGGGGGGAGCGGCCTGCTGGCCGAGACCCTACCGAAGCTTGACCCGCGGGTCAGGGGGCCAGCGCCGACCCGGGCGCCCACACCGCGTGGGTGCCGCTCGAGATGCGCTCGGGCAGCCGGAGCCGGGCGATGGGACCATCGCTGATGCGACGGCCATCGAGGATCAGGCACTCCGATCGGTCGTGCTCGGCGTCAGTGGTGAACGTGACGATGTACGCATCGTCCTCGGCCGTGCCGTGGGGCTTGGGGGCCACCCCCACCTCGGATCCGTAGACGCCGTCGGGCAGCCGCAGGACGTCGTCGGCGCCCGTCTCGGTGTCGTGGCGCACGATGCCGTCGAACAGGAACCACCCGGGCTTGCCCTGCGCCGCCCAGACGTAGCGGTGCTTCCGGCCGGTTCGGCGACCGTTGATGATGCCGAACTCGGTGAAGTCGTCGCGCATGCGCTCCTCGGTGCACGCGCCCGTGCGGCGGTTCAGCCGCCAGCGGTGGAGCCGGGTCTCCATCCAGTCGAGCGCGAGGTACCGGAACATCCACATGTCATCGCCGATCTCGGGCTTGCGCGGCGACGGGCTGCCCTGGTGGAACCCTTCGAGCACCACCTCGTCGCCGTCCTCGTAGGCGTTGGTCCAGTGGAGGACGTACGTGGGGTCGGCCTCGAACCACTGCACGTCCTCCTCGGTGCCGCGCCGAGGGACCACGGCGAGCCGGGTGGGCTGGTCGTGCATCCGGACCGCGTGGACGCCTCGCAGCAGGAGGTCCTCGTCCCAGTGCATCGGCAGGTCGTTGAGCACCACGAAGTTCTCGGTGATGGCCATGTCGTGGGGCAGCCGCGGACCGGGCAGCGGGACGGGCGTGTAGTGGACGAGCCGACCGGCGCGGTCGGTGCAGCCGAAGTGGAGGTAGGGCCACTCGGTCCCGTAGTTGAAGAAGAACAGCTCGCCGGTGGCCTCGTCGACCTTGGTGTGCGCGGACACGCCCTCGTCGGGGAACCAGCCGTCCCAACGGGTGGGCCCGACCGTCTCCAGGGTGTCGGCATCGAGGCGGTACAGCTCGCCGCACTGCCAGAACGAGGTGAGGATCTCGCCACCGTGGACCACCAGGTCGGTGCTGCTGGCGTCCTTCATGGCGCCGCGCGCGGTCCGGCCGTCGGTTCGCTTGGCCGTGTCGGGGCGCTCGGCGAGGCCGGCCCACAACGACTCGCCCGCCTCCTGCTCGGCGAGCAGACCCTCGGTGCGGACGAAGCGGTTGCGGTAGCTGGCCGTGCCGCCGCGGAACCGGATGGCGTGCACCATGCCGTCGCCGTCGAAGGGGTGGTACGCCGAGATCGGCGCGTGGAGCGGGTTCTCGGTGTTGCGGGCGTACAGGCCGTCGAGGTCTTCGGGGATGGCGCCCTCGACCACCTCGACCTGGTCGACCCGCCACTCGGTCGCCTGCGGCCGCCACGCCCCCGAGCGGTACGGGTGCTCGTCGCCGTCGGGCAGCGTGCGGCGGAGGTGGCCGGTCTCGATGGCGGTCGTCTCGCTGAGGGTCATGCCGGGGCTCCTTCGAGGACGAGCGAGCAGGTGGTGGCGGTGCTGCCGCCGATGTTGAGGGTGCCGACGCGCCGGGCGCCCGGGACCTGGGTGGCACCCGCGGTGCCCGTGACCTGCCGCAGCGCGTCGACCGCCATGCGCACGCCGGTGGCGCCGACGGGGTGGCCACCCCCGATGAGCCCGCCGCCGGGGTTGACCGGGATGCGACCGGTCCGCTCGATGTCGCCCGATTCGATCGCCTTCCACGACTCGCCCGGATCGGCGATGCCGGTGTGGTCGATGGCGAGGTAGCCCGATGCGGTGAAGCAGTCGTGCACCTCGACGGCGCTCAGGTCGTCGACCGAGCCGAGGCCGGCGCGCCGCAGCGCATCGGCGAACGCGTCCCGCACGTGGGGCATCACGTGCGTGTCCTCGCGGCTGCGCTCGAGCTTGGGCGCCAGCGGCAAGCCGACCGTGCGGTGGCCCCAGCCGGTGATGCGCGCCGCTCGCCCGCCGGCCACCGCACCGGGATGGCCCCGGACCCACGAGTCGGTGGCGAGCACCAGGCCCGCGCCGCCATCGGTCACCTGGCTGCAGTCGGTGCGGCGGGTGCGGCCGGCGACGACCGGGTTCACGTCGTCGTCGTCGGAGAAGCTGGCCTCGCCGAACTGCCAGCCGCGCGTCTGGGCGTTGGGGTTGTCGCGGGCGTTGCGCACGGCCATCGCCGCGAAGGCGTGGAGGTGGGCGTCGTCGAGCCCGTAGCGGCGGTCGTACTCGTCGGCCAGGTCAGAGAACCCCTGGGGCCAGACGTACTTGGGGCTGCCCTCGTGGCCCACCCAGCTGGCCGCACCCAGGTGCTGCGCGGCCGTGTCGCCCGGCACGGTGCGCTCGAGCTCCAGCCCGACCACCAGCGCGGTGGCGTAGCGCCCGGCCTCCAGCTCGGCCATCGCGGCAAGGATCGCGATGCTGCCCGAGGCGCAGGCCGCCTCGTGCCGGGCCGCCGGCCGACCCCACAGGTCGGGCTCCACGGTGGCCGGCATGGCCCCCAGGTGGCCCTGGCCGGTGAACAGCTGGCCGAACGCGTTGCCCACGTGGACCGTCTCGACGTCGACGGCCCGCACGCCGGCGTCGCCGAGGGTGCCGCGCACGACCTCGGCGGTGAGCGCGTCGAACGCCTCGCCCTCGCGCGTGAGGTTGCGAGCGAAGTCGCTCTGGTACCCGCCGAGCACCCAGATCCCCTGCTGGCCCATCGATCGTCCCCTGACGCACCTCCAGGGCACTGTGCCCTCGGTCACGTCAGCGTACCGGCGGCCCGGGTGCATCCGGAGGCCCCAGGGCCCGCGCCGTACGCTGACCCGGTGCTCCGCCGGATCCTGATCGCCGTCGCCGTCGTGGTGATCGCTGGTGCCGCGTTCATCGGGCTCTCCGATGGCTACGGCGCCGACTCCCACGAGACCCCCCTGCCCATCTCCGGCGTCCATCCGGTCGGGTTCAGCGCCAACCTCCAGCTCGAGGTCGAGTGCGCCGACCACGTGCGCGTCGAGGTGCGGCCCGATCCGGCCGGCAGCGGCCTCCCCCAGGTCACCGTGTGGGGCCGTCCCCGCATCGGCCGCTGCACGCCCACCGACGCCACCATCAACACCCTGCAGCTGGCCCGCGACGCCCAGCAGCGCGGCGAGCCGGTTCCCACGAAGATCGTCGACGGGGCCACCAGCCAAGTGGTCTCGCTGACCGACCAGAGCTGAAGCTCCCCGGGGGGCTCAGCCCAGCGGGTGCCGGCGAGCCGGCACCGGCACCTCTTCCCAGGACCGGCCGGCCACCACCACCGACGCGACGAACCCCAGCCCGACCGACGCGGCGCCGCTCGCCACGGCCGCAGCCACCACCCGGTCCTCCTCGACCGGCGCCGGATCGCCGTTCGAGCGGTTGCTGACCAGGGCCAGGCCCGCACCCCCGTGGTGGAGCACGGCGCTCAGCGCGTCGCGGGCCAGCAGCGGCGCACCCGCCACGCCAACCTCCGTCACCGTGACCGTGCGCCGCAGCCGGCCGGCCTCGTCGACCACCAGGCAGACCACCCGATCGGTGGTGCAGTGCTCCATCAAGCTGACCGCCACATCGGCGACGTCGACCACGGACCGCAGGACCGGGACCCGGTCGCGCTGGGCCTGGATGCGCCCCGCCAGGTGGCACGCCGCCACCACCGCGGCCGCCTTCGCCGGCCCGAGCCCGGGGCGGCGGGCCAGCTCGTCGACCCGCACCGACCCGAGCCCGCCGAGGCCGCCGAGCTCGGCGAGCAGTCCCTCGGCCAGCCGCAGCGCGCTCTCGCCGGCCCGACCGCTGCGCAGCACCAGCGCCAGCAGCTCGGCGTCGCGCAGCGCCGAGGGCCCGTGCTCGGCCAGCCGCTCCCGGGGCCGCTCGTACTCCGCCATCTCCGCCAGGTCCCGGGTCATGGCCAGGAACGTACGGAGGGACCGCCGAACAACCAGGAGGTGCGACCAATCAGGCGCACCAGGCCAAGAAGCGCAAGCGTTCGCCGAAAGCGGGATCCAGCCCAAGAGGCGCCAGCGTTCGCCGGAGGCGAAAGGGCCCGAGCGGCCCCGTGCCGACGAAGGAGGCACGCAGAGTGGAAGGAACAGCCGCCCGATCCGAGGCCCTGGCCGAGGACCCGGCATCCGAGACGCGAAGAACCCGGGTCACGAGGACCCGGGTTCTCAAAGCGCCAGCCGGTCACCGGCCGAAACTGTGAGGCGAGCGAACCGACCGACCAGCAACTACCGGTACGGATCGGCGAAGCCGATCAGTACCGGTAGTGCTCGGGCTTGTAGGGGCCGTCGACCTTGACGCCGAGGTAGTCGGCCTGGTCCTCCGAGAGCTTGGTGAGCTTCACGCCGAGGGCGTCGAGGTGCAGGCGGGCCACCTTCTCGTCGAGGAGCTTGGGCAGCGTGTACACGCCGACCGGGTACTCGTCGGTCTTGGTGAACAGCTCGATCTGGGCGATCGTCTGGTTGGTGAAGGAGTTGCTCATCACGAAGCTCGGGTGGCCGGTGGCGCAGCCGAGGTTCATGAGGCGGCCTTCGGCCAAGACGATGACCGAGTGGCCGTCGGGGAACTGGTACTCGTTCACCTGGGGCTTGATCTCGATGTTGCGGACGTCGCTCATCTTCGCGAGCCCGGCCATGTCGATCTCGTTGTCGAAGTGACCGATGTTGGCGACGATGGCCTGGTGCTTCATGCGGGCCATGTGCTCGGCGCTGATGATGCCCTTGTTGCCGGTGGTGGTGACGTAGATGTCGGCCCGGTCGAGGACGTTCTCGATGGTGGTGACCTCGAAGCCCTCCATGGCGGCCTGGAGGGCGCAGATCGGGTCGACCTCGGCCACGATCACGCGGGCGCCCTGGCCCTTGAGGGACTGGGCGCAGCCCTTGCCCACATCGCCGTAGCCGGCGACGAACGCCACCTTGCCGCCGATCATGACGTCGGTGGCGCGGTTGAGGCCGTCGATGAGGCTGTGGCGGCAGCCGTAGAGGTTGTCGAACTTGCTCTTGGTCACGGAGTCGTTGACGTTGATGGCCGGGAACTGGAGGTCGCCCGCCGCGAACATCTGGTAGAGGCGGTGGACACCGGTGGTGGTCTCCTCGGTGACGCCCTTGATGCCGTAGGCGACCTTCGTCCAGCGGGTCGGCTCCTTGGCGACCGACTCGGTGAGCAGGTCGATGATGACGCCCCACTCCTCGGGGTCCTCGTCGGTCGCGGGCGGCACGGCGCCGGCCAGCTCGAACTCACGTCCCTTGTGGACGAGCATCGTGGCGTCGCCACCGTCGTCGAGGATCATGTTGGGGCCGGAGCCGTCGGGCCAGCGGAGCGCCTGGTCGGTGCACCACCAGTACTCCTCGAGCGTCTCGCCCTTCCAGGCGAAGACCGGCACGCCCTGCGGGGCGTCGACGGTGCCGTCGGGGCCCACCGCGATGGCGGCGGCGGCGTGGTCCTGGGTGCTGAAGATGTTGCAGGACACCCAGCGCACGTCGGCACCGAGGGCGGTCAGGGTCTCGATGAGCACGGCCGTCTGGATGGTCATGTGCAGCGAGCCCATGATCTTGGCGCCGGCGAGCGGCTGGGCGTCGGCGTACTCGGCGCGGGTGGACATCAGGCCGGGCATCTCGTGCTCGGCCAGCTGGATCTCCTTGCGGCCGAAGCTGTGCAGCGAGATGTCGGCGATCTTGAAGTCTTCTGGGTTCAGGATGGGCATGTGGGTCTCCACGTGGTTGGTCGGGATCGCGCCAGCGGCGCCAGCAGCGGGCGCGGCAACGGGCGATTCGGATGTGGTGGCGGAGCTGGAGCCTGCTGGCTCACCCATGACAGCCCTTCCGCGGCCCGAAGGCCAGCGACCACCGTAGCCGATCGCCCGGCCGGACCCCGGGTAGGCCCCCGGAACTGAAACGTGTTCTAGTCTGCGGCCATGAGCCTGGAACGCCTGTCAGACCGAGTCATGATCGTCACCGGAGCCGCCTCCGGCATCGGCCAGGCCACGGCCATCCGGCTGGTGAGCGAGGGCGCCAAGGTGCTCGCCTCCGACATCAACGCCGAGGGCCTGGCCGAGACCCTGGAGACCGCCAACAAGGTGGCGTCGGAGGATGGGGGCGAGTGCATCACCCACGTCGCCGACATCAGCGACGAGGCCGACGCGGCCAACACCGTCGAGACCGCGGTCGAAGCCTGGGGGCGCCTCGACGGCATTGCCAACATCGCCGGCATGCTCCGCTCGGGCCGCACCCACGAGTTCGACCTCGACACGTGGAACAAGATCCTCACCGTCAACCTCACCGGCACGTTCCTCATGTGCCGCGAGGCGCTCCCCCACCTGATGGAGTCGAAGGGCGCCATCGTCAACGCCGCGTCGACCTCGAGCTCGTTCGGCCACCCGTGGATGGGCGCCTACGCCGCGTCGAAGGGCGCCGTCTGGTCGTTCACCCAGACCCTCGCCGTCGAGTACTGCAAGGTGCCGGTGCGAGCCAACTGCGTGGCGCCCGGCAGCGTCCACAGCGGCATCACGTCCAACGTGACGTTCCCCGACGACATCACCAAGGAGGAGGGCAAGCTGATCCGCCGGATCATGTCGCCCACCGGGTTCGGCGATCCGGGCGACGTCGCCTCGGTGGTCGCCATGCTCCTGTCCGATGACGGCAAGCACATCACCGGCGAGTGCATCCGCATCGACGGGGGCACCCACGCATGAACACGGTGACCGGTCCTCCACCTGCCTTCCTGCTCGCGCCTGATCATCGCCCGGCTTCGCCGGGCGTGACCCACGCTGCGCTTGCTGGTCGCCTCGCCTGGCGGCTCGGCTCGTGAGGGTCAGCATCGCCACCGCCTACCTCCCGCCCGAGGAGCTCACGCCCATCGCCAAGGCGGCGGACGAGGCGGGCTACCACGCGATGGCGCTCGCAGACCACGTGCTCAACCTCGAGACGCTGACCACCGAGTACCCCTACACCGACGACGGGAACCGCCGCTGGGACCCGTTCACGCCGTGGGTCGACCCGATGGTGGCCATCGGCGCGCTCGGCGCCGTGACCGAGCGCCTCCGCTTCTTCACCAACATCTTCGTGCTGCCGATGCGCAACCCGTTCCCGGTGGCCAAGTCGGTGGCCACGGCCAGCGCGTTCACCGGCGGCCGGGTGAGCCTCGGCGTCGGCATGGGCTGGTGCGAGGAGGAGTTCGAGCTGCTCGATGCCCAGTTCCGCAAGCGCGGCGCCCGGGCCGACGAGATGCTGGCCATCCTCGAGGAGCTGTGGGGCGGTGGCTGGGTCGAGCACCACGGCGAGTTCTACGACTTCCCCCGGCTCGAGATGACCCCCGCACCCCCGTCGCGCATCCCGATCTACGTGGGGGGCCTGTCCGATGCCGCCCTCCGGCGCGCCGCCCGCCACGACGGCTGGATCTCCGACCTCATCAGCACCGAGCAGGCCGCCGACTTCCGCATCACCATCGACCGGTACCGCGAGGAGCAGGGCGCCACGGGCGACTTCTCGATGATCGTGTCGCTCAACGATGCCGTCACCGTCGACCAGTTCCGGGCGGCCGAGGACGTGGGCGTGACCGACCTGCTCACCATGCCGTGGGCCTACTACGGCGGCTTCGAGCTCCCGCTCGACCAGAAGATCGAGGGCCTCAAGCGCTTCGCCGACGACGTGATGGGCCCGCTCGAATCCTGAGCGCACGGCCGGCGGGCCCCGGCATGCGAGCATTGCCCATGCGCCGCTCCCTGATCGTTGCCCTCATCGCCGCCTCGCTCCTCTTCGCCGGTTGCGGCACGAGCGGAGGCGACGACGCCGCCACCGACGATGACGGCGCCGCCGTCACCACCACCGCCGCCGACAGCAGCACCACCGAGGCCCAGCACGCACCGGTCTCCAAGGCCGACCTGGAGTCGATCCTGCCCACGGCCGACGACATCGGGCCCGCGTACACGGTCAAGGAGCCCGACCACGAGCAAGGCGGCACCACCACGACCACCGTCGCGGAAGATCCGGCCGACGCCGCCCTCGCCAAGGCCTGCCCCGAGGCCGCCAAGCTCGGCCTCATGGACGACGAGGTCAACGACGACGAGGTGGCGCGGGAGTTCTCCACCCAGGACGGCCGCGGGATCGAGATCACCCTCGACCCCACCCCCACCGGCATGAGCGATGCGGCGGTCGACGACATCGTCGAGGCCCTCAACTCCTGCGACACCATCACCTACACCGACCCCGACAGCGGCAAGGTCAGCATGGACCTGTCGGCCGAGCGCCTCGCCGACATCGGCGAGTACGGCGTCGACGTCAGCCTCAAGGCGTCGTTCGAGCTGTTCGAGGTGCCGGTCGCCCTGGAGTTCCACGGGTACCTGTTCGTCGTGAACGGCGTCGGCGTGACGGTGACCGCGTCGAGCGGCCTCGACCAGTCCACCTTCGAGACCGTTCCCGCCGACACCGACCGCCTCGAGCCGCTCTCCATCGAGATGGAGCAGCGGGTCAAGACCGTCACCGACTGAGGGCCGACCGCGGCGCCGCGGCGGACGCGCGCTAGCCGGTGAAGCTGGGGTCGCCGGCCACGGGGACGGCCGCCGCGGGCTCGCCGGGAGCCGCCGGCTCCTCGGCCGGCTTCGAGAGGTCTTCATCGACGGGGCCGACCCACAGGGCGTAGACCCCGGTGACCGAGACGGTGGCGGTGATGATCCGGCCGCCGGCCACGTCGTGCTCCACCACATCGGTGAGCCCGAAGGTGTTGATCGGATGGGCAGCGTCGTGGGCCGTGGGGGTCCACACGACGAGCTGGCCGCCCTTCTCGGTGGCGGTGGCCTTCACCTTCATCAAGCCGGTGGCGATGTCGCTGCGCAGCTCGGTGATGCGACCGGGGGTGGCCCTCGGGTAGCCGCGGCCGACGGCGTCGAGGAACTCGTCGGTGGGACCGAGGTCGGTGTTGCCGGGGCACTGGAGCTTGTTGAGGTGGGTGGACACGTCGGTGGGCGCCACGACGGAGCCGCCCGACCACTGGACCGCGTGCGGGTCGCCGCAGGACTGCCGCCACTGCCACCAGGCGCCGCCCCAGGCGTGGGCGTCCTCGTCGGCCGCGTAGCGCTCGACCTTGGCGAGGGTGGACGCCGAGGTGTCCCAGAAGCCGTACTCGCCACCCCAGTCGGGCACGCCCATGCCCGCGGTGAGCTGGTCGATGAGGTCGTTGAGGCCCTCGATGGTGAGGCCGAGGCCGTTGTCGATCGACTCCGAGTAGTTGTGCACCGAGGCCACGATGTCCTTCGTGTCGACGCCCGCTGCCTTCGGGTTCGGGATGACCAGGCCGCGGGTGGGGTCGCCGGCCGGGAGGGCGGGCTCGATGAGGATCAGGTGCTCGAAGGGTGCCCCCGCCTCGGCGTCGCGGATGCCGGCGATCGAGTCGGCCAGGAAGTCCTCGTAGACGGCTTGGAGGTCGGCGGCGGCGCGGGGGTTCTCGGGCTCGTTCAGGACGTCGTAGCCCGCCACCTCGGGACGGCCGGCGAAGTGGGCCGCCACCGCCTTCCAGGCCTTCACGAACTCGTCGCGGATGCCGTCGACGTTGTCGTAGAAGTTGTTCCAGGCCCGGTTGACCGCCGGCGAGCTGTTGCGGTCGCTGCCGGTCAGGCAGGTGGACAGCCCATCGGACAGCACCGCCCAGGCCGGAGCCCCGTCCCAGCCCTTGGCCGGCGTGGTGCCCGCCGGGCACGTGGCCGGGTCGGTGGTGGACAGCGCCGCGGTGTACGCGTCCTGGTGCATGTCGATCACGGTGTAGATCCCGTGCGCCTTGGCCGCTTGGACGTGCTCGTCGACCGTGTCGAGGTACGCCTGGTCGAACGTCCCGCGGGTGGGCTCGACCTTCGACCAGGAGATGAGCAGGCGGACCACGGAGAACCCGTGAGCGGCCATCTCCTCCCAATCGGCATCGGTGACCGGCAGCGTGGGATCGATGGAGGGGACCCCCTGCCAGTACTCGCCGAGGGAGTTCACGTTGGCCCCGCGGAGGAGGACGTCTCGACCTTTCGAGTCGACGATCCGATGGTCGGAGGAGGTGGACAGCGGCAGGAGCTCCACCACGTCAGCCGCGTCGGCGCGCGGGGCGGACACCCGGGCGGGCGAGGCACCCGAACCGCCGGTGGGCGCCACGACGGCGAGCGAGACGAGGAGCGCGGCAGCGAGCACTCCTGCTGAGAAGGGGCGCACAGGGCTGGTCACGGCCCCATTTGAGTCGAGGGACACCCTGCCGCGCACGTCTGGCGCGCCGGACCCAGGGGGCGGGCGCACGCGCCACCTATCGTGTCGGGGTGTCAGGATCGACCAGAGACCGGATCCTCGATGCGGCGCTGGCTGCGTTCGCCACCCGAGGGGTCGACGGCACGCCCATCACCGACCTCGAGGAGGCGGCCGGCCTCGCGTCGGGCAGCGGCGGTTTCTACCGCTACTTCCGGACGAAGGACGAGGCCCTCGCCGCCGTCGTCCGGCGCGAGATCGACAACGTCCAGATCGCCCACGACGGCGAGCCGCCGGCGCTCGATCCCGAAGCCGACCTGCGCTCGGCGGTGCGCCTGATCATCGAGGAGGGGCTCCACACGCTCCATGCGCTCGGCCCGCTCCTGGCGATCATGGCCCGCGAGCAGGGCCGGATCCCGGAGCTGGCCTCGGAGGTGTCGGAGCAGCTGGTGGAGGGCGGGCTCCGCCACGACGCGGTGCGCATCTCGGGGCTGCTCGGCGACGACGATCCCACCGCCGCCCACCGGGTCATGGCGGTGGTGCTCAGCTCGATCATCGGGTACACCTTGGCCACCGAGTACTTCGGCACGCCGCCAGGGGGCGTCGACCGAGCCCAGTACATCGACACCGTGACCGATCTCGTCGCCCCGCCGCCGCGGGACTGATCCTCAGCCTCCAAGGGGCCCCATGTCCGTCGACCTGCGCACGCGATCCGACGCCGACCCCGTGGCCGTCGAGCCCGGCGCGTTCCTCTCGTCCGACCTCCCCACCGCGCTGGTGCGCCGCTGGCCCCGCCCCGCCGGCCCGCCATCGCCACTGCCGCGGCCGCTGCTCCTCGAGGTCGACGGCTCGCCCTGGACCCTCGCGTTCCACGACGGCGTCCCGCGCGTCGATCCCGGCGACCGCTGCTCCCACGACCGCCACGTCCACCTGCGCCTCACCGCTGCCCTGCTCCAGGACCTCGTCACCGACCAGATCACGCCGATCGGCCTGATGACCGCCGGCACCCTCGACCTCCCGCACGGTCGCATCGGCTCCGTGCTCGACTGGTGGCTGGTCCTGCGCGACGCCCTCGACGAGTCCCCTCAGGGCCCCGCCTCGGAGGTGGACCTCCCCGCCGACCTGGCGAGGTCCTTCACCCTCGACGACGACCCCGGCGAGGTGCGCACCTTCCTCGAGCAGACCGGCTTCGCCCACCTCCGCGGCGTGTTCGAGCCCGGCGAGATGGCCCGCATCAGCGCCGACATGGACGCCGCCGCGGGCACGTACTCGAACGGCGACGGCCGCAGCTGGTGGGCGGGCACGGCCGACGGCTCCGACCGCCTCGTCCGCATGCAGCACTTCGAGGACCACTCCCCCACGGCCGACGCCCTCCTGGCCGATGACCGCTTCCTCGCCCTCGGCCGGATCCCGGGCTGCGGCCACCGGTTCGGCGGCTTCGCCGAGAGCCGGTGGGAGGCGCTGTTCAAGCCGATCGGCGTCACGTCGGGCATCTCCGACGTGCCCTGGCACAAGGACTGCAGCCTGGGGCGCCACAGCTACGAGTGCTCTCGGCTGACCGTCGGCGTCTCGGTCACCGGCGCCGGTCCCACCACGGGCCAGCTCCGCGTGGTGGCCGGGTCCAACCGAGCGCTCATCTGGCCGTCGCTGCTCGACGTGACCGAGCTGGGCCTCCCCGACGTGCCGCTCGCCACCGAGACCGGTGACGTCACGTTGCACCTCAGCTGCACGCTGCACATGGCGCAGCCACCCACCACCGCCGAGCGCCGGGTGCTCTACACGAGCTTCACGCTTCCGCCCCCGGATCCGGCTGCGCAGGAGCGAGCCCACCGCCGGCTCGTGGCCACCGCACGAGAGTCGGCGCCGCTCACCGTCACCCAGCGCAGCACCGTCTGACCCACGGCGGCACGTTCAGGCGATGGGGGCTACTTGACGGCGGTGGGGGCGACCATGCCGCCGGACGCGCCGGTGAGCGGGATCGGCGTGGCGCTGAGGAAGAAGTCGTACTGGCCGTCGTCGGCGCAGTCGGCGGCCAGGTCGTCGAGCGCCCAGATCTGGCCCTGGGCCAGGCCCATGTCGCGCAGCTGGATCATGTGGACCGGCAGCAGCGCGGCCGGGTCCTCGCCGGGGAAGCACTCGAGCACCAGCGTGTCGGTGGCGACGCCGGCGACCTGGTGGTCGTGCAGCCACTCGATGGTCCCCACCGACAGCCCGGGGCTGGTGGTGCGGTAGCGGTCCTTCTCGCCGATGCGCAGGAAGTGCATGTGCCCGGTGCGCACGACGACGATGTCGCCCGGCTCCACGGTGACGCCGGTGAGGGCGAGGGCGCCGTCGAGGTCGGCGGCCGTGAGCGGGCGGTTGTCGTCGAAGTGGTCGACGCCGTGCAGCCGGGCCACGTCGAGCAGGATCCCGCGCGTGGCGACCGGACCGAACGACTCGATCCCCAGCTCCGACGCGCCCGCCTCGGTGACCGCGGTGAGCGGGACCCCGTTGTAGAGCTCGCCGCTGTAGCCCACGTGCGACAGGGCGTCCCAGTGGGTGGCGGCCTGGGTGCCCATCGCCATCTTCTCGTCGTTCGTGGTGAACCCGTGGTAGCCGGCGAACGCCACGTTGACCGCGATCATCTCGAGGCTCGGGTTGTCGCGCCCCGGGATGCCGCCGGTCTGCGGACCGTCGGCGTCGAACGGGATGGCGAGCGAGAACGGGCGGCCCTGGCGCACCGAGGCGGCGCCGCGCCGGACGGCGGCCGGGTCGATCAGGTTGAGGGTGCCGCGCCGGTCGTCGGCGCCCCAGCGACCCCGGTTGGAGACGCGGTCGGCGAGGGCGAGCAGGGGCTCAGGGAGCTTGGGCACGGCGCGTCAGGAGGCGTCGGACTCGGGCGACCGGGCGATGACCGGGGTGGGGCCCGGGTCGATCCCGGCGATGGCGGCGAGCTCGAGGGCCACCACGTCGCCGAAGAACGCCAGGTCGAACAGCTGGGCGAGGGCCCCGTCGCCTTGGGCGCGCACGGTGTGGATCTCGCTCATGACCTCGTCGGACCAGGTCTCGACCAGATCGAACTGCTCGGACACCTCGGGTGGCTCCTCGTCGTGGCGCAGCAGCACCAGCGACAGGATCTGCCGGGTGATGTCGCCGTGCTGGCCCCAGCCGGCGAGCTCGCCGTGGACCACGTCGGGCAGCTCGCCCACGAAGGCGGGCGACTTGGCGCACTGGTTGATCTGCGCCTTCCAGCGCGTGGCGGCCACCCCGCCGAGGAGGCCGCCGCCGTAGACGAGCGGCAGGGTGCCCTCGAGGTGGCGGGCCAGGTGCTGGGCGGCGTTGCCATCCGCGGTCAGCTCGTCGCGGCGCACCCGCAGCTGGGCGATGGCCGCCGCGATCCAGTCGCGGCCGCCGGGGAAGAGCCCGAGCGTGTCGAAGGCCTTGAGGGCGGGGATGGCGAGGGCGCCGACGCGGGCCCGCGGCGGCACCGGCGTGGCCGACGAGGCGTGCGGCAAGAAGACGGTGGGTGACTCGGTGGCGTCGGCCAGGGCGCCGAGCTGGCCGCCGCTGGTGATGGCGAAGAGCTTGGCGCCGGCCTCGATGCAGATGCCGGCCGACGCCAGCACCTCGGGCGAGTCACCCGATGCCGAGATGGCGACGACCAGCGTGGAGGCGTCGACGAACGACGGGGGCTCGAAGCCCTTGTGGACCGCGAGCGGCACCGGCATGAACGGCCCGGCCACCGCGCCGAGCAGGTCGCCGACCCAGCCGGCGGCACCGGTGCCCAGCACCAGCACGTTGGCGATCTCGTCGTGGTCGGGCAGCGGCCCGGTGACGGTGAGGCTGCGCACCGCGGCCGACATCTGCTCGGGCAGGTCGAAGACGGCTTCGCGGAACCCCAGCGAGTCGATCGGGTCAGCCATGGGGGCGGCAGCTACGACAGGGTCGACGGGGTGCCGTCGGCCTCGGCCTTGGCGAGGAGACGCTCGTGCTCGGCGTCGTCGACGGTGGTGGCCTCGTCGACGAGCATCACCGGGATGTCGTCGCGGATCTCGTAGCGGCGCTTGAGGCGGGGGTTGTACAGCGCCTGCTCCGATTCGAAGTAGAGCAGCGAGCCCTTGTCCTCCGGGCAGGCGAGGATCTCGAGGAGCTTGGGGTCGAGGGCCATGAGGTCTATCCCTTGGTGATGAGGTGGAGCAGAGCGGACGTGTGATCATCGCACTCGTCGCGAGTGCGGGCTTCGAGGTTGAGGCGGAGCAACGGCTCGGTGTTCGACGGGCGCAGGTTGAACCACCAATCGCCGAAGTCGACGGTGAGGCCGTCGAGCCGGTCCTGGGTGGAGCTGGGCACCTCGGCGGCGAAGTGGGCGGCGACGGCGTCGATGACGGCAGCGGGATCGTTCACCTGGGTGTTGATCTCGCCGGAGTCGGCGTAGCGGTCGAACGGCTGGCGCAGCACCGACATGGGCTGGTCGCCGAGGCAGCGGCGCTCGAGCACGTGCATCGCAGCGATGAGCCCGGAGTCGGCCCGGAAGTTGTCGCGGAAGTAGTAGTGGGCGGAGTGCTCGCCCCCGAACGCGGCGCCCGTGGCCGCCATCTCGGCCTTGATGTAGCTGTGGCCGACCTTGGTGCGGATCGGGGTGCCACCGCGCTCGCGGACCACCTCGGGGACGGCCTTGGAGCAGATCAGGTTGTGCAGGATGGTGGCGCCGGGCTCCTTCTCGAGCACGCCGGCGGCGACGAGGGCCGTGGTGGCCGAGCCGGAGATGCCGATGCCCTGCTCGTCGACCACGAACACGCGGTCGGCGTCGCCGTCGAAGGCGAACCCGATGTCGGCGCCGACCTCGCGCACGCGGGCGCACAGGTCTCGCTGGTTCTCGGGCTGGAGCGGGTCGGCGGGGTGGTTGGGGAACCGTCCGTCGAGCTCCTTGTACATGATCTCGAGGTCGAACGGGAGCACGTCGAAGACGGCGGGGACCACGAGGCCGCCCATGCCGTTGGCCGTGTCGGCCACCACCTTCAGGGGCTTGAACACCGAGGTGTCGACGAACGACCGGACGTGGTCGGCGAAGGCGCCGAGCAGGTCGACGCTGCTGGTGCCGCCCTTGGTGGCGACGGGCGCCACGCCGGTGCGGGCCAGCTCGCGGACCTGGTCGAGGCCGGAGTCGAGCCCGAGGGGGCGGGCCCCGGCCAGGCAGAACTTGATGCCGTTGTACTGGGCCGGGTTGTGCGACGCCGTGAACATGGCCCCCGGGGCGCCCCGGGTGCCGGAGGCGAAGTACATGAGGTCGGTGGAGGCCAGGCCCACGTCGACCACGTCGACGCCCTGGGACCTCACGCCCTCGCTGAAGGCCTCGGCGAGCTCCACGCCGGAGGGCCGCATGTCCCTTGCGACCAGGATCTCGGGGACAGCACCCCCCTCTTGGAGGGCGAAGTGGGCGAAGGCGGCACCGATCGCGTAGCAACCGGTTGCGTCGATCTGATCGGGATAGGTCCCCCGAATGTCGTACGCCTTGAAGATGGCATCGAGGTCCGACATGGCCCAGCGACCTTACTCGCCCGGCTGGGCGTCCCCGAGCGAGAGGGCCTTCCGGTCCGACGCGCTGAGGTCGTAGAGGCCCTGCGCCGAGCCGCGCCGGATGCGGACCAGGTCGGCGAGGAGCGCGAGCGCGTCACGGGCCACGTGGACGGTGGAGCTGTCGGAGTTGACCACCTCGACCTCGACCGCCTGCAGCGACAGGCCGTAGCGCTCGACCAGGTGGATCACCTCGACGTCGAAGGCGAACCCGTCGATGCGGCTGTGCCCGAAGATCACCCGGGCCACATCGGAGCGGAAGGCCTTCAGCCCGCACTGGGTGTCCTGGTGCGGCCCTACGAGCACCGCCCGGGTGGCCAGGTTGATCACCCGACCGCCGACCTGGCGCAGGGTGCCGGCGGCCACCAGCGCCTTGGAGTCCTGGTGGTGGCGGTTGCCCACCACCACGTCCCAGCCGTCCTCGACCGCGTCGAGCAGGCGGAGGATCTGGGCGGGGGCGTAGGAGAGGTCGGCGTCGGTGAACACGAGCGTGCGCCCGGTGGCGGCCAGCATGCCGGCCCGCACGGCCGCCCCCTTCCCGCGGTTGACCGGCAGGGAGATCACCTGGTCGGCGTCGGCCCGTTCGGCGGCATCGGTGGTGCCGTCGCCGGAGCCGTCGTCGACCACCACCACCTCGAGGCCACCGTCGGTCGCCACCGCGGCGAGCTCGCGGCGGATGCGCTCGACCGTGGCGGCGATGGCGGCCGCCTCGCGGTACGCCGGGACCACCACGCTCAGGCGCGGGCCTCCGGGAGCCGGTGGCAGGGGGCGCGGGGCGGTGAGCGTACGGGCCACGACGGCCCGCGACGGCCGGCTCACCTCAGCGGTCCTCGACGGTGGGATCCGCGGGGTCGGTGGTCCAGATGCTCTCGTCGTCGACGGAACCCGGCTCCACCGACGAGGTCCGCTCGGCGTCGACCCGTGGATCGGCCCAGGCGCGGGAACCGACCGGCGCCGGTTCGCTGGGGGCGGCAGGCTCAGCCGGATCGGCGGGATCGACCGGTGCCGGATCGACGGGAACGGGGACGGGGACGGCGGGGACCTCGAGGTCGGCCGGCGGCGCGGCGGCGGCTCGCTCGATGGTGAGCTGGCGGTCGATCCACTTCGACAGCCGGGGCTGCTGCTCCGGCTCGACGGCGATGGCGGGCTGGCGCGCCAGCCACACCAGGCCCACGAGGCCGAGGAGGGTGAGGCCGATGCCCAGCCAGTCGACCGGGGTGCGCCCGAAGTGCATCGACACCTCGTTGCTGGTGGGGATCACCACCATCAGGTTGGGCGAGACCCGGTAGGGCCCCTTCGCCCCGCTGACCTCCCAGTTGGGGAAGTACGAGGCCTTCACCAGCACGGGGACGCCCACCTTGTCGACCTTGAACGAGATCGTGTCGCTGCCCATGTCGATGCCGGAGACCTTGACGGGGGGCAGGGCGGTGCGGGTGAGCTCGGGCACCTGGTCGATGGCACCCGATTGGCCCAGCTGGTCGCGGGCGTACTTGACGATGTGGCGCAGGTCGGTGGGGACCGGTTTGGCCGTGACCCGCTTCCACTCCTCGGGACCGTTGGCCGCCAGGAGGACGTCGAGGTCGCTCTGCTTGCCGAACCACGACGACGCGGTGGGCAGCCACCCGTCCTGGCTCTCGTCGACGCCCTTGAGCACGACCGGCTGGTTCGTGAGCGCGGAGACCGGTTCGGACTGGGCGACCTCGTAGATGTGCCAGGGGCCGCTGACCGCGATCTCGGTGAGGTCGGGGTGGCGGCTCGCCTGGTCGACGGCGTTCGGCGTGGATGCCATGTAGTACCTCACGCCCATCAGCTGGAGGTGCCGCACACCGGCGTCGATGTCGAAGCCCGGGTAGGGCAGGTCCCGCTGGGGGCTCGAGGGCTTGGTGGACAGCTCGGCCTGCATCAAGAAGTGGTACGGCACCGTGGCCGACGACTCGAAGTAGAGGCCCTCCTGCGAGCCGATGCAGCTGTCGGTGAAGTACGGGAGCATCATCAGCGCCATGGGCGTGCCGTAGCCGCCCTCTCGGTCGAAGTCGTACTCCCAGAACGCCCGTCCACAGCCGAAGCGGGGGTCCTCGCCGATGCCGGCCATGGTCTGGATGAGGTGCTTGTACTCCGGCCAGCCGCCCGAGGTGCACGCCACGGTGGATCCCGGGTCGGCGCAGCCCGCCGGGACCGGCTCCTTCTTCTCGAGGCCCCGGTAGTCGGTGGCCGACCAGCCGGCCGCCTGGTTGAGCTCGGTGGTGGAGAACGGGCCCCACGACGACTTGGTCTTGGTGACCCCGCTGGCGCCCTGGGTGACGGCCACGCGCGTGACCTGGTGCGGGAAGAGCGTGTTGATGGGGAGCGCGGCGTAGATGAGGGCGCCGAACGCGGCGGCGATCGCCCCGCCGACGGTGACGAGGCGCAGCGGCCGGCGGACGTCGCCCGACGCCGCGGTGGCGATGATCCGGATGGTCTCACCCACGCCGATGGCGGCGAGCAGCGACACCGACAGGTACATGAACGGCAGCAGCCGGGCGTTCCACAGCCGGGCCTGCGGCAGGTGCCAGAAGCCCAGGGCCACGCCGAGCCACGCCAGGCCGAGCACCACGCCGACGCTGTAGCGGCGCACGAACGACAGCACGACGCCCAGCCCGCCGAGCAGGAACAGGTACCGGAGCGCACCCGGGTAGAGGTAGTACGACACCGAGGTGACGTCGCCCGAGGCCAGCGGCAGCCGCTCCCAGCCCATGTCGTTGACGTAGTCGCTGCGCAGGTAGAAGGGCAGCACCCAGAACGCGGTGAGCAGGCCCGCCACCGGGACCATGGTGATGAGCCAGCGGAACCGCTTGCGATCCGGGTGCACCAGGAACAGCGCCGCCGTGCAGCCGAGCACGAAGAACGCCGGGATCAGGTGGCACAGCCCGGCCAGCGCGAACAGGACCGCCGCCAGGGCGCGGTGCTTGCCCGTGCGCAGCCCCCGGACGGCCACCGCCAGGTAGAGGATGGCGAAGGTGAGGCTGATGGAGAAGGCGAACTCGCCGGCCATCGTGGACTGGAAGTTGCCGCCGATGATGTTGCCGGTGTTGTTGAACACCGGCTCCCGGTTGAAGATGAACACCACGCCGGCCGCCGCGAACAGCGGCGGCATCGGGAACTTGAGGGCGGCCGCCTTGGCCAGCGCCCAGCACGCCAGCGGGAGCGTGAGCAGGCCCAGCGCGGTGACCAGCTTGAACGACCGGTTGTACGACAACGGCACGGCCAGGTTGAACAGGATGAACCCGACCGTGGCGAGGACCCAGCGGTACGGGTAGAGGCGCCGGCGCGTCCAGCCCGAGAGCCCGATGGCGATGGAGACGAGCGCCAGGGGGATGGCCAGCCACCAGACGAGCCCGACCGTCAGCAGCACCACGATCAGTGACGGGACCACCATGTAGAACTGGTACGCCGGGAAGCCGTCGTACCAGTCGGGGGTCCAGCCCGAGAGCCGGAAGTGCGGCAGCAGGTGGTCGATCAGGTAGCGCGGGCCCCACACGTGCGACCCGAGGTCGCCGCCGGTGGGCGTGGTGTTGCTGAACAGGTCGGCGGGGTGCAGCGTGGCCAGCACCAGCCCGGTGCCGAGGACCAGCACGGCGATGGTGACGCAGGCCTCGACCACCAGACCGGGATCGGCCGCGGCGCGATCGACCACCCGGTCCCACCAGGCGCCGATCCGCTCGCGCACCGTGGGGAACGGGTCGGCCTCGGATTCGATGGGCTGGTCGGGCTCGTCGACCAGCAGGTCGGGGTCGGTCAGCTCAGCCACAGCAGGACCACCACCGTCGTGAGGTTGAAGGACATGTGGGCCAGGACCGCCGGCCCGAGCCGGTCGGTGCGCACCACCAGGCCACCGAAGACCAGCCCAGCGCCCAGCAGCGGGATGAACTGGAGGGGCTCGAGGTGGGTGGCGGCGAACACCACGCTCGACAGGCCGAGGGCCCACCACTTGTCCCAGCGCTTCTCGAGCGCCCGGTACATGAGCCCGCGGAAGAACAGCTCCTCGGCGCACGGGGCGATGATCCCGACGACGACGATGAACAGCAGCGCCCCGCCCGCACCGTGGGCCTTGTCGGCCAGGTCCTGGGCCGGCTTGGCCAGATCGTCGGCCGACTTCCCGCTGAGCTGGAGGATCGGCCACGACAGGATCGGCACCAAGATGAGCTGGGCGGCCAGGCCGGCCCCGATGCCGAGCGGCACGTCCCACGGCCGGATCGAGACGTGGAAGTCCTTGATCCAGCCGTTGCCCTTGATGGCCGCCACCCACACCGCGACCAGCACGAAGCCGATCCAGATGGGCAGGTTGGCGACGAGCATCCAGGCCAGCGGCGCATCGTCGGGCTTGCTGGCGTAGCCGCCGATGGCGAGGATCAGCGCCCCGAACAAGATGGCGGCGCTGTAGACGACGAACCAGCCGCCGATGGCATCGCCGAGACCCCATCTGGGCTCCACCACAGGGCGGTCGATCGGCCCGTCGGACGGGTAGGGGATGGCCATGGCGGAGCGAGCCTAACGGGGGGTGGCAGCTGGGCTGCCGTCAGCCGAGTGGCTCAGGAGGCCATCGTCGCCGGGACCTGGCGCAGGTCGACCAGCTCCCAGCCGCGCGGCGGCACCGTGCGGGCGGCGTGGCGATCGCACAGGTCGTGGGTCATGGGGTGGCCCTCGGGGGTGAGCGGTTCGAGCCACACGGTGGCGGACTCGTACCCGTAGGAGAGGGTGACGGTCGCCGCCTCGGAGCAGGCGGGGCGGGCACATCCACGGCGCATGGCCGGCAGGGTACCGATGCATCCGCTGGCGCGGGGGGATGGTTGTGACCGCCCCGGCTGCCTCGTGGGGGGATCGGACCCCTAGCATGGCGCCATGTCACCCGACGGTTCGCCGCCTCCACCGCCCCCTCCCCCTCCCCCACCCCGCAACCGCGGCCCGCTCGGGTCCGGTTCCGGTGGTCCCGGCGGTGCCGGTGGGCAGGGCAGCGGCGGAGGCTCGGGCAGCGGCATGCCCAGCCGCCTGACCGGTCCCGCCCGCTGGGGTGTGTGGGCCATCGCCATCGCAGCCGGCGTCTTGCTGCTCGTGGTGCTGAACCAGAGCAGCCGCAGCAACAGCGACTACAGCTACACCAAGTTCATCGCGCAGGTCGACGCCGGCAACGTCCACGACATCACGTACGACAACAAGACCGGCAAGATCTCCGGCCACCTCGACGACGACAACAAGACCGAGTTCAAGACCACCGGCCTCATCCCGTTCCCGAGCGCAGACCGCGCGCTGCTCGACAAGAACGACGTCATCTTCAAGCCCAAGACCCCGCAGCCCACGTTCCTCGAGACGTGGCTGCCGATCCTGCTGTTCCCGCTGCTGATCATCGGCTTCTTCGTGTTCATGCAGCGCCGGGCGCAGGGCCAGATGGGCAACATCATGTCCATCGGCCGCTCGCGGGCGAAGACGTACTCCACCGAGCGGCCGGGCACCACGTTCGCCGACGTCGCCGGCTACGAGGGGGTGAAGACCGAGATCCGTGAGGTCGTCGACTTCCTGAAGTACCCCGAGAAGTTCGGTCAGATCGGCGCCCGCATCCCCAAGGGCGTGCTGCTCGTCGGTCCCCCTGGAACCGGCAAGACCCTCATCGCCCGGGCGGTGGCCGGCGAAGCCGGCGTGCCGTTCCTCTCGGTGTCGGGCTCCGACTTCATGGAGATGTTCGTCGGCGTCGGCGCCAGCCGCGTCCGGGACCTGTTCCAGTCGGCCCGCAAGCTCGGCCGCGCCATCATCTTCGTCGACGAGATCGACTCCATCGGCCGCAAGCGCGGCGCCGGCCTGGGCGGCGGCCACGACGAGCGGGAGCAGACGCTCAACCAGATGCTCAACGAGATGGACGGCTTCGAGGCCACCGAGGGCATCGTCATGATCGCCGCCACCAACCGGCCCGACGTGCTCGATCCGGCGCTCCTCCGCCCCGGTCGCTTCGACCGCCAGGTGGTCGTGCCGCTCCCCGAGCACTCCGAGCGCCTCGCCATCTTGCGGGTCCACGCCAAGAGCAAGCGCATCAGCCCCGACGTCGACCTCAGCGTCGTGGCCCGGGGCACCCCGGGCATGAGCGGTGCCGAGCTGGCCAACCTGGTCAACGAGGCGGCGCTCTACGCCGTGCGCCGCGGGGCCGAGATGATCACCCGCGAAGACTTCGAGTACGCCCGTGACCGGGTGCTCATGGGCCAGCGCCGCGAGTCGATGGCCCTCTCCGACAAGGAGAAGGAGCTCACCGCCTACCACGAGGCCGGCCACGCGGTGTGCGCCACCATCCTCGATGACGCCGATCCGGTCCACAAGGTGACCATCCTCCCGATGGGCATGGCCCTGGGCGTCACCCAGCAGCTGCCCTCCGAGGACCGCCACTCGTACAACCAGGAGTACCTGGAGCAGTCGATCGTGGTGGCCATGGGCGGCCGCATCGCCGAGAAGCTCGTGTTCGGCGTGGTCTCCACCGGCGCCAACAACGACCTCGTCGTGTCCACCGAGCGGGCCCGCAAGATGGTCCGCGAGTGGGGCATGAGCGAGCGCATCGGGCCGATGGCCTGGGGCTCGCAGGGTCAGGTGTTCCTGGGCGAAGACCTCATGGGCAACGCTCGCGACTACTCCGACGAGACCGCACGGGTCATCGACCAAGAGGTCGAGCAGATCCTTCGCGACTGCGAGTGCCGCTGCGAGGAGCTCCTCACCACCAACCGCAACGGCCTCGACCTGGTGGCGCGCAGCCTCCTCGAGCACGAGACCATCGATGGCGCCGAGGTGCGGCGCCTGTGCGATCTGGGTGCCAACCCCGCCACGGCGGTCCACCAGGAGCCCGAGCCGGCCAGCACCGAGAGCTGAACCTGTCGCCGTGCCTCAGCCGTCGTGGGTGCACGACGGCGGCACGGTGCCGGGCTCGCGCAGCTCGGCCAGCGCCGCCCAGAGGTCCGTGGCGGTGGGCTCGCCGATGAAGTGGCGCCGCACGGCGCCCACCTCGTCGACCACGAGCAGCAGCGGGACGGCATCGATGCCGTAGCGGTCGTGCAGGTCCTTGCGCTCGATCGAGTCGATGTCTTGGACCGCCACCGAGTCCGAGGCCAGCACCTGCGCCTTGTCGGCGGTGCCGACGCAGGCGAGGCACGTCGACGACGAGAACAGGGCGACGAGCCACGGGGCATCGGGCCGGTCGAAGTCGTCGCGGTTGACCAGCTCCGGGACCGTCCACGACGCGCCGCGCTCGGGATCGGGACGCTCGCGGCGGTGGAGCAACCAGGCGAAGGCGCCGGCGGTGACCCCCAGCACGAGGACGAGGACGAGCTGCAGCATGGGACCAGTCTGGCTAGCTGATGGGGGGAAGGGCCACCACGGTCTCGGGATACGGGAACGCGGGCTGCACGGAGATGCCCAGCCCGCCCGCGATGGCGATCGACGAGGCCACCACCACCGGCTTGGTGCTCTGCACGATCACCGTGGCCGACGACCCGGCCCCGTCGAGCACGAGGGTGCGCCGGTCGCCGCCCGGCACGGTGGTGGCCGCCGCCTTCAGCTCGGTGCGGGTCCCGCCCGAGAGCACGAACGCGGTGACCTCGGCGGACGAGGTGCCCGGGTTGACCACCTGCACGGTGGTGGAGCGGGCATCGGTGGCTCCGCCCTGCGTGACCATCCAGCCGGTGGCGGCGAGCGGGCTCCCCAGGGTGGCGGTGGCGCCGGTGCGGGCCTCGGAGCCGAAGAACGAGAGCCGTTCGGCCACCACCGGCACGCCGGTGAGCGACCGCACGTCGATCCACAGATCGGTGTCGGGGACGATGCCGCTGATGTCGGTGAGGTCGACGATGGCCTGCTCGCCCGGGCGGATCGTGAGCTCCGCCGGCTCGAGCGAGGTGTGCACCTTGGGCTCCTCGTAGTTGATGTCGACATCGACCTCGGCCGTACGGGTGCCGGGGTTGAACACGACGATCTGGGTGCGGACGTCGGGCGAGACGCGCGCCCCGGCGAAGATCCAGCGCGGGCCGCGCACCGGCGACGCTGCCGTGGAGACCAGGCCCTTGGGCGCCGGCGAGCTGGTGGAGCCGGCCGCCGACCCGACCAGCGGATCGCCGCTGCCGTCGTAGGTCTGCACCCGGTCGACGACCACCCGGCCGGCGCGGGCGGTGACCGTGGCGGCGATGGCCGCCCGGTTGGTGATGTCGTCGCTGACCTTGACCACCCGGACCGAGCGGCCGGGGATCGACAGCGCACGGAGGGCGCGGGGCGTGCGGCGTCCGGTGTCGGTGGCGAAGGCCACGCTGACGCTGGCGGAGTCGGGGAAGGGGTTGAAGAGCGAGAGGTACTCCTCGGCCCCGCGGAGCGTGGACCCCGAGGGCACGTACCAGTGGCCGCTCGCCTCGGTGGAGCACGGCGACGAGTCGAAGCCGAGCGGGCCGGTCACCTCTCGGTCGACGGCCACGCGGCCGCCGCGGACCTCGACGAGCACGCCGACCCAATCGGCCTTCAGGATGTCGGACGCCACGACGCGCGCCCGGCCGTTGGCAGGCACGTCGACTTGCTGCGTGACGTGCTTGCCGGCCTCGTCGGTGACGGTGACCTCGGCCACCGCGCCGCGGGTGGCGTCGTTGGCCATGACCACCGACAGCTCGGCGGTGCCGCCCTTGCCGGTGGCGGTGCCGCCCGCGCAGTACCAGGCCGAAGAGATGGCGTCGGTCGACGTGACCGCGGGCAGGCGGGCCACGTCGAGGCTGGCATCGCCGGCGGCCGGACCAGCCGGCGGCTGCTCCGACGAGACCATGACCGCGCCGACCACCAGGGCCGAGAGCGCGACGAACGGGAGCCACCGGCGCGGCGTGAAGCGGCGGCTGCGACGGCGACGGGCGATCGATCGGCGGGCCATCAGGACTCGACCTCCACGAACAGGTCGTCGTCGGCATCGTCGATCGGTGCGGACGGGGTCGGGGTGACCTCGACGGCCTGCGCTCGGTCGCGGGCCCGGCGGCGGGAGCGCCGCCACGCCCACAGGGCGAGGATCCAGACCAGCGCCTCCCCGAGCGCGACCCCACGGTGGCTCAGCGGGGTCTCGAACGCGAGCGTTCCCGGTCCGGAGCGCATGGCGCTGAACTGGTTGGCCCAGCCGTAGGTGTCGGAGCGGCGGGCGGCCGCCCCCTCGATGCGCACGTGCCAGCCCGGGTCGGCGGTGCTGGCGATGAGCAGGTCACCGGTGGCGGGCACGTCGCCCGTGGCCCCGTCGACGCCGTCGGGCTCCTTGAGCGCCGCCTTGGCCGTGCTCAGGTCGTCGCCCGCGGCATCGAGGTACGACGTGCGATCGCCTTCGCGGGCAGGCAGCACCGAGCGGCTCGAGGCCCACGCCAGGTTCCGGTAGACGGTGAGGCCGTCGGCCACCGGCACCTTCTGGAGGTCGAGCTGCTGGGCCAGCACGTCGAGCATCGGCACCAGACCCGGCGTGGGCACGCTCTCGTCGGCGGTGGGCGCCAGCTGGCTCTGGACGACGATGTAGCGCACGCCCATCGGCCCGAGCAGCCGGCCGAGGCGGCTGGTCCGGCGGTCCTGAGCGGCGTGGAGCGAGTCGGCCACCAGCGGCGTGGCGCCCGACTCCGGCACCACCCAGCGCTCGATCATGGTGGGCGCGCCGGCGTCGGAGGTGCCGAACGCCAGCTGGTCGTCGTACTGCCAGCCCCGCACCGGGAGCACCGCGGGATCGCCCAGCCACACGACGCGGAACGCGCCGGCGCTGGGGTCGTCGAGCAGGTCGGCCGTGCCGGCGCCGTAGTCGGTGGCGGGGGTGCGCCAGCGGCCGTCGAGCAGGCCGCTCGCCAGCGGCGCGGCGCCGAGCACCACGCCCAGGCCCGCCACCACGGCCAGCAGCTGGCGCCAGCCGAACCGGTAGGCCCGCAGGTCGGTCTCGAACGCCGCCAGGCCGAGCGCCGCGGCCAGGCCCAGGGCGGCGGCGACCGGGGCGAGGATGACCTCCGCCGGCGGCAGGCCGCCGGGAAGGTGGCCCTGCTGGCTCAGCCACAGGACGGTCCACCCGCCGAGCACGATCATCCAGGCGCGCACGGCCCACTCGAGCCGCCAGGACCGGCCGATGATCACCGGCAGGGCGCCGGCGAGGAGGAAGGCCCAGCCCAGCGGGGGCGCGCCCCACGGACCGGTCTCGAACCGGAGGATCTCGGCCAGCGTGAGCGGGGCGGTGCTGGAGCTGCTGATCCCGGCGATGGACTCCCACGGCGACGGGCCCGTCACGAGGTTGAGCATCCACGGCAGGTTGAGGACGATGGCGAGGCCCGCGGCGCCGGCCGCGACCAGGAGCATCCGGCCCAGGCCGACGATGCGGAAGCACAGGATCGAGCCGACCGTGAGGGCCGCGGCGACGGCAACCACCAGCACGAGCACGAACGGCACCAGGGTGGCGACCACGGCCAGGCCCAGGCCGAGCCCCAGCACGATGGCCAGGGGCGAGCGCTTGCGGGTGCGCGCCGCCGCATCCTCGGGCGCCGCGCCCGCCGGACCGAAGGGGGCGGCGCCGCTGGCGCGCCCGAGGGCGAGCAGCATCCACGGCGACAGGGCGTAGACGAGCAGCCCGCTCCACGACCCCTCGGCCAGCGCGTTGTACGGCACCGGGATGGCGAGGTACACCGCGAAGCTCGCCACGCTGGCCCGAGGCGAGCCGATGGGCTTGGCCAGGCGCCAGGCGCCGAGCGCGCCGACCGGGATGCACCCGAGGATCAGCACGGTGCGCATCAGGCCCAGCGACCCGAGGAACACGTAGCCGAGCACGCCGAGGAGGCCGTCGCCGGTGGGCTGGGCCCCCGGCGAGCCGAGGCCGGCGTGGCGCCAGCCGCTCCACCAGGTCTGGATGAAGGTGGACGGCGAGCTCGGCATGCGGGCGAACTGGCCGATGGCCGGGATGCCGTGGATGATCAGGTCGCGCGAGCTCACCACGAGCAGGACGGTGAGGACGATGGCGAAGGCGCTGGTGAGCTGGCGGCCGCTGTCGCGGACCGAGCCGGCCAGGTCTCGCGACGAGCGCGTGGCGGTGGTGACCCGGTCCTCGCGGGTGCCGATCTGGCCCCGGAGGAACGCGCTCAGGCGGGCGCTCCCCCCGACCTGGAGCTCGCGCACCTCGTGGTCGGGCACCGTGCGGATCGACTTCACGAACCGGCGCCGGGCACGGATCTGCCCGAAGCGGCGGAGGTTCCACGGCCAGGCGCCGGCGATGTCTCGGGCCTGGGACGGGTGGCCGCCGAGCAGCGCGTACAGCGCCTCGACCACCGCGAACAGGAAGGCCTGGGGGATGACGCGGATGCGGTGCCAGAGGCCGTAGTTGACCAGCGACGAGCGCAGCCGGTGCCGGGCCAGCTGCTTGCGCCGGTCATCGACGCCGACGCGCTCGCCGAGCGCTTCGAGGTGACGGACCCGGGTGACGGGCGCGATCAGGACGCGGGCGCCGACCAGATGGGCGCGCCAACAGAGGTCGAGGTCGTCGCCGAGCCCGGAGATCTGGTCGTCGAACCCACCGAGCGCGCTGAACAGGTCGGCGCGCACCAGGGTGCAGGCGCCGGGGACGACGAACACGTCGCGGATGGCGTCGTGCTGCTCCTGGTCGAGCTCGAGGCGCTCGGAGACGGGCGCCAGGGCGCCGGTCTTGTCGACCGACAGGCCGACCTGGAGGAGGAGCCGCGGGTCGTTCCAGTCGACGAGCTTGGGGCCGATGATCCCGGCGTTGGACCGGAAGGCCTCCTCGACGAGGGCGCGCACCGAGTCGGGCTCGAGGGCGATGTCGTCGTGGCACAGCACGTAGAAGCTGGCGCCCTCGACGAGGGCGGCACCCTGGTTGGCGGCGGCGCCGAACCCGGGGTTGTCGTCGAGCCGGTGGACGTGGGCGGTGGGCAGCACCGCCCCGATGCGCTCGGCCAGGTCGGCGTCGCTGGCCGCGTCGACGACCAGCACGGAGAGGTCGGTGTAGGTCTGGTCGGCGAGGCTCTGGAGGGTCTCCTCGAACCAGTCGCCAGGGTTGTGGGCCACCACCACGGCCACGACCGGCGGAACCGCCGCTGGCACTCCGTCCGCCGGGTTGGGGGGCGTGCCGTCCAACGGTGTTGCTGCATCCACGATGGCCCGAGGCTAACGCCCACGGCCGACCCACCCGGGTCATGGGACCGGCCTGCGGGTGCCGTGCGACATGGGGCACAGTGCCGGCCGAGTGCTTGCAACTGTTATGCAAAGTGCGTAGTGTTGTTCGCATGCGAGCGGCGCCAACCTGGTGCCGCACCCCTTCGCAGCCCTCAGATCTCCCCCACACCCCCAGGAGCGCCACCATGGCCGAACTCACCCTCGACACCGTCACCGATACCGCCCGCGACGCCTTCTACGTCACCGTCGGCGCCGGCGTCATCGCCTTCCAGAAGCTGCAGGTGCAGCGCGTCGAGCTCACCAAGACCATCACCGCCCAGATCGACGACGCCAAGGGCTCGGCCAACGACTCCCTGGCCACGGCCAAGGCCCAGCTCGACAGCGCCTCGGACCTCGCATCCGACCGCGTGAAGCTCGTCGAGGAGCGCCTCACCGCCCTCGAAGGCCGCCTCGAGGCCCTGCTCAACCAGCTCGAGGGCAAGCTCCCCGAGCAGGCCAAGGACCTGGTGAAGCAGGCCCGCGACCTCGTGGCCCGCGCCGCCTGATCACCGATCTCCCCGTCGGCCCCGCCGACGGAACCCAGATCCCCCTTGCCACCAGGGACCCCTCGCCGGGTCCCTGGTGCGCGTCCAGGTAGCCTCGCCCCGATGACCGACACCGACGAGGTGCTCCTCTTCTTGCACCGGGCCAAGGCCCGGGTCGAGGGCGGCGCCACCGAACCTGCCCCCGTTCCCGGCGCCGAAGCCGTCCGCTACACCCGCGACCGGCTCGAGGAGGCACTCCCCTACGCCCACGCCGGCGCCGAGCTCCCCGAGCACGCCCGGCTCCGCCCGGTCAAGCAGGCCATGTTGGGAGCCGTCCGGCCGGTCACGTCCAACCAGGGCCCGTTCAACAAGGCGGTGCTGCAGGCGCTCGACGGCGCCGCCGCCGCCATCGAGGGCCTCGCCCATACGGTCGACCTCCAAGAGCAGCACGCCAACCGCCTCCAGGCCGGCGTCGCCACCACCGACCTCACGATCGACGACCTCGTCGACGACGTGCGGGCCCTGCGAGCCCAGATCGGTGAGCTGACCGACCAGCTCGGCGGCCTGCACGCCCACGTCGCCGAGGCCCGGTCCGACCTGGCCACGCTCTCGGCCAAGCAGGACCTGATCTTCCGCACCGCCCGGGAGGGCCTGGCCGCCCAGGGCCTCTCCACCGGCCAGCTCACCGAGCTCACCCGGGAGCTGTCCACCGGCTTCGAGCAGCTCTACGAGGATCTCGAAGACCACTTCCGCGGCACCCGCGAGGTGGTCCAGGGCAAGCTCAGCCCGTACCTCGCCGACATCCGGGCCACCGCCGGCACCGGACCCGTCATCGACGTCGGCTGCGGGCGCGGCGAGTGGCTCGACCTGCTCCGCACCGACGAGGTCACCGCCTACGGCGTCGACATCAACGCGGTCGTCGTGGAGCGCTGCCAGGGCATGGGGCTCGACGTCCGCGAGGCCGACGCCCTGGTGCACCTGCGGGAGATCCCCGAAGGCTCCGCTCGAGCGATCACCAGCTTCCACGTCGCCGAGCACCTCTCGCTCGACACGCTGATCGGCTTGGTCGACGCGGCGCTGGTCGCCCTCCAGCCCGGCGGCATCCTCATCTTCGAGACGCCCAACCCCACCAACGTCAACGTGGGGGCGGCGTCGTTCTACCTCGATCCCACCCACCTGAAGCCGCTGCACCCCCAGTTCCTCGAGTTCCTCGTCGCCCAGCGCGGGTTCGCCGAGGCCGAGGTGCGCTACCTCAACATCGAGGACCTGCCGGCGCTCACCGTCGACGACCTGGCCCCGAACGGCGAGCTGGCCCGCTCGCAGGCGCTGGTCGACCGGGTGAACTGGGCCCTGTCGGGCCCGCTCGACTACTGCGTGGTCGCCCGCAAGGCCCCCGCCACCGCGTGAGCGCCGCCCTGCGCATCGCGTTCCTCAAGCCCGAGCACGGCGTCGCCGGCGGGCTGGAGTCGGTCGTGATCGAGCTCGAGGCCATCGCTCGGGCCGACGGTCACCGGGTGGAGCGCCTCACCATCGACATGCGGCCGCCTCGGGCGGCGGTCGCCGGGCTCGACATCCCCCGTGCCGTCTGGGACGCGGCCCCCGAGTACTTCCCGTACCTGGCCGGGCTCGACGGGTTCGAGCGGATCGACACCCGCCGCTACGACGTGGTGATCTCCACCCAGCCCCCTTCGTTCGCCACCCGCCACCCCCGCCACCTGGCGCTCTTCTACCACCACCACCGCGTGTACTACGACCTCGAGGAGGCGTACGTCCGGGCCGGGTTCGCGCCCGATCCCGAGGTGCACCGGGAGGCGGGCCGCATCATCCGTGAGCTCGACCAGCGCAGCCTCGACGACGTCGGCTGGTTCCTCGCCGGGTCCGACACGGTGGCCGAACGGCTGCGGCGCTTCAACGGGCTCACCAACGCCAGCACCTTCCACGCCGGCCTCGTCGTCGGCCACCACGCCGACGACGATCCGGCCCAGCCGGCGGCCACCGGCACCGGCGCCGTGCTCAGCGTCGGGCGCCACGAGTTCCCCAAGCGCACCGAGCTGGTCGTCGCGGCGGCGCACCTGCTCCCCCACCTCGACGTGGCGCTGGTGGGCACCGGCGGCCGGGTGGCCTGGGCGCGTGCGCTCGACCACCGCCTCAGCACCACCGACGCCGATCCGGCCGCGCTCACCGACCTCGAGACGTGGTGCAACACCGGCCAGGGCGCCCCGGATGTTCCCGCCGACCACCGCTCCAACGTGGAGTTCGCCGGCCGCGTCACCGACGACGACCTGGTGCGCCGGTTCGCCGAGGCGCCGTGCGTCGTGGCTCCCGCCTACCAGGAGGACTACGGGCTGACCGCCATCGAGGCGATGGCCGTCGGCAAGCCGGTCATCGTGTGCACCGACGGCGGCGGGCTCACGGAGCTGGTCGACCACGAGCGCACCGGCCTGATCGTGGAGCCCACGCCGGCTGCCATCGCCGCGGCCATCGAGCGCCTCACCACCGACCGCGACCTGGCCGCCGAGCTCGGCGCCAACGGCCGCCGACGCGCCGCCGAGCTGTCCTGGGACGCCGCGGCCGACGAGCTGCGGGCCGGCATCGAGCGGGTGCTGGCATGAAGATCGCCGTCGTCCACCCCTCCCCCGTGCCGTTCACCCGCGGCGGCGCCGAGCGCGCCACCACGGGCATCCAGGCCGCGATCAACGACCTCACCCAGCACGAGGCCGAGATGATCAAGATCCCGGTCGACGAGCGCACGCTGCCCGGGGTGATCGAGGCCTACGAGACGTACGCCAACCTCAACCTCGACCACTTCGACCGCATCATCGTCAGCAAGTACCCGGCGTGGATGGTGGACCACCCGCACAAGACGCTGCTGATGATGCACCCGCTGCGCGGCGTCTACGACACGTACCAGTACCACGATCAGCCGCTCACGGTGCCGAACCCGTCCCCCGACGTGTTCGCCATGCTCCACCTCATGGAGCAGTCCCAGCACCGCGGCTCGTTCGCCGAGTTCTTCGAGCGGTGGCACAACGCCCTCGCCCGCCTGGGCCCCGATCACCCCGACTTCGTGTTCCCCGGACCGTTCGCCCGCACCGCCGTGCGCTGGCTCGACGGCATCGCCATGGCGCCGGGAGCCGTGAAGCGGTACCTGTCGCAGTCCAACACGGTCGCCGTCCGGGAGGGCTACTTCCCGCGCAGCGTCACGCCCACCATCGTCCACCTGCCGGGCCACCTGCCCCAGGCGCCGCGCAACGAGGAGTACGGGTCGTACCTGTTCACCGCCTCCCGCCTCGACGGGCCCAAGCGCCTCGACCTGCTCATCGACGCCATGGCCCACGTGCCCGGCCCCACCCAGCTGCGCATCGCCGGCACCGGGGCCCTCCGCGCCCAGCTCGAGGTGCAGGCGGCCGACGACCCCCGCATCCGGTTCCTCGGGTTCGTCCGCGACGACGAGCTGCCCGAGCTGTACGCCAACGCCCTCGCGGCGCCGTTCATCCCGGCCGACGAAGACCTCGGGCTCATCACCCTCGAGGCGTTCTCCCAGGGCACCGCGGTGGTCACCTGCACCGACTCCGGTGGCCCCACCGAGTTCATCAAGGACGGCACCACCGGCCTGGTCGCCGAGCCCACGGCCGCGTCGATCGGCAGCGCCCTCGCCCGCCTGGTCGCCGACCACGGCCTGGCCCACCAGCTCGGTCAGGCCGGCAAGGAGCGAGGCGACCGGATCACGTGGGAGGGCGTGGTCGACGCGGTGCTCGGCGAAGCGCGCCTCACCCCCGAGGAGCGGGCGGCCCAGGGCTCCGATGGCGCCGCACCCGCGGCCGTCGTCCCGGCCAGCCGCCGGCGGGTCGTCGTCCTCACCACGTTCCCCATCAACAACCCGGGCCACGGCGGCCAGCTGCGGGCCCGCCACCTCTACGGCGCCCTCGCCCGGTGGCGGCCCGTGCAGGTGGTCGCGCTGGTCGACTTCGGGAACCAGGCCGAGGTCCAGTCGCTCGCGCCGGGGCTCACCCAGGTGGTCGTGCCCCGGTCGGCCGCCCAGCACCTCGCCGGCGAGGAGCTCAGCGCCGAGGCCCGCATGCCGGTCACCGACGTCACCGCGGGCAGCCACATCGAGCTCACCCCCGACTACCTCGCCGCCGTGGCCGAGGCCATCGACGGGGCGAGCGCGGTGATCCTGGCCGAGCCCTACCTCCTGCCCGCCCTCGAGCAGCTCGGCACCGACATCCCGGTCATCTACGACGCGTTCAACGTCGAGGCCCAGCTCAAGGCCGGCATCTTCCCCGACACCGAGCTGGGGCGGGACCTGCTGGCCCAGGTGGTCGACGTCGAGAACCGGGCCGTGCTGCGCTCGGCCCGCACCACCACCTGCTCGTCCACCGACGCCGTCGCGCTCGCCGAGGGCGCCGGCCAGGCTGCGGACCGGATGGCCGTGATCCCCAACGGCACGACGGTGCCCGCCGAGATCGCCTCGCCGGCCGAGCGCCAGGACCAGAGCACCCGATGGCGCCGCCGTTACTGGACCGCCGGATCGATGGGGGCCGAGCCCGAGCACGTGGCGGTGTTCTTCGGCTCGTGGCACCCGCCGAACCTCGACGCCGCCGAGCTGCTCATCGAGATCGCTCCGCAGCTGCCGAACCTGGTGATCCTCTCCGTCGGCCGCCACGGCCAGGCGTTCGCCAACCGATCGATCCCCGAGAACCTGGTCTTCCCCGGGGTGGTCTCCACGCGCACCAAGGACCGGCTCCTCGCCACCGCCGACGTGGCCCTCAACCCGATGCGCCTCGGTTCGGGCACCAACCTCAAGCTGCTCGAGTACCTCGCGGTGGGCATCCCGGTCGTCTCCACGCCCTTCGGCGCACGCGGCATCGACGTGGTCGACGGCGAGCACCTCCGCTTCGCCGAGCCGCAGGCGTTCGCCGCCGCCGTGGTCGAGGTGCTGGCCGACCCGGCCGGCGCCCAGCGGCGGGCCGAGGCTGCTCGTGCCCTGGTCAGCGCCCGCTACAGCTGGGATCGGCTCGGTGCCGAACTGGCGAGCGTGGTCGGTGAAGTCGTTCCGACCGAGGCCCGCAAGTAGCCTCGTACCGCCGTGTCCATCTCCATCGATCCTCCGCCCGAGCACCACGAACCGCTCGTCCCCGACCGCGTCAAGGTCTCGCCGGCCCTGGAGGTCAGCAAGCGCCCGAACCCGTTCCAGCGGGTGGCGCACCTGTGGCAGTACCGGGAGCTCATCGGCAACCTGACCCGCAAAGAGCTGAAGGTCAAGTACAAGAACAGCATCCTGGGCTTCGCCTGGTCGCTGCTCAACCCGCTGATGTACCTGGTCGTGTTCTCCCTGGTGTTCAACATCATCAGCGACGTGCACGTGCCCTACTACGGCATCTTCTTCCTGTCGGGGCTGCTGGCCTGGAACTTCTTCAGCGCCGGGCTGGGCTCGGGCACCTCGTCCATCGTCCAGAACGCCCAGCTGGTCACCAAGGTGTGGTTCCCCCGAGAAGCGCTGGTGCTGGCGTCGGTGTTCACCGCCCTGGTCCACTTCTTCCTGCAGAGCATCGTCCTGCTGGCCGCCCTGCTCGTCTTCCGGCGCATGCCCGACCCGACGTACATCCCGGTGTTCCTGCTGGCCCTGGTGGTCATCATGCTCCTGGGCACCGCCCTCGCCGTCGGGCTCAGCGCCGTCAACGTCTACCTCCGCGACACCCAGCACCTGCTCGAGGTGGTGCTGTTGGCCTGGTTCTGGCTCTCGGCCATCGCCTACCCGTACGGCTCCATCGTCACGCACCTCAACAACACCCGCTACGCCGGCAAGGAGTGGATCCTCAACCTGAACCCGATGATCACCGTGGTCATCGCGTTCCAGCGGACCCTCTACAACCCGGACTACAGCAACAAGGAGGAGGCGGCGGTCCTGCCGAACCACCCCATGAGCTGGTACCTCACCTACTTGAGCATCGACGCCGTCGTCGCCATCGTCTTGCTCTTCGGCGCGCTGGCGCTCTTCAGCCGGCTCGAAGACAACTTCGCCGAGGCGATCTGATGACCCACCCCGCCATCGAGGTGGTCAACGTCACCAAGTCGTTCAAGGTCTACCAAGAGGGGGGCCAGTCGGCGAAGGAGCGGCTCATCCGAGCCGGTCGCAACCCCCACATCGTGTTCAAGGCGCTCGACGACGTGTCGTTCGAGGTGAAGCAGGGCGAGACGTTCGCCATCCTCGGCCACAACGGCTCGGGCAAGTCCACCATGCTCAAGTGCATCGCCGGCACGCTCCGCCCCTCGTCGGGCCGGGTCACCACCCGAGGCCGCCTCGCCGCCCTGCTCGAGCTGGGCGCCGGCTTCCACGCCGATCTCACCGGCCGCGAGAACATCTACCTGAACGGGTCGATCCTGGGCTTCTCCAAGAAGCAGATCGACGTGATCTTCGACGACATCGTCGACTTCGCCGAGCTCCACGACTTCATCGACCAGCAGGTCAAGCACTACTCGTCGGGCATGTACGCCCGCCTCGGGTTCTCGGTGGCCATCAACGTGGAGCCCGAGGTGCTGCTCGTCGACGAGGTGCTGGCGGTGGGCGACGAGTCGTTCCAGCGCAAGTGCATCGACCGCGTCCGGCGCCTCCAGGCCGACGGCCGCACCATCCTGCTCGTCTCCCACGCCGCCGAGCTGGTGCGCCAGCTGGCCGACCGGGCCGCGGTGCTCGACCACGGCCACCTGGTCGACGTGGCCGAGCCCGGCGAGGCCATCCGCACCCTGCGCGAGACCCTCGCCCGCCGCGGCATCGCCCTGCTGGCCGAGGACGAAGACGTCACCGCGCCGCCCCCGCCGCCCAAGTGGGCCGACCCGCCCTCGCTCACCGTCCCGGCCGTCAAGCTCGACAAGCCGCTGTCGATCACCAAGGTCCAGGCCGAGTACCCCGATCCCGACGCCCGGTTCCTGCTGCCCAACCAGCCGCTCCGCCTGCGCATCGACTACGTGGCCACCGAGCGCATCGAAGACATCTGCTTCGCCTTCGAGTTCCAGGACGTGCGCGGCAACGTGATCTTCGGCGACGACACCCAGACCATGGAGCAGCCCATCCACGCCTGCGACGGCGTCGGCGCGGTGTGCTTCGACATGCCCCGGGTGCCGCTGCTCGACGGGGCCGTGCTCATCTCGGTCACGGCCACCACCCGTAGCGGTGGTCACGTGTACGACGGACGAGACCTCAAGGACCGCTTCGAGGTCATGCAGCCCGGCCGCCAGCGCGGCACGGTGGCGCTCGAGCCGAAGGTGGTCCACTACTTCCACGAGACCCCCGCCGACGGCACCGCCGAATCGGCCGGCGAGCCCTCGCCCACCGTCGCCGCCGAGGGCTAGGTCCCGCTACCGGCCGCTCGCGGTCCGGTACAGGGCCACCAGGCCGTCGATGGTGGCCGACCACGGAAGACCGGCCGCTCGCTCGAGGCCCTCGTCGGCCAGGGTCTCGCGGAGGGCCTGGTCCGAGAGGACCTGGGCCAGCGCGGCTGCCAGAGCCGGCGCGTCGTGCTCGGGCACCAGCAGCGCGGCGTCGCCCACCACCTCGGGCACCGCCCCCACCGCGGTGGCCACGACCGGCGTGCCCACCGCCATGGCTTCGAGCGGCACCAGCCCGAAGCCCTCGTACCGGCTCGGGTAGGCCACCACCGATGCGCCGCGCAGGAGCGCCAGGCGGGCGGCGTCGGTGATGCGCCCGAGGCGCACGATCCGGTCGCGGGCCGGTGACGCTGCGATGGCCGCCGCCAGGGCCTCGGCGCCCATGCCGTCGGACCCGGCGATCACCAGGCGCAGGTCGGGGTCCTCGTCGGCGAGCGAGTCGAACGCGGCCACCAGGGTGGTGAGGTCCTTGCGCGGGTCGACCGTGCCCAGCGCCAGCACGTAGCGCAGCCCGCCGGCCAGGTGGTGACCCGCGGACGCGTCGGTGGTGGGACCGGCCGGCGCCGGCAGCCGGATCCCGTTGGGCACCGCCACCACCCGGTCAGCAGCCTCGGGGAACGCCTCGCGCACCTCGTCGGCCACGAACCGGCTGACGGCGTGGACCCAGGCGCCGCGCCGCAGCGCCCGGCGCAGCAGGCCCGGCCACTCGAGCACGTCGGCAGTGCACATCTCGGGGTAGCGCAGGGCGGTGAGGTCGTGGACCGTGACCACCTCGGTGGCACCCCCACCCGGTGGGACCACGAAGTTCGGCCCGTGGACCACATCGGACCGGCCGCCGAGCATCCGGGCCGTGGGGAGATCGGTGCGCCGCCAGGCGGCGCGGGCGAGCCGGGCGGGCACGGGCCGGGCCCGGACGGCAGCGCCCGCCGGCGCAGCCGAGGCCAGGCGATCGCGGCCCCGCCAGCTCACGGCGAACACCGACAGGTCGATGTCGGACCGCTCGGCGAGGCCCGCGACCAGGGCTCCGGTGAACACCCCGACCCCGGTGGCCTCGTGCAGCAGCGAGGTGACGTCGACGCTCACCCGCAGCGGGGCCGTGGAGTCGGGTTGGGCGGACACGAGGCACCTCTGACCTGAAGAAACCGGCCGAGCTGCCGATGGTGTCCATGGTGGCATCCCCAGACCTCAGGAGACGGTTCGTGCCCGGACCAAGCACCGACACGACGGAACGGATCCGGCGCCGCAGGCGACGGATCCTGGCCTCCATCCCGTTCGGGCTCACCGCGTGGGTGGTCATGACCGGCCTGCCGTTCGCTCCCGCCGGCGCCACCCCCGGGACCATGCACACCGAGATCGTGACGCTGAGCGGCCCCAAGGCCGAGCGCACCGCCGCCGCCACCCCCGCCAGCCGCGTCGCGGCCGCCCCCGCGGCGGCCACCGACTCCACCCTGCGCAGCGCCCCCACGACCGCCGGGCCGGCCTGGAGCGCCTCGATCGACGTCGAGGACGGCACCCAGTCGGTCGCCGCCAGCTGGACCGGTGCGCCGGAGGGCAGCGTCTCGGTCCGCGGCCACGACGACGACGGGTGGACCGACTGGACCGAGCTGGCCGCCGACCCCGACGACGGCCCCGACGACGGCGTCCGCGATGCGGGCGGCATGGCCTGGTTCAGCTCGACCGGCGTCGACACCGTCGAGGTCAAGGTGAACAAGGGCGAGCTGAGCGACCTCCAGGTCCAGCCCATGCGCTACCAGGCCCCGTCGGGCCACAGCCTCGTGACCGCCGCGATCGCCGGGGCCAGCGCCAAGCAGCCGGAGATCATCCCGCGGACCACCTACACGTCGAAGGGCTGGGCCACCGGCAACTCCGGCTGCGCCAGCGGCCCGATCAGCGCCTCGGGCGGCGTGAAGTTCGCCGTCGTGCACCACACGGTCAACAGCAACACGTACGCCGCCACCGACGTGCCCGCCCTGCTCGCGTCGATCTACGCCTACCACACCGGTACCAACGGCTGGTGCGACACGGCCTACAACTTCATCGTCGATCGCTTCGGCCGCATCTGGGAGGGCCGCTCGGGCGGCGTGACCAAGCCGATCGTGGGCGGTCACGCCCAGGGCTTCAACACCGGCAGCGTCGGCGTGTCCTTCCTCGGCCAGTTCGAGCCGGGCGCCTCGCCCACCGCGGCCCAGCCCAGCAGCGCCGCGCTGAGCGCCGCCGCCCAGGTCATCGGCTGGAAGCTCGGCCTCTACGGGATCGATCCCACCGGCACGGTCTCGGTCACCAGCGGCGGCTCCAACAAGTGGCCGGCCGGCACGGTGCTGACCCTGAACCGGATCATCGGCCACCGCGACGTCGGCTACACCGCCTGCCCCGGCGCCAACCTCTACAGCCAGCTGCCGGCCGTGCGCACCGCCGCCAAGGCCGCGCAGGGCACGGCGACCGTCACCACGACCACCACGGCGGCGCCCACCACCACGACGACCACGCCGCCGCCGGCGTCGGACTTCGCCCCGTTCGCGAACGCCACGCAGCTCGTCACCCAGCAGTACCGCGACGTGCTGTTCCGGGATCCGAAGGCGGCCGACCTGAGCTACTGGACGCCCCGAGCCGGGACGACGTGGACCCCAGGCCGGTTCATCGCCAACATGGAGGCGGAGCCCGAGACCGACACCCGGGTGCACGCCGTCACCCGCCTGTACTTCGCCTACTTCCTGCGCAAGCCCGACCACAGCGGGTTCACGTACTGGATGGCCCGGCGCGGCGAGGGCCACTCGCTGAACTCGATCTCGCAGCAGTTCGCCCTGTCCTCGGAGTTCAAGAAGCGCTACGGCACGCTGACCAACAGCGCGTTCGTCGACCAGGTGTACACCAATGTCCTCGGCCGCCAGCCCGACGCCTCCGGCCGCTCCTACTGGACCGCCCGCCTGAACGGCGGCATGCCCCGCGGCACGGTCATGACCAACTTCTCCGAGTCGACCGAGTTCCGGCGCGGCACCGCCGACGCCACCCAGATCGTGTCGCTCTACGAATCGCTGCTCAAGCGCGCCGCCACCCCCAACATCTACGCCACGCTCCAGACGGAGATGAGCGCCGGGACCACCACCGTGTCGTCGCTGGCCGCCCACCTCTACGACAGCGACGAGTACCGGTCCCGCTTCAAGTAGGCGAACGGGCCGGCCGACCGCCGGTCAGCGGCGGCGGTTCGAGTTGAGGCCGGCGAGCTCTTCGTGGAGGGCGGCGATCTCGGCGGCGTGCTCGGCGCGCTGGCGGGCCAGGTCGGCTCGGAGCTCGGCCAGCTCGGCGCGCATCGTGAGCAGATCGTCGCCCGTGGCGCGCACCACCTCTTGGCGGGCCTTGGCCACGACGGGCGCGGCGAGGCGCTTCGCTCGGGCCTTGATGCCGCCGGTTCCGGCGTCTTCTGGTGCGGTCACGCCGATGATCCTCCACCATCGGCCGGGAACCCCGCCAACGCGTCGTCGACGCGGGCGCGCACGGGTGAGCCGATCGGGGTGGCCAGCTCGTCGAGCCGGCCGTCGATGCGGGCGATGGGACCAGCGGGCGTGGCCACCAGGCCGAGCCGCTGGGCCACGACGAGGGCCGGCCGGCCGAGGTCGAGGTGGTGCTCGGCACAGCGCCGGGCCCGGCGCGACAGCGACGCGGCGCGGGCGTCGTCGGCCGCGATCTCGGCGGCCAGCTCGAGCGCCTGCTCGGGCCCGGCCGCCACCTCGACGTCGCGGCCGGGCCGCACGCCCAGACGGCGGGCGGTGTCGGTGCTGGTGACCAGCGGGGTGCCCAGGGCCAGACCGAGCAGCGTGGCCGGGCCGCTCACCACGGCCGCCGACGCCACCGACAGCGCGATCTCGGCCTCGGTGGGGTCCATGCCCGGCTCGAGCTTGACCACGTGGACGGCCGGCAGCCCGCGCTGCTCCCGACGGCGCCGGCGCACCAGCGGCGCGGCGGCCGGCCAGCGGTCGACCTCGATGCCGATGGGCGGCACCAGCACCGCGCCGCGAGCCATCAGCTCGGGCCGGGCGGTGAGGAGCAGGGTGGCCCCCGCCTCGATCGCCTCATCGATGTGCTCGTGGTGCTTGACCCACACGGCGGTGGGGATCGGCGGCGACCCGTGGAGGGCGCGCAGCGAGTCGACGGAGGTGACGATCACCGCATCGGGAGCCACGTCGCCCCGGCGCTGCCACGACACCACCCGGGCGTGGATCCCGAGGAGGCCGAGCAGCGGGACGGCCCGGCTGGTGGTCCCCGGCGCGGCCAGCAGGGCCAGGACCGGCAGCTCCTGGCCGTCGGCACCGGCTCCGGCGTCGACATCCGCGGGCACCGGACGCTGATCGACCGCGGTCACCCGGGGGCCCCGCCCAGCAGCGTCGACACCACCTGCTCCCAGCGCAGGTCCTTCACCCGATCGCGGCCCGCGGCCCCGAGCTGCTTGGCCAGCACCGGATCGGCGACCAGGCGATCGAGGGCGGCGCCCATGGCGTCGGGCGAGCCATCGGTGACCAGCCCGGTGACCTCGTGCTCCACCCACTCGAGGACACCGCCGCTGTCGTCGGTGGTCACCACGGGCACGCCCGCGAGGAACGCCTGGAGCGTGACGAAGCCGTAGTCCTCGTCGTAGGGGGCGTAGACCACCGCGGTGGCCTGGCGGAACAGCTCGACGAGCGCGTCGTCGGACACGAAGCCGGGCAGCACGACCCGGCCGGACAGGCCCAGGCGCTCGGTGCTCTCCTGGAGCTCCTTCGCCAGCGAGCCCTTGCCGGCCAGCACGCCGTCGACCGGTGTGCGCATCGAGGCCATGGCGTCGAGGAACAGGCCCGGGCGCTTGTTGGCCTCGAGCCGCGTGGGGCAGAGGATGTGGCTGCCCACGCCGCCGGGACGGGGCTTCAGCCGGTCGGCGAGCGGCGGCGGCTGGTACAGGGGCGTGGCGCTCAGGCCGTTGTAGGTCTGCATGCGCTGGGCGACCACACCGGAGATGGTGAACCGGGAGATGCACTCCCCCAGCGCCCGGGTGTCCCAGTCGACGACCTGCCGGTGCATGTCGATGCTGGCGTCGTCGAGCCCGAAGTCGCTCCACGGCTGGCCGAGCGCGTCGTAGGCGGCCCGGTGCTGGTGGGCCAGCCACAGGACCTTGCGGGGGTGGCGGGCGTAGTACGCCGGGAAGTTCACCGGGATCACCACGTCGGCATCGAGCGGGACCATGCGCCACGCGGTGGCGGCATCGAGCAGGCGGTCCTTGTCCCACGCGGCAGGCACCTGGACCGCCTCGGCGCGGTGGCCGGCGTCTCGCAGGGCGTCGACGAGGTTCTCCACCATCATCTCCAGCCCGCCCCGCATGAAGGGCACCTGGGTGGCGCAGACCAACACGTCCATGCCCAGAGTCTCGCAGCCCGGACGGGGTGGTTCAGTAGATGGTCTGCCTCAGGCGCTCGGGATAGGCCGCGTCGTAGGCCGCCCCGTCGAACTCGCCGGCGGTGATGGCGGTCATGATCTCGCCCACCGTGGGCAGCTCGGAGCGCTCGATCTGGGTGGCCGGGTCCCACAGCTTCGACCGCACGAGGGCCTTCTGGCACTGCGTGAACACCGTGTCGATGCGGATCTCGATCACGCACCGCGGGACCTTGTCGCCCATGGCGAAGCTGGCGCACAGCGCCGGGTCGGCGGTGAGCCGGGCGGTGCCGTTCAGCCGGAGGGTCTCGCCCACGCCGGGGATGAGGAACAGCAGCGCCACCCGCGGGTCGCGGACGATGTTGCGCAGGCTGTCGATGCGGTTGTTGCCGCGCCGGTCGGGGATCTGGATGGTGCGATCGTCGACGATCCGGACGAGCTGGCCGGCGGGATCTCCCCGGGGCGAGCAGTCGAGGCCCTCGGGCCCGGCTGTGGCCAGGATCAGGAACGGCGACGCGTCGATGAACTGACGGATCTCATCGATGATGACCGGCAGCTCCTTGATCTTGGCGGCCGGCACCACCTCGCCGTAGATCGCCTCCAGATCGGCCTCGCTGCGCAGGGCGTGCGGATCGCTGGTCACGCCTCGACCCTACCGACGCCGCCGGCGCCGGACCGAGTGGTTTGGCGCCGGCCGATCGTCGAAGAGCTCGGGTCAGCCGGGGGGCGGCTGGAGCGGGAGCGGGGCGCAAGCGCCCTCGAGGTCGGCCACCGTGATGCGGTCGCGGTTGGCGTAGGTGACCTCGTTGGTGGGGTCGACCTGGACCTTGTACTCCCGGAAGCTCTGCTCGAGGGAGTCGTAGGCCAGCAGGCGGCCGCGCAGCGGCTCGCCCAGGTCGAGGAGCAGCTTGATGGTCTCGATGGCCTGGATGCTGCCCACGATGCCGGGCAGCACGCCGAGCACGCCGGCCTCGGCGCAGCTGGGCGCCATGTCGGCCGGGGGCGGCTCCGGGACCATGTCGCGGTAGGTGGGACCGTTCTGCGGGTCGAACACGGTGACCATGCCCTCGAACCGGAAGATCGAGCCGTGGACCACCGGGATGCCGAGCTTCACCGACGCATCGTTCACGAGGAAGCGGGTCGGGAAGTTGTCGGTGCCGTCGACCACGACGTCGTAGCCGGCGAGGATGTCCATCACGTTGCTGGCGTCGAGGCGCACGTCGTAGGTGACGACGTTCACGTCGGGGTTGAGCGCGGTGAGGGTCTTCTTGGCGGAATCGACCTTGCGGTCGCCGATGCGGTCCATGTTGTGGAGGATCTGGCGCTGGAGGTTGGACTCGTCGACCACGTCCATGTCGATGATGCCCAGGGTGCCGACGCCGGCTGCGGCCAGGTAGAGGGCGGCAGGCGAGCCGAGGCCACCGGCGCCGAGCAGCAGGACCTTGCTGTCGAGCAGCTTCTGCTGGCCGGTCTCGCCGACCTCGGGGAGCAGCAGGTGGCGCTTGTAGCGGTTGCGCTGGTCGGCGGAGAGGGCGGCCGGGACCTTCCAGTCGCGGCCCTCGTCCTTCCACTGGTTGAAGCCGCCGATCACGCTGACGACGTCGGAGTAGCCGAGCTGCTCGAGCGTCTGGGCGGCGAAGGCCGAGCGGGTGCCGCCGGCGCAGATGACGACCAGGGGCGTGTCGTGGTTCGGCACCCGCATCTCGATGTTGGTCTCGAGCGTGCCGCGGGGGATGTGCATCGACTCGGGGATGGCCCCCTGCTCGTACTCGTCGGGCTCGCGGACATCGAGGGTGATGGCCCCGTCGGCCTGGCGAAGCTCGTCGGCCTCGGCGGTGGTGACCTCGCGGATGGATGCCTTGGTGGCGTTGAGGAGATCTCGGAAGGTGGACATGACGTGGTCCTCAGGTGTTCGTGACGCAGCGGTGCGGAGAGGGAGCTCTCCGGGCAAGTAAAACCCTACCGGTGAGGTCAACAATCGTTCCAGGCCAGTGATTCCCGCCCAGGTCACCCCCGACCAGGTGCTCACCGGCCACAAGCAGCACATCGTGGCGGTCAGCGACATCCACCTCGGCACCCTCGCGCCCACCGTCTGGTACCAGCCCCACCTGCACGAGCCGTACCTCGTGCACCTGCTGCGCTGGGTGGTCGACCAGGCCGACCACATCCAGGAGCTGGTGCTGCTGGGCGACATCGTCGACTTCTGGACCTACCCGGCCGACGTCCGTCCGCCCGGCTTCGCCGAGATCGCCGCCTGCCACCCCGCCATCTTCGGGCTCGACGGTCACCTCGCCGCCGTGCTCGATGCGCTCGACGGCCGGGTCGCCTACGTGCCCGGCAACCACGACCAGGGCATCACCGCCGACGAGGTGGCGAGCATCCGCAGCCGCGGCGGGCACCACGTCCGCCTCGTCGAGGAGGTGCCGTACTCCCCTGCTCCTGGCCTGGCGCTGGCCCACGGCCACCACGACACGCTCTTCAACGCGCCCACCACCACCGGGCCCTGGGCGCCGCTGCCGCTCGGCTACTTCGTCACCCGCGCCGTGGCCACCCGCTGGAGCCAGGGCCTCGGTGAGGGCAAGACGGTGGCCGAGCTGGCCGGCCAGGGCGCGCCCAACGGGATCGACCTCAAGTCGCTCGCCGGCGTGGTGTCGGGAGTGGGTGCGCGGTCGGTGGCCGCCACCCTCATCGACTTCATCGCGGGCGCCACCGCCATGACCCCGCTCGATCCCATCGTCTTGCCCGACGGCTCCACCGCCACGCTCCTCGACGTGCGCGCGGCCTACGCCGAGTGCTGGACGGAGTGGGCCGACGCCCACGGCGGAGGCCGGGTGGGCCAGGGCGCCGCCGCCCGCGCCGCCCTGGCCGACTTCGACGGCTCCTACCTTGGCTGGTTCGCCCAGCGCATGGCGTTCGAGCACGGTGCCGACCTGGTGGTGATGGGCCACACGCACGTGCCGGTGGGCGGGCTCGACGGGTCGCTCGTGAACTACGTGAACACCGGGTTCGACTGCCCGTCGCAGCCCGACCTCTCCCGGGAGCTGGTGCCCCAGCACGTCACGTTCGCGGTGATCGACACCAAGCCGCCCGGCGCCGCCGACGGCGATGCCGACCCCATCGACGCCGCCATCTGGGCCGTCGAGGAGACCGACGGCGCCTACTGCTGCCACCCCATCGACGTCGCTTCCACCACCGTCACCCACGGCACCTCCATGGACTTCTCGTGCTACGTGGTGGTCGACAACCGCCACGGCGCCGCCGACCTCGAGCTGGTCGACCACCAGGTGCTCGCCGGCACGTTCGTGGTCCCCCCGCCGGCGCGCATCGCGGCCGGCGCCGAAGGCCGGTTCTGGGTCCAGGACCTGATCGGCGCCGCCGGCTCGTCGGGCACCGCCACCTACCGGCGCACCGACCGGCCCGAGCAGCTGGTGGACCTGGCGTTCGAGTGCCCGACCGCGGGGACCAACTCGTGCCGCGGGCCCGGCGCGTTCGCCACCCGCGCCGCCGACGGACCCTGGCGCGACGACCGGGTGGCCCACTGGGGGCACCCGTTCTTCGTGGAGTTCGAGATCCACCCGTCGTCCAGCGCCTGATCGGCAGCACGAGCCGACGCGCCGTTGACCTTGACATGGAACAGCACGAAAGTGCTGGAAACGTTCCCCGCCAGGAGGCAGCCATGTCCCGTCCCAAGCTCGCGATCGACCTCCCCACCGATGCCCTGCGGATCGTCCGCTGGGAGGACCCGGTGCTCGATGCGATCGGCCACGACCCCCGCTCGTCCTATGTCGAGCGGTTCTGGCTGTCGCTGCTCGGGCCGAGCACCACGTTCCTGATCCGCCGGATCGCGGCTGCGCTCGAGGTGGAGCCGGGAGGGTTCGACCTCCACCTGGAGGACACCGCCAAGGCCATCGGCCTCGGCCTGCGCGGCGGGATGTCCGGGCCCTTCTACCGGGCCCTGGCGCGCACCGGGCAGTTCCACATCACCAAGGCCTCCGGCGCCGGCGAGCTGGCGGCGCGCACCCGCCTCCAGACGCTCACGCGCCACCAGGTCGATCGGCTGCCGCTGTCGCTCCAGGCCGAGCACGCCGAGTGGGTGGCCAGCACCGAGGCGGTCCCCGACGCGGAGCAGCGCCGCACCCGCGCCCGGCGCCTCGCGCTCAGCCTGCTGGAGCTCGGCGAGACCGACGAGGCCACGGAGCTCCAGCTCCACCGGTGGAAGATCCACCCCAGCACGGCCCACGAGGCCCTGCGGTGGGCGCGCGGCCAGCGGTCCGACGAGCCGCTGGCGTCCGCATCGGCGGTAGCCACTGGCCCCCGGGCCACCACCGGTGCGCCGAGGCCGCCGATCCCGCCGCCGCTCCGGCCGAGGCCCGTGTACGGCCCGGCCGACGACGCGGCGTGATCAGGTCGCGGGCAGCTTGGTCCAGCCGGCCAGCACGGCGATGAGGGTGCGCACCCCGAAGCCGGTTCCGCCCCGGGCGTTCTCGTCGTAGGCCGACGGTGTGTCGGACGGCCCGGCGATGTCGAGGTGCAGCCACGGCACGTCGTCGACGAAGGCCTCGAGGAAGAGGCCGGCCGACAGCGCCCCGCCGTACGGGGTGGTGGCGATGTTGCGGAGGTCGGCGATCTCGCTCTCGATGGCCTTGCGCAGGTGGTCGGGCAGCGGCAGCGGCCACATGGCCTCGCCCTGGGTGCCGGCCGCCTCGAGCACCCGCTCGCTGAGCGCCTTGTTGTTGCCCATGGCCCCGGCGGTGCGATCGCCGAGCGCCACCATGCACGCCCCCGTGAGGGTGGCGAGGTCGATGATGGCGTCGGGCTCGTCCTCGACGGCCAGGCTCAGGGCATCGGCCAGGATCAGGCGGCCCTCGGCGTCGGTGTTGAGCACCTCCATGGTCTTGCCGTTGCGGGCGGTGAGCACGTCGCCCACCCGGGTGGCGTCGCCGCCGAGCATGTTGTCGGTGAGCGGGAGGTACGCCACCACCTCGGTCCTGGGGGCGAGCAGCGGCACCACGCTCATGGCGCCGAGCACGGTGGCGGCGCCGCCCATGTCGCCCTTCATCCACTCCATGCCGCTGGTGGGCTTGATGCTGAGGCCGCCCGCATCGAACGTGATGCCCTTGCCCACGAGCGCCACCTTGCCCTTGGGGCGACCCTCGGGCCGGTGGGTCAGCTTCACGAAGCGGGGCTCCTGGGTGGAGCCGCGGTTCACGCCGAGCAGGCCGCCGAGCTTGGCCTTCTTGATGGCGGCCTTGTCGAGGATCTCGATCTCGAGGCCCACCGCGTCGGCCACCTTCTGCGCCTCGGCGGCGAACGCCTTGGGGGTGAGGTCGCCGCCGGGCGTGTTGACGAGGTCTCGGGTGAGCACCATGGCGGTGCCCAGTGCCGTGCCCTTGTCGACCGCGCTGGTGGTGCCCTTGCCGCCCTTGCCCACGACGGTGATCGCGGCCAGCTTGGTGCCCTCGGGTGCCGCCTTGTACCGGGTGAAGCGGTAGGTGCCGAGGATCAGGCCCTGGGTCAGCGCCTCGGCAGCCGCGGCGCGAGCGGCACCGTCGAGGTGGCCGAGGAGGTCGGCGTGGAGCGCAGCCTGCTTGGCCGCGGCCTTGCTGGTGGCCGCGCCGATCTTGCGGAAGTCGGCGGGGTCGGGCTCGGCCCCGAGGCCGACGAGGAGCCGGATGCCGGCGTCGACGCTGGCCGACCAGACCTGGCCGACCTTGCCCTCGAAGCCGGCGAGCGCAGCGGCCGTGGAGTCGACGCCGGGGGCATCGTCGGCAAGGTGGCCGACGCGCACGCCGAGGGCGACCGCTGCGCCCTCTGGTAGATCGTCGGGCAATCCAGGGGCGTGTTCGATGGTGACGGTGACAGGCATGCTCGGAGACTAGGACTCCAGGTCACGCCGTGGGGGCTGGCCGCTCAAGCGATCCGCTGGCTGAGGATGCTGCTGCCCGAGTTGGGAAGGAACAGCCCCGCGGACCCATCGACCTTCTGGATGTACTCCGGATCGGCGCCCATGGCGGCGTTGGCCGCGTCGACCGCGTCGAGCGAGCTCGCCAGCGTGATCCACGACATCGACGCCCAGGGCCCGTAGAGCGAGCGGGTCAGCATGCTCGGGAGGCCGGTCACCTTGGCGACGTGGTTCAAGATGTCGACGCCGAAGCCCATGGCGTCAGCGATCTTCCCTTCGGCGCACTGCGCCGTCACCACGCTGGCGTACTCGCCGAGGGTCGGGCTCTCGTTGACCGTCGCCACCACTTCGGTGAGCGCGTCCTCGGGAGCCGACTCGAAGAGCTCAGCGGACTCACCGATGCGGGTCACGTAGCCGGGGTCGGCCATGAGCTTCTCCCCGATCGCGCCCATCTCGGCGTGCGACTCGACCGTCGCCGTCCAGGCCACCGAGTTGATCGGCCCTCCGTAGAGCAGCGACCAGGTGTGCACCTCGACACCGGTGATGGTGTGGACCTGGGCAGCGATGTCGATGGCGAACGCCGTGGCGTCCAAGGTGCGCTGCGTGTTCATTCTGGCGGTCCGTGCGAAGAGGTACATGAGCGGGCTCCCTCGGGTGCGTCCCTCGACGGTCGCCAAGGGGTTCCCGTCCATCTTGGGGATGGGCTGTTACAGGAGCGCGTCACTTCCCGGGGCCTGCGCGCGGAGGGTGGGGTAGCGTTCACCTGACCGGTGGGTCGAGCACGGAGAGGTGCTCGCATGGAGTTCATGGTGCTGGGGCCCGTTCAGCTGGTGGGGCCCGCAGGGAACCGGATCAACCTCGCCAGCGACGCCCAGCGCCGTCTGGTCAGCCACCTCGTGCTGCGCGCGAACACCATCGTCCGGTCCGAGGAGCTCGAGGACCACCTCGGGCTGAGCCCGGGAGCGCTGCGCACCTCGGTGAGCCGGCTGCGGCGCGTCGTCGGCTTCGACACCCTCCTCACGGCTGCCCCTGGCTACGAGCTCCGCACCGACTCGATCGACGCGGCGCGCTTCGAGCGGCTCCTCGACGAGGCCCGGACCACGGGCGACTGCTCCCAGGCCCGGCTGCTGCTCGAAGCGGCGCTGGACCAGTGGCGCGGGGTCGCCTACGCCGAGTTCGCCCACGAGCCCTGGGCGGAGGTCGAGGCGCACCGCCTCGGGGAGCTGCGCGCCGCCGCCACCGAGGAGCTGGTGGCCAACCTCGTCGCATCCGGCGAGTGGGCCCGCGCGCTCGCCCACCTCGACCCGCTCATCGCCGAGCACGCGTTCCGCGATCGGCCCCGCGCCCTGCAGATGGAGGCGCTCGCCGGCTCCGGCCGGCAGCTCGACGCGCTCCGCTCCTACCAGGAGTACCGGCGGATGCTCCTCGACGAGGTCGGCACCGAGCCGTCGCCCGATCTGGTGGCGCTCGATCGCGCCATCGCGTCGGCACCCACCTCGGCGGGCCACGGCCTCCCCGCGCCGTGGAGCTCGTTCATCGGGCGCGACGCCGACACCGCCACGGTCGCGGCGCTGAGCGATGCGCACCGCCTCGTGACCCTCACCGGTGCAGGCGGGTGCGGGAAGACCCGGCTGGCGCTGCAGGCGGCGCGGCGCCGGGCGCAGCGGACGACGCCGAGCGGTCGGACCGAGACGATCCACTGGGTCGAGCTGGCCTCGGTGGTGGCCTCCGACCAGGTGGTGGAGCGGGTGGCGATGGCCACGGGCCTGCACGCCGCCGGCGACGACGGCCTGATCGAGCAGCTCACCCGCCACATCGATGAGCAGCGGCCCGCGCTGCTCATCCTCGACAACGCCGAGCACGTGCTCACGGCGGTGGCGTGCCTCGCCGAGCGGGTCCTGCGCGGGAGCACCGGGTGTCGGATCGTCGTGACGAGCCGCGAGCCGCTCGGCCTGCCCGGCGAGCTGGTCTGGCAGGTGCCGGCGCTCTCGCTCCCCCACCCGGCGCAGCCCGGCCCGGCGACCTCCGACGACCTCCAGCGCTCCGACGCCGCCCGGCTGCTGCTCGACCGGGTGGCCGCGGCGCGGCCCGGCCTGCGGATCGAGCCGTCGTCGATCCCCGCCGTGATCACCATCTGCCACCAGCTCGACGGCCTTCCGCTCGCCATCGAGCTGGCCGCGGCGAGCATCCGCACCATGTCGCTCGAGCGGCTCGCGGCCGACCTCGAGCGCACGCTGGCACCGCTCGACCGCGGCTCGCCGGCGGACGTGTCGCACCACCAGACCATGCGGGCCTCGATCGCGTGGAGCGTCGCCCAGCTCGACGAGCGGGAGCGGCTCGTGCTCCACCGGCTCGCGGTGTTCGCCTCGCCGTTCGGCGAGCAGGCGGCCGAGGCCGTGGGGTCCGACGGTGAGATCGTCGACCGAGCCGGGGTGCACGAGGCGCTGGGCCGGCTCGTCGACAAGGGCCTGGTGCAGCTCGACGAGGCGACCAACCGCTACCGCCTGCTGCAGACCACCCGGCACGCGTGCCTCGACCTCGGCCGCGCGGCCGAGGTGGACGGCGCCCGCCACCGCCACGCCCGGTACCTCGCCGGGTGGTGCACGTCCGTCGGCACGGGGGCCCGGGGCATCGACCGCGCCCCGTTCGTGCGGGCCATGCCCGAGGTGGTGGCGGCCATGGACTGGGCCCGGGTCCACGACCCCGAAGCGGTGATGCAGATGTGCCGGGGGCTGGCCTCGGTGCGCAGCATGCTCGGGCACGCCGCCAACCTGCGCGACACGTGGGACTGGCTCATGGCGTTCGACCGCGACGGCGAGCTGGCCGCCGAGTGGGCCGGCGCCGTGGCCGCCCAGATGGCCGCGGCCACGGGGGCCGGGTACGACATCACCGGGCTGGCCGCCGAGGTGGCGGCGCGGCTCGACCCGGCCGACGAGCAGGCCCAGGTGTGGCTGGCCCGCGGCCGGGCGATGATCCCCGCCTACCGGGGCGACCTCGGTCCGGCCCGCCGCTACGCCGACCGGATCATCGCGGGCGGCAACGACCTGGAGATCTCGGTCTACGTCGGCTTCGCCGCCTACATGTCGGCAGTCTGCGGCGTGCTGGACGACACCGACCGCTGGCTCGACGAGCTTCGCCGCATGACCCTCCGCCAGCGCGTCGCGTTCAGCGTCGACACCGTCGGGAACGGCTACGCCGCCGAGGTGATGAGCGCCACCGCTCGAGGGCGGCTGGCCGAGGCGTGCGCGCGCTCGATCGGCCCGGTGCCGCGGGATCCGGCGTTCACGGTGTCGGCCGTCGGCGCGGTCGGGCGCGCGGCCGTGCTGGCCGGCGACCGGGCCGCGCTCGACCGGGTGCAGCCGTGGCTGCGCCCCAACCCGATCGCGGTGCTGCACCACCTCGTCGTGCTCGACGAGCTCCACCGGGTGCTGGTCGCCGGCGACCACGAGCTGGCCTCGATCCTGGCCGAGCAGTACTGGGAGGAGACGGCGCTGGTGCCCGCGTGCCGCGTCCAGCCGCAGGCCATGCTCAACGTCCCGCTGCTCGCCACCGGCCGCCACGCGGTGGTCCGGGCGATGGTCGAGGAGGACGAGCGGCTCGTCGGCGAGATGGGGCCGGCCCCCCTGCTGGCCGCAGAGGTGCTGCTGGGCCGGGCGCAGCTGGCCCTCGCCACCGACGACCTCGAAGGAGCGGCGGCCGCCGCCTGTGCCCTGCTGCACCTGGCCGAGGTGAACCGGTTCCCGCTCCTGTCGATCGACGCCCGCGGGGCGCAGGCGGAGATCGCCGCCCGGCAGGGGGACCCGATCGGAGCCCGCCGGCTCGCCGAGGAGACCACCGCCGAGCGGGCTCGGCTGGGGTACCGGTTCGAGATGGTGCCGACCTCGGGTGTCGGCGCGGCGACCTAGATCCCCGGGAAGACCGGGCGCAGGCCGGCGATGACCGCTTCGTCGACACCCGCGGGTACGTGGTCGGGGTCGAGCCGGCCGTAGACCAGGCGGATCAGGGCCTCGGTGGGGATCAGGAGGTCGGGTGCGCCGGTCGGCTGGCCTGCTCCGAGCGAGGCTTCGTCAGCTGAGGTGGCGAGGACCAGGTCGGCCTGCGGATCGGTGGTCTCGACGGCCAGCGAGCGGACGACGCCGTCGGGCTTGGCCCCGAAGCGCAGCACGATGTCGAGCTTGTCGATGACGTGGGCCGCGACGTCGCCGGGGATGGTGGCCGATGGGTCGAGCCCCACCTCGACGTCCCAGGTGTGCAGCGCGTGCTCGCTGAGGCGAAGGGCCAGCGCGCTGTCGAAGTCGAGGGTCATCGGCCCGAGGGGGAGCGAGAACGCTGCTCGCTGCTCGTCGGCGAGCGACGCGATGCGGTCGAACAGCGCCTGGTCGGCCGCCAGCGAGTCGGCGGCCTGGTCCTCGGGGGCCTTGGCGTTCCAGAGGTCCCACACCCCCTGGTTGAAGTCGGCGGGCGTCTCGGTCCCGGCCAGGTGGGCCTCGATGTTCTGCTTCATGATCGTGGCCCCGGACCCGAGGTGCGACAAGGCGTCGGCGAGCGTCCACTCGCTCGGGTAGGCGGGCCGCGCGAGCTGGGCGGCGTCGAGGGGCTCGACGATGGCGCGCAGCCGGGCGACCGAGGTCTCGAGGGCGGTGATGCGGTCCGACACGGTCACGCTTCTTTCGTCGGGAGGGTCTTGGTGATGATCGAGACGCCTTCGCTCCACCGGGCCAGCGTCCAGCAGAGGTCCGACAGCCGGTTGAGGTACGGCACGACCTGGGAGCCCTCGGCGACGACCGCCATGGACCGGCGCTCGGCGCGACGGACCACGGTGCGGGCCACGTCGAGGTGGGCCGAGACCTGGGTCTCGCCGGGGACCACGAACTCGGTGGGCTGCTCGAACCGGGCGGTCACGTCGTCGATGGTCGCCTCCAGGGCGGCCACCATCTCGGCGGTGACGCGGCTGGTGCCGTCGACGAGCTTGTGGGCCTTGTCGTGCTCGGTGGCCAGCTCGGCCATCAGCGCCCAGAGGTCCCGCTCGATGCCGATGAGGATCCGGTCGAGGTCGCCCCCGCGCTCGGCCAGCGATCGCGCCACCCCCAGCGCGGCCTGGGCCTCGTCGACCGTCCCGTACGCCTCGGGGGCCGCCGAGTCCTTGGGGACGCGGCCTCCGCCGTACAGGCCCGTGGTCCCGTCGTCACCCTTGCGCGTGTAGATCTTGATCGTGTTCGCCATGCCCGGCGGAGCCTACGGCGGGCGAACCAACTACGGGCCGGTTGGGGGCCGCCGGTAGCCTGCTGCGGGTGAGCACCTCGTCATTCCTGGATCTCGTAGCCGAACGCGTCGTCGTGTACGACGGGGCGACGGGCACGTGGCTCCAGACCCAGGACCTCTCCCTCGACGACTACGGAGGCGAGGCGCTCGAGGGCTGCACCGACTACCTCGGCATCACCCGGCCCGACGTCATCGCCGCCCTCCACACCGCCTACTTCGAGGTGGGCGCCGATGTGGTCGAGACCAACACCTTCGGCGCCTTCGGCGTGCCGCTCGGCGAGTACGGCATGGCCGATCGCAGCCACGAGATCGCCCTGGCCAACGCCCGCATCGCTCGCGAGGTGGCCGACGGCTTCTCCACGCCCGATCGCAAGCGCTACGTGGCCGGCTCGCTCGGCCCGGGCACGAAGGCCCCCTCGCTCAGCCAGATCCGCTTCGCCGAGCTCCGCGACCACTACCAGGTGGCCGCCGAAGGGCTCCTCGAGGGCGGGGTCGACCTGTTCATCCTCGAGACCCACTTCGATCTCCTCGCCGTGAAGGCGTCGATCATCGGCGTGCGTCGGGCCATGGCCAAGATCGGGCGCCAGGTCCCGATCCAGTGCCAGGTCACCATGGAGCTCACCGGCCGCATGCTCGTCGGCACCGAGATCAGCGCCGCCCTCGCCGCCATCGACCCGCTCGGCGTCGACATCGTCGGCCTCAACTGCGCCACCGGGCCCACCGAGATGAGCGAGCACATCCGCCACCTGTCGCAGCACAGCCGGGTGCCGATCTCCGTGCTCCCCAACGCCGGCCTCCCCAGCGTGGTCGACGGCAAGATGCACTACGACCTCACGCCCGAGCAGATGGAGACCCACCAGCGGCGCTTCGTCGAGGAGCTCGGCGTCCAGGTGATCGGCGGCTGCTGCGGCACCACGCCCGAGTTCATCAAGCTGCTCGCCGACATGGCGCCCAACCTCACCCGAGCGGTGCGCACCATCGACCACGAGCCGTCGGTCGCGTCGATCTACTCGGCGGTCCCGCTGCACCAGGACCTGTCGGCCCTGATGATCGGCGAGCGCACCAACGCCAACGGCTCCAAGAAGTTCCGCGAGGCGATGCTCGCGGGCGACTACGACACGTGCTCGGCCATGGCCACCGAGCAGATCAAGAGCGGTGCCCACGTGCTCGACGTCTGCGTCGACTACGTCGGGCGCGACGGCACCGGCGACATGGACGAGATCGCCAGCCGCTTCGCCACCCAGGCCAACGCGCCCCTGGTGCTCGACTCCACCGAGCCCGAGGTCATCGAGGCCGGCCTCCAGTGGATCGGCGGCCGTGCCATCCTCAACTCGGCCAACCTCGAAGACGGCTTCGCCGAGGGCTCGCGCCTGGACCGGGTGTTCAAGCTGGCCAAGGAGTACGGCGCGGCGGTCATCTGCCTCACCATCGACGAGGAGGGCCAGGCCCGTACCGCCGAGTGGAAGGTCCGGGTGGCCAAGCGCATCGCCGAGCTGGCCCGGGACACGTACGGCCTGGAGAACGAGGACCTCATCTTCGACGCCCTCACCTTCCCCCTCTCCACCGGCGACGACGACCTGCGCCGCGACGCCATCGAGACCATGGACGCCATCAAGGCCATCAAGGAGGAGATCCCGGGCTGCTTCACCACGCTCGGCCTCTCCAACGTGAGCTTCGGCCTGTCGCCCGCCTCGCGCCACGTGCTCAACAGCGTGTTCATGCACGAGTGCCAGCAGGTGGGCCTCGACTCCGCCATCGTCCACGCCTCGAAGATCCTGCCGCTGAGCAAGATCCCCGAGGAGCAGCGAGACGTCGCCATGGACCTCATCTACGACCGCCGCGGCGCCGCCGGCGCCCTGTCCGAGGGCGCCGACGACTACGACCCGCTCGCCAAGTTCCTCGACGTCTTCGCCGACGTCAAGGTCCAGAAGGAGGAGAAGGTCGACCGGTCCGGGTGGCCGGTCGGCGAGCGCCTCCACCACCGCATCATCGACGGCGACCGCGAGAACCTCACCGTCGATCTCGATGCGGCCATGGCCGAGGGCATCCCCGCGCTCGACATCATCAACGAGCACCTCCTCGGCGGCATGAAGGTGGTCGGCGAGCTGTTCGGCGCCGGCGAGATGCAGCTCCCGTTCGTGCTCCAGAGCGCCGAGACCATGAAGGCCTCGGTGGCCTACCTCGAGCCGTTCATGGAGAAGGCCGAAGACGGGGTCGACTCGTCCAAGGGGCGCATCGTGCTCGCCACGGTGAAGGGCGACGTCCACGACATCGGCAAGAACCTCGTCGACATCATCCTCACCAACAACGGCTACGAGGTCCACAACATCGGGATCAAGATCTCGATCTCCGAGATGATCGAGAAGGCCCTCGAGGTCGACGCCCACGCCATCGGCATGAGCGGCCTGCTGGTCAAGAGCACGCTCATCATGCGCGACAACCTCCAGGAGCTCAACACCCGCGAGCTGGCCAGCATCCCGGTGCTGCTCGGCGGCGCCGCGCTCACCCGCTCGTACGTCGAGCGAGACCTCCGCAACGTCTACGAGGGCCGGCTGTTCTACGGCAAGGACGCCTTCGAGGGCCTCCGCGTCATGGACCAGCTGGGCGAGATCCGGCGCGACCCGGCGAAGGACGATCCCGACTGGGGCATGGTCCCGTCGGAGTCCACGGTGCGCGCCCGGGCCGGCATCGAGGAGCGCGACGACAGCGGCATCGAGCTGCCCGACCGCTCCCCCGCCGTCGAGACCGACAACCCCATCTTCGTGCCGCCGTTCACGGGCAGCCGCGTCATCAAGGGCGTCCCCCTCGACGACATCGCCGCCTACCTGAACGAGACGGCCCTGTTCCGCAACCAGTGGGGCTTCCGGCCCGAGGCCGGCGAGTCCGACGACGACTTCAAGGCCCGCCTCCGCCCCGAGCTGCGCGACCAGCTCGACAAGGCCCGCGCCGACGACCTGCTGCAGCCCCAGCTCGTCTACGGCTACTGGCCCTGCAACGGCGACGGCACCGACCTGGTCATCTGGGCCGACGAGTCGCGCGACCGGGAGATCACCCGGTTCGGCTTCCCGCGGAGCCTCAAGGACCCGCACCTGTGCATCGCCGACTTCTTCCGGCCGATCGACAGCCCCGACGTCGACTACGTGGCGTTCCAGATCGTCACCATGGGCGCCAAGGTCTCCGAGCGCACGGCCGAGCTGTTCAAGGCCGACCGGTACCAGGAGTACCTGATGCTCCACGGCATCGGCGTCGAGATGGCCGAGGCCCTCTGCGAGCTCTGGCACCGCCGGGTCCGCGAGGAGATGGGCTTCGCCGACGAGGACGCGCCCACCGTCGGCGGCCTGTTCCGCCAGCAGTACCGCGGCGGCCGCTACTCGTGGGGCTACCCCGCGTGCCCCGACCTCGAGGACAACGAGCGCGTCGCCAAGCTCCTCGAAGCCGAGCGCATCGGGCTCGAGGTCAACGAGGACACCGGCTACCAGTTCGTGCCGGAGCAGTCCACCAGCGCCATCATCTGCCACCACCCCAAGGCCAAGTACTTCGTCGCCCGCTGACCATCGGTAGCCACCGGGCGGGCCGGGGTCACTGCACCCAGGTGGCGCCGTTGCTCTGGAGGTGGGCCACCGCGGCGCGGGCGTCACGGCCGCGGGCGAGGCGGAACGTCTCCTCGTCGATCACCATCACCCACAGGTAGACCACGGGCTCGCGACGGCGCAGCAGGCCGCGCAGGTCGGGCATCGGGTACCGGTTGCCCTGGGGCGGGTTGGCGGTAAGGAGCACGGCCGCCTTGTCGGCGCCGAAGTCGGGGTAGTTGCCGGGCGAGCCACCGATGGTGTGGCCCTCGCCCAACCAGGTGCAGCGGCCGAACGGGATGGTGGCGAGCGAGCTGAGCAGCTCGGCGCCGGCCTGGTCGGGCACGGTGCGGGCGATGGCCAGCTCGATGCGGCCGGCCTTGTCGGGGTCGTCGACGTACTGCTCGACACCGGCCATGCGCTGGGCGGACAGGCCGGTGGTGGCCGTGACCCAGACGGGCAGCTGCCCGACGCGGTGCCGGGTGGCGATCAGCTCGGGGAAGGCCGAGGTGCCGAGCGGCCACGCCGCCTCCTGCGGCCCGGTGTGCTCCTCGATGTGGGCCAGGCCGGTGGCGCGGACCTCGCCCCAGGCGCCGTTGCCCCGCCAGTTCCAGAACTCGCGCGACTCGACCACCTTGGTGGCCAGCGCCTGGCCGGCATCGCGGGTGAGCTCCCAGGCCAGGCCGGTGCGGCCGCGTGCGTAGCGGGAGTAGCCGTAGAACTCGCTGCGGCCGGCCCAGCCGGGGATGGCGGCCAGCACGCCCTCGGCGTCGACCACCGCGACGGCGTCGCCCTCCTCGAACCAGACCAGGTCCATGGCCCGGCCCAGATCGGGGCAGCCCTCGGGGAACCGGGTGCCGCCGGCCCCCATGCGCGGCGGGGCGCCGCCGTGCGACGGCTCGGACTCCTCCGTGGGAGCGGGCAGGTAGTTGGCCACCCAGACGGCCGAGGTGGTGGCCGGCGTGGGCCCCACCAGGTCCTCGAGGTACAGGTAGAGGTCACCGTCGCCGCGCAGGAGCGAGGCGCGCCGGGTGTTGTACGGGCTGGTCTCTTGGAGCAGGAGCTCAGGCAACGTCATCTCTCCGTGGTCCTAGAACTGATCGGCGGGAACCGGCGACCTTCAAGTGATCCGTCGGTCCTGGTCAGGGCATCACAGGAGCTTGCGGTCGGCCGCCCACCGGGTGAGCTCGTGGCGGCTCGACAATTGGAGCTTGCGCAGCACCGACGAGACGTGGGTCTCGACCGTCTTCGGGGAGATCGACAGGCGCCGGGCCAGCTCCTTGTACGTGTAGCCGCGGGCGATCAGGCGCAGGACGTCCTGCTCGCGGGGGGTCAGCGCATCGAGCTCGGTGTCGATCACCGCCGGGGCCTCCCCGGCGAACGCATCGAGGACGAAGCCGGCCAGCCGGGGCGAGAACACGGCGTCGCCGGCGGCCACGCGGGCCACCGCATCGACCAGCCCGGCCCGGTCGATGGTCTTGGTGACGTAGCCGCGGGCGCCGGCGCGGATGACGGCGATCACGTCCTCGGCGGCGTCGGACACCGACAGGGCCAGGAACCGCACCTCCGGGTGGACGGCGTGGACGGCCGGGATGACCGCCTGGCCGCCTCCGCCGGGCAGGTGCACGTCGAGCAGGACCACGTCGGGAGCGGTCGCCACGATGCCCTCGACCGAGTCGGCCACGTCGCCCGCCTCGCCCACGAGCTCGATCGCCGCCTCGCCCTGGAGCTCGGCGCGGACGCCGGCGCGGAACAGCGTGTGGTCATCGACCAGGAAGACCCGCGTCACCGGTCGAGCTCGAGTGCGATCTCGGTGCCCTCGCCGGGGGCGCTGGTCACGGTGGCTCGGCCGCCGTTGCGCGCCATCCGGGCGACGATCGACTCGCGCACGCCCTGGCGGTCGGGCGCCACGGCGGCCGGATCGAACCCCACCCCTCGGTCGCGCACGAACACGGACACCGCCTTCGGGCTCACCTCGGCGAACACCGACACGAGCGCCTCGCCGCTGTGGCTGGCGGCGTTGGCCATCGCCTCGCGCGCGGCAGCCACCACCGCGTCGATCCGCCCGTCGCAGGCACCGGGCGGGAGGTCGCCGACGAGGACCAGCTCCACGGGCAGGTCGAAGCGGTCCTCCACCTCGTGGGCGGTGGAGCGCAGCCGGTCCCCGAAGGAGCCGTCGAGCGCCTCGCCGTCGCCGGTCCCCTCGATCTCGAACAGCCAGGCCCGCAGCGACCGCTCCTGCTGGCGGGCCAGCTGGGCGACGTGGCGCGTGGTCTCCGGGTGGCGCTGGATCAGGGCCAGGGTCTGGAGGACCGAGTCGTGGAGCTGGGCTGCCACCTCGGCGCGCTCGTCGGAGCGGATCCGTTCGGCCCGCTCGTCAGCCAGGTCGCGCCACAGGGCCGACAGCCAGGGGCCCGCGACCAGCACCACGCCGCCGACGGTCATGGCGATGGCGGTGAGCACCGGGTAGACCGATCCGGGGTCGGTGGCGTCGAGCACCCAGACGGTGCCGATCAGGAAGAGCGCCCCGCCCAGCAGGAGGCGCCAGCGCGACGGCACGGGGATCGGCAGCCGATCGGGTGCCGCGGCCGGCGCGTCGCCGGGGAGGCGGACCAGGCGCGAGCGCCAGAACTCACGGCGCTCCTGGTCGGTGCGGGCCCACACCAGGGAGAGCCCGGCCGCGGCGAGCGCGGCGGGCAGGCCCAGGTCGCTGCCGAACCACATCCCGAGCGCCTGGAGCACGACGGTGGCGCCGATGGCGACGGCGAGGGCCATTCCGGCCCGGCTCAGCGCCGTGCCCTGCGGGAGCCGGATCGGGCGGTCCTCGGGTGCGACCGACCGGTCCGACACCGGCAGGATCACCGCGACCAGCACGTAGACCACCGGACCGATCACGCTGCCCACGATCACGAACGCGAACACCGCCCGGGTGATGACCGACGAGACCCCGGTCCACTCGGCCACGCCCCCGGCCAGCCCGGCGAGCAGGCGGTCGTCGCGGCTGCGCCACGGCGGCCCGGGCGACCAGTCGAGCCCGAACGCGAACCGGCGGCGGCGCGGCGAGCTGAGGAACGGGGCGGGCGGCGGGGCGCCGGACGGCCCAGGGGTGGAGGACATGGGTCCCCATGCTCGCACCCGGGCCGACCGGGCGACATCGGGGATGACCCCGAGGCGGCCTCAGGGTGCTGGGGGTCGCGGGCGGGACATGCCCGATGGTGCGCGCACCCGGGCGGCCTCACGATGGCTCCATGGCACCAGACACCGTGACGGACCCGTTCACCGACACCACCCGCCGGCTCCGCCGGGCGTCGACCGATCGCCACCTCGCCGGCGTCGCCGGCGGCGTGGCCCGCTACCTCGGCATCAGCCCCCTGCTCGTGCGCCTCGCGTTCGTGGTGGTGGCCGTCGTGTCGCTCGGCGTGGGCCTCAGCCTCTACGCGGCGGCCTGGCTGCTGCTGCCCGACGACGAGGACGATGAAGCGCCGGCGGTCCGCTGGTTCCGCGACCACGGCAGCGACACCGGCGCCATCGTGCTGCTCGTGGTCCTCGTCGCGGTCGCCATCGTGGCGATCACCGGACTGGCCTCGGTGGTGCACGGCGGCGATGTCGGCGCCGTCCCCTTCCTCGTCGGCCTCGGGATCGTCGGCTACCTCATCGCCACCCGATCGACCCGCGCCGAGCCGGCCGCGGCCGCGGCTTCTGCGATCGGCTCGCCGGGCGACGCCACCCTGGTCGCCCCGCCGGCCGTCGAGCCGATGCGCCTCCCGCTCGACCCGGAGGTGGTCGCCCGCCGGGCCCGGCAGCGGTCGGTCCGCAACACCACCGTGCTCGCCGCCCTGCTCGTCGGTGGCGCCGGCACGGTCCTGTGGGCCACCGGGGCCTGGCGGGCGTCGGGCTGGGTGGTCCCTGCGGCCGTCCTGGTCGTGCTGCTGATCGGGCTGGGCGCCGGCGTGGTCGTCGGATGGTCGTGGACCGTCGCCCTGCTCACCCTGCTCGTGACCCCGGTCCTGGTCGTCGCGCTGATCCCCGGTGTGCACCTCCGGGCCGGCGTCGGCACCCGACTGGCCGCCCCCGCCACCGCCGGCGAGATCGCGCCGAGCTACCGCCTGGGCATCGGGCACCAGGAGGTCGATCTCAGCGACCTGGCCCTCCGGCCCGGCTCGTCGACCACGGTCCGGGTGGCCGTGGGCATCGGTACCGCGACCATCCGGGTCCCCGCCGAGGCCGTCGTCCACCTCCAGGGCCACGTCAGCGCGGGCACCGTCCTCGTCGACGGCGCCGACGTCGACCTCGAGGGCACCGACGTGCGCGTCGATCGCATCCTGCCCGCCACCAGCACCGGGCCCGCCGAGCGGGCGGCGCCGCGCCTGTACGTGGTCGTGAAGGTCGGCATCGGCCAGGCCGACGTCATCCGATCGGTCTAGGCGCCGGCGTCAGGAGAGGACGGCGCGGGCGACGAGGTCGGTGCCGAACGCCGTGAGGATCGCGAGGTAGAGCAGCCCGGTGGCAGCCATGACCGCCGAGTACTGCCGCTCGCGGAGGGCCGCCCGGGTGACGATCAGGAGGCCGAGGGTGGTCACCGCGCACGTCACCCACATCCAGCCGAGGATGCCGCCGTAGTGGTCGTCGATGGTGCCGTTGAGCACCGAGACCATGCCGACCGGGATCAGCATCACGGCCACCTCGAAGGGCCAGATCCACTGGGTCCACCGCACCAGCTCCAGGAGCGGCCCGCGCGCCAGGCCGGGCTGCACCAGGTACCAGTGGCCCAGCAGCATGGCGTCGGTGATGGACCCGAGGAACGCGGCGCCGACCAGGATGCGCAGCACCGACAGCCAGGCCGGCGACCCGGCGTCGATCCCCGCCGCCACCAGGCCGACGATGCCGATGGCCGGAGCGATCAGGTCGAGGGCGGGCGGGAACTCGGGGCCGTCCTTGTCGAAGCGCTGCTCGTCGCGGTCGATCCCCGTCATGGCGGCCACCCGGGCCGAGCGCCGCTCGACCACCTCGCGCTGGCCGCGGACGCCCGCCGCCTTGCGCTGCACCGACACCAGCAGGGCGAACCCGGTGGCCAGCACCACGCCCACCGCGGCGGCGTCGCGGACGGGGACCGAGCCGAGGAAGTGGCTCGCCAGCAGCGATGCCAGCGCCATCAGCCCGAAGGTGATCCGCATCATCCAGCCGTAGCCGATGCCGACCTCTCGGCGACGGGTCGTGACCCAGGTGAAGAAGAGCCCGCCCACCGCCCACTGCAGCAGGAAGGAGGCGGCGTCGAGGTCGATCACGTCGTCACACAGAACATGGCGATGCCGAGGGTACGGACCCTGCCCTGGGTGCGGCCACTCGGCCACTACCGTTCCCCCGGTGACCGATGCCCTCGACCGCCCCCACGCCCTGCTCGTGGGCTCGGCCGGAGGCCACCTGGCCCAGCTCATGCGGCTGTCGCCGTGGTGGGACGACGTGATCCGCACGTGGGTCACGTTCGACAAGCCCGACGCCACCTCGCTGCTCGCGAGCGAGGCGGTGATCTGGGCGTACCACCCCACCACGCGCAACATCCCCAACCTCCTGCGCAACACCGTCCTGGCCTTCCGCCACGTCCGGCGGCTGCGCCCCGATGTGGTCGTGTCCACCGGCGCGGCGGTCGCGGTGCCGTTCTTCCTGGTGGCCCGCGCCCTGCGCATCCCCACCGTGTACGTCGAGGTGTTCGACCGGATCGACTCCCCCACCCTCACGGGCCGGCTGGTCCGACCCATCGCCACCCGGTTCTGCGTCCAGTGGCCCGAGCAGCAGGCCCACTACCCCGGCAGCGTCGTGATCGGGCCGCTGCTGTGACCTCGCCACGGGTCCTCGTCACCGTCGGCACCGACCACCACCGCTTCGACCGGCTCATCGGCTGGGTCGATCGCTGGGCGGCCGACCACCCCGAGGCGGAGGTGCTGGTCCAGCACGGCACCGCGACGGCCCCCCAGCACGGCACCGCGGTGGTGATGCTCGGCTACGACGAGCTGGTGGGCGAGATGGCCCGGGCCGATGTGGTGATCGCCCAGGGCGGGCCGGCCACCATCATGGATGCCCGTTCGGTGGGCCAGCGGCCCATCGTGATCCCGCGCCTCGGCGCCCTGAACGAGGTGGTCGACGACCACCAGGTGGCGTTCACCGACTGGATGGCGGCCAAGGAGCTGGTCTGGCTCGCGGCCGACGAGGACGAGCTGCGCCACCTGATCGACGCGGCGATCGCCCGGCCCGATCGGGTGAAGATCCCACCGGAGCGGGGCGCGTCGGCCGCCACCATCGAGGCGTTCCGGGCGGTGGTCGACCCGCTCACCGACCGGCGGGCCGGTCGTCGATCCTGGCGCCGGCGGTCTCCCGCCGGGCCAGGATGACTTCTCCCGCTCTTCGCATCGCCGCTGTCAGGAAGCAATGCCCATGAAGATCTTGTCAGCTACCGGCTGGCGATGCTCCGGCGGCGGACCACCAGCACGCCGACGCCGACGATGACCAGGCCGGCGCCCAGAGCGGCCGTGCCCGAGGCGTCGGAGCCCGTGATGGCCAGCCGGGTGCGCAGGGGTGCCACCTTCACCGCGGTCTTCACCGACGGCGCCGGCGGCGGCGTGGTGACCACCGCGGTGGGCGGCGGCGCCGTGTAGTCGGGGTTCTCGGTGGCGCCGGCGGTCCCCGATGCGGCCCACAGCAGCCCCGCCACCAGCACGGCGGCGGTGAGCTGGAGGAGGCGGCTCGTCGACATGCGGTCACCCTAGGTGTTCGTCTGACCGCTGTCAACACTCTGCGTGAGCAAATAGCCGTACCGCCACGCTCCGAGGTCGGATCCGGCTCAGCCCCCGAGGTGGACGGTCCGGCGCCGGTCCGTGCGGAGCGGCTCGCCCTCGACGGCCCAGGCGGTGGGCTTGATCCGCGCCGAGGGCTCCAGCGTGATCTCGTCGAGCCCAGCGGGGAGCAGGGCGGTCACCGTGATCCTGGCCCTGGTTCCCCGCTTGACCGTGAGGTCACCACCGATGACCACCGTGGGCCCGTCGCCCCCGCGCAGGAAGACCTCGGCGCCGTCCATCGCCACCTCGGTCGATCCGGCCGGCAGGTTGACCACGGCGAGGGCCCGGTGGTCGCCGGCGGCGATGCCGTCGATGTTGGGCCCCACCTGGTACTGCGGGCCCGTGGCCGGGGCCCGGTTGTCGATGTCGTAGACGATGGTGATCCGGCGCCGGCCGCCGCCGGCCGCCTCGGTGCTGATGGCGGCGGCGGTGTCGACCCACGAATCGAGCTTCGATGCGCTGCGGTTGAGCAGGGCGACCGACACGGACCGGTCGGTGAGGTGGCCGTCGGCGCCGGCATGGTGCCACGCCGCGTTCACCTTGGGATCGGCCGACCACACCATGAGGTGGCGGCCCTGCACGGCATCGGTGAGCTCGGTGGCCAGGTCGGTCAGCTTCCACCTCCCCGCCTCGAGGCGCTCGAAGATGGCCCGGGCCACCGCCCCGAGCTGGTCGCGGCGGCCGTCCCGGTCGCCGTCGAAGCGCTGGTACTGGCGGCGGAGCAGCTCGCCGCGCACCGTGTCGGGCGTGTAGCGGACCCCGTCGACCTCGACCGGCCCCACCACGCGGAGCAGGCTCCGGATCCCGTCGACGTCGATCACGATCGTCCCCGCCACCGGGCCGCCACCGTCGACGCGGGCCCAGTTCTGCACACCGAGCGCTGCGCTCTGCGGGAAGTCGGCCGACAGGCCGAGGTTCCGGAGGTCGCGCGCCGGGTTGAGCCACGGCCAGTTGGCGGCCAGCTCACCCGTGGCGGTGATGGAGCCCTTGGGCAGCACCAGGTCGGCCGTGGGGCGGACGTCGCCGAGGCTCATCGACCCGTGGTCGAACCTCACCTCGGACGCCGACAGGAACATGCCGGCGCCGTTGCGCATCTCGGCGTTGTTGGCGCCGAGCAGCAGGTAGGGGTCGGGGCCCTCGAGCACCCCGGCGAGGGCGGTGCTGGTGGCCTGGAGCCCGGCGGCGGCCTGGCGGGCGTCGTCGCGCTGGGCATCCATCTCCGACACCGCGTCGGCCAGCGGGCCGATGAGCGCGTCGGGCGACCCGGGATCGATGGCATCGAGCGCGTGGTGGGCCCGGCCGGCCACCGCCGCCAGGTCGCGGAGCGTGGTCACCCGCTGGGGGCCGGCGGCCTGCGACCGCTTGGTCAGGGCGATGAGGTCGCGCAGGGCATCGTCGGCCGCCTGGGAGCCGTCCTGGGCGCTGGTGACGAGCTTGTCGGCCGCCCGGAGGTGGCGCGACACGACCGGCACCACCCGCAGCGGCCACAGGACCGGGCTGTCGAGCCGGGCGGCGGCGGCGTCGAAGTCGTGTTGGGCTTCGCCCAGGTCAGCGCGGCTGGATGGCGCGGTCAGGGCGGCGATCGTGGCCCGCTGGCGCACCGACCGGAGCTCGGCGGCGCCGGCGTCGGCGTGGCTGCGAGCGCCGAGCAGCGCCCACCCCACCCCGATCAGCCAGACCACCAGGAGGCCGGCGACCACCGTGACGACGGTTCGCCGCCGAGACCAGCTTCGCATTGCCGCGGATCGTAGGGCTTGGTGCCGATGAGAACCGGGTCGGGACCGCGTGGCGTGGTGGTCCTGCTGGACCAAACCCCGAGATCCGGTACGTTTCGTGACCAATCGTGACCTTTTCCCAATATCCGCTACGCTCCGTGACAATGTCTGAGCGCACCGCCAGCGAGATGACCGCCCGGTCCACCGCGACGGACGAGGTCGCGCCTGCGACCGGCCGCGGCACGCCCCGCCGAACCGGTGCCGGCCTGCGGCCCAAGCTCTTGCTGATGGCGGCCGACGCCCTCGCCGTCTTCACCTTCAGCACCATGGCCGGCGTCCTGGTCCACGCCTGGAACCTGGGGCCGCTCCACTCCGCCAAGGAGCTCTGGTGGTCCTCCGTGCTGATCACCCCGGCCTGGCTGGCCATCTTCGCCAACCAGCGGCTCTACAACACCCGGTTCATCGGCCGCCGCATCGACGAGTTCCGCCGCGTGGTCAACGCCTCGCTGCTCGGCACCCTCACGGTCGCCCTCGCCGCCAACCTGGTCAAGATCCTGCCGAGCCGCGGCGGCCTCGTGGTCCTGTGCGTGTGCGCCATCCTCGTCGTCACGCTCGAACGGGAGATCGCCCGCCGGATCTTCCTGCGGTTGCGGGCGGGCGGCCAGATGGTCCGGTACGTCATCATCGCCGGCGCCAACCCGGAGGGACGCGACATCGCCGCCATGCTGCAGGCCGAGCCGTGGCTCGGCTACGAGGTGGTGGGGTTCGTCGACGACAGCGCCCCGGCCCGCGAGCCGGTCCCCGGGCTGCCGCTGCTCGGCGGCGTGGCCGAGCTGCCCGGCATCCTCCACGAGTTCCCCAACGCCAGCGTGATCGTCGCGGCCAGCGCCGTCGAGAGCGCCGTCACCAACCGCCTGGCCCGCGACCTGCTCGACCAGGGCGTCCACGTCGAGCTCTCCTCGACCCTCCGCGACATCTCGTCGCAGCGGCTGACCGTGCGGCCGCTCGGCCGGTTCCCCATCGTCTACGTCGAGCCCGTCACCCGCGGCGGCTGGCGGGCGTGGGCCAAGCGCACCTTCGACGTGGTCGGCGCGGGCATGCTGCTCATCCTCACCGCGCCGATCCTGGCGGTGGTCGCCGTCGCCGTGCGGCTCGACTCGAAGGGCCCGGTGCTGTTCCGCCAGGTGCGGGTCGGCCGCGACTCCGAGCCGTTCTCGGTCCTGAAGGTCCGCACCATGGTGGTCGATGCCGAGGCCCGCCTCGCCGACCTGCGCGAGCTGAACGAGGCCGACGGCCCCCTGTTCAAGATGGCCGACGATCCCCGCATCACGCGGGTGGGCCGCTTCCTCCGGGTCACGTCGCTCGACGAGCTCCCCCAGTTCTGGAACGTCCTGCGCGGCGACATGAGCCTGGTGGGGCCCCGTCCCGCCCTGCCCCACGAGACCGAGGAGTGGGACGCGCTGCTCACCCAGCGGCTGCGGGTCAAGCCCGGCATCACCGGGATGTGGCAGGTCAGCGGCCGGTCCGACACCACCTTCGAGGACTACACCCGGCTCGACCTGTACTACGTCGACAACTGGTCGCTCGCCACCGACCTGGCCATCTTGGCCAAGACGATCCCCGTGGTGGCGCTGCGCCAGGGCGCCAAGTAGCTACCCGTCCACCACCACCAGCGAGTGGTCGGTGAGGTTCAGCGGATCGGGCCCGGCGGCCGCGGCCACCACGATGTCCTCGAGGCGCATGCCCCACGCGCCGCTCGTGTAGATCCCGGGCTCCACGCTGAACGCGTGGCCGGGCACCAGCGCCGTGGCGTTGCCCGAGACCACGTACGGGTCCTCGTGCTCCTCCACGCCGATCCCGTGCCCGGTGCGGTGCATGAACCGGGGCCCGTAGCCCGCCGCCGTGATGATCCGGCGGGCGACGGCATCGACGTCCTCGCACGGGGTGCCCACGGTGGCGGCGGCCACCGCGGCCTGCTGGGCCTCGAGCAGCACGGCGTAGGCCTCGGCCACCTCAGCGGGCGGCTCGCCGATCGACACGCACCGGGTGATGTCGGAGCAGTAGCCGGTGCCGTCGGGCGCGGCCATGGTGCCGCCGAAGTCGCACAGCACCACCTCACCGGCCCGGATCACCCGCGAGCCGGGCTCGTGGTGCGGGCTGGCGGCGTTCTCGCCCGCCGCCACGATGGCGAAGTTGACCCGGTGGTGGCCCTCGTCGATGAGGCGGTTGCCGATGTCGGCGGACACCTCGGCCTCGGTCCGGCCGACCAGCGGGATCTGCCCCGCCTGGAGCTGAGCCGCCACCCGGTCGGCGGCGTGGGAGGCGGCGCGCAGGGCGGCGATCTCGGCCTCGTCCTTCACGGCCCGGATGGGCCCGGTGATGTCGCTGGCCTTGCGCCACGACGCGCCCGGAAGCTGCACCTGGAGGTCGACCAGGAAGCGGGCCCACGTCTTGTCGCCGACAGCAAGGGCGGGGGCCGCACCCACCAGACCGCCGACCACGGCGATCGGGTCGTCGGTCTCGTCCCACGGGAGCACGGCGAACAGGTCGGGCTTCTCCACCACTCGGGGCGCCTCGAGGCGGGGCACCACCAGCGTGGCGGCGCCGTCGGCCGGCACGACGAGCATGGTGAGCCGCTCGAGCGGCATGGCCTCGTAGCCGGTCAGCCACGGGAGGTCGGGCCCCACCGACAGCAGCAGGACGTCGGTCCCGGCGGCGGCCATGGCGGCACGGACACGGTCGAAGCGCTCGGCAGACATCGGCTCAGGCTACGGCGGCGGGCGGCTACGGCAGCCCGGCGTGGGGCACGTCGACCGTGGTGGTGAACAGCACCGCCTCCCGAGCGGCCACCCGGTTGTGCTCGAAGAAGTCGGGCGCCGAGCAGAGGAGCAGCGTGGTGCCGTCGTCGCCGCCGAGCTGGCAGGCGTACACCCCGAGACCGCCTGGGACCCGGATCTCCTCGACGATCCCGCCGCCGGGCGCCACCCGCACGCAGCGGTTGCCGAGCGCGTCGGCCGCCCAGATGTGGCCCTCGGCGTCGAGGGTGCACCCGTCGGGCGACACCTTGATCTGGGCCACGCCCTCGGCGAAGGAGCTGGTGGTGGGCAGCTCGCCGAACACCGCCCACGGACGGCGGTTGGTGAGGCTGCCGTCGGCACCCAGGTCGAAGGCGGTGTAGCGGTTGCCCATGGTCTCGCCCACGATCAGCGTGCTGCCGTCGGGCGTGATCACCGTGCCGTTCGGGAAGTACAGGTCTTCGGCCGCCACCGTGACCGCGCCGTCGGGGTCGACCCGGATCAGCGGGGCCGGTGCCGGGTCGCCGCCGCCCATGAGGTCGAACCCGAAGTTGCCGACGAACGTGTGGCCGTTGGCGTCGGTGACGAGGTCGTTGAGGTGGCCGCCGACCATGCCGCTCAGATCGGCCAGCGTCGACAGCGCGCCGTCGGCGTAGCGGAGCACCTTGTGGTCCTTCATCGACGAGATCACCATCGATCCGTCGGGCAGCCAGCCCAGGCCCGAAGGCTGGTGCTCCACCTCGACCACCACGGTCTCGGTGCCGTCGGGGGCGATGCGCGAGACGGTCTGGCGGTAGAAGTCGGAGACCCACCAGGTGCCGTCGCGCCAGCGCGGCCCCTCGAAGAACGCTCCACCCTCGAACAGTGCGGTCACATCTCGTTCAGCCATGGCCGGACGGTACCGGCCTCACTCGGCGAGCGCTGGGAGACCGTCGAGCGAGCGCTGGTTCTTCTCGGCCCAGTAGTCCCCGATGCCGTCGGCGCCCTTGCGCTCGGCCCACTGGTCGAGCGTGTCGCGGTGGCCGACCAGGTCCATCATCGGGACGCTGTAGCCGCACGAGGCGGTGACCTGGTCGAACCGGTGCCGGATCACGCTGCGGGTGCCGGGGTTGGCCGGGAACAGGGCGACCAGGGCCACGAAGTCGGGGTGGTCGGGCAGGACGGCTTCGCCGGTGCCGAACAGGCGCACGATGTTGGGCTTGGCGCCGAACGAGCAGAACATGATGGTGAGCCGGCCGTTCTCGCGGGTGTGGGCGATGGTCTCCGCCCCGCTGCCGGTGAGGTCGAGGTAGGCGACGGTGTTGCGGTCGATCACCCGGAACGTGTCGCCGCCCTTGGGCGAGACGTTGACGTGGCCGTCGCCGCTGAGCGGGGCGGACGCCACGAAGAAGATCGGCTGCTCCTCCATCCAGTCGACGAGGTGCTCGGGGATGGCGTCGTAGCTGCGGCCCATGGGACCAGTCTGCCGTCAGCCCAGCGTGACGGCCACGACGGTTTCCACGTCGGCGGCGTCGGCGGCCTGACGGGCGTGGTAGCTGCTGCGGGTGAGCGGGCTCGACTCCACGTGGCCGATGCCCAGGGCCTCGCCGATGCGCTTCAGCTCGGCGAACTCCTCGGGCGTGACCCACCGGGCCACCGGCAGGTGGTTGGTGGTGGGCCGCAGGTACTGGCCGATCGTGACGATGTCGACGCCGACAGCGCGGAGGTCGGTGAGGGTGCCGACCAGCTCGTCGAACGTCTCGCCCATGCCGACGATGATGCTGCTCTTGGTGGTGAGCCCGGCGGCCTTCGCCCGGGCCAGGACCGCCAGGCTGCGGGCATAGCCGGCGGAGGGGCGCACGGCCCGCTGGAGGCGGGCCACCGACTCGATGTTGTGGTTGAGCACCTCGGGTCGGGTCTCGAAGATGGCGTCGAGGCTGGCCGGGTCGCCCTTGCAGTCGGAGATGAGGCACTCGACCTGGACGCCGGGGGTGCGGCGGCGGATGGCACCGATGGTGGCGGCGAACTGCGACGCGCCGCCGTCGGCGAGGTCGTCGCGGGCGACGGTGGTGAGCACGGCGTAGCGCAGGCCCATCTGCTCGACGGCTTCGGCCACCCGCTCGGGCTCACCGGGATCGGAGGGCTCGGGGTGCCGGGTGTCGACCAGGCAGAAGCCGCAGGCCCGGGTGCAGCGCTCGCCGTTGATCATGAACGTGGCGGTGCCGTCGTGCCAGCACTCGGAGATGTTGGGGCAGCCCGCCTCCTCGCACACCGTGACCAGCTTCAGGTCTCGCATGGTCTTGCGGATCTCGAGGTACTCGGGGCCGAAGTTGGCCTTGGCCCGCATCCACTCGGGCTTGCGCGACGAGATCTGGAGGCCCTCGCCGACGCCTGCCTCGGCCAGGCGGCCCTGGAGCCGCACGGAGGTGCCGGCCGGGCGCGGGACCTCGCCGGGCCCGGCGCCGAGCGAGAACGGGGCCAGGTCGGTGTCTCGGTGGCGCCACACGACATCGTGGCGGTCGTGGCCGCCGCTCCCCCACCGCTGCACGGCGCGGGCGACGACCGCGTCGACCACGTCGGCCATCGAGGCGTCGATGCCCTCGGCGCGCAGGGAGGTGACCGCCTTGTCGGGGATGCCGCACGGGACGATGTGGGTGAACATCGCCATGTCGGGATCGACGTTGAGGCCGAACCCGTGGAAGCTCTTGCCGCGGCTCACCCGGACGCCGATGGCGCAGATCTTCCTCGGGTTGTCGGAGCCGACGCCGACCCACACCCCGGGGTAGTCGGGCAGCCGGTCCGCCGGCAGGCCGAGGTCGGCCAGGGCGTCGATGATCAGCTGCTCGACGCCGTGCACGTAGGCCGCGGAGTCGGGCTTGTCGCCCCCGCCCTTCCCGGGCAGGTGCAGGATCGGGTAGCCGACCAGGTGGCCGGGCCCGTGGTAGGTGACGTCGCCGCCCCGGTCGCTCTGCACCAGCTCGGCACCCACCGACGCCGGGTCGCGCAGCACGTGGGATCGATCGGCGCGCACGCCGAGCGTGTAGGTGTGCGGGTGCTCCATGAGGAGCAGGTGGTCGTCGGGCGCGTGGTCGTGCAGCCCGTGCTGCAGCGCGAGCGCGTCCTGGTAGCGGACCCGCCCGAGCCAACGGACGTGCAGCGGGCGGGGGACGGCCACGGGTCCTACAGCTCGGACTCCCAGTCCCGGGTCTCCAGGATCTCCTTGATCTTGGCCAGGAACTGGGCGGCGTAGGCGCCGTCGAACGCACGGTGGTCCCACCCGAGGGTGAGGTTGCCGACGGAGTGGATGGCGATGCTCTCGGCCCCGGTGGCGTCGGTGACGACGACCGGCCGGCGCTTGACGCCGTCGGTGGAGAGGATCATCACCTGCGGCTGGTTGATGATCGGGAGCAGGAACGCGCTGCCCGTGCTGCCGACGTTGGTGATGGTGACGGTGCCGCCGGTGATGTCATCGGCGGTGAGCTTGCGGCCCTTGGCCCGGTCGGCCAGCTCGGCGACATCTCGGGCGATGGCCCGGAGCCGGCGGTCCTGGGCGTCGTGCACGACGGGGACGATGAGGCCCTCGTGGTCGAGGTCGACCGCGATGCCGAGGTTGACGCTGCCGTGGACGACCAGCTCGCTCTCCTCGCCCATCGAGGCGTTCACCTGCGGGAACGATTCGAGGGCATCGACGAGGGCCCGGGCGACGAACGGGAGGAACGTGAGCGAGATGCCCTCCTCGGCCTTGAACGCGGCCTTGTGCGCGGTGCGCACCCGGTCGATGGCCTCGTAGTCGACCTCGGTGCTCACGTACACGTGGGCCGACACGCCGAGCGAGCGGACCATGTGCTCGGCCGTGATCTTGCGGATCTTGTTGAGCGGCACCCGGGTGTCGGCGCCCGGAGCGGTGACCACGCGGGGCGTGACGGGCCGTGGGGCGAGAGCGGCGACCGGAGCGGCTGCCGGCGCCGGCGGGGCGGCGGGTGCTGCGGGTGCGGGGGACGCCGGCGCGGGTGCCGGGGCCGTGCGGGGGTTGCTGCGGATGAAGTCCTCGGCGTCGGCGCGCGTGATGCGACCGCCGATGCCGGTGCCCGTGACGGCGGCGGCATCGACGCCGGCCTCGTCGAGCAGGCGGCGGACGACCGGCGACAGGAGCGCCGGTGCCCCGGCCGGAGCGGCAGCCGCCGGGGCGGCGGCGGGAGCGGCAGGAGCGGCGGCAGGCTCGGCCACCGGGAGGGGCTCGGGCAGGGGCGGAGCTTCGGCAGGGGCCGCCGCCGGCGCCTCGATGAGCTCGGGGCGGGGGGCCTCGACCGAGCCGGGGAGCGGCTCGGGCAGCGGCTCGGCCGCCGGAGCGGGCTCAGCCGCGGGCGCCTCGGCCGGAGCCGCGCCGCCGGGTGCGTCGGACAGCACGGCCACCTTGGTGCCGACGTCGACCGTGTCACCCTCCTCGACGAGGATCTCCGTCAGGTAGCCGGCCACCGGCGACGGCACCTCGGAGTCGACCTTGTCGGTGGACACCTCGAACAGCGGCTCGTCCTCGGCCACCTGGTCGCCGATCTCCTTGAACCAACGCGTGATGGTGCCTTCGGTGACGCTCTCGCCCAGGGCGGGAAGCTCGATGTCGGCCATGCGCCGATCTCCTTGTGTGGAAGGGGGGTGGAGGGGTTGCCTGCTCAGGAGTCTCCCCCCGAACGTAGCGGGGCTTGGACTAGCTGTTGAGGCTGCGGCCGGTGAGGGAGAGCACGGCTTCGCCGAAGCTCTCCGACAGCGAGGGGTGCGGCTGGATGAACGGCGCGATCTCGTCGATGGTCGCTTCCCAGTTGACCGCCAGGTAGGCCTGGCCGAGCTGCTCGGTGACCCACGGCCCGGCCATGTGGACGCCCAGCAGCTGGCCGGCCGTGCCGTCGGGGCGCTTCTCGGCGATGATCTTCACCACGCCCTCGGTGTCGCCGATGATCAGCGCCCGGCTGTTGCCGCCCCACCGGTGCTTGGTGGTCTTGACCTCGTAGCCGGCGTCGATGGCCGCCTGCTCGGACAGGCCGGCGAAGGCGACCTCGGGCTGGCAGTAGATGCACCAGGCCACCCGGCCGTAGTCGACCGGGATGGCCTCCTCGCCCAGGAGCTGCTTGATGACGAGGATGGCCTCGGCATAGCCCACGTGGGCCAGGCCGGGGGTGGCGATGAGGTCGCCGACCGCCCACACGCCGTCGACGGCGGTGCGGCAGAGCTCGTCGACCTCGACGAACCCGCGCTGGTCGACCACGACACCGGTGCCGAGCAGGCCCAGGCTGTCGGACAGCGGCCGGCGCCCGATGGACACGATGACGGCGTCGACGTTGAGCGGGTCCTGGCCTTCGAGCTCGATGGTGGTGCCGGTGGATCCGGGGGTCTGGCCCAGCACCTTGGTGCCGGTGCGGACGTCGATCCCGCGGCCCTTGAACGAGCGGCGGACGACGTTGACGACGTCCTTGTCGACGCCGGGGAGGATCTGCGGGAGGGCCTCGAGGATGGTGACCTCGCTGCCGAGGTCGCTCAGCATCGAGGCGAACTCGCAGCCGATGGCGCCGCCGCCGATCACGGCGACCTTCCGGGGCAGGGCATCGAGCTCGAACACCTCGTCGGAGGTGAGCACGACGCGGCCGTCGACGTCGAAGCCGGGGATGGTCCGCGGCACCGAGCCGGCGGCCAGGATCACGCTGTCGCCGGTGACGGTGGTGCTCTCGCCCTCGGGGGTGCTGACCAGCACGCTGCGGTCGGCCTGGAGGGTGCCGGTGCCGTTGAACACGGTGACCTTGCGGTTCTTCAGCAGGCCGGACAGGCCGTTGAAGAGGGTGTCGACCACCTGCTGCTTGCGGGCCATGGTGGTGGTGAAGTCGAGCGTGGGGGCCGAGCTCTCCACGCCGAACTGCGACGCGTGGCCGACGGTGCGGAAGACGTGGGCCGTCTCGAGCAGCTCCTTGGCCGGGATGCAGCCCCGGTGGAGGCAGGTGCCTCCGACCTTGTCCATCTCGACCACGGCGATGTTGAGACCTGCGGCCGAGCCGTAGAGGGCGGCGGCGTAACCCGCCGGACCACCGCCGATGACGATCAGGTCGAAGTGGGTGTCGGGCGGGGCGTCGCTCACGGGATTCCTCTGGGATGGCACGGAGAGAGTTGTTCGGCGGGCAGCCTACCGACCCCGGACCACCCTCCATTCCGTGGTCATCCCGTGTACGACGCGCTGCCCTCCACCGGCACCGCTGGCTGCCCCGCGGGAGCCCCTCCGGAGGGGCCCGCCGCACCCGGGGCGGTGGTGCTCGTGGTGGTCGAGCTGGTGGTCGAGCTGGTGGCGGGAGCGACGGCAGGATCGAGGAACGGCGTCGGCAGGACCAGCTCCACGTTGCGGTCGGCCACCGCGCCGGGCTTCGACGCCGGACCGGCGTTGGCGTCGTTCAACCCGAGCTCGCGCGACAGGCCGGCCAGGGCCAGGACGTCTCCGCCCTGCCGGTCGACCGTGGCCGGCGCCAGGTGCTCGATCATCGTGCCGAAGATGGACAGGGTGCCGTCGGCGTTGTCGACGAGCTCGATCACCCGGGCCTGCTGGGGCCAGTCGACGTGGCTGGCCGTGCAGATCTCCCAGAACCCGCTCGCCAGGCCCTGGGGGTGGCGGCGCGGGGTGATGCCGTTCGTGTGGGTGTGGCCGTTCACCCAGGCGACGACGTTCGGGTACCGCACCAGGATCGACACCACCTCGGCGCCGAGCACGCGCCGCTCCTGGGGGTGGGCGGGATCCCGGTCGGTGGCGTCCATCGTGTCGGGCGTGTGGTGGCTGAACACGATCACCAGCTGGTCGTCGCCCCCGCTGCGCACCTCGGTGCCGTCGGGGGCCAGGTGCCGGGCGTGGTGGACGGCGAGGCGCTGCTCGAGCCAGGCGGCCTGCCCGGCGCCGATGGAGCCGCCCGAGCCGTTGGGCCCGCCGGCGTGGTTGGTGGAGTCGAGCGCGATGCCCACCACCCCGGGCGCCAGCGGGAACTCGTAGTAGAGGCGGTCCGCGGTGAGGTCGGCGGCGCCGTAGCCGTGGTGGCCGGTGGGCGAATCGAGGTGGGCCTGGATCCAGTCGTCCACGGTGGCGGTGCGACGCCCGGGATCGGCCGTGACCGTCCGGTACGGGAGGGCCCCGGAGGTGAGGTCGGCGAGCACCGACGGGCTGTCGCCCATGACCCGCAGGATGAACGGGATGGCGTCCTCGCCGGCCTTGAGCCCCGACATCTTGCGGTCGCCGGTGAAGATCTCGTCGATGGCGTCGGAGCGGGCGGCGTTGCCCTGGATGTTGCAGTCGTGGTTGCCGTAGACGGAGAACCACGGCACGTCGAGGCCGGGCGACGAGAACGGGGCGATGGCCCGGGTGAGCAGGCCGGGCACGTCGGGGTAGCCCTGGTTCGCCTTGTAGCTGTCGGCGATGCCGGCGTCGGGGTGCCACCACATCGCCCGCACGTCGACCGCGTCCTGCACGCCCTCGTAGGTGCCGATCGCGCCGCTGTCGGGGGTGACCGCGCCTCCGTCGAGGATGGTCAGGAACCACTCCATCTCGTTGCGCTGCTGGTTGTCGACGTTGTCCCCGGTGCACACCACGCAGTCGAAGGTCCGACCCGTGATCGGCCCGCGACCGAGCTGGTTGACCCGTTCGACCATGGACGTCGCCACCTGGGTGGTGAGCAGCTCCTGCGGCCGGAACGCCGACTGGAACAGCGGGTGGACCGGGTCGAGGAACTCCACCCGCCCGGGGCACTGGGCGTCGATGAGGTGCTGGTCGGTGAAGTGCACGAACGCGGCCAGCACCGTGCGCCGGTCCTCCCGCCCCGGTGAGGGCGCTTGGAGCTCGGCGCGCACGAGGGTCGGTTCGGCCGGTCCTTCGGCGGTGGTCCGGTAGGGCCCGTTGCCGCTGGCCACGATGGTCAACGCCAGGGTGGTCCCGGCGGGATCGATGGCTGCACCCAGCGACCGGCGCTGCGCCTCGGCCCACAGGCGCGGCGTCCAGCCCGCGATCGATGCTGCCGTCGCCGCTCCCGCCGATCCGGCGAGGAACCGCCGGCGCGACATCCCTCGACCCATGCCCCATCCCCCTCGAGCCGTCCCCTGCCCGGAGCACTGCTTATCGGGAACTCGGCCCCGCCGCTACTCGACCGTCACGCCGATCGAGTGGTAGCCGGTGGCCCCGTCGGGCTCGGGCGAGGCCCACTGGGCCGTCTGGGTCTTGCCCGTGCCGTCGGTGGCCCGGACCCGGATCCGGTGATCACCCGAAGGTGCGTCCCAGTCCAGCCACCACTGCACCCAGGTGTCGTCGGAGGCCGTGGGGCCGAGGGTGGCGCGCTGCCACGGGCCGTGATCGACCTGGACCTCGACCCGGTCGATGCCCCGGTGGGGAGCCCATGCCACGCCGGCGATCGCCTGGCGACCGGCGGCGACCGAGCCGCCCGCCGGCACATCGATGCGCGAGCTGGTCTTGATCGGCCCGAGGCGCGACCAGCCGCGGGGGATCCAGTAGCCCTCCTCGTCCCACGTGGTCAGCCGGATCTCCTTGAGCCACTTGGTGGCCGACACGTACCCGTACAGGCCGGGGACGACCAGCCGAGCGGGAAACCCGTGCTCGGCGGGCAGGGTGCGGCCGTTCATGCCGAGGACGAGCATGGCGTCGCGCCCGTCGAGCGCCACCTCGACGGGGAACCCGGCGGTGAACCCGTCCACCGACTCGCCGATCACCTGCTCGGCCTTGGCATCGACACCGGCCTCCTCGAGCAGCTTCGCCAGCGGGATGCCGGTCCAGCGCGCCGTGCCGATCAGGTCGCCACCGACCTCGTTCGACACGCACTGCATGGTGATCGGCACCTCCACGAGCGGTCGAGCGAGGAGCTCGTCGTACGTGAACGTGAGCTCGCGCTGCACCATCCCGCCGATCGTGAGCTTCCAGTTCGCCTCGTTCACCACCGGCGCCCGGAACAGGGTGTCGATCCGGTAGAAGTCCTTGGTGGGCGTCACGTAGGGGCTGATGCCGGTGATCTGCTCGGCGCCCTTGTCGAGCGTGGCGGCCGGGACCCTGACCTTCGGCGTCGCCCGGGGCAGGGCCACGGTGACCCTCGACGCCACCTCGCGCGCCGACGCCTTGATCGAGCGGGCGATGCCCACGCCGAACAGCAGCGCCGCGGCGGCGATGCTGCCGTCGACGACGACCGTGCGGCGGGCCAGGCCCGCGGCGGCGACCGGCGCCTGCTCCTCCCGGTGCTCGGCGGCGAGCCAGCGGCGTGACAGCCCGATCGTGACCCCGACGCCCGCCAGCGCGCCCAGCACGGAGGACAGGATCGAGACCACGGGCGAGGCGAGCGGATCGTCGAGGGAGGTGACGATGCCCAGCGCCGCGAACGCGCCGAAGCCGACGTAGACGGTGAGAGGACGGGTGAGGGCCTGGGTGCCCAGCGCAGCGCCGATCAGCATCGAGATGACGGCGGTGCCGATGAGCAGGGCCGCCTTGTCGTTCGTGCCGAACCACTGGACGGCGATCTCCTTGAGCGACGCCGCGAACGCATCGATGAAGCTGTTGCCCGTGGCCTCGGTGACCGAATCGCCAGTCGAGTCGAGGAGGCTCAGGACCTCGATGACCGCCAGCGCCGTGGCCGCGCCGAGCGCACCGGCGACGGCGCCGCGCCAGCCGATGCCCTCCTGCTCAGGGGCAGGTGCCACCTGTGGGGCTGCGGCGTCGACGCTCATGGCACCACGGTACGGAGCCGTCAGCGCGCCGGACGGGTCACCGAGAGAAGGTTCCGAGATCCGTAAGGGTCGGGCCGGGGTCAGGAGCTGCCCGAGAGCATGATGATCTGCACGGTGAAGGCCACGAGGATGGCCATGCCGCAGAGGAGTGCGGCCAGGATCAGCTTGCGGGTGCTCATGGGCCGCCCAGCGTACCGAGCGGTCGCGGACCGGCCCCAGCCGCCGTGCGACACTTGGACGCCGCCGTCGGCGGTTCGTCCCCTGAAGGAGCCCACCCATGCGAGACGCGCTCGGCGCCCTCGAATCCGTCCTCGTCCTCGGAGGTGGCTCCGACATCGCGGTCGCCACCGTCAAGGAGCTGGCCAAGGAGCGCACCCGCACCGTGGTGCTGGCCGGCCGCGACACGGCGAAGCTGCAGCCGGTCGGCGAAGACCTGCGGGCAGCCGGGGTCACCACGGTCGACCTGGTGACGTTCGACGCCGCCGACACCGCCTCGCACGAGGCGATCATCGACGCCATCTGGGCCGACCACCCCGACCTCGACCTCGTGATCTTGGCGTTCGGCGTGCTCGGCGACCAGGACTCGTTCGACGACGACCCGACCGGCGCCGCCCAGGCCGCCATCGTCAACTACGCCGGCGCCGTGTCCGCCGGCCTCGCGGTGGCCAACCAGCTCAAGACCCAGGGCCACGGCACCCTCGCCGTCATCACTTCGGTGGCCGGCGAGCGCGCCCGCGCCGACAACTTCGTCTACGGCTCCACCAAGGCCGGGCTCGACGCGTTCACCCAGGGCCTGGGCGACCGCCTCCACGGCTCGGGCGCCTCCGTGATGGCCGTCCGCCCCGGCTTCGTGCGCACCTCGATGACCGAGGGCATGGAGGACGGCCCCATGGCCACCACCGCCGAGGCCGTCGCCAAGGACATCGTCTCGGGGCTGCGGCGCGGGGCGCACACGGTGTGGTCGCCGGCCAAGCTGCGCTACGTCTTCGGCGTCCTCAAGGTGCTCCCCCGCCCAGTGTGGCGGAAGCTCGCTGCGCAACGCTGACGCCGTCCGGCAGAATCTCCCCATGACCGATCTCGCTGCTGGTGTGGTTCCCGTCGTCGGAGGTCCCTCGCTCCCGCAGGAGCGTCGGCTGGTGACCGAGATCCCGGGGCCCAAGGCGCTGGCGCTCCACGCCCGCCGCGTGGCCGCGGTGGCATCGGGCATCGGCAGCACGCTGCCCATCGAGGTGGTCGCCGCCGGCGGCGGGGTGCTCGTCGACTCCGACGGCAACTCCCTCATCGACCTCGGCTCGGGCATCGCGGTGGTCAACGTCGGCAACGCCGCGCCCGCCGTCGCCCAGGCGGTGGCCGCCCAGGCCGCCGCCTTCACCCACACCTGCTTCATGATCACGCCCTACGAGGGGTACGTGGCGGTGTGCGAGCACCTCAACCGGCTCACCCCGGGCGACCACGCCAAGAAGTCGGCGCTGTTCAACTCCGGCGCCGAGGCGGTGGAGAACGCGGTGAAGATCGCCCGCCACGCCACCGGCCGCACCGCCATCGTGGTGATGGAGCACGCCTACCACGGCCGCACCAACCTCACGATGGCCCTCACGGCCAAGTCGATGCCCTACAAGGCCGGCTTCGGGCCCTTCGCCCCCGACATCTACCGGGTGCCGATGTCGTACCCGTACCGCTCCGGCGGGGTCGACTCCGGGGCCGAGGCGGCGGCCGCGGCCATCGACCACATCCGCACCGAGATCGGGGCCGACACCGTCGCGGCCGTCCTGGTGGAGCCGATCCAGGGCGAGGGCGGGTTCATCGTCCCGGGCACCGGCTACCTCCCGGCGCTCGTCGAGTTCTGCAACGAGAGCGGGATCCTGTTCATCGCCGACGAGATCCAGACCGGCTTCGGTCGAACGGGCGCCTGGTTCGCGTGCGAGCACGAGGGCATCGTCCCCGACCTCATCACCACGGCCAAGGGCATCGCCGGCGGCCTGCCGCTCGCCGCGGTCACCGGCCGGGCCGACGTCATGGATGCCGTGCACAGCGGCGGCCTGGGCGGCACCTACGGCGGCAACCCGGTCGCCTGCGCGGCGGCGCTGGCCACCATCGACCTGCTCGAGAGCAGCGGCCTCATCGTCCAGGCCCAGCAGCTGGGCGCCGCGATGCGCACCCGCCTCGACGCCATGAAGTCGCGCGACCGGGGCATCGGCGAGGTCCGCGGGCGCGGGATGATGCAGGCCATCGAGCTGGTGAAGCCCGGCACCACCCAGCCCGACCCCGAGCGGGTCCGCGCCGTCCTCGCCATCTGCCACTCGCAGGGCGTCGTCACCCTGTCCGCCGGCACCTACGGCAACGTCATCCGCTTCCTGCCGCCCCTGGTCATCAGCGAGCACCTGCTCCACGAAGGCCTCGACGTCGTCTCCGAAGCCCTCGCTTCCACCCGCTGACCTGAGCCGGTCATCGAGCCGCCTCCGTGTCCGTGACCCGGACCCCCCTTCCTGGTCTGGGCTGACAGCACGACCGAGTACGCCCGCCCTCGTCCTCGCCTGACCGCTCCGGGCGCGTCGAGTCAGGCGGCTTGTCGGAAGGGTGGTGGATCGACGGTGGTGCCGTCGGGTCTGCGGAAGACCAGTCCCGTGGGGCCTCGGGTCATCTCCCAACCACGGTGGACGAGCCGGTGGTGGTGGGGGCAGAGCAGCGCAAGGTTCGAGATGTCGGTCGGGCCGCCGTGGCGCCACCACGAGATGTGGTGGGCGTGGGAGCGGTGGTGGCGGGCGTGGCAACCGGGGAACTCGCACGTGCCACCCGACCGGGCGATCAGGGCCACCAGCATGGCGGCGGTGGCGAGGCGCCGGGCCCGTCCGACGTACAGCGGCTCGCCGTCGTCGTCGGTCACCACCAGCTGGAGGTCGGCCTGCTCCATGAGCTCGCGCAGGGCCGCTTGGCCGATGGGGCCGCCGCCGACGATGCGCGCCGTCCAGGCTTCGCGCTGCTCGGCGGGGATGTCGGCGCGGTCGAAGAGCTCGCCCAGCTTGGCGAGGACGATGAGGAGGGGGCGGGCCTGCCCGCGCCGGGACGACGCGGAACCGTCGGCGATGAGGTCGTCGAGGGCGGCGGCGACGAGCTCCTCCCAGGTGCGGGTGTCTTCGGTGAGCGCGCCGGCGCGGCGCCAGGTCTCGATGCGGGCTTCGATGGCCTCGACCCACATGGCGAGCGACACGGCGGAGAGGTCGATGGTGACCAGGCCCCGGCCGGCGAACCCGGTGACGATCCGCGCCGTGTCGGCTTCTGACGCGTGGTCGGGCGGGCTGTCCGGCTCGTTGCGGCCGAGCTCTTCGAGGGCCCCGTACCGCCAGGCCCTCAGCCAGGCGGACAGCGAGTCGGCCGTGCGCGCCTCGGCTTCGGCCACGAGCTGCGCCTCATCGCGATCGAAGACCTCGGCGACCTCGTCGCGGCGGGCACGGGCCAGCAGGTGCAGGTGCGACAGCGGCACCCGGCCCGCTCGAGCCGCGGCCGACACGTGCGGCATCGCGGCCACGTCGAGCCCGGTGCGCCTCAACGCCGCAGCGGACGAGCGGTGGGCACCCGTCCGGTTCACGACGGCGACCACTGGCGAGGAGCAGCCGTCGGCCGCCCAGTCGAGCGAGGCCTCCCACTGCGGGATGGCGGCCACCACGGCCCCGTCGACCACGGCGGCGAGCTCGGAGCGGGCCTCGATCGCTGCGGTCAGCTCCGGGCCGGTGGCGGTGGCCGGGTCGATCCCGAGGGCGCGGTCGACGAGGTCATGGGCCCGGGCCCGTCGAGCCGCTGTCACCTCGTCGATCCGCCGATCATCGAACATGTGTTCGATCCTAGGTCCACCTCACTGATCACACAACCACCACTTCCAGATCTTTTCAGATCCTTCCATGTCCGATTCTCTCGAAACCGTCAGCGCAAGCCGAGCGCAGACGGCGGGCCACTCAGAGCGCGTTCGCGACGGCGGCCAGGTGGCGGATGTCGGTGCCGCAGCAGCCTCCCAGGACGGTGATGTTCGGGTGGCGCGCGTGCAGATCGGCGAGCTGCGACCCGAACTCGGCCGGCTCGCCGATGTCCAACTCGGTGCTGTCGTCGAGCTCCGCGTGGCTCCTGCGGGAGGCGTTGGCCTTCACCCCGCCGAGGCGCGGCAGCGTGGCACCGTCGGCCGCGAGCGTGCTCGCGAAGTGGTCGGGATGGGCGCAGTTGATCATGAAGTACGCCGCGCCCGCATCGGTCGCCGCGTCGACCTCGGCCATCGCGTCGGCCAGCGCCATGCCGGTGGGAAGCCTCCCGTCGAGCTCGACCGTGAACCCGATCACGGCCGGCACCGCCCGAGCTTGGGCGGCCCGGACCACCCCGATGGCCTCGGCGGTGTTGGTGAGGGTGATCGCGCTGACGATGTCGGCACCGGCGTCGGCCAGCACACCCACCTGCACCCCGTGGTACGCCTCGGCCTCCTCCGGGGTCATCGACCCGAGGTCGACGTACGCGTCGCCCCGCGGCCCGATGCACCCGCTCACGACCACGTCGCCGCTCCCCTCGCTCGAGCGCAGATCGATCAGCAGCTCGACGGCTCGTCGGTTGACGTCGGCCAGCCGGTCCGCGTCGTAGCCGAGGATCTCGCCCCACTCGCTGCTCGCCCGCCAGGTCGGCGACTCGAGCACGAGGCCGAGGCCGGACCCGGCGGCCAGGCGGAGGTAGTCGACGAAGTAGTCCCGGAGGACCGCGGTCTGGGCGGGGTCGTCGAGCAGCGGGAAGCTGGCGAACTCCGGCAGATCGATGCCGCGGAGGAAGATGAGATCCGTCTCCAGGCCGCCATCGGTGAGGAACACCCGGCCGGAGGTGTGGGGCAGGCTCACATCGATCGCCATAACGTGCTCCCAGGGTGGGTCGGTCAGAGGTCCTTGCGGCCCCAAGGGCTGCCGTACTCGGTGAGGAGATCGAGGAACGGGACGCTGTCGAACGCCTCGGGGCCCAGCACGCCGGCGCCGCTCCACGTGCCGTTGGCCACCAGCTCCAAGGCCACCACCGGGTTCACCGCGGTCTGCCAGACGACGGCCTGCGAGCCGTACTCCTCCATGGTCCACTCGTTGTCGACCACGTGGTACAGGTACGTCGACAGCGCGTGGCCGTCCTTGCCGGTGCCGGTGACCCAGGTGCCGGCACAGGTCTTGCCGGTCATCTTGTCGCCGAGCGTGGCGGGGTTCGGGAGGCAGGCCGCCACCACATCTCGGGGCGACACGGAGCCGCCCTTCACCGCCACCGGCGACGTGGAGTCGAGCCCGAGCTTGTGGAGCGTGCGGAGCACCTCGATGAACTCATCGCCCAGGCCGTACTTGAACGTGGAGCGCTTGCACGTGACCCAGCGCGGGATGAGGAGCACCTCCTCGTGCTCGACGTTGACGCACTCGACCGGTCCGATGCCCTCGGGGAAGTCGAACACCTCGGCGCCGCTGAAGGGCTCGGTGGTGTACCAGCCGCGGTCGGCCTCCCAGATCACCGGCGGGTTGAGGCACTCCTCAATGGTGGTCCAGATGCTGAACGTGGGGGCGAAGTCGTAGCCGGCGACCACCAGGTTGGCGCCGTCGCGCACACCCACCTCGTCGATGTCGTCGAACAGCACGTCGGCGGCGTAGCGGGCGAACACATCGGAGAGGCCGGGCTCGACGCCCATGCCCACCAGGGCGAGGCGGCCGGCCGCCTCCCAGTCGGCGGCCTGGGCGAACTGCTCGTCGCCGAGCTTCACGCCCGTCTCCGAGTAGGGGTGGTCGGGGTGCGGCTGCGACAGCGACATCGCCATGTCCATGTAGTCGGCGCCCGCCGCGAGGGCGGCGTCGAACAGGGGCATCACGAAGCGGGGGTCGGCGGCGTTCATGAGCACCGTGCAGGCTTCGCCCCGCAGCACCGCCTCGACGGCGGTGGCGTCGGACGCGTCGAGCGCGATGCCCTTGGCCCGAGGGCCGAACGCGGAGGCCGCTTCGGCGGCGCGGCCAGCGTCGATGTCGGCGACCACCAGGGCCTCGACGAAGTCGCGGCGAGCCGCGATCTTGGCGAACGCCGACCCCACACCCCCTGCCCCCACCAGCAGGATCTTCATCAGAACGCCGACATGACGTGCTTGATGCGGGTGTAGTCCTCGAAGCCGTACATGGACAGGTCCTTGCCGGTGCCGGAGTGCTTGAAGCCGCCGTGGGGCATCTCGGCCACCAGCGGGATGTGGGTGTTGATCCACACGCAGCCGAAGTCGAGCCGGCGCGACACCCGCAGCGCCCGGGCGTGGTCGGTGGTGAACACGCTCGAGGCCAGGCCGTACTCGACGCCGTTGGCGAAGCGCAGGGCCTCGTCCTCGTCGGTGAAGCGCTGGACGGTGATCACCGGGCCGAAGATCTCGCTCTGGATCAGCTCGTCGTCCTGCTGGAGGCCGCTGACCACCGTGGGGGCGTAGAAGTAGCCCTTGTCGCCCACCTGGGAGCCGCCGGCCAGCAGCTCGGCGTGGCCCGGGGCCCGGCCCACGATCCCGCTCACCCGCTCGAGCTGGTTGGCGTTGTTGAGCGGTCCGTAGTCGGCCTCGGGGTTCGACGGCGGCCCCGTCGTCTGGGCGGCGGCCTGGGCGGCCAGGGCAGCGGCCAGCTCGTCGTGGATGCCGGCCGACGCGATGACGCGGGTGGCGGCGGTGCAGTCCTGGCCGGCGTTGAAGTACCCGGCGATGGCGATGGCCTCGGCCGCGGCCTCCACGTCGGCATCGTCGAACACCAGCACCGGGGCCTTGCCGCCCAGCTCGAGGTGCACGTTCTTGAGATCGTCGGCGGCGCTGCGCATCACCTCCATGCCGGCGCGCACCGAGCCGGTGATCGACACCATCTGCGGGATCTTGTGCGAGATGAGCGCGGCACCCGTGGTGCGGTCGCCGCAGATCACGTTGAGGACGCCCTCGGGAAGCACCTCGGCCGCCAGCTCGGCGAGCTTGAGGGTGGAGACCGGGGTGGTGTCGGACGGCTTCAGCACGACCGTGTTGCCGGCGGCCAGGGCCGGGGCGATCTTCCAGATCGCCATCATCATCGGGTAGTTCCACGGGGTGACCTGCGCGCACACGCCGATGGGCTCCCGACGGATCCACGAGGTGTGGCCGGCCATGTACTCACCAGCCGACGCGCCGTTGAGCACGCGGGCCGCCCCCGCGAAGAAGCGGATCTGGTCGACCATCGGAGGGATCTCCTCGGATGAGGTGAGCCCCAGGGGCTTGCCGGTGTTCTCGGACTCGAGTGCCACCAGCTCGTCGGCGTGGGCCTCGACCAGGTCGGCGAACTTGAGCAGCGCCAGCTGCCGCTCTCCGGGGGTGGTGTCCCTCCACGACTCGAACGCGGCCGCGGCGGTGGTGCACGCGGCGTCGACATCGGCGGCACCGGAGCGCGGGGAGGTGGCGAACACCTCGCCCGTGGAGGGATCGACGAGATCGATCGTGGCGCCGTCGGCAGCGTCGGACGCCGCGCCTCCGACCAGGTTGCGCAGTGCTCGAGGGGACACGTCTACCTCCATGGGGCCGAGGAGCCGGACTGTACCCCTGCCCCGCTCCCGAAGCAGCCGGGTCCACGGTGTTACCGTTTGCCCCCGATCAGCGGCCAGGGGAGCCTGATGACCATGAGTGAATCCGCAACGACCACGACCACGCGCGTGGTGGTCGTCGGGCAGGGCTACGTCGGCCTGCCCCTCGCCGTCCGTGCCGCTGAGCAGGGCTACGACGTGGTCGGGTACGACCTCGACAAGGCGCGGATCGACATGTTGGCGACCGGGGTCTCCTTCATCGAGGACATCCCCGATGCCCGGCTCCAAGGCGTGCTCGCCTCGGGGCGCTTCCACCCGAGCGCCGACGCCTCCGACCTGGCGGGCTTCGACATCGCCGTGATCTCCGTGCCCACCCCGCTGCGCAACGGCTCGCCCGACCTGGGCTACATCGAGGCATCGGCCGCGGAGCTGGGCGCCTACCTGACCGCCGGCGCCTGCGTGATCCTGGAGTCGACCACGTACCCGGGCACCACCGAGGAGCTGATGCTCCCCATCCTCGAGCAGGCCAGCGGGCTCACCGCCGGCGTCGACTTCCAGGCCGGCTACTCGCCCGAGCGGATCGACCCCGGCAACGCCACGTTCACGCTGGAGACCACGCCCAAGGTCGTGTCGGGCATCGACGCCGCCAGCCTGGCCCGGGTGCAGGGCTTCTACGACGACATCGTCGTGCGCACCGTGCCCGTGCGGTCGCCCAAGGAGGCCGAGCTCACCAAGCTCCTGGAGAACACCTTCCGGCACGTCAACATCGCCCTGGTCAACGAGCTCGCCATGTTCGCCCGGGATCTGGGGATCGATGTCTGGGAGGCCATCGACGCCGCCGAGACCAAGCCGTTCGGGTTCATGCCGTTCCGCCCCGGTCCGGGCGTCGGCGGCCACTGCCTCCCCATCGACCCGTCGTACCTGTCGTGGCGCGTGAAGCAGTCGCTCGGCCAGACCTTCCGGTTCGTCGAGCTGGCCAACGACGTCAACGAGCACATGCCCGACTACGTCATCCGGCGCCTGGTCGCGGCCCTGAACGACCGGGAGCTGTCGGTCAAGGGCCGGCGCGTCCTCGTCCTGGGTCTGGCGTACAAGCGGAACACCGGCGACGATCGCGAGTCGCCCAGCACCCGAGTGGTCGAGCTCCTGTCGGAGCTCCAGGCCGACCTCGCGGTCTGCGATCCCCACGTCGATCCGGCCCGCAGCCACGCGGCCGGCACCGCCGAGCACGTCGAGCTCACCGAGGCGGAGATCGCCCGGGCCGACGCCGTGGTCGTGCTCGTCGACCACGATGCGTTCGACCTCGAGATGGTGGCTGCGAACGCTTCGTACGTGCTCGACACCCGGCGGTGCATGACCGGCCCCACGGTCGAGCACCTGTGACGACCTGGCCCTTTCCGGGCCAGGTCCTCTCCTAAGATCGCCCGATGCCCGACCAGCAGATGACCTCGGAGGCGCGCCCGTTCGGGCGGGCGCTCCTCGTCGAGGCCCGACCCAAGCAATGGGTCAAGAACCTGCTGGTCTTCGCGGCACCCGCCGCGGCCGGGGTGATCGATGAGCCGAAGGCGCTGGCCCAGACGCTCGCCGCGTTCGCGTGCTTCTGCCTGGCCGCCTCCGGCACCTACTACCTCAACGATGCCGCCGACATCGACGCCGACCGGCTCCACCCCACCAAGCGGTTCCGCCCGATCGCCGCCGGCGAGATCCCGCTGGGGACGGCCCGGGCCATCGGCGTCGCCGCCATCATCGCCTCGGTGCTGGCTGCGCTCCTGGTCAACTGGCACCTCGCCGTGGTGATCAGCGCCTACGTCGCCATCACCACCACCTACAGCCTCTGGATGAAGCACGTGGCGGTGCTCGACATCGTCGGGGTCGCGGCGGGGTTCGTGCTGCGGGCCATCGCGGGAGCCGCCGCCGTCGACGTCCCCATCTCCGACTGGTTCTTCATCGTCGCCTCGTTCGGATCGCTCTTCATGGTGGTCGGGAAGCGGCGGGCCGAAGCCGACGAGATGGGCGACGAGGCCGCCGAGTTCCGCCCCACGCTCGGCGTCTACCCCAAGCAGTACCTCGCCCAGCTGCAGACCGTCTGCACCAGCGTGATGCTCGTCGGCTACTGCCTGTGGGCGTTCGAGAAGGCCGGGGTGTCCGACGCCAGCGTGCCGTGGTTCGAGCTGTCCATCGTGCCGTTCGCCCTGGCGGTGCTGCGCTACTCGCTCCTGCTCGACACGGGCCAGGGGGGCGCACCCGAGGACGTGGTGCTCGGCGACCGTCCCCTGCTCGCCATGGGTGCCGTCTGGCTCCTGGTCTTCGCCCTGGGCGTCTACACGACATGAAGCGCGAACGGCGCTCGCTCGCAGGCTGGGCCAACACCGCCCACACCACCTCCCAGGTCGAGGTTCCCGTCGACGTCGACGAGCTGGCGGCCAGCCTCGAGCTCGACGCACCGCGCGGCCTCATCGCCCGAGGGCTCGGCCGCTCCTACGGCGACCCCGCCCAGAACGCGGGCGGCCTGGTCGTCGACACCACCCACGTGGCCGGCATCCGAGACCTCGACCTGGCCCACGGCGTGGTGACCGCCGACGCCGGCACCAGCCTCGATGCGCTGATGCGGTGGCTCGTCCCCCTGGGGTGGTTCGTGCCGGTCACGCCCGGCACGCGCCAGGTCACGATCGGCGGGGCCATCGCCTCCGACATCCACGGCAAGAACCACCACACCTCCGGGTCGTGGTGCGACGCCGTCGAGGCCATCACCATCGTCACACCGGCCGACGGACGGCTCCGGATCACGCCCGAGTCCCACGCTGACCTGTTCTGGGCCACCGCCGGCGGCATGGGGCTCACCGGCATCATCCTCGACGCCACGTTCCGGCTGAGCCGCATCGAGACCAGCCTCCTGACGGTCGACACCGACCGCACCCCAGACCTCGACACCACCCTCGACCTCATGATCAGCGGCGACGACGACTACCACTACTCCGTCGCGTGGATCGATCTCATGGCCAAGGGCGGCGCCATGGGGCGCTCCATCCTCGGCCGGGGCCGGTTCGCAGCACTCGACCAGCTGTCGGCCAAGCAGCAGCGCGACCCGCTCGCGTTCCGGTCGTCGACGCGGGCGACGGCACCCTCGCTGGTCCCTCCCCACCTGATCAACCCGGTCACGGTCCGGGCCTTCAACGAGGTCTGGTACCGCAAGGCCCCCGTTCGCCGCCGCGACGAGCTCCAGAGCATCAGCCAGTTCTTCCACCCCCTCGACGCGGTCGACAGCTGGAACCGGCTGTACGGGGCCGACGGCCTGCTCCAGTGGCAGTTCGTGATCCCGATCGATGCCACCGAGGAACTGCGCTCGATCATCGGTGAGCTGACCCGGTCGGGTTGCCCGTCGTTCCTGGCCGTGCTGAAGCGGATGGGTCCGGCCAACCCCGGACCGCTGTCGTTCCCGATCGAGGGCTGGACCCTCGCCTTCGACGTGCCCGCCGTGGGTGGGAGCCACCTCGGCCCCCTGCTCGACCGCCTCGACGAGCAGGTGGCGGCGGCCGGCGGCCGCATCTACCTGGCGAAGGACAGCCGCCTCCGCCCCGAGCTCCTCCCCGCGATGTACCCCCGGCTCGACGAGTGGCGGGCCGTGCGCCACCGCGCCGATCCGCAGCAGCGGCTCCGCAGCGACCTCGCCCGGCGCCTGCACCTCACCTGAAGGCGGGGCCGGCCGGCGGGATCAGCTCGCGGCCGACCGGATGTCGACGAAGTCGACGGCGTCGCGCAGCATGGCGAGCGTCTCGGCATCAGAGGCCCGCGCCCGGGGCACCGGCAGCTGCTTGGTCGACAGCGGAGGGACCGCCACGTGCGAGATGCGGTGGTGGATCGGCGACGATCCGAGCTCCTCGGCACCGAAGAGGACCTCGTGGAGCTTCTCGCCCGGCCGGAGCCCCGTGTAGACGATCTCGATGGGGCGGTCGGACTCGGCGATGAGCCGCTTGGCCACATCGTCGATCTTCACCGGATCGCCCATGTCGAGGACGAGCGCCTCGGCGTCGCGGCCGACCGCGCCCGCCTGGATGACCAGCTGGACGGCCTCTTCGACGGTCATGAAGTACCGGGTGACCTCGGGGTCGGTGACGGTGACGGGGCCTCCGTCCTCGATCTGCTTGGCGAAGGCGGTCAGGACCGAGCCCCGGCTGCCGAGCACGTTGCCGAACCGGACGCTCAGGTACACGCCGTCGCCTCGGCTGGCCGCGGCGGCGGTGAGCCGCTCGGCCAGGCGCTTCGAGTAGCCCAGCACGCTGCACGGATCGGCGGCCTTGTCGGTGGAGATGTTCACGAACCGCTCGACCCCGGTGGCCAGCGCGGCATCGACCAGCACCTGGGTGCCCCACACGTTGGTCTTGAGCGCCTCGGCCGGGTGCATCTCCAGCAGCGGCAGGTGCTTGAGGGCGGCGGCGTGGAACACCACCTCGGGTCGGTGCTCCTCGAAGATCTGGGTGACCCGGTCGGCATCGCGGATGTCGCAGACGACCAGGTTGCGGCTGTCCAGCAGCGCCCGGCCCTCGATCGACAGCTGCACCGAGTGCAGCGCCGACTCGTCGCGGTCGAGCAGGACCAGGCTGGCCGGCGCGAACCGGTACAGCTGGCGGGAGAGCTCCGACCCGATGGAGCCGCCGGCGCCGGTGACGAGCACGCGCTTGCCCGTGACGTAGCTGGCGATGGCCTCGATGTCGGTGTCGACCTCGTGGCGGCCCAAGAGGTCGGCGTGGGTGACGGGCCGGATGTCGGAGGTGCCGAGCTCGGCCCCGTAGAGCTCGCTGGCGGACGGCAGCACCAGGAGCCGCAGGCCGTGCTCCCGGGCCAGGTCGGCGTAGACCCGGATCAGCGCCGAATCGGCGGTCGGGATGGCCAGCAGGGCCAGGTGGGCATCGTGGCGGGCCGCCGTGCTGCCGAGGTCGGACCGGGTGCCGGTCACGGGCACGTTGCGGATGCGGAGGTTGCGCTTGGTGGGATCGTCGTCGATCAGGGCCACGGGCAGGTATCGCCCGGAAGGGTTGCGCACCATGGCGTTGATGATCTGCTGACCACCTTCGCCCGCGCCGATGACCACCACGCGCTCGAGGCCCTCGCTCCGCGGGCGCAGCCGCCGGTCGTAGAAGAGGCGCCACACGTACCGGACGCCGGCGCTGAACGCCAGCATGATGGTGCTGGCGATCAGGGGCACCGAAAGCGGGATGGAGCGACCGTGCGGGCCCCTCGGCAGCACCAGCGCGGCGAGCACGAGGATGGAGGTGGCGAGGACGATCGTCGACACCAGCGCCGACACCTCCTCGAACGAGCCGAACGCCCACCGGCCCGAGTAGAGGCCGCGCGAGCCCCCCAACACCCCGAAGACGAGCGCGGAGAAGCCGGCGAACAGGAGCACCGTGGCGAACTCGCGCTGCGGGATGTCGAACTCGTAGCGGAGGGCGGTGGCGATGATCATCGCCACCGCGACGGCAGCAAGGTCGGCAATGACCTGCAAGCGCCTTCTCGTGTTACTGCTCGCAGGCTGCAGGAGCAGTTCCCGCACGCCGTTGTTCATGACCGTCAAGAACCCTCCCCCCGAGGCGCCGATTGTCATGGGTCGACAACAACGACACTACTGTCATCGACTCGCACTCGTCCATCATGCACCCCGCGGCCTGGCCAGAGGTGCACTCGGAGCCATGACCCAACCGGGACCCACCCCTAGCGTCCGCCTCAGCGGACCGGCGCCCTACGCCCTCCTCGCCGCCGTCGCCGCCTGGTTCGCCCCGGCCACGATGACGGGCCTGCCCCTCGTCGATGCGGTCGAGCGGGCCGTGGTCGTGGCGTTCGTCACCTACGTCGGCTCGCACGGTCGGCGCTGGGCCTGGCTGGCGGCCGCCGCGCTCATCGTCGTGCCCGCCCGAGGGGCGTCGCTGGCCCTCGCCCTGGTCGGCCTGGGCCTCGTCGTCGCGGCCAGCCGGCAGGCGCGCCGCTCGCGCGCGCTGGGCGCCATCGCCATCGGCGTCCTCCTCAACGCCGCGCTCCGCTACCCACCGGGCACCACCTCGTTCGCTCCGCTCGCCGTCGGGGCGGCTGCGGTGCTGCTGGTCGCCTCGGGCTTCCCCCACATGCGGTCGAGGAAGCGGCAGGTCGCCGGCTGGGGCTTGGCGGTCACCGCCGCCGCGATCGTGCTCGTCACGGTCGGGAGCGGGCTCGCGGTCGCCCTGGCCTCGACCCAGGTGCGATCCGGGGGCAGCGCCGCCCGAGCGGCGCTGGATCAGGCGCGAGATGGCGACGCCCCGTCGGCTCAGGCGCACCTGACCGGGGCGGCGCACGACTTCCACCAGGCGTCGAGCCGGGTGAACGGCCCCCTGACCACGGGAGCCCGTCTCGTCCCAGGCCTGTCGCAGCACCTGGTCGCCGTGCGCACCACGATCGACCAGGGCGAGCGCATCAGCGCATCGGCCGACGACCTGCTGGCCACGGCCGACTACGACAAGCTGCAGTACGACGGTCACCTCGACCTCCCACAGGTGCAGGCCCTGGCCGCACCCGCGGCGCGGATGGACGCCACCTTGGCCCACGCCCAGCGGTCGCTCTCCGACGTCGACTCGGATGCCCTGCTCCCGCCCCTCCGGGATCAGATCACCAAGTTCAACACCGACATCACGGGGGCCCGCCGCGACGCCGACCTCGCGTCGTCCCTCCTCGCGGTGACGCCCGACCTGTTCGGGGCCGATGGCCCGCGCCGCTACCTGGTCGTCTTCCAGCAGCCCGCCGAGCTGCGCGGCTCGGGCGGGTTCGTCGGCAACTACGCCGAGCTGCTGATGGACCAGGGCAAGGTCACGATGCCTCGGAGCGGCCGCATCGTGGACCTCATCGACGGCCCGAACAAGGGGAACCGCACCCTCCGCGGCCCCGCCGACTACGTGCGGCGCTACGGACGGTTCCATCCCGAGGAGTTCGTCCAGGACGTCACGTTCTCCCCGGACTTCCCGAGCGACGCCCAGGTCCTGAAGGACCTCTATCCGCAGGCCGGCGGGTCCGAGGTCGATGGTGTGATCGCCGTCGACCCGACCGGCCTCGCCGCCCTGCTGAAGCTCACCGGCCCCATCAACGTCCCGGGCCTCGTCGAGCCGCTGACCGCCGACAACGCCGTCGAGGTGCTCACCAGGTCGCAGTACGTGCAGCTCCCCGACGAATCCGAGCGGGGCGACATCTTGACCGAGGCCACCCGGCTCACCTTCGAGAAGCTGACCGCGTCGCGCCTGCCGGCACCGCGCGCGCTCTCCGAGACCCTGAGCCCGGCCGCCCGCTCCGGCCACCTCCGGCTGTGGTCGCCCGACCGGGCCGAGCAGGCGGTGTTCGAGCGGCTCGGTGCCGACGGCAGCCTGGCCGTGCCCACCGGCGCGGACGGTCTCTCGGTGGTCCAGCAGAACACGGGCAACAACAAGGTCGACGCGTACCTCCACCGCACGATCACCTACCTCCCCACGGTCGATGCCGCCACGGGAAAGCTCACGGCGAAGCTCCGCATCGAGCTGCACAACGACGTGCCTTCGGTCGACCTGCCCCCCGCCGTCGTGGGCAACACGCGGGGCGTTCCACCCGGCACCAACCTCAGCTGGGTGACGATCTACACCCCGAACAGCGTCACCTCGGCCACGATCGACGGCAAGGCCACCAAGCTCGGCCCCAGCAGCGAGGCGGGCCTGCGGGCGTGGGACACCCCGCTCGTGAGGATCCCGCCGGGAGGCACCGTGGTGATCGAGGTCGAGCTGGTGGGCGGGGTCGACCTCACCGACGGCTACCGGCTCACGCTCCTGCCCCAACCCATCGCCAACCCGGACCGGTTCTCGGTGACGCTCGGGGTGCAGCACGGCACGCTGGAGGGCTCGAAGGGGCACGAGATCTCGCTGCTCCACGACGAGCCGGTCACCCAGCCGACCCACCTGCACGCGGCCGTCAGCAGGACCGGCTCCTGAGAAGGAGCGCGACCACCCTCAACCGGTGCGCTAACCTGCCGATCATGTCCTTGCCGCTTCTGTGCGGGGATGCTGGGGAGGGAATCGACCACATGTTTCGCAGGATGCTCATCGGTGCCGCAGTGCTGGTCGCGTTGTTCGCAGCGCCGGCTGCCGCCCAGTACGACTACACGGTCAATCCTGGCCAGGTGGAGCCGGGCGGGGCGGTCTCGGTCAGCGGCCAAGGCTGTGCGCCAGGGGCCACCGTGACGATCACGATGACCGAGGGTGACACCACCGCCACCCGCGCCTTGGGCGATGTGATCTTCCAGACGACGGTCGTCGCCGATGCAAACGGTGAGTTCACGGTGGAGTTCAACATCCCCGATGGAACGCCCGTCGGCACCTACACCGTCACCTCCACCTGTGGAGACACCGTGGTGGGGAGCGAGACCATCGACGTCGTCTCCGCCACCACCACCACGCCGAGCGGTACTGGCAGCGGCTCCGGCGGCACGATCGTCCGCACGGGCTCCGACCTGACCGGCCTGGGCCTCGTCGGGGCCGGGCTGCTCACGCTGGGCGGCATCTTCCTCATCGCCACCAAGTCCCGCCGGAACCTCGCCCGGGCCTGATCTCGGCTCCGCCCCGCCCCGGTTGCACCTGGGGTCGGGCGGGTACACGTGAGCCATGGACATCGCCATCACCGGCTCATCCGGGCTCATCGGGACGGCGCTCGCCGGCTCGCTCCGCGCTGACGGCCACCGGGTCGTCCCCGTGGTGCGCACCGCGGGCCGCGCCGGCACCGTGGTGTGGGATCCCGCCAAGGGAACGATCGATGCCGAGGGGCTCGAGGGCCTCGACGCCGTCGTGCACCTCGCCGGGGCCGGGATCGCCGCCGGGCCCTGGACCGCCAAGCAGCGCGCCCGCATCCGCGACAGCCGCGAGCAGGGCACCAGCCTCCTCGCCACCGCGATCGCCGGGCTCGACCGGCCGCCCGCCGTCCTGGTGAGCGGCTCGGCCATCGGGTACTACGGCGATCGGGGCGACGAGGTGCTCACCGAGGCGTCGGGGCCCGGCGACGACTTCCTGGCCGGCATCTGCACGGCCTGGGAGGGCGCGACGGCGCCCGCGGCCGACGCTGGGGTCCGGGTGGCGCACCTGCGCACCGGGATCGTCCTCGACCGCGACGGCGGGGCCCTCGCCAAGCAGCTCCCGATCTACCGGCTCGGCCTCGGCGGCAAGGCGGGCCGGGGGACGCAGTGGATGTCGTGGATCTCGCTGGACGACGAGGTCCGGGCCATCCGGTTCGCGCTCGACACCGACTCGGTCTCGGGCCCCGTGAACCTGACGGCACCGAACCCGGTGACCAACGCCGCGTTCACCAAGGCGCTCGGCGCCGCCGTGCACCGACCCACGTTCTTGACCATCCCCCGCTTCGTGCGCCACGTCCCGGCCGGGATCGGGCCCCTCGTCGAATCGCTGCTGTTCTCCTCGGCCCGCGTCGAGCCGACGGCCCTCGTCAGCGCCGGGTTCACCTTCGAGCACCCGTCGCTCGATGAGGCGCTCGCGTCCGTCCTGTCGGGCTCCTGACGCCGATGCACCTCCACCCGGGGCGGCCCTCCTAGGGTGACCAGACCATGACCGGCCGACGCATCGCCGCCTTCGACTTCGACGGCACCCTGACCCGGCGGGACACGCTCGTACCCTTCCTGGCCACGTCCTGCGGGCCCGGCGCGTTCATCCGTGCGCTCGGCCGGGTGGCCCCCACCGCGCTGCGGGCGCGCACCGGACGCACCCACGGGGCCGTCCACCCTCGTGACGCGGGCAAGGCGGCCCTGCTCCGGGAGCTCTACGCCGACCGCCGCGCCGACTGGCTGGCCTCGCAGGGCCAGAAGTACGCCGCCACCCTCACCCGCCGCCTGCGTCCGGAGATGGTGGAGCAGGTGCGCTGGCACCGAGAAGCCGGCCACGAGCTGGTCATCGTGTCCGCCGGGCTCCGCACCTACCTCGAGCCCTTCGCCGCCGACGCTGGCTTCGACCACGTGATCGCGGTCGAGCTCGAGGCCGATGACGCGGGGGTGCTGACGGGTGAGCTCCAGGGGCCCAACGTGCGCGGGCCGGAGAAGGCGGTGCGCCTGCGCCGCTGGCTCGGCGACGACCAGCCGGAGATGCTGTGGGCCTACGGGAACTCCAGCGGCGACACCGAGCTGCTGGCCATGGCCGACGTGCCCGTGTGGGTGGCCGGCCGCAAGCGCGACACGACCGCCCGGCCCGAAGGCGCAGGCGGTCGTGTGGCGAACCCTCAGGTGGGCTGAGTCAGCTCACTTGGGCTGCATGCGGATGCCGCCGTCGATGCGGATCGACTCGGCGTTCATGTAGCTGTTGCTGAGCAGCTCGGCGGTGAGCGAGGCGAACTCGCTGGCCTGGCCGAGGCGCTTCGGGAAGAGCACGCCGACCTCGAGCTTGGCCTTGAACGCATCGGCGCCCTCGCCCTCGCCGTAGATGGGCGTGTCGATGAGGCCGGGGAGGATGGTGTTGACCCGGATGCCCGATGCGGACAGGTCGCGGGCGATGGGGAGGGTCATGCCGACCACGCCGCCCTTGGAGGCGGAGTACGAGGCCTGGCCGATCTGGCCGTCCTCGGCCGCGACCGAGGCGGTGTTGACGATGGCGCCGCGCTCACCGAACTCGTCGGGCTCGTTCTGCGACATGGCCGTGGCGGCGATGCGGATGCAGTCGAAGGTGCCGATGAGGTTGATCTCGACGACCTTGCGGAAGAAGCCCAGGTCGTGAGCCGAGCTGTACTCGCCGTCGCGGCCGATGGTGCGGGAGGCCCAGCCGATGCCGGCGCAGTTGACCAGCGCCTTCAGCGGTCCGAGCTCCTTGGCGGCCTCGACCGCAGCGATGATCTCGTCGGTCTTGGTGACGTCGCACGCCACGAACACCCCGCCGATCTCCTTGGCGAGGGCGTCGCCCTTCTCCTGCTGGCGGTCGAGGTCTGCGACCACGACCTTGGCCCCGAGGGAGGCGAGGTGGCGGGAGGTGGCCTCGCCGAGACCCGATGCCCCACCCGTGACGATTGCGCTGATGCCGTTGATCTCCATGGGTGCGAACTGTATTGACTGATCGGTCAAGTGGTGAAACCGGTGCCTCCCGCCCGAAGCGGGCTCCGCCCACCGAGTACCCTCGCCGCCGGTGCCCACGACGATCGAACCCCGCGAGCGACGCCCGCTCCCCGCCTGGACGGCCGCCGTCGCGTGCATCGTGGCCATCGTCGCCGGCGTCACCCTGCTCGGCTCGTGCGCCGGGGAACGGGCCTCCCTGGGCTCGCTGCCCCCGAGCATCCCGGCGCACCCGTCGACGTCGGTGGCCACCACCTCCACCACCGAGGCGATCACCCCCGACGACGGGACGCTCGGCCCGGAGGACCTGCTGGGCTGGATCGCCACCCCGGCCGGCGACCCGCAGGTGTACGCCACGCCGTCCAAGCAGGCCGAGAAGCTCGCCATCGGGGCCAAGACCACCGCTGGTGCCCCCACCACGTTCGCCATCGTCGGCGACGCCTCCCCCGGAGCCACCACCGAGGCACCCGGGTGGTACCGCGTGGCCCTGCCCACCCGGCCGAACGGGTCGACCGGTTGGGTGCCGATCTCGTCGGTCACCGTGACCAAGACGCCGTTCCGCGTCTTCGTCGACCTGAAGGGCCGCACCCTGCGCGTCGAGAAGGACGACTTGGGCGTGTTCACCACCACCGTCGCCATCGGCACCGCCGAGAACCCCACGCCGCAGAACGGCACCTACGTCACCGAGCTGATCGCCAACACCAACCCGGGGGGCTCGTACGGGCCCTACGCGTTCGGCCTGGCCCTGCACTCCGACACGCTCAGCGAGTTCGGCACCGGCGACGGCCAGGTCGGGATCCACGGCACCGACCACCCCGACCTGATCGGCCAGGCCGTCTCCCACGGCTGCGTCCGGCTGAAGAACGACGACGTCAAGGCGATGGTCGACCTGGCGCTCCCGCTCGGGGTCCCGGTCTTCATCACCGGGTAGGCGCCGTCCTCAGCCGAGGTGGACGGGCCGGGTCAGGTCGTCGTCGGGCAGCGGGCCGTCGGTGATGGCCATCACGTCGAGCCAGCCCATGTCGACCCGGTCGCCCGTCGACGTGAGGAACGCAGTGTCGGCGGCGTCGCGGCCCGTGGCGATGCGGACCATCGCGGGGCGCGGCGCCAGGCAGGTGGCATCGACCACCACCCAACGGCCATCGACGTAGGCCTCGGCCACGGCGTGGAAGTCCATGGGCTGCAGGCCCGGGGCGTAGACCGCGGCCAGGCGGGCCGGGGTGTCGCAGCTGCGCAGGATCGCCACCACCAGGTGGGCGAAGTCCCGGCACACGCCCTGACCGGCCAGGAGCGTGGCCACGGCGCCGTCGGTGGGACGGCTCGACCCCGCGATGTAGGCGATGCGCATGCCGACCCAGCTCGAGACCGCATCGAGCAGGTCCGGACCGCGCTGCGACCCGAACTCGGCCCGGGCGAACGGGGCCAGGCGATCGGACTCGCAGTAGCGGCTGGGCCGGACGTAGCGGACCAGGTCCATCTCATCGACCGATGGGGCCGCCGCGGTGCCGGAGATCGAGGCGGCGTAGGCCACGTCGAGGCGGCCGGGACCGAGCGCCGGGGCGACGTGCAGCCGCGTGCCGTGCTGGTCGAGGACCTCGTGGACGGCGACGGGGGCTCCATCGAGGGTCACCGCCATCGATTCGGACGCGAGCGGGGTGTCGGCCGCCACGGCCACCGACACGATGATGTCGGAGGTGCCGTCGAGCCGGGCGTCGAAGCGGCACGAGACCGAGCGATCCATCCGCCACTATCCCACGTCGCCCCGACCGGCCCCCTGACCCCAACCGCCCCCACCTGGGGTGAGCATGCGGATCACGTCTCCGGCGGCGAGCTCCAGGGTGCACTTGTCGGGGAGGCGGCGGGCCCTCGCTTCGTCGCCGGCCGGCAGCAGCCAGTTCTCGCCCGGGGCTCCGGGACCGCCGCCGGCGAGCCCCCACGGCCGGCTGACGCGCCGCTCGGTGATCAGGGACAGGGTCACCGCCTCGAGCACCTCGACGTCTCGTTCGATGCCCTCGCCGCCCGGGGCGGCCCCTTCCCCACCGCTCCCCCGTCGCAGCCGGTACTTCCGCACGCGGACCGGGAACGCCCGCTCGAACGCCTCGATCGGCGTGTTGCGGGTGTTGGTCATGGCGGTGTGGACGCCGCTCATCCCGGGCACGGGCGAGCCGCCGGCCGGGCGGGGCGGCCGGCCGCCCTGACCACCGCCGATGGTCTCGTAGGACACCCAGCCGGTGCCGCCGAGCAGCAGGTTGTTCATCGTCCCCTGCGATGCCGCCGGCACCCGCTGGGGAACCACCTGGGCCAGGGCGCCCAGGCACACGTCGGCGACGCGCTGGCTGACCTCGACGTTGCCCGCCCCCACCGCGGCCGGGTAGCGAGCTGCCACCACCGTGCCGGCCGGGGCCACCACCTCCACGGTGCGCAGGGCGCCACCGTTGGCCGGGATGGTGGGGTCGAGCACCGAGCGCAGGGCCCACGCCACGGCGCTCACCGTGACCGCCTCGACCGCGTTGACGTTGCCGTGGCGCTGGGGATCGGTGCCGGTGAAGTCGAAGGCGATCGCGTCGCCGGCGATGGTCACCCGCACGGTGATGGTGGTCGGCTGCTGCTGCTCGGGCTCGGGGCCGAAGCTGTCGAGCACGTCGGTGAACGTCCACGAGCCGTCGGGCAGCCCGGCCAGGGCGGCGCGCATCCGGCGCTCGCCGTACGCCACCAGGTCGTCGAGCCCGGCCGCGCCCAGCGCAGCGAACCGCTGCGCCCCAAGCCGGTTGGCGCCCACCTGGGCGGCGAGGTCGCCGGCGCGCTCGTCGGGGGTCCGGCTGGCCGCGGCCATCGCGGCCGCCACCTCGGGGGTGAGGATCGTCGGCGGCAGGCGCAGGCCCTCCTCGTCGATGTGGGTGGCCCCGGCCGGCATGGAGCCGGGCGCCGTGCCGCCGAGGTCGGCGTGGTGCGCACGGTTGGCCACCCACCCGATCCGGCGGCCGCCCTCATCGACCGGGGCCACGAGCGTGACGTCGTTGAGGTGGGTGCCGCCGTCGAACGGATCGTTCAGGATCACCTGGTCGTCGGGCCCCACCTGGTCGCCCATCGCGGCGATGGCAGCCGCCACCGACGCGGGCATCGACCCGAGGTGGACCGGGATGTGCTCGGCCTGGACCAGCAGGGTGCCATCGGCGGTGAACAGGGCGGCGGAGCAGTCGGCGCGCTCCTTGATGTTGGGGCTGAACGCCCCCCGGCGCAGCACCTCACCCATCTCGTGGGCGATGCCCGTGAACCGGGCGATCAGCACGGCCAGCTCAGCGGGCGTGAGCGGGGCCGCCATCAGCGGGCCACCCGGGTGATGATGAACGCGCTGGTGACGGGGTGGGGATCGGCTCGCCAGCCCGGAGGCACCCAGATGGTGCAGTCGGCCTCGGCGATCACCGCGGGCCCGACCGCCGCCACCCGCCCGACCGGGGGCAGGTCCTCGAGCTGCACCACCGACGGCTCGCGGCACGTCACCCGCACGGCGACCACCTCGATGGGCGTCCCCGGCCGGACGTAGCCGTTGCGGCGCTCGTGCGCGGCCGGGAAGTCCTCGGGCCGAGCGACCCGGATCTCGTGGGACTGCCCCTCGTAGCGGCAATCGACCGACGAGCTGAGCTCGGCGCCTCCGGTCCCCTGGTCTCCGGGTGCGACCGCGCTGACCTCGGTGAGCAGGGAGGCGATCGCGTCGCCGAGGCCGCGCAGATCGGTGCCCGACGCCCAGCTCCGGACCCTGTCTGACTGCATCGGCGCGGCCAGGCAGCCGAGGGCGGAGAGCACGCCAGCACGGGCCGGCACCACGACCGCCGCCATGCCGAGCGCGTCGGCCACCGCACAGGCGTGGAGCGGACCGGCCCCGCCGAACGCCACGAGCGCCAGGCCCGCAGGATCGACACCTCGGGCGACGGACACGGCCCGGACGGCCTCCTCCATGGCCGCGTCCACGACCGTGATCACGTCATCGGCGGCGACGCCCGCGGCGCGGAGCGCGTCAACGGCCGCGCTGCGATCGAGGACGCCGATGCCCGGCAGCGCCACCCCATCGGGGAGGCGGCCGGCCACCAGGTCGGCATCGGTGACGGTGGGCTCGGTGCCGCCATGGCCGTAGCAGGCCGGACCGGGCACGGCCCCGGCGCTGCGCGGCCCGACGGCCAGGGCACCACCGGCATCGATCCGAGCGATCGACCCTCCCCCGGCCCCGATGGTGTGCACGTCGAGCGACGGCCGGCGGATCGGGAGGCCCGCCACGGTCCGCTCCCCCGCCGGCTCCGGCACCCCGCCCTGGACCAGGCAGACGTCGGTGCTCGTGCCGCCCATGTCGAAGGTGACGGCGTCGGGGAACCCGCTGGCCCGCGCGGCCGCGGATCCGGCCAGCACCCCGCCCGCGGGCCCCGACAGCAGGAGGCTCACCGGGAACCGGGCCGCACCCTCCACATCGGTGAGCCCGCCGGCCGAGGTCATGATCCCGACCGAGTCGGCGGCACCGGCCAGACCTTCGAGGTAGGCCCGGCACGTCGGGAGGAGGTAGGCGTTGACGACCGTGGTGACGGTCCGCTCGTACTCGCGGAACTCCGGCGACACGTCCATCGAGGCCGACACCTCGAACCCCCGCTGCACCAGCTCGCCGCGCACGTCCCGCTCGTGGCCGGCGTTGAGATCGCTGTGCAGCAAGCAGACCGCCACCGCGTCGACCCCCTCCGGGATCTCCGGTACGTCGGCAGGGTCGAGCGGCACCAGCTCGGTGCCATCGGCGGCCAGCCGCCCGGGCACCTCCAACCGGTCCTCGCGGGCGACCAGCGGCTCGGGCCGGTCGGCCCACGGGTCGTAGAGCGACGGCCGGTCCTGGCGGCCGATCTCGATCACGTCGGCGAACCCCTCGCCGGTCACCAGCGCCACCCGGCCGCCCCGCCGCTCGAGCAGGGCGTTGGTGGCGACCGTGGTGCCGTGGGCCAACGAGACCGGCCGGTCGACGCCTTGGGGCAGCACCGCCGCGGCGCCCGAGCGCACCGCCTCCCCCGGGTCGTGCGGCGTCGAGGGCACCTTGGCGATGGTGCCGTCGGCGGCCACCACGTCCGTGAACGTGCCTCCGGTGTCGACCCCGATGCGCATCGCCGACCGCCGGCCCTAGGCGAGGAGGGGCGCGATCAGCCCGGCCAGGACGCCCAGCACCAGGACCGAGCAGAGCACGATGGCGAAGATGCGAAGTTGACGGGGGCTCACCCCCACGAAGCTAGCGGCGCCACCCGATCTGTCCGGTCGCGCTGGTCAGGGGTGCAGGACCAGCAGGTCGGCGCCGAGCCGGGCGTCGAGGTCGGCGTGGAAACGGTCGAACCGGTCGTCCTGCTCGTCCCACACCAGCACGGCCTCGTCGGCGGCGGTGGTGAGCCACACGTCCCGTCGGCGCATCGCCTTCACGAACTCGTCCTTGTCCTTGGGGCTCTTGCGCTCGAGCTGCACCACCCGCTCGGCCCGGCCCACCAGGTCGGCGAAGCGGGCCCGCGAGGCCGGGCTGAGGTTCCGGTCCTGTTCGGGGAAGGCGAGCACCGCCACGTAGGGGACATCGGCGGCGATGGCCGCCTCGGCCGCCAACAGCTCGGCACCGGGGCGCAGGCCGGTGAGGATCCGCAGGTCATGGTGGAGGTGCTCCTGCCCCTCGAAGATCTCGCGCAGGTGGCCGCGCACCCGGTCGGCGGTGGGGTTGGCCTCCCAGCCGCCGAGCCCGTCGGGCGTCATGCCCACGGCGAGCAGCAGGTGGCCATCGGGGATGCGGCTGTCGCGGCGGCGGCGCTCGGCGCGCTGCTCGGCCGGCGGGAGGTCGGAGATCTTGCCTCCGCCGCCCGGGTCGCCGGCGATGGTGCCCCCGACCGACGCCCGGAAGCGGTCGCGCTCCACGACGGCGAGCTCGTCGACGAGATCGTTCATCCGGTCGCCGGAGTGGCCCTTGACCCACTCGAAGGCGATCTCGTGCTTCCGCGCGTCGCGGGCCGCGATCAGCGGCTCCCAGATCTCGCGGTTCTTCACGGGCTCCTTGCCCTTGGTCATCCACCCGTTGCGGATCCAGTTGACCGACCACTTCTCCAGCCCGTCCTTCACGTACGTGGAGTCCATGACGACCGTGAGCGGGCCCGGGTTGGCCTCGATGGCGCGCAGCACGGCGGTGAGCTCCATCTTGTTGTTGGTGGTGGCCGCGTCGCCGCCGCTGCCGTAGTGCTCGGGCGACGACGCCCAGGCCCAACCACCAGGGCCGGGGTTCCCGCTGCACGCCCCGTCCGTGTACACCCGCAGTCGTTCGTCGCCACCCATCCACCCAGTGTGGCCCACCGGTCCGTGAACGCTGGAGGAAGGTTCGCCCGGGTGCGTGCGAACGCGCGGGCGACGCGGCACCATGGCTGGATGGGCATCGATGACGCATTCGTGGACCAGCTGTACGACGCCGACCCGGCGGAGACCCGCGAATGGCTCGAATCGCTCGACGCGGTCACGTCGCAGCACGGCACGGGGCGGGCGGAGTACCTGATCCAGCGGCTCCTCGCCCACAGCAGCGACATCGGACTGCACGTCCCCGAGCAGGTCCGGACCCCCTACGTGAACACGATCCCGCTCGTCGAAGAGCAGAGCCGCTACTGGTTCCCCGGCGACTTCGCCCTCGAGCAGCGCATCCGGGCCTTCATCCGCTGGAACGCCGCCGTGATGGTGGTCAAGGCCAACAAGGCGGCCGAGGGCATCGGCGGCCACCTCGCCACGTTCGCCTCGTCGGCCTCGCTCTACGACGTGGGCTTCAACCACTTCTGGCGCGGCAAGGACGACGGCAACAGCGGCGACTCGATCTACGTGCAGGGCCACGCCGCCCCCGGCATCTACGCCCGGGCGTTCCTCGAGGGCCGGCTCACCACCGAGCAGCTCGACAACTTCCGCCGCGAGATCGGCGGGGTCGGCCTGTCGAGCTACCCCCACCCCCGCCTCATGCCCGACTTCTGGGAGTTCCCCACGGTGTCGATGGGCCTCGGCCCCATCAACTCGATCTACCACGCCCGGTTCAACCGCTACCTCCACCACCGCCGCCTCGACGACACGTCCAGCACCCGGGTGTGGTGCTTCCTGGGGGACGGCGAGTGCGACGAGCCCGAGACGCTCGGCGCCATCTCCCTGGCCGGCCGCGACGGGCTCGACAACCTCACGTGGGTCATCAACTGCAACCTCCAGCGCCTCGACGGGCCCGTGCGCGGCAACGGCAAGGTCATCCAGGAGCTCGAGGGCGTGTTCCGCGGTGCCGGCTGGAACGTGATCAAGGTGGTGTGGGGCTCGGCGTGGGACGAGCTCATCCACAACGACGTCGACGGCCTGCTCGTGCAGAAGATGAACGACACGGTCGACGGCGAGTTCCAGCGCTTCACGGTCGAGGACGGCTCCTACATCCGCGACCACTTCTTCGGCCCCGACCCCCGCCTGCGCAAGATGGTCGAGCACCTCAGCGACGACGAGCTGCGCTGGCTCCCCCGCGGCGGTCACGACTACCGCAAGCTCTACGCCGCCTACCAGGCCGCCACCGAGCAGCGCGGCGCTCCCACGGTGATCCTGGCCAAGACGGTGAAGGGCTGGACGCTCGGTGCCGACGTCGAGGGCCGCAACGCCACCCACCAGATCAAGAAGCTCTCCAACAAGCAGCTCCGGGACCTGCGCATCCGCCTCCACCTCGAGGAGGAGATCCCCGAATCGGCCCTGGCCGACGGCGAGGAGCCGCCGTACTTCCGCCCGCCCGACGGGTCGCCTGCCCACAGCTACCTCATGGCCCAGCGCCGCAAGCTCGGCGGGTCCCTGCCCCGCCGGGTGGTGCGCGACACCAAGCCCATCACCCTCCCCGACGACCAGGTGTTCGACGAGTTCCGGGGCGGCTCCGGCAAGAAGGCGGCCTCCACCACCACCGCCTTCACCCGCCTGCTGCGGGCCTTCGCCCGAGACAAGGGGTTCGGCCCCCGCGTGGTGCCGATCATCCCCGACGAGGCCCGCACGTTCGGCATGGACTCGCTGTTCAAGGAGTTCGGCATCTACGCCGCCCAAGGCCAGAAGTACCAGCCGGTCGACCACGCGCTCCTGCTCTCGTACCACGAGTCGATCGATGGCCAGCTGCTCGAGGAGGGCATCACCGAGGCGGGCTCGATGGCGTCGTGGACCGCGGCGGCCACGTCCTACGCCACCCGCGGCGTCCCGATGGTCCCGTTCTTCATCTTCTATTCGATGTTCGGCTTCCAGCGGGTGGGCGACCTGATCTGGGCCGCAGCCGACGCCCGGGCCCGGGGCTTCCTCCTGGGAGCCACCGCCGGGCGCACCACGCTGCTGGGCGAGGGCCTCCAGCACCAGGACGGCCACAGCCTCGTGCTGGCCTCCACCGTCCCCACCTGCGAGGCCTACGACCCCGCCTTCGCCTACGAGACGGCCGAGATCATCCGCCACGGCATCGAGCGCATGTACGGCCCCGATCCCGAGGACGTCTTCTTCTACATCACGCTCCACAACGAGAACTACGTGATGCCGCCGATGGCCGAGGGCATCGAGGCCGGCATCATCGAGGGCCTGTACCGCTGGAAGCCGGCCCAGGAGTCGAAGACGGCCAGCGTCCGGGCCACGGTCGTGTTCTCCGGTCCGGCCCAGGGCGCCGCGCGCGAGGCGGTCGACGAGCTGGCCGAGCACTGGGGGGTCGCCGCCGAGCTGTGGAGCGCCACGTCGTACAAGCGCCTCCGCGAGCAGGCCATGGAGACCGACCGCTGGAACCGGCTGCACCCCACCGACGAGCCGCGGGTCCCCCGCGTCACCGAGCTCCTGGCCTCGTCCACCGGACCGATCGTCGCCGTCACCGACTTCGTGCGGGCCGTCCCCGACCAGATCGCCCGCTGGGTGCCGGCCGAGCGCACCTACACCTCGCTCGGCACCGACGGCTTCGGCCGGTCCGACACCCGCGAGGCCCTGCGCCGCTTCTTCGAGGTCGACGCCGGCCACGTGGTCATCGCCACGCTGAGCGCCCTGGCGGCCGACGGCCAGATCGACCCGGCGCTGGTCACCAAGGCCATCGCCCGCTACGGCATCGAGACCGAAGACCCCGCGCCCTGGCTCCCCTGACCAGGCGAACGTCCCCGTTGCCAGCCAGTTGTGAGGCGGCTCGGGGACCGCTCTGAGGTGCCCGGTCTTGGGTGGACCGTGCCCCACCACCCACCCAGGAGCACACCCATGAGCACTCCCCTCACGAAGTACGTGGCCGCCGCCGGCCTCGTCGGCGCGTTGGCGTTCGGTGGCTACACCGTCGCCGGCGCCCAGGACAGCGGCAGCACCCCCACCACCACCGTGCAGCCCGGCCCGTCGCCGGAGGCGCCTCCCAACGGCACCGCGCCGCGCGCTGGGGGCGACATGCAGGGGGGTTGCGACCACGACAAGGGCGCCAGCGGGGGTGGCACCACCTCTCCGGGCCAGACGACGCCCGAGACGCCGAGCACCTCGGGCGGCTCCACCAGCTCGTCCTCCAACACCAGCACCTGAGCCTCCGGCTCGACCCGACCGACGCGGCCCGCCCCCTCCGACACGGGGCGGGCCGTGCCGCGTCCCGACCGCCGCACTGCTCGCACCCACGTCAGGGCGGCAAGATTCCCAGGAACCTCACGGCCCGTCCTTAGGGAGCCTTTCAACCTGAACCGAGAGGATGGCCGGCACGATCCCACGCCGCACCGCTGCGACGGCCCTCAGGAGCACCCATGACCGAGACCCACCCGTCCCCCGCCCGCCACCACCTCACCCCCGAGCAGGAGGCGCTCGAGGCCGCGCTGTTCGAGGCCAAGCGGATCCTGGTCGGCCAGGACCGCATGCTGGAGCGCCTGTTCGTCTGCTGGCTGGCCCGCGGCCACTGCCTCCTCGAAGGTGCCCCCGGCCTGGCCAAGACGCTCGCCGCCGAGACGATGGCGATCATCATCGGCGGGTCGTTCAACCGCATCCAGTTCACCCCCGACCTGGTGCCCGCCGACCTCGTCGGCACCCGCGTCTACCGGCCTTCCCAGGAGGCGTTCGACGTGGAGCTGGGCCCGGTGTTCGCCAACGTCGTGCTCGCCGACGAGATCAACCGGGCCCCGGCCAAGGTCCAGTCCGCCCTCCTCGAGGTCATGGCCGAGCGCCACGTGTCGATCGGCGGCGTCACCCACCCGGTGCCCGACCCGTTCCTCGTCCTCGCCACCCAGAACCCGATCGAGAGCGACGGCGTCTACCCGCTGCCCGAGGCCCAGCGGGACCGGTTCCTCATGAAGGTCCTGGTCGAGTACCCGAACCACCGCGAGGAAGCGGAGATCGCCCGGCGCATGGCCTCGCACCGACCCGTCGCCCGCCCGGTCCTGGCCGAGGCCGATGTGCTCCACCTCCAGGCCGCCGCCGAAGACGTGTTCGTCCACGATGCCGTGCTCGACTACGCCGTCCGCCTCGTGCTCGCCACCCGGGAGCCGGCCCAGCACGGCCTCCCCGAGCTGGCGCCGGTGATCGCCCACGGCGCCAGCCCGCGAGCCACGCTCGGCCTGCTCGCCGGCGCCCGGGCCCTCGCCCTCATGCGGGGCCGGACCTACGCCATCCCGCGCGACGTCTTCGACGTGGCCCGCGACGTGCTGCGCCACCGCATCCTCCTGTCGTTCGACGCCATCGCCGACGACGTGCCCGTCGAGGCCGTCGTGGAGCGCATCGTCGGCACGGTGCTCGCCCCGCGGGTGACGCCCAGCCAGGACGTCAGCGCCGACGACCAGGGCGTGTGGGCCGCATGAGCCCGGCGCCCGGCGCCGTCGCCGAGGTCACGTCGGCCGAGCGGTCGCTGCGCCAGCTCGAGCTGACCATCAACCGCAAGCTCGACGGGCTGATCCACGGCGACCACCAGTCGCTGGCGGTCGGCCCCGGCAGCGAGGGCGGCGAGGGCCGGCTCTACCAGCCGGGCGACGACGTCCGCCGGATCGACTGGAACCTCACCGCCCGGTCCGGCGCCGTGCACGTCCGCAACACGATCGCCGAGCGCGAGCTCGAGACCTGGTTCGTGATCGACGGCAGCGCCAGCCTCGACTACGGCACGGCCGACCACGAGAAGCGCGACCTGGCTGCCTCGGTCGTCGGGGCGTTCGGGTTCCTCGTCGTGCGCGCCGGCAACCGGATCGGCGCGGTCGTCTACGACGGCCAGGGCACCCGCGTGGTCCCGCCCCGCGCCGGCCGCTCAGCGGTCCTCGACCTGGTGCTGCGGCTCCAGCGCCGCGACCGCACCGGCGGTGAGGCCGCCACGCTGGCCGACGCCATGCGCAAGGTGCGGCTGCTCGCCCGGCGCCGCGGCCTGGTCGTGGTGGTCAGCGATCTGCTCGACACGTCGGACTGGCCGCAGGAGCTGCGAGCGCTGAGCGCCCGCCACGACGTGGTGGTCGCCCACCTCACCGACCCGCGTGAGGACGAGCTGCCCGCCGTCGGCGTGCTCGCCCTCGTCGACCCCGAGACCGGCGCCCGCCGCGAGGTCCAGACCTCGAGCAAGCGGTTCCGGGAGCGCTACGCCGCGGCGGCTGCGGAGCGCCGGGCCGGCATCGACGAACGGCTCCGCCGCTCCCGGGCGACCCGCCTCCAGGTGTCGACCGATCGGGACTGGCTCCGCGACGTGGTCCGCCACGTGGCCTCGAGGAGGCGGCGCCGATGAGCTTCCTCCATGCCGAACGCCTCTGGCTCCTCCTCGGCGTCGTGGCCCTCGCGGCCGGGTACATCGCCGTGCTCCGCCTGCGAGCGCGCAGCGTCGCCCGCTACACGAACCCCGAGCTGTACGACCGCCTCGCCCCCGACCGTCCCGGTCCCGTCCGCCACGTCGCGCCCGCCCTGGCGATGGGCGCCCTCGCCCTCACCCTGGTGGCCGTCGCCCAGCCGACCCGCCAGGAGCGCGTGCCCCGGGAGAAGGGCGTCGTCGTGCTCGCGATCGACACCTCGCTGTCGATGAACGCCACCGACATCTCCCCGACCCGCATCCAGGCGGCCATCGCCGGCGCCAAGAACTTCGTCGACGAGCTGCCTCCCGGCATCGAGGTCGGCCTCGTGGCGTTCGACTCCGACGCCCGGCTCCTGGTCTCACCCACCACCGACCACGAGTCGGTCGACGGCGCCATCGCCAGCCTCACGGTCAACGAGCGCACCGCCACCGGCGAAGGCGTCTACACCTCGCTCGACGCGGTGAAAGCCGCCCTCACCGACGAGTCCTCCAAGACCGGCGGCTCGGTTCCCGCCGCCATCGTCTTGCTGTCGGACGGCGTCGAGACCGTCGGCCGGTCGGTCGACGCCGCCGCTGCCTCGGCGGCCGAGGCCAAGGTCCCCGTGAGCACGATCGCCTACGGCACCCCGACCGGGACCATCACGATCGACGGCCAGACCGTCGGCGTCCCGGCCGACCCCGCCACCATGGCGGCCGTCGCCAAGACCACCGGAGGGACCTCCTTCGAGGCCACCAGCGCCGGTGAGCTGCACGACGTCTACGCCCACATCCAGACCACCATCGGCTACGAGACCGTCCCCCGTGAGGTGGGCCGGGCGTTCATCGGCGGAGCGTTCCTCCTGCTGCTGCTGGCCGGCGGCATCGCCATCTTCACCTCGGCCCGGCCGCTGTGACCGCCTCGGCGCCGTGCCCAAGGAGATCCTCATGACCCTCATCGCCCCCGACCGCCTCTGGCTGCTGGCCGCGGTCGCCGTGCTCGGCGTGCTGTACGTGGTGGCCCAGGTGCGCCGCACCGCCCCCGCCGTGCGCCACCCCGACCTGGCGCTCGTCGAATCGGTCGCGCCCCGCTGGCCGGGCTGGCGCCGGCACCTCACCGCCGCCGGCCTGCTCCTCGCGATGGCTGCGCTCGTCGTGGGGCTCGCCCGCCCGGCCCACGCCGTCGACGTCCAGCGCAAGGAAGCCGTGGTGATGCTGGCGATGGACGTGTCGAAGTCGATGACCGCCACCGACGTGGCGCCCAACCGGCTCGCCGCGGCCCAGGCGGCCGCCAAGGAGTTCGTGCAGTCCGCGCCCGAGGGGTACCGCATCGGCCTGGTGACCTTCGACGCCAAGACCCACACCCTCGCCTCGCCCACCACCGACCGGGCCGAGCTGCTGGCCGCCATCGATGGGCTGAAGGCGGCCAACGGCACCGCTGCCGGCGACGGCCTCGCCACTGCCGTCGACGTGATCAAGGCCGACGCCACCGCCAACCCCACCACCACCGATCCCTACAAGGCGATCATCCTGCTGGCCGACGGCGACAGCTCCAGCGGCCGGACCCTGGCCGATGCCACGGCCGACGCCGTCGACGCCAAGGTGCCCGTGTTCACCATCGCCTACGGCACGCCCAACGCCACGATCGTGGTCGACGGCAAGACCATGGACGCCGGCGCCGACACCACCGCCATCGCCGCGGTCTCCGCCGCCACGGGCGGCACCGACTACACCGCCTCGTCCAGCGGCGAGCTGTCCGACGTCTACGGCAAGATCGGGACCACCATCGCCGCGGGCACCGAGGACCAGGAGCTGACCGTCCCGCTGGCGCTCGCCGGCGCCCTGCTCCTGTCGCTCACGCTGATCGGCACCATGGCCTGGACGCCCCGGCTGACCTGACCAGCGGCTGCCCGACGCTCCGCTCAACATACTGCATGATGCAGTATGTTGAGCGGACATCGTCTCGAGGGTGGCGGCTCACTGGGTGGGCGGAGGAGCAGGCATCGTGTGGTCGCGTCGTGTGGCGTCGTTCGGGTTCTCGTTGGTGGTCGGGCTCGGCTCGGCGGCGTTCCTGACGTCGTGCGAGCCCGGGCCAGAGTGCACCGGCAGGTGGGTGGGGCCGGTCGGGGGTGCGTTCTCCACGCCCGCCAACTGGGAAGCCGGCGCCGTTCCCACGGCTGCTGACCGGATCTGTGCACCGGAGACTGCATCCATCGTCGTCGACGGCGACGCAACCATCGGATCGGCAGATGTGAAGGGTGCCATCGCCGTCCCGGCGGGCTCCACCCTCACGGTGACCGGCACCGAGGGCTCCCGGGTCGCGGACCTGGAGCTCGCCGGGACGCTCGACGGTGCTGGGCTGGTCGAGGTCGGAGCGCTCGACTGGACCGGTGGGACGATGGCCGGGACCGGCCGCACCGATGTGTCGGCGGCGACGCCGATGACCCTCGCCGACGATGTCGCCCTCCTGGGCAGCCGCACCCTCTACCTGCGCAACGCCGTCGATTGGACCGGCGGTGCGATCTCGATGTGCGGCGACTCGGTCCTGGGCGTCATGGGCACGCTCACCGCGACCGGCCCCGACTCGAGCATCGGGAGCGACGGGTGCCGCTCGATCATCGATCCCCGGCTCTTCATCACGGGGCTGCTCGACGTGGAGTCCCCCACGGCCATCCACGCCGGGGCCTACAACTTCGGGTCCGTGACCATCGAGGACGGCATCACGTTGGAGGCGGACACGTACGAACAGCGGCCCGGCCTCCCCACGCCCGCGACGACGGCGCTGGGCACGGGCGCCACGCTCTCGGTGGACGGCGGCGACGGGGCCGCCGACCTCACCGCGGGACGGCTCACCGGTTCGGGCACGATCGATGGCGATGTGACCGGCGTGGTGACCATCGCTCCCGGGGTCCCAGCGGACGGTGGGACCGGCACGCTCACGGTGACCGGCGACCTCAGCGCGTCGACGGGGACGACCCTTGCCATCGACATCGCCGGAGCGAGCCCCGGCACCGGCCATGACCAGCTCGCCATCGGCGGGACCGCCGGGCTGGCCGCAATCGGCCTCACCACCGATCTGGTCGACGGCTACGTGCCCGCAGCGGGCGACGCCGTGCAGGCGGTCAGCGCCGGCACGGTCACCGGCACGTTCGCCAGCGCCGAGCTGCCCGCGGGCGACGACCCGTTCTGGCAGCTCGACTACGCATCGACGACCGCGACGCTGCGCGCGGTCCACCCGAACCGGGCGCCGGTCGCCACGGCCGATGTCGTCGCCATCAAGGAGGACACGGCGCCGAACCCGGTGTTCGCCGACGTGCTGGGCAACGACACCGACCCCGACGGTGACGCGCTGACCGTCACCAATCCCGGCACCCACACGTTGAGCCACGGGATCCTGGTGCTCAACGCGAACGGCTCGTACGCCTTCGTGCTCGACGACACGAACTCCGAGGTGAACGCCCTGAACGACGGCGAGCACCTGACCGATGCGTTCACCTACCACGTGAGCGACGGCCACGGCGGCACCGACAGCACCACGGTCACCGTCACCATCAACGGCACCACCGACCCGGTGAACCACGTCCCTGAGGCGACGAGCGATGCCGCAACGGTCGACCAGTGGGAGGTCTTGACCATGGCCGCACCCGGCGTCTTGGCCAACGACACCGACGCTGACGGCGACGCGCTCACGGCGCACCTCGTGGACGACGTCTCCGATGGGGAGCTGGCACTCGGCGCCGACGGCTCGTACTCGTACACCCCGGCCAGCACCTTCAGCGGCACCGACTCGTTCACCTACGACGTGTCAGATGGCCGGGACACGTCAGATCCGGCCACGGTCACCATCACGATCCACCCCGTCGCCCGCTGCGCCAGCAAGCCGCGCCCAGGGGTCGACTGGTCCGGCTGCGATCTGACCGGCCGACGCGACCTCCACCAGGTCGACCTCACGGGAGCGAACCTTTCCGGTGCGAAGGTTCCTGGCCTCCACCAGGTCGACCTCACAGGAGCGAACCTCGCCGGCGCGGAGGTCAAGAGCGCGTGGGAGGTGAACTTCGAAGGGGCGAACCTCGCCGGCGCAAGCTTCCACGACGGGTACGTGGCCGGCTCGAACTTCCACAACGCCAACATGAGTGGCACCGACCTCAGCATCTCGCTCGGCTACCCGTTCATCGGTGTCGGCTTCTCGCTCGTCCGGTCCGGCGGCATCTCCGGCACGCCGATCGGCCTCCCCAGCTGGTGCCGGTTCAGCGACGGCTACTTCCTGTGTCCCGGGGTCGACCTCTCCGGGTCCGACCTGGCTGGGCGGGACCTCAGCGGAGCGGACCTCGCCGGGGCGAGCCTCGCCGGTGCGGACCTCCGCAACGCCGACCTCGCCGGATCGAGCCTTCGCTGCTCCGCCAACCTCGGGCGGTGCGTGACCCTGAACGGCGCGACCGTGACCGGTGCGCGCCTATCGGGGATCGACGCGGACGGCCTGCTCTCCGGCGGCCTCATCGGCCAGCCCGCAACCCTTCCGGCCCGCGCAGCAGTGCGACACGGCTACTTGTTCGCCCCCGGTGTCGACCTGAGGGGCCTCGACCTCTCCGGATACGACCTGACCGATCTCGACCTCACCGGCACCCAGCTCGCGGGCTCCAACCTCACCGGGACGTCGCTGTCGGCCGCCACGCTCGAAGGCAACGTGTCCGGCGGGATCACGGGGATCCCGGCCTCGCTCCCGGACGGATGGCGGCTCCACAGCGGCTGGCTCCTCGGCGTGCGATGCGGCATCGACGGTGCCGTGCTCGCCAACCTCGAGCTGTCGGGCATGGACCTGCACGGCTGCTCCATGCGGGACACCAAGTTGTCGGGCTTGAACCTGCAGGGGGCGAACCTCTCCGGCGTGTACTTCTCGAACTCCACGCTCACCAACCTCGACCTCACGGACGCCGACCTCACCAACGCGGTCCTCGTCGAGACCTCCGCGACCGGTGTCATGTTCCAGGGCGCCGATCTGACCGGTGGGAACTTCAAGCTGTTCAAGTCGAGCGGTCTGCTCGGGACGCCAGCGGTCCTTGGCCCCTATCGAATGGTCAACGGTCACCTCGCGGGGCCCGCCGTGGACCTGTCCGGTGCCGACCTGTCGGGTGCAGACCTCTCCAACTTCGCACTGTCCGGTGCACGGCTCACCGGAGCGAACTTCCGCAACGCCGACCTCAGCGGCTCCGATCTGTTCACGGCGGAGATCGGTGGGGCCGACTTCACCGGCGCCACCTTCAAGGGCCTTCGGTCCTGGCGTTCCAGTGGCACGCCGGCTGCTCTGCCCGCCGGGTGGTTCCAGCTCCCGGCGACGCTGATCGGCCCCTACGCATTCGTGCCGTCCTCCGTGGACCTCACATCCTTCGACCTGCACGGCGCCGACCTGAACCACGCCCAACTCAGCGGCGTGCGGCTCGAACGTGCCAATCTGAACGGAGCCAACCTGAGCGGCGCGGACCTCTCGAACTCGAACCTCGACTTCATCCACCTCGCCGGGGCGGACCTGAGCTACGCAGACCTGCACCACAGTGCGATGACCGAGGCGACCCTCAACGACGTCGACGCGTCGTACGCCAACTTCGACAGAGCCTTGGCGCAGGGCTCCAACTGGAGCGGCGCCGTGCTGAAGCACGCGTCCTTCCGAGCGGTTGCGGACCGCGCCATCTTCTTCGGAACCGACCTGAGCTACGCGGACCTCACCTACGCCTCCTTCGAGAGCGCCGACTTCCACTCCGCCAACCTCACCGGAGCGACAGTGACGGGCACCTACTGGGGCTGGGCGGGCTGGGGCAACACGACGTGCCCGGACGGCACCCTGAACGAGGCCGACCAGCCCTGTCGCTGAGAGCGGCCGCGCTCACCGCGGACGTCTCCCCCTGAGACGGCGGGCTTCCAGCCCGCGCACGCAGGCGCCATCCACCCGCCGCCCGCGAGAACCGTCGCTAGCCTCGACCGCGTGCCCGCTCCCGAGTCCTTCCCGATCACGTTCGACGACGACGCCAACGAGCTGCTGGCGCACGATCCGCTGGCACTGCTCTACGGGATGCTGCTCGACCAGCAGGTCCCGATGACCTGGGCGTTCAAGTCGCCCATCGTCATCAAGGAGCGCCTCGGTGACCGCTGGTCCCCCGCCGGCATCGCCGAGATGTCCGAGGAGGACGTGGTCGAGGTGTTCTGCCGCAAGCCCGCCGTGCACCGGTACCCCGCGGCCATGGCGCGCCGGGCCCACGGGATCGCCAAGGTCATCGTCGACGAGTACGACGGCGACACCGCGGCGATCTGGACCACGGCCAAGTCGGGCGAGACCCTCTACAAGCGGGTGTCGAGCCTGCCCGGGTTCGCCACCGAGAAGTCCCAGATCTTCGTGGCCCTCCTCGCCAAGCGCTTCGACGTGAAGCCCCGCGGCTGGAAGACCGCCGCCGGCGCCTTCAGCGACACCCAGCCCCGCTCCGCCGCCGATGTCGACTCCATGCCCAAGCTCCGCGAGGTCCAGGCCTGGAAGAAGGCCCAGAAGGCCGCCAAGAAGTCCAAGTCCGAGTTCTCCATGTAGCCCGGTCGTCGGCTTCGACGCCTCAGCTCGGGGTCGCCGCGTAGTCCGTGTCGGTCACGGGGTCGGCCCAGATGGTTTCGCCTTCGGTGATGGCGAGGTGGGTCATGAAGTGGTCGGTGGCGGCGCCGTGCCAGTGCTCCTCGTTGCCGGCGATGCGGATGACGTCACCGGGTCGGATGGCGATGACCGGGGTGCCGCGGGACTGGAAGCGGCCTTCGCCTTCGGTGACGTAGAGGGTCTGGCCGATGGTGTGGTGGTGCCAGCCAGTTCGGGCGCAGGGGGTGAAGTGCACGGATCCGACCGACATGGGGGTGTCGCCTTGGCCTTGGGCGACGGGGTCGATCCAGACGTCTCCGGTGAACCAGTCCTCGGGTCCCTTGGCGGTTGGCGGGCGTTCTTGCACGTTCATGGTGGTTCCGTTCGTGGTCAGAGGGTGAGGAGGGTCTTGATGGCCCGGCGCTCGTCCATGGCGGCGTAGCCCTCGGCGGCTTGGTCGAGGGGCAGCGTGAGGTCGAAGACGCGGCCGGGGTCGATGGTGCGGTCGGCGATGAGCTCGATGAGGTCAGGGAGGAACCGTCGGACGGGGGCGGGGCCGCCGTGGAGGTGGGTGGCGCTGAAGAACAGCTGGTCGCCAGGGAGCTCGCCGTGGGTGACGCCGACGTAGCCGATGTGGCCGCCGGCTCGGGTGGCTCCGATGGCTTGGAGCATCGACTCGCGGGTGCCGACCGCTTCGATGGTCGAGTGGGCGCCGAGCCCGCGGGTGAGGTCCTGGATGCGCTCGGCGCCTTCGTCGCCTCGTTCCTCGACGATGTCGGTCGCCCCGAGGTCCCAGGCGAGCTGCTGGCGCGCGGGGTTGCGGCTCATGACGATGATCCGCTCGGCGCCGAGCTGCTGGGAAGCGAGCACGCCGAGGAGGCCGACGGCCCCGTCGCCCACCACCGCGACGGTCTTGCCGGGGCCGACCTCGGCGGCGACGGCTCCGTACCAACCGGTGCCGAGCACGTCGGAGGCGGCGAGGTAGCTGGGGATCAGGTCATCGGGGGGAAGGTCGGGGGTGGCGACGAGGGTGCCGTCGGCGAGCGGGATCCGGGCGTACTCGGCTTGGGTGCCGATGGCGCCCAAGGGCTCCCGGTGGACGCACGAGCTCTGGTAGCCGCTCTGGCAGATCTCGCACGTGTTGTCCGACGCGAAGAACGAGCCGATGACGAACTGGCCGGGTCGGATGGTGCGCACCTCTGCGCCGACGGCTTCGACGATGCCGACGTACTCGTGGCCCATCGGGGCGGGGCCGTCGCCGACATCGGTGCCGCGGTAGGGCCACAGGTCCGAGCCGCACACGCAGGTGGCGGACAGGCGGATGATGGCGTCGGTGGGATCGACGATCGTCGGGTCGTCTCGCTGTTCGACCCGGATGTCGCCGGGTCCGTGGAGGATGGCTCCTCGCATGATCAGCCCTCTCCGCGTGCCGTCGGGCGGAACACGTCTCTGGCGACGGCCATCGCGGCCATGGCCTTGGGCCACCCGGCGTAGAACGCCAGGTGGGTGATGGCCTCGATCAGCTCGGCCTCGGTGAGGCCGTTCTGCTTGGCGAAGTCGAGGTGGAACACGAGCTGGTCGGTGTTGCCGAGCGTGACGAGCGCGGCGACGGTTGCCAGGCTGCGATCTCGCTTCGCCAGCTCGGTGCGCTCCCAAGCGTCGCCGAACAGCACGTCGTCGGTGTACCCGACGAGGGCGGGGGCGAAGTCGCCGAACATCTTCTGGGCGCCCGACGGTTCGGGGTCGGTGGTGGGCATGGCTGCTCCTTGGGTCGGGGCCGATGTGGTCATCGGGCAGGGCTGTGGGTGGTCGAGGCGTAGAAGGTGCTGGCGGTGGCGGGGCGGGACGCGGTGATCGCCGCCGTCGCCCACGTCTGGGTCTGGAGCGTCGATGTCTTCACGGTTCCCACTGTGCGCCCGCCGGAACCACCGAGGGAGCGCGGGGCTATCAGGGGTACTGGCAACCCCTCCCTCCCGGCGCAGGGTCCCCGTACCCTGGCGAGGTGGCTGCGAAGAACGACATCCGGGAGTTCCTCATCACCCGTCGATCACGCATCACCCCCGAGCAGGCAGGGCTCAGCGCCTACGGCCGACGGCGGCGCGTGAGCGGACTCCGCCGAGAGGAGGTCGCTCTCCTCGCCGGGATCAGCGTCGAGTACTACATCCAGATCGAACGAGGTGCGGTCCGAGGCGTCTCCGAGGCCGTCCTCGACGCCATCGCCCGGGCCCTCCATCTCGACGACACCGAGCGCGACCACCTCATCGACCTCGTCCGCGCCGTGAAGTCGCGACCCGCTCACCGACGCACGGCTCCTGAACGGGTTCGCCCTGGGGTGCAGCGGGTGCTGGACACGATGACCGAAGCTGCTGCGTTCGTCCGCAACGACCGCCTCGACATCCTGACCGCCAACGGGCTCGGCTACGCCCTCTACTCCGACGCCTTCGTCGACACGGCTCGGCCCGTGAACCTGGCCCGGTTCGTGTTCCTGAACCCCCGGTCACGCGACTTCTACCTCGACTGGGACCGCATCGCCCTCGACGCCGTCGGCAGCTTGCGCGCCGCCGCCGGCCGCGATGCCTACGACCGAGACCTGTCCGACCTCGTCGGTGAGCTGTCGACCCGCAGCGACGAGTTCCGCGCCCGGTGGTCCTCCCACGACGTCCGCGCCTACCGATCCGGGACCCAGCCGTTCCACCACCCGCTCGTCGGCGACCTCACCCTGTCCTACGAGGCCCTCACCCTCCCCGCCGACCCCGGCCAGACGATCATCGCCTACACCGCCGACCCCGGATCACCCGCCCAGCAGGCCCTCGGAGCCCTGGCCCGGCGAGCCGGCGCCCCATCCCCCTCAGGAGCCCCATGAGCCCCGATCCCACCAAGGTGTGGTTCATCACCGGCGCCAGCCGTGGGATGGGCGAGGCCTTCACCACCGCCGCGCTCGCCGCAGGCCACGCGGTCGTCGCCACCGGCCGCAACCCCACCGCCATCGAGACCGCCCATGCCCAGACCGACCGCCTGCTCGCTGTCCGCCTCGATGTCACCGACGTCGACGAGGCCACCGCTGCGGTGGATGCGGCGATGGAACGGTTCGGCCGCATCGACATCCTCATCAACAACGCCGGGAGCTCCTTCAAGGGGTTCTTCGAGGAGATGTCCCCCGCCCAGGTCGACGCCCAGCTGGCCACCAACCTCGTCGGCCCCATGAACGTGACCCGAGCCGTCCTCCCGGTCATGCGCGCCCAGGGCTCCGGACACCTCATCGCGATCTCGTCCGGTGCCGGCCTCGTCGGCTTCCCGTACTCGTCGGTCTACGCCGCGTCGAAGTTCGGGCTCGAGGGATGGATGGGAGCCCTGCGCCATGAGGTCGAGCCGTTCGGCATCCACGTCACCATCGTCAATCCGGGCTGGTTCCGAACCGGTCTCGCCAGCCCCGAATCGCTCATCTGGCCCGACGTCACCGTCGCCGACTACGCCGAGCGCAGCGCCGCCCAGAAGCAGTGGTGGCAGGCCCAAGACGGCCAACAGTCCGGAGACCCGGTCAAGCTTGCCGCGGCACTGATCGCCCTCACCGACGCGCACCCTCCACCGACCCGGTTCGTCGCCGGTGAGGACGCGCTCGCGCTGGCCGAGCGGAAGATCGCCGACCTCCAAGCCGACATCGACGCCTACCGCGAGCTGTCCGCCTCGCTGTCGGTCGACCAGCCCCTGGAGCGCTGAAGCCGCTTCCGGCCAGCGCCGGACCCCTCCTCCCCCACTGACCCGACCGGAGACCCGGCCGGAAAGGACCCACCATGAAGCACATCCACCTCGGGAGCCTCGACGTCGGCCGCATCGGCCTCGGCGCCATGGGCATGTCCACCGCCTACAGCGGAGCGGGCACCGACGACGCCGAGTCCATCCGCACCATCCACCGCGCCCTCGACCTCGGCGTCACCCTCGTCGACACCGCCGAGATCTACGGCCCCTTCACCAACGAGAGCCTCGTCGGCGAAGCCATCAAGGACCGACGCGACCAGGTCGTCCTCGCCACGAAGTTCGGGCTCGTCTCCCACGCCGGCGGCGGCCCCTGGAACCTCGACAGCAGCGCAGCCAACGTCCGCACCGCCGTCGAAGGCTCCCTCCAGCGCCTCGGCACCGACCACATCGACCTCTGCTACCAGCACCGCGTCGACCCGAACACCCCCATCGAGGAGACCATCGGAGCGCTCGCCGAGCTGGTGGCCGAGGGCAAGGTCCTCCACATCGGGCTGTCCGAAGCCGGACCCGACACCATCCGCCGCGCCCACGCCGTCCACCCCATCACCGCCCTGCAATCCGAGTACTCGCTGTGGACCCGGGACCCCGAGCCCAAGGTCCTGCCCGTGCTGCGCGAGCTCGGCATCGGCCTCGTCGCCTACTCGCCCCTCGGCCGCGGGTTCCTCACCGGGGCCATCCGCAGCACCGACGACTTCGACGAGACCGACGGTCGGAGGAACAACCCCCGCTTCACCGGCGAGAACTTCGAGCAGAACCTCCGCGCCGTCGCCGAGGTCGAGGCCATCGCTGCCGAGGTCGGCGCCACGCCGGCCCAGGTCGCCCTCGCGTGGGTGCTGAGCCAGGGCGACGACATCGCTCCCATCCCCGGGACCAAGCGCGTCAGCCGTGTCGAGGAGAACACCGGCGCCGACCGCATCGAGCTCACCGCCGACCAGATCGACCAGCTCACCAACGTCTCCCCCGCCGCCGGCGACCACCACAACGAGCAGCAGATGCGGCTGATCGAGCGCTGACCCCGCCGCTGGGGGACCGCAGTCGCCGCCTCAGCAGGAGCCGTGCGGGGACCATGCCGCCGGGCCCAGCCCGGTGCGGGAGGATGGTCGTCCGACCTTCGGGCGGACCGCACTGCAGGGGAGACCAGCCGTGGCCAAGCGCACACCGACGTCGTACCTGATCCTGGGCCTGCTGACGGCCCGGGACTGGACCGCCTATGAGCTCGCCGACCAGCTCGACAAGGGCATCGACTCGCTCTGGTCCCGTGTCAGCCGGCAGTACTACAACGTCCCCAAGCGCCTGGTCGAGGACGGGCTGGCGTCGGCTCGCAGCGAGGTCATCGCCCCGGCCAGGAAGGGAGCGAAGCGCGGTCGCGAGCGCACGCTGTACTCGATCACCGATGCCGGCCGGCAGGCCCTGACCGAGTGGCACACCACGCCGTGCGGTCCGCCCATGCTCCAGTTCGAGGGCATGGTCAGGATGATGTTCGCCGACGGCGCGACGATCGAGGACTTCCACGCCAACCTCCGCACCATGGCCGAGCAGGCGAGCGCCTCACGGGCGATGTTCGTCGGCCACGCACAGGCGCTGCTCGACGACCCGGACACGATCTACCCCGAGCGCCGGCACCTGTTCGCCATGGCCAACGTGTTCTGCGTCGACCACTTCGCCACCATCGAGCAGTTCGCCACCTGGGCGCTGCAGCACACGAAGGACTGGCCCGACCCGATGATCCCCGCCCGCACGCACGGCGCGCAGACCGACCAGACGCTCGAGCTGGCGATCCGCAAAGGTCGTCAGCGCGCCGATCGCACCCTCGCGTAGTGCCGGGCGGAGCGGCACGAGCCCGCTCCGGACGACCTCGACCTGGCCCGCTCGGCCGAGGTCGCCCCCGCCCCCCACCCTCGCGACCCGGCCATCATCGACTGAGCCGCGCCGGCGGCCCTCAGGAGATCATCGGCTTCTCTGCGCCCATGTCGCCGTAGCTCGGGGTTCCGGCGGTCTCGTAGGCGACCTGCACCACGCCGTTGGGGAACGACGCCGACTCGACCAGCCGCAGGGAGCTGGGCGCGGTCCCGTCGGCGAACACCCGCTTCCCGCTTCCCAGCAGGATCGGGTAGAGCCACAGCTCCAACCGGTCGACGAGGCCGTGGCGCAGCAGCGACTGCACGAGGTCGAGGCTGCCGATGACGTGGATCTCCTCGTGGCGCTCCTTGAGGGCGTTGACGCCGTCGACGATCGGGTCGCTGACGACGGTCGAGCCCTTCCAGTCCAGCGGGCCGGTGAGGGTGCGGCTGGCCACGTACTTGGGGACCCCGTTGAGCAGGCCGGTGAACGGGATCTCCTCGGGAGCACCGGGCCAGTAGCCGGCGAAGATCTCGTAGGTCCGCCGCCCGATGAGCAGGGCATCCATGCTCCTCGCCTGCTCGAAGACGGCAGCGCCGCCCTCCGGGTTCATCAGGGGCGCCTGCCACCCGCCCTGGGTGAACCCGCCGGATGTGTCCTCCTCAGGCCCTCCGGGGGCTTGCGCCACCCCATCGAGGGTCACGAACTCGGTCACGATGAGCTTGCCCATGGTGTCTTCCTCCTGCACGGTGGGGACCGCCCGATGCGATCCTCTGCCATGACCACGAACGGGATCGCCCGGATCGACATGATCGCGGCGAGCTCCTCCGCGAACCAGGAGATCTGCTCCCGGCCCCTCAGCCGCCGCTCGTCAGCACGACGGTGTTGCTCGGCACCAGCTCGATCCGGATCCGCTGGTTCTCCAGCCCCGCAGCGATGAGGTCCTGCTTCAGCGCGGCGGTGTCCGGCTCGGGGAGGGGCCCCGCCGCACGGATGACGGTCCCGGCGGGCTCGGTGCTCACCGAGATGATCTCCCAGCCCTGCCCGTCAGCCCAGCTCGCCGCCACCTTCGACACCGTCGACTCCCTGGTCCGGTTCGTGTTGATGCGGGCCGACGCAAGACCCAGGGGGATGGCGATGGCGACCAGGGCGACGGCGATCACGACCGCAGCCCGCACGCGGTGCACGCGCCGCCGCTCGTCCGCCGGGGCGACGGCCAGGCGGTGGACCCGGAACACGGCCATCACCACGAGCCCGCTGGCCAAGATGGCGCTCACGTTGGCGACGAACAGCACCAGCGCCCCGAGCGACTCCCGCGCGACGCCGGACTCGAGCGTGAGGCCGACCACGGCCAGCGGTGGGACGAGCGAGATGGCGATCGCCACGCCGGGGAGGGTGTCGGAGATGTCGTCACGGGCCAGGGCGATCGAGCCGACCGCGCCCGTCGCCAGCGCCGCGACCAGCTCGATGAGCGTGGGCGCCACCCGCGAGGCGACCTGCGGGTTGGTCGCCGCCGTCACCGGCGCCTCGACGCACAGCCCGACGAGGTACCCGATCGCCACGACCGCCGCCGCCCCCAGGACCACCAGCCCGAGGCACCGCAGCAGGTTGTCGCGGTCGCCGAGGACGACCGCGACCACCACGCCGAGGATCGGGACCATCAGCGGGGCGACGATCATCGCTCCGATCACGGTGGCCGTGGAGTTCGAGACGACACCGGCCGAGGCGATCACCCCGGCCAGCACGAGCAGCATCCAGAAGCGGCTCAGACGCCGGCTGACGTCATCCCCTTCGAAGAACAGCTGGTCGCGCATCCGGACCATGTCGGCTTCGTTCGCGCTGGGCATGGGGCTGGCTCCTTCGCGGGGTCGATCTGCTGGCTAGAGGGCCGGAGCGAGCGACGCCCGGGCCTCCGGCAGGCGCTCGGCGCGCACCTCCTCGGGCACGATGGGATCGGGCATCGGCCCAGGGTAGAGGGGGCGCCGAGCCCGAGGCGGCCCGCATAGGGTGACCCGATGACCGGCGCCACACCCCCGAACCCGGTCGTGGACTTCCCAGCGTTCGCCGTCTCGTGCGGCGAGGAGGGCTCCGACCCGCTGGTGCTCCACGAGGGGCGCACGGTCCGCGTCGACGAGTACCGGGCGAGCGGGCACCTCGAGCACCTCGACCGAGACCTCGCCGACGTGGCTGCGCTCGGCGTGCAGGTGTGGCGCTACGGCATGCCGTGGCGCCTGGCCGAGCCCGCACCCGGCGTCTACGACTGGGCGCTGTGGGACCGAGCCCTCGACGCCTGCCGTCGGCACGATCTCATCCCCGTGATCGATCTCTGCCACTTCGGGCTCCCCGACCACTACGGCGGGTTCTGCGAGCCCGACTGGGTCGAGGGCTTCGGTCGGTACGTCGACGCCTTCCTCGCCCGCTACCCCGAGCCGGTGTGGTTCACGCCGGTCAACGAGCCGGGCATCACCGCCCTGTTCTCGGCGCGCCTGGGCATGTGGAACGACCGGAGGGCCACCGAGGACGACTACTTCGTTGCGCTCGCCAACATCGTCACCGCCAACCTCGAGGCGCTGCGCCGCATCCGCGCCGATCGCGACGGCTGGTGGATCGGCTCGGAGGGGTTCGGCTGCGAGCTCGCCGACCCGGCCGACGAGGGCGGCATCCGGGCCGCCACCGATGCCCGCGACCTCCAGCAGCTCGTCTGGGACCTCCACCTCGGCGTCGCCCCTCGGGGCGTCGGCGCCCGGTTCACCGACGTGGCCACCGAGGCGGTCCAGGAACGGATCACCGGCCTGGTGGGTGTCGTCCCGGCCGATCGGATCATCGCCGGCCACGACATCTACCCGGTCAGCGTGGCGCCGCACGGCACGATGGCGGCTCGGCCGCTCTCGATCGGCGACCGCGTCGCCGCGTACGAGGCCGAGGCCACGGCCTGGTTCGACCGCTACCGGGTCCCGTTCTGGGTGTCGGAGACCTCCAACCTCGGCCTGCCTGTGGAGCAGGGCACCGAGTGGCTCGAGGCGCTGACCGCGTCGCTAGCGACCATGACGCGCCGCGGGCTGCCGGTCCGGGGGATCTGCTGGTACAGCCGCGGCGACCAGTTCGACTGGGACACCGCCCTCACCGTGCCCATCGGCACCGTGACCGAGGTCGGGCTGTTCGATGCCGACCGGCGCGCCCGTCCCGTCGCGCAGGCCTACGCGGCGTTGGCGGCGCGAGGGCGGGCGTGATCCACGTCCGGCCGCGCACCCCGGACGACCTGCCGGTGCTGGGCGAGGTGCTCGCGGCGCAGGCGGTCGAGTCGGCGTACCCGATCCGGTGGCCGTGGTCGGGGCCGATCGAGGAGTTCATCGTCCGGCGCGGGGAGGAGCAGGCCTGGACGGCGGTGCTCGCCGACGAGCCCGACCGCCCGGTCGGCCACGTATCGGTCGTAGGCGTGGTCGATGACGTCGACGACGGCATCGCGAGCGGCTGGATGGCGGCCACCGGCGCCCCCTGCGAGCAGCTGGCCTGCATCTCGGTCCTGTTCGTCGACCGCACGCTCCGCGGCGAGGGGATCGGCGCCGCGCTCCTCGACACCGCCACCGCGTGGATCCAGGGCGAGGGGCGGATCCCCGTCCTCGACGTCGTCTCGTTCCACGAAGACGTGATCGACCTCTACCGGCGCCGGGGCTGGAGCGAGGTCGGCGTGGCCGAACCGCCCTGGCTCCCCGAGGCCACGCTGGTCCTCATGGTCCTGCAAACCGCAGGAGAGCCGGCCACCCCTCCCGGTACGATGGAGCCATGACCCGCACGAGTCAGGCCGCCCGCTGGCTGGCCGCGGTGGGTCTGGTCGTCGTCTCGGTCATCGGCATCACCGCCGCCGCCCAGCACGCCGACACCGGCCACCGCGACGGTGCCGCGGTGCTCACGCCCCGCTCGGCGTCGCCGGCCGCCGCGGTCGTCCACCGCGGCGCCCACGTCCGGCCCGCGCCGCTGTGGTGGGTCAGCGCGTTCGCGGCGCTGCTCGTGATCCTGGTCGCCCGCCGTGTGGATGCGGCGGAGGGCACGGTCGTCCGGGCCCGGACCTCGTGGTCCGGCCGATACGACCGCGGGCCGCCCGCGGGGCTCGCGCACCCGTAGCCCCGTTCACCGCGCGCCTGCCACCAGGCGCGCCCTTCCACAAGGACGCGCCCCATGGCCTCCACCTCCTCTCCCCTCCTGCCCCTGCCCGGGATCGGGCACCGCCTCGACCTCACCGACGACGATGGTGACCCGGTCACCGTCGTCCGCCGCCGCGACGGCACCGTCGAGATCCACCACCGCCCGGGCGCCATCACGGTGCTCGCCCCCACCGACGCCCGGGCGCTCGGCGCCTTGGCATCGGGCCACTTCTCCATGCCGCCCGAGCTGATCGAGCGCACGGCCGACGTGCAGGGCGGCATCGCGTTCGACTGGGCCACCATCCCCCACGGTGCGTGGGTCGTCGGCCTCACCATCGACCAGGTGGCCGTGCGGAAGCGGACGGGCACCACCATCGTCGCTGTCCTCCGCGGTTCGGTCCCCATCGTCGACCCCGGTCCAGGGCAGGTGCTCGAAGCCGGCGACGACCTGGTCATCGTGGGCCGGCCCGGCGAGCGCGCCGCGTTCGAGCGGTTCCTCGTGGAGGGCTCCTGATGGGACGAGAGCTGCCTCTCGCTCGCCGCCGCCATCGGTGCCGCCCGCCTCAACAACCTCGATGGGGGCTCACGGGTGCCGGTGGTGATCCTGCCGGTGGTGGTGGCGGCCGAAGGGAGCCGTCGGTCGGATCGGCCCTCCTTCCGCGTGCGCGGGAGGACCGGCGGACTGGCGCGCCATCCACTGCGACAGGGGCCGACCGCTGAGGCCGTGCGCCAGCACGCTCAACAGGACCGTGAGCGAGATGACGGCCAGGATCGTCTGCACCCCGGGATCGGCGGTGGGCAGCTCCTCGACGATGAGCAGGCCGAACACGACCGACGCCAGGCCGCGCGGTCCGAACCAGCCGATGAACAGGGTCGCCGGCCGACCCGTACCCGACCCGATCATGCTGATCGCCACCGGCACCATCCGCACCACCGTCAGGCTCAGCACGGCGTACACGGCGATGCGCCAGTCGACGAGCTTGAGCTCGTCGACCACCAGCGCAGCGCCGAACACGAACCACACGGCGAGCGACAGGACCCGACCCAGCAGCTCCGGGAGCTCGGTCGCCTCCGCGTCATCGACCCCCGATGCCGCCCGGAACGCCATGCCCGCCACGAACGCGGCCACGAAGTAGTTCACATCGAGCTCGCGGGAGACCCCGAACGACAGCGCCGCCAGCATCAGCACCGCCACCTGACGACCCCCGGGGACGATCCAGCCCCTGGCCCGCGCCGCCACGATGACCCGGCCACCCCCGAAGCCGATGGCCGCACCGATCGCGGCGCCGCCCACGATGTCGACCACCGCGGCCGTCCCAGCGGCCGACGCGGTGTCGTGCAGCGCACCCGCCCCGATCGCGACCGCTGCGCTCGCGATGAACGTGGTCACCGCGGGCGTGGCGATCCCGTCGTTGAGCCCGCTCTCGACGTTGATCGCCCGCCGGATGCCCTGCGGGAGCGACTCGTCGGACACGATCGCGGCGCTCAGCGCCGCATCGGTCGGCGCCAGGACGGCGCCGAGCAGCGCGGCCAGCTCCCACGGCAGGTCGGTGAACACCACCGCCGCCAGGGCGAACCCGAGTGCGAACGTCAACGGGAGCCCGATGGCGAGCAGGCGGATCGGCAGCCCGCTGCTGCGCCTCAGGTCGTCGAGGTTCACCCGGGACGCGTCGGCGAACAGCACCAGCACCAGCGTGACCTCGGCGACGACGTGCATCGTGGTCGTCCCCACCGAGATGTCGACCGTCCGCAGCGGGCCGTTGCCGAGCACCATGCCCGCGAGCACGAACACGATCGGGCCGGTGACGTCGAGGCGCTCGACCCGGCCGGCCACCACCGACCAGAAGAACACCAGGGCGCCCACCGCGACGAGCAGGCCGACGTTCACGCGCCGACCGTAGCCGTGCCCACGTCAGGCCTTGCGGACCAGCTCCACCGTGACCTCGAGCTCCTGATCGGCTCGGCCCGCGTAGATGCCCCGGAACGGGGCGACGTCGTGGTAGTCGCGACCGGCCGCCACCCGGATGTGGCGCTCGGCCACCGGGTTCAAGCTGGTGGGGTCGAGCGGCCAGACGGTGCCGGTGAACGCCGCCACCCAGGCGTGGCTCTCGCCCACGATCACATCGTCGATCTCGGCCTTGGGATCGGGGTGCAGGTAGCCCGACACGTACCACGAGGGGATCCCCATGGCCCGCAGCAGCGCCAGGTTCACGTGGGCGAAGTCCTGGCACACGCCGGATCCGGCCGCCAGCACCTCGGGCGACGTGGTCTGCACGCCGGTGCTCCCCCGCCGGTACTCGAGCCGGTCGTTGACCCAGGCCGCTGCACCCTCGGCGGCGGCCGCCGGGGTGTCGTGGGCGGCGGCCAGCTCGGCGGCCACCGACGCGATCTCGTCATCCCACGTGACCGCCTGGGTGGGGATCAGCAGCTCCTCGAACTGATCGGTGATCGACGGGTCGCGCAGCTCCTCCCATGTGGCCTCGCCCGGCTGGGCCAGCTCCGTGCCGGTCTCCACCGTGGCCCGGCCGACCACGGTGAGTCCCTGGTGCGGCACCTGCACGTCGAAGTGGTGGACCACGGAGCCCCAGTAGTCGACGTGGCGGACCACCCGGGTGGACGGATCGACCTCGACCCGGCTGGCCAGCACGGCCTGGTGCCGGTCGCTGCGCGGCTCGAGCCGCGCCTCGTTGTACGACTGGGCGACCGGCGCCGAGTACGTGTACTTGGTGGTGTGGGTGACCTGCAGCCGCCACGTCATGCCGGGCGGTCCACGTTCCACTCGATGAAGCTGGCGCGCTGGAAGTAGCGCTGGGTGACCAGCTCGCTGGCGTAGGCGCAGGCGGCCTGGAGGCGGACCACGGTGTCGTGGAGGTCGGCGGCGAGGACCGCCGGATCGGTGTAGGTGAGCTCGCTGCGGATCCGCCCCACCTCGCGGGCGGCGGCGCTGATCTGCGGCTGGGCCTGGCGGCGGCCGCTCGGGCCGGTGGCCCCCTCCACCTGCTCGAGGCACTGCTCGGCCTGGGCGAGCGCGTAGTTGACCGACCGGGGGAAGTCGGGATCGAGCAGCAAGATGCTGAGCGCCTTGGCCTGGTCGATGTCGCCCCCGTAGGTCCGCAGGAAGGCGTCGTTGGCCCCGCACGAGACCAGCACGCCGCTCCAGCGCGACGCGTCGGCCGAGGGCGGCACCGCCCCCAAGAGTCGGGCGGTCATGTCGACGCGCTCGAGGCAGCGGCCGATGGTCAGGAACCGCCAGCCGTCGTCGTGGAGCAGCACCGTGTCGGTGAGCCCGCCGACCAGCGCGACCCGGTCCCGGACCCACTGGAACAGGAGGTGGGGGCCGAGCGTGCGGGCGGCGCGGACGTGGTTGTCGAGCTCGTGGTAGGTGCGGTTCAGCGCCTCCCACACCTCGGTGGCCAGGATCTCGCGCAGGCCACGGGCGTTCTCACGAGCGAGGCGCAACGACCCGACGACCGAGCTGGGGTTGTCGGCGTCGTAGGCCAGCATCTCGGTGGCCTGCCACAGGTCGATGGGCCCGTCGCTCTCGTCGTCGATCCGGGCCAGCTCCGAGGGATCGAGGCCCATGGCGGCGAGCAGCGACGCACCGACGCGCTCGTCGTTCACCTGGACCACCATCCGGTGGACGTAGACGTCGAGCAGGCGGGCGGTGTCGTCGGCCCGCTCGAGGTAGCGGCCCATCCAGTACAGCGCTTCGGCGATGCGGCTCAGCATGGGATCTCGACCTCGTCGTCGGCGTCGGCCCGCTCGGGGGCCTGCTGCTGCTGCAGCTGCTGCTGGTGGTGGCGCTCGTGGTCGTCGGCCGGGCCGAACTGCAGCGGCACCGGGACCGACGGCCGGGCAGCCACCGGGACGGGGACGCCCATGTCGAGGCCGTAGTTCGTGTGCTCGTCGGCGAGCACCCACGTGTCCTTGGAGCCACCGCCCTGGCTGGAGTTCACGACGAGGCTGTTCTCGGGCAGGGCCACCCGGGTGAGGCCGCCGGGCAGCACCCACACCTTCTCGCCGTCGTTGACCGCGAACGGCCGCAGGTCGAGGTGGCGGGGCCGCAGCCGGCCGTCGATGAGGGTGGGACCGGTGGACAGCGAGACCACCGGCTGGGCGATGTAGCCGCGGGGATCGCCGATGATGTTCTGGCGGCAGTCCTCGAGCTCCTCGTCGGACGCATCGGGCCCGAACACCAGGCCGTAGCCGCCCGAGGCGTCGACCGGCTTCACCACCATCTGGTCGAGGCGGTCGAGCACGAACTCCCGCACGTCGTCCTCGCCCAGGCGGTAGGTCTCGACGTTGCGGAGCAGGGGCGGCTCGCCGAGGTAGTACTCGATGAAATCGGGCACGTAGCTGTAGATCAGCTTGTCGTCGGCCACGCCATTGCCCACCGCGTTGGCGATGGTGAGGTTGCCGGCGCGCGCCGAGTGCACCAGACCGGCGCAGCCCAGCACGGAGTCGGGGCGGAACTGGACCGGGTCGAGGAACTCGTCGTCGATGCGGCGGTAGATAACGTCGACGCGCTCGTCGCCCGTGGTGGTGCGCACGTAGGTGACGTCGTCGCGGCACACCAGATCTCGGCCCTCGACGAGATCCACGCCCATGAGCCGGGCCAGCAGGGCGTGCTCGAAGTAGGCGGAGTTGTGGACGCCGGGCGTGAGCACGACGATCCGCGGATCGGCGGCGCGCACCGGGGCCGTGGACCGCAGGCCCCGCAGCAGGTGCCGGGGGTAGTCGTCGACCGGGGCGACCGAGTGGGTGCCGAACAGGTCGGGGAACACCCGGGCCATCACCCGCCGGTTCTCCATGACGTACGACACGCCCGACGGGCTGCGCAGGTTGTCCTCGAGCACGCGGAACTCGCCGTGGTCGTCGCGGATGACGTCGACGCCCGAGACGTGGATGCGCACGCCGCCGGCGGGCTCGATGCCGTGGACCTGGCGGTGGAAGTGCGGTGACGAGTGGACCAGCTTGCGGGGCACCACCTTGTCGGCGAACGCCTCGCCCGGGCCGTAGACGTCGGCCAGGAAGGCTTCGAGGGCCCGCACCCGCTGGCGGATCCCGGCCTCGAGGCGCCGCCACTCGTCGGCGGACAGCACGCGGGGCACGAGGTCGAGCGGGAAGGGACGCTCCTGGCCCGACAGGGCGAACGTGACGCCGCGATCGCGGTAGGCGCGGCTGAGGCCGTCGGCCCGGACCGCCAGGTCAGCGGTGGACTGCGGCTCGAGCGTGTCGTGCACGCCCTTGTAGGTGTCGCGCACCCGACCGAAGCGGTCGAACATCTCGTCGTAGGTGCGACGGATCGACCCGGCGTCGTAGTCGTCGAAGAGGTCGCTCACGCCGGGGAGCCTCGCCGCAGCCGATTTCCCGCTCGTGTGGACATGATGAACGGTACGTGAACCGGAGGCCGGTCGTCACGGGAACCGCTGATCAACCCGCGACGGCCTCCATGCGCACGTCACGGGCCATGCGGCGGATGGTGAGCGCACCGAAGATGGCGATCCAGGCGACGACCCCCCAGACGACGTAGTGCGGCAGCTCACCGGCGGACCGCAGCACGTAGGCGTAGGGCGCCAGGAACGAGAACAGGACCATGCCGATCCACGGCAAGGCGTGGCGCAGCGGGCGGGAGTCGTCGCGGAGGATCTTCACGCCCATCGCCTGGCCGACGCCGTAGAACGGTGCGGTGCCGACGTCGAGCACCAGGAACCACCAGGGGTTGATGCCGTGCTCGGCCAGCATCGGCCACACGATGACGGCCCGCGCCAGGCACAGGACGACCACGGTGAGCGTCCACATCTGACCCAGCGTGCCGAGGCTCCGGAGCTCGTTGAGCAGACCAGGGCATTCTTCGCCATCGTCGATCACGATGGCATCACTGCTGTCGGACACTCGGTCTCCAAGGTGGAAGCGAAGGCCCGACGCTACTCCGGCCACTGCCAAAGGTATCGGCACCCCCAGCCCCGACTTGAATCGTCGTTCGGGCGAGGTGCAGACCTTCAGCCCGAGCGGTGGCGCTCCCGATCGAGCCAGCCGAGGAGGATCGCCACGGCACGAGGATCGTGGCGCAGGTCGTGCGCCGCGCCGGTGATGATCCTCAGCTCCGCATCACCGTGGCTGTCGCCGAGCACCCGCGCATCGAAGACCGGTACCGATTCGTCATCGGATCCGTGGAGCACGAGGAGCGGGCGGGGCGCCACCTCCGACGCGTCGTCGGCGGGCTTGATGTCGTGGAGGCCCCGGGCCCAGACGTCGGTGTTCGGCGGGTAGTCGTCGTGGTGGATGGCCCCGATGTCGCGGGCGTGCTGCACCAGGCGGCGGGGGTGGTTGGCCCAGTCCTTGAAGTCGGCCGGCGCGCCGAGCGCGGCCACGCCCTTGACCTCAGGCCGGCGTGCGGCCGCCGCGATGCACAGAGCGCCACCGGTGCCGAAGCCGGCGAGCCACACGCCGCGCGTGTCGCCCATGGCGTGCAGGTGGTCGGCCACCGAGAGCACGTCCTGCAGCCAGCCGTCGAGCGAGAAGTCGCCGCTCGACCGGCCGCAACCCCGGAACGCGAACGTCAGGACGCGCCAGCCCTCGTTGGCGATGCGGTCGGCGAGCTCGGGGTACGACCGGTTGGTGTCGGCCGCGCCGAGCGCGGTGGACGGATAGCCGTGGCACAGCACCAAGGTGGGTGGACCCGCATCGGCGACCGGCGGGTTGGCGAGGTAGCAGGCCAACCGGGCGGCACCGGAGAGGATCTCCAGTTCCACCCGCTACTCGTCGGCGGCAGCGACCGCTGACGCGTGGGGCTTGTAGCCCCGGTTGCGCGCCTCGGTGAGCGTGTCGGGCCCGAAGGCCAGGTAGGTGCCGGCGTCCATGAGCTCGTCGATGATCTCGGCCGGCGCCGTGTCGAGGTCGTAGACCACCTGGCTGCGCTTGTCGCCGACGTACTGGAAGTGTTCGAACTTGGTGGGACGGGACATGGCGCCCACGGTACGCGACCAGGTCGGACGACGGGAACCGTGGCTCAGGTGGGAGCGTCGGCCTCGGGACCGATGGCGCCGATGGCCTCGAGGTAGGCCATGCGGGCGTCGAGGACGGCCACCACGTCCTCGTCGGCCAGGTCTCGGCCCGACGAGTCGGCGAGCGCCAGGATCCGCGCCACGGCGGCATCTTCGTCGACCACCTCGATCTCGTCGAGGGCGTCGACGGAGTCGTCATCGTCGTCGACCGGCTCCTCGTCGGCCGTGGCCTCCTCGAGCAGGTCGGCATCGGCCATCAGCACCCAGCGGACGTCCTCGTGCGAGATCCGGGCCTGGGTCTCGGCCGGCAGCCGGTCGGCGATGAACTCCACCGCCTCGGTCATGTCGAACACGGCCGGGCGGGCCGATGCCGCCAGCCGAGCGGTCTCGCGACCGAGCACCACCAGCCCGATCACGATGATGATCACCAAGCCCAACAGGGCGAACAGCCACAGCACCCGGGCAGGGTACCGCTGGGCTAGTTGGCGGGCGCCACCGCGGGGTCGTCGAAGCCCACGCCGAGCGCCCGGCGCTTGAGCGCGTAGTCGACGATGCTCGAGTAGATGAGCATCACCGCGGTGCCGTAGGTGGGGCTGGTGGCCCACTTGCGGGTGAGGTCGCCCCAGGTCTGGCAGCAGCCGGCCGGGCCGTGCAGCCGCTTGTCGACGAGCGGGTTGGCGTAGTGCGGCTTCTTGACCGCGTAGCTCTTGAGCAGCTGGATCTGCGCCCGGACGCCGATCCGCGGCGAGGGGAAGATGAACCCGAGCGGCACGTTGTCGTAGTGGCCGATGCCCGAGAAGTTGTTGGCCATCACGCTGTCGGTGTTGGTGAAGCCGCCGGTCTCGAGCACCGCCTGGGCGAACGCGATGTCGCCGCGGATGCCCTCGGCCCTGCCGTCCGCGATGAACCAGGCGGCGTAGTCGGTGATCGGGGTGGTCACCCGGGGCTTGTAGTGGCTCTGCTCGAACCAGCCGGCCAGGTCTTCGGCGGACAGGCGGGGCAGGCCGATCAGCGGCACGCCCTCGGGCACGAGGGTCGAGGGCTGGAGGGCGGCGGTGCGCAGCACCTTGTCGGCGGCCTGCGACGCGGCCAGCGCCTCGAGGTTGTCCTGCTCGGCCGCAGCGCGGCGGCGGGTGAGCTCCGACGCGATGCCGAGCAGCTCGACCGCCTTCTGCTCGGCGGCGACCACGATCACCCGGACCGCCTTGACCTTGGCCCGGGCCTTGTCGAGGCGCTCGTGGGCCTGCTCGGTGACCTGCTTCTGCCGGTCGAGGACCTGGCCGAACATGATCTGCCGGCCCGCCGCCGGATCGGTGGTGTCGCCCTCGATGAACGCCCGGTACTGGTCGACATCGACGTCGCCGCCGGTGACGTAGGCCCGCACGGTGAGGTCGGAGAGCCGGTCGCGCTCGCCCGACAGCTTCTTGATGGCGGCGGTGCGGACCTTGACCGCCGCCGCCTCCTTGGCCTTCGCCAGCTGGAGCTGCTGGGCGGCCACGAGGGCCTTGCCGTTGGCGTCGTTGGAGCGGGCGGTGACGTCCATGCGGGCCAGGGCGGTGGCGTCGAGGTGCTCCTTGGCATCGACGACGGCCTGGAACGGATCGTCGGGCGAGGCCGGGGGCGGCGGGTCGGTGGGCGCCAGCGCCAGGGTCTCGTCGAGGGCCGCCTTGGCGTCGAGCAGCTCGGCCGCGGTCTTCGGAGCATCGATGTCGACGGGTGCCGTCGTGGTGGTGGGTGCGTCCTGGGCTGCCGCCGGTCCGCCCACGAGGCCGAGCACGATCGCCGCCGACGCGACCACGACCCACGCCCGCCGGGACGCGGCGCGCGAGGGGGCGGAGCGGAAGGCGTCGCGGTGCATTGCTTCAGCTATCGGCACGATGGAGCACTTCATGAAGACGAGGGAACGGCCATGGGTGGCTCGGCAAGGTTACGGGTTCGTGACGTGCGGCACTCGACACCTCCGGTTCGTTCACCCAAAACGGCGGACGGGGTGCGCCCACGGCCACCTTCCGGCCATGGACGCACCCCGCCGTGCGGAGCGTGTGCGGATCAGATCCCGATGCGCTGCGCCAGCAGCTCGCGGTGGTAGGTGGGGTCACCGAAGAGCAGCTCGGACGACTTGGCCCGCTTGAAGTACAGGTGCGCCGGGTGCTCCCAGGTGAAGCCGATGCCACCGTGGATCTGGATGTTCTCGGCCGCAGCGTGGAAGTACGCCTCCGAGCAGTACGCCTTGGCCAGCGAGGCGACCGAGGGCAGCTCGTCGTTGAGCTCCGAGGCGGCCCAGCCGGCGTAGTAGGCGGCGGACTTGGCCGACTCGACCTCGAGCAGCATGTCGGCGCACTTGTGCTTGATGGCCTGGAACGAGCCGATCGGGCGACCGAACTGCACCCGGTCCTTGGCGTACTGGACGGCCATGTCGAGGCACGCCTGGGCCCCGCCGACCTGCTCGGCCGCGAGCGCCACGGCGGCGAGGTCGAGGACCTGCTCGAGGACGGTCCAGCCGGCACCGTCGGTGCCGATGAGGCGGCCGGTGGCGTCGTTGAGCTCGACCTTGGCCTGCTTGCGGGTCTGGTCCATGGTGGACAGCGCGGTGCGGGTCACGCCGGCGCCTTCGCCGTCGACAGCGAAGATGCTCACGCCGGCGTCGGTGCGGGCGGCGACGAGCAGCAGCGAGGCGGTGTGGCCGTCGAGCACGTACATCTTGGTGCCGTTGAGCTTCCAGGTGTCGCCGTCCTGGGTGGCCGTGGCCGTGATCCCGGCCTCGTCCCAGCGACCGTTCTCCTCGGTGAACGCGAGGGTGGCGATGGTCTCGCCGGTGGCGATGCCCGGGAGGAGGTCGGCCTTGGCCTGGTCGTCACCCGAGTGGATGAGGGTGTTGGCGGCGAGCACGACGGAGGAGAAGAAGGGGGCGCACAGCAGCGAGCGGCCCATCTCCTCGAGGATGACGACGAGCTCGATGTAGCCGTAGCCCGAGCCACCGAACTCCTCGGGGATGACCAGGCCCTGCAGGCCGAGCTGCTCGCCCATCTGCTGCCACACGGCGGCGTCGTAGCCGGCCTCGGTGTCCATCTGCTCGCGGACGGCGGACTCGGGCGACTTGGCCTCGAGGAACTGGCGGACGGTCTTGCGGAGCTCTTCCTGCTCCTCGTTGAACGCGAAGTTCACGGTTTCCCCTTGGGTGGAAGGTGATCTGGTCACGTGACTCTGGTGCACGGGCCGCGGTCCGCGCTCGCCGCAGTGCGTACACACGCGTACACTCCGTGCGATGGACGACGGCTTGGGCATCCGGGAGCTCCGCGGCCGGCTCACCTCGCTGGTCCGCCGGGCCGGCTCGGGCGAGCGGATCGTCATCACCATCGCCGGGCGGCCCGTCGCCCAGCTCGGCCCCGTGGAGCCGGAGGGCACCCAGGTGACCATCGACGACCTCGTCGCGCGGGGGCTCGTCGAGCCGGCGCGGCGCGGCGATCGCCCTGGCGACCCGGGCACCCGCGTCGACAACTGGACGGGCGGCCGCCTCGACCGGGCCCTGCGCGAGGTGCGCGGCGCATGACCATCGCCCTCGACACGTCGGCCCTCATCGGCCGCTACCTCTCGGGTCCCCACCGCGCCGTGGTGCTGGAGGCCATGGCCGCCGACCCCGTGTGGTGCGCCTCGGCGCTGGCCCAGGCCGAGGCGCTCGGCATGGTGGACCGGGTGTGCGACGTCGCCACCGACGGCGACCGGGTCCGGCGGGCCCTGCGCGACGACTGGGAGCGGATCCACGTCGTGCCCGTCGACCAGCGCTGCCTCGACCGGGCGGCCGAGCTCACCCGGGAGCAGCCGCTGCGCACCGTCGATGCGCTGCACCTGGCCGCCGCCGACCGGCTGCCGCGGCCCACCACCTTCCTCACGTTCGATCCCCGGCAGATCCCGGTGGCGCTCGCCATGGGGCTCGACGTCATCTCCTCGTGACCGGTCCGCCTTCCACGAACTCCTCAACCTGGTTGCAAGGCATGCCGATGGATGTCGTGCAACCTGACATTGCAGACCCCTGCCCCGACCACCGGTCGGGGCAGTGGCTTGTCCTGGCACACTTACCGCATGGACACCGACACGCTCATCTGGTCGGACACCGACGCCGAGATCCACATGGTCGTCGTCGGCTCGTTCGAGAACAACGTCTACGTGCTGCGCTGCCGCCAGACCGGTGAGGCCGTGCTCCTCGATGCCGCCAACGAGCACGAGCGGCTGCTCGAGCTGTGCCAGGCCCTCAACGTCGGCCAGGTGCTCGAGACCCACGGCCACTGGGACCACATCCAGGCGGTCCCGCAGCTGCGCGACGCCGGCTACTCGGTGCACGTCACCGCCGCCGATGCGGCCATGCTCCCGAGCTACGACGAGATCCTCGACGACCGGTCCGTGATCGAGGTGGGCCGGCTGCGGCTCGAGACCATCCTGACCCCCGGCCACACCCCCGGATCGATGTGCTTCAAGATCACCGGCAAGCCCGTGCTGTTCAGCGGCGACACGCTCTTCCCGGGCGGGCCCGGCAACACCAAGTTCGAGGGCGGCGACTTCCCCACCATCATCCGCTCGATCGAGGACCGGCTGTTCTCCCCGTTCGCCGCCGACACGCTGGTCCTGCCCGGCCACGGCGACAGCACCACGCTCGGCGCCGAGTCACCCAGCCTCCAGGAGTGGGTCGACCGCGGCTGGTGACCGTCGCTCGCAAGGGCGCCGCGCCGCCGGGCGTGTGTCACATCGGGACACCCACGGACACCCGTCCGGGCGGACACTGACCTCATCAGACAGGGGCGTGCGCACCCCGCGCACGAGTCGATGAGGAGACAGCATGACCACGTACGCCAACCCCGGTTCCGACGGGGCCGTCGTCAGCTACCAGGACCGCTACGGCCACTACATCGGTGGCGAGTGGGTCGACCCCGCCAAGGGCCAGTGGTTCGAGAACCCGTCGCCGGTGAACGGCGAGACCTTCACCGAGGTGGCTCGCGGCACCGCCGACGACGTGGAGAAGGCGCTCGACGCCGCCCACGCCGCCGCACCCGCCTGGGGCCGCACCTCGCCGGCCGAGCGGGCCAACATCTTGAACAAGATCGCCGACCGCATGGAGCAGAACCTCGAGGTCCTGGCCGTGGCGGAGAGCTGGGACAACGGCAAGCCCGTCCGCGAGTGCCTCGCCGCCGACATCCCCCTCGCCATCGACCACTTCCGGTACTTCGCCGGGGCGATCCGGGGCCAGGAGGGCTCCATCGCCACGATCGACGACGACACGATGGCGTACCACTTCCACGAGCCCCTGGGCGTCGTGGCCCAGATCATCCCGTGGAACTTCCCGATCCTGATGGCCGTGTGGAAGCTGGCCCCGGCGCTGGCGGCGGGCAACGCCGTCGTGCTCAAGCCGGCCGAGCAGACCCCCGCCTCGATCAACGTCTTCCTCGACCTCGTCGGCGACCTCCTCCCTGCCGGCGTGCTCAACGTGGTGCAGGGCTTCGGCACCGAGGCCGGCAAGCCGCTGGCGTCGAGCAGCCGGGTGGCCAAGGTGGCCTTCACCGGTGAGACCACCACCGGCCGGCTGATCATGCAGTACGCCAGCCAGAACCTGATCCCCGTCACCCTGGAGCTCGGCGGCAAGAGCCCGAACCTCTTCTTCGCCGACGTGGCCGCCGAGGACGACGACTTCTACGACAAGGCGCTCGAGGGCTTCACCATGTTCGCCCTCAACCAGGGCGAGGTCTGCACCTGCCCGAGCCGGGCGCTCATCGACGCCAAGATCTACGACAAGTTCCTGGGCGACGCCTTGGCCCGCACCAAGGCCGTCGTCCAGGGCAACCCGCTCGACATGGACACGATGATCGGCGCCCAGGCGAGCAACGACCAGCTCGAGAAGATCATGAGCTACATCGACATCGGCACCAAGGAAGGCGCCACCATCCTCACCGGCGGCCAGCGCTCCGACCTCGGCGGGTCGCTCAGCGGCGGCTACTACGTCGAGCCCACGGTGTTCGAGGGCAACAACAAGATGCGGATCTTCCAGGAGGAGATCTTCGGGCCCGTCGTCGCCGTCACGAAGTTCGACGGGTACGACGACGCCATCGAGATCGCCAACGACACGCTCTACGGGCTGGGCGCCGGCCTGTGGACCCGGGACGTCAACACCCAGTACCGCGCCGGTCGGGCCATCCAGGCCGGCCGGGTGTGGTGCAACAGCTACCACCTGTACCCCGCCCACGCCGCCTTCGGCGGCTACAAGCAGTCGGGCATCGGACGTGAGAACCACAAGATGATGCTCGATCACTACCAGCAGACCAAGAACCTGCTGGTCTCCTACGCCCCCCAGAAGCTCGGCTTCTTCTAACCCTCCCTCCCCGGAAGAAGGATCGACCCATGGCTGCAGCTCCCACCCCTGCGGACCGGGTCGTCGAGCGGGTGGCGTTCACGGAGGAGGCGGCGGACCTGGTCCGCCGCCTCACCGTGATCCACGGCCCCGTGATGTTCCACCAGTCCGGTGGCTGCTGCGACGGTTCCTCGCCCATGTGCTACCCGGAGGGCGACTTCTTGGTCGGCTCCGGCGACGTCCGCCTCGGCGAGGTCGCCATCGACGGGCTCGACCAGCCGGTCGGGTTCTGGATGAGCCAGTCGCAGTTCGAGTACTGGCAGCACACCCACCTCACCATCGACGTGGTGCCCGGTCGAGGCGGCGGGTTCTCGCTCGAGACGCCCGAGGGCATGCGCTTCTTGACCCGGTCCCGGCTCTTCACCGACGAGGAGCACCCCCACCGCGCCCCCGTCGTGCACGGCGACCAGATCTGACCGTCGCTACCAGGCGCGGCGGTCGAGCTGGAGGCCGTACGCCTCGAGCTTGCGGTAGAGGGTGGAGCGGGAGATGCCGAGGGCCTGGGCGGCCACCACCTTGTTGCCGTCGGCGTCGCTGAGCGCCTCGGCGATGGCCTCGCACTCGTGCTGCTCCATGGCGGTGAGGTGCGGGCGGTGCGTCGCGGCGCGCACCTCGGGCGGGAGGTCGTCGAGCGTGATCGTGCCGGACCGCCGGGAGACGGCCACGCGGTGGAGCATCGCCTCGAGCTGGCGGAGGTTGCCGGGCAGGTCGACGCGGCCCAGCGCCTGGACCACCTCGGGCGCCACCCGGACCGCGCCGGTGGGCACCAACCGTCCCATCATCGACCGGACCAGGGCCGGCAGCTCCTCGGACCGCTCCCCCAGCCCGGGGACCTTGGTGAGGTGGCCGAAGCGATCGACCAAGGCCTGGGTGGCGTCGCCGGTGGCCACCACGCGCGCCGTGGCCGGCGCCGCATCGAGGATGGCGGCGAGACCCGACGCGGCATCGGCGGCGAGGACGTCGACGTGGCGGATGATCACCACGCCGCCGCCCGCCAGCGCGGCGTCGACGGCCGTGAGCCACTGGCGGGCGCCGTCGACCACGGCTCGCCCGGCGTCGAACACGATCGTGCCCGCATCGCCGACGGCCATCTGGGCGACCGTGAACTTGCCCGACCCGGCGGGGCCGCGCAGCAAAGTCTGCTCGCCCGCGTCTACGGCCGCTCGGACCTCGGCCACCAACCGGGCCGTGGTGGAGGACTCGGTCGAGGGCGCCACCGATGCCGCCGGCGCCGTCCGGCGCGGCTTGGGGCCCGAGCGATCACCACGGGCCTCGGTGAGGCGGACCACCGCACCGACCGGCCGGTCGCCCAGCTCGACGACCTCGAACGAGGCGCGCACCACGGCCCCGCCGGTGAGGCGGAGCTCTCGGACCGGGGCTGACCGCGACGACACCGCGTCGGCCCCGATCTCCCACAGCGGCGCGTGGTCGGCGCCATCGAGGAGGCGGGCCGCGGCCGGGTTGGTGAGGACGAACGAGTCGCTCAGCGAGACGATGGCGTCCGAGCCGCGCTGCGAGGCCCGCAGGAACGCGGCCAGCAGGGCCCGCTCCCCCGCCGTCGCCTGGGCCTCGAGCATGGCCCGGACCCCGGCGACGGCCTCGGCCACCAGCGGAGTCATCCACGGACCGGCGTCCTCGTTGAAGCAGGTGAGGTCGAGCACGCCCTCCAGCCGACCGGTGACCGGGTGCTCGATCGGCACGCCCACGCACGTGAGCGACCGCAGCGCTTCGTTGAAGTGCTCGTCGCCGACGACCCGGACCGCGCGCCGCTCCTCGGCCGCGGTCCCCATGCCGTTGGTGCCGACCACGTCCTCGGCGTACGAGTAGCCGGGCACGATCCCCAGCCCGTCGAGCTGGTCGTGGAGGCGCGACGAGCCGGCGCGGCGGTCCAAGATCCCGGCGCGAGCGTCGGTGAGCACCACGGTGGTGCGGGTCTCGGCGAGCGTGTCGCTCAGCCGGTCGAGGACGGGGGCGGCCAGGGTGGCGAGGCGGCCGAGCGGATCGGCGCCGGGCGCGGCCGGGGGCGCCAGATGATCGCCCTCGACGCCCGATCGCGACGACCGGGCCCAGGACGCGGCGATCTCCGGGCGGGGCGACGGTGCCGCTGCGGATCCCCTGCGTGTGCCCACACGAGCCCCCTCGGCCGGTGACGTGACGACGATCACAAGGCTACGGCGGGTTCGGTCCGGGTGCGCCGGCGTGTCCCAGAACAGGACAGGCCGACACAGCCGCCGCGGCGTGGGAGCATCGGCGGGTGACCGACGACGATGCCGCTGCTCCCTCCCGCCGCGAGGTGAAGCCCACGCCGGCAGAGCTCCGCCCGATCGACGACCGGCCCGTCCACACCGCCGACCTGCCCGACACCCCCACCCGGGACCGGTCGATCCCAGCCACGGCGTGGCTCGAGGCGCCGTCCGAGCTGCTCGCCCTGGCCGACGACCTCCCGGCGCCCACCACCGGTTCGACCGCGCGCTACCTTCGCCGCATCGGCCCGTGGCTGCTGTGGCGCTCCGGCCCCGCCAAGGGTGCCGATGCCCGCTACTGGGTGGGGCGGGCCGATGACCTCACGGTGCAGTTCACGTTCGACCTCTTCCCCGACGGCACCGGATCCGGCCGCGGCCCCACCGAACACCACAGCCGCTTCCGAACGTGGAAGGAAGACCTTCGCGACGCGTGAGGCACCGTCGCGAGGTGAGGGGGCGGGCCCAGGGGTGGAGCCAGCGATCGTCGTTGCTCGGAGAGGCCATCGGCCATGAAACATACCGGACGTCCGGAATCTTTCGGTGCACCCGCGCCCCGCACGCAAGCGCTGACGCGAAGGGGGCCGCACCCGAAGGTGCGGCCCCGTCCGCTCGACGATGACGCTGGTCAGGCCTCGGCGGGCTCTTGGTCGAGGTCGAGGGCACAGCTGTTCATGCAGAACCGCAGGCCGCCCTTGTCTCGGGGACCGTCGGGGAAGACGTGGCCCAGGTGGCTGTGGCACCGGCCGCACCGGACCTCGGTGCGGACCATGCCGTGCGAGGAGTCGTCGATCAGCTCGATGGCGGTGGGCGACACGGCCTCGGTGAAGCTCGGCCACCCGCTGCCGCTGTGGAACTTGGTGTCGCTGGTGTAGAGCGGGTTGCCGCACGCCATGCAGCGGTACAGCCCGGGCTCCTCGACATCGGTGTAGGCGCCGGCGAAGGCCCGCTCGGTGCCCGCCTCGCGCAGCACCTGGTACTGGGCGGGGGTGAGGCGCTGCTTCCACTCGTCATCGGACTCGGGGACGGGCTTCAGCTTGGGATCCACCTCGGCCGCGTCGACCACCTTGGACACCGCGGCGGCGTCGAGGTCGACCCCCAGGTCCGCGATCGGACCGGGGAGCTGGCACACCACACCGGTGCCCTGGAGGCCGCAGTAGCCACCCGGGTTCTTGTGCAGGTACTGCTGGTGGTACTCCTCGGCGTAGAAGAACTCGCCGGCGGGAGCCAGCTCGGTGGCGATGGGCCGCTTGCCCGCCTTGGCCAGGGCATCGCCGAACACCTCGAAGCCCGCGGTGGCCTCGGCCAGCTGCTCGTCGGTGGTCACGTAGACCGCCGAGCGGTACTGGGTGCCGTGGTCGTTGCCCTGCCCGTTGACCTGGGTGGGGTCGTGCTCGGTGAAGAACACCTCGAGGAGGCGGCGGTAGGAGATCTGCTCGGGGTCGTAGACGACCAGGACGGCCTCGGTGTGACCGGTCCGGCCCGTGCAGGTCTCGTTGTAGGTGGGGTTGCGGGTGAACCCGCCGGCGTAGCCGACCGCGGTGGAGAACACCCCGGGCAGGCGCCAGAAGATGCGCTCGGCGCCCCAGAAGCAACCCATCGCGAACACGGCGACCTCGGTGCCCTCAGGCCACGGCGGGACCATGGAGTGGCCGTTCACGGCGTGGACGCCGCTGATGTCGAACGTGGGCTCGTCGTGGTCGGGCAGGGCCGTCTCGGGGGTCACCATGTCGGGCTTCGAACGGGAGAACAGCATGTCGGTACCTCCTGGGCACCTCGGCGGACGTCGGGAGGACGTCTCGGACAGTCCACTCAACAGCCTGCCACCTGGTTTTGGTCCCGGCGCCCGGCCCGTTCACCGGTTCGTCAGATGTGCCGAGAAACACCGCCTGGCATTACCACTATCCGCGTAGTGCTAATACACTGACCGCCATGTCCGACGCTCCGCTGTTCGAAATCGAGGACCTGCACGTCAGTGCAGATGGCAACGAGATCCTGAAGGGCGTCAGCCTCTCCATCGGGGTCGGCGAGATCCACGCCCTGATGGGGCCCAACGGCTCGGGCAAGTCCACCCTCGCCAGCAGCCTGCTCGGCAGCCCGGAGTACCAGATCACCAGCGGCCGCATCCGCTTCAAGGGCGACGACATCACCGACTGGGGCCCCGACGACCGCGGCAAGTCGGGCCTGTTCTTGGCCTTCCAGTACCCGCAGGCCATCCCGGGCGTGTCGGTCATCAACTTCCTCCGCCAGGCCCTGTCGGCCCGCAAGGGCTTCGACCTCTCGGTCCTGGAGCTGCGCCTGGCGATCATGGAGTGGATGGAGCGCCTCGACATGGACCCGGCGTTCGCCGACCGCTACCTCAACGAGGGCTTCTCCGGCGGCGAGAAGAAGCGCAACGAGATCCTGCAGATGGCCATCCTCGAGCCTGAGATGGCCATCCTCGACGAGACCGACTCCGGCCTCGACATCGACGCCCTCCGCGTGGTCGCCGAAGGCGTCCGCGAGGTCCAGAAGGACCGCCCGGAGCTCGGCCTGCTCGTGGTCACGCACTACCAGCGGCTCCTCGACGAGCTGCAGCCCACCCACGTCCACCTGCTGATCGACGGCCGCATCGAGGCGTCGGGCGGCATGGAGCTGGCCACCAAGCTCGAGACCGAAGGCTACGAAGCCTGGCGGTTGCCGGTCGCACCATGATGGGAGCCTCATGACCATCGATCCGTTCGACCCCCAGAAGGTCAAAGCAGACTTCCCGCTCCTGCAGCGCGAGCTCAAGGGCAAGCCGATCCGCTTCCTCGACTCGGCGGCGTCGTCCCAGAAGCCGCAGGTCGTCATCGATGCGATGACCACCTACTACGAGACCATCAACGCCAACGTGCACCGCGGCGTCTACGAGATCGCCGAGGCCGCCACCAACGCGCTCGAGGCCTCCCGGGTCCGCGTCGGGCAGTTCATCGGGGCCACCAACCCCGAGACCGAGGTCATCTTCACCAAGAACGCCACCGAGTCGCTCAACCTGGTCGCCCAGTCGTGGGGCCGGGCCAACCTCGGCCCCGGCGACGCCGTGCTGCTCACGCAGCTCGAGCACCACGCCAACATCGTCCCCTGGTTCCAGCTCCAGGCCGAGAAGGGCTTCGAGATCCGCTGGATCCCGCTCACCCCCGACGCCCAGCTCGACCTCACCGACATCGACACCCTGCTCGACGGCGTGAAGCTGTTCGGCCTCACCGCCATGTCGAACGTCGCCGGCACCATCACCCCCATCGCCGAGCTCACCGCCAAGGCCCACGCCGCCGGCGCGCTGGTCTGCCTCGACGCCTGCCAGTACGTCCCCCACCTCCCCACCGACCTGGCCGAGACGGGCGTCGACTTCGCCGCGTTCTCCGGCCACAAGATGCTCGGGCCCACCGGCATCGGCGTGCTGTGGGGCCGCGAAGAGCTGCTCGAGGCCATGCCCACCTTCCTCGGCGGCGGCGGCATGATCCTCAACGTCACGCTCGACGGGTTCGTCCCGGCTGCGCTGCCCGCCAAGTTCGAGGCCGGCACCCCGCCGGTGGCCGAGATCATCGGCCTCCACGCGGCGATCGACTACCTCGACGCCCTGGGCATGGACGCCGTGCGCGAGCACGAGGTGTCGATCACCGCCTACGCCCTGCGCACGCTCACCGAGCGGTTCGGCGACCAGCTCACCATCCACGGCCCCGCCGAGCCCGCCATGCGCGGCGGCGTCTTGAGCATGGCCATGGAGGGCATCCACCCCCACGACCTGGCGCAGGTGCTCGACGAGCACGCCGTGTGCGTCCGCCCCGGCCACCACTGCGCCAAGCCCCTGATGAAGGCGCTCGGCGTCGGAGCCACCGCTCGGGCCTCGTTCTACGTCTACAACGACACCGACGACGTCGATGCGTTGGCCGATGCCCTGGCCGACGCGCAAAGCTTCTTCTCGTTCTGAACTAACCCCGGAAGGCCGACCATGCCAGGACTCGAGGATCTCTACCGCGAGATCATCCTCGACCACTACCGCAACCCCCGGAACCGGGGCGAGCTCGACGCGCCTCCCGCCACGCGCACCGAGGGCTTCAACCCCCTGTGCGGCGACGAGATCGTGGTCTACCTCGACCTCGACGACGCCGGCGTGGTCGAAGACATCCGCATCGGCGGCACCGGCTGCTCCATCAGCCAGTCGTCGGCGTCGATGATGTCGGCTGCGGTGAAGGGCAAGACGGTCGCCGAGATCGAGGCGCTCACCCACGCCTTCAAGGCCATGATGAGCATCCACGAGAGCTCGCTCGACGCCTACGGCGACGCCGCCGACGACGACGTCGAGATCCCGGAGGACGTGAAGCTGGGAGACCTCGAAGCCCTGCGCGGCGTCGTGAAGTTCCCGGTCCGCATCAAGTGCGCCACCCTCGCCTGGAACACGCTCGCCGAGGGCATCCTCCAAGCCACCGCCGACGCCTGATCGAGCGGTCGCCGGTTGGTACGGTCGCCCCATGATCGATGGGATGCACGCGATCGTCTACTCCGACGACCCTGAGGCCACACGAGCGTTCTTCCGGGACGTGCTCGAGTGGCCGTCGCTCGATGCCGGCGGTGGGTGGCTCATCTTCAAGTCACCTCCCAGCGAGCTCGGGGTGCACCCCACCGCAGGCCAGGAGGGCGAGACGGGGCCGGCCACGCCCCACCACCAGCTGTCGCTCATGTGCGCCGACCTCGAGGCCACGGTCGCCGAGCTGCGCGCCAAGGGCGTGACGGTCGACGCCGAGACGCAGGAGGCGGGCTTCGGCCGGGTCACCTCGATCGAGATCCCGGGTGCGGGCTCGATGATGCTCTACCAACCCCGCCACGACCTCGCCCACCAGCTGGAGGGGTGAATCCGGGGCCACCCTGGCCGTGGGCCGGCATCGACGCAAGACTCGGGTCATGGCCACCACGGGCGATGAGATCCTGCGGGTCGAGCGGGACGGGCCCGTCGCGCGGGTCACGCTGAACCGGCCCGAGAAGAAGAACGCGCTGTCGATCGCGCTGCGCGATGCGGTGAGCGACGCGCTCGACGAGCTGGCCGACGATCCCGAGCTGAAGGTCGTCATCCTCACGGGCGCCGGCACGGTGTTCAGCGCCGGCTTCGACCTGAGCGAGTTCGGCGACGCCTCCCCCGAGCACCAGGCCGCGCTGTGGGCGTCGAGCGACCGCTTCCACCACACGGTCCTGCGGTTCCCGCTGCCCACGATCGCCGCCGTCAACGGCGCCGCGCTCGCGGGCGGCTTCGACCTCGCCTGCCTCTGCGACATCCGCCTGGCCTCCACCGAGGCCCGCTTCGCCCACCCCGAGCACCAGTGGGCACCGATCGTGTTCCGGCCGCTGCTGCACATCGTCGGCGGCGGCCACGCCCGGGACCTGGCGATGACCGGTCGCTCGGTCGATGCGGCCGAGGCCCTGAGGATCGGCCTCGTCAGCGCGGTGACCGCACCGGCAGACCTGGCCGCGGCGGCCGTGGAGTGGGCCGGGCGGATCGCGGATGCCTCCCGCGAGGCGCTCCTGTCCACCAAGGCCAAATCGATCGCGGCGATGGCGATCGACCCGGCCACCCCCACCCTCGACCTCTGACGAACCTTCCGCACGGCAACGGCAAGACTCGTCGAATGACGCTCGTACCGGCACGACCTTGAGGACGAGGAGCGCGGCCAAGGTGGCCTACCAGCCGACCGAACGGACCCGACGGCAGCGGCGTGTCCTGACCAGGGGCCTGCCATCGTTGCTAGGGCTCGCCGGTGTCACTCGAGGAGCTCGCGTGCTGGGCGTTCAGGGCACCTTGGTCCTGCTCGCCATGGCATCGCTGATGGTGGTGGCGATCCTGGTGCTGGTGCGGAGGAGTCGGCGCCTGCAGATGAGCCGCATCGAAGCCGCTGGGGCCATCCTTGCGGCGCCCTGCTTCCTCCAGCTCACATCCGACCAGGAGCTGCCCGACCTCAACCACCGGACAGCGACCACCATTGGAGTCGGAGAGCTCAGCGGCGGCCGGCTCGCCAACGGCGTGTTCTCCGCGGATGCCACCGCGATGACCATCAACGTCGTAGCGGACCGAACCACCCCAGCGGTCGTGTTGCGGATCCCGTGGGTCGACGTGTCCGCCGCCGAGATCCTGCCGCTGCGGGGGAACGTGGTCACCCTGGTCCTCCACCGGACCGATGGCCGTCGTCACCGCATCGACGTGACCGAATCCGCCGACCGCGTCGCCTCGCTGCTGCACGCTGCCGGTGTCGCCGAGGAGCCGACCGATGCCGTCTTCGATCCCCAGCTGGTCGTGGGCGCTCGTGTCGCGGCAAGGGGCGAGTCCCTCGGGACGGTGGTTGGCCTCTCTCCCCGGGCAGGCGAGCCCGGCCACGCTGAGGTCTTCGTACGACTGGCCGGGGGTGAGACGGAATCCTGGGACTCGTCAGCACTGCGGGTCGTGCCGTCCTGATCCGTTCGCAGCCGTCCACCCGGCCGAGCTGGACCACAAGCACCTACGGGGCGCGCCACCGCGCCCGCGTCGGGGTCAGTGGATGCGGGTGCCGTCGGGGCGGTGGGTGTGTAGGCGGCCGCGTTGGTCGGGGCGGACGGTGAAGCCGTGTTCTTTGTACCGGTTGTGCCGCCCGCAGAGGGGTGCCCCGTTTCCGGGGCTGGTTGGGCCGCCGCCCTGCCAGCCGAAGAGGTGGTCTGCCTGGCAGGCGGTGGCGGGGACCTGGCAGCCGGGCCAGTAGCAGTGGGTGTGGGCGAGCTGGACGGCGAGGCGGGCGGAGCCGGTGAAGAGGCGCTGGCGCTCGCCGAGGTCGATGACGACGCCGCGGGCGTCGAACACGACCCGGCGAACCCGGGCGAGCAGGGCGTGGGCGACCGCTTGGGACGGGTCGATGGGGTGCCCGTCGAGCGTCTCGCACCGGTACGTCGACCCCGACCCGGTCGCCACCGGCGCTACCGGCGCGTGGGGCGCGGCCGCGGGCTCGGCATTGGGGGTGGGGCCGAGGTCGGGGTGGTCGGGGTCGCCGGGCTGGGGCGCGAGGTCGAGGTCGAGGCGGGGCTCGACCTCTGCTCCCGCTGCGCGGCGGAGGTGCCGTTCGAACGTCTCCTCGTCGATCACGATGTTGACGTCGATCGCGGAGCCGCCCGGCGCCGCCGCCCACGCATCCGCCGCGATGCGGAAGATCCGCGTCATCGCATCGGCACGGCGCTGCGCGTCGGTGCGGCCCAGGTGCTCGGCCGTCGTCGCATCGCCGTACCGGGCGCGGGCTTCGGCCCAATCGGCCTGGTGCTCGGCATCGATGAACGCACACAAGATCGCGTGCAGCTGCGCCCCATCGAGCGACCCGAACGACCCCAGCACGGTCCACGACGTGTCGTAGTTGTCCGTCACCCGAACATCGCGGTCTTCGTGGTTGCGACGACTCCGATCCGCGGTGCCGTCCTCGTCGGCGGCCAGCACCCAGTTCGTCAACCGCCGATCCAGCTCCACGTACGGCAACCGCTGCGCCAGCACCGCCACCTGCGCATCGAGCGCCACGAACCGGGCCCGCACCCGCTTGTTCGCATGCACCAACGCGATCCGCTGCACCTGGCACACCCCGATCGACCCCGCCGCAAAGCCACTGGCCACCGACGGCAGATCCCGCAACGCCCGGCCCGCCCGCGCCCGCCGCTTCGCCTCCCGATTCGACACGTTCGCCGCATGCCGCACCATCACCGCCGGCGTCGCATGCCCATCGAGACGATGAAGGCCACCATCCTCGATCGCCTGCACCACCCCCACCTGCAACGCCACCATCCGCCGCCCCGCCCGCTCCACCCCGCGAGCCAACGCCAACGCCTCGCTCACATCACCCGGCACCAACGCCAGCCCTGCCACCGCCGCCATCACCTCGTCCAACCGCGCCAGCACCTCCGCAGCGGTCGCAGTGATGGAGGTGGCGGGCATGGGTCCATCATCCCTAGGGGGTCTGACAGCCAGGAGCCCTTTCAACCTCTTTCAGTAGATGTCCGATTTGACGCGAGCCATCAGGCCAGGTGTCAACGCGAGGGAACGTCGGTACCATTGAGCAGGGTTTATTCCCGCCATCTCAGGAAAGTTGATGGTGGGAATAGCAAGTTCGCCGGTACGGTTGTTCGGGTCCCGCAAGACCTGAGGAGCCTCCCATGGCTGATACCACCACCCCCTCGACCGAGCTGCTGACCCTGCCGGTGCTGCCCCTGCCCAACGGCGTGGTGCTCCCCGGCATGGTGCTCACCATCGCCCTCGAATCCGACGAGGCCAAGGCCGCGGTCGAGGCCACGGGAGACGACAACCGGCTCCTGCTCGTCCCCCGCCTCGACGGCCGCCACGCCGTCGTCGGCACCATCGCCACCATCGAGTCCACCGGCCAGCTGCCCTCCGGGGTCGACGCCCTGGTCGTCCGGGCCCACGAGCGGGCCCTGCTGCGGACCGGCGTCGCCGGGACCGGCACCGTCCTGTGGCTCCAGGCCGAGCCCGTCCACCCCGAGGTCACCGACGAAGCCAGGGAGCTCGGCTCCGAGCTGCGCGCCGGCTTCCGCGAGCTGTTCGAGGAGATCGGCGGCCGTCGGCTGGCCGAGATCCTCCGCGGCCTCGACGAGCCCGACGCCCTGGCCGACGCCGCCGGCTGGTGGCCCGACCTGTCGCTCGAGCGCAAGATCGAGCTGCTCGAGACCGTCGACGTGACCGAGCGGGTCCGCCGGGTCCTCAGCTGGGTCAAGGAGGCCCTCGCCGAGCACTCCCTGCAGGAGAAGATCCGCGCCGAGGTGAGCGACGGGCTGGAGAAGAACCAGCGCGAGTTCATCCTGCGCCAGCAGCTGGCCGCCATCCGCAAGGAGCTGGGCGACAGCGAGGGCGGCGACGCCGCCCAGGGTCCCGACGCCTACCGCGAGAAGCTGGCCGAGCGCGACCTGCCCGACGACGTCCGGGTGGCCGCCGAGCGAGAGATCGACAAGCTGGAGCGCAGCTCCGAGCAGTCGCCCGAGCACGGCTGGATCATCACCTGGCTCGACACGGTGCTGGAGATCCCGTGGGGCAACAGCTCCACCGACAACCTCGAGCTGAGCAACGCCCGTGCGGTGCTCGACGCCGACCACACCGGCCTCGAAGAGGTCAAGGACCGCATCGTCGAGGAGCTCGCCGTGCGCAAGCTCCGGGCCGAGCGGGCCGCCGAGGCGGCCATCACCGCCGACCCCGACGCCGAGGCTCCTGCCCCGGTCCGCCAGGGCACCATCCTCACCCTCGTCGGGCCTCCCGGCGTCGGCAAGACCAGCTTGGGCGAGTCCATCGCCCGGGCGCTCGGCCGCAGCTTCGTGCGGGTCGCCCTGGGCGGCGTGCGCGACGAGGCCGAGATCCGCGGCCACCGACGCACCTACGTCGGTGCCCGCCCCGGCCGGCTGGTCCGGGCCATGACCGAGGCCAAGACCATGAACCCCGTCGTCCTCCTCGACGAGATCGACAAGGTGGGCAACGACTGGCGGGGCGACCCGTCGGCCGCCCTCCTCGAGGTGCTCGACCCGGCGCAGAACCACTCGTTCCGCGACCACTACCTCGAGGTCGACCTCGACCTGTCCGACGTGATCTTCATCGCCACGGCCAACCAGCTCGACACCATCCCCGGTCCCCTGCTCGACCGCATGGAGATCGTGAGCCTCGACGGCTACACCGAAGACGAGAAGGTCGCCATCGCCCGCGACCACCTGCTGGCTCGCCAGCTGGAGCGGGCCGGCATCCGGCCCGACGAGGTGACCATCACGGAGGACGCGCTGCGGCGGGTCGTCCGGGCCCACACCCGTGAAGCCGGCGTCCGCTCCCTGGAGCGTGCGCTCGCCAAGGTCCTCCGCAAGGTGGCGGCCCAGGTGGCCACCAACGAGTCGGAGCCCGTCCTGGTCGACGAGGCCAAGGTGGCCGAGCTGCTCGGCCGCGACCGCTTCCACGACACCGACATCGCCGACCGCACCTCGGTGCCCGGCGTGGTGACGGGGCTGGCGGTCACGGGAGCGGGCGGCGACGTCCTCTTCGTCGAGGCCACCGCGCTGCCTGCCGACAAGGGCGACGACGAGCGGTCCGACCTGCTGGTCACCGGCCAGCTGGGCGACGTCATGAAGGAGTCGGCTCGCATCGCCCTCTCCTACGTCCGGGCCAACCGCGAGCACCTCGGCATCCCCGAGGGCGCCGACCGCCGGGCGGTGCACGTGCACTTCCCCGCCGGCGCCACGCCCAAGGACGGCCCCTCAGCGGGCATCGCCATGAGCACCGCGCTGGTCAGCCTCTTCACGGGCCGACCGGTCAAGAGCACGGTGGCGATGACCGGTGAGGTCACCCTCCAGGGTCACGTCCTGCCGATCGGCGGGGTCAAGCAGAAGGTGATGGCGGCCCACCGGGTCGGCATCCGCGAGGTGATCCTCCCGCTGCGCAACGAGCCCGACATCGACGACGTGCCCGAGGCCATCCGAGACGACTTGGAGATCCACTTCGCCAAGACCGTCGACGAGGTCATCGGCTGGGCCCTCGAGCCCACCCCCGTCGCCGACACCGTCGACCAGGCCGCCGCCGCCTGACCCACCCATCCCCCCAACCCCGGGGCCACTCGAACCCCCTGTCGACCGGCCCCACCAACCGACTCGGGTCACGCGCCCACCGCTGAGGTGGCTGCGTGACCCGAAGTCGCGTCAGGGGTCCCGGTCAGGGCCCTTCGGGATAGCGGACCGGCTGGGCGACGAGCGGGAGGCGGGCGGAGCCGGAGGCGGGGTCGGGGCCGCGTTCGAGCGGGAGGACCTGGACCGTGCAGTACGAGGTGCCGACCCCACAGGCCAGGACCTCCGGGTCCTGCACCACCCCGTTGACCACGTGCTCGCCGGTCTCGGTGATGGCATCGGGCAGGGTCACCTCCATCGAGAGGGCGCCGTCGTCGGCCACGTCAGCGCGGGCGATCTCCGTCGGGCCCACGCCCGACAGGTGGCGCCGGAACCCGGTGGGCTGCTCGAAGAACCCATCGACCACGATCGAGGCTCGGCCCGGCTTCAGCTCGGTGCCCTCGATCCGCACCCGGGTGCCCTCACCGGTCCGCTCGAGGAACGTGGCCGTGATCGCCGGCAGGGGCGGGGCCCCGGCATCGTCGGCGAAGTGGATCGGGATCCAGGGCGACCGGCTCAGCGCCTCGGAGATCTCGGGCTGCTCGGCGAACTTCGTGCCCGGCCGGCCTTCGTCGGGTTGGCCGGGCCCGATGAGGGCTGAGATCTGGAGCTCGCAGGCGACCGCCCGGCAGTCGTTGCGGTACGGGGCGCCCTGCCCGTCGAACACGGTCCACGCCTCCACCACGCCCACCCCGGTGCCGTCGTGATCGAGGATCAGGTGCTGGCCCGGACCGCAGTTGACGACCGGGGTGTAGTCGGGATCGCCCACCGCGCACTGGGTGACGAGGTAGTCCTGACCCGGGAGCCCGCCCGTGATGGCGACGGCCACCTCGGAGCGGTCCTCGAGCGCGGCGGGGCCGTAGACCCTCGCCGTGAGGGCGGGGGCGTCGAGGCCGTGGAGCGTGCCGAGCAGCGGACCGTAGGACTGCGGGTCGACGGGCTCCGCGGGCACCGTGCCCACCCGCTGCGAGCGGTCACCCCCGCGGAAGGCGCCGGCGGCCAGCGCCAGCACGCCCACCACGAGCACCGCGGCCGCCACCAGGGTGAGCGACCGCCGGCCGGTCACCAGCCGCCGGGCCCGGTGCCGGCCGCCGCCGGCCGTGCGGTGGAAGGCGGTGAGCGCCGCCTCCGTGTCGATCTCGTCGACCTGGCGGTGCAGATCGGCGGCGGCCCCACGGGCCAGGGTGTCGATGCGGTCGTCGTTCATCGTGCGTCCTCCGGGTCGATCACGAGCCGGGCGGCGAGTGCCGCCCGGGCCTTGTGGAGATGGGCCTTCACGGTCCCCTCGGCGATGCCGAGCACCTCGGCCACGTCGACGACGGACCGGTCCTCCAGGTAGTGCAGCGCCACCACCGCCTGCTGGCGCTCGGGCAGGGTGCGCACGGCCGACCAGAAGCGGTCGGCCCCCACCACATCCGCGGTGCGGTCGGCCGCCTCGCTCACGCCGCCGATCCGCCCGAGGGCCCGCTCCTCGGCCTGGCCCCGCCGGCGGTTCGACGTGGCCAGGTTGATCGCCACCCGACGCACCCATGCGCCCGGGTTGTCGTACCGGCCGATCCGATCCCAGCGGACGTGCGCCTTGAGGAACGCCTCCTGCGTGATCTCCTCGGCGACGGCCCGGCTGCCCGAGAGCGCCCACACCAGGGCGACGATGGCACGGTGGTCGGCGCGGAACACGGCGTCGAACGCGTACGTCCGACCGTGCCCGATCTCGAACACCAGCGGCAGGTCGCGGTGCGGGTCTGGCTCCGGATCGAGGGGTGGGGGCGGGGCCCCGGTGGTCGTTGGATCGTCCACTCGGCTGATCTCCATGCCCGCTACACGCCGCAGGCCACCTCCAGGGTTTACCCGGCGGCGGAGATCTCCGTCGCGCTCAGTCCTTGAGGAACTCGGCGACGCGGTCCTTGGGACGGCCGATGATGGCGGTGTCGCCCTTGACCAGGACCGGGCGCTGCATGAGCCGCGGGTACTGCTCGAGCAGCGTCGCCACCGCCTGCGGGTCGGTGTAGTCGCCCTCGACCAGGCCCTGGTCCTTGAAGAAGCCGTCCTTGCGGACCAGGTCGGCGGGCGGGTCCTCGAGCTTGTCGATCAGGTCGAGGAGCTCCGCCGCGGTCAGCGGGTCCTTGATGTACTGCACCACATCGGTGTCGACGCCTGCCGCGTTGACCTCGTCGAGCGCGTGCCGCGACGTGGAGCAGTTCGGGTTGTGGAAGAGGGTCACATCGGCCATGGCCCGACCCTACCGAGCGCCCGTCCCCCGCTGCCCCGCCAAACGCTGGTCGATCTTCCCCCTCCACGGTGGAGCATCGACCAGAAGATCCCAGGGGCGCCGAGCGCTGGTCGATCTTCCCCCTGCTCGGGGGAAGATCGACCAGAAAAGCCGTGGGGTGGGCGGGGGTGGGTGGCTGGCTAGAGGGTGGGCTTGCAGCCGCCGGGGCACGGCGGCGGGTACTGCGGCGGCTTGGCGTCGGCAGGGACCTCGGGGTAGAGCGCCACCGCCCCCTTGGGGTCGAAGACGTTGGCCGGGGTGTGCGGCATCTCGCCGGGGAGGTACCGCTTGCCGCCGTCGGCCGCCATCATCATCCCCTTGTCGACCTTGCCCTGCTCGTCGGGGCCGCGCAGGTCGGGGTTCCACCAGATCACGCCCATGTCGTCGACCGCGGTGAAGTCGGGGTTCTGGAACAGGTCGTGGTCGCCGAACGAGATCCGCGGCGCGGTGGGATAGCCACCGGTGGGCGGGTAGGCGAACAGGCCGTCGCGGAACGTCTCGGGCGTGAGGTGCGGCCCGGCCATGTGGATGCCGGTCATCAGCGTGCGGATCGGCTCGGTGATCACCGCGACGGTCTTGGCGGCAGGTGGCTTCGCGCCCCAGTACCACTGGTAGGTGGTCCAGGCGTCGGTCTTGTTCTGGGGGACGCGGGCCGGGAGGCTCGAGACGCCGAAGGCGTGGGCCCACTGCTTCTGGTCGTACTCCCGACCGAAGACGGTGGTGTCGGTGAGCACGGTGCCGGTGATGATCCACTCGGGGAAGTAGTTCTGGTCGGTGGCCGCCTTGGTGAGGTAGATCGGCATGACCGGGTCGCCCAGGAACACGACGGAGGTGACCTTGGCCTCCTTGAGCCGGGAGATCAGGACGCGCGCCTTCTCCGGCAGGTCGGGGATCACCAGCTGGTAGGTGAGGTTGACCGCGGGGTCGTACCCGCGTGCCTTCCCCGACTTGTCGACCGCGGCTTCGACTCCGCTGAACACCGGCGGATCCTGCTCGAAGTGGACCACGCCGAAGTTCCTGGTCTGCGACCGGAGCTCGGGGCTGCCGGCGAACTCGGCCTTCTTGCCGAGCAGGCGCTCGATGATGAAGTCGCCCAGGTTGAGCAGGTACTGCTCTGGGGTCTGGAGGTTGCCCCACAGGTAGGGCTTGTACTTCTGGTAGGTGGAGTCGGGCATCGACAGGCCGCACGACACGCACACCACGCCGCGCTTGGCCAGCTCCTCGGCGTAGGCCGACTCCTGGGCCGGGCCGCCCACCGAGGCGAAGGCCTTGATCTCCTCGGCCACCTTCACCGCGTCGGCCCGGGCCGAGGTCTCGTCGGAGCCCGAGCCCTTGAGCTTGACCACCTTGATCTTGCGGCCCCACGTCTCGTAGGTGTTGGCGAACATGTCGATGACGTTCTTGGTGGTGGTGGCGGTGTCGGCCTTGGTGTCGAGCTGGCCCTGGAGGCTGGCGGCCAGGTCGTCGTCGGCCGGCACGTAGACCACGACGGTGATCTGGGTGGCGGTCACCCCTTGGGGGCTGACGTTGGGCTTCACGTCGGGACGGGCCGCGGCGCACGGCGGCGCGTACAGCGACGGGACCTTCATGCGACCGGTGGCCGGGTCGCACTTGGGGCCGAAGTCGTACTGGTCGAGGTCGCCTTCGGCCTTGGCGTCTTGGTAGTAGACGGGCAGCTGGGCGTTGGCGCTGCCGGTCTGGCTGCCCGATGCGGGCGCACCCTTGGCGCTGACCGACTCGTTGCGGCCCGTGGACGACAGGGCGGCGACCAGGCCGATGGCGACGAGGACGACGACCAGCGGCCCGAACCTCGCCACGAGCGAGCGGCGGGGAGGAGGGGTGGCGGTGGGAGGGGTCATGAGGGCTCCGTGGTGGCACCGGCTGCCGAGGCAGGACCGGAACGGCTGATGACGGCTCGATCGCCGCCCAGGTACGACTCGACCACGTCGGGGTGCGCCAGCACCTCGGCGGGCGTGCCGATGGTGATGAGGCGGCCCTGGTCGAGGGCGACGAGTCGGTCCGAGACCGACGAGATGAGGGTCATGTCGTGCTCGATCACGATGAGGCTGGCGTCGAGCGCGTCGCGGATGCGCAGCAGCAGCGGGCCCATCGCCTCGGCCTCTCGCTGGGCGATGCCCGACGACGGCTCGTCGAGCAGGACGACCGACGGACGGTGGGCCAGGACGCAGCCGAGGTCGACCACCCGGCGCGAGCCGGTGGACAGCTCGCCGATGAACTTGGTGCGGAACGCCTCGAGCCCGAGCAGCTCGATCAGCTCGTCGACCCGGTGGTGGGCGGCGGTCTCGCTGTCGACGAACGGCGGCAGGCGGAAGGCGGCGTTGAGCGGATCGCGCACGTCGAGCCAGCGCTCCAGCGCCACCATGAGGGTGTCTTCGACGGTGAGCGAGGGGAACAGCCGCGAGTCCTGGAAGCTGCGCCCGAGCCCCAGTAGGGCCCGCCGATCGGGGCTGAGCCCGGTGAGGTCGGTGGCGCCGAGCTGGACCTGACCGCCATCGGCCGGCAGGAAGCCGGAGATGAGGTCGAGCAACGTGGTCTTGCCCGCGCCGTTGGGCCCGATCAGGCCGACCACCTCGCGCGGGGCCACCGAGAACGTGACGTCGTCGACCGCCCGGATGCCGCCGAACGACACCGACAGGCCATCGACCGTGAGGCCCGGCCCGCTGCCGGGGTGGTCCTCGTCGGCGACGGGCTCCGACGCGAACGCAGCCCCCAGCGCGCCGTTGAGCTTCACCGGCACCGGGGCCGACGGCGCGCCGTGCTGGTCGCCGAGGCCCGCCGCCGCGCCCTGGAGGAAGACCGAGCGCAGCACGTCGGGGCGGTCGAGCAGGTCGGCGGTGGGCCCGTGGAAGCGGATCTCGCCCTTCTCCATGAAGTAGGCGGTGTCGGCGACCGTGAGGGCGACGTTGACCGACTGCTCGACCAGGATGATCGTGGTGCCCTGGTCGCGGAGGCTGCGGACCACGTCGAGCAGCTGCTCCACCACCACCGGAGCCAGGCCGAGCGACAGCTCGTCGATCATGAGCAGCTTCGGCCGGGTGAGGAAGGCCATCGCCAGCGCCAGCATCTGCTGCTGGCCGCCGGACAGGTCGGCCGCGGGGTCGTCCATCCGCTGCTGGAGGATGGGGAACAGGGCGAGCGCCTCGGCGACCCGCTCCGAGCGCAGCGCGCTGTCGCGGCGCAGCATCCAGCCGGCGGCCCGCAGGTTCTCCGTGACGGTGAGCGACGGGAACACGCCCTGGCCGCCCGGCACCATGGCGATGCCGAGGGGGGCGATCTCGTCGGGCGGGGCGTGGGTGATGTCGCGCCCGTCGAACACGACGGCCCCACGATCGGCTGGGGCCACCCCGCAGATGGCCTTGAGCAGCGTGGACTTGCCGGCGCCGTTGGTGCCGAGCAGGGCGATGATCTCGCCCTCGGCCACGTCGATGTCGACCCCGAACAGGACCCGCACGTCGCCGTAGGCCACCTGCACCTTGCGCACGGTGAGCAGCGGGAGCTTGCCCTGGGCCCGGTCCTCGAGCATCTGGGCCCGCGTGGCAGCGCCCGTCCACACCTGGGCGATGTCGTCATCGATCACCCGGCCGACCGAGGCGATGAGCAGGCCGCCGATCAGGAACACGGGCGCCATCAGCACCATGCCCCAGCGGAAGCCCCACGTGTCGCCCATCCAGCCGACGAGCGGGATGACGACCAGGCCGGGCAGCACGAACAGCGCCCCGATGGAGAAGCCCATCGAACGGGCCCGCGGCGGGATGGCCAGCGAGAGCGACGCCAGCACGCCCGGCCCGACGATCACGAGGGCGCCGGCGATCAGGCAGTGGGCGGCGATGGCGACGAACACGTTGGCGGCGGTGGCGAACACCAGTGCCATGACCGCGGCGAGCGCCGAGGCGTAGGCCAGCGCCTTGAAGATCTCCGAGGCGCCCTTGCCCAGGGCCTTGGTGGTCAGCCGGGCCCCGATGACGATGCCGGCGATCTCGACGAACTGCACGGGGATGTTGGCCCACGCCCGCTGCCACTCGGTGAGGTCGAACGTCTCGGCGTACTGCAGCGCGGCGAGCGACCCGAAGCCCACGATCGACGCGGCCAGGAACGGCAGCGCGGTGAAGATGCGGCGCAGGCTGCGGATGGTCCACACCATGCGGATGGCCTCGGCGAACGACGGGGGCGGCTCCTCGAGCGTGGTGTCGACCCCGAGGTCGGCGGCCTCGCGCTCGAAGTGGCCGCGGCCCGGATCGCGCAGGCGGAGCCCCAGGATCACCAGGAGGAACGTCGGCACCGCGAACACCAGGAACGGTGCCCGCCAACCGAAGAGCGTGCCCAGCCCGGCGCCGATGAGCAGGCCGAGCACGATGCCGATGCTGTTGGCGGCGCGGTGGATCGAGTAGATCCGCGGGCGGCTGGAGATCGGGTAGTAGTCGGCCAGCAGGCTGTTGTGCGTGGGGAACACGACGCCCTGGCCGATGGCGGCGCCCGACCGCATGATCACGAGGATCAGCACCGTGGTGGCCAGGCCGGTCCCGAACGAGAACGCCCCCCAGACCGCCGCACCGATGAGCGCGATGTAGACCCGGTTGGAACGGTCGGCGAGGTGGGCGATGGGGACCGTGAGCAGCAGGGCCACCGCGGCCGCCAGCGCCACCACCGACAAGATGCCGGTGTTGGACAGGTGGAAGCTGTCGCGGATCTCGGGCAGCAGCACCAGGTACGCGCTGCGGTCGAGCTCGTCGGCCATGTTGAGCCCGAACAGGATCAGCAGCGGGTACCAGCCGGCGGCGCCCAGCCAGTCGGGCCGCCAGCGCGAGCCGGTGGCGGCAGGCGCGGGCGCCGGATCGTCGGCCGGCTCGACGGGGGCGGTGGCGGTGCTCACGAGTCGACCCCCACCGGCTCGTCGACGGCCGAGCCGTCGAGCCCCGCCGGCCGCTCCGGCATGGCCACCCGGATGGCCTCGGGCAGGTCGTCGCCGCCCTCATCGGCCAAGAGGCTCGCCACCACGATCCCCCGCCGCCGGGCCAGCGAGCGCAGGCCGGCGTCGCGCAGGCGGTACACCAGGTTGCCGAGCCCGCCCGGCAGCACCAGCAGCACGACCAGCACGCCCAGCGCCGAGGGCAGCAGCTGCCACGGCGCCGGCAGGAACCACTGGCCGCCGTTGAGGAACAGCGAGCCGATCACCGCACCGGCGAGCGAGCCGATGCCACCGACGACGGCCGCGGTGAACACCCCGAGGCTCCCGGCCACCACGAACGGCTTCTCGTCGTAGGCGCCGTTCACGTGGACCAGCAGGCACCCGGCCACCGCCGCGAGGAAGCCGGACAGGGCGAAGCCGAGGAGCTTGGCCCGCACGACCGACACCGAATAGGCGGCTGCGCCGCGCTCGTTGTCACGGACGGCGAGCAGGACCCGACCGGTCCGGCTGTGACGGATCCCGGCGACCGCGAGGAACGCGAGGACGACGACGACGAGCACGAACTCGTACATGGCCGCCTCGGTGCCCAGGTCGAAGTGCCGGAACAGCAGGCGGGGGGTCACGTCGCCGCGCGGGATCCAGCTCTGCTCCTTGCGGTTGAGCAGGTAGTTGGAGCAGGCCAGCGAGAACGTGAGCGTGGTGACCGCGAGGTACAGGCCGGACAGGCGCAGCGCGGGGAGCCCGACGACCACCGCCACCACGGCGCCGGCCAGGCCGGCGAGGATGAGCGCCAGGCTCAGGTCGATGTGCCACGTGGCCGAGGAGATGGCGCCCACCACGGCCCCCACGGCCACGAACGACATCTGGCCGAGCGAGATCTGCCCTCCCCACCCCGTGAGCACCACCACCGACAGCGTGATGAGGGCGAACACCAGCACCGTGGACGCCTTGAGCTCCTGGCTCGGCGCCAGCACGAGCGGCAGCACCGCGGCGATGGCCACCGCGGCCACCGGCAGCAGCACCCGCGACCAGCGGACCAGGCGGAGGCGGGCCAGCTCGATCGGGATCGGCCGGACCTCGTCGGCCGAGGTCCACGACGACGCGGTGTCGATGTCGGAGCGGCGGATCGACACCCGTCGGGTGAGCAGCACGACGAGCAGCACGGCGGCGAGCACCAGGTAGCTGCGGCCCTCCTGCGCGGGGTACTTGGCCACGACGCCCTGATCGAGGATCTCGAGCGCCACCGCCGAGAGCGTGATGGCCGGCAGGTGGTCCATGCGGCCGATGATCAGCGCCGCCATGGCGAACACCAGGGCCTGCGGGCTCAGGGCGCTGGCCGCGCTGAACCCGAAGATCGACACGTGCAGGAAGACGCCGGCGAACGACAGCACCGCCGCGACCGACCAGACCAGGGTCTGGAGGCGCCGGACCGGGATGCCGAGCAGCGCGGCGCGATCGGTGCGCTCGGCGCTCGCCCGCACCGCGATGCCGACGTCGGTGCCGCGCAGGAACAGGGCCAGGCCGACCAGCAGCAGCGGCGCGACGATCATCGCCGTGATCTCGCTCCCGCCGAAGATCTGGCTCCCGATGCTGAGGTGCGCCTGGAACGGATCGGGCAGGGTCTGGTCGGTGAAGATCTTCTTGTGCCACAGCCGGGGCATCAGCAGGCCGCACACGATGAGCAGCTGCGACAGGCCGATCGTGGCGACGGTGAGCAGCAGCCGCGGCGCCCGGTGGAACCGCCGCACGATCGCCAGCTCGATCACCGCGCCCAGCACGATGGCGGCGGCCAGTCCGAGGACCACGCCCAGCAGGTACGGCAGGCCGGACACGGCGATCAGCCCGACCGACAGCGTGGTGGGGATGGTCCCGAGATCGCCCTGTGCGAAGTTGAGGATGCGGTTCGCCCGGTAGATGAGGGCCAGCCCGAGCGCCACCAGGGCCGTGAGCAGGCCGACCACCACGCCCAGCGCCCACGTGCCGATCCCCATCGGGAACACCACCAGCTGCAGCACCAGGATCGCGAGGGCCGGCACGTACGGCCCGAGCGGTCGGAGTGCGGAAGGGACCTGGAGATCCAGGCCGCGGCGGCGACTCATGGGCGACAGTCGATTCCCCTGTGCTGACGACAGATCCCGGACGACCCCTGTCCGGCAAAGTCCTTGCACCCTACATGCAAGTTGTTCGCCCGTCTCGGCGTGCGCCCGACCCCGGGCGAGATCGGGCGGGGGTCAGAGGCAGGCGCTGATGGCGTCGGCGAGGGCGGTGTCGCGAGCGGTGAGGTGGCCCACGTCGTGGCTCATGAGGTCGATCACGACCCGGTTCCACGAGTTGGACCAGTCGGGGTGGTGGTCGAGGCGCTCGGCCTCGACCGCAACCCGCCGCATGAACGCGAACGCCTCGGCGAAGTCGGCGAACTCGAGCTCGCGGTGCAGGTGGCCGTCGACCAGATCCCAGCCGGCGGGGATGTCGGGTGCTGCGGATGCATCAGTCATGGTTCCGGAACTCCTTCAGTTGCTCGGGGGTGAGCACCCAGGCCTCGATGATCGAGTCCTTCCACGAGTTCTGCGCGGGGTTGGCGATCAGCTCGTCGAGCAGGTCGGGGTCGATCACCGGCGAGGTGAAGTACCCGGCCTTCAGCGCTTCCAGCACGACCGGGCTGCGCAGGGCCTCCTCGGGATCGTCGGCCAGGCTGGCGAGCACCTGGGCGACGAAGGCGCGCTGGCCGTCGTTCTGGAGCAGGCCGTCCTCTCCGTGGAGGCCGCGGAGCACCTCATCGGCGTTGGGTGACACGACCACATCCTGCCCCCGGATCTGGTCGGCCGCCTCGGCGCGAGCGGCCCGAGCGGGGTCGAGGTCGAGCCGGGCGACCAGCTTCCCTGGCAGGGGGTCGATCGGGTCCGTGGCCGAGACGATCACCACGGCGGCGTCGTAGTCGCCCTTCTCCACGTTGCGGTCGCCGTAGCCCTCGTCCTGGTTGCGCGGGACCCCGAGCACGTGCCCCTGCTCCACCAGCTCGAGCGCCACGGGTGGCGCGGTGGCCAGCACGGCGGACGCCCCCAGCGGGATGACCAGGACCCGGCGCTTGCCCTTGGTGGCCTCGGCCACCTTGGCGTTCATCGTGTGCTCGAAGTCGAACAGGGCCTGGTCTCGCCGCACCCGCGGCCCGGCGAACCCGATGCTCGCCACCGGGATGAGGGCGATGGCCACCAGCGCGACGCCGGCCACGATCGGGCGCAGCTGCGGCGACCGCTCGGCCACCGCCCGACGCCGAGCCAGCCACGAGCCGAGCGCCCAGAGCAGCGCGATCCAGGCCAGCACGCTCGTCACGAACATCCAGCGGTAGAAGTTGATGCGCTGGGCCTCGAGCGAGGCGGGGACGTTGGTGCCGTTGTACGCGCCGATGAGCGCGGTCACCAGCGCGGTGACGGCCAGCGTGGCGCGAGACCGGTTGCGCCGGCGGTCGAGCACGGCGATGGCCACCAGGGCGACGATGACGAGCAGCGAGCCGGCGATGGCCGCCTTGCTCAGCGGGGCGAACATGTCGACGCCGGACAGGCGGGTGCGCAGCACCAGCGGCGGCGCGCCCAGGGCCCGCAGCCCTTGGTGCACCCCGGACCAGAAGCCCTGGACCTCTCGCTCGGAGGACTGGGCGAACCGGCCCATGCGCGAGATGTTGCCCGACCCCCACAGCTGGTCGATGAGCACGGGCAGCCACGCCACGAGCGACACGCCCACGGCGCCCAGGATCCACGGCAGGGGCCCGACCGGGTCGGGCACGCTGTCGTCGACGACCGGCGCCGTGGTCTCCGGCACCCCGGCGATCGCGGCGTCGACGGGGTCGGTGGGCGGATCGGTGCCCGCACGGGTGCGCCGCCAGCGGAGCCAGGCCACGACGCTGAGCAGCACCCCCAGCCCGATGTAGAGCGAGATGCCCAGGGCCACGCCGAGGACCGCCAGGTGCTGCTGGGCCACGTAGGCCAAGACGAGCGCGGTCAGGGGCAGCAGCCTGATGTCGCCGTCGACGATGGCCCACGCCAGGGCGGCCAGCGCCAGCATCGGGATCCCGCCGGCGTTCGAGCTGATCGGATCGGTCAACAGGGCCGGCCCCTCTGACCAGGCGAGCGACGAGATCACCACCGATCCGAGCAGCCCGGCCATCACCCCGCCTCGGCGGAACACCACCCACGCGGCGATCAGCACCGAGCCGGCGTTGATGATGCCGACCCCGATCGGCATGCCGAGGTCGGAGCCGAGCAGCTTCACCGTGGGCGCCAGCAGGTAGAACTCGATCGGGCCCGGGTGGCGCGGCGGCGGATCGTCCTTGACGTAGTGGCTGGCGGTGCTCGGCTGGCCGGTGAGGGGCGGGTGCGCGCTGAAGACCTCGTGGACGCGCAGGGCGATCAGCGCCTCGTCGTTGCTCGGCGTCCAGTCGACGCGGGCGCTGTTGATGACGCTGGCCGCGAACGGGGCCACCAGGGCCAGGGCAATCGCCAGGACGAGCCACCGCTGCCGGGCCGCGAGGTCTCGCAGTCGGTGCACCCGGCGACTGTAGTGGCGGACCCCAGGGGTGAGGGGGGCAGCCTCAGGCGCCGAAGGGGCCAGGACCAAACGGGTCGGCAAGGGGATTTGCCTCGGCGGGTGCCTTCTCGCCCTCGGGCAGGTAGGCGGCGTAGCCGTCTCGCTCGAGCTCGTCGGCCAGCTCGGGACCGCCGGTCTTCACGATGGCGCCCTTGGCCAGGATGTGGACCACGTCGGGCTTCAGCTCGTTGAGCAGCCGCGTGTAGTGGGTGATGGCCAGCACCCCGAGACCGGTCTCGGTGGTGGCCTGCTCGACGCGGCGCGAGCAGGCCCGCAGCGCATCGACGTCGAGCCCGGAGTCGAGCTCGTCGAGGATGGCGATCTTGGGTGCGAGGACGCCCAGCTGCAGCGTCTCGTTGCGCTTCTTCTCGCCGCCCGAGAGGTCGACGTTGAGGTCTCGGCCCAGGAACCGCTCGGCGAACCCGATGCGCCCGGCCTCGGTGAGGACGGCCGCAGCCACCGTGGAGGTGTCCTTGCCGCCGGCGGCGAACGCCGCTTCGAGCACCGCCTCGACCGACACGCCGGGCACCTCGGTGGGGTACTGCAGCGCGAGGAACAGGCCCGCCTGCGCCCGCTCCCAGGTGTCCATGGCCAGCACGTCGACCCCGTCGAGCGTGATGGAGCCCCCGATGACCTGGTAGCCGGGCCGGCCCATGATCACGTGCGAGAGGGTGGACTTGCCCGAGCCGTTGGGGCCCATGACGGCGTGCACCTCGCCGGAGCGCACGACGAGATCGATCCCCTTGAGGATCTCCTTGCCGTCGACGCCGGCCCGCAGGCCTTCGATCACCAGTTCAGACATCAGTTGGTCCCTTCGGCGTCGTCGATCTCGACGAACACCTCGTCGTGCTCGTCGACCCACGCCCGGTACACCGGCACCGCCCGCGTGGCCGGCAGCACATCGGGCTCGCCGGTGACCAGCGAGAAGGAGCTGCCGTGCTTCCAGCACTCGATGTGGCAGGTCTTGGCGTCGACCTCGCCCTCGGACAGCGAGATGTCCTGGTGGGTGCAGACGTCACCGATCACGTACACGTCGGACCCGATCCGCACGACGGCGACGCGGTGGTCGTCGACGTCGAAGCGCTGGGCCTCGCCATCGGTCAGCGCCGCGAGCGGCGCGATGGGGTGCGCCGTCATCGGAGGTCCTCGGCGACCCGGTCGAGCTTCTCGGCGATGCGCAGGGTGACCTCGGCCACGAGCGCGGCATCGGGCAGCTGGCGGACGACCTCGTCGAAGAACCCGGCCACGATCAAGCGGTCGGCGATGGTGGGCGGCACCCCGCGGCTCTCGAGGTAGAAGCGCTGCTCGGGATCGACCGGGCCCACCGTGGAGGCGTGGCTGCACCGGACGTCGTTCGTCTCGATCTCGAGGTTGGGCACCGACTCGGCCCACGCGTGCTCGGAGAGCTTGACGTTGCGGTTGGTCTGGAAGGCGTTGGTGCCGCGCGCTTCCTTGTCGACCCGGATGAGGCCGGTGTAGACGGACCGGCTGTGGCCCCCGACCGCCCCCTTGAAGAGCAGGTTGGAGGTGGTGTCGGGGGCGTTGTGGTGCTGGAAGGTGCGGAAGTCGAGCGTCTGGTCGCCATCGCCGAAGTAGGCGGCGAGGAGGTCGCCGGTGCCGCCGCGGCCCGACAGGGTGCAGTCGGTGCGGAGGCGGGCGTAGGCGCCGCCGAGGCCGACGAGCCCCACCCGCAGGTGCGCCTCCTGGCCGACGTCGGCGACGAGGGATCCGACCTGCCAGGCCTGCTCGCCCAGCTGCTGGATGGCCACGAAGTCGAGGCGGCCGCCCCGCTCGACGCGCAGCTCGGTGAGCGGCACCGACAAGACGGTGTCGGCCGACGAGGTGGTGCGCTCGATCACGATGGCTTCGGCCGCTTCACCCACCAGCACGACCAGGCGGGGGAACCCGATGGCGTGCTCGCCCGAGAGGTGCGTGCCGACGATGAGCGGCTCGGTGAGGCGGACCCCTCGGGGCACGGTGATGACGATGGGGTCGACGCTGAAGGCGTCGTTGAGCGTGGCGAACACGTCGGGGCCGCCGGCGGCGACCGAGCCGAGCCCCGAGGTGCCGTCGGTGAGGTCGGCCGCCCGGGCGATGGACACGCCCTTGTCGATCCACTCCTGCGGCACGGGCACGTCGGTGGCGACGGCGTCGGCGGTGGGCGTGAACGTGTCGAGGGCCAGCTCGCCGACGCGGCTGTAGCGCCACACCTCTTCTTCGGCGCTCGGCAGCTCGGCGTCGGCGAAGCCCTGCGCGGCGCCTGCCCGACGAGCCCGCAGCCACTCCGGTCCGGCCAGCGCCGTGGCCGCATCAACAGTGAAAGCGCTCAGGGGAACGGGCCTTTGCTCGGAGGGATGTCTGGGCTGGCCGCCTGGGTGGGAGCACCCGTTCGGCCAGCGGTCCATCCTACCGGTGCACGCAGATCAGCCACCACCCCTGGCAGACTGCGGCCATGCCAATGAGGCAAGACTGCAAGTTCTTCGAGTCCCGCACGTACGGGAACGGCGAGACGGTTCGCAAGTGCGATCTCGATCTGGCCCCCGAGGCGCCGTGGCGCTGCCCCGACCAGTGCCAGGCGTACCAGAAGCGCCTGGCCGACGTGAACTGGGCCCACGGCACGCTGGTCACGCCGCCCACGCCGGCCGAGCCGCCCGGCCTCGACGACCGCGGCGACGACATCGCCGCCCTGCTCGATGAGGCCGAGGACATCGTGAACGCGGCCGGTCCCCGCATCCGCGCCGAGGTCGACGGCCAACGGGCCCTCGACCAGAAGCCCGGCGTCACCGGCAAGCTCGGCCGGCTCTTCCGCCGCAAGCCCAAGCACAGCTGACCCGTAGCCCACCACCAGGTTTGGCCTGCGGGGTCACCGGCTCCGTAGCCTCCCCCTCGTCGTGGACAACGCCCTGTACGAGACCTTCACCCGTGATCAGTGGCGCTCCCGTCGGGCGGCCACGCCCCTCACGCTGACCGCCGCCGACCTCGACGAGCTGCGCGGCCTCAACGAGGCGCTCGACCTCGACGAGGTGGAGTCGGTGTACCTCCCGCTCTCGCGCCTCGTGAACCTCCACGTGGCCGCGGTCCGGGGCCGCCAGGACGCCACCCAGGTGTTCCTCGACCGCACCTCCGACCGGGTCCCCTACGTCATCGGCGTGGCCGGCAGCGTCGCGGTGGGCAAGAGCACCACGGCCCGCGTGCTCCAGGCGCTCCTGGCCCGCTGGACCGACCACCCGCGAGTCGACCTCGTCACCACCGACGGGTTCCTGTTCCCCAACGCCGAGCTCCAGAAGCGCGGCCTGCTCACCCGCAAGGGCTTCCCCGAGAGCTACGACGTCCGGCGCCTGCTCGAGTTCCTGCAGGGCGTGAAGTCCGGCGCCGAGGAGGTGCGGGCCCCCACCTACTCGCACCTGACCTACGACGTGCTGCCCAGCGAGCACGACGTCGTGGTCCGCACGCCCGACATCTTGATCGTCGAGGGCCTCAACGTGCTCCAGGTGAGCCGGGGCACCACCGCCTTCGTGTCCGACTTCTTCGACCTGTCGATCTACGTCGACGCCGACGTGACCGACGTGCGCCGCTGGTACGTCGAGCGGTTCCACACGCTGCGCGCCACCGTCTTCCAGCGCCCCGACTCGTACTTCCAGCGCTACGCCGAGCTGAGCGACGAGGAGGCCACCGAGACGGCCCTCCAGATCTGGAAGGACATCAACGAGCGCAACCTCGTCGCCAACATCGAGCCCACCCGGGACCGGGCCGATGTCGTGCTGCGCAAGGGCGGCGACCACCACGTCGACGAGGTCCGCCTGCGTCGGATCTGACCGAGCCCTCGATCGCGGTGGTAGCCATGGCCCATGAGCTCCCCCATCGGTTCCGTGGCTGCGTGCTGGCGCTACCCGGTCAAGTCGCTCCAGGGCTTCCCCGCAGCACGGGTCTCCATCGAGGCTCCGGGCGTCCGGGGGGACCGGGAGCACGCGGTCATCGACACCGAGACCGGGCACCTGCTCTCGGCCAAGCGGCTGGCGGCGCTGCTGCAGGGGTCCGCCACCGACGAGCGCGTGACGTTCCCCGATGGCCAGGTGCTCCTGCTCGACGACCCCGCGGTCGACGAGGTCCTCGGCAGTTGGCTCGGTCGCCCCGTGCACCTGGCCTCGCTCGACGAGGCCGGTGAGCGCTCGTACGAGATGACGTTCGACCCGCCCGACGACACGGCCGAGTACTACGAGATCCCGGCCCCGCCCGGCTCGTTCCTCGACCTGGCGCCGGTCCACGTCGTCACCCTCGCCACGTTGGCCGGCTGCGCGGCCGCTCGGCCCGACCTCGACTGGGACGTCCGGCGCTTCCGCCCCAACCTGGTCCTCGATGTGGACCTTCCCCCGTTCGCCGAACAGGAGTGGGTGGGCCGCCGGCTGGCGGTGGGCGGCGTGACCCTGTCGGTCGACTCCCCCACGGTGCGCTGCGCCATGCCGCTGCGCGCCCAGCCGGGCGGCATCGAGCGGGAGCCCGGTCTGTTCAAGGCGATGGGTGAGCTGAACGAGTCGTTCCCCAACCACCTCGGCCTCTACTGCTCCGTCGCCGAGCCCGGTGACGTGGCCACCGGCGATCCGGTGGCCCTGACCTGACCGGCGGGGAGCCCCGCCGGGGGCGGGTCAGCCGACCGAGCCCTCCATCTGGAGCTCGATCAGGCGGGACCACTCGACGGCGTACTCCATGGGGAGCGTCTTGGTGACGGGCTCGATGAACCCGTTGACCACCATGCCCATCGCCTGGTCTTCCGACAGGCCGCGGCTCATCAGGTAGAAGAGCTGCTCGTCGGCCACCTTGGAGACGGTGGCCTCGTGGCCGATCACCGCGTCTCGAGCACCGACCTCCATGTAGGGGTAGGTGTCGGAGACCGACAGATCATCGAGGATGAGCGCGTCGCACTGGACGTGGCTCTTGCAGCCGTAGGCGTCGTCCTCGACCCGGATCAGGCCGCGGTAGCTGGTGCGGCCGCCGTCCTTCGAGATGGACTTGCTCACGATCTTGGAGGTGGTCTCCGGCGCGGCGTGGACCATCTTGGAGCCGGTGTCCTGGTGCTGGCCGGCGCCGGCGTAGGCCACCGAGAGCACCTCGCCCGAGGCCTTGGGGCCCACGAGCCAGACGGCCGGGTACTTCATGGTGAGGCGGCTGCCGATGTTGCCGTCGATCCACTCCATGTGGCCCTCGGCCTCGACCCGGGCCCGCTTGGTGACCAGGTTGAAGACGTTGTTCGACCAGTTCTGGATGGTGGTGTAGGTGACGCGGGCCGAGGGCTTCACGATGATCTCGACCACCGCGGAGTGCAGGGAGTCCGACGTGTAGGTGGGCGCCGAGCAGCCTTCGATGTAGTGCACCTCGGAGCCCTCGTCGGCGATGATCAGGGTGCGCTCGAACTGGCCCATGTTCTCGGCGTTGATCCGGAAGTAGGCCTGCAGCGGCATGTCGACCTTGACGCCCGGCGGGACGTAGATGAACGAGCCACCCGACCACACGGCCGTGTTGAGCGCGGAGAACTTGTTGTCGTTGGGCGGGATGACCGTGCCGAAGTACTGCTTGACCAGCTCGGGGTACTCGCGCAGGGCGGTGTCCATGTCGCAGAAGATGACGCCGAGGCGCTCGAGGTCTTCACGGTTGCGGTGGAACACCACCTCGGACTCGTACTGGGCGGTGACGCCGGCGAGGTACTTGCGCTCGGCTTCCGGGATGCCCAGCTTCTCGTAGGTGTTCTTGATGGCGTCGGGCAGCTCTTCCCACTCGTCGACCTGCGCGTTGGTGGGCTTGATGTAATAGAAGATCTCGTCGAAGAAGATCTCCGACATGTCGCCGCCCCAGTTGGGCATGGGCCGGCGCTCGAAGGCCTTGAGGCTCTTCATGCGCTTGGTGAGCATCCAGTCGGGCTCGCCCTTCATCCACGACATCTCGTTGACGATGTCGGTGTTGAGCCCTCGCTTGGGCTTGAAGACGTAGTCCTCGGCGTCTGACCACCCGAGCTTGTACTTGCCGAGGTCGAGATCGGTGACTGCCATCGCTGGTTCCTTCGTGGAGTACTGGCGAATTTCTCCTACGCCGATGGTAGCAATTACCCGGTCCAGCGCCCACCCCAGGCGAGGCGAGTTCCGGGCTCCCCCGCTGATCCCACGGAACGGGGGTGTCAGCCGCGGTCGGAGAGGTCGTACTCGGCCAGGTAGTAGGGGTGGTCGGGGTCGTAGGTGGTGAGCGGGACCGGGTGGGGCGCACGGCCGATGGGACGGCGATCGGATCCGGGCTCGCCGGTCAGGGCGTCGCCCAGCGAGGACCGGGCCTGCTCCACGTGGACCATGAGCTCGGCGACGACGTCGGGATGGGCCGCGAGCACGTCGTCGCGCTCCCCCGGGTCGGCGTCGAGGTCGTACAGCTCGACGCGCTCGGTGCCGTGCTTGGCGAGGTGGAGCTTCCACCGGCCGACGCGGACCGCTTCGAGGTCGTCCATCCAGTAGTAGAGGAACACCTCGTGGGGTGACGGGCCCCCGTCGAGGAGCACGGCGCTGAGGTCGCGGCCGTCGATCGTGCGATCGGCGGGCACCTCGGCTCCGCCCAGGCCGGCGAGCGTGGGCAGCAGGTCCATCGCCGTGGCGACCTCGCCGGTGGCCTGCCCGGGGGCGATCCGACCGGGCCACGACACGATGAACGGCACGCGCATGCCGCCCTCCCAGGTGGTGGTCTTGGCGCCTCGGAGCGGAGCGTTGCTGCCGCCGTCGACGCCGCGGGAGCCGTTGTCGCTGGTGAAGATCACGATGGTGTCGTCGGTCAGGCCCAGCTGCTCCAGCTCGCGGACGATCACCGAGGTCGACCAGTCGATGGACTCGACCGCGGCGCCGTACGGGCCGTTGGTGGACTGCCGGGCGAAGCGCTCCTGCACGTAGATCGGCACGTGCACGTACATGTGGGCCAGGTACAGGAAGAAGGGGTCGTCGCGAGCGTCGCGCAGGAAGCGCACGGCCTCGGTGACGTAGCGCTCGGTGAGGCCGGCCTGATCGGGCTGCTGCTCGATCACGTCGTCGTCGAGCAGCAGGGGCAGGGGCGGGAGGTAGTAGGGCTCGACCCCGTCGGCCGGTGCGTCCATGGGGACCTGGCGACCCATGTCGTTGCTGTAGGGCAGGCCGAGGTAGTGGTCGAAGCCGTGGTCGGTGGGCAAGAAGCCGGGCTGGTCGCCGACGTGCCACTTCCCGATCATCTGCGTCCGGTAGCCGGCGGCGCGGAGCACGTCGGCGATGGTGACCTCGCTGGCCGGCAGCCCGAGGTCCTGGCCGGGGAACAGGACGGGGATGCCGTCGAGCGACCCGAACCCGATGCGGGGCGGGTAGCACCCGGTGAGCATGGCGGCCCGGGACGGCGAGCAGACCGGCGACGCCATGTAGAAGCTGTCGAACCGGATGCCGCGGCCCGCCAGCGCGTCGATGGCCGGCGTGCGGTTGGCGGTCGAGCCGTAGCAGCCGAGGTCGCCGTACCCGAGGTCGTCGCAGTTGATGAGGACGATGTTGGGACGGCGGTCGGACGGGTCGGTCACGGGTGCTCCTCGGTCAGCGCGGCAGCGGGGCGTGCGGGTAGCGGTCGAGGACGAGGCGACCGAACCGGTCGCACTCGTCGAGGTGGGGGTAGCCGCTGAGGATGAAGGCGTCGATGCCGACCGCCCGGTACGCGTCGAGCTTGGCCCGCACCTGATCGGGGTCGCCGACGATGGCGGCCCCGGCCCCCGACCGGGCGCGGCCGATGCCGGTCCACAGGTGGTCCTCGGCGTAGCCCTCGTCGTCGGCGCCCTCGCGCAGCTCGCCCTGGCGGGCCACGCCGGCCGACCCGGTGTCGAGCGACCGGCTGCGGATGGCCTCGCCGGTGTCGGCATCGAGCATCGACACCAGCCGGCGGGCCGCCGCCCGCGCCTCGGCCTCGGTCTCGCGCACGATGACGTGGACCCGGAAGCCGTACCGCAGCGTGCGGCCGTGGGCCGCGGCCCGGCCCCGCAGATCGTCGATCACGGCTGCGGTGGCGGCGACGGTGTCGGGCCACATGAGGAACACGTCGGCGGCCGCCGCGGCCACGTCTCGGGCGGCCGGTGACAACCCGCCGAAGTAGAAGGGCGGACACGTTCCCGAACCGGCGGTGAGGCGCGGCGGATCGAGCTCCAGGTCGAGGAACTCGCCGTGGAACGCCACCGCCTCGCCCCGGAGGAGCCGGCGCAGCACGGTCATCGTCTCGAGCGTGCGGCGGTAGCGCGGCGCCGACTCCAGGGCCTGGCCGGGCAGGTCGCTGGAGATGATGTTGACCAGCAGGCGGCCGCCGAGGATCTGGTCGAGGGTGGCGAGCTGCCGGGCGAGCTGCGGCACCCACAGCTCACCGAGGCGCACCGCGACCAGCGGGCAGATGCGTTCGAGCATCGGGGCCACCGCCGCGGTGAAGGCCACCGGATCGATGCCGAGCGCGTAGCCCGACGGCATCAGGATCGAGTCGAACCCGTTGCGCTCGGCCGCCAGCGCGATGTCGCGGCAGTGGTCCCAGCTCGACGCCAGGGCCGGGTCGGCCACACCGAGAAGGTCGTAGTCGTCGTCGCACAGGGCGCCGAACCAGGCGACCTCCGGCGGCGACGCCGCGGTCACGGGTGCGGCACGCCCTCGGACGCCTCGATGATGCGGTAGCAGTCGATGCGGTCGAGGTGGACCTCCAGGGCCTGCTTGGCCTGCCGCAGCCGGTCGACCTGCTGGGTGCCCACGATGGCGACCGGGCTCGACGGCGCGCACAGGACGAACGCCAGGGCGAGCGTGGCCCGGTCGACGCCTTCGCGCGCGGCCAGCTCATCGAGCACGGCGAGCAGCTCGTGACGGATCCCTTGGCCGGTGGCGAGGTCGCCGCCGGCGAGCGGGCTCCACGCCAGCACCGCGAGGCCCTCCTCCATGGCGAGGTCGAAGGTGCCGTCGCGCAGCGGCTGGAGGTGCGCCGCCGAGTACTCGGGCTGCGTCGACACCAGGGGCGCCTCGAGGTACGCCATGATCGCCTTGGTCTGCGCCGGCGTGTGGTTGGAGATGCCGATCGTGCGCACCTTGCCCGCCTCGACCAGCCCGTCGAGCGTCTCGGCGACGTCGAGCGGGTGCGTGAAGAGGTCGGGACGGTGGACCTGGTAGAGGTCGATCACGTCGACGCCGAGCCGCCGCAGCGACGCGTCGCACGCCTGCTCGAGGTAGGCCGGCGAGCTGTCGTACGGCACGCCGGCGCAGATGCCGCCCTTCGTGGCGAGCACCATCCGGTCGCGCAGCTCGGGAGCCGCGGCGAGCACCTGGCCGAGCAGCTCCTCGGCCTCGCCGAAGCCGCCCCCGCCGTGGCCCCGGCCGTAGATGTCGGCCGTGTCGACCAGGTTCATGTCGAGGTCGAGCGCCGTCTCGATCAGCTCCTGGGCGTCGGCCACGTCGGCGCCGGCGAACCGCCAGCACCCGAACGCGAGCGGCCCGACCTCGAGGTCGGCATCGTCGTCGTCGCCGAACGCGAGCGTCCGGGCTCCGGCGTCGACGAGAGAGGGCAGGTCCAGGTCATCAGGCACGGCTGCGGATCGTACCGGTCGGGTGGCAGACCAGGAAGGTGAGCCCGCTCGGCATGGAGGTCGCGCCCGCGGGCGCCCACGAGCTTCGACACGCTCCGCGCCAGAACGACCGCGCATCGTGACTACGATGCGCGGTCATCGCTGCGTGGGCGAAACGGCACTGAGGGAGCACGGCGGATGACACCACGGACGGCACGGGACCGGTTCGTCGCAACCGCGATCCTCCTCATCTCGACCCTGCTGGCGGTGATGCTGCCCACCGGCGCCGCGAACGCCAGCGCGCCGACCACCACCTCGCCGTTCATGACGGCACGAGCCATGGTCGTCGACCCCGGCACCGGCCGCGTGTTCGTGTCGGGCGATGACGCCGTTGCCGTCCTGGCACCTGATGGCACCCTGTTGAGCACGGTCCCCGACGTCTACGGCGCCTGGGGGATCGACGCGACCCAGGGTGCGATCTGGGTGAACCAGTCCACCGATGGCGTGATCGCGAAGATCGATCCCGTCTCGATGACGGTCACCAAGCGCTACACGGTCGGACACACCCTCGGCGACAGCCTGACCATCATCGGCAACGCAGCTTGGATCGGACGCGGGGGGACCGAATGGGCGGGGATCGGCCGGTTCGACCTCGCGACCTCGGGCTTCACCATGGTCGGGAGCTACTACGGACCGACCGCGCGGCGGCTCGGCACGTCGACGACCGATCTCCTCATCGTGCAGCGCGGCTCGTCCGGGGTCTACCGGATCTCGGCGACGACCCCCTACGCCCAACTCGCTTCGAGCCACTCGGTGGCGTACAACAACGACGTCGCCGTCGACGGGACCGGTTCGAAGGTGTACGGGGTCAGCTATCTCTCCCGCTTCGACGCGTATGACGCTTCGACCCTCGCGCCGACGGGAGCGTCGTACCCCACCGCCGACGCTCCCTCCACCATCACTTGGTCGCCCGGCCACGGCGGAGAGCTCGTGGGGACCACGTTCGTCGGAGTCGTGGTCTACCGGGTCGGTGCGCAGAGCCCGATCGCACAGATCCCGCTCTCGGGCGCCGCCAACCCGAAGGCGTTCACGACCTCGCCCGACGGTGACACCGCCTACCTCCTCGGGGCGAGTTCCAGCACGATCCGATTGATCGACCTCCGGCCGGCGATCGCCACCGCGTCGCCTTCGACCGTGGTGCAGAACGTGCCGGCCACGGTGACCGTCACCGGCACGGCGCTCGGCGGCACGACCTCTGCGTCGATCGGCGGGATCGCCGTGACCCCCACCTCGGTCGAGCCTGCCAGCGTGACCGTCACCATGCCGTCGGGGGTGCCGCTCGGATCCCAGTCGCTCCTGCTGCACGGTCCGACCGGCGACGCGTCGACCACGATCCAGGTCCAGGCCAACACGGGGGGCGGCCTGAGCGGGACCGTTCGCAGCGAGACCACGCCCGTCGCGGGTGCGGCCGTGACGCTGAGCGGAGGCGCGCTCAGCGCGCCGCTGCACACGACCAGCGCCGCCGACGGCTCCTACGCGTTCGCCGGAGTCGGCTACGCCACGACGTACTCGATGACGGTCCACGACCCGACGGGGACGGCGCCGGACCAGGCGATCAAGGGCATCGAACTGGTCCCCAACGACCTCCTCCCCCTCGATGTGAGCCTCTCACGGCCCAAGACCGGCAGCGCCGAGCTGGTCCGCACCACGATCGACTCCACCGAGGCCTCCGCTCTGGTCGTCGACCCCGCGAGCGGCCGGTTCGCCGTCGCCGGCGGGACCGAGGTCTCGATCTTCGACCCCGGCGGCCTGCTCATCGCCCGCATCCGCGGCCTCGACGGCGCGGCGGACCTGACCACGCTCGACGGCGAGCTGTACGTCAGCCTCCTGGAGGATGACGAGGTGGCCCGGATCGATTGGACCGCACTGACCGTCACCGGACGGTGGCCGCTCGGGCGACCGACCAGCGGGTCGATCGCGGGAGCAGGGGGCCGGATCTGGTTCGTCGACGGCACCACCCCGGGGGCGACCCTGGCCGCGCTCGACCCCGCGACCGGCGCCATCACCTCGACCCCCGGGTCCCTCTACGACCCGCTCCTGCGAAGCGTCCAGGGTGCTCCCGACGAGTTCACCGCGAGCGGACGGAACAGCTCTGACCAGCCGACCACCCTGTTCGACGCGGCGGGCGGGACCCTCACGACCATCGCCCACACCGACACCTTCGGCCAGGCCATCACGCCCCACCCTCCACTCACCTCGGTGGTGGCCACCGGGCGCGTGTACGACTCGAGCGGGTTCGAGTTCCGGCTCTCCGACCTCATCCCCGATGGCGTCGTCTACGCCGGCAACGGGCCATCCGCCTACTCCGCCGGCCATGGCGGAGTCATCGCGGTCGGGACGACGGTCGATCGGGCGGGCATCCCGACCGCGTCCCACCAGTTCGGCGGGACGGCCTCGGCAACCGGGCTGAACGCAGCGGGCGACCGGCTGTTCACCGTCGAGGGCAACCACCTGGTGGTCCGCACCCTCGTGCCCACCGTCGCCAGCGTCGCGGGCCCGGTCCACAAGAGCACCACCGCCGTCCTGACGGGCACGGGGCTCGGCACGCTGACCGGCGTGGCGATCGATGGCAGCCCCGTCACGTTCTCGAACGCCACCGCAACGTCGGTGAGGATCGGCATCCCCGACCTCGCACCGGGGACCCACCAGGTCGTCATCACGACGGCCTGGGGTTCGTCGCAACCGACGTCGTTCCAGGTCGTGCTCCCAACGGTGCCAGGGGCACCGCCGGCCCCCGAGGCGTACCCCACGGTGGGCGGAGTCGTCGCCTACTGGTCGGATCCGGTCGACGACGGAGGGCTCACCATCACCGGCTTCACCGCAACGGCGGCCCCCGGCGGCGCGACCTGCACGACCACGACCATGCACAGCTGCACGATCTCCGGACTCCTCCCGGCCTCGATCGTGACCCTGAGCGTGAGGGCCACCAACGGCGAAGGGACCGGCCCCTCGTCGCCGGCGAGCACACCGGTGACCATCCCGACCGCGCCCGACGCACCGACCGCCGTCACCGCCGCCGCGGGCCCGAGCCGGGCCGCACTTCAGTGGTTGGCGCCCGCGGTGGACGGCGGTCTCGTGGTGACCTCCTACACCGTGTGCACCTCCACCGATCCCCTGGTTCCCACCGCGTCCGCCACCTGTACCCGCACGGGCACGAGCGCGACCGTGCGCTCGGTCGGGGGGCTCACCCCGCACGTGACCTACTACTTCAAGGTGGCCGCCGAGAACGCGGCGGGCGTCGGGGTGTGGTCCGCGCCGACCACCGGAGCCACCCCGTTCGCGGCACCCGACGCGCCGACCGGCCTCACGGCGACCGCCAGCCGCCTGGCGATCAGCGCCAGCTGGACCGCTCCTGCGGCCGACGGTGGCTCCCCTATCACCGGCTACCAGCTGTGCGCCCAGGACGCCGCCGATCCGCAGCAGCGCGAGCGCTGTGCAACCGGTGGCACGACCCCCAGCCTGACGCTGGACACGGTCGAAGGCGGAACCACCTACAACGTCACCGTCCACGCGCTCAACGCGGCTGGCGGCGGTGCAAGATCGGCCGCGAAGACGGTGACCACCCCGGTGTCCACCCCTGGGGCGCCCGCGTCCGTCACGGCCTCGCCGGCCAAGGACGCCCTCACCGTGGCATGGCACGGGCCGACCCAGACCGGTGGCAGCCCGATCACCGGGTACGAAGTCTGCAGCTCGACCGACCCGGCGATGCCAGCCGGATCGACCACCTGCACCACGAGTCCGGTGGCCACCGATGCGATCATCAGCGGGCTGCCCGCCGGTACCACCAGGTTCGTGACCGTTGCGGCCACGAACGCGCTCGGCACCGGTTCCCCGTCACCGGTGAGCAACGGCGCGATCCCGTTCACCGGGGCGTCAGCGCCGACGGCGGTCCTGGCGGAACCCGGACTCGCCGGAGCCCACCTGACCTGGCACACCCCGGCTTCTGACGGTGGCAGCCCGATCACCGGGTATGCCGTGACGCCGTACAAGAACGGAGTCGCCCAGCCGACGCAGATGCTGCCCACCGTCGCCACGGGCACTGACATCAACGGGCTCATCAAGCACGTGAGCTACACGTTCACGGTCGCAGCCGTGAACGCCGGCGGTCCCGGCGCGGCATCGGAACACACCGAGCCCGTGATCCCCTACGGCGCGCCCATGGAGCCGTTCGCCACCTGGGATGCGTTCGTCGCCTACCAGTTCAAGTCGTTCACGGGCTCACCGGGGACGACCGCCTCCCGCGCCGCCGAGGCCACCATCCTCGCCAACGGCGTGAACACGCCCGAGGCCTGCATCGAGGGGCTCCTGGGCAATCCCTGGTATGCCCCGGTGATGGCCCCGACCGCGCGGCTCTACTGGGCGTACCTGGGACGCATCCCTGACCACAGCGGTCTCGAGTACTGGACCACCAAGCGGCGTTCCGGAACCACCCTGCTGCAGATCTCCGCCTCGTTCGCGGCGTCGAACGAGTTCAAGCACACCTACGGCTCGCTCTCGTCGGGCGGGTTCGTGGACCTCGTGTACCGCAACGTCCTCGGCCGCGCGCCCGACGCCGCCGGCCGGAAGTACTGGGTCGGCCGGCTCGCCAACGGCACCTCCCGAGCCCAGCTGATGATCGACTTCTCGGAGTCGAGGGAGTACCGCGGCTCCAGCGCGGCCGCCGTCACCGTGGTCGAGATCTTCGCCGGCATGGTCGATCGCTCGCCCACCAAGGTCGAGCTGTCCACCTGGCAGGTCCTGTCGCAAGACGCCCTCATCGAGCACATCCGGCTGAGCGCCGAGTACGCCGACCACGTGAGCTGAGGGAGCGAGTCCACCGGTCGGGTGGCAGGCTCGGTAGGTGAGCACGGCCGCGCCCTCTGACATCGTCCGCTACGGGATCATCGGGTCCGGGATGATGGGGCTCGAGCACCTGTGGAACCTCCACCACGTGCCCGGTGCCGCGGTCACCGCGATCGCCGACACCAACCGGCCGAGCCGCGAGTTCACCATCGCCATGGACGAGGGCCGGAACCAGATCACCGAGTTCGAGGACCACCGCGACCTGCTCGCCTCCGGGCTGGTCGACGCGGTGATCATCTCCACCCCGAACATGACCCACCGGGCCATCCTCGACGACGTGCTCGCCACCGACCTGCACCTGCTGGTGGAGAAGCCGCTGTGCACCACCGTCGCCGACTGCCGCGCCGTGCTCGCCGCCGCCGAGGCCCGCCGGGCACGCGGCTGCGACGCCGTGATCTGGGTGGGGCTCGAGTACCGGTACATGCCGCCGGTGGCCCGCCTCCTCGAGACCGTCCACGCCGGCACGATCGGCCCGCCCACGATGGTCGCCATCCGCGAGCACCGGTTCCCGTTCCTCGAGAAGGTCGGCGACTGGAACCGGTTCAACCGCAACACCGGCGGCACCCTCGTCGAGAAGTGCTGCCACTTCTTCGACCTCATGAACCACATCACCGGCGACCGACCGGTGCGGGTCCTCGCATCGGGCGCCCAGGACGTGAACCACCTCGACGAGCGCTACGACGGCGAGGCGCCCGACATCTTGGACAACGCCTTCGTGATCGTCGACTACGAGGGCGGCGCCCGGGCCCTCCTCGACCTGTGCATGTTCGCCGAGGCCAGCGAGCACCAAGAGGAGCTGTCGGTCGTCGGCCCCCTCGGCAAGGTCGAGGCCTTCCTCCCCGATGCGACCGTGCGGGTGGGGCTGCGCCGCGTCGGGCGCGCCGGCATCCGGACCGACGTGGTCCACGACCCGCGGGTCGCCTACGAGGGCTTCCACCACGGGTCCAGCTACCTCGAGCACCTCGACCTCCTCGCCGCGATCCGGTCGGGCGCCGCACCGGGCGTCGGCCTCGACGACGGGCTCCTCAGCGTGGCCATGGGCGTGGCCGCCCATCGGTCGATCGAGTCGGGCACGGCGGTCGCCCTCGCCGACGTCCTCGCCGATCCCACCGCCTGATCGCCCTCCCCCTCGAGCTCGGCACGGATCGAGGACGTCCGTGACCCTGATCGGTGCCAGGTCCGGAGGAGGTCGGGGTTTGTACCTGGTACAAACACCGTTCTGTGCCACTCGACCTGTATCGATCGGGAACGGGCGCGTACCATGGCCGCCATGAGCGACGCCCCCTCCCCCGCGTACCGAGACGACCGCGCCCACGTGTTCCACTCGTGGTCGGCGCAGAACGCCCTGAACCCGCTGGTGATCGCCGGCGGCGAGGGCTCCTGGATCTGGGACGAGGGCGGCACCCGCTACCTCGACTTCTCCAGCCAGCTGATGAACGTCAACATCGGCCACCAGCACCCGAAGCTCATCGCCGCCATCAAGGACCAGGCCGACAAGCTGGCGACCATCGCCCCGTTCCACGCCAACGAGGCGCGCAGCGAGGCCGCCCGCCTCATCACCGAGAAGGCCGGTGGGGACCTCGACATGGTGTTCTTCACCAACGGCGGCGCCGAGGCCAACGAGAACGCCATCCGCATGGCGAAGCTCCACACCGGGCGCCACAAGGTGCTCGCCATGTACCGCAGCTACCACGGCGCCACCGCGGGCTCGATCAGCCTCACGGGCGACCCCCGCCGTTGGCCGAGCGAGCCATCGCTCCCCGGCGTCGTCCACTTCTGGGGCCCGTACCCCTACCGCTCGGCGTTCAACTCCACATCGCCCGAGGAGGAGACGCAGCGGGCACTCCAGCACCTCGCCGACACGCTGATGGTCGAGGGCCCGCAGACCGTGGCCGCCATCATCCTCGAGCCGGTCGTCGGCACCAACGGCATCCTCGTCCCGCCGCCCGGCTACCTCGCCGGCGTGCGCGAGCTCTGCGACCAGCACGGGATCCTGTTGATCGCCGACGAGGTCATGGCCGGGTTCGGGCGCTGCGGCGAGTGGTTCTCGATCCAGCACTGGGACGTGGAGCCCGACCTGATCTGCTTCGCCAAGGGGGTCAACAGCGGCTACGTGCCCCTCGGCGGCGTGGTCATCTCCCGAGCCGTCGCCGACACCTTCGGTGATCGCCCGTACCCCGGGGGCCTGACCTACAGCGGCCACCCGCTGGCCTGCGCCTCGGCCGTGGCCAGCATCCGGATCTTCGAGGAGGAGGGCCTGGTCGAACGGGCCCGCACCATGGGCGACCAGGTGGCCGGGCCGGTGCTGCGCGAGCTGGCCGACCGGCACCCGTCGATCGGCGACGTGCGCGGCCTCGGCCTGTTCTGGGCGATCGAGCTGGTCAAGGACCGCACCACCCGCGAGCAGCTGGTGCCGTTCAACGCCGCCGGGGCCGCGGCGGCACCGGTGGCCGAGGTGGTGGCTGCCTGCCGCAAGCAGGGCCTGCTGGTGTTCGCCCACTTCAACCGCATCCACGTGGTCCCGCCGCTGGTGATCAGCGACGACGACTTCCGCCACGGCGTGAGCGTCCTCGACGACGCCCTCACCCTGGCCGATGCCCACGTGAGCTGACGGGTGAGGAGGGAGGGGCCGGGTGGAAGGCCCCTTCCCTCCTCGTCGCCTACCCGCCCGGGGGGAGGGTTGAGCGGGAGGCGAGCTCTGGTCAGCGGTTCTCGGGGAACCCGAGGTCGACGCTGGAGGTGGCCGGGTCGGGCCACCGGCTGGTGACCACCTTCGACCGCGTGAAGAAGTTGATGCCCTCGGGCCCGTACATGTGCTGATCGCCGAACAGCGAGGCCTTCCAGCCGCCGAAGCTGTAGTAGCTGACGGGCACCGGGATCGGGACGTTGATGCCGACCATGCCGACCTGCACGTCGAACTGGAACTGGCGGGCCACGCCACCGTCGCGGGTGAACAGGGCGACACCGTTGCCGAAGGGGTTGTCGTTGATGAGCTGCAGGCCCTCGTCGTACGACGAGATGCGGGTGACGGCCAGGACCGGGCCGAAGATCTCCTCGTCGTAGCAGGCCATGCCGGGCTTCACGTCGTCGATCAGGCTGGGCTTCAGGAAGAAGCCGTCGCCGCCGGGCAGGTCGGTGGTGCCGTCGACCACCACCGTGGCCCCTTCGGCGGAGGCACCGGCCACGTAGCCGGCCACCTTGTCGCGGTGCTCGGCGGTGATGAGCGGGCCCATCTCGGAGTCGGGCTCGGTGCCGGGGCCGACGGTGATGGCGGGGATGCGCTCGGTGACCTTGGCGATCAGCTGGTCGGCGACCGAGTCCATCGCCAAGATGACCGACAGGGCCATGCACCGTTCGCCCGCCGAGCCGTAGGCGGCGCTGACGACGGCGTCGGCCGCCATGTCGAGGTCGGCGTCGGGCAGCACGAGCATGTGGTTCTTGGCGCCGCCGAGGGCCTGGACCCGCTTGCCCTGCTGGGTGCCGGTCTCGTAGATGTACCGGGCGATCGGGGTGCTGCCGACGAAGCTCACGGCGGCGATGTCGGGGTTGTGCAAGATGGCGTCGACGGCCTCCTTGTCCCCGTTGACCACGTTGAACACGCCGGCCGGCAGCCCGGCCTGGGCGAAGAGCTCGGCCAGGAAGAGCGCGGTGGACGGATCCTTCTCCGACGGCTTGAGGATGAAGGTGTTGCCGCACGCGATGGCGTTGGCGAGCATCCACAGCGGGACCATGGCGGGGAAGTTGAACGGCGTGATGCCGGCCACCACGCCGAGGGGCTGGCGGATGGAGTACACGTCGACGCCGGTGGCGGCCTGCTCGGTGAACCCGCCCTTGAGCAGGTTGGGGATGCCCGTGGCGTACTCCACGTTCTCGAGGCCTCGGGCCACCTCGCCCAGGGCGTCGGACAGCACCTTGCCGTGCTCGGCGGTGACGAGCGAGGCGATCTCCTTGCGGTTGGCATCGATCAGGTCGCGGAAGCGGAACATGATCTCGGCCCGGCGCGACAGGCCGGTGGCCCGCCACGCCGGCTGGGCGGCCTTGGCGACGGCGACCGCAGCATCGAGCTCGGCGGTGGACGCCAGGTCGACCGCGGCCTGCTGGACCCCGGTGGCCGGGTTCCAGACCACGCCCTGGCGACCCGAGGTGCCCTCGATGACCTTGCCGTCGACCCAATGGCTGATGCGCTTCACGTGGTTCCCTTCAGGCCGCGCCGGTCGGCGGTACGGCAGACCTCGCCCACAGTAATGACACAATCACGGCCGTACAATCCGCCATTTGTTACCGTACAATGACCGCCTGTTCCCCGTCCCTGCCGTAGGAGACCCCGTGCCCGCCGCCCTGGCTGCTGCCATCGAGACCCGCAACGCCCAAGGGATCGCCGCCGGCATCGGCCGCCTGATCTCGTCGGGCCAGCTGCCCGTCGGGACCCGCCTCCCCACCGTCCGCGCCCTGGCCCAGGAGCTCGACGTGTCGCCCACCACGGTCTCCGAGGCATGGCGGACGCTCGCCGCGGTGGGCGCCATCGAGCCCAGGGGCCGCAACGGCACGTTCGTGCGGCAGGTCCCCACGCCCGGCGCCGGCCACCGGTACCGCAGGGTCACCGAGGGCCCCGGCCACTTCGCCCTCGACCTCTCGTCGGGCACCCCCGACCCGGCGCTCCTGCCCGACGTCGGGCCCGCGATCGCCCGCCTCGACCGCCACCACCTCACCAGCTCCTACCTCGACAACCCCGTCCTGCCCGAGCTCGAGGAGATCCTCCGCGACACCTGGCCGTTCGCCCCCGAAGCCATCACCGTGGTCGACGGCGCCATGGACGCGATCGACCGGATCGCCCACGCCGTCGTGCGGCTCGGCGACCGCGTGGTCGTCGAGCACCCCACGTTCCCACCCGTGCTCGATCTCCTCGAGCAGCTCGGCGCCGAGGTGATCGGCGTCGACCTCGACGACGAGGGCATCTCGCTCGCCGGGCTGAAGGCGGCCCTGGAGCAGAAGCCGACGATGGTCTTCCTCCAGCCTCGAGCCCAGAACCCCACCGGCATCAGCATGACGGCCAAGCGGGCGCGGGCCGTGGCCCGGGCGCTGGCGGGCACCGGCGCCGTGGTGCTCGAGGACGACCACTCCGGCGACATCGCGTCGGGAGACCTGGTCAGCGTGGGCGCGTGGCTGCCGGCGCAGACCCTCCACGTCCGCAGCTTCTCCAAGAGCCACGGCCCCGACCTGCGGCTGGCGGCCATCGGCGGCAACGCCGAGGTCATCGACGCGGTGGCCACCCGGCGGCTGCTCGGCCCCGGTTGGAGCAGCCGCATCCTCCAGTCGGTGCTGGTCGCCATGCTCAAGGACACCAAGACCATCAAGCAGGTCGACGCGGCCCGGCGGGCCTACGGCGAGCGGCGAGCGGCGTTCGCCGGGGCGCTCCGCGACCACGGCATCGAGACGCTCGGCACCGACGGCATCAACCTGTGGGTCCCGGTCGACGACGAGCGCTCGGCGGCGATCGAGCTGGCCGCCCAGGGCATCGGCGTGGCCCCCGGGACCCCCTTCTCCGTGCGCCCGCACCCCGACCACCTGCGCGTCACCGTGGGGCTGATCACCGGCGGCATCGACGCGATCGGCACCGTCGCCGGCCAGGTGGCGGCCGCATCCGGCCCGGAGCAGACCTGGTCGACGCGCACCCGCTGACCTGGGCTCTTGGACCTCAGCTCACCCTCAGCGGTGGAATCCCCACAGAAAGCGGTTTAGCCCTCACCCCATCGGGGTAGGGAACCTGCTGATCGTGAGCGGAAGCGGTGAGGAACGCCATGCGGGCACGAGCGGGTGCGAACGAGCGAGAGGTCCGAGGGCGGCCCGCCGCATCGATCTCCCCCGTCCTGCGCCTGCTCGCCGCCGCCCTCGTGGGCGGCGCCATCCTCCTGCTGTGGAGCGCGGGCGCCGACGCCCGCACCGCGGCGCCCGCCGCCGGTGCCCCCACCCCCGCGCCGTCCACCGGTCCGGTCGGTGACCTCCTGAGCAGCAGCGGGCCCCTCGCCCCCGTCGTCGGCCTGGTCGATCCCCACACCGGCGGCGTGCTGACCTCGACGCTCGACGGGGTCAGCGCCACGGTCGACCCGCTCGTGACCACCGTCACCGGCCCCATCGCCACCGTGACCGATCCCGTCGTGGACGGGGTCGTCCACCCCACGGTCGTCACCGTCGCCTCGGTCGTCACCACCGCCACCGGCGCCATCGCATCGCCGCCTCCGGCGAACCCCGCCCCCGACCTCCCCGGACGGCCCGGTGTCCCCGACACCCCCGGCCTGCCCGGTGAGCCGGCCGTGCCCGATCCCGGATTCGGCACGATCACCCGCGTGATCGAGACCGACCTCCCTCCGGTCCGCCCCGGGACGGGCACGGCCACCACCCGATCGGGCGCAGCCCCTGGCTCCCCCGCCGAGCGCCCGTCGACCGCTGCCGCGGTGCCGGGCACCGCCTCCGATCCCCACGGTGCGACGGCATCCGGGGCCCCCGCCCGGCAGGCGATCACCGCCACCGCCGCCACCCCCTTGCCGGTGGCCCCTTCGACGCCGTCGGCGCCTGACCGGCCGATCGGCGTCCCCGACGTCGACCTGGCGGGCTGTGCGAGCCACGCCGCCATCGCAACCGGGACATCCCCCGTGCTCTCCGCGTTCCTCGGCAGCTCCGCCGATGGCAGCGCCGGGACCACGGCCAACGTCGTCGACCAGCCGCACCGCTCCTGCGTGCGCGCCCCCAGCGACGACCCGCCGGTCGCGCCCGACTGACCGTTCCTCCAGGCACCTCCGCGTGCCCAGGTCATCGAACACCCGGCTGCGTCAGATCGACGCGCCGGTCGATCCAACCTTCCTTGGAGGAACCCGTGAACACACTGCTCCGCACGGTGCTGCGCCTTGCCCTGGTCGCCCTCGGCCTCTGGCTGCTCAGCGTCGTCGCTCCGTCACCTGCTTCGGCCGCTCCGGCCACCGACCACCCCCTCATCGATCTGGACCTCACCGTCCCGGTCGACCTGTGCGGCACCACCGTTGCCGTCCTCAGCGCCAGCACCGCCTCGTGCGGCGCGCCCGCCACCCCACCGGCTCCCCCGCCGGCCACCTCGACCCCGCCGGCCCCGGGCCCGCAGCTCGTCGACGCAGACGTGGCGATCCCCGTCGACCTGTGCGGCACCACGGTCTCGGTCCTGGCCTCGGGATCGTCGAGCTGCTCCACGGCGGCACCGACGCCGGCGACCGGCACCGCGACCCCGACCACGGGTTCGTCCACGGGCACCAGCTCAGGCACCAGCTCGGGCTCGGGTTCGCTGATCGACGTCGCCGGCACCGTGCCCGTCGATGTCTGCGGCACCTCCGTGGCCATCGTGAGCACCACGTCGGCCAGGTGCACGCCGCCCCCTGCCCCCGCAGGTCGGGGAGGCTCCACGATCGGAGGGATCCTCGGGGTGGGCCTGGACGTCCCCGTCGATGTCTGCGGGACCTCGGTCGGCATCGTCGGGACCACGTCGGCGACCTGCGCTCCGACCGCACCCGGCGATGACGGGGCCATCGCGATCCCGATCGATGTCTGCGGCCTCACGGTCGGCGTCCTCAGCACCAGCGCCAGCAGCTGCGTCGACCCGGGGGTGCCCGAGGCGCCCGTGGATCCGGTCGGTCCGACCGGCCCGGTGACCCCGGTCGATCCGGTCACTCCGGCCACCCCGGCCACCCCGGTCGTCCAGGCGGCCCAGGGTGACCCGGCGCCGGCTCCGGTGGCCACCGGAGCCGTGACCACCGCGGCGCCGGCGGAGCCGTCCCCGTCCAGCGCCCTGGCCCGGACCGGCCTCAACGTGATCGGCCTCGCGCTCGCCGGGCTGCTGCTGGTGGCGGTCGGTCTGGTCCTCGTCGGCCCCCGGAAGCGGGCGGGGCGCTCGTCGAGGACCACCTGAGCGAGGAGGCCACATCCCGGGGGGAGTGGGGGGAGGGGGGCTGGTGGGGGTCGGGCAGGGCCCGACCCCCACTGGTGCCCCAGGAGATCAGGGCGTCCAGGATGCCGCGGTGGCCAGCACGCGCGCCGGGGACCCGCCGGCCACGACGCCGGCCGGGATCACGCCGGTCACGACCGACCCTGCGGCGATGATCGATCCCTCCCCGATCTCCGTCCCCTTCAACAGGGTGCAGCGGCTGCCGATCCAGACCCGGTCGGCCACGGTGATGGCGGCGCGCTTGGTGCGGGGCACCCCGGCCACGGTGAGGTCGTGCAGGTCGTCGTCGAGGATCAGGCACTCCGGCCCCATCGCGACGCCCTCACCGATCGTCACGACGGTGTTGGCCAGGATCTTCGCGCCGTGGTTGATCCGCGTGTGGCTGCCGATGGCCAGGTGGCCGCCGACGGTGATGCGAGCCGAGGCGGCGATCTTCACATCGGCACCGATGACCAGGGTGCCCGCGTCGTGGATCAGCAGCGCGCCCCGATCTCCCGGTGCGTGGAAGAGCCGGTTGCACAAGATGCCGAAGTAGAACGGCCCGTCGTGCACCACCCTCCGGGCCCCTCGGTAGCGCACCGTGGAGGCCACGAGGTGACCGCGCCGGCGGAACACCAGGGCGAACCCGACCTGGGCCGCGTCGCGGACGGGCATCGGCGACCGACGGAGCCAGCGCACGTGGCGCTTGACCACCGAACCGAGACCGGGCCGAGGGCCGCTCGCCTGCGCCATGGATCCTGCCCTCCTCACCCGCCGGTGCTGCCGTGGCAGCACGTCCCCACGCGCAGGGAGCGTAGTTGGCTCCTCGGAGCGACCGCGCCGGGTGAGCCGGGTCAGCCCGAGGCGGCCAGACCGTGGACCCAGCTCTCGTACAGCTGGGCGTAGCGGCCGCCCTGGCCCACCAGCTCCGCGTGGGTGCCGAGCTCCTCGAGCTTGCCGCCGGCCACCACGCCCACCCGGTCGGAGCGCTCCGCAGTGGACAGGCGGTGGGCGATCACGATGACGGTCCGCCCCTTCACCAGCCGCTCGAGCGCCCGTTCCACCAGGACCTCGGTGCCCGGGTCGAGCGACGAGGTGGCCTCGTCGAGCACGAGGACCGCCGGATCGGCCAGCGCCGCCCGCGCCAGCGACACGAGCTGGCGCTCCCCCGCCGAGAGGCTGGAGCCGCGCTCGTTGACCTCGGTGTCGAGCCCGTCGGCCTGCGACTGGAACCGGGCGAGGAGCCCGAGCGACTCGAGCGCGTCCTCGACCTCCTGGTCGGTGGCATCGGGCCGGCCGATGCGCACGTTGTTCCGGATGGTCCCGGCGAAGAGGAAGCCCTCCTGGGGCACCACGGTGATCTGGGTGCGCAGCGACTTGAGCTGGGCGTCGCGCAGGTCGATGCCGGCGAAGGTGACCCGGCCGGCCGTGGGGTCGTAGAGGCGGGCCATCAGCTTCGCCAGGGTGGACTTCCCGGCGCCGGTGGGCCCGACCAGCGCGAGCTTCTCGCCGACGGGCAGGACCAGGTCGACGTCGGAGAGGACCGGATCACCGCCGGCGTACCCGAACGTGACCCCCTCGACGCGCAGCTCGCCGTGGTCGGGCAGCGGCACCGCCCCGGCGCGCTCCTCGAGATCGATCGGCGTGTCGAGCAGGTCGAACAGCTTGTGCAGGGCGGCGCCTGACGACTGCACCGTGTTGAACAGCTGGGACAGCTGCTGGAGCGGCTCGAAGAGGTTGGACAGCGTGAGCACGAAGAAGGCGACGGTGCCCACCGTGGCCGAACCGTCGACCACCATCCTCCCGCCGATCGCCACCACCAGCGCGGTGCAGCCGATGGCCGCGCCCTCGATCACCGGCAGGTACCAGGCCTGCACGAAGACCGACTTCATGTGGGCGCGGTAGAGGCTGTTGTTGCGGGTCTGGAAGCGGTCGATCTCCAGGTCCTCGCGGCCGTAGGCCTGGATGACCCGGACCCCGCTGATGCCTTCCTGCAGCGACGACAGGGTGAGGCCGATCCGGTCGCGCACGGTGAGGTACGCCTCGTTGGAGTCGCGCTGGAACTTCACCGACGCGATCACCACGAACGGCACGGGGATCAGGCAGACGAGGAGCAGCTGCCACGACACGATGGCCAGCACGACGATCGACCCGAAGATGAGCAGCAGGCTGGCCAGGAGCTGCAGCAGGCCCTGCTGGACCAGCTCCTGCAGCGAATCGACGTCGGAGGTCATCCGGCTGATGACCACGCCGGCCTTCTCGCGGTCGTAGAACGGCATCGACAGCTTGAGCAGGTGGTCGAACACCCGGTTGCGCAGGTCTCGGAGGAAGCCCTCACCGGCGCGGCTGATGTACAGCACCTGGGTGCGGCTGGCGAGGTAGGCGACGACGGCCACCACGATGTAGGCGACCACCGCGAGGTTCAGGACCATGGGGTCCTTGGGCGTGATGCCGCGGTCGATGCCCACCTTCAGCAGGAACGGCCCGGCCAGCACCGCCAACGTCGACACGGTGACGAGGAGCCCGGCGCCGATGACGTCGCGCCGGTAGGCGCCGAGCATCTTGGCGGCGCGGCGCATCACCTTGGCCGCCTCTCGCCGGTCGAGCTTGGCGTCGTCGTCGACCGCCGCCATGGGCATCACGGCGACACCACCTCCTCGGCATCGGAGCCGGCCCGCCGAGCCGCCTCGGCGTCGGCCGCTTCGGCCGCATCGGCCGCATCGCCCAGCGCGGCGTGGCGGGCCTGCTCCTCGTCGGCCGCCGCCGACGCCAGGACCACCCGGTAGGCCTCGCTGGTGCGCAGCAGCCCCTCGTGCGTGCCGTCGGCCACCACCTTGCCGTCGCCGATCAGCACGACCCGCTCGGCCAGGGCGATGGTGGCGGGCCGGTGGGCGATCACGATGGTGGTGCGGTCGCGCATCACCTCGGCGAGCGCGTCGCGGATCTCGTGCTCCTTGGTGGGGTCGACCGCCGAGGTGGCGTCGTCGAGGATCAGCACCCGCGGGTCGGCGAGGATGGCGCGGGCGATGGCGATGCGCTGGCGCTGGCCGCCCGACAGCGAGAAGCCGCGCTCGCCGATCTCGGTGTCGTACCCGTGGGACAGCCCGCCGATGAACTCGTGGGCCCCGGCCAGGCGAGCGGCGCGCTCGATGTCGGCGATGGACGCATCGGCATCGGCGAACGCGATGTTGGCCGCGATCGTGTCGGAGAAGAGGAAGGTCTCCTCGAACACCAGGCCGACCGCTCCGCGCAGCTCCGACAGCAGCACCTGGCGGACGTCGATGCCGTCGAGGAGCACGGCACCTTCGCTCACGTCGTAGAAGCGGCTGATCAGCTTGGCGGTGGTGGACTTGCCGCTGGCGGTGGCGCCGACGAGCGCCACCGACTGGCCGGCCGGGATGTGCAGGTCGAACCCGTCGAGCACCAGGTGGTCGTTGCCCTCGTAGTGGAACGACACCTGCTGGAACCGCACGTCGCCACCCGTGGACGGCAGCGGCTCGGGCTTCACAGGATCGACCACGAGCGGCTCGGTGGCGAGGATCTCGTGCACCCGCTGGGCCGACGCCGCCGCCCGCTGGGACATGGCGACGATCCAGCCGAGCATGCGCAAGGGCCACACCAGGAGGACCACGTAGGCGTTGAACGCCACCAGGGCGCCCAGCTCGAGCTGGCCCTCGATCACCTGGTGGCCGCCGTAGGCGAGCACCATGATCAGCCCGATGCTGGGCAGGAGCTCGAGCGCCGGCCAGTAGACCGAACGGATCTTGGCGGCCTCCATCGACACCTCGTAGAGGTCGTCGGCCTCCGACGAGAGGCGGGCGGCCTGCGTGTCCTCGGCGGCGAACCCCTTGACCACGCGGATGCCGGTGACCGTCTCCTCGACCACCGCCGACAGCTCCGCCGACTCCTGCTGGACGCCGGTCATGGTGGGCTGGAGCTTGGTGGCGAACCGCTTGGCCAGCACGTTGACGGCCGGCAGCGAACCGAGGGCGAGCACGGTGAGCACCGGGTCGACGCGCACCAGGATCACCAGCACGGCGGCCACGGTGGCGATGTTGGCGATGGTCAGCGGCACCAGCACCACCGCGTTCTGGATCTGCTGGAGGTCGTTGTTGGCCCGGCTCATCAGCTGGCCGGTCTGCTGGCCGTCGTGGAAGGCGAAGTGCAGGCGCTGGAGGTGGGCGAACAGCCGGTCGCGCAGGACCGCCTCGGTCTTGCGGGCTTCCCTGAAGGCGAGGTATCGGCGGATGCCGGTGAAGAACGCGGTGAACGCGCCGGCCACGGCGATGAGCCGGGCGTAGTGCGAGATCTCCGACGTATCGCCCGGCTGGATGCCCAGGTCGATGGCCTTGGCCACGAGCGTGGGCACGGAGACCTTGGCCACCGTCCAGGCCAGCCCGGCCAGGGCTCCGGCTGCGATGCCCCAGCGCTGCGCCCACATCTGGCGACCGATGAGTCGCCAGCCCGCGCTGACCGGGTTCGCCTCTGCGTTGGATCGTCGACTGATGGTGTGCTCCGAGGGCCTTGACCGCCGGGTCAAGGGTACCGGCGGTCCCCTCAGCGGATCGCATCCTTTCTGCACGGTGAGCGCAAGGAAACGCGCTCAACCCGAGCGGCCCTTCTGCCGATACCAGGGGGTCAGCATCCCCTGACCACCGGGTCTCGGTGAGCACCGGTGCCATCCCCCCAAACACCGACCCCAGGCCAACGCCTCGGGCAGAGGCCGTCCCGTGCGACTCGAACAGCTGGTCCTCTTCGGACCGAGTGACAACTTCTGCATCCAGTTCGGGCCCCGGGTCACGGTCATCGCCGGCCTGGCCACCGATGAACGCACCTCGATGCTCACCACGCTGGTGGACGCCATGGCCGGGCGGGTGCCCAACGCCTCGGTGATCTTCATCGACCAGGCGGGCCGGCGCGTCTACGCCGACCGGATCGGCGCCACCTACGCGGACAACGGCGTGGCCGCGCCGTCGCTCAGCCAGCTCCTCGGCTCCGATCCCACGGTCATCGCCGATCTGGTGACGCTCCGCGAGGAGGACCTCGGGCTCGGCGAGCACCGCACCGAGGAATCGATCGAAGCCGACCTGATCAGCGCCCGCGCCGCCGTGGAGCAGCTGGAGGCCGAGCACCGCGAGGTCACCACCTACGTCATCGAGATCGAGACCTGGCAGCAGCACCTCGCCGAGCTCGACGACGAGATCCAGCGCACGCCCGACGAGATCGACCGCTGGGAGTGGATCGGCCTCCGCAACCAGCTCGACGAGCTGCGCGCCGAGCTGGCCTCGCTCGATCGCCCCGAGGACGTCGATGCCGAGGCCGCCGACGCCCGGCTGCTCGCCGCGGTCGAGGACCTGCGGACCACCGGAGAGGCGTGGGCCGAGGCCAGCACCGCCGCCACCGAGCTCGGGGTCCAGGTGGGGCCCCTGCCCCCGGTGAGCGACGCCGACCTGGCCCGCGTGGCCGCCACCCCGGACGCGCTCCCCGTCGACCTGGACGACCGCGTCGCCACGCTCGAAGCCGCGGTGGAGATCCACCGGGTCTGCGTCGACGCCATCAAGGCCGCCGACCAGCAGCCCGCGGACCCAGCGGACGGCATCGTCTACGAGCTGGCCCAGCTCGACCAGGACCGCCTGTGGCAGGCGCACGCCGCCGCCGTGAAGGCCCAGAGCCTGTACGAGGCCGAGCTGGAGAGCCACGCCGACGACACCGACCCCGAGGTGGAGTCGGAGATCGAGGTGGCCCACCACGAGGTGGTCCGCTGCCAGCGCGAGGTGGAGCGCCGCTTCCGCCCGGGGATCCTGGGCGCGTCGACCCTGGCGGTGGCCGCCCTGCTGGCCGGACAGGCCATCTCGGTGATCGTCGGCGCCATCTTGCTGATCGGCGCCGTGGCCATGGGCGTCTGGCTCCTGGTCATCCCCCGCAAGGAGCTCGCCGCCGCCGAGCACGCCGAGGCGCAGGCCCTCACCCACGCCGACGCCGGCTCGTGGCTCGGCCTGCACCTCCGCCGCATCGACGACGTCATGCAGCCCACCGACCGCAAGGGCCTGAGCGCCGCGCTCGACCTGCGCTCCAGCACCCGGCTCGACTGGGAGGAGATCAGCTCCCGGACCAGCCTGGAGGCGGCGACCGAGCGCAAGGACGCGATCCTCGCCTACGCCGACGCCATCGACCCCAAGGCCCGCGCCGCCCGCGAGCAGGTCGCACGCGACGCGCTCGCCGCCTCGATGAGCCAGGAGGTCGCCGCCCGCCACGAGCTCACCCGCGGCCTCGACGGCTTCGGCCTCCCCGACGACGGGGCGTTCGACCTGGCCCCATCGCAGATCCGCGGGGTGCTGGAGCAGCGAGCCAGCGCCGGCCGCTACGCCCGCCAGGTCGTGGAGCTCCAGGAGCTCACCGCGGTGGCCACCACCGCGGGCATCGACCTCGACGCCCTCCTCTGCCGGCTCGGCTTCGACGACGGCGACCTGGCCGGCCGCCTCGACCGCGCCATCGTCTCGGTGGAGTCGGCCCGCCGCCGCCGCCTGGCCGCCACCGACAGCCGCGGCCGCGACGACCTCGAGGCCGAGATCGCTCGGCTGTCCGACGAGGTCGGCGCCCGCCGCCGCCTCAGCTGGGACCTCACGCCCGACCCGACCGAGGCCCCGCAGGACCTGGCGGCCCTCAAGGACCGCCGGCGGCTGCTCGCCGAGCAGATCGCGTCGGAGCGGATGCCCGACCTGGGTGACGTGGATCGCCGCACGGGCGTCGCCGCCGAGCGCGTCCGCATGCTCGAGGGCGAGCTGGCGACCCTCTCCGACGGCCCCGCCGCCGTGCGCCGGCGGCTCGCCGACCGCATCGCCCGCACGACGTGGATCGGCCCCAACGAAGAGGCCCTCCCGCTGATCATCGACGACGCCCTGGTGGGCGTGGATCCCAGCGAGCTGTTCAAGCTGCTCGACATGGTGGTCCGCCTCTCGACCCGCACGCAGGTGGTGCTGCTCACGAGCGACGCCACCATCGCCAAGTGGGCGCGGCGCGAGGCCGAGAATGGGATCATCACCGTGTTCGAGACGGACGGCGCCGCCACGCTCTAGGGGCACGCTGACCTCGGCGGTCTCCCGCCGAGGTGGGGTCAGTCGATGCGCCGGAGCTCGGCCCGGTAGCGGCGGCCCCGGTCGACGTAGGACTGCATGCCCAGCGAGATCATGTCGGGGGTGACGCAGTCCGGACGGATCTTCGCCGGGATGCCGAGCGCCATCGACCCCGTCGGGACGACGGTGCCACCCGAGACCACGGCCCCGGCGCCCACGAGCGCACCCGTCTCGACGACGGCACGGTGCAGCACGACCGACCCCGAGCCCACCAGGGCGGCGTCGTGGACGATGCAGCCCTCGAGGTGCGCCAGGTGGCCGACGACGCACTCGTCGCCCACGGTGGTGGGGAACGACGGGGTGGTGTGGAGGACGGCACCGTCCTGGATGGAGGTCCGGGCGCCGATGAAGATGTCGCCGTCGTCGCCGCGCAGCACCGCACCCGGCCAGATCGAGCTCTCCGCGCCGATGGTGACCGACCCGATGATCACGGCCTCGGGAGCGATGTAGGCATCGGGATGGATGTTCGGGACCTGGAGTCCGAGCGCGTAGACGGGCATCCGCGGAGGGTACCGGGTGCCCGTAGCCTCACCACGTGACCGACCCAGCCCCCACGCCCACGCTCCCTCCCCGCCCGGCCCAGCGCCCCACCGAGCGCACCTTCCACGACGACACGGTCGTCGATCCCTACGCCTGGCTGCTCGACCCGGACGATCCGGAGACGCTGCCGCACCTGGTGGCCGAGAACGCGTGGACCGACGCGGTGACCGCCGGGCAGGAGCCGCTGCGCCAGGCGATCTTCGACGAGATCAAGCGCCGCACCCAGGAGACCGACCTGTCCGTGCCCGTGCGCGACGGCGCATGGTGGTACCTCACGCGCACCGAGGAGGGGAAGAGCTACCCCATCCACTGCCGCCGGCCCGACGACGGCACCACGACGGGCTGGGTGGAGGACCCGGCGGCCGAGCAGGTGGTGCTCGACCCCAACGAGCTGGCTGCCGAGGGCGAGTACCTCGGCCTCGGCGTGCTCGACGTGAGCCCCGACGGCAACTGGCTGGCCTACGCCATCGACCGGGAGGGCGACGAGAAGCACGCCCTGAGGTTCCGCGACCTGCGCACCGGCGCCGAGAGCGACGAGACCGTGCCCGACGTGTCCTACGGCTTCGCCTGGGCGGCCGACTCGGCCACCTGCTGGTACACGCTCCAGGACGACGCCCACCGCCCCGACCGGGTGCTGCGCCACCAGGTCGGCACCGAACCGTCCGCCGATCCCGAGGTGTTCCGGGACGACGACGAGCGGTTCCACGTGTCGGTCGGCGCCTCGCGCTCGGGCGACGTGGTGGTCATCAGCGCCGGCAGCGCCATCACCAGCGAGAGCTGGCTCATCGACGCCCACCGGCCCGACGGCGAGGCCGTGGTCGTCGCCGTCCGCGAGGAGGGCGTGGAGTACTCGATCGCCCACCACCCCGCCGGGCTCTACATCACCAGCAACCACGGCGGCGCCGACGACTTCGCCCTGTGGCGCGCCCCCCTCGACGGGATCACCACCGCGCCCCGCTCCGACTGGGAGGTGGTCCTCCCCCACCAGCCCGGCACCCGCATCGCCGGGGCCGAGACCTTCGCCGGCCACGCCATCGTCCACGGTCGCACCGACGGGCTCACCGCCATCTGGTTGCTCGACATCGCCACCGGCCAGACCACCGCGTTCGAGACCGACGACATCGTCGGCACGATCAGCCCCGGCGCCAACCCCACGTTCACCAGCACCACCTACCGGTTCAGCTACCAGTCGCTCACCCGGCCGCCCGCGGTGATCGACCAGGACCTGGCCACCGGAGCGCGCACCGTCCGCAAGCAGCTCGCCGTCCTCGACGGCTTCGACGCCGGGGAGTACTCGTCGGCGCGCGAGTGGGCCACCGCGGCCGACGGCACGCAGGTGCCGATCTCCCTGGTCTGGAAGCCCGCCGCCGTGCCGGCCGACGGGCCCGCGCCGTGCCTGCTCTACGGGTACGGCGCCTACGAGATCAGCATGGACCCGTGGTTCTCGATCGCCCGGCTCTCGCTGCTCGACCGCGGCGTGGTGTTCGCCATCGCCCACGTGCGCGGCGGCGGAGAGCTGGGCCGCAACTGGTACGAGGACGGCAAGTTCGCCTTCAAGCGCAACTCGTTCTCCGACTTCGTCGCCTGCGCCCAGCACCTCGTCGACACCGGTCGCACCGCCCCCTCCATGCTCGCGGCGCGCGGCGGGAGCGCCGGCGGGCTGCTCATGGGCGCGATCACCAACCTGGCCCCATCGCTGTTCCGCGCCGTGGTGGCCGAGGTGCCGTTCGTCGACCCGCTCACCACGATGCTCGACCCCTCGCTCCCCCTCACCGTGATCGAGTGGGACGAGTGGGGCGATCCGCTCCACACCACCGAGGCCTACGGCTGGATGAAGGCGTACGCGCCCTACGAGAACGTGGCGCCCGCCGCCGACGGCGAGTACCCGGCGGTCCTGGCCACCGCCGGCCTCAACGACCCACGGGTCGGCTTCCACGAGCCCGCCAAGTGGGTGGCCCGCCTGCGCGACCAGGGCCACGGCGCCGGCACCGTCGACTCGGATGGCCGCCCGGTGGTGTTCAAGGTGGAGCTGGGCGCCGGCCACGGCGGCCCCACGGGCCGCTACGACGCCTGGAAGGAAGAGGCCTTCACCCTGGCCTTCATCCTCACCGAGCTCGAGACCCCCACCACCTGACGGCCTGACCTGCCCCGCCGTGCTCGAGGAGGTCAGGCGGCCAGACCCGGACATCTGTCAGGCTGGCGTCACAGGGCAGGGGCCACGGCAGAAGGCGACACGATGCACCATCGCGATCAGACCACCGTTGGGAGGCGGCGAGCCCGCCGGCCCGTCCCGGCGGTCCTCGCGGTCGCCCTGGTGGCCTCGGGGGTGCTCTGGCTCGACGCCACCCCGGCATCGGCTGCGCCCGCACCCCTCACCGTCACCAGCACGGGCGACGGCGCGGATGCGGCCCCCGGCGACGGGACCTGCGCCACCGCCACGGCCACCTGCACCCTCCGCGCCGCCATCCAGGAGGCCGACGCCACGCCCGGCGCGGCAACCGTCACCATCACCTTCGCCGCGACCGGTTCGATCCGCCCGGTCACCAAGTTCCCGGCCATCTCCCGGCCCGTCACCATCGACGGCTCCACTGCTCCCGGCTACACGGTGGCCGGCGGCCCGTTGGTGCGCATCACCTGCGACGACGCTCCGGCGGTAGCCGACGGGCTCACGGTCACCGCTCCGAGCACCACCATCCGCGCCCTCGAGATCGACGGCTGCGACAACGCCCTCAGCCTCCCGGCCGGCGCCGACCACGCCCGGATCTACGGCAACGAGATCGGCACCGACGGCATCCACCGCGCCTACCCCCACAACGGCCTGTACGGGATCGTGGCGGCCGCCGACGACGTCCAGATCGGCGGCCCCGCGGCCGGCGAGGGCAACGTCGTCAACACGCAGGAGCAGTCGATCGTCGTGAAGGACACGACCGACGACCACTCGTCGAACCAGGTCACCATCCAGGGGAACCGCGTCGGTCCGAAGCCCGATGGCGATCCCGTCTACGGGATCGCCATCGAGCCGAACGTGCACGCCCTGGTCGGCGGCACCACCCCGGGTGCGGGGAACGTCGTCGCCCAGGCCGCCATCGGCATCCGCTTCACCGACAACGGCGCCGGGATCACGATCCAGGGCAACCTCCTCGGCACCGACCCCACCGGCACCACCGCCATACCGAACAACGGGGGCATCGACGGCGATGCATCCAGCGGGGCGCGGGCCGGTTCCGCCGTGCCGCTCATCGGCGGCGGCGCGCCCGGTGCCGGCAACCTCATCTCCGGCAACCGCTTCGACGCGATCCAGCTGTCCGTCGCCGCCACGGTCCAGGGCAACCTCATCGGGACCGACATCACCGGCACCACCGCCCTCCCCAACGGTGGGGCCGGCAGCCAGGACTCGGCCATCGAGCTCATGTCGGGCTACAGCGGCGTCGCCACGACGGGCACGCTCATCGGCGGGACCGGCCCCGGCGAGGGCAACGTCATCTCCGGGAACAACGGCCGCGGCATCCAGATCGACCAGACCGGCTACCGGATCCTCGGCAACCACATCGGGACCGACGCCACGGGCACCCGAGCGATCCCCAACGGCGACGACAACATCCTGATCGACGGATCCAGCACCGGCCCGGGCCAGATCGGTGGCGTGGCGCCCGGTGAGGCGAACACCATCGCGAACAGCCCCGGGAGCGGTGTGCACCTGTACCAGGCCGACACGCCCCTGGTCGGCGTCAGCATGCGCGGCAACCGGATCTTCGGCAACGACGACCTGAGCATCGACCTGTTCCAGCACGAGCCCGACCACGCTGCCAACGGCGACCAGATCGATCCCAAGATCACCTCCATCACCCCTGGCGCCGGGGCCGTCGAGCTGGCCGGCACGGTCCGCTCCGACCAGGCCGGCCCGCTGCTGGTCGACGTGTACGCCAGCGACGTCTGCCCGTCGGCGACCCACACGGGCGAGGCGAAGGAGTACCTCGGCACGATCTCGGTGCCGTACCCGGGCGGGAACGTGGTCAAGGCATTCACCGGATCAGTCACCGCCCCCACCGTGGGCAACGTGGTGACGGCCACCACCACCCAGGCCACCAACGGCACCAGCCAGTTCTCGCCCTGCGGGCCCATCATGGACCTGCGGATGAGCGCCCGCTCGAACCGCAGCGTGGCGGCGCTGGGCGACGAGGTCGCCACCGAGCTCGAGGTCACCAACCAGGGCTCCGACCCGGTCCTCGGGCTGGTCGTGCCGATCGAGCTGCCCAGCACCGAGAGCGCCGTCGCCCAGCCCGTCGTGGAGCCGGCGCAGGGGACGGTCACCGGGAGCTCCTGGGCGGTCGGTTCGCTCGCCCCGGGCGCGTCGGCGACCCTGTGCGTCCGCGGCGATGTGACCAAGACCCTCACCACCTACGTCGACCCGTACGGCATGACGCGGCCCTGGCCGACGTCCTTCGGTGCCACGATCCGGACCCCGACCGACGGGCTGCCCGATCCCTACCGGGGCGACGACACCGCCACCGGGATCGTCACCATCACGCAGCAGCCGAACGGCAGCGACCCCGACCCGACCGTCTGCGGAGGCCCCGGCGTCTCGGTCGACGACGCCTCGCTGACCCGGCCCGGCTCCGGCACGGCACCGATGACGTTCACGGTCCACCTGTCGGAGGCGAGGCCGGTCGCCGTCACCGTCTCGTACCAGACGGTCAAGGGCACGGCCGTCCCGGTCGACGACTTCACCGCCGCGTCGGGCACCGTCACCATCCCGGCCGGGCAGGTCACGGGGACCATCGCCATCCCCATCGTCGGCAACCAGGCCGACGAGATCGACAAGGCGTTCACCCTCCAGCTCACCTCCACCACCCACGTGGCCATCACCGACGGGTCCGCCACCGGGACCGTGCAGGCCAACCACCTCCTGGCCGGGTGCTCCGCCGGGTCGAGCGCGACGAGGCGCTTCGTGTGCCACCTGTACGCCGACGCGCTCGGCCGCACCCCCGATGCCGGCGGTCTCGGCTACTGGGCGGGCCGCCTCGACGGGGGCACGCCCCGCACCACGATCGGCCGGGCGTTCCTGACCGAGCCCGAAGCGCTGCGCCGGGTCGCCGACCGCCCCTACGTGCAGTACATCGGGCGCCACGGCACCAGCACCGAGCTCCAGGGCTGGGCCGCCAAGTACCAGGCCGGCACCGCCACCGCCGAGGACACGCGCATCTCGGTCCTCGCCAGCCGGTCGTACTGGTTGCAGGCGACCAGCTCCAAGAGCGTCTTCGTCCAGCACCTCTACCGCGACGTGTTCCGCCGCGCACCCGACGCCGCTGGCGTCAGCTACTGGACCGGCCGCCTGGCGACGATCAGCCGCAACAAGGTGGCGCTCCAGTTCGTGTCGGAGCCCGAGGGCCGGCGCAAGGTCGTCAGCGACATCTACCTGCGCTTCTTGCGCCACGAGGCCACCACGGCGCAGGCCAACGACTGGGTGGCGCAGCTGGCGAAGGGCAAGACCGAGGTCGACGTCGGCATCGGCGTCACCGCCGGCTCGGAGTACTTCGACCGCTGACCCCAGGCGGGCGCCCGATCAGGCGAGGTGGCTGTAGCCGCCGCGGAAGAAGATCAGCGGGTGGCCCTCGGCGGCCACGGCGAGGTCGGTGACCGCGCCCACCACGATCTCGTGGTCGCCGGCGTCGTGGATGGCTTCGGTGGTGCAGTCGATCCAGGCCAGCGCGCCGCCGAGGCGGGGCGAGCCGAGGGGCGAGTGGTCCCAGGCCAGGCCGGCGAACTTGTCGGCCTCCTTGGAGGCGAAGCGACGGGAGACCTCCTCCTGGTCGTCGCCGAGGATGCTCACGCAGAACCTCCCGGCCTCGCGGAGCTTGGGCCACGTGGACGAGCCCTTGCCGGCACAGAAGCCGACCAACGGCGGGTCGAGCGAGATCGAGAAGAACGAACCGATGGCCATGCCGACGGGCGCGCCCTCGTTGAACGCCGCGACCACCGAGACCCCCGTGGGGAAGTGCCCCAGCACCTGGCGGAAACGGGCGCTGTCGAACGCGGGCTCGGTCATGGGGGCTCCTGGCGGGTGACGGGGATGGCCCGTCAGGTTAGGCGGTGGCCGGAGCCAGGCTGAACGAGACCGTGGTCCCCTCGGCGGCCGCGATGACCTCGCCCACCGAGGTGCCCTGGGCGAACCCGCGGGCATCGAGCAGGAGGCGGTCGATGACCTCGTCGCCGTGCGACGGGTCGTGGTGGAACAGCGCCAGGCGCTTGGCGCCGGCCTCCGCCGCCACCCGCACCGCGTACTCGACGGTGCAGTGGCCCCAGTCGGACTTGGCGGCGAACTCGTGGGGCTCGTACTGGGCGTCGTGGATCACCAGGTCGGCATCGCGGCACAGGTCGAGCACCGAGGGCTCCACGGCGTCGGTGCCGATGGGCTGCTGGTGGTCGCTGATGTAGGCGATGGTGAACCCGTCGAGCTCCACCCGGTAGCCGTTGGTGGCGCCGGTGTGGGGCACGTTGCGGGCGGTGATGCGGGCCCGGCCGAAGTCGAACGACTCGTCGTCGACGTCGCGGAAGGTGATCTCGCCGCACAGGTCTGCCGCCCGGACCGGGAAGTAGGGCGGGCGCATGAAGTCGTCGAACGCCTCCTGCAGGGTGCCCTCGTCGTTGCGCCCGCAGACGGTGAGCGATGCGCCCGGTCGGTTGATCGGCGTGAAGAACGGGAGGCCCTGCACGTGGTCCCAGTGGAGGTGCGTGACGAGGGCGATGCCGCGGAACGGCTCGTCGGCAGGGAGGAGCTCGCCGAAGAACCGGAGGCCGGTGCCCAGGTCGAAGAGGATGGGGTCTTGGCCGGGGGCCTGCACGCTCACGCAGGCGGTGTTGCCGCCGTAGCGCTTGTTGGCGTCGCAAGGGCAGGGGGTGGATCCCCGGACTCCCCAGAACGTGACGTTCACCATGCCTTGACTCCTGCTGCCCCTGATGGTTGCGAACGGTAGCCAACCGGCCACCCAGCGGCCCCAACTGTGACGCAATGCACAGTGCCGTCAGGGTCCCGTCGCTCGGTGTTGGTACCCCGTTATGGTCCCGGCCATGCCTGCCGCACCCCCCGCCATCACCGAAGGCTCGATCGAGGCCAACGGCCTCACGTTCGGCTACCTCGCCGCGGGCGAGGGCCCGCTCGCGCTGTGCCTCCACGGCTTCCCCGATTCGGCCTGGTCGTGGCGCCACCTCCTGCCCGAGCTGGCGGCCGCCGGCTACCGGGCGGTGGCCCCCTTCCTGCGCGGCTACGCGCCCACCGCCGTCCCCGCGGACGGCCTCTACCAGCCGGGCGCGATCGCCAGCGACGCCATCGCCCTGCACCAAGCGCTGGGCGGCGACGCCGACGCGGTCCTGATCGGCCACGATTGGGGCGCTCTCGCCAGCTACGCCGCCGCCGGCCACGCGCCGGAGCGGTGGAAGCGGGTGGTGGTGGCCGCGGTGCCGCCGGCCGCCACCGTCGCCCAGGCCTTCTTCTCCTACGACCAGCTCCAGCGGTCCTGGTACATGTTCTTCTTCCAGTCGCCGCTGTCCGACCTCGCCGTCCCCATGGACGACCTCGCGTTCATCGACCGGCTGTGGCAGGACTGGTCGCCGGGCTTCGACGGCAGCACCTTCGCCGCCCAGGCCAAGGACTGCATGCGAGACCCCGCCAACCTCGCCGCCGCGCTCGGCTACTACCGGGCCACGCTCGGCGCCGGCGCTCGCAGCCCCGAGTACGACCAGATCGAGGCGGCGGGCGCCCTCCCCCTCACGATGCCGGCGCTGTACCTGCACGGGGCCGACGACGGCTGCATGGGCGCCGAGCTGATCGACGACGGCGTGCTGACGTCGCTCCCGGCCGAGGGCTCGCGCTACGAGCTGGTGCCCGACGCCGGCCACTTCCTGCAGGTGGAGCAGCCAGAGGCGGTCAACCGGCTGATCGTCGACTTCCTCACGGCGTGACGCCCTGGCCGCCGGGCCCGAGCTCGGTCGGCGGCGCCAGCCTGTACACCTCGAGGCCCGGCTCCACGCGGTAGGGCTGCACGTCGAGGCCCACCCACCGCATCGACTGGACGACCTCTTCGTTGGGCCCCTCGGTCAGCACCAGGTAGCCGCCGCCGTGATCGGTGACGAACTGCCGCACCTCGAGCAGGCGCGGCCGGAACGGCACCCACGCGTAGAACGCCCGCCCGGGGATCGGCGTCACCGGCTCGTGGGTGCCGAGCCAGCGGACGGAGTACGGGTCGTCGGCCACCACGGCCGCGTCGCGGGGCAGCGCCTTCACCACGTCGACCCAGGGCGCTCGCCGCTTGCGCACCGCGTTGAGCCGGATGCCGGTGGTGCCCGCCTTCGACGACCACGCCGTCGTCTCGGCCGCCGTCGACCCGAGCAGGGCCGCCAGGGCGACGAGCGCGACCGCAGCCAGGGCCGGTCGGGGCCGCCCCAGGGCCCGCTCGTCCGCCGGCCGAGCCCTCCAGGCCGCCACGGCCCGCTCGACGGGGAGGGCGAGCAGCACCACCGTGGGCGCGAAGACCGGCGCCAGCAGGCGGGCATCGACCTGGTTGAGCATCGTGGTCATCTCGCTCACCACGAGGAACGCCACGTACGCGGAGACGTAGGCGGCGACGGGTGCACCGGCGGCCGCCCACACCGCACCGGGGCCGCGGGCGAGGTGGGCCGCCGTGCGGATGCCGAGGGCCACGACGCCCACGAGGGCCAGCCACCCGACCGTCCGCATCGCGCCCTCCGACGCCTGGCCGCCCAAGGCGTAGCGCCCGATCGACGTGGCGAGCTGCGTCATCGTCTCGCCGAACGTGAAGGTGGCCCCGCCGCCGCGCTGGCCCATGGGCGGGCGGCCGTCGGTCACGTTGACGGCGATCACCGCGGCGATCCCCCACGAGCACAGGGCCGACACCACGGCCGCCGAGCGGATCGCCCGCAGCCGTCCCCGGTGCCAGTGGTCGGCCAGGACCACCGCACCGATCACTCCCACCAGCACGATCCCCGTGTACCGCGTGACCCCCGCGAGGCCCGTCGCCAGGGCCAGCACCGCCACCGTGCGGACCTCGAGGCGGCGGACTCGGTGGAGCCGGGTGAGGGCGATGAGCGCGACCAGCGTCGCCGACACGAACAGCGGCTCGCTCCACGCCATGGCGTGCACGAGGACGAGCCCGGTGTTGACCGCGACGAAGAGCGCGGCGAGCGACGCGGCCATCGGTGTCAGGCCGAGCTCCCGGCCCAGCCGCCGCGCGGCCGCCACCACGAACATGGCGGTGGCGATGCCGAGCACCTGGATCGACAGCTGGGTGGGGATGCCGGCGCGGAGCATCGCCGCGACCACCGTCGAGTAGCCCGGCGGGAAGATCGAGAGCCGCTGCCCGTCGAAGTTGGTGAGCCGGCCCTCGTGGGCCAGGTGCTGGGCGGTGGCCAGGTAGGCCACCGAGTCGTTGGTGACCCCTGGGCCCGAGCGGGTGGCGATCCACACCAGGAGGCCCGCCACCGCCACCGCGCCGGCACCCACCGCACCCGCGGCCGAGACCCGGGTGCGTCGATCGTTCGACCCGTCCATCGCTGCTCCTCGCCAGTGCACCGTGGACGTCCCGCACGCCCTGGATCTGCGGAACCGTACCCACCCTGCGGGCCGGCGCGCGTTCGCCCCCCGGTCAGCCCGGCAGGCGGAGGGTGCGGTCGGCGTCGGCGACCGCCAGGCCGTCGGCGACCAGCGTGCGGGCCACCCGCTCGGCGCGGGCGGGATCGTCGGGCCAGCCCATCGCCGCCGCCAGGTGCGCGGGCTCGACGGGAGCGATGCGCAGGGCGTCGACCAGGCGGCCGCGCCCCTGCCGGTCGGAGCCTTCGAACACCGACTGGCCGCCCGACACCCCCGCCGAGCCGACGGCGGGATCGGGCTCCGGGCGCCCGTCGACCGCCCACGTGCACCACGGCATCGCGGGGCAATCGTCGCACCGCGGCCCACCGGACCGGCCGGGCCGCCGCGGCCGGCAGATCGTCGCGCCCAGGTCGAGCATCGCCTGGTTCCACGCCCAGCCCTGCCCGGCCGGCACCGCCCCGTCGGCCGCGGCCTGGGCCTCCTTCGGCTTGAGCGATCGCCCCTCCCACCGCGCCAGGACGCGGGCCGCGTTGGTGTCGAGCACGCCCACCTGGTCGCTCTCGTGGGCGAACGCGAGCACCGCCCGGGCCGTGTACGGGCCGATGCCCGGAAGCGCCAGGAGCCCGTCGAGCGTGACCGGCAGGGCGCCGTCGTGGTCGGCCACCACCGCCCGCGCGCACCGGTGGAGGTTGACCGCCCGCCGGTTGTACCCGAGACCGGCCCAGGCCGTGACGATGTCGCCGACCGGGGCCGCCGCGCACGCCGTCGCCGTCGGCCACTGGGCGAGGAACGCCTCGTACCTGGGCAGCACCCGGGCCACCTGGGTCTGCTGCAGCATCAGCTCGGCGACGAGGATCGACCACGGGTCCCGGGTCCGCCGCCACGGCAGGTCCCGCTGCCGCGCCCCGAACCACGCCAGCAGCGCCCCCTCCCGCGCCAACCGACCGCCACTCACGCCTCGCCGGCTCACCGCTCGCCCATCCCCGGCCCCCTCGTTCTCTGGTCGATCATCCCCCGAGGAGGGGGAAGATCGACCAGAAGGATCCGGGCGGGCCAGACGGTGGTCGATCGTCGACGCATGCGGGGGAAGATCGACCAGCGGAGGGCGGGGTCAGCGGAGGCGGGCGGCGTAGGCGACGGTGACGTACGGGAGGTCGAAGCGGTCGCCCAGGGGGGCGGCGAGCTCGCGCACCTTGGCGGCCAGCTCCTCGCGGTCGGCCGCCGGGAGCATGGCGATGTACGACGTCGAGAGCACGCGGGCGACGAGCGTGTCGGGGTCCATCGCCTGGTGGAAGGCCGAGTCGTACCGCTCGGCCGCCTCGAACTGCGGGCCGTGCTCGGCGACGGTGGCGGCCCAGTCGACCTCGACCGTGTACGGCACCCGCCACCGCTCCCGCTCGTCCCAGCGGATCAGCCTCGACAGGTCGGCCACCCACGGCTCGCGGGTGTCGCGCTCGTTGAACACGATCCCGAGGCGGCCGTCCGGCTTCAGCACCCGGGCGATCTCGGCGAGGGCGGGTCCCGGGTCGAACCAGTGGAACGCCTGGGCGACGGTGACCGCATCGACCGACGCGTCCTCGAAGGGCAGCCGCTCGGCGGTGCCGTCGAACGTCCTCACGCCGGGGCAGGTCTGGGCCAGCTTGGCCCGCATGGCCTCCACCGGCTCGACCGCGAGGATCTCCACCCCCGGACGCATGAGCATCCGCGTCAGCTTGCCGGTCCCCGCCGCGAGGTCGATGACCGTGGCGCCGCGCTCGATGCCGAGGTGCTCCACCAGCCAGGCGACCACGTCGTCGGCGTAGCCCGGACGACCCTGCTCGTACGCGTCGGCCCCCGCCCCGAAGCCCGATGCCGCCACGTCGTTGATGCCCATGATCCGACCTCCCGGCCGACGATGGTACGCCCGCCCAGGCCGAAGCCGCTCAGGCCGAGGCCGCTCAGGCCGACTCGGGCAGGAGCGCGGGGGCGCCGACGGGCGCGGTGGCCGTGGCGCCGATGCCCGCCGCCACCACCAGGGCCACCCCGACCACGGACACCGCACCGAGGTGCTGGTCGAGGAGCACCAGCCCGACGATGGCACCGATGGCCGGCTCCAGGGCCACGAGGATGCTGAACGTGCGCTTGTTCATGCGCTCGAGCGCCCGGAGCTCGAACGAGTACGGGACCACCGACGCCAGCACCGCCATGACCAGGCCCAGCGCCAGCACCCGCACGTCGAGGAGGGCGCGACCGGCGGAGGCCACGCCGATCGGGACGACCAGCACCGATGCGACCACGCACGCGCCGGCGAGGCTGGCGACACCCGGCTCCGTGGTGGCCAGGCGCGACCCGGCCACGATGTAGGCCGCCCAGAACGTGGCCGCCACCAGCGCCGCCACCACGCCCCACGGGTCGAGCGACCCGGCCGCCGTGCCGTGCTGGCCGAGGCCGAGCACCAGCACCCCGCCCAGCGCGAGCACGACCCACAGCAGGTCGCGCCGCCGCCGGGTCAGGGCGACCGCCAAGCCGAGCGGCCCCAGGAACTCGATGGTGATGGCCGCACCCAGGGGCAGCCGGTCGACCGCCTCGTAGAACGCGAAGTTCATGACCGCCAGGGCCACGCCGAGCAGCAGGACCGAGCGCCGGTGGTCCCCTGACCACGACCGGACGGCAGGACGGCCCCAGGCGACCAGGACGACGGCAGCGAGCCCGAGGCGCAGTGCCGATGCCCCCGCCGCACCGACGTCGTCGAACAGGTGGTGGGCGATCGCGGCGCCGAACTGGAGCGACAGCATCGACCCCAGGAGCAGCAGCACCGGCTGGTAGCGGTGCTCCTCTGCCGGAGCGAGCCGGCGCTCGATGGTCAGTCCTCGGACCAGATGTCGGCGTCTTGGTAGGGCCGCTCGCGACCGGGGGCCGCCTCGTTGGTCCAGACCATGACCTTGCGCTTGAAGTAGCAGACCTCTTCGCCGCGCTGGTTGAGGCCCTTGGTCTCGACCGACACGATGCCGCGGTCACCCTTCGAGGTGAGCTTCTTGTCGAGGACGCGGGTCTCGGCATAGATGGTGTCGCCGTGGAACGTGGGCTTGGAGTGCTTCAGCGTCTCGACCTCGAGGTTGGCCACCGCGGCACCCGACACGTCGGGGACGCTCATGCCCAGCACCAGGGAGTACACGAGGTTGCCCACCACCACGTTCTTGCCCTGGGGCGAGCGCTCGGCGTACCAGTCGTTGGTGTGGAGCGGGTGGTGGTTCATCGTGATCATGCAGAACAGGTGGTCGTCGTACTCGGTGATGGTCTTCCCGGGCCAGTGCCGGTAGACGTCGCCGACCTCGAAGTCCTCGAAGTTGCGGCCGAAGGGGCGTTCGTAGCTGGTCACAGGGTCTCCTCGACGCGATCGATCGTGCTTGGGGGCAGATCGACCGTAGCAACTGCCCTCGGCCGCCCCCCATCCCGACATGGGGCACCAGGGGCCCAGGTGCGAGGATGGCGCCGATGGGTGATCGGTCAGGGGTGAAGGAGACGATCACCGAATCCGTGCGGGAGCTCCGGCGGCCGCTGGTCGACATCGGCGAGGACGGCTTCCTCCACCCGCTCTTCCTCCAGCGCTACGCGGGCATCGCCGCGCTCGCGATCGGCGCGGTCGTGTTCGGCTCGCTCCCCGAGTACATGCCGGTGCTGATCATCGCGGTCGGCTTCAGCGCCAACGCCTTCGCCCACCACCACGCCAAGCGCACCGGCCAGGCCCCGATCTGGATGCACCTCACCGACATGCTGGGCGTGCTGGTGTTCCCCGCCCTCTCGACCGAGATCGCCGTCCCGGCCGTGCTGGTGATGCTGGCGGTGGTCTCGCTCGCCGCGTGCGTGTCGGGCCTCGGTCCCGCGCTGCTGTGCAGCGCACTGGGCGTGGTGGGCCTGGTCCTCATCAACACCCAGGACCCGCTGCCCGAGGCCGGCCTGCTGATCGGCGGGTTCGCGATCGCCTCGCTGATGATCGCCACCGCGGTCGGCCAGCTCGCCGCCGTCGAGGACCGCGTCCGGCGGCGCCTCAACACCGTGGTCGACAACCTCGATGCCATCTTGTGGGTGCGCAACCCCGCCGACGACCGCTTCACGTTCGTGAACCAGCGGGCCACCACCATGCTCGGCTGGACCCAGGACGAGTGGCTCCAGCCGGGGTTCTGGCTGGCGCACCTCCACCCGGCCGATGCCGATGCCACCACCGGGGCCGTCGGCCGGGCCGTCGCCCTGGGCATCGACCACGAGGTCAGCTACCGGTTCCGGGCCAGCGACGGCCGCTGGGTCCACCTGCACGATCGCGTCACCGTCTCGGTCGACGGCGCCGGTGCGCCCACCGCGCTCCAGGGCATGAGCATCGACATCTCCGATCGCGTCCAGATCGAGCACCGCGTCAACCAGTACGCCGACATCGTCGATCGCATCGACCAGGCGCTCATCGTGCTGCGCCTCGAGGAGAGCGACGACGAGGGCGAGGTCCTGCGCCTCCGTGCCGCCAACCCGGCCGCCGAGCGGCTGATGCGGCGGGACCTCTACGCCCTGATCGGCAGTTCCGTGGAGGATGCGTTCCCCGCGCTCGTCGGGTCTCGGCTGCGCGACCGCCTCGCCGGCGTGGTCGACCGCGGGGTGCCGCTGCGCGTCGACGACCTCATCGTGCAGCCCGTCGGTGGCGAGCAGCGGGTGGTCACCCTGCGGGCGTTCCCGCTCCCCGACCGCTCGGTCGCGATGTCGCTCCAGGACATCACCGATGCCGTCGCCGCCTCCGAGGCGCTCCGGCGCCAGGCGCTCTACGACGGCCTCACCGGCCTGCCCAACCGGCGCCTGTTCGACCAGGAGCTCCACCGGGCGGTCCGCGACGCCCCGGGCCGCGACGAGCAGGTCGCCCTGCTGGTGATGGACCTCGACCAGTTCAAGGAGGTCAACGACGCCCTCGGCCACCACGTCGGCGACCAGCTCCTGCGCGGCATCGGCGACCGCCTCACCCGCGAGTTCGACCACGCCCTCGTCGCCCGCCTCGGCGGCGACGAGTTCGCCCTCGTCCTCTCGGGCGAGGTCACCGAGGCCAGCGCCCGGGAGGTGGCCGCCCGCATCCGCGACACGCTGGCGGTGCCGTTCCTGATGGACGACGTGCGCCTCCAGTCCAACGCCTCCATCGGCATCGCCCTGTTCCCGCAGCACGCCGACGACGTGCCGACGCTCATCCAGCGCGCCGACGTCGCCATGTACAACGCCAAGCGCTCGGGCACCGGGTCCGCGGTGTACGCCGCCGAGCACGACCGCTCGAGCGTGGAGCGCCTGACCCTCATCGGCGATCTCCCGGACGCGGTCGCGCTCGACCAGTTCGAGCTGCACTTCCAGCCCTGCGTCGATCTGCGCACCGGGCGCCCGGTCCGCGCCGAGGCGCTGATCCGCTGGAACCACCCCCGCCTCGGCCGCATCAACCCGGACCAGTTCATCGAGCTGGCGGAGCTGTCGGGCGCCATCCAGCCCCTCACCCGATGGGTCCTGCGCGAGGGGCTCATCGCCGCCGCCCGGTGGCGCGCCGCCGGCCACCCGATCGGGCTCGCCGTCAACCTGTCCGTGCGCAACCTCTACGACCCGGAGCTGGTGCCGTACGTGGCCCAGGAGCTGTCCATCTCCGAGGTCCCCGCCGCCGATCTGGTGCTCGAGCTCACCGAGACCGAGCTGATGGACGACCCGAGCCTGGCGCAGGAGATCTTCACCCAGCTGGGCGACCTGGGCGTCGGCACGGCGATCGACGACTTCGGCACCGGCTACTCGTCGCTCACCTACCTGCGCGACCTGCCGCTCCAGGAGGTCAAGATCGACCGCTCCTTCGTGACCGAGATGCACCGCCGGTCCGAGGAGTTCACGATCGTGCGCTCGATGATCGACCTCGGCCACAACCTGGGGCTCAAGGTGGTGGCCGAAGGCGTCGAGCACGCCGACGACCTCGTCCTGCTGCGCCGCCTCGGCTGCGACCTGGCGCAGGGCTTCCACCTGGCCGAGCCGCTCCCGCTCGACCACCTGCTCAAGTGGCTCGACGGGTACACCGAGGCCATGGTCTTCCCCGGCGAGTCCGCCTGACCGCTCGTCTCAGCCCTGCCTCACCAGCTCGGGCTCGTCGCTCGATCGGCGAGCGCAGGCGTAGTCCATGACCCCGGGCTCGCCGTTCGCCCGCTCGACCTCCACGAAGGTGGCCTCGTCGTCGGCGATGTCCGCCGACCAGCGCGCCGCCGTGGTCTGCCCCGACAGGTGATCGACGATCTCGACGGTGGCCGGGGGATCGGCGTCGCCGGTGTAGGTGAACGTGGCGTCCATCGCGAACGGCTCGTCACCCCGCTCCGCCGGGAACAACATCGGGATCGTCAGCTCGACCGTCAGGCCGTCGACGGTCCACGCGCCGCGCTCCGCGAGGCGCGTCGGCATCTTCCCCGTGCCCACGGGCTGGTCGTCCTCGGGGACCTGCTCGGTCCAGCCGATGCGGCCATCCGAGGCGATCCCCATCACGTACACGGACTGGAGCTCGCCCTCGAAGTGCTCCTCGCACCGCCAGGTGCCGACGGCGACGTCGCGCACCTTGGCCTTCGCCTGGTCCTCCATCGCCGATCGGGCCACCACCGCGCCGGCACCGACCACGACGATCACGCCGACCACGACGGCTCCCAGCCGCGACCTTCCCCCGAGCTTCGCCACCCTCGTCCCCCTCCGCTGCCGGAAGCCTACGACAAGGCGCCCCCGGATGTGAGCCGCAGCAAGGGTCATCGGTACGATCGCAGCCATGACTGCCCCGGATCTCGCCGCCGCCGCCACCGTGATCGACCTCGCCTCGCAGGTCGTCGATTCGGGGGTCAAGGCCCTCGCCGCCGCTCCTGGCGGCATCGACACCAACCAGGTCCTGGCCTACGACCTGGCCCACGCCGCCTCCGCCGTCGCCATGGCCAAGGGCCTGCTCGACTACGGCGCCAAGGGCGACACCGAGGGCAGCATCGCCTGCGCCTTCGCCGCCGACGCCGTCGCCGACCTGGCGGGCAAGGTGTTCGGCCGCGAGGCCGAGTTCGGCATCGAGCCCGGCGCCCTCGACGGCGCCCGCGGGTTCATCGGCACCTACCGGGCGGCTGAGTTCCTGGCCGGCATCACCGATCCCGGTCCCCGTCACCTCGACGGCGACTTCGAGATGGTGCAGGACACGTTCCGCCGCTTCGCCGACCAGAAGCTGGCCCCCATCGCCGAGCACATCCACCGCACCAACGGCGACATCCCCGAGGACATCATCGAGGGCCTCGCCGAGATGGGCGCCTTCGGCCTGTCGATCCCCGCCGAGTACGGCGGCTACGGCGAGGGCGGCGAGGGCGAGTACATCGGCATGGTGGTCTCCACCGAGGAGCTGAGCCGCGGCTCGCTCGGCGCCGGCGGCTCGCTCATCACCCGCCCCGAGATCCTCGCCCGGGCCCTCATCGCCGGCGGCACCGAGGAGCAGAAGCACGAGTGGCTGCCCAAGCTGGCCGCCGCCGAGGTCATGAACGCCGTCGCCGTCACCGAGCCCGACTTCGGCTCCGACGTGGCCGGCGTCAAGGTCACCGCCACCCCCACCGAGGGCGGCTGGCTGCTCAACGGCGTCAAGACCTGGTGCACCTTCGGCGCCCGCGCCGACGTGCTGCTCGTCCTCGCCCGCACCGACCCCGACCGCTCCAAGGGCCACCGCGGCCTGTCGATGTTCATCGTCCCCAAGGACCGCGGCGACAGCCACGGGTTCGAGCTGGTCCAGCGGGCCGAGGGCGGCGCGGCGGGTGGCGGCAAGATGGAAGGCCGCCCGATCGACACGATCGGCTACCGCGGCATGCACTCCTACGAGGTCGCCCTCGAGGACTGGTTCGTGCCCGCCGAGAACCTGATCGGCATGGACGGCGGCCTGGGCCGCGGCTTCTACTACCAGATGGCCGGCTTCGAGAACGGCCGGCTCCAGACCGCCGCCCGGGCCATCGGCGTCATGCAGGCCGCCTACGAGGCCGCCCGCCAGTACGGCCAGGACCGGGTGGTCTTCGGCTCGCCCGTCGGCGACTACCAGCTCACCAAGGCCAAGCTCGGCCGCATGGCCGTGGTCATCCAGGCCAGCCGCCAGTTCTCCTACGTCGTGTCCAAGCTCATGGCCAAGGGCGAGGGCCAGGCCGAGGCCTCCATGGTCAAGGCCTACGTCTGCAAGGCCGCGGAGTGGGTCACCCGCGAAGCCATGCAGATCCACGGCGGCATGGGTTACGCCGAGGAGTACGACGTCAGCCGCTACTTCGTCGACGCCCGCGTGCTGAGCATCTTCGAAGGCGCCGACGAGACCCTGTGCCTGAAGGTGATCGCGAAGAAGCTCGTGTCCGAGGCCTGACGGCCTCGTCCCCGACCTTCCTCGCGATCTCGCCGCGCACCTTCTGCCGCGCGCCCGATGCACCGCCGCGCCCCGTCTCTCCGTGCCTTCCCGCTCTAGCTGCCTCCGTCGTCGGCCGCGAGCCGCTCGGGCTCTCGCGCCTGCGGCGAACCACGCGTGCGTCACCGGTCGGTCGGTGATCCTCGAAGGCGACCTCGCGGGATCGGCGCTCGCCTGGGAGGCTGGAGGGCTGTGACGACCGGGCCGGTGGAGGAGGAGCGGATGGCGCGCCTCGGCGAGCGCGTCCACCAGGCTCGCCGCGTCGAAGCCCAGCGCCGCATCCGCCAGCACCGGCTCATCGCCGGCGGGGCCGCCCTGGCGATCGCCGCGCTGCTCGTGGCCGCCGTCTGGGCCGTGCGGAGCCACGGATCGGGCGACCCGGCCCGCCCGGAGGCCGCAGCCGCCGCCACCACCACGTCGGGCCACCCGGCCGCCTCCACCACCACCTCCGTGGCGCGTCGGCCCGCGGCCGCTCCCCCGCTGGGGACCACGCCCGATCCGGCGTCGCTGCTCGTGCTGGTCGACCGCGGCCGCAACCTGCCGTCGGGCTGGGCCCCGCCGGCCCTGGTGGCCCCGGCGCTGACGTTCGCGTTCTCCGGGCCCAACCCGAAGCGGATGCTCCGCCCGGAGGCGGCCACAGCCATCGACCAGCTGGCGCTGGCCGCCGCCCGCGCCGGGGTGCCGATCATCGGCGTGTCGGCGTACCGGTCCGAGCAGGCGCAGAAGGACGTGTACGACGCCTACGTGGCGAAGGAGGGGGAGGCGGCGGCCCGCACCTTCAGCGCCCAGCCCGGCCACAGCGAGCACCAGACCGGGCTGGCCATCGACGTGACCGGAGCCGACGGATCGTGCCCGGCCGAGCCCTGCTTCGCCGAGGAGCCCCAGGCCGCCTGGCTGGCCCAGCACGCCTCGGAGTTCGGGTTCCTCGTCCGCTACCCCAAGGGCAAGGAGCTGGTGACCGGCTACACCGCCGAGCCGTGGCACCTGCGGTACGTGGGCGTCGAGGCCGCTCGGGAGGTCACCGAGGACGGGCTCACCCTCGACGAGTACCTGCGAGCGGTGTAGCCGACCCTCAGGGGATCAGCACGACCTTGCCGACGGTGGCTCGGGACACGATCGCCTCGTGGGCCTTGGCCGCGTCGCGCAGGGCGAACGGCTCGTTGATCACCGGTACGAGGCGACCGGCCGCCAGCGCGGCGAGCGACGCCGCCTCCAGGCCTCGGATGCCACCGGGCCGCTCCATCATCGGCGCCCCGAGCACCACGGCCGAGGTGACCTGGTGCTGCTCGAGGAGCTCGGCGGGGATGGCGCTGTACTCGCCGGCGGACCAGCCGTACACCCGGATCCGCCCGCCCGGCGCCATGAGGCCGAGGATCGCCGTGCTGGTGTCGCCCCCGATGCTGTCGAACGCCAGCGTCACACCTCGGCCGCCGAGGCCGTCGCGCACCTGGTCGACCCAGTCGGGCTGGAGGTAGTCGATGGCGACGTCGGCGCCGAGGCCGGCCACCAGCGCCGCCTTCTCCGGACCGCCGGCCACGCCGACGACCGTGGCCCCGGCCTGGCGCCCAGCCTGCACGAGCAGGCTGCCGATGCCGCCGGCGGCGGCGGTGACCAGCACCACGTCGTCGGCCGTCAGGTCCGACTGCTCCAAGATGCCCATGGTCGTGCGGCCGGTGCCGATCATGGCGACGGCCTGCTCATCGGTGGCGCCGTCGGGGATGTCCTGCAGCGCCGCGAACCCGGTGACCGCGCGCTCGGCGTAGCCGCCGCTGGCGATGCCGAGGTGCGCCACGACGCGGCGCCCCAGCAGGGCCGGGTCGGCCCCCGGTCCGACCTGGTCGACCACGCCCGCCACCTCCCGGCCCGGCGTCATCGGCAGGTCGGGCAGCGGGAACGGGCCGCCGCTGCGGCCCTCGCGGATGGTCGTGTCGACCAGGTGCACGCCGGCCGCGCCGACGGCGATGCGGACCTGGCCGGGCCCGGCGTCGGGCGTGGGCACCTCCTCGTAGCGGAGGTTGTGGGCGGGGCCGAACTCGTGGAGTCGGATGGCGTGCACGGGCTTCTCCCTGATCGCGGCCGCTCCCGGGCGGAGCGACCGACGGGACGGTAGGACCTCAAGTTCACTTGAGGTCAAGGAGGTACCCTGGCCGGGTGGACGAGCTGACGATCGGCGAGCTGAGCGAACGGGCCGGGGTCGCCCACTCGGCGCTGCGGTACTACGAGGACCAGGGCCTGCTGGCCAGCGAGCGGACCGCCGGCGGCCAGCGCCGCTACCACCGCGATGCGCTCCGCCGGGTCTCGTTCATCCGGGTGGCCCAGCAGGTCGGGCTCTCCCTCGACGAGATCGGCGCGGCGCTGTCGTCGCTCCCGTCGAGCCGCACGCCCACGGCCAAGGACTGGGAGCGGCTCTCCGCCTCGTGGCGGCCCCGGCTCGACGCCCAGATCGCCCTGCTCACCGGCTTGCGCGACCGCCTCGACCGCTGCATCGGCTGCGGGTGCCTGTCGCTGTCGGTGTGCGCCCTCGCCAACCCCGACGACCGCGCCGGCGCCTTCGGGCCAGGGGCGCGCTACCTCCTCCCCCGCCCGACCGCCTGACCGGACCGGACCGGCCTGACCGGGCGCGCCGTCGACCGGTTCGGTCAACGGGTCAGCAGGTCAAGGGGTCAGTGGAGGTGCCAGGGCTCGCAGGCGCCGTCGCGCAGGCAGCGGACCCGGATGGCCGCCTCCTCCGCCAGCCGGGGCGAGCGGTCGCGCACCCCGACCGCCCAGGCGGTGACCCACAGCTCGTAGACCGCCAGGCACGTCGTGAAGCCGTGCCACGAGCGCGGATCGTGATCCTGCGCGTCGATGAACTCGTGGAGCGACGACCGGGCGTCGCCGTAGCGCTCGACCATCACCACCGCGGGCGCGGTGTCGTACGAACAGGGGCCCGATCCCGCCAGCTCGAGGTCGGTCAGCAGCGGACCGTCGGCCGTGAGCAGCACGTTGTCGGCGTGCAGGTCGCCGTGGACCACCGCGGTGCCCGCCGGATCGCGATCCGCGATGCGCGCCCAGTCGGCCGTGAGGTCCTGCACCCGACGGCGGACGAAGTCGCCCTGCTCGTCGCCGATCGGGGCGCCCGCCACGGCATTGCGGATGGCGGTCAGCGGGTCGAAGCGCGGGACGTCGAAGGCGTGGGTGCCGACCGTGCTCTCGCGCAGCGTCCGGGCGAGGTGGCCCAGGTGCGCCGGCGACGCCGTGCCCACCGTCTCGCACCACCGCCACGCGGTCACCACGCAGCCCTCGACCAGCCACGGCTGGCCGACGCCGCCCACCAGCGCGGCCACCGGCACCTCCGCGGCCAGCAGCGCCCGGGCCACCTCGACCTCGCGGGCCGCGACCGGCTCCTCGTTTCGAGGCCGCACCCGCACGAGCACGTCGTCCTGGCGGACGAGCAGCGACAGCCCCTCGCGCACCACGGTGGTGGGGCTCGACGACGAGTTCAGGCGATCGAGCACCTCCAGCGCGGCGCGCCAGCGCGGATCCCCTCGCTCCTCCTCCATCGCCCGCACGCTACCGGCGCGATCAGGTCGCGAGGTCACCCAGGTCAAGCGCGTCAGCCGGGTCCCGCCGGTCACGGCTCCAGGGTGGCGGCGTGGTCGTCGCCGGCGCGGGCGGCCTCGGTGTAGACGCCCTTGGCCATCAGGCTGGACTCGTGCTCGGCGCGGGCCAGGTACAGCTGGGACCGGAGCCGCCAGATGCCCGGGTCGTCGGACGCCTGGGCGGCCAGCTCGATCAGCTGGCAGGCCAGGCGGTGGTCGCCCACGTCGGCCAGGGCTTGGGCGCGGGTGGCGAGCAGGTCCGGGCCACCGGCCAGGTCGGCGATCTCCCGCGCCAGCGATGCCGCCGGCGGGGGCTTGAGGTGGGCGGGATCGCCGTCCCACCAGCCGCCGTAGAGGCGGTAGGTGTTGCGCACGACGAACTCGGGCTCGTCGTAGATCGGGCGGAGCCACGGCCGGCGGATCAGGTCCTCGTCGACGTGGACCGACAGGACGATCTCGTCGAGGGTGGCGCCCTGGTTCATGGCGTCGACCACGTCGGCCACCAGGTGCTCCAGGGCGGTGGCCAGGTCCCCCAGCACCGTGGCCACGCGGTCCACGCCGGCGACGGCCAGGCCGTGGGCGGGCAGCAGCAGCTCGGGCTCGAGCGCCATCATCTGGCGGAGGGCGGCGGCCCACTCGCCGGGGTAGCGCTGCACCTTCTGCGGGTTGCCGGCGTTGGGGAACACCCACGCCACGAAGTCGCCCACCGCCACGGCGCGGTGCGCCGGGATCCAGGCCCAGGTGTGGTCGTCGGTCTCGCCGCGTGCGTGGCGCAGCTCGAGGTCGAGGCCCCCGATCGACAGGGCCAGGTCGTCCTCGTAGGTCTCGGTGCACTCCAGCGTCTGGTCGGGCAGGAACGGGCGCGGCTGGCCGTCCTTGCCCACCGTGCCACCGCCGAAGCCGGGGCCGAACTGGCGGGCGTTGATGGCCTTGTTCCAGCCGTCGGTGTAGCGGTAGCGCTGGAACCGGGCGGCGACGTTCTCGTGGCCCACCACCGCCGGCGCCTCGTGGCCGCGCCGCTCGGCGTCGTCGAGGAGGAAGCCGCTGCCGCCGACGTGGTCGACGTGGCCGTGCGTGTACACGAGCGTGTGGATCGGGTCGTCGGCCCAGGCCCGCAGCGACGCCGTGCAGCCCCGGCCCGTGAACGCCGACGACGCGTCGAACAGCACCAGCCCCTCGTCGGTCCGGAACGTGACGATGTTGGAGAACGACTCGATGAACGACAGCCCGTCGTCGATCTCCGTCAGCTCGTTGGTGACCCGGTTGGTCGGGCCCTCCACCGCCCCCGGCGGCGGCCCGCCCGGTGTGGACCACGCGTCCACGATCGCCGACGACAGGTCCAGCAGCTCCGAGGACGTCCCCATGGCGCTGGTCTACCCCAGCCCGCGACCCCTCCGCGCCGCCCCCTTCCCCGACCGCGCTGCACCCCCCACCAGAGGCATCCGTCGGCGCCCTTCGGCCTCAAACCGGACATTTCAGGATCTTTCACCCGTTGACGTTGGATCGAACGTGTGTTCGATCTACCCTGAACCCATGACCCCGCCCCCACGAGACCATCGCCCGGAAGATCCGGGACCGTCGCTGGCGACGCGGCTGCGAGCGGTGGCCGACATCGTCGGATCCGATCCGACGGAGCTTCCCGACGCGCTGAAGCGGGAACGCGTGCTGCTCCTCGCTGGGGTGGCCGGTCAGCTCGACGCCGCGCTCGCCCGCGAGGTCGGCGTGTTCGATGCCAACACCGTGTGGGCCGGCGACGGCGCCAGGTCTGCAGCCGGGTGGATGCAGACCCGCACCGAGCTGTCGAGGACCAGGTGCAGCGGGATCACGCACACGGCTCGGGACCTCCGCTCGTGTCCCCACGTCGAGGCGGCGTGGCAGGCCGGCGAGATCGGCACGGCCAAGGTGATCGCGCTGCTGAAGGCCAGAGACATCCACCCCGGCCTGTTCCGCGAGGCCGAGACCGACCTGGTCGAAGCCATCACCCCCATGACGGTTGCCGCCGCGGCCGTGCACCTCGCGCGGTGGTCGGCCATCGCTGAGGCCACCCGTGATGCCGAGCAGGCCGAAGCAGGCGGCGACGACCCGGACGACGTGACCGAAGAAGACCCGCGCACCGGGAACTCCTGGTACTCGTCACGGTCGCTCGACGGCCGGTGGTTCGGCGACTCCGACTACGACCCCGTGTCGGGCGCCGAGATCGATGGCGCCGTCAAGGACGAGATCGACGCCAAGTTCGCGGCAGGCGTGTACCGCGCCGATGACGGCATGACTGCTGCGCAGCGCCGGGCCGCATGCAACCACGAGCTCATCATGCGCGGCCGCCGGCCGGGCCAGACCCGGCACGGCGAGCCCCGCCCCTCCGTCTCCGTCGAAGCCGACGCCCGCACGCTGGCCGGCGTGCCCGTCGAGGATGCAGCGGATGGCGCCACCCGCCGCTGCCAGCTGGCCGATGGCACGCCGATCGCCCGCTCCTCGCTCGAACGGCTGCTGTGCACCAGCCGGATCACCGCCATCCTCACGAAGCTGGCGCTCGATGGGCGCATCGAGGTGGTGGGCATCACCGACATCCTGCGCGATGCCACCGCCACGCAGCGCAAGGCGCTGAAGAAGATCGACATGGGATGCGTGTTCCCCGGCTGCCAAGCACCGTTCGAGTGGTGCGAGGCCCACCACCTCTGGCAGCACGAGCTCGACGGGCCCACCCTCCTCGCCAACCTGTGCCTGCTCTGCAAGCACCACCACCACCTCGTCCACGAGGGCGGCTGGCACCTGTGGCGGGATCAGGGCGACGGCCGGCTGTACCTGCGCAAGCCCGACGGCGCCCCCGCGCCCGTCGTGCGCCACGGCACCAAGGTGCCCGTCGGCCCGGCCCCGCCGCAGCCCGCCCCACCCCCGAAGCGCAACGGACCCCCGAGGTACCTGACGAAGCAGGAGCTGGCCGAGCTCGAGCACCGCCGACGCCAACGCCGAAGCGACGACTGACCTCCGCCTGATCGTCGACTGACCCCGCCGAGGCCCGCGGCAGCACCCAGAACCCACGAGCACCCTGCCAGCTGCTGCCGGCAGGGTGCTCGTCGTACGTTCGCGCGGGTGGCAGCTCCGGTAGGAGCGGCTTGGATCCGTCAGTCGAGGGGCGGGAGGGACTGCTGCTCGTCGAGCATGCTGGCCATGACCATCTTGATGAACTCGTCGGCCTCGTCGTTCATGCCGCCGGCGACGCCGCCGTAGATGGCACCGGAGGCGGCGGGCTCGTGGCCCTTCTCCTTGGCGTACTCGACGGCCCCGGCCAGGTCGTTGGCGAAGGCTTCGACCACGCCGTCCTGGGTCTGGGGCCGGGTGACCGCCATGTGCAGGGCGTTGGGGTACTGCTGGCCGTTGAAGCGCCAGCCCTTCGGCCGCATGAAGTCGTTGACGTGGTAGATGTCGAACTCGTCGCTGGTGAAGCTGAACAGGAACGTGGGGTTCCCCATGAGCTGGAGCTCGGGGTGCGAGCGCACGGCGTCCTGCATGGCGAAGGAGGTCTCGAAGATCTTCTTGGCGTAGCCCATGTAGCCCTCGCGGCCGAGCTGGACCATCGAGGCCCACGTGGCGGCGAGGAGGCCACCGGAGCGGGACCCGTCCATGCCGGGCGACGTGTACTTTCCGCCGCTCCAATCGGTGAGGAAGAAGTACTGCGAGTTGCGCCACTTCTTGTCGCGGAACAGGCAGGTCGAGGTGCCCTTGAAGGCGTAGCCGTACTTGTGGGTGTCGGCCGACATGCTCGTGACGCCGGGGAGGCGGAAGTCGAAGACCGGGATGTCGTAGCCGAGCTCCTGGCCGAACGGGAGGATGAACCCACCCAAGCAGGCGTCGATGTGCAGCGGGATGCCGGTCTGGACCGCGAGGTTCGACATCTCCTCGATGGGATCGATGATGCCGTAGCCGTAGTTGCAGGCCGAGCCCATGAAGCCGATGGTCTGGTCGTCGATGTTGTCCTTGATCCAGGCGACGTCGGCCTGGTGCGTGACCGGGTCGACCGGAGCGTGGCGCATCTCGACGCCGAAGAGGTGGCACGCCTTGTCGAACGCGGGGTGGCCGGTCTCGGGCTTGATGAAGTTGGGCTGGACGACGCCGCGCTCGCGGGCCATCTCGCGGTAGGCGAGGACGGCGTGGCAGATGCTGCCGGTGCCACCGCTGGTGACCAGACCGGCCGGCTCGCCGTCGGTCACGGCGTCGGCGTGGAACAGGTCGAGCGCCATGGCGATGACCTCGCCCTCGTAGCGGGTGGCACTGGGCGTGATGTCGCGCTGGAGGATGTTGACGTGGGCGTAGAGGCCGAACACGTCGTTGAGGAAGTCGTAGTGGTCGTGGTCGCCGCAGTACATCGTCCCCGAGACGCGCCCGCCTTCCCAGGAGGCGTCCTCCTCGTGGGCGAGGGCGGCCATCTCGGCCAGGATCTCCTCGCGGGGGCGCCCCTTGGGCGGCAGGCCGCGGTTGATGGGGAATCGATCCTTGTAGGGGTAGCTGCTCATCTCGATCTCTCTCCCACCGTCCGTTATCCGAGTGATAGCTCGGATATGAGCTCCACTCTGCCCCACGTCGCCCCGCTTGCCAAGTGACCACGGTAGGTCACTTGGCACACGGGTGCGCTCCGATGGTGACGATGGCGTCAGGCGGCGTCGAGGTCGGCGGGGACGAACTGCTCCGTGAGCAGGCGTTCGAAGCGCGCCGGATCACCCTCGACCCAGCCCCGGCACAGGGGCAGCCCGGCCACGTAGCAGAAGATGTAAGCGCGCCAGGTGGGGTGCGTGAGGAACGACACCGACTTGGCGGCCCGCTCCCGCGGGAGCAGCGCCCAGCGCGACAGCTCCTCGATGGCGTCGTCTTCGCTGGCGCCGCGGTCGTGGAGCAGCAGCGCTGCGTTGCCCCGCACGGCGCTCAGCGCCTCGCCCGCCTCGGCCACGGCGGTGACGACCTCGGTGTCGTAGCGGATGCCCAGGGGGTGCAGCAGCTCGGCGAGCTGCGGCTGGGGGTGATCGCCCAGCAGCACCTCGAGCGCCAGGTCGGCCAGGCCCTCGGCCAGGAGGCACTGCGGGGTGCCCACGAGGAAGATCGACTCCTCGAGCTGCTGGCGCTGGCGGACCAGGCCGACCTCCTTGCGGCAGTGCTCGGTGTGGTGCCCGGGGTAGGCCTCGTGGGCGATCAGGTGGCCGATGGCGGTGGACGACACGGGCAGGTCGGTGTTGATGGCCACCCGGCTCTGCAGGCCGCCCTCGTAGTAGTTGAAGCCCGACCAGGGCTCGTCGGTCACGAGCTCGAAGGTGATGTGCTCGCCCTCGGGCAGGCCGAACGCGGTGGCGGTGCGATCGCGGAACGCCTCGGCCAAGGTGTGGACGGCGGCGGTGAGCTGCTCGGGGGTCATGATGTGCGAGGTGCGCCACGCGTCGTAGCGGCCCGGCAGCGGGCCGGTCCCGGGCAGCACCTCGTCGAGGCGGCGGTGGGCGTCGGCCAGCACCTCGTGGTCGACCATCTCGGGCCGCACGCCGTAGCACTGCTCCACCTCGTCGACGAACGCGACGGGCTCCCCCGCCAGCTTCCGGGCCGCGGTGTGCAGCCCGGCGGCCTGGGCGCGCAGCCAGCGCCGGCGGGTGGCGTCGAGGTCTCCCTGGCCGGCGTCGAGGTCGGCCACCAGGCCGCGCACGTCGTCGACCAGCGCGGGGAGGGGCCGCAGCGGTTCGTCGTCAACCCGGCGGGTGAGCGCCTCGGGCCCGTAGTAGGCGTCGACCATGCCGTCGAGGTGGCGGCCGAGCCGCAGCCCGACCTCGAGGTACCGCCCCACGGGCTGGTCGGTGTCGGTTCCGTCGGAGGTGCTCACGGCCATCCCGGCACGGTACCGGTGCCCGTCAGTCCTTCGAGGGGTACGTGGCGATCTCGCCCTTGCCCGACACCGGGATCGCCTGGATCAGCTGGTCGACCGACGCCACCAGCTGATCGCCGTGCGTCCCCTCGATGGTCAGCGAGGGCGTGCCCGAGTCGTACCTCGTGGCGAACGCCCGCCGGACCTTGGTGCCCAGGTCGCCGGTGTCGAGATCGAGCGGCGCCACGGTGAAGGTGCGCGCCGATCCCTCGAAGACGAACACGTTCACCCCGGCGGCCGTGCGCACGAGCAGCGAGCGGGGCGCGCCGTCGAACAGGGCGTCGGCGTTGTGGTGGCCGTCGTCGGACACGGGTTGTGCGGTGCCGAGTGACGACTGGGCCCAGAGGCGCTCGCCGGTCAAGAGGTTCCAGGCGATCAGGCCGCCCTTGGCCGTGCCCCGGGTGGTGGCGGTGTCGGCCACCAGGGTGCGGCCCACGATGAGGTTCGGGGTGGCCCGCACATCGGCCGGCACCGGGAGGAGCTGCGGCGTCCCGTCGGACATGCGCATCGTGACGAGGGCGCCGCTGCTGTTGGCCACGACCACGTCGCTCTTGCCGACCACCACATCGTGCTGGTCGAACGAGCTGAGGCCGTTGAGCCGCGTGTTCCAGACCTCCTCCCCGGTCTCGGGGCTCCACCGCACCACGCAACCGTCGCCGAAGCCGAACGCCGCCAGCACGTCGTCGCTGCCCGGCACCGCCCGGACCGGGTCGCCCGGTGACAGCTCGACGTCCCACTCGCCGGCCTCGCCGGACCGGCACGTGGGCTTGGTGGTGTGGAGGGTGCGGCCGTTGGCCGGGTCGACGAGCGCGACCGGGGTGAGCTCGGAGGAGTCCTCCGGGTCGTCGACCACGAACAGCCGGTCGCCGACCACCGAGATCGAGCCGTTGGTGGCGTTGAGGCGCTTCGACCAGAGGCTCTCCGCCGACTTCGGCCCGTACGCGGTGACGTAGGCGTCGGTGGTGCGCACGATGAGCCGGCCGTCGACGGCGGCGAAGCAGCTGTCGCACCCGGTCGTGACCTTGTCGTGGAGCGTGGCGGTCCATTCGGTCGTGCCCGTGGCGGCGTCGAGCGCCATGAGGTGGTCCTCGCTCGCGGCGAACATGGTGTCGCCCACCACCGCGATCTCGGCGCGGTAGGTGTTGGGGTCGAGCGGCTCGCTCTTCCAGATCAGGTTCGACCCGCCACCGCGGAAGGCGATGCGGGCGAGGCGGCGGGTGGTGGTGCCGCCCTCGGAGTCCTGCTGCACGACGACGGCCTCGGGGTCGGCGCCCCCGGGCAGGAGGGTGGCGCTGCCGCTCAGGGTGATGAGCGAGGGGTTGGCGTCGAAGCTGCTGGCGATCCGGTCCTTCACCCCCGACGTGTCGCAGCTCCGCAACGAGCTCACGACGATGAGCCCCACGATGCCGACGATGACCGTGGGGATGGCGCACCCGAGCCAGCGGCCCGCACCCGACGATGACGACGACGAGCGCTTGCGGCCCGGCGCCTTGGGCGGGGGCGCAGCAACGGGTGCCCCCGCCACGGGCGCCGGCGGCGACCACTGCCCGCCGGGCATCGGAGCCATCACCGGCGGCGCCGGCCAGCCGCTCAGCGGGGCTGACGATGGCGGCTCAGCCGCCGGCGGCGGCGGCGACGGTGGTTCCGGCGCGGCGTCGATCTTGGTGACGCGGCCGCAGCTCGGGCAGGTGATCAGCCCGAGGGCATCCGGCGCGGGCAGCTCCGCGCGGCACGCTGTGCAGGTCCCGCTCCCGGCCACCGAACCCTCCGCTTCCCACCTCAGCGACGCAGCTCGGCCACGTCTGGTGTGTCCACCGTAGCCAGTGCCTCCCCGACGTCGACGAGACCCCGGGACCCGGCGACGCGGTCGACCAGCCCCAGCGGCAGCAGGTCTCGGCCCAGGTCCCAGGGCGGGGTGGCCGCCCCGCCCAGCCGCCGGCTGAGCGCCGGCCAGAGGCCCTTCGGGACCACGCGCCCGCGCCCGGCCACCAGCCACACCGGCACGCCCGACGTGCGGGCCACCGAGGCCGCAGCCCAGCTGCCCGGCTCGACCAGCGCGACCTCAGGGCCGATGGCCGACGAATCGAGCAGCATCAGGTCGGCGGTGGCCACGCCCGCGGCCAGCCCGGCGACGGCGATGTCGACCGCCTCCACATCGAGACGCTCGAGCATGCGGACGAAGCCGGGCCCGTCGCCGTCGACATCGATCACCCGCACCTGCAGGTCGCCGCGACGGGCGAGCACCTCACCCAGCCGCTCGGGCCAGCCCACCACGGCGACGCTGGCGTCGGCGGGGAGGGCGTGGGTGAGCTCGTCGATGGTCGGGTCCGAGGAGAGCTCGCTGTGGCAGCGCCACACCTCGTCGGCCGGGTCGGCCGCCAGCAGCGTGCGGGCGCACAGCCACCAGATCGGCCCGTTGGCGGGGTGGCGGTCGATGAGGCGCCGGCACGCCGTGACCAGCGAGACCGGGTCGTCGGCGAACAGCGCCAGCGATGCCGCCGCTTCGCGCACCACCTCGTCGGGAGGCGCGCCGGTGGCTCGAGCTACGAACCGCAGCCGCTCGATCGGGTGCACGAGCCGACGCTACCGGCGATCACCGGGGATCAGGGGAAGCCGGGCTTCCAGATCATGAGGAAGAGCATCACCAGGAGCAGCAGGTGCATGATCCCGCCGGCCATCGACACGAGCTTGTCGGCGCTCTCGTCGCCGGCCGCCGACTTCTTCTCGGCCGGGAGCATCAGCCCGAAGATGATGCCGAGCATCAGGAACCAGACCACCACGGCGGCCATCACCCAGGACTGGTCGAACTTGAACAGCTTGTCGCTCATCCCGACGAGGCCGAACCCGAACAGGCCCACCAGCACCAGCGCCGGACCGTGGATCTTGGCGGTGTTGCCGGCGGCGAGCGCACCGATGGCGGGACCGACCGGCTTGCCCTCCTTCTTGAGCTTCACGGAGGCGAACGGCCAGACGAACGCCGGGGCGAACGCCACGATCACCGACAGGATGTGGAGCAGCAGCATCAGCTTGTAGCCGAAGGTGTTGACCGGGACGAGCGCGAACATCGTGTGCCTCCGTGTTGGTTCCGGCGAGAACCTACCCCGGCCGGTGACCAGGGCGAGGCGACCCCGAATCTGCTTCGGGCGAGGCGCACCTACTACCGTTCCCGCCGTGGTCACGCAGGTTGCAGAAGACACCAAGCTCACAGCGATCGGCGGGGAGACCCGGACGATCGCCGAGTGGACCACCACCTTCCAGTTGCTCACCGTGGTGCTCGACCCGTACACGCAGGAGAGCGCCTGGCTGCTGGAGACCGCGGGCCGGGTCCTGGCCAACTTCCGCGGCGCCGACTGCCGGGTCGCCTGGACCGTCACCGCCGATGAGCGGGACGCCAAGCGGTTCCTCGGTCCGTGGGCCGACGAGTTCCTCACGTTCGCCGATCCCGACCGGGAGCTGGTGAAGGCGCTCGACCTGCAGCGCCTCCCCGCCCTGGCCTACATCCGCCAGGACCTCGCCATCGTGGGCATCGCCCAGGGGTGGAGCCCGCCGGAGTGGGAGCACCTGGGCCAGCTGGTCGGCAAGGTCAACTCGTGGAGCCACCCCAACCTGCCGGGCAACGGCGACCCCGGACCGTTCCCGGGCTCCTCCGCCCAGGGTTGAGCCCCCGGCGTCACCCCTTGCGGGCCACGCCACCTCTCGTCAGCGCCAGGGCGTCGAGCGCCCGGTCGAGCTCCTCGGTGGACAGCTCCCCGGTGGCCGCCACCAGATCGCGGATGGGCGTGCCCGTCTTCTGGCTCTCCTTGATGAGCTGCGCCGTGCGCTCGTAGCCCAGGAACGGGTTCAGGGACGTGGCGATGGCCGGTGACGATTCGGCGTTGGCCCGGCACCGCTCCTCGTCGGCGGTGATCCCGTCGATGCACCGGTCGGCGAACAGGACGCTGACGTTGGCCAGCAGCTCGATCGACTCGAGCAGGTTGCGGGCCATCACCGGCATGAAGACGTTGAGCTCGAAGTTGCCCTGGCTCCCCGAGAAGGCGACGGCGGCGTCGTTGCCGATGACCTGGGCGCCCACCTGGGTGACGGCCTCGCACAGCACCGGGTTGACCTTGCCCGGCATGATCGACGACCCGGGCTGCAGATCGGGCAGGTGGATCTCGGCCAGGCCGGTGCGAGGGCCGCTGGCCATCCAGCGCAGGTCGTTGGCGATCTTGATGAGCGCCACGGCCACGGTCCGCACCTGCCCCGACATCTCCACCAGCGCGTCGCGCGACGACTGGGCGGCGATGTGGTCGTGGGCCTCGGTGAGCGGCAGGCCGGTGCGCTTGGCGAGGCGCTTGACGACATCGGCCCCGAACGTGGGCGGCGCGTTGATGCCCGTGCCGACCGCGGTGCCGCCGATGGGCAGCTCGCCCAGCCGCGGCAGCGCACTGCGGAGGCGGCGGACCGCCTGGGCGACCTGGGTGGCGTAGCCACCGAACTCCTGGCCCAGCGTGATCGGCACCGCGTCCATGAGGTGCGTCCGCCCCGCCTTCACCACCTGATCGAACTCCTCGGCCTTGGCTCGCAGCGCGGTGCCGAGGTGCTCGAGGGCCGGGATCAGGTCGACCACCACCGCCTCGGTGGCGGCCAGGTGGATGGCGGTGGGGAACACGTCGTTCGACGACTGGCTGGCGTTCACGTGGTCGTTGGGGCTGACCTTCGACTTCCCCCCGGCGCCCAGGCTCAGGTCGGCCAGGCGGGCGATCACCTCGTTGGCGTTCATGTTGGACGACGTGCCCGAGCCCGTCTGGAACACGTCGACGGGGAACTGGTCGTCGTGGGTGCCGGTGGCGACCAGCTCGGCGGCCTTGCGGATGGCGTCGCCCAGCTTCTCGTCGACCGCGGGGACCTCCTTGTTCTTGGCGTTGACCGCAGCGGCCTCCGCCTTCACCAGGGCAAGGGCGCGGATCAGCCGCCGGTCGATGGGCCGCCCGGAGATCGGGAAGTTGTCGACCGCCCGCTGGGTCTGCGCGCCCCAGAGCGCCAGCGCGGGCACCTGCACCTCCCCCATCGAGTCGTGCTCGGTCCGGAACCCGTCGCTCGCAGCCATGTCCCTGGTCTACCTCGGATGGCCTGCATCGGGGCAGGGGCCGTACCGTTGCCTCCGATGACTGACTTCACGTACACCGAGCTCCTGCCCCTCGGGCCCGACGCCACCACGTACCGCAAGCTCGACGTCGACGGCGTGTCCACCGTCGAGGCCGCCGGCCACACGTTCCTGACCGTCGAGCCGCAGGTCCTCACCGCGCTCGCCGCCGAGGCGATGCACGACATCGCCCACTACCTCCGCTCCGGGCACCTGGCCCAGCTCCGCCGCATCCTCGACGACCCCGAGGCGTCGCCGAACGACCGGTTCGTGGCGCTCGACCTGCTGAAGAACGCCAACATCTCCGCCGGCGGCGTGCTCCCCATGTGCCAGGACACCGGCACCGCCATCATCAAGGGCAAGAAGGGCCAGTTCGTCCTCACCGGCGGCGGCGACGAGGCCGCCTTGGCCCGCGGCGTGTTCGACACCTACCAGAAGGACAACCTGCGGTACTCGCAGATGGCGCCGCTGACCCTCTGGGAGGAGAAGAACACCGGCACCAACCTCCCCGGCGAGATCAAGATCTCGGCCGTCGACGGCGACGCCTACAAGTTCATCTTCATGGCCAAGGGCGGCGGGTCGGCCAACAAGAGCTTCCTGTTCCAGGAGACCAAGGCCCTGCTCAACCCCAAGAGCCTCATCGCCTTCCTGAACGACAAGCTCCGCCTGCTCGGCACGTCGGCCTGCCCGCCGTACCACCTGGCCGTGGTCATCGGCGGCACGTCGGCCGAGTTCGCCGTCGAGACCGCCAAGCTCGCCTCCACCCGCTACCTCGACACCCTCCCCACCGAGGGCTCCATGGGCGGCCACGGCTTCCGAGACCTCGAGATGGAGGCCGAGGTGCTGAAGCTCACCCAGGACTTCGGCATCGGCGCCCAGTTCGGCGGCAAGTACTTCTGCCACGACGTCCGGGTCATCCGGCTCCCCCGCCACGGCGCCTCCTGCCCCGTCGGCATCGCCGTGTCGTGCTCCGCCGACCGCCAGGCGCTCGGCAAGATCACCACCGAGGGCGTGTTCCTCGAGGAGCTCGAGCGGCACCCCGCCCAGTTCCTCCCCGACGTCACCTCCGACGAGCTCGGCGGCGACGTGGTGCAGATCGACCTCAACCGGCCCATGGACGAGATCCGCGCCGAGCTCAGCCGCTACCCCGTGAAGACCCGCCTGTCGCTCACCGGCACCGTGGTGGTGGCCCGAGACATCGCCCACGCCAAGATCGCCGAGGTGCTCGACGCCGGCGGCGAGATGCCCCAGTACCTCCGCGACCACCCCGTGTACTACGCCGGCCCGGCCAAGACCCCCGCGGGCTACGCCTCGGGGTCGTTCGGGCCCACCACGGCCGGCCGCATGGACAGCTACGTCGAGAAGTTCCAGGCCGCCGGCGGCTCGCTGGTGATGCTGGCCAAGGGCAACCGCTCGCAGCAGGTCACCGACGCCTGCAAGGCCCACGGCGGCTTCTACCTCGGCTCCATCGGCGGGCCGGCCGCCCGCCTGGCCCAGGACTGCATCCGCAAGGTCGAGGTGCTCGAGTACCCCGAGTTCGGGATGGAGGCGGTGTGGCGCATCGAGGTCGAGGACTTCCCCGCCTTCATCGTCGTCGACGACAAGGGCAACGACTTCTTCGCCCAGGTCACCACCCCGGTCGCCCTCGGCGCCAAGGGCTGAGCCTCCGTGCTCTCGACGGCGATGGTCCTCGGCTTGATGTGGCCGCCCTGGTGGAGCTGGGTGGTCGCGCTGGTGCTCGCCGTCCTCGGCGGGATCATCGCCACCGCGTACGCCGGGCCCAACCTGGCGGCGGTGGGCGTCACGCCCGATGACCGCCTGCTCGTGCGGCCCGTCGGCCTCGTCCGGCTCTGGGCGCTGAGCAAGGGGGTCAACGTGCCCGTCACCTCGGTGGTCGACGTCGGCGTGTCCCAGCGCAAGGACCTGCACAAGGGGTTCAAGGTGCCCGGCACCAACCTCCCCGGGATCATGACCGCCGGCACGTTCCGCGCCCACGGCGAGAAGGCGCTCTGGATGACCGGCCCCGCCAAGGAGGTGCTGGTCATCGAACTGCACGACGAGACCTACCGCCACCTCATCGTCCAGGTCGAAGACCCCCACAGCGCCGTCGAGGCCCTCCGCGCCGCCATGAACCGCGAGCGCTGACCCCTCTCCCCACCCCACTCCTGCCGAACCCGGCACGGTTCCCCGACGACGACGGTGTCCGTGAACGGTGCCGAGTTCGCTCGTAGGGTCCCGTCGTGGCCTCCGACTCCGACACCGACCTGGCTGCGGGGCTGGCCCGGGCGTTGCGCGCTTCGGGGATGGCCGACCCGGTCACGGTCGAGGACCTTCGGCGACTGTCGGGCGGGGCGTCGCGGGAGACCTGGGCGTTCACCGCGACGGCCGGGTCCGAGCGCCGCCGCCTGATCCTCCAGCGGGTCCGGGGCGGGGCCACCATGGCCGGGCCATCGCTGGCGGCCGAAGATGCCCTGCTGGCCGCGGCCGCCCGCGCCGGGGTGCCGGTGCCGCCGGTCGTGGTGGACGCCGCCGGCTGCGCGGCGGCGCTCGGGGCAGCCCGCATCACCGCGCACGTCGACGGCGAGGCGCTCGGGCCCCGCATCGTCCGCCAGGACCGCTTCGCCGCCGCCCGCTCGCTCCTGCCCGGGCAGTGCGGTCGCGCCCTGGCCGCCATCCACGCGATCGATCCCGCCACCGTGCCGGGGCTCGTACCCGTCGACACGCTCGGCCGCCTGCGCGACGGCCTCGACCTGGTCGGCGAAGCCCGCCCCGCCTTCGAGCTGGCCCTGCGCTGGCTGCACGACCACCGCCCGCCGCCCCGACCCGAGCGGGTGGTGCACGGCGACTTCCGCATCGGCAACCTGCTCGTCGACGAGACCGGGCTCCAGGCGGTGCTCGACTGGGAGCTCGCCCACCTGGGCGACCCGCTCGAGGACCTGGGCTGGCTGTGCGTGCGGGCCTGGCGCTTCGGTGGCGATGGCGAGGTGGGCGGCGTAGGCCCGCTCGACGACCTGCTGAGCGCCTACGCCACCGCCACCGGCACCCCCGTGTCGGCCGACGAGGTGCGGTGGTGGATCACCGCTGGCACGTTGACCTGGGGGCTGATCTGCGCCGTCCAGGCTCGCCGTCACCTCGACGGCCACGTCCGCTCGGTGGAGCTGGCCACCATCGGCCGCCGCGTCTGCGAGACCGAGTACGACCTGCTCGACCTGCTCGAGGTGTCCGCCCCCGACGCGCCTGGTCCCGACGCGTCGGCTCCGGGACCGGCGGCGCCCGATGTGACCGGCAGCGGTGCCGACGCGCACGGCCGGCCGACCGCAGCCGAGCTGGTCGAGGCGGTCCGGGCCCACCTGGCCGACGTGGTGGCTCCCGAGCTGGAGGGCGCCGCCGCGTTCCAGCTCAAGGTGGCCACCAACGCGCTCGGCATCGTGGAGCGCGAGCTCCAGGCCCGGCCCACGTCGCGGCTGAGCGCCGACGACGAGGCCGACCTCGCCGCCGCTGTCCGGTCGGGCCACGATCTCGATGCCACGCAGCTCGCGGAGCTGCGTGCCGCCGTCGTCGACCGCCTCCGCGTCGCCAACCCCCGCTGGCTGCACCCCGCCGATCAGCCCGCCACCGCCTGACGAACCCGGCACCGATCCCGGCCACCCCGGTCCGTCAAGGGTGCCGCGTTCCCGGCGGGGGGGAGAGAGAGCGGGCGTCTGGGGGCTGCGGTGAGGGTGCTGCGGGCGGAGGGTCAGCCGGCGTAGGACCAGGTGCCGCCGTCGCGGTAGGTCTTGAGGAGGCGACGGGCGACCGACTGGATGTGGACCTCGTCGGGGCCGTCGTAGATGCGGGCGAAGCGGGCGGCCCGGTACATGTGGCTGAGCGGGGTGTCGTCGGTGAGGCCGGCGGCGCCGTAGGCCTGCACGGCCCGGTCGATCACGTCGTGGAGCATCCTGGCGCCGACCACCTTCACCGCGCCGATCTCGATGCGGGCGTCGCCGCCCCGGTCGACCGCCGCGGCGGCGTGGAGGGTGAGCAGACGACAGGCCTGGATCTGGGCGTAGCTGTCGAACACGTGCTGCTGCATCAGCTGCTTCGACGCCAGCGGTGACCCGAAGGCCCCCCGGGAGACCAGGCGGTCGCACATCAGGTCGAAGGCCCGCTGGGCCTGGCCGAGCCAGCGCATGGCGTGGAAGATCCGGCCGGGGCCGAGGCGCTCCTGGGCGATCACGAAGCCCCTCCCCCGCTCGCCCAGCAGGTGGTCGGCGGGGACGCGCACGTCGTCGTAGACCACCTCGCAGTGGCCGCCCCGGATGCCCAGGACCGGGGTCTCCCGCACGATCGTGTAGCCGGGGGTGTCGGTCGGGACGATGATCATCGAGAAGGCCGAGTGGTCGGGCGCGTCGGGCTCGGTCCGGCACATGACCGTGGTGTACGCCGCCCGGTTGGCCCCGGTGGTGAACCACTTGTGCCCGGAGATCACCCACTCGTCGCCGTCGAGCGTGCCGGTGGTCTGGAGCTGGGTGGGGTCCGACGACGCCACCTCCGGCTCGGTCATGGCGAAGCTGGGCCAGATCTCGGCGGCCACCAGGGGCTCGAGCCAGCGAGTGCGCTGCGACTCGCTGGCGTGGGCGTGGAGCATCAGCGAGTCCTGGAGCGTGAAGGTGCCCAACGCCAGCTGCCCGTACTCGCTGCGGCCCTGCACCTCGTTGACGTAGACGTAGTCGGCGAACGGCATCCCGCCCCCGCCCAGCTCAGTTGGGTGGCCGAGCGCCCACAGGCCCTCGGCCTTGGCCTGGGCCTGGAGGTCGGCCAGCACGGCCGCGGCCTCGGGACCGCCCTCGTGGAGCACCGGCTCGGCCGGCTCCACCCGCTCGGTCACGAAGGCCAGGACCTGGTCTCGGATGGGACGGACGTGGTCGGGGACCTCGAAGCCGGGCATGGGATGACCATACGGTCGGCGGGCGGTCCGTGTTTCGTGTTCGCGAACTCCTCCGATAATCGGTTGGCAAGGCGGATCGCCGGTGGTTGGATGGCGGGACCGAAGAAAGGAGGTGGTCCACATCAACGACAGTTCTCATGGGACTTCGGAGGTGGCTGGCCGCTAGTGCGGCTGCCTGGGCGACTGGCGATTACCCGCTAGCCACCCGCCAGCACGATGGCCGGGGCTCGTCCCACCGGTACGACAACATCGGGCTGGTGCTACCAGTACGTGCGTGAGGGAGGCGTCTTCGGGCGCCTCCCTCCGTCGTTCTCCACCACCGTCACCACCCGTCCGCCTGCCCGGGTAGGCGTCAGGCGAGGGTGACGAGCTCGAGGAAGTCGTCGTGCCAGTGGTCGACGTTGCCGTCGGGCATGAGCAGGGCGCGGTCGGGGTTGAGGGCCTCGACGAACTCGGCGTCGTGGCTGACCACGATGAGGGTGCCGCCCCAGCTGCTGAGCGCGTCGGCCACCGCGGTGCGCGAGCCGGGGTCGAGGTTGTTGGTGGGCTCGTCGAGGAGCAGCACGTTGTGCTTGCCGCCCACCAGCTGCGCCAAGGCCAGCTTGGTCTTCTCGCCACCGCTGAGCGTGGAGGCGTCCTGCCAGACCTTGTCGCCCACCAGGCCGAACATGCCGAGCAGGCCCCGGATCTCGCCGTCGCCCATGCCGCCGGTGGCCTCCTGCATGTGCTGCACGAGGCTGGCGCCCGAGCGGATGCCCTCGTGCTCCTGGGCGTAGTACCCGACCGACACGCCCATCCCCCACTTGACCGTGCCGAGCAGCGGCTCGGTGACGTCGGCGAGGACCCGCAGCAGCGAGGTCTTGCCGGCGCCGTTGAGGCCCATGACCAGGACCCGATCCCCGCGGCCCGCGTCGAACGTGACGTCCTCGAACACGTCGAGGCCGGGGTAGCTGACCGCCAGGCCCTCGGCCTCGAGCACGGTCTTGGCGCTGTGGGGAGGCGCCGGGAGGCGGAGCTTGAGGGTCTTGCGGGCCCGCTGGGACGTGGGGCCGTTCTCCTTGAGCCGGTCGATGCGCTTCTCGAGGCTGTGGGCCATCGACGCCTTGGTGGCCTTGGCGCCGAAGCGGTCGACGATGTTCTGCAGGCGGTCGATCTCCTTCGCCTGCATGGCGATCTCCTTCGCCAGCCGCACCTCGTCGGCCTCTCGGGCGTTGGTGTACTGCGTGTAGGTGCCCTTGTACTCGTGCATGGTGCCGGTGGCCGTGTCGGCGCCGCGGTCGAGGTGGATGACGCGGGTGATGGCCTCGTCGAGCAGGTCGAGGTCGTGGCTGATCACGATGAGCGCGCCGCGGTAGCCGGCCAGGAAGTCGAGCATCCAGATCTTGGCGTCGGCGTCGAGGTGGTTGGTGGGCTCGTCGAGGAGCAGCACGTCGGAGCCGGCGAAGAGGATGCGCACCACCTCGACCCGGCGGCGCTGGCCACCCGAGAGGGCGCCGAGCGGCAGGTCGAGCTTCTCGTCGGCCAGGCCGATGCCCGCGGCGAGGCGGCGCACCTCGGACTCGGCCGAGTAGCCGCCGTCCATGCGGAACCGCTCGAGGGCCCGGGTGTAGCGCTCGATGTTGCGGGTGGAGGGATCGCCCTCCATGGCCACCTGGAGCTTCTCGATGCGCTCGAGGGCCTCGTCGAACCCGCGGCCGCTGAGCACGTGGCGCAGGGCGGTGACGTCGTCGGGGACCATGTCGAGCCGGGGGTCCTGCGGCAGGTACCCGAGGCCGCCGTCGTAGCGGACGGAGCCGCCGGACGCGTCGTTGGCCCCGCCGATGACCTTGAGCATGCTGGTCTTGCCGGCGCCGTTGCGGCCCACCAGGCCGACCTTCTCACCGGCGCGCACGGTGAACGTCACGCCGTCGATGAGGGTGACACCACCCACATCGACCCGGAGGTTCGATACCTGCAACACGGCCGTCCAGGGTGCCAGACCTGGCCTTCGATGCCACCATCGGTTGGCGTGGTAAGGCGGCGGGCGCCCGGCCTCAACATCTCGGCCCCGGTGCCGACGTGACCGGGTGGCGGGTCTGCTCCCTCGTGCCCGCAGGAGCTGATGATGATCGAGAACGTCCTGGCCCGGGCCCGACGGTCGGCCGGTGCCCTGGTCGTCGTCCTCGGCGTGTGCGCCGCCGCCACCGTGCTCGTGGCGCCGGCCGGCCCGGCGGGCGCGGAGCCGGCACCGTGGCCGCCGAAGGTCGACATGTGGGCGTACAACGACCAGCTGGAGCTCCCCCCGACCGCGATCGGCGACACCAGCACGGTGGAGGCCTTCATCTTCGACACCGGGACGGCCGCCGCCACCGGGCTCACCGCGTCGGCGCCGGCTTCGAGCCCGTTCTCGATCGTGAACGATCCGAACTCGCCGCACTGCGACGGTCGACCGAAGCTCCAGATGCGGGCGTCGTGCGTCGTCAAGATCGCCTTCGCCCCCACGGCCCCCGGCACGGCGACCGCCGACGTCACGGTGGCATGGGCCGGCGGGAGCACGGCGGTGCACGTCCACGGGACCACCAAGACCGACGCCCATCCCGCCGCCGGACCGTTCCTCTTCGCCACCGACACCCAGATCCGCTTCCTCCCGACCAAGCCGGGCAGCTCGCCGACGGTGCGCTCGCTCACCCTCGAGAACCTCGGGAGCACCACCACCGACCCCATCACGATCACCGACCCCGGTGCGCCGTACACGATGCAGGCGTACGGCTGCGGGGCGCTCGCCCCGGGGGCGACGTGCTCGGTGAACTTCTCCTTCGCGGCCACGAACGGCCAGCCCCCGATCAACACCTCCACCATCACCGCCGGCGACCAGACGATCACGGTGACCGTCGAGGGGTTCGGTCCGCTCCCCGTCCCGACCGGTGGCGACGACGCCTACCGAGTCACCCGTGATCAGGTGCTGCACGTCGACGTGGCCCACAGCGTCCTGCTCAACGACACCGGGCGGGGGCTCTACGCCCTCCCCTGGGACCAGACCATGCCCGAGCACGGCTCGCTCGACCTTCAGACCGATGGGTCGTTCAGCTACACCCCCGCTCCCGGGTTCGAGGGGACCGACACGTTCTCGTACATCCCGACCGACGTCGTGTCTCAGGTCGGCCTGATCGCCTCCGGCGACCGGATCCCGATGGTCACGATCACGGTCCGGTCGCCGGACCATGCGTTCGTCGAGGCGGCCTACGACGACTTCCTCCACCGCGCCCCGACCCCCACGGAGGAGGACGACCTCACCGCCGCCCTGACAGCGCACGCCACCACGCGACCGGCGTTCCTGCACCGCCTGGCCGGGTCGGACGAGTGGATCGGAGCGGTCGTCGACCAGCTCTACCAGGACACCCTCGGCCGCCACGGCGACCCCTCGGGCACCGCCCACTGGGTGGAGCAGATCCAGGGTGGACGGCGGAGCGTCGCCCAGGTCGCCGCGGCGTTCTACGCCTCGGACGAGTACTTCCGGGGCGCGGGCGGCGGGACGACCGGCGGCTGGGTGACCGACCTGTACGGGAAGCTCCTGGGCCGAGCCCCCGACGCCGCTGGGAAGGCCTACTGGGTCTCGCAGACCGCGCAGCACGGGCGCACCTCGGTGGCGCTCCGGCTCTACCAGTCGCCCGAGAGCCGCCGCGCCCGGGTCACCCGCCTCTACGAGGACCTGCTCGGCCGAACGCCCGACCCGGCCGGGCGGGTCTACTGGGCGGATCAGATCCTCACCAAGGGCGATCTGGCCCTGGCCGTCGACCTGGCTTCGAGCAGCGAGTACATGCGCCACGCCCAGGTGCGGTTCCCCTGAGCGGCGCTGGTCACGGGAAGACCTACGCTCGGTTCATCGAGCTTTCGGAGGGCGACGGATGAGCTGGTTCAAGCGGCACGAGCACGAGGGGCCCGACGGCGGCACGGCCACGGACGAGCACGTCCGACCGGTCGAGATCGACCTCGGGCTCCAGAAGGAGTTCGAGATCGAGATGGAGGTCGAGCGGCTCAAGAGCGCCGGGCTGTCCGTCTACCTGGTGGCCCAGAGCGAGAACCCCCGCCTCGGCAGCCTGTTCCCCAAGCACTGCCACCTGTACGTCCGCCCCGACGAGGAGCCCCGGGTGCGCGCCGAGCTGGCGTCGACGGGCTACCTGTAGCGCCGACCGCTCGCCTCGCTGTCAGGGGGGCGCGGTAGAACGACCCCATGCTGTTCGTCGAGGTGGTGGCCACATCGGCCCAGGTCGCCGGCGTCTCCGGACGCTCGGACAAGCGCGACGCGCTGGCTGCGCTCCTGCGCCGGTTGGAGCCGCAGGAGATCGAGCCGGCCGTGGGGTTCCTCACCGGCGAGCCGCGCCAGGGCCGCATCGGCGTGGGGTGGCGCACCATCGCCAGCGCCGAGCAGCCGCCGGCGGCCGAGCCCTCGCTGACCATCGACGAGATCGACGAGGTGCTCACGGTGCTGGCGGGCACCGCTGGGACCGGCTCGGCCGGGCGCAAGCAGGAGCTGCTCGGCGCGGTGCTGGCCCGGGCCACCGCCGAGGAGTCGGCGTTCCTGTTCCAGCTGGTGGGCGGCGGCCTCCGGCAGGGGGCGCTGGCCGGCGTGATGACCGACGCCGTCGCCACCGCGTCGGAGATCCCGGCCACGGTGGTGCGGCGGGCGATCATGCTCGGCGGCCGGCTCGACACCGTGGCCCGCATCGCCCTCACCGAGGACCGGGCGGCGGTCGAAGCGGTGGCCCTCGAGGTGGGCCGGCCGGTGCAGCCGATGCTGGCGTCCACCGCCGCATCGGTCACCGAGGCCCTCGCCGAGCTGGGCGAGTCGGCGGTGGAGTGGAAACTCGACGGCATCCGCATCCAGGTCCACCGGGCGGGCGACGAGGTCACGATCTACACCCGCAACCTCAACGACATCACCGAGCGGCTGCCCCAGGTGGCCGACCTGGTGCGCACGTTCCCCGGCTCGTCGTTCGTGCTCGACGGCGAGGCGCTCGTGGTCGACCCGGCGTCGGGCCGGCCCGTGGCGTTCCAGGACTCCGCCAGCGGCATCCGGTCCGACGAGGGCGCCGGCACGGTGGAGGCCGCCGCCGGCTCGGTCCAACCGTTCTTCTTCGACCTCGTCCACCTCGACGGCCGGGACCTGATCGATGAGCCGGTCTCGGTCCGGCGGCCGCTGCTGGCCGACCTCACCGGCGCCTCCTGCATCCCCGGCACCGTCACCGACCAGGCCGACGCGGGCGAGGCGGTCCTGGCCTCGGCGCTGGCGTCGGGCCACGAGGGCGTGGTGGTCAAGGCGATCGGCTCGCCGTACCTGGCGGGTCGCCGGGGCAAGGCGTGGCGCAAGGTGAAGCCGGTCCACACCCTCGACCTGGTGGTGCTGGCCGTCGAGTGGGGCCACGGCCGCCGCACCGGCTGGCTGTCCAACCTCCACCTCGGGGCCCGGGCGGTGGACGGGTCGCCGGCCACCACCCGAGACGGGTTCGTGATGGTGGGCAAGACGTTCAAGGGCCTCACCGACGACCTGCTGCGATGGCAGACCGAGCGGTTCCTGGCGCTGGCCGAGCGCGAAGACCAGTGGTCGGGCCCCCAGACCGGCGTCGTGTGGGTGCAGCCCGAGCAGGTGGTCGAGATCGCCCTCGACGGCGTGCAGCGCTCCACCCGGTACCCCGGCGGCGTGGCCCTCCGCTTCGCCCGGGTCGTCCGCTACCGAGACGACAAGCCCCCCGAGGAGGCCGACCCCATCACCACGGTCCAGGCCATGCGGGCGGGGTGACCGATCCGAACCCGGTTCGTTAGCGTCGGCCCGGTGACCACCGACCCCACCGCCGCCCCCGTGGCCGCCACCGCCACGCCCACCGAAGACCGGGCCGCCACGGTCCGGGTGGCGTTCTGGAACACCTGGCTCCTGGCCCCGCGCCTGTGGACCACCGGCCCGCGGCTGCCGGGCCTCGACGGGTGGTTCGCGCCCGACGTCGAGGAGCGGGCACCCCTCGTCGGGCAGGCGCTGGCGGGCCGCTTCGACGTGGCCGCGCTCAGCGAGTGCTTCGAGCGATCCGAGCAGGACGCGGTGGCTCGCGGCTGGCCCGAGGCCACGCTGGTCGCAGGGCCACGCGCCCGCCGGCCCCGGCTCACCGGCAGCGGGCTGGCCACCCTGGTGGGACCCGATGTGCAGCTCGTGCGGACGGCGCAGCACGGCTACCGGTCGGGCGGCGACCTGCGCGACTCCGACACGTTCGCCACCAAGGGCGCCCAGTTCGTGGCCGTCCGGGTGCATCCCGACCTGCCGCCCGTCGAGGTCATCTCCACCCACCTGTTCGCCGGCGGCGATCTGCTCCCCGTGCCCGGCTCCGAAGACGCCACCCGCCACCACGCGGCGCGGATGCGGCAGGTCGATGAGCTGGTGGCGTTCGCCGAGCGCGAGCACGACCCGGCGAGCCCGCTGCTGATCGTCGGCGACTTCAACGTGCAGGCCCGAGACCCCGACCCGTCGCTCCCAGACCCCGCGGACCGCTACCGCGACCTCGCCACCCGGCTGGGCCGGCTGCAGGTCACCGATGTGTGGGCCGACCACGGCGTGGGCCGCGGGCCGACCTGCACGTTCGCCTCCCCCGATGAGCTCCCGCCCGATCCCGACGAGCCCGACCAGGTGCTCGACGAGGCGGAGGCGGAGGCGGAGGCCACGGCCCCACGCTCGCGCAAGGAGCGCATCGACTACCTGTGGCTGTCGGTGCCCGACGGGTTGGCCGTCGAGGTGGAGCGGCCGCGGCGCTGGGCGTTCTCCGGGCGGCCCGCGCGGGGCGGTCCGGCCGGATCGCTGTCGGACCACCTGGCCCTGTCGGTGACGCTGCACCTGCGGGCGTGACACCATCGGCGGCGTGAAGCCGCCGCCAGACCGTCCCGTCATCGCCCTCCCCGAAGCTCCCGCCGGGGTCGCCTGGCCCACCGAGGCGTGGGAGCGCCAGACGCCCACCGAGGCCGGCGCCGACGAGGCGCGCGTCGAGCAGCTGGTCGACGCGCTCCTCGCGTCGGAGCTCGACGACACCCTCGGGCTGACCGGTGCGGTCGCCGTCGTGGCCGGCGGACGCCTGGTGCTCGAGCGCTACGGACGTCGCGTGGTCGAGGACCTGGCGGCGCTCGACGGCGACATCCGCACCGAGGCCGTCGCGCCCGGCGACACGCTGCGCAGCTGGTCGATGGCGAAGAGCATCACCAGCCTGGCCGTCGGCGTGGCCGTGGCCGATGGCGCCGTCGACATCGCCCGGCCGGTCGGCGATCCGCAGTGGATGTCGGCAGCCGACGACCCCCGAGCGGTGATCACCTGGGACCACCTGCTCACGATGCGCCCGGGCCTCCAGTGGACCGAGGAGTACTACGACCTCGGCGGGCCGGAGCTGCCCGATGTCGTCACCATGCTCTGGGGCGAGCCGTCGGCCGACATGGCTGCGTTCGCGGCCGGCTTCCCGCTCGTCGCCGAGCCCGGGACGCCCGAGGCGTTCACCTACTCCTCGGGCACCACCAACGTGATCGCCGCCAACCTCCAGCGCACCCTCGGCCTCGACCGCGACGGCATGGACCGGTTCCTCCACGACCGCATCTTCGACCCCATCGGCATGCGCTCGGCGATCGCCCGCTACGACGACGCCGGCACGTTCATCGGATCGTCCTACGTGTTCGCCACCCTCCAGGACTGGTGCCGCTTCGGGCTCCTGGCGCTGCGCGGCGGCGCCTGGGACGGCGCCCGCATCGTCCCCGACGGCTGGATCGACTGGAGCCGGGCGCCCCGGTCGTGGGACGACGACGTCATCCACGGCGCCCAGTGGTGGAGCTGGGACCTCGACGAGACGCCGTTCGGCGCCCACGGCTTCGAGGGCCAGCGCATCATCGCCTTCCCGGCCCGCGACGTGATCGTGGTCCGCTTGGGGAAGTCGGGCGCCACCGGCGCCACGCCGCTCAACCACCACCTGGCCGAGATCGCCGCCTGCTTCCCCCGGGTCTGACGGCTCCCGGGTCTGACGGCTCCCGGGCCCGGCGCGTCAGTTCTGGAGGTCGCCGACGGCGTCGGCGATGGCCTTGAGCTCGGTGCCCCAGTCGTCGGGCTCCTCGAGCGGCACGACGACGAACTTCGACGCGTCGACCCCGATGAACTGCGTGAGGCGCTGGCGCAGCGCGTCGAGGCCGACGGGGATCACGTCGGCCGGGTCGAGGTCGGGCCGGCGGGCGGCCAGCAGCGCCCGCACCCGATCGGGGATGGCCCGGTAGGAGTAGGTGACGAGCACGCCGAGGTGCTCGGGATCGATGGTGCGATCGTGCTCGGCGGCGGTGGCGGTGACGACCTCCCAGCCGCGGGCGACGTCGTCGACCGTGCAGAACGACGGGAGCCAGCCGTCGCCGAGCCGCCCGACCCGGCGCAGCTCGGAGGGGGCCTGGCCGCCGAGCCACACGTCGATGGGCTGCTGGATGGGCTTGGGGCGCAGGGTGACGTCTTCGATCCGGAAGCGCTCGCCGTGGTGGGTGACGTGGTCCTCGGTCCAGAGGCGGCGCATCAGGCCCATCGCCTCGTCGAACCACGCGGCCCGGTCCTTGCGGTCGACGCCGAACGCCTGGTGCTCGACCGGCGTGGGCGCGCCCAGGCCGACGGCGGGCAGGAACCGGCCGCCCGACAAGCGGTCGAGCGATGCCATCTCCTTGGCCAGGACGACGGGGTTGCGGCCCGGCAGCACGAGCACGCCGGTGCCGAGCTTGAGCTTGCGGGTGCGCCCGGCGGCGAACGCGAGCGCGGTGAGCGGATCGGGCCCATCGCCGGTGAGCCGCTCCGACAGCCACAGCGAATCGAAGCGCAGCTCCTCGAGCACATCGACCAGCTCGCCGAACGACCCTGCCTCGTTGGCCGACGTGTGCGTCCCCAACCCGAACCCGATGCGGATCTTCATCGCCCCAGCCTGCCAGCGCCACGGGCGAACCCGGCCCGCGTACGCTCCGGGCCATGTCGACCTCCCCCGCTCTCGACCCGTACGCACCCTTCCGCCTCGACGGGAAGGTGGCCGTCGTGACCGGTGCCTCGGCCGGGCTCGGGCGCCGGTTCGCCCGCGTCCTGCACGCGGCCGGCGCCACCGTGGTGGTGGCGGCCCGACGGGCCGAGTCGCTGCAGGAGCTGGCCGACGAGCTGGGCGAGCGGATCGTCCCGGTCGCCACCGACGTGGCCGTCGCCGACGACTGCGAGCGCCTCATCGCCGCAGCCGTCGAGGCCGGTGGCGGGCGGCTCGACATCTTGGTGAACAACGCCGGCGCCTCGTGGATCGGCCCCGCCGAGGAGGAGACGCCCGAGAGCTGGGAGCGGACGATGGCGGTCAACCTCACCGGGCCGTTCCGCCTCTGCCAGCTGGCGTTCGAGCCCATGGTGGCGAGCGGTGGCGGCGCCATCGTCAACGTGTCGTCGATCCTCGGCTTCATCGGTGGCACCCCGGTGAAGCAGGCCGGGTACTGCGCGTCGAAGGGCGGCCTGGTGAACCTCACCCGCGAGCTGGGTGCGCAGTGGGCCCGCAAGGGCGTGCGGGTCAACGGCATCGCCCCCGGGTGGTTCCGCAGCGAGATGACCGAGGTCATGTGGGGCGACGAGGCGTCGGAGGCGTTCGTGAAGCGGGGCGCCCCGATCGGGCGCGAGGGCGCCGAGCACGAGCTCGACGGGGCCCTGCTCTTCCTGGCGTCCGACGCCAGCACCTACGTGGTCGGCCAGACCCTCCCCGTCGACGGCGGCTGGACCGTCGTCTGACCCTCCCCGCCGCGCTCGAACGTTCGACGGGTCGACGGGTCGGGTCGGTACCCGGGGGCTTGGCCAGGGTCAGACGGTGACGACGGTGAGGTCGTCGCCGAAGACGATCTCGCCGGAGAACGCCTCGGCGGCCAGGGCGATCCACTCGGCCTCGGAGCCCGGGGCCGGGGTGGGCACCTGGTGGGTGAGCACCAGCGTCTTGACGCCGGCGCGGGCTGCCGTCTCGCCGGCCTGGCGCACGGTGGAGTGGTAGTCGATCGTGTCGAGGAAGCGCTGGATCGGGATCTGGCTGACCAGGTCGTCGCGCAGGACGGTCTGCACGTAGGCGTCGGCACCGGCGCACAGCTCGTCGAGGCCGGCGCACGGCACGCCGTCGCCGCCGATCACCACGGCCTGGCCGGCGTGCTCGATGCGGTAGCCGAGCGTGGGCTCCACCGGCTTGTGGTCGGTTGGCGCAGCGATGATGCGCACGTCGGCGTCGGCATCGTGGAGCACCACGCCGCCGGCCGACTCCGTCACGACCGGCTCCGGCCCCTCGGTCATGTCCTCGTGGTGGGCGATGCGGTACCCGATGTCGGGGCCGAGCATCGCCAGGATCCCGTCGACCACGATCTGGGTGTGACCCGGCCCGATGATCGGCAGCGGGTTGGGGGCCAGGCTCGTCACCCAGCGGCCGGTGATGGCGTCGTTGAGGTCGGTGATGTGGTCGCTGTGCAGGTGGGTCAGGAGGACGGCGTCGAGCATCGACCACGCGGCGCCGGCCGCCGCGAGGCGCAGGCCGACGGCCCGGCCCGCGTCGAACAGGAACGTCTTGCCGCCGGCGCGCACGAGGGTGGACGGCCCGGCGCGGTTGGGATCGGGCAGCGGGCTGCCCGTGCCGAGCAGGGTGATCTCGATCGTCATTCGGGTTCCTTCGGGTGACGGCGCTCAGGCCAGCTGGGTGTCGAGCAGGTGGAGGACGGCGGCGGCGAGCCGGTCGGGCGCCTCCACCATGGGGTAGTGGCCGACGCCGTCGAGCGTGATCAGCGGCGCATCCGTGCGGACGGTGCTGAAGCGCTCGGCCATGGCGTGCACCGCGACCGGGTCGAGGTCGCCCCACACCAGGCCGACGGGCGCCGGGTGGGCCTCGATCGCGCCGGTGAAGCGGCGCTCCTCGGCGCGGCGGTCCTCGATGTAGCGGATGGTCCGGGGCAGCATCGCCAACCCGCCGGCGCGCGCCGCCTGGTGGACGACCACGTCGAGGTCGAGCTCGGTGGCGTCGTCGATCCGCGTGTCGGGGGCGAAGGTGCCCACGAACCCGGCGCGGAAGGCGGTGCCGCCGTCGGAGGCCACCTGGTCGTTGCGCTCGTCGGGCAGCCCGAGCAGCACCTGCTGGCCGAGGGTGAGCTGGGCCATGTCGATGTAGATCGATCCGTTGGTGACCACGCGCCGGCGGACCGCGAGCGCCGACGTGCCCTCCAGGGTGCGGGCCAGGATCTCGCCACCGACGGTGTCGCCCATGTCGTGGGTCACCAGGTCGACCTCGGTGAGCGCCTCGGCCGCGATCACCGCCTCGACGTCGTCGGCGTAGCCGCGGATCGAGTACCGGTGGTCGGGCTTGTCGGACAGACCGAAGCCCTGCACGTCGAGGACCACCACGTCTCGTTCGGCGCGCAGCGCCGGCAGCGCCGCCTTCCAGTCGTAGGCGCTGGTGGGGAACCCGTGGAGGATCAGCAGCGGCGGGTTGCCGACGGCGGTGGTGGCGGCGAAGCGGGCGCACCAGACCTGGTGGCCTCCCGCGGGGATCCAGCGGCCCGACGCGGCCCACGCCTCCGAGGCCGCCACCACCTCGGGTCGGTCGAACGGGCTGGTGAACGGCTCAGACATCGAACGGCGTCTTCAGGGTGCCGTCGTCGCTCCCGACGCAGGGGATGAGCGAGGACCAGGCCAGGGCGGCCTCCCGGTGCTGGAGCGCCTCGGTGTAGCCCGGGAAGTTGGTGAGCTCCACGAACGCGGCCCGGTTCGGGTACCAGATGGCCAGGACCTCGTCGTAGGCGTCGTGCTCGCAGCCGATCAGCGGGGTGGTGGCCTCGGTGGCCCACAGGATCTTGGCGCCGACGTGGCCGAGGGCCTGCTGGGCGACGATCCCGTAGTCGAGGTACACCTCGCGACCGGACCGGCCGGCCGTGTCGCGACCGTCGGCGTAGGCAGCTCGCTCGCGGTACTTGTTGAGGTTGAGCATGACGACCGGGCCGTCGGTGCCGTCGGCGATGGGGGCGAGGTAGGCCGCCATCTGCTCGCCGTCGGGCATGGTGTGGCCCTTGCCCGCCAGGTGCTCGGCCGCCACCTGGCCGGCATCGGAGGGGGGCGTCGGGAAGGCAGCATCGCTCATGCCCCCGACGCTAAGTAGTGGCACAGCAACTGTCAATAGTCAGCCGCCCGGCGGTCGTCACCGGATGGGCGGGTCACCCGTAAGGTGAGCGCACCAAGCGATGCCGGCGAGCGGATCTCCGGCCACCGAGGAGCGCACCATGGGCCTGTTCAACCACCCCGACGACGAGGCGAAGGCCCAGGCGGCCGCCGCCGAGCTGGCGGAGCACCCCGAGCCGGTCACCATCGATCTCGGCGCGCAGAAGGCGTTCGAGGTCCAGATCGTCGTCACCGAGCTCCTGAACGAAGGCCTCACGCTCTACCTGCTCGACGCCGGCGACCTCGGCGAGGCCTCGCAGCTCTACCCCGCCGACTGCAAGGTCCTGGTGAAGGCCGAGGAGGCCGCACGCGCCCGCGAGGTCTTCGTCGACGCCGGCTTCCTGGAGGCCGGCGCCTCCTAGCGGCCGAGGCCTCCTAGAGCAGCGACCTCAGGAGGGCCCGGGTCTCGGCGATCACGTCGGGGTCGGCCGAGAACTCGCTGGCCACGAAGTCGGTGACGCCGGCGCTGCGCAACCGCTCGACGCCGGCGAGCACCTCGGCCTCGCTCCCGATCAGCGACACGTCAGCCGGGCCGTCGGCACCCTCCCGGTCGAGCATCGCCCGGTAGCTGGGGAGCTGGTTGTAGATCGAGAACACCCGCGAGGCGCGCTCCCGGGCGCCGTCGACATCGGTGGTGACCGCGATCGGCAGCGAGGTGACCACGCGCATCTCGCCCGTGCCGGCCTCGGTGGCGGCCTTCAGCAGGGTGGGGACCGTGTGGTCGGCCAGCGTCTTGGGGCCGGTCATCCACGTGATGGTCCCGGCGGTGTGCTCGGCGGCGAGCTTGAGCATGGCGGGGCCCAGGGCCGCCACCATCACCGGCACGGGGCTGGCCCCCTCGATCATGATCCCGCCGTTGGCGCTGAGCGTCTCGCCCTGGAACGACACGTTCTCACCGGCGCACAGCGGCACCAGCGCGGAGAGGTACTCCCGCATGTGCCGGACCGGCTTGTCGAACGAGTAGCCCCACATGCCCTCGACCACGAGCTGGTGCGACAGGCCGATGCCCAGCGTCAGCCGGCCACCGCTGGCCGCCGACACCGTGAGCGCCTGGCCGGCCAGCACCATGGGGTGGCGGGGATAGGTGGGCACCACCGCGGTGCCCAGCTCGATGCGGGGCACGGTGGCGCCGATCAGCGTGTGGGCGCTCAGGGCATCGACCCCGAAGATCTGCGGGAGCCAGAACGAGTCGAACCCGTCGGCCTCCGCTTCTCTGGCCCGATCGACCAGGGTGGTGAGGTTGGCGTCGCTGGCGAAGATCCCGATGCGCATCCCCCGTTCCTACCCGACATCGGGTGTGCCAGGCTCCTCGGATGCTTCGCCGGAACAAGGACACCACCAAGGGATCGGGCACCGGCGCGAACCCCTACGTCGACCGCCGCGCCCGCGCCCTCGCCTCGGTCGAGGCGGGGTTGACCCCGCCCGGCCCCGCCCACCCCACCGTGTGGGGCGTGGTCATCGACCTCCCCACCGGCGACCGGCAGGGCTTCACCCTCGTCGCCCTGGGCGACGGCACCACGCTGATGCACGCGAGCGGCGGGCAGACCATCGACGCCTCGACCGACGACGCGGCCACGGCCGTCGCCGAGCGGCTGCTCGCCGTGATCGAGCGCGAGTGGCTCGACCACCTGGCCGACGACGACGGGTCCCTCCCCCGACCGGACCAAGCCCGCTACCACGTGCTCCAGCAGGAGGGCGTCCGGGGCCTCGACGTGCCGCGGGACATGGTCTGGGGCCACAAGGAGGGCGGCGGCGACCTGGTCGCCGCCACCCAGCGCCTCATCGAGGCCATCCGCAACGTGGAGCCGGCGCCACCCGCCTGACCCCCCAGCGAGACCGTCGGCGCCGTGCCTAGGGTTCGCGCCATGAAGGTTCCGCTGACCATCCCCGACTTCTTGGCCCGGGCGCTCGCCGTCTACCCGGACCGCACCGCCTTCGTGGACGAGCCCGACCAGCCGGGCCCGTCGTGGGGCACCGTCACGTACCGGGAGATGGCCCGCCGGGCCCGCAACCAGGCGGCCGCGCTCGACCGGCTGGGCGTCGGCCAGGGCGAGCGGGTGGCGGTCGTGTCGCACAACTCGGCCCGCCTCCTCACGTCGTTCTTCGGGGTGAGCGGCTCGGGCCGCATCCTCGTCCCCGTCAACTTCCGGCTGGCGGCCGAGGAGGTGCGCTACATCGTGGAGCACTCCGGCGCGTCGGTCCTGCTGGTCGACCCGGAGCTCGAGGACGTGCTGTCGGGGGTCACCGCGCCGCACCGGTTCACGATCGGCGACGAGGCCGACGCCGCCCTGTTCGGCCTCGACGGATCCCTCGACGGCGTCGATCCGGAGCCGTGGGAGCCCGACGAGGACGCCACCGCGGTCATCAACTACACCAGCGGCACCACCGCCCGCCCCAAGGGGGTGGAGCAGACCCACCGGTCGCTGTGGCTCAACGCCAGCACCTTCGGGTGGCAGACCGGGGTCAGCGACCGCGACGTCCACCTCCACACGCTGCCGATGTTCCACTGCAACGGGTGGGGCCTGCCGTACGCCATGACCGGCATGGGCGTGGAGCAGATCGTGATCCGCAAGATCGACGGCGCCGAGATCCTGCGCCGCGTCGAGGAGCACGGGGTGACGGTGATGGCCGGGGCGCCGGCCGTCGTGAACATGATCCTCGACGCCGCCGGCACGTGGGACGGGCCGATCCCGGGGGCCGGGCGGACGCGCATCATCGTGGCCGGCGCCCCGCCGCCCACCCGCACGATCGAGCGGGTCGAGACCGAGCTGGGCTGGGAGTTCATCCAGATCTACGGGCTCACCGAGACCGCTCCCCTGCTCACCATGAACCGCACCCGCGCCGAGTGGGACGACGACACCCCGACCGAGCGCGCCGCCAAGCTCGGGCGGGCCGGCGCACCCGCCCTCGGCATCACCGTCGAGATCGACCAGGAGGGCGAGATCCTCGCCCGGGGCAACCACGTGCTCAAGAGCTACTGGGAGCAGCCCGACGCCACCGCCGCCGCCATCGTCGACGGCTGGTTCCACACCGGCGACGGCGGGACCATCGCCGACGGCTACCTCACCATCTCCGACCGCAAGAAGGACGTGATCATCTCGGGCGGCGAGAACGTCTCGTCGATCGAGACCGAGGACGCGCTGTTCTCGCACCCCGCGGTGGCCGAGGTGGCCGTGATCGGCGTGCCCGACGAGAAGTGGGGCGAGCTGATCCTCGCCCTCGTGGTGCTGGCGCCGGGCGAGTCCGCCACCGAGGACGAGCTGCGGGACCACTGCCGCACCAAGCTCGCCGGCTACAAGGTGCCCAAGCGCATCGAGTTCCGCGACGAGCTGGCCCGCACCGCCACCGGCAAGCTGCAGAAGTTCAAGCTCCGAGCGCCCTACTGGGAGGGCCGCGAGCGCCAGATCAACTGATGGCCGACCCCACGACCACGAACGACGACGCCGCGCCGGCGCCCGGCGTCGACCGCCGCTGGTTCCTGGCGGCCGGCGGGGCCACCGCCGGCGCGTTGGCGCTGGGCGGCCTGGCCGCGTGCAGCGACGACGGCAGCGATGGCGCCAAGGCCACGACCACCACCACCACGACCGCCGCCGCGGCCGCCGGGAGCGGCACCATCCGGACCGCCGACGTGCCCGACCAGGACCAGATCTACGGCTGGATCGAGAAGATCGTGGAGCAGGGGGTGCGGCGCCCGGGCTACGACGCCGACACCTGGGCTGAGGGCTGGATCGAGGACCGGTTCCAGGCGATCGGCCTCGACCACGTCCGCACGGAGCCGGTGACCGTGCTGCGGTGGGAGCCGTCGGCCTGGTCGCTCACGGCCACGCCCGCCACGGGCGCGGCGCGCCAGATCACCGGCTTCCCCGTGCCCTTCGCCGCCCCAACCGACGGCCTGGAGCTCGAGCTGGCGGCGTTCGACCCGGCTGCCCCCGAGGGCGTCGACGGCAAGGCGGCGCTCGTCGACAGCCCGCTCATCTCGATCCCCGCCGGTCTGCTGGCCACCGCCGGCAGCGCCCCGAAGGACCCCACCGGCCGGACCATCGACCCCGACGGCACGCTCGAGGGCGCCACCCACCTGGTCCCGTTCTCCACCTCGTTCACCGAGGTGATGGAGCCCGCCATCGCCGGCGGGGCGGCGGCGTTCATCGGATCGCTCGTCGACTACCCGGGCGACTCGTGCCGGTACTTCGTGCCCTACGACGGCAAGGAGCGGCCCATCCCGGGCCTCTGGATCAGCGGTTCCGACGGCGCCTGGCTCCACGAGCAGCTCGCCACGGGACCGGTGCAGGTGAAGGTGGCCGTCGAGTCGACGGCGAAGGAGCACACGTCGCACAACATCATCGGCGAGCTGCCCGGCGCGGATGACCAGACGGTGATGATCGGCTCCCACCACGACGGCCCGTGGGCTTCGGCGGTCGAGGACGCGAGCGGCACCTCGCTCGTCCTGGCCCAGGCCGCGTACTGGGCGGCCCAGCCGCGCGCCGCTCGCCCGCACCGCCTGCTGTTCATCCTCCAGGGCGGCCACATGTCCGGTGGCGCAGGGATGCTCGCCTACATCGAGGCCCACCGCGACGAGCTGGCCGACGTGGTGCTCGAGGTCCACCTGGAGCACGCCGCCCTGGAGTTCGCCGAGATCGACGGCAAGGTCGCCCCCACCGGCCGGCCCGTCCCCCGCTGGTGGTTCACCAGCCGGATCCCCCCGCTGGAGGCGGCCGTCAGCGCCGCGCTCACCGCCGAGGGCGTGAACCGGTCGATGCTCCTCGCTCCCGATGCGTTCGGCACCCAGCCGCCCACCGACGGCGCGTTCTACCACTCCGAGGGCGTGCCGATCGTCCAGTTCCTGGAGGCGCCCTTCTACCTGTTCGACGAGATGGACACGCTCGACAAGATCGACCAGGAGCACCTGGTCCCCATCACTCGGGCGGTGATCCGGATCATCGACTCGACCGCCGGCACGTCGGCGCAGGCGATGCGCGCCGCCGAGGTCAAGCCGTCGGCCGGGTGACGGCCGGCGGGAGGAGCTGCGCCAGCTCGGCGTCGTCGACTTGCAGGGCGTCGTGGAGCGGGGCGCCGGGCTCCAGCGTGAGCGGGACCACCCCGGCCCACACCGGCCGATCGAGGTCGTCGTCGTCGTCGACGGGTCCCCCGGCGCGGGTCTTCACCGAGGCCTCGTCGATGGGCATGCGCAGCACCAGCGTCTTGCGCAGCTCCGACGCGCTGGTGGCGCGCGCCACCTGGCTGCGGCCCGGCAGCACGTGCTCGACGATCACATCGAAGGCGCGGCGCTTCGCATCCTCGTCCTCGACCACCTCGGGCCGGCCGAGCAGCACGACCGACCGGTAGTTCATGGAGTGGTGGAACGCCGACCGGGCGAGCACCAGGCCGTCGAGCAGCGTGATGGTGACGCAGGCCTCGGCGCCCGATGCGGCCCGGAGCATGGCGTTGCCGACCGCGCCGTGGAGGTACAGGACATCGCCGTCGCGGCCGTAGGTCATGGGCAGGACCCGCGGCTCCCCGTCGACCACGAAGCCCACGTGGGCGAGGTAGGCCTCGTCGATGATGGCGTTGGCCGTGGCCCGGTCGAAGCTCCCCCGATCGGCGAGGCGGCGCAGCTTGGTGCGGGCGGTCTCGGTGAGCGGGTCGGACGGGGCATCGGTCATGGCCCGATGCTGGCACCCGCGGCGGACCGGGGACGGGTGGATTCCGTCAGCGGTGCGAGTTGCGGACCGAGCCCTCGCCCACGTCGAGGGTGGTGGTGTCGGCCAGGCACCAGATCCGGCGATCGCCGGCAGCCCACGCGGACGCGTCGGGAGCCACCGCGGCGTAGTCGAGCCCGGAGTCGTCGACGCTGCTGCCGACGTAGTCCTCGAACGCCACGGCGCACGCGTCGTCGGCGAACGACGCCAGGTTGTCGTGGCCCGGTGCCTTCCGCGCCCCCGGTGTGACGACGACGCTGGTGACCTCGGAGCCGTGGAGCCCGTCGCAGTCGATCACCTGGGAGCGATCGGCGACGACCGCCGTCTCGGGGCTGTTCCGCAGGCAGTCGCCGACCTTCGCGACCTCGGCTCCCTCCGCCGCGCCCGGGTGGGTGTTGGCGATGGTGTCGGGCGTGCCGAAGGCCACCACGAGCAGGGCCAGGACGCCGATGATCACGCCGGTGGCGAGCAGGCCGCCGACGAAGAAGGCGGCGATCAGGCTGCCCCAGCCGAACCGCTTGCGCTTCTGGGGCGGCGCCCACACCGGCTGGCCCGGATGGGCACCCGGGTAGGGCCCGGGCGGCGGGGGCTGGTACGCCCCCGCGTACGGCGCGTACGGCGCCTGCGGGGGTGCGGGCTGCTGCGGAGCAGGACCGGGAGGCGGGACCCACCCCGGTGGGGTGGTCCCGTAGCCGCCACTGCCGCCGTCTTGCTGTCCTTGCTGATCCACCGCTGCACCCTGTCACATCGGGCCGGCACCCCCGGGCCGACGTGGGTCGGGGCGCGACCCGGCCCGACGCGGCGCCTTCCCCCTTGGAGGCAGCCAGGCTGTCGGGCCAAGTCGTACAACCAGCGATCTCAGTGACGCACCGGTCGTGACCGGGGTCACGCTAGACCGATCGCGCTCGGGACCACCAACTCCGGTCGAGGGCTACGGTCGGCGCCATGCGCTTCGGAGTTGCCTTCGCCAACGGTGGACCACTCGCGGAAGGGCCGGTCGCGGTCGCCTGCGCCCGGGCGATCGAGGCGGCCGGCTTCGACTCGGTGTGGACGATCGAGCACGTCCTGGTGCCGAGCGGGTACGAGTCCACGTACCCCTACGCCCGCAGCGGGAAGATGCCCGGCGGCGAGACGGTGCCGATGCCCGACCCGCTCGTGTGGCTGGCGTACATCGCGTCGGCCACCGAGACGCTGCTGCTCGGCACCGGCATCGTGATCCTCCCGCAGCGCAACCCGGCCATCCTCGCCAAGGAGGTGGCCACCCTCGATCGCATGTCCGGCGGCCGGCTCCGGCTCGGCGTCGGCGTGGGCTGGCTCGAGGAGGAGTTCGCCGCCCTCGGCGTGCCGTTCGCCGGACGCGGGAAGCGGCTCGACGCCTACGTGGCCGCCATGCGGGCGCTGTGGACCGGCGAGCCGGTCGACCTCGACGACGGCTACCACGTGTGGCACGGCGCCATCAGCCTGCCCGCGCCGGCGGGCGCCTCGGTGCCCATCGTGGTCGGCGGCCACACCGAGGTGGCGGCGCGCCGCGCCGGGCGGCTGGGCGACGGCTTCTTCCCGGGCAAGGGCACGCCCGAGCAGATCGCCCACCTGGTCTCGGTGATGCGCCAGGCCGCCGAGGAGGCCGGCCGCGACCCCGCGGCCATCGAGGTCACCGCCGGCTCGCGAGACCTGGGCGGTCCCGACCCGATCGGTGCGATCGAGCACATGGCGTCGATCGGCGTCCACCGCCTGGTCATCCCGCCGCTGGCGTTCGACGCCGAGTCGGCCCCCGCCGCCTACGCCGCGTTCGGCGACGCCATCATCGCCAAGGCCTGAGCCGGGCGCGGGGTCAGCTGCGGAAGACCTCGATGGTGTCGCCGGTGTTGACGAGCGTGGGGAAGTACTCGGCGATGCTCATCGGGATCCGGACGCAGCCGTGGCTGGCCGGGTGGGCCGGGATCGACGCGGCGCCGTGCACCGCGATGCCGCCGTTGAAGTACACGGGGTTGTAGAGGCGGCCGAGCGGCGCGTCGCGCCAGCCGGGGACCCGGCGGCCGAAGTGGTACACGCCGGTGGGGGTGACGGCGTCGCCGCAGTTCTTCCCCACCTCGGTGTCCTCGCAGTAGGCGACGCCGCTACCGGTGGAGACGTGGGTGATGAGCGTGGGCTGGCCGTCGCGCCAGACGATCATGACCTGCTTGGTGAGGTCGACCTCGGTGTGGGTGGGGCCGAGGTTCGGGCGCAGCATGGACTGAGCCGGTTGGGCGAGGATCTTCAGCTCGGTCTCGGGCCCGACGACGCCGTCGGGAGTGAGGCCGTGGAGCTGCTGGAAGGCCCACACCGCCATGGTGGTGTTCAGCCCGAAGCGCCCGTCAGGCTCACCCAGGTCGTAGTGCTGGGCCTTGAGCGCCGCTTGCACGGCCTTGGTGCGGGTGCCGACGGTGCCGGACTTGAGCGGCTGGCCCGCCGGCTCGGCCACGGTGGTGGGATCGACCGGAGGGGCGGTCGTCGTGGTGGTGGTGGGCGCCGCGGTGGTCGACGTGGTGCTCGAGGTGGTGGGCGCCGTCGTGGTGGACACGTCGGCCGGCGTGGTGGATCCGCCGTCGGCCGAGACGTCGCGCGAGCCCGATCCCGAGCAGCCGCTCACCACCATGGTGACGAGCACGGCCCCGGCGATCAGGGTTCGGCGCAGTGGAGGCATCGGAGGAGTCTGGCAGAGCGTCCATGTCCGTTCCCAGGCAGGACCACCAGGTCAGGCCGTTCGGCCCACCCCGTGCGGGTGACAGCGCCTCACCCGGTGATGCGGGCGGCGTAGGCCGGAGAGGCGAGCAGCTCCCCCAGGAGCACGGCGTCGGTGGTCCCCGACGTGGCGCGGGAGACCCAGTCGAGGGTCTCGTCGGCGCTCGGCGCCCGGCCCAGGAGCAGCACGTGCGCGGCGGCCGCGTCGGTGGGGCGGGCCTGCTTCGTGCGGTACTCGGACGACTCCGAGAACCCCACCATCACTTGGGCGCGGGTCTTTCGCTTCGAGGTGAGCTGCTGGGTCCAGTAGGCCACCCCCGACGGATCGGCCGGGCGGCCCAGCACGTCGGTGTAGATCCGGGTCACGAACGCCAGCGAGGTGAGCTTCCCGTACTTCGCCGTGAACTCGTGCGACGCGGTGAACGCGGTGGCCATCTGGGTCAGCGACCACCTCCGGGCCGGCGCGACCGCCCGCTTGCGAGCGAGCCAGTACTGCAGGCCGGCGGCGTCGGGGGTCCGGCCCAGGAACGCCCGGTACAGCCGGATGACCGGATCGACGTCGGTCGCGCTCTCGGGAGAGCGGCGCAGCGCGTCGGCGAGGTCCCCCGCATCGGCGGTGGCGGCGGCGAACTGGACCATCCACGCCGAGCGCTCGGTGCTGGTGGACGGGCGGGCGACCAGGTCCCGGTACTGCCGATCGATCAGCGCCGACCAATCGGCGAACGGCGCGCTCGAGCGCACCACGACCGGGCTCGACGCCGCCGACGCGTCGCCGGTACCGACGGCGTTCACCGCGGTCACGGTGAACGTGGCCGCCGCTCCCGGCTCCAGGCCGGTGACCAGCGCCGACGTGGCGCTCGCCGGCACGGTGACGCTGGGCCCGCCGGGCGATGCCGTCACCACGTACGAGGTGAGCGGGCTCCCCCCGTCCGAGGCCGGGAGCCACGAGACCCGGGCGGAACCGGCTCCGGGCCGGGCCGTGGGGGCGACGACCGGTGCACCCGGTGCGGTCGGGTCCTGAGCCGGCAGCCACGGGCCGACCGACCGCAGCGTGCCCCGCATGGTGCCGGCCTCGACGGGGCCGACCGGCTGGTCCACCGCGACCAGCAGCTTCCCGTCCGTCCACGCCAGGCCGACCACGTCGCCGTTGGCCATGAACGCGCCGGTCTCGGGCTGGCCGAGCACCGGCGCGTCGGGATCACCCATCGTCAGGGCGCCGTCGAAGGCGTCGCTGCCGAACCGGGCCAGCTGGGTGCCCTTCAGCACCCGCTCGCGACCGGTCGTGTCGACCAGCAGACCCCGATCTGGCGCCCAGTCGATCTCCGCCGGCGCGTACACGCCGGTCTGGGTGGCCGGGGCGACCGGGTCGTGGGAGAACGTGTGCGTGCCGTCACCGGCGACCGTGTCGATCGTGCCGCCGATCGTGAACCGGCGGACGCGGTGGTTGAACGTGTCCGCCACGTACACGGCGCCGGTGCCGTCGACCGCGACGCCCTGGGGCGAGTCGAGGTCGGCCTCGACGGCGGGCCCGCCGTCGCCCGAGAAGGCGCCTTCGCCGGGGTTGTGACGGACGCCCGCAACGGTGGCGATGGTCCCGCCGATGGTGAACCGCCGGACCACGTCGGACTCGTAGTCGACGAAGAGCACCGCGCCGTCGACGGGGCTCACGGCCAGGGCGTAGACGAAGTCGCCGACGGACGTACCCACGGCCGGCCCGGTGGCCATCGATGGCGACGGCACCCCGGGAACGCCGGCGATGGTGTCGACGGTGCCGGCGTGGAGGCGCCGGATCGTCATCGTGACCTTGTCGAACCAGTAGAGGTCGCCGTTCGCAGCCAGGGCCATCGAGCGCGGCTTCACCGCGGTCTCGAGGGCCGCGGATCCCTCGGCCGCGGGCGTCGCGGCATCGCCGTGCACGACCGTGGTGATGGCGCCGGCCGGGCTGCGGACGACGATGGCGTCGGTGGTCGACAGGTAGATCGAGCCGTCGGGCGCGACCGCCATGTCGTAGTACCAGCTGTTCAAGGGGAGCTGGGCGAGCGTCTCGGGCACCGGCTCCGGGGTCACGGCGGCCGTGGTGGCGATCGACCCGACCCCGCCCGCGCCGACCGCGGCGACCGTCGCCGAGACGGCCGCGCCATCGGCGAGGCCGGTGACGGTCACGCCGGTCGCCGGCGCCGCCTTCCAGACGGTCCGGCCGGTGCTGAGGGTGATGCGGTACGCCAGGAGGGCCGGGTCGGCCGCGGGCGCGTCCCAGCTGAGCACGACCCGCTCGGGGCCGGGAGCGATGGCCACGCCGGTCGGCGTTGCGGGGAGGTCGGCCGGTGGCGCGGCCGCCCGTCGTCCCGCCGGCGATGCGGCGGTTGGCGGTGCGGCTGAGCGTCCGGGCCGGGCCGCCGCAGGAACGGCGGATCCCGCCAGGGCGGCGACGACGATCGCGCCCGCCAGCACGACTCCGGTCTTCAACACACGCTCCGCACGACCTCCCATCGGCCGGCACGGAGCCGATTCAAGGCCCGTCGGACGACCGCCGGCAGGCCCGGACCGGCGGGGATCAGCCCGGTTCGAGCCAGTCGTCGAGCGAGGCCTCATCCCAGTCGTCGGGGCCGTAGACGGTGCCGGGCTGCGGGGTCATGAGGTGGGTGTCGCCGCCGGTGACGAAGGTGGCGGCGGTGCGCTCCCACGCCACCAGGCGGTCGTCGGCCTCGACCTCGTCGCTCAGGCCGCGGGCGGCGTCGCGGCTGGCGCGCAGCCGGGTCTGGGCGGCGATCGACGTGGCCCACACCACCACCACCTCGTGCTGGTTGCCGAGGACCTCGTAGATGCCGGTGGGCTCGTGGCCGTGGTCGCGCCAGACGGGCACCTGCTCCTCCACGACCGCGGCCAGGTAGTCGAGGCCGGAGCCGGGGCGGACCTGGAGCGCCTGGTGCACGAACAGGGTGCCCTTCACGCCCCGCTCGGCGATCTCCGGCGTGGTGGGGCTGCCCGGCACGCCGCCGCACAGGCGGTCGAAGCCGCCCGTGCGCCACTTGGACGCTTCGTCCCACCAGTCGCCGTAGAAGGCGTTGCGGCGCTTGAGGTTGAGGCGGTCGACGTTGGCCGCCCAGCCCTGCCAGCCCGCCTCGCCGACGTCCCAGATGTTGATCACCTGCGGCCACCGGCCCCCGCCCATGGCGCACACGAAGAACGTGCCCTGCAGCGTGAGCATGTCGGGCATCACGTTGGTGGGCTCCTTGCCCGAGTGGGCCATGTAGTCGTACTGGCCCTGCCCCACGATGTCGATGGTCTCGTGCAGGTACAGGTGACGGCGGCCCATGGCGCCAGACCGTAGGCCGTCCGCCCCGTCAGCTCGTCGACCGGAGCCGCTCGGCCAGCCGGTCGACGGTCTCGGCCTGGCGGGGATCGATCGTCGACGACGGGTCCATGCCCCAGGCGACCGACTGGCCGACCGTCCAGCGGAGGACGCGCCCCACATCGAGGCCCAGCCGCTCGGCGACGGGATCCAGGGCCGCCAGCGCAGCGGTGGGACCGTGGAAGTAGCCGAGGGAGCGGAGGATCGGCGCCAGCGACAGCGCCCGCTCGCCGACGAGCGGCTTCGGGTCGATCACCAGCCACGGCGCCCGCTCCGCGGCGAGGACGTTCTGCTCGTGGAGGTCCTGGTTGATGATGACCTGGGGGCCCTGGTCGTCGGCCACCTCGCGGAGGCCCGCCATCGCCAGGTCGAGGCGGGCCCGGGGGAAGGGCCGGCCGCGCTCCTCCCACGTCGGCTCCATGGCGGCCAGCCAGCGGTGGGCCTGGTCCTGCAGGGTCGCCAGGGTGTGGCCGGCCGGAGGCACGATCCACGACGCCTCGGTGAGGTCCGCCATCACGTCGATGGTGGCGTCGGCATCCAGCGGCGACCGGCCGAGGTCCGTGCCGGGGCGGCACCGCTCGAGGAGCAGGGTCCAGCGCTCGGCATCGTGGGCGAGCAGCCGGACCGCGCCACGGCCATCCCAGGCCGCCAGCGCCTCGGCCTCCGTGCGGCAGTCCTCGTGCGGGTACTGGACCTTGAGGACCACCTCGGTCCCATCGGGGGTGCGGGCCGCGCAGGCGTACGAGACGTGGGCACCGGCGAAGGCGGGACCGAGCTCCAGCTGCCACGTCTCGGCGGCGTGGCGGACCCGGTCACCGAGGAGGGCGAGCCAGGCCCGACCGTCGTCGCGGTCTCGGAGCCACCGCAGGTTCGCCGGGATCTCCACCGCCGGAGCCTGCCAGGACCCGGCCGGCGGCGCCCGCTCGGTCTGCCCCCGCCCTCCGCGAGCTCCGTGTCGATCCCAGTCCACGGGTGGACCAGATCGACACGAGGTTCCCGGGTTGGGCGATGATCAGGCGATGGACGTCGGCTTGGCCTTCCCGCAGATGACCCCCGACCTCGACCGGGACCGCGTCCGGGCGTGGTGCCGGGCGGTCGACGACGGGCCGTTCTCGTCGATCTCGGCCGGCGAGCGCGTGGCGTTCGACAACCTCGACGGCTTCACGCTCTGCACGGCCGCGGCGGCGCTGACCGACCGGGTCCGCATCGGCTTCAACGTGGTGGTGGCGCCGTGGCACGCGCCCGCGCTGCTCGCCAAGGAGCTGGCGTCGATCGACGTGCTGTCGGACGGGCGGGTCGAGGTCGCCGTCGGCGTGGGCGGCCGGGAGCAGGACTACGACGCGCTGGGCTCGCCGTTCGCCGGCCGCTTCCAGCGCCTCGACGACACGGTGGCCGAGCTGCGCCGCCTCTGGGCGGGGGGCGAGGTGGTCGACGGCGCCTCGGTCGGACCGGTCCCGGTCCAGACGGGTGGGCCGCCCCTGCTGTGCAGCGGCACCGGCCCCAAGTCGCTGGCCCGGGCGGCGCGCTGGGCCGACGGCCTGACCGGCTTCACCCTGGCGGCCGACCCCGCCGAGGCCGATGCCACCTTCCGCCTCGCCGAGCAGGCGTGGCGCGATGCTGGACGCACCGAGCGCCCGCGGCTGGTGACCGGATCGTTCGCCGCCCTCGGCCCGGGCGCGCCCGACACGCTCGGCACGTTCGCCCGCCGCTACCTCGACGTGTTCGGCTCCAAGGTGGCGGCCTGGCTCACCGACCAGATGCCCCTCCACGACGAGGCCGCGCTGCACCGGTTCCTGGTCGACCTGGAGGCCACCGGCTGCGACGAGGTGGTGCTGGTGCCCGCCGACAGCGACCCCGATCAGATCCGGCGCTTCGCCGACGTCGTCGCCGACGTGGTGGCCCCGTGAGCACGGTCCTCGTGCCGCTGCCCGACCACGACTTCGACATCACCGAGGTGGCGGTGCCCTGGCGGCTGCTCACCGACGCGGGCCACCAGGTGGTGTTCGCCACCCAGACGGGCGCGGTGCCTGCGGGCGACCCCAAGCTGGCCGACGGGGTGATCTTCGGCCGGCTCGGCGCCGACGATGAGCCCAAGGCCTTCTACCGGGCGCTGCTCGACGATCCGGCGTTCGGGGAACCGCTGGTGTGGGGCGACCTCGACGTGGCGTCGTTCGACGCGCTGCTGCTGCCCGGCGGCCACGCCCCCGGCATGCGGCAGTACCTCGGCAACCACGCGCTCCAGCAGCAGGTGGTGGCGTTCTGGACGCTGGACCGGCCCGTCGCCGCCATCTGCCACGGGGTACTGGTGCTGGCCCGGTCGGTCGACCCCGGGACCGGGCGGTCCGTCCTGGCCGGCCACCGCACCACCTCCCTCACCAAGTGGCAGGAGCGGCTGGCCTACTACCTCACCGCCTGGCGGCTCGGCCGCTACTACCGCACCTACCCCGCCTACGTGCAGGACGAGGTCACCGCCGCGCTCGGTCCCGACGGCACCTTCGAGCGCGGCCCGCTCGGGTCGAAGCGCGGCACGGCCACCGACGACTCCGCGGCGTTCGTGGTGGTCGACGGCCGCTACGTGTCGGCCCGGTGGCCGGGCGACGCCTACCTCCTGGCCAAGGAGCTGCTGGCGCAGCTGGCGGCCTGACCTACCGGGGGATCGGCCGGGCCACCGGGGTGCCGCGGTCGACGGCTTCGCAGGCCGCGGCGAAGTCGGGGTGGACGTGCTTCAGCGTGACCCAGCGCCCCGACGCGTCGAGATCGACGCCCACGAGCAACCGCTGGGCGCGCCACGAGCACACGAGCACCGCCACGAGACCGCCCGACAGGACGAACAGCCCCGCGGCCAGGTCGAGGCCCTGAGGGAACGTGCTGAACAGGAACGGCAGGACGAACGCGGCGACCAGGAGGGCACCGGCGCCGGCCGCCACCCGGAAGGTGAGCCGGCGAGCGGCGTGGTAGCGGCGGATCATCTCGTCGGCGTACGGCACCCGCACCACCAGGTGCTGGCGGCGCCGGCTGGCGGCCAGCACGGCGAACAGCACCCACCCGGGCGGACCGAAGAAGACGAGGAGCCACAGCGCACCGAGCGAGCCGGTCAGGTCCTGGTCGATCCGCATGACCTTGCGCGCCGGGGCACCGGTCTTGGCGCAGACGCTCGGCAGGTTGCCGCGCACCGCGTCGTCGACGAACACGGTCACCGAGCTCATGTCGGATCCGCCTGCACCATCGCTGGAACCCGCATCTTCCGCCGCCTTCCGTCCGCCTGCTGTGCCGCCCCAGGGTATTCCACCCGCGGCTCGGGTGGGTCAGGTGCCGTCGGCCGCGGCCTGGATGGCGGCGAGGTCGACCTTCTGCATGCCGAGCATGGCCCGCATGGCGCGCTCGGCCCGGGCCGGATCGGGGTCGTTCAGGACCGCCTCCATGCCGACCGGGCAGACCTGCCACGACAGACCGAACTTGTCCTTCAGCCAACCGCACTGCGAGGCCTCGCCCCCCTGGATGAGGGTGTCCCAGTAGCGGTCGACCTCCTGCTGGTCGGCGCAGTCGATGAGCAGGGAGATGGCCTCGTCGAACGTGAACGCCGGCCCGCCGTTGATGGCGGTGTAGGGCTGGCCGTCGAGCTCGAAGTTCACGGTGAGCACCGTCCCCTCGGGGCCCGGCCCCGCCGGTCCGTAGTAGGTGATGTCGGTGACCTTGGAGTTGGGGAAGATCGACACGTAGTACTCGGCGGCTTCGAGGCCCTGGCTGTCGAACCAGAGGTTCGGGGTGATGCGGGGCATGGTCGGGCTCCTTGGTGGCGGACGCAGCTCACGGGTTCTGACGGTGCCACGGAACCCGAATCATCGCCACCCGTCCCCACCGATCAAGATCTCGGCGTGCGGAACTTCACCCCCGACGATCAGGACGCGGTGCGGGCCCTCGTGCTCGACGGCATGAGGGAGCGCTGGGGCGAGGCCTACGACGACTCGTTCAACCCCGACCTCGACGACATCTGGGCGACGCACGTGGCCCACGGTGCAGAGGTGGTGGTGGCCGACGACGGCGGCCGCATCGTGGCGGTCGGGATGCTCCTTCCCGAGCCGGAGGACCGCGGCCGGATCCGGCGCGTGTCGGTGGACCGCAGCCACCGCCGGCAGGGGCTCGGCCGGGCCGTGGTGGACGAGCTGGTGGCCCGGGCCCGCGACCGGGCGATGGTGGAGGTGCTGGTGCGAGCCGACACCCCGTGGACCAGCGCCCTGGCCCTCTACCGGTCGTGCGGGTTCACCTGCGTGGGCGCCGACGACACCGACACCCTGTTCTCGCTGACGGTGTGACCTCAGGCGTCTTGCGCCCGCCGGACCTCGACCGCGATGAGGCCGGCCGTGGCCAGCACGACGATGGCGCCGCCCACCCAGGGCAGGGCGTCGGCGGCGCGGGACTCGCTGCTGCCGATGACCACCCCGAGGGCTGCGGCCAGGGCGACCAGCGCGATCGACGCCGGCAGCCGCACCCCCCAGATCCACCGCACCAGCTGGCTCATCTCCGTCGCGTTGCGCTGCACACCAGGTCCGAAGGCCGCCGGACCGCCAAATCTCACGCCGACCGGAACGACGCTGGTCAGCCGTGGTGCCCGGGGCGGGGATCGAACCCGCACGGGACCGAGGTCCCAGAGGGGTTTAAGCCCTCCGCGTCTGCCAGTTGCGCCACCCGGGCGGGTGGGGCACGAAGCTAGGTCAGGCGGCACCCGGCCAGGCGGCTTCGGCGTGCGAGGCGACGACCTCCTCCCACAGGGCGGTGCGGAGGCGGGTGGCGTCGATCCCCTCGAGCTGGTTGACGATGACGACGCCCTCGATCAGATCGGCCACCACCGCCTGGAACGGCCGGCCCCTCACCGCGACCGCCACCGTGGCCGAGCCATCGGGTGCCCACCGCAGCGTGCGCTCGGCCCCTGCCCGCCGGGGTGGCGACCGGAAGCCGGGCACCACCAGGCCGCGCGCCCGGATGGCGGCTCCCAGGGTGCGGACGGTGGCGGCGAACTGCAGCGATGTGCTCTCCATGACCCCGCCATCTTCCCCAGGGGGTCTGACAGTCAGCTGGCCTCGGCCCGGTCGGGCAGGCGCGGGGCCTCCCGGCTGAGCCCGCGCCGGACCAGCGCCGTGCGGCCGATCGCCGAGGAGCCGAACCGGTCGCGCACCTGGTCGACGGCCGCGTCGAGCGAGCGCCGGTCGATGCCACCGAACGGGAGGGCCAGCTGGACCGCTCGGGCGTCTTCGAGGTTGGACACCGAGATCCCGATCAGGGTGATCCCCTCGGTCGCGATCCGGGGCAGCTCGGCGTGCAGCAGGCCCCGGAGCGCCTCCAGCAGCACGATGGTCTCGTCGGTGGCCTCGGGCACGGTGTGCGAGCGGGAGATGCGGGTGAAGTCGCCGAAGCGGAGGCGCAGGATGACGGTGCGCCCGACCCGCTGCGACCCGCGCAGGCGCCGCGCCACCCGGTCGACGAGCCCGATGAGGGTGGCGTCGAGGTCGGCGGCGCTGCGGGGCCGGGCGCGGCCGAGCGCCTGCTGCGAACCCATCGACCGCATGCGGCGGCCGGTGACCACCGGGCGCGGGTCCTGGTTGTGCGCGAGCGCGTGGAGGTGGTGGCCCGACCCGCGGCCCAGCATGCCGACGAGCGCCTCCCGCTCCAGGGCGGCTACCTCGCTGACGCGGGTGATGCCCCGGGCGTGGAGCTTCTCGGCGGTCTTGGGCCCGACGCCCCACAGCCGCTCGACGGGCAGCGGGTGCAAGAAGTCGAGCTCGGTCCCGATGGGCACCTCGAGCAGCCCGTCGGGCTTGCCCACCGCGCTGGCCACCTTGGCCAGGAACTTGGTGCCGGCGATGCCCACGCTGATGGCCAGGCCCACCTCGGTGCGGACCCGGCGCCGCAGCTCGACGGCGATCTCGCGGGGTGACCCGGCGATCCGGCGCAGGCCGCTGACGTCGAGGAAGGCCTCGTCGATCGAGATGCCCTCGACCAGGGGCGTGGTCTCGCGGAAGATCTCGAACACGGCCTTGCTGGCCTCGAGGTAGGCGTCGAACCGGGGCGGCACCTCGATCAGCTGCGGGCACAGGGCGCGGGCGGCCCGGCCGCCCATCGGCGTGAAGATCCCGTACGCCTTGGCCTCGTAGCTGGCGGCGAGCACCACGCCGCCCCCCACGACGATCGGCTTGCCCCGCAGGTGGGGGTGGTCGCGCTGCTCCACGGACGCATAGAACGAGTCCAGGTCGGCGTGGATGATCGAGGCACTGTCCCGGGACCGCATCGAACACATGTTCGCACACGATCCTCGACCTGTCACGCCTCCCGCGGCCCTACGCTGCGCCCCCATGCCGACCGCCACGCCTCCGGAGCTCACGCCGGCCCAGCAGCGGACCCTCCAGGACCTGGGGGCGGCGGGCGCCGAGCGCCCCACGTTCCCCGAGGACCTCGGGCGGCGGCTGCGAGCCGACCTCGAGGCCGGCCTCACCGACGTCCTCGGCGACCTGGCGCCCGACGAGGACCTCAACCTGTCCAAGCACCTCCTGGGGCGCGTCCACGGCTGCGAGGTGCGGCTGCTGGCCGAGGATGCCGCTGACGAGCCGTTCACCGTCACCGTCCCCATCGCCCGCGGGTCCATCGCCCACAAGGCCGTCGAGCTGGGCATCCACTGGCCGGGCGAGCCCCTCCCCCTCGACCTGGTCGACGAGGCCATGGCCAGCCTGGCCGGGTCCGACCACTGGCTCACCGACTTCCTCCAGACCTGCACCGAGGGCGACCGCGCCGAGCTGCGCAGCACCGCGAGCGACCGGGTCGCCAAGTTCTTCGAGTGCTTCCCGCCGCTGGAGGCCAAGTGGCGGCCGGTCACCGAGAGCAGCCAGATCGTCGACCTGGCCGGCGGCCGGATCCGGCTGCGCGGCAAGGTCGACCTCACGCTCGGGACGGCCCGGGGGATGCAGGCGGGCAAGGTCATCATCGACCTCAAGACCGGTGCACCGAACCCCATCCACCGCGACGACCTGCGGTTCTACGCCCTGCTCGACACCATCCGCCTCGGCGTCCCGCCCCGCCTGGTGGCGTCGTTCTACCTCGACCTCGCCGAGGCCCGCACCGAGCCCGTCACCGAGGCCATCCTCGACGCCACCGTCGCCCGCACGGTCGACGCCGCCCGGCGGCTGACCGCCCTGCGGGCCGGCACCACCGAGCCGGTGTACCGCCCCAGCTACGGCTGCCGGTGGTGCGTCGCCCTCGAGGGCTGCGCCACGGGTCGCACCTGGCTCACCGACGACGGCGACCTGGAAGACGCCGTCGACGACGTCTGACGCCGCGCCGGGCGATCAGCCGCAGGCGCGCACCTGGGCGGCGATGGCGTCGGCGATGCCGGGATAGGCGGCCGCTCCGGGGTGCAGATCACCGAGGGGGCCCTCGGCGAAGAAGTCCTCGCCCTTGCGGTCCATGGCCAGCGACACGTCGAGGTACGACGCCACCTCGGCGCCAGCGCCCGCTGCGCCCTGCTCGAGGAGGCGGGTGCCCTTGGTGCGCTCGGCCACCTCGGCGTCGGTCCCGCGCTGGTAGCGGAAGATCGGCACCGCCATCACCACGCACGCGTCCTTGCTCCAGCGACCCAGCCGCTCCTCGACCCCCGACAGCATCTGCAGCGGGCCGGTCTTCAGGTCGTTGGTGCCACCGGAGTAGACGAGGACGTCGGGCTGCTCGGCGAGGGCAGCGTCGACCGTGGGATCGAGCTCGGCCATGGTGGCGCCGTCGGTGGAGCTCATCGACTGCACCTCGATGCCGTGCTCCTGGTCGAGCAACCGCGACACGCCGTCGGGCACCTCGCTGTCGGCGACGACGCGCACCGTGATCTGCGGGCCGTCATCGACCGTGGTGCTGGTGGTCGAGGAGGTGCTGGGCCCGCTGGCGTCGGCCCCGGACGAGCACGCCGCGAGGGCCAAGACGGCGGCGAGCACCGCCGCGACGGGGAGGAGGTGGGGCCGCACCGGGCAAGACTACGCAGCAGGTCACCGGGCACCGGGCCGCCCCGGAGAGCGGTCCCCCAGGCGGGAACTAGCCTTCGACCCCTATGGCCGTCGATGAGGGATCGGAACGCTCCGACCAGGAGACCCGCACCACCACGGCGGAGATCGTGCCCCTGCGCCTGCCACCGCTGGCCGACGCCGAGCCGGACGGCCCGCACGACCCGCGCACCGGCGACGTCGACGAGTGGGGCCGCTCCGAGCGGGTCCGCGAATGGGTGCGCAAGGCCTACGACCCCATGTACCGCAAGTGGTTCCGGGCGGAGTGGGAGGGGCTCGACAAGATCCCCACCGAAGGCGGTGCCCTGCTGGTCTCGAACCACGCCGGCGCCATCCCCTCCGACGCCCCCACGATCATGCACGGCGTCGAGACCGAGCTCCAGCGGCCCGTCTACGGCCTCGCCGACCACTTCTTCAAGGGCACCCCCGTCGTCGGCACCCTCTGGGCCCGCACCGGCGGCGTGGTGGCCCACCCCGACAACGCCTACCGCCTCCTGCGCGAGCAGCAGCAGCTCGTGCTGGTGTTCCCGGAGGGCTCGAAGGGCCCGGGCAAGACCTACAACGAGCGGTACCGGCTGCGGCGCTTCGGCCGCGGCGGCTTCGTCGAGATCGCCATGCGGGCCGGCGTGCCCATCGTCCCCATCGCCGTGGTGGGCGCCGAGGAGAGCATGCCGATCCTGTTCAAGCTGCCGTCGGTGGCCAAGGCGATCGGCGCGCCGTACTTCCCCATCACCGCCAACATGGCGTTCGGCCCGCTCGGTGCCGCCGTCCACTTCCCCGCCAAGTTCAAGCTGCGGGTGCTCGACCCGGTCACGTTCCCCGACGTCGAGCCCGACCAGCCCCGCTACTCGCGCAGCCGGATCATGGACGAGTCCGAGGCCATCCGCCAGCAGATCCAAGAGGCCCTGTTCGACATGCTGCGCCAGCGCCGCTCGGTCTGGTTCGGGTAGGCCGCGATGGGTCGGCGCGTCCTCATCACCGGGCTGTCCACCTTCTGGGGCGGACGCGTGGCCCAGGCCCTCGAGGCCGACCCCGACGTCGACGTGATCATCGGGCTCGACACCCGCGAGCCCAAGGTCAAGCTCGAGCGCACCGAGTACGTCCGGTCCGACGAGAACTACTCGATCCTGTCGCGGATCGTGAAGGCCACCGGCGTCGACACCATCGCCCACACGTTCCTGGTGGTCGACTCCACCACGATGTCGTCGCGGGCCATGCACGAGATCAACGTCATCGGCACCATGAACCTCTTCGCCGCGGCCTCGGCCGCCGGCAGCACGGTGCGCAAGGTGGTCGTGAAGTCCGCCGCCCTCGTCTACGGCTCGTCGCCGCAGGACCCCTACTGGTTCCGCGAGACCGACAAGCGCGTGGCCCCGGCCCGCACCCGCGTCGAGCGCAGCCTGCTCGAGGTCGAGAGCTACGTCCGCGACTTCGCCCGCGACAACCCGCACGTGGTGCTCAGCCTGCTGCGCTTCTCCAACGTGCTCGGCCCCGACATCACCACCCCGCTCACCAAGGCGCTGAACCTCCCGTTCGTGCCCAAGGTCGCCGGCTACGACCCGCGCTTCCAGCTGGTGCACGAGGACGACGTGGTGTCGGCGCTGCTGTTCGCGCTCGACCAGGAGGTGCCCGGCATCTTCAACGTGGCCGGCGACGGGCAGCTCCCCTGGAGCGAGGTCACCGCCATCGTCGGCAAGCGGGGCATCCCGATGCCGCCGTTCGGCATCGCCGTGGCCACCGACCCCCTCCAGCGCCTCGGCCTCGTCGACTTCGCACCCGAGGTCATCGAGCTGCTCAAGTACGGCCGCGGCGTCGACAACCGGGCCTTCAAGGACGCCGGGTTCCAGTACCAGTACACGACCGCCGGCGCCGTCGAGGCGTTCGTGCAGGCGCTCCGGCTCCGCAAGACCGTGAACACCAAGGACATCGACTACCGCTACGAGGAGGACGTGGAGCAGTTCTTCCGCCACTCCCCCGCCGTGCTGAGAGACGGGCCACCATCGTGAGCGATCCCACCATCCGCAGCGAGGTCATCGAGGGGGTGGGCGTCGTCACGCTCGATGCGCCCGCCCGGCGCAACGCGTTCGACCTGGCGATGTGCGACGAGGTCTGCGCCGTGGTCGACGAGCTCGAGGCCGATCCCTCGGTCGGCGCGCTGGTGGTCACCGGGGCCGGCACCGCGTTCTGCGCCGGCGCCGACCTGTCGCACCTGGGCGGCGGCCACGGCGGCTCGCACCGCGACGGCCTGCTCGCCGTCTACGAGGGGTTCCTGCGCTTCGCCCGGTCGCCGCTGCCCACCATCGCCGCGGTCAACGGCGCGGCCGTCGGCGCCGGCATGAACCTGGCGCTGGCGTGCGACGTGCGCCTGGCCGGCGCGTCCTCCCGCTTCGACACCCGCTTCCTCCAGCTCGGCATCCACCCCGGCGGCGGGCACACGTGGATGATGCGCAACCTCGTCGGCCCCCAGACCACTGCTGCCACCGTGCTGTTCGGCGAGGTCCTGTCGGGTGCCGAGGCCGAGCGCACCGGGCTGGTGTGGCGCTGCGTCCCCGACGACGAGCTGCTGCCCCTCGCCATCGAGCTGGCAGGGCGGGCCGCCGCCGCGCCGCGGGAGCTGGTCGAACGGGTCAAGGCCACCATCGGCGACATGGGGTCGATCACCGACCACGTCCACGCCGTCGACCGAGAGCTGGGCGACCAGGTGTGGTCGGTGGGCCAGCCCGCCTTCGCCGAGAAGCTGGCTGCCCTCCAGCGCAAGATCTCCAGCACCAGCTGAGCCCGTGGACCACCCCGACCTCGACCAGCTCGCGGCGCGCCTCCGGGCGGCACCCCAGGTCGACGCGGCCGAGCTCGACGAGATCGTGGTCACGCTCGCGGAGCACCGCGACCGCCGCGTCATCGAGCCGCTCATCGACCTGATCGCGTCGCGGCGGGCCGACGAGATGGTGGTGCGCGCCGCCGGCTGGTTCGCCGACCCCGCCCTGCACCCGGCGCTGGACCGGCTGGCCGCCACCCGCATCGGCGACCTGGGCGACGACGGGTACTGGTTCCAGGTCGACCGGGCCATCGCCCGCTGCCGGCCGGAGGCCGTCGTCGACGCCGAGCAGATCGAGGTCACGCTGCTCGCGGCCACCCAGGCGTCGCTGATCGAGGTCGGCGCCGCCGACCTCGACGTGGCCCTCGACGGCGCCTACCCCACCACCGAGGTGGTGCTGCGCCACGGCGACCGCGAGCGCCGCCACGCCATCTGGAACTTCGACGAGACCGCTCCCGACGACCCGTCCACCCTCGACCGCGCCTTCACCCTCTACCGCATCGCCAACCTCGCCAGCTGGGGCTGACCCCGACCTCCCGCTCTCCGGCGCCCTCGAGCCGAACCTTCTGCGGTGACCCGGGCAGACCTCCGGGCGATCACAGAACGTTCGTCGGTTCGAGCGGCTTCGCGGATTCGCGGGTCCGAGGCCAGGGTCAGGGTCAGGTGGGGGGCGCGAGCGGGGGGCCGTCGACGCGGTCGATGGTGGTGAACGCCTCGACCGGGTTGCGCTTGAGCTTGGTGGGCTGGTGCACCGGGTGGCCGAGCCCGATCATCGCCACGATGGCGTGGTGCTCCGGCAGGCCGATCAGCGGGCCCGCCTCGGGCTCGGACGCGGTGAGGAACGTGGTGAGGACGCCGGCCAGGCCGATGTTGCGGGCGGCCAGCAGCAGGTTCTGCACGAACGGGTAGATCGACCCGCCGCCGATGATGGAGAACCGGTCGAGGTCTCGGTCGGTGACGGCGAGGACCTGCAGGTCGACCGTGACCACGAGCAGCTCGGGGACGGTGTCGATCGCGTCGAGCATCGGGTGGGTGGGCAGGCCGTCGGGGACGGGCAGGTCGGGGGGCGCCTGGTCGATCGGGTTGAAGCTGCGGTACCCCGCCGCCGACTCGGCCAGGTAGCGCGCCCAGTTGGCGGCGCTCAGGGCGGCGAGCTTCCGGCGCAGCTCCGGGTCTCGCACCACCGTGACGTGCCAGCCCTGCTTGTTGCCGCCGCTCCCGGCGAACCGGGCGTCGTCGAGGACCCGGTGCAGGTCCTCGGGCCGGACGGGCTCGTCGGTGAACGCCCGCACCGACGCCGTCGTCCGCATGACCTCGCTCAGCTCCATGCGCCGACCGTACCCCCACGCGCCCGCACCCGAACTTGTTGCAACCACTGCTCCCCTCGACCGCCACCGCAACAAGTTCCCGCCGGTGGGCGGACCTCGCAGTGGGCCCGCGCCCACCCCCAGCCGAACTTGTTGCAACCACTGCTCCCCTCGACCGCCACCGCAACAAGTTCCCGCCGGTGGGCGGACCTCGCAGTGGGCCCGCGCCCACCCCCAGCCGAACTTGTTGCAACCACTGCTCCCCTCGACCGCCACCGCAACAAGTTCCCGGCGGTGGGCGGACCTCGCAGTGGGCCCGCGCCCACCCCGAGCCGAACTTGTTGCGACCAATGCTCCCCTCGACACCCACGGCAACAAGTTCCGGGGGATGGGGGGATGGGTGGGACGGGGCGCGGGACTCGGCGCGGGGAGGACGCAGAAGGGCCCCCGCCGGAGCGGGGGCCCTTCGTGGACTGGGTGGAGTGGTGCGAACCACCCAGCGATGGTCAGCCCTGAGGGGTCAGGACTTCACGGCGCAGGCCGAGCCCGCGGTGCGCAGCGCAGCCGGGACCACGGTGAACCCGGCCGAGTTGATGGCACCGGTGATCTCACCGGAGTAGTTCTTGCCGGTGTACGGGTCGATGGACTGGGCCGCGGTGCCCGAGCGGCACAGCCAGCGGGTGAACTCCCGCACGGCGCCGCCCTTGCCGGTCGATGCCCCCGTCACGTTGAGGTCCGTGCCCGTGCCGCTGGGCAGGGTCGGACCCGGGTTGGCCGTGAAGTTGCACGCCACGCCGGAGCCGGTCGAGCCGGGGCAGTCAGCGTCGGTGTTCTTGGTGACGTGGTACAGCGTCCGGCCGATCGGGTACGTGTTGGCCAGGATCCGGGAGCTGCTCGGCAGCACGCCGTTGATGGCGGCCGGCGTGGCGTTCCACGTGTTGCCGGTGCCGATCGGGTACTGGTAGTTGCTCTTGTAGTTGAACGTGGACAGCTCGCCGTAGGAGCCGAACCAGATCCAGTTGTTGGGGTTGTTGGTGGAGTTGGCGTCGGTCGAGATGCCGGCGCCCACGTTGTTGAAGAGCGGCTTGATGTCGTTCTCGAACGGAGCGGTCGACGAGCCGGTGCCGAGGAACCGGTCGCAGCCCTGGCCGTTGACGGTCCAGGTCGCACCCGCACCACCGTTGGTCCGGAGGTACGTGTTGAACGTGCCGTACGTGCCGGAGCTGGAGTTCAGGCCCCACGGGACGATGGGGCCGTCGGTCGCGCTGTTGAGGGTGATGCCCAGGGTGGGCACGTCGCTCCAGCGGGTGTAGTCGCAGTTCCAGATCTTGTAGAGATCCGAAGGTGTCAGGGCGGCGGCGGAGTTGAGCTGGGTGCCACGGGCCTCGAAGCCCATGACCTCGATGCCGTCCTGGCTGTAGCCCCAGAAGGTGTCGCTGTCGAGCTCGTTGCCCGTGGAGTTGTTGCCGCCGGTGGTCTTGGGACCGCCGGAGGAGCGGGCGAAGTCGACGTTGCCGCTGGAGCCGGCGTAGGCGATCGAGCCGGCGGTGCCGGTGAAGCCGTTCATCGAGGCCACACCTGCGCCCGAGCCGGTGGGGTTGGCCTGGGCGACGGTGTCACGGTCGTAGTTCCCCTGGGAGTTCTTGTCCTCGGGGTCGCCCGCGTTGGCGCTGTAGACGCACTTGTTGAGGTCGGGGCCGACGGCCGTCGACACGGTGCAGCCGGGCGACGAGTTGTACAGGTCGGTGAGGCCGACCATCGCCCGGTAGGTGGTGTCGGAGCCGCCGGCGACGACGAGGTCGGCCTTGCCGTCGAAGCCGTAGCCCGAGGGCGGGCCGGGCGTGGCGCTGGCGGGGGTGACCGACAGCAGCAGCCCTCCGGCGGCCGCGGCCACGATGGCCAGCTTGTGGATCTTCTTCATGATGGGGTTGTTCCCTTTCGTACGGTGCGGGGAGCGATCAGGCGGCCGCCGAGTGCGAGGCCCGGCGGTTGCGGATGGTCAGGAACCCGGCAGCGGCGGCGACGCCGCCGAGCGGGAGGAGGAGGGCGTAGGGGGCCTCCGGGGTCGACGGCGGAGGCGTCTCGGCGTTCGGCAGGTTGATCGTGAAGAGCGTCTGATCCGAGGTCACGGCCCCGTTCGAGGTGGACAGCCGGATCTGGCAGTTCTTGAAGAACGGGTAGCCGTCGCCGGGGTCGGTGTCGCTGGAGGCGCCGCAGGAGAAGATGCCCTGCGGGCTGAGGCCCTTGAAGGGGACGAACCCGAAGTTGGGGTCCTTGGCCGTGAACGTCACGTTGCCGCTCGCGTCGGCGATCTTGCCGGCGGGCGAGGTGCCGAGGTCGCAGTGGTCGGTGGGCGACCAGCCCGACGTGGTGGAGGCGACGCCGTCGCACTGCTCGACGTAGACGGTCGAGCCGACCGGGAAGCCGGTGCCCGAGATGGTGAACGACTGCGGGGTGCCGGTGGCGTCGCCGGCGACCGTGTAGGGGTTCGAGGAGGGGGAGGTAACGGAGCCAGCCGAGGCGGGGCCCGCCATCAGCATGAGGCTGACCGCGGCACCTCCCAGGGTGGCGAGAACTCGGAGCGTCTTGGGCACCGGGTTTCCTTTCTGGTCGCACGTGAGCATCGGCGCCGGGGTGGCGCCGTGGACCATTCAGACAGGACCAAAAGGCGGCGACAACGACGCCCCAGACCTGTTCCGGGACTGTTCGACGGACGTTCACCCAATGCACCCGGGCGCGCCGGAGCCGACCGGTTCCGGCCACGCTGACCTGCGGAGACGTCCGGATCAGAGCAGGGGCGGAAGGGTCCCGTCGACCAGGAGGAGCAGGGCCAGGACGGCCCCGATCACCAGGGGGACGACCACCATCGCGACCGACCAGGCCCGGTGGTCGCGGCGGAGCCCGACGTAGGCCGCGATGGCGCCGACGGTCCCCAGGACCAGCGCCAGCAGCGCCGGCAGGGCCGAGCCGCCGGGCGGGTCGAGCGCGGGCACCTCGCCCTTGCCCTTGGCCTTCGACGGGGTGCCCGCGACGGCCTGGACGACGAGTCGGTCGGTCGAGAACGAGCCGCCCGCCTGCGTGATGAGCGTGATGCGGTAGTCGCTCGACGGGGCGAGGTAGCGCGCCAGCTGGGCGCGCTTCACCGTCTTGACGGTGGTGACGCGGTACTCGATCGGGATGCCGGAGCGGTTCATGGCGACGATGCGCGTGCGCTCCACGAGCTTGTCGAGGTCGCCGAACGGTGCACCCCACCGGTCCCGGTGGCCCTCGATGATGCTGTTGCCCTTCTTGGCGAGCAGCGGCGTCCCGGTGCGGTGGCCGGGGGCGCCGCGCAGCTCGTTCGGGTCGGAGCCCTCGATCACCACGAGGTTGGCGCCGATGCCCGGGATCTGGACGACGCCCGCGGCCTGGCCGGGCTCCAGGCCGGGCCGGGGCTGGGCCAGGTCGGCGGCCAGGTGGTGCTGGTGGGTCCGGTACCAGCCGGGGGCCACGACCTGGTTGAACGCCTTCCAGAGCGCCGTCACGGCCACGGCGATGAGCAGCAGCACGACGAGCGATCGCAGCAGCGCGGCCGAGCCCGTCTCGATCGCGGCTTCCGCCGGCGACTCGGCCGGCGGGCCGTCGGGCTCGAGCGGCGGGGCGGCCGGGCCGGCCGATCCGGCCGATCCGGCGCGGCCCGGGTCGGCGCCGGGCCGGGTCTCGATCAGCGTCACAGGAACAGCCCGAGGAAGAGGCGCTTGATCCCGGAGCCGAACATGAGCGGCAGCGAGCCGCCCATGAGGAGCGCGGCCATCTGGTCGTAGCCCTCCGGCTTGCCGGAGGGCACGGCCATCGGGAGCGCGGCGGCGGGCGGCGCGGTCGTCCCGGGCGCGGTGGTCGTCGTCTTGGCCGGCGCGGTGGTCGACGCTGCGGGGGCGGTGGTGTCGGTGACGCCCGCGTCGGGCCCGGTGCCCGTGTCGGCGGGGAGGTCACCGAACCCCGGGTCGTACGACGTCCCGGGATCCACGTACGGCGTCGTGTCGTAGGGGACCGGCGTCGTGGTCGAGGTGGTGGTCGTGGGGGCCGCCCCGACCCGCTCGCAGTGGAGGACCTCCCCGACCGCCTCGACCCCCGGCAGGTCGGGTGCGTAGGTGCCCGGCTCGGCGCTCTTGACGGTGCGGCGGTCCGAGCCGACGCAGTTCGAGGTCACCAGGGCGTCGGCGCCCTTCAGCGCCTTGGCCACCAGCGCTGCCGACAGCTGGCCCTCGCCCCACGGCTCGCCTGCCTTCTGCCCGTCGGTGGCGAGGTAGCGGATCGTGGTGGCGAGCGCCTCGGTCTTCTCGGGGGTGAGCCCGGTGGCCGGCGCGTACAGGTGGTTCACCCAGACCAGCGGGTAGGCGCCGGGTGCCGGGTTGGTGAGGGCGTAGAAGGGCGTGTCCCCGCCGGCGGCGACGGCCTTGTCGATCGACGCGGGGGTGGGCGCGACCCACTCCTTCGACGCGTTCTGCAGCTCGATGTCGGTGAGCTGCGTGTTGGGGAACGCCTCCTCCACCTCGTCCTTCGCCGATGGCGGGACCGGCGCGACGATGCCCTTGCTGAAGCCCGACACGGAGCCCGACGCCGGGTCGGCGCCGAGGCCGAGCTGCAGCACCTGCTGGTCGACGCCCTGGCGGCTGGCGGTGAGGACCTTGGGCAGCCGCTCGGTCAGCGGCTCCCACGTGGCGTCGGGGTGGAGGGCCTCGAGCCCGGACCAGACGTCGGGGGCCACGGTCTTCACGTACAGCTGCATGAAGTAGTTGCTGGCCGAGGCCTCGGATCGCACGATCGGGGCGGGGCCGGCGAGCGGCTCGAGCGTGAAGTTGTCGACGCCCATGGCGGCGAGCACGTCGGGGTCGTTCCAACTGGTCATCGGCATCTGACCCGGGCCCGGGTACTTGAACAGCATCGCCGCCATGTTGCGGTTCGGGATGCGGACGGGACCGGTGTACGCCTTCTTCACGATGCACGCGTCGGGGTCGGGCACGTCGGGGTCGTAGGGGTCGCACGGGTACGTGACGGTCTCGAAGCCCTCGGGCTGCGGGATCGCCAGGAGCATCGACATGGTCTCGACCTGGATCGGGACGTCGATGAGGCCGGCGGCGCCCCCCTTCACCTGCTCGAGCTCGTCGGCGGTGAACGGCACGCCGGAGATGACGTAGTCGAGCCCGCCCGCAAGGAAGTCCTGGCGGCCCTGGTACGACGCCGTGGTGGTGTAGGCGAGGTCGACCGGGCTCTTGGCGCCGTACAGGTCGTCCTGCCATGTGACCACCTCCTTGTACGGCCCCCAGCTGCCCTCGCCCTTGAGCTGCAGCGGCACTGGCGCCGTCTCGGCCGAGCCCTGCCCGGCCCAGCCCGCCGTGACGAGCAGCAGCGAGAGGGCGAGCAGGATGGTCCCGCCGACCGCTCGGCGCGGCGACGGCAGCCAGGGCCGCACCCGCGCGGCGGCGCGGTCGCAGCGGCTGAGGGTGGGCGCGGCCATCAGCCGGTCCTCCGCAGGCGGCTGCCGACGGCGCCGCCGATCGTGCACAGCACGGCGCCGATGGCGATCAACCAGATCGATCCCGAGTAGTCGGTGCCCTGGTCGGTGGTGGCCCCGCCACCGGGGAGGCCCGCGGCGGACTCGCTGCCCGTGCCGCCGCCCAGCGGATCGGGCTCGGTCGTCGCGGTGGCGCCGCCGGCGCCGCCCTCGGCTCCCCCGCTGGTCCCGGCATCACCGGTCCCACCGGTCCCCCCGGTCCCGTCGGTGCCGCCCGTCCCACCGGTCCCGTTCGTCCCGCCGGACCCGCCGGTCCCGCCCGTGCCGCCGGGGTCGTTCGTGCTGCCGGGGTTGGCGTTGCCGGGGTCGACGCTGGCTGGTGGCGGCGGCGCGGCCGACCCCGCGACGGGGCACGCGGCCTTCGCCGGCGCCCCGGGGATGCGCACGATGGCGTCGATGGCGATGTCGACGATCGGGGCCGAGAGGCGGGCGTAGCGCAGGCTCGGCGCGATCTCCTGGCCCTTGCTCACCGCGTAGCAGAGGAACCGGGCCAGCGTGGTGCCCTTGCCGGCGTCGAAGCCCGTGGTCTGGGCCAGCACGTACGAGTACGTCGACGGGAAGTACGCCCGCTTGTCCGAGCCCAAGAAGTTGAGCTTGAACGTGCCGTTGCCGTTCGGCGTGGCGTAGCCGAGCGCCACCGTCACGTTGGCCTCGTCGGGCTGGGTGTAGACGCCGGCGGCGTTCTGCATGGACGCCACCGGGAAGTTGCGCACCTTGGCGTAGCCGGCGGCGCTGTAGGTGATGGCGTTCTTGCCGGTGCCGGCGTCGGCCACGGTGTTGGCCACGCCGTCGGCGGCGTTGGCCGGGTTGGCGCGACCCCAGCCCTGCGGCCAGTTCGACACCGGCTGGCCGGCCTTGAAGTCGGGCGCCACGTTGGCCGGGTCCTTCGCCAGCCGGTCGGAGATGAACGCCTTCCACACGTCGGGCGCCACCGCCTGGCAGAACTGCGAGAGCACGTAGCTCTCACCGGCGCCGTCGCCCCGGATGATCGGCACGATGTCTCGGTTGAACGTGGTCAGCTGCGGGTTGGTGGCGACGATCTCGGGGTCGTTCCACTTGAGGATCGCCCCGGTGAAGACCTTGCAGGCGGCCCGCCGCGTCAGCTGCAGGTTGGTGATGCGCTTCCCCGCGTTGTCGAGGAGGTTGTACATGAGCCCGAGGCCGCCGGCGCTCACGGGGACGTACGCGAAGCACGAGTTCGGGTCCTTGCCACCGCAGCGCTTCGACTGGAGCTGCGGCAGCTCCGAGCTCAGGAACGTGATGTCCGAGACGCCGTAGTCGAGGTTGCCGGCGATGAACTGGGCGCGGCCGAAGCTCGACCCCTGCGAGACGTAGTTGATCTTGAGCGAGTACGGCTTGCGGGCGGTGTCGGCCCGCCACTGATCGATCTCCAGCGCGGCGAAGCCGGAGCCGCCGCCGTTGATGGCCGAGCCGTCGGCCGCCGCGGGCCGGGCCGGGCCGGCGGTCGCGCCCACGAGGGCGGCGACCGTGGCGGCCAGCACGAGCGCCCGGAGGTGGGTGGCGATGCGCATCAGCCGAACCGTCCCGTCACGTAGTCGAGCGTGCGCTGGTCGCGCGGGTGCTCGAACAGCTCGGTGGTGGGGCCCGACTCGACGATCCGGCCCGGCTCCTTCTGGGTCTCGACCAGGAAGAAGGCGCAGTTGTCCGAGACCCGTTGGGCCTGCTGCATGTTGTGGGTGACGATCACGATCGTGATGTCGTCGGCCAGGTCGGTGATGGTCTCCTCGACCACCCGGGTGGAGATGGGGTCGAGCGCGGAGCAGGGCTCGTCCATCAGCAGGATCTGCGGGGCGACCGCCAGGGCCCGGGCGATGCAGAGGCGCTGCTGCTGGCCTCCGGACAGGGTGGTCCCGCCCTCGTCGAGCCGGTCCTTGACCTCGGTCCAGAGGCCGGCGCGGGTGAGCGACTCCTCGACCAGCAGGTCCTTCTGGTCCGACGTGGTGCCCGAGAGCTTCAGGCCGGCCAGCACGTTCTGGCGGATCGTCATGGCCGGGAACGGGTTGGGCTTCTGGAACACCATCCCGATGCGGGTGCGCACCTCGGTGGCGCTGAGCTCGCGGCCGTAGATGTCGACGCCGTCGATGTCGACGCGCCCGGCGATCTTGGCGCCGGGGATGGTCTCGTGCATGCGGTTGAGGATCCGCAGGAAGGTCGACTTGCCGCAGCCCGAGGGGCCGATGAGCGCGGTCACCTTCTTGGCCTCCATGGTGAGGCTGCACCGCTCGAGCACCTTGCGGGCCCCGAACCAGGCGCTCAGCTGGACGGCATCGAGGGTGGCGGGGTTGGCGTTGCGGCGCAGGAGGCTGTCGTCGATCGGCGCGTCCACCGCCATCGTGGTGTCGCGGACCCAGCCGCTCTCGTGCGGGGCCGGCGCGGCACCGGACGGCATCGGGGGGAGCGGATAGGACGCGGTGGGGTCATCGGTCATCGAGGTCATCGGGCCCTCCCGAGCCGCTTGTTGGCCCGGTTCACGAGGACCCGGGCCGTGATGAAGAGGAACAGGACGAGCAGGACGAGGATCAGCGCGCCCGTCCACGCCCGCTGCTGCTGCACCTTGTTGGGCAGGCGGATGAGCTTCCACACGAACAGCGGCAGGTCTGATTGGGGGCCGTCGGTGGGGTTGTAGTTGGTGGAGTCGGAACCGAACGCGGTGAGCAGCATCGGGGCCGTCTCGCCGATCGCTCGAGCGACGCCCAGGATGATGGCGGTGACCAGACCGGTGAGGGCCGTGGGCACCACCACGCGCAGCACCACCCGCCACTGCGGCGCGCCGAGGGCGAGCGATGCCTCCCGGAGCGAGTCCGGGATGGTCTTGAGGATCTCCTCGGAGGTCCGGGTGACGGTCGGCAGCATCAAGATGACCAGGGCGGCGGAGCCGGCGAGGCCCGAGAAGCCGCGGCCGTTGACCCACACCGTGAAGACCAGGAGGCCGGCCACGATGCTGGGCAGCCCGGTCATGGCGTCGACCACGAACCGGATGATCGGCGACAACCGGCCGTGGAGCTCGTTGAGGTACACGGCGGTCAGCACCGCGATCGGGACCACGATCACCACGGCGATGCCGACCTGCTCGAGGGTGCCGATGATCGCGTGGAACGCGCCGCCGCCCGGATCGTTCGGCCCGACCGTGCTCAGGTCCTCGGTGAAGAACGACGGGCGCAGGCGAGGGAGGCCGTTCACCAGGAGCAGGCCGAGCATCCAGGTCAGCCCGGCGAGCACCAGGAAGCCCGTGGACCAGACGAGCACGGTCACGACCCGGTCGCCCGCGATCTCCTGGCCGCTGTGGTCCCAGAGCAGCGCGAAGTACAGGACCAGGAACACGAGGTACGCGAAGACGAGCGTGCTCATCACGCCCGACCAGTCGAGGAGCACGCGGGCCGTGCCCGCCAGCGCCAGCGCACCCGCGGCGGCGCCGACCGCCTGCCAGGCGTCGCGGTCGGTCAGGAGGTGGACCGGCCGGGGCTCGTCGTCGTCGGGGTCGTCACCGTGGACGCCCGGCACCTCGGGGGCGTACGGGTGGAGCTCCTCCGCGATGAGGTCGATGTCGATCGGCGCTCCGAACCCGCCCGACACCGGCGCCGCCACCGGGACGGCTTGGCGGGCGAGCGGCGGCGGGGTCGGATCCCCGTCGGCCGGAAGGCCCTCGCGGAACCGGGCGAAGGAACCGCCACCCGCGACCGAGACGGCGAGGAAGGCGCCGTACGCCAGCGCCACCAGGACGAACAGGTTGTCGACCCCGATGACCACCTTGGCGAGGGCCCCGACCACCACCGCGACGGCGACGGACAGGGCCGTGGTGGTGATCTCGGAGCGACCGACGCCACCGGTCGCGCCGGGCGCCGCGGGAGGAGGGACCGCAGCGTCGACGCGACCGGTCGGCTCGTCCGCGCCCCCGCCGGGCCCGAAGGCGGCGGGAGGCGGAGGGGGTGGGGGCGGAGGGAGGAGGTCGGTCACCCTCAGGCCACCTTCGTCCGAGCGACGATCCGCCGGGCGCCGATGTTCACGACGAAGGTGAGGATGAAGAGGGCGAGGCCGGCACCGACGAGACCGCTGCGCTCGATGGAGTCGGCCTCGCCGAAGCGGGTGGCGATGAGCGCGGCGATCGATCCGGCGCCGAGCTCGAGGATGTGCGGGTTGGCCTTGAAAACCAGGCTGACGACCAGGGCGACCGCGATGGTCTCGCCGAGCGCCCGGCCGAACCCGAGGAGCGCGGCCCCGACGATGCCGCTGCGGCCGAACGGCAAGATGACCTCGCGGATCATCCCCCACCGCGTCCCGCCCAGGGCGAGGGCGCCCTCGCACTGCTCGCGCGGGACCTGCGCCATCACGTCGCGCGACACCGACGTGATGATCGGGATGATCATGAACGCCACCACCACGCCGGCCACGAAGCTCGAGCTGGTGAGGGTCGCGTCCTCGGTGGACAACCGGAAGAACGGGATGACCGAGAGGTGGTTCGTCCCCCACCGGGCCACGGGCGTCAGCTTCGGCTGGAGCGCGAAGAACGCCCAGAGCCCGTAGAGGATGCTCGGCAGGGCGGCGAGCAGGTCCATCATCGAGGTCAGCGACGGCCTCAGCCACGACGGCGCGAACTCGTTGATGAACAGCGCCATGCCGATGGCGAACGGCACGGCCAGGATCATGGCGATCGTGGCGATGATCACCGTGCCCATGATCAGGCCGAACACGCCGAAGCGGCCGGCCGCCGGGTTCCAGATGCTGTCGGTGAAGAAGTTCCAGACGCCGGCCTGCGCGAACGCCGGGCGGGACTCCTTCACCAGGAAGACGAACGTGGTGAGGACGATGGCCAGGCTCACGCAGGCGGCGATGGTCGCCAGGGCCAGGAAGACCCGGTCGGGCGCCGTGGGCGAGGCCTCCGGCCGGAAGGGGGTGTCGGGGAACATCCCCTCGTCGACGAGCGCCCCGGTCACGGGGAGACACGCTCGCGGGGCGGACCGAACGATTCGTGGCCCGCTGCCGACGCGGAGGTGAACGCTGGGCGACCATCCTCCGTCGCGGCTGCACCTGGGGCCAGCTCGACCGGAGGGAGCGGTTGGCCCGGCACGGTTCGCAGCGCCGGGTCGAGCAGCCGGAAGCCGACCCCGCGCACGGTGTCGAGCCGGCGCCAGCCCTCGCGGGCCTCCAACCGGCTGCGGATGCGGCGCACGACGATGTCGAGCGACGCGGTGGCGGCGTCGACGTCGAACGCCGAGCGGGCCAGCTCCTCCCGGGTCACCACGCCGGGCGCCGCGACCATGAGGGCCTCGAGGATGTCGAGCTCGTTGCGCCGCAGGTGCATGGCGAGGCCGTCGAGGGTCAGGTCGCCGGTGCGGCGGTCGAGCTGCAGCGTGCCGAGCGTGATGCTCGACACCGCCACGACCGGCCGGGACACCACCGGCGACCGGCGACGGGCGACCGCCCGCAGCCGGGCGACCAGCTCGTGGCTCCCGACCGGGCAGCGGACGAAGCCGTCGGCGCCGATCGCCAGCGCGTCCTCCAGCTCGCCATCGACCGTCCTCGTGGTCACGACGACGACCACGCCGCCGGCGCGCCGGACCTCGTCGACCCACGCGGCTGCGAGCTGCGACGGCCGGTGGTCGGTGACGACGATCTCGGGCGGCCACGAGGCGGACGCGCCGATGGCGTCAGCCGAGACGAGGGTCTCGACGGTCCACCCGGCGGCTCCCAGGGTCGTGGTCAGCCACCCCGCGAAGCGCGCATCACCGCTCACGACCAGGACCCGCAACCGATGCTCCCCTCCAGGCGACCGCACCCCGCGTCGGCCGCGGCGCGGAACGTACCGGTGGAACCTGAACGCCAGGTGGCCGACACCGGAACGGTTGCCGTCCGGTTCCCAACGATCCCGCGCTGATCGAGGATCGCGGTCAGAGGGTGGCGGGAAGGGCGTGGCCGATGGCCGCGAACGCCTGGATCACGGCCAGGACGATCAGGGGCGCGGCCACCAGCAGACCCGCCACCGATCCCCACCGGCGGGCCAGCAGGCGGCCGCCCTGCCACGCCGCGAGCGCGAGCGCACCCCAGATCACGGCCACCAGCAGGGCGGCGACGTTGCTGCCCGGCACCGACGGGTAGCCGCTCTCGGCGGCGGGGATCGGCGCGGTCGGCGTCCCGGTCATGGTGGCCGTCGCCTGCAGGAACGTCGCCGAGCCGGACGCGGTCACGATCGTCATGCGGGTCGGGCCCGACGCGTGCAGATCGAGCTCGTCGGCGCCCACCGTGCGGACCGACGTGACCTCGTAGGCCGCCGGGCCCCACGGGGTCTGCACCTTCACCGCGTCGCCGGCCTCGAGCTGATCGAGGTCGCCGAGCGGAGCGCCGGCGAGCCGAGCGTGGCCCACCAGCACCGAGTTGCCCTGGCCGCCGGGCAGCGCGGAGGCCGGCGCGTGGCCGACCCCGTGGTCGAGCGAGCCGGTGCCGGTGCCCTGCAGGACCGTGAACGACAGCCCCGAGCGCGGGGCGGTCACCCGGGCCACCGGGTCACCGGCCTGCGGCGGCCGAACCGAACCGGCGGCCGCGGTGGCGGCGCGGTCCGCCCGGTCGCCGGCATCGATGCGGGCGGCCAGGGCGGTGCCGGCGAGCAGCCACACCACCAGGGCGATGGCGAGCACACCGACCAGGCGCAGCGATCGGGCCGCCGCCTGGAGGTGGGTGGCCGTGGTGGTGGACCGGGCCTCGGCCACTGCCAGCGCGGGAGCCCACCCGCCCTCGGGCGGCGCCAGCTCGGTGACCGGGAGGGCGGGGCCCGGAGCGGCCGGAGCGCCGGCCGCCCGCGCGCCCGCTCCCGTCATCGCGGCCGCCGGCGCCGCGGTCCGCACCTGCGCCTGGTCGAGGCCGTGGGTGGTCTTCTCCCAGAAGGTGGGCGCCGAGATCAGCTGGATCGCCGCCTTGATCGCGCTGAGCGACATCATCACCCAGTAGATCGGGACGAGGAGCGCCGCCAGCACGAGCGACGGCCGCTCGGAGCGGCGGGCGGCCAGCACGGTGATGTAGAGCACCGACAGGTTCCCGAGGGCCCAGCAGATCAGGCCGGCGTAGTACACGGGGGCCGGGAAGATCGCCTGGATGAAGTCGAACTTGCCCAGGAACCACAGGATCGTCAGCGACCAGAAGACCGGGTTCAGCAGCGCCAGCATCGGCGTCCCGCCGACGAACAGGTTGAACTGCAGGAACCCGAACCAGCCCAGCTCGCGCCACAGGCGGACCGGGTGGCGCAGGTGCACCAGCCACGTCTGGAGGTAGCCCTTGTACCAACGGCTGCGCTGCTTCATCCAGTTGACGAAGTCGCTGTTGGCCTCTTCGTAGGTCACCGATCCGAGCACCGCGCAGCGCCAGCCGACCCGGTGGAGGCGCACGCCGAGGTCGGCGTCCTCGGTCACGTTGTAGGGGTCCCACCCACCCAGGCCCTCGAGCGCCGACCGTCGGATGTGGTTGGACGTGCCGCCGAGCGGGATCGGCGCGTCGGTCCTCGACAGGCCCGGGAGGAACAGCGTGAACCACATCAGGTACTCGACCGTGAACCAGCGGGTGATGATGTTCTGGTCGGGGTTCCGGTAGGTGAGCTGGGCCTGGAGGCAGGCCACGTCGTCCTCGGAGCGGTCGAACGCCACCACGGCCCGGCGCAGCTGGAGCGGGTCGGGCGCATCCTCCGCGTCGTAGATGGTGACGAGCTCGCCCCGGGCCAGGGTGAGCCCGTAGTTGAGGGCCTTCGGCTTGGTCCGCGGGTCGCCCGGCGGGACCAGCACGATGTCGACGGCGTCGGCCAGCGGGTGGCGCATCGCCCGGTCGACGGTCTCGGTGTCGTCGGCCTCGAGCAGCAGCTTCAGGTCGAGCTTGTCCGCCGGGTACTCGAGCGCGCCCAGGTTGGAGAGGAGCGTGTCGATGACCTCCATCTCGTGGAAGGCGGGGACGAGCACCGTGTACACGGGCAGGACGGCGTCGGGGACGGCCCTCGCCTCCTCGTCGCTCACGCTGACGATGCTCCCGCCCTGGGCCGACAGGATCGTCATGGCCACGCGGTGCACGACGGTCGCCAGGTAGACGACGGTGCAGATGCCGACGACGACGATGACCGTCGCCTTGGGGGCCAGCACCACGCACACCAGCGCCAGCAGCCCGACGACCAGCAGGACGATCCACTGGCGCCGGCGCATGAGCCGCTCGGCGGACAGGTCGGGGGCGGCCTGCTGGAGGCGGGTGCGGCTGACCTCGAGGCGCGCCAGGGCGTCGTCGGGCTGGACCTGGATGATCGTCACGGCTGGGACCTCACGCGCCGAGCACCTGGTACAGCCTCAGCTGCGGACAGCCCGGCTCGTCGAAGGTGCGGACGAGCTCGGCCCCCTTGGCCCCCTGCCGGTACAGGTTCGGGTAGGCGCGGGTCAGGGCGTCGAGACCGCCGTAGCCCTCGGGCGGCGGGATCAGCAGGTAGTGGGCCTTGAACGTCGCTGGATCGGCCAGCACCGGCTGGAAGTCGCGGTCGCTGGTGATCACGAACTGGTGGGGGTGGTCCGAGTGCATCAGCATCGACGAGACGCACGGGGTGAACGTGTCGGCCACCACCGAGCCCGGCGGCAGGTGCATGGCGTCGATCTGGGCGGCGATGGCACCCGAGCTGGTGACGATGGCCTTGGTGTTGCGATCGCCCTCGCTCATCGCCGCGTCCTTCTGGAGCACCCAGCGCAGCTGCGGCACCTCGCCGACCCCCAGGCGGTGGTCGGTCATCGCCCACGCCGTGGTCGGGATGGCCACCAGCGCGAGCAGGCAGCCGAGGACGATCCCGCTGCCCGCCTTGCGGCCGGCCGTCGAGGGCTTCGGCCGCGACGCGGCACCGGCGCGGGTGGGGCGCGCCGGTGATGCGGGGATGCCCGCGCTCCGCGTCGGCGGCGAGAACAGGTAGGCGATGCACAGCGTCGCCATCACCGCGGAGGGCAGGTGGAGGCGCAGCCAGCCGAACGTCGTCCCGCTCACGAACGTGAGGAAGATGAACGCGGCGATCGTTCCCAGGGCGAGGATCGGCACGAGGATCCGCAGGTCGCGGGACCGCCGGGCGTGCAGCACGCCGGCGACCACCAGGACCGGCAGCAACGGGGCGAACGACAGCATCTGCAGCCCGACGAACACCGGCAGCGGCAGTCCCGTGCCGTGCCCCGGCAGGTTGTCGACGCCGACGGTCTTCACCTGCGACGTGTTGCCGTACTGCGACGTGAGGTACTCGAACGCGGAGCCGGTGATCACCTTGCTCGTGAGCGCCCAGCCCACGAACGCGGCGACGAACGGGATGACGAACACGGCCCCATCGGACAGGGCGATCCACGTGCGGCGGCGGGTCGGGCCCTGCGCCCGCCACCACGACACGCCGAGCACGACCAGGGTGGCCCCCACCGCGGCGACCGCGGCCTCGTACCGGGCCAGGTAGCAGGCACCCAGCCCGATGCCCGACCAGACCAGCGGGGTGAGCCGGCCGGTCAGGACCCAGCGAGCGAGGTACCGGACGCACACGGCGAGGAAGAAGACGTACGGCGCCTCGCTCATGCCGTTGGCGCCGTAGTACACGACCATCGGGTTCAGCGCGAACGCTCCCACCAGCACCCACCGCAGGACCTTGGGGGCACCGGCCTCGCGGACGGCGCCGCGGACCTGCACCACCGCGCCGGCCATGAACAGCGCCGACATGAGCGACCCGGCGTACGCCCGCTCGGTCATGACCGGGAAGATCCCCTTGAGCGCGAAGAACGGCATCGCCGCGAACGACGGCAGCGGGTTCCACACGAACCCGACCGCCGCCACGTGCGGGTCGCGGCTGAACAAGACGTAGAAGCCGTCGGCCACCCGGGACTCGGCGTCGCCGACGATGCTCCCGGCGTGGATCACCAGGTAGGCGCCCACCGCCGCGTAGAAGGTCGAGCAGACGAACCACAGGACCATCCCCGCCGGCGGGCGGCGCAGCACCCGGCCCGCCCAGCGCTGGTGGCGGGCGGTGCGGCGCGAGGCCGTCCCCTCCCACGAGGCCGGCGGGATCCACGCCGCGCCCGCCGCCGCGCCGGTGGCGGTGCGGGTGACGTCGGCCACGGGGACCGCGGCCGGACGGTCCCGGGCGCTGACGAGGAGCAGGTTGCCGGCAGCCACGAGCGCGACGCCCGCGACGCCGATCAGGATGAGGAGGACCACGCTTCGGTCGCCCGGCTCAGTTGACGAACACGAGCAGGATCACCAGCACCGCCAGCAGCCCCACCACCTGGAGCACGGCGAACACCGGCACCGATCCCAGGCGGGCCTTGGCGGGGGCCGGGGACGGCGCCTCGGCCGCGGGCGCCACGGCCCCTGGCGGCACGACCGCCTCTGGGACCGCGGCGGCCGGCCCGGCGGCGGGCGCAGCGGGTGTCACGACCGGTGCTGCGGGTGCCGGTGGGGCCGGCGGTGCGACCGCCTCGGGCGGTGCGACCGGCTCGGGCGACGCGGCCCGGCTCGCACCCAAAAGCGGCGACTCCAGCCACAGCGGCTCCGACGGGCCCGGCGCGGCGGCGAGCACCGACGCCGCCGCGGTCGCCGGGTCATCGGGGACCGCCGGAGGCATGTCGTCGTCGAGGAAGACGTGACCGGGGAAGATCGCCGGGGGGCTCTCGACGAACGGGGCCGTCCGCACCACGGACGGGGCCGCCGCCGACGGGGTCACCTTCGGCGGATCGGTCGGGCGCGGGAGGATCGGTTCGGGCTCGAACGGCTGGGCCAGGAACGACGGAGCGAGCGGCCGGGGCGTCGACGGGCCCGCGGTCACCCGGCGGGCATCGGCCGTGATGCGGTCGGCCTCGGCGCGAGCGTCGTCGATGCGGGCGCCGGCTTGGGCCGACGCCTCGTCGAGCAGCAGCTTCAGCTCGGCGTCGGTCTCGGCGCGGCGGTGCTCGATGAACGCCTGCAGCTGCTCGGCGGCCTGCCCCGCCAGGGCCGGGTCGGCACCCTGGGACGCGGCGTGGCGCTCGGCCGCGTCGGCGGCCAGCACCGCGGCGTCGACCTCGTGGCTGAGGTCGGCGAGCTCCTGCCGGGCGACGGCGATGATCGCGTCGGCCTGCTCGACGGGGATGACGTCGACCAGCTCGGGCACGGGGAGGACGAGGCCGTCCGTGCCGGTCATGCCGGCTCGAACCAGGTGTTGAGGGTGCCCTCGGCGCGCAGCTCGTCGCGGAGCTGGCTGAAGTACGACTCGTCGGCGCCGGACTGGCGACGGCGGCGCTGGCGCCAGCGCAGGCTGTCGAGCGCAGCCGACGCCGGGCGGCGGGCAGGCCACAGCTCCACATCACCGTGGTCGGCGCGCGAGGCGAAGGCATCGGCCGCCGACGCCTCACCCTCGGCGGGGGCCACGGGCAGGCCGGCGAGCTCGTCGCGCGACAGGAGCCCGATGGGCGTGGCCGACGGCCACGGCGGGTCGAGCTCGTCGTCGTCGCCCTTCTTTCCAGCCGCCGGCGCGGGCGGCGCGAGCACGTGGTCGATGCCGGTGGTGTCGGGCCGCAGCTCGCCAAGCAGCTCGGCGGCCTGGCGACGGGCGGTGCTGAGGATCCGGGCGGCTTCGAGGTCGGCGCTGGCCAGCAGCTGGATGGCGGCTTCCTCGGCGTGGGCCCGGCGGGCGGACAGGTCGCGCTGGGCATCGAGCAGCATCGACCCCAGCAGGCGGTGGCTCTCGTCGACCGACTGGAGCTCGGTCGACGCGCTGGCGTGGCGGGCCTTGGCCCGGCCCAGGGCGACCTGGAGCTCGTCCCAGGCGCGACGGGCGTCGGCGAGGTACTGCTCGACGGCCCGGCGCGGGTACGCAGGGACGGGAGCCAGCGACGAGGTGGGAGCTTCGGAGCCTCGGTCCATGGCCGGCGAACCTAAAGGGGCCGGGTGGCGGTCACGTGAACCAGCGGTGAACACGCCCGGGGTCCTCGATGAACCTGTCCGATTCCGCCTCCAGGACCGCGTGGGACCAGGCCGAGGACGGGTCGCGCCACCCGCGCCCGCCCCTCAGGACGTGGGGGCAGCGGGCTGGCGGGCCACCGTCGAGGCCGCCAAGGAGATCAGGAAGGTCTGGATCTTGGCGACGCGCTTGTCGGCCGCCTTCTGCTGCGAGCCACCGAGCCGATCCGTGATGCTCAGGCTCGCCGAGCGGGCCGCCCCCGCACCCGGCACCTGGGCGGCCAGCCGGACGTCGGCGCCGTCGTTCAGCATCATCACGACCCGCTCGTAGCGCGTGCCGAGGTGGCTCTTCACCGGCCACATCCAGTACACGGTGGTCCAGGTCGAGTCGAGCGTGGAGCTCGACCACGACAGCACCCGGGCGGTCAGGCCGCCCAGGTCGACGGTGCGCTGGGACCGCAGCCGGTAGCCGTGGAACTGGTAGCACGCCTCGATCCCGTAGGTCTGGAAGCGGCTGGCGTCGGTGGTGGACACCACGTCGACGGTGACGTGGGTCCGGGTCTTGAAGTCGGTCTTCGAGATGCCGTCCCAGGCCAGGTCGTAGCGGGCCCAGTCGGAGTCCTTGCCGAAGAACTGGCGGCCCCAGCCGAAGTCGGCGATCTTGCGCGACCGCCAGCCGAACGGGTGGCCCGGACGGTCCTGGTACGCGGTCAGCCGGGGCGAGCCGTCGAGGTTGGCGACCAGGTCGTAGCTGCGGAGGTCGGCGTTGGCGAACCCGCAGCACAGCCCGATGACCAGCACCACAGCGATCGCCATGCGGGTGCGGGGCACCACCGGGGGCCGGACGGGGCTCGGCGGGAGCGGGGCCGCACCGGCTGGGTCACCACCTCCGGCCGCTCCAGCCGCCGTCGCCGTCGCCGCATCGGTGGCGAGAGAGGTGCCGGCGGCCCCGAAGCTGAGCCCGAAGCGGCCCATCAGGCAGAGCATGGCGATGACCGCCACGTTGAACAGGATCAGGCCCAGCACCGGGTGGAGCGCGTCGATGGCGAACGCCTGGCCCCAGTACCGGCCGGCCACGAAGATGCCCAGGATGCGGGCCACGTTGAGGACCCACACGAGGGCCAGGCCGGTGAGGAGCCACAGCGCCCGCCGCCACCAGCGGCCCGACAGCTCGAACAGGAACGCCCCGCCGACCAGGGCGTACCCCACCAGGCCGTTGACGCCAGAGCAGGCCGACGCCACGCCGACCGGGAAGCCCTCCTGGCCGTGCTGGATCTGGAAGAGCGAGCCGTCGCCGGGGAGCGGCCTGGCCACACCGGGCATGGCGTGGAGCCCGGCCCGCACCCCCAGCAGCGTGGTGCTCGTGAACAGCTCGATCTGGCGGAGGATCACGGCCGTGTAGGGCAGCGGCCACGCCAGGAAGAGGAACAGCATCGGCAGCCGCAGGCGCCACAGGGTCCGCACGCCGAACAGCAGCACGATGGCGCCGCTGGCGAACAGGGGCAGCGCCAGCAGGTCGATGCGCCAGAGCCAGAACATCGCCGACAGGCGCACGGGCAGGAGCAGGTTGATGGCCAGCGCCACCAGCAGCAGCGGGACGCCGACGATGTAGTCGACCTGCCGGTCGTGGATCGGCGGCTCCCACGTGTCGCGCCGGGCCCGCCGGGCGATCAGCACCAGCGAGATGGCGGGGACCAGGCCGAGGTACGCCAGCGGCGTGTCGACCTGGAGGGTCTTCACCAGCGTGGACAGCGAGTAGTGGAACGCCAGGACCACCGCCACCAGGCACACCGCGATCGTGCGCACGTGGTGGGTCATCGCCCGATCGGCGGCATCTCCCGTGTGGAGCAGGGCCTTCACGGTGCCGACGGGGGCGGTCATCGTCGGTACTGGCAGGGCGCCACGGTGCTCCATCTGCGCGCCGAGCGTCGGTCGCGCCCACCGACCATGACCTGCACCGCAGCCGCGGTCAACGTCGATCGGGCCGATCCCGCGTCATTTCGCCGACCGTTCGCCTCCCGTTCGCCCACCCACCCCGAGCCGTCACCCCCACCCACCCCGAGCCGTAACCGCCCACCCCGCCCCACCCCTCCACGAACTTGTTGCAGCCAGTGCTCCCCTCGACACCCACGGCAACAAGTTCCGGTGTCGTCGCCCCACCCCCACGAACTTGTTGCAGCCACTGCTCCCCTCGACACCCACCGCAACAAGTTCCGGTGTCGTCGCCCCACCCCCACGAACTTGTTGCAGCCACTGCTCCCCTCGACAGCCACCGCAACAAGTTCCCGGCGGTGGGCGGACCTCGCAGTGGGCCCGCGCCCGCCCCCAGCCGAACTTGTTGCAGCCAGCGCTCCATCCGACACCCGCGGCAACAAGTTCCGGAGGGTCTGCGGACCTCGTGCCCGGCGCCTAGATTCCCTGACGGTCCATCAGAAACGACGTGCCAGGGGACGAACGTGACCGAGAACTTCGACGACGCCGCCACGCTGTGGGAGCTGGTGGAGCGACGCGCCGCCGCCACGCCCGACACGGTCCTGCTGATCGACGAGTCGGGCCGGAAGCTCACCTGCGCGGAGTTCCGCGACCAGGCCGAGCGGGCCGCGGCCGGGTTCGCCGCCCGCGGCGTGAAGGCCGGCAGCCGGGTCACCTGGGAGCTGCCGAACCGCTTCGAGACGGTGATCGCCAGCTTCGCCCTGGCCCGCCTCGGCGCCATCCAGAACCCGATCCTCCACTTCTACCGCCACAAGGAGGTCGGCTACGCGATCCGAGCCACCGAGGCCGAGTTCGTGCTGGTCCCGGGCCGGTGGAACGGCTTCGACTTCACCGCCATGGTGACCGAGCTCATCGCCGACCTGCCCGCCCCGCCCGTCGTGATCGACGTGTTCGCCGACCTGCCCGACGGCGACCCGGCCACCCTGGCCGATGTGCCCGCGCCCACCGACGGCGACGAGGTCCGCTGGGTGTACTTCACCTCCGGCACCACGTCCGATCCGAAGGGCGTCCGCCACACCGACCGCACCCTCATCACCGGCGCCAACGGTCTGGCCGTCGCCCTCGATATGAGCCCTGACGACGTCGGCTCGATCGCCTTCCCGTTCAGCCACATCGCCGGCCCCGACTACTTCGGCACCATGCTCCTCGCCGGCTTCGGCGCGGTGCTGTTCGAGGCGTTCGCGCCCGCCACCGCCATCCCGGTCCTCGCCGCCAACGGCGTCACCATGGTGGGCGGCGGCACGGCGTTCTACCAGATGTACCTCGGTGAGCAGCGCAAGGATCCGGCCACCCCGATCATCCCCACGCTCCGCAAGATGTCGGGCGGCGGCGCCCCCATGCCGCCCGAGATCTACGACGAGATCAAGCGCGAGTTCGGGGTCAAGACCTGCCACGGCTACGGCATGACCGAGTGCCCGATGATCTGCGAGGGCTCCCCGCACGACACCGACGAGCAGCTCGCCAACACGGTGGGCAAGCCGGTCACCGGGCTGCAGATGCGCATCGTCACCGAGGACGGTTCGGTCGGCGGCCCCGACGTTGACGGCGAGGTCCGGCTCAAGGGACCCATGGTCTTCGGCGGCTACACCGACCCCGCGGCCACCGCCGACGCGTTCGACGACGACGGCTGGTTCCGCACCGGCGACCTCGGCCACATCCGCCCCGACGGCCACGTCGTCCTCACCGGCCGCCTCAAGGACGTGATCATCCGCAAGGGCGAGAACATCTCCGCCGCCGAGATCGAGAACATCCTCTACGCCCACCCCAAGGTCGGCGACATCGCCGTCATCGGCCTCCCCGACCGCGAGCGCGGCGAGCGGGTCTGCGCCGTGGTGGAGCGGGTGCCCGACGCGTCGCCCGACGACGACCTCACCTTCGACGAGATGGTCGCCACCCTCACCGAGGCCCAGCTCATGCGCCAGAAGATCCCCGAGCAGCTCGAGGTGGTCGACGCCCTCCCCCGCAACGAGACGCTCCGCAAGATCCTCAAGTTCAAGCTCCGCGAGGAGTACGCCACCAAGCCCTGGCCCTGAGCCCGCAGCCCCCGCTCACCCCCTCCCAACCCGGCACCCTTTGCGGCCACCGGAGTCTGCGATCGGTGCCAGGTCGACGGGGAGGGCGGGGGTCAAGCCTTGGCTTCGGCCCAGGTGCGGATGGTGCTGGTCTCGGCGAGGAACCTGACCGTGCGGTCGGGGGCCCAGCGGGCGGCGGCCTCCTGCAGGGCGTCGTCGACCAGGGCGGCGGCGTCGGCGGCGTGCTCGGTGGGGACGTGGACGAGCAGCTCGTCGTGGAGGCACAGCACCACGTGGGCGTCGAGGGCCCGGCCCCTCGCCCGCACGGTGACGGCCCACACCTTGAACAGCTCGGCGGCCGCGCCCTGGACCATGGCGTTGCGGCCGTAGCGCCCTCGGGCCGCCGCCCGGGAGCGGGCCTCGCGCTCGCCCATCGACCCGGGCTGGCCCGGCTCGCCCAGCGCGGCGGAGCCCATGCGGACCAGGCGGCCGCCGTAGGTGCGGAGGTCGGTGCCCACCTGCGCGGCCCGGTCGGCCTCGTCGAGGTACGCCATGGCGACGGGGTACGACCGGCGCAGACCCACCAGGGCGCGAGCCCCCTCCCCCGTCGTCTGGCCGTACATGGCACCCAGGACCGCCACCTTGGCCGTGGCCCGGTCGACGCCGAGCTCCACGGCCACCGGAGCGTAGAGGTCATCGGCCTGGGTGGCGGCGGCCAGGGACCCGTCGCCCGAGACCGACGCCAGGACCCGCGGCTCGATCTGGCCCAGATCGGCGCGGATGAAGACGTGGCCGGGCTCGGCCACCACCCCGCCGCGCAGGTCGGCCGGCATGTTGTGGAGCCCGGCCGACGCGGTCATCCGCCCGGCGGCGCCGTCGGAGCCGGACCACTCCCCCCGGAACCGACCGTCGCCGCCGAGGTTCTCGTCGAGCCACGCGTACCCGAACGTGGTCTGCACCCGCTCGGCCTTGCGCCAGGTGAGGAGGGCGTCGACGAGGGGGTGCACGTCGCGGAGGCCCTCGAGCCGCCAGGCCCGCGTGTCGGGCACCTCGACGCCGACGACCCGCAGCATCGACTTCACCTGGGTGGGGCTGCGCAGGTCGAACCGGATCCCCTGCGGCACGTGCTGGAGGACCACCTCGTCGCGCTGGGACCGCAGGTCGGCGGCCTCCCGCTCGGACTGCGGCCGGGGGCCGACATATGCGCTGACCAGGGATTCCATGGCCGAGCGGTCCATCGGGAGCCCGTCGGTCATCAGCTCCGCGCACAGGAGCTCGGCCGTCGACTCGGCGAAGGCGGTGCGTCGGGCCATGGGCCGGTCGGACCGCGCCGCCACCTCGTCGACCGCCGCGTCCTGGAGGCGTGCCACCTCCAGCAGCACGGCCGCCCAGCGCGCCATCCGCTCCGGCGAGGCCGCCCAGCCGCCATCGATCCAGTCCGGCTTCAGGTGGCCATCGGCGCGGACCGGCTGCTCCGGGTCGAGGTCGTCGTCGCCCTGGTTGAACAGGTCGACCGGGCCGGCGCTCGGGATCTCCGAGGTCGGCAGCCCGTGGAGCCGCGCCCAGATCCGCCCCGGGTCAGCTCGCCACCCACCGAACAGCAGGCGGTGCACCGCCACTGCATCCCAGCTCTTGACCAGCCGCACGCCGTCGGCGGCCAGCGCCACCGCGGTCGCCGCGGACCACACGGCCCACCGCGGCGCGACCGCATCCTCGACCGCCTGGACCGCGGCGGCCGGCGCCGCGGTCTCGATGGCGAGCGAGCGGTCCGCCCAGGCCAGACCCAGCCCGCGGCCCGGCGCGACCACCAGCGCCACGGTGCTCCCCCGCCCCACCCCGGCGTCGACGAGGTGATCGACGACAGCCTGGGGATCCACGTCCCGACCCTACGGTGCCGCCTCGCCGCGACCTCGGGAACCGGCCGTTCGCTAGCGTCGCTCGCATGGCGGATGCGGTGGACCCCGAGCAGCGCACTCCACCGGGGTCCACCGAGCTGTGGTTCCGCCGGCGGGTGGTCACCCGCTTCGCTGCAACCGTCTGGTGGATCGCGGTGCTCGCCTACGGGCTGATCGTGGTCAGCGCCGTGGTCGGGCTCGTGCGCCACTTCGACCCCTGGGCCGCCGTGATCACGGCCGGGCTGGCCCTGGTCATCGGCATCCCCATCGCCCGCCACCTGCGCGATGCACCGGCGATGTGGAAGATGCTTCGCCACGGCGTCTGACGCGTGGCCCCCTCGGCCTAGAGGCCCAGGGTGTACGAGGTCATCGACAGGGAGCCGGCGTCGTAGCCGTCGATCAGCACGTCGAGCGGCTGGCCGGCGGCCGCGGCCAGGCCGGCCAGGTACACCATCGGTAGGAAGTGGTCGGGGGTGGGCACGGCCCGGCGGTGGTCGGGGTGCTCGAGCAGCTTGGCCACCGCACCGGGGTCGATGGTGAGGACCTCGCGGGCGGCGTCGTCGTAGCGGTGGGCCCAGTCGAAGCCCTGCCCGCCCAGACCGAAGTCGATCATGCCCAGGTTGTGCACGATGTTGCCGCTGCCGACGACCAGGATCCCCTGCTCGCGCAGCGGGGCGAGGGCGGCGCCGAGCTGGAGGTGGTGCTCGATCGGCTTGCCGGCATCGACCGACAGCTGGAGGACGGGGATGTCGGCGGCCGGGAAGGCGTGGACGAGCACCGACCAGGTGCCGTGGTCGAGGCCCCAGCTGTCGTGGTCGAGCCCGACCCACATCGGCTTCACGGCTTCGGCCACCTCGTCGGCGATCTCCGGGGAGCCCGGCGCCGGGTACTCCACGGCGAACAGCTCGTCGGGGAACCCGAAGAAGTCGTGGATCGTGCGGGGCCGTGCCATCGCCGTGATCGCCGAGGCGTTGATGTACCAGTGGGCCGACACCACGAGGATCGCCCGGGGCCGCGGGACGCCGGCCCCGAACGCCGACCACGATCGGGTGTAGGCGTTGTCGGCCAACGTGTTCATCGGGTTGCCGTGGCCCAGGAACGCGGCCGGCATCAGGGCGGGAGCGGGGGCGGTCACGTGTCCAGCGTGCCACGCCCCGCGCGCCGGGGGTCAGCCTCCGGGCCGGGTCCCGCCGCCGAGCCCGCTGGGCGGGCCGCCGCTGCCACCGCCGGGGAAGGTGAAGGTCCCGCCGCCGGGGAGCTGCCGGTTCCCGGTGGTCGACGACGAGCCATCGGTGGCCGAGCCGGGGAGGGCCTCGTCCATGTCGGCGAGCACCACCACGTCGCCCTTCGTCAGGCCGCTGGTGATCTCGGTCCAGGTCTGGCCGACCGCCCCGGTCTTCACGGTGGTGGTCTTGACCTTGCCGTCGACGAGCTCCTGCACGGTGGACGTGGCGCCGTCGACCGTGACGGCCGAGGTCGGCACGGCCAGCGCGCGGTCGGCCGCGGAGGTCACGATCACCACCGAGGCCGTCGACCCGTTGCCCATGGCGCTGGTGTCGCCGGTGAGGGCGATGGTCACGAGGTACGACGTCGAGCTCGACGACTCGGGGGCGACGCCGATGCGCACCACCTTTCCGTCGACCGCGTGCTCATCGCCGTCGGGGGTGACGGTGGCGGCCTGGCCGACCTTGACGTCGGGCAGGTGCTTGACGCTGATCGACGTGGTCACCTCGTAGCCGCCCTGGCCGACCACCACGATGGTGGCGGTGGAGGAGCCGGCCGTGACGGCGTCGCCGACGGCCAGGTCCACGGAGGCCACCGTGCCGTCGATGGGGCTGACGATGGCGGCCTGGTCCACGGCCTGCTGGGCCACCGCCAGCTCGTCGGCGGCGGCGTCGACGTGCTTCTGGTAGGCGATGAGGTCCTCGGCCGACGGCGACGACGTGCTGGAGCCGCCGCCCGACCCACCCGAGCCCGAGCCGCTGGGCGTCGAGCCGCCGGACGACCCGAAGCCGCCCGAACCGGAGCCACCGGAGGTGCTCCCGCCGCCGCTGCCGCCGCCGGGGTTGGTGGGCTGGGTCGGCGTGGTGGTCGTGGTGGTGCCCGCGTCCGTCGCCAGCTGGTCGAGCAGCGTGGTGAGCGCGTCGGCCGCGTCGGTGAGCTGCTCCTGCGCCGCGGTCACCTGGGCCTGGGCGTCGAGCACGGCTTGGAGGGCGGTCAGGCAGGCGGCGCTGTCGTCGCCGTTCGCCGCCGTGGTCGTGGTGGTGCCGCCGTCCACGGCGCCGGCGACCGCGTCGCTGGAGCACACCGCGGTGGCGTCGTCGAAGGCCAGCTGGGCGGCGGCGGCGGCGTCGTCGACCGCCTGCTGGGCGTCGAGCACGGCCTGCTGGGCGGCCTTCAGCTCGGCGGACGAGCCCGAGGCCGCCAGGCGACCGAACCCGCCGCTCGACGGCGACCCACCGGACACCGAGCCGACGTCCTCACCCGACAGGGCCAGGGAGAGGGTGAGGTCGGCCTGATCGAGCGCAGCCTGCTTCTCGTGGACGGTGACCTCCAGGTCGGCGACGTCGAGCGACGCCAACGGCGACCCGACGGTGACCTGCTCCCCCACCGACACGTTGACGGCATCGACCGTGCCCGCCACCGGGAAGGCCACGCTGGCCTGGGACACCGGCTCGACGGTGGCGACGCTGTGCAGGACCTGATCGACCGGCTGGGTGCTGGCCGTCGCGGTCCGGTAGCTGGGGCTGGTGTCGGACCGGGCGCTCGCGGCGGCGACGGCGCCGACCAGGACCACGACGGCCACGCCACCCGCGACCAGGCGCTTGGGGGTGAAGACGGTACGCATGCTCACTCGCTCCGAAGGGCGTCGATGGGGGCCAGCCGGGCGGCGCGCGACGCGGGGTAGACCCCGAAGATCACGCCGATGCCGATGGCCATGGCGATGGCGGCCAGGGAGGCCGTGAGGGAGAGGATCACCCGGGTGTCGGTGAAGTGCGGCAGCACCACCGCCCCGAGGACGCCGAGCAGCACGCCGAGCACGCCGCCCGCGAACCCGAGCACCGAGGCCTCCACCAGGAACTGCCGGCGGATGCTGCGGGGGCGGGCGCCGAGCGCCTTGCGGAGGCCGATCTCTCGGATCCGCTCGGTGACCGACACCAGCATGATGTTCATCACGCCGATCCCGCCGACGAGCAGCGAGATGACCGCGATCCCGCCGAGCATCACGGTCATGGTCTTGTCGACCGAGGTGGCGGCGCTGAGGATCGACTCCTGCGTGGCGATGGAGAAGTCGGCGTCGGAGGCGTTGGTGATGCCGTGCAGGTTCAGGAGCATGGCGTTGGTCTCCTGGTAGGCGGCCGAGAGCGAGGCCGACGAGGTGGCCTTCACGTAGATCGAGCTGACCGAGTCGCGGGTCGACCCGCCCACCAGGCGCTCCGAGTACGTGGAGGACGGCACGATGGCCAGGTCGTTGTTCGACGTCTCGTCCGACGAGCTGAGCTCCTCGAGCACGCCGATCACCTTCAGCTTCGAGCCGTCGTAGGTGACGTACTGGCCGACCGGGTTGCCCGTGGTGAACAGCTCCGACGCCGTGTCGGGCCCGAGCACCACCACGGCGGCGGCGTCCTTCTCGTCGGCCGCGGTGAGGAAGCGGCCCGAGGTCACGTCGCGCGAGCGCACCTCCTTCCACGACTCGGTCGTGCCGGTGAGCGTCGTCGTCCAGTTGGCGGTGCCGTTCGTGAGCGACACCGAGCTGGTCGCCGTGGCGGCGACGGCCTGCACGTCGGGAGCCGCGTCGGCGTCGGAGATCGCCTTGGCGTCCTCGACGGTGAGCGTCGACGACGAGCCGAAGCCGCCGCGCACGCCGGTGCTGCTGGTGGTGCTGCCGGGCGAGACCACGAGGAGGTTGGTGCCCAGCTCGTTGATCTGGTCGCGCACGTCGGCCTTGGCGCCGTTGCCCAGGCCCACGGTGAGGATCACCGCGGTGATCCCGATCAGGATCCCGAGCATCGTGAGCGCCGAGCGGAGGCGGTGGGTGCGCACCGCCTCGGTGGCGGTGCGGACGGTGTCACGCCAGTGCATCGATGGCCTCCAGCGTGCGGACCTGGCCGTCGTGGATCTGGATGACCCGCTCGGCCCGCTCGGCCACGTCGTGCTCGTGGGTGATCAGGATGATCGAGCGGCCCTGGCGGTGCAGGTCGTCGAGCAGGTCGAGCACGTCCGCGGTCGACGCGGAGTCGAGGTTGCCGGTGGGCTCGTCGGCGAGGATCAGCGCCGGCTCGGTCACCAGGGCGCGGGCGATGGCCACGCGCTGCTGCTGGCCGCCGGACAGCTCACCCGGCTTGTGGTCGGCCCGGTCGGCCAGGCCCACCTGGGCCAGCGCCGCGAGCGCCCGGTCGCGGCGCTCAGCCCGATCGGTGCCCGTGTACACGAGCGGCAGCTCGACGTTGCGCCACGCCGACAGGTACGGCAGCAGGTTGAACTGCTGGAACACGAACCCGATGTGGCGGTTGCGGACGTCGGCGAGGCGGTCCTCGTCGAGCGAGGCCACGTCCTCGTCGGCCAGGCGGAAGGTCCCCACCGTCGGCGTGTCGAGGCACCCGAGGATGTGCATGAGCGTCGACTTCCCCGAGCCCGACGGCCCGACGATGGCGACGAACTCGCCCTGCTCGATCGTCAGCGAGACGTCTCGGAGGGCGTGCACCTCGAGCGACCCGGTGGCGTAGGTCTTGCCCACGCCCACCAGCTCGATGACGGCGCTCACGAGCCACCGCCCGGCGTCAGGGCCGGGCCGCCGGTCGGTGCGTTCCCGCCGCCAGTGCCGCCGAGGCGGCCGGGGAGCTCGATGACGACCGACTCGCCGGCCTTGAGGCCGTCGGTGATCTGGACCATCGTCCCGGAGGTGAGGCCGGTCGTGACGGTGCGGGTCTCGGTGCCGCTGCTCGTCTGGACCTTCACGCTCGACGTGCCATCGGTGTTGGTGGTGACGGCGAAGGCCGGGACCTGCACGGCGTCGTCGACCTGGGCGTAGGTGATGGCGACGGTCACGTCGGCACCCACGTTGAACGCGCCCGTGGTGTCGCTGAACCCGATGGTCACCGGGTACGACGCCACGCCCGAGCTGGCGTCGGCGACGGTGCCCACGGTCAGCACGCCGCCGGTCACGCCTCCGCTGGAGCCGCCGGCAGCGGAGGTCTGGCTCCCGGCACTCGACGCGGCGGTCGTGGTGGTCGACCCCTGCTGCTGCTGCTGTGGGCCGAAGCCCCCGAACCCGCCGAAGCCGCCGCCGAACCCGCCGCGGCTGCTGGAGCTCGACGAGGTGGAGATGGTGACCGACGCCGCCTGACCGGGCTTGATGTTGGCGATGTCGGTGGCACCGAAGCCGAGGTCGACGGTGAACGAGCCGGTGCTGACCAGCGAGATGTCAGCCGCTGAGGTGGTGTCGCTGCCCGACCCGGTGCTGCCGGTGCTGCCGGTGGTTCCCCCGCTCGCCGGAAGCGAGCTGGCGCTGTTGCCGCTGCCGCTGGCCGACCCGGTCTGGTCGGTGCCGCCGCTGCCCCCGCTGCTGAGCTCCTCGCCCGTGGTCACACCCACCGATGCGACCGTGCCGTCGATGGTGGCCACGAGCTTGGCGCCGTCGAGGGCCTCGTTGGCGGCGTCGAGCTGGTCCTGCGCCGAGGTGAGGCTCGACTGGTCGGCCTCGATCTGGGCGTCGGAGGCGCTGGCGTCCTCGTCGTCGGAGAGCTTCGCCTGGGCATCGGCGAGGGTGGACTCGGCCGAGCTCACGTCGGCCTGGAGGGCGGCGGAGTCGATCTCGGCGAGCACGTCGCCGGCCTTGACCTCGTCGCCGGCCTTCACGTTCACCGCGGTGACCGTGCCGGCCGCGCTGAAGTTCAGGTCCTCGGTCTTGGCGGCGGCCACGGTGCCGTCGGCGGAGACGGTCTTCGCCATCGTCCCCTCCGTGGCGGTGACCACCCGGTCGGTCGCCGTGTTCTGGGCCGACGCGTCATCGTCGGGACGGAAGGCGAACCACCCTCCGAGGGCGAGCAACGCCACGAGGGGCATCACCACCCAGGGCTTCTTCATCTGCTGTGCGAGCGATCGCAACGTGGTCTCCTCGGATGCGGGATGTGCTTCGTGTTCTGGGGTGGGCCTGGGCCGCGCTGGGGGCCCAGGGGAACCTGGGGGGAGCGGACGGACGACGGCCACCCGGAGGCGGGGAAGGTCCTCGAGCCGGGCGCCGGGCGCTCCCCAGTGCCCTGGCGCCCAGCTCGGAACCGTTCGGAGCCCCGACCAGGCGGGGCGGTCGGGGCTCCGAGGATGTGGTGATCAGGTGCCGGTGATGGATCCGCCGGTCGTACCGCCCGAGGACGAGCCGGTACCGGAGCCGGAGCTGCCGGTGCCCGGGGCGCCGCCCGTCCCGGTCCCGTTGCCGCCGGGACCGGCGCCGAACCCGCCGCGCTCGAAGTCGCCGACCCGGATGTTGGTGGCGGTGACGACGTCGCCGGAGGTGTCGCCGGTGACCACGACGGTGTCGCCCTTGGCGATGTCGCTGACCTTGATCAACTCGGTGATCGAGACGACCGTGTCGCTGCTGGTGGTCACCGTGACGGTTGTGCCGTCGGACGACTTCACCGTGATGGTGCCGCCGTCGACCTTCGTGATCGTGCCCGACGTGAAGCCGCCCATGCCGGACGGGCCGCCTTGGCCGGTGGGAGGCGTGGCCCCGTTGGGCGCCTGGCCGCCCGTGCCGGTGCCGCCGCCCGGCGCGCCCTCAGGTGGGGTACCGCCGCCGAAGCCGCCGCGGCCGGTCGGGGCCACGTCACCGCTGTCGATGATGCGCTGCGCCGCCACCGAGCTGCCGGAGGTGGACCCCATGACCACGACGTTGTCGCCTTCGGCCAGATCGCTGACCTTGCCCTCGGAGGACCTCGTCACCGTGGTGTCATCGGTGGTCTTGACCGTGGTCACGGTGCCGTCGGTACCGCTGACCTCGAGCGTGCCGGACTCGTTGGAGCTGACCGTGCCGACGGTGCCGCGGCCGAACCCGCCCGGGCCGCCGAAGCCGCCGTAGCCGGGCGCTCCGGTGTTGGTGCCGGCGGCGCCGTTGGTGGCGACGTTGCCGTTCGCCGACGCGTTCGAGCTCGACGACCCGTGGCCCAGGACGAACCCGGCCCCGACGGCGATGACTGCGGCCACCGCGCCCGCAGCCACCCAGGCCTTCCAGCCGGGCGACGGCTTGTCCTCGGCCGGAGCCGCGCCCGGCCCGTCGCCGGTGGGCGGGCCACCGAACGGCGGGCCGCCGGGGGTGGCGCCTGTGGGCGGGAGGGCCGTGAACGCGCCCGCGGCCGCTGCGCCCGCGACGGGCGCGACCGGGGGGAGGGCGCTGCCCGCCGCGGGGGGACCGTCTGCGGTGGGGGGCAAGGAGGTGGGGGGCGACGCGATGGCGGGGTCGTCCGGCACGGTCGAGGGCATCGACGAACCGCCCGCGGCCGGTGGCGCGAAGGGTGGCACACCACCGGCCGCCGGGGGCTCGGTTGGGGAGGACGGGGAGACGGGAGCCGGCCCGGCGCGGCCTTCGACGGAGGGATCCGGAGGCTCGGCGCTCGGGTTGGTGGGGTCGGACATGGTGGGAGCGCTCCTTGTGCTGACCCGCACCTGCAGGTCGAAGTGGACCGCACTCTCCGCTCGAACCCTCAGAGAACCCTCCGCGTCGACGCAGACCTCCCGCCAAGTTCAGGCGACCTCCACCCCCCTCCTCTCCGCCCCCGAACTTGTTGCAGCCAGTGCTCCCCTCGACACTCCCTGCAACAAGTTCCCCGCTCCCCGCCGCACCGCCCCGCACCACTGACGAACCTTGTTGCAGCCAGTGCTCCCCTCGACACTCCCTGCAACAAGTTTGTGTCGTCGGGCGGTGGCCAAGCAGCCGGTGCCTGGGGTGGGTGGTGGGTCAGCCGGCGGCCGCGAGGGCCGACCGGATCCAGGTGACGACGAGCGCGGGTCGGTCGTTGAGATCGTCCCACCGGACGCGGATCACCCGCCACCCGCTGGCCATGAGCTCGTTGTCGCGCTTCCGATCAGCCTCCGCCTGCAGCGGTGACCCGTGGTGTCGATGGCCATCGAGCTCGACGATCACCCGTTCGGCCTCCCACAAGCAGTCGACCCGACCGATCCACTCGGAGTCGCCCACCTCCACCTCGAACCGTGGCAACGGCAGGCCCGCCGAGGCGAACAGCTCGCGCGCTCGCCGCTCCAGCTCCGACGCTGGGGCGATGTAGCCCTCACCCATCGCCTCCAACCGCTGCCGCATCGCCACCGTGCCCCGTCGACCCCTCCTGGCCAGCGCGAAGAACACCTGCTGGAGCTGCCGAACGGTGCAGAGCCCGCGATGGATCAGATCGTCGACATCCCTCTCGAATCGCTTCGCTGGCACCACTCCACCGAGGTCGAACGCCGTGCGGGCGGGCGTCGTCACCGCGATCCCGAACCTGGTGGTGACGTGCGATGGAGGGAGCCACAGAGATCCATGGACCAGGCCTCGGTCGGTACGTTGCGATCGGCCGTGGGGCCGGGTGACCTCGAGGATGCGACCGTCATAGCCGGGTACGGCCCAGAGCTGGCCGCCCGACCGGTGGGAGGCAGCCGCGTCCGGCGCCGCGACCAGCACGCTCAGCAGGATTCGCTGGTGAACGCTGGGTGGAGCGGCGCGGACCACGTACACACCCTGGTGGGCGCGCTCGCACCAACCGGAGCCGACGAGCCGACGCAAGACCCCCACGCTCATACCCAGATCCATCGCCTGCTTGTAGGTGAAGATGCCGTGCTGCCGCGCCGCCCGTCCCGCCACGTATCTTTCAGCATCTTTCATGACATTATGGTGCCACTATGCGTCGACGCAGGGCAACGGGGTGCCACCCATGAGGATCCATCTCGCCGGTCCCCTCCCCGAACTTGTTGCCAGGGATGTCGCAGGCAGCACTGGCCGCAACATGTTCCGGCGGCCGCCGGTCCCCTCCCCGAACTTGTTGCCAGGGATGTCGCATCGAGCAATGGCTGCAACAAGTTCCGGCGGCCACCGAGTCCCCTCCCGAACTTGTTGCCAGGGATGTCGCAGGTAGCAGTGGCTGCAACAAGTTCGGGGGCGGGGACCGGGCTCGGACCAGGCCGAGGACCTGGGCGCCGGGGTCAGCGGGGGAGGCGGAGGGAGTAGCCGACGCCGCGGACCGTGTGGATCAGCGCGGGCTCGGTGGCGTCGATCTTCTGGCGGAGGTAGCTGATGTAGGTCTCGAGGACGCTGGCGTTGCCGGCGAAGGTGTAGTCCCAGACCGCTTCGAGGATCTGATCGCGGGTGAGGACCCGGCGGGCGTTGGCCAGGAGGTAGCGCAGCAGCTTGTACTCGGTGGGGGTGAGCTCGATCAGGCGGCCGTCGCGCCAGACGTCGCGGGTCTCCTCGTCGAGCTCGAGGTCGGCGAAGGTGAGCTTGGACTCGCCGGCGCCGGCTCCCGACGAGCGGCGCAGCACCGCCTTCACCCGCTCGATCAGCTCCTCGATGCTGAAGGGCTTGGTGACGTAGTCGTCGCTGCCGAGCCGGAGGCCCTGGACCTTGTCCTGGGTGGCGTCCTTGGCGGTGAGGAAGATGACGGGGACCCGGGTGGCGGCTCCTTCGTCGAGGCGGAGGCGGCGGGCCACCTCGAAGCCGTCGAGGTCGGGGAGCATCACGTCGAGCACGATGAGGTCGGGGGAACGGCGGCCGACCGCGTCGAGGGCCTCGCGCCCGGTTGCGGCCCGCTCCACCTCGAAGCCCTGGTAGCCGAGGGCCATGGCGAGGAGCTCGGTGATGTGCTCCTCGTCGTCGACCACGAGGATGCGAGGCGCGGTGGAGTCGGTGTCGGGTCCGACGTTCGTGGAGGCCATGGCGTCACCGTACGGGCAGGTCGCGCTGGGGGGAAGGACCAGGGCGAATGTCCCAGGGAACTCCCAGCATCGACGGAGAGGGCGTGGAGCAGATCGCCGCACGATCGTCTCCATGAGCACCCACCTCGCCCCCGACGACGCCACCCTGCTCGACACCGAGCCCGCCCCCACCGCCCTGCACCCGGCCGGGCCCGAGACCGGCGCGGGCGGGGCGCCCGAGCCCGCCGAGCGGTTCCTGATGGCGTCGGAGTACCGGCGCCGGACCGCGGCCGTGGAGATCGTGGTGCCCGTGCACAACGAGGCGGCCGGCGTCGAGCGCTCGGTCCGGGCGCTCCACGACTACCTCGCCGACCGCTTCCCCCTCCCCTGGCTCATCACCATCGTCGACAACGCCAGCACGGACGACACGTGGGAGCGGGCGGCCGCCCTCCACGCCGACCTCGCCGACGTGCAGGCCATGCGCTTGGCGCAGAAGGGCCGCGGCCGGGCGCTGCGGGCAGCGTGGCGCGAGAGCCCGGCGCCGGTGGTGGCGTACATGGACGTCGACCTCTCGACCGACCTCGATGCGCTGCTCCCGCTGGTGGCTCCGCTGCTCAGCGGCCACAGCGACGTCGCCATCGGCACGCGCCTGGCCGCCGGCTCCCGGGTGACCCGCGGCCCCAAGCGCGAGGCCATCTCCCGCACCTACAACCTCATCCTGCGCACGACCCTCCACAGCGGGTTCTCCGACGCGCAGTGCGGCTTCAAGGCCGTGCGCCGCGACGTGGCCCAGGCCCTCCTCCCGCTCATCGAGGACGAGGGCTGGTTCTTCGACACCGAACTGCTGGTGCTGGCCGAGCACAACGGCCTGCGCATCCACGAGGTCCCGGTCGACTGGGTGGACGACCCCGACTCCCGCGTCGACATCCTCCGCACCGCCACGGACGACCTGAGGGGCGTGGGCCGCATGCTCCGCCGCTTCGGCCGCGACCAGGGCTGGATCGAGCCCGCCGCGCTGGCCGATGACCGCATCGTGCCCACCGAGCTCGGCAGCCAGCTGGTGCGGTTCGCGTCGGTCGGCGTGGTGAGCACGCTGCTCTTCGCCGTCTTGTTCGCTGCGTTCTACGGGCCGCTCGGTGCGGTGGCGGCCGCCATCGCCGCCCTGGCGATCTCATCGGTGGCCAACACCGCCGCCAACCGCCGCCTGACGTTCTCCCAGCGCGGCCGCCGCGGGCGCCGCCGCCACTGGACCGGTGCCATGGCCGTGTCGGCCCTCCCCCTCGCGCTCGACCTGGTGGCGCTGGCGGCCGCCGCCGCTGCCGGCGTCACCTCCACCCTGGGCCTGCTGGTGGCGCTGACGGTCGCCAACGGCCTCGCCACGGCCGTCCGCTTCGTCGGCCTGCGCCGCTCGATGGGCCGCTGAGCCGATGCGCCGCCTCGCCCGGTTCCTGCGGTACGGCCTGGTCTCGGTCATCGCCACGGGCACGAGCCTGCTGGTGCTCGGCGTGCTGGTGGCGACGCACACGATGACGCCCGGCTGGGCCAACGTCGCCGCCACCGCGGTGGGGACCGTGCCTTCGTTCGAGCTGAACCGCCGGTGGGTGTGGCGGCGCCACGGTGCCAGCTCGATCGGCGCCGAGGTGATCCCGTTCGCCGCCATGTCGGCGGCCGGCCTGGTGCTGTCCACGCTGGCGGTCAGCCTGGCCGGCCGGTGGACGGACCAGGCCGGGCTGGTGGGCGCCGACCGCACGATGGCGATCCAGGCCGCCAGCCTGGCCGCCTTCGGCATCTTGTGGCTGCTCCAGTTCGTCCTCCTCGACCGGGTGCTGTTCGCCGACCGGGCCGGCGTGGGGCAGGATCGGCCGGTCCCGCTGCCGTCCCCGTGACCCGCATGACCCTTCGAACCCGGCTGGTGATCGCCCTGGTGCTGCTGACGACGGTCGGCTTGGCCGTGTTCGGCGTTTCGACGTACACGCTGTACCGCCGTGCGCTCGAGCAGCAGCTCGACCAGGACCTCCAGGCCAACGCGCGGGGCCAGTCGTTCCGGTTGGCCAGCGATGCCGCCCAGTACGAGATCGATCCCGAGACGTGCGCGCCGGTCGGGGTCACGAGCACCGGCACGACGGGCATCGATCCCGGTCCCGGGTTCGGGTCGCGCGCCGTCCCGGGCCAGGGGCTCGACGCCTACGCCGAGCTGCGCACCTCGGACGGGACGATCGTGGCGTGCAGCCTGCCGGTCACCGAGTCGGGCCGGCCCGATCTGCCCGAGACGATCAAGGTCCCGGCGGGCGAGGAGCAGTACTTCGATGTGGGCTCGGTCGACGGGTCGGGCGCGTGGCGGGTCCTGGCCACGCACCCGGGCACCCCGCCGGGTGCCACCGGGAACGGCGAGGCCAGCCCGACCACACCCAGTTCCGTCACGAGGGCGACCGTGATCGTGGCCGTGCGGACCGAGGGGCTCGAGGCGTCGCTGGCCCAGCTGGTGCGCATCGAGCTGATCGCCGCCGTCTTCCTGCTCACCGCGCTCGGTGCCGGGGCCTGGTTCGTGCTGCGCCGCGGCCTGCGACCGCTCGAGGAGATGGCCGACTCGGCGGCCACCATCACCGCCGGCGACCTGTCGGAACGGGTCGAGCCCGCCGACGACCACACCGAGGTGGGCCAGCTGGGCCTGGCGCTCAACACCATGCTCGACGGCATCGAGGAGTCGTTCCGCGAGCGGGACGCCACCGAGCAGCGCCTCCGGCAGTTCCTGGCCGACGCCTCGCACGAGCTGCGCACACCGCTGACCTCGATCCAGGGCTTCGCCGAGCTGTTCCGCCTGGCCGCCGCGGCCGATGCCGCCGGCGACGCGGGCGGCATCGAGCGCCTCGACCTGCCGGTGATGCTCGCCCGCATCGAGCAGGACGCCGACCGGATGAAGGCCCTGGTCGAGGACCTCCTGCTCCTCGCCCGCCTCGACGAGCCCCGGACGATCGATCCGGCCCCGGTCGACCTCACGGTCCTGGCGTCCGAGGCCTGCAGCGCGGCGGCGGCCCTGCACCCCGAGCGGCCCATCACCTTCCAGGCGCCCCTGCCCGTCGAGGTGAGCGGGGTCGAGGACCACCTGCACCGCGCCATCGTCAACCTGGTCAACAACGCCATGAAGCACACCTCCGAGGACACGGCCATCGAGGTCACCGTGGCCGGCAACACCGTCACCCGCCGGGCCACCGTGACGGTCCGCGACCACGGCCCCGGCCTGAGCGACGAGGCCCTGGAGCACGTGTTCGACCGCTTCTGGCAGGCCGACTCGGCGCGGGTGGGGGCGGGCTCCGGCCTCGGCCTCAGCATCGTGGCGGGCATCGCCACCGAGCACGGCGGTCAGGCCACGGCCACCAACGCGCCCGACGGCGGCGCCGTCTTCACGATCGAGCTGCCGCTGAGCCCCAGCCGCTGAGCGGCGGACCGGCGGACCGGACCGGTCAGACCGGGCCGGCGTGCGGGACGGTCAGGCGGGACCGGTGAGCCAGGCGGCGGCGAGGTCGTCGCGGCGCTGCTCCCACTCCTCGGAGGTGAGCGCGTAGCGCACGTGGTCCTCCCACACGCCGTTGATCTCGAGGTACCGCACGGCGATGCCCTCGTTGCGGAGCTCGAGCTTCTCGACGACGCGCCGGCTGGGGGCGTTGCGGGGGATGATCGACACCTGGATGCGGTGGAGGTGGAGCTCCTCGAAGGCGAAGCGGGCGAGCACGATGAGCGACTCGGGCATGATCCCCTGCCCCGCCCACTTCTCGTCGATCCAGTAGCCCACGTAGGCGTTCTGGAACGGGCCCCGCTGGATGGAAGAGAGGTTGATCTCGCCGCAGAAGACGCCGTCGACGAAGATCCCGAACCCGAACCCGCTGCCGAGCTGGCGCTCGCGCTGGCGGGCGCTGCACCGCACGGCGAACGCGTCGCGGTCCTGGGTGGTGTCGGGCTGGTGGGCCAGGCGCTGCGGCTCCCACTTGAGCAGCCAGTCGGCGCCTCGGGTCCGCACCTCCCGCCACGCCGCGAAGTCGGAGAGCACGAGCGGCCGGAGCATCACCCGTCGTCCGAACAGCGTGCTGGTCCTCTCCACGTGGCTCCCTCCCCCTCGATCTCAGCGAGCGTCGCGCACGGCGACGACGGCTGCAGGATCTTCGAGCGATGACAGGTCGCCCGGGTCGGCTCCGAGCGCGGTGGCCCGGATGGCCCGGCGCAGCACCTTGGCCGAGCGGGTCTTGGGCAGGGCGTCGGTGAACCGGATCTGGCTGGGCTTGAAGCTCTTGCCGAGCGCCTCGGTGACGGTGGTGACGAGCTCCGCCCGCAGCTCCTCGGACTCGGTGGCGCCCGGGGCGAGCACGACGTAGCACCACAGGGCTTCGCCCTTGATCTCGTGCGGGACGCCGATGGCGGCGGCCTCGGCGACCGCGGGATGGGCCACCAGGGCGGACTCCACCTCGGCGGGGCCGAGGCGCTTGCCGGCGATCTTGATGGTGTCGTCGCTGCGGCCCCGCAGGTACCACTGGCCGTCGTCGTCGATGAGCGCCCAGTCGCCGTGGACCCACACGTCGGGCCAGCGGTCCCAGTAGGTCTCGAGGTAGCGCTCGGGCGCCTGCCACAGGCCGCGGGTCATGCCCGGCCACGGTGTGGTGCAGACCAGCTCGCCGACCTGGCCGCGCACGGGATGGCCGTCGTCGTCGAACACGTCGACGCCCATGCCCAGCGCCGGGCCGCCCAGGGTCATGGGCGTGAGCGCCTGCACGGGGTGCGGCGACAAGAAGCAGGCGCCCACCTCGGTGCCGCCCGAGATGTTGATGACCGGGCAGCGGCCACCACCGACCACGGCGGCGAACCACTGGTAGGGCGTCTCGTTCCAGGGCTCGCCGGTGGACCCGAGGATGCGCAGGGAGGACAGGTCGTGGGCTCGGACCGGGTCGTCGCCGTGGGCCATCATCGCCCGCACGAGCGTGGGGCTGATGCCCAAGATGGTGACGGCGTGGGCCTCGATGAACGCCCAGAGCCGGTCGGGCTCGGGGAAGTCGGGGGCCCCTTCGAACAGGCAGACCGTGGCGCCGTTGGCCAGGGCTCCGACGATCTCCCACGGGCCCATGATCCACCCGAAGTCGGCGAACCAGAACAGGCGGTCGCCGGGCTTGCAGTCGAACTGGAACGCGGCTTCCTCGGCGATCTTCACCGTGAACCCGCCGTGCACGTGGACGGATCCCTTGGGCTTGCCGGTGGTGCCCGACGTGTAGGCCAGGAGGAGCGGGTGCTCGCTGTCGACGGGGACCGTGGGCACCACCTCGTCGGTGGGGCCGGGCCACGGCAGCGTGGCCACCCGGCCGTCATCGGACACCGAGGCGGTGACCGCACCGATCCGGGGCACCACCACCAGCGTGTCGACGGTGTCGACCAGCGCGATGGCCTCCCGGGCGGTGGCGAGCATGGGGACCGCCTTGCCCCGGCGGTAGAAGCCGTCGGCGCACAGCAGCGCCTTGGCCCCGGCGTCCTGGAGCCGCACGGCGATCGCGTCGGCGCCGTAGCCCGAGAAGACGGGCAGGATCATGGCGCCGAGCTTGGCGACGGCCATGGCCGCCACCACCGTCTCGGGGAGCATGGGCAAGAAGATGCCGACCGCATCGCCGAGGCCGATGCCCCGGTCGCGCAGCAGCGCGGCCAGGCCGTCGACACGGCGGTCGAGCTCGGCGAACGTGAGCACCGTGACCGCGCCGTCCTCGCCCTCCCACCGCACCGCTTCGGCGTCGGGCGACTCGACCACCCAGCGGTCGACGCAGGCCGCGGCCAGGTTGGTCCGGCCGCCGGTGAACCAGGTGGCCCACGGGATGCCCTTCGACGTGTCGAGCACCTCCTCGTAGGGCGTGCTGAACGGGATGCCCAGGAAGGTGGCGGCCTCGCCCCAGAACCAGGCGGGCTCGGCGATCGACCGGGCGAGCAGCTCGTCGAACGACCCGATGCCCTGAGCCGTCATGAACCGCCCGACGTTGGTGGCCGCCGCCGTGGCGGGATCAGGGGTCCAGGTCGGAGCCGTCGTCATCGCTGACGCACGGTAGTGGCTCGCCCGCTACCCGAGCAGCGACAGCGCCAGGCCATCCAAGATGTCGGCTTCGCTGCACAGGATCTGCTCGATGCCGAGACGGCGGAGGATGGCGACGAGGGCGCAGCAGCCGCCCACGATCACGTCGGCCCGCGCCTCCTCGAGCCCCGGGTTGTGGATCCGGTCGGCGCGGCGCTCGGTGGCGAGGGTGCGGAACACGTCCTCGGCCGCCTCCTTGGTGAGCTCGAAGTGGTGGATCGCGTCGCGGTCGTAGTTGGCCAGGCCCTGCTCGACGGCGGCCACGGTGCTGACGGTGCCGGCGAGCCCGATCACGGTCTGCGCCTCGCCCAGCTCGGGGATGGCCCGCTGCACGTCGTCGAGCCAGGTGTCGGTGTAGCTGATGGCCGCGCTGAGGTCTTCGGGGGCGGGCGGGTCGGTGGCGAAGAACCGCTCGGTGAGCCGGACGCAGCCGATGTCGATGGAGATGCCGGCGCCGATGCTGCCGTCGGGGCCGGTGGTGCCGTAGACGAACTCGGTGCTGCCGCCGCCGAGGTCGAACACCAGGAACGGGCCGCGTGCCGGGTCGAGGTCGGCGGTGGCGCCCCGGAACGACACCTCGGCCTCGTCGTCGCCCGAGAGCAGCTCGGGGCGGACGCCGACCGCCGCCTCGGCGGCGTCGAAGAACACGTCCCGGTTGGCCGCGTCGCGGCTGGCCGACGTGGCGGTCATCCGCACCTGACCGGCGGCGACGCCCAGGTCGTCCATGACCGTGCGGTACTCGCCGAGCACGGCGACGGTGCGCTCGATCGCTTCGGGGGCGAGCGACCCCGTCTTGTCGACGCCCTGGCCCAGGCGGGTGATGCGCATCATCCGCTCGACCGTGCGCAGCGGCACCCCGTCGTCGCCGCGCTCGGCGACGAGCAGGCGCGTGGAGTTGGTGCCGATGTCGATCGCCGCCACCCGTTCGCCCATCAGTCGATCCTCTCACGGTCGCCGTCGCCCGCCGCCAGGTGGTCGGCGACCCAGCGGCCGACCGGGTCGTCGCCGCCGGCGAGGTACCAGCCGTAGTGGGCGTGCAGGCACTTCACGCCCACGCGGGTGCCACCCACGCCGGCCGACGGCCGAGGGCCGTCCCACCCCTCGGGCAGGGCGGCGTCGCGCTCGGTCCGGTACTCGTCGTGGGCCGCGGCGATGACGTCGAGGCCGATCTCGTCCTCCACCCGGTGCACCCCGCCCCGGCTCTCGAGCCGGCTGACCATCGTCCGCTCGGGCTCGCCGAGCAGCCAGTAGCGGGTGGGCATGGGGCGGCCGTCGTCGAGCAGCGGCTCGTTGCGGATGACCACCGGCGACCGGTCGTGGGCGTGGCGGACCACCACCGTGAAGGCGCCGCCGGGCCGGCGGCCCAGGAGCCGGGCGACCTCGGCCACATCGTCGGCGGTGGGCGCATCGTCGACCAGCACGACGGGAGGGAGGGGGTCGGGCACCGCCTGAGGCTACCGAGGCGCGCGCTCAGGTCGATCGCCGGAGCTGCCGATGCAGTCATGGAACAATGTCCGGACCGGCCGGCACCTGCCGCCGACCGCTGACGAAGGGGTTCCGCATGCGGGTACGGACCATGATCGCCACCGGCGCGACCCTGGGCGCGACCTTGATCGTCGGCCCGCTGGCCGGCACGGCCAGCGCGGCGGTCACCGCCACCTCGTCGGGCACCACCGTGAACGTGTCGGCGGCGGGCGAAGTCTCGGTGTCGTTCGACTGCAACGGCGGCAACATCCGCATCTCCGGCACCTTCGCCAGCCCCACCGTGCCGTGCGCCACGGTCTCGCACGTCAACGTGCTGGGCGACAGCGGGAGCCAGACCGTGCACGGCGAGCAGCTCGACGACCCGGTGTTCGCCGCCCACCCGTACCTCGTGGCCCTCACGGGCACCGGGGCCGACTACGTGTACGGCACGGCCCGGGCCGACACGCTCAACACCGGCGCCGGCAACGACGTCGCCTACGTCACCACGTCCGGGGTGACCGACGCCTCCGTCGACCTCGGTGCCGACAGCGACCAGCTGACGGTCGACGGGGGCAGCGGCGACGACACCATCACCGCCAGCGCCTCGGGCTCCACCGTGACCCTCGCCCTGAACAACGGCACCACCGCCGTCGCCCGGACGGCGCTCAACGCCGAGACGCTCAGCCTGCAGGGCAACAGCGGCAACGACACGATCAGCGTCGCAGGCGTCCCGCCGGGAACGTCGGTGACCACCCAGCGCCTGATCGGCGGGACCGGCGACGACCACCTCATCGGTGGGCCCACCTACGCCTACTTCTACGGAGGGTCCGGGACCAACGTCATGACCGGCAGCACCGGCATCGAGACGTTCACGAGCGAGTCCGAGACCGACGACATCCACCCGGGCACGGGCAGCACCAACAGCGTCTACGACCAGACCTCGCTGCACCTGGGGCGGACCATCGCCAACGAGGGCACGAGCGACCAGTGGTTCGGCACCACCGGGACGGGCCGAGACGCCGTGATCCGGTACCGGCCCCTCGGGAGCTCCCAGTCGCAGATCACCGCCAGCCTCGACCGTCCGGGCCAGCAGCAGCTCGGCAGCGCGTTCACCCGGATGACCGCCGACAGCGGCTACAGCACCACCTTGGATGCCCGCCACCTGTTCGACGTGGTGGCCCCCCAGATCGGCACCACGGTCGTGGTCACCGGCGACAACCCCGACAATGACCTGGCCGACATCACGGTGCCCACGGGGACGTGGAGCTGGAGCGGCACCTCGGACACGACCGCCGAGATCACCCCCACCAGCAGCACGCTCGGTCACATCACGATCAAGGACATGGGCGACGTCAGCATCCACGGTCCGTGGACCGGGAACCTGAACGCCGGCTTCGTGCACCGGGCGACGCGCGACCTCCTGTTCCGGTTCCCCAACCCGATCGGCCGCGACCAGATCGCCGACCAGCTGACCGCCGGCACCACCACCCGGGCCGCGTTCATCACCGGCGCCATGAACACCGACGAGTACCGCGGCCTCGACGTCGACCGCGTCTTCGTGAAGTACCTGCACCGGGCCAGCGACCCCGGCGGCCGCACGTACTGGATCAACAGCATCGCCGCCGGCAAGCCGCTCTGGAAGTTCCGGGCCCAGCTCTTCGGCAGCAACGAGTACTTCACCAAGGCCGGCGGCACCAACGCCCTGTACATGGTCAAGGCCTATGCCGACGTCCTTGGACGAGCGCCCGACCCGTCCGGCCAGGCGTACTGGACCGCCAAGCTCGACGCCGGCGCCGACCGCGGCTCGGTGGCCCTGCAGTTCATCGACTCGGCCGAGGCCCGCCGCCGCCTGGTCGACGACCAGTTCCTGCGCTTCTTGGACCGCAAGCCCACCACCGGCGAGCAGACCACCTGGGTGAACGCCCTCCCCGGCGACACCGGCGAACAGGACCTCATCGCGTTCCTCGCCGGCAGCACCGGCTACTACAACCGCAGCTAGCAACCGCCGCGGCCGGCGACCCGACCACCGCGACCGATCCCGAGGTGACCCACGATGCTCCGCTGGAAGACCACGACCACCGCGCTGGCGGGCGCCACCCTGGCCGGGCTGCTCGTGCTGGCCTCGCCCACCCCCGCCGGGGCGGGCGTCACCCAGGCCATCAGCGGCACCCAGCTCATCGTCGTGGCCTCGGGCACGGCCACGGTCGGGTTCGGCTGCGTCACGGGGAACGTGGCGGTCAACGGCACCGTGGCCACGCCCGCGCTCGCCTGCGGGTCGCTCACCCACGCCACCGTGGTCGGCGACGCCGGCGCCCAGCGGATCAACGGCACCGACCTCGACGCCGCGGTGTTCAGCGCCCACCCGTTCCTCACCGTCAGCCTGGGCGACGGGTCCGACATCGTGAGCGACACCCGTCAGGCCGACTCGCTCACGATGGGCAACGGCATCGACACCGTCGACGTCGAGGCCGACAGCGTCGCCAACACCCTGATCGATCTGGGCACCGATCCCTCGGGCACCCAGTTCGACACCCTCCAGGTGAACGGGCTCGCCACCCCCGACACCATGGCCAGCTCGACGGCGGGCGCCAACACCACCGTCACGGTGACCAACTCGTCGGGCTCCCACGCCTACACCACCTCCACCGCCGAGTTCATCTGGCTCGATGGCAAGGGCGGCGACGACCACCTCTCGCTCACCGGCATCGCCGCGGGCGGAACGGTCACCAACGCCCGCGCCGACGGCCAGGACGGCAACGACGTGGTCACCGGCGGTCCGATCCCGGCGGTGATCGCCGGCGAGACCGGCACCAACACCCTCACCGGCGGCCCGAGCAACGACACGATCTTCTCCGACAGCGACACCGACACCATCAACCCCGGCGGTGGTCTCGACTTCATCTGGGACCAGCAGGGCCTGCGCTCGGGCGGCCGCACCGTGAACCCGTCGACCGGCGGGCCGAGTTACAAGCTCGCCCAGTCCGACGGCGACGCCGTGTCCCGCATCCGGCCCGGCACCGCCGCCTCATCTGCCGTCGTGACCAACAGCCTCGAGCGCCCCGGCCTGCAGCAGCTGCCCGCGAGCATCGCCCGGATCGAGGAGCTGCTGTACCGGTCCGCCTCCGACCCCGCCGACCACGGCCTGGTCGACGCCTACGCCCTGGCCGGGAAGACGATCAACGTCGAGGGCGGCAGCGGGGCGGGCAACCTCGCCGACATCACCGTCCCGTCGGGGACCTGGAGCACCAGCGGCACCGCCACCAGCGTGCTCACGATCACCCCGACCTCGGGCTACGGCGTCATCACCGTCCGCCAGTTCGGCGCGGCGATCGTCCACAACCCGTGGCCCACCCCCAACCAGTCGTTCGCCCACCGCGTCACGCGCGACCTCGACTTCCGGTTCCCCACCGACAGCGCCCGCACCGTCCTGGCCGGTCAGCTGGACGCCCACACCAAGACGCGGGCGCAGGCCGTCAGCGACCTCATGGACGCCGACGAGTACCGCACGCTCGACGTCGACCGCGTCTTCGTGAAGTACCTGCACCGGGCGGGCGACCCGAGCGGCCGGGCCTACTGGGTGAGCAGCCTCGCCAGCGGCAAGCCCCTCATCAAGTTCCGCGCCCAGCTGTTCGGCTCGAACGAGTACTTCAACAAGGCCGGCGGCACCAACGCCTCGTACATGCAGCAGGCCTACGCCGACGTGCTGGGCCGCCTCCCCGATGCCGCCGGCAAGGCCTACTGGACCGACAAGCTGAACGCCGGCGCCGACCGCGGCACCATCGCCCTCCAGTTCCTGGCGTCCACCGAAGCACGGCGCAACATCGTCAAGGACCAGTACCTCCGCTTCGTGCGGCGCTTCCCGACCACCGCCGAAGCCGACACCTGGGTCACCACCCTGGCCCAGGCCCACGGCGAGGAGCAGCTGATCGCCACGCTCGCCGCCGGCACCGAGTACTTCAACCTCAGCTAGCCCTGCCGCCCACGGCGGTGAGCAGCACGGCCGAGCAGCACCGCTTGAAGCCGCCCGTCAGTAGCTCTTCGGGAGCCCCAGCACGTTGGTGGCCACGTAGGCCTGGACCATCTCCTGGCTCACCGGGGCCAGGCGCATCAGCCGGGCCTCGCGCCAGTAGCGCTCGACGTGGTACTCGCTGGCGTAACCCATGCCGCCCAGCGTCTGGACGGCCTGGTCGGCGGCGCGGTAGCCGGCCTCGGCGGCGAGGTACTTGGCGGTGTTGGCGGCCTCGCCGCTCGGCAGGCCCTGGTCGTAGCGCCACGACGCGTCGCGGATCGCCAGCTCGGCGGCGCGCAGGCCCATGTGGGCCTGCGCGAGCGGGAACGCGATGCCCTGGTTCTTGCCGATGGGCCGGTCGAACACCACCCGCTCGTTGGCGTAGGCCACCGCTCGGCGCAGGGCGGCACGGCCGGTGCCGAGCGCCTCCGACGCGATGAGGATCCGCTCGGGGTTGAGGCCGTCGAGCAGGTACCGGAAGCCCTGGCCCTCCTCGCCGATGCGGTCCTCGACCGGCACGGGGAGGTCGTCGTAGGCCACCTCGCACGACACCACCGCGTTGCGCCCGGCCTTCGGGATGGGCGTGATGGTGACCTCGGGCCGCTGGAGGTCGGCCAGCAGCAGCGTCATGCCGTCGGTGGGCTTGGCGACCTGGTCGCGCGGCGTGGTGCGGACGAGCAGCAGGACCTTCTGGCAGTACGGCGCCTTGGTGGTCCAGACCTTGCGGCCCCGCACGAGGTAGTGGCTGCCGTCGGCGGCGAGGGTGGCCCGGGTGGTGATGCGCGAGGTGTCGGTGCCGGCGTCGGGCTCGGTGACGCCGAACGCCACGTGCAGCTCGCCGCTGGCGACGGACGGCAGCGCCCGCGAGCGGAGGTCCTCGGAGCCGTGCTTGATCACGGGGCCCATCCCGAACATCGACAGGTGGATCGACGAGGCGCCGTTCATCGCGGCTCCGGAGGCCGCCACCTCCTCCACGACGATCGAGGCCTCGGTGACCCCACGCCCGCCGCCGCCGTACTCCTCGGGCATGGCGATGCCGATCCAGCCGCCGTCGGCCATGGCCCGGTAGAAGTCCCACGGGAACTCGTGCTCGGTGTCGCACGTGCGCCAGTAGTCGTCGTCGAACGGCGTGCAGGCGTTGCGGACGCCCTCTCGGATGGCCTCGTGGTCGGGGTCGGGAGCGAAGTCCATGACCGGGACGCTAGGCCGAACCCAGGCCCGACTTCGACACCGACGTCAAGATCAGCAAAGGCGACCGTGCTCAGCGGGCCCCGAAGACCCGCTCGACCCCGGTGAACGGCCACCCCTCGGGCAGGCCGATGGGGTCGGTGGGGGCCGGGAGGATGGCGTACGCCTCTTCGCCCTTGTAGACGTAGTTGAGCGTCTCCTTGGCCTGGCGAGCGATCTCTTCCTTGGTCTTGAGCTTGGCCTGCTCCTGCTCGACCTTGGCCTTCTCGGCCTGCACCTGGGCCAGCTCCGACGCGGCGGCGGCCGTGTCCTTGCGCTGCTGGAGCCAGGTGCGCGTGGGGAAGACCGCGAACAGCAGCACCGCCACCATGATGACGGTGACGACGAGGCCCATGACGGCCCGGCGGCGGGCGCGGATCTTCCCCTTCGGCGCCATCTAGCCCCGAGCCCCCTGGTTGAACGCGGCCGAACCGAGGAACGCGGCGGCGTCGCCGAGCTGCTCCTCGATGCGCAGCAGCTGGTTGTACTTGGCGACGCGGTCGCTGCGCGCCGGCGCACCGGTCTTGATCTGGCCGCAGTTGGTGGCGACGGCGAGGTCGGCGATGGTGGCGTCTTCCGTCTCGCCCGAGCGGTGCGACATCACGGCGGTGTAGCGGTTGCGGTTGGCGAGGCTGACGGCGTCGAGGGTCTCGGTGAGGGTGCCGATCTGGTTGACCTTGATGAGGATCGAGTTGGCGCTGCCCGCCGCGATGCCGCGGGCGAGGCGGGTGGTGTTGGTGACGAACAGGTCGTCGCCGACCAGCTGCACGCGGTCGCCCAGCTTGGCGGTGAGCGAGGCCCAGCCGTCCCAGTCCTCCTCGGCCATGCCGTCCTCGATCGACACGATCGGGTACCGGCCGCACAGGTCGGCCCAGTAGTCGGCGAGCTCGGCGCCGCTCAGGGTGCGGCCCTCGCCCTCGAGCACGTAGGCCCCGTCCTTGAACACCTCGGAGCTGGCCGGGTCGAGGGCGATGGCGATGTCGGTGCCGGGCGTGAAGCCGGCCTTCTCGATGGCCTGCACCAGGAGCTTGAGCGGCTCCTCGTTGTCGGGCAGGTCGGGGGCGAAGCCACCCTCGTCGCCCACCGCGGTGGACAGGCCCTTGTCGTGGAGGATGCCCTTGAGCACGTGGTACGTCTCGGTGCCCCACTGGAGCGCCTCGGTGAAGCTGGCCGCACCGACCGGCATCACCATGAACTCCTGGAAGTCGACGTTGTTGTCGGCGTGCATGCCACCGTTGAGCACGTTCATCATCGGCACCGGCAGCACATGGGCGTTGGTGCCGCCGACGTGGCGGTAGAGCGGGATGTCCAGCTCCTCGGCCGCCGCCTTGGCGATGGCGAGGGACGCACCGAGGATGGCGTTGGCACCGAGGCGGGCCTTGTTGTCGGTGCCGTCGAGATCGAGCAGGGCCCGGTCGCAGTCGCGCTGGTCGAGCGCGTCGCGGCCCTCGAGCTCGTCGTTGATCTCACCGTTCACGTTGGCCACGGCGATCGACACGCCCTTGCCACCGAAGCGGTCGCCACCGTCGCGCAGCTCCACCGCTTCGAACTGGCCGGTGGATGCACCCGACGGGACCGCGGCGCGGCCCACGGCACCCGAGTCGAGGAACACCTCGACCTCGACGGTGGGGTTGCCGCGCGAATCGAGGATCTCGCGGCCGATGACGTGGTCGATGGTGCTCATTGCGGTGGTGGTGCTCCTGGTGACAGTGGGAAAAGGCTAGTGGTCGAGGTGCGCCGGTTCCGGCGATCCCCGCCTCCCCAGCCGAAACGGCGTCGCTGACCGTCGCATCGCAGCGGGGATCTACGCAATCTCGGGCGGTTGGTTCGCTTCGACGGCCTTGGCGCGGTCGCGGAGGCGGGCGGCCGCGGCGCGCAGCTCGGTCTCGGGATCGATGTCGCCGTCGGCGGCCCGGGCGGCGGCCACGAGCGCCAGCAGCTGGCCGCCCACGGTGGCGTCGGTGGGATCGGGCACGACGTCGAACGTCGACGCCTTCTTGGTGACCTTGAGGGCGTACAGCAGGGCGGGGAGATCGCTGGGGATCCCGTCGAAGATCGACTCGCGGCCCTTCTCCACCTTCTTGATCTGCTCCCAGTTGGCGATCACCTCGTCGGCACCGTCGACGGTGACCAGGCCGAACACGTGCGGGTGACGGTGCACCAGCTTGTCGTGCACCCCGCGAGCCACGTCGCCCAGGCCGAAGGCGCCGGCCTCGGTGGCGAGCGTGGTGTGGAAGACGATCTGGAACAGCAGGTCGCCCAGCTCCTCCTCGAGGTGCGCGTAGGCCTCGGGGTCGGTGTCGGGGCCGCCGTCGCCCACCTCGTCGAGGGCCTCGAGCACCTCGTAGGTCTCCTCGAGCAGGTGGCGGGTCAGGGTGCGGTGGGTCTGCTCGGCGTCCCACGGGCACTCGGCGCGCAGCTTGGCGACCAGCGCGACGAACGCCGCCACCTCGCCGGCCACGGGCTGGGCCAGCTCGGGGATGTAGACCGACGTGAGGTGGTCGGGCTCGAACGACCGGTCGAGCTCGGCCCACTCGACGGTGGCGACCGACTCGTCGGGCAGCCCGAGGCGCTGCAGCACGACGACGGGTGTGCTGGGGAACTCGTCGACCGCCAGCTTGATGTCGGACAGCACCCGCTGGTTGTGGCAGTGCGCCACCAGCAGCGGGCCCCGCTCCCCTGCCGCGGCCACCTCGAAGCGGTGGCCGTCGATGAGGCGGACGCCCTCCTCGTACGGATCGATGCCGAGGCGGACCCAGGCCAGGTCGACGAACGACATGCCGGCGAGCACCTCGACCTCGGCGCGACCGTCGCGGCCGGCCTCGTCGAGCAGGTCGACGGTGCGCTCGAGCACCCGCGGCGATCCCGGGACCGCGTACAGCACCTCGTCGTGGTCGGCCGCGGCGGCGATGAGGTCGTCGACGATCCGGCGGTACACCTGGTCGAAGGTGTCGGCCGTCTCGTAGTGGTGGTCGAACGTGGACGCACCCGCCACCATGTGAGCCGAGGGGTGGACCTCGGTGCGCAGGAACCGGGCCTCGGCGGGCACGCGGTCGATCGCGGCGATGGTGCCGGCGGTGACCAGCGACGGATCGCCGGGACCGAGCCCCACCACCGTGATGCGCCCCAAGGTCAGGAGCCGGCGGCGGCCGGCACGGTGGTGGTGGCCGCCGCCTTCGCCGCCGCCTTCGCCTTGGCGATCTCGGCGGGGGTGACCGGAGCCGGCACCTTCGGCGCCGTCACCGAGAGCGTCTTGTCGTCCCAGGTGCCGAACCGCGGGTCGACCGTGACGTCGGCCGCCTTCACGAGCTGCTTGCCGATGTAGGTCGACAGGGCGGCCTGCGCCGCCGCCGTGTACTGGTCGGTGACCTGCTGGGCGATCGTGCTGCGCGCCGCCTCGAAGGTCTGCGGCTTCACCTCGTCGACGGCGAGCAGCGCCCAGTTGCCGCCGTTGGCGATGGGGCCCAGGAGGTCGCCGGCCTTGGCCGTGGTGCCGAAGGCCTGGTTGATCTGGTCGGCGGCGTAGCACTGGGCCGTCGTGGCGGCGGCGGCATCCACCACCGACACGTCCTTGGCGACGGTGACGAAGTCCTCACCGCCCTCGATCCGCGCCTTCGCGGCCTTGGCCGAGGCCTCGTCCTTGGTGCCGATCAGCCGGGCGCACACCTGGTTGAACGAGTCGATCTGCTGCTCATAGATGGACTTCAGCTGGGCCTCGTACTGCGCCGAGGCCGCGGCGAGCGCGTCCTGGTACTTCTTCGGCGCGTGGCTCTGCAGGGCCATGAGCCCGGCGGCCGACTCGACGAACGTGGTCCGCACCAGCTTCGACGCCTTGTCGACGGTGGGGTAGCTCGACTCGACGCTCTGCAGGGCCTTCGCCCGGTCGTCGGCGGTGATCTTGGCGCCGGCGGCGTCGACGGCCTGAGCGATCACCTCGCGCTTGATCAGCTCGGTGAGCATGCTGGCGGCGCCCTCGGTGGGGTAGGTGTCGCCGCTCTTGTCGACCTTGGCGCCCAGCTGCTTGATCTGGGCCTCGACGCTGGCGGTCTGCGAAGCCAGCTGGGCGCCGGTGGCCGCGGGGGTGCCGTCGGCCGACGGCTGGCTCAGGTTGGCGATCACGGCCTTGCCCTCGGCCTTGATGAGGGCGCTGTAGCCCTTGACCATCTGGTCGAGCGTCTTCTGCGAGATGTCGGTGCCGTTGACGGTGGCCGCGGGTGCGGGACCGACCGATGCTCCGGAGCAGGCGGACGCCCCGACGATGAGGGCCAAGGCGATGCCGACGAGGCCGGCACGGCGGACAGAGGTTCGACGCGGTTCCACGAGGACAGGATGCTACGCCTGCGCCCCCGTCCGGGAATCGGCAGGATCGGACGGCCCGGGTGCGACGGGGTGACGTACAGCACACGGTGGGTGGCGCGACTAGAACCGGTTCCATGTCCACCGAACCCACCGCCGAGCTGGGCGGCCCCGCCGACCTCCCCACGGACCACCTCACCACCTCCACCCGCGACCCCGAGGCGCTCGGCCGCCTCATCGAGCAGTGGCTGGCCGGCGTGCTCCCCGAGGGGGCCTCGCCCGAGGTGTCGGGCGTGGTGACCCCCGAGGGCAACGGCATGTCGTCGGAGACGATCCTGTTCGACGCGCGGTGGACCGAGGACGGAGCCACCGTCGACCGCCGCTGCGTCGCCCGCATCGAGCCCGAGCTCGACAAGATCCCGGTGTTCCCCACCTACGACCTGGCCATGCAGTTCGACGTGATGTCGCTCGTGGCCGAGGCCACCGACGTCCCGGTCCCCGAGACCCTCTGGTACGAAGCCGACCGCTCCATCATCGGCGCCCCGTTCTTCGTGATGGGCCGCATCGACGGCGAGGTCCCCCGCGACGTCCTGCCGTACACGTTCGGTGACAACTGGCTCGAGAGCGCCTCGTCCGAGCAGCGCTCGCAGCTGCAGGAGTCGGCCGTGCGCGCCGTCGCCGGCATCCACGCCATCACGCCGCTCACCCACGACCTCTCGTCGCTCCAGTACGACCAGGAGGGCGAGACGGCCCTCGAGCGCCACCTCGCCGAGTGGGACGGCTACCACCGGTGGGTCGTGGGCGACAAGCCCTCGCCGCTGCTCGCCGACTGCTTCACCTGGCTCCGCGACAACCTGCCCACCGACTGCCTGCCCGACGCCCTGTCGTGGGGCGATGCCCGGATCGGCAACATGATGTTCGCCGACTTCGAGGTGGTGGCGGTCCTCGACTGGGAGATGGCCGGCGTGGCCCCGCCCGAGGTCGACCTCGGCTGGATGGCGTACCTCCACCTCTTCTTCCAGGACATCACCACCGACCTCGGCCTGCCCGGGATGCCCGGCTACATGTCGGCCAAGGACATCACCGACAGCTACGCCGACGCCACGGGCCTGGCCCCGGGCGACCTCAAGTGGCACATCGCCTACTCCGCCATGCGCCACGGCGCCGTCATGCGCCGCGTCACCGAGCGGGCGGTCCTGTTCGGCGAGGCCGTCGAGCCCGAGGACCTCGACGACATGATCATCCACAAGGCCACCCTCCGGGCGATGCTCGACGGCACCTACTGGGGCCAGGTCGGCCTCTGACCGACGCGCCCACCCACCCCCGTCGGCGCCACCCAACGCGCTACCCTCGGCACGGAACGTGAGGTTCGAGGGGGCGGCGGTGCGGGGTTCGAAGAAGCTGATCATCGGGTGCATCGCCCTCGTGCTCGCGGGCGCGAGCCTCGTGCTCCCCGGCTCGCCGGCCAGCGCCGCCGGCACCACGTACCTGTTCAGCACCCTCACGGCGGGCCAGACCGTGGTGTTCGATCCCGACGCCGACGTGCTCCGCTTCGACGGTCCCGCCATCTCGGCGGCGTCGGTGCGCCTGAACGACGGCTACAACGGCCTGATCGTCACCGCGGCGGCGAAGACGGTGTACGTCAACGGCCTCTTCCTCGCCGGGGTGTCCACCACCAACGTCACCTTCGCTGACGGCAGCGTGGTGCGCATCGGGGACGGGACCACCTCGAACGCCACCGATGGCGCCGCCCAGACCTGGTCCCTTGCAGCATCGAGCAAGGCCAACCTGCTGATGGGCCTCGGCGGCCTCGACCACCTCATCGGCGGCGCCGGGCCCGACCGGCTGCTCGGCACGCCCACCTACTCCTCCCCGCCCGGACCGGCCGTGCTCGAGGGTGGGCCCGGCAACGACACCTACGCCATCGACCCCGCCATGGCCGACACCGTGGTCGAGCAGGCCAGCGCCGGCACCGACACCATCGAGACCCCGTCCACCTACGCCCTGACCACCCCCAACGTCGAGAACCTCACGCTCGTCGGCTCCACCCCCGCGGACGGCACCGGCAACCAGGGGCCCAACGTCCTGGTGGGGAACGAGGCCCAGAACCACCTCCACGGCCTCGGGGGCAACGACACGTTGATCCAAGGCTCGGGCGACGACCTCGAGGGCGGCACCGGCGACGACACCTACGTCATCACCAGCCAGTCGTACGCCGTGGTCGAGGCGGCCGGCGAGGGGACCGACCTCCTCAAGACGCCGATCGGCGGTGGGCTCCCCGCCAACATCGAGAACGGCGCCCTGACCGGCACCGGGGCGGAGAACCTCAGCGGCAACGAGCTCAAGAACGCCCTGGTCGGCAACGGTGCTCCCAACGGGCTGAACGGTGCCCAGGGCGACGACACGCTCACCGGCGGTGGCGGCTCGGACAGCTTCTTCGTGCCGTCGGTCACCGGGCTCGACGTGATCACCGACTTCGCCACCAAGTCAGACCGGGTCCTGGTGAGCTCGGGCTGGGCGATCGGGAGCCAGGGCGAGCCGAGGCTCGACCGCCCGACGAACCGGACCGGGCCCGGCGGGTTCAGTCCCAAGAGCGAGCTGGTCGTGATCACCCGCAACCTGAGCAGCCTCACCATGGCCCACGCGGCGGCGGCGATCGGGAGTGCCACCTCGCGCTACGCGACGGGCGATCGCCGGCTGTTCCTCGTCGACAACGGGACCACCTCCCAGCTCGTGGTGTTCCAGTCGGCGGGCAACGACGCCCGGGTGTCGGCCAGCGAGCTCCGCCCGATCCTGACCCTGAAGAACCGCACCGGGCTCTCGGTCACCGACTTCGGCGTGTACTGACCGCGGGCCCGAGCCGCCGCCGGCTACTCAGCCGGGGGGATGAGGTTGTGGAGGAGCTCGACGAGGGTGCCGGCGAGGTCGGGCGTCTTGGGGATGGGGAGCATGAGCTGCTCGGCCGCCTCTTTGTAGACGGCCCCGCGGAACAGGCGCTGGAGCCGGACCTGCTGGCTGGTCTTGAGCACCAGGGGTGACACCCGGGCCGTCCATGCCGGTCCGCCGAACGCCGGGCCCTTGGTGACGTTGATCTCGCGCACGCCCAAGCGGTGGGCCTCGGCCCGCAGCCGGGCGACGTCGAGGAGGCGGACGGCCTCCTCGGGCACCGGCCCGAAGCGGTCCTCCCACTCGGTGCGGATGTCGGTGACCTCGGCGTCGGTGGTGACCTCGGCCAGGCGCCGGTACGCCTCGAGCCGCAGCTCCTCCTTGGGCACGTACTCCGGCGAGAGGTTGGCGTCGATGGGCAGGTCGAGCTTCACCTCGGCCGGCTCGCGGACCGGCTCGCCCTTCAGCTCCTGCACGGCCTCGTGGACCATCGACACGTACAGGTCGTAGCCCACCGCCGAGATGTGACCGCTCTGGCCGGTGCCGAGCAGCGTGCCGGCGCCGCGGATCTCCAGGTCGCGCATGGCGATGCGGAAGCCCGAGCCCAGCTCGGTGGCCTCGCCGATGGTCTTGAGCCGCTCGTAGGCGTCCTCGCTGAGGGCCACGTCGCGGGGGTGGAACAGGTAGGCGTAGGCCCGCTGGCCCGATCGTCCAACGCGGCCGCGCAGCTGGTGGAGCTGGCCCAGGCCCAGGCGGTCGGCCCGGTCGACCACGAGCGTGTTGACCGTGGGCATGTCGATGCCCGACTCGATGATGGTGGTGCAGACGAGCACGTCGTACTCGCCCTCCCAGAAGTCGATGACCACCTTCTCGAGCGAGCCCTCGTCCATCTGACCGTGGGCCACCGCGACGCGAGCCTCGGGCACCAGCTCGCGGATGCCGCGGGCGCAGTCCTCGATGTCGCGGACCCGGTTGTGCACGAAGAACACCTGGCCCTCGCGCAGCAGCTCGCGCCGGATGGCCTCGGCCGCCGCCCGTTCGTCGTACTCGCCGACGTAGGTGAGGATCGGCTGGCGCTCGGCGGGCGGGGTGTTGAGCAAGGTGAGGTCGCGGATGCCGGTGAGCGAGAGCTCGAGCGTGCGCGGGATGGGCGTGGCCGACAGCGTGAGCACGTCGACGTTGTTGGTGAACTGCTTGATCTGCTCCTTGTGGGAGACGCCGAAGCGCTGCTCCTCGTCGACCACCAGCAGGCCGAGGTTCTTGTACTCGATGTCCTCGGACAGCAGCCGGTGGGTGCCGATCACGCAGTCGACCTCGCCGGACCGCACGCCCTCGGCCACCGCCTTGGCCTGGCCGGCGGTGAGGAAGCGCGACAGCACCTCGACCCGCACGGGGAAGGCGGCGAAGCGGTCGCTGAAGGTCTGGAAGTGCTGGGTGGCCAGGAGCGTGGTGGGAACGAGGATCGCCACCTGCTTGCCGTCCTGGATGGCCTTGAACGCGGCGCGCACCGCCACCTCGGTCTTGCCGAAGCCGACGTCGCCGCAGACCAGACGGTCCATCGGGGTGTCGGCCTCCATGTCGGCCTTCACCTCGTCGATGGCCTTCACCTGGTCGGGCGTCTCCCGGTACGGGAACGCGTCCTCCAGCTCGCGCTGCCAGGGGGTGTCGATCGGGAACGCGTGGCCGGGGGCGTGGAGCCGCTTCTGGTAGAGCACCACCAGCTCCTGGGCGACGGCCTGGACCTCGCTCTTGACCCTTGCCTTGGTCTTGGTCCAGTCGCCGCCGCCGAGCTTGGACAGGGCGGGGCTGTCGCCGCCCGTGTAGTGGCGGACAGCGTCGATCTGGTCCGACGGCACGTACAGCTTGTCGTCGCCCCGGTACTCGAGCAGCAGGTAGTCGCGGTCGACGCCGCCGATGGCCCGCTTGACCATGCCCCCGTACCGGCCGACGCCGTGCTGGTGGTGCACGACGTAGTCGCCGGGCTTCAGGTCGTCGAAGAACCCGGCCGTGTCGCGCTTGCGCGGCTTGGGGGCGCGGTGGGCCCGGCGCCGGCCGGTGACGTCGGACTCGGCCAGGACCGCCACCTTGATGCTGCTGAGCACGCAGCCGCGCTCCAGGGCGCCCACCACCACGTCGAGCGCCAGGCCGCGGTCGCGCAGCAGGTCGCCCAGGCGCTGGGCCGAGCCCTCGCCGTCGGCGGCCACCACGATGCGGTAGCCGTCGTCGAGCAGCTGGCGGAGCTGGTTGGTGAGGCCCTCGCCGTCGCCGACGACCGGGTTCCACCCGGTGGCGGCGATGGTGGCCACGTCGGGGCCCTCGGGCGTGACGGTGACGGACCACACCGGCAGGTCGACGGCGGTGAACAGCTCGGCGAACTCGGCGTGGAGCGGCGGGAACGCCCCGTCGTCGCCGACCTCCCAGGTGCGCGCCAGCGACGAGGCCAGGTCGGCTTCCTCGGCGAGCAGGTCGGCGGCGCGGTCGCGCAGCCGGCGCGGCTCGAGCAGCAGGACCTGGGACCCCTGCGGGAGCAGGTCGACGACGGTGCGGTGGTCGTCGACCAGCCACGGCAGCCAGCTCTCCATGCCGTCGAACAGCTGCCCTTCGGCCAAGCGCTCCCACTGCTCGCGCCCCCACGGCTCGGTGGCCACCAGCTTGGTCGCCCGCTCGCGGACGTCGTCGGTGGGCAGCAGCTCCCGGCACGGGAAGACCTCGACGTGGTCGAGGTCTCCGGTGGAGCGCTGGTCGCTCACGGAGAAGGCGGTGAGGCGGTCGACCTCGTCACCCCACAGGTCGATGCGGACGGGGCCATCGGCGGTGGAGCCGAACACGTCGACGATCGAGCCGCGCACGGCGAACTCGCCCCGGTGCTCGACCTGGCCCTCGCGGCGGTACCCGTTGGCCCCGAGCCACCCCACCAGGGCCGCCTGGTCGCGCTGCTCCCCCGTCTGGACCACGAGGGGCGCGGTGTCGTCGACGTGGGGGCCGAGCCGCTGGACCAGGGCCCGCACGGGGGCGACCACCACCTGGGGCAGGTGCTCGCCGCCCGCCCGCAGCCGCCAGATGGTGCGCAGGCGCCGGCCCATCGTCTCGATGTTGGGGCTGACCCGCTCGAACGGGAGCGTCTCCCACGCCGGGAAGAGCTCGGCGGCATCGGGGCCCAGGAACGTGGTGAGGTCGCTGACCAGGCGCTCCGCCTCGGCCGTGGTGGCCACGGCCACCAGGATGGGGGTGCGGCTCCCGACCGTGGCGAGGCCGGCGATGGCGATCGGGCGCGCCGGTTCCGGCACGGCCAGGACCGCGGCGCTGCGGCCGAGCACCTGCAGGAGCGCGGGCTCGTCTCGCAGGAGCACGGGGAGATCGGTCAGGGCCATGGAGGGCAGGTCCTTGCAGCAGCGGTACGCGCGTGGAACGCCCCCGATGCGGGCGCACCGGGGGTCGAAGGCCGCACCACGCTACCGGGCCGACCGCCGGGACCGACCGGTCCGGGCCGGATGCGCCGCGATCGGGCGGCGTGGCTCCGACCCGGCCGCCCCCGCGGCAGACTGGGGCCTCGGAGCACACGGAGGTGCCGCATGGGACGTTGGGCGCGATCGAAGCAGCTGGCCGGAGCCTCGTGGCGCGTGCTCAGCCAGGACAAGGAGCTCATGTTCCTGCCGCTCATCTCCGGCATCGCGTCGCTCGCCATCGCCGCCACCTTCCTGGTGCCGATCGGCTTGACGTCGCGGACCACCGATGCGGCGGGCGCCACCACCATCGCGCCCAACGTCGTCAGCTACGTCGGCCTGTTCCTCATGTACCTGGTGCTGGCCTACGTGGCCGTCTTCTTCAAGACGGCGCTGCTGTGCGGGGCCGATGAGCGCATGAAGGGCGGCAGCCCCTCGCTGGGCTCGGCGCTGTCGGGGGCCACGGCCCGAGCCGGGAAGATCCTCCCCTGGGCCATCGTCACCGCCACCGTGTCCATCATCCTGCGCTCGCTCGAGGACCGGGCCGGCATCCTGGGCCGCCTCGTGATCGGCCTCGTCGGGATGGCGTGGGCGGTCGTGACGTTCCTGGTCCTGCCCATCGTGGTCTTCGAGGACGTCGGCGTCGGCACCGCCATCAAGCGCTCCGCCCTGCTGCTCAAGACCACCTGGGGCGAGAACCTGATCGTCAACCTGGGCATCGGGCTGATCGCCTTCGTGCTCTCGATCCCGGGGCTGCTCGTGATCGGGCTCGGCATCGCCTCGGGCAGCGTGCCGGTCATCGTGGGCGCCGTGGCCCTCGGCGCCGTGTGGCTCATCGCCGTCAGCTGCTGGTCCACCGCCATGACCGCCGTGTTCCAGCTGGCCCTGTACCGCTACGCCACCCAGGCGCCCCTGCCCCAGGAGTTCGCCCAGGTCCCGTTGGCCGACGCCTTCGGCCAGAAGGGCGCCAAGCGGTCCTTCGGCTTCGGCAGCTGAGCCGAGCCGGTCCGGTCAGGCCCGCTGGTTGAAGCGGGTCTGCGCCGCCTCGGCGCCCTCGGCGAGGATCGCCTCCACCGCGTCGGCCGCCTCGCGCATGGCGATGTCGATCTCGGCCTTGTCGGCCTTGCCCGGCTTGCGCAGGACGTGGTCGACGCCCTCTTGGCGCCCGGGCGGCTTGCCGATGCCGATGCGGACCCGCACGAACTCCTCGGTCTTGAGGTGGGCCTTGATCGACTTCAGCCCGTTGTTGCCGGCGAGCCCGCCGCCGATCTTGACCTTGAGCTTGCCGGGCGGGAGGTCCATCTCGTCGTGGACGACCACCAGCTTGTGGAGGTCGTCGATGCCGTGGCGCTCGAGCAGCAGGCGCGCCGCGTTGCCCGCCTCGTTGTAGAAGGTCTGCGGGAACGCCAGCACCACCCGGGCCGCGCCGATGCGCACCTCGGCCACCAGGGACCGCTCCTTGGTGGATGCCTTCAGGCGGCCGCCGTGGCGCTCGGCCAGCAGCTCCACGACGTCGGCCCCGACGTTGTGGCGCGAGTGGGCGTACTCGGCCCCGGGGTTGCCGAGGCCGAGCACCACCAGATCTGCGGGGGTTCCTCGCCGTTCCGGCGAGCGTCGGAACGCCATGGCGTCATCCCCCGACGGGGGCGTCAGCCCTCGCCGTCGCCTTCGGCCGCGGGGGCCTCGCCCTCAGCGGCGGGCGCCGCCTCGGCACCCTCCTCGCCGGCGGCCGGCTCGGTCTCGATCGACGCCTGGGTCCCGGTGACGACGGACTCCTCGGGGTCGACGTCGGTGCTGACGCCGGAGGGGAGCTTGATGTCGGACACGTGGATCGAGCCGTTGATCTCCAGGTCGGAGATGTCGACGACGATCTCGTTCGGGATGTCGGCGGGCTTGGCGTTGATGGCCAGCGCGTGCAGGAGGTGGTCGACGGTGCCACCCTCGCTGAGGACGGCCTTGGCCTCGCCCTCGAGCACGATCGGCACCTCGACGGTGATCTCGGCGTCGGCGCTCACCCGGAGGAAGTCGATGTGGAGCACGTCGCCGCGGATCGGGTGGCGCTGGAGCTCCTTGACGATGGTTAGGGCCACGTCGCCGTCGACCTCGAGGTCGATCAGGGCGTTGAGGCCGGCGTCGGTGGTGAGCGCCTCGCGGAGGGGCTTCCACTCCACGGTGACCGGGATGGGGTCGGCATCGAGGCCGTAGACCACGCCGGGGACCTTGCCCTCGACGCGGATCCGCTTGGACGGGCCGCTGCCCAGTTCGCGGCCAGTGGTTGCCTTGAGGGTGATCTCAGCCATCGGTAGCTCCTACTTCAGAGATCGCGCCGGAGCGCTTGTCGGTTGGATGAACGGCTTGCCAGCCTAGGTTCCGGCCCGCACCGGCTCCCATTCGGGCCCGTTCCGCGCTCTGTGGGCATCCCCCGCCGACTCTGCGGCGGTTCACAGGAACGAGGCGGAGGGTGGGGTGCATGGAAGCCACCCCTCCCCCGAACCCAGCGGCTCCGACACCTCGCCGGCGCCGCCGCCCCCACCCCGCCAAGAAGGCCCGCAAGAGGGCGGCGATGGTCAGCGTCGGATCGTTCCTCGCGCTCACCGGCGCCTTCGCCGCCAACGCGGCGATCAGCGCCGCGACCAGTGCCCCCGCGACCAGCTCGACGGTCGCCACCAGCGGCTCGGGCACCAGCTCGAGCGGGTCCGGCACCACCGCGACGACGGGGGCCACCACCGCTTCGAGCTCCTCCGACGATTGGGCCGCCACCTCGGCCGGCTCGTCGGGCAGCAGTTCGACGTCGAGCAACTCGACGTCGTCGCAGCAGGCGACGACCCAGAGCCATGGAAGCTGAACGCCGGTTCCGGGCCATGGGCACGACGGTCCACGTCGTCGTCCACGGTGACCCGGAGCTGGCCGTGCTCGCGCAGGCCGAGATCGAACGGCTCGAGCAGCTCTGGAGCCGCTTCCTGCCGACCAGTGAGGTCACCGAGCTCGCCGTGCGATCGGGAGACTGGGTCCGGGTGTCCCCGGAGACGGTCGAGCTCGTCGAGCGCGCCATCCTGGCCAGCGTCGTCACCCAGGGCCGCTTCGACCCCACGGTGCTCGGCGATGTGATCCGGGCCGGCTACGACCGCAGCTACGAGGAGCTGGTCGGCCTCGACCGCGCCGCGGCGCCCACCAGCCCCCTCGGTCAAGGGGTCGGCGGCATCGACGTCGATGCCGCCGCCTTGGCGGTGCGTCTCCCGGCCGACGTCGGCTTCGACCCCGGCGGCGTGGGCAAGGGCCTCGCCGCCGACCTGGTGGCCGCCCGCATCGACGGCGAGGGCGCCGCCGGCGTGCTGATCAACATCGGCGGCGACCTGCGGGCGGTCGGCTGCGCACCCGCCGGCGAGGACTGGTTCGTCGACCTCGACCCCGCCGCCACCGGCCAGCCCCTGGCGCGCGTCGTCATCGACCACGGCGCGGTGGCCACCTCCACCGTGCTGCGCCGGGCGTGGACCATCGGGGGCGAGCGCCACCACCACCTGATCGACCCGGGCACCGGGCGGCCGACCGCCACCGACGTGGTGGCCGCCTCGGTGCTCGCCGGCCACGGCTGGCAGGCCGAGGTGCTCGCGAAAGCCGCCGTCGTCGCCGGCCTGGAGGAGGGCCTGGCGCTCGTCGAATCGATGGGGGCATCGGCCCTGCTGGTCGACGACCACGGCGGCCTGCACCCCACCGCCGACTTCTACCGCTTCTCGATCCCGATCCCGGGACGCGCGCCCGCTCCCCTCACGGAGGTGCCGACATGACCTGGTGGTACATCAACCGAGCCGCCGGGCTGGTGGCCTGGGCCCTGCTCAGCGCGTCGATCATCTTCGGCTTGCTGCTGTCCTCGAAGGCCCTCGGCAAGAAGGTCCGGCCCAACTGGATCCAGGACCTCCACCGGGGCCTCTCGGGCCTGGCCGTCGTCTTCGTGGGCATCCACGTCGCCGGCGCCGTGGGCGACAACTTCATCCACTTCGGCGCGGCCGATGTGCTGGTCCCGTTCGCCTCGGCATGGCGCCCCTGGGCGATCGCCTGGGGTGTGGTGAGCGGCTACCTGCTGATCGCGGTCGAGGCCACCTCGCTCCTGAAGAAGCACATCCCCACCTCGGCGTGGCGGAAGATCCACTTCCTCAGCTTCCCGCTGTTCCTCACCGCCACCTCGCACGCGATCACCGCGGGCACCGAGCTGGGCACCACGATCGGGATCGCCGCGGCGGCCCTGGTCACCGCCGCCATCGCCGGGCTGACGACCATCCGGATCATCGGCGAGGTCGAGAAGGCCAAGAACCCACCGCCGTCGAGGATCCCGGTCCGGTCCGCCGGGCCCGTGCCGGCCGTGGGTGTCGAACAGACGGAACCGGTGCTCGTGCACGCCCGGACCCGGCTCGACGCCCGGCCCCAGCGGCCCGGCCGTCCCTTCTGACCAGCGGGCTACTTCTGGTTCTCGCCGCCGAAGATCTCGCTGACCGACTCGTCCTCGAACACCGCCGAGATGGCGTCGGCCACCAGCGGAGCGATCGACAGGACCTCGATCTTGTCGATCTGCTTCTCGGGCGGGAGCGGCAGCGTGTTGGTGAGCACGACCTTCTCGATGACCGAGTTCTTCAGCCGCTCGGTGGCGGGGTCGGACAGCACGCCGTGGGTGGCCATCGCCCACACGGCGGTGGCGCCCTCGGACTTGAGCAGGTCGGCGGCGGCCACCAGGGTGCCACCGGTGTCGATCATGTCGTCGAGCAGGATGCAGTGCTTGCCCGCCACGCTGCCGATGACGTTCGACGCCTCGACCACGTTGGCCACGCCCTTGGGGCGCTGCTTGTTCACGAACGCCAGGTCGGCGCCGAGGTGGTTGGCGAGGCGCTTGGCGGCCTTCACGCCGCCGGCGTCGGGCGACACGATCACCAGGTCCTCGGGAGCGGCGGCGGTCCGACAGCACTCGATGAGGATCGGCAGGGCCGTCAGGTGGTCGAACGGCTTGTCGAGGAAGCCCTGGATCTGGCCGCTGTGCAGGTCGACCGACACCACCCGGTCGGCGCCCGCCACCGTGAGCATGTCGGCCACCAGCTTGGCGGTGATGGGCTCGCGGCCCTCGGCCTTGCGGTCCTGCCGGGAGTACCCGTAGTAGGGGCACACGGCGGTGATGCGCTTCGCGGATGCCCGCTTGGCGGCATCGATCATGATCAGCTGCTGCATCAGGGCGTCGTTGACGTGCGCCGCGTGCGTCTGGAGGATGAACACGTCGGCGCCGCGGATCGACTCGTTGTAGCGGCAGTGCATCTCGCCGTTGGCGAACTGGCGGAGGTTGGGCTCCCCCAGCTTGACGCCGAGGTGATCGGCGATCTCTTGCGCCAGCTCCGGGTGGGCGTCGCCCGCGTAGAGCTCGAGCTTCTTCTTCGTGACGGCTTCCAAAGTCTTCGGGGCGCTCAAGCGCGTGCCTTTCGCAGAGGCCCCGCTCCCTCAGGCGTCGTCGGGACCGCCCGCAGCATAGAACGGACCCGTGACCGTCCCGTCAGCGACGGACGCGCCGGGCGCCAGCACGGCGAACGGACCCACCGTGGAGTTGGCGCCGATCTCGGAGTCGCGGCCGTTCGACTGCTCCACCACCGCGCCCGCGCCGACCACGCAATCGACGAGCCGGGTGTGCGGGCCGATCTCGGCGCCGGCCCCCACCACGGTGCTGCCCTGGAGGATGGTGCCCGGGAAGATCGTGACATCGGACCCGAGCTGCACGGTGGCATCGAGGTAGGTGCTGGCCGGGTCGACCAGGGTCACGCCGGCGCGCAGCCACCGCTCGTTGGTGCGGTGGCGGAGCTCGGCCTCGGCGGCCGCGAGCTGGACGCGGTCGTTGATGCCCTCGCCCTCGGCGGCGTCGGCCACCTCCATGCCGGCCACCCGGTAGCCGGCATCTCGCAGCACGGCCACCACGTCGGTCAGGTAGTACTCGCCTTGCGCGTTCTCGGGGCTGAGGCGGCGCAGCGCAGGCGCCAGCACGGAGCGGCGGAAGCAGTAGACCGCCGTGTTGATCTCGTCGATGGCGAGCTCGTCCTCGGTGGCGTCGGCGGCCTCGACGATGCGCAGGACCTGGTCCTCCTTGCCCCGGACCACCCGGCCGTACGACCCGGGATCGGGGACCCGCGCCGTGAGCACCGTGCACGCCGCGTCGGCCTCGCGGTGGGTGGCGACGAGCCGGGCGATGGTGGCCGGGCGCAGCAGCGGCATGTCGCCGGGGAGGACGATCACGTCGTGCTCGTCGGCATCGGGGCCGTCGTCGTCGGGCAGGCCGGTCATGCCCACGCTGGCGGCGTCGCCCGTGCCCAGCTGCGTGTGCTGCTCCACGAACGTGAGGCGGAGGTCGGGCTCGGCGGCCTGGAGCTTCTTGGTGACGCGCTCGGCGCCGTGGCCCACCACCACGACCACGTTGCCGACCGAGCAGTCGGCCAGGGAGTCGAGCATGTACTGGAGCATCGCCCGGCCGGCGAGCAGGTGCAGCGGCTTGGGCCGGGATGACTTCATCCGGGTGCCCTCGCCGGCAGCGAGGACGATGGCGGAGAGGCTGCGTTCGGACATGGGGTCCGGTCTAGCGGATCGAGGTCGCCACGGGAACCCGTTCTCGTCACGCCTGGGGTGAGGTACCTTTCCGCCTCAGCACAGCGTCGAGGGGTTGCACATGTGGATCGAGGTCGACTCGAACAAGCAAGGCATCAAGTCGTGGGTCGCGAGCGAGCACATCGAGCGCTGCGACGTCAACGAGACGCTCGAGCCGCCGTACGCCGCGCTCACCTTGCGCAGCGGGATGATCTGCTACATCAGCGACCAGTTCTCGATGAAGAAGCTGCAGCGGATCATGGGTGTCGACCTGCCGCGCGCTGGCGGCCTGTGAGCTGAGCTCGGGGGGCAGGGCTCGAACCTGCGACAGCCGGCTCCAAAGGCCGGTGTTCTACCAACTGAACTACCCCCGAAAGGCGAACGCCCACGATAGGGGAAGCGCCTGCACCGGCTGCACGCCGCTTCCACGTCGACCGCCCCGAACGCCAGGGCGGTGTCGGCCTCGGACCTCGTGGAGGGCTGAGGGCGCGCTGGTCGCCGGTCATGGACACACCTCTTCAACGCCCGGGGGCCCGGAAGGTCGACCGATCGTCGGGGAGATCCGTGGGGAGACGCGGCACGACCGCCCGGTGGGGCGGTCGTGCACAGATCTCGGTTGGCACCACTCGTGCGAGACGAGCGGCCGCTGGCTACTTGCCGGCAGCTCGACGCTGGAAGCGAGTCCGCTTCAGCATCTTCTTGTGCTTCTTCTTGCGCATGCGCTTACGGCGCTTCTTGATCAATGAACCCATGGTGGGGCCAACCTAGAGCGACCTCGGGAGCAGCGCCAAACCGGCTGGTCACGGAGCGGCGGCGAGCGTGCGCACCACGGTGCCCGCCCCGGGGAAGGCGCCCTCGACGAACCAGGTGCTGCCCGACCCCGCCAGGACCGGGGTGGCCCCGGTGGCGTCGCCGAGCTGGTCCCGCCACCGCGCCAGCTCCGGCTGCACGCGGAGGGCGGCCGCCTCGAGATCGTTCGGGCCCCCGCCCGTGGGCCCACCGAGGTGGTCCCACGCCCGGTACACCTCCGGCGTGGAGCACCCGAAGGGGGGCGTGGCCAGGGTGAACGTGCGGTCGATGTGGTCGAGCGGTTCGAGGAGCTCGCCGATGCCGGTGACGCGCGCCCGACCGCCGCGGACGCAGAAGGGCACATCGGCGCCCAGCGCCGCGGCGGCGTGCGGATCGTCGAACCCCGCCCACCGCAGCACGGCCGCGGCGTCGGTGGAGCCGCCGCCGAGGCCGGCCCCGGCCGGGATGCGCTTCGTGAGCGTCACGTGGGCGGTGCGGCCGACCAGGCGCAGGGCGCGGCGCACGAGGTTGTCGTCGTCGGCCGGGACGTCGAGCCCGGTGGCCCCGATCACCTCGAGGCCGTCGCCCACGGCGAAGCGCAGCTCGTCGGCCAGGTCGATCGAGACCATCTCGGCGTCGATCAGGTGGTAGCCGTCGGGCCGCACCCCGGTGATCCGCAGCGAGACGGTGAGCTTCGCCGGAGCGAGGACGGCGTCGACAGGCACCGGCGCAGGTTACGGCCGCGGGTGGACGGCATCGGCGAGGCGGCCCCAGTCCTGCACCGACAGGCGCTCGGGACGATCCTGCGGGTCGATGCCCGCGGCCTCGAACTGCTCGGGCGTGACCCGCTCGGCCAGCGACCGGCGCAGCATCTTGCGGCGCTGGTTGAACGCCCGCTCCATCAACGAGACCAGCTCGTCGGGATCGGCGTCGGTGGCGGGCTGCTCCCGTCGGACGATCTCGACGAGCGCGGAGTCGACCCGCGGCCGCGGCACGAACACGTCGGGCCCGATCTTGCCGACCAGCCGGCCGGTGGCCCACAGCGCCACCTTGACCGACGGGATGCCGTAGGCGGCGGAGCCCGGCTCGGCGACGAGGCGCTCCCCCGCCTCCATCTGCACCATCACCAGCATGCGCGAGATGGCGGGGACGTCGGCGAGGAGGTCGAGGACCAGCGGTGTGGCCACGTTGTAGGGCAGGTTGGCGACGAGCACCCAGGAGGGATGGCCGGCGAGGAGCTCGGCCCAGTCGAGGCGCATGGCGTCGCCGTGCACCACGGTGACGTCGAGCCCGTCGACCACCTCGGTGAGGATCGGGACGAGGTGCCGGTCGATCTCGACGGCGGTGACGGGTGCGCCGGTCTCGGCCAGCGCCAGGGTCAGCGATCCCAGGCCCGCACCGATCTCGACCACCGGCACGTCGGGACCGACCGCGGCCAGCCGGGCGATGCGGCGCACGGTGTTCGGGTCGACCACGAAGTTCTGGCCCAGCGCTCGGCTCGGGCCGAGGTCGTGGGCAGCCAGCAGCTCGTTGAGCTGCGTGCGCGTGTGCGTCACGGGAGCGCCGGCTGCGGGGGCAGCCGGTACAGGTGCGTGGCCACGTCCCAGCTCGACGCGGCCACCTCGGCCACCGAGCGGCCCTGCACCTCGGCCACGGCTGCGCCGACCAGCGGCACGAGCGCCGGCCGGTTCTTCTCGCCGCGGTGCGGCACCGGCGCCAGGTACGGCGCGTCGGTCTCGACGAGCAGCCGGTCGGGTGGGCACAGCGCCACCGCCTCGCGCACGTCGCCGGCCGTCTTGAACGTGACGATGCCGCTGATCGACAGGTGGGCGCCGAGGTCGAGGCACCGCCGGGCCTCCTCCGCGCCGCCCGTGAAGCAGTGGAAGACCGTGCGGGCCGGCACGCCCTCGGCCGCCAGCACGTCGAAGGTGTCCTCCCAGGCGGAGCGGGCGTGGATCACCAGCGCCAGGCTGTGCGCCTCGGCCAGGGCGATCTGCGCCGCGAACACCTCACGCTGCTCGGCCCTCGGGGAGTGGTCGTAGTGGTAGTCGAGCCCGCACTCGCCGACCGCCACGACCTCGGGGTCGCCCAGGAGCTCCTCGAGCCCGTCGATGCCGTCCTTCGCCTCGTGCGGGTGGACGCCGGCGGTGGCGAACACCCCGGGGTGGGCGCGGGCCACCTCGATGGCGGCACGGGAATCAGCCACGTCGCACCCGACGGTGACGAACCGCTCGACGCCGACATCCCGGCCAGCGGTGATGGCCTGGGTGACCGCCAAGGGGTCGGCGTCGCGGAAGTGCAGGTGGCAGTGGTTGTCGGTCCAGCGGAGCTGCTCAGCCATGGGCCGACCGGCTCATCGTGGCTGAACACCGTTTCGTGCTGGAGGCCGCCGGGTAGACCGCCCCGGAGGCGGCGATCCTGGCGGGCCGGGGTGACCAGCGAGTCGCTCCGGCCCCACGCCCGGCACCCCGAGCGGCGCCCACGGTCACGGCCTCGGTCATGCGGGCGGCTTGAAGCGGGGGAAGAGCGGGTCGCCCTTCTCGACGGGGAGCCCGCCGGGGTAGCCGCCCCAGGAGGCCGCCTCGGGCAGGCGCTGGTCGGCCGGCGATCCGGTGAGCCCGATCCGGCGCCAGGCCTCGCCGGCGGCACGGGTGAGGGCCGGGCTGGCGAGGATGCAGACCAGCCGGAGCACCTCGATCGCGTCGCCCAGCACGCCATCGACCTCGGGACCCGGCTCGGCCTTCCACGGCTCGGCCTCCTCCAGCATGGCGTTGGCTTCGCGGATGAGCCGCCAGGTGGCCTCGAGCGCCACCGACGGCTGGACGGCGTCCCACGCGGCCGCGGCCTCGCGGTAGGCGTCGGCGGCCACCGCCGCCAGGGGGCTGTCGGGGCGCGGGGCCGGTCCGACGCCATCGCACTTCTTGGCGACGACGGTGGCGACGCGGCTGAGCAGGTTGCCGAAGTTGTTGGCGAGGTCGGCGTTGTAGCCGGCGACGATGCCTTCGTAGCTCACGTCGCCGTCGGGGCCGAAGGGCGCGTTGCGCAAGAAGTGGTAGCGGAAGCCGTCGACGCCGAAGTCGGCGACGAGGTCGGCCGGGAAGATCTGGTTGAGGCTGGTCTTGCTCATCTTCTCGCCGCCGACGAGCAGGTAGCCGTGGACGTTGAGGTGCGCCGGGGGCTCCTCGCCCGCCGCCATGAGCATGGCGGGCCAGTACACGGTGTGGAACCGGATGATGTCCTTGGCCAGGAGGTGGTGGACGTGGGGCCACCACGCGGCGAAGCGCTCGGGGTCGGTGCCGTACCCGATCGCGGTGGCGTAGTTGATGAGCGCGTCGTACCAGACGTAGAAGACGTGGCCCGGATCCCACGGGACGGGCACGCCCCAGTCGAGCGACGTGCGGGTGATCGAGATGTCCTTGAGCCCGTGCTTGATGATGCCGAGCGCCTCGTTGCGCTTGCCGCCCGGGGCCACGGCGTCGGGCTGGGCCTCGTACCAATCGAGCAGCGGCTGGGTGAACTCGGACAGCTTGAAGAACCAGTTCTCCTCTTCGAACCACTCGACCGGCCGCAGGTGCACCGGGTCGAGCCCGTTCCCGCCATCGGGGTTGGGGAGGAGGTCGTCATCCTCGTAGTAGGCCTCGCACGGCACGCAGTACCAGCCGGCGTACTGCGACTTGTAGAGGTGGCCGTTGTCGTGGATCTTCTGCAGGAAGGCCTGCACGGCGACGGTGTGGTCGGGGTCGGTGGTGCGGATGAACCGGTCGGGCTCGATGTCGAGCAGGTCCCACGTCTCCTGGAACCGGGCCGACGTGCGGTCGGCCTGCTCCTGGGGCGTGATGCCGTTGGCCTCCGCGGCCCGGGCGATCTTGAGGCCGTGCTCGTCGGTGCCGGTGAGGAAGAACACGTCGTCGCCGAGCAGTCGGTGCCAGCGAGCCAGGGCGTCGGCGGTGACCGTGGTGTAGGCGTGCCCGATGTGGGGCACGTCGTTCACGTAGTAGATCGGGGTGGTCAAGAAGTAGCGGCCGGGCACCGGATCACCCTAGCGAGGGGCTGTTCGCCGACCGCCCGCCCGTTCCGTGGGCGAGGATCTCGTTCGCCCGCGCCAGGACGGCGTCGAGCATCGCCGGGGTGAGCTTGCCGGTGAAGGTGTTCTGCTGGCTCACGTGGTAGCTGCACAGCACGGTGCGGCCCTCGGGTGCCGGCACCTCCACCCCGTGGCCGAACTTCGGTCGGGGCCGGATGCCCAGGTACGACGACAGCCCTTGGTAGGCGAACCCGCCGAGCACCAGGAACACCTCGGCGTTGCGCAGCAGCGCCAGCTCGCGATCGAGGAACGGCCGGCACGCGTCGCGCTCGTCGGTGGTGGGCTTGTTGGCCGGCGGCGCGCAGCGGACCGGCGCGGTGACCCAGGCCCCGGTGAGCTCCAGGCCGTCGTCGATGCTCACGCTCTCGGGCTGGTTGGCGAACCCGGCGCGGTGGAGGGCGGCGTAGAGGAAGTCGCCGGACCGGTCGCCGGTGAACATCCGTCCGGTGCGGTTGGCGCCGTGGGCAGCCGGGGCGAGGCCCACCACCACCAGCCCCGCGGCCGGATCGCCGAAGCCGGGGACCGGCTTGGCCCAGTAGTCCTCGTCGGCGAACGCGGCGCGCTTGTCCCGCCCGACCTGCTCCCGCCACTCCACCAGGCGGGGGCACGTCCGGCACGAGACGACGTCGCGCCGCAGCGCAGCCAGGCTGTCCACGAGCGGGACCGTACCCTGCGGCCCGGCCGATAGCGTGACCCGACCGATGGCCTCCTCCGCTCGTTCCAAGCGCCCTGCGCCCACGTCCACGCTCCTGCTGCTCGTGCGCCACGGCCAGACCCCCACCACCGGCGCCACCCTCCCGGGTCGGGCCAAGGGCCTGCACCTGGCCGAGGCCGGGCGCATCCAGGCCGGCGCGGTGGCGGCCCGCATCGCCGGGCTCCGCAACGTCGAGGCGGTCTACGCCTCCCCGCTCGAGCGCACCCGGGAGACGGCCGCACCCATCGCCAAGGCGCTCGACCTCAAGGTCAAGACCGACCGCGGGCTCCTCGAGTGCGAGTTCGGCGGGTGGACCGGCGCCAAGCTCGCCGACCTCCGCAAGAAGCCCGAGTGGGACACCGTGCAGCGCCACCCCAGCGGGTTCCGGTTCCCCGAGGGCGAGTCGTTCACCGAGATGCAGCTGCGGATGGTGTCCACGCTCGACCGGCTGGCCGCCGCCCACCGCGGCAAGACCGTCGTCGCCGTGTCGCACGCCGATCCCATCAAGGCGGCGGTGGCCCACGCCCTCGGCACCCACCTCGACCTGTTCCAGCGGATCGTCATCTCGCCGTGCTCGGTGTCGGCCATCCTCACCACCCCCACGGGGCCCATCGTGCTCGCGGTCAACTCCACCGGCGACGACCTCAAGGTGCTGGTGCCGTCGTGAGCGAGTCGTTCGACCTCCGCGAGCCCGGGCGCTTCACCGTCGGGGCGATCGGCGAGCCGGGCCGGCGGGTCTTCTACTTCCAGGCGTTCGCCGAGGGCACCGAGGTCGCCCTGAAGTGCGAGAAGCAGCAGGCCCAGGCCCTGGCCGAGCACCTCGTCCGGCTCCTCGACGACCTCCCGGCGCGGCCCGAGGGCCCCATCGTGGCGGCCGAGGCGCTCCCGCCCACGGACCTGCTGTGGGCCGTCGGGTCGATCAGCCTCGGCATCGACCAGGAGGCGCACCGCATCCTGGTCATGTTCGAGGAGCTCCTCGAGATCGGCGAGGACGACGAGATCCCCGAGGACCCGGCGCAGGTGCGGGTGCGGCTCACCCCCGAACAGGTCCGGGCCTACGCGGCTCAGGTCGACGCGCTCCTCGCGTCCAGCCGTCCGCTGTGCCGACTGTGCGAGGCCCCCATCGACCCCAGCGGCCATGCCTGCCCCAGGCTCAACTGACCCCGCGGCGGCCGCGGTCGCCCTCCTCCGCTCGTGCGACCTCGTCATCGAGGGCCGGATGCCGTGGAGCTCCAACGCCACGTTCCTGTGCGAGCTGCACGAGGCCGGCCGGCGGCCCGACGGCGGCCTGTCGCCCGACGACGACGGCGAGGTCCCGGTCATCGACGAGACGTCCGAGCCGCTCGGCCGGGCCATCTACAAGCCGCACGCGGGCGAGCGGCCGCTGTGGGACTTCCCCGACGGCCTCTACCGGCGGGAGGTCGCCGCGTTCGAGCTGGCGCAGGCCATCGGGTGGGACGTGGTGCCGCCCACCGTGGAGCGCGACGGCCCCTTCGGCATCGGCTCGGTCCAGCTGTTCATCGATGCCGACTTCGACCAGCACCACTTCACCCTCGTCGAGGACGAGGCCAACCACCACCAGCTGATGCGCATGTGCGCCTTCGACATCGTGGCGAACAGCACCGACCGCAAGGGCGGCCACGTGCTCCTCGGGCCCGACGGCCACCTCTGGGGCATCGACAACGGGCTGTGCCTGCACGCCGAGTTCAAGCTGCGCACCGTGATCTGGGAGTTCGGCGACGAGCCCGTCCCGGCCGACATCGTCGACGACCTGTGCGCGTTCCTCGAGCAGCCGCTCCCCGAGGCGCTGGCCGAGCTCATCGATCCGCTCGAGCGCGATGCCCTGCGGACCCGTGCTCGGGCGCTGATCTCAGAGGGGCGCTTCCCCGTCGACAACACCGGCCGCCGCGTGCCGTGGCCCCTGGTGTAGCCCTCCGTGTGACCGGTGCAACGTTGACATCGTTTGATGTCACATGGAACGATGGGATGGTCCGCCCACCGTTGGAGCACCGATGACCGCCACCTTGCCCCCGCAGACCGACGTCGCCGTCCGCAAGCTCCCTGCCCTGCTGCCGCGCCTCAGCCGCCAGTCGGTCGAGAAGCACTTCGATGCCTACGTCGACGTGGCCTGGGACGACCCCGAGCTGGCCATCAGCCCCCGAGACCCCCGCTGCGGGCTGTTCGAGTTCGACGCGCTGGCCCAGTCCGACTGGTACCGGGCCCAGGCGCCCGAGGTGCAGGCCGAGATCGGGCTCCACCGCATCTGCGGCGCCTTCAAGGTGGGCATGCAGTTCGAGAACCTCCTGCAGCGCGGCCTGCTCTCCTACTGCTTCCGGCTCCCCAACGGCGCCGCCGAGTACCGGTACCTGCACCACGAGATCATCGAGGAGTCGCAGCACTCGCTGATGTTCCAGGAGACGATCAACCGCACCGGGCTGCCCGTCGCAGGGATGCCCCGGTGGCTGCGCTTCGCCGCCACCGCCATCGTGCCCGTGTACGCGCGGTGGGTGCCCGAGCAGTTCTTCGTCCTGGTCCTCGGCGGCGAGGACCCGGTCGACTACCTCCAGCGCCGGCAGCTACGCGAGGGCACCACGCACCCGCTGATCGAGCGGATCATGAAGATCCACGTCACCGAGGAGGCGCGCCACATCGCCTTCGCCCGCACGTACCTCAAGGACCTGGTCCCGGAGCTGAGCCCGCTGCGGCGCCACCTGCTCGCCGTGCGCACCCCGTTGGTGCTGTGGCTCATGGCCTCGCTCATGGTCGATCCCACCCCAGACCTGCACCGCCACCAGGGCGTCCCCAAGTCGGTGCTCCGCGAGGCCCGCACCAGCGCACAGGGCCGGCTCCTGCGGCGCGAGTCGGTGGCCAAGCTCCGGCGCCTGTGCCGGGAGCTCGGCCTCATGACCGCTCCGGCCAAGGCGGTCTGGCGTTGGACCGGCCTGTACGACGACGACGATCGCGCCGCTGCCCGGCCCGACACCGTCGACGACGCCGCCTGAGCGCACCTTTTGCCAGATCGGAACCAACAGCGGCCACGTCCCGCGGAGATCCCACTAGCGTCCCTCGCGCCATGGCGAGCGCTCCTTCCTCCACGCTGCTGAGCGTCGACATCGTCGTGCCGGCGCACAACGAGGCCGCCGTGCTCGCGGCCAACGTCGGCCGCCTCCACCGGCATCTGACCGACGGGTGGGCCGACCCGTGGCGCATCACCATCGCCCAGAACGGCAGCACCGACGCGACGGCCTCGATCGCCGACGAGCTGGCCGCCTCGCTGGGCGTCCGGGTGCTCCAGAGCGACCGCCCCGGACGGGGTCGGGCCCTGCGGGAGGCGTGGACCACGAGCGACGCGTCGGTCGTGGCGTACATGGACGCCGACCTGTCCACCGATGTGAGGGCCCTGCCCGTCCTGCTCGACGCGATCGGCTCGGGACGGGCCGATGTGGCCATCGGCAGCCGGCTCGTCCCGGGGGCGGTCGTCACCCGCGGCTTCGGGCGCGAGGTCAGCTCGCGCACCTACAACCGGCTGGTGCGCACCGCGCTCCGCGCCGGGTTCCGCGATGCCCAGTGCGGCTTCAAGGCGCTCCGACGAGATCTGGCGCTGCAGCTGCTGCCCCACGTCGCCGACGACGGGTGGTTCTTCGACACCGAGCTGCTGGTGGTGGCCCAGCGCCGAGGGCTCCGCATCGAGGAGGTCCCGGTCACCTGGGTGGAGGATCCCGACAGCAGCGTCGCGCTCCTCCCCACCGTGGTGGCCGACCTCAAGGGCGTGGTGCGCCTGGCCCGCGCCCGCCGCCCGCCGGCTTGAGCGCCGCCCCCGATCGGGAACCGGATCCGCCGACGGATGCGTTCTGGCGCTGGGTGGCCGCGGCCGCCACGGCGTCGGTGGCGCTGCGGCTGCGGTTCATCGCCGCACCCCTGACCGTCGACGAGTCCGGCGCCCTCACCGTCGCTCGCAGCTGGGCCCACGGCCGGCGCCTCTACACCGATGTCTTCATCGATCGCCCCCAGGGCGTGGTGGCCCTGTTCCAGCGCTGGGACGCGCTGATGGGCGGCCACCCCGCCGGCATCCGCGTCCTGGCCATGGTGGCCGGCATCGCCGCGGTGGTCGGCGTGGCCGTCGCCGCCCGTGCGGTCTCCGGGTCGTGGCGCGCCGGGGCGGCGGCGGCCTGGCTCGCCGCGGTGATCTCGTCCTCGGCTGCGTTCGAGGGCTACGCCGCCAACGGCGAGCTGCTCGCCGGCGGCTTCGCCGTCCCGGCCCTGGCGATCGGCGCGCTGGTCATCACCCGCCGCCTCGCTCCCTCCTGGCTCGTCCTCGCCGGGGCGCTGAGCGCCACGGGCATGACGATGAAGCAGTCGGGCTTCGACGTGCCGGTGGCGATCGGCGCCTGGCTGGTGCTGGCGGCCGTGCTCGGATGGCGGCCGTGGCGGCAGGTGGTCGCCCCGCTGGCGTGGCTCGGCCTCGGCGCCGCGGCGGTCCTGGGCGCGGTGGCCGTCCACGGCGCCTCGCTCGGGTGGGACGCCTACGTGTACGCGCTCTACGGCTTCCGCCTGCACGCGCGCAGCGCCCTGGCCGGCGCCCAGACCCGCCGCATGCTGATCACCATGGGGATCGCCGCGCCCCTGCTGCTGCCCACGGTGATCATCGCGGCCCGCCGGCTGCACGGCACCCAGCCTCGTGCCCTCCGCCGGATGCGGCCCGAGCACGTGCTGGTGGTGCTCTGGCTGGCGGCAGCCGGTGCTGCGTTCGCCGTGGGCGGCAACTTCCACCGGCACTACTGGATCGAGCTCACCTTCCCGTTCGCGGCCCTGTTCGGCATCCTCCTGGCGGCTGCCACCGACCCGGCGCGCGTGGAGCCGATCGCCGACCTGCGCCGGTCGCTCACGTGGGCGCTGGCGCTGCCGCTGGCCATCTCGCTCGTGCTCATCGCCGCGCCGCGCATCGAGCGCGACCGCCGCATCGACGCCGACGAGGCCCTGGCCGACTGGTACCACGCCCGTTCCGCCACCGAGGGCGCCGGCAACGGGCTGCTGCCGTTGTGCGCCAGCGCCACCTACTACCTCGACGCCGGCGAGCTCCCCCGCTACCGGTACCTGTGGGTCGACCACGTGCAATCGGGCCGAGGCGCCATCGGCGACCTGGTGCGCCTGCTCGACGGGCCCGATCGGCCGTCGTTCCTGGCCATGCAGCAGCCGGCCTCGCGATGCGATCGCAGCGGCCGCCTCCAGGCCGCCATCGACCGGAACTACCGGCCGGCCGCCACGGTGGTGGGCGTGCCGGTGCTGGCCGCTAGGACGTAGCGCCCGGATCGAAGTGGGCGCGCAGCGCCTCGGACATCGCTTGGTTGAAGGTGGCGGTGAGCGCCACCCGCGCCAGGTCGCGGAGACGGGCGATCGAGGCCCGGATCACCTCGATGTCGCCGCCAGAGTCGACCGCCACGCGGGCGATGAGGTGATCGTCGGCGAGCTGCAGGTAGGCCGCCGCCACCTGGGCGGTGGCCGCCTGCACCTGGGCGAGGGCCTCGAGCTGGGCGCTCAGCGGCACGCCCATCGCCAGGAACTCCTCCGCCACCGACAGGAGCCCGGGCATGTCCATGCGGACGCGATCCCCATCGATCTCGATCAACCCGAGCTCGATGGCCCGATCGGCGTTGACGTCGCCGTCGCCGATTCCCAGCCGGGTCAGCAGCTCCTCCGGCGCGAACCACGCCGGGTCGGCCCCGGCGAACAGCTCCGTGGTGATGGCGGTGAGCTGCCCGTCGTTGACCACCTTGGCGATGGCCGCCAGGTTCAGGCCCTCGTCCTGCATGGCGCGGATCTGCTCGAGCCGGCGCCGGTGGGCAGGGCCGTAGTAGCCGACCCGGCCGCGGATGCGCGGCGGCGGGAGCAGGCCCCTCGCCTGGTGGGCCCGGATGTTGCGGACGGTCATGTCGACCTGCGCGGCGAGCTCATCGATGGTGAGATCGTCGCCGGGCACGACGCGCACGCTACCTGCCGGCACCGGCCGCGCCGGGACTCAAGCCGGGAGGTCCAGGAGCTCTGCGACCCGCGAGGCCACGGCTTCGGCGTCGCCCGGGCGCACCGCCACCTCGATGGTCCCGCGCTCGCTGGCGACCACCACGATGTCGTTGGCCATGCCCCAGAACGCCTCGGTGCGGAAGCGGACCGAGCGCAGGTACACGTCGCTGACCTCCTCGAACGGCAGGTCGACCCGCTGGTTCGTGGACGCGAAGCCCACCGCCACGGCGTCGTCGGTGGTCCACCGCGCCCCACCGCTGGGCAGCGCACCGAGCAGCAGCGCCCCCTCGGTCCAGGGCCCCCAGCCGCGCGCCGAGGTGCGACGGAGCCGGCACGGCACGCGCACCGGCCCCCCGCGGCTCAGCTCGGCGCGGAGGTCGCCGTCGCGTCGTCGGACGCCGCCGAAGCGGTTGCGGAGGCTCACGCTCCACCTGCCTCCGGGCGCGAACGGGCCCCGGCGCGGTGGCCGGGGCCCTCAGTTCGAACCATGTGCCGTCGGCTCAGCGGGCCTGCAGGGCCTCGAGGAGCTTGGGCAGGACCTTGTGCACGTCACCGACGATGCCCAGGTCGGCGACACCGAAGATCGGCGCCTCCGGGTCCTTGTTGATCGCGATGATGTTCTTGGAGCCCTTCATGCCCACCATGTGCTGGGTGGCGCCCGAGATGCCGGCGGCGATGTACACCGTGGGCTTCACGACCTTGCCGGTCTGCCCCACCTGGTAGCTGTAGGGCACCCAGCCGGCGTCGACGATGGCACGGGAGGCGCCGGGGGCGCCCTTGAGCAGCTTGGCCAGCTGCTCGATCATCTCGAACTTGGCGGCCTCGCCGAGGCCACGGCCACCGGAGACGACCACGGCCGCCTCGTCGAGCTTGGGACCGGTGGTCTCCTCGACGTGGCGGTTGAGCATGGTGGCGGCACCGGCAGCACCGGTGTCGGTGAGCGCCAGGGCGGCCACCTCGGCCGCACCGCCGCCCGACTCCTCGGCCACGAAGGACTTCGGGCGGAAGAGGGCGATGGCGGGAGCGCCGGCGGCGAACTTGGTCTTGACGATCTGGGTGCCACCGAAGATCTGGGTGGAGACGACGATGCCGTCACCGACCTCGACGTCGACGTTGTTGGTGAGCACCGGCTTGTCGAGCTTCACCGAGAGACGAGCCGCGATGTCACGGCCGTCGTAGGTGGTGCCGAACATGATCAGGTCGGGGGCGTCGCCGCCCTCGATGGCAGCGGCCAGCGCGGCACCGACGTGCACGCCCTGGAGCTTGCCGGAGATGTCGCCGGTGGCGAGCACCTTGGTGGCGCCGTGGGCGCCGACGGTGGCCGCGATCTCCGCACCGTCGCCGCCGGTGAACACCTCGACGGTGTCGGCGATCTGACGGGCCTTCGCGAGCATCTCGAGGGTGATGGGGGCAACGGCGCCGTCGGCGACCTCTGCGTGAACCCAAACCTTGGAAAGAGCCATGTCTTCGTACCTTTCGATCTGGTTGGGGTTCAGAGGACCTTGAGGCCGTCGAGGAACTCGACGATCTTCAGGTGGGCTTCGCCGTCGTCCTCGATGACCTCACCGGCTTCGCGCTCGGGCGCAGCGGCGACATCGACGATCTCCTGGCCGGCGCCGGCCCAGCCGACGATGGCGGCGTCGATGCCGAGGTCGGCCACCGTGAGGGTGTCGACGGGCTTCGACTTGGCCGCCATGATCCCCTTGAACGAGGGGTAGCGGGGCTCGACCACACCAGCGGTCACGGACACGAGCGCCGGGAGGGGCGACTCGCACTCGTCGTAGCCGGCCTCGGTCTGGCGCTGCACCTTGACGGTGCCGTCGGCGATCTCGACCGACTTGGCGAAGGTGATGGAGGGCAGGTCGAGGAGGGCCGCGATCTGCTCCGGCACCGTGCCGGTGTAGCCGTCGGACGACTCCGTGGCGGCGAGCACCAGGTCGGCGCCCTCGACGCGCTTGATGGCGGCGGCGAGCACCTTGGCGGTGTCGAGCGCACCGGCGCCCTTGAGGGCGTCGTCGCTGATCAAGATGGCCTTGGCGGCACCCATGGCGAGGGCGGTGCGGAGACCGGACACCTCACCGTTGGGGGCCATGGAGACGAGGGTGACCTCGCCTTCACCGGCCTTGTCGACCAGTTGGAGAGCCATCTCGACGCCGTACGAGTCGGACTCGTCGAGGATGAGCTTTCCATCGCGCTTGAGGGTGTGATCCGCGTTCAGCGCGCCGGGATCGGCGGGATCGGGGATCTGCTTGACACAGACGACGACGTTCATGAGCGGCGAGTTTGTTCGCCGAAGCGCACCGCCACAAATCGACGGTCAGCCGGTCAGCTGTCGACCTCGGCCAACGCCTTCGCGACACGGGCCTCGCAGGTGGCGTTGCCCATGTAGTCGCTGTGCTCCAGGGTGGTGTACTTGATCTTGCGGGCGTCGGAGACCCCCATCGCCAGCGCCGAGTCGGCCGGGACGGTGTCGTCGGCGGTGGACCCGAACACGGTCCAGTCGGTGGCCACGGCGCTCTGCGGGTTGGCGTTGGTGGCCAGCCACTTGATGTCGGTGGCCCCGGGCTTGAGCCCCGAGCACTGCCCCCAGAAGCAGCCGTTCGAGAACCAGGCCGCTCCCTGGTGCGGCGCGGCGAGCGTGACGGAGTCCTCGACCTTGATCGGCGCCGAGAACCCGGATTCCTTGGCCTGCGTGCCCTGCACGGCACCCCGGGTGATGAGGCCGCCCATCGAGTGCCCGACCAGGTCCACCGTGGTGCCCTTGGCGGTGAAGGTGGCGTAGATGTACTTCGACAGCGCCTTCGACAGGTCCTTCCACGACGTGGAGTTGGAGACGCTGCCCCAGTCGCGGAGGTTCACGTCGCAGTTGGTGTCGCTGTCGTAGTAGCCGACCGTGATCATCTTGCCGGTGAAGCCGGCGCTCTTGAGCGACGTCTCCAAGGCACCGAAGTTGCCCCTGCAGTCATCGCCGGCACCGAGGGCCGACCAGCCGTGCACGAACAGGATCGGCTTGTCCTTGGCCGGCGGCCGAGGCGGCTCGCACGCCGTGGTGGCCAGGGCGGCGAACGCCAGCACCGCGAGCAGCGCCGACGCCCGAAGGCCGTGGCGGAGCGAAGGGTTCCGTGCAACCGACATGTGATCTCCCCCCGGAGTCAGGCGCCGGGTCCAGTGCGGCGCCGCCGCCAACGGTACCGCTCGGCGGGCGCGCCGCGCCGGTCCTGCCGCGCCGGCACCTCGCCGTGCGGCCCGCCCCTCGCCTACCGTCGCCGGTGCGTGAAGGTCCTCCTGCTGGTCAACCCGTTCTCCTCGTCGGTCACGGCGCGCACGCGCGTCGTCATCCGCAAGGCCCTTGCCGGCGACCACGAGGTCGAGCTGGTCGAGACGGCGCGCCGCAACCACGCCACCCGGCTGGCCCAGGGTGCGGCCGCCGAAGGCGTCGACGTGGTCGTGGTCCTGGGCGGCGACGGGACGGTCAACGAGGCCGCCAACGGCCTCGCCGGCACGGCCACCGCGCTCGGTGTCCTCCCCGGCGGGTCCACCAACGTGTTCGCCCGCAGCATCGGCCTCCCCAACGATCCCATCGAGGCCACCGCCGACCTGCTCGAGGCGCTCGAGGCCGGATCGATCAAGCGCGTCGGGCTGGGCTCGGCCAACGGGCGCTACTTCTGCTTCCACGTCGGCATGGGCTACGACGCCGCCCTGGTCGAGCAGGTGGAGCGCCGCTCCGGCCTCAAGCGCTGGGCCGGGCACCCGCTCTTCATCTACGCGGGGCTCACCACCTTCTTCCGCCACTACGACCGCAAGCACCCGCACTTCACCGTGCGCTACCCCGATGGCGACGGGGTCGACGACGGCTACTTCTCGGTGTGCTGCAACACCAACCCCTACACGTACGTGGGCAACGCGCCCTTCGACATCGCGCCCGACGCCAACCTCGACAACGGGCTGGCGATGGTCACGGTGCGGTCGCTGCGCGCCGAGCGGTTCCTGCGCGTGATGTACAAGGCCCTGCGCGCCAACGGCAGCCTCCAGCGGGACACCTGGGTGCACTACCGCCCCGATGTCGACGAGCTGGTGGTCACCGGCATCGACGGCCGCCCGTTCCCGTACCAGATCGACGGCGACTACCTCGGCGAGATCGACCGCATCGAGCTCCGCCACGTCCCCGAGATCATCGACCTCGTCCTCCCCACCGCCTACGAGCCCCCCACCACCTGACGGGCGACGTCGGGGACGTTGGTGCAGAGGCCGTCGACGCCGAGGGCGATGAGCTGGGCCATGCGGTCGGGGTCGTCGACGGTCCAGACGTTGACCTCGAGGCCGTGCGCGGTGGCGGCCGACATCAAGGCGGCGTCGACCAGGCCGTCCCACGGGTGCAGCGCGGTGTGCCCGGCCGCGGCGACGTCGGCGGCCAGCTCGTCCCACGACCGGTCGATGAGGAGGTGCAAGAAGGCGGTGGGGATGGCGGGGTCGAGCTGGTGGACCAGCTGGATCGTCGGGTAGTGGAAGCACGACACCAGCACCCGCTGGTGGAGCGACCGCTGCTGCACCAGGCCCACGACGTCGCGGGCGACGAGCTCGGTCTCGTCGAAGTCGGGATCGGCCGGCCAGTTCTTGATCTCGATGTTGATGCTCATGCCCTCGCAGGCATCGAGCGCATCGGTGAGGTCGCACACCGACGCCGGCAGATCGGCCCGCTGCTGCTCGACGATGACCCGGCCGTCGGGCAGCTCGGCGTCGTGGTGGACCACCACCTGGCCGTCGGCGGTGCGTCGAGCATCGAGCTCCACCCAGTCGGCGCCCAGCTCCCGGGCCAGCCGGAAGGCCTCGACGGTGTTCTCGGGTGCGGCTGCGGACGCGCCGCGGTGGGCGATGACTCGGACCATGGCGCCACCCTAGGCAGCCGGTTCGCCCGCCCCAGCGGACGACCTGGTGAGCGCAGGGGCTCAAAGAGGCCTCTTCGGACACCCGATGGCGCGTGATGTCGGTCACGTGACGATCTGATGGATGCTGCCCATTCGATGCGGAGATGGATCGAAACGGAGATATGCCCTGGTCAGCGCCTTGCCGCGCGACGGTGGATCATCCTGGTGGACGGGCCCTTAGCCGGAGATGACCGCCGTGTAAAAATTGTGCGAAAAAGTGCTTGCAGGAGGCAGCGCCCACCACTACGGTTTGACACGGCCCAACCGACCCGCATCTCTCCCCCGGCAGAGCGGAACGGTATGTGAACCAAGTCACGAACTCGTCGTGACGACCCGTGTCTGGAGGCACCCGTGGCTTTGAGTTCTGCTCACTTGCTCTCGCTCACCATCGCATCTGATGAATGGCGCCGTACGGCTGCCTGCCGCGACACCGACCCGGATCTCTTCTTCCCGGTCGGCACCACCGGGCCGGCCATCGAGCAGATCGAGAACGCCAAGGCCGTCTGTCGCCAGTGCGACGCCCAGCGCGATTGCCTCGAGTTCGCCCTCGCCACCAACCAAGACTCCGGCATCTGGGGTGGCACCTCCGAAGAGGAGCGCCGCAAGCTGCGCAAGCAGTACGCCGCTCGCCAGCGCCGCACCGCCTGACACCAAGTCCAGAAGTTCGCCCGATGCCGGCCTGAGGCCGGCATCGTTGCGTTTTGGACCAAGGCGCCCACGCCTCAGCCGGCGGCCACCGGGTCGGTGGGGATGCGGAGCTCGACGATCGTCCCGGGGGTCCCGTCGGGCGGCTCGAAGAGGTCGATGGTGCCGCGCAGGTCCGACGTCACCAGCGCCCGCACGATCGACAGGCCCAGGCCCGTGGCCTTCTCGACGCTGAAGTCGGGCGACACGCCCACCCCGTTGTCGATCACGCGGACCACGAACTCGTCGACCCCCTCCGCCAGCTCGACCACCACCCGGAAGTGGGCATCGTCGGGGGCCTCGGCGGGGAAGGCGTGGTCGGCGGTGTTCTGGAGCAGCTCGGTGAGCACGACCGCCATGGGGGTGGCCACCTCGGCGGGCAGGGTGCCCGCCTCGCCGCGCACCTCGAAGTCGATCTGGCGGTCGGGCGACGACACCGCGGCGGCCACCATCTGCACCAGCGGACGGAGGATCTCGGTGAAGGCCACGTCCTCGCCGGCCTCGCGCGACAGCGTCTCGTGCACGAGGGCGATCGACTGGATGCGGCGGACCGATTCGGCCACCGCCTCCTTGGCCTCGTCGGACCCCGTGCGGCGCGCCTGGAGCTGGAGGAGGGACGAGATGGTCTGGAGGTTGTTCTTCACCCGGTGGTGGATCTCCCGGATGGTGGCGTCCTTCGACAGGAGCAGCCGGTCGCGCTGGCGGACCTCGGTGACGTCGCGGAACAAGACGACCGCACCCGACACCCCCTGCGAGTCGTGCATGGGGATGGTGCGCACGAGGATGATCACGTCGCCGCGCTCGACCTCCTCGGTGACCGGCTTGCCCACCGCGAACGCGTCGCGCATGGGCTCGTCGTCGAGACCGAGCTCACCCAGGCGCATGCCGTCGAGGCTGGCGTGGACGCCCATGCGGTGCAGGGCCGACACCGCGTTGGGCGAGGCGTACTCGACGCACGCGGCGCGGTCGAGCACGACGACGCCGTCGCCCACGCGCGGGGACTCCTTGGAGTCGCTGTCGTCGGCAGGGAACGGGAACTGCCCGGCCGCGATCATCCGGGCGAAGCGGTTGAAGATGTCGACGTAGGTGCGTTCGAGCTCGCCGGGAGATCGGCCGACGGTGGGCGTGGACTCGCGGGACAGCACGGCGATCGTCTTGCCGCCGAGGCGCACGGGGATGCAGAGCACCCGGACCCGCTCGCGGATGGCGGAGATGGTGATCTCGCCCTCGATGATCTCGCCGAGGCGGTTGGCCCGGGCGACGAGCGGGCGCTCGCTCTCGTCGAGCTGCTCGCCGATGAGGTCGTGGCGATAGAGCGTCTGGGTGGTGGACGGGCGCACGTGGCCCACCACCACGAACTCGGTGTCGTCGGGGTCGGCGCTGGTCTCGTGCGGGCTCAGCGGGACGTACAGCAGCAGGTCGGAGAAGCAGAAGTCGGCGAGCATGTTCCACGACGCGACGAGGCGCTGGAGGTGCACCAGCTCGCCCAGCGACAGGCGCGAGCGGGTGCGGACGATCTCGGCGAGCGATGCCACGAGGCGAGGTTAGGGTGCCCGGCCATGGTCGCCATGGGTCCAGATGAGCTGAACGACTTCCTGGCCGCCGCCTTCCCCGATGTCGAGCTCTCGGCGCGGGTCACCAGGGCCGACGACGAGGGCGTCGAGCTGACCTGGCCCTTCCATGCCAGCCAGCTGCGCCCGGGCGGCACGCTGTCGGGCCCCACGCTGATGACGCTGGCCGACACGGTGGCCTACGCGTCGGTGGTGTCACGGATCGGCCCGGAGTTCCTCACCGTCACGAGCCACCTGGCCATCGACTTCCTCCGCAAGCCCCCGCCGGCCGATCTCCGCGCCACCGGCGAGCTCCTCAAGGTGGGGCGCCGCCAGGCCGTGATCGCCGTGCGCATCTACTCCACCGCGGATGACGAGCTGGTGGCCTACAGCACCAGCACCTATGCCCTGCCGTCGACCCCCACGGTCCCCCGAGCCGACCGGGCCGAGCCGTGAGCTGGCGGAAGCGCGAGTACGAGCACCGTCCGCTGCACCCGGGCGAGGATCCGGCGGCCGACGACCTGGGCCGCATCGAGCTCGTCAACTCCAGCGGCATGCAGAACATGGTGAGCGTCGTCGGCATCGCCGGCCTGGTGATCATCCCGGCCGCCTGGGCCCTCACCCGCCTCAAGCAGTGGCGAGCAGCCAAGTCCCTCCCCCGCTGATCCCCCACCCCGACCCGCCACTCAGACCGAGCACCCAGCGCGGGGTCGGGTAGGGATACCGAGCAAAGCAAGCTCCCCCGACCAGCCCGAGCACCCAGCACGAGGGATGGGTACCGAGCGAAGCGACTCCCCCGACCAGACCGAGCACCCAGGACGAGGGATGGGTACCGAGCGAAGCGAGCCCCGGGGAGTTCGAGGGGCGGAGCTTGCGGAGCGCCCTCGAGCCGAGGAGGTGCGACGAAGTCGTGCCGACGAGCGAAGGCGGCGCGACGTCAGGAGCTCCGCATGGTCCAGCTCGACGAACGGAGCGAAGCGAGTGAGGAGAAGGACTATCGCCAGATCTGGTCGCCGAGCTGGAGGAGGCCGGCGAGGTCGTGGATGTCGGCGTCGAAGTAGGGCACGGTGGCGACGACGTCGGGGCTGCGGGCGAGGCTGGCGCGCTGCTCGGCCTCTCGCTTGGCGACGACCTGGTAGTTGAGGAAGCTCTCGCCGATGGTCCCGAGGACGCGGGCGGTGTCGGCCGGGTTGCCGGCGTCGGCGACGATGGCCGCCAGCTCGTCGGCGTCGGTGCAGAGGCGCTTGGCGACGCCGGTGGTGGCGGTGCGGCGGAGGTAGGAGGGCAGGACCTTGTTGAGGACGAGGGCGCCGAGGTGGAGCTTGCGCTCGTCGAGGGCGCTGATGAAGAACTCGGCCTCGTGCAGCGGCGCCGCCTCCAGGGTGGAGACCACCAAGAAGGTGGTGCGCTTGTCGGCGAGGGTCTTGGTGACGGCCTCGGCCCGTTCGACGAACCCGGGTGCCATGGCCTGGAAGAGGGTGAAGAACTCGGCGATGTCGGCCAGGAACTGCGACCCGAGGATGCGGTCGGCGACCGTGTAGAAGGGCTTCGAGGCCAGGCTCATGACCCGGCTCTTCGACGGTGCGGTGAGCCAGCGGAGGAGCTTCGACGAGAAGAAGTCGCTCATGCGATCGGGGGCTTCGAGGAAGTCGATGGCGTTGCGGGTGGGTGGGGTGTCGACGACGATCAGGTCGTAGGTGCCCGACGAGTGGATCTCGTAGAGCCGCTCCATGGCGATGTAGTCGTGGCTCTGGACGAACCGGCCGGAGATGTTCTGGTAGATCGAGTTGGCGAGGATGGCTTCGCGGGTCTTGGCATCGGGCGCGTGGCGGGCGACGAGGTCGTCCCAGGACTGCTTGGTGTCGAGCATGGCGGCCCAGAGCTCTCCGCGAGGCTGGATGCCGGCGGCGGTGAAGGCGGCTTCGGGCACGCGGGTCTCGGTGTTGCCGAACCGCTCGAGGCCGAGGGCGTTGGCGAGGCGCTTGGCCGGGTCGACGGTGAGCACGAGCACCTTGCCGCCGAGGTGGGTGGCGGCCATGGCTGCGGCTGCGGCCGCCGTGGTGGTCTTGCCCACCCCGCCCGAGCCGCAGGAGATCACGATCTCCTTGGTGGCGAGGAGCTGCTCCAGCGTGCGGACCTTGTCGGCGGCCACCGCCTCGGCATCGGCCTTCTGCCGGCGGCTCGCCGCCCCCTTGGCCGCGTCCTTGGCCGAGCCCTTCGAGGATCCCTTCGCGGCTGCCATCAGAGCTCCTCCGCCAGCAGCTCGGCCACCTGCCGGGTGGCGCGGGCGCCGTGGCTGCGGGTGAACAGGTACGGCACGTAGAGCATGGGCAGCGTGGGGTCGAGGGCCCGGCGGAGGGTGGCCAGGTGCTCGGCCCGCGTGCGCCGCAGGGTGACGGCGAGCTCGGCCGCGTCGAACACCGGGGTGACGTCGCCGTTGGCGGCGGCCGACAGGGCGGCGAGGTGATCGGGGTCTCGCAGCGATTCGAACAGCGCTTCCTCGCGCTCGGTGAACAGCTCGGGCAGCACCCGGTTGACCACGACGGCGGCGAGGTCGACGTCGGTCTCGGCCTTGAGCCGGTCGGCCAGCTCGATGGTCTCGGCGACGGGCATCTCCTCGGGGGCCGAGACGATGACGACCCCGGTCTGCACCGGGTCGGTGAGGATGTCGAGCATCCACTGGGTCTGGTGGCGGACCATGCCCACCTGCACCAGCTCGTTGATGCCCTGGGGCGCGGTGAGCTGGCCGATGATGTGGCCGCTGGCGACGGAGTCGACCACGACGAGGTCGTAGTGGTGTTCCTTGACCTCCCACGCCACCTTGCCGATGGTGAGGATCTCCTTCACCCCCGGCGCGGCGTTGGCGATGAAGTCGAACGTGCGGGCGAGCGGGCCGATCTTGGCGAGCAGCGGGATCTTCAGCTGGAGGCCCAGGTACTCCTTGAGCGACTCCTCGGTGTTCATCGACATGGCCCAGAGGTTGGGCTGGAGCTCGCGGGGGGCGAACGCGGTGTCGCCCGCCTCGTAGAAGTCGGCCAGGTTGCCCTTGGCATCGACCTCGCAGACGAGCGTGCGCTTGCCCTGCTCCGCGGCGAGCAGGCCGATCGATGCGGCGATGGTGGACTTGCCGACGCCGCCCTTGCCCGTGACGAAGAGCAGCTTGCGATCGAGCAGCGGGGTCATCGGACGGGCCGGTCGAGGATCATGATGGGGTACCTACCCAGGTCCGGCGACGGCGAGCCGCCCCGTGACCAAGGGCACGCTGCGCGGGGCGCGGCGCGGGTCGGTCAGGCGCCGAAGCCGATGTGGCGACCGTCGTCGGGGCGACCGATCTCGATGTAGGCGACCTTCTCGGCGGGGATCCCGACCTGGCGGCCCTTCTTGTCGGTGAGCCAGAAGGACGCGCCGTCGGCCAGGGCCTTGTCGAGATCGGCCTTCACCGAGTCGGCGTCGACGCCCTCGGGGAGCTCGACGTCGATCTCCTTGGCGGTCTGGCTGACTCCGATGCGAACGTCCACGGCGTGTGTCTCCTGAAGGAATGGGTGAGCAGGCGTCATCGTAGGGGCTGCCGGTGCCAGGACCTCCCGCCCGGTGCTCACGGCGAGGCCGGCGGCGGTGGCGGCAGCCGGGGGGCGCCGAAGGCGCGTGGGCCCACGAGCCCCGGGTACCCCGTCGGCAGCTGCCGGGGGCGCGGCCGCCGGACCACCACGATGCCCAGCACGAGGACCAGCAGCGCGAGGGTGCCCACCGTCTCGGACGCCGAACCGCCGGCGCCGGGGAGCGACTCGCTGGTGCCGGGCTGCCAGAGGCGGTCGGGGTGCTCCGGGTCGGCCCGCAGCCGGTAGCGGTCACCGGTGCGCTGGGGCCCCGCCAGCGCCACCGTGGTCCGGTGCGCAGAGCCATCGGCCAGCCGGTACGACACGAGCGTGGGCCCCGTCTCGGCGCCGTGGCCCGTCACCACGGTGACGAGCACGACCTCGCTGCGCGCCTTCAGCGCCTCGGGGCTCTCCCCGCTCTCGAACGCGGCGATCATGACCACGGCGGCCACGATCGGCACCGCCCACCGCCACGCCGAGTAGGTGGGTGCTTGGGCCTGAGGCGCCCGTTCCGGCAGCTTCCGCGTGCCGCTCAGCAGCACCCGGGCCGCCGGCCACCAGACCCGGTCCGTGGCGGGCTCCCACACCACCACCTCACCTCCCGGACGCGGCTGGCCCTTCACCTCGACCATCCGCGGCCGGATGTCGTCGTCGCCGTCGATCATCGCGACCGAGCAGACCGGCGCCGCCCCGACCGGGGCATCGAGCGGGTACAGGCCCATGCGCCACCGCCGCGGCGACACCCGGCCGGGGCGGGGCACGCCGATCATCCGGAACGAGGGGACGTCACTGGCCGCGAGCGCCTCCGACCGCCGCACCCGACGGCGGCGCGTCCACCACCAGAGCAAGATGGCGGCGACGGCGGGGCCGAGCAGGGTGAGCGAGCCGACCCAGAGCTGGGACTGGTCGAAGCCCTGGAGGTGGGCGTCGGTGGGGTGGTCGGGGTCGACGGAGATCCGCACCGGCCCGACGCGCTCGTCGGAGCCGTCGGTCGTGCGGGCGGTGGCGGTGACCTCGTCGCCGCCATTCGACGTGTAGGCCACCGGGACGTCGGTGCCGCCGTCCCAGGAGCCCAGGATCCGCCCCTCGACGACCTGACCGTGGGCGGCGCGCTGCTGGCGCGGGAACGCGACGAGGTCGGAACCGAAGAGCGCGGCGACGATGAGGACCGAGGCGCCGAGCCACCACAGCGGGCGCCGGAGCCACCGTCGGACCGCCTGGTCCCGGCGACCGGGCCTCAACGACGGCGGAGGTCAGCCCGAGCGTCGTCGACCGGAGCGGCCGTCTGACCGGCCACCGCCGGCGCGTCGTCGACCGGTTCGAGCTCGGCCGGGGCGAGGTGGGAGGTGGACAGGTCGGCACCCCAGCGGGCGACCTGCTGCATCCGGAAGGCGACGATCACGCCGCCCACGCCGGCCAGCGCGAAGCCCAGCGAGATGAGCATCCCGCGGGTGGGGTCGTGGATCGCATCGATGAAGCCGATGGCGACGCCGAGGACCGACGAGATGAGCGCGAACACGACGGCGGACGCCTGGCCGCGCACCACCTGGAAGATGGCCACCGCGGCGCTGAAGATGGCCACGCTGGCCAGGGTCTGCACCCAGGCGCGGTGATCGGGGCAGAGGGCATCGGTGGTGATGATGCCGGTGAGGGTGGCCGTCAGCGCGACCGCGACCCCACCGATGATCCACCGCGACGCGACCGGCGGCCGGCCGGGGCCGTCGCCTTCGCTCCACGCGAGCACTTCACCGGACTGCCAACGCTGCGGTTCCACGGGGCTGCCTCCTGGGGTCGTCTCGCCCCAGAGGATACTCAGCTGTCGATGAGCTTGAGCCCGGCGTTGTAGCGCCGCTTGGGGGCCAGGGCCACGTCGATCTCGGTGGCGATGGCGGCGAACGCCCGGCCGGCCTCGCCGTCGGGATCGATGGCGGCCACCGGCTTGCCCTCGTCGGAGCCTTCGCGGAGGTCCTGGAGCAGCGGGATCTGCCCGATCAGCGGCACGTCGAGCTTGTCCGCGAGCTCTTGGCCGCCACCGGCACCGAAGATCTCGTAGCGCTGACCGTCGTCGCCCATGAACCACGACATGTTCTCGATGACGCCGCGGACCTGGAGGTTGACCTTCTCGGCCATCGCGGCGGCGCGCTGGGCGACCCGCTGGGCAGCCGGCTGCGGCGTGGTGACGACGAACACCTCGGCGCGCGGCAGGAACTGGGCGATGGAGATCGAGATGTCGCCGGTGCCGGGCGGGAGGTCGATGATCAGGTAGTCGGGGTCGTCCCAGAACACGTCGGTGAGGAACTGCTCGAGGGCCTTGTGGAGCATCGGGCCCCGCCAGATGACGGCCTGGTCCTCCTCGGCGAAGAAGCCCATCGAGATGCAGCGGACGCCGTGGGCCTCGGGCGGGATGAGCATGGAGTCGATCACCTGCGGCGGGTGCGAGATGCCGAGCATGCGGGGGATCGAGAAGCCCCACACATCGGCGTCGACGAGGGCGACCGACTTGCCCCGGTTGGCCAGGGAGATGGCCAGGTTGGTGGACACCGACGACTTGCCCACGCCGCCCTTGCCCGAGGCGATGAGCAGCACCCGGGTCTTGGACCCGGCCTCGGAGAACGGGATGGACCGGCCCTCGGCGTGGCCGTGCGCGGGTTGCGACCCGGCGGTGGCGGCCGGGTCGCCGTGGAGCTCCTGGCGCAGCGCGGCCAGCTCGTCGGGCGTCATGGCGGTGAAGTCGACCTGCACGGCGTCGACGCCGCCGAGGCCGGTGACCGCGTCTCGGACCCGGGTGTTGATCTCGTTCTTCAGCGGGCAGCCCGGGGTGGTGAGGGCGATCATCACCCGCACGTTTCCGCCGGCCTGGGCCACCTCCTTGACCATCCCGAGGTCGACGATGCTGCGGTGCAGCTCCGGGTCTTCGACGGGGCGAAGCGCCTCGATGATCTCGGCTTCGGTAGGCACAGGGTGTCCTCGTGGTCTCGGTCGGTTCCAGCGCCGAGGGATTTCCCCTATCGGCATAGGTAGAATACCGAGGTGACCCGCGAGACCCTTAGTCCCACCGAGTTCTCTTCGGCCGTCACCGCCATCACCTCGGCGTTCGGCGACCCAACGCGGCGCCAGATCTACCTGTTCGCCCACGAGAACCCCGAGGGCGTCACCGCCAGCGAGGTGGCCGAGCACTTCGACCTCCACCCCAACGTGGCCCGCCACCACCTCGACAAGCTCGCGGCCGGCAGCCACCTCGAGGTCTCCGTGGCCCGCAGCCCCGGCTCCCCGGGCGCCGGGCGGCCCTCGAAGCGGTACCGCACCCACGGCGAGGCCATGGAGCTCGACCTCCCGGTCCGCCACGACGACGTCCTCGTCACCCTGCTGGGCAAGGCGCTCGGCATGCTCCCGCCGGACCAGGCCGAGGCCATGGCCGAGGAGGTCGGCGTCGAGTACGGCCGCACCATGGCCGCCGCCATGGGCGAGGTGGGCGACGTGCAGCGCTCGTTCCGCACCGCCCTGCACGCCGTGGCCGACGCGCTCAGCGCCCACGGGTTCGCCGCCCACGCCGAGCAGCGCGGCGACGAGCTGCGCATCATCTCCGACCACTGCCCCTTCGGCGACGCCGCCGTCGAGCACCCGGTGATCTGCGCCGTCGACCGGGGCATGGTCCGCGGCATGCTCGAGGCGCTCTACGGCGATGCCACCGCGCTCACCGAGTCCTCCCGCGCCGGCGGCGACGCCACCTGCATCACCGCCATCACCGGCTGATCCACCAGGAGCGGCGCTGCGCCCAGACGGTGGGCAGCGACGCCGATCGACCAGGCCAGGGCGTCCACCGCGGCGCTGGTCGTCACCACGGTCCCGCCGACGCGCTCGGCCGCCGCCACGGCCGTGCAGTCGGCGAGAGACGCGGCGGGGTGTCCGGCATGGTGCTGGGCACGCAGAGCTGCACCGCGGAGCGCGACCGTGCGGTCGATGGCCAGCGCGGAGACCCCCTCGTCGAGGAGCCGCTCGACCTCCACCACGGCGCGATGGGGATCGGCGCCGCGGCGGCGGAGCTCGTCGACCGCCTCGCCGATGTTGGCGGCGAACGCCTCGCTCCCCCCGCCGAGGAGCGACGCCACCTCCTCCGCACCGGGATCGCCCAGGAGCAGGCAGACCAGCGCGCCGGCATCGAGGACGGGGATCATGACGGACACCGCGGTTCCGAGAGGCCGTCGGCCGGCGCGAGCACGCCGACGAAGAGGTCGAAGCGGTTGTCGGGCTCGGGCTCCACGACCAACCGGTCGCCGAGGTCGGTCACCTTCACCCGGGTGGTCCCCCACCGCCGTCGTACCGCGGCCGGGAGAGACACCTGGCCGACGATGGTCACCTTCATGTGGTGGACGGGGTCGCCGTCTCGACTGGTGATGCGCATGGTTCCTCCGAACCGGCGGGTGGGTGCACCGGTGGACGCCCGCGAGCGCCCACCGGTGCTGGTGGTCACGGGAAGCGGGTGGCCGCTCGCCGCTGGTACTCGTTGCTCGACCCGAGGTTGATGGCCAGGGCGACGTCGCCCTGGGTGACGACCTTCTTGGCCCAGTAGGTGAGGCCGCTGGGGTCGGTGCCACGACCGAGGAGCTTCTGGTAGAGGGCGGTCACCCGCACCCGGGCGGACTCGTCCGACTGGAAGACCGGCAGCGACACCTGCGTGCGGCTCTTGGTCTTGGCGACGTTGACCCACTTCGTCACCTCGGCCGAGGTGGGCTGGCGCAGGACGACCTTCTGGAACAGGTCCTTGACCCACGTGGCGTTGTCGGAGTGCCCGAAGCCTCGGAAGTACTCGTTGGACGAGTAGAAGCTGGCCGAGACCTGGGCGACGGTCTGGGTCTTGTTGCGGATCTTGGTGGTCCAGTAGGCCACGCCGCCGGGATCGCCCTGGCGGCCCAGGGTGTCGACGTAGAGCTTCTGCACCACCGCGTTGAGCCACACGTCGGAGTTGGCCAGCGTGGTGAGGAACGCGGCGTGGGTCTGGCCGCCGTTGAGCTTGGTGACCGCGGCGCTCAGCTCACCCGAGGTGGGCGTTCGCTGGATGAAGTCGGTGTAGGCCGCGATGACGAACGACTGGTTGGCCGAGTTGGCCGGGACCGGCAGCTCGACGATGCGGTCGTTGCCGCTGTCGGCCACGTAGACGCTCCCGTTCGGCGACACCGAGATGCCGGCCGGGGTGCTGAGGCCCGTGAAGCCGAGGGTGGCCTGGGTGCCACCGGCAGCGGGCAGGGTGAGCACCCGGTCGTTGTCGCCGTCGGACACGTACACGCCGAGGGCGCTGTCGACCGCGACGGCGTCAGGCGAGCTCAGGCCGGTGAACCCGAGGGTGGTCTGCACGCCGGCCGACGTGCGCTTGACGACGTCGTTGCCGTCGAGGTCGGCGACGTAGAGGGTGCCGGCCGAGTCGACCGCCACGCCGTAGGGCGTCTGGAGGCCCGTGAACGCCACGTCGGACTGGGCGCCGCCGTCGGCGGGCTCCTTCACGATGCGGCCGTTGTCGGAGTCGGCCACGTAGACGTTGCCGTCGCTGTCGACGGCGACCCCCGTGGGGAAGGCCAAGCCGTCGATCGACAGGGTGGTGACCGCCCCGCCGGCCGCCGCCTTCTTGAGCACCACGTTGGAGCTGGCGTCGGCCACGTAGAGGTTCCCGGCGGAGTCGCGAGCGACGGCCCAGGGGGAGCCCAGGTCACCGAAGTCGAGGCTCGACTGGGCGCCGCTCCCCCGCTGCACCACGCCGGCCGCGATGTCGGCATCATCGGCGAAGGAGGTGGCGGTGACCGTGCCGGTGCCGTCGACGACCACGCCGTAGGGCGAGTAGATGCCGGTGATGCCGACGGTGACCTGGGGCCCGAACGCGGGCGTGGACGCCGCGGTGGCCCCGGCCCCGGGCGGGCCGGTCAGCGCCAGCGCGGGCACGAGGACAGCAGCGCCGAGCAGGGCGCTGACGCCGAGTCGGGCAGATCGACGGGTGGGCATGGTCTCCTCCAGGAGGGTTGGGATCGGTGTCGCCCGCAGGGTGCGGGACGGAGAACGGGTCATGGGACGGCCCGACGGCGGCGCAGGATCACGACGAGCGCGGGGACGAGCAGGGTGGCGAGCAGGACCGCGGCCGGGGCCACGGGCAGGTGGCCCGAGTCGGTGCCCGAGTAGGGCTTCGGGTCGGCCGGCAGCCAGTCAGTGGCGCCGGCTGCGGTCTTGGAGCCGGCCGCCGCCTTGCCCGACGCGGCGTCGGCCGTGGCCACCCTGGCCGCGTCGGCGGCGGCGATCTTGCGCAGCGCGGCCCCGCCGTCGGTGACCGCCCCGCCCGACGATGGGTTGCCCCCGTCGTCGGCGGCGGCCGCCGAGCCCTGGGGAGCAGCAGTGCCGCCCCCGCCGCCCGGGTTGCAGCCCGATGCGGCGCACGCGCCGCCGGGGAGCTGGTCGAACGGGTCGGCCGGGCTCCCCGCGCCGGCGCCGAGGCTGCCGTGGAAGCGCGGGTTGACGCAGTTCTGGGCCGTGAGCTCGAGCGGCTGCGGCGTGCCCGTCAGGCGGGCGATCGAGTTGATGATCTCCTGCGACAGGTTGGGCGGGAGCGGCGAGTAGCCGATGCGCGCCATGGGCACCTGGCCCTCGCAGGCGATGTACTTGAACCAGGGCGTCAGGGTGTCGATGACGCCCTGGTCGGGGTACTTGCCCCTGCAGGTGGCCCGGTCGGCGCTCGGGACGCACTGGGTCACGACGTACGAGTACGCCGACACGGGGTAGGCCAACGGGTTGGTGCTGGCGAACACGCCCGAGAGCTCCTGGCTCAGGTCGGGCTTGAGCTTCGCCGACTCGAGGGCGGCCGAGATGTTCTCGGCGTAGGGCAGCACCCACTTGCCGGCCCCGTTCTGCACCCAGGCCGCCGGCGCGCCGTACGTCTTGGCGTAGCCGAACTCGTCGTAGCTGATCGACCACTGGCCGGCATCGCTGGCCACGAACTGGGCGATCTGGTCGGAGGTGGCCAGGCCCTGCGTCTTCGGCGCGAAGCCGGGCGGCATCTCGAGGATGCGGACGTTGGTGGGCGCATCCGTGCGGGCGGCCCACGAGGCGAACAGCGACGGGTCGGCGTGCTTCACGAAGTCGTAGAAGAGCCCGGTGGTGCCGGACTGGCCCGAGCGGAAGACCACGTTGATCGGCTTGTCGGGGAAGACGAACCCGGCGTTCTCGGCCGAGATGGCGGGATCGGCCCAGCTGGAGATGTCGCCGAGGAAGATGCGGGCGATGGTCTTCTGGCTGAGGTGCAGGTAGTCGACCTTGCGCCCGGCCCGGTCGTGGAGGTTGTACATGACCGCCACGGCCCCGGCGACGTCGGGCACGTACTGGTAGCCGCGGGGCACTGACGTTGTGCCGAAGGAGCTGAACTCGGCCTCGGTGGCAGCGAAGTTGACCTGGGTGCCCACGTAGCGCTGCACCCCGTCGGGCGACCCGGTCGGCGTGAAGTTGATGCGCAGGCCTTGAGCGCTCGCATCGGTGACCCACTGCTGCATGGCGAGGGCCACGTAGCTCGAGCCGGCCCCGTTCACGAGGGTCCCGGTGGCCTCGGCACGCGGAGCCGCCGTGGCGATCGAGGCCACGATGGCCGTGGCGAGGACGGCGCCCAGGAGGCGGGCTCGGATCATCCGAACCGCCCGGAGACGTAGTCGAGCGTGCGGGGGTCGGACGGCGAGGTGAACATCACGTCGGTGGTGCCCTGCTCGACGATCCGGCCGGGCTCGTTCTCACCCGCCAGGAAGAACGCGCACCGGTCCGACACCCGCTGGGCCTGCTGCATGTTGTGCGTGACGATGACCACGGTGATCTGGTGGCCGATCTCGGCGATGGTCTCCTCGATGCGGCGTGTCGAGGTGGGGTCGAGCGCGGAGCACGGCTCGTCCATCAGCAGCACGTTGGGCCCGACCGCGAGCGACCGGGCGATGCACAGGCGCTGCTGCTGGCCACCCGACAGGGCGCCGCCGGCGTCGTCGAGGCGGTCGCGCACCTCGCGCCACAGCCCGGCGCGGGTGAGGCTCTGCTCGACGAGCGCGTCGGCATCGGTGGTCTTGATGCGGGCGAGCTTCAAGCCCGACAGCACGTTGTCTCGGATGCTCAGGGCCGGGAACGGGTTGGGCTTCTGGAACACCATCCCCACGCGCTTGCGGACGTCCTGGGACCGGGTGCCCTCGGCGTAGATGTCGCGGCCGTCGAGGAGGACCTCGCCGCCGAGCGATGCGCTGGCCACCAGCTCGTGCATCCGGTTGAGGATGCGGAGGAACGTCGACTTGCCGCAGCCGGACGGCCCGATGAGGGCGGTCACCTGCGCCGGCGCCATCTCGAGGTCGATGCGGTCGAGGACGTAGTTGTCGCCGAACCACGCCGACACCCCGACCGCGGTGAGGCCCGCCGGTCCGGGCGGAGGACCGCCGACGAGGAGGGGCGCAGAGGTGGTGTCGATGGCGGTCACGGGGTGGCCTCCGAGGTCAGGCGGCGATCGGAGCGCCGGCGAGAGGAGCGGTGGGTGCGGGGCCGGCCGATGAACCGGGCCACGGCGAAGAGGCACAGGACCACGATCATCAAGACGAAGGCAGCGGTGAACGCCCGGTCGATGGCGGCGTGGTTGGGCTTCTGGATGTTGCGGAAGATGAAGAGCGGGAGGCTCTCCTGGGGGTGGGAGAACGGGTTGGAGTTCATGTAGTCGAGGCCGAAGGAGGTGAAGAGCAGCGGCGCCGTCTCACCGACCGCCCGGGCGATGCCCAGCACGACGGCCGTCGACACCCCGGTGCGGGCTGTCGGCAGCACCACCGACCAGACCATCCGCCCCCGCGAGCTGCCCAGGGCCAGCGCCGACTCGCGCAGCCCGTCGGGCACCAGCCGCAGCACCACCTCGAGCGTCCGGGTGATGGTGGGGAGCATCGTGATCGACAGGGCCAGGCAGGCGAGGAAGCCGTTGAAGTTGAACAGCGTGGAGGTCTGGGCGTACGGGATGACGAAGAAGGCGTAGATGAACAGGCCGGCGATGATCGACGGCAGGCCGCTCATGGCGTCGACGAGGATGCGCACCGGGCGGCGCCACCGGCTGCGCGTCTCGTTCAGGAACGTGGCGGTGAGCAGGGCGAGCGGCAGGGTGACGATCAGCGCCAGCAGCACCTGCTCGATCGACCCCACGATGGCGTGGGCCCCGCCGCCCGCCGTGGCCGGCTGGGTGGGGGTCACCCCGGCCATGTCGTGGAGGAAGAACCCGAGCCGCAGCGTGCGGATGCCCTTGACGATGATGAAGCCGATGAGCCAGGTGAACGGCACGGCCAGCACCACCGCCGCACTCGACAAGATGGCGGCGGCCACGCGGTCGCCCGCCGCGCTCGACCCCACCTGCTCGCGCGTGCAGACGTAGTAGAGCCCGAGGAACAGCACGTAGGCCGTGAGGACGAACCCCAACCAGCCCACACCATCGGTGAGGCGGGCGTAGACGAGCCACGTGACCAGCACGGCGTTGGCGGCGCAGGCCAGGCCCAGCACGCGGTCGGCGCCGGGGCGGCGGGTGATCTTGCGCTTGGCGGGAGCAGCGCGCTCGGGCGCCTCCGCGTCAGGCGCTCCGGGTGCGGGCGCCGGCTCGGGCCGGGTGTCGAGGGCGGTCACAGGTCGACCCCGGCGCCGGTGCGACTGCGCGAGATGACCACCGAGGCGATCAGGTTGGTGACGAGGGTGAGGCCGAACAGCACCAGGCCGGCGGCCATCAGGGCACTCACCGTGATGGGATCGCTGCCCGCCCGCTGGGCGATGAGGCCCGAGATGGTGCCGCCACCGTTCTGCAGGATGCGCACCGACAGCACCGACACCTGGGGCAGGAGGAGGGTGACGGCGATGGTCTCGCCGAGGGCCCGGCCGAGGCCGAGCATGGCCCCGCCGACGATGCCGCCGCGCCCGTACGGGATCACGACCTGGCGCAGCATCGCCCACTGGCTGCCGCCGAGGGCCAGCGCGGCCTCCTGCTCGCCGACGGGCGCTTGGGCGAACACCTCGCGGGTGATGGCGGCGACGATCGGCACCACCATCAGCGCCACGACCACGCCGGCACCGAAGAACGAGCCGGTCAGGTTGGCATCGTGGTCGGTGCGGAACGGCGGGAACCAGGAGAAGTGGCGGGTGAGCCACGAGGAGAGCGGGGTGATCTGGGTGGCGAGCACCTGCGAGCCCCAGATCCCGTAGAGCAGCGCCGGCACCGCCGCCAGCAGGTCGATGAAGGTGCTGAGGGCGGCCCGCACCTTCGGTGGGGCGTAGCCGACGACGTACAGCGAGGTCATCACCGCGAGCGGCATCGCGATGATCACCGCGATGGTGGCCACGATGATCGTGCCGACGAGCAGGCCCAGCACACCGAAGCTCGGCGGGTGGGTGTCGCCCCGCCACTCGACGCGGGTGAAGAAGCCCCAGCCCTGCGTCTCGAACGTGCCGCGCGCCCGCAGCAGGAGGAACGCCCCGATCAGGACGAGGAGCCCGAAGACCACCAGCCCGGCCGACGAGGTGGCCGCCTCGTAGGCCCGGTCGGCTCGCGTCGGCGGGTCGGTGATGACGCGGCGAACGGGACGGCTCGGTTCGGTTGTGCTGGAGACGTCGACGATCGACACGGGATCCTCTGCCGGTGCAGGAGCAGGAGCGGGTGGAGCCAGACGGGTGGGTCGGCCGACGGCGGGTGATCGCCGCCGGCCGACCTCAGCCGGCTAGATGGTGGACAGGGTGCAGGTGACGCCGTTGGCGTCGGGCGCCAGGGGCAAGAAGCCGTAGCGGCGCAGCGTGCTGGCCAGATCGCCGTTGCACAGCGGGCTGCGGACGCCGCTCACCGGGTTGTTGGCGTCGAACCCGACCGCGGCGAGGGCGGCGCTGTAGGCCACCGAGTCCGTGTCGAGGACGAAGTAGACGGTGCGGGTGCCGGGATAGCCGCCGTTCAGGACCGCCTCGTTGGGCACGTACTTGCCGAACTTCGTCTTCAGGACCGGGTTCTGCTTGACGCCGCTCACGGTCAGCGAACGGACGGTGAAGCCGGCGCGGTTGTTGGCGCTGACGCCGTTCGCCTCGGCCACCCAGTCACCCGTGGAGAACGGGAAGATCGCGTAGGGCCGCTCGGCCGTGGCGATCAGGTTGGCGTGGCTCTGCTGGATCGGGATGACGGCGGGGCAGGTGGCGCTGGACACCGTGGTGGGGTCGAACCCGTCGAGGAGGTTGGTCTGGAAGACCTTGCCCGCACCCGATCCGGCCTGGGTGAAGTAGCGCTGGATGTGGCCGGCCTTGCCGCCCACCTCGCTCCAGTCGGTGTACGTGCAGTCGTACACGCCCTTGAGCTGCGACTTGGTCAGCGCGGCCGGGGCCTTGCCGCCCGAGTACGCCGACCAGGAGAGGGCGTCCTTGGCGAAGCCGAAGAACCGGAAGGCCGCCGGGTCACCCACAGCAGGGGCCGACGAGCCGCGCCCGATGTCGATGCAGCCGTTGGCCAGGTTGGTGGGGTCCTTCAGCGCCGTCTTGCCGGCGCCGTGGGAGTTGGGGGCGGTGTAGGTGGCGGGAGGCGAGCCGGCCACCACGTAGGTGCGCGCCTCGCAGAGGCTGTCGGCCGGGACGGTGAAGGGCGAGCTCGGGAGCGCCGGGATGTTGGCGGTGACGTCGCCGTTGGTGTTCTTCGGGTTGGTGGCGTAGTTCTTCAAGATCGCGGCGGAGACCGCATCGGTGGCATCGGCGCCGGCCGCGGTGAGCACCCGCGGCGGGACGGTGCCCGAGGCGGAGCCGGGAAGGCCGACGAGCAGGGCGAGCGACACGGCGACGACGCCGATGATCGCGGGCTTCACGCGGCGCTGGTGGGCAGGGATGGTGGGTGTCATGCGACGGCCGGACCTCTCGATGGTTCGGTTGGGAGTAATTACTACGAAAACACTATAGTTGACCGTGTTAGTCGGAAATCAACCTGAGGACCTGCATGAGCTCGGAATCGGCGAGGCGAACCCATCCCCTGCTGCGCGGCATCGTGGCGTCCGCCCTCACCGCGGCGGCGCTGTCGCTCGTCATCCTCCCGGCGCTCCGGTCCGACGCCGCGACGCCCGAGTACCAGATCACGGTCACCCCCGCGACCGGCCTCGCCGACGGGCAGGCGTTCACCGTCCGGGTGGCGGGCCCCCCGGGGATGACCGTGCTCAACAGCGGCTTCTGCGACCCCGCGATGCCCCAGCCCACGTCGCAGGACGACCTGACCGAGTGGTGCACCGACACCGTCGGCAACGGCACCCCGGGCGGCCTGGCCCCCGCCGACCCCGACGGGGTGGCCGAGCTCACCGTGCGCGCCGGCGCCGGCGCCGCCACCAAGACCTCCCCCGCGCTGGGCACCACCCACAGCTGGACCTGCGACACCACGTCGGCCTGCAAGCTCCCCCTGGTCATCCACTTCCCGGGCACGGCATCGGCGTTCGACGTGTCGACCCTCCTCACCTACCGCACCGACGACCTCACCTCGTCCTGCCTCGGCACCCGCGCCGACGAGGTCGGCAGCTCGGCACCCGACCGCCTGACCGAGCAGTGGGCGGCGTGGACCGTCGACCACTGCGGGGGCCAGCCCAAGGCCACGTCCGCGTCGTTCGAGAACGACGGGCGGGCGGACACCGAGTTCACCGACGGTGCCGTCGACCTGGCGTACAGCGCCGTCCCCCCGGGCACGCCGGGGTTCGCCCCCGCGACGCGTCCGGCCGTGGCGACGCCCGTCGCCCTCAACGCCACGGTCATCGCCGCGGCCGGCTACTACCCGTCGACCTCGTCGGTGCCCGGCGTGAAGCTGTGGCGCCGGGTCGACCACGTCGACATGAGCTACCAGGAGGCCGCCGCCCTGCTGAGCGGCCACCTCTCGCTCGACGAGGAGCTGCAGGGCTCGCTCATCGCCCGCAACCCCGAGTTCGCGGTGCAGTCGGGTGCCATCGGGTTCACGTCGCCGGGTGGGCTCGCCGGGGCCCAGGCCACCACGCAGGTGGCCTCGAGCTTCTTCGCCGCCACCCAGGCCGGCGGCTGGACCTACCCCAACTCCAAGTCCAAGTACGAGGACCACGCCGGCCAGCCCCTCGGCGCGTTCGGTGACTACAACGCCGTGTTCAACAGCCTGGCGATGGTCGACCTGGCCACCGGCAAGCCCCAGATCGTCGGGGACATGTACCGGAAGCTCGCCGAGAAGCCCGAGTCGGTCAGCCTGGTGACCTTCTACCTGACCGACCTGGCCACGGCCCGCCAGCTCGGCCTGGCGCCGGTGGCCCTCGGCGACGGCCGCGGCCCGTTCGTCGCCCCCACCGCCGGCACCCTCCAGGCCGCCGTGCCGGCCCTGAAGGCGGACGCGTCCGGCTTCCGGCTCCCCCACGCCGGCGACTCCGCAGCCGAGGCCTACCCGCTCACGTTCGTGGAGTACGCCCTCACCCCGTCCGAGCAGCTGCTCGACGAGTCGTGCCGACCGAAGACCGGCGAGCTCGCCGCCATCAAGGACTGGCTCGGCTACGTGACCGGAGCGGGCCAGGCCCCTGCCACGCTGGCCGCGTCGGGCGTGGCGCCGTTGACGGCCGACCTCGCCGACGAGGCCACCGCCTCGCTGGCGAAGATCGGCGCGGCGGCGCCCACCACCGGCCCGTGCGCCCCGGTCACCACGACCACGACTGCAGCACCACCCTCGACGCCGACCGACACGATCCCCGACGCACCCAACGGCGGCGGCGCCGGCACGCTGCCGCTCGGCGACCTCGCGACCGGCTCGCTCGGCGGGAACGACCTCACCGCCGGCAGCACCTCGCTGGGCGCGACGCGCACCCCCGGCCGGCACTCGGTCGCCCAGGCGGACGAGGTGGCCACCGCCACCCACATCCCCCGCTTCGCCAACCCGCTCGGGTCTCCGCTGGCCGCGGGCATGGTGGCCCTCCCCGGCCTGATCGGCCTGGCGTCGGCCAACGGCTGGCTGTCGACCGGCCGCCCCTTCCCCAAGCGGCTCCGTCCGCCCGGCCCGAAGTGACCGACGTGACCGACGTGACCGACGTGACCGTGTCAACGTCGGGCATCGATCCTGCGCTCGTGCGGCTCGCCCCCGAAGACGGGGCCGAGGGCGCGACCATCGCCGAGGCGGAGGCGGAGGCCACGCCGGCGGTCGATGCCGAGGCCGGCGACTCCGAGGCGGCCGAGCCCCGCCCGAAGCGCTTCGCCACCGCCGAGCCGGGGACCCGTCCCCCGCTGACGCCGGGCCGGATCGCGCTGCTCGCGGCCGGGTGGAGCCTGCTCCTCGTGTTCGCCACCCTCGTGGTGGTGTACCCGCTCGGCCCCACCCTCCAGCACCGCGCGCAGCACCGGGCGCTCCAGCAGTTCCGCCGCAGCACCTACCAGGCGGCCAACGCCACCCAGGGCCTCGCCGGCCGGCTCGAGACCGCCGAGCCCACGGCGCCGTCGATCGGCGACCCGGTGGGGATCCTCGACATCGGCGGCTCCTCGCCGGTGCGCCAGGTGGTGCGCGAGGGCGCCACCTCGAGCCAGACCTGGCAGGGCCCCGGGCACGTCCCGGGCACGGCCGGGCTCGGCCAGCCGGGCAACGCCGTGGTGGTGGCCCGCCGCACCGGGTGGGGCGGCCCGTTCGCCCACCTCGACGGCCTGCGCAAGGGCCAGCCGGTCGTGGTCACCACCCTCCAGGGCCAGACCGTCTACCGGGTGAAGAGCGTCCGCCACCAGGCGATGCGCCCGGCCCTCGCGGCGCCGTCATCCGATGACCGGCTCACCCTGATCACCAGCGCGTCGGCGGCACCGTGGTCGGCGACGCGGGCCGTCGTGGTGGTCGCCGAGGTGGAGGACCGGCCGTTCGAGCCCACGCCGCAGCAGGGCCGGACCGCCGGTTCGATCGGCACCTCGGGCGACCACAGCGTCCTCCCCCAGCTCGCCTTCTTCCTGGTGCTGTTCGGCTGGGTGGCGTGGCAGACGTCGAACGCCCACCGCCGGTGGCGGCCGGTGACCGCCTACCTCGTCACCACCCCCGCCCTCGTCGTGCTGGCCATCTTGGTGGCCGAGTCGCTCAGCCGCCTCCTGCCGGCCTGGAGCTGATCCCGGCGCTCCCACCAGGGCCGACTTGACCGGCTGGTCAAGTTCTGCGGCCGGTCGTACCCTGAGCCCATGGCTGAGCTCGATCCCCCTGTCCTGATCCGTGGCGGCACCGTGTTCGACGGGTCCGGGCAGCGGCCGGGGCTGCGGGCCGACGTGCTGGTGCGAGACGGGATCGTCGCCCAGATCGGCATCGACCTGGTCGCCCCCGACGGCGCCGCGGTCATCGACGCCACCGACCAGTGGGTCACCCCGGGCTTCGTCGACCTCCACACCCACTACGACGCCGAGATCGAGATGGCGCCGGCGCTCGGCGAGTCGGTGCGCCACGGCGTCACCTCGGTGCTGGTCGGGTCGTGCGGCCTGTCGTTCGCCATGGGCACCCCCGAGGACCTGGCCGACCAGTTCTGCCGGGTCGAGGCCGTCCCGTACGACACCGTCCTGCCCCTGCTCGAGAAGATCAAGGACTGGGAGACCCCGGCCGAGTACCTCGACCACCTCGACGCCCTGCCGCTCGGACCCAACGTCACGGCCATGTTCGGCCACTCGGCGGTGCGCTCGGCCGTGATGGGCCTCGGCCGCTCGGTCGACGACAAGGCCCGGCCCACCGCCCGCGAGCTCGACGAGATGACCCGGCAGCTCCACGGCGCCCTCGACGCCGGCTACCTCGGCATGAGCTTCAACACGCTCCCCTGGGACAAGCTCGACGGCGACCGCTTCCGCTCCAAGAGCACGCCGTCCGTCTACGCCAAGTGGAAGGAGTACCGGCACTTCGCCAAGGTGCTCCGCGCCCGCGAGCGCGTCATGCAGATGGTCCCCGACCTCGCCGGCCGCTGGAACATCCCGCTCATCGGGGTCATGTCCACCGGCGTCGGGCGGAAGTCGCTCAAGATGATGGTGATCTCGATGGTCGACTCGGTCGCCATGCGGGGCACCCACCGCATCGCCGGCGCCATGACCTCGTTCCTCAACGACAAGCTCCACGCCGAGATGCGCTGGCAGTCGCTGCCGCTCCCGTTCGAGCTGTGGGTCGACGGCATGGAGGTCCCCGTGATGGAGGAGCTCGGCGCCGGCACCCAGGCCCTCCACGAGACCGACCTCGAGACCCGCCAGGCCCTGCTGGCCGACCCGGCGTGGCGCGAGATGTTCAAGAAGCAGTGGACCAACCCGCTCTCCCCCAAGGCCTGGCACCGAGACCTCGACGAGCCCAAGATCATCGACTGCCCCGATGCCTCCCTGATCGGCCGGTCGTTCGCCTCGGTCGCCGCCGAGCGCGGCATCGAGCCGCTCGACTGCTTCTTGGACCTGCAGGCCGAGTTCGGCAACGACCTCCGCTGGTACACGGTCGTGGGCAACGACCGGGTGAAGGAGCTCGAGTACGTCGTCGACCACCCCACCGTCCTCATCGGGTTCTCCGACGCCGGTGCCCACCTGCGGAACATGGCGTACTACGACTTCCCGCTGCACCTGTTCCGCCTCGTCGTCAACGCCGAGGCCGACGGCCGCACGCTCATGACCCGCGAGCGCGCCGTGCACCGCGTCACCGGCGAGATCGCCGACTACCTCGGCATCGACGCCGGTCACCTCGAGGTCGGCCGCCGCGCCGACATCGTGGTGGTCGACCCGGCCACGCTCGACGGCCGACTCGACGACATCACCGAGGAGGAGATGATCGGCATGCCCGGCCTCGACCGCCTGGTCCGCCGTCACGACGCCTGCGTCCCCGCCGTCCTGGTCAACGGCCGCGTCGCCTGGCACGACGGTGCCTTCGCCGACGGCCTCGGCGACCGCACCGGCTTCGGCCGCCTCCTCCGCGCCACCACCTGACCCGCGCCCCAAGCCGTTTGTGGTCGATCTTCCACCTCACGCGGGGAATATCGACCAGCCCAAGTGCGGCCCAGGGTTTTGTGGTCGATCTTCCACCGCACGCGGGGAAGATCGACCAGCGAGGATCGGGGCGGGGGGTCGGTAGGGTTCCGGGCGTGAGCCGGGCGTACCTCGACCATGCGTCCACGTCACCCCTCCGGCCTGCCGCGCTCGACGCGATGGTGATCGCGCTCCGGGAGCTGAGCGGCGATCCGGGCCGCATCCACGAAGAGGGCATGGCCGCCCGGGTGGCGCTGGAGCAGGCCCGGGAGCAGGTGGCCGCCCTGCTGGGCGCGCGCAGCCGGGAGGTGGTGTTCACCAGCGGGGCGACCGAGGCCATCGCCGCGGCCGTGTTCGGTGCCGCCGACCGGGCGGCCGCCAAGGGCCGCATCGGCCCCGACGGCCGCACCCACCAGGTGGTCACCGCCGTCGAGCACTCGGCGGTGCGCCTGGAGGCCGAGCGGTCGGGGGCCGTGACGCTCGTGCCCGTCGACCGCCACGGTCGGGTCGAGGCCGACCAGGTCATCGCCGCCATCCGCCCCGAGACCGCGGCCGTCCACGTGCAGTGGGGCAACCACGAGGTCGGCACCATCCAGCCGGTGGCCGAGGTGGTGGCGGCCTGTCGCGAGCGGGGCGTGCTCGTCCACGTCGATGCCGCCCAGGCCGTCGGGCGGGTGCCGGTGGCGTTCGACGACCTCGGTGCCGATCTCCTGTCGATGAGCGGCCACAAGCTGGGCGGCCCCACCGGCACCGGCGCGCTGCTGGTGCGCCGCGGCCTGCGGCTCGCTCCCCTGCTCCTCGGCGGCGACCAGGAGCGGGCGCGCCGCGCCGGCCTCGAACCGGTGGCCGCACTGGTGGGCCTGGGGGCTGCGGCCGACGAGGTGGCGGCCACCGGTGGGGCCGAGGCCGTCGTTGCCACCGAGCTCACCGACCGCATCCGAGCCGCGGTGGCCGCCATCGATGGCGTCGAGGCCTACGGCGATCCGCTCCACCGGCTGCCTCACCTGGTCTGCCTCGGCATCGCCGGGATCGAGCCCCAGGGCGTGCTCCTCGGCCTCGACCGGGCGGGGGTGGCGGCCCACTCCGGCAGCGCCTGCTCCACCGAGTCGCTCGAGCCGTCGCCGGTGCTCGAGGCGATGGGCGTCGACGCCCACCGGTCGCTGCGCGTCTCCGTCGGGTGGTCCACCACCGACGCCGACGTCGATCGCCTGCTCACCGCCCTCCCGTCCACCATCGAGCGGCTCCGTGCGTTGGGCACGACCGCTGCCGATGCGCCAGGCTGACCCGATCCCTCCCACCCCCCATGGACCGATGATGAAGATCCACCTCATCCGCCACGCCCACGCCGGCAGCCGATCGGCCTGGGACAAGGCGGACCACAAGCGCCCGCTGTCCGAGCGCGGCCAGGGCCAGGCGCGGGCCATCGCCGCCGCGCTGGCCGACGCGGGGATCGACACCCTCTGGACCAGCCCCTCCGTGCGCTGCCAGCAGACGCTCGCCCCGATGGCGAAGGAGCTCGGCCTGGAGGTCGAGGTGGTCGACGTGTTCGACGAGGGCCACGACGGGCCGCCGGCGCTCGACGCGCTCCTCGCCGCCGCGGCCAAGGGCAAGACCGTGGCGGTGTGCAGCCACGGCGACGTGATCCCCTCGGTGGTGGCCACCGCCACCCGCCGCGGCGCCGACCTCGAGGGGCCCCGGGCCATCAGCAAGGGCGGACGCTACGTGTGCACGGTCGGCGACGAGCAGATCACGCGCATCATCGCCGTGCCCGCTCCCGACGGCGACACCTGATCCGGGGCCCTGACGTGGACTTCGCCCGCTCGCTCTGGCTCCGCATCGAGACGCTCCACGCCCTCACCTACTTCGGCGAAGAGACCCAGGAGGCCGGCACCGCCGCCGGTCTGGGCGGGTTCTGGATGGGCTACTTCGGGTTCCGCGCCGCGCCGATGGGTGCGGTGGCGGCCGGCGTGGTCGAGGCCACGTTCTCCAACTTCGCCCCGTCGTTCGTGGCTCGCTGGGTGCCCGGGGTGTGGGAGGTGGCCTCGCCGGCGGGGCTGATCGCTCGCCGGTCCGAGGCGGCCGCGGCCACCCTGCGGCGGGTGGCACCGATGGTCGACGAGGCCGCTCGTGCCGCGGCGCCGTGGCTCGATCTGGCCATCGCCGAGGGCTTGGGCCCCGGTCGGCCCTTGTTCGCCGCCAACCGCAACGTGCCCCTGCCGGGCGATCCGGTGGAGGACCTGTGGCAGCGGTGCACGACGCTTCGCGAGCACCGAGGCGACGGTCACGTCGCCGCCCTCGCCACCGAGGGCATCGACGGCATCGAGGCCCACGTGCTCATCGCGGCCGACCAGGGTGCCGACCCCGGCGACCTGCAGCGGACGCGGGGCTGGACCGCCGACGACTGGACCGGGGCCGTCCGCCGGCTCCAGCACCGAGGGCTGATCACCGCCGACGGGGGCCTCACCGATCACGGCCGAGACCTCCGCCAAGCGGTGGAGGACACGACCGACCGCCTGGCCGCCGCGCCGTTCGCGCACCTCAGCGAGGTGGAGCGGACCCGGCTGATCGACGTGCTCACCCCGGCGGCCCGAGCAGTCGCCACGTCCGGCGTGATCCGCTACCCCAACCCCATGGGCCTGCCACCACTCGCCTGACCTGCACGAACCGCGTGTGGATCTGGTGCCCCGAGGCACCGATCCCACCCGAAGGTCGCTGGGCTCGTTGCCGACGCTGCCGCGGCGCCGGGTGGGACTAGTTGCCGGCGGTGGTGGTGGTTGCTGCCGTGGTGGTGGTGGTGGCGCTCGCCGGGTCGGCCAGGGCCGTGGCGATCTTGTTCTTGAGGTCCTGCTGCTCGATCACCTGGCGGGCGTCGGCGCTCGGGTCGTTGTCCTCGAAGTCCTGCAGGAACTTCTGGGCGTCGGCGTAGCGCCCGTTGCGGTAGGCGACCACGGCCCGGAAGGCCCGGGCGTAGCTGTAGTCGGGCTGCGACCTCACCGCCGCGTCGAGCCGCACGGCGGCGAGGGCCTGCATCTGCACCTTCTGGTCGGCCGTGAAGTTGTCGGCGCTGAGGGAGAGCAGCCACGCCGACCAGGCGAGGGCGACGGCGTTCTCGGGATCGTCGTCGAGCACCTTCTGGAGGCACGTGTAGGCGGCGTCGGCGTTGGTGGACATCTTGCTGAGGCAGTCGTTGGCCTTCTGGCTGGTGGTCTGCTGGACGGTGATGCCGCCCGACGACACCCCGCCGGCCTTCCGGCCGCCCAACGCGTTGGCCACCATCACGCCCGAGACCAGGGCGAACACGGCGATGCCGGCCACCCAAGCCATCGTGCGGCCGAGGCTGCGAGGACGCCGGGCATCGGCGAAGGCGGCGTGGCGCTCGTCGATGGCCCGCAGCACGTCGGCGGCGCGGGCGGTGTAGTCGTCCTTGAGGGTCTGGTAGTCGTCGTCCTCGAGGTCGCCGGCGTCGTGCTCCCGGTCGAGGTCGACGATGGAGCGCAGCAGGAAGTCGCGCTGCTCCTCGAGGGCCGCCAGCTCATCGGGATCGAGCACGGGCACCCGCTTGGTGGCCTTGGGGGCCTTGGCCGGCGGCTTGCCCTTGCCCGGCGCCGCCTTGCCCTTGGCCGGGCCCTGATCCTTGGCGGCGGCGTCGGCTGCCGCCTTGCGGGCGATCGGGCCGGCCCCCTTGCTGGGCGTGGGCGCGGGGCTCACGGCGGGTCCTCGCCGTCGAGCGCCACCGCCACCAGGTCGCGGTCGGCCTGGGTGACCCCCCGGCTGCTGGGCCGGTAGTCGCGGAAGCGGTAGATGAGACCGGCGATCGCCACGATCACGAAGATGACCGGCAGCGCCCAGACGAGCGTGCCGAAGCCGGAGCCCGACGGGTCGAGCAGGATCTGGCGGCCGTAGCGGGAGGCCACGAAGTCGCGGATCTCCTCGTCGGAGTCGCCCACCGCGATGCGCTGCTTGATGAGCGCCCGGACGCCCTGCGACGCGGGGGTGTCGGAGGAGGCCACCGACTGGCTCTTGCAGGAGGGGCAGCGGATGGTCTCGGCCACGTTCTGGGCCCGCTCGGCGTCGGTGGGCGGCGCCTGGCCGAGCGTGCCGACCGCCAGGGCGATCAGCACGACGACGGCCATGGCGATCCACGGCAGCCAGGGCTTGGCGCGTGAAGACGAGGAGGAGGAGGCCGGCGACGTGCTCACGATCCGCCCTCGGCCTGGCCCTCGGCCTTGTTGATGATCGACTCCACGTCGGTGGCCACCACGCCGCCCTGGAACCGCACGACCACCGTGCCGGTGGGCGACACCAGGAACGACTCCGGCACCTTGGCCACGCCCCAGTCGAGCGCGGTGCGCCCGTTGTCGGAGTCGAGCACGGTCCAGGTTCCGCCGTTCTTGGCGAAGAACCTCCGGACGGCCGCGGCCTTGTCGCCGTAGACCACGCTGACCACCTTGAGCTGCCCGGTCTTCTGCATCTCCTCGGACAGCTTGCGCAGCTGCGGGTGCTCCTGGACGCACGGGGTGCACCAGGTGGCGAAGAAGTTGACCAGCAACCAGCGGTCGTTGGTGCCGATGTCGACCGCGTCGCCCTGGATGGCCTTGCCGTTGAGGGCCGGGGCGACCTTGCCCACGACCGGGCTGGCGCTGGGCGCGTCGTCGGCGTTCTTGCTGGTGATGAGCAGGATGACCAGCAGCGCCATGACCACGCCCACGCCGATGGCGGCGAACATGACGGTGCGCGAGCGCCGCGGTGCGGGCTGCGTGGCGGTCATGCCCCCACCCCCACGGGCTCGAGGTCGGGATCGGGATCGGGATCGGGCGCCGAGCCACCGGCAGCGATGGGCGCCGAGACCGGGTCGGTGGGGTTGCGGCGCCGGCCGGGGAAGGCGGCGAGCAGCGAGCCGAACGCCATGATGGCGCCGCCCGTCCAGAGCCACACGATCATCGGCTGGTGCACGATGCGGACCTCGACCTTGCTGGTGGCACCCGACCCGGTGGGCGGGTTGAGCAGGGCGAGCAGGAGGCTGTCGCGGGGCGAGTTGCGCACCGTGGGCTTGCCGATCTGCTGCGAGCCGTTCGGGAACTGCTGGATGCCCGGGGTGTACTCCTTGCCGTCGATCACCAGGCGGGCGGCGATCTCGGCGCGCGCCGGCGTGGACAGGTCCTTGGAGCCCTTGTAGGTGATGGTGTGCCCGGCCATCGTGATGGTGGACGGGCACCCTTCGCGGGGCGTCACGCACAGCTTGGCCTCGCGCTCGCTCTGGTAGGCGCTCGAGGCGGTGAACGCCACTGCCAGCATGATCACGCCGAGGTGGACGATCATCCCGCCGTTGGTGCGCCCGAGCAGGCCGTGGATGCCCTGCCGGCGGGTGGCGAGCACCAGCTGGCGCAGGGCGGACCCGGCGGCGAAGCCGGCCAGGAAGAACGCCACCAGCGGGGCGAACCCGGTGGCGCCCAGGAGCACGGCGAGGACCAGGCAGGCGGTGCCGACCCAGCCCGGCCAGATCAGGCGGGTGCGCAGGGTCTCGACCGATGCCTTGCGCCACGGCAGGACCGGGGCGATGGCCATGAGGAACAGCAGGGTGATCCCGATCGGCATCGTCATGCGCTGGAAGTACGGCACGCCGACGGTGACCCGCTGCCCGTTGAGGGCCTCGGCCAGGAGGGGGAACACGGTGCCCAGCAGGACGACGAACGCGAAGGCCGCGAACACGATGTTGTTGAGCAGGAAGGCGCCTTCGCGGGACACCGGCGAGTCGATCCGGGCCGGCGACCGCAGCCGGTCGCCGCGCCAGGCGATCAGCCCGACCGAGACGACGACGATGACGGCGAAGAACCCGAGCAGCAGCGGGCCGATCTTGGAGTCGCTGAACGCGTGGACCGAGTCGAGCACCCCCGACCGGGTGAGGAACGTGCCCAGGATGGTGAGCGAGAACGTGGCGCACAGCAGCGACAGGTTCCAGACGCGCAGCATGCCGCGCCGCTCCTGCACCATCACGGAGTGGATGAACGCGGTGGCCGTGATCCACGGCAGGAACGAGGCGTTCTCGACCGGGTCCCACGCCCAGTAGCCGCCCCACCCGAGCACCTCGTGGCTCCACCAGGCGCCGAGGATGATGCCGATGGTGAGGAAGGTCCAGGCGAACAGGGTCCAGCGCCGCGTCTCGACCAGCCAGCCCTCACCGAGGCGGCCGGTGACCAGGGCGGCGATGGCGAACGCGAACGGCACCGTGAAGCCCACGTAGCCCAGGTAGAGCATCGGCGGGTGGAACGCCATCAGCGGGTGGTTCTGCAGCAGCGGGTTGGGGCCGGGCCCGTCGAGCGGCACCTGCGCCACCGTCTTGAACGGGTTGGCCGCCACGAGCATCAGCCCGAAGAAGAACAGGGCGACCGAGAACATGGTGATCATCGCCCAGGCGACGAGCGGGTCGGCGAGGCGCTTGCCGAACTTCAAGACGACGGCCAGCGTGTAGCCGGCGAGGATCAGCGTCCACAGCAGGATCGAGCCTTCGAGGGCCGACCAGAGCGTGGCGAAGTTGTAGAGCGCCGGGGTCTTCGACGACCCGTTCTCGGCCACGAACTTCAGCGAGAAGTCGCGGGTGATCAGCGCCCGCTCCATGGCGATGAAGCACAGGAGGGCGGCGCCGAAGATCATGAACGCATACGGCCGAGACATGCGCAGCATGTCCCCGCGGCCCTTGTTCAACCCGAAGGCGAGGGTGACGATGGCACCGAGGCAGCCGACGAGGCCGAGGACCACGCCGCCCGTGCCGAGGGCGGCGTTCACGTGTCGTTGCTCTGATCGCCGTCGACCCGGGTGGGGTGTTCCTTGTCGTAGTCCTTGTAGTCGGCATCGTGCTTGATCAGCAGGCGATCGCTGTCGAACTCGGTGCCGGCCGCGTTCCAGTGGCCCTCCGCCACGACGGGGATGCCCGCCTTGAACATGGCGGGCTCGCTGCCGGTGTGGCGGACGGTGACGTCGACCCCGTGGTACTGCACCTTGAAGACCGTGGCCTCCTCGGCCACCTTGGGCTTGCCGACGACGGTGCCCTGGAGCCGGAAGCGCTTGGTGCCCAGGCTGGTCTTCTGGGCCACGGCCTCGTCGGCGTTCTTGAAGTAGAGCGAGGCGCCCTTGGCCTGGAAGGCGATGGCGGCCACGGCGACGCCGAGCAGGCAGAGCACCACGATGGGCGCCCAGCGACGGCGGGCCTTGCGGCCGGGCGAGACGGCGACGTCGGCGCGCGGGGTGAGGTCGAGGCCGCCCTCGTCGAGGTCGCGGTCGTCGGGCAGGTCGGCGGGGGTCACGACCACCTCCGTTCATCGGGTGGCAGCTGGCGGGTGACCTTGCGGCCGCGAGCGATGATCGAGGCGGCGTAGCCACCGATCAGGAGGACGGCGACGGCGTAGGTGGCGCCGACGTAGGTCCAGGCACTGGTCTGGGCGAGCACGGGGGCGATCACGTCGCCACCTCCTGGGTGTCGGCACGGCCTTCGGCGCGGCGCTCCTCGAGGGCGAGGTCGAGGCCCTTGGCCTCGAGGGCCTGGGAGGCGAACTCCAGGCGGAAGCGGTGGAGCAGCAGCCAGGCGTAGAGCAGCAGGCCGAGGATCATCCCGTAGAAGAGGGCGAAGAGGCGGAGGCCGTCGATCTGCGGATCGAGGCTGGCGACGGTGGCCGTCTGGTGGAGGCTGCGCCACCAGTCGACGGAGAAGTGGACGATCGGCACGTTGATGAAGGCGAGGATCCCGAGGACCGCGGACTGCTTGGCGCGAGAGGTGGGATCGATGATCGCCCGGCGCAGGGCCAGGTAGCCGAGGTACAGCACGAACATGAGCGCCGTGCTGGTTAGGCGCGGATCCCACTCCCACCAGGTGCCCCACGTGGTGTGGCCCCACACCGAGCCGGTGAGGAGGGTGAGGGCGGTGAAGACCACGCCGATCTCGGCCGACGACGCGGCCAGCGCGTCCCAGCCCACCGTGCGCTTCCACAGGTACATGCCGCTCGCCACGGCGGTGACGAAGAACGCGGTGTAGCAGGCGATGGCCGAGGGCACGTGCACGTACATGATGCGGACCAGCTGGCCCATCGTGTCGAGGCTCTCATCGGGCTTCGACGCCACCAGGGCGACCAGCAGGAACAGGGCCGAACCCACCAGCACGACGGTGCCGAGGATGCGGCTCCCGCGCGACGCGGTGCCATCCGGCGTCGGGCCCTGGGGGCCAGCGCCGGCGTGGATGGGTGGGGACGTCAAGATTCCTCCAGGAGGGGTTCGAAGGCAAAGATCCCAATGACCAGGTAAAGCGCAGCGAAAGCGGCGAGCAGGGCGCACCAGCGCCACCCTTCACCGGAGGTGCGCTCGTAGGCGGCGGTGAACGCTTCGGTGCCCGCGATCAGCACCGGAGCCACCACGGGGAGCATCAGGATGGGCAGGAGCGTGTCTCGGACGCGGAGCCCGGCAGCGAGGACGCCGTAGAGGCTCCCGGCGGCGGCCAGGCCCGCCGTGGCCGTGAGGATGGTGGCGATCAGCAGCAGCCAGCCCGACGGCGTGGTGCCGTAGAGGACGGTGACCCCCATGAACAGGGCGCCCTCCAGCACGAGGAGGTGCAGGCCGATGCCGGCGGCCTTGCCGAGGAAGATCCCGGCCGGGTCGAGGTCGGAGAGGCGCAGGGCGTCCATCACGCCGTCGGCTGTCTCCACCGAGAAGGCCCGCTGGATGGCGAGGAGCATCGAGAACAGCACGGCCAGCCAGAACAGGCCGGGCGTGGCCTGCTCGAGGATGCGCCGGTCGGGGTCGAGCGCGAAGGCGAACAGGATCAGCACCAGCAGGGCGAACGGCAGCAGCTGGCTCAGCGTGACCCGGCTCCGCCGCTCGAGGCGCAGGTCCTTGCCCACCACCAGGGCGGCGTCGCGCAGCATCGAGCCGGGGACGGCGGCCTCAGACAACGGGGGCCTCCTCGAGGAGACCGGCGACGGTGCCACCGGCGACGGTGACCGTGCGGTGGGCGACGGACCGGGCCCGGTCGAGCTCGTGGGAGGCGAAGATCACGGTGGCGTCGGAGGCCACCGCATCGGCCATCAAGGAGTCGACGAGGTCGCGACCGCCCTGGTCGAGGGCGGCATGGGGCTCGTCGAGGAGCCAGAGGCGGGCGCGGCGGGCCACCAGGATGGCCAGGGCGGTGCGGCGGCGCTGACCGGCCGACAACATGGCGACGGGGACGCCGGCCAGGCGGCCGTCGAGCCCCAAGCGGGCCAGCGCGGCGTCGGCATCGGCCCGGTTCGAACGGCCCGCACGAGACCAGAACCGCACGTTCTCGGCCACGGAGAGGTCGTCGTAGAGCCCGGTGCTGTGACCGAGCAGGCCCACCAGCGGGCGGACCGGCCGGCGATCGGCGACCAGGTCGACGCCCAGGACCGAGGCTTCGCCGTCGACCACCGGCACCAGCCCCGCGCAGGCGCGCAGCAACGTGGTCTTGCCAGCACCGTTCGGTCCTTGCAGGAGCACGATCTCGCCGGCAGCCACGTCGAGGTCGACGCCGGCCAGTGCGGGAAAGCGTCCGAGCAGACAGACCGCAGCGCGGAATCTGACGACGGCGTCCATGAGCACCACAAACGGTACCGGTGCCTCCCGCCGAACGACGAACCCGCTGGTTCGGGCCACGACCCCGATCTCGGCGCGCGGGAACCAGATGGTGTTCCGCTTAGTCTCACCCCCTGTGCTGGCCAAGGTCCTCGGTGGAGTCGGAAGAACGCTGATCACGGCGGGGACCCTGATCCTGCTGTTCGTGGCGTACCAGCTGTGGGGCACCGGCCTCCAGGAGGCCAAGTCGCAAGATGCGCTGGCCAAGGAGTTCGACCGCGAGGTGGCGCCCCTGAACGTGTCCTCCACCTCCACCACCGCCCCGCCCACCACCACCACCGCTCCCTCCGTCGACGGGGAGCCGGTCACCACGGTGCCGCTCAAGGTCACCCCGCCCCGCACGGCCGACCTGCCGCTGCCGGCCGTGGGCGATGCCCTGGCCAAGATCCGCATCCCGTCGATCGGCGTCACCCGCACCGTGGTGGAGGGGATCGGCCTCGACCAGCTCAAGCGGGGCCCGGGCCACTACCCCGAGACGCCGCTGCCCGGCCAGGCCGGCAACGTGAGCATCGCCGGCCACCGCACCACCTACGGCCAGCCGTTCCACAACATCGACAAGGTCCGCAACGGCGACCAGGTCATCTTCGACACCGCCCAGGGCACGTTCGTCTACGAGGTCACCGAGACCAAGATCGTCACCCCCAAGCAGACCGAGATCCTCGAGGACAAGGGCGACAACCGCATCACGCTCATCGCCTGCCACCCCAAGTACTCGGCGTCGAAGCGGATCATCGTCATCGGCAAGCTGGTGGGCCAGCCGGCACCGGTCATCACCGGCCAGGCCGAGGCGCAGGCGAAGGCCCGCGCCGCCAACACCAAGGACGGGCTGGCCGCGGGCGAGAGCATCGACGGCGGCCTGAGCGGAGCGAAGGCCTCCAAGTCTCCCGCCATCTTCTGGGGGCTCGTCGCCGCCCTGATCTGGTTGCTGACCTGGCTGGTGCAGACGTTCATCCGCCGGGTGGTGCGACGGCGAGCCGCCGCCGACGACCGGTCGCCGAGCCGGGGTCAGCGCCTGCTGACCTGGACGCCGTACCTGATCGGCGTCCCGATCTTCATGGTGGCGCTCTACGTGTTCTTCGAGAACTTCGGGCGCCTGCTCCCCGGCAACTACTGACGCCGGGAGGTCAGACCCCGCGGAACGTGGGGGTGCGGCGGTTCCGGAAGGCATCGATGCCCTCGGCGAAGTCGGCGCTCTCCCAGGCCCGGGCGAAGGCCTCGGCCACCTCGGGATCGTCGGGCAGCGTGCCCTCGAGCTTGTTGAGCATCAGCTTGTGGCCGGCGATGGTCAGCGGGGCCAGGGTGGCGATCTGCTCGGCCCACGCCCGCGCCTCGGGGAGCGCGCCCTCGCGGTTGACCAGCCCGAGGCGCAGCGCCTGCTCCCCCGTCACCACCTCGGCGGCGAGCAGCACGGCCCGCGCCGTGCTGGGGCCGAGGAGCGTCGCGGCGCGCTGGACCGTCCAGTGGTTGACCATGAGCCCGAGCTTGGCCGCGGGCACGCCGAACGTGGCGCTGCCGGTGGCCACCCGCAGGTCGCAGGCGACGGCCAGCTGCGTCCCGGCGCCGAGCGCCGCGCCCTCGATGGCGGCGATGGTGGGGAACGGCACCGCGACCAGCCGGTCGAGCACCCCCTGGAGCAGCGTGGCGAACGACGCGTCCTCGACCCCCTGCAGGTCGGCGCCGGCGCAGAAGTGACCGGACGCACCCGTGAGGATCAGCACCCGGGTGGGGCGCTCGACCGCAGCAGCCAGCGCCGCGGTGAGCTCGGTGAGGGTGGCGTGGTCGAGCGCGTTGCGGCGCTCGGGCCGATCGAGGGTGACCACGGTGATGGCCTGGTCGTTGCTGGCGCCATCGCCAACGATCTCGACGTGCACGGTCATGGCCTACCTCCGGGGCTCGGGGACCGGCCGACCCTAGGCGGGGGCCGGCACCGGCTCGGGCACCGGAGCAGCGGCGACGGCGCGCAGGATGGCAGCGGCCTCGGCCTGGCGCTCGGCGCTGGGCGGGTGCTCGGCGTACAGGCCGTCGTCGATCGTCCGGCCCACCTCGATGAGCAGCGGGTCGTCGTAGCGGAGCGCTAGGGCGGCCGCGTAGGCCGACGCCGTCTCGGGTGAGCCGCGGGCCCGATCGACCCGCCGGCCGAGGGCGTCGAGCTGCCGATCGGCAGTGACCGCCCAGTCGGCGGACCGCCGCGGGCGCCGGGCGCCTCGGCGGCGGACGAGCGCCCGGACGGGGCCGATCAGGAGCACGACGACCGCGACGCCCAGGGCGATGACGACCGCGTGGTCGACCAGCCACTGGAGCACGGTGGGCCGGGCCTTGTCCGACCCGGCCATGGCGACGTGAGCGGTCGGGTCGAAGGGCACCCAGCCGACCTTGGGGAACCACACCTCGGCCCACGCGTGGGCGTCGCGCTCCCGCACGTCGTAGACACCGGTGATCGCATCCCGATCGTCGGGGACGAACCCGGTGGCGAGGCGGGCCGGGATGCCGTTGGCCCGGGCCAGCACCACCAGCGACGAGGCGATCTGCTCGCACCAGCCCTGCTTCGCCTTGAACAGGAAGTGGTCGACGACGTCGACCCCCTTCGGGGCCAGCGGGGCGTCGAGCGAGTACTCCACCCGGCCCCCCATCCACGACTCGAGCGCCAGGATCTTGTCGTACTGGCTGGTGGCGCCGGCCGTGACCTGCGTGGCTGCCTTCCGCACCCGGTCGGTGGTGACGGGAGCCTGCGCGTACGTGGCGCTGACGTCGGCGGGGATGGCGCCGTCGAGCGAACGCAGGAGCTCGGGCGTGTAGGCGACCCGGCGGCTCTGCACCGAGTACGTGGCGCCGGGGCCGAGCGGCGCGGTCAGCAGGGTGCCGCCGGTGACCTGGCGCACCGGACCATCGACCTCGACCTTCACCGCGGTGGGCGCGGCGTAGATCACGTCGGCGTAGTCGGCGCGCATCCGGAACCGCTGGTCGACCACGTCGGAGCCACTGCCGCCGAGGTCGTCGGCGCTGATCACCGGGCGGCCGTCGGCCGGCAACGGCGCGCTCGACGAGTCGCTCCGCGTCCAGCGGCGGCCGTCCCACACGTCGAAGGTCTCGCCCCGCCAGTAGGTCGCCCGGTCGGTGTCGACGGTGAAGACGACCTTGTCGGTGAGGTCGGGCCGCTGGGTCATGTCGAGCGAGTCGGTGGCCCGCAGCGCGGTGGTGTCGCCTCGGCGAGGATCGAGCGTGGCGCCCTGACCCGCCTGGGCGGCCTTGCCGACATAGGGCAGCAGCATCGGCGCGAGCAGGACGGTCAGCAGCAGCACCACCGCGGCGACGGCCACCACCGTCCGGGCGACGGAGGCGGGCCGGCCAGGAGCGCTCGCCCCCGGGCCCGAACGCAACGGCCGGTTGGCGTCGGTGCCCACGCGATCGGACAGCACGAGGACGCAGACGCCGGCCAGCAGCCACACGAGGAGCCACTGGCTCGTGGCCCCACCTGCACCCAGGGTGCCGAAGCGGATCAGGGCGAGGGCCGACACGAACAGCACCACGCGCGACACCAGGCTGACCGACAACGAGGGGAGCCCCAACATGGCCAGGAGCGCGAGCCCGGCGCCGATCGCCGCACCCATCGGGGCGGTGAGGCGGCCGTGGGCGCTGTTGGCGCCGGCGACCGCCGCGGTGGCGCATGTGGCGACCAGCAGGGCGGTGCTCAGCCACGACGGCGTCTGGGCCCGATCGGGGTGACGGTACTCGTGGCGGGCCGGGCTCATCGGCCGATCTCCACGACCGGCCAGCCCTTGGGCGGCTCGCCGGGCGTCGCCGCCACCGCCCGGGCCAGGCGCCGGCCGGCGTCGAGCGAGGTGCGCACGCGCTCGGTCACCGGGCCGGCCACCTCGGCGGTGCACAAGACCAGCTCGCCCCCGGCGGCCAGGACCGCCCGGGCCGCGCCGTACGCGTACGACGCGGCGCGCTCCTTGTCGGGCCCGAGGTCGCGCAGGTCGACCACCAGCGCCTGGCCGGTGGGCGCCGGCGGCTCGAGCTCGCGCACCACGAGCGTGCCGGTGCGCGCCGTGCTCGGCCAGTGGACGAGGTGCGACGGGTCACCGGGGGCGTAGGGGCGGACGGCTCGCACCATGTCGCCGCCCAGCGCCGCGAGCGCCACCGTGTCGATCCCGAGGTGCAGCGGCGCCGGTGCCGGCAGCCACTCCACGGCCAGGGGCTTGGGCGCCACGGACACGGCGTGGGGCAGCTCGATCTGCAGCACGCGGTGCGCGGCCAGCACACCGAGCGGCGCCGTGACGCGCACCTCGACGCGCAGCGCCCGGAACACGCCGCGACGGTCGGCCAGGTGGTCGATGGTGCCGGTCTCGGGACCGGAGATGCGGTGCCAGGGACCCGTCGGGTCGAGGGTCCGGACCTCGCAGGCCCCGCCCCGGCCCGAGACCGCCACCTCGACCGGCACCGACGTGCCGACCATCGCGTCCCGAGGCGACGAGGCCGCCACCTGGATCCGCCGCACGCCGATCAGCGGCCAGACCACACCGACCACGAAGCACGACACCATGGCGACCCAGACGATGGCGATGATCTGGCGGTCGGCGGTCGGCGGCGGCTGGGCGATCCCGACGACGATGCCGAACAGGAGGAGCGTGCCGAGGGCGGTGAGGCGGGTGCCCCCCACGCGGTCGTGCGAGCTGCGCCGCACGACGCTCACGGCCGGGGGACGGCCGTGCGGGCGACGACGTCGGCGATGACGGCCCGGCCGGCGGTGGTGTCGACCACGCCCCCGACGCTGACGCGGTGCGCGAACGCCGGCCCGACCACGGCCTGGACGTCGTCGGGCGTCACGTGGCCCCGACCCGAGACGACGGCGTGGGCCCGCGCCGCCTGCATGAGCCCCACGGAGGCGCGAGGCGACGCGCCGACGGTGAGGTCGGGGTGCACGCGGGTGGCGGCGGTCAGGTCGAGCACGTACTCCACCAGGGCCGGCGCGCAGTAGACGCGGTGGACCGCCCCGACCGCGGCCGCCACCTGGGCCGGATCGGCCACGGGCGACAGCGACGCGTAGGCGTCCTGGCCGCCTTGACCGGTGAGGATCTCGCGCTCGGCGGAACGGTCGGGCATGCCCATCGACAGGACCAGGGCGAAGCGGTCGAGCTGGCTCTCGGGCAGCGGGAACGTGCCGATCTGCCCGTGCGGGTTCTGGGTGGCGACGCAGAAGAACGGGTCGGGTAGCCGGTGGGTGACGCCGTCGACGGTGACCTGGTGCTCCTCCATCGGCTCGAGGAGGGCGGACTGGGTGCGCGGCGAGGCCCGGTTGATCTCGTCGACGAGGAGCACGTTGGCGAACAGCGGCCCCGGGCGGAACGTCCAGGACCCGTCGGCCGGCGAGTACACGGAGGTGCCGGTGATGTCGGTGGGCAGCAGGTCGGGGGTGCACTGGACGCGACCGAACCGGCCGCCGAGCGCGGCAGCCAGGCTCTTGGCGAGGAGCGTCTTGCCGGTGCCGGGCAGGTCCTCGACCAGCAGGTGCCCGCCGGCGAGGAGCGCCACCAGCGACAGCCGGATCACGTCGTCCTTGCCCCGCACGGCGCCGGCCACGGCCCGGAACAGCGACTGGGAGAGGACGATCGCCTCGTCGGGTCGGGGGCTCGCGCCTGCGTCGGCCGGTTCGCTGGTCACCTGGGTCATCGTGGCGAAGCCTTGCACGGCACGGCTCGCACCGCAGCGTCGGTCAGGCCGGCTTCCAGCCGAAGGTGACCTCGACGGGCGGGTTGTCGCTCAGCGGCTGGCCGTCGGCATCGACGAAGCGGTCGGTTCGGAGCTGCTGGGAGGTGGCCTCGAGGTCGACGCCCTTCCCCGACCGGTAGACGATCCGGTCGATGAGCCCCAGGTCGCGGCAGCTGCCGGCCTCGCAGGCGTCGGTGAGACCCGTCCGCTTCAGGAAGTCGCCCCACACCCGACCGTCCTGGCCGTGGTTGCTGGCGGGGTCCTCGGGATCGAGGTGGAGGTTGGTGTCGCCGCCCACGATGACGGCGGCGCCCTTGGCGTGCTTCACGATGTGGTCGGCCAGCTGCTCGAAGTCGGCCACCTGGAGCGCCTGGTCGCGGGGGTTGGTGCCCGCTTCGGCGTTGATGTTGTAGAGGTGGATCTGCGCGCCGTTCGGCAGCGTGATCACCGAGACCTGGAAGCCCTTCATGGCCAGGCAGTCGGCCTTGCCTCCGTCGTTCTGGTTGAGGCCCCCGAAGCACCCCGTCCACGGCACCCGCTCATCACCCTTCGTCGGGAGGTTCGACAGCAGGCCGAGGCCGTCGCCGAGCTCCAGCCCGGGGCGGTTCACGCCCACGGCCTTCGGGCCCGGGTGCTGCGGCGACTGGTAGCTCTGGCGGACATCGGCCCGAAGCCGACCGTGGTAGTTCACGAAGTCGAACCCGGCCGCCAGGCCGTTGGGGGCCCACCAGTCGTAGTCCTCCTGCGTGAGGACGATGTCGTCGTCGTTGAGCAGCGGGCTGATGAGCGGCAGGTTGACGTCGGGGTGCGATCGCGAGATCTCGGCGGGCAGCCCGGCGACGTTGTAGCTGAGCACCTGGAACGATCCGCCGTCGGGGTTGGCGGCGAGGTCGATCGTGGCCGGCACGGTCGCCGTGGACACCTTCGTGTCGCCGCCGCTGCACCCCGCGATGGCGGACACGCCCACCAGCACGGCGATCAGCGCGCCGGCACGACGCGTGGACGAGATCCCCATGCAAGACCTATCGGCACACCCGGGCCTGCAGTGGAGGGATTTCCTCACCCGTAGAGATGGGGGGCGATCAGGTGCGGTCAGGCCCCGGATCGTCGCCGCGCTGGAGCCGGGACCCGCGACGGCGGATCTGCACGACGGCGATGATGAGCACCAGCACCAGCACGATCGCGACGTCCATGGGCCTGAGTTTCGCGCCTCCGGCGGATCGGTAACGTGCACCGACGGTCACGGGGAGACGAGGACGCCATGGGAACCGAGCACGTGCTGGCCATCGATCTGGGGACCGGTGGGCCCAAAGCCGCCCTGGTCACGCCCGAAGGGCGCATCACCGCCCACGAGTTCGAGCCGACACCCATCGAGCTCCTGGGCGACGGCGGGGCCGAGCAGGATCCCGATGCGTGGTGGGACGCCATCACCACCGCCGTGCGCCGCCTGCTGGCGGGCGGCCACGCGGCGCCCGACGACGTGGTGGCGGTCTCGGTGACCAGCCAGTGGTCCGGCACGGTGGCCGTCGATCACGCCGGCAAGCACCTCTACCCCGCGGTGATCTGGATGGATTCGCGCGGCGCCCCGTACGTCGAGGAGCTCGTCACCGGCAGGCTCAACGTGGCCGGCTACGACGCGTTCAAGCTGAAGGCGTGGATCCAGAAGACGGGCGGCATCCCGAGCCACTCGGGCAAGGACCCGCTGGGCCACATCCTCTGGCTGCGCCACCACCAGCCCGACGTCTACCGCGCCGCCCACGCCTTCCTCGAGCCGTGCGACTACCTCAACGCCCGCCTCACCGGCCGGCAGTGCGCCTCGTTCGACTCGATCACCGCGCACTGGCTCACCGACAACCGCGATCTCACCAACGTCCACTACGACCAGCAGCTCCTCGACTGGTGCGGGCTCACCGAGCAGCAGCTCCCGGAGCTGGTCCCGTCGGCATCGGTCGTCGGCACCCTGCAGCCGGCCGTGGCCGACGAGTGGGGGCTCACGCCGGCCACCAAGGTCGTCACCGCCACCGGCGACGTGCACTCCGCGGTCGTCGGCTCCGGCGCGCTCGGCGACTACGAGGGCCACCTGTACATGGGCACCTCCTCGTGGCTGTCGTGCCACCTGCCCACCAAGCGCACCGACCTGCTCAACAACCAGGCGGCCCTCCCCTCGGCGGTGCCCGGCCGCTACTTCCTGGCCAACGAGCACGAGGTGGGCGGCGGTGCCCTGCTCTGGCTGCGCGACCAGGCCCAGATGATCAGCGACGTCGACGAGGCCAACGGCCTGGCCGAGGCGGCGCCCGCCGGGTCGAACGGCGTGATCTTCACCCCGTGGCTCAACGGCGAGCGCACCCCCGTCGACGACCACACCATCCGCGGCGGGTGGAACAACCTGTCGCTGACCACCGACCGTCCCGACCTGGTCCGATCGGTGTTCGAGGGCGTCGCCTACAACAGCCGCTGGCTGCTCGACACGGTCGAGAAGTTCATCAAGCGCCCGCTCGACGGCCTGAACTTCATCGGCGGCGGCGCCCGGTCCGACCTGTGGTGCCAGATGCACGCCGACGTGTGCGACCGGGTCATCCGGCGGGTGGCGGAGCCGCAGCACGCCAACGCCCGCGGCGCGGCGTTCGTGGCCTGGCTCGCCCTCGGCCGCCAGTCGCTCGACGAGCTCAACCGCGCCGTCACCATCGAGCAGGAGTTCCACCCGCACCCCGATGGGCGAGCGGCGTACGCCCCGCTCTACAAGGAGTTCGGCAAGCTCTACAAGGCCCACAAGCCGATCCACGCCCGCCTCAACGGCTAGCTGTTGTTCCCCCACCCGCCACACCACCGCTCCTTGTGGTCGATGTTCCCCGCGTGAGGGGGAAGATCGACCAGAGAACGGCCGGGCCTCAGCCCATGCCGTAGGCGTGGGTGGGGTGGATCCGCACGACCAGGCGGCCGTCGGCCACCATCGTCTTGCGGTAGTCGTCCCAGTCGTCGTGCTCGCCGGAGAGGGAGCGGTACAGGGCGACGAGCTCGTCGACCGTGGCGTCGTCGGGAGCGGCTGCCGTGGGGGTGACCTCGGCGTCGCCCTCGATCACCACGTAGGACCAGAAGTCGTCGGCGGTGATGTGGAGCGACACGCGCGGATCGCGCCGGGCGTTCTTGGCCTTGGCGCGATCGGCCGTGACCGAGATGCGGATGATCCCGTCGTCGCCGACGCCGTACATGATGTTCGACGCCTGCGGGCGGCCGTCGGCCTTGAGGGTGAGCAGCACCCCCTTGCGGTGCTGCTCGGCATACGTGAGGGCCTGGTCGATGTCCATGCGCCCATCCAACCACCGGCGGCGCCCGGAGCGTCGGGGAAGGCTCAGCCGCCGCCGGGCAGGCCGGGCTGCTTCACGGCGTCGAGGTCGACGGCGGGGAGCTGGCCGGTGGCGATGGTCTCGAAGATCTGGCGGACCACCGGCGCGCTCGCCGAGCCGCCGGCGCCGGCGTGCTCCATCACCACGGCGGCCGCGTAGCGGGGGTCGGTGCCGGGGCCGAAGCCCACGAACAGCGAGTTGTCCTCCTTCGGCTTCGTCTTGGTCCCGGTCTGGGCGGTGCCGGTCTTGCCGGCCGCCGGCCACGCGTCCTGGGGGAAGCCGGCGAAGGCGTCCCGGCCGGTGGCGTGGGGCCGGTCCTGCGTGACGCCCTCGAACCCGTCGAGCATCACGGCGTGGGCATCGGCGCCCCAGTCGACCTTGTCGATCACCTTCGGCTCGTACGTGACGGTGGGATTGGTGCCGCCGTTGGGGACGATCCGGTCGAGCACCGACGGGCGGTAGAGGGTGCCGCCGTTGGCGAACGCGGCGTAGGCGTTGGCGAGCTGGAGCGGGGTGGCGAGCATGTCGCCCTGGCCGATCGCCAGGTTGATGCTGGCGCCCGAGCCCCACACCCCCGCCTCGGTGGCCTTGCCGTTCAGCTCCTTGTCGAACGTCGCCAGCCACGTGGGATCGGGCAGCCGGCCACTCGCCTCGCCAGGGAGGTCGATGCCCGTCTTGGCGCCGAAGCCGAGCTTCGCCACCTCGTGCTGGAAGGCGTCGGGGCCGACCCTCCCCTGCTGCTTGTAGGCCGCCCAGGCATCGTTGCCGAGGCTGTAGAAGTACACGTCGCTCGAGGCGGTGAGCGCAGGGCCGAGCGTGACGTTGCCGATGCCCGAGGACTCGGCGGACGGGCTGCGCACCTGGCAGGCGTCGGCGCCGCCGGTGCAGCCGGGGATGTTGAACACGCCGCCGTCGTACTTGGGGGTGGTGGTCGTGATCAGCCCGAGCTTGAGCCCGGCGTAGGCGCTCGCCAGCTTGAACGTGGAGCCGGGCGGGTACTGCCCCGCGATGGCGCGGTTGTTGAGGGGGTAGCCGTTGACGGGGTCGCCGAGGTAGTCCCACAGGTCCTGGCTGATCCCGCCCACCAGAGCCGACGGGTCGTAGGTCGGGTACGACGCCATCGCCACCACCTGGCCGTTCGCCGGGTCGACGACGGCCGCGGCCGCCGACTCCGCCGGGTAGTACCCGAGGTGCCCGGTGGTCGCCCGCCTCGCCTCCACCTCGGCGCGCAGCGTCTCCTCGGTCTTGGCCTGCACCCGGGCATCGATCGACAGGTACACGTCGTCGCCGGCTCGGGGCGCCACCCGCTGTCCCGTCAGCTCCCGCACGATCTTCCCGGTGCGGTCGACCTCGTAGACCCGTTTGCCCGGCGTGCCGCGCAGGCTCGACTCGTAGCTGGCCTCCACCCCGGACACGCCGATCTCGTCGGAGCGGGCGTAGGGCTTCGCCCTGTCGTTGTGGTGCTCGAGCCGCTTCCACTGGGTGTCGTTCAAGGCCCCGACGTAGCCGAGCACGTGGGCCGCCAGCGATCCGTGCGGGTAGTCGCGCACCGTGGTCTCCTCCACCTCCACCGACGGGAACCGGTCCGCCTGCTCTCCGAAGTAGATGGTCTGCTCGTCGGAGAGGTCCTCGACGATGGGGATCGGCCGGTACCGGCTGAACCGATCGCTGTTGAGCTGGCGGACGATCTGCTTGTCGGTGACCTGGTCGGCCGGCGCCAGCCCGACGGCGAGGGCGGCGACCAGCCGGGCCCGGAGCGCGTCCTGCTTCGCCGGGCCGAGGTCCTGGTACCGCTGCAGGTCGATGCTCAGCACCTCGGAGGGACGGTTGCCGACGAGCACGACGCCGTTGCGGTCGAAGATCTCGCCCCGGGGCGCGGGGATCACGACGGTGCGGATCGTCTGCCCCGCTGCCTCGGTCCCGAGCGTCTCGCCCTCGACCACCTGGAGGAACCAGAGGCGGGCGAAGAGGGCACCGAAGAGCGACAGCCCGAGCACGGCGAGGAACCCGAGCCGCTGCCGTTCGCCGCCTCTGTCCACCTCGATCACCCTAGGCCTGCCCCTCGCCGAGTTCTCGGCGGCCGGAACGCATCCACGAGCGGGGTGCGGCAGCCTGGGGACGTGTTCGAGGAGCTCGAGTTCATCTACCTGCCGAGCGACGACGTGGCGGTGGAGCTGGCGCGCTACGTCGACGAGCTGGGGGCCGCCGTGGTGTTCGCCATCGAGGCGTTCGCCACGCGCGTCGCCATGCTGCGGCTGACCGCCGACGGGCCGAAGCTGCTCCTCGCCCAGCACCTGCACGGGGACCAGCCCGTGCTCGTCTACCGGGTGCCCGACCTGGCGGCCGCCGAGGAGGAGCTGCGGGGCCGAGGCGCGACGGTAGGACCGCGGTTCGGGTTCCCCGATGGCGACGCCTCGGAGATCGAGCTCCCCGGGCCGCAGCGCATCGCCATCTACGAGCGCACCCGGCCCGACCGCGCCGCTGAGCTCGAGGGCCGCATCGACTTCTGACCGCTCGTGCTCGCAAGCCACCGCTGATCGTCCTGGTCCCGGTGTGGCGCACGCGGCGCCCGAGACGCGCAAGCATCGGGGCCATGGCTGAGATCGAGGAGATCCACGACCTGTACCGGATCGACCCGGCGGAGTTCGTCGAGGCGCGCGCCGCGCTCGTGAAGGCGCTGCGCGCCGAGGGCCGCACCGATGACGCCCGCACGGTGGTCAAGGTCCGCAAGCCGACGCTCCCGGCGTGGGCCCTGGACCAGGTGGCGTACGACGAGCCGGACCTGATCGACGCCGCGCTCGCCGCGGGCGACGCCCTCCGCGAGGCGACCGAGCAGACGCTCGGCGGCGACGCGTCCAACCTGCGTGCCGCGACCGCGGCCGAGCGGGAGGCGGCCGACGCCGTCCTCGATGCCGGGACCGCGCACCTCCCCTCGGCCACCGCTGCCCACCGAGAGAAGATGGCCGCCACCCTCCGAGCGGCCGTGCTCGACGACGAAGCCCGCGAACTGCTCGTCGCCGGGCTCCTCGCCGCCGATCTCGAGCCGCCCCCGGTGGGCTTCGGCGGCACCGCAGAGACCGCGGCCGCGCCGGCCCCGGCCGCTCGCGCCCGCACCCGCGGCGCGAAGGCGGCCGACGTCATCGCCGCACCCCCCACCGAGGCACCGGCCAAGCGGAAGGCCCGCACCGTCGGCCGGTCGAAGGCGAAGGCCGCCGAGCTGGCGAAGCCGGCCGACGAGGTCCAAGCCCGGCGGCGGGCCAAGGAGCTCGAGCAGCAGCAGGCCGCCGAGGCCGCGCGCCAGGCCGAGGAGGAGGCGGCCGAGCGGGCCGAGGAGGAGCGCCGAGCCGAGGAGCGCCGCCGCCGCCAGGCCGAGCTCGACGATGCCGCGACCGCCGCCCAGGCTGCCGCCGCTGAGCTGCTCGGAGCCGCCGAATCGGCCGAGGCGGCGGCGGTCGCCGCCCGCCAGGCCGCCGATGCCGCGGCCGCCGATGCCGACCGCGCCGCAGCGGCGGCCGCGGCCGGGCCCGACGGCACGCCCGAGCCGAAGGCGGCGACCCGGGCGGGCAAGCCCCGGCGGACCGTCGGCCGGGCCCGGCGCCCCTGATCAGCGAGGGCACCCGGGCCAGAGCCCGTCCTCGAGGTTGGTGGGTTCCAGTCGGACACACCGGTGGCAGGCGCGCTGCCTCGGTGAGACCCGCTTCTCGCGCCAGCGCTGACCCCTCACCCCGAACTTGTTGCAACCAGTGCTCCACCCAACACTCCGTGCAACAAGTTCGATCGAGCCCCCGACCCCGTCACCCCGAACTTGTTGCAACCAGTGCTCCACCCAACACTCCGTGCAACAAGTTCGATCGAGCCCCCGACCCCGTCACCCCGAACTTGTTGCAGCCAGTGCTCCACCCAACACTCGGTGCAACAAGTTCGGGGGGGGGTCGGGGGCTCCGGGGCGGCCGAGCCGGTCATCCCGCCCTACGTCAAGCACTCGCTCACCCCGCTGGGCGACGAGCTGGTCGAGCACCTGCTCCCGCTGTTCCGTTGGATCCTCGACCACGCCGCCGACATCGTCGGGTGACCACCGCCTCGGCACCGCGGCGTGCGCCGGTGGTCGGTGGACCGGTCCCGGTGGCCGGCTGCGCGAACCTGGCCCGGTGACCGCCCCCGACTTCCGGCCCACCCTCCGCCTGGCCGATCGCACCCTCGACCTGCACCGGCCCGCCCTGATGGGCGTGGTCAACGCCAACCCCGACTCGTTCTCCGATCCGGGCCACCGGCCCCTCGAGGCGATCGTCGATCAGGTCCGGGCGATGGTCGACGAGGGCGCCACCGTGATCGACGTCGGCGGCCAGTCCGGCATCACCAACGTGCCCGAGGTCGACCCGTCGGAGGAGATCGACCGCGTCGCTCCCGTGGTCGAGGCGATCGTGGCCGAGCTCCCCCACGTCGTCATCTCGGTCGACACCTACAAGCCGGCGGTCGCCCGCGCCGTGCTCGAGGCGGGCGCCCACATCGTCAACGACGTCTCCGGGCTGCGCGCCCCCGAGCTGGCCCCGCTCGTGGCCGAGTTCGACGCCGCGCTCGTGATCATGCACACGGCCGCGCCGCCCAAGACCCGGCTCCAGGAGTCCGGCCTCTACGACGACATCGTCGACGAGGTGGGGGCCTTCCTCGCCGCCAAGGTGGCCGAGGCCACCGCCGCCGGCGTCCACCCAGAGGCGATCGTCACCGACCCCGGGCCCGACTTCACCAAGACCCCCGCCCAGACCGTCGAGGTCCTCCGCCACCTGCCGGCGCTCAACCCGCAGGCCCTGCCGATGCTGCTGGCCATCTCGCGCAAGGACTTCATCGGCGCCCTCACGCACACCCGGCCCAAGGAGCGGATGGCGGGGACGCTCGCGGCGGTGGCCGCGGTCGGCAGCGGCACCGGCGTGATCCTGCGGGTCCACGACGTCGGCGAGGTCCGCCGGTTCCTCACCGTGCTCGACGCGCTCCGCAGCGACGACCCCGTCGACCCCGACCTCCGCCTCGTCGACGAGCTCCGCTGGGCCGCCGGCCGCCCCGACGGCACCAAGGCCGTCTGACCCCCGGAGGCGATGGGGGCGACGGGTACGATCGGCCGCGTGCCGCCCACCGCCCCCGAACCTGCGCCCACCGATCCGGTGCTCGTGCGCCGGGCGCAGATCGCCCGGGCGGTCACCATCGGCCAGCGGGTCGGGTACGCGCTGTTCGGCGTGGCCACCGTGGCGTTCTTCTTCGGCCTGGTCACGGGGTACACCCCGGGCCTGGTGCGGGTCGTCATCGGCAGCCTGCTCATCGGCTCGGCGGTGCTCGCCCCGGCCATCGTGTTCGGCTACGCGGTGAAGGCCGCCGAGCGAGAGGACCAGGGGCTCCCCTCCGGGCACTGACCATGGCCACCACCACCCACCGGTCCCGGCAGCGGGCCTTCGTCGCCGCCCTCGCGGCCGTCCTCGCCCTGGCGTCGCTGGCGGGCTGCTCGAAGAGCGACCCCGACCCGGTGGTGGGCGCCACGATGATCTCGGCGGGCGGCGTCGACGTGAACGCCATCGTGCGCACGCCGACCGACCTCCAGTACGTCGACGGCACCCCGCTCACCGCCCTCTTCCTGCACGGCCAGTCGTACACGTCCGACATCTGGCTCGAGCGCGGGATCCTCGACGCCGTCGCGAACAAGACGGGCTTCCGGGCGGTGGCGATCGACCTCCCGGGCCACGGCGACACCGACGAGCGGAAGTCCGGCTCGGAATCCGCCGTCTCCGACGGGACCTGGCTGCGGTCGCTCGTGGACAAGCTGGGCGGTCCGGCGCACGTGGTGATCGTGTCGCCGTCGATGTCCGGCCGCTACAGCCTCGGCTACCTCGAGCAGTACCCGAAGGACGCGCTGCTCGGCTTCGTGCCCGTGGCCCCCGTCGGCATCGACGACTTCAAGCGGCCCGCCTCGGCGTTCCCCGTGCAGGCGATGTCGATCTGGGGCTCCAAGGACCCCACCTACAGCCCCGAGCGCGCCGCGCACCTGCTGACCCAGATGCGCGGCGGCGACGGCGACAGCACCCACCTCATCCAGGGCGCCGGGCACGCCTGCTACGACGACGACCCGAAGGCGTTCACGGCCCTGCTGGTGTCGTTCCTCACGACCGTCCACTGACCCCAGCCCCGTCGGCAGAGACTTGACCGGGCGGTCAAGGTATCGTCGGCACCCGACCGAAGATCTCGCGAAGGGGACCCCCATGAAGGCACCAGTGCTCACCGCCTACGACACGCCGCTCGAGATGCGCGACGACATCGAGGTGGCCGCCCCGGCCGCCGGTGAGGTCAAGATCAAGATCGTCGCCTCCGGCGTCTGCCACTCCGACCTGTCGGTCATGAACGGCACCATCCCGCTGCCCACCCCCATCGTGCTGGGCCACGAGGGCGCAGGCATCGTCGAGGAGATCGGCGAAGGGGTCACCACCGTGGCCGTCGGCGACCACGTCGTGCTGTCGTTCGTGCCGGCCTGCGGCGAGTGCTACCAGTGCCGCCACCAGCAGGCGTACCTGTGCGAGAAGTCGGCGGCCCAGGCCGCGGCCGGCCTCCTCGACGGCACCACCCGCCTCACCAGCGGCGGCGCCCCGCTCCACCAGATGGCCTGCCTCGGCACCTACGGGCCCTACGCCATCGTCCCCGCCATCTCCACGGTGAAGATCCCCGACGACGTACCGCTCGACATCGCTGCGCTCATCGGCTGCGGTGTGCTCACCGGCGTGGGCGCGGCGCTCAACACGGCCAACATCGTCCCCGGCGACACCGTCGCCGTGATCGGCTGCGGCGGCGTCGGCCTCAACGTCATCCAGGGCGCCAAGATCGCCGGAGCCACCACGATCATCGCCATCGACATGCTCGACTCGAAGCTCGAGATGGCCAAGGAGTTCGGCGCCACCCACACGGTCAACGCCTCCGAGGGAGACCCGGTCGCGGCAGCCATGGCCGTCAACGGCCGCGGGGCCGACGTGGCCTTCGAGGTGATCGGCCTCGGCGCCACCATGGAGCAGGCCATCAACACCGCCCGCCCCGGCGGCGAGGTCGTGCTGGTCGGCGTGCCCCGCATGGACGTCATGCTCAACCTGAACGCCGCCTTCACCTGGCTCTACCTCGCCAAGACCATCAAGGGCTGCTGGTACGGATCGTCCAACGTGTACCAGGACGTCCCCAAGCTGCTCGACCTCTGGCGCAACGGCGACCTCAAGCTCAAGGAGCTCATCTCCAAGGAGATCGACAACGAGCACGTCAACGAGGCCTTCGAGGACATGAAGGCCGGCACGGTCGCCCGCTCGGTGATCGTGCACGATCACGGATGACGGACACGAGCGACCGAGCGGTCACCACCCGGCTCCCCGCCGCTGAGCGGCGCGAGCAGCTCCTCCAGGTCGCGCTGGAGACCTTTGCGGCCAAGGGCTTCCACGAGACGTCGATGAACGAGGTGGCCGAGGCCGCCGGCGTCACCAAGCCCGTGCTGTACCAGCACTTCGCGTCGAAGAAGGCGCTCTACAACGAGCTGGTCGACGAGATGGGCGCTCGCCTCGAGCGCACCATCTTCGACGCCGCCGCGGTGGCCGAAGGGCCGCGCCAGCAGGTCGAGGCCGGGTTCCGGGCCTACTTCCGGTGGGCCATCGGCCAGGGCTCCGCGTTCCGCGTGCTGTTCAGCGACCGCAACCGCGCCGACGTCGAGCTGGCGGGCGCGGTGGCGCGGGTCGAGTCGGTGGTGGCCGACCGGGTGGCCTCGCTCATCGACATCCCCGGCCTCAGCGACGACGAGCGGCACGTCCTGGCGTTCGGGGTGGTCGGCATCGCCGAATCGACCAGCCGCCACTGGCTCCAGCTCGGGCTCGGCTCGGGCACCGATGCCGACGAGTTCGCCGACAAGGTGGCTCGCCTCGCGTGGTCGGGCCTGCGCGGCATCACGCCCTAGATCGGTGCGCCGGCGGGCACCGGTGACCGCCGCTGGGTTTGGGGATCGGCGCGGCGGGTACCGGATCGCATGCTGTACACACTGATCGTCATCATCGCCGCCATCATCCTCGCCGTCATCGTGCTGAACGTCGTCCGGAGCGGTGGCCGCCACGTCTGAGCCGAACGGGGGCGGCGGCATCGGCCACCATGGACCCCATGTCCGACTCCCCCGTGCTTCGAGATGTCGCCGACCGCTACTGGGAGGCGCGGCTCGAAGCGAGCCCCCTGTTCGCCACGTTCCTCGGTGACCACCGCTACGACGACCGAGTCGATGACCTCTCCGCCGAGGGCGAAGCGCGGCAGCGGGCCACGTGGCTCGGCTTCCTCGCCGAGGCCGAGGCGATCCCCGCCGACGGCCTCGACGAGACCGATCGGGTCACCCGCCAGCTCCTGATCGAGGAGATCGGCGATGCCGTCACCGGCATCGACGCCCGGCTCATCGAGCTGGCCTCGGATCAGATGCAGGGCATCCACGCCGAGCTCCTCACCATGGCCGGCCAGCTGCGCGCCGCCGAGCCCGAGCACGCCGCCCTGGCCGTCCTCCGGGTCCGAGCCATGGGCACCATGCTCGACCAGGCCGCCGACCGCTACCGGGCCGGCCTGGCCGTCGGGCGCACCCCGGCCCGCACGTGCATCGACCGCTCGATCAACCAGATCGACGGCTACCTGAGCTCCCCGCTCGACGCCGACCCGTTCGCCAACCTCGCCGGCCCCGCCGACTGGGACGGCGAGGCGGCGTGGCGGACCGAGCTCGCCGCCGCGGTGTCCGAGCACCTCCGTCCTGCCTTCGACCGCTACCGCAGGGTCCTGGCCGACGAGCTGGCGCCCGCGGCCCGACCCGACGACCAGCCGGGCCTGTGCTGGCTCCCCGAGGGCAACCAGCTCTACCGCCAGCTCATCCGCCTCCACACCGGGCTCGACCTCACGCCCGAGGAGCTCCACGCGATCGGCATGGAGCAGGTCACCGAGCAGCTGCCCGCCCAGTACCGCGAGATCGGCGCCCGCGCGTTCGGCACCGACGACCTGGCCGAGATCTTCGACCACCTCCTGAACGACCAGGACCTCCGCTACGCCGACGCCGACCAGATCCTCGACGACGCCCGCCGCAACCTCGATGCCGCCACCGCGGCGATGGGCGACTGGTTCGGGATCCTGCCGCAGGCGCCCTGCGTGCTGACGCCCATCCCCGACTTCCTCGCCGCCGACGCGCCCGCTGCGTACTACACGCCCCCCGCGCCCGACGGCAGCCGGCCCGGCGAGTACCACGTCAACCTCCACGACCCCACCGGCCGCGGCCGGGGCGAGACCGCGTCGATCGCGTTCCACGAGGCCATCCCCGGCCACCACCTCCAGCTCGCCATCGCAAGCGAGCAGACCGAGCTCCCCGCGTTCCGGCGCCTCTCGTGGGGCCACACCGCGTACGTCGAGGGCTGGGCCCTCTACACCGAGCGGCTCGCCGAGGAGATGGGCCTGTACGCCACCGACATCGACCGGCTCGGGATGCTGGCGAGCGACTCGTGGCGGGCCTGCCGCCTCGTCGTCGACACCGGTCTGCACGCCCTGCGCTGGACCCGCCAGCAGGCCATCGACTTCATGGTGGAGCACGCGCCCGTGAGCCGCGACGAGATCGTCACCGAGATCGACCGCTACATCGGCATGCCCGGCCAGGCGCTCGCCTACAAGGTCGGCCAGCGCGAGATCCTCCGCCTGCGGGCCGACGCCGAGGCCCGGTTGGGCGATGCGTTCACCCTCCCCGGGTTCCACGACGTGGTGCTGTCAGCCGCCACCGTCAGCCTCGCCGTGCTCGCCGAGCGCGTCGACGCCTGGACCGGCGCGTGACCGCACCCTCCACCCGGCGGCTCCTCGCGCTCACGGCCACCCTCGTGGTCGGCGCGCTCGGGGTGCTGGCGGGCCTGGTGGCCCCCGCGGGCGCGTCGAGCGGCTCGGCGTCCGCGCACTCGGTCCGCTCGTTCCCGCCCGACCGGCCGACGCGGGTCCTGATCGTCGGCGATTCGGTCATGCTCGGCGCCGCCCCCCAGGACACCGCCCACCTCCCGGGCCGCGACGTCACGGTCGACGCCATGGTGAACCGCAGCACCCACCAGGCCGCCGACGTGGTCGCCCAGCACGGCACCGACTGGGACGTGGTCGTCGTGCTGATCGGGCACAACGACGGCGGCAGCCCCGGCGTGTACCAGCCGGCGATGCGCCAGATCCTCGACGAGGTGAAGGGCGTCCCGCGGGTGGTGTTCCTCACCATCCACGAGGCCCGGCCGTACTACGCCGACGTCAACCGCTTCCTCGCCACCCTCCCGGCGCAGTACCCCAACCTCCGCATCGGCGATTGGAACGCGATCGCCAACCAGCACCCGGACGCGATGTCGTCGGACGGGCTGCACCTCAACGGCCAGGGCGCCGACCTGATGGCCACGCTGGTGGCCGACCAGGTGGCCCAGGCCGAGCGGGAGCTGGGCCCCAAGCCCACCACCACGACCGCGGCGCCGACCACCACCACCACGACCCCGCCCACCACCACGACCGACCCGCCGACGACCACGACGACGAAGCCGGTGGCGACCACCACCGCCGTGCTGGAGGCAGCCGTGGCCGATGCGCCTGCGCCCGCCGCCCCCCGACCGCCCCCCGTCGACGACGGCAGCCCGCCCGCGGTGGCCTGGGTGGCGGTGGCCGCCGCCGTCGTGGTGATGGTGGCGTACCTGCTGGTCGCCCGCTCCCGCCGCCGCGCCCTGCGGCACAGCGCCGACACCGCCGGCTGACCGCGCCGCCCGGATCGGGTGGCGTGCAGCCGGTCAGCCGGTCGGGTTGTTCAGGACCATCGGTGCGCTGGACCGCCCGGGGCTCGCAACCGGTCCGGTGCTCGAGCCGGGGACCGCCTAGATCGGGTGGCCGAGCTGGAAGGTGGCGGTGAGGTGGGTGCCCCAGGAGCCGAAGTCGGGCCGGGCGGGCAGGCCGAGGGTGCTCAGCTCCGAGGCGAGGAGGCCCCCGCCGAGCTCGATCTCGACGGTGCCCACGTCGATGGCCCCCGAGCCCATGTCCATCGACAGGGGGGTCTCGTGGGGCTCGCCGTCGAGGTACGAGTAGCTCCCGGTCTCGACGCGGGTGGCCTCGCCGGTCTCGCGGGGCTCGGTGAAGGACAGGGCGAACTCGGTGCGCCCGTCGACGTCGATCCCGAAGCGGATGCGGCCGTCCCGGTTCGACACGGTCAGGTCGTTCACCGTCTTGGGGAAGCCCATGACCTGGTTGCCGGCCTTGCAGGTGAACTCCTGGTCGACCGGCATCCGGTACACGAACGACCCCAGCACCTCGTCGCCCGCGCCCTTCGGCCGGGCCAGGAACCCGAGGTTGATCTCGAGGTAGTCGCCCCACGGGTTCTCGTGGTAGTCGCAGAACGCCACCACCAGCTGCGCCACCCCTTCGACCATCTCGATGACCTCGAAGTCGGCGCCCGGCAGCAGCGCCTGCGCGGCGGCCGCGGGCACGGAGAACACGAAGGTGGCGGCGTCGAAGTCGGTCACCTCCATGGGGAAGGTGATCGTCTGGCCGTCGATGTCGCCCCACACCGTGGGTTCCATGGTCTCGCTCACTGCTCGCTCCTCGCTCGGGTCGCACCAGTGAAGCACCGCCGGCCGAGGTCGTCCGTCACATGGGTCGAGCGGCGACGCGATAACGACTATTATCGAAGGTGTCGGCCCGGACGAACCAGGCCTCCAGGGGAACCCAACATGACCGATCTGCAGCAGCCCACGCGTGACTGGGCCATCGACTTCGACCACACCTCCGACGACTACGCCCAGGCAGCCCCGGAGATCTGGGACGACCTGCGGGGTCGGTGCCCGGTCGCCCACGGCGAGGCCCACGGCGGCGTGTGGATGCCCACCCGCCACGACGACATCTCCGCCATCGCCAACGACACCGAGAGCTTCAGCTCCGAGGGCGTGATCGTCAGCATCTTCAAGCCCCAGGGCCTGGCCCCCATGGGCTACGCCCCGCCCATCACCGCCGACCCCCCGTTCCACCACGACTCCCGCCGCATCTTGCTTCCGGCGTTCGCCCCGAAGGCCATCGACAAGCTGGAGGAGGCCACGCGGGAGACCTGCCGCGAGCTCCTCGACGAGCTCCTGGCATCGGGGGCCACCATGGCCGACGCCGCGGTCCAGTACGCACAGCACATCCCCGTCCGGGTGATCGCCCACATGCTCGGCGTCCCCCGCGAAGACGGCGACCGGTTCCGCCTCTTCATCCACCGCATCATCGAGAAGCCGGGCGAGTACTCGGGCACGGTGTCGCCCGAGGACACGCTGATCTACTACATCGAGCAGACGCTCAAGGCCCGGCGCGACCAGCCGCCCCAAGACGACCTGATCGGCTACCTCATGTCGATCGAGGTCGACGGCGAGCCGCTGCCCGACGCCCAGATCTTCGGCACGATCGGTCTGCTGATCATCGCCGGCATCGACACCACCTGGTCGGCCATCGGCGCCAGCCTCTGGCACCTCGCCCAGCACCCCGACGACCGCCGGCGCCTGATCGACGACCCCGAGGTCCTGCCCTTCGCCATCGAGGAGTTCCTCCGGTTCTACGCGCCGGTCACCATGGCCCGCATCGCCGCCACCGACACCGAGATCGGCGGCTGCCCCGTGGCCGAGCGCGACTGGGTCCTGCTCCCCTTCCCGTCCGCCAACCGAGACCCCGAAGCGTTCGACGACGCCGACGAGTTCGTGATCGACCGCCAGCGCAACCGGCACGTGGCCTTCGGCCTCGGCATCCACCGCTGCGTCGGGTCCAACCTGGCCCGCATGGAGCTCACCGTCGCCGTCGACGAGTGGATGAAGCGGATCCCGGACTTCGAGCTCTCCGATCCGGCTACGGTCCGCTGGTCGACGGGCCAGGTGCGCGGCCCGCGCGAACTGCCCGTCCGCATCCTTCGCACCGTGGAGGCCTGATGCACATCGTCTTCGATCGCGACAAGTGCCAGGGGCACGGCCGCTGCTACGCCCTGGCCGGCGAGCTCTTCGACGCCGACGACGAGGGCTACGCCGTCGTCCTGGTGTCCGGCGAGCTCACCGACGACCAGGTGGCCACCGCCCAGCTCGCCGCCGACAACTGCCCCGAGTACGCGATCACCGTCGAGGCCTGACCGGCCCGAGGGTGGGCCCGCCGCCTGGCCCCGAGGCCGAGCGGACGGACCCGGCGCCCCGGATCAGTTCTGGGGCTGGTCGTCGGGGAACGTGTAGCTCAGCGCGAACGATCCGTAGCTGTTCGACGTGATCCCGTGCGCCGTGGTGCCCTCGTAGGAGTCCGCACCCGCCGTCACCTTGATCCGGACGCCACCGCCGGCGGCCTGGGTGATGAGGCCCTGGTGCACCGCCGCGGTGCAGATCGACGAGTCGGCGGTGTAGGTGTCGGTGCCCCACACCGAGCCGAGCTCGCCGGCCTTCGAGCACACCACGTCCCGGGTGTCGCCCTCCGCGAGCTGGAGCGACTGGGCCGTCACGGACCAGGTGGCGGTCGAGGCCTCGAACGTGCCGCTGCCGGGAGGGGCATCGGGGAAGGTGAAGCTGCCGTCCCACGAGGCGTACGCCACGGAGGTCACGTCGTTGGCGGTCCCCGCGTCGTAGCTGTCCTGGCCGGCTGCGATCTCGATGGTGACCTTGCCGCCCTCGTCGAACGTGATGAGGCCGACCTGCACCCCCGCGGTGCACACCGACGAGTCGTCGGTGTAGGTCTCGGTGCCCCAGATGGTGTTGGCCTCGCCGCCCGCCGGGCAGTCGAAGTCGAAGGTCTGGCCGTCCTTGCCGCGGTACTGCTTGGCGTCCGCCGCCCACGGGTCGCTGGCACCGCCTCCCCCGTCGGCGGCGGTGGTGGTGGCGGCCGCGGTGGTGGTCGTGACGGCGGCCTTCGCAGCGGTGGTGGTGGTCGAGGAGTCGTCGCCGCCCGACTTGCCGCACCCGGCCAGGAGCATGGCGGCCGCAGCGCCGAGCACCGCCAGCCGCACGAAGGGACGGGCACGACCGGGTTCGGGGTGGTTCAGCATGGGCGGGAGCCTATGCCTCGCACCTGCGAGGTTTGGGTGATCTCCCCTGGTCAGCGAGGTGCCAACGCGGCCGCCAGCGCCACGGCCTCGTCGACGGCGCGCCTCGCCGCAGCCCGGACGGCCTCGGCGATCGTGCCGTCATCGGCGAGGTCGGCGCGGGTGGCGTAGATGCCGGTGGGCGTGGTCCAGCCGTCGAGCGAGGCCACCAGCGGCCGCAGCCCGTGGTCGATCGCCAGGCGGTGGTCGGCCCCGTACCCGGTCGCGATGGGGATGACCACGCTGCCGGCGAGGGCGCCCTGGGGCTGCAGGTCGAAGATGGTCTTGGTGAGCGCGGTGTAGGTGGCCCGGTACACCGGGGTGGCCACCACGAGGATCTGGGCGTCGGCCACCGCAGCGACCGCCTCGTCGACCCCCGGGTCCGAGCCCAGGGCCAGCAGGGCAGCCGGATCGAGCTCGGCGAGGTCGACGAACCGGGCGCCGCCGGATCGCCCGTCCTCGAGGAGGCCGACGACGTGCTCGGCGAGCGTGCGGCTGCGCGACGGGTGCGACGGACTCCCGTTCACGACGACGGTTCGCAACGGGGACGCTGGTGCTCCGGTCATGCGGTGATCCTTGCGCGCGTCCCCGCCAGCCCTCGAACTTCCTGTGCGAACCGTTGCCCGGCAACGGCAGCTACAGGAAGTTCGCCGGGGGGCGGGGCGACGGCCATCAGCTGGCCGAGGTGAGCGAGCCCGCGGGGGCCGACCGACCGGTGCGCGGGTCGGCAGCGAGCGGCCCGGCGCTCGGGATGGGGAGCCCCGGCTCGGCCGCGATGCCCGCGGCGCGCAGCTTCGGGATGACGCCCTCGCCGAACCAGTACGCCTCCTCGAGGTGGGGCTGGCCCGAGAGGATGACGTGGTCGAAGCCGATCTCGTGGTACTCGGCGAGGCGCTCGGCCACCTCCTCGTGGCTGCCGACCAGGGCCGTCCCGGCTCCCCCGCGCACCAGGCCGAAGCCGGCCCACAGGTTGGGCGCGATGAGCAGGTCGTTGCGGTCGCCGCCGTGGAGGGCCGTCATGCGGGCCTGGCCGATCGAGTCGCTCTGGCCGGCCACCAGCTCCTGGGCCCGGGCGATGACGTCGTCGGGCATGTTCTCCAGGAGGCGCTCCGCCTCGGTCCACGCCGCCTTCGAGGTGTCGCGGGTGATGGTGTGGAGGCGGATCCCGAACTTCACCTCGCGCCCCAGCGCCTCGGCCTGGGCCCGCACCTTGGCGATCTCGGCGGCAGCCGAGGCGGGCGGCTCGCCCCACATCAGCCAGACGTCGGCGTGCCGGGCCGCCACCCTCGTTCCGGCGTCGGAGGAGCCGCCGAAGAAGATGGCCGGCTGCGGATCCGGCGCCTTGGCCACCATGGCGTTCTCGACCTGGTAGTGCTCGCCGGTGAAGTCGAACGGCTTCCCGCCCCACGCCCCCTTCAGCACGGTGAGGAACTCGTCGCACCGGTCGTAGCGGCGGTCGTGGTCGAGGTGGTCGCCGAAGCGGCGCTGCTCGACGGCGCTGCCGCCGGTGACCACGTTGAGCAGGAGCCGGCCCCCGCTGAGGCGCTGGAAGGTGGCGGCCTGCTGCGCGGCGAGCGTGGGCGAGATGAGCCCGGGCCGGAACGCCACCAGGAACCGGAGCCGCGTGGTCTCGCGGATCAGGGCCGCGGTGCTGAGCCAGGCGTCCTCGCAGAAGGTGCCGGTGGGCGTGAGGACGGCGTCGAACCCGACGCGCTCGGCCACGCGGGCCACCTGCGCCAGGTAGTCGACATCCGGCTCGCGCCGGGACACGGTGGGGCCGAACCCCACCACGTCGCGGCTGTCGCCGGCGGTGGGGAGGAACCAGTGGAGGTCGAGCGGCATGGCAGTGCTCCGAGTCGAGGGGCCTATTCCTAGTATTTCTATCGGTTTGAACAGTTGAACCACCACCCGAGGGCCTTACCAGGGAGAACCGCAGGTCACGAGGGCTGTCCGGTCGCCGGTGAACCGTTGGGGCCAGCGCCCGACGGCGCCACCGTGTGACACCTGGCGCTTGCGTTCCGGTCTTGGTCCCGATAAAACCCGACCAATCCCATCGTGAATAGAGAGATAGTTCCTTGCACCGCCCCCTTCCCCTCGCCCGCCCCTCCCGCTCTGCCTCCGCGCTGCTCCTCGTGGGTGCGCTCGCCATAGGCCTCCTCAGCGCCTGCAGCAGCTCCGACGCCTCGACCCGCGCTGACGCGGGGACCGACGACCCCACCACCACGGCTGCCCAGGTGACCGTGCCCGCCACCATCCCCGCCGGGACCACGCTGCACATCGGCGACCAGCTCGACTACCTCAAGACGGTGCTCGAGGTGTCCGGGCAGGACCAGGGCCTCGACTACAAGGTCGACTACGCCTCGTTCGTGGGCGGGCCACCGATGCTGCAGGCGTTCAAGGGCGGATCCGTCGACGCCGGCTTCGTGGCCAGCACGCCGCTCATCTTCGCCCAGGCCTCTGGGCAGGACATCACGGCGGTGGCGGGCTGGGCCCCCGAGAAGGGACTCGGCGGCGTCATCAGCGTCGACGGCTCCGTCAAGAGCTGGGCCGACCTGAAGGGCAAGAAGGTGGCCTACCAGCGAGGCACCTCGGCCGAGGCCGCCGTGCTTGGTGGCCTCGACGAGGCCGGGCTGACCCTCGACGACATCACCACGGTCGACGTGCCGATCACGCAGATCAACGCCACCCTCGCCGGCGGCTCTGCCGATGCTGGCGTGACCACCGAGCCGCTCATCAGCCTGTTCCTGGCCGACCACCCCAAGGCCACGGTGGGCATCAGCCCCAGCGCCATCACCGACCGGGCATCGTTCCTCATCGCCGCCCAGGCCACGCTCGACGACGCCGGCAAGACCGCCGCCCTCGCCGACTACACCGGGCGCCTGGTCAAGGCGTTCCAGTACCTCAACGACCACAAGGCCGCCCTGGCCACCGCGGTGTTCGTGAAGCAGTACGGGCTCACGCCGGACCGGGCGACCGAGCTGGTCAACGGCGGCAACGGCGACACCACCTTCTTCCCGCTCCCGGGCAAGGTGCTCGAGCCCCAGCAGCAGCTGGCCGACCAGTTCGTCGCCGCCGGCCAGATCCCGAACAAGATCGACGTGGGGCCGGAGTTCGACGGCCGGTTCAACGACATCGTCGCCGAGGCGCAGGGCTCATGACCGGCACCCTGCGAGACGCGGTGGCCGGCCCGAGCCACCGCCTGGCCCACGCACCCGGAGGCGCGCCCGACCCGGTGCCCCCCACCACCCGCGACCCCGAGCCCGAGCCCAACGGCCGGTACGGCCAGACCGGCGTCGAGCTGGTCGCCCTCCCCACGGGCCGCCGCGACGAGGACGCCCAGCGCCGCTGGGGCATCCCCCGCGGCGTCGAGCGCCTGCTCGGCGTGCTGCTCATCGTCGGTGGCTGGGCGCTGGCCACCAACGTCGGCTGGATCAGCACCAACACCCTGCCCAAGCCGGGCACGGTCATCACCGTGGGCATCGACCTGTGGCGCGACGGCACCCTGCCGGCGGCGCTGTGGGCGTCGATCCAGCGGGTCGGCTGGGGCCTGGCGGTCGGCGTGCCGATCGGCACCGCGCTGGCCCTCGTGGCCGGGCTCTCCCGCTTGGGCGACGACCTGATCGACACCAACATCTCGGCCTTCCGCTTCGTGCCGATCATCGCCCTCCAGCCGCTGCTGGTGGTGTGGCTCGGCGTGGGCGAGACCGTGAAGGTCACGATGATCGTGCTCGGCGTGGCCTTCCCGATCTACATCAACACCACGACGGCCATCAAGAGCCTGAACCCGGGGTACCGGGAGCTGGCCGACGTGGTCGGCCTCTCCAAGCGCCAGCTCATCCGCAAGGTCGTGCTGCCCGGCGCCCTCCCCGGTTTCCTCGTCGGCCTGCGCATGTCGGTGGCGATCGCGTGGCTCCTCCTGGTGTTCGCCGAGACCATCAACGCCACCAGCGGGCTCGGCAAGGTGATGTCGGACGCGTCGCTCTTCGGCCACACCGACGTGCTGATCCTCGGCCTGTTCATCTACGCCACCCTCGGCCTCCTGACCGACGGCGCCGTGCGGCTCGTCGAACGCCGCCTCCTCGATTGGCAGCCGGGCCGATGAGCACCACGAGCGAGGCCCTCACCGCCGACGGCACCGTGGTGTCGATCCGCGTCGTCCGCCGCACCTTCGGCGAGCGCGAGGTGCTGCGCGGCCTCGACCTCGACCTGCGACCTGGGGAGTTCGTGGCCCTGCTCGGGCGCAGCGGCTCGGGCAAGAGCACGCTGCTGCGGGCGCTGGCGGGACTCGATCGCGGGGTCACCGGCGAGATCACCGTCCCGGTCGCCCGGTCGGTCGTGTTCCAGGACCCCCGCCTGCTGCCGTGGGCCAAGGTGCTCGACAACGTCACCCTCGGTCTCGACGGGTCGGGGGCCGATGCCGCCGTCGCCGGGCGCGCCGCGCTGGACGAGGTCGGGCTCGGCGGGCACGAGGGCGACTGGCCCAAGACGCTGTCGGGCGGCGAGGCCCAGCGCGCCGCCCTGGCCCGTGCCCTGGTCCGGTCGCCCAAGCTGCTGCTGCTCGACGAGCCGTTCGGGGCGCTCGACGCCCTGACCCGCATCCGCATGCACGCCCTGGTCCAGCAGCTCCACGCCCGCCACGCGCCCGCGGTCCTGCTGGTCACCCATGACGTCGACGAGGCCGTGCTCCTGGCCGACCGCGTCCTGGTGCTGACCGACGGCCGCTTCTCGCTCGACGCCACCGTCGACGCACCGAGCCCCCGGCTGCGAAGCCACGCCGAGGTCATCGCCCTCCGCTCCCGCCTGCTCGTCGAGCTGGGCGTGGACGAGGCCGCCGAGGGCTCCCACCGCACCCGTTCCGCCGATCCGGCCCCCGCCTCCCACCAACCCCTCCAGGAGATCCAGCCATGACCCTCACCACGCCGCGCGTCGACCTCGACGTGCGCAACCTGTCCGGCACCATCGGCGCGGAGATCCGCGGCGTCGACGTGCGCCACCTCGACGCCGACACCGTCGCCGCCATCCGCCAGGTGTGGATCGAGCGCCGGGTGGTGTTCTTCCCCGGCCAGCACCTCGATCCGGCCGAGCACCTGGCGTTCGCCCGCCTCTTCGGCGAGCCCACCGAAGGGCACCCGGTCATCCCCGGCGTGGCCGGCAACCCCGAGGTCTTCGAGATCGACTACACCGCCGCCGGCCAGCTCTACGCCACCTACGGCGACGTGGCCACCTACGAGCGGGGCGTGGCCTGGCACACCGACGTGACGTTCGTGAAGCGCCCGCCGCTCGGCTCGATCCTGCGGGCCGTGGTGGTCCCGGAGTACGGCGGCGACACGTTGTTCTCCGACCAGATCGCCGCCTTCGCCGGGCTCAGCCCGGCCCTCCAGGGGCTCCTGCGCACGCTCACCGCGGTCCACGACGGCAAGGACCAGTTCCAGGGCATCCTCGACCTCGTGGGCGAAGGCCGGTGGGAGGGCGAGACCTTCACGGCGCTGGAGCCCGTCGAGCACCCCGTCGTGCGCACCCATCCCGAGAGCGGCGAGGAGATCCTCTTCGTGAACCCGGGCTTCACCTCCCGGATCAAGGAGCTCACCCTCAACGAGAGCGATGCCCTGCTCGCCTACCTCTACGCCCACTCGGTGAAGCCCGAGTACACGGTCCGCTACCACTGGGGCGCGGGCGACATCGGCTTCTGGGACAACCGCTCCACCCAGCACGCGGTCACCGGAGACTTCGGCGACGCTCACCGCGTCATCCAGCGCGTCACCCTCCGCGGCGACGAGCCCCGCTGACCCAGGCGGCTGCCTGCGGTTCCGCTGGGACGGCGATCAGTGCGGGCGGTCGCCGACGACGCTGGCGCGCTCCATGATCCGCACGTCGGGCCAGTAGTCGGACGAGGCGTAGTGCTGCACGGCGCGGTTGTCCCAGAAGGCGACGGCGTCGGGGGTCCAGCGGAACCGGCACTGGTACTCCACCTGCGCGGCCTCGCGGCACAGCTGGATCAGCAGGCGGTCGCTCTCGTCCGCCTCGATCCCCACGATGTGGCGGACGAAGAAGTGGTTGACGTAGAGCAGCTTGCGCCCGGTCTCCGGGTGGGTGCGGACCACGGGGTGCTCCACGGGCGGGTACTCGGCGCGCATCTTCTCGCGGGCCTCGTCGTCGAGCGTGCGGCCGAACACCTGGACGAAGTCGTGCACGGCGGTGAGCCCGTCGATCTGCTCCTTCACGTCGTCGTCCAGGCCCTCGTAGGCCGCGTACATGTCGGCGAACAGGGTGTCGCCGCCGGTGGGCGGCACCTGGGTGGCGTGGAGGATGGCCCCCATCGACGGGCACTCGCGCCAGCTCACATCGCTGTGCCAGCCGTTCTCGTACCCGCCCACGTCGGCCGACTTGGCGAAGCGCACCAGCTCGGGGTGCTCGTCGTGACCGGTGATGAAGGGGTGGAGCTCGAGCGGGCCGAACCGGCGGGCGAACGCCACGTGCTCGGCGGGCGTCACGGCCTGGTCGCGGAAGAAGAGGACCTTGTAGTCGCACAGCGCCCGGCGCAGCTCCGCGATCACGGCATCGGAGAGGTCGGCGCGCAGGTCGATGCCGCTGATCTCGGCGCCGATGGTGGCGCTCTGCGGCGCGGCGTCGAAGTGCTCCCAGGTCAGCTCGGCCAGCCGGTGCCGTTCGGCCGCCAGGTGACCGAGTGGGCCGACGGTCACGTCGCGCCCGGGGAAGTGCACCCGCACCGCCTTCATCGGCGCGGCGCCGTAGGGCGCGGCGGTGGTCGACGCCTCGGCCTCGGGGACCGTGGTGCTCATCGGGGATCCGTTGCTGCGGTGCGGGCCATGGGCCAACGCTAGGGGCGGCGCAACGGCGCTGCCCGACGACCGGCCAGGTGGGGGGCACGACCGTGTGCCGACTACACCGTTCTGCCCGCACCATGCCGTCGGGCTGGTCGCGGCCGGCGAGCGGCCGGCGCCGTACGCTCGCCCGATGACCGTGTCGCACCTCGGGATCTGCGTCACCGACCTGGAGCGCGCCGAGCGCTTCTACGTCGGCGCCTTCGGCTTCGAGCGCTTGCGCGAGCTGTCACCCCCCGATGGGGTGACCGGCACGCTCCTGCAGGTCGCCGACCCGCACCTCACCGCTGTCTACCTCGGGAGCGGCTCGTTCGTGCTGGAGCTGCTCCACTTCGACCGCGAGGGCAACGCCCCGTACCGGGAGCGGTCGATGACCGAGCCCGGCCTCACCCACATCTCGTTCACGGTGACCGACCTGGCCGAGACGTGCGAGCGCATCGTCGAGCTCGGCGGCGAGGTGCTCCGCGACACCGACGTGAAGGCGGCCGTGCTCGTCCGGGACCCCGACGGCCAGCTGCTCGAGCTGGTGGCGGCCCGGCGCTGACCGCGGTGCGCCCGGTCAGTCGATCGGGTGCACCAGGTTGAAGCCGCGGGGGTCGGTGAGGACGCCGACGGTGGTTCCGACCACCTCGTCGGTGCCGGCCCGCAGGAGCCACGACGGATCGGTGCTGATCGCGTAGGTCCGCACGCCGGGCGCCACGTCGACGATGACCGGGGCCCAGGCGGGCTCGCCGTCGCGGCCGTGGACGACGGCCGTGGCGGCCACCGTGGCCTCGCCCTCGTGCTGATCGACGATCTGGACCGGGGCCTCGCACACGGCCCCGAGGTCGGCGGTGCGCGTGCCGGAGGCGGGCGGTCGGGTGGAGTACACCGCGGCGATGTGCTTGGTCAGGTGCATGCCGATGCCGGTGACGAGCCCGGTCGACCCGGCGTCGTCGCGCAGGGTGGTGGTCATGGCGGCGAGGGCGTTGACCAGGTACCCGCTGCCGGCGCCGCCGGCGTAGGGCAGGCCACCGGTGACGGTGAGCGGCCGGGGATCGTCGTCGGCGAGGCCGAGCGCGTCCTTGGCGAACCCGAGGCTGGCCGGGAAGCAGCTGTAGAGATCGAGGTGGGCGACGTCGTCGATCCCCACGCCGGCATCGCCGAAGGCACGCCCGGTCACGAGCGGCAGGGCTTCGGAGCGGGCCAGGTCGGGGTGGGCAGCGATGGCCAGCGGGTCCTCGCCGTACGCCGACGCGTGGAGGTACACCCGCCGATCGGCGGGCACGCCGAGCTCATCGGCCACCTCGTGGGTGGTGACCACCACGGCGGCCGACAGGTCGACGTCGAGCATCGAGCACATGCGCTTGGTGTAGGGCTCGGCCACGTAGCGGTTGTCGGCGCGGACCTCGCCCACCTGGGCGGCGTCCTGCTCGAACGGGAACCAGGCGTACGGGTTGGTGGCGGCCACCTCGGTGAGCCGGCTCATCATGACGGCGAGGTCGGCCTGGTAGCGGGCGGGGTCGACGCCGGCGGCGGCGCGCCGGGCCACGTCGCGCAGGGCGAACGTGAGCCACGCATCACGGATCTTGTGGGCCTTCTCGCCGGCGGGTGCGGGAGCCTCGAACGGGAAGCGGACCTTCACCGGGGGCGGGTAGCTCCAGGCCGGCGGACCGCCCGCCAGGTACGACCTCTTGACGGTGGCGATGGCCTCACCCATGCAGACCACCTCGACCGAGGTCTGGCCGGCGGCGAGGCGGGCGGCCGCCTGGTCGACGAGGAGCTGCGGGGTGGTGCCGCCGATGCCGGAGTAGCGACGCAGGCGCGGGGCGATGCCGAGCCGGGCGGCCAGGCGCCCGGTCGGGTCGTCGTAGTCCCAGCTCTGGCAGAACACGACCTGCAGCCCGTCGACCCGGGCCCCGACGCCGTCGGCCCCGGTGTCGGCGAAGGCCCGGGTGACGACATCGGCCCAGAGGTCGAGCGGCTCGGGCGACGGGCCGTCGTCGGGGCGGACGATCCCCTGGGCGACGCCGATGATGCAGGTGGATCGGGGATCGGTGGTCACGAAGCGATCTCCGCGCTCTGGTTCGGCAGGAAGCGCCCTATGGCGGCCGGGTCGACGGTGTGGAACGGAGCGGCGAGGACCGGTGTCCGAGACCCCTGCGCCCAACGCGCCCGCAGCACCGGCGCGGCGCGCTCGGCCACCTCGGGCGGCGGCGCGTCGAGGTAGGCGAGGGTGATCTCGTACCCCGAGGTGTCGGCGAGGGGCGCCCGGCACGAGCCGCTCCCCCGCAGCGACCAGGCGCCCGCCACGCCGGGCACGTCGACCAGCGCCGCCAGCCCTGGCGCCGGCGCGTCGGCAGCGACCTGCTCGACCACGAGCAGGATCCCGGTGGCCGGGCGCCACGGCACCACGGCCGCGCCGACCAGCGCGGCGGGCGACGCCACCGCGGCGTCGACCCACCAGGCCCCGACCTGCACCGACGGGAGCGAGACCGGCATGCGGCCCGCACCGCGCAGGGCCGCCCCCAGGGCGAAGAACGCGTCGAGCGCGACGTCGACGGGCGGGGCGAACAGGTAGGTGACGACGTGGTCGACCGCGTCGAGCTCGCCGCCCTCGGCCAGGCGGGCGGCCCGGCACTCCGGCGTGGACGCGAACCGGGCCCCGTGGCGCAGGCCGGCGAGGCGGTGCTGCTCGGGCAGGTGGTCGTGCAGGTGCCAGTCGAGGTAGCCGGCATCGTCGCCCGTGGACGATGCCTCCGAGAGCGAGAGGACCGCGGCGACCACGTCGCCCGCACCGCAGGCGCCGATCGCATCGACGCCGTCGGACGGACGTCCGGCCGAGGAGGCTCCGGGTGGCGATCCAGGTTGCACCATGGCCCTCACCACCCTAGACGCCGATTAGTACAGTGTCAGAGTTCGACGAGGAGGACCCCGGGATGACCACCAGCGGAGGGCGGCGTGAGCTCGCCGAGGTGCGATCCGGCCTGCTGGCGTGGTGCGCCGAGCACCGGCCCGACGTGGTGGCGGCCGGCATCGACGAGCTCGTCCACCCGAAGGCCGGGCTCTCCAACGAGACGATCATCGTGCGCTGCCACCCCAACGCGGACGGGTCGCCCGGACCCCGGCTGGTGGTGCGCCTGCCACCGCTGTCGTCGTCGTTCCCGGACCACGACTTCGGCCTGCAGGCCCGCATCCAGACGGCGGCCGCGATGGCGGGCATCCCCACCGCCGGGCCGATCGTGCTCGAGGAGGACGACCGCTGGCTCGGCGTGCCCTTCATCGTCATGCCGTTCGTCGACGGCCAGATCCCCGGCCCGGCCTCGCTGTTCGACCCCTGGCTCACCGAGGCCACCGAGGCGCAGCGTCGCGATGCCCAGCGCGAGATGGTCCGCGTGCTCGCCTCCATCCACGCCGTCGACTGGGCCGCCGTCGGCCTCGACGAGCTGCTGGGCAACGGGAAGGGACGGGTGCAGGACCAGCTCGACACCTGGGCCGCCTACCTGGCCTGGGCCGCCGACGGCGAGCCGCTGCCGCGCATCGAAGCGATCCTGGCGTGGTGCCGCGCCCACGCCCCCGCCGACGTGGCGCCGCCCTCGCTGGTCTGGGGCGACCCCCGCCTCGAGAACCTGGTGTTCGACGACGAGCGGCACCCGATCGCGGTGCTCGACTGGGAGCTGGCGACGATCGGCCCCGCGGAGATGGACCTCGGCTGGTTCCTGGGCCTCGAGCGGGTGCTGTGGGCGCTGGTGCAGCAGGGCCCGCTGCCCGGGTTCGCGCCGCCCGAGGAGGTGGCCCGTGACCTCGAGGAGGCGCTGGGCCGCCCGCTGCAGGACCCGGCCTGGCACGAGATCTTCGGCGTGCTGCGCTCGATCTGCATCAACGTCCGCCAGGCCAAGATCTCGGCGGCGGCCGGCGTCAGCTACCCGCTCCCGCCGGGCGAGGCCAACCCGATGGTCGCCATCGTCGAGGGCTGGATCGCCGCCCACCCGGCATCGGCGCGCTGAGGGCCCCGCACCCACCGGCGCCCCCGGGGCGGACGGGCCGTCAGGGACGCAGCCGGACCGGCATCCGGGCGGCGCCGTTGATGAGCGTGGAACGGGTGCGCTCGACCGGGCCGGTCAGCTCGTAGTCCGGGAAGCGGGCGAGCAGGCCCTCGAAGAACAGCCGGGCCTCGAGCCGCGCCAGGGCGGCGCCGAGGCACAGGTGCTCACCGAATCCGAACGCCACGTGGGTCGGGGTGCTGTCGCGACGGATGTCGAACCGGTCGGCGGTGGGGCCGAACGCGGCCTCGTCGCGGTTGCCCGAGGCGTAGAGCAGGACCACGAACTCGCCGGCACCGACGGTGGTGCCACCCAGATCGACGTCGACCACCGCGGTGCGCCCGAACGCCTGGATCGGGGTCACCCACCGGAGCATCTCCTCGACCGCACCGGGGAGCAGGTCGGCGTCGTCGGCCAGGGCGGCGCGCTGGTCGGGGTGGTCGTGGAGGGCCTCCATGCCGCCCGAGATGAGCGTGCGGGTGGTCTCGTTGCCCGCCACCAGCAGGGTCATGCAGAACCCCATGATCTCGAAGCGGTTGAGCGGCCGGCCGTCGAGGTCGGCGTTCTTCAAGATGGCGAGCAGGTCGTTGCCGTCGCCGGCGGGCGAGTCGATGTGGGCCAGCAGGACGTCGGCCATCTGGCCGAGCTCGTCGGCCCCGGCCGCCAGCGGATCGCCGGCAGCGTCGGGGGTCGCGATGACCGCGTCGGACCAGCGGCGGAAGAGGTCGCGGTCGGCGTCGCCCACGCCGAACAGCTCGGCGATCACCGCGATCGGGACGGTGGAGGCCAGCTCGTCGACCGCGTCGAGCTCGACGGTGGGATCGACCCGGTCGAGGGCCTCGTCGACCGCGGCGCGCACGGTGCCCTCCAGGCGGGCGGCGGCTCGCGGGGTGAACTGGCGGTTCACCACGCGGCGGTAGGTGGCGTGGACCGGAGGGTCGAGGTGCAGGATCGAGAACGTGTTCGGCACGGCGCTCCCGTCGTTGCGCATCGGGTCGTTGATCAGCACGCCGCGGCTCGACACGAACCGGGCCGGATCGCGGCTGATGGCGCGGATGTCGTCGTACCGGGTGACGGCCCAGCTGCCGTCGACGGTGCGGTGCGCCGGCCCGGCGGCGCGGAGGGCGGCCAGGATCTCGAAGTAGTCGGGACGCAGGTAGAACCCGGGTCTGGTCAGGTCGAGCTGCAGGTCGTCGAGCTCAGCGGTGGCCATCGGTGCTCCTCGGATCGGATCCGGCGAGGACGGGTCCTTGCTGGTCGCCCCGGAGTTTCGTACGGTGTTCGACTTGCCGTCAAGCGCCCGTCGCGGGCCATGGCCGACGGCGAGGTCGTCCGCTCGGTCATCGTCCCCCACCTCCCGCACCCGTAGCCCGCCGGCGGGTCAGATGCCGTTGATGCCCTTGAGCTCGACGTACTCGTCGAGGCCGGCCTCGCCCCATTCGCGGCCGATGCCCGAGGCCTTGTAGCCGCCGAAGGGCATCTCGGTGTCGGGCGCGTACCCGTTGATCCCGAACGCACCGGTGCGCACCCGCCGGGCGACGGCGAGCGCACGGTCGGGGCTGGTGGTCCAGACCGATCCGGCCAGGCCGTACTCGGAGTCGTTGGCGATGCGGATGGCGTCGTCCTGATCGTCGTAGGGGATGACCACGAGCACCGGTCCGAAGATCTCCTCCCGGGCGATGCGCATGTCGTTGGTGACGTCGGCGAACACCGTCGGCCGGACGAACCACCCCACGGGCTGGTCGTCGGGGGCCGACGACCCCCCGGTCACGAGGCGGGCCCCCTCCTGCACGCCGAGGTCGATGTAGCCGCGGACCCGGTCGCGCTGGCGGGCGCTCACCATCGGACCGATGGCGGTCCCCTTGGTGAAGGGGTCGCCGACCTTCAACCCGGCGGCGACGCCGGCCACCGCGTCGACGATCTCGCCGTACTGGGAGGCCGGGGCGAGCACCCGCGTCTGGGCGGCGCAGGCCTGGCCGTTGTTCATGAACGAGGTGTACCGGAGGCCGGCGCGGAAGGCGTCGAGGTCGGCGTCGTCGAGGACGATGGTGGCGGACTTGCCGCCGAGCTCGAGGCCCACCCGCTTGAGCTGGCGGCCGCACTCCGCGGCGATGGCGCGCCCCGTCGCCGCCGATCCGGTGAACGCCACCTTGTCGATGCCGGGGTGGGCGACGAGCGCGGCGCCGGCCGCCGGGCCGCCCGTGAGGACCGACACCACGCCGGGCGGAAGATCGGCCGCCACCAGCACCTCGGCGAGGATCGCGGCGTCGAGCCCGGCCTCGGGCGCCGCCTTCACCACCACGGTGCAGCCGGCCAGGAGGGCGGGCACGAGCTTGGTGGCGATCAGGACCTGCGGCACGTTCCACGGGACGATCGCCGCCACCACGCCCACCGGCTCGCGCCGCAGGATGAACGGCAGGTAGCGCCCGGGGCGCTGCTCCTCCCAGGGGAACGTGCGGGCGAGGTCTACGAACGACTGCATGATGTCGAGCGGGGCACCGACCTGGCCGACGCGGGCGAAGCCCGACGTGCAGCCGACCTCGGACGTGATCGCCTGGGCCAGGTCGTCGCTGCGCGCGGCGAAGGCTGCGATGATCCGCTCGACCGCGGCGATGCGCTCCTCAAGCGGCTGGGTCGACCAGTCGGTCTCGTCGAACGCCCGTCGAGCGGCGGTGACGGCGCGGTCGACATCAACGTCGGAGGCCGCTGGGAAGCGTGCGATCACCTGCTCGGTGTGCGCCTCGACCACGTCGATCGCACCGGTCGTGCTCGGGTCGGCCCAGGCCCCGCCGATCAACAGCTGCTCGTACGCGCGCATGATCCTCCTCGTCGTGTGCCCGCCGAACATTTACAGTGCTCAAGTTGGTCGTCAAGCGAGCCTCCCCGCCCGCCGTCGACCGGTAGCCTCCACCCGCAGGACGACCCGGGGACCGCCATGGCATCCATCGACGAGGAGCGCACCGACGCCGGTGCGGCCGCGTCTCCCCGGCGCACCTGGCGCTACGGCGAGCTCACCCGCGACCACGTCGTCGAGGCCGCCCTGGAGCTGACCCTCCGCGAGGGGCTGGGGGCGCTGAGCATGCGCAAGCTCGCCGACGAGCTGGGCATCTCGTCGATGAACGCGTACTACCACGTGCCCAACAAGCGGGCCCTGCTCGACCTCGTCGCCGACGCCGTGCTCGGCCAGGTGCCGGCACCCCCCGACGACCGGCCGTGGGACCAGCAGCTGGCCGCCCTGTTCGAGGGCGGGCGCGAGGTGCTGCTCCGGTACCCCGGCGTGGCCGAGCACCTGCTGGTCCGCACCGAGGGCCACGCCAACGAGGAGCGGCTCTACCGCATCATCACCGGCATCTTGCGCTCGGCCGGGTTCGACCGGGAGGTGAGCGACCGGACCCAGCGGACCATGGCGTACCTGCTCTTCGGCGCCGTCACCTCCGAGCTGGCCACGGCGAGCGCCGGCGACGACGTCGCCACCATGAGCTTCACCGACGACGAGCAGGTGTTCCGCTTCGGACTCGACCTCATGCTCGACGGCCTGCGCACCCGCCGGCGCCGCGCCCAGCGGGCCGCGGCCAGGACGAGGTGACGATGCCGGTCCGCCTCGGGATCATCACCCCGGTCCTCACGCTGCTCCCCGGGGCCCACGCCCGATGGGAGGACGAGGGCACGATCGACGACGTGGCGCGCATCGCCCGCGCCGCCGAGGACCTCGGCTACGACCACCTCACCTGCAGCGAGCACGTGGCCGTGCCCGTCGAGGTGGCGAAGGTGCGAGGGGCCCGGTACTGGGATCCGCTCGCCACGTTCGGCTACCTCGCGGCCCGCACCACCACGCTGCGGCTGGCCACCAACGTGCTGGTGCTCGGCTACCACCACCCCCTCGAGATCGCCAAGCGCTACGGCACGCTCGACGCCGTGTCCGGCGGCCGGCTGATCCTCGGCGTCGGGGTGGGCTCCCTGCAGGAAGAGTTCGACCTGCTCGGCGTGCCCTTCGACGACCGGGGCGAGCGGGCCGACGAGTCGCTGCGCGCCCTGCGGGCGTCGCTGTCGCAGCCCATCCCGTCGTTCGCCGGCGCGCACACCTCCTACGAGGGCATGGTCGTCGAGCCATGCGCGGTGCAGGAGCACGTCCCGATCTGGATCGGTGGCCGCACCGGCCGCTCGCTGCGCCGCGCCGTCGAGCTGGGCGACGGCTGGACGCCCTTCGGGCTCGGCGCCGCCGACCTCCGGGCGCTGCTCGACCGGGCCCGAGCGACCGACGCGTGGGCCCGCCGCCCCACGCCCCTCGAGCTGGTCTTCCAGCCCGGGCGCGCCTACGACCCGATCGGCGACCCCGACGGCACCAGGGCCGCGGCCGCCGCCCTGGTGGCCATCGGCGCCACCACCTTGAGCGTGCGGCTGGTCCACCACTCGCTCGACCACTACCTGGAGCAGCTCGAGGCCATGGCCGCCCTCGCCGCCACCCTGACCGGAGGCCCCACCGCATGAGCACCGAGCCCGCCGCCGAGCCCGCGCCGATCGACTTCGATCCGTACTCGGCCACGTACTTCGACGACCCGTACGACCTCTACCGCCGCCTGCGCGACGAGGAGCCGGTCCACCACAACGCCGACATCGGCTTCTACGCGCTGTCGCGCTGGGACGACGTGGTCGATGCCGCCCGCGACTGGTCCACCTACAGCAGCGCCTACGGCATCGAGCTCGACTCGCTGCTGGCCGGCGAGGTCATCCACGACATCGACAGCCTGATCATGATGGATCCACCCAAGCACGATCGGCTCCGGGCGCTGGTCAGCCGAGTGTTCACACCCCGCTCCATCAGCGGGCTCGAGCCGATGGTCCGCGAGGTGATCGTCGGCTACCTCGACGAGCTCGACGGCCGCGATCAGGTCGACCTGCTCAGCGAGTTCGCTGCGTACTTCCCCGTCGAGATCATCTCCCGCATGCTCGGCATCCCGGCCGAGCGCCGCCAGGACGTGCGGCTGTGGCTCGACGTCGCCCTGCACCGCGAGGTGGGTCAGCGGACGTTCGGCGAGGAGAACACCGCGGCCATGGTCGCCATGGGCACGTACTTCTACGAGCTGGCGGTCGAGAAGCGCGCCCACCCCGTCGACGACATGCTCAGCCGGCTCACACAGGTGGAGGTCGAGGACGACGACGGCAACCTCGTCGGCCTGTCCGACGTCGACATCGCCGGCTTCGGCACCCTGATCGGCGGGGCCGGCGCCGAGACCGTCACCAAGCTCGTGGGCAACGCCGTCGTGCTGTTCGGCCGGCACCCCGACCAGTGGCAGCTCGTGCGCGACGACCCGTCCCTGATCCCGGGCGCGTTCGAGGAGCTGCTGCGCATCCTCCCGCCCTCGCAGTTCCAGGGGCGCATGACGGTGCGCGACGTCGAGCTGCACGGCACCACCATCCCGGCCCGGTCGCCGGTCCTGCTGCTCACCGGAGCGGCCACCCGCGACGAACGGGCCTTCACCGATCCCGACCGCTTCGACATCACCCGCCCACCCGCCCTCTCGCTCGGCTTCGGGCACGGCATCCACAGCTGCCTCGGCGCCGCGCTCGCCCGCATGGAGGGTCGCATCGCCGTCGAGGAGCTGGCCCAGCGCTACCCCCGCTACGAGGTCGACACCGACGGGCTCCGCCGGGTGCAGATGACCAACGTCGCCGGCTACTCGAACGTCCCCATCCGCGTCGGCTGACGCCGACACCACCCCAGGAGCACGAAGAAGATGACCGACACCACCGACACCACCGCCACCCCGGTCACGGCCGAGGGCGAGGTCCGCATGCTCATCGACGGTCAGCTCGTGACCGCCGAGGGCGACCGCCGCTTCGACAACCTCAACCCGGCCACCGAAGAGGTGCTGGGCCAGGCGGCCGACGCCAGCGCCGCCGACATGGACCGGGCCATCGCCGCGGCCCGGCGGGCGTTCGACGAGACCACGTGGTCCACCGACCACGCCCTGCGGCAGCGCTGCCTCCGCCAGCTCCACGACGCCATCGTGTCCGAGCAGGAGCTGTTCCGCTCCGAGCTGGTCGCCGAGGTCGGGACGCCGGTGCTGGTCACCTACATGGCGCAGCTCGACGCCCCGCTGCAGGACGGCCTGCTCTGGCCGGCCGCCATGATCGACCGCTTCGAGTGGGAGCGCACCCTTCCCGACTCCGAGCCCTTCGGCATGCCCACGTCGTCGCGGGTGGTCAAGGAGGCGGCCGGCGTGGTGGGCGCCATCATCCCGTGGAACTACCCGTTCGAGATCCTGATCAACAAGCTCGGCCAGGCCCTCGCCGCCGGCAACACCATGGTCATCAAGCCCGCCCCCGACACGCCCTGGAACGCCACGCGCATCGGCCGGCTCATCGCCGAGCAGACCGACATCCCGGCCGGCGTCGTCAACGTGGTGCCGTCGTCGGACCACCTCATCGGCGAGCAGCTCGTCACCGACCCCCGCGTCGACCTGATCTCGTTCACGGGCTCCACCGCCACCGGCAAGCGGATCATGGCTGCGGGCGCTCCCACCATGAAGCGCCTGTTCCTGGAGCTGGGCGGCAAGTCGGCGAGCATCCTCCTCGACGACGCCGACCTCGAGTCGTCGATGGCGATGGTCGGGTTCCTGTGCATGCACGCCGGCCAGGGCTGCGCCATGCAGACGCGCATCTTGATCCCCCGATCGCGCTACGCCGAGGCAGTGGAGCTGGCCAAGGCCTCGTTCGAGACGGTCGCCTACGGCGATCCCACCGACCCCGGCACCATCCAGGGCCCGCAGATCAGCGCCAAGCAGCGCGAGCGGGTGCTCGGCTACATCGACCAGGGCGTGGCCGAGGGCGCCCGGCTCGTCACCGGCGGCAAGCGCCCCGCCCACCTCCCCAAGGGCTTCTACGTCGAGCCCACGCTGTTCGCCGACGTCGACAACGGAATGACCATCGCCCAGGAGGAGATCTTCGGGCCGGTGCTGTGCCTGATCCCGTTCACCGACGACGACGACGCCGTGCGCATCGCCAACGAGAGCATCTACGGGCTGTCGGGCGGCGTGACCAGCGCCGATGACGAGCGGGCCCTCGCCGTGGCCCGGCGCATACGCACCGGCACCGTCTCCGTCAACGGCGGCGTGTTCTACGGCGCCGACACGCCCTTCGGCGGCTACAAGTCGAGCGGCATCGGCCGCCAGAACGGCATCGAGGGCTTCGAGCAGTACACGGAGACCAAGACCATCTCCGTCGGCCGCTGAACCCGGTGGCCGCCACTGGCACGGGCCCGCTCACGCCCGCCGACGACCACCTGAACCACCAGTTCGCCGACACGTTCGCGGTCGTCGCGCAGAACGATCGGAGCTGGACGGAGAAGGTGTGCGCCACCGCGTACGCGCGGGACGGCTCGCTGCAGCTGGCGCTCGGCCTGGGCAAGTACGCCAACCGCGGGGTCATCGACGCCTACGCCGGGGTCTCCCGCGGCGACGAGCAGTGGACGGTCCGCGCCAGCCGCGACCTCACCCCCGACGTCGACCGCTGCACCATCGGCCCGATCCGCTACGAGATCGTCGAGCCCATGCGCACGGTCCGGTTCTCGCTCGAGGCCAACGAGATCGTGCCGGTCAGCTTCGAGTGGACGTTCCACCACGCGGTCCCGCCCGCCATGGAGGAGCGCGAGCAGCACCGCTCCCTCGGCGGCGCCCGGGTCGATGCCGACGTGGTCCGCTACCACCAGACCGGGACGGCCAGCGGCTGGGTCGAGGTCGACGGGGAGCGCACCGAGCTCGACCCGGCGGCCTGGATCTCCACCCGCGACCACTCGTGGGGCGTCCGCTACCAGGTGGGTGCGCCGGCCACCGACGTCCCGTACCCGCCGAAGATCTCCGCGTTCGGCAGCTTCACCGTCTGGATGCCGGCCCTGCTCGAGGCCCCTGACGGCACGCGGTCGGCGCTGCACCTGTACCTCCAGCGTCGTACCGGCGACGGGCGCACCAACGTGCACCTCCAGGGCGGGATCGAGCACGCCGACGGCACCATCGAGTCGTTCGCGTCCGTCGATCCCCAGCTCCGGTTCCAGGACGACAACCGCCGGCTCCTCGGCGGCGTGCTGCGGACCCGCACGATCGAGGGCGTCGAGCGCGACTTCACCGTCGAGGTCCCGTCCGCCACCGGCTTCCACCTCGGCCCCGGCCTCTACTTCGGCTTCGACGGCCGCCACCACGGCCAGTGGCACGGTCCCCTCGACGTCACCGGCGAGCACATCACCGACTGCGCCGACCCGGCGGTCGCCCGCCGCATCCACCAGCACCGGGACTGCGTCGTCCACCTCCACGACGAGGCCTCGGGGCTGCGCGGCTGGGGCAACGCCCAGACGATCGCCATCGGCGCCCACCCCGACCTCGGCCTCACCCGGGAGTCGTCGTTCATCTGAGGCCCCACGATGCGCGGCGGCGCCTGCGCACCTGTCCCACCGTCCACCGAGACCACCTGGAAGGGTCCCGCCCATGCCAATCCACTACGAACCCGACGGCCCGCTCCTCACCATCACGATCGACCGGCCCGAGCGGAAGAACGCGATGGACCTCCACCACTTCCGCGACCTGGCCGCGGCGTGGCGGCGGTTCCGCGAGGACGACGACCTCTGGGTGGCCATCGTCACCGGCGTCGACGGCTGCTTCATGGCCGGCGCCGACCTGCGCGACTACGTCCCGCAGATCACCCGCCTCTCCGAGCAGATCACCAAGGGAGAGGTGACCGAGATCGACGGCTGCAAGCTCTCCGACGGCACCGACGCCGTGCTCCGCAACGCCAAGCTCTACAAGCCGATCATCGCCGCGGTCGACGGGCCGTGCGTGGCCGGCGGCATGGAGATGCTGGGCGGCATCGACATCCGCATCGCCACGCCCCGCGCCACGTTCGGCGTCATGGAGCCCAAGCGGGGGCTCTTCGCCGGTGGCGGAACCACCGCCCGCCTGCCCCGCCAGCTCCCCTACGCGGCGGCCATGGAGTTCCTGCTCACCGCCGAGGCGTTCCCCGCCAGCCGCGCCCTGGAGCTGGGCCTGCTCAACGAGGTGGTCGAGCCCGACCAGCTCCAAGCCACCGCCCGGAGCTGGGCCGACCGCATCCTCGCCAACGGGCCGCTGGCCGTGCGGGCCACCAAGGAGTCGGTGGTCCGGGGCATGTCGGGCACGCTGCGCGACGCCTACAAGATCGAGCACGGGCTGTCGGGCGTGGTCTTCGCGTCCGACGACGCCAAGGAGGGCCCCCGGGCCTTCGCCGAGAAGCGCACCCCAGAATGGAAGAACCGATGACCGACACCTCGGCCGACGTGCCGTTCCGCATCCTCCCGGCCCTCATGCCCGAGGACGAGCACTACTGGACCGGCGGCAAGGACGGCGAGCTGCGGTTCGTCCGCTGCGGCGACTGCGGGTGGTGGCTCCACCCCAACGGGCCGGTCTGCCCGTCGTGCCTCAGCCGCAACCTGCACGTCACCGCGGCGTCGGGCAAGGGGGTGGTCCACGCCTTCACCATCAACTGGCAGCCGTGGATCCCCGGCTTCGACCCGCCGTACGTCGTCGCCATCATCGCCCTCCCCGAGCAGGAGGGCCTGCGGGTCACCAGCAACGTGTTCGGCTGCGAGCCCGACGAGGTCCACACCGGCATGGCCGTCACGGTGGACTTCGAGCAGCACGGCGACGTGTGGATCCCGATCTTCCGTCCGGAGGTGGCGTCGTGACCATCACCAAGCGACCCCGTCCCATCGGCGAGCACGCCGCGGTCATCTCCGGCGTGGGCCAGTCGCAGGTGGGCCGGCGCCTCTACCGCGACCCCCTCGACCTCACCGTCGAGGCCGCCCTCGCCGCCATCGCCGACGCCGGGCTCACCCGCGACGACATCGACGGCATCTCCACCTACCCCGGCGCCATGAGCATCCCGCCCGGCTTCTCCGGGGTGGGCGTCGTCGAGCTCCAGGAGGCGCTGCGCCTGAACCTCGACTGGTTCGCGGGCGGCGTCGAGCTCCCCGGCCAGCTGGGCTCGGTGGCCAACGCGGTCGCCGCCGTCGCTGCCGGCCTGGCCGACCACGTGCTGTGCTTCCGCACCGTCTGGGAGGCCTCGGCGCAGGGCGACCGCGGTCGCGCCGCGGTGACCACCGGAGGTGGCGGCGGGGGCGGGTACCGCGCCAGCGGCTTCCTGCAGTGGACGCTGCCCTACGGCGCGGCGTCGGCCGCCAACTGGATCGGGATGATGGCCCAGCGCCACATGCACGAGTTCGGCACCACCCGCGAGCAGCTGGGCCAGGTGGCGCTCAACGGCCGGGCCAACGCCGCCCTCAACCCCAAGGCCATCTACCGCGACCCGATGACCATGGACGACTACCTGAACGCCCGGCTGGTGTCGTGGCCGCTCGGCCTCTACGACTGCGACGTGCCCGCCGACGGGTCCACCGTGGTGATCGTGTCGCGCGCCGACTCGGCGCCCGACCTCCGCAAGGAGCCCATCCGCATCGAGGCCATGGGCACCGCGCTGCACGGCCGACCCTCGTGGGACCAGTTCGACGACCTCACCACGATGGCCCTGCGCGACGCCTCCACGATGATGTGGGACCGCACCGACCTCACCCCCGCCGACGTCGACGTGGCCGAGCTCTACGACGGGTTCACGTTCATCACCCTGTGCTGGCTCGAGGCCCTCGGCTTCTGCGAGCACGGCGAGGGCGGCCCGTACCTCGAAGCCGGACGGCCCCTGGCGTCGGGTGGTGGCTCGCTGCCGCTCAACACCAACGGCGGCCAGCTCTCCGGCGGGCGGCTCCACGGCTACGGCTTCCTCCACGAGGCCTGCACCCAGCTCTGGGGCGAAGGCGGCGACCGCCAGGTGGCCGGCGATCCCGAGGTGGCGATCGCCGCGGCCGGTGGCGGCCCGCTGGCCTCGTCGTTCCTCCTGACCAGGCGCTAGCAGTCCATCCCCGTTTGGTCGCGTAGGGAACCATCTGAAACTATCTGAAACGATCGAACACCTGTTCGTTCTCGGACTAGGGTGGGTCCATGCCTCCTCCTCCTCGCTCCGATGCCGACGGTGCGCCGTCGCCGGATCGCGGGCAGGTGCTGGTCGATCGGCTCGCTGAGCTGCAGGGCGTGATCAACGTCGCCCACGGGGCGATGGTCACCCTGGTGGCCGAGGGCATCGCGCTGGGCGAGCCCGGCCTCGGCGGCCTGTCCTCGACCGACTGGGTGGCGCTGCGGACCGGCACCGCGCCGGAGCGCGCCGCCGACCTGGTGCGGGTGGCGGAACGGGTCGACGGGCTGCCCTGCTCGGTCGCGGCCCTCCGCACCGGCGGCCTGACCGTCGACCAGACCGCGCAGATCGCCCGCCACGTCCCCACCGAGTACGACGAGTCGGCGGCTCGGGTGGCGTCGTGCTGCACCGTGAGGCAGCTGCGCCAGGCCCTGCCGCACTACGCCGACCCGAAGCCCGATGGCGAGCGGCGGGAGCGCCGCGAGGTGGCCACGGGCGTCGATGAGCACGGCTGGTGGGGTCGCCTCCGCCTCCCCGAGGCCGAGGGGGCCGTCGTCGATCAGGCGCTGACGGCGATGCACGAAGACCTCAAGCGCCAGGCCAAGGCCGAGACGCTCGAGGGCGAGGAGCCGGAGCGGGTGACCCTGGCCGACGCGGCCGTCGCCCTGGCCGAGACCGCCCTCCGAGCTGGAGAAGCCGTCCGCCCCGGCACCGATCGCTACCTGGTCCACGTCCACCTGCAGGCCGGCCTCCACGGACCGGAGCTCATGGCCCACCTGGGCCTGCCCCTCCCCCACGGCGAGCGGCGCCTGGTCCTGTGCAACGCCCGGCTGCGGGCCACGCTGCACCAGGGCACCGCGCCGGTCGCGATGGGTCGAGCCACCCACATCGTGAACCGGCGGCTGCGCCGCCTCATCGAGCACCGCGATGGCGGCTGCGCCGTTCCCGGTTGCCACCGCACCACCGGGCTCGACGTCCACCACATCATCCACTGGGAGGACGGCGGGGTCACCGAGACCTGGAACCTCCTCACCTTGTGCCGTCGCCACCACTCGCTGCACCACCAGGGGCTCCTCGGCATCGCCGGCCACGCCGACCTCCCCCGCCACACCGGAGACGGCGTGATCTTCTCCGATGCCCGCGGCCGGCAGATGAACCCGGTCGGCCCGTCGATCCGCCCGGCACACCCCGACGCTCCCGCGGCTGCTCGAGCCGCAGGCCTGCCCCGGCCCGAGCTCCTCCCGCCCACCGGTGAACGGCTCGACCGCCTCCAGTTCCACCTCCAGCGCAACCCGCCCGAGCCCCCGGTCCACTCCGCAGGCGGCAGGGCGGCCGACGGCCAGGATGAGCCTCCCCCGGGCGTCACCGCCCCGGTCTGGGACGGCGCGTCTCGCCCGTCTGGCAGCCGCGGCGGCCGCTCGCCCATCGAGCCAACCCGCGCCGGCCCCACCGATTCCTGACCCTCGGTCCGCAGCCCGCCGAGCGGATCGCGCCACGCCCCAGAACCGGTCGCCGATGACGGCCGCACCGGCGCGCCCGTCATGGCAGACTCGCCCCGATCTGAGGCCCTGCCGCAGCCACTCGACCCGGCCAGAGAGACACCGATGACCGAGCCAGCACCGCGGAGCACGATGGGCGGCGCGCCCGCCACGCTGGCCGACCTGCTCGACCTCCGTCGCCACGACGACTCCGCCGGCCTGCTGCTCGACGACCAGGTCTGGACGTGGGCGGAGGTGGTGGCCGAGAGCGACCGCTACGCCGCCGCCCTCGACCGCCTGGTCGTCAGCGACATCCGCCACGTGGGCCTCCTCATGGAGAACGCCCCCGCCTACCTGTTCGCCCTGTTCGGCGCCGCCCAGGCCGGCGTCACCGTAGTGGGGCTCAACAACACCCGCCGGGGCGACGAGCTCGGCCGCGACATCGTCCACACCGATGTGGCCCTCGTCCTCACCGACGCCGGCCACGCGCCCCTCCTCGACGGCATCGACCTCGGCGGCATCCCGGTCATCGACGTGGGCCGCGACGCGTGGGCCGCCGAGCTGGCCGCCGCCGACCGCATGCCCGCCCCCAAGGCGATCGCTCCCTCCGACCCGCTGCTGCTCATCTTCACCTCGGGGTCCACCAGCGCGCCGAAGGCGGTGATCATGTCGAACGGCCGCGCCGCCGAGTCGGCCAACGCCGCCTTCTGGTTCACGCCCGACGACGTCCTCTACTGCGCCATGCCGCTGTTCCACGGCAACGCGCTCGGCGCCATCGTGTTCCCGGCGCTCTCCACCGGCGCCACCATCGCCCTCCGTGAGCGGTTCTCGGCGTCGCTCTTCCTCGACGACCTGCGCCGCTACCGCGCCACGTTCTTCACCAGCGTCGGGCGAGCCATCGGGTACGTGCTGGCCACCCCCGAGCGGCCCGACGACAAGGACCACTCGGTGAAGTACGGGCTGGCGCCCGAATCGTCGCCCGCCGACCTGCGGGAGTTCCGGCGGCGGTTCGGCATCTCGTGCATCGCGGGCTACGGGTCCAGCGAGAACGCCGTGATCATGGCGCCGGCGCCCGGCATGCCCAAGGACGCGCTGGGCCGCCCGCCCGAGGGGGTCGAGGCCGCCGTGGTCGACCCCGAGACCAACGAGGTCTGCCCCACCGCCACCTTCGACGAGCACGGTCGGATGACCAACGCCGACGAGGCCATCGGCGAGATCGTCGGCCTCAACGCCCTGGGCCGCTTCGAGGGCTACTACCGCAACCCCGAAGCCACGGCGGAGCGAGCGCGCAACGGGTGGTTCTGGACCGGAGACCTGGGCTACGTCGACGCCGACGGCTTCTTCTACTTCGCCGGCCGGCAGGGCGACCGGCTGCGCGTCGACTCCGAGAACTTCGCCACCGCGCCCATCGAGCGGGTCCTCGTCCGCTTCCCCGGAGCGGCCGCCGTGGCGGTCTACGGCGTCCCCGACGAGCGCACCGCCGACGACCAGGTCATGGCGGCCATCGAGCTGGCCGACGGCGCCGCGTTCGATCCCGAGGCCTTCGCCGCCTTCCTCCAGGAGCAGGACGACCTGGCCCCCAAGTGGTCGCCGCGGTACGTGCGGATCACCACCCTGCCGGTGGGCGCCACCAACAAGATCGACCGTCGGAGGCTCCAGCGGGAGCGGTGGTTCACCGACGACCCGATCTTCTGGCGGAACGGCCGGGCGATCGCCTACGAGCCCTTCACCGCGGCCGACTTCGAGGCCCTCCAGGCCCGCTTCGCAGAGCACGGCCGGGCCCTCGATCGGGCCTGACCCGGCGGCCCCGCCGACGGGGCCGCGGCGGGACCGGTCGAGTACCGTCGGCCCCAGGGGAAGTCACGTCAGGGGACGAATGTGACCGCAATCCGCACCACCGCCGAGCAGCCCACGGGGGCCCTGCACCGGCTCCTGCGCGCCGCGGCCCTGCTCGGGCTGGGCTCGGGGATGACCTCCCCCGCCATCGGGGTGGCGGCCCCGGCCGCGCGCCACCGCACGCCGGCGGGCCCCACCCGGTTCCCCACCCCCTACGACGTCACCGCCGCCTCGGCCGCCCTCGCCCCCGGGGCGCCGGGCTGGCCGGCGCGCCTGCAGTGAGCCGACGGTCCCGAACGTGCTGATCCTCCCCGACCGGGCCGGGCCCCACGATCCGCTCCCCGCCAGCCCCGCCCGCCGGGCCGGGTCGGTGCGCCGGACCTCGTCGATCGACTCCACCCGGCCCGACGGCCTGCTCGCCGACGTCCGCATCGAGGCCCGGGCCCGTGATCTGGTGACGCCCGTCGGCGCCACCGGCCCCGCCGATGGCGAGGTCGTCGACGAGGTGGTGCTGACCGGCACCACCGACGTGGCGCGCACCCTGCTGGCCATCGGCTCCGTGCCCGAGGTCGCCGGCCTCCAAGAGCTCGTGGGCGCACCCGTGGCCAGCGGCTACCGGCAGCGCGCCCTCGACGCGCTCCCCGACGACGCCGCCCGGCGCACGCTGCTCTACCTGCTGGTCGACGACATGCCCGGCGCCGCGCTGGTGGCCGGGATCGCGCTCCAGCGGTCGCACCCCGACCTGATGGCCGGTCCAGCGATGCGCGAGCACATGCTCGCCATCGCCGACATCTGCTCGGGCTGGGCCTCCGACGCCACCATGATCACGGCGCTGCGCGAGCAGGACGACATGCCGATGCCCATCGGCCCGCCGGCCCCCACGCTCGAGCGCGACGACGATCCCCGGGGCTGGCACCCGCTGAGCGCGCTGCCCGCCAACGCGACGCGCCGACGGCGCAGCCTCGACCTGTGGCCCGACGCCGCGCCCGGGGGCGCCACCCACGCCTTCGAGGCCCACTTCCGCGACAGCTACGCCGACGAGCACGCCCACGAGGAGGTGGTGCACGAGTACCTCGTCACCGGCCGCATCGACGCCGCCCGACGGACGTTCGTCGCCATCGAGGCCACCGCCCGCGTGCTGCCGTGGATCGAGTGCCCCGGCGCCCTGGCCAGCGCCGACCGGCTCACCGGCACGCCCATCGGCGACGTGCGCGCCCGCGTCCGCACCGAGTTCACCGGTGTGAGCACCTGCACCCACCTCAACGACACGCTGCGCATGCTCGCCGACCTCGAGCCCCTGCTGGAACTGCTCGATGACGCCGGCGCGGCGAGCGATCAGTCGGTGGGGCCCAGGGAGTAGGCGCCCGTCTGCGGGTGGTGGTACCAGCCGCCCGCCGCGTCGGTGCCGCCGTCGACGTGGATGGTCTGGCCGGTGATGTAGCTGGAGAGGTCGGACGCCAGGAACACGGCCGCGCCGGCCATCTCGTCGACGTGGCCGGCCCGGCCCATCGGCACCGTGAACCCGAACCTCTCCTCGGAGCCCGGGGGCGCCACCGCCTGGATGCCCTCGGTGAGGGTGATGTCGGGGGCGAGGGCGTTGATCCGGATCCCGTGGGGGGCCAGCTCGAGCGCGGCCGTCTTCGTGTAGTTGATGACCCCGGCCTTGGCGGCGGCGTACGCGGCGTAGCCGGGGGCGGCCCGGACGCCCTCGATCGACGTGACGCTCATGATGCTGCCGCTCAGCCCGGCGTCGACCATGCCCCGGGCCACCCGCTGGGTGCACAGGAACACGTGCTTGAGGTTGGCCTTGTAGAGCGCATCCCACCCGTTGGGGCTGGTCTCGAGGATCGGCGACCAGAACACGCCGCCGGCGTTGTTCACCAGGATCGTCACCGGGCCGAGCTCGGCCACGGTCTGGGCCAGGGCGGCGTCGACCTGGTCGGTGTCGCGGACGTCGGTGGGGATGCCGAGCACCCCGAGGGCGTCGGCGGTGGCCGCGCACGCCTCGGGGACCTTCTCCCAGATGGCGACGTGGGCACCGAACGCCTTCAGGCCCTCGGCGACGCCGCGCCCGATGCCCGAGCCGCCGCCGGTCACGACGGCCACGCGCCCGTCCAGCAGGATCTTGGATGGATCGATCGCCATGTCAGATCTTCCCCAGGTCTCGGAGCCAGGTGAGCAGCAGACCCAGTCCGTCGTCGAGGCTCATGGGGTCGTAGCCGAGCCGCTCGTGGGTCAGGTTGGCGGCCGGGCGCTCGGGCTGGACCCGGTTGGCGGCCGCTTCGGAGATGGCCATGAGCGTGGGGCCGAAGGCGGCCGTGTAGCCCTCGATGTCGTCGCGGTGGTCGAGGTCGGCCACGCGGTGCTCCACGCCGGCCAGCTCGCAGGCCCGGTTGCACCCGGCCGCCGTGCTGATCTCGTCCTCGGGGCGGCCCGTGAGCCAGTACCGCTCGCCGGCGACGCCGCGGTCGAGAGCGGCGATGGAGCCGGCCGCGACGTCGGAGCCCGCCACCCAGGTGACCGGGAACGAGAGGAACGCAGGGATGCGGCCGCGCATGGAGGCCAGGAGGATGGCGTTGAAGCTGGTGGGGTGCAACGCCCGCCGGGCCACGATGCCGGGGCCGTAGATCGCACCGGGGTGGCAGGTCAGCACGTCCTCGCCGGCCTCGGCGCGGGCATGGGTCTCGCGGAAGGCCGCCAGCTTGGTGACCGTGTACGGATCGTCGGGCGGGTCGTCCAGCAGCGGCGCTTCCTCGCGGGGACCGTCATAGGCGAGGTCGAAGAACGTGCCGGTGCTGAGGGCGACGGCCCGGCGCATGCCGTGGGCCTGGGCGGCGTCGAGGACGTTGCGGGTGCCCACCACGTTGACGGCCTCGAAGTCGGCGATGTCCTGGCTGGACCCGCCGAGGAGGGCGGCCGTGTGGATGGCGCCCTCGCAGCCCTTGGCGGCGCGCAGCACGTCGTCGGCATCGGCGATGTCGCCCTGGATCAGCTCGACCCCGAGGGCGGCGAGCGCGGCGGCCTCCTCGGGGTTGCGCACGAGGGCACGGACGTCGTCGCCGCGCTCGATCAGCTGCTGGCAGACGTTGCCGCCCGTCAGGCCGGTGCCGCCGGTCACGAAGATGGTGCTCATGGGTTGACTCCGTTCGAGGGGGTGGGCTCGACCGGGGCGACGGGGATGTCGAAGCGGTCGTAGTAGAAGGCGAACTGCTCCTGGATGGCGGCGAGGTCGAGCCCGTAGGCGGCGGGGTCGTAGCGCCCGGGACCGGAGCGGTCCTTCGACGCGTCGGCCCACCACGCCTCCATCCCCCGCCGGGTCTCGGGCGTGAGCTCGTCGCCCAGGTCCGCGTAGAGGCGCTCCATCGAGCCGATGGGATCGCGCTGCACGTCCTCGAAGGCGAGGTCGTGGAAGCGGTGATCGTTGCCGCGCTCGCGGAAGGCGATGAGGCGCTCCAGCGAGATCCGCCAGAGCTCCAGGTTCTGGGTGCCGATGGCGACCGGGTCGGGGCGCTCGGTGAGCACGCACGAGAGGGTGTCGTAGAGCGCGCACAGCGACGGCAGCACCTTGCCGATGTCGCGGTGGGTCATCAGGAACCGGGCGTCGGGGTAGACCGCGTCGAGCGCCTCGATGGAGTGCATGTGGGCCGGCGTGCGCAGCGACCAGCTCGTCGGGCCGCAGCGCCACTGGAGCAGCTTCAGGACCCGCTGGTGGTAGCGGTACGTGGGCTCGAGGTCGGTCTCGAGCAGGTACCGGCTGTACGTGGGGATGTGGGCCAGGCCCTCGAAGATCTGCGAGCGGAAGTCGAGCGCCAGGAGCAGCAGGCACTCCTGCGGTCCCTCGGCCTCGGTGGGGATCATGCCGGCGAACCCCGGGAACATCTCGTTGGTGAAGTCGATGCCGGCCTGCGCCTCGGCGATGCGCGGGTCGGTGTGCTCGGTGGCGGTCTCGGGCGGCGGGCACGGCTTGCCGGCCTCCCAGACCCGGAGCGAGCGCCGGGCCGGATCCTGGGCGATGAGGTAGCTCGTCGCGGTGGAGCCGGTGCGGGGCATGCCCAGGCCGAACAGGGGGGCGACGATCTCCTCGTCGTCGATCTCGGGGTGGCGGGCGTACCACTGCTCGACCTCGAGCCGGTTCGCCAGGAAGCCGACGGCCATGTCGGTGGCGGCCGACACGCCGAACTCGTTGAGCGCGGCCTCGGTGTTCCACGCGTGGACGAGGACCTCGAGCGGCTCGCGCCACGAGTCCGGGCCGAGGTCGGTGGAGCCGGCCTGGCGGCAGGCGGCCTCGACCAGCTCGTCGATGTCCAACATGTGTGTCCCCTGTTCCCCTGGTTGCCCTGCGTTGGTGGGACCGGCGGCGCCGGTCAGATGAAGTCGGAGCCGCCGTCGACGTTGACGTTGGCGCCGGTGACGTACCCGTTGCGCCGCGACGCCAGGTAGACGGTGATGCTGGCGATCTCTTCCGGCAGCCCGGCGCGGCCGAGGTCGGCGGGCTGGTGGAAGTGCTTCTCGATCCAGGTCATGACGTCGACCGGGTTGCTGGAGTCGAGCCCGTCCTCCTTGAGGAAGGGGTCGAGGTTCTCGGTGAAGCTGGCGGTGACGATGGTGCCCGGGCTGACGGTGTTCACGAGGATGCCCTCGGGCGCCAGGCTCTTGGCCAGGTTCTTCGACACGCTCGTCAGCGCCGCCTTCGACGCCGTGTACGCCACGATCTGCGGGTTCTGGCGCTGGATCGAGTGGGCGGCGAAGTTCACGATCCGGGCCCATTCGGCCTGGCGCAGCAGCGGGAGCGCGGCGCGGGTGCAGCGCACCGCCGCCATGAGCCCGAGCTGGAGGGCGGTGTCCCAACCGGCGTCGTCGAGGGCGTCGAAGGTGCCGTCCCCGGGCCCGAGCGTGTTGACCAGGCTGTTCACCGCGCCCCAGCGGTCGCCGATGGTGGCGAAGGCCTCGTCGATCGAGGACGGGTCGGTGAGGTCGACCGAGATGCCCATGGCGTCGGGGCAGCCCCGGCGGCGCAGCTCGGTGAGGGTCTCGTCGATCGCCTCGGCGCCACGAGCGAGGATCGCCACCTTGGCTCCGTCGTCGGCGAACGCCTCGGCGATCGCCCGTCCCATCCCCTTGCTCCCGCCGGTGACGACGGCGGCACTGCCCTTCAATCCGAGATCCATGCGGGACCCCTCTCCTGGTCGTGGTTGCTGTGGTCGTGCACCGGCGGTCAGCCGGCGGCGCGGGTGATCGAGCGGCGCGGGAGCCCGGCGAAGCCGCGGATGTTGGCGACGAGCTCCTCCTGATCGGGGTGCGGCAGGAGGTAGTTGGAGATGGCCAGCCGCATGAGGATGTCGGCGGCCTGGTCGCGCGTGAGGCGCCCCGCCTGCACCGCGGGGACCCGGTCGAGCGCATCGCCGACGAGCCGGGCGAACGTGGTGGTCTGCGGACCGAGCGAGGCGGCGAGGTTGGCGAGGGCGAACGCGGGGTCGGCGGCGATCGGGTTGGGGCCCATCAGCCCGTCGAGGTAGGTCACGAGGAACCGCAGCGCGGCATCGAGCCGGCGGGCGGGGGTGCGCTCGGCATCGACGAGGGCCTGCAGGCGGGTCTCGAAGAGCCGGCTCTCGTAGTCGGACAGCGCGGCCAGCACGTGGTCCTTGGTGGGGAACCACCGGTAGAGGGTGGGCCGCGACACCCCGGCCGCCGATGCGATCGCCGACATCGTCACCTTGCCCGGGCCCTGCTCGGCGATGACCGCGCGGGTGGCCGCCAAGATGGCCTCGACGCTGGTGGTGGTCCCCGCGGGTTCGGCAGCCATGGCCGGGGACCCTAACCCGTCCGACCCGGTCGTGGTTTACAGAAGTGAGCAATAGTGTTACATCTGTCGGCGCACCAACCGGGCGCTGAGACCACAGGGGGAACCGCCGTGCCGATCATCGAGCCGATTCCGATCGAGGAGCTCTCCCCCAGCTCACGAGCCATCATCGAGGGCGGCGTCGCCGACGGGCTGTACGCCACCCCGCTGCCGCTCCAGGTCTTCGCGTACCGCACGGCGCTGCTCGAGACGATCCACGCCAAGCGCCTCAACGCCGGGGCCGGCACCCTCCTCGGCGGGCGCATCCTGGAGCTCCTCCGGATCCGCAGCGCTCAGCTCGGCGAGTGCCAGCCGTGCATGCAGTCGCGCAAGCACGACTCCATCACCGACGACGACGTGGCGTGCCTGATCGACGCCGACCACCTCGACCTCGACCCGCAGGAGCGGATGGCGATCCGGTTCCTCGACCTGCTGTCGGCCGACCACCACGCCATCGACGCCGACTTCTACCGGGAGCTGGCCGGGGTGTTCACCATCGGCCAGATCGTGGAGCTCGGCACCACCTGCGCCGAGTCGATGGGCCTGCACCGGTTCATCCACACGCTCGACATCTTCGGCACCGACCCGCCGGTGCTGCCGTTCGCACCGGGCCAGGTCGACGCCAGCCGGGCCGTCGACGACGGCGTGCCCACCGGCTCGTGACCATCCGTCCCCTCGCCCTCCGAGGATGAGCGACCGCCCGACCCGCCATGACGGCAAGGTCGCCATCGTCACCGGCAGCGCGCGCGGCATCGGTGCCGCCGTCGCCGCCGCCCTGGCGCGCGATGGCGCGTCGACATCCTCGACAACAACGCACACCCAGCAGACCCAGGAGCCACCGATGGATGAAGCCACCCAGAAGGTCGTCGACGGCACCGCGTGGCGGGAGTTCTGCGACCTGCTCGCCGCCGCCGGCGAGACCGTGATGGCCGACACCAACCCGAGCGACCCGCTCGACCGGGCCGAGGGCTTCCGGATGCTCACCCGGCTGCTGCGCGGCGCGCTGGAGGGGACGCTCGAGTACGGGATCCCGGAGACGCCCGTGCTCGTCCACGCCTGCCACGAGACCATCAAGATCGTCGGCGAGAACCCCGACAACCACTACCTCGGCGCCAAGCTCGACGGGAAGTACGACTACCGGATCTGGGGCACCCGCGGCGAGGCCAAGTGGATCAGCTTCAACCTGTTCTCCGCCGGGGGCTTCGGCAGCGGCGGCCCGGGCGTGGGCGAGACGATGCACGAGGAGCACATGCACTTCGAGCCCGACGGGACCTTCGAGCTGTTCATCACGCAGGAGGAGCGCCCCGGCAACTGGCTGCGCTCCGAGCCCGACACGCGGTCGCTCGCCGTCCGCCAGACGTTCCTCGACAAGGAGAACCAGGCGCGGGCCGAGCTGCACATCGAGCGGCTCGACGACGACGGCACCCCGCCCGACCCGCTCAGCGCCGAGCACCTCTACCACTCGCTGCTCTACGCCGGCTTCTACGTCAAGGGCGTCGCCGACATCGGCGCCGGCTGGGCGACGCGCCAGGCGCAGTGGCCCAACGTCTTCACCGACGAGGCCGAGCTGCCCGAGACCGACAAGTTCAAGGACCCGCAGATCAAGTGGCACCAGGCCTACTTCGACCTGGCCGACGACGAGGCCCTGGTCATCGAGGCCGTGCCCCCCGATTGCGAGTACTGGATGGTGGCCCTCCACAACCACTGGATGGAGACGCTCGACTACACGAACCACCAGATCACGCTCAACAGCCACTCGACGGTCCTCGAGCCCGACGGCAGCGTCCGCTGGATCGTCGCCCACCAGGACCCGGGCCTCCCCAACTGGCTCGACACCGCCGGCCACCGGCGCGGCACCGTCGGCGTCCGCTGGGTCGGCCCCGAGGTGGTCGACCTCCTCCCGTCGACCCGCGTGGTGAAGCTCAGCGAGCTGGGCTGAGGGCCGAGGGCCGCCGCCGCAACCGCTCGGCGCGAGCACGGGCTGCACGATCGAAGCTTGACGGTCGGTGCGGCAGCCGGGAGGCTGCTCCCATGGCTGAACCCGAGGTGACGGCCGCACTCCCCGAGGCGACATGGGTCAAGGTGGCCGAGGTCGGCGACCTGGGCGACGGGCGCGTCCGCACGGTGGTGGCGGGGACTCGGAGCCTGGCGCTCACCAACTGCGGCGGGACGTACGGCGCGCTCGACAACCGCTGCCCCCACCAGGGCGGTCCCCTCGGCGAGGGCTCGATCGAGCGCGGGCTGCTGCGCTGCCCGTGGCACGGCTACGACTACGACCCCACCACCGGCGAGCCGCCCGGCGCCTTCTCCGACCGCCCCGAGTCGTTCCCGGTGGAGGTGCGCGACGACGGGGTGTACGTCTCCATCCGGCCGCCCGCCCCGCACGTGCGCACCGTCTCCGACGTGATGGTGGAGACCATGGTGGCGTGGGGCATCACCCACGTCTTCGGGATGGTGGGCCACTCCAACCTCGGGTTCGCCGATGCCCTCCGCCGCCAGGAGGAGGCCGGCAACCTGCGCTACATCGGCATCCGCCACGAGGGCGCCGCCGCGTTCGCCGCCTCCGCCTACGGGAAGCTCACGGGCCGGCCCGCGGCCGCCTTCGCCATCGCCGGGCCCGGCTCCACCAACCTGCTCACGGGCCTCTACGACGCGAAGGTCGACCGCTCCCCCGTGCTGGCCATCTCGGGCCAGGTGCCGTCGAAGGTGCTGGGCCAGGGGGCGTTCCAAGATGTCGACCTGACGGGTGCGTTCGCCGACGTGGCCCGCACCTCGCGCACCGTGCTGCCCGGCTCCGACCACGCCGAGCTGGTCACCCTGGCGTGCAAGACCGCCATCCTCGACCGCGACGTCGCCCACCTGGTGCTCCCCGACGAGGTCCAGGTCCTGCCGGCCCCCGGCGTGGCCGCGTCCGGGCCGACCGGACGGGTCCCCGACCTGGCCATCGCGCCACCCGAGGCGGCGGTCGACGAGGCCCTGGCCCTGCTGGCGACGGCGCGCCGCCCGGTCGTGATCGTCGGCCACGGCGCCCGCTTCGACATGCCCGACGTGCTCGCCGTGGCCGAGGCCCTCGACGCCCCGGTCCTCACCACCTTCAAGGCCAAGGGCCAGATCTCCGACCACCACCCGCTCGGGGCGGGCGTCCTCGGCCGGAGCGGCACCCCCGTCGCCAGCTGGCTGATGAACGAGTGCGACCTGCTCGTGGTGTTCGGCGCGTCGTTCTCGAACCACACCGGCATCTCGCCGTACAAGCCCACCATCCAGGTCGACTTCGACCGGATGGCGCTGGGCCGGTTCAGCCCGGTGACCGTCCCGGTCCTCGGCCACGTCGGGGTCACCGCCCGCACGCTCCTCGGCCGGCTGGGCGACGGGCCCGCCGACCGGGTCGACCAGCGCGCCGACGTCGCCGACCGCTGGTCGATCTGGCGAGCCGAGAAGGCCCGACGGGTGGCCGACGACCGGGGCCGCGGCGTGTCGTCAGCAGCCGTGTTCGATGCCATGGGCCGCCACGTACCCGCCGATGCGGTGGTGACCGTCGACGTGGGCAACAACGCGTACTCCTTCGGGCGCTACTTCGAGTGCCGTGAGCAGTCGGTCCTGATGTCGGGCTACCTCGGGTCGATCGGCTTCGGGTTCCCCGCCGCGATGGGGGCGTGGGCGGCGGCGCCGGACCGCCCGATCGTGGCGGTGACCGGCGACGGCGGCTTCGGCCAGTACCTCGCCGAGCTCACCACCGCGGTGAAGTTCGACATGGGCATCACCCACGTGCTCCTCGACAACTCGGAGCTGGGCAAGATCACCAAGGAGCAGCGGGCCGTCGAGATGGAGGTCTGGCAGACCGACCTCCTCAACCCCGACTTCGCCGAGTACGCCCGGCTGTGCGGCGCCCTCGGGATCCGGGTGGAGTCACCCGACCAGCTCGACACCGCGCTCGCCGAGGCGCTGGCCCACCCCGGCCCTGCCCTCGTGCACGTCCTCACCGACACCAACCTGCTGTGACCACGACGGTGATCGACCTCGACGGTGTTCGGCTCACGCGGGTGCTCTACCTCGATGCGGCCATCGACCCCGAGCCCACCGGGCTGACCCCGGAAGAGGTGCGCTCGGTGCGGTGGGCCGACCCCGACTGGGCCACCGACGGCCAGGTCCGGGCGGCGAGCTGCGCCTGGGTGATCGAGACCGACGGGCGTCGCATCGTCGTCGACCCATCGGGCAACATCGACGACCTCCTCCACGAGCCGTCGTCGACGGCGGCTCACCAGGAGGCCTACGCCGCCGCCTTCGCGGCCGCCGGCATCCCCATCGAGACGGTCGACACCGTCCTGCTCTCGCACATCGAGTCGATCGGCCTCAGCGCCGTGCGCGACGGCGATGGGTGGCAGCCGTACTTCCCGAACGCTCGCATCCTGCTCAGCGATGCGGCCCTCGCCCACTCGGTGGCCGAGCCCGAAGGCGGCGACGTCGAAGCCGCCTTCGCCGCCCTGCGCGGCGCGGGGCTCGTCGACGGGTTCGCCGATGGCGATGAGGTGGCGCCCGGTGTGCGGGCCGAGTGGACCGGCATGCACAACCCCGGCCACTGCGCCTTCCACGTCGGCGACGGCGCCACGTTCGTCGGGCACCTCGCCGTGACGCCGCTCCACCTGGCCACCGGCCCCTGCCCGCCCCAGCACGCCGACCCCGACGGCGCGTGGCGCTGGCTCCAGGCGGCCAAGGCCGGCGGCCGGATCCTCATCGGCCCGCTGTGGCCCAGCCCTGGCGCCCTCCGCTGGGACCCCGCCAACCACCCCAGCGGCGTCTGATCGTTCCGGTACGCCCAAGTGGGCCACCGGCCACCACCTCGCCGGCATCACCGCCCGCTGAGCCACTCCGCCCGATCGCCCGCGTGAGCGGCGAGACCTGCCGGTTGAGAAGGACCCGGACCTTCACCTTGGTGGCTGAAGGTTCGCGCGCTCGAACCGGTAGCCGACCTCGATGGCGGCTCCGGGCTCGAGGACCTGGACGCCGTGGTGGGGCGCACCGGCTCGGGCCAGCTCGAAGCCGTTCGTCGCCATGGTCACCGGCTCCACGCAGACCCAGTCGGGCTCCCCGGTGTAGACCACCACGTTGGAGATCGGGCCGTCCCAGCGGAGCCGCGCCCCCGGGACCTCGGCGACGGGGGCGGTCAACGTCGTGAAGCACGCATCCATCGGCGCGGGGACCACGCCCTGCCGGAGGTCGTAGCGGCCCTCGACGGGCACGGGCGGGCCTGTGGGGATGGGCTCGCCGGGCCACCGCTCCTCGGCTGCGAGCTGGACCCGCCCGCGGTGGAACCACGGGTGGATCCCGATGCCGACGGGCACAGGGACCTCCCCCTCGTTCTCGGCGGACAGCTGCAGGCCGAGCCGATCGGGTTCGAGGTCGAAGGTCTGGGCGGCCCGGATCCGGTACGGCCCTGCCGCCACCACCACCTCGAGGTGCGCGCTCGACTCGGCCTGGTCGAGCACGGTCCAGGGGCATGCCGCCACCAGCCCGTGGATGGCGGCACCGTCCTCGGAGTTCACCGGGAGCTGGTCGTCGATGTCCCCCCAGCGCAGGTGGCCTCCCGGGATGCGGTTCGACCACGGGACCAGCGGGTAGCAGCCCCAGTCGATCCACCCCTCACCCGATCGAGGGCGGAGCAGCGGGCCGCCGCCGAGGTCGAGCTGGCCCAGCCGACCCCCGTGCTCCGGGTAGACGGAGGCCGACGCCTCGCCGGCCCGCAGCGTCAGCTCGGACATGCCGATCCTCATCCGCTACGGGCCGGAGAAGCGGCCGCCCTCGTCGTCTTGGCCGAGCCGCGGGGCCGGATCGTGGTCGTCCTCGTAGCGGGTGAGCTCGGCGCGGCCGACCACGTGCCAGTGGACCTCGTCGGGGCCGTCGGCGAGGCGCAGCGTGCGGACCCCGGCGTACATGCCTGCGAGCGGCGTCCACTGCGAGATGCCGGTGGCGCCGTGGATCTGGATGGCCTCGTCGATGATCTGGCAGACGCGCTCGGGCACCATGGCCTTCACGGCCGACACCCACACCCGGGCCTCGGCGTTGCCCATCGTGTCCATGGCCTTGGCGGCCCGCAGGACCATCAGGCGCATCGACTCGATCTCGATGCGGGCCTTGGCGATCACCTCGGTGTTCTTGCCGAGGCGGGCGAGCGGCTTGCCGAACGCCTCGCGGTTGAGGCCGCGGCGCACCATCAGGTCGAGGGCCCGCTCGGCTTGGCCGATGGAGCGCATGCAGTGGTGGATGCGGCCGGGGCCGAGGCGGATCTGGGAGATCTCGAACCCACGGCCCTCGCCCCACAGCACGTTGGACTGCGGGACCCGCACGTCGGTGAACCGGAGGTGCATGTGGCCGTGGGGCGCGTCGTCGTCGCCGAACACGTGCATCGGGCCGAGGATCTCCACGCCGGGCGCGTCCATCGGCACGAGGATCTGCGACTGCTGCCGGTACGAGTGGGCGTCGGGGCTGGTCTTGACCATGGCGATCATGACCTTGCAGCGGGGGTCGCCGGCGCCGGAGATGTAGTACTTCTCGCCGTTGATGACCCACTCCTCGCCGTCGAGCACGGCAGAGGTGGAGATGTTCTTGGCGTCCGACGAGGCGACATCGGGCTCGGTCATGGCGAAGGCGGAGCGGATCTCGCCGGCCAGCAGCGGCTCGAGCCACTGCTTCTTCTGCTCGGGGGTGCCGACCCGCTCGAGCACCTCCATGTTCCCGGTGTCGGGGGCGGAGCAGTTGAGGCACTCCGACGCGATCGGGTTCTTGCCCAGCTCCACGGCGATGTAGGCGTAGTCGAGGTTCGACAGGCCCTCACCGGTCTCGGCGTTGGGCAGGAAGAAGTTCCAGAGGCCCTGCTCCTTGGCCTTGGCCTTCACCGAGTCGAGCAGCTCGAGCTGGCCGTCGCCGTAGCCCCACCGGTCGGCCCGGCCCTCGCCCAGGCGGAAGAACTCGGCCGTGATCGGCTCGACCTCCTCCGCGATGAACGCCTTCACCGCCTCGAACAGCGGGAGGGCGCCTTCCGACATGGCCAGGTTGAGGGCGTCGTCGGTGGGGTTTCCGGAGTGCATCCCAGGTGCAGGCATGTCTGGTCCTTCTGCTCGGTCGTGCGACCGGGCGAGATCGAGGGTGATGCCCACGATCATGTCCTGTGGACCACCGACCGCGCGCCGTCGAGCGAAGACGGAGATCGCGATCAGGGCGGCGGCGGTGGTCGCTGGCGGTGCTGGAGCCGGTCGACGACCTCGTCCGGCGGGGCTGGATCGTCAGGCCTCGACGTAGAGGTTGCCGTCGGCCGCGGACCGGATCTTGAGGGTGGCGAGCGGCTGCTCCGCCGGCCCTTGCAGGACCGCTCCGGTGGCGGGGTCGAACTCGGCGCCGTGGCACGGGCACTGGAGGACGGCGCCGTTGTACCCGAGGGTGCACCCCTCGTGGGTGCAGATCGCGGAGCAGGCCTCGAACGAGCCGGCGGTGGGCTGCACGACGATGGCCGTGGCGCCGGTGGCCGGATCGGCGAACTGGGCGCCACCGCCCACGGGCACATCGCTGGCGCGGCCGACGGCGGTGCCGGGGATGGTCGTCGCGGGCGGCGTCGTGGACGGCGTCTCGGTTCCGCCGGTGGTGGTGGCGCCGGTGGTGGTGGCGGCGGTGGTGGTCGATCCGTTCGGCACCGCCGCCACCGGCGGGTGCAGGCGGATGGCGCCTCCCGCGGCCTGGCCACCGGTGGAGCCGACGAGCCGGCCCATCGCGGCGACGGCCCCGCCACCGAGGAGCCCGACCGCTCCGGCCCAACCGGCGATCGTGAGCGTCTCGAGGAAGCGGCGCCGGGCCTCGTCCGGCGCCGGCGCCGAGGGGTTCGGCCGCTCGAGGCGGAGCCGTCGGGCGACCGCACCGTCGACGGACCACCGGCTGGGCGGAGCGATGGCGAACGGCGTGAACGCCGCCAGGAAGACGATGTCGGGCCCGAGGTAGTAGGGGTTCGAGTGCCAGCTGACCGCGAGGAGGAACGACAGGGCGAGCGCCATGCCGCCCACCGCGGCCGCGCGGGTCCACAGGCCGAGGATCATGCCGATGCCGACGGCGAGCTCACCGAACGCGATCAGCAGGCCGAACACGGTGGCGTGCTGCTGGACCGTGCCGAGCACGCCCGCGATGGGGCTGGTGTGCGCCGCGGCACGCATCTGGGCGGCCACGCCTGCCGTCGCGGTCGGTGACAGGTAGGAGGTGCTGGCGAGCTTCTGCAGGCCCGCGAACGCGTACGTGATCCCGAGGAAGGCGCGCAGGGGAACCAGGGCGATGTCGGAGCGACGGTCCGGTCCGGCCGGCCGCGTTCGGGCGGGCCGCGGACGATCGAGGGCATCGGTCATGGGCCGGGTCATCGCTCGCCGCTCCGGTCAGACCCGGGCGGGCTGGCGCTCGGGAGCGGCGGTCCTGGTCGTCGGGGTCGCGTGACGGCGGAAGGCGAGCAGCTCACCGGCGGCGAGCAGGGCGACGCACGCCTCGACGAAGACCGACGCCAGGCCGAGCGGCTCGAGCCAGTTGCCGATGTCGTCGGTCGCCGACGGCATGCCGAGGGTGCGGTTCACGGCGTAGCCGACGAGCGTCGCCGCCGCGAGCCCGCCACCGAGCAGCCAGCCTCGACGGACGTCGCCGCGCACGAGCATCCCCGCAGCGATGACGCAGCCGACGATCAGGCCGATGTAGGCGATCCCCAGGTACGGCGTCTCGGAGAGCTTGCCCTGGAGGTCGAGGAGGTGGATGAGCGCGATGGCTCCGAGGCCGACGACGCCGGCTCCACGGGCGGTGTGGTTCAGTTCGGGGTGGGGGGTGCTGTCCATGGAGACGACGGTACGAACCCCACGCCCACGCTCGGTCCAAGGGCAGGTCAAGGTTCGGCAAAGACCAGCTGGTTTCCCGTGGCCGCCGGGGTCGGACCCGTACGCTCCCGCCATGGCTCAGCTGCTGCTCGTCGAGGACGACGATGCCATCTCTGCGCCCCTGGCTCGGGCGCTGAGCCGCGACGGCCACGAGGTCGAGTCGGTGGGCACCGGCGAGGCCGCGCTCGAGCGGCTCGAGCGTGGCGGAGTCGACCTGATCGTGCTCGACGTCGGGCTCCCGGGCATCGATGGCGTCGAGGTGTGCCGGCGCATCCGGCGGACCGACCTCGATCTGCCCGTCCTCATGCTCACCGCTCGGGCCGAGGAGCTCGATGCGGTGCTCGGCCTCGATGCCGGGGCGGACGACTACGTCACCAAGCCGTTCCGCCTGTCGGAGCTGCTGGCCCGGGTCCGGGCCAACCTGCGCCGGGTGCCCGAGGGCGATGAGCTGGTGCAGGGACCGGTCCGCGTCGACGTGGCCGCCCGCCGGGTGTGGGTGGACGGCGCGGAGGTGACGCTCTCGCCCAAGGAGTTCCAGCTCCTCACCCTGCTGGTGCGCAACGCGGGGACCGTCGTGACGCGGGAGCGGATCATGGACGAGGTGTGGGACGAGCACTGGTTCGGGTCGACCAAGACGCTCGACATGCACGTGTCCTGGCTGCGGCGCAAGCTCGGCGACGATCCGGTCGCCCCCCGGTTCATCACCACGGTGCGCGGGGTCGGCCTGCGGTTCGAGCGAGGCTGAGGTGCGCCGGCGGCTCCTGCGCGCGTTCCTCGCGGTCATCGTCGTCGGGGTCACCGTGCTCGGCGTCCCGCTGGGGATCATCGCCTCGCACCTGGCCCGCGAGCAGGCGGTGCGCTCGCTCGACCGCGAGGCCGACGCCATCGGGTTCGCCATCTCCGAGCCGAGCGAGCAGGGCAAGCCGGTGCCCGCGTCAGCAGTCAGCACGGCGGCCCGCGACGACCGGTACGTCGTCGTCCGCGACGCCGCGGGACGGACCACCCGCGTCGGCTCCCGGCCCGGTGGCCGGACGATCGAGGCGCAGATCGACACGGCGACGGGCGTGCACATCACCGTCCTCGCTTCGGCCCGCGAAGCAGACGGTCGGACGGTCGAAGCGTGGCTGATCGTCGCCGGGCTCGCCGTCGCCGGCATGGCGGTCGCGGTGGCGCTGGCCGTGCGCGAAGCCAACCGGCTCGGCCGTCCCCTCGACGACCTCGCCGCCGCATCGAGGCGCCTGGGGGCCGGCGACTTCTCCGTGCCCGTCGCGCCGGTCGGCATCCCCGAGGTGGACGCGGTGGGTGCCGCGCTGACCTCGAGCAGCGCCCGGATCGCCGACCTGGTCCGGCGCGAGCGCGAGTTCTCGTCGAACGCCTCCCACCAGCTCCGCACCCCGCTCACGGCCCTGCGCGTCCGGTTGGAGGAGGCGGCGATGGGCGGGCCCGACGAGATGGGCCCCGCGCTCGAGGACGCCTTCCTCGAGGTCGACCGCCTGGATGCCACCATCTCCGAGCTGCTCACCCTCGCTCGCTCGGACGCCGTCACCACCACGGAGCTCGGCGCCGCCGGCGACGTGTTCGACGCGACCCGCGCCCGGTGGGATCCGCTGGCCGCGCCCGACGGACGCCGGATCGACGTCGACCTCGAGGCGGGCGTCGCCGAGGCCCTGATCCCCGCCCGCCCGATCGCCGAGGTGTTGAACGTGCTCATCGAGAACGCCCTCCAGCACGGCCGGGGAACGGTCCGGCTCCGTGCCCGCCGCACCAACGGGCACCTCGTCGTGACCGTGTCCGACGACGGCCCCGGGATCCCCGCCGGGTTCGACCAGGCGATCTTCACCCGCCACGTCTCGGTCGGCAACGGATCCGGCGTCGGCCTGGCCCTGGCCCGGACCCTCGTCCAGTCCGTCGGGGGCCGGCTCGAGCTCGCCGATGCCCGCCGGGCCGAGTTCGAGCTCTACCTCCCGCTCGGATCGTTGAGCGGACCGTCCGAGGGCCTCCCGGAGATCGCATCGGAGCTGCCGGCGGGTCATCCCGACGAGACCTGATCCGCTCGCCGCGGCCGGCTCCCGGCCAGGGGGTGAACCACCTGTCCCTACACTCGCGGCTGACGCTGGCCTTCAGCGACGCCGGCAGGTTCCGAGGGAGAGGGCGACGATGGGACACCGATCGCAGCTCCTCGACGGGGTGGGAGACGACTTCGCCTGGTCGCTCTTCGATGCCGCCCCCGACGGGATCCTGGTGGTCGCCGAGTCTGGTGAGATCGCGTTCGCCAACGACCAGGCCGGCACCCTCCTGGGGGCGGAGGCGAAGGAGCTCGTCGGCACCTCCGTCGATGACCTGCTCCCCACCCAGCTCCGGGGCCGCCACCGAGCGCACCGGACCCGGTACCGGGCGCACCCCGAGGTGCGATCGATGGGCGCCGGCCTCGAGCTCCGGGCCCGGCGCGTCGACGGCACCGAGTTCGACGCCGAGATCAGCCTGAGCCCGCTCACGTTGGACGGCGGCCTGTTCGTGGTCGCCGCGATCCGAAACATCGCCGAGCGCCTCGCCGCGGCCGAGGAGCTGCGCGTCAGCCAGGAGCAGCTCCAGGACGCGAAGCAGGTGCTCGCCCTGGCCGAGGACCGCGACCGGATCGCACGGGATCTCCACGACACGGTCATCCAGCGGCTGTTCGCGGCCGGCCTCAGCCTCCAGGCGGCCGCGTCGCTCAGCGACGAACGGGTCCGGCCCCGGCTCGAAGCCACCATCAACGACCTCGACGAGACCATCCGCGAGCTGCGCATCGCGATCTTCTCGCTCCAGACCCCGTTGGCCCAGGCCCCCAGCGTCCGAGGGCGCCTGCTCGACGTGATCTCGGGGCTCGACCTCGGGTTCGAACCGACGGTGATGTTCGAAGGGCCGATCGAGTCGGTCGACGAACCCATCGTCAACCACGTGGTGCCCGTCCTGCGCGAGGCCCTGTCGAACGTCGTGCAGCACGCACGCGCCTCGACGGCCTCGGTCGAGGTGTCGGTCGGCGACTCCTTCCGCCTGACCGTCGACGACGACGGCTGCGGCCTCGGCGGATCCGGTTCCGACGGGGACGGCCTCCGCGGCAACGGCATCACGAACATCACCGGCCGCGCCGAGGAGCTCGGCGGGGCGGCATCGCTGTCGCCCCGACCCGAAGGCGGCTGCCGGCTCGAGTGGACGGTGCCGCTCGGCCGCTGAGCGCCACGGCCGAGCGGCGCGCTCAGCCGTCGATCCAGGCCCGTTGGTGGACGATCGCCACCGGGACCGCGGCGTGGTGCAGGACCTGCAGGGTCACCGAGCCCGACTCGAGGTGGGGGTGGCGCCCTTCCCGTGGTCCGACGACGAGCAGCGATGCCTCCTCGGAGCGCTCGATCAGCGCCTTCGCCGCCAGCTCGCAGGGTGATTCGAGCTCGATCTCCACCGCCGGATCCGGGCCGAGCACCTCTGCGACGATCGTCTCGAGCGCCGACCTCGCCACCTCCGGGGTGTAGTCGGGCTGGAACTGCTCCTCCCCGTGGAGGCCCTGCGGGAGCAGGTAGCTCCAGGCGAGCACGCAGCGGAGGCGGACGCTGCGGAGCCCGGCCTGCTCGGCGGCCCAGGCCAGTGCGGCGCGGCCCTCCTCGGAGCCGCTGACGCCCACGACGACATCGCCGCGCGGCGATCCGGGACCGCGCACCACGACCACGGGGCACTCGGCGCGGGCGGCGACCTTCTGGCTGACCGACCCGAGCAGGAGCCGGCCGAAGCCGCCCCGGCCGCGTGCGCCGACGACCAGCATCGATGCACCGCCCGAGGCGTCGAGGAGCGCCGGTGCCGGGGGGTCGGCGGAGACGGTGTGGGTGAACTCGACGCCCGGGTGGCGCCGCTGGGAGTCACCGATCGCATCCAGCAGGTCCTCGAGCGCCAGCTTGTACTCGCTCTCGGCGGGGCTCCCCGCCGAGACCGCACCGGGGAAGAACATCGGCTCGGCCCAGGTGCGGATCACGTGGACGCGGGCGCCGCTCGCCGACGCGGTGTCGGCCGCCCACTCGAGCGCCTGGTGGGCTTGGCGGGACCCATCGAATCCGACGGTGATGATCGTCATGGCTCTGTCCTCCGTGATCGTCTCTGCTCAGCGTGCACCCGCCGGCACGCGCCGCCCAGGGCCGAAGGTCCCCATCCCCTTCGGGTCGTCCCGTGCCGTCTGCGTCCCGGGAACGTGCCGCTCAGGCCGGCTCGGGACCGGTGACGCCGATGTCGAGCACCCGGTGCCCGGCACCCCGCGCCCGTTCGATGGCGTGGACGCGGGCGGCGATCGTGCCCGCGAAGCTCGGCGAGACGGAGACCGGCACCTCGACCTGGATGGACGTGCCCATGGTCGTCCGACCGAACCGCACGGTCGACGGCCCCGAGCCAGGGGCGTGGACCTCGAGGAGCCGGTCGACCTCGATCTGGATGGGGGCAGACCGGGCCCGGTCGTGGTCCGCGAGGGCCCGTTCGCAGGCAGGGAGCAGGTCCTCGTCCTCCCGGCGGACCGCCGCCCACCCGGGGAACGGATCGGTGCGACCGTCGACGAGCACCGGCACGCCGCGGCGCAGGGCGCACGTCCCGCCCGCCTCGCTGGCCGTGGCGGCCGCATCGGTGCCGCAGCGGACGTCGACGACGAGGTCGATCGGCTGCGGACCCTCCAGCGGGCACCCGCCGGTCAGGCCGCGGCAAGGGAACGAACCGGTCCCCTCGTGGCAGCGGTGGACCTGGTGGCCGGCTCGCTCGAGTGCACTCGTGCTGCTCGCCGCGATCCCTGGCCGGTCTTCGATCATGAGGAGGTGCATGCGCCGATCGTGCGCCCGGGGCGATCTGGTCACCAGGGCCGAAGGTCCCACGCCCGGCCTACCAGCGGAGGCGCACCGACAGGCAGGAGCCGGCCTGCGAGGTTGGGACCATCGGCCCTGGGCGGCGACAGCCGCCGCCCTCACGCTGGCAACCACGACCGAACGCCGGTCGCCGAGCGCCCCGGGGAGGCCTGACATGGACACCGACACGAGCCGTCACACCGGGCTGGAGCACCTCTCCGAGCACGACTGCTTCGTGCTCATGGGCTCGACCCACTTCGGCCGGATCGGCGTCACGGTCAACGCGCTCCCGGCGATCCTGCCGGTGCACTTCGCGCTGCTCGGCCGGGACCCGGTGTTCCGCACCGACGCCGGCGCGAAGCTCATGGCGGCGAGCGCCGGCCAGGTGCTGTGCCTCGAGGTCGACCACTTCGATGCCGAGGCGCACAGCGGCTGGAGCGTGTCCATTACCGGCACCGCGCACGTGCTCACCGAACCGGTCGACCTCGAACGGGCGACGACCCTCCCCCTGCGACCGTGGGTCGGGCACGGCGATGCCTACGTGCGCATCGACGCCACCATCGTCAGCGGACGCCACGTCGGCGGTCACCTCCCCCCTGGGGCCCGGTGACCAGGCGCCAGCTGCTGCGGTCCCCCGCGCCCCGCATCCGACGCGCCGTAACGTCACGTCGGTTCCCCACGAGCCGGGCCCCAGGAGCACCATGAACGGATGCCAACAACATGAGTGACGCCGCCCCCCACGACGATCCGCCACCTCGCACGCGCGTGTTCCTCCTCGACGATCACGAGATCGTCCGGCGAGGGGTCCGCGACCTGATCGAGGCCGAGCCCGACCTCTTGGTCGTCGCCGAGGCCGGGTCGGTCGCCGAGGCGCTGGATCGCATCGCCACGAGCCACCCCGACGTCGCGGTCCTCGACGTGCAGCTGGGCGACGGCTCGGGCATCGAGGTCTGCCGCGAGATCCGATCGTCGCACCCAGAGATCGCCTGCCTGATGCTCACGAGCTTCACCGATGAGGAGGCGATGCTCGACAGCGTCATCGCCGGGGCCGCCGGCTACGTGCTCAAGCAGATCCGGGGCAACGACCTCGTGTCCAGCATCCGCCGCGCCGCCGCGGGCGAGTCGCTGCTCGACCCGGCCCTCGCCGCCCGAGCCATCGACCGCCTGCGCCGCGGCAGCACCGAGGACCCGCGGCTCGCATCGCTAACCCCCCAGGAGCGCAACATCCTCGACCTCCTCGCCGAGGGCCTCACCAACCGGCAGATCGGCGAGCGCATGTTCCTCGCCGAGAAGACCGTGAAGAACTACGTGTCGAACGTGCTGATGAAGCTCGGGATGAGCCGGCGCACCGAAGCGGCGGTCTACGCCGTCCGCCAGGCCGACAAGCGCGGCCGGCCCTGAGCCCACCGGCACACGGGCGGTACCGGTCCGGACCGGTACCGCTTCCGCTCGGGGCCACGTCGGTCGCGGGCATCGCCATGAGGGTGTTCCCCCTGGGCGGCGCTGCTGCTCGCCGTGTGGTGACAGCAAGGGACCTCCGACCCTGGTCCGGCCCTCCCGGCCCAGCGACGATGGATCCATGGATGCCGAGGTGCACGACGCAGGGCTGCCGCCGACGGTGGACGGCCCCCGAGGACGACCCTTCCATCTCGACGACGGCGGCGTCGTCCACGTGCGGCCGATCCAGCCCGAAGACGCCACCGCCCTGAGGCGGTTCCACGAGGGCCTGTCGCCGGAGTCGCAGTACCGGCGCTTCTTCAGCGGGCATCCGCACCTCTCCGCGGCCGAAGCCGACCACTTCACGCGCGTCGACCACCTCGATCGAGAGGCCGTCCTCGTCGAGGACGGCGGCCGCATCGTCGGGGTCGGCCGCTACGACCGCATCACCGCCGCGCCCGTCAAGACCGCCGAGGTCGCGTTCACCGTCACGGACGACCACCAGCACCGGGGCATCGGGACGCTGCTCATGAGCCTGCTCACCGCGCTCGCCGCCGATCGCGGCTTCCACCACCTGCGCGCGGTCACCCTCGCCACGAACCGACCGATGCAGGACCTCGTCATGGGCGCAGGGCGGCCGTTCCAGGCGACGTTCGAGGGCGGCGAGGTCGACTACGACCTGGACCTCGACGCGCCGATGACCTGAGCCACCGCTCCGAGCACCCGACCCCGCCCGGCCCGCAGCCGTCGAGCGATCACCCCACGGGCGATGGGCTGGGCTTCCTCGGTGCGGGCCGAGGGCGGATGCGGCGACCGGTGATGACGGTGGGCACCAGGCGGACCACGTGGGGATCATCGCCTCGGGTCCACGGCTCCACCAGTCCTTCGAGCTCGGCGCGGGTGGCGTGGTCGGTCGCGGGCACCTCCTCGAGACGGCCCCGCACGACGACGCTCCACCCGGAGCGGCTCGGCCGGTCGAACCCATCGACCTCGAAGCAGGCCTGGCGGCGCCCGACAGGGCCGTTGGTCACCACGTCGATCGGGTCCGCCCACATGGGACCAAGGGCCCTGGCGCCGGACCCGGCGACGGCACACGATCGAGGTAGCCGATCGGCAGGGAGCGTCACGATGGTCCTCTTCACGACAGCGCACTGCGACGGTGCCTGCGTGGTCCACCTCGTCGGCTCCCTCGAGGAATCGGACGAACCGAGCCTCCTCGCCGACCACCTGGTCGAAGCGGCGGCCGAGGACCCCCTCCTCGTCGACCTGAGCGGCTTGCACCCGGCGGGCGGACCCAAGCTGAGCGCGCTGCTCCGATGCCTGGCGTCGCGGCCCACCCACAGCACCACGGTGCTCATCCACCCGGACCTCGAGACGCGCCGCCTCCTCCGCGCCGACTCCCAGGGCCTCCCGGTCCTCCCCAGCAACGACCTCGGCCGCCACGGCCGCTTCGCGTCGGCGCTGATCGCTCGATCGCACCCTTCGACGTGAACGGGGCCGCTGACCTGCGGCCCGTCGGCGCGCCGAAGCCGGGGGTCGCCCCAGACCACCGGGAGAGGACCAAGGCCCCTGGCGGTCGGGGCGACGACGGCTCACGATGGGGGGTAGAGAGCACAGGGAGCGACCAAGATGATCGTCGTCACCACCGAGCACTGCGGCGGGGCGTGCATCGTCCACCTGGGCGGCGTCCTCGACGCCTCGGACCAAGCAGACGTCCTGGTGGAGCACCTGATCGACGGTGCTGGGGAGACGCCGCTGCTCATCGACCTGACCGAGGTCCATCTCCCCTCTGGGCCCCGGATGGACGAGCTGCTGCTACGACTGGCGGCGGGGCCGGCGCAGCACACCACCGTGCTCATCCACCCCGACCTCGAGACCCGCCATGACCTGCGGGCCGTCGGCCACGGACTCCCGGTCCTGCCCAGCAGCGACCTGGTGCTCCACGGGCGGTTCGCGCCGGCGCTGATCGCCCGATCGCACCTGTCGAGCGGGCCGTGGAACTACCCGCGGCACCCCTGACCCCCGCTGGTCGCGGGCACTCACCGGGCGATCAGCTTCGCCGCCACCCTCGAGACCCGAACCTGGCACCCTTCCCGGACGCGGAGGTCCGTGGACGGTGCCAGGTTGCGGGTGGTCCGGGCTGCTACTCGATGCGCAGGCCGGAGATGGCCCGGGAGATCACGAGCTGCTGGATCTGCTCGGTGCCCTCGTAGATGTCGAAGATCTTGGCGTCGCGGTGCATGCGCTCGACGCCGTACTCGCGGGTGTAGCCGTAGCCGCCCAGGATCTGGATGGCCCGCTCGGTGACCCAGACCGCGGTGCGGCCGGCCTTGAGCTTGGACATGGAGCCCTCGGCGTTGACGTACTTGCCGTTCTTCGACAGCCACGCGGCGCGCTGCACGAGCAGGCGGGCGGCGTCGATCTCGGTCGCCATGTCGGCGAGCATGAAGGCGATGGCCTGGTTGTGGATGATGGCCTTGCCGAACGCGTTGCGCTCCTGGGCGTACTGCAGGGCGATCTCGTAGGCGGCACGGGCGACGCCGATGGCCTGGGCGCCCACGGCCGGGCGGGTGGCCTCGAAGGTGGCCATGGCCGGCTGCTTGCCGGAGGACTCCTTCTTGGGCGTGGTCAGCGCCTCGCGGGCCCTGGCCAGCTTCTCGTCGAGCTTGTCCTTGCCACCGAGCAGGCAGTGGCCGGGCACCCGCACGTCTTCGAGGACGACCTCGGCGGTGTGGCTGGCCTTGATGCCGTGCTTCTTGTACTTCTGGCCCTGCGACAGCCCGGGGGTGTTCGGCGGGACGATGAAGCTGGCCTGGCCGCGGCCGCGCAGCTCGGGGTCGACCGCGGCGACCACGACGTGCACATCCGCGATGCCGCCGTTGGTGATCCACGCCTTGGTGCCGTTGAGCACCCACTCGTCCTTGGCCTCGTCGTAGACGGCCCGGGTGCGCAGCGAGCTCACGTCGGAGCCGGCGTCGGGCTCGGACACGCAGAAGGCGCCCAGCTTGACGTCGTCGGCCGTGCCGTAGCACTGGGGCACCCACTCGATGAGCTGCTCGGTGGTGCCGTTGCCGGCGATGCCCGCCGCCGCGAGGCCCGATCCGAAGATGGAGAGGCCGATGCCGGCATCGCCCCAGAAGACCTCTTCGATGGCGATCGGCATGGTGAGCCCGGTGGGGTCACCGATCATGGCGTTGGTGACGAAGTCGACCGAGTAGAGCCCGATCTTGGCGGCCTCCTGGACGATGGGCCAGGGGAACTCCTCCTTCTCGTCCCACTCCTCCGCAGCCGGACGGATGACGTCCTTGGAGAACTGGTGGAGCCAGTCCCGGAGCTGTTCCTGATCCTCGTTGAGCGCGAGCGAGAACTCTGCCATGGCACGACCTTCCGAGTGCTGGTCCGGACTCCCTGCCAAACAGGGGTTGGTCAGAGGCGGACACGACGGTTGTTACCGGGCGGTAACTATCCGCCCGAGATTAGACGGACCTCCGGACACGATGCCAAGCGAACCCTGCGCCCGCAACGGGGAGCGTGTCAGCGGCGCCGGGCCTGCGGGCCGTCGGGGGTGTCGACGACCTCGAGGCCCTCGGCGGCCAGGACGTCGCGGATGCGGTCGGCCTCGGCCCAGTCCTTGGCGGCGCGCGCCGCGGTGCGCTCGGCGAGCAGGGCGGCGATGCGCGGGTCGGCGGACTCGTCGCCCGACTGCTCGGGGTCGGTGGCGTCAGCCAGGCCGAAGCCCAGGGCTCGGTCGAAGTCGGCGAGCAGGCTCCACCGGTCGGCGTCGGTCAGCTCGGTGGAGCGAGCGACCGTCGACGCCACCGACAGCGCCCTCGGCGAGTTCAGGTCGTCGGCCAGGAAGCCCCAGAACGCCTCTCGGAACGGGGTGGTGCGAGCCGGGTCGTCGCCGTCGGTGGCCCCGTCGACGGCATCGCGCGCCACCACGGCGTGGTGGACGAGGCGGCGCAGCGCGGTGCCGGCGGCCCGCACGCCGTCGAAGGTGAACTCCTGCTGCTGGCGGTAGTGCGCCTGGAGCAGGAAGTACCGGAACGCCAGCGGCTCGATGCCCTCGTCGACGAGCGTGTCGACGAGCAGCACGTCGCCCGCGCTCTTGGAGATCTTGCGGCCCTTGAGGTCGAGGAACTCGGTGTGCACCCAGACCGAGACCCAGGGGTGGACGCCGAGCGAGCACTCGGACTGGGCCACCTCGTTGGTGTGGTGGACCCGGATGTGGTCGACGCCACCCGTGTGGATGTCGAAGCGGTCGCCCAGGTACTTGGTGGCCATCGCGGAGCACTCGATGTGCCAGCCCGGGAAGCCGACGCCCCACGGCGAGTCCCACTCCTGGAGGCGGGTGCTGCCGGCCGGGCTCAGCTTCCAGAGCGCGAAGTCGGCGGGGTGGCGCTTGTCGCTGTTGTCGACGCGGCCCGTGGCCTCGAGCTCATCGAGGTCGAGGCCGGCGAAGTCGGCGTAGGCGGGGAACGTGGCCACGTCGAAGTACACGCCGTCGTCGATCACGTAGGTGCGGCCCTGCGCCTCGAGCTCCTGGACCATGGCGATCTGCTCGGCGATGTGCTCGCTGGCGGCCGGGCGGACGTCGGGCTCGAGCATGCCGAGGCGGCGCCGGTCGGTGGCCCACTGCTCGGTCCAGTGGGCGGCCACGTCGGCGGCGCTGATCCCCTGCGCCTTGGCCGTCTTCTCCATCTTGTCGTCGCCGTCGTCGGCGTCGCTGGTGAGGTGGCCGACGTCGGTGATGTTGGTGACGAACGTGACGGCCAGCCCGCTGGCGATGAGCACCCGGCGGAGGAGGTCGGGGGTGAACTGGCTGCGCATGTTGCCCAGCGTCTGCGGGGCGTAGACGGTGGGCCCGCACGTGTAGATGCCCACGTGGCCGGGGACCAGGGGCTCGAAGGGGACGACGGCGCGGCGCCGCGTGTCGTACAGGTGGATCGCCGGGAAGCTCACGCCGACGATTCTGGCCGATCCCCCACCCCACCCCCGGACCCGCCCCACCCCTCCCCCGAACTTTCTGTGATCGCCCGGGCCGACCGCCGGCCGATCACAGCAAGTTCGGCGGAGGGCGAGCGAGGGCGAACGGGTTCGGAGGGGTCGCGGGACGGCCGGTACCGTTGGACCCCTATGCCGACGCCGAACGTTCCCGACAAGCCGTCCCTCGAGGGTCTCGAGGCGCGCTGGGGCGCGGTGTGGGACGAGCAGGGCACGTACCGCTTCGACCGCACCGCCGAGCGGGCGCAGGTCTTCTCGATCGACACGCCGCCGCCCACCGTGTCGGGCTCGCTGCACGTCGGCCACATCTTCAGCTACACGCACACCGACACCGTCGCCCGCTACCAGCGCATGCGCGGCAAGGCCGTCTTCTACCCCATGGGCTGGGACGACAACGGCCTGCCCACGGAGCGCCGCGTCGAGAACTTCTTCGGCGTCCGCTGCGACCCCACGGTCCCCTACGCCGAGGGCTACGCGCCGCCCGCCCAGCCTGGGAAGAAGCGCCACGACTTCGAGGCGATCAGCCGCCGCAACTTCGTCGAGCTGTGCGAGCAGCTCACCCTCACCGACGAGCAGGTCTTCGAAGACCTCTTCCGCCTGGTCGGCCTGTCGGTCGACTGGAGCCTCACCTACACCACGGTCTCCCAGCGGTCGCAGCGCACGAGCCAGCGGGCGTTCCTGCGCAACCTGGCCCGGGGCGAGGCCTACTCGTCCGAGGCGCCCAGCCTCTGGGACACCACCTTCCAGACGGCCGTCGCCCAGGCCGAGCTGGAGGACCGCGAGCGCCCCGGCGCCTACCACGACCTCGCGTTCCACCGCACCGACGGCGGCGGCGACATCGTCATCTCCACCACCCGGCCCGAGCTGCTCGTCAGCTGCGTCGCCGTGGTCGCCCACCCCGACGACGAGCGCTACCAGCCGCTGTTCGGGTCCACGGTCACCACGCCGGTCTTCGGGGTCGAGGTCCCGGTCCTGGCCCACAAGCTGGCCGAGCCCGACAAGGGCACCGGCATCGCCATGATCTGCACCTTCGGCGACCTCACCGACGTCATCTGGTGGCGGGAGCTGCAGCTCGACACCCGCGCCAGCATCGGCAAGGACGGCCGCTTCCTCCGCGAGGCGCCCGAGTGGCTGCCCAACGACGCCGCCAAGTCCGCCTACGACCAGTTCGCCGGCAAGGCCTCAGGCGGCGCCCAGCAGGTCATGGTCGAGCTGCTCACGTCGAGCGGCGAGCTCCTCGGCGAGCCCAAGAAGATCAGCCACCCGGTGAAGTTCTACGAGAAGGGCGACAAGCCGCTCGAGATCGTCACCACCCGCCAGTGGTACATCCGCAACGGCGGCCGCTCCGAGGAGCTGCGCTCGGCGCTGCTCGCCCGCGGCGCCGAGCTGGTCTGGCACCCCGACTACATGCGCCACCGCTACGACAACTGGGTCGGCGGCCTCAACGGCGACTGGCTCATCTCCCGCCAGCGCTTCTTCGGCGTCCCGATCCCGCTCTGGTACGCCCTCGACGCCGACGGCCAGCCGAACCACGACCAGCCGCTCGTCCCGGCCGAGGCCGACCTGCCGATCGACCCGCAGAGCCACGTCCCCGCCGGCTACACCGCGAACCAGCGCGACCAGCCCGGCGGCTTCAGCGGCGACCCCGACATCATGGACACCTGGGCCACCTCGTCGCTCACCCCGCAGATCGCCTGCGGTTGGGAGGAGGACGAGGCCCTGTTCGCCCAGACGTTCCCCATGGACGTCCGGCCCCAGGCCCACGAGATCATCCGCACCTGGCTGTTCTCCACGGTCGTCCGCAGCCACTACGAGCACGGCACCGTCCCGTGGGCCAACGCGGCCCTGTCCGGGTGGATCCTCGATCCCGACCGCAAGAAGATGTCGAAGTCGGTCGGCAACGTCGTCGTGCCCACCGACCTGCTCGAGCAGCACGGCTCCGATGCCGTCCGCTACTGGGCGGCCGGCGGCCGGCCGGGCACCGACACCGCGTTCGACCCGGGGCAGATGAAGATCGGCCGCCGCCTGGCCATCAAGGTCCTCAACGCGTCGAAGTTCGCCCTGGGCGCCGGCGACGCCCCCGCCGGTGCGGCCGTCACCGAGCCCATCGACCTCACGATGCTGGCCGAGCTGGCCGCGCTGGTCGACGACGCCACCCGCGCCTTCGAGGCCTTCGACTACGCCCGAGCCCTGCAGCGCACCGAGGAGTTCTTCTGGAGCTTCTGCGACGACTACCTCGAGCTGGTCAAGGGCCGCGCCTACCGCGACGACGATCCCACTGCGATCTCCGCCCGCGCCGCCCTGCGCACCGCGCTCAACACGCTGCTGCGCCTGTTCGCCCCGTTCCTGCCCTACGTCACCGAAGAGGTCTGGTCGTGGTGCCGCACCGACGACGGCGCCCTCCCCGGCTTCGAGGCGCCGTCGGTCCACCTCGCGGCCTGGCCCGAGGCCAACGCCCTGCGCGCCCTCGCCGGCGACCAGCCCGGCGCCGACGGGGTTCCGTCGGTCCTGGCCGTCGCCGCCGACGTGCTCGGCCGCATCCGCAAGGCCAAGTCCGACGGCAAGGTCTCGATGCGCGCCGACGTCGAGTCGATCACCGTCACCGACACCCCCGACCGCCTCGCGGCGCTGGCCCTGGCGCTGGGCGACGTCCAGGCCGCCGGTTCGGTCGCGGCCGTCACCACCCGCGAGCTGGCCGCCGACGGCGAGGCCACCGTCGACGTGGTCCTCGCGCCGGTCCCGGCCGCCGAAGGGTGAAGCCGGGCCCGAGCGGGCCCATGCGACGCGGGTGGCGCCTCGAGCCCCACCCCAGCCGCCTCGCGCTCGACCACCCGCGCCGGGCCGACATCCTCGGTCGCCACGAGCGGGCGAGCGACGCCGGGCTGTCCACCTACGTCGACCCGGGCAGCGGGTACACCGTGCTCACCGCCCGCTACCTCGCCGAGCGCGGCTACTGCTGCAGCCAGGGGTGCCGCCACTGCCCGTGGGAGTGCGCCGACCAGGACCCCGAGGGGCCCTGACCCGATCCGGTCCGACCACCGAACGGCCCCGCGCCGGCTGAGCACCAACGCGCTCGACCTTCCATCGGTGTCACAGATCACACGCCATCGACCCATCACCTTCACCGATGCATGGCCTACCCTGGACGTATCGTTCGAGGACGAGCGGTGCCCAGCGTCAGAAGGAGCCGGCCATGAACGTGGTGACCCTGTCTCGATGGCAGTTCGGGATCACGACCGTGTACCACTTCTTGATGGTGCCGCTCACGATCGGGCTGGGCCTGACGGTGGCGTACTTCCAGACCCGGTGGTACCGCAGCGGCGACGAGGCCTACCTCCGCCTCACCAAGTTCTTCGGGAAGCTGTTCCTCATCAACTTCGCCATGGGCGTGGTCACGGGCATCGTCCAGGAGTTCCAGTTCGGCATGAACTGGGCCCGGTACTCCCGGTTCGTCGGCGACGTGTTCGGTGCGCCGCTGGCCATGGAGGCACTGGTCGCCTTCTTCTTGGAGTCGACGTTCCTCGGCCTGTGGATCTTCGGCTGGGACCGCCTCTCCCCTCGCCTGCACCTCGCCACCATCTGGGCCGCGGCCATCGGCGCCGCGCTGTCGGCGTACTTCATCGTGGCCGCCAACTCCTGGATGCAGCACCCCGTCGGCGCCATCTACAACCCGGCCACCGGCCGCGCCGAGCTCACCGACATCGGCGCCGTGCTCACCAACTCCACCACCCTCGCCGCCTACCCGCACGTGCTGGCCGGCGCCCTGCTGACCGCGGCCGTGTTCGTCGGCGGCGTGTCGGCGTGGCTGCTCATGCGCGACCGCCCGATGCCCGACGCCGACCACGTGGCCCTGCACAAGGCGGTGCGCACCTCGATCTACCTGACGTTCGCCATGGGCATCGCGGTCGCCGTCAGCGGCGACTACCAGGCCAAGCTCATGTTCGAGCAGCAGCCCATGAAGATGGCGGCGGCCGAGGCGCTGTGCGACACCGAGCAGCCCGCCGGCCTGTCGGTGTTCGCGGTGGGCAACGTGGGCGCCGAGTGCGACGTGCGGACCGTGGTGGTCCCGCGGCTCCTGTCGTTCATGGCCACCGGCACGTTCGACGGGAAGGTCGAAGGGGTCAAGGACATCAACGCCCGGTACCGCGAGAAGTTCGGCCCCGGCGACTACCGCCCCAACCTCGTCATCACGTACTGGGGCTTCCGGTCGATGATCGGGTTCGGCGCCATCGCCTCGTTCGGTGCCGTGGTCGCCTGGTGGAAGACCCGCAAGGGCAAGCAGCTGCCCACCGACAAGAAGTGGCTGCGGGTGGGGTCGATCGCCGTGATCGCCACGCCGTTCATCGCCAACGCCACCGGCTGGATCTTCACCGAGATGGGGCGCCAGCCGTGGGTGGTCGCCCCCAACCCGAAGGGCATCCCCGAGCTGCGGCTCATGACCGCCAACGCCTCGTCGCCCAGCGTGTCGAGCGGCATGGTCATCACCACGCTGGTGGGCTTCGCCCTGCTCTACGGCGTGCTGCTGGTCGTCGAGATCCTCCTGCTGCGCCGCTACATCTCCGCCGGGCCCGAAGGGGTGATGCCCTACGTGGCGCCCCCGCCCGATCCCGACGATCCCGATGCCGAGCCGGGCGACGGCAGCTCCCCATCCGACGAGCGCGAGGCCGACGTGCTGGCCTTCGCCTACTGACCGGGGACCGTGATGGAGCTCACCACGTTCTGGTTCATCCTCATCGGCGTCCTCTGGACCGGCTACTTCTTCCTGGAGGGCTTCGACTTCGGCGTCGGCATGCTCCTCCACCCGCTCGGGCGCACCGAGACCGACCGGCGCATCCTCATCAACACCATCGGGCCGGTCTGGGACGGCAACGAGGTGTGGCTGATCACGGCCGGCGGCGCCACGTTCGCGGCGTTCCCCAACTGGTACGCCACCCTGTTCTCCGGGTTCTACCTGGCGCTGTTCCTGATCCTCATCGCCCTCATCGTGCGAGGCGTGGCGTTCGAGTACCGGGGCAAGGTCGACAGCGCGCGCTGGCGCCAGCGCTGGGACCTCTGCATCGCGTTCGGCTCGTGGGTCCCGGCGGTGCTGTGGGGGGTGGCGTTCGCCAACATCGTCGCCGGCGTGCCGATCAACCGGCACGGCGACTTCACCGGCACCTTCTTCACCCTGCTCAACCCGTTCGCCCTGCTCGGCGGGGCCGTCACCGCCTCGCTGTTCCTCCTGCACGGGCTGCACTTCGTGGCGCTGAAGACCGAGGGGCCGATCCACGACCGGGCGAAGCTGGCCGCCCAGCGGGTGGCGCCGGTGGCCATCGTGCTCGGGGCCGTGTTCCTCATCTGGAACCAGGTCGAGCGCGGCGCGGGGTGGACCTGGGGCCCGGTCCTGGTGGCCGCGGTCGCCCTGGTGGCGTCGCTCGTGGCGATCCGCGCCGGGCGCGACGGCTGGGCCTTCACCGCCACCGGCATCGCCATCGCCGCCGCGATGATCGCCCTGTTCGGGGGCCTGTACCCCGACGTCATGCCCTCCTCCACGGACCCGGCGTTCAGCCTCACGGTCCACAACGCCAGCTCGACCGCCTACACGTTGCGCATCATGTCGTGGGTTGCTGCGATCATGACCCCCGTGGTCCTCGCGTATCAGGCATGGTCGTACTGGGTGTTCCGCCGCCGGATCGGCGAGCGGCACATCCCTGCGGTGCACGTGCCCGGACAGCCCTGACCCCCGAGGCGGCGGCCCCTCAGCCGTCCGAACCCCGCGGGCCGCTCGATCCCCGGATCCTCGGCCTGTCCCCCGCGCTGCGCACCCACCTGGTTGCCTGCGCGTCGTTCGCCGTGCTCGTGGCCGCGGCCATCCTCGTCCAGGCCGAGGCGCTGAGCCGCTACCTGCCGCGGCTGGTGCGCGGCGAGCACGCCGCGGTGACGCCACTGGCCGCGTGGCTGGTGGCCGCCGCCCTGGTGCGCATGGGCGCCGCCGCCCTCACCGAACGTTCGGCCACGCGCGCCTCGATCGCCACCCGGACGGTCGTGCGCACGCGGGTGCTCGACCACCTCGCCCGCATCCGCCCCGACCAGCGGGCCGCGCTGGGCCCGTCGCGGGTGGGCGCGCTCACCACGACCGCCCTCGATGCGCTGGAGCCCTGGATCCGCACGTACCTGCCCGCGCTCATGCTCGCCGTGGTCGTGCCGCTGGCGGCGGGGCTGCGGATCCTGCTGGCCGACCGCTGGTCGGCGCTGATCCTGATCATCGTGGTGCCGCTGGTGCCGTTCTTCATGGTGCTCATCGGGCGGGCCACCGAAGCCCAGCAGGCCAAGCAGTGGGACTCGCTGCAGCGCCTGGCCGGCCGCTTCCTCGACGTCATCACCGGGCTGCCCACCCTGCGCCTCTTCGGGCGGGCCGAGGCCCAGGTCGAGCGGGTGCGGGTGGTCACCGACCGGTACCGGCAGGCCACCGTGCGCACGCTGCGGGTGGCGTTCCTGTCGGCGCTGGTCCTGGAGCTGCTCGCCACCCTCACGGTCGCGCTGGTGGCGGTCACCCTGGGCCTGCGGCTGACCCACGGCTCGATCTCGCTGCAGACGGCGCTCATCGTGCTGCTGCTCGCCCCCGAGTGCCTGCTCCCCATCCGCCGGGTCGGCGCCGCGTTCCACGCGTCCACCGCCGGCACCGATGCGGCGGTCGAGATCACCGAGGCGCTCGCCCTGCCGGTGCGGCCCGAGGGCACCCTGGCCGCCCCCACCGATGGTCCGCTCGTGGCCACCGACGTGTCGGTCACCGACCACCGGCGCGGGGTCCGGCTGGCACCCGTGTCCCTGCGGCTCGACGCCGGTGAGCTGGTCGCCCTCTCCGGGCCGAGCGGAGCCGGCAAGTCGACGCTCCTCGACGTGCTGCGCGGCGCGCTCGATCCCGACGGCGGGCAGGTGCTCGTGGGCGAGCGGGCCATGAGCGAGCTCACCGCGTCGGCCCGCACCGCCGCGGTCACGTGGGTCCCCCAGCACCCCCAGCCGTTCGGGGCCACGGTGGCGTCGGCGGCGGCCCTGGGCCACGCTCCCGGCGCGCCCACCGACCGGGCCGTGGCCGCCGCCCTCGACCAGGTGGGCCTGACCGCCCTCGCCGACTCGCTGCCCACGCAGATCTCCGGGGGCGAGCGCCGCCGCCTGGCCGTGGCCCGGGCGCTGGTGGGCGTGCACCTCGGCACCGTGGGCCACCTGCTGCTCGACGAGCCCACCGCCCAGCTCGACCCGGTCGCCGCCGATCGGGTGATCGCCGCCCTGCGCTGGGCGGCCGACGCCGGGGTCGGCACGCTGGCGGTCACCCACGATGCCCGGCTCACGGGCGCGGCCGACCGCGTGGTGGCCGTCGCCGCCGCTGTCGGCTCGCCGGATCCCACGGCCGCCCCGGCACCGATCGCGTCGGCCCCGGCGGCCCGGCCCCGCCCGCTCCCGCTCGACACGTTCGAGGAGATCGACGCGCTCGAGCCGGTCGCCTCGGCCGCCGGCGCCTCCGCCTCCCCCGGCGCCATCCGCTGGCTGCTGCGCGCCGCCCGCCCGCAGCGGGCCCGGCTCCTCGGCGCCCAGCTGCTCGGCGTGCTCACCGAGGTGTGCACGGTGGGGTTGGCGGCCACCGCGGCGTGGCTGATCATGCGGGCGGCCGAGCACCCGGACTTCGCCGACCTCGCGGTGGCCGCCGTGGCGGTCCGCACGTTCGCCATCGGCAAGGGCGTGCTGCGCTACGGCGAGCGCCTCGCGTCGCACGACGCCACCCTGCGCCTGCTGGCCGACCTGCGGGCCACCGCCGTGGCCCGCCTGGCCCGCCTCGCCCCCACCGGGCTGCCCGACGGCGGCCGGGGCGAGCTGCTGACCCGGCTGGTCGACGACATCGACCGGCTCCAGGACCTCTTCCTCCGGGTGCTCGGCCCACTGATCTCCACCCTCGTCGTTGCGTGCGGCGCCGCGGTGCTGGCCGGGCTGATCGACCCCGCAGGCGGTGCCGTGCTGGCCGTGGCCGTGCTGGTCGTGGGGGTGGCCCTGCCGGGCGTCGCCCACCGGGCCACCCGGAGGCGGGGGGCGGCGCTCGCCGACGAGCGCGGCGCGGTGGCGGCCACCACCATCGACCTGGCCGAGCACGTCGAGGAGCTGGTGGCCTGCCGGGGCGAGACCGCCTGGCGCGACCGCATCGAGACGGGCGCCCGGCGCGCCGACGCGCTCGACTCGGCCCAGGGCCGGGTCTCGTCGTCGGTCGCGGCCGTGGCGGCCGCCGCTCCCGGCCTGACGTGCGCGGCGGTGGTGGCGGCGGTCGGACCGGCGCACCACGGCCTGTCCGGACCGGCGCTCGGCGTCCTGGTGCTCCTCCCGCTCGCCGTCATCGAGCTGCTCGCCCCGCTGAGCGCGGCGGGCGACGTGCTCGCCCGCGTCGAGGCGTCAGCCGCCCGGGTGCTCGCCATCCTCGACCGGCCCGATCCCGTGCCCGAGCCGGCGGCACCGGTCGACCCGCCCACCGATGGGGGCCTGGCGCTCCGCCACGTCGACGTCGGCTGGCCCGGTGCTGCCGCCCAGGTGACGGGCATCGACCTGGCGCTGGCCGAGGGCTCGCGCACCGTGATCTCCGGGCCCAGCGGCTCCGGCAAGTCCACCATCGCCAACACCCTCGTGTCGTTCCTGACCCCTGCGGCCGGCGACTACCGCATCGGCGGTGCTCCCGCCCCCGACCTCGGCGGCGAGGCGGTGCGGCGCCTCGTCACGTGGTGCCAGCAGGACCCGTGGTTCGCCGACTCCACGCTGGCCGACAACCTGCGCGTGGCGTCGTCCACCGCCACCGATGCCGACCTGTGGGATGCCCTGCGCGTCGTCCACCTCGATCGGTGGGCCGAGGGCCTGCCCGACGGCCTGGGCACCCGGCTGGAGCGCGACGCCGAGGCCATGAGCGGAGGCGAGCGCCAGCGCCTGGCCCTGGCCCGCGCCCTGCTCGGCGGCCACCGCGCCATCGTCCTCGACGAGCCCACCGCCCACCTCGACGCCGCCACGGCGAGCGCCGTGCTCGCCGATCTGCTGGCCGCCAGCCGCGACCAGGCCGTGGTGGTCATCGCCCACGAGGGCGACGCCGCGGGGATCGCCGACCAGCACGTGCTCGTGCCGGCGGCGGGAGGGCCGTCGCGGTGGCGAGCGGCCGGAGGATCAGCCCAGGGGTGAGGCGCCGCTGGCAAGGCCGAAGTACGCCGCCAGGATCAGCCCGATCACCAGGCCGACGAGCAGCGGGATGAGCACCCAGCGGTCGCCACCGGATCCGTGGTCGTCGTGCGCGTCGTGACCGTGGTCATCGTGCGCGTCGTGACCGTGGTCGTCGTGGTCGTGGCCGGCCACGACGTCGTCGCCCTGGTGACCGCCGACGGGCTCGCCCTCGCCCGGGTGCTCGTGCGGGACCTCTTCGTCGACGGTGGAGGAGTCGTGACCAGCAGCCATCGGCCCAGCATTCCCCACCAGCGGGGGGTGACGCCACCTGGGTCAGCGGGGCGGGACGTTCTGGCGGACGAACGTGGAGGGCGGGAGGTCGATCCCCGCCTCGGCCAGGGCCTCGGCGATGCGCACCCGCAGCAGGCGGCTGACGCGCCACTGGGCGCCGGGCCGGGTCTTGCCCTGGACCCGGATGGTGGCGGCGTCGGGGCCCAGGTACTCGATGCCCAGCACCTCGGGCTCGCCCAGCACGTCGGGCGCCGCCTCGCGGAGCTCCCACACGGCGGCGGCGGCGTCGCCGATCACCTGGGCCGCCCGCTCGAGGTCGGCCTGGGGCGACACGGCCACGTCGAGCACGGCCCGCGCCCACTGCTGCGACTTGTTGCCCACCCGGCGGACCTCGCCGTTGGGCACGTGCCAGACGGTGCCGTTCTGGTCGCGCAGGCGGGTCACCCGCAGCGTGACCTGCTCGACCGTGCCCGACGCCTCACCGAGGTCGACCACGTCGCCCACCCCGAAGTGGTCCTCGATGAGCATGAAGAAGCCGGACAGGAAGTCCCGGACCAGGCTCTGGGCGCCGAAGCCGAGGGCGATGCCCACGAGCCCGGCGCCGGCGATGAGCGGGCCGAGGTCCCAGCCCAGGACCCCGAGGATGTAGATGACGGCGAACACCCCGATCACCCCGGAGGCCACGCTGCGCAGCACGCCGGTGATGGTCATGGCCCGGGCGGCCGACCGCATGTTGACCTCACCGGTGTCGACGAACGGCGGGTGCTCCTTGGTGAAGAAGCGGTGCTTGTGCTTCGTCTCGCTCTCGTGCATCCCCTGGATGCGCTCGCCGAAGCGCCGGATGGCCCGGCCCACGAGCTGGTTGACGATCCACGCGACCAGCAGGATCCAGAGGATCTGCAGCGGGACGTCGGTGATCCAGTCGACGAACTTGGCCAGCGCCTGGTTGTGGGTGTGCTCGAACACGAACTGGCAGGCGTTGCCCGGCTGAGCGGAGCACGCCTTGGCCAGCTGCACGGGGTCTTCCGCGCCCAGCAGGGTGGTCAGTGGTGGTGCCATGGCTGGTCAACCCTACCGAGGGGCCTCACCGGCGGCGGGAGACCCGGCCGGCGGGAGCCGACCGGGATCGCCGGGAGATCAGCCGGCCGAGGCCGTGGTGGTGGTCTCGGCGCCGGCCGGCGTGGTGGTGGTGGTGGTCGAGGCCGGCGGCGTGTCGGAGACCTTGATGATCTTCACGATGAACGTGAGCGGATCGCTGGGGCCGATCGAGGGGGGCGAGCCGGCGGTGCCGTAGCCGTCCTCGAACGGGATGTCGACCTGCACCGTCGAGCCCTGGGCCTGGCCGTTCAGGCCCTCGGTCCAGCCCGGGATCACGCTGAACGCGGTGTCGGTGGGGGTGGCGTCGGCCATGGCGATGGTGATGGGGTCGGCCCGGTCCCAGGACGAGTCGAACTGCTGGCCGGAGGCGCAGGAGAAGCCGGCGTAGTCGACCGTCAGGTAGCTCTTCTTGGTGGCCTTGGGGCCGTCGCCCGGCACGAGGACCGTGGTGACGACCTTGTCGGTGGGGGCCTTCACCGGCATCTTCACCTGGGTGGGCTTGCCCTCGCGGGTGCCGGCCGGCACCGTCGTGACCGCGTTGCAGTAGGTGGGGGTGTCGGTCAGCGAGATGAGGTCGGCGATGAAGACCAGGTCCTCGTCGGCGCCGATGCCCTGGGCGGCGTTGCCGTCCTTGCCGTAGGCCTCGGCGGCCGGGATCACGATCTGGCGGCGCTCGCCGACCTTCATGCCGGTCAGACCGGTCTCGAGCCCGGCGATGAGCTGGTTCTGGCCGAGGCGGACGGTGAGCGGCCGGTCGGTCGTGAAGGTGTTGGTGAAGTCCTTGCCGTCCTTGGCGGTGGCGCCCACCACGTCGACGGTCAGGTACATGGTGCTGTCTGCCGTGCAGGCTCCCTTGGGTGCCGCGGTGACCGTGGTCTCGGTGGTGGCCTTGCCGGCCTTGGTGCCCGCCTTCACGACCGGGACGTCGGTGGTCTTGCGATCGACCTGGCTGACGGTGCAGCCCAGGCCGTCCTTGGCCACCTTTCCGCCGAGGGAACCACCATCGCTGCTCCCGCAGGCGGCGAGCAGGAGGGTGATCGCCACCGCGCCGAGGGCGAGCAGGCGGCCGCGAGGGGCGCGGTGAGGGCGACGGTTCGCCGACGCGGCAGTCGAAGGTGCAGTGCTGGACATGGGGTCGAACCCTAATCAAGCGGCTGTCGCTCGCTCGTGTCGCCAGGGGCGGGCGGCGCCGGATGCCTCCGGTAGCGTCACCCTCCGTGCCGGGCAGCAGGAGAGGTCGACGCACCGCACCCGCCACCGCCCTCGCCCTGCTCCTGGGGACCGCGGCGCTGGTCCCGTCGACGAGGCCCGCCGCGGCCCAGGCCGATCCCCCCGCCGATGCGCCCATCGACCTGGTCGCCATCCGACCGATCGACACGCCCGGCGTCGACCCGGTGCTCGATGGCGTCGCGGTCGAAGCCACGGCGGCCACCATCCGGGCGGCCACCGACCTCGTGCGCGCCGCGTCCGACCAGGCCAAGGCCCAGCGGGCGCTCACCGACACCGGCCAGGCCCGCACCGAGGTGGCCGCACGCCGCGGGACGGCGGTCCAGGCAGCCGAGGACGCCCAGCAGGCGCTCGACGCCGCCACCGCCGCCCAGGCCGCCGCCCAGCAGGTGCTGGTGGAGCGTCAGGCCGCCGAGCGTCCCCTCCGGACGCGCTACGAGACAAGGCGCCGGGAGCTGCGGAGCCTGGCCGCCTCCCTCTTCACGGCGCCGCCCGAGGACCCCTACGCCATCCTCGGCACGTTCGCCGACATCTCCAGAGCCGAGCGGGCCGACGCCCTGCGCGACCGCGGGGCCGCCATCCAGACGCGCTTGTTCGACCAGGCCGAGCGGCCGTGGGTGGCGGCCACGCGCGCCGTCGCCCGTCAGCAGCGCCGGGTCGACCACGCCACGGCCGCCGCCCGTGCGGCAGCGAAGACGGCCAGCGATCGCGCCGCCCAGCGCGACCACCTCGACGAGGACCTCCGCGCCGCCCAGGCGGCCGTCGACGGCGCCCAGGCCCACGTCGACGAGGCCACCGCCGCCTCGCAGGCGGTGCTGGTGGAGCGCCGACGGGCCCGGCTGCCGGCCCGGGTCGAGGGGCTCGACCTCCCGCTCGTGGCGCTCGACGCCTACTGGCGGGCCGCGGCCCTGGCCCCCTGCGCCATCCCGTGGTGGGTCCTGGCGGGCGTGGGTCGGGTGGAGAGCCGCCACGGGAGCGCCTTCGGCAGCAAGCTCACGGTCGACGGCGACACCACCGTGCCCATCCTCGGGATCCCGCTCGACGGACGGCCGGGCACCATGGCAGTGCCCGACACCGACGGCGGGCTGCTCGACGGCGATGCCACCTGGGACCGGGCCGTCGGACCGATGCAGTTCCTGCCGGGCACCTGGGGCCGGTGGGCCGTCGACGACAACGCCGACCGCAAGGCCGATCCGCACAACCTCTACGACGCTGCCGGCGGCGCCGCCCGCTACCTGTGCTTCGGGCGCGGCGACCTCGACACCACCGCGAAGCTCCGCGGCGCGCTCCTCGCCTACAACCGGTCGAACCCGTACGTGGCCGACGTCTTGGCGAAGGGCGGCGCCTACCGCGACGCCCTCGACCTCCCCGACGTTCCGGACCGGCCGGCGGCCACGGCAGGATCGGCGCCGGGGTCGGGGAACGGATCCCGCGCCACCGACACCGGGAACTGACCGCCCTCAGCCGAACGGCAGGGTGCCGGCCTCGAGGTCGAGCAGGAACCGCTTGCGGTCCATGCCGCCGCCGTAGCCGGTGAGGCTCCCGTCGGCGCCGATCACCCGGTGGCAGGGGACGATGATCGAGATGGGGTTGCGACCGTTGGCCAGGCCCACCGCCCGGAAGCCGTTGGTGGCGCCGATCTCGCGGGCCACGTCACCGTAGGTGCAGGTGGTGCCATAGGGGATGGCTCGGAGCTGCTGCCACACCCGCAGCTGGAACTCGGTGCCCGACGGACCGAGCGGCAGGTCGAACTCGGTGCGCTCGCCGGCGAAGTACTCCTCGAGCTGCCCCGTCGCTCCGGCGAAGGCGCCGTCGTCCCGCAGGAGCCCCTCGGTGGGATCGTGGTCGTGGCCGGTGCCGGTGAAGTAGCAGCCGGTGAGCGTGGTGCCGTCGCCGGTGAGGATCAGGTCGTCGACCGGGGACGAGACCCGCGTGTAGCGATCGGTCGTGGGGGCGGCGGGTGCTTGGGTGACCATGGGACCGACGGTACGCCCATCCGGTGGCTCCCACTGGCGGGAATCGGACAGGTGGACCGGCGGGGCGCGGGCCGACCGGTACGGTGGCCCGCCAACGTCCTCGACCGGAGCAGGTCCATGATCGAAGCGAGAGGCCTGACCAAGCGGTACGGGTCCACCACGGCGGTGAACGACCTGAGCTTCAAGGTCGAGAGCGGGCGGGTCACCGGGTTCCTCGGCCCCAACGGCGCCGGCAAGTCCACCACCATGCGCATGGTCCTGGGCCTCGACCGGGCCGACGCCGGCGCGGTCCGCATCGACAGCAAGCGGCTCACCGACTTCCGCCTCCCGATGCACAGCGTCGGGGCCCTCCTCGACGCCTCGTACCTCCACCCCACCCGCAAGGCCAAGGACCACCTGTGGGGGCTCGCCGCGTCGAACGGCCTCCCCCGCACGCGCGTCGACGACGTGCTCTCCCTGGTCGGCCTGTCCGAGGTGGCGAACAAGCGGGTCGGCGCGTTCTCGCTCGGCATGAAGCAGCGGCTCGGGCTGGCCGGCGCCATGCTCGGCGATCCGCAGACGGTCCTGTTCGACGAGCCGGCCAACGGCCTCGACCCCGAGGGCATCTTGTGGATGCGCCACTTCCTCAAAGGCCTGGCCGGCGAGGGGCGCACGGTGTTCGTGTCCAGCCACCTCCTGTCGGAGATCGCCCTGGTGGCCGACGACCTCGTCGTCATCGGCAAGGGCGAGCTGATCTTCCAGGGGCCCGTCGGCGCGTTCGTCGACGGCGCCGCCAAGAAGTGGGTCACCGTCCGCAGCCCGCAGCTCGAGCAGATCGCCGCCGCGCTCCACCAGGCCGGCCACGAGGTGGTCGCCTCCGGCCCCGGCGCCATCGACGTGGTGGGCCCCACCGCCGCCCAGATCGGTGAGGTCGCCGCCGGCCTCGGCGCCACGCTGCACGAGCTCAGCCCGCAGACCGCGTCGCTCGAGGACGTGTTCCTCGAGGTCACCGCCGGGGCCCAGGAGTACCGCGGCCAGGGCGACCCCGGCCTGGCGACGCCGCCGCCCCCGCCGCCCCCACCGCCACCGCCCGCGTCGCCGGCTCCGGGAGGGACCGGGTCGTGATCCACCTCCTGCGATCCGAGTGGATCAAGTTCCGCAGCGTCCGATCCACCGTCGTCGTCCTGGCGCTGGCCGGTGTGCTGGTCGTGCTCATCGCCGTGCTCACGGCCAACCACCTCAACTCCGACACCAGCACCATCCACTGCGAGCAGACGTCGCAGTCCACGCCCGCGCCCGGGTCGGCCACCACCGTCCCCGATCCCGGCAACGCCTGCGGACCGGGCTTCGAGGTGGTCGTCGGCAACCAGACCACGCACCTCACCGACATCACCCTGGGCGTGCTGTTCGCCACCCTTCTGTTCGGGGTGCTGGGGGTCCAGGTGATCGGCCAGGAGTACCGGTTCAACACGATCCGGCCCACCTTCACGGCGGCACCCCACCGCTACCGGGTGATGGCCGCCAAGATCATCGTGGTGTCCGCCGCCTGCGCGGCCATCGCCGCGGCCATGCTCGCCGTGTGCTGGCTGGTGGGGTCGGTGATGCTCGACGGCTTCGTGCTCGATGGCACCGACCGGCGCGTCATGTGGGCCACGGTCCTGTTCGCGGCGCTGTGGTCGGCCGCCGGCGTGGGCATCGGGGCCATCGTGCGCCAACCGATCGCCGGCATCTTGATCATGGTCGCCGAGTCGCTGATCATCGAGGGGCTCGTCGGCAACATCTGGAAGGGCACGCAGAAGTGGCTGCCGTTCAACAACGGCATCCAGATGACGGTCCGCCCCGACCAGGGCAGCACCACGCACCTCCAGTCGCTCCTCGGCGGCGGCCTGTACTTCGCCGCGTTCTGCGCGGGGCTCGTGATCATCGGGGCCATCCTCGTGAACCGGCGCGACGCCTAGGCCATGGCCACCGCTCGCCAGGTCGACAAGGCGCTCCGCGAGGTGCGGGCCGCCTGCGCCGCGCTGCCCGAGGTGACCGAGCGACCGAGCCACAGCGCCCCCACCTTCTTCGTCCGGGACAAGAAGTCGTTCGTGATGTTCCACGACGACCACCACGGCGACGGGATCCTGGGCATCTGGTGCGCCGCACCCCCCGGCGCCCAGGCCGAGCTGATCGACACCGAGCCCGAGCGCTTCTACCGGCCCGCCTACGTGGGCCACCGCGGGTGGATCGGCGTGCGCCTCGACGTGGCGCCCGACTGGGCCGAGCTGCGCGACATCGTCACCGAGGCCTACCGGCAGGTGGCGCCCAAGACCCTCGTGGCCAAGCTCGACGCCGCGTCCGGCGCCGGCGATTCGGACGGCCCGCCCGTGGCCGACTAGCACCGGACCATGCGCGTTCCCTCCACCGACGGCGTCGACCTCGAGCTCCACGACTTCGGCGGCGACGGCCCCACCCTGCTCGTCGCCCACGCCACCGGCATGTGCGCCGGCGCCTACCTCCCCATGGTCCCGATCCTGGCGAAGGCCTTCCACGTGTGGGCCGTCGACTTCCGGGCCCACGGCGACTCCACCGCGCCCACCACCGGAGACCTCGCCTGGACCGGGATGGCGGCCGACGTGCTGGCCGTCGTCGACGCGCTCGGCGGCGACCCCGTCGCCGGCTTCGGGCACTCGATGGGCGGCGCCAGCCTCATCGCCGCCGAACTGCGGCGGCCCGGGCTGCTCACCGGCGCCTACCTGTTCGAGCCGATCATCGTGCCCAGCTCGTGGGGCCCCGACTCGGGCGCCAACCCCTTGGCCATCGCCGCCCGTCGCCGTCGACCCGGGTTCGCCACGCGCGACGACGCCCTCGGCCGCTACGCCCGCCGCCCGCCGCTGGGGGGCTGGCGGGCCGACGCCCTGGCCGCCTACGTCGACCACGGGCTCGCCGATGCACCCGACGGCAGCGTGGTGCTCAAGTGCACGCCCGAGCACGAGGCCCAGACGTTCGAAGGCGCCCACAAGGCCACCATCGAGCAGATCGTCTCGGTCGCCACCCCCACCGTGATCGCGCGCGGCGGCCGCGAGGGCGAGTTCGGGCCGGCCGGGTTCTCCGGCCTGATCGCCGACGCGCTCCCGGCGGGCGAGCTGCGCCGCTACGACGAGCTGAGCCACTTCGGGCCCTTCGAAGACCCGGTGCTGCTGGCCCGAGAAGCCGTCGCCTTCCTCTCAAACTGAAACACGTTCTAGTCTGGAGGGGTACGGCCCAGCGCCCAGGGAGCGAGCCATGTCCGACCCCACCACCGTTGCCAACAACGCCTTCGAGGGCGCTCACGGCTACCGGCCCTTCGATGCCGACAACCACTACTACGAGGCGCTCGACGCGTTCAGCCGCCACCTCGACCCCAAGCACAAGGCCCGCGTCTTCGACTGGGCGGTTATGGGCCGCCGCACGTACCCGGTGCTCGGCGGCAAGGTGTTCCGCGGCGTCAAGAACGCCACCTTCGACCCGGTCGCCTACCCCGGGGTGCTGGCCGACTACTTCCGCGGCAACCCCAAGAACGAGGACCCGCTCGAGCTGCTCAGCCGCCACGAGCCCATCCGGGCCGAGTACCGCGACCGAGACGCCCGCCTCGTCGCCATGGACGAGCACGGCCTCGACAAGGTCTGGCTCTTCCCCACCCTCGGCATGATCTACGAAGACGCCCTCAAGCACGACCCCGAGGCCGTGATGCTCCTCTTCACCGCCTTCAACCGCTGGCTCGACGAGGACTGGGGCTTCGCCTACCAGGACCGCATCTTCGCGGCGCCGTACTTCACGCTCGTCGACGTCGACTGGGCCTGCGCCGAGCTCGAGTGGGCCATCGAGCGGGGCGCCCGCACGATCGTGACCCGCCCCGCCGCCGCCGTCACCGCCGACGGTCCCTTCTCCCCCGGCAACGTCCGCTTCGACCCGTTCTGGGCCCGGGTCAACGAGGCGGGGATCACCGTCGTCGTCCACGCCGGCGACAGCGGGTACACGTCGCACGGCTACGCCACCGACGGGTTCACCACCGACTTCGCCGGCGTGCCCCAGCCCATCCGCATGATGCAGCTCGAGCGCCCCATCGAGGACTGGCTGTCGGCCCTGGTGTGCGACAACCTCTTCCACCGCTTCCCCAACCTGCGGGTGGCGTCGGTGGAGAACGGGTCGAAGTTCCTGCCCGGGATGTTCGAGCGGCTCCAGGTGCTGGGCCGCAAGATGAACGGCTGGTTCCCCGAGGACCCGGTCGAGACGTTCCGCCGTCACGTGTGGGTCAACCCGTTCTGGGAGGATCAGGTCGACGACGTGATCCAGGCGTGCGGCGTCGACCGGGTCATCTTCGGGTCCGACTGGCCCCACATCGAGGCCCTTCCCAACCCGCTCGACTACGTGGCCGAGGTGCTCCACCTCCCCGCGGCCGACCAGAAGCTGATCCTCGCCGACAACGTCGCCGCCCTCAACCAGCTCCAACCCGCCTGACCCGCCACGCCGCCAGACCCCTCTTTCTGGTCGATCCTCCCCCTCCTCGGGGGAAGATCGACCACAAGATCCGGGTCAGGGCTCGGGGATGAGGATCGGGCCGTCGTCGGTGCGCTGGCCGGCGGCGAGCCAGCAGCCGGCCAGGACGATGGGGAGGCCGAGGAGCTGGCCGGCCGACAGGGTCTCGCCGAGGATGACGACGCCGAGGGCGAGCGCGATCACCGGGTTGATGAACGTGATCACCGTGGCCCGGGCGGGTCCCACCTCGCGGATGAGGGCGAAGAACACGACGAACGCGATCGCCGTGCACACGATCGCCAGCGCGAGCAGCGCCTCGAGGCTCCGGTGCGTGGGGGTGCCGTCCTGCGTGAGCGCGGCGATCGGCGTGTAGACCACCGCCACCATGCCCAGGGCGAGCGTGGCCAGGCCGATGCCGGGGACCGCCTGCAGCTTGCGGTCGGTGATGAAGGGAGCGATCGAGTAGCAGACGGCGACGATGAGGACCTCGACCACGTTGACGAGCCGGACGTCGCCGTCGCCGCCCGCCGCCCCCACCACCAGGGCGACGCCGGCCAGCCCGAGGACCAGCCCGAGGATCCGGCTGCGGGTGAGGGCGTGGTGGTCGCCCAGCACGTACGAGACGATCGCACCGAACAGGGGGACGGTGGCAACCAGCAGCCCGGTCAGGCCCGACGGGAGGGTCTGCTCGGCATGGCCCAGCAGGATGAACGGCACCGACATCTCGATCGCCGCGAAGGCGAGGATCCACCGCCAGTGCTGGAGGGCGATCCGCAGCGAGCCCTGGCGGATGGCGAGCGGCAGCAGCAGGAGGGCGGCGATCCCGGTGCGCCCCGCCACCACCGTCGCCGGCGCCAGGGACTCCACCGCCACGGAGATCAGCAGGTACGGCAGCCCCCAGATCACCGACATGGTCGCGAACAGGATCAACCCGCGGCGGCTCACCGAGAGATCATGGCCGCTGCCGACCCACCGGCCGCTTGCTTTGTGGTCGATCCTCCCCGCCCACGGTGGAAGATCGACCAGCCGAGGCGGGCTGCGGCGGGCTCTGGTCGATCGTCCACGCCCAGGGTGGAAGATCGACCAGCGGAGCGGAGGCGGGTGGGTGGGTTGCCAGTTCGGCTCGGGTGGGCGCATACTGGCGGTGATGCGTCCTTCCGCCCACCTCCTTCTGCTTATGTAGGCACGTGCTCGCCGCACCGCGGCACGTGCCTACGCTCCTGCGCCCTCGGGCCGGGAGCTTTCTTCGTTTTCGGGCCACGGTGCGGCCCACCCGCCACCCCAGCGAGGCGCCCAAACCCTGGCGCGGCCCGCTCCGCACACAAGACTGAACCCAGAACCCGAGAAGCGAGACCGAGATGCCCCCGCAGCCTGCGACCCCCAAGAAGATGCCGTTCGAGAAGTACGCGCCGTACATCCCGCTCGATCTCCGCGACCGCACCTGGCCCGACCACCGCCTGACCAAGGCCCCGAAGTGGTGCGCGGTCGATCTGCGCGACGGCAACCAGGCGCTCATCGACCCGATGGACCCGAGCCGCAAGCTCAAGATGTTCAACACCCTGGTGGCCATGGGCTACAAGGAGATCGAGGTCGGGTTCCCGTCGGCGAGCCAGACCGACTTCGACTTCGTGCGCCAGCTGATCGAAGAGGACCTCATCCCCGACGACGTCACCATCCAGGTGCTGACGCAGTGCCGCGACGACCTGATCCGCCGCACCTACGAGAGCATCGCCGGGGCCCGCGAGGCCATCGTCCACTTCTACAACTCCACCTCCACCCTGCAGCGCAAGGTGGTCTTCGGCCTCGACAAGGCGGGCATCACCGAGATCGCCGTCAACGCCGCCAAGCTGTGCCGGAAGCTGGAGGAGGAGGTCCCCGAGAACCGCATCCGGTACGAGTACTCCCCCGAGAGCTACACGGGCACCGAGGTCGAGTACGCGGTGGAGATCTGCGATGCCGTGGCCGAGGTCATCGAGCCCACGGCCGACAAGAAGCTGATCATGAACCTGCCGGCCACGGTGGAGATGTACACGCCCAACCTGTACGCCGACACCATCGAGTGGTTCCTGCGCACGGTCCGCAACCGCGAGGCCATCACCTTGTCGCTGCACCCCCACAACGACCGGGGCTGCGCCGTCGCCGCCGCGGAGCTGGGCGTGCTGGCCGGCGCCGACCGCGTCGAGGGCTGCCTGTTCGGCAACGGCGAGCGCACCGGCAACGTCGACCTGGTCACGCTGGGCCTCAACCTGTTCGCCCAGGGCATCGACCCGGAGATCGACTTCTCCGACATCGACGCCATCCGCCGTGTCGCCGAGTACTGCAACCGCTTGGGCGTGCACGAGCGGCACCCGTACGCGGGCGACCTCGTCTACACCGCGTTCTCCGGCTCGCACCAAGACGCCATCAAGAAGGGGTTCGCCGCCCTCTACGCCGGCGCCTCGGCGGCGGGCGTCGAGAACCCGGCCAAGGACTACGAGGCCTGGGGCGTGCCGTACCTGCCCATCGACCCGGCCCACGTCGGCCGCACCTACGAGGCGGTGATCAGGGTCAACAGCCAGTCCGGCAAGGGCGGCGTGGCGTACATCATGGAGACCGAGCACGGCTTCGCCCTCCCCCGCCGCCTGCAGATCGAGTTCTCCCGCACCATCCAGAACATCGCCGAGGACTCGGGCACCGAGATCACCCCCGGCGCCATGTGGGATGCGTTCTCGTCGATCTACCTGGCCGACGACGCCCCGCTCGTGCTGCGCTCCAGCGAGCTGGCCACCGACACGAACGGCAACACGTCGATCACCGCCCACCTCGTGGTCGACGGCGAGCCGGTCACGGTGACCGGTGCCGGCAACGGGCCCATCGCCGCGTTCGTCGACGGCATCAGCCACCTCGGCATCGAGATCGACGTCGTCGACTACGTGGAGCACTCCATGGGTGCGGGCGCCGACGCCACCGCCGTGGCCTACGTGGAGACGGTCGACGCGGCCAGCACCGTGCGCTGGGGCATCGGCACCGACCCCAACATCATCACGGCCTCGCTCAAGGCGGTGCTCGGCGCCGCCGCCCGGGCCCGCGCCGGAGCCTGAGGGCCAGACCATCGTCGGCGGGCGGGAGGCACAACCCGCCCCGCCCGCCGACGGGTGAGCCCAGCGCCCGAGGGAGGCGCGGGTTCGATGGTGTCGATGGCCGGGCGAGGGTCCCGTCTGCCCCCGCCCGGCCGATCGATGGTGTGGGGGGGCTAGGCGGTCACCGTGATGGTGGCGGTCTTGCTGGTGAGGTCTTCGGTCATCGTGTAGGTGCCGGGCGCGTCGATGGTGAAGCTCTCGATCAGGCCGCCGGTGATCGTGTAGGTGTCGGACGAGTCGCCGAACTTCACGGCGTTGACCCCGTCGCCACCGTTCTTGACCGTGAACAGCTCCCCGACGTTCACCTCGAGCGAGGTCGGGTCGAAGCCACCGTCGCTGGTGAAGGTGAACGTCTTGTCGGCGGGCGCCTCACCGTCGGCCAGGGTGACCTTGCCGGTCCCCTGGGCGGTGTCGCCCGAACCGCTGTCCGCCGCCGTGGTGGTGGCGTCGCCGCTGCCGCCATCGGCCGCGGTGGTGGTGGCCTTGTCGTCGGACGAGCTGTCGGAGGCCCCGCTGGACCCGCACGCGGCGACCCCCAGCAGGAACGAGGCCGTGAGGGCGACGGCGGCGAGGCGACGGGGGAAGGACATGGGCTGGCTCCTGGAGGGTGCGACCGAGAAAGGCGCATGGTTCCACGGCCGTCCCCCCGCACCTAGGGGTCACCGGTCCCAAGCCGGTCCCAACCTGCGGCGGGACCGCCGCGACCGGTAGGACCGGGAGCTGTCAGCGGGCCCGCACCCGGCCCTGGAGCAGATCCCAGCGCTCGAAGAACTGCTCGCGGTACAGGGCGTACACGTGCAGGTCGTGGTAGCGCCCGTCGAAGTACTCGTGGGCGACGAACGTGCCCTCGTGGGCCAGCAGCTCGGACCGGTTGCGGATGAGGCCGTCGTTGAACGCCGGGACGAGGAGGTAGAGCTTCCGCAACGGCCACATGGTGAAGGCGCGGAACACGGTCAGTGCCACCCCTTCGGCCAACCAGCTGCGCACGTGCGGCGAGCCCAGGACCATGAGCTGCGCGTGCCCGTCGCGCTCGTGGTAGTCGGCGATGCGCACCAGCCCGAGCAGCTCTCGGGACCGGCGGTCGATCACCACCTGCTGGAGGACCGCATCGTGCCAGAGGCGCTCCTCGAACTCCCCCAGGCTGACGGTGCGGCCCCGGGGCCACCAGCTCACCGCGTTGCGGCTGGTGCCGGCGAGGTGGTGGAGCACGGGCACGTGGTCGGGCTGCACCGGCGCGACCGCCACGTGGCGGCCCTCGACCTGGAGCACGTCGAGCGGGTCGGCCGGGCGCACGGGTGGGGGTGGCTCGACCCGGTCGTCGGGGCGACCGGCCGCGTACCACCGGTCGATCTGGTGGTGGAGGTCGCCGAGGGTGGTCCACGACTCGACCAGCTCGTCGGGGAGGGGCACCCCCTGCTCCTCGACGTGCAGGAGCAGCAGGACCAGGCCGAGCGAGTCGAGGCCGGCGTCGGTGAGCGGGGTGTTGGGCCCGACGCCCTGGAGGTGGAGGTCGGCCACCTCGGCGATGAGGGCGAGGAGCTCGTCGAACGTCATGCGGGCCCCCACGGGCTGCCGTAGTCCGGCATCTCGCAGGGCTGCTCGTCGCACATAGCCCATGACACCGGGAAGTCGCCGATGTAGGTCTGGTCGCCCACCCGGTAGGTGACCCGGATCCCATCGAACCAGGCGCGCGTGCCGGTCTGGTAGCGGACGCCCATCAGGACGTCGACGCCGAGAGGCCGCTTGGGATCGTCGGGGCGGACGGGCACCTCATCGATGGGCCGGTACCCCGTGCGCGCCGGCTTCGGCAGATCGGCCGGCGGGTAGCCGTGCGAGCCGATGGCCTGGCCGAAGTGCCGGTGCGGGCCGGCTGCCGATGTCCCGATGACCTCGAGGTTGGCGGAGTGGGCGATGGGTTCGACCTTGATCAGGTGCGCCGTGTCTCGTCCGGTCTCGGACACGATCACCGATGCCGTGTAGGGCATGCCTGGCGACTTCACGACGACACTGGCGCCGTACGCGCTCGTGGCGGTGAGGGGGTACTTGTGCTGCCCAGGCCGGTCCTCGTACCGGATCGGGAACCGATGGTGGTCGGCACAGCCGGTGACGAGGAGGAACAGGACGAGGAGCAGCGGCCACCGCCGCCGGGGCCTTGGGCCGGCACGGCGGTGGCCGAGCGCGGGGCTCACGCCTGGGTGTTCGAGGTGAAGACGCGGGTGGACTTCGTGGGCGAGTTGCCGTTCCCGCACACGAACGAGGCCGCCTTGCCGGTCTTCCACTTCTGGCTGACCGCGCTGCTGAAGCCGGACCGGGCCCGGAGCCCGATGCCGTGGACCGAGAGGCCCCCGACCCAGGTCTGGGCCTTGTTCGACGAGCGCTTGAACTCGCCGCCGGCCTCGACGGTCTGGCGGTAGGTCCAGTCGTTGCCGCCGCAGTACTTGACGCTCGTGCTCCTCCCCCGCCGGATGCCACCGTTCCACCCGTAGGGCAGCGCGGTGGTCCAGTACGAGTAGGAGTAGCCGTCGGTGCACTCGTGCAGCTCGTCGTGGTACTGGAAGTTGCCGTAGACGAACAGGTGCTCGTCGGTGTGGAGCGGGAAGCTGTTGGCGGCGGCGTTGGTGTGCGAGACCTTGTACGCACCGTCGACCTTCCACGGCCCGCCGCTGAGGCTGACCTCGGTGCCCAGCTCGGTGTCGCTGGCGTTGGAGTACGCGAACTCGCCGTTGAACAGCGACGAGTCGTGCACCTCGCCGACGATGGACGAGACCTGGTAGCTGCTCACCGTGTGCGACGAGCAACCTCCCATCGAGGGCGCGGCGGCGGGGGCCGCGCTGGCCCGGGCGGCCTGCTGAGCGGCGGACAACGGCGCGGTGGCGATCGACGCGACGAGATCGACCGCCGGGTTGGTGGCGTCGGTCGTGGTCGTCCAGTTCCCGGGGTCCTGGTGATAGGTCCGGACCAGCGAGGTGGTGAACGCCTTGCCCTGGAAGGTGCCGGCGATCATCAGGTTGACGTTGCCCTGGCCGATCATCTGGGCGACCATCCGCGCCGTGACCTGCGGGTTGATGGAGTAGGTGCCGCTGGAGGTCAGCACGGCGCGCGCGATGGGCGACATCGAGACCGTGCCGTCGGCACCGGCGGACTCGTCGGCGAGGTACACGAGGAGCTCGCCACCGCCCGAGCCCCCGGAGGGACCGGTGACCGTGCCATGGATCAGCACCGGGCCGCCCGTGGCGATGAGGTCGGTGCTCGCGCCGGCCGCGGCGATCATCTCGGCATGGGAGGGCGGCGCCTCCAGGACGTAGTGCCCGGGCTGTTCGTTCTGGGACTCGAGGTCGGCCGTCACGTCGGCAGGAACGATGCCGTTGTCGGGTTGGTTGGCCCCGGGGTCGGCTTCGGGGGTGTCGGCCGAGGCGGGGTGGATGCCGCCCGGGACCAGCCCCGATGCGGCAAGGGTGGCAGCAGCGGCCAGCGTGAGGCCCGTACGTCGCTTCATGGTTCTTTCCATCCGTCGTTGGAATGCATGTCAGCGGGGTGGCCTATACGTATTCGTATCAGTCACCCGAAGGGGGCGTCAACGACCGTGCTGGTGGGCGCCAAACTTGACCCGCGGGTCAAGACACGGGCGGCGGGGAGCGATACCTTCTCGCCCATGGCCATCGACTTCACCCTGACGCCCGAACTCGAAGAGCTGCGGCTCCGCATCCGGGCCTTCGTCGACGACGTGATCAAGCCCACCGAGGCCGAGCTCACCGACCCGGACCACATCGAGGACCGCAGCGAGTACCTCACCAAGCTCATCGGGATGCGCACCAAGGCGCAGGAGGCCGGCATCTGGCTGCCCCACATGCCGAAGGAGTGGGGCGGCATGGGGCTCGGGCACGTCGAGCTGGCGATGGTGCAGGCCGAGGCGGCCAAGGCGTACTACGGGCCGTTCGTCTTCAACTGCCAGGCCCCCGACGAGGGCAACATGCACACCCTCCTCAACTGGGCCACCGACGAGCAGAAGGAGAAGTACCTCAAGCCGCTCACCCAGGGCATCGCCATGAGCTGCTTCGCCATGACCGAGCCCGAGGTCGCCGGCTCCGATCCCACGCTGATCCGCACCCACGCGGTGCAAGACGGCGACGAGTGGGTCATCAACGGCCACAAGTGGTTCATCTCCAACGCCCGCCGGGCCAAGTTCGCCATCCTCATCTGCCGCACCGAGGACAACCCCGACCTGCCCCAGGCGGCCAACACCGCGTTCATCGTCGACATCCCGAGCGAGGGCTGGAACCGGGTGCGCGAGGTGGAGACGATGCACGGCGGCACCGGCCACTCCGAGATCGTCATCGAGGACCTGCGGGTGCCCGACGCCAACATGCTGGGCGGCCGCGGCGAGGGCCACCTCCTCGGCCAGTCGCGCCTCGGTCCAGCCCGCCTGGCGCACTGCATGCGATGGATCGCCCAGGCCGAGACGGCGCTCGACATGATGGTCGACCGGTCCCTCAACCGGTTCTCGCACGGCTCGATGCTGGCGGAGAAGCAGGGCGTCCAGTGGATGATCGCCGACTCCACGATGGAGCTGTACCAGGCGAAGCTCATGGTGCTGCACGCCGCGTACCGCATCGACAACAAGCTCGACTTCAAGAGCGAGGTGTCGATGGCCAAGCACTTCGTCGCCAACATGCTGGGCCGGGTCATCGACCGGGCCATCCAGGTGCACGGCGCCCTCGGCTACTCCACCGACACGCCGCTCGCCCACATGTTCCAGCACGCCCGGTGGGCCCGCTTCGCCGACGGTGCCGACGAGATCCACCAGATGCGCATCGCCCAGCGCACCATCGCCGCCTACCGCGACACCGGCAGCACCCGCATGGGCACCGGCGACCTCCCCATCTGACGGCGGTGCTCCTCAGCCGGGATCGCCGCGACGAGCCCTTCTGGCGTAGATCCGCGTCGGCGAGCGACGGGGATCTACGCCAGGACGTGCTGGTGAGCGGTGCGGGTCAGCCGGCCTGAGCAGCGGCGGCCGCGTTCGCGGTGGCGCGGAGGTCGTAGACCGGCTCGCCGTAGCTGTAGTCGTCGTCGGTGTACGGGTAGTGCTGCAGGAAGTCACCGCTGACGAGCAGCTGGGCCCGCAGGGTCTCGGCCGTCGCGCCCTGGCGGAGCCGGCCCTGCCAGATGTACTTGCCGAACTGGGTGGGCGCCACGCCCAAGATGTCGTGGTACCCCGCGTTGATGACCAGGTTGTAGCCCTCGGTGGTGCGCTGCAGCGCCCCGGCGAGCACGTCGAGGCCACCGGTGAGGTGCGCGTACTTGCTCAGCTCGGCCGACGTGGCCGTGCGCCCGAGCACGGTCTGGAAGACCGACTGGATCTCGGTGCCGTGGTGCTTGTTCAGGTACTCGTTCGACGCGATCAGGCTGCGCTCGATCCGCGGGTAGCTCCAGCCCGAAGCGGCCTTGGCGGTCCAGTACGTGAGGCTGGCGGCGTCGGCGGACCGGCCGAGGACCTTGGTGTACAGCGCACGGATCTGGAGCCGGCGGTACTCGTTGCTCTGCATGATCCCGGCCGGGATCTTCTCGAGGTGGCGCGGGTACCGGTTGTTCTCGGCCTTCCACTTGGCGGCCCAGTAGGTGAGGCTCGCCTGGTCGACCGGACGGTCGAGGATGATCGGGAAGATGCCGGTGATGTACCGGTCGGCCTGCGGGGGACCGGGCCGGATCAGCACGATGTCGTTCGTGGCACCGTTGGCCGCCACCGGGTCGGCGGTGTCGGAGGCCACGGCCGCGGGCACGGTCACCAGGCCGGACCCTTGGGCCTGCACCGGGATCTCGATCGAGGCCGAGGCGCCCGAGGCGATGTCGCCCAGGTCGCACACGAGCGAGTTGTAGTTGGACGCACGACGGCAGGCGTCGGGCAGGTCGCGGGTGTAGATCGGGTACTGCAGCCCGAGGGCGGCGACCGCGGCGGTGGCGGTGTCGGGCCCGGCGTTGTGCGCGGTGACCGTGAACGTCATGTCCGACGGCGACACCGGGGAGTCCGGGCTGTGGCTGATGGTGACCGAGAGGTCGGCGCCGGCGACGACCGCACCCGCGGTGACCGGGGCCAGCGCACCGGTGCCGATGAGCACGGCGGCGCCGCCCGCGAGGGCCCACCGCCGTCCGTGCCCCTGGAACCGCCCGCCACGAGAAGTTCGCCGTACCGCCATGTCGTTCCCCCTGTCCCGGGACACCGATCTGGATCCCGACAGCACGCTACGACGAACGGACGGCCCGGATGGTTCCCTTCGCCACGCAAACGATCTCGACGATCGCGACGCGCCTAGGCGTCGGCGGGCGGGCCGTTGCGCTTCGACGTGCCGGAGCTGAGCCCGACGGCCACCTCGAGCTCGACGAGCGACGACTCCAGGTGGGCCAGGAGCCGCTGCAGGTGGGGCACCCGCCGGCGGCACCCGGTCAGGCCGATCTCGAGGTTGTCGACGTAGCTGGTGAGGGTGATGTTGAGCGCCTGGCCGTGGTACGGGATCGACACCGGGTAGATGCCCTGGAGCCGCGCCCCGTTGAGGTACAGCGGCGAGCGGGGGCCGGGCACGTTGGAGATGATGATGTTGAACGGCGGGCGCATGCCCTCGCCGCCGCCGAGCATCGACACCAGCGGCGTGGCGAACATGTTCGACGCGCTGAGGGCCAGGACCTGCACCGGCGACAGGCCCGAGAGCGTGCCCTTGGCGATGCTCATCGATTCGCGGATGCGGGCGAGGCGCCAGCTGGGCTCGGCGGTGTCGGTGGCGAGCGACGTGAGCACGGCCCCCACCGCGTTGCCGCCGGCGCTGTCGTCGGTGCGCAGCGAGACGGGGACCATGGCGGTCAGCGACTCCTCCGGGAGCTCGCCCTGCTCGATGAGGTAGCTCCGCAGCGCACCCGCGCACATGGCCAGGACGATGTCGTTGAGCGTGGCGTCGGAGGCCTTGGCCACGGCCTTGACCCGCGCCAGGCTCCACGTCTGGGCGGCGATGCGGCGAGCACCGGTGATGTGGACGTTGAGCATGGTGGGCGGCGCCTTGAACGGGAACGCCGCCAGCTCCTCCTCCAGGGCCCGCCGGGCCGAGCGCAGCATCGTGGGCGCCACCCCGACGATGTCGACCGCGCCCTTCGCGGTGCCGAGCAGGAGGTCGAGCGGGCTGGCACCGCCCTCCCCCGCCGGCCGGTCGCGCTTGGGGCGCGCCGCCCACGCCGGCGGCACCACGGCCGTGGGGTCGGTGGACAGCCAGCGCTCGAGCAGGCGCAGGGCGGACACGCCGTCGACCATCGCATGGTGGACCTTGGTGTACGCCGCGAAGCGGTTGCCCTCGAGCCCTTCGATCAGGTGGAACTCCCACAGGGGCCGCTGCCGGTCGAGCAGCGAGCCGTGGAGGCGCGAGCCGAGCGCCAGGAGCTCTCGGACGCGGCCGGGCTCGGGCAGGGCCGAGTGGCGCACGTGGTACTCGATGTCGAGCTCGTCGTCCTCGCGCCAGGCCCACTGCCCGCCGGTCCGCACCGACCGGTAGGGCCGCTGGCGGAAGAGCGGCGCGATGTCGTCGTGGGCGAGCATCGCCTCGAACTGCTCGCGCAGCCAGGTGGGGCCGGCGCCCTCGGGCAGCTCGAACACCTGGAGGCCGCCGACGTGCATCGGTGTGGCCCGCGACTCCGTGAGCAGGAACGGCAGATCCGGCGCAGCGACCAGTCCCATGGCACCCCAATCGTCATCGCTCGGTGCAGCCCCGAACACGCTCGATCGGGGCGGTCCGGACCGTAGCTGCTTGCCGTCGACCGCGGGTCAGGATCATTGCCTGACCCGGACCTGATGGACCTGCTGGACTGCCGGGATGCATGAGGTTCGGTGTCGATCGGCGGGAACCGGGGACTTCACCTTCCTCGCCACGATGCTGGGCGAGTCCGCGGTGTGGCGTCCGGACAAGCCGACTCCGACCGCAGTGCAGGTGATGGCCGATCCGAGGTACGCGCAGTACCTGGCCGGATGGCCGCGGCAAGGCGACCACGGACTCGTCGCCGAAGACGACGGACCGCTTGGAGCAGCTTGGTACCGGACGTTCACCGAGGCGGACCTCGGCCACGGCTTCGTCGCCGAGGACGTACCTGAACTGGCGATCGCGGTCATCGCCTCGCGTCGGCACGAGGGCATCGGACGACGGCTCCTCGTCGACCTCATCGAGGCCAGCGTCGTGCAGGGGCACCCTGCGTTGAGCCTCGCCGTCAGCGAGAACAACCCCGCGCGTGCCCTCTACGAGTCGGTTGGCTTCGTGCCGGTCGAGAAGCACGGGCGGTCGTGGAAGATGGTTCGATACGCCGCCGCGTGAAACTCGTGGGGGCGTCTGGGCGCATGTGCGATCGTTGCCACCGTGCGCCGCGCTGATCGGGAACGAGTGCTGGCACAACGAGCAGACATCGTTGCTGCCGCGACGGTGGCGCTCGACCGTGGCGGGGTTGGTTCGCCTGCTGACATGAGCCGCCGGCGACGGTGGCAGCTCCTGGGCCTCGACGCGAGCGGTGACCTCGCCGCCGTGGCGGTGGCCCGCCGCGGCAAGCGGGCTGGGCTCGCGATCGAAGCCCACCGCTTCCGTCGCCACGACGGCGCGTGGGTCTGGGAGCAGGTGGGGCCCACCTCGGACTTCAGCGAGCCGACGCTCCCGCCTCGTTCGCTGTCGGGCAACGACGGATGGTCGGAGAGCGCGACGCAGAGCGACGTCCGGACCGGGGACAGCGTCGGGCTCTGGCACCTCGTCGCGCCGGCGACCCAGACTCGAACCGACGGTCGGACCAGGCCCGTTCCCCCGCACGGCTGGGTCGTGACGGTCGACCTGGCGGCCGCTCGCACCACGGAGCTCCTCGACGCCGACGACGAGGTCATCGGTCATCTCGAGATCCAGGACCCGCGCAGCACCTCTCGGCGGTTCCGGGCCGCGATGTGGTGGAACCGTCGGCGTCGACCCGGTGCGGACCTCTGGTCCAACGACGCGCCCGACCACGCCGACAGGTGACCGGGACATCCAGGCCGCCCTGGCCCGCTGACGCGAGCCGGCGCTCTAGGCGACGGTGCAGCGGCGCCAGCCCGCCCCCTCAGATGAGGTGAGCGCCACCGACCGGTACGGTGCCTCCGGCGGTCGCTCGAGGCCGTCGAACTCGCATGGAGGCGAACGATGGCAGACACCACGCGCAGAAGGGTCCTGATCACGGGGGCCGGGTCCGGGTTCGGCAAAGGCGCGGCCATCGAGCTCGCCCGTCGAGGCCACGACGTGGTCGCCGGCTGCGAGACGGACCAGCAGGCTGAAGCGCTCGGTGCCGAGCACCCAGAGCTGACGGTGATCAAGCTCGACGTCACCGATGCCGCTGATGTCGAAGGCGCCGCCGACCTTGGGATCGACGTCCTGATCAACAACGCGGGTCTCGGCCTGGTCGGTCCGATGGCCTCGGTTCCGATGACCGATGTCCGCCGCACCTTCGAGGTCAACGTCTTCGGCATGGTCGCGCTCTCGCAAGCCGTCATCCCCGGCATGCGCGAGCGCGGTTGGGGACGCATCATCAACGTCTCGTCCGTCGCGGGCATCCTCGCGTCGCCGCTCGGGTCGCCCTACAGCATGACCAAGCACGCGGTGGAAGCGTTCACGAAGTCGCTGCGCGCCGAGCTCGCACCGCACGGCATCGACGTCACCAAGGTCAACCCCGGCCCCTACGACACCGGCTTCAACGACCAGATGGTGAACGGCGCCGCCGATTTCATCGAGGACGGGGACACGGCGACCACCGAGATCCACACGCTCGTGCGCCAGATCATCCTGACCGACCAGCTCGACCCCGCGGAGGTGTCGAACACCCTCGCCGACCTCGTCGAAGCCGAAGAGACCCCCGTCGAGACGTACCTCCCCGAGGGCATTCGAGAGGTGCTCGCCGCCTTCCTCTGAGACGTCGTCACCCCTGGGCCGAACGCACTGATCGGCCTCGACGACATCACCGAGGTCGAGGGTCCGCTGATCAGGCGGCGACCGCTACCGACGTCGGGAGGCCGACGAGCTCGACGCGATCACCGCATCGACTGCCTGCCGTGCTTCTTGAAGAACGCCCGGGCGCGCGCCAGGCCGCGCCCCACGAACCCGTCCGGTTCGGGTTCCTCCATCCAGCCCGGCCCGTGCCCGGTCGTGCACCAGGAGCACAGCTCACCTTCAGCCGTGGGCGTCCACTGCGTGTCGAGCGGCCGCCCGCACCTGGCACAGCGGTTCGTAGCGCCCACGCACCGAAGCGTAGGTGGGGGCTGACCCTTCCCGCGACGACTGGCGGGAACACCGGCAGCGGTGAGACCGACGCCGTGCGCTCACAGGCTGAGGGCGCAGCAGCCGCTCAGCGGTCGGATTCGCCGGTCGAGGTCGTGCTGTTCGCCTGCCAGCCGTGGCCGTCGACCCAGTGCAGCCGGTGTCCTCGGTCGCACTTGGCGTGATCGGGGGACCGACCAGCTCCGGCCGGGTACGACGTTCGTCGGACGGCGGCATCGCAGCCTCCGACGACACACTGCTCGGGTTCAGCGTGAGGTTCCATCGGCCTTCCCTTCTGTCGCTTCCCGGTCGGTGGGGTGTCACCCAAGGCATCGGGCTCGGTCACCACCGCTTGCATCGTATTGCGATCCTTTCTGGTTTGCGGTGGAGCCACGACCCGCAGGTGACCTCCTCCTCTGTCGTCCTCTGACGCAGGAGCAGGCCAGAACGATCGGTGCCCCGAGGTGCGGCAGGTGGGGCGTGGATCAGCGGCTTCTGCGGATCGGCGGGAAGTCGTAGCTGCCGTCGAGGATCGGGGGGCCGGGGATGTAGAGCCGGAAGACGAGCCGGAAGCTGCCGCCGGGGGCGGGCAGCCAGTTCGCCCGTGCGGTCGGGTCCGTGGGCTCGTCGTGGGTGATCGTCAACGTGAGGGTGCCCTGGCCGTCGCGTTGGATGCCGGCCGTCCGGTCGCCGATCGAGAAGCGGCGGATCGGGTTCGCCACCAGGTAGTAGTCCGGGATGTCGTACATGGTGATCGACCAGAACGCCCCGACGGGCGGGTCCTGGTCGAAGTCGATGGTGTAGCTGCTGGCCCCGACGAGCGGTTCGCCGTCGATGTCGGTGAACGCCTGGCAGTAGACGGCCTCGTAGCCGTGGTTGCCCCAGAGACCGAGGCGGTCGGCGACGGCGCGCAGGACGTAGCGGGTATCGTCGGGGTAGGCCATCTTCCAGGCCGGCTCGTCGATCGTGCCGAGGCCCAGGACCTCGAGGTTGTAGTCGAACATGTGGAGTCCGACGGTCCAGCCGTTGACCACCGGGGCGTGCCCGTGGTGGCTGGTCTGCTCCATCTGCGCCTTGCCCGCGTCGAGGCCGGCCGCCAGGTCGGCGACGAGGGTCGGATCGGCATCGACGTACGGGCTCGCCGCCTCGTCGACGCCGAGCGGTGCGAACTGGGCGGCGTAGGCCAGGTCACCGGGGGTGGCGCGGAACGCCTGGGACAGCACGCGCGCCTGCTCGAGGAAGGCGATCGCCGGGTCGACACCGGGGGCTGGGGTGGGGATGCCCGTCGGCGCGACGGCGTCGGCTGCGACCGGTGTGAGGACGAGCTGGTCCTGCAGCGCGGCGACGCCGCCGATGTCGTCGGGACCGTCGCAGGCGAACCGGCCGACGATCGACACGATCGTGGTGGGCGCGGCGATCTGGGTCTGGCCTTCGGGGACGTCGCCGGTCCAGCCGGGAGGGGTGATCAGGTAGGTGCCGCCGTCGTTGCCGGTGGCGCGGGTGCCGATGTAGGCGAAGTTGTTGGTCCAGGCGTCGACGAACTGCAGCACGTGGTAGCGGTCGCCGGTGGGCGGCACCTCGAGGCGCAGCGGGCCGACCGAGAGGTCGAGGGACCCCATCGAGTACACGGTGTCGTTGTTGATCGTGACGAACGTGTCGGTCTCGTCCGCCAGCTTCCGGGCGTGGGAGAACGAGTTGAACGGTGCCGCCGGGTTGGACCCGACACCGGTCGTCACGTACCGCTCGACCTGCGCCAGGTTCTCGACGAGGGGGTAGTAGTAGAGGTACGCCCGACCGACGAGGTCGATGGCCGTGGGGGTGGAATCGGTCATGGCGAGACCCTAGGACCGCGATCGCCGACCAACGGGAGCGAACCCGGCGTTCGAGGGCGGCCACGAACGCCGGTGGCCTCAGCCTGGAAGCACCGTGACGCCGTGGCGGGCCTGCACGGCGAGAAGCGCAGCGAAGTCGGGAGGTCCGTCGGTGGCGGCGTTGAGGATCTCGGCGATGCTGAGGAAGTAGTCCTCCTCGAACAGGCCAGGCGTCGACACGACGAGCATCCACGCGTCGTCGGCCGTGTGGTTGTCGAACTTGTGGGTCTGGCCCCGCCGGACGCAGACCGCCTGCCCCTGCTCGAGGTCGACCTTGTCTCCGTCGATGACGTAGGTCATCGTCCCCTGCGTGCAGTAGACGGTCTCATCCCAGTCGTCGTGCTTGTGCGCCGGCGGTGTCCGGGCGCCCGGACTGACGCGAGCGATGAATGCGGTCGTGCTCCCGCCCGAATCCTCGGCATCCACGAGGAACTGGACGTCGATGCCGGGGGACTCGATCAATGCCTTCGATGCCTTGGCCACAGAGGGCTCCTCTCACAGGTCTGGTAAAGCCACTGTACCAATGTCCTCCTCAGTAGTAAAGTGGCTTTATAATGAGATCGATGACGAGGGAGCCTGCCCCACCGCTGATCGGTGCGCTCGTCCGACGACCGGCCGAGGCGGTGCACCTGCGGATCCTGCGCGAAGCGCACGAAGCGGGCTTCACGGACCTGGTGCCGGCCCACCTGGCGGTGCTGCGGTACCCCGGCCCGGACGGTCGCCGCCCATCCGACCTCGCCGCCGACGTCGGGACCACGAAGCAAGCGATGAACTACCTCCTCGGCCAACTCGAACGGGCTGGCTACATCTACCGGAGCGACGATCCCGACGATCAGCGATCGAAGCGGGTGCAGCTCACCGAGCGGGGCGAAGGGCTCCGACGGATCATCCGCCGCACCGTGACCCAGATCGAGAAGGAGCTCGAGGTCGAGCTCGGCACCGCGTCGTACTCCCAGCTCCGCGAGCTGCTCGTCCGCCTCAACGACACGGACACGATCAAGGCCGAGCGCGACGTCTCCTGAGCGCCGAGCGCTCGACCGGTCGCGCGCTCGGCCTGCGGTGTGGTCCACGCCACGGTGGTGTTGCGCAGGTGCGATCGGGCGCCGATGAGAAATCGTGCCGGCAGTCGTCTGGGTAGCGTCCGGCGCACGTCCGGAGCGGCATCAAGGGAGAGCAACGAGATGAGACCACTTCGCTACTCGATCAACGTCACGCTCGATGGCTGCTGCCATCACGAGGCAGGGCTCCCGCCCGACGACGAATCGATGCGCTACTGGACCGCGGGGATGGAACGAGCCGATGCCCTGCTGTTCGGCCGGGTGACCTACGAGATGATGGAGTCGGCGTGGCGGCGGCCGGCCACGGGCACGTGGCCGGACTGGATGGGTGAGCGGGAGATCCCGTTCGCCGAGGCCATCGACGGGGCGAAGAAGTACGTCGTGTCGAGCACGCTGAGCGGGGTCGATTGGAACGCCGAGCTGGTGCCGGGCGACTTGGGCCAGGCGGTTCAGCGGCTCAAGCAGGAGCCAGGTGAGGGCCTGTTCGTGGGGGGCGTGACGCTCCCCCTGGCGTTGGCAGACCTGGGACTGATCGACGAGTACGAGTTCCTCGTGCAGCCGGTCCTGGCCGGACACGGTCCGACGTTGCTCGCCGGCCTGCGCGAGCGCATCCAGCTCGAGCTCGTGGATCGCCAGGAGTTCCGGTCCGGTGCGGTCGCCATGCGATACCGGCCCGCCCGAGGTGCCGCCTGATGTGAGGTGCCAGCGTCGAGCGTCTTCGAGCGGTCGAGTCAGGGCTGGTGTGAGACTTGCCCGCCACCAGCTCCTCGCAATAGACGTTCACCGTGTCTGACGCTCTCGCCGATCCGATCCCGCCGCTCGCTGTCGACGACCTCGAGGACGGGTGGTCCGACGAGGCCGACGTGATCGTGGTCGGCTTGGGTGCGGCCGGGCTGGCCACTTCGATCGAGGCGGCAGAGCGCGGCGCCGACGTGATCGCGCTCGACCGCAGCGGCGGTGGGGGCACCTCCGCGAACGCAGGCGGGATCCTCTACCTCGGTGGTGGCACGGCGACGCAGCTTGGCGCCGGCGTGTCCGACACCCCCAGCGAGATGCGAGCGTTCCTCGCCGACGCCTTGGGGCGGCCGGCCGATGATCCGCGACTCACCGCCTACTGCGCCGGGAGCATCGACCACCACGACTGGCTGGTCCGCCACGGCGTGGCGTTCGAGCCGGTGTTCTGGGACGAGCCGGGCATGGAGCCGCCAGGCACCGAAGGCCTCATCTACAGCGGCGGCGAAGACGCCAACCCCTACCGTCAGCAGCACCGGCCGGTGGCGCGCGGCCACGTCCCGGCAACGCCGAACGCCGCCGGCTGGTTCCTCGTCGAACGCCTCCGCGACGCGCTGGAGCGCACGTCGGCTCGGGTGCTGACCGATCACCGGGCCGAGCGGCTCGTGGTCGACGGCGACCAGGTCGTCGGCGTCACGGTCCGGGTGGATGGCGAGCTCCACGCGCTGCGGGCCCGGCGGGGCGTCGTGCTGGCGTCGGGCGGGTGGGCGTACAACGAGGCGCTGCTCGCTGAGCACACCCCGCTCCTCCTCGAGATCGGCTGGCGCCTCGGCACCGACGCCGACGACGGCTGGGCGCTGCGCGTGACGCAGGGCCTCGGTGCCGCGATCGAGGGCATGGACGCCATGGAGGTCGCCGTACCCATCACGCCGCCCCGGACCGTGGTGCGCGGCGTGATCGTGAACCGCCACGGCGAGCGGTTCATCAACGAGGACACCTACTTCGGCCACCTCGGCCAGACCATCCTCACCGAGCAGGATGGCGTGGCGTGGCTCCTCTTCGACGAGCCCCGCTACGTCGTGAACCGGATGGGCATGCGCGCCGAGAACGTCTGCGAGACGTGGTCCGAGCTGGCCGAGGAGATCGGTCTGCCGCCCGCTCGCCTGGCCGAGACCATGGCGGCCTACAACGAGGCGGCAGCCCATGGTGAGGACCGGCAGTTCGCCAAGGCATCCGAGTGGGTCGTGCCGCTCACCGAAGCCCCGTTCGGGGCCATCGACCTGCGCGTCGCCACCATCCTCTACGCCGGGTTCCCTCTCGGAGGCACCGTCACCGACGACCATGCGCGGGTCGTCCGGCAGGACGGCACCACGGTGCCGGGCCTCTACGCCGCCGGCCGTGCCGCCGGGAGCCTCGCGCTGGAGCGGTACTGCTCCGGGATCTCCTTGGGGGAGGGAACCTTCTTCGGGCGCCGCGCCGCAACCGCCATGCTCCCCCAGTAGCGATCAAGCGGGGACAGGACTGCTCGGTAGCCTCGCCCCATGGCGCTCAGGATGGACAACGTCGGCATCGTCGTCGAGGACCTCGCCGCCGCGATCCAGTTCTTCCAGGAGCTCGGCCTCGAGTTGGAAGGCCGATCCATGGTCGAGGGCGAGTGGGCAGGGCGCGTCACCGGCCTAGGTGACCAGCGCGTCGAGATCGCCATGATGCGCACGCCGGACGGCCATGGCCGCCTGGAGCTCTCGCGCTTCCTCGCTCCGGATGTGGTCGCCGATCACCGGAACGCCCCAGTGAACGCTCTGGGCTACCTCCGAGTGATGTTCGCGGTGGACGACATCGACGACACGCTCGACCGGCTGGGCAAGCACGGCGCGCAGCTCGTCAGCAGTGATGTGGTCCAGTACGAGACCATGTATCGGCTCTGCTACATCCGCGGGCCGGAGGGCATCCTCGTCGGGCTCGCCCAACAGCTCAGCTGAGCCGGGTCCACACCACGAAGGTGCGTGCGTTCGGCGTGTCGCCGAGCCGGGTTCTGGGCAGTGCTGCGGCCTCGTGAGGGGATCGTTGGACCCCCATCCGGGACGACGGCAGCGCCTGCCGGTACCGTCGGTTCGTGGTCACCACCCCGACCCTCGGTGTCGACGACGATGCGGCGCGAGCCGCGGTGGACGAGACGGCCACACGGGTCTACGCCGGGTACTTCGCGTTGCAGGCGGTGGCTGGCATCGGCTTCTGGGTGGCGGTGGCCGCCGTGCCTGCGATCCGCAAGGTGTTCGAGATGTCGACGCGCCAGCACGCGGTGACCGACTCGTTCCTCTTCGCCGACATCGCGATCGGCATCATCGGGTCCGCCGTCGCCTCGGCCGGGATCGTGTCCAAGCGACGGTGGGGATCGGCCGTCGCCCTGTTCGTCGCGGGCGGGATGGTCTACGCCACGATCTACCTCGTGGGCTGGGTGGCGTTCACCGGCAAGGGCGCGGGGCTCCTCGGCCTCATGGTGGTTCCGTCAACCCTCTCGGTGTTCGTGGCCGTCTCCGCCTGGCGCCTCCACCGCTGAGGCCGCTCGGTCGGTCACGGGGCGCCCTCGAGGTGCCGGTCTGCCCTGGCTCTCACCCGGCGCGTTCGGGGGCGGTCGAAAGTCGCTGGTCCGCGGCGGGGACCGCTCGTACCCTCGGCTGACCACATGACCCGAGGAGTTGCATGGTTCTGCGCCAGGTTGGCATCACGGTGGACTGCGCTGACGCGGCGCAGTTGGCTTCGTTCTGGGAGCGCTTCCTGGGGTACGCGCGACGCCCTGGCAATCCGGGAAGCCCCTACGTGACGATCGAGCGGGGCGATGACGGCCCGGATGGGCCGCCGATCCTGACCTTCCAGACGGTTCCGGAGCCGAAGGAAGCAAAGGCTCGACTTCACCTCGACCTGTTCGTCGATCACGCTCAGCCCCTCGTCGAGGAGATGCTGGCAGCGGGGGCCTCGACCGTTTCCCACACCGAGGCCGGTGAGTGGACGACGCGGGTCCTGCAGGATCCAGCGGGCAACGAGTTCTGCGTCATCGGACCTGACTGATCCCGCGGTCCGTTCGCGCTCGTCCCGAAGTACCTCGTGGGTTCGAGGCGTCGTCGCCGAACACCCTCGAAGTTCGATCTGCCGCGTCACCGAGGCGGCGTTCGGGGGCACCTCGGACGGCCTCAGGTTCGGACCGTACGATGACGAGGTGGCTTACGACGAGAAGCTGGCCGAACGGATCCGAGATCTCCTGGTCGCCGAGCCCAACGTGACCGAGAAGAAGATGTTCGGCGGCCTCGGGTTCATGGTGAACGGGAACATGGCAGTCGCGCCATTGAGCACCGGCGGCCTCATGGTCCGCATCGATCCAGCTGACAGCGAAGCACTCGTCGCCCGCACCAACGCCGAGCCGATGGAGATGCGCGGCCGGAGAATGACCGGCTGGCTCGCCATCGACACGGCCAACCTCGGGCGGCGCACCCAGCTGGCGGCCTGGGTCGACCGTGGGGTCACCTACGCCAAGTCACTTCCGCCCAAGTAGCGATTCGGTCTGTCCCAGAGCGCGAGTTGGTCAGAGATCGGCAACCTCGACCGTGCCCGATGTGCCGCTCTGCCATGGCCTAGAGCCGGCGATCTGGGGCACTCGGCGGAGTCAGACCTGAACGGGGCTGATCTCTGATCCGTCCACCGACGCGGGATCTGGTCGGCCGCGGAAGTGTCGCAGGACCATCGCCATCAGTCGGCCGTGCTGCCTCGGCGGCTTGTTCGCATTGCGGTCGGTCACGGTGACCGTGATCGCCGCCAGGACGGCGAAGAACGGGATGCCCACGCCCCCCACCGCACCGGAGATGACGGTCGCAAACACCAGCAGGCCAAGGCTGTGGCGGGCATTCCAGATGACAAGCAGGCATGCACCCAACACCCCCGCCATCAGGAGGTTCAACGCGACCATCGCAGGAGTCGTCAAGTCGATCGGCACGGCCCGAAAAGTACCAGCACCCAACGCCGGGGCGCGTGCCTCGACGCACTTCAACCGCGACCCTGACTCGGCGATAGGGGGCAGTTATTCCGGGCAGACCGTCGAGGTTGCGCCGGTGATGGTCGCGCTCTCCGCCCGCCGGGCCGTCCGTACGCACTGGCCGACCTTGAAGGTCTCATCTGCGCCAACAGATCGGGGATCGAAGCAGTCGATCCAGGCTGAGCCGTCCGGCTTCACCTTGTCATCCACACGGGTCACGCAAACCTTCGTGGGCGTCGCCGAGACCACCCGATTCGTCTGGTGGAAGTCGCCACCACAAGCACCAGCGGTGGTGAGGAAGCTGCCGACCGCCAACGCAGCGAATAGAAGGTTCCGTCGGGTCCGCACGTTCTGGACACTAAAGCCAGCTCCTGCGCTGGCGTCGGTCGATTGGTACTGTCCGGCGTCGCGGGGAGGGGACGGGAGGTTCAGGTGGGTCGCTTCGCATGCGTGTTGGCCGCGTTGGTCCTGATGACCGCCGGATGTGGTGGCGGGAAGGCGAAGCCAACGGACCAAGGGTCCCCCACGACGACGGCAGGGGTTGATGGGTCGATGAGCGGCTCGCTTCCCTCGGCCGGCGACCTCGCCACGTGCAACGCGGACTACGAGCTGTACCGCCAGGCGCAAGATGAGTACGAGGACGTGAACGGGCAGTATCCGGAGTCCGATGACGAACTGATCAACGTCGGACTCCTCTACGAGAAGTCCGATCTCTGGACCGTCGTCGCCGGGAAACCCGAGGTGCGGCCGCTGCCGGGGGCCCGCATCCCGCCGGGATGCGGCCGGCCGTCGGTGACGGATGGATTCGGACCAGGCTCGAGCACCACGCAGACGACATCGGTCTTGATGGCCTGCGAGATGGAGCGGAGGACCTTGCGGACGGCGAACGAGGCGTTCAACGCCATGAGCCACCAGTACGCCACGTCGGTGGGCGATCTGGTCGGCTCCCTCCTCAAGCGCGAGCCGACGTACTGGACAATCGAGCAGGGAGAGGCCGAGCCTGTGCCGCGCCCGGGGATCGACCTCCCGGTGGGGTGTGGCTGAGCGCCTTCGTCGCGCCCCAGAGGTGCCGGTCGGCGACGACCGCTACCCGGCGTTCTGAGGCAGGTCCCCAGGACCCAGATGGGGGTCAGCTCCCGCTTGCGCGTCGATGCTCCCGCACCCAGAGGGAGGCCATCGCAGCGATGAGGGTGACGGTGCTGAGCCCCACGAAAATCCAGTTGCGGAGGATCAGCGACACGACGGCGAGTCCGAGCATGACGATCCCTGCACGCCCGAAGTCGTCCTCATACAGGCGCCGAACGTACGAGATTCTTGGGGCCTCCTGCGCCATGGGCCGAGACGCTACCGGCCGCGCATCGCGCCCAAGCACCAGCTGGGCCCACTGTGCCGGTCAGCGTCGACCCCGAGCCGCCGATTCGGGATATCAGGGTCTCCACCCTCCTGCTTCGATGGTCGGTTGAGGCCTGCGATTGCGCCGCACCATCCGGGCATCTCGTGCAGGAGGTGGCCCTATCGGATGTCGAGGGTGATGGCGTGGCCGATGATGCTGGCGCCGATGAACCGCTCAAGGGGTAGCAGTGCTCCGTGGAGGATGTTGAGTGCCGTCATCGGGTCCGCAGTTCCAGGTGCGAACCCCCACTCCATGACCACCGGGTCACCGTCGCCGCCATGGAACTCAACGGTTTCGTTGACACTGCGCAGGGAAGCGTCAAGATCGCGAAGGTCGCCGCGGAGTCCCATCTCGAGCCAGGCATCGACGACGGCCTGGATGAGCGGTCCGTGAACCTCAAGATCGAAGCGAGGACCCATCGGCATCGAGCAGTGGAGCACGTCGGGCTCGGAGGGATCTTCGGGTGGGACGCTCGGGCCCTCGAGCTGGAGCACGGGCATGTCAGGTAGCACGATGGGATGGCTCACCTGGCCTCGCAGGACCGTGAGCGAGTAACGCGGCAAAGCCGGTCCCTCGAAGATCCACACGGGTCGGCTCAGCGGCGCGCGCCCTTCCCGGGTGCCCTCAAGGGGGCGTGGGACGGCGAAGGGTAGGACGGGGAGCAGGAACTCTCGCCAGGCGCGGACGGCCTCCTCGGTGAGGTCGTCTGGCGATTCGGTGAGGACGCACAGCAGGGTTGGGGTCCCGCGTGGGATGGGTTCCACCCGCCATACGGGCGCCCGCTCGATCACCGCGTCGGCGCCGCCGAGGGCTTTGATGTGCGGCTGGGTCAACAAGACCGCCCAGTAGTAGCCAGGCGCATAGATCGATGGCACCGACCGGAGGTTTCCGCTCGCGTAGATCTCTTGATACGGGTCGTGACAGGTGTCCACGTGCACGAAGCCCGAGACGATCGCCTCACATCGGGCCAGCTCACGCAGTCGGTCAAGACGAGCAGCTGCCACCGAGTCGATCGCGTCGTCCGGGACGACCGAGCGAGCATCGATGACGCCAACCTGAGGTGCCTGGAAGAAGGTCCGCAGACCGACCCCGACGTGGGCCGACCCGAGGGCCTCGTCGAAGTAGACGTGCTCGAGCTTCTTCGGGAAGCGCGCCAGCGGCTCTCCCAGGTCCTCGGCGCGAACTGCTCCCTGGTCGATGTCGCGCAACTTCGGCCCACCCGAACACGGAACCTCCACCCGCGTCCACGACAGACCCGAACCATGAGGCCCGTCCCGGTCCACATCCCTGCCAACCTCCGCTACCGCAGCGCGCCAGCTCCCATCGTCAGACGCCAGGTCGAAGCATGCGCCCAACCCGACCACGAGCGGCGCCGAAGGCCGGCCCGGCCACCCCGTCTGGATTGCCGAGGAGTCGGAACTGTTTGGCATCCGCAGAGTTCTAACGCGAGACCTGGGGTGGCCACACCGGACCGTACAGCCGGTAAGCGCCCATGACCCGGAGCCGGCGTTCGGGGACACCCGAGGCAGCGGGCCCGTGTTGACCTGTCGTGGATCGGTCAGCGGTCACTTCTGGCGATGGTGGGCGGGACCCACTCGCCGGCGAGGACCGCTTCGGCGGGCCAGTAGGTCCGGAGGTAGAGCGAGAACGGCTGGCCGGCGGGAGCGGGGAGCCAGTTGGCGTGGGGGGCTTCGGCGGGCGGCGTGGCCTGCACGTGAAGCGTGAGGGACCCGTCTTCGCTGTGCTCGAGGTCGGCGTTCTTGGTGCCGAGCGAGTAGCGGACGAGGTCGTTGGTGGCGAAGAAGTGGTGCTCGTTGTAGAGGGTGAGCGACCAGAACCCCTGGACGGGCGGGAGGCCGCCGGCGGGGAACGTGACGGTGTAGGCGTGGTCGCCGTGGAGGTCGGCGCCGGTGTCGTCGGCCTGGTTGTAGAAGTAGGTCGTCTCGGTCGGGAGGTTGACGAAGATGTTGGTGCGGGCGACCGATAGGCGGGCGTAGTAGTCGGTGCCGAACTCGGCGCTGGTTTTGGGGCTGGTCCAGCCGGCCCCGACGGGGAGCCCGACGTTGGACCAGTGGAAGAGGGGGTGCACGACGTCGCGTTCGGTCTCGCTGGCGACCTCGTCCAGGAGCTCCTTGACGTGGGGGTCGGCTTCGGCGGCGGCGAGGATCGCCCGGACCGCGGCGTAGAGGGCCTCTTCGCCGGGGAGCGGTGGGACGTCATCGAGCACGGTGGGCAGCGACTCGAAAAACGTGGCCGGGTCGACCCAGCGGATCTCCTCGCCGCCGGTGTCCTGGCCGGGGAACTCGGGGATGGCGTGCCAGTCCTTGATCTTCATCGTCCCGTCGTAGCGGCTCACCGGGTAGACGCTGATCTGGCTCAGCAGCGGCTGGACGGCCGCTCGGTCCTCGTCGGTGTCGTCGAGGAAGAGGCGGGGGATGCAGCACGCCAGGTTCGTTGGCGAGTGGAGGACACCGGCGATGCCGTCCGGGACGTCCCCGTTCCAGTCGGGCCCCACCACCAGGTAGTGCCCGGGCTCGGTCCCGTACTGCTTGCCGAGGCCGCCGAAGGCGTCGGTGCGCTGATCGGCGATCTGGTACACCCAGAACCGGTCGCCGCCCATCTCCGGAACTTGGACCACCGCCGGCTCGAGGTCGAGGGACAAGATCCCGAAGCCGTACACGACGTCCTGGTTCGGGCAGGCCACGAACTTCTGGTCGGGGGTGATGTAGTCGGTGAGCATCGCGATCTCGTTCAAGGGGCCACAGGGCATGACCCCGCCCATCAGCCCCGGCTCGGGGACCTGCGAGAACGCCACCCGCCGGTTGTGCATGTTCACCATGGGCCAGGCCCACACGTACGCCGCCTGAGCGATCGTGCGGACGTAGCCGTCGGTCATGCGGGGCACTGCTGGGGGCTGGACAGGGCTCACTTCGGGTCCTCCTCGGGCGGCCCGCCCGAAGCTATCGCTGCCCGGGCGTGGCTGGGCTTGGCACCAGGCCAGCAAGTCGGGTGGAGGTGTCCCTGAGGTGCCGATCGGCAGCGACCACGACCCGGCGTTGGGGGGGCACCCTCCGTTTGCCGCTCCGGTGCCACCTCCTCAACGTTCGTGAGGGGAGGCCGATCGGAAGTGGGTGACGTCGGCGGCGGAGCATCTCCAGGACAGCAAGTCGGACCTCGGCGCTCCTGTGGAGAGCGGCCACCACCGACGGTTTCGACGAGCGGCTGTCGCGGTCGTGATCGGTCTGGCGCTCTACCTCGCCCTGAGCCTCGCGGTCCCCCACGTCGTCCCGCGGCTAGCCGTTCTTCCGAAGCCAGCGGACCGCGTCACGTACGAGGACTGCTACGGGCATCGAGGCGCCAAGACGACAGAGCGATGGGAACGGTCTGGTGCGATCTGGGTGTTGACCACGTTCCGCCTTGGCGGCGGATGCATAGCTGGGTGACGGTGCCCTGCGGTGCCGTGAGCCGCACCTACTCCCCCGCGTTCTGGGGCAGACGCGGTGGACGGCCTGCACCATGGCGCTCATGCACGCTGTCGTTCGTTCGATGATGTCGCCCGGAGCGCCTGCACCGGCCTCGGGACGGACTACCCCCCAATGTCCTTGATGGCCCGAATCTTCTGAGACCGAAGGTCGCCGGCTACGGCTCGACGATGTTGAACCAGAGCTCATGTCACGAGCATGGAGCTTCGCGACGCCACGTCCGAATCCGATGTCGGGCGCCTGCCCGACGGCCCGTTCGAGCCGGAGCTCGTCGAACACCTGGCCGACGGTCGGCGCGTGTACGAACTGTCGCAGATCACCGTGGACGACGGGGTTCTTCGGATGGGCCGCACCGATCTTCCGTCGATGATCGACGTCGTTCTCCATCGCGGCAGCACCACCAAGAAGGACCCATATGTCGACGACGACGCGTATGTCGACTTCGATGCTGTCAAGGAGCCTGGCATCGTGACCGGGAACAACCGGCATCTCTACGCTGACTACAAGGCGAAGGGCAGGTGCTACGTCCCCACGGATTGAGTCCCGCAGCAGCACGGTGCCGACTCGGTCGTCCATTTCGAGCAGACCCGATGCCCCCAGTGCCGACCAGCGACGCCCCTGAGGAGCCCGCAGCTGGCCGCCCCTAGGTGCCCTGCTTGAGACTTGAGGCGGGCGTTGCGGATGGTTCGTAGCGTTCGAGAGGTCCCAGCCGAGGTAGCTCGCTAAGTGCCTGCCGGCTCGTTCGCGAGTCTGGCTTCTAAACGAAGAGCGACTCGGTCGGGGCTTCGCCGTGTCGTGGCTCGAGAGAGGAACAGCACCCGATCCGAAGCAGGAGTGCCCGGCGCGGTTCCCCACCCGAACGAGCCACGGAGGACGTTGGATGCAAGTGATCATCGGGGTCGACCCCCACAAGGCCACGCACACCGCAGTCGCGATCGACACGAACGAGCAGGAGCTCGACCACAAGAAGGTCCGGGCGGCACGAACCCAAGTCGACCACCTGCTGACGTGGGCGGAACCGTTCCCCGCCCGGACCTGGGCGATCGAGGGCGCCGATGGCATGGGCTACCTGCTGGCGCAGCAGCTCGTCGCCACCGGTGAGCACGTCGTCAACGTGCCCGCCACGCTCGCGTCGCGGACCCGACTGCTGGGCACCGGCCACACCAACAAGAACGACCCGAACGACGCCCTGTCCGTCGCCGTCACCGCCCTGCGCACCGCCGGGCTGCACCCCGTCCGGCCGGTCGGTCACAGCGAGGTGCTGCGGCTGCTGGCCAAACGCAACCGCGACATCGGCAGCCACCGCTGCCGAGTCGTGTCGAGGATGCACGCCCTTCTGATCGAGCTCGATCCGGGCGGGATCGCCAAGGAGATCAACGCCTCTGACGTGGACCGCTTCCTCGCCGAGATCTCGCCGGCGACGCCGGCCGAACAGGTCCGCTACGACCTGGCCCTCGAGCTCCTCGCCGACATCCGCCGACTCGACGAGCAGCTCAAGGCATCGCACAAACGGATCCGCACCGCCGTCGCCGCATCAGGCACGACGCTCACCGACGTCTTCGGGATCGGCCCGATCATCGCCGCGATGCTCATCGGGTTCAGCGGCGACATCAGCCGGTTCGCCAACCGCGATCGCTACGCCGCCTACAACGGCACCGCACCCGTCGAGTTCTCCTCCGGCGGCCGCACCGTCCACCGGCTGTCGACCCGCGGCAACCGCAACGTCAACAACGCGCTGCACATGGCCGCCATCTGCCAGCTCCGCCAACCCCACTGCGAAGGCCGCGCCTACTTCGACCGGCGCGTCGCCGGCGGCAAGACCAAGAAAGAAGCCCTGCGCGCCCTCAAGCGCCAGCTCAGCAACACCGCCTACCGCCACCTCGTCGCCGACGCCGCCAACACCCGCGGCTGAAACGGGCCCGGGAGGACAAACGGGAACGACTCGAACGCCAGCGTGACCGGCCCTACATCCCTGACGACCGGCTCTTCGGCGAGGTCACTCCCGGACCCGACCCAACGCTAGAACCACGACGCCACGCCGTCTCCTCGACGCGCCCCAACACGGCTCAGAAGACCCTCTTGACCCAGAGAGGATTCACTCGGTGCGACCCGGATCCGGCGGTACGGGACAGATCATCGCCGGATCCTCGTGGGATCGGCAGGCGCCGTCCCTACCCTGGGCCGCCCCGACTGATCCAGGAGCTCTCCCATGGCCGCATCCCCAGCCGTCACCTTCACCATCGGGGGCGACCTCACGGTCAACCGCCTCGGCTACGGCGCCATGCAGTTGCCCGGCAAGGGCGTGTGGGGACCTGCCGAGGACAAGGCCGGGGCGCTGGCGGTCCTGCGCAAGGCCGTCGATCTCGGCGTCGACTTCATCGACACCGCCAACTCGTACGGCCCGTACGTGGCCGATGAGCTGATCGCCGAGGCCCTGTCGCCCTACGACGGTGTCACGATCGCCACCAAGGCCGGCCTGCTGCGCACCGGGCCCGGCGAGTGGCACCCGCTCGGCCGTCCCGAGTACCTGCGCCAGGAAGCAGAGGTCACTCGGTGGCGTCTGGGCGTGGATCGGCTCGACCTCTTCCAGCTCCACCGCATCGACCCAGACGTGCCGCGCGAGGAGCAGTTCGGCGTGCTCAAGGAGTTGCAGGACGAGGGCGTCATCCGCCACATCGGCCTCTCGGAGATCTCGGTCGAGGAGCTCGATGCCGCTCGCCAGCAGATCGAGGTGGCCACCGTGCAGAACCGCTACAACCTCATCGACCGGGCGTCCGAGGACGTGCTCGCCCGCTGCGACGAGCTGGGCATCGGCTTCATCCCCTGGTTCCCGATCGCCACCGGCGAGCTCACCAAGACGGGCGGGCCGGTGGCCGCCATCGAGGACGAGACCGGCGCCACACCGAGCCAGATCGCCCTGGCCTGGCTGCTGCACAAGAGCCCCGTCATGCTCCCGATCCCCGGCACCAAGTCGATCAGTCACCTCGAGGACAATCTCGGGGCCCAAACCCTCACGCTCACCGACGCCCAACTCGCCACCCTCGACGCAGTCGCCTGACCCAGCTCACGGGGCGCCACACGATGGCCTCCGGGTGCCTCCGCGTGCCGATCGGTGCGACCTCAACCCGGCGTTCTGGGGCAGTCCCCCGGCGCTGCGAATCTGGATGGCGGCGGAGGCGGCGTAGCTTCGGAGCTCTGGTGCCCTTCTGGTATCAATCTGATACCATCGGCGCGATGGCCATGACCCTGAGGCTCGACTACCAGGAGCAGGAGGCGCTCAAAGCGCGCGCAGCGGCGGAGGGCATCTCCATGCAGGACGTCGCACGCCGGGCGATTCGCGACTACGTCGCCAGGAGTGAGCACCGTTCCAAGGTGTCGACGGCGACGGAGCTGATCCTCGATGTTCATGCCCAGGCGATCGAGCGTCTCGGAACGTGAGGGATCAGGTCGAGTTCCTCGACCTCGACGACATCATCGAACTCGCCCGGCGACTGCTTGGTGACCCACCCCCGATTCGAGATGCCGGCCTGCTCGGATCGGCAGTCGCGCGTCCGCAAACCACCATCGGAGGCGAAGACGCCTACCCAACCGTCTGGTTGAAGGCCGCAGCGCTACTTCAGTCAATCGTCGGCAACCAGGCGCTGATCGACGGAAACAAGCGTCTTGGATGGCTCGCCACTGCTGTCTTCTTGGAGATCAACGACGCCAGCGTCGCCGTTGCGTCAAACGCCGAGATCTACGACTTCGTCATGGCACTCGCATCCTCCAGGTCGAATCTTGAAGCGATCGCCGACCAACTGGAGCGCTTCCACCATTGCCAGCGCTGACTCCGAGGTGACCGACACGCTTCTTGCCCGCACGGTCCTGTGAACCACCATCCCGGGTGTTCCACGCTGCCGGCGACCACGACCCGGCGTTCAGGGACGGTCGGACGCAGACCGGACCCACGTGTGGAGCGCTGCGAGGTACGCGTCGGCCGCCCGGCGCTGCAGGATGCGGGTGACCGGTGATCCAAGCCGCACCAGCGGGACTCCCGGGCGGGACACCGCCTCGATGCGAAACATGACCTCGTGTTCCGTGCCGGTGATCGTGAACGACTCGACGCCGCACTCAGGGTGGTCGGGCAGGGTCACGTAGACGAAGCCGAACCTCGTGGGCTCGTCGATCACGGAATCCACCCGGCAGGCAGCCAGCACCCACAGGCCGACCTGCCGCGTGACGAGCGCGACCGTCGTTCCTGTCGCCAATGCGGCGTCCGGCGGGAGCACCTCGACGCCGGATCCACGGTGAGCAGCCCACTGCTCAAGACCGCGCTTGGCCCGCTCGAAGTCGTCGGCGCCGGAACCGATGACACGCGTGAAGACGTCGCGGCGGAAGCCCTTGGGGAGAACAGCTGACGGCGCGGCCGTCGGCTCCATCTGCAACCGGGCCTGCCGGTACCGCTCCGCCTCACGCAGATCTGGACGCCTGACCGAGATCACCGCAGCACCCTACGAAGGAGTGATGCATACCCGGCGTTGTGGGACACCTGCTCTGTGCTCCGTGCGTGCGACCGGTCACGAATCGCCATCTGGCGCACTGTTCAGCGCCAGGTTGTGCAGGAACTCTGTGACCTCCCGTTTCGACCCGAGCTCGTAGACGGTCACGTGCGAGCCATGCTGAGAGACGATCGCTCGTTCTCGCTCCGGTTGCGAGCGGTCCTTTCGCCCGATGCGAACGGCCAGCCGCCACTCGTCGCGCAACCTCATCCATCTCGTGTACTCGCACCCCGGCGGGAGCTCGCCCGGCATGTGGAAGCCGCGCAGCAACGCCCGTCCCGAGCAGACCCACCAGGACAGGTCGAGGAGCACGACCGTGTCGGCTCGATCGAGTCGGAGGTCGAGCGTCTCGGGGTAGTTGCCGTCGGCGATCCATGCATCGCCAGCGAGCACGTCCCGTTGCACCCTGCGCCATTCAGTCTCCGACGGCGCGATCCAATCCGGCTTCCAGTAGTGGAGGTCGAGGTGGATCACGGGCAGTCCGGTCTTGGATGCGATCGCCAGCGCCAGCGTGCTCTTGCCGGAGCCGGCGAGTCCCGTCACGATGACCCGGCGCCCGATCACCGAAGCTCCACCCACCTCGACAGTGTCGCAGAGCAGGATCGGATGCGCCGCCGAGCTGGCGATCCGGGTCACTCGGCGCCCGCGCCTTCTCGACGCTCGAGGCCTTCGTGCGCTGGACGGCCTGGCGCACCGCCTGCGAGCTCCGGACGGACGACCCGGCTTGTCAGCTGGTGGCGGCTACGGATGTTTGGTTGTTCAGGCGCTGGAGGATGTCTCGGAGGCGCAGGTACTCCTGCCATGAGGCAGGTAGGTACGACGCGGCGGCGGAGACCTCGAACACGTAGAGGACGACGGAGAGGAGCGTGCCCTCGTCCATCCCTTGCCTGGTCGATGAGACGATCGCGAACACCTGAAGTGCGACGGTGAGGGTCAGCGAGAGCGCGAAGTTGATCGTGTCGACGTCGGACAGCTTGATGGTCCAGCTGTTCATCAGACCGATGTGGCGGCGTGTGAGGGTGCTGTCGTTGCGTCCGAGCACGTCGACCTGACGCTCGTACTCGTCGTTGTAGCCGCGGTTGAAGGCGACGGTGCGGCGACTGCTGGCGGCGTAGATCAGCACGATCAAGGCACTCATCACCAGTGCTCCGATGAGCACCGGGACCGAGAGCAGTGCCAGGAAGACCAGGGTGCCGATGTACCCACTGATGCTGCCGACGAGCGCAGGCATGGAGTGCTCGAGGAAGTCGACCACCTCGCGCAGCATGTTCAGCCGGGCGGTCTTCTCAGACAGGCCTGCTTCTTGTGCGAAGGCCGTCTCGCCGGCGCGCTGGTAGATCTGCGAGTACAGCCGGACGTCGTGGAGACGACGAACCGTTGCGAACACCATGGTGACGAGCCCGGTTGCCGCCAACAGGATCAGTCCACGGTTGGAGCCGTCGGCGTAGTCGGTCAGGGCCAGACCGAGCACGAAGGGCACGACCACCGCGCCGGCCGCCTCTGCAACCACCAGGAACAGGGAGAGGCCCACTCGCGCTCGGTAGCCCTGCAACATCTGCCACATCGCCGAAGGGTAGCCAGTCCCCGGTCCCCGACCGGCGGAGAACCCCGGGTCAGGATGCACTCAAGGTGCCGATCTGCCATGACCCAGAGCCGGCGTTCCGGGGCACTCCCCGGAGCAGTGGCCGCGGACAGCCGGCTGCTCGGCTGAGCCTCAGTTCTTGCCTGGCCCAGCCGATTGGCGACCATGCCCGATTCGTCCTCCCGCGCCCGCTTCGGCAGGGCGTCTGGCCCGGTGAACGTGTTGGGCGTCCTCGCCTCGCTGGTCGTGGTCGGGTTCATCGTGCTCCTGTTCTTCGCCTGGATGCTCCGCGACTTCGGCTGACTTGCTACGGCGGCGCCCTCCGGAGGTGCCGCTCGCTGCCGCACCCTCCCGGCGATCAGGGGCACCCAACAAGGTCCCTAGCTTGTTCACATGTTGAAGGTGCGGGACTGGACCGGAGAACCGTGGTTCCCGCCGCGACCAACGGAGTTCGAGGTAGGCGTGCCATTGCGCCCGAAGCTGGGCAACTGGTTGTTGGCCTGCCTGCTCACCTTGCCGATCCGGGCCCGAGACACTGCCATCCTGCGCTTCCGCCGTCGACGAGCCAACGACTCGAAGGACCAGCTCTGACCTGGCGTTTGGAGACGCGAGACGTCGGTAACATCCGACAGGTGAGCGTCCCCACAACCAAGCGCACCAAGCTGCGACGGCAGGTGGCCTTGGGCGCGATCGTTGTTCTGGTCGCGCTGGTCGTTTTCGGGAACCACCTGTGGAACTGGAGTTCCTACGCGACGCTCATCGTCTTCGTACCGACTCTCGCGTTGAACCTGCTCGAACGGCGAGAGAGGCACATCGGTTCCGCCTGACCGAGGATCCAGTCGTTGGGCGGCGCTCGCGCCATCCACGGTCCCCTGAACGTGCAGGTTCAGCGACGGCCCCGACCCGGCGTTGTGGGGCAGTGGGGGCGCAACCGCGGCCCTACGACCCGCCCTCTTGCCGAAGGATCTCCTCGATCCTGTGGCTGAGTGCGAGATCGGCGACGAAGCGACTCGCGGGGCGTTCCGGCTCTCGCATCGCCCAGAAGCCGCTGGCGTTCCCGCCCGACGTGATCACGTCGAGCGCTACCGCCGCCCTGTCTTGACGGACGGTGTAGCCGATGGCTCCCGCCACTCGTTCCGGACTCGACTCAATCGTCATGCCCTGCGCTGTGAGGACGGACGAAAAACGGTTGGCCAGGCTCGCCGGACCTCGAAGCAAGAACCCGAAGCCGGTTGGGATCAGGGGGCCGGGCTCGGTCCCTCGGAGCCACACGCCGTGCCCGTCGGGCAGGGCGCCGTACTCCAACCAGCTAGGAAGGCCAGAGGTGCTCTCGACGATGGTCACCTCGTCTGCACCAAGGCCTGAACTAGCAAGTTCATCGCGGAGACCCGCGGCCTCGCTCGTGGACATGAAGCCGACGCGGCAGAGGTGGTCGTCGTGGGTGTAGTTCGCGTGGCGGGCTGCGTAGGCATCGAGGCCACCGGCCACTCGGCGCTCGACCGATCGAAGCCGGGCGATGACGTTCGCAAACTCGACCTGCAGCGCCACGGCCCCAGCATCACACGAACTGGATCGCCCGGTGGCGCCGTTTAGCCCTGCCCACCACCCGGCGTTTAGTGGCAGGCGTCAGGCAATCGGCTCGATGATCGAGCCGGCGCCACCCTTCACGGGCCCGCACACCAGGTCGATCGTGGTGCAACTCCCGATCGTGAAGTCGTACTCGCCAGCGCGGATCGCGCTGCCCTGATTCGTGCACCCGGCCGTGACCCTGAACGGGCCGCGGGCTGCGCTCACCCCGATCCAGATGCTGTCACCAGCGGCTGAATCGCCGTCGGACACGGAGTAGCGGGCCGGATAGACGTTGTCGGTCGGGCTCGGGTAGGTGTGCGGCGCACGGGGCGCGTTCCGGAACACCACGACCCCCTTGGAGTCGGTGACCGTCGACCACGGCCGCAGCGGGCTCGCAGTGATGACCGTCGGGGAGTTCGGGCTGTCCTTGAACTCCACCTTGTCGCAGTCGCGGATGCGGATCTCCACCCCAGAGGTGCCACCGCTCGTCAACGCATGCACCCGGAACTGCGCGGCCTGGACGACGTAGTCCCCGCTCGCATACTCGTGGATCGGCTCGCACCCAGCAGCGACTGCGACGGCGACCAGCGCCGCGAGAACGACCCCGATCCGTCGCCGGCTTCGCCGCCACCCGCCTGTGGTTGCCACCAACGCGACGATAGTCCCGACCTGGTTTGCGCCGGAGCGTGCTGGCAGCAGGCACGCCACCGGCCCCCCGGGCTGAGACAACTCGGCCGGCTCCTGCACGGCGCTCGAACCCGGCGTTCAGGGACGGTCGGACGCAGACCGGACCCACGTGTGGAGCGCTGCGAGGTACGCGTCGGCCGCCCGGCGCTGCAGGATGCGGGTGACCGGTGATCCAAGCCGCACCAGCGGGATTCCGGGGCGGGACACTGCCTCGATGCCAACAATGAGTTACCCGCAAGCCCGAACGTAGGCCAGGCCGGCGCGCCACCCACCCGGCGTTCGGGGACACGGGTCCACGCTGTCTCGTGCGGAGATTCCCGGCTAGGTCGCAGATGGCCTCGTGCCGTAGACCGCCTCGTCGCGTTGCAGGCTCAAGATGTAGAGCGGAACGACCTACGCGACCGGAGGCACACGTCCCAAGAGCGCCTAGGTCCGGTTGGTTTCGGTTGCCTCGTCAGGAGTGGCCGCTGGATCAACATCTGGGTCAAGGTCGTCTGCGCGTCGTGACAGCTCTGTCGCCTCGTCGCGTCGCTGCTCGGCCTCAGCCTGATGAACCTCCGCCTCGATGGCGCTTCGGCGAGCTTGCGCTGCTCGCTCATCCGCTTCCGCCTGCACGGCCTCCGCTTCGAGCTCACGCTTGCGGGCGGTGGCTCGGTGCTCGGCCGCTTGATCTCGACGCTCGTCGATCACAGCGTGACGCTTCCTTTGCGCCGCCATGTAAACAATCGCTGCTACCACGAGTGCAACCACGATCAACGCAACGATGATCCAGGCATCCATGCCAATCGCCTCCTCAGCACCCGACGCTCGGGTACGGACCATCGGTACCCGCAACTGCACCCAAACAGCCCCGTCCATCGCAAAAACCGCCCCCACGAATGTCGGGCAACGCCACGGTCGTAGGCGGGATGCATGGCCGTATCGTCAGGACGGTGCCGGTATCACTAGGTGCCGGTAGGCGGTGACCGGGAACCGGCGTTCGGGGACAGTCAGGCTGCCTTGGTGGTGGGCGGTCCGTCCAAATCGGCTGACAAGGCTGAGGCGGCACGCGCAGCCGTTGATCCAAGGCGGACGGTCAGGGTGCGGGACGGACCTCGACCAGGTCCTTGCCGCGGATCTCGCCGGCGGCCATCCGCTCGAGCGCACTCGCCGTCTTGGTAAGGGAGTGGGTCTGATCGACGGCCGGGGTCACCTGGCCGGCCAGGACCAGCTCGGCCAGATCATCGAGGAAGCGGTGGTGCTCGGTTGCGACGAACGTCTTCACCGTCTGGGCGCGCCCGGTCGCCCGGATCGGAGCGAGGAGCTGGCGCTGGAACCCTCCGGTCAGCCGACCGCCGCCCTCGCCCCCGACGATCACCAGGGTGCCGTCGGCGGTCAGGGCTCGGCGCATCGCATTCGGCGAGCGGTTCCCGCCGATGTCGATGATGACGTCGACGTGCTGGTCGGTCTCGAGCGGGTCGGTGGTGGCGTGGTCGACCACTGCGTCCGCACCGAGGGATCGGACGAAGTCGAGCTTCGCCGTGCTCGCCGTCGCTGTGACGTCGGCACCGAGCGCCTTGGCGATCTGGACGGCGAACGAGCCGACCCCGCCGGAAGCGCCGAGCACGAGGACGCGGTGGCCGGCGCCCACCCTCCCGTGGTCCCGGATCGCTTGGAGGGCGGTCGAGGCCGAGTCGACCAGTGCTGCGGCGTTCGCTGCGCTCAGACCGTCGGGCCGGTGAGCGAGCTTGTCCTGCTTGGCGACGGCGATGTCGGCGCAGGTGCCCTTGGCGTAACCGAACACCTCGTCGCCCACCGCGAAGCGGGTCACCTCGGTACCGATCGCCACGACCGTGCCGGCCAGCTCGGTGCCGACCGGGTTCTTGGGTGCCCGGAAGCCGAAGCCGGCCAGCCGGAGCAGGTACGGCGTGCCGGTGAGGAGGTGGAGGGCGGCCCGGCTCAGGCCGGCGAACGCGACCTGGACGAGGACCTCGTCCTTCCCCGGGTTCGGCCGGGCGATGGTGCGGACCTGCAGGACCTCGGGTGATCCGTAGCGGTCGGCGACCACGGCACGCATGGTGCCGTCCGCTGGCTCGGGATCGCTCCCCCTGCTGGTGGTGGTGGTCGGTGGCTCCGTCGTGGCGGGCATGTCGAATCCTCTGATGTCGGTGGGTAACTTACGGCGTAAGGTCAACGTACACCGTAAGGTGCAGATGCGCCAGCCTCACCCTCCGGAGTCCCACCATGGCCCCCAGTCAACCCCGAACCCGACGAGCGGCCCTCAGCAGGGAACGCGTGGTGGCTGCGGCTGTCGAGCTGGCCGACGAGGAGGGCATCGAGTCCCTCAGCATGCGCAAGCTCGCCCAGGCCTTGGGGGTCGAGGCGATGTCGCTGTACCACCACGTCGCCAACAAGGACGAGCTGCTCGACACCATGGTGGACGTGGTGTTCACGGAGGTCACCGCGCCCGAGGCGGATGGTCGGTGGCAGGCCCAGGTCCGGATCCGGTGCACCTCGCTACGGGAGGTGCTGCTGCGCCACCCGTGGGCGGTGGGTCGGCTCGACTCCCGACGGACACCCGGCATGGCGAACCTCCAGCACCACGACGCCGTGCTCGGTTGCCTGCGCGCCGGCGGCTTCACCATCCGGGGCGCCGGCCTCGCCTTCGCCACCGTCGACGCGTTCGTCTACGGCTTCGTGATCCAGGAACTGGCGCTCCCCATGGCCCCGGGCGAGGACACGGCCGACCTCGCCGCCGAGATCCTCGCCTCGGTCCCGACCGACTCGATCCCGCACCTCGCCGAGATGGCCGCCGATTACGCCAGCCGCACCGACTACCAGTTCGCCGAGGAGTTCGAGCCCGGGCTCGACCTCATCCTCGACGCCCTCGAACGGACCCGCCGCACGCGCTGATCAGGCGACGGCGGGGCCGATGGTCTCCGCGAAGCGGCCGAGGGCTTCGACGTCGAACGAAATGCTCATCGCCGAGATGACTGCGTCGCCAGCATCGATGCACGCGCCGACGCGGTGAACCGCCGATGACCGGAGTGCCGTCAGGTCGCACCCAGAGCGAGACACCGTTGCGTGACTGCTATCAACGTGCCGCGCGGTGCGACCGCTACCTGGCGTTCTGGGACAGCCAAGCTCGTCGAGTTCACGGACAGTCCCCGACTACCGGTGGCGCCAGTAGTACGTGGCCATCGCCTTGGCCTCAGCCGAGCGTGGATGGTTCGGCGCAGCCTGGGGCAGGTTGTCGATCGCCCACTGAACGATCTCCTTGAAGCCCGTGCTCTTGTGCACCTTCAGGAGTCCTATCTCCTTGACCGCCGATGTGAGGTCGCTTCGCAGCTTCGAGGGCGGCACCCGGCGGTAGGCGCGGATTGCGGACCAGTCCCGCACCTCCACAAGGGGCTCCGCTTCGGTGCCGGCCTGCCCTGATCGGTGTGCCTCGTTGCCGCCGCGGCCGCCTACCGCCCACCCGCCTGCGCCTGCGGTGTCGTCGGTCCATCGGCTCCAGGCGTGGATTCCGCCAGGGCAGATAACGATCTGCATCACCGCCCATTGCCCGGTGGCGGGATGGCGGGCGTTCACCCGGTAGTCCGGTGCCAGCGGTCGTCCACATCGCGGGCACGGGCCGAGTTCCTCCGCCATGCGTGGCAGTCAATCACCTCGGGGTCCCGGCACCCCACCGCGTTTGCACTGCAGCCAAGGGAGAACTTGCCCAGAACCGGCGATTGGGGCACCCGACGGTCGTCGTCCCCGACCCAGATGGCACCTGTGGTGGCGAGTTGACAACCCCCGGTGTCACAAATCCCAGGCCCACCCATGCTGCACCAGAAACACCACGCCGCCGACGACCATCGCGACGCCGAATGCAAACCAAACACACCGCACGAACGCCGCGTAGATGGCTCGAACGCGAGCTTCGTCCATCTCAAGTTGTCTCGCCCAGAGCCGCGTGGTGAACGGCGACTGGATGGACTCGATCCGATCACCCGCCCGCCGAACGGATCGCCAGAGCGACGGAGCTGTCGTGAGGTGCACTAGGAACATGCCGCCGAGGATCACGATTAGCGCCCGCAAGATGCCATCTCCTCAGCCTGCTCTATCCAGAGCTACCCGACCTCTGGGTGCGTCTCCTCACGTACTCGCCGAGGCACCGGACGCGCTCTCCTAGTCGGTCGGTGGCTTCGATTGTTGAGGCGATTCGGCCGGTCAGGTGACCTGAACCCGGCGTTCTCGGGCATCGGCGATTCGTCGTAACTGCGAGATGGCGGCTGGAGGCAGAGCGGCATCATCGTGAGATGAGCGCGTGGGTCGACTTGGGGCAACGAGGGGTGGACTACGTGCGGGCTCGCCTCGACGGCGGCCTGGCGCTCTCGAAGGCAGCGGTCGATCTGACCGACCTCGACGCTGGAACCGCGGTGGCCTGGTTCCCAGAGAACTTCCTCGTCGAGGATGCCGACCCTGCTCAGAGCACTCAGCTCGCTCGTAGTAGTTCGCTGGTCGCCATGACCGAGTTGGTGTGCACCTTCTTCAACCATGTTCCCTCAGGATCGCTCTGGGTGGAGGAGCCGCTCCCACGGAAGTCCGACAGCTTCCGGATGAACCCCGACGTCTTGGACCCACCGCAGGATGCTTGGTTCTTCGGCGAGGAGGTGTTCTCACTGGCCTTCGACGACTTCGACGACAACGCCATCAGGCAGGCGATCCAGGAGATCTACGACTACCCCGGTTGGGGTGGAGCTGGCTTCCTGGTCAACGACACCAGCCCAGAGCTCAGGGAGACCAGCGAGATCCCAACGACCGCGATCAGCGAGGCAGCAGCCGGAATCGAAGCAGTCGTGTGTGGTGCGTTTGACGGCGACGGCTACCTCGTGTGGCGACCAGAATCCGGCATCGTGGCCACCCTCGCCGCCCGCCCCTGAGCAAGCCCCACCCTGCGGAACAACTCCTCCGATGACTGACCTCCACCCGGCGTTCTGGGACAGGCGGTCGGCTACCTCAGCACCGCCACCCTCAGCCTCGCGGTCTTGCCCATGCCATCTCAACGGTCGGCAGGACGCGACCGTGAGCCTTGGCGGCTGCAGGCTCGGCATTGGTGGCAGGCGTGGTTCACTCTGTGGAGCACCGGCGGCGGGACCATGCGAGCCAGGGCTGCGCCCGAAGCTCTGTTGCATGAAACCGGCGCCGGGAGCACTCATGACTGGGTGATGGTGCAGGTCCCGACGATCGAGAGGCAGTGCGTGGCTGCGATCACCCCACCGGTGTTCGACGAGTTCTACCGCGACCGGTTGGGCCCGACCGTGCGCCAGGTAGCGCTCCTCGTGGGGTCCACGGCGGTGGCCGAGGAGCTGGCGCACGACGCCATGATCGAGGTGTACCGACGCTGGGAGACCCTCGACAGCCCCGCCGCGTACCTCTACCGCTGCAGCACCAACGCCGCATTCGGCTGGCTACGCCGACGTGAACGCGCCGACCGGCCGGTGGAGGTGAGCGAGGCACCGCCCCCCACCGAGGAGTTCATCGATCTGAGCCGGGCGCTGACGCGCCTTCCCGAGCGGCAGCGTGCGGCGGTCGTCTTGAGATACGTCGCGGACCTCACCGAAGCCCAGATCGCCGCCGCGCTCGAGTGCCGACCGGGCACCGTCGGACCGCTCATCAGCCGGGGCATCACCGCGCTACGAAAGGAGATGGACACGTGAACGACGATGACGACATCGCCGCGTGGTTCTCCGCCGCCACCCGAGACATCCAGCCGCCCGATCGGCTCGCCGAGATCACCCACGAGCCCGCCCCCGTACCAGTCGCCCCGGCGTCGCGCCCGCGCCGCGCTGGGTGGCTGCCCATCGCAGCCGTGCTGATCCTCGTCGCCGTGATGGCCGCCACAGCGATCACGCTGCACGACCGCTCCTCGACGGTCACCACCGGACCCGCGACCCAGACCACCGACCCCGTCGCCGTGCACGTAGACCTCGCGGCGCAGCGCAGGATCCTCTTGTTGCCCGGCGAGACCGTCACGCTCGTGCTTGCCGTCACCCCAGCCGCGACGAAGGTCACCGCGGCGACCGGCGACATCGGCGGCTCCGACCCCAGCGTGCCCGCCGGGTTCTCCCCGGGATCGGCAACCGTTGTCGGCGGCGACTTCTACCTGCTCGGTGAGCAGTGCCCGACAGGCGAGTCGTGCCGGACCGTGCTGCTGCGCAGCGCCGAGTCACCGATCGACTGGAAGCCCGTACCCCTCGACATCCCGGCTGGGAGCGAGCCATCGCTGCTCGACGCCGGGACCTTCCGGGGCTCGTACTCCTACGCTCCGGGCAGCATCGGCGGCCCAGCGCTCCGCATCCTCGACCGCGACGGCACGTGGTCCGATGTCGAGTGGCCGAAGGGGATCAGTGGTCCGATGATGTCCTGCTCGACCCGCGGCCATGACTACCTGTTCGGCCGGGCGCAGGATCCGACTTCAGGCGCCAGTTCCAGCGGTAGCACCGGCGGGACCGGAACCACAGCGCCGGCCGGAGCGAGTTCCTGGGCGGTCTACGCCCTCCAGGACGACCTCACCTGGACCAAGGTCGTCGAGCAGCCGACCCTGTCGAGCCCAGACTCAGCCGCGATCGCGGCACCTGTCCTGTGCTCGTCAGGCTCGATCGCCGTCCCCACCCAAGGCGGAGGCACCGTGACGGTCCAGCCAGACGGAGACAGCTACCGGGCAACCGCCAGCACCTTTCCCGGGTTCTCCGCCCCAACGTCAGACGGGCCGTTCCCCCGCGCCGGCATCACCTTCGACACCAGCCACATCGTCACCGCCACCGGCGACACCGACCTCACCGTCCGAACCGGCACCGACGCGCTCACCACCGCCGAATCAGATGACCTGCTCGCCCTCCTGGGTACCTCGACGGACGGCACGACCTACCTGTACCGCTGGGATCAGCACTGAGCGAGCGCTAGAGCGGCAGCCCTGCCACGCCCAGACCCGGCGTTCTGGGACGGTGCCGATTGGACCGCGCCGATCGACAGGCCTTCTCCCAAGCATCTGTGGCGGTCCAGGGATAGCGTTGAGGCATGAGCGGCGAGTGGATCTCGTTCGAGTCGGTGCTCGCGCAGGCCGAGGCGGACGAAGCTGAGCGGCTGGCGCGGGTCCGGCGGCACTTCGTTCTGCGCCACCTTGCGGAAGCTGCCGTTCTAGGCGTGTTCGCGGTCGACGCTGTGGCGGGCTGGAGCACCCGGCAAGAGATGGTGGTCAAGACGCCCTGGCTGATGTCGCTCTCGATCGGATCGATCATCGGCTCACTCGTGTTCGCCCCAGTCCTGATGGCGCTCGTCGCACTCATCGCCGTTCGACTCGTCGTCTGCGTGGGGCGCGTGATCCAAGGCCTGTTCGCCCATGACCTGGCGCTGTTCGACCGAGCCCACAACCAGCGTCACTTGCCTGGACTCTGAGACGACATCAACCCGGCGATAGGGGGCACCAGCAATCGAATCGTCCCGCGGTACGTCGGAGATGAGGCAAGGCGCCGTCGAGTTGGTCCCACTCGTGCTAGGTGGCGACGATGATTCGATCAGACGATCAGCGTTGGATCGAGGCCCCCGATCCCGCTCACGACATGCTCGCCACCCCGACACCACCACACCGCTACGTCGTCTCGAACCGCCGAGTGGAGCCCGCGATCGTGCTCACGACACGCCGGCCAGAACCTGGTGACGTACTGATCCATGAGTTGGGACTGGACGTAGTCCGCCACCTCGGCCACCAGCTGGTGTCGAGGCCCAGCCAGGTCGATACCCCCTGACGAGCCCGACCCGTTGACGAGCACCATCGGGTAGTCAGACTCGTTGATGACCGCCTCGACCAGAACGGAGCCCTCCCAGGTCCGCTCCAGGTCGGCCCGAACCTGTTCAAGCGCCTTCTCAAGGTCTTCGAGACGGTGCAATACCCAGTCGTCATTGTCCGCCCGAGAGGTCACTCCCGAAGTGTGTCGCCACACGACGGTCGCCACAAGGATCCACCGGGTACGCCACGTCGAACACCGAGGGGTCGGCCTCCCTTCACGACCCAGACCCGGCGTTCTGGGGCAGGTCGTTGGTCAGAGGGGTGGGGCAGTTGGGCCAGAGCCGAGCGCCGGTCCCCGGCGACGCGTTGCGAGCTCGCCGACGTGTGGGTCCCCGATGGGCTCAACCTGGAGGGCGCGCCGCTGGTGCTCTTGTACCGTCCGCGCGTTCAGACCGGCGATTAGGCGGTGGATGCTGCCGGTGACCTTGTATCCACCCTTGCTCAATCGTTGGATGCCGTAGCAGCGCACGGCAGTGCCATCGATCCGCTGGACCGAACCCATCAGCGGAGAGAAGGCTGTGGACGCGACAGCGAATCCCCGCACCTGGTCCCAGGGCACCGTGATCGACCGCCGTACGTTCCGGACCGTGACGGCGTCGTCTGTCACTCGAACCCCTGACCTCGCAGCTCGCCAGAGGCCGATCACCAAGAGAAGCGTGGGCAACGCCATCGTCGCCATCGTTGCGGTCGCGTTCCATTCGTAGGTGGCGGCATCGGATTCCTCGCCCCCAGTCGCCATGTCGAGGAACAGCAGCCACAGCAGGCTGCTCATCAGTGTCCAGAACCAGAAGACCGATCGCGACCGGTAGGTGCCGTTCACCAGCGGGAGGACGACGTCGTCGTCGGCATGCCCAGCGTCACCTAAGGGCCTCATCGCTGTCGCTTCGATGCCCGATCCGGATGTGCAAACAACGACATCGGTTCCAATCGGCGGTCCGATCGCGATCGTGAGCCGGCGGCCGTCCGGTCCATGGCCGCAGGCGTGGAGATGCACCTGTCTGCGGTGACACCGAGCCGGCGTTCTGGGGCAGGTCCTGTAACCCTGGCGCCAGGGCCAGGGCTACCGATGGGTCGAGGCGAAGTCGGCACGGCGTCAGTAGGCTTTCGGCATGGATAGGTCGGAGTGGCGGCCGGTCGTGGTTCGGTCAGAGCGGCGTGGGTTGCCGGAGGTGGTTCCCGAGTGGATCGATGCGGGCCCCGAGACCGGCGCTCCTGTCGAGACCGTGCTCATCGCGGAGCCTGGCAGGGGCCTGTTGGTGTGGTTGGCGTTTGCCGGGATCGGAATCCCGGCCGCGCTTGCCTTCGGCGTTGTCGCGGATGAGCTGTCTGCAGCCGCCACGATCGCGGTCTCCGTTGCGTTCCTCGCCGGCCTTGTGCTGTTGGCTGGAGCGAGCCAGAGGTGGTTGTCGGGGAGGCGATGGACCGAAGCGGGCCTTGTGTCGCCGCCGTCGGCGATGGTGGTGGCGCTCACAGTCAACTCACTCGTGGTGTGGAGCCATTCTGTGCGTTCCTCCGAGCGGGAGCATCTCGTCTTCTGTCGAACCCGAACTGGGATGTCTGCGCGACGGCGCTTGGGCATGGGGACATTCGAGCTCCGGCTACCCACCGGCCGTGCGCTGATGTTCACTGTCGATGCCCAGTATCTCGATGCTGTTGACAGACTCATCCACGAGCTCTCGTCGGACACACCGACATAGCCGGGCTTCGACCCTTGAGGGCGCCCAAAGACCCGCACGCGAAGGGGCCACGACCCGGCGTTTGGGGGCAGCCTGTTTCTCCGGGGAGCCCGACTGCTTTACAGGCTTCCGATCTGCTCGCAGGCCATCGCTGTTGCGAATGCGGCACGGCGCAACTCGACCATCGACGCTTCCGGTTCACCGAGCTCGAGCTCATCTCGTACGTGGTTGAGTCGGTGGTCGAGCCTCAGAGTCGCCCGGGCGAGCTCGATCACGGCGTTCACCACTTCGCGCTCGCGCTCACCGATCTGTCGCGTATCTAGCCACGCTTTGAGGCTCTTGACCGGCTGCTCGACCTTCCCGCCTTCACCGCTCACGACATCGTTGACGACATCCATGAGCGCCTTCCTCAGGTGGTCGCCGAGCTCGGACACGGTCTGATCATCAAGACGGTCCTTCCAGAGCAGATCGAAGGCCTCATTGAGGTGGTGCGATGCGCCGGGGTGGGCCTCGGCAAACGACTCGCCAGCGACGGCCCGCCACACCTCTTGGTGTGCCTGATCGATCGCCGCTCCGAGCTCTCGCATCCACCACCGGTAGAACGCCAGACTTTCGCCGGTGATCCGATAGTTGGGGCTGCCCTTCGGGCTGTACTCGGTAGACAACAGGCCGTACCCCGCAAGGTCATCGAGCGCTCCCGGGTCGACGTCCCTCCAAACTCGACGGTGACCCTGCCCGAGGAACCGGAGCATGTTGCCGCCCAAATACTTCATGAGCATGAAACGCCGGTCGCCTGTTCCTGCCTCGAGGTGTACAGCAACCAGGTCGCGGTAAAGGTCGGCAGCTTCCGACGTCAGCCGATCGGAGATCACCTCGTACTCGATCCCCACCGCCGGCCTCCCTCGTTGCACCAGACCTGTCAGGCCAGCGACGACACATCGATGCTACGCGCCGTTCCACCGTCTACCCGATCTCGATCTCATCAGAGCGCCGCCTCGTCCCGAACCGCCCCGAGGCGGCGCTTGAAGCCGGCGGGTGACAAGTGATCCGGCGATAGGTGGCGGTACCGGGCTGGTCAGCTCATAGCCTCATCGAGTGACTGTGGATCTCGTGAGCGAAGCCTGGCGAATGGCTGGGGCGGACTTGGATGTCCGCGTTCAAGCACCGGCCCGCGTTGTCATCGGCGGGACCGCCATCGATTGCAGCGCGTTCCTGCCGGACTTCGGCTCGGTCAACGGCGTGGCGGCATTTTCCGTCTCGATGAGGCCCACACTTCCCGCGCCTATGAACACGGACCCGTATCGCTCACTGCTGAACGACACGACCTACGCCCGGTTCGACCGAGACCTGTTCATCTGCACCCTGAACGATTGGAACTGGTTCGGGAAGGGCGAGCCGCCCGATTGGTACACCGGCGCACCCTGGTCACTGTGACCTCAGTCCGGCGTTCTGGGATACCCGCCTGGGGGCTTTCGCCCCCCGACGGCGGACCCGGCCCGGCTTGAACGGGCAGCCTCCTCTCCAACTCGGATCGGCCTTTACCGGCTGGACCGACCTAGGGCGGGCAGATCCAAAGACTGCCATGCGCTCGCTCGTTCTGGCCCGCACGTTTCGACCGCACCGATCACCCACCCGGCGGTCGGGGCAGTGAGGGATGCGAGGCCAGGAACCCTCGTAGCCTGCCCGCCATGGACTACTCAGCCGATGCTTTGTATGGCTACACCCAGATGCTTGAGGCGGTACGAGCACTCGAAGCCGCCTGGCCATCGCTGCCCCCCGGTGACAGCGAACGTGCCGAGCGGCTCCTGGCGGAGGCTGCCGAGTTGCTTTCTGCAGCCGAGAAGCACCTCTACCCTCGCCTCGGCCTCGTCCCACCAGATCGGACGCCGACGCCGCAGGTCCAACAGCCGCCTCGCCACTTGCCCTAGCCCTGTGATTCGAGCCGATCCACCACCTGCGATGCCGCATCCCGGCGTTCTGGGGCGGTCGCGTCAGTCCGCTTGCCCGTAGATCAGATGGCTCGGCACAGCGCGTAGCTCCTTGCGATTCGCGATTCCGAGCTTGCTGTAGAGGACCCGAATGCGTTGCTCGATCTCCCTGTCGGACCGGCCCATTTTCTGCGCGATGCCTGGCACAGGCAGCTCATCGAGAAGCCAAGCCACGATCTCGCGCTCGACCTCGGAGAACTCGGCCACGTCGGCAGTCAAGCACACAGCGAGAACCCTGGGTTCGCCCGTTGGAGACACCCCGTCGTTGGCTTGTGCACCGTGGCATAGGTGCCGTTGGGCCATGACCCCGAGCCGGCGTTATGGGATACCAGGAGGAGTCGGTTATACGGTAAACGGGTGGCACGAGAACGCCTTGAGATCGAGGCACCCGAAGTGGCTGTCCATCTCGACGCACAGGACCCAGAGTCGCTCCGACGTCTCGTGCTCGAAGCCTGCCAGCGCGCTTCGACGGTTCGGACCGATCATGAGCCGCTCGTGGATCTCGCTCTTTCCCAACTCGTCCGTGGGACACCCGATGACAACCTGGCACGGAAGCTTGAGGAACTCGCTGAGCGGACCGATGACCGGTACCTCACCGCACAGGAGGCCGCCGACCCGAACTGGGCAACTCTGTTCAGGTCCGCGCGCCTCGCCTCGGCGCTGAGTCTTGCTCTTAGGGAACAGACCCGTTCATCGGTTCTGAACTCGATCTACGAGGCTGCCCACGCATCGCCAGATACCGCGGCCTTCTATCGGGATCTCCTTCTCTGACCGGACCCTGACCCGGCGTTGTCGGGCGCAGCGAGAGCGGAGCCGCGACACTGATGGCATGGTTGACCAGGCAGGGATCCAGGCCGCGATGGCCGGTGACATCGCCAAGTTCGAACACGGGCAGCACGACCCGACCGTGATTGCGGTGAATCGAGCCGGGGATCTCGGGGCTCTCCTCTGCCTTCGGACGTCGCGTGATGGGACGACTTGGACGTCCGACACCATCATCGTCACCAGATCCGCGGATGGGACCTGGGAGGATGCCGGGTCTGGAGGGACAACGTTCCCCGCGATCCCGCTCGATGATCCAGGCCTGTGGACGGACGGATGGACGGTTGCGGGCGAAACCGTCAGGTTGGATAACGAGGATGCGGAAGGCCACGCACGGACGGTCACGGCGGTGAGCGGCTTCTGTGCGCCTGACGTTGACGTCGTCCAGGAGGTGGGAGTTGGCGGTGGTCGGCCGGTGACTCCGGCGCCGATGGGAGCCTTCGTCGTGATCTCGACGGCCGACCCCGTCGCCATCCTCGCCGTGAGACTGAACGGCAACCGCACCGACCCAATCCTCTTCTGAGGTCGCACGAGCCCCGACCCGGCGTTCTGGGGCACCTAAACAGGCGAGTGCTCGGGATCTGCGGGCTCCCATCCGAGGTACTGCCCGTCGTACTCGTTTCCGAGCACGACAAGCTCGCCGATGGTCCAGGCTGCGGCGTAGTCGTCTGCCAACTCGAGCTGGCAGAAGATGGTGAGCTCCCAGGGCCGCACCGCCTCTGGCGGTGACCGGTGGACCGTCACCGCGTGGCCCAAGCGCCGAACTGCGCCCCCTGCTCTGAGCGCCATCGGGCGTTCACCGTCGATCCTGATGGTGTGGGTGGTCCACATCGGCTGGGCGTCGCTGGCCCTTCGGCGGAAGTCATCGAGATCTATGAGGTCGCCGACTGTCAGCGGCGGCGGCCAGGGCGGAAGCGGCGGTGTGGACTCTGACGCTTGTACGGCGCGCAGCCGCTGACGCACGCGCTCGGGGACCCCTGGCCTTGGCCGGCCCGGGCTGCCCCTCTTGGCGGTGCCGATTTCGAGGAGGAGTTCCTCGGGATGAGGCTGTACCGGTGGATCCTGTGTTGCTGGATCGAACAGCGCGTTGAGCGCCTCGGGCGAGAGCTCAGCGACGCCGGTCCGACCATCCCGGAGAAGATCCCCTCGCTGCGGGGTCTCGGTCCAAGACAGGCCGTCACTGGTCGTCCACGCGGATACGTCAGTGATCCTGGTGACCACCGGCTTGTCGCCGAACCAATCGAGGAACCAGGTCTCGCCGATGGCGAAACCCTACTGAACAGGTTCTGATCAACGATCGTGGCCCGGCGGCGAGGCAGGCAGGCCAGCGGCCAGCCATGCCCGGAACCGGCGTTCTGGGGCAGTCGGAGCGGACCCCATCGTCCACCAACAAGATCGCGATGCCGAGACGGAGTAGACGTGCCGCTGCCACTGAGCTGTGTCAATCTGAGCCGATGGACGAGGAGCTTCGCGATGAGTACCTCGACGAGGTAGCGGCAGCCGTTCGTTCCACCATCCGGTCCGCAGCCGAGGCGGTGGATTCCAACGATGTGGATGACGGGGAGCTGCGGTTCGGGCGGGCGTGGGACCCCCTGCAGCGCCTTCACCAGGTGCTCGTCACGACTGAGCAGAAGGCGGATTTTGTGGCCGTGGTCGCCGAGTTCCTTTCAACACTCGCGCACTCGCTTCTCGTCACGCTTGACGGCGGCACCGCGCTCGCGGCCGACGGGAGGAAGGTGTTCCTCACCGACCGGAACGGAGAGGAGATCGCTGACGTTCTCCACGAGCGGCTGTTCGACCACCTCGACCTCGAAGAGGCCGTGCGGTCTGCCACTACCTGAACCTGGCGCCCTGAAGGTGCCGGTCGGTGACGACCGCTACCCGGCGTTCTGGGGCAGCCGTGATTGACTGGCCCCATGTACGGCGTGCCCCTCGACTACGACGCGAGCTATCTCGATGGCGTCCGCTTGGAGCAGGTCGCCGTGGGCGAGTTCCAGGTCATTCTCAACTTCGACGGAGCGAGCCTCTCGATTGAAGGCGAGATGCAGCTCGTCCACCCCGACGGCACCGTGCAGCGTTTCGCCCTACCGTTCGATGCAGCGCCGGCGCTACTGCCCCTGCTCAAGCACCCGGTGGCTCACGCGGAGGTCGTCGGCCCCGTCGAACTCTCGATCACCTTCGGCGACGGGAGCCGGTTGTCCGTGTTCGACTCGACCGAGCCCTACGAACAGTTCAGCCTTCAGCACGGGCCCCACTTGCTAATCGTCTGAAGATGAGGGCTGGCCGCCCCTGACCCGGCGTTATGGGGCAGGGTCCCTGGTCACCCACCCCGCGTCGACTCGATCTGAGCGATCGGGATTCGCGCGAGCGCAACGTCAACCCGTGGAGGTCCGGCGGGTGTTCGGCTGATCACGTCCAGCAACGCCTGTTCCTCTGCGGTCGCCTCCATCAACACCGTGAACACTCGTTCCGAGCCAACGTCGGTGTAGCCCGAGGCCCACAGAAGGAGAACCGAGCCGTCGGCCATCTTGACCTTCCAAGGGTTCAGACCGGTGATCAGCTCCACAAGCGGCATCGTGCCAGATGCACGCTCGCCGAGCGCCACGGTGTCATCCACGTGCCGATCTGCCGTCACACTGATCCGGCGATCAGGGGCAGCCTGCGTGGCATTCGGCCTTCACCAACGACGGGAGCGGGCGCCCGGGATCAGAGTGGGTCGTTCAAACCGACTCGGTGCGCACTTCGAGGAAGCGCGTCGAAGGGTGTCCAAGGCAAAGGCGAAGGGACCACAGGGCGAAGCACCGTGCGTTCGATTGCGGAGATGAGATTCAAATCCATCCAGCCGACGAGCTGACCAGGCTGGATGCCTTGTCGCCGGAACGAGCGCCACGCCGCGAGCCACCAGATCCACCCGACCGGAACGACCAGCCACAGGAGCGCACCGCGCAAGAACAGCAGGAGGAGTCCCACGGGTATGGACTTCTGGTCCCGGTCAGGAGCACTCCACGTGGCTGCTTCGTCGTCGTCCTGCATCGCCGTGGGGATGCTAGGGCGACGGTTACGTTCGGCTGCGCTGATGGCCCAGTCTTTCACGGGATCTAGATCGTCGGCGCTCTTAGTGCACTCGATGTGCCGGTCGGAGATGGTCACTGACCCGGCGATAGGGGGCAGCTGGCTGCTTGGCATCTCGTCGTGGGAGTCTTGATCCGGGTGAAGGTCTCAGGTCGATCCAACTCTGCGCGGTTAGCGCTCGCCTGTAGAGCCCTCGCACTCGTCGTGCTCGTGGCACTGCTAGGGCGGCACGGCGTTCAAGTCGCTGCGTTGTCGATCGGGTTGGGGCTGTTGCTCGTTCCGGTTGCTTGGCGCCGTCGGGGGGACAGCGCCACTGGTGCGTTGTACGCGGCTTCCGCCGACCAGGTTCTGGGGACCGAGCGTTGGTCTGGTCAGCTCTCCGTGACCGGCAGCTCGGTTGCCTGGATGCCGAGCGGCCACTCCCGCAGGCACGACATCGCCGAGGTGAGCATCACTGCTAGCCGAGAGCCTGTCATCGAGGTTCAAAGAGGGCCGGCACTCATGGACATGACCTTGACGGTGAAGCCAGGTGAAGGCGACGAGTACCGCTTCGTCACCCGCCACAGCCGCCGACTTGTCGACGCCCTGTCGGGAGTTGAAATCCAAGGGCGGAATGCTCAAAGCGCTGGCCAATAGGTGGACCCTTCGACCGCAACGGGGGTGCCCTCCAAGTGCCGCTCGGTGCGACCCTGACCCGGCGTTCTGGGGCAGTTGTCAGGGGCGTTTTGGTTGGCTCGGTGCGTCGAGCGACGAGCGGAGACGGGCGAGATCCACCTGGAGTGCCTTGATCCGAGCCTGTTGGGTCTCCCGCTCGCTCGGCATCGGCGGCGGAGAGGGCTGAGGTGCATCTGCCGCTTGTGCAGCCGCCTGCGCGGCTCGGTGGAGGCCGGGGGGTGGTCGGTGGCCTGCCGGCCGGTGACCTTCGATCTGCTGGACGACCCGATGACCCCATTTCGAACGGGTCGAGCCGGTGGCGAGCCCCTGTGTGCGAAGGGTGCGGCCGTCGGTGACTTCAACGGCGACGTAAGCATTCCGGCCGCCCGACACGAGGCGCACGTTCTCGACCTGGTCCCAGTCCACCCGGGTCTCCTTCCCCAGGTACCGCCGCACGATGAGCCCGTTTGGCGTGACAACGATCCCTGAGCGGCGCGTGATGACACCGACCGCGGCGATCACGGCCGCACCGGCACCCGCGGCGATTCGGCCCGTCCAGGGGGCATCGGGGTTCAGAGCGGTACCGGCGAGCAACAGAAAGATGAAGCCGTACAACGGCACCTGCGCCCACCAGACGTAGATGGACCGGAAGAGCAGCCCGTCCCTTGTCCTCTTCGACAAGTCATCCGCCACGCCGCTGTTCTACCCCAAACGTGGAGGGACAACGCTCGAGGTAGCCCCCTCAAGCCGGCGTTCTGGGGCAGGAGCCCCAGGACCCAGGTGGGGCTCAGCTCCCGGCTGCGCGTTGGTGCTCGCGCACCCAGAGGCAGGCCATCGCAGCGATAAAGGTGGCAGTGCTGAGCCCCACGGAAATCCAGTTGCGGAGGATCAGCGACACGACGGCGAGTCCGAGCATGAAGATCCCCACACGCCCGAAGTCGTCCTCACATAGACGTCGGAAGTACGAGATTCTTGGGGCCTGCTGCGCCATGGGCCGAGACGCTACCGACCGCGCATCGTGCCGAGCACCTGCTCGCCCCGATGTGCCAATCGAGGTGACCGTGACCCGGCGTTAGGGGGCGGTCCTCCACCGCCGGTCGGTGCTAGAGCGGCTCGCAGGGGCGGCCTCGTCGGGAGCGGCGACACGCCGGTTGGTGCCTCGACGACCGTTCCATGCTTGTCCTGCACTCGGCGCCGTCGGGACGACAACGCCCGGTGGCCGCAAGGACCACCGGGCGTTTAGTCGACCGGCTGTCAGCCGGTGGGGTTTCAGGCGCGTCGGTCAGCTTGACGGGTTACATGTGACCCCAGGCCCGGGTCTGCGTGGCCGGGGCGGGGGCCGGCGGGTTGGGCTGAGTCTGGGCGAAGCGGTTGGCCTCGTCCGACGACAAGATGCCCGTCCACATGCGGAAGGTGCGGAAGCCGGTGGTCAGCAGCCAGTTCTTCCAGTGGGCGAAGCCCGAGGGGTCCGGCGGACGGTTCAGGCCTGCGAAGTAGACCGCCGTGGTCCAGCCGCCTGCGTTCTCCGCGCTGTGCTCGAGCGACATGGCGACCTTGTGGCGCGTGGCCTCGGTCGAAGGGCTGGCAAGCACAGCGGTGTAGTGGGCCCGGCCCTGCACATCAGGGTCGCGGTCGACGATGCCGTTGTAGGCGAAATTGAGCCACGCCTGGTCACGGTCAGCTGCCGTCGCGCCCTGCATCGTGGCGTAGAACTCGTCGCTCGAAGCAAGGTGCGCGATCAGGTTGGCATCGCCTTCGGTGCTGCGGATCGACGCGGCGCCCGCGGCCGCCTCGTCAGCGGTCGGTGTCCGGCCGAGGAGGTCGCTATAGAGGCCGTCGACGTTGTTCTTGTAGATGTTCTCGTCCGAGTAATCGATCTGGCGGGCGAAGGCCCAGCGATCGGTCCCCTTGTCGAGCTTGGCGGTCCAGTAGCTGGCACCGCTCGCATCAGGGCAGCGGTTCAGGATCTGAAGGTAGATCCAACGGACGAAGCGCCCGTTGGGTGTGGCTGCCGGACAGATCGGAGCATCGGTCACGTTCGCTCGCACCGGCGGTGGAGCCGCCGACGCCGCCGTGGCGAGCGGGATGAAGGCCAGCAACAAGCTGGCGGCGACGACAGATACGCCGAAACCGACGCGACGAGTGTGAGACATATGCCCTCCTTGCACAGAGGCCGAGCAAGGTCCCCGCGGACTCTCCCCCAGCAGTAACGAGGACCCAGATTTTAGGCACTGCCGCAAGAACCGTCCACCCCTCCGGGGGAGATGCAGTCGTGACGTGGGAGCGACGGTAAATGCCATGCTGGGCCAGGATGCCGAGGACGAGTTCTGGGTCGGCGCCTTATGCCATGAGTCGACCTGACCGTGGTTGCCCGACTCACCACTGCGCCGACCCGGCGTTATGGGACACACGTTGACTCGGCGCCCGCCCAGCGACGCTGAGACCTCAGAGGTCGAACAGCAGTTGCAGCGCCCCCACCAACAGGGCGGCGACGCCGAGGTACGCCACAGACTGGCCGGTGTGCAGCAGTGCACTGCGTGGCGGACGGGTCCCCCCGATCACTGCGTCGCCCGGCCGTCGTGCCGCGGTCACGACGAAGACTCCGACGAGGCCGAGGATCATCCCGATCAGGATCGTTGGCACATCATCTCCTTATGCCGTCGCCGGCGGATCGTAGCCAAGCAAGCTCTCGGGTGTCCCGCATGCGCCAGCCGGCGGTCGCGCCATCGACCCGGCGTTAGGGGGCAGGCCGGTCAGACCTCGTAACGGAGCGAAATGGAGAATCGCTCCCCGGCATCCGCATCGCTCTCTGAGCGAGTGACGGTGATGATCTCGGTAGCACCGGAACCCCACGCCCGGATCCATGAGTGCCGTTCACCTGTCCACCGGTTCGGAATGTTCGAATCCGAAAGGCGGTATGCGGCCGGGGGCGTTCGCAGGTGTTTCTGATCCGCTGTTGCGAAAGCATCTGCCACGGAGAAGGCCCCGGTTGGCGGACGCTCGCACTCGCCTAGGTAGAGAGAGACCATCCACCGGCCACCGTGTTCCGAGAGACAGCGCACCAGATCCTCCACGGATGGCATCCATTCAGCCGAACCGGGTCCAGGGGCATTGTCCACGAGCTCATCAAGGTGAATGTGACCCCCCTCTCGGAGGGCGAGGACTGCGGTCCAGCGATCGTCGCCATCCACGTCTCGGGCCATCCCGGAGGTTCTACACGGAGCTGCCGCGGAGATGGTGCCCCGCTGGCTCCAAGCGGGTCGCTCCTTCGACAGACCAGGTGCCCTCCATGTGCCTGCTTGAGACTTGAGGCGGGCGTTGCGGATGGTTCGTAGCGTTCGAGAGGTCCCAGCCGAGGTAGCTCGCTAAGTGCCTGCCGGCTCGTTCGCGAGTCTGGCTTCTAAACGAAGAGCGACTCGGTCGGGGCTTCGCCGTGTCGTGGCTCGAGAGAGGAACAGCACCCGATCCGAAGCAGGAGTGCCCGGCGCGGTTCCCGACCCGAACGAGCCACGGAGGACGTTGGATGCAAGTGATCATCGGGGTCGACCCCCACAAGGCCACGCACACCGCAGTCGCGATCGACACGAACGAGCAGGAGCTCGACCACAAGAAGGTCCGGGCGGCACGAACCCAAGTCGACCACCTGCTGACGTGGGCGGAACCGTTCCCCGCCCGGACCTGGGCGATCGAGGGCGCCGATGGCATGGGCTACCTGCTGGCGCAGCAGCTCGTCGCTACCGGTGAGCACGTCGTCAACGTGCCCGCCACGCTCGCGTCGCGGACCCGACTGCTGGGCACCGGCCACACCAACAAGAACGACCCGAACGACGCCCTGTCCGTCGCCGTCACCGCCCTGCGCACCGCCGGGCTGCACCCCGTCCGGCCGGTCGGTCACAGCGAGGTGCTGCGGCTGCTGGCCAAACGCAACCGCGACATCGGCAGCCACCGCTGCCGAGTCGTGTCGAGGATGCACGCCCTTCTGATCGAGCTCGATCCGGGCGGGATCGCCAAGGAGATCAACGCCTCTGACGTGGACCGCTTCCTCGCCGAGATCTCGCCGGCGACGCCGGCCGAACAGGTCCGCTACGACCTGGCCGTCGAGCTCCTCGCCGACATCCGCTGCCTCGACGAGCAGCTCAAGGCATCGCACAAACGGATCCGCACCGCCGTCGCCGCATCAGGCACGACGCTCACCGACGTCTTCGGGATCGGCCCGATCATCGCCGCGATGCTCATCGGGTTCAGCGGCGACATCAGCCGGTTCGCCAACCGCGATCGCTACGCCGCCTACAACGGCACCGCACCCGTCGAGTTCTCCTCCGGCGGGCGCACCGTCCACCGGCTGTCGACACGCGGCAACCGCAACGTCAACAACGCGCTGCACCTGGCCGCCATCTGCCAGCTCCGCCAACCCCACTGCGAAGGCCGCGCCTACTTCGACCGGCGCGTCGCCGGCGGCAAGACCAAGAAAGAAGCCCTGCGCGCCCTCAAGCGCCAGCTCAGCAACACCGCCTACCGCCACCTCGTCGCCGACGCCGCCAACACCCGCGGCTGAAACGGGCCCGGGAGGACAAACGGGAACGACTCGAACGCCAGCGTGACCGGCCCTACATCCCTGACGACCGGCTCTTCGGCGAGGTCACTCCCGGACCCGACCCAACGCTAGAACCACGACGCCACGCCGTCTCCTCGACGCGCCCCAACACGGCTCAGAAGACCCTCTTGACCCAGAGAGGATTCGTTAGGGGATGCATCTCGCGGGTGGTTCTCGCACTCGACGCCAACACGATTGGTTCGCCGCGAGATCCTCTCGGGGCATAGGCCTTCGTCGTCGGCCAGGGTCAGCGCTTGCTGCGGAGGTAGGCCCGCCAGCCGCCGTGAGCGGTGATGTCGGTGGCGTCGGCGAGGCCGCGGGTCTCGCAGATGAACCCCTTGACCCAGCGGCCATCGGCCAGCTCGACCGAGCCGATCCCCAGCGGCGGGGCCACGGCCGCGACCACCCGGCCCAGGCCGGCGGCGTCGATGGCCCAGACCTCCACCTCGATGGCCCGGCCACCGGCACCCACGCGCTCGAGGCCGGGCCGCACGGGCGGTCCCCCCTGCAGCCGGTAGAGCCGATAGTCGAGTGAGGTGCGCGTGGCCGCCACCAGCTCGGCGCCCTGGTCGGTGAGCTGGTGGTTGAGCGGCTCGCCGCGGAGGTGGGCGCCGACCACCGCCAGGTGGATGCGACCCCCGGCGGCCTCGGCGCCGGCCGTGAGCTCCTCGCGGTGCAGGATGGCAGCCACCGCGGCCACCGACGCCGCGTGGCCGGCGGGGCCGAGCACGGTGACGCCCCCAGGGCCCTCCGGCGCGGGCACGGCGATGGCCGCGAGGCCGAGCAGGTTGGCGAAGGTGGTGTGGCGGCCGAGGCGGGCGTTGACGCCGATCGGGTCGTCGGCCACCTCGTCGAGCGTGGGCAGGAACGAGACGGTGGGGACCACGAGGACGTCGGTGCGGTCCCACCAGGGCGCCAGCTCGTCACGCAGCTCGCCCAGCCGGCGGATGGCGTCGAACACCTCGGTGCCGCGGTACGCCTCGCCGCCGGCCACGACCGTCCGCACCACGTCGACGAGTCCGTTCGGAGCCCCGTCCAGGATGTGGGCCAGCGCAGCGGTGCGGTCGGCCAGCCAGGGACCGCCGTAGAGCAGATCGCCCGCCTCGTGGAACGGGGCCAGATCGACGTCGACCATGCGCATGCCGGCGGCGGCCAGGTCGGCGGCCACCGCATCGGCTCCCCCGGCGACGGCGACCGTGAACGGCCCCTCCGCCACCGGCCACGCGCCGGACGCCATCACCGACTCGACGGCCAGGCCGTCGGCCACCGAGGTGGCGAAGGTCGAGACGCAGTCGATGGTCGGGCTGGCGGGCACGATCCCGTCGATCGGCCGGGTGCCAGGCGCACCCTTCAGGCCGACGATGCCGCACATGGCCGCGGGCACCCGGCCCGATCCGGCGGTGTCGGTGCCCAGGGCGAACGGCACGTGCCCGAGCGCCACGGCCACTGCGGATCCGGACGACGACCCGCCGGGGATCAGGGTGGGATCGAGCGGGTTGACCGGCACCCCGAAGGGCGAGCGCGTGCCCACGAGCCCGGTGGCGAACTGGTCGAGGTTGGTCTTGCCCACGTACAGCGCGCCGGCCGCGAGGAGGCGGTCGATCACGGTGGCCGACCTGTCCGGCACGGTGTCGGTGCCGGGCAGCCCAGTGGAGGTGACCCGGCCGGCCACGTCGATGTTGTCCTTCACCGCAAACGGCACGCCCCAGAGCGGCCGGCCGTCCATCGGCACGTCGACGAGGCCCTTGGCCGCGGCGCGCAGCGCGTCGGCGGGCTCGACGTCGATCCAGATCGCGGGGTCGTCGCACCCGTCGATGCGCGCCAGGACCTCGTCGACGACCGCGACCGGGTCGAGCCCTGCCTGGTACGCCGTGCGGAGACCGCTGATGCCGCTGTCGAGCGGGTGGCCCGGAGCGTCAGACCTCAACAGCCTGGCGCGCCCCGAGCGCCGACAGGAGCGCCGACGAGTGCGCGACCGCACCGAAGACGCCGCCCTGCATCGTGACCATCTTCAGCGCCGCCTCGTAGTTCCCGACATCGGTCGCACCGGTGCAGTCTTCCAGGAGCAGGCACTCGTACCCGCGGTCGTTGGCCTCGCGCATGGTGGTGTGGACGCAGACGTCGGTGGTGATGCCGGTGAGGATGATGTGGGTGATGTTGCGCGTGCGCAGGACCAGGTCGAGCTCGGTGGCGTAGAAGGCGCCCTTGCCCGGCTTGTCGATGATGACCTCGCCCTCGATCGGGTACACCTCGGGGACGATGTCCCAGCCGGGCTCGCCCTTCACGAGGATGCGGCCGCACGGACCGGAATCGCCGATGCCGGCGCCGATCTGCTGCGAGCGCCACAGCTTGTTGGGCGGGCAGTCCGACAGGTCGGGCAGGTGCCCCTCGCGGGTGTGGATCACCAGCATCCCCACCGCCCGGCAGGCGGCGAGCACCTCGACCGTCGGCGCCAGCCCGGCGCGCGTGAGGTTCAGGTCGTAGCCCATGGCGTCGACGTACCCGCCGGGGCCGCAGAAGTCGGTCTGCCAGTCGATGTTGATGAGCGCGGTGTGCTCCGGCTCGAACGCGGCGTCGTACGGCCACGCGTACGGCTGGGCATCGACAGGTCCATGGGTGGTCATGGTCAGGCCTCCTGGGGCGTTGACGGAACGAGGGTGGGAACGGGTTGCAGGGCGCGGAGCACGGCGGGGGTGGTGCCGATGGCGCCGAAGATGCCGCCGGACATGGTGACGGTGGAGGCCGAGGCGGCCTCGAGGTCGGTGGTGAGCGGGGCGCTGGCGTCGGTGACGAGCAGGCACTCGTACCCCCGGTCGTTGGCCGACCGCAGGGTGGAGTGGACGGCCGCCTCGAGGCCGTGGCCGGCGACGAGCAGGTGGGTGCGGCCCTGGGTGCGCAGCAGGTCGTCGAGGGCGCTGGCGTAGAAGCCGTCGATGCCGGGGACCGCGATGGTGATCGCGTCGACGGGCAGGGCCTGCGGGGCGGCGCCGGTGTGGGCCAGCCGGACGACCAGGCCGCCCAGCGCGTCGACGGCGACCGCCAGGTCCCGAGCGCACCGGTCGGGCTCGTCGATCGAGACGCAGCGCGAGGTCCAACCGGCGTCCCAGCCGGCCAGCACCAGGGCGAGGTGGCCGCCGGCGAGCCGGCCGTCGTAGGGCCAGGCGTAGGGGTCGGTGCCCTCGACGTGGATGGTCATGCGGATCCTCCGGAGGGGACGGTCTGCCAGGCGGTCACGATCTCGGTGAACGCCTGCGGGGCATCGATCTGGGCGGCGTTTCCGGCACCGGGCACCTCGACGAGGTCGGCGGCGGCCCAGCGGCGGAGCTGCTCGGCGGCGGCCCAGCGCTCGGGCCCGCTGCGGGAACCGACCGTGACGAGGAGCGGCAGGGGACGAAGGGCGGTGAGGTCGGCGACGCTGGGGTCGAAGGCGGCGAACTGAGCGATCTCACCTCGCCAGCGGACGGCGTGGGAGCTGGATGCGGCCTGGCCCTCAGGGCCGAGCGAAGCCCAGGTGGCATCGCCCATCACCGCCCGGACCACCTCCATCGCCTCGGGCTCCCCAGCCGAGGCGATGGCGGCAGACCGCTGGAACTGCGAGTGGAGCTCGGGGGCGAGCGCCCCGACGAGCGGTTCGTGGAGGGCCAGCGCGCTCACCGTCTGCGGGTGGCGGATGCCGAGGCACAGGCCCAGGGTGGCGCCACCGCTCACGCCCACCAGCCGGGCACCCAGCGCACCGACCTCAGCGAGGAGGGTGGCGAGGAGATCGGCCTGGAGCGGGAGCGGGAGCGCCGTCCCACCGGGCCCCACCGGGCGCTCGAGGGCCACCACGCGGTGACGGTCCTCGAGGAGCTCCGCCATGGCGGCGAAGGACTCCGGCCCGACCCCGACGCCGTGCAGCAGCACGACGACGGGACCATGGCCACGATCCAGTGGGGCAGCGGTGGGCATGGCGATCGGTCAGCCGATCTTTCCGACGACGCCCTGGACGAAGTAGTCCATGGTCTCGATCTGGGCATAGGTGGGCTGCTCGCCCGCCTTCACCACGATCTTGCCGTCCTGGTCCTTCACCGGTCCCTTGAAGGGCGAACCGCCGTCGACGAAGCTCTGCTTGGCCTTCTCGATGGTGGCCTTGGTGTCGGCGTCGACCATCGAGCCGTACGGCGACTGGACGAACGGGTTGTTGCCGGTCTGGAGGCCGACCCGGAAGTCACCGTCGTACTTGGATCCCTTGAACTTTCCGGCCTGCACCGTCTTCACGATGTCGGTGTAGAGCGGGCCCCAGTTCCACTCGGAGCCGGTGACCCAGCCCTTGGGAGCGAGCGAGGACGCATCGTGGTGGTAGCCCACCGACATGGCGCCGGCGGCTTCGGTGGCCTCGATGATCGTCTTCGTGCAGTCCTGGTGCTGGCTGATCACGTCGACGTCCTTGTCGAGCAGGCTCTTGACGGCCTGGGCCTGGACCGACGGATCGCACCAGCTGCCCGTGGCGATGGTGGTGGTGGTCGCCTTGGGGTTGACCGACTGGGCGCCCAGCGTGAAGGCGTTGATGTTGGCCAGGGTCTGCGGGATCGGGAAGGCGTAGATGTAGCCGAGCTTGTTGGTCTTGGTGGCCTTCCCAGCGGCGATGCCGGCCAGGTACACGGGCTCGTACACGGTGCCGAAGTAGGTGCCGAGGTTGTCGAGCTTGGCGTCGCCCTTCAGGCCGCCCTGGTGGACGAACACCACGTCCGGGTTCTTCTCGGCCAGGTTCTTGGCGAACTCAAAGTGCCCGTAGCTGGTGGCGAAGATGAGCTTGGCGCCCTTGTCGATCATGTTCTGCATGACCTGCTCGGCGTCGGCCGTCTCCGGCACGTTCTCCGCTTGGAGCACCTTCGCACCGGTGGCCTTCTCCATGGCGATGCTGCCCTCGTAGGCGGCCTGGTTGTAGCCGTAGTCGTCCTTGGGGCCGACGTAGATGAAGCCGACCGTCAACGGGCCGTCCTTCGTCGAGCTCGAGCTCGAGGTCGAGTCGCTGGAGCCGCAGGCGGACGCGACGACCGCCAGGGACAACCCGAGCAACAAGGCAAGGGCGCGGATGGATCGGGACATGGGGTCTCCTTGGTCAGGGTCTTGCGGGGTGGTTTGGGGTGGGGTGGTGAAGGTGGACGAGGCGGCCGGGAAGCCGTCAGGCCTCGAAGACCTGCTCGAGCGCCGCCGGTCCGCCGTGGATCCGCCGCCGGCTGAGCAGGGCGAGCACGAACAGCACGAGCACGTACGGCAGGGACTGGAGGAGGTAGCGGGAGATGTCCGACCCCTCGGCCTGCAGGTACAGGTTGAGGGCGATGGCGCCGCTGAAGAGGTAGGCGCCCAGCTGGAGCTTGTAGGGCACCCAGCCGGCGAAGATGACGAGCGCCACCGCGACGTAGCCCCGGCCCACGGTCATCTGCTCGGACCAGTTGAGGGTGGACGCCGTCGACAGCTGGGCGCCGCCGATGCCCGACATCGCCCCGCCGAACAGGACCGCCGCCCACCGCACCGCGGTGGCCGAGGTGCCGTAGATCTCGAGCACCTCGGGGCCTTCGCCGGCGGCCCGCAGGATCAGGCCGGCACGGGTCCGCCACAGGCCCCACGTCACCAGGGGCACGGCGAGGAACGAGAGGTACGTCAGGGGGTCGTGCTGGAAGAGGATCGGCCCGAAGAACGGGAGCTTGGAGAGCCCCGGGATGTTCCACGTCTTCAAGGGGACGACGCCCTTGCCCACGTAGTCCTGGCCGAACAGGGCGGTGATGCCGATGCCGAGGAAGCTGACGACGAGGCCCATCGCGATCTGGTTGGCCTTGCGCACCAGCACCATGGCGGCGAACACGGCGGCCAGGGCGGCGCCGCCGACGATGCCGGCCAGCACCCCGATCCACGGGTTGCCGGTCTCGATGCCGACGGCGTAGGCGGCGAGGGCGCCGCAGAGCATCGACCCCTCCGTACCGAGGTTGATGACGCCCGACCGCTCGGCGACCACCTCGCCCAGGCCGGCGAAGACGATGCACGTGCCGCCGGCGACGGCACCCGTGAGGACTTGCTCGATCATCAGGACTCCTGACGGGCCGGGCGCGAGCCCCAGCCGAGGACGGCGAACAGGACGAGGGCCATGAGGATGTTCACGGCCCCACCGGACAGCCCGGCGGTGATCTTCAGGCCACTGCCGCCCACGGCGATGGCGCCCAAGATGACCGCCGACAAGATGCACTTGAGGGGATCGTGCTTGGCCAGCCACGAGGCGAGGAAGCCCACGAAGCCGATGCCGGCGAGCAGCTCGGGCCGGAGGCGGCCCTCGGTCCCGGCCACCTCGATCATCCCGCCGAGGCCCGCCATGGACCCGCCGACCGCCATGGCGGCGATGGACAGCCCACCCACCGCCAGCCCGGCCCGCCGGGCCGCCGACGGGTTGCCGCCGATGACCTTCAGCTTGAAGCCCCAGGTCGTGTACTTGAGGATGGCCCAGAGGATCACGGCCGCCGCCAGCGCCACGAAGATGCCAGGGTGCACCCGCTCGCCCCAGATGATCGGGAAGCGCTCGGGACCGGTGAGCTCACGGGAGTAGGCCTGACCGAGGCTCTGCGGGTCCTTCCAGGGCTCGAAGCAGAGCCAGGTGACGATGATCGCGGCGATGTAGTTGAGCAGCAGGCTGGAGATGGCCTCGTTGGTGCGGGTCACCACCTTGAGGACGGCGGGGAGCGCCGCCCAGGCCGCACCGAAGGCGGCGCCGCACACGCCCATGAGCGTCAAGGTCACGACGCTGGGAGCTGCGCCCCCGAGCTTGTCGGCCATGACGATGGCCCCGATGGCGCCCATGAGCAGCTGGCCCTCACCGCCCAGGTTGAACAGCCCGGCCCGGGCGGGCACGGCTGCGGCCAGCGCGGCCAGCAGGATCGGTGTCGCGGCGATGAGCGTCTCGCCCACGCTGTCGGGAGAGCCGAGCGACGTGTTCCACATGGACCGCAGGACCGACACGGGATCCGCGCCCTTGGCGATGAGGAACGCCGAGAAGATGACCAGCGTGCACACGATCAGGACGACCCAGCGCAGGACCAGCATCGGAAGGCGCTCGATGAGGGTGGGCGCGTCGGCGCCGTGGTCGACCGGGGGCGGACCTTCGCCCTCGGGGACGGGTTCGGTGATGGGAGGTGCGTCGAGCGCGGTCATGCGGCTGCCCCCTGGAGCATCAGCCGGCCGATGGCTTGTCGGTCGGTCGTGGATGGATCGACCACGCCGGCGACGTGGCCGTCGTGCAGGACGACGATGCGGTCCGCCATCAAGAGCAGCTCGTCGAGGTCCTCGGACACCATGAGGATCCCGGCCCCCGCCGCCCGGCGGTCGAGCAGCAGCTGCTGGGTCGCCCGCACCGAAGCGATGTCGAGGCCCCGGCTCGGGTAGGCGACCACGACGAGCTTGGGCTCGTCGACGAGGAAGGTGCGGGTCAGCACCACCCGCTGGATGTTGCCGCCGGAGAGCGTCGACACGTCCCGATCGAGCGGTGCGAGGTGCAGCTTCTCGGCGATGTCGGTCTCCCCCACCATGCGGCGGACGGTCCTCCAGTCGATCCGGGGCCCGGAGGTGGGCAGCGGGCGGCCGTTGAGGGCGAGGTGCTGGAGGATCGCCAGGCCGCCGACCACGGCATCGTTCACGGGGTCTTCGGGGACGATCACCGCCCCGGCGTTCAACGCCTTCTTCGGCTTGCCGGCCCGCCCGATGTCGGTGCCGCCGATGTGGATCTCCCCGGCCTCGAGCGGCAGGACGCCGAGCACCGCGTCGAGCAGCTCGCGCTGGCCGTTGCCCGACACGCCGGCCACACCGACCAGCTCGCCCGGCTGGACCATGAAGGTGACGTCGGTGATGCGGTGGTGGCCGTCGGGGCTCTTGGCGCTGACGCCGTTGACCACCAGCGCCGGGTCGCCCTTCTGGGGCGGCTCCCGGTGGGCCGGGAGCGGCGGCGGCACGCTGCCGACCATCGCCTCGATCAGCTCGTCGTCGGAGAGCTCCCGGGGGTTGGCACCCGACAGGACCATGGCCCCGCCCCGGAGCACCGTGGCGCGGTCGGCCACCGCCCGGGTCTCGGCCAGCTTGTGGGTGATGAGCGCGATGCCCAGACCGTCGGAGCGGAGGCGGTCGATGACCGCGAGCAGGGCATCGACCTCCTGGGGGGCCAGGGCGCTGGTGGGCTCGTCGAGGATGACGACCTTGGCGTCCATCAGGAGCACCCGGAGGATCTCGACGAGCTGGCGCTCGGCGATCGACAGGTCGCGCACGACCGCATCGGGGTTGACGGCCAGGCCGTACTTCTCGGCCCCGTCGGCCACCCGGCTCCGGGCGACCGACCGCTTGTAGCGACCCGAGCCGCACGCCAGGTCGACGTTCTCGGCGACGGTGAGCGCCGGCACCAGGCGGAGGTCCTGGAACACCATGCCGATGCCCGCGGCGCGAGCGGCGGCGGTGGAGCCCAGCTCGATCGGCTCGCCGTGCACGAGCACCTCGCCCACCTGCGGCGTGTTCACGCCGTAGAGCACCTTCATCAGGGTGCTCTTGCCGGCACCGTTCTCCCCGAGGAGGGCGTGCACCTCGCCGGCATGGATCGAGAAGTCCACGGCATCGTTCGCCACGAGCGGCCCGAACCGCTGGGTGATCTGGCGGGCGTCGAGGATCGGCGTGGCCGTCAAGACGGCCGCGTCGGCCAGGTGCGCCTCGACCGCGGGCGGCGAGCCCGTCAGGGTGGCGTCGATGGGCGTCGGTTCAGATGGGGTGGTGTCGGTCATCGGGCACTCCGGTCGAGCATGCGGGCGATCACGAGGGCGGCGCGCTCCTCGACGACGGAGAACGACTCGGCGAAGTGGCCGATGAGCCGCTCCTCGGACCGTTCCATGTCGCCGTCGAGCAGGGCATCGAGCACGCCGAGGTGCTGACCGATGGTCAGCTCGACGCGCTCGGCGGTGAGGAAGTCCTGCATCCGCACGATGCGGATGCGCTCGTTCACCTTGTGGAGCTGGTCCACGAGCGACTGGTTGCCGGCAGCGGCGGCGAGGCGCTCGTGGAAGTCCTCGTCCAGCAGCACGAAGTCGCCGTCGACGTCGTCATCGTCGGCGGGCGAGTCCATGTCGGCCCAGTCGGACTGGAGGGCCCGGACGAGGGCCTCGTCGTGGGCCGGCTCGGACCCGACGGTCCGGCGCAGGGCGAACCGCTCGAGCGCGAACCGGATCTCGTACAGCTCCGAGATGACGTGGAGGTTGATGAGCGTCGGGCCGAACCCGCCGTCGGGCAGGCGCTCCACCAGGCCCTCGGAGTGCAGCCGCGACAGCGCCTCCCGGATGGGGGTGCGCGAGACGCTCAGCTCGGCGGCCAGGCGCTCCTCCCCGAGGCGGCTCCCGGGCGCGAAGTCACCGTTCAACAACCGCTGCCGAAGGGAGTGGTACGCCAGCTCCCTGCGGCTCATGCTTGTATCCGGGTCTGTATACACGCAGGTCAACGTAGAGATCAGCCGTGTACGCCCCGTGTCTCGTCCATGACCAGATCAGGTCTGTCCGCTGACGGGTTACTGACAGCTCACCCTCGTCGGAGCCGGCCGACCTGCGGGTTCGCGGCCGGCTCCGGACGTCTGTCCGGAGTGGAGGTTGCGACGCCCCCGTAGCGTGGTGGCCATGAGCGCGACGACCGACCCCGATGCCACGGCCCCCGACACCACCTCCGCCACCCCCTCCGACGACGTGGTGCTCCAAGAGGTGGAGCTCGGCACCCAGTGGCCCACCATCGACCCCTTCTTGTTCTGCGCCCACCACCTCGACCAGTACCCCGAGGGCGACGGCGAGCTGGGCCCGGCGGCCACGTTCGAGGGTCGCGAGATGGGCCAGGACTTCGCGGGCGTCGACGGCTGGAACATGTACCACGGGTCCCACGTGCCCGGGTTCCCCCAGCACCCCCACCGCGGGTTCGAGACGGTCACCGTCGTCCGCGAGGGCCTGATCGACCACAGCGACTCGCTCGGCGCCACCGCCCGCTTCGGCCGCGGCGACACCCAGTGGCTCACCGCGGGTGCCGGCGTCGTCCACTCGGAGATGTTCCCCCTCGTCGACGCGGAGGGGCCCAACCCGCTCCACCTCTTCCAGATCTGGCTCAACCTCCCCGCCGCCGACAAGCTCGTCGACCCGTACTTCACGATGCTGTGGGCCGAGGAGACGCCCACGGTCGAGGCCACCGATGCCCAGGGCCGCAAGGCCGTCGTCACCGTCATCGCCGGCGCCCTCGGCGACGTGCAGCCGCTCGCCCCTCCGCCCAACTCGTGGGCGGCGCACCCCGAAGCCGATCTCGCCATCTGGCACCTCGAGCTCGAGCCGGGCGCCGAGTGGGAGCTGCCCGCCGCGGCTGGTCCCGACACCATCCGCACCCTCTACGTGTTCGAAGGGGCGGGCGTCGAGGTCGGCGGCCACCACCTCGACAACGAGGTCGGCGCGGTCGTGCGCTGCGATGCCCCCACCACGCTGGTGGCCGGCCCCGAGCGGGTCGAGCTCCTGATCCTCCAAGGGCGGCCCATCGGCGAGCCCGTCGCCCGCTACGGCCCCTTCGTGATGAACACCGAAGACGAGATCCGTCAGGCCTTCTCCGACTACCAGCGCACCGGGTTCGGGGGCTGGCCGTGGACCGACGACGCTCCCGACCACGGTGCCGACCGCGGCCGTTTCGCCCTGCACGCCGATGGGCGCATGGAGGAGCGCTGACCTGGGGGTGGTCTCCGAGCGCGGGCCGCGCACCGGCCGTCCGCAGCTCCCGCTGCGACCGCTAGCTTTTCTCGACCGGCGGTCGGACCCTGCGCCGACCGGTAGTCACCCCGCAGGACCGTGTCCCAGACCGACGCTCCACCCCATCCCCGCTTGACGATCTCCGTCCTCGGGCCTGTGCGCGCCCGTCGCGACGGCACCTCGATCGTGCTCGGCGGCAAGCGCCAGCGGGGCGTGCTCGCCCGCCTGGCCGTGGCCGGCGGCCACGTGGTGCCCACCGACCGGGTGATCGACGACCTGTGGGCGGGCGAGCCGCCCGCGTCGGCCGCCAACACGCTGCAGAGCTACGTCTCCAACCTGCGGCGGGCGCTCGGCGGCTCGGCCCCGGCCATCGAGCGCGTGGGCGACGGCTACCGGATCAGCACCGAGGTGGCCGAGCTCGCCACCGACCGGTTCGAGCAGCTCGTCGACGACGCCCTGCGCGGAGCGGTCGGCCCGCCATCCGAGCGGGTCGACCGGCTCGATGCCGCGCTCGGCCTGTGGGACGGCCCGGCGCTGGGCGACCTGGCCGACGAGGCCTGGGCCAAGGGCGAGGCCCTCCGCCTCGACGAGCTGCGCCTCGCCGCCGCCGAGGAGCGCTTCCAGCTCCTGCTCGACGAGGGCCACCACGCCACCGCGGTGGCCGAGCTCGCGGCCGCAGTGGAGACCCACCCGCTCCGCGAGCGCCTGGCTCAGCAGCTGGTGCTCGCCCTCTACCGCTGCGGCCGCCAGCCCGAGGCCCTCCGGGCGTACGAGCAGACCCGCGAGCACCTCGCCGAGGAGCTCGGGCTCGACCCGAGCCCCGACCTGGTCCGGCTCGCCGCCGCCGTCGCCGAACGGGATCCGGCCCTCGATGCGCCCGAGCCGGTCCTCGACGCCGCCGCCACTGCCGCCACGCCTGGCGCTCGGGCGTTGGGTTGGGAGCACCCCACCGCCCCCGACGTGGGGCCTCCCGCCGGTCCGCTCGACCTCCCGCCGGCGGTCACCGAACGGCGGATCCGCGGCGCGTTCGTGGGGCGCGAAGCGGAGCTGGCCGAGCTCGACCGGGCGTGGCAGGCCGTGGCGGCCGGCGACCGCCGCATGGTGGTGCTCACCGGCGAGCCCGGGATGGGCAAGACCCGCCTCGCCCAGGTGTTCGCCCAGCGGGTGCACGATGCCGGCGGCCACGTGCTCTGGGGCCGGTGCACCGCCGAGAACCTCGTCGCCTACCAGCCGGCGGCCGAGGCGCTGCGGACGGCGCTGCGGGTGGTGAGCCCCGAACGGGTGCGCGCCATCGTCGAGCCCCGCCCGGCCCTTCGCCTGCTGCTCCCCTCCGACGACCTGGCCGCACCGGTCGAGGCCACCACCGACGCCGGCCGCTACGAGCTCTACGAAGCCCTGGCCGAGGTGGTCGGCGCCGTGGCCGCCTCGGGACCCGTCGTCTACGTGATCGACGACGTGCAGTGGGCCGATCGCTCCACGCTCGGCCTCGTCGAGCACCTGGTCCGCCACGTGCAGTCAGGTCGGCTCCTGGTCGTGGCCACGGTCCGCCGCCCCGCGGGGCGCCCCACCGTCGACCTCGACCGGCTCCTCGCCGACCTCCGCCGGGACCGGCGCCTCGACGAGGTGGGCGTGGGCGGCATGACCACCGGCGACGTCGCCGACCTCCTCGCCGCCCGGGGCGTCACCGAGGCCCACCAGGTGGCCGAGGCCCTGCGCCACCGCACCGGCGGCAACCCCTTCTTCCTGGAGTCGCTGGCCGAGCACGGCGACGACCTCCCCCCGCTCGACGGGCGCGACCTGCCCACCAGCGTGCGCGACCTGATCGACCTGCGGGTCGACGCCCTCCCCACCGACACGGCCCGGGTGCTCACCACCGCGGCGGTGATCGGGATGCGCATCGACCTCGACCTGCTCGGCGAGGTCGCCGGCCTCGGCCCCGACGCCCTGCTCGACCAGGTCGATGCGGTCGTGGAAGCAGGGCTGCTCGCCGAGGACGAGGACCTGGGGTGGGTGACGTTCCCGCACGCCCTCGTCCGCCAGGCGCTCATCGCCCGCACCACCCGCAACCGCGAAGCGCAGCTCCACCTCCAGGTGGCCGACGCCCTCGCCGCCCACCCCGGATCCGACCAGGCCATCGCCGTCGCCCAGCACCTGGCGAGCGCCGGTCGGCTCTGCCCCCCGACCCGCGCCGGGCGGGCCGCGGTCGACGCCGGCCGCGCCGCGCTCGCCACCCACGCCGACGACGAGGCCCGCACCTGGGGGGAGCGGGCGCTGGCCTCGGTGAGCGGCACCGAGCACGACGACGCCTGGGCCATCACCGCCGACGCGCACCTCCTGGTGGCCGAGGCCAGCCGGCGCCTCGGGGAGCTGCAGGCCGCCGAGGCCGCGCTCGACGCGGTCATCGGCGAGGCCCGGTCGCGCGACGACGGCGCCGTCCTCGCCCGCGCCGCCCAGGAGCGGTGCCTCGACATCGCCGGCGTGGGCTTCGCCTTCGGGACCGTCGACCTCGAGCTGCTGGCGCTGCTCGACGACGCCCTGGCCCTCGCCCCCGGCGACGAGGTGACCGCCGACCGCACCAGCGTGCTCGCGTGGTCGTCGATCGCCCGCAACAGCACCACCGAGAAGCCCCGCCAGCGCGAGCTGGCCGATCGGGCGCTCACCGATGCCCGGTCGCTCCCCGACCGGCCGGGCCTGCTCGCCCTCGCCCTGCTCGCCGAGCGCCTGGCCCACGCCACGCCCGACGGGCTCGAGCGCCGCCTCGAGATCGGGCCGGAGATGGGCGCCGCCGCCGCCGACGCGGGCTGGGCCGAGCTCACGGTCGTGAGCATGGTCCTCGACGTCGTCGACCTGCTCGAGCACGCCGATGCCCACGCCGCCCGGGCGCGCATCGACGACCTCGAGAGCTTCATCGTCCCGTTCCGCCAGCCCGGCTACGACGCCTACCACCTCTTCCTCTCGGCGGCGGTCACGCAGATGGACGGCCGCCACGCCGAGGCCGAGCGGCTCTCGGCGCGGGCCAACGAGCTCGGCGAGACCTCCCACGCCGACAACGCCCGCCACGCCCGGGCCGGCCAGCTGTTCATGCTGGCGCGGGACCTGGGCACCGTTGGCGAGCTCGTCCCGCTCACCGCCGCCATGGTCGCCGAGTACCCCACCCTCGCGGTGTGGCTCACCGCCCACGCCACTGCCTGCGCCGCCGCGGGCGACCTCGACGCGGCGCGCGCCGCGGTCGAGCAGCTGATCGCCCACGACGGGCTCGAGGCCATCGACTCCACCTGGTCCACCAGCGTCGCCCAGCTGGCCGAGGTGTGCTGGATGATCGGCGAGCCGGCCTGGTGCGCGGACCTGGCCGACCGGCTCGAGCCCGTCGCCGACCACATGGCGATCACCGGCATGGGCGCCGTGTGCCTCGGCCCGCTCGATCGCCACCGCGCCCTCGCCCTCGACGGGGCCGGCCGCCCGGACGAGGCCATCGAGGCGCTCGGTCGGGCCATCTCGGTCTGCGAGGCGCAGGACATCACCCTGTGGCTGGCCCGGGCGCTGGCCGAGCGCGCTCTCCTGCTCGACCGGCGCAGCGGCCCCCACGACGCCGAGCGGGCCGCGCTCGACCGCGTCCGGGCCCACCGGATCGCACGGGGCCTCGGCGTCCGGCTGGCCCTCGGCCCCGTCGAGTACCCCGGGACGGCCTGACGAGATGAGCGACCGCGCCACGCCTCCCACGCTGGTGGTGTCGCTGCTGGGCCCCGTGCGGGCCTGGCGCGACGGCGAGCCCGCCGCGCTCGGCGGTCGGCGCCAGCGAGCGGTCCTCGTCCGCCTCGCGCTCTCGGGCGGCGACCCGGTGGCGGTCGACCGGCTGGTCGACGACCTCTGGTCCGGCGAGCCGCCGCCCAGCGCCATCAGCTCGCTCCAGAGCTACCTGTCGAACCTGCGCAAGGCGCTCGGCGCCGACCTGCAGCCGATCGAACGGATCGGTGACGCCTACCGCCTCCAGCTCCCACAGGGCGCGCTCGACACCGACCGGTTCGCCGCGCTGCTCGACCTCGCGGCCGACGCCGACGACGACCAGGAGCGGCTCGCGCTCCTCGACGAAGCGCTCGCCCTCTGGCAGGGCCGCGCCATCGCCGACTTCGCCGACGAGCCGTGGGCGCGCGGCGACGTGGTCCGCCTCGAGCAGCACCGGCTGGCCGCCCAGCACGACCGCTTCGCCCTCCTCCTCGACCTCGGTCGCCACGCCCTCGCGGCCGGCGAGATCGAGGCGGCCCTGGCCGAGCACCCGCTCCACGAGGCGTTCGCCGCCCAGCTGGTGCTCGCCCTGTACCGCGGCGGCCGCCAGGCCGAGGCCCTGCGCGCGTTCGAGCGGATGCGGGCCACGCTGGCCGACGAGCTCGGCCTGGCCCCCGGCCCCGAGCTGGCCCGCCTCGCCGACCAGGTCCTCGCCCAGGACCCGGCGCTCGCCGCTCCCACCCCCGCCGAGCCGTCCACCCCTCCGCCCTCCGCCGACGCCGGGGCGGCGGCCACGGACGACGCCGACACCGACGAGGCCGAGGAGTCCGCCGAGAGCCCGCTCCCCTTGCCGCCGGCCGTCGCCGAGCGGCGCACGCGCAGCGCCTTCGTGGGCCGCACCGCCGAGCGCACCGTGCTCGACCGCGCGTGGGAGGCGGCCATGGCGGGCGAGCGCCACCTCCTGGTGGTGTCCGGCGAAGCCGGGGTGGGCAAGACCCGCCTGACCCAGGAGACCGCCCGAGGGCTGCACGCCCGGGGTGCCTACGTGCTGTGGGGCCGGTGCACGCCCGAGCACCTCATCGCCTACCAACCCATCGTCGAGTCGCTGCGGACCGCCCTGCGCTCGCTGCCCGTCGAGCGGGTGCGCGAGCTCGTGGAGCCCCGCCCTCCGCTCGGCCTGCTGCTGCCCGAGCTGGCCGAGGGCGTCGACCTCCCCGCCCGCACCGGCCGCTTCGAGCTCTACGAGGCCCTCGCCGACCTCCTCGCCGAGGTCACCCTCGCCACCCCCATGCTCCTGGTGATCGACGACCTCCAGTGGGCCGACCCGTCCACGCTCACCCTGCTCGACCAGGTCCTGGCCAACCCCCGGGGCGGGCGGGTGCTCATCGTGGCCACCATGCGCCGGCCCGCCGGCCGGCCCACCCCCGAGGTCGACCGGTTCCTGGCCGAGGCCCGCCGGGCCCAGCGCTTCACCTCGATCGACCTCGAGGGCCTCGACCGGGGCGCGGCGTCGGAGCTGCTCCACGAGCGCGGCGTCGCCATGGCCGGCGCCGAGCTCGACGCGATCCTCGACCGCACCGCCGGGAACCCGCTGTTCATCGAGGCGCTCGCCGACCCGACCGACACGGCGTCGCTCACCGACGCACGCGAGCTGCCCGCCACGGTGCGGGACCTGTTCGACCAGCGCTACCGGGCGGTCGACGACCGCACCGCGGCGGTGACCGTGGCGGCCGCGGTGATCGGCCAGCGGGTCGACATCGAGCTGCTCGGCGCCGTGACCGACCTCGACCAGGCCAGCCTCCTCGACGTGCTCGACGAGGCCATCGATGCCGGTCTGCTGGCCGAGGACGAGGACATCGGGTGGGTCACGTTCCCGCACGCACTCGTCCGCCAGTCGCTCATCGCCCGCACCACGCGCAACCGCGAGGCCCGCCTCCACGTCACCGTGGCCGACGCGCTCGAGGCCCGCCCGAGCGCGCCCGACCACGCCACCACCGTCGCCCAGCACCTGTTCGCGGCGGGCCGGGCCTGCCCCGCCGAGCGGGCGTCGGCCGCCGCGGTCGCCGCCGGCCGCCGAGCCCTCGAGGTGGTCGCCGACGAGGAGGCGCTGATCTGGTCGCGCCGCGCCGTCGATGCCCTCGCCGCCACCGACAAGAGCACGCCCACCTGGCAGCGCGCCCGGGCCGAGGCCCTGCTGCTCCTCGGCGAGACCCAGCGCCTCCTCGGCCAGCTCGACGACGCCCGCAGCGCGCTGACGAGCGTGATGGACCTGGCGAGGCGCCAGCACGACGCGGCGGTGCTGGCCCGCGCCGCCCAGCAGTGGGCGCTGGCGTCGGGGGCCATCGGCTTCTCGTTCGGCGGCCTCGACGACGAGCTCATCGCCCTGATCGACGAGGCCCGCAGCGCGATCGGCCCCGACGACCACGCCGAGCGGGCGGCTCTCCTGGCCTGGTCGTCCCTCGCGCTCAACCCCGGCGACGATCGCGACGGGCAGGACCGCCTGTCGATCGAAGCCCTCGAGGCCGCCGCCGAGGTCCCCGGGAACGCCCACATCCAGGCGCTGACCCTGTTCGCCCGGCACATGGCGGTCGGCGGTCCGGCCGGGCTCGACGAGCGGCTCTCGCTGCTCGCGCCGCTGCGCACCGCCGCACGCGGGTGGAGCGAGCTCGAGGTCCTGGCGCGCGCCCTGGCCGTCGTCGACCTCCTCGAAGCCGACCGGGTCGCCCAGGCCGATGCAGCCCTCGAGGAGCTGCGTGCGTTCGTCGAGCCCATCCACCGGCCGGCGCTCGACACCTTCGTCGCCTTCTTCGACGCCATGTGGGCGCTCCTGCGGGGCGACCTCGCTCGCGCCGATGAGCGCTCCACCCACGCCCTCACCATCGGCACCGATGCCCACGGCGAGAACGCCGCCACCGCCTGGGCGGGCCAGCAGTTCCTCATCGCCCTCGAGCGCGGCCAGCTGCCGGCCCTCATCGACGAGCTGGCCGGGCTCGTCGACGACCAGCCGCTGGTGCCGGTGTGGGGCATCGGGCTCGCCCGGTCCCTGGTGGCCTCCGGCGAGCCCGAGCGCGCCATCGAGATGGCCCACCGGTACCTCGGCGATGGCGGCCTGACCGTGCACCCGCGCTCCGTGCTGCGCTACCTCGTGGCCGCGCTCGCCGCCGAGGTCTGCTGGCTCACCGGCGACCCGCTGCTGGCCGAGCACCTGCTCGTGGAGCTGGCCCCCATCTCGCACCGCGTCGGCGTGGCCGGGCTGGCCGCCGCGTCGGTGGGCCACCTCGTGCGCCACCACGGCCTGGTGCTGGCGGTGGCCGGCGACCTCGACGCGGCCGACGGCCTCCTCGACGTGGCCGTCGCGTCCGCCGCCGCCGCCGGCTTCGACGTGGCGCGCGCCCACGCGCTGGCCGAGCGCGCCGTGGTCCTGCGTCGCCGCGGCCACACCGGCGATCAGGCCGAAGCCGACCGCTGCGCGGCCGAAGCCGAAGCCCTCGCCGCCGACCTCGGCGTGGTGCTCGAGCTCCCCGCCGATTGAACAGGTTCCAAGCGGGGCAGGGATCCGCAGGTCAGGGGCATGATCCGGGCTCCATGCCGGTCTCAAGCGGGCTCCAAGCGCGCCATCGGATCGTGTTGGCATGGAGACGACCGCCATCCCCACCGACGCCTCGAGCCCCGGCTCGACCCGTCGGCGCCGCATCACGATCACCGCCCTCATCGCGGGCATCGTCCTCATCGCCATCGGTGGCGCGGCCACCGCCGCGCTCGCCGTCGGTCCCCCCGACGGGACGCTGCGGTACACGTGGTCGATCGGTGACCGCTACGGCCTCGATGCCGACAGCGACGGCATCGTCGACGACCACGACGGCATCACCGACCTGGCGAAGGACAAGGCGTTCATCCAGACGCCGACGTACCAGCTGACCTTCGACAGCTGCGCGTCGCCGGCCGTGACCGACCGGACGTCGGTCATCACCGGCTTCACGGTCACCCTCACGGGCGCGGAGGCCAAGACGGTCGACGGCACCAGCTGCAAGCAGACCGTGCCCGTGACCAAGCTGGGGACGTTCACCGCCAAGGTCGAGATCAAGGTCGGGCCCGTCACGGTCGACAGCCGCACCGAGACCATCGCTCCCAAGGACGACCTGCTCGTCTCGGTCGGCGACTCGGTGGCCTCGGGCGAGGGCAACCCCGACACGGTCGTCTCCGGCACCAACTGGACCCCGAAGTGGGAGAACGAGCAGTGCCACCGCACCAGCCTCGCCGGGCCCGCCCAGGCCGCCCTGCGCATGGAGCGCCGCGACCCGCACTCGTCGGTCACGTTCATCCACCTCGCCTGCTCCGGCGCCTCCATCACCCAGGGCCTCCTCGGCGACTACGCCGGCCAGGACCCCTCGAAGGGCACCATGCTCAAGCCGCAGCTCGACCAGCTCGCCGAGCTCGTCGGCCCGCGAGCCGTCGATGCCATGACCGTCTCCATCGGCGCCAACGACGCCGAGTTCTCCGCCGTCGTGAAGGCCTGCCTCGTGCAGACCAACTGCCACCTCCCCAACGGGACGGGCCAGAAGAACGGTGTGCAGCTCTTCGACGAGAAGGCCCCGCTGATCGAGAAGAACTACGCCCTGCTCGACGCCCGCCTGGACAAGATGGCCAAGCAGCAGGCCGGCGACGTGAAGCTCAAGGGCAAGGTCTTCGTCACCGAGTACATGGACGTCACCAAGGACGACGACGGCAGCTACTGCACCGGCAAGACCCAGAAGGAGAAGGACGCCGGCGCCGCCGCGGGCGGGACGTCCAACACCGACGGCCTCAACGCCGAGGAGATGAAGTGGGCCGACACCTACGTCGAGGACGGCCTCAACCAGCGCGTGAACAAGGGCATCGCCACCGCCAACGCCAACGGCGGCGCCCAGATCCAGTTCGTCGGCGGCATCAAGTCGGTCTTCGCCAAGCACGGCTACTGCGCCCAGGACCGCTACATCCGCACGCTCGCCGAGTCGCTCCTCTACCAGCGGGGCATCGACGGCGCCTTCCACCCCAACGCCGAGGGCCACCTCTACGCCTACGCGAACAAGATCGAGGACGCCGTCGCTCCCGCGCTCGGCATCGAGGGCACCAAGGCCCCGCTCGAGTTCGACACCGCCGGCCAGCTCGGCGATGCCCTCAACTCGTGGATCGCCACGCTCGACCGCACCGGCGGGCTCGACGCCCTCACCAACGCCCTGCCGTTCGGAGCCCGCGACCAGGTCCAGACGTTCCTGCGCGACGAGTTCTTCGGGAAGTTCCTCCCCAAGATCCAGCAGGCCGCCACCGACGGCATCACGAGCGTCACCGAGCTGTCCGAGCGCCTCGACGACCTCGACGGCGACGGCAAGCCGGGCGTCGACACGTTCGGCCTGGCCAACATCAACCTCGACGTGACCGGCGACATCGAGCCGAAGCTGCCGTCGAAGACCTACGACATCACCTTCACGATCAAGGGCGACCTGGCCGTCGACCCCGACATCGCGCTCAAGGCCGGCCAGGTGGGCCTCAGCGGGCAGAAGACGAAGGGCACCGCGGCCTTCTCGCAGACGGTCAAGCTCCACATCGACTTCACCAAGAAGAAGACCGAGCAGTTCTACCTGACCATCCCGCAGGACGGGCTGAACGGGAGCATCAAGATCAACCTCGCCGGTGACTTCGGCGGCGCCGACGGGCCTGCCAACGGCCCCGACCAGCCGGCCATCTCGTTCACCTCCGGTGGGCTCGGGCTCAAGGCCGTGGGCCAGGCCAGCGCCAACGTCGACCTCGGCTACTCCATCAAGGACCCCAACGGCGACGGGCGCATCGACGCCACGGAGATCGGCAACCCGCTGTCGTGGGTCCAGGCCCGCTGCGCCTCGGGCGCCGCCAAGGTCGACCTCAAGGCCAGCGCCAGCCTCGTGGGCTTCACCTCGGCCCTCGGCCGCATCACGCTCGACGACCCCAACCTCTGCGACGGCGTCGACCTGCCCAAGGTCGACCTGGCGGAGCTGGGCGAGTTCCAGGGCGTGACGATGATCGACTTCGTCAACGGCCTGGCCCAGCTCACCACCGCCCTCAAGGGCATCCAGACCGGCAACGACGTCGACATCCCCTTCGTGAAGGAAGGGCTCTCCGGCGTGATCTCGGCCAACGAGAAGCTGGTGAGGTTCTTCACCGACAACGGCCTCACCGACCCGACCAACCCGATGGCCACCATCACGTTCGACCCCAAGCAGCGGCCCGACCTCGACACGATCGACGAGCTCCTGCCCAAGCTGGCCACCGCGCTCGGCGTGCCCCTCGACACGCTCAACCCCCGGGTGGTCGACCGGCGCCTCCTGCTCGACCTCTCCACCACGATCGACCCCGCCGCCAAGACCGGTGCCGGCTCGCTCGACTTCGGCGACCAGCTCTCGAAGACCGGCCTCACCGAGATCACCGGCACCGCCAAGGCGACCATCGACCCGGCGCTCACCATCAAGCTCGGCCTGGGCATCGACCTCCGCCCCGACCTGGCCCTGGGCGACCGCTTCTTCCTGCAGCTCGCCGACGGCGCCGAGATCACCGCCGACGCCAAGGTGACCGCCGACGCCCAGCTCACCGCGGGGATCGCCCTCCTCGACGTGGACCTCGCCGACGACAACGCGGCCGGTGCCGTCACGCTCCTCGACCGCAAGGACCCGGCCAAGCCGCTGCTGTCGATCGACATCAAGGGGACCGTCGACGGCACGCCCGACGACAACCGGCTCACGCTCAACGAGCTGACCACCCCGACCACCGGCGCCAAGAGCCCCATCAAGGTGACGCTCAACGGCAAGGTACCGACCTTCGGCCTCAACGCCAGCGCCAAGCTCGCCGGCAGCCCGTTCGCCACCGGCAAGGTCACGATCGGCTGGCCCGACATCAGCGACCCGGCGCAGCTGAGCGTCGCCATGGACGGCAACTTCCAGAACCTGCTGCTCCCCTTCGCCTACGACCCGAGCAACCCGCGGGCCACGCTCACCGGCATCCTCAACGCCACCCACACCGGCGTGGCGAAGCTCCGGGCCGCCCTCGCCACGAACCCGCAGCTCATCCGCACCCTGCCGCTCATCGGCAAGTCCGCCGGCGAGCTCGACCCGATGCTCGCCAAGCTCGAAGACCGCCTGGCGACCCTCATCGAGATCGACGAGACCCTGACCCTCGACCAGCTCGAGGCCCGCATCGAGAAGGAGCTCGGCACCGCCCTGGGCGTCGCCAACGACCAGTGGCCCGGCCTGCTGTCGTTCCGCTACGAGAAGCAGGGCGACAAGGGTGCCGCCCTGCTCGCCGACCTCAACATCGGCTTCTGCTCCAACGACCGCAAGGCCCTGCCGGGCTGCTCCAAGGTCTCCGAGCTCGGCCCGTACCCGCTCAACCTGGCCCTCGGTCAGAGCGCGGACTCCATGGCCGCCGTCACCTCCGACGGCAAGGTCACGATCAGCTACGACGCCCGGCTCAAGCTGACCGTGGGCATCGAGCTGCCGAAGGTCACGGTGTCGGCGGCCGGCGTCCCGGTCTTCCCGACCACCGTGCCGCGGATCTTCGTGGCCGACACGTCGTCGCTGGACCTCGGCATCGGTGCGAACGTCACCGGCCAGTTCGCCGGCGTCCTCGGCCCGGTCGAGGTCAAGATCGGCAACGGCACGAAGGCGGCGTCGGCCAGCCTGGCCGCCCGCTACTCGCTGAAGTCCTCGACGGCGAACGCCGCCTCCCCCCAGCGGATCTACGACACCGCCATCCCGGCGTGGGTCACCACCCTGGTGCCCGACCCGTCGAAGGGCGGCAACGTCCACGACACCACGGCCACCAAGAGCACCTGCACCCCCGCAGCCGACGCCTGCGCCGTGCTGCCCATCACCATCAACAACACCTACGTGGGCGACATCACCTTCCGGGCGCCCGACCTCCTGAGCCCGTCGGGCTGGTCGGTCGACGGCCAGCAGGTCCTCGACAACCTGCACAACGAGAACATCCAGTACGCCATCTTGATCGGCGGCATCGAGTCGTTCGTCGAGCGCCTGGAGGCCAGCCTCCGGTCCATGCCCGCCGACAAGACCATCCCGCTCCTCGGCGTGAACCCGACGGCCGGCGCCGACGTGCTCGAGGACTTCCGCAAGGGGTTCGTCGAGCCCGCCCAGGACCTGGTCAACACGATCAACGCCGCCAACAGGGCCAGCGTCGTGCGGGCCAACATCCAAGACTTCGTCTTCGCCAAGATCGGCCCGGACTCCGCCCTCAAGCTCCTGCGCGACGGTCCCGACACCGGCACCGACATCACCAAGGCCGACGTGGTCGTCGACCTCAGCTGCAAGATCGACGGCGTCGTCAAGGCCTGCGCCGACAACGACTCGCCCCTGAAGATCGAGGACCTCCAGCTGAAGGTGCCGCTGGCCAAGACCGCCACCGTCACCTCGAAGCCGCTCGACTCCGGGTTCCCCGGCCTGCGCCTGAAGTCCGACGAGGGCTTCTCGGCCGGCGTCGGCTTCGAGATGGACCTGGCCTTCGGCATCGACCGGACCAACGGCTTCTACATCCCGACCAAGGCGTTCGGCACCCAGCCCGAGCTCCGGGTCCAGGCCACCGCCTCGCTCCCCGCCAACGTCGACGCCCAGCTCGCCTTCATCCCCGTGAAGATCGCGGACAAGGACCCGGGCGTGCCGGACGTGGCCGCCGTGCTCGGCGTCGACCTCGCCTCCGGCGGCAGCGACGACAAGATCACCCTCGGCCAGCTGGGCAGCGCCCAGATCACGCCGAGCGTCCAGGCCTGCGCCGACGTGCGCCTCGGCCTCGAGACCGGGGCCTCGAAGAGGTTCCCGGCCATCAAGGCCGACCTCTCGCTCAACGGTGGCTACAACTGCCTCGCCGGCGGCGTGACGGGCGCCCCCGCCAACAGCGGCGGCATCGGCATCGGGTTCGACAACGTGCGGGTCAACGCCGGCTCGGTGATCAACGACTTCGTCGGCCCCGCCGCCGAGGCCGTCCGGAAGTACACCGGTCCGCTCGAGCCCACCATCGACGCCCTGCGCCAGCCGATCCCCGGCGTGAAGGAGGCCGCCCGCGCCGTGGGCGCCCCCCAGCCCACCTGGTGGGACCTCATGAACGCCGTGAACGAGGTCCGCAAGGGCGCCGGCGAGGCGGACCAGCTGGCCATGATCAAGAAGGTCATGCTCGTGAGCGACCTGGCCCGCCAGCTCGCCCCCGGCGTCGGCAACGCCCAGGACATCTCGCTGGGCAGCTTCAAGCTCGACACGGCCAAGGCCCAGTCCCCGAGCGGCGCCACCGACATCGACAGCCTGCTCACCGACGAGACCTACGCCGACGGCGGCACGTCGGTCATCTCCCGCCTCCAGGGCGCGGGCATCCCCATCGAGGTGGCGAGCAAGGTCCAGCGCGAGGCGCAGTACCAGTCGCTGACGTTCCCGGCGTTCGAGAAGCCGCAGATGCTCTTCGAGCTGCTGCTCGGCAAGGACGTCCCGCTCGTCCGCTTCGAGGCGGGCGGCTCGTTCCTCCACGTGCCGATCGGCCCGTACTCGTTCCCCGTGGGCCCGGCCACCCTGTACTTCGGCGGCGCCCTCGACGTGGGCGGCCACTTCTCCGCCGGCTTCGACACCTACGGCATCCGCCAGGCGTACTCGATGCTCACCGACGACGACCCGACCAACGACAGCTTCGGCCAGGCCGCCACCGGCCTGCTCGGCGGCTTCTACCTCGACGACAACAACGCCAAGGGCGAAGACGTCCCCGAGCTGCGGGCCCAGGCCGAGGTCACCGTCGGCGCCGGCATCGGCATCCCCGGCTTCGGCGTGTTCGCCGAGGGCGGCGTCCACGGCGATGCCTCGATCGACCTCAAGACCACCGACGGCAAGCTCCGTCCCGAGGCGCTCATCAAGCAGCTGCGCAAGAACCCGAACCCCGTGTGCGTGTTCGACGCCAAGGCGCACATCGACGCCTTCGTCCGGGTCGTGGTCTCCAACCCGGTCAAGGACGTCACGTTCCCGATCGCCGACAGCGTGGTCCTCGACGAGCCCGACCTCACCGACTTCTGCAACACCCAGCAGACCGACACCCAGGAGAAGCTGACCGGCAAGCAGTACACCGACGGCACCCTCGAGGTGTTCACCACGGCGCAGTCCGATCACATCCTGGTGACCCAGCGCAGCACCGCCGGCACGGTCGACGTGTCCAGCAAGGGCGTCGTCGAGACGTTCACCGGCATCAAGAAGGTGTTCGTCGACGCCGCGGCCGGCGACGACCAGGTCACCATCACGGCGGACACGCCGCGGGCTTCCGCCATCAGCGCCTGGGTGTGCGGCGGCGCCGGACGCGACCGCATTGCCGCCGACTCCGGCCCGGCCACCCTGTACGGCGATGCCGGCCAGGGCACCACCACCGTCGAGAACGGCGTCACCAAGTCCCTCCCCTGCACCGCCGGGCCCGGCTCGCCGGACTCGCTGCACGGTGGCCCCGACGCCGACCTCATCGTGGGTGGCGACGGCGGCGACGACATCGTGGGCGGCGCCGGGGCCGACAAGCTCCAGGCCGGCAACGGCGACGACACGATCCTCCCCGGCACCGGCGACGACACGGTCGACGGCGGCGCCAACACCGACGCCGTCAGCTACGCCGACGTCGACACCGACATGACCGTCGACCTGCGCGACGCCAAGACGAGCGGCGCCACCGGCACCGCCGAGAAGGATACCTTCACCGGCATCGAGACCGGCGTCGGCGGCCCCCGCAACGACACCCTGCTCGCTCCCCCGGTGGGCGCCGTCCTCGACGGTGGCTCCGGCAACGACACCCTCCAGGGCGACGCCGGCATCGACGTGCTCATCGGTGGCAGCGGGAACGACACCCTGTTCGGTGCGGCCGGCGACGACCTCCTCGCCGGCTCCTTCGGCGACGACCGCCTGGTCGGCAACGAGGGCGGCGACCTCTACCGGGGCAGCGAAGGCACCGACACCGCCGACTTCTCCGCCGAGCCCGGCCCGGTGACCATCACCATCAACGGCCAGGCCGACGACGGCCGGGCCGACCAGGACCACAAGGACGACGTGGCCGACGCCGAGATCGTGCTGGGCACCACCGGGAACGACCAGCTGGCCGCCGGCGTGCCCCCCGCCGAGCTCCACGGCCGCGACGGCGACGACACCGTCGACGGTCCCGGCAAGCTCTACGGCGAGGCCGGCACCGACCTCCTGCGCGGCTCGCCAGGTGACGACGAGCTCTACGGCGGCGACGCCGACGACGAGCTCCGCGGCAACAAGGGCAACGACAAGCTGGAGGGCGGGACCGGCAGGGACCTGCTCGACGGCGGCCTCGGCGCCGACTCGATGAGCGGCGGCGCCGACTTCGACACCGCCGACTACTCGAGCCGCACCGGCAACCTGACCATCTACCTGACCAACGGCGCGGTCGACGGCGAGGGCGACGTGAGCCACTTCACCGGCCCCGACTGCTCCGGCAGCACGTGCGACGAGGTCAAGCCCGACAACGAGAAGATCGTGGGCGGCTCCGGCAACGACACGATCGGCGGCGACAACGGCGATCAGACGCTGGTCGGCGGCGCCGGCACCAACGTCCTCATCGGCTACGCCGGCATCGACACCTTCGTCGGCGGCGACGGCAAGGACGACGCCACCGACGGCGACGCCGCCCAGAGCAGGCCCGACCCGGCCGGCAAGGGCGACACCTACCTGCTCGGCAAGGGCGACGACGTGGTCCACGGCTCTGGCGGCGATGAGCACATCGAGGCCGGCGAGGGCGACGACACCGGACAGCTCAGCGGCACCGGCAAGGTGTTCCTGGACATGGGCCCGGGCAACGACACCTTCGACACCGACAAGGGCGACCACACCGTCATCGGCGGCCCCGGCAACGACCACCTCGCCTCGTACCTCGGCAAGAAGGACATCGACATGGGCGAAGGCGACGACGTCGTCGCCCTGAACGCCGGCGCCTACGCCACCCGAGCCGACATGGGCCCGGGCAACGACGAGTTCGACGGCGGCAACGACCAGCCCGGTCGTGACGTGGTCGACGGCGGGCCCGGCGCCGACAAGCTGTTCGGCGGCGGTGGCGACGACGCCCTCACCGACCGGGACGGGCCCGGCGGCCTGCAGGGCGGACCCGGCACCGATGTGCTGACCACCGGCACCGGCACCGACACCATCAGCGGCGGTGACGGCAACGACACCATCGTCGACGGCGGCAGCGACGGGGCGGCCATCGTCGACCCGAGGCAGTACATCAACGGCGACGGCGGCGATGACACCATCACCATCAGCGGCTCCAGCGTCAGCCTCGACGCGGTCGGCGGCGACGCCGGCAACGACATGATCACCGGCAACGACAGCGCCCAGAAGCTGCAGGGCGGCGAGGGCAACGACACCCTCGACGGCCGCGGCGGCGACGACCAGGTCTTCGGCGAGGGCGGCGACGACACCGTCAAGGGCGGTGACGGCGACGACTGGGTCAGCGGCAGCGACGGCACCAACATCCTGGTGGGCGGCGCCGGCGCCGACCGGCTCGAAGGCGGGGCCGGCCACGACACCGTGAGCTACGCCGACCGCACCAGCCCGGTGTGGGTCACCCAGGGCGGCAGCGCCGCCTACGACGACGGCAACGCCACCGACGACTCGGCGACGGTCCCCGGCAAGCGCGACAGCGTCGCCGGCTCCATCGACCACCTCATCGGCACACCGTTCGACGACACGCTCGCCATCGGCAGCCTCTCGTCCACCGAGGTCGCCCGCCTCGAGGGCCTGGCCGGGCGCGACACCCTGACCAGCACCGACGGCGCCTCCCTCGAGGGCGGCGACGGCGACGACACCCTCGTGGGCAGCCCCGAGGTCGACACGCTCGACGGCGGCAAGGGCAGCGACCTGCTCACCGGCGCCGGCGCAGCCGACACCGAGCAGGGCGGCGAGGGCGACGACCGCCTGGACCAGGGCACCGCCGTCGACGGCGGCGACCGCCTCATCGGCGGCCCCGGCACCGACGTGGCGGACTACTCCGCCCGCCCGGCCGCGCAGGCCATCGCCTTCACGCCGGGCACCGGCGGCGCCGATGACGGTGCCGCCGGCGAGGCCGACGACGCCGACGCCACCGTCGAGTCCGCTCGGCGCAGCGGCACGCCCACCCCGACCCCGACCGTCACCCTGGCCCCCGCCAAGGCCACGGCGGTCGCCGGCGAGACCGTGAACGCCACGGTGACCGTCGCCGGATCGGCCGGCACCGCCACCGGCGTGGTCGAGCTCACCGACAACGGCGTCCGCGCCGGATCCGCCACGCTCGACGGCACCGGCAAGGCGACCATCGGCGCCCGCTTCGCCCGGGCCGGCACCCGCACCCTGACCGCCTCCTTCCGGGGCGACAGCCACTACCGGGCCGCGGCATCGGCCAACGTCGCGGTCACCGTGGCGAAGGCCGCCACCGCCGTCACGCTCGAGGCGCTCGACACGCCCACCAAGACGGGCACGACGACGAAGCTCAAGGTCACGGTGGCTCCCAGCACCGGCAGCCTGGCCCTGACCGGAGCCGTCTCCATCAAGGAGGGCACCACCCCCGTCCAGACCTTCTCGGTCACCGACGGCCAGGTCACGGCCAACCTCTCCACCCCGCTCGCTCTCGGCCGCCACGACCTCACGGCGACCTGGGCCGGCGACAGCGACACCACCGCCGCCACGTCACCGGTCGCCACCGTGCTGGTGACCGGCGACGGCAAGGCCCCGGCCCCGACCGTGGCGGTGAGCACCGACCCGGCGAGCCCCTCCAGCTCGACCGCCGTCTCGTTCAAGGCCAAGGTCACGCCCGTGACCGGTGCGTCGACCCCCACCGGGACCGTCGCCTTCACCGCCACGGGCACCAACCCGGTCCGCGAGGCCGTCTCGCTCGGCTCGGCCGACCTCGTGGCCGGCACCGCCACCCTCGCCCGGCCCGCCGGGCTCCCCGGCGGCACCTACACGGTCACGGCGGCCTATGCCGGCTCGGCCACCTCGGCCGGAGCGACCGGCTCCGCACCCATCGTGTTCGGCCGGACGGCCACCACCACCACGGTGGCCAGCAGCCTCAACCCGGCCACGACCGATGCCGGCATCGCCTTCACCGCCACCGTGGGCCGCACCGCCGGGACGGGCACGCCCACCGGCACGGTGACGTTCCTCGACGGCACCGAGGTGCTCGGCACCGCCCCCCTCGGCCCCGACGGCACGGCCCGCACCACGAAGCCCCTGCTGCTGGGCACCCACCAGGTGACGGCCCGCTACGAGGGCAGCGACACCCTGGCCCCGTCGACCTCCGCGGCGCTCGCCCAGGTGGTCACCACCCCCAGCGGGACCACCGGCATCGCCACCACCACCGCCCTGGTGCGCACCGGGAACAACCTGATCGCCACGGTGGCGCCCGCCTCGGGCACCGCCACCGGCCAGGTCCGGTTCACCATCGACGGCACGGCCGGATCGCCGGTCGACCTGGTGGGCCCCACGGCCACCACCCCCCTGCCCTCGCTGGCGCCCGGCGACCACACGGTCACCGCCGCCTACCTGGGCTCGCCCACGCACGCCCCGTCGACCTCGGCGGCGCTGAAGGTGACGGTGACGGCGGGGGCCGCCCCCTCGGCCCCCGGCACCCCCACGGTCACCTCGGCCACGGGCACGGCGGCCTCGCTCTCCTGGACGGCGCCGACCAACCCGGGCGGCAGCGCCGTCACGGCCTACCGGGTGACCGTCAAGGCCGACGCGGCCGGCACGGTGGTCGCCACCTTCGAGACGGCCGACGCCAACCGGACCGCCGCGGTCACCGGGCTCACGCCTGGTCACCTCTACCGGTTCAGCGTGGCGGCCCGCAACGCCACCGGCATCGGTGCGGAGTCGGCCCTGTCGGCCACCGCCCTGCCGCCGTTCAAGAGCGTCGACGCCTTCACCACCCAGCAGTACGAGGACTTCGCCAACCGGGTCCCGACCGCCGCGGAGCTGACGGACTGGCGCACCAAGCTGGCCAACGGCTCGGCGACCCCGCAGAGCCTGGTGAACCTGGGCATGGACTTCAAGCACGCCGCCGGGATCACCCCGATCACCCGCCTGTTCAACGCCTACTTCGGCCGGCTCCCGGACCTGAGGGGCCTGGACTACTGGACCGGGAAGTACCGCAGCGGCACCAAGCTCAGCACCATCTCGGCCACGTTCGCCGCCTCGAGCGAGTTCAAGAACAAGTACGGGGCGCTCACCAACCGGGACTTCGTGCTGCTCATCTACAAGAACGTGCTCCAGCGCACGCCCGACGCCACCGGCGTCGACTACTGGACGGCCAAGCTCGACAAGGGTGCGGCCCGGGGCGAGGTCATGACGACCTTCTCCGAGAGCAGCGAGTACAAGCGCAAGACCGCCGCCACCACCGACCTGGTGGAGTCGATCCGCTCGATGCTCGTCCGGGTCCCGACCACGGCCGAGCGCACCGAGTGGGAGGCCAAGCTCAAGGCCGGCGCCCCTCGCACGGACCTGCTCGCCTGGATCCTCGCCCAGCCCGGCTACGACGCCCGGGTGTAGGGGGGACTAGGACTGCGGACATGATCCGCCGCGCGCTCGACTGGGCGTTCCGCAACCGCGAGACCGGCCGGATCACGATCGCCCAGGCGCCCAACCTGGCGCTCGCCACGTTCCTGGTGGCCGTGGTGATCCGGCGGCTCTCGCACCCCGGCGGCGACCTCGGGACGCTCGTGACGGTGGTGGCCACCGCGGCCATCGGGTGGTGGGCGATCGACGAGATCGTCCGGGGCGTCAACCCGTGGCGACGAGCTCTGGGGTCGGTGGTGCTGGTGCTGACGCTGTGGGGCGTCGTCGCCGGCTGACGAGGGTGCGGACGCCAGAGTCGATCAGCAGGGCGATGCCGACGAGCGCCATCGCCACCAGCCCGTCGAGCCACCAGTGGTTGGCGGTGGCCATGACCGCCCAGAACGTGAGCACCAGGTGGAGCGGCCCGACGATGCGGAACCTGCTCTTGGTGACCGTCCACACGCCGAAGCCGACGATGGCCGCCCACGCGATGTGGATGCTGGGCATGGCGGCGAACTGGTCCGATGCGCCGGTGCCGGCCGGGCCGTAGATGTCGTGGCCCATCTGGGCGGCGATGTCGTAGAAGCCCAGGTCGGGCAGGAGCCGGGGCGGTGCCACCCGGATGAAGCGGATGAACAGGCAGAACCCGGTGGTGATCGCCAGGACGTTGCGCCAGCGCGGGTAGTCGTCGGGGTGGCGGACCCACATCCACACGAGGAAGCAGATCAGCGCCGGCACGTGGACGGTGGCGTAGTAGTCGACGGTGAGCGTGGCCGCCCAGTGGTGGGCCTTGAGCCAGTGCTCCATGCTCAGCTCGGACGGCAGGTGGACCGACCGCTGGAACCGGTAGATCCAGCGGCCCCGCTCCTCGGCGCCCTGCTCGTGGGTGAGGGGCAGCTGCCGTGCCAACCGCCACAGCATGTAGAGGAACGACACCAGCGCCACCTCTTGGGCGACGGCGGCGGTGGTCTTCGCCTTCGGGTGGTCGAACCGGCGCGCCACCAGGGCGACCACGGCGAGCACCAGGGCGGCGACCGCTGCTTGGTTCCACGATGGCCACGGCATAGGTGGGGGCAGCCTGGCAAGCCGCGCCGCGCATGGCAACCCGCCCCCGGAGCGAGCTCCGGGGGCGGCCCCTCCAGATCAGGAGGCCTTGGGGTCGGTCACCACCATCGCGGTGACCATCCCCATCAGGCCCGTGTCGCTCTCGGCGTGGTTGAGGATGTGGCAGTGGAAGGCCCACGTGCCGACCTCGTCGGCGTGGATCAAGACGCTGTAGCGCTCACCGGGCGCCACCCACAGGGTGTCGACCTGATAGGGCGAGTTGAGGGCGAACCCGTCCTTGGCGATCACGAGCTGCTGCTGGCGGTGGAGGTGCATCGGGTGGCCGACCAGGCCCTCGTTGTAGAAGTGCAGGAGGATGTAGTCGCCCTTCTTGGCGGCGATCGGTGCCGTCTCGGGGAAGGCCTTGCCGTTGAGCGACAGCCCGATCACCCCGGCGTCGTTGAGCACCATCGGGATCTCCTGGGCCGGCTTGACGTTCTCGGGGACCTGGACCTGGCCGTACGTGCCGGCCTTGGGCATGGGCACCTCACCCACCTGGAAGATCGAGAACAGCCCGTTCAGGACGGCTTCCTGGCCGTGGTAGTGGGCGTGGTACATCGCCTGCTGGTTGTTGGGCCCGACGTTGAACTTGTACGTGTAGGTGGTGTTGGGCTTGATGTAGTCCTGGGTGATGCCGGCCACGCCGTCCTGGTCGTTGGGGACGTCGACGCCGTGGAAGTGGATGTCGGTGCTGATGGGGAGGTTGTTGGTCAGCACGATCTCGACGTCGTCGTTGGGGTCCACCTTGATCCACGGGCCGGGGACCATGCCGTTGTAGGTCCACGCCTTGACCACCTTGCCGGGGCTGACCTCCCAGTCGGTGACCGCGGCGGTGAGGTGGAACTGCTTGGTGCCATCGGGGAGGATCGTGGGCTTCAGCACCTGGTTGCCCGTGGGGATCGTGCCGGCCGCGTACTTGTCGGCGTTGGCCAGGAACGCGGCCACACCCTCGTCCATGCCTTGTTGCATCTGCTTGTCGAAGCGCTTGGCCACCGGGTCGGTCGACTCGAGCGAGCCGAGGTCGGCGGCAGCGTGGTCGGCGTGCTCCGACGAGGCGGTCTCGGCCGCGGCGGTGGCGCTCCCGGCGCTGCCGTCGGTGACGGTGAGCTTGGCCGTCATGCCCGAGTCCTTGTGCCCGGGCACGGAGCAGAACACCTCGTACTCACCGGGCTCGAGGCTGGACACGTCGAGCGCCTCGGTGGCCCCGGCCTTCAGGAGCGTGGTCTTGATGGCGGTGTCGAGGACGGTGAGGTTGTGGTCCATCGTCCCGCTGTTCGTCACGGCGATGGAGCCGCCGAGCGGCACGACGATGGTCTGGGGGGCGATGGCGAACTCGCTCAACCCCACGGCAACGGGTGCGCTGGCCGCCGCGCCGGCGTCGGTGGACTGGCTGGTGCCGTGCACGGCGACGACGCCCACCAGCAGGAGGGCGAAGATCGAGGTGGCGACGGCGAATCGGGCCAGCAGGGTCTGGTTGGCGGAGCTCACGAGATGCCTCCGAGGGCGTGGGGAGTTGACGGCTCCATCCTCCGGACCGGGCGGATCGGCCGACAGAGGCCCATGGCCCCCCGGAACAGGGTCGAAGGTCCCTGGTGCCGACGGCGAGGTGCCGGCCCCGTGAGCGGCGAGCGCTCGCTAGGGTCCGCGCCGTGCCTCGCCACGTCGCCTTCCTCCGAGCCGTCAACGTCGGCAAGCGCCGCATGGAGATGGCGGAGCTGCGCCGGGTCCTCGAAGCCGCCGGGCTCGACGACGTGTCCACCTACATCGCGTCCGGCAACGCCATCTTCAGTTCGGCCAAGCGGTCCACCACCCTGGAGCCCCTCGTCGAGGCCGCCATCGAGGAGGCCTTCGGCTTCCTGGCCGAGGCGTTCATCCGCCCCGCCGATCAGGTGGTCGAGATCGCCGGGCGCACCCCGTTCGGCTCGATCGACTCGGGCACCACCCACCTGGCCGTCTTCCTCCGCACGGCCCCGAGCGCGGCGGAGGCCAAGGCCATCGAGGCGATGTCAGGTGAGAAGGACGAGCTGAAGGTCATCGGCGCCGAGGTCCACTGGCACATCGAGGGCAAGTCGCTCGACACCCTCCTCAAGCCCAAGGACTGGAAGGCCGCCGGCGCCGCCCTCAACACCGGCCGCAACATGACCATGCTGCGCAAGCTCGCCGACCGGATCTCGGGCTGAGCGAGCGAGCGGCCCCGGCCGCCTCAGCCGGCCTTGCCCCGGCGGCCCGGCGGCAGGAGCTCGCGGCGGCGAGCCTCCTTCACCCACCGCTGGGCGGTGGTGACGGGGACGTCGTTGGCCTCGGCGATGTCGACGACGGGGCGGGAGCTGTCGGCGGCGAGCAGGCGGTAGGCCCGGGCGACCACCTCGTAGAACTCATCGGGGTAGCCGGGCACGGCGTGCTCGCGGAGCTTGGCCGGCACCCGCGCCTCGGCCCGGCCCTTCGACGACTCGTTGCCGTGGCGGGCCAGGGCGTTGACCGCCGCCTCGATCCGGCCCACGGGGATGGTGCGCAGCAGCGAGGCCGACACCGGGCCCTCGTAGCCGATGGCGTCGAGGTGGTAGCGCCCGTCGTGCTGGACCGCCGCGTGCACCCGCAGCTCGCCGGAGGCAGGGACGCCGTCGGTCCAGGCGTACCAGTGGTCACCCAAGGACCGGATGTGCCCGACGCGACGGGCGGCGCTGGAACCCACGCCGCTGACAGTACCCCAAAGATCCTCTTTCGCTCATTCAGACGTCTTGTTACGCTCACCCCGATGGCGACGCATCGTGCGGCGCCGGAAGAAAGAGAGCTCAGATGTCGATATCGAGCATCGTGATCCTCGCCGTGGTGGCGCTGATCGCCTACGTGCTGCTCAAGTCGGTGCACAAGATCGGTCCGGCGGAAGTGGGGTTGGTCAACAAGCGGGTCAGCGTTCGCAAGCTGCGCAACGACAACCCGGTCGCGTTCAAGGGGGAGGCGGGCTACCAGGCCACGCTCCTCATGCCTGGGCTCCGCGTCCGGGTGTGGCCCATCTTCGCGGTCACCAAGTTCCCGTGGGTGCAGATCCCCGCCGGTGAGATCGGCGTGGTCATCGCCCAGGTCGGCGGGCCCGTCCCGATCGGCGCCAAGAGCGCCGAGTACGACGCCGCCTTCGGCAACTTCTCCGACCTGTCGGGGTTCGTGAACGGCGGCGGCCAGAAGGGCGTGCAGCGCCCGGTGCTGCCTCCCGGCACCCTCGTGCCGCTGCACCCCGTCGCCTTCATGGTGATCGGCAGCCGCCAGGTCTTCGGCCTCCCCGTGTCCCCCGAGCTGGTGCGCCTCAACAAGGGCGAGGGCCTCACCCCCGAGTCGTTCGGGCTCGACCCGCGGCAGCTCCAGGTGGTGGTCATCGCCCCCAGCGGCGGTCAGGACGTCGTCGGCATCGTCACCACGCTGGAGGGCCAGCCCCTCGAGTCGGGCGACATCGCCAGCCGCCTGGGCGGGTTCCAGGACATCGAGACCATGGAGCAGCAGCCCGACGCCACCGACGCCGAGCTGATCGACACGCTCCTCGGCTCGAAGAACGACGAGCACAACAACTACCAGGACTTCCAGAAGTTCCTCGACGCCGGCGGGCGCATCGGCCTCCAGCACGACCCGCTCCAGTACGGCGCCTACCTGCTCAACCCGTTCCTCGTCCGCGTCGACATGGTGCCGATGCTCGTGGTCAACCAGGGCGAGGTGGCCGTCATCAAGGGCTTCGTCGGCCTCCCCACGCTCGACACGTCGGGCTCCGAGTTCAAGTTCGGCTCCATCGTCCGCCCCGGCCACCGGGGCATCTGGCAGGAGCCCCTGCGCACCGGCAAGTACCCGATCAACCCCCGCGTCTACGCGGCGGAGATCGTGCCGACGTTCATCCTGACGCTCAACTGGAGCACGTCGAACTCCCAGGCGCACGACCTCGACTCCCGGCTCGAGCCCATCATCGGCAAGAGCCGTGAGGGCTTCGTGTTCACCATCGACCTGCAGGTGCAGATCCACGTGTCCGACACCCGGGCGCCGAAGGTGATCTCGATGGTCGGCACCATGGTCAACCTGGTCAACGAGGTCCTCCAGTCGGCGGTGGGCAACCACTTCCGCAACACCCTCCAGGCGCTCGAGGCCGTGCAGTTCATCGAGACCCGCCAGGCCGTGCAGCGCGCCGCCCTCGAGGCGGTCACGCAGTACCTGTCGGCCTACGAGGTCGAGACCCGCGGCGTCTACATCCAAGACGTGGTGTTCCCCGAGGAGCTGGTCGAGGTCCTGACCCGGCGAGAGATCGCCAACCAGGAGCGGGCCACGTTCGTCGAGCAGCAGAAGGCGGAGACGGCCCGCATCGAGACCGAGAAGGCCAAGGGCACCGCCGACATGCAGTCGTCGCTCGCCCGGTCGGCCGTGTCGGTCGACATCAACCGCAACGAGGCCCAGGCCCGAGAGGCGCAGGCCAGCGGTGAAGCCGCCTACGTGCGCCTCACCGGTGAGGCCGAGGCCGACAAGCTGCGGGCGATCGGTCTGGCCGAGGCCAAGGCCACCGAGGCCCTCGGCGTGGCCAAGGCCACCGGCTACGACGCCCAGCGCGAAGCCATCGGCGAGATGTCGACGGCCCTCGTGGCCGTCGCCGGCGCCATCGGCGAAGGCGGCATCGACATCATGCCGGAGGTCCTCGTGACCGGCGGTGGCGGAAGCTTCGAAGGTCTCGCCGCCACCCTGATGCAGGCGCTGCGCAACGGCACCCTCACCAACGGCTCGGGCAACGGCGACGGTCGCCGGCGCACCGAGGTCGGCGAGGCCCTGGCCGAGACGGCCCAGGAGGTGGAGTCCACGATGGAGCCCCTGGGCTCCGCCGAACCGCCGGCCGAGTAGCCCCCACTCCCCTCCCAAACGAACCTCGCACGGCTCGAGTCGCCTCAGGCGCTCGAGCCGTGCGTAGTTCCGGGGGTGGGCAGTGGCGCGCCGCGTCGCGTCAGGCGGAGACCGACACCATGGTCCCGTGGACGGCGGTGACGGTGCCGAGGGAGGTGGTGCGAGGCTCGGGGAGGCCGGCCGCGGCGAGCGCCTGCGCGAAGGCGTCGCTGGTGGAGAAGGCCTCGAAGTCAGCAAGGGTCGGGCAGGCGTCGTAGACGGTGATCCCGTCGGGCCGGCTCACGCACAGGTTGAGGATGACCTCGTCGTCGAAGGCGGCGACGAGGCGCTCGTAGCCGGCCTGCAGTGCGTAGGGATCGCCGTCGAAGTCGTAGGTGGCGAGGTGCATGGTGGAGCTCCTTGTCTCGGATCGGCCGCCGTGTGCGACCGTCACCCCGTAGGCGCCAGATCAGCCCTGGTATCGCCAGACGCTGGGTAACGTCACGCGCGTGGCCGTGCGGGAGGATCCTGGGCGAGTTCGAGCGATGGCAGACCTCCGTGCCGGGCTCGATGCCGCCGCCGCCGGCAACGGCCGGCTGATCCTCCTCCACGGCGAGGCCGGCATCGGCAAGACCACCCTCGCCCAGCAGCTGGCGACCACCGCTCGGGAGCAGGCGATGACGGTGCGGTGGGCGGGCTGCCCGGCGGGCGGGGCTGCGTCCGCTCACGCCCCTTGGCTGCGCCTGTTGTCGGGGCTCGGGGCACCGGGCCGCGATGCCATCGACCTGCTGCTCGGCACCGATGCCGGCGATGCCACCGCCGCCACCGCCGCTCGAGCGGCCGCCTACGGCGCAGTGGTCGCCGCCCTGGAGGGCGCCACCGCCGAGCGGCCGGCCCTGCTCGTGCTCGACGACCTCCACTGGGCCGATCCGGGGACGCTGAGCCTCCTCGGCACGGTTGCGGCCGACCTCCCCGGGCTCCCCGTCCTCCTCGTGGGCACGTACCGCGACACCGAGGCGGAGCCGCGCCTCGCCCTCGACGGGCTGGGAGGCCGGGCCGATCGGATCCCGGTGCGCGGGCTCTCCACCGGGGCCGTGGGCGAGCTCCTCGACGAGCACCTGGGGTCGGGCCGCGGCAGCACCCTGGCACCGGAGGTGGTGCGGCTGACCGCCGGCAACCCGTTCCTGATCGTCCAGATGGGCCGGCTCCTCACCGACGAGTTGGGGCCCGGCGCCTCCGGTGTGCTCCCCGACGGCGCCCGCGACCTGCTCGGCCAACGGCTCCAGGCCCTCACCCCCGCCGAGCAGGAGGCCCTGGTGGCCGGCGCCGTCCTGGGCGCCGAGTTCACCGGTTCGGGGGTGGCCCGGCTGCTCCGCGCCGACGAGGACGCCACCGCCGCCCACCTGGAGCGGGCCCGGTCGCTGCGCATCCTCGACCGCTCCGCCCCCACCGGCAGCTGGGCGTTCGTGCACGACCTGTTCCGGCAGGCGGCGCTGGAGCTGGCGGCCTCGAGCACGGTCGAGGCGCTCCACGCCGAGGCAGCACGGGCCGGGGAGGAGGCCGGCGACGAGCCAGCGGGCATCGCGGCCCACCTGCTGGCCGCCGGTCCGGGCCACGAGCTGGAGGCGGCCGTCTGGTCCGTGCTCGCGGGCGACCGGGCCCTCGGTGCCATCGCCTGGGAGGAGGCGGCGATGCACTTCGAGCGGGCGTTGAGCGCATCGCGCGCCACGACCGACACCGACGTCCGCGCCGACGCCCTGAGCGGGCTGGGCCGCGCCCGGCTGCTGGCCGGCGACCCCCAGGGCGCCAGCCGGGCGTTCGACGAGCTGGCCGCGCTGGCGCGCCGCGCCGACTCCCCGACGCTCCTCGCCCATGCCGCCCTGGGCTTCAGCGCGGACGTGGCCGGGTTCGAGGTGCGCCTCTTCGACCAGCACCAGATCGACCTGCTCGAGGAGTCGGCCCGGGTGCTCGAGGCCACCGACGAGGACATCGTGCGAGCGATGGTGCTGGCCCGTCTGTCCGTCGCGCTGTCGCTGGCCGCCGACACCGACCGGCGCCTCGTCCTCGCCGACCAGGCCGTCGCCCTGGCCCGGCGCCACCACGACCCTGTCGTCCTGGCCCGGGCCCTGGCTGCGCACTGCGACGCCATCGCCGGACCGGCCCACGTCGCGCTGCGGCGAGCCGAGTCGTCCGAGATCGTCGACGTCGCGGTGGCGGCGGGCGATGGCCCCCTCGAGCTGCTGGGCCGGCGCCTCCGGTTCGTGGCCGCGCTCGAAGCCGGTGACCGGGCCGCGGTCGACGACGAGGCCGGCGCGTTCGCCCGCCGCGCCGCGGTCCTGGCCAACCCCCTGTACTCCTGGTACGTGCCGCTGTGGGGCGCGCAGCACGCGCTCATCGTGGGCGACCTGGACCAGGCCGAGGCCCAGATCGATGAAGTCGAGGCGCTGGGCCGGGCGGCGGGGAGCACCAACGGGCCCATGCTGGCGGCGGTGGCGCGCCTGATGATCGCCGACGAGCGCGGCGACCACGCCGGCGTCATCGCCATGGTCGAGTCGCTCGGGACCGATGCGCCCGAGCTCACCGACTACCTCTCGGCGATCGGGTCGATGGCCTGGGCCCGGCTGAACGCCGGCCAGGTCGCCGAGGCCGCCGCCCTGCTCGATCGCCTCCACGCCGTGGGCCTGGAAGAGGTGGCCGTCGATGCCGAGTGGCTGGCCAACCTGTTCAACGTGGTGCGCACGGCTGCCGCGCTCGACCACCCACTGCTGCCGCTGGCCGTCGGGGCGCTCGAGCCGTTCGCCCACCTCATGGCGTTCGAGGGGATCGGCGCGGGGCTGTACGGCCCCGTCGGCATCGCGGTCGCCACCGGGTGCGCCGCGCTCGGCCGTCCCGACGAGGCGGTCGCCCACGCGCTCGCTGCGGTGGAGCTGGCCGCACCGTTCGGCGGGATGGTCAGCGCCGCGGCGCTGCGCACGCTGGCGCGCTGCTCGGAGGGAGCGGGCGCCGACCCGGCGGAGGTCGCGGCCTTCGACCGCGACGCCGACGAGCGCTTCGCCGCCTGCGGCGCCCACCACCTGGTCCTCTCCCCCGCCGCGGCGCTCGCGCTGCCCCAGTCCGGCCCACCGGCCGGCGAGCCACCGAACGAGCTCGAGCGCGACGGCGAGGTGTGGCACCTCAGCTATGCAGGGCGGTCGGTGATCCTCAAGCACAGCAAGGGCCTGGCCGACCTCGCGGTCCTCCTGGCCCGGCCCGGCACCGACGTCAGCGTGACCGAGCTCGAAGGCGTGCCCACCGAGCTGGCGCGCAGCCGCGGCGGCGAGGCCCTCGACCGGCGGGCGATCGAGGCCTACCGCGGGCGGCTCACCGAGCTCGCTGAGGAGATCGACGATGCCGACGCCGCCCACGACATCGGCCGGGCCGAGCGGGCGCGGGTCGAGCACGACCTGCTGGTCGATGAGCTCAGTGCGTCGGTCGGCCTCCACGGGCGGTCCCGAGCGGCGGGGCCCGAGCCCATCGAGCGGATGCGCAAGGCGGTGTCGGCGCGGATCCGGGACGCCATCCGCCGGATCGAGGCGGTCCACCCGCAGCTCGGGCGGCACCTGGCCAACTCGGTCAGCACCGGCACCTCGTGCAGCTACCGCCCCGAGCGGACCACCGTCTGGCACTGCCACGTGAGATCTGGCGCCCATGGGGCATGAGCACCCTCACCGATGACCGAACCCTGACCGACCGAGCCCTCGCCGCCAGCGCCGACCGCGTCGTCCACGCCGCCCGCCGCATGGGCCGCCCCCACGTCGCCGACCCCGACCTCGCCGTGGCCTGGCAGGCCGAGCGCGGCGTGTTCACCAACATGGCGCTGGTCCTGGCCGAGCCCGACTCGTGGGAGGAGGTGCTCGGCCGCGTCGACCAGGTGGTGCCGGCCGACCGTCCGGTCTCGCTGGTCGCCGCCACGGCCGTGCCCGACCTCACCAGTCGAGGTTGGGTGCTGGTGGGCCACCCACCGCTGATGGTCCGCCCGCCCGGCGGGGCGGGGCCTGAGGTCCCCTCGGAGCTGACCATCGAAGGGGTCTACGGCGACCGGTCGCTCGGTGAGTTCGAGCAGGCGCTCGCCCAGCACTTCCCCGAGCCGGGCCTGCTCCCGTACCGCTGGGGCTCCCTCCACGACGGCCGGGTGCTGGGCGGTCCGACCCAGTTCCTCATCGGCCGGGTGGCGGGCCGGGCCGTGGCCACCGCCAGCTCGCACGTGGCCGAAGGGGTGAACCTGGTGGAGATGGTGACCACCGATCCTGCGGTGCGCGGCCGCGGCTACGGCGCGGCCCTGACCGCGTCGGCCATGACCGCCGATCCCGACCTGCCTGCCGCGCTGATCGCGAGCGACCTGGGCCGCGGGGTGTACGAGCGCCTCGGCTTCATCGCCGTCTCCCGCTGGACCTTCTGGCACCGCCCCGTCTGAAGGGAGGGTCGGGTCAGCCTTCGACGTGGACGGGCGGGAGCTGGTCGATGGCGTCGGTGAGGAGCTGGAGCCACGCGTCGTGGAGGCGGGCGAGGGTCTCGGAGTCCTCCTCGATGCGGTGCTCGACCAGGTGCAGCGAACCGTTGCGGTAGGTCCCGAGGTCGTAGGGCGGGCCCACCGAGAGGTTGGCGCGGGCGGTGCTGAGCATGGAGCTGAGGGCGATCTTCACCGCGTCGTCGAGGCCGACCTTGGCGTGGACGGCGAGCTCCAGCATGAACTTGCCGTACTTCGTCTCGCCGATCTGGAAGAACGGGCGGGTGTCGGAGACCCGGATGTAGTTGCCCTCGGGGTAGACGAGGAAGAGGTCGGGCCGGTCGCCGGCGATCTGGCCGCCGAGGATGAACGTCGACGTGGCGTCGGCGTTGACGGTGGCGAGGCCCTCGCGGTGGCGCTTCACCACCGACCGGCTGAGCTCGCCGATGTAGAGCGCCGCCTCGAACAGGTGGTTCACGGTGGCGAGGCTGGTGTGCTCGCCGGGGGTGTTGAGGTCTCGCTCGATCAGGTCGAGCACCTCGTGGGTGGTGGCCAGGTTGCCGGCGCTCTCCAGCACGAACACGCGGTCGTCGGCGGCGTGCACCACGTGCATCTTGCGGTAGGTCCCGATGTTGTCGATCCCCGCGTTGGTGCGGGTGTCGGACAGGAAGATCAGGCCTTCGTCGAGGCGCATGGCCAGGCAGTACGTCATGGCCGGACCGTACCGCTCAGCGGACGGGGCGGAGGAGGACCTCGCCGCCGATGACCCGGAAGCCGACGGCGAGCAGGGCGCGCAGGCTGCGCGCGTTGCCGGGCGCGCACGAGGCGAACACCACCTCCCCTTCCGGGGTCTCGGCCAGCGTGTCGGCCAGCAGGCCCCGGCCGTGGCCCTGGCCGTGGCGGTCGTCGATCAGCTCGAAGCCCAGTTCGGTGCGCCCTCCCAGCCCGCGGCCCAGGGTGACCAGGCCTCGCTCGTCGGCGAGCACGAGCACGTCGGTGCGCAGGTCGCGGGCATAGGCCACCCGGTGGTGGTCGTCGAAGCGGTCGGTGGGGGCGAGCGACGTGCCGCCTGTGCCCCGGCCCCGGGCCACCAGCACCACGTCGAGCACGCCGATCCAGCCGCCGGGGCCGGCGAGCGCCCGGAGGGTGTCGGCCGCGTGGATGCCCTCGATCCCGTTGACCCCGCAGGCCGCCACGTCGTCGGCCGTCCGATCGGTGGCCACGACGGCGTGGGCGGTGAAGCTCAGGGCGGCGTGGAGCCCGGTGGTGGCGTCGGGCGGGACGATGGTCACGCCGCCATCGGACGGCGGGAACCGGTCGTCGGCCGCGTCGAGCAGGAGCTGGCGGAGGGCGTCGGGCACGGGCGCGACCGTAGCGACGGCTACAGCCGGCCGGCTTCGATGACGCGGCGGAGGAACTGGCGGGTGCGCTCCTCCGTCGGTTCCTTCAGCACCTGGGCGGGAGGCCCGGACTCGAGCACCCGGCCCTCGTGCAGGAAGCAGACCCGGTCGGCCACCTCGCGAGCGAAGCCCATCTCGTGGGTGGCGAGCACCATGGTCATCCCCACGGCGGCCAGGTCCCGGATGGCGGACAGGACCTCGCCCACCAGCTCGGGGTCGAGGGCGGAGGTGATCTCGTCGAGCAGCAAGACCTCGGGATCGCTCACCAGGCAGCGGGCCAGCGCCACCCGCTGCTGCTGGCCTCCCGACAGCTGCTCGGGGTACTTGGCGGCGTGCTCCCCCACCGCCAGGCGGTCGAGCACCTCGCGCGCCCGGGCCTCGGCATCGGCCCTCGGCGTGCGCTGGACCTTGCGCGGCCCGAGCGTGACGTTGTCGAGCACGTTCATGTGCGGGAACAGGTTGAACGACTGGAACACGATGCCGATGCGGCGGCGGACGGCGTTGGCGTTGGCACCCCGAGCGGTGATGTCTTCGCCGTCGAGCAGCACCCGGCCGCTGTCGATGGGCTCCAGCAGATCGATGCAGCGCAGCAGCGTGGACTTGCCCGACCCGCTCGGCCCGATGAGGCAGACCACCTCGTGCTCGTCGACGCGCAGGTCGATGGCATCGAGCACCAGGCGATCGCCGTAGTGCTTGGTGATGCCGTCGACGTGCAGCTTGGGCTCGGTCTGCTCGTTCACACCGCCACCTGCGATCGGCGGGCGCGGTCGCGCTTGGTGAGGTGGTCCACGATGCGCACCATGGGGATCGACACGAGCAGGAACAGCACGGTGGCGGTCACGTACGCCGTGTAGTTGAACGTGCGAGAGGTGATGATCTGCGCCTCGCGGACGGCCTCCCGGACCCCCAGCACGCTGACGAGGGCGACGTCCTTCTGGAGGCTCACCACCGTGTTCATCAGCGCCGGGATCACGTTGCGGACGGCCTGCGGGAGGATCGCGTAGCGCAGCGCCTGCCCCTGGGTGAGGCCGATGGCCCGGGCCGACGAGCGCTGGCTCTCGGGCACGGCGTCGATGCCCGAGCGGATGATCTCGGCGGTGTACGCCGCGTACGAGAGCGTGAGGGCGGTGACCCCCCAGAACATGGCGCCCGACGGCAAGCCCGGGATCTGGAGCGCGGGCACGCCGAACCCCAGCAGGAGGATCAACAAGATCATCGGGATGCCGCGCATGATGTCGATGAACGCGATGGCGAGCGCCTTGATCGGGAAGAACGCCGGGCCCCGGAAGCTGCGGGCCACCGCCAGCAGCACCGCCAGGATCGGGATGGCGATGATGGCCATCACGAACATCTTGATGTCGGTCCAGAAGCCGTGGAGCACCGCCGGCCACGCGTCGCGGAACTGCTGCGGATCGAAGAACTGCTCGCGCACCTTCGGCCAGTTCGGGCTGCGGACCACCAGCACGCCGACGACGACGAGGAACACGAGGGTGCTGATGGTGGCGATCAGGGCGGTGCGCGCCCCTTCCTCACGGGAGCCGCCCGAGCGCGGCCGCCGACCCGGGCGGGCCCCGAAGAACCCGGGCCCGGGCCCCACCACCTCGACCGGACCAGCCGGGTCGGGCCCCGTCATCGCGGTCTACTTGGTGAGGGTGGGGATGTCGCCGCCCTGGCTGAGCCACTGCTTCTGGAGGCCGGCGAGCGTGCCGTCGTCCTTGATCGCCTTGAGCGCCTGGTTCACGCACGAGACGAGCGGGCTGCCCTCCTCGAACAGGAACCCGAGCTGCTCGGCCTTCCCCTGCTGCGGGAGGATCCCGACGATGGACGAATCGGTGATCTCGGCGGAGGTGATGTAGTACGCGGTGGGCAGGTCGAAGACGATCCCATCGACCTGGCCGGCGTCGAACGCCGCCTTGGCCGCGGCGTTGTCGTCGAACACCAGCGGCTGCTTGGAGGGCTTGATGTAGTTCTCGATGTAGTCGAGGCTCGTGGTGCCGATGGCGGCGCCGAGCTGGGCGTCCTTGAGGTCGGCCAGCGACGTGGCCTTGGCGATGTCGGCCTTGGGGCTGGCGATCACGGCCTGCTCCACCGTGTAGTACCCGTCGGAGAAGTCGACGACCTTGTCGCGCTCCGGGGTGATGGAGTACTGCTGGACGTTGAAGTCGTAGTCCTTCTTGCCCGGGGCCACCGCCTCGTCGAAGCCGGTCCGGGTCCACGACACGTCCGACTTCTTCAGCCCGAGCTGGTCGGCGACGGCGTAGACCACCGCGCTCTCGAAGCCCTTGCCGTTCTCGGGCTTGTCGTCGACCACCCACGGCTCGAAGGCCGGCTCACCGGTGGCCACCTTGAGGGCGCCGGCGGTCTTCAGGGGCAGGTCGGCGGTCTTGCAGCTCTCGGCCGAGCCGGCGGCCTTCGTGGTGGTGGTGCCCGACGCACCATCGCTGCTGCTCCCGCAGCCGACGGCGAGGAGCGAGAGGGCGAACAGCGCGGCGAGCGCGGCGGGGGTGCGTCGAGACATGGGATGGCTCCTCGGGAGGTCCAGGGACCCGGGCACCGTTGCCCAGGCGGTGCTGAGACGATAGCCGACCTACTTGGTCGGGATTCACCCGAGCGGGTGGCCGGTCGCGTCAGGGGTGGGTGCGTCAGGGGGTGGGGCGGACGACGGCGGTGGCGAGGTCGCCGATGAGGTGGCCGAGGTCGGGGAGCAGCTGGCGGTAGACGCTGGTGGGGCGCCACACCATGGCGATCTCGCGCTGCGGGACCGGCTCGGTGAAGCGCAGCAGCACGATGTCGGTCGACGCCGGCACCGGCGGGGCGACGGCGAGCTCGGGCAGCAGGGTGATCCCGACGCCGGCCGCGACCATCTGGCGCAGCGTCTCGAGGCTGGTGGCGCGGAACCCGCGCCGCTCGGACGCACCGGTGAGGCGGCACACCGAGAGCGCCTGGTCGCGCAGGCAGTGGCCCTCCTCGAGCAGCAGGACCTGCTCGCCGGCCAGGACCGACGGGTCGACCGGGCCGCCGTCGGCGGCGAGGGGGTGGCCGGCGGGCACGGCGAGCACGAAGTCCTCGGTGAACAGCAGCTGCTGCTCCAGGGACGGGTCGTGGACGGGCAGGGCCAAGATGCCGACGTCGAGGCGCCCGGCGCGCAGCAGGTCGAGCACCACCTCGGTCTTCTCCTCGGTGAGGAGCAGCTCGATGTTGGGGTACCGCTCGTGCACGGCCGGGACGATGTGGGGCAGGAGGTACGGCGCCAGCGTGGGGAACAGGCCCATGCGGAGGGTGCCGCCCTCGGGGTCGGTGGCCTGGCGGGCGAAGGCCCGGATGGTGTCGACCTCGCCCAGGATGAGCCGGGCCCGCTCGGCCACCCGCTCGCCCGTGGCGGTGAGCATCACGTGGCGCGGGTTGCGCTCGATGAGGTCGACGCCGAGCTCCTGCTCGAGCTTCTTCAGCTGGGTGGACAGCGTCGGCTGGCTCACCATGCACGCCTCGGCGGCCTTGCCGAAGTGGCGGTGCTCGCCCACGGCGACCAGGTACTCGAGATCGCGCAGGTTCACGGGTGACCTCCCGGTCCGAGTGGCCCTGGGGAGTCTGCCCCAGGGTGCGAGGCGGCGCCGGGGGCCGGCGCCGCCCGGTGGGGCGTCAGACGACCGCGGGCTCGCGGTCGACGGTGCCGTCGGCCGGGACGGGGGCAGGCGTGCGGATGAGGTGGTCGAAGGCGCTGAGGGCGGCGGTGGCCCCGGCGCCCATGGCGATCACGATCTGCTTGTACGGGACCGTGGTGCAGTCGCCGGCGGCGAACACGCCGGGGATGGAGGTCTGGCCGCGGTCGTCGATCACGATCTCGCCTCGGGGCGACAGCTCGATGGTGCCTTCGAGCCACTCGGTGTTGGGGAGCAGCCCGATCTGCACGAAGATGCCGTCGAGGTCGACCGTGTGGGACGAGTCGGTGGCGCGGTCGGTGTAGGTGAGGCCGGTGACCTGCGCGCCGTCGCCCAGCACCTCGGTGGTGAGGGCGCCGAGGATGATGTCGACGTTGGGGAGGCTGCGGAGCTTGGCCTGCAGGACCTCGTCGGCGCGCAGGGCGTCGTCGAACTCGATGAGGGTGACGTGGCGGACCACGCCCGCCAGGTCGATGGCGGCCTCGGCACCGGAGTTGCCGCCGCCGATCACGGCGACGCGCTTGCCCTTGAACAGCGGCCCGTCGCAGTGGGGGCAGTAGGTGACGCCCTTGTTGCGGTACTCGTCCTCGCCGGGAACGTTCATGGCCCGCCAGCGGGCGCCGGTGGACAGCACGACGGTGCGCGACGAGAGCGTGGCGCCGCCCTGGAGCTCGACGGTGACGAGGCCGTGGGGCTCGGTGGGCGCCACGAGCTTGGTGGCCCGCTGCAGGTCCATGATGTCGACGTCGTACTGGTGGACGTGCTGCTCGAGCGCCGAGGCCAGCTTGGGGCCCTCGGTGTAGGAGACGGACACGAAGTTCTCGATGGCCATGGTGTCGAGCACCTGGCCGCCGAACCGCTCGGCGGCGACGCCGGTGCGGATGCCCTTGCGGGCGGCGTAGATGGCCGAGGCGGCGCCGGCGGGACCGCCACCGACGACGAGCACGTCGAACGGGTCCTTGGCGGCGAGCTCCGAGGCGGTGCGCTCGGCGGCGCCGGTGTCGAGCTTGGCGACGATCTGCTCGAGGCTCATGCGGCCCTGGTCGAACGGCTCGCCGTTCAGGAACACGGACGGGACCGCCAGCACCTTGCGCTCGTCGACCTCGTCCTGGAACAGGGCGCCGTCGATGGCGACGTGGTGGATGCTCGGGTTGAGGATGCTCATGAGGTTGAGCGCCTGGACCACGTCGGGGCAGTTCTGGCAGGTGAGCGAGAAGTAGGTCTCGAAGCGGAGGTCGCCCTCGAGCGCCTGGATCTGGGCGATGAGCTCAGGGGAGGCGGTGGACGGGTGGCCGCCGACCTGGAGCAGGGCGAGGACGAGCGAGGTGAGCTCGTGGCCGAGGGGGATGCCGGCGAAGCGCACGGCCACGTCGGTGCCGGCGCGGCGGACGAGGAACGACGGCCGGCGCTCGTCGTCGTCGGCGGGGACCACCGAGACGCGCTCGGACAGCGCGGCGATCTGGTCGAGGAGCCCGAGCAGCTCGGCGGACTTGGCGCCGTCGTCGAGCGACGTGACCAGCTCGATGGGCTGGGTGAGCTTCTCGAGGTGGGTCTTCAGTTGGGCGGCGAGGGCGGCGTCGAGCATGGCAGGGGCTCCATCAGGGCGAGCGGCGAGGGGAGGCGGGCGGCTGGGTGGCGCGGCCGCAGCACGGAGGTGGTGCGGGGGCGCCGAGGCGGCGGCGCCGGGCCCGGAGGCCCGGCGCGCCGCACGGGTGGGATCAGATCTTGCCGACGAGATCCAGGGACGGGGTGAGGGTGTCGTCGCCCTCTTCCCACTTGGCGGGGCAGACCTCGCCCGGGTGCGAGGCCACGTACTGCGCAGCCTTCACCTTGCGGAGGAGCTCCACGGCGTTGCGGCCGATGCCCTCAGCGGTGACCTCGAGGAACTGGATGACGCCCTCGGGGTCGACCAGGAAGGTGCCGCGGTCGGCCAGGCCCTGGCCCTCGCGCAGGATCTCGAAGTTGCGGGAGATCTCGAGGGTGGGGTCGCCCAGCATCGGGTACTGGATCTTGCCGATGGTGTCGGAGCTGCCGTGCCAGGCCTTGTGGGTGAAGTGCGTGTCGGTGGAGACCGAGTAGACCTCGACGCCCAGGCGCTGGAACTCGGCGTAGTTGTCGGCGAGGTCGCCCAGCTCGGTGGGGCAGACGAACGTGAAGTCGGCCGGGTAGAAGAACACGACGGACCACTTGCCCTTGAGGTCGGCGTCGCTCACGTCGACGAACGCGCCGTTGTGGAAGGCGGTGGTGGAGAACGGCTTGATCTCGGTGTTGACGAGAGACATGCGGGTTGGAACCTCTTGGTCTAGATGGGGTTGGTGATAGGCACTCTATATGCAATTGGGGTGAACTCATTGCATTTGCCTATTGATTGTGCCAATGCCACCGATAGCCAGGGTCGATCGGTCACCGTCGACCGGACATCCCCGCTGACCAGGGCCAGAGCGGGTCGGGCGGCGGCAGGGTGCCGGGTGAGCCCGGCTTCACCCTCAGCGCGCGATCGGTCACGACCTGCGAGATCGGGCCCGTTGGCATAGCGTGGGACCCGCGGCGGCACGAGGTGCCGGAGGAGGGTGGGGTGGTGGAGTTGGAGGGCACGGGCGCGAGCGGCCACGACCGCACCCCCGCCGCGGCGCCCCGCGCGTCGGGGTCGATCCCCGCCGCCTGGTTGCAGGAGGCGCTCACCCAGTCTTCCGACCTGGTCCTGGTGATCGACGCGGGTGCCACCATCCTGTGGTGCAACGGCGCCGTCCGGACCCTCCTGGGCTACGACCCCGACGCGGTGATCGGCCGATCCTTCGCCGAGTTCGTGCACCCCGACGATCTGGGACGGGCCGGCGAGGTCATGGCGCTGACCGTGGCCGGAGCGTTCGACGAGACCCCGATCACGCCGGCGCTCTACCGCACCGCCACCAGCGAAGGGCAGTGGGTCGACCTCGAGGTCAACGCCTCGTCGGGGCCCGACGGCTCGCTGCTGATCGTCGCCCGGTCCGGCGGCGACCTCGTGCTGACCGACCGGCTGCTCGAGGCGGTGTCGGGCAACGTGCCCTTCGAGCTCCAGGTGGAGATGGTCATGGAGATGGGGCGCTGGCGCCACCCCTGCGAGGGCTACGCCATCCTCTACCGGGGCGAGCACGGCGAGCCGCGGGCCATCACCTCCGACCTCCCGGCCGCGCTCCACGGGTCGGCCGCGCTCGACGGGCGCACGCCGTGGGACGTCGCCATGGCCGCGGGCACCGAGGTGGTCATCGACGACCTCGCCGCCGTGGCCGCCGACAGCGAGATCGCCGGGCCCGAGCTGGTGGCCGCCGCGCTCGCCGCCGGGTTCTCGGGCTGCCTCGCCGCGCCGGTCCCCGACCCCGACCACCCCGACCACCCCGGCGGCGCCTGCATCGCCATCTGGACCTCGGCCGACGGCCCCACCACCTCGGGCCACCGCTACGCGATGAGCAACATGCGCCGGGCCTTCGCCCTGGTGCTCCAGCAGCGCGCGCAGGTGCGGGGGCTCGAGCGCGCCGCCCGCGTCGACCAGCTGACGGGCCTCACGTCGCGGGCCCGGTTCCTGGAGCTGGTCCAGCAGGTGGGCGCGCAGTCGGCGCCGAACGCCCGCCACGCGCTGCTCTACATCGACCTCGACGGGTTCAAGGCGGTCAACGACAGCCTCGGTCACGCCGCCGGCGACCTGGTGCTCACCGTCACCGCCGTGCGCATCACCGAGGTGGTGGCCGACGGGGCCGTCGTGGCCCGCCTCGGCGGCGACGAGTTCGGGGTGCTCTGCCCCATCGGCACCACCGAGGCCGAGGCCGCCGGCGTGGCCGAGGACATCATCGACGCCGTCGCCGGCCCCATCGTGGTGGGCGACACCACGGCGTCGGTGGGGTGCTCCATCGGCCTGGCGATCGGCGTCGAGGGCCAGTCGCCCGAGCTCGTGCTCGACGCGGCCGACGTCGCCCTCCTGGCCGCCAAGGTCGAGGGCCGTGGCCGGTGGCGCAGCGGGTCGCCCGCCTGATCCGACGGGTCTGACCTGCGATCCGCCGCGCCGGCGCGACCCGGCCGACCGCCCCGAAGATGAGTAGCGGGTACTCATGCCAGGAACGAGGAGCCGTCCTACCTTCACCCCAGCGCACCACGACGGTGCCTGCGGCGGCCGAGGTCGCCGGACACTGTGGAGGAACGACGCAATGCGACGAGCACTTGGATCCATCCTGATCGCCGGCCTGCTGATGGGCGCTGCGGCCTGCGGCACCAGCGGCGGCAGCGACTCGAAGCCGTCCGGCGGGTCGACGGTCACCACCGCCGACTCCGGCTCGGATTCGGGCGGCTCGGGCGAGGTGGCCAGCGGCAACAAGGCCGTCGCCGCCTACTGCAAGGCCGTCGACGAGTACGTGAAGAAGGCCAAGGCCGCCATGAACGACCCGGCGAAGGCATCGACGCTGGCAACCGAGGGCCAGGATCTGAGCAAGAAGGCCGTGGCCCTCAGCACCTCGGGCCTGTCCGCCGATGACGCCAAGGCCGTCGGCGACTGCACCAAGAAGTCGACCGACGCACTGATCCCCGGCTGACCCGCGATCACCCGATCGAGCGCCCCCGTGGTCGACGACCGCGGGGGCGCCGTCGCGTCCGGCCCCGGGTCGGCCCCCGGCCCCTCGGCGGGACCGCCGGTGGTCAGGAGGCGTCGAAGCGGTTGCGGAGGTGGCGGAGCACGGCGGACAGGAGCCGGGAGACCTGCATCTGGCTGACCCCGAGGTGCCGGGCGATCTGCGACTGCGACCACTCGTCGTAGAAGTAGAGGCGCACCAGGTCGCGGCCCGGCTCGTCGAGGGTGGAGAGGGCCGCCGCCACCACCATCTGGTCCTCGGCCAGGAGGAAGCTGCGGTCCTCGGCATCGAGGTGGTCCTTCACCGGCCGCCCATCGCCCCCCTCCGACTCGATGGAGATGAGGTTGCGGGCGTGGATGGCCTCGAGCGCACCGAGCACGTCCTCGTCGGCCATGTCGAGCTCGGCGGCGAGCTCCCGGCGCGTGGGGAAGCGGCCGAGCTCCGAGGCGAGGCGGTCCGACGTGGCCCGCTGGACCACGGCGAACTCGTGGACGTGGCGGGGCACCCGGATGAGCCAGCCGTGATCCCGCACGTGGCGGCGCAGCGCGCCGACCACCGTCGGCGTGGCCAGCGCCGCGAACGGCAGGCCCCGATCGGGGTCGAAGCGGCGCAGCGCCCGGATCAGCGCTTCGCGCGCGATCTGGTCGAGGTCGTCGTTCGAGGCCCAGTCCCGGTAGAAGCGCCGGGCCATCGAGATGGCGTAGTCGTCGTACTCCTCGACGAGGCGGGCCAGGACCCGGTCATCGTGGTGGGCGGCGTACTGCACGTGCTCGAGCCAGAGGCTCGGCTTCACGCCCGGGGTCTGGTCGGCGTCGGCGGCGCTGCGCCCTCGTGGGATCGTGCGCCCGGCGCGACGGAGGTCGATCTCCGAGACGGCCAGGGCGACCCCGCGGGGGCCCGGACGGAGCCGAAGCGAGCGGGTGCGGGCAGTGCCGGTGCGCACAGGAACAGGGTTCAAGGTCCGACCTCGCGTGGCGGGGCGTGAACCGGGAGTCCTGCTTCTCGAGACTCATCGGGGGGTGGGCGGAGAACATATCGGACATCCGTCCAGCATTCAACGGGTTTCGGTGGGTTTCCCGTCGTGGGGCTGGCCGTTCAGCTCGGCGGCGGACGCAGCACCCGACACCACGCGCTCGGCCAGCTCCCGGAGGCTGATGTTGCTGCGCCGCGACGCTCGGCGGAGGACATCGAACGCCTCGGTCTCGCTCATCCCTTCGCGCGCCATCAAGATGCCCTTGGCGGTGGAGATCAGATCGCGGCTCTGGAGGGCGATCCGGAGGTGGTGGACGTCCTCGGCGCTGGCGAGGGCGATCGCCGCCTGCGCGGCCAGCAACGAGCCCACCTCGTGCGTCGCCGCATCGAAGGCGTGGGGTCGATCGGCGTAGGCGGTCAGTGCACCCAGGGTCCGGTCGTCGAGGTAGAGCCGGTAGGAGAGGACGCTGCGCACCGGGGTCTCGGCCACGGCCCGCTCGGCGAACGCCGGCCACCGACCATCGGTGGCGAGGTCTGGGGCGTCGCACACGTCGTGGACGCGGATGGCCTCCACGCTCGGCCCCTCGCCGACCTCGTGCTGGAGGGCATCGAGCCGGGCGGGCAGATCGTCGGATGCGCCGGCCGTCCACATCTTCCCGCGCTGGGCCACGGTGACGCCGCAGTGGTCGCTCCCGGTGAGCACCGCCCGGGCGACGACCGCGATGCGCTGGAGCACGCCCGCCACATCCTTCGGCTCCATGAGCGTCCGAGCCACCTGGCCGAAGTCGAGGGGCGCGGACGCGGGATCGCGCGGAACGGCGAGTGGCTCGGTGGGGGGATCGAAGTCGCTCATGAGATGGTCTGCTCTGCTGGGCGCGACCCCCCTGGGGTCGGGCCGCCGCGTGGGGGGTGGACAGGCGATCTTGGCTTCGTTCTCGGATACCCGGCGGGGTGGGTGCGCAAACCATCGTCGCACGTCGGAGCGCCTGCGGGCGGGAGGATCGGCGCCACCCGGGCGCCGCGTCCGCCGACCGCAGGGATCGAGCCTCGCCGGGAGGATGAGGCGCCCTCACCACTGTTGCGGTGTGCAGGGCGCCGAGGCGCCGTCAATCTCGACAGCATGGGGCGACAAGTGGTGATCGTGGACGATCAGTCCGGGTTGGTCGAGGCCGTGGCGGAGCTGTTGAGCAGCGCCGGGTGGGGCCCGATCACGACCGCGGCGTCCGCGGCTGAGGGCATCGCGGCGGTGGAGCGGATGCGGCCCGACGTGGCGATCGTGGACCTGCGGCTCGGTCGGGACGACGGGGTGCAGCTGCTCCACCGGTTCCGCGGGCTGCGCGACCCCCCGGCGATGGTGGTCCTGACCGCGCTGAGCACCATGGAGAACGCGATCGCCAGCGTGCGCGCCGGCGCCCGGGCGTTCGTCCCGAAGGGTGCCAGCCCGCAGGACCTGCTCGACGCGGTGGCGGCGGTGGCGACCGGCGGCGGGTGGATGCCGCACCACCTCCTGGGCGGGGTGCTCACCGCACTGCTCGAGCCGGCACCACCGACCGAGTGGCAGACCCTGGTCGACGGGCTGACGCCGCGCGAGCACGAGGTGCTCGACCTGATGGTGGCGGGCTACGACCGGCCGTCGATCGCCCGGCAGCTGAACATCTCGCTCAACACGGCGCGGACCCACACGAAGAACATCCTCGCCAAGCTCGGGGTCCACTCCAGCCTCGAGGCGGTGAGCGTGGCCCTGCGCGCCGGGGTGAGGCCCGCAGAGGTGGCCTGACCTGCAGGAGGCGCACGCCGCGTCACCCCATCGCGGTATGGAACCTCCACGAGCAGCAGGCGGAGAGTGGACCTGGCGCGGGGAGCGGCCCCGCCGGCACAACTGGAGGTCCCCAATGGCTCGCGGACGTTCCCTCACGACCCTCGGCTTCGCCCTCGCGGGCGCTGGCGCCCTGCTCCTCGGAGCGGCCGTCCCGGCGGCCGCCAGACCGGCGGTGCACACACCGACGGCGCGCGTCGTGGTGAGCGGCCTCAACAACCCCCGCCAGGTGTGGCGGGACCGCTCGGGCAAGCTGTTCGTGGCGGAGGCGGGCAAGGGCGGCACCCTCTGCTCGGGCACCGGCCAGGACGAGCAGTGCATCGGCGCCACCGGATCGGTCGCCCGGATCCACTACCCAGGGACGACGGTCAACGGCTCCTTCGAGCGCGTGGTCACCGGCCTCATCTCGGGCGCCGGCCCCGACGGCAGCTTCGCCACCGGGGCCGACGGGGTGAGCACCCGCAACGGCAAGATCTACGTCCAGATCACGTGGGCCCCGCCGGACCAGATCCCGGCCCCGCTCCCGTCGGAGCAGAGCGGCAAGCTGCTGCGGGCGACGTCGTTCCACACCCCGAAGATCGTCGCCGACGTCTCCTCGGTGGAGTTCACGACGCCCAACCCCGACGGGTACGTCGACCCGACCACCGGGAAGCCCGAGCTCGACTCCAACCCGTACGCCGTCCTGGCGCTCGAAGGTCGCCAGCTGGTGGCCGACGCGGCCGGCAACGACATCATCGAGGTCCGGCCCGGCCACAAGCCGCGGGTGTTCGCGGTGCTCCCCCAGCACGGCGACCCCAAGACGACCGACCGGCAGCCCACCCCGACGTCGCTGGCCAACGGCCCCGACGGGACGATCCTCGTGGGCGAGCTGGCCCACGAGGAGCCCGGTGAGGGTCGGGTCGACGTGCTGAGCAGCTCGGGCCGGTACCTCGGGTTCATCGGCAAGGGCGGCACCATCGCCGACGTGCCCGGCGGCCTGACCACCATCACGGGCGTGGCCTACCGGAGCGGCCAGCTGTACGTGTCGCAGCTGTTCTCGGGTGGCACCGAGCAGACGCCTGGCGAGATCACCCGGATCTCGTGGACCAAGCACCCCACGGTCACCAACTTCGACGTCCCGTTCCCCGCGGGGATCGCCGTCGATCCGTCACGGAACGTGTTCGTGGCCGCCTGGAGCATCGCTCCCTCGACGGGTGCCTTCGGTGCGCCGAACAGCTCCGGCCAGATCTGGCGGGTGCGCTTCTGACCACTGGGGGCGCTCCCGGATCACCCAAAAGACCGCCCGCTCCCGGTTGCCACCATCGCCCGGTGACCGGGAGCGGTCGCGTGTGACCTTTGTTACACCAGGGTCCAATTGTTACGATTGCGTGACGTGCGGGTCCCGCGCGGAGGGGCAGGTGACAGACGTGTCGGCCAAGCGGACCCGAGGGTGAGGTGACCTCCCCCGGTTCCTTGGAATCGGTCAAGACTCACGGCGGAACAGCCGAGGGGGTGGAACACTCCGCCGCTTCGTCAACCGAAGGAACCCGTTCCCGTGAAATCGATCGTGACCGCTGCCGCTGTGGCGGCAGCCATCCTGCTCTCCGCCTGCCAGCCGGCTCCGAACGCCGGTGATGCCGGAGGAGCCGCCGTGACCACGCCGAGTGCTGGCGTGTGGATCAACGCGAAGGAGATCGCCGCCCTGCCGGCATCGGGGGCGGCGTGGACGTCCATGCGCGCCGCCGCCGCCAAGTCGTGGGGCACGCCCACGATCGCCGACCAGAACTCGAGCGACGACACCGACACCCTCGCCGGGGCGCTCGTCAGCGCCCGCAGCGGCGACGAGGCCATGAAGACGAAGGTGCGCAACCACCTCATGGCGCTGGCCTCGAACCACCCCTACGAGCGGGTGCTCGGGCTCGCCCGCCAGCTGCCGTCGTACATCATCGCCGCCGACGTGGTGGGCCTCAACGCCAGCCAGCGCGCCTCGTTCGAGTCGTTCCTCCGAGAAGCGGTCCACCACAAGATGGCCGGCCACTCCGGTGGCGACGACCTGGCGTCCACCGCCTACCTGTCCCCCAACAACTGGGGCACGATGAGCCGGGCCGCCATGGCCGCGGTCGACGTGTACCTCGGCGACAAGGCCGGCCTGGCCAAGATCGCCGACACCCAGGAGGCGTGGCTCGGCGGCACCGCCCCCAACACCCTGAAGTACAGCAGCACCAACTGGCACGCCGGCAAGGCCGCCGGCATCAACGTCCGGGGCAGCCAGCGCGACGGCCACACCCTCGACGGCGTGCTCCCCGAGGACCAGCGCCGCACCGGTGAGTACACGTGGCCCGCACCCAAGGGCAGCTACCCCCACGAGGCCCTGCAGGGCGCCGTCGTGGCCTCGGTCATCCTCGACCGGGCCGGGGCCCTCCCCTTCGAGGCCGGCGACCACGCCCTCCAGCGGGCCGAGCAGTGGCTCGCCACCACCAACGGCAACCCGGCCGCGAGCGACGACGGCAACACGCCGTGGCTGCTCGCCAAGTACGGCGCCGGCTCGTTCGCCAAGGCCGCGACGCCGTCCCCCGCCAAGAACATCGCCTGGGCCGCCTGGACCGCCGCCTGACCCCAGGCGTGGTCTCCGTTCGCCGGGCCGTCGCGACCTATCGGTTGCGGCGGCCCGACGACGTGAGCACGAAGGCCGAGCGGGGCTGCGACCCGCCCGAGTCGAACATGCGCCGGCGGACGACCCCGTCGGCCATGAGCTGGTTGAGCGCCGGCACCACGACCACCGCGCTCAGCTTGGTGCCCCTGGTGATCTCCAGCACGGTGGCACCGCTCCGGCGGGGCCGGAGGAACTCGGCCACCGCGTCGAGCTCGTCGCGACGCGTCCACGAGCCTTCGACGTACGTCGGCTCGCTCACGTCACCGACCACCCGGTCGCTGCGCTCTCCGTGGTCTGCCCGCCGAGGCTCCCGCAAGCCTGCATCACGCACACCTGGTGATGAGGCCCGATCGGACGGCCACCGCGACGGCGCCCGCCCGGCTGTGCACGCCGAGCTTGCAGAGCAGGCTCTGGACGTGCGAGCGGACCGTGGCGTGGCTCAGGTTGAGCCGGGCGCCGATCCGCTCCGTGGAGTCGCCGTCGGCGAGGCTCTCGAGGACCTGCACCTCGCGCTCGGTGAGGAAGTACCGGCCCGGGCCCTTCTGCTGCTTGCCGATGGTGGGCGGCCGGCTGACCCGGCGCTCCACCTGGGCGACCAGCTCGTCGCTGGTCGTCGACTTCATCACCACGGCGCGGGCGCCCGAGGCCAGGGCCGCGACGCTGACGGGGCTGTGCGTCGAGCACGTCACCACCACCACGTCGGTCTGCCCGGCGATCGCCGCGATCGACGACATGGCGTCGCCGATCGGCTCATCACCGCGCGTGACCACCTCGAGCACGCACACGTCGGGTCGGTACTCCTCCACCAGCTCCGCCAGCTCCGCCGGCCGATGGGCGACGGCGACGACGTCGTGCCCATGGCCTTCGAACAGCCGTGTCAGTGAGAGGACCACCAGCTCCTGGTCATCACAGAGGATCATCCGCATGGCCCAACCCTTCCCTCCGGTTGCTTCGCCAAACACATCTTGTTCAGCTGTCGTTCACCAGATCCGGACCCCCCAGCCAGGTGCGATACACGACCAGTACATCTAGGCTCCGCTACGCAGCGTGCGGAATCCCCAAATCGCGGTATCCGGTCTCACCCCCTGTGCAACGGCGTCAACCCACCTCCTCCGAGTGGAATGTGCACAAATGTCCAGATCACTCCTGATCGTCGACGATCATCCCTGGTTGGCCGAGGCCCTTGCGCAGCTCGCCTCCGCGGCCGGCTGGGACCCGGTCGACATCGCCCACACCAGCAGCGAAGGCCGGGCCCTGGCCCAGCGCCTGCGCCCTGACCTGGTCAGCGTCGACCTCACGCTGGGTGAGGAGGCGGGCCTGACCCTGATCGGCGAGCTCCTCGAGGACCAGCCCCACCTCACCGTGGTCGTCCTGACCGGCGACGTCGCCGGGGCCCGCGCCCTGGAGTGCATCGCCGGGGGCGCCTCGGCGTTCATCCCGAAGAGCGCGCAGCCCGATGAGATCCTCGCCGCCTTCGACGCGGCGTCGGCCGGCCACACCTGGCTGCCGGTGCCGCTGATCGGCGATGTGATCGACGCGGCCCTGAACCCACCGCCCCCCACCGTGTGGGCCGAGCTGGTGGCCTCGCTGTCGGACCGGGAGCACGACGTCCTGCAGCTGATGGTCGCCGGCCTCGACCGGCGCCAGATCGCCGACGAGCTCATGATCTCGTTCAACACCGTGCGGACGCACGTGAAGAACGTGCTCGCCAAGCTGGGCGCCCACTCCACCGTCGAGGCCGTCAGCGTGGCGCTCCGGGCCGGCATGCAGCCACCCGACGGCGAGGCGCCTACGGGTTGGGATGCAATGGGAGCACCACGGTGAGCTGAGCACCCCCGAGGTCGCTCCGGCGGAGCTCGAGGTGCCCGCCGTGGTGCTCGACGAGGCGCATCACCGCCACCATCCCCAGCGAGGACCGGCCGGCCGGCGCCTCGCCGAAGCCCGGGCCGGAGTCGGCCACGGCGATGGTCAGCGATTCGTTGGTGCTCGAGCAGCGCACGAGGACCTTGCCGTCGGGGCCGGCGGCGCGGCACCCGTTCTCGACCAGGTTGAGGAGGCTGCGCTCCCACTCGGTGACCGAACCGCGGAGCGACGGGGCGTCGACGATGCCGTCGAGGTCGAGGCGCAGCTCCCCGCTGTACGCCGTGCGCATGCGCTCGACCACGCTGGTGGCGATCACCCGGGGATCGATCGGTGCGGCGAGCGGCGTGCCGTGGACCTCCTCCTCGCAGAGGCCCGCCATCACCCCGACCTCGCGCTCGATCACGCCGAGCACCGGCTCGATCGAGGGACCGAGGTGGCCGAGGCGGTACGTGGCGATGGTGGCGCGGATGATGGTCAGCGACTGCAGCAGGTCGTGCGCGAGCTGCCGCGCCGCGAGTGCCGCATCGCCTTCCTGTACATCGTTCATGGCAGCCGCCCGTTCCGCTCCCTGGCTGCCGGCCGAGGTAGCCGGCTCTCCCAGCACGAGGACCCCCCTCCGGTGAACGGGTCAACGCACCCGAAGGATCCTACCGACCTCGCGTGCATTCGTCACCGGCCCCCGGTCGCGGTCGGGTCACGGGTCAGCTCTCCTGGACGAGCAGGTCGGTCAGCAGCAGCGAGGCGGAGGGGTCGTTCGATCCCGGTCCGACGCACACCTCGTCGGGGCCGGCCTTCCCGCTGGCGAGCAGCGGGATGTCCGCGCCCTCGGCGACGACACCGCTCCCCGTCTCGATGCGGACCGTCGCCGTGCGCGCCGTCGGATCGACCCGGATCGTGACCCGCAGCGGGGTCCCCATCGCCACCGACCCCCCGATCACGCGGCCGTGGGGCCCGCTCCAGCCGGCCTGGCCCTTGCGGCCGAGGCGCGCCGACGCGAGGGAGCCGTCGGGGCCCTTGAGGGTGAGCAGCTTGGCATCGGTGCCCGCGGTGCCCTTCGCCACGACGTCGGCCCGCACCACCACGGGCGCGCGGCTCGCGGGGATGGCCCGGCACGCGACCGACGCGGGGCCGCCATCGGTGTTGCTGACCAGCAGGGCCCGACCCGTGTCGCCGGCGTCGACGACATCGGCCTCGAGCGCGGCGGAGGTGCCGGCGTGCCAGGCGGCCGGCCTCGGATCGTCGGGCTGGAGCCCGTTGAACGTGTCGTGCACGACGTCCACCGTCCCGGTGCGCTGCGCCAGGGTGCCGGCATCGACGCCGGCGCCGCCCACGAGCGTCGTGCGCCAGCCCGACAGGTCACGGCCCGCCACCATGACCAGGAGGCCCCGCGTGGGCCCCACCGCGGTGCCGGGGACGACCGGGGCCGCCAGGCGGGTCCCCACGTCGCCGTAGAGGACGACGGCGCCCGGCCCCGGCGCGAACGCCAGGTCGGAGAGATCGGCCGTCTTGTCGACCACCGGCGAGGGGTGGCGCGGCGCGCCGGCATCTCGCGGTGCGGGGCGCGCCACCGCGATCACGTGCACCGTGGCCTGGTCGGTGTCGACCACCAGGCCGGCACCGGCCAGGCCGTCCTCGCCCCGGCTCACGACCGAGGTCTCCACCCGGTCACCGTCGAGGGCGAGGAGGAGCAGCGCGGGGTCGCGGTCGTTGGTGCCGCGCGACGGGAGCGTGGTGGGGAGCAGGACGAGCAGCGTGGAGGGCGCGGCCGGACCGGCCAGGGCCGCGGTGACCGGGCCGATGCCACCGACGCCGTACACGTGGCGCTCGATGGTGGTCCACTGCGTGCCGTCCCACGTGGTCACGTGCACGGAGTCGCTCGACTTCGATCGCCACGCGATCCGCACGGTGGTGCCCGACACGAGCAGGTCGAAGCCCCCGACGTCGGACCCGGCGATCCCACCTGGGAGCGGCGCGAACCGCGTGTGCTCGAGGCCCGAGGGACCGCTCTTGGCGACGACCACCCGATCGGCGTCCTGGCGCGCCAGCCACTCGGTGCCGTCGGGCTCGACGCCCAGCTGCACGCCCGGAGCAGGGTTGCCCGACGCGGTGACCGGGAAGTCGGCCTCCTGCACCCACGTCGACGAGCCCGCGTCCCAGGTGAGCCGGTTCGTGCGCAGCGCGTGCCCGGCGTAGTCGCGGGTGCCCGACGACGCGACCACCAGCTCCGTGCCCGTCCACACGACGACCGGGCGGGCGAAGGGCCGGTCGTCGACCAGCACGCCCGTGTCGACCCACGGCCCGGTGGTGGTCCGCAGGCCCCAGATGGTCAGGGCGCCGTCGCCCGCCCGGTTGAGCACGGCCCACCAGCGCCCGGCGGCGTACCACGTCCTCGTCTCGTGCACGTCGGGCTCGGGGGCGTCGGCCGCCCGGTCCGGTCCGGCGAACCCGGTGCCGGTCGTGGGCGTCGGCGTCGACAGCCGGGACGCAGCGGTGGGGCGCACCACCGCCGAGGACACCGCGGCCGACGATGCCTCGGGCCGCACGGCCCGGGCCGCGCGCTGGCCCATCCAGAGCGCTCCCAGCAGCGCGACGGGAGCCAGGACCACCGCTCCCAGCCGCTGCACCGTCCGGGAGCCGGTCGCGCTCATGCTCCTCGCCGACGCACCACGCTGGCCGCGGTCCGCAGCAGGATCGACAGGTCGAGCGCGAGGCAGCTGTGCTCGATGTAGCGGATGTCGAGCCGCAGCCGCTGGTTGAAGTCGGCCTCGTTGCGGCCCTCGATCTGCCACAGGCCCGTCAGGCCGGGACGGACCTCGAGCCGGCAGGTGTGCCACAGCGCATAGGTGGACGGCGCGAACGACGTGGGCCGCGGGCCGACCAGCGACATCTGGCCGCGGACCACGTTCAGCAGCTGCGGCAGCTCATCGAGGCTGGTGGCGCGCAGGACCTTGCCCACCCGCGTGATGCGCGGGTCGTCGATCACCTTGAAGTCGGGGGCCGGGACGATGCTCAGGTGCTGCAGCGACGCCTTGAGCTCCTCGGCGTTCTGCACCATCGTGCGGAACTTGTACATCTTGAACCGGCGGCCGTGGCGGCCGGTCCGCTCCTGCACGAACAGGATCGGGCCCGGCGAGTCGAGCCGCACGGCCAGCGCCGTGAGCAGCAGCAGCGGCACCACCAGGGGCATGGCCAGCAGGCACAGGCCGAGGTCGATCCCCCGCTTCGCCCTCCGGTAGATCGGTCGCACCGGTCAGCCCTCCCCGACCGCCAGGTCGTCCCGAGGCGGCTGGGTCAGGTGCTCCTGCGCCTCCTCGGCCACGTAGCCGTGCGGGCCGTCCTCGGGGAGGTCGGGCACGGCCGTCGGCTTGGCGGGTGCGGTCACCGCCGGCGGCGCCGCGGCCCGCCCGATCGGACCCGAGGCGTCGACGGGCGTCAGCGCGTCCTCGAGCCCCTCGACCGTGAGCGCATCGAACGGGAAGACCGCGGCGCGCATGTCCTGCGGACCGAGGATCCGATCGACCCGGGCGACGAAGCCGAGCACACCGAGGCGGTCGGTCTCGGGCAGCACCAGGTGGAGCTCGTGGTGGTGCTGGTGCCACGCCCGGTCGCTCCCCCGCAGGAGCGTGATCATCCGATCGGCCGTGGCGTCGTCGCAGTCCACCGACACCAGGCAGAGGGCGTGGCCGTAGCGACGGCTCCGGTTCATCTCCGACACGAGCAGGTCGACTGGGCGCTCGTGCGTCGAGCGGACCGACACGTGGTCGATGGCCAGCCCCACGGTGGCGCTGGCCGCGAGGACGACGCCGAGCACCACGAACAGGGGCCGTCCCGGGTTGAACCCGATGAAGCCGCGGGTCAGCAGCAGGCCGGCGACGACGAGCGACACCGAGCAGGCAGCGAGCTGGCCCGGCTTCATCCCGGGCACGGCGCGCAGCACCTCGCGCGACCGGAGGTCGTCGATGGGGGGACCGGGGCGACCGGCCGCGGCGGCAGTCATACCCTCGTCGGCTCCATCTCCATGATGGTGGTCGCCCACTCGTACATGGCCGCCAGCCCATCTCGCAGCACGGTCGCCGGCCGGTAGCCGAGCGCCGCCTCCGCCAACCGGACGTCGGCCGAGGTGTCCTGGACGTCGCCGGCGGCCGGAGCCTCGTAGCGCACGTCGATCGGTCCGGTGAGCTCCTCGACCAGCGAGATCAGGTGCCGCACCGACGTCCGGTGCCCGCCGCCGAGGTTGGCGACGCCGTTCCAGTCGGACTGCCCGGCGAGCATCAGGCCCGTCACGATGTCGTCGATGAAGGTGAAGTCGCGGGTGGCGGTGCCGTCGCCCCACACCCGGAACGGGTCGCCGCGGAGGGCCGCCCGGAAGAGCTTGTGGAACGCCATGTCGGGCCGCTGCGCCGGGCCGTACACGGTGAAGAACCGCAGCGCCGTGACCGGGAGCCCCCAGGACTCGTGGTAGGCGGTGGCGAGGTGCTCGCCGGCCAGCTTCGAGACGCCGTAGGGCGACACCGGCTGCGGCAGCGCCGTCTCCGGGGTCGGCAGCGCCAGGGCGTTGCCGTAGACCGACGAGCTCGAGCCGTACACGAAGCGGTGCAGCCCGGCCCCGACGCAGCCCTCGAGGAGCCGCTGCGTGCCCTCGACGTTGTTGTGGGCGTAGCTGGAGAACCCGTCGCCCCACGAGGTGGTGACGCTCGCCTGCCCGGCGAGGTGGAACACCACATCGGCGCCGTGGATGCTCGACGTGGGCACGTGCTCGGCCAGATCGGAGTAGAGGAGCTGGAAGTTCGGGTGGTCGACGAGACCGCCGATGTTGCGCATCTTCAGCTCGACGTCGTAGGCGTGCGTCAGGCAGTCGATGCCGACCACGTCGTGGCCCTCGTCGAGGAGGCGTCGGCTCAACGAGGATCCGATGAAGCCGGCTGCGCCGGTGACGATGGCGATCATGGGTGTCTCCTCCGATGGTTCGGGCTCTGGTCCAAACCCTGGCCGCCGTGCGCGGCGCCGGACTCGTCCCCAGGGGTGATGGCGTCTACGCCCTCTTCTCCATCTGGGTGCGCCGCCTGGTCGGCCCAGGTGCCGATGGTCACCCTCATCGCTCGAGCGGGTGGGTGATGCCGGTCCAGAGGACCGCCGAATGGCCCTTGCCGTCGCCCTGCGCTGCGTCGGCCGCGAGGCGGGCGAAGTCGCCCTGCCCCCAGCGCTCCACGACCATGAGCCACAGCCCGGCCGGCTCCGGCACGCGCAGGTCGCCCTTGCCGCCGGGCCAGCCCTTGGGCTGGTCGAGCCCGGACGCGACCAGGGCGAGGGCGGCCTCGAGCGTGCCGCCCTTGGCGCCCTTGTCGTTCCACACGTCGGTGCCGGTGCGGTGGAGCACATCGGCCGTGGCGACCTTGTAGTCGAGCGCCTCCTGGCTGTACATGAGGCTGGCGTCGCCGCGCCGGATCTCCTCGGGGATGCGGCCGTCGGGCTCGATGAGGTCGATGCGCTGCTTCCACCGCTTGGCCGCCGACGCCAGGATGCGGCCGTCGCCGAGCTCGGCGCCCACCACCGCCTTCAGGTAGGTGCCGGCATCACCCCAGTTGTTGTCGCGGTTCGACGCCACCGGGAGGATGACGTGGCGGAGCCACGCGTGGAACGCGGCGAGCTCGGCCTCCCCGTAGCTGCCGTCGAGCGTCAGCGCGTCGACGGCGAAGACCATGCCCGGCGCCGACCGGCTGACCATCAGCGAGGTGGAGCACGCCCCAGAGTTCGGGCACGCCTTCGCCGTGTCCTTCGCCTCCGACACCCAGGCGTCGACGATCGCGGCGGCCGCCGTGCGGTAGCGCTCGTCGCCCGTGACGTGGCCCGCCAGCGCCAGCGTCCACGCCGCCTGGGCGTCGACCACGAACGGACCGTCGGTGGTGTCGACCTCGAGCGTCCGCTCCGGGCGGGCCTGGTGGCCGAGCAGGCCGTCCGCCGCGGCCACCAGGCGCTGCCGCTCCTCGGGGGCCGGGGACCGCTCCAGCCCCGCCAGGCCCCGCAGCGCCCCCGGCGCCCGGACCGTGGGGGCCGGGACCTGGGGCGCAGAGGAGGTGGTGGTGGACGGTGGGCCGGCATCGTGGCTGACCGCCGTGCAGGCGCTGAGCAGCACCGCGGCGAGGACGATCGTCCCCCCGGCGAGGCGCAGGCGCGAGCAGTGGTCCCGAGGCACGTTCTGACGATCCCTCCCCAGGCCACAGCCCTGTGCCTCAATGCGCGGTAGGGCAGATCACCCTGCTTCACGACGTGGTCAGGCGGCCCGGACGACAGCGTGTTCCTGCAAGCGCTGGAGAGAGGGAGGGCGTCGTGTTGACCTTGCGGGAGCCGACCACGGCAGACGTGGTGCTCGGAGAGGTGCTGGACGACCTCACGCGACGCGGGCTGCAGCACGCCTTGGTCCGGCCGCCGTCACGCGACGGCCGCGGGCAGCTCGAGGCCGACCTGCTGGTCGAGCCCCGGGCCCGGGCCGCGGTCGAGGCCCTCCTCGCCCGGCACGGGTTCGCCCGCCGCCCGGCGTGGGGCCGTCGGCCGCACCGCTTCCACCTCCGACCGGTCATCGGCGTCGCCGGCGCGGGGAGCGCCGGCGACGTCGAGGTCGCCGGTCCGGCCGGGTCGATCGACTGGCTCAAGATCGATCTGGTGACCGACCTCTGCTTCGGCCGCTGGCACGAGATCCCGGCCCAGGCCGCCGCCGCCTGCCTGGCCCAGCGCCGGCCCACGCCGGACCGCCTCACTCCCGCCGACGAGCTGATCGGCCAGCTGCTCCACAGCCTCCTCGACGGCAAGGGCCTCGGCGCCAAGGGCCGCGAGCGCCTCGCCCACCTGGCGCCGCTCGCCGGAGCGCCGACCGAGCTGGCCACCTGGGCCGCACCCGAGGGCGGCGGCTGGCCGGAGTGGAGCGACATCGTCCGGGCGATCTCGTCCGAGGAGTGGGCGGCGCTCGAGGCGATGGGCCCGCCCATCAGCCAGCGGATCGTGTCGGACCGACGGTCGGAGGTGGCGTTCCGGTCGGCCACCAACCGGGCCGGGCAGCGCCTCGTGAAGGTCCTCACCGCCGTGGCCGGACGGGGGTGGCTCGTCGCCCTGGTCGGGCCCGACGGCACCGGCAAGTCGACGCTCGCCGGCTCGATGGCGGCCTCGCTCGCCGTGCCCAGCCGGACGCTCTACGGCGGCACCTACCGCAGCGGCACCACGGAGTCCCGGGTCCCCGGGATGGCCACGGCCGCGGTGGCCGGCCGTCTCCTCTCCACCCGCGCGCAGGTGGCCTGGCACCGCTCGCGCGGCCGGCTCGTCGTGCTCGACCGCCACCCGGTCGAGGCCCGGCCGGGGCCCGACGAGGACCTCTCGCCCAAGGCCCGGCTGCGCCGCCGGGCGCTGTCGGTGCTGCTGCCGATGCCCGACCTGCTCATCGCCCTCGATGCCCCCGCCGCGCTCCTCCACGAGCGCCGGCCCGAGCACGACGTGGCCCACCTCGAAGCCGACCGCCAGCGCCACCTCGACCTCGCCGCCCACACGACCGGCTCCGAGGTGGTGGACGCGGCGGCGCCGGCCGACGTCGTCCGCGACCGCACGGTCGGCCTGGTCTGGGAGCGCGTGGTGGCCCGCCGCCCGGTGCGCCGCCTCGGGACCGACCACCTCACCACCACGGGATCAGCGGCATGAGCACCCCCGCCACCCTGGAGCCGGGCGCCACCGCCGGCGATGGCGACGCCGACGGCGCGCCGGCGCCCGTCGACGAGGTCACCAACCAGATCCGGGGCTCGAGCCTGCTCGTCTTCGGGCGGATCCTGTCGCTCGCCGCCAACCTGGTCATCCAGGTGCTGCTCGTCCGCAGCCTCTCGAAGACCGACTACGGCATCTTCGCCTACGCCCTGTCCATCGTGACGATGATCGCCACGCTGTGCACCCTGGGCCTCGACCGGGGCCTGGCCCGCTTCATCGCCATGTACGACGAGGAGGGGAAGAAGCCGAAGGTGTGGGGCACCCTCGTGCTCCAGCTGATCAGCATCATCGGCATCGGGCTGGCGGCCACCGCGCTGGTGGTGGTGGCGCACGGGTGGATCGGCGACAACCTCGTCCACGACGACCGCCTCGGCGTGCTGCTCGCGGTGATGGTGATCCTGGCCCCGCTCCAGGCCCTCGACAACATGGCCGCCACGATCTTCGCCGCCTTCGGCCGGTCGAAGGCGATCTTCCTGCGCCGGTACATCGTGGCCCCGCTCCTGCGGCTCGGCATCGTGCTCATGCTGCTCGCCACTGACGGCAACCTCTACGTGCTGGGGACCGGGTACGTGCTGGCCGGCGTCTTCGGCCTCGTGGTCTACGGGAAGCTGATGATGCAGACGCTCCGGCAGCGAGGCCTGCTCGACCGCGTCGACGGCGGCCGCATCGGGATCGACATGCCGATCCGCGAGGTCACCGCCTTCACCCTGCCGCTGCTGATGTCGGACGCCATGTTCGTGGTGCTCAACACCTCGGACGTCGTGATCCTCGGCCACAGCGCCGGCGCCGCCGCCGTGGCGTCGTACCGCTCGGTGCTCCCGCTGGCCCGGCTGAACCAGGTGGTGATGAACAGCTTCTCGCTGCTGTTCGCCCCGCTGATGGCCCGGCTCTGGGCCCGCGGCGACCGGCGGGCGCTGAAGGAGGCCTACTGGCAGACGGCGGCGTGGGTGACGGTGCTGACGTTCCCGATCTTCGCCGTGACGCTCGGCCTGGCCCAGCCCGTGACCGTGGCCCTGTTCGGCTCCCGCTACGCCGATGCCGCCGCCTACCTCCGGATCCTGTCGATCGCCTACTACTTCAACGCCGTCCTCGGCTTCAACGGGGTCACCGTGAAGATGATCGGGCGGGTCTGGCTGTCGGCGGGCACCGCCGGCGTGGCGCTGGTGTTCAACCTGGCGATCAACCTGATCCTCATCCCGATGTACGGGCCGATGGGCGCCGCCTGCGGCACCGCCGCCTCGATCGTCTTCTACAACCTGCTCAAGCAGTGGGCGCTGCGCGAGGGCTCAGGCCTCCAGCTGTTCGACCCCCGGTACCTGCGCCTCTACCTGACGATCATCGCCGGTACCGTAGGCCTGCTCCTGCTCGACCTGTCGGGCGCCGCGGTGGTGGTGCGGGTGGTCCTGGTGGCCGCGATCGTCGCCATCGTCCTGCTCGTCGGCCGCAAGGTCCTGATGATGGGCGAGATGTTCCCCGAGCTCAACCGGATCCCGCTGGTTGGTCGGTTGATCGGGTCCGGGACGGTGTCGCAGTGACCGCCCCCGAGGTGCGCCGCCCTCCCCGCGACCGGCACGCCGCCACCGCGCCGGCGCCGGACGAGGCCATCGACGTCGACATCCGCGTGGCCGGGCTCGTCACCCTCCGCCTGCTCGGCGTGCGCCCCGGGGACCGTTCCGCGGTGGAACGGCAGTACGGCACCGGCCGAGCGATCGGGAGCGGCCCGGCCGACGTCACGATCCGCTACTGCGACGACGTCGGCGGGCGCGACCAGGTGCTGCGCTACCTCGGCCCCGGTGCCTCGGGCTTCACCGAGGACGGCTTCGTCATCCTGCGCGGCCGCTTCCGCCGACCGGTGCGGGTCGTGTTCCCCGGCGCCGACCTGGGCGGCCCCTGCGAGCTGCGGTGCGAGCACGGCGTGGGCCGGGTCCCGCACCTCGTGGCCCTGGTCAACCTGGCCGTGCTGAACCGGGGCGGCGTGGCGCTGCACGCGTCGGCCTTCGAGCGCGACGGCACCGCCACCATGGCCACCGGCTGGTCCAAGGGCGGCAAGACCGAAGCGCTGCTCGCCGCGTGCGACAGCGGCGCCACCTACGTCTCCGACGAGTGGACCCACATCCGCCCCGACCGCACGGTGTCGGGCACGTGGGAGCCGGTGCGGGCGTGGGACTGGCAGCTCGAGCAGCTGCCCTGGCTGCGCGAGCGGCTGACCCGCGGGGAGCGCACCCGGCTGGCCGCGCTGCGGCTGGCCGAGCGGACCGCCCGCACCGTCCGGGCCACCCCCCGCATCACCACCGCCATCGCCCGCAACCGCTTCGTCGACGTGGTCCCCGAGACGGTCGCCGGCCGACCGATCCCGAGCCGGCCGGTCCCCCTGGGCCAGGTGCTGCTCATGACGGCGACCGACCGGCCGCTGACGTGGTCCCGGCCCCTCTCCAGCCGCGAGGTCGCCGACCGCATGGCGGCATCGCTGGCCTTCGAGCGCGGCCCGCTCGCCGAGGCGGTGGCGGCCTACCGGTTCGCCTTCCCCAAGGCGTCGGTCGACGCCTTCGACGCGGTGCCCGAGATCGAGCGGGAGCGGCTGCGCTCGCTGCTCGCCGGCATCCCCGCCGCCGAGGTGCTCCACCCCTACCCCGTCGATCTCCACCAGCTGGCCGACACCATCGCCCTCTCCCGAGAGGACCACCGATGAGCCTCGCCCCGCCACCGCTGCCACCGGTCGACGAGCCGACGCCGCACGACCTGCGGATCGACTGGCGGTTCCTCCTCGCCGACGAGGACCTCGGACGGGTGGCCCTCCACGGCCCGGTGGACCGCCGGGACCGGGTGGCCCTCGCGTCGCACGCCGACATCGTCGGCAAGCTCGGCGATCCCGACCTGACGCCGCACGACGTGGCCGTCCTGATCGACCCCACGGCCGTGATCCTGCGCCGGGCGATCGACGGGCTCGCCCCCGGCGGCGCCATCCACATCGAGCACTCCGCCCGCCGGCGGCGCCGCGGGGTGCGCAAGGTCCTCACCGAAGCCGGGTTCGACACCTCCACCTGGTGGCACCGGCCCTCCATCAGCGACACCCGCTGCCTGGTGGCCCTCGACCGGCCCGACTCGGCCGCCACCGTGCTGCAGAAGGTGGCCGGCCGGGGCCGGCGCACCCCCTTCGAGGTGCTGCTCGCCCGCCACGGCCGCGTCGCCCGCTGGGCCGACGACGTGAGCATCCTCGCGGTGCGGCCCGAGGTGTGGTCGAAGCACGCCATCGCCAGTCCCGGTGGCGATCGGATCGCCGCCCTGGTGACCCCTCGCTACGCCGCTTCCCGCGCCGTCATCGGCGTGGCGACCGCCCGCGCCGGCGACCGGCTGGCGCGGGTGGCCAAGGTGGCCCGCAACCGGGCCGACGACGGCCTGCTCGCCAACGAGGCCGACCTCCTCGACCGCTTCACGGCCACCGTCGGCCCCGATGCCGCCGTCCCGCTCCACCACCACCTCACCGCCACCGGCGGACGGATGGTCCTGGTGGAGGACGCCGCACCCGGCGAGCCGCTCGACCGGCGCGCCGTCCGCCACGACCGCGACGGTGCCCTGCTCGCCGGCATCGCCTGGATGGGGAAGGTGCCGGTGTCCTCCCCGACGGAGGTGCGCTACGACGGCCGGGCGGCCGCGCTGATCGCCGCGCCGCTGCAGGCGATCGGGGCGGCGGCGTGGCAGGACCCGGCCGAACGCGACGAGCTGGTGGAGCGCGCCACCGAAGCGCTGCAGCCGCTGGCCGATGCCACGCTCCCCGCCCCGTTCGAGCACGGCGACTTCAGCCACCCCAACCTGTTCCGCCAGCCCGACGGGACGCTCATCGCCATCGACTGGGAGCTGGCCCAGCCGGCGGGGCTGCCCCTGCACGACCTCGTCTTCTACGTGGGCTACCTGGCCGAGAGCGTCGAGCGCCCTCGCACCCCGGCCCGCCTGGTCGAGGCCCACCGCCAGGCGCTCGGCCCCGGCGGGTGGGCGCGCACCGCGGTCGACCACCACCTCGCCGCCCTCGGGATCGACGGCAACCTGCTCCCCCAGCTCGTCTTGTCGTGCTGGACCCGGCGCCTGGCCACCCTGCCGCCGGAGCGGGTGCTCGGCTCGAGCGACCCGCACCGCTACGAGACCCTCTGGCGCGCCTCGCTGGCCGCCGCCGAGGAGCACCGATGAGCAGGTGCACCGACCGCATCCGGCTGCTGTACCTGACGGCGGCGTTCCCGTTCCCCCTCTCGTCGGGGTACCTGCGCCACTACCACCTGCTGCGCGAGCTGGCCTGCGACCACCACATCCACCTGATGTCGCTGACCGGCCCGACGTTCTCCGCCGAGCACGCCTCGGGGGTCACCGGCTTCGTCGACCGGGTGTCGACGTTCCCGAAGCCGGCCCATGCCGGGCGCATCCAGCGGGCCGCTCAGCTGCTCGACCCCCAGCGTCCCGACGCCGCCGGGCTGGCGCTCGCGCGGGCCGTGGACGACGAGGTCGGTCGCGGCGCGGTCGACGTCGTGGTGCTCAGCGGCAAGGAGACGGCGGCAGCCGCCGACGCGGTCGCCGGCCGGGTGCCGCTGGTCGTCGACCTCTGCGACGCGACCTCGCACCGCATCAGCCAGGAGATCAGCCACGCCCAGCCGGTGCGCCGGGCGGGCCTCGTGGTCCGCCGCCGGGGGATGCGCAAGATCGAGCGCCACCTGATCGCGACCGCCGACCAGCTGATCACCGCCTCCGAGCGCGACCGCAGCGTCCTGCACGACGAGGGCGCACCCGCCCGCGTGCTCGACGCCACGGTCATCCCGAACGGGATCGACCTGCGCTACTGGGAGCGGTCCACGCGGACGCTCGGCTCGGCCGTCGCGTTCTGCGGCAACCTCGGCTACGGGCCGAACGCCGACGCCGCCCGGCGCCTCGTGAGCGAGATCATGCCCCGCGTCTGGGCCCGGCGGCCCGAGACCGAGGTGCTGATCATCGGGACCGGCGCCTCGCCGGCGCTGGCCCGCACCCTGCGCCAGCCCCGGGTCAAGGCCACCGGCTCGGTGCCCGACGTCCGGCCCCACCTGGAGCTGGCGGGCGTGTTCTCCGCGCCGCTGCGCATCGCCTCGGGCATCCAGAACAAGCTCCTCGAGGCGCTGGCGATGGAGCTGCCGGTCGTCACGACGAGCGTGGCCGCCGCCGGGCTCCAGCGCCACGGCGGCCAGCCCCCGCTCGACATCGCCGACGACGCGGCCGGCCACGCCGACGCGATCCTGCGCCAGCTCGACCTGGTGGAGGCCCGCAACCACCGTCCGCACCACACGGCGCGGATCTGGGTGGCGGAGCGGTTCAGCTGGGAGCGCAGCGGCGTCGCGCTGGGCGAGCTCGTCGACGAGCTCCGGCAGCGGGAGCAGGCGTCGTGCTGACGATCGTGCTCGTCGGGGCCGACGGCGCCGGGAAGTCCACCGTGACCGACCGCCTCCTCGCCGAGGTCGACGTACCGGCGCGGCGCATGTACCTGGGCGCCAACCCCGAGGCCCGGACCCACCCCCTCCCCACCACCCGCGCCGTGCGCTGGGCCCGGTCCCGGAGCGGCGGGCCCGGTCGGGCCGGCGGGCCCCCGTCGCTCGACCGCGACGCGCCGGCGCAGGGCGGCGTGCGCTCGGCCACCCGCGCCGCGGCCCGGGTGGGCAACCAGATGGCCGAGGAGGCGTACCAGCAGGCGGTCATCGGCTGGCACCACGCCCGCGGCCGGCTGGTCGTGTGCGACCGGCACCCGCTGGCCGACCAGTTCGACCACGACCTGGCCGCCCGCCCCGGGCTGCGCCGCAGCCGCCGGGTGCACGGCGCCTTCCTCCGCCGGGCCATGGCCCCGCCCGATCTGGTGATCGTCCTCGACGCCGAGCCCGAGGTGCTGTTCGCCCGCAAGGGCGAGGGCACCCTGTCCGAGCTGGCGGCCCGGCGCGACGAGTACCTCCGCTACGCCCGGTCGGTGCCGCGCTCGGTGGTGGTCGATGCGGCCCAGCCGCTCGATGACGTCGCGGCCGATGTGCTCGCTGCGGTCCACGGTGCGCTCGGGAGCGAGCGCCGCGATCACGTGGGGGCGGTCCGATGACCCCGCGCCGCGTGCTCGTGACCGACGCCGGCCGGACCAGCTCGCTCGCCGTCATCCGCTCGCTCGGCCGGGCCGGCCACACGGTCGTGGCCGCCGACTCCGCGTCGAACCCCACGGGTGCCCGCTCGCGCTACGCCACCGAGCTCGCGAGCTACCCCTCCCCCTTCGTGGCCGGCGCCGGTGCGACCGCGGCGGCACTGGCGGGGCTGGCCCGCCGCCACCGGATCGACGTGATCGTCCCCGTGACGGACGACGTGATCGTGCCGCTCGACGAGCACCGGAACCTCCTGCCCGATGGCTGCACCCTGGCGATGCCGGACCACGACCTGCTCCACGCCGCCGGCAGCAAGGTGGGCTCGACCCGCCTCGCCCGGTCGCTCGGCATCGGGGTGCCCCGCCACGAGATCGTCCACCGGGCCGCCGACACCGAGGGCATCATCGACCGCCTCGGCGCCCCCGTGGTGGTGAAGCCCGACCGCTCGCGGATCATCGGCCCGGACGGCCGGCTCCAGCGGGGCTCGGTGGCCTACGCCTGGACCGACGACGAGGCGCGGCGGGCGGTGGAGGCCGCCGGGCAGGAGGTGGTCATCCAGGCGTACCACCAGGGCGTCGGCCACGGGATCGGGATGGTCCTGGCGGACGGCCGGCCGCTGCTCGCCGTGCAGCACCGCCGCCTCCACGAGGTGCCGGTGACGGGCGGGGCCAGCGCCCGGCGGGTGACCGTGGCCCCCGACCCCGATCTGCTCGCATCGGCCTGTGCCATCCTCGGCGAGCTCGGGTGGACCGGCGCCGCCATGGTCGAGTTCAAGGTAGGGGCCGACGGCCCCGCCTTCATGGAGATCAACGGCCGGCTCTGGGGCTCGCTGCCCCTCGCGGTCCTGGCCGGCTGCGACATCCCCTCCCGCATGGTCGACGTGCACCTCGGCGAGCCCGAGGCGTGCGCAGCCCCGCTCGACACCTCGTACCGCACGGACGTCGTGTCCCGGAACCTCGACCTCGAGCTCCTGTGGATCGGCTCGGTCCTGGCGAAGGGCCGGAAGGCGTCGAACCTCGTGTCGTTCGAGCGGCGCGAAGGGGTGCTCGCCGCCGTCGACCTCCTCCGCAGCAACCAGGGCGACGATCTCGCCGCCCCGGACGATCGGCGACCGGTGCTCACCGGCGTCCGCCGTGCCTTCGGGCACGCAGCACACAAGGCGTGGTCCCATGGCTGAGCGCAATCCCAAGGAGCTGGCCCGCGACGGTCTCCTCACCGCCCTGGCGTGGGTGGCGGAGCGCAGGTCCCGCCGCCACCCCGCCGTGGCGGTGGTGACCTACCACCGCGTCGCGCCGGCGGACGAGCGGCCCGATCTGCTGCCCGGCCTGGCCGTGACCCCGGAGCACTTCGCGGAGCAGGTGCAGATGTTCGCCCTCCACGCCGAGCCGGTGTCGCTCGACGACCTCCTGGCCGCGGCCGACGGGGGCCCGGCGCTGCCGCCCCGGGCCGTCCACGTCACCTTCGACGACGCCTACAGCTGCATCGAGGAGCACGCCTGGCCGGTCCTCCGTGACCTCGGGGTGCCGGCCAGCCTCTACGTCCCGACCCGCTACCCCGATCAGGGCCGCACGTTCTGGTGGGACCGGCTGCACCAGGCCGTGACCAACCACTCCGGCTGGAAGCTCTGCGTCGACGGCCGCACCTGGCAGACCGGCACGGCCGAGCAGCGGGCCCGGGCCCGCGACGATCTCAAGGCGCTGGTGGGCCAGCGCCCGCACCGCGACGCGATGGCACTCGTGGACGAGGTGTGCGAGGTGACCGGCTGCCCGCCGGCCGAGCCCGCCACGTCGTCGTGGGCCGGGCTGCGCACGATGGCGTCGGAGGGGCTGGCGATCGGCAGCCACTCGCGCCACCACCCGTTCCTCGACCGGCTCGACCCGGAGCGCCTCGACTGCGAGATCGCCGGTTCGCTGTCAGACCTGTTCCAGCAGCTCGGCCCGGCCGCCCGGCCCGCCATCGCCTATCCCGGGGGCCACGTGGACGACGCCACGCTGGCCGCCACCGCCCGCGCCGGCATCCGCGTGGGCTTCACCACCTCGCGCGGGGTCGCGGCCGGCGACCAGGCACCGGACTGGCTGCAGCTCCCCCGCATCAACGTGGGCCGGCGCGCCTCAGCGCCGCTGGTGCGCGTGCAGCTCCGACCCGAACCCCATCGGGTCCACGATCTTGCCCGGACGGCTCCCTCCACCCGGAGCCGTCCGGGCAAGGACCACCAACCAGCGCCCCGGAGGGCCTTGTGGAACTGAACGGTCTCTTTCCCATCATCCGCCGCTGGCTCGCGGTGATCCTCGTCGCCACGGCGATGGCGACCGCCGTCGGCCTGCTGCTCGGCGCGTCTGCCGACAAGACCTACGAGGCGAAGGCCGAGGTCCTCGTCGGCCCGCTGAGCACCGACAGCGACACCATGCGGGCGTCGGGCGACCTGGCCCAGACGTACGCCCAGCTCGCCACGAGCGACACGGTGCTCGCGGGTGCCGCCAAGGAGCTGGGCGTGTCGCGCGGCGAGATCAAGACCGGGGTCCGCGCCACCGCCAACAGCACCACCCGCTTCTTGGTGGTCCGGGCCCGGGCCCACAGCGCCAAGGGTGCGGCCGACATCGCCAACGCGGTGGCGCTGCAGCTGCTGTCGCTGGGCAAGCAGGATCCGACCCGGCCCGAGGGTCAGCTGCGGGTGATCGATCCGGCCAACGCGCCGAGCAAGCCGATCAGCCCCCGGCTCGACCTCATCGTCCCCCTGGCGGCCCTCGCCGGCCTCCTCGGATCGCTCACCCTGGTCCTCCTGTTCGAGTTCGTAGGCGACACGGCGGAGTCGGAGGAGAAGGTCGATGCCCTCACCGGCGTGCCGACGCTCGCCCTCAAGCGCCACCGGGGCCGGGGCGACGGCGATCGGCAGCGCGACCTCGAGCCGTACCGCATGATCGCCACCCACGTGGACCTGGCCGCGCCGGAGGTGAGGTGCGTCCTGATCACCGGCGTCACGGCCGATGACGGGACCGATGGGCTCGCCCGGCGCCTCGCCGAGGTCTGGTCGCACCGCCGTCCGTCGGTCGCGGCGCTCGACAGCTCGACGGGCGAGGTGATCATGCTCTCGGGGGACAGCCGGGGCACCGTGGTCCGCCAGGCGGCGGACCCTGCGATGGACCCCGAGTCGGTCACCCCCGACGAGGCCATCGCCCTGCGGGACTGGCTGGCCGCCGACGGCGGCCTCCTCGTGGTCCACGGCCAGCCGGCCACCGTGAGCGCCGCCACGTTGGTGTGGGCCCGGGTGTCCGACGTGACGGTCCTGGGCGTGCGCCGGTTCCAGGCCCGGCGGTCCGCGATCTCCGAGGCCGTGGTCAACCTCCAGGCCGTCGATGCCAACCTGGCCATGAGCGTCCTCCACGAGCGGTCCGCCCCGTCCAAGCGCAGCGGCCGGGCCAACGGTCGCCGCACCCCGACGAGCGAGCGCCACGCCGCGGACCCGGACGACGCCGGAGCGGCCGATCTCGATGGAGGGGTCGACGAACCGGTCCTGCAGCCCGCCGGCGCCGACGAGCCGGTCGACGTCCGTCCCGAACCCGATCCCGCTGACGGCGAGCTCATCGGCGCCTCGGCGACCGAGGAGCGTGCTCGCGGCGGCTCCGGCAGCGCGACGGTCGCCCGTCGCCGAGCCGGGCCCGCCACCACCAGGTCGGGGGCGCAACGGTGATCCCGCCACCGTTGCGTCCCTCCTCGGTGCTCGACCGACCCGCCCCCGACGAGCCGCCACCTGACGACTCGGCCCCTGGAGACTCGTCCCCCGACGACGCTCCGCCCACGGCCTGGCCGCGGGTGGCGTACCTCGTGTCGCGCTACCCGCGCCTGACCGAGACGTTCGTGGCCGGAGAGATGGAAGCGGTGCTGCGCGCCGGCATCGATGTCCACCTCTACCCGCTGCACGAGGAACGGGCCCACGTCGAGCAGCCCACCACCAGCTCGCTCGCCGCCCGCGTCCACCACCAGCCGCTGCTGTCGTCGGCGGTGCTCGCCGCCAACGGGCGGGCGCTGCGCCGCCAGCCCCGGACCTACCTGCGGACGCTCGCGTCGTTGATCCGCCACAACCTCGGCAGCCGCCGGCTGCTGCAGGGCGCGCTGGCCGCGTTCCCGGTCTCCGTCCGCCTGGGCGAGCAGTTCGAGGACGAGGAGATCGAGCACGTCCACGCCCACTTCGCCACCCACCCCGCGGCCGCGGCCTACGTGATCAACCAGCTCACCGGCATCCCGTTCAGCTTCACGGCCCACGGGTCCGACATCCACCGCGACCAGCACATGCTCGCCCAGAAGGTGGCGGCCGCGGCGTTCGTGGTGGCCGTGTCGGAGAGCAACCGCGAGGTGGTGCTCGCCGCCTGCCGGGAGGCCGGCGTGCGCGTGCCCGCCGACCGGGTGGTGGTCGTCCACTGCGGCATCGACCCGAGCGACTTCCCCGCTCGGCCGCCCCGCCCTCGTGCGCCCGGCGACCCGCTGCGCGCGATCTGCGTCGGGACGCTGCACGAGGTGAAGGGCCAGGCCCACCTGATCGAGGCGTGCCGGCGGGCTCGGCGCGCCGGGGTCGACGTCCGCCTCACCCTGGTGGGCGAAGGCGACGACCGCGCTGCCCTCCACGCCCAGGTCGAGGCAGCCGGCCTGAGCGAGGTGGTCTCGTTCACGGGTGCGGTCCCCCAGCCGAGGGTGCGGGACCTCATGAACGCCTCCGACGTGCTGGTGACCCCCAGCGTCCCCAGCGCCGACGGCCGGCGAGAGGGCCTCCCCGTGGTGATCGTCGAGGCCATGGCGGTGGGGGTGCCGGTGGTGGCCAGCCGTCTCTCGGGCATCCCCGAGATCGTGCGCGACGGCGACACCGGCCTGCTCGTCGACCCGGGTGACCGCGACGGGCTCACCGCCGCCCTGCTCCGCGTCGACCACGACCCCGGCCTGGTCGACGCGCTCACCGCTCGAGCCCACGTCCTGGTCGCCACCGAGTTCGACGCCGACCGGTCGGGGCTCCGCCTCGCCCAGCTGTTCACGGGAAGGACGGCCTGATGGAGGAGCTGTTCTGGGTGTCGGTCGCGGTGCTGGTCCAGACCTACGTCGCGTTCCCGCTGGTGACGATCGTCCGGGGCCGGCTGTTCGGCCGGGACGTGCTCGTCGGGGACATCACCCCGTCGATCTCCGTGGTGATCGCCGCCCACGACGAGGCGACCAGCATCGGCCCCAAGCTCCACAGCGTCCTCGACGCCGACTACCCGGTCGACCTCGTCGAGGTGATCGTGGCCTCCGACGGCTCGGCCGACGGCACGCCCGAGGCTGCCGCGATCGATCCCCGCGTCCGGGTGCTGGTGCTGCCGCGCGTCGGCAAGGCCGCCGCGCTCAACGCCGCCATCACGGCGTCGAGGCAGGACGTGCTCGTCTTCACCGACGCCAACAGCCGCTTCGCCCCCGACGCCCTGCGCAAGATCGTCCGCCCCCTGGCCGACCCCGAGGTGGGGGGCGTGGCCGGCGACCAGCGCTACGAGCCTCCGGCCGCCGCCGCCTCGGGCCTGCCCGGCAGCGGGACGGTCGACGGCGAGCGGCGCTACTGGGACTTCGACCGGATCCTCAAGGAGGCCGAGAGCGCGGGAGGCAACGTCATCGGGGCCACCGGTGCCCTCTACGCGGTGCGGCGCGAGCTGGTGGGCACCGTGCCCGAGGGCGTCACCGACGACTTCACCACCTCGACGGGCGTGATCGAGCAGGGCCACCGGCTGGTGTTCGCCGGCGATGCCACCGTGTTCGAACCGGTCGCCGCCAGCACCGATGCCGAGTTCCGGCGCAAGGTGCGGGTGATGACCCGCGGCCTGGCTGCGGTGGCCTACCGGCGGCGGCTGCTCGACCCGCGCGAGCAGGGCTTCTACGCCTACCAGCTGATCAACCACAAGGTCCTGCGCCGGCTGATGGGGATCCCGCTGCTGACCGCCTTGGCCGCGAGCGCGGCGTGCAGCCGGCGCCGCCCGATCTACCGGGTGGCCCTCGCCGGCCAGCTCGCGGTGTACGTGCCGGGGGCGCTGGCGCTGGCCCACCCGAGCGGGCGCATCGGTCGCAGCCGCCTCGGCGGGCTGGCCGGGTACTTCTGCATGGTGAACGGCGCCGGCCTCGTCGCCGCGTGGAACATCGTGTCGGGCCGCCGGATCGTCCACTGGGAGCCCGAGCGCACCGATGGCGACGTGACGATCGACCTGACCGACCGCGCCCTCGGGGCCGAGGGCGGAAGTGAGACGGCCACCGGCACCGGCACGGCCGCCGACGCCGACACCGAGGTCCCCCGATGACCGCGGCCACCACCACCGGCCCCGCGAGCTCGGCCCGCCCCACCGGTCCCGCCGGGCCGACCGGGCGCGGCCACCAGGGGCCATGGGTCGCTCGCATCGCGGTCGTGACGGCCGCGATCGTGGCGGCGGTGGTGGCGCACGGGAACCTGCTGCCGGTGCTCGGGCTGGTGGCCGCGCTGGTCGCGGTCCTGATCGCGGCCCGGCCCGAGACCGCGGCCCTGGTGGCCGTCGGGTTGATCTTCTCCAACGCCACGGTGATCGCCGTGCACGACCACGGCATCCCCGGCGCCGTCGCGCTCCTCGTCCCCATCTTGCTGCTGGTGACCGCCGGCTACCACGTGTTCGCCCACCGCCAGCCGATCCTCATCCCCCGCGCCGCGCTGTGGATGGTGGCGTTCCTCGTCGTCCAGATGGTCGGCGCCCTCCTGGCGCGCGACCCGGCGACGAGCGTGGCGACCGTCCAGACGTTCCTGCTCGAGGGCGTCGTGCTCTTCCTCCTGCTCACCAACGCCGTGCGCGGGTGGCGCCTCGTCCGCCTCGCCGCGATCGTCCTCGTGGTGGTGGCCGGCTTCCTCGGGACGCTCTCGCTCTTCCAGGAGGTCACCGGCGCCGACCACCAGGACTTCGCCGGCTTCTCGACGATGAGCAACGCGGTGATCAACCGGGCCAGCGGCGGCGGATCGGCGCGCCACGCCGGTCCGATCGGCGAGCAGAACCGGTGGGCCCAGAGCCTGGCGGTGACCGTGCCGATCGCCGTGGCCCTGGGCTGGAAGGACCGCTCGCGGGCGGTGCGCCTGCTGGCGAAGGTGTCGGGGGTCGGCATCGTGGTGGGCATCGTGCTGACGTACTCGCGCGGCTCGGTGGTGGGCCTGGTGCTGATGGTGCTGATCGCGGTGATCGTCCGGTGGGTCCGCCTGAGGACCGCGCTGATCGTGGCCGGGGTGGCGGTGGGGACCCTGCTCGTCTTCGCGCCCACGTTCGCGAACCGCGCCACCACCGTGGTCACCGCGAGCTCGTCGGTGCGGTCGACGACGGGCGGCGCCACCGCGCAGGACGGCTCGTTCGCCAACCGGTCCACCGAGGCCACCGCCGCCATCGCGGTGTTCCTCCACCACCCGGTGGTCGGGGTGGGCACCGGCTTGTTCCCCACCTACTTCCAGGACCAGGCGCGCGCCCAGGGCGCCGACCGGATCGTCGGCGTCGACCGGGAGGCGCACAGCCTGTACCTGGGGCTGGCGGCCGAGACCGGCCTGCTCGGGCTGGTCACGTTCGCCTGCTTCGCCGGATCGCTGCTGACCGCGCTCGGCAAGGTCCGCAGGCGGTACCTCACCACCGACCCCGATGCCGCCGCGCTCGCCACCGGCTTCGGCCTGGCCATCGTGACCTACCTCACGACCGGCCTCTTCCTGCACTTCGCCTACATCCGCTACTTCTGGCTCCTCGCTGGCCTTGCCGCCGCCATGGGGATGGTCAACGACGCCGGGACACCTGCCGTACTGCACCCGCACCCTCCGAAGGGGAGAAGCCATGACGTGCACAGCGAGAACCCATCACCGGTCGCCGACCCGGATCGCCACCCTCGTGCTGGGGGTGATCGGCGCGCTCCTGGCGCTGGCCGCGCTTGAACCCGTCATCCCGGCCGGCGCCGCACCGGCCGCCTCGGCCGCACCCGCCGCACCCGCCAGGGCTGCGGTGGCCGCCGCACCGGCCGCCTCCCCAGGGGACATCGGCTGGGAGGGCCAATCGTTCGACGGGGCATCGGGCTCGCCGAGCGGCTCCAAGCCGGAGAGCAAGCTCTGGTTCAACGACGGCTCGTGGTGGGCCGACATGTGGGACACCACCACGGCCGACTTCTACGTCCACAAGCTCGACCTGGCCACCCACCAGTGGGTGAAGACGGCCACGCGGCTCGACGACCGGTCCAACGCCCGCGCGGACACCTTGTGGGACGGCTCGCACCTGTACGTGGCGTCGCACGCCTTCGCCGAAGGATCCAGCAGCACCGCCGCCGCTCCGGCCTACCTCCAGCGCTTCAGCTACCAGCAGGCCACCGGCACGTACACGCTCGACGCGGGGTTCCCGGTGCAGATCAACAACGCCAAGTCCGAGACCCTCGTGATCGACGAGGACAGCGTGGGCCGCATCTGGGCGACGTGGACGCAGAACCAGCGGGTGATGGCCGCCGTGTCGACCCCGGGCGGCGTGTCGTGGGGCGCGCCGTTCCTCCTGCCCGTCACCGGCACGACGCTGACCACCGACGACATCTCGTCGGTCACCGCGTTCAGCGGCAACAGCATCGGCATCATGTGGAGCAACGAGACCGACGGCACCATGTACTTCAGCAAGCACCTCGACACCGACCCGCAGGGCACCTGGGGCACGCCCGAGGTGGCGTACCGGGGCCCGCTCTTCTCCGACGACCACATCAACCTGAAGAACGTGGCCGACCAGAACGGGCGGATCCTCGCAGCCGTGAAGACGTCGCTGACCGGCAGCTCGCCGCTCATCCACCTCCTCGACCGGAGCCCGGCCGGCGTCTGGACGAGCCACGTGTTCGGCCTGGGGTCCGACAACCACACCCGGCCGATCGTGCTGATCGACCAGCAGCACCAAGAGGTGCAGATGTTCGCCACGAGCGGCCAGTCGGGCGGGTCGATCTACCGCAAGACGGCGCCGCTGTCGAACATCAACTTCGCGCCGGGCAAGGGCACCCCGGTGCTGACCGATGCCGACAACGACGACATCAACAACTCCACGTCCACCAAGCAGGCGGTCGACGGGACCACCGGCCTGGTGGTGCTGGCGACCAACGACAGCACCCGGCGGTACTGGACGCACTACGACCCTCTGGGCGGCCCGCCGGCCGCCACGGCACCGGTGGCGGCGTTCAACTCCACGCCGACGACGGGCGACGCGCCGCTCGACGTGACCTTCACCGACACGTCGTCCAACAACCCCACGTCGTGGGCGTGGCAGTTCGGAGACGGGGGCACGTCGACCGAGCGCAACCCCGTGCACACGTACACCACGCCGGGCACGTACACCGTGAGCCTGCAGGCGACCAACAGCGCCGGCGGCAACTCGGTCGTGAAGACCAACCTGATCAACGTGGGCACCGCGCCGCCGACGACCACCCCGGTCACCTTCCCGGCCACTGCCGACGCCCCGGTGAAGAGCTCGGATCCCGCCAAGAACTACGGGACGAGCACCGACCTGCGCACCCGCACCGGCGATCCTGCCTACTCGAGCTACGTGCAGTTCAACCCGACCGGGTTCAGCGGCGCCCCCGCCAAGGCCGTGCTGCGGATGTTCGTCACCGATGCGAGCAAGGCCCCCGGCACCCTGGCGAAGACCAGCGCCGGCTGGGGTGAGAGCGCCATCAACTGGGGCAACGCGCCGGCCGCGACCAGCACGCCGACGACGCTCGGCGCGACCACGCTCGGGACCTGGGTCGAGTACGACGTGACGAGCCTGGTCACGGGGACCGGACCGGTCGCCTTCAAGTTCACGGGCACCGGCACCGACAGCCAGATCTGGTCGAGCCGGGAGACCGCCACCGGCCCCCAGCTGGTGATCACGCCCACGGGCGGCCCGCCGACCGCACCGGTGTCGTCGTTCGACAGCACGCCCACCACCGGCAACGCACCGCTGGCCGTGACCTTCACCGACACGTCCTCGAACGGCCCCACCACGTGGTCGTGGCAGTTCGGTGACGGCGGCACGTCCACGGAGCAGAGCCCGGTGCACACGTACACGACCCCGGGCACGTACAGCGTGACGCTCCAGGCGTCGAACTCCGCCGGCGGCGCCCCGGTCACCAAGACCAACCTGATCAGCGTGGGCACCGCGCCCCCTGGGACCACTCCGGTCACCTTCCAGGCGACCGCCGACGCCCAGGTCAAGAGCGCCAGCCCCACCAAGAACTACGGGACCACCACCGACCTGCGCACCCGCGCCGGCGACCCCGCCTACTCGAGCTACATCCAGTTCAACCCCACCGGGTTCACCGGCACGCCGGCGAAGGCCGTGCTGCGGCTGTTCGTGACCGACGGCAGCAAGGCCGCCGGCACCCTGTTCAAGACCAGCACCGGCTGGGGCGAGACCACCATCACCTGGAGCACCGCGCCCGCGCCCACGGCCACGTTGCTCAACCTCGGCGTCGAGGCCCAGGGGGTCTGGGTGGAGTACGACGTGACCAGCGCGGTGACCGGCGCCGGTCCGATCGCGTTCTCGCTCGTCGGCACCGGCACCGACAGCGCCATCTGGACCAGCCGCGAGACCGCCACCGGCCCGCAGCTGGTGATCACCCCGGTGGCGGGACCGTGACCCTCCTGCGCCTCGCGGGCGGGCCCAAGGTCGACAACCGTCCCGGCGCGCCCGCGTGCCCGCCGTGGCTGTTCCACCTCGACGACCCGGCGCCGGCGTCGGTGCTGTTCGTGGGCTCCCCCGCACCCGGGATCGCCGAGTGGTTCCGCGAGCAGGGGGCCGTCGTCGAGGTGGTCCAGGCCGCCGACGTCGGCGGCCGCGCCGCGCCGGAGCTGCCCCCACCGGCGGAGCTCCTCGTGCTCGGCCACGAGGCGAGCAGCGCGGCGAGCGGGCCGCTGCACGAGACGGCGTGGCTCGGCCGCACCGGTGCGGTGGTGCTGGCCCGTCGACCCGAGGGCGCGTGGGTCGATGCCCTGGCCCAAGCCGACCTCGGGACCATCCGGGCCGTCGGGCCGGAGCAGCCGGCCGGACGCCGGCGGGCCCACGCCCGCCGCCCCCACGTCGCCACCCGCACGGCCGCGCCAGACCGCACCGCACCGGGCTGGCTCGACGCGGTGGTGGCCGGCGCCATCGCCCGAGCCGCTGCCACCCGCGGCGAGCCGGCCCTCGACCCCGCCGGTCGGCCGGTCGACCTCCCCGCCGTCGCCCCGGCGGCCACGTGGTCGCTCCACGTGCCGTCCGCGTACCCGTCACAGAAGGCGATCGCCCGCGTCCACCTGGCCGAGCCCGAGCCGCGCGACCTGATCGTGAAGCTGACCCGCCATCCCCGCTTCAACGCCCGGCTCCAGAACGAGGCCGGTGCCCTCGACTCGATCGAGCACCGTGGCGGCGTGGTGGCCGAGCGCATCCCGCAGGTGGTGGCGACCATGGAGGTGGCGGGGCTCACGGCGTCGGTGCACGAGGCCATCGCCGGCCATCCGTTCCTCCACCGCTCGACCCTGCGCGTCGACTGCCCCCTGGCGGCCGACGCCGTCGCCGCCATCACCGAGCTGGGGGCCGCCACCGTGCGCGTCCTGCCGCCCGTCAACGGCGACCACGCCCTGCACGACCTGCACCGGCGCTTCGTCGAGCGCCAGCACCCGTCGGTCGCCACCGCAGCGTTCCTGGCCGACCAGGTGGCCCTCCTCGCCGACGAGCCGATGGCGGGGGTGCTGTTCCACGGCGACCTGGGCACCTGGAACCTGATGGTCGACGAGCACGAGCGGGTCCGGATCCTCGACTGGGAGTCCGCCGAGCTGCCCGGTCCGCCGCTGTGGGACCTCTTCTACTTCACCCGCTCGTTCGCGGTCAGGGCCGGCCGCCGGCGCGGCCTCGACCGCAACCGGGCGATCGGCCGGCACCTGCTCGGCTCGTCGACCATCAACCACCAGGCCGCCCAGTGGGTCGAGCAGTACCGGGCCCGCCTCGGGATCGAGCCGCACCTCGTCGAGCCGCTGCTGCACACCTGCTGGATGCACCGGGCGGTCAAGGAGCAGAGCCGCCTGCCCGAAGGCGACACCGGCCACTACGGCCCCCTGTGCGTCCGCATGGTCGAGCACCGCAACGCCCCCGGCCTCCGCCGCCTCGTCGGGGGCTGACCACCGCCCTTCGGGCCCGCCCGCTGGCGCCGGCCGCCGCCCGATGCCGCCTGGGGATCAGGCGGTCAGCCCTCGACGGACTGGGCCCCGTCGACCGCCGCGATCTCCGGCGCCGCGGCTGGGGTGCGGCGGGGTCGCGGCGGGCGCCGGGGCAGGTTTCGGGCGGGGCGGCGGGTGCGGTCGGAGCCTTCGCCGACGGGGCCCGGCTTGGGTCGGGCGCTCACCGAGGCCACCGGCGCCGGGTCCCCCTCGGTCGCCAGCTCGGTCGCCAGCTCGGTCGCCAGCTCGGCGACGGCGTCGGCATCGGCATCGGCATCGGCGTCATCGCCGGCTGCGGCGGCGTCAGCCGCGAGCGAGTCGTCGGTCGGCGGCTCATCAGGCTCGTCGGGCTCGTCGGGCTCGGCGTCGGGCGGAGGCGGGAGCAGCGTCAGCGGGGCGGACAGGGCCGCCGGCGCGTCGGGCCCGACCGGCACCACGACGGCAGGGGTGGACGGGATCGAGGGGTGGAGGCGGGTGAGCGCCGGGATCGGGGTGGCGCCGGGCCGCAGGTCGCGGGCGCCCAGCCGGATCGTCCGGGCCCGGGTGAGGTGCAGTGCGACCGCACCGGCCAACGCCAGCGGGACGAAGACCAGCAGCGGCACCTCGAGGCGGTCGGGCACCACGTCGGCGTAGGGCACCGCGGCGGCCACCGCGCCCAGGATCCCGCAGCACAGGCCGAACCCCACCTGGCGGGCCGGGCTGGGTGCGCCGTGCAGCCGGCTGTCTTGCACCATGCGGACGGCGGCGAGCATCACGAGCCCCGCGAAGCACAGGAGGACCAGCGTCTCGCGCCCCATCAGCTCATCGCCCACGTGTCCATGCGCGCACGGTACGACGACCTGGTGGGGCCAGGTTCAGACAGAAGGCGTACGACTCCTCACCCTCCGAGCGGTCGTCCCGACGACCGGGCGAGCTGACACTGGCCTCAGCGCCGAACAAGGCGCGGGCGACTGGAGGGTCCCATGACATCAGCACGAGCGCGCACCGAAGAAGGACGCACCCGATGGGGGCGCGGCCGTGCGACCCCGGAGATCCACCACACCCGGCCCCGACGACGAGCTGCGACCCTCATCGTCGGGGCCGCGGTGGTCCTGGCCCTGCTGCCCTTCGCGGGGCAGCAGGCCCAGGCCGCCGTCGGTGACATCGGCACCGAGGATGCGCCGTACGTCGAGGCGACCAACCCGACCGTGTCGAAGCCGCAGAGCAAGGTCTGGTTCCAGGACGGCGCCTGGTACGCCGCCATGCTGAAGACTGGCACCCCGTCGTCCACCGGCCGAGCGAACGCCGACTTCTACATCTACAAGCTGACGGGCGGGACCTGGGTCCCCACCGCCACGCTGCTCGACAACCGGGGCACCACCAAGCTCGACGTCGTCGTCTCGGGCAACAACCTGTACGTGGCGTCGCACAAGTTCATCGGCACCGCCACGGGCGTGGCGGAGACCACCGACTCGAACAAGACGAAGATCACCAAGTTCACCTACGACGCCGGCACCAAGACCTACACGAAGGTCGTCGGCTTCCCGAAGAACATGAACGACTACGAGATGGAGTCGCTCACGATCGACGTCGACAGCACCGGCGCCATCTGGTCGTCGTGGGCCATGGCCAACAAGGTGTACTGGCAGCGCTCGACCGACGGTGGCAACACCTGGTCGGCGCCCGCGGCCCTCACCGATGCGCAGGCCACCACCAGCAGCGATGACGTGGCCTCCCTGGTCGCCTTCGGCACCCAGGTGGGCATCATGTGGAGCGATCAGGCCGTCGGCCACGACGGGTTCTGGTTCGCCACCACGGCGGCCGGCTCCGGCCCCGTCACCTGGGCGGCCGCCGAGGCGGCGTACACCGGCATCGGCGTGGGCGATGACCACGTCAACCTGAAGGCCCTCAACGGCGACGTGTACGCCGCCGTGAAGACCCGCATGGACAGCGGCTCCAAGCCGCTGATCGAGGTGATGCACCGGTCGAGCACCGGCAACTGGACCCGGACCACGGCCTACGTCGGTTCGACCAACACCACCCGCCCGGTCCTCGAGCTCGACGCCACCCACCAGACGGCCCAGCTGTTCGTGACCGGTCCCGAGGTGGCCGGCGGCAAGGGCGAGAACGGCGGGGCGATCTACCGCAAGACGGCCCCGCTCTCCACGCTGGCGTTCGGCGCCGGCCTCGGTGAGAAGGTCATGAGCCGGCCCGGCACCGGCCGGATCAACGACACCAGCGGGTCGAAGGCTCCGATCACCGACGCCACCGGCGTCACCGTGATCGCCGCCGACCAGGTGACGCTCCACTACTGGCACTTCAGCCAGGGGCTCACCCTGACCGCCCCGTCGGCCCCCAACGGCGTCACCGTCCAGGCGGGCGCCGGCAAGGTGATGCTCAAGTGGGGGGCGGCCACGGCCGGCTCCGCCGCCATCGATCACTACCGGGTGACGGCCACGCCGGCGCTGCCGACGATCCCGGACTTCCCGGCATCGGCGACGGGCACCTTCCAGACGATCACCGCACCCAACGACGTCAGCCGGGTGTTCCACGTGCAGGCGGTCGCCGCCGGCACCACGGGACCGGCCGCCGACAGCGAGCCGGTGACCCCGGGCGCCTACGTGCCCTTCCTCTCGACGGACACGTTCACCGAGCAGCAGGCCAAGGACTTCCTGGGCCGCAGCGCCACGGCGGCGGAGAAGTCGTCGGTGCACTCGTCTCTGGTGGGCGGGGGCAAGACCGCTCCCGACGTGATCATGGGCAGCCTCTTCTACGGGGCGAACTCGGTGGCCCGCCCCGACGGGACCGGCCCCCAGGCCCGCATCTCCCGCCTGTACTTCGCCTACTTCCTCCGGTCGCCAGACCGGTCGGGGTACGACTACTGGCTCGGTCAGCTGACGGGGGGCAAGTCGCTGGAGCGGATCTCGAAGGAGTTCGCGCTGTCGTCGGAGTTCGTCCGGACCTACGGACCGCTCTCGAACTCCGACTTCGTGAACCTGGTCTACGGCAACCTGTTCGGACGGGCCCCCGATGCCGGCGGCAAGACCTTCTGGGTGAACAAGCTCGACGGCGGCTTCCCCCGGGGAACGATGATGACCCAGTTCAGCGAGGGCTCGGAGTACCGCAACAAGAGCCTCCGCAAGGTGCAGACGGTCATCGTGTACCGCCACATGCTCCAGCGGCTGCCCACGGCGGCCCAGCTGACCACCGAGCTGGCGAAGGCCTCGATCAACGTCGAGATCTCCGACATCCTCGGCTCAGCCGAGTACAAGGGGCGCATCATCCCCTGAGGCACCAGGTCCGTCGGTCGATCGCAGAGCAGGAGGGGGCGATCGACCGACGCAGCCCGGTGCCGTGGGAGGGGCGACCCTCCACTCCTTCCACGGCGCCACCCGATCCCAACGGTCGGGTGGCCCCGCCGCGTCCTGGGGCCTGCGGTCCAACCGGTCACTTAGATCACGTCGAGCAGCGCGAACCCGCACACCGTCTGCACGAAGACGTTCTGACGCCTCGCCCACGCGTTGTATCGCTGAAGCATCAAATCACACGCTTCCATGGCGACGATGGTCCACACTCGAGCGAGAGGCAAGGTCGCGCCAATGTTTCTTTACGAACCCACTTCCGGGCCATTTGCCCGACATGTCCGAATACACGCTTGGGTTGGATGCGGCGTAATCGACAGGGCTCCGAGTCGCACCGATCAACGGGTCCACACTGATGAACTGCCCGGTGACAGGGTCGTAGTAGCGGGCTCGGAGGTACTGGAAGCCGGTCTCTCCGTCGGTGTACTGGCCGGCGTAGCCGAGGAGGGGTTGGGTGCCGCTTTGGGCTTTGACGGTGCCGTAGGCGTTGAAGGTGCGCCGGGAGACCTCGGTGCCGTCGGTGCTCGATGTGGACAGGCGAACCGAGCCGAGCTGGTCGTGGTGGAGCCACGTGGCCGTGCCGGCACTGTCGATCTGCTCGATCGGCTGGCCGCCGGGCCCGTAGATGACCCACGTCGACGCGCTGCCGGTCTTCTGTCGCAACAGCAGCGGCAGGCCGGCGCCGGCCGAGTACGTGAACTCGGTGGTGGCTCCGGTCGGATCGGTCTTCGATGCCCGGGTGCCGGTGGTGTCGTAGCGGTACGCGTAGGTGCTGGTGGGCTGAGCGAGGTAGCCGGTGACGTCGAGGAGCCAATCAGCGGAGTGGTTGGCAACGATCTCGATGGTGCCGTCGGCCTTGAGGGGAACCATCACCAGGCTGTTGCGGTTCGTCGCGGTGCTGTCGAACACCACCTTCCCATCCGCCAGGGTCCCCATCCCGGCCGACCCGTCGGGGTTGATCTGCACGGTCTCATCCGCACCCGGGTTGAGGATCGTGAGGTCGGCGACCACCGCGGTAGCCGTCGACGGGATGGCACCTTGACCTGCCACCTGCACCCGCTGGCGCACCGCCGCGGCCAGCGGCGCGCATGCTGTCGGCACGCAGCTCCCAGCCGGGGTCCGGCTGTCGACCAGACGGACCGACGCCGCCAACGGCTCATAGGCAAGGCCGACGCTGGTTGAGGTGGGGTTGGCGAAGTAGCCCGACACGTCGATCACGAAGTCCACCGACGTGCTGGTCGTCACCGACAGGTACCCACTGGCCGCCGGGCCCATTGTTCTGGTTCACATCATCCTCAAATCGGATCAACGGGTCTCCTGGCGCACGTTGTGCAGCAGGGCAGCTACCTCGTCGAGAGGCGTCGCGCGCACCGGCGAGTGACTCCCGGCTGTCCCGCTCCAACACCCGAGATTTATCCCGACGCCATATGCCCATCAACTGAACCTAGATACCGCTGATCCAACGAGGGATCCTTTGTGCTTTATGATAAATAGTGTCGCGCCCGTCAAGCGCAGCCAAAGATCCGAACTCCTCGAACCAACGATCATGAGATGCGTTTGCAGACCATGCCGTCGAGCGAACCCATTCAGAACATGCCTCGGATCGCAAGAATGATTATCGCAATACACGCCAGAGCGAGCATTTTTCTACCAACCTGAGCGTGGCTTGAGTCCTCAGGAACGTATGGCACGTTCCATGACTCCGGCCAATACAAGTGACCAACGCCGCAAACCACAGCACCAACCCCAACGATAGATAAGACGATCATTTCAATCATGAAACTGAACAGGCCATGCTACTTATCCTCCTTGTCGATCACGTCGCCATCTAACTTCGCCAACCACAGCCATGACGCAAGTGCAGAACGCGACCGTTGCGAGAAAGGCGGCGACTCCACCGCCAAATGCCACCGGCACTCCAAGTATCAAACCGAAGATGAATCCGCCTACAACCGCCTGAACCCTCACTGACTGCCGCAGGGACCACTCAATGTATCTCTGATACATGTTCTGTAGCTTCTGCCTTTCCGGGATTGTGACGTACCACGGCTAGGGACCCGGGGCCCCGGGCGGCGCTCCGCCGTTCATGGCCGAACTAACGCACCCTATTGCGCCTCCAAGAATAGTGCCCCAGAACGTTCCCATGCCAGGGATGGCGGATCCGACTATGCCGCCGCTCACCGCGTCGGTCGCTCCTCCGGCTATGCACGATCCAACATTGCTTGGACTCGCAAGATCACGCAACTCGCTCGCGATACGATCGAAGTCAATGCGGAATCCATCATTTCCACCAAGCTGGCCTCCAGTGCGTCGCTGTTGAAGGTTGCCGTCGGCGTCCATATCTTGGTTCCGTCCGTCAACATTGATCCCCTGATCACAGTTGGGCGTTACGAGAACTGGGCTTCCAGTATATGTCATTCCCCCATTTGACTCGACACCGCCAAGATAGTCGCCAGAACAGTCAAACCCGTGCGTGCATAGCCCGCTTGGGTCCCCAGAATGCACTGGATTTTGGTCAGCGTAGGCGAGCGGTGCAGCGGTAATCGAAACCAGCGGATCCACGCTGAGGAACTGGCCGGTGGTGGGGTCGTAGTAGCGGGCTCGGAGGTATTGGAAGCCGGTCTCTCCGTCGGTGTACTGGCCGGCGTAGCCCAACAGCGGTTGGGTGCCGGACTGGGCTTTGGTGGTGCCGTAGGCGTTGAAGGTGCGCCGGGAGGCTTCGGTGCCATCGGTGCTCGAGGTCGACAGGCGGACCGAGCCGAGCTGGTCGTGATGGAGCCACGTGGCGGTGCCGGCGTTGTCGATCTGCTCGATGGGCTGATCGCCGGGGCCGTAGATGATCCACGTCGACGCGCTGCCGGTCTTCTGTCGCAACAGCAGCGGCAGGCCGGCGCCGGCGGAGTAGGTGAACTCGGTGGTGACCGCATCGGGATCGGTCTTCGTGGCACGCGTGCCGGTGGTGTCGTAGCCGTAGGTGAAGGTGCCGGTCGGCTGGGTGAAGTAGCCGGCGATGTCGAAGCTCCACGTCGCGATGGCCGCCGTCGCCACGATCTCGATGGTCCCATCGGACTTCAGCGGCAGGAGCACCACCGAGCTGCGCACCTGGCCGTTGAGCACGTTCACGGTCTCGTCCGCGCCCAGGCCCATCCCCGTGGAGAACGTGGGGTTCAGCCGCACGTACCCATCGACGGCGGGATCGGTGAACGTCACCGAACCAACCACCCCAACCGCACTCGACGGGACCCCGTCTTGGCCCGCCACCTGGATCCGCTGACGCACCGACCCCACCAGGGCCCCACACGACCCGCCCACGCACGGACCCGAAGATCCGCCCGAAGCCACCGTGACCAGACGACTCGCGCCGCTGGTCGCATGGAACGCCATCCCCGGCGACGACACCGACGGCACCGTGAAGTAGCCCGACACATCAATGACGACATCCAGCACCGTCCCCGTCCAGAGGGTGAAGCGACCCCCGCTGTCGACCGGAACGACCACCGTCTCGTTCACCGTCCGCCCCGCGACGTAGTTGATGGTCGCGGCGCCGCCACCGCCCCACCCGTTGTCGACCTTGACCTGCCCCGGCGATGCCGGCGCAATGACGGTGAGCGAGATCACCGCCGCATGCAGACCCGACGCCGGCAGCCCCGCCTGTCCCGCCGCGGTGACCGAGGTGGTCTGCCCCGCAGCGCGAGTGCTGCACGGGTTCCCGTCACAGGTTCCGGTTCCGTTGCGCGTGTCGACCAGCCGCGACGGCGTCGAGCTCCGGTAGGTGTCCGCCGTCGAGCCCGCCGTCTTGAAGTAGCCGGTCACATCGAGCACCACATCGGTGGCCGTCGACGCCACCAGCGTGAGCTTCCCATCGGTCAAGGGGATGATCGCGGTGATGTTGGCGTTCGTCGACGCCGCGTAGTTCAGGGTCGTCGACGCTGCGGTCCCGTTGGCGTTGACCCTCAGGTAGCCGCTCGCCGACGGGCTGATCACCGTCACCGTCGCCCACACGGCCGCCACGTTCGAGGCCGGCAGCGGAGGCTGGCCCGCGAGCGTCACGGTCTTCGACACCCCCGACGCCAGGCGGGCACACGGCGAAGGGTCACACGCCCCGATCGTGCTGCTGCTGCGGGTGTCGAGGAGGCGCGCCGCCGAGAACGTGGCCAGCTGACCCTCACCGCCCTGGACCGACGGCACGTCTGCGGAGGTGAGCCGGTTGGCCTGGTCGTAGGTGAACTTCGACCCGACGCCACCGACGGGCTGCTGGGAGGTGCGGTTGCCGCGCTCGTCGTAGGAGTAGGTGGTCGCATCCGACGGCGGGGAGGCACACGTCCCGGTCGTAGCGATCGGCGATGTCCAGCACAGCTGCTGCGCCGGATCGACCACCTGGAGCTGACCGCTGGGGCCCTTGGTGAGGTTGCCCGCCGGATCGATCGCGAAGCTCTCGGACCCGGCGGCGGTCAGCCGGTCCCGACCGTCGTAGGTGTTCGTGGTCGGGTTGGCTCCTGACGTGGTGGCGGTGCCCGTCGTCGTGGTGGTGTCGACCATGCCCTTCTTCGACGTGGGCCTCGTGTAGGTCTCCGAGCCGAGCACCGTGCCGGTGCTCGGGCCTTGACGCCACGTTGCGGAGGTCATCCGACCGGCCGCGTCGTACCCGTACACGTCGGTGTTGGCGGTGCCGGATGGCATGGGGAAGGTGGACGTGGTCCAGTTCGAGTCCTCGTCGTAGTCGAAGCCCGAGACCCGGCCCGCCCAGTCCTTCACCGTCGTGAGCCGCCCGGCGTCGTCGAAGCCGCGCACGACGTCGACGGTCTGGTCTGGGTACCGGATCCGATCGAGGTTGCCGGTCGGGTCCCAGCGGTAGCTGGTGGTCTGGCCGTTGACGTCGACGTGCGAGGTCAGCTCCGACGCAGCGTTCCACCCCCACGACTCGGTCGCCGCCGTCGAGGTGGCCGTGGCCGCGCGCGTCGCCGCGGTGCGGCGGCCGAGCGCGTCGTAGCCGATGCCGGTCACATCTGGTGTCGCGGTGTCGGAGTAGTCGATGCCCGTCGGCCGGCCCGCCGCGTCGTAGGCGTAGGTGACGCAGCCGACCTTGGTGGCGGCCGTGCACGTCGCCCCCGCGGCGGCCTGGGTGACGGTGGTGAGGTTGCCGTAGGCGTCGTACCCGTAGGTCTCGGTGCGGTCCTTGGGATCCGCCGACGTGAGCAGGTGGCCCGCCGGGTCGTAGGTGTAGTCCCAGTGGTCGCCGTTCTCGTTGGTGAAGCGCTTCTGCTCTCCACCGGGCCAGTACAGGTAGCTCTTGGTCGCCCCGCCGGGGAGGTGCACCACGGAGAGCTGATCCGTGTCGGTGTAGTCGTAGCTCGTCGTGTCACCGGTCCCGGTGCCGGTCTTGACCGACGCGGTGTTGCCGTCCGCGTCGAGCACCGTCACCGTCACATCGCCGGCCGGGCCCGTCACCGTGGTCGTGCGAGCCGCCAAGTCGTACTCGTAGGTGATCTCGAAGTCGTGCGCGGCGGCCGTCGCGTTGCCCCGCGGCGACGTCGACACCGTCGGCCACCCCAGCGCGTTGTAGGTGGTGGTGGCGGTGTGGGTGAGCGGGTCGCTCGATGACACCACCAGACCCGTCACCGGGTCGTGCACCTCTGGCCACGCCTTCAACCGGGCGTCGGTCACCGTGGTCACATCACCCAGGTGCGCCGAGTCGCCGTAGGTGTAGGCGGTCGTCGCCGCATCGCTGGTCCCGACAGCGGCGGTCACCGAGTCGAGCCGGCCGTTCGACGCGTTGTAGGAGTAGCTCGTGGTCACCACGGCGGTGGTCGACGGCGACAGCGGCGCGGCGGTCTCCCCGGTCGCGACCGACGTCACCTGATCGGACGAGTTGTACGCCCAGCGCGTGACGCGACCGGTGGGATCGGTCTCCGAGGTGTTGTTCCCGACCGCGTCTTCGCCATAGGTCCACACCCGGTCATCGGAGGTGGCGGAGTTGCCGTCGGAGCGGACCACCGAAGTGAGCGCGTTGGTGACCGGGTCGTAGGAGAACCGGGTCGAGGACTGCGCCGCGGTCCCGTAGCCCTCGATCGACTCCACCCGTCGGCCGTCCACGTAGCGGTCGACGCTCACCCGGTCGGGTGCCGTGCCACCGCCCTTGACCGTGGTGGTGGTCGAGTCGACCGCCGGCTGGTCGTAGGCGAACGTGGTCTCGGCCCCCAGCTCGTTCGTCTGCGACTCGACCCGACCCACCGCGTCGTACACGAGGGTCACGGCCTTGGTGGCCTGGCGGGGCTTGCGCACCGATGTCACCCGGTGAGACCCGTCGTAGCCGAACACCCAGTGGCCCCCTGACGGATCCCGGTAGTCGGTCAGCTCGCCGGCGCTGTCGTAGGTGAGGACCATCGATACCTCGGTGCCGTTGATGGTCGGGCCGGTGACCTTCGTGAGCCGCCCGCTCGTCCAGGTGAGGGCCAGGAAGTGGCCGGTGCTCGCCGCCAGCGCGTCGGTCGGCTGATCCGTGATCTGATCCGGCAGGCTCGACCCCGCCGGATAGCGGTACCGGGTGATGTCGCCGAACCGGTCCCGGATCTGCGAGATCTCGCCGGTCGAACGGAACGTGAGCGTCTCGGTGTGGTTGCGCGTGAAGGTCCAGGTGCCGTCGGTCTCGTGCACCAGGGTGGCCGAGAACCTCCCCGGCGCCTTCCACCCCGACCCGTCCTTCGCGAACGGCACGAGCGCACCCGTCTCCTGCACCACGTCCTTCGAACCGTCCGCGTCGTTCGTGCGCAGCGATGCCATCGCCGACGTGGAGAACCCGAACCCCGCCTTGCCCGCCGAGCTGTCCACCGCCAGCGAGTTGTACGCCAGCCCCACTCCCAGCCCTCCCGCGCGGCTCGGCAGCGACAGCCCCGGGAGGTCCTCGTGGAAGTTGCCCGTGAACGTGTCGACCGGATCGCCGCGCAGGCACGTCACGCACAGCTCGTTGCGCAGCGCCGGGTTCGACCCGTACCGCTCCGCGGCGCTCGGGTACCGCGTGATCGCCGGATCGTCGGACGGCACGGTCAGCCCTGCCGCACCCATGTGGCTCCCGATCTGCTGCTGCGACAGCAGACCCGGGTAGACCGCCAGCTCGTCGACATCACCGATGAAACCGAGGTCGTGGCTTCCCCAGTTCCCGCCCGGCCACGAACCCACCCCCAGCCCGGTCCACCCGTCCCAGCTCGACGGATCTGGAGCCCAGTGCGCGCCGGTCGGCAACGCGAACCACAGCCGCTTGTCCACCACGATCCCGAGCGTGTGGTGCACGGCGTCCCACAGGACGACGAGGTGGTGCCAATCGCCCAGGCTCACCGTCCCGAGACCGCTCGTGTCGACGTGGATCCGCGAGGCCGGCCCGTTGTCGGGCCGGTCGCTCAGGATCAGCGCCCCGTGGTCCAACGCCAGCGTGAAGCCCCACTTCGTCGCCAGCAGGACCTCCGAGCCGCTCTGCCACGCCGTCGGCCGGAAGTAGAGCTCGGTGGACGCGGCCGGGTAGGACCCCAACTCCCCCTCGGTGCCCACATCCACCCACGACTCCGGTCCACCGCTCAGGTGCACGGCCTGGCTCTCCGCGATCCCATGCGGCTCCGTGGCGAACGGCGGTCCGTACCAGCGCGCATCCCCGGACTCGCTCAAGCCCGTCGTCGCCGCCGAGTACTGCGAGCAGTACTGCGGATCCGCCGCGCACCCAGCGGGCGTCGCCGCCACCACATCGTTGAACCGCCAGTACCCGGTCGGCGAATCCGCCGCCACCGCCGCCTGGTAGTCGGCCGACGCGTCAGCAGCCACCGGGCCCGCACCCACCACCAGCGCCAGGCCCGCCGACAGCACGCACGACCCCAGCAGCGCCGACACCGCGCGCCGCCACGATCCGCCCGCACGTGCACGGGCGCGAAGCATCTGACCATCCACCGTCGGAACCCCCAGGTTGAAGAAGGTGCCGTCCGCCCAAATCAGCTACTCATCAGTAGCGACAGCTCGGGCATCATCAACCCCACGCCCATCACTGTCAATGACCGATCCGACCACCCACCGCGGTCAAATCGGACATCGCCGGCGGCACCCGTTGTGGGGAGCCAGCTCCGACCCGAGCGGCACCAAATCGGACATCGAAAATGTTTGAGGATGTCCGATATTGGTGGTGGTTGACGGGCTTGGGTGTCAGACCCTCGGCGTAGCATGGAACACATGTTCGATGGACCCGAGGCCGATGCTGCTGCTGCCCGCCTGGTGCGGGCGCACGCCCTGGTCGACGCGGTGCTGGGGATCGACGTGCGCGGGGCTGCGGGCGTCGAGCTGTCGGTGCTGCTGGAAGCGCGTGCGGAGCTGTGCGCGATGGCCGATGGGGCCGCGGTGGCGGCGGTGCCGGGGTGGGAGGCGTCAGGCGACTGGACCGGCGACGGGTCGTCCACCCCGGTCACCTGGCTGGTCAACCACACGGGTGCGGGCCGCACCACGGCGGGGGCGCTGCGCCGCACCGGCCTGTTGGCGGCGTCGATGCCCCACGTGTCCGCCGCCGCCGCAGCGGGGTCGCTGCCCCTGTCGCACCTGCACCAGCTGACCCGGGCCCGCCGGGCCGAGGTGGCCGAGGTGTTCGACCGCGACGAAGCCCTCCTCGTCACCGAAGCCACCGGTCTCACCGCGGACCGGTTGGCGGCCCGCCTCATCGAGTGGCGCTACGGAGCCCTCGCCGAGCTCGGCCGCAACGACCCCGACCGCGATCCCGGCCCCCAGACCGACGACGACACCATGACCATCGTCGTCGGGTTCCAAGGCCGCGGCCTCGTGGCGATGGACCTCACCCCCGAATCGCTCGCCACCCTCGTCGAAGCCCTCGACGCCCGCATCGACACCTGGCGGCGCACCGGCCAACTCACCGGCGACGACCGCACCCACCCCCAACTCGTCGCCGCCGCCCTCCTCGACCTCATCACCGACGGCTCCACCAGCAGCCGGCGCGGCCAGCCCCGACCCCTCGTCGTCATCACCGCCACCCTCGCCGCCCTGCTCGACCACGCCAACCTCACCGGCACCGAACGAGACCGCTGGGCCGCCCGCATCCTCGGCGGCGGCTCCATCGGCCGCCACACCCTCCGCGAGCTCCTCGAACGAGCCAACATCGCGTTCGTCGTCACCGACGACGACGGCGAACCCCTCCACGTCGGCCGCACCCGCCGCCTCATCACCGCCGCGATGCTCACCGCCCTGCTCGCCCGCTCCGGCGGCACCTGCGAACACCCCGGCTGCCACGCCAACCACCACCGCTGCCAAGCCCACCACCTCACCTGGTGGCGCCACGGCGGCGAAACCAACATCGACAACCTCGTCCTGCTCTGCCAACACCACCACCGCCTCGCCCACCACGGCTGGCCCATCACCCGAGGCCCCACCGGCCTCGAGTTCCGAAGAACCAACCACACCCCCATCCCCCCACCCCGCTACCACCACACCGCCTGAGCATCGACAGGCCCCCTGGGACGGAGACCCGAACCAACTCCGACATGAGCGGATCCAACCAACCGACCGCTCGGCAGCGCCCCACCCACGCGATCCGCCGACTCGCCCGCACCACCGCGGGCGAGTCGGCGCGCCCGCGCGTCGGGGCGCGCCGATTCGCCCATCAGCCTCACGGCCGGCCCGATCTCACGGTCCCCGAGGGGCGAAGTTGACCGATCGGTCAACTTGGGGGCGGCGACGGCGGTACGGTGCCAGCTGACGTTCGGCGTGCGGCCGGGCGGGGCACCACGAGGGGAACCCAGATGAGCACCGAAGGCCTCACCATCGCCGACGCCGAGTTCTGGCGGCGACCGCTGCAGGACCGCATGGACGACTTCGCCGCGCTGCGGGCCCAAGGGCCGTTCACCCGGTCGGAGATCCCCAACCTCCTGACCGACGAGGTCGACGAGTTCTTCGCCGTCACCGCCTACGCCGAGCTGGTCGAGATCAGCCGCCACCCGCTCGACTACTGCTCGGGCAAGGGCAGCACCAACATCTCGGACATGCCGCCCGAGGCGCTCGAGTTCTTCGGCTCGTTCATCGCCATGGACGACCCCCGCCACGCCCGCCAGCGCGGCATCGTCGCCCGCTCGTTCACCCCTCGGAAGCTCCAGGGCGTGCTCGACTCGGTCGAGACGATCTGCACCGAGGTCATCGACGACATGTGCGAGCAGGGCGAGGTCGACCTCGTCCAGGCCCTCTCGCAGCCGTTCCCGCTGCTGGTCATCTGCGACATGATGGGCATCCCCCGCAGCGAGTTCGACACGGTGCTGCGCGCCACCAACGTGATCCTCGGCGGCGGTGACGCCGAGATGATGGGCCTCCCGGGCGAGACCGTCGACCCGAACGAGCTGATCGGTGCCTTCTTCGGTGCCGGCATGGAGCTCATCGGGCTCATGAACGAGCTGGCCGAGTTCCGCCGCAAGAACCCCACCGACGACCTCACGTCCGCCCTGGTCCACAACGACCTCGGCGAGGACATGCTCACCCCCGAGGAGATCGGGCCGTTCTTCATCCTCCTGGCGGTCGCCGGCAACGACACCACCCGCACGGCGCTCAGCCACGGGATGCACCTGCTCTCGCAGAACCCCGACCAGCGGGCGATCTGGCAGGGCGACCTCGACGGCGTCACCGCCACCGCGGTCGACGAGATCGTGCGGGTCGCCTCCCCCGTCACGTTCATGCGCCGCACCGTCACCCGAGACCTCACGCTCTCGGGCCACGACTTCAAGGAGGACGACAAGCTCATCCTCTTCTACGGTGCCGCCAACCGCGACCCGCTGGTGTTCGACGACCCCGACCGCTTCGACGTCCGGCGAGACCCGAACCCGCACGTCGGCTTCGGCGGGCCCGGCCCCCACTTCTGCCTCGGCGCCCACCTGGCCCGCCGCGAGCTGTCGGTCGCCTTCCGCCAGCTCCTCACCCGCCTGCCCGACATCGAGCTGACCGGCGAGCCCGTCCTGCTCGACGCCCTCGGCGTGCCGCTCGTCGGGGGCATCAAGCACCTGCCCGTGCGCTTCACCCCCACCGCCCGCGTCGGGGTGAGCTGACCGGTCTGCCGCGGGCCCGCCCGCCGCCGGCCCCGCCGGCCCCGCTCCTCTGAGGAGCGGAGGACCTTCCGAACTCGGCGCCGGGTCCGTACCCTCTCCAGGTGCCCAAGCTGCTCGTCGACATCACGCCGCTCAAGGCGTCGCGGGAGTTCCGACTGCTCTACGGCGGGCAGGTGGTCTCGTTCATCGGCACCCAGATGACGGCGGTGACGGCGCCGTACCAGGTGTACAAGATCACCGGCTCGTCGTTCATGGTCGGCCTGCTCGGCCTGGCAGTCGTGGTCCCCCTCATCGTCGGATCCCTCGTGGGCGGCGCCCTGGCCGACCAGTACGACCGGCGGCGGCTCCTGCTCCTGGCCCAGTTCCTCATCGGCGCCACCAGCCTCGGGCTGGCCCTCAACGCCATGTCGTCGGCACCCAAGGTCTGGCTGATCTTCGGGCTGGTCATGCTCCAGCAGGCGTTCTCCGGGCTCGACGTCCCCACCCGCTCCGCCGCGATCCCCAAGCTGGTCGGGGCCGAGCACCTTCCCGCCGCCGCCGCCCTCAACCAGCTCCTCATGCAGGTGGGCACCGTGGTGGGCCCGGCCATCGGCGGGCTGCTCATCGCCAAGGTGAGCCTGGCCTCCACCTACTGGATCGACTTCGCCAGCTTCGGCATCGCCATCGCCGCGCTGGTCGCCATGAAGCCGATGCTCCCCCAGGGTGGCGGCACCAAGGCGAGCCTCGGCTCGATCGTCGAGGGGCTCCGGTTCCTGAAGGGCCGCCAAGCCCTCCAGGGCTCGTTCGTCATCGACCTCAACGCCATGATCTTCGGCATGCCCCGGGCCCTGTTCCCGGCGATCGGCACCGCGTTCGGCGGCGCGTTCGCGGTGGGCCTGCTCTACGCCGCACCCGGCGCCGGCGCCATCGTCGGGGCCGTCACCTCGGGCTGGGTCACGCGCATCGACCGGCAGGGCCGGGCCACCGTCATCGCCGTCATCGTGTGGGGTGCATCGATCGCCGCGTTCGGCCTCAGCAAGGTGCTGGCGCTCAGCCTGGTGCTGCTCGCCGCCGCCGGCGCCGCCGACGTGGTGTCGGCCGTGTTCCGCAACACGATCATGCAGCTGAGCGTCCCGGACCGGCTGCGGGGCCGGCTGTCGTCGGTCCACATCGCCGTGGTCACCGGCGGCCCCCGCCTCGGCGACTTCGAGTCCGGTGCCGTCGCCGGCCTCACCTCACCCCAGTTCGCGGTGGTCTCGGGCGGGATGGCCTGCGTGGTGGGCGCAGTCGCCATCGGCCGCCTCATGCCCCGGTTCACCGGCTGGCGCCTCCACGAGCACGGCGACCCCGATGCGCTCGACCTCGAGCTCACCGACGAGATGAACGACGAGCTCGGCCGCTGACCCACGGGCACATGATCTACGGGCGCTGACTTCGGCACCTGAGCTACGGGCGGCGGACGGTGCGGAAGCCGAGGTGGCTGGTACCGGTGTCGATCATCTGCGGGCGGCGGGCGGCCGGCCGGTAGCGCAGGCAGTAGCTGTCGGCGCACAGGTGCGAGCCGCCCTTGATGACCTTGCGGGGGATGGCGAACTGCGGCTGCTGCGGATCCAAGCTGCCCTCGATCGACCCGCCGGCGGGATTGGTCGGGATGCAGCAGGGCTTGTCGGCGTCGGCCGGGTGCTCGGACGTGTACCAGTCGTCGGTCCACTCCCAGACGTTGCCGGTCATGTCGTGGAGCCCGTAGCCGTTGGACGGGAACGCGCCCGGCGGCGAGGTGCGGGCGTACCCGTCGGCGAGGTCGTTGCGCCACGGGAAGTCGCCGTTCCAGGTGTTGCACATGAGGCGCCCGCCGGGTCGGGCGTCGTCGCCCCACGCGAACTCGGCGCCCTCGATGCCGCCGCGTGCCGCCCGCTCCCACTCGGCCTCGGTGGGCAGCGCCCGGCCGGCCCAGGTGGCGTACGCCACGGCATCCTCGTGGGCGACGTGGACGACGGGGTGATCGGCCCGGCCGTCGGTGCCCGAGCCCGGCCCCTCGGGGTGGTGCCACGACGCACCCGGCGCCCACGCCCACCACTGCGACAGATGGCGGAGGTCGACCGGCCCAGGCGTGCCCACGAACACCAGCGAACCGGGGACCAGGTTCTCGGCGGGCGCGCCCGGGTAGTCGGCCGGGTCGAGCGGCCGCTCGGCCACCGTGAGGTAGCCGGTCCCGGCCACGAACGCGGCGAACGCCGCGTTCGTGACCGGGTCCCGGTCGATCCAGAAGCCGTCGACCCGCACCTGGTGGGCCGGCGCCTCCTCGGCGTAGTGGCGGTCGGACCCCATGAGGAACGTGCCCTCGGGGATCTCCACCTCAGGGTGGTCGGCCGTCGGCGAGCCGCTACCGGCCGGCAAGGACTTCGTGCAGCTTCTGGACCGCGTGGTCGATGGTGAACGACGCCGACTCCTGCCGAGGCGGGAACTCCTTGAACGTTTCGAGGAACATCGTGCCGATGATCGAGCCGTAGAGCGCGAAGAAGTCGTGGTCCAGGAACCAGTCCCAGTACGTGTTCGACGTCTGGTCGGCCCGTTCGTACGGATCGGTGCGCAGGTTGAACAGCTTGGGCAGGCGGAGCGCGGTGAACGGCTCGGCCCAGATGCCCAACGTGCCGACGGCCCGCTGCTCCATGAACACGATCTTCCAGTTGTTGAACCGCAGCCCGAGCACGTCGCAGTCGTCGGAGAAGTAGAAGAAGAACTGGCGCGGGCTCTGCTCCACCTCGCCGGTGAGGTAGGGCAGCAGGTTGTAGCCGTCGATGTGGACCTTGTACGTGCGGTCACCGACGGTGTGGCCCGTCTTGAGCTCCTCGACGATGTCGTCGTTGCCGGCGGCGGCCAGGAAGGTGGGGAGCCAGTCGTGGTGCTGGATGATCTCGTTGGACACGACCCCGGCGGCGATGTGCCCGGGCCAGCGGACGATCTCGGGGACGCGGAAGGCGCCCTCCCAGTTGGTGTCCTTCTCGCTGCGGAACGGGGTGGTGGCGCCGTCGGGCCAGGAGTTGGCGTGGGGACCGTTGTCGGTGCTGTAGACGACGATCGTGTCCTCGGTGATGCCGAGCTCGTCGAGCGCGTCGAGCACCTGCCCCACGTTCTTGTCGTGGTCGATCATGGTGTCGTGGTACGGCGACTGCCACTCGCCGGCCTGGCCGACGCTCTCGGGCTTGGTGTGGGTGCGCAGGTGCATGTGGGTGAAGTTGATCCACAGGAAGAACGGCACGTCCTCGGCGACCTTGCGCTGCATGTAGTCGATGGCGCCATCCGCGATCTCGTCGTCGATCGTCTCCATCCGCTTCTTCGTGAGCGGGCCGGTGTCCTCGATGGTCTGCTTGAGGTGCGGGCCGTAGCGCTCGTCGACCTCGCCGGCGTCCTCGTCGGTCGCAAACGTGCGGAGCACGCCCCGCGGCATGATCAGGCTGCGGAGCTTCGGGTGGTCGATGCTGGGGAAGTCGGGCAGCTCCGGCTCCTCCTCGGCGTTCAGGTGGTACAGGTTGCCGAAGAACTCGTCGAAGCCGTTGTTGGTGGGCAGGAACTTGTTGAGATCCCCGAGGTGGTTCTTGCCGAACTGCCCGGTGGCATAGCCCTGGCCCTTGAGCAGCGCCGCGATGGACGGGTCGGCCGGGTCGAGGCCGATGCTCTGGCCGGCGAACCCGACCTTGCTCATCCCGGTCCGGTACACGCTCTGGCCGGTGATGAACGCGGCCCGGCCGGCGGTGCAGCTCTGCTCGCCGTACGAGTCGGTGAAGCGCATCCCCTCGTCGGCGAGGCGGTCGATGTTGGGCGTGCGGTACCCCATCAGCCCGTCGCTGTAGCAGCTCAGGTTGGTGATGCCGATGTCGTCGCCCCAGATCACGACGATGTTGGGCTTCTTCTGGTCATCTGCCATCTGCTCGGTGCTCCTTGCTCGGACGGTCGCAGGGACCGCCGGTGGGGTGGGTGGGTCGGTGGGGTCTCGGCACGCCTCAGAGGGCGGGGAAGACCGTGGTCCAGTCGTCGGCCACCGACACGACGGTCCAGTCGTGGTCGGCGGCGCGGGCGAGCGCGTCCTCGGCGCCCTGCGTGTAGTCGAACTCGCGGTCGGCGTCGTCGTGGAGCACGAGGAGGCGCAGGCCGGGGCGATCGTCGGTGCGGGCGAAGCGGAGCATCTGGACATCGCCGTTGGAGTTGCCGACCGCGATCACCGGGCGGCGGCCGAGGCGCCCCCAGATGCGGACCGGCTTCTCGGGGCCGTCGTCGAAGACCTCCATCTTCGACTTGTACATCAGGCCGGTGACGTCGGAGCCCTCATCGAACGTGAGCCCGAGCGCGCTGCCGATGATCCGTTCGGGCGGGATGCCGTAGAGCCCCTCGGCGAAGGGCCGCATGAAGTCTCGGTCGCCGCCCGAGGCGATGTAGTTGGTGAAGCCGTTGGCCTCGAAGTAGCGCAGCAGCTCGATCATGGGCACGAACCCGCACGACAGGTACGGCCGGTCGAGCGTGGGGTGGCGGGCGGTCTCCAGCCAGGACGACACCTCGGCGGCGAACGCCTCGACCGTGAGCCCCTCGAAGGCGTTCTCGACGGCCGCCATCAGCAGCCCCATGTCGGCGTCGTCGCCGTGGTAGTGCTTGACCATCGCGGCGCCGAGCCAGTGGTAGTCCTTCTCCGCGGCGGCCTTGTAGGGCTGCACCTCAGCCAGGCTCGGGTCGGCCGCGGCCAGCTCGGCCATGCGGAACAGGGTGAAGTCGAGCTGGATCGGGATGGGCTTCTCGGTCCAGAGCGTGCCGTCGTTGTCGAACACGGCCACCCGCTCGGGCTCGGGCACGTAGCGCTCGCCGTCGGGATCGGTGACCGCCTGCACGAACGCCACGATGGCCGCCCGGGACGGGGACTCGGACCACGAGGCCAGCATCTCTTCCGCGACCACGTTCGGACCGTCCTCGCTCGGGGTGGGGTGGTGCTCACCCCGGCACGGGCGCCAGGCCTGCCCCTCACGGGCAGCTGGAGGTGCCGAAGATGATCAGCTTCGGGTCTACCACGACCGGGCGGGAAATGTGTCCGGACCTGCGGAACCTTCCATCCCTGTTCATCCGACGGCCGTGATCGGCCCCGAGGATGAGTAGCCGCTGCTCATGTGCGGAGCACCGGATCGGCGTCTACTGATCCTCAGCGCCGACGCTCCGTCGGCGCCCCACACCGAGGAGCACCCATGAAGATCCCCAGCGCCGCCGAGCAGCGCCAGACCTACCTGGCCCAGCTGCAGCCGCACATCGACGAGCCCATCCTGGCCGTCGGCTTCCTCGCCTCCGCGGGGTACGCCGCCGGGCTCACCAAGGACTACGCCGCGGCCGGCGCCCTCCGGACCCTCTCGCCGATCGCCGGTCGGCTGTTCCGCAAGCAGCAGGTGAGCGCCCGCGTCGACGCCGCCCGCAACGACCTGGTCGCCGTCACCGCGCACCGCGTCCACCTGTTCGAGTTCCCCAAGCGCGGCGAGGCCTTCGCCGTGACCGGTCCGCCCGACGTGTGGAACCGCTCCGAGATCCGCGTGACCGCCGAGGCCAAGGGCAAGTACGCCCAGCTGATCCACGTGGCGTTCGCCGACGGCGAGACCCGCGACTACGACATCAGCAACGGCGCCCGCGACTACGCCACCTTCAGCGACGACATGCGCGACCTGCTGCTCGCCCCGGTCACCGTCTGAGCCGCTGCTCGGGCCGATCGCCTGCGGCGGCGGGTGCGAGACTCGCCGCCGTGACCGACTGGATCGCCACCACCCGCCGCAACGCCCGATCGGTGCAGACCACCATCGGGTGGGTCTTCTGGGACCCGGGCGCGGTCGAGCGCTACGTGGCGCTCGGGCTGCCGGAGGCCTTCGCCGAACCGCTCGGCTACATCGCCTCGCGCGGCGCCCCGCTGGCCGGGGCCGGGCCCGACGCGGTCATCGCCGCGTTCGGATCCATCAGCGCGCTCGGCATCCGGGCCACGTTCGACCTCGTCGGCGACGCCCAGCGGTTCGAAGCGTTCCGCGCCGCCCGCGACGAGGCGATCGCGGCCGGACTGCGCGAGCACGCACCGTCGATCGTCGAGCCCCTCAGCGAGCTGGGAACGGTGCTCTGGCCGGTCGTCGACCAGCTGCCGGCCATGGGCCGGGTGCTCTACGGCGCCCACCTCGCGCTCCCCCGTCCCGACGATCCGCTCCTGTCGGGCTGGCACGCCGTCAACTGCATCCGCGAGTGGCGCGGCGACACGCACTGGGCGATCACCGTGGCCGCCGGGCTCGGGCAGGCCGAGGCCTCGATCCTCCACAACGCATGGCTCGGCTACGAGCCCGACTGGCTCGCCACCTCCCGCGGCACCGCACCCGAGGAGCTCGAAGCGGGCTGGGCCGCGCTCCAGCGCAAGCGCCTGGCCGCCGACCGCACCGTGCTCCCCGATGGGGTGGCGCTGCGCCAGCAGATCGAGGACGACACCGATCGCCTCACCACCCTGCCCTGGGAGCTGCTGGGCGACGAGCGGTCGCGCTGGTTCGCCGAGGCGTTCGAGCCGCCGTGCGAGCAGCTGCTGGCCCGGGTCGACGTCACGGCGGGCCCCAACTACCAGCCGGCCTCCCGCCTCCGCCCCGGCGCCTGAACCGTCGCGAGGCGCGCCTCCCGGCCTGGAAGCAGGAACGTCTCGAACGTAGCCAGCTCCATGGCGGTGAACACCTCGGGCCGCGGCCCGGGCTCCGCGCCTGGCCCCCTACTGCGGTGGGCGCTCCGGCGTCATCTCCTGGGCCGCCATCGCCCTGCTCGCCCGCTGGCGGGCGCTCCTCGCGGAGCGCCCCCACGCCAACGCCGCAACCAGTGCGATCACCACCATCCCCACTTCCGCGAAGGTCGCATCTCCCACGGTCGGCAGCGTACCGGTCGAGGGCCGTAAATGACACTAATGTCAGGTTACCTGACCACGCCGGACGAGGTCGACGCCGTCCCCGCGTTCGGCACCGGGGTGCGGGTCCGTCGCCCCCGCCCGCCCGCTCGGCGAGCGGGCCACCGCCGGTCAGAACAGGCCGGAGAGGAAGCGCACGGCGGCGGCGCCGATGGCGACGCTGATCGCCACGCCGAGCGCGCCGACCACGATGCCCACCGCGAGGATCACGATGTCCTCGAGGATCATGGACAGGGCGATGATGACCGCCCCCATCGAGGGGATGGTGTCGAGGCCCGAGAACGGCGGCGACACGGCGGCCGCGGTGGCCAGCGCCGCGATCAGCAGCCCGAGGAAGCGGCGGGGCAGCCGGTCCCGGAAGATGTGGACGCCGCGCGGGTGGCTGTGGCGCTCGGCCCAACTGATCTTGCGCGCCACCCACGGCACCGCCTTGTCCTCGAGCGACGGTCCCAGCTCCCGGGTGCGCCACCGATCCGGCAGCCACAGGACGCTGCGGCCCAGCACCATCTGCGCGGCGACCACGACGGTGACCGCCTCCAGCACGTGCGAGAGCCCCGCGGTGGGGAGCGGGAGCGCCGGGAAGAGCATGAGCATGAGGATCGTCACGGCGAAGCTCTTGCCGGCGAACACGTCGCCCAGGTCGCCCACGGTCTTGTCGTGGTCGCTGTCGATCCACTCCTGGAGGAGGACGCTGAACGGCGCCGGCCGATCCACCGGGACCGCCGGGACCTCTGGTTCGCCTTCGGATGCCCACCTCATGGGTCCGCCATCGTACGGAGCGCGGAGCCGGACCGCTCCCCCGTCCGGGGGATCAATCGGGCAGGCCGAACAGCCGCCGGGTGAGGCGGAGCAGCTCGCGGCGCAGGGTGTCGTCATCGAGGTCGATGACCAGCGGGTGCACCACCGCACCCCCGATGGCGGCGGCCAGCATCGCCGCCGGGACGCGCGCCTCGACGTCGGCGTCGGCCCCGATGACCACGCGGTACATCCGCGCCATCACCTCCTGGAACGGCTCGTGCTCGGCCAGGAACCGCACCATGACCGGGTCGCTCTGGAGCACGCTGACCATGTGGCGGCGCTCGACGGCCAGGTCGATGACCGCATCGAGCAGGACCTCGAGGGCCTGGTCGCGGGAGCCGGCGGCCTCGGCCGCCTCGGCGACGTCGAGCACCGCCTCGAGGCGCGCCAGCTCCTGCTCGGCCGTCGCGATGACGATCTCGTCCTTGGTGTGGAACTGGTGGTACACCGCCGCCTTCGTGACCCCGATCCGGTCGGCGATCATCTGCAGCGACGTGCCGCTCACCCCCTGCTCGGCGAAGAGCTCGAGCGCGGCAGTGATGATCCGGGACTGCGCGGCGGACCGCGTCACCGACCCCAGCCGCGCGGGCGGCAGGTCGGACGGCGGCATGGCTGCACGGTACCGGGGGCGGCCGGCGCCGCCCGCCACCGGTCGCGAGGCGGCTACGAGGCCGCGGACCGGTGGGTGGGCCCGAGCTCGATGGGCACGAACTCGGGGTCCGACTCGTCTCGCATGCTCAGCTTCCACTTGCAGCACACATCGCCGTCGGACACCCGCGGGGGGATGGCCAAGATGTCGACCTTCATGTTCGGGTTGTACATCTTGGCCGTCTCGATCAGCGAGGCCGGGCAGGTGGAGTGGCAGTTCTTCTCCAGGATGTCGGGCCGGCCCAGCGCCTCCCACTGATCGGGGGCGCAGCACTTGTTGAACGTCATGATGCCGACGTCTTCTTCGGGCATCTCGAAGATCAGGTCGAACGCCTTGCCGGGGAACGAGGTGGCATCGATCTGGATGTCCTTCATGAACGCGGCCACGTCGTTGGTGGTGATGTTCATCCAGCGGCCCTTGAGGTTGCGCACCTCGGGGAGCACCTTCTCGCTCCAGAACACCCACTGGATGTCGAACATCTCGTCGAGCCCGTCGCGCACCACGATCTCGGCGGCCCAGCACTCGATGACCAGGAGGAGGAGCTCGTGGCTGCCGAGCGCCAGGTTGACCAGCTGCTCCTTGTCGAGCTCCTCGTAGCGGGCATCGGGGGCGAACAGGCTGAAGGTCACCACGCCCGAGCCCAGTTCGGGCATCACGTCGACGTCGGGCAGCGCACCCCACTCCTGGGTGATGCGGTCGAGGTGGGGACCGACGCCGTTGGTCCAGACCGCGGTCTGGATCTCCTGCATCTTCTCCTCGCCCTGGCGGGCGGCGATCTCCCCGGCCCAGGCCTCGACGAGCAGCACGTAGTACTCGTGGCTCATGCCCAGCATCCGCACCAGCGCCTCGCGCGAGAAGTCGGAGAAGCGCAGGTCCTGCTGGAACGGACCGCTGTAGTCGGAGAGGTCCTGGCTGTGCTCGACGTCGATGTCGGCGCGGGTGTCGTAGCGGACCTTGGGATAGGTGACCGCGTCATCGACCCGCGGGAACTTCTTGTAGTTCTCGAGGTCGACGCCGAGCTGGATGGCGAAGTCGTCCCGCTTGAGCTCCTCGTAGTCGGCGCCGGGCTGGCGGATCTCGAGGAAGTCCTGGAGGTCCCGGTCGAGGGACTGGTCGGACATGGCGCAACTCCGTCTGGTTCGAGGACGCGTGCTGGATCGACCGACGGACCCGCCCCCTCGACGTGCCCCTGACGATCGCGGTCCCCAAAGTAGCCGATCGGCTAGTCGGCGTCTACGGGTTGCGGAGCCTCGGCAGCAGGCGCTTCTGATCCCGCTGGGCGTCGAGGACGACGGTGAGCCGGCTCACGATGGCGGCGTCGTCGGCGTGGTTGGTGCGCTCCTCGGGATCGGTGGTCAGGTTGTGCACCTCCACCACGGGCTCGGCCGCCGGTGCTGCGAACGGGTTGGCAGCGATGCCGTGATCGGCGTTCCACTCGTCGAGGCGCTCGTAGTAGTGGTTCAGCTTCCAGAGCTCGTCGGCGCCGCCCGGGCCGGTGGGCAGCGCGGTGATCACGGCCTCGATGTTCGACGGCTGGGGGACAGCATCGAACGAGGCCCCGGTGAGGAGGTTGGTCTGGGTGGCGCCCCGGGTCATGTCGTCCTCGGTGAGGAAGTACACGGGCGCCGCCACCGACGCCTCCGAGGCCGAGCCGGTGAGCACCGCGCTCAGGTCGCGGCCGGGCAGGTCGTGGACCTCGGTGTGGTGCTCGGCCACGCCCGCGGCCGCCCGCTGGACATCGATCCCCGCCAGGCCCAGCAGCGTGGGGATGAGGTCGACGTGGCTGGTGGGCGTGGCGATGCCGGAGGCCGACGGCTCGATGCCCGGGCCCTTGACCAGCATCGGCACGCGGATGGCCTCGTCGTACGCGTTGCACCACTTCTGGACCATCCCACCGTGGGCACCGAGCAGGTCGCCGTGGTCGGAGGTGAACACCACGATGGTGTCGTCGGCCAGGCCGGAGGCTTCGAGGGCATCGAGGATGCGGCCGATCGCCTGATCCACCAGCTTGTGCAGGTAGTAGTAGAGGCGGCGGTAGGCCCCGTCGGTCGGGGCCGCCGCCACCATCTGCGGCCACACCTTCGTGAACAGCTCCTGGCAGGCGGGCCGGCCGGCGAACGAGTCGGCCTGCGACGGCGGCTCGTCGATCTCGGGCACCGTGGCGTCGAACCCGTCGGCGCCGAGCAGCAGCTCGTAGAGGCCGCCGGCGAACGCGATGTCGTGCGGGTTCACGAACGAGGCCACCGCCAGCCACGGGCCGTCGGCCGTGGCCCGGGCCAGGTCGCCGAACAGGTCGACCACCTGCTCGGAGAACACGCCGTCGCGGACGGTCCCGCTGTCGGCCTTGGCGGCGCCGTGCGGCTCGCGGCCGATCCACCCGGAGTAGCCGAACGGGCCGAGCCGGTCGGCCTTGCGGTACGCCTCGACGATCTCGGGCACGGCCCGGCCGTCGCCGTCCGACGCCATCAGCCCCTCGTGCGTGCCGGGGATCATGAGGTCAGCGTGGCTCACGTGCCACTTCCCCCGGTAGTGGGTCTGGTAGCCGCCGGCGCGGAACCAGTCGCCCAGGGTCGGCACGCCATCGGGATCGAGCCACCGCATGCCGGCGTCCCAGCTCTGCTTGGCGATGCCCGAGGTCTGCGACACGCCGTGCAGCGACGGGTACTGGCCGGTGTGCAGCGTGGCGCGGCTCGGCACGCACGCCGTCGACCCCGCGTAGTGGCGGTGGAGCTCCACCCCGCCCTGGCGGATCCGTTCCCGCGCCGTGAGCTGGGAGCGCCGGAACTCGCCCACGGCAGCCGACTCGTACGGCGGCGGGTACCGCTCCTCGTCGGTCATGATCAGCAGGACGTTGGGTGCGGACATGCGGGGACCGTAGGGGGTTTCGTCGCCCTCCGTGGGTCTGGGGCGGCGCCTCAGTGGACGGTCATGCCACCGTCGATCACCAGGGCCTGCCCGGTCATGAACGACGACGCGTCGCTGGCCAGGAACAGCGCGCCCGGCACCATCTCGTCGGGCTCGGCCATGCGCTTGATCAGCTGCGAGCCCACCGCGAACTCCTGGAACGCCTCCGACGCCGACTCCACCATCGCGGTGCGCACCGTGCCCGGCGCGATGGCGTTGACCCGGATGCCGTCGGCCACCAGCTCGGCGGCCATCGAGCGGGTCATGGACAGCAGGGCCGACTTGGCCGCCACGTACATCGAGACGTAGGCGCCGGTGGTGAACACCCCGGCAGTGATGATGTTGACCACCGACGCGTGGTCGCTGGCGCGCAGGTGGGGCAGCGCCGACTGCACCAGGAACAGCGGCCCGCGGAGGTTGGCCTCGTACGACTTGGCCAGCGCCTCCGGGGTGATCGACCCGATCGGCAGGGCCAGCGGGTTGGCCGCGTTGTTGACCACGATGTCGACGCCGCCGAAGCGCTCGACGGTGGCCGCCACCAGCGCCTCGATCTGGTCGACGTCGCCGACGTGCGTGGGCACCGCCAGCGCCGAGCCGCCGGCCTCAGTGATCTCGGCGACGGCGTCGTCGCACGCGTCGGCCTTGCGGCTGGCCACCACCACGTGGGCCCCGAGCGACGCGAAGCCCGTGGCGATCGCCCGACCGATCCCCCGGCTCCCGCCGGTCACGATCGCCACCCTCCCGTCGATGTCGAACGAGCTCAGCGGCGTAGCAGCGGTCATCGCCGAACCCTGCCACGTCCGGGGTCAGAGGGCGAAGGAGTAGCCGCCGTTGACGGGGATGGTCTGGCCGGTGACCCAGGAGGCGAGCGGGGTGACGAGCGAGATCACGGCCCAGGCGGCGTCGTTGGGCTCGCCGGGGCGGCGGACGAGGTAGGTGCCGAGCATCGCCTTGTGCTGGGCGGACCGGTCCGGGTCGGCCCAGAACGCCTCGCTGAGCGGGGTGCGCATGGTGCCCAGGGCCACGTTGTTCACGGTGATGCCGTGGCGGGCCACCTCGTGGGCGATGCCCCGGCTGAAGCCGGCGGCCCCCGCCTTGGCGGCGCCGTAGGCGGCCATGTTGGCGTCGCCCGTGCGGCCGGCATCGGACACGATCGTGACGATGCGCCCCCAGCCGGCGTCGATCATCCCGGGCAGGGCGGCGTGGACGCAGCTCATGACGCCGACGAGGTTGACGTCGATGAAGCGGGCCCAGTCGGCCGGCCCGGTCTCGAGGAACGGGGGCGAGCCGGGCCAGCCCTCGCCTCCGGCGTTGCCGGCGTTGTTGACCAGGATGTCGACCGGCCCGGCGGCGGCCACGACCGCGTGGACGCCGTCGTGGTCGGTCACGTCGAACGGAGCGGCCTGGGCCCTCCCGCCTCCCGCCACGATCGCCGCGGCCACCGCCTCGGCCCGCTCGGCGACCAGGTCGTTCACCAGCACGTGGACGCCTGCCGCCGCCAGCAGGTGGGCGATCCCTTCGCCCACGCCTTGGCCGGCGCCCGTGACGAGGGCCCGCTTGCCGTCGAGCTCGAGATCGATCGTCATCGCGCTTCTCCCCTTGTGGTGGACCGGCTGCCCCGGAACGTAGGGCAATCGGCCGGGCGCTGCGAGGCCCGGTGGACGGGACCGGACCTGGCGGTGAGCCCGCCAGGTCCGGTCCGGTGCGGGGGATCAGCCAGGGATCGGGGCGTTGCCCACGATCGTCCAGGGCAGGGTGGGATCGCCGTTCTCGTCGAGCTTCGAGGTGAGGTTGCCGTTGCCGCAGACGGCCGGCAGGACCGGTCGGGCCTTGCCGTTGCAGCGGTAGTCCAGGCCGGCACCGCCGGGCAGCCGGGTGGACGGCATGGCCACGACCTCGGCCCGGACGGTCTCGGGGGTCACCTCACCGGTCATGCCCTCGAGCGCATCTCGGAACGACAGGACCGTGATGTAGGTGGGCAGGCTCTTGTTCACATCCCCAGTGGGGATCTTGTTCTGGTCGGCGACGGCGTTCCAGAGCTCGATGCCCTTCTCGGCGATGTCGCCGTTGGCCGTGGCGGAGCTGATGTACACGCCCTCGAGCTTGGCGCCCAACGCCGTCTTGGTGGCGTCGGTGACGCAGCTGGAGAGCGTCGAGATCGGCCCGTTGAAGCCGGCCGAGGCCAAGCCCTGCATGGTGGAGATGCAGAAGGTGTCCTGCCCCACGATGTGGACCTCGGTGGGGTCGCCGGTGGCGATCGCCGTCATCTGCGGCGTGACGTCGGCCTGGTCCAGCGGGATCGGCACGACCTTCAGCTCGACCCCTGCCTCCTTGAAGGTGGCGGGGGCGAGGCTCGAGTAGAACGCGGTCGCGGCCGGGACGTCGACGATGACCACCGTCACCTTCTTCAGGTCGTTCGCCTTGGCGACGGCGATCGGGGCGTCGGCCAAGCCGCTCAGCGGATCGACCAGCGCCGACATCACGGTGCTGTCGGTCAGGAGCGCCGAGTCACCCACGCCGTAGGCGAAGATCGGGATCTTGTTCTCCTTGAGCACGTTGTACACCGAGAGCGCCGCCGACGACTCGGGCATCATGACCGCCACGACGTCCTTCTGGACCAGCTCGTTGGCGCAATCGGTGGCCTTGCCCGGATCGAACGCGGTCTCGCACTCCTCCAGCGCGATCGGCCGGCCGGCGATGCCGCCCTTGTAGGTGTTGATGTACTTCACCGTGGCTTCGGCCGCGGCCACCTGGTACGTGTTGTCGGCTGCGGGGCCGGCGCCGTCGCTGACGAACCCGACATTCACCGGGTCTCCCTTCGCGACGTCCTTGGCCCCCAGGACGACGGCGTCGCTGCGGGTGTTCTCGCTCTTGGCCCCGCCTCCACCGTCGGATCCGGAGGAGCCCGTGTCGCTGGAGCCACAGGCTGCTGCCGAGAAGAGCAACCCGAGCGCGAGGGAGCCCGCCGCGAGCTTCCGGGCCGAGCCCGGAGGACGGGTTCCCCGCTGAGTGTTCCGTGCGTGCCGCAAGTGGGTTCCCCTGGGTCGTGACGGGCTGCCTCGCCCGGCGTGAGCTGCCGCACGCCCTGACGGGCGGCATCGGCCACCTTACCCGAAACCTCTAGAGGTTTCTAGGAAAACCTAGAGCCCGATCACCCGCCCCACGGCTTCCGCTCAGACGAGGCCGAGGAGCTCGAGGCAGTTGTCGCGCATGATGCGCTGGGTCGCCTGCTCGTCGAACGCGCCGAGCTCCTTGGCGAAGTCGAGCGGTTGCGCGACCCCCTCGCCGTGCGGCCAGTCGGAGCCGAACAGGATCCGATCGGTGCCGATCAGCGCGGCCAGCGCGGAGAGGTCCTCCTCCAGGTACGGCGTGACCCAGACGTGGCGGCGGAGGGTCTCGAGCGGATCCTCGTCGAACACCCACGGCGTCTGGTTGGCCTGCTTGCGCAGGTGCTTGGCCAGGACCTGGATCCAGTCGGAGCCGTTCTCGACGCTGGCGACGCGCAGACGGGGATGGCGGGTGAAGACGCGGTGCACCACGAGCGAGGCCACCGTGTCCTGGATGGCCCGGTCGGAGGTCATCACGTGGCCGAGGGGGTCGGACTTGCCGAACCCGAACTCGCCGCTGGCCCCCCACTTCACCGAGAAGCTGGCGTCGTAGCCGCTGTCACCCAGGTGGAACGCCACCGGGACGCCGGCCTCGGCGAGGCGGGCCCAGACGGGGTCGTGGCGCTTGTCGCCGAGCGAGCGACCGGTGCCGTTCGGGCCGGGCACCGGTGCCGGGCGCATGTGGACGATGCGGACGCCGCGCTCGAGCAGCGACTCGACCTCGGCCACCGCGGCGTCGGGATCGGCCAGCGAGATCATCGGCGCGGCCACGAGCCGGCCCTGGTAGTCGAAGCCCCAGTCGTCCTCCAGCCAGCGGTTGAACGCGGAGAGGCTCGCCATGGTGGCGGGGATGTCGTTGCGCAGCGCCTCCTCGACGCCGCACCCCAGGGTCGGGAACAGCAGGGCGGCGCCGAGGCCCTGCTCGTCCATGACCCGGACGCGCTCGTCACGGTCCTGGTACTCGGCGCGCAGGGGCTCGACCTGCATGAGCGTGCGGGGGTCGACGCCCTCGGGGATCTGGCCGCGGAACAGCGGATCGAGGCAGCCGGGCACGATGATCGGGTCGAACGTGGGGTTCGGGATGAACCGGTTGACCTTGCCGCCCATCAGCAGGGCGACCCGCTTGCCCTCCTGCACCGGTCGCACGCCCCGCTCGCGGAACTTCGGATCGAGGTGCCGGGTGAACGCGTCGAGCGCCTCGTAGTAGTGGTTGTCGGCGTCGATGGGCTGGGTGGTGACGACCATGGCGGTTCTTCCCCTGCAGGGTGGCGCCGGTAGCGGCGCTTTCAACATTTGGAGAGTAACGCTTTCCACCGCGCACGACCAGCCCCGGCGCTCCTTGCCGACGGTCTCCCCGGCCCCGGTCGACCGCTCCTGCGGGCCCGGTCAGCCGTCAGCGAGGAGCTGCCTCAGCGCCCGGGAATCGAGCTTGCCGCTCGACAGCATCGGCACCTGCTCGTCGGCGAGGAAGAGGTAGCGCTTGGGGACCTTGTAGGCGGACAGGCGCGTGCGCAGGGCGGTGTGCAGCTCGTCCTCCGCTGGGGCCTCCCGGGTTCGCGGGACGCGCACCACGGCCGCCACCAGCTGGCCTCGGGCGGGGTCGTCGATGCCGATCACGTGGGCGACCAGGCCCGTGGCGTCGGCGATGGCGGCCTCGACCTCCCGTGGGGCGACGTTGGCGCCGGCCGTCTTGATCATGTCGCCGCCGCGCCCGATGAAGTAGTGGAACCCCTCGGCATCGACGCGGAACAGGTCGCCGGTGCGGTACCAGCCATCCACCGTGAAGGTCTCGTGCCGCTCGCGCCCGTAGTACCCCTCCATGAGCGAGGGCCCTCGGAGCCACAGCTCGCCGACCTCGTCCACGCCTCGCACGTCACCGGTCTCGGGGTCGACGACCTTCGCCTCGAGGCCTGGCACCGGGCGGCCGAACGACCCGCGCCGGTGCTCCGGCTGATCACCTTCGTCGTCGCTGGCGAGGCACACGCTTCCCGCCTCGGTCATGCCGAGCATGTTGTGGCGCAGCTCGGGATCGGCGGGCCGGATCGACGCCGGCATGATCGGCCAGAGGTTGCCCCGGCGGATCGAGGTGAGGTCGCGCTCGGGGAACGACGGGTCCTTGGCGAGGTGGGCGACGGCAGCAGCGAAGCCGTTGACCATCGTGGGCCGGGTGCGCTCCAGCAGGTCGAGCGTGGCCGGCACGTCCGTGGCGTTCGAGCAGACCAGCGTGGCCCCGGCGAGGAGCGTGCCGAGGAGCGAGTAGGCGAACCCGCCGATCCAGAAGAAGGGCGAGTTGGAGAAGAGCACCTCGTCGGGCCCGTACCGTCGCAGCTCGTTGAGGTGCTCCAGGTGCCGGATCAGCGGTCCGTGCTGGTGGATGACGCCCTTGGGCGCACTGGTGGATCCGGAGGTGTGGACGATGACCATCCGGTCCGACGGCCTCACCGCCGCTTCCGCCGCGGCCAGGACCTCGTCGTCGATCGACGCGCCGGAATCGACGAGCGCCGCCCCGTCGAACACGACGTGGCGGAGCGCCGGCACCTCCGGGGCGAGGATCGGCGGCGCGGCCATCGGATCGAACCCGGGCACCACCTCGCGGAGGGCCTCGACGTAATCGCGGCCCCGGTACGAGGAGGCGGCGAGCAGCAGCTCGATGTCGGCGTTGCGCAGCAGCGTCCGCAGCTCGCCCGCGGTCGAGAACGTGCTCAGCGGCACGGTCACGGCGCCGATCCGGGCGGCGGCCAGCCAGGCCACCACGACGGCCGAACCGTTCGGGTGCAGGAGACCGACGTGCGTGCCCTTGCCGGCGCCGGCCGCCAGGAGGCCCTTGGCCAGCGCGGCCGACCGGGCGTCGGCCTCGGCGTAGGTGAGCACGTCGTCGTCGCAGATCAGCAGCGGGTGATCACCCCGCTCGGCGGCGCGCTCGGCCAGGAGGGCGGGCACGGTCAGGGTGGGCACGGTGTCGGTGGGCACGGTGTCGGTCGATCGCTCCATGGCTGCTCGTCCTGGCTCAGACGATCTGCCGGGCCCGGAGGCCCGCGATCTGGTCGGGTGCGTAGCCGATCTCGGCGAGCACCTCGTCGGTGTGCTCGCCGAGGAGCGGAGCCCGGCGGCGGATGGTCCCCGGGGTGGCCGACATGCGGAACGGGGTCTCGATGATCGGGACGTCGCGGGACGCGCCCGGGAACGGCACCCGCTGGAGGTAGCCCATGGCCTCGACGTGCGGATCGTCGAGCACGTCCTGGGGGGAGGCGAGCGGCGCGGCCGGGAGCTTGGCCGCCACCAGCAGGGCCATCACCTCGGCCTTGGTCTTGCCGTCGCACCACGCCTGGGTGAGGTCGTTGAGCAGGTCGCCGTGCTCCCAGCGCAGGTCGTCGTCGGCGAAGCGGGGGTCGTCGAACAGGTCGAGGCGGTCGACCAGGCGGCACCAGCGCTCGAACATGGGCTGGCCGGCGATCTGGAGGAGCACCCACCCGTCGTCGACGCGGTACAGGTCGCACGGCGCCACCGAGGCACCACGGTTCCCCATGCGCGGCTTGTCGACCTGGAGCAGGTCGCGCTCGATGAGCATGGCGTTGGACATCATGAGGCACGTCGGCAGGAGCGCCGCCTCGACGTGCTGGCCCTGGCCGGTGGCCTGGCGGTGGTACATCGCCATCATCACGCCGACCGCCATCGTCATGGCCGTGCCGAAGTCGGCGTAGGGAACCACCGTGCGGATGGGCAGGTCGGGCAGGCCCTGGCGGTAGACGGCCCCGGACAGCACCTGGCCGGTGCCGTCGAACCCGATGAGGTCGCTGTTGGGCCCGCCTTCGCCGTACGCCGTGGCGCTGGCGAGGATGATGTCGGGCTTGATGGCGCGAAGGGTCTCGTAGTCGAGGCCGCTGGCCCGCATGGCCCGGTCGGGCATGTTGGCGATCACGATGTCGGTGTGGGCCACCAGCTCGCGGGTGATCTCGGCGCCCTCGGGCGTGGTGGAGTCGAGGGTGAGCGAGCGCTTGTTGCGATTGCACTGGAGGAACGTGCCGCCCTCTCCCCCATCGGTGACCGCCTGGACCCAACGGTCCTCGCCGCCCGCGCGCTTCTCCACGCGGATGACCTCCGCGCCCATGTCGGCGAGGATGGCACTGCACCAGGGCGCGGCGATGAACCGTCCGTAGTCGAGCACCCGTACGCCGGCCAGCACCTGATCCACGTCGGCTCCTATTCCTTGGGTTCGCGGGTCGAGCACGGGCACCTCACCGCTTGGGCATCCCGAGGATGCGCTCGGCGATCAGGTTGCGCTGGATCTGGGACGTGCCCGCCGCGATGGTGTTCTGGAAGGCCCAGAGGTAGTCGTGCACGATCCGCGCCTCCTCGGTCTCCGGCCCCGGGGCACCGATCGACCGGCGGCCGAGGAGCCGCATGCCGAGCTCGGCGATCTCCTGGCCGAGCTCGCTGTAACCGAGCTTGACGGCGGAGCCGAGCGGCGACGGGAGGCCGGTGGCCTCGGCCTCGGTGACGCAGCGCTGGGTGACCCGCCAGAGCCCGTCGATGCGGGCATCGAGCCGGCCGACGTGGCGCCGGAGCCCGGCGTCGTCCCACTCCCCCTGCTGCTGGGCCAGCACGACCAGGCGGCGGAGCTGCGACCGCAGGGTGATGATGTGCTGGGCGAACGCGGTGCCGCGCTCGAAGCGCAGGGTCACGTTGGTGACCCGCCAGCCGTCGTTCTCCTCGCCGACGCGGTTGGCGACCGGGATCCGCACCTCGTCGAGGAACATCTCGCAGAAGTGGCTCTCGCCGTCGATGGTCCGCATCGGTCGCACCTCGAGCCCCGGCGAGCGCATGTCCATGATCAGCCAGGTGATGCCCTTGTGCTTGGGGGCATCGGGGTCGGTGCGGACGAGGAGCTCGCAGTAGTCGGCCACGTGGGCCCGGGTGCTCCAGATCTTCTGGCCGCTGACCACGTAGTGATCGCCGTCCCGCACCGCTCGCGTGCGCAGCGAGGCCAGGTCGGAGCCCGCCGACGGCTCGGAGAAGCCCTGGCACCACACGGTCTCGCCCTTGAGGATCCTGGGCAGGTGGAAGGTCCGCTGCTCCTCGGTCCCCTCGGCGATGAGGGTCGGCCCGGCGTGCGCCGAGCCGACGAAGTTGATGCCCACGTAGGGCGCACCGGAGGCGGCGTACTCCTCGAGGTACACCAGCTGCTGCGAGGCCGGCAGGCCGCGGCCGCCGTACTCCACCGGCCAGTTCAGGCCGGCGTACCCGCCATCGTGGAGGAGGCGCTGCCACCCGGTGTCGTAGGCGCGCCGGACGTCCCAGTCCCCGGGAGGGGGCGGCGGCCCGTACGACGCGATGGCGTCGTCGAGGAAGGCGCGCACCTGCTTGCGGAAGGCCTCGTCGGCGTCGGAGTAGCGGAGGTCCATCGTTCAGCCTTCTCGTACGGGCTCGCCGAATCGAGCGGTGACCGCGCCGACGTCCACCTTGCCGGCGTCGGTGCGGGGCAGTTCGTCGACGAGGTGGATCTCGGCCGGCAGCTCGTAGCGGGCCAGATCGGTCGAGATGGACGCCGTGAGGTCCTCGGGCGAGACCGGGTCGACACCGGCCCGGAGCTCCACCACCGCGACCGGGACGGCCCCGAGCCGGGGGTCGGCGCGGGCGATGATCGCGGCGCCTCGCACCGCGGGGTGCCGCTCGAGGGCGAGGCGGATGTCGTCGGGCAGGATCTTGAAGCCACCGCGGATGATGGCGTGGTCGGCCCGGCCCAGGATCCAGAGGAACCCGTCGGCGTCGATGCGGGCCAGGTCGGTGGTGCGCACCCAGCCCTGGTCGGCGATCTGCGGGGCCTTGACCTCGAGCACACCCTCGAGGTCGGTGGCGAGCACGGCCCCGGTGTCCGGGTCGACGATCTGCAGCTCGCACCCCGGGTGCGCCCGGCCGACGCTGCCGCGCTTGGTCGCCCAGAACGCCTGGTGGTCCTTGACGTTCCAGCCGGCGACGGGGCCGCCGAACTCGGTCGCCGCGTACGAGATGAGGACGGGGGCACCGAACCGGCGGAGGAACGCGTCGGCATCGTCGGGGTCGAGCGGGGCCGTGCCGCAGATGACCGAACGGATGCTGCTGAGGTCGTCGGGGTCGAGGTCGGCCTCCAGCACCATGCGGAGCGCCGCGGGGACGAGCGTGGCGGTGGCCGGGCGGTGGCGCCGGACCAGCTCGACCCAGCCGTCGACGGTGAACCGCTCGAGCAGCGCCATCGGCCGGCCGTCGGTCACGCAGAGCAGCACCCGGAACAGCCCGCCGAGGTGGGTCAGCGGGGAGTTGACCACGGCCACGCCCCGGCGGAGCCGGCGCTCGGTGGTGGCGCCCTTCGACTCGTAGTGCTTGGCCCCCACCAGGACCTGCTCGAACGTCTCGTACCCGAGGTCGATGCGCTTCGGCGGCCCGGTGGTGCCGCTCGTCAGCATCCGGACGGCGATGCCCGGTCGTCCGGCCTCGGCGTCGGCCCCGGCGTCGGCAGCGGTGCCGGATCCGGGTGCCACCGCGACCGGCTGGCCGAGGTCGGCCACCGCCACGGTGGTGGTCCGGGCTCCGGCCGGCACCAGCGCGGCCAGGTCGTCGGGTTGGCCGGCGATCAGGGGAAGGTCGAGCGCGGCGACGTCGTCTCGGGTGCGGTCGACGCCTCGGCCAGGGTTGATGGCGACGACGCAGCCGCCGGCCTGGAGGACGCCGAGGATGATGCCGATCGATCCCGGGCGGTTGCGCAGCACGACGCCCACCTCGGTGCCCGGGCGCGGCACCAGCCGGGCCACCTGCGCCGCCGTGCCCGCGAGCTGACCCCAGGTGCGCCACCCGCCCTCGAACTCGATGGCGTCGGCGGCGGGATCGATGGCCAGCACCTCCGCGATGCGATCGGCCAGGCCCCCGGTGGTGGGTGCCGTCATCGGATCCTCGGGGTGGTGCGCGGCAGCGGCCGCTCCGCCACCTCCGCCATGCCGATGGGGTTCCCGACCCGGGTGTAGAGCAGGCCCTGCTCCATGGCGGCGCGGTACGGCCGGTCGAGCGACTCCCAGATGGCGCGGACCGTGCCCTGGGTCGCGGCCGACGGCTTGGCGGCGATGCCCGCGGCGATCTCGTGGGCCCGGTCCCACAGCGCCTCGCGCTCGACGACCTCGGTGACCAGCCCGATCTGGAGGGCCGTCTCGGCCGACACGCGCTCGTCGTTCCCAGAGAGCGCCATGCGCAACGTGTGGGCCAGGCCGACCTTGCGCATGAGGCCGACGGGCTCGAGGGCCGAGACCATGCCGAACGTGACGTGCGAGTCGAAGAAGGTGGCCTCGGGCGCGCAGATGACGATGTCGGACTCGTTCACGAAGTAGAGGGCGCCGGCCGTGCAGATCCCCTGCACCGCGCACACGACCGGCTTCCAGACCTGCTGCCACTTGGGGCTGAGCAGCTCGCCGGGGTCTTCGTGGTTCCAGATGTCGTCGGGCTGCCCGTACGGCTTCTTGGTGTCGAGGCCGGCGCAGAACGCCCGGTCGCCGGCGGCGCGGAGCACGACGGCGTGGACCTCGGGGTCGTCCTTGACCAGCTTCCAGGCCGTGCGCACCTCTTCGCACATCTGGCGGTCGAAGGAGTTGAGCACCTCGGGCCGGTTCAGCGTGATGGTGGCGACGCGGTCGGGCGACGTCTCGTAGAGGATCGTGGCGAACGCGGGGTGCTCGCTCATCGGCCCGTCCACTTCGGCGTCCGCTTCTCCATGAAGGCGGCCGGCCCTTCCTTCGCATCGTCGGTCCGCACCACCCGTTCCCGGAAGGCCTCGGCCATGATCTCCGCCTCGTTGAGCGGCAGGTCGAGGCCCTTGCGGATGGCCAGGCGGGTCCCCCGCACGGCCAGCGGGGCGTTGCGGTTGACGAGGTCGGCGATCTCCCGCGCCCGCTCGGGCAGGCGGTCGTGCTCCACCACCTCGGAGATCATCCCGAGGTCGTACGCCCGCTGGGCGCTCATGCGCTCGTGGCGACCGGTGAGCGCGATGCGCATGGCGATGCCGGTGGGCAGCACCCGAGCGAGGCGGACCATCTCGCGGCCCGACACCAGACCGATGCTGACGTGGGGATCGAAGAACTCGGCCCGGTCCGACGCGATGGCGATGTCACCGGTGGTCACCCAGTCGAGCCCGGCCCCGCAGCACAGACCGTTGACGGCGACGATCGTCGGCTTGGTCATGGTGCGGAACGGCGGCGTCCCCTCCTGGGGCGCCTCCCACTGCGGGTAGGTCGACAGGTACGGCTCGTCGTAGATCACCCGACCGTCGGTGGGGATCTCACCGACATCGGCACCGGTGCAGAACGCCCGACCGGTGGCGGTGACGAGCAGCGTCCAGACGGCCTCATCGGCCTCGGCCGCCGCGTAGGCGACCCGCAGCTCCCTCGCCATCTCCGGGCTGACCGCGTTGAGCCGGTCCGGGCGGTTCAACGTGATGGTGGCCACGCGGTCATCGACCTCGTACCGGATCGTCTCGAACTCCATGATCTCCTCTACCTTCCGTCGAACCGGGGGTCGCGCCGCTCCTTGAAGGCCACCAGGCCCTCGCGGAAGTCGGCGGTGCGCGACGACAGCTCCAGCGCCATCGACTCGGCCTCCATAGCTTCGGCCATCCCGCCGTCGAGCGCGCCGTGGAGGAGACGCTTCGTCAGGCCGAGGGCCACCGTGGCGCTGTCGTGCAGCTCGCCGACCAGGGCGGCGACCGCTTCGTCGAACGCGTCGTCCGGGACCGATCGGTGGATCATGCCCCAGTCGGCCGCATCGCGTCCGGTGACCGGGCGACCGAGGAGCAGCAGCTCCTTGGCCCGTGCCACACCCACCAGGCGGGGAAGGAGCCAGGTGGCGCCGCTGTCGGGGGAGAACCCCCGCTTCACGAACGGCAGCCAGAACTGGGCGTCGTCGGTGGCGATGGCGAAGTCGGAGGCCAGGGCGATCTGGCACCCGAGCCCGGCGGCCCAGCCGCGCACGGCGGCCACCACCGGCAGCTGGATCTCCTGCAGGAGCTCGATCAGGCGGTGCGCCTGCACGACGGTGCGGCGCTGCAGGCTCCCGGGCCGCGGCTTGGGCGCCCCCTCCTGGTTGGCGGCCACCCAGTCCGAGCCGGCGCAGAAGTCGTCGCCGCTGCTGATCAGGACCACGCGCAGCGCGTCGTCGGTGGAGGCGGCCTCGAGGGCCTCGATCATCTGGCGCTGGCCTTCGAGCCCGAGCGAGCCCTTGCGGTCGGGCCGATCGATCGTGAGCCGAAGGACGCCCTCGGCGGCCTCGACCACCACGCCCCCGTTGGATCCGTCGGTCATGAGCGTGCTCCCTCGAGGGTCGATCCGAGGTGCAGCTCGTGCGCCTCGGTGGTGCCGAAGTCGTGCTCCAGGAGCCAGGCCCGCTTGAGCAGGTGGTTCGGCAGCATGTCCCACGTGAAGCCCATGCCGCCGAGCACCTGGATGGCGGCGCTGGAGTTCGCGATCGCGGCATCGGATGCGAGCACCTTGGCGCGGGCCACCGCTCGGCGGACGTCGTCGTCACCGGGCTCGTCGAGCACAGCGGCGGCCGCGTAGGTGACGCTCTGGGCGGACACGGTGCGGACGTACATGTCGGCGAGCAGGTGCTTGATCGCCTGGAACGACCCGATGGCCGCACCGAACTGCTCGCGCTCGAGGGCGTACTCCCGGGCGACGTCGAGCGCTCGGGAGCTGACCCCGGCGAGCAGGGCGGCGGTGAGCACCGTGCCGAGCGGGCGGAGATGGGCGGCTGCGCCCCCGGCACCGATCGGTTCGCCCGAGCCGAGGCCGGTGAAGCGACCCACGCTGGTCAGCGGGTCGAGGGGCTCGTACGGCGTGGGGTCGGGCAGGTCCGCGGTGCGGTGCGCCGTCACGCCGTCGTCGCCCACGACGAGCAGCACATCGATGTCGCGGGCGTGGGCCACCACGACGGTGCCGTCGACGACCGCGCTCGCCTCCACGCCACCGACCAGCACCTCGCCGGTGGCGGCGCCGGGCACCAGGGGTGCGGCCAGGAGCGACCACAGCACCGGCCCGGGCACCAGGTGGCTGCCGAGCTGCTCGAACACGATGGCGGCTTCGATCACCCCGAGGCCCACGCCTCCGGACGCCTCGGGGAGGAGCAGCCCGAGCACGCCCAGGCCGGCCAGCTCGGTCCACGCCGAGCGGTCGACCGCCGCGCCTTCTCGACCAGCGATGCGGTCGAACGGGAACCGATCGGTGCAGAAGCGCGCCACCGTCTGCTGCAGCTCGATCTGGCCCTCGTCCAAGCGGAACTCCATGGCGTGCCTCCGGTCGCTTCGTCGGATGGATCCCCTGGATTTCCGACGAAGAGAATTGTAAACCTCTAGAGGTTAAGCGTACGGTGACCGGAGCGATCACGCCAAGACGGCCCCCCAAGGAGGCGAAGTTCGGTGAGCGACGGCCAGGTCCACATGGAGCGCGATGAGACCACGGGCATCGCTCGGATCACCATCGACAACCCGTCGCGGAAGAACGCGTACGACCCGCCGATGCGACGGCAGCTCGGTGCGTACCTCGATGAGCTCGCCTACGACGACGACACCAAGGTGGTCCTCCTGCGCGGTGCCGAGGGGATCTTCAGCACCGGCGCCGACATGAACAACGCCTACGCCTGGTACGGCGACGGACCGAAGCCGGATGCACCCGAGACCGGCTCGAAGCCGGAATCGAACGATCGGCGCCCGAGCCAGCGGCGCCGCCTCCTGGTCGACCGCCAGACGTTCGACTTCTACCACTCGTTCATGGGCTACCCGAAGGTCACCGTCGCCGAGGTCAGCGGCTACGCCCTCGGTGGCGGCTTCGAGATCGCGCTCATGGCCGACATCGCCGTCGTGGCGTCCGACGCCCAGATCGGGATGCCCGCCACCCGGTTCCTCGGACCGGCGCTCGGGTCGCTGCACATGTTCTTCCACCGGCTAGGGCCCGTCCTCGCCCGCCGCCTGCTCCTGACCGGCGACACGCTCCGCGCCGAGGAGCTCGCCCACCTCGGGGTCTTCACCGAGGTGGTGGCGCCCGAGTCCGTCGAGGCCCGGGCCACGTGGTGGGCCGAGAAGGCCTCGCGCATGCCGGCCGACGGCATCGTGATGGCGAAGGAGGCGTTCCGCCTGGTGGAGCAGCTCCAGAGCTACCAGGGCGAGGAGGTGCTCAGCTACCTGTTCCACGCCTACGGGACCAACCTGCAGTTCGAGCCCGGCGAGTTCAACTTCGTGAAGGCGAGAGCGCAGCACAGCACGCGGGAGGCGTTCGCGATGCGCGACGCGCACTTCGACGTGCCCGAACCCGAATAGGAGCCCCGATGGCCCACGCCGACACCGACCTGGCGACGATCCCCGACACCGTCGCCACCGCGCGGCGCGCGTTCGACGACGGCCGCACCCGGCCGATCGAGTGGCGGCGCCGGCAGCTCGACGGACTGCTGACGGTCCTCGACGTAGGGGCCGCCGAGCTGGTGGCTGCGCTGGGCCGCGACATGGGCAAGCCGGCCCCCGAGGCCCACTTCACGGACATCGGGACCACCGCCACCGACATCAAGCACATCCGCAAGCACCTGGCGGCCTGGATGCGGCCCCGCAAGGCCAAGATGCGCATGCAGGACCGGCCCGGCAAGGGGCACATCCTGCCCGAGCCCCTCGGCGTGGCGCTGATCATCGCCCCCTGGAACTACCCCGTGCAGCTCACGCTGGGACCGCTGGCCGCTGCGCTCGCCGCCGGCAACACGGCGGTCGTGAAGCCCTCGGAGCTCGTCCCCGAGACCTCCGGGATCCTCGCCCGCCTGCTGCGCGAGCACCTCGACCCGGAGGCCGTCGCCGTCGTCGAAGGCGGCCCCGAGGTCTCCACCGCCCTGCTCGACCAGCGCTTCGACCACATCTTCTTCACGGGGTCGACCTCGGTCGGTCGCGTCGTCGCCCAGGCGGCGGCCAAGCACCTGACGCCGACGGTGCTCGAGCTGGGCGGCAAGTCCCCGGTGATCGTCGCGTCCGACGTCAACCTCGACATCACCGCCAAGCGGCTGGCCTGGGGCAAGAGCCTCAACGCCGGCCAGACCTGCATCGCCCCCGACTACGTCCTGGTGGACCGACGGCACAAGGACGCCCTGGTCGCCGGCATCGTGGCGGCCATCGAGCAGTTCTACGGCCCCGACCCTTCGACGTCGGACGACCTGGCCAAGATCGTCAACGAGCGGCACGCCGAGCGGATCACCAAGCTGCTCGCCGACCACGGCGGCACCGTCGCCTGCGGCGGCGCGGTGAACCCGGTGACCCGGAAGCTGGCGCCCACGGTCATCGTCGATCCCGACCCCGGCAGCGCGCTGATGCAGGAGGAGATCTTCGGGCCCGTCCTGCCGATCCTCGCGGTCGACGACGTCGATGAGGCCGTCGCCTTCATCAACCGGCGCCCCAAGCCCCTGGCGCTCTACGTGTTCTCCAACGAGGCCCACGTGGCCGAGGACGTCGCCGCCCGCACGTCGTCGGGCGGCGTGTGCGTGAACCACGTCATGTTCCACATCGGCCCGCCCGAGCTCCCCTTCGGCGGTGTCGGCGACGCCGGCCACGGGCGGTACCACGGGCAGGCCGGGTTCGACGCGCTGTCCAACCTCAAGCCGGTCTACATCCGGCCCTTCCGCCCCGACCTCTCGCTGATCTACCCGCCCTACACCAAGCTCAAGGTCAAGCTCCTCACCCGGTGAGGCAGGCTGGCCCCATGGAACACCTCGAGCTCAGCCACGGCGCCCTCACCTTCGATGCCGTGGCCGACGGCCCCGACGACGGCGCACCGGTCCTCCTCCTGCACGGGTTTCCGGAGACGTCGCACAGCTGGCGGTTCGTGCAGCCACAGCTGACCGCGGCAGGCCTCCGCTCCGTCGCTCCCGACCTGCGCGGCTACTCGCCTCGCGCCCGTCCGACCGAGGCGTCCGACTTCTCGATCGAGCTCCTGGTCGGCGACGTGATCGCCATGGCCGACGAGCTCGGGTGGGACGCCTTCCACCTGGTCGGGCACGACTGGGGCGGCGCGCTGGCCTGGCAGACGGCCGGTCGCCACCAGCACCGGGTGCGCTCGCTCGCCGTCGTCTCGACCCCGCACCCGAGCGCGTTCGCCGACGCCAAGCAGGCGGGCCCTGGGCCCGATGGCCAGGATCAGGCCGTCATGTCCAGCTACATGGACCTCTTCCGCCAGCCCGGCGCCGAGGACATGTTCCTCGGCGAGGGCGGCGCCGGCTTCCAGCTCCTGCTCGAAGGCAGCGGGCTCGACGCCGCCAGCGCCGCCCACTACGCAACGCACTTCGCGTCGACCGAGGCCCTGTCCGGTGCGCTCAACTGGTACCGCGGCGCCGACCCCTTCGACGCCTCCGGCCTCGGCCCCATCACGATGCCGACGCTGTACGTGTGGTCCACGGACGACGTCGCCGTCGGGCGCCTCGCCGCCGAGCGGACCGCCCGCTACGTCGAAGGGCCCTACCGGTTCGAGGTGCTCGATGGCACCTCGCACTGGATCCCGGAGGCCGAGCCGGCTGCGCTCTCGGGCTTCCTGCTGGGGCACATCGCCTCGACAGCGGAGACGTGACCGCACCTGTCCTGGATCCGCCGATGCCCGGTGAACCATGTAGAGGTTTCGAGACCACTCTGGCATGATGGCGCCATGACCGCCACGTCGACCGAGAACCTGGGCGAGATCTTCGCCGACCCCGCCGCGTACGCCGATCCTGAGCGCTGGCACGCCACCGCCAAGCGGATCCGCGACGAGTCGCCGATCCTGCGGGTCACCCTCGACGGGTACCCGGAGTTCTGGGCCATCACCAAGCACGCCGATGTGATGGCCATCGAGCGCAACCCCGACATCTTCACCAACGCCCCCCTCCCGGTCCTCACCCCCTCGGCCAACCTCGAGGACGCGGCCAACGTGCCGGTGAAGACGCTGATCCAGATGGACGGCATCGAGCACAAGGCCCACCGCAACATCGTCAACGACTGGTTCAAGCCGGGGAACCTGAAGGCGCTCCAGGACCGCATCGACCTGTTGGCCGAGCGGTCGGTCGATCAGATGGCGGCGATGGGTGGGCGCTGCGACTTCGTCTCCGACGTCGCCCTGCACTTCCCGCTCCAGATCATCCTCTCGATCCTCGGGCTCCCGGAGGACGACCACGAGCGGATGCTGAAGCTGACCCAGGAGCTGTTCGGCGCCGAGGACCCCGAGATCGCCCGGATCGCCGAGGACGAGGAGGCGCTCAGCGTGATCCTCGACTTCGTCACGTACTTCACCGCGCTTGCGAACGACCGGCGAGCCTCGCCCACCGGCGACCTGGCCTCGGTCATCGCCAACGCCGAGGTCGACGGCGCCCTGCTGTCGGACCTGGAGATGATGGGCCACTACGTGATCATCGCCACGGCCGGCCACGACACCACGTCCAACGCCATCGCGGGCGGCATGCTCGCCCTCCTCGAGCAGCCCGATCAGCTCGCCCTGCTGCAGGCCCGGCCCGAGCTCATCGACAACGCCGCCGACGAGTTCATCCGGTTCGTGTCGCCGGTGAAGCACTTCGCCCGGAACTGCCAGGAGGAGTTCACCCTGCGCGACCACACGTTCCAGCCCGGAGACCTGCTGTACCTGTCGTTCGCCTCGGCCAACCGCGACGACGAGGTCTTCACCGACCCGATGGCGCTCGACGTGACCCGCGAGAACGCCTCGAACCACCTCGCCTTCGGGTTCGGCCGCCACTTCTGCCTCGGTGCGCACCTGGCCCGGATGGAGGTCCGGGCCCTGTTCAAGGAGCTGCTCGGCCGCCTCGACCACATCGAGCTGGCCGGTGAGCCCAGCTGGGTCCGGGCCAACTTCGTCCAAGGGCCCAAGAGCATCCCGGTCAGCTACCAGCTGCGCTGATCCGAGCGCGGCGACCACGACGTCAGGCTCGGGGAGCCGCAGCGCTGCTGGGCGGTGATGCGCGGCACCTCGCTGGTGCCGGCGTAGATCGTGGTGCCGAGGGAGAAGCGGAGGGCGTGCTCGTAGCGTCACTATCGTATTTCGTACAGTGGGACTATCCTCCTCGAACACCACCGTGCACGACCCTGGAGGGCCCGATGCAGCTCGACTTCCCCGTGTGGGACGCGGACAACCACCTGTACGAGGCCGAGGACGCGCTGACGCGCCACCTCCCCGCCGCCCACGCCGACCTCTTCCGGTTCGTCGAGATCAAGGGCCGCAAGAAGCTGGTGGTCCGCGACCGGCTCACCGAGTTCATCCCCAACCCCACGTTCGAGGTGGTGGCACGGCCCGGCGCCCACAAGGCCTTCTACGCCGGCGAGAACGCGGAGGGCAAGACGCTGCGCGAGCTCACCGGCGACCCGATGCGCGCCATCCCGGCGTTCCGCCTCCCCGAGCCCCGCCTCGAGCTGCTCGACGAGCAGGGCATCCACGCCAGCCTCATGTTCCCCACGCTGGCGAGCCTGATCGAGGAGCGCCTGATCGACGACCCCGACCTCACCCAGGTCGCCATCCGCGCCTTCAACGAGTGGCTCTACGACGACTGGCGCTACGACTACGAGGGCCGCATCTTCGCCACCCCGGTCGTCAACCCGTGCGTCCTCGACGCGGGCATCGCCGAGCTCGAGCGGGTGATCGACCGCGGCGCCAGGGCCGTGCTGCTCCGCCCCGCCCCCGTCAGCGGCCTGCGCGGCACCCGGTCGCCGTTCCTCCCCGAGTTCGACCCGTTCTGGGCGCGCATCCAAGAAGCCGGCCTGCTCGTGGCGCTCCACGCCTCGGACAGCGGCTACCAGACGTACCTCAACACGTGGGAGGGCACGGGCGGCGAGTACGTCGCCTTCCGCCCCCAGACCTTCGCCGCCGTGGCCGACGACGGCCGGGCCATCCAGGACGCCCTCGCCTCCGCCGTGTGCCACGGGATGCTCACCCGCTTCCCCGGCGTGAAGCTGCTCAGCGTCGAGAACGGCGGCAGCTGGGTGGGCCACCTCGTGCGCAACCTCGAGTACGCCTACAAGAAGATGCCCCAGGAGTTCGCCGAGCACCCTCGCGAGGTCTTCCACCGCAACGTCTGGGTCAACCCGTTCTGGGAGGACTCGGTCACCTCGCTGATCGACATCGTGGGCGCCGAGCGGGTCTGCTTCGGCTCCGACTACCCGCACCCCGAGGGCCTCGACGACCCGGTCGCCTGGAGCGAAGAGGTGAGCCACCTCCCTCCCGACGACGTGGAGCGCATGATGTCGGCCAACCTCCGCTCGCTCCTCGCGGCCTGAGCTGCCATGCCGGCCCCCGGCCCCGCTCCTGAAGATCCCGCCGCCGACTGGGAGCGGCGCGTCGTCGGCCGGTCGCTGCGCGCCGCGAGGGCCCGATCGATCGACCGCGCCGCCGCCCTGATCCGAGCGGCCACGGTGCTCGTCGAGCGGTCCGGGGCCGACACGTTCACGGTGCAGGACGTGGCCGACGAGGCCGGGCAGTCGCTGCGGACCCTCTACCAGTACTTCGAGAGCAAGGACGACCTGCTCCTCGCGGTGTTCGAGGAGGTGATGATCACCTACGCCCGGGTGGTCCGCACCTCGATCGCAGGCCTGGACGATCCGATGGAGCGGTTGGCGGGCGCTTTGATCGCCATGGCCCGGCTGCCCGCGCTCACGCCGACCGACGCCAGCGGCGGACTGGCCCGGCTCCGCCTGCGGTTGGCGCAGGTCGACCCCGACCTCGTCGGCCGGGCCCGGGCACCGATCGCCTCGCTGCTGCTGGAGCTCGTCACCGCCGCCGACGCCGCCGAGGCGATCGAGACGCCCGACGTCGAGGCCGCCGCCTACGTCCTGCTGACGCTGAGCTCCGCCTCCACCAACACGAGCACCCTGGGCAACGACGTGGGCGTCGCGCCGAGTGCGCCCGCCCAGGTGGTGGGGTTCTGCCTGCGGGGCTTGGGGGCGGACATGACCACGGACTGGTACGCGTCGGTCGGTGGTCGGTTGCGGCTCCCGGCCGCGCCCCGACGCCGGAAGCGGGCGGCCACCGCCTGAGGACCAGCCTGCTCAGGCCCGAACCGACTCGGGCAGCAGCCGCTTCGCCAGCTTGCCGGTGGGGAGGCGGGGCAGCTCGTCGAGGAAGACCACCGAGGTCGGGCACTTGAACGAGGCGAGGCCGTCTCGGCAGTGGGCGATCAGCTGGGCACCGAGCTCGTCGCTGGCCGTGGACCCGGGCGCCAGCTCCACCACCGCACGCGGGGTCTCGCCCAGATCGGGGTGCGGGATGCCGATGATGACCACGTCGGCCACCGCCGGGTGCCCGATCAGCACGTCCTCGGCCTCACGCGGGTACACGTTCACGCCCCCCGAGATGATCATGTTGGACACGCGGTCGGTGAGGTAGAGGTAGCCGTCGTCGTCGACCTTGCCGATGTCGCCGAGGGTCCCCCACCCCTGCTCGTTGAACGCCTCCGCGGTCTTGACCGGGTCGCCGTGGTACTCGAAGCGGGCGGGCGGCTCGAACCAGACCTGGCCCTCCTCCCCCGCGGGCAGCTCCAGCCCGTCGGGACCGGTGATGTGCACCGGCCCCATCAGGGAGCGACCGACCGACCCGGGGTGCTCGAGCCACTCCTCGGGCCCGATGGCGCAGAAGCCGACGCCCTCGCTGCCGGAGTAGTACTCGTAGAGGACAGGGCCGAGCCACTCCATCGCCGCCCGCTTCACATCGGGCGGGCAGGGCGCGGCGGCGTGCACCACCACCTCGAGGCTCGACAGGTCGAAGCGGGCCCGGTCCTCGGCCGGCAGCTTCAGCAGGCGGATGAGGTGCGTCGGGACGAACTGGGCGTGGGTCACCCGGTGGCGCTCGATCGCGGCGAGGACCTCGAGCGGATCGAACCGCTCCAGGACCACGGCCGTCCCACCGAGGCGGTGCATCGTCGTGGTCCACCCCGAAGGGGCCGCGTGGTAGAGCGGCGCCGGGCTCAGGTACACCGTGTCCTCGCCCCCGCCGTAGAGGAACTTCACGAGCATGCTGAACCCGGCGGACCCGCCGAGCGGCCCTCCCACCGAAGGGGGCCGGATGCCCTTGGGCCGGCCCGTGGTGCCCGATGAGTAGAACATCCAGTTGCCCTCGCACTCATCGGTGGGGCGGCTCGTGGGCTGGGAGGCGAGCGCCTCCTCGTAGTCGTCGAACCCGTCGATGGCACCCCCGATCGCGTAGCGCCCCTCGCTGTCGCCCAGGCCGGCGAGCTTGGCCATCACATCGGGCACGGTGGCCGAGGCGAACAGCACGTCCGCACCGCAGTCCTCGATGATGTAGGCCGCCTCCTCCGCGCCGAGGTGCCAGTTGATCGGCGTCACGTACATGCCCGTGCGCATCGCCCCCCAGCACACCTCGAAGAACTCCAGCCGGTTCTCGACGAGGACCGCCACGTGGCCCCCTCGCTCGATCCCCTTGGAGCGCAGGAGGTTCCCGACCCGGCACGAGCGGTCCTCCAGCTCGCCGTACGTCTGCACCGGGCCGTCGGTGCCGATGATCGTGGCCGGGCGGTCTGGGGCCGTGGCGGCGAACCAGCTCGGGTGCTCGATCGGGTCGCTCATGGATGGTCCTTTCGAGGCGCGGGCCCGGGCGTGCTCCCGCTTCCCTGTCCCCTTGGGTCGTGCGAGTGGCTCGGATCAAGGTTACTCTCCCAGGGAAAGCGATGCTTTCGTTATGTGCATGTATGACTTTCCACGGAGGCCCCGGTGCCGGAGACCGCAGTCGAGTTCGATCCCTTCTCGAGTGAGTACTTCGACGATCCCACCGAGACCTACCGCCGCCTGCGCGAGGAAGCGCCCGTGTACTTCAGCGAGCGCTACGGCTTCTACGCGCTGTCGCGCTTCGACGACCTCGTGGCCGCCCACCGCGACTGGAAGGGGCTCTCGAGCGCCCACGGCGTCGACCTCTCCACCCTCAGCCTCGACCCGGACCTGGTGAAGATGCTCGGGATGATCATCATGATGGACCCGCCCGAGCACGACCGGTTCCGCGCCCTCGTCAGCCGCGTGTTCACCCCGCGAGCGATGGCCGCGTTCGAGCCGATGATCCGAGGGGTCATCGTGGACCTGCTCGACCCGCTCGCCGACCGGCCCTTCGACGCCGTCGCCGAGTTCGCGGCCCTCTTCCCGGTGGAGATCATCTCGCGGATGCTCGGCGTGCCCGAGGGCGAGCGCCAGCAGATCCGCCACTGGCTCGACCTGAGCCTCCACCGCGAGCCCGGCGAGATGGAGATGACCGCCGAGGGCCAGAACGCCATGCTCTCGCTCGTCGTGTACTTCCAGGACCTCGCGAAGGCGAAGCGCGAGCACCCCGACGACGACATGCTGACCCGCCTCACCGAGGTCACCATCGACCGCGGCGACGGCGAGCAGACGCAGCTGACCAACGGCGAGATCGCCGGCTTCGCCGCCCTCCTCGGCGGCGCCGGTGCCGAGACCGTGACCAAGCTCGTGGCCAACGCCGTCGTGCTCTTCGACCAGCACCCCGACCAGTGGAAGAAGGTCGTCGCCGACCCGGAGCGCATCCCCGCCGCCGTGGAGGAGATCCTCCGCATCCACCCGCCCTCGCAGTACCAGGGGCGCTTCTCCGTGGAGGAGCGCACCTACGAGGGCGGCACCATCCCCGCCGGGTTCCCCGTGCTGCTCCTCACCGGAGCCGCCACGCGCGACGCCCGCACCTTCGATCGCCCCGACGAGTTCGACATCGACCGCCAGCAGGCCGTCGCCATCGGCTTCGGCCACGGGGTGCACAGCTGCCTCGGCGCCGCGCTCGCCCGCATGGAGAGCCGCATCGCCATCGAGGAGATCACCAAGCGGTGGACGCGCCTCGAGGTCGACCGGTCCGGCCTGCGCCGGGTGAGCATGTCGAACGTCGCCGGCTACTCGAGCGTCCCGGTGACGCCGGTCCGCTGACGGGGCCGGCGCCACCGAGCGCGGGTCAGGCCTGCTTCTTGGCCGTTCCGGCGGTGGTGGCCTTGGTGCGCCCGGCCGGACGGGCGGACTTGGCCTTCGTGCCCGGCGCCGGCCGCCGGGAGAACTTCAAGCGGCGGTCGATCGACGAGACCCAGGCCTCGTCGACATCGGCACCCAGGCCCCGGAGGCAGAACACCGTCAAGGCGATCGGGTCGGGACGGCGCACGCCGGCGTCGTTGCCCATGGCCTCGGCGGTGATGTACGCCCCGTTGAGCGACATCAGCACGAAGGTGGCCGACTCGCTGTCGACCATGGAGATGACCTTCGCCGCCGAGGCGGAGGCGACCGCCCCGCGGATCAGCGTGGCCACGCTGGCCTGCGCCTGGCCGACTCGGTCGGGCTCGGCCTCGGCGAGCTTGAGCCGGAGCCGGGCCAGGCCCCGCTCGATGCCGGAGTCGCTGAAGTCGGGCATGCGGACGGCGGCGAGCATGGTCCCCGCCAGCAGGTCGAGCGGCTCGGTGAGCTCCTCGGTGGCTCGACGGATCAGCCGTGCGTAGGTGCGCATGGCCTCTTCGAACACGGCCAGGAGCAGGTCGTCCTTGCTGGCGAAGTACTGGTAGAGCGTCCGCAGCGACTGCCCGGCCTCGTCGGCGACCTCCTGGACGGTGATGTCCTCACCGTTGGAGCGCTCGAGCACCGTGGCCGCTGCTGCGATCAGGCTGAAGCCCCGGTCGACGGAGCGTTCGGCGGCGCTGCGCAGGGACCGGCCGACCACCCGGCGCTGCCAGTCGGCATCGGGCTCGGTCGTTGCTTCGTCCACCGATGCGTCGGTCATCCGTGCGGTTCCTCCGGTCGGGCTCGGTCCGAACCCTACCCGCATCCCTCCGCCGCTCCGGCGCTCCAGCACCCGTCGGAGCGGAGCGTCAGGAGCCGGTCAGAGGTGGTCCATGAGGTCGACGACCGTCTGGGCCTTCTGCCCCAGGAGCACCTTGCCGACGACCGTCATGTGGGTGTGCCAGTGCTCCTCGGCGGCCTCGCTGTCGCCGGCTTCGATCAGGTCGGCGAGCCGCACCTGGGAGCGGACGCCCCGGCGGCGGGTGGCGATGGAGGTGCCTCCCTCGTCGGAGCGGCTGACGTTGGTGACCGCTCGGGTGACCACCTCGTTGAGCATCTCGTAGACGATGCTCAACGTCTGGTTGCCGGCCCGCGCCACGAGCTCGTCGTGGAAGCGCTCGTTGGCCACCCCGAAGGCGTCGGGGTCGTCGACCGCCCGCTCCTCCTCGGTGATCAGCTCCCGCAGATGGCGCGCCGAGGCCTTGCGGCCCCGGGACGACGCGATCAGGCGGACGGCCGCCGGCTCGATGATGGTCCGCGCCTCGAACACGTCGGCGAGCGACACGTTGCGGGCCTGGAGCACGAGGGCGACGGTGCGCGCGGTCTGGCGGCGGTCGGGCCGATGGACGAACACGCCGCCGAGCACGCCGCGCCGCACCGAGATCAGGCCCTCGGTCTCGAGGATGCGCAGCGCCTCCCGCATGGACGGGCGCGACACGCCGAAGCGCTCGATGAGGTCGGGCTCGTTGCCGAGGGGGTCGCCCTCGTCGAGCTCCCCGGTGACGATGAGGTGCCGGAGCTCGTCGGCGATCTGCTGGGGCTTCTCGCGCCGCTTGGTCACCGCTTCGGGTCCGGAGGAGGGATCTGCAGCCATGGGGCCACCATTCTGGTCGGGAGCGGAGCGGGCACGGGTACCCGAGCGGCCCGAGCGCGCCGAGGGGTGATCACGCCGGCGCCTCGGCGACCACGGGGGCGGGCAGGAGGACCGGCTTCACCACCTTCCCGGCGAGGGATGCGGCCTCCGCGTCGTTGATCGCCGAGAGCGGGAAGGTCTCGATGAGCCGGTCGAACGGGAAGCGCCCCTCGCGCCACAGCTCGATGAGGCGCGGGACCAGGACCTGGGGATCGGCGCCGCCCTCCAGGATCCCCGAGACGTTCTTGCCGATCAGCGCCAGCGGGTCGAGCGTCAGCGGTTCGGTCTGGATGCCGACGAAGCCGCAGTGGCCGCCGAGGCGGATCGCACCGATGGCGTTCGCCATCACCGTGGTGTTCCCCGTGGTGTCGAACGAGTAGTCGGCGCCTCCGGCGGTGATGGCGGCGATCTCCTCGAGGAGGCCCTCCGACGAGCCGTCGAGCGCGTGGGTGGCGCCCAGCTCCCGGGCGAGCTCGAGGCGGTGCTCGTGGAGATCGACCGCGATGATCGTGGTGGCGCCCGCGATCGTGGCGGCCATCACCGCGGCCAGGCCGACCGCCCCCGCACCGAAGATGACGATGCTGCGCCCGGCCTGCACGTCGAGCGCGACCAGCACCGACCCGGCGCCGGTGAGGATGCCGCAGCCGAGCGGGCCGAGGAGCTCCAGCGGTGCGTCCCGATCGACCACCACGACGTTGCGCGCCGTGGCGATGCAGTGGGTGGCGAACGACGACTGCCCGAACCAGCGGGCCGAGACCTCGGCCCCGTCGCCGTCGGCGACCGTGGTCCCCCAGTCGACGTCGCGACCGGTGAGGTTCCGCGTGATGAAGGTCTCGCAGTACGCCGGGACCCCCCGGGAGCACGAGGCGCAGGTGCCGCAGGAGTCGAACGACAGCACGACGTGGTCGCCCACCTCCACGCCGTTGACCGCCGACCCGACGGACTCCACGATGCCGGCACCCTCGTGGCCGGTGATGATCGGGAGGACGAGCTCGAGGGATCGGGGGACGACGTCCGTGTGGCACATCCCGGCGCTGACCACGCGGACGAGCACCTCGTGGGGGCCCGGGTCGGCGAGCTGCACCTGCTCCAGCTCGTAGGACCCATCGGTCGCCCGGAGGACGGCTGCGGTTATCTCCACCTGATCGATCCTGTCTGTCGAGGCGGGCGTCGATGGCGCCGGGACCCGGTCCTGGCCGGCGCCACCAGCCTGCAATTCCTGTAGAGGCTTCAGCGTAGCCGGGGCGCATCCGCGCGCCTCGGACGACACCCCCGGCACGTAGCGATCCATCTACATGATTCGATCCCGTGGTGCACCTGCCGAAGCGCACGACAGCGGCAGAGCCGGCCGCCTGGTCGCGCCGAAGCGCTGACCTCGATCAGCTGGCGCCGGCCGGGTCAGCGCCTCGAGCGCTGCCGGATGGGGGGGGGGTTCCGGTCAGCGCTGGGGAGCGGCGAGCGCCTGGCCGAGCTCGCTGGCTCGCACCGGCGCCCCGCCGCCGACCTTGGCCTTGGTCGACTTGATCGACACGTCGTGGCCCGCCGCAGAGGCGCGGAGGGAACCGACGGTGCCGCGCTCGCGCCCGCCGAGCAGCGTGAACGGATCGAACCCGAAGTGGTTCATGGCGTTGAGGTGGGTGATGCGGTCGATGTCGTGGTCGCTGACGCCGACGAAGTGCTCGCCGACCTGCTCGGGCGAGAACGGCCACGTCGAGTCGGAGTGCGGGTAGTCGCACTCCCACATCACGTTGTCCATGTTGAGGTACTCGCGGCTGTGCACGCCGAACCGGTCGTCGATGAAGCAGGTGAGGATCTGCTCGGAGAACACCTCGCTCGGCATCCGGTCGCCGAAGTCCTGCCCGGTCCAGATGTGGTGCTGGCGGTACTGGTAGTCGACCCGCTCGAGGAAGTACGGGATCCAGCCGATGCCGCCTTCGGAGAGGGCGACCTTCAGGTCGGGGAACTTGCGGAGCACCGGCGACCACGTGAGGTCGGTGGCCGCCTGGACGATGTTGATCGGCGACAGCGTGATCAGGCAGTCGATCGGGGCGTCGGGTGCCGTGACGACGAGCTGGCTCGACGAGCCGATGTGCATGCACACCACCACTCCCTCCTCCGAACAGGCCTTCCAGAACGGGTCCCAGTGGTCCGAGTGGAGGCTGGGCCAGCCGAGCTTGGAGGGGTTCTCCGAGAAGGTGACGGCGCGAGCGCCCTTGGCGGCCGTGCGCCGGACCTCGGCCGCCAGCACCTCGGGGTCCCAGATGGCCGGGAGCGGGCAGGGGATGAACCGGCCCGGATGGGTGCCGCACCACTCGTCGATGTGCCAGTCGTTGTACGCCTGGACCATCGCGAGGGCGACGTCCTTGTCCTCGGTCCGGGCGAAGAGCTGACCGCAGAACTGCGGGAACGAGGGGAAGCAGAGCGATCCCAGGACGCCGTTGGCATCCATGTCCTTGACCCGCTCGTCGATGTCGTAGGTGCCGGCGCGGAGCTCGGCGAACGAGGTGGGCTCGATGCCGTACTCGTCCTTGGGCCGACCCGCGACGGCGTTGAGCGCGACGTTGCTGACCTCCTGCCCCTCGTACACCCAGGCGTTGCTGCCGTCAGCGCGGGTGACGAACTGAGGGGCCAGGTCGGCGTACTTGGCGGGCAGGCGCCCTTCGAACAGGTGCGGCGGCTCGACCACGTGGTCGTCCACGCTCACGAGGACCATGTCTTCGATGTTCACGTCGCGCTCCTTCTCAGCTGCGGTTGCTCGGCGTGGAAAGTCTCACTTTCAGAATATGCGTGTACGACTTTCCGAGCAAGCGCGGTCGGCCTACTCGGGCCCGGACAGCTCGGCCAGGAAGTCGTTGACGTGGGTGAGCACGTCCGGGTACCGCTTGGTGTGGGCGCCGCCGTCGACGAGGTGCAGCGACCCCGAGACGTAGCTGGCGTCGTCGGAGGCCAGGAACGTGATGAAGGCCGCGACCTCCTCGGGTGCCGCGTAGCGGCCGAGCGGCGCGTTCTCCTCGAAGTCGGCGACGACCGCCGGCATCGAGAACATGCCCTCGGTGAGCGCGGTGCGGATCAGGCCGGGCGCCACGGCGTTGACGCGGATGCCCGCCGAGCCGAGCTCCATGGCTGCCACCTGGATGAGCATGGCCACGCCGGCCTTGGCCGCGCAGTACGCCGCGACGCCGGTGCCGGGCTGGACCGCGTTGAGGCTGGCCGTCGCCACGATCGAGCCGCCCGAGCCCATCCGGCGGCCCGCGTGCTTGATGGTCAGGAACGTCCCGGTGAGGTTGACCTGGAGGACCTGGTTCCACTGGGCGAGGTCGGTCTCGGTGATCGCCGCCGCCGACCCGATGCCCGCGTTGGCCACCGCTACGTCGAGCCGTCCGAACTCCTCGATCGCCGCTTCGGCCAGCCCTTCCACGTCGTCCTCGACCGTGACGTCGCACCGCCGCACGGCCGCCGCCGCGCCGAGCTCCGTCGCGGCCACCTCGAGGGCGGCGCCGTCGACGTCGCCGATGACGACCCGGCCGCCCTCGGCCACGATCCGCCGCGCCGAGGCGAGGCCGATGCCCGCCGCGCCGCCCGTGATGATGGCCACCTTGCCGCCGAACCGGCCTGGCGTGACGGATCCAGCGGGTGCTGACGGGGTGCTCATGGCGGTCTCCAGGGGATCGGTGCGTGGGGTCGACCGCCGGGCGACCCAGCCGTCGCCGGCCACCCTAGGGCAGGAAACCTCTATAGGTATGCGAGGACCTGGTGCACGCCGGGTCGATCCGGCCGACCTCACCCGAGGCCACATCCAGACCGTGGTCGATGCCCGCACGGGCGGCCGCACCGGGATGGGCGTCCTCGAGCCGGTCGTCGACGGGGACCACGACCCCACCGGGTTCAGGGCCACTCCGCGAGGAGCAGGACCCGGCTCAGCTCCCGCCGAAGAAGAACGCGTTGGCGTTGCCGTAGAGCCAGGCCTCACGCACCTCGTCGGGCAGATCGAGCGCGGCGGCCTCGGCCAGGCACCGCTCGAAGGAGAGCACCGGGTAGTCGGTGGCGAACATGACGCGGTCCTTGCCCCGGGTGCGCATGAAGTGGAGCAGTTCCTCCGGCAGGTACTTCGGGGCCCAGGCCGAGGTCATCAGCCGGAGGTTCTCGTACTTGAGCATCAGCCGGATGGCCACGTCCCACCACGGGTCGGCGCCGTGGATCATCGAGAGCCGCAGCTCCGGGAACCGGTAGCAGACCCGATCGAGGTGGAGCGGGTGCTGCGGGTCGGCCGGCAGGGGCGGGCCGGGGATGCCGGTGTTCATGCACAGCGGGAGGTCGAGCTCGCAGCACTTGGCGTACAGCGGGTAGTAGACGGCGTCGGTGGGCGGGTACATCCCGTCGCCCCAGAAGCTCGGGCCCACCGATGCGTACGCCACCGGGTGCTGGTCGGTGAACGCCTGCAGCTGGCGGAGCGCCTTCATCGGACGCAGCAGGTTGAACCCGCCGACCCCGAGGGCGAAGCGGTCGGGGCGGGCCTCGACGAAGCGCAGGGAACGCCCGTCGACGTCGGTCACCCGCGTCATCAGGATCGCCTTCTCGACGCCGTGGGCATCCATGCCCTCGATGAGCTGGTCGAGCTCGGGGCTGGAGAGGAACGAGTCGTCGCCCTTGAAGTAGTCCTCCTTCACCCGGGTCATGAACTCGGGCTGCGGCCGGTCGGCGAAGTCGACGTTGACCAGGCAGTCGATGGAACGAGGCATCCAGTTCTCCCCTGCTCGCTGGAAAGTCGTAATGTACACGATTGGAAAGCGTCATTTCGGAGAGCGCACGGCAATGCGAGGAGCGACAGCGTGGCACCGAGGCCGGGATCAGCACGTGAGGAGATGCGAGCCGAGGTGGCGGCCTGGCTCGAGGAGCACTGGGACCCCGAGTGCTCGGTCGAGGACTGGTGGCAGCTGGTGGCCAAGGCCGGGTGGACCGCACCCCACTTCACCGCCGACCAGGGCGGGCGCGGCCTCCACCGGGCATCGCTCAACACGGTGCGCGCCGAGTTCTCCAAGGCCGGCGCCCTGCGGCCGCCCGGCGGCCTGGGCCTGCTCATGGCCGCCCCCACGATCCTCACCCACGGCACGCCCGACCAGATCTCCCGCCACGTGGGGCCGATCGTCGCCGGCACCGCCAACTGGTGCCAGCTGTTCAGCGAGCCGGGCGCCGGCTCCGACCTGGCCGGCCTCACCACCCGGGCCGAGCTCGACGGCGACCGCTGGATCATCAACGGCCAGAAGGTGTGGAGCAGCATGGCCATGCAGGCCGACTACGGGATGCTGCTGGCGCGCACCGACTTCGGCGTGCCCAAGCACGCCGGCATCTCCTGGTTCGCGTTCGCGCTCGACCAGCCCGGCGTCACCATCCGCCCGCTGCGCGAGATGACCGGTGAGTCGGTCTTCAACGAGGTCTTCTTCGACGACGCGGTGTGCGATGCGGCCGACCTCATCGGCGGCGCGGGCAACGGGTGGACGGTCACCCAGACCACCCTGTTCTTCGAGCGATCGGGGCTGAGCAGCGGAGCCCACTCCAACTGGCCCACGCCGGGGCCCAAGGGCGGCTTCCTCGGCCGCCGGGCCGGCGACGCCGCCCAGGACCCGGTCCCGTCGAGCGACGTCATCGCCCGCTACGACGAGGTGGTGGGGCTGGCCAAGGAGCGCGGCCGCAACCACGATCCCCACGTCCGCCAGGAGCTGGCCCGCCTCCACACCTACGTGAAGCTCGGGAAGTGGAACGGCGATCGGGCCAAGGCCGAGGCCGCGGCGGGCGGGAGCCCGGCGGTGGCCAACGTGGGCAAGCTCCTGCAGACCATCATCACCAAGCGAGGCGCCGAGATCGCCACCGGCATCCTGGGCGCCGACGGCATGCTGGCCGCCCCCGACGGCCACGCCGGTGGCCGGTTCAGCACGTCGATGGTGTTCTCGGCCGCCTCCTCGATCTACGGCGGCACCGACGAGATCCAGCGCAACATCGTGGCCGAGCGGGCCCTCGGCCTGCCCCGCGAGGACCTTCCGGGCAAGGGCCTGCCCTACGGCGAGGTCCTGCGCGCCATCCGGCCGCGCGACTGACCCGGCTCGACCGCCGGCTCAGGACGAGACGGTCGTACCGGCCCCGGTTCCGCGGGGAGGAGCGAGACCGCGCCGAGGATGACCCACCGACGAGCCGGGGCATCGGGGACGATCACTCCAAAAGCGCCAGCGCGTCCAGGTCGATGGCCTGGCGCCCGCAGCGCTCGGCCATGGCGACGAACATGTCGTCGCCCCGGTCGGAGCGCTCGGCACCCATCGAGGCCATGACCGCCATGAGCACGCTCCACACGGTGCCGAACCGGTAGTCGTGCCAGAGCACATCGGCGGAGAGGTCGACACCCGCCGCCGCCATCCGCGAGCGGTACTCGTCCACGAGGTCGCGCTCGACCGCGGTCCGATCGGCGGGGTCGGGGAAGCTGCCGCCGATCGCGTACGCCAGGTCGATGGCGCCGTTCCCGTAGGCGAGCGTCTGGAAGTCGACGATGGTGATCTCCGGGTCGTTCGGGGTGGACCCGAACAGGAAGTTGTCGGCGCGGTAGTCCATGTGGATGAGCGTCGAGGGGCTGTCCGTCCCCGCGAACCAGCGGGCCACGGTGGGAGCGAGCCGCTGGACCAGGTCGACGACGTCGTCGGTGAGCCGGCCTCCGTTCCGGTCGAGGAAGCCGACCATCGCCACCTCGTAGATCGCCCGCGCGAACTCGCCGGCCTCGGCCATCGTCGTGGGCTCACCAGCGGCCAGCGTGGCCACGAGCGAGCCGTTGCCGGTGTGCGGCGCGTGCAGCTCGACCGCCTGCCCGACGGCCAGGGCCACCTCATCGGCCGTGAGGCCCTTGATCTGGTCGCCGGCGCGGGCACCCGCGAGGTCCTCCATGAGCAGCACGAAGTCCTGCGTCTCCGGCACGATCCGGGCCACGTGGCAGGTGGGGACCTGGACCCCGACGGTGGCCGCGAGCTGGTCGTAGAAGACCCATTCCTTGTGATAGCCACCGGACGCCCGCAGGCTGCCCCGGGCCATCTCGTCCCCGGAGGGGAACTTCCCGACCAGGGTGGCCGGCCGGCCCTCGGGATCGCTCCAGGTCAGGTGCAGGCGCGCACTGCTCGCCGCCTGTCCGGTCCCGATCGATCCGCCGGAGACCACCTCGAGCACCTGGGCGCCGCGAGCCACCCCCGCAGCCTCGAGGGCATCGGTGAGCCACGGCCCGTCGATGTCCTTCGGGTCGGCTCGGACCTCCCCCGCTGGCGTGCCGCTGGTCTCGTCGACGTCCATGCTGATCGCGTCCCCTTCGTCGTGCTCCGCACCTCGAAGCGCCGAGGTCCGGAGCGGGTGTCCCGAGCGCTGGTCGACGGATCGGTCCGAGGCCTCGAACACCAGGTCCCTCGACCGCCATGGTAGCAAATTCAGCGTCTATACATCTAGAGGTATCGACGACGTCTCGAGGGCCATGCGGCGAGCACGGGGCGCCGGGGACGGCAACACTGTGACGACCATGACGGGCCGCGACGACACGGAAGCGATCGACGACGACGCCGGCGTCATCCTCACCCCCGATCAGCGGGTGCGGGTGTTCGTGTCCTCGACGATGGAGGAGCTGGCGACCGAGCGCGTCGCGGTGCGCGAGGCCGTCGAGCAGATGCACCTCTCTCCGATCCTGTTCGAGCTGGGGGCTCGCGCCCACCCGCCCCGGAGCCTCTACCGGTCGTACCTCGAGCAGAGCCACGTGTTCGTCGGCATCTACTGGGAGCGCTACGGGTGGATCGCCCCGACGATGCACGTGTCCGGCCTCGAGGACGAGTACCTGCTGGCGGGAGCGAAGCCGAAGCTCATGTACGTGAAGCGCCCGGCGCCCGGGCGCGAGACCCGCCTCGACGAGCTCCTCGACCGCATCCGCGCCGATGACGACGTGGCGTACAAGGCCTTCGCCGACGCCGACGAGCTGGAGTCGCTGGTGGTCAACGACCTCTCGTTGCTCCTCAGCGAGGCGTTCCTCGTCGTGCCGGGCGGGCCGGCCGGCCACCACCAGCACTCGGCGCTGCCGGCCGACGTGACCGCGTTCATCGGGCGTGGCGACGAGCTCGACCTGCTCGCCGGTCTGCTCACCCGTGACGACGTCCACCTGGTCACGCTCACCGGCCCCGGCGGGATCGGCAAGACCCGCCTGGCGGTCCGGGCCGCCGCTCGCGCGGCGTCGTCGTTCGGGGAGGGCGCGGCGTTCGTCTCGCTCGCGTCGGCTCACGACGACGCGGCGGTGGTGAACGCGATCGCCGCGGCCATCGGCGTCCGGGGCGGCAGCGGCGCGTCGGTCGACACCCTGAAGGACGACCTCGCGCCCCGGTCCCTGCTGCTCGTCGTCGACAACTTCGAGCAGGTGCTGAGCGCCGCCGGCATCGTGGCGGAGCTGCTGAGCGCGGCGCCCGGGCTCCGGATCCTCGCCACCAGCCGAGAGGCCCTCCACCTCCGGTCGGAGCGGGAGGTCCCCGTGTCCTCGCTCCCCCTCGACGACAGCGTCCGGCTGTTCGTGGAGCGGGCGACGGCCGTCCGTCCCGACTTCCGGATCGACGACTCCAACCGCGAGGTGATCGGCCGCGTCTGCCAGCGGCTCGAGGGCGTGCCGCTGGCGATCGAGCTGGCGGCGGCCCGATCCAAGCTGCTGGCCCCCGCGGCGCTCCTCGAACGGCTCGATCACCGGCTCGACTTCCTCGTCGGCGGCGCCCGCGACCTCCCGGAGCGCCAGCAGGCCCTGCGCAGCACGATCGAGTGGAGCCACGACCTGCTCGACGACGCCGAGCGCCACCTGTTCCGAGACCTCGGTGTGTTCGTCGGGAGCTTCTCGCTGTCGGCGGTGGAGGCCGTCGCGGAGGATGCCGCTCCGGCCGACGGCGACATGCTGGACCTGCTCGCATCGCTCGTCGACAAGAGCCTCCTCCGGGTGGAGGCCTCCGCCGGAGAGCCCCGGTTCCGGATGCTCGAGATGGTCGCCGAGTTCGCCCGGGACCGGTTGGCGGGGTGCGACGAGGCCGACGCCGTGGCCGACCGCCACGCCCGGTTCTTCCGCGACCTCAGCGTCGCGATCGGAACCGGCGTCACCGGTGGCGACCAAGGGCGGTGGCTGGCCGTGCTCGGCGGCGACGACGACGGTGAGGCGGGGAACATCCGGGCCGCGCTCGCCTGGTTCCTCGGCCACCGTCACCTCGATGAGCTCGCCGACATGGCCTGGGCCCTGTGGGTCCCGGCGTGGATCAACGGGCGCATCGACGAGGGCCTCCGGATCGCCGGCGCCGCGCTCAGCCCCGGTGGCGACCTGTCGGAGCGCTCGCGCTCGCGCCTCCTCGTCGTCCTCGGCACGTTCGAGATGTGGAGCGGCGACCACGCGGCCGCCTCCGAGTCGCTGCGACGCGGGAGGGACATCGCGGTCGCGCTCGGCGATGACCACGCGGTCGCCACCGCCACGCTCGCCCAGAGCATGATCGCCGGTCCGATCGAGGGCGAAGCGCGCTCGGAGGAGCTGGCGAACGAGGCGCTCGACCGCTTCGAGCGGCTCGGCGACGCGTGGGGCGTGGCGGCGGCGCTCAACGTGCTGGGTTGGCTCATGGTCTCCCAGGAGCGGTTCGACGGGGCCGACCACGTGGTCGAGCGGACGCTCGAGGCATCGTTGGCCGCCGGCGACGAGCAGTTCAGCGCCATGGCCGAGGTGAACCTCGCCGAGTGCCGGCTCCACGAGGGCGACGCCGACGCCGCCCGGGCGCTGCTGGCGGCGTGCGCCGACCGCCACCGGCTCCACCGGCTCCTCTACTCGGTGCCCTACCTGCTCGAGTCCTTCGCGCGGCTGGCCGCCCACGACGGCGACCCGACCCGTGCGGCCCAGCTCCTCGGCGCCTCATCGCAGCTCCGAGGATCGGCCGGCGTGTCGGTGTGGGGGTCCCAGCTGGAGCGCCTCGAGCGGTTCGTGTCGACCACGGGCTCGACGCTCGGCGACGACGGGTTCGCCGCCGCGTTCGACGCGGGCGCGGGCCTGTCGTACACCGAGGCGCTGGACGTGGCGATGGACGTAGGATCACCGGACCCGGAGGACGGCCGGAACGAGGCGAACCATGGATGAGCCGTATCGCGTAGCGGGCGACGTGCACGTGCTGCCCTCGCAGATGATCGTGCCGGGGGTCGGCTCGATCCCGATCAACGCGTTCGTGATCCTGTCCGAGCACCCGGTGCTGGTCGACTGCGGCCTCGGGAACGACGAGCCCGAGTTCATCGAGGCGCTCGGCAGCGTGATCGACCCCGCCGATCTGGCGTGGATCTGGTTGACGCACGACGACGGCGATCACACGGGCAGCCTCGAGACGGTCCTGCGCCTGGCGCCGACCGCCCGGCTGGCCACCCACGGCTTGGGGGCGCTGCGGCTGAACACCTCCTGGTCGGTCCCGCTCGACCGGGTCCACGCCCTGGCCGAGGGCGATCGGCTCGACGTCGGCGACCGGGTGCTCCGGGCCCTCCGCCCACCCACCTACGACAACCCGATGTCGACGGGCATCTTCGACGAGCGGTCCAAGACGTTCTTCTCCGTCGATTCGTTCGGCGCGATCCTCCAGGAGTCCTACCGAGACGTCGCCGACGTGCCGGAGGAGGAGCTGCTGGGAGGGATGGTCGCCTGGGCGACGTTCGACTCGCCCTGGCTCCAGCTCGTCGGTCGGGAACGGACGGCGGCCGTGCTCGAAGGCGTCCGCGCCCTTGGCGCCGAGCAGGTGCTGTCATCGCACCTGCCACCGGCGGTCGGCCGCGTGGATGCCCTGCTCGACGTGGTCGCCGGCGTCCCCGACGCCGCCCCCTTCGTGGCCCCGGATGCGGCGACCTTCGACGCGATCGTCGCAGGCATGGCCCCAGCCGGCACCAGCTCCGACTGAACCGACGTCGCCGCCATCGACGTCTCGCCAGAGCTCACCCGGCACTACGTGAGCGGCAAGGGCTCGCCGAGCGCGTAGGCGCACACGACGATGCCCGACGGGAGCGCGGTCGTGCCGGTGAGCTCGAACGCCCGGCCCGGGGTCCCCTCGGCGAACAGGCGCTTGCCCGTCCCCACGAGGACGGGGTTGATGGGCAGGACGAGCTCGTCGACGAGCCCGTGCTGGATCAGCACCGACGTCAGCGTGGAGCTGCCGCAGCACACGAGGTCTGCCCCCTCGGACTCCTTGATGCCGCGGACGCCGTCGACGAGGTCCGGCCCGACGGCCTCGAACGGACCCCACTCCAGGCTCTCGGGCCGGTGGGTGACGACGTACTTCGTCGCGGTGCGGAGCCGGTCGCCGAACGGGTCGCCGGCGGGCACACCCGGCCAGAAGCCGGACCACATGTCGTAGGTGCGGCGCCCGAGCAGGGTGTCGTAGCGCTCTCCGTACGCCTCGAGCATGAGGTCCCGCCCCTCGGCGCTGCGGTACGGGCCGCCCCAGTCCGGGTGCGGGAACCCGTCCTCGGGCGAGTTCTGGATCACGCCGTCCAGCGACATGTGGTTGATGACCTTGAGCTTCCGCACCTGCATCTCCGTTTGCGTCGACGATCACCGTGCTGACGCCCGCGAGCCCGGAATCTCATCGCCGCACCGGGCCGGTGATGCGGGTTCGCGGCTCCGGGTGCGACCGCCGCCCCCCGCCGATCGGCTCGTTCAGGAGCGCGAGCGGGCCGCCCGTCCTGCGTCCTCGTCGAGCTTGTACCGGTGGTGCTGCATCAAGATGTGATCGTGCGTGGCCCCCTCGTTGGGGACGTGGGGGTGGTGGTGCCGGCACAGGATGTACGGCGTCCCATCGAGGGCGTGGTGGCCGATGCGCCAGCACCCCTTGGTGTGGCAGTTCACCTTGCGGACGCCGGTGTAGACGCCGATGCCCACCGCGGTGATGAGGGTGACCTCGCCGAGGTCGGAGCCGAAGCCGGACCAGAAGTTGTAGTAGACGTCCGGCCCCGCGTCGAGCAGGCCGGTGTGCCGTGCGAACCAGTGGCGCACGGTGCCGTGGAGGACCACGACGAGCGTCGCGATGCCGAGCAGCACGGCGGCGACGATCACCCACCAGGCGTGGTTCCCGGAGCTGCCGGGGGCGTAGTCCGGCGCGGGGACCGGGTCGGTGGCGGCGGCTCCCGGTGCGTTCGACGGCAACCCGTCCGCGGTGTCGCTCATCGGTCCTGGCTCCCTTCCCCGGGGTGCCGATCCGACCGGGTCCCGCGCAGGGTACCGCTGCCGCCGCCCGAGGACGCGGCAACACGGTCGTCCCGATGGAACGCGTCTCGATCGTTGCCGGCGACCCCGACGGGGTCGTTCGCACCGAGGTCGCGCGGCCGGCCGGCCTGCCCGTCTCGCAGGTCAAGAAGCCCGCGGTTCGGGACCGTCGCCACCTTCCAGGCGGACACCCCCTCTCGCTACGCTGTGGGGCCGAACTGCTACGGAGGGCAACCATGAAGATCGGGATCGTCGGCACGGGCGCGATGGGGTCCGTGTACGCCGCGCTGCTCGGCAAGGCCGGGCACGAGGTCTGGGCCATCGACATCTGGGAGGAGCACCTCCGGGCGATCGAGCACAACGGCCTGGCCGTCTCGGGGGCCAGCGGGGTGTACGTGGTCGACGCGCTCCGCGTGGCCGCCACGCCCGCCGAGGCCGGGCCCTGCGATGTCTGGATCGTGGCCACGAAGGCGGACGATGTCGAGCAGGTCGCGGCGGCGATCGCCCCGTTGCTGCGGCCCGACGATCTGGTCGTCGCGTTCCAGAACGGGCTCGGCGCCGGCGCGCGCGTCGCCCGCCACGTGCCCGAGGGCCAGGTGCTCGTCGGGATCGCCGAAGGGTTCGGCTCGTCGATCCCCACCCCGGGAAGCGTCCACCACACGGGCATGCGGCTCGTGCGCCTCGGCGAGCTGCACGGCGGACCGTCGGAGCGCCTCGAGCGGTTGGCCGGCGCGTGGAACGACGCCGGGTTCAACGTCCGGGCCTTCGAGGACATCGACCGGATGGTCTGGGAGAAGTTCCTGTGCAACGTCACGCTGAGCGCACCGTGCGCCGCGTTCGACGTGACCGTGGGCGAGCTGATGGCGGACGAGGCGGCCTGGGCGGTCGCGCTCGGCTGCATGCTGGAGGCGTACCGCCTCGCCGAACCGATGGGCGTGACGTTCGGCTTCGACGATCCGGTCGCCTACGTCACCGAGTTCTCGGCGACCATCCCGGAGGCGAGCCCCTCGATGCGGCTCGACCACCTCGCCGGTCGCCGGTCGGAGGTCGACGTCATCAACGGGCAGGTGGTCGACCTCAGCCGGCGCTTCGGCCTCACGGCGCCGTACAACGAGACGCTCTGCGCGATCCTGCGCCGGCGCGAAGCCGCCTTCACCTGACGGACCTCGTCGCGCCGTGATCCTGGGCCCGCCCGGGCCCGCCGCCCGGGCCTCCCGAGCAACGTCCGCCCTCGAACCCCGAAGTCGCCGCTGACCAGGCCGGGCGCGACCCCTGAGCCGGCGCGCGCCCTCGATACGGTGGCGAGATGTCGGCGGTGTTCGAGGTGGATGACAGCAAGATCCGAGCGAGGCGGGAGCGGGAGCGGCAGCTGAGCCGCCGCCGCCTGCTGATCGGCGGCGCGTGCACGGTGGGCGTGGTGGTCGGCGGCGGCGCGCTGGCCTCCGCCGGCCTCCTGCCGGGAGGGACGCGGTTGCGCCGCGCCCTGGGCCTCGACGGCGAGGACGGGACGATCCCCGACGTGCCGCCGGGACCGGCGGCCCTCGGCTCGTTCCAGTCGGAGCACCGCAAGCAGCTCACGCGCTGGGCCGTCTCCTATCCTCCGGGCTCGAAGGTGGGCGCCCGGCTCCCGGTCCTCGTCTCCCTCCACGGCAAGGGCGGCACGGCCGGCACCTCGTTCCAGTCGCTCGGCCTCGACCGCTTCCTGGCCGCCGCGATCGCCACCGGGACCGCCCCGTTCGCCATCGCGGCCGTCGACGGCGGCAACACGTACTGGCACCACCGCGACGACGGCACCGACAGCGGCGCGATGGTCCTCGACGAGCTGCTGCCGATCCTCGCCGACCGCGGCCTCGACACCCGGCGGCTCGGGCTGTTCGGCTGGTCGATGGGCGGGTACGGCGCCCTCCACCTGGCCACCCGGTCGATGGTCCCAGCCGTCCGCTCGGTCTCGACGATGAGCGCCGCGCTCTGGACCGACGACCACGACACGGCCCGCGGGGCCTTCGATGACGAGGCCGACTTCGCCGCCGACGATGTGTTCGAGCAGCGGCGATCGCTCGGCTCGATCCCGATGCGGATGGACTGCGGGACCGATGATCCCTTCGCGGGGGCCAACCGCGAGTTCCGCGACGGCCTGGCCACCGAGCCCGCCGGCGGCTTCCAGCGGGGCGCCCACTCCCTGGGCTACTGGCGCCGCATGGCCCCCGCCCACATCGAGTTCGCGGCGCACCACCTCACCAGCAGCCCCTGACCCGCACGGCGCGCCGCGGCGCAGCCGGTCTCAGGGCGCGATGCCGATGCGGGTGACCGGCTCCGGGGCGACCTGACGCCGGTGCAGCGCCCGCTCCAGCGACGCGAGGAGCACGTCGCGGGTCTCGCGCGGATCGATCAGCTCGTCGAAGCCGAAGCTCTTGGCCGACCCGAACGAGGCCTGCACCTCGCGCTGGCGCAGCTCGGCCGCCACCTCGGCATCGTCGCCCCGGGAGCGGCTCATCGCGGCCGAGCCCATGGCGCCCATGGTGGCGCCCGGGTAGGCGAACACGCCCGACTGCCCGTCGAACGGGATCATGCCCATGACCATCGAGCCGAAGCCGTAGGCCTTGCGCATGGTGACCTCGAACTTCGGCACGGAGGCCAGGGTCTGGGCCCAGTACATGCGGGCCCCCTTGCGGAGGATGCCCGCCTTCTCCGACGCGCTGCCGGGCAGCACGCCGGGGTTGTCGGCGAGGAAGACGAGCGGCAGGTGGAACGAGTCGGCCACCTGGATGAACCGGGCCGCCTTCTCGGCTCCGTCCGCGTCGATCGACCCGGCCAGCACGAGCGGCTGGTTGGCGACGACGGCGATCGGGTGGCCGCCGAGGCGGGCCAGCGAGCAGATGACCGAACGGCCGTACGCGGGCTGGACCTCGAAGCACGAGCCCTCGTCGAAGACGAGGTCGAGGACGTGGTGCATGTCGTACGCCTTGCGGCCGCTGCGGGGCACCAGCTCCAGCAGCTCGGGCAGGGAGCGCGGCCCGGTGTCGTCGCCGTCGACCGATGGCGGGTACGACCACGCCGACGACGGCAGGTAGCGCAGGTAGGTGCGGACCAGGTCGAGCGCGGCCGCGTCGTCGTCGCCGACGTTGTGGATGAGCCCGCTGGCCAGGGCCACGCCGGGGCCGCCCAGCTCGTCCTTGGTCACCGTCTCCCCCAGCGACTCGGCCACCACCGGCGGCCCGGCCGTGAAGATCGAGGCGCCCCGGCTCATCACCGAGAAGTCCGACATGGGCGCCACCAGCGCACCGTGACCGGCCGAGGCGCCCAGCACCGCGGTCACCAACGGCACGCGGCCCGAGCACTGCGCCTGGGCGAGAAGGTCGGTGGGGGTGCGGGCGTGGGGCTTGCCGTCGGCCCGGAAGCCGGCGCCCTCGAGCAGCATGATCAGCGGCACGCGGTCGAGGACCGCCAGCTCGGCGGCGCGGAAGCGCTTGGCGTTCGAGGAGCCGCTGATGGTCCCCGCCTTCACGGTGAAGTCCTCGGCCGCCAAGACGACGGGCCGGCCGTCGATGAGGCCCGACCCCATCACGATGGCGTCGGCGGGGGCATCGCTGCCGCCCACCAGGGTGCCGATCTCCACGAACGACCCGGGATCGAGCAGGTGGTCGATGCGGGCGCGCACGTCGAGCTTGCCGGCCCCGCGGTGCTTCGCCAGGCGCTCTTCGCCTCCCATCGCCCGTGACGCGGCCCGCCGCCGCTCGAGCTCGGCCAGGGCGTCGCCCCAGTCTCCGACCTGTCCGTCTGCTGCCATCGGTTCCCCCTCAGCGACCGTGGAACGTCGGCGGCCGGCGCTCCACGTAGGCGATCAGCGCTTCGCGCAGGTCCTCGGTCCGCACGTTCACGCTCTGGGCCAGCGCCTCGACCTCCAGCGCCTGGGCCAACGAGCTGGAGGGGGCCCCGTCGAGCTGGCGCTTCGTCATCGACAGGGCGACCGGCGGACCGCCGGCGACGGTGGCCACCAGCTCGGCGACGGCGGCGTCGAGCCCGTCGGCGGGGACCACGGCGTTGACCAGGCCGATCGACAGCGCCTCGTCGGCGGGCACCATCCGGCCGGTGAAGCACAGCTCCTTGGCCACGTGGACCGGGAGGCGCTGGCGCAGCAGCCACGACGAGCCGAAGTCGAGGCTCAGGCCCCGCTTGGCGAAGATGGCCGAGAAGCGGGCCCGGTCCGAGCACCACAGCAGGTCGGCCGCCAGGGCGAGGCCCAGGCCGGCCCCGACGCACAGCCCGTCGACCTTGGCGATCACCGGCACCGGGCACTCGTGGATCGCCAGCACCGAGCCGGCGAGGACGCGCATCGCCGCGACCATCGTCTCGGGTGGGGCACCGTCGTCGGTGGTCCCTCCCCCTCCGCCACCGCCGCCGGCCAGCCCGCTCAGGTCGGCGCCGGCGCAGAACGCGCCGTTCGCGCCGGTGAGCACCACGGCCCGGGCACCGGAGAAGGCGATGTCGCGGAACGTGGCGCCGATGGCGACCCACATGTCGCCGTCGCACGCGTTCTTGGCGGCTTCGTTGTCCAAGGTGACCGTGACGACGTGGCCATCGACCTCGACGCGGATCTTCGGGTGGTGGGTGGGCAGCGGTCTGGTCAACGTGTGGTCCTACGTGGCGATCAGGGTCTGGTCGGGTGGGGGCTCGGTCACGGGGCCGGTGGCGTCGACGGCGGCGAGGGCCATCTCCTTGGCCCACCGGTAGTCGGCCTTGCCGTTGGCGTGGCGCTGCACCTCGTCGCACACCGCGACCGCGCGCGGCGCCTTGAACCGGGCGATGTCGGCGGCCACGAACGCCCGCAGCGCCTGGGGATCGAGGGTCGCCCCTGGCTTCGGCGCCACGACGGCCACGACCTCCTGCCCGAAGCGCTCGGACGGGCGGCCCACCACCAGCGCGTCGGCCACCTCGGGGTGGCGGCGCAGGACGTCCTCGACCTCTTCGACGAACACCTTCTCGCCTCCGGTGTTCACCACCATGGAGTCGCGGCCGAGCATGCGGATGCTCCCGTCGGCCAGCCGCTGGGCCCGATCACCGGGGATGGCGAGGCGGACGCCGTCGATGACGGGGAACGTGGCCTCGGTCTGCTCACGGTCGCCCAGGTAGCCGAGCGGCACCGTCCCCTCTCGGGCGGTCCAGCCGATCTCCTCGCTGCCGGGCTCGAGGAGGTGGGTGAGGTCTGCCGAGATGACCGTCGCTCCGGTGCTCGGGGTGAACCCCTCGGTCCCACCGTCCTTGGTCCGCGAGCCGAAGGCCATGCCCCCGGTCTCGGATGCGCCGTACCCGTCGCGGATGACCAGGTGGGGCACCAGCTCCAGCAGGGCGACCTGGTGCTGCTCGCCCGTCGCCGCCCCGCCGGTCCCCAGCACGACGAGCGAGGACAGGTCGTAGGGCCGGCGGCGGATCTCCTCCACCAACGGACCGGCGTAGGCATCGCCCACGATCGACATCAAGAACACCTGCTCGCGCTCGACGGTCTCGAGGATGATTCTGGGGTCGAACGGCTGCGAGTCGTCGTGGAGCACGACCGTCGAGCCGCAGTGCAGGCCGCAGAACGCGGTCATCTGCGCGGCGGCGTGCATGAGCGGCGGCACCGCGTACCAGGAGCCCATGCCCGGGGCCGCCCGGGCCGCGATCGACGCCGCGGTGTCGTCCGGGGTGCCTGCCATCCCGGCGAGGTACTGGTCGGCCTGGCGCCACAGCACCGCCTTGGGCCGACCGGTCGTGCCGCCCGTGCAGATCACGTAGAGGTCGTCGGGCGAGGTGGTGGGCAGCGGCTCGGTCACCTCGGTCCGCACGGCGTCCTCGAAGGGCGTGCTGCCCGGGAGCGGCGGCACCCCCGAGCCGTCGTCGACGTCGATGAGCACGACGGCGTCGAGGTCGCACGCCGCTTCCACCAGCGGGCCGTACGCCCGGTGGTGCACGACCGCCCGCACGCTCAGATCGTCGAACAGGGCGGCCACCTCGGCCGCCCGGTAGTGCTGGTTGACGTTGAACGGCACGGCGCGGGCCCGGTACGCACCGAGCATGGCCTCGAGGTACTCCGCCCCGTTGTGGAGCACGAGCGCCACGGCGTCCTGCCCGCTCTCCCAGCGCTCCAGCTCCGAGCGCTCGGTGTGGAGCCCGACGCCGCGAGCCAACAAGAAGGCGGCGAGCGACCGGCTGCGATCCGCGGCCTCGGCGTAGGTGCGGCGCTGATCGCCGCACACGACCATCACCCGGTCGGGCACGGTGGCGGCCACGACGTCGTGCACCGCCGCGAGCGACCAGCCACGGGGTGCGGGGTCCGCGCTCAGCTGCGCCGGTCCTTGGCGAGGAAGGCGATCGGACCCGTCGGCCCCATCGGAGCCATCGGGCGGAGGGGCGACGCGCCGAGGCCCCGGTCCGCCGCCCCCATCACGTGGCGCCGCCCGGGGACGCCGGCGCCGGCTTGGCGATCTCCTCCTTCATGCCGTCGAGCAGCATCAAGATCGGGAGGCCCGACTCGCTCAGCGCGTGGCCGTGACCGGTCTGGTGGACGTCGAAGACCGACTGGATGGCGGCGTAGAAGCCCTGCACGTCGAGCGTCTGGTTCACGGCCCGCTTCGCCTGGCGCAGCGCGAAGGGGTGCTTCTTGGCGATCTCGGTGGCCAGCGCCCGGGTCTCCGTGCGGAGGTCGTCGAGCGGCACGACGCGGGTCACCATGCCGAGCTGCTCGGCCTCCTGCGCGGTCATGGCCCGCCCCGTGAAGAGCATCTCCTTGGCCTTGCGGGGACCCCACTCCCACGTGTGCCCGTGGTACTCGACGCCGCCGATGCCCATCGCCACCACCGGGTCGGAGAACTTCGCGTTGTCGGCGGCGATGATCAGGTCGCACGGCCAGGCGAGCAGCAGGCCGCCGGCGATGCACACGCCCTGCACGGCGGCGATCGACGGCTTGGGCACGTTGCGCCAGCGCAGCGAGTACTCGAGGAACCGTCGCGCCTCGGTCTCGTAGATGCCGGCGAGGGTCCAGCTCGGCGGCTGGTCGCTGTCGCCGACGGCCCGGATGTCGTGGCCGGCGGAGAAGTGCTTGCCGTTGGCCTGGAGGATGATCACCCGCACGGACTCGTCGTCGGCGGCCGCGCGCCAGGCCTCGTCGAGGTCGTCGAGCAGCTCGAGCGTCTGCGCGTTGGCCGCCTCGGGCCGGTTGAGCGTGATCGTGGCGATCGCGCCGTCGACCTCGTAGTCGATGAACTTCGTTTGCACCGGGCCCCCTGAAGCCTCGTGGAGAATCTGACTTTCACCCTATGCATGTGGCGCTTTCCCCGCAACCAGCCGAGGGAGGGTCAGCAGACCTTGAAGCCGGCGTACCCGTCGGCCGCGATCTCCGTGCAGCGACGGCGGTACTCGGGGATGCCGCCCGTGTAGCCCAGGTAGACCCGCTTCTTGCCCGGCACGTTGGCGCCGTTGTACCAGGAGTTGCAGGAGGGCTCGAGGAGGATGCTGCCCTGGACCAGGGACGCGGCGTGGTCCGCCCACTCCATCTGCGCCGACTCCGTGGCCTCGATCGACCGGTACCCCTGGGCGCGCAGGTGCGCCAGGCAGTCGCCGATCCACTCGACGTGCTGCTCGAGCGCGGCGACGAAGTTGGACGACGCCGACGGGCTTCCGGGCCCCTGGATGGTGAAAAGGTTCGGGAAGCCGGCCACCTGGATGCCGAGGTACGACGCCGGTCCGCCGGCGGTCCACGTCTCGTGCAGGTCGATGCCGTCGCGTCCGATCACCCGCAGCCGGCTGAGCGCGCCCGTGATGGCGTCGAAGCCGGTCGCGTAGAGGATGGTGTCGACCTCGTAGGCGCCCTGCTCGGTGTCGATCCCGGTCGGCGTCACCGAGCGGATCGCTCCCTTGCGGAGGTCGACCAGCGTGACGTTCGGGCGGTTGAAGGTCTCGTAGTAGCCATCGTCGATGATCGGCCGCTTGCAGGCGAAGGGGTGGTCGGGCACGAGGGAGGCCGCGGTGACGGGATCCTCGACGATGCGAGCGATGGCCTCGCCGTAGAGCACGGTCGCCATCCGGTTGGCCTCCATGTCGAACAGCACGTCGCCCCACAGGAGCGCGCCGTTCACGCCTCGCTCCTCGATCGCCGCCAGCTGCTCCTCCCTGGTCGCCGTCTTGATCGGCGGCCGCTCCATCGCCTGCAGGAGCGCCGAGAAGGCGTTGAGCCGGGCGGCCCCGATGAACGAGCTGTGCTGGGCCGCACGGATCTCCGGGTAGCGGGCCTGTAGCCCCTCGAACTCGCCGGGCTCGTAGGCCCTCGGGCTCGCCGGCATGGTGTACGCCGCCGAGCGCTGGAACAGGTAGAGGTGCTCGGCCTGCTCCGCCACGACCGGCGTGGCCTGGACGCCGGTCGATCCCGTGCCGATGACGGCCACCCGCTTGCCCGTGAAGTCGTAGCCCTCGCGCGGGTAGCGGCTGCTGAACAGCGCGTCGCCCGCGAAGGAGCCCATGCCGGCGATGTCGGGGACCAGCGGGGTCGAGAGGATGCCGGTGGCGGCGATCACGAACCGCGCCGTGAACGACTCGCCGGCTGCGGTGTCGAGCTGCCACGTGCTGGTGGGCTCGTCGAACGTCATGGCGGCGACGTCGGTGTGGAAGTGGATGTCACGGCGGAGGTCCAGCCGGTCGGTGACGAAGTTGAGGTACGCCTCGATCTCGGCCTGACCCGGGAGCACCTCGGTCCAGGTCCACTCCTGCTGGATCTCGTCGGAGAAGCTGTAGCTGTACTCGACGCTCTCGATGTCGCAGCGGGCACCCGGGTAGCGGTTGTAGAGCCAGGTGCCGCCGACGGCGTCGGCGCGCTCGAGGATGCACGCCCGCAGGCCGAGCTCCCGCACCTTGTGGAGGGCGTAGAGGCCGGAGAAGCCGGCGCCGACGACGATCACGTCGTGCTCGGCCGTCCCGCTCGACCCGGTCGCTGCTGGCATCGGTGCTCCCTGCTCCGTGGAAAGCGCTAATGTACACGATCGGAAAGTGACACTTCAGGGCTACCGGCCGTACGGCGAGCGCAAGGGGAACGACGTGGCAGGCGACGACCGGACCGACGGCCAGCAGCGCGACGAGGTGCGCGCCTGGCTCGCCGAGAACTGGGACCCCGACCTGTCGGTCGAGGACTGGTGGCGGGTCGTCGCCAAGGCGGGATGGACGATGCCGCACCTCCCCGTCGAGCAGGGCGGCCGCGGCCTCCACCGCTCGGCCAACGGGCTGGCCCGCCAGGAGTTCGGCGCCGCCGGTGCGCTGCGCCCGCCGGGCGGGCTCGGCCTGCTCATGGCGGCGCCCACGATCCTCGCCCACGGCACACCCGACCAGATCGCCCGCTTCGTCCCGCCGATCCTGGCCGGCACCGTGAACTGGTGCCAGCTGTTCAGCGAGCCCGGCGCCGGCTCCGACCTGGCCGGGCTCACCACCCGCGCCGAGCGCGACGGCGACCAGTGGGTGATCAACGGGCAGAAGGTCTGGAGCAGCATGGCGATGAGCTCCACCCACGGCATGCTCCTCGCCCGCACCGACTTCGGCGTCGCCAAGCACGCCGGGATCTCGTGGTTCGCGTTCGAGATCGATCAGCCGGGCGTGACCATCCGCCCGCTGCGGGAGATGACCGGCGAGTCGGTCTTCAACGAGGTCTTCTTCGACGATGCGGTGTGCGCCGACGCCGACCTGATCGGGGGCCAGGGCAACGGCTGGAGCGTCACCCAGACCACGCTCTTCTTCGAGCGATCGGGCCTGGCGACCGGCGGCCACGCCGCTTGGCCCGTGCCGGGGCCCAAGGGCGGGTTCCTCGGCCGGATCGCCGGCGAGGCCGCCCGGGAGCCGATGCCGTCGGCCAACCTGATCGTCAGCTACCCCGACCTGGTGGCGCTGGCCCAGCAGCGGGGCCGGGCGAGCGATCCGCACCTGCGCCAGGGCCTCACCCAGCTCTACATGTGGGGCAAGATCGCCCAGTGGAACGCCGACCGGGCGAAGGCCGACGCGGCTGCCGGCAAGGAGTCGTCCGCCGCCAACCTCGGGAAGCTGATCCAGACCAAGATCACCAAGTCGTCCGCCTCCCTCTGCATGGACATCCTCGGGCCCGACGGCATGCTCGCCGAGCCCGACGGGGCCGAGGGCGGCCGCTTCAGCACCGCCATGGTGTTCTCGGCGGCCTCGTCGATCTACGGCGGCACCGACGAGATCCAGCGCAACATCGTCGCCGAGCGCGGCCTCGGGCTGCCCCGCCAGGACCTGCCCGGCAAGGGCGAGCCCTACGGCGACGTGCTCCGGTCGATCCAGCAGCGAGGCGACCGGTGACATCGGTCCCGCCCCCCGCCGGGGCCCTCGGCACCGACGGCCACATCGTCGCCCAGCTCGGGCTGCGCGTCGACCACACCGACCACGGCGTCGGCGGGCGCGGGCTGGTGCTGCCCGAGGCGTGCATCCCCGGCACCGACGTCCTGCGGACCTCGGTGCTCGCCACCTGGTCCGACGTGGTCACCGGCCACGCCGCCGGTGACACCATCGCCCCGCGGATCCCCCTGACCCTCGACCTCGAGATCCAGCTGGTGACGCCCATCCGCGTCGGCACCGTCGTGGCCGTCGAGGCCGCCACGGTGAAGGCGGGCCGCACCATCGTGGTGGCCCAGGCCGAGTTCCGCGACCAGGCGTCGGGGGAGCTGCTCGCCTTCTCGTACGCCTCGTTCGTGCCCTCGGCCGACCCCGCCGCCGTGTTCCCCGACGGCTTCCCCCGCAACGCGCTCGACGGCCGGCTCACCGAGCCGCTGATCGATCGAGTCGGCTCGCGCGTCGTCGAGCGCGGCACCGCCGAGGTCCCCCACCGGCCCGACGGTCTCAACGCCGTCGGCGCCATCCAGGGCGGCCTGCTGGTCTTCGGCGCCGAGGAGGCCGCCGCCTCGCTGGCCGACGGGCCGGTCGTCGCCGAGTCCATCACCGCCCGGTACCTGCGCCCCTTCGTGGTGGGCCCCGCCCGGGCCGTGGCCAGGGGCGAGGCGCCCGGCCTCAGCGTCGTGGAGGTCTCCGACGCCGGGGCGGGCAAGCTCGGGCTGGTGGCCACCGTCCGCAGCCGCCCCCTGCCGACCTGAGCCGGAGCCCGCGGCGGGTCGGGAACGGCCCCCGCCCCCCGTACGATCCCCACCGGCCCGCACCCACCACCACCCCAAGGACCAGGCAATGACCGATCTCGGCACCATCCCGTTCGACCAGATGGACGGCACCGCCGCCACGCTGGGCGACCACGCCGGCGAGGTGCTCCTCGTCGTCAACGTCGCCTCCAAGTGCGGCCTCACCCCGCAGTACGAGGGGCTCCAGCAGCTCTACGCCGACAAGCAGGAGCAGGGCTTCACCATCGTCGGCTTCCCGGCCAACGACTTCGCCGGCCAGGAGCCGGGCACCGACGAGGAGATCGCCGAGTTCTGCTCCACCAGCTACGCCGTCACGTTCCCCGTGATGTCGAAGATCAGCGTCGTCGGCGACGACCAGCACCCGCTCTACGAGGCCCTCACCCAGGCCGTGCCCACGGCCGACGGCAAGGACGCCTTCCGGGAGAGCCTTCGAGGCCATGGCCTGTCGCCGTCAGACGATCCCGATGTCCTGTGGAACTTCGAGAAGTTCCTGATCGGCCGCGACGGCAGCGTCGTCGCCCGCTTCGCCCCCGACACCGCACCCGGCGCCCCCGACCTGGTCGCCGCGATCGACGCCGAACTGGCCAAGTAACCCGAGGGAGCGCCCGGCTACGTGACCGCCATGGGGTCGCTGTGCGACGCCGGTCGCAGGGCGGGCTCCTCGCGCGTGTGGGCCACGGCCGTGGCGGCCGCGACGATCAGGCCGGCGACGATGGCGTCGAGCCAGTAGTGGTTGGCGGTGATGACGATCGCCAGCAGGATCACCACGGGGTGGGCGACGATGGCGCTTCGCCACCTGCCGTGGCCGAAGCGCACGATGCCGTAGGCCACCAGCACCGCCCATCCGAAGTGCAGCGACGGCATGGCCGCGAACTGGTTGGCGGTGGAGGAGACGTCGGAGCGCTGGTAGATCGAGGGCCCGTACAGCGAGACGGTGTCGACGTAGCCCGGCATCATCCGGGGCGGCGCCAGCGGGTACAGCACGTGGATCGCGAGCGCCACGCCCGTGACGGCCACGAAGAGCCGGCGGACGAACCGGTAGGCGTCGGGAGCGCGGACGTAGAGGTAGACGAGGAACCCGATCGTGGCCGGGAAGTGGACGCTGACGTAGTACCGGTTGAGGGCCTTGACGAGCCAGAGGTGGTGGAGCGCCGCCTGCTGCAGGTTCTGCTCGCTGTCGATGCCGAGCTGGTGCTCGAAGCCGAGCACGTGGTGGGCGTTGGCGAACGCGGCACCGGTGTGCTCCCGGGCGAGGTACCGGGTGTAGCGGTAGAAGCTGAGCAGGACGAGGACCAGCACGATCTCGAACGCCATCGCGTACCCGTAGCGCCCGTGCCACCAGCTCCGGAGACCGCCGCCGGGCCGGATCTCGGGGGCGGGCGCGGCCCGACCCTCCTGATCCTGCCGGCCGCTCGATCTCACAACGTCCACGATGCACCTCAGGTGAACGGTCGGTAAAGCCAATAGATGCTCCCTACCCCCAGCATCCGCGACCCAAACGGGCGCAGATGCCTCCGCGGACCAGGGTGGACACCGAGATCCAGGCCGACTGCGCTTCAGCCCGGGCCGTGCAGGAGGTGGTTGAGCCGCGCCGCCTGGCGGGTCTGGTGGTCGCGCTCGGGGACGCTCGGCGCGTTGCGGGCGGCGGCGGCGTAGAGCCGGGCCGCCGTCTCGAGGTCGCCGTTGCGCTCGTGCAGGTGGGCGGCGACGGCTTCGCGCCGCGGGACGTCCTCGTCGACGGTTGCCAGCGCCGCGAGCCCGGCGGGGGCGCCATCGGCCTCACCCACCGCGACGGCCCGGTTGAGCCGGGTGATCGGCGTGTCGGCGAACCGCAGCAGCTCGTCGTACCACTCCACGATCTGGACCCAGTCGGTGTCCTCGAACCGCAGGGCATCGGCGTGGAGGGCGGCGATCGCCGCTTGGGCCTGGTACTCGCCGAGCCGGTCCTCGGCGATGGCGGCCTGCAAGGTGGCGACGCCCTCGGCGATGAGCCGGGTGTCCCACTGGGCCCGGTCCTGGTCGGCGAGCGGCACGATCGCGCCATCGGGCCGGGTGCGGCTGGGGCGGCGGGCGTGGTGCAGCAGCATCAGGGCGAGGAGGCCGTCGACCTCGGGCTCCTCGACCAGGGCGGCGAGCTGGCGGGTCAGGCGGATGGCCTCGGCGGCGAGGTCGACATCGCCCGAGTAGCCCTCGTTGAACACCAGGTAGAGGACCCGCATCACCGTCCGCGGGTCGCCGGGACGGTCGAGCCCGGCGGTGGCGACCGTGCGCTTGGCCCGGCTGATCCGCTGCGCCATGGTGGCCTCGGGCACGAGGTACGCCTGGGCGATCTGGCGGGTGGTGAGCCCGCCGACCGCCCGCAGCGTCAGGGCCACCGCCGACGACGGCGTCAGGTCGGGCTGCGCGCAGAGGAAGTAGAGGTGCAGGGTGTCATCCGCGCTCGGCCCGACGCCGGGGGGCGGGTCCCGGTCGAACCGGGCCTCTCGATCGCGGCGGGCGGTGTTCGACCTCGTCATGTCGAGGAACGCCCGCCAGGCGACGGTGATCAGCCAGCCCTCCGGGTCTGACGGCGGATCGTCCTCCCAGGCGGAGAGGGCCCGGATCAGCGCCTCCTGCACCGCGTCCTCGGCCGTCGCGAAGTCTGCTCCGCGACGGACGAGGACCGCCAGCACCCTCGGGACGAGCCGGCGCAGCTCGACGTCGTCCACGATCACTCGGTGACGTTGAGATGTGCTCCGAGGAACGGCCGGACCTCCAGCCACTCGTGGATCGGCTCGCCGCCGGCGCCCGGCGCCCCCGACAGCTCACCGGCGAGCTCGTAGGCCCGCTCCTGGCTGTCGACGTCGATGACCATCCAGCCGGCGATCAGGTCCTTGGTCTCCGCGAACGGGCCGTCGGTGACAGCCGGGCGCCCGTCGCCGTCGGAGCGGACCCAGGCACCGGTGGGCGCCAGCGCCTGGCTGTCGACGAACTCCCCGCTCTGCTCCAGGCGGGCGGCGAAGTCGTTCATGTACTGGCAGTGCGCGTCGACCTCCTCGGGCGTCCACTGGTCCATCGGGACATCGTTGACGGCGGCGGGTGCGCCTCGGTAGTGCTTGAGCAACAGGTACTTGGCCATGGTGTTCTCCTCTGGTGGTGTGGTGGCGAGAGCGACAGGTACGGGGTGAAGAGACGGACCGGGCCCCGGGCCATCTTGGCCCTGAGCTCGTCCCTCGGCTGGCCGAGGATCTCTCGGCCCTCCGCTCCTCTGCGACCGCTGCGGTCGCCTCGTCCTGCCTCCTCTGGTGGCGGCGGCCCCATCGGCCGCGTTCACCCCTGGGACGGACCCGCCACGCCGTTCTCGACATCCCGCCCGGAGGAATCCAGGAGATCCGTGCAGTACCTGGCATCAGCTCGCCCGGCCGGTACGGAGATCGCTCGGGTGGTCGAGGATCTACGCGCAGGGGCCGGTGGTGACGCGCTCGAGCTCGGTCCTCATCCAGACCGCCCAGGTCTGGTCGCCGAGGTCGGTGTGGTGGACGTTGTCCCAGGCGTACGTCCCTGGCACCGCGGCCGCGGCCGCCCCCCAGTCGCCCACCACCGTCGGCGCGCCGGCCGCCGTGCGCTGCGCGGCCGCGGCGGCGAGCGCCTCGTTGCCCGCCTGCTCGGCGGCCGGGTACTTCAGGTTCGGCTCGTGGAAGATGTCGAGGACCGGTCCGCCCGAGGCGTAGCCCACCAGCACGGTGCACGGCGGCGACCCGAGCGCCTTCAGGAACCGGTCGAGCTCGATCTGGTCGGTGAGCGACCAGCCGTCCCACAGGTCGTTCGTCCCGAGGGCCACGACGGCGACGGCCGCGTCGCTCGCCACCACGGAGCGGGCGGCGCCGGCGTAGTCGTCCCAGGTGGTCGATCCCCAGGTGTTCCACGACAGCGAGAACGCGCTGAGCTCGGCGATGCTGGCCTCGGTCGTGCCGTAGGCCAGCGAGTCGCCGAAGACGACGACCCGGGCCCCCGCACCCTGGTACGCCTGGATCGCCTCGGCCGGTGGCAGCCGCTCCATCCGCGGGGAGTCCTTCTCCAGCGTGGGGCGCGGCGCCGTGGTCTGCGGAGCCGACGGCGCCACGGGGACCGGCTGCGGCGCGGCCGGCTCGCACCCGACGGCGACGAGGAGCAGCACCAGGGCGGCGGCCACGCCACCGAGCCGGACGGCTCGCTGCGACCGCCGCGCTCGGTCGGCCCCGCGTTCGCAGATCGTCATCGAGGCCCTCGTCCGCCGGTTCGGTGATGACCGATCCACCGTCGAGGTGGCGCACCGGCGCTGGGGTGAAGGTACGCGGTCCACCGCGGCACCGAAGAACCCACTTCGCCGGCTGCTCGGGCGCCGGGTCAGGAGCCGACCGGATCGAGGGCCGATCGATGCCGCTCAGCGGGTGTAGGTCGAGTCCTCGGCCATCCAGGCCGGGGCGGCTGACCCGTCCACCGGCACCCGGACCAGCGGCACGGTCTTCCAGTAGTGGAGGAGCTCGGGGCCCAGGCCTTCGACCCGGCCGGGCCGGACGACCCCGATGGTGACCCGGTGCGGGCCCACCTGCTCGGTGCGCAGGACGGCCGCCATGCCCATCGTGTAGCGGCAGGTGGCCTCGTCGCCCAGGCACACGGTGACAAGCGGACGGTTGGTGCTGTAGTAGGTCACGCCCTCGAGCTGGGGACCGGTGAACGACTCGCTCCACAGATCGATGAGCTGGGGCACCCGGTCGGCCGGCAGGACCTGTGGCGGAGCCTGCAGCCGCTCGGCGAACGTGGCCGGGACCGGATCGGCGTTGGCTCGCACGGACATGGCCACCAGGCCGACGGCCAGCACCGCCAGCACGCCGACCAGCGCCCAGCGGGCCATCCCGCCCGGAGGCCGCGGTCCTGCCATCGCTTCGTTCCCCTGCCGCCGCACGCCGCCGAGCCTAGGGGTCGGGCTGGCAGCCGGCCGCCCGCCCGAGCCGGCGGGCCGTCGACGACATCGTGGTGACGTCTGAGCGGCCCGCCCGCCGGGCACCGTGGAGCATGGCTGTGTACGAGGTGAACGAGGCCGCGGTGCGCCACGCGCGCGAGCTGATCGATGGACGGCAGTACGTGCTCGACAGCGACTGGGGCGACGTCCAGCCCGGTCCGGACGACGAGAACTCGTACCTCGAGCGCCACTCGTGGGAGGAGTACGGGGCCTGGCACCTCGGCCTCACCGAGGGCGCGAACGACGAGACCAAGGCCCGGTTCGCGTTCGTCTTCGGCGATCTCCGGCGGGTGCACCGATCGGGTCTGATCGCCTGCGTGTACCGGGCATCGGAGTGGCGGCACAAGGCGGTCGAGCTGGCGGCCCACGACCTGCTCCAGCACCTCGACGACGTCAGCGCCTAGCGCGCCCGCGGCCACCTCCACGCCGGGCCGACCTGACCACGCGAGACTCCCCTCCGAGGACGAGGCAGAGGGCAAGGGCGTTGGGTCAGACACTCGAGCAGGTGCTGGTGCGGAACATCCTGGAGCACGCAGCCGGCCTCCCGTGGCGCGTGCAGGACACCGGCGTCCTCGGCCTGTGGCTCGACGAGCAGCGCCGCTACCGCCTCCACGTGTGGGACCCCGAGGGTGCGATCGGCGACCCGCCCATCCACGACCACCCGTTTGACTTCACGTCGACGGTCATCGTCGGCGAGCTGGTCAACACCCGCTACGTCGAGGACCCGGGCGGCACCGAGCTGCTTCGCGAGCGCTACTCCCCCGACGACGAGGACGACCGGCGAGCCGACACCGTCCGGCTGGTCGGCACCTCGGAGATCCTGCGCGCCGGCGACCGCTACCGCCAGCTCGCCCCGGAGCTCCACGACAGCCGCCAGGTGCCCGGCACCACCACCGTGCTGCACTTCGACGAGGTGCTCGACGCCCTGCCCGAGTTCACCTCGTGCCGGCGCCCCGGCACCCCGTGGGTCTCCGGTCGGGCCCGGCCCGCCACCCCCGACGAGGTGGGCCGCATCACCGCGGCGGCGCTCGCGCTGTTCGACGCGCCGGCACCGGTGGCGTAGGGGGCGCGCTCGAGCGAGCGCGGCCGGTGGCCCCAGCGGCCCACGGGCGACCGCAACGGCGCATCGACGAAGATGCCCAGGCGGAGGAGCCGGGACGGACCTGCGGGTGTAGACGTGGGGCTGTGCCCCGGTCGTTCCTGCGACGGCACCCGGTGCTGCTCGTCGCCTCCTTGCTGTTCGCGCTGGTCGCGCTGCGCCAGGCGTGGACCGACGGGCTGACCTACGACGAGGCGTTCTACCTGGCCGATGGCCTCCACGCCGTCCATGACCACGACCTCCGCGTCGTCCCGGAGGCGCCGCCGCTCGCCCATGTCGTCGCCGCGCTCCCGACCCTCGTCCTGCATCCGACGGTGCCGCACGGCCGGTCGTGGGCCCAGGGCGATCGCCGCCCGATCGTCGCCGACCTGCTGCGGGCGCAGGGCGGGCCCGCCGAGGTGCGGCGGCTCGTGTTCGCGGCCCGGATCGCACCGATCCTCGAGACGATCGCGGTGGCCTGGTGCGCCGCGGTGCTCGCCGATGCCCTCTTCGGGGCGGGCGCCGGCGAGCTCGCGGGGCTGCTCTGGCTGGCGAGCCCGCTCGTGCTCGGCATGGGGCACCTCGATGCCATGGACGTCCCTGCGGCCCTCACCGCGCTGATCGCGGCGCTCGCGGTGCACCGGTACTTCACGAAGCCGAGCGCGCTCGTGCTCGCGCTCGTGGGCGTGGCCGGAGGCGTCGCCGTGCTGACCCGGGTCACCGGGCTGCTCGTGGTCGCCGCCGCGATGATCGCCGTGGCCGCCGCCCCGGCCGAGCGGACGATGGACCGGATCAAGCGTCCGGCGATCGTGCTCGCGGTCGCCTGGGCCACCCTCTCCCTCGGCTACTTCACCATCGAGCCCGGGCCGCTGCCGACATCCGTCTCTGCGATCGGGACGACGGCGCTCCGCTTCGTGGCACCGCCGGCGTTCCGCACGGGCCTCGCCATGGAACGCCACGCCGGGCTGATCCCTGGCCCGGCGATGGCGTTCGGGCACTACCACGTGGGTCGCTGGGGGTGGTTCTGGCCGCAGGCGATGCTCCTGAAGCTCACCCTTCCCGTCCTCGTGTGCCTCCTCCTCGCCCCCGTGGCGATCGCCCGGCTGCGATCGGTGGATCGGCGCACGGTCGTCGCGGTGCTCGGGCTCCCGGTCCTGCTCATCAGCCTGTTCGTGGTCCAGCAGGAGCGGCCGATCGGCGTCCGCTACCTCGCGGCCCCCCTTGCGATCGCCATGGTCGGCGCTGGTGCCGTGGCCGTCGCCTTCGGGACCCGGGTCCGGGTCGCCGCCCTCGCGACCGTGGCGCTCGCCGGGCTCCTCGCCGCGGCCGGCCCCTCGATCGCCTGGACGCCACCGGGCCTCGGCGACGGGTACCGCCTCATCGGCGACTCCGGCCTCGATTGGGGCCAGAGCTACCCGGCACTCGTCCGCTGGGGCCGGACCCACCCGGCCTACGTCGACTACTTCGGGCCCGCCGGGTCGACGGTCGCCGGGGTCCCGAACGCCACGAGCCTCCGCCACGCCCCCGACGACCTCACCGGCTGGGTCGCCGCCTCGGCATCGCTGGTGACCGTCTACTCGCACGACCGGCTCGCATGGCTGCGGGGCTACTGCCCGGTCGGGGTGCTCGACCGGACGATCCTCGTCTACCGGTTCCGCTCGCCACCGGACCGGGGCCTCAGCTCGGCCCAGGTTCCCGACGTGCCCCCTGCCCCGTGCGACGGCGGCTGGAGCCGACCGATCGAGGTGGGGCGCGCTCCGTGACCGCCGTCGACGTCGATCGGCTGGTCCCTCGCGCGCTCGCGGCGGCCGCTCAGCCCTCGGCGAGCAGCACGTCGCGCAGACCGGTCGACGCCGCCGTCGTCGCCGCGCCGGCGCCCTTCCCCAGCTTCACGAGCTTGCCGACGTTGGCGGGGCGCCGCACCACGTAGGTGGCGACGGCTCGCAGGTTCGGGCGGCCGTCGGCATCCATGAGGGTCATGGTCGAGGCATCGATGAGGTCGTCGCGGAGGTGGTCGCTGATGCCTCGGAAGGCGAGCCAGGGCAGCCCCGCGTCGTCGCAGACGGCCGCGATCGCGGCGGTCTCCATGTCGATCGCCGCCACCCCGTCCTCGGCGTGGCCCACGAGGACCGTCCGGTCGGTGATGAGCTCGCCCGAGGTCACGAGGCGGCCCACGGGAGCGGCGCCACCGAAGGGCGTGGGGCTCGAGGTCCGGCCGGTGTCGAGGTCGGTGACCTCGGCCGGGACCAGGAGGTCACCGATGTGCACGTCGGGGCCGAGCCCTCCGGCGATGCCGCACACCACCACGCGGTCGGGCGAGTGGTCCGCGATGGCGAGCCGGGCCACCTCGGCTGCCTTCGCCGTGCCGATCCCGCCCAGCAGGGCGACCACGTCGTGCGCGCCCACGGTCCCCCTGGTCACCCGGTCGGGACCCCGCTGGAGCCGGAGGCGCTTCACGACGGGAGCGAGCTCGCTCGGCATGGGGGCGAGGACGAGGATGCGAGCCATCCGCCAGATGATGGCCCGCCGACGCCCCGCCCGCGCCGGATCCCCACACCGACCGGGGTCAGGAGGGTCGGGGGTCAGGAGGGCGGGGCGGAGCGGGGCGGAGCGGAGCGGGCGGCGCGGTTGCGCTGGCCGGTGAGGAAGCCGGCTTCGACGGGGTTCGCCGTCAGGCCGATCGCGGTGTCGTAGGCGGCGACGGCCTGGGTCGGCTGCCCGCTGCGGGCGAGCAGGTCGGCCCGGGCCGCGTGGTACGGCTGGTAGCCCTCGAGACGGGGGCGGTCGATGCCGTCGAGGGCGGCCAGGCCGGCGGCGGGGCCCTGGTGCTCGCCGATCGCGACGGCTCGGTTCAGCTGCACGATCGGATCGGGGCGCCGCTCGGCGAGCTGGTCGTACAGGGCGACGATCTGACCCCAGTCGGTGGCGGCGGCGGTGGGGGCATCGGCGTGCACGGCGGCGATGGCGGCCTGGATCTGGAGGGGGCCGGGCTGGTTGCGGCGCAGGCAGGCACGCACGAGGCCGTGGCCCTCGCCGATCAGGGCGCGGTCCCACCGGCTGCGGTCCTGGTCGACCAGGCGGACCAGGGTGCCGTCGGCGTCGGTGCGGGCGGGGCGGCGGGCCTCGGTGAGCAGCATGAGGGCGAGCAGGCCCGCCGCCTCGGGCTCATCGGGCATCAGGTCGACGAGGACCCGGCCGAGCCGGATGGCCTCGGCCCCGAGATCCGTCCTCGTCAGGTCGGGGCCCGAGGTGGCGGTGTGGCCTTCGGTGAAGACCAGGTAGATCGCGGCGAGCACGGCACCGAGCCGGTCCGGGAGCTCGGCAGGGCCGGGGATGCGGTACGACGCGTGGTTGTCGCGGAGCTTGCGCTTCGCTCGCACGATCCGCTGGGCGATCGTCGCCTCGGGGACGACGAACGCATGGGCGATCTCGACGGTGTCGAGGCCGCCGAGGAGCCGCAGGGTGAGCGCCACCTGGGCATCGGCGCTCAAGGCGGGGTGGCAGCAGAGGAAGAGGAGGCGGAGCTGGTCGTCGGCGACGATGTCGACGAGCGCGTCGAGCTCGTCGAGCTCGGGGTTCGGGTCGGTCCCGCTGGCGGCCTGGAGGTGGTGGGCATCGCGGTGGCGCTGATCGCGACCGGCCTCGCGGCGGATCCGGTCGATCGCCCGGTTGCGGGCGGTGACGGTGATCCATCCGCCTGGGTTGGGCGGGGTGCCGTCGACCGGCCAGCGCGCCGCGGCGATCGCCAGGGCCTCGGCCACCGCGTCCTCGGCGAGGTCGATGTCGCCGAGGACGCGGACCAAGGTGGCGGTCACCGGTCCGGCCTCCCGCCGGAACACGTCGGTGAGGTCGTCGGTCATCCGCGCCCGGTCACGCCGGGGCGTCGTGGAAGGGGCGAACCTCGATGGGCTGCTCGCACGCAGCCGTCGCCCGTCCGGCCCAGTCGAGCGCGGCGTCGAAGTCGGGTGCATCGATCACCCAGAAGCCGGCCATCTGCTCCTTGGTCTCGGCGTAGGGGCCATCGGTCATGGACACGCCGGTGGCGGCCGACCGGAGCACGGTGGCCGAGGTGGTCGGCTGGAGCCCGCCGGCGAACACCCAGACGCCGGCCTCGATCATCTCCTCGTTGAGCGCAGAGACCTGGGCGGCCTTGCGCTGCTCGTCGGCGCTCTCGGTGTCGAGGTCGCCGTAGTCCTCGTCGAACCAGACGGTCATCAGGAAGTGGGCCATGGTGGGATTCTGCTTTCTCGGGACGGGCTGGGCTCGTGTGGGGACCACCGGGTGCGATCCCTCTGCCCTGTCCACGAACGAGACCCCCGGAATCGACACCCCCTCCACCACCTTGTCGAACGGGGGTCAGGGCAGGAGCTCGACGAAGCCGTCGGAGCCGTGGACGCGGATGCGCTGGCCGTCGCGGATGCGCTCGGTCGCCCGCTCCACGCCCACCACGGCGGGCAGGCCGTACTCGCGGGCGATGACCGCGCCGTGGGTCATGAGCCCGCCGACCTCGGTGACCAGGCCGGCGACGGCCACGAACAGCGCCGACCAGCTGGGATCGGTGTAGGGCGTGACGAGGATGTCGCCGGGATCGAGGTCGGCGTCGCCGATGTCGTGGACCACGCGGGCGCGGCCCTCGATCGTCCCGGCCGACACCGCCAGGCCCACCAGGGCCCCCTCGGGCACGTCGTCACGTCGGTACCGGCCCGGCACGGCCTCACCGTCGGAGGTGAGGACCCGAGGAGCGCTGAGCCGGGCGTAGGACGCGAACGCCTCCTTGCGATCGGCGAGGAGCCCATCGTCCACCGGGGTGCCCGCCGCCACCGTGCGCAGCTCCGGGATCGACAGGTAGGAGATGTCCTCGGCTGCCGGGACGAGGCCGGCGTCGACGAGGCGACCGGCCTCCTCCAGCAGGGCCTTCCGGTAGACGGCGTACCGGCTCACCAGGCCGTACTTCGGGTACTCGCGGTACCCGGCGAACGTCCGCACCCGGTCGATCATCGCCTTGGTCTCCTCGGCCTTCCGCTCGCCGTCGGGCTGGGCGCGGAGGCGGGCCAGGACGTCGAGCTCCTTCGCCCGCGCCTCCTCGAGCCCGCGCTCGAAGCGCCGGCCGCCTTCGCCGGCCTCGAAGGTGCGCACGTTCACCAGGATCACGGGCACCAGCAGGGTCGGGCGCTCGCTCCACCGCGGGCGGCTGATGTCGATCTCGCCGACGCACCGCATGCCGTAACGGGAGAGGAACGCCACGATCGCGTCGCGGGCACCGGTCCCACCGGGGAGGCCGGGCAGCTCGTCGAGGAAGGTGTCGTCGTCGGTCCGCTCGGCCCGCTCGAGGACGGCGACCACGTCGGGGTGGGGGCGGACCGCGTCGGCCACGTCGAGCAGGTCGAGGCCCATCTGGGACGTGATGTTGTGGGGCACCGACTGGGTGAGCGTGTCGGTCGCGCTCCTCTCGCCCAACCACTCCCCCAGGTGGTCGTTCAGCCACCAGGTGGCCTCCATGCCGGCCATGATCGCCGCCATGTTCTGCGAAGCGAACATCTCGGCTCGGCGCGAGACGAGGTCGGCCTCGATGAAGTCGATCAGCTCGGGGCCCTGCTTCGTCCGGATCTCGCGGGCCACCGCGGCGATGGACGCCTGGGTGAGGGCGATCAGGTCGGCGACGATCGCCGGGTCGGTGGCGATGGGCTCCGACGGGCCGCCGAGCGGTGGGCCGACCGGAGGGGCAGCCGGGTCGTCCACGGGGGCCGGGAGGAAGCCGTCCCGGTCGACGATGGTCTGCAGGGCGTCGCCGATCAACGGGTCGGAGGTGCCGAGGCCGTGCACGGTGCCGGGGCGCGTCGCCGGCGAGGCCAGCAGGCCGGTGACGTCGACGAAGAGCCGCCCGCCCGCGATGTGCATCGGCCGGGGTGCCGTCAGCTGCCACACCGACAGCCCCAGGGGCTTCATGGGGTCGGTCATCATCTGCTGGTGGCCCACGGACACGTAGACGTGGTTCTCGCCGTCGTCGGACGGGGGGATGGGGAACAGCGTGGTGATCGGCCGGCTCTGGACCACCTGGAAGCCGCCGTCGACCAGGCACCACTCGATGTCCTGGGGGTGACCGAAGTGCGCCTCGATCCGGCGACCCAGGGCCACCAGCTCGAGGACCTGGGCGCGGGTCAGCGCCGCCTGGTCCTGCTGGGCGGTGTCGGTGGACTGCTCCTCGGTGCCTCCCGATGCCACGGCCCGCGTGGCGAGCTGCTTGGCGCCGATCGCCTCGGCGATGACCTCGCCGTCTCGCACCGTGTACGTGTCGGGCTCCACCAGACCCGACACCAGGGCCTCGCCCAGGCCGAAGCCGGCTTCCACCGTGGCGACCCGCCGGTTGCCCGACACGGGGTCGGCGGTGAACAGGATCCCCGATGCCTGCGGGGCCACCAGCTGCTGCACGACCACCGCCATGCGGACCTGCTGGTGGTCGATCCCGTTGCGCACGCGGTAGGTCACCGCTCGATCGGTGTAGAGCGAGGCCCAGCAGCGGCGGACGTGCCCGATCACCGCGTCCGAGCCGGTGAGGTTCAGGTACGTGTCGTGCTGGCCGGCGAACGACGCGGTCGGCAGGTCCTCGGCGGTCGCGCTCGATCGCACGGCGACGGCGCTTCCCTGGCCGAGCGCGGCGACGGCGCCGGCGATCGCGGCGGCGAGGTCGTCGGGGATGGCGACCGCGTCGATGGCGGCCCGGACCTCGGCGGCGGCGGCGGTCCCCTGCGGGTCGCCGGGCTGCAGGCCCGACAGGCGATCGATCCGGTCGGCGATCCGGCGGTCCCTGGTCACGACCTGGTCGAACGCCTCGGTGGTCACGCAGAAGCCGGCGGGCACGTGGATGCCCTCGATGCGGCCGAGCTCGCCGAGGTTCGCCCCCTTGCCGCCGACCGCCGCGACCTGCCCGCGATCGATCTCCCCGAAGGTCCGTACGCAGCTGCTCATCCCCATGTCCACCTTCCGACCCCAGGGCCCTCTGTCGATGCCGTCGACCCCATCGGGGCGGTCGACGGCGTTCAGTGTCAGCACAGGTCGGTCGCTTGCGGCAAGCCCCCCACCCCCGGGTACGGTGGGTCCTGGCGGAGGATGAGCGAGGCGGACGGGCCCGCGGATCGGCCTGAGCGCGGCCCTCAGCGCCGGTCGCTCGAGGTGGCCAGGGCCATCAGCTCGGTGAGGGTGGCGAAGCGGTACCCGCCCTCTCGGCATGCCGTCAGGAACGGGTCGAGGGCGGCGACCGATCGTTCGCGCCGGCGCTCGAGGCCGGCGAGATCCTCTCGGCCGTCGGTGCCGTCGTGGAGCAGGAAGATCCGACCGGGCGCCAACGACCGCCCCAGGTCGCGAGCGATGGGTCCGGGTTCGTGGTCGTGCAGGTCGTGGGCCGCTTCAGACCACATCGCGACCGTCTCGCCCAGCGAGGTGGCGGTGCGGAGGATGCCACCGGTGAGGACGCCGCGAGGTGACCGGAACCACTGCGGCGGTGCGCCGGTCATCGCCTCGATCGTGTTCGCGCCGCGGACGATGTCGCGGGCGACGTCGTCCTCGCTCACGTCCGCCTCCCTCTGGTGCGACCAGGTGTGGTTGCCGATCTCGTGGCCCGCCTCGCTCGTTCGCCGCAGGAGGTCGGGATGACGTCGAGCCGCCTTGCCCACGACGAAGAAGGTGGCTCGGGCGTCGTGCGCGGCCAGGACCTCGAGGACCCGCGGCGTGAGCCGAGGATGAGGGCCGTCGTCGAACGTGAGCGCCACCGCGCGGTGCTCGGTCGACACGGACCACACCACCTTGGCGATCCCGTGGAACTCCTGACCCAGCTCCGCACGCTCCCGCCGGTGGTCCTCCTCGACGTGATCCACCAACCTCGTCGCTTCGAACGATGCCAGCCCGACCGCGGCGACCGCGGCCCCGACCCCACCGCGTCGGAGGAACGCCCGTCGATCCATGCCCTCAACGTACCGGCGCGCGCTCCGATCCGATCGTCGCGCCGTCCGGCGCGCGCCCCACCGAGATCGACGAGATACATCTATAGGTATACTGGATGCCCTCACCGACCGAAGGACCAGTAGATGCCCGACACCGAGCCCACCCTCGTACGCGAGCAGCGAGGTGCTGTCCTCGTCCTGCGCCTGAACCGCCCCGAGGCGCGCAACGCCTTCGACATGGCGCTCCTGTCGCAGTTCGGCGACGCGATCGTCGAGGCCGAGGACGACCCGGGCATCCGCGCCGTCGTGCTCACCGGGACCGGCGATCGGGCGTTCTGCGCGGGCATGGACCTGGCCGCGTTCGCCTCCGGCGACAAGCCGACCGAGGCCCAGAAGGCCGGCCTCCGGGTGTTCGGGCGGTTCACCCAGGGCGACGTGTCGGTACCGATCGTCGCCGCCATCAACGCCACCGCGGTGGCCGGCGGGTTCGAGCTGATGATGGGCTGCGATGTGGTGGTCGCCTCGTCGGAGGCCAGGTTCGGCCTGCCCGAGGTGAAGCGGGGGCTGTTCGCCGCCGGCGGAGGGATCATGCTCGCCACCCGCATCCCCCAGGCCACCGCGCTGGAGCTGGCCCTGACCGGCGACTACATCGACGCCGAGCGCGCCCAGGCCCTGGGCCTGGTCAACCAGGTCGTGGCTCCGGCCGACGTGCTGGACGCGGCCATCGCGCTGGCCGAGCGCATCGCCCGCAACGGCCCCCTCGCCCTCCAGGCCACCAAGGAGCTGGTCCGCCTGGCGGTCACCGACGCCGCGGCCGCGCTGGCGAAGCAGGGCGAGTGGCAGCCGCGGATCTGGGCCAGCGACGATGCCAAGGAAGGGGCCACCGCGTTCGTCGAGAAGCGCGAGCCGGTCTGGAAGGGCCGCTAGGCGGTCTCGTCCTCGGCGAGGATCGAGAGGTCGCGGTTGGCGTACTGGTCGTGCCACCACTCCTCCCGGAAGATGACCTGCAGGCAGTAGCGGAGGGTGGTGGTGCCGCCGTTCGGTGAGGCCACCTCGCGGCCGAGCGCCGCCTCGTCGAGCCCGCCGATCACGGCCGCCACCCGGTCCATGCGATCCCGGCGGGCCGCGAGGACCTCGTCGAGCGTCGGCTGCGCATCGACGTCGAACCGCCCCGGCACCACCTCGTCGAGCTCCTCGTTGGGTCGACCGAGGCGGTGGAACGCGTCCGGCTCCCCCTGCACCGGGCCGGTGATCCAGCGGTCGGTGGCGTACAGGAGGTGGCGCAGCGTGTCGAGGTACGACCACTCCCCGCCCACCGACACGTCGAGCAGCTCGGGCGGGAGCGAGCGCGCCCGCTCGGCGGTCGCGGCCGCGATGTCCTCGACCTTCGCCCACGCCACGTGCATCCCCGCCACGTGCTCGGGTCGCAGCAGCAACCGTTCCGGATGGCGGCGATCGAGCTCGTCCTCCACGTAGCCGGTCACGTCGATGCCGTTCACGGTGAGGCCGTGGAGCGCGCCGGAGATGTCGACGTCGACCAGCCAGGCATCGCTGATCGTGACGTTCGAGAGGTCGACGCCGTGGAACCGGGCGCCGGTGAAGTCGGCCTCGGTGAAGCGCTCGCCCCGGTGGTCCTCCATGCCGCCTGTGCTACTCCCCGACCCGGGGACCGGCAACCCGATCTACTCGTCGGCGACGACGCGCCCGAGCGCCGGGGTCTCGGAGATGTCGACCTGGCGCTGGGCGTTGGCCAGGGCGATCACGATGGTGGAGCCGATCGGGCCGAGCTCGTCGTACAGGGTGGCCGAGCCGACGGCGATGCCGTCCGCGCTGATGTGGTCGGCGGCCTCGACGCCGATCTCGAGCCCGACCGGCAGCCGGGTGAGCGCGAGCGTGAGGTCGGCGTTGATGTACCCCACGCCGTGCGTGCCCCAGTTGGTCATCATGCTGGTGATCTCGCCGCTCATCGCCGCCCGGGTGAACGGTGACGGCTCCTCGCCCAGCACGAGCTGCGGCATGCGGGTCCACATCCGCTTGCGGGCGGCGCCCTGGTGATCGGCGATCGACGGCGTCCAGCCCGGACCGTCGTCGCCGCTGCCGAACCAGGGGGCGACGAGCTGCCCGGCGGCCGCGCGGGCCTCGGCGCTCGGACCGGTGAGGCGGTGCGGGCTGGTCCACACCTCGCCGGGAGGCGCGACCGACGAGCGCAGGAGCACGAGCGAGGCCCGGGCCACCGTCTCGCCGTCCTGCACGAGCTCGGCGTCGGCCACCCGGATGCGCCGGCCCTCGCGGACGAGCCGGGTGGAGATCGTCAGGTGCCGCGACCGGACCGGCCGGAAGAGGTCGACGGTCAGGCGGCTGGGGACGAACCCCTCGGCGTGGTGCTGGCGGTCGAGCCCTCGGGCGATGATGCCGCACACCGCGGGGCCGGTGACCATGTCGTCGGACCACCGGCTGCGCGACGCGGGCTGCGGGGTGAAGCCGTCGCCATCGGCAGCGAAGAAGGCCACGGGCGGCGGGGCGGGAGCATCGGGCACCGCTCCGATCTACCACACCCCCATCGTCAGCCTCTTCCCCCGCTAAGCCAGCTTGGCGGTCCAGCCGCCGTCGACCGGGATGATCGCCCCGGTCATGAACGACGCCCGGTCCGAGGCCACGAAGGCGGCCACCTCGGCCACCTCGTGGGCCTGGCCCACCCGGTTGAAGACCGACTTCTCGGGGATGCCGGGGAGGTCCTCGGCGCCGGCCGACATGCCGGTGACGATGAAGCCCGGGCAGATGGCGTTGATGCGGATGCCGTGCTCGCCGTTCTCGATGGCCGCCACCTTGGTGGCGCCGATGACCGCGTGCTTGGCCATCGTGTAGGCGCCCGTCCAGCCGGCGCCGTTCATGCCGCCCACCGACGAGAAGTTGATGATCGACCCCCCGCCGGTCTTCTGCATGGCCTGGATGCCGTACTTCATGCCGAGCACCACGCCCCGCAGGTCGACGTCGAGGATGCGGTCGTAGTGCTCCATGGTCATCTCGCTCATGAGCAGGGCGTCGGCGATGCCGGCCACGTTCATCAAGATGTCGAGCCGGCCGAACTCGTCGACGGCGGTGGCGATCATCGCCTCCACCTCAGCCTCCTTGCTCACGTCGCACTGGACCGGGCGCACGCCGGCGCCGACCTCGGCCGCGGTGTCGTCCTGGCGGCCCGTGATGTCGACCGCCACGACGGTGGCGCCCTCGCGGACGAACACGTCGACCGACGCCTTGCCCATCCCCGAGCCCGCGCCCGTGATCACCGCCACCTTGCCGTCGAGCAACCCCATCCTGCGCCTCCTGCATCCGCGCCCACCCAAGTGAGCGATCACTTTGTTAGCGGCACCGTACCGCCTCTCGCCAGGCCTCGTGGCCGCCATCGATCCGGTGGCCGGTCGGGGCCGCAGGCTTCCACCAGCACCGACCGCCGGCGGTGGCTAGAACGTCACCTCATGGAGCTGCACCCGGCGACGCTGTGGGAAGCGCTGAGCGATGCCCACGGCGATCGCGCCGCCATCGTCCAGGGCCCTCGCCGGACGACCTGGCGCGAGCTCGAGGACCGCGCCGCCCGCCTGGCCACCGTCCTGCTCGACGGCGGCGTCACCCCGGGCGCCAAGGTGGGCCTGCTGCTCCACAACAGCCCCGAGTACATCGAGGCCTACTTCGCAGCGCTCAAGATCCGGGCGGTGCCGTTCAACATCAACTGGCGCTACACCGCCCACGAGATCGCCTACCTGCTCGAGAACGCCGACGCCGACGCCCTGGTGCTCCACGCCTCGCTCGGCGACGTGGCCGCCGAGGCGGTCGCCGCCGCCGGGCGCCCCGGGCTCCTCCTCGAGGTCGACGACCCGCACCCACCCGGTCCTGGCGTAGATCGTCGCCGCCCGGCGACGGGGATCCACGCCGGGACGAGGGGGTACGAGGCGGCCATCGCCGCGGCGGAGCCGGCGGCCCGGATCGAGCGCAGCCCCGACGACGTGGCCATGACCTACACCGGGGGCACCACGGGCATGCCCAAGGGCGTGGTGGCCGCGGTGGGCCCGCCGCTCGCCGGGCTGCTCCAGACCGTGCCCCCGCTGATCCGCATGGCACCGGTCCCGATCGACGAGGTCCCCGCCGCGGTGGCGGGCGTCGAGGAGTGGGTGGTGTCGATCCCGGCGTCGCCGCTCATGCACGGCACCGGGCTGGGCATCGGCGTGCTGCCCGCCCTGGCCACCGGCGGGACCATCGTGCTGCTGACCGACCGGCACTTCGACGCCGCCGAGCTGTGGGACACGGTGGTGCGCGAGCGGGTCAACGCCATCACCATCGTGGGCGATCCGTTCGCCCGGCCGCTCCTGGCCGAGCTGCGGGCCCACCCGGGCCGAGACCTGAGCAGCGTGCGCATCATCTCGTCGGCCGGGGCCATGTTCTCCGCCGAGGTGAAGGCCGGGATCCTCGAGCACCTGCCGAACGCCCTGGTCATGGACATCATCGCCGCCACCGAGGGCTCGATGGGCACGTCGTTCACCAGCGCCACCTCCCCCGTCGGCACCGGCCGGTTCCACCCGGCGCCCGGCGTCCTCGTGCTCGCCGACGACGACCGGGTCATCGAGGCCGGCTCCGGCGAGATCGGCCTGGTGGCCGTGCCGGGCGGAGCCGACGGCTACTACAAGGACGACGCCAAGACGGCCGCCACCTTCCGCACGATCGACGGGCAGCGCTACGCCATCCCCGGCGACTGCGCCACCGTCGACGCCGACGGGCTGATCACCCTGCTGGGCCGGGGCTCGTCGTGCATCAACACCGCCGGGGAGAAGGTGTACCCCGAGGAGGTGGAGGAGGTCCTCAAGACCCATCCCGGCGTCGAGGACGCGCTGGTCTTCGGCATCGACGACGAGCGCTTCGGCCAGCGGGTGGCCGCCGTCGTCTCCCGGGCGAACGGCTCCACCGACGGCGTCGACGCCATCCTGGCGGCCGCCCACGAGCAGCTGGCGTCGTTCAAGGTCCCCCGTGAGCTGGTGATCGTGGGGGCGGTGCCCCGCACCCAGGTCGGCAAGGCGGACTACCCCACCGCACGCCGGCTCTACACCGCGGGCTCGCCCGAGTCCTGACCGCCCGCCGCTGGTGCGCCCGGCGCCGCGCCGCGGACGAGCTGCTCCTGCTGGTGGATGAGGCGGGCCATCCAGAACCGGAGGAACTCGGCGAGGGAGTAGCGCACGAACAGGGCCACGCCGGTCAGCGTCACGGAGATCCCGATGAGGGCGATGATCATCGCGTCGCGCTGGTCGAGGGGGTTGTCGGTGTTGTGCGAGAGGGCGTATCCGACGATGCCGAGCACGATCCCGGCGGGCATGAGGAACGCACCGAGCCGCAGCAGGAACGAGTCGCGGCCCGCGGCTTTGACGCGGATGGCGGCGATGTCGGCCAGGAACTGGTCGGTATCGGTCGGGCTGGTTGCCATGGGTGCTTCCTCCGGGATGGTTCGGACGGTCAGGCCGTGCCGAGGTACGCGTTTCGCAGTTCTTCGCGGATGAGGGCTGACGTGCCTGAGGCGGTGACCCGGCCGTGGCTGATGATGACGGCGTGGTCGGCGAACTTGAGGACGGCCTCGGCGAACTGCTCGACGATCAAGATGGCGACGCCGGTGTCGGCGAGCTTGCCGACGGCGGTGAGCAGCTCGTTGACGACGAGGGGGGCCAGGCCCATCGACAGCTCGTCGAGCAGGAGCAGCGATGGGCGGGTGCTGACCGCACGGGCGACGGCCAGCATCTGCTGCTCGCCGCCTGACATGGTCCCGGCGGTCTGGGTGCGGCGGTCCTCGAGCCGGGGGAAGTAGGAGTAGGCGGCTTCCTCGATGGCGGATCGGCTCATCCCGCGGTGGGTCATCATCCAGAGGTTCTCGCGCACGGTGAGGTTGGGGAACACGCCGCGGCCTTCGGGGATGGTGCAGAGCCCGGCGCGGGCGAGGTCGCTGGCGGCGGCGCCGTTCATGCGCCGCCCGCCGACGAGGAGGTCGCCGCGGGTGGGCTCGAGCTCGCCGGAGATGACGCGCATGAGGGTGGTCTTGCCGGCGCCGTTGGGTCCGAGCGCGGCGACCACCTCGCCGGGGGCGATGGTGAGGTCGATGCCGTGGAGCACCTCGATCTCGTCGTAGGCGGCGTGGATGTCGCGGAGCTGGAGGAGCGGGGTCATGCGACGTCGATCTCCTCGGTGCCGAGGTAGGCGGCGATGACCGCTGGGTCGTTGCGGACCTCAGCGGGTGTGCCCGACGCGATGAGCTGCCCGAAGTCGAGCACGTTGATCGTGGAGCAGACCGCCATCACGAGCTGCACGTCGTGCTCGACGAGCAGGATGCCCGTGCCGTCAGCGGCGATCTGCTGGAGGAGGTCCTTGAAGTGCTCGGTCTCCTGCTGGTCCTGGCCGGAGGCGGGCTCGTCGAGCAGCACGAGCTTGGGCTGGGTGGCCAGCGCCCGGCCGAGCTCGACGAGGCGGGCCTGGCCGGTGGGCACGTTCTGGGCGCGGACGTCGGCGAGGTGGGTGATGCCGAGCAGGTCGAGGATGCGGGCGGCGCACTCGGTGGGCCGTTCGTCGGTGCCCTTGCGCTTGGCGGCGAGCGCGATGTTCTCGGTGACCGTGAGGGTGCTGAAGAGCTGGAGCTGCTGGAAGGTGCGGGCCAGGCCCAGGCGGCCGCGGCGGTGGGGCGGAAGGCCGGTGATGTCGGTGCCGTCGAGGCGGACGCGGCCCCTCGCGTTGGGGGCGCCGAGGCCGGTGATCGTGTTGAACAGGGTGGTCTTGCCGGCACCGTTGGGGCCGATCAGCCCGGTGATCTCCCCGGACGCGGCGGTGAGGGAGACGTTGCTGAGCGCGAGCTGGCCGCCGAAGCGGACGGTGACGCCGTCGACCTCAAGCACGGGCACCGGCCTGGATCCGGCGGTTCGCGGCGACGAGGTCGAGGGCATCGTCGAGGGCGGCGACGTCGGTGGGACGGAACGGCTCGGTCAGGCCCAGCAGCTCGGGCGGGGCGTGGAGGCCGTCCTCGCGGGCGTCGTGGTGGCCCTCGGCCTCGACGACGAGCGAGTGGACCGTGCCCGCCCCGGCCTCGTCATCGGCGAGCGACACGGAGGCGCCGGCGCGGCGGGCGGCGATGACCGGTGCGGCGATCAGCGCCACGAGCGTGAGCGCCAGGTAGGGGCCGTTGCTGTAGGTGTCGGCGATCCGCAGCCCCCAGATGGCGACGAGCACGACCAGCAGCCCGACCAGGACCGGCACGTCGCGCTTCACCCGGGCGCTGGCGGGGCGCAGGTCGGCGGAGAGCCCGTTGGGGTTCTTGCCCAGGCCCACGCCGGCGAAGCCCAGGAGCATGTACTGCCAGCGGGCGAACTGCGGGAAGATCGATGCCATCACCGACGAGCCGAGGAAGACGCCGACGAAGATCGGGGCGCCGACCGAGCTGATCCCGCCGATCACCATGGTCATGAGGATCGACAGCCCGGCGACGAGGCCGAAGGTGGTGCTGCTGGCCGGCTCCGACCCGGCGATGATCGCCCCGCCCACCCCGGCGATCGCGCCCGAGAACGCGAACACGGCGATCTTGGTGGCCTTCACGTTGATGCCGCACGAGGCCACCGCGGCGGGGCCTTCCTTCACCGCGATCAGCCGATCGCCGAACGTGCTGCGCCGGACCGCCACCACCACCACGAGCAGCACGGCGAACACGACCGACGAGTACACGAAGTACGCGGTGGGGCCCGTCAGGTCGATGCCCAAGAAGTGCGGTCGCACCACCGGCAGCGTGCCGTTCGGGAACAGGAACACCGAGTGGTGCCCCACCGAGAACTCCGGCAGCGAGAACAGCCACCGGTCGCAGATCACCGTGAACGCGGCGGTGGTCAGGGCGATGTAGATCCCCTCGAGCCGGATCGCCGGCAGGGCCACCAGCACGCCGACCAGCCCGGCGATCAACGCCGCCCACACCAGACCGAGCGGGTTGTGCCAACCCAGGTGGGTGTACGCGAGCGCCCCCATCCCCGCGAACGTGAGCTGCGACAGCGACAGCTGCCCGCACAGGCCGATCAGCGGCACCATCGACAGGCCCACCAGAGCGAGCCCCCACACCTTCCCGGCCGAGACCAGACCGCTGTCCGACAGCAGCGGCGCCACCATCGCCGTCACCGCGATCACCGCCGCGGCCAGCCCGAGCGACCCGCCCCAGCTCGGCTTCACCGCGATCTCACGGGTCCGCACCACCGACTTCAACCGGCCCGCCGGCAGGACCAGCAGCACGATGAACAGCAGGATCGCCGGGATGGCATCGACCAGGCCCCGCACATAGGGCTGGGCGGTGGCGGACAGGTCGGGCAGGTAGCCCACCGCGTAGTCGTGGACCAGACCCAAGATGATCGCACCCAGGAACGTCAGCGGCAGGCTCCGCAACCGGCCGAACACCGCGGCCCCGTACGCGTTGATGATCAGCAGCGTCAACGGCACCGCGGAGAGCGTGAGCGTCGGCGCGATCAAGATCCCCGACAGCGCGGCCAGCGAGAAGCCCAGCGCCCAGGCGAGCATGGCGCTGCGCTCCGGGCGGGCCCCGTTCAGCGCGGCGAGCGGCCGGTTGTCGACCGCGGCCCGCATGGCCACGCCGGCGCGGGCCCGGTACAGCAGCAGCCGCAGACCGACCGCCACCAGCGCCGCGGTGGCCAGCGACACCAGCTGGTACCACGGGATCAGGACCCCACCGATGTCGAGCACGTGGCCCTGGAAGAACTGGCGCATCGGCCGCCCCACGCTCGGGCTCCACACGTACACCGCCGCACCGAGCAGCCCGAGGAGCAGCGCGATCGTCACCACCAGCCGGGTCGTCTCCGACGTCCCCTCCAGCCGGCGCATGATCGCCCGCTCCCACGCCGCCCCCGCCAGCGGCCCCGCCACCAGCAGCACCACGACGAGCGCGACCGGCGTCGACCAGCCCCAGTCGTAGTGGAGCTGCCAGTACAGGAACGCCGCCACCATCCCGATCGCCCCGTGGGCGAAGTTGAACGTCCCCGTCGTCGTGTACGTCAGCACCAGGCCGCTGGCAGCCACCGCATAGATCGCCGCGGTGGCGAGCCCGCCGACGGTCAGGCTGAGGAACTGGTGCACGAGACCCTCCCTACGAGGTCGGGATCCGGTTGGCAGCGTCGCAGTTGAAGATGCCGTCGGTCGGCTTCGTCAGCTTCTCGTCGATCTTGAACCCATCGGGGGTGGCATCGAGGATCACCGTGCAGAGCGGGCCCTCGGGCTTGCCCACGCTGATGGTCCCAGGGGCGATCAGGCCGCCCGCATCCCACTTCCCGGCGTTGGCAGCCTTGTCCATGACGCAGTTGCGGGTGAGGTCGGAACCGCAGGCCTTCGCCGACTGGGCGAACAGGAGCCACGCCGACCACGACTGGGCGGAGAGCGCCTTCGGGTCCTTGCTCCACCCCGGCTTGGAGGCGTCCATGGCGTCGAGGAACTGCTGCGTGGGGGGATTGTCGGCCGCTCCCTCGAACGGGTAGATGTAGCTCTCCACGTACGTGGGCACGTCGGCGAGCGCATCGTTGCCCTTGATGAGCGTGCTCGAGTAGGCGCCGGGACCGTTGATCATCATCTTCGGCTTGAACCCGGTGTCGGCGAACGAGTTCATGAACGGCACCAGGTAGTCGGCGATGTGCTGGAACTCGAGCACCTGGGCGCCGCCCGACTTCATCGGCTCGATGTAGGGCCGCCAGTTGTCGACGGTGCCGGGCGGGGGCGGGGTGGCTCCCGTCGAGACCGTGTGGTAGCCCAGGGCCGCCTTCAGGGCCTCGGGGTACTTGACCGAGTTGGGCTTGGTGTCGGTGCCCTCGGTGCCCACCAGGAAGGCGAACTTCTTGATGCCCTCGGGGAGCTGCTCCTTGGCCATGTTGTAGACCCGGCCGTAGGGCAGGTAGCCGGCGTAGTCGCCGAAGATCGGCATCACCTGGAGCTTGGCCTCCTGCGCCGCCGGATCACCGGTGAACGCCGGGATCTGCGGGAGCCCGCAGGCGACGCGGGGCGCGGCGAGCGGACCGTCGAGGCCGGACGCGCCGCCGACGAGCATGAAGTCGGTGCCGCAGGCCTCGGTGATGCGCTGCTGGCCCTCGACGAGCTTGGTGTCGTGCACGGTGAGCTCGATCTTGCGGCCGTTGATGCCGCCGGCGGCGTTGCACCACTTCACGAACGCCTGGGACGAGTCGACCAGCTCGCCGAGCAGGCCGGGGATGATCGTGTTGCCGGCATCGGTCATGGTGCCGATCTTGATGCTGTCGTCGGACACGCCCTGATCGCCCGAGCCCTTGGCATCGCCGGGACCGCACACGGCCTCGTCCATGGTGCCGAACTGGCCGGCCTTCGTGCCGGTGCCGTCGGAGCTCGACGGTGCCGTCGTGGTCGTCGCGGACGCGCCCTCGTCCTCGCTGGCGCTGTGACCCCCGCACCCGGCCGCCACCAGGGCGAGGGCGATGCCGAGCGCCACGAGCCTCGAGCGGAGGTGGCGAGACGCCACGGATCGTCCGGGATGACCGTCCATACGTTCTGTTCCCCTTGCCCCTACGCCTGTGACCTCCGTCTCAGGCACGCGCCAACCTATCGTTTTTCAACATCGACGTCAATGTTTTATCTAGAGGTTTGGCGAGGGACGGATGCCTGGCAGGAGCAGCGATCCCGATCTCGACACCGGTCAGATGCGGCCGTCGCGCCCGATCTGCGCCAGCAGGTCGAACGTGGCGAGCCGCGCCATGGCGGCCACCACGCGATCGACGCCGACCTGCGAGATCTCCGCCGGCTGCATCCGATCAGATGTGCCCGCGGTGACGACGGCGGAGACGTACATGTCCGATGCCGACGCCCGGTAGCGGTCCCACGTCTGGTCGCCGTCGAGGTCGATCCCGTGGCCCGCCAGCCGTGCCGCGTACCGGTCGACGAGGCCGCGCTCGATCGGTTCCAGGACCGCAGGGTCGACCGACGAGATCGCGAAGTAGCTCACATCGCGGATCCCGGGCCACGTCATGGTGGCCTGCCAGTCGAGGAAGCCCGGGGTGGTGCCCTCGAAGAAGAGGTTGCCGAAGTGCGTGTCGCCGTGGCAGAGCGTCTGCGGCTCCCCGGCCCAGAACGCGTCGATCGCCTCCTTCTGCTCGAACACGATCCGGCTGGCGCGCTGCATCTCGGCCGGGATGACCTCGGCGTTGCGGCCCTTCAGCTTCCCGAGCACCTTCCCGACGAAGACGTTGCCGAGCTTCTCCGCGGCCGCGCCGCGCGAGCGCAGGGGCGCCAGGTCGCCGTCGATGCGGTCCGAGCGCCAGAAGGCGGCATGCAGGTCGGCGAGGGCGTCGACCACCGAGGCGGCCTCCTCGGCGCTGGCCGGTTCGCGGATGTCGCGGAACACCGCGGTGGACGACAGGTCCTCGAGGACCATGAGGTTGCGCCCGCGGCGGGCGTCGAGCTCGGCCCCGAAGCACCGCGGCACGCGGAGCGGGACGTCGTCGGCGATCGCCGAGTAGAAGAGCAGCTCGCGGGTGCCCAGCGCGAAGACGCTCATCATCACCCGCTGCGTCGGGCTCTTGGGCGTGAGCTTCAGGAACAGCGTCTCGGGCAGGTCGGCCTCGGGGGCGGCGTCGATCGCGATGCGGACGCGGCCGGCGGTGCCGTGGTGCTCATCGAGCACGCGCACCGACCGGATCGACCCGGCGGGTCGCCCCGTGATCCGCTCGAGCACCGCGGTGGTGACATCGCTCCCGCGGTCGGGCAGCGTGCTCCTGTCGGGCAGCACGCGGTCGAGCCCGACCCGGCCGAGCTCCTTGCCGACCAGGGCGAGCGACGAGAGCATGCGGTGACCCCTTGGGCTGGGTGGACGGGCGGGCCCGGTGCGGGTGGGCTACTTCGTGACGATGGAGACGCCGGCGGTGCCAGGGGCGCCGTACAGCTGGGCGTACCCGACCTTCGGCGAGCCCGGCACCTGCCGGTCGCCGGCGGTGCCGCGCAGCTGGTGCACCAGCTCGTGGATCTGGCGGAGGCCGCTCGCCCCGATGGGCTCGCCGTTGGCGATGAGCCCGCCATCGGTGTTGACCGGGAGCGGACCGCCGATCTCCGTCGCGCCCTCGGCGACCAGCTTCTCCTGGTCGCCGTCGGCGCAGAACCCGTTCTCGGCCATGTGGATGACCTCGGCGCCGGCATCGGTGTCCTGCAGCTGGATCACGTCGACGTCTTCGGGGCCGATCCCGGCCATCTCGTAGGCGGCCTTCGACGCGTACGCGGTGGGGGCCGCGTCCTGCTCGACCGCGGCCCACGATGCGTGGACCTCGAAGGCGCCGTAGCGGCGGGTCCGCAGCGTGGTGGCCTTGAGGTAGATCGGCGTCGACGTGTACTTCTTCGCCAGGTCGGCCCGGCACAGCACGACCGCGGCGGCACCTTCGTCGGGCGAGCAGAACATGTAGTGGGTGAGCGGGTAGTTGAGCATCCGCGATGCCAGGATCTCCTCCTCGGAGATCGGCTTGCGGCGGAAGGCGTTGGGGTTCAGCACGCCGTTGCGGTAGTTCTTGGCCGCCACCTTGGCCAGGGTCTCGTGGCTGATCCCGTGGTCGTGCATGTAGCGGTTGATCTTCATGGCGAAGAACTTGGTGGTGAGGAAGTGGCCCACCTCGCCGTACCAGGTGGGGGCGCCGTAGTCGACGGGGTCGGACGTGAACGCGCCGGTGGCGTGCTTGTCCATCCCGACCGCCACGCCGATGTCGTACTGCCCCGAGCGGATGCCGTCGGCGGTCAGCTGGAGGGCGGTGGCCGCGGTGGCGCAGCCGTTGTACACGTCCATGAACGGGATGCCGGTGAGCCCGAGACGACCGGTCACGGCATCGGGGTTGTCCACCTCGAAGCTGCCGCCGAACGCGAACTGCACGTCCTTCCACTCCACGCCCGCATCGACGAGGGCGGCGCGGATGGCGTCGGCCCCCATGTCGATCGCCGACTTGGGTCCGAACCGGCCGAAGGGGTGGAGGCCGACCCCGATGATCGCCACATCGTCCATCGTCATCTCCTCAACCCACCGGCTCGAAGGCGAACGTCATGATCTCGGTGCCGTCGGGATCGGACCGGAAGGGCACGATCACCAACCGGACCTCCATGCCGATCCGGAGCTGCTCGGGATCGGCCTCGGTCAGGCGGGCCTCGACCCGGATCTCGTCACCGAGCTGGACCAGCCCCACGCCGAAGGGCTGGAAGGTCTCGTTCGTCTCGCCCCCGAGGTAGGGCTCCTTGGGGAGGAAGCCCTGGGTGGTGAAGGTCCACAGGGTGCCCTGGCGCGGCAGGAGGTGGCGGGCCATCTCGAGCGAACCGCAACGGGGGCACGACCCCTGCGAGGGGAACGTGTGGGCGGCGCACTGCTCGCACCGGCTGCCGATCAGCTGGGGCTCGTCGGCCGGCCACGTGAAGACGTCTTCCGCGAACGCGATCTGGCTCATCTGACGGAGGGTACACCACCAATTGACATCGACGTCGAGATTGAGAGTCAGCCCTCGGCCGGGGGGAGCCGAGGGGCCGTGATCGCGGCGACGGCGCCTCCGTCGACCAGCACGTCGGTGCCCGTGAGGGCGCTGGCGGCCGGCGACACCAGGAACTGGGCGACCGCGGCCACCTCGTCGGCGGCGATCACCCGCGCCAGGGCGCTGCCTTCGACCATCTGGGCCATCGCCGGCTGGGCGGCGTCCTCGGCGCGCCCCATCGGGGTGTCGATGATCCCCGGCGAGAGCGACAGCAACCGGGCGCCGCGAGCACCCCAGGCTCCCGCCTCGCGGCGGACGAGGCGCAGCAGGCCCCGCTTGCTGTACCCGTACGCCAGCCCCGGCTCATCGACGTCGACACCCGCGGCGACGAGGTCGTCGAAGAACGAACCGGCCAGCGGCCGATCGAGGATGGCGTCGACCGCTGGGTCGTCGGGGAAGAAGTGCCCGGCCATCGAGGCGAACAGCAGGCCCACCGTGCCCGGGCCGGCGACGGGCTCGAAGACGGCCAGCAGGCGGGCGGGGGCGATGATGTCGACCTCGAAGATCTTGCGCCCGGGCGCCATCGTCGGCGACAGGCCCGCGGTGAGCACGAGCGCGCCGAGCTCCCCCGCCGCCGATGCGACCGCCGCGAGGTCGGCGCCGTCCGTGATGTCACCGCCCATGGCCTGGGCACCGAGCTCGGCCGCCAGGCGCTGGGCACCCTCGAGGTCCCGGTCGACCAGCAGGAGGCGGCGGTCCGGGGTGGCGATGCGGCGCGCCAGCGCCTCACCCATCCCCGAGGCGGCCCCGATCACCACATCGGTCACGGTCATGTCGTCACGTCCTTCGTTCGTCGTGCGGAAGCCTCAGCACCCGATCGCGCCAGCATCGCCCACGGCCGCGGCAGCCGGTGCTGCGAGCGCGGCGCCGCCGCGGAAGCAGCGGGTGGTGGCCAAGACGGCCAGGACCTCGTCGCGCCCGCCGTCGGTGATCTCCACCTCGGCCAGATCCCCCACCACCTGGGCGGTGGCGATGGCCGGCCCGACCCGGACCGACCGGAGGTAGCGGAGGGTCATAGAGGCCAGCGTGGCCCCCGGCCGGTCGGCCAGCGAGGCCTCCTCGGCCAGCAGGGCGAGGAGGCCTCCGTTGAGCGTGCCCGAGGCGTTGCTGCGCTCGGGCGAGAAGTCGATGGCGAACGTGCCGGGCGAGACCTGCTCGCACCCGGTCCGCTCGGCGAACGGCACGGTGAGCGGACCGCGCGGCTCGGCCATCACGGCCACCAGGTCGTCGAGGTCGCCAGGGATCACGAGCGCCGGGTCGCGCGCCACGACGAACAGCCCCGTGCCGCTCCCGAAGCTGCGGCCGGTCTCGTCGCGCAGATCGACGGTGGACACCACCGAGCCGGCTCCGGCCTTCACGAGGCGGGCGACGGCGTGGACCTCGGCCAGGTTCGCCGGGGGCTCGTGGAGGTCGACGTCGAGGTGGAGGGTGACCGGCACCCGCGGCTGGATCACCCCGACCGCGAGCAGCCCGGCGAGCATGTCGACCCACGTGGCCAGGATCGACATCCGCAGCACCGAGGTGCCGGGCACCAGCATCTCGGGCCGGATGCGCGCCGACCCGTGCAGCTCGTCGCCGCGTCGGCTCACGGCGAAGCCGAGCTCGCTGAGCACGTGCGCCGCCGGGTCGCGGTCCATGCCCGCTCCGCTACTTCGGGGGGAAGCGCAGGGCGCCGTCGAGCCGGATGTTCTCACCGTTGAGGTAGTCGTTCCGGACGATCGACTCGACCAGGTAGGCGAACTCCGACGGCTTGCCCATGCGCTTGGGGAAGATGATGTTCTTGGTCAGCTCGGCCTTCATCTCCTCGGGCGCCCCCTCCATCATCGGGGTGCCCATGGTGCCGGGAGCGATGGCGCAGACCCGCACGCCGATGGGCGCCATGTCGCGAGCCATCGGCAGGGTCATGCCCAAGATGGCCGCCTTGGCGGCGGCGTAGGCGAGCTGGCCGGTCTGGCCCTCGAGGCCGGCGATCGACGCGGTGTTGACGATCACGCCGCGCTGGCCGCCGTCGTCGGGCTCGTGGGTGGACATGGCCGAAGCCGCGAGCCGGGTCACGTTGAACGTGCCGAACGCGTTCATCGCCATGGTGTCGAGGAAGCCCTGCTTGTCGTGCGGCACGCCGCCGCGACCGACCGTGCGCCAGGCGCCGGTGCCGCCGCCGGCCACGTTGACCACGATCGACAGCGAGCCCAGCTCTTCGGCCGCGGCGATGGCGGCCGCCACGACGTCGTCGTCGTTGGCGTCGCCGCCGACGCCGATGGCCTTGGGGCCGAGCTCCTTGGCGAGCGCCTCGGCCCGGTCGGCGGCCCAGTCGAAGACGACCACCCCGAGCCCCAGGCTCACGAGGTGGCGGACGGTGGCGCTGCCGAGCCCTCCTGCCCCTCCGGTAACGATGGCCGAACGACCTTCGAGCTCCATGCCGTGGTCTCCTCAGGTGAGCGCCGGTGGCGCAGCGGGCGTCGCGGGCAGCGACGGCAGGACCCTAGCTGCTGCTCTAATATCGACGTCAAGGTCAAAGATCTTCGAGGAGCCCGGTGGACGATCAGGTCGAGGTGCTCTACGAGGGGCTCGACTTCGGCGAGGGCCCGCGCTGGCACGACGACCGCCTCTGGGTGTCGGACTTCTTCGCCCACCGCGTGCTGTCGCTCTCGGCGGACGGCCTGCCGCGCGTCGAGGCCGAGCTCGACGACCAGCCCAGCGGCCTCGGATGGCTGCCCTCGGGTGACCTGCTGGTGGTGGCCATGCGCTCGCGCCAGGTGCGGCGGATTGCCCCCGACGGCACCGTCTCGGTGCACGCCGACCTCTCGCACGTGGCCGCCGGCCAGGCCAACGACATGGTCGTCGACGCCGCCGGCAACGCGTACGTGGGCAACTTCGGGTACGACGCCGAGGCCGGCGAGACGGTGCGGCCCGCCGCCCTCGCGCTCGTCCGCCCCGACGGCACGGTCGAGGTGGCCGCCCGCGACCTGGAGTTCCCCAACGGTTCCGTGATCACGCCCGACGGGCGGACCCTGATCGTCGGTGAGTCGAAGGGCCGCCGCTACTGCGCGTTCACGATCCTCGACGACGCCACGCTCACCGACCGGCGGGTGTGGGCGGAGGTGCCCGGCTCGGCCCCAGACGGGTGTGCGCTCGACGCGGACGGCGCCATCTGGATGGCCGACGCCCTCGGATCGGGGTGCCTGCGCGTCCACCGCGGCGGGACGATCACCCACCGGATCGAGGCGAGCCAGACGGTCTTCGCCTGCGCGCTGGGCGGCCCCGAGGGACGCACCCTGCACCTGATCACGGCGCCGCGGTACGGCGAGGACGCCTGCACCGGCACGGGGCTCGGCCGCGTCGAGACCATCCGCGTCGACGTGCCCGGAGCCGCCGCACCACGCCGAGGCCCCGACCCGCGCTGAGGGCAGCGCGCGGGCCTTCACCCGTGGCCATTGCGCCGGTGGAGGCAAGTTTCTATATTGACGTCAATGTTATCCACGGCTCCGGCGGTCCCCTCGGCCGACCCGCTCCTCGACGTGCACGCCTTCCGTGGCGCGCTCGAGACGTGGCTCGACACGTCGCCGCCGGCCCTGCAGGCCGCCCAGGTCGCGCACCCGGTGTACGCCGAGCGGGTCGAGACCATGCGGGCCCTGCTGGCCTCGCTCCACGACGCGGGCTGGGCCCGCTACGGCTGGCCCGTCGACCTGGGCGGCAACGGCGGCACCATCGCCCACCGCGCCGCCATGTGGGAGGCGATCGCCCGTCACGGCGTGCCCGGGATGGCCCTGTTCGAGCACCTCGAGATCCTCGCCCCCACGCTCGCCGCCCACGGCCCCACCGCCTTCGTGGCCGAGAAGCTGCCCCTCCTCCTGGCGGGCCGGGAGCTGTGGGCCCAGGGGTTCTCCGAGCCCGATGCCGGGTCCGACCTGGCCAGCCTCCGCACCACCGCGGTGCCCGACGGCGACGGCTACGTGATCAACGGGCGCAAGATCTGGACCAGCTGGGCCAAGTACGCCACGTGGTGCCTGCTCCTCGCCCGCACCGGCACCGCCGACTCCCGCCACCGCGGCCTCACCGCGTTCATCGTCGACCTGCGCGATCCCGGGGTGGACGTGGCGGCCATCGAGCAGGCCAACGGCACCGACGAGCTGGCCGAGGTGGCGTTCGACGGCGTGCACGTCAGCGGCGACCGCATCGTCGGCGAGGTCGGAGGCGGCTGGGCGGTGGCCATGCACATCCTCAGCCACGAGCGCGGCACGTTCGCGTGGTTCCGCCACTGCTTCTTGTACCAGCAGCTCACCGCGTGCGCCGCCGACGCACCCGGCCGCAACGACACCGCGCTCGGCAACGCCCTGCTCGACCTGGCGGCCGTGACGGCCACGGGCCACGCCGGCGTCATGGCCCACGCCGCGGGCAGCCCGCTCGGACCCAAGGCGGCCTACACCAAGCTCCTGCTGTGCGCGAGCGAGCAGGCGGTGCAGGACTGCGTGCTCGCCGGCGACACGGACCTGGCCGCCGGCCGGCAGGACGACGAGGTGGCGCTGCTGCGCCAGGAGTACCTGTTCTCCCGCATCGTCACCGTCTACGGCGGCTCGCAGCAGATGCAGCTCGACACCATCGCCAAGCAGATGCTCGGGCTCCCGTGACCCCCGACCGCCGCGACGACCGCGACGACGAGTTCCTGATCGCCTCGTGCCAGGCCATGGCGGGCCCGTCGGGCGCGGCCGCCCTCGACGCCCTCGGGTGGTGGGACCTCCTCCCCCACCTGGCCGACGACGACGCCCGCACCGCGGTGTTCGCGACGTTCCGCGCCCAAGGCCGCGAGCTGGCCGACTCGGCCGCGCTCGGCGGCATCCTCGCCCAGCCCTACGTCGAACCGCTCGGGCTGGCACCGGGCGCGGCGCTCGCCCCCATGCGGCGCGCCTCCCTCCGCCGAGGCGAGGTGTGGACCGTGATCGGCGACGTCGACAGCCGGTCGCTCGTCTTCGATCAGCCCGGGGTCGGCGCCCACGTCGTCGCGGCCGCCGACCTGGTGCTGGAGCCGGTGGCGATCAGCGGCCGGGCGACCGTCCACGAGGTCGTGGTCGACCTCACCTCGAGCGCACCTTCGCTCCCCGAGGCCCAGGCCGAGCCGGCGCGGGTGCAGAGCCAGTACCTCGGCCGGGTCGCCGCCGCCGCCGAGATCCTGGGCGCCGCCGAGCGCGCCCTCGACACCGCCATCGCCCACGCCACCGACCGCGAGCAGTTCGGTCGGCCCATCGGCACGTTCCAGGCCCTGCGGCACATCCTCTCGTGGGCCAAGACCGACTGCACCGCGATCGACAGCACCGTCCGCACCGCCCTGCTCCTCCTCGACGATCCGCCCGCCCGCTACGGCGAGGTGGTCAAGGCGCTCGCCGGCCGCAACGGACGGCGGGCGTGCGAGCGGTCGCTGCAGGCCCTCGGCGGGATCGGCTTCACCGCCGAGCACCCGCACCACCACCACCACAGCCGCGTGCTGCTGCTCGACGCCCTGCTGGGCTCGTCGGCCGAGCTGACCCACGACCTCGGCGCGTGGCTGCGCACCCAGCAGCCCGACCCCGGCTTCGCCGCGGCCGTCCTGGCCGCCCCGCCCCGATGACCACCCCGCCCACCCGCCCCCACCAGCCGGAACTTGTTGCACCCAGTGCTCCATGCGTTCCCAGCGGCAACAAGTTCGCACGGGTGGGGCCACCCCTCCCGGAACTTGTTGCACCCAGTGCTCTCCTCGACACCCACCGCAACAAGTTCGCACGGGTGGGGCCACCCCACCCGGAACTTGTTGCACCCAGTGCTCTCCTCGACACCCACCGCAACAAGTTCGCACGGGTGGGGCCGCCCCTCCCGGAACCTGTTGCACCCAGTGCTCTCCTCGACACCCACCGCAACAAGTTCGGGGGGAGGGGGCGCTACCGGGGGCGGCGCAGCTGCACGGCCTCTCGCCGGGCGATGAGCCAGCGGCCGTCGATCCGGACCAGCTCGTCGAGGTACCGGCCGGCCATGGCCGGCGCGAGGCGGCCGTCCTCGAACGCCACGAACAAGAAGTCGGAGGTGACGGTGGCCCGGCCGCCGGCGATGTCGATGACGCTGTTGGTCATGAGGTGCTTGCCCCGCAGCCGCGCCGGCTGGTTCTCCTCGAACCAGGCCCGGACCGTGTCGCGGCCGACGCCGCCCAGGTCGCCGAACCAGAACGCCCCGTCCTCGGTGAACAGCTCGACCAGAGCCTCGAAGCGGCCGTCGTCGGTCAGGTGGCAGTACTCGGCGAGCAACCGCCGGATCGCCAGCTCATCGATCACCTCGGCCACGTCCACCCGGGCGACTGTAGATCGACCTGCCCCCCACGCAACCGACCGGAGAAGCCCATGGAGCTCGGACTCAGCATGATCGGGCGGGGCCTCGGCCCCGACGACCTCAGGCAGCTCGGCACCCGCGCCGAGGCCGCCGGCTACAGCTCGCTGTGGACCGCCGAGGCGTGGGGCGCCGACGCCTTCACGCCGCTGGCGTTCCTGGCTGCCACCACGTCCACGATCAAGCTGGGCACGGCGATCGCCCAGATCTGGGCCCGCACCCCGGGGGCGACGGCGATGACCGCCCTCACCCTGCAGCAGCTCTCCGGCGGCCGGCTCCAGCTCGGCCTCGGCGTGTCGGGCCCGCAGGTGGTGGAGGGCTGGCACGGCGTGGCGTTCCAGCGCCCGCTCGCCGCCACCCGCGACTACATCGCCATCCTGCGCAGCGCCCTGGCGGCCGACGCCAAGGTGATCCACGAGGGCGAGGTGTACTCCGTGCCCTACGCCGGACCGGGCGCCTCGGGCCTCGGCCGCCCGCTGCGGTCCACCCAGCCCGGTGCGCCCGACACGCCCATCCTCGTGGCCGCCATGGGCCCCAGGAACACGGCGCTCGCGGTGGAGATCGCCGACGGGATGCTGCCCTACCTGTGGAGCCCGGTGCACTGGCGCGAGGCGTGGGGCGACACCCTCGCCCAGGCGCCCGACGGGTTCCAGGTCTCCCCCACGGTGGTGGCCGCCCTGGGCGACGACCTCGCCGCCTGCCGCAACCAGGTCCGCCCCCGCATCGCCATGCACGTCGGGGGCATGGGGTCCCGCGACCAGAACTTCTACAAGGCGCTGGTCGAGCGGTACGGGTACGAGGAGGAGGCCGCCATCATCCAGGACCTGTTCCTCTCCGGCGACCGCGGCGGCGCCGTCGCCGCGGTCTCGGACCAGCTGGTCGACGAGCTGGCCCTGGTGGGCCCGGCCGCCCACGTGGCCGACCAGCTCGCCGCCTGGCGGGAGGGGCCCCTCGCCACCCTGATCGTCGAGCCCACCACCGGTGGCGCCATCGAGCAGATCGCCGAGATCTGGTCGACGCTCTGACCCGTCCGACCCGATCGGTCCTGGCGCAGACCTCCGTCGCGGAGCGACCCCGATCTGCGCCAGGACGCCTAGGAGGGGTCAGCCCTCGGCCCGGACCTGGTCCTTGAGGGCGGGGACGATCGGCGGGGCGGTCTTCCAGTTGGGGATGCCGTCCTCTTCGAGCGCCACGGGGTAGCCGTTGTCGTGCAGCTGGGCCCAGTGGCTGTGGTTCAGCTCGTGGAGGGTGAAGCAGGCGTTCAGCGAGTTGTAGAAGCCCATGTTGTCCTGGGTCTGGTTGACCGACTCCTTGATGAGCAGCGCCGCCATGGTGGGCATCTGGGCGATGCGGCGGGCGAGCTCGACGGTCTTGTCGGCCAGCTCGTCGGCGGGGAAGACCTTCGACACCATGCCGAGCTGGTGGGCCTCGTCGACGCTGAGCGAGTCGCCGGTGAGCAGCAGCTCCTTGGCCTTGCGGGGGCCGAACTCCCACGGGTGGGCGAAGTACTCCACGCCGCACATCCCGAGGCGGGTGCCCACCACGTCGGCGAACACCGTGTCCTCCGCGGCGACGATCAGGTCGCAGGCCCACATGAGCATGAGCCCGGCCGCGAAGACGGGCCCGTGGACCTGGGCGATCGTGATCTTGCGCAGGTTGCGCCAGCGGCGCGTGTTCTCGAAGTAGTGGTGCCACTCCTGGAGCATCAGCCGCTCGGCGCCCTGGCGGGTGCCGCCGTTGACCTTGACCGACGGGTGGGTCTGGAACTCCTCGAGCGACACCTTGGAGCCCATGTCGTGGCCCGAGGTGAACATGGGGCCCATGCCGCCGAAGATGACGACGCGCACGGTGTCGTCGGCCTCGGCCTCGAGGAACGCCTCGTGGAGCTCGACGAGCATCCCGCGGTTCTGGGCGTTGCGGGCCTCGGGCCGGTTCAGCATGATCCGGGCGATGGTGCCCTCGTCGAGCGTCTCGTAGGTGACGTACTTGCGGTCGGTCATGCTGGGCTCCTCGGCCGGACTTCGTAGCGGGTTCGCTTGCGTTGAGGGTGTCAGTTTTCTACATTGACGTCAATGTCACGCGTAGACCTGCCATGACGGCCCTGGGCCGGCTGCTGCTCGACCGGGCCGCCGACGATCGGCCGGCGTTCCGCTACGAGGATCGCACCTGGTCGTACCGGGCGCTCGTCGACGAGGGGTGGAAGCGCGCCGCCCTGTTCGCCCAGCTCCGCGACCAGGACCGTCCCCCGCACATCGGCGTGCTCCTCGACAACGTGCCGGACTACCTGTTCTGGCTCGTCGCCGGCGCGGTATCGGGCACGGTCGTCGTCGGCATCAACTCCACGTACCGCGGCGCGCAGCTCGCCCAGCTGATCGACCACACCGACTGCCAGGCCCTGGTCTCCTCGACCGACCTCGTCGGGCTGCTCGAGGGCGTCCCCAACGAGATCCCGAGCGATCTGGTCCTCCTCGTCGACGACCCCGATCACGCCGCCCGCCTCGACGCCGCTCCGCCCATCCGTGCCACCACGCCGGTGCCCGCCGACGACGACCTCTACCTCCTGATCTTCACGTCCGGATCCACGGGGCTGCCCAAGGCCGTCCGGTGCACCCAGGGGCGCATCGGCCGGACCGGGGCGCACGTCGCCGGCATCGCCGCGCTCACCCCCGACGACGTCGTCTACGCGCCGCTCCCCTTCTTCCACGCCGCCTCGCTGTTCACCGGCTGGGCGTCGGCGGTGAACGCCGGCATCCCCATCGCCACCCGCAAGCGGTTCTCGGCCTCGGGCACCGTCCCCGACATCCGGGCGTTCGGCGCCACCTTCCTCACGTACACGGGCAAGGTCCTGAACTACATGCTCAGCGTGCCCGAGGCGGACGACGACGCCACCGTGCCGCTCCGGCTCGCCATCGGCAACGAGGCCTCCGAGCACGACATCCGCGAGTTCGCCCGCCGCTTCGACTGCCAGGTCCGCGACAGCTACGGCTCCACCGAGGGCGTGATCATCATCCGCCGCGACGCCTCCATGCCGAGAGGGTCGCTGGGGACCGCCGACGACTCCGTGAAGGTGCTCGACCCCGAGAGCGGCGCCGAGTGCCCCCGCGCCGTCTTCGACGAGGTCGGCCGGGTGGTGAACCTCGAACACGCCGTGGGCGAGATCGTCGAGACCCAGCCCACCTCCGGGTTCGAGGGCTACTACCGCAACGAGGCCGCCACCCAGGAGCGGTTCCGCGACGGCGCCTACTGGTCCGGCGACCTCGCGTACCGCGACGCCGACGGCTGGCTCTTCTTCGCCGGCCGGTCCAACGAGTGGCTCCGCGTCGACGGGGAGAACTTCGCGGCCGGGCCCGTCGAGGCCATCATCGCCCGCCACCCCGATGTCCGGTCGATCGCCGTCTACGCCGTGCCCGACGACCCGGTGGGTGACCGGGTGATGGTGGCGTTGGAGCTCCACGGCGGCGCCGCGTTCGACCCGGCGGCGTTCGACGAGTACCTCCGCGCCCAGCCCGACCTCGGCCCCAAGTGGGTGCCGGCGTTCGTCCGCGTCGATGCCGAGCTGCCCAAGCTGTCGAGCCTCAAGATCGACAAGAAGGCGCTGCGGCGCGACGCGTGGCGGGCCGACGGGGTGGTCTGGCGGCCGGCGCGAGACCAGGCGCTGCGCCCGCTCACCGCCACCGATCGCCAGGCGCTCGCCCACCTCGAGGCCGACATGGCGCCGGTCGCAGCGGCCGTCCCCACCCCCGAGGCCCCGTAGAGTGAGCCCCCGCAGGCCGACCAGAGAGCGAGTGGCGATGCCCAAGACCGAGGTTCCGGAACCGGCGTCGACGCCCCGGTCGCGAAAGGGCGCCCAGACCCGCGCCCGCCTGCTCCAGGCCGCCAAGACGGTGTTCGAGGAGAACGGGTTCCTCGAGGCTCGCATCACCGACATCGCCGAGGAGGCCGGCCTCTCGCACGGGTCCTTCTACCACTACTTCGATTCGAAGGAGCAGATCTTCCGAGAGGTCGCCGAGGAACAAGAAGCCCTGCTCACGGCCGCGCCCGACGAAGCCGACGGCGCCGATCTCGCCCAGCTCAACGAGTGGGACCGCATCCTCCACGCCAACCGCATCTACCTCCAGCGCTACCGCGAGAACGGCAAGATCATGGGGGTCATCGAGGAGGTGTCGCGCTACGACCAGCAGGTCAACGACGCCCGGATGAACCGCCAGAAGAGCTTCGCCGACCGCGCCGAGCGGGCCATCCGCCGGCTGCAGGACGACGGCGCCGCCGACACCCGCATCCAGCCCGACATCGCGGCCCTCGCCCTCGGCTCCATGGTGGCCCGCGTGGCCGAGCTCTGGCTCGTCCAGCACTGGGGCGACTACGAGCTCGACAACGTGGCCGAGCAGGTCACCCTGCTGTGGGCCAACGCCATCCAGCTCGATGTCGAGGCGGCCGCCAAGAGCCGGCCCCGCTAGCGCCGGGTCAGCCCGCCGGCCGCGGCTCGCGCGGCAGGCCCAGCCCGCGCTCGGCGATGGTGTTGCGCTGGATCTCGTCGGTCCCGCCACCGAGGCGGAGGCCGGGAGCGAACAGGAACCGGTCGAGCCACGGCGCCGCGACCGGGTGGTCGACCACCATCGCGGCCGGGCCCAGGATCGCCAGCGCGGCGTCGCCCGACAGCCGGGCGTGCTCCGAGTAGAGGAGCTTCACGATGGAGCCTCCGGTCGGCACCGATGCGGCCCGAGCGCCCACGAGGTCGAGCAGGCGCTCGCGGGTGTGGGCCCGGGCCAGCGCCTGGCGGACCAGCGGTTCGCTCGATCGACCGAGCTCGATGGCCAGTGCCCGGAGCTGGGTGGCGGACCGGGCGCTGGTCCCGCCGCCGATGGCCGCCCGCTCGCTGGCGAGCATCGTCCGGAGCACGGCGAACCCCTCGCCCAGGTCGCCGATGAGCCCGCCCTCGTCGACGAGCGTCCCGTCGAGGAACACCTCGTTGAAGTGGTAGCCGCCCGACATCTGGCGCAAGGGGCGCACGGTCACGCCGTCCTGGCGCATCGGCATGGCGAAGCAGCTGACCCCTTCGCGACCCGGCTTCGACCGGTCGGTGCGCGCCAGCAGCAGCGCGAAGTCGGCGGCGCCGGCGCCCGAGGTCCACACCTTCTGGCCGGTGACCGACCACCCGCCGTCGACCGCCGTCGCCAGCGTCTGCACGTTGGTGAGGTCGGACCCGGCATCGGGCTCCGAGAGCAGCTGGCACCACGCCTCGTCGCCCCGCACGATACTCGGCAGGTGGGCCCGGCGCTGCTCGTGGGTGCCGTGCCGCAGCAGCACCGGCGGCGCCATCTCCAGGGCGATGGCCAGCATCTTGGTGGACACGCCGTAGCGGACCTGCTCCTCGGCGAGGACGGCGGACTGCCACTCGGGCGCGCCCTGGCCGCCGTACTCCTCGGGCCACGACCGGCCCGCGTACCCGGCCTCGTGCAGCGTCCGCTGCCAGCGCTGGGTGACCTCGAGCGCCGACCGCTCGGCGGCCTCGAACGCCTCCCGGGTCATCGCCGAGACCAGGTGGGCAGCGGAGAAGTCCTCGGGGCTGCCCTTGGCCGGCGCGTGCTCGTCGAGCCACGACCGCACCTCGGCGCGGAACGCCTCGCGCTCGTCCCGGTCGTCCGTCACCCGTCGAGCCCGAGGATCCGGGCGGCGTTCCCGCGGAGGAAGTTCGGCCACACGTCGTCCGTGAAGCCCACGTCGGGCATCTCGGTGAAGATGCGCTCGAGCGTGAGGCCCATCGGGAAGTAGCCGGCGTAGAGGATGCGGTCGGCGCCGCGGCTGTTGGCGTAGTCGACGATCTCCTGCGGGTAGTACCGGGGAGCGAACGCCGAGGTGGAGTAGTGGAGGTTGGGCCACTTGATCATCAGCTTCACGGCCATCTCGACCCAGGGCTCGGCCCCGTGGCGCATGACCACCACCAGCTCGGGGAAGTCGTACATGACCTGGTCGAGCAGCTCGACCTTCTGGACCTTCGTCGACGGCACCCGCGGCCCGGCGATGCCGACGGTCAAGAAGATGGGCAGCCCGAGCTCCACGCACTTCGCGTAGATCGGGTACATCAGCGGCGCGTCGAGCGGCACCTGCGGCGAGACGCCGTGGGGGAAGACCGCCACCGCTCGCAGGCCCCAGCGCTCGTGGGCCGCCACCAGCTCGCGGATCCCCTCCATGCCCCGGTTGGGGTCGAGCGTGAGGCAGCCGACGAAGCGATCGGGATGGTCGGTGAGGGCTCGGGCGGCTGCTTCGGGCGCAGCACCGAGGCCGATGAGGCCCACCTCCACGCCGAAGCGGTCCATCTCGGCCAGGGTGACGGCGACCGGGTCGGCGTCGGGGTCGCCGTCGCGGAGCGGCACGTCGTGGAACATGTACTCGGCGGGCATCGTCATCTCTTGCGAGCCGGCGTCGCGGAGCATCTGGCGGCGCATCGTCTCGTAGAGCTGCCGGTGGTCGGTGGGCAGGCCGATCAGCGTGTCGATGAACCCGCCGTCGAACCCGCCGTACGCCACCGGTGTCGATGATCCGCTCATGGGTTCGCTCATGCGGGAGCGACCTCCACCGGCATCCGCTTGATCCCGTTGATGAACGAGCTCGTGAGGTGATCGGGCGGGCCCGCGTCGAACGAGGCCACCCGCTCGACGAGACGCGAGAAGGTGGCGCGCAGCTCGGCCCGGGCCAGGTTGGCACCGAGGCAGAAGTGCGGGCCGCCGCCTCCGAAGCCGACGTGCGGGTTGGGATCGCGCCCGATGTCGAACCGGTCCGGATCGGCGAACACGCCCTCGTCGCGGTTGGCCGACTCGTAGAACATCACCACCGGGTCGCCGGCGGCGATCTGCGCCCCGCCGAGCTCGGTGTCGGTGGTGGCCGTGCGCCGGAAGTGGATCACCGGCGACGCGCAGCGGACGATCTCCTCGATGGCCGGGGCCATCAGCGCCGGGTCGGCTCGGAGGCGCTCCCACTGGTCGGGGTGGTCGGCGAACAGCTTGATGCCGTGGCTGGTGGAGTTGCGGGTGGTGTCGTTGCCCGCCACCGCGAACAGCACGAAGATGCTGCCGAGCTCCTGGGCGTCGATCAGCTCGCCGTCGATCTGGGCATCGGCCAGGGCCGACAGGATGTCGTCGGCCGGGTGCCGGCGGCGGGCGGCCACCAGCTCGCCGGCGATGCGGTGCAGCTCGCCGGCGCACTCCATCGCCAAGGTGAGGGGGTCCTGGCCGCTGGCGAGGAACTCCGGGTCCTGGATGGTGATCATCCCCTCGGCCGCCCGGTACAGGTCGGGCCGCATCTCCTCGGGGACGCCCATCATCGAGGAGATCGTCCACAGCGGGAGGCGCTTCGACAGGCCGTCGACCACGTCGCCGCCGCCGGCCTCGACGAACTCGTCGACGAAGCGGACGCCCTCGGCGGAGATGGCCTCGTCGAGCTGGGCGACGCGGCGCGGCGTGAAGGCACCGCTGACGATGCGCCGGAGCTGGGTGTGGCGGGGGGCGTCCATCACGAGGAACGAGGAGTTGAGCTCGAGGAACTCCACCGGGATGTCGGCCATGCCGACGCCCTCCCCCGAGCAGAACACGTCGGCGTGGCGGCTGACGTGCTGGACGTCGGCGTGGGTGGTGACGGCCCAGAACGGGCGGGCCGGGATCAGCGTCGACTGCGGCGCCGGCTGCAGGCTGACCGGGTGCGACCGGCGCAGGTCGGCGAACACCGGCGCCCGCTCGCTCGGCGGGAGCGACCAGAAGGCCTGGCGGGAGATGTCGGGGACGTCGGCCGGGGCCAGCGGGATCGCCATGTCACCGTCGTCCGGGGTGGGTCACGCGGTGAGGCCGAGCAGGGCCACGGCGTTGTCGCGGGCGATCTGCTGCACGATGTCGTCGGCCACGCCGGCGAGCGTGCCGGTGACGAACTCCATCGGCTCGCGGGTGCCCTCGGCATGGGGCCAGTCGGACCCCAGCAGCAGGCGGTCGGACCGCACGATGTCGAGGAGGCCGATGACGTCGTCCTCCCAGAAGGGCGTGACCCACACGTGCTCCCCGAACGTCTCCGTGGGGTGCTGCGAGAAGTAGCCGGGGTTGCGGTTGGCGGCGTCGTCGAGGCGGTGGAGCAGGTCGGGGATCCACGAGGCGCCGTTCTCGACCGAGGCGACGCGCAGGCCGGGGAAGCGGTCGAAGACCCGGTGGCACACGGCGGCGGCGTAGAAGTCGGAGACGGCCCGGTTCTTGGTGACGACGCCCCGCAGCGGCGAGCGGAACAGCGAGCTCTCGGCCGCGCTCGGCTCCCACATCTGGATGAGCGCGTCGTAGCCGTCGTTGCCTGCGTGGGTGGCCACCACGACGTCGGCCTCGGCGGCCAGCCCCCAGAAGGCGTCGTACACCGGGTCGAACGGCGACCGGTACCCGCCTTGGATCGGCACGGGCGCGTTGCGGACGTTGACGGCCACGGCGCCCTCGTCGAGCACCCGGCGGAGCTCGGCGGCGGCGGCCTGCGGGTCGAGCAGCTGGATGTACGGGACCGCGAAGATGCGGTCCTGGTAGGCGTAGCCCCAGTCGTCCTGGAGCCAGCGGTTGAAGGCGGTGAACACCAGGGCCGCGGCCTCGGGATCGTCGCGCAGGGCATCCTCGACGCCGACGCCCAGCGTGGGGAACAGCAGCGAGCGCGACACGCCCTGGTCGTCCATCACCTCGAGCCGGACGTCGCGGTCGCGGTACTCGGGCCGGATGGGCTCGAGCTCGCCGAACGCCTCGACGATGGTCTGCTGGGCGGGGTTGCCGCGGTACCAGTCGTACAGCGATCCGGGCTTGGCGACCGGGTCGAAGGTGGGGTTGGCGACGTAGGAGTTGAGCTTCCCGCCGATCAGCAGCCGCCGCCTCCCGTCGAGCTCCGTCCAGCGCACGCCGCGGCTGCGGAGGGACCGATCGCCGTAGCGGGTGAAGGCGTCCTCGGCCTCGTAGTAGTGGTTGTCGAAGTCGAAGATCGTCGAGGTCGCGGCCATGGCTCCGGTCTCTGCGGGTTGACGTTCCCTTCCAGTGCCGAGCACACTATCGAAATTGACTTCGAAATCAAATATGGCCCTGGAGCCCCCCTGAGCAGCACCGCCACCCCCGATGACATCCGACAGTTCCGTGCCGCGGTGGCCGGCGTGCTCCAGAGCGGGAGCCACGAAGCGCTGCCCGCTCCCGACCCCGGGTGGCGGTCCGGCTGGCCGGCGCTGGCCGCGCTCGGCGCCACCGCGCTGAGCGTCCCGGAGGCGCTCGGCGGCAGCGGCGTGCAGCCCGAGGTGGCGGCCGCCACCGCAGCCGAGCTCGGCGCCGCGCTCCACGGCTCCCCCTTCGCCGGGCTGCTCGCCTGCGCCAGCGCACTGGCCGCGGCGGCCCCCGCCGACGCTCGAGCCGCCGATGCCCTCGCGGCCATCGTGGCCGGCGACCGCATCGGCGCCTACGGCCGCCTCGATGCGTCCTCCTCCACCGCGCGCAACGTCGACGGGGCACCCGCGGCCGACCTCCTGGTGCTCCACGACCCCGCCACCGGCGACCTGGTCCTGATCGACGACCGCGGCGCGTGGACCGAGCGCGAGGATCTGGCCCCGTTCGACCTGAGCCGGTCGAGCGCCGACGTGACGATCGAGCCCGGGCGCGGCCACCGGCTCGCCGCCGACCCCACGGCCGAGCACCTGTTCCACCTGCTCCTCGCCGCCGACGCGCTCGGCGGCACCGAACGGGTGCTGGCCCGGACCGTCGCCTACGCCGGCGACCGCCAGGCCTTCGGCCGACCCATCGGCGGCTTCCAGGCCGTCCAGCACCGCCTGGCCGACCACGCCGTCCGCACGCGCGGCATCTCGCTGCTCGTGCGCGAGGCCGCCCGATCGATCGCGCGAGGAGCCCCCGACATCCCCCGGCGGGTGGCCCTCGCCGAGGCCGGCGCCAGCAGTGGCGCCGGCCACATCCTCCACGACCTGCTCCAGCTGACCGGCGCCATCGGCTTCACGTGGGAGTACGGCCTCCACGCCTTCCAGCGCCGGGTCCACCAGGACGCCCGCCTCGCCGCCAACCCGCGGCGGGCCCGGTTCGAGCTCGCCTCGATCGAAGGGTGGACCGGTGGCCGCTGACGTCGACGAGTTCCGCCACGAGGTCCGGGCCTTCATCGCCGCCCACGGCCACCCCATGCGCGGCGAGGGCCTGCGCGTCCCTCGCGACGCCGACGAGGAGCGCGCCATCCGGGCGTGGCTGGCTGCGCTCTACGGCGCCGGGTACCTCGGCGGCGGCTGGCCCACCAGGTGGGGCGGCCGCCCCGACCACCACCCCCTGCTCGACCTGGTGGTGATGGAGGAGCTGATCCTCGGCGACGCCTACCGCCCCCTCGACCAGGTGATGCTCGCCAGCCACGCCGTCCTCACCTACGGCACCGAGGCCCAGAAGGCCGACCTCCTGCCGAAGATCCGCTCAGGGGAGCACGTCTGGTGCCAGCTGTTCAGCGAGCCCGACGCCGGCAGCGACCTCGCGTCGCTGCGGACGCGGGCCGAGCCCGACGGCGACGGGTGGCGCGTCACCGGCCAGAAGATCTGGAGCACCGACGCCCAGTGGGCCGACAGGGGCACGCTGCTCGCCCGGACCGACGGCACGGTCGACCGCCACGCGGGGATCACCGCCTTCGTCATCCCGATGGACCTGCCCGGCATCGAGGTCCGACCGATGCGCGAGATCACCGGGCACGAGGAGTTCTGCGAGGTGTTCCTCGACGAGGTCCGCGTCGGTCCCGAGCACGTGCTGGGCGAGCTGCACGGCGGCTGGGGCGTCGTCACCGCCGGCCTCGCCTCGGAGCGGGCGTTCGTGGGCGCCAACGCCATACAGCTCGAGCGCATGTTCGCCGACCTCGTCGCCCTGGCGCGAGCGGTGCGGCTGCCCGACGGCACCGCGGCCATCACCCACCAGGACGTCCAAGCCACGCTGGCCGACGCGCTCGTGCGCGTCGAGGAGGTCACGCTGATCGTGCGCGACACCGTCGAGCGGATCCTCGACGACGACGAGCACCCGAGCGACGGGCCGGTCGCCAAGCTCGCCTACTCCGAGCTCAACGTGGCGCTCACCGAGACCGCGCTCGAGCTGCTGGCGTCGGCGGCTTCGGTCGACGACGAGGCGGCCGCGCTGGCGGCGAGGTGGCACCACAACTTCTTGTGGGGCCGGGCGCTGACCATCTCGGGCGGCGCGTCGGAGATCATGCGCGGCCTCGTGGGTCGCCAGCTGCTCGGGCTCCCGCGAGCATGAGCGCCGTGCCCATCGACCCCGCCGACGACGCCGAGATCCGCAACCTCCTGGCCCGGTACTGCCTCGCCCTCGACCTCGACGACGTCGACGCGTGGGTGGCGCTCTTCACGCCCGACGCCAGCTACCACGTGTACGGCCGGGCCTTCGAGGGCCACGACGGGCTGCGCCGGATGATGGCGGGCGCGCCGGGCGGCCTGCACCTGGGCGGCCCGCCCGTGGTGGTCCGGGTCGACGGCGACCGAGCGATCACCCAGCAGAACCTGCTGTTCGTCGAGCGGGGCACCGGCGCGATGCGCAGCGCGGTCTACGACGACGAGCTGGTCCGCACGCCGGACGGCTGGCGGATCGCCTCCCGCCGGTGCCGCTTCATCGTCGCCGACGGCCTGGCCGACCGTCCGGACCGCTGACCGCCGCGACGCCCCCGTCGAGCGGTGCCGGGGCCGAGCGGGCCCGGCCTTCGTCGACGTCGGGGTTGGCTAGGGTCGCCCGCCGGGGGCAGATCACGAGGGGAAGTGCGATGGAAGACGTCGTCGATGTCGAGGGCCTGACCGCGGTGTGGCTCTCCGGGACCCTCGGGTCCGAGGTGCGGTCGGTCGCCGTCGAGCAGGTCGGCACCGGCCAGACCGCGGCCACCTACCGGCTCGCCCTCGACGCCCCTGACCTGCCGTCGGCGCTCATCGCCAAGGTGGCGACCGGCGACGCCGCCGCCCGCGAGCGGGTGTCGTTCGGGTACCAGAACGAGGTCGGGTTCTACGCCCACGTCGCCGAGACCGTCGACGTGCAGACCCCCCGCTGCTCGCACGCCGCCATCAGCGCCGACGGCCTGCAGTTCACCCTGCTGCTCGAGGACCTGACCCCGCGCGTGCCCGGCGTCCAGGCCGACGGCTGCCCCGCCGACCGGGCCGAGGCCGCCGTCCGCAACCTGGCCGGCCTCCACGCGCCCCGCTGGTGCGATCCCGAGCTGCACCACCTCGAGTTCCTGAGCGGCCCCACCGCCACTGACGAGGAGTCCGCCGCGTTCCTGGGCGAGGTGGCCACGGGAGCCACCGAGGAGTTCATCGAGCGCTACGCCGCCGACCTGGCCGACGCCGATGCCGCCACCCTCCGCGACGCCGCCGCCGCCGTGCCCGCGTGGCTCATGGCGCGGCCTGAGCCGTTCTCCGTCGTCCACGGCGACTACCGGCTCGACAACCTGATGTTCGGCGCCGACGCCGACGACGTGGTCGCCGTCGACTGGCAGACCCTATCGGTCGGGCCGCCCCTGCGCGACGTCGCCTACTTCCTCGGCACGAGCATCACCACCGAGGCCCGCCGCGCCGACGAGGTGCGCCTGGTCGCCACGTACCACGACGCCCTCGTCGCTCGGGGCATCGAGGGCTACTCGGCCGACCGGTGCTTCGAGGACTACCGAATCGGCCAGCTCCACGGGCCCCTGATCACCACCGTCGGCGCCATCTACTCCCCCGCCGCCCGCAGCGCCGCGGCCGACGAGATGTTCCTCGCCATGGCCCGCCGCACCTGCGCCGCCATCCGCGACCTCGGCTCCATCGCCCTCCTCTGACCCCACCCACCGTCGGCCCCCGCCCCCCACCCGCGCCCCTCCCCACGAACGTTCTGTGACGGCCCGGGGAGACCACCGGCTGATCACAGAACGTTCGTGGGGGTGGGTGGGGGCGGGCGGGAGTTGACGTTGACGTTGACGTTGACGTCGAAATCTGTTTTTGGGGCTAGGCTCGCCCGATGGCCGGAGCTGCCCTGTTCGAACCCGGCGGGGCCGGGGTGTTCGCCCCCACCGAGGCGGCGGTCGGCGCCTGGGACCGCGAGATCGTCCACGGGGCGCCGGTGGCCGCGCTCTTCGCCGGGCAGCTGGCGCCGGCCGAGCACACGCTGGCGCGGCTGACCGTCGAGTTCCTCGCGCCCGTCCCCCATGCGCCGCTGACGCTGGAGCTGTCGAGCCTCGACGGCGGGGCCCGGGTGCAGCGCCAACGTGCCGCCCTGGTGCACGAGGGCCGCACGGTCGCCACGGCCACGTCGGTGGTCGTCCGCCGCGGCGAGCTCGACCTGCCCGACAAGGCCCGACGCCACGACAGCCCGTTCGATCCCGCCGAGCTCCCCGCCCTCGAGACGCGCAACCTGGCGTCGGAGGAGCTGATCGGCTGGCCGAGCTACGACAGCCAGGGCGTGTACCTCGCCTGGACGCGGATCGACGGCGATCCCCGCCCGCACGGCTGGATCCGGCTCGCGCTGCCCGTCGTCGCCGGCACCGAGATCAGCGGCATCGAGACCGCCGCGGTCGCAGCCGACTACGCCCAGTCCGCCATCAACTTCCAGCTGCCCTACCGCGAGTGGTCGTTCCGCAACGCCGAGCTGACGCTGCACCTCTCGCGCGAGCCGGTCGGCGACTGGATCGGCCTCCGCTCCGAGGGCGTGGTCCAGCCCGTCGGCGCCGGGTTCAACGCAGCCGACCTGTTCGATGCCGACGGCCGCGTCGGCCGCAGCGCGTCGTCGCTCGTCGTCGAGCGACGATCCGCCTGACCGCGTACCGTCCGCCCGGCGCGCCCGTCACGGGCACCGACCCCCGATCCACCCCCCCTGGAGCCCGCATGACCGCCCACCCCGAACTCGGCTTCTACGTGCTGCCGGGGGCGCCGAAGTCGCCCCGCGACCTGATCGACGAAGTGCGCGAGGGCGAGGCGCTGGGCCTCGGGGCCACGTTCATCTCCGAGCGGTACAACATCAAGGAGGCGGCCACCCTGGGCGGCGCGGTGGGCGCGGTGTCGAACGAGCTCCGGATCATCACCGCCGCCACCAACCACAACACCCGCCACCCGCTGGTGACCGCGTCGCACGCCACCACGATGCACTTCCTCACGGGGGGCCGCTACACGCTCGGCCTCGGGCGCGGCATCGCCATGATGCAGGACGCCTACGGCATCCCGCGGATCACCACCGCCCAGATGGAGGACTTCGCCGGACTGATGCGGCGCCTGTGGAAGGGCGAGATGATCTTCGGGCACGACGGCCCGGCCGGCTCGTGGCCCGTGCTCCGGCTCGACGAATCGTTCGACGAGGACATCCCGCTGGCCATCACCGCGTTCGGCGAGAACACGCTGGCGCTCGGCGGCCGGGCCTTCGACGACGTGATCCTCCACACCTTCTTCACCGACGAGACCCTCGAGCGGTGCGTGCGCACGGTCAAGCAGGCCGCCGAGCAGGCCGGGCGCGATCCCGACTCCGTGCGGGTGTGGTCGTGCTTCGCCACCATCGGCGACCACCTCCCCGAGCCGCTGCGGCTGAAGAAGACGGTCGGCCGCCTCTCCAGCTACCTCCAGGGCTACGGCGACCTCATGGTCGAGACCAACGGCTGGGACCCGGCGGTGCTGGCCGCCTGGCGGGCCGATCCGCTGATCGCCACCTTCCCCGGCGCCATCGACCAGGTGGCCACGACCGAGCAGCTCGAGCACATCGCCACCCTGATCCCCGACGAGTGGCTGGCTCCGGCCGCCAGCGGCAGCCCCGAGCAGTGCGCCGCGGCGGTGCGCGGGCAGCTCGCGCTCGGCGCCGACGGCGTCATCCTGCACGGCGCCACCCCCGCCGAGCTCACCCCCATCGTCGAGGCGTACGCAGCCGGCTGACCGGCGCGGACAGGAGCACCCCCTTGTACATGATGCGATTCGACCTCCGGGCCCCCGGGGCCACACCGGCCGAGCGGGCCGCCATCCACCGAGCGGCCATCGACATGGCGGCCTTCGCCGACGAGGCCGGCGGCTGCGCCGCGATCGTCATCTCCGAGCACCACGCGTCCGACGACGGCTACCTGCCCTCCCCCCTCGCGATGGCGGCGGCGATGGCGGCGGTCACCAAGACGACGGCGATCTCGGTGGCCGCGGCGATCCTGCCGTTCTACGACCCGGTGCGGCTCGCCGAGGACCTGATCACCCTCGACCACATCAGCGAGGGCCGGGTCATGGCGGTCCTCGGCCTCGGCTACCGGCCGATCGAGTACGAGCTCCACGGCGTCGACTACGCCACCCGCGGTGCGGTCGCCGACCAGAAGCTCGAGCGCCTCCTCGACGTGCTCGGCGACGCCGGCCGGGCCACGGTCCAGCCACGCGTCACCCCGGCCCCGTACTCCAACCCGATGCCGTTGCTCGCGTGGGGCGGCCGCAGCAAGGCCGCCGCCCGCCGCGCCGGCCGCAACGGCATCAGCTTCTTCGCCCAGGCCGACGGCCCCGGCCTCCAGGAGGCGTACGAGACCGCCGCCCGCGACCACGGCCACGAGCCGGCCATGTGCATGCTGCCCAACGCCGATGCGCCGCAGATCGTGTTCGTCGACGACGACCTCGACGCCGGCTGGGATGCGGTCGGGCCCTCGATGCTGACCGATGCCACCAGCTACTACGAGTGGAACGAGGCCGCCGGGACCGTCGAGGGGACCGCGAGCCTGTCGTCGGCCACCACGGTCGCCGGCCTGCGCGAGGCGAACGGTGCCCACCGCGTGGTCACCCCCGCCGGTGCCGCCGAGATCGTCGCCGAGCACGGCATCCTCCACCTCCACCCGCTGTGCGGCGGGCTCGACCCCGAGGTCGCCTGGACCTACCTCCGGCGAGCAGCAGCCGCCGCCTCGTGATGTGCTGTGGGCCCGATCGGTCCGATCCTCCTGTCCCCGACCCCGCCTAAGGCCATGCGCTTCGCCATCACCCACCCCATGATCACCCACCCCTACGACCCGACCCTGGTGTCGGGCGCAGGGATCGCCACCGTGGCCGGCGAGGCCGAGCGCGCCGGGTTCTCCGGGTTCGGGTTCACCGACCACCCGGCCCCGAGCCAGCGCTGGCTCGAGGCCGGTGGCCACGATGCGCTCGACCCGTTCGTGGCCATGGCGTTCGCGGCGGCCACCACCACCACGCTCCGGCTCATCCCCAACATCGTCGTGCTGCCGTACCGGAACCCGTTCGTGGTGGCCAAGGCCGGCGCCACGCTCGACCTGCTCTCCGGTGGACGGTTCACGCTGGCCGTGGGGGCCGGCTACCTCAAGGGCGAGTTCGCCGCCCTCGGGGTCGACCACGCCGAGCGCAACGAGATCTTCGACGAGTCGCTGCAGGTGCTGAAGGCGATCTGGACCTCCGACGACGTGAGCTTCGAGGGCCGGCACTTCAACGCACGCGGGATCACCGCCCACCCGCGGCCCCTCAGCGATCCCCATCCCCCCATCTGGATCGGCGGCAACAGCGGGCTGGCCCGCCAGCGCGTCGCCGACTACGGCGACGGCTGGTGCCCGTTCCCCGCCGCGCCGATGGTGGCCCAGACCGCTCGCACCAGGGTCCTCAGCACCGCCGACGATCTCGAGGTCGCAATCGCCGACCTCCACCACCGCCTCGAGGACGCCGGGCGCGATCCGGCCTCGGTCGACATCGCGTTCAGCTGCAACGACGGCGGCCACCCGGGCACCGACGAGTTCGACGTCGACGCCCACCTCGCCGGCCTGCACCGCCTGGCGAGCATCGGCGTCACGTGGATCCAGGCCGGCCTGCCCGGCGACGGGCTCGCCCACGCGGTCGAGACGGTCCAGCGCTACGGCGACGAGATCATCGGGCACTTCGATGGCCCTTGACCGCGACGCCACCTCGCTCGACGGGGTGACGGCGGTCGTGACCGGCGGCGGCGCGGGCATCGGTCGGGGGATCGCCGCGGGCTTCGCGGCGTACGGCGCGAAGGTCGCCATCTGGGAGCGCGACGAGGACACGGCCCGCGCCGCGGCAGACGAGGTCGGCGGGCTGGCGTGCGTGGTCGACGTGCGCGATCCCGACGCGGTCGACGCCGCGCTCAGCGCCACCATCGAGGCCCTCGGCGCGCCCACCGTGCTGGTCAACAACGCCGGCGGCGCCTTCCGGTCGCCGCTGCTCGACACCAGTCCCAACGGCTGGGAGGCCCTCATCCGCGCCAACCTCACCCAGGTGCTGCTGTGCACCCAGCGGGTGGCCCGGGAGATGGTCGCGGCCGGTGCGGGTGGCAGCATCATCAACATCGCATCGATCGAGGGCGTCCGGGCCGCTCCCGGCTACGCGGCGTACTCGGCCGCCAAGGCCGGCGTGCTCAACCTCACCCAGACCGCGGCCCTCGAGCTCGCCCCGCACCGGATCCGCGTCAACGCCCTCGCCCCCGACATCACCATGACCGAGGGCATCCGCCTGCTGGCCGGAGGCTCGGGCGCCGAGGACCGGGCCGGGGCCATGGTCCCCATGGGGCGCGTCGGCCACGTCGACGAGATGGCCGGCGCGGCCGTGTTCCTGGCCTCGCGGCTGTCGAGCTACGTGACCGGCCAGACCATCCACGTCGACGGCGGGACCAACGCCGGCGGCGGCTGGTACCCGCACCCGCAGACCGGCGACTACGTCCTCGGCCCCACCCGCTGACGGCGCCGGCCGCCTCGACCACCAGCAGCCCACCCGGGCCCGACCTACATTCGACCTGACGACTTCGAAGGGGACAGCAGATGGCGACCACCAGCACCAAGGGGATCACCTTCTACAAGGCCGTGGACGCGCCCTCGCTCGACGACGACGGGATGATGAGCCCGCCCGACCTGGTGCCCGAGGTGTACACCAACCTCGACCTGATGCCGCTGCTCGACGGGTCCGAGGTCACGGTGCTGTTCAAGGGCGAGGGCCCGAACGCGCTGAGCCTCGTGCACGCGCACTTCAAGGCCGGGTTCCGGCTCCCCCGCCACACCCATTCGGCCGACTGCCTGTACTTCGTCGTGTCGGGCCAGGCGATCATGGGCAACCGCACCATCGAGGCCGGCGACGGCTTCTACGTGCCGGCCGGCGCCCCGTACGCCTACCAGGCCGGCCCCGACGGCGTGCAGGTGCTGGAGTTCCGCTCCGCCACCAGCTTCGACATGAAGGTCCTCGACAAGACGGTCGAGAAGTGGCAGCCGATCATCGACCTGGCGATGGCGCACCACGACCAGTGGCTCGCCGAGGCCGCCGACGCCTGATCCCCGCCACCCGCCCGCTCAGCGCTGCGGGTGCACGACCGCACGCGGCGTGCCGTCGCCCCGCCGCGTGCGGTCGAGGGCATCGGGCGCGCCTGTGGGCCCCGCGCTCGCGGGGCCCACAGGACCGCTCAGGGCTGGGTGTTCGCGGTGCGGCTGAAGACCATGCCCAGGCTGATGACGACCAGCCAGACCGGCATGACGACGCCGACGAAGCCCGGCAGGCCGGTGGCGATGGCGAACGCCGCGGCCGGCAGCAGGAGCACGGCGCTCACGATCCCCATCCACCGGGGCAGGGCCCGCTGCCGACCGAAGGCGAGGGCGGCCACGCAGACGGCCGAGACGGCCGCACCCCACCAGCCGAGCAGGGCACCGAAGTCGAGCAGCGTGAAGTTGGTGAACACCGCCTGGTCGGACAGCCAGCCGTGGTCGGCCCCGCCCGGGAGGTAGTCGGCCATCGAGCCCATGAGGCAGAAGAAGATGATGTTGACGGTGGCGGTCGCCGCCAAGCCCTGGCCCACCGTGCGGGCGGCCAGGTCGTCGGGGGCGGTGCGCTCGGCCCAGCGTCGCCACCCGGAGGAGGCGACGAGGAGGCACGCGACCGAGACCAGGCCGAGCAGGAAGCCGGCGTGGTAGCCCCCGCGGTGGAGGTCGTCCACGATGCCGACGCCCTTGGCGGCGTCGTCTTCGGTCATCGGAGACATCGAGACGCCCACCGCGGCGAAGCCCGCCACGGCGCCGACCACGCCGAAGATCGGCCATCGGGGCCGGCCCTGCCGCGGGGGCGGGGTCGTGGTGGTCGCTTCGGGATCGGTGCCCTCGGCGTCGGACACGGTGCCGCTGGTGGTCGACAAGGTGCTGGTCATGGTGGTCCTCCGTGGTTCGCGGCCCGCCCGGTGCGGCCCGACCACCACACCGTGCGCCCGGGCGGCTGGAGGATCCTTGAGAACGACATGGAGGTCGCTCGCAGCCGGGCGACCAGGCCGCCCGCTCAGTGGTGCGGGCGCAGCAGCGGGACGAACGAGTAGCTCCCGTGCTCGTGGATCTCAGGCGGACCCTCGGCCTGGCGGCGCACGGTGAGCATGCGGGACCGGACGGGGATCACCATCAGGCCCCCGAGCACCAGCTGGTCGACCAGCTCCCCGGGCACCCCGCCGGGGGCCGCCGACACCAGGATGCGGTCGTAGGGGCCCTCGGCGGGCCGCCCGAGGACGTCGCGCTCGGCCGCCTGCTCCGTGGCCCACGGCACCGGGTGGCGGCCCACGTTCGCCGCGCCCCAGACCGCCAGCTCGGGCACCAGCTCCACGCCGATCACCCGGCCCTCCGGCCCGACGAGGTGCCCGAGCAGGGCCGTCGTCCACCCCGAACCGGCCCCCACGTCGAGGACCCGCTGCCCCGGGAGCACGTCGAGCAGGGCCAGCATGTTGGCCACGGTGGTGGGCTGCGAGTTCGTCTGGCCGTGGCCGATCGGCAGCGGCCGGTCATCGTCGGCGAACCGCTGCTGGTGCTCGGTGAGGAACCCGCGCCGGTCCACGGCCGCGAACGCCTCGCGGATGGCAGGGTTCGAGGCCGCAGCCCACCGGCGCATGGCTCGACGGTAGACCCGGCCGGCGGCGCCCCGACAGGGGGGAGTGCCAGGCGCCTGCCGGCCGGATCAGGGGTGGCTGATCACCAGCTGCGGCGGCTGGGTGCCCTCGCGGCTGCTCGTGATCAGGGAGTCGGATGAGGTGGTGGTCAGGAGGAAGTCGAACCGTCCCGCCTGGACCGCGGCGGTGACGTCGTACTCGACCCACCCCGCCGGCGCCGTCCCGAGCGTCGCCAGCACGGGACCGAGGGTGCCGGGCGCGTTGTTGTAGGTGACCCCGGTCTCGAGCCAGCCGGCGGCGGTGGCGGACACGGAACCGCCGACCTTGCTGGCGTCGGTCACGAACAGCCGCAGCTTCGCCGAGCTCACCGTGCCCATGGTGTCGGTCACGTTGAAGTGCAGCAGCGACCGGTACTCGTCGGGCTGCGAGGCCGTCCCGGCCCGGAGCCGCAGCGTCGCCATGGTGCCGTAGTTCTTCGTCGGGCTGGTCGACTTCACGAGGGCGTCCGCCGTCGCCACGTACGTCATCGTCATGCCCCCTGTCGGCGTCGAGGTCGTGGTGCTGGACGTCGTCGACGAACCGGTGGGGATCGAGGTCGTCGACGTGGTCGTGGTCGTCGTGCCGCCGGACCCGGAGCCCGGCGCGCCCGAGTCCACGAAGATGTCGTCGAAGCTGGCGCTGACCGCCGGGCCGCTGGTGGCGCCGATGCGCACGCGGGTGGCGCCGTCGGTCCACGTGCCGGTGGCCGTCCGGGCGAACGGCGAGCCGAGGGGCAGGCCGGCGGGGGCGACGTACGCCTCGAGCACCGCGTTGCCGCTCGTGCCCCGCACCTGGTGCAGGCCGACCCGGTAGGTGGTTCCGGGGGTCAGGACCGACGACTCGAGCCCGATGGTGGTGGAGCCCTGGCGGAGCCGGAGCTTGCCCGACGCCCGCAGCTGCAGCGCGCCGACCGTGGTGCCGTTGTTCTGGAGCATCAGGATCCGCGCGTCGCCGGTGGGCACCGCTGCGGGACGGATGAGCGCGGTGACGAACAGGTCGTCGGTGGCCGGCACCGTCTCCTCCAGGTACGCCGACGTGGCGGCGGCGAGCTGGGCGGACGCCGTCCCGGACAGGGGCGCGGTGGTGTCGCGGGTGAACGCGCCCGACACCTTGTCGGCGCCGGTGGTGGGGTCGGTGAGGCTGGCGTTCTCGAGGGTGATGTGCTTGAGCACGGTGGCGGGGGGCGCGACGGGCTCCATCGGGAAGTCGAGCAGCGTGTAGCCGCCCTCGTTGACGATGGCGTGGCTGGTGGCCGTCACGTACCCGGGAGCCGAGGCGGTGACGTCGTACATGCCGGGGCCCACGTCGATCCGGTAGCGGCCGATCGAGTCGGTCACGGCGCTCTCCCCCGAATCGACCGAGACCGGTGCCCCGACGATCGGGTCGCCGGTCACGCGGTCCGACAGCCCGCCGGTGATGAAGGTGGGGGCCTTGACGAGGGCGAAGTCGGCGGTGGCCGACGTGCCCGACGCGATGTTGACGTCGCGCACCTGGCCGGTGTGGCCGAGGGCCGTCACGTTCAGGGTCAAGGGGCCGACGGGCAGGTCAGGGATGCTGTAGTGGCCGGAGGCGTCGGTGGTCGCCACGCCGCCGGTGTAGGTGACGCTCGCCCCGGCGATCGGGGTGCCGCTCGGCGACTCGGTGATCGTGCCGGCCACCTGGCCGGGGGGCGAGAGCTGGAACGACTGGGTGACGGTCCCGCCGGGCGTGACGATCACCGAGTGGCTCACCTGGGCCTTCCCCGGCGCCGAGGCGACGACCTCGTGCTCGCCGCCGCTGAGGTTGGCGAGCGTGTAGGTGCCGGTGGCGTCGGTGGTGGTGGAGGCGCCGGAGGTCTCGACCGTCGCCCCGCTGATCGGGCTGCTGTTCTGGTCGGTCACCACGCCTGTGACCGAGCCGGGCACCAGGGCGCTGGCCGAGTCGATCTTGATCATCTTCGCCACCGAGGGGACACCCGCCGTGTTCTTGATGATGAGCTGGTAGACGCCGGGGGGTGCGATGTTGCCGTTGCCGGGCGCGGCGGCCGTGAGCGTGCTCCCCGATCGCGTGAACGAGAGGGTCTCGTAGCGCTGGTTCTGGTCCCAGGCGTGGGTGGCCGCGTTCAGGCGGATCAGCGCGACCGACGTGACGTCGGCGGCGTCCGGGGACGTGACCTGGATCGACGACCCGAACGCGGCGGTGGCGGGCGAGCTGGTGATCGTGGGCCGCGGGCCGGCCGAGAGGTACGGCGGCGAGTAGATCTGCGCGTGGAGCCGACCGCTCGCCTCACCGCCGGCGCTCAGGATGCGGCCGTCGGGGAGCAGCACCGCGGACGAGTGGTACATGCGGGCCTCGCTCATCGCCGCCACGGTGCGCCAGGTCTTCGTCGCCGGGTTCCAGATCTCGGCGGGCAGCGCGGCGGCGGCCTCGTTGTCGGACTCGGCGGTGCCGCCGACAGCGAGCAGCTCGCCGTCGGCCATGATCACCAGGTTCATGCGCCGGCGGGGGAAGGCCATCGGGCTGGTCTCCTGCCACTGCGGGTTGGCCTGGTTCATGTCGACGATCGCCGTGCGGGCGATGGCGGGATCGCCGCCGCCGGCTCGCAGGATCTTGCCCGGCTCGTACATCACGGACGACTCGGAGTAGCCGTTGGTCCCCCAGGCGTTGGTGGGGCCGGGCGTCCAGGATCCGGTCCCCGACGGATCGAGGAGGGCGGTCGCCGCACCGGGGGCCGCCTCGTAGACCTTGCCGTTCGGGAGCACGTACATGTGCGGGTAGAGGCCCTGGTTGCGCACCGCACCGGTGAGCTTCACCCACGTGTCGGTGGTGGGGTTGTACAGCTCCGGCGTCGTGATGCGCTTGCCGTTGGCATCGTCGCCGGAGGTGGCGAGCACCTTGCCGTCGGCCAGGGTGGTGACGCTCGGGTACCACCGCTGGTACGCCATCGACGCCCCCTGCGCCCAGGTCTCGGTCGACGAGTCGAACAGCGCGTTGACGGCGGTGCCGATGTGGGGTGCGCCGTTCTGGCCGCCGAACACGACGACGCGGCCGTCGGCGAGCTCGGCGTTGCCGGCGCAATGGAGGTCGCCGAACACTGCCGGCGTGTTGGCGGTGAACCCGCCGTTGGGGCCCGCCGCCGGGTCCCACACGCGGGCGCTCGCCCCGTTGGACCACACCAGGACCTTGCCGGAGGGCAGCGCCACCATGTGCTTGCCCTGGAGGCCCCAGTCGACGACCGGCCCCCAGCCGCCGTCGCCGGCGGCCACCGCCTGCGACGGTACGGCATCCGCACCGGTGAGCACCGCGGCGAACAGGACGACCACGCACACCCCTCGTACCAACCACTTGGGCACCTGACGACGCTCTCGCATCCCACGCTCCCCTTCCGCGACCGGGAGCCGCCCGACCGGCTCCGAAGGGTCCACCTTTGGGGGAGGGCCCGATGGGCGGGTCAGCCGTTCGGGGGTGCGCCGTTCACCCCCGTGGCCGACAGGCGGCGTCACCCGCACAGGGGTTCGGCGAGCGTGCCCACGTGGGGTGAACGGGTGGCCACCGTGGGGGGCCTGCCGCGCGACCGGGTGGGTTCAGGACCACCCGCGGTAGCGGCGCTGGAACCGCCGCATCGACGCCGCCGACCAGTTGTCGTGGTCCTCGCCGAACGCGGTGATCCCGTCGAAGGTCCACTCGGTGAGGCAGTTGATCGTGAGGAGGTTGGGGTTCAGCGGGAGCACCAGGGCGTTCCGGCACGCGCCCTCGGCGTGCAGGGCGCGGCCCGCCTCGTCGACCAGGTCCAGCACCACGCGGAGGGGGAACCCGGTGCCGGGATCGCGCTCGACCACCTTCCGCTCGGCCGAGGCCAGCTTCGACCAGGTGCCGTCGCGCAGGACGTAGCCGTGGATCCCGATGCAGGAGCCGTCGAAGTCCATGGTGATGGCGTGGAAGCCCTCGCGCTCCGACGCGGTGGCGTAGCTGTAGCCCCCGCTGCTGGCGCCGTGCATGGCGTCGCCGAACTGCGACCGCGGCCCCCACGACCGGTCGCGGAACCCGTGGGCGTCGACCGCGATCTCCTCACCGTCGAGCACGATCGTCCCCTCGTACCGGCCGGGCTGGTCGAGGTGCTGGCCGGCCAGCAGGTTGGGGCGGGCCGTGGCCGTGAACGTGAGATCGAGGTGGAGGTCGTCGGCGTCGGGATCGTCGAACGCGACCTGGTAGCGCTGGAGCGGCTCGATCGTGCGGTACCGGATGCCGTTCGGCAGCTCGATGTCGGTCAGGGGCTGGTCGGGGATCGGGAGGTGCCAGAAGTTCTTGGCGTAGCGGCAGGTCCAGACCTGGCTCCCGCGGTCGTCCCAGACGTAGACCCCCGCCGCCATCACGCCGAGGTTGGGCTGGAAGAACGGGTAGAGCTGGCCGGAGAGCCGGCGCTCGGGGACGCTGAACGTGAACCAGCACGTCTCCGCCCACGCGGGATCGTCGCTGGTGGGCGGGTGGAACTCGTCGTCGGCGGCGCCGACCGGGCGCTCCGGCTCTGCGGGTTGCTCGTGCGCTTCGGGTTGCTCCGCCACGGGTCAGGCGCCCACGTAGGCGGCGAGGTGCTCGCCGGTGAGGGTGGCCTGCTCGGCGACGAGCCGGGCGGGCGTCCCCTCGAACACGATCTCGCCGCCGTCGTGGCCGGCCCCGGGTCCGAGGTCGATGATCCAGTCGGCGTGGGCCATGACGGCCTGGTGGTGCTCGATCACGATCACCGACTTGCCCGAGTCGACGAGCCGGTCGAGGAGCCCGAGCAGCTGCTCCACGTCGGCGAGGTGGAGGCCGGTGGTGGGCTCGTCGAGGACGTACACGCCGCCCTTGTCGCCCATGTGCGTGGCCAGCTTGAGGCGCTGGCGCTCGCCGCCGGAGAGCGTCGGGAGCGGCTGGCCGATGGTGAGGTAGCCGAGGCCCACGTCGACGAGGCGGGCGAGGATCCGGTGGGCGGCGGGCAGGGCGGCGTCGCCGTCGGAGAAGAACACCTCGGCATCGGCCACCGACAGCTCGAGCACCTCGCTGATGTCCTTGCCTCCGAACCGGTAGTCGAGGACGTCGGCGTCGAACCGCTTCCCCTCGCACACCTCGCAGGGCGCCGCCACCCCCGCCATCATCCCCAGGTCGGTGTAGACCACGCCGGCGCCGTTGCAGTTGGGGCAGGCCCCCTCGGAGTTGGCGCTGAACAGGGCGGGCTTCACCCCGTTGGCCTTGGCGAAGGCCTTGCGGATCGGGTCGAGCAGCCCGGTGTAGGTGGCCGGGTTGCTGCGGCGCGATCCCTTGATCGCCGTCTGGTCGACGTGCACCACGCCGTCGCGGCCGACCACGGACCCGTTGATCAGCGAGCTCTTGCCCGAGCCGGCCACACCGGTCACCACGACCAGCACGCCGAGCGGGATGTCGACGTCGACGCCTCGCAGGTTGTTGGTGTCGGCGCCGCGGATCTCGAGCGCCTCGGTGGAGCTGCGCACCTCGTCCTTGAGCGCCGCCCGATCGTCGAGGTGCCGGCCCGTGAGCGTCCCGCTGGCGCGCAGCTCGTCGACGGTCCCCTCGAACACCACCTGACCGCCGTCGCGCCCGGCGCCCGGACCGAGGTCGACGGCGTGGTCGGCGATGGCGATGGTCTCGGGCTTGTGCTCGACGACCAGCACCGTGTTGCCCTTGTCGCACAGCTGGCGCAGCAGCTCGTTCATGCGGTCGATGTCGTGGGGGTGCAGCCCGATGGTGGGCTCGTCGAACACGTAGGTCACATCGGTGAGCGAGGACCCGAGGTGGCGGATCATCTTCGTCCGCTGCGACTCACCGCCCGACAGCGTGCCGGTGGGCCGTTCGAGCGACAGGTACCCCAGCCCGATCGCCACGAACGAGTCGAGCGTGTCGCGCAGCGACACGAGCAGGGGGGCCACCGACGGCTCGTCGAGGCCTCGCACCCACTCGGCCAGGTCGCGGATCTCCATCGCACAGGCGTCGGCGATGCTGAGCCCGTCGATCTTCGACGACCGGGCCGCCTCGTTGAGCCGGGTGCCGCCGCAGTCGGCGCAGGCGCTGAACGTGATGACCCGTTCGACGAACGCCCGGATGTGGGGCTGCATCGCCTCCACGTCCTTCGACAGCATCGACTTCTGGATCTTCGGGATCAGGCCCTCGAACGTGACGTTGATCCCCTCGACCTTGATCCGGGTCGGCTCCTTGTAGAGCAGGGCGTCGAGCTCCTTCTTGGTGAACTTGGCGATCGGCTTGTCGCAGTCGAAGAAGCCGCAGCCGCGGAAGATGCGGCCGTACCAGCCGTCCATCGAGTAGCCGGGCACGGTGAGCGCGCCGTCGTTGATGGACTTGGTGTCGTCGTACAGCGCGGCCAGGTCGAAGTCGGAGGTCTTGCCCGTGCCCTCGCACGTCGGGCACATGCCGCCGGTGCGGGTGAACGAGCGCTTCTCGCGGACCTTCCGGCCCCCCTTCTCGAGGGTGACGGCCCCGGCGCCGCTGATGGTGGCCGTGTTGAACGAGAACGCTTGGGGCGAGCCGATGTAGGGCTGCCCCAGGCGGCTGAACACGATGCGCAGCATGGCGTTGGCGTCGGTGGCGGTGCCGACCGTCGAGCGGGGGTTGGCCCCCATCCGCTCCTGGTCGACGATGATCGCCGTGGTCAGGCCCTCCAGCACGTCGACGTCGGGCCGGGCGAGCGTGGGCATGAAGCCCTGGACGAACGCGCTGTAGGTCTCGTTGATGAGCCGCTGCGACTCGGCGGCCACCGTCCCGAACACCAGCGAGCTCTTGCCCGACCCGGACACCCCGGTGAAGACCGTGAGGCGCCGCTTCGGGAGCTCGACGCTCACGTCCTTCAGGTTGTTGACCCGGGCGCCCACCACCCGGATCCGGTCGTGGCGGTCGGCGACGGCGGGCGCGGCGGGTGCGCTCTTCTTCGTGGCCATGTCCGGGGGGCTCCTCGGTTGCGGGTCAGGGGACGGACTTCGTGGGGATCTGGGGCGCTCGTGATCCGAACCCGCACGACGTTCGGGACCGGACGGCGTGTCTACCTGATGGCGCCGCCGCCCGCAGGCGGGTCAGACGGCCGCGTCTTCGGGCAGGGCGGCGAAGTCCCTCTTCGCCTGCTTGTACCAGCCCATGCCCTTGATCGGGTTGCGCCAGCGGCCCTTCATCTCCTTGGCCGCCTGCTGGTGGGCGGTGTCGCCGGCGGCGACGACCTCCTTGAGGTGCTGGTCCTGGGCCTTGATCACCTGGTCGGCGGTGTCGCCGTGGTGCTCGAGGTCGCAGGGGCCGCCGAGCTGCTGGCAGGTCATGGTCTTCATGGTGGGGTTCTCCTCGTGTGGAACCAGACCGATCGGTCGACCGGCGTCCTGGTTGGGTGGCTGTCGTGACGAAACGTCGTCGGCATGCGGGGCACCCGCGCCCTGGCGCATGCGAAGGTCGAGCGGGGTGGCCCGGGTCTGCGGGTCAGCGGATCTGCTGGATCTTGATCATGTTCCCGGCGGGGTCGCGCAGGGAGCAGTCGCGGGCGCCGTAGGGCTGCTCGGTGGGCTCCTCGACGATCTCGGCATCGCTGGTGGCGATCTTGGCGAACACGCCGTCGAGGTCTTCGGTGGCCAGCATGAGCATCCCGTAGGTGCCCTTCGCCATCATCTCGATGACCGTGCGGCGCTCGTCGTCGGTGATGCCCGGATCGACCGCGGGCGGGGTGAGCACGATGCTGGTCTCGGGCTGGCCGACCGGCCCGACCGTGATCCACCGCATGTCCTGGTAGCCCACGTCGTTGCGGACCTCGAACCCGAGGACGTCGCGGTAGAAGGCGATCGCGGCCTCGGCATCGTTGTGCGGGAGGAAGGTCGAGTGGATGGTGATGTCCATGGCGATCACGCTACGGACGCGCCGGCATCCCTGCTTCTCGATTCCTGACCGGTCTGGTGAACGTCTTGGCGACGCAGGCGGGGATGCCCTCGGTGGCTCGGGCGGCCTCGCGCCGGTAGGTGCTGGGTGGCACCCCGACCAGCTCGGCGAACCGGGTGCTGAAGGTGCCGAGCGACGAGAACCCCACGGCGAAGCACACGTCGGTGACGTTCACGTCGCCGCGGCGCAGCATCGTCATCGCCCGCTCGATGCGCCGCGTCATCAGGTAGCTGTAGGGCGACTCGCCGTAGGCCGCCTTGAACCGGCGGCTGAGGTGGCCCGCCGACATGTGGGCGCCGCGGGCCAGCGCCTCCACGTCGAGGGGCTCGGCGTAGTCGCGATCGATCCGGTCACGGACCCGGCGCAGCACGGCGAGGTCCTGCAGGTTCGGGGCGGTGGCGGGCTTCCCGGTCACCCGATCGATGGTGCCACACGGCGCCTCCCGGCTGTCGCCCGCCGGGCTCAGGCCGGCGCCTCGTCGGCTGGCCACCGGGCACTGCGGTGCCGGCCGCCGCCGGCGTCGATCACCAGGCAGGCGGCGTCGATGCCGTCGCCGGCGAGCCCGTCCACGAAGGCCACCGCCTCGGGCGGCACGAGCACCGACGCGACCGTGGCGACGACGTCGGCGGTGGCGGCATCGGGCGCGATCACCGTGGCGGATGCGCCGTGCTCCACCGGCCAGCCGGTCCGCGGGTCGAGCACGCGGGAGCGGCGCTGCCCGTCGACCTGGAACCAGCGCCGGGCCCGCCCGCTGGTGGCGACGGCCCCGTCCGCCACCAGCACGGTCAGCAGCGGCGGCACGTTGTCGTAGGCGTGGTGCGGGTCCTCGACCCCGACCCGCAGCGTCCCGGTCCCGCGGTGGAGCAGGTCCCCGCCGGCGTTGACCACCACCCGCTCCACCCCGTCGCGCGCGAGGGCCCGGGTGGCGAGCAGGTCGACGACGTGGCCCTTGGCCACCGCGTTGAGGTCGAGGTGGTCGCAGGCGCGCCGCCGCTCGATGCCACCGCCCTCGGTCACGGCGAAGGCGGGTGCGGCGATCGATCCGGCCACCACCGCCAGCTCCCCTCGGCTCGGCGGCACCTGTTCCCGCTCCGCTCGGTGCCAGCAGTCCGTCAGCACCCGGGTGAGGGGGTTGAAGGCCCCACCGGACCGGACCTGCCAAAACGCGGCGATCGCGAGCAGCCGGGCCAGCTCCGGACCGGCCTCGGCGACGGCGCCCGACCGCCAGGCGCACAGGTCGCTTCCCGGGTCGAAGACCGTGAAGACGGCCTCGAGGCGCTTGGCCTCGGTCACGAGGTCGGCTTCCGCAGCGCGAGCGGCCGCCACCGACGCCGCCGTGATCTGGAGCTCGAGGTCGGTGCCCATCACGGGCTGGTGCACCGAGGTGACCGTCGCCCCCGCCGGCGGAGGCGTCACAGGGTGAGGGCGATCAGAGCCACCACGATCACCACGCCGGCTCCCGCCACGATCAGCGCGCTCCGCCGCCGACGCCTGAGGAACAGCTGGAGGAGCAGCCCCGAGAGCGCGATCAGCACCAGGAACCCACCGGCGAGGTCGATGGTCCAGTGCCACGAGTCGGTGGCGTCGCGGCCCTTGTGGAGGTCGTTCATGACCCCCACCCAGCCCTGCTGCTCGATGGTGACGCGGTAGGCGCCCGACGTGGTGTCGAACGTGGCGTCGGCGGCGTAGCCCGGGGACCGGTAGGAGATGGAGCCCTGGGTGCCGGTGGTGCTGTAGTCGCTCACCGGCGCGTTGATGGCGTACTGGTCGCGCAGGAACTCGGAGACGGCGAGGTAGTCGACCGCACCCTTGGGGGCGACGGCGAACGTCATGGTCCCGGTCTTCGAGGTGGACGTCGGCGCGTCGCCGAAGGTCCAGTCGGGGTGGTTGAGGGTGATGCCCGAGATCCCGAAGAACAGGACCAGGAGCAGGGCGATCATGCTCGTGTAGCTGTGCACCAGCCGCGACCACTTCTGCCAGCCGGCCGACCGCGACCGGCTCGGGCGCCGTCCGTTGCCCCCTGGGGCGTCGCTGATCGCCGACGCGGCCTCGGCGGCCTCGGCGGCCTCGTCGCTGCCGTCGTCGACCAGCGGCGGCGGGTCGGGCTGCTGGTCGACCGCGGTCCCGTGCGCTTCGAGGGTCACGGCGTCACACCGAGTAGGTGGCCGTGGCCGCCGAGAGGTTGCCGTCGTCGGCGAGCGGTGCATCGGTGGCCGACGTCGCGAGCGAGAGCTTGGCGCTGGTCAGGCTGTGGGTGCCGTGCTCCTGGTTCGCTTCGACGAACACGACGTAGTCGCCCTGTGCCGCCCGCTTGCCGGCGGCGTCGAGCCCGTCCCACACCACCGTGTACGAGCCGGCGGCCCGGGTGGCGCCGGTGACCGGCGCTCGGTCGTCGCTGCCGTGGGCCTGGTAGTAGGCGGAGTCGGCGGCGAACCAGGTCGACAGCTCGTTGATCCAGCGCTCGCCCTTCGGCGGGTTGTACCAGAGGCTGATGTTGGCGATGAGGTCCCCCGCCGCGGACTCGATCCACACCGCGATGAACGGGTTGTGGTCCTGGCCGAAGCCGCCCGAGCCGGTCGACCAGGTGAACGCCACCTCGAGCTTGGCGGCGTCGGGCAGCGCGTCGCCCGAGCTCGTCGCTGAGCCGGTGGTGGAGGTACCACCCGACCCGGCGCTCGGTGCGGTGGTGCTCGCGGTGGAACCGGAGGCCGCCGTGGTGGACGCACCCGCGAAGGTGGCCTTGTCGCCGTTGCTGGAGCAGGCGGCGAGGGCGCCCGGCACCAGGGCCAGGGCCCCGAGCTGGGCGGCTCGCTTGAGGAACTGCCGGCGTTGGGCCGCTTCGAACTCGGGGAGACCGGGGGGTGTCATCTGGCGGAATCTATGGATGCTTCCTGGGAGTCTGCTGAGAACCTCCGGACAATCGGCTCCGAGGTGGGCCTGACCGGCCGGATCTCCTCGCCCCCGTCGTGGCCGCCACCCCCTGGCGGGGCCCCTCGCGCGGAACGGTGGAGCACCGTCCTCTCCTGATGGTAGAACCTCACTACCTACTGACGTTCACAGTAGGCAACGCCGGCGGCGGGTCCGGTGCGGGCCTGGTGCCTGGGGCCGACGACGGAAGGCTCCAGGCGCCACGGCCCGAGCGGTCGGACGGTCACGCCCCCGGCGCCCCACGACGACGGCGAGGGTCCGGCGCGGGTCCCACGAGCGCATCGATGCAGCGGGCCAGCACGGCCCGGCCCGACGGGTCGTCGCCGGCCGCGAGCTCGCGACGGGTCTGGGCCAGCACGGCGTTCCAGAGGAGATCGGCGGTGGCCGTCAGCTCCGCTCCGTCCAGGCCGGCCTCGGCCAGCGCCGCCCGGAACGGCGCCATCAGCTGCTCGTGACCGGCCGCCAGCTCGGCCCGGGCATCGACGTCGAGGTCGCCCGCTGCCTGACCGAGCTCGGCGATGAGCTGGTGCTCGGGCCGGTGGGCGTAGTCGATCTGGGCGACGGCCCACCGCTCGATCCGCCGGGCCGGAGGACCGTCGCCCTCGAGCAGCTCGGTCGAGGTCTGGACCAGTTCCGGCATCTCGTTGCGGAACCACTGGAGCAGGATCGACGCCTTCGTCGGGAAGTAGCGGTAGAGCGAGTTGCGGGCGAGCCCGACCTCGGCGGCGATGTCGGCCAGCGTCACCGCGCGGTAGCCCTGCTCGGTGAAGAGCCGGATGGCGGCGTCGAAGACGGCCTGCTCCTGCCGGGCCACGTGCTCGGCGACGCTGCCGGCGGAGATGCGGGGCATCCGCTCAGCCTGCCACGCACGTCAGGGAGCGACGGGCTCCACCGCTCGGACCCGGCCGCCGGAGAGCACGAGGTGCCGGGTCCCGGGCGGCAGCTGCGCCGGGTTGTGGGTCACGATGAGGGTGGCGACCTCGCGCCGGGACGCCTCGGTCACGAGCATCGCCATGATGTCGCGGCCCCGTTCGTCATCGAGCGCCGCCGTCGGTTCGTCGGCCAGCAGCAGCGACGGACCGTTCATCAGCCCTCGGGCGATGCCGACGCGCTGGCGCTCGCCGCCCGACAGCTGCGCGGGCCGGGCGTCGCGGCGGTGCTCGAGGCCGACGGCCACCAGGAGCTCGGCAGCCCGCCGTCGCGCATCGGCATCGAGCCGGCCGGTCAGGTGGGCCACCAGCTCGAGCTGCTCGATCGCGGTGAGCGACGGGAAGAGGCTCGCCGCCTGGAACACGAACCCGATGCGGTCGCCGCGCAGGCGGGTGGCCCGCGTGCGGCTCAGGGCGGTGGCGTCGATGCCGTCGATCGTGACGGTCCCGGCGGTCGGCTGCCGGAGGAGACCGGCGACGGCGAGCAGCGTGGACTTGCCCGACCCGGAGGCACCCGTGAGGGCGACGACCGTCCCCGCCTCGACGGTGAGGTCGAGGCCATCGAGGATGGTCAGCGTGTCCGGCCCGTCGGCGACGGTGACGGTGAGGTGATCGAGCTGCAGGGTCAAGGGCCTGTTCCGTTCCTAGGGCTCGGCGCCGAGGGCGATGATGGGGTCGACGCTCGTCACCCGGCGGATGGCGACGAGGCTGCCGGCGAGGCCGAGGACGATCAGCGTCACCGACGACGCCACGGCCGGGCCGAGCTGGAGGCTGAACGGGACGGCGTCGCCGATGAGCCGGCCGACGGCCATCGCGATCGCGGCGCCGACCGACGTGGCGAGGACGAGGACGATCGCCAGCTGGCCGAGCGCGTCGCGGAGCACGTAGGCGTTCGAGGCGCCCAGGGCCTTCATCAGCCCGATCTGGCGGGTCCGCTGGATGGTCCACACCGTGAAGAAGGCGCCGACCACCAACGCCGAGATGGCGAGCAGGAACACCCGGATCAGCGTCATCGTCGCGGTCTCCGCGGCGTAGCCCGGCGAGCCCGCGTACGCGTGCGCCTTGGTCTCGGTCACGGTGCCGGCCGCCGCGTCCGCGGCGGCGTGGGCGGAGGCGCTGCCGCCACGGACCGCCACCGCCGAGAACCGCCCATCGGCGTTGTCGCCGTACACCAGGTGCTGCCACACCTCGAGGGAGGTGAAGGCGATGTCGACGTGCCCGTACGACCCGGTGTAGGTGAAGCCGAGCACGGGGAGCTCCACGTCGGGGCCCACGACCGTGAGCACGTCGCCGACCCGCACCCCTTCCTTGCGCAGCTCCTGGCTGAGCACGATCCCGGGTCGGCCGGCGAGCGCGGCGCGGGCCTCGGCGCTCGGGGCGAGGAAGCTGTCGGGCGGGGTGCCGAACACGGCGAGGTCCAGTGTGGCGCCCTCGGCGGTCTTGGCGTTGAAGAACGAGACCCCGAGCGGCGCCGCCTCCGCCCCCTTCACGTCCCTCCACGGGCCGAGGGCGTCGGCGCGCAGCGTGGACCGGCTGAAGCTCGATTCGGCGCCGGGCTGCAGCGCGAGGTGCGTCAGCGGGAGGCCGCGCAGACCGGAGATGCCGTCGTCGACCAGGCCGGCAGCCAGGCCCGACAGCAGCGTGGTGAGCAGGCCCACCAGGGCGATGACCACCCCGACGAGCACGAAGCGCGCCCGGCCGACCCGCAGGTCACGAACAGCCAGGAACACGGTCGACCTCCGATCGCCGACACCTTGTCGACGCACCGTCGCCAACATAGCGACAAGGCGTCGCCAACAGCAACCCGAGGTGCAGAGCGCAGTCGTCTCCCGCGGATCCCGTCAGGTCGAGGCGGTGGTGGCGCCGGTCATCGCACGGGGATCATCGGCCCCGGCCCAGCGGCCGTCCGCATGCCGCTCGATGACGTGGGCGTGGCCGAAGCCTCCCGGATCGAACGGGACGACCTCCACCTCGTGGCCCCTCGCGGCCAGGCCCTCCACCCACGCCCGAGGGGCGTGCTCCTCGATCCGCACGACCTGGTCGGCCGTGCGCCAGGTGTCGAAGCCGGTCCCCTCGCGACCCCGCAGCACCAGCCGCGGCGCCTCGATGGCATCGCCCGGCGCCGCCCCCGCGACGAGCAGCCGGGCGAGGATCTGGAGGACCACCTGCGGCTGCGAGTCGCCGCCCATCGTGCCCAGCACGGCGCGCAGGCTGCCGTCGGGCCGGGTCACCAGCGCCGGCGCGAGGGTGTGCGGCGGCTGACGGCCCGGCGCGTACTCAGCAGGGTGCCCCGGCTCGAGGCTGAAGCCGATGCCGCGGTTGTGCAGCAGCACCCCGGTGCCGGGCACCGCGACGCCGCACCCGAACTGGTGGGCGTTCGACTGGATGAGGCTCACGGCCGTGCCGTCGCGGTCGGCGGCGCACAGGTGCATCGTCCCGCCGCCGCGTGCCGGTGCCGCCGCCCCCGACCGATGGGACGGGTCGAAGCGGGCTGCTGCGGTCCGGAGCCGATCCTCGGCGAGCAGGGCGCTGCCGTCGGCGCCGGCGTGGAGGACGTCGAGCCGGTCGGCCGCCGCCAGCCGCGCCGACTCGACCAGGAGGTGGGCCCACGCACCGTCGGCCGGGTCGGGCAGGTCCTCGCCCGCCACCAGCTCTGCGATCAGGGCGGCGGCCGGGATGAGGTAGCCCTGCGAGGGCGGCGGCACCGTCCACACGTCGTGCCCCCACACCCGCGCACCGAGCGGCTCCACCCACCTCGCCTGCCGGGCCGCGAGGTCGTCGGCGGTGAACTCGCCGCGGCCGACCTCGACGAGCGCCCGCCCGAACTCGCCGCCGTAGAACCCCTCTCGCCCGCCGTCGACGATGGCCTCCAGCTGGCGGGCGACCCCCGGCCGGACCAGCCGCTCGCCCACGTCGGGCCGAGGGAGGGCGAGCTCGTCGCACCCTTCGAGCCCGTCGAGCGTGTGGAGCATGAACGCCAGCATCGGCGACACCGGGAACCCGTCGGCGGCGAGCCGGTGGGCCGGGGCCAAGACGTCGGCCAGCGGGAGGCGGCCGTGGCGCTCGTGCAGCAGGAGCCACCCGTCGACGCACCCCGGCACCGTGGCCGACCGCACATCACCGGTGAAGGGCATGGCCCGGTGGCCCTCCGAGCGCAGCCGCGCCGCGTCGGCGCCCGACCCGGCCCGACCGGCGGCATCGACCACGTCGGGCGGCGACCCGTCGGCGTGGTGCACCAGCGCGAACAGGTCGCCGCCGAGGCCGTTCATGTGCGGGGTGGTCACCGCCAGCACGGCGTTGGCCCCCACCGCGGCATCGACGGCGGATCCGCCGGCGGCCAGGAGCTGGGCGCCGGCCGCCGACGCGAGGTGGTCGACGGAGCACACCAGACCACCCGTGGACCAGGTGGTGGGCGAGCGTTGCGTGCTCGGGACGGAGCGCATCGCGGTGACGCTACCGGTGGCGGCGGGCCGGCCCCCCTCGAGCTCGTTGCCGCCGGCCTCGAGGGGGACCTTCGGTGCAACACGTTCGGGAGCAGCCACGGCGGCGTCGCCATCCGAGTCGAGGCGGCCCACGGCGAGGTGTCAGGCAGCTCCGGTGGCGATGGCCTCGAAGGCCGCGCGGGTGGGGCCCTCGGGGTGAGGTTCGAGATCGGGCTCGGTCTCCAGGAACTCGGTGACGCGCTGGGCCACATCGGTCGCGCCGAAGGCCTCCATCGGCGAGGCGAGGAGGTGCACCACCCGGGTGACCGCCGACCCGACCGCCGGGTCGGTCGGCGCGAGCGCCATCGCGCCGGCGACGAACCGGGCCATCGGATCGTCGGGCATCGGCAACCGCTCGCCCCGGATGCCGGCCTCCAGGCGGACGATGCCGGCGGCGTCGGCGGCGGCCTGGGTGTCGTACCAGATGCCCAGGTTCTCCTGGGTCCACCGATCCATCTCGTCGACCAGCCCGATGGGCTCCCAGGGATCCGCCATCCGGTTCGCCAGCTGCTGCCCCTGCCAGAAGGCCATGGCCGTCCCCCGGCCGAGCGTCGGGTTGGTGTGCAGCGACGCATCGCCGATCGGGACCAGCCCGCCGACGACGGGCCCGTCCGGGTCGACCAACCGCCGCCGACGGTTCTCGATGCGGGCCATCACGGCGATGTCGCTGATCGGATCGCCGATCTCGAGCCACTCCGCCGCCATCGGCACCGCGGCGAGGAACTGCCGGTGCTTCACCGGATCTCGCATCGCCGTCCGATGCGGATCCTCGACCGAGAGGGTGATCGTGAGCGAGAAGGTGTCGCTGTCGCCGCCGAACGCGATGACGGTCGCGTAGTCGAGCGGCACCGATCCCGGCACCCGCATGACCGGCATGGCACAGCCCGGCCGCACCCGGTAGAAGCGGGTGAGGTAGAAGAACCCCAGCGGCTGCTCCTCGTCGACCGGAGGCCGAGCGCCCAGGTCGGCCAGCCATCCCGGCAGCGCCGAGCGCCGGCCGCCGGCATCGACCACCAGGTCGGCGGCCAGCACCTCGCCCGACTGGGTCCGCACGCCGGTGACCACCGGGACGGCACCGTCGACGGCGACCAGCGCGGTCACGGCGTCGCCCGAGCGGACGGTCACCCGGGGCTCCCGGTCGGCGAACCCGCGGATCACGGCCTCGGTGACCAGGCGGCGGCCGAGCAACATGGCCTCGCCCGGCACATCACCGGCCCCCACGTTCGCCGCCTGCTCCCGGACGCCGCTCGCCAGGAGGGCATCGAGCACGTCGGGCGCCTCCTCCACCAAGACCCGACGAGCCCTCGCCAGCAGGACGTGGGACTGGCGGCACTGCGGTGCTCCCGCCCGGCGCCAGGCGTCGACCTCGGCATCGTCGTCCACCGTCGGCGGGCCGGAGGGCTCCCAGGCGGGGGGAGGGTCGCGCTCGATCACGGTCACCTCATGGCCCCGGCGGGCCAGGAGGATCGACGTCATCAGCCCGGCGAACCCACCACCCGCGATCGCTACCCCAGCCACGGCGGCCTCCTGGTCGGCGTCCTGCGGACCGTACCTCCCGATCGGAGGCCGCGCTTGACATGACGTCATCAATGACGTCATAGTGACGCCATGGACATGACGCGCTACGTCGAAGAGCTCAAGCAGCAGCTGGTGGCCACCGCCGATCTGGGCGGCGACGACACCCGCGCCCTGGCCGAGCGCCTGGTCCCCCACCTCGAGGGCATGGTGCGCCTGGTGCTGCTCGATGCGCTCTCGGCCGCCGCCGACGAGATCACCACCGAGCTGGCCCCCGGCTCGGTGTCGGTGCGGCTCCGGGGCCGGGACCCCGAGTTCGAGGTGGTGCCCCCGCCCGCCGCGATGACGTCACCTGACATCACGGCCCCCGCCGCCACCGCGCCGCCGCCGTCCACCGCTCGCCCCGAGCCCACCGGCGACGACGACGGGGAGATCTCCCGGATCACCCTCCGCCTACCCGAGCAGCTCAAGACCCAGGTCGAGCAGGCCGCCGCCGCGGACCGCCTGTCCGTGAACGCCTGGCTCGTCCGGGCGGTGGCCGATGCCCTCGGCTCCGGCCGCCCCGACCCCCGACCCACCGCGACCACCCCCCTCGGCGGGCAGCGCCTGAGCGGCTGGGCGCGCTGATCGCGTCCCACGGCGCTCCCGCTCGCCCCCACCCGACCACCACCACCGACCACCACCACCACCGGCGCCACCGAGGCGCCGCGAGGAGCCACCATGCCAACGTTCGAGACCCCCCGTCCCCTCACCATCACCGTCGACCTGACCGTGGGCGACGTGCGCATCACCGCCGCCGACCGCCCCGACACCGTCGTCACCGTGGTGCCCGCCGACCCCACCCGGGCGGCCGACGTCACCGCGGCCCACGACATCCGCGTCGAGCACGCCGACGGCCGCCTCACCATCAGCGCTCCCAAGCAGTGGAAGCGCTTCTCCCCCTTCGACCGGTCCGGCTCGGTCCAGGTCACGATCGATGTCCCCACCGGCTCCCACCTCGATGCCTCGACCTCGCTCGGCGACCTCCACGTCGAAGGCGAGCTCGGCCGGTGCCAGCTCAAGACGGCCATGGGCGACATCCGCCTCGACCACGCTGCGGTGCTGGCGCTCAAGACCGGCCACGGCAACGTCGACGTCGATCGCGTCGAGGGCGACGCCGACATCAAGACCGGGTCGGGCGACGTGCGCCTCGGCACGATCGCGGGCGCCGCGATCGTCAGGAACTCGAACGGCGCCACCACCATCGCCCACATCGGCGGCGACGTCCGGGTGAAGGCGGCCAACGGCAGCATCTCGATCGCCAGGGCCGACGGATCGGTCGTCGCCAAGACCGCCAACGGCTCGATCGACGTCGGCGAGCTCCGCCGGGGCGTCGCCGAGCTCGAGACGGCGGCGGGCGACCTGTCGTGCGGCGTCGCCGACGGCACGGCCGTGAACCTCGACGTGCGCTCCCGGTTCGGCCGCATCCACAGCGACCTCGACGCGAGCGACGGCCCCGCCCCCACCGACGAGGTCGTCGAGCTGCACGCCCACACCTCGGCCGGCGACATCACCCTCCACCGCACCGACGGCCGCGCCTCCGCCGCCTGACCCGCCCCCTCCGGCCCGCCCCGGCGGGCTCCCCACCATCCCGACCACCCTCACCACCAAGGGGTCTCCTTGCACGCGCCCACGACCACCTCCCCACCGGCCATCACCACCGCCGGGCTCCGCAAGTCCTTCGCCGGCACCACCGTGCTCGACGGCATCGACCTGACCGTCGCCGAAGGCACCGTCTTCGCCCTCCTCGGCCCCAACGGGGCCGGCAAGACCACCATGATCCACATCCTCACCACCCTCCTCGCCCCCGACGGCGGCCAGGCGCAGGTGGCGGGGCACGACGTCACGGCCAGCCCCGACGGGGTCCGCCACGCCATCGGCATGACCGGGCAGTTCGCCGCGGTCGACGGGCTGCTCACGGGCCAGGAGAACCTCCGCCTCATGAGCGACCTGTGCCACCTCGGACGGACCGCCGGGCGGCGCCGCGTGGCCGAGCTCCTCGAGCAGTTCGACCTCGTCGAGGCCGCGGGCACGCCGCTGTCGGCGTACTCCGGCGGGATGCGGCGGCGCCTCGACCTGGCGATGACCCTGGTCGGCCGGCCGCGCATCATCTTCCTCGACGAGCCCACCACCGGCCTCGACCCGCGGAGCCGCCACACCATGTGGCAGATCATCCGGGACCTCGTGCACGACGGGGTCACGATCTTCCTCACCACGCAGTACCTCGACGAGGCCGACCAGCTCGCCGACCGCATCGCCGTGCTCGACCGAGGGGCGCTGGTGGCCGAGGGCTCCCCTGCCGAGCTGAAGCGCCTGGTCCCCGGGGGCCACATCCTCCTCGAGTTCGGCGGTCGGAACGACCTCGAGCGCGCCGCCGGCGCCCTCGGAGGCTCGGTGCCCGACCCCGATGCCCTCACCCTGCAGGTCCCGAGCGACGGCGGCGTCCGGACCCTGCGCGCCGTCCTCCAGCGGCTCGATGACGCCTCGATCGACGTCGGCGGCCTGGCGATCCACACCCCCGACCTCGACGACGTGTTCTTCGCCCTCACCGATCGGCTCGACACCGATCCCCACCAGCCCGATCCCCACCAGCCCGATCCCCGGAAGGACGCCTCACGATGACCGCCACCACCCACGCCCTCAGCGACTCCGCCACCATGCTGCGCCGCGACCTCAAGCACCTGATCCGCTACCCGTCGGTGACCGTGATGCTCATCGGCATGCCGGTCGTGTTCCTCCTGCTGTTCGTCTACGTGCTGGGCGGGACGCTCGGCCACGGCCTCGACGGAGGGGGCGGGCGGGCCGACTACCTGGCCTACGTCGTGCCCGGCATCCTCGTCATCACCGTCTGCGCCGTCGCCCAGGGCACCGCGATCTCGGTCGCGATGGACATGACCGAGGGCATCATCGCCCGCTTCCGCACGATGGCCATCTCCCGGGCCGCGGTGCTGACCGGCCACGTCGGCGGCAGCATGATCCAGACCGCGCTCGGGCTCCTCGCCGTCACGCTCGTCGCCCTCGTCATGGGCTACCGCGCTCCGGCCTCCGCCGTGCAGTGGCTGGCCGTCGCCGCCGTGCTCGCCATGATCGCCTTCGCCCTCACCTGGCTCACCGTGGCGCTGGGCCTGGCCAGCTCCTCGGTCGAGGCCGCCAGCAACACGCCGATGTTCCTCATCCTCCTGCCGTTCCTGAGCAGCGGCTTCGCCCCCACCGACTCGATGCCGCCGGCGGTCCGGTGGTTCGCCGCCCACCAGCCGTTCACGCCGTTCATCGACACCGTGCGAGGGCTGCTCGCCGGCGCTCCGGTCGGCACCAGCGCCCTCGCCACGACGATCTGGTGCGCGGCGATCGCCGGCGGCAGCTACCTCTGGGCCCGCTCGTCCTACGAGCGCCGCTCCCTGCGCTGAGCGAGCCGACCCGCTCCGCGACGAGCACGACGGTCCCAGGGAGCGCTACGGCGCCCACCAGGCTCAACGTCGGGCGCGCCGTGCCGATCTACCCTGTGAGCTCGGCCGCCGCGGGGCGCTCGACGTTCCCGGGGAGCTGCGCAGTCGATGAGTGCCACCAAGGTCGTCCGTCGTGCCGTCGTCGTCGTCGGCGTGGGCCTCATCGCCGCGCTCGTGCCGCTCACCGCCGGGGTCGCCACCGCCCAGGCGGCCCCCGCCGCGGCGCCCGACAGCAGCAACACCTCCCCACGCCTCGAGCAGCTGGCGGCGCGCTCCGGGGTCGCCACCTCCGATGCCGCTGAGGACCGCGCCGCCGGGTTGCCGACCAGCGGGGCCGGCTCGCTGCTCCACCAGCCCGACGGCACCTTCCTGGCCAACGCCCGCCTGACCACCGTCGACGATGCCACCGAGGCGGCGCTGACCGCCGCCGGGGCCCGGGTGACGGCGCGCAGCGTGCCGGACCACCTCGTCACCCTGGCGCTCGACGCCACCGAGATCTCGGCCGTGGCCTCGGTCAGCGGCGTCGAGTGGCTCGAGGAGGTCCTCACCCCGCAGATCCACCGGACCGACCGCCACCAGCTCGCCGCCGCGCTCACCCAAGACGGCGTGACCACCAGCGCCACCTGCAGCTCGCGGGTCATCTCCGAGGCCGACACGCAGCTGGGCGCGGCCGCGGCGCGCACCACCTACGCCGTCGACGGCACCGGTGTCACGATCGGCGTGCTGTCGGACTCGTACAACAACGTCGGCGGCGCCGCCACCGACGTCAGCAACGGCGAGCTGCCCGGCACCGGCAACCCCTGCGGCCGGACCACCCCCGTGATCGTCCAGTCCGACAAGGCCAGCGGCGGGACCGACGAGGCCCGCGGCATGGCCCAGGCCGTCCACGACGTCGCCCCCGGCGCCACGATCATGGTGGCGACCGCGTTCAACGGCGACGTCGACTTCGCCCAGCAGATCCGCAACCTGGCCACCGCCGGCGCCAAGGTCATCGTCGACGACGTCTCCTACTTCAACGAGCCCGTCTACCAGGACGGCATCATCGCCAAGGCCATCGCCGACGTCACCGCCGCGGGCGTCACCTACTTCTCGTCCGCCGCCAACTCGAACACGATCATCGGCGGGCACGAGGTGGCCTCCTACGAGGCGCCGAGCTACCGGCCCACCACCTGCCCGGGCACGCTCACCGCCACCTACAGCGTCGACTGCCACGACTGGGACCCCGGGGCCGGCGCCGATGCCGGTGACCTGATCACCGTGGCCAACAAGGGCGAGGTCCTCGTCAAGCTCGGCTACAACGAGCCGCAGTACGGGATCACCACCGACCTCGACCTGTTCCTGCTCGACAACAGCACCAACGCCGTCGTCGCCAGCTCGAGGACCAACAACCCCACCACCACCAAGCAGGCCTACGAGCTGATCGACTACACCAACTCGGGCGGGTCCACGAAGACCTACCGCCTGGTGGTGGCCCGGCGCTCCACCACGCCCACCACGCCGCGGTTCAAGGTGATCATGATGACCTTGAGCGGCGTGACGTCCGTGCAGTGGAACACCTCGTCGGGCGGCGACATCGTGGGCCCCACCTCGTTCGGCCACAACATGATGCGCGGTGCCGGATCCATCGCCGCCATCCGCTACGACACCACCACCGCGCCGGAGACGTTCTCGTCGCGAGGCCCCGCCACCTACTGCTGGAACCCCGTCGTCGGCACCACCGCCGCCACCGCCCTGCCGTCGTGCGTCACCGACACCATCGACGTGGCCGCCACCGACGGTGCCGCCAACTCGTTCTTCGGCCAGCAGGTCTCGGGGGTGTGGCGCTTCTACGGCACCTCGCAGGCGTCACCGCACGCCGCGGCCATCGCCGCGCTCCAGCTCCAGGCCCGCCCGTGCCGCACCCCTGCCGAGGTGCTGGCCGCCCAGCGCGCCTCGGGGATCGCGATCGGCGCCTACGGCGTCGACGCCGTGGGCGGCGGGCGGGTCAACGCCAGCGCCGCCATCAGCGGCCTCGCCACCTGCCAGGCGGTGCCCGACGCCCCCACCACGGTGACGGGCACGCCCGGCAACGGGCAGGTCGCCCTCGCCTGGACCGCGCCCACCTACACCGGCACCAGCGCCCTCACCGGCTACCGGGTCACCCCCTACATCGGCGCCACCGCCCAGACCCCCACCACCTTCAACTCCACCGCCACCACCCAGACCATCACCGGGCTCACCAACGGCACCGCCTACACGTTCACGGTGGCCGCCATCAACGGGTCAGGCACCGGGGCCGACTCGTCGGCATCGTCCCTCGTCACGCCGCGAACCGTCCCCGGCGTGCCCACCGGCGTGGGCGCCACGCCCGGCAACGGCCAGGTCACCCTCTCGTGGACGGCGCCGTCGTCCGGCGGCTCGCCCATCACCGGCTACACCGTCACGCCGTACATCGGCGCCACCGCCCAGACCACCAGCGACTTCGACGCCAGCGCCACCACCCGCGTCATCGGCAGCCTGACCAACGGCACCACCTACACGTTCAGGGTCCGCGCCTACAACGTCGCCGGAGCCGGGGCCGACTCGGCGGCGACCAGCGCGGTCACGCCCATCACGGTGCCGAGCACCCCCACCAACGTGACCGGCACCCCCGGCAACGGCCAGGTCACCCTCGCCTGGACCGCGCCCACCTCCATCGGCGGCTCCCCGCTGACCGGGTACACCGTCACCCCCTACATCGGGCCCACCGCCCAGACGCCCGTGCCGTTCGGATCGACCGCCACCACCCAGACCGTCACCGGCCTCACCAACGGCACCGCCTACACGTTCGTCGTGCAGGGCGTGAACGCGGCCGGCAGCGGCAACCCCTCGCCCGCCTCCGGCGCCCTCACCCCACGGACCACCCCCGGCGCGCCCACCGGCGTGGCCGGGACCGGTGGCAACGGCACGGTCGCGCTGAGCTGGACCGCACCCGCCTCCGACGGCGGCTCCGCCATCACCGGCTACACCGTCACCCCCTCCATCGGCGCCACGCCCCAGGCCCCCACCACCTTCAACTCCGCGGCCACCACCCAGACCATCACCGGGCTCACCAACGGCACCGCCTACACGTTCACCGTCGCCGCCGTGAACGCCGCAGGCACCGGGAGCGCCTCCTCGGCGTCGGCCGCCGTCACGCCCGTCGACGTGCCCGGCCCGCCCACCGCCGTCAGCGGGACGGCCGGCAACGCGCAGGTCACCCTCTCGTGGACCGCACCCACCTCGACGGGCGGGTCGTCCATCACCGCCTACCGGGTCACGCCGTACCTGGGCGTCACCGCCCAGGCGCCCACCACCTTCGCCTCGACCGCCACCACCCAGACCGTCACCGGCCTGGTCAACGGCAACGCCTACACGTTCACCGTCCAGGCCGTGAACGCCGCGGGCACCGGCGCCGCCTCCACCGCGTCGGCGGCGGTCATCCCGCGCACCGTGCCCGGCGCACCCACCTCGGTGACGGGCACCCGAGGTGACGGCTCGGTGCTGCTGACCTGGTCGGCGCCCGGCTCGAACGGCGGCGCCACGGTCACCGCCTACACCGTCACCCCCTACATCGGGGGGGTGGCCCAGACCCCGGTCGTGTTCGACCCGGTGGCCCCCGCGCCCACGATCAGCCAGACCATCACCGGGCTCACCAACGGCACCGCCTACACGTTCAAGGTCGCGGCCACGAACGTCGCCGGCACCGGCGTCGACTCGTCCGCCTCGGCCGCCATCACCCCCCTGGCCGTGCCCGGCGCCCCCACCTTCGTGGCCGGCACGCCCGGCAGCACCACGGTCTCCCTCAGCTGGACCGCGCCGGCCTCCGACGGCGGCGCCGCCATCACCGGGTACACGGTCACCCCCTCCATCGGCGGCTCCGCCCAGGCCCCCACCACCTTCAACTCCGCGGCCACCACCCAGACCATCACCGGGCTCACCAACGGCACCGCCTACACGTTCAAGGTCCAGGCCGTGAACGCGGCGGGCACCGGCACCGCCTCCACCGCGTCCGGCGCGGTCACGCCCCGCACCGTGCCCGGCGCACCCACCTCGGTGACGGGCACGCCGGGCAACACCACGGTCTCGCTCAGCTGGGCCGCACCCGCCTCGAACGGCGGCGCCGCCATCACCGGCTACACCATCACCCCCTACATCGGGATCGTCGCCCAGTCCCCCGTCGCCTTCCTGTCGACGGCCACCACCCAGACGATCACCGGCCTCGCCAACGGAACCTCGTACACGTTCAAGGTGGCCGCCACGAACGCGGCGGGCACCGGCGCCGACTCGGCTCCCTCCCTCGCCGTCACCCCGCGCGCCCTGCCCGGCGCCCCCACCGGCGTCACCGGCACCCCCGGCAACACCACCGTCTCCCTCAGCTGGACCGCACCCGCCTCCGACGGGGGCTCCCCCATCACCGGCTACACCGTCACCCCCTCCATCGGTGGCACCGCCCAGGCCCCGATCAGCTTCGGGTCGACGGCCACCACCCAGACGATCACCGGCCTCACCAACGGCACCGCCTACACGTTCAAGGTCGCCGCCCTGAACGCGGCGGGCACCGGCAGCACCTCCACCGCATCAGCGGCCATCACACCCCGCACCGTGCCCGGCACGCCCACCGGCGTCACCGGCACCGCCGGCAACACCACCGTCTCCCTCAGCTGGACCGCACCCGCCACCGATGGCGGCTCCCCCATCACCGGCTACACCGTCACCCCCTCCATCGGTGGCACCGCCCAAGCCCCGATCACCTTCGGGTCGACGGCCACCACCCAGACCATCACCGGCCTCACCAACGGCACCGCCTACACCTTCACCGTCGCCGCCGTGAACGCGGCGGGCACCGGCAGCACCTCGTCGGCATCGGCGCCAGTCACCCCGCGCGCCCTGCCCGGCGCCCCCACCGGCGTCACCGGCACCGCCGGCAACACCACGGTGGCGCTGAGCTGGACGGCACCGGCCTCCGACGGGGGCTCCCCCATCACCGGCTACACCGTCACCCCCTCCATCGGTGGCACCGCCCAGGCCCCGATCAGCTTCGGGTCGACGGCCACCACCCAGACGATCACCGGCCTCACCAACGGCACCGCCTACACGTTCAAGGTCGCCGCCCTGAACGCGGCAGGCACCGGCAGCACCTCCACCGCATCAGCGGCCATCACACCCCGCACCGTGCCCGGCGCGCCCACCGGCGTCACCGGCACCGCCGGCAACACCACCGTCTCCCTCAGCTGGACCGCACCCGCCAGCGACGGCGGCTCCCCCATCACCGGGTACACCGTCACCCCCTACGTCGGGCCCGCCGCCCAGACCCCGGTGACGTTCAGCTCCACCGCCACCACGCAGACCATCACCGGGCTCACCAACGGCACCGCCTACACGTTCAAGGTCGCGGCCGCGAACGTCGCCGGCACCGGCGTCGACTCGTCCACCTCGGCCGCCATCACCCCCCTGGCCGTGCCCGGCGCCCCCACCTTCGTCACGGGCACGCCCGGCAGCACCACGGTCTCGCTCAGCTGGACCGCACCGGCCTCCGACGGCGGCTCCCCCATCACCGGGTACACCGTCACCCCCTACATCGGGATCGTCGCCCAGTCCCCCGTCGCCTTCCTGTCGACGGCCACCGCCCAGACCATCACCGGCCTCACCAACGGCACCGCCTACACGTTCAAGGTCCAGGCCGTGAACGCGGCGGGCACCGGCACCGCCTCCACCGCATCAGCGGCCATCACGCCCCGCACCGTGCCCGGCACGCCCACCGCCGTCACCGGCACCGCCGGCAACACCACCGTCTCCCTCAGCTGGACCGCACCCGCCACCGACGGCGGCTCCCCCATCACCGGGTACACCGTCACCCCCTACATCGGGATCGTCGCCCAGACCCCGGTGACGTTCAGCTCCACCGCCACCACGCAGACCATCACCGGCCTCACCAACGGCACCGCCTACACCTTCACCGTCAAGGCCGTGAACGCCGCGGGCACCGGCACCGCCTCCACCGCGTCCGCCGCGGTCACGCCCCGCACCGTGCCCGGGGCCCCCACCGCCGTCACCGGCACCGCCGGCAACACCACCGTCTCCCTCAGCTGGACCGCACCCGCCACCGACGGGGGCTCCCCCGTCACCGGCTACACGGTCACCCCCTCCATCGGCGCCACCGCCCAGGCCCCGATCACCTTCAACGCTGCCGCCACCACCCAGACCATCACCGGGCTCACCAACGGCACCGCCTACACCTTCACCGTCGCCGCCACGAACGGCGCCGGCACCGGGGCCGGCTCCGCTGCCTCCCCCGCCATCACGCCCCAGACGCCGTCCGCACCGTTCGCACCGTTCGCCTCCTGGGGAGCGATGGTGGACCGCTTCTACCTCGACATGCTCGGCCGGGCGCCCACCGCGCCGGAGCGCTCCACGGCGATCGCCCAGCTCGGCGCCGGGACCCAGACGCCCGGCGGCCTGGTGGCGAGCCTCCGGTTCGACACCGACAACGTCAACAACGTCGACCCCGTCACCCGCCTGTACCGGGCCTACTTCCTGCGGATCCCCGACAAGGGCGGCCTCGTCTACTGGATCGCCCAGCGCCGGAAGGGGCGGACGCTGAAGTACATCTCGGACTCGTTCGCCCAGTCGAGCGAGTTCAAGACCAAGTACGGCTCGCTCACCAACCGGGGCTACGTGGAGCGCGTCTACCGGAACGTGCTCGGCCGGGACGGCGAGGTGAGCGGCGTCGACTACTGGACCTCCCGCCTGGACAAGCGGACCGCCACCCGCGGCCAGGTCATGACCGGGTTCTCCGAGTCGCACGAGTACCTGACCAAGCAGGTGAGCGAGGTCGACGTGTCGGTGCTCTACATCCTCCTGAAGGGCGTCGCCCCGACCACCGTGGTGTTCAACGACCTGGTGGCCGCCCTCGACGCCCACACCACCACGCCCACGGCGATCGCCCAGGCCATCATCGACAGCCCCGAGTACGCCACCAAGATCACCAGCTGACCGCCCAGGGGCGGGCGGCACCACCCTCAGACCGGCCCGGGTCCTGGGTAGGGTTCGGCCCCGCCGTCCAGCACCGAGGTCCCACCGTGAGCGCCCTCTTCGAGGAACTCGACCACCAGACGACCCCGATGGGCGAGATCAGCCTCCGGCGCCGACGGGAGCTCGCCCTCGACGTCGACGTGTACGAGGCGAAGCTCGACGACGAGTTCCTCATGTCCACGCTGTTCACCGTGGCCGAGATCGCCCTCGCCGACCTGGGTCTCGCCCAGATCGATGGTGACGGCCTCGACGTGGTGGTCGGGGGCCTCGGGCTCGGCTACACCGCCCAGGCGGTCCTGCGAGACGAGCGGGTCCGGTCGCTCCACGTCATCGAGGCCCTCCCCGAGGTCATCGGGTGGCACCGCCGCGGCCTGCTCCCGCTCTCCGCCGAGCTGACGGCCGACCCGAGGTGCCACCTTCACCAGGGCGACTTCTTCGCCCTCGTCGCGTCGGGAGAGGGGTTCGGCCCCGAGGTCCCGGAACGGCTCGATGCGATCCTGGTCGACATCGACCACTCGCCCAGCTGGCTCCTGCACCCGAGCCACGCCGCGTTCTACGAGCCCGACGGCCTGCGTCGGCTGCGCTCGCTGCTCGCGCCTGGGGGCGCCTTCGGCCTGTGGTCCGACGAGCTGCCCGACCCATCGTTCGTCGCCGTCATGGACCGCGTCTTCGCTCCGGTCACCACCCACGTCGTCCCGTTCCCGAACCCCTACAGCGGCGACGAGTCCACCAACTCCGTCTACCTCGGTCACCTCGCCCGGAGCTGACCCAAGCTCGAGCGGAACCGGTTGAGCGACGCCGGGCGCGGTCGTCTCGCTCGGATTGCCGACGGGTGAACAGTTGCCCTCGGTCGCCGATCCGGCCGACGGGAGGGCCCGCGATGGTCCATGATCGACACCTCTGCGTCCATCGCGTCAGGTGTCGCTGCCCATGCCCTCCTCGTCTCATGACACCGCCGAGCACGCCCGCCTCGCGAGACCGGCCCGACCCGGGAGCGACCCGGCCGTCGGGAACGAGTGGTACGAGTGGGGCCCCTACCTCGCCGAGCGGGCCTGGGGCTCGGTGCGCGAGGACTACAGCGAGAGCGGCGACGCCTGGTCGTCGTTCCCGCACGACCACGCCCGCTCGCGCGCCTACCGCTGGAACGAGGACGGGCTCGCCGGCGTCAGCGACGTGGACCAGCGCCTCTGCCTGTCGCTCGCGCTGTGGAACGGCCGCGACCCCATCTTGAAGGAGCGCATCTTCGGGCTGACCGGCCCGGAGGGCAACCACGGCGAGGACGCCAAGGAGTACTGGTGGTACCTCGACGCCCTGCCCAGCCACGCGTGGCTGCGGTGGCGCTACCACTACCCGCAGGGCGAGTTCCCCTACGACCTGCTCGTCGCCGAGAACGGTCGTCGAGGGCTCCACGACCCCGAGTTCGAGCTGCTCGACACGGGCGCGTTCGACCAGGACCGCTACTGGTCCGTCGAGGTCACCTACGCCAAGGCCGACCCCACCGACCTCCTCATGCACATCTCGATCCACAACCACGGGCCCGAGGCGGCCGAGCTCCACGTCCTCCCCACGCTCTGGTTCCGCAACACCTGGGACGCCGATGGCGACCAGGGACCGAAGCCGGTGGTGAGGTTCGACGACGGTGCCATCCGGGCCGAGCTCGATCGGTCGTCCACCTACGAGCTGGTGAGCGCGTCGGGTCCAGGCGGGGCTCCGGTGGCGCTGTTCTGCGAGAACGAGACCAACGCCCCGCGCATCTTCGGTGCGCCCGCCACCACCGCGTTCCCGAAGGACGGCATCAACGACCACGTGGTCAGCGGCGCCACCACCGTCGACCCCGCCCAGACCGGCACCAAGGCGGCGTGGTGGCACCGGATGACCGTGGCCGCGGGTGCCGACGCCGAGCTGCGCCTCCGGCTGCGCCGAGTCGATCCCACCTCCGCCACGACTGCCGCCTCCCCCGACCTCGGCTCCGGGTTCGACGCCGTGATGGCCGAGCGGTCCCGCGATGCGGACGAGTACTACGCGGCGATCACTCCGAGCACGCTCGATCCCGAGCGGGCGAAGGTCGTCCGCCAGGCGTCGGCCGGCCTGGTGTGGAGCAAGCAGTACTACGCCTACCGGGTGGCCCGCTGGCTCGACGGCGACCCCGGCGAGCCTCCTCCGCCGGAGGCCCACCGTCACGGCCGCAACGCGGGGTGGCGGCACCTCGACGCCAACGACATCCTGGCCATGCCGGACCCGTGGGAGTACCCGTGGTTCGCGGCCTGGGACCTGGCGTTCCACACCATCGCCTGGGCCCACCTCGACCCGGCGTTCGCCAAGGACCAGCTGCTGGTCCTGCTGCGAGAGGAGTACCTCAACCCCAACGGTGCCCTCCCCGCCTACGAGTGGAGCTTCGACGACGTCAACCCACCGGTGCACTCGTTCGCGGCGTTCCGGGTCTTCGCCATCGCGGGCGACCACGATCTCGCGTTCCTCGAGCGGGCGTTCCACAAGCTGCTGATCAACTACACGTGGTGGCTGAACCGCCAGGATCCCGACGGCAACAACCTCTTCGGCGGCGGCTTCCTCGGCCTCGACAACATCAGCCCCATCGACCGGTCGCACCTGCCCCCGGGTGCCTCGCTCGTGCAGGCGGACGGGTCGGCGTGGATGGCCTTCAACAGCCTGGCCATGCTCTCGATGGCCCAGCGGCTGGCCGAGCACGACCCGGTGTACGACGACCTGGTCGTCACCTTCGTCGAGCGGTTCATGTCGATCACCCGGGCGATCAACTCGTCGGGCCTCTACGACCCTGATCGAGGCTTCTTCTACGACTTCATCGACGGCCCCGACGGTCGCGAGCGGGTCGAGGTCGAGACGATCGGGGGCGCCGTGCCCCTGTTCTCCGCCGTGACCATGCGCGGGGCCGACGACGATGAGCGGAGCCACGATCTGCGCCGGCGCCTGCTGCGGCTCCTCGATGTCGAAGCATCGGGCATCGCCGACCTCGAGGCGCTCGGCCGCCTGCGGTTCGATGGGACGGCGGCCGAGCTGCTGGTCAGCGTCGTCACGCCCGACCAGCTGCGCACCACGCTGGCGGAGCTGTTCGACGAGGACGCGTTCCTCTCCCCGCATGGGCTGCGGGCGCTGTCGAAGCGCTACGACGGTCGGCCCTACGCCGTCACCGTCGAGGGCGTGAGCTACATCGTGGACTACGAACCGGCCGAGTCGACCACGCCGATGTACGGCGGCAACTCCAACTGGCGGGGCCCGGTGTGGGTGCCCGTGAACTACCTCGTCATCCGCGCCCTGGCCCGGTTCCACACCTGGGTCGGCCCCGACTTCACCGTGGAGTACCCCACGGGCTCGGGCCACGAGCGCAACCTGCTCGAGGTGGCGCAGGACCTCGCCGACCGGATCGTCTCCCTCTTCGTGCGCGCCCCCGACGGCCACCGGCCCGTGTTCGGGGGCGAGACCCGGTTCCAGCAGGATCCGGCCTGGGACAACCTCCTGTTCTTCGAGTACTTCCACGGCGACAACGGCGCGGGGCTCGGCGCGTCGCACCAGACGGGGTGGACGGCCCTCGTGATCGACCTGCTCCTCGACCCGCCCACCGAGAGCTGGGCGCTCAAGGCCGAGATGCACCCGGAGACCGACCGTGGCTGACCGCCTGCGGACCCGCCGGTTCCCGGTGCTCTGGCAGGTCAACGCCCGGACCACCGTCCGCCACCTCGGACCCGGGGCCACGCTCGACGACCTCGACGACGCGCAGCTCGACCGGCTCCTGCCCGTCGGCGTCGACTGGCTGTACCTGCTCGGCGTCTGGCAGACCGGCGCCGCCGGGCGCGAGGTCTCCCGTCGCAACCCCGACATCCGCCGCTCGTGCGAGGAGGCCCTGCCCGACGTGCGCGACGACGACATCTGCGGGTCGTGCTTCGCGGTGACCGGCTACCAGGTCCACGAGCGCCTCGGCGGCGACGCCGCCCTCGCCCGCCTCCGCGCCCGCCTCGCCGCTCGGGGCATCGCCCTCATGCTCGACTTCGTGCCCAACCACACCGCGCCCGACCACCCGTGGGTGGCCGCCCACCCGAAGCGCTACATCACGGGCACCGAGGCCGACCTCGACGCGGCGCCGGGCGACTGGACCGAGGTGGCCACTGCGACGGGCGAGCGGATCGTGGCCTACGGCCGCGACCCGTACTTCGCGGGATGGCCGGACACGCTGCAGCTCGACTACTCCAGGCCCAAGGTGCGCTCGGCGATGACCAAGGCGCTGCTGACCGCGGCGAGCCACGGCGACGGGCTGCGCTGCGACATGGCCATGCTCCTGCTGCCCGACGTGTTCGAGCGGACGTGGGGCAAGACGATCGAGCCCTTCTGGCCCGACGCGCTCGCGGCCGTCCGCGCCGAGCAGCCGGGCTTCACCTTCCTGGCCGAGGTCTACTGGGACCGCGAGTACGACCTGCAGCAGCAGGGCTTCGACGCCACCTACGACAAGCGCCTCTACGACCGCCTCGTCGGCGACCTCGGCTCGGTGCGGGGCCACCTCCAGGCCGACCCCGGCTACCAGGCCCGCTCGGCACGGTTCCTCGAGAACCACGACGAACCGCGCGCCGCGGCGACCTTCGGGGTCGGCGACCGCCACCGCGCCGCCGCGGTGATCAGCTACCTGGTCCCCGGCCTGCGCTTCTTCGAGGACGGCCAGCCCGAGGCGGCCGATATCCACGTCCCGGTCCACCTCTGCCGCGCGCCCGACGAGCCTCTGCGGAACGACCTCCGCGGCTTCTACGACCAGCTCCTCGCGGTGCTCGCCGATCCGGTCGTCCACGACGGGACGTGGCAGCTGGCAGAGGTCACCGCCGCGTGGGACGGGAACAGCAGCCACGAGCGCATCGTCGCGTTCACCTGGTCGACCGCCGACGGCGAGCTGCGCTACCTGGTCGCGGTGAACCTGGCCGACACGCCGGCACAGGGGTACGTCCACCTCGGCGATGCCGCGCTCGCCGGTCGCACGGTCACGCTCACCGATCGGCTCGGGGCCGAGCACCACGAGCGCGACGGCGACGAGCTCCGGCGCTCGGGCCTCTACCTCGACGTCGTCCCCTGGGCCCACCCCGTCTTCGCCGTCACTTCCGCGACGCACCAGATCAGGACCTGATCACCCCTTGGCCCACCTCGTCCTAGGACCGGCCGGGCCGGGCGCGATCGGGACCTTCGACCCTGGGCCACCGGTCCCCGACAGCGCATGCTGAGCACGATCAGCCCGGTCGGGGCGCGGCCCGCCGGGTCGGCTCCGCCCACCACCAGGGAGGCCCTGCCATGCGGAAGTCCACGGCCAGCGAACGCTGGGATGCTGACGACGGCGACGATCGCGTCCGCGTCGTGCTGGAGTGCCCAGCCGAGGCGTCGCCCGCCCTCATCGCCCAGCTCATCGAGCGCCATGGCTACGCCGTCCGCACCTGCGAGGGCCCTGGAGCGCGGCCGTGCTCCCTGCTCGCGTACGGGGCGTGCGAGCTGGTCGACGGCGCGGACGTCGTGGTCAACATGCTGACGCCGGGGCCCGTCCAGCACGACGTGCTCCATGCCGTCGCCGGCACCAGGCGGCCCCCGGCGGTGATCGCCGAGATCCCCCGTGCCACCGACCTGGTCGCGGGCGGCCCGGGTGGAGCCCCGGTCCCCGAGAACGTGACGGTCGTGACCAAGCCCACCACGACCAGGAAGCTCATGGACGCGATGGACCAGGCCCTGGACCGCGGCGGGAAGGACCGGGCGCTCCCCTCCTGATCATCGCTCCCCCGTTCGCGCTTCGTTCGCGCCGAGCGCGAGACGCTTGGTCCATGACGCTGACGAGAGTCCTGGCCTTCGTGACCTGCATCGCGATCTGCACCAGCTGCAGCACGAGCGGCGGCACCCACAGCGCCGCCAAGACCTCGACGACCACCACCGCCAAGGGGACGACCACCACCAAGGCCTCAGCCCCGGCGACGAAGCGGCTCACCTCCGGGAAGTTCTCCATCGAGGTGCCGGCCGGGTTCAAGATCAAGGAGCGGTCCGGGGTCTACGTGATGGCCGACGGCGACCGCTCCATCAGCTACTCGCGCACCACCACCGACGCCACGCCGGAGGCGTTCCTCCAGGAGCTCCTCGCCCAGCTCGGCGGCGAGGTGGTCAGCCAAGACAGCGACGGCACGGGGTACACGGCGGAGGTCAGCCGGGACGGCGCGCGGGAGCTGCTGGTGATCCGCCAGGAGGATGGGGCGATCGCCGTGACCACCGGCCACGCCCCCGAGGGCGGAGGGCTGGACCTCGCCGAGGTGAAGGCCGCCGCCGACAGCGCGAAGGGGGCGGTGTCGCTCACCCCGCCGGCGCCGACCAGCAGCACCATCGAGCTGAAGCAGTACTCGGCCCCCGACGGCGGTGCGACCGGGATGGTCCCTGCCGATCCGAAGTGGACCATCTCGAGCAACGGCGGGACCATCGAGGGCTCGAGCGACGTCGGCAACTTCGTGTTCGGCGTGACGATCCAGGTCCTGACCCCCGAGAACGCGCCGCCGGCCGGGAGCGGCGGGGTCATCGCCCCCTACGCCGACGCGGCATCGTCGCTCGGCGTGATGATCCCGAAGCTGCTCCAGGGCGCGAGCAACGTGCAGGTCACCTCGACGGCGGCCGAAGGGGTGATCGATGGCTACACGTCCTCGGGCATGTACGGCTACACCTACGACTGGAACGGCACGCCCTGGACCGGCGTGGCCATCGTCGCCACCGACGACCCGTCGAAGTACGGAAACTTCGAGTGGAACTGGTACTTCACGAACATCAGCGTGCCGGCCGGCAGCGACGGCTCGGTCGGCTCCGGCCTGCTGAAGGCCTGGCAGTCCTGGGACCCGAGCGGGGCCATCGCCCAGCGCAGCCAGCGGTCGAAGCAGCTGCTCGACGAGACCAACCAGATCTGGCAGGACACCTCGGAGTTCAAGGCGGACCAGGCCGACCACCAGTCCCGCGACGTCGGCTGCCTCCTGCAGGGCTACTACGACGTCGAGGACAACTCCCGGACCTACGACCTGCCCCCGCTCCCCTGCGACCAGGCCTACGGCCCCGGCAACTGACCGAAGCTCAGAGCTGTCCGAGGCGGGGCCGGACCGAGCCGAGCACAGGAGCCGAACCAGCGGACGCTAGGGGCCTCCTGGTCGGGCGAACCCGCAGTCGAACGCCGCGATGACCGCCTGCACCCGGTCGCGGACTCCCAGCTTGGACAGGATGCTGGCCACGTGGGACTTCACGGTTCCCTCGCTGAGGAACAGCGCGCTGGCGATCTCGGCGTTCGATCGCCCGAGCGTCATCTGCTGCAGCACCTCCCGCTCCCGAGCGGAGAGCCCGGCGACCTTGTCTGGGAGCCCGACGGATGACGGGGGTCGGTCGACGAACTCGGCGAGCAGTCGGCGCGTGATCACCGGCTCGACCATGGCGTCACCTCGGGCGACCACCCGTACGGCGTGCACGAGGTCGTCGGGGGGAGAGGTCTTGAGGAGGAATCCGCACGCGCCGGCGCGCATGGCGAGGTACAGGTTCTCATCGAGGTCGTAGGTGGTGAGGATGAGGACGTGCGCCGGGCCGGCGGTGATGCGACGGGTCGCCTCGATGCCATCGATCTCGGGCATGCGGATGTCCATGAGCACGACATCGGGCCGGAGCGAGGCGGTGAGATCGATCGCGGCCTTCCCGTCCGCGGCCTCGCCGACCACCTCGATGCCATCTGCGTGATCCAGTATCAGCCGGACGCCATGACGAACGATGGCTTCGTCGTCCGCCACGAGCACGGTGATCCGGTCGTGGTCGCTCACAGCGGGATCGACGCCATCACGACATAGCCCCCTTCGGGCCGCGGCCCGGCCGACAGCGTCCCCCCGTACAAGGCGACCCGTTCCCTGAGCCCGATCAGGCCGTGCCCGAGCCCGTCGCCGGACGAGGCCGTCGGCGCCTGGGGGTCACCGTCGTTGAGGACCTCCACCTCGATGCGCCCACCCACCTCCTCGACACGGACCTCGGCAGAGGTCGAGCCGGCGTGCTTGAGGACGTTGGTGAGCCCCTCCTGCACGAGGCGGTACGCCGCGAGCTGGACCCCAGCGGGAACGGCCGTCCCATCGACGTCGAGCCGGAGGTGCACCGGGAGCCCTGCTTCTGTGGCCCGTCTCGTCAGGTCGGCGACCGACGCGAGCGTGGGCTGCGGGGTGGTGCCGTCGATGTCTCCCTCCGTGCGCAGGAGGCCGACGAGCCGGCGGACCTCAGCGGACGCATCGGCACTCGTGGAGCGGATCAGGAGGAGCGCCTGGCGAACGTCGTCGGCGTCGGACGGCACTCGGGGCTCGGCACCGGCCGCCGACAACGCGATGGCGGCCAGAGCGTGACCGACGATGTCGTGGAGCTCCCGGGCGATCCGACGCCGCTCCTCGGCAACCACGGCCGCCCGCTCCTCGGCGAAACCGGCCTCCCGCTCCCGCGCGTCCGACTCGAGATCGATCACGCGGTCAGAACGGGTTCGAACGATGTGGCCGAGCCCGCCGATCGCGGCCGTGACGAGGGCAACGGACATGACGTTCGAGATCGTCTGCACGACGCTGTCGTGCGGTTGCGCCGTGAGGTGCACGACGAAGCCGACGGCCAAGATCGCGGTGCCGAGCGTCCGGTCGCGGCCCACGGCCCAGCGCTGGATGGAATACGCCAGGATCAGGTAGCCCAGCAGCCCCGCGATGTCGCCGTACGCGGGCACGCCCGCAACCTCGATCGCCACGCCGATCGCCGAGAGCGCCGTGGCCCGCAGCGGGGCGACTCGCCGCCACACGAGCGGGACCGTCTGGAGGAGCATGGCGACGGCCAGACGAGCCTTGCCACCCTCGTAGGTGTCTGCGGTCGCCACGGTGAGGATCCCGAGGAGCGTGATGCTGCCGGCGATGACGACGTCCAGCGGACTGATCGTGAGGGCCGGTTCCGCTTCCATCGCCGAAATGTACTGGTGGGTCGGGTCGGCCATGGGGACGAACCCGGTCATCCGAACGACCGGTTCTGACCACCGTTCGGCCGATGTGGTGCCGATCCCCGATGTGCTCGGTTGTGTCTGAGGGTCGGAAGCGCCGGCCCGAACGAGAACCGAAGAGGTCCACCATGCGAATCACCGCCGTTCCCGCCGTGCTCCTGGCCACCAGCCTGGCGCTGGGCCTTGCCTCGTGCAGCACTGGCAGCTCCGAGGCGAAAGCCGCGCCCACCACGACACGAGCCGCAGCATCGACCACCAAGGCAGCGGCCTCGCCGAAGGAGGAGTACTGCGCCATCGAGGCCCAGATCGACGCCCTGCTCGGCCCCGCGTTCGCCGCCGGGAACCCCGCAGCGATCGTCGCGGCATCGGTCAAGATCGAGCCGTTGCTTCCCAAGGCCCAAGCTGCCGCGCCCGACGAGATCGCTGACGCCGTGGCCACGCTCGTCCCCGCGATGCAGGCCGCGGCAAAGGGTGACGCCGGCGCCCTCCGGACCCAGGAGATCGGCCAAGCCTCGGGCCAGGTCGATGACTACTGCGGCCCGCCCGCTGGCCAGTGATGACCCGCTCGATCGGGGCGACGGCACGGTTCTGACCGTGCGTTCACCGCTCGGAGGGAGCAGAGGATCGCGGCCCGGGACCGAAACGACCCGGGCCGAGATCCATCGACCGGCTCCGCCGCTGACCCGGTGGGCACGGGCGCGTGCGAAGCTTCCCGGGATGGTCCGCTGCCCTTCCCCTTTCCGTGCGCTGGTCGTCGTCGTGTCGTTCGCGGCCCTTGCGACGTTCGTGGCTGGGTGCGGCTCCGACAAGGGCGCCGCGTCCACCACCACGACAGCTGCGAGCGCCGCGCCCACGACCACGTCGCGACCGCCGGCGAAACCGGGTTCGAAGCCGTGCTCGTCCACGGCCTCGGCTCCGCACACCTACGAGCACGTCGTCATGCTCGTCGAGGAGAACCGGACGTGGACCGGTGGGCGGACCCCACAAGTCGGCATGGGCTTCTCCGGCGGCGAGATGCCGTACCTGGCGAGCCTCGCCGCGCAGTGCAGCTACTACACCGACTGGGCCGAGACGAACAGCAGGCAGAACAGCCTCAACCAGTACATCGGGCTCACCTCAGGCGTCGCCAACCGGCGCACCGTGTTCGATTGCACACCCTCAGCGATCTGCCGTTCCACCGACGACAACCTGTTCCGCCAGGTCCGTGACGCTGGCGGCACACCACGCACCTACGTCGACAACGCCACCGAGACGTGCTCGCCCGGGAAGAACGCCGCCAAGCACATCCCCGCGCTCTACTACCGGGGCGGCGACGACGCATCGTTCTGCCACCAAGAGGTGGTGCCGCTCTCCCAGCTCGACCCGTCTGCCCTCCCGACGCTGTCGTTCATCGTGCCGGACCTCTGCAACGACGGCCACGACTGCGACGATGCGACCGTCGATGCATGGGCCCAGAAGACGCTCTCACCCATCCTGGCCAGCAAGGCCTATCGGTCCGGTACCACCCTGGTGGTCGTCGTCTACGACGAGGACCAACCCGTGCCGAACCTGCTCATCGCCCCCACGGCGAACAGGGGTGCGATCTCTACGGTGACCGGATCCCATGCTGGTCTGCTCAAGACGATCGAGGAGGTGCTCGGTCTTCCCGTGATGGACCAAGGCCAGCTTCCCGACGCGGTCAGCCTCCGCTCCTCCTCGAACCTCTGACCCTCCCCGGGTCGGCGGTTCCGTCGGCCGTTCGATCTGCGGCCGTGGTGCCGGGCTCGGCGCCGCGGCGTTCACGCGGTCGAGCGCAATTGCGATCGCGATGGCCATCCTGGATGCATCAATTTGGTTTGATGTATGGAACCGACGGGCGTAGGGTCGAGGGATGGACCTCGAGACCCGATCGAGGGGCGGCTCGCCGCCCGGGATCCTCGTGCTGGCGGCGAACCCGCTTCGCTGGGCCGTGCTCGAGGAGCTGGTGCGCAGCGACCGGTCGGTCCGGGAGCTGACGGACCGGCTCGGCCAGCCGCAGAACCTGGTCTCGTACCACCTCCGCCAGCTTCGCAACGGTGCGGTGGTCAGGTCGCGGCGGAGCTCGGCCGATGGCCGGGCGACCTACTACTCGATCGACCTCGAGTCCTGTCGCGACCAGTTCCGGGACGCGGGAGCGGCGCTCCACCCTGCGTTGGCCGGTCCGATCGAACCGACGAGGTCGATCCCCCCGGTCGAGGGTCGACGAACCCGCGTCCTCTTCCTCTGCACCGGGAACAGCGCTCGGTCCCCCATGGCTGAGGCGCTCCTCACCGCTCGTTCTGACGGGACGGTCGACGTGGCGAGCGCCGGGAGCCACCCGAAGGTGCTGCACCCGAACGCCGTCCGGGTCATGGCCGAGCGCGGGATCGACATCGGCGACCACCGGACCAAGCACATCGACGACGTCGCCGGGGTCACGTTCGACCTGGTCATCACGCTCTGCGACCGGGTCCGCGAGGTGTGTCCGGAGCTCCCCGGCCACCCGACGCCGATCCACTGGAGCCTGCCCGACCCCTCAGCCGGCGCCGCCACCGACGAGGCCGGCTACCCGGCGTTCGAGCAGACGGCCGTGGAGCTCGAGCGCCGCATCATCCACCTGCTGGGCCAACTGGCCGAGCAGGCCGAGCACCCAGAACGAAGGAGCCACCATGCATGAGCCCGAGACCGTCAACGTCCGCTACATGGTCCACGACGTCGCCGATGCCGTGACCTTCTACACCGAGCTCCTCGGCTTCGAGGTGGGCCTCAACGCCGCGCCGGCCTTCGCCGACGCCACCCTGGGCAACCTGCGGCTGCTCATCTCCGGACCCAAGAGCTCGGCGGGGCGGCCGATGCCGGACGGGACCACTCCGGAGCCCGGCGGGTGGAACCGCATCCACCTCCTCACCGACGACATCGGTGCCGACGTCGCCCGCCTGCGGGAGGCCGGTGCCCGGTTCCGCAACGACATCGTCGAGGGGCCGGGAGGTCAGCAGATCCTCCTGCCGACCCCTCCGGCAACGTCGTGGAGATCTTCCAACCCGCTCAGACCTGAAGCCGCGTCCAGCCGTGACGGCACCGACGTCGAGCTCGGCTGACCACCCCCGAACCAACTGGAGACCTCCTGCCATGGCCAAGAACCCGATCGGACCGCTCGGCGACGCCGACGAAGGCTTCAACCACCAGATCGCCGACACGTTCGCCTTCGTCGGGACCAGCGACCCAGCGTGGACCGAGAAGGTCTGCGCCATGGCGATGGCCCGAGACGGAAGCCTGCAGATCGGGTTCGGCCTCGGCCGCTACCCCAACCGCAACGTCCTCGACGCCTATGCAGCCACCAGCCGGGGACCGGAGCAGACCACCGTGCGGGCCAGCCGCAGCTTGGCCTCGGCACCCGAGTCGACCTCCGTCGGGCCGATCCACTACGAGGTCGTCGAGCCGATGGAACGTGTGCGGTTCCTGCTCGAACCCAACGACGTCCAACCGATCTCGTTCGACATCGAGTTCGCAGCGGTCGTGCCCCCGCACCTCGAGGAGCGCACCCACCTGCGCGACCAGTTCCGGGTGTCGGCCGACCTCGTCCGCTACCACCAGATCGGCGTGCCGACCGGCTGGGTCGACATCGACGGGATCCGCACCGAGGTCGACCCGGCGACGTGGGTCAGCACCCGCGACCATTCGTGGGGGGTCCGCTACGACGTCGGCCCCCCAGCGACCGACCGAGGCGATCTCAACGCCTTCCCGGCCGGCGTCGGGTTCATGATGATCTGGTGCCCCGCCCTGCTGGAGCGGGCCGACGGCACCCGGTACGCCCTGCACCTCCACTTCACCCTCATCCAGATGCCGGGCTTCGAGCAGAAGTCGGTCGTCGCCAGCGTCGAGCACCCCGATGGCCGGGTGGAGGACATCCACGACCTCCGCCCCGACCTGCGCTTCGACCCCGAGAACCGCCGCCTGCTCGGCGGCACCGTCACCGCGGTCATGCCGGACGGCTCCGAACGCCCGATAGAGATCGAGGTCCTGGGCGACACCGGCATCCAACTCGGCGCCGGCCTGTACTTCGGACTCGACGGCCACCACCACGGCGAATGGCGCGGCGAGCTCCACATCGACGGGGAACGCATCGACGACTGCCGCACCCCCACCAACGCCCGCCGGCTCCACCAGATCCGCGACACCACGGTGCGCGTGACCGACCCCGTAGGAGGCGGAACCGGCTGGGGCAACTGCCAACCCATCGCCGCCGGCCCCTGGCCCGACCTCGGCTTGGCCGATGAGCCGTGGATGTGACTCGCCCCCCCTAGCGCGGGGTCACGCGGCAGGTACGTCGCCGCTCGCGGTCGGAAGCGGCACGCAGATCCTCTAGAGCAGGCGGAGCTCTGGGGGCTGCGGGTCGCCCACGCGGCCCACCTTGCGCCGGGTCACTTCGGATTCGGGGGCAGAGAGGAACCCGGTGATCCCGTCGAACATGGAGTTCACGAACAGGTCGAAGGGGATGGATGGTCGACCCGAGATCACGGTGTGCTCACGGTCGGCGGCGGCGTGGACGCAGAACGCCTGGGCCTGTTCGATGCGCAGGATCCGGTAGGGCTCGGGCAGGTCGCCGAGGATGAGGTGGAGGTCGCTTCGGAACTCGTCGTTCGAGTCCTGGCCCACCGACGGCAGCTCACGGAGGTCATCGGTTCTCCCCCGCTCGTGCCGTTGGAGCTGCTCCACGAACGAGATGTAGTGGTTGTCCGCTGCATCCGCCATGGCGAACACCGGCAGGAACTGTGCTTCGAGCCGCGAGCGGAGGTCGGAGCGGTCGCACTGAGCGACCAGGAGGCGGCGCTCGCTGATGATCTGGGGCAGCCGGTGCTGGAAGATCGCGGTGATGAGGCCGACCTTCGAGCCGAAGTAGTAGTGGACGGCTGAGTTGTTGGCTGAGCCGGCCTCGGCCGCGATCTGACGGAGCGACACCCCCTCGATGCCGCGCAGGGCGAAGAGTCGTTCGGCGGCGACGACGAGCTTGAGTGCGCTGGCCGACGGCGGGGCGGGTTCGGCGGCAGCCACGGCTCCTAGCCTGCCACGGGGGGCGGGCGGCTCGGTCATGGGGTGCTTCCGGGTCGTGAGACCCCCATCTGCTCGAGGGCCCGATCGGCCGCCATGAGCAGCGCGGTGCCAGCGAGGCCCGCGCGGTCGACCAGGATCCCGACATCTTTGGCGAGAAGCCCCCCTGCGAGCGGGGCGAGGCCATCGAGGTTGAAGCCACCGCCCGCAACGACCTCACCGGCGTAGCTGCGGCCGCTGCCGCTGGCGAGGATGGCGGCGAGCGCCTGCTGGTCGAGCCCGCGTTCGGCCGCCAGCGCGTAGGCCTCTGTGGCCATGGCCAGCTGTGCGGCGAAGATGGTGTTGTTGAGGACCTTCGCTTCCTGGCCGGATCCGAGCGGGCCCAGGTGGAGCACCTGGTTGCTGTACGTCTCCAGCACCGGTCGGCTTCGCTCCACCACCTCCGTGGGACCACCTGCCATCACCAGGAGCTCCCCGGTGGCGGCCATGTGGCCGCCACCGCTGACGGGTGCATCGACGATGTAGAGGTGCGGGAAGTCCTCCTGGAGGCGCACACAGGTCACCGGGTGGACCGTGCTGTGGATGACGACCACGGAGCCATCGCTCATCGACTGGAGCGCCCCGTCCGGGCCGCGCAAGACGTCATCGACCCCGTTGTCATCGACGACGCACACGCAGAGCACGTCCGATGCGGCACCGAGCTCGACCAGCGTGTCGACAGGTGTCGCACCGATCCCGTGGAACGGCTCCAGCGACGCGGCCCGGCGCGCCCACAAGGACGTCGGGAATCCGGCATCGACGATGCGTCGGGCCATCGGCGCACCTTGGCTGCCCAGCCCGACGAACCCGACGCGCATCAGATCGGCGGTCATGGCCCCTCGTTCCCTACGCCCTCGGCGGCCGTGACGAGCAGGTCGTCGAGGTGCCGGCCGAGCAGCCAACCCATGTAGACCGCGAAGTGGACGACCAGTTCCTGGAGCTCCTCGTAGGTCAGCTCCTCGGTCTGGAGCGCCGCTCGGAGATGCTCGGACACCTCGTCATCGACTCCCGCGGCTGCCGCGCAGCAGATGCTGACGATCCGTCGGTCGCGCCTCGTGAGGTGCTTGGTCCGAGTCCAGATCTCGCCGTACAGGAAGTCGAGGTAGGCGCGACCGCGGAACGCCGTGGCGTCCGATGGGCTGGGTGCACCGTGGACCTCGAGGTAGGCGGCTTCACCGCGCCGGCGCCGAGCCTCGTCGTCGATGGGATCGGCCCAGAGCTCGAAATCGTGTTCCTCCAGGGGTTGGTCCCGTTCCTCGGCGAGCCGGAACGCGGAGACCATGCCTTGCATCGAGAGCACGGAGGCCTTCGGCCAGCCGAGCTGCGTCCCGAAGAACAACACGAACTCATCGAACTCGGCATAGGTGAGGTCACCGCTGTTCAGCGCCGCCCACACGTGGGTGTCGATCGGGGTCCCGGCGTCGGCGGCGCCCACGCACGACAGCGTGATGAAGCGACGATCCCGTGCGGTGAGGACTCCGCGCTGCCACATCTCACCGAACACGTACCCGATCACACCCGTCTCGATGTAGGCACCCATCGGGGTGGGGCTCTCGCTCGTCATGATGCGTTCGAACTCCGCGCGAGCGGAGGCCTGGCGCTGGTCTCGGTCGTGCCACTCAGGCATCGAGCTGCTCCTTGATCATCCGTTGCATGTACGCCTCTGGGTCGTTCGCGCGCTCTCGCAGCTCGTCGTGGATCTCCGGCGCGGTCACGACGAGGAACTGGCCAGCGACGACGGCGTCGGCCACGAGCTCGCCGACCACGTCCGGCCCGACGAGCGGATGCTGCGGTGCACGGGGCGTGGTGGCATCGCCGTGGAAGCTGATCTGTTCGAGGATGTTCGTGATCACCCCGGACGGGCAGACGCAGGTGAGGCCGACACCTTGTGGTGCGAGGTACAGCGCGAGTGCCTCCGAGAGGCCCACGACGGCGTGCTTGGTGGAGACGTAGGGCAGCCGGTCGAACCCGTAGGCGAGCAGGCCAGAGGCGGAGGCCGTGTTGACGATGTGGCCTCGGCCTTGGTCCAAGAGGAGCGGCAGGAACACGAGGTTGCTCCGCGCGACGCTCATCAGGTTGAGGTCGACGACGCGCTGCCAGGCTTCGATCGGCAGCGATTCGGGTGGCCCCATGGCCAGGACGCCCACGTTGTTCATGACGACGTCGATGCGGCCGAAGCGGCTGATGCCCAGGTCGCGCAGGGCTTCGAGGTCTTCGTGGTTGGAGACGTCGACGGCGAGGCTCGCCGCCTCTCCGCCGGCCGCTCGGACGAGCTCGGCGGTCTCGTCGGCTCGGGCACCGTCGAGATCGCTCGCCACCACGGCGCAGCCGCGTGCAGCGAACGACAGGGCGCTCGCTCGGCCGATGCCGCTGCCGGCACCGGTGATGACGGCCGCGCCTCCGTTGAGGTCGAAGGGGATGGTCATGCGATCGCCACCGCCTTGGTGCGGACGAACTCGAGGAGCCCCTCGAGCCCCCCTTCTCGTCCGAAGCCTGAGGCCCCGACACCTCCGAAGGGCAACTCGCACCCCACCACGGGAGGCGCGCCGTTGATGTAGACGCCGCCGGCCTCCAGCCGGGGCACGAGCCGGTTGATGCGGTTGACGTCGTTCGTCCAGAGGTAGGAAGCGAGACCGTAGGACGTGCCGTTGGCGATCTCGATCGCTTCGTCCTCGTCGTGGAACCGGATGATCGACAGCACCGGCCCGAAGACCTCGACCTGGGCGATCTCGCTGTGCGGATCCACATCGCCGAACACGGTCGGCTCGACGAAGAAGCCCTCCGATAGGTCGCCGCCGGGGACTCCCCCGCCGAAGAGGAGCTTGCCGGCACCCTGCTCCTGCGCCCTGGCGATCATCGCGACGATCCGCTCCTGTGCCGCCCGGCTGACGACGGGACCCATGCCGGTCGATGCATCGAACGGGTCACCGAGGGAGATGTCTCGCGTGAAGCCGATGACCCGGTCGACGACCTCGTCGTAGACGCTGTCGTGGACCAGCAGCCGGGTGGCCAGTGCGCAACCCTGGCCGGCGAGCGTCTGATGCACCGACGCCGTGATGATGAAGGCGACCGCCTCCAGATCGGCGTCGGGGAAGACCAGGCAGGCCGACTTGCCTCCCAGCTCCAGCACGGCGGGCTTCAGCGTCTCGGCACAGGTGGCGAGGATCTGCCTCGCGGCGGTCGGTCCGCCGGTGAAGCTGATCTTCTGGACCAGCGGGTGCCGGACGAGCGCCTCGCCCGCCTCAGCGGTCCCCGGAAGGACGTTGACGACTCCCGCCGGAATGCCGGCGTCACGGACCAGCGCCATGAAGTGCTCCATCGCGTACGGGGTCAGCTCCGATGGCTTGATGACCACGGTGTTCCCCGCGGCGAGCGCAGGAAGGACCTTCATCCCAACCGAGACCAGCGGCCCGTTCCACGTGATGATGATGCCGACGACGCCGTACGGCTCCGGAAGCGTGTAGGCGAGCTCACGACCGTGAGCATGCGACGACGCGACCCGCCCCTCGATCTTGTCTGCCCACCCGGCGTAGTAGCGGGCGTAGTCGACGACCGAGGTGGCGGTGAAGTGAGCGATCCCGTAGGTCATGCCGTTGTCGAGGACCGACAGTCGAGCCATCTCGGGCTTCGCAGCGTCCAGCAGATCAGCAAGGCGCACGAGCACGTCTCGCCGCTGCGCCGGGGTCCACGTCCGCCAGGTCTCGAAGGCGGTGCCGGCGGCGCGCACGGCATCGTCGACATCGTCGGCACCTGCCAGGGGTACCGGTCCCTGCACCTCGCCCGTCGCCGAGCAGATGTGCTGGTGCACACCGCCTCGACCGGACGAACGCTGCTCGTCTCCGATGTGCAGGTGCACGTCGGGCACCCTGCGATCGATCGCTTCCATGGTCCCCTTCTCCTCGGCCTAAGCCGTACAACTTCCGAAATAAGCTACTTGACTTGACCCCATCGACGTGGTCTTGTCAACCCCATGACTGCATCTGAGCTCTTCGATCTGACCGACAAGGTCGCCGTCATCACGGGCGGCGCCGGCGGCATCGGTGTCGTGTACGCCGAGGCGCTCGCCGAGGCCGGTGCCTCGGTCGTCGTGGCGGACGTCGACCTCGAGGCGGCGACGACCACGGCAGCCGCGCTGAGCGCGAAGGGTCACCGGGTCGCCGGCGTCGCCGTCGATGTGCGCTCCGCCCAGTCGGCCGCCGCGATGGCGCAGGCAGCTGTCGATGCGTTCGGCGGCATCGACATCCTCGTGAACAACGCGGCGATCATGACCGACCTTCCGCCCTACGGGCTCTCGAACATCCCGGTCGACGACTGGGACCGGGTCATCGACGTCAACTTCCGGGGCCCGCTGCTCTGCACGCAGGCGGTCATCCCCGCCATGGAGGCTCGAGGCGGCGGGCGGATCGTGAACGGCCTGTCCGCGGGAGCGTTCATGCCCGGCGGCATCTACGGCGTCAGCAAGTTCGCCCTCCACGGGCTGACCGTCAACCTCGCTGCGGAGCTGGGCGGCCGCGGCATCAACGTCAACGCGATCGCACCCGGGCTCGTCGACAACGAGAGCGCCTACGTCGCCCTTCCGAAGGATTCAGAGTTCCGCGAGATGATCGCGGCGACCATCCCCGGCAAGCCGTCAGGGCCGCCCGAGGACCTCGTGGGTGCCCTCCTCCTGCTGTGCTCGAAGGCCGGGGACTGGATCACCGGCCAGACGATCCTCATCGACGGTGGTTGGATCACCCGCCTCTGAGCGTGCGGCCACCCGGGTGGGGAGCCCGGCCGCCCCCGTTGCCGACTCCCAGCGGGGCTCACCGCGTTCGCATGTCCGCCCGGAGACGAGCCCCACCGTCGATCCGGATCACCTCACCGTTGAGGTACGGGTTCCGGATGATCGCCTCGACGAGCGCGGCGAACTCGTCGGGATGACCCACGCGCTTGGGAAACGCGACGTCCTGGACGAGGAGCTGCTGCACCGCCGGCGATGACAGGCGGGGCGTCGCGAACGCGCCCGGGGCGACGGCGCACACCCGAATCCCGAGCGGAGCGAGATCCCTCGCCATCGGCAGCGTCATCGAGACGATCGCCCCCTTCGCGGCGGCGTAGGGAACCATGGCGACCTGGCCGTCGTAGGCACTGATCGACGCCGTCTGGACGATCACGCCCCGTCCGCCGTCCTCGTCGGGCTCGTTGTCGGCCATGGCGGCCGCCGCCAACCGAGCGAGGTTGAACGGCCCGGTCACGTGCAGCTCCAGGTTGGCCAGCAGCGCCTCCTTGGAGAGGAGCGAGCCGTCGCCGTCGACGAGCCGCTGGCTCGGGATGACCACGCCCGTCGCGCTCACCGCGATGGAGAACGTTCCGAGCGATCGCGCCGCGGCGATCGCCCTGCCCACCGCGGCATCATCGTTGCTGTCGCCCTCCACCCCCGCGACCACTGCGCCCAGCTCCGCGGCGATCGCCGCCGACCGCTCACCGTCGGGGTCGAGCACGACGACGCCCGCGCCGCCCTCGACGAGTCGGCGCACGGTCGCCCCGCCGAGCCCACCGGCTCCGCCCGCAACGACGGCCGACCTTCCTTGCAGGTGCATCACCGGCCCCCGGAGAGGCTCGTCGTCATGGATGTCGTCACGGCAGACCCCCGAAGAAGTTTTACCTACCGTTCTAACTTGGAGGTACGCGACCGTCAATCGAGCTTTGGGCCGGGGCCTTCCAGCGACGGGACGCTGAGCGCCTCAGGGAGCGGTTCGACGGGCCCGGCGAGCCTCGAGGTCGGCGACCAGCCGGTCCATGGCTGCCGCCGCCTCATCCGGGTGGGTGTCGTACCCCGCGGCCTGGTCGGTCACCACGGCGAAGGCGAGCCCCTGCATCGCCGCCGCGACCAGCACGGGGGCCAGCAGCTCCGAGTCCAGGCCGTACTCATCGAGGAGCACGCCCAGGCGCTCCATCTGCAGCGCACGGACCTCCTTCGCCATCGCCGCCATCTCCGATTTGAGCGCCGGCCGGTGGTTGGCGGCAGCGAGCAGCTCGACGAACAGCGCAGTCCCCCGGCGGTCCGAGGCGATCTCCCACCACGAGCGCAGGGGTTCCGACGAGTCCAGCGCTTCGGCCATCCGCTCGACGGCTCCACTGCTCCGGCGGTGGAGCACCGCCACGAACAGGTCATCGATGGTGCCGAAGTAGTAGTGCAGGTGCGGTGCCTGCATGTCGACCCGCCCGGCGACGCTCCTCGAGCTGACCGCGGCGTAGCCGCTCTCCAGGATCAGCTCCTCGGTTGCATCCAGGATCCGTCGGCGCTTCGCCTCGGTACTGGCACGGGGGCGGCGCTCTTGGACCATGCGCCATTGTCGGCGATCGAGGGACCAGGGGAAAGGGCAGAACTTGTAACGGCCGTTCAAAATGAGTACAACATGTCCATGGCAGAGCTCCAGGGCAAGGTCGCCGTCATCACCGGCGCCGGATCGGGGATGGGACGCGCAGCTGCAGAGGTGTTCGTCCGCGAAGGTGCGGTCGTCCTGGCTGCGGACGTCAGCGGACAGCAGGAGGACACCGCCGCTGCGCTCGGCGATGCCGTCGTCCCGCTCCACGTCGACGTGTCCAAGGAGGCCGACATCGAGGCGATGTTCGCCGCCGCGTTCGACGCCTTCGGAAAGGTGGACGCGGTGCTCAACGTGGCGGGCATCGCCGGCGCAGCACCCCTGGCCGAGCTCACCGTCGAGGAGTTCGAGCGCTACCTGTCCGTCAACCTCACCGGCGTGATGCTCGGCACCAAGCACGGCATCCGGGCCATGGCCGGCACCGGCGGTGCCATCTTGAACTGGTCCTCCACCGGCGGCATGAACGGCTCTCGCATCCCCACCGCCGCCTACTCGGCCTCGAAGGCCGGCGTGATCTCGCTCACCAAGGCCGCAGCCATCGAGTACGGCGACGTGGGGATCCGGGCCAACACGATCTGCCCCGGGTTCGTCGAGACCGCGATGTCCGGCGGCAAGGGTGCCGCCGAGCGGTTCCCCGCCCTCGTCGGCGGCAGCGCGCTCAAGCGCGGCGGCCAACCCGAGGAGGTGGCCGAGCTGGCCTCGTTCCTGGCGTCCGACCGCGCCACGTACATCACCGGAGCCGTCATCGCCATCGACGGCGGCAGCACCTGCATGCTCCCGAGCTGACCCGAAGGAAGACAGACATGTCCACCACGACCGGATCCGACCTCTACTACGACCCCTACGACGTCGAGATCAACGCCGATCCGTACCCGATCTACGAGCGCCTGCGCGAAGAGGCGCCGATCTACTACAACGCCGAGCACGACTTCTGGATGCTGACGCGCCACGCCGATGTCGAGAAGGCGCTCGTCAACTGGAAGACCTTCACCAGCACCCGGTCCGACATCCTCGACATCATCCGGGCGGGCTACGACCTCCCCGGAGGCGTGATCCTCTTCGAAGACCCGCCGGTGCACACCAAGCACCGGGGGCTGATGTCACGGGTCTTCACGCCACGACGGATGGCCGAGCTCGAGGACGAGGTTCGGGCCTACTGCATCGCGTGCCTCGACCCGCTCGTCGGGGCGAGCAGCTTCGACATCATCGAGGAGCTGGCCAGGATGCTGCCGATGAAGGTCATCAGCATGCTGCTCGGCATCCCCGAGCAGGACCAGGAGGCCGTGCGGGACAAGACCGACAAGAACCTCCGCACCGAGCCAGGCAAGCCCATGAACATCAAGCAGGAAGAGGTCGCCAGCGGAGCGATGTTCGAGGACTACATCGACTGGCGAGCGGAGCACCCGTCCGACGACCTCATGACCGTCCTGCTCAACGCCGAGTTCGAGGACGAGACGGGCACGAGCCGCCAGCTCACCCGAGCGGAGGTCTCGATCTACACCGCAGTCCTCGCGGGAGCCGGCAACGAGACCACCGGGCGGCTGATCGGATGGCTCACCAAGCTCATGGCCGAGCACCCCGATCAGCGGCGCGCGGTCCACCAAGATCGCTCCCTGCTCCCGAAGGTGATCGACGAGACCCTCCGCTTCGAGCCCACCGGCCACGCGACTGCCCGCTACGTCACCGAGGACATCGAGTACTACGGAACCACGGTCCCGGCGGGCAGCCCGATCCTCATCTCCTTGGCCGCCGCGAACCGCGACCCCCGCCACTTCACCAACCCCGACGTCTTCGACATCCACCGGGCCGACACGCAGCACCTCACCTTCGGCTACGGCCTGCACTACTGCCTCGGGGCGAACCTCGCCCGGCTCGAGGGGCGTGTCGCGCTCGACGAGATGCTGAACCGGTTCCCCGAGTGGGACGTCGACTACAGCGGCATGTCGCTGTTCCCCACCTCTACGGTCCGCGGGTGGGAGAGCATGCCCGTCCTCCTCCCGTAGCGGCCACTCCGGGATCTGGGCTCAAGCACACGATGGCCACCGAGACGACGGCGGCCAGAGCGGACCTATCAAACGGCAACAGGAGCTCGCTTGCGCTCCGGCCGATCAGGCCGTCCAGTCCATCGACGTCGAGATCCTGCAGCTCGGCTGGACCACGAACCCGCTGGAGACCGCCCGTGACGATGACCGAGCAAAGTTCAAGTACGACGGCGCCGAGCCCGACGCCGAGCCCTCCTACCGGTTTGCGTAGTTGGCGGGGCGCTTCTCGATGAAGGCGCCGACGGCTTCGCCCATGTCCTCGGTGAGCAGGGCGAGGGTCTGGGTGCGGTTCTCGAGGGCCATCGCCGCTTCGAGCGATGGGGCGGTGATGTTGGCCCACAGGACCTGCTTGGTCATGGCGACCCCGAACGGCGAGTGGGCGGTGATGCTCCGGGCGATCTCGATGGCTCGCTCGATGGGCTCGTCGACGAGGTCCGATGCGAGACCGAGGTCGAGGATCTCTGGTGCAGGGACCTTGCGTCCGGTGAGGAGGATCTCCGCCGCCCGGCCTGCGCCCACGAGGTGGGGCAGGAAGTAGCTGGTGCCGAAGTCGCAGGCGCCGAGGCCGACTCGGATGAACGCGGCGGCGAACGAGGCCTTGGGGGACACGACCCGGATGTCCGCGGCGAGTGCGATCGCCATGCCCATGCCCGCCGCTGCTCCGCCGACCGCGGCGATGATCGGCTTGGGGTGGTGGTGGATCAGCGGGGCCAGGCTGACCAGGCGCTCCTGCGCAGCGAGGCCACCCTGGACGCGCCCGAAGCCCTCGGTGCCCGGGAGCGGCCGGAGGTCCGCCAGGTCCAGGCCAGCGGAGAACGCGCGGCCCTCGGCCCCAAGGACGATGACCCGTGTCTCGACGTCGTGGCGCAGGGCTTCGAGTGCGGCTTCGAGCGCGTCGACGAGGTCGAAGTTGAAGGCGTTGAGGTGATCCGGCCGGTTGAGGCGGACGACTGCGACGCCCCCGTCGAGGTGCTCGGTGGTGGTGAGTGCGGTCTCGGTGGAGGAGGTCATGGCGCGAAACTATGCAGTAGTGCATACTATCTGTCAACGAGAGGCCGGCGGGGAGAAGGAGAACGATGGGCGCCCGCAACGACACCCGACAGCGGATGGTGAAGGCCGGCGCCCAGCTGCTGGCATCGAACGGCTACGCCGCCACCGGCATGCTCGACGTGGTCGAAGCCGCCGGCGCCTCGCGGGGTTCGATCTACTTCCACTTCCCCGACGGGAAGCCCCAGCTCGTGGCCGAGTCGCTGGCGCTCTCCACAGGACGGGCCCTCGAACGAGCCGCCCGAGCCGTCGCGGACTCCGCCTCCACCGGAGAGGCCGTGACCCGCACCGGCGAACACCTCGCCGCGGTGCTCGAGGCCACCGGCTACCAGCTCGGCTGCCCGGTCGCCACCGTCGCCCTCGAGGTGGCCAGCACCGACGCTGGGTTGCGCGACACCTGCCAGGACTTCTTCGATCGGTGGCGGGCGCTCTACACCGAGCGCCTGCTCCTCGACGGCGTCGACCGGGCCGCCGCGGACCAGCTCGCCACCATGATCATCAGCGTCATCGAAGGCGGGCTCCTGCTGTCGCGCACCGCCCACAGCACCGCCCCCCTGCTCGACGCCTGCCGAGCCGCCGCCCGCCTCCTCCACCACGCCACCCCCGCCACGGGAGATGACCGATGAAGGTCCGCGTCCACCACGTCCACCTGTTCGCCTCCGACCTCGACGCCAGCATCGCCTTCTACCAACGCTGGTTCCACGGAGAGGTCCTCGCCGACGAGGTCTACGCCGGCGCCCGCAACGTGATGATGGCCATCGGCGACGGCCGCCTGAACTTCTACGACCAGGCCCCGCGCGACCACGGCCGAAACGCCGTGCACCACATCGGCATCCAGACCGACGACCTCCCCCAGCTCATCGACCAGATGACCGCCGGCGGCATCGAGTTCCGCAAGCCCATCACCGGCACACCCGGCGTCGGCTACGTCATGGCCGAAGGCCCCGACGGCGTCCTGCTCGAGCTCTTCGAAGCCCACGAGGACCAGCTCACGGGCGGACCCCGCGACTGGTTCGCCTGGTGACACTCCCGGACCGCCGACTCCGCGCTCGACCAACGAAGGACCTCCCATGACGATCATCTCCATCCACGCCACCGCCGGCACGATCTCGCTCGACCAGCGCCGCGAGCTCGCGACCACCCTCACGGACGCCGTCGCCCTCGTCGAGTGCGGCCAGATCGACCCGGCCGCCCGCTGGGGGTTCCAGGTCCACTTCCTCGACCTCCCGGCCGACCAGATCGCCATCGGCGGCACCCTGGCCGCCGACCTCCCCGATATCGCCCCGCTCACCGTCGACATCGCCGTCATGGACGGCTCGTGGACGCCGGCCGAGCGCGCGCAGGTCATCGAACGCACCTTCGCCGCGCTCCGCACCGCGCTCGTCGTCGACGTCGCGCCCCCCACCTGGTGGGTGACGTTCCGCACCATCGACGAAGGCAGCTGGGGCGCGAGCGGCGCACCGCTCTCGATCATCGCCCTGCTCGACCTGGGCGTCTTCACCACCGAGCGCGCCGCCTGCATCCGCAAGGCGCTCGCCACCTGAAGAGCCCTCGCGACGCAGGACATCCTCTACAGAAGCCCGACGAGCAACGTGGTTGCGCGAACGTGACCACCCCGCACGGTCGACATCGCAACGCGAAGAGACCCTGCCGAAGCGGGGCCTCTTGTTGCCGCATTCCGTTGGTGGCGGGGGCAGCCGAAGATCGGCCGACGATCGAGTTCTTCCACCGACGTTGCCGCAGGTGAGAGGCCCTGCACAGGTGGGTGCACAGGCTGCTGCACACCTAACCCTCCTACCGATTTGTTGGCACGTTGCCAAGATTTCCCGGTGCCGATCTCATGCATCGGCACCATGGTGGCCCATCAGTGGGACACCGGTGACGGCCACAGCGCAGGTCACGGGACATCGACGGAGGCCATCCAAGAACGGCACTTCCCGGGGGCACCTCACCCAGGGTTGGCTCTAGTCGCGAAGGGCGGCTTCAACGGCGCCTTCGGCTTGGGCGGCAGCGTGGGTGGACGCGGTGTGCTCGTCGCGGGGGTGGAGGTCGATGGTGACGGTGTGGATGGTGCCGGTGAACGTGAACGGGACGTCGTAGTCGAGGTTCACGGGCGTGCCGGTGTCGGAGCCGATGTCGAAGGTCTCGACGCTCATGGTGAAGCGGATGGCGACGGTGTGCTCGACCCGGCCGGCCCCGACCTGGGCACCATCGACGGCGAGGGTGACGTCGCCGCCCTTGGCGATACCGCCGCCGTCGTAGGCGAAGTCCATCACGATGGTGTGGTCACCCGGGGTGAGTGGTTCGGTGCCGGCGATCCGGGAGTGGGCGACGTTGCCGAAGTTGTAGTGGAACACCGGGATGCCATCTTCGAGGTAGAGGGCCCACCCGTTGAAGAGGCCGCCGAGGGTGACGATCATCCCGGTCGCGCCCCCGTCAGGGACCGTGACGTCGGCCGTCAGCGTCCACGACCGGTTCTTCATGTCGGGGGCGACGCCTTCGGGGATGCGCTTCTGGGCGCCGTGGTAGGTGAACGAGGTGCGGCCGCCGGCGAGGCTCGGCCGGTAGACCGGGTTGAGGCGCATGACGCGGTCGTTGTCGAGCGGGAGGACGTGGAACTCCTCGGCCTGCTCGTAGAACAGCTTCTGCATCTCGGCGAGCTTGTCGGGGTGGTCGGCGGCGATGTCGTGGGCCTCGGAGAAGTCCTCGTCGACGTGGTAGAGCTCCCACGCGTACCCGTCGATCAGGTCGAGCTTCGGGATGTCCGAGGACCACGGGGGTCCGGCGGGCGTGGTGGCTGCGATCCAGCCGTCGTGGTAGATCGCGCGGTTGCCGAACAGCTCGAAGTACTGCGTGCGGCGGGTCGACGGTCCGTCGGGGTCGTCGAACGTGTAGCCCATGCTCACGCCCTCGATGGGGCGCTGGTCGACGCCGTTCACCTCTGTGGGCTGCTCGAGGCCGAGCAGGTCGAGCAGGGTCGGGACGATGTCGATGACGTGGTGCCACTGCTCGCGCAGGCCGCCCTCGTCGGAGATGTGCCCGGGCCACGACATGACCATGCCGTTGCGGGTGCCGCCGTAGTGCGAGGCGATCTGCTTGGTCCACTGGAACGGGGCGTCGAGGGCGTGGGCCCAGCCGACGGGGAAGTGGTTGTAGGTCTTCCAGGTGCCGAGGTCGTCGATGTGGGGGAGCATCTGCTCGGCCGTGAGGACGACGCCGTTCATCGCTGACTCGAGGTTGATCGCCCCTTCGATCTGGCCCTCGGCGCTCGCTCCGTTGTCGCCGCAGATGTAGATCACGATGGTGTCCTCGGCGAGACCGAGGTCGTCGAGGGTGGCGAGCACGCGGCCGACGTTGTGGTCGGTCTGCTCCATGTAGCCGGCGTAGATCTCCATCATCCGGGCGAACAGCGTGTGCTGATCGTCGGACAGGTCATCCCAGGCCGGGATGCCGGCGGACCGCTCGGTGAGCTCGGTCTCGGGCGGGACCACGCCGAGCTCCTTCTGGCGGGCGAGGGTGCGCTCGCGAAGGGCGTCCCAGCCGTCGTCGAACTGGCCGCGGTACTTCTCGGCCCACTCGGCACGGGGGTGGTGGGGGGCGTGGGTGGCGCCGGGTGCGTAGTAGACGAAGAACGGCTTGTCGGGGGCGACCGAGTGCTGCATCTGGATGTACGAGATGGCTTGGTCGGCGAGGTCGTAGTCGAGGTTGTAGTCGGGGTCGCCGACGTAGGGCTCGATCGGCGTGGTGCCGTCGAACACGCACGGCCGCCACTGGTTCATGTCGCCGCCGATGAACCCGTAGAACTTCTCGAACCCGAGGCCGACGGGCCAGCGGTCGAACGGGCCGGCCTGGCTGGTCTCCCAGTCCGGCACGTTGTGGTTCTTGCCGAACCAGGCCGTGTTCCACCCGTTCTGCTTGAGGATCTCGCCGATCCCGGCGGTGTCGTGGCCGTTGAGGGTGTCGTAGCCCGGGTACCCGGTGGCCATCTCCATGATCTGCCCGGTGTGCACCGAGTGGTGGTTCCGACCCGACAGGAGCGCCGCTCGCGTCGGGGAGCACATCGCGGTGGTGTGGAACTTGTTGTACCGGAGGCCCCGCTGAGCGAGCGCGTCCAGGGTGGGCGTGTTGCACGGACCGCCAAAGGTGGTCGATGCCCCGAACCCCACATCGTCGAGCATCACCAGCACCACGTTCGGTGCACCTGCCGGCGGGGTCGGTGGCTTGGGGAACGCAGGGGTGGAGTCCGTGGCCCGCGGTGCCACCTTCCCGCTGAACGGCTCCATCGGCGCCGGAAGGACGGTGCGATGAGGGTCTGGGGTGCTCATGGCCCGAACATACCGCCCCCTGACGGCCTCGGTCCTCGGCCCTGCGCCACCTCCTCGGTGGCGCAGGCGCAGGTGGTTGCACGAATGCGATGGACCCGCACTGTCGGAATCCAGACGCGAAGAGACCCCGCCGGAGCGGGGCCTCTTTGCGTACCGATTTGGTGGCGGGGGCAGGATTTGAACCTGCGACCTTCGGGTTATGAGCCCGACGAGCTACCAGACTGCTCCACCCCGCGGCGTGCTGTTGACCCTACCGACCGCTCCGTCCGACCTGCAACCTGACGCCGGGACCAACCCGGCCGGCGAGGCCCTGACCAGCTTCGATGGCCGGTCACCCGCCGATCGGGCTACGTGCCGGCCGAGGTGGTGGTGGTGACCTTGGGGTCGGTGGTGGAGGCCGGAGCGGTGGTCGTGGTGGTGGCCCCGCCATCCTCCTGGACGCCCTTGCCGGTCCCGTTCTTCTTGGCCTCGTCGCGCAGGGTCTGGAGCTTCTCGGCGGCCTTGCTGGCGGACGTGACCTTCTCGGCCCACGTCACCTGGTCGCCCTTGCGGGCCGCGGCGTCGGCGGCGGCCAGATCCGCGACCACCTGGTCGATCAGGTCGCTCTCCTGGGCGGTGATGGTGCCGCCCTTGTCGCTGGGCTGCTGGGACGGCGTGGTCGGGTCGGTGCCCGGGTCGGTGACCGTGCCCTGGTCCCCACCCTGGACGGAGGTGGGCACCCCCTCGAACAGCTGCGACAGGGCGCCGTAGAGGGTGGTGTCGATGGCCACGTCGGACACGCCGGGGCGGCGGTAGTTGACGATGACGTGCTCGATCTTGGGCGCACCCTGCTTGTCGCCGGCCACCAGGAATGACTGCACGTACAGCAGCGAGTCCCCCACGGGCACGATCGAGGGCGCGGCGAACGTGCAGATCCGCTTGTCGGTGCACAGGGACTTGGCCTTGTCGGCCACGTCGCCGTCGGCGCGCATGTCGGCGGCCGCGAGGTTGGGACCGTCGGGCAGGTCGGTGACCGGGAGCAGGTACGTCTTGAGCTGGCCGTACGACCCGGGATCGCTGTCGGCGACGATGAAGGCGCGCAGCTGGTTCTGCCCGCCCCCGGCCTCGGAGTCGTCGGCCGAGGTCACGTACGGGCGCTGGAGCACGAACGACGGCTTGTCCTCACCGGGCAGCTGCATCAGCTGGTAGGTGGACGGGTACTTGTCGTTGCCGGTGAGCTCCTGGCCGTCGGGGCCCACGGGGGTGTTGGTGCTGCCCGACTTCTTGAACGCACCCGAGTCGTGGGGGACGCTCCACTCGTCGCTGCGGTTGTAGAAGTCGTCGGGATCGCTGACGTGGTACTTGGCCCACATCTGGGTCTGGACGGTGAACAGGTCCTCGGGGTAGCGGAAGTGCTCCCGGAGGGCGTCGGGGATCTTGTCGCTGGGGGTGAACAGCTCGGGGAAGGCGTGCTGGTACGCCTTGATGAGCGGGTCCTTGTCGTCGACCACGTACAGCTTGACGGTGCCGTCGTAGGCGTCGACCACGGCCTTCACCGAGTTGCGGGCGTAGTTGAACGACCGGCCGTAGAGGCCCGATGCCGGGTCGAGGCCGCCGGTGTCGGCCCGCTGGGCGTTCGGGAAGTTGCGGGTGGTGGTGTAGGCGTCGACCACGTACTGGAGGTGCCCGTCGTTGACCACCACGTAGGGGTCGTGGTCGTAGGCCAGGAACGGCGCCACCGTCTTGAGGCGGGAGGTGACGTCGCGCTCGAGCAGCACCCGCGATTGGGGCTCGATGTTGCCCGAGACCATCGGGTTGATGTCGCCGAAGCGCAGCGAGAAGGCGGCCTTGCGCAGGAACCCGGCCGGGCCCGAGCCGATCTTCACCCCGTCCTTGCCCTCGTAGGTGGTGAACGTGGTCTTGTTCTGGTCGTCCTGGTAGTTGATCTCGCGCCGCTTGGTGTCGACGATCACGTACCCGGACTTGTTCTCGCCGAAGTAGATGGCGGACTGCTTCACCTCGGGCATGCCGTCGGAGACCTTCACCGGGATGTCCTCGGCCACCAGGACCGGGTCGCCGCTGACCGACTGGTCGTTGGCCTTGGCGGCCACGACGCCGTAGCCGTGGGTGTACGCCAGGTGGGTGGCCTCCCACGACGGCTGCTTGATGCCGTCGGCCGCCAGGTCGCGCGCCGCGATCATCACCTGCGTGGACTTGCCGTCGATGACGTAGCGGTCGACGTCGACGTCGTTGATCTCGTAGAAGGACTTCACCTCCTGCTTCTGGCGGTAGGAGTCCTGCATGCTCTTCGGATCCCACAGGCGCACGTTGTTCAGCGTGCCGGCGTTGGCCGCCAGGGTGGATGGCGGGATGTCCTTGGCCGTCCAGTCGAAGGGTCTGCTCTCGACGTCGCTCAACCCGTAGGCCGCTTGGGTGGCCGCGATGTTGTTGGCGATGTACTTCCGCTCCATCGACGACTCGGTGGGCTCGACCCGGAACCGCTGCACGAACGCCGGGACCACCCCGCCGGCGAGCACGGCGACCAGCACCCACAGGCCGACGGCCATGACGGGCAGGACCCAGCCGCGCCGCCAGATGTTGGCGATGAACAGGCCGATGGCGAACAGGGCGATCAGCATCAGCAGCTTGATGGCGCGCAGCTCGACGTTGACATCGGTGTACGTGGCGCCATCGACCGTGCCGCGGGTGGAGAACGTGAGCTGGTAGCGGCTCAGCCAGTACCGGCCCACCTGCACCAGGGCGAGCAGGCCGAGCAGCACCGACAGGTGGGCCTTGACCTGGGGGGTGACCCGGTCGAGCTGGGTGTGGAACCGGATGCCGCCGTTCACCACGTGGGCGAGCACGGTGATGACGAACACCACCAGCAGCGACGAGAACAGCCAGCTCGCGGCGGCGAGCAGGAACGGCAGCTGGAACACGTAGAAGCCGACGTCGGTGTGGAAGATGGCGTCCTTCTGCCCGAAGTCGACCCGGTTGGTGAACAGGATCCACTCGTTCCAGCTGGCCCCGAGGCTCACGCCCACCACCAGGGCCATGAACGCCGCCACGCCGAGCCGGACCATCCACGCCCGGCGGCCCACCACCTCGTGGTAGCGCTCGATCAGGTCGTCATCGCCCGAGGACGGGCGGAACACGGGGGCCAGGCGCTCGGCGATGAGCAGGTTGCCCCAGCACAGGGCGAAGAAGGCCAGGCCGCCCACCATCGACAGGATCGCCTTGGTGGCGAGCACCCGGTTGAACACCGGGCTGAGGTGCAGCGAGTCGAACCAGAGGTAGTCGGTGTAGAAGCCGGCGATGCCGCGCAGCGACACGAGCAGGATGAACGCGAACGCCAGGAAGGCGCCGAGGAAGATGCGACCCCGACCCGCGGTGAACGAGCTGCCGTCAGCCTTCTTGGCGGCTTGTCGCTCGCGCCGCGTGGGACGGCGGGGCATCTCGGGCTGGGGGGGCATGGGCGGCGAGCCTACCGGTCACCCCTGGCGAGTTGGCTGCAGCCCGGGAAGGGTTCAGGTCGGCACGGCGAGGCAGCGGCAGCCCTGGTGGGCAGGCGGGTACAGGTCTCCGGTGGGGAACGGCTCGCCCTTCGGGACGGCGCCGGCGAGGGCGTTGTCGTCGCAGTCGGGGCAGGGCGCCCCGCCGTCGTCGACCACCCAGCGCGCCGCCGACCCGTCGGCAGCCGCTTCGGCGACCCCTCGGTTGAACGCCACCAGCACGTAGTGAGCGGCCGTGTCGGCGATGCGCTGGGTCTTCCACTCCCGGTAGCACGAGCGGATCCGGTCGCTGATCTCCTGCTCGTCGCCTCCGTCGTCGAAGGCCGCCTCCAGGCGGCCGCGCAGCTGGCGGACCAGCTCGGCGGCGAACTCCCCGGCCACGTCGCCCACGTCGGCGGTGCGGCGAGGAGCGGTGCCGAAGAACGACGCCCCGCTCCGCTCGGCCACCACCAGGTCTTCCAGCGCGGCGGCGTGGTACCGGCCCAGGTGCTCACCTTGGCTGAGGAGCACGCCCTCGGCGGTGGGGACCCCCCGGACGCGGCGCAGCCGGTCGAGCGCCTCGTTCTGCTCGTCGGACAGGACCCGCTTGAGGCGGCGGGCCAGCTGCCGCTCGAGCTCGTCGGTGGCCGCATCGCGCCGGTCCAGCACATCGGTGTCGGGGCTGGCCGCGTCGGCCGCGCCCTCGGGCGCCGCGTCCCCGGTGGGGGCCTCCTCGACGATCTCGATGATCTCGACGGTCTCGACCACCTCCACGACCTCGACCATCGCGGTGGGCTCGTCGGCCCGCTGCGCCTTCAGCTGTGCGAACACCGCGTCGACCGCATCCGCGGTGGCGGCGACCGGGGCCGACGCCGGCTCGGGCTCCGCCTCCACCTCCGGCTCGGGCTCGGGCTCGGGCTCGGGCTCGGGCTCGGGCTCCGGCTCGGGCTCGGGCTCGGGCTCGGGCTCCGGCTCCGGCTCCGGCTCCGGTTCGGGCTCCGCCTCCGCCTCGGGCTCCGGTTCGGGCTCGGAGTCCGCCTCCAGCTCCGGCTCCGGCTCGACCGGGGCCTCGGGCTCCGCGGCGGGGTCGGCGTCGGTGTCGTCGAGGAGCGCGGCACGGTCGGTGGCGATGTCGCCGAGCGAGCGGGGGTCGATGACGGTGTCGGCCAGGGCCTGGTGCGAGGCCGCGATGCGAGCGGCGACGTCGGTGAGGGTGACCGACAAGGCGTCGCGGCTGGCGGCGAGCTGGTCGATCTGGGCTCGGGCGGCCCGGCGGCGATCGGCCAGGTCGGCGATCACGCGCTCGCGGTAGGCCCGGGCCTCGTCGACCATGCCCCGGCCCTGCTCGCGGGCCGCGTCGAGGATGGCCTCGACCTCGATGGCGGAGGCCTCGATCCGCGCCGTGGCGGCGGCATCGGCCTCGGCCCGGACCCGGTCGGCGCCCTCGCGGGTGGTGGTGGCGTACTCGTCGGCAGCCGAGCGGGCCTCGGCGGCGGCGGCATCGGCGGACTCTCGGGTGTTGGAGCCGTAGATGTCGGCCGCGGTGCGGGTCTCGACGTCGTAGGTCTCGGCCAGCTCCCGCGACGACGTGGCGTAGGAGTCGGACTCGGCGCGGATCTCCGCCGCCGCCGACTCCGCCTCGGCGGTGCGCTCGGCGAGCACCGACTCGGCATCGGCCCGCAGCGCATCGGTCTGGGCGGTGGCGGTGGCCCGCTGCTCGGCCACCTCGGCGTCGGCGGTGGCGCGAACGCCGATCGCGTACGCATCGGCGTCGGCGCGCACGCCGGCCGCGTACTGGTCGGCGGCGGAGCGGGTGGAGGTGGCCTCGGCATCGGCGACCGACACCGACTCGGTGGCGGCAGCCTCGGCCTTGGCGCGGATCTCGGCGGCCGCCTTGCGCGCGCTCTCGAGGACCCGGCCGGTCTCCTCGCCGAGCAGCTGCGTGACCTGCTCCTCGTCGAGGTCCTTGGGGTCGGTGGCGCGCCGCTCCAGCTCGGCCAGGCGCCGCGAGGCATCGGCCTGCTTCAGCTGCGCCTCCCGGATCTGCGAGGCCAGCGAGACCAGGTACGCCCGGACCTCGTCGACCTCGAACCCCTTGCGCACCTTCGCGAACGAGTGCCCCGCGACGTCGTCGGGATCGAGGGCGGATCGGTCGGATGGTTCAGCGGGCACGGCACCGATGGTACGACCGCGGCCGGGCCGATTCGGGGAGCCTCAGATCACCTGGTGGCGGCGGGGAGCGGATCGCCGCCGTGGGCTTCGAGCGCTGCGAGCGCCTCGTCGAGGGTCGACACCGACTCGACCTTGATGCGCCCGTTGGACGCCTTGACGGCCTCCTTGTACTCGTCGGGCGGCACCAGCATGAGCTTGGCGCCCTCGGAGATGGCGGCCTCGGTCTTGTGGTTGACGCCGCCGACGGGGCCCACCGAGCCGTCGAGCTCAATGGTGCCGGTGACCGCCACCCGGCCGTCGCCGGTGAGGCTCCCTGGGGTCATGCGGTCGAGGATCGCCAACGTGAACGCGAGGCCCGCGGACGGCCCGCCGACCTGCCCGGAGTCGATGCTGATGTCGACCGGGTAGACGAACGTGGACCGATCGACGGTGGAGACCCCCAGGACGGGCTCGCCAGGCTGGTCGGGACGCTCGCCCAGCGTGGCCTTCACCGTGACCGGCTTGGTCTCGCCGAGCGGGACGACCTGTAGCTCCATGGTGTCGCCCGGGTCGTGCTCGCCGATGGCGGCCACGAGCTGGTCACGGGTGGCGATCTGCTTGCCGTCGGCCCCCACCACGGTCATGCCGGGCTTGAGGACCTTGCCGGCCGGCAGCGTGGGATCGACGTCCTCGAGGAACGCCCCCTGGTGCACGGTCTTCACCTCGAAGCCCAACCGCTCCAGGGCCACCTTCTTGGCCTTGGCCTGGGAGTCGGTCATCAGCTCCAGGTTGAGGCGACGGTTCTCCTGGTTGGTCTGGGTGCCGAGGAACGGCGCCGACGGCTCGACCTCGGCCTTGTCGTCGAGCCAGCCCCGGAGCGCGAGGAAGCCGCTGGGCTTCACCATGGACGAGACGGTCAGGTACAGCAGGTCGTCGGTGGCGGGGTCGACCGTGACCTTGGGCCCGCCGGGCTTCTGGGTGATGGTCACCAGCGGGCCGACTGAGCGGGCGCCACCGGGCGAGAGGATCACGTACGGGACGCGCAGCGTGCCGATCACGACGACCGCGCCGATCATGATGGCCAGCACCGGCGCGCTGAACCACCAGAGGCGAGAGATGCGAGGGGCGGGATCCACGGTGGGTCAGCCTGCCAGAACCGCAGGCAGCCTCTCCGTCAGTGCGACGAGGAGCGCTTGGTGCCGCCGATGTCGACCGCCGAGGCCCACAGGTCGGCCACGGTGTCGATGAACTGGTCGCTGGCCTCGAGAGGAGCCGGGATGCTGAACGAGGCGCTCATGAAGACCGCCCACTCGAGCATGCCGGCGAGCAGCGAGGCGGTGAGGTCCGGGTCGAGGTCCCGGAACTCATCCCGCGACTGGTAGATGCGCAGCCGGTCGGCGAGGCCCTTGCAGAACTTGGCCCGCATCTCGAGCCAGGTGGCCTCCACCGTGGGGCTCACCAAGATGGCCTCCAGGAGGGCCCGCCAGAGCCGGGCGTTGGCTTCGGCCACCTGCAGGAACCCGGCCACCCGCTCGCGGGCCACGCCCACGTCGTAGAGGTGGTCCTCAGGGTCGAGCTCGGTCAGCGTGTGGCGGTACAGTTCGTCCATGGCCGAGGCCATCAACTGGGCGAACACGTCCTCCTTGTTGCGGAAGTACAGGTAGAACGTGCCGTGAGCGGTCGACGCAGCGTCGGTGATGGCAGCGACGGACGTGGCCTGGTAGCCGCGCTCGGCGAACACCTCCCGTGCTGCTTCGAGCAGCTGGGCCTGTGTGGCCGCGGCCCGCTCCTGACGCTTCGCACCCGCCATCTGGCGTTCCTCCTATGACGGATCGGACGCTAGCCGACCCCATTCGGCGCCGACGCCAAGCGGCGATCGCCGGCCACCAAGGCGATGCCGCCACCGCTCGGGGGTTCCTGGGCGACGACGACGCGGGTGTGCGCGCGGCGGCGCTCGGCGCCCTCCTCCGGGCCCACGGCCTCGAGCCCGACGACCTGGTGGCGGCCCTCGCCGACGAAGCCGTCGCCGTCCGCACCCGCGCCCTCGAGGTGGTGGCCGCCCTGCACGGCGGCGGCGCTGCCGCCGCCGTGACGACCCTCCCGCTGCTGCACGACGACGACGACACCGTGGTGGAGGTGGCCGCGTGGGCCGCCGGCGAGCGCGAGCCCGCCGAGCCCGGCGCCGTCGACGCGCTGGCGGAGCTGGCCCGGCACCACGGCGACGCCCTGGTCCGCGAGTCGGCCGTCGCCGCGCTCGGCGCCATCGGCGATCCCCAGGGCCTGGCCGCGATCCTCGCCGCCACCGACGACAAGGCCACGGTCCGGCGGCGGGCTGTCCTCGCGCTCGCCCCCTTCGAGGGGCCCGAGGTCGATGCCGCCCTCGAACGGGCGCTCACCGACCGCGACTGGCAGGTCCGCCAATCGGCCGAGGACCTGACCTCCAACTAGCGTCGACCCCGTGGCAGACCTCAACGGATGGATCGACCGAGACGTCGCCTCGGTGTGGCACGGCTTCACCCAGATGGAGGCGTACGCGGGCAACAGCCCGGTCATCGTCGAGCGGGGTGAAGGCCGCGAGCTGATCGACATCGAGGGCAACCGCTACCTCGACGCCATCTCCTCGCTGTGGGTCACCACCCTCGGCCACGGCGTCCCCGAGCTCGACCAGGCGGTCCGCGATCAGCTCGGCCGCGTCGCCCACACCACCATGCTGGGCCACGGCAACCGCATCGTGATCGAGCTGGCCGAGGCCCTGGCGCCCCGGGTCCCGGTCGACCGCCCCCGGTTCCTGTTCGCCTCCGACGGCGCTGCCGCGGTGGAGCAGGCCATCAAGATCGCGTTCCAGTACTGGACCAACCAGGGCGTCACCGGGCGCACCAAGTACCTCGCATTCACCGGGGCGTACCACGGCGACACGATCGGCTCGCTCGCCATCGGCGACGGCGGCTTCGGCACCGACGTGTTCGACCCGCTCCGCTTCCCCGTCCTGCGCACGCCGTGCCTCGGCGAGCCGGGCGCGGTCGACGAGGCCATCCGCATGATCGCCGAGCACGCCCACGAGCTGGCCGCCGTGGTGCTCGAACCGCTCGTGCAGGGCGCGGCCGGCATGGCCCTGGTCCCGGCCGACGCCGTGGCCGCCGTCGCCCGGGCTGCCGCCGACCACGACGTGCTCGTCATCCACGACGAGGTGGCGACGGGCTTCGGGCGCACCGGCACCCTGTTCGCCACCGAGCAGTGCGGGGTGCAGCCCGACCTCATGGTGATCGGCAAGGGCATCACCGGCGGCTACCTCCCGCTGGCCGCCACCGTGGCCAGCCAGCGCGTGTGGGAGGCGTTCCTGGGGCCCGACCTGTCGGAGATGACCTTCTACCACGGGCACTCCTACAGCGGGAACGCCCTGGGCTGCGCGGTCGCCCTGCGCCACCTCGAGCTCCTCGACGAGTGGGACGTGCTCCAGAACGTGAACGACCGGGCCGCGCAGCTCGGTCGCCTCTTGGCGGCCCAGATCGAGCCGCTGGCCGGCGTCGCCGCGGTCCGCCGGTGCGGCCTGATGACCGGCATCGAGCTGGCGCCGCCCGCCGACGGCCTGCGCTGGGGCCGCAAGGTCTCGGCCGCGTGCGTCGAGCGCGGCGTCCTGATCCGCCCGCTCGGCGACGTGATCGTGATCATGCCGCCGCTCACCACCACGGCCGAGGAGATCGTCCGCATCGTCGACGCCCTCGAAGCCGCCATCCGCCTGGTCGCAGCCGGGTGAACCGCGAGCGCGGCGACTGGCCCGCGTGGCTGCACGGCCGGCTCTCCACCATCCGAGACCAGGGCCGGTGGCGGGCCCACCGAGAGTTCGACGCCTTCGGCCCGCGCGGCGGCCTCGTCGAGGAGGACGGCACGCACCGGAAGGTCCTGTCGTTCGCCTCCAACGACTACCTCGGCCTAAGCATCCACCCGGCGGTGATCGCCGCGGCCCACTCGGCCCTCGACCGCTGGGGCACCGGCTCGGGCGCCTCCCGCCTGGTCACCGGCGATCGTCCCGTCCACGAGGAGCTCGAGCTGGAGCTGGCCGACTGGAAGCAGACCGATCGCGCCGTGCTGTTCCCCACCGGCTTCGCCACCAACCTCGGCGTGCTCTCCACCCTGGGCGGCCCCGGCGTCACCATCGTCTCCGACGAGCTCAACCACGCCTCGATCATCGACGGCGCCCGCCTGGCCCGGGCCCACGTGGCGATCTTCCCCCACGGCGACCTGCCCGCCCTCGAGGCCGTGGTCGCCGACGCCCCTGGCCCCGTGATCGTCGTGGCCGACACGGTCTTCTCGATGGACGGTGATGCCCTCGACGTCGTCGCCGTGGCCGACATCTGCCGGCGCCACCGGGCCCTGCTCGTGCTCGACGAGGCCCATGCCGTGCTCGGGCCCCACCCCACCCCCGTCGACCTGGTCGACCTCGAGGTCGTCCGCGTCGGCACCCTGTCCAAGACGCTGGGCTCGCTGGGCGGGTTCGCCGCCTGCTCGTCTGCCGTCGCCGACCTGCTGGTCAACGCGGCCCGGTCGGCCATCTTCACCACCGGGCTCAGCCCCGCCGACGCCGCGGCCGGCCTGGCCGCCATCCGCGTGCTGCGCAGCCCCGAGGGCGCCGAGCTCTGCCGCACCCTGCGCCGCCACGTCGACCAGCTCCTGCCCGGGCACCCGTCCCCCATCATCCCCGTCGTCATGGGCGACGAGCGGCGGGCGGTGGCCGCGGCGGCCGCCCTGCTCGAGCAGGGCCTGCTGGTCCCGGCCATCCGGCCGCCCACCGTCGCCCCCGGCTCGAGCCGGCTGCGCGTCACCGTGTCCGCCGCCCACACCGACGACGAGGTGGCCCGCCTCGTCGGGGCGCTCGCCGCCCTCGACACCGAGGTCCCCTCGCCGTGACCCGTCCCGTCCGCCTGGTGCTGGTGGCCGGCACCGCCACCGACATCGGCAAGACGTGGGTGGGCGGCCAGGTGCTGGCCCGGCTCCGCGCCGCCGGCACCACCGTCGCCGCCCGGAAGCCGGCGCAGTCGGCCGACCTGGGCGACCCCGGCCCGTCCGACGCCCAGGTCCTCGCCGGCGCCAGCGGCGAGCCCGTCGAGACCGTCTGCCTCCCCCACCGCAGCTACACGGTGGCCATGGCCCCGCCCATGGCCGCGGCCGCGCTCGGCCTTCCGGTCCCCACCATCGACGACCTCCTCGACGAGCTCCGCTGGCCCGCCCACGATCAAGGCGGCCCGGTGGGCATCGGCTGGCTCGAGACCGTGGGCGGCCCCCGCTCGCCCATCGGCTCCGACGGCGATGCAGTCACCGTGGCCGGGCGGCTGGAGCCCGACCTCGTGGTCCTCGTGGCCGACGCCGGCCTCGGCACCGTCAACGCGGTCCTGCTGTCGGCCGAGGCGTTCGGCGCCCTCCCGGTGGTGGTCTTCCTGAACCGCTTCGACCCCGCCGACGACCTGCACGCCCGCAACCTGGCCTGGCTGCGCGAGCAGTCGCCGCTGCACGTGGTCACCGATCTCGACGTGCTCACCGAGGTGGTGGGCGGTCAGGGGATCAGCGGTTCCCCATGAACATCACGCGCAGCTGGTCGTAGGCCTCGATGCAGCGCCCGGCGCCCAGCACCACGGCCTCGAGCGGCTGATCGACGAGGGTGACCGGGATCTCGGTCTCCTCGGCCAGCCGATGGGCCAGGCCCTTCAGCATGCCGCCGCCGCCCACGAGGTGCATGCCCCGCACGATCAGGTCGTGCGCCAGCTCGGGCGGCGCCTCGCCGAGGCAGGCGACCACGGAGTCGACGATCGACGACACCGGCTCGGAGATGGCCTCGCGGACCTCCTGGGGCGACAGGATCACCGTCTTGGGCAGCCCACTCATGAGGTCTCGGCCCCGCACCTCGGCCTTGACGTCGTCCTGGACCGGCCACGCCGACCCGATGGCCACCTTGATCTCCTCTGCGGTGCGCTCGCCGATGGCGATGCCGTACTCGCGCCGGATGAAGGTCTGGATGGCGGCATCGATGTCGAACGACCCCACCCGCACGGCCTGCAGCGCCACCACGCCCCCGAGGCTGATGAGCGCGGTCTCCGACGTGCCGCCGCCGACGTCGACCACCATGTTGGCGGCGGGCTCGTTGACGGGGAGGTAGGCGCCCAGCGCCGCGGCCATGGGCTGCTCGATGAGCTGGGCGTCGGCGGCACCCGCGCGGCGGGCGGCCTCGGTGACGGCTCGGCGCTCCACCTCGGTGATGGCCGACGGCACGCAGATGACCACGCGGGGCCGGTTGAACTTGGACACGCCGGCGCGCTGGAGCAGCAGCCGGATCATGCGCTGGGTCACGTCGAAGTCGGTGATGGCGCCCTGGCGCAGCGGACGCACCGCCACGATGTAGCCGGGCGTGCGCCCGATCATCTGCCACGCCTCCTGGCCCATGGCCAGCACGTCGCCGGTCTGCTGGTTGAGGGCGATCACCGAGGGCTCGTTGAGCACGATGCCCTGGCCCTTGGCGTAGACGAGCGTGTTGGCCGTGCCGAGATCGATCGCGAGGTCTCTTGCCATCAGGGCAGGTCCGTCTCGTCGGCACCGGGCATCGGTCGATCGCCCTCACCCGGAGCGGGCCGCCGAGGCGCCTGCCGCGGCGAGCTGGGCCCGGCGTCGTAGCCGCGGTCGGGACGGCGCTGCACCGGTGCCGCATCGGGGGACAGGGCCGTCATCTCGCGGCGGAACGCATCGACCCCGGACTCGACGGACGTGGGCTGGCGGTTCCGGGCCCACACGTACATGGCGTAGGTGGCGACGACGAGGATCGGGAGGAGGACGAACAGGAGGACGATCACGCCGGTGCCTCCTGCCGATCGTGCAGGCCGGCGACGTCGTGGCCGGCGCGGTGGTCGCAGCGGCCCCAATCGTCGTGGCCGCCGTCCCAGTGCTCGCGCTTCCAGATCGGGGCGGTGGCCTTGACCTCGTCGATGGCCCACCGGGCGGCATCGAACGCAGCGTCGCGGTGGGGCGTGGACACGGCCACCACCACGGCGGACTCGGTGACGGCCAGCGTCCCGGTGCGGTGCCAGAGCACCAGCCGGTCGACCTCCGGGAACCGGGACCGGGTGGCCGCGGCCACCACGGCGAGGACCGGGACCACCTGCTCGGTGTACGCCTCGTACTCCAGCTGGTGGACGCCCGTGCGGTCTCCGGCGTGGTCGCGGACGGTGCCGACGAACGTGATCGAGGCGCCCGTACCGGGCCTGACCACCCATTCCGACGCCCTGGACACGGGCAGGGACGTGTCGGCGCAGGCCAACCAGTCATCGCCGGCAGGCGGCAACCACATGGCGTCGACGTCCGCGGTCATGTGCTCATCGTAGGCGTGACCGGCCGCGGCCCACCCGCAAGCGCGGATCGGTAGCGTGGCAGCCCATGGCGTTCGACGATGACGAAGACCCCGAACGCCCCTCCGCGGGCCCTCCGCTGCCCCCCGACGACCGGCTGTGGCGGCACCCGTCCGAGGTGGGCCACGGCATGCCCACGCCGGCCGCCTGGCCCGCACCGATGCCTCCCGCGCCTCCTCGGCGGGCCCGGGCGGCCGTGGCGCTGCTCGGCGCCGGCGTGGTCGGTGCCGCCGCAGCCCTGGCGGTGATGTGGGTCGCCGGCCCCAAGCGCGTCGAGGTCCGCCCGCCCAGCACGGTGGCGGCCCGAGCGGTCACCACCGCCGTCTTCTCCCCGGCCGGCGTCCCGTCGCAGTCGCTCGCCAAGCGCATGGCCCCATCGCTCGTGCGCGTCGAGGCCCAGCGCGACGGCCAGTGGCAGTCGGGCACCGGCGTGTGGATCGACACCGCCGGGACCGTCGCCGTCGCGTCCACGCTCGTGAGCGGCGCCACCGATCTCATGGTGACCGACGTCGATGGCACCCGCGTCGCCGCCAAGGCCGGCGCCTACGACAACGCCACGGGCATGACCATCCTCCGAGCCGTCGGCGAGACGGGCACCCCCGTCGGCACCGAGCAGGTCGACGCGGCGGCCGGCGAGCCCGTGGCGGTCATCGGCGCGGCATCCCTCTCTCCCGACGGCTCACCGCAGCAGCGCGTGATGACCGCCTCGGTCAGCGCCACCGGCCTGCGCGCCACCGTCGATCCCCTGGTCCTCCACGATGCGGTCCAGCTCGACCGGGCGGTGCCCACCGATGCCCTCGGCGGCGTCGTGGTCGACGCCGACGGGAACCTCGTCGGCATCGTCCTCGCCCAGTCGGGCCAAGACCACCTCGCCGTGGTCATCCCGGCCGACGATGCCATCGCCGCCGCCATGGACCTCCGCGACGACGGCAAGGTCCGCCGCGCCTGGATGGGCGTGCGCGCCGTCGACCTCAGTCCCACCGCCGCCGAGCTCCTCCGGGTGCCCGGTGGCGCCGAGCTCACCACCGTCACGGCCGGCTCACCGGCCGCGGCCGCCGAGATGCGACCCGGCGACGTGATCACCCAGGTCGACGACAAGACGATCGAGGATGCCAGCGACCTGGTGGTCTCGCTCCGGGCCTGGAAGCCCGGCGACCGGGTCGACGTCACCTGGCACCGCGGCACCACGACCGACCACGCCGAGGTCAAGCTCGGCGGCTGATCGCCGCCGACCAGCAGCTACCGACGACGACGGCGGTGGCGGATGAACGCACCGGCGCCCACCGCGGCGGCCACCGCGACCGCGCCCGCCACGCCGAGCGCCAGCTCCTGGCGGCGCTGGGGCGAGATCTGCTCGATCGCGCTGGCCTCGTGGCCCATGACGTAGGCCTCCTCGTTGCTGGAGGTCTCCTCCCAGCCGGCAGCGACGAGCCGATCGTTGGCCACCACCCACGGGTGGCGCACGTAGGGGAGGATGCCGGGAGGCGTGGGGGCCAGCCCCAGCCGCCACCGCCACGACGCCACCTTGAGGGCGACGGCCTCGGGCAGCCGGATCCGGGGGACCGGATCGAGCGCCCGGCGCTGGGTGGGCGTCAGCCAGCCGGCGGGAGCCACGTTGACCGGCCCGTCGAGGCCGGCGGACCATGCCGTGACCACGGCCGAGGCCAGGTCGGCGAGGTGCAGGTACTGAGCCGGCGTGTCGTCGGCGGTGGGCACGTCGCCCGCGGCGTCGAACGCCCGGGCCAGCCAGCCGAGGCGCCCGTCCTCGACCACCGGGGCGGGGCGCAGCCGCGCCACCGTGGCGGACGGGTGGTCGGCGGCCCAGTCGGCCGCCAGGCGCTCCACCTCGGCCAGCTGCACCGCGTAGGCGAGATCGGGGTGCGGGCGCAGGGGCGCCTCCTCGGTGAGCGGCACGGCGTTGTTGGCCCACGGTCCGTAGACCGTGGCGCTCGACAGCAGCACGACGCGGGCGGCTGCCACCTTGTCGGCGGCTTCGAGCACCCGCCGGGCCATGGCCACGTCGACGGCGGCATCGATCTCGGCGCTCTCGATGGCCGGTCCGAACGCCGACGCCAGGTGGATCACGGCCTGGGCCCCCTCGAAGGCGACGGCCAGGTCGCCGGTCACCAGGTCGGTGGCGCGGACGCCGGCCCCGGCGCGCAGGTCGATGCCGACCACCTCGTCCACCTCGGGGTGCGCGGCGAGCAGCGCCGACACCCGCCGTCCGAGGGAGCTCGCCGCTCCGGTGACCACCACGCGAACCATCACGCGAGCTTGCCGCCCGCAGGGACGGAACACCACATCGGGTCGTACGATGGCTGCCATGAGCTCCGGCCCCAACCCGTTCGAAGGGATGCCGTTCTTCGGTGACCTCCTGAAGATGCTGGGCTCGCAGGGCCCCGTCCAGTGGGACGGCGCCCGCCAGCTGGCGCTCTCCATCGCCACCGGCGGCGAGAGCGAGGCCAACGTCGACCCGCTCGAACGGGTGCGCTACGAGCAGCTGGCCCGCGTGGCCGACCTCCACGTGGCCCGGGCCACCGGGCTGTCCACCTCCACCACGGGCCGTTCCGTCACCGTCACGCCGGTCACGCGCACCCAGTGGACGCTCGCCACCCTCGATGCCTACCGGCCGCTCATCGAGAAGATGGCCGCCGCGCTGCACCCGCCCACGACCTCCGACGGCGGCGGCGTGCCCGGCTTCGGTCTGGCCGAGCAGCAGGATGCCATCGAGGGCGTCGACCCCACCGAGGCGTGGCTCGGCCAGATCATGGGCCTGCTCAGCCCGATGCTGCTCGGCATGACCACCGGGTCGCTGGTCGGCCACCTGGCCACCCGCAACTTCGGCCTGTTCGACCTGCCCATCCCCCGCCCGCCGTCCGACGACGTGCTGATCATCGCGGCCAACGTCGAGGCCTTCGCCTCCGATTGGTCCATGGACGGCGACGACCTGCGCCTCTGGGTCTGCCTCCACCAGCTCACCAACCACGCCGTGCTCGGCCTCCCCCACGTGCGGGCCCGCCTCGACGAGCTGCTCGGCGACTACGCCTCCTCGTTCGAGTCCGACCCCGACGCCCTGGGCAGCAAGCTCGGCGAGCTCGACGTCGACCCCACCGGCGGCGACCCGATGGCCCGCTTCCAGGAGCTGATGGGCGATCCCGAGGTCGTCCTCGGGGCGGTGCGCTCCAGCCGCCAGCAGGAGATCCTCCCCTGGCTCGACGCCCTCGTGTGCGTGCTCGCCGCCTACGTCGACCACATCATGGACGAGATCGGCCACGGGCTGGTGGGCTCGTACCCCCAGATCACCGAGGCCCTCCGCCGCCGCCGGGTCGAGGCCAACGCCGCCGACCGCTTCGTGGAGCGGCTGCTCGGGCTCGAGCTCACCCAGGCCCACTTCGACCGCGGCGCCTCGTTCATCGCCGGCGTCATCGAGCGCTCCGGCCAGGCCGGCCTCGACCGCCTGTGGTCGTCTGCCGACTCGCTGCCCACCCCCAACGAGGTCGACGCCCCCGGGCTGTGGCTGGCCCGCATCGACCTGGCCAGCGACCTGCCCGACGACCTGGGCGACCTGGGCGACATCCCCGACGACCTGGGTGGTCTCGGCGGCCTGGGCGGCGATCAGCCCTGACGGTCGTCGTGCGGGACGGTGGGGTCTTCGGGCCGCGCCGCCCACGGGTACTCGGTGGGCAGCGGCTCGGTGCCGTTCTCGGGCCGCCACGCCACCGGTGAGGTGGGGGCCAGGTCCTGGTCGAACGGCTCGGTGTGCGCCTCGGCGAACGGCACCGGCGTGGCATCGGGGTCGACCTCGTCGTGGGGGCCGTCGACGGCACCGCGATCGACCACCTCGGTGGGATCGCCATCGTGGTCGGACCCCGAGCCCGACCCCCGCAGGCGGCTGAGCACGCTGCGCGGCGCAGCGGCCAGGCGGCCCTTCACCTCGCCGGACACCTCGGCGAAGCGCTCCTCGATCCCGACGGCCGCAGCCGTGGCCGCGGTCTGGCGCTCGCCGGTGCGGTGCGCCCAGGCCATCCGGCCGATCACGTAGGACGCGGTGGCCACGATGGCCACGATGAACAAGATGATGAACCCGGCGCGCGCCCCGGTCTTGATGGCGACGGGGATGAACGACCCGGCCACGAACCACACCTGGAACCGGGTCTCGAACCGAGCGAACGATCGCCCCCGGTTGGCGTCGGGTGCGTCGCGCTGGAGGATCGAGTCGAAGGCCAGCTTGCCGAGGGCGGCCGCGAAGCCGACGGACATGCCCACGATGCACGCACCGAGGACCTCGTTGATGAACAGCGCGAGGAACGTCCCCACGACCACGAGGCCCAGCGATCCCGTGAGGATGGTCTCCTCGCTCGCCATGGCCTTGAGGCGGGGGGCCACGGCCGCGCCCACCAGCTGCGCCGCCACGCTGACGCCGGCCACCACCGCGAACTCCCAGGTGGCGCGGTCACCGCCGCGGAAGTCGAACGCGACGAGCATGGTCAAGAAGCCCACGCACATGCGCAGCAGCGACATGGCCGCGCCCGCCAGCCGGATGCCGGCCCCGCGCAGCTCGCTCTTCTCCGCCGAGTCGGGCTTGGCCACCGCCACCCGCGACCGGGGGATCCGGAGGCCGAGCACCGAGCTGGTCCCGTAGGTGACCATCGCCAGCCCGAGCGCCCAGCCCGGGCCCCAGACCTTGAGCAGGACGGCGGCCGGGACGATGCCGACGAAGGCGGAGACGCCACCGATGATGGCCAGCTTGGAGTTGGCCTCGATGAGCTCGTCGTCGGACGCCACCACGGTGGGCACCAGGGCGCTGCGCGCCACGTTGTAGGCGCGCTGGCAGACCAGCACGCAGAGCGCGAGCAGGAAGAAGCTGGCCCCGCCCGCCCGGATCTCGCCGATCATCAGGTAGCAGAGGACGATCCGCAGGACGGTGCTGCCCACCAGCACGAACCGGTGGCCGCCCTTGAGCCGGTCGATCAGCGGGCCCACCAGGGGGGCGATGACCGCGAACGGCAGCATCGTGATGATCAGGTACCGGACCACCGGCGATCGGGCGCTGTCGGCGGGCAGCGAGAAGAACAGCGAGTCGGCCAGCGCGGCGGCCAGCATGGCGTCGGCCATGCAGTTGGCCACGTGGGTGCGGGCCAGGCGCTGGAAGGGGCGGACGATGAACGCGCGGCTGCCCTCAGGCGTGCCGGGGCGGTTGCCCGTCTTTGGCGCGAAGGGGTCCGTCACCCGTCCCATGGTAGGGACACGGTCTGACGGCCCGTCCCGAGAGCCCCCGGAACCGGCGCTCACCAGCCGTTCAGGCTCGTGACAGCTTGGGCGTCTCGTACTTGTAGCCGAGGCCCCGGATGGTGACGATCCGGCTCGGGTTGGAAGGGTCGGCCTCGACCTTGGCCCGCAGCCGCTTCACGTGGACGTCGAGCGTCTTGGTGTCGCCGACGTAGTCGTGGCCCCACACCCGGTCGATGAGGAGGTCGCGGCTGAGCACGCGACCGGCGTTCTCCAGCAGGATGTGCAGGAGCTCGAACTCCTTGAGGGGCAGGGAGACGTCGTCGCCCCGGATGACCACCTCGTGGCGCGACGGGTCGAGCGTCACGTCGCCGATCTCGAGCACGTCGAAGGTGTCGGCGGCCTCGGGCTCGGCCGCCCCAGGCGCCCGGCGCAGCACGGCGCGCATGCGGGCCACCAGCTCCCGGAGGCGGTAGGGCTTCGACACGTAGTCGTCGGCGCCGACCTCGAGGCCCACCACGGTGTCGATCTCCGACGCCTTGGCCGTGACCATGATGATCGGCACCTTCGACTTGGTGCGGATCTCCCGGCACACGTCGATCCCGGAGACCTTGGGCAGCATCACGTCGAGCAGCACCAGATCGGGCCGCACGGCGTCGAAGATCGCAAGCGCCTCGGCGCCGTCGCGAGCCACCTGCACGCGGAACCCCTCGCGGGCCAGGCCCACGGTGAGCGCGTCGATGAAGCTGTCCTCGTCTTCGACGACCAGGACGGTGGTGGACTCAGGCATCGGTGTTCCTCAGGTTCGATGGGGTGGCAGCGGGGAGCTGGGACCCGGGGGTGGAGCGGGCGTGGTCGGCGGGATCGTCGACGGGCTCGAGGTCGGGCGGACCTTCGTCGGGAGACGAGGCGGCGCCGGCCGCCGGCAGCCGCAGGGTGAACGTGGACCCCTCGCCCTCTCGCGACGACACGGTGATGTCGCCCTGGTGGTTCTGGACGACGTGGCGGACGATGGCGAGGCCCAGGCCGGTGCCGCCGGTGTCGCGGCTGCGGGCCCGGTCGACCCGGTAGAAGCGCTCGAAGACGCGCTCCTGGTCGCGGGCGGGGATCCCGATGCCCTGATCGGCCACGTCGATCTCGACCCAGCCGTCGTGGCACCGTGCCCGAAGGCGGACCTCGGTGCCGGCATCGGAGTACTTGACCGCGTTGTCGCACAGGTTGGCGACCGCGGACACCAGCTGGCGCCGGTCGCCCAGCACCGCGGGGGCGCCTTCGGTGGGCTCGATCACCAGGTCGACCGAGCGCAGCTCCGCCGCGGGTCTGGTGCGGTCGACCGCCTCCTCGATGACCAGTGCCACGGACACGGGCGCCTCGACGGGGGGCTCGCTCGCTTCGATCTGGCTGAGCTGGAGCAGGTCGTCGATGGTGTGGGCCACGCGGAACGCCTCGCGCTGCATGCGCTGGGCGAGGCGGCGGGCCACGTCGGGGTCGTCCTCGTAGGCGAGCGTCTCGGCGAGCAGGCCGAGCGCGCCGATGGGCGTCTTGAGCTCGTGGCTGATGTTGGCCACGAAGTCCCGGCGCACCGCTTCGAGCCGCTGCCGCTCCGAGATGTCCTCGACCACCAGGAAGGCGCCCGCCACCGGGCCACCCGAGCCGGCGGGCGACGGGTGGCCCTCGAGCGATTCGAGGGGCACCGACCGCAGCTGCAGCGAGCGGCGAGGCGGACCGAACAGGTCGATCGTGCGGGTGGTCGACTCCCCGCGGACCGCCGCCGCGATCAGCTCGGTGATGAGCGATCCCACCAGCGCGTCGCCGTGCCGGGCCGACAGGTAGTCGGCGGCGGTGCGGTTGCGGAACACCATCTCGCCCGTGGCGTCGGCCAGCACGATCCCTTGCGGGATGACATCGAGCGCACCGACCAGCCGGTCGGCGGTGACCCGGGTTGCCGCCTGCTTGGCGAAGTGCCGGTCGACCGCCGCCTCGAGGCGATCGGTGGCCTCCTCGACCGTCGCCGAGTCGGCTCCGGGCCGGCGCTCGAAGCGGCCGCGCAGCTGGTCGAGCCGCTGGCGCAGCGCGCCCGAGCGAAGGATCACCTGGTCACCCGTCCTCGGGCGGCGGCTTGGCCTGCAGCGCCGCGGCGCGCGCCGCGCCGGTGTGCTCGGGCAGCCAGCCGGTCACCATGTAGCGCACGCGCTCGCCGATGTTGACGGCGTGGTCGCCGATGCGCTCGTAGTACCGGCCGATGAGGGCGAGCTGCACCGCCGGCTGGACCTGCAGGTCGCCGGCGTTGTGCACCAGGAAGATCTCCTGGATGTAGTCGCGGTGGATGGCGTCGAGCCGATCGTCGAGGTCGTCGAGCGCCGCACCCATGGCGGCGTCCTCGTCCATGTAGGCGTCGATGGCCAGCCGGAACAGCCGGGTGGCCTCCTCGCCCATCTGCGTGATGAGCCCCCGCAGGCGCGGGGACAGCTCGGTGCCGAAGATCCGCCGCGAGCCCTTGGCGATGTTGACGACGAGGTCGCCCGAGCGCTCGATCTCGGAGATCATGCGGATGGCGGTGACGATGCCGCGCAGGTCGCCGGCCATCGGCTGCTGGAGCGCGAGCTGCTGGTAGCAGAGCTCCTCCAGCTCGACCGCCCGGGCGTCGAGCGGGTCGTCGCCCTCGATGATGCGCTGGGCGTCGGTGAGGTCACCGGCGAGCAGTGCGTCGGTGGCACGAGGGATGCCCTCGGTGACCAGCGCGGCCATCTGGACCATCTCCTGGCGGATCTCCTCCAGCGTCTGCTGGAAGCTCTTCCTTGCGTTGTCGACCATGGGGTTCCCGTCTCAGCGAATCTCGGCGGCGAGGTGCTCGGCGTCGCCGGTGAGCAGGTAGCGGAGCCTGCTGCCGATGATGGCCGAGTGATCGGCGATGCGATCGAGTGCCTTTCCGATCACCAGGCTATTGAGCGCGGCCGCGACCGCCGTAGGACCTTCGAGGAGCAGCAGCTCCTTCACCAGCTGGGCGTTGGCGAGGTCGAGCACCGGACCCGACCGCGCCAGGTGGTCGGCGAGGTCCAGATCCTGGCTCGACCAGGCCCGGAGGAACTCGCGGAACTGGTCGACGGCCGTGTCGGCCATCGACAGGAGGATCTCGTAGGTGCCGCGGTAGCTCTGGACGAGCTCCCAGTCCTCCCCCACCTTGACCACGCGCAGCGCCAGGTCACCCACCCGTTCCAGCTCGCCGAGCACCCGCAGCACCGACATCACGAAGCGCAGGTCGGAGGCCACGGGGGCCTCCCGCGCCAACAGGTCGTAGCAGCGCTCGGTGAGCGAGAGGTTCATGGCATCGATGTCGTCGTCGCCCGCGATCGTGGTGGCGGCGACGTCCAGGTCGCCCGTCGCCAGGAACGCCTTCATGCGCTCGAGGTTCTGGTCGACGCGGACGGCCATCAGCTCCACCTGGAGGCGGATCTGATCGAGCTCGGCGTTGAACCCTTGTCGGACCATGATCGGCGCGATCAGCCGAACCGGCCGGTGACGTAGTTCTCGGTCCGCACATCCGACGGGTTCGAGAACATCTTCTCCGTGGCGTCGAACTCCACGAGCAGCCCCGTGCGGATGTCGCTGGTCTCGCTCACCTCGGTGGTGAAGAAGGCGCAGCGGTCGCTGACCCGGGCGGCCTGCTGCATGTTGTGGGTCACGATGATGATCGTGTAGTCCTGCTTGATCTCCTCCATCAGGTCCTCGATGCGACCGGTGGCGATCGGGTCGAGCGCAGAGCACGGCTCGTCCATGAGGATGACCTCGGGGTTCACCGCCAGGGCCCGGGCGATGCAGAGGCGCTGCTGCTGGCCGCCCGACAGGCCGAGGCCCGACTTGTGGAGGCGGTCCTTGACCTCGTCCCAGATGGCGGCGCCGCGCAGCGCCTTCTCGACGATCTCGTCGAGCTCGGACTTCTTCTTGATGCCGGCCAGCTTGGGCCCGTAGGCCACGTTGTCGAAGATCGACTTGGGGAACGGGTTGGGCTTCTGGAACACCATCCCGATCCGGCGGCGCACCTCGACCGGGTTGATCTCCTTGTCGTAGAGATCGATGCCGTGGTACTTGAGCTCGCCTTCGACCACCGCGCCTTCGATGAGGTCGTTCATCCGGTTGAAGCACCGGAGGACGGTGGTCTTGCCGCAGCCCGACGGGCCGATGAACGCGGTGATCTCGTTCTTGCCGATCTTGATGTCGACGTCCTTCACCGCACGGAAGCCGCTGTACAGCACCGAGAGGTCGTTGACCTCGAACACGGTCGGCGGCGCCGTCGGGTCCGCAGGCGGTCCTTCGTGGAGCTCGGCCGGATCGGCCATGTGGATGGGAGCCGGGGTCGGCACGGGGTTCTCCTCGTCGGTCATGCGTGGCAGTCTCACCGCATCACGAACCGTGCGCTGACGGTCCGGGCGATGGTGGTCAGGATCAAGACGATGGCGATCAGCGTGAGCGCTGCTCCCCACGCCATCTGCGGGGAGAGCTTCCCGCCGTTGGTGATCAGGTTGTAGATCTGGAACGAGAGCGTGGTGCTCTGCCCGGTGATCGTCTTGGCCTGCTCGACCGAGTTGACAGCACCGATGGTGAACAGCACCGGGGCGGTCTCGCCGGCGGCCCGGGCGACCGCGAGCATCGCGCCCGAGACCAGGCCCGGCAGGGCCGCGGGCAGGACCACCTTGTAGGTGGTCTTCCAGGTCCGGGCGCCCAGACCGGCGCTGGCCTCGCGCAGGGTGTTGGGCACGAGGCGGAGCATCTCCTCGCTCGTGCGGACCACGATCGGCAGCATCAGGCAGGCCAGCGCCATGGCCGCCGCCAGCGCCGACCGGTCGTGGCCGAACTTCAAGATCCACAGCGTGTAGATGAAGATGCCCATCACGATCGACGGCACGCCGGTCATCACGTCGGTCATGAACCGGATGAAGCGGGCGAGCCGGGTCTGCTTGCCGTACTCGTGGAGGTAGATGGCCGCCATGATCCCGAGGGGGATGGCGAACAGTGCGGACAGCAGCGTGGTGACCAGCGTGCCGATCACGGCCGGGCCCATGCCCGGTTGCGACTTCACGGCCGGGGCGGCGTCGCACTTGGCGGTGGGGTCGTACTTCTGCAGCTTGGCGCAGTCGCCGCTGAGCTCGTTGGCCGACGCGTCGTTGGGGATGTCGCTGGTCAGGAACCGTGCGCTCACCACCGGGGCGCCGCGAACGATCACGTTCCCCACCACGAACATGAGCGGGATGGTGGCCAGCACGAACGCCGCGATCATCGAGATCGTGGCGATGCGGTTCCGCCGGAAGCGGGCGCCCTTGATGGTGCTGATGCGCACGTCGCTGGGCACCACGAGGCGCTCGTCGACCTTGCGGGGAGGGGTCTCGGTGGCGGTCATGCGGCTCCCTTGAGACGACGGTCGAACACTCCGACCACCTTGCGGGAGAGCACGTTCACGACCATCGTGATCACGAACAGCGTGACCCCCAGCCCGATCAGCGCCGCCCGGTAGTCCCCGGACGATTCGGACAGGTACCGGGCGATGCCCGATGGCATGGCGTCGCTCCCGCCCAGGACGTTGACGGTGATCGGCGGGTTGGACGACCCGCCGATGAGCAGGGTGACGGCGATGGTCTCGCCCATGGCCCGACCCAGCCCGAGCATCACGGCGCCGGTGAGCCCGCCGAGCGAGTGCGGGATCACGACGCCGTTCACCATCTCGGCCCGGGTGGCCCCGAGGGCGAGGGCGCCCTCCTTGTCGTTGCGGGGGACGGTGTCGAACACCTCGCGGGAGACCGAGGTGACGATCGGCAGGATCATGATCGACAGCACGATGGCGGCCAGCAGGATGCTGATGCCCGCCGAGCCCTGCCCGAAGACCTTGTTCAGCACCGGGATGCCGGCGCACGCATCGCCCAGGCTGCGGAACAGGTCCTGCAGCGGCGACCGCAGGACGTAGAAGCCGACCAGGCCGAACACGACCGAGGGGATGGCGGCGAGGAGGTCCATCACCGTGGTGATCGACCGGCGGAGGCGGCGGGGCGCCACCTCGGTGGCGAACAGGGCGATCCCGATGGCGACCGGCACCGCCAGGAGGATCCCGATGAACGAGATCATGAGGGTGGCCCAGATGAAGCCGAGGATGCCGAAGGCCTGCTGGTTGGGGCGCCAGTCGGCCGTGGTCCAGTACGAGGACCAGTACTTCGAGAACGCGGGCCAGGCGGCCTGCGTGGTGGTGAAGGTGATCAGCGCCAGAATCACCAGGACCATCAGGCCCGCGGCGAACGCGGTGAGCCGGAAGGCGGAGTCGGGGGTAGAGCCCTTGCTCGAGTCGAGCCCTTCCACCAGCGGAGCGGTGGAGGCACGGTCGAGGTCGGTCAGGTTGAGGGCGGTCATGCAGTCCTCAGGTCGGGAGGGAGGGGTGGGTGGAACGCAGCGGGACCGAGCCCGCAAGGGCTCGGTCCCGACTGGCGTCCAGGTCGATCAGCCGACGGTGATGTCGTCGATCTGGGCGATGGCCTTGGTGGCGAGGTCCTCAGGCAGCGGAGCGTAGAGGAGGCCCTTGGCGTCGTCTTGTCCGGTGGTGAGGACGTAGTTGAGGTACGCCTTCAAGACGGCGGCGGTGGCCGCATCCTTCTGGACCTTGTCGACCAGCATCCAGGTCGGCGACGTGATGGGGTAGGCCCCGTCGGCGTCGACGTTCAGCGGGTTGTAGGTGAGGTCATCGTTGATCTCCGCGCCGGCCAGGGCCGCAGAGGCGCTGTCGGGGTTGGGAGCGATGAAGTCTCCGCTGGCGTTGCCGACGCTGGCAACCGAGAGGTCGGCCTTGGCGGCGTCGGCGAGGTCGGCGTAGCCGATGGCACCGTCGGTGCCGGCGACGACCGAGGTCACCCCGGTGCTCTTCTCGGCGCCCTGGGTGGAGGCGGGCCACTCGACGGTCTCACCCGAGTCGAGCTTCCAGGTGTCGGGGGCGGCGGCGACCAGGAACTTGGTGAAGTTGCTGGTGGTGCCGGAGCCGTCCGAGCGGTGCACGACCGTGATCTTGGTCGACGGCAGCGTGGCGTCGGGGTTGTCCTTCTTGATGGCGGCGTCGTCCCAGGTGGTGATGTCGCCCTGGAAGATCCCGGCGATGGTGTCGGGGCTCAGGTTGAGCGAGTCGACGCCCTTGAGGTTGAACGCCACGGCGATGGGACCACCGACGACGGGGAAGTACAGGACCTCGGTGCTGCCGAACGCGGCCTTCTCGTCGTCCTTGATGGCCGAGTCGGTGCCGGCGTAGTCGACCGTGCCGTCGGCGAGGGCCTTCTTGCCGTCGGAGGAGCCGGTCTTGGTGTAGGTGACGGTGGTGCTGCCACCGGCGTCCTTCACCGCGGCATCGAAGCCGGTGCTGACCTTCTGCTGGAACGTGTCCTGGAAGCTCGAGCCCTGGCCGTCGAGCTTGCCGTTGAGCTTGGAGAGGCCATCGGTGTTCGCCGCCGCCTTCTCCGTCGTGGTGGTCTTGTCGCCACTCGAGTCGCTGCCGCCGGAGCTGCCGCAACCCGCTGCGATGAGCGTGAGCACGGCGGCGGTGGCGATCAGCGAGGCGATGCCTCTGCGGTTCTTCAAGGGGAGCCCTCCTTGGGCGTCTGTTCGTCTCTTGACGCCTCGAACCGTAAAGAGGGCGGGTGTCACCCCAGGGGGCCGCCGGTGAACCAGGGGTGAACGACTCGCCAACTCTTGCCATCGCCCCTCAGGACGGTTCCGACCGCACCGATCCGGGCGGCCCGCCCACCGGGTATCAGCCGACGGGCGCGAACCCGTCGAGCAGCTGCCGGTCGTGTCCGTAGCTGACCAGGGCGGCAGCCTCGTCAGCCGGGAGCCACCGCACCTCGTCGACCTCGTCGTTGGGCTCGAACATGCCACCGGTGACGGTCATCGCCCAGTAGCGCACCAGCTTGGAGCGCCCCTTGTGGTCGCGGTAGCGGACCTCGTCGAGCTCGGGCCCGAAGGCCACCTGGAGGCCGGTCTCCTCGAGCACCTCGCGCTCGGCCGTCTGCTCGAACGACTCACCGGGGTCGCACTTCCCCTTCGGGAAGCTCCAGTCGTCGTAGCGCGGCCGGTGCACGAGCAGGACCTCGAGCTGGCCGTCGGTGCGCCGCCACACCAGGCCGCCCGCCGCCAGCACCTGCGGTCGCTCCGGATCGACCGCCATCAGGCGTCGACGTCGGCCCGGCGGGCCCGGGTCAGGGCCAGCTCCTGGAACCGGAGGTGGGCGTCGACCGTGCCGCCGGCGTCGATCGGCGCGACCCGCGTCCACTCGCCGTCGGGACCGAGGGCCCACGCCAGCGTGTCGTCGGCCATGCACACCTGGAGGATCTCCATGACCCGGCGCTGCAGCAACGGATCGATCACCGGCACCAGGGCCTCGATGCGACGATCGAGGTTGCGGGGCATCAGGTCGGCGGAGCCGATGTAGGTGACGGCATCGCCGGGGCCGGAGCCGTTGGCGAAGTGGTAGATGCGCGAGTGCTCGAGGTAGCGGCCGATCAGCGACCGGACCCGGATGTGCTCGGAGAGGCCGGGGACCCCAGGGCGCAGGCAGCAGATGCCCCGGATGATCAGGTCGATCTCGACGCCGGCCTGCGATGCCGCGTACAGCCGATCGATGATCTCGGGGTCGACCAGGCTGTTCATCTTCATGACGATGCGGCCTTCGGGGGCCACCGTCTCCTGATCGATCAGCTCGTAGAGCCGGCTGCGCAAGGGGTGGGGCGCCACCAGGAGGCGCCGGTACTGCACGTTGCGCCCGTACCCCGTGAGGAAGTTGAACAGCTGGGCCAGGTCGGCCCCGACGAGCGGGTCGGCGGTCAGCACGCCCAGGTCCTCGTAGAGCTTGGCGGTCTTGGCGTTGTAGTTGCCCGTGCCGATGTGGCAGTAGCTGCGCACCCCGGTGCCCTCGTCGCGCACGACGAGGGCCGTCTTGGTGTGGGTCTTGAGCCCGACGAGCCCGTAGGTGACGTGCACCCCGGCCTGCTCCAGGGCGCGGGCCCAGCCGATGTTGGCGGCCTCGTCGAAGCGGGCCTTCAGCTCGACGAGCGCCGCCACCTGCTTGCCGCGCTCGGCCGCCCGGATGAGCGACTTGATGATCGAGCTGTCACCGGACGTGCGGTACAGCGTGAGCTTGATGGCGAGCACCTTGGGGTCTCGCGACGCCTGCCGCACGAACTCCTCGACCGATGTGGAGAACGAGTCGTACGGGTGGTGCACCAGCACGTCGCCGTCGGCGATCACCGAGAAGATGTCGGGCCTCTCGTCGTCGGTCACCGCCAGGCGGGCCTGGGTGACCGGGGTCCACGGCTCGTCCTTGAGGTCGGGCCGGTCGAGGTCTCGCAGGGCCCACAGGCCGCCGAGGTCGAGGGGGCCGACGCTCTCGTGGACGGCATCGTCGGTCAGGTCGAGCTCGCGGACGAGCAGCTCGCGCACCTCTCGCGTCACCCGGGCATCGACCTCGAGGCGCACGGCCGAGCCGAACCGCCGGCGGCGCAGCTCCATCTCCACGGCGGCCAGCAGATCGTCGGCCTCCTCCTCCTCGAGGGTGAGGTCGGCGTTGCGGGTGACGCGGAAGGCGAACGTCTCGACGACGTCCATCCCCGGGAACAGGCGGTCGAGGTGGGCGGCGATCACCTGCTCGAGCGGTACGAACCGCTCGCCATCGGGCATGACCACGAACCGGGGCAGCAGCGGCGGCACCTTCACGCGGGCGAAGCGGCGCTCGTCGTTGGTGGGGTCTCGCAGAACGACCGCCAGGTTGAGCGAGAGGCTCGAGATGTACGGGAAGGGGTGACCCGGGTCGACGGCCAGGGGCGTGAGGACCGGGAAGATCCGCGCCTCGAACTCGCCGACGAGGTACTCCCAATCGTCCTCGTCGAGCTCCTTCCAATCGGAGAAGACCACGCCCACATCGGCCAGCGCCGGGACGATGTCGTCGAGGAAGAGGTGCTCGAGCCGGTCGACCAGGTCGCCCACCCGCTGGGCGATGGCCTTCAGCTGGTCGCCCGGGCTCTTGCCATCGGGCGAGGTGCGCCCCAACTTGGCCAGGAGCTGGTCGGACAGGCCCGCCACCCGGACCTGGAAGAACTCGTCGAGGTTCTGGCTGAAGATGGCGCAGAACTTGGCCCGCTCGAGCAGCGGCACCCGCGGGTCGGCGGCCGACTCCAGCACGCGTGCGTTGAAGTCGAGCCACGAGAGCTCTCTGTTCAGGAACCGATCAGCGTCGAGGCTCCGGTCGCCATCGTCGGACTGGTCGGCGAGATCGGGCTCCATGGCCCCGGAGCGTAGCGACGCTCGCGGACGGCCAACAGACCTGGAGGTGTCCGCCCGGTGAACGGACGGCGCGGATCAGTCCTCGGGGAGGCCGAGGTCCCAGTCGAGCAGCAGGTTCTCGCGCTCGGCGTCGCGGATCACGCGCTCGCGGTTGCGGCGGAACTGCGGATCGTGTGGCGGCACCAGCTGGAGCCGGGCCTGCATGCGGACCCGGAACCCTTCGATGAGCGCCCGGTCGCCGAAGTCGCTCTGCAGATCCCAGTGCGGGGCGACAGGGCCCAGGTAGACCACGCGCACGTGGCCTCGTGGCGGTTCCTGGGACAGCTCGGGCTCGGTCGACGACATGACGCCAACCTTAGCGGTGGGGTGCCGGATCGCTCATCTCGGCCCGACGACGACCTCAGGGCCCGAGCGTCACCCGGAAGGTCTGGCGCTGGCCCCTGCGCTCGACGGTGACCTCGACCTGGTCGCCGGGCTGGTAGCGGCGCACCATCCGGGTGAGGTCGGTGGCGCCCAGGATCTCCTGCCCGTTGAGCTCCCGGACGACGTCGCCCTCCTGGATGCCGGCGCTCGACGCACCGCCCTTCGGGTCGACCGAGGACACCAGCGCGCCCTGGTCGGCGGTGATGCCGAACTGGTCCTTGAGCTGCTGGGGGACATTGGGCGAGTCGACGTCGACCGAGGTCAGGCCGAGGACCGCGGTGTCGGCCGTGAGATCGCCGCCGCCGGCCTTGAGCGTCTCGATGAGGTCCTGGACCGAGTCGATGGCGATCGAGAAGCCGACGTTCTGCGCCCCCGCGATGATGGCCGTGTTGATGCCCACGACCTCGCCGCTGGCGTTGACCAGCGGACCGCCGGAGTTGCCCGGGTTGATCGCCGCATCGGTCTGGATGAGGTTGTCGAGGCGCAGGGCGCCCTCGTTGATCTCGCGGTCCTTGGCCGACACGATGCCGCTGGTCACGCTCGGGTCGCCGCCCAGGTTGAGGGCGTTGCCGATGGCCACCACCGGGTCACCCACCAGCAGGTTGGCGCTCGATCCCATCTTGGCCGGGGTGAGGTCGGTGCGGTCGGCCCGGATGAGGGCGATGTCGTCGGCCGTCGACGCGCCCACCAACTTGGCCTCCACGGAGGTGCCGTCGCTGAAGCGCACCGAGATGTTGCTGCCCGCACCCTCGATGACGTGGGCGTTCGTCAGGATCAGCCCATCGGAGGAGATGACCACCCCGGAACCGGCCCCGCCGAAGAGGCCATCGGGGCTGCCGGTCTGGATGGTGACGACCGACGGACGGGCGATGTCGAGGATCTTCTGGATGTCGAGCGGCTCGGCGGAGCGAAGCGGCTGCGTGGTGGTGGTGGTGGCCCCCGACGCCTCGTCGTTGCGATCGCCCAGCGCATAGGACGCGAACGCCGCCCCGACCAGGAGCGAACCGAACAGGAAGGCGCAGAACGCGATGAGCACGGTGCTGCGCGGCTTGTCGGGCTTGCCGGTGGACAGGGCGTGGGGAAGGCGGGGCTCGGGCCACCCCGTGGGCGGCGCCGGCGGGGCGCCCGGCGGGCGGGCGTCGTCGGCGACGGGGGCACGGCCACCGAGCGCGGCCGTGAGCGGCGCCTCGGGAGGCGTCGCCGGCCCGCTGGCGGCCTGGTGGCGGGCCATCGGGGGCGACGAGACGGCCCCGGGAGCAGCGGCCGACGGCCGGGCCGACGCGGCCGCTCCACCCGAGCGCGGCGCCCACGGGTTGAAGGCCGATGACGGCTGCTCTGCATTGGGGTGACGGCCGTCGCGTCCCGATCTCATGACGCCATGCAAGCAGGTTTTGGCCGTATCTCCACCGCGTCTGCACCGAACCCACACGGAGGGCGGGGAACCATGGCCGGGCCGGGAACGTCAGGAACCGAGACGAACACGTCCTGTTCCGGTCGGGAGCACCCCTCGGCCTGACAGCGACCAGCTGCCAGAACCCCAGCGGGATCACGTTCGATCCCAGAGGAGCCCACATGGACGAGGTCCAGCTCGAGTGGATGAACGAAGGCCACTGCCGGTGGTATCCGCCGGCCGCCTTCTTCCCGAGCGACGGGGTCGGTGTCGACGCTGCTCGCCAGATCTGCGCCGAGTGCCCCGTCCGTGCCGAGTGCCTCGAGTACGCGCTCGACAACCGGATCGATCACGGCGTGTGGGGCGGTTGCTCCGAGCGGGAGCGCCGGCGCATCCTCAAGCGGCGCCGCCAAGAGGCTGCTGCCGCGGTCTGAGCGGGCTCGTGTCAGCTGGCGGAGTCTGAGGGCTTCGTGGCTTCGGACGACGCCTCGTCGGTCTTCGGCTTGTCGCCGTCGTCCTGGCCCTTCTTGAACTCGCGCTGCGCCTCGCCGAGCGACTTGGCGAGCTTCGGCAGCTTCGCGCCGCCGAACAGCACGAGCACGATGATGAGCACGATGATGAGTTCCGGCGGTCCAAGGCCCATGTGGTCACCGTAACCCCTTGGGTCGATTGCCACCACGTCGGGGCCTGAATTCCCCACGACCTGCGGCATCCGTGAAGCTGGTGGCGTGCTCGAGTGCGTCATCAACATCAGCGAGGGTCGCGACCGGGCGGCGATCGACGAGATCGCGGCCGCGGCAGGCCCGTCGCTGCTCGACGTGCACACCGATGCCGACCACAACCGCTCGGTCCTGACGGTCGTGGGCGAAGCGGCGGCCCGGGCGGTGGCCGCGGCGGCGGTCGAGCGCCTCGACCTCCGGTCCCACCAGGGCGCGCACCCGCGCATCGGTGTGGTCGACGTGGTGCCGTTCGTCGCCCTCGACGGCAGCAGCACCGGCGACGCGGTGGCCGCCCGCGACGCGTTCTGCACCTGGGCCGGGAGCGAGCTCGGCGTGCCGTGCTTCCGCTACGGCGCCGAGCGGACCCTGCCCGATGTGCGCCGCGGGGCGTTCGCCAACCTGGCACCCGACTGCGGGCCCGAGCACCCCCACCCCACCGCCGGCGCCATCGCGGTGGGCCAGCGTCCGGTGCTCGTGGCGTACAACGTGTGGCTCGCCGAGCCCGACCTGGCGCGGGCCCGGGCAATCGCGACGCAGCTGCGCAGCCAGGAGGTGCGGACGCTCGGCCTCCTGGTGGGCGACGAGGTGCAGGTGTCGATGAACCTGATCGACCCGCTGCGCACCGGGCCGGGTCGTGTGGTCGACGCCGTGGCGGCCCTGGCGCGGATCGACCGGTGCGAGCTGGTGGGGCTGGTGCCCGCCGCGGTGCTGGCCCGGGAGCCCGAAGCCCGCTGGGACGAGCTCGATCTGAGCGCCGACCGGACGATCGAGGCGAGGATCCGCAGCTAAGCGGAACCGATCAGGCGGTGGCGGAAGCGCCGCCGGCGTCGCCACCGGCTTCGACCTCGAGGGCGGAGCGACGGGCGAGGGCCCGCTGGCGGCGGATGCGCCGGCGCTCCCGCTCGCTCAGGCCACCCCAGATGCCGAACTTCTCGCCGTTGGCCAGGGCGTACTCCAGGCAGTCCTCCCGCACGACGCAGCCCTTGCAGACCTCCTTGGCCTCCCGCGTGGACGCGCCGCGCTCGGGGAAGAAGAGGTCGGGATCGACGCCAAGGCAGTTGGCGAAGTCCTGCCATCCCTTGGCTTCGGCTGGTTCGGTTGCTTCGTGCATGTGGGCTGACCCCCAGAGTCGTCCCGATTGGGGAGGCACCCGTACGATCGGGTGCCAGTGGTGGCCGGTGGTGCCGAAGCACTTCCCATACCACGCATGAAATTACATTGGTGTGATCTTCGCCGCTGGCGGACGGAAGCGCAAGCAGAACTTGGCCGTGGGCCACGAGGAGCCACCATGAGCGACCCGATCGACGAGCCGTGGGAACCGCGCCCCGGAGCCGACGAGGGCTACGCGCTGTTCGCCAAGGAGCGGCGCGTCGTGGCCGATGACGGCACCCCGATCGCGTACACGTTCCGCAACCAGGGCGGACCCGCCGCTCCCCTGCTGTTCGCCAACGGCTGGTCGTGCAGCGACGCCTACTGGGGCAAGGTGCTGCCGCTGCTCGAGGCGGCGGGGCACCCGTGCCTGCTCCCCGACACCCGCGGCCACGGCCGCTCGGGCCTGCCTCGCACACCGGGGCGGGGCGCCCGCAACCTCACCATCGACGACCTGTCGATGCCGCGCATCGCCCGCGACCTGCTGTCCGTGCTCGACGACGCCGGCGTGGAGTCGGCGATCGTGATCGGCCACTCGATGGGCGTGCAGACCGCCCTCGAGGTGTACCGCCAGGCACCCGATCGCGTGCAGGCGCTGGTGCTGGTGGCCGGCACCGCGGAGAACCCGGCCAAGACCTTCTACGGCACCTCGGCGTTCGACCACCTCTTCCCCGTGGGCGCCGGCATCGTCCGCTGGTTCCCCGAGATCCTCGCCCCGGTGTGGGCCACCATCGGCCCGGCCTCGGTGGGCCACCTCGGCGCCCGCCTGTCCGGTGCCGCCGGCCCCAAGGCCACCAAGGAGGACCTCCACCCGTACCTGCTCCACGTGAAGTCCACCGACCCCGCCGTCGTGGTGCTGCTGGCGGCCGCCATGCGGGCCCACAGCGCCACCGACCTGCTGTCCAGCATCACCGCCCCCACCCTCGTGGTCGCAGCGGGTGCCGACCCGTTCACCCCGGCGCGGTGCTCGGAGGCCATCCACCACGAGGTGCCCGGCAGCGAGCTGCTGGCGTTCGCAGGGGCATCCCACACCCTGCCCATCGAGGAGCCCGACGCCCTGGTGGCGGCGATCGAGGACTTCGCGGCCCGACGGCTCGGCGCTCCGAGCCGCTGATCGGGCCGGCGGCGGCTACCCGGTCCGACGGCCCCGGCCCGCCCGCGACTGCGAGCGACGGCTCTCGAGGAAGTCGACCAGCACGTAGTCGCCCAGCGTCTCGGGAGTGGTGAAGAAGGCGCGGCCCTTGTTCAGCTGGGTGAGCTGCTCGATGAAGCGCTGCAGGTGGGCGGTGGCGTCGAGCATGAACGTGTTGATGCGGATGCCCTCGCGCGTGGCCCGCATCACCTCGGTGAGCGTGGCGTCGACCGTTTCCTGCGTGGGCGGGTAGCTGAAGACCGGGTGCCCGCTGGCGGTGATGTGGGCGGTGGGCTCACCGTCGGTGATCATGATGATCTGCTTGGTGCCGTACTCGCGGGCGAGCATCTTGCGGGCCAGCTGGAAGCCGTGCTGCATGTTGGTGCCGTAGACGTAGTCCCAGCTGACCTCGGGGAGGTCTCGGGGCTCGATCACCCGGGCCACCTCGCTGAAGCCCACCAGGCCGAGGAAGTCCCTCGGGTACTGGCTGGAGATGAGCGAGTGCAGGGCCATCGCCACCTTCTTGGCCGCGAGGAAGTTGTCGCGCATCGGCATCGACAGCGAGAGGTCGACCATCAGCACGGTGGCCGACCGCGTGGTGAGCTCGGTCTGCTCGATCTCGAAGTCGTCGGGTGAGAGGCGCACCGGGGTGCCGCCCCCCTGGCGGGCGACCGCGTTGCGGATGGTGCGCTCGATGTGGAGGTTGAACGGGTCGCCGAACTCGTAGGGCTTGGTGTCCATCGAGCGCTCGTGGCCGATGCCCGTGCGGGTGAGCTCGTGCTGGCCGAGCTTGTCTCGGGCCAGCTTCGAGAACAGGTCGTTCAGGGCGTGCTTGCCGATGCGGCGCAGGCCCGCAGGCGTGAGCTCGAAGCGGCCCTCGCGGTTCTCGATGAGCCCGGCATCCTCGAGCATCTTGGCCAGCTCGGCCATCTTCTCGAGGCTGTCGGCCGCCTCCTCGCCCAGGAGCTGGCGGGCCCGGTCGAGATCGACCTCCGCCAGGGCACCGGGGTTGGCGGCTCCTCGCATCAGCTGCTCGAGCTGGTCCAGGTCGCCGAGCTCGTTCATCACCTCGGCCGCGTCGGCGAACCCGAGCGGGTCCTGGCCCTCGAAGTCGTAGCGCCGGTTCCACCCCATGTCGGGGAACGCCTGCTGGAGGTTGGCCGAGAGCTGGTCCATCTGCCAGCGGAGGTCCATGTCTTCGAGGAGCTGCTCGGACAGGCCCTGGAGCTGCGCCCGCTGCTCGGGCGTCATCGAGTTCATCATCGCCTGCATGGCGGCCATGCGGCGGGCCATCACCTCGAGCAGCTCCTCGAGGTTCTGCGGGTCTTCGGGGAAGAAGTCGCCGTAGCGCTCCATGAAGCCGTCGAAGTCGGGCTCCTTGCCCGCGTTGCGGTCCTGGAGCATCTGGTTGAGCTCGGCCAGCATGTCCTTGGTGCGGGCGAGGGCCTCGGGCGAGACGTCGTTCATGGCCCCGGCCATCTGGTTGAACCACCGCTGCGCGAGCTGCTCGCGCAGCTGGTCGGTCAGCTCCTCGAAGCGCTCGCGCGCCTCGCTGCTCGTGAAGTCGTACTCCGACAGCTCCTTCACCATGCCCGCGAGGTCCGGGGGAAGCAGGTCGAGCTCCATGCGCCGCTCGGACACGGCTTCGTCGGTGACCTCCTTGCGACGGGCGTCGCCGGACTCGTCGGCGTCGCGCTGCAACCGGTCGAGCGCGTCTCGCTCCATGTCGACCACCTCGCGGAGCTGCTCCGCGATGTCGTCGTAGACGCCCCCGAGGTCGTACTGCTCCAGGCGCTCGCGGCGGCTCTGGCGCAGCTTCTCCATGAGGTCCTTCATGCCCTGGATCCGCTCGCCGTTGCGGTCGTCGAACCCGGAGTTCATGAGCCGGCGGAGGGCCGCGTTCAGGTCGCCGTGGTAGAGGAGGTCGTCGTTGATCTCGTTGAGCAGCGAGTCGGCATCGAGCTCGAAGCCGACCTGGGTGCCATCCCAGCGGGAGTACCGGACCTTCGAGGCCTGCGAGCGACGGATCACGGTCCGAGGCTACGCCCGCTTCGCGGGAATCGCGGCCGGGTCGGCGAGGATGCAGGCATGTCGTTTCCCGAGGACTTCTGGTGGGGTGGCGGTGCATCGTCCGATGCCACCGAGGGTGCGGCCGACGCGTCCGACCGGCGCGACTGGGAGGTGCGGGGCCGCCTCGCCGAGTCCGGGACCGGGATCGGCTTCGCCTCCTCGTTCGTCGACGACCTCCCGCTCCTCGCCGACGTAGGGCTCGGCCACCTGCGCTACGTGCTCGACTGGTCCCGTCTGGAGCCGGAGCCCGGCCGGCACGACACCGCCGCCGTGGAGCACGCGCGGCAGGTCCTCGAGGCCGCCCGAGCCGCAGGGGTGTCCGTCTGGGCCTGCCTCCACGACGGGTCGCTCCCCGGCTGGTTCGCGGTCGACGAGCACGGGTTCGGCGATGCCCGCAGCCGGGGGTACTTCTGGTCGCGCCACGTGGAGTTCGTCGGCGAGGGGTTCGGCGACCTCGTCCACGGGTGGGTCCCCACGTTCGAGCCCAACCGCTGGGCCGCCCGCGGGTGGCTCGACGGGGTGCGGCCCCCCGGCCGCCACGACGACGGCGAGGGCTTCACGGGCGCGCTGGAGGGCGTGCTGCTCGCGTCGGTCGACGCCGCCCTCAGGCTCCGTCAGGACGGCCAGCCCGTGGCCACCGCCCACTGGCTGGTGCCGGTGTTCCCGGCCCGGCTGGCGCCGGACGCACCCCCGACGGCCGACGCCGAGGTGATGGCCCAGAAGGTCGACGAGGTGCACCGCCGGAGCTGGCTGCGCCTCCTCGCCGAGGAGACCCTCGTGCTGCCCAACCGGTCGCCGATCGAGGTGCCCGGAGCCCGCGAGGCGTTCGACCTCATCGGGTTCACGTACCGCCACGCGCTCGCCGTGCGCGGCGACGGAGCTCTGCTCCCCTACCCGCAGGCGCTGGCCACCGGGCCCGACGGCCAGGTGGCCTGGGCCGAGGGGCTGGCCCTCGTGCTGCACCAGCTCGCCGACGCGCTGCCCGAGCGGCCCCTGCTCATCGCCGGCGTCGGCGCACCCGTGCCCGCCGACGGCGACCAGGAGGAGTACGTCCGCGAGGTCCTCGAGGTGGCCGAGGATGCGGCGGCCGGCGGCATCGACCTGCGCGGCCTGTGGTGGACGGGACCGATCGACGGCCCCGGCCAACCGTCGGGACGGGCGCTGGTGCGGTCGGACCGCTCCCTCCGCCCGGCCGGCGACCTCCTCAGCCGGGTCGCGGGTGGCGCACCGGTCCCGCGCTGAACGGCGCCGACCCTGGGCGGCGGCCGGCCTCACCAGCCCGGACCACCGCCGCCGGTAGGGTCCGGATCCGTGAGGCTGCCTGACCGGATCTGGGTTCCCGGCCTGGCCGCCCTGCTCCTCGCCCTGGTGTTCGTGGGCGCGCTGCTCGTGCGAGCCGATCGCGATCCGTCGGTGCTCGTGCACGCCGGTCCGCCCTGGACCTCGGCGGAGGGCGCCCGCGGTTCGCTGACCGTCCAGGACGCCGACGCCGCCTTCGACGGCCAGTTCTTCTACCGGATCGGGCTGGCGCCCTGGTCCACCGCCAAGACCGTCGATGGCGTCACCTTCGACCTCCCGTCGCTGCGCAACGCCCGGTGGGGGTACGGCGCGCTCGCCTGGGTGGCGAGCGGCGGCGACCCCGACCTCGTCCCGTGGGCCCTGATCGGCCTGAACCTGGTGGCAGCGGCCGCGGTCGGTGCCATCGGCGGCGGCCTGGCGCGCAGCGCCGACCGTCACGCCGCGTGGGGCCTCCTCCTGTTCCTCTGGCCGGGGTTCGCCTACTCGCTCAGCCTCGACACCTCGGAGCTGGTCGCCGCGTCGTTCCTGCTCGGGGCCCTCCTCGCCCTCCGGCACCGTCGATGGGTGGCGACCGGTCTGCTGCTCTGCGCCGCCGTGCTCACGCGCGACACCACCACGGTCGTGCCGTTCGCCGTCGTGCTCGCCGGGCTGTGGGCGGGGCGGGGCGACGACGAGGTGCGGCGGAGCGCGCTCCCCCAGGTGCTCGCCGGCGGCACCGCCCTGGCGGTGTTCGGGGGCTGGCAGCTCCTCCAGCGCGACCGCTTCGGGGCCCTCCCGCTCAGCTCGTCGGGCGACAACAACCTGACCGCGCCGCTGAGCGGCCTGGTCGACCAGCTCACCAAGGTGGTGCCGCCGAGCGGCGGCACCGAGGCGTTCCGCCTGCTCTCGATCCTCGGGCTCATCGCCCTGGTGGCCGCCGCCGGCTGGGCCCTGTGGCGCACCCGCCGGATGTGGCTCGACGCCGAGCGGATCGCGTGGCTCGGCGCCGTGGCCGTGGTGCTGCTCCTCAACGCGTACCTCTGGTCAGGCGCCACCGCGTTCATGCGCGCCGCCACCGAGGCGGGCCTGCTGTCGACCCTGCTCCTCATCCGGGCCGCGCCCCGCCGCCTCCTGGTGACGGCCGGCATCGGCCTGGGTGGCCTCTGGGTCCTCACGGTGGTGGCGCAGCTCGGCAAGGTCGGCTGACCCCGCTGCACCCAGGGACCGGGGCGCGCTCTTAGAGTGGCCGCCGATGCAGGAGCGGGGCACCACCACCGAGCAGGACGCCCCCCGGTGGTGGTGGCCGACGTTCACGGCCGTCGCGCTGATCGTCGCCGTTCCACTGATCATCAGCGGCCCGGGCAACGACCTCGACGTCGGCAACGTGTTCCGGTCGGGCCGCTCGATCGCGAGGCACCTCGCCTACGTGCCCAGCCGGCCGCCCGGCGCACCGGTGCACGAGACCATCGTCGGCATCCTCGACCTCATCGGCGGCCCGGTCCTCACCAACCTGGCGTCGCTCGCGGCGGCGGGCGTGCTGGTGTGGGCCCTCGATCGGCTGCTCCACGACGAGGGCGTCGGCCGAGCGGGACGGTGGGGCGTCGCCCTCGTCGCCGCCAACCCGTGGTTCATCATCGCCGCCACCTCCACCGCCGACTACGTGTTCGCCCTGATGTTCTGCGTGCTCGCAGCCCTCGCGCTGCGCGCCGACCGACCGGTGCTGGCCGGGGTGCTCGCCGCCGCCGCCATGGGCAGCCGGGTCGGCTCGATGACGCTGATCGCCGCCGCCTTGTTCGCCGAGCTGGGCACCGGCCGTCCGGCGCGCCGTCGCGTCCTCGTCACCGCCGTCGTGTGCGGGCTGGTCACCCTGGTCCTGTTCATCCCGTCCGCGGTCCACGCCGGTGGGCTGTCGTTCGCCCAGAACGACTTCTCGTCGTCCACCCCGCTCGTCCAGCTGGGCCGGGCCGTGGCCAAGGACCTCCTGCTGCTCGGCCTGCCCACGGTGATCGTGGCCCTCGCGGCGCTGCCGGCCGTGGTCACCGCGATCCGCTCCTGGTCGGCGTCGTGGCTGGTGCGATTCGCCGTACCCGGACTGGTCCTGTCGCAGGTCCTGTTCATCCGGTTCCCCTGGAAGATGGCCCACCTCCTCCCCTCGCTCCTCTGCATCGCCATCCTCTACGCGGTGGCCCTGAAGGACCGGCCGAGGGTGCTGATGGCGATGGTGGCGCTGCAGCTCCTCTTCGCCGTGGTCCGCATCGACGTGATCCAGCCCGACGATGCCAACGAGGCCAGCGGAGGCCGGCTCAGCCCCGGCATCAGCTGGGGCCCGGTGGTGACCGATTGGCGCTGCCGGCGCGACCACCCCCACGCCTACCTCGGACGCCAGAAGGAGGAGATCGAGGTGGCGTGGGACTGCGCGGCCCCGTACCGGAACTGACCGGGCAGCCGGCCCGCCCCGGCGCGCCTCAGCCGAAGGTGTGGTGGACGGCCTCGACGTTGTTGCCGTCGGGGTCTCGCACGAAGGCGCCGTAGTAGCCGGCGTGGTACTCGGGCCACACCTTGGCCGGGTGCAGCACCTCGGCCCCCTGGGCCTCGGCGGCCGCCAGGAACGCATCGACCGCTTCGCGGCTGGGGGCCTGGAACGCCAGGTGCGACTGGCGGTTGGGGATGGCGTCGGAGGCGGTGCCGATCCAGAAGCTCGGGAAGGTGTCGCCGTACCCGATGGCGTGCTCGTCGCCCATGAGCCGGCGGTAGCCCAGCGGCTCGAACACGGCGTCGTAGAACGTGGCGGCAGCAGCCAGGTCGTCGACCTGGATGGACACGTGGTCGAGCATGGAGCCCCCGTCAGCGAGCGCGGTACGTGGACCGGACGCCGCGGTGGTCGGCGTCCTTGTTGAGCCGCTTCGAGAGGTGCAGGCCCTCGAGCAGGAACTCCACGGCGCTGGCCACCACCGCGGGGCGCTCGTCGTCGCCGACCAGGGCGATCACGGCCGATCCGATGGCCGGCACCTCGGCCGCCAAGCGGGCCTCGTCGACCGCCGGGACGTCTTCGCCGGCGTGGATGACGCGGCCGTCGTCGAACGCCTCGATCACGCCGCGCAGCTCCGTGACGTCGAGCCGGTCGCGGAACACGGTGAGCACCGACTGGCGCACGAGGCGCTCGATGACCTCGCCGCCGTCGTCGTCGAGCGTGTCGAGCTCGACCTTGCCCGACGTGGAGGCCGCCAGCGCCTCCAGGTCCGAGACCCGCGGCACCACGCTGGTGTCGCCGGTCTTGAGCGCCCGGCGGGCAGCGTTGGCGACCAGCGTCTCGGCGTTGGTGACGGTGAGGCGCACCGACACGCCGGAGCGCTGGTTGATGTGGCTGCTCTGGCGGGCCAGCTGCGACAGGGTGGCCACCACCTCGGACATGAAGTCGGGGACCACCACCTCGAGGCCATCGTCGGTCAGGGGGACGGCCTCCTGGGCGACGATCGCCATCTCGGTCTCGACGTCGAGCGGGTAGTGGGTGCGGATCTGGGCGCCGAAGCGATCCTTCAGCGGGGTGATCAGCCGGCCGCGGTTGGTGTAGTCCTCGGGGTTGGCCGACGCGAACAGCACGACGTCGAGCGGCAGGCGGACCTTGAAGCCGCGGATCTGCACGTCGCGCTCCTCGAGCACGTTCAGCAGGCCCACCTGGATGCGCTCGGCCAGGTCGGGGAGCTCGTTGATGGCGAAGATGCCGCGGTTGGTCCGCGGCACCAGCCCGTAGTGGAGCGTGAGCTCGTCGGACAGGTAGCGGCCCTCGGCCACCTTGATGGGATCGACCTCACCGATCAGGTCGGCGATGGACGTGTCGGGCGTGGCCAGCTTCTCGCCGTAGCGCTCGTCGCGGTGCACCCAGTCGATCGGCGTGTCGTCGCCCTTCTCGGCGATGAGCTCCCGGGCGTGGCGCGACACCGGCGCGAACGGGTCGTCGTTGATCTCGCTCCCGGACACGATGGGCATCCACTCGTCGAGCAGGTCGGTGAGCGACCGGATCATGCGGGTCTTGGCCTGGCCGCGCTCGCCCAGGAAGATCACGTCGTGCCCGGCCAGGATGGCGTTCTCGAGCTGGGGGAGGACGGTGTCCTCGTAGCCGAGCACCGCCTCGACGAGCGGTACGCCGGCCCGCATGCGGGCGATGGCGTTGCGCCGGATCTCCGTCTTCACGGGGACCGACTCCCACCCGCTCTCGCGCAGTTGCCCGATCGTTGCTGGCCGATTCGACATGGCCCTGAAGCTACCGCCGTCCCCTCCGAATTTCGCCTGCTCCAGCCGCGCCGTTCCAGAAGGGCACCGCACCGAGGGGCGCGGCGGCGCGCGGCTGGGTGCGTCCTCGGGGGCGACGGGTAGCGTCGGCGGCCATGGACCTCGGAGGCACCTGGCGGGCGGCGGTGGCCGACGAGGACCTTCGGCGCACCTGGCTGGACACCGACGACGACCACGACTGGGATCCGGTCACCGTCCCCGGGCACTGGCGCAGCGACCGCGGCTTCGAGCGATCGGACGGGCCGCTCCTCTACCGGACCCGCTTCGAGCACCAAGGGCCGACCCACCACGACGAGCGCTGGTGGCTCCGGTTCGACGGCCTCTTCTACCAGGGCGACGTGTGGCTCGACGGCTCGTACGTGGGCGACACCGAGGGCTACTTCGTGCCCCACACGTTCGAGGTGACCGAGGCCCTGGCCGCGCGCACCGAGCACACCCTGGGCGTGGAGGTGACCTGCAACCCGCCCGGCGACCTCACGGCCAAGCGCAACATCACCGGGTCGTTCCAGCACGCCTCCTACCTCGACCCGGCGTGGAACCCCGGCGGCATCTGGCGCCCGGTGCAGCTCGAGCGCACCGGTCCCGTGCGCATCCGCCACGCCCGCGTGCTCTGCCGTGACGCCTCCGAGCGCCTCGCCACCGTCGCGTTCCGGGTGGTGCTCGACGCGGCGGTCGCATGCGAGGTGTCGCTGCGCTCCACCGTGGGCGGCGTGGACCACGTGGTGCAGCGCCGGCTGGCCGCCGGAGAGAACCAGGTCGAGTGGACGGTGGGGATCGACGATCCCGCGCTGTGGTGGCCGCACGCGCTCGGGGACCAGCCGCTCCACGAGGTGATCGTCGCGGTCACGCCGGTCGACGAGGCCACCGGCCTGCCCATCGGCGGGGTCAGCCACCGCATCACCCGCCGCATCGGCCTCCGAGAGGTGCACCTCAACGCGTGGGTCCTCCACGTCAACGGGGAGCGGCTGTTCCTGAAGGGGGCCAACCTCGGCCCCACCGACATGCGCCTCGCCGAAGCGCGGCCCTCGGCCCTGGTCCGCGACGTCGAGCTGGCCAAGGCGGCCAACCTCGACCTCATCCGGCTCCACGCCCACATCTCCCGCCCGGAGCTCTACGACGCGGCCGACGAGGCGGGGATGCTCATCTGGCAGGACTTCCCGCTGCACCGCGGCTACGCCCGGAGCATCCGCAAGCAGGCGCAGCGCCAGGCCCGCGAAGCCGTCGACCTGCTCGCCCACCACCCGTCGGTGGCCATCTGGTGCGCGCACGACGAGCCCCTCACGCTCGAGCGCGACCTCAGCACCGCACCCGACGAAGGCGTGAGCCCCGCCCGGTACGTGCTGGCCCAGGAGCTCCCGTCGTGGAACCGCACGATCCTCGACCGCTCCGTGAAGCGAGCCATCGAGAAGGCCGACGGCAGCCGTCCGGTCATCGCCCACTCGGGCGTGCTGCCCCACCCGCCGCAGCTCGACGGCACCGACAGCCACCTGTCGTTCGGCTGGAACCACGGCGACGAGCGCGACCTGGCCGGCTTCGCCCGAGCCGTGCCACGGATGGTGCGCTTCGTGTCGGAGTTCGGCGCGCAGTCGGTGCCCACCAGCGCCCGGTTCGCCTCGCCCGAGCGGTGGCCCGACCTGGACTGGGAGGCGCTGGCCGACACCCACGGCATGCAGCGCGGGGTGTTCGACCGGCGCGTGCCGGCGGTGGACCACCCGTCGTTCGAGGCGTGGCAGCAGGCCACCCAGGAGTACCAGGCCGACCTGATCACCCACCACGTGCTCACGCTGCGCCGCCTCAAGTACCGACCCACCGGCGGCTTCGCCCAGTTCCTGCTGGCCGACGGCCACCCCGCCATCTCCGGGTCGGTGCTCGACCACGAGCGCACGCCCAAGCTGGCCTACCACGCGCTCGCCGAGGCCTGCCGACCCGTGGTGGTGGTGGCCGACCGGCTGCCCGCCGAGCTGGTGGGCGGCGAGACGCTGGCCCTCGACGTGCACGTGGTGAGCGACCTGCGGCGGCCCGTGGAGCAGCTCGAGGTGACCGCCCGCCTGGCGTGGGAGGGTGGCGAGCAGCGCTGGCGGTTCGGGGGTGCGGTGGCGGCCGACACCTGCGTGCGCGTGGGGACCCTGCAGGTGGAGGTGCCTGACGAGCCCGGGCCCGTCACGCTGCACCTCGAGCTCACCGGCCAGGGCGTGCCGGGCGGAACCGTGACCCGCACCGACCGGTCACGCATCGTGCTCGCGTAGCAGCGAGCCGCCCGACACCTGGTAGAGGTGCACCACCCGGGCGGCCGCTCGTGGGGACAGGTCGAACTCCTCGGCCAGGTCGGCGACGGTGACCGGGCCGACCGTGCTCCGGGACCGGACGAAGCGCTCGACCTCGCCGGGAGGCGCCAGCCGGCGCAGCGCGGTGCGCCAGACCCGTTCCTCCTCGAGCTCCATGGTGGATGCGGTGGCGTCGGGCCAGCCCACACCGCGCTCGACGTGCACCAGCTCGTGGGCGAGCACCTCGCGGCGCGACCGCCGGTCGAGGGTCTCCTCCAGCAGGATCTCGTCGCCCTCAGGACGGCGCGTCCAGCGGCCGCGCTCGCCGTGCAGCGGGGCGAACCACAGCTCGACGCGGGTGGTCCGCAGGCTGGCCCAGGGGTTCCAACGACTCATGACGGGAGTCTGCCGAGCGCCTCTGACAGCGAGGTCGGGGCTCGGCCGTCAGCCGGGCCTGGGCCGCGAGCTCCTGGAGGTGCGAGGCGGGTCTGGGGCCGATGCACGGTGGAGCGCATCGGCGGCGAAGGTGACCGGGCGGGACTGCTGCGGGTCGTCGAGGACCGGCTGGAACGCGGTCACGCCGTCGAACAGCAGGGCCAGCGGATGGACCGAGAGCTGGGTGGCGAGGCGCTCCACGGTGCGCAGCGTGAGGTTGCGCTCGCCGCGCTCGACGGCACCCACGAAGGTGCGGTGCCAGCCCACGTGCTCGCCGAACGACTCCTGGGAGAACCCCATCTGTCGCCGGAGCCGGCGGAGGTTGTCGCCGACGATGACCTGCATCTCACCTTCCATGGAGGTACACCTTCGATGCCAGCGCCCTCGGCTGCGACAGACTAATGAGTGGCACCCACCGCTGTGACCTGGGACTTTGATGTCCGGTTCTCGCTCGATCACGAGGCCGCCGGCCGCGGCGCCCATCGTTTGTTCCGAGGGTGGCGGCCAGAGGTAGCGTCACCAGCGATGGCTACGACAACGGTTGCCCGAGGCTCCGCCGCAGGTGGAGCACCAAGGGCCAAGCGCAAGGCCCCCTTCCCGATCGAGTTCTACCGGTCCGCCCTGGGCAAGAAGTACATCATGGCGATCACCGGGATCATGCTCATGGGATTCGTCTTCGCCCACATGGTGGGCAACCTGAAGATGTACCTGGGGCCGAACCACTTCAACGAGTACGGCGAGTTCCTCCGCCAGATCCTCGTCCCGATCCTGCCGCGGACCGTGTTCCTGTGGCTGCTCCGGCTCGGCCTCATCGGCGCGTTCGCCCTGCACATCTCCTCCGCGTACTCCCTCACCCGGATGAACCACGCGGCCCGGGAGATGAAGTACCAGAGCAAGCGCGACTACATCGCCGCCAACTTCGCCAGCCGCACCATGCGCTGGACCGGCATCATCGTCGGCCTGTTCCTGGTGTGGCACCTGTTCGACCTGAGCTGGACGGGCACCGGGTTCCACTACGTGCGGGGCCTCGCCTACCAGAACGTCGCCAACAGCCTCGACCGGCTCCCCGTCGCCATCCTCTACCTGGTCGCCAACATCGCGCTCGGCATCCACCTGTTCCACGGGTCGTGGAGCCTCTTCCAGTCCATGGGCTGGAACAACCCCAAGTTCAACTCGTGGCGCCGCAACTTCGCCGCCGTCTTCGCCGCCCTCATCGTCATCGGGAACTGCTCGTTCCCGCTGGCCGTGCAGTTCGGCATCGTGAGCAACTAGGAGCCCCTGTGATCCTCGACTCCAAGATCCCTGACGGTCCGATCGAAGACAAGTGGACGAACTACAAGTTCGACCGCAAGCTCGTGAACCCGGCCAACCGGCGCAAGTACGACATCATCGTCGTGGGCACCGGCCTGGCCGGCGGCGCCGCCGCCGCCACGCTCGGCGAGCAGGGCTACAACGTGAAGGCCTTCACCTTCCACGACTCGCCCCGCCGAGCCCACTCGATCGCCGCCCAGGGCGGCATCAACGCCGCCAAGAACTACAAGGGCGACGGCGACTCCGTCTACCGCCTCTTCTACGACACGGTGAAGGGCGGCGACTTCCGGGCACGCGAGGCCAACGTCTACCGCCTGGCCGAGGAGTCGGTCCGCATCATCGACCAGATGACGGCGCAGGGCGTGCCCTTCGCCCGCGAGTACGGCGGCCTGCTCGACAACCGCTCGTTCGGCGGCGCCCAGGTCTCCCGCACCTTCTACGCCCGCGGCCAGACCGGCCAGCAGCTCCTGCTGGGCGTGTACTCGCAGCTCGCCCGCCAGGTGGGCCTCGGCAACGTGGCCCTCTACAACCGCTCCGAGCTGGTCGATGTCGTCGTGGTCGACGGCAAGGCCGCCGGCATCGTGGTCCGAGACCTCCTCACCGGCCAGCTGACCAGCCACTCGGCCCACGCCGTCGTGCTCGCCACCGGCGGCTACTCCAACGCCTTCTTCCTCTCCACCAACGCCATGGCGTGCAACGTCACGGCGGCGTGGCGGGCCCACCGCAAGGGCGCCGCGTTCGCCAACCCCTGCTACACGCAGATCCACCCCACGTGCATCCCGCAGAGCGACGACTTCCAGTCGAAGCTCACCCTGATGTCCGAGAGCCTCCGCAACGACGGCCGCATCTGGTGCCCCAAGAGCCCCGACGAGACCCGTCCCGCCGCCCAGATCCCCGAGGAGGACCGCGACTACTACCTCGAGCGCCGCTACCCCTCGTTCGGCAACCTGGCCCCACGAGACATCGCCAGCCGCGCGGCCAAGGTGGTCGTCGACGAGGGCAAGGGCGTCGGCCCGCTGAAGAACGGCGTCTACCTCGACTTCTCCGACGCCATCGACCGGCTCGGCCGCCACACCATCGAGGAGCGCTACGGCAACCTCTTCGAGATGTACGAGCGCATCACCGACGAGTCGCCGTACGAGACGCCGATGCGCATCTACCCCGCCGTCCACTACACGATGGGCGGGCTCTGGGTGGACTACGAGCTCATGACCACCATCCCCGGCCTCTATGCCGCGGGTGAGGCCAACTTCTCCGACCACGGGGCCAACCGGCTGGGCGCCTCGGCGCTCATGCAGGGCCTGGCCGACGGCTACTTCGTGCTGCCCAACACCATCAGCAACTACCTGGCCCCCCAGCTCGGCACCACGCCGGTCCCCACCGACCACCCCGAGTTCCAGGCCGCCGAGGCGGCCGCCCAGGAGCGCTTCGCTGGCTACCTCGCCATCGGCGGCACCCGCTCCCCCGACTCCTTCCACCAGGAGCTGGGCAAGATCATGTGGGACTACTGCGGCATGGAGCGCACCAGGGAGGGGCTCGAGAAGGCCCTCTCGGAGATCCCCGCCCTGCACGAGGAGTTCCGCAAGGACCTCCGGGTCACCGGCAGCGGCCAGAGCACCAACCAGACGCTCGAGAAGGCCGGCCGCATCGACGACTTCTTCGAGCTCGCCCAGGTGATGTGCCTCGACGCCCTCACCCGCGAGGAGAGCTGCGGCGGCCACTTCCGCGCCGAGCACCAGACCGAAGAGGGCGAGGCCGAGCGCGACGACGAGCACTTCGCCGAGGTCGCCGCGTGGGAGTGGACGGGAGACCCCACCAAGCCCATCCGCAACACCGAGCCGCTCACCTTCGACAACGTCCACCTCGCCGTCCGGAGCTACAAGTGACCGACCTGAACCTCACGCTGAAGATCTGGCGCCAGGACGGCCCCGACGCCACGGGCAGCTTCGACACCATCAAGGCCGACGGGATCAACGACGAGATGTCGTTCCTCGAGATGCTCGACGTGGTCAACGAGCGGCTCATCAACGACGGCAAGGACGCCGTGGTGTTCGACCACGACTGCCGCGAGGGCATCTGCGGCACCTGCTCGCTCATGATCAACGGCCAGGCCCACGGCCCCGCCAGGGGCACGGCCACCTGCCAGCTCCACATGCGCAAGTTCCACGACGGCCAGGAGATCGTGATCGAGCCCTGGCGGGCGACGGCGTTCCCGGTGATCAAGGACCTCATGGTCGACCGATCGGCGTTCGATCGCATCGTCGAGGCCGGTGGCTACATCACCGCCGAGACCGGTGGTGCTCCCGACGCCAACCTGATCCCGATCCCCAAGCCCGTGGCCGACGCCGCCATGGACGCGGCGGCGTGCATCGGCTGCGGCGCCTGCGTGGCCGCCTGCCCGAACTCGGCCGCCAACCTGTTCACGGCAGCCAAGATCAGCCACCTGAACCTGCTCCCGCAGGGTCAGGCCGAGCGCTACAGCCGGGTCGAGGCCATGGTCGACACCATGGAGGACTTCTTCGGCTCCTGCACCAACCACGGTGAGTGCCAGGAAGCGTGCCCGAAGGAGATCAGCATCGACTTCATCGCGCTGATGAACAAGGACTACCTCAAGTCCAAGTTCAAGAACCGCAAGATGCTCAGCCGCAAGTAGCCACGTCGGTTCGGGCCGTCAGAGGCGGTCGGTAGGGTCGGCCCATGGAGCTGATCCTCGTCCGACACGGCCAACCCGCGTGGACCACGCCCGAGGGCATGGGCCGCAACGACCCGGGTCTCACCGACCTGGGCCATGCCCAGGCCAAGCGAGCGGCCGATCGGCTGGCCGACACGGAGGACCTGCCCGGCCGCGGCGACGTCGACCGGCTCTACGTCTCCCCCGCGGTCCGCGCCCAGGAGACCGCCGCGCCCATCGCCGCCGCGCTCCAGCTGCCGATCGACACCCGGGAGTGGCTCTGGGAGCTGCGCAACCCCGAGGCGTGGGAGGGCATCCCGATCGAGCAGATCAGCGAAGCCTTCTCCACGCTCGGCGCCAAGTCGCGAGACGAGTGGTGGGACGGGCACGAGGGTGGCGAGACCCTGCGCGAGTTCCACCTGCGCGTCACCACCGGGCTGCGCTCCCTGCTGGCCGAGCTGGGCATCGTCCCGGCGCCCGAGCCCGGCCTGTGGGACCTCGACCCGCACGGCGTGGCGGCCGACGGCAGCGTCGACCGGGTGGTGGCCGTGGCCCACGGCGGCACCAACTCGTCGATCATCGCCCACCTCCTGGGGGCCGCGCCCGAGCCCTGGGAGTGGGACCGGTTCTCCATGGGCCACGCGTCGGTCGCGCTGCTCGTGCTTACCCCCATGGCCGGCCACCACATCTGGTCGCTCCGCTCGATCGGCGACGCCAACCACCTGGCCGTCGACGACCGCACCTACTGAGCCGCCGCGCGCCGCCCGTGATGTCACTGACGCGTTGGTACGGTCGCCCGATGGTTCCCCGCCCTCTCCACCGTGCCGGCCTCGCCGTGCTCGCCCTCGCGTTCATCGCCGCCGGCTGCAGCTCCGGCGGCAGCGATGCGTCGACCGCCTCCACCGCCGCCGCCCCCACCACCACCGCGGCCGGCGGCGGCGGCGGCACCGGCAAGGCGCTGGCCCGCTACGCCGACTACCAGAGCGTCAACCACGACGACCCCGCCCACTGGGTGTGCCGCCCCGACAAGGTCGACGACATCTGCGACCGCGACCTCGACGCCACCGTGGTGCAGGCCGACGGCACGCTCACCGTGGAGCCGTTCGAGAAGGCGAAGGACCCGCCGATCGACTGCTTCTACGTGTACCCCACCATCTCCCGCGACAAGACGCCCACCAGCGACTGGAACTACTCCGACGACGAAGAGGGCTACGTCACGCTCAACCAGGCGGCCCGGCTGCAGTCGCAGTGCCGGCTCTACGCCCCCGTCTACCGCCAGGCCACCCTGACCGCGCTCACGTCCCGCATGGCCGGGGGCTCGATCAAGGGCGCCGACCGGGCGGACCCGTACGCCGACGTGCTCGACGCCTGGCGCACCTACATGGCCAACGACAACCACGGCCGGGGCGTGGTCCTCATCGGCCACTCGCAGGGCACGGGCATGCTCAGCAAGCTCCTCAAGGAGGAGATAGATCCGAACGCCGACGTGCGCGAGCAGCTCGTCGGGGCGTACCTCGCCGGCGGCTCGGTCGAGGTCCCGAAGGGCAAGGCCGTCGGCGGCGACCTGCAGCACGTCCCGGTCTGCACCAAGGACGGCGAGGCCGGCTGCGTGGTCACCTGGGTCACGTTCCGCTCCACCGCGCCCCCTCCGTCGGGCTCCTTCTTCGGACAGCCTGGCGACGGGGGCCAGGTCGCGGCGTGCGTGAACCCGGCGGCCATCGGCGGCGGCTCCGCCGACCTCGACGCCTACCTCCCCGCCAACTCCGACGCCTCGATCCTGTCCTCGCTCGGCACCACCACCGCGGGGAAGTCCTGGGTCGAGCCGTCAGCCGGGAAGATCACGACCCCGTTCGTGCGCCTGCCGAAGCTGGTCAGCGGCGAGTGCCAGACCACCAGCGACGGCATCGACTACCTGTCGGCCACGCTCGACCCCGACACCGACGGCCCCCGTGCCGACGACATCCCCGGCGATCTGACGCCCGAGTGGGGCCTGCACCTCGTCAACATCAACCTGGTCATGGGCAACATCGTCGACGACGTCGCCGCCCAGGCCCAGACCTACGCCCACGGCTGACCACCCTCCAGGCCCATCGGGTCACGCCGCCACCCCCAGAGGGGGCTCCGCGACCTGGAACCGAGCGGGCGGGTGCCGGGGGACGGGCGTGGGGATACGGTCGGGCGCATGTGCGACACGCTGGTCTCGCTGACCGATGACGGCGTGCTGTTCGCCAAGAACAGCGACCGCGATCCGAACGAGGCCCAGGTGCTCACCTGGCACGCCGCCGCCGACCACCCGAGCGGGACCAGCACCGCCTGCACGTGGATCGCCATCCCCGAGGCGAGCCACACCCACGCCACCGTCCTGTCGCGGCCGTGGTGGATGTGGGGCGCCGAGATGGGGGCCAACGAGCACGGCGTGGTGATCGGCAACGAGGCCGTCTTCACCACCCAGCCCCACGGCGACCCCGCGCTGCTGGGCATGGACCTCGTGCGGCTCGGGCTCGAGCGCGGCCGCACCGCGGCCGACGCGGTCGAGGTGATGGTCACCCTGCTCGAGCGCCACGGCCAGGGCGGCTCGTGCAGCCAGGCCAAACCCGGGTTCACGTACCACAACAGCTTCCTGGTGGCCGATCCCCAAGGCGCGATCGTGCTCGAGACGGCCGGGAGCCTCTGGGCCACCGAACGGGTCGAAGGCCCGGGCCGGTCGATCTCGAACGGCCTCACCATCGAGGGCTTCGCCGATGCCCACGCCAACCGGCTCCGGGGCCGGGTGGCGGCCTGCTCGCTGCGCCGGGCCCGCACCCAGGCGGCGGCCGAGGTGGCCGTCGGTCCGCTCGACCTGTTCGCCGCCCTCCGCGACCACGGCGCCGAGCCGTCGCCCACCTACTCGGTGGTCAACGGGGCCCTCGACGCGCCGTGCGCCCACGCCGGCGGCAGGGTCACCGCCACCCAGACCACCGGCTCGTGGGTGGCCGACCTCCGCGGCGAGCAGATCCACTGGGCCACGGGCACGTCGGCTCCGTGCACCTCGATCTTCAAGCCGCTCCGGGTCGACCAGCCGACCGCCCGGCCCGGCGACGAGGCCGCCGGCGCCACGGCCGATCCCGCCTCTGGCTGGTGGCGCCACGAGGACCTGCACCGCCTGGTCCTGCGCGACCACGCCGCCTCCCATGCCCGGTTCGCCGCCGAGCAGCACCGGATCGAGGCGCGGTGGGTCACGGCTCCGCCGGCCACCGCCGAGGCGTTCGACGAGGCCGAAGCGGCCGAGGCCCGCTGGCGGGCCGACCTGCAGGCCGCCGACCTCCCCGACCGCCGCCCGCGCTGGCTCCGGTCGATGTGGACGGGCTGGGACCAGCGCGCCGGCCGCGCCAGCACGCGCTCGGCGGCGGCGTGAGCAGCACCCCGGTCATCGTGGTGGGCGCCGGCCTGGCCGGGCTGGCGGCCGCCCGGCGGCTCGCGGCCGATGGCCACGAGGTGGTGGTCCTCGAGGCTCGCGACCGGGTCGGGGGCCGCACCGAGGGCGGGGCCACCAGCGATGGCGCCCCGCTCGAGCTGGGCGGCCAGTGGGTCGGGCCGACCCAGAACCGGATGTACGAGCTGATCGAGGAGCTCGGCCTCGAGACGTTCCCCACCTACAACGACGGCGAGCTGGTCATCCGGCTGGGCGGCAAGCAGAGCCGGATGGGCTCCCAGCGCGGGGCCGTCCCCAAGCTGAACCCCTTCGCCCTGGCCGACCTGGCGCAGGGCCTCGCCCGCTTCACCAAGCTGTCGTCGAAGATCTCGCTCGACGAGCCGTGGGCGTCGGCCGGTGCCCGCAAGCTCGACGGCCAGACGTTCGAGACGTGGATCCAGCGCAACCTCCGCACCACCACCGGCCGGGCCTACTTCCGGATCGCGTGCGAGGCCGTGTTCTCGGCCGAGTCCACCGACCTGTCGGCCCTGCACGCGCTCTTCTACTCGCACTCCGGCAGCGACCTCGAGACGCTCCTCTCGGTCGACCGAGGGGCCCAGCAGGACCGGATCGTCGGCGGCTCCGTGCGCATCAGCGAGGCGATGGCGTCCCACCTCGGCGACCGGGTCCGCCTCGGCGCGGCCGTGCGCCGCATCGACCACGACGACCACGGCGTCCGGGTGCTGCTGCGCTCGGGCGAGGTGGTCGACGGGTCCCACGTGATCGTCGCCCTGCCCCCCACCCTCGCCGGCCGGCTGGAGTACGGGCCGGCGCTCCCCTCGTGGCGCGACCAGCTGACCCAGCGGCTCCCCGCCGGATCGGTGATCAAGCTCTACGCCGTCTACCCGGAGCCGTTCTGGCGGGCCGACGGGCTCAACGGACAGGCGGCGTCCGACGAGGGACCGGTGAAGGTCACGTTCGACAACACGCCGCCGGCCGGGACCCCCGGGGTCCTGGTGGGCTTCATGGAGGCGAACGACGGCCGGGTCTGGGCCCGGCGCACGGTCGAGGAGCGCCGCGCCGCGGCGGTCGAGTGCTTCGTGCGGTACTTCGGTCCCCAGGCTGCCGACCCGCTGGAGTACCACGAGCGCGACTGGATGGCCGAGGAGTTCAGCCGAGGCTGCTACGGCGCCCACTTCACGCCGGGGGTGTGGACCGCCTACGGCGAGGCGCTCCGGGCGCCCGTCGGCCGCATCCACTGGGCCGGCGCCGAGTGCTCGCCCGTGTGGAACGGGTACATGGAGGGCGCGGTCCGATCCGGCGAGAGCACGGCCGCCGACATCGCCACCCTGATCAGCTGAACCCGCGCTGACTCCGACCTGAGGCCCCGCCGCGACGCTCCGAGACCCGGCGCTCCACCCCCGACAACCCTTGTGTCGTCTTGCGTGACGGCCGTCATGCGTAGTAGCGAAGAGCCGTTCTGCGGGGACTCAGTTCGTGCCGCGCACCCCTTCGCGGCGGTGCGGCGCGTCCTCGCCAGGACGCCCCGTATCACGCCGAACCCGACGAAGGATCCACGGTGCACCTGCTCGCAGCCGAAGGCGGCTATCAGTTCTTCACGCTGGGAGGGACCGACAAGGCCCTCCTGTTCATGTCCCTGGGCATCGCCCTCCTCGCGCTGGTCTTCTCCGCCATCATGGCGAAGGGCGTCATCGACTCCGAGGACGGCACCCCGGAGATGCAGGAGATCGCCACGGCGGTCCAGGAAGGGGCCATGGCGTACATCACCCGCCAGTTCCGGACGATCCTGTTCATCGTCGTCCCGCTGTGCCTGGTGGTGTTCTTCACCTCCGCCGAGATCGTCAAGAACAACAGCATCGTGGCCCTCAGCTTCGCCCAGTCGGGGCTGTACCGGACGCTGGCGTTCATCATGGGTGCCCTGTTCTCCGGGGCCATCGGCTTCCTGGGCATGTGGCTCGCCACCCGCGGCAACATCCGCACCACGGCCGCCGCCACCAAGAGCGACTACCCCGGCGCCCTCAAGGTGGCCATCCGCACCGGCGGCTCCGTCGGCCTGGCCACCGCCGGCCTGGGCCTCTTCGGTGCCACCACGATCATCCTGATCTTCCAGAACACCAGCTCCGCCATCCTCGTGGGCTTCGGCTTCGGAGGCTCGCTCCTGGCCCTGTTCCTGCGGGTCGGCGGCGGCATCTTCACCAAGGCCGCCGACGTGGGCGCTGACCTGGTCGGCAAGGTCGAGGCCGGCATCCCCGAAGACGACCCCCGCAACCCCGCCACCATCGCCGACAACGTGGGCGACAACGTGGGCGACTGCGCCGGCATGGCGTCGGACCTGTTCGAGTCCTTCGGCGTCACCCTCGTGGCCTCCATCATCCTGGGCGTCTCGGCGTTCACCTCGATCGGCGTGGGCCCGGCCGATGCGGCCAAGGGCCTCGTGTTCCCGGTGGCCGTCATGGCCCTCGGCCTCGTCGCCTCGCTCATCGGCATCTACATGGTCAAGGCCCGTCAGGGCGAGAGCGATGCCCTCAAGGCCATCAACCGCGGCATCGGCGTGGCCCAGGTCCTGGCCATCTTGGCGGCCGCGGCCCTGGCGTTCGGCTACGTCGGCAACCCCAAGGCCATCGGCGGCGGCGACCTGCTCGTCAGCAACCCCGGCGCCCGCATGTTCGGCGCCGTGCTCGTCGGCGTGGTCCTCGGCTTCGCCGCCTCGAAGATCACCGCCTACTTCACCTCCACCACCACCAAGCCCGTCCAGGACATCGCCAAGGCCACCCGCACGGGCCCGGCCACCACGGTGCTCGAGGGCATGAGCCTCGGCCTCGAGAGCGCCGTGTGGGCCCTCATCGCCGTGGCCGTGGCCATCGGCGGCGCCGTGGCCCTCGGCGGCGGCTCCTTCAAGTTCTCCGTCTACCTGGTGGCCCTCGCCGGCATCGGCATGCTGTCCACCACCGGCATCATCGTGGCCGAGGACACCTTCGGCCCGGTGGCCGACAACGCGGCGGGCATCGCCGAGATGTCGGGCAACTTCGAGGGCGAGCCCGAGAAGATCATGGTGGCGCTCGACGCGGTGGGCAACACCACCAAGGCCGTCACCAAGGGCTTCGCCATCGGCTCGGCGGTCATCGCCGCCGTCGCCCTGTTCGCCTCCTACGGCGAGACCATCATCGAGCAGCTCGGCCCGCTCTGGAAGGGCGGCGAGTCGTTCGTCATCAACGTCGCCGACCCCAAGGTCTTCATCGGCCTGCTCATCGGTGGCTCCATCGCCTTCATCTTCTCCTCGCTCGCCATCCGCGCCGTGTCCCGCACGGCCGGCGTGGTGGTGCAGGAGGTCCGGCGCCAGTTCGCCGACGGCAAGATCATGAGCGGCGAGAAGAAGCCCGACTACGGGCCGGCCATCGACATCTGCACCGCGGCCTCGCTCCGCGAGCTGGCCACCCCGGCCATCATCGCCGTGCTCGCCCCGGTCATCATCGGCTTCGGCCTCGGCCCCATCTCGCTGGGCGCCTTCTTGGCCAGCGTCATCGTGGTCGGCCAGCTCATGGCCAACTTCCTCAGCAACGCCGGCGGCGCCTGGGACAACGCCAAGAAGTTCATCGAGGACGGCGCCGAGGGCGGCAAGGGCTCCGAGGGCCACAAGGCCGCGGTCATCGGCGACACCGTCGGCGATCCCTTCAAGGACACCGCCGGCCCGGCGCTCAACCCGCTGATCAAGGTCATGAACCTGGTCTCGCTGCTGATCCTGCCGGCGATCATCAAGGTGTACAGCAAGCCCAAGCTGGCCCTGCTGCACCAGTCGCCCAAGGGCGTCGCCATCGTGATCGCGGTCATCGCCGCCATCGTCGTGGTCGGGGCCATCGCCTACTCGAAGAAGTCGGGCGAGAAGGCGGCCCTCGCCGCCGAGGCCGAGATCGTGTCGGCTCCCGCCTGACCCATCCGCAGACGGGCCTCAGCGCCCGCTGGACGCCCGCTCGACCCACCGGCGTGCCCTCGGCCCTCGCGGCCGGGTGCACGCCGGTGGCGCGTCTGGGCTCGGGCGCCGGCCCCAGGGGGTAGACCGTCCCGGTGCACGTCGCCCACCACGAGCTGACCGTCCAGGCCGCCTACGACCTGGTGGCCGCCGACTACGCCGAGCTCCTCGCCGATGAGCTCGGGCGCAAGCCGTTCGATCGAGCCGTGCTGGGCGCGTTCGCCGAGCTGGTCCGGGTCGGTGGGCCCGGACCGGTCGGTGACCTGGGGTGCGGCCCCGGCCGGGTGACCGCGCACCTCCACGACCTCGGCCTCGAGCCGTTCGGGATCGACCGCTCCTCGGCGATGGTGGAGGTGGCCCGCGCCTCGTACCCCGACCTGGGGTTCGTCCGCGGCACGCTGGCCGCCCTCCCCCTGGCGAGCGCCTCGCTCGCCGGCGCCGTCGCCTGGTACTCGATCATCCACACCCCGCCACCGCTCCAGCCGGCCGTGTTCGCCGAGCTGGCCCGCGTCCTGCGTCCGGGTGGCTGCCTGCTCCTGGCGTTCCAGGTGGGCGACGAGCGCGTCCACCTGGAGCAGGCGTACGGCCACATCCTGTCGTTGGACGCCTACCGGCTTCCCACGGCCCGGGTGGCCGCCTGGGCGGCCGAGGCCGGCTTGGACGTCGTGGCCGAGCTCACGAGGGCGCCCGCGGACGGGGAGGCCCAGCCGCAAGCGTTCCTGGTGGTCCGGCGTGGGGAGCTGCCGGCCTGACCCCGATGCGACCGAGAGCGGTCAGGCGTCGACCGACGGGCCCTGATCGACCGAGGAGGGCGCCTCGGCGGTGCCGTTGCGCTTGTGCCGACGATCGCGGATCACCTCGACTGCCACCGGCGAGAGCGACAGCGCCACGATCCCGATGATGGCGAGGTCGATGTGGTCGCGCACGAAGGCCACGTTGCCCATCACGTGGCCGAGCACGGTCACGCCCACCGCCCAGCACAGGGCGCCGATCATGTTGTAGATGAGGAACGTGCGGTACCGCATCTTGCCGACACCGGCGACGATGGGGACGAACGTGCGCACGATCGGGATGAACCGCGCCAGCAGCACCGTCTTCGGGCCGTACTTCTCCATGAAGTCGTGGGCCTTGGTGACGTGGCTCTGCTTGAAGAACCGGGAGTCCTCCCGGCTGAACAGCGAGGGACCGACGCCCTTGCCGAACCAGTAGCCGACCTGGTCGCCCAGGACGGCGGCGACGAAGAACAGCGGCAGGAGCACCCAGATCGACGGCATGCCCTCGTAGACGGGCCGGAGGGCCTCGCCGGCGGCGCCGACGCTGGTGAACGCATCGGCCCCGCTGCTCGTCATGAAGCCGGCCAGGAACAGCAGCGAATCGCCCGGGAGGAAGAAGCCGAAGAACAGCCCGGACTCGGCGAAGATGATCGCCGCGATCACCCAGGCGGCGCTGGCGCCGGCCTTCTCGAGCCAGAACTCGGGCTTCCACGGGCCGGTGGCCAAGATGTTCGAGAGCATCGCAAGCATCCGAGCACCCTAGGGGACGACCCCCTCCAGATCGGAACCAGGGCCGGGACGCGGAACGACCCCGCCCGAGGGGCGGGGTCGTTCTCGAAGGGTGTGCTGGCGCCTAGCGCCAGCGGGCTACTCAGGCCTGGCGGGGCCGGCGAGCGCCGTAGAGGAAGGCGCCACCGAGGACGATGGCCGCAGCGCCGATGCCGACCAGCGGGCCGGTGTTGGAGCTACCGGTGCGGGCCAGGGTGCCGTCGTCGACGTTGTTGACCGACTCAGCGAGGACGTTCACGTTGAGGAACTGCTGGACGTCGCCGCAGGTGGCGGTGACGAGGTGCATGCCCAGCGTGGAGTCGGACGGGATGGTGATCTTGGCGGTGAAGTCGCCGTTGGCGTCGGTGGTGAAGGTGCCGAGCACGGTGCCGTCATCGAAGGTCACGGTGACCTCGGAGCCGGCGGCGCAGCCCTTGCCAGAGACATCGACCGACTCGCCGCGCACGACGGTGATCGTGGGGATCGCAGCTGCCGTGGTGGAGCTCGAGGCGGTGGTGGTGGTGCCACACCCGCCGTACCCACAATCCTCAGCACCGGCGACGGCGCTCCCACCGAACGCGAAGAGCGCTCCGATGAGGACTACCAGCATCACCTTGGTTCGAATCATGTTGTTACCCTTCCACCCTTCACGCAGGAGCCTCCCGCAACTGTGCACGTCAAGCTAGTCGCGCGCACCCCTCGGAGCAAGTATTCGGCTATAGAGCCGCCGACGTGAGGACATGCACCAGATCGTGACCGAAGCCACAGCGGCGTCGACGGCCAGGATCAGCAGCGCCGGCCAGAACCAGATCACGCCGCCACCGCCCTCCAGGCGGAGGCGCCCATCGCCGGTGACCTGCACCGCAGTGCCCCATCCCTGGACCCAGCCCGGGGCCCCGGCCACGTTGAGGACCGATCCTCGAGGCGCCTCGGTGACCAGGACCGGGGGCACCGGCCGCCGCAGGTCGTGGGCGGTGCCGTCGGGACCCGTGGCCGGGCCGGCCCACCCCCGCACCTCGTAGAGGTCCACGTCGGGGAGGGCGAGGACGTGCTCGAGCCCCGGGTCGGCGGGCAGCGCCTCGTAGTCCTGAGCGCCGCGCTCGTGGGCCAGGACCACCCACCGGACGCCGAGGGCAGCCAGGTCGGACGCGACCGGCCGGCCGGCGTGGGCCTGCTCGACGATGCGGTCGACGGCCACGGACCTCCGGTCGACCTGCTCCTGGTGGCGGCGGGTGCCGTCGAGCAGCGGGTCGTAGCTGCTGATGACGTCGCCGCCCAGGTAGTCGGGCATCGGGTTGAACGCCTGCCGGCCGTCGGCGAACGACAGCGCCGGGTACTCGCTCCAGGGCAGGGCCACGACGGTGCCCGGATCGCGGGCGATCGTGCTGCGGACCTGCGCCCACCCCGCCGGGTACTCCACCGGGGCCAGGCGCCCGTCGACGCCCCACCAGCCGGGGACCGACACCGCGAGCGCGACCAGCAGCGGGACGCACCGCACCGCACCGACCACCCAGCCCGGCGCCTCGGGCGTCCGGGCGCGGAGGCGCTGGCCCGCCAGGGCGCCCCCCAGCGCCGCCGCCGGGGCCGCCCACACCAGCCACAGCGCGAGGAATCGGTGGCTCTCGCGCAGCGGGGCCCCGATCGGGAGCTCCGTCAGCCACTCGTAGGCGTCGCGCACCCCGGGCACCGCGCTCGCCACCGCCAGCAGCAGCCCGATCCCGGCGACCACCGAGGCGGCACCCTCCCACGACCGGAGCCCCCGCCGCCGGAGGAGGTCGAGGCCGCCCACCAGGGCGAGCGCCGCGATCAGCACCCCGGCGACCGCGCCCACCGCGCCCGTGGCGCCCACCTGGTAGTCGGCGCGCCAGAACCCGCTCCCCGCCACCACGGCGGGCCACCCAGCGACCCCGTCGGCGTGGGTGGCGAAGCCGTTCGCCCCGCTGACCCCCGCCCCGGCCCAGAGCAGCACCGCCGTGGGCGCCACCCAGATCAGCTGGGGCACGAGGATGGCCACGAGCGGCTTCACGTAGCGGCGCGGCCGCGGCTGCAGCACCAGGGCGATCACCGCCGTGGCCACGCCGAGCGTCCCGCCACCCGGCCCACCGATGGCCATCGCCACCGACGCGATGAACGTCGACGGTAGGTGGTCGGCGGGCCGGCACAGCCGCGGCAGGACCCACGGCAGCACGGCGATGACCCACAGCAGGTTGATGTGGCCGACCGCGACGCGGGTGAGGGCGAAGGGCCCCACCGCCCACAGCAGGCCGGCCGCCAGCTGGCCCACGACGCCCACCGAGGTGCCGGCCGGGGCGAAGGTCCGCGCCAGCCGGGCGGCGCCCGCGAACCCCGCCGCCAAGAACACGACGATCAGGACCTTGGTGATGACCGGACCGCCCACCACGGCCGACCCCAGACCCAAGATGGCGAACAGGGGCACCCGCTGCGACAGCGCCGGGCCGAGCCCGTACATCCCGTTGGGCACCGGGATGTGGGGGGTGACCAGGAGATCGAGGCTGAGCAGCGAGCCGCCGCCGAGACCCGGGCCCAGCACGATCAGGCCGAGCAGGGCCCCCACCGCCCAGGGCCACCACCCTGGGATGGGCCGATCGCGGCGCGAGCGCGCCGCGGCGGGGCCGAGGTGAGGGGGCGCGTTGGTCTCGGCAGTGGGCGGCACGTGGATCCTCACCAGGGGCCCCCTCCGAGGGAGCGCCGGTGGCGCCACGCTAGTGTTCCTCACTCCACCGCATCTGCGGACAGGTGCGCCGAGCGTTGTGGGATCGGCCCCACGGACGAGGACCTCCATGACCCGAGCAGCTCGAGGGACAGCGGTGAACGTTCCGCCACGGGTGGCGCGCTGATGCGCATCCTCATCGCCGCCTGGCGGGACCTCGCCAACGACCTGGCGGGCGGCTCCGAGGTCCTCATCGACCACCTCTGCAAGGGGATGACCGCGCGCGGCCACGACGTCACGCTGCTGTGCGCCAACCCGGTCGGCGAGGGCCACGGCTACCGCGTGCACCCCAACGGCGGCACCGTCGACCAGTACCTGCGGGCGCCGTTCGCCTACCTCCGCCACTTCCGCGACGCCGACCTCGTGGTCGATGTCGCCAACGGCGTGTCGTTCTACGCCCCCGCCTGGCGGCGGGGGCCGTCGCTCTGCCTGGTCAACCACATCCACACCGAGCAGTGGGACCAGTGGTTCAACTGGCCGGTCGCGCCGCTCGGCCGCCTCGCCGAGCGCAAGCTCATGCCCGCCGTCTACCGCGACCACCTGTTCGTCGCGGTCTCGCCGTCCACCGCCGACCTCCTCGAGGAGCTGGGCGTCGATCGCGACCGCATCCGGATCATCATCAACGGCACCGAGCTCCCCGCCACCATCGGACACGAGGCACCCGAGCCGCTGTTCGTGGGCCTCGGCCGCCTGGTCCCGCACAAGCGCTTCGAGCTGGCCGTCGAGGCCTTCAACCAGATCCAGCCGATCATCGGCGGGCGCCTCGTCATCGCCGGCGACGGGCCCGAGCGCGACCGCCTCCTCGAGATGGCCGGTCCCGGGGTCGAGATCCCCGGGCGCATCTCCGAGCAGGAGAAGCAGGAGCTCCTGAGCAACGCCTGGCTCATGGTGCACCCCGCCAGCCACGAGGGCTGGGGCCTGGTCATCACCGAGGCCGCGGCCTACGGCGCCCCCGCGCTGGCGTTCCGGGTGCCAGGGCTGCAGGACTCCATCGTCGACGGGATGAGCGGCGTGCTCGTCGACCGGCCCGAGCAGCTGGCCGAGACCTGGCTCAAGATCGCCCAGGACAAGCCGCTGCGGGACCGGCTGCGGACCGGTGCGCTGCGCCGCGCCGCGGCCTGCAGCTGGGACGCCACCGTCGACCGCTTCGAGGAGATCTGCGAGGAGGCGGTGCAGAGCCACAAGCGCTCGCTCCAGCTGCCCCCCGGCTCCTGGACCGGACCCGACGAGCGGGTGCCCGTCGGTGAGTACGGCGACGCCGACACCCCGGTGATCGACTCCCCCGAGCTCGCCGGCATCCCCACCGGCACCGGCCGGCAGGGCCTGCAGGTGGTCCGCGACCGCCCCGACCTCACGATCGTGCTGCCCGCGTTCAACGAGGCGGCCCGGCTCCCGATCTCGCTGCCGGTGCTGGCCGAGTTCCTGGCCGGGCAGTCGCTGCGGACCGAGGTGATCATCGTCGACGACGGCAGCACCGACGACACCGTGCGGATCGGCACCGAGCTGCTCCGCGAGATCCCCCGCTCGGGCGTCTTCAAGCTCGGCCGCCACGGCGGCAAGGGCGCCGCGGTCCGAGCCGGCGTGGCGCGCGCCACCGGCCACAACATCGTGTTCATGGACGCCGACATGGCGACCGACCTCGAGTTCCTCGAGCCGCTGCTCACGGCGCTCGACGACGTCCACGTGGCCATCGGCTCCCGCAGCGCCCCCGGCGCCATCACCAGCGGCATCACGCCGTCGAGCGACGCCGCCCACCGCATGTTCAACGTGCTGGCCCGCTCGGCCACCGGCCTCGCCATCACCGACTTCCAGTGCGGGTTCAAGGGGTTCCGGGCCGCCACCGGCAAGCTCCTCTTCCACCTCATGCGGGAGCGCGGCTACGCCTTCGACGTGGAGCTGCTGGCCCTGGCCGACCGGATCGGCTTCGACCTCCGCGAGGTGCCGGTGCACTGGCGGGCGGTCCGCGGCAGCCACGTGCGGATCGTGGTCGACTCGCTCCACATGACGTACCAGATCGCACGCATCTCCCGTCGGGTCCGGTACCCCCAGACCATCTCGGCGCTCGAGGCGTACGGCCGCTCCCCGGACCTCTCGACGGCCGACCTGGCCCGCGCGGTCGACGCCGAGCTCCCGGTCCCCGGCGCGGTCGTCCCGTGGGACAAGGGCGTGCTGGTCCTGCTGCCGTTCGTCGAGCCCGTCGATGCCACCCAGCTGGCCACCGCCCTCGAGCGCAACCTCGACGGCATCCTGGTCCGGCCCACCGCCATCGATGCCGCGGCCATCCTCGATCCGCAGGGCCACCGCCTCCGGGCGGGCCTGGCCCTTCCCTGAGGCCCGCCTCGAGCGATGGATCCAGCTGATCACACCGCGGCCCTGCCGCTGCCCGCATCTCGGCACGCGCTCGCGCTGCTCCGGTTCCCCGACCCGCGCACCGACTGGGTGGTGGTCACGGTCGCCACCCTCTCGCAGCCGCTCACCGACCTCGACGCCGCCCTGGAGGCGCTGCACGCATCGGTGCCGATCGTCGGGGCCCGCCTGCGCGACGAGGTGTGGCACGCGGGCTCGGCACCCACCCCGATCGTGGTCGAGGGCGACCCGCTCGGGCACCCCGCGCTCGATCGGGCGTTCGATCTGGGCGAGGAGCCGCCGCTGCGCGTGGTGCTGTCGGCCGACGGCCTGCGGCTGGGCATCGCCGGCCACCACGCTGCGTTCGACGGCCTCGCCCTGGTCGCGGTGCTGCGGGCGCTCACCTCGGGCGAGCAGCCCAAACCGGTCACGTCGCCCCCGCCCGGCGAGGCCGGGTCCAAGGTCCCGCTGCTGCAGCGGCTGGCCCGCCCGGCCGACCGCGTGGCGCCCACCCCGGGCGTCTGGCCGCGCGACGCCTACGCCACCCGGACCGTGACCGTCACGGGGAAAGGCATCACCGGCCAGCTCACCGCGGCGTGCGTGCGCGCCGTCGTCGACCACAACGCCGACCGGGACCACCCCATCCGCAAGGTGGGCCTCACCATCGCCATCGGGGGGCCCGCGGGCGTGGGCAACGTGGCCTCCTACCGCCGCATCGACGTGACCCCCTCGGACCCGATCCCGGCGCTCGTGCAGGAGGCGCTCGCCTCGCCCGACGAGCCCGGCGAGCAGGTCAGCGCACCCAAGGCGCTGATGGCGCTGCTCGAGCCGGTGGTCGAGCGGTTCTCCGACACGATCCTGGTGTCGAACCTGGGACGCCACCGCGTCCCAGGGGTCGAGCGGCTCGACTTCTTCCCGGTCGCTCGGGGCCGCTCTGCCGTGTGCTTCGCGTCCGCCGCCATCGAGGGCGGCCAGACCACCCTCACGCTGCGGGCCCGCGACCTGTCGCCCGGCGACGCCCGCCGCCTGCTCGACGCCGCCTGCGCGCACCTCGCGAGCTCGCCCGGGTGACCACCGCATCGGCCCCGACGACGCCCGACCCGGGCGGCGAGCTCGCCGATCCCCCTCAGGCGCCCGGGCCCCGGCTCCCCCACGTATCCGCGCTCGACGGGCTGCGCGGTGCCGCGGTCGCCGCCGTCCTGCTCAACCACGCCGGGCACCTCACCGGCGGCTGGCTCGGCGTCGACCTGTTCTTCGTCCTGTCGGGCTACCTGATCACCGCGCTGCTGATCCAGGGCTGGAAGGACCGCGGCGGCCACGTCGCGCTCGCCAACTTCTGGGCCCGCCGGGTCCGGCGCCTGGGACCGGCCCTGGTCCTGCTGCTGCTCGGGGTCAGCCTCTACGCCACCTTCGTGGCGCAGCCGTCGGAGCTCACGGGCATCCGCAGCGACGGCCTGGCCACCCTCTTCGAGGTGGCCAACCTCCGCACCATCGCCTCCGGCGGCGACTACTGGGCCACGATCCTGCGCCCGTCGCCGCTGCGGCACACGTGGAGCCTCGCCATCGAGGAGCAGCTGTACCTGATCTGGCCGCTGGTGGTGGCCGGCCTGCTGAGGTGGCGCCGCAGCCCCAAGGCCGTGCTGGTGGCCGCCGTGACGCTGGCCGTCACGTCCGGCGCCCTGATGGAGGTGCTGTTCTCGCTGGGCGTCAGCCGCAGCCGCCTCTACTACGGCACCGACACCCGAGCCTCGGCCGTGATGCTCGGCGCCGCGCTCGCCGCCGCCCGCGTCACCATGGGGCCCTCCCGTTGGGCGGGCACCCGGCAGCTGCGCCACGCCGCCGGCATCGTGGGGGCGGGCGCCCTGGCGCTGGCCTGGTGGGGGCTCGACGGGAGCGAGGGGATCTCGTACCGGGTGCTGCCCCTGGTGGGGATCGCCGCCGCCGTCGTGGTGGCCTCGGTCGCCGACCGCCGCCACCCCGGACCGGTCGGGCGGGTCCTCAACCTCCGCCCGCTGCCGGCCCTCGGCCGCATCAGCTACGGCGTGTACCTGTTCCACTGGCCGATCTTCCTGGTGCTCGACGAGGCGCGCACGGGCCTGTCGGGGTGGACCCTCACGGGGGTCCGGGTCGGCGTCACCGTGGTGCTCGCGGCGATCAGCTACCGCTTCGTCGAGGAGCCGATCCGCACGCGGCGCTTCCTGGAGGGACGGCCGGCGCGGGCCGCGGTCCCCGCCGCGGCCGCCATCGTGATCATCGCCCTGGTCTCGTCCACCCTGGGCGCGACGGCGCGGCCCGACCTGTCCCGGGCCATCGGTGCCGTCGACGTCTCGTCCGTGCCCGGTGCGCCCCGCGTGCTGCTGGCCGGCGACTCGGTGCCCCTCCTGCTGGGCGTCGAGCTCAGTGCCCAGAAGGACCAGCTGGGCGTCTCGGTCATCAACCGGGCCAAGCCCGGCTGCCAGCTGCTGGCCGGGCTCGGCCCCATCCGCGGTGTCGAGGGCAACATCCGGACCGACATCAACGACTGCTCCGGCGACGGCGAGTACCGGGCCCAGGTGGCGAAGTTCCACCCCGACGTCTCCGTGCTGATGTTCGGCGAGTTCCCGAACGAGTCGATCCGGATCGAAGGCCACGAGACCCGGCCGTGCGACGACCTCTTCCTCGAGGCCTGGCGCACCAAGCTCGACAGCCTCGTCGGCGACCTGCGGTCGTCGGGTGCGCCGGTGGTGCTGGTGAGCGCCCCCGGCACCACCCTGTCGTGGGTGCTCGAGCGGGCCCGGCCCGGCATGCCGGCGCGCGTGCGCTGCGTGAACCAGGTGCTCCGAGACATCGCCAAGGCCACGCCCGGGGTCCACGTCATCGACCTGGCGTCGTACGTGTGCCCCTCCGACGACCGGTGCCTCACGGAGATCGACGGCGCCGACCTCCGCCCGGACGGCCAGCACTTCGAGGGTCCCGGTGCCGCCGCCGTGAACAACTGGCTGATCCCCCAGGTGACCGCCATCGCCCAGAGCGAACGCCGGGGGAACTGACCCGGCCGCTACCCCACCGAGTCGAAGGCGGCTCGCAGCGCGGCCAGCTGCTGGCTGCGCTCGAACCGGTCGACAACGACCCGGCGCAGCTCGGGGAAGATCGATCGGCGCAGCGCCGGATCGCCGAGGAAGTGGATCAGCCCCTCGGCGATGCGGCCCGCATCGTCGGGGACGCGGATGCTCGGCGCCAGGACGGCCTCGTGGTTGGTCCCGCACTCGGTGGTCACGACGGGCACGCCGCTGGCCATCGCCTCGACGTAGGCCAGGCCGAACTGCTCGTTCCACACGCGGGTCGGCCGGGGCGCGGTGACGAACACGGCGACCCGGCGCAGCAGCTCGGCCACGCCGTCGCCCGGCAGGGAGCCGACGAACTCGATCGACGGATCCGACGCGGCCCGTTCGCGCACCAAGCCGTCGAGCGGGCCGCGGCCGGCGACCACCAGCCGGGCCTCGGGCACCTTCGAGGTCACCAGCGGCCAGGCGTCGAGCACCCGGTCGATGCCCTTGTTGGTGGCGAGCGGCGAGATGAACGCGGCGACGGGCTCCTCGACCGGCTGCTCCGGCGGGTGGAACCGCGCCGTGTCGAGCGGCGGCAGCACCACCCGGAGCTGCTCGGCGGAGAAGCCCAGCTCCAGGCAGTGGTCGCGGGCGGCCTCGATCAGGCAGACCACCAGGTCGGCCCGCTCGGCCCGCTTGAGCGCCTGGTGGTACGGCGGGATCCGGTACAGCGGGTTCCTGGCATCGTTGCCCCAGGTCAAGATGGCCTGGCGGGCGCCGAGCCGCTGGGCCAGCGGACCGGCCTGCCCGGTCACGAGGGCGCACAGCTCGAGCGATGCCACCCAGTCGGTGGGGCCCGGGTCGACGGTGTCGAGGTCCTGGAACCACGCCAGTGCACCGGCCTCGATGAACCGGCGGGTGAGGCGCCGGTACGGCCGCTCGATGAACGGGACCGGGTCGCCCGTGCCGGCCTCGCCGACGGCGGACACCGACGCGTCGGGCATCGAGGCCAGCCACGACAGCTCCCGGCCCGGCCGCGACTCGGGCAGGGCGAGCCACAGGAGGTCGAGGGGATCACGCGCTGGGCCCATCTCCGCACCTCCCCGGCCCCCGGCCGCTGTCGGGCCATCATGGGACGGCGACGAAGCTGAGTTCGTACCACGCTTCTCGCGACCGCACCCACCCTGGGTGCCCGAGGCCACCATGTCCCAGCTCACCCTCACGTCGTTCAACGCCCGGTGGGGCCTCACCGTCGACGACACGCCGTTCGACCTCCCCGGCGTCGTCGAGCGCTTCGACACCGACGTGGTGTCGCTCCAAGAGGTGTGGGACCCCACCGAAGGGGGCACCTCGCTCCCCGACGAGGCCGCCCGGCTCGGGTACCACGTCATCCACGCGCCGCTGTCGCCGTCGCGGGTCGACCCCCGCCCGGAGATCACCGCCCACCCGCACGAAGCGGCGGGCACCTGGGGCCTGGCCCTGCTCAGCCGGCTGCCGGTGCGCAGCACCCGGGTGGTCGACCTCGGCCGCCTGGTCGAGCGCTGGGACGTGGCCCAGCGCGTGGCGATCCTCGCCGAGCTCGACGTCGGGGGCACGCCCGTCACCGTGGCCGCGATCCACCTGTCGTTCGTGCTCCCCAACGCCGCCGCCCAGCTGCGGCGGCTGGCGGGGTACCTGCCCGAGCACCAGCCCAGCGTGGTGGCCGGCGACTGCAACCTGTGGGGCCCGGTGGCGACGGCGGCCCTCCCCCGCCACGAGCGGGCCGTCCGCGGCCGCACGTGGCCCGCCCACCGACCCCACTCCCAGCTCGACCACATCTTGGTGTCGCCCGACATCGAGGTCGTCAGCAGCGCGGTGCTCCGCCCGGCTGGATCCGACCACCGTCCCGTCCAGGCCACCCTCCGGCCGCGAGCTGATCCCGGCTGATCCCGGCTGAACCGGGCTCAGTCGGGCACGAGCGCCCGCGCCGAGGCCCGCATGGCCCGGTGGTGCACCGCGATGGCCACCACGGCGCCGGCCACGTTGCCGAACACCCACGCCCGCGTGGCCGCCAGGGTGCCACCGTCGGGCACGAAGAGCAGCGTGGGCAACAAGATGCCGAGGCCGAGCGTGAGGGTGATGGCCACCGTGGCCACCTGATCCCGGCGGATCCGCGCCTCGGACAGCCGGATGGAGGTGATGGCCCACGGGATGCCGGCCACCATCAGCGACGGGAGCAGCCGGCCGAGGCGGTGGTAGCCGGGGCCGAAGACGTGGGCGAACAGCGGCCCGATGGCCAGCGAGGCCAGCCAGGCCACGGTGGCCAGCCCCAGGGAGAACGCCAGCGCCTCCTTCGCCCGCCCCTCGGCCGTGACCGTGCTCACCACCGCCGCGCTCGATCCCTCGGCCGCCGAGGAGGCGGGATCGTCGCCCTCGAGCAGGTCGAGCCCCGCCGCATCGGCCTCGCTGTCGTGGCCGTCGGCGTCCTTGCCGCCCTCGACGAGCAGCACCTGGGCGATGGCCGCGGGGACGAGGAACACCAGGCCCGTCACCGTCCACGCGAGGAAGAAGCTGGCGTTGACCGACGGCCGCACGCTCTGGGCGACCACGAGCGGCAGGATGAACTGGGGCGCCTGGCTGGACAGCGTGGCCACCCAGTTGACGCCGGCGTAGCGGGCGACCGACCCGAGCGTCTGCGGGCGGTGCCAGCTGATGCTCCCGGCTCCGATCCAGTGCAGCACGGGGATGGTGAGCACCGCGACGAGGGCCGCCGGGGCCAGCATGAGGTTGTAGAGCCACAGGGCCGGGTCGATCGACACGGGCAGGACCACCAACGGCAGCCGGATGAGCCCGATGAAGGCCAGGCGGGCGACGAGCCAGCCCCACCGGCGCGCCGCCATGAGCCGCACGTCGACCAGCAGGCCGATGGAGGTGCCCGCCGTGTAGGCGCTGAAGAGCAGCCACCCGCCGGGCGAGCCCGTGACCAGCCGGGTGGCGCTCGTGTCGACCAGGGCCAGGTACGCGACGCCGCCGATGACCGACGAGACGACCGTGGCGGCCACCGCCCACCCGAACAGGGCATCGGACTCGGCGTTGCGGCGGGTGGCGTGGCGGGCCAGGGCGATGGTGAGCCCGAGGCCCGATGCGTAGTTGACGAACTGGATGGCGGTGAACAGGGCCGACGCCTGGCCCAGCTCGTCGCTCGTGGCGACCCGGGAGCCGAGCAGCCAGAACAGGAAGCCCAGCAGGGCCTGGATCCCGAGGCCGATCAGGATCCACGCCGACCCCTGGAGCACCCTCGACGAGCGCGCTCGGCCGATGGCGGTGGCCGTCACGCCTGCAGCACCGCCACGCAGGCGAGTACGGCACCCACGGCGACGACCGCGACCACGATCACCCCGGCGATGGTCCCCAGCGGCGGCCCTTCCGACGCGTGGTGGTGATCGGACGCGGCCCACGCCTCGAGGTGGGGCCAGAGCTCGATGAGGGCACCCGCCGAGACGAAGGTGAGACCGGCGAAGGTGAGGTGGTGCGGGATCAACGAGCGGGTGACCAACGCCGGCGAGATCTCGCTGCCGTCGGGCACGCCGCGGATGAAGATGGCCAGCGGGACGAGCAGCAGGGACACGGTGCCGAGCGCGCCGAGCACCCGGGGCGAGAGACCCGCCAGCACCACGGCCGCCACCACCACCAGGGCCAGGCCGCCCACCACGCCGTCGAGCGCCACCGCGACCGCGGTGAGCGCGAGCCAGATCAGCACGGCGCGCCGCGTGGGGCGCGGGACGCTGGCCCGCCGCTGCCCGACCGGGGGATCGGGGACCAGCGGGTGGTGCGGCTCAGCCCCACCGAGCACGCCGGGGACGGGCGCGTCTTCGGTCACGAGGGACCACCTCCTGGGACCGGAGCGGCGCCGCTTCGCCGCCGTCGGCGCCGGCGCACGACCTCGGGGGTGGGCAGCAGGGCGATGCCGGTCACGCCGACCACGGCCGCCGCCGACGCGACGAACGTGGCCTGCACGGCCCGCTGCGGCCCGAACGTGGCCACGAGGTGGTGGGCCTTCCCGTCGATCAGCCAGCCGGTTGAGTACCCGTCGATCACGATGGGCGGACCGGCGTCGGCACCGTCGACGGTGAGCTTCCACCGCTCGTCGTACGCCTCGCCCAGCCGGAGGTACCGAGGGCCGGTCGAGGTGGCCACCACGTCCATGTCGATGGACGTGGCCGACCGATCGTTGACCGTGACGACGCTCCCCGCCGGATCGGGCGCCTGCACGGGAGCGGTGCCGGGGGTCGAGAGGCGGAGCGTGTTCAGCCGCCACCCGAAGATGGTGAGGATCTGGTGAGGACCGGCGCCGAGCGTCAGCGGCTGGCACCCCTCGAGGCGCACCGCCCCCTTGGCCAGCTCGGCTCGCGACGACACGATCTTGGCCTCGATGAAGGTGCCGTCGACGATCGCCACCCTGGTGCACTTGGCCTCGCCGCGCCCGGCCGCCACCAGCGTGGCGGCGTCGGCGCCCGACGCCGAGAGGGCGGCGCTGAAGGTGAACTGGCGGGGAGCGGGCAGGTCGAACACCCGGTTGAGCTGGGACTCCTCGTCGTCATCGTCGGCGAGCAGCGAGCCCTGGGCCCGGGTGAACAGCACATCGAGCGGCAGCGCGCTCAGGGCCGCGCTGGTCTTGGCGTCGGCCTTCGCGGCCAGCCGGCTCAGCGTCTTGGGCACCCTCGTGATGTTGAGGACCTGCTCGCCGTCGATCGAGATCTCGCTGATGCCCACGGGGTTGTTGCCCTTGGTCTGCGAGAGGATGGTGACCTCGACGCGCTTGGCGACGCTGGGCTCGATCCCCACGAGGACCGACTTGCCGGGCTGCACGGCCTCGCGTGCCTGCTTGGTCCCGACCTGCACCCGCACGGCGCTGATCGACGACGGTTCGCTGTCGTACGGCGTGATCGAGATCTGCGAGACCAGGCGGGGCTCGGGGAACTCGATCCAGATGCTCTTGCCCGCGGCCGTGCCGAACCCGCCGGTGATCCACGCGGTGCTCGGATCACTGTCGAACGCGTTCGACGGCCGGCCGTAGGGGTGCAGGCCGAAGCCGTCGCGATCGGCTCCGATCTCGGCATCGGTGAGCTGGGAGACGGTCTGGTCGTTCGGCCGGTCCGGCCACCGCGTGATGGTGGAGCCGCTGCCCGCGTCGATGTCGTCGTGGACGGAGAGGGTGGGCGACGTGGCGTTGGCGACCCGGTTGATGTCCCACGCCCGCCGCCGGTTGGTGTCGGTGAGCACGACGCGGCCGCCCTGCTGCACCGCCGTCGAGAACTCCTGCTGGTCGAGGTCGCCGACGTAGCGGACCGGTTGGCTGCCGTCGACGATGCCGGACTGGATCAGCGCCGGCATGGCGGCGCCATCGCCGACCGTGAGGACCTGGTCGGAGGCCGATGCCGCGGTGATGGGCGGCGTGGGGTGGACCACGCGGTACGTCATCACGGGCGGCAGGGCGGCGTCGGCAGGGTCGGTCGCCCTCGCCGCTGCGGTGGCCTTGCCGGAGGTGCCCGGGATCGTGTCGGTGCCGCGGCGCCCGTAGGTGCCGGTGAGGACGAGGCCGCTGTCGCTCTTGACCTGGTTGTGGACCACCGAGGGCGCCGCCCCGCCGATCTCCTCGGTGAGCAGGTCGTTGCGGACCAGCACGTCGGTGGCACCGAGGTAGCGGGCCGTGGTGGAGATCTGATCGTCGGTGAGCGCGCCCTGCGCCAGGGCGATGTCGAAGTTCGACAGCAGGTTGCCGGCCGGGTCGCCGCGCCCGACGACGGTGTTGCGCACCGCGACGGGCCGGTCGAGCAGCGAGGGGAACAGGTCGTCGGGGCTGCGCATGCCCCACCGGTAGTTGCCGCCCGTGCCGCCGGGGATCACCAGGACCCGGGACTCGGGCCGGACGGAGTCGAGCGCCTTGGTGGCCTGCTGCCACGAACGGGGGATCGTGTAGCCGAGCGGGTACAGCCCACCGTTCCACAGGGGCGCCGAGATGCCGAGGAGCAGCACCGCGGCCAGCGCGATGCCGACGGCGCGCATGGCCTGGCCGCCCTGCCGGGCCCGCGCCTCCCACGTGCGCCACCCGACCACGAGGGCGATGGTCTCGGCGAGCACCACGACCGCCCCCACCTTGTTGGTGGTGCGGAAGGCCAGCGCGGCCGGCACGCGATCGAAGATGGTGGAGAGGAGGCTCCCCGCCGGGTACGGGTCGTCGGGCGGGAACATGCCCACCATGACCGGCAGGCCCACCGCCAGCAGCCCGACGACCAGCAGGCGCTCGCGCGCCCGTGACCGCCAGAGCGACAGGCCCACGAGCACGGGCACGAGGAACGTGGCCATGAGGACGAGCGGCGACGTGAGGTAGATCGTGTAGTCGCCGAGGAACTCGCGGGCACCGGCCCGGCCGTACAGCGGCCAGTTGCCCAGCCCTCGAGCGGTCTCGGCGTACGACGAGGTGCGGGCCACGTCGATCGGGTTCTCGGTGCCCGAAGCGATGCCCGCACCGGTGCTCGACGCCAGGAACGACGGCAGCAGCCAGTACAGCGAGACGGCCATGGCCATCAGTCCGCAGCGGACGAGCACGCGCCACAGGTCTCGCCAGCTGCGACCCTCGACCCGGCGGGCGTACCAGAGGTGCCCGGGCAGGGCGAGCAGCTGGAAGAAGGGCACCACGCCTGCGTTGAGGCCGGTCTGGGCGAAGAACCCGAGGGCGAACAGCGCCGGCCAGCGCCACGACGTGGGGGCGCGCGTGGCGCGGATGAACGCCAGCAGCGTCCACGGGAGGAGGGCGTAGGGCAGCAGGATCGGCGTGGTGCTGCCGGCCACGATGACATAGGGGTTGACCACCCAGAAGACGGTGGCGAGGACCCGGGCCTGCGCGCTGAGGCGCCGGCCCATGAGCACGCCCAGGTACCGGCGGATGCCCCAGGCCCCGAGCAGCAGGACCAGCAGGCGCCACACCCGCACGGCCATCCACGGCGAGGCGCCGAAGGCCCGGATCACCCAGACGACCGCACCGACCGGCGCGGCACCGGCGTTGAAGTTGCCCTGGCCGAGGCCGCTGGAGCCGCCCACCCAGGCCTGCACCGCGGATCGCAGGAACGCGGCCGGGTGCTGGTAGAGGTCGGGGCGGGTGTCGGGGGTGAACACGCCCCAACGGGTGCCGATCACCGCCCACGCCAGCAGGACGGCACCGATGACGAGGAAGGTCGCCTCGCCCCGGTGGACGCGCGGCGGCCGGTCGGCGCGAGGCGGCCCGCGGTGCGACCCGGCGTCGTCGGACTCCGGGGGTGCGGGCGGGGCCGGAGCCGCGACCGCCGTCACGACGGCTGGTCGGAGCGCTCCAGCGCGCCCAACGCGGCCCCGATGCCGTACGCGGCGAACTCACCGGCGCGCATGAACACGACGCCGGCGGCGACGGACGGCTTGGCCGCCAGCCGGCGCCAGTGGCGCCGGTACGCGCCCACGGCCGAACCGGCCTGCTCGCTCAGCGCACCCGGGTGCTCGACCTTGTACTTCTTCAGGCCGCGTCCGTAGTAGTAGCGCTTCGACCAGATGAACCCGAGCGACATCCGGCCCTCGTCGTGGACGATCAGGTCGGGGATCCAGGCCAGGTTGCACTGGTCGTCGATCATCCGGGTGCGCAGCTCAGCGTCCTCGGTGCCCGACAGCGACTCGAGGAACCCTCCGGTGCGGCGCAGGTAGTCGCGGCGGACCAGGCGGGGCGACTGGACGAGGATCTCCTCGACGCAGCACGACCGCTCGAGCGCCCGGCACGCGGTCCAGTACCCGTCGCCGACGGTGACCTCCGGGACGAACACGCCGTCGGCCCCCTCGTCGAGCGCCGCCTGCATGGCCCGCTCGACGATGGTGGGCGGCAGCTCCATGTCGGCATCGATCCAGAGCACCCACGTCCCCTTGGACCGCTCGATGCCGAGGTTGCGCTGGGCGCTGCGCTCGGGGCCGGCCTGCTCGGCGTGGTGGGCCAGCTCCTCGACGACCTCCCACGTGCCGTCGGTGCTGAAGTTGTCGATGACGACGAGCTCGAGCGGCTCCCAGGTCTGGGCGCGGATGGACCGGAGGCAGGCCTCGATGGTGCGGATGGAGTCCTTGACGGGCACCACCACCGACACCATCGGCCGCTCGGAGGAGCCGGACGGTTCGGACGGTTCGGACGGTTCGGAGAGATCGGTCATGTGCGTTCCAGTACGAGGCCGAGGTTCCAGGTGACGACCTCACGGACGCCGGGGACGTGCACCAGCGGACGGCACCACCGGGGGTAGTAACGCGGGAAGGCGTCGACCACGCGGACATGCGGATCGGCGTGGGCCCAGCGCAGCACCTCGCCGACCCCGATGGGGAACAGGGAGGTGCCGTAGCGGTTCTTCGGCGGCGTGCCGGTGCGGGCCTGGTAGCGCCGCGCCGCCCGCTCCCCGCCGAGGTAGTGCCACGGCGAGGTCTCGTGGCCACCCCAGGGCGACAGCCAGTTGGTCACCCCGATGAAGACGATGCCCCCGCGTCGAGCCACCCGGACCAGCTCGTCGAGGAAGAGCCACGGCGTCTCGACGTGCTCGAGGGCGTTGAGGGTGCAGACCAGGTCGACCGAGCCATCGGCCAGCGGCAGCGCCAAGCCGTCGCCGACCACGGCGTCGACCGGGGTGCGACCGTGCAGCGAGAGCTCGTCCTCGAACGGGTCGAAGGTGAACGCGTGGGCACCGGCGCGGCGGAGGGCCTCGGCGGTGTACCCAGGGCCGCCGCCCACGTCGATGGCGACGGCGCCCTCGAGCGGGAGGTAACCCGACAGCAGCTCGGCCGTGTCGTCGCCCATGAACGTGTAGGTGCCGCGCGGGTCGGCCTGCTCCCTGCGCATCGCCTGGAGGATGTGCCAGGAGCGCTGCACCCCGTCGTTCGCCCCCATGGAGGGACCGGCGCTCGCCACGGGAGCGACGGCGGCCACTACGCCTTGACGAAGGTGACGGGGTTGGAGTCGGCCTGTCCCTTGGCGCCGCCGAGCATGATCTCGGTGATCGGAACGTTCTTGCCGTCGATCGTGACGGTGAACGTGGCCTTCTCGGACGTGCCCAGGTCGAGCCCGATGCCCTCGGAGCCGTTGCCCGCCGGCAGGGTGACCACCTCTTCGGTGGAGAAGGACCCGCCGCCCTCGTCCTTGTCGTTGTAGTCGTCGGTCTTCTTGACCTTCACCTGGTCGGCCGCCACCGTGACCTTCACCTCTTGGGTGTTGTTGGAGCGCAGGTGCCAGCCGCCGAAGTCGGTCCAGATGTAGACGCCGGAAGCGGCCTGGGCGCGCTTCTGGGCGTCGGCCCCGTTGGCGCCGACCGCGTCGCCCACCGGGCCCTGCCAGTTCTTCTGCGGCGCGGTGGCCTCGGTGGTGGTGCCGCCGCTGGCGTTGGTGGAGGAGTTGTTGTCGTCCTTGGGCCGGGTGAGCACCACCGCGAGCACGATGACGATGGCCGCGGCGACGATGGCGTAGACGAGGGTGAGGTCTCGGCGACCGCCGCGCTCGTCGCGCTCGTCGTCATCCCAGTCGTCGTCCCAGTCGTCGTCGGCATCGGACGTGGCCGGACCCTTCGACCTGGGGGCAGTGGACGGCTGGTCGGTTCGGCCATCGCTGGCGTCGGAAGCCACGTTGGGCTCGTCGTCGAAGTCGCTCACGTACGCTCCTCGGCACCTGGGCTCCAGGCACGGGGTGGCACCAGAGCAATCGTCAGGGGTGGACCCTAGACGATGAAGCCCTCAGGGCTGCCCCACGTGCGGCCGGTCCGACCGGGGCTCCGGTGCCAGCACCGATGCCCTGCCCCACCCGGTCCCCGCCCGCACCCGGCGCAGCAGCGGACGCTCCACCACGAACCAGCTGATCGCCGCGACCACCGAGGTCAGGGCGGTCGCCCACAGCGTGAGCGACACGAACGACGCGCCGGCGAGGAACGCCCCCGGCCGCACCAGGCGGACCATCACCGTGATGTGCCAGAGGTAGATCCCGTACGACACCACCCCGAGCGCCACGAGGGGGCGGCTGCGCAGCACCCGGCGCACGACGCTCTGGTCCTGCGGGCCGAACACCCCGGGCGCGACCACCAGCGCGGCGATGACGCCGAACAGCACCTCGCGCAGCACCTCCTGGAAGACGGTGGGCGGATCGAAGCCGAACGGGTACCGGAGCGCGACCACGCCCGCGTAGCAGCAGGCCGCAGCGACCCACGCCACGCCGGGCAGGTCGCCCAGGGTCCGGGCCAGGCCGCCCGCGGGGCGGCCCCGGACGGTGGCGGCCGAGCTGGCCACCGCGAGGGCCATGCCGATGGCGAACAGATCGATGTTGGCGGCCAGGGTCCCGTACCCCACCGCGTGGCCCCCGGCCCGGAGCTGGGCCCGCACGATGATGCCCGTGGCGTAGAGCACGGCGAGCCCGAGGTAGTGGGTGCGGATCCGCTGCTCGACGGTCCCCTTGCGCAGCGCCATCAGCAGCACCCACAGCGGGAGGAACAGGTAGAACGACACCTCGGTGCACAGGCTCCACGCCTGCGCCAGGCCGCCCAGGACCGTGTCGCCCCAGTACACCTGGATGAGGGCGTAGAAGCGCAGGTGGCCCCACCAGTCGCCCAGGTTCAGGTCGAGCAGCCAGGTGCTGATGAACAGCGCGACCCAGTAGGCCGGGTAGATCCGCACCAGCCGCCGCAGCAGGTAGGTGCCGAACCGGGGGCGCACCCCGTCGGTCAGGTGCGCCAGCACGAACGGCCGGAACAGCAAGAAGCCCGACAGGACGAAGAAGATGCTGACCCCGACGTTGAGGTGCTGCAGCCACGGGCCCATCCCGCCGACCGAGGCGTCGCGTCCCCAGGTGACGCCGGTGAAGGTGCCGGCGTGGTACGCCAAGATCCCGAGGGCGCACAGGGCCCGGATCCCCTCGAAGGTGGGGAACCGGGTGACCGGGCCGCCCCGGGCGGGCGCGGTGGGAGCGGTGGGACCAGCGTCGATCGCGGCATCGTAGGTCCGGTCCTGGCGCCGGGGCCGCCGAGTGCCCGTGGGAGCAGGGCCTCCTGCACCAGACTCGGGCCGATGGATGACGTCGAGGGGGAGGGCCGCGATCGGCGCGCGCTGTGGCTCTCCTCGGGCGTGATCACCCTCATCGTCCTGCTGCAGGCCCCGGGCCGGATCGTGCCCGAGACCAAGCTCGACGTGCTCCTCGATCCGGTGGGCTACCTGGGCCGGGCGCTGTCGGCGTGGGACCCCAGCGGCGGGTTCGGACGGGTCCAGAACCAGGCCATCGGCTACCTGTTCCCCATGGGCGCCTTCACCGCCCTCGGCCACGCCCTGTCGGTTCCGCCGTGGCTGGTCCAGCGGCTGTGGATCTCGCTCGTGATCGTGCTGTCGCTCTGGGGTGCGCACCGGGTGGCCCGGGCCGTCGGGGTGTCGTCGTCCGCGGGTCGGTTGGTGGCGGCCTGGGCCTACGCGCTCGCACCGGCCACCCTGTCGATCACGGCGTTCCAGTCGGCCGGCCAGCTCCCCTACGCGCTGGCGCCGCACGTCCTCGTGCCGCTCCTCACCGCCAAGGAGGGCGCCAGCCCGCGGCGGGTGGCGGCGGCCTCGGCGCTGTGGATCGCGGCGATGGGCGGCGTCAACGGTGCCGCCGCGTTCGCGGTGCTGCCCCTGGTGGTCATCTGGTTCACCACCCGAGCACCGGGGCCGGCTCGGCGGCGCCTGCTCGGCTGGTGGCTGGCCGGAGCCCTCGCCGCCACGCTGTGGTGGCTGATCCCCCTGCTGGTCTCGGTCCGCTACGGCATCCGCTTCACCGACTTCACCGAGACGTCGTCGCTGACCACCTGGACGGAGTCCGGCACCGAGATCCTCCGCGGGACGGGCAACTGGCTGTCGTTCGTGCAGACCGACGGCGGGTCGTGGCTGCCGGGGGCGTGGTCGTTGACCGCCGACCGGGTGGCGATCCTGGGCTCGGTCGCGGTCGCCGCCGGCGGGATGTGGGGCCTGGCGCGCCGCGCCTCACCGGGTCGCTCGTGGCTGCTCCCCTCGTTCGTGCTGGGCACGGTCGCCATGGGCATCGGGTACGCCGGGGCCTGGGGCGGGCCGTTGAGCGGCCTCGCCCAGCAGCTGCTCGACGGGCCGCTGGTGCCGTTCCGCAACGTCCACAAGTTCTCGGCCGTCGTCCACCTGCCGCTCGCCCTCGGGCTGGGCCACCTGGTGACGGTGGCGGTCGACAGGGCCCGGGCCGCAGTCCCCTCCAGTTCGACCGGTGCGGCCAGTGCGGCCGGTGCCCCGGCGGGGGCCCCTGCTCGGGTCGGACGGACCCGGCTGGCCCGAGCCGTCCCCGCGCTCGCGGCGGTGGCGATCGCGCTGGCGGTGCTGCCCGCCGCCGGCCAGCTCACGGCCCCAGGCTCGTTCACCGACGTGCCCGCCACCTGGCGCGACGCCGCCACCTGGCTCGACGCCCACGACGACGGCCAGCGGTCGCTGCTGCTCCCCGGCTCGGCGTTCGGCGAGTACGAGTGGGGTCGGCCCCTCGACGAGCCGATCTCCTCGCTGCTCCACTCCGACTGGGCCGTCCGCGACCTGATCCCGCTCGGCGGCAACGGGTCGACCCGGATGCTCGATGGCATCGACACGGCCCTGCAGAGCGACGCCCTGCCGCCCGGGTTCCTCACCACGCTGCAGCGCTCGGGGGTCCGGTACCTGGTGGTGCGCAACGACCTCGACCTGGTCCGCACCGGCGGCCCCCGCCCAGCCAGCGTGCGCCGCCTCCTCCGGACCGTGCCCGAGATCCAGCTGGTGGCCTCGTTCGGGCCGGCCCAGAGCGATCCGGGCTCCGACCTGCGGGTCGCGTCGCCCCCCGGCCAGGCGGCCACCGAGGCGTTCCGGGCCATCGACATCTACGAGGTCCCCGGCGCGGTCGACCGCGTCACGGGCTACCCCGCCGCGGGCGCGGCGGTGACCAGCGGCGGCCCGGAGGCGGTCCTCGACCTCGAGCCGCACCTCACCGACGGGCGCGCCGTGGTCCTGGCCGTCGACGACGGGGCCGCCGACCTGCCCGATCCCCTCCTGGTCGCCACCGACACGGCCCGGCGGCGCGACGTGCGGTTCGGGGCCATCCGCGACAACGCCACCTACACCCTCACCGCCGACCAGGACTCCCCCCTGACCGGCGACGCGCCCGTCGACCGCTGGCCCTCCGGCACACCCGAGGGGCTCACGAGCGCGCGGGTCGACGGCGCCGCGTCCCTCACCGACAGCCGCAAGCCCCAGCAGTCGATGCGCCCCGAGCAGCAGCCGTTCGCGGCGTTCGACGGCAACCGGGAGACGGCATGGGGACCGGCCAAGGGCCGGACGGGCGAGTGGGTGCAGGTCCAGCTCGACCAGCCCACCGACGTGGGCGCCATCACCGTGCGCATCCCCGAGACCACCGGCAAGCGGATCGGTTCGGTCCGCATCGAGACCGACCAGGGCTCGCAGGTGGCGAAGGTGGGTCCGGACGGCACCGCCTCCGTCAATCCTCCCGCAGGCAAGACCAGCCGGGTGCGGGTGGTCATCGACTCGATCACCGGGACGCGCGGCGTCGCCCGCGTCGGCATCAGCGAGATCGAGATCGGAGGCGTCCACATCGACCGCCCGCTCGTGGTCCCGTCGCCGTCACCCGAGGGGGCCGAGGTGGTGTCGCTCGCCCGTGACCACTACGACCGCTTCAGCCTCACCCGCCACGACGAGGAGGGCGACCTCGACCGCGTGTTCACCTGGGGCGGCTCGGCCCAGGCCCAGCTCCACGGCACGGCCAGCGCCGCACCGGGTCACGCGCTCGATGCGCTCGTCGCCCAGGGGGTCGGGCCCGCCCACCCGAGCGACGTGCAGGCGACGGCCACCTCGGTCTTCGGCGACCAACCTGCGTTCGTGCCCGGCATGGCCGTCGACGGCGATCCGCAGACCGGGTGGATCAGCGCCGCCCAGGCCGACGCCCCCGCCATCACGCTGAAGTGGCAGGGCGCGGTGCCCGTCGACGGCCTGCAGATCGACATGCTCGACAAGGTGGCCGATCCCGTCCACCGGGTCGTGGTGACCGTCGGCGGGGTCGACTACGACCGCGAGCTCACGGCATCGGGGCAGGTGTCGATCCCCTCCACCGATGCCGACGAGCTGACCGTCTCGTTCCCGTCCGACCCCGGCGACCGCACCAACGCCCGGCAGGTGGCGGTGGGCGAGATCAGCGTGCCCGCGATCTTCGGCCGGACCGCGGCCACGCCGAAGCGGGCGACGAGGGTGGCCCTGCCGTGCGGCGAGGGCCCGCCGGTCTCGGTCGACGGCACCGCGGTCGCCACCCGCGCCGAGGCCACGGTCGGCCAGCTGCTCGACGGCAGCCCGATCGCCTGGACCGCCTGCTCCCCCACCCAGCTCGACCGCGGCCCCAACCGGGTCACCGCGACCGCCGGAGCGCTCCTCGTGAGCACCCTTGCCATCGAGCCCGAAGGCGGCATCCCCGCGCCTCCCGCGGCTCGGACGGCGACGGCGGGCCGATGGGGCCGCGAGGACCGCACGATCCGCGTCGCCGCTGGGGGGGATGCCATCGTCGCCACCACCGAGAACTTCAACGACGGCTGGGAGGCCACCCTCGACGGCCAGGCCCTCACCCCGATCCGCGTCGACGGGTGGCGCCAGGGCTGGCGCGTCCCGGCCGGCTCGGCGGCCACGATCCACCTGCGCTACCGGCCGGGCACCAGCCAGCGGCTCGGCCTCGTGCTCGGCCTGGTCGCCCTGCTCGCGCTCCTCGCGGCCGCCGCCGTGCCGGCCCGCCGCCGCGCCGGCGCCGACCGGGCGACGTGGGTGCCGCCCGCCCTGCGGCCGTGGGCGGCGCCCGCCACCTGCGCCCTGATCGTGCTGGCCGGCGTCAGCCTCGGCGGCCCGCTGGTCCTGCTCGCCGTACCGCTCGTCGTGCTGCCGCGGCGCAGCCGGTGGCTGCCCGTGGTGGCCGCCGCGGCGACGGGCTGCGCCGGGCTGGTGACGTTCATCTGGGCCGGCGCCGACGTGGGCGACCACACCGGCACGTTCTCGGGCCCCGCCCAGGGCTTCGCGGTGCTCGCCATCTTGGCGGTGGCGGTGGCGCTGCTGCCCTCGCCTCCCGACGAGGAACCGGCCTAGAGCTCCGGCTGGTTCCACTCGGTCCAGCCGTGGCCCACCCGACCGTCGGCGGCGGTGAACCGGCACCACGCACGGGGGAAGCGGCTGACCTTGGCGTCGTCGGACGTGAGGAGCACGGGCGACCATGCCACCGGCTCCACCTGGAGCTCGAGGTCGCCGACCGTCCACGTGCCGTGCTCGGGGAGCCCGGCCCGGCCCAGCTCGGCGCCGCTGGCGGTGCTGGTCACCGCGGCCATGAGCCCCGATGGGCTCTGCACGTACCCGGTGCCGTACAGCTGATCGGTGCCGAGGTGGACGTCGACGCCGTGGAAGCGGGTGCCGTCGTCGAGCCAGCCGGCGGTCCAGCTCCAGCCGTAGCTCCACCAGTCGCGCACGCCCCAAGAGTGGTCGCGCTGGCCGAGGCCGTCGAGCTCGATGCGCTCGGACCCCACGAGGACCTCTCCGTGCACCCGGCACGGCACCTCGTAGCGGGTGACGCCGGGGTAGGCGAACGTGCTGCCGACCGTCTCCCACTCGAGGTCGAACCCGAGCGGGACGCGATCGCCGCGCAGATCGCCGTACACCTCGGTGGGATCGTCGACGCCGACGGCGAACGCCTCGACCCCCACCGACACGTGGTCGAGCGCCGTCTCCACCGTGTAGTCGGCCCACAGGCCCTCGGTGCGGATCTCGTGGGACCGGCCCGGCGGGATGGCCACGTCGTGGTCGATCACGGTCACGAGGGGACGGTCGGGGCCCACCACGCACGCCCAGTACCAGGCCCGGCCCATCCCCGGGTAAAGGCCGAGGCGCACGTAGCCGGCGATGCCCTGGTCCTCGTCGACGAAGTCGAGGTACCAGCTCTCGCTCCAGAGGTGCTCGTCGGTGGGCGCGTGCCGGGCCTCGTCGGCCGGATCGGCGGGGGTGGCGGTGGCAGCGGGCGGCGTGGGTTCAGGCACAGGTGCTCCTCGGTCGGCCGGGCGATCGTAGGTCTGCTCACCCCGGCCCGCCCGGACGTCCGAGCGCGTCGCCGCCGGTAGCGTGGCGCCGATGCTGACCTTCCTGAGCGACGACTGGATCGCCGCCCTCGACCAAGCTGTCGCCACCGACGAGCGCCTGGGCGCGCTCACCGCCGACGTGTCCCTCGTCATCGAGCAGGAGGTCACGGACACCCCGCTCGGCGAGGTCCGCTACCACATCGCCTTCGACCGAGGCCGCGTGTCGGTCGCCAACGGGCCGGCCGCCGAGCCCACCGTCCGCTTCAGCCAGGACTACGCCACCGCAGCCGACATCGCCACCGGAAGGGGCTCGGCCCAGCGGGCGTTCATGACCGGACGGCTGCGCATCGGCGGCGACCTGCGGGTGCTGCTCGACCACGGCGACGTGCTCACCCAGCTCGACGACGTCTTCGCGGGCGTGCGGGCCCGGACCACGCCTCCCGTCGCCGCCGAGCGGGCCTGAGGTCCGGCGCCGTGCCCGAGCTGCCGGAGCTCCAGGCCCACGCCGAGCGCCTCGACGCCGACTTCGGTGGCGCCGAGCTGGCCGGGTTCCGGCCCATCACCTTCACGGCCCTCAAGACGTTCAGGCCCGATCCCGCCGACGCCGTCGGCACGGCGGTCACCTCGTTCGGGCGCCGGGGCAAGTACCTGCTGATGCACGTCGGGCCGCTCACCTTCGTGGTGCACCTCATGCAGGGCGGACGGCTCAAGCCCGACGAGAAGCAGTCGGCCAAGCCCCGAGGCGGCATCGCCCGCTGGACGTTCGCCGACGGCCGGGCCCTGCTGCTCACCGAGCCCGGCACCGAGCGCAAGGCCGGCGTGTGGGTGGTCGAGGGCGACCTCGAGACCCAGCCGCCCATCGAGGGCCTCGGCCCCGACGCCGACACCCTCGATGCCGACGGGTGGGCGGCCGTGCTGGCGACGCGCTCCTCGCGGCTGCACGGGGTCCTGCGCGACCAGCACGCCATCGCCGGCATCGGGCGGCGCCTGGCCAACGAGATCTGCCACCGCGCCATGCTCTCGCCGTTCGCCAACGCCTCGAAGCTCAAGCCCGAGCAGGTGGCCGCGCTCGCCGCCGCGGTGCAGGAGTGCATCGCCGAGTCGCTGGCCGAGGAGCGCACCCACGACGAGATGGTGAAGTCGGCCGAGCGCGGCGGCATCCACCACGGCGCCGGCCAGCCCTGCCCCCGCTGCGGCGACACCCTCCGCGCCGTCGAGTACCGGGCCTACACCGTCGTCTACTGCCCCACCTGCCAGACCGACGGCAAGATCCTCGCCGACAACACCACCAGCAAGTTCCTCAAGTAGCCGAGCCCGGCTCCCTGGCCGCTCGCAGCGAGGCGAGCACGTCACCCACCCACGCCTCCTTCTCGGTCACGTACCGCATGCGGTGGTCGGCGTGGCGTCCGGCGAGGTCGACCTTGAGCTCCTCGTAGCGCGCGGCGAACGCCGGGTCGGACCGCAGGGCGTCGCGGAACAGCCGGTAGTCGTCGATCTCCGGCGAGCCCTCGGGCAGGACGTGGAGGTGGTGCGTCCGCTTCGCGCCGACCACCTTGCGGAGGAAGAGGTGGTCGGGGTTGCCCACGAAGGCGTTGCCCTCCCGGAAGTCGTAGCCGATCGCCTCGATCTCGGGGATCCGATCGCGGAAGGCGTCGACCGATCCGACCACGATGAGGATGTCGATGGTGGGCTTCGAGGCGAGGCCGGGCACGGCCGTGCTGCCGATGTGCTCGATCGAGGTGGCCACGTCGCCGACCGCCGCCCGCAGCGCCACCCGCTCCCGCTCGAACGCTGCGGGCCACTCCTCCGAGTACGCCACGACCTCGACGGTCGAGTCCGGCCGAATGCCCACCCGCCGAGCTTGGCACGCGATCGCCGTCGCCTCGGGTTGTCCCTGCCGCCATCAGGGCGCTCCCTCCTCAGAGGTGGGCAAATCGGACATGGAACCTACCGAACAGGGTGGAAAGGGGTTCACTGTCACACCCCCTTCGTATGGTTGGACCATGAGTTCCGTGGCGGATCCGGAGGCGGCGGCAGCGCTCGAAGCAGCGCGCACCGCGGTCGGTCGGCTCCTGGGGCTTCCCCTCTCGCCCCACGACGTGACGGATGCGTACGCACTCATCCGCGAGACCGAGGTCCTGGGCCGGCACCTGGCGGCGGTCCAGCAGTGGGTCCTGCGCGAGGTCGATCGCGCCGGCCTGCACCAGGCCGACGGCCACGCCAGCGCCACGGTGATGGTCCGCACCGCAGCCAACCTCTCCAACGCCGAGGGCCGGCGCCGGGGCAAGGCCATGCGGATGCTGCGAGACCTGCCCGCCGTGGCCGCCGCGTTCCGGACCGGCCGGATCGGGCTCCCCCAGCTCGATCGCATCGCCCGCCTCCACGGCAACGCGCGGGTGCGCGCCGCGCTCATCGAGGTGGATGCCCACATCGCCGAGCTCGCCGCCCGGCTGCCGTACCCCGAGTTCGACGCCAAGCTCGATGACTGGGAGCGGATGGCCGACGAAGACGGCGTCCGAGACCGGTCCGAGCGCCAGCACGCCAACCGCGACTACGTGCTGCACCCCAACTTCGACGGGTCGTTCCGGCACCTGGGCGGCTGCGGCGAAGAGCAGGGCGTCGAGCTGCGGTCGATCCTCGCCGCGTTCGCGGGCGCCGAGCTCGCCGCCGACTGGGCGGAGGCCCGGGCCGTCCACGGCGACGCCACCACGGTCGAGCACCTCGCCCGCACCGACGCCCAGCGCCGGGCCGACGCCCACTACGCCATCTACCGCGCCGGCGCCTCGGCGCTCGCTGCTGCTCCCGGCGGCTCGCGGGTGGTCACCAACCTGGTGATGGACCAGGAGACGTTCGAGCGTGAGCTGCGCCGGGCCTGTGGCGAGGACGTCGAGCCCGACGCCCGCCTCGCCACCTTCTTCCAGGACCTCCTCGACGACCTCATCGACGATGAGGACGACGACGACCCGGCCCACGACGCTGAGGACGAGGCCGAGGGCCGACCCGTGGACGAGGTGAGCGAAGAGCACGGACCCGTCGACGTCGTTCCCGCGCCGGATGCCGAGGCGGACCGGGGCACCGGGAGCGGAGCATCGCCCGAGGGACCTCGCCGTCGCGGGCACGCCTATCGCTGCGAGACCCTCGACGGGTTCCCGCTGACCCCGTCGCTGGTGGCATCGCGGGCCCTGCTCGGCCACGTCCGCCGAGGGGTGATCCGACCCGACGGCGTAACGCTCGACCTCGGGCGCTTGAGCCGGCTGTTCACCGGACCGACCCAGCTCGCCGTCCAGCTGTCCCGGACCACCTGCTACTGGCCCGGATGCGGCGTGCCCGTCACCCAGTGTCAGACCGACCACCTCGAGCCGTTCAACGGGCCGAGACAGGGCAGAACCTGCCCCGACAACGGGGGACCCCTGTGCGGGAAGCACAACCGGCACAAGCAGCACGGCTTCACCGTCTGGCGAGACGAGCACAGCCGGTTCCACGTCGTCCGACCCGACGGCACCGAGATCCCCTACCTGCCCTGATCCCGGCGGCGCTTCGGCGCGCCTCGGCGGGGAGGTCGACGGGTCGTACGCTGCCCGACCGTGCGGCGCTACGGGTCGGAGGCCAACGATCGGTGGCTGGGGTTCGAGCACCGGCCCGGCGACATCGTGATCAGCACCCGGTCGAAGTGCGGCACCACCTGGGTGCAGATGGCGTGCGCCCTCCTGGTGCTCCAGACCCCGGACCTGCCGGCCCCGCTGGGCGAGATCTCGCCGTGGCTCGACTGGGACATCGAGCCGCTCGCCGACGTGGCCGAGCGGCTCGACCGCCAGGAGCACCGCCGGATCATCAAGACCCATACGCCGCTCGACGGCCTGCCGCTGCGATCCGACGTGACGTACCTCGTCGTGGGGCGCCACCCGCTCGATGTCGCCGTGTCGCTGTACCACCACGGCCAGAACATCGATCGGGCGCGGGTCGCCGAGCTCACCGGGCGGCCCGAGCAGACCAGCCCGACCGAGCCCTTCGCCGGCTGGTTCCCGACGTGGATGGATCCGGCTGCGTCGATCGACGAGGAGCTCGACACGCTCCCCGGCCTCGCCCACCACCTCTCGGACGCGTGGGATCGGCGCGGCGAGCCCAATGTGGTGCTCCTGCACTACCGCGACCTCGCCGACGACACCGAAGGGGCGATGCGGGGGATGGCCGCGCGCCTCGGCATCGAGGTGCCCGAGGAGGCGTGGCCCGATCTGGTGGCGGCCGCCTCCTTCGAGGCGATGCGGGAGCGGGCCGAGGAGCGGGCGCCCGACCGGCTGGGCGTCCTGGCCGATCGCCAGGCGTTCTTCCGCTCCGGCCGCTCGGGCGAGGGCACCCACCTGGTCATCGGGGAGGCCCGCCAGGCCTACGACGAGCAGGCCGGCGCCCTGTTGGCTCCCGACCTGCTCGCGTGGCTGGCTAGATGAGGCCGAGCTCCTTGACGGCGTCGCGCTCCTCGGCGAGCTCGCCGACGGAGGCGTCGATGCGGCCGCGGGAGAAGTCGTCGATCTCCAGGCCCTGCACGATGCTCCAGTCGCCGTCCTTGGTGGTGCACGGGAACGAGCTCATGAGCCCCTCGGGCACGCCGTAGCTGCCGTCGGACGGCACGGCCATCGACACCCAGTCGCCTTCGGGGGTGCCGGACACCCAGGTGCGGACGTGATCGATGGCCGCGTTGGCGGCGGACGCGGCCGACGAGGAGCCGCGGGCGTCGATGATGGCGGCGCCGCGCTTCTGGACGGTGGGGATGAAGTCGCCCTCGAGCCAGGCCTGGTCGTTGACGAGGGCGGCGGCGTTCTGGCCGTTCACCTCGGCGTGGAACAGGTCGGGGTACTGGGTGGCGGAGTGGTTGCCCCAGATCGTGAGCTTGGTGATGTCGTTGACCGTGCTGCCCGTCTTGGTGGCGAGCTGGGCCATCGCCCGGTTGTGGTCGAGGCGGGTCATGGCCGTGAACTGCCGCGGGTCGAGGTTGGGGGCGTTGTTCATGGCGATCAGCGAGTTGGTGTTGGCCGGGTTGCCGACCACGAGCACCTTGACCGACTTCTTGGCCGAGTCGGAGAGGGCCTTGCCCTGCACCGTGAAGATGGCGCCGTTGGCGGCGAGCAGGTCGCCGCGCTCCATGCCGGCGGTGCGGGGGCGGGAGCCCACCAGCAGGGCGATGTCGGCATCGCCGAAGGCCACGTCGGCGTCGTCGGTCTTGACCACGCCGGCGAGCAGCGGGAAGGCGCAGTCCTCGAGCTCCATGGCCACGCCGTCGAGGGCGCCGAGCGCCGGCGTGATCTCGAGGAGCTGGAGGATGACCGGCGTGTCCGGGCCGAGCAGGGCACCGCTGGCGATGCGGAACAGCAGGCTGTAGCCGATCTGGCCGGCTCCGCCGGTTACTGCGACGCGTACGGGCTCGGTGGTCATTGCGGTCTCCTGGAGGACGGTGCTGGGCGGCGCCGGGATCCAGCGCCGAAGGTCGGTTCCGACCCTATTCCGGCGACCTGCCCGCGCCCGAATGGGCGCTCGACCCGACCAGCTCGTCGTCGCGCTCGGGCCGCGGCAGCGCTTGGAAGTCGCCAGCGCGAGGGCGCCGGGTGCGCCGCCAGTAGTCGATCGTCGGACCGGACCAGTTGTTGGTGATCCGGCCCGTCTCGGTCTTGTACCAGGAGTGGCACGACTCGGCCCACACCGTCCGGGCCAGCCGGCGCTCGAGCCGCTGGTTCGAGCGGGTCTGGGCCGCAGGGGTGACCTCGAGCGAGCCCTCGCCCTGGTCGACGAGCCGCCGGATGCAGGTGAGGGCGTACCCGACCTGGCGCTCGATCATGAAGATGATCGAGTTGTGGCCCAGGTTGGTGTTGGGCCCGTAGAGCAGGAACAGGTTGGGGAACCCGTTGACCGTGAGGCCGAGGTGCGCCTCGGCGCCCTCTCGCCACTCGTCGTGGAGGTTGCGGCCGCCGCGGCCGGTGATCTCGATGGGGGCGAGGAACCCGGTGGTGGCGAAGCCGGTGCCGAAGATGATGGTGTCGACCGCGTGGTCGGCGTCGCCCGACCGGACGCCGGTGGGGGTCACGTGATCGACCGGCGCGGTGATCACCTTCACGTTGGGCTGGAAGAGCGTGGGGTACCAGTCGTTGGAGATCAGGATGCGCTTGCAGCCGAGGCGGTAGTCGGGGATCAGCACCTCGGCGGGCACCTCGTCGCTCACGGCCTTGACGAGCTCACGGGAGAACCGCTTCTCGCCGAGCGTGGCGATCCTCGAGCCCTGGCGGAACATGGCCCAGCGGAGGTCGAACCGGACCCAGATCGAGAAGCGGTAGAGCCGCTGCCACCCGGGGATGCGCCGGAACCGGGCCTTGGCCTCTTGGGAGAACTCGCCGTCGGGCTTGGGGGCGACGTAGTTGCTGCTGCGCTGGAAGAGCGTGAGCGTCCGGGCCGTCTTGGCCACCTCGGGCACGAACTGGATGGCGCTGGCCCCGATGCCGATGACCGCCACGTCGCCGGTGAGGTCGTGCTCGTGGTCCCAGCGGGCCGAGTGGAAGACGGTGCCCTCGAACCCGTCGAGCCCCTCGATGGGGGGGATCTGCGGCCGGTTGAGCTGGCCGGTGGCGGCCACCACCACGTCGGCGACGTCGGTGCTGCCGTCTGCGAAGGTGAGCTGCCACTGCGCCTCGGCCTCGTCCCAGGTGGCGGCGGTGAGCTCGGTGCCGAGGCGGAGGTGCGGGCGCAGGCCGAACCGGTCGGTGACCTCGTTGAGGTAGGCCAGGATCTCGGCCTGCTCGGGGAACTTCCGGGTCCAGTCGGTCTTGGGCGCGAACGACAGGGAGTAGAGGTGCGAGGGCACGTCGCACGCCGCACCGGGGTACGTGTTGTCGCGCCACGTGCCGCCCACCGCGTCGGCCTTCTCGTAGATCGTGAAGGTGTCGATGCCGGCCTGGCGGAGGCGGCACGCCATGCCGATGCCGCCGAAGCCCGACCCGATGATGGCCACGCGAGGGGTGCGGGTGCCGGGGTCGACGGGCGGGGCGAGGGCGCCGGGCAGCCGAGCCGCCAGTGCCCGGGCCCCCGGCGGGAGCCGCCGTCCGAGGGCGGCGATGGGGCCGAGTGGGGGGCGACCGGTCGTGGGGGTGGGCATCGCCGCCGAGCGTACCGATCTTGACCGCCGGGTCAAGTGGGACGGCGTCCGAGCGCGAACCACGACGTCAGGCTCCGATTCCAGCACTCCGCCGTGGGGCAGAGTTGTGGGGATGACCGACCGTGGACGACCGGGCGCCCCCGACCAGGACGCCCTGTTCGTCTACGGCACCCTCATGCCCGGGCACCTCCGGTGGTGGATGCTGGCTCCCCACGCCGTGGCCCACCGCCCAGCCGTCGTGCCGGGCACGCTCTACGACACCGGCGACGGTTGGCCGGCCGCCGCCTTCGGGACCGCATCGGGCCGCACCGTCCCGGGCTGGGTGGTGTGGTTCGACGCTGCCGTGCTGGCCGGGCTGCTGCCGGAGCTCGATCGGATGGAGGGCATCGGCCCGGTCCCCGACCGCCGCAACGATCCCTACGTGCGCATCCGGGTCCCCATCGACAGCGTGACGGAGGCGTGGGGCTACCACGCCACCACCATGCACTCGTCGTGGCGACCGATCGACGCCTGGCTCGACCAGCCGGAGGCCTGAGCCGGTGGCCCAGGCCCCGGACCGGTCCTACAGGTGCATCGCCTTTGCCTGCAGGAACTCCTCGAGCCCGTACTTGCCGGCTTCGCGCCCGTTGCCCGACTGCTTGTAGCCGCCGAAGGGCGCCAGCGGGTTGTAGCCGCCGCCGTTGACCTCGACGCCGCCGGTGCGGATGCGGCGGGCGACGGCCTTGGCCTCGTCGGCGTCGGCGCCCCACACGCCACCGGACAGGCCGTAGGGCGAGTCGTTGGCGATCTCGACGGCTTCGTCGACCGACTGGTAGGGGATGACCGAGAGCACCGGGCCGAAGATCTCCTCCTGGGCGATGGTCATGTCGTTGCGCACGCCGGCGAACACCGTGGGCTTGACGTAGTACCCGGTGGGCAGGTCCTCGGGCTGTTCGGGACCGCCGGTGACGAGGGTGGCCCCTTCGTCGATGCCCTTCTGGATGTAGCCGCGGACCCGGTCGCGCTGGGTGGCGGAGATCAGCGGGCCGAGGCGGCCGGCACCGGTGGCCGGATCGCCGATGGTGTAGGTGGACTCGACCTCTTCGCGCAGCACCTCGACGATCTCGTCGTGCTTGTCGGCGGGCACCAGCAGCCGGGTGAGGGCGCTGCAGGTCTGGCCGGAGTTGAGGTACGCGGAGCCGACGGCAGCCTTGGCCGCCTTGACGAGCTCGTCGCCCTCGAGGCTCGGGAGCAAGATGTTGGCCGACTTGCCGCCCAGCTCGAGCGCCACCCGCTTGACCGTGGCGGCGCCGACGGCGGCCACGCGCTTGCCGGCGTTGGTGGAGCCGGTGAACGAGACCATGTCGATCTGCGGGTGGGCCGAGATGGCCTCGCCGACCACCTGGCCGGTGCCCGACACCAGGTTGAAGACGCCGTCGGGCAGGCCGATCTCGTCGATGATCTCGGCGAGGATGAACGCGTTGAGCGGAGCGACCTCGCTGGGCTTGAGCACGACGGTGTTGCCGGCGGCCAGCGCCGGGGCCACCTTCAGGATGATCTGGTGCAGGGGGTAGTTCCACGGGGTGATGGCGCCCACCACGCCCAGCGGCTCCATGACGACGAGCGAGTTGCCCACCGTCTCCTCCCACACGAAGTCGTCGACGATGCTGGGGAAGCTGCCGGAGATGGCCTGGGGGAGCCCGGCCTGGATGAGCTGCGAGAGGAACATCGGCATGCCGACCTCGCCGCAGATGGTGGCGGCGATCTCCTCGTTGCGCGCTGCGATCCCCTCGGAGATGGCCTGCACGTACTTGGCGCGGTCGTTGGGGCTGGTGGCCGACCAGGCCGGGAACGCCTTGACGGCGGCGGCGACCGCCCGATCGACGTCGGCCGCGCTGCCCTCGGGGATGGAGCCCATGACCTCTTCGGTGGAGGCGTTGATCACGTCGATGGTGCCGGTGCCGTCGGGCTGCACCCAGCTCCCGTCGATGTAGAGCTTGTCGTACTGCTGGACGTCGGACATGTGCTTCCCCTGGGTGGCTCGTTGTCCCGATCGACGATACCGGCAAGGATCCGGCCATGGACACGGCCCAGATCGACACCGCCCTGATCGAGATCGCTGCCCCGGCAGCCCACGTCTACGACCTGGTGGCCGACATCACCAACATGGGTCGGTGGTCGCCGGAGTGCTACCGCACCGAGTGGGTCGACGGCGCCACCGCCGCCGTGCCCGGCGCCCGGTTCAAGGGCTGGAACCACACCAAGGTCGGGTTCTTCCCGGCCAAGTGGTCGAGCACCAGCACCATCCGCCAGGCCGATCCGGGCCGGGCGCTCAGCTTCGACACCGGCCTGTCCGGGGCCCGCTGGACCTACCGCTTCGAGCCCACCGCCGACGGCTCCGGCTGCACGGTCACCGAGACGCGCGAGGACGCCAACCCCAACGCGCTGATCAAGGCCCTGTCCATCCCGCTCGAGGGCGTCCGCCGCCGGCAGCTCCTCGCCGGGATGGAGGTCACCCTCCAGCGCCTCAAGGCGGCGGCCGAAGCCGCCTGATCAGCTGGTGGCGACGGTGCGGGTGTCGCGACCGCTGCGGAGGATGGTGCCGGGGAGCTCGCCGGTGGGCTTGCCGTCGACCACCACGACCGTGCCGTTGACCAGCACCCGCACCACCCCGATGGAGTCGGCGGTGAGCCGCGGCGAGTTGCCGGGCAGGTCGTGGACCAGCTCGGCCAGCTCGGAGCCCACCGTCTCGGGGTCGACGATGGCGATGTCGGCGTGGAAGCCCTCGGTGAGGGTGCCGCGCTCGTTGATGCCGAACAGCTCGGCGGGCACCTGCGTCATCAGCTGCACCGCCCGCTCCAGCGGGACCAGCTTGCGGCCGCGCAGCGTGTCGCCCAGGAACCGGGTGGGGAACGGGGCGCCGCACATGCGGTCGAGGTGGGCGCCGGCGTCGGAGCCGCCGAGCATCACCCGGTCGTCGGCCCAGGTCTGGCGGCGCAGCTCCCACGACGCCGGATCACCGTCGGGCGGGATGGGCCACAGCACGGTGCGCAGCTCGTCGGCGACCACGACGTCGATGAGGGTGGCGAAGGCGTCCTGGCCCCGCTCGTCGGCCAGCTCACCCACGCGACGACCCTTCAGCCCTTCGTTGGCCGCCGAGTAGGTGTCGCCCAGGATGTAGTTCTCGAAGTCGGCGAGGCGCTTGAACACGCCGGCCTCGGGGGCCTGCGCCTGCGCCTGCATGCGGGCCTGGACCTCGGGCTTCTGCAGCTCGGCGACGCGCTCCGGAACGGGCAGCCCCAGCACGTCCTTCCAGCCCGGGATCAGGAACAGCCCGCAGTGGTTGAGGAAGCTCATGTTCATGGGCACCTGAACCGGCAGGGTGAGGGCCACGATGCGCCCGCCCTTCTCGGCCGCCCGATCGCCGGCCGACAGCTGGCGCGGGATGCGGGTGGGCTCACGGGAATCGATGGTGAGCACGTTCCAGTTGAGCGGCCGCTTGGCGGTGGCGGTCATGTCGGAGAACAGGTCGATCTCGTCGTCGGAGAACTTGTCGAGGCAGCCGTCGGTCATGGCCTCGAGGGTGGTGCCGGGGTGCTGCTCGACCACCTCGCACAGGGCGAGGAGCTCGTCGTTCGACGCCCACCGCGAGGCCACGGGCTTGCCGTCGCCGTCGGAGTGGGTGCGGCTCAGCGTGGTGGAGAACCCGAGGCCGCCGGCCTGGATGGACTCGGCGAGGAGCGCCTGCATGGCCGCCACCTGCTCGGGCGTGGCCTCGTTGCCGACGGAGTCGGGGCCCATCACGTAGCGGCGCAGGGCGTTGTGGCCGACGAGGAACCCGGCGTTCACGCCGACCTTGCCGTCGAGCCGGTCGAGGTACTCGGCGAACGTCTCCCAGTTCCACGGCACGCCCTCTTCGAGCGCGGCCACCGACATGCCCTCGACGCTGGCCATGAACTCGCGGGTGTAGGCCGCGTCCTCGGCCTTGAGCGGGGCGAGCGTGAAGCCGCAGTTGCCGCCGATCACCGTGGTGACCCCGTGCACGTTGCTGGGTGACGCCCCACCGTCCCAGAACAGCTGGGCGTCGTAGTGGGTGTGGGGGTCGATCACGCCGGGCAGCACCAGCAGGCCGGTGGCGTCGATGACGGCCGCCGCCTCCTCGGTGATCCCGCCCGTCGGGGCGATGGCGACGATGCGACCGTCGCGGACCCCGATGTCGGCCAGGCGGGGCGCCGAGCCGGTCCCGTCGACGACGGTGCCGCCCTGGATCAGGTGGTCGAGCATGGGGAATCCTCCGACGGTTGGGCAGGCCGTTTCTGACGGGCCGTCAGATCGTATCGGCCCGGTCTGGCCCCGGCATCCCCGAGCTCCGTTCGGCAGCGTCAGCGGCCCTCGGTATCGTCTCGGGGACACCTCCCCCCAGTCTCGCCGGAAGATGGACATGACCGACACCACCTCGAAGATCATCTACACCCACACCGACGAGGCCCCGGCCCTCGCCACCTACTCCTTCCTCCCCATCGTCGAGGCGTTCACCTCCGCCGCCGACGTGGCCGTCGAGACGCGGGACATCTCGCTCTCCGGCCGCATCCTGGCCACCTTCGCCGACCTGCTCCCCGCCGACCAGCAGGTGCACGACGCCCTCGCTGAGCTGGGCGACCTCGCCAACCGGCCCGAGGCCAACATCATCAAGCTGCCCAACGTGAGCGCCTCCCTGCCGCAGCTCAAGGAGGCCGTCGCCGAGCTCCAGGGCGACGGCTACGCCCTCCCCGACTACCCCGACGACCCCCAGACCCCCGAGCAGCACGAGGCCCGGGCCCGCTACGACAAGGTCAAGGGCAGCGCCGTCAACCCCGTCCTGCGCGAGGGGAACTCGGATCGCCGGGCCCCCAAGTCGGTCAAGGACTACGCCCGCAAGCACCCGCACTCCATGGGCGCCTGGTCGGCCGACTCCAAGACCCGGGTCGCCACCATGACCACCGGAGACTTCCGCCACAACGAAGAGTCGGCCACGATGATCGACGACGACGTGCTGCGCATCGAGCACATCGCCAGCAACGGCGTCGGCACCGTCCTGCTGGAGTCGCTGCCGGTGCTCGCCGGCGAGGTGGTCGACGCCACCTTCATGAGCAAGACCGCCCTCCAGGCGTTCCTGGCCGATCAGGTGGCCGCCGCCAAGGCCGAGGGCATCCTCTTCTCGGTCCACCTCAAGGCCACCATGATGAAGGTCTCCGACCCGATCATGTTCGGCCACGTCGTCCGCACCTTCTTCGACGAGCTGTTCGACAAGCACGGCGAGGTGCTCGCCCAGATCGGCGCCAACCCCAACAACGGCTTGGCCGGGGTGCTCACCGCCATCGCCGGCCTGCCCGACGACCAGCGGGCGCCGCTCGACGCCGCCATCGCGGCCGCCTACGCCACCGGCCCCGCGGTCGCCATGGTCGACTCCGACAAGGGCATCACCAACCTGCACGTGCCGTCGGATGTCATCGTCGACGCCTCCATGCCCGCCATGATCCGCACCTCCGGCCAGATGTGGAACGCCGCCGGCGAGCAGCAGGACACGCTCGCCGTCATCCCCGACAGCTGCTACTCCGGCATCTACGACGTCGTCATCCGGGACTGCAAGGTCCACGGTGCGTTCGACCCCACCACCATGGGCTCGGTGCCCAACGTCGGCCTCATGGCCCAGAAGGCCGAGGAGTACGGCAGCCACGACAAGACCTTCGAGATCCCTGCCGACGGCGTGGTGCGGGTGGTCAGCCACCGCGGCGGCGTGGTGTTCGAGCACACGGTCGGCGCCGGCGACATCTGGCGCATGTGCCAGGTCAAGGACCTGCCGATCCAGGACTGGGTGAAGCTGGCGGTGGGCCGTGCCCGCGCCACCGGCTCCCCGGCCGTGTTCTGGCTCGACGCCGACCGGGCCCACGACGCCCAGATCATCGCCAAGGTCAACCGCTACCTGGCCGAGCACGACACCTCCGGCCTCACCATCGAGATCCTGGCGCCCGCCGCAGCGTGCCAGTACTCGATCGACCGCATTCGCCAGGGGCTCGACACCATCTCGGTCACCGGCAACGTGCTGCGCGACTACAACACCGACCTGTTCCCCATCCTCGAGCTCGGCACCAGCGCCAAGATGCTGTCGATCGTGCCGCTGATGGCGGGCGGCGGCCTGTTCGAGACCGGCGCCGGTGGGTCGGCGCCCAAGCACGTCCAGCAGTTCGAGAAGGAGAACCACCTCCGCTGGGACTCGCTCGGCGAGTTCCTGGCCCTGGCCGTCTCGCTCGAGCACCTGGCCGGCTACGCCGACAACCCTCGGGCCCAGGTCCTGGCCGACGCGCTCGACGCCGCCACCGGCCGCTTCCTCGACGAGGGCCGCTCGCCCTCGCGCAAGGTCGGTGAGCTCGACAACCGCGGCAGCCACTACTACCTCGCCCGCTACTGGGCCGAGGCCCTGGCCGCCCAGACCACCGACGCCGACATCGCCGCCACGTTCGCGGCGGTGGCTGCGGCGCTGGTCGACGGCGAGGACGCCATCGTGGCCGAGCTCAACGGCGTGCAGGGCAGCCCCGTCGACATGGGCGGCTACTACGCCCCCGACGAAGCCCTCGTGTCCGCCGCCATGCGCCCCAGCCCCACCCTCAACGCCGCCCTCACCCTCTTGGGCTGACCCTCGCGGGTCGGGCCGCTGACCGTTCGGGTCAGCGGCGGAGGCCGAGGTTGTCGTAGATCTCCTGGATCGACCGGGCCCGGTTCATGGCGTAGAGGTGGATGCCGGGGACGCCGATGTCCTGCAGGGCCACGATCAGGCCCGTGGCCACCTCGACGCCGAGCTGGCGGGTGGCTTCGGGGTCGTCGCCGACGGCATCCATCCGCTCCTGGAGCCAGGTGGGGATCTGGGTGTTGTTCATGGCCGACATGCGGCGGGCGCCGGCCACGCTCACGAAGGGCATGACACCGGGGAGCACCGGCGTGGTGCAGCCGAGGTCGGCCAGCTCGTCCACCATCTGGCGGTAGTGGTCGGCGTCCCAGAAGAACTGGCTCATGCCGAAGTCGGCCTGGTTCAGCTTGGCGGCCAGGTGGCGGCGGTCGGTGGCCCGGTCGGCCGAGCGCGGGTGGATCTCCGGGAAGGCGGCCACGCCGATCGAGAAGTCACCGGCCTCACGGGCCAGCTCGACGAGCTCGGTGGCGAAGACGAAGTCGCCGCCGGCCTCGGAGCCGTCCTTGGGTGGATCGCCCGCCAGGGCCAGGACGTTGTCGACGCCGTTGGCCTGGTACGACTCGAGCAGCTCGACCAGCTCGGCGCGGGTGTGGCCGACGCAGGTCAGGTGCGGCATGGCCGGGAAGGCCTGCTCCTCGTTGACGCGGACCACCAGGTCGTAGGTGGTGTCACGGGCCGAGCCGCCGGCGCCGTAGGTGATCGACACGTACGCCGGCTCGAGGGCCGAGAGGTCGGCGACCGCCCGATCGAACGACGACATGCCCTCGGGGGTCTTCGGGGGGAAGAACTCGAAGGACCACGTGGGGCCCTTGGCGAGGAGGTCGGCGATCCGGGTCATGGTCCCGAAAGGCTAGGCGACCGCTTCTCCGCGGCCTCCACCGCATTGCGGAACAGCAGGGCGATGGTGGTGGGGCCCACGCCGCCCACGCGCGGGGTGATGGCGCCGGCCACCTCCTCGCAGCGCTCGTCGACGTCGGGGAGCAGGCGCTTGCCCTCGTAGCGGACGCCGCCGCCGACCACGACCGCGCCCGGCGTGATGTGCTCGGGCTGCAGGATCCCGGGCACGCCGGCCGCGGCGATGACGATGCCGGCCCGCCGGGTGTAGTCGGCCCAGTTGGGCACGCCGGTGTGGACCACGGTGACCGCGGCGTTGGCGGTGGGGCGCTTCTGCGACAGGAGCAGGGCGAGCGGGCGGCCCAGGGTGGTGCCGCGGCCCAAGATGCAGACCTCTTGGCCCGAGACCGGGACCTCGTAGTGCGCCAGGAGCGCCTCGATGCCCGCCGGCGTGCACGGGACCGGGCCCGGCATGCCGAGCGCCAACCGGCCCATGTTGACCGGGTGCAGGCCGTCGACGTCCTTGGCCGGGTCGAGGGTCAGCAGGGCGGCGTCGAAGTCGATCTGCGGGGGCGTGGGGTGCTGGATGAGCACGGCATCGACGTCGTCGGCATCGTTCATCTGGGCGATGGCCGCCAGCACGTCGGCCTGGGTGGCGTCGTCGGGGAGGTGGAGGTGCGGGGAGGTGAACCCGAGGGACTCGGCCTTCTCCATCTTCATCCGGATGTAGCCGGCGCTGGCCGAGTCGCCCCCGACCAGGATCGTGCCCAGACCGGGCCGGTGGCCCGCGGCGATGAGGGCGGCGATGCGAGGCTCGAGGTCGGCGAGGACGGCGTCGGCGACGGGCCCTCCGGGCATCATGCGTGCGGTCACAGCGTGCTCCTCGGCATCAGTGCTTGAACTGGCGTTCGCCGGTGAAGACCATGGCGACGCCCAGCTCGTTGGCGCGGGCGATGTTCTTGTCGTCGTTCATCGAGCCGCCGGGCTGGACGATGACCGCGACGCCGGCGGAAGCCGCCGCCTCGATGCCGTCGGGGAACGGGTAGAACGCGTCGCTGGCGCAGGCGCCGCCCTCGGCGCGACCGGCCGCCTTCTCGGCGGCGATCTGGCCGGCCTCGACCCGGTTCTGCTGCCCGGCGCCGATGCCCCAGGCCACGCCGTCCTTGGCCAGGACGATGGAGTTCGACGTGACCGCGGCGCAGATGCGGAAGGCCAGGGCGGCGTCGGCGAGCTCAGCGGCGGTGGGCACGCGGTCGGTCACGACCTTCCACTCCGACGGCGGGGTCACCAGGCGGTGCGGCTCCTGCACCAGCCAGCCACCGCTGATGGGCCGCAGGTGGCGGGCGGGCGGCGTGGGCGCCACCGCTTCGAGCAGGCGCGTGTTCTTGCGCTTGGCCTGGAGGGCCTCGATCACGCCGGGTGCGTAGCCGGGGGCGATGACCAGGTCGGCCTGAGCGGCCGCGACCATCTCGACCACGGTGTCGTCGTCCACCACCCGGTTGAGGGCGACGATGCCGCCGAACGCCGAGCGGGCGTCGCAGTCGAACGCCCGCTGGTAGGCCTCGGCCAGCGTGCCGGCCACCGCTGCGCCGCACGGGTTGGCGTGCTTGATGATGGCCACAGCGGGCTGGTCGCCGGCCGAGGCACCCAGGTCGTGGGCGAGGATCCACGCGGCATCGGCGTCGTAGAGGTTGAGGTAGCTGAGGGCGATGCCCCCGTACTGGGTGGCGGAGGCCCACCAGGGGTCGGCGCCGTCGGTCTTGTAGAGGGCGGCGCGCTGGTGCGGGTTCTCGCCGTAGCGGAGCGTGCGGTCCTCTCGGGTGGCGGCCACGTGGAGGGTGGGCGGCAGGATCGGGTCGTCGGCCTCGTCGAACCAGGCCACGACGGCCGCGTCGTAAGCGGCGGTGTGGGCGAACGCGGCCCGGGCGAGGCGGCGGCGGGTCTCGGTGGACAGGGTGCCGTCGGGCGAGGCCCGCAGCTCCTCGAGGATCGCCGGGTACTCGGACGGGTCGGTGACGACGCCGACGTGGGCGTGGTTCTTGGCGGCCGAGCGGACGAGCGTGGGCCCGCCGATGTCGATCACGTCCTCGGCCGTGCCGCCGCCGTGGCTGAACGCGGAGGGGTCGGAGCCGAACGGGTAGAGGTTGCCGACGACGAGATCGATGCCCTCGATGCCGTACTGCTCCATCTCGGCGAGGTGCTCGGGCGAGCGGTCAGAGAGGATGCCGCCGTGGATCTTGGGGTGGAGGGTGACCACGCGGTGGCCGAGGATGGCCGGGAAGCCGGTGATCTCGGCGGTGTCGGCCACCGGGATGCCGGTGTCGCGGATCGCCTGGGCGGTCCCCCCGCTCGAGACCAGGTCCCAGCCCAGCTCGTGGAGGCCGGCGGCCAGCTCCACGATCCCGGTCTTGTCGTACACGGACAGCAGCGCCCTCATGGCAGGCGTTTCCCTTCAGCAGGCGGGAGGGCAGCGAGAGCGGTGGTGCTCACGCCAGGACCCGTCCCTGGTCGATGATCGTGAGGAGCGTGGCGGGGTACAGCCGGCGCTCGACGTCCTTGATGCGCTCGTGCAGCGACGACTCGGTGTCGTCGGGCCGGACCGCGACGGCCTCCTGGGCCAGGATCGGCCCCGTGTCGACGTCGAGCCCCGCCACGTGGACGGTGCAGCCGGTGACCTTCACCCCGTAGTCGAGGGCGTCGCGCACGGCGTGCCAGCCCTTGAACGACGGCAGCAGGGCCGGGTGCGTGTTGATGATGCAGCCCTCGAACGCGTCGTGCATGGGCTGGCCGAAGATGGTGCCGAAGCCGGCCATGGCCACCAGGTCGAGCTGGTGCGGCTCCATGGCGGCGGCGAAGCGGGCGGAGTAGGCGTCACGGTCGAACCCGGGACCGAACTCGGTCCGTTCGACCAGGACCGTGACGATCCCGGCGGCCTCGGCGCGATCGAGGCCCGGGCAGGGGCGGTCGGCGGCGACCACGGCGACGGGCACGCCGGCCTGGAGCATGGCGTCGAGGATCGTTCCAGTTCCTGACACCAAGACGCCCACTCGCACGTGCCGGGACGCTACCAGCCGCCCCCGACCCCCCGATCCGGGTCCCCGGGAGCTGTGGACAGACGTCCGGGGATCTCCCCAGCGGGATGGACCCCTGGAGTACGTTGGGGGTGCAAACACACCCAGATGACACCTAGGAGCGCGGGCCCATGGACTTCAGCAAACTCACCCTCGGCGACAAGATCCTCGGCGGGTGCGCCCTGGTCTTGGTGATCGATCTCCTGTTCTTGCCGTGGCACCACTGGTCGTACTCGTACAGCAGCGGCGACATCCACGTGGGCGGCTCGTTCAGCCGCACCGCGATCCAGTCGCCCAACAGCTTCTGGGGCTGGCTGGCCATGCTGGTGCTGCTCGCCATCATCGGCGTCACCATCGTCCGCCGGTTCACCGACACGGCCCTGCCCGACACGCCCCGTCCGCTTCCCGAGCTGACCTTCTACGCCACCATCGCCGTGTTCGTGCTGCTGTTCCTCAAGCTGATCCTGAAGTTCGACTACATCGGCTTCGGCGCCTACCTGGCGATCCTGCTGGCGGGCGGCATGGTCTACGGCGCCTACCTCGACCGCAACGAGGAGGAGGGCGCTCCCAGCGTCGGCACCGGCGACGGCGGCACCGCCACCCCGTTCTGATCGACCAGCCCTGACCGCCGGCGTCAGCCGGCCCGGACGCGACGGTGCCCGCCCCCTTGGGGGCGGGCACCGTTGGTTCTGCGGTGGGCGGGAGGTGGGCGTGGGCTAGAGGCCCAGCGACCGCACGATCTCCACCATGAGCTCGCCGGCCTCGGTGGGGTTGTTGCCCACCTTCACCCCGGCGTCGGTCAGGGCCTCCATCTTGGCGGCCGCCGTGCCCTTGCCGCCCGACACGATGGCGCCGGCGTGGCCCATCTTCTTGCCGGGGGGCGCCGTCACGCCGGCGATGTACGCCGAGACGGGCTTGGTCATCTTGTTCTTGATGTACTCGGCGGCCTCTTCCTCGGCCGAGCCGCCGATCTCACCGATGAGCATGACGGCCTTGGTCTCGGGATCGGCCTCGAAGGCCTCCAGGCAGTCGATGAACGACGTGCCGGGGACCGGGTCGCCACCGATGCCGACGCAGGTGGTGACGCCGATGTCCTGGAGCTTGAGCTCGTAGAGCGCCTGGTAGGTGAGGGTGCCGGAGCGGCTCACGATGCCGACCGGGCCGCCGGGCTTGGCGATCTCACCGGCGGTGATGCCGATGTTGGCCTTCCCGGGGCTGATGATGCCCGGGCAGTTGGGGCCGAGGATCCGGGTGCCGGGGAAGTCGCGCTTCACCTTGTTGAAGAAGTACGCCTCGTCCTGGGCCGGGACGCCCTCGGTGATGACCACCACGAGCTCCATGCCGGCCTCGGCGGCCTCGAGGACCGCCGCCTGCACGCCGGGCGCCGGGATGAAGACGCACGACACCGTGGCGCCGGTGGCCTCCTTGGCCTCGGCGACGGTGGCGTAGACGGGGATCCCGTCGACGTCGGTGCCGGCCTTCTTGGGGTTCACGCCGGCCACGACCTGCGTGCCGTAGTCGCGGTTGCGCAGGCCGTAGAAGCGGCCCTGCGAGCCGGTCAGTCCCTGGTACAGGACCTTGGTGTTCTCATCGACGAAAATGGCCATGGGTCAGATCCTCACTTCGCCAGCTCGACAGCGGTCTTGGCCGCTTCGATCATCGTGGACTTGGACTGGAGCTTGTCGGAGGCGTGCTCGGCCAGGATGGCCCGCCCCTGCTCGGCGTTGGTGCCGTCGATGCGGATCACGATGGGAGCGTCGATGTGGACGCGGCCCAGGGCGGTGACGATGCCGTTGGCCACCTCGTCGCCCTTGGTGATGCCACCGAAGATGTTGATGAAGATGCTCTTCACGTTGGGATCGTTGTTGATGACCTCGAGCGCACCGGCCATCACCTCGGCGTTGGCGCCGCCGCCGATGTCGAGGAAGTTGGCGGGGCTGCCGCCCACCTGGTTGACGATGTCGACGGTCGACATGGCCAGGCCGGCGCCGTTGGCGATGACGCCGACGCTGCCGTCGAGGCCCACGTACTGGAGCCCCTTGTCGTGCGCGGCCTGCTCGCGCTCGTCACGGATCTGGCTGGCGTCGATGACGTCCCAGCCCTCGTGGCGGAACTCGGCGTTGCCGTCGAAGGTGACCTTGGCGTCGAGGGCGTGCACCTCACCCGTGGGCTTGAGGATCAGCGGGTTGATCTCGCAGAGGTCGCAATCGCCCTTGGTGTAGGCCTCGTAGAGCTTGAGGAGGATGTCGACGGCGCCGTCGTTGGCGGCCGGGTTGAGCTTGGCCTCGTTGACCCAGGCCCGGGCCGCAGCCTCGGTGAGGCCGTCGACCGGGTCGATCCAGATCTTGGCGATGGCATCGGGGTTGGTCTCGGCCACGGCCTCGATCTCGACGCCGCCCTCGGCGGAGAGCATGCCGAGGTGCTTCTTGGCGGCCCGGTCGAGGGTGAACGAGGCGTAGTACTCCTCGGCGATGTCGGAGGCCGACTCGATCCAGATCGTCTTGACGATGTGGCCCTTGATGTCGAGGCCCAAGATGAAGTCGGCGTGCTCGCGCGCTTCTTCGGTGTTGGCAGCCAGCTTCACGCCACCCGCCTTGCCGCGACCACCGACGTGGACCTGGGCCTTGACCACCACCGGGTAGCCGATGCGGTCGGCCGCAGCCACCGCATCCTCCACCGTGGTGACCGCCTCGCCCTGCGACACCGGGATGCCGTAGGTGGCGAAGAACTGCTTGCCTTGGTATTCGAGAAGGTCCACTCGGACTCCTGAGATGAGGTTCAGCGCGTGACCGGGCGATACTAGGCAGGTGTCTGGAACGTCTTCCCATCCGAGCGTGACGGCTGAGGCCGCCGCGTGAGCCCAGTCGACCAATCCCGCAACCACGTCGGGCGAGCAGCAGCGGTGGCGCTGGTGGGGGTGTTCGTCCTCACCGTCGCCTTGCTGCTGGTCACGTTCGCCATCGGCGGCAAGAAGAGCGCCGACGTGAAGCTCGGCGATCAGACGTTCCAGGGCGGCAGCACCACCCGGCTGGCCAAGGAGATCGACGAACGGGGACCGATCTTCTACGGCGACGTGTCCGGCCGGAAGGACCGCGACATCATCCTCCAGCACCTCGGCGACGACCCGCAGACCGGTTGGTACGCCTTCCTCGCCGCCCCCATCGACAAGTCCCGGGCGTGCACCTGGCAGTGGCAGGCCGACGAGGAGCAGTTCCGGGCGAAGTGCGACAAGACGCTCACGGCGCCCGCCGACGGCAAGGGCCTCCCCCAGTTCAAGGTCACCGTCAACGACGGCCGCCTCGACGTGAACCTCAACGCCGACGCCAAGACCACCACCACCACGACCGACGCCACCACCACCGACGCCACCACCTCGACCACGGGCGGCTGACCGGTGCAGCGGATCACGTGCACGCAGTGGGGGCCGCCCGAGGGGCTGGTGATCGAGGAGGCGCCCGACCCGATCCCCGGCGAGGGGCAGGTGCTGGTGCAGGTCGCGGCCGCCGGCGTGAACTTCGTCGACGCGCTGTTCGTGGGCGGGACGTACCAGATCAAGGTGCCGCCGCCCTTCACGCCGGGCAGCGAGATGGCCGGCACCGTGACCGCCGTCGGGCCCGGGGTCGACACCGTCGCGGTGGGCGACCGGGTGCTCTCGTCGCTCGGGCTCGGCGCCTACGCCAGCCACGCCGTGGTCCCGGCCCTCGCCGTCACCCGCGTGCCCGATGGGCTCGACCTGCCCACCGCGGCCGCGCTGGCCCAGTCGTACTGCACCGCCTGGTTCGCCCTGAAGCGGCGGACCACGGTGCGGCCCGACGAGACCGTCCTGGTGCTCGGCGCCGGCGGCGGGGTCGGGCTGGCTGCCATCGACGTGGCCCGATCGATGGGCGCCCGGGTGATCGCCGCCGCGTCGTCGGCGGACAAGCTCGCCGACGCCGTCGCCATGGGCGCCGACGCCACCATCGCCTACGAGACCGACGACCTCAAGGTCCGCGCCCGCGAGCTGTCCGAGGGCGGCGTCGACGTCGTCATCGACCCGGTGGGAGGGCCCCACACCGAGCCGGCGCTGCGGGCCCTCGGGGTGTTCGGCCGCCTGGTCGTGATCGGGTTCGCCGCGGGCGGGATCGCGGCGCTGCCCGCCAACCAGGTGCTGCTCAACAACCGAACGGTGGTGGGCGTCGACTGGGGCGCCTGGGCCATGAAGCACCCGGCCAGCCAGGCCGTCGTCCTCGACGAGGTGCTCGACGCCGTCCGGCTCGGATCGCTCCACCCCGTGGCCCCGGCCGAGCGGCCGCTGGCCGAGGCCGGCGCGGTGCTGCGCGACCTGCTCGATCGGCGCCTCAAGGGCAAGACCGTCCTGATCCCCTAGCGAGTCAGCTGTCCCCGGCCATGACGGTGGCGCCGTCGTCGGTGATGGTCCAGTACGGGTTGTGGGCCACCTCCCACGGGTGGCCGTCGGGGTCGAGGAAGATGCCGGAGTAGCCGCCCCACTCGGTGGGCGCCCCCGGCCGGCCGATGGTGGCGCCGGCGGCTTCGGCCTCGGCCAGCACCGCATCGACCTCCTCGGGCGAGCGGGTGTTGTAGGCGAGGGTGACGCCGCCCCACCCGCCCGCATCCGTGACCGCACTGTCGGCGGCCAGGTCGGCGCGCCCCCAGAGGCCGACGATCATGCTGCCGGCCTGGAAGAAGTGGACATCACCGTCGGGCGACTGCCCCTTCCAGCCGAGGGCCTCGTAGAACGCGTTGGAGGCGGCGGTGTCGGCCACGCCGAGGGTGATCAGGGAGAGTCGCTGGTCCATGCGGTCAGGTTCCCACGAAGGGCGCCGCCCTACCACCGGTCCGCGTGGGCCGACGGCTACTCGGTGACGAGGGCCACCACCTCGCGGCGCTGGACCTTGTCGGTGCCCGTGCGGGGCAGGGCGGCGACGGCGACGAAGCGGGCCGGGACCTTGTAGCGGCTGAGGCGCTCGGCGGCCCACGACGGCAGGTCGAGCGACTCGACCGTCTCGCCCGGGGCCAGGCGCACCGCCGCCACCGGGACCTCGCCGTCTCGGGTGTCGGGGACCGGGACCACGGCGGCCTCGAGGACCTGCGGGTGCTCTTCGAGCGCCTGCTCCACCTCGACCGCGTAGACCGAGTAGCCGCCCCGCTTGATGACGTCCTTCATGCGGCCCTCGAAGTTGACGATGCCGAGGGGGCCGCGCCGGGCCAGATCTCCGGTCCGCAGCCACCCGTCGTCGGTGAGCGCACCGCGCGTGGCCTCGGGCGCGCCGTGGTAGCCCTTGAGCACCCCGCGGCCGGTGAGCCACAGCTCACCGACCCCACCGATGGGCACCTCCTGGCCGTCGGCGTCGACCACCTTGAAGCGCACGCCGGGCAGGGGGACGCCCATCGACCCGCCCAGCGCGGCCGGGATCAGGGGCGGCGACACGCGCACGGCCACACCGCCAGCGGTCTCGACCATGCCGTAGCCCTCGGCGAAGGTGGCTTCGCCCACCGGACCGATGAGCGGCAGCGTGGCCGTGGCGCCCCAGCGCTTGAACCGGTGCGCCAGGTCCGACGGCATGGCATCGGCCCCGGAGATCCACACCCGGACCGAGGTGAGGTCCCGGTGGGCCGCGCCGGCCTCCTCGAGCATGCGGTACATCGCGGGCACGCCCGCGAACACGGTGGCGCGGCGCTCCTCGATGGCATCGAGCACCAGGACCGGGTGGAAGCGGGGCAGGAAGTGCACGGGCACGCCGGCGCACGCCGCGCCCACCGCGATGGCGAAGCCGAAGATGTGGGCCAGCGGCAGGGCCAGCACCAGCTCGTCGCGGTGGAGCTCGGTGGGCAGCAGGGCGGCGAGGGACATGCCGCCGAGCAGGCCGGCATGGGTGAGCTCGGCGCCCTTGGGCTTGCCGGTGGTGCCCGACGTGTAGAAGAGCGCCCCGATCGACGAGGGGTCGGCGGGGACGGCCGGGCCGAAGTGCTCGGTGCCGGGCAGCTCGGTGGCGTGGCGGATCACCAGCGACGCCCCCGAGTCGGCCACGACGTGGCGGATCTCGCCCGGAGCCATCTGGGCGTTGACGGGCGCGGGCACCCGCCCGGCCCGGGACACCGCGAGGGTGAGGAGGAGCTGCTCGTAGCCGTTGGGGGTGGCGATGACCACGCGGTCGCCGGGCTCGGTGACCTGGGCGACTCCGGCCGCCCACCCGTCGACCAGGACCGCCGCCTCCTCCATGGTGAGCGCCAGGCCGGTGTCGGGCTCGACCACCAGCGTGCGGGAGCCGTGGACGGCGGCCACCTGCTCCATCAGCGTCCCGAGGGTGAGGTTGCGGCCCCGAGCCAGGTCGATGCGCCGGACGATCCGCATCACGCCTTCTTCAGCGGGGCCCAGGCCTGCAGCAGGACCTTCTGGCCCACCGTGGGGAAGTGGATGGTGATCTCGGTCTTGTCGCCCGTGCCCCGCAGGTCGAGGACCACGCCCTCACCCCACTTGGCGTGCACGACGTCTTCGCCCACCTTGAACTGGCTGGTGGGAGGCGCCGAGGCCACGGCCTGCTGGCCCGAGGAGATGGCTTGGTCGACCATCCGGTCCCGGTTGGCCTGGCGGCGCTCGGCCGAGATGCGGCTGGTGCGCTGGGGGCGGTCGCCCCAGCTGGAGGCCGACGAGGTGGTGCCGGCGCTGTCGGCCCAGCTGCCGGCGCGCGAGCCCCGCCGGTTGCCGTCGATCGACTCGACGAGGCGCTGCGGGATCTCGTCGAGGAAGCGGCTGGGCGGGTTGTACTGGGTGGACCCGTAGATCGTGCGGCTCCACGCGTGGGTGAGGTACAGCCGCTCCCGGGCCCGGGTGATGCCGACGTAGGCGAGGCGCCGCTCCTCCTCCAGCTCCTTGGGCTCGCCGAGCGACCGGAGGTGCGGGAAGATCCCGTCCTCCAGGCCCACGAGGAACACCGCGGGGAACTCCAGGCCCTTGGCCGAGTGGAGCGTCATCATCACGACGAACGAGTCGTCGTCGGGGATCTCGTCGGAGTCGGCCACCAGGCCGACCTGCTCGAGGAACACGTCGACGGACTCGACCTCGCGGGCCGAGCCCACCAGCTCGGCCAGGTTCTCCAGCCGGCCCTCGGACTCGATGGAGTGCTCGGCCTGGAGCTCGTCGACGTAGCCCGAGCGGTTCAGCACCGCTTCGAGCAGCGGGCCGGGGCCCTGCTCCACGGCTTCGGCCGAGTTGTCGATCACCGACAGGAAGTCCTCGATGCCCTTGACCGCCCGCCCCGTCACGCCGGCGTCGTGGGCGAGGCGCAAGGCCTGCATGAACGTGTGGCCCCGCATGGCCGCCCACGCGTCGAGCTTGGCGACGGTGGAGTCTCCGATGCCGCGCTTGGGGGTGTTGAGGATGCGCTTGACGGACACCTCGTCGGCCGGGTTGACCACAGCCTTCATGTAGGCGAGGGCGTCCTTGATCTCGCGCCGGTCGTAGAAGCGGGTGCCGCCGATGACCTTGTACGGGATGCCGGCGCGGAGCAGGTGCTCCTCGACCACGCGGCTCTGGGCATTGGTCCGGTAGAAGACGGCGACGTCGCCCCAGCGGTGGTCGCCGGAGTCGTGGAGCTTGGCGATCTCGTGCGCCACCCACTGGGCCTCGTCGGTCTCGGTGTCGGCGTGGTAGCGGATGATGGCGTGGCCGTCGCCCTCGTCGGTCCACAGCTCCTTGGGCTTGCGCGACAGGTTGTTGGCGATGACCGCGTTGGCCGCGTCGAGGATGGTCTGCGTGGACCGGTAGTTCTGCTCCAGCACCACCACCGTGGCATCGGGGAACGCCTCCTCGAACTCGAGGATGTTCCGGATGTCGGCGCCCCTAAACCTATAGATGCTTTGGTCGCTGTCACCGACGATGCAGACGTTGTGGTGCTCGCCGGCGAGGAGGAGGATCAGCTCGTTCTGGACCTTGTTGGTGTCCTGGTACTCGTCGACGAGGACGTGCTGGAAGCGCCGGCGGTAGTGCTCGAGGACCTCGGGCTCGGTGCGGAACAGCTCGACGGCGTTGCGGAGGATGTCGTCGAAGTCCATGGCGCCGGCCTTGAGCAGGCGGGCCTGGTACTCGGCGTAGACGTCGGCGATCTTGCGCTCGAAGATCACCGAGGCGCGCGCGGCGTACTCGACGGGGCCGACGTCGTCGTTCTTGGCGGCCGAGATGGTGGCGTGGACCGATCGGGGCGGGAAGCGCTTGGCGTCGAGGTTGAGGTCTCGGATGACGTAGCCGGTGAGGCGGACGGCATCGGCCTGGTCGTAGATGGTGAACGACGACGGGTAGCCGAGGCGGTGGCCGTCTCGGCGCAGGATCCGCACGCAGGCCGAGTGGAAGGTGGAGACCCACATCTTCTCGGCCACCGGGCCCACCAGGGCGCCGACGCGGTGCTTCATCTCCTGGGCGGCCTTGTTGGTGAAGGTGATGGCCAGGATCTCGAAGGGCGACACACCCGTCTTGATGAGGTGGGCGATGCGCGACGTGAGCACGCGGGTCTTGCCGGAACCGGCCCCCGCGATGACCAGCAACGGGCCCTCGTCGTGGACCACGGCCTCCCGCTGGACCGGGTTCAAGCCCTCCAGGAGCTCGGCATCTGTCGGGGAGGAAGGCATCGCCGCCACCCTACCGGTGCCCTCTGACAGCCCTCGGAGGCGGCCCGTGGTTCGGCACGCGGCGATCGGGCGGGAAGAATGGCGAGATCTCCACCGCGTCTTCGGCGCTCCGCGCCGCCCATCCCCTGGCTCGCCCGTGAACCCGCGGCGCAAGCAGTCCGTGCAGTCCCGCGCCGTCAAGCGGACCCTGCTGCTCGTCGTCTTCCTGTTCGTCTTCTACTACCTGGTCATCCCCACGCTGGCCCGGTCGCGGGAGTCGGCGGACCTGTTGACCCAGGTCAACCCGCTGCTGGTGATCCTGGCCATCGCCTTCGAGGTCGTCTCGCTGCTCTGCTACTCGGTGCTGACCCGGGTGACGCTGCCGGCCGAGCCCCGCCTGTCGCTGTTCACGATCCTGCGCATCCAGATGTCCACCAAGGCGGTGGGCAACCTGGTCCCCGGCGGGTCGGCCGCCGGCGGCACGCTGGGCTACAGCCTGCTCACCGACGCCGGGGTGTCGTCCACCGCCGCGGGGTTCACGCTGGCCAGCGTCGGCCTCGGTTCGGCCGTGGTGCTCAACCTGATCCTGTGGGTCGCGCTCCTCATCTCCATCCCGCTGAACGGGTTCCGCACCGCGTACGTCACCGCCGCCATCGTGGGCGTGCTGCTGCTCGCGTTCGCCGCCGGGCTCGTCTACCTGCTCATCGAGGGCCGCGACCAGGCCGAGCGGGTGCTGCGGGCCATCGCCCGCAAGGTGCCGTACGTCGACGAGGACACGGCCGCCCGGTTCGTCCACCAGGCCGCCGACCGCATCCAGGACCTGGCCCGCCAGCCCGAGCTGGTCCGGCGCGGCGCCCTGTGGGCCACCGCCAACTGGATGTTCGACATCGCCGCGCTCTGGGTGATGCTGCGCGCGTTCGGGTACACGATGAACCCGATCAACCTGATCGTGGCCTACGGCGTCACGGGCGTCGTGGCGTCGATCCCCATCACCCCTGGTGGCCTGGGCGTGGTCGAGACCGCGCTCCCCTCCCTGCTGGTCACCTTCGGCGCACCCGTCGGACCGGCCGGCTTCGCCGTGCTGGCCTGGCGCCTGATCCAGTTCTGGATGCCCATCCCGCTCGGCGGCCTGTCCTACGCCTCGCTCAAGCTCGGCCCGCTCGGGCGGCGGCGGCGCCTGACCGCGGTGCGCACCATGGCCCGTGACGCCAGCGAGAACGCGCGCGTCCGGGTGTGGGACCAGGAGACCGGCGAGTACCGCATGGTCAAGGCCGAGACCGCCGAGGCGCTCCTGCTCGACGCCGATCCGCACGAGGCCCACCTGAGCGTCGGGGAGCTGGAGGCGGAGCTGCGCGACGACCTCGAGGAGGACCTGCACGAGCCCGATCCCGATGACGCCACCCCGCCGGCGCCCGAGGACGACGCCTCGGCCACGCCCGAGGCGTCGTAGCCCTCAGACCGCAGGGGCGAGGCGGGTGCGGAACAGGTCGAGCACCTGGTTGAGCGCATCCTGCGTGGGGTGGCCGGCCTCGTCGACCAGGTCCTCCGTGAGCACGGAGTGGGCCGCGGACCGGATGCCGTGGGCGTTGCCCTTCGACGAATCGATCTCGACGCCGATGAACGAATCGCCCAGCTCCTCGGTGAGCCGGGCGAACCGGTCCTGGGGCGAGAGCTTGTCGCCCGTGAAGCGCAGCCCGAGCACGCACAGGTCGTCCTCGTCCTCGCAGCGGGCCTTGACGGCCGCCAGGTCCTCGGGCGAGAGGTTTACGTCTCGCTTGTAGGCCTTGCTGAGCATGAACGGCAGGGACGGCTGCGACAGGACGGGGGCGGCCACCACCGGGTCGACCATCATCGCCAGCGCGAAGTTGCCGGTGAGGCACATGCCCACCACGCCGACCCCGGGGCCACCGCACTGCTCGTGCTCGTGGCGGGCCAGCGCCTTGGCCCAGTGGGTGGCCGGCGAGGTCTTGTTGCGGGCCCAGGTGGAGAACTCCTTGGACACGCACGCCCAGCCCATCGACTGGGCGACGTAGCCGATCGAGACCTCGCGCCCCGGCGTGCCGAAGAGCGACGGCAGCACCGCGGTGAACCCGGCTTCGTCGACCCGGCGGCCGAAGTCGGCGACGAGCGGGGTGATGCCGGGGATCTCGGAGATCACCAGCACGGCCGGCCCGCTCCCCCGCCGGAACACCGTGCGGGTCTTCCCCTCGAACGTGAACGTGGTCTCGTCGTACCCAGCCAGCGCAGTCATCCTCAGACGTTACGCAGGGTTCAGGCGGACGGCCGACCAGCGAGCCAGTCGAGGAGGGCCTCGCGCTCGAGCGGCATGGTGGCCACCTTCCCCTGCACGGCGTCGATCCCGAAGCCGAACAGCACCGAGCGCTGGTGGGCGGTCTCCACGCCGACGGCCAGGCTCCGCCACCCGAGGCCGTGCGCCAGGAGCACGAGCGACCGGGCCACCTCGACACCGACGGGGTCGTCCTCGCGGATGCGGGCGACCAGCGACTGGCCCAGCTTGAGCCCGCGCACGGCCAGGCCGGCCAGGTCGGGCAGGGACACGCCGCCCTGGCCCACGTTCTCGACCAGCACCTCGATGCCGGCGTCGGCCAGCTTCGTGACCACGTCGCGCACCTCGGGGTCGGCCAGGTGGCGCTCGCGCACCTCGAGGACGATGGCATCGGGGTCGACGCCGGCCTCGTCGAGGTCGGCGAGGACCGCCTCGGTGAGGTGGGGCCGGGCGAGCTCCGCCTCGGCCACGTTGATGTGGACGGGCACCGGCTGGCCCGCGCCGAGGTGGCCGAGCCAGCGCCGCCGTTCGGCCAGCGCCGTGCGGCGGACCCAGCGGCCCAGGGCGCCGGCGAGGTCGTCGTGGGCCGCCGCCGACAAGATGCGCACCGGGCCGACGGCGCCCAACACGGGATGGTCCCAGCGCACCAGGGCCTCGACCCCCGCGAGCGAGCCGTCGCGGCCCACCAGCGGCTGGTGGACCAGGTGCAGGCCGTCGTGGTCGATCGCGGTGGCGAGCTCGAGGCCGAACGGATCGGTGCGCCGCGCCTCCGGGGCACGGCTCCGGGCCGCCATCACCTCGTGCTCGTCGAGCGCGGGGTGGCGGTGATCGGGCGGCCGCCTCGGCTCCACGGCCGAGCGGGCCTGGTCTCGAGCCGCGGCCGCATCGGACTCGGCCACCTGGCGATCGGACGCACGCTGCTGCTTGCGGGCGTACATGGCCAGGTCGGCGCTGCGCAGGAGTCGGTCGGGATCGTCGACGGGGAGGTCGGCGACGGCCACGCCGACGCTCACGGTGACCGCCAGCCGGGTCTCGCCGATGTCGATGGGCTCGGTCTCGATGGTGGTCCGGACCCGCTCGGCGATGGTGTCCGCCTGGTCGGCGTCGGCCAGGTCCTCGCACACGATGACGAACTCGTCGCCGCCCGTCCGGCAGACCGTGTCGGACGGGCGCACGGCGCGGCCGATGCGGTCGGCCACCTCGATGAGGAGGCGATCGCCTCGGTCGTGGCCGTAGCGGTCGTTGACCGCCTTGAAGGAGTCGAGGTCGCAGAACAGCACCGCGACCGCCAGGCCCGAGCGCTTGGCGCGGGCCAGGGCGAGCGCCAGGCGGTCGACGAGCGCGGCCCGGTTGCCCACCCCCGTCAGGGGGTCGTGGGTGGCCTGGTAGGCGAGGCTGCGCTCGTCGATCGACCGCTCCACCGCCACCGTGACCAGGGAGAGGACCGAGTCCCGCACCGCTGGACGGGCGATCGGGGCGCCGGGCTCGGACCCGAGCAGGCCCACCACCGCCAGGGTCTGGCCGTTGCGGGGCGACTTGACCGGGAGGATGGTGGCCGACTGGTAGCGGACATCGGGCAGCACGGCATCGCCGTAGCGGGGATCGCCCAGGGCGTTGGCCACCATGACCGGCTCGCCGGTGATGACCGCCTGGCCGAACGGGTTCCCGAGCCCCGGCTCCAGCGCTGCGAACCAGGCGGCGAGCACGTCGTCGCCGGACTCGCCGACGAGCGACAGGCGGTCGCCCTGCTCGACGGTGGCGATGACGACGGTGGCCCCGAGCGTGTGGCGCTCGAGCAGGGACCGGGCGGCCACGATGGCCGTCGCGACCGGTGCCCCGCGGGCGATGAGCTCGAACACCTCGGCCTGGCCGTCGGCGAGCAGCGCGACGCTCCGTCGCCGGAGGGCGCCGAGGAACGCATCGGCGGCGAAGCGGACCAGCCCGAGCACCTCGTCGGACGGCGGGGGCTCGTGGGTGCGCCACGTCATCCCGAGCACGCCGACCAGCTCGCCGCCGTAGCCGAGGCGGACCCACAGCACGCCCTTGTCGTCGACGTCGACGAGCGCCTGCTCGGTGGCCTCCTTGGGGATGGTGCCCGGGCCGCGGACGAAGACGTGACCGGCCCGCTCGAACCGGGCCGTGAGCCAGCCGAAGCCCTTCACGTCGACCCGCTGGCCCCGGACCCGCGTGGGCCGGGTGCCCCGGCGGGTCCACTGGTGCGAGACCCGCAGGGTGGAGCCGTCGGGGGCCAGCTCGTCGATGAACGCGGCGTCGGCGCCGAAGAACGAGGCGATCTCGCCGAGGCCCACCTCGATGGCGTCGTCGAGCAGCAGCGGCGCGCAGCCGATCAGGCGGGTGGAGATCGACGCGACCAGCGCCTCGAACGCCACCTGCTCGGCGAGGGCCAGCTCGGCGCGGTGGCGCTCCGTGATGTCGCGGACGATGCACAGCACCACGTCGTCGTCACCGGGCACGAAGCGGGCCTCGACCCGGCGGGCGTCGAGGCCGGGCCCCGCGGCGTACACGTCGGTCTGGAGCCGGCCGGTCTCGAGCGCCGACGCCACGGCCTGCTGGACGAGGGCGAGCGTGGCCGGATCGGCGGGCGTTCCCGCCGGGCGGGCGCCGGTGGTGGGGTCGAACATCCCCATCACGTGGTCGCCGTCGTCGGAGAGCTGCTGGCCGTCGCTGCGGAGCCGCACCACCGGGTCGGGCATCAGGTCGATCATCGCCTGGGCCTGCGACTCGAGGCGGACCATCTCGCGGATGTCGGCCTCGTGCTCGAGGATGCGCGAGGCGCCGTCGGCCACGAGGTCGACCAGCGCCAGCTGCCACGACGAGAACGGCTCCCGGGCGGTGTCGTCGGCGAAGGCGATGACCCCCGCGACGCGGCCCGTCACCCACAACGGGCAGGCCACCATCGACCCGCCGCCGAACGCCGTGTGCTCGTCGCTCGCACCAGGCCCGCCGAGCGCGGCCACTGTGGCCTGGCGGGCCAGCACGTCGTCGAGGCGCCAGTCGGACACGTGATCGCCCTGCTCCGGCCCGAAGGCCCGGGGCCCCGCGGCGGCGCGGACGGTGAGGTCGATGGCGCGGCGGAGCAGCACGAAGCCCTGGGCGACGTCGAGCGCTGCGCACCCGGCATCGAGCAGCTGGACCAGGCGCTCGTCGGGGTCGCCAGGGGCCAGGCTGGCGACGCGGTGGAGCGCAGCGACATCGTCGGCGTGACGATCAGCGAGCGTGGCGGCCTCGCTGCCCGCGGCACCGACCTGCCCTCCCTCGGCCGTCGCGTCCGGATCCATACCTGCCTCGAATCGTACCGGTCCGCGTTCGGACCGGACCTCACCTCCTGAGGTGGTTCTCCATCGGTCCGAACCGGCCAGAATCCAGGGTCCGCCCCCATCAAGCCACGAGGGGAGCTACTCCCACTCGATGGTTCCGGGGGGCTTGGAGGTCACGTCGTAGGCGACGCGGTTGATGCCGTCGACCTCGTTGATGATGCGGCTGCTCATGCGCTCGAGCAGGTCGTACGGGAGGCGGGCCCAGTCGGCGGTCATGGCGTCCTCGGAGGTGACGGCGCGGATGATGGCCGGGTAGCCGTAGGTGCGCTCGTCGCCCATCACGCCCACCGACCGGATGTCGGGGAGCACGGCGAACGCCTGCCAGATCTCCCGCTCGAGGCCGGCGGCGCGGATCTCCTCGCGGACGATGGCGTCGGCCCGCTGCAAGATGGCGACCTTGTCGGGGGTGACCTCGCCGATGATGCGCACGCCCAGGCCCGGCCCGGGGAACGGCTGGCGCCACACGATCTCGTCGGGGAGGCCCAGCTCGGTGCCGACCTTGCGGACCTCGTCCTTGAACAGGGACCGCAGCGGCTCGACCAGGTCGAACTGCATGTCCTCGGGGAGCCCGCCCACGTTGTGGTGGCTCTTGATCTTGGCGGCGCTGGCGGTGCCGGACTCGATGACGTCGGGGTAGAGCGTGCCCTGCACCAGGAACTTGGCGTCTTCGATGCCGCCGGAGACGTCTTCGAAGATGCGGATGAACAGCTCGCCGATGGCCTTGCGCTTGTCCTCTGGGTCGGTGATCCCCTCGAGGCGCTCGAAGTAGCGGTCGGCGGCACGGACGTGGATCAGCTCGATGCCCTGGTGGCGCTGGAACGTCTCCACCACCTGCTCGCCTTCGCCGAGGCGCATGAGCCCGGTGTCGACGAACACGCAGGTGAGCTGCGGTCCGATGGCCTTGTGCACCAGGGCCGCGGCGACCGCCGAATCCACCCCGCCGGACAGCGCGCAGATGACCTTGGCGCCGCCGACCTGCTTGCGGATGAGGTCGACCTGGGTGTCGATGACCGAGCTCATGACCCACGCGGGCGGGCAGCCGCACACGTCGTACAGGAAGTGCTCGAGCACGGCCTGGCCGTGGGGCGTGTGGACCACCTCGGGGTGGTACTGGACGGCGTGGATCTTGCGCTCGACGTGCTCCATGCCGGCCACGGGGGCGCCGGGGGTGGACGAGGTGATCGCGAACCCGTCGGGCGGCACGGAGATCGAGTCGAAGTGGCTCATCCAGACCTGCTGGAGCTCCGGCTGGCCGCCGCCGAACAGCACCGCGTCGGGCGCCGTGACGGTCATCTCGGTGCGCCCGTACTCGCCCGAGCCGGTGTTGGCGACGACGCCGCCGGGGAGCTGCTGGGCGATGAGCTGGGCCCCGTAGCAGATGCCCAGGACGGGGACGCCGAGGTCGTAGACGGCGGGGTCGATGACCGGGGCGCCCTCGACGTGGACCGACTTGGGGCCGCCCGAGAAGATGATCCCGGCCGGCTGGCGGGCCGTCACCTCGGCGGCGGTGATGGTGTGCGACACGATCTCGCTGTACACGTGGGCTTCGCGCACGCGGCGGGCGATCAGCTGGGCGTACTGCGCTCCGAAGTCGACCACCAGGATGGGGCCGGTCTCGGAGGTGACGGCGTCAGGATCGGTCATGGCTGGCGTCTCGCTCATGTCAGGGGTGCACGGGGGTGATGGTGAGCTCGGCCTTCTGGAGGTCCTTGAGCGTGGGGTACCCGCACGACGCCATCGACCGTCGCAGCGCACCGGCCAGGTTGGTGCGGCCGTCGCTGCGGTGGGCCGGGCCCACGAGGATCTCCTCGATGGTGCCCACCGAGGGGGCGGGCACGCGGTCGGCGCGGGGCAGGTCGGCGTGGCCGCCGTTGAGGCCCCAGTGCCAGCCGGCGCCGGGAGCATCGGACGCCGCCGCGAGCGGGGCCCCGAGCATGACGGCATCGGCGCCGCAGGCCACGGCCTTGGCGATGTCGCCGCCGGTGGTGATGCCGCCATCGGCGATGAGGTGCACGTACACGCCCGTCTCGTCGAGGTGGCGCATGCGGGCGGCGCGGGCATCGGCGATGGCGGTGGCCTGCGCCGCACCGACGCCGAGCACCCTGCGGGTGGTGGACGTGGCGCCCGAGCCCACGCCCACGAGGATCCCGGCGGCACCCGTGCGCATGAGGTGGCTGGCCGCCTGGTAGCTGGCGCAGCCGCCGACGATCACCGGGATGTCGAAGCGGCGGACGAACGTCTTGAGGTTGAGCGGGTCGCCGTCCTTGGTGACGTGCTCGGCCGACACCACCGAGCCCTGGACCACGAGCAGGTCGAGCTCGGCGGCCAGCAGGGCGTCGGCGTAGGCCGGGAGCCGCTGCGGGCTGATCGAGGCGCACGAGGTGACCCCCGCCCCGCGGATCTCCTTGATGCGGTCGCGGATGAGCTCGGGCTTGATGGGCTCGGCGTAGAGCTCCTGGAGCCGGGCGGTGGCGGCGTGGCCGGACAGGCCCGTGTCGGTGAGCCCGGCGATCTCGGCCAGCACGGCCTCGGGGTCGTCGTAGCGGGTCCACAGGCCCTCGAGGGCCAGCACGCCCACCCCGCCGAGCTCGCCGATGGCGACGGCGCTGGCCGGGCTGACGACGCTGTCCATGGCCGCGGCCATGATCGGGAGGTCGAAGGTGAAGGCGTCGATCTCCCACGAGAGGTCGATGTCCTCGGGGTCTCGGGTGCGCCGCGAGGGCACCAGCGCCAGGTCGTCCAGGCCGTAGGCCCGTCGCCCGGACTTGCCCATGCCGATCTCTAGTTCAGCCACGGACAATCTCCTCAACCCTGGCTCGGGAAAGGTACGAGTCTACGCAGCGCGCGCAGGTGGCCCCGACCCCGTGGTGCGGGGCGGGGCCACCGGTGCGCAGACGAGGCGCGGGCTCAGCGCTCGACGATGGGCGTGACCTTGGCGGCCGCGGGAGCCGGGGCCTCCGGGCCCGACGCGGCAGCGGACCGGGCCGGGGCGCTGGCGGCCGCGGGCAGGCCGTACCAGACCTCGTCCTTGCGGGTCCCAGGGCCGTACCAGATGGTGTCGAAGTGGTCGTCACCGTCGAAGTCGCCCTCGGCGAACTGCGTGGCCGTGTTGAAGTCGTGGCTGGGGTTGGCCAGGTAGTAGGTCTTGGCCGACGTGGTGGTGGCCGAGACGTAGGCGTCGCGGCCCGTGTCGCCGCTCTGGTCGGAGCGGATCAGGACGCCGTCGCCCCCGTACGTGGCCGCGGTGCCCTTGAACTCGGGGAACTGCTGGACCGTCTTGTTCACGAACGACGTGCCGTTGGAGACCCAGTAGGCCTCGTTGCCGGCGCCGCTGGCCCACCAGTAGATGCCGTCGTACTGGCTGTGGCGGACGGTGACGGGCTGGTAGGTGCCGCTGATCGACAGGCTGGTCTGGGTGAAGGCGCCCGATGCCGAGCTGGTCCACTTGTAGTCGGCGGCGGTGCCGGGCTGGTAGAGCACGACGTCGTCGAGGTAGTCGCCGTTGAAGTCGCCGCTGATCAGCTGGTAGGCGCCGTTGACGGTGCGGGCCTGGCTGGTGAACGTGCCCGGGCCGATGTAGTCGGCGGTGCCGGGCGAGTCGGTGAAGTGCCAGAGGAAGTCACGGGTCGAGCCCGGCCCGAGGAACAAGACGTCGTCCTTGGTGCCCACCGCCCGGTAGTCGAGGAGCGCCTTGGGCTTGTAGTTGGTCCCGCTGATGGTGAGCTTGCTCACCGAGAAGTAGTCGGACGTCTCGGTCGAGGTGTACAGCGCATCGGCGTTGGTGCCCTTGCCGTAGAACAAGATGTCGTCGTAGTCGTCGCCGGCGAAGTCGCCGACCACGGGCACGGCGGTGAGGTTGATGGTCAGGGGCACCTTGGTGAAGCCATCGGTCCCCTTGGTGCCCGTCTTGCCGATCCACAGCGAGTCGGGCGCCGACCCGGCGCCGTAGAACAGCAGGTCGGTGGCATCGTCGCCGGCGAACTGGCCGCGCAGCATCGTGTAGGTGCCGTTGACGCTGAGCGCCCGGTAGTCCCAGCCGTAGCTGGTGTCGACCGTGGCCGAAGCCATCGTGGGGGCCAGGAGCCCCAGGACCATGACGGCTGCACCCACAGCCACCGAGAGACGTCGGACCACAGGTCCTCCTCGTGTTCCGCCGGGGCCGAGAGGGCACCCAGGCCGGCGGAGCATCCGCCAGGCGGCGGTGACGGTAGCGGCCGCGCGTGGTGGAGTGCACACCGAGCGTGGCGGTCGGCGTCGCCGCTGGTCAGCGGCGTGCCGAGCGGGTCAGCGACCCCAGTAGTTCGGCGCCTCGGCGGTGATCGTGATGTCGTGCGGGTGGCTCTCGCGCAGCCCGGCGCCGGTGATGCGCACGAACGACGCCCGGTGCAGGTCGTCGATGGTCCCGGCCCCGCAGTACCCCATGGCCTGGCGCAGGCCGCCGACGAGCTGGAACAGGATCCGGCGGACCGGGCCCTTGTACGCCACCCGGCCCTCGATGCCCTCGGGCACGAGCTTCTCGGCGTCGATCACGTCGCCCTGGAAGTAGCGGTCCTTGGAGTACGAGCGGGTCTTCATGGCCCCCATGGAGCCCATGCCCCGGTACTCCTTGAACCGCTCGCCCTGGTACATGACCACGTCGCCCGGGCTCTCGTCGACGCCCGCGAGCAGGCTGCCGAGCATGACCGAGTCGGCGCCGGCGGCCAGGGCCTTGGCGATGTCGCCCGAGAACTGGATGCCGCCGTCGGCGATGACGCAGGCGTCGTAGTCCGATGCCGCGCTGGCGGCATCGGCGATGGCCGTGAGCTGGGGGACGCCCACGCCGGCGACCACGCGGGTGGTGCAGATCGAGCCGGGGCCGACGCCGACCTTGATGGCCGATGCCCCGGCATCGAGCAGGGCCTTGGCGCCGTCGTAGGTGGCGACGTTCCCGGCGACGATCGGCACGGGGAACTCCTCGACGATCTTGGCCACCAGGTTGATCACCCCGGCCGAGTGGCCGTGGGCGGTGTCGACCACGAGCAGGTCGACCCCCGCTTCGATGAGGGCGAGGGCCCGCTCGAAGGCGTCGGGGCCGGTGCCGACGGCCGCACCGCAGCGCAGGCGGCCCTGGTCGTCCTTGGTGGAGTCGGGGTACTGGATGCGCTTCTGGATGTCCTTGACCGTGATGAGGCCCGACAGGCGCCCCTCCGGGTCGACCACCGGCAGCTTCTCGATGCGGTGCCGGCCCAAGATGGCCTGCGCCTCCTCGAGCGTGGTGCCCTGGGGTGCGGTGACGAGGCCCTCGCTGGTCATCACGGCGCCGATGCGCTCGTTGACGTCTTCGTGGAACCGCAGGTCGCGGTTGGTGAGGATCCCGACCAGGCGGCGGTCGTCGTCGGTGATCGGCACGCCCGAGATCTTGAAGCGGGCCATGAGGTCGAGCGCATCGGCCACCAGGGCGTCGGGGCCGAGCGTGACCGGGTCGACGATCATCCCCGACTCGGAGCGCTTCACCTTGTCGACCTCGCCGGCCTGATCGGTCACCGAGAGGTTGCGGTGCACGATGCCGAGGCCGCCGGCGCGGGCCATGGCGATGGCGAGGCTGGCCTCGGTGACCGTGTCCATGGCGGCCGACAGGATCGGCACCTGGATCTGGATCCCAGGCGTCACGAACGACGCGGTGGACACCTCGTTGGGCAAGACGTCGCTCGCCGCCGGCACCAGGAGCACGTCGTCGAAGGTCAGGCCCTCGGTGGCGAATCGGTCGGACGGGGACTGGGCCATGGGGGCTCCCGGTAGCGGCGTGTCGTTGCCGCAGGCTACCGGGCGCAGGCCCCCCTCGCGAAGCTCGCGGCGCAGCGCAGCCCGGTGCTGGTCAGCGCCGGATCGACTTGAGGATGGCCCGGGCCACCGTGGTGTTCATCTGGTACACCGCGGTCTTCGACGCATCCCGGGCGAGCTTGACGACGCTGCCGCCCGTGACCTCCTCGACCGAGTCGAGGCCCTCGACCACCGCCTGCTTCGTGAGGTCGGTGGCCTTGTAGCCGGCGTTGGTCAGGGCCTTGACGATCTCGCTCTGCGCCACGGGCTCGGGCGCCGCCGACGCGATGATCCGCAGGGCCTCCTTGGTGAGCTCGGCCCCTTGGTTGATGGCCTCGTGGGGCGTGAGGTTGCCGTCTTCTTGGCCTTCGACCGACGCGAGCCAGCGCCGCACCTTGACGACCAGCTCACCGTGCGTCTCACCCTCGAACGAGATCGTGGCCATGGCGGAACGCTAGCCCTGGCCCTGGCCCGTCCGCGGGGACGGGTGGGCGCGAGCGGATCCTCAGTTCGACGTGGGGTCGTCGGGGTGGTTGGCGAACCACGCCACCTCGCCCCGCTGGCGCCGGAGCACCTCGCTCCACTGGCGCTCGGGATCGGTGGCGACGATGTCGCCCGCCTCGGCCGCCACCGTCCACCAGGCCCCCTCGTCGAGCTCGTCCTCGAGCTGTCCGGCCGCCCAGCCCGCGGAGCCCGCGAACAGGCGGACGCCGGACCACTCGGCCTCGCCGTCGCCGGGGGGCCGGTTGAGGTTGACCGGCGCGCAGTCGCCCACGATCAGGTCGGCACCCTCGGGGTCGGGAGCGGTGGTCCGGCCCAGCGCCACCACGGAGTCGCGCCCGACGGGACCGCCGACGAACACCACGCCGGGAGCGGCGGCCGTGTCGGACCACGCCGGCGCCACCTCGTCGACCGTGGTGTCGCTCGGCCGGTTGAGCACCAGGCCGAAGGCGCCCTGCGGACCGTGGGCCAGCAGGAGCACCACGGTGCGCTCGAAGCCCGGATCGGCGATGAGCGGGGTGGCCACCAGGAGGCGGCCGGCCAGGCTCATGCTCCACCGGAGCCGTGCGACGAGGGGACGGACACCGCGCGAAGGCTACCGGTGCCCTCCGCGAGATCGGCTGGTGGGGAGTTGCTACCGTTCCGGCGACGGCCGGTGGCCGGCGCGGGCAACGGAGGGCGAAGCGTGGACGCACCGGGCGGCGCACGACCTGCCACGCGTCCGCGCCCTCAGGGAGCCGCGCCACCACGGAGGCCGGCGCCGCACCGCGAGCCGAAGCCACCGCGCTCGCGCCCGGCGCCCATGCTCGTGCGGCTGTGCGTGATCGTCGTCCTGCCGATCCTCGCCTCCACCGCCATGGCCCTGCACGACGGCTGGACCCCCGTGGGCGACAACGCCACCCTGGCCCTGCGCGCCGGCGACGTGCTGCGCGGCCACGCTCCGCTGACGGGCATGGTCACCACGGCCGACACCATCACCGACGCCAAGGAGCTCGACCACCCCGGCCCCCTCGAGGTGTGGGTCGCCGCGGTCCCCTATGCCGTCTTCGGCCCCGCCGGCCTGCTGGTCACGATCGCCGCCATCAACGCGGCCGCGCTCGTGCTCAGCGTGCTGATCGGGTGGCGGCGCGGGAAGGCGCCCCTGGCGATCGCCATCACCGCCACCGGCCTGGTGCTGTGCTGGTCGTTGGGCACGACCGTCATCCGCGACCCGCTCAACAGCCACGTCGAGCTCCTCCCCTGGTTCCTCCTGGTGCTCCTCTGCTGGGACGTGCGGTTGGGGCACTGGCGCTCGCTGCCCCTCGCGGTGCTGGCCGCGAGCTGGGTGGTCCAGGCCCACGTCGTCTACACGCCGATGACCCTGATCCTCGGTGCCGGCACCGCGGTGCTGTGCTCGCTCGACCACCGCCACCGCAGCGACGAGGCCCGCCGCCGCTTCGGGGAGGGCCGCCGCCAGGCCCTGATCTGGTCGGTCACGCTGGGCCTGGTCCTGAGCCTGCCGATGCTGATCGACCAGTTCACCGGCTCCGGCAACCTCGGCAAGATGTTCTCGTTCGCCGGCCAGCGCGGCCAGGGCCTCGGGGTCGCGGTCCGCGCGATCGGCACGTCGCTCGGGCTGCCGCCCGCCTGGCTCCAGCCGGTCAACGAGCCGTTCGTGCTGCTCCGGGGGCCCAGCCTGCTCGACGTCATCTGGGCCCTGGTGACGATCGGCCTGATCACGTGGGTGCTGGTGTCGGCCCGCCGCCGCCGCGACCGCCTGACGCTCACCCTGGTGCAGGCCGCGCTCGTGTCGCTCGCCGCGGCCGCGTTCGTCGTCTACCGCACCCCTCGCGGCGGGGCGGTGCTGGCCGCCGATCCGATGCTGCTGCTCCGGCCGGTGACCGCGACCGTCTGGCTGGCGACCGGCTGGGGGCTCTGGGCGATGGTGGCCGACCGAGTCACGCCTCGGCTCCAGGACCAGCGCGCCCACCTCGTCACCGCCGTGGTCGGCTCCGTCGCCGCCCTCGCTCTGGTGGCAGCGACGGTGCTCGCCCCCGGCAAGTTCGGTGGGTACGGCGAAGGGCTCATGGGCCCGATCGCCAGCATCCAGCCGAAGATCGTGTCGTCGGTCGAGGGGCAGCGGATGGTGGAGGTCAACGCCTCGGGCTGGGCGGCGCGCCTGTACCTCCGCCACGCCGTGATCGAGGACCTCGAGCGCCACGGCATCCACACGGAGACCAGCGACGACGACCGCGTGTTCCGGCGGCCGTCGAGCAAGGAGGGGGCGCACACCGCCACCCTCTACGTGGTCAGCGACCCCATCGAGCCCAAGGCCCCCGATCCCGATGCCTTCCTCATCGCCCGCGCCGACCTGGTGCCCGGCGGCGGCCTCTCGACGGAGAGCCAGCGGCGGATCGATCTGCGCAGCGCGATCGACGAGGCCGGCCGGGTGGAGCTCAAGGACAGCAGCCGGGTGAAGATCGCCGACGTCAGCCGCGAGTTCTTCCGCTGGACGACGCCCCCGCCGCAGGGTCAGGCCGATCTCCCGTCCGACTGGGTCAGCGTCGACTCCTTCGTGGAGCTCCAGCGCCACGGGCTCATCGCCTCGCCCAAGGTCCCCGATGCCCTCGTCGACCAGATCCAGGCCGACTCGGTGGGCCGCTTCTTCGCCGCCGAGGACATGGAGGTGGCGATCTACCTCAAGCTCAGCTGAGCAGGTGCGCTCAGATGTGCCCGAGGTCGCCGCGCTCGACGGTTCCCGTGGCGAACCCCAGCAGCTGCCGGAGCATCGCCGCCGTGGCCCCCCATACGGTGTCGGCCGCCAGCTCGAAGAACCACATCGCCCGGTCGGTCCCGAAGAGGTCCCACCGCTCCTCGTGGAACACCGTGGGGTGGAGCAGCTCGCTCAACGGGACGTGCAGCACGGCCGCCACCTCGGCCGGGCTCGGCTTCAGCTCGGGACGGTGCGGCAGCGCAGCCACGTACGGCACGATGAACGAGTTCGAGGTGATCGTGCTGAGGTGGTCGAGCTCGCCGATGATCTCGACCAGATCGGGATCGAGGCCCACCTCCTCGCACGCCTCGCGCTTGGCCGTGTCGCGCAGGTCCTCGCCCTCGTCCTGGCCGCCGCCCGGGAAGCTGACCTCGCCGCTGTGGACGCGAAGCGCCGCCGACCGCCGGGTCAGCACCACCCAGGTCTCGCCGTCGTGCTCGTAGATGGCCGCCAGCACCGCCGAGGCCCGGTCGACGTGGCCCTCGCGGGCAGATCGCACCGGCGCACCGAGGCGGGCGAAGCGCTCGCGGAGCAGGGGGAGCGTGATGATCCGCTCCTGGTCGTCGAGGTGCGCCCACGGCGGCGCCTCGCCGGGCCGCACGTCGGCGGGGCGAGGGATGCGCTGGTGCCCGCCGCGGGCCGCGCCGTCACCCGGAGCACCGGGCTCGTGGGGAACACCAGGAGCGGTCACGATCCGGGGGTGGAGCTCAGGAGCCGGCAGGGGCCTGTTCGGCGACGAGGTGCTCGAGGATCTCGCGGAGCCCGCCCGTCTTGAGGTCGGCCATCACCCGGCCCGGCGTCGACTCGCCGTCCTCCCACTCCATCCACGAGGAGAGGAGCTTGGCGGGGTCTGTGGGCGGGCGGTCCATGCCCGGATCCTACCGGGACGGCCCGCCGAAGCCCGAAGGCGGCGGCCGCACCCTCCCAGCTGGGTAACCTGGCCCCATCGCCCGACCGTTGGTAGGAGGAGTCCGGTGGCGGAAGTACCCCCCAGCCACCTGCGCAACCCGCCTCGGCAGGCCCGTTCTGCCGCGCGCGTCGAGCTGCTGCTCGACGTGGCCGAAGAGGTGTTCGAAGAGGTCGGCTACGACGCCGCCACCACCAACCTGGTCGCCTCGCGCGCCGGCGTCCCCGTCGGCACGCTGTACCGCTGGTTCCCCGACAAGGCCGCGCTCGCCGAGGCGCTCACCGACCGCTACCTCGGCCGCCTCGTCGACCTGTACACGGAGCTGCTGACCGATCTGCCCCCCGAGGAGCGCATCGGCGACTTCCTCCACCGGATCATGAACCGCCTGGTCGACGAGACGCGCGACCAGAAGGCGCTGCCGGCGCTGCTGGTGTCGGCCATGGTGCCGGGCAACCGCTCGCCCGCCGGCACGCGGATGCGCGCCGGCCTCGAGGGCCACATCAGCGGGCTCATCGAGCTCCGGGTGCCGGGCATCCCCACCGACCTGCGCGACCGCACGGCCGAGGTGTGCGTCACGCTCGCCCACCTCGTCATCGCCGCCGCGGTCGACGGCGAGGACGACGAGCGCCGCCGGTGGCTCACCGACGAGTACATCGACGTCCTGCTCGCCTACCTCGAGGCCAAGTTCCCGGCCTCCGACCACCCCGCCTGGAACGATCCCGACGTCGCCGTCAAACCCGTCTTCGCCGCCCCCCAGCGGGCGGAACGGATCGCCCGAGCCGACTGACGACGAACGCCCGGCCTTGCGGCCGGGCGTTCGCGTGATCGTCGGGCGATCAGGTGGACCGAAGCGGTCCGTGGGCACCCGCTGGGCGCCCACGGATCACATCATGCCGCCCATTCCACCCATGCCTCCGGGCATGCCGCCGGGCATGCCGCCGCCAGCGCCCTCTTCTTCGGGCTTGTCGGCGACGATGGCCTCCGTGGTGAGCAGCAGGGCGGCGATGGACGCCGCGTTCTGCAGCGCCGCACGGGTGACCTTGGCCGGGTCGATGACGCCGGCCTTGAGCAGGTCCTCGAACACGCCGGTGGCGGCGTTGAGGCCGATGGCCCCGGTCTCGCGCTCGATCTGCTGCACGACGACGGCCCCTTCGAGGCCGGCGTTCTGAGCGATCAGGCGAGCGGGAGCGTCGAGGGCGTTGAACACCGACTTGGCGCCGGTGGCCTCGTCACCCTCGAGGCCCTCGAGGGCCGTGGCGACCGCAGCGCGGGCCCGGACCAGCGTGGTGCCACCGCCGGGGACGATGCCCTCTTCGATGGCGGCACGGGTGGCGGAGAGTGCATCTTCGATGCGGTGCTTCTTCTCCTTGAGCTCCACCTCGGTGGCTGCGCCCACCTGGACGACGGCGACGCCGCCGGCCAGCTTGGCGAGGCGCTCCTGGAGCTTCTCGCGGTCCCAGTCGGAGTCGGTCTCGTCGATCTCACGACGGATCGAGGCGATCCGGCCGGTGACATCGTCAGCCGAGCCGCCACCGTCGACGATGGTGGTCTCGTCCTTGGTGACGACCACCTTGCGGGCGGTGCCCAGCAGGTCGATGGTGGTGTTCTCGAGCTTGAGGCCGATGGTCTCGGAGATGACCTGGCCGCCGGTGAGGGTGGCCATGTCGCCGAGCATCGCCTTGCGGCGCTCGCCGAAGCCGGGGGCCTTGACGGCCACCGAGTTGAACGTGCCCCGGATCTTGTTCACCACGAGGGTGGCGAGGGCTTCGCCCTCGATGTCCTCGGCGATGATCAGGAGCGGCTTGCCGGTCTGCATGACCTTCTCGAGCACCGGGACGAGGTCCTGGACCGAGGTGATCTTCGACTCGGTGAAGAGGATCAGCGGATCCTCGAGCACGGCTTCCTGGCGCTCCGGGTCGGAGACGAAGTACGGCGAGAGGTAGCCCTTGTCGAACTGCATGCCCTCGGTGAAGTCGAGGTCGATGCCGAACGTGTTCGACTCCTCGACCGTGACCACGCCGTCCTTGCCGACCTTGTCGATGGCGTCGGCGAGGACCTCGCCGATGGCCTTGTCGTTGTTGGCCGAGATGGTGGCGACCTGAGCGATCTCGCTGCGGTCGTCGATCTCCTTGGCCTGGTCCTTGATGGACTCGACGGCGGCGGCGACGGCCTTGTCGATGCCCCGCTTGAGGGCCATCGGGTTGGCGCCTGCGGCCACGTTGCGGAGGCCTTCCTTGACCAGGGCCTGGGCCAGCACGGTGGCGGTGGTGGTCCCGTCACCAGCGACGTCGTTGGTCTTGGTGGCCACCTCCTTCACCAGCTGGGCGCCCATGTTCTCGTAGGGGTCTTCCAGCTCGATCTCGCGAGCGATGGACACACCGTCGTTGGTGATCGTGGGAGCGCCGAACTTCTTCTCCAGCACCACGTTCCGGCCCTTCGGGCCGAGGGTCACCTTCACGGCGTCGGCGAGCTTGTTCACGCCCGCCTCGAGGCCGCGGCGGGCCTCGTCGTCAAACTTCAGGATCTTTGGCATGTGGGTTCCTCAGCTCACTTCTCGACGATGGCGAGCACGTCGCGGGCGTTCAGGATGAGCACATCCGCGCCGTCGACCGTGATCTCGGTGCCGCCGTACTTGGAGTAGACGACGACGTCGCCGACCTTGACGTCGACGGGGATGCGCTTCTCGCCGTCCTCGTCCCAGCGACCTTCACCGACGGCCAGGACCTCGCCCTGCTGGGGCTTCTCCTTGGCGGTGTCGGGGATGACCAGGCCGGAGGCCGTGGTCTCCTCGGCGTCACCGGGCTTCACGATGATGCGGTCTTCGAGCGGCTTCAGGGCCATTTCGCCTCCTGGGCGTGTGGTTGGTGCGCGCCCACCGATGGGCGTTAGCACTCGTCTCTAGCGACTGCTAACCCTACGGCGCGCTCCCACCGATCGCAAGCAGTCGCGACCCGAGAGTGCTAATCGGCCGCGATCAACCGGTGTAGGTGGGATCTCCCGCCACCGCGACCGCCGGCGCGGCGGCCGTCGGCGCGGCCACCGGACCGGCCGCGCCTTCCATGGCGGAGGCCGGGAGGGCGATCGGGTCGTAGGCGACGGCGCCGCACGACGCCGAGACGGTGGTGCCCACGGGCAGGTGGGACGGCAGCGGGACCAGCCAGTCGCCGAACAGGTCGATCGGGGCGTGGGCGGTGGACGAGCCGCCGGCCGCGGTGAAGTGGACCGAGACCTGGGTACCGGGCGGGCAGTCGGTGCCCTCGACCTGCGTCGGGACGAGGTCGACGATGGCGGGGACGGGCACCGGACCGAGGCGCATCACCGGGGCCTCGACGTCGAAGGTCATCCGATCGGTCTTGGTGCCGCACTGCACGTCGTAGGTGACGTCGCTCGTTCCGGCGACGGCGTCGAACGACCCGCTGCCGCCGGGGGTCCGGTCGACGGGGATGGGCCGCAGCACGTCGTCGCCGGCCGCCACGGCGGTGACGCTGAAGCTGGTGCCGCCGCAGGTGACGAACCCTTGGTACGCGGTGCCGGGGGCGCCTTCACCCGGGCTGAGGAACTGGGCCGGCGAGGGCGGCTTCGGCAGGCCGGGCGCCGGAGACCACGGCGACGGGAGGTACCGGTAGTCGCCGCAGCGCCCGATGATCTCCACCGGCTGGTCGTCGGGCAGGAGGGGCGGGACGGCGTACCAGTCGCCGCGGGCGTCGACCGACGGCTGCACCTCCCACACCCGGTCGGCCACGCGGAAGTCGACCTTCACCGGCTCGCCGGTGTCGCAGTCGGACCCGTCCACGCCGTGCAGCGCGCCGTACGTCTCGTAGAACGGGTCGCTGAACATCGCCCGCCACTCGGCGTCGATGCGCAGCGGCGCCGAGGTCGCCCCGCCGCAGGACGCGGTGTAGATCGAATCCCCGTACTGGGCGGCCTCGGAGGTGGTCTGCCAGACGCCGGGCGACGATTGGGCGATCAGCACCGGCTCGGGGTGGGCCGCCGGGTCGTAGACGCTGCCGAGGCGCTCCATCGTGGGCGGGGCCGGGCCCGTGCACCCCGTGAGGGTGACGGTGATCGGCTCGTCCGGCGCCGGCTCGGTGGCCGTCGTGGTCAGCACCGGCTGGTCGGCGGCGCCCGATGGCGCCGGGGCGACGCCGATGACGCCGAGCGCCACCACCCACGCCGCCACGATCAGCCCGGTCCTGTTGCGCACGTCCCCCACCCATCCCGGCCCCTGAGGCACCGAACCCGTCGCCCGAAGGTACCCGACCGCCTCCAGGTGGGACCCGGACCACGACCACCCCACCGAACCTGGCACCGAACGACGACACCAGCGTCCGTGATCCGTGCCGGGTTCAGGACCGCTGGCCGGGTGGGACGGTCAGGACAGGAGGGGGAGCTTGAGGTTGGGGTCGGCGCCGTGGTCGAGGGGGCTCGGGCCGTCGGCGCCGAGCCGCCACCAGGCCGCGGCGGCCACCATGGCGGCGTTGTCGGTGCACATGGCCCGGCTGGGCAGGAACCCGTGGACGCCGTCCTCGACGCAGGCCGACAGGAACCGCTCGCGCAGCAGGGAGTTGGCGGCCACACCGCCGCCGAGCACCAGGCCCTTGGCACCGATCTGCTGGGCGGCCCGCCGGGCCTTGGTCACCAGCACGTCGACGACCGCCTCCTGGAACGACGCCGCCACATCGGCCGTCGCCGATTCGGGGTGCTTGCGGACGTGGTTGATCACGGCCGTCTTGAGGCCCGAGAACGAGAAGTCGAGGCCGTCGTTGTACATCGCCCGGGGGAAGGCGATGGCGTGGGGATCGCCCTCCATGGCGATGCGGTCGATGGCCGGCCCGCCTGGGTAGCCGAGGCCGAGGTAGCGGCCGACCTTGTCGAACGCCTCCCCCGCGGCATCGTCGATGGTGGAGCCCAGCAGCCGGTACTGGCCGTGGCCCTCCATGGAGATCAGCATCGTGTGACCGCCCGACACGAGCAGCACCACCAGCGGCAGCTCCAGCGACGGGTCCTCGACGAGCGCGGCGTACAGGTGGGCCTCGAGGTGGTTGACGGCCACGAAGGGCACGTCCCAGACGAGGGCCAGCGCCTTGGCGGTGCTCACGCCCACGAGGAGGGCACCGACCAGGCCCGGTCCGCAGGTGGCGGCCACGGCGTCGAGCTCCGAGCCGTCGAGACCGGCCTCGACGAGCGCCTCGGCGATGACGGGGGTGAGCAGGTCGACGTGCGCCCGGCTGGCGATCTCGGGCACCACGCCGCCGAAGCGGGCGTGGATGTCGACCTGGCTCGACACGACCGAGCTGCGCACCACGTGGCCACCGATCACCACGGACGCGGCGGTCTCGTCGCACGAGGTCTCGATGCCGAGGATCTTGGTCCCGGCGTGGATCGGGAAGCCCTTGGTGACGGGGACGGTGGTGGTCACGAGGCCTCCCGGCCGGTGGACGACGATGGGGTGCCGCCGGCGATGGCGGGGTGCGGGGCCCCGTCGGCCGAGCCGGCTTCGGCGGGGAACCCGTGGCGGACGACCGCGCCCGGCGCGAGCGACTCGAGCCCCTGCAGCCGGGCCTCGTACTCGGGGGTGGCGATGTCGTGGGCCCACATCACCAGGGCATCCTCGCCGTTGTCGGAGTAGTACGCCTTGCGGGCGCCGGCCGGCGCGAACCCGAGGCTGCGGTACAGCTCCTGGGCGCCCTTGTTCGACATGCGGACCTCGAGGGTGAGCTGGTTGGCGCCGAGGGCCATGGCGCCGCGCACCAGCTCCACCAGGAGCGTGCGGGCCAGGCCCCGGCGCTGCCAGCTGGGGTCGACGGCGATCGTGGCCACGTGGCCGTCGTCGGCGATCATCAGCAGGCCGGCGTAGCCCACCACCGTCGGGCCGAGCCGGGCGACGAGGTACACCCGGTTGGTGCGCTCGAGCTCGTCCTCGAACAGCCGCGACGACCACGGCCGCGGGTACACCTGGGCCTCGATGGCCAGGACGTCGGGCAGGTGGCGCCGCCGCATGGGCGCCACGATCACCTCGGGCGCCAGCTCCGCGGTGCTCACGCCCCCTCCCGGACCGACCAGTTGATCTCGGCGTCGGGCTTGCGGAGGTAGAGCAGCTCGACCTGCTCGGGGCGGATCCAGTCCTCGCGCAGCGCCTTGGCGTGGGCCAGCTGCACCAGCGATCGGGCCGACGGGTAGGCGTGGTCGCCGCCCGCGATCTCGACGCCGGGGCGGCGCGACAAGACGTCGGCGTAGCGGACCGCGCCGTCGCCCGCGAGCAGCGTGTCGCCGGGCTGGGCGAGCAGCTCGGCGGCCAGCTCGTCGGGGCTGCCGACGGTGGGCTCGCTGACCCGCTGGATGCCCCCGGGGACCTGGCGGTAGAAGGACCAGAACACCTCGTTGCGGCGGGCGTCGATGACCGCGGCGATGCGGCGGTCGGAGAACCGCAGCGGGAACGCCAGCAGGTCGAGGCTCGACACGGCGATCATCGGCACGCGCAGGGCCTGGGCGATGGCCTTGCCCGACGCCACGCCCACGCGCAGGCCGGTGAACAGGCCCGGGCCGTTGTCGACGGCCACGCACGAGATCTCCGACAGCTCGACGCGCGCCTGCTTGCAGACGAACTCGATGGCGGGCGTGAGGTTCTCGGCGTGGCGCTTGCCGCGCGCCGAGTGCGACGACGCCAGCACGCCTTCGTGGCCGCCGATCGCGCAGCCCACCTCGGCGGTGGCGCTCTCGAGCCCGAGGATCAACATGGCGGTTCGCCTCCCGGCGCGTCGGCGAGCCAGGGTGCGACCGTCTCGGCCACGAGGCGGGCCCGCGCCGGCCACGTGCCGCCGACGCTGCGGAGCTCGAGGTGGCGCTCGTCGTCGTCGGTGCCGAACGTGATGCGCAGCTCGAGGTACTGCTCGGGCAGCGCGGGCAGCACCGCGTCGCCCCACTCGACGAGCATGACGGCCTCCTCGTCGAGCATCTCGCTGAGGCCGAGGTCGGCGACCTCGCTGAGCGACTCGAGGCGGTAGACGTCGAGGTGGTGGAGGGCGAGGCGGCCCCCCGAGTACTCGCGCACGATGGTGAACGTGGGGCTGGTGACGGGATCGGTGATGCCGAGGCCGCGGGCGAAGCCCTGGGCGAACGCGGTCTTGCCCGCACCCATCTCACCGGCGAGCAGCACGAGGTCGCCCGGGACGGCGATGGCGGCGAGGGCGGCGGCCAGGTCCTGCGTCTCTGCGGCGCGCGTGGTGCGCAGGGCGAGGGGGCGGCGGCTCACCGTGGCCACCGCCGGCACGGGGCCGCGACGAGGAAGGAGATCGAGCGGCGCACGCCACGATCGTAGTGAGCGGCGCGGAACGGAAGAATCGGAGGCCGGCTGCCGATGGGTGGCAACCCGGTGAGACGAGCAGCCGCGGGGTAGGCGGCACCCATGGCCCCACCGCTCCTGCACCACCAGCGCCTGCTCGTCGACGACCGCGACGTCGCCCACCTGGAGGTGGCGGCCACCCGCCGAGCACGTGCCCGAGGCCTGCTGGGCCGCGACGCGATCGACGGGGCGCTTTTGCTCGCCCCGGCCGGTTCGGTCCACACGGTCGGCATGCGGTTCCCGATCGACGTGGCGCTGTGCACGCGCGGGCTGCGGGTCGTGGCGGTGCGCACGGTGCCCGCCGGACGGCTGGTCCTCCCGCACCGAGGCGGGCGCGCCGTGCTCGAGGCCGAGGCCGGGTCGTTCTCGCGCTGGGGGCTGGGGGTGGGGTCGCAGCTGACCGTGGGTCGCGGCTGACCGTGGGCGCGGCCGCCTGAGCAGCGGTCCGGTCAGGCCCGATCGCCGGCCGGCTCGACCTGGTCGGCGCTCAGCGGGCCGTCGTCGTCGGCCACGGCGGCCGCCACCGACGGCTCGGTGCCCTCGATGCGGGCCACGAACGCGTCGATCAGCTCGGCGACCTCGTCGGGGCGCTCCTGCATCAGCTGGTGACCAGCGCGCGGGAGCACCACGAACTCGGCGTCGGGCAGGGCCCGGGCGAGGGTGCGACCCGCCCAGACGGGGGTCAGCACGTCTCGGGTGCCCACCACGACGAGCGCCGGGGTGTGGGTGGCGCGCAGCGCATCGCGGGCATCGTGCTCGAGGATGCTGGCGAACGACGGCACCGCCACCGCGGGCGGCAGCTCGGTGGCCATCTCGCCCACGATCCCGATGGCCTTCTTCGAGGGGTGGTCGCCGAAGACGAGCCGCACGGAGCGCATGCCGGCCTTCGACGGTGGCGGCAGCTCCCGGCCGCTCTCGACGACCGCCTGCCCTCGGGCCACGAGGGCGCGGACGGTGTTGTCGATGAGGGGCCCGTACGACTCGTGCGACGCCGTGGCCAGGAACACCAGGCCGGCGACCCGCGCGGCCAGCACCTCGGGGTGCAGGCCGCAGAACTGCATCACCGTCATGCCGCCCATCGAGTGCCCCACCAGGACCGCGTCGTGGAGGTCGAGCGAGCCGAGGAGGGTGGACAGGTCCTGGGCGAGGCGGTGGATGCCCAGCCCCTCGGCGCCCACGGCCGATTCGCCGTGGCCGCGGAGGTCGACGGCGATCACCCGGTACCGGTCGGTGAGCTGGTGGAACTGCGGCGCCCACACGTCGGAGCGCAGCGTGATCCCGTGGAGCAGGACCAGCGGGCGGCCCTCGCCCTTCTCGATGGCGTGGATGGTGCCGCCGTCGGGGGTGTCGATGCGGTGGTGGACCACATCGGCGGGGAGGTCGAACAGCTCGTCGGGCGGCGGCGTCCGGCGGCGGCCCGGGTCGGGGCTGACGGGCCCCTTCGCCTCGGTGGGGTGCGTCGAGCGGTGGAGCCCGGCCACGGCCAGGCCCACACCCACTCCGGCGGCGGCCAGGGCGACGGCGTTGCGGGTCTTCATCGGTGGACCTCCAGGTAGCGGCGCGGGACTCGTGGGCTGATGCCGCAGACGATCTCGTAGGCGATGGTGTCGAGCGGACCGGCCCAGTCGGCCGCCTCCACGCTGGCCTCCCCCTGCCGTCCGATCAAGACCACCTCGTCGCCCACCTCGACGGGGTCCTGGCCGAGGTCGACGAGGATCTGGTCCATGGTGACGGAGCCGGCGATCGGCCGGTGCTCGCCGCCGACCAGCACCGTGGCGCCCAGGGCGCCCAGCCGCCGCGGGAGCCCGTCGGCGTAGCCCAGCGGGACGGTGGCGATGGTGGTGTCGACGGCGGGCCGGTAGCGCAGGCCATAGGAGATGCCCTCCCCCGCCGCCACCCGCTTCACGTGCGACACCCGGGCGCGCAGCGACATGGCGGGCACGAGGGGAACGCGGCCGGCGAGTGCCGGTGCCGGGTCGATCCCGTAGATGCCGATCCCGCAGCGCACCATGCCGAGGCGGGCCTCGGGATGGTCGATCGCGGCCGCCGTGTTGGCGGCGTGGGTGCACGGCACCTCGATGCCGGCGGCCTCGATGTCGGCCACGATCCCGGCGAAGCGCTCGAGCTGGACGGCGGTGAAGTCGTTGCCGGGCTCGTCGGCCACCGCGCAGTGGGTGAACACCGAGCGCAGCTCGAGCGCGGGCTGGTCGGCGATGGCGCGGGCCAGGTCCACCGCCTCGTCGGGCTGGGCCCCCACCCGGTGCATGCCGGTGTCGACCTTGAGGTGGACCCGGACGGGCCGCTGCGGCGTCCGCCCGGCGCGCTCGGCGGCCTCGGCCAGGTCGTGCACGCCCGAGGCCGTGTACACGGTGGCATCGAGGTCGGCCGCGACGAGCCGGTCGATCTCGTCGGTCGATGCCTGCGAGAGCACCATCACCACCGTGGCGATCCCCGCCTCGCGCAGCTCGACGCCTTCGGACACCAGGGCGACGGCCAGCACGTCGGCGCCTCCGGCCAGGGCGGCCCGAGCCGACGGCACCGCGCCGTGGCCGTAGCCATCGGCCTTGACCACCGCGCAGAACGCCGCGGGCGCCACCAGGGCGCGCAGGGTGGCGACGTTGTGCGCGATCGCGCCGAGGTCGACCTCGGCCCAGACGGGTCTCACGACAGGACCGCCCTAGGCGTCGGGCGCAGGAGGCTCTTCGTCGCGGATGATCTCGCGCAGCACGTCGACGCGGGAGATGATGCCGACCAGGCCGGAGGGCCCGACCACGGGGAGCCGCGACACGTTGTGGTCGTGGAGCTTGGTGGCCGCCACCTCGATGGTCTCGTCGGGGCCGACGGTGAACGGCTTGCCCTGCATGACGTCGGCGACGGTGGAGCCGAGCGTCTTGCGCAGGTCGTCCTCGAAGTGCTTGTGGGCGCTGGGCAGCTCGAGCGTGGCGCCGAACAGCGAGATGATCGTGGGGACGTGGATCTCGGTCTCCTGGACGATCAGGTCACCGGTGGAGAGGACGCCGACCACCTGGTTGTCGGCATCGACCACGGGGGCGCCGTCGATGCCACGGTCGACGAGCTGCTGCATGGCGTCGGCCACGTTGTCCTCCGGCGCGAAGGAGAGCACCTCGGTGGTCATGACTGCAGAGACGGGGGTGTTGCGTGGCATCTAGCCTCCGGCGACGTGGTCGAACGCGGCCGGGAGGTGGTCGACGAGGTCGCCGGCCACCAAGCCGCGGCGCCAGGCTAGGGCGCCGGCCGCTCCGTGCAGGAGTGCGGCCGACGCCGCCGCTTCCAGCGGCGCCATCCCCTGCGCCAGCAGCCCGGCCACCAGCCCGGTCAGCACATCGCCGGTCCCGGCCGTCGCCAGGCGGGCATCGCCCGCGTTCGAGGCCAGCACCCGGCCGTCGGGGTGGGCGACGACCGTGGTGGGGCCCTTGAGCAGGACGACGGCTCCCGTCGTCGCCGCCAGGTCCCGCGCGGCGGCGAACCGATCGGCCACCGGGGGGTGGCCGGCGAGCGCCTCGAACTCGCCGTCGTGGGGCGTGAGGACCACGTCGGGGCGCTCGGTGGTGCGGCGCCCGACGGCCGACGCGGCTCCGTCGCCGAGGGCCCGCAACCCGTCGCCGTCGACCACGACGGGAGTCGACGTGCCGGCCACCGTGGCCCGCACCGCCGCGGCCGTGGCGACGCCGGTGCCCAGGCCCGGGCCCACGGCGAGGCTCCCGAACCTCTCCTCGCCATCGATCAGCTCGGCATCCCACCAGGCGGCTTCGAGCGGCACCACCACCACCTCGACCGGCGCGTCGACGTGGTGGCCGCCGCCCGGCACCGAGAGCCGCACGTAGCCGGCGCCGGAGCGCTGGGCGGCCGCGGCCGCCAGGTGGGCGGCGCCGGTCATCCCCGGCGAGCCCGCCACGAGCCAGACGGCCGCCTTCCACTTGTGGGTGGAGCGGGGCCGCTCCGGGAGCCAGGCACCGACGTCCCACGGCTCGACCAGGTGCGTACGAGCACCGGAGACGTCGAGCCCGATGTCGGCCACCTCGACCTCGCCGGCGAGCCCGGGCCCGTCGGCCAGCAGCAGGCCCGGCTTGAGCGCGGCGAACGTGATGGTGCGGTCGGCGCGCAGGGGCCGGCCCGAGGCCTCGCCGGTGAGCCCCGCCACGCCCGACGGGATGTCGACCGCCAGCACCGGTGTGCCGGCCACGAGGTCGGGTGCGGCGAACGTGCCCCGGAAGCCGGTGCCGTAGGCGGCGTCGATCACGAGGTCGACCGGCCCGATCGAGGCGGGGAGGTCGGCAGCGTCGAGCACCTGGCACCGAACCCCGCGCGCCTCGAGCCGAGCGGCCGCGGCCCGCCCGTCGGCGCCGTTGTTGCCCTTGCCGGCGAGCACGACGACCCGCCGCCCGTAGGCCCCGCCGAGCAGGTCGAGGGCGGCTCGGGCCACGGCCGCGCCGGCCCGGTCGATCAGCACGTCCACCGGCTCGGGCGCCGCGGCGTCGATCGCGCCCATCTCCTGGGGGGTCACGATGGCGAGCACGGCCCCCATCCTGCCCGGGGACCGGGGGACCTCGCACCGATAACGTGCGGCGTCCATGGTTCCCGCCACCACGCTCGCCCTCACCGATGGCCGCACGCTCGCCTACGACGACGTCGGCGATCCGGCCGGGCTCCCCGTCCTCTACGTCCACGGCACCCCCGACTCCCGCCGCGCCCGCCACCCCGACGACGAGCTGGCCACGGCCGCCGGCGTGCGCCTGGTGGCGATCGACCGGCCCGGCTTCGGCGGCTCCTCACCCCACCCCGCGGGCACCCTGGGCTCGTTCGCCGACGATGCCGTCGCCCTGGCCGACCACCTCGGCATCGACCGGTGGCGACCCTTCGCCTGGTCGGGCGGCGCCACCTACGCCGTGGCCGTCGCCGCCCGCCACCCCCGCCGCACGGCGCGCGTGGCGGTGGCCGCCGGGCTGGTCCCGTTCGAGGCCTACGCCACCGAGGGCATCCTCGACGACGCCGACGGCGGCCGGCACCTCGTCGCCGAGCTCGGCGCCGAGGTGGGCCCCGAGGGCCTGGCGGAGATGGCGGCACCGATGCTCGTGCCCTACCCGTGCGACGAAGCCCTGGCGCTCGAGCACGTGACCGAGCAGCTCACCCCCGATCGCCGGGCCGTGGTCGACGCCATCCCCGGGGCCGTCGAGGCCCTCGCGGCGGGTGTGTTCGACTCGGTGGCCCAGGGCCTCGGCGGCATCACGCGCGACCTGGAGCTCCAGGTGCTGGCCCCCGACGTCGACTGGACCGCCGCCACCGTGCCGGTCGACCTCTGGTACGGCTCGCAGGACGCCACGGCGCCGCCGGCCTTCGGCGAGTGGTGGGCCGAGGCCCTGCCCGACGCCACGCTCCACGTGTTCCCCACCGAGGGCCACCTCATCGCCCTCACCCGCTGGGCCGCCATCCTCGAGGCGCTCGCGGGCTGACGCCGCCCGACGTGGTCGAGGGAGCCGGCGACCTTGCTGGTGAGCACGAGACGCTGCGCACGTCGACGACGTGCGGGGCGCAGCGGTCAGAGGGCGACGGCGATCGCCTCGGCCATCGATGCCGTGTGGGTGAGGGTGAGCTTCCAGCTGGTGATGCCGAGGTCGGCCGCCACCGCCAGGGCCCGCCCAGTGATGGCCAGCTGGGGCGCACCGGAGCTGGTCCGGACCACCTCGATGTCGTGCCAGTCGACGGCGCCGAGGCCCACCCCCAGCGCCTTCATCACCGCCTCCTTGGCCGCGAACCGGACGGCGAAGCGCTCGGTCGGGTCGTGGGCCGCCTGGGCGTAGGCCTGCTCACCTGGAGTGAACACCTTGGTGACGAGCGTGGGCGTGCGGGCGAGGACGGTCCGCATGCGGTCCACCTCGACCAGATCGACGCCGATGCCGATCACCGGGCGTCAGGCCCTGCGGTTGTTGACGAACGCGATGGCGATCATCACCAGCGCGGCGGCGAAGACCAGGGCGACGATGATCACGCGCCGGTCCCCTCGGCGCTGGGGCGCCAGCGGTCGGCGAGCACGTTGACCGGCGTGGTGAGCAGCTCGATGGGCGGCAGGGCACCCAACAGGTCGTCGCGGAAGGTGGGCTCGGTCTCGGTGACGGCGTCCTTCAGGGCGGCGTAGCGGCCCCGGTAGGCCTCGAGCACCGAGCGCATCCGGCCGGCCGGCATCTCCTCGTTGAAGCGGGCGTGCAGGAGCGTGATCCCCGTGCACTGCGTGCCCTTCACCTCAGGCACGAGCACGAGCGTGCGGCCGTCGCTGCGGCCCACGGCGACCGTGACCTCGCGCTCGGTGGCCACGCGGTGCTTGGTGCCGCGCAGCAGCGGGTTGCGCTCGGTGCGCTGCGGGAGGTCCCGGGCGATGCCGCCCCGATCGACCACCACGATGGTGGCGTCGCCCTCCTCGACATCGCCCTCGATCCGGTAGCGGGTGTAGCCCACCACCTCGTCGATCACGGCGTCGAGCCCGGCGAGGGTGCGCAGGGCCTTGTAGCTGAGGCGGTCGCGGGCGGCGCCGGCGGTGAGGGTGGCCGCCACCAGCTCGATGTCGAGCAGGCTCTCGTCGGACCGGGAGATCCCGACGGTCACCGTCTTGGCCTGGTGCTTGATGGCGTCGACGGGTCGGGTGAGCTCTTCGATGGCCGCCGTGAGCGCGGCGGTGAGGTCCTCGATGACGACCCCCGGGGTGCCGACGCGGCCGTGCTCGGTCTGGTAGGCGTCGAGCGGGGCCAGGCCGATGGCGTAGCGGAACATCGAGGCCAGCCGGACGGCCGTGCCGGCCTCGAGGCTGCCGTTGTAGGAGCCCGAGCGGAGCCCGTCGTGGAAGCGAGCGGCGATGGGCTCGAACGTGGACCGCAGGCCGGCGAGGAGGCGGTCGAGGTCGACCACCGCCGGGCTGGAGATGGCGTCCTCGATCGCGCCGCGCGCTTCACGGAGGCCGCGGGCCTGGGCGTCGATCGCGAGCGCTGCCTCGTACCCGAACAGGTGCCCGGCCACGGTGGTGAGCACGAAGGCCAGCTCCGGGCGCACGGCGGGCACGGTGAGCACCCGGTGGGCGGCGTTGAAGCGGTCCTCGTCCTCGGTGGCGATGACGATCGGCGTGGCCTTGTGGGCCCGGTAGATCGCCACCTCCTTGGCCACGTCGTCGGCGTTGGATCCGACGAGCCCGGCGGCGCACACCAGGATCAGCGGCTCCGAGGAGAGGTCGATGTGCTTCTTGTCCTCGATGGCGTCGGAGGCGATGGCCTTGTAGCAGAGCTCCGAGAGCTTGATCCGGATCTCCTCGGCCGCCACCTGGTTGCTGCCGGAGCCGACGATGGCCCAGTAGCGGCGGGACGGGGCCAGCTCCTGGGCCGCCTCGGCGATGGTGGCGCGGCGGGCCAGGGTGGCCTCCATGGCCTCCGGGAGGTCGCGGAGCCCGGCGAGCAGCTCGCTGCGGTGGGCGGCGCCCGCCCCGGCGCCGGGGACCTCGTCGGCGATGGCGCACGCGAGCAGGAAGCCGGCGGCGATCTGCGCGTAGAACGCCTTGGTGGACGCGACGCTCATCTCCACGTCGCGGCCGTCGGACGTGTAGAGCACGCCGTCGCTCTTGTCGGTGAGGTCGCTCGACCGCCGGTTCACGATGGCGATCACCCGGGCGCCGCGGCCGCGGACCAGGTCGACGGTGCGGTTGGTGTCGGTGGTGGTGCCCGACTGGCTGATCGCCACCACGAGCGTGTCGCTCATGTCGGGGCGCAGCGAGAACCCGGACAGCTCGGTGGCCAGGACGGCCTCGGACCGCATGGTGGTGCCGGCCACCTCGGCGGCGAGCGCCCGGGCGAGGCTCTGGCCCGCCACCGCGGCGGTGCCCTGGCCGATCACCTGGACCCGGGTGATGGCCCCGGAGCGGAGGTCGTCCCGCACCGACGGCGGGATGGTGTCGGGGCCGAGGGCAGCGCGGAGCAGCTCGCCGTCGCGGGCGATCTTGCCGCGCAGGGTCTTGCGGAACGATCCCGGCGCCTCCTCGATCTCCTTGAGGAGGAAGTGCTGGTAGGCGCCCCGGTCGATGTCGCGGGTGGTGACCTCGGGCGTGATCAGCTCCTCGGGGAGCAGCGGGAGCTCGATGCCGTCGTACGAGAAGCGACGGATCCCTTCGAGGGTGCCCGCCGCCGCGGCGTCGAGCTCGACCACCTGGCCGCGCGAGGCGGCCGGGTTGGTGAGGTCGGCCGGGGTCTCGCCGTCGAGGCGGAGGTAGCTGGTGGCGTCCTCGACCACGCCGTACGGCTCCGAGGCCACCACGTACAGGTCCTCGTCGAGGCCGACGTAGAGCGCTTGGCCGCTGCCGCGCAGGGCCAGCTGGATGCGATCGGGTGCGGCCGCCACGTTGGCACCGATGGCGACCGAGCCGTCGAAGCGGCGGACCGACTGGCGGAACGCCTCGACGGCTTCGTCGCCGGCGGCCAGGCGCCGCGACACGAGCGTGGGGATCACCTTGGCGTCGCTGGTGATCTCGGTGGCGATGCGCAGCTCGTCGCTGACCTTGAGGTCGGCGAAGTTGTCGACGTCGCCGTTGAGCGCGGCGGTGACGTAGGGGCCGTGGCCCCGACCGATCTCGTCGGAGTTCATGGGGTGGGCGTTGGGCTGCGAGATGATCCCGATCGACGCCCAGCGCGTGTGGCCGAGCACGGTGACCTCGGCGGAGGGGCCGGCCACGGCGAGGTGCAGCAGGGCATCGTCGCGGATGGCGGCGCGGAGCACGGCGGTGTTGTCGCCCAGCTCGCCGATCTCCGCCGCCGCCTTGTAGACGAAGCTGAGGTGGCCTTCGGGGGTGACCCGGACGGCGCCGGCGGTGAAGAGCGGGTCGTCGGACCGGTCGCTCAGCAGGGCCGCCACGGCGGGATCGGCGAGGTCGAGCCCGTGCCCGTGGACGAGCAGCATGAGCCCCGCGGAGTCGCGGCCACGCACCTCGAGGCGGTCGATGGCGCTCAGGGCGGCCTGGACCGACGCGAACGCATCGATGCACGAGGCCGACGGGTTGGGGCCGGCGAGGTCGGCCACGGCGCCGGCGGTGCGCAGGCGGTCGCGCTGGACCGCCCACAGCGAGTCCTTGAGGCGGATGACCGCGGCGTTGACCGACTCCAGGGCCGCACCGGGGGCCGGATCGTCGTCGAGCGCACCTTCGCGATCGGCCAGCGCCGCCGCGACGTCGGTGCAGAGGGCGTCGAGCACCGGGCCCAGGCCACGATCGGCCAGCAGGGCTGCGATGCCCGGCGTGCCCCGCAGCAGGCGGTCGACCGCCTCCACCCGGTCGGCCACGGCGGCCACGACGGCGTCGAGCTGGTCGACAGGCGCGTCGCGGAGCGAACCGCTGACGCCGTCGAGCAGCTGGGTGAGCTCAGCGGAACTGGGCGCAGACCGACCGCTACGGCGGCGGACGACGGCGATGATGCCGCACATCAGGGATTCCTCCGGGACCTCGGGCAGAGAGCCCCGGACGCGCCGGAGCGTTCCCATCGTACCGGCCAGGCGACGGGCCCCCGGAGGCGAGGCCGGGCGCGGGGCCGCTTCAGGTGCTCAGGGCGGTGACCGAAGCGGCCAGGTGACCGGCCACGGCGGCCGCTTCGTCGTGGGTGGGGGCCTCCACCATCACCCGCACCACCGGCTCGGTGCCGCTGGCGCGCAGCAGGACGCGGCCCCGCTCGCCGAGGCGGTGCTCGGCGACGGTGACCTCGGGCTGGAGCCGGGCGAGCAGGCCGGGATCGCGGTGGGCGGTCCGCACGTTGACCAGCACCTGGGGCAGCCGGACCATCGCCGCTGAGGCCAGCTCGGCCAGCGGGCGGCCCCGGCGGGCCATCACCGACAGCAGGGCGATGCCGGTGAGCATCCCGTCGCCGGTCGAGGCCAGGTCGCGGAAGATCACGTGCCCGGACTGCTCGCCGCCCAGGCAGTGCTGGCCCTCGTCGAGCGCCTCGAGCACGTACCGGTCGCCCACGTCGGTGGTGACCACCGTGATGCCGTGGGCCGCCATGCCCTGGCGGAAGCCCAGGTTGCTCATGACCGTGACCACGACGGTGTCGTGCGCGAGGCGGCCGCGCTCGTGCCGGTCGATGGCGCAGATGGCGATGATCTGATCGCCATCGACGAACTCGCCGTCGGCGTCGGAGGCGAGCACCCGGTCGGCGTCGCCGTCGAACGCCAGCCCGACGTCGGCGCCGTGGGCCACCACGGCCGCCTGCAGGCCCTCAGGATGGGTGGAGCCGCAGTCCTCGTTGATGTTGATCCCGTCGGGCTCGACGTGGATGGCCACCACGGTGGCGCCCAGCTCCTCGAACACCCCGGCCGCCAGCTCCGAGGCGGCGCCGTTGGCCCCGTCGAGCACCACCTTGAGCCCGGTGAGCGCCCCCGCCGGGACCACCCCCTCGACGAGGTGGCGGCGGTAGCGCTCGATGGCCCGGTGGTCGACGCTGATCGAGCCGACCTCGGCCCCCGCGGGCCGCGGGCGGGGATCCCCCTGTGTGCTCAGGGCGGTCAGCTCCAGCTCGAGGCGCTGCTCCAGCTCATCGGAGAGCTTGACGCCGCCGGCGGAGAACAGCTTGATGCCGTTGTCGCCGAACGGGTTGTGGGACGCCGAGATCATGGCCGCCGGCACGCGGTCGGTGGCGGACAGGTAGGCCACGCCGGGCGTGGGGACGACCCCGAGGTCGACCACCTCGACGCCCTCGGTGGCCAACCCGGCCGACAGGGCCGCGGCCAGCAGCGGGCCAGAACGGCGGGTGTCGCGCCCGATCAGCCAGCGGCTCCCACCCAGCACCCGGGCCGCAGCCCGCCCCAGGTTGAGCGCCAGCTCTGGCGTCAGCTCCCGGTTGGCGATCCCTCGCACCCCGTCGGTCCCGAACTTCAACGACATGGCCGACACCGTACTGGTGCCAAAACGACGAACGCCGCAGCCTTGCGGCTGCGGCGTCCGGCAGAGCGGAGGAGCGACTAGCGCTTCGAGTACTGCGGGGCCTTGCGGGCCTTCTTGAGGCCGTACTTCTTGGATTCCTTCTTGCGATCGTCTCGCGTGAGGAAGCCGGCCCGCTTGAGCACGGGGCGAAGCTCGGGGTCGAGCTCGATGAGCGCCCGGGAGATGCCGAGGCGCACGGCACCGGCCTGGCCGGTCACGCCGCCACCATGGATGGTGACGTCGATGTCGTAGGCCTCTTCGAGCTGGGTGAGCTTCAGCGGCTCGGTGAGGATCATCCGGTGCGTCGGGTTCGGGAAGAAGTCGACGACGTCGCGGCCGTTGATGGTGATCGTGGCCTCAGCGTCGCCCTCGGACGGGCGGAGACGGACACGAGCGACGGCTTCCTTGCGGCGGCCGGTGGATTGCACGAGGGGCTTGGACACGAGTTGAACTCCTACGCGCTGCGGCGGGCGTGGTGGGCCAGCTCGAGCGTCTGCGGCTTCTGAGCGGCGTGCGGGTGGTTGGGTCCGGCGTAGACCTTCAGCTTCTTGAGCTGGGCCCGGCCGAGCCGGTTCTTCGGGAGCATCCCCCGGATGGTGCCGCGGACGGCGTCTTCCGGCTTCTTCTCCATGAGATCGGCGAAGGTCTGCTCCTTGAGGCCACCGGGGAACCCGGAGTGGCGGAACACCTTCTTCTTGTCGGCCTTGCCCGAGGTGAGCACGACCTTCTCGCAGTTGATGATCACGACGTGGTCACCGGTGTCGATGTGCGGGGCGTACGTGGGCTTGTGCTTGCCCCGCAGGATCGCCGCGACCTCGGTGGCGAGGCGACCGAGCACCAGGCCTTCGGCGTCGATGATCAGCCAGTTGCGCTCGATCTCTGATGCTTTGGGCGTGTAGGTGGGCACGGTGAATCCTTGGATCTGCTGGGTCGTGAGCCAGAAGCGCCCCAGGGGCGGCTTCGGGCCGAAGGGATACGTTACGGCCCGGCCTGCTCGCAGGGCAAATAGCAGAGCCGAACCGTGCGGTGGTGGACCGTTCGGGGGTGCGGCGGGCCGCACCCGCTACTTGCGATCGGGGACCACGCCGAAGGCGACGCCGCCCGAGGAGATCGAGCCGGTGCGCATCCCCTCGGCCAAGCCCACGGGCCGGGCCCACGCGCCGCGCTGCTCCAGCACGGGCAGCACGCCCTCGCCGAACCAGTAGATCTCCTCGAGGTGCGGGTACCCCGAGAGGATGAACTCGTCGATGCCCAGCGCCGCGTACTCCTCGATGCGGTCGGCCACCTCGACGTGGCTGCCCACCAGGGCGGTGCCGGCACCGCCGCGGGCCAGGCCCACGCCGGCCCACAGGTTGGGTGACACCTCGAGGTTGTCGCGGCTCCCGCCGTGCAGCTCGAGCATGCGGCGCTGCCCTTCGGACTCGGTGGTCTGCATCCGGGCGTGGACCTTGGCGATCTCCTCCTCGGAGATGCCGTCGAGCAGCGAGCCGGCCGCCGTCCACGCCTCCTCCGACGTGTCCCGGCTGACGACGTGGAGGCGGATGCCGAAGCGGGGCGTGCGACCCTGGGCCGCGGCGAGCGTCCGCACGCGGTCGAGCTTCTCGGCCACCTGCTCGGGCGGCTCGCCCCAGGTGAGGTAGACGTCGGCGTGGCGGGCGGCCACGTCGAGGGCGGCGGGCGAGGACCCGGCGAAGTACACGTCGGGCACCGGGTCGGGCCGGCGACCGAGCGCGCCGCCCTCGACGTGGATGTGCGTGCCCTCGTAGTCGACCCGCTCCCCCGACCACAGGCCGCGCACGACGTCGAGGAACTCGCCGCAGCGCTCGTAGCGCTCGTCCTTGCCCAGCCAGTCGCCGTAGGCGTGCTGCTCCGAGCTGTCGCCGCCGGTGACGACGTTGAGCAGCAGCCGGCCGCCCGTGTGGAACTGGTAGCTGGCGGCCATCTGCGCGGCGAGCGTCGGCGAGGTGACCCCCGGGCGGAACGCCACCAGGAACTTGAGCCGGTCGGTCCGTTGCGCCAGTGCTGCGGTGGTGACCCAGGCGTCGTCGCACCAGGGGCCGGCCGGGGTGAGCGCGCCCTCGAAGCCGAGGGCCTCGGCGGCCAGGGTGATCTGGGTCAGGTAGTTGAACGTCGCCGGCCGCTGGCCGCCCGCCACGCCGGGCGTCGGCTGCTCGGGCTCCACCAGGCGACGGCCGTCGCCGTTCGTGGGGAGGAACCAATGGAAGACGATCGACATGGGGCTCCACCCTGGGCGCTGGGTCCGGACCGCTGAGTATGGGGTCCGCGTTCGCGCAGCGTCAACGTGGGGCCGGCCACCCGTCGCGCTGCTGATCCGATGCCCACCCGGGGTAGCGGACGGCCCAGAGCGTCAGCCCGTGGGGAGGGGCCAGGTCGCCCGCGCGGTTGCGGTCCTGCGACCGGATCACGCCGAGCAGGTCGCCCGGGCGCTTCCGGCCGCGGCCCACGTCGACCAGGGTGCCGACCACCGATCGCACCATCTGGTGGCAGAACGACGAGGCCTCGATCTCGAAGCGGAGCCGTCCGTCGCCGTCGTCGTGCCACACCGCCTCGGTGACGTTGCGCACCAGGCTCGCCTCCTCGCCGTCGCGGCGCTTGGGCCGCCGGCAGAAGGCGGCGAAGTCGTGCTCGCCGATGAGCGCGTCGCACCCCAGGACCATGGCGGGCAGGAGCAGCTCCTCGTCGACGTGCCAGGCCGAGTCGGCGGTGAACGGGTCGGGCGTCGGGCTGTTGTGCACGAGGTACCGGTAGCGGCGGGCGGTGGCGGAGAACCGGGCGTCGAAGCCGTGGTCCACCACCTCGGCGCCCCAGACCGCGATCGACGGGGCGCACATCTTGTTGATCGACCGGGTGAGGCGGACCAGGTCGAGGTCGTCGCCGGACGCGTCGAAGGTCACCACCTGGGCGCGGGCGTGGACGCCCTTGTCGGTGCGGCCGGCGCAGGTGAGCTCGACCTCCTGGCCGATGACCGTGCCGATGGCCTCGGTGAGGACGCCGCCGACGGTCCGCACGCCCTCGTTGCGGGCGAACCCGTGGAACGGGGCCCCGTCGTACGCCACCACCAGGCGGATGCGCTGGGCGGGATCGGCGGGATCCGCGGTGGGGGGTTCGGGCCCGGGCTCCGTGGCGTCGAACAGCGTCATCGGGCCGGACGATAACGCGCCCCGCTCCCCCTGCCCTCCGACGACCGCGTGTCACACATCCACCGCCTCGCTCGTCATCACCGTGACGAACCCTCGAGGAGGACCCATGAGCGAACCCGCTGCCGCCCTGCCCCACCGGGCCGACACCGTCGTGGTCGGCGCCGGCCTCGGGGGCCTGCTCGCTGCCGTGACCGCCGCGCGGGCGCGGCCCTCCGCATCGGTGGTGGTCCTCGATGCACAGCAACCCGGAGGCCGTGCCCGCTGCGACCAGCGCGACGGGTTCACCTTCAACCGCGGACCCCGCGCGTTGTACGTGGGGAGCACGGCCGATCGCGCCCTCCGAGCCGTCGGGGTCGACACCGGCCACGGCGGCAAGCCGGCGATGGCCGGTGCGGTGGCGATCCACGGCGGCCGGGTGCACCGGTTCCCGGGCGGCCCCCTCGACAGCGCGAGGACGACCCTGCTCTCGCCCCGGGAGAAGCTCGCGGCCGGCGCCGCCCTCGCGGCGGTCTGGCGCGCCGACGAGGCGACCACCGCCGGGCGGACGGTGGGTGCCTGGCTCGACGAGCGCCACGAGACGGGGACGGTGCGCCAGCTGGTCGAGGCCCTGGTCCGGGTGGCGACGTACACGGATGCGCCGGACGTGCTCGCGGCCGGCCCGGCCCTCCACAACGCCCGGCTCGGGGTCCGCCCGGGCGTGCGCTACCTCGACGGCGGGTGGCAGGCGCTGGTCGACCAGCTGGTCGCCCGGGCCGGCCGCCACGGCGTCACCTTCGTGCGCGCCGGCGCCCGCTCGGTGCGCAGCGAGGGCGGCGAGACCGTGATCGTGCTGGCCGACGGCTCCGAGGTCCGGGCCGGCGCCACGGTCATCGCCGCGGGCGGGCCCGACGCCGCCGCCGGTCTCCTGGGCGCCACGCCCCCATCGTGGCCGGTGCTCGGCCCGCCGGTCACCGCCGCCTGCCTCGAGCTGGGCCTGCGCCGGGCCCCGGTGCACCGCTTCGCGCTGGGCATCGACGAACCGGTGTACGCGTCGACCCACTGCCCTCCCGCCCGGCTCGCACCCGAGGGCGGGGCGGTCGTCCACCTCATGCGCTACCAGCGCCCTGGAGAGCACGTGCCGGCGGCCGAGCAGCAGGCCCGCCTCGCCGCGCTGGCCCGGACGATCGGCATCGCCGAGGCCGACGTCGTCACCGAGCGGTTCCTGGCCCGGATGGTCGTGAGCGGCGCCATGCCGACTGCGGCGGCGGGCGGCGTCGCCGGCCGGGTGCCGGTGGCGGTGGCCGACCACCCCGGCGTGCTGCTCGCGGGCGACTGGGTCGGTTCTCACGGCCTGCTGCTCGATGCCGTCGCCGCCAGTGCCACCGAGGCGGCCCGGCTCGCAGTCGGGCGATCGGCAACCATGGTCCCCGCATGATCACCGCCCGTCCTCGCGGCGACGACGCCGACTTCGAGCAGCAGCGCCCCCGGCTGGAGGGCCTGGCGTACCGCATCACCGGTTCGCGCTCGAGCGCCGAGGACATCGTGCAGGATGCCTGGCTGCGCTGGCAGGGTGCCGACCAGGCGGCGATCGAACGACCGGCCGCCTGGCTCACCACCGTCACCAGCCGGCTGGCGCTCGACCAGCTCAAGTCCGCCCGGCACACCCGGGAGACCTACGTGGGGCCCTGGCTCCCCGAGGTGGCCAACGCCGACCCCGGTCCCGCCGAGCAGGCCGAGCTCGCCGAGTCGGTGACCATCGGCTTCCTCACCGTCCTCGAGCGGCTGGGCCCGGTCGAGCGGGTCGTGTTCCTCCTGGCCGACGTGTTCGGGCTGCCGTTCGACGAGATCGCCACCGTGGTCGACAAGACGCCCGAGGCCTGCCGGCAGATCGCCTCCCGCGCCCGCACGCGGGTCCGCCAGGACCGCCCCCGCTACGCCCCCACCGACGACGATGCGTGGCAGGTGTCGATGGCGTTCATGGCGGCCGCCCAGGTGGGCGACCTCGACTCGCTCGTGTCGCTGCTGGCCGACGATGCGCTGGCGATCAGCGATGGCGGCGCCGACCACCATGCCGCCCGCCGCCCGGTCGTGGCCGAGCGCATCCCCCGCTTCGTGGCCAACCTGACCACCCGCGCCGCCGAGGGGACCGAGTACACGCTGCAGCTGATCAACGGCCAGCCGGGCGTGGTGTGCGCCGTCGACGGCCGGCCGTACCTGGCCATCGCCTTCGCGGTGGCCGGGGGCCAGGTCCAGCGCGTCTGGACGATCATCAACCCCGACAAGCTGACGACCCTGTCGAGCCCACCGATCGCCTAGGTGCTCAGCCCCGGCGGTGCCGGCTGAGGTGGTTCCCCATCGGAGCCAAAACGACCGAACCCCGCCACGAGGGCGGGGTTCGACCACGACGCTTGATCCCTGGGCCGGGCCCGGGGTGTCAGAGGTTCAGACGAGCTCGATGCGAGCCATCGGGGCGTTGTCGCCCTGGCGCGGGCCGAGCTTGAGGATGCGGGTGTAGCCGCCGTTGCGCTCTGCGTAACGAGGACCGACATCGTCGAACAGCTTGGCGGCGATCTCCTTGTCGTTCAGGAACGACACCACCTGGCGGTGGTTGTGGAGCCCGCCCTTCTTGGCCTTGGTGATCATCTTCTCGGCGACGGGGCGCAGGGCCTTGGCCTTGGCCTCCGTCGTCGTGATGCCCTCGGCGGCGATGAGCGACGAGACCAGGTTGGCCATCATCAGCTTCTGGTGCTGCGAGGAGCCGCCGAAGCGACGTCCCCGGCGTGGGGTTGCAGGCATTGCTATTCCATCCCGCGGAGCGCCAGGCCCCGCTCGTTCAGCTTCTCCTTGACCTCATCGAGCGACTTCTGGCCGAAGTTGGTGATGGCCAGGAGGTCATCCTCGCTCTTGCGCAGGAGCTCGCCGACGGTGTTGACCTGGGCGCGCTTGAGGCAGTTGCGGGGACGCTCGGAGAGATCGAGGTCTTCGATCGGCATTTCCAGCTCGGGCGAGCTGGCCATGGTGGCGCTGGTCTCGCCCAGTTCGAGGGTGGGCGGCTCGTCGCTCATCTCGGCGACGAGCTGAACCAGCTTGGCGAGGGTGTCGCCGGCGGACGCCACGGCGTCGCGGGGAGCGATGGAACCATCGGTCTCCACGTCGAGCACCAGGCGGTCGTAGTTGGTGTCCATCTCGACGCGGGTGGGCTCGACCAGGAAGGTCACGCGGCGCACCGGCGAGAAGATGGAGTCGACCGGGATCACACCGATGGTGTTGTTCCCCTTGTCGCGGTCGGCCGAGAGGTAGCCCCGGCCGCGCTCGATGGTGAGGTCCAGCGCGAGGCGGGCCTTCTCGTTGAGCGTCGCGATGTGCTGCGAGGTGTTGAGCACCTCGACATCGGCCGTGGTCTGGATGTCGGCACCGGTGACGATCGCCGCGCCGCGCACGTCGATGCGCAGGGTGACGGGCTCGTCGGACACGGAGGTGAGCACCAGGTCCTTGAGGTTCAAGATGATGTCGGTGACGTCTTCGGTGATGCCCGTGATCGTGTCGAACTCGTGAAGCGCATCATCGAAGCGGACGGCCGTGATGGCCGCGCCGGGGATCGACGAGAGCAGGGTGCGACGCAGGGAGTTGCCGAGCGTGTGACCGAATCCGGGTTCGAGCGGGCTGATGGAGAACCGTTGACGGTTGTTCTCCTCTTCGCCGACTGCCTCGACCGTGGGGCGCTGAATGACCAGCATGTATTGCCTTCCTCGGGGTTCTGCGGTGCGGATTACTTGGAGTACAGCTCGACGATGAGCTGCTCTCGGACGGGCACGTCGATCTGCTCACGGACGGGCAGCTCGTTGATCGTGACCTGGAAACCCGAGTCGCCGACCTCAAACCAGTTGGGCTTGAGCCGGTCGATCGTGTCGATGTTGTGGCGGATGACGATCATCTGGCGCGACTTCTCGCGCAGCGAGATCACGTCGCCCTTGCGGACGCGGTAGCTCGGGATGTCGACGCGCTTGCCGTTGACGTTGATCATGCCGTGGCTCACGAACTGGCGAGCCTGCGGACGGGTGGAGGCCCATCCGGCACGGAAGACCATGTTGTCGAGGCGCTGCTCCAGCATGCGGAGCAGGTTCTCGCCCGTGACGCCCTTCTGGCGGCTGGCTTCCTTGTAGAGGTTGGAGAACTGGCGCTCCAGCACCCCGTAGATGTACTTGGCCTTCTGCTTCTCCTGCAGCTGGAGCAGGTACTCAGAGGGCTGGCGGCGACGGCTGCGGCCGTGCTCGCCTGGGGGGTACGGGCGCTTGTTGAGCGCCTTGGAGCCCTTGTCGTTCTCGAAGATGTTGACGCCGAGACGGCGAGAGATCTTGACCTTGGGACCGGTGTATCGAGCCATGCTTCCTTACCTCAGACCCGGCGCCGCTTGGGCGGGCGGCAGCCGTTGTGGGGAACCGGGGTCACGTCCTTGATGCCGGTGACCTCGATCCCGGTGTTCTGGATGGAGCGGATGGCGGTCTCTCGGCCGGAGCCGGGACCCTTCACCATGACGTCGACCTTGCGGACGCCGTGCTCCATGGCCCGGCGAGCAGCCTGCTCGGCAGCCATCTGCGCCGCGAACGGCGTCGACTTGCGGGAGCCCTTGAACCCGACGTTGCCAGCCGAGGCCCAAGAGATGACGTTGCCCTCTTGGTCGGTGATGGAGACGATCGTGTTGTTGAACGAGCTCTTGATGTGGGCCACCCCGTAGGTGACGTTCTTGCGTTCGCGCTTGCGGGGGCGGCGTCCGCCCGGCTTTGGCTTCGCCATTACTTCCGAACCTTCTTCTTGCCGGCGACGGTCTTCTTCGGGCCCTTGCGGGTGCGAGCGTTGGTGTGGGTGCGCTGACCGCGGACCGGGAGGCCCTTGCGGTGGCGGAGGCCCTGGTACGAGCCGATCTCCATCTTGCGCTTGATGTCCTGCTGGACCTCGCGCTTGAGATCGCCTTCGACCTTCAAGTTCTGGTCGATGAAGGCACGGATCTTGTTGATCTCTTCATCGGTGAGATCGCGGGTGCGGGTGCTCTGGTCGATCCCCGTCGCCTCGCAGATCTTCTCTGCGGTGGTGCGGCCGATGCCGAACACATAGGTGAGGGAGATGACGAGCCGCTTCTCTCGCGGGATGTCAACGCCGGCGATACGCGCCATGGTTCAGCCTTGCCTTTGCTTGTGGCGGGGGTTGGAGGAGCAGATGACCTGCACGCGACCGTGTCGACGGATCACCTTGCAGTGCTCACAGATTGGTTTGACGCTGGGTTGGACCTTCATCGGTGCCTCGAGGTTGTGGGCGGGCGGGCGGTGCCGCCGCGCTGGCTACTTGTAGCGGTAGGTGATCCGGCCACGGGCCAGGTCATAGGGGGTGAGCTCGACCTGGACCTTGTCGCCAGGGAGGATTCGGATGTAGTGCATGCGCATCTTCCCGGAGATGTGCGCGAGCACTTCGTGCCCGTTCTGCAGCTCGACGCGGAACATCGCGTTCTTCTGAGCCTCGAGCACGGTCCCTTCGAGGACGATGGCATCTTCCTTGGGCTTGGGCAGCGGAAATCTCCTGGTACATCCTGCGGGATACAGCCTCGGCTCGTGCGCCCGGAAGCGCGGCGAGCCACTCGGGGCCGAAGAACGATCGTAACGCGCCTGCTCCAAGCATCCAAGTCCGCGCCCTACCACACCGCGACCACGCGGGTGTGACACTCCCACAGGGGCCGAGAAGGTCTGAGATAGCGCGCTCACGGGAGGGTCAGGACCTCGGGCCCGTCCGCCGTGATGGCGATCGTGTGCTCGGCGTGGGCAGCCCAGCCTCCGTCGGCGGTGACCACGCTCCACTCGTCGTCGAGCACCACGGTCTCGGTGGTGCCCAGCACGAGCATCGGTTCGATCGCCAGCACGTTGCCCACGCGGAGCTTGGCGCCGGTGCCGGGCGTGCCCTGGTTCGGGATGTTCGGGTCCTCGTGCATGGCCTGGCCGATGGCGTGGCCGGTGTACCCCTCCACCACACCGAGACCGGCAGCCAGGGCGACCTGCTCGACGGCGCTGCCGATGTCGCCGATGCGGTTGCCCTCGACCATGGCCGCGATCCCCGCGTCGAGCGAGGCCTCGGTGACGGCGATCAGCCGGCGCACCTCGTCGGGCACGTCGCCGACGGCTGCCGTGAACGCCGCGTCGCCGTGCCAGCCATCGATGATGGCCCCGCAGTCGATCGAGATGATGTCGCCGTCGACGAGCACCACGTCGTCGGACGGCACCCCGTGCACCACCATGTCGTTGGCCGAGGCGCAGATGACCGCCGGGAACGGCGGGTAGCCGTAGCCGAGGAAGTTCGACGTCGCCCCGCGGCGGGCCAGGACCTCACGGCCGATCCGGTCGAGCTGGCCCGTGCTGACCCCGGGCGCGATGGCGGCACGGATCTCGGTGTGCATCTCGGCGACCACGCGGCCGGCACGGCGCATGACGGCGATGTCGGCGGTCGATCGGACCGCGGGCGTGCGCGAGAACAGCATGGCCGGGCTCAGGCGCCACGACGGGCTTCGACCGCGGCGAGCAGCCGGGCGAACACCTCGTCGGTGGAGCCGAGGCCATCGACCTCGGCCAGCACGCCGCGCTCGGCGTAGAACGGGAGCAGCGGCTTGGTCTCGGCGGCGTAGAGGTCGAGGCGCTTGCGGACGGCGTCTTCGGTGTCGTCGGCCCGCTGCACCACCTCTCCCCCGTCGACGTCGCAGATCCACCCGTTCTTGGGCGGCGCGTCGATCGAGTAGATGTGGCCGCAGGTCTTGCAGACCCGGCGCTTGGTGATGCGCTCGAGGACCACCGCTTCGGGCACCTCGAGGTTGATGACCAGGTCGAGCGGGCGGGTCTCGGTGATGGACTCGAGCGACCGGCCCTGGGGCACGGTGCGGGGGAAGCCATCGAGGATGTAGCCGCGCTTGGTGGTGTCGCTCTCGTTGAGCCGCTCGTCGACGACGCCCACCATGATGTCGTCGCCCACCAGGCCGCCGGCATCCATCACCGACTTGGCCTTGAGGCCGAACTCGGTGCCGGCCGCGACGGCGGCGCGCAACATGTCGCCGGTGGAGATGTGCGGCACCACGAAGTGCTGCGCCAACCGGATTGCCTGAGTTCCCTTGCCCGCGCCCTGACGGCCGAGCATGACGAGACGAACACCCTCGGTCATGGTGCTACTTCGAGGAGCTCTTGGACTTGGTCTTCGTGTTCAAGAAGCCCTCGTAGTTGCGCATCATCAACTGGCCGTCCACCTGCTTGACGGTCTCGATCGCCACGCCCACGGCGATCAGGATCGAGATGCCGAAGAAGCCGAGCCGCTGCCCACCGGCGGTGTTGCCGAGGATCTTCCCCAGCACGAAGGCGGGGATGAGGGCGATGGCGGCCACGAACAGGGCGCCGGGCAGGGTGATCCGGGAGAGGATCTTGGCCAGGTAGCGCTCGGTCTGGTAGCCGGGACGGATGCCGGGGATGAAGCCGCCCTGCTTGCGGATCTGGTCGGCCTGCTTGTGCGGGTCGAACTGGATGGCCGTGTAGAAGTAGGCGAACAGGATGATCAGCAGGCCGTAGACGGTCAGGTACGCCGGCGAGGTCGACTTGGTGAGGTGCTGGTCGACGAACTGCTGGATGTCCCACCAGATGTTCGGGTTCTCGGCGGTGGCGTCGCCGACGGGGAGGATCTGCGACAGGATCACCGGCAGGTACAAGACCGAGCTGGCGAAGATGATCGAGATCACGCCGGCGCCGTTGACCTTGAGCGGGATGTAGGTGCTCTGGCCACCGAACATCTTGCGTCCGACCTGGCGCTTGGCGAACTGCACCGGGATGCGGCGCACGCCTTGCTCGACGAACACGATGCCCACCATCAAGACGATGAACATGAGGGCCACACCGATCATGGTGGCCGTGTTCTTCTCCTGCTGGACCGTGAGGAAGTTGCGGGGCATCTGGCTCACGACCGAGGCGAAGATCAACAGGGACATGCCGTTGCCGACGCCGCGCTGGGTGATGACCTCACCCATCCACATGAGGAGGGCGAAGCCGGTGGTGAGGGTGAGCACCACCAGGGCGAAGCGCAGGGCGTTGTAGTTGTCGCCGAACACGTCGAGCCCGGCGGTGTCGACCTTGGAGCCGAAGCCGCCGCCACCCGTGTGGAACAGGTAGGTGATGCCGGTGCCCTGCAGGAGGGCGATGGCCACACCGAGGTACCGGGTCCACTGGGTGATCTTGCGCTGGCCGACCGCGCCCTGCTCCTGCCACTGCTCGAGCTTGGGGATCACCACCGCGAGGATCTGCATGATGATCGACGCCGTGATGTACGGCATGATCCCGAGCGCGAACACCGCGAACTGGGTGATGGCCCCACCCGAGAAGGTCTGGAGCAGGTTGAGCACTCCGGAGGAGTCAGCCTTGTCCTGGATCTCCTTGATCTGACCCAGGTCGATGCCCGGGACAGGGATGTGCGCGCCGAGCCGGTACAAGGCGATCATCAGCAGCGTGAAGAGGAGCTTGTTTCGCAGCTCCGGGATCTTGAAGACGTTGCGCAGGGTCGACAACTCGCGCTCCTGGTCGGCGTTCGATGCGGCCTGACGGCCGACGGGTCAGCGGTTGGTGAACTGGTTGCCCTTGGCGGGCGGGCGTCCTTCGCCCCACGGAAGGGGCAGGCGCTCCACCGTACCGCCCGCTGCGGTGATGGCTTCTTCAGCTGCCTTCGAGAACCCGTGGGCCCGCACGGTGATGGCGCGGGTGACCGAGCCCCGTCCGAGCACCTTGACCAGGGCAGCCTTGGACACGAGGCCCTTGGCGTGCAGGGCCTCGGGGCTGACCTCGTCGAGGCCGGAGGCCTCGAGGGTGTCGAGGTTGACGGCCTGGTACTCGACGCGGAAGGGGTTGTTGAACCCCTTCAGCTTCGGGATGCGCATGTGCAGCGGCATCTGGCCGCCTTCGAACGCGGCGGGGATGGTGCCGCGAGCGGCCTGGCCCTTGGTGCCGCGGCCGGCGGTCTTGCCGCCCTTGCCGCCGATGCCGCGACCGACGCGACGGCGACCCTTGTTGGAGCCCGGAGCGGGCTGCAGGTCATGGACCTTCATGAATCAGACCTCTTCCACGGTGATGAGGTGAGGGACCCGGGCGATCATCCCGCGGATCTCGGGACGGTCGGGCAGGGTGTTGGTCTGGCCGATGCCACGCAGGCCCAGGGCACGCACGGTGCCGCGGGTCTTCGGCTTCACGCCGATGGTGGAACGGATCTGGGTGACCTTCAGCTCGGCCATGGTCACTTCACCTCTTCGAACTGCACGGGCCCGCGCTCGGACTCGTTGTACGCGTCGAGCAGGCCCTTGGGGACGAACTCCTCGGGCGAGAGGCCGCGCAGGCGGGCCACCTCGTCGGGGCGCTTGAGCGACTTGAGCCCAGCGATGGTGGCCCGGGCCACGTTGATGTGGTTGGCCGACCCGAGCGACTTGCAGAGCACGTCGTGGATGCCGGCCTCTTCGAGGATGGCGCGGGCGGCGCCACCGGCGATCACGCCGGTACCGGGGGCAGCAGGCTTGAGCATGACGCGACCGGCACCCATGACCCCGATGGTGGGGTGGGTGATGGTGGACCCGGCCAGCGGGACGGAGAAGAGGTTCTTGCGAGCCTCCTCGGTGCCCTTCTGGATGGCGAGGGGCACCTCCTTGGCCTTGCCGTAGCCGAGGCCGACGCGCCCGGCGCCGTCGCCGATCACCACGAGGGCGGTGAAGGAGAAGCGACGGCCGCCCTTGACGACCTTGGCCACGCGGTTGATGTTGATGACGCGCGACTCGCGGAGCTGCGCATCAGAGTTGTTGGTAGCCATCAGAACTCCAGTCCGCCCTTGCGGGCGGCTTCGGCGAGCGCCGCGATGCGGCCATGGAAGAGGTTGCCACCGCGGTCGAACACGACGGTGGTGACGCCGGCGGCCTTGGCGCGCTCGGCGACGAGCTCACCGATCTTGGTGGCGGCGTCGACGTTGCCGCCGTTGCCGTTGAGCGCAGGCTCGGTGGTGGACGCCGCGGCCAGCGTGTGGCCGGCGCGGTCGTCGATCACCTGGGCGGTGATGTGCTTGTTGGACCGGAAGACGGCCAGGCGCGGACGCTCGGCGGTCCCACGGACCTTCTTGCGCACCCGCCGGTGGCGGCGGATGCGGGCTTCGCGCTTCTGCTTCGCTGAATCGCTCATCGTTTCCTACTTCCCGGACTTTCCGGCCTTGCGGACCACGTGCTCACCGAGGTAGCGCACGCCCTTGCCCTTGTACGGCTCGGGCTTGCGCAGCTTGCGGATGTCGGCGGCGACCTGGCCGACGAGCTCCTTGTCGGAGCCCTTCACGTCGATGCGGTTGGGGGAGGGCACGTCGAAGGTGATGCCCTCGGGGGCCTTCACCTCGACCGGGTGGCTGAACCCGAGCGCGAGATCGAGGGTGTCTTGGCCCTTGGCGGTGGCGCGGTAGCCGACGCCGATGATCTCGAGCTGCTTGGTGAAGCCGTCGGTGACACCGACGACCATGTTGTTGACCAGGGAGCGGACCAGGCCGTGCATGGCCCGGCTCTGACGCTCGTCGTCGGGCCGCTCCACGAGCAGCACGTCGCCGTCCTGGCGGATGGTGATGGTGCCCGGGATGACCCGGCCGAGGGTCCCCTTGGGACCCTTGACCGTGACGGTGCGGTCGGCGACGGTGACGTCGACGCCCGAGGGCACGGGGATGGGGGCTTTGCCGATGCGAGACATGGGTGCTCCTACCAGACGAAGCACAGGACTTCGCCGCCCACGTTGCGCTTGCGCGCTTCGCGGTCGGTCATGAGACCCTGGCTGGTCGAGACGACGGCAACACCGAGCCCACCGAGGACGCGGGGGACCTCTTGAGCCGGCTTGTACACCCGGAGGCCGGGCTTGGACACCCGGCGGAGGCCGGAGATGGTCCGGGCCCGCTCGGGCGAGTACTTCATGGTGACGGTCAGGGTGCTGCCCGGACGGTCGGCGTTGATGGCGACACTGAAGTCTTCGATGTAGCCCTCCTTCTTCAGGATGGCCGCAAGGGCCTCCTTCTTCTTGGAGGACGGCATCTTCACTTCGTCGTGCATCGCCACGTTGGCGTTGCGAACACGGGTGAGCATGTCGGCGATGGGGTCAGTCATGGTCATGGGTCAGTCCTCCTCACCAGCTCGCCTTGGTCACGCCGGGGATCTCCCCGGCGTGCGCCATGTCTCGCAAGCAGATGCGGCACAGCTTGAACTTCCGGTACACGGAGTGCGGGCGACCGCACTTCTGGCACCGCGTGTAGCCCCGGACCTTGAACTTGGGCTTCTTGTTGGCCTTGTTGATCAGAGCCTTCTTCGCCATCAGTTGGCCTGCCCTTCACGCTTGAACGGGAAACCGAAGGCGTCGAGCAGTGCCTTGCCTTCGGCGTTGGAACGGGCGGTGGTCACGATGGTGATGTCCATGCCTCGGGTCTGGTCGATCTTGTCGTAGTCGATCTCCGGGAAGATCAGCTGCTCGGTGACGCCGAACGTGTAGTTGCCACGACCGTCGAAGCTGTTCGCCGGCAGGCCGCGGAAGTCCCGGATGCGGGGGATCGCCAGGGCGATCAGCCGATCGAGGAACTCCCACATGCGATCGCCGCGCAAGGTGACCTTGGCGCCGATGGCGTTGCCCTCACGGAGCTTGAAGTTGGCGATCGACTTGCGGGCCCGGGTGATCAGCGGCTTCTGGCCGGTGATGAGGGTCAGGTCGGTCACGGCGTGCTCGAGGAGGGAGGCCTGGCCGACGGCACCGCCGACGCCCATGTTCACCACGATCTTCTCGAGGCGAGGGACCTCCATCACGTTGCCGAGCCCGAGCGCAGCCTGGAGCTGGTCGCGGATCTCGGCGTTGTACTTCGCCTTGAGGCGAGGGATCTCGATGGTCTCGGTGCTGTCGCTCATGGGAGCTCCACCCCCGTGCGCTTGCAGATGCGCACCTTCTTGCCGTCTTCGAACTTGTAGCCCACGCGGGTGGCCTTGCCGTCGGACGGGCTGATCACGGCGACGTTGCTCACCGGGATCGGCTTGTCGATGTGGATGATGCCGCCGGTGTCGGTGGCGGAACGGGCGGCACGGTGGCGCTTGGCGGTGTTGACGCCTTCGACCACGACCTTGCCCTCGGTGGGCATTGCCTTGTGGACCACGCCTTCCTTGCCCTTGTCCTTGCCGGACAAGACGATGACGCGGTCGCCCTTCTTGATCTTGAGTCCAGCCATTACAGGACCTCGGGTGCGAGTGAGACGATGCGCATGAACTTCTTGTCCCGGAGCTCGCGGCCCACCGGGCCGAAGATGCGGGTGCCACGCGGCTGCTGCTGGTCGTTGATCAGCACGGCAGCGTTCTCGTCGAAGCGGATGTAGGAGCCGTCGGGACGACGCTTCTCCTTCTTGGTGCGGACGACGACGCACTTGACGACGTCGCCCTTCTTCACGCCGGCGCCGGGGATGGCGTCCTTGACCGTGGCGACGAAGATGTCGCCGATGCTGGCGTAGCGCCGACGGGAGCCACCCAGCACCTTGATGCAGAGGACCTCCTTGGCACCGGAGTTGTCAGCGACGCGGAGTCGCGATTCCTGCTGGATCACTTGGCACGCTCCAGGACTTCGACGATCCGCCAGCGCTTGAGCTTGCTCAGCGGGCGGGTCTCGGCGACACGGACCTTGTCGCCCACCTTGAGGGTGTTCTCCTCGTCGTGGACGTACAGCCGCGTGGTGCGAGCCATGGTCTTCTTGTACCGCGGGTGCGGCTTGCGGGTGATGACGGTGACGACGGCGGTCTTGTCCATGCCGTCGGACGTGACCTGGCCCTCGCGCACCTTGCGGTTGTTGCGATCTTCGGTGGGGTTCTCTTCAGCCATCAGGCGTTCTCCTCTTGGGCGAGGGCCTCGGCGGCCTCGATCTCGCGGGCCCGCAGCTCGGTCTCGTAGCGGGCGATCTCCTTGCGAGCGCTGCGCAAGCCGGCGGTGTTCTCCAGCGTGCCCGTGGCGCTCTGGACCCGCAGCTTGAAGAGCCGGTCCTTCTCCTCGGCGAGCCGCTCACGGATGGTGGCGGTGTCGAGGTCGGCAGCAGTGGTGGTGGTCTTCGCCATCAGAACCCCTCGTCTCGGGTCACGAACTTGGCCTTGATCGGCAGCTTCTGGATCGCACGCTCGATGGCTTCCTTGGCAACGACCGGGTCGCTGTAGGAGAGCTCGAACATGATCCGGCCCGGCTTCACGACGGCGACCCAGCGCTCCGGGTTGCCCTTGCCGGAACCCATGCGGGTCTCGGCGGGCTTCTCGGTGACGGGCTTGTCGGGGAAGACGCTGATCCAGACCTTGCCGCCACGCTTGATGTGGCGGGTCATGGCGATACGGGCGGCCTCGATCTGGCGGGCGGTGACCCAACCCGGCTCGAGCGCCTGGATGCCGTAGTCGCCCTGGGTGACACGGGTGCCACCCTTGGCGGCACCGGTGAGGCGGCCGCGGTGCTGCTTGCGGTGCTTGACCTTGCGGGGCATCAACATGTTCAGTCACCATCCCCGGGGCGGAAGTGGGGGGTCTCGTGGGTCTCGCGGACCGAGCGCTCGATCGCCTCTTCCTCTTCGAGGAGCTTCTCGATCTCGGGATCGGCCTCGGCGACGAGGGGCTTGGCCTCATCGACGGCGTCGGACACGGTGGCCGGATCGACGGGCGCAGCCTCGGTGCGGCGTCGAGCCGACGAGGAGACGACCTTGGCGGGAGCGGCATCACCGGAGGTCTCGCCCACGGCCATGGCGGCCTCGCGGGTGATCTTCTCTTCGGTGGACGCCTTGTAGGGCAGGATGTCGCCCTTGTAGATCCAGACCTTGACGCCGATGCGACCGGCGGTGGTCTTGGCCTCGCGGAAGCCGTAGTCGATGTCGGCGCGCAGCGTGTGCAGCGGGACCCGACCCTCGCGGTACCACTCGGTCCGGCTCATCTCGGAGCCGCCGAGGCGACCCGAGCACTGGACCCGGATGCCGAGGGCGCCGGCCTTCTGGGCGTTCTGCACGGCGCGCTTCATGGCCCGGCGGAAGGCGACGCGGCCGGCGAGCTGGTCGGCGACACCCTGGGCGATCAGGGCAGCGTCGAGCTCGGGCTGCTTGATCTCCTGGATGTTGAGCTGGACCTTGTTGTTGCCGGTGATCTCGGCGAGGCGCGACCGGAGCCGGTCGGCCTCGGCGCCGCGGCGACCGATGACGATGCCGGGGCGGGCGGTGTGCACGTCGACGCGAAGGCGGTCACGGGTGCGCTCGACCTCGACGCGGCTGATGGCCGCGTGCGGGAGGTCGGTCATCAGGAGGTCCCGGATCTTCCAGTCCTCGATGATGAAGGTGCCGTACTCGGAGCGGCTGGCGAACCAGCGCGACTTCCAGTCGGTGGTGATGCCCAGGCGGAAGCCGTAGGGATTGACCTTCTGGCCCATCAGTCGTTGTCCTTGTCGTCGGTCTCAGCGTCGGCCTCGGCGTCGGCGTCGACGTCGGTGGCCTCGTCCGACGCAGCCTCGGCCTCGTCGGTGGTGTCTTCGGCAGCTGCCTCGGTCTCGGTCTCGGCGACCTCGGCCTCGGGGGCCTCGTCGGAGACGGTGACCTCATCGACCTCGATCTCGACGTCGGTGTTCAGCGCCTCGTCGTCGTGATCGTGATCGTGGTCGTGATCGTGATCGTGCGTCGTCTCGTCACGGCTCTTGGCCACGCGGGCCCGGCGGGAGGCCCGGCCGGCGGTGCCACCGGCCACGCGGCCGCTGCGAGCGTCGCGCTCGGCACGGATGCGGAGCTCGTTGTCGCCCAGCCGGCTCACGATGATCGTGATGTGGCAGGTGCGCTTGCGGATGCGGGTGGCGCGGCCACGGGCCCGGGGACGCCAGCGCTTGAGCGTGGGGCCCTCGTCGGCGTAGCAGGCCGAGACGAACAGCGCCTCGGGGTCCTGGCCGTCGTTGTTGGCGGCGTTGGCCACCGCTGAGGCCAGCGCCTTGCGGATGATGATGGCGATGTCGCGCTCGACGAACTGCAGGATCTCGTCGGCGTCGGCCACGTGCTTGCCCCGGATGAGGTTGAGCACCTCACGGGCCTTGTAGGCCGAGACCCGGATGTAGCGCACCTGGGCACGGGTGCCGGGGCGCTCGTTGGTCTTGTAGATCGTTGCGCCCTTGCGGGTCTCGCGGACCGCGGCGATCTTGGTACCGGACTGCGCCATGGCTATCGACCCCCGCGCACGTTGCGCTCTTGGCCCGCATGGAACTTGAAGGTGCGGGTGGGAGCGAACTCGCCGAGCTTGTGACCGACCATCGACTCGGTGACGTACACCGGGACGTGCTTGCGACCGTCGTGGACGGCGATCGTGTGGCCGACCATGTCGGGGATGATGGTGGAACGGCGGGACCAGGTCTTGATGACCTTCTTCTCGCCTGCGGCGTTCAGGACGTCGACCTTCTTGAGAAGGTGGTCGTCGATGAAGGGGCCCTTCTTGAGTGAACGAGGCATCTCGGACTCCTGGCCTTACCGGCGCGAGCCGCGGGTGCGGCGACGACGGACGATGAGCTTCTGGGACGGCTTGGTCTTGTCTCGCGTGCGGCCCTCTTTCTGGCCCCACGGAGACACCGGGTGGCGACCACCCGAGGTCTTGCCCTCGCCACCACCGTGTGGGTGGTCGACGGGGTTCATGGCCACACCGCGGGTCTGGGGCTTGACGCCCTTCCAGCGGTTGCGGCCGGCCTTGCCGATCTTGATCAGCTCGGCCTCGGCGTTGCCGACCTCACCGACGGTGGCCCGGCAGTCGATCGGAACGCGGCGCATCTCGGTGGACGGCAGGCGCAGGGTGGCGTAGTCGCCCTCCTTGGCCACCAGCTGGACGCTGGTTCCGGCCGCACGAGCCATCTTGCCGCCGCCGCCGGCCTTGAGCTCGACGTTGTGCACCGTGGTGCCGACGGGGATGTAGCGCATGGGCAGGGCGTTGCCGGGACGGATCTCGGCGCCCTGGCCGCTCTGCAGCCGATCGCCGACCTGCACGTTGCGCGGGGCGAGGATGTAGCGCTTCTCACCATCGAGGTAGTGGAGCAGCGCGATGCGGCAGTTGCGGTTGGGGTCGTACTCGATGGCGGCCACGTGGGCCGGCACGCCGTCCTTGGTGCGACGGAAGTCGACCAGGCGGTACTGCTGCTTGTGGCCGCCGCCCTTGTGGCGAGCGGTCTTGCGGCCGTACGAGTTGCGACCACCGGTGTTCGACTTGGAGACGAGCAGCGACTTCTCAGGCGTCGTCTTGGTGATCTCTTTGAAGTCCGAGACCGTCTGGAACCGACGGCCCGGGCTGGTGGGCTTGCGCTTGCGGAGCGCCATGGCGATCAGGCCTCCTTGAAGAGGTCGATGGATTCACCCTCGGCGAGGGTGACGATGGCCCGCTTGCGCGACGGCTTGGTGCCGACCTTGCCGGTGCGGCGGTTGCGCACGGCCTTGCCCTTGCGGTTGAGGGTGTTCACCTTGGCCACCTTGACGCCGAAGATCTCCTCGACCGCACTGCGGATCTCGGGCTTGGCGGCGTCGTTGTGGACGATGAACGTGTAGACGTTCTGCTCGATCAGGGCGTAGCTCTTCTCAGAGACGACCGGAGCGATGATGACGTCGCGGGGGTCCTTCACTTCTGGTCCTCCTCAGCAGGAGCAGCCGCTTCGGTGGACACCGAGGTGGGCAGGTTGTCCTGGGTGAACACGACGAAGTCGTTCACCAGGACGTCGTAGGCGTTGAGCTCACGGGAGTTGATGATCTGCACCTCGGGGAGGTTGCGGAACGAACGAGCCGCCGCGCCGTCTCCGTCGGTGAGGACCACGAGCACCCGGCCGGTGGTGCCGAGGGCGGCGAGCGCCGCCTTGGCATCCTTGGTCTTGGGGGCGTCGAAGCTCCACGAGTCGACCACGAGGACCTTGCCCTCGGCGGCCCGATCCGACAGGGCCGAGCGCAGGGCCAGGCGGACCATCTTCTTGGGGGTCTTCTGCGTGTACTTGCGGGGCTTCGGGCCGAGGGCCACGCCACCACCGCGCCAGATCGGCGAGCGGCTGGAGCCGGCCCGGGCCCGGCCGGTGCCCTTCTGGGCCCACGGCTTGGCGCCGCCGCCCCGAGCCTCGGAGCGGGTCTTGGTGGACTGGGTGCCGGCGCGGCGGGCGGCGAGCTGGGCCGTCACGACCTGCGCCATCACGGCCACGTTGGGCTCGATGCCGAAGTACAGCTCGTCGAGCTCGACGGAGCCGGCCTTCTTGCCGGTGGAGTTGAGTACGTCGACCATGGTCACTTCCCGCCCTTCACGGCGTCACGGATGAGCACGAGGCCACCCTTGGGGCCGGGCACGGCGCCCTTGATGAGCAGCAGGTTGCGCTCGACGTCGGCGGACACGACCGTGAGGTTCATGGTGGTGACCTTGTCGCCACCCATGCGGCCGGCCATGCGCTGGCCCTTGAACACGCGGGCGGGGGTGGCGCACTGGCCGATGGCGCCCGGCGCACGGTGGACCCGGTGGGCACCGTGGCTGGCGCGCTGGCCGGCGAAGCCGTGGCGCTTCATGACGCCGGCGAAGCCCTTGCCCTTGCTGACGGCCGTGACATCGATGATGTCGCCGTCGGCGAGGGTGCCGACGTTGATCTCCTGGCCGACCTCGTAGCCGGTGACGTCGTCGAGGCGGAGCTCGACGAGGCGCTCACCCGGCTCCACGTCGCCGTACTGGCCGGCGACGGGCTTGGTGAGCTTGGTGACCTTCTTGTGGCCGAAGGTGACCTGGAGGGCGCTGTAGCCGTCCTTCTCGGGGGTGCGGATCTGCACCACCCGGAGCGGCTCGACCTCGAGGACGGTGACCGGGATCATCCGGTTCTGGTCGTCCCAGATCTGAGTCATGCCGACCTTCTGGCCGACGATTGCCTTGGTTGCCATGCGATGCGTCTTTCGGTCGCGGAGGAACGGGGCCCGTTCACGCGGACGCTCCGCATGGGCCAAGCCCAGCGGAGCGCCAGTTCGGTTGTGCCTCGTGGTACCTGCGAACAGGCCTACGAGGACGTCGGTTGCAGGCGTGAGCCTGATACCAGCCCATCGGCGGGAGCCTCTGGGCAACGAGGAGGAGACTCTACGGCGTGCCGCGCTCCCAGGCAAACCAGGGCCCCGGCTCCCTCGTCACCCCCGTCGGCCGACTCCCGAGGCGCGCGAGCGGCGTGCCAGAATCGTCGGCGTCCGCAAGCCCGGTCCGGGGGTCAGCAGGTGGTGGAGGAATGGGAGGAGGCCCTGCGTCGGCGTCAGCGCCGACGCCGGACGCAGGTGATCGTCGGCATCGCCGTGCTCCTCGTCGTCGGGCTCTCGGTCACCCTGGTCAAGCGCGGCTCGAGCGGGGACACCGCCACCGGGTCGGCTCCGGGGTACGACGCGTCCGGCCCCAAGGTCTCTGACCGTCCGTTCTCCCTGGCGGAGCCCCAGGTCACCGGATCGACCACCCTTCCCGACGGCGTCCTCTCCCCGACCTCGAGCACGACCGCGCCGTTCACCACCACCACCATCGCCCCACCCACCACCACGACCACCACCCTGCCGACGGTGCCGGCCGGTGATGCCGCCTGCCAGGCCCTGCTCCGCTACTTCGAGGTGCTCGCGGCCGCCCCGTCCATGCGCGATCGCACGTCAGACCTGCGGACCTTCACCGTGGACCACCTCAACGACGCCGTCGGCCTGCTGCGCCAGGCCGGGGCCACCACCTACGCACCCACCATCGCGATCGTCCAGCAGGTGATCGACGACGCGCGCCGGGCGGCGACCGCGGCCGCGTTGGAGCAGGCCACCGTCCCGCTGCGGAGCAACGCGAACGACGTGGCCTTCGCTCCGCTGCTGAGCCACGCGCAGGCGACCTGCCCCGATCTCCCGCTCGCGTGAGCACCGGTCCCAGCAGGGCGCGGGCCACCGGGCGCATCGCGACCGCCGTGCTGGCCGTGGCCATCTACGGCCCCGCGATCGCCCGGTCGGGCCTGCGGACCGACCTGCGGGTGCACCTCCGGTTCGCCGAGGACCTCGCCCTCACCGGTTCGAGTCCTGCTCCCTACAGCCTGTTCCAGCAGCTGACCATCGTCGTCCGGGGCCTCATCCCGTTCCACCTGGTCGGCGAGGTCGTGCCGACCGCGGCATCGAGACCCAACACGTGGGTGATCTCGGGGATGGTGGTGCTGCTGCTCGCCGTGGCCATCACCGCCGACCTGGTGCACGTGCGCCTCGCCCGAGCCGTCGGCGCCGGCCACCGCCGGGTCGCCCCGCCCGTGATCGCCACCGCCGGCACCCTCGGCCTGCTGGTGGCCGGGCCGATCACCGCGCTGACGTGGTCCCGGCACCAGCTCCTCATCGGCTACGTCACGCCCACCGTCTTCCACAACCCGTCGTACCTGCTCCTGCGCCCGCTCGCCCTCGCGCTGTTCTGGGTGGTCGTCGACCGGCTCGACCGCGGCGCCGGGCTCCGGGGGACCGCCCTCACGTTCGCCCTGTCGATCGTGGTGCTCCAGGCCAAGCCGAGCTACACGATCTGCCTGCTGCCCGCGATCGTCCTCTACGCCGCCTACCGCCGCGCCCGCCGCGAGCCGGTCGCCCTGCGCTACCTCGCCCTGGGCTTCATCGTGCCGTCGGTCGCCGGGCTCCTGGTGCAGGCGCAGCTCTCGCGCGGCCAGGGCACGCTGCAGATCGATCCGCTCCAGACGATCCGCCTCCTGTTCGCGAGCCGGGGCCTGAGCCCGTGGATGGCCCTGCCGATGCTGCTCGCCAGCATCGCCTTCCCGCTGGTGGTGGCGATCGCCTACCGGAGCGAGGTCCGCCGCACGCCGAGCGCGGTGCTCGCGTGGCTGACGTTCGGCGCCGGCATCGGCCTCGTCGCCATCTTGGCGATCCACGGCCGCACCGACCACGGCGACCTGCTCTGGGGTGCCGAGGCCGCCGCGTTCGTCCTCCTCGCCGAGTCCATCCGGCTCGTGATCGAGACCTGGGGCCGCCGGGCCGGCGGAGGGATCGATCGCCGCGAGGTCGTGGTGGCCGTGGTGCTGGCCGCGCAGGTCGGCTGCGGCCTCGCGTTCTGGCTCCTGGAGGTCGCCTCGCCCACCGCGTGGTGGTAGCGGGTCAGCGGCGGGCGGCGGCTCCAGGCCCGCCCACCTGGTCGACGATCGTGTAGAGCCGGTCCGACGGATGGGTCCCGACCCGGTGCACGACCTCGGCGACCGCCGTGGCGGCCACCGCCAGCACGAGCGCCCAGCGGCGGACCCGCCGCAGCGGACCGTTCGGGATGGCGACCGCGGCGAGCACCGGAACGGTGCGGACGCCCGCCGCCACCACCCCAGGGCTCACCCAGGTGCCGGCCACATCGCACCCGATGACGAGCAGGGTGACCAGGCCGTACCCCGACGGGGACCGGCTGCCGCTCGAGCCGACGTCGATCCACGTCGGGTTGGCGCTCGCCTTCACCACCTGGGGCAGGACCAGCTGCGTCCCGGTCTCGTGGAGCTGCGCCCGCACCGGGTGCTCGAGGGGGCGCTCGGCCAGCATGAACGACGACCCCAGGTCGGACACCTGGAACCCGCCGATCGAGATCAACCCGTTGACGATGGCCGACCCGGCGCGGCGCAGGGTGCTGCGGTGGCGGCGCGTCCGCCGGGCCACGACGAGATCGTGCCCGGCGGCGTGGGCGTCGAGCAGGAGGCCGATGTCCTCGGGCCGATCGTCGAGGTCGGCATCGAGCATCACGAACGGACCGACCGTGGAGACCTCGATGCCGGCGAAGATCGCCCGCGTCTGGCGGACGTTCGCCTCGAGGCGCACGCCGATGACCCGCTCGTCGACCCGGGCGATCGAGCAGATCACGTCCCACGAGTCGTCCGGGCTGAGGTCGTCGACGAAGATCAGCTCGAACGGCAGGTCGCGCTGCTCGAACACGGCGGCGACCCGGCGGTGGAGCTCCTCGAGGGTGGTGGCGTTCCCGTGCACGGGAACGATCACCGAGTACCCATCGGTCACGGGTGGTCCGACCAGCGATGCAGGACGTGCGAGGTGCGGCACAGGCGGATGCTCGGCTCGCGGGAGATCATGTTCGCCATCGGGTAGTTCGTCGCCTGGGTCGACCACTCGAGCAACCGGTTGTCGAGCAGCGGCCGGTTGCACACGATCGACGAGAAGTCCTGGGTGGTCCCCGGCGGGGCCCAGCCGGCGCGGAACCCGAAGCCGTTCCCGACCATGGAGACGCCGAAGGGCTCCAGGTCGCGCCACTTGGTCCAGAGCCCGATGCCGATCAGGGCGCCCTCGTGGTAGCGCAGCACCGCCACGTCGCTCCCATCTCCCTTGAGCCCCCGGTCGAGCCAGCGCTCGTACAGCGACGCGGCGCGGGCGGAGTCGAGCCGGGGATCGTTGTGGTAGTGGTCGCCGGCGATCAGCGCCCCGCCGCCTCGGAGGCCGGCGAGCGCGTCCTCGGACGGCGCCTCGTCGATCCCGATCCGCATGACCTCGATGTCGGGCCAGCTGGTCTTGGGCGGGTTCAGGTGGACCCGCTCGAGGTCGTTGACCCAGGTCAGGGTGGTCTCGTAGGGGAGGAAGCCGTTGGCGATGGCGGCGTGGTAGCACCCCAGATCGTCCGCCTCGACCCGGAGCACGTCGAGGCGCGGCACGCCGCCATCGGGCTCGGCGACGATCTCGGCCAGCAGCTCGGACACGATCGGGGCCCGGAGCCCCGGCTCGGGATCCGCGGTGACCACCGGGCCGATGTGGCGGAACGGCACCCCGAAGTGCTCGGCGAGGTAGGGGACCTCCGCCACGCCGGCGGCGCCGGTGATCGCCGTCGCCCCCGTCACCACGAGGTGACCCGAGCGTTGGACGCGCTGAGCAGCGAGGGCCGCCAGCTCCCCGCCGACGGGCGACCCGAACATGGCCAGGTACCGGAGCGGGGCGAAGTCGTCGGCTCGGGCGAGCGCCTCGATCTCGTCTAGGTCCTGGTCGGTTGCGGTGCGGGTGAAGGCCATGGCGGGTGCGTTGAGGACGGGTTCGCCTCCCCCCGGCGCCCGGGCCCTCGCCGGGAGCACGACGCTAGCTCCCTGCTCCGCCGCGTTCCGACGAGCGCGGCGGCCACCGGTATGATCCACCCCCGTTCGCGATCAGCTGAGGAACGAGGGGTCATGCAGATCGTTCCGGTGCACCGTCACGGCACCCCAGGCTGGGCCGACGCGGTGGCAGCCGACCTGCAGCGCAACAACGTCGCGACCGCCTCGGGGGTGCTCGATCCCGATCGCGTCGAGGAGCTGCGCGGCGCGCTCGATGCCGCGATCGAGCAGGACGCCCGCTGGATCCCCGAGGATCGGCTCGCCGCCGAGCTCGGGCGCGTGCTGTTCCTCCCCGTGTACGGCGAACCGTTCCTGCGGCTCCTCGACGACGGACCGATCTACGAGCCCGCGGAGCCGCTGCTGGGGCGCGACAGCCACCTCTACACGATGACGAGCGCCCTCACGGGCCCCGGCGAGCAGGGCCGGCCCCTGCACCGCGACTCCGCCCTCGCCATCGACGGGTTCCTCGCGGCGCTGGGCCTGATGATCCTGCTCGACGACTTCGACGAGGCGAGCGGGGGCACCCGGTTCCATCCCGAGGTGACCGCCGCGCCGCCCACGCCCGAGGACTTCGAGCACCGGGCGCTGCGGCTGGTCGCCCCCGCCGGCTCCGTGTGCTGGTTCCACGGTGCGGCGTGGCACGACAGCACCCGCAACACGACCGACCACCCGCGCCGCTGCATCATCGCGGCCGTCTCGCGGCCCTGGATCCGCCAGCGGTTCGACATGCCGACGATCCTCGAGCACCTGGAGCCGGGCGCCCTGTCCACCAGCGCCGGCCGCCGCCTCGGCTTCGACCAGCTGGCTCCGGGGAGCTACGAGGAGTACTACGCGACCCCGGCCGGGCGCCGGGCGGCCGTCCTCGCCCGATCGAAGCCGGCGCTGCGCTCGGGGCCGGATCGATCTTCCGGTCCGGGAGCTTCCCTGCCTCGATGAGCCCAACTCGACGGGGGCCTGGTGGCGTGCGCCGGCACCTGGCCACGGTGCTGGCGCTGACCGCGCTCCTCGCCGCCTGCACACAGCACGCCCAGGACCGTTCGAGCCCACCACCGGCCCCGGCGCCGGACCGGTCGGTGCTGACCGTCGACTCGGTGGCCGATCTCCCCGACGCCGACCCCGGTGACCAACGGTGCCGCACCGCCGACGGCCGCTGCACCCTGCGCGCCGCCATCGAGCAGGCCAACACCGGTGACCGCCCCAGCACCATCGCCTTCGCCCTCCCTCCCGCCGCCGGTGGCCCCCGGCCGATCCGACCGAGGTCGGCCCTTCCCACCATCACCCAGGCGGTCACCATCGACGGGACCACCCAAGACGGCTACCGGGCCAACACGGCCCCGTGGCCGCGGCCCCTCGACGGGGCGCCGGTGGTCGAGATCGACGGCAGCCTCGCCACCAGCAGCCCATCGGTCGACGGGCTGACGCTCGGACACGGAGCAGGAGGCTCCCAGGTGCGCGGGCTGGTGATCGGAAGGTTCAGCGGCACCGCGATCCGTCTGGCCGGGGCCCGCGGGGCCGCGGTGCGGGGCTGCTACCTCGGGACCGATCGAACCGGCCTCGTCGATCGCGGCAACGCCGGCTCGGGCATCGGCCACGATGCCGGAACGGGATCGACCGGCCTGCGCGTCGGAGGACCCCGCCCCGCCGACCGCAACGTGATCTCCGCCAACGACGACAACGCCGCCTACCCGTTGTCCGGTTGGGTCATCGAGGGCAACTACCTCGGGGTCGGCGCCGACGGGCGGACCGCCCTCGGCAACGGGACCGGACCCGGCTCGAGCAGCGGCGCCCTGTCGATCGATGACGCCGACGACGTGCGGGTCGGCGGCCTGGCGCCGGGGACCGGCAACGTGATCTCGAGCAACCACAGCTACGGGATCGCGCCGTACAAGGTCCGACGCCTCCGGATCGAGGGGAACCTCATCGGCGTCGCCGCCGACGGGTCCACCCCTGCGGGGAACGGGTCCGCCGGGATCATCTTGTCCCTGGGCACCGGGGTCGAGATCCGCGGCAACCGGGTGATGCACAACGTCGTCGCCGGGATCCTGGTGTCGAGCTCCCAGCAGACGACGATCGGCGGGACCGCGGCCGGGGATCGCAACGTCGTCTCGGGCAACCAGCGCCAGAACGTGGCGATCTCCTCCCTCGACCCGGCCACCACCGGGACCCGGATCGAGGGCAACCTGATCGGTCCGGCACCGAGCGGGCGCATCGAACCCGACCTCCACAACGAGGTCGGCGTCTGGATCCTCGGGGTCGCCGACCAGACCACGATCGGCGGGACCGAGCCGGGGTCGGCGAACGTCATCGCGGGCAACCCCGTCGCCGGCGTCGCCATCGGCCGCCTCCTCGGCGCCACGACACCGCTGAGCGAGGCGCTCGTGCCCCAGCGCACGGCGGTGATCGGCAACGCGTTCTCGATGCCGGCGCGGGCCGACGGCTCCCGCGGGCTCGCCATCGACCTGTTCGACGGGCGCGACACGTCCGTGCCTCCCGACTACTTCCCCGATGCGTTCGAGGGTCGCGGCCCCGGGCTGCCGGCGGCGCTGGACCCGCGGCTGCGCTTCGGGGACACCCCGACGCCGACGGTCACCACGGCCACGCGGTCGGGGCGACGCCTCACGCTCACCGTCTCGCTGCCGGGCGCCGCGGGCGCCCGCTACCGGATCGAGGTCTACGGGACCCCCGCCGGGACGGCGCCGGGGGCGCAGGCGATCCTGCTCGGATCGTTCGAGCTCGGTGCGCCGAGCGGCACGGGCTCGCTCGTGCTCGACGTGAAGGCGACAGGCACCAGATCGGTCAGGGCCACGGCGACGGTCATCGACCGGACGTCGAGGTCGGGCCTGGGCAGCACCTCCGAGCTGTCGACCCCCGCCACGGTCGACGGCTGACGACGCCCCTCAGGGCTCGGGTGGAGGAGGGTCGTCGTACCACTTGTGCATCTGGAGCGAGATCGATCGGGTCGAGCACCCGAGGCGCTCGAGCAGGCGGACGGTGGCGACGTTGTGCGCCTGGGTGGCCAGCGTGACCTCGCGCCCTCCCGAGGCGCCCAGCTGCTGGAACACGCCGCGCAGGAGCCGGTTCCCGACGTTGACCCGGCGCCAGGGGTCGGCCCCGTCGATGACGAGGAGCCCGACGCGGCTCGGCTCGCCCCCCGAGCCGTGGTGGCCGGTCACCCCGCCCACGACCTCGCCGTCGCGCTCGGCGACCAGCACCACGTCCGCCCAGCCGTCGATGCTGGACTCGACCCAACCGGCGTACAGGTCATCGCACCGGTCGGTGGGGAACCGGGGGTCGCGGTAGAACCGCGTCATGCCCCGGAGATCGGTGCGGGCGATCGCGGCGAGCCGCTCCCCGTCGGCGGCGGTGGCGGGCCGGAGCCCCGCGACCGGCTCCTCGTCGCCCCCCAGCCTCCGATCGACGACCACGTTGACCTCGAGGACCTCGAACCCGAGGCGGGCCGCGTGCCCCACGACGCCCACCTCGCCCGCCGGCAGCCGGAGGTGCGCCATGGCCACGTCGTCGGTCCGGCACCAATGGTCGGCGGCGGTGACGGCGTCGGCGGTCGTGCCGAGCACCTCGACCATCGGCCGGCCCCAGAACCCGCTCTCCCACGCCAGGCGGCGCACCAGCGCGCCGTCGGCGGCGGTCAACGAGCGCGGACCGGCGGCGCCGGCTCGAGGGCGGCCGTCGGCCGCGGGGCGGGACGCGTCGTCTGCCCGCGCCGGCCCATGCGGACGGCCATCGACGCCATGCGCCCGGCGAGCGCCAGGAGCCCGGCGACCGTGTAGCGGGATGCGGCGCCCTCTGCCCCCGCGCCGCGGCCCACGGGCACGACGACGAACCGGTCGGTCCCCCGCGCCAGCAGGAGGTCGATCGAGGCGCACGAGCGATCGGCATCGGTGAGATCGGCGACCAGGCGGGCATCGAAGGCGCGGAACGGGCTCACCGCCTGGCCCATGGCGTGCCCCATCACCAGGCCGAGCATGGCGCGGATCGCCCACGACGCCGACCGGCGAAGGGGGTTCTCGTCTCGGCGCGGGATCCGGCCGTACGCCACCGGAGCCCCGTCGTGGACGGCGGCCACGAGCAACGGGATGTCTTCGGGACGCTGGCCCAGGTCGTCGTCGAGGGTGACGACGACCGCGCCGGTCACGGCGAGGAGTCCGGCGACCAGGGCTCCGGCCTGGCCGACGTTGGCGGGGAGGGCGATGGTCGACGTCGACTCGCGCCCGTCAGCCAGGCGGGCGAGGAGCTCGACCGACCCATCCGTGCTGCCATCGTCGACGAACACGACCTCGAAGGTGCCCAGGTCAGCCGCCACGAGGGCCGCCGTGATGCGCTCCTCGAGCTCCACCAAGGTGGACCTGGAGTTGAGCACCGGGACCACGACGCTGATCTCGACGCCTTCCTCTCCCCCGCGCCGAAGCGACATGAGGCGAGACTACCATTGGGCCGGTGGAGCTGGATCAGAGAGGACAGGCCCAGCGCGACCTCAGCCGCACCGGGCCACCAGCGCCGATGAGCAGCGATGAGCGCACCGCGGCGATGCTCCACCACCTCGAGCACGAGGTCCTCGCGATCATGGACGACGCCGGCGAGCCCTTCGACGGGGTGCCGCGGGCCTTCGCCGAGATCGGTTGGGACTCGCTGAACGTCGTCGAGCTCCAGTACCGGCTCCAGCGCACGCTCGACCGGGACCTCCCGCCGGAGGTGTTCGACGTCGATGAGTTCCACGATCTGGCCGTGGGCCTGGTCGCGCTCATCAGCGAGGACGAGCCGTGGCCTGCAGCGCTGCGCGCCTGAGCCCGAGCGCCGCGACCGGGCTCGGTCCGGCGCGCCACGACCGGACCACGCGATCGTGACCGAGGTCGCCAGCGACGCGGCCGGGGTCCTCGACCGCTTCCTGCGCCGCCCCCAGGTCAACCACATCCTGCACGGGTTCCCGCCGGTGCGCCTCTGGGACGACCCGCCCCCTGCCGCGCCGAGCCGCGCCGCCGCGGCGCGCCCGTCGTCAGCGTCGCCCGACCTCGCCCTCGACCTGTACGTGGGGGTGCCGTTCTGCATCAAGACCGACCCCGACCGGTGCGGGTACTGCCTCTTCCCCACCGAGGAGTTCGAGCGGTCCTCCCAGGTGGAGGCCTACCTGCACCTCCTCGACCGCGAGGCCGAGCAGTGGGCGGGAGCGTTCGCCCACCGCTCGATCCGCAGCGTGTACATCGGTGGCGGCACGCCCAACCTGCTGCGGTCCGATCAGTACCAGCCCCTCATGGACATCATCCGGCGCCACCTCCCCAACCTGCCGGGCCCCGACGCCATCACGCTGGAGGGGATCCCGCAGCTCTTCAACCGCCAGAAGCTCGCCGCGGCCGCCGGTGCCGGCATCGGCCGCATCAGCATGGGGGCCCAGCAGCTCGACCCCGACCTGTCGGCCCTGTCCGGTCGCCACCAGACCGCGGAGCAGGTCTTCGACGCCGTGGAGGGAGCGCACGAGCTCGGCCTGGCCTGCAACGTCGATCTCATCTTCGGGTGGCCGCGCCAGACGATCGACACGATGCTCCGAGACCTCGAGGTCCTGGCCTCGACCACCGTCGACCACATCACGCACTACGAGCTCAACATCGGCGGTCCGACCGCGTTCTCGCTCGAGCGCCGGCACGAGCTCCCGCCCCCGAGCACCACCGAAGCCATGCACCTCGAGGCGTCGCGGGCCCTGCGGTCCTGGGGCTTCGACCAGCTGACCTCGTACGACTTCGAGCGCCGCTCCTCCGCCCCTCGGGCCACCTACGTCTACGAGGAGTGCGACCGCGACTTCGAGCTCCACGAGGTGCGGGGCTGGGGCCAGGCCGCCATCACCGAGCTCATCGACCCCGATGGCACCACGGGCTGGTCGCTGATGAACGCCCGGTCCCTCGGCGCGTACCAGCAGTCGATGGACCACGACGGCGGATCCGTCGAACGTGCGGTCCGCCGGGAAGCGGTCGATCTGCGCCTCATGGCCCTGCACCGGAGCGTGCAGGGCCTCCACGTCGATGGCACCCGGTACCGCGAGGCGTTCGGGATCGGCCTCGACGAGCACGACGAAGCGTGGGCCGCGCTGGAGGCGAAGGGGCTCATCGAGCGAGACCACGCGAGCATCCGCCTGACCGAGCGCGGGGCCTACTTCGTCCCCACCATCCAGGCGGTCCTCGGCGAGCCACGGCTCCGCCAGCTGAAGGATCGGCGCTGGCAGGCCGACGGGGCCTCCCGCGGCGGAGCCCAGGGTGAGACCCGCTCGCCGGTCACGCTCCGGCCGCGCCGCTGACGTGGGCACCGCGATCGCCGACGTGGCCGGCGCCCTCGGCTCGCTCACCGTGACCAACGAGGCCCTGCAGCGCGAGCAGCCGAGCTGGGACCTCGAGGCCGTCCAGCGGGCCACCGGCGTCGAGGCCCGGCGGATCGCGGCCGACGGCGAGACCGCCCTCGACCTCGCCACCGTGGCGTGCGGCACCCTGCTGGAACGGAACCCCGGACTGGCGGAGGCGATCGATCTGATCGTCTTCGTCACCCAGACCCCCGATCACCAGGTGCCGGCGAACGCGTGCCTCCTCCACGACCGCCTGGGGCTCGCGCCCTCGGTCGGGGCCTTCGACCTGGGCGCGGCGTGCTCGGGCTACGTGTACGGCCTCGGGGTGGCCGACGCGCTGCTCGCCACCGGACGCTCGAGCCACGCCCTGCTGGTCACCGGCGAGACCTACTCCGCCCTGCTCGATCCCGACGACCGATCGACGCGCGCCCTCTTCGGCGACGCCGCCACCGCCACCTGGCTGCACCCGACGGACGGGCCGAGCGGTCTCGTCGACGTGATCTGGGCGACCGAGGGCGCCGAGCACGGGCGGCTCGAGACGGTGCCCGCCTCCGCGGATCCACCGGGGCCCGTCCACCTGCGCATGGACGGTCGCGCCATCTTGTCGTTCACCTTCCGAGCCGTGCCCGACCAGATCGGCGCGCTGCTGGCGCGCAACGGCCTCACCGTCGACGACATCGACGTCTTCCTGCTCCACCAGGCCAGCGAGCTGGTCCTCCGGTCCCTCCAGGACCGCCTGGACGTCCCTCCGCACAAGGTCCCGCGACGGCTGCGCACCACGGGGAACACGGTGTCCAGCTCGATCCCCCTCCTCCTTGAGGACCTCCGAGCGAGCGGCACGGTCGCTCCGGGCACCACCGTCGTCCTGGCCGGCTTCGGCGCGGGCCTCTCGTGGGCCAGCGCCCTGGTCCGCTTCTGACCATGGAGACCGCAGCCCTCGAGACCGACGCGCGGCCCGCCGTCGAGCCCGACCTCCACCCCTGGCGGTGGCGGTGGGCCACGGGGCTGGCCCACGCCCTGGTGTTCGGCCCCGTCGCGTTCCACCTCCTGTACCGGAGCGACTCGGTCCGCGGCCCCAACCTCTTCCCCACCCACACCGAGTTCGCCGAGACGGCGTTCGACGGCCTCTGGCACTTCGGGTCGCCGAGCCAGCTGTGGCAGGTCGCCGCCAAGGGGCTCGACGTCGTCTTGCCGTTCGACATCCGCTTCGGCGCCCTCATCGCCGCCCTGCTCTTCTACGCGTGGTTCGGCATCGTCGTCGCCGAGGTCCTGCGCCCCCGCCGGACCGGCTACGGCCTCGGGCCCGCCGCCGCCCTGGTGGTGAGCCTCGGGCTGGCGATGCTCGAATCGCCCGCGGGGCTCTGGGGCTGGGGCTCGTTCACCGGCACCGGCGTCTTCATGCCCGTGTACCTCCCCTACGCCGCCACCACCCTGGCCTCGCTGGCACCCAACACCCTCCTGGTCTGGGAGGTGGCCCGGTGGACCAGCGGCGACCTGCCGAAGCCCCTGCGGTGGCGCATCCCGGCGCTGCTCCTCCTGGCGTCGTTCGCCAAGCCCACCCTCGTGCCGCTCCTGCTGGTGGCCGTCCCCCTCGTCGTGCTGATCCGGTCGATCCGGCGCCGGTCCGGCTCAGGGCGCGAGCGCGACGGCCGCCCCACGATGACGTCGGTCCTGGTGCTGCTGGTCGGGCCCGCCATCGTCTTGACCCTGATCCAGCTGCTCGTCACGGTCCGGTACGTGGTCAACCGGGGCGGCTGGGTGTTCTCCCCGCTCACCGAGCTCCGCGACCTGCACGTGCGGTTCCCGTTCTTCTGGCTGATCGGCCTGTTCCCGATCCTCGCCCTCGTGGTCGTCGGGAAGCGCCTGTTCGACGACGAGGCGATCCTGCTCTGCTCGACCGGTGCCGTCATCGGGGTCGTCGCGGCCCTGCTCCTGCGCCGCGAGGGCACCACCTACCAGGGCGACGTGCTCCAGCTCTCGGAGGCGGCGTTCGCCATGTTGATGATCTTCATCCCGCGCCGCCTCATCGAGCTCCGCCAGCGCGGCGAGCTCTCCACCGCCGCGGGAGCGACCTTGCTCGTGGTGCTCTCGACCTACCTCGTGGCCGGCCTCATGGGGTGGGCGTGGAGGACGGGGCTGGCCTATCCGGGCCTCTGACCCCGTCGGCGCCGGTCAGCGCGCCTGCGCCCCCCAGCAGCGCAGCTCGCCCCCGGGCCCGACCGCGCAGGACCGGTCCTCGGCGGCGGCGACAGCCTGCACGTCCGCGCCGACCCCGGCATCGGCCGCGATCCCGCTCCCGCCGACATCGGTCGCCGCGCCGAGCTGGCCGCCGCGGTCGTCGCCCCAGCAGCGGACCCGGCCGGCGGTGGTCACCGCGCACGTGTGGCCGGCACCCGACGCCAGCTGGCGCGCCCGCAGCCCCGGCACGCTCACCGGCCGGTCCTGATCCCGGCGATCCGCGCCGGCGCCCAGCTGGCCCTGCGCCCCTGCCCCCCAGCACCACGCGCGCCCGTCGTCCGCCGCCGCACACGTGTGGGCCGAGCCCGCTGACACCGTGGTGACCGCGGGCAGCCCCTCGACCTCGACCGGGGCGGAATCGGAGAAGGTGCCGGCTCCCAGCTGTCCCGACCCTCCGAGCCCCCAGCACGACACCGAGCCGTCCGTGCGCACCGCGCAGGTGTGCCATCCGCCCGCGCTGATGGACCGGACGTCGGAGAGGCCCGGGACCCGGACGGGCACGAGCGAGCGGGCGGGGTCGGATCGACCGAGCTGGCCGACGTCGTTCGAGCCCCAGCACCACACCTCGCCCGAGGTCAGGGCGCAGGCGTGCTCCTCCCCCGCCGTCACCGCTTGGGCGGCGCCGAGGCCCCGGACGAGGGTGGGCTGGAACACCGCGTCCTCGGAGGTGCCGCTCCCCACCTGGCCGTCGAAGTTGTAGCCCCAGCACGCGACGCGTCCCTGGCCGTCGACCGCGCACGTGAGATCACCGCCGGCATCGATCCCGACGATGTCGGCCAACCCGGTGGCGGCCACCGGACGCCGCGGGTCGACGTGGTGGCCATCGCCCAGCTGCCCGAAGTAGTCGCTGCCCCAGCACCGCACGGTGCGGTCGGTGGCGATGGCGCACCCGTGGTGCGTCCCGAGGGTGACGGCGCGGACCGGCCCGAGCCCGGCGACCTCGGTGGCCGCGCCCGTCGTCCGGCTGCACGCCACCGAGCCCAGCACCAGCAGCGCGCCCACCGCGGCGGCGAGCAGCATCCGGCCGCCCCTCCAGGAGGTGCCCCGTGGGACCACCTAGTGCGCCAACGCCGTGAACTGCGGTCGGAGCCGCTCGTACAGGGCCTTGGCCACGAGCGATGCGCCGAGCTCGTTGGTGTGCTCGAAGTCGAAGAACGTCGGTTCCTCGACGCCGCCCAGGGCTTCGAACAGGTCGATGGGCTTCACCTTCGATGCCTGCAGCACCCGGCGGTAGAGGCCACCCACCGACGCCAGAGACTCGTCGTCGAGCCCGAGGCGGGCCACGACCGGCTCGGCCACCGGCGGAGGCGGCGTGGCCGCGAACACCGGCTGCCACACGTGCACCACGGGGATCTTGTCGGCCCCGCCGAGCTGCTGGCCGAGGAGGACGCCCCGGCGGTACTGCGCCCCGCCCACCTTCACGGCGAGGTCGTCGCGCTGCGCGGCGGTCAGCCGGCGCGTGGCGCTCGACTCCCCGCGGGCCTTGCGCTCCTTGGCGCTCGCGGCCTGGTAGTAGATCTCGCCCGGATCGGTCCGCCCGACGTCGACCCGTTCCACCGCGGTGGCCAGCTCGTTCGCCCCGTCGTAGAAGACCACCAGGTCGGGCCGGCGTCCGGTCGAGAGCGCGGCCGCGAACGCCATCGTCTCCTGGTAGTTGTTGTAGCTCTCGACGCCGAAGTTCTCCGACCGCACGCGGACCCCGTCGGCCTCGGCCAACCGGGCGATCTCGGACGGGATGGTGTGGTCGTCGCGCTGGGAGCTCCCGAACATGGTGGAGCCGCCGAAGTACCACACCGTGAGGTTCGGATCGGCGGGCTCCAGCGACGCCCGCCGGCCCCCCGTGATGTTCAGGTACCGGCTGCGCAGGTCGAGGAGGCGCCACCCGGTGACGGGGTCGACCTCGGCTCGGGCCCGATCGCGGTCGGCCAGCAGCTCGTCGGCCCAGTCCTGCCCCGGATACGCGTAGGAGAGCACGAACGAACGGTCGCGGGCGGAGAAGCGCTCCCCGGCGAGGCGCTCGGGGGCCCAATCCGACGATGCCGCGGCGGCCGATCCGCTGGTGGCGACGTGCTGGTCGGGGCGTCGGAGCTCGACCGCGATCGCCCCCACCAGGATGCTCACGACCACCGTCAGCACCACCCACCACCGGATGCTGTGGGTGCCAGGAGGGTCGTGGAGCAGCGACGATCTCTCCCCCGGCACCATCGCACAAGTATGGACCAGCGGCTGGGCCGACCCTCCGCGGGAACAGGCGCCATCTAGGCTAGAGCGGTGCAAGCGAGGGGGACGGTGCTAGGGATCAGCGGCGACTACCACGACGCCGCCGCCGCGCTCGTGATCGACGGTCAGGTGGTCGCTGCCGCCGAGGAGGAGCGCTTCACCCGCATCAAGCACGATCCCTCGCTGCCCCGCCACGCCATCGCCTGGTGCCTCGAATCCGCCGGCGTGGAGCCCGGCGGGCTCGACCACGTGGTCTTCTACGAGAAGCCCCTCACCGCCTACGAACGGCTGCTCGTGACCCACGGTCGCGTCGGTCCTCGGGGGTTCCCCTCGTTCGCCCGCGGCGTGTGGAGCTGGTCCCGATCGAAGCTCTGGGTGGCCTACCGGCTCGAACGGCTCCTGGGCCAGCTCGGCCACCGCGACGTCCGGGTCGAGTTCGCCGAGCACCACCAGAGCCACGCCGCCTCGGCCTACTTCCCCTCCCCGTTCGACCGCGCCGCGGTCCTCGTGCTCGACGGCGTGGGCGAGTGGGCGACCTGCACGATCGGCCACGGCCGCGGCCGTGACCTCGAGCTGATCGAGGAGGTGCACTTCCCGGCTTCGCTCGGCCTCCTGTACTCGGCCCTCACCAGCTTCTGCGGCTTCGACGTGAACGACGGCGAGTACAAGCTGATGGGCCTGGCCCCGTACGGCGAGCCCACCTACGAACGGGCGCTCCTGGACCACGCGATCCACCTCAACGCCGATGGATCCTTCGAGCTCGATCACCGGTACTTCGACTTCCAGGCCGGCCGGCGCATGTACCACCCCCGCCTCGGCGACCTCCTCGACGGTCCGGCGCTCGCCCCCGGCGCGCCGCTGACGCAGCGAGAGGCCGACATCGCCCGCTCGATCCAGACCGTCCTCGAGCAGGCGATCGAGGGCCTGGTCCGGCGGGCCGTGCAGCTCACCGGCGAGCGCTCGCTCTGCCTGGCCGGCGGTGTCGCCCTCAACTGCGTCGCCACGGCTCGGCTCCGAGAGGTCGGCGCGGTCGATGACCTCTGGGTGCAGCCCGCCGCCGGCGATGCCGGAGGTGCGGTCGGCGCCGCGCTCTGGCACTGGCACCAGACCCTGGATCAGGATCGGGCGCCGGCCGCGGTGCGGAGCGAGCGCTCCTCCGTCTTCCTGGGCCCGGCGTTCGACGACCACGAGATCATCGACTGGCTCGAGGAGATCGACGTCCCCCACCAGACCTTCGAGACCACCGACGGGCTGTGCGAGGAGCTGGCGACGGCACTGGATGCGGGCCAGACCATCGGGTGGTTCCAAGGAGAGATGGAGTTCGGGCCCCGGGCCCTCGGCCACCGCTCGATCCTCGCCGACCCCCGCCCCGGAGCCATGGCCCGGACGGTCAACCTGTCGATCAAGCGGCGCGAGCCCTTCCGGCCGTTCGCCCCGGCCGTCCTCCAGGACCACGCCGGCGAGTGGTTCGACCTCACCACCCCCCTCCCCCACATGACCGAGATCGCCACGGTGTCCGCCGCGCACCGGCGCCCCGGCGCCGACGACCAGCGCGGCTCCGACGACTTCGGCGCCCGCCTGGCCGTGGAGCGCTCGGACATCGCGGCGTGCACCCACGTCGACCACTCCGCACGGGTCCAGACCGTCGACGACCGCAACGAGCGCTTCCACCAGCTGCTGAGCGCGTTCCACCAGCGCACCGGCTGCCCCGTGCTGCTCAACACCTCGTTCAACCGTGCGGGCGAGCCCATCGTGCGCACCCCCGCCGATGCCCTCCGCTGCTTCGACGACACCGACCTCGACCTCCTGGTGCTGGGCCGGTGCATCCTCCGCAAGGACGGCGACCGGACGCTGGCGGGCACCTCGGTCGGCGCGCCGTGAGGCTCGTGGTCCGCCATGCCGGGCGCTTCGTCACGGACCTGTGGCTCCACGCCGCCCGGTCGGGCCGCTGGTGGGTGCCCGTCGTCATCGTGATGATCATGGTGGCGACCGTGGTCGCCGCCACTGCGAAGGTCGTGGTGCCCACCGCGATGTACACGCTCTTCTGATGCGGGACCGAGACCCGATCCTGGGACCGCCACCCGATCCGTGGGCGGTGGAGCCGACCGTGCGGTGGGCTGCTCGCACCGCGCGCCGTCGCGGCCTCCTGATGGGCGCCGCGCTCGCCGTTGGCGCCGGGCCCACCGCCGTCAAGGTGTGGCAGACCGGCGGGCACCGACCGAGCGACACCGCGGTCGTGGTCGTGCTGGGACTCGCCTGGCTGCTCGCCCTCTCCGCCCTCCTCGGTCGCCGCGCCTGGTCGCTGCCGGCCCTGGCCGCTGGGGGCGTGGCGGCCATCGCGCTCACCCGCCCGTTCATCGGGACCACCCCGGCCATCGTCACCCTGCTGGCCACCACCACCGCCTTCGCCGCACTGGTGGAGTGGCAGCCCATCCCAGGCTGGCCCCGACGAGCACGGGGCATCGCCCCCCTCGGCCTGGCGCCCCTGATCCTGAGCCAGCTGATCTGGGTCCGGTCGGGGAGCCACGCCGCGGTGGCCCTGCTCATCGTCGCCAGCCTGGTCCTGACCGAGCTGGCGGCCCGCCGACCAGGCTGGATCCACGCCGCCGACCGGTCCCTCGCCGAGCTCGTCCGCATCGTCGTCACCTTCATCGGCCACGTCGCCCTCCTCATCGTGGCGCTCCCGCTCGTGTACCTGCCCGGCGCCATCAGCCAGCTGGTGCGGCGCGGGGGACGGCTCCTCCCCGGCCACCGAGCCCGGGCCGCGACGACGTGGAGGACCCGGGGCATCTCCGAGGAGGACCAGCGCCGCGACGCCCGGCGTCCGTTCACCAGCACCCCGCGATCGCTGCGAGCGTCGAGGTCCGCACTGGGCGTCGTCGTCGTCCTCGCGGTGGTGCTCGGCCTGGTGACGTGGCGCGACCACCGCACCTCGACCACCACCGACACCGCCGCCCCCGCCACCGACCTCGGCACCTCCGGCGCCTCGTTCACCGCCGACCTCACCACCTCGGACGCCTTCGCCGACGCCCCGTGGGCCTCGATCCTCGGCCTCAACCTCCGCGACTACTGGAGCCTCCTCGAGTTCGACGTGTCGGGCGGGTGGCGCGTGGCCAACCTGCGGAGCCGGTACATCAACGTGGCGAACGGCGAGCGGCGGACAGCGGCACCCGAGCCCAGCCTGGGAGACCCGCTCGACGTGTGGCTCCTCGGAGGCTCCGTCGCGTTCGGCGCTGGTCAGCGCGACGACCGGACCGTGGCGTCCGACCTCGTGCGCCTCGCCGGCCAGGACGGCATCCCGATCAGGGTCCACAACCTGGCCGTGCCGGCCACGGTCAACTGGCAGAGCGCGCTCCTGTTCGCCGAGCTCCTCCAGTGGCAGGACCACCCCGACCTGGCGATCTTCCTCGACGGGGAGAACGACGTGACCCTGCAGGTCGAGCTCAACGGCACCGAGCAGGGCGAGCGCGCCGAGCCGGGATCCCTGCTCGACTCCGAGTTCCAGAAGATGCTGGCGTCGCGCGCCCGCCCGGGCGTCGCCGACCAGCTCGGGATCGAGCGAGACCCGACGGGCACCGTGCCGCCGAGCACCGACCCGACCGAGCTCGGCGATCGGATCGCCACCCGCTACGGCCACGGGGTGGCGCTGGCCCACACGCTCGCCAAGGACGCCGGCATCGCCACCCGGTTCTACTGGCAGCCCTCGCTGCTGACGAAGGCCGATCAGTCGGCCGCCGACGAGAAGGTGCGCAAGCAGGTCGGAGCCTCCGACGCCGACCTCGCCGCGGCCCGGGCCGTCCACCAGACGATCTTCGACCAGCTCCCTGCGCTCGACGTCCACAACCTGTCCACGGCCTACGACGGCCAGACCAAGCCGATCTACTGGGACCAGGTCCACACCAACGAGCTGGGCGCGTCGCTGCTCGCCGAGGCGCTGTACCGCGACCTCCGACCCCAGCTCCAGGAGCTGGCCCGATGAACCGTCGGCTCGTGGGGCGCACGGTCGCCGTCGCCGTGGTGGTCCTGGCCGCGGCGATCGGTGTGGTCGCGGTGACCCGCGGGGGATCGTCCGACGACGCCAGCACCACCACCACGACGCCGGCCACCCACCACCACGACGAGACCACCACCGCAGCCACGGTCCCCACGTCCTCCACGCGGCCCCCGCCTCCCACCGATGAGCGCACCGCGCCGATCGGTCACCCTCCTCCCCTGCCCGCCGGCGCCGCCGACCTGCACGAGGGCGTGGACTACCAGTTCCTCACCTACCAACCCGACGACCACACCCGACCCGTCGCCTACGACCCGTGCCGGCCGATCCACTACGTGGTCAACGAGCGCACCGCTCCGGCCGGGGCCATGCCCATCCTGAAGCAGGCCATCGCCGAGGTCAGCCGGGCGACGGGCCTGGAGTTCATCGACGACGGCACCACGACGGAACGACCGGTCGAGAAGCGCGTGCTGTACCAGCCCGAGCGCTACGGGAAGCGCTGGGCACCGGTGCTGCTCGCCTGGTCCGATCAGGCGGAGCTCCCGCTGCTGACCGATGACAGCTTCGGCTCCGGCGGCAGCTACGGCGTGCCCGTCGACGACGGCGCCCGCAGCCTCTACGTGACCGGCGAGGTGGCGTTCAACGGGCCCACGATCGAGACGGACGCCGCCACGTTCGCCCCCGCCCAACGAGAATCCCGCATGCGAGCGATCCTCATGCACTACGTTGCGCACGTCGTCGGGCTCACGCACACCGGCGATGTGCGGAACATCTTGTACCACGGTCACGACGGAAGGGCGACCTCGTGGGCACCTGGCGATCTCGCGGGCTTGGCCGCGGTCGGCACCGGAAGGTGCTACCCCACGGTCTGACCAGACCAGACGGCGTCGCGGCACGCTGACCATGCCCCACCAGCCGCGCGGACCAGTCGTCACCTTCGACCGTGGACGGTGGTGGCTGAGCGACGTGCTCGGTGGGGATGTCCACCGCGTGGCCCTGGACGAGATCGAGCAGCTGGTCGGCGCGGCCGCTCAGGGCGCTCGGGGCGAGGGCCCGAGGTCCGATCGGGAGGTCCCGCAGGCCGTCCTGGCCGCACCGGCGTTCGCCGGGCCCATCGATGCGCTCGGGGTGGCGATCGAAGACCTCGACGGCCAGGTCGTCCACCTCACGCCCGCGGACCTCCGAGCGATCGATGGGCGCCACGTCGCCGACGAGCACCACGCGGACGAGGACGACCCGGGCCCGCTCGACGCCTCGTCCCCGCCGATCGGAGCGGCTGCGGCCGCCGGAGACCGCCCGCCCGATGGCGGTCCGCCGCTCCCCGGCGGCGATGCCCGAGTGCCGATCTACTTCCTGTGGCACGAGGAGGTCGGCCCCCTCCTGTCGCTGGGCATGCTCTCGGCGGCGGCGAGGTCCCATCGAGCGGGCGCCCTCAACGAGCAGTACGAGATCCGCCGCCCCGAGCCGGCCGAAGCCATCCTGCGCGCCGTGGCCGAGCACCGCGGTCCCGCCGTGCTGGCCTGCTCGGACTACGTGTACACCCTCGACGCCAACCTGGACATCGCCCGCAGGTGCAAGGAGCTCAACCCGGAGCTCGTCGTCCTGCACGGCGGGCCGAGCTCGCCCAAGTACCCCGGCGATGCGGAGCAGTTCCTGCGCACGCACGCCGACGCCGCCGACGTGCTGACCCGGGGCGAGGGCGAGCACCTCTTCGTCGAGCTGCTCGAGGCGCTGGCGCCCACGCTGCCGGCACGGGACCCCGCTCGGCTCGCCTCCGTCGCCGGGATCACCTACCGCGACCCCACGACCGATGCCGTGGTCCGGACCCCCGATCGCGATCGGATCGCCGACCTCGACGCGCTCCCCTCGCCCTACCTCACCGGCGAGTTCGACCACATCGATCCGATGGCCTGGATCGAACCGCCGGCGTTCGAGACCAACCGAGGGTGCCCCTACGCCTGCACGTTCTGCGACTGGGGCTCCGCCACCAACTCCCGGATCCGCCGCTTCGACCTGGACCGGGTGGCCGCCGAGATCGAGTGGTCCGTCGACCGGGGCATGGTCATCGCCATGCTGTGCGACTCGAACTTCGGCATCTTGGCGCGCGACGTCGACATGGCCGGCCGCATCGCCGACATCCGGCGTCGTCGCGGTGCGCCGGAGCTGCTGATCTTCACCCCGTCGAAGAACCGGATCGTCCACCTCCTCGACGCCCTCGACACCCTGCTCGACGCCGACGTCTCCGTCCTCGCCTCGATCTCGCTCCAGACGACCGACGAGGAGACCCTCCGCACGGTCGGACGGCAGAACATCTCGATCGACGGCTACCTGGCCCTGGCGGCCTACCTCCGGCGACGCGGCCACGCCCTGTCGGGGGACCTGATCCTCGGCCTCCCCGGCCAGACGGTGGCGTCGTACCGCGCCGACCTGCAGTTCATGATCGACCACGAGATCATGGGACGCACCTTCCCCCTCCGGCTCCTGCCCAACGCCCCGATCAACGAGCCCGAGCACCGGCGCCGGCACGCGGTCGAGGTCGATCCCACCCGTGTGGTCCGGGCGACCGCGACGATGAGCCCCACCGATCGCGAGCACATGCTGGCGCTGCACACGACCGAGGTCATCGTCGAGCGGATGGGCCTGCTGCGCCACGTGCTCCGGTTCCTCCAGTGGGACCACGGCATCCCCGCGACGGAGGTGATCGAGGCGCTCGCGACGATGAGCGATGACGACGCGGTCCGCCTCCCGATCCTGTCGTGGACCCTGCGCACCTTCGACCGCTTCGCGCTCCCAGCCATCGGGTGGGAGGCGTTCACCCGAGACGTGCGGCGCTTCGTCCTCGACGACCTCGGGGTCGAGCCATCGAGCGCGCTCGACGCGGTCCTGCGCCTGCAGGCGTTCCTGCTCCCCCGCGCCGGCCGCGTCCTCCCCGCGGCGATCGAGCTCGAGCACGACTACGTGGCGTACTACGCCGCCGCCGTGCGCCCGCTCTACCTGGCGGGTCGCGCCGTCGCACCGACGCGGCGCCTGGCGGACTTCGGCTCCGCCCCGTTCGTCGTCGCCGGCGACCCGCTCTCGCTCTGCACCGAGGGCCTCCGCTTCAACGGCGACGCATCCGACCCGCGCCTGGAGGCCGACTTCCACGTCGGGGCCATCGCCGCCAACGAGCTCGACTCGATGCTCCTGCGCCGCCTCCCCCGGCTGGCGTCCTACCGGTCGCCGAGCACCCAGGCGTTCGTCGACCTCCTCGACCTCCCGCCGCTCGATCCCAGCGCGATCACCGACGAGGCCCTCACCGGATCGCCGGGCCAGCGCGCCGCGGTGGTGGCCCCACCCCGAAGGCGGATCGCGCCGGGCGGGTGAGGGCGGCCAGCGCCGGGCCCACCCCCGACCGAGCTGCGGCCGCCGATAGGGTCCCGAGCGTGCTGCGACGACGATCGAAGGGCGACCGCGGAGCCCTCCGCCCGCCCCCCGGCACGACCCGGCCACCGGCCACCGACCCGGAACCGCCAGGGCCGCCGGAGCCGCCGGAGCCGCCGGAGCCGCCAGCGGGAGCCGCCACCCCCGACGTCCGGCGCACCTACGCCGAGGTCCGGGCCGCGCTGCGCGACTCCGATGGCCTCACGGCGTCGGGCGATGCCCTCGACCTCGGCCAGCGCCGACCGCTCCTCCCGCTGCAGGTCGACGGTGACCGCCACGTCACCGTGCGCTCGGTGCTCGACCCGGTCTTCGCCCCGGCCGCCGTCGCCGACCGCGAGGCCACCCTGCGCCGTCGCGCGACCGACCTGATCGGCTCGTTCCCGACCGATGGGGTCGTCGAGCTCAACGGCGCCTTCTGCCGCCAGATCCCGGTGCTGGCCCTCCTCGACCTCCTCGACCTGCCCCTCCGGGAGGGCGAACGGATCCGGCGGTTCCACGACGGGATCCTCGGCCCGGACGTCGCCGCGCCGGCCCGCGGTGCGGTCGCCGCCGAGATCTACGCCTACTTCGATCCGATCGTCGCCGAGCGCCGCGGCCAGATCGGCCCCGACCTGATCCGGACGCTCCACGGCGCCGGCACCGAGCTCGGGCTCCTCACCGACGACGACATCGTCGACACCTGCTACCTGCTCCTGCTCGCGGGCATCGATCCCGTCGCCGGAGCCCTGGCCACCTTCACCGCACTGCTCGCCGACGACCCCGCCCTGCACGAGCGGGTGGCGACCGATCCGGCCGCCATGCGCCGCACCATCGAGGAGGTGCTCCGCTGGGGCTCGGCCATCACCGCGCTCCAGCGCCTCCCCACGGCTCCGCCCGCCGCGACCCCCGACGGGTCACCCGACGGCCGCGTCACCCTGTCCATCCACGCCGCGAACCACGATCCCACCGTGTTCGCCGACCCGGACCGGTTCGACCCAGGGCGAGCCGAGCGCGCCCACCTCAGCTTCGGGGCCGGCGCCCACCGCTGCATCGGCGCCCACCTGGCCCGCCTCCAGCTCCGCGTCGCGATCGAGGAGCTGCACCGGCACCTGACCGACCTCGGGCCCGCAGCGCCCGAGCACCCCCGGCCCGACGCCGCCACGGTCACCGCCGGCGACGAGCTCTGGCTGGCCTTCCGGCGCCGGTCATGACGACCGGCGCAAGAACCGGTCGGTGAACTCCTCGGCCCCGAGCCGACCCGCCGGGAGCTCGATGCGCTCGATGACCCGGCCGTAGCGCTCGTCGCCGTCGCCGTGCCAGAAGTCCCAGAAGAACCGCTCCTCGACCGCCCACACCTCGACCTGCTGGCGGTCCCCGTCGATCTGGGCCCGGCGGCAGAACAGGGGCGTCGCGGCCTCGGGGACCATGATCAGCTGGATCGCGAGGCGATCGGCATCGGTCTCGTTGGGGGCCGAGTAGTGGACGACCGCGTCGTCGAGGATCACGGCCTCACCGGCGCGGACCTCGACGCACTCGAGCTCGGGCCGCACCAGGTGATCGACATCGGCGAACGCCTCGTACGCCCACATGCCCCGAGGCTCCCGGAAGACCTGGTGGCTCCCGGCCAGCAGCTGCAGCGTGCCGTTGCTCACGGTGCAGTCGACGAGCGCCACCCACACCGACACCGATCGGAACCGGGCCTCGTCGACGACGTACCAGTTCTGGTGCGTCGGGACGACGCCGGTGCGAGGCGGCTTGTTGACGAAGTTGGCCACGAGCGGCCGGAACGAGTGGAGCAGCGGAGCGGCCCGGGCCGCGACGGTCTCGACGATGCGCTCGTACGCCTCGGCCCGGAACTCGGGCCGGCTGTGCACCACGCTGAACTCGGCGTAGGTCGGGTCGTAGGCGCCTTCGGGGTTGTGGTCGCCGGTCGCTGACCGGTCTTCGTAGAACGACCGGAGCCCCTCGACCTCGCTCGGCGACAGGAGGGGGACCACCACCCAACCCCGGTCGACGAGCTCGGCCTCGAGGTCGTCGTCGACGAAGGTGCGGGCGAGGAGGCTCATGTCGGTCCTGCGTTCGTGGTTCGGGCCCACTCGACGGCTGCGGCCACCACCTCGTCGGGTCGCAGCTCGTGATCCGGGACGAGGACGGTGCCCGTGGGCCGCGCCGTCGGGGGGAGCACCCCGTCCTTCATGGCGGCGATCCCGCCGAAGTAGAAGTCGCGCTCGACCTCGAGGACCTCGAAGGTGCCCGCCGGCGCCCCCGGGACGGCCCGGTGGTGGATGCTCGGGGCATCGGCCGGCAGCACGCCGGAGACCGCGGAGACCCGGATGCGGTCCGAGCGGTTGGGCTTCGATCCGTGGAAGAGGTTGTGGGCGTAGATCACCGCGTCGCCCGCCCGCGCCGGGACCTCCACCAGGTGCTGGTCGAGGTCTGGGTCGAAGTCGAGGTAGAGCGAGGGCGTGTCGAGCGACCGGATGGAGGGGCGCAGCCGGTGCGATCCGGGCACCACGACGAGCGCGCCGTTGTGGGCATCGACGTCGACCAGCGGACACCAGATCGACAAGGAGATGGCCTGGTGCTCATCGACGTTGTTCCAGTCCTGGTGGGGGGTGGACGCGCTGTCCGGTCCTACGCCCTTGACCAGGAAGCTGGATCCGCCGAGCCGCGCCCCCTGGAACAGGGCCTGCGCCGGACCCGAGAACGCTCCGGTGATGATCCGATCGACGCGCCGGTTGGCCTCGACGTCGAGGTCGTGGACGTTCGAGTAGATGCCGGTGAGATCGTCTCGGCCCACCTCGTCCCACAGCCGCCGCAGCTCGTCGACCGCCGCGGCGCCCAGGAACGGCACGCAGAGGAAGCCGTCGATCGCGAAGCGGTCGGCGAGGGCGGGATCGCGGAAGCCGACGGACCGGATCGCGCTCGATGATGGTGGCGCGAGGATCACGAGGCGGCCTCCCGGCTCGTGATGCCCGGCAGGTCGGCGACCTCGAACCGTGGCTGCGCGAAGTCCACCTCGGCGACCCGCGTGGCGCTGGGGGGCAGGTCGGCGGCGCCGAACGTGTGCTCCGTGTAGAACGCGGCGTCGAGCGTGAACCGCTCCACCCGGCCCGGCCCCGCCTGGCGGTAGTGGAGCAGCTCGGATCGGTCGCCGACGACCGCACAGCCCGCCACCACGCGCGGCCGGCGCCGCAGGTTCGGCGGTGACGAGTGGAGCAGGCGGTGGTCGTGGACGAGCACGTCGCCGGCCTCCATGGGCAGCTCGACCATCCGGGCGGCCGCCTCGGCCTCGATGGCCTCGAAGGGGTTCGGGGTCTCGGTCCCCCGGATCGTCAGGTCCATGCGGTGCCCCTTCGGCAGCACCGACATGGCGCCGTTGCGGTGGTCGACCCTGGTGAGCGGCACCCACACGTTGATCGATGCGTGCGCCGGCTCGTCGACGAACGTCCAGTCCTGGTGCGGGGCCATGCTCCCGCCTGGATCGCGGCCCTTGGTGACGAAGTTGGTCAGGAGCGGGCGGTGGCCCTCGAGCAGCTCGTCGAGCAGCGGGGCGAACACCGCGAGCAGCTCGGCGTGCACCGACCGCTTGAGCTGCTCGTCACCCGAGTACAGCGTGGAGTCGAACCCCGGGGGGACCTCGCCGACCACCCGCCGGTGCACCCGACGGAACGAGCGGAGCGACCGGCGGGCAGCACCGGGCACGACCACGTAGCCGTCGCGCTCGAGCCGCGCATCGAGCGCGCCGGCGCGGAACCGGGGCCGGGCGGTCATCGGGCGCGCCGTCGAAGGGCTGGTGGAGCGTGGGTGTCCATGGCGTCACCACCATGATGGTCGCCGGGAGCCCCCGACGCGCACTCCCGCCTGCGGGCAGCATCGGCCCACCGGCGACCCGCCGGTAGCCTCGGGCCATCGCCCGCTCATCGCACCCCACCAGCCGCGGCCAGTCCGAGCCGCCGCCCCTGTTCGGCGATCCCGACCGGCAGCAGGCGCTCGACGACGAGGGGTTCGTCGTGCTCCCGTTCCTGGATGCCGACCAGGTCCGTCGGGTGCGCACCGTCCAGGAGCGCCACGGGATCGCCCCCGGCGACCCCGGGAGCGGCCTGTTCAACGACACCTGGTCCACCGATGCGAGCTACAAGGCCGCCATGTCCAGCTCGCTCACGGAGATCCTGGAGGAGCCGACCCGCCGCGAGTTCCTCGAGTACGTGAGCCTCGGGTGGACGAACATCACCAAGTGGCCGGGATCCGCCGGGGCGGTCATCTCGCACCGCGACCCGTCGTTCGTCGACGAACGGGTGCACCGCTCCTATGGCGTCTGGTGCGCCATCGAGCCCGTCGGCCCCGACACCGGGGCGCTCACCCTCGCTCCGGGCAGCCACCGCGCCCGACCCCTCGTGCGCGTCCACCAGGCCGAGGACAACCTCGCCCCCGACTACGACGGCGCCCTCGCCGAGCGCACGGTGTCGATCCCCCTGGCCGCCGGCGAGGCGATCGTGTACGACCACGCGCTCGTCCACGGCTCCGGGCCGAACACGGGCCCGCACCCTCGCACCGTGGTCGCCGGCCTGCTCGTCCCCGTCGCCGCGGCCCCGAGGTACACGATCGCCACCGACGACGGGCCCGTCACCGTCGGGATCGACCGCCACTTCTTCCTGGACGAGAAGCTCGACCAGCTCGATGTCGACCACGTGGTCGCCACGTACCCGTCGATCCCGGCCGGAACCGCTCCCACGGAGCCCGGCCGGCGCCGCTGGAGGGGGCGGGCGCGCCGACGCCGAACCTGAGCAGCGACGGGCACGGAGCGCCCCGCACGGCCCCCAGAGCGCAAGGGGCCCGCGTGTATCGTCACGGTTCCAGTGGGACGACGTCACGGCCGTCGCGCTCCACCCTGGCCACCGACTCACCGGAAGGACGCGCTGCATGGCTCTCGTCGCCGACCTCGAGCACGTGACGAAGACCTATCGGCTCGGTTCCGAGCGCTCGAACTGGCGGGCGCTGATCCCCGGCCCCCGCGGCGACCACCGGCCCGGCGAGCCCTTCAGCGCGCTGACCGATTTCACGCTCAAGATCGAGCCCGGCGAGGCCGTCGGGCTGATCGGGGCGAACGGGGCCGGCAAGTCCACGGCGCTCAAGATCCTCGCCGGGGTGGTCGAGCCCACCTCGGGCACGGTGTCGGTGTCCGACAGCGTGGCCCCGATCATCGAGCTGGGCGTCGGCTTCAACCCAGAGCTCAACGGGGCCGAGAACCTGCGCTTCGCCGGCCGGCTGCTGGGCCACAGCGCCGCCGACATCGATGATCGCTACGACGACATCGTGCGGTTCGCCGAGCTCGAGGAGTTCATGGACACCCCGCTCAAGCGCTACTCCACCGGGATGCGGGCGCGGCTCGGGTTCTCGCTCGTCACCGCGTTCGATGCCGACCTGATCCTGCTCGACGAGGTCCTGTCGGTCGGCGACTGGGCGTACCAGCGCCGCAGCCTGGCCCGCATCCGCGAGCTGCACCGGCGCGGATCGGCCGTGGTGGCCGTGTCGCACAGCAACTGGTTGATCAGCCAGCTCTGCGACCGGCTGCTCCTCATCGACCACGGCCACGTCGTGGCGTCGGGCGACCCGGTGACGGTCATCAGCCAGTACACCGGCGCGACCACCATCGGCGAGGGCGGCCCGGTGCCCGAAGACCAGATCTACGCCGACCTGGTGGCCGAGCCCATCCTCCACTCAGGCGTGGAGATCCGCGACCTCGAGCTGGTCCCGCCCGACATCCAGCCCGGCGACTCGCTGACGTTCCGCTTCAACCTCGACGTCGAGGAGCCGACCGACGCCATCATCGTCATGTCGGTGTACTCGATCGGGCGCGCCGCCTTCGCCGAGCCCGAGCAGGGCCCGAGCCACCTGCTGACCACCCCCGGCTCCTGGGCCGTGACCGGCACCATCCCCCACTTCCCGGTGGCTCCCGGCCGCTACCACCTCCGGATCGCGGTCATCACGCACCACGAGCGGGAGGACTTCGCCCAGGAGTACCTCACCTCCCTCGCCAAGGTCACGGTGCCCTTCTCCGTGCTCGGAGACGTCACCAGCCGCCCCGGCCTGCAGTTCGACGCCGAGTGGCAGGTCGCCCCGGCCGCGGCCGACGACGCGACCTCCGAGGCCACCGCAGGACGCGACCACTAGGTGCAGGCCACGTCACCCGCCCCGCCGCCGCGCCGCACCACCCGTGCCACCGGCATGCGCACGGGCGCCCTCATCCTGAGCTGGACCCGCCGCGACTTCGACGCCCGGTACCGGCGCAGCGCGCTGGCCGCGCTCTGGGCGGTGATCCAGCCGTTCGCCGTCGTCGCCGTCTACGCGTTCATCTTCGGGGTCATCTTCGACCAGTCCGGTGGGGACATCCCCTACCTCAGCTACCTCCTGGGCGGGATGATCGTGTTCCGCATCGTGTCGAACTGCCTCAGCCAGAACACGTGCTTCACGGACAACTACGACGTGATCGCCCACTCGGCCTTCCCCCGCTACGTGATCCCCCTCTCGCTCTCCCTCGGGGTGGCGCTCGAGCTGGTGGTGACCGTGCCATCGCTCGTGGTCGTGGGTGCGCTGCAGGGCATCACGCCCACCTACACCCTGCTGGCCGTCCCGTTCATCCTCGCGGGGGTCCTCGCCCTCGCGGCCGGCGCGTGCATCGTGGTGTCCACGGTGCAGGTGTTCGTGCGAGACCTGCAGTTCGTGGTCAGCTTCGGCGTCACGGCCCTGTTCTTCGCCAGCCCGATCTCCTACCAGCCCGAACAGCTCCCCGAGGGACTGCAGTGGCTCAACTCGGCGAACCCGATCTCGGTGTACATCCAGGCCCTCCGGGACACCGTGCTGCTGGGCCACTGGCCGAGCTGGCCCATCCTCCTGCTGCAGATGGCCTGCTCGGTGGCGCTGCTCGGGTTGGCCATCGCCCACCTGCAGTCGGTCGGCCACCGGATCGTCGACCTGGGCTGAGCCGGGCCGGCGGGGCCACCCCGGCTTGGGCACGATCGGGGGCGCCGGTAGCCTGCGGGGTGGGCCAACCAGGCTGTGAGATCGACAGCTCGACAGGGGAGCAGCAGTGGGCGCACATCGGCCGACCCTCCGGGACAAGGCGCTGGACCGCCGCTTCCAGCGCGACGGGTACGTGATCGCTCCGGTCGCGACGCCCGACGAGATCGCCGCGGCCCGCCAGGTGTTCGACTCGAACCCGTCGGGCATCACCGAGGGCTACTACGCCAGCATCCACAGCACCGATGCCGCCTACAAGGCGAAGGTCGACGCCGAGCTGTCCGCCATCCTCTGGCCCGGCCTCGATCGGCTCCTGTTCGACCACCGCTCGTTGATCGCCGCCTTCATGGTCAAGGAGCCCACCGGGGCGAGCGTGGTGCCGATCCACCAGGACTGGAACACGATGGAGGAGACCGACCGCACCGCAGGCATCACCTGCTGGTTGCCGCTCACCTCCGTCACCGACGCCGAGGGCCGGTTCCGCGCCGTCCCCGGGAGCCACCGGTTCCTCCAGCGCCACCGGGGCAGCCCCGGGTTCCCTGCTCCCTACGAGCACATCGGCGAGCAGATCTCCGAGCAGCACATGGTGACCCTCGACGTGCGGGTCGGCGACGTGCTGGTGATGGACGGCCGCGTGCTGCACACCACGCCGCAGAACACCTCGGGCACCACGCGGGTGGCCGCCTACATCAACGCGCTCCCCGCCGAGGTTCCGTCGGTCCACTACTACCGGGCCCCCGACGACGGCCGGGTCGAGTCGTTCTGGGTCGACGACGAGTTCTACACGTCGTTCAGCATCGGCGAGCGCCCGCCCGGTGAGCCGTTCGAGGTGATCCCTCCCTACACCGAGCCCCAGCTGACGATGGACGAGTTCGTCTCGCTGATGCGGTCGTCGCGGTCACGCTTCGCTCGACGGCCCCGCACCCACGCCTGACCTCACCGGGCCTCGGCGGCCAGTCCCGCGGCCGCGAACGCGGTGGTGAGGGCCTCTGACGCCCAGCCGAACACCTCGTCGGGGCCGCCGTAGTAGAAGATGTCGCGCGCCCAGCACCCGTCGTCGTCCTGGGCCCGGACGAGCCCGTCGGCGAGCACCCGCCGGAGGTCCGGGGGCCCGTCGAACCGCTGCACCGCGAGGAGGGCGAGCGCCGCATCGAGGGAGCGGCCCACGGTGCCGTCGGCGTCGACGGCCCCGGCGATGCGGTCGAGGATGAGCGGGCCGAGGCCAGCGAAGGGCGCCACGCCGCGGCGAGCCCCGTCGGCCACCGCCGCCCACAGGGTGTACGGGGTGCGGTGCCACTTGTCCGCCGTGTCCCACCCGGCCTCCACCACGGACACCACCCAGTCCACCGCGCCGCTGGGCGCGGCCGGGCCCAGGTAGCGGCACACGTTGGCGTTGACCACGGCGTCGACGTCACCGGCCTCGGCCTCGGTGTTGGCCCAGAGCTCCGCGCGCAGGGCCTGCGTGGCCGACCGCCGCTCGTCGCGGAGCCGCCATCGGACCGCCAGCGGGAGCCGGCGCTCATGGGGGATCAGCCAGGTGTGGAACCGGCCATCGGCACAGGCGGTGGCGGCCAGGACGGCGACGTTCCCGTCGGTCCGATCGCCGCGGCAGGCCACGGCGAGCGAGCAGCACGCCGTGTCATCGGCATCGGGCGGGGTGAAGGGAGACCGCTCGTTCGCCCGGGCCCAGTACCGCCACAGGTCGGCCGGCTCCCGCTCCGCCCGGAGGAAGTCGACGGCGCGGTCGACCAGGCCCTCGGCCCGAGGGTCGTCGATGCCGTCGATGACCTCGGCGCAGAGGGCGGTGATGAAGTTGAGCTGGTCGGGCTCCCACGCGAGGGGACCGCCCGTGGTGGGGCTCGCATAGGAGGGGAGCTCCCCGGAGGGGTGCTGGGCGGCCACCAGCCAGTCCAGGGCCCGATCGAGGGCGGTGGTGGGCGTTGACGAGGTCATGCTGCGGCCTCCGGCCGGCCGAGGGCGGCATAGATCACCTGGATCAACCCGCGCCGGTGGAGGTCGACGAACCGGGCCACCGCCGGCGAGGCGCTGAACGCCGAGGCGCCAGGGCGCTGCGCGGCATCACCGTGGTCCAGGTAGGTCGGCGCCGTGTTCGCGGTCGCGTCGATGATCGCTGTGCAGTCGAGCCCCGCCGCGGCGGCCAGGTCGACGAGGTCGTCGGCCGTGCAGAACGGCGACGGCCACGGCCCGAACGCCGGCTCGAGCTCGTGGCGCAGCTCCTCGTCGGTGGTGCCCAGCTCCTGGCCCGCCGTCGGCAGGATGATCACGTCGACCAGCCCCAGCCGGCCTCCTGGCCGCAGCACCCGCGCCGCCTCGGCGAAGAAGCGAGCACGGGAGGGGAAGTGCCACAGGGCCTCGATCGACACCAGGTGGTCCACGGTGCCCGCGGCCAGCGGGAGCTCGCCGCCATCGGCCTGGATCCAGTGCATCGAGGTCCCTGACCGCGGCCGCAGGGCCCGGCACTCGCGGAGCTGGCGGAGGTCGATGTCGACGCCCACCAGCTGCATCCGGTCGAACGCCTCGTCCACCGCCACCAGCGTGCCCCCGAAGCCCGAACCGACGTCGACGACCGTCGTCCCCGCCTCGACGCCCGCCAGCTCGACCACCAGGTCGGCCATGCGCCGCTGGGCGGCCGACCGGTCGATCGAGGCGGGACCGTGGATCGGGTCGTCCCAGTGCCCCAGGTGGTTGAAGCGGCCCGCCCCGCCCGCGCGGAAGTCGTCGATGAGGGCATCGATGTAGCGCGGCGCGGCGGCGCGCCCGGCCGCGTCCTCCCCGCCGCCGCGGTCGGCCTGGCTCACCCGATCCCCCTGCACCCCGCCAACCTACCGGCGCCTCGAGACGGCCCGAGACGAACCCCGGCCGGTACGCTGGGCGCCGTGGACGCGTCCGACCAAGCCCACGGATCGGGGCGCTCCACCCCCGTGGTGTTCCGCCGCACCCGACGGGCCGCCTCGGGCCCCGACGCTCCCTGGTCAGCGTGCTACGCGCCGCACGCGTCCATGTACCTCGACCAGTTCGGCACGGTCCGCGCGTGCTGCCTGGCCAAGGGCGCCACCCTCGGCGACGTCCGCACCCAGACCCTCCGGGAGATCTGGGACAGCGCCGCCGCCGAGGCGATCCGGTCCGCCCTCGAGGCCGACGACCACTCGCAGGGGTGCGGGTTCTGCGCCTGGCAGCTGCGGTCCGGCGACGAGCTCGTGTTCGCCGAGAACTTCGACCGGTGGCAGCCACCCGAGCGACGGCCTCGCTGGCCGCGCCGCATGGAGTTCTCCCTCACCAACACGTGCAACCTGGCGTGCACCATGTGCGAGGGCAACTTCTCGTCGACCATCCGCCGGCGCGAGGGCCGGCCCCCCATGCCGGCCGTGTACGGAGAGGCGTTCTTCGAGCAGCTCGCCGAGTTCCTCCCCCACCTCGAGGAGGCGACGTTCCTCGGAGGCGAGCCCTTCCTCGGCCGCGAGCCCCTCCGCGTGATGAGCATGCTCGCCGAGCGGTCGGATCCCCCGGCCATCACCATCACCACGAACGGCACCATCCGCACCCGGCGCACCGATGAGCTCATCGTGGCGCTGCGCCCGCACATCGTCGTCTCGATCGACGGGGCGTCGAGCTCGACGTTCGACGCGATCCGCCGAGGCGCCCGCTTCGAGCAGGTGATCGCCAGCCTCGATCACTACCTCGACCAGCTCGGCCCCGACCGGGTGACCATCGCCCACTGCCTCATGGCCACCAACTGGTGGGAGTTCTCGGCGCTCCTCACGCTCGCCGAGGAGCGGGCCATCGACGTCACGGTCAACGTCGTGCGCTTCCCGCTCGACCACAGCCTCTACCGGCTCCCCGCGTCCGAGCTCCGGGAGGTCGTCGGGCAGCTCGACGCCACCGAGGTGCACCTCACGGGCAGCCGGCTCGTCGAGTGGGACCGCCATCGCGAAGCGCTGCGCATCCGCCTGGGCGAGGTCGAGCTCGAAGAGGCGGGCGCCGTCGATGCCCCCGTCGACATCGCGGGCGCCATCTCGTTCCTGCACATCCTGCCGGCGGCGCCCTCCATGGACCCGGCGGCGCCCAGCCACGTGCCCGCCGCCTCGCCGAGCCGCTGGCCGTGGCTCCCGTTCCCGGAGGAGGGCCTCGCCGAGCCCACCGGCCCCGGTGCCAGCAGCCCCGGTCCGACCGGTCGAGCCGGGCCCCGCTCGCTCGTCATCGAGGTCGGGACCGATGGCCAGGTCCAGGTGGTGCACGCGGCCGACGAGATCCCCGTCGACCCGGCCGCGCTGGCAGACCAGCCCTTCGAATCGTTCATCGACGCGCTCGAGCGGCTCCACGGGCTGGCGGCCACCTGGGCGGCACCCCCTCGGATCAGCCCCGAGGCCGACGACACGTTCGCCGTCGAGCTCCCTTCGAGCGCCACCCCCGTCGCCGGCCACCTGGTCGCCGAGGCGATCCGCAGCGGCGACGGCGACCTGGTCGGGGGCCGGTTCTCGGTGTCGTGGCCCGACCCCGTCACCGCGGGCGACAGCGCCGCCTGACCGACCGCACGAGCCTCGCGGGAGCCGCGCTCACGTCCGCCCTGGACCCCGGAGCCGGGCCCGCACCCGACTCGGCCGCAGCCGCCGGAACGTCTTGCGCACCTTGTGGACCACGATCTCGATGCGGGTGCGCACCGCCCAGTACGCCGGGTTGAGCAGGTGCCCGCGGGGCCAGTCTATGAACGTCCAGTAGAACCGCGAGCCCAGCGAGGCCAGCTGGGCGCGGCGCCGGACCAGCTCCGCCTTGCGCTCCTGGTGGCGCCGAAGGGGCTCGATGCGCAGCAAGGGCCGCTCGATGTCGCGGTTCAGCCGCCAGCGCGGGTCCTCCAGCGGGCTCGTGTAGAGGTGCAGCAGCCGCGGCGCCACCCACGGCCCGACGCGATCGTGGGCCCACCCGCGGTCGAGGTCGAAGCGGAGCTCGCCGTTGTCGAGGTCGGCGATGAAGTTGAAGGCGGTGGGCAGGCGGGCAGCGTGCTGCTCGCCGAGGTGCCAGGCGGTGGCGATCAGGGTGCCCTGGTCGCGGGTGCGCCACTCGGGCCACGAGAACGATTCGACCGCCCAGCGGTGCCACGTGGCCATGAACTCGCGCCCCTCCGGACCGAACACGAACACCCCGCCGTTCCAGTGCAGCCAGTCACCGGGGACGTCGAGGTCGAACCGCTCGTGCAGGGCCTCGCGCAGGTGCGAGCACCACTCGGTGAGGCCGAGGCAGCCGCAGGTCATGGCGTGGGGGCTGAAGCAGTCGACCACCTGACCCGGATAGGTGAGGTCGGAGGCGAAGGCCACCGGACCGACCCGGGCATCGAACACCGCTTCGACCCCCGGAGCGATGGCCAGCACGTCGGTGTCGAGGTAGCACCACTCCCCCTCGGGCACGCGCTCGGGCAGGCTGGTCTTGAGCCAGATGCTGGCCTGGTGGTGATCGAGGTGCGGCGGGGTGGCGACGTCGATGACCCCCGTGGCGAGGGACGCGTCGATCGGCCGGGCGTTGCGCGCCCCATCGGTGACCACCCAGATCTCCAGGGTGGTCAGCGGACGGAGGCGGCGGAGGGCCAGCTCGAGCGTGGCGAGGTGCTCCTCGGCGCCGCACACGACGAACGCGAAGCGGCGCCGGTCGCGCACCGCGGGATCGAGGGCCCGAGGCCCCTTCGCCGCTCGCCGCCGGCGGCGGACGGCGGCGCGCCACGACCGCACGAGCACCACCCCGTCGATCCCTGCTCGCGCCAGGCCGTCGGGCGCGTACCGGAGGTCGATCAGCAGGTCGCGGAGGCCCTGCTGGAAGCCCAGCGCGACCAGCAGCGCCACCAGCCACCACCACGGTTCGTGCCACGCCACCGCGACCGACGCGACGAGCGGCAGCCAGCGCTCGATGAGCTCGTTGTCGAGCACGTAGGCCAAGCGGACGCGATCGATCGGGCCGCCGCGCCGCGGGGCCAGCGGAGGGCGCCACAGGTAGCGGACCTCGAACAGGCGCCACGCGGCGTAGGCCGCCACGAACGGGCCGAGCCACCCCACCCCGCCGCGGGTGGTGACGACCACCAGCACGACGGCCGCCGCCAGCTCCAGCACCAGCAGGGGACCGGCGACGAGGCGCTCCGCCCTGGCCGGTCCCATCCGCACCACCGCCGTGCGCGCGCCGGCGACCCGATCGGCGTCGAGGTCCTCGATCTGGTGCCAGAGGATCCCCCGCAACCCGAGCAGCAGGGCCCACGCCACCACCAGCGCGAGGACGGGCCCGGTGGCCTCGGCGGGCGCGAACACCACGGTGACCCATGCGAACGGGACCGCGTAGGCGTAGGCGGCGTCGGCCACCGCGCCGGCCAGGCCCCGGACCTTCAGCCGCACCGGGGGCACCGAGTACGCGAGCAGCAGCAGGACCTCCACCGCCAGGAGCCAACGGGCCACCGGGCGGGCGTCGATCACCAGCCAGGGAGCGATCCCGAGGACGAAGGTGGCCGCGAGGAGCCCCGCGGTGGGCCCGGCGCTCCACGACGAGGTGGGGTTGGGCTTGCCCGCCGCTGCATCCGCCCGGCGGTCGGTGACGTCGTTGACCACATGGCCGAACGCGGCGATCCCGACCGCGGAGACCAGGAGGAGCCCGAGGGTGAGCGCGCTGTGGTCGACGCCGCCCGACGCCGTGGTCGCCACCGCCGCCAGGCCGACCAGCTGCGCCAGCTTGGGGCTCCACCAGCGCTCGAAGCGCACCGAGGCCCGGAGGTTCATGCGGCGACGGGCGAGCGGTGGTGCGCCCACCAGCGGGCCACGGCGAAGACGGTCCACGCCGCCTGGCCCCCCGCATCGAGCAGCCGCGACGCGGCGTCGACCTCGAGGAGGCCGGCGAGCGGACCGGCCGGATCCCGCACCAGCTCGTCGGCCAGCCCCGCCACCGCGGGCAGCCGCAGCCAACGGTCGGTCGGCGCCCCGAACCCCTGCTTGGGACGGTCGCTCAACCCGGTCGGCCAGAGGTGCTCGAACGAGTCGCGAAGGAGCACCTTCTCCCGCCGGTCGTCGACCTTGCACGCGGCAGGCAGGGCCAGGCAGCCCTCGGCCACGGGGCGGGCCAGGAACGGCGCCCGGACCTCCAGCCCGTGGGCCATCGAGGCCCGGTCGGTCTTCACCAAGATGTCGCCGGGCAGGTACCGATCGAGGTCGAAGCGGCAGATGTCCTCGACCGTGCCGGTGTGGTGGACCTCATCGAGATCGTGGTCCTCGCCGGCCGGCAGGCCCAGCGCGTGCAGGTCGGCCGGCGACGCGTAGTCCCGGTACCGCCGATAGGCCCGGGTAACCGCCGCAGGATCGGAGGGACGCCGCCACCACCGCGGCCGATGGTGCGCGCTCCCCAGCACCGCCTCGGCGCCGAGGGCATCGCGGGCCCAGCCGACGTAGCCCCCGAGCAGCTCGTCCGCCCCGTCACCGCTGAGCACCACGGTCACGTGCTCCTTGGTGAACCGGGCCAGGATCCACGTCAGCAGCGCGGACGAGTCACCGATGGGCTCACCCCACGCTCGAGCCGAGTCGAGCAGGTCGTCGACCAGGCTCGACTCGTCGATCGGGCACACCCGCAGGTCGAGCCCGTGGCGCTGGGCGGTGCGGGTGGCCCACCCCACCTCGCTGGCGTCGGGGACATCGCAGGCCAGCGCGACCAGTCCCGGCCGGTGGCCGGCGGCCAGGCCGGCGATGGTGGCGGAGTCGAGGCCCCCGGACAGGAACACGCCGAGGGGCACGTCGGCATCGAGCTGCTCGACCACGGCGCGGTCGAGCGCGTGGCGGAACCAGCCGATGGCATCGGGCAGCTCGATGGACGGGTCGACCGGGGGCGCCGACCACCAGCGCTCCACCGCGCGGGTGCCCCGCCGGAGGTCGACGATGAGCTGGTGCCCGGGCCGCAGCGACTGCATGCCCTGCCAGATGCACGAGCCCGGCGCCACGTACCCGGTGCGCACCACCTCGGCCAGCACGGACCGATCCACCTCGCGAGCGACGATCCCCGCATCGAGGAGCGCTCCGGGCTCGGAAGCGAACGCCAGGCAGCCGCCCGCCATCTCCGCCCAGTAGAGCGGCCGCTCGCCGAAGGGGTCGCGCCCGAGCAGCAGCCGCGATCCCGCCGGGTCGAACACCGCCAGCGCGAAGGTCCCCGGGAGGTGCGGGAGGAGGTCGGAGCCGTGGCGGTGCCACAGGGGCGCCACGACGTTCAGGTCGCTGCCGCCCGTCGGCGGGAGCGAGAGGCGGGTGCGCACCTGGCGGTAGCCGTAGATCTCGCCGTTGCCGGCCACGATCACCCCCGCCTCATCGACCAAGGGCTGCTGGCCGTGGTCGGGGTCGATCACCGCGAGGCGCGTGGCACCGATGACGGCCTCGGCCGTGACCTCCATCCGCCGGTCATCGGGGCCTCGGTGGTCGAGGGAGCGCAGCATCTCGGCGACGAGCTCACGATGCTGGGGGGCACCAGGCCCGACGATTCCGGCGATGCCACACATGCGTCCTCCGCCGCCGAGGGTACCAGTCGTCCTCACCCCCCTCGCCGAGGGCGACCGCCTCCCCGGCGCCCACGCGGCATGATGGGCGCGCCGGTGCTGCCCGCGCCGCGCCTAGGGGATCGAACGATGGGGGTCGGGAGGATGAGGGTCCACATCCGCCGCCGCGGCAACCGGCCCGCACCGAGCGGCGCCGCCGATCTCGCGCCGGCCTCCGGCGCACCTGGGCTGCTCTGCCGGCTGCCGTTCACCGAGATCAGCATCGACGAGGCCGGCGACGTGTACCCCAACTGCTGCCCCGACTGGGTCCAGTTCCCCATGGGCAACCTCCACCGCCAGAGCTTCGACGAGGTGTGGAACGGCGCCCCCGCCCGCGCGCTGCGCCAGTCGATGCTCGACGGCGACCCGCGGTTCTGCGACGAGCACTGGTGCCCCCACCTCCAGGGCGCAGCCGGCGGCGCCGCCGATCCGCACGTGGCCCCCCTCGACGAGCTCGACCGCCTCGACCTGCCCCCTGCCGCCCGCGCCGGGAGCACCGTCATGGACGAGGGGCCGTCCAACGTCAGCATGAACTACGACTCGAGCTGCAACCTCGCCTGCCCCACCTGCCGCCAGGAGATCAGGATGGTCTCGGGGCCGCAGGCCGTGGAGATGGGGCGGCTCCACCAGGTGGTCGAGGACCAGGTCCTCGTGGGGGCCGACACCATCTCGATGACCGGGACGGGCGACCCCTTCGCCAGCAAGTTCCTCCGCAACTTCCTGATCGGCCTGACCCCGGAATCGCACCCGAAGCTGCGCCGCGTCTACCTGTACACCAACGCGATCATGTGGACCCCGAGCATGTGGGCGCGCATGCCCGGCCTGCACCGCCTCGACGTCGCCGCCGACATCTCCATCGACGCCGCCACCGCCGCCACCTACGAGGTGGTCCGGCGCCCCGCCCGGTGGGACCAGCTGATGGAGAACCTCGAGTTCATCAGCACGATCCCCAACCTCGGGCAGCTCGGGGTGAACATGACCGTGTCGCAGGCCAACGTCGACGAGGTGCTCGCCTTCTACGAGCTGGCCTGCGAACTGGCCTCCCGGGCCCCGCACCGCCCGATGTTCGTGGAGTTCAAGCGCGTCCGCCGGTGGTCGGCGCACTCCGATGCCGATTGGGCCGCCATCGACCTGGACCGCCTGCCCGCGGCGCAGCTGGCCTCGCTGCGCTCCCAGCTGCACGCCCTCGAAGCCATCCGCGCCACGCCCCCGAGCGGAGCCGGGCAGCTGGAGCTGCGGTCCAACCTGGGCGACCTGCTCGAGCAACCGTGACGGCCGGGGCCGGGCCCGCCGGCTGAACCGGCGGATCTCGGGTCAGCCCGGCGCCGGGGCCAGGCGCAGATCGCGGTCCGGCGCCAGCAGCGTGGTCGCCGACGAGGTGCCCGGGCGGCGCACCACGTAGGCGTGGGCCACCACCGTCCCCGCTCCGGTCGGCAGCTCGATCTCGCCCTCCGCCACCAGCGGCGCGTGGTGGCGGAACGAAGCCCCCGTCGCCGGACCGGTGCACCCGGGCAGGACGAGCTCGACGGATCGGGTGCCCGTGACCGCGGCCTCATCGAGGTCGAGCCAGGCCGGCGCATCGGCGCGATCGATGCGGCCCTCGGTGAGCTCCAGGCGCAGCGGCTCCCGGCCGGTCGACGCGGCCAGCCCCTCCGCGAGGTGCTGCACCAGGCGCTCGTGCTGCTCGACGGACCACGAGCGCTCGAGCGGCTCCACCAGCGCCTGCGGATCGACCGGCAGCAGCCGAAGGGGGTCGCAGTCGGGCGCGACCGCCACCCGGCCCGGACGCGCCGACGGGTCATCGACCGCCTCGTCACCGTCGGTCTGGTCACCGTCGGCCTGGTCGTCCGACGCCGGAGGCAGCGCCGCCACCCAGATGGTCACCCGGCCGGCCACCAGGTCGAACGTTCCCTGCCACGACCCGTCCTCGGCCTTGGCGACCGCCAGCGGCGGACCGAGCCAGCGCTCCAGCCCGGTGCCGACCGAGTCCACGTCGACGCCTTCGCCCTCGACCACGACCGGCGGGTGACCGGCGCGCTCGGCGAGGTCGGCGATCACCTCATCGGGCCGGACCACCCAGGGGCGGATGACCTGCCGGTTGCGCAGGTTCACCGGGACCGTTCCGAGGTCGGCGCGCCGGAGGTGGTCGCGCAGGAGGGCGAGGGACTGGTCCCAGACACCCCGGTTGCGACCGAACGACCCTCGCCGCTCGGCGTCGACGGCATCGAGCTGCGCGACGATGACGCGGAGCTCCTCATCGGGGAGGCAGAACAGGCTGAACGGCGACGGCCACAGGACCGGGAGCGCCTGCAGCAGGGCGTCGAGCCGATCGGCTTCGACCACCATGTCGGCCAGCTCGTGCCAGTTGTTCGTCATCAGGCAGAAGTTGATGGCGAACCCGGCGCCGGTCTCCCGGGTGATGGCCCGCAGCCGGTCGCGGTTGGCGATGACCGTGTCGAACGAGGCGCCGACCCGGATCGCCTCGAACAGCTCCCGGCTCGCCGCGTCGATCGACACGGCGATCCCCATGGCCAGCTCACGGACGTAGCGCTCCACGTGGGCCGTGAGGATGGTGCCGTTGGTGGTGACGTGGATGTTCGGCCGAACCCCCAGCTCCAAGAAGAGGTCCCAGATGCGCCGGGCTCCCGGCTCGAGGAACGGCTCGCCGCCGATGAACTCCGCTTCCCGCAGGTGCACCAGGAACGGCCGCACCTCCTCGTAGAACTCGTCGCCGTACGCCGACGGCAGGGGTGCCCGGCCCTCGCGCTGGATCCGGATGGACGACGACAGCTCGCCGTTGCACATCACGCACTGGAGGTTGCACCGGTTCGACAAGGCGAACTCGAGGCGCTGCGGCCATCCCGACCGCGGCTGCCGAGGGAAGCGGTCGAAGTTGTCGGCGGGGGTGCTGGCGCGGTCGGCCACGGTGCCCGGGGCGCAGTCGTCGCAGCCGTGGGGGTACTCGCCCTGGTCCAGCGCGGCGCCGAGGTCGCTGATGATCCGGCCCTCCCAGATCTCCCGCAGGGGCACCTCACCGACGCGACCGAGCGAGATCTTGTCGTTGGCGCAGCACACCCGGACCTCGCCGGTGGGCGAGAACCGCATCGAGACCGAGGGCGCCCGACAGGGAGCCCAGGGCTCGGCGCCGGCACCAGCCGCGCTCGGATCGGGCTTCACGTCGAGGTCACGGCGCCTCCAGCGAACGGCCATCGTCTCCCCTCGTCGTGCGACGGCGTCGTACGCGCTCACGCTACCCGACGGCCGTCGCGGACCACCGGGGTGCCGTCTCGGGCGCGTGCCATAGTGGGTGCTCGTCGCCGGGTACAGAGAGGGAGTCGCCGTGGCCCGATCACGCTGGATCCACCGGCTCCGCCGCCCCGTGGTGCGCGCTGCCGGCCCTGGCGGCGACCCGGAGATCGAGGCGTACCGGCAGCAGCGCCACACGCCCCACCGCGAGTCGATCTGCAACGCACCCTCGACCAACCTGTACTTCCAGGCCGATGGCACGGCGGCGCCGTGCTGGCTCTACTACCCCTGGCGCCCGCCCAAGTGGAGCCCGGAGCGCTCGATCGCCGACATCTGGAACGGTCCCGAGCTCACGAAGGTACGCACCGCCCTGGCCGAGCAGCGCTTCATCGGCCGGTGCTCCGAGTGCGAGCACGACATGCGCACCGGCAACGAGCCGCTGGCCGCGGCGTACGACAACGACCGGCCCATCGGCGCCTGGCCCACCATGCTCGAGCTCGAGCTGTCGAACCTGTGCAACCTCGAGTGCGTCATGTGCAACGGGCTCCTCTCCTCTCGCATCCGCAAGAACCGGGAGGGCCTCGAGCCGCTCGACGTGCCCTACGACGAGACGTTCGTCGACCAGGTCACCGAGCTGCTCCCCCACCTCCACGAGCTGCGGATCAACGGTGGGGAGCCGCTCCTCCAGCCCCTGGTCCACCTGCTGGGCGAGCGGGTGGCCGAGCACCGCCCGGACCTGCGGGTCACCATCGCCACCAACGGCACCGTGCTCAACCGCAAGGTCCGGCAGCTCATGGAGACCTGCACCCTGCACTTCAACATCTCCATCGACTCGCTCCAGGCCGAGCGGTACGAGGGCATCCGCGTCCACGCCGACTTCGCCAAGCTCATGGCCAACGTCGCGGAGATCCACGAGTACTGCCGGGCCAACGACCGCACGCTCTGCATCATGGTCAATCCCATGCGCGAGAACTGGGACGAGATGCCCGAGTTCATCCGCTGGTGCGACGAGCGAGACCTGCCCGTCTGGTTCAACACCATCCGCTCCCCCCAGGAGCTGGCCCTCCACTCGCTCCCCAAGGCCGACCTCGACCACATCGTGAGCACGCTGGAAGCGGCCGATCTCCCCGATCCGGTCACCTTCATCGCGGAGCGCAACGACGGCATCTACCGCCAGCTGGTCCACCAGATCGCCACGTGGCGGGACGAGGCCAGCACCCGGGGCTCCTCGCCCACGAGCACGCCGGTCACCTTGCGCTCAACCCGCTGACGACGGCTCCCGCTCGCTCACCAGCACGAGCGAGCCGGCGGGGCCGAGCCCGGCCGTGGGGGTGGGGAGGACGAGGGCCTCGAGCTCCGTGTCGCGGCCGTCGGCCCGGAACCGCACGTCGTAGGCCATGGCCCCGTCGGCCTCGGCCGTGCGATCGACCATCTCGACGAGCTCGCCGAGCGCGGCACCCAGGGTCCCGAGCAGGTCATCGGCCCGATCCCCGACCGTGGCCGCCAGGACCGATCCCAGCTCCGTGCCGGCGGCCTCGACCTCGGCGACGCGGCCGTCGGTGCCGATGACGATGCGGTGCACGATGCTCCGGCCGACGTGGAACGACGACTCGAGGTGGTCGATGCGCTCCGACGGCTCCACCCGGGCCTCGACGGGTTGGACCGCGAGGTGGGCCTGGAACGCCTGGATCACGCCCTCGTCGTCGCGGACCGGAGCGAGGAAGACCTCGACGCCCGGGACGGTCTCATCACCGAACGTGAGGCGCCAGCGCCGGACATCGGGGTGATCCGCGATGGGGGCGGACACCGAGGGCGCACCGTGCGCCTCGCCGAGCACCGCCAGCAGGTCCTCGATGTCACGGCCGTGCAGACCCTCGAGGGCGACGCCGAGGACCTCGCCCGGCCCGTCGACCACCGAGCCGACCCGGTGGTCGAGGTCGATCGCGAGGTGGGTGGGGGGCGCGCCGCCGACGTCGAGCGCGCCCTGCCGGGCGGCGTCGAGGCCGGGGGCGACGTCGAGCGCCACCAACGGGAAGCCCATGACGCCCAGGTAGTAGTCGACGCCCTTGCCGTCCTCGAGCCCCGCCAGGCGGTGGCGGAGGCGGTCGAGCTGGTCGTTCCAGAGGTTCCGGTTCAGCGCGAGCACGGGGACCAGCTCGGCATCGGCGGCCTCGTACGTGTCGATGATCTCTCGCAGGCGGGTGGGCGCCAGGTGGAAGAGGCTCAGCGAGGTGGGGTAGGTGACGGTGTTGACGTAGGCCCGCAGCCCCTGGCGCTCGGCGTAGCGCAGGAAGTCGGGGAACTGCCGCCAGTTCGAGGTCATCAGGCAGTGCGCGAGGTTGACGCTGGTGCCGTGGGTGGCCGCGTACCCGCGGAACCGGTCGATGTTCTCCAGGACGACGTCGAGGTCGGCCCCGATGCGGACCGACTCGTAGCCGGCCTTCTCGACCCCATCGAGCGACACGATGATCACCATCGGGAGCTTCTCGAGGATCCGCTCGACGCGCGGGCTCCACTGGGTCCCGTTCGTGGTCACGTGGACCTCGGCGGTGGACCCCATCTCCACGAGCATCTCCATGACCCGCAGCGACTCCTTGCCCAAGAAGGGCTCGCCGCCGAGGATCTTGACCACCTTGACGTGCTCGAGGAACGGCCGCAGGTCGTCGAAGAACTGCTCGTCGTACACCTGCGGCAGCGGGGGTCGACCCTCGCGGTGCGTCCGGATGGCCGACGACCAGTCGCCGTTGCACATCACGCACTGGAGGTTGCAGGCGTTCGACATCGACAGCTCGAGCTGCTGCGGCCACGTCGGCTCGGTGGAGCTCGCCTCGAGGTGGTCGAACGTGCGGGCGAACACCAGGGCGTCGTTGCCCTCCGCGACCTGCCACTTGCAGAACCCGCAGCCCAGGTCGAGGTCGTGGGCGAGCATGGCGTCGCGCAGGGTGCGGGCCTGGTGGCCGGCCCAGATGTCGTGCAGGCGGGCCTCGGTCACGTTGCCGAGGGGGTGGTCGGTGTTCTGGCAGCACGCCCGGACGCTGCCGTGCTGATCGAGGTACATCGACGTGAACGGGGCCCGGCACACCCCCGCCGGGAGCGCCTCTGCGGGCCGCTTGCGCAGCAGCCGAACTGCGGTCTCGCCCAGCCGCGTCAACTCGGCGCTCCCCTCGTCACCACGCCATGATACCCCCTGTGGATCCCGCACCGACCCCAGCGCGCCGGCCCCGCCCTCGCCGCGGAGGCCGCCGATCGCCCCGGTCCGCGCGCCCGCGCCGGCCATGACCACGCCTTCTGCGCCGCACCTGCTCACGGTCCTCCACGCCGCCGAGCTCACCGGACCACCGCTGTTCGCCCTGCAGTTCCTGCGCTGGCTGCGCGAGGAGGAACCGGCGTGGCAGCTCTCGACGCTGTTCCTCGACGGGGATGGGCCGATCAGCGCCTCGTTCGGCGAGCTGGGCCCCGTCACCCACGCCGACCACCGCATCCCGCACCGCGCCAGCCGCTCCGTGGCGGGCCGCGCCGTGGCCGCGCGCCGGGTCCGCGACCTCCGGCGGGAGCTGGGCCGGCAGGGTCCCATCGCCCTGAGCCACGTGCACTGCGCGGGGAGCTTCCGCGCCGTCGCCGCCCTCCCCCGCGGCCCGGTCCTGGGTCACCTGCACGAGCTGAGCGTGGGCTTGGACCTGCACCTGGGCCCCGCCGCCCGGGACCAGATCCCCGCCATCACCCGCTTCGTCGCCGTGTCCGACGGGGTGCGCTCGGCCTTCCTCGAGCGCTTCGACGTGCGCCCCGACCTGGTCGAGCGCCAGTGGGGGTTCGTCGATCCGGCCCGGCTGCCCGGCACCACCGATCGCGCCGCGCTCGGGCTGCCGCCCGACAAGGTGATCGTGACCAGCTCGGGGGTCCGCCACTGGCGCAAGGCGCCGGAGCTCTTCGTGCGCGTCGCGCGACGGGCGCGGGAGATCGCCCCGGAGGTCCCGTGGCAGTTCGTCTGGATCGGTGGGGCTGACCGCGGCGGGCTCGAAGGCCTCGTCGCCGCGGCCGGCCTCGACGACCTGGTCCGGTTCCTCCCCCACCAGCCCGATGCCCTGGCGTGGATCGCGGCCAGCGACCTCTTCGTCTTGAGCGCCCGCGAGGACGCGTTCCCGCTGGTGTGCGTGGAGGCCGCGGCCGCCGGGTGCCCGATCGCGACCTTCGACAACGGCGGCGCCGCCGAGCTGGTGCGCGCGGCTGGTTGCGGCACCGTGGCCCCCGCCCTCGACGTGGAGGCGCTGGCGTCGCAGGTGGCCGCGGCCGGGCGCGACCAGGCCGAGCGGGCCCGGTGGGGCGACGCCGGCCGCCGCTTCGCACGCCAGCACCTGTTGATCGAGCAGGCGGGCCCACGGCTCCTCGCCTCGCTGCGCTCCACCCTGGCGAGTCCCGCGTGACCGGGCCCAGCCGAGACGCCCAGGTCGTGGTGCTGGCCTACGACGTCGCCAGCGACGGCCTGATCGATCTGCTCGATGTGCTGGGTCGCCACGCCGTGGTGGCCGACATCGTGCTGGTGGGCGAAGGGGGGCCGCTCGCTCCGCTCCGGGCGTACGGCCAGGTCACGGTGGCCGACCGGTTCCGCCGCCGCGGCCTGGGGGCCGTGGCCCAGCTCGTGGGCGCCCGGCGCCTGGCTTCGGGGCTCAAGGGGGTCCGCGTCCGCCAGGCGCTGAGGGCGCGGGCCGCGCTGCCGTGGATCGTCCAGGACCCTCGGGCGGCCGCGCTGGTGCGCCACGCCCCCGCGAGGCCGACCCGCCTCGCCGCGGCACTCGGCGCCGCGGGAGCGCTGCCGTCCGACCTGGTCCCAGCCGATCTCGAGACCCTCAGCGACGCCGATGTCTGGCTGACGGCGACCGACGGGCAGCGAGCCGCCATCGGCGCCCGGTCGAGCGCGCCGGCCCTCCTGCTCGACCCTGGTGCCGGCCAGGTCATCGACCGGCCGGGCGACGGCCCCGAGCGGTGGCCCGTGGTCCTGCTCCCCACGCCAGGGGCGTGGGACGAGGTCAACCACACGATCGAGGTGGTCGCCCACCTGGCGCGCCACCATCCCGACGTCGAGGTGCTGTGGGTGGCCGACGGGGCCGAGGACCGCTGGCTCGCCGAGCACGACCTCCGGCACCTGGGCACCGCCTCCGCGGTCACGATCGTGACCGCGGCCGAGGTGGCCCGCCGGGCCTTCCGGGCGCTGGTGCTCACCGGCTACCACCGCACCGACCTGCCGCTCGTCCACCGGGCGAACGCCGTGGGTGCGCCCGTCCTGGGCTTCCGTCCCCCCGACGACCCGACGCCCGCCGGACGAGGCCGCGGGCCCGCCGACGGTCGGGCCCGCCCCGGGGCCCCGGCGGTCGCGCCGTTCGCCGTGGAAGCGCTGGCGCAGGCGGTCGACCGCGCCCTCGCCGACGACCAGTTCGAGCTGCCCCGGAGGTTGATGGCCCAGCGACGCGAAGACCGCGTGCAGCTCGCCCGCACCCTGGCGGCGCTGTTCGAGACGCTCGGGATCGACGCCGACACCACGCCCTCGTGACGACCCGCCCGCCGGCGACAGCGGCGGACGGAGCCGGTGGACCTCAGACCAGGAGGCGGATCATCTGGCCGGAGCGCTCGCCATCGTCGTCGATCTGCCACTGCCACCCGCCACCGAGGTAGAAGCGGACGGCCTGCTCGTTGCTCGGGTGGACGGTGAGGTGCATCTGATCGAAGCCCTGCTCCCGGGCGGCCCGCTCGGCCTCCACCATGATCGCCCGCCCGACCCCGCCGCCCTGCACCGTGGGATCGACGGCGATGGACAGCACGCCGAACGAGCGCGGTCCGACCGCCGTGGGCTCCTCGGGCGCCGGCTGCGGGGTGCGCCGGACGAGCAGGCGCAGGGCCAGGGTGATGCGGCTCCAGCTCGATCGCCGCAGCACCGTGCTCGGGTGGCGCACCGCCTGCCCGACGAGGAAGGGCCACTCGCGCTTGAGGAACCCGATGGTCGACCCGCGGAACACCCCACCGAACAAGAAGCCCACCAGCCGACCGTCGAGCCGGGCACCGATCGCCGTGAGGTCGTGGGGCCCTTCGAACTGCCAGAGGTAGCTCCGCCGCACGGCTTCGGTGCCCTGCCGGCCCAGCTCGCTGTCGGGGAACGCCAGCAGGTGGAGGCGGGCGATGTCGGCGAGATCGTCGGTGGTGAGGTCGACCACCGAGACCGCTGGACGCGGCCGGGGGTTCATCTGGCCGTCGCTCACGCGCCCACCGTACTGTGCGCTCGACCTGACCCGATCATGACGTACGGCGCCCTTCGCAGCCCCTCCGCTGCAGGTCATGCTCGGTATCCTCCGGGCACCAGGAGGCGCAGCTCCTCCACCCAGCGGGCCTGGACGGCCGGCCACATCGAGGCCTCGGCCCGTGCTCGGGCGCCGGCGGAGAGGCGCTCGAAGCGAGCCGGGGAGTCGATCAGGCCGGTCACCGCGCCGGCCAGGGCGGGAAGGTCGTCCGGGGCCACGAGGACGGCGTCGACGTCGTCGGTGAGCAGTGCGGGGATGCCGCCGACGCTGACCGCGACCGGCACCAGCCCGTTCGCCGCCGCCTCGAGCAGGCTCACCGGCGTGTTGTCGACGCGGTTGGTGTTCAAGAAGATGTCGTGGTCGGCGAACGCGGCGGCCTTGCCCCGGGCGTCGAGGTAGCCGGGGAACGTGATGCGGTCGTCGACGCCGAGCTCCCGCGCCCGCTCCTTCACCGCCGCCAGCAGCCCGTGGTCGGCGCCGGCCATGGTCATGGTGGCATCGGGGTGGGCCTGGGCGACGAGCCGCATGCACTCGACCGCGGCGAGCGGGTCGTAGTGCTCGTGGAACGTCCGCATCCAGAGCAGCGCCGGCCGCGCCGCGCCGCGGACCGATGCCGCCGGCGGATCGAACGGCAGCACGTTGGGGACCACCCGCACGTCGTAGCCCCACGGCCGGAACGCGTCGGCCAGGAACGACGACGGCGCGAGGATCAGATCGGCGCGGTCGAACGCTCGGCGGACCCGCTGCTCGTGCGCAGGGGCGAACGCGGGGAGGTTGCCGCCGTGGAGGAACAGCACGACCTTCCTGCGCCCGATCCGCCGACCGAGGAACGAGCCGATCTCGGCCATGGCGAACGAGGGACCGGAGAACACGGCGATGACGAGCACGTCGACGTCGCGCCACCGGAGCAGCTCCCAGATCTGGTGGGCCGTGCGCAGCGGCGCCCACTTCACGGAGCTGGCCCGGCGGACCCGGTAGCCCTCGGCGGCGAACAGGCCGGCGAGGACCTCGTCCTGGCTCAGCGCCTGCCCCGGTCGGCCGTCGGCGTGGATCCCGAGGAAGCCGAGGGTGGGCGGCGTCGCCGTCATGCGGTGGGCCGGTCGCGCCCGATCGACGACACGATCAACCGCTCCTTGCCGCCCGACGTGCGCGGCAGGGCCTCCACCCGCTCGTACGTGATGGCGAGGGTGCTGCCGAGCCGCTTGCGGAGCTCCTGGTCCAAGAACGCCTGGTCATCGGCATCGAACCCAGGAGCCGGCTCGAGCAGCACGGTGATGGCCTCGGGCGCGTCCTGCAGGACCTGCGCGCGCCGGAGCCGCTGCACCCGCTGGAAGGCCAGGCTCATGGGCGCCGGGCCCACCACGGACCCCTCGGGCGTCCGCACCACGTCGTCGGCTCGGCCCTGGAGCTCGGAGAGCACCGGCAGGCCCCGCCCGCACGAGCACGGTCGATCGCTCGCCACCGCCAGGTCGCTGGTTCGGTACCGCACGAGCGGCATGCCCCGGTTGATGAGCCCGGTGGCCACGATCTCCGATCCGACCTCGGTCTCGACCAGCTCGAGCACGCCGTACTCGGTGCTCACGTGGAGGCTGCCGTGGGGGCACTCGGACACGTAGGCCACCAGCTCGCCCAGGCTGTAGCCGTTGAACACCCGGCAGCCGAACGCCGTCTCGATGTCGTGGCGGGCCGCCGCCGTGAGGGTCTCGGAGCTCACCATGACGGTGGACGGCGACACCCGCCCGACGTCGCCGGTCTCGAGGAGGTGCGTGGCCAGGCGGTGCACGGCGGACATGTACCCGACCACGACCCGCGGATCGAACGCGGCCAGCGCATCGATGTAGGCCGGGAGCGTGCGATCGTTCAGGTGGTACACGGACAGGTACAGCTGGTTGAACGCCAGGTTCCGCCGCCAGAACGGGCCGTCCTGGTCGGCGGCCGGGACGATGGGCTGACCGTGCAGCGATGCCGTCCGGTCGCCGAACCTCGTGCCGGCCCAGCGCCGCGACCGGGCCTCGTAGGTGGCGTAGTTGGCCCGGACGGCGTCGAGCGTGGCCCAGTAGCGCAGGGGCGTGCCCGTGGTCCCCCCGGTGGTCTGGGCGATGAGGTGGCCGCGATCGCGATCGGCCACGAAGCGCTCGGGATCGGTGCGCACCACCTCCTTGTCGAGCACCGGCAGGGCCTCCAGGCCGGCGACATCGGCGAGGTCCCTCGGGTCGAACCCGAGCTCACGGAACTGGTCGCGGTAGTGGGGGACCTCGGCGGCGCACCAGGTGAGCTGGCGGCGCAGGCGGGCGAGCTGGTCGGCTCGCAGCTCGTCGGGGTCGGCCCACTGGCGCACGTTGAGCTCGTCGACGAGGTGGCGGAACGACCCGTGGTACCGCCGGGCGCGCTCCCGCAGGCCGTATCCGGTGGCCATGGCGTTCTGCACGACGACGGGCGAGCGCCCGTAGAGGTCGGAGAGGTTCACCGGGCCGCCTCGTGGCCGAGGCCCGCTCCCGTGATCGACGCCACGTCGTCGAGCCACCGGCCCACGATGGCGTCCCAGCTCGCCTCGCGCTGGATGAAGGCCCGCCCGCGCTCGCCCATGGCGGCCGCCGCCTGAGGGTCGTCGACGATCGCGCGGACCGCCGCGGCCAGGGCGTCGCTGTCGCCGGCGGGCACCGCCAGACCAGCGCCCTCGTGGGCCACCAGCGCCGCACCCTCGTCGTCGCCGCTGTAGATGACGGGCCGGGCCGAGGACATCATGGGCAGCATCTTGGCGGACCGGATCGAGCGGTACAGCGGACCCGATCGGGTGGTGGCGACGCCGGCGGTCGCCAGCCGGAGGAGCGACGCGACCCGCTCGGGGCTGACCGGGTCCCAGAAGGTCACGTTGGCCAGGCCCCGCTCCGCCGCCTCGGCCTCCAGCCGATCGCGCTCGGAGCCGCCGCCGACCAGCAGGAACCGCACCGGATCGTCGGCCAGCAGCGCGGCGGCGTCGAGCACCACCTCGAGGCCGTGCACGTAGCCCTGGGTCCCGGCGTAGAGGAACAGGTGCTCGCCCGGCGCCAGCCCGACCGCCGCCACGTCGACGGGGTCGGGCTCCCCTGGTGAGAAGAGCTGGTCGTCGGCCCCGTTGGGGAGCCAGGCGATCCGGTCTGCGGGGACGCCCTTGTCGACGATGGCGTCCCGCACGCCTTCGGTGACCGCGTTGACGGCATCGGCCTGGCCGAGCATCCACCGCTCCACGGCCAGCAGCAGCCGCGCCGGCAGGCCCTGGGGCAGCGCGCCGAGGGCGACGAGCGCGTCGACCCACAGGTCGGCCACGTTGATCACGAGGCGCTGGCGCCGCGCCTTGGCGACCACGACCGCCGGAAGGGCACCGAACAGGGTCGGGTACTCCACCACCACCCAGTCGGCCTTGCGGGCCCGGATCAGCCCGAGCAGCGACAGCGCGCCGAACGAGAGGTAGTTGGCGAGGCGCGCCGGCCCGCTCCCCATGGCCGCCCACACCCAGACCCGGAGGGTGGGGACGCCCCCCTCCACGCCCCGCTGCAGCGGGCGGTGCGACCAGCCCGGGAAGATGCGGCCCGTGGGGTAGTTGGGCAGCGCGGTGAGCACCTCCACCCGGTGCCCCCTCGCCACCAGGGCCCGGGTGACCGCACCCAGGCGGACCTGGGCGGCGCCGCGCTCGGGCGGGAAGTACTGGGTGACGAACAGGTAGCTGCTCGAGGGCTCGCGCTCGCTCACGTCGGCGGGTCCGCCGGTCGGGGCAGCCGGACCGACCAGTGGCGCTCGAGCATGCTGCGCACCCGGTCGGTGAAGCGGTCGAGGGTCATCTCGTGGGTGTAGTCGCGGGCATCGGCGGCCATCGCCCGCCAGCGCTCGCCGTCACCGACGAGGTCCACCACGTGCGCCGCCAGCGCGGCGTCGTCGTCGATGGCGAACACCAGGCCGCGGGTGCCGCCGCCGGCGATGTCGTCGGCGAGCGGGCTCTCGGTGAACACCGGGACCGTGGCGTGCACCATCCCCTCCAGGAGCACCTTCCCGTACCCCTCCTGCCGGGTGGCCAGCAGGTGGAGGTCGGCCCGCACGAACGCCTCCATCACGTCGCCGTGCGCCACCGCGCCGTGGAAGGTGCACCGCTCCGCGATGCCGAGGTCTCGGGCCAGCTGCTCGAGGTCGGGGCGGCACGGTCCGTCGCCGTACACGTCGAGGGTGGCGTCGACGCCTGCGGCGATGATCCTGGCCGTCGCCTCCACGACCGTGCGCTGGTTCTTGTTGACGGTGAGCCGCCCGACGGTGACCAGCCGCCACGGACCGGATCGGTCGTCGCTCCCGAGGCGGTCGAGCTTCGCCTCGGCGGCCGGGCCGGCCTGCTCCCAGTACTCCTCGGTGAACGACGGGCTGAAGAACGGCTCCAGGTTGGGGTTCGTGGGGTCGGTGGCGGCGTAGACCGAGACCGGCCCGTCGAACCACCGGCTCCCGAGCAGCTTGCGCTGCAACCCGAAGAAGAACGGCTCCCCCGGGTAGCCCCGCCAGACGCCGGCGTAGAAGCCGTGGCGCCGACGGGTGGCCCGCCACGTGGACAGGATCGCGACCATGCCGATGTTGCAGGGGCAGCGCAGGTGGACCGCATCGACGCTCTTGGCGACCTTGCGGGTGGTCCACGCCCACGACGGGAGGAGCTTGAGCATCCCGATCTTCGCTCGGAGGGTGTTGCCACCGCCGGAGGCCAGGGGCACGATCCTCACGTTGCCCGCCTGGTAGGGGGCGAAGCCGACCGGGGGCGGCCCCGGGTCGAGGGGTGCGCACACGACCAGCTCATCGAAGAGCGTGGCCCAGCGGTCGAGCTGCATCACCACGGGCTCGAGGGCGCAGAGCCGTCCCTCCGCGTCCCGGAAGTGCTGGGTGTCGCCGATCACCGCGAGGCGGAGGTGGTCGACGTCGGTGGTGCTGGCGGCGGCCCCGTGGCCGCTCAACGGGGCGCCAGTTCGGCGATGATCGGGCCCTCGGCCACCATCTCGCGGGCCAGCTGCTGGGACAGGCGGATCCGCCGCACCGTCGACGGGATGTGGCCGAGCTCGGCGGCCACGAACCGGGCCCACTGCAACGGCGTGGCCCGGCGCTTCAGCTGGTACGGGACGATGGCCTGGAGCAGCCCGATCAGCAGGTCCTCGCGGGCTTGCCTGGGGGTGTGGTACCGGGCGGTGTAGTAGAGCATCGCCGGGACCGGCAGGGGGCCCGAGCGGTCGCGCGACCGGAACCCGTCCCACGATCCGTAGGTGCGGAGGCCGCCGGTCTCCGCCTTGAGGTGGGTGCGGATGGCTCCCGGCACGTGGATGACCAGGCCCCCGCCCAGCTGGACGCGCAGGCCGAACTCGGCGTCGCCGCGGCGCTGCCGGTCGAACTGCTGGTCGAACAGCCCGAAGCGCTCGATCAGCGACCGGTGGCACAGGCCGTTGCCGGAGTCCCACTGGTCGGCCACCCGGAAGAACGCGTAGTTCTCGGGGACCGGCGCGCCGGCGACGGCCCGGGACGCCCCGGTGGTGAGGTCGGCGTCGTAGCGCAGGAGGCCCTCGAGGTGGCGCTCGATGAAGTCGGGGACGATGGCGGAGTCGTCGTCGACGAAGGCGATCCAGTCACCGGTGGAGCGTCGGACGGCCTCGTTCCGCGACACCCACTGGCCCCGCTCCTCCTGGAACACCACCTCCAGGGGGAGGATCGCCTGGAAGCGCTCGTAGAAGGCCGGGTCGCGCCGCTCGGGGTCGTTCTGGTCGACCACCACCACCTGGGTGGGAGCCAGCGTCTGCTCCGCGAGCTGCTCGAGCACCCCGGCGAGCAGCTCGTAGCGGCCCAGCGTGGGCAGCACGACGCTGACCGAGGGATCGGGAGGCAGCGCCACCTCCTCGCGCGTGAGCACCGGGGCGCCCCCGACGACCGGCGGGTGCGCCGCGATCGAGCTGGCGCTGGACCGGTAGGCGTTGCGCACTCGGAGCGGGCGGCGGTGGCGGATCGCCCGCCTGAGGGCTGCGTAGGCCACCCACTTGCGGGTGAACGTGCGGCGCAGGAACACGAAGCGGTCGTGCTCGATCAACGGCTCGGCCGGCAACCGTCCACCCGTGGCCAGCGTCGGGGTGTGGAACACCACCGCTCCCTGCTCGATGAGCCGCCGGCCGAGCCCGAGCCCGGCGCCGGTGGTGTGCTCGTAGGCGGGGTCGAGCGACCCCAGCGCGGCGATGGCCGTGCTGCGCACCAGCAGCGCCCCGAGGCCCAGGCGCCACGACACGGCCTCGACCTCGGTGTCGGCGTCTCGCGCCAGCACCCAGGTGGGCTGGATGACATCGTGCTCCTCGGGCTCGCCCCCGAGGCCGCTCGCCAAGCCGGCGTGCCAGGCATCGGCCCGTCCCTGCGTGAGGGTGGCGAGGACGTCGTCGTCGGGCAGCGGCTGGTAGGGATCCCACAGCAGGAGCCACGGCGCACCCGAGGCCGCGGCGGCGGCCAGCGCCTTCGACGCCTGCCCGAGGTCGCCGTCGAGGCAGGTCACTCCACCGTGGGGCCAGCGTGGGGGGCTGGTACCCCACCACAGCAGGTCGATCTGGTCCACGGCCGTCCCTCCATGCATCCGAAGCCGTCGGAGCTTACGGCGTGGCGCGACTCCGACCTGAACGAGAGGTGACCTCGCATCGCTAACATGGCCGGCATCGACGCGCCGACCGTCCCTTCCCCGCGGGTCGACCCGCCACCGACCATGCCCGTCGAGCTGTCCGTTGCGCTGTGCACGTACAACGGTGAGCGCTGGCTTCCCGACCTGCTCGCGTCCATCGCCGCGCAGGCGCGGCCCCCCGACGAGCTGGTGGTGTTCGACGACGCCTCCGACGACCGGACGGTGGCGGTCCTGCAGGAGTTCGCGGTGACCGCCGCGTTCGACGTGCGCATCCACGTCAACGCCGACCGCCTGGGGAGCACGCGCAACTTCGCGGCCGCCCTCGCCGAGTGCCGGGGCCGCCTGGTCGCCCTGGCCGACCAGGACGACGTCTGGTACCCCCACAAGCTCGCCCTGCTCCTCTGGGAGTTCGACCAGGACCCCACGATCTCGATGGTCTTCTCCGACGCCGACCTCATCGACGAGGCCGGCAACCAGCTGGGGAACCGGCTCTGGGACACCCGGCTCATCGGCCGGTTCCTCCGCCGCCACCCGGTCGTCCCCGAGGACCTCTTCGCCCGCCGGGCCCTCACCACCGGCTGCACGATGGCCGTGCGCCGCCGGGTCATCGAGGCGGCCAGCCCGTTCCCCGACCTGATGGACGACCCCCGGGCCCTCATGCGCCACGACCGGTGGCTCTCGCTCGTGGCCGCCGCCGTCGGCACCGTGCGGGCGCTCCCGGAGCCCTGCCTCGGCTTCCGCGTCCACCCGTCCCAGGAGACCGGGGTCCTCGTCGGCCGGCAGCGCACCGCCGCCCTCTGGCGGGCCGCTCGCCGGGTCGGCCGCACCACCACCCCCACGGCCGAGCACCAGGTCCGAGCGGCTCAGCTCGAGGCGGCCGCCGGCCGGGCCGAGCTCATCGGCGACTTCAACGAGGCCGGCGTCCTCCGATCCGTCGCCGACCACCAGCACGAGCGGGCCCTCGTCGGCCAACCCGGCCACGGCCCGATCGCGGTGCTGCGGGCCGCGGCCAACCGCGAGTACCGGGGCGATCCCCTGTCGCTCGTGGCCGCGGCGGCCGACGTCACCCGCGCCCTGAGCCCGGCCTACCGGCGGCCGCGCCCGCCGCTCCCCGTGGGCGAGCCGTCGGGTGCAGGGCACCCGCGGGAGGTCGCGGCGGGGTGATGCACCGCCGGATCAACACGTTGATCGTCACGGACTCGCTGGCGGTGGGGGGCGCGGAGCAGGTCGCGGTCGACGTGGCGAACTCCCTCGACCGGTCCACCCACCACGTGGCCTTCTGCGCCACCCGCACCGGCGGCCCCCTGACCACACGGTTGCGCGGCGATGTCGACGTCACCATCCTGGGGCGGTCCGCCACCTGGGACCTCGCCGGGCTCCTGCGCTTCGCCCGCCTCGTGAACGAGGGCGACATCGATGTCATCCACTCGCACGGCCGCGGCACCATGAAGTTCGTGGCCCTGGCCCGCGTGCTCGGACTGATCCGCTCCGGGCACCTGTTCCACGACCACTTCGGGTGGCTGCACGTCGACCGCAACGCCCACCCCGACCTGCGCATCGCCATGCAGCGCGGGGTCGATGCCTACATCGGCGTCGACAGCCGGCTGTGCACCTGGGCGAGCACCACCGCGGGCATGGACCCGGACCGGGTCTTCCTCGTGCGCAGCGGGGTCGACCTCAGCCGGTTCGATGGCGTCGTCCCCGTCGACATCCGCGGCACCTACGGCATCGCTCCCGACCAGGTGGTCGCGGTGATGGTGGCCAACATCCGGCACCCGAAGGACCACCCGACGCTGTTCCGAGCGATCGCCGAGCTCCCCACGGAGCTCCAGGACCGCCTGAAGGTCGTCATCGTGGGAGCCACCGGCGTCGACCTCGCCTACGAAGCCGGGTGCCGGGCCATGATCACCCGCCTCGGGATCGAGCGGTGCATCGAGATCTACGGCCGGAGCGACGATCCGGCCGCCATGCTCGCCGGCGCCGACGCCGCCGTGCTGTCCTCCAAGAACGAGACCGGTCCGCTCGTCGTCCTCGAGTACATGGCCAGCGGCCTGCCGTTCGTCGCCACCGACACGGGCGAGATCACCCATGCGGTGAGCGGGCTCGGCGTCGGGTTCGTCCCGCCCCCGAGAGACCACCAGGCCCTCGCCGAGGCGCTGACCACGCTGCTGCGCATGACCCCCGCCGAGCGCCAGGCCATGGGCCGCCGGGGCCGCGAGGTGGCCGAGCAGCTCCTCGACCAGCGGAAGGTCACCAAGACGATCGAGCAGATCTACGAGGTGGTGCTCGGGCTGAGGTCGGAGCCCGACGTGCTGCGCTCGTTCGCGAACAGCATCGATCACACCCCTCGACCGGTGCCGTCGCCGAGCCGTCAGCGCCGGCGGCTCGACCAGCGGCGACACCCGGACCACGGGCCTGAGCCGGCTCGTGGCTAGGCTCAGCGCCGCTCCGCCGAGGCGACGGTCGGCCGAGCAGTCATCGCAACAGCCCCAGGGACCTCCGTGACAACCGTGAACGCCGTTCGCCGCGAGAAGGCGGCTGCTCCTGCTGCGAAGCAGAAGGAGGAGAGCCTCCTCAACACCTACCGGCCCGTCTTCGAGGGGCGGAAGCGGTACCTCGTCATCATGGCGGGCGCATCGTTCATCGCCGGCGCCTCCGAGGGCTTCCTCCTCGTGATGATCGCCAACATCGCGCTGGTGATCGGGTCGCAGGGCGACGCCAGCGTGCTCGGCTCGGGCATCGGGCCGCTCTCGGCCACCGCGCTGACGATCAAGGAGTCCTTCGCGATCGCGCTGACCCTCGCGGTCATCCGGTTCACGTTCCAGATGCTGGCCTCGCACCTGACCGCACGCCTCTCTGCCGACCTCACCACCGAGATCCGCGCCGACACGTACCGCGATTACGCCAGCGCGTCGTGGGCGGAGCAGTCCCGCCACCAGGAGTCCGACATCCAGGACCTCCTGCTCCGCCACGTGGGCCGCCAGACCTCGTCCATCAGCGTCATCGCCGGCGCCATCAGCGCCGCCTGCACCCTGGTCGCCCTGGTCGCGTCGGCCGTGCTGGTCGATCCGGTCGCGGCCGTGATGATCTCGGTGGCCGGCGGCGCCCTGTTCTTCGCCATCCGGCCCCTCAGCCGCATCGGCAAGCGGGTCTCGATCGCCGGCCAGGACGCAGGGATGCACTACGGCCAGCGCTCGCTCGAGGCCATCGGTGCGAGCCTGGAGCTCCGGGCCTTCGGCGTCACCGACGTCATGAGCGATCGCCTCGCGGAGGCCACGTTGGCGGAGGCCAAGCCGACCTACCAGTCGGTCCTGCTCCGCCAGGGGATCACCTCGATCTACCAGATGGCGATGATCCTCCTGCTGCTCGGCGGGCTGTTCGCCAACTACGTGTTCTTCGACCAGCAGCTGAGCTCGCTCGGCGCCATCGTGGTGATCCTGATCCGAGCCCTCACCCAGTCCAACAGCCTGCAGAACTCGTACCACTCGATGGTCGAGTCGGCCCCCTACTTCGAGCGCATCGCCGAGGAGCGGGCCCGGTTCCGCGCCGCTCGCCCCAAGTCGGGCCACGTGCGGGTCGGGAGCCACGAGCGCCTCCGGTTCCAGGACGTCAGCTACGCCTACACCGAAGGGATCGATGCGCTCTCGCACGTCGACTTCGAGGTGCAGGCCGGCGAGGCCATCGGCATCATCGGCCCGTCGGGCAGCGGCAAGTCCACGCTCATCCAGGTGCTCCTCCGGCTCCGCGAGCCGTCCACGGGCCGCTTCCTCATCGACGACACCGACGCCTCCGACGTCGAGGACGACGACTGGTTCTCGCAGATCGCGCTCGTGCCCCAGGAGTCGCGCCTCGTGCGGGGCACCGTGCGCGACAACATCGCCTTCTTCCGCGATGTGAGCGATGACGACGTGGTCAACGCGGCCAAGCGGGCCCACATCCACGACGAGATCATGGCCCTCCCCGAGGGCTACGACAGCGACCTCGGCACCCGCGGCGGCGCGCTGTCGGGCGGCCAGAGGCAGCGGATCTCGATCGCCCGCGCCCTGGTCCTGCGCCCGTCGATCCTCGTGCTCGACGAGCCCACCAGCGCCCTCGACATGCGTTCCGAGGCGCTCGTCCACGAGACGTTCACCCGGCTGAAGGGCTCGGTGACCATCTTCGCGATCGCCCACCGCCTCTCGACGCTGAACACGTGCGATCGCATCATGGTCATGCACGGCGGCGAGCTCCAGGCGTTCGCCGCCCGGGACCATCTCGAAGCCGACAACGAGTTCTACCGAGACGCGCTGCGCCTGTCGCAGATCCGAAGTTGAGACTGCGATCCCGCACCCCGCGACGGCTACCGTCGTCTCGACCCCGGTAGGGTCACCCGTCCCGGGTCGGGCCGACGCTGAGGGTGCAAGGACGGTCCCCGTCTGGCCCTCTCACGGTCCAGGGGATGCCGTTGGGGAACCATCCATGGAGGAAGGCGGCTGAGAACCAGCCGTAGGAAGAGAGCATGCAACCCACGCAGGACTCCACAGAAGTCAGCTTCACCCAGTACCTGGAGGTGCTGCGCCGACGCTGGCTCTGGATCGTGTTGACCCCAGCGGTGCTCGTGGGCTTCACGCTGTTCACCGATCTCCGCGCGCAGCCGGTGTACTCGGCGTCGTCCCAGATCCTCCTCCAGTCGAAGCCGTCGGAGAACATCCTCACCGGCTCGGTCCAGGACCAGGACCCGGCGCGGGCCCTGCAGAACGAGCTCCGGGTCATCCGCAGCCGCAAGGTCCAGCTCGCGGTCCAGGAGAAGTTCGGGAGCCCGATCTCCGTGAGCGCCGTCGCCGGCGGTGAGGACGACGTGATCATCGTCAGCGCCACGTCCAGCGACCCCGACGATGCGGCGAAGCGGGTCAACACCTACGTCGAGACGTACCAGACGGCCCGGCTCGACACCCTCCTCGACGACCTGACCAGCACCAAGAAGATCATCCAGCAGCAGATCGACGACTTCCAGTCCCAGGTCGACAAGATCAACGAGCCCCTCGCCGCGCTCGACGCCCAGATCGCCACCATCGCCACCACCGATCCGCGCTACGACAGCCTGGTCGCCGACCGCGAGCGCCTCAAGGAGCGCACCGACGCCCAGCGGACCGACGCCCAGAACCAGCTCGCCGACTACCAGCAGCGGCTGCAGATCCTCCAGCTGTCCGAACGCCTCACCACCACGGGCGGCGTCCAGGTGCTCAACCCGGCGAGCCCCCCGCACACCCCCATCTCGCCCACCATCGCCCGCGATGTGCTCCAGTCGCTCATCATCGGCCTGTTCCTCGGCGTCGCCCTGGCGTTCGCCCGCGACCAGCTCGACGACTCGATCCGCTCGAAGATCGATCTCGAACGGTCCACGAAGGACCTCCCCACCCTCGCCCTGATCCCCGACGACGCCATGTCCCTCGATTCGTCGTCGAAGGGCCTGGTCACGGTCGACGCGCCGATGTCCGCCGGCGCCGAGGCCTATCGAGGCCTGCGCACGGCCATCCAGTACGCGCAGCTCGAGGCGCCGATGCAGATCATCCAGATCACCAGCGCCAACTCGGGCGAGGGCAAGACCACCACCATCTCCAACCTGGCGGTGGCGTTCGCCCAGGCCGGGAACCGCGTGATCGTCGTCGGCTGCGACCTGCGCCGTCCCCGCCTGCACCAGACCATGAAGGTCGAGGGCAGCGTGGGCCTCACCTCGGTGGTCCTCGGCTACCAGACGCTCGACGAGGCCATCCAGACGTCACCCCGGCACCCGAACGTCGACGTGCTCTGCTCCGGCCCGTTGCCTCCGAACCCGTCTGAGCTGCTCAACCACCAGCGGACCGGCAACATCCTGCGCCTCCTGGCCGAGCAGTACGCCGTGGTCTTCATCGACTGCCCGCCGGTGCTGCCGGTCACCGACTCGCTGGTGCTGAGCCGCAACGTCGACGCGACCATCTTCTTGGCCCGCTCGAACGTCACCACCCGCCGGGCCTCCCGCCGCGCCATCGAGATGCTCCGCCAGGTCGACAGCCCGTTGGTGGGCAGCGTCCTCACCGGCGTCGCCGGCGAGGACACCTACGGCTCGTTCTACGAGTACTACGGGTACACCCCGCACTCCACCTTCCCGGTGATCGGCCGCTTCTTCGGTCGCAAGTCCTACGACCCGCCTCGCATCGACACCGACCAGCTCCCGCCCGAGCCGAAGGACGAGAGCGCCTCCAGCATGCCCCGGGCCTGATCTTGGCCCCACCCCCTGAGTCCGTGATGCCGCCGTACGGCGAGCTGGCCCGGGCCGGCTCGCCGCCGCCCCCGAACCTCGCCGTCGCCGGCATGCTCACCCGCGGCGACCCGTCGAAGCACCTCCTCGTCCCTCGGTGGATGATCCTCCTCGCGGCCATCGTGGGCCAGGCGGTCCTCACCCGGGCCATGACGAGCTCGCCGATCATCGGGGCGGCCCAGGCCGCCGTGATCCTTGCGATCATCGGCTACAGCACCCTCAAGCGCGACACCATCGTCGCCCTGTGCGTGCTCGCCTACATCCCCAACGCCGAGATCGTCTGGCGCCAGGTGCGGGCCCCGGTCCCGTACCAGCTCGCTCCCTACGCCACCATCGCCATCGGCGTGCTGGTGATGGTCACGAAGTACAACAAGCTCACGAAGCCGGGCCGGATCGCGCTCTTCTACATCATGCTGCTCATCCCCTCGACGATCATCACGATCTCGCTGCTGGGCGGCGCCTCTCGCCAGTTCATCTCGTTCGCCCTCGCCGGCCCCTTCGCCATGGCGACGTTGGTGGCGCTGTTCTCGCAGATCACCATCGAGCCCTGGCTGTACCGGCGGATCCTGTGGGTGATGCTGGTCAGCGGGCTCGGTCCGCTCATCGCGGCCCTCACCTCGATCAGCGACTACATCGCGGCCAACGGCGGCCTGGTGTTCACCGATCAGTCGAACTTCGTCACCAGCGGCGGCTTCGGGCCGGTGCAGGTCTCGAGCCTCATGGGCCTCACCGCGCTGTGCGCGGTGCTCGCCTTCCTCGCGGAGCGGGAGCTCTCGGTCAAGCTCATCGCGGCGGGGCTGGGCCTCTTCGCGGTCGTGCTGAGCTTCCTGACCTTCAGCCGCGGCGGCATGACCGCCACGGCGCTCGCCCTGTCCGGCCTGGTGATCAGCCAGGCGCGCAACCGGGAGATGCGGCTCAGGATCCTGACCGTCGTGGCCGTGGTGTTCGCCCTCGGGTACTTCGTCATCATCCCCCACCTCAACCAGTTCACCAACGGTGCGTTCGACAAGCGGTTCTCGGACACGTCCTCAGGCCGCACCCAGCTGGCCACCAACGACCTCGCGATCTTCCGGGAGCACCCGCTCTTCGGCGTCGGCCCCGGCATGACCAAGTACAACCGGATCCCGTACAACATCTGCCTGCTCCGAGCCGACCGCTGCAAGAACGAAGGCTCCTCGCACACCGAGTTCACCCGCATGCTCGGCGAGCACGGCGTCCCGGGCCTGGTGGCCATCGCGCTGATCGTCTACCTGGTGTACCTGGCGTTGAAGCGCGCCGGACCCACGCTCCCGATCACGGTGGCCTTCTTGACCTGGGCGATCGCGCAGATGTTCTACGCCAACTTCCGCGTGGTCGGCATCGCGTTCGCGTTCGGGTTCGCGTTCGTCCACATCGCCCCTGCGATCACGGGCGGCGCGGAGCAGCCTGCCCAGCCGACGAGGCCCGTCCGCGCTCGGTGAGCGCGTCGTACGCCTGCACGAAGTTCCCGATCTGACGGCTCACGTCGAACGACCCCACGGCTCGGCGGGCCGCGGCCACGCCCAGCTCGGCGGCCAGGGCCCGGTCGTCGACGAGCCGACCGAGGCAGGCGGCAGCGGCCTCGGGCTCGGCGACGGGCACGAGGAAGCCGTCGATGCCGTCGTCGATGACCTCGCCCATGCCGCCGCACGAGGTGGCGACGACCGGCAGGCCGGCGGCCATGGCCTCGAGCACCGCGTTCGAGATGCCCTCGCTGAGGCTGGGCAGCAGCAGCACATCGGCCCACACCAGCAGCTCCCGGATCTCGGCCTGGGGCTGCGTGCCGAGCAGCGTGGCCTGGCGCTCGAGCCCCAGGTCGTGGATCAGGAAGGAGAGCTTCTCCCGCTCGGGGCCCTCGCCGGCGATCCGGTACTCGACGGACCGGCCGGACGCGACCACCCGCGCCACCGCCCGGAGCCCGTCGTCGAGGCCCTTCTTCCAGTGCAGCCGGCCGACCGACAGCACGCGCAGCGGGCCGTCGTGGGGGGCGCGCCGAGCGGCCAGCGGCGCGAAGTCGGCGACCGGGATGGCGGGCCGGTTGACCAGGATCTTGTCGTCGGGTGCCCCCAGATCGACCACGGTGGCCCGCATGTCATCGGAGACGCAGTGGATGAGGTCGACCTGCTCGAACAGCGCCCGCAGCGCCGGGGGTCGGGTCGGGTCGCTCAGGGGCACGATCTGCTCGCCGGCCCCGCGGCAGCTGACGACCAGCTTCGCCGGGCGGAGGCGGTCCAGCACGTCCAGGTAGCCCACCCCCACCCCGGAGAACTCGAAGTGCACGATGTCGGCGCGGGCGCTCACGAGCGGAGCGAGGTGCGCCCGGCCCCGCAGGGACGGGCGGGCGTCGCCACCCGACGACACCGAGCTGCCGATCAGCGCTCGTGCCGCTCCGGCCGCGCCGCGGCCCTTGGTCGCGATGAGCGGGCGCGGGCGCCACGGGTTGGTGGTGACCAGCGGAAGGCCCTGGTCGTGGGCGCCGGGGGCGAAGCGGCCGGCGGCGACCGTGACGGGCACCCCCGCATCGCGGAGGCCCGTCAGCTTGCGGACGATGAACGTCTCCGACGGCGCCGGGAAGTAGTCCAGGACGGCAAGGACGCTGGGATGGGGCATCGGTCGCTCTCGGGCGTCGGGCAGTGGAAGGCTCAGCACCCGTCGTGCCGGAGCCGACCCTCGGGATCCCCGTCCGGCCGACGAGGCCCTGACGGTATCCCAGCAGGCCCTCCGGTCCGATCATCGCCGCTGGGAGGCACCACCCCGTCCACGGCTAAGGTCGTGCGCTGTGGTGCCGCCCGTCTGCGCACCGCCTCCAGGGGGAATCTTGACGCAGGTCCGTGGGTCCGAGACGAGGGCCCGATGAAGGTGATGGTCACCGGGGCCGCCGGGTTCATCGGGTCGCACCTGGCCGAGGCGCTGGTCGCGGAGGGCCACGCGGTGGTCGGGCTCGACTGCTTCACCGACTACTACCCGCGCCCCCAGAAGGAGGCCAACCTGGCCGGCCTGCGAGCCAGCGACGCCTTCACGTTCGTCGAGGCCGACCTGCGGACCGCCGACCTCGACCCCCTCGTCGAGGGCTGCGACGTGGTCGTCAACGAAGCCGCCATGCCCGGCCTCCTGCTGGGGTGGGACGGGTTCGACACCTACCTCTCGTGCAACGTCATCGCGGCGGAGCGGCTCGGGAGCGCCTGCCTCCGGGCCGGGGTCGGCCACCTCGTGCACGCCTCCACCTCGTCGGTGTACGGCGCCGATGCCACCGGCTCCGAGGACGGGGCCCTCGCGCCCGTGTCGCCCTACGGGGCCACCAAGCTCGCCACCGAGCTGGTGCTCGACACCATGCACCGCTCCGAGGGCCTGCCCGTCACGATCCTGCGCTACTTCTCGGTCTACGGGCCCCGCCAGCGCCCGGACATGGCCTACCGAGCGCTCGGCGAGCGGATGCTGCGCGGCGAGCCGCTGACCATCCACGGCGACGGCCACCAGAGCCGCACCAACACCTACGTCACCGACTGCGTCGCCGCCACCATGGCCGCCATCGCCAGCCCCCAGCCGGGCGAGCGGTTCAACATCGGCGGGGGTCAGGAGCTGACCCTCCTCGAGGCCGTCGCCATCCTCGCCAAGGTCCTCGACGTGCAGCCCGAGCTGGTCTTCGAGGCGGCCCGAGCCGGCGACCAGCGCCGTACGGTGGCCGACTACTCGAAGGCGAACGAGGTCTTCGGCTGGTCGCCCCTGGTCGACCCCGTGGAGGGGCTCCAGCGCGAGGCCGCCTGGCTCCGGGGGCTGGTGGGCTGACCCGCGGCCTCCCGCCGCGGAGGCCGCGCCGCGAGCTGCGCCCGATCGTCCGCCCGGCCGGGCCGGCCGGGCCGGCCGGGATCAGTGCACCTCGGCGCCGGAGGCGGGCAGGGGCCGGCAGTGCCGCTCCGCCCACAGCTGCAGCGCCAGCAGGTTCCACAGGCCGCGAGTGCGGTCGTAGCGCCCGCTCAGGTGCCCATCGAACCAGGTCCGGAGCGCCTGGCGATCGAAGGCGCCGGCCGGGAACGAGTCCGGCGAGAGGACCCGCTCCTCGAAGACGGGTCGCAGGTCCTCGCGGAGCCACCGGGCCATGGGGACGGTGAAGCCCTTCTTGGCGACGGGGATCTTCTCGGTCGGGATGCGCTGGGCCAGGGCCTTGCGCAGCACGATCTTGCCGAGCGGTCCGTCGAGCGCCGCCGAGGGGTCGACCCGAGCGGCCAGGTCGAGGAGCTCGAGGTCGAGCAGCGGGACCCGCACCTCGAGCGAGTGGAACATGCTCGCCCGGTCGACCTTCTGCAGCACCATCGGCAGGTGGCAGCGGAGCTCGTTCTGCCGCACCCACTGGAGGAGCTGGTCGTCCGTGGGCAGGCCCTCCAGGTCGAACAGGTCCATCGACGCGGGCACCGCCACCAGGTCGGGAGCGAACGCATCCAGATCCTCGTCGCGCAGACCGGAGTGGGCGTCGAGGTACCACGCGCCGAGGCTCGGGAACATGATCCCCCGGGCGGGGCGCCGGTGGACCGGCAGCGGCTTCGTGGCGGCGTACGCCGCCACCCGGGCCGAACGGGGCAGACCGAACCACCTGCGGGCGGCACGGACCTTCGCGAACCGGGGGTAGCCCCAGAAGAGCTCGTCGCCGCCATCGCCCGAGAGCACGACCTTGCCGTGCTCGGCCGCGAGCGCCGACACCATGAGCGTGGGGAACGACGAGTAGTCGCCGAAGGGCTCCGTGTACGCCTGCGCCACGTCGTCGACCAGCGCCATGGCATCGAGCCCGGTGATGATCCGCAGGTGGTGGTCGACCTCGAAGTGCTGCGCGTAGACGCCGGCCGCCGCTGACTCGTCGGACACCTGGTCGTCGGTCCCGATGGAGAACGCCCGCAGGGGCCCGTCGACGTGGTCGCGCATCGCGGCCGTGACCAGCGGCGAGTCGACGCCGCCGGAGAGGAAGACCCCGACGGGCACGTCGGCCACCATCTGCCGGGCGACGGCCTCCTCCACCGTGCGGGCCACCGCCTCATCGGCCTCGCGCCCGTAGAGGCGCTCCTCCGGAGGGGGAACGACCGCCATGGACCGGAACGACCCCGTGGTGGGCGCCTCGCCGGGACGGACCGAGAGCCAGTGGCCGGGCTCGACCTGGCCGGTGCCGGTGTGCAGCCCGTACGGAGCCGGGATGAAGCCGAGGCGGAGGTAGAGCCCCAGCACCTGCGGGTCGACGTCGGCGCGATCGCAGCGCCGGTGGCGGATGACCTGGTCGTACTGGGATCCGAAGACGAAGGCCTGGGGTGACCACCACCACGAGAGGGGCTTGATGCCCACCGGGTCGCGGGCGAGCAGCAGCCTCTGGTCGCCCCGGCGGTACCACGCGATGGCGAACATCCCGTTGAGGCGGGCCAGGGCGTCGGTGCCCCACACCACCAGGGCCTGGAGGACGACCTCCGTGTCGGACGTGGACCGGAACGTGCACCCGAGGGCCTCCAGCTCGCGCCGCAGCTCGCGGTAGTTGTAGATCTCGCCGTTGAAGAGCAGCACGTGCTGCCGGTCACCGGACTCCATGGGCTGGTGGCCGCCCGCGCTGAGGTCGATGATCGACAACCGGCGGAACCCGAGGGCGCACACGGCCCCGTCGTCCCACACGCCGGCGTCGTCGGGGCCGCGGCGCGCCATCAGCTCGCTGAGGGCGTCCACCTCCTGCCGGTCCCGGTCGTCGAGCCCGTCGCGCACGAGCATCCCCGTGATCCCGCACACCTCAGGGCCGCCCTGCCGGGGAGAGGACCGAGGGACGTCGGACCGTCAGGTGCAGGAACGAGGACCAGCGGTCGACGATCGCCGTCCAGGTGAGGTGCTCGACGACCTGGATCCGTCCGGCCTCGCCCATGCGGCGGGCGCGGTCCGGCTCGTCGAGCAGACGGCCCAGCTCACGAGCGAGCGCGACGTGATCGCCCGGATCGACGAGCTCGCCGTCGATCCCCGCCCGGATGACGTCGCGGACCGCGGGGATGCCGGCGGCGACGACCGGACGGCGGGCGGCCCACGATTCGATGATCTGCATGCCGAACGACTCGTCGCGGGAGGGGAACGCGATCACGTCGCACGCCGAGAGGAACGTCGGGATCTCGTCGAAGGCGAGGTCCTCCCGCACCACCACCCGGTCGGGCTCACCCCGGGTGACGGGGTGGTCCCGGTGGCCCGACCACGTGGTGCGCGCCCCTGCCACCAGCACGGTGGTGTCCGGGTGGTGGTCCCAGATGAGCGGGGCGGCGTCGAGCAGCGTGTCGATCCCCTTGTAGCTGGCCAGCCGCCCGACGTAGCCGATCGTCGGGCGCTCCGGGAGCCCCAGCTCGGCACGCGCCGAGGAGGGGGTGCGCGCCGCGAACCGATCGAGGGAGGTGCCGGGAGGCAAGAGGTCGATGCGCTCGCTCGGCACACCCAGGGCGTGCAGGAGGTCCCGCTCGAAGCCGGTGGACGCGGTGGACCCGTCGACGCGCCGCAGCGCCCGCCGGACCCACCAGCCCGGCGCCCGGCTCGACGCGTGCAGCAGCGGCATGGACACCACCCGGGCGCGGGGCCGGGGGAGCATCGTCGGGACCAGCAGCGTCAGGAACGGAGCCGGGCAGGCGACGACCACGTCGCTGGTGCGCAGCGCGGCGCGGATGGGCCGGAGCAGGCCCGGCGAGGCCGGTCCCACCAGCAGCGGAGCGAGCGCCGCGGGGACCGCGGCGCCGTCGGCGCGGAAGATCCGCCCCAGCACCCACCGGGCGCCGCGCTGCGCTCGCAGCATCCAGGGCACGACGGCGAAGCGGCGGACCTCCACGCCCGCCAGCACCTCCCGGTGCTCCGGGATCACCCCCGGAGCGCGGCCCGAGGGCGACGTCAGCGCATCGGTCGTCAAGATGTCCACCTGGTGACCTCGAGCGGTCAGGCCCTCGGCCACCTGGCGGATGTGCTCCTGGGCCCCGCCGACGGACGGCGCGTAGTTCAGCGCGACGAAGGTGACCTTGAGCGGGCGGTCGGTGGGAGCCTCAGCCATCGGGCACCAGGTCGACGGGGACGAGCCGCGCCTCGGGGACCTGCTCACGCACGATGCGCTGGATCGCCGTGTCGGTCCGGCCGAGCGCGAAGCGCTCCACCATCGACCAGGCGACCTTCAGGTCGATCGCGGGCGACGCGCTGCGGAGGTACCACTGGTCGATGGCCAGCTTCACCGGCAGGATCTCGGTCCGGTAGACGTCCTCGGGCGCACCCTCCTCGAGGCGCTCGGACTCCCACCGCTCGACCACGAGCTGGGTCGGACCGGTGATGCCTGGTGCCACGGCCAGCGCCTCGAGCCACGCGGGGTCATCGAGGTCCACCATCGCCGGCGTCTCCGGTCGCGGTCCGAGCAGGCTCATGTCGCCCCGGACGACGTTCCAGATCTGGGGCAGCTCATCGAGGCGCCAGCGCCGCATCATGGCGCCGACAGGGGTGATGCGATCGTCGCCGACGGCGGTGATCACCGCTCCTCCCGATGAGCCGTCGGCCTCCTCGGAGCGCATCGAGCGCAGCTTCCACATCGTGAACGGCGCACCGTCGCGGCCGATCCGCGTGAGCCCGATCACGGGCGGCCCGCCGTCGGCACGACGCACCCGCCACCCCAGGACGGCGATGACCGGCGCCAGCACGGGGAGCAGCAGGCCGGCGACGATCCGATCGACCGCCGCCGAGCGCAGGCGCGCCCACGTCGACGGGCTCCCTGCTCGGCCCGTGCTCACGAAAGGATGCCCACCAGCGTCTCCAGGACCCGGTCGACGTCGTGGTCGGACAGCCCGGCGTGGAGCGGGAGGCTCAACGTCCGGGGGGCCATGCGCTCGGCGACGGCCACCCCCGAGGGCCCGATCAGCGCGTGCTCCCGGTACCAGGTGAACGTGTGGACCGGACGGAAGTGGACGCTGGTGCCGATCGCCGCCGCCGCCATCACCGAGGTCACCTCCGACCGCTCGATCCCCTCGGGGAGGACGAGCACGAAGAGGTGGTCGGCCGAACGGGGGTCGGGCGGGCCCGGCACGATCCGGCACCCGTCGAGCGGCTCGAGGACCGACCGGTAGCGGGTGACGACCTCGCGCCGTCGGGCCTGCATCTCGTCGAAGCGACGGAGCTGCGAGTGGGCCAGCGCTGCCAAGACGTCGGGCAGGTTGGCCTTGAACCCGGGCTCCACGACGTCGTAGTCCGTGACCGCGCCGATGCGGTAGCGGCCCCACGCATCGTTCGACAGGCCGTGGAGCCGTTGGCTGGAGGCATAGCGAGCCAGCTTCTCGTCGTGCGTGGCCAGCGCCCCGCCCTCGGCCGAGGTGAGGTTCTTCGTGGCGTAGAAGGAGTAGCAGGCCGACACGGTGCCCACCCCGGAGATGGGGCCTCGGTCGTCGGAGGCACCCAGGGCGTGGGCGGCGTCCTCGATGACCGGGATGCCGGCGTCGGCGGCCAGCTCGAAGACCTTCGGATCGACTGGGGTGCCGGCGAAGTGGACGACCATGAGGGCGTCGAGGCCCTCGGCGATCGCCGCCTCCACCGCGGCCGGCGAGACGTTGAGGGTGTCCTCGTCGACGTCGAGGAGCACCGGCACGGCGCCGGTGTGGACGATCGAGGAGGCCGAGGCCACGAACGTCCAGGTGGGGACGCCCACGCGGGCACCACGGGGCAGCCGGAGCGACGCCACCGAGATCTGGAGCGCAGCCGTGCACGACGAGACGGCCACGACGTGGGGCGCCTGCACCCGCTCGGCGAGCGCACCCTCCAGCGCGGCGCACTCGGCGCCCGTGCTCAGCCAGCCGCTGCGCAGCACGCGGGCGACCGCGTCGACGTCGTCGTCGGTGATGTGCGGCAGGGCGAAGGCGACCGGCGCCTGGGGATCGGTGCCCGCGCTCATCGGGCGGCAGCGGTCGCGTCGAGGAGCACCTCGATGATGCGCTGCTGGTCGGCCGCTTCCAGGTAGGGGTGCATCGGGAGGCTCAGGACCTGGTCGGCGGCCCGGTCGCTGGCGGCCATGCCGCCCGCGCCCACCGGGTAGCGCGAGTAGGCCTGCTGACGGTGCAGCGGCAAGGGGTAGTACACCGCGGTGGGGATCCCGGCCTCTCCCAGGGCCTTGGCCACGATGTCGCGGTCGTCGACCCGCACGGTGTACTGCGCCCACGCCGAGCGGACGCCGGCCGGGACCGTCGGCGTGGCGACCACGCCCTCGAGCCCCGCCGTGTAGGTGGCGGCGACCTGCGCCCGCAGCTCCAGCTCCTCGGGGAACAAGCGGAGCTTCTCGATCAAGATGGCGGCCTGGATGGTGTCGAGGCGGCCGTTGATCCCCAGCCGCACGTTGTCGTACTTGTCGGACCCGGAGCCGTGGACCCGGATGGAGCGCAGCACCTTGGCATCATCGGGATCGAGCGCCACGATGGCGCCACCGTCGCCGTAGCAGCCGAGCGGCTTGGCCGGGAAGAACGAGGTGGTGGTCAGCGGAGCGAACCGCCCGACCCGCCGGTCTCCGACCGAGCCGCCGAAGCCCTGGGCGGCATCGGCGATGACCCACAGCCCGTGGTCGGCGCACACGGCGTCGATGGCGGCATAGTCCGCGGGGAGGCCGAACAGGTCGACCGGGATGACGCCGGCCGCCTGCAACCCCGGATCGAGGCCGCGCACGGCGGCGTCGAGGCTGGCCGGATCGAGGTTGTAGGTGACCGGATCGATGTCGACGAACACGGGCGTCGCCCCGAGCAGGGCCACCGCCTCGGCGGTGGCCGCGAAGGTGAACGACGGCACGAAGACCGCCGTGCCCGAGCCGGCACCGCGCGCGAGCAGCGCCATCACCAGCGCATCGGTCCCGCTGGCGCACGACACCACCTCGCCCTCGCCGACGAAGGCGGCCAGGTCGGCCTCGAGCGCCGCGACCTCGGGACCCATGATGTACCGGCCGTGGTCGAGGACGCGGGCGAGCGCCTCGTCCAGCTGCGGGCGGATGCGGCGCTGCTGAGCGGCCAGGTCGATGAACTGCATGTCAAGCCTCCGGAGAAGAACTGGTGATCTCTCGCAACTGACCGCCGACCTCTTCGTAGCGCCGTCCGCTGCGAGGACAGGTCAGGTCCTCGCCGAGGCGCTCGCCGTCGTGGCTCATCCACCCGATCTGGCGGGCGGGCGTGCCGACCACCAGGGCGTGCGCCGCCACCGGCCGGTTCACCACCGCGCCGGCCCCGATGAAGGCGTAGGCGCCGATCTCGTTGCCGCACACGATGGTGGCGTTGGCGCCGATGGTGGCCCCGCGCCGCACCACCGTGGACCGGAACTCGTCCTTGCGAGACACCTCGGCACGCGGGTTGTACACGTTCGTGAAGACGCACGACGGCCCGCAGAACACCCCGTCCTCGAGCGTGACGCCGGCGTAGACGCTGACGTTGTTCTGGATGCGGCACCGGTCGCCGATCGCCACGTCGGGACCGACCACCACGTTCTGGCCGATCGAGCACTCGGCGCCGATCACCGAGCCCGAGATGAGGTGGGAGAAGTGCCAGACCTTGGTGCCCCGACCGATCACCACGCCATCGTCGACGTAGGCGGACTCGTGGACGACCGGCTCGTCGTCGCTCACACCAGGCCTCCGGACGGAGGGGCGAAGCTGGAGGAGGATTCGAGGGCCTCCTGGGCCCGGGCGAGGACGCGCAGCACGCGCAGTCCCTCCGCTCCATCGGTGCGGGGCGTGGCCCCGGAGGCGATGCAGTCCAAGAAGTGCTGGCACTCGTCGCGGAGGGGCTCGGACACCTGGAGGGCGACGGGCTCGGACTCGGCGCGGATGGGCTTCGGCCGCCCATCGGTCCAATCGACGCTGTGGCGGAAGACGACCAGCTTGTCGTCCCACTCGTTGCGGTCGTCGAACACCGCCATGGCTTCGCTGCCCACCACCACCAGGCGCTGCTCCTTGAACGGGTGCAGCCAGGACACGAACACGTGGGCGCGCGGGCCGCTGGCGAAGGTGAGGTGGGTGGTGGTCACGTCGGCCACCTCGGAGCTCAAGAAGACCGCTCCGGTGGCCCACACGTCGGAGGGCTCCTCGCCGACCAGGCTCAAGATCATGGAGAGGTCGTGCGGAGCGAAGCTCCACAGCGCGTTCTCCTCCTGGCGGAACTGCCCGAGGTTGAGCCGGTTCGAGTACAGGTAGCGCAGGTCGCCGAGCTCGCCCGATGCCACCAGGTCGCTGAGCGCCAGGAACGCGGGGTGGTACTGGAGCAGGTGGCCCACCATGAGGACGCGGTCCGCCGCGTGGGCGGCGGCGACGACCCGCTCGGCGTCTTGGACCTTCAGCGCGAGCGGCTTCTCGACGAAGGTGTGCTTGCCGGCCCCGAGCGCGGCCTCGGCGAGGCGAGCGTGGTCGGCCGCAGGTGCTGCCACCACCACGGCGTCGATCGTCGGGTCGGCGAGCACCTCGTCGAAGGTGGCGGAGGCGACCCCGTACGTGTCGGCGTGGGCCTGGGCGACCGCGGGATCGGGGTCGACCACGGCGGCCAAGGTGCCGAGTCCGGCATGGGTGCGCACGTGGTTCTTGCCCCACGCGCCGCAGCCGACGACCGCGACCCGCGTCGCGCGTGGTGCCGTGTTGGCGGTTCCTGGCACTCCCCCTGCCCTTCCTCGGATGAGCCGCCCACTCTAAGCCATGGCCCAATCCGCGCCGAAGCGTGACGTACCGGGCGATCGGCCGCCTGGAGCCCGTGCGATGATGCAGCGATGGAGCGCCCCACCGAGGTTCTGCTGGTGGGTCACGACGCCAGCGACACGGGTGCACCGGGGATGGCCCTGCGCTGGTCGCAGTGGGCGGCCGGCTCCGGATCGGTCGATCTGGCCGTGTGGCTGCAGCGGGGCGGGCCGCTGCAGCACCGGTTCGAGGGGGTCGGCCCGACCCGCGTCGGGGGCCGATGGTCCGAACGAGCCGCCCCCCTGATCAGGTCCCACGCGCCGCTCCCGGCGCTCGCCCGCGCCGGCGAGTCGTTCACCCGCCCTCGCCACCAGCTCGCCGGCCACCCGATCGTGGTGGCCAACACCGTGGCGGCCTGGACCGCCGCGGCGTCGGTGAGGCGACGGTCGCGGCTCGTCGTCTGGATCCACGAGCTCGACCACGTGTGCGAACGGATCCTGACGCGGCCGGAGCGCACCCGGCTCCTCGGCGAGACCGATCACCTGATCGCCACGGGCGATCGGGTCGCCGCGATGCTCCGGGACCGGTGGCAGGTGCCGCCGTCCATGGTGACCGTGGTCGACTCCTCCATCGACGCTCCCCTCCCCGACCGGTCGCCTCCCAGCGGGCACCACGACGTGATCGCCGTCGGCTCGCTCACCGCGCGGAAGGGGCCCGATGCGTTCGTCGCCGTCGTGAGCGAGCTCCGCACCCTGCACCCCACGCTCGCCGCGGCGTGGATCGGGGGCCCCGCCGATGGCTCCGTCGCCCGCCTGGTCCGCCACGACATCGAGGCAGCCGACCTGGGCGGCCACCTCGACCTCGTCGGGGAGGTTCCCGATGTCCGCGCCTGGCTTCCCCCCGATGGGATCCTCCTGCACACGGCTCGGGAGGACCCTGCACCGGTCGCGGTGCTCGAGGCGGCCAGCGAGGCCATCGCCGTCGTCACCTGGGACACCGGTGGTGCCGCCGACCTCCTGCGCCAGGCGGGGCTCGACGACCTGGTGGCTCCGGCCGGAGACGCCTTGGGCCTGGTGGAGCGGGTCCACGGTCTGCTCGCCGACCCGGCGGGGCGCCGTGCCGCTGGGTCAGCCCTCCAGGCCGCAGCCGCCTGGCGCACCACCGAGCGCCTGGCTCCCGTGGTGCACGCGGCGATCGTCGGCGCCACCCCGTGAGCAGGCCTCCGGTCCTCTGGGCCATCCTCCACGACCTCGACCGCTCGGGCGTCCCCGTGGCCCTCGCCCGCCTGGTCCGGTGGCAGGCGCGGGTCCGGCCCGATGCCGTCGAGATCCACATCCTGGCCGGGCGCGATGGGCCGCTGCGCACCGAGCTCGCCTCGGTCGCGGCCTCGGTCACCGCGCTCGAACCGGCCATCGGGCGCAGCCGGGCCCGGAGCACGGCGCTGGCCCTGGCCGAGCTGGGCGCATCCGCGGCCGGGCGCCAGGTCGACGAGCGCTGGATCCGCCACCGCGTCCGCCGCCTGCCCCGCCCCGATGTCGTGCTGGTGCAGGGCGCCGGAGCGTGGCCCACCTTCGAGGCCGTGGAGCCATCGATCGGTCAGGCCCGCGTCGTCGCCCACCTGCACGAGCTCGACGTGGCCCTCAGCCGGTCGGTCCACGGCGCCCAGGCCGAGGCGCTCCTGCTGCGTCCTGAGGCCCTCCTTGCCGTGGGCCCCGCGGTGGCCGACCTGGCGGTGCGCAGCGGGGCCCCGTCGGGGCGCCTCACCATCGTCCCCGGCTCGGTCGACGATCCCCCAGGAGGGTGGGACGCTGCCCTCGCGCCCGGTCCCCGCTCGGCACTCGTGTCCATCGGCACGGCCGGCTGGCGCAAGGGCACGGATCTGGCGATCGCGGGTGCCCACGAGCTGGGCCGCACCCATCCGGCCGCTCGTTGGCACTGGGTCGGCGCCCCGGAGCCCTCGCCCTGGCGGCTCGCGGCGGGGAGCTCCGACCCCCTCGTGCGTCACCCGGCCACCGAGGCGCCCTGGTCGGCGGTCACCGACGTCGCCGCCCTCGTGGTCCCCAGCCGGGAAGACCCGCTGCCCCTCGTGGCCTTGGAGGCCGGCTCCCGCGGCGTGCCGGTGGTGGCGGTGCGCACCGGTGACCTGGCGGCGCTGCTCGCTGCCGATCGCGGCCTGCTCGCCGCCCCCGGCGACCTGTCCGGGCTGGTCGCCGCGGCCACCGCCTGCCTCGACCAGCCCGGAGCGGCCGACCAGCGGGCCCTCGCCCTGCGCCGGTACGTCCGCGACGAGCACGCCACGGTCGTCGTGGGCCCTCGCTGGCTCGATGCCGTCCTGGGCGCCTGACGGAACCGCTACCTGACGGAACCGGTGCTCGCCCGCTCCGGGTGCGGGCGCGACGAAGGGGTGCCCGGAGGCACCCCTTCGTGACGTCTGCGGTGATCGCGGCCTCAGCGAGGCCAGGGATCAGACCTGCTGGAGCTTGATCTCGATGTCGACGCCGGCCGGCAGATCGAGGCGCTGGAGCGAATCGACCGTCTTGGGCGTGGGCTCGAGGATGTCGAGGAGGCGCTTGTGGATGCGCATCTCGAAGTGCTCGCGGGAGTCCTTGTACTTGTGGGGCGACCGGATCACCGTGTAGCGGTGCTTCGTGGTGGGAAGCGGGATCGGCCCACGGACCGTGGCGTTGGTGCGCAGCACCGTCTCCACGATCTTCTTGGTGGACTGGTCGATCACTTCGTGGTCGTACGCCTTGAGGCGAATGCGGATCTTCTGTGCGTCTGCCATGTCAGCCCTTACTTCAGGATCTCGATGACGCGGCCGGCGCCCACGGTGCGGCCACCTTCACGGATGGCGAACCGAAGGCCCTCATCCATGGCGATCGGCGCGATCAGCTCCACCGTCATCGACGTGTTGTCACCCGGCATGCACATCTCGGTGCCCTCCGGCAACGTGATCGTCCCCGTCACATCCGTGGTCCGGAAGAAGAACTGCGGCCGGTAGTTCGCGAAGAACGGCTTGTGACGACCACCCTCCTCCTTCGTCAACACGTACACCTCACCAACGAAGTCGGTGTGCGGCGTGATGCTGCCCGGCTTGCACAGCACCTGACCCCGCTCCACCTCTTCCTTCTTCGTGCCACGAAGCAGCGCACCGATGTTGTCGCCCGCCATGCCCTCATCGAGCAGCTTGCGGAACATCTCCACACCCGTGCACGTCGTCTTCTGCGTCGGCTTGATCCCGACGATCTCCACCTCATCACCCGTGTGGATCTGACCCTGCTCCACCTTGCCGGTCACCACCGTCCCACGACCCGTGATCGAGAACACATCCTCGATCGGCATCAAGAACGGCTTGTCGATGTCACGCACCGGCTCCGGCACGAACGAATCGACCTCCGCCATCAGCTCCAGCACCTGCGCCGCCGCATCCGCATCACCCTCGAGCGCCTTGAGCGCCGACACCCGAACCACGGGCGTGTCATCACCAGGGAACTCGTACTCCGTCAACAGCTCACGGACCTCCATCTCCACCAACTCGAGGAGCTCCTCATCATCGACCATGTCGCACTTGTTCAACGCGACCACGATCGACGGCACCCCGACCTGACGAGCCAACAGCACATGCTCACGAGTCTGAGGCATCGGACCATCCGTCGCCGCCACCACGAGAATGGCCCCATCGACCTGCGCCGCACCCGTGATCATGTTCTTGATGTAATCCGCGTGACCCGGCATATCCACATGCGCGTAGTGACGGTTCGCCGTCTCGTACTCCACATGCGAGATGTTGATCGTGATCCCCCGCTGCCGCTCCTCCGGAGCCTTGTCGATCATGTCGAACGGCGTGAACGCCGTCGTCGGATCCGCATCATGGAGCGTCTTGGTGATCGCCGCCGTCAACGTCGTCTTGCCATGGTCGATGTGACCCATCGTGCCAATGTTCAGGTGCGGCTTGTTCCGCTCGAACTTCTCTTTACCCATGGCAGTTGCCCTGGAGCCTTTCGTCTACGTGTTGATCTGGTACGGGTTGGTGAATGCGTGTGAGAACTGGGATTACTCGCCGCGCAAGCGCGCGACGATCTCTTCTTGGATGTTGCTCGGCATCTGCTGGTAGCTGTCGAACTGCATCGTGTAGTTGGCGCGACCTTGGGTGCGCGAACGGAGGTCGGTAGCGTATCCGAACATCTCCGACAGGGGCACTTCCGCCCGGATGGCGGTGGCGTTGCCGCGCTGCTCGTTGCCGCTGAGGCGGCCCCGGCGAGACGACAGATCGCCCATCACGTCACCCATGTAGTCCTCGGGGGTCACGACCTCGACGGCCATGATGGGCTCGAGGAGCACGGGCTTGGCCATGCGGGCGGCTTCCTTGAACGCCATGGTGCCGGCGATCTTGAACGCCATCTCCGAGGAGTCCACGTCGTGGAAGGAGCCATCCAGCAGGGTGGCCTTCACGTCGATGATCGGGAAGCCGGCGAGCACGCCCGACGACAGCGCCGCCTGGATGCCCTGATCGACCGGACCGATGTACTCCTTGGGGATGCGCCCGCCGGAGATCTTGTCGGTGAACGAGTAGCCCTCACCGGGCTCGCCCGGCTCCAGCATGATCGTGACGTCGGCGAACTGGCCCGAGCCACCCGTCTGCTTCTTGTGGGTGTAGCGGTGCTTCTCGACGATCCGGGTGAGCGCTTCGCGGTAGGCCACCTGGGGCTTGCCGACGGTGGCCTCGACGCCGAACTCCCGCATCATGCGGTCGACCAGCACCTCGAGGTGCAGCTCGCCCATGCCGGAGATCAAGGTCTGCCCGGTCTCTTCGTCGGTCTTCACCACGAAGGTGGGATCTTCCTCGGCGAGGGAGTAGAGGGCCTTGCCCATCTTGTCCTGGTCGACCTTGGTCTTGGGCTCGACGGCGACCTGGATCACGGGCTCGGGGAAGGTGAGGTCCTCGAGGATGATCGGGTTCTTCTCGTCGGAGATGGTGTCGCCGGTGCGGGTGTTCTTGAGGCCGATGCCCACCGCGATGTCGCCGGCGGACACGAAGTCGAGGTCCTCACGGTTGTTGGCGTGCATGAGCAGGATGCGCCCGACGCGCTCCTTGGAGCCCGTGCGGCTGTTGAGGACGCTGTCGCCCTTGTGCAGCGTGCCGGAGTACACCCGGAAGTAGGTGAGCTTGCCGTGCGGGTCGGCGACGATCTTGAACGCCAGGGCCGAGAACGGCGCCTTGGCATCGGGGTCGCGGGTGGTGGGGGCGCCGCCCTTGAGCTCCACGCCGTCGACCGGCGGGAGGTCGAGGGGCGAGGGGAGGTAGTCGACCACGGCGTCGAGCAGGGGCTGGACGCCCTTGTTCTTGAAGGCCGAGCCGGTGAGCACGGGGACGAGCTCGTTGGCGAGGGTGGCCTTGCGGATGGCGACCTTCAGGTCGGCCTCGGTGATCTCTTCGTCGCCGAGGTACTTCTCGAGGATGTCGTCGTCGACGGAGCCGACGGCGTCGAGCAGCTCGTGACGCATCTCCTCGGCCTTGTCGGCGAGGTCGGCGGGGATGTCGACGATGTCGAACTTGGCGCCCAGCTCTTCGCCGCCCCACACGAGGGCCTTCATCTTGAGGAGGTCGACCACGCCGGCGAACTCGGACTCGTAGCCGATCGGGATCTGCAGCACGGCGATGTTGGCGCCGAGGCGGTCCTTGATGGAGGCCACCGCGTCGTAGAAGTTGGCGCCCATGCGGTCGAGCTTGTTGACGAAGCACATGCGCGGCACGCCGTACTTGTCGGCCTGGCGCCAGACGGTCTCGGTCTGGGGCTCGACGCCGGCGACGCCGTCGAACACCGCGACGGCACCGTCGAGCACGCGCAGCGACCGCTCCACCTCGACGGTGAAGTCGACGTGGCCGGGGGTGTCGATGATGTTGATCCGGTGGTCGTTCCAGAACGTGGTGGTGGCGGCGGAGGTGATGGTGATGCCGCGCTCTTGCTCCTGGACCATGTGGTCCATGACGGCCGCACCCTCGTGGACCTCACCGATCTTGTAGGTCTTGCCGGTGTAGTAGAGGATCCGCTCGGTCGTGGTGGTCTTGCCCGCGTCGATGTGGGCCATGATCCCGATGTTGCGGTAGCGCTCGAGTGGGATGTTGTCGGGCATCTGCTTGATCTCAGTTCACGTCTGGTGCTGGTTCCATGCCACGACCGGGTCCTGCGCAGCAGGCCCGGTCGTATGCATGCCGAACCCGGAGGCTCGTAGGGATGGGAAGGTCTTGATGCCCGAAGGCGACTACCAACGGTAGTGGGCGAAGGCCTTGTTCGACTCTGCCATCTTGTGCAGATCTTCACGGCGCTTCACCGAGGCTCCGATGCCGTTGCTGGCGTCGAGGATCTCGTTGGCCAGGCGCTCGGCCATGGTCTTCTCACGGCGCTGCCGCGAGTAGCCCACGAGCCAGCGGATGGCCAGGGTGTTGGCCCGACGGGGCTTGACCTCGACGGGGACCTGGTAGGTCGCGCCACCGACACGGCGGCTGCGGACCTCGAGCTGGGGGCGGACGTTGTCGACCGCACGCTTCAGCGCACCCACCGGATCGTCGGTGCCGGTCTTGGTCTGCACGATCTCGAGCGCTTGGTACACGATGCGCTCGGCGGTGGAGCGCTTGCCGTGGCGCAGGACCTTGTTGACGAGCTGCGTGACGACGACCGACCGGTAGATCGGGTCGGGCATGAGCTCGCGGCGGGGTGCGGGACCCTTGCGGGGCATGTCAGCCTTCCTTCTTCGCGCCGTAACGGCTGCGGGCCTGCTTGCGGTCCTTCACACCGGAGGTGTCGAGGGTGCCGCGGATGATCTTGTAACGGACACCGGGAAGGTCCTTCACACGGCCACCACGGACCATGACGATGGAGTGCTCCTGGAGGTTGTGGCCTTCACCGGGGATGTAGGCCGTGACCTCGACGCCGCTCGACAGGCGGACGCGGGCCACCTTGCGCAGGGCGGAGTTCGGCTTCTTGGGGGTGTTCGTGTACACGCGGGTGCAGACGCCACGGCGCTGCGGCGCGCCCTTGAGGGCGGGCGTCTTGCCCTTGGTGGGCTTGTCCTGGCGGCCCTTGCGGACCAGCTGCTGGATGGTGGGCACGAACGAACCTCTCGATGACTTCGATGGTGGCTCCCGAACGACGACATCCGTCGTTGAGCCGAAGAGACATGCTAGGAGGACACCCCCGGTCGGAGCAAGATCGGCCACCTGGTCACGGTGGGGAGGCCCAGGGGCCCGGCCACTAGCGTCCCCAGCGATCATGAGCGCGCAACCACCTCAGGTGACCTTCGCTGGCTGGCAGCTCGGCGGATACGGCGGGATGGAGACGAGGATCCTGGCCGCCGCGGACCTGGCGGCGGCGACAGGCCACCGGGTCGCGATCCGCGCCGGCCGCTCCACACCGCCCGGGTCGACCACCGCAGACCGCCTGGCCGCCTACGACTTCAGCGCCCTGGAGCACCTCTGGGAGTCCACCGCCAGGTCGAGGGCCCTCGATGTCACCGGACGAGCCCTCGTGCGCGTCGGCAACCGTCAGGCCATCGCCAACCAGCGCGCCGGGCGCCGGCTCGGCACCCACCGGGTGGTCCGGCGGATGGCCGCCCGCTACTGGGACGGGCCGGGCCAGGAGGTGCTCGCGAACACGAGCGTGCTCCACCTCTTCGGGCCCCCGCTCCCCTTCGTCCAGCAGGGCCTGGCCGCCGCGCACGCCGCCGGGGTGCCGGTGCTCTACCAGTCGGTCCACGAGATCACGCCCGAGTACGCCGCCAACATCTACCGGAAGGGCTTCCGGGGGACCTGCAACCAGCTCGACCTGATCCTGATCTCGCACCCGGGGCAGGTCGCCGACTTCGCCGAGCACTTCGACTACCAGGGCCGCACGGTCACGATCAGCCAGTCGGCCCTCGACATCGAGGACGACCTGCTGGAGCTTCAGCGGGCGTCGGCCCGGCCGGCCGGCGAACCGCTCGTGATCGGCACCCTGTGCCGGCTCGACGAGGTCAAGGGCCTCGACGTGCTCCTGGAGGCGTTCGCCCGCATCGCCCCAGGCGCGTCCGACGTCGTGCTGCGCATCGGCGGGACCGGCGCCCAGGAGCAGGCGCTGCGCGCCCAGGCCGAGGCGCTGGGCATCAGCGCGCGCGTGGAGCTCCCGGGCCTGGTGACCGACCGGGCCGCGTTCTACGCCGGGCTCGACGTCTTCGCCATCACCTCGCGCTCGGAGGGCGGCCCCGTCACCGGCGTCGAGGCCATGGCCGCGGGGCTTCCGATCGTCTCGACGGCGGTGGGGGCCATGCCCGATCGCCTCGACGGCGGGCTCGGCCTCCTCGTCGAGGTCGACGACGTCGACGCCAGCGCGACGGCGCTCGGCCGGCTCGTCGCCGACGCCGACCTGCGGCGGTCGCTCGGAGCCGCGGCGCGGGAGCGGTACGTGGACCGGTACACCGAGCGCGCGCAGCAGGCGGCGCTCACCGCCCTGTGGGACGAGCTGATCGCCCACCACCCCGCCTCGCCGCGCTGACGCCTGCGGGCACGGCCACGGCCGCGGCTGGGAGGCGGCGCCGTTCAGGGCGGGCCGGCGTCGAGGTCCAAGAACCGCTTGTCGAGGTCGATCGACCAGGTGGCGGGGTCGCGCAGCACCTCGACGAAGCGCCCGGCGCTGTCCCCCGCGCCGAAGTGATCGGCCGCCGGGACCCGGTCGCCCTCGAGCGCCGCCGTGATCGCGGCCGAGATGGCCGCGACGGTGCCGTCGCACGAGTGGATCGACCGATGGTGGAACCGGTCCCGCTGGCGACTGCCGATGTTGACGGTGGGCACGCCGTAGAAGGGTGCTTCTCGGATCCCGGCGCTGGAGTTGCCGATCAGCACCTCGGCATGGGCCAGCAGGGTGAGGAACGCCTCGAACCGGATCGACGGGAAGACCCGGTAGCCGTCACGGCCGTCGAGCGATCGGTACACGTCGAGGATGGCCTGGCCGCCGGGGTCGTTGTTGGGGTACACCACCACCGCCGGGAGCCCGACCGCGTCGACGGCCGCGAGGAGTGCCTGGGCCGTCGCGGCGGCGGCCTCGTCGGGCTCGGTGGTCACGCTGTGGAACAGCACCAGCACGTAGCGGTCGAACGGGATGGCGTACGACGCCCGCACGGCGTCGAGGTCTGGAAGCGACCCGGACACCATCACGTCGATGTCGGGTGAGCCGAGGACGCGGACGCTCGACGGCACCTCACCGAGCTGCAGGATCCTTCGAGCGGCCTCGTCGTTGGCCACGAGGTGGAGGTGGGAGAGCTTCGAGATGGCGTGGCGCAGGACGCCGTCGATCGTGCCCGACCGTTCGCCGCCCTCGACGTGGGCCACCGGGACGCCCCGGAGCGCCCCCACCGCGGCCCCGGCGAGCGCCTCCACGCGATCGCCGTGCACCACGAGCAGGTCCGGACGGTGCTCGTTGAACATCCGCCCGAGCGAGGCGGTCGTCTCGGCCAGGATCACGTCCATGGTGGCGCCGGTGGGCTGGTTGGCGAACTCGCGCACCCGGATGGGCGGCGGCAAGCGGCGGACCTCGAGGACCGTGTAGCCGTAGAGGTCGAGCAGGTGCATGCCCGTCGCCACGACCGTGACCTCGACTCCCGGCTCGGCGGCAGCGGCGAGGATCAACGGCTTCAGCTTGCCGAAGTCGGCCCGGGTCCCGGTGAGGAACCACACCTGACGGGGCGGGCCGGCACCGCCCGCCGTCGCGTCAGCGGACATCGCTCCACGTCACCTGGTGGTTCGCGGGCAGGGAGCGAGACGCGACCGATCCCAGGACGTCGGGGAGCCGCGTGGCCGGGATCTCCCCATCGCCCGGCCGCTTCACCCAGGTGTTGGAGCCATCGAAGGGAGCGCCCGCCGGGATCGGGGCGATGGTGACGACCGAGGCGAAGGCGAAGTCGATCGTCACCTGCTCCTCGGCGAGCACCGACTTGTGCCCACCGAGCGCCTGGTGGATCTCGGTGGCTCCCACCACCAGGTCGGCCAGGTCGACGGGGTCCATCGAGACCTCGATGTCAGGCCCGGGCCAGGCGCGGTCGCTGGTGAAGTGCCGCTCGACGATGGACGCTCCGAGCGCCACGGCGGCCAGGCAGGTGTGGTTGTTGAGGGTGTGGTCCGACAACCCCACGACCGCATCCGGGAACGCTTCTCGCAGCTCCGCGAGGGCTCCGAGGCGCACCAGGGATGGGGGCGTGGGGTAGACGCTCGTGCAGTGCAGGAGGGCGAACGGCACGCGGTGGGACCGCAGGACCTCCACCGTGGGCCCGAGCTGCTCGATGCCGTGCATGCCGGTCGACACCACCATCGGCTTCCCGAACGAGGCGATGTGATCGATGAGGGGCAGGTTGCTGCACTCTCCGGAGCCGATCTTGAAGGCCGTCACGCCCAGGGCCTCGAGACGGTCGGCCGCCTCCCGGCTGAACGGCGTCGACAGGAACGCGAGCCCGAGCTCCTCGGCCTCGGCCTTCAGCTTCTGCTCGTCGTCACCGCTGAGGACGGCCTCGCTGATGATGTCCCAGATCGAGCGGGTCTCGTTGCCCGGCACGACGTCGTTGGGGATCATCTCGGCCGCGGGGATGTGCGTCTGGAACTTCACGATCTCGGCGCCGGCCTGGGCCGCGTCGTGGACCATCCGGCGGGCCTTGCCGAGATCGCCCACGTGGTTGATGCCGATCTCGGGGATCACCAGGGGCGGGTGGCCCGGGCCGACCGGGCGGCCCGCCAGCTCGATGACGGGCGTGGGCCTCACCATGCCGTCCAGCCACCGTCGACGACCAGATCGTGGCCGGTCACGTAGCGCGAGAGGTCGCTCATGAGGAAGACGATCGGCCCTTTGTAGTCCTCCTCGACCGCCATGCGGGCCATCGGCGTGCGCGCCTCGTACCGGCTGACGAACGAGGCCGGCTGGCCCCGCTCGACGCCGCCGGGCACGAGGGTGTTGACCCGCACGGCCGGGGCGAGCGTGGTGGCGAACCAGCGGGCCATCTGGCTGACCCCTCCCTTGCTCACCGCGTACGCCGCCGAGTTGCCCATGTCGGTGCCCTCGTACACCCCCCAGTCGGGACCGACCAGGCCGTAGGTGGAGCCCGTGAAGACCACTGACCCGAACCCGCCTTCGCGAAGGGCCGGGATGCACTCCCGGGTCAGGGTGAACGCCGCGGTGAGGTTGACCTCGAGGGCGCGGCGCCAGGTGGCCGTGGACTGGTGCACCACGTCGGAGGTCCAGCCGGGCAGGGGCTCGGCGTTCACGAGCGACGCCAGGTGGACGAGCCCGTCGATGCGGCCGGCGGCCGCCAGCGCGCGGGGCACGATCCCCACGACCTGGTCCTCGTCCTCGAGGTCCACGGCCAGCGGGGTGGCGCGGCCGCCCTGGGCCTCCAGGAGCGCCGCGACCTCGTCGACCACGCTCGGGTCGCGATCGATCACCACCACGTGGGCGCCCTGCTCGGCCAGCCCTGCTGCGGCCACCTGCCCGATGCACCCGGCCCCGCCGGTCACGAGGACGACCCGGCCGTCCAGCCTCGACAGCTCCGCGACCGTTCGGTGCGGGTGGGGGGTGGGCCGGGTCACGGGGCCTCCTCGGAGAGCGAGTGGAGCGTGCGGGCGACCTCCAGGTCGACGAGGGTATCGATGTCGACCGCGGTGGTGGGCGCCACCTCGACGGCTCGGACCGTGCCGTCGTAGAGGGACGTGGCCCGCTGGACGAAGCGGGGATCGACGACGAAGGCGACCGTGCCCACGTCGTAGACGGGCGGAGCGTCCTGGCGCCGGTGGATGCGCTCGGGCGGTTCGAGCACCAGCCGGGCCTGACCGCGCTCATCGACGGTCACCATGTTGAACCAGGGGTTGCGGGCCGCAGGGCTCACGGTGATGACGACATCGACGCCGGGCTCCGCCGATGCGGCGAGGCAGCGTTCGAGGTCGGCCCCGGAGCGAAGAGGCGCGGTGGCGGGCACCACCAGCAACCGGTCGGGCAGCTCGCCCTGCTCCTGGAGCCAGGAGACCAGGTGCTGCCAGGCGTCCCACTCGTGGGCCTCCGCGGTGGCCAGGTGGGCGGGCCGCAGCCACGGCACCTCGGCACCCGCCGCTCGAGCCACCTCGGCGATCTGCGGCGAGTCGGTGCTGACGACCACCCGCTCGACACCAGGACACGCTCGGGCGGCGTCGACGGCGCGGGCCACGAGGGACCGGCCACCGAGCTCCTCGAGGTTCTTGTTCGGAATCCCCTGGGACCCCCCGCGGGCGAAGACGGCGCCGACGACCCTCATCGGGCGCCACCCCCTGGCGCGCCGACCGGCGCCGCGACAGTCGTGCGGGTGCCGCCACCGGCGGCGCTGGCGCGGATGGCGTCGATGACGTGGAGCACCTGCAGGGCCTCGGCAACCGTGCACATCGCCGACGCGGCGCCGGTGTGCACCTCGAACAGGTTGTCGATCAGGCGGGCCTCGGCTCGGTCCCGGCCGCCGGGCGCCACGTCTCGGGAGGAGCGGGCCGCGGTGCCCGTGCCCCGGATGGTGCCGGCGAGGAGGTCGGCCTCGACCGTGCCGGTGGCGCCGACGGCGCGCCACGTCCGACGGGGCGACCGGCTCACCATGTCGAGGTGCACCGTGCCGAGGGCACCGGTGGCCGAGGTCACCTCGACGTCGGCCACGGTCTCGACCCGACCGTCCGTCGGGGCACCGTCGGTCCGGGTGCGAGCGGCCACGGCCGCGATCGTTCCGAAGCACCAGGACGCGGCATCGAGCTCGTGGCTCAGCTCGAGGAGCACACCGCCGCCCAGCTCCTGGCGAGCGCTCACCGAGCGAGCCGGGTCGACCCCGGGCCGCCAGAGATCGAGGTGCTGGCCCACGTGGAGATCGAACGCCTCGACCTCACCGATGCCCTGGACCGCCGACCGGAAGGCGGCGGTGAGCTCGTCGCCGCGGAGGTGGTAGCCGACGCAGACCGACCGCGGCGACTGCCGGGCCGCGGCGTCGATCGCCGCGCCGGCTGCGGCGGTGGCGGCGAGCGGCTTCTCGACGAGGACATCGGCCCCCGCGCCGAGCAGCGCGGCGACCGCCGCCTCGTGGCGTGGCGCCGGTCCGGCCACGACCGCCACCGTTGGGGCGGCGTCCAGCGCGGCGTCGACCGTGGGCACGTACCGCACGTCGAGCGCATCGAGACGAGCCCGCGGCTGGTGGCTCTCGGGCCGACGGACCACGGTGATCGTGGCGGACCGGTCGCGGCGGCGCAGCGCGGCGGCATGGCGGTAGCCGGCGCTGCCCGACCCCACGACCACCCAGCTCGGCTCGGGGCCATCGTCGACGAGCATGACCGGGGCCCCTCTCCCTCGTTGCCGGCCCGGCCCACCGTACCCGCATCGCCGGCGGGCCCGTTCGGGAGGCCGGTATGATCGGCTCGGTGCCTGCGCTGCGACCCCGCATCATCGTCGTGGCGTCCTATGGGTTCTCGGCTCGGTACCTGCTGCCCACCGGCCTGCTCGACCGCCTCGCCGCCGTCGCCGACACCACGGTGGCCCTGAGCTGGGACGACCCCGAGCTGGTCGAGGCGGTGGAGGCCACCGGCGCCACGGCCGCTCGCCTGCCCGACCCCGAGGTGAGCCACGAGTACCGCCGCCTCGAACGGTTCGCGGACCTGAACTTCGACCACCGCCTCAAGAGCCCCACCACGCCCATCAACCGGCGCTGGCGCCGAGCCGTCGGCACCACCCAGCAGACGATCATCACCACGATCCGCCAGGCGTGGGGCGAGGTCGTGTTCCGCGTGCCCGGGGTGACCGCTCGCCGGGAGGCCGCCGCCGAGGCGATGGCCGCAACGGGCACCAACGTCGACGCCTTCATCCGCTGGCTGGAGCCGCAGGGCGCCGACGCGGTCATCTCGCTCACGCCCTACCACCGCAGCGACCACCTCACCCTGCTCGCGGCCCGGACCCTGTGCGTGCCCACCCTGGCCTCGATCATCTCGTTCGACAACCCGACCACACGAGGGCGCATGCCGGTCCTGCCGGATCGGATCCTGGTCTGGAACCGGTTCAACTGCGGCGAGCTGCTGCGCAGCTATCCCGGGCTGAGCGGCGACGACGTCCGCATCATCGGGGCGCCGCAGTTCGACCTGCACCAGGACCGCTCGCTGGTGGTGGACGAGGCCGATTGGCGGCGCCAGCTCGGGCTGCCGCCCGACCGCCCGGTCCTCCTCTACGCCGCTGGTCCCGAGCTGCTGTTCCCCGGCGAGGAGCGGCTCGTGGCCGCCATCGCTGCCGCCATCGACGAGGGCCGGATCCCCGGTTCCCCCGTCGTCTTGGTGCGCGGCCACCCCGCGGAGGCGGGCAGCCGGTGGGAGGCGGCCGCCTCGGACCACGTCGTCGTCGACCCGGGCTGGGGCCGCGTCGACGGTGGCCGCGCCTGGCCCTCGTCGCACGACACCGCGCTGCAGATCTCGACGCTCACCCACGCCGTCGTGCACCTCAGCATCTGCTCGTCGATGGCCATCGACGGCGCGGCGGTCGACCGGCCCACGGTCGCGCCGGTGTTCATCCCGGGCATCGGCTGGCGCGGCATGCGGCGGCTCCGGGCGTTCTACCGCCAGGAGCACTGGGCGCCGATCGCCGCCTCCGGTGCGGTCGACGAGGTCACCGACCTCGATGCTCTGGTCGCGGCGGTGACCGCCCACCTGGCCGACCCGTCCCTCGGGCGCGAGGCGCGTGCCGACCTGGTGACCGCGGTGCTGACCCACGGCGATGGCGAGAGCTGCCGGCGCCTCACCGACGAGATCGTGGAGCTGGTGGGCGTCCCCCGCGGATGATCGGGCGGCTCGCGCCCGGCGGATACGGTGACGCTTCGTGGAGGTGGGGGAAGGTACCTGGGAGGCCGGTGGCCCGTGGCGGCCGCTTGCACGCGTCCGCCGGAACCATCCTCGGTGGCGCGCCTTCGTCGACGGCCGCCTGGAGCAGCTCCGGCGCCGCAGCCCTGGGCTGGTCGATGACAGCTGGTGGATCGCGACCGGTCCCCCGTCGGAGCCCGAAGGGCTCGACCCGGCGGGGCTCTCGCGGCTCCGCAACCCTCGGAACGACTTCCTCGCCGACCCCGTCGCCCTGGTGGGAGCGGACGACGAGTACCTGGTCGAGCAGTACCGGTTCGCGACCCGTCGGGGGGTGATCTCCCACCTCCGCTTCACCCCCGATGGTGGAGCCGAGCTCCGCGAGGGCGTGATCGACGCTCCGTTCCACCTCTCGTTCCCGACCACGTTCCGCCACGATGGCCGCACCTGGATCGTCCCCGAGGCGCACGAGAGCGGCGCGACCCACCTCTGGGAGTACCGACCCGACGAGGGCGCCTCCCGCCACGTCGGCCCGATCATCGACGTGCCGGTCCGAGACGCGGTGATCTTCGAGCACGGAGGACGCTGGTACCTGCTCGGCACCGGGGCCCTGCCGGCCTGGCACCTCGTCCTGTACGTCACGGACGATCCGCTCACCACGTGGGAGCAGATCCCGATCGAGAACCGGACCAGCTACGTCCGACCCGGAGGATCGCTCGTTCCGCGGCCCGCCGGCGACGGCACCGGCCCGGATGCGTGGATCGCCCCGATGCAGGGCAGCTCCCGGGGGTACGGCTCCGAGCTCGCCCTGTGCGAGCTGCGACTCGCCCCTGAGCCCCTGCTGGTCGATGGTCCGGTCGTCGAGCCGCCACCCCCGTTCATCGGCCTGCACACCCTGGCGATGGGCCGCTCGCAGACCGTGGTCGACCTGAAGCACCTGCGCCTGCGGCCCGATCGGCTCGTCTACCGGGTCCGCCCCGAACGCCTGCTGCGCAAGCTGCGCCGCCGCCCTCCGGCACCTGCGGCTCCCGGGAGCTGAGCGGGGCTAGTCGGCCGGGCGGGCCCGCCGGAACCGACCGCGGACCGAGGCCGCGCCCTGGCGAGCGCGGCGCGACAGCGCGGCCCGAGCGGACGCAAGCGCCGGGCCAGGGTCCCGGAACGACCACAGCGAGCAGACCCGGCGCCGGTGCGAGAGGAACCGGGCACCATCGCCGACCAGCAGGGCCGGCCCCCGCCGGTCGTGGGTGGCCCGCTGCGACCAGGCCTCACCGACCCACATGGCCGCACGCGAGGAACGCTCCGGAGGCCCGGGCTCCCGCCCGATCCACGCCCCGGCGAGCAGCGCGGGCGCGTCGAAGCCGGAGATGGCGCCCAGCCGGTGGAACGCTTCGAGACGGGGGTTGAACTCGATGAACCACAGGTCGTCACCGGAACGGAGGAACTCGATGCCGCCGATCCCCCGGTACCCGATCGACGCGGCGAACGCCCGCACGCCGGCCTCCACATCGGGGAGGGCCCGGGCCTCGCCCCAGGCCAGCACGCCTCCTTCGGGCGACGAGGACCGCCGCTTGCGTCCGGTCCAGGTCCGCACGTCGGATCCGTCGGGAGCGACCCACACCATGCCCACGTCCAGCCCGTCGGCATCGCCCTTGTACTCCTGGACGATGAAGGTCCCGCCGTCGGCGACGGCGGCCAGGAGGCACGAGCGGAGCGCCTCGGGCGTCTCGCAGATCGCGATCTTGAAGAAGTGGGCGCCGACCGTGTCCCACGCCGTCGGGCGGACGCACACGGGGAACCCGAACCGGGGCAGCGCCTCGATGTCGGCCACCGACGCGACGCACGCCCACGGAGGCACCTGCAGCCCGGCCTGCTCCGCGAGGGGCAGCGACTGGGCCTTGTCGAGCAGCGCCCGGCAGACCGCGGCGGGCGGGATGGCCAGCTCGAAGCGGGGGTCGAGGCGGTCCCGGCCGGCGTCGAGGTGGTCGATGACGCGCTCGCTCGTGCTGATCACCAGCACGTGGGCGGCCCAGGGGAGCTCGGCTCGGGCGAAGTCGAGGAGCTCACCGGCCAGCTCGCCCGGGTTGCCGGCGGCGACGCGCCGGACCCCGGCACAGGCCCGGCTGGCCGCGAACACGGGGACGGCCCGACGGTCGATGGTGGCGACGAAGGTGGGGATCCCGAGCCGGGCGATCGAGCGCACCGCACCGAGGGTGCTGTGGGTGGCGCCGCCGAGGACGAGGCAGGCCCGATCGGCGGTGGTCCCGGGGGCGGCGTTGGGCATCGGGGCAGTGTAGGAGCCGGCCCGCGGCCGCCCCGAGGTGATCCAGGGCCCGGTTGGCACCGTCCCGGAGCGCGACGAAGGGCGCCCGGAGGCGCCCTTCGCAGCACGTTCGGTCCACCGGCCGGAGCCGGCGGGCGTCAGGCGTCGGTGGGGGTGGGCAGGTCGATGACCTGGGCCACCGGCTCCTCGGCCTGGGCATCGGCCACGAGGCCGGCCAGGTACTCGCTGTCGTCGAGCTGTTCGCCGTCGGACGAGTAGAAGGCCATCGGCTGGTAGTCGGGAGCGTGCGTCTCGATGTCTCGGTAGACGTGCTTGCCGGTACCGGCCGGGATGAGCTTGCCGATGATGATGTTCTCCTTGAGGCCGACGAGGGAGTCGGACCGGGAGTCGATCGCCGCTTCGGTGAGGACCCGGGTGGTCTCCTGGAAGGAGGCCGCCGAGAGCCACGAGTCGGTGGCGAGCGATGCCTTGGTGATGCCCATCAGCTCCACGCGGCCTTCGGCCGGGCGCTTGCCCTCTTCGACGAGGAGCTTGTTGGCATCGGCGAACGCCTTCTGGTCGACGCGCTCCCCGGGGAGGAAGTCGGAGTCGTTGGTCTCGAGGACCGTGACCCGACGGGTCATCTGGCGCACGATGAGCTCGATGTGCTTGTCGTGGATCGACACGCCCTGCTCGCGGTACACCTTCTGGACCTCGGCGACGAGGTAGCTCTGGGTCTCACGGACACCGCGGATCTCGAGGAGCTCCTTGGGGTCACGGGCGCCCTCGACCAGCGCGTCGCCAGCCTCGACCTCGTCACCGTCGTTGACCTCGAGCCGGGCCAGCGAAGGCACGATCACCTGGTCTTCGGTGCCATCGTCGCCGACGATGGTGATGACGCGGCCCTTGCCCTCGTCCTCGCCGATCCGGACCACACCGGTGGTGCGGGCCAGAGTGGCCTTGCCCTTGGGCGAGCGAGCTTCGAAGAGCTCGACCACCCGGGGCAGACCGCCGGCGATGTCGGAGCCGGCGATGCCGCCGGTGTGGAAGGTACGCATGGTGAGCTGCGTGCCGGGCTCGCCGATGGACTGGGCCGCGATGACGCCGACGGCTTCGCCGACCTCGATGTCCTTGCCCGTGGCCAGCGACATGCCGTAGCTCGCCGCCGAGATGCCCGCCGCGGAGTCGTCGGTGAGCGGCGACAGCACGCGGACCCGGGTGACCGTCGGGTCGTCACGGAGGTGCTCCATGATCGGCTCGTTGACGATGGTGCCCTTGGGGTACACGGTGCCGTCTTCGCAGGTGACGTCGTTGGCCAGGGTGCGGCTGTAGAGCGTGGTCTCGATGTACGAGCGCTTGTTGGCCGTGTCGGGACCGATGTCCTCGAGCCAGATGCCGCGGATGGGCGACCCGGAGGCCTCGGCCTTCTCGAACGGATCCTCGTCGTTGATGATCAGTTCCTGGGCCACGTCGACGAGGCGACGGGTGAGGTAGCCGGAGTCGGCGGTCCGGAGGGCCGTATCGACGAGGCCCTTCCGAGCACCAGGCGTGGCGATGAAGTACTCGAGCATCTCCAACCCCTCACGGAAGTTGGACTTGATGGGACGAGGGATCATGTCGCCACGAGGGTTGGCCACGAGGCCACGCATGCCGGCGATCTGCCGGACCTGCATCATGTTTCCTCGAGCGCCCGAGCCCACCATCATCTCGATGGGGTTGAACTTCTGCTTCTTGAGGTTGAGCTCCATCGCGGTACGCACCATGTCGGTGGCATCGGTCCAGATCTCCACCTCCTTCTGGCGGCGCTCACCGTCGGTGATGATGCCCCGACGGAACTGGTCCTCGACCTTCTGGGCCTGGAGCTCGTGGTCCTCCATGATCCCGGCCTTCTCCGGCGGCGTCTTCACGTCGTCGATGGAGATGGTGATGCCGGACTGGGCCGCGTAGCGGAAGCACAGGTTCTTGATGGCGTCGAGGCTGCTCGAGACCACGTTCTTGGCCTCGCCTCGAGCCAGGCGGTCCACGATCTCGCCCATCTCCTTCTTGGAGATGCGCTTGTTCATGTACTCGAACGACTCGGGCAGGGTGCGGTTGAAGAACAACCGGCCGGCGGTGGTGTCATCGGTGATGATCCGCTCGCCGTCCTCGCCGAGCCCGCGGAACTGGATGGGGGCGTGCAGCTCCAGGTCGCCGGCCTCGTAGGCCCGCTCCACCTCGTGGAGGTGGCGGAACACGCGGCCGTTGCCCTTCTCGTCGGGCACGATCTCGGTGAGGTAGAAGGCACCGATGATCATGTCCTGGGTGGGCGTGACCAGCGGCCGGCCGTGGGCCGGCGACAGCACGTTGTTGGCCGACAGCATCAGCACGCGGGCCTCAGCCTGGGCCTCGGCCGAGAGCGGCAGGTGGACAGCCATCTGGTCGCCGTCGAAATCGGCGTTGAAGGCGGTGCACACCAGCGGGTGGATCTGGATGGCCTTGCCCTCGACCAGCACCGGCTCGAAGGCCTGGATGCCCAGGCGGTGGAGCGTGGGGGCACGGTTGAGCATGACCGGGTGCTCCTTGATGGCCTCTTCGAGGACATCCCACACCTGGGGCCGACGGCGCTCGACCATGCGCTTGGCGCTCTTGATGTTCTGCGCCAGCTCGGCGTCGACCAGCTTCTTCATGACGAAGGGCTTGAAGAGCTCGAGCGCCATGAGCTTGGGCAGGCCGCACTGGTGCAGCTTGAGCGTGGGGCCGACGACGATGACCGAACGGCCGGAGTAGTCGACGCGCTTGCCGAGGAGGTTCTGGCGGAACCGGCCCTGCTTGCCCTTCAACATGTCCGACAGCGACTTCAGCGGGCGGTTGCCCGGGCCGGTGACGGGACGGCCGCGACGGCCGTTGTCGAAGAGGGCGTCGACCGCCTCCTGGAGCATCCGCTTCTCGTTGTTCACGATGATCTCGGGAGCCCCGAGGTCGAGCAGGCGCTTCAGGCGGTTGTTCCGGTTGATCACCCGGCGGTAGAGGTCGTTCAGGTCGGAGGTGGCGAAGCGGCCACCGTCGAGCTGGACCATGGGACGCAGCTCCGGCGGGATCACCGGGACGACGTCGAGGATCATGGCGCCGGGATCGTTGATCCGCTTGCCGTTCTCGTCGCGCTGGTTGAACGACGAGACGATCTTCAGGCGCTTGATGGCCTTCTGCTTGCGCTGCGCCGACAGGGGGCGCTGGCCCTCCTGCGGGTCGATGGCGGCGCGGAGCTTGATCTCCTCCTCGTCGAAGTCGAGCTTGGCGATGAGCGACTTGATCGCATCGGCGCCCATGCCGCCCTCGAAGTAGTCGCCGTAGCGGTCTTCGAGCTCACGCCACAGCATCTCGTCTTCGATGATCTGACGGGAGAACATGGTCTTGAACTCGTCGAACGCCCGGTTCAGGACGTCGAGCTCGAGCTCCCAGCGCTCACGGATGGCGGTGAGGTCCTTGTCGGCCTGCTTCTGGCGGGCCTTGATGTCGGCATCCTTGGCGCCTTCGCCCTCGAGCTCGGTGATCTCCTTCTCGAGATCCTCGAGCCGGCGGGCCAGCTCCAGCTCGCGCTCCTTCTCGAGGTCCTCGCGCTCGGCGAGCACCTCGGCCTCGAGGCTGGGCAGGTCCTGGTCGCGCTTCTCCTCGTCGACGGAGACGACGAGGTTGGCGGCGAAGTAGATGACCTTCTCCAGCTGCTTGGCCTTCAGCTCCTCACGGGGCTCGGTGCCCATGAGCAGGTAGGCCAGCCACGAACGGGTGCCGCGGAGGTACCAGATGTGGACGGTGGGGGCGGCCAGCTCGATGTGGCCCATGCGCTCGCGCCGGACCTTGGAGCGGGTGACCTCCACGCCGCAGCGCTCGCAGATGATGCCCTTGAAGCGCACCCGCTTGTACTTGCCGCAGTAGCACTCCCAGTCCTTGGTGGGACCGAAGATCTTCTCGCAGAAGAGCCCGTCCTTCTCCGGCTTGAGCGTGCGGTAGTTGATGGTCTCCGGCTTCTTGACCTCGCCGTTGGACCACATGCGGATGGAATCCGCGGTGGCCAGGCCGATCCGGAGCTGGTCGAAGTTGTTGACGTCGAGCATGTTGTTCTCTTCTCTTCTCTCAGTCGATCCGGTCAGGCCCGCTCGGCCCGGCGACGCTCGTCCTCTTCATCGGACCCGCGCTCGGGCCGAGAGAGGTCGATGCCGAGCTCTTCAGCGGTACGGAAGATGTCTTCGTCGAGCTCGCGCATCTCGATCTCTTCGCCGGACTTGGCGAGGACCTCGACGTTCAGGCACAGGGCCTGCATCTCCTTGATGAGCACCTTGAAGGACTCGGGGATGCCGGGCTCGGGGATGTTCTCGCCCTTGACGATGGCCTCGTAGACCTTCACGCGGCCGAGGACGTCGTCGGACTTGATGGTGAGCAGTTCCTGCAGGCAGTAGGCGGCGCCGTACGCCTCGAGGGCCCACACCTCCATCTCGCCGAAGCGCTGGCCACCGAACTGCGCCTTACCACCGAGCGGCTGCTGGGTGATCATGGAGTAGGGGCCGGTGGACCGGGCGTGGATCTTGTCGTCCACCAGGTGGGCGAGCTTGAGGATGTACATGTACCCGACGGTGATCGGGTTGTCGTAGGCCTCGCCCGTGCGCCCGTTGTAGAGCGTGGTCTTGCCGTTGTCCTGGATCAACCGGCCGCCGTCGCCGTACTCCTCGTAGGGAGACTCCGGGGTGAGGTTGGTGAGGATCTGCTGGATGGTGGGGTGCTTCTTGGCCGCTGTCTCCTCGTCCCAGAAGGCACCGTCGAACACCGGGGTGGCGATGAGCTTGGCCGGCGGGGTGGCGGGACGGGTCTTGCGCTCGGTACGCCAGGCCTCGTCACCGACCTTGCCGGACTTCTCGGTGTCCCAGCCCCAGCGGGCCGCGTAGCCCAGGTGGGCTTCCATGACCTGGCCCACGTTCATGCGGGAGGGCACGCCGAGGGGGTTGAGGATGATGTCGACCGGGCTGCCGTCGGCGAGGAACGGCATGTCCTCGATGGGCAGGATCCGGGAGATGACGCCCTTGTTGCCGTGGCGACCGGCGAGCTTGTCGCCCACCGAGATCTTGCGGCGCTGGCCGACGTAGACCTTGACCAGCTGGTTGACGCCGGGGGGCAGCTCGTGGCCGTCCTCGCGGGTCTGGACCCGGACGTCGATGACCTTGCCGGTCTCGCCGTGCGGCACCTTCAGGGAGGTGTCTCGGACCTCACGGGCCTTCTCGCCGAAGATGGCCCGCAGGAGGCGCTCTTCGGGGGTGAGCTCGGTCTCGCCCTTGGGCGTGACCTTGCCGACCAGCACGTCGCCGGCCTCGACCTCGGCGCCGATGCGGATGATCCCGCGCTCGTCGAGGTCGGCGAGGATGTCCTCGCTCAGGTTCGGGATGTCCCGCGTGATCTCTTCGGGGCCGAGCTTGGTGTCACGGGCATCGATCTCGTGCTCCTTGATGTGGATCGACGTGAGCACGTCGTCCTTCACCAGGCGCTCCGAGAGGATGATGGCGTCCTCGAAGTTGTAGCCCTCCCAGGGCATGAAGGCCACGAGGAGGTTCTTGCCGAGGGCGAGCTCGCCGTTGTCGGTGCTCGGGCCGTTGGCCAGGATGTCACCGGCGTTGACCTTCTCGCCGGCGGACACGATGGGCCGCTGGTTGATGCAGGTGTCCTGGTTGGACCGCTCGAACTTGTTGAGCTTGTAGGTGACGTTGCCCTGGGTCTTGTAGGCGACCTTGATGAGCGTGCCGTCGACCTCGATGATCTCGCCGTCATCGGTGGCGATGATCATGTCGGCGGCGTCTCGGGCCGCACGGCTCTCGACGCCGGTGCCGATGTAGGGCGCCTCCGCCTTGACCAGCGGCACGGCCTGCTTCTGCATGTTGGCGCCCATGAGGGCACGGTTGGCGTCGTCGTGCTCGAGGAACGGGATGAGGGCGGCGCCGACCGAGACGATCTGCTTGGGCGACACGTCCATGAGCTGGACCTCGGCGCCGGGCACGAACTGGATGTCCGTGGTGGCACCGAAGAAGATGTCCCGCTCGAGCTGGAGGCGGAGGTCCTCGAGGGAGGCGGCCTGCGGGGAGCGGCGCACGAGCACGCGATCCTCGGCGAAGGTGCCGTCGGCGTTGACCGGGGTGTTGGCCTGGGCGACGACGTACTCCTCCTCCTCATCGGCAGCGAGGTACATGATCTCGTCGGTGACGACACCGTCGACGACCCGGCGGTACGGCGACTCGATGAAGCCGAACTCGTTGACCCGGGCGAAGGTGGCCAGGGCGCCGATCAGGCCGATGTTCGGGCCTTCTGGGGTCTCGATGGGGCACATGCGGCCGTAGTGGCTGAAGTGCACGTCTCGGACCTCGAAGCCGGCCCGCTCACGGGAGAGGCCACCCGGGCCGAGCGCCGAGAGGCGGCGGCGGTGGGTGAGGCCCGACAGGGGGTTGACCTGGTCCATGAACTGCGACAGCTGCGAGGTTCCGAAGAACTCCTTGATGGCAGCCACCACGGGACGGATGTTGATGAGCGTCTGGGGCGTGATGGCCTCGACGTCCTGGGTGGTCATGCGCTCGCGCACCACCCGCTCCATGCGGGAGAGGCCGATGCGGACCTGGTTCTGGATGAGCTCGCCCACCGACCGGATGCGGCGGTTGGCGAAGTGGTCCTGGTCGTCGAGGCGGTAGCCCGGCGTGGCCTGGACGAGGTGCAGGAGGTAGGTGCAGGCCGCGAGGACCTCGCAGCGGCTGAGCACGGGCTGGCCCGGCTCGGGACGGTCGAGCAGCGGGGTGACGCCATCGGCCATCAGGCCACCGGTCACGGCCTCGGAGGCCTTGCCCCGGCCCTCGAGCATCGGGAAGAGCTCGGCGATCTTGTCGATCTCGTGGCCGAGCTTGCGGTCGAGCTTGTAGCGGCCGACCCGGCTGAGGTCGTAGCGGCGGCTCTCGAAGAACGCGTTGCGGAAGTAGGCCTTGGCCGACTCGACCGACGGCGGCTCGCCGGGGCGAGCGCGCTTGTAGATCTCGACGAGCGCCTCTTCCTGGGTGGGAGCGATGTCTCGCTCCTTCTCCCACTGGCCCTCGAGGAAGTCGAAGTGGCGGACGAACGCCTCCAGGAAGCCCGGAGCGTTCTCCTCGTCGTAGCCGAGGGCCCGCAGCAGCACGAAGATGCCGAGGCGGCGCTTGCGGGCGACGCGGGTGCCGGCGGTGACGTCCTTGCCGGGCTTCTGCTCGACGTCGAACTCGATCCACTCGCCGCGGTAGGGGTGGATGGTGCCGGTGACCAGCTGGTGCTTGGCCAGGTTGCGCAGGCGGAAGCGCTCACCGGGCTGGAAGATGACGCCGGGCGAGCGGACGAGCTGCGACACCACGACGCGCTCGGTGCCGTTGATGACGAAGGTGCCCTTGGTGGTCATCTTGGGGAAGTCGCCCATGAAGACCGTCTGCTCTTTGATCTCACCGGTGTTGGCGTTGATGAACCGGGCCCGCACGAAGATCGGTGCGGAGTAGGTCATGTCCCGCTCCTTGCACTCCTCCACCGTGAACTTGGGGGTGGGGCGCAGGTCCTCGTCGCTGGGGTCGAACTCCAGCTCGAGCTGCAGGGTCTCGGTGAAGTCCTTGATCGGCGAGATGTCGCGGAACGTGTCCGCCAGGCCTTGATCGAGGAACCAGTCGAAGGATTCGCGCTGGATCGCGATCAGGTCGGGAAGCGGGAGGACATCCTCCAGGTTCGCGAACGAATAACGGTCCCGGATGGTGGAACGAGAGGACAACGCAGGCTCCTCAGCAGATGGTGGTGACGCGGTGAGTGGCGGTGGCAGGGCGCGTCGCTTCGATCAACCATTTCTGAGAGCCAGCACGCTGCACCACGGCGAGGGGCGATCCTAGCGACGGTCGCACGCGAATACAACCCGGACCTGAGGTCTCCGGGCTGGGCTGCTGAGTTCCGGGTGACGGTAAACCGAGTGCCTCCACAGGTCAAGGATTTCGTCAGGTACCGACCGACCCCGGATCCGGCGTGGTTCGCGGACGACCACGTAGGTTGCGCTGCCATGAAGCGACTCCTGGTCGGGCTGGCCGTGGTGGCGGTGGTGGGCGCCGGGTGCTCGTCGGGCGGCTCGGACGGCTCGGGCGGCTCCTCGGCGAAGGCCACCACCACGAGCGGGGCGGCCACCACCACCTCCGAGCCGGCACCGGCCGACGACCAGACGCCGCCGAGCACGATCAACGGCATCGCGGTGCAGGGGGACACGATCTGGGTGGCCAGCATCGAGGACGACGAGATCCTCCAGATCGACCGGGCCGACGGGACCATCCTCCAGCGGTTCGACACCCGCGGGGCCGGACCCGACGACATCGCCATCGCACCCGACGGCTCGATCTGGTCGGCCGGCTTCGTCAACGGCGACGTGGGCCACATCGTCGACGGGCGCTACTCGGTGGCCACCAGGATGGAGGCGGGCATCAACCCCATCGAGTTCGCGCCCGACGGCACCCTCTACATCGGGACCCTCGGCCCCGACGGGGTGCTGTCGGCGATCGACACCACGGCCGATCCGGTGGCGGCGGTCGCCATCGGCTCCGGCCTGCCCGACATCAACGCCTTCGGCATCGTCGCCGACGGCACGATCGTGGCCCCGTCCGGCGGGCTCACCGGGCCCAGCGCGGCGGTCGCCATCGACCCCGACACCGCGAAGGTGACCACGATCGCAGGCGGCCTGCCCCCTGTCGCCGCCGGCACGACCGACGCCCAGGGCCGCGCCTACGTGCTCGCCAACATCACCGGGCAGGTCATCGCCGTCGACCTCGCCCACAAGACGTCGAAGGTCGTCCGGACGGTGAAGCACGGCGCGCCGTTCGACAACCTGTCGTTCGCCGACGACGGGACCCTCTACGTGTCGAGCTTCGTCGCCCCCACCATCACCGAGGTCGCCACCGACGGCGCCGAGCACCTCATCACCGTCGGTGGCTGAGCCCGTGACCAGCACCGCAGGCTGGATCCCCGTCACCGACGTGGCCGACGCGCGCATCGAGGAGTTCGTCGGGCTGCGCGACCACGAGCTGCGGCGCCGGCGCGAGGCCCCCGGCGGCGACATGGCCGGGATCTTCATCGCCGAGGGCGACCTGGTGGTCGAGCGGGCCATCCGGGCCGGCTACCGGGTGCGGGCGGTCCTGGTCGACGCCCGGCGCACCGATCCCCTGCCCGCCGCGCTCGACGCCGCCGTGCCCGTCTACGCCGCCGGCGAGGACGTGGTGCTCAAGATCACCGGCATGGCCATGCACCGCGGGCTCATCGCCGCCCTCGACCGCCGCGAGGAGCGCAGCGTGGCCGAGGCGCTGGCCGGCGCCACCCGGGCGGTGGTGCTCGAGAACGTGAGCAACCCCACCAACCTCGGGGTGATCGCCCGCAGCGCGATCGGGCTGGGCGCCGATGCCCTCCTCCTCGACCCCTCGTGCTGCGACCCGCTCTACCGCCGGGCGTCGCGGGTGGCGATGGGCGAGGTGTTCGCGCTCCCCTGGGCCCGGACCAAGCGGTTCCCCGAGGGCATCGACCAGGTGACCGACGCCGGCTTCTCCCTGATCGCCCTCACCCCAGAAAGGGCGGCCGAGCCCATCGACGACGTCGTCCTCGCTCCCGACGAGAAGGTCGCCCTGGTCCTCGGCGCCGAGGGACCGGGCCTGACAGAGGAGACCATGGCCAGGGTCGGGCGCCGCGTGCGCATCCCGATCCACCACGGCGTCGACTCGCTCAACGTGGGCGCCGCCGCGGCCATCGCCTGCTACGTGCTCGGCCGCGGCCGTCCCTGACGGACCCGGCCGACCGTAGGGTGGCCGTCGTGAGCGACGGCGCGCCGCGAGGCGGAGACGTGCAGGGCGACGGGACCGACGACGTCGCGTTCGTCACTCGGCTGCTCACCCGGTCGGGGCCGCGGACCCTGAGCGTGGTCATCGGGGCCCTGCACCGCACCATCGAGCTGATCTGCGTGGCCGCCGGGCTGACCGGGCTGGTGGCGCTGCTCCTCGGCGTCTGGGCCTGGCACCACTCGCTGCCCGGTGCGGCCATCGCGGTGGCCGCCGGCCTGCCCACGCTGGTGATCGCCGGGTACGTGGGGATGCGGACGCGGGCGCTGGCGGCGGCCATCCGGCGCCCCAACGAGGTGCTGGCCCAGGCCCAGGACCTGGTGCTGCGCGCCAAGGGCAGCCCCGAGCTGCACAAGCTGGCCGGCCGCCTGCGCGATCGCAAGGCCGCCAAGAACGCCGGGCTGGGCCGGATGCGGCGAGCGGTCCGGACCGGGCAGCTGGTCAGCTCGGTGATCGGTCTGGCCTCCCCCGACCCGAAGCGCCACGACCTGCTGATCCCGTTCACCCCCGACCGCCTCCGCAACCTCTGGCTGGCGGTGACCATCGGACTGTGGGCCTGGCTGATCTCGGCGGTGATGGCGTCGCTGGCGTTCCTCTCGCTCGCCATCCAGGCGCTCTGACGCCTCCGAGCGCTGGGCGCTCAGCTGAGATCGTCGGCGGTGACGCCGTCGAGCGCACCATCGCCGCGGAGCACGTGGGCCCCGTCGACCGACCGGACCAGCACCGCGGTGCCCGAGAGCCGGCGGCCGTCGAGCGTGTCGATCTCCACCCGGTAGGTGCCCCGCGGGATGGGAGCGGGGTCGAGGGCATAGGCGAGGCACTCCCACTGCAGGGCGTCGATGCCGTCCTGCTCGGCCACCAGCAGGTAGGCCGCCTTCAGGATCACGGGCACCTGCTCGATCGCGAGGTGGGCGACGTCGAAGCGGGCGTGGCGCATGGCGCCATCATCGCCCGGAACGGCTTCGGGAGGTGACAGGGGTGGTCGGTAGGCTCACCGGTCGTGAGCAGCGACGCCCAGCCCCCGTACCCGAAGGTTCCGAGCCGCGCGGACTATCCCGCGATCGAGCGCCGGATCCTGGAGTTCTGGGCGGCCGACGGCACGTTCGAGGCCTCGGTCTCCCAGCGCCCCGCCGACCAGGAGTACGTCTTCTACGACGGTCCCCCGTTCGCCAACGGCCTCCCGCACTACGGGCACCTCCTCACCGGCTACGTGAAGGACGTCGTCCCCCGCTACCAGACGATGCGCGGCCACCGGGTCGCCCGCCGCTTCGGCTGGGACACCCACGGCCTGCCCGCCGAGATGGAGGCCGAGAAGGAGCTGGGCATCGCCGGCCACAAGGCCATCAACGAGTTCGGCATCGACAAGTTCAACGACTACTGCCGCACCTCGGTCCTGCGCTACACCGCCGAGTGGGAGCGCTACGTCAACCGCCAGGCCCGCTGGGTCGACTTCCAGGACGACTACAAGACGATGGACCTCTCCTACATGGAGAGCGTGATCTGGGCCTTCAAGCAGCTCTGGGACAAGGGCCTCATCTACGAGGCCTACCGCGTGCTGCCCTACAGCTGGGGGGCCGAGACGCCCCTGAGCAACTTCGAGATCCGCCTCGACGACGCCACCCGTCCCCGCCAGGACCCAGCCATCACCGTGGCGTTCGACCTCGATCCCGTCGACGGCGATCCCGGCCCGCTCAAGCTCCTGGCCTGGACCACCACGCCGTGGACGCTGCCGTCCAACCTGGCGCTCGCCGTGGGCCCCGACCTCACCTACGCCGTGGTCGAGCACGACGGCACGCACTACGTCCTCGGCGAGGCCACCCTCGCCCACTACGCCGCCGAGCTGGGCGAGGCCACCCCGGTGGCCACGCTCACCGGGGCCGAGCTGGTCGGCCGCAGCTACGCGCCGCTGTTCGGCTACTTCGCCGACAACCCCCACAGCTTCCGGGTGCTCGCCGGCGACTTCATCGACACCGAAGAAGGCACGGGCGTCGTGCACATCGCCCCCGGCTTCGGCGAGGACGACCAGCGCGTCGGCAACGCCGCCGGCATCCCGCTCGTCGTCCCGGTCGACGAGAAGGGCCAGTTCACCGAGGACGTGCCCGACTGGGCCGGTGTCAACGTGTTCGACGCCAACCCCGACATCATCCGGCACCTCAAGTCCGAGGGCCGGGTCCTGCGGCACGAGACGTACGACCACAACTACCCGCACTGCTGGCGGACCGACACGCCCATCATCTACCGGGCCATGTCGTCCTGGTACGTCCGCGTGAGCGACCTCACCGACAGGCTCCTGGCCCACAACCAGGAGATCAACTGGATCCCCGAGCACGTGAAGGACGGGTCCTTCGGCAAGTGGCTGGCGGGAGCCCACGACTGGTCCATCAGCCGCAACCGGTTCTGGGGCTCGCCCATCCCGATCTGGCAGAGCGACGACCCGGCCTACCCGCGCACCGACGTCTACGGCAGCCTCGACGAGATCGAGGCCGACTTCGGCGTGCGTCCCGACGACCTGCACCGGCCGGTCGTCGACGAGCTGACCCGGCCCAACCCCGACGACCCCACCGGGCGGTCCACCATGCGGCGGGTGCCCGAGGTGCTCGATTGCTGGTTCGACTCCGGCTCCATGCCCTACGCCCAGGTGCACTACCCGTTCGAGAACAAGGAGTGGTTCGACTCCCACGCCCCGGCGGACTACATCGTCGAGTACATCGCCCAGACGCGCGGCTGGTTCTACACGCTGCACGTCCTGTCGGTCGCGCTGTTCGACCGCCCGGCCTTCGCCAACGTCAACTGCCACGGCGTGGTGCTCGATGCCGAGGGACGGAAGCTGTCCAAGAAGCTCCGCAACTACCCCGACCCCGAAGAGATCATGGAGGAGATCGGCTCCGACGCGCTGCGCTGGTACCTGATGTCCTCGCCGATCCTGCGCGGCGGCGACCTCAAGATCGCCGAGGACGGCTCGGGCATCACCGACATGGTGCGCCTGGTGCTCAACCCGATCTGGAACGCCTTCCACTTCTTCACGCTCTACGCCAACGCCGACGGGTACCAGGCCCGGTTCCGGACCGACGCCACCGGCGAGCTGGACCGCTACCTCCTGGCCAAGACGCGCACGCTGGTCGACGCCGTAACCACCGCCATGGACGCCTACGACATCGCCGGCGCCTGCAACCAGATCACGTCGTACCTCGACGCCCTCAACAACTGGTACATCCGCTCCAGCCGCGAGCGCTTCTGGGCGCCGGGTGCCGTGGCCGCCGACGGCGGGGCCGCGTCGGCCGACAAGGCCGACGCGTTCGACACCCTCTACACGGTGCTGGTGACCCTCTCGAAGGTCGTCGCCCCGCTCCTGCCGATGCTGGCCGAGGAGATCCACACCGGGCTCACCGGCGAGCGGTCCGTCCACCTGGCGGACTGGCCCGACGCGTCGGTGCTGCCGGCCGACCCCGAGCTGGTGCGGGCCATGGACGAGGTCCGGGCCGTGTGCTCCACCGCCCTCGGCCTGCGCGAGGAGCGCAAGCTCCGCAGCCGGCTGCCCCTCCCGTCGCTGGCGGTGGCCGGCGACCGCGCCGCGGCGCTGGCCCCGTTCTCCCACCTGATCGCCAACGAGCTCAACGTGAAGGCCGTCGAGGTCTCCGGTGACCGCACCGCCTACGGCACCGAGGTCGTGCGGCCCAACCCCCGCGTCCTCGGACCCCGCCTCGGCAAACAGGTGCAAGAGGTCATCAAGGCCGCCAAGGCCGGCGACTGGTCACGGGCTGCCGACGGATCGGTGGTCGTGGGGGGTCACGCACTCCAGGAGGGCGAGTACGAGCTCGTGCTGCAGACCGCCGACGACGTGGCCGCGGCGCCCGTCCGCTACGTCGACCCCGAGGGCCGCACGATCGACACCGGCCTGGTCGTCGCCCTCGACACCAACGTCACGCCCGAGCTGCACGCCGAGGGCATCACCCGAGACCTGGTCCGAGCGGTCCAGCAGGCCCGCAAGGACGGCGGGCTCGACGTCACCGACCGCATCAGCCTCCGTCTCCAGCTCCCCGACGAGGTGCAGGCGATGGTGGCGGCGAACCAGCAGCACCTCGCCGACAGCGTCCTGGCCACCTCGGTGTCCTACGTCGACGAGCCGCAGCCGAGCGGGTGCGCGCTCGACGGGGTCGAGGTCACCTTCTCGGTGGCCAGGGCCTGAAGCAGCGGCGCTGGGAGCCGTCGGCCTGCGCCCTCCTCCACCCATCAGAGGCCGGCCACGTAGCTCTTGAAGCCGGCGTCCTCGAGCAGCAGGCCGAACGAGTCGACGCTGTTGAACTGAGCACCGCCCCCGTCGATCATCGCCTTGAGCTGGGCGTCGTTCTTGGAGCCGTGGCCGAGCCGCCAGATGATCGCCGTGAACATCAGGTTGGCCGACTTGGTGACGAACTCGTTGCTCTCGGAGAACTGCGCCATCATCGCCGAGCGCTTGAACCCGCCGTCGAGCTTGCTCACCCAGTAGGTGCGACCGTTGCTGTCGGGCGCCCGCTTCAGCACGTTGTTGTAGACGAGGTCGACGAACTGGCCGTTGCCAAGGCTCCCGTAGGTGTTCTTGAACTCGCTCGACGTGGTCATGTTGGCGGCGATGGTGTTGAGCGAGGCCCCGGTCCGGAGCTTCTTGATCCAGTAGGCCAGCCCACTCGGGTCGGGCAGCCGGTTGAACACCGCGGTGTAGAGCCGGGCGACGGGCATGGCCTCGGAGATCGACGCGCTCGCCCGGTGCACCATGATGAATCCGGGCTGGAAGTAGTGGCCGTTCCGGTACTCGTCGACGGTCTTGCTGATCTCCGCCGAGGTCGGGGCCCGGTCGGCGTAGATCTTCATCGTCGCCCGGGTGAGGTGCGTCGTCGACGTGAACGCCACGAGCGGCAGCGAGTAGCTGATGATGTAGGTGCCGTCGGCGGTCACCGAGCTCGCGTTCGTGTAGCCGTCGATCGCCACCCGGTAGTCGTCGCGCACCCGGGTCTGCAGCCAGGACACCTTGCTCGTCCGGTTCGAACTGGTGGCGTCGTCGTTGGCGGCGACGAGGGCACCGGTCTCGCTGTACACGGCGAGTCGGGTGTCGAAGTCGCTCCCGGCCGTGTAGACGTCGATGCGCTGGGTGTAGGCCTCGAAGGTGTCCATCGTCAGCCACACCGACTTGGCCGCCGGCTGGCCGGCGTGGGCCGCTTCTCCCGCCTCCTTGGTGGCCCAGCAGGTGTGGCCGCTCGTCGAGAAGATCGGTCCCCCGAAGTCCTTCGGGTTCGCCTTGTTGTCGTTGCTCGGCGGCGTCGGCACCCAGTCGTGCGCGCAGTCGGTGGCGGCCGACGCCGGCGTCGGCGTGAGGCTCACCGCCAGGCAGCCGGCGACCACCAGTGCCATCAAGGTGGTGCGACGAAGGGGGAGAGCGGGCACGTGGGCTCCTCGAGGGTGCGCCGGGACGGAAGGCCCATCATCCCCACCTCCTCGCCCCGTTCCCAGCCTTCGGCGGTCCCAACGTGGTCCCAAACGCGGCCGGCTCAGTCCTCGGATCGCGTGGGACCGGGGCACCGGACGCGCGCGACGAGCGGCCGCACCTCCGCCGATGACCACCCGGTGCGCGGCGACACGGCCGTGTGGTCCTGATCGACCCGTAGGGTCCCACCCGTGAGCGCGCCGCACGATCCGACCCGACGGCAGGCCATCGCGCTGGGCCTCTCCGCAGCCGCGGCTGTCGGCCTGGCGGCCTGCAGCTCAGACGGTCCGTCCGAGGGCGCCGGCATCCAGGACAAGATGCTCACCCCCGACGCCCGGTCCGCCCAGCGCGTCGTGGTCGTGGGGGCGGGGCTGGCCGGGCTCACGGTGGCGCTCGACCTGACCGCGGCCGGCTGGCAGGTCGTGGTGCTCGAAGCCCGCACCCGCGTCGGCGGGCGGGTCCACACCGATCGCACCTCGTTCACCGAGGGGCTGCACGCCGAGACCGGCGGCGAGTCGATCGACATCGACCACCACGATCTGCTCGCGATGCTCGAGCGCTTCCACCTCCGCACCGAGGCCCGTCCGCCCAACAAGATCCTCGACGGCCTCACCTCGTGGCACGGCCGGCGGCAGACGACATCGGCGTTCGCGGCCGGCCGCGACGGCGCGGTGGCCGCCGACTACGGGCGCTTCTACACGGAGCTGGACGACCTGGCCGCCGGGATCGACCCGGAGCACCCCGAGGCGTTCGAGCACGCCGCCGAGCTCGACGCCCGATCACTCGCCGACTTCGTCGACGGGCTCGACCTGCTCCCCGAGGCCCGCTTCCTGGTCGACACCGACAGCCGCGGGGAGTTCAACGCCGAGATGGACGACGTGTCCCTGCTGTTCGCAGCCCAGCAAGCGGCCGTGGGCGAGGACATCGAGGACAGCGGCGTCGAGGCCATGCGCGTCCACGGCGGGAACGACCAGCTGCCGGCCGCCATGGCCGAGGAGCTGGGCGACCGGGTGGTGCTCGGCGCACCGGTGACCAAGGTGGTCCACGGCCCGGAGGGCGTGACGGTGACCGCCGGCGGCAAGGCGTACGCCGGGGCGTGGCTGGTGGTGGCGTGCCCGTTCGTGCCCCTGCGACGGGTCGCGTTCACGCCGCCGCTGCCTGCCGCCCTGGCCGACGCGATCGACGGGCTCGATCTGGGCCAGGCGGCCAAGGTCACCGTGCAGTACCGGTCGGCGTTCTGGGCCCACGACCCGGCCGGCCGCCTCTCGGGCTTCACGGTGACCGACGAACCGTTCGGGATCGCCTGGTCCCCCACCGACTCCTACGCCGGGCCCGGCGGCCAGGCGCTGCTGACCGCGTTCATGACCGGCGACGGAGCCGACGAGGCCGCCAGCCAGTCCGAGCACGACCGGATCGCCGCGGTCCGCCGGCAGTTCGCCGCCGTGTACCCCGAGGCCCCTGCCGCCGACGCCCACCGGCAGGCCACCACGGCGTGGGCCGACGAGCGCTACACGGGCGGTGGGTACGCGGTGCCGCACCCGGGGCAGATGGCACCGTTCTGGCCGGCCATCCGTTCCGGCACCGGCCGCATCCGCCTCGCGGGCGAGCACACCGAGACCCTGGCCGGCTACATGGAGAGCGCCGTCCGCAGCGGCCACCGCATCGCCAAGGAGCTCGGCCCGCCCCCGGGCTGACCCGAACCCTCGCCCAAAACCGAACGAACTCTCTGTGCGGACCGTTGCCAGGCAACGAGCAGCACAGAAAGTTCGGTTCAGGATTGCAGAGCGGGCAGGCCCGCTCGGTGCTACTTGAGCTCGACGCTCGCGCCGGCGGCCTCGAGGGCCTCCTTGGCCTTGTTGGCGTCGTCCTTGGAAGCCTTCTCCAGGATGGGCGAGGGGGCGCCGTCGACCAGCTCCTTGGCCTCCTTGAGACCGAGGTTGGTGAGCGAGCGCACCTCCTTGATGACGTTGATCTTCTTCTCACCGGCAGCGGTGAGGATCACGTCGAACTCGTCCTGCTCTTCGGCAGCGTCAGCAGCGGCGCCGCCACCGGCGGGGCCGGCCACGGCCACGGCGGCGGGAGCCGCAGCGGTCACGCCGAACTTGTCTTCGAACGCCTTGAGGAGCTCGGAGAGCTCCAGGACGGACAGGTTGGCAATCGAGTCGAGGATTTCTTCTTGGGTAGCCATGGTCAGCTCTCCTGTTCGGTGTCGGCCGAGTCCTCGGCCTGATCGGTATCGGTTTCGGTTGCAGCGGCCGGAGCCTCCGCAGGGGTTTCTTCGGCGGGGGCGTCAGCCTCAGCCTCGGGGGTGGCAGCCTCGGCTTCGGGCTCGGCCGCGGGGGCCTCCTCCGCTGCGGGGGCCGGAGCATCGGCAGGAGCGCCGGGTGCGCCGCCCTGGTCGATGAGGGCCTTGAGGCCGTAGGCGAAGTTGCGGGGCAGGGCCTCGAGCAGACCGGCGAACTGCTGCAGCGGGGCTGCGAGCAAGCCGGCGAACTTGGCGAGGAGCACCTCTCGGGGCTCCAGGTCTGCCAGCGCCTTCACATCGCCTTCGCTCAGGACCTGATCGCCGAGCAGGCCACCCTTGACCACGAGGGCCGGGTTGGTCTTGGCGAAGTCCTGGAGTGCCTTGGCGACGCCGACGGCGTCTCCGGACACGAAGGCGATGGCTGTGGGGCCGGTGAGCAGGTCGTCGAGCTCCAAGCCCAGGTCCCGGGCCGCGATGCGGACCAGGGTGTTCTTGTAGACCTTGTACTCGCCCCCCGCGTCGTGCAGCGCACGACGGAGGTCGGCAGTTGCCGACACGTTGAGCCCCCGGTATTCGGTGAGCACTGCCGCCGACGACTCCTCGAGCTTGGCTCGGACCTCGTCGACCACAGCGACCTTCTCGGGTCTCGGGTTCTCCATGGGCACCTCCTCTCATCTGTCTGTGTTGGGTTTCGGAGGCAGTCGCTTCCGAAAATGCGAATTGGGTGTCCGCAATGCGCGAACACCCAATGAAACAGACGAGATCGAGATGTCGTCCGCCTCATCTGGCGGGCCCGTGGGCCCTTTCAGCGCCCGAGGGCGCACCGGAGGTCTTCGGCGTACTGCAGGTTGTGCGGGGGCCACCGTAGACGGTGACCCCCGGGAAGTCCTAGACGGCGACCTCGGGCTTGAGGCGGCCGCTGTCGATCTTGATGCCGGGGCCCATGGTGGAGCTGACCGAGATCTTCTTGAGGTAGCGGCCCTTGGCCGACGCCGGCTTGGCCCGCTGGAGCTCGTCGAGCACGGCCCGGAAGTTCTCCTCGAGCGCATCGGGGCTGAAGCTCACCTTGCCGAGCGGCACGTGGACGTTGCCGTAGCGGTCGGTGCGGTACTCGACCTTGCCGCCCTTGAACTCGGCGACGGCCTTGGCCACATCGGTGGTCACGGTGCCGGTCTTGGGGTTGGGCATGAGGCCACGGGGGCCGAGCACCCGGCCGAGACGACCGACGACGGGCATCTGGTCGGGGGTGGCGATGGCCAGGTCGAAGTCGAGCATGCCGCCCTCGACCTCGGCGGCCAGGTCGTCGGCGCCCACGAACTCGGCGCCGGCCTCGCGGGCGGCGGCCGCGGCGTCGCCGGTGGCGAACACCGCGATGCGCACGTCCTTGCCGGTGCCGGCCGGGAGGGCGACGGTGCCGCGCACCATCTGGTCGGCCTTGCGGGGGTCGACGCCGAGGCGCACGACGAGCTCGACGGTCTCGTCGAACTTGGCCGGGGCCAGCGCCTTCACGTGGCCGAGGGCTTCGGCGATGCCGTGCAGCGCCTCGGTGTCGTAGCGCTTGATCGCGTCGGAGTACTTCTTGCCTTGCGCCATGGTTGGCTCCCTCAGGGGTAAGGCCGCCGGGCGAGGTCGTCCCGGTCGAGCCGTTGGTGGAGCACCCGCGGCTGCGGGTGCGGGGATCAGTTGACCGAGAGGCCCATCGAGCGGGCGGTGCCCTCGACGGTCTTCTTGGCGGCGTCGAGGTCGTTGGCGTTCAGGTCGGGGAGCTTGATCTTGGCGATCTCCTCGATCTGGGCCGCGGTGACCGAGCCACCGGACTCCTTGCCGGGGTTCGACGACGCCTTGGCGACACCGGCGGCCTCACGCAGCAGCACGGCGGCCGGCGGGGTCTTGGTGACGAACGTGAACGAGCGATCCTCGAAGATGGTGATCTCGACGGGGATGATGGTGCCCCGGTTGGCTTCGGTCTGGGCGTTGTACGCCTTGCAGAAGTCCATGATGGCCACGCCGTGCGGGCCGAGCGCGGTGCCGACGGGCGGTGCGGGGGTGGCCTGTCCAGCGGGGATCTGGATCTTGACGACGGCCTTGACCTTTTTCTTGGCCATGGGGGTTCAGTGCTCCTACGAAATTTTGGGGACGGGTCAGCCTAAGCGCGCGGGCAAGAAGTTGCCCAAGCCGCGTGGGCTAGAGCTTGGCGATCTGGCTGAAGTCGAGCTCGACCGGGGTCTCACGGCCGAAGATGTTGACCAGGACCTTGACCTTGAGCTGGTCCTCGTTGATCTCGACGATCTCACCGCTGAAGTCGGCGAAGGGGCCTTCCTTGACCCGGACGGTCTCGCTGATCTCCCACTCGAGGCGGGTGCGGGTCTTGGTGCCGGCGGCCTGGCGCTCGTCGCCCTCGACCGGAATGGACAAGAAGGTCTCGACCTCCTTGCGGCGCAGCGGCGAGGGCTTGGTGCCCTGACCGACGAAGCCGGTGACGCCGGGCGTGTTGCGGATCACGTACCAGGAGTCGTCGTCGAGGTGGCAGCGCACCAGGAGGTAGCCCGGGAACATCTTCTTCTGGACGACGACCTTCTTGCCGCCCTTGAACTCGGTGACCTCTTCCATGGGGATGACCACTTCGTGGATGCGGCCCTCCATGTTCATCGACGAGGTGCGGGCCTCGAGGTTCTGCTTGACCTTCTTCTCGTAGCCCGACTGCGTGTGCACGACGAACCACTTCCCGGGACGGTTGGCCGGGTTGTCGACGACGGGCGCCTCTTCGGCGATGAGGTCCTCGGCGTCGATGGCGGCGGGGGCCGGGGCGAGGATCTCGCCCGTCTCGGGATCGACCAGCGGCGCGGCTTCGTCGGCCGGCTCGCCAGCGGGGGCGGCCTCGGCGTCGACGAGGACATCGGTGCCCTCGGCAGGCGCGTCGACGGCGTCGACCGCCTCGGGGGCGTCTTCGCTGGGCGTGTCGTTGTTGTCGAAGCTCATGTGGTTGGCACCGTTGGCAGAGGGCGAGACCCGGAGGTCACTGGTTGATGATCCAGAGGACGGACTTGGAGAAGCCGTAGTCGAGGATGGCGATGAAGGTGGTCATCACGATCAGGAAGATGAGCACGATGAACGAGAGGCTCAGGGTCTCGCGGCGCGACGGCCACGCCACCTTGCGCAGCTCGGCGTTCACCTCGCGCACGAACTCGCGCGGCTTGGTGCGGGGCTCCTTGGGCGCGGTGGCGGACGGCGCGGGCCGGCGCGTGGCCTTCTGGTTCCCTTCCGCGTCAAGCTGACCCTGGCGCTGGAGGAGTCTTTTGTGCTCTCGGTTCATCGCCATGGCTGGCCTCGGCGCGTGGGGGACTGGATCTGAAAAGCAGGGCAGGAGGGACTCGAACCCGCAACCGCCGGTTTTGGAGACCGGTGCTCTACCAATTGAGCTACTGCCCTTGGGGGTTCTTGCTCGGCTGACCACCTTACGCCGAACCCAGGGGGCGACCAACTCGCGGCCAGGTCCGACGGGGCTTCGGACCAGGCCCGATTTCGTGCCAGGCTGGACGGGTGGACGCCACCGACGATGCTCGCCCTGATGCGGGGTCAGACGCGGTAACCCTCTCGGTCACTCCGGGGTCTGAACCGCCGATGCGGTTGGTCCACCCCCCGAGCGCAAGCGTCGACGAGCTGGTCGAAGCGGCCAGATCTGGCGACGCGGCCTCGTTCGAGGAGTTGGTCAAGCGCACCAGTGCCGACACGTTCACCCTGGCCCGTCGCCTCGTCTCCGACGACGAGGACGCCCGAGACGTCGTCCAGGAGGCCTACCTGCGGGCCTACCGGTCGATCGGGAAGTTCCGGGGTGACGCCCAGTTCTCCACCTGGCTCTACCGCATCACCGCCAACTGCGCCTCCACCCACCTCGGGCGGCGGCGCCGGCACCGGCACGACGAGCTCGACGAGGAGGTAGACGTGCCCGATTCCCAGCCCGAACACGATCCGGCCATCGCGGCCGACGCTTCCCTGCTGCGCCAGGAGCTCGAGGCCGCCATCGCCGACCTACCGCCGCGCCTGCGCGCCGTGGTGGTGCTGCGGGACATCTACGACCTCAACCACGCCGAGATCGCCGACGAGCTCGGCATCTCGGAGTCGGCGGCGAAGGTCCGCCTCCACCGGGCCCGCAAGCGCCTGCGGGCCCAGGTCTTCCCCCTCGCCGGGGAAGCCACCCACCTCGACCCCGAGGAGCACGCCCGTGCTGTCTGAACTGATCCGAGATCGAGGCACCGCCGCGCCGGCGTCCTGCGAGGCCATGGCCGACCTGCTGCCGGGCGTGGTCGACGGCACCAGCAAGCTCGACCGCACCGATCGCCGTCACGTCGAGCGCTGCCTGCGCTGCCAGGCCGAGCTGGCCCAGTACCGCAAGCTCCTCCGCGCCATGCAGGCGCTGCGCACCTCCCCCATGGCGGTGCCAACCGGGCTGGTCACCGAGGTGATCGCCACCCTCGAGGCCGCCGGGGAGCGCAGCGCCGTCCGCGCCACCCTCACGGGCCGCAAGGTGGCCTACATCGGTGGGATCGCCGCCGCCGCCACTGCGGCCGGCGCCGGGGCGGCGATCGTGCTCGTGAGCCGCGGCCGCAAGGGCCGACTGCCCCTCGCGGGCTGAGCCCCGGCATCTCGCGACCCTTCTGCGACCCGCCCACCGCGGCCCTCGGCCCCCGGGTGCGCGCCGCGGTCATCGACCTGTTGGCCGGGCGGCGCGACGACCTCGTGGGCGGGAACGACGAAGGGGCGCCCGGAGGCGCCCCTTCGCTTCGTTCGGTCCTGCGGGCCGGTGCTCGCCGAGGCGAGCGACGGGCTACTTCAGGATCTCGATGACGCGGCCGGCGCCCACGGTGCGGCCACCTTCACGGATGGCGAACCGAAGGCCCTCATCCATGGCGATCGGCGCGATCAGCTCCACCGTCATCGACGTGTTGTCACCCGGCATGCACATCTCGGTGCCCTCCGGCAACGTGATCGTCCCCGTCACATCCGTGGTCCGGAAGAAGAACTGCGGCCGGTAGTTCGCGAAGAACGGCTTGTGACGACCACCCTCCTCCTTCGTCAACACGTACACCTCACCAACGAAGTCGGTGTGCGGCGTGATGCTGCCCGGCTTGCACAGCACCTGACCCCGCTCCACCTCTTCCTTCTTCGTGCCACGAAGCAGCGCACCGATGTTGTCGCCCGCCATGCCCTCATCGAGCAGCTTGCGGAACATCTCCACACCCGTGCACGTCGTCTTCTGCGTCGGCTTGATCCCGACGATCTCCACCTCATCACCCGTGTGGATCTGACCCTGCTCCACCTTGCCGGTCACCACCGTCCCACGACCCGTGATCGAGAACACATCCTCGATCGGCATCAAGAACGGCTTATCGATGTCACGCACCGGCTCCGGCACGAACGAATCGACCTCCGCCATCAACTCCAACACCTGCGCCGCCGCATCCGCATCACCCTCGAGCGCCTTGAGCGCCGACACCCGAACCACCGGCGTGTCATCACCAGGGAACTCGTACTCCGTCAACAGCTCACGGACCTCCATCTCCACCAACTCGAGGAGCTCCTCATCATCGACCATGTCGCACTTGTTCAACGCGACCACGATCGACGGCACCCCGACCTGACGAGCCAACAGCACATGCTCACGAGTCTGAGGCATCGGACCATCCGTCGCCGCCACCACGAGAATGGCCCCATCGACCTGCGCCGCACCCGTGATCATGTTCTTGATGTAATCCGCGTGACCCGGCATATCCACATGCGCGTAGTGACGGTTCGCCGTCTCGTACTCCACATGCGAGATGTTGATCGTGATCCCCCGCTGCCGCTCCTCCGGAGCCTTGTCGATCATGTCGAACGGCGTGAACGCCGTCGTCGGATCCGCATCATGGAGCGTCTTGGTGATCGCCGCCGTCAACGTCGTCTTGCCATGGTCGATGTGACCCATCGTGCCAATGTTCAGGTGCGGCTTGTTCCGCTCGAACTTCTCTTTACCCATGACATGCTCCTTGCGAGATGACGGACTTGCTTGACGTCTCCCCCGGCACCGGCGACGGCACACGGGCGATTGGTAGCGGCGGCCGGGTTCGAACCGGCGACAACTCGATTATGAGCCGAGTGCTCTGACCAACTGAGCTACGCCGCCAGGTACTGGCTTGCGAGCCTCCTGTGGGAATCGAACCCACGACCTCTTCCTTACCATGGAAGCGCTCTGCCGACTGAGCTAAGGAGGCGAGGGCCGCGCACCCAAGGGGCGCTCGGACCGGTTCGTCAGCATAGCCAGGGGTCCCCAGGAGGACGAAAGCCGGTTCCGAAGGTGATGCCGGCGTCACCCGCGAGGGGCACGAATCTGGGCCGTTCGGCCCACCAACCGCTCAACATCCAGGTCGGGAGGCCGATGGTGCGCGGTGCAGTACACCCGTCTGGTCATCGAGGAGGGCGCGACCACGTTCTCGCTCAGCTTCCACCCGCGCCTGACGGTGGTCGCCGGCGTCGACGCGTCTGCACGAAAGGGCCTGGTCGCAGAGCTGATCGGCGGCCTCGGGAGCACCCGCACGGGCGTGAACCTGGAGCTCACCGACGACCGTGGCCGACGTCTCGCCGTCCTGCGGCCCGCCTCGGGCGGCCACCGGGTGATCGACCTGACCAGCGGCTCCGATGTGAGCGAGGAGTTCCGGGGCGGCGACGGCCGCCTCGACGTCCTCGGCCGGTACGGCATGGACGCCCGCAAGGCCAACGACGCCCTGCACCTCGACCGGATCGGGCTCAACCGCGACGCCCAGCGCGACGACGTGGTCCAGCGCCTCAGCGAGCTCGATCAGACCGAGCTCTGGTCCACCGCCGCCCGCGTGCGGATCACCGAGGACGAGCTCCGGGCCCTCGGCGAGTCCCGCGACCTCGACGAGGACGCCGAGCTGGTGGCCCGCATCGAGCGCCACCACCACACCCTCGAGGCGGTCCTCGACCAGCACCGCCGGCTCCGCCGCGACGCGTCGATGGTCTGCGCCGTCTCCCTCCTCGCCGCCATGCCCGTCGCCCTCGTGCGCCCCGGGATGGCCGTACCGATCCTGGCCATCGGCCTCATCACCGTCCTCATGGCCTTCATGCTGCGGGCCCGGGTCGAGGCGGTGCAGCGCCAGGAGCAGAGCGCGCTCGCCGACGCCGGCGTGAACTCCTACCTCGGCTACGTGGTCGGCCGGGTCAACGACATGATGGACGACACCGAGTCGCGCCGCCGGCGCCTCGCCGTCGCCGAGGACCACCGGGCCGCGGCCATGCGCTGGACTCGACTGGCCGGCGACGTGAGCGTCGAGTGGGCCCTCTCCCACCACGAGGAGATCGAGACCGCAGCCCGCCTGCGCCGCGAGCTCTCGAACCTCGGTCAGATCTCCACCACCGCCCCGGCGCTCGACGAGGAGACCACGGCGCTCGCCCAGTCGCTCATCAGCCACCTCGGACGGCTCCGGACCCTCGGATCGGGCGGCGAGAGCCTGCCCCTGATCCTCGACGACCCGTTCACCGAGGTGGCGCCGTCGACGAAGCTCACGCTGATGGAGCTGCTCGCCCGATCGGCCGGCACGCCGCAGGTGATCCTGCTCACCGATCAGGACGAGGTCGCCTCCTGGGCCCGCCTCGAGGCGCTCACCGGCGAGGTGGCGCTGGTGGAGCCGTCGATCTCGACGCAGCCCAGCCAGCGCCCCGGCGCGGCCTCCCGAGACCTCGCGGTCTGACTTCCCGCCGAGGGGCCAGACCTATCATCCGCGGGTGCCCATCCCCCTTGCGGTCCGGCTCGTCGACACGTTCCCGTTCAGCGAGCCGTACGAAGCCGACCTGCTCCTCCTGAAGCTCGAGGCGGAGGACGGCCTCGTCGACCGGTGGATCATCGTCGAGAACTCGTACACCTTCCAGGGTGCGTACAAGGGCCTGCACGCCGCCGACCTCATCGCCGGCGACGACCGCTTCGCGCCGTACCGGGACCGGATCCAGGTGATCACCGCCGACCGCCCGCTGACGCCACCCGATCACGGCGGCGGCCGAGACACCGACGCCTTCGAGCACGAGCGCTGGCAGCGCGACCTCGCCATGGCGGACGTCCTCGCCCTCGACGACGACACCTGGGTCTTCTGCTCGGACACCGATGAGCACCTCGACGGGCGGGACGACCGCCGCCGGGCCGCGCTCGACACCCTGCTCACGAACGGCGACACCATCGTCGACATCCCGTTCATCCGCTACTGGTACGACATCGACAACCGCTACGAGCCCATCCTCGGCTGCGCGGCCGTACGCGTCGGCCACCTCCGGGCCGGGACGACGGTGGGGGCGGTGCGCCAGGGACGGAACCTGCAGCTGCCATCGGCCAGCGATGCCGACGTGATCGGCTTCGAGTACTCGTCGTGCCTGCCGACCGACGAGGTCATGCGCAAGCTCGACACCCAGGCCCACGCCGGGTACAGCCGCGACGACCTGCTGGCCGCGCTCCGCTGCAACCGTCGCCCCGCATCCGCGGCCTGGGGCGACCGCGTGCGGCGCACCCCCCACTGGTTCTTCGATCGCGTCGAGCTGACGCCGTGGAACTCACCGGCGTCGATCCGCGACGATCCGGACCGGCTCCGGACCGGGATCGTCGACCCGGCGTACGAGGCCAACCGCCGATCGGAGCACCCCGAGCTGTACGGCGTCCGGGGCGTCCTCACGACGGCCGGCGACAGGGTCCGGAGCGCGTCCACGGCCGGGCGCCGCCTCGGGCGGCGGGCGGTGCACAAGGCGAGGCGCTCCGTCTCGCGCCGGTCCGCCTGAGCGGCCGCTCCCTGGCACCCCTTTCCCCGGTCGACCGCGGGGAGTAGCGTCGCTCGCCCTGTCTGAACCCGTCCCGAGGACCTGACGCATGACCGGCCCGACCGCGAGCACCACCGTCGACCTCGACGGCGAGCGCGACGCGCTGGTGCGCGCCCGCACCGCCGTGCAGGCCAAGCTGGTCGCGCTCGACGGCATCTCCGGCGGCGGCGCCGACGCCCTGGCCGACGAGTACATCGACGCGGTGGTCCGCGGCGCCATCGAGAAGCTCCAGCAGGAGCTGGTGGTGTTCGGCCGCATCGACGACGACCAGCCCTGGCGCGTCGGGCTCTACGGGATCGATCAGGACGGCGACCAGCTCGTGATCGACTGGCGGGCGCCGTTCGCGGGCGGCTTCTACCAGGCCGGCCTCGACCACCCGATGGGCCTCGAGCGCCGCGTCACCTACGTCGGCTCCATCACCGACCTGTTCATCGAGGACTTCACCTCGGGCGAGGTGAGCGGGTCCTCTCCGCTGCTCGGCGAGCTGTCCCGCAGCCGCGGCACCGAGATGCGCGCCGCCGTGGCCACGCTCCAGTCCGAGCAGGACGCCCTGGTGCGCCTCGACCCCACCGCCAAGCTGGTGCTGCGCGGCGGGCCGGGCACGGGCAAGACCGTGGTCGGCCTCCACCGGGCGGCGTGGCTCGTCTACAACGACCGCCGCCTCACCGCCGGGCGCATCCTGGTCGTCGGCCCCAGCGACAAGTTCCTCCGGTTCGTGTCGGCCGTGCTGCCCACCCTGGGCGAGGCCCGCATCGTCCAGACCACGTTCGACCGCCTGCTCGGCGCGTCCACCGCCGCAGGCAGCGACCCGCGCTGGCTCGACGTGCTCGACCGGTTCGAGGCCGGGCTGCTCGAGCCGGGTGAGATCCGGGTGGGCCTGACCCGCATCCGCATCGACGAGGTCACCGAGCTCATGGAGCGCATCGGCAGCCGCGCCATCCCCTGGCGAGACCGCCGCAAGGCGTTCGTCGGCCGCCTGGCCAACGCCCACGGTCTCAAGGTCGGCGACGTCAGCAAGGCGGCCGCCGAGGTCTGGCCCCCCATGACCACCGACCAGGCCATGCGCCGCCTGCGCTCCCGGCCGGTGCTCGAGTCGCTCGGCATGGACGCCGATCTGATCGACGCCTGGCTCCCCCATCCCAAGGACGGAGCGCTCCTCGACGAGGTGCGGGCCCGGGTCGAAGGCGTGCCGGCCACCTACGGCCACGTCATCGTCGATGAGGCGCAAGACCTCAGCCTCCTGCAGCTGCGGGCCGTGCAGCGCCGGTCCACCGGCCTGACCCTCGTCGGCGACGACGCCCAGCGATCCACCCCCAACGGGCTCGGGCTGCGAGCCGCCGCCGACCTGCTGGAGGTTCCGCCCGCTGAGATGGCCACGGCGTACCGGATGTCGGCGGAGATCGCCGACTGGCTCAACGACCACGCCGCCGCCCACGGCATCGACGCCGTCCACCTCCTCGGCATCCGCCCCACCGGGGTGGCGGTGGAGGAGGCGCCCGGCGACCGGGCCACCGCCTCGACCCGCCTCGACCACCTGGCCGCCGAGTGGCCGAACACGGCGCTGATCACCAGCGACGACACCTGGAGCCACAAGGGCGTGGAGTACGACGCCGTCGTGGTCGACACCGACGGCATGGACGCCGCCCAGATCTACCTCGCCGCCTCCCGCGCCGCCCACCAGCTGGTCATCATCCACCCCGGCTGACCGCCTCGGCTCGGCGGCACGTGCCGGGGGGCCGAGACCCGGTCGCCCATCTAGGGTGGGTCGGCCACGAGGGGGAGACGCATGGGACGATCGAGGTGCCGACGGGCCGCGCCGGCGGCCGCCATCGCAGGCGTGCTCGTGCTGCTGCTCGCCGCGTGCCAGCCACCGGAGCCGTGGACGAAGGTGACGATCACCGGCTTCACCCCCGCGGCTCACCACGTGCTGAACAGCATCACCCAGGACCAGGGCGTCGCCACCGTGTACCGGACCTCCCCCACCACCGGGAAGCCGACGCTCAGCCTGGTGTACGGCGGCGAGGTGATCGACAAGGCGTTCAGCGACGATGGCTGGACCCACGTCGGCGATCCCGACTCGCTCCGCGGCTTCGTGGTGTACCCGTACCAGGCGTCGGACTTCACCGCCGGAAAGATGTTCCGGGTGGTCACGCCGAACCACCGCTCGTTCCGGTACACCCACGCGCTCGACGGTGGCGAGGAGGGCAACAACAGCTTCGCCTCGATCTCGCCCGACGGGCAGTGGCTCGTGTCGGGCGAGTGGGACACCGAGGGCCGGCTGCTCGTGTTCCCGATGCCGATCCTCAACCCTTCGGTCCCGAGCGGCGACCGGCCGCTCGCGCTGGCCGCCCAGATCTCGCTCTCGACCCCGCTCGACCAGGTGCAGGGCTGCGACTTCCAGACCCCCACCTCGCTCCTGTGCTCGGTGGACGACGCGCAGAAGCGGCTGGTCCGCATCACCCTCCCCGCCGCGCTCGACGGCACCGACACCACGGGCACCGTGACCCAGCTCGGGAAGCTGCCGCTGTTCAGCACGTGCCAGCACGGCTTCGAGGCCGAGGGCGTCGACTTCGACCCGGTCACGAACCTCCTCCGGGTGGCGGTCATCCCCCCGCCCCCCTGCTTCCTCCACACCGACCAGTACACCTACAAGCTCAAGCCCTGACCGACCGAGCGGGCGAGCGCACCGCGAGGCCAGCCCAAGGCGGGGCGCCAGCAAGGCGCGGCCGGCGAGCGCCAGCGGTTTCGCCGAAGGCGAGGGCCCAAGCGGCCCCGGCCGACGAAGGAGGCCGCAGAGCCGGAGGAGAGGGCAGGGGTGAGCCCAGGGCGAAGCCCGCAGGCAAGGGGTCCAGCTCACCGCGGAAGAGGCAGAGAGAACGAGAAGACCAAGGAAGGATTCGGCCCACGAATGAAGAAAGCCCCGCCGTCGGCGGGGCTTTCTTCATTGGTGGGCCGAGTTGGATTTGAACCAACGTAGGCATAAGCCGACGGGTTTACAGCCCGTTCCCTTTGGCCACTCGGGCACCGACCCAGGACGAACGATCGTAGCGTCCTCCCCCACCCCGTCGGCAAGCGGAACGGCCGCCCCTTGCGGCGGTACTGTCAGGCCCATGCCCAGCTTCGATGTTGTGTCCGAGGTCGACATGCAGGAGGTCCGCAACGCCGTGGACCAGGCGTCTCGGGAGCTCGCCAACCGCTACGACTTCAAGGGGACGAACTCCTCGATCGAGCTCGCCGACGACACCATCAAGATGGCCACGGCGTCGGAGGACCGGCTCAACGCCCTCAAGGTCATGCTCGAGGAGAAGCTGGTCAAGCGCCAGGTGTCGTTGAAGTCGATCGACTACGGCAAGGTGGAGGAGGCATCGGGGGCCACGGTCCGCCAGGTGGCGTCGATCGTCGCCGGCATCTCGTCCGACAAGGCGCGCGAGCTCAACAAGTTCATCAAGGGCCTCGGCCTCAAGGGCATCCAGTCCTCCACCCAGGGCGACCAGCTCCGGGTCACCGGCAAGAAGCGCGACGACCTCCAGGGCGTGATCACGGCGCTCAAGGAAGCCGACCTCGGCATCCCCCTGCAGTTCAACAACTTCCGCGACTGAGCCCGGACGCGGCAGCGCCCCGCTCGGGTGGGAGAGCGGGACGCTGCCTAACTGGGTCGCCCGGCGGCGGGATGCCGTCGACCCAGGCTTGGGGTGGAAGAGGCGGCGGTCAGTTCCGCCACTCGCCGGAGCGGAGCCGGGCGATGCGATCTTCCATCGGAGGGTGGGTGGTGCTGAAGCGGGCGGACAGGCTGGCCTTCTGGCCTCCGCCGGCGAGCTGGCTGGCCAGCGGGTTGGCGATGTAGGCGCCGGCCTGGGCCGGGTTGACCGTGCTCGGGATGAGCTTGGTGCCGCGGTCGAGCTTCTCGAGGGCACGGGCGAGCGGTTCGCCGTCGCCCAGGAGCCGGGCGCCGCTGCGGTCGGCCTCGTACTCCCGGCTGCGGCTGAGCGCCTTCTGCAGGAAGAGCGCCGCCATCGGGGCGAGGATGACGAGGGCCAGGGTGCCGAGCAGGCCACCCCGGCGGTCGCGGTTGCCGCCACCGAACATGGCGCCCCACATGGCCATGCGGGCCAGGAAGGTGATGCCCATGGCGACGGCAGCCGCCACCGAGCTGATCAGGATGTCGCGGTTGCGGACGTGGCTGATCTCGTGGGCCAGGACGCCCTGGAGCTCCTCCCACGTGAGCACGTCGAGGATGCCCTGGTTCACGCAGACCGCGGCGTGCTGGGGGCTGCGGCCGGTGGCGAAGGCGTTGGGCTGGGGGTCGGGCGACACGTAGAGGCGGGGCATCGGCATGTCGGCGCGCTGGGCGAGGTCGGCGACGATGGCGTGGTAGCGGGGCATCTGTTCGGCCGACACCTCGACGGCCTTCGCCGACTTGATGGCGAGCTTGTCGCTGAACCAGTAGGAGCCGCCGACGAACACGAAGCCGATGGCCATCCCGATGGCGGCGCCGCCGGTGCCGCCGATGGCGCCTCCGACGATGATCATGAGCCCGCCGATGCCGGCGAGGATCACTGCGGTCTTCAGGTTGTTCTTCATGGCGGGTCCGGGAGGTGTGGTTGCGATGACCGCCGTGCCGGCTCGCCTGGCGGGAGGGGCGAACCGGCACGATCGGTACGTGAGCCAACCTACCGATGGCCCCCGAAAGCACAGCTAAGGCGGCGGTGCGACACCCGCCACATCCCCACGTCAGCTGGGCGGCACGGACCGGTCAGGCCCGCGGCACGCAGCCCCGCCACCGGGTCAGTCGTCCTTGGTGTTGGAGGCGGCCCGGTTGCGGATCTCCTCGACGACGCCGGGGTCGGCGAGCGTGGTGGTGTCGCCCAGCTCGCGGCCTTCGGCCACGTCGCGGAGCAGGCGGCGCATGATCTTGCCGGAGCGGGTCTTGGGCAGGTCATCGGTGAAGATGATCAGCTTGGGCCGGCTGATGGCGCCGATCTTGGTGGCCACGTGCTGGCGCAGCTCCTCACCCACCTCGGGGCTGGCCGTGGTGGTGCCGCGGAGGGTCACGAACGCCACGATGGCCTGGCCGGTGGTGTCGTCCTTGGCACCGACCACGGCGGCCTCGGCCACCTTCGGGTTGTCGACCAGCGCGGACTCGACCTCGGTGGTGGAGATGCGGTGGCCCGACACGTTCATGACGTCGTCGACCCGCCCGAGCACCCACAGGTAGCCGTCATCGTCGATCTTGGCGCCGTCGCCGGCGAAGTACCGGCCCTCGTAGGTGCTCCAGTAGGTGGCGAGGAAGCGGTCGGGGTCGCCCCAGATGCCGCGCAGCATCGACGGCCAGGGGCGCGTCAGCGTCAGGTAGCCCCCGCCCTTGGGCACCACGTTGCCGGCCTCGTCGACCAGCTCGGCTCCGATGCCCGGGAGCGGGAAGGTGGCGGAGCCCGGCTTGGTGGTGGTGGCGCCGGGGAGCGGCGAGATCATGATGGCGCCGGTCTCGGTCTGCCACCACGTGTCGACGATCGGGCAGCGCCCGCCCCCGATCACCTGCTGGTACCAGATCCAGGCCTCGGGGTTGATGGGCTCGCCCACCGAGCCCAGCACGCGGAGCGAGGAGAGGTCGTGCTTCTCGGGCTCCTGCTGGCCCCACTTCATGAAGGTCCGGATGGCGGTGGGCGCCGTGTAGAGGATGGTGATCCCGTAGCGCTCGACGAGGTCCCAGAAGCGGTCCTTGCCGGGCGTGTCGGGCGTGCCCTCGTACATGACCGACGTGGCCCCGTTGGCCAGCGGTCCGTACACGATGTAGCTGTGGCCGGTGACCCAGCCGACGTCGGCGGTGCACCAGTAGACGTCGGTCTCGGGGTGCAGGTCGAACACGTACTTGTGGGTGAAGGCAACCTGGGTGAGGTAGCCGCCGGTGGTGTGCATGATGCCCTTGGGCTTGCCGGTGGTGCCCGAGGTGTAGAGCAGGTACAGGAGGTCCTCGCTGTCCATGGGCTCGGGCGGGCACGAGGCCTCGGCGGCCTCCATGAGCTCGTGGTACCAGTGGTCGCGGCCGTCCACCCAGTCGATGGGGGCGTCTCCACCCGACGAGGTGATCCGGTCGACCACCACGACATCGGTGATCGACGGCGAGTTGGCCACCGCCAGGTCGGCGGTGGGCTTGAGCAGACCGGGCTTGCCCCGGCGCCAGCCGCCATCGGCGGTGATGAGCACCTTGCACTCGGCGTCGTTGATCCGGTCGGACAACGAGTCGGCCGAGAAGCCGCCGAACACCACGGAGTGGGCGGCGCCGACGCGGGTGCAGGCCAGCATGGCCACCACCGCTTCGGGGATCATCGGCAGGTAGATGGCCACCCGGTCGCCCTTGGCCACGCCCAGGCCCTTGAGCACGTTGGCGAACCGCTCGACCTCGGCGAGGAGGGCCGCGTAGGTGATGGCCCGGGTGTCTCCGGGCTCGCCCTCCCAGTGGAACGCGACCCGCTCTCCCTTGCCCGCGGCGACGTGCCGGTCGAGGCAGTTCTCGCTGACGTTGAGCTTGCCGCCGACGAACCACTTGGCGTTCGGGAGCTGCCAGTCGCAGATGGTGTCCCACTCCTGCTGCCAGTCGAGGAGCTCTACGGCCTGGCGGGCCCAGAAGCCCTGGTAGTCCTGATCGGCCTCGTCGTGGAGGAAGTTGGAGGCCACCAGGGCCTGCTCCTTGAACGCCTCCGACGGCGGGAACATCCGCTCTTCGAGCAGGTAGTCCTCGATGGTGGCGCCGACGGGATCGGTGGCGTCGCTCATGGTTGGTGCTCCATTCCCCTGAACCGGCGCGGCATCCTGCCGCCGCGCGGTCGTCACCCTACTGACGGGGTCCGGCGCCGTCGTCGGAGTGACCGACTTCGGGACAGCTGCGGGTGTGGCACGCTTCGGTTCCATGACGAGCGTGAACCCCACCGATGCCACCGACGCCGAAGACCGCGAGGAGCTCACGTGGGAGATGTTCGGGACCGCCACCCGCGCCCTGGCCGAGGCGGTCGCCGCCGACGAGTGGCGGCCCGACATCGTGGTGGCCGTGGCCCGCGGCGGGCTCACCGTGGCCGGCGCGCTGTCGTACGCGCTCGGCGTGAAGAACTGCGGCACGATCAACGTCGAGTTCTACACGGGGGTCGATGAGCGCCTCGATGTCCCGGTCGTGCTCCCGCCGAGCCTCCAGCTGGTCGATGTCACCGGGCTCAAGGTCCTGGTGGTCGACGACGTCGCCGACACCGGCCACACGCTGCGCCTCGTGCGCGAGGTCCTCGCCCAGCACGTCGACGAGGCCCGGACCGCCGTGCTCTACCACAAGAGCCACTCGGTGATCGCGCCCGACTACTCCTGGAAGCAGACCGACGCGTGGATCAACTTCCCGTGGTCGGTGCTGCCCCCGGTGGCCGGGCTCCCGCCCCGCTGACGGGCATCCGGCTCAGTTGCCGGTGTCGCCCGTGATCGTGACGTCGGCGGTCTTGAACGTGTCGGCGGTGGCCTGGTTCAGGCCAACGGGCTCGGGATCGATGCCCAGCGCCGAGCGCAGGAACGCCACGCTGAACTGATCGATCGCCGGGAAGGCCTTGGCGGGATCGAGGTGGTCCTTCTGGCAGCCGTCGTTGGCCAGGCGGAGGAGCTGCTCCCCGAGGTCGAGGCCGGCGGCCTTGACCAGCGCCACCAGGCCGCCCTTGTCGCGGCCGATCAGGCAGATGTCGGAGAACACAAGGTGGCCGGCGTCGGCGATCTGGACGAGGTACTTCGGCGGGTTCATGCCCTCGTAGACCGTCTTGCTGGCCGCGGGCGGGATGATGCCGTCCTTGGTGCCGAGCATCACCATGCCCGGGATGGTGGGGACGGGACGCTCGACGGCCTTGCCGTCGGCGCCCTGACCGGTGCCCACCGAGTACGAGATGAACGCCTTGAAGCGCTTGTCGGACGAGGCGGCCAGGTAGGCGGCACCGGCGCCGGCCGAGTGGCCGGCGACCGCCACCTCGTCGAGGTCGAGGAGCCCGTTGAGCGGTGACGACGACGACTTGGCGTCGGCGATCGCGGCGTCGAGCGAGGCGGACAGCACCTCGGGGTCCTTCCGAGGGGTGACCCCCTGGGCGGCGGTGCCGAGCAGGCCGTCGAGGCTGCGCTCGACGTGGTCGGGCGCGATCACCACGAAGCCCCACGAGGCCAGGTGGGTGACGAGGTCGGCCGACTGCTCGGGGAACCCGGCGTAGCCGTGGCTGAAGACCACGACGGGGTACGGCCCGTCGGTGGCCGGATCGGCGCCGGGGTGGGCGTTGATCTCGTACTGGGGGCGGAGGTCGGCCGAGATCTTGGCCTGCAGCGCCGGCGAGAGGAGGCTGGCGATGTCGAAGGTCTCCTTCGGCAGGTCGGCTGCGCCGGCCGCGGCCGGGTACCAGATGACGACCCGGCGGCCGTCGTCGAGGGCGATGGTGTAGGTGCCCACCGGGTTCGGCCCCTCCTCCACGTACGCCCGGTTGGCGGCGTCGGCTGCTGCCGTGGCGGTGGTGGTGGTTCCCTTCGCACCGGTGGTGGAGGTGTCCGAGTCACCGGAGCTGCAGGCGGCCAGGAGTCCGGCGAGCACGAGGAGCGAACAGGCGAGGGCACGGCGGGTGGTCAGCACGACGCTGACCGTACTGGCATCACGCGCGGCGGACCGGCCTTTGGCACGAAGCCGCCGGGCGGACCTGTGACGACCGGCGGCTGCGGCCGAGCGGAGGTCAGGTCACCACCACTCGAGGACGGTGAACCCGCCGAGCCCGTCGGGGTCGAGCAGGGCCTCGGCCTCGATCGCCCGGCTCTGGCCGGCGATGGCGGCCAGTCCCCCGCCGATGCCCTGCTCGGCCCACACCGCCTGGCCCTCGGCCACGAGCTCGTCGATGCCGTGCGCCGTCAAGAAGTCGTGCTGGGTGCGGCGCTGCGCCGGCTCGCGCACGGCGGCGAGCTGGTCGATGGCCACGTCGCACGTGATGTCGCAGGTCCCCGGCTCCTCCAGCGGGCCGCCGGCGCGCCCGTGATCGGCGTAGGTCCGCAGCCAGGCGTCGCGGGGCAGCGCCGCCAGCTCCTGGGACGTCCGGGCGTAGTCGATGACCACCACCCGGCCGCCGCGGGGCGCGAGGAGGTCGAGCGCCTCGCGCAGCCACGCGGCGGCGTCGGCCTGCACCGGCACCTGGGCGCCGACGGGCACCGGGCCGATCCGCTGGTCGCACCACGCCGTCTGCTCCGGTGCCAGGGGTCGGAGCCCGAACGCGAACCCGTCGACCGCCAGGCCCACCACCACCTCCTGCCACCCGTCATCGGTGCGCTCCACCAAGGCGACGGGCAGGTTGTCGAGCAGCTCGTTGGCGAGCACCACCACCGGCCCGTCGAGCTCGCCGGGAGCGGGGAGGTCGGCCCGGCTGGTGACGCCACCGGGGTGCAGGGCCCACTGGGCCTCCCCCACCTCGACCAGCGTCAGGTGGAGGGCCGTCCCCGATTCGGGGGAGGCTGCGAGGAGCGAGCGGGCCAAGCCTCCCGGACCGGCTCCGGCATCGATCACGTGCAGCCGCTCGGGCCGGCCCAGCTCGTCCCACCAGGCATCGAGGGCCCGGGCCAGCACCGCGCCGAAGAGCGGCCCCACCTCGGGGCTGGTCAGGAAGTCGCGCCGGCGACCGGCCCCGCCGCCCGCCACGTAGAACCCCTGGCCCGGCGCGTAGAGGGCGTTGGCCTGGAACTCATCGAACCCGATGGGGCCGTGCGCTGCGATGTGCTCCACGAGCAGCCGCTCGAGGGGCCGCATGGTTCAGGTCAGCGACCGGCGAGGGCGAAGTTGGCCCCGTGGGCGATGTCGCCGACGATGCCGGGGAACACGCCGACCACGAGGGTGGCCACCAGGGCGATCGCCACGACCGCACCCAGCGGGGTGGGCACCTTGATGGGCGTCACGTCGCCGTCGGGCACGTCGTCCATGAACATCACCCGGACCACGTTGAGGTAGTACGCCAGCGCGATCACGGAGTTGATCGCCATGACCACACCCATCGTGTAGCCGAGCGTGGTGCCCGGCTGGACGACGGCGGTGAACGACTGGAACTTGGCGAACCAGCCGACCGCCGGCGGGATCCCGGCCAGGGCGAACAGGAACGCCGCCATCGAGACGGCGAGCCCGGGGGCATAGGTCCACAGGCCGCCCCACGACTTGATCTCGCCGGTGCCGGTGCGACGGCTGACCGTGATGATCACGGCGAAGGCGCCGAGGTTCACGATGGCGTAGATCAGCAGGTAGGTGAGCACCGAGGTGAGCACCTGGTTGTTGGTGCGCAGCACATCGGCAGCGCCGTCACCGGATCCGAAGACGGCGAGCGGGGCCAGGATGAACCCGGCCTGGGCCACCGACGAGTAGGCGAACAGCCGCACGATGTTGGTCTGGCGCAGGGCGATGACGTTGCCCACCGTCATGGTGAGGACGGCGAGGATGAACATCAGCGGGCGGATGGTGTCGGCCATGCCGTAGAACCCGACGAACACCAGCGACAAGATGGCGACGAAGCCGGCCGCCTTGGAGGCCACCGACAAGAAGGCGGTGACCGGGGTGGGCGCGCCCTCGTAGGTGTCGGGGGCCCAGTTGTGGAACGGGACCGCCGAGATCTTGAACGCGAAGCCGATCAGCACGAACACGATGCCGAGCACCGCGACGGGCTCCTCGCCGAACGATCCGTGGAGCTGGCGGCCGATCTCGCTGAGCAGGGTGGTGCCGGTGCCGCCGAAGATCAGCGACATGCCGTAGAGCATGACCGCCGAGGCGAACACGCCCATCAGGTAGTACTTCATGCCGGCCTCGTTGCCGGTGCGCGTGCGCTTGCGCCAGCCGGCCAGCAGGTACGCCGGGATGGACAGCATCTCGAGGGCGATGAAGATCGAGATCAGGTCTCGGGCCGACGCCATGATGACCATGCCGAACACGGCCGACACCACCAGCAGGTAGTACTCGCCCTCGGCGTAGTCGCCTTCGGCGATGGCGTTGGTGGACAGCAAGATGGTGAGGTAGCCGGCCACCAGGAAGAGGCCGGTGACGACCAGCGAGAAGTCGTCGACCACGAACGCACCGCCGAACAGCACCCGATCGGTGTTGTCGTGGGCGAGGGTGGCCACCGGGATCAGCGCCGCCAGCAGGCCGATGCCGGCGAGCGACGAGGCCGTCCACCGGCTCTGCTCCGTCGTGAACAGATCGACGAGCAGGCACACCACGATGGTGCCGACGAGGATCAGCTCGGGCGCGAGCGCATGCCAGTCGATGGCAGGCCGGGCGAAGGCCGGCGCAGCGGTGGCGAGGACGGTTGCGAGCACCCTCAGCTCCCCGGCAGGTGGATGAGGCTGTGGATCACGGCCTGGTTGGTGACCTTGAAGATCAGGCCCGGGAAGATGCCGAGCACGACGATGAGGATGACCATGGGCGACCAGGCGATGTAGTCGGTGAGGTGCATGTCGTGGATGTGCTCACCCTCGAACTCCTCGGTGGGCGTGCCGAAGGCCACCCGCTGGAGCAGCCAGAGGAGGTAGCCGGCGGCGAACACCGTGCCGATGGCGGCGACCACCATGAACACCCGGAAGAGCTCTTCGCTGAGCCCGGCACCGGGCTGGTAGGCGGAGAGGATGGCCGGGAACTCGCCCCAGAACCCGGCGAGGCCGGGGAGGCCGAGCGAGGCCATGACGCTGAAGCCGAGCAGCCAGCCCATCCGCGGCGCCTGCAGCAGCAGGCCGCCGAGGCGCTTGATCTCGAGAGTGTGGAACCGGTCCTTCACCGAACCGGCGAGGAAGAACAACATGCCGGTGATGAGGCCGTGGGCGACCATGCCGAAGATGGCGGCGTTGATGCCGAACGACGTCAGCGTGGAGATGCCGAGCATCACGTAGCCCATGTGGGCCACCGACGAGAAGGCGATCAGCCGCTTCATGTCGGTCTGGGCGAGACAGCCCAAGGCGCCGTAGATGATGCCGATGACCGCCAGCAGGCCGATGACCGGGGCCCACGACTTGGCGCCGACCGGCAGGATCGGGATGGCGATGCGCACGAAGCCGTAGGTGCCGAGCTTCAGGAGCACGGCGGCCAGGATGACCGAGCCCTGGGTGGGCGCCTGGGTGTGGGCGTCGGGCAGCCAGGTGTGGAACGGGAACATCGGCACCTTGATGCCGAAGCCCATGAAGAAGCCACCGAACACCAGCAGGGCCGTGGCCTTGGCCAGGCCGGCGCCGTGCCAGTGGCTCAGCTCGATGATCGAGAAGGTGTGCATCATGCCCTGGCCGGCGACGTGCACCGTGGGCGACAGGAAGTAGACGGCCAGGATCGACACGATCATGAGGGCCGAGCCGAACGCCGTGTAGAGGAAGAACTTGAGCGAGGCGTACTTGCGCTGCTCGCCGCCCCACACACCGATCATGAAGTACATCGGGAGCAGGACGAGCTCGAAGAAGACGAAGAACAGGAGCAGGTCCTGCGCCACGAAGGTGCCGATCATGCCCGTCTCGAGCAGGAGGATCAGCGCCAGGAACGCCTTCGGGTTGTGGGGCTCGGGGAAGTGGTCCCACGAATAGATGATGACGAGGGGGACGACCAGCATCGTGAGGGCGATCAGCGGCAAGGAGATGCCGTCGAGGCCCACGATGTATCGAGCGTTGATCATCTCGATCCACGACTTGTTCTGTCCGTACTGCAGCACGGCCGTGTGGTCGTAGTCGAAGTCCCACAGCAGTGCGACGCCGACCACGAACACGGCCAGGCTGGTGACCAGGGCCACCACCTTGTGCAGGGTCTCCTCCGACTTGGGGATCGCCAGCAACACCAGCGCTCCCACCAGGGGCAGGAACACGGCGGTGGTGATTCCCCAGCCGTTGAGCAGGTCCTTCACGGTTTCGACTCCCTCGTCCTCAACTAGCGATCACTACGAAGATGGCGGCCAGGATGGTGGCCCCCAAGAACAGGTATGCGGCGTACCACTGGACCTTGCCGTTCTGCGTCTTGCGCAGCACGGAGCCCGAGCCCTCGGCAGCCATGCCGGAGCCCTTCACCACGGTGTCGACCACGCCCTGATCGATCCGGTTGTAGACGAAGCCGCCGGCCACCCGGGCCGACTTGCCGACCTGGTTGACCACGCCATCGATGACGTTCTGGTTGACCCAGTTGGTGGCCCTGGCGAGCGGTCCCTTGACGAACCCGACGATGACGTCGGTGTAGAGCCAGTCCAGGTAGTACTTGTTCTCCAGCACGCGGTAGCCGGCGCGGGCGAACCGGTTGCGCTCGGTGATGCCGTGCGGGCCCTTGTCGTTCCAGTACCACTGGTACGTGAGGAAGATGACGACCAGCGCGATGACCGTGGAGGCGATGGCGATCCACAGCGTGAACTTGGGCGTCCGGAAGAAGATGTCGGCGCTCGGGAAGTAGGCCCCGGTGGGCTGGACGTAGTGCTCGAAGCGCAGCGTCCAGCTCTCGGGCAGGTGGCTGAAGATGCCCGTGTGCGGCAGGTTGAAGAGGCCGACGACGCACGCGCCCGCCGCCAAGATGATCAGTGGGACGGTGATCCGCGGACCGTTCTCGTGCATGTCGTGGGTGGCCGAGGCCCCGCGCGACTCCCCGTAGAACACGTACCAGATGGCCCGGGTCATGTAGCCGGCGGTGCAGAGGGCGCCGATGAGGCCCATGACCACCATCAGCTTGTAGCCGCCCTGGCCGCCGAGGCCGCTGGAACCGGCGAGGATCTCGTCCTTGGACCAGAACCCGGCGAACGGGAACAGGCCGATGAGCGCAGCCGTGCCGATCACGAACGTCCAGAAGGTCTTCGGCATCTTCTTGCGCAGCCCGCCCATGTCCTTCTTCATGTCGAAGGAGTGGATGTGGTGGGCCAGCGAGCCGGAGCCGAGGAAGAGGCAGGCCTTGAAGATGGCGTGGGTGAAGAGGTGGAAGATGCCGGCGGTCCAGGCGCCCACGCCGAGGGCCATGACCATGTAGCCGAGCTGGCTGATCGTGGAGTACGCCAGCACCTTCTTGATGTCGCTCTGGACGAAGGCGAGCAGGGCGCCGAACACCACGGTGACGGCACCGATGACCGCCATCACGTTGATGTTGGCGGTGCCGATCGAGAAGCCGTTGAAGAACACCCCGTAGAGGCGGGCGATGAGGAACACGCCGGCGACCACCATGGTGGCGGCGTGGATGAGCGCCGAGACCGGCGTGGGGCCGGCCATGGCGTCGGGCAACCACGTGTGCAGGATGAACTGACCCGACTTGCTCATGACGGCGGTCATCAAGCACAGCGAGGCCACGAGCAGCAAGAAGTGCGCGTGGTGCGGGTCCTGGCTGAGGTTGGCGGCGTTGGCGAGGGTGTTGATCCGCAGCGTGTTGAACGAGTGCCCGGCGAAGAAGAACAGGATGCTCACGCCGATGAGCAGGCCGATGTCGCCCACGCGGTTGGTGAGGAAGGCCTTGAGGGCGGCGTCGGAGTTGTCCTGCTCCTCCCACCAGTGCCCGATGAGCGCGAACGAGCAGAGGCCCACCAGCTCCCAGCCCACGAGCATCTGCAGCGTGTTCGAGGAGATGACGTAGAAGAGCATCGCCGCGGTGAACAGGCTCAAGAAGGCGAAGTAGTGGGTCTCGCGCCGATCGCCGCCGACGTAGTCGGTGGAGAAGACGTGGACCAGCAGGGAGATGAGCGTGACCACCACGAGCATCAGGGCGCTGAGGCCGTCGATGAGGGTGCCCGCTTCGACCTTGAGCGGCCCGGTCTCGAACCAGGTGACGCTGCGCTCGACCGGCGGGGTGACCGACTCGTGCTCCTCGGTGGTGGTCGCTTCGCCCTTGGCGCCCGCCTCGGTGGCCTCGACCGACTTGGTCACGTGCCCCTCTTCGGTCACGGACACATCGGCGCCGGTGCCGTCGGCCACGTGCTCGAGGGCGGCCGGGTTGGCGGCCTCGGGCGGGTGGTTGACCCGGTTGATCCAGCCGATGCCGACGGTGAGGGCCAGCACGAAGCAGATGGCGACCGAGGCGATGCCGATCTCGGAGCCCTTGTGGGGCAGCTTCTTGCCGAACGCCAAGATGAGGACGAACGACAGCGCGGGGATGAGCGGGATGATCCACACATGGGTCAGCACAGCGCGTCAGCCCTTCATGAGGTCGACCTGGTCAAGGTCAACCGTGCGGTAGTTGCGGAAGATGGCCAGCACGATGGCGAGCCCGATGCCCACCTCGGCGGCGGCCACCGCGATGATGAACAGGGCGAAGACCTGGCCCGAGAGGGCGCCGGTCATGGCGCTGAAGGCGACGAGGTTGATGTTCACCGCGTTGAGGATCAGCTCGATGGACATGAGCACCATCACACCGTTCTTGCGGGACACCACGCCGTACACGCCGATGCAGAACAGGGCCGCGGCGAGGAGGAGGAACTGGTTGAGGAACACGGGTCAGTCCCTCCGAGCGATCACGATGGCGCCCACGAGCGCGGCCAGCAGGAGCAGGGAGACCACTTCGAAGGGGATCAGGTAGGTGCCGAAGATGGCGTCGGACAGCTTCCCGGTGTCGGTGGGCAGGAGGGTGGAGGGGATCTTGTCCTTCCCGAACCCGTCCCACAGCGTGTAGCCGAGCAGGGCGAGCAGCACGAGGCCGCTGCCGGCGCCGAGCAGCCAGTTGTCGCGCGACACCTTCTCGCCGCCCTCCATGGGCGCACGGGTGAGCATGATGCCGAAGAGGAACAGGACCACGATGGCGCCGATGTAGACGAGCACCTGCGTGATGGCGACGAACTCGGCGCCCAGCAGGATGAACAGGGCGGCCACGCCGGCGAGCACCACCACCAAGAAGGCGGCGGCGTGCACCACGTTGGATGCGGTGACCACGCGGATGGCCGAGACGATCATCAGCGTGGCGATGATGCCGAAGGCGATGTTCTGCGCCACGAGCACGGGCGCATCGGCGTTCTGGGTGGCGAGGAGCAGGAGGTTCACCGGGGAACCTTCTTCACCTTGGCGGCGGAGCCGGCTTCGTAGGCCTCGAAGTCGGGGACGGTCTCCATCCACTCACCGAGGCGCTCCTTGTCGTGGAGCAGGTCGGCGATGCGGGGCTCGGAGTACTCGAACTCGGGGCTCCAGAACAGGGCCTCGAACGGGCAGACCTCGACGCAGATGCCGCAGTACATGCACAGCGCGTAGTCGATGTCGAAGCGGTCGAGCGCGGAGACGGTGCGCTCCTTGCCGCCGGGGCGGCGAGGCGGTGCCTTCTCCTTGTGGCCTTCGATGTAGATGCACCAGTCGGGGCAGCTACGGGCGCACAGCATGCAGACGGTGCAGTTCTCTTCCTTGAGGGCGATGACGCCGCGGGCCCGAGGCGCCGGCGACTCCTTCTCCCGCGGGTACTGCACGGTGGCCGCACCCTTGGCGGGCGACGGCGGCTGCATGAACCGCTTGGCGCCTTCGCCCGGCCAGATGGTCTGGGTCATCTCCGAGAAGGTGACGCCCATGCCCTTGATCAGGCCCGGGAGCTTGGGCTTCGGGATGCCGGCCATCAGAACGCAACCTTCAAGATGGTGGTGAGCAGGATGTTGAACAGCGAGATCGGGATCAGCACGGTCCACGCCAGCTTCTGGAGCTGGTCCTCACGGAAGCGGGGGAAGGTGAACCGCACGAAGAAGATGAGCCCGCCGATGAGCATCATCTTGCCGAGCATGATCAGCGGACCGAGCAGGTTGAACCACGCGCTGTCGAGGTCGGCCCAGGCGCTGGGCACGGCCCAGCCGCCCATGAACAAGGTGGCGGCGACGGCGGCGAAGGCACCGGCGGAGGCGAACTCGCCGATGAAGAAGAGCAGGAACCGCATGCCCGAGTACTCGGTGATGTAGCCGGTGACCAGCTCGGACTCGGCGATCGGCATGTCGAACGGGGTCTGGCCCAGCTCGGCCTGCACGGCGATCAGGAAGATGCCGAAGCCGATGATCTGGGTGAAGAAGTACGGGTTGCCGAGGCCGTCGAACCCGAAGATCGAGCCGTTGGCCTGGGCGGCCACGATGCCCGACATGTTCATCGTGCCGGCCTGGATGACCACGCCGATGACGGCGAGGACCATGGGCAGCTCGTAGGCGATGAGCTGACCGGCGGCCCGCAGGCCACCGATGAGGGAGTACTTGTTGGCGGAGCTCCAGCCGGCGAGCAGCACGCCGAGCGCAGAGATCGACGACACCGCGAGCACGTAGAAGATGCCCCCGTTGAAGTTGGTCACGAAGGTCATCTGCGGCCCGAACGGCACCGCCAGGTAGACGAGCAGCACGGTGCTGACCACCAGGTAGGGCGCCAGCTTGAACAGCTTGGCGTCGGCCCGCTCGGGGACGATGTCCTCCTTCTGGAGGAACTTGCCGACCTCGGCGAGCAGCTGCATGGACCCGAACGGCCCGGCTTCCATGGGCCCGAGACGGCTCTGCATGAACGAGACCATCTTGAACAGGAACAGGTACACGAAGGTGCCGGCGGGGAGCAGCACGACGGCGAGGATGCCGAGGCTGCGCAGGAGGGTCTCCTGCCAGTAGTTCAGTTCGATGCCCAGCACGGGTGCGATCACCGGTCGATGTCTCCGAGGATGAAGTACAGGGAGGCGAGGATCGTGACCACGTCGGGCACGTACACGCCGCGGGTGACCCAGGGGATCACGGCCACGTTGTTGAACGACGCGGTGCGGATCTTGACCCGGAAGGGGCCGAGGTCGCCCTTGGACACCACGTAGTAGCCCATCTCGCCGAGCGGGTTCTCGGTGGCCACCCAGGCTTCGCCTTCGGGCACCTTGATGATGCGCGGCACCTTGGCCATGATCGCACCGCTGGGCAGTCCGTCGCACAGCTGGTCGACGATCTTGGTGGCCTCGCGGATCTCCTGGAGGCGCACCCAGAAGCGGGCGAACGAGTCGCCGTCGGGGTGGGTCCAGACCTTCCAGTCGACCTCGTTCCAGGCCAGGCCGACCGGCTGGTCGCGGCGCAGGTCCCAGTCGACGCCCGAGGCGCGGAGGTTGGCGCCCGACAGGCCGTAGGCCAAGGCGACGTCGGCGGGGATGACGCCGATGCCGCGGGTGCGGGCCTGGAAGATCTCGTTGCCCTCGACCAGCGTCTCCATCTGGTCGCAGAAGTCGCGGAGCTTGGACATCGACGCCTTGGTGTCGGCGATCCAGCCGGCGGGCAGATCGTCCTTCAGGCCGCCGATGCGGTCGAAGTTGGGGTGGAAGCGGCCACCGGTGGCCGCCTCGATCTGGTTGAGCACGTACTCCCGGTCGCGGAAGGCGTAGAAGGCCGCCGTGATGGCGCCGATGTGCAAGGCCATGTCGCCGACGAACAGCGAGATGTTGGCGATGCGGGAGAGCTCGAAGAGGATGGTCCGGATCCACTGGGCGCGGGGCGGGGCCTCGACGTCCATCAGCTTCTCGGCGGCCAGGATGAACGGCACCTCGTTGGCGAAGCTGCCCAGCCAGTCGATGCGGTTGACCAGCGTGGTGACCTGCGGGTACGTGCGCACCTCGGTGAGCTTCTCGTAGCCCCGGTGCATGTAGCCCATGATCGGCTCGCACTTGATGACCTGCTCGCCGTCGAGCTTGACGACGATGCGCAGCGTGCCGTGGGTGGCGGGGTGCTGGGGGCCCATGTTGAGGGTCATGCCCTCATCGGTCTCGAACTCGAGGTTGATGCGCCCGTCGGCGGCCTGCGCGTTGGCGTAGGCCAGCTTCTGACGGTCGGAGATCGCCGTCATGAGCTCTCCTCCCCTTCTGCCGCAGCTTCGGGCTCGGCCTCGTCATCGCCGGCCGGCATGGGCTCGACGTCGACGATGCCCGGCCAGGGCTTGACGTGGCGGGCCAGCAGCGGGAAGTCCTTGCGGAGCGGGTACCCCTCGAACTCGCCGGGCAGGTAGAGGTTGAGCAGGTAGGGGTGCCCGGTGAACGTGATGCCGAACATCTCGTGGACCTCGCGCTCGTGCCAGTTGACGCCGGCGAACACCGGGAGCCACGTGGGCAGCGTGAGGTCGTCGTCGGGGAGGTCGACCTTGAGGTTGATCCCCAGCTTGTGGCTGTAGGACTGGGCCCTGGCGATCACCTGGAACCGCGTGTCGCCCCCGGCGTAGCCGGTGACGATCTCGGTGCTCGGCTCGGCGCGGACATCGGTGGGCGAATCCTCGCCCTTGCCGAACGGGCTGGGCAGCCAGTCGATGGCCGACAGGAACTCGAAGGCGCGGAAGCCGAGGGCGTCGCGCACGACGATGCCGGCCTCGCGCCAGGCATCCCGGGCCACGCGGACCCAGAGGTCGTCGCCGACGCGGATGTGGCTCTGCAGCACCGCAGCGCCGAGCTCTTCGGTGAGCTTGGCGACGATCTCCGCACGCGCCTCATCGACGGGCGCCTCGGGCGGGGTCTCTTCCACCGTGTCAGCTGACGACAATGGGATCACCCTTCCAGCGCGTCGCCATGTCTTCCTTGCCGATGCGCTCCTGCAGCAGGACGATGCCCTCGAGCAGGGCTTCGGGCCGCGGCGGGCAGCCCGGCACGTAGACGTCGACGGGGATGATCTGGTCGATGCCCTTGGTGACCGAGTAGCTGTCCCAGTAGGGGCCGCCGCAGTTGGCGCACGAGCCCATCGAGATCACGTACTTGGGATCGGGCATCTGGTCGTAGAGGCGGCGGATGGCCGGGACCATCTTGTCGGTGACCGTGCCGGAGATGCAGACCAGGTCGGCCTGGCGGGGGCTGGCGGGCAGCGGGATCACGCCGAGGCGCATGACGTCGTACCGGGGCGAGCCCAGGGCGGCGCCCATCTCGATGGCGCAGCAGGCCAGGCCCCACTGGAAGATCCAGAGGGAGTACTTGCGGGACGTGTTCAGGAGGGAGGTGAGCGGCTTGGGGAGCTTGCCGCTCTCGACGAGGCCCATCAGGTCACCGGGACGATTCGCTCGGTCAGATCCACTGCAGGACCTTCTTTCGCCATGCGTAGAGGAGCCCGAGTGCGAGCAGGAGGATGAAGGTGATCATCTCGATGGCGCCGAACCAGCCGTACGCCTCGAGCCGCGTCGCCCACGGGAAGATGAAGACCGCTTCGACGTCGAACAGGACGAAGAGCAGGGCGAACACGTAGTACCGGATCGGGCTCTGGGCCCAGCCGTCGCCGACGGGGTCGACACCGGACTCGTAGCTCATGTACTTGTCGGCCTGCGGACGGACCGGACGGATGAGCTTGCCGAGGCTGAGGACCACCGCGAGCAGGCCGAACGCGATCCCTGCGAAGACCGCGACGGTGAGGTAGTTGCGATAGAACTCCGACACGAGTTCGAACCTTAGTGATGTGCCTCACGAGGGGCCAAAGGGACGGGGAGCGCCGTCGACCAGCAGCCGGGCAGCCCCTCTCGCGACCCGCCACTCGTGGTCGGCGATCGACAGCGGCGTCGTCGGTTCGGCCTCGCCCTCCATCCACGGCCACCACTCGTGCGACAGCCCGACCCAGTTCGCCGTGGCGTTGAGATCGCCGAGGAGCGCGGTCAGCCCCAGCTGGATCCGCTGGAGGATGACGAGGTCCTTGGGCACGTCTCCCACCGCCACCAGCGACCGGTGGTCCGCGCTGGACAGGAAGTAGCGGCGCAGCGATTCCTGGGCGTAGTCACGGGTGAAGGTGAACGGACCGTCCTGGGAGAGGTACTCGTAGAAGTGGGCGAAGTAGTCGGCGATCTCGTCGTCGGTCAGGTCGGCGTCCGGAGGCAGGAACCCGGCCTCCTCGACGGCTCGCCGGAAGCCCACGAGGTCCCGGTCGACCACGAACATCTTGACCATGGCGGTGAACGGAGCGAGCTCGTCCGGCTCGAAGCGCTTCACCATCCCGTAGTCGAGGAACGTCACCCGGCCGCCCCCGTGGAAGAGGTAGTTGCCGGGGTGCGGGTCGCCGTTGAACTCGTAGAGCCGGTCCAGGCTCCCGAGGACGAACCGGTAGATGGTCTCGCCCGCCAGGTCGCGCTCGTGCTGGCTCCAGCTCGCCAGCTCCGAGAAGCGGTGACCGGTCGCCAGGTCGGTCGAGAGCACCCGAGCGGTGGAGAGGTCCCGGTGCACCCGCGGCACGTGGATGTGGGGGTGCCCCTCGTACGCAGCGGCGAACCGCTCCTGGTTGTCGGCCTCCATCCGGTAGTCGAGCTCCTCGGTGATCCGCTCGCGGACCTCGGCCAGCAGCTCCTTCGCGTTCACACCCGGGAACATCTTCCGGAGGCCGAGGCCGAAGATCTCGGCCGCAGCCAGGTCGGTGCGGATGGCGTCGTCCACGCCGGGGTACTGGACCTTCACCGCCAGCGCTCGCCCATCGTGGGTCAAGGCGCGGTGCACCTGACCGATCGAGGCCGCGGCGATGGGCATGGGGTCCCACTCGGCGAACAGCTCGGCGAGCGGCGCCCCGAGCTCCTGCTCCACGGTCGCCTCGGCCAGCGCGGGCGCCATGGGAGGGACGTCGTGCTGGAGCCGCTGGAGCAGGTCCCGGTACTTCGGCGCCATGTTGGGATCGAGGAAGCTCGCCAGCTGGCCGAGCTTCATCAGGGCACCCTTCATGTCGCCCAGCATCACGGCTACCTGCTCGACCGACTGCAGCATCCGCTCCTGATCGATCGCGTCGCGCCGCTCGGCATCCGCGAACAGCTTGCGCGCGCTGTCGGCGGCGAGCCCGCTCCCCACCCGCACGGCCCCACCCGCGAGGGGGCCGTAGCGCCCGACGAGGTTCGATGGGCGACCCGGGATGGGGGCTCGGTCACGACGGGTGCGGCGCCGGAGGCCGACGGCCACGGCCGCTCCTACGGCGACGACCGCGACGCCGCACCACCTGACGTCACGCCGATCGACCACGACCGGATCGTAGACACCGCTCACGAGGCCTCGGGTCGGGGGGCGACACGTCCTCGCGCTGGTCCAGGGGTCGGTCAGGGGCCGGGCCACCGATCGCAGCCGCGGAGATCGATGACGGAAGGGGCGGCCGTGGAGGGAGACGGTGCCGCGTCGGGGGCAGTGATCGGGCGACCAGCGACCCGCGTGGGGTCGAGGCGATCGAGGTCGCCCCGCAGATCGGGACCACCGGCCACGTCGGCCAGGAGGAGGTGGGCGACCTCGGCCAGGCGACGGCGGTACTGGTCGAGCCGCCGGCGCTCGGCGGCCAGCCGCTCCAGGGCCACGGCGACCTGGGCGTCGGTGGAGGTGGCCAGGTGGCGGGCCCGATCGTCGGCATCGCCGAGCACCCGCTCGATGTGGTCGCCGAGACCGTGCCACGGTGACTCGGCCGCCGCGTCCGGCGAGGCCAGGAGGACGGTGGCGTGACGCCGGGCCTCGGCCAGGATGCGACGGGCTTCGACGTTGGCTGCGTCGATGATCCGGTCGGCTTGCAGCCCCTCGACGACCGTGATCTCGTCGGCGGGAGCACCGAACAGGTCGAGCTCGTGGCCGCGCCACGCCCGGAACGAGGCGTGCTGGTGGCGCAGGTCGTCGAGGTCGGCCACCCGGCGCCCATCGGCCCCCGCGGTCGGTGCCGGGACCGCGGCTTCGTCCTGGCGGTACCGACGAGCCGGACGGCGGCGCTTCATGCGGGCTGCTCCGACAGCGCGACCACCAGGTCGGCGAACGGGACCGCCTTGCCCCAGAGGAAGCCCTGGGCGTAATCGATCTCGGCGAGCCGGGCGTGCACGGCGTCGTCTTCGGTCTCGACGCCCTCGGCGACGACCCGCATGCCGAGGGCCCGGGCCATGGAGGCCACGGCGGTGATGAGGGATCCATCGGCGGTGGCGTGGGGGCTGGTGATGGACACGAGGGACCGGTCCAGCTTGACCAGGTCGACCGAGAGCGAGGTCATCTGGCCGAAGCTGGACCAGCCGGTTCCGAAGTCGTCGATGGCGAGGCGCAGGTCGAGCTCTCGCAGCCGATCGAGCGCCCGGCACGTGACGGGGTCGGGGACGATGCGCTCGGAGATCTCCAGGACGAGGTGCTCCCGCCCGACTGCGTGACGCCGCATCGCAGCGTCGATGCGGTCGGCCAGGTCCGGGCTGGTGGCCTCGTTGGCGCTCAGGTTGAGCGTGAACCAGGTGCCCGGTGCGGTCTGCTGCACGAGCGCCGCGTCTCGGCACACCTGGTCGAGGAGCTGATCGGTGAGCTGGGTCTCCAGCCCACCGGCGCTGGCGAGGAGCAGGAAGTCTTCGGGGCCATCGATGCCCGTGGGGGCAGAGGGCCATCGAGCGAGCGCCTCGGCACCGACCACCCGACCGGTGCTCAGCTCCACGATGGGCTGGTAGTGGGCGACGATCTCTCCGGTGCCGACCGCGCGCTCCAGCGCTTCCATGGCGGGGACCAGGAGGCCGTACTCGATGCTCGTGACGCCCTCGACCGGCTCGAGGGCCGCACCGTGGCGAGCGCGGTTCTCCGCCCCGTCGAGCACGGCGCGCGCCTCCACCTCGCTGGCGACCCGCGCGCTGGTAAGGATCACCTCGAGGACCGATCCCACGAGGGCGACCACCGCACCGTCGATGGCGGTGGGGTGGCGCAGGTTCCGTTCGAGGACGCTGCGCAGGTCTCGGGCCGCGGGGAGCGCGGACGGCTCGACCGCCACGAACAGGCCGCCACCGAGGTGGGCCACCGCGAGGCGGTCGTCGACGCTCGCCCGGAGGCGCTCCTCCAACCGGAGGAGGACCTGATCCCCCGCCGCCCGCCCGAGGTCGCGGTTGACCTCGGCCAGGTGGTCGACCTGGACGAACACGAGCCGGCCGGAGAACGAGCCGTGCGCATCGGCGTGGCGGGCCAGGTACGAGGCGAGCTGCGAACGCACCTCGGCCGTGGCCCAGCTGGCGTGGCCCATCGACACGTCGGGCTCCGGGGGGATGACGCGGACGGTCCGGGCCCGCCCGGGGGTCAGCCTCGACGCGAGCGGGGCGGCGCCCACGGGCGGGGCCGGGCGGCCCCGCCGCCGCAGGCGCGGCCGACGGTGGGAGCCCTGGGGATCAGGCGGTTGCGGCATCGTCAACATCCGGAGTGCAGAGGAGGGGGCGGGGGTGGTGCCATGGTCTGCCTGGCCCATCTCCAACCCGGATCGGGCCCGTGGATGACGGATCGACGAAGGATTCCCTCCGCCAGCGCTCGCGAGCTGACGACGGCCCCCGTCGCCGTCCCTGGCCGACGGTCGCCGGGGCGCGCCGGAGCGCGCACCCGGCAAGGGCGCGAGCGGCTGCGTGGAGCCGCCGGCCGGAGCCGAGCGGCGAACCCGCGGGTCAGCCCCCGGCGGAGACCTGGTTGGCGGCGACCGCCGGAGCCGGCCGCGGCTCGGTGAGGACGACCGCCGTGCGGGTGGCGTGCATCAGCGGCTCGGGGACCAGGCCGACCCCGATGGTGACGAGGAGGGCGATCAAGATGGCGATGCGGGCGCCGACCGGGACGGGGATCTTCGAGCCCTTGGGCTCGGTGTCGCGGTCGTACATCGCCAGCACGATGCGCAGGTAGACGAAGGCCGAGATGACCGAGCTGATCATCGCGATGAGCGCCAGCCAGTACGAGTGGGCGTCGACCGCCGCCCCGATGACCCCGAACTTCGCCAGGAAGCCCGAGGTGAGCGGCACGCCGGCCTGGGCCAGCAGGAAGATCAGGAACGAGAAGGCCACCAGCGGGGACCGCTTGGCGAGGCCCTCGTAGTGCGACAGCTCGTGGGCGTTGTCGCCCGTGCGGCCCACCACCGTGACGATGCCGAAGCTGCCGGCGACCATGAACGTGTACGTGGCCAGGTAGAAGAGCAGCGCCCGGGTGCCGGTGACGGTGCCGGCCTCGAGGGCCACCAGCATGAAGCCGGCGTGGCTGATCGACGAGTAGGCGAGCATCCGCTTGACGTTGGTCTGGCTGACCGCCAGGACGGCGCCGACCACGAGCGTGAGGACGGCGACGAAGTAGATCATCGGCTGCCAGTCGGTCCGGTAGGCCGAGAACGTGTACGTGAACACCCGGATGAGGCCGGCGAAGCCCGCCACCTTGACGCCCGAGGCCATGTAGGCCACCACCGGGCTGGGCGAGCCCTCGTAGACGTCGGGGGTCCAGGCGTGGAACGGGACGGCTGCCACCTTGAAGCCGAGGCCCACCAGCAGGAGGGCGAACCCGGCCAGCAGCAGCACGTTGTTGGTGAGGACGTGCGTGGCGAGGAAGGTCTGGATCTTGGTGAAGTTGGTGCTCCCGGTGGCGCCGTAGACCAGCGCGATCCCGTAGAGGAAGAACGCCGAGGAGAAGGCGCCCAGGACGAAGTACTTCATGGCCGCTTCGCCCGACCGGGCCCGGCGGACGTGGATGCCGGCCAGCACGTAGACCGCGATGGACAGGATCTCGAGGCCGAGGAACAGCACCAGGAGGTCGTTGGCGCCCACCATGACCAGGCCGCCGGCGGCGGAGAGGAGCATCAAGACGTAGGCATCAGGGCCTTCGAGGCGCTCCCGGCGCAGGTAGCCGTGGGTGAGGAACGCGGCCAGGATCACCGAGCACGAGATCGCGATGCCGAGGTAGATGCTCAGGCCGTCGACGCGCACCGCGCCGGCCACCGCCGAGATGGGGCCGTGGGCCCGCACCCGGAACCAGAGGAAGACCTCCGAGACGATGGCGGCCCCGGCGAGGACGATGGTGAGGCCGGCGTGCCACGGGAGGCGGGGCCGGCGGGGCGTGAGAGCGCCGATCACCATCAAGGCGACGGCGCCGGCGATCAGGATCAGGACCGGTTCGAGGACAGACCACTCGACCTGCGGCGTGGCGAGGCGTTGCACTTCGGCGAGCATCACTCACCCGCCCCTGCGTGATCGGCCTCGGCGCGGCGCTCGGACTCCGGCACCACCTTGTCGCCGCGGGTGGACACCTTGGGCTCCTTGTAGTCGGAGTTGACCTCGACGTGGTGCACCAGCTTGGCCACGGCCGGCTGGATGCGATCGAGGAAGGGCTTGGGGTACAGGCCCATGAACACGATGAGGAAGAGGAGCGGCGCCATCACGAGCCCCTCGGTGAACTTGAGGTCGCGGAACTTGGCGTTGGCCTCGTCGGGCTCGCCGTGGAACACCCGCTGGTAGGCCCAGAGCAGGTAGAGGGCGGCGAGGATCACGCCGCTGACGGCCACGACAGCCCACCAGCGCACGGTGAGGAACGAACCGATCAGGATGAGGAACTCGCCGACGAACCCGTTGAGGCCCGGCAGCCCGATCGACGAGAGCATCACCAGGGTGAACACGGCGGCCATGATCGGCGCCGGCTTCTGGAGGCCCTTGAGCTCGGAGATCTCCCGGGTGTGGCGGCGCTCGTAGATGAACCCGACCAGCAGGAAGAGGGCGCCGGTGGAGACACCGTGGTTGACCATCTGGAGCACCGAGCCCTGCAGGCTCTGGCGGGTCAGGGCGAAGATGCCCATCACGATGAAGCCCATGTGGGCCACGGAGGAGTACGCCACCAGGCGCTTGAGGTCCTTCTGCATGGTGGCGCAGATGGCTCCGTAGATGATGCCGATCACACCGAGCGTCACCATGCCGGGGGCGGCCCAGGTGGAGGCCTCGGGGAAGAGGTAGAGGCCGTAGCGCAAGAAGCCGTAGGTGCCGAGCTTCAGCATGACGCCGGCGAGGATGACCGAGCCGGCCGTGGGCGCCTGGGTGTGGGCGTCGGGCAGCCAGGTGTGGACCGGGAAGATCGGCACCTTGACGGCGAAGGCGATGGCGAACGACACGAAGATCAGGCGGCTGGTGTTCTGGGCCAGCACTCCCTGCTGGTTGGCGAGGGTCTGGAGGTCGAAGGTGACCGGGCCGCCCTTGGCGTGCAGGTACGAGAGGGCGACGACGCCCACCAGCATGAACGCCGAGCCGAACATCGTGTACAGGAAGAACTTGGTGGCTGCGTACTTGCGCTCGCCGTAGCCCCACCCGCTGATGAGGAAGTACATCGGGACCAGGACGATCTCGAAGAACACGAAGAACAAGAAGGTGTCGAGGGCCAAGAAGGCGCCGAGGCAGCCGGCCTCGAGGACGAGCAGCCAGGCGTAGAACGACTTCTCGTCGTCGTGGGGCGGGGCGCCGAGCATGGCGATCGGGAAGAGGATGCCCGTCAGCACCACCATCCAGAGCGAGATGCCGTCGACGCCGAGCTTCCACGCGATGTCGGGGTTCCTGATCCACTGCACGTCGTCGAGCAGCTGGAAGCCCGGGTCGTGGCGGTTGAAGAGGACCAGGATGCCGATGGTGAGGGCGCCGGTGACCAGTGCGAACAGCACGGCCACCTGCTTGGTGATCTCGGGGCGGCGCTTGGAGATGAGCGCGACGATCAGGGCACCGAGCACCGGCGTGAGGATCACGACCGACAGGATCGGGAAGGCGGGCGTGGCGGTGTGCACGGTCTCCGATGCGAACAGCAGGGCGCTCATCACGCCACCGCCTTGGTCAGGATGAAGGCGGCAAGGATCACGGCACCGAACGCCAGGCCCAGCGCGTAGTTGCGCACGAAGCCCGTCTGGGCCAGGCGGCCCTTCGACGAGGTGACCTTCACGCCGGTGGCGACGCCGTTGACGGCACCGTCGACGACGTGCTTGTCGAACCAGGCCACATCGTCGAAGCCCTTGCGGCCCGGGCCGCCCATGAAGGCGGCGATGGTGGAGTCGTAGTACCAGCCCTTGGCCAGCACCTTGAGCTCGATCTTGTCGGCGGCCTCGCCCTTGTTGCGGGAGTACACGAACCAGCCGAGGCCGATGCCGATGAGGCCCATGAGCGTGGCGCCGAACGCCAGCTCGACCTTGGTGGCGGTGAGCACGTGGAGGTGGTGCTCGCCGAAGTCGACGACCGGGGCGAGCCAGTGCTCGAGCGACTTGGCCCGATCCCAGAACGGCAGGTTGAGCAGACCGCCGAGGAAGGCGAGCGGGCCGAGGATGAGGAGCGGCAGGGTCATCGTCCACGGCGACTCGTGGGGGTGGATGACCCCGTTCGGGCCGACACCGTGGCCCTCGTGGACGCCTGCGGCCTCGCGCTCGGCGGCGAGCTCAGGAGCGGCCTCCTCGATGGGGCGGTCCCACTTCGGCGTGCCGAAGAAGACCATGATCACCTGGCGGGTCATGTAGAAGGCGGTGAGCAGGGCTGCGGCCATGCCGATGAGCCAGAGGACCCAGCTCTTGTCGAAGGTGGCGAGCAGGATCTCGTCCTTCGAGAAGAACCCGGCGAAGAACGGGAAGCCGGCGATGGCGAGCCAGCCGATCATGAACGTGTACGCCGTGATCGGCATCTTCTTGCGCAGGCCGCCCATGCGGCGCATGTCCTGCTCGCCCTCCATGCCGTGGATGACCGAGCCCGAGCCCAGGAACAGCAGGCCCTTGAAGAAGGCGTGGGTGATCATGTGGAAGATGGCCGCCACGTAGGCGCCCGACCCGATGGCCATGAACATGAAGCCGAGCTGGCTGACGGTGGAGTACGCCAGCACCTTCTTGATGTCGTTCTGGGCGACGGCGATGGTGGCGGCGAACAGGGCGGTGAGCGCACCGACCACTGCGATCATGGTGGGGACCCAGCTGGCCGACATGGCCAGCACCGGGTTCATCCGCACCAAGAGGTACACGCCGCCGGTGACCATGGTGGCGGCGTGGATGAGGGCCGACACCGGCGTGGGACCGGCCATGGCGTCGGGCAGCCACACGTAGAGCGGCAGCTGGGCCGACTTGCCGCAGGCGGCGAGGAACAGCATGGCGGCGATGACCGTGGCCGTGGTGGTGGCCAGGCTGGGCGACGCCGCCGTGATGCCCACGTAGTTGATGGTGCCGAGGGCGCCGAAGGTGAAGAAGATCGCCACCATGAACCCGAAGTCACCGATGCGGTTGGTGACGAACGCCTTCTTGCCGGCCGAGGCGTTGGCGTCGTCGGTGTGCCAGAAGGAGATCAGGAAGTACGAGCAGGCGCCGACGCCCTCCCAGCCCAGGAACGTGACGAGCATGTTGTCGCCCAGGACCAGCATGAGCATCGAGAAGACGAACAGGTTCAGGTAGAGGAAGAACTTGCTGAACTGGGGGTCTCCGTGCATGTACCCGATGGAGTACAGGTGGATCAGCGTGGCGATGCCGGTGACGAACAGGCACATGCTGATCGACAGCGGATCGGCGAGCAGCCCGAAGTCGACGTGGAGGCCGCCCGCGGGGAGCCACTGCCACAGGGTCAGGACGTACTGCCGGTCCCCCACCGATTCGCCCCGGAGGGCGATGAAGGTGGCGGCGGAGGCCACGAACGAGCCGCCGACGGCCGCGGTGGCGATCCACCCGGCCAGCGGTTCGCCCAGCCGGCGGCCGAACACCACGAGGAACAAGAAGCCGGCCAGCGGGAACGCCGGGATCAGCCAGAGAAGGTCGCGCACGTTTGCTCCCTCAGCCCTTCAGGACCGACAGGTCATCAGCGGTGGCGCCGGGGCGCCGCCGGAAGATCGACACGATGATGCCGAGGCCCACCACCACTTCGGCAGCGGCGACGACCAGCACGAAGAACACGGCGACCTGGCCGCCGAGATCGTGCAGCTCGCGGGCCATGACCACGAAGGTGAGGTTGACGGCGTTGAGCATGAGCTCGACGCACATGAACATCACCAGGGCGTTGCGGCGGATCAGGAGGCCCACCGCGCCGAGCGTGAAGATCATGGCGCCCAGCACGAGGTAGGCCTCGGGGGCCACGGAGGCGACGATCACGAGGTCACCTCTTCGGGGCCCGGGATCTCATCGGCCGGGTCGTCGTCGATGAACGCGTCGCGGCGGTGGCGGGCCAGGGTGACGGCGCCCACCACGGCGATGATGAGCAGCACCGACGTGATCTCGAAGGCCCACAGGTAGTCGGTGAACAGTGAGCGGGCGAGCTGCTCGACGTTGGGCGTGAGGTCGTCGATCTTGGCGTTGGCCGACGACTGGCCGGTGATGGCCCCGGTCAAGAAGACGGCGACCAGGCCGCCGAGCAGCAAGACCCCGGCCACCGCGGCGGCGGGGCGCTGGCCCTTGAGGTGCTCGACGGTGATGTCGTCTTGCTGATCGACGCCCAGGAGCATGATCACGAAGAGGAACATCACGACGATGGCTCCGGCGTAGACGATGACCTGGACCGCAGCGAGGAACTCGGCGTCGAGGGCGATGAACAAGACGGCGATCCCGAACAGGGTGAGGACCAGGCTGAGCGCCGAGTGGACCGGGTTCCGGAACAAGATGACGCCGAAGGCGCCGGCCAGGCAGATGGCGGCGCCCGCGAGGAAGACGGCGGTCTCCATCAGTGGCCACCCCCGTGGGACGCATCAGGTGCGGGGACGACGGGATCGGGGGCGGTCTGGCCCAGCTCGGGATCCTTCACGCCGAAGCCCAGCTCACCGCTCCAGCCGACCTTGCCGACGTAGTCGGCGCTGCCGCCGGGGGCGGTGGCGCGGACCCAGGCCGACGAGTTGCGGGCGATGTCGGCCAGGTCGGTCCAGTCCTCCCAGGGGAGCTGCTGGGGCAGGCCGTCGTCGTCGACGACCAGCTCGGCCTTGGTGTAGATCGCGTCCTCGCGGTTGGTGAACGAGAACTCGAACAGCTTGCTCTCGGTGATGGCCTCGGTGGGGCAGGCCTCCACGCACAGGTCGCAGTGGATGCAGCGCAGGTAGTTGATCTCGTAGACGAAGCCGAAGCGCTCGCCCGGCGACACCGGATCGGCGGGATCGTTGTCGGCCCCGCGGACGTAGATGCACTTGGCGGGACAGACACCGGCGCACAGCTCGCAGCCGATGCACTTCTCCATGCCGTCCTCGTAGCGGTTGAGCACGTGCCGGCCGTGGAGGCGCTCGGGCTTGTCGCGCTTGCCCCCTTCGTCCTTGGCGTACTCGCGCGTGACGCGCTGCTTCTTGCCCTTCTGGTTCCAGGTGACCTTGAACCCTCCGAGGTACCCCATCAGTCGATCACCCCTTCCAACACCCGGTTGCGCTTGGCAGCGCGCATCGCCATGGACAGCACCGAGGCGCACAGCGCCATGGCCACCACGCCGGCGAGCACGGTGAGGATCTGCTGGAAGACGGTCCAGCCTTCGTTCTGGGCCAGCTGCAGGGCGACCAGGACGAGGAGCCAGCCGAGCCCGAGCGGGATCAGCAGCTTCCAGCCGAGGTCCATCAGCTGGTCGTAGCGGACACGGGGCACGGAGGCCCGGACCCACACGAAGATGTACAAGATCACCACGATCTTGATGAGGAACCAGACGAAGCCCCAGGCCCAGCCGGGCCCGATGAGCACCGGCCCGTTGGGCCCGCCCAGGAACAAGGTGACGATGATGGCGGCCATCGTGATGGCGTTGAGGAACTCGGCCAGGTAGAAGATCGCGAACCGGAAGCCCGAGTACTCGGTCTGGAAGCTGCCCACCAGCTCCTGCTCCGCCTCGACGAGGTCGAACGGCGGGCGGTTGAGCTCGGCGGTGGCGGCCAGGCAGAAGATCACGAACGGCAGCAACCAGGTGGTCCAGAGGTTCCAGCCGAACATGCTCTGGGAGGCGACGATCCCGTTGGTGGTGAGGGTGCCCGAGACGAGCACGACGGCGAGCACCGAGAGGCCGAGCGCCGCTTCGTAGGAGACCATCTGGGCGCTGGCCCGGACCGAGCCGAGCAGCGGGTACTTCGAGCCGGACGACCAGCCGGCGAGCATGACGCCGTAGACCGCGATGGACGACATGGCCAAGATGACCAGGACGCCGGCGCCGGGGTCGGCGAGCTGCAGGTAGGTGTCGTGGCCGAACATGTGGACCACGCCGTCGTTGCCGTTGCGGAAGTCGCCGCCGAGCGGGATGAGCCCGAAGACGATGAACGCCGGGACCATCGTGAGGATCGGGGCCAGGCGGAAGATCCACTTGTCGGACTTGTCGGGGATGAGGTCTTCCTTGAGGAGGACCTTGAGGCCGTCGGCAAGGGTCTGCAGGATGCCGAAGGGCCCGGCGCGGTTGGGGCCGACGCGGTTCTGCAGGTCGGAGATGACCTTGCGCTCGAACCAGATCATCAACATGGTGGCGATCAGGGTGATCCCCAGGGTGATGGCCGCCTTGATGATGACGATGAGCACCACGCCGAAGTCGATGTGCCCGGCGAGCAGCGGGTCGTTGGCGAGCAACATCAGAGCGTCTCCACCCGGATCTCGGTGACCGCGCTGGTGGCATCGATCAGCACGGTGGGCGACGGATCGCCCTGGCCGATCGCCATGGCCACGGTGCCGACCGGCACCGATGCGTCGGGGGTGACCGACACCGTGAGCGAGCCGTGGGCCGACGAGACCTTCACCCGGTCGTCGCCCCCGACGCCGAGGCGGTCGAGGTCGGCCGGGTTGGCGGCGATGGCGGGACCGGCTGCGAGGCCCGCCAGCGACGGCGCGGCCTGCACGATGGTGCCCTGGTCGTAGAGCTTGCGGTAGGTGACGAGCCGCAGCGAGTAGGCGTCGAGCGCCGGCGCCTCGTAGGAGGGGGCGGCGAACGCGATGGTCTCGGGCGGGGTGGGACCCGACGAGACGGGCTTGGCCGCTTCGGCCTCGGCAGCCTGCTCGGCCGCCGCCGCGTCGCCGGCCGCCTCGTTGGCGGCGGCTTCGTGCGCCTGGGCCTCGTCGACATCGTCGGCGGCCTCGGCGGCAACGGCTTCGGTCTGGGCGGTGGCTTCGGCCTCGATCACCTCGGGGGCCGCCACGACGGCGACCTCGACCCGGGGGCGCAGGAGGATGCCGTCGGTCTCGTTGGCCAGCTGCTCGAGCGTGATGCCGGCGTGGATGGCCGAGATCTCGGAGATCTCGTCCCAGATGTCGTCGACGGAGGTGAGCTGCAGGTCGGCGCCCAGGCGGAACGCCAGCTCGGCGGCGATCATCCAGTCGGGGCGAGCCGTGCCCGGCGCGGTGACCTTCTGGTTGACCACGGAGAGGCGGCCTTCGATGTTGGTGGTGGTGCCGTCGACCTCGGTGAACCCGGCGGCCGGGAGGATGATGTCGGCCTCGGTGTTGGAGGCGTTCGGCAGGGTGTCGATGGCGATCACGGTGCGAGCACCGGCCACGCCGCGGGCGGCGAGCTCGCGGTCGGGGAAGTCGCCCAGCGGGTCGGCGCCCAGCAGGACGAGCGTGTCGATCTTGCCGTCGGCGGCGGCGGCGAGGATGCCGGCCGTGTCGAGGCCGGTCTCGGTGGGCGTGGTGGCCCAGAAGCGGTCGAACCAGCTGCGGCCGTCGGCGAGCGACACCCGGCCGGGGAGCATCCCGGGGGCGAGGCCCTGGTCGATGGCGCCGTGGACGTTGCTGCGCCGCAGACCCGACAGGAAGGTGGTCTCGGGGAAGGCTTCGAGCAGAGCGGCGGCGGCAGCCACCAGGGCGTCAGGGCTCTCGGCGACCGAGCCCCGGCCGAGCAGGACGGTGAAGCGGCCCGAGGCGAGCTGATCCCGGACGGGGGCGAGATCGCCCTCGCCGGCGATGATCTTGGCGACCAGCTCGTTGACGGCGCCGGGGGTGGTGCGCAGCGAGTGGGCGGCGAGCTCGGTGAGGGAGGTGGGCGCCGGGGCCAGCTCGATGACGGTGGCCTTGTGGCGGGTGACGGCGTCGCGGATGCGCAAGAACAGGACCGGCAGCTCGTCCTTGGGGTCGGACCCGATCACGAGCAGCGTGCCACCGGCGGCGCAGGCCTCGTCGATGGTCGCCTGCGGCAGCGACGCCACCACCTCGGCGGGCAGGCCGTCGCCCAGCTGGGCATCGACGGAGTCGGTCCCGATGACGCCCTTGGCCAGCTTGGCCCAGGCGTACGCCGACTCGTTGGTGAGGCGGGAGCCGCCGATCACCGCGGTGCCCGAGGGCCCGCTGCGGTCGAGGCCGGACTTGATGGCCCGGGCGGCGGCCGTGAGGGCGTCGGCCCACCGGGTCTCGGCGAGGGTGCCCGACACGTCCTTCATGAGCGGAGCGCTGAAGCGGGCCTCGGCGCCAACCGACTCGAAGCCGAAGCGGCCCTTGTCGCAGAGCCAGCTCCAGTTGACCGGGTCCGAATCGACGCCGACGTAGCGGAGCACCTCGTTGCGGGAGGCGTCGACCACGATGCGGCAGCCGGTGGCGCAGCCGGTGCAGGTGGACTCGACGACGTCGAGGTCCCACGGCCGGGCCTTGAAGCGGTAGGGCTTGGCGGTGAGGGCACCGACCGGGCAGATCTGCACGGTGTTGCCCGAGAAGTACGAGGCGAACGGGTGGTCGGGGAAGGTGTTGACCTGGGTGCCGTTGCCGCGGTCCTGGAAGTGGATCAGCGTGTCGCCGGCCACGTCCTTGGCGAACCGGGTGCAGCGATCGCAGAGGATGCAGCGCTCCCGGTCGAGGTAGACGTTGTCGGAGATGGCGATCGGCTTCTCGTAGTGCCGCTTCTCCTCGACGAACCGGCTCTCGCCCGGGCCGAAGGCGATGGTGTGGTCCTGAAGGGGGCACTCGCCGCCCTTGTCGCAGACCGGGCAGTCGAGCGGGTGGTTGATCAGGAGGAACTCGAGGATGCCGTCCTGGGCCTTCTTGGCCACGGGCGACTCGGTCTCGACCACCATGTCGGGGGCGACGGTGAGCATGCAGCTGGGCTGGAGCGCCGGGCCGCGGCCGGTGTCGACCTCGACGAGGCACATCCGGCACATGCCGACGGGCTCCATGCGGTGGTGGTAGCAGAACCGCGGGATGTAGACGCCGTTGCGCTCGGCGGCATCGATGACGAGCTCGCCCGGCTTGGCGTCGACCTGCTTGCCGTCGACAGTGATGGAGACGGTGGTCTCGGTAGGTGCGTCAGGCATCGGCCGTGACCTCGTTGGGAGCAGGAGCGGCAGGCAGGGTGTACGGGCCCACGAACGCGGGGCCCTTGACCAGGACGGTGGTCTCGGCCGGCCCGCCGAGGTACGCCTCGAACTCGTCCTTGAAGCGCATGATCGCCGAGGCGACCGGCGTGGTGGCGCTCTGGCCGAGCGGGCAGATGGTGGTCTGCTTCGGGGGCCAGTTCATGCCGACGGAGATGTTGTCGCAGACGTCGAGCAGGAGGTCGAGGTCTTCGGGGCGCCCGTGGCCGTCGACGATGCGCTCGAGGATCTTCTCGAGCCAGCTGGTGCCCTCACGGCACGGCGTGCACTTGCCGCACGACTCGCGGGCGAAGAACCGCACCAGGCGCAGGCAGGCCTTGACCATGTCGGTGTCCTCGTCGAACACCACGATGGCGCCGGAGCCGAGCATCGTGCCCATCTTCCCGACGACGCCGGCCTCGAGCGGGGTGTCGAGGTGCTCGGGGTACAGCCACGGGGCGGACGCACCGCCCGGGATGAACGCCTTGAGCTCCTTGCCGCCCCGGATGCCGCCGCCGTAGACCGGCGCGTACAGCAGGTCGCGGAAGGTGGTGACGCCGAACTCGACCTCGTACACGCCCGGGTTCTTCACGTGCCCGGACACGGCGAACATGCGCATGCCCCGGGAGTTCTCGGCGCCGAGGGCGGCGAACGCGGCGCCACCGTTCTCGACGATCCAGGGGAGGTTGGCCAGCGTCTCGACGTTGTTGACGATGGTGGGCTGGAGGTACAGGCCCTTGGCGGCCGGGAAGAACGGCGGCTTGAGGCGGGGCATACCCCGGTTGCCCTCGAGGCTCTCGATGAGGGCCGTCTCCTCGCCGACGATGTAGGCGCCGGCACCCCAGTGCAGGACGATGTCGACGGAGAAGTCGGAGCCCAGGATGTCCTTGCCGACGTAGCCGGCCTCGTAGGCGTCGTTGAGGGCCTGGGCGATGCGCTCCTGGGCGTGCGCCATCTCGCCGCGCACGTAGAGGAATGCCTGGCTGCAGCCGACGGCGTAGCAGGCGATGAGGACGCCTTCGATGAGCTGGTGGGGATCGCGCTCCATGAGGAGCCGGTCCTTGTAGGTGCCGGGCTCGGACTCGTCGCCGTTGACCACGAGGTAGCGGGGGAACACGCCGGGAGGGCAGAAGCCCCACTTCACGCCGGCAGGGAAGCCGGCGCCGCCGCGACCGAGCAGCGAGGCGGACTTGACCTCTTCGACGACGTCGGCGGGCTTCTTGGCCAGGGCGGCCTTGATGCCCTGGTAGCCACCGGTGCGGAGGTAGCCCTCGAGGGTGTGGCCGTCGGGGACGTCGAAGCGGGTGGTGATGATCTTGGGTGCGTCGGTGACGGTCATCAGCTCTCCGCCCCTTCGGCGTTGCGGGCCAGCCAGACCGGCTCGGGGACGCCGGTGGGATCGGCGGTGCCGGCGGCCTTGTCGGCGGGGATGTGCTGGCGGACCTTGGCAAGGGTGCCGTGAGGCGGGATGTCGGCCGCCAGGTTGCCGGCGCGGAGGTCGTCGATCAGCTGGTCGAACTCGTCGAGCGTGATCTTGTGGCGGTAGCGGTAGTTGACCTGGAGGCACGGGGCCTCGGTGCACGCCGCGATGCACTCGACGTCTTCGAGGGTGATCGCCCCATCAGCCGTGGTGCTCCCGGCCTTGATGCCCAGCTTGTGCTCGGCGTGGTGGAGCAGCTCCTCGCCGCCCATGATCTGGCAGGAGATGTTGGTGCAGATGTTGACCAGGTAGGTGCCGACCGGCTCCCGCTTGAACATCTCGTAGAAGGAGCACGTGCCGAGCACCTGGGCGGGCGTGGTGCCGACCAGCTCGGCGATGTGCTCCATGGCGTCGTCGGCGACGTAGCCGTCCTGCTCCTGGGCCAGGTGCAGCAGCGGGATGGTGGCGCTCTTGGCCACGGGGTACCGCGACCGGATCTCGAGCGCGGTCACGAGGTTGTCGTCACTGAACCGACTCATCGGTCGACTTCTCCCATGATCGGGTCGACGGAGGAGATGACGGCGACGGCGTCGGCGATCAGGCCGCCGTGCATCAGGTGGGGCAGGACCTGCAGGTTCACGAAGCTGGGGCCGCGCACGTGCATGCGGTACGGCTTGGCCGAGCCGTCGGACACGAGGTAGACGCCCAGCTCGCCGCGCGGCGACTCGACGGCCTCGTAGGCCTCGCCCTCGGGGACCTTGAAGCCCTCGGTGAAGATCTTGAAGTGGTGGATCAGCGCTTCCATCGACTCGTCGATGCGGGCGCGCGGCGGGGGCGTGACCTTCTTGTCCTGGATCCGGTAGTCGCCCTTGGGCATCATCTCGATGCACTGGCGCAGGATCCGCACCGACTCGCGGACCTCGTTGAGGCGGATGGCGTAGCGGTCGAAGCTGTCGCCGTAGGTGCCGACGATCACGTCGAACTCGACCTGGTCGTAGGCGAGGTACGGCATGTCGCGGCGCAGGTCCCAGGCGTAGCCCGTGGACCGCAGGATGGGGCCGGTGGCGCCGAGGGCCAGCGCCTCCTCGGCCGAGATGGAGCCCACGCCCTGGAGGCGCTCTCGCCAGATGGGCTGGTTGGTCATCAGGACCTCGTACTCCTCCAGCCGCTCGGGGATGGAGTCGAGGTAGGTGGTGAGCCGCTGCTGCCAGCCGTCGGGCAGGTCGGCTGCGCTGCCGCCGATGCGGATGAAGTTGTGGTTCATCCGCAGGCCCGTGATCATCTCGAGGATGCGGAGGCCCTCTTCGCGCTCGCGCCAGCCGTAGATCATCATCGACGTGGACCCGAGGTCCATGCCGTTGGTGGCCAGGAAGAGGAAGTGCGAGGTGAGGCGGTTCAGCTCGCACATGAGCATGCGGATCCAGGTGGCCCGCGGCGGGAGCTCGAGGCCGAGGAGCTGCTCGGCCGAGAGGCAGAACGCCAGCTCGTTGAAGATCGGCGAGGCGTAGTCCATGCGGGTGACGTTGGTGCCGCCCTGGAGGTAGGTGAGGGTCTCGGCCGTCTTCTCCATCCCCGTGTGGAGGTAGCCGATCACGGGCTTGGTGCGCAGCACGGTCTCGCCCTCGAGCTCGAGCATGAGCCGGAGCACGCCGTGGGTGCTGGGGTGCTGGGGCCCCATGTTGATGATGGTGGTCTCGGCGTCGTCGGGCGCGTCTTCCTGCGCCTGCGCCTCGGAGATCCGCAGGACCGATCCGACCTCTCGCAGCACCTCGGTGCCGCCCGCGATCGGACGCGGGGCCATCTCCTGGTCGCCCTCGCCGGTGAGGTGCGCGTGCTCTTCGGTGGCGGTCATGCGTCGGGTGCTTCCTTGAACTGCACGGGGATGCGGCCGATGCCGTAGTCCTTGCGCAGCGGGTGTCCTTCCCAGTCCTCGGGCATGAGGATCCGGGTGAGATCGGGGTGGCCCTCGAAGGCGATGCCGAACATGTCGAACACCTCGCGCTCCATGGCCTCGGTGCCCGGGTGGACCTCGAAGAGCGTGGGCACGATGGGGTCGGCCTCGGGGACCTGGACGCGGATCCGCATGCGCTCGTGCGCGAGGTGCGAGATCAGCGTGACGACCACCTCGAAGCGCTCGGGCTGCACGCCGGGCGGAAGGTCGGACTGCGGGTGGGCGAGGTAGTCGACCGCGGTGACATCGAGGCACTGCAGCCAGCCCTCGTCGCGCAGGGCGCGCACGGTGGCCACCAACTGGTCCGGCGCCACGTGCACCGCGGCGAACCCCCGGTGACGGGTCACGGGCGAGCCGTGGATCAGCTCGGGCTCGGGCGCAGGCTCAGGCGCCACCGACTCGTCGGTGGCGGTGGTGGACTCCGACATGGTTACGCCCGACCCAGGATGATGGGCTGCGGTGCACGCTGGCCATCGAGCTGCGTCACCTCGATGCCGGCACCGCCGCCGTTCTCGGCACGGCGCCGGAAGATCTCGCCGTCTTCGATCTTGGCGTGGAGCGTGCCGATGGCGTGGATCAGCGTCTCGGGCCCGGGAGGGCACCCGGGGGCGTAGACGTCGACGGGGACGACCTGATCGACGCCCTGCACGATGGCGTAGTTGTTGAACATGCCGCCGGAGCTGGCGCAGACGCCCATGGAGATGACCCACTTGGGTTCCATCATCTGGTCGTAGATCTGCCGCAGGACCGGGGCCATCTTCTGCGAGACCCGGCCGGCCACGATCATCAGATCGGCCTGGCGGGGAGAGGCGCGGAAGACCTCCATCCCGAAGCGGGCGAGGTCGTAGTGGGCGCCGCCGGTGCCCATCATCTCGATGGCGCAGCAGGCCAGGCCGAAGGTGGCCGGCCACATGCTGCGGGTCCGGGCCCACTTGACGACGTCTTCCACCTTCGCCGTGACGAAGTTGTGGTCGAGGGTCTCGAGCCCGTTGCTGAAGTCGAGGCCCGCCATCAGGCTGCCACCTCGGCGGGCTCGCGCCCGTCCTGGCCGACGCGCCGCACCGTGGAGGTGGTGGTGCGCTCGGTGCTGACGGCCGGATCGGTGCGCCGCAGCTGCTGGACCGGCCCCCAGTCGAGGGCGCCGTTGGCGAGCAGGTAGATGAACGAGGCGAACACGGCGGCGGCGAACACGAGCATCTCGATGAGGCCGAAGAGCCCGAGCTGGTCGTGGATCACCACGTACGGGTACAGGAAGATGATCTCGATGTCGAAGACCACGAAGATCATGGCCACCAGGTAGAACCGCACCGGGAAGCGCTCCGGCGGCGCCTGCCCTGGCACGATGCCGCACTCGTAGGGGGCCGCCTTGGCCGCGGACGGGCGCTTGGGGCTGACGAGCTTCGACATCACCAGGCTGGCGCCGGCGAAGGTGATGCCCAAGATGAGCATCACGAGGATGGGCAGGTACTGGCCCATCGTCAGCTGGCTCCCGCCACTGCCATGCGCTGGGCCTGAGCGAGCTTGTCGCGGCGGTGCAGCATGCTGCACAGGACCGCCGTGCTGGCGCCCATCAAGATGGTCAGGGCGATCGCGTGGCGACGCAGGAGGTGCCCGTCGACCCGCTTCAGCACCACGGTGATGATGGGGGCGTTGGGGTCTCGCACCGGCGTGGGCGGGGCCTGGCCGGGCTTGGTGGCCTGCGGGATGGCGGCCTGGAGCTGGACGGCCGCGTAGAACTCCGGCGGCCGGAAGTTGAAGGTCGAGCGCGCCCGCCACTTGACGCGGCCGACCATGCTGTTGTCGGTGCGCGAGGTCTTTCCGCCGACCACGAAGGAGTCGATGACGACGTAGTCGCTGGCGGCGGCGAACAGGTTCTGGCCGTCGGGCCCGAGCGCCTCGGCCACCACGGCCTGGGTCTCACCGGTGTACTTGTTCGAGGTCTCGAGGATCCGCCAGGGCGCGACCTGCTTGTTGACCTGCTTCAGCAGCTCGGCGCCGGGACCGGGCACCGTGACGAGGTCGCCGAGGTTGGGGTCTCGCTGGGCCGTGGGGAACGCCTTGGTGAACTCGGCGTCGCCGTTGCGGAGCTTCACCGGGTCGGGGAGCTCGTCGGGGAGGGGCAGCGTGGTGGCCTTGTCGAGCGACGAGGGGACCTCGCCGCTGCCGGACTCGCTGCGGACGACGTCTTCCACCTTCCAGGTGGGGGCGTTGCCCTTGTAGCCGATGCCGTACATCGACCAGATGATCCCCATGACGAACAGCCAGCCGGTGAAGCCGGTGAGCGCGAGGAGGAAGCCGAGGCGCGCACCGTTGTTGGTGGCGAGGATCAAGAAGACCGACCCGCACAACACGGTGACTGCGACGAGGACCGTGAGGATGCCCCGGAAGCCGGGGTCCCACGACCACAGCGAGGCGAGGACGTTAATCACGTGCGAGGCTCCGTTCGTACTCCACGATGGCGCGTACCTGATCCTGGGTGAACATGGCGCCTTGCTCTGCGGTTCCGGTGTCCTTGTTGTCGATGCCGACCTCGCCGTTGGTGGCGTTGATCTTGTAGCCGGGCGTGATGCAGAACCCGGGCATGCGGCCCGTGCCCTGGCCGTTCAGGCCGTAGCGGACACCTTGGTCGGAGCCGTTGCAGACGAAGTCGGTCTGCTCCTGCGGGCCGAGGCTGGCCCCCGGGAACTGGCGGAGGACGTTGGTCAACGGCGGTCCGAAGGCACCGGTGCCGTCGGCGGCCTTCTCGCCGTAGGACCAGCCCTTGGTGTGGCAGCGGCCGCACGAGTAGGCGCCGCCGGCGAAGCCGTCGTCGTAGCCCATGTTGAACAGGGCCTCGCCTTCGGACTTGTACATCGGCGGGCACGACGACGTGTCGACCGAGGCCGGGTCGAACGCGGCCAGCTGCTTGGCACTCAGGCCTTCCTGGGCCTTGTCGGTGACCGACGAGACGCAGGTGGCCTCCTTGCGCTTCATCATCGTGGCCAGCTGGGTCTTGACCTGCGCCTGTGACTGCTTGGGCGTGAGCTGGAACGTCTGGATGTAGTCGATCAGCTCCTGGAGCTTCTGGTCGGTGAGCGGGCCACCACCAGCGGTGCCCCAGGCGGGCATCGGCGAGAACGGACGGCCGTAGGTGAGGACGTAGCGCACCTCGTCTCGGCTGTAGCGCAGCAGGACGGTGTTGAGCGCCGGCCCCTTCCAGGTCACGGTCTTGATGAACCGGCCCTGGGAGTCGGTGATCGTGTACGGCGTGGCACCGCCGACACCGTTGGCACCGTGGCAGAAGGCGCAGTTGTAGCCACCCTTCTCGGTGGTGTCGAACATGGCCGAGCCGCGGGAGACGAACTCGTCGTGGATGCGCTGCTTGGCACCGTCTTGGCGGCCGGGCTCCTGGAGCCAGTAGAGCGGGAGGCCGATGCCGATGATGAAGAGGCCGAGCAGACCGAACGACAGGGTGCGGTCGAGCTTCTTGCCTTCCAGCGCCTCGTCGTCGAGGTACGGCTTGCGGTTGGGAGCGAGCTCGATCTCCGAGCCGATCTCCGGCTTCGCCTGGCGGATGTTGATGAAGGCGTAGGTCAACCCGATGATGACGGCGACGATCAGGAAGATGAGACCGATCGACGTCTGGGTTGCGATTTCAGCGACCATCAGTGGTGACCTCCTGCACCCGTCACGCAGTGAGGCCCTTCAGCTTCTTGACCGGTGGTGTTCGTGCCGATGGGCGGACCCTGGATGATCACGCCCGTGTCGACGGTGAGCGAGTTGTTGGCGACCGACATGGCGAAGCGGTCGAGGCCACGGGGAGCCGGGCCGCCCTTCTTCTCGCCGACCTGGTTGTACTGCGATCCGTGGCAGCCGCACTCGAACCACTGCGAGGTGAGGCAGGCCGGCACGCGGCAGCCGAGGTGGACGCACTTCTGGTAGAGGGCGATCACGCCCTCCTTCATGCCGGCCAGCTCGGGGGCGCTGTAGGTCTTCACAGCCTTGTCGAGGGCGCTCGACGGGTAGGCGGTGATCCACATGCGGCCTTCGGGGTAGTAGGCGAAGCCGTTGCCGTTGGTGATGGCCTTCTGCACGTCGGAGAGCTTGCCGACGGCGATCTTGGAGCCGAACCCGCCTCGGGTCTGGGGCCAGAGGAAGGCCAGCACGGCGGCACCGAAGCCGCTGAGGCCGAGGATGAAGCCGCCGATGATCGACCGGTTCAGGAACTGGCGGCGGTAGACGCCGATCTCCTCGGCGTCGGGCGGTACGAACGGAGCCGGCGGCGCGGGCTCGGTGACGGGCACCAGGTCGCCGCCCTTGCGGGCGAGCTGCGCGGCGCGCTCGACGTCCTTGCCGGTGCTGCCCTCCTGGAGGGCAGTGGCCTTGCGCGACGACCGGTCGCGCTTGCGGGTCTCTCGGGACAGGTAGCCGGCAGCTCCAGCGTCTTCGCGGCGTCGCTGCGACGCGAAGATCACGAAGCCGGCCAGAAGGACCAGCACCGGAATGAGGATGACGAGGGGATTCATCTCAGCCTTCCTTCCTCACAGCTCGAAGAAGAGTCCGGCGGTCCACGGGAAGACGAAGAGCTGCCCAGGGCCTCGGAAGAACGAGCCGATCATGGTCAACACCGCACACGCCATGAGGAAGATGGTGAAGAGTGCGACGGCGAACTTGCGATCCTCGGGCTTCGCCGAGGGGTTGCGGTCGATGTAGGGGGCCATCATGAGGCCTCCCAGACCGATGCCGGGGAGCAGCACGCCCGCCACCATGGGGTGGAAGAGGGCGAGGAGCTCTTGGAGACCGAGGAAGTACCAGGGGGCCTTCGACGGGTTGGGGGTCTTGTTGATGTCGGCGAGCTCCAGCAGCGGAGCGTTGACGAACACCGAGAAGATGAAGACGAAGGCGGTGCAGGCGAGGGCGGCGACGAACTCGACCGACAGGAGGTGGGGCCACACGTGGACCTTGTCCTGCGGCGCGGCCTTCACGTCTTGGATCGAGCCCGACTTGACCACGGTCAGCAGGCGCTGGGTGTGGCCTCCGGGGCCGGCCGCCACGGGCGGTGCCGCGGTGGCGACGGCGGTGCCGCCGCCGCTGGTGGCCGGGGAGACCTCGGACCCGCCCGCGGACGCCTCGGCGCCGCCGGCCTTGGCTCGAGCGGCCTTGGCCCGCTCGAGCAGGTGCGCGGGGATCTTGCTGTCGGTGTCTGCAGCGTCTGCGGCAGGTGCCTCGGCGGCGGGCGCGGCCTCTTCGGCCTTGGCCGCCGCAGCCTTGGCGCGAGCCTCTTCGGCTCGCTTGCGCAGGTGCTCGGGGATCTCGGTCACGACGTCCTCCTCGACCTAGAGCGGACCACTGATGCCGCCGTCCTTGCGGACACGCCAGAAGTGGATGGCCATGAAGATCACGATCACGAAGGGGAGCATCAACACGTGGAGCACGTACCAGCGCAACAACGTGTCGGTACCGATCTCGGCACCACCCAGGAGCACGAACCGCACCTGGTTCCCGAAGACCGGGGTGTACCCCATCATGTTGGTACCCACCGTCACCGCCCACAGCGCCAGCTGGTCCCAGGGGAGCAGGTAGCCGGTGAACGAGAGCAGCAGGGTCAGGAGCAGCAGCACGACGCCGATGACCCAGTTGAACTCACGGGGCGGCTTGTAGGCCCCGTGGTAGAAGACGCGCGCCATGTGCAAGAACACGGACAGCACCATGAGGTGGGCCGACCATCGGTGCATGTTGCGCACGAGGAGACCGAAGGTGACGGAGGTCTGGAGGGCGTAGATGTCGTTCCAGGCCTGCGCCGCGGTGGGCCGGTAGAAGAACATCAAGAAGATGCCCGTCACCGTGAGCAGGATGAAGAGGAAGAAGGAGAGCCCACCGAGGCACAGCGTGTAGCTGACCTTGACGGCGTGGCGCTTCACCTTCACCGGGTGCAGGTGGTACAGCACCGAGTTCATGATCACGTAGGACCGGTTCCGGGGGCTGTCGGTGTAGCCCTTCCGGAAGATCGAGCCCGGGCGGAAGATCGAGTTCCAGGCCTGGCTGGCCTGCACCTGATCGGTGAGCTGGCTCACCTTGCTCGGGCCCTTGTTCTGCATGGTCTTGGCCATCGGTCTACTGCTCCCGATTCTGTGCGCCGGCGAAGGTGGGGATCGCGCTCATCCGAGCCGCATCCCGTAGCCGTAGCCGTGGGTGTTGGTGCGCTGGTGCCCGTCGCCGTTGGCTGCGGGGTCGCCCACCTTTCCGAGGATGATCACGCCGGTGGGGCACCGGTCGACGCAGAGCGCGCAGCGGGTGCACACGTCGTCGTCGATGAGGAACACCACGTTGTCGCTGGGATCGATGCCGGGGAGCTCGGTGCCCTCCGCCTCGGCGATCGATTGTGGCTGCACCATGTGGATGCACTTCCACGGACAGATGTCGACGCAGCCCTCGCACATGATGCACTCGGACTGATCGATGTGGATGAACTGCTTGGGCTTGACCGCCTTGGCCAAGTAGTCCGCATCGACCTGCACGAGGGCGTAGTCGGTGCGGAACTCCGGCATCGGGGGGTTGGCGTCGGTCTTGGCCATGGATCAGGCCTTCACCAGGGGACGGCCGTAGGACGAGGTCTCGACCTCTTCGGTCTTCTTCTGGCCCCGCTTCTGCCAGACCGACCAGAGGACGATGGTGATGGTGAGGTTCATGCCGTAGATGCTCACGGCGATGAGGTCGGCCACCGTCTGCTTGGAGATGACGATGGGCGACCACTGCATGAGGCCCTTGGAGCCGGGGCCGGCCAGGAGGGCATCGGAGCGCATGGCGAGCTCGCTGCCGGAGTAGGTGAGCCACTGGTGCGGGACCACGCCGAAGGACCAGAAGAGGGCGAAGGTGACGAACACCGACGCGGCGGCCGCCTCACCCCAGGTCAGGTACGCATCCCTGGGCCGTCGCTTGGAGTACCAGACGACGATCCCGGCCAGGAGGAACTCGACGATCAACGCACCCGTGAAGGCGACGTTGGCGAAACCACTGGCGATGGCGCACACGATCACCCAGAGCTGCGCTGGGATTGAATCTGCTCCGATCACTGCGACGGCTCCTCCTCGTGAATCCGATCACAATCCAACACTTCGACCGCGCCTGTACGTCGACCCGGTTCGCTGACGGTCTAGCACGCGTCCTCCGCGACCACACATTCGATCGAGGCCGTGTTCACACCCTCTGTTCGGTGCCCGAGGGTGCATCGGATCAACCCGCCGAGGTGCGGGTCAGGCCCCTGCCCGGAGGGCGTGCGGAGCGGGTGATCCACGGGGCTCGACGACGAGTATCGGCGGCTTGGCCCCGCCCGTGAGGCCGGGCCTAGAGTGGCCGCGTTTCACCTATCAGCCTCCGTCTGATGGGTGCCGATCCGCCTGCGGAGGAACCTGCGTTGACCGAGATCCCCGAGCACCTGCTGAAGCGAGCCGCCGCCGCTCGCGCTGCCAAGAGCGGCGGTGACGGCGACGCGCCGGCCGACGCCCCGGCCGCAGCCAGCGGTGACGCACCGGCTGCCGCTGCCGCGGCGCCGGCCGCCGCCGTCGAGAAGACGAAGGCTGCCCCCGCACCGCTGCCCACGCTCGACGAGGCCGCGCCCGCGGCGAAGCCCGACATCGCGGTGGTCGCCGCGGCCAAGCGCCGCAAGCGCATCCCCTACTGGGCCGCTCCCGTCCTGGCCCTCCTCCCCCTCTGGGGCGTCCTCTACGTGTCGTCCGTCCAGCCGCCGCCGGCCGGCGAGAGCGACCCGTTCGTCATCGGCAAGGCCGTCTACACCGCCAACTGCGCCAGCTGCCACCAGGCCGACGGCTCCGGCGTGAAGAGCGGCGGCACCGGCCAGGTGCTCACCAACGGCGAGGTGGAGAAGACCTTCGCCGACCCGCTGTCGCAGGTCTACTGGGAGCACTTCGGCGCCGCCGACGGTGGAGCCCGGGCCGACGGCACCTACGGCGACTCCACCCGCGAGGGCGGCGCCCGCAACGTCAACGACCTGCCCAGCGCCCAGATGCCCGGGTTCGCCTCGCTCACCTCCGAGGAGATGGCCGCAGTGGTCATCTACATCCGCGAGGAGATCGACGGCGGCAAGCCGGCCGACGACCCGAACTTCAACTCGGAGCTCTTCGCCCAGGACCCGGCCGCCATGGCCGCCCTGGTCGACGCCGTGACCGCGCTGAAGGCCGGCGATCCCGACGCCGTGTCCACCGTGACCGGCGCCGAGGGCGGCAAGTAGCTCGTCTCGGGGGCTCGCTCCCGAACCCGCTCCGTACACTCGCCCCATGACCGCCGCCGCCGATCGCTACGACGTCTTGGTGGTCGGCGGAGGCCCCGCCGGCGCATCCACCTCGTACTGGCTGGCGAAGGCCGGCGTCCGCGTGGTGTGCGTCGAGCGCAAGACGTTCCCGCGCGACAAGACCTGCGGCGACGGGCTCACCCCCCGGGCCGTGAAGCAGCTCACCGACATGGGCCTGCACGAGTCGCTGGAGAAGTACCACCGCTACACCGGGCTGCGAGCGGTCGCCCACGGGGTGACGCTCGAGCTCAACTGGCCCGACCACCCGATCTACCCCGACCACGGGTTCGTGGTGAAGCGGCGAGACCTCGACCAGCTCGTGTTCGAGCACGCGGCGGCGGCCGGAGCCGAGACCCACCAGGGCACCGAAGCCGTGGCCCCCATCGTCGAGGGCGGCCTGGTGACCGGTGCGGTGGTCAAGGACAAGGCCACCGGCGAGACCCGCGAGATCAAGGCCCGCTACATCGTCATCGCCGACGGGGCCAACAGCCGGTTCGGCCGGGCGCTCGGCACCGCCCGCAACCGCAGCTACCCGCTCGGCATGGCCATCCGCACCTACTACGAGAGCCCGCTGCACGACGAGCCGTGGATCGAGAGCTGCCTCGACGTGCGCGACCGCAACGGCAACTCGATGCCGGGCTACGGCTGGATCTTCCCGGTGGGCGACGGCACCATCAACGTCGGCATCGGGCTGCTGTCCACGTTCCGCGACTGGCGCGACGTGAACACCACGCACCTCATGACGGAGTGGGCCGCCACCGCACCCGACTACTGGAAGATCGACCCCGACAACCCGGTCTGCGCTCCCACCGGGGGACGCATCCCCATGGCCGGTTCGGTGAACCCGAAGGTCGGCCCCACGTGGGCCGTCGTCGGCGACGCCGGCGGCTCGGTCAACCCGTTCAACGGCGAGGGCATCGACTACGCGTACGAGACCGGGCGCCAGGTGTCGGAGTTCCTGGCCGAGGCGATCGCCACCGGCGACGGCATGGCGCTGCAGCAGTACCCGAAGTGGCTCGACGCCGAGTACGGCCTGTACTTCAAGGTGGCCCGCCTGTTCGCCCAGGTGATCGGCCAACCCGCGCTCATGCGAGAGCTCACCAAGGTCGGCATGCAGTCGCGCAGCCTCATGGACTGGGTGCTGCGCATCATGGCCAACCTCCTCCAGCCCGATGAGATCGGCCCCGCCGAAGCCGCCTACGCCATGGCCGCGGCGGTCGTGAAGCGAATCCCCGAACCGCTGCCCTGACCCATCGGGTCCGGCCTCCCTCGGCGAGCACGGGGCCGGCCACCTGCACCTGGGCCCGGGCGGCACCCGGGACGGTCGCGCCCAGGACCAGACCGCTCGCCGACCGCGGCCCCACCGCTATCGTGGACCTTCCACCCCAATCCGATGACCTCGATCAGGATCAGGGTGTGCGACGTGGCGCTGACGGTGGACCACTTCCGCGAGGCGGCGCACGAGCTGCTGCCGATGGCCCGGAGCGCAGCGGTGCCGCTGACCCCCGACCAGGCCGAACTGCTCGCCGACCGCCAGGTGCAGGTGACGTGCCGGCTGGCGCCCCTGGCCAACCTGCTCCACCTCGCCAGCATCGTCATGACCGGGCTGTTCTTCATCCCCAGCTCGACCGGCTGGTTCCGCCCGGCCTGGACCGGGGCGATGGTCCTCCTCGGGCTCAACTCGGTGCGGTGGTGGCTGCCGCGGAGCCAGGCCACCTACGACCGCGGCCGGCGAGACCTGTGGGGGCTGCGGGCCGAGGCGGCCACGTGGAGCGTGCTCAACGGGATCCTCGCCTGGAAGGCCCTGCCCGTCGCCGACCCCCGCCAGCAGCTGCTGCTGGTCGCCACCATCGCCGGGGTCATCGGCGCCGGCGCCATGGCCCTGTCGACCGAGCGCACCGTGGGGTTCACCTGGCTGTGGGGCCACGTGCTCACCATCGGCACGGCGTTCGTGGCGACCGGGCAGCCGACCCTGCGGCTGCTCACGGTGCAGCTCGTCGTCTACGGCGCCGCGCTGAGCCTGGCGATCCTGTACCTCTCGGTCACGTTCGAGCTGCGCTGCCGGGCCGAGATGGCTGCCGACGCCGAGCGGGAGGTGGTGACGCTGCTGCTCGACGATGTGGAGGGCGGCGCCCGGGACTGGCTGTGGGAGGCCCAGCCCGACGGGGCGCTCGTCGGCGTGTCGAACCGGTTCGCGGCGCGGACGGGCCGGCCCGTCCACCGGGTGGAGGGCCGGTCGCTGCCCGACCTGCTGGCGGAGCTCGGAGCCGCTGACCACCGTGACGGCCGCGCCCCGTTCGACGCGCTGGTCGCCGCGCTGGCGGCCGACCGTGCGTTCCGAGACCTCGTGGTGCCGGTGCTCGTGGAGGGCGTTCGGTCGTGGTGGTCCATCTCCGGCCACCCGACGCCGGTCGGCGCCGGCCCCAGCGGGTGGCGCGGCGTGTGCTCCGACGTGACCGAGGGCCACCGTCACCAGCGCGAGGTCCTGCGGCTGGCCACCATCGACACGCTGACGGGCCTGCCCAACCGGCACCGCTTCCACGAGGCGCTCGCGGCGCGAGCCGCCACGGCGTCGGCGGATCGTCGCCTCGTGCTCGCCATCGTCGACCTCGACAACTTCAAGATCGTGAACGACACCCTCGGCCACCCCGTCGGCGACGGGCTCCTTCGCGCCGTGGCGCAGCGGCTCCGCCACGACCTCACGGCCGACGAGGAGTGCTTCCGGCTGGGCGGCGACGAGTTCGCGATCCTGCTCGACGAGACCGGAGGCGCCTCGGCTCTTGCCCGGCTCGGCTCGTTCCTCGATGTGCTGCACGATCCGTTCTCGGTCGAGGGCAACCGGCTCGAGGTGACCGGCTGCCTCGGCCACGCGGCGCTCCCCGGCGACGCCGCCGAGCCCGACGAGCTCGTCCGCCTCGCCGATCTGGCGCTCTACGCCGCCAAGGGCGCGGGCCCCGGCGTGGTCCGCCGGTTCGACCGGGGGCTCGGCGAACGGATGGCGGCACGAGCGCTGGCTCTCCACGATCTGGGTCGAGCGATCGACCAGGAGCAGTTCGCGCTCTGGTACCAGCCCCAGATCGACCTGGCCACCGGCCGGGTGCTCGGGTTCGAGGCCCTGCTGCGGTGGCACCACCCCGCCCGCGGGCTGGTCGCTCCCGGCGCGTTCATCGACGTGGCCGAGGAGACCGGGCTCATCGTGCCGATCGGGGCGTGGGCGGCCCGCCGAGCGCTGGCCGACGCCCGCTCCTGGCCCGAGCCGCTGCGGGTGGCCATCAACCTGTCCCCCACCCAGCTCGTCTCCGCCGGGTTCGTCGACGGCTTCACCCGGGTCTTGGCGGCGTCGGGCGTCGATCCCGGCCGGGTGGAGCTGGAGGTCACCGAGTCCGGGGTGGTGGATCGCCACGCCCAGGCGGCGCTCGAGGCGGTGCGCGCCACGGGCGTGGCCCTGGCGATCGACGACTTCGGGACCGGCTACTCGTCGTTCGCCACCCTCCGGGCGCTCCCGGTCGACACGGTGAAGATCGACCGGGCGTTCGTGGCGCAGCTCGACCCGACGCCCGGCCACGCCTCGCAGGTGGTGGTCCGCGCCATCATCGAGGTGGCTCGCGCCCTGGCGCTCGGCTGCGTGGCCGAGGGGGTGGAGACCGTCGAGCAGGCCGCCCTGCTCCGGGCGCTCGGCTGCCCCACCGCCCAGGGGTACCTCTACGCCCGACCGATGCCCGCCGCGCAGGTGGCCGCCTACGTGGCGGAGGCCACCGGATCGACCCAGCCGCCGACGTCGGCGGCGAGGCGGTCGGCCTCGACCGGGCCCATGGTGCCGCCGTCGTAGAGGTAGACGCGGTCGTGGTGCTCGAGCACGTGCTCGACGATGCGCCACTGCTCATCGACGGCGTCCTCACGCCCGAAGCGGCGGGCGTCGCCTTCCATGGCGTCGTCGAGGAGGCGTTGGTACGCCTCCTGGCGCGGGCCGAGCGCCTCGTCGTAGGAGACCTGGAGGTCGATGGGCTCGGGGACGAGGTCGTCACCCGGCCGCTTGGCGTGGAGGTGGAGCTTCACGCCGTCGGCCTTGCCGAGGAGGAACCGGAGGTAGTTGGGGCCGGGCTGGGGCGTGCCCTCGGGGGTGAAGAGGAGGCGCGGCGGAGCGTTGAACGTGACGATGGCCTCGGTGCCGTTGACGGCAAGGTCCTTGCCGGTGCGCACCAGCCACGGCACGCCCGCCCAGCGCCACGAGTCGATCTCGAAGCGGATGGCCGCGAAGGTCTCGACGTCGGAGCCGCCGTCGACACCGTCCTCGTCGATGTAGCCGCGGTACTGGCCGCGGACGAGCTGATCGCTGTCGAAGGTGCGGATCTGGCGGAACAGCTTCACCTTCTCGTCTCGCAGCGAGGTGGCGTCGGCGCCGATCGGAGGCTCCATGCCGAGCAGAGCGACGATCTGGAGGAGGTGGTTCTCGAGGACGTCGCGGAGGGCGCCGACGCTCTCGTAGAACTTGCCCCGGCCACCGACGCCGAAGTCCTCGGCCATGGTGATCTGCACGTTCGAGATGAAGTTGCGGTTCCAGATCGGCTCGAGCATCGAGTTGGCGAAGCGGAAGATCAGCAGGTTCTCGACCGACTCCTTGCCGAGGTAGTGGTCGATGCGGAAGATCCGCTCCTCGGGGAACGCGGAGTGGATGCACGCGTTGAGCGCGGCGGCGCTGGTCCGGTCGCGGCCGAAGGGCTTCTCCACCACCACCCGCCCGGCGGCGGCGAGGCCGACCCGGCCCAACCCGGCCACCACATCGTCGAACAGGGTCGGCGGGATGGCCAGGTAGAAGAGCGGGTTCTTGCTGTTCCCCAGCACCTTGGCCAGGAGGTCGTACACCGTGGACTCGCGGTAGTCGCCCGAGACATAGGTCAGGCGGGCGCACATGCGGTCGACCACGCGGGGGTCGGCGTGGGGCACCAGCTCGTCGATGGACGCCCGCAGCTTCTCGTGGATGAACCCGTCGTCTCCCGGCGACGAGGCGACGCCGATGATGGGGATCTCGAGGCGGCCCTCGGCCGCCAGGGCGTAGATGGCCGGGAAGATCTTCTTGTGGGCGAGGTCTCCGGTGGCTCCGAACAGCACCAGCGCATCGCTTCGTTCGCTCATTGCCCCACGCACCTCTCGAACTCGTGTGGATCTGGATCACCTGTGTACCGGGTCCCGCACGGCGTTCGCAGCGCGAGGCCCGGTCGGGGGTGCCGGTGGGTGGATCAGTGGACCTCGCCCTTCGGGTCCTCGAGCTCGATGGCGTGCCCGCCGAACTGGTTGCGCAGCGCCGAGATGACCTTCATGGTCTTGTCGTCCTCGCGGTGCTGCGAGGTGAAGCGGGCGAACAGGGCGGCGGAGATGACCGGCGCGGACACGCCGTTGGCCACCGCCTCGGTGACCGTCCAGCGGCCCTCGCCCGAATCGGCGGCGACCGAGGCGATGCCGTCGAGGTCGGGGGTCTCGGCCAGGGCCTTGATGAGCAGGTCGAGCAGCCACGAGCGGACGACGCTCCCCTCCTGCCACGAACCGATGGCGGCCTCCACATCGATGCCGAGCGGCGACGCCTCCAAGATGGCGTAGCCCTCGGCGTAGGCCTGCATGAGGCCGTACTCGACGCCGTTGTGGACCATCTTCACGTAGTGGCCGGCGCCGACGGGCCCGGCGTGGGCGAACCCCTTGGGCGGGGCGAGGGCGTCGAACAGCGGCTGGGCGATGGCGACCGATTCGGCGGTGCCGCCGACCATGAGCGCATAGCCGTTGGCCAGGCCCCACACGCCCCCGGAGGTGCCGCAGTCGACGAAGTGGATGCCCTTGGCGGCGAGCTCCTCGCCGTGGCGGATGGAGTCGAGGTAGTTGGAGTTGCCGCCGTCGACGACGAGGTCTCCGGGAGCCAGGCGCTCCCCCAGCTCGGTGATCACGCCATCGGTGATGGGGCCCGCCGGCACCATCGACCACGCCACCTTCGGCTGACCGTCGGCCGCCAGCAGCGGGATCAGCTCCTCGAGGGTGTGGGCCGCGGCCTCGGGCTTGGCCGGATCCATGCCGACCACCTCGTGGCCGTGCTGGGTCAGGCGCTGCGCCATGTTCCCGCCCATCTTCCCGAGGCCGATCATGCCGAGCTTCATTGCGGTTCTCCCTGGTTGACGTGAGCGGCGAGCTCGGCCATGGTCACGCGTGCCGAGCGCAGCCCGTGGCGAGCGAGCGTGAGCAAGTCTCCGTCAGCTTGGGCGTGCTTGAGTTGCGAGAACGTGAACGCTCGACCAGGAATCTCGGCATCGGTGGCATCGGCGCCGACCACCTGGAGGAACACGCCGGTGGGCGGGCCGCCCTTGTGGAGCTGCCCGGTGGAGTGCAAGAAGCGCGGGCCGAGGCCGAAGGTGGTGGCCACCTGGAGCTCGTCGCGCAGCTCCAGGCGGATCTCCTGGAGCTCGGCCACCTCGTCGCCGTTGGGGTCGACGTAGGCCTGGATCGACAGGTAGTCGCCCGGCTTCACCTCGAGCAGCACCTCGGCCAGCGTGGTGGTGGGCAGACCGGACGCGCCCGACTCCAGGACCGCGTTGGTGGCCTCCTTGGCCTCGGCCACGTTGGGCTGGTCGAACGGGTTGATCCCCAGGACGGCTCCGCACAGGGCGGTGGCCACCTCCCACACGATCACGTGGGCGCCGAGATCGAGGGCGTCGCCCAGGTCGAGCTCGATCACGGGATGGCCGGCGTCGGCCAGGACATCGACCCCGATGGGGTGGTCGACGTGACCGATCGACACGAAGAGGCGGTCGTCGCCGTAGACGTCGACGGGACCGAGGGCCTCGTCGGCAACGGGGACCACGCCGGTGCCCTGCTTGCCCGTGGACTCGGCCAGGAGCTGCTCGAGCCAGAGCCCGAACGCCTCGATCGACGGGTCGATGAGCAACGTGAGCTTGTCTCGGCCGGCGCGCACCGCGGCACCCATCGCCGCGCCGAGGCGCAGGCCGACGTTGACCGCCGGATCGGTGTCGCGCAGCGAAGCCTCCTGGGCGAGGCCCCGGCCGGCCAGGGCCGCCCAGTCGACGCCGGCCAGGGCGGCGGGCACGAGGCCGAAGAAGCTGAGCGCCGAGTAGCGGCCGCCGATGTCGGGCCGGTTCTCGAAGACGTGGCGGAAGCCCCGCTCCCGAGCGAGGGCACCGAGCGCCGAGCCCGGGTCGGTGACGACGGCGAAGCGATCGCCGCGAGGGTCTCGCTCCCAGAAGAAGTCGAGGTGGCTGCGGGTCTCGACGGTGGAGCCCGACTTCGACGAGGCCACGAACAGCGTGGTCTCGGGGTCGAGGTGGGCGGCGACGTGCCCCACCGCAGCCGGGTCGGTGCTGTCGAGGACGTGCAGGCGGATGGCCCCCGGGGCGAACGACGCCGCGATCACCTCGGGGAACAGGCTCGAGCCGCCCATGCCCATGACCACCGCGTCGGTCACGCCGTCGGCCCGGCACCCGGCGACGAACTCGTCGATCTCCGCGGCCGCGGCCACCATGTCGGCGGCCACCTCCAGCCAGCCCATGCGGTCGCTCAGCTCGGTGGGATCGGACGACCAGAGGGTGTGGTCGCGCTCCCACAGCCGGCGCACCGCCTCCCGTTCGTCCAGCTCGGCGAGCGCTCCGGCCACCTCACCTGCGATCGGACCGAGTCGTTCACGGCGGATTCCGGCACTGCTCATCGCTGAAGCTCCTGCGGGTCTGAGGGCGTTGGATGGGTTCTACCGCGTACGAGCGCCGCCGACGACGCCACCACCGGCGAGCAGCGCGTCGATCTCGTCGGCGGTGACCGACTCGCTGAACAGGTGGCCCTGCGCCAGCTCGCAGCCGAGGCGCTCGAGCACCTCGCCCTGGGCGGCGGTCTCGACGCCCTCGGCGATGGTGTCGAAGCCGAGGTTGTCGGCGAGCACCAAGGCCGCCGACACGATGGCGAGGTCGTGCGACGACGGGTCGGTGAGCCCCGCCACGAACGACGCGTCGACCTTCAAGATGTCGGCCGCCGAGAAGCGGCGGAGGTAGTCGAGCGTGGCGAAGCCGGTGCCGAAGTCGTCGATGGCGAGGCGGATGCCCAGCTCCTTGAAGCGCCGCAGCTGCTCGACGATGGCGTCGGGATCGGTGACCAGGTCGGCTTCGGTGACCTCGAGGCACAGCTGCTCGGGAGGGACGCCGTTGCGCGAGAGGCAGCCGGCGACGAAGTCGACCAGGTCGGCGTCGGCGAGCTGGCGGGCCGACAGGTTGGCGGCCACCTCGAGCGACGGCCACCGCGCCGCGGCCCGGCACGCCTGCTCGATCACCCAGCGCCCGAGCGGGAGGATGAGGCCGGTGTCGGTGGCGACCGGGACGAACGCGCTCGGCTTCACCAGGCCGATGCCCGGCCGCTCCCAGCGCAGCAGCGCCTCGACCCCCACCATGGTGTTGTCGCGGAGGCGGACGACCGGCTGGAAGTGCAGGACCATCTCGTCGGCGCGCAGGGCTTCGCGCAGCGCGTTCTCGACCTCGAGGCGGGCCATCGCCTTGTCGCGGAGGCCGACGTGGAACAGCGCGGTGCGGTTGCGGCCGCGCTCCTTGGCGTCGTACATCGCCAGGTCGGCATCCTGCAGCACCTCGGCGGGATCGGCCGGACCGGTGATGTGGACGACACCGAGGCTGGCCGAGACGACGACGCGACCACCCGGCAGGTCGATGGGTGCGGCCAGCGCGTCGGTGAGGCGCGAGGCGAGCGCGGCGACCTCGTCGACGCCACCGAGGTCGGGGCAGAGGACCACGAACTCGTCGCCGCCGACGCGGGCGACGAGGTCGGCCGGGCGCAGCGCCCGCCGGAACCGGTAGCTGACCTCCTGGAGGAGCTGATCGCCGGCCTCGTGGCCGAGGCTGTCGTTGATCAGCTTGAAGCGGTCGAGGTCGACGAACAGCAGCCCGGCCTGCACCCCCTCGGTGGCGAAGGTCTCCCGCAGGCGGTCGAGCAGGAACCGGCGGTTGGGGAGGCCGGTGAGGTCGTCGTGGAGGGCGCCGTGGGCGAGCCGGGCCTGGAGGTGGTGGCGGTCGACGGCGATGGTGGCCAGGTCGACGGCCAGGGCCAGCAGATCGGCCTCCTCGGAGGTGAGCTCGTCGGCGTGCTGGCGCAGCAGGACCAGGCGCCCGACGAGCCCCTCGGACCCCGTGAGCTCCGCGGCCCAGACCCGCACGTAGCGGCCGCCCGACGCCGCCTTCACGACCGAGTCCCAGCCCTCGTTCACCCGCAGGGCCCCGATGGGGTCGAGGCCCGGCGCGAGCGGCGGGCGGCTGATGCCGGTCTTCTCCAGCACGGTGAGCAGCTCGTCGTCGACCGCCGGAGCCTCGGACACGTAGCTGGGGCCGTCGAAGTAGCCGATGACCACCTCGCCCTGACCCAGCCGGCGCGCCGCCAGATCGGCCACGGCGCGGAGCGATTCGCCGATGGGCGCGCCGCGGGCGATGCGCTCCAGCAGGACGGTCTGCTCCGACAGCAGGTCGGCCGCAGCGTGCTCGCCCTGCACCGGTCGACCGGTGAGAAGCATGAGGTGCTCGCCCAGATCGTCGCCGGCCGACCGCTCGAACCGCAGCCGCCGCCAGGAACCGTCACCGGCCGCGACCCGCAGGATGCGCTGGCGGCCCGGACCGGTGCCGAGCAGCCGGTCGAGGTGCAGGCCGCGCCCGGGCTGGGCCAGCAGGTCGTCGGGGTGGACGAGGTCGGTGATCATGGCGCCGGTGAGCGCCGCGGCGGGGCGCTCGAGGATGCGCTCGGCCGAAGGGCTGGCGTACGAGATGCAGCCCGATCGGTCGGTGACCAGGATCAGCTCGGAGGCGCTGCGGAGGATCGATGCGGCCCAGGCGTCGCGCTGGCGGAAGATCTCGTGCTGGTTCTCGCGATCGGTGATGTCGCGCCCGATGCCGACGAGCTTGCCGACCCGAGGATCGCCGAGCGCGTTGTTGATCATGAACTCCGCCTCGCGCAGGCGCCCATCAGCCGTGACCATGGTGACCTCGATGGGACCGTGGAGCCCCGGCGTGGACACGACGTGGACCAGCGCATCGATGTGCTGCTGGTGGTTCGTCTCCTTGGCGAACACCTCGAAGATGCTGCGACCGATCAGGTCGTCGGGGTCCCAGCCGAACGTGTTGCCGACCGAGGAGCCGAACCCAGTGAACCGGCCCTGGTCGTCGAACAGCACGACGATGTCGGGCAGCGCGGCGACCAGCGCGGCGGGCTCGACGCCGGCGGGAAGGCCGCCCCGCCGCCAGATCATCGGCCCTCGGGCCCCGCCGCCGCGACGATCGCTGCTGCCTCGCCGGCGATCTCGATGATGCGGTCGATCACCTGGTCGTCGTGGGCCATGCCCGGGAACATCACCTCGTAGGCACCCGGGGCGAGGGCGACGCCCCGTCGGAGCAGCGCGTGGAAGAGCGCGGCGTAGGTGGCCTCGTCGGTGGTGCGGGCCTCGGCGTAGTTGCGCGGGGCGGCGGCCCCGAGGTGCAGGCCGATCAGCGGACCGGCGGTGGCGACGACCGCGGGGATGGCGACGGCGTCGAGCGCCGCCTGGAAGCCGGCGGCCAGGCGCTCGGCCCGGGAGATCAGCAGGGCGTAGGCATCGGGCGTGCACAGGCCGAGCGCGGCGAGGCCGGCCGCCGTGGCCAGCGGGTTCCCCGACAGCGTGCCGGCCTGGTACACCGAGCCGAGCGGGGCGAGGTGGTCCATGAGATCGGCGCGGCCACCGAACGCACCCACGTTGAGGCCACCGCCGATGACCTTGCCGAAGCAGGTGAGGTCGGGGGTGACGGCGAACGCCTCCTGAGCCCCGCCCCAGCCGAGGCGGAACCCCGTGATCACCTCGTCGAAGATCAAGATGGCGCCGACGCGGTCGCACTCGGCGCGCAGGCCGGCGAGGAACCCCGGGGCGGGCTGGACGAGGCCCATGTTGGCGGCGACGGGCTCGACGATGACGCAGGCGATCGACTCGTCGAGCTCAGGGACATCGTTGTAGGGGGCGATGATCGTGTCGGTGACCGCGGCCGCCGGGACGCCCGCCGAGCCGGGGATGCCACCAGGGCTGTGCGCGGGATCGAGGTGCGCCACCGCCGAGCCCGACTCGGCCAGCAGGGCGTCGCCGTGGCCGTGGTAGTTGCCCGCGAACTTCACGACCTTGTTGCGGCCGGTGGCCCCGCGCGCCAGGCGCAGCGCGGTCATGGTGGCCTCGGTGCCGCTCGACACCATGCGCACCTTCTGGCAGCTGGGCACGCGCCGGCGGATCTCCTCGGCCAGCAGCACCTCGCGCTCGGTGGGGGCGCCGTAGGACGTGCCGTCGCCGGCCGCGGCGCGGATGGCCTCGATCACCGTGGGGTGGGCGTGGCCGGCGATGATCGCCCCGTACGACTGGACCATGTCCAGGTACTCGGTGCCCTCGACATCCCAGACCCGGGCGCCGGCGGCTCGAGCGACGAAGTACGGGGTGCCCCCCACGGAGGTGAAGGCGCGCACCGGCGAGTTCACGCCGCCGGGGATGACGGCGCGGGCCCGGTCGAACAGCTCCTGGTTGGTGGTCATGGCGTCACCCTGCCAGGGCTTCGGCCGCCTCGCGGGCGAGGTAGGTGAGGATCAGGTCGGCGCCGGCCCGCTTGATGGAGGTGAGGTGCTCCATGGCCACGAGGTGGCCGTCGATCCAGCCGTTGGCGGCCGCCGCCTTGATCATGGCGTACTCGCCGGACACGTGGTACGCCGCCACCGGGATGTCGTGCTCGGCCCGGACCTTGGCGATGACGTCGAGGTAGGCGAGCGCCGGCTTCACCATGATGATGTCGGCGCCCTCCATCACGTCGGCCCGGACCTCTTCGAGCGACTCGCGGACGTTGGCCGGGTCCTGCTGGTAGGCCTTGCGGTCGCCCCCGCCGGCGATCTCCACATCGACCGCCTCCCGGAACGGGCCGTAGAGCGCCGAGGCGTACTTGGCGGCGTAGGCCAGGACGGCGATGTCGCCGAACTCCTCCTCGTCGAGCGCGTCGCGGATGGCGGCGACCTGGCCGTCCATCATCCCCGAGGGGGCGACGATGTCGACCCCGGCGGTGGCCTGGGCGATGGCCACCTCGGCGTAGCGGTCGAGGGTGGCGTCGTTGTCGACGGTGCCGTCGGGCGTGAGCAGGCCGCAGTGGCCGTGGTCGGTGTACTCGTCGAGGCAGAGGTCGGCGATGACGACGAGGTCGTCGCCGAAGGCGTCCTTGAGGTCGGCGATGGCGAGCTGGACGATGCCGTCGGGGTCGCTGGCGCCCGAGCCCTCGGCGTCCTTGTGCTCAGGGACCCCGAACAGCACGACCGACGGGACCCCCAGGGCGATGAGCTCCTTGGCCTCCTGGACCAGCGACGGCCGGGTGTGCTGCACCACGCCGGGGAGCGAGGAGATGGGGTGCGGCTCGCTGATGCCCTCGCGCACGAACAGCGGGGCGATCAGGTCGGCGCTGGTCAGCTGGGTCTCGGCCACCATCCGCCGGAGGGCGGGCGTGCGGCGGAGACGACGGAGGCGGCGCTGGGGGAACACCAGCTCAGCCTACGGGCGCCCGGGCGGCGGCGCCGAAGGCGAGCACATACGTATGACGGACGTCGCACTACGTACGCGGCCGGCCGGGAAATAGGTAGGTCTCCCGATGTGGAGGCCCACCTCAGGGGCGCACGATGGTCTTCGTTCCACCGGCCGCCAGGGTCGATGACGGAGACAGGAGGTTCGCCATGTCCAGCAAGCTGTTCCAGCGGGTTCGCCACCCACGGTCGGGCGCCACTGCGTCCCGGGATCGAGCCCACGTGGCCGCCGACCGGGTGGTGTGGCACCACGGTGCCGAGCACGTGAGCCCGATGCCCAGCCAACGGGCATCCACCCGGTTCCAGCGTCCGTACTGACTCAAGAGGTTGGGGAGGTCACGGAACGAGCAGGGTACCGACGATCGGGACGCCGATCGTCGGTACGCTCGCGCCATGCAGCTCGGTCACCGGGGGCTCAGCCCCGTGATGGTGGGCCGGGCCGAACCGCTCGACCGCCTGCAAGCGGCGCTGGTCCCCGGCCCGGGCGTCGCGCTGGTGGGCGGCGAGGCGGGCATCGGCAAGTCGCGCCTGGTCGAGGAGCTCCGCCGCCGGCTCGACCCCGGGATCCTGGTCCTCGCCGGCCAGGCCGAGCCGGGCGGCCTGGGCCACCCGTTCGGCCTGCTGCTCGACGCGCTGGGCGGCCGCCTCGCGGGCGACGAGCGGGCCGCGCTCCTCCGGTCGTCCGAGGACCACGAGCTCTCCCCCACCGACCGGACGCTGGCCGAGCGCCACCGCCTCGCGCTCGACCTGCTGGCCGAGGCCACCGGAGGCCAGCCGGCCGTGGTGATCTTCGAGGACCTGCACTGGGCCGACTCCGAGAGCATCGCGGTCCTGGAGCAGATGGCCGTCGGCACCTGCTCGGCCCTGGGCACCTACCGGCCGAGCGAGCTCACCCGGCGCCACCCGCTCACCGAGGCGATCCCCCGCCTCGAGCGGCGCGCCAGCACGGTGCACCTGCGGATCGAGCGGTTCGGCGCCGCCGACGTCTCTGCCTTCCTCACCGCGGTCTACGGCACCCGGCCGTCCGCACAGGTGGTCGAGGCGCTCGCCACCCGCAGCGGCGGCAACCCGTTCTTCCTCGAGGAGCTGCTGATGGCCTCGGCCGGCGTCTCGCTCGAGGACCTCGGCTCGGCCCCCCTCCCCTGGAACCTGGCCGAAGCGGTGCACGCCCAGGTCGACGCGCTCGATGCCCTCTCCCGCCGGGTGGTCGAGACCGCCGCGGTGCTCGGGCGCCGGATCTCCTTCGACGTGCTGGCCGCGGTGACCGACCTCGACGAGGCCGAGCTGATCGCCGTGCTGCGCGACCTGATCGGCCGCGGGCTGCTGGTGGAGGTCGAGCCCGACATCTTCGGCTTCCGCCACGACCTCACCCGCGAAGCGATCGAGCAGCGCCTCCTGGGCCGCGAGCACCGCCGCATCCACCAGGCCGCGCTCGATGCGCTCGTCGCCGCCGACAGCCACATGTTCGCCACGATGGCGCACCACGCCAAGGGCGCGGGGCGCACCGACCAGATGATCGACCTCGCCCGGCGCGGCTCCGCCCGCTACCTGGCCATCGGATCCACGTACCAGGCGCTGGAGCTGGCCGAGCTGGGCCTGTCCGAGGCCCCCGACGACACCGATCTGCGAGCGTCGGCCGCCCGCGCCGCGTGGCTGGCCAGCCTGTACCCCGACGCGGCGGAGCACGGGGAGCGCCTCCGGGCGCTGGCCGACGAGGCGGGGAACCTCGAGCTGCGGTCGCGGGCCAACCGCGGGCTGGCCCGCATCTACTGGGAGATGGGCCGCGACGAGTCGCTCGCCGAGACCCTCACCGCCCTGGCCGACGATCTCGACGTGCTGACCGATGGCCCCGAGCGCACCGAGGTCCTGGGCGTCCTGGCCCAGCAGGCCATGCTCGTCAACGACCTCGACGCCGTCCTCGACTGGGCCGCCCAGGCCATCGCCGCCGCCGAGCGCAACGACGTCCCCAGCGTCCGGCGCGCCGCGCTCGTCGAGCAGGGCAGCGTGATGATCAACCGCCGCAAGGACCCGCTGATCACCGTGCGCTCGCTCGTGGCGGTGGCCGAGGAGGCCGCGGCCGCCGGCGAGTGGTTCATGGCCTCGCGCGCTTGGGGCAACGCCGGCCACTCGGCCATGGGCCTCCTTCCCGTGGACGAGCGGCTGCTCATCTTCGACCGGATGCTCGAAGCGGCCGAACGGGCGGGGTGGATGCCCGAGGGCCGCCTGTCGTACATCCACGGCCGGTTCGAGCTGGCGCTCTACGAGGGCGACCGGGCCGAGGCCGACCGCTGGATGATGGGGCAGGAGGAGCTGGACCAGGCCCGGCCCGCATCGCTCGGCGGGTGGGCGGCGATGAACGAGGCCCTCCTCCACCTCGAGAGCGGCGATGCCGCCACCGCCACCCGCGTGCTCGACATCCTCGGGCCCGTGACGCGCGAGAAGGCCGAGATGCTGGCGGTGGTCCGGCTCGCCACCGCCATCGTCGGCGGCGATCGGGCCGGCGCCGAGGTGCAGATCGACTGGCTGCGGAAGAAGGCGGCGGTCGATGGGCTCGACGCCGATTCGTTCGGGGCGACGATGACCCTCGTGGGCGAGCCCGGGCTCAGCCCGGCGGCCGCCCGGGAGCTGGCCGGCGCCTTCGAGCGGGTCTGGGGGTTCCACTCGCTCATCGTCGACATCGCCCGCACCCGCTTCCTCGCCCACATCGAGCTGGCCGAAGAGGCCACCCAGGCCGGGCTCGACCACCTGCTCACCGTCATCCAGACGCCCGACGACGTGTACCCGCTGCCAGCGCCCTACCGGGCGACCGACAACCTGGCGGCGGCCCGGGCGCTGCTGTTGCTCGGGCGCGCCGAGGAGGCCGCCGACCACGCCGCCGCTGCGGACCGGCTGCTCGCCCGCTGGCCGGGTCGGCGCAAGGAGGCGTCCGATGCGCTGCAGCGGCGGTTCGCGGCCCGCAGCGATCCGTCGGCATCGGGAGCCGAGGGCCTCACGCCGCGCGAGCAGGAGGTGCTGGCGCTGGTGGCCGAAGGGCTGTCGAACGCCGAGGTGGCCGAGCGCCTCTACATCTCGCCGCGCACCGCGGCCGTCCACGTCTCGAACATCCTCGCCAAGCTGGGCGCGTCGTCTCGCACCGAGGCCGCCGCCTGGGCGATGCGCCGGTAGGCCGGAGCTACGGCAGCAGCTCGATCAGAGCGGCGAGGGTGAGCGCCTCCATCGACGAGACGGTGAGGTGGGCGGCGCTCAGGTCGGTGTGCCGGGTGATCTCGCTGGGCACGGCCACGGCGAGGAGGCCGGCGGCGAGGGCCGCGGTGATGCCCGGGCTCGAGTCCTCGATGGCGATCGAGCGGGCCGGGTCGGCGCCGAGCTGCTCGACCGCGTAGCGGTACGACGCCGGGTCGGGCTTGCTGCGCCCCCCGACGTGGTCCCGGGTGGCGATGACGTCGAAGTGGTGGCGGAGGCCGAGGCGGACCAGGTGGGGCTCGACCCAGCGCTCGGGCGAGCTGGAGGCGATGCCGCACGGCACGTCGGCGGCGTCGAGCTCCTGCAGCAGCAGCTCGACCCCCGGCAGCGCCGGGAGCGTGTCCCGCCACGACCGGTCCTGCTGCTCGTAGCGGGCCTCGAGCTCGTCGCGGTCGAACTGGGCTCCGACCGCCGCGCACATCGCCCGGTACGAGTCGTCCTCGCCGTGACCCACCACGGTGGCCCAGCCGGGGACGGTGAGCGTGTGGCCCATGTCGGCCAGCGCGGCGGCGTAGGCGAGGTAGATGGGGGTCTCGCTGTCGAAGATGGTGCCGTCGAAGTCGAAGACGACCGCGGCGGGGAGCGGGCTGCTCACGAGCCCGGCAGGGCGGGACGGGCGCCGACCTGGGTGACCGCCTGGGCTCCGACGCGCACTGCCTCGGCCAGGGCGCCCTGGGGCTCGGCACCGAAGCGGGTGGCGGCGATCCAGCCGGCGGCGAACGCGTCGCCGGCGCCCGTGCTGTCGACGGCGTCGACCGGGAACCCGTCGACCGTGAGCGTCTGGCGCCCGTCGGTCCAGGTGGCCCCGGCCGCACCGTGCTTCACGACGACCGCACCCACGTGGTCGAGGACGGCCCTCACCCCGCCGAGCGCGTCGACCTCCTGATCGTTGGCGAACACGAGCGATGCGCCGTCGATCCAGTTGAGGAACGCCTCGGCGCCGACGGCCTTGATGGGCGCGGTGCTGGCCGCGTCGACCGACACCACGGCACCACCGGCGATGCCGGCGGAGAGCGCGGCCCGACCGGCGTTGCGGGAGCCCTCGTGCAAGATGGCGTACCCGGACAGGTGGACCCAGTCGGGCATGGGGTCGAGCCCGCCGATGATGGCCGACAGGGGCAGCCGGTCGTTGGCGCCGCGGTCGGGGAGCATGGTGCGCTCCCCGTCGGAGGCCACCAGGACGACGCACGTGCCGGTGGGGTGCTCCTCGAGGACCGGCCCGACGAACGTGACCCCGGCCGCTTCGAGGGCGGCGGCCGCCATCCGGCCGAGGTCGTCGTCGCCCCGGGCGGCCATCAGCTGCGGGGCCTCGCCGAGCGACGCGAGCCAGCACGCGGTGTTGGCGGCCGAGCCGCCGCCGGCCATGCGCACGCGTGCCGGCGTGTCGGTCCCCACCTGGATCGGATCCTTGTGCGCCACCACCACATCGACCATGAGGTCGCCGACCACCAGGACGTGGCTCACGACTGGGCTCCCGCCACGGCGATCCGACCGGCCAGGGCGGCGTTGGCCAGGATGATCTCGGTGTTGGCCCGCAAGCTCTCGCCGCCTGATGCCTCGTGGAAGTGGGCGAGCAGGAACGGGGTGACGTCCTTGCCCCGCACCCCCGCGGCGTCGGCGGCCGCCAGGCCCTGGGCGAGCACCCGGTCGTGGAGCTCGGGGTCGACCTGGCGGTCGGCCGGGAGCGGGTTGGCGACCAGGAGGGCCGCGGTAGCCCCGAGCGAGCGCCGGGCAGCCATCACCGCAGCCACCTCTTCGGGGGCGTCGACCCGGTGCGGCACGTCGTGGCCCGAGTCGGCGAGGTAGAAGCCGGGGAAGCGGTCGGTGCCGTAGCCGAGCACGGTGACGTTGAGGGTCTCGAGCCGCTCGAGCGTGGCGGCCACGTCGAGGATCGACTTCACCCCGGCCGACACCACGGTGATGGGCGTGGTGCCCAGGGTGGTGAGGTCGGCCGACTCGTCGAACGTGCTGGTGGCGCCGCGGTGCACGCCGCCGAGCCCGCCGGTGGCGAACACGTCGATGCCGACCAGTGCCGACAGGGTGGAGGTGGACGCCACGGTGGTGGCACCGTGGCCGCGCCGGGCGACCACGACGGCGACGTCTCGAACGCTGGCCTTCACGACGTCGTCGGAGCCGGCGACGGTGGCGAGGGCCGCCTCGTCGAGCCCGACGCGAACGGTGCCGTCGACGATGGCGATGGTGGCGGGCACGGCGCCCTGCTCGCGGACCGCCGCCTCGATCTGGCGGGCCACGTCGACGTTCGTCGGGCGGGGCAGGCCGTGGGAGATGATGGTGGACTCGAGGGCCACCACCGCGCCCCCCGAGCGGAGCGCATCAGCCACCTCGGGCGCCACCACGACGCCGTCGGGGAGCCGGTCGAGCGGGGATCCAGGCATCGATGGAGTCTGTCAGACGCCTGTCGCCGGCTCCGCCAGGGTGGCCAGGACCGCCGTGACCAGGCCATCGATGGTGTGGGGGTCGGCCTCGGCCGTGACCGCCAACCCGAGGGACCGGGCGGTGGCCGAGGTGATCGGACCGATGCTGACGACCACCGACGGGATGCCTTGGGCCCCGACCGCATCGCACAGGTTGGTGACAGCCGACGACGAGGCGAACGTGACCGCGTCGGCGTGCGCCACGGCGTGGGCCTGCGCCTCGGTGAGCGGCGCAGGGACCGTGCGGTAGGCGTCGACCACGTCGACCTCCCAGCCCGCGGCGCGCAGGCCATCGGGGAGCACGTCGCGCGCCACGGCGGCCCGGGCGATCAGGACGCGGCCACCGTCGGCGGGCGGCGCCGGGAACGCGTCGAGCAGCGCCTCGGCCACGAAGGCGTGCGGCACGAGGTCGGCCACCACCCGGTAGCCGGCGAGCGCGGCGGCGGTGCCCTGACCGACCGCGGCGACCTGGACCCCGTGCAGGGCGCGGGCGTCGGGCACGTGGGCGAACGTGCGGTGCACCCCGTTGGGCGACGACAGCACGAGCCACTGGTAGGTGCCGATCCGGCCGAGCGCGGCGGCCAGCGCGGCGCCGCCATCGTCGGGGTCGGTGACCGCCAGCATCGGGGCCTCGACCACCTCGGCGCCCAGGTGCGTCAGCTGCTGGGCCAGGGCCGAGGCCTGGGCGCGGGCCCGGGTGACGACCACGCGCTTGCCCGAGAGCGGTCGGGTGGTGAACCAGTCGAGCTGCTCCGCCGCCACCCCGCCGACGACGATCACCGACGGCGCCGCGAGGGGGTGGTCGGCCAGGGTCGCGAGGGTGGCGCGGGTGGTGTGCTGCTCGGGCCGGCTCCCCCACCGCACGGCAGCGGCCGGGGTGTCGGCGGGCAGGCCCGCGGCCAGGAGGCGCTCGGCGATCTGCGGCCAGCGGCCGACGCCCATGAGGATGACGAGGGTGCCGCCGGTGCGGGCGATGGCGTCCCACGCCACGGTGCCCTCGCCGCTCGACGGGTCCTCGTGGCCGGTGACGACGGTGAACGAGGTGGACGAGAACCGCTGCGTGACGGGGATCCCCGCGTAGGCGGGGACGGCCAGGGCCGAGGTGATGCCCGGCACCACCTCGTAGGGCACCCCGGCCGCCGCGAGGGCGCCGGCCTCCTCGCTGCCGCGGGCGAACACGAACGGGTCGCCGCCCTTGAGGCGCACGACGGTCTGGCCGGCCAGGCCGCGCGCCACCAGCAGCTCGTTGATCTGCGCCTGGTCCATGCGGTGGGCCTTGGGGGCCTTGCCCACGTCGATCCGCTCGGCCGCGGCCGGCGCCAGGTCGAGCAGCTCGGCAGCCGACAGGCGGTCGTGGACCACCACGTCGGCCCGGGCCAGCAGCTCCGCGCCGCGCCGGGTGAGCAGCCCAGGGTCGCCAGGTCCGGCGCCCACCAAGTACACGGTCACGTCCGGACCCTACGTGCCCGCCGGACCTCGGTGTACCTGGCCGACGAGGTCGGCCCGCCCCGGGTGATCAGGTCGACCAGGGCGGCGCGACGGGCAACCATGGGGAGCGATGCCGCAGCTGATCGTGTCCAAGATCGCCAAGCGCTACAAGCGCACGACCATCCTGGACGGCGTCGACCTCACCGTGCACAGCGGCGAGGTGGTGGCCCTGACCGGTGAGAACGGCGCCGGCAAGAGCACCCTCATGCGGATCTGCGCCGGGCTGATCGCGGCCGATGCCGGCGAGGTCACCGTGGGCGGCGCCATCGGCTACTGCCCACAGGTGCCGGGGCTGTTCGAGCTCCTGACCGCGGACGATCACCTCGTCATGTTCGGCCGCGGCACCGGCATGGGGCGGATGGAGTCGCTCGACCGGGGCCATGAGCTGCTCGCCGACTTCGGCTACCCGCTCCACGAGCGCTCGGTGACGAGGGACCTCTCGGGCGGTACCCGCCAGAAGCTGAACCTGGCCCTGGCCCTGTTGGGCGATCCGACGGTGCTCCTGCTCGACGAGCCGTACCAAGGGTTCGACCACGGGACCTACGTCGACTTCTGGGAGCACTGCAACGTGTGGCGCAAGGCCGGCAAGGCGGTCGTCGTGGTCACGCACATGCTGGCCGAGCTCGATCGCGTCGATCGCGTCGTCGAGTTGCAGGCGCACGCGTCGCGAGCGCCGGGGGCGAGGTGAGGGCGGCGGCGCGGCGGGTGATGATCATGGCGGAGATGCACGGACGCGATCTCACCCGGCGCCACGTCGCGCTGATCCTGCTCGTCGCCCTGCCCTTGAGCTTCTACCTGGCGTCGCGAGGCTCGGGGAACGACGCCATCACCGCGGGTGGCGTCGGCATGGCCTTCTCGGTGTCGGGAGCCACGCTCTTCTCCGTCCTGTCCTCGACCGATGTCGACCAGCGCTTGGTGCTCGGCGGGTACCGCCCCTTCGACCTGCTCCTCGGTCGCCTCCTGTTCCTCGGACCGATGGGCCTGGTCGTCTCCGCGGCGTTCAGCGTGCTGATGTCGACGGCGTCGAGCCCGGCCCGCCCGGCGCTGACGTTCCTCGGTGTCGCGGCCGTGGCGGTGCAGTCGATCCCGTTCGGCCTCGCGGTGGGCGCCGCGGTGCCCCGAGAGCTGGAGGGCACGCTGGTGCTGATCGGCGTCGTGGGCATGCAGCTCGCGGTGGACCCGAGCTCGCCGGTCGCCAAGGTCCTCCCGTTCTACGGGCCCCAGCAGATCATCATCGCCAGCCTCACCGAGCACGGAGCCATCCTCTGGCCGGTGGTGCTCACCGTGCTCTACGGGCTGGCGCTGATGATGGTCGCCCGCGTGCTCATGACCGGGCGGGTCGAGGTGGTCCGCCACGGCGAGATCCGCTGACGAGCCGCCTCAGGGCGCGACGATCCGACCGTCGCGGAGGTGGAGCGTACGGTCGGCCGTCGCCGAGACGGCCTCGTCGTGGGTGACCACCACCACGGTGATCCCCTCCTCGGCCCGGAGCCGCTCCATCAGGCGGAGCACGAGCTCGCGGGACTCGGCGTCGAGGCTGCCGGTGGGCTCGTCGGCGATCAGCACCTGGGGGTTGTTGGCGATCGCCCGGGCCAGCGCCACCCGCTGGCGCTCCCCGCCCGACATCTGCGGGGGGCGCCGGTGGCCGAGGTCGGCGAGATCGACCAGCCGCAGCAGCTCCGCGGCTCGGGCCCGCTGGTCTCGACGACTCAGGTTCGACCCCATCATCGCCACGCCGACGTTGCCCAGCGCGTCGAGGTGCGGGAGCAGGTTGTGCATCTGGAACACCATGCCCACCTGCTCACGACGGAACCGGTTCGGGTGCTCCGGCTTCATGAGGTCCTGCCCGGCCACCTGGAGCGAACCGGAGTCCGGACGGTCGAGCGCGCCCAGGAGGTTCAACAGGGTCGACTTCCCGCCGCCCGACCGCCCGGTCAGGGCCACGTACTCGCCGACGGCCACCTGCAGGGTGACGTCCTCGAGCACGACGACCCTGCCGTGGTCGTAGGTCTTGCGGACCTCGCGGGCGTCGATGGCCAGCGCAGCATCACTCACGGCGCATCGCCTCCTGCGGCGACAGCCGCGCCGCACGGATCGAGGGGTAGAGGGCGCCGAGCAGGCTCACGGCCAGCGCGGTCCCGAGCGCTCGCCAGAACACCCAGGACTCGTAGTCCAGCTTGAGCACGCCGGCCAGCGACGGGAGGTCGGCGAGGATGCGCACGGCCGCGAACGCCAGCACGATGCCGATGATCGCCCCGATGATCGCGATGATGAACGCCTCGCCGAACACCATGGCCACCAGCCGCCGGCGCGACCAGCCCACGGCACGGAGCACACCGAACTCGCGGTACCGCTCGACCAGCGACAGCAGCATGGCGTTCGTCACGATGATGGCGCCGATCGCCACCGCGACGATCGAGCTCGCCCGATCGGCGGCGCTGATGAGCTGGTAGCTGCGGTCGGCCCTGCCGTAGTCGAGCAGGTTGGTCAGGCCGACGAGCAGCGGGTTGGACCGTTCGACCCGGGCGCGCACGGCGGTGGCCGTCGTTCCGGGTGCCGTCTTGACGAACAGGAGGGTGAGCCCGCCGGGTTGGCGCTCGTAGCCCTGGAACGGTGCGAGGGGGAACATCAGGGCGCTGTCGCCGTACGTGTTGCCGGTGTTGAAGATCCCGACGACCCGCTTCTTGCCGCCGGCGACGTCGAGCGTGTCCCCCGGGTGCACCCCCAGGTCCTGGGCCAGGCGGATGCCCACGAGCACCTGGTCATCCGCCGTGGCGTCGAAGGCGCGCCCTTCGGCGATGCTCACGCCGAACGGGCCGAGGTCGCGGGGGCTGATCCCGATCTCCACGACGAGCGGATGGCTGCTATCGAGCTTCTCGGTGTCCAGCAGCACCCCGACGGCGCTGCGCACGCCGGGCTGCTTCCGGAGGCGGGCCAGCTGCCCCTCGGTCAGGGCGCTCTCGAGGATGTCGTTCACGCCCTTCTGCGCGACGGTGAAGTCAGCGGCGCCGACCCGCAAGATCCCCGCCGCGCTCGTCCGGATGCTGTTGGTGACGATCCCCAGCGTCACCACCGTGGCGACGCCCACCGCCACGGCGAACGCGGTGAGGAGGGAGCGGACCCACTTCACCCACACGTTGTGCACGATCAGCCAGGCGAACGACATGCGCGGGGTCCTCCCCTCCGGCCGTCGCGAGCGGCGGGACCGTCGATCTCGCCAGTGACACTCTCGCACCTCCGGACGGCCGAGACCCGGGCCGTCGCCGAGCCCCGCGGGCGCGGAGCCCCTGCTCGGCGTGGCCGCCGGCCCGCCGACGGCTACTGGACCAGGCGGAAGGGGGCACCCGTGGGATCGGTGGCCACCAGCAGACGACCGAACGGCGTGTCGTCCGGCCCCTGCAGCACCTTGCCGCCGAGCTCGACGATCCGAGCCGCCGACGCGTCGGCATCGGCCACGTTGAAGTAGATCGCCCAGTGGTCGGGCTCACCGTCGGGCAGCACCTTGGAGTCCATGACGCCGGCGAGGGCCCCGTCGCCCTGGCCGAGGGTGCTGTAGCGGAACGACGGCTCGTCGCTCATGGTGGTGAGGTCCCACCCGAACACCGAGGAGTAGAACGGCCGCACGGTGTCGTAGGCGTTGGTGTGCAGCTCGAACCAGGCGGGCGCGCCGGGCTCGGCCAGCACACCGAAGCCCTTGTGCTCGCCGGGCTGCCAGATGCCGATCGACGCGCCGCCGGGGTCGGCGATCACCGCCATCGACCCCAGCGTGCCGACCGCCATGGCGGGGACGAACACGGGGGCGCCGGCCGCGGCCGCGGCTGCGGTGGTGGCCTCGGCGTCGGCGACGGCGAGGTAGACGTTCCACATGTCGGGGACCTTGTCGGGCTCGCTGTTGCGCATTCCGCCGGCGATCATCGCCTCGCCGAGGCGGAAGTTGAAGTAGCCGCCGAACTCCTCGTTCGGCTCGTCGGCGGTCCAGCCGAGGAGGTCGGCGTAGAAGGCCCGGCTGGCATCGGGGTCCGACGTGAACAGGTCGATCCAGCAGGGGGCACCGAGGGGGGCGTTCTCACGGGTGGGCATCAGGGTCTCCGGGTCGTTGGGTCTCGTGTGCCAGCTCTGACGCCGTCAGCCCGCCGAACTCATCGGCCCGCCCCACCGCGCACCCCACGAACCCACGAACCCACGAACCGGCACCGAGGGCGGTGCCGGGTTCAGGCGCCGAGGGCGGTGCGGAGGTCCTTGGCGACCTGGGTGCCGAGGGCGACCGGGTCCTCGCCCAGCTGGCGGGCGCGGACCAGGTCGGCGCTGGCGGTGCCGTCGGTGGCGAGGAAGGCGGAGAGGCGGAGGGCGCCGGCGTCGGCCACATCGCCGACATCGTCGACGAACGTGGCGTGGGCGCCCGCGGGCAGATCGCAGTCGCCGCCCAGCTCGACGAGGAACGCCCGCTCGGCGTCGACGCGGCGCCGGGACGGCCCGTGCTCGATGGCGGCGAGCATGCCCGAGATGACCCCGTCATCGGCGCGGCACTCGATGCCGAGGGCGCCCTGGCCCACCTGGGGGACGAGCTCGTCGGGCGAGATGATCTCGGCGAGGTGCTCGGTCAGCTGCAAGCGCTGCAGGGCGACGGCGGCTACGACGATGGCGCCACCGGCAGGCACCTTGGTGAGCCGGGTGGCCATGTTGCCTCGGAGCTCGGTGAACTGGAAGTCGGGGCGGATCTGGGCCAGCTGCACCCGGCGGCGCTGGGAGCCGGTGGCGACGGTGGCCCCGTTCGGGAGGTCTTCGATGCGCCCGCCGACCAGGGCGTCGCGAGGGTCGCCGCGCTCGGGCACGGCGGCCAGGACCAGCCCGGGGATGGCGACCGACGGCATGTCCTTGGCGGAGTGGACCGCGAAGTCGGCGCGACCGTCGAGCACGGCGGCCTGCACCTCCTTGGCGAACACGCCCTTGCCGCCGAACGCCGAGATCGGCACGTCGAGGCGGCGATCGCCCTCGGTGTCGACGATCACGAACTCGACGTCGAGGCCCGGATAGGCGGCCTCGAGGAGGCGCCCGACGTGGGTGGCCTGCCACAGGGCCAGGGCGCTGCCGCGCGTGGCGGCACGGACGACGGGCACGACCGGAGGGCTACGCGGGGTCGTCGAGGTCGAACAGCTGGCGGGTGGCGTCGGCCAGCCGCTCGCCGGTGGTGGACCCGGCGGTGTCCTTGAGCGCCACGGTGGGCTGGTGGAGGAGCTTGGCGACCAGGCCCTTGGTGAGCGCTTCGACGGCGGCGCGCTGGCGGTCGTCGAGCCCGTCGAGCTTCGACTCGAACCGCGCCAGCTCGGCGGTGCGCACGTCGTCGGCCCAGCCGCGCAGGGCGGCCACCACGGGAGCGGCGCCGCGGGCGGAGGCGGCGGAGCGGAAGCGCTCGAGCTCGTCGTCGATGATCGACTCGACGGCGGCCAGCTCGTGGGAGCGGCGCTCGATGCCGGCCTGGGCGAAGCGGCGGAGGTCGTCGATGTTGAGCAGGGTGACGCCGTCGAGGTCGGCCACCGTGGCGTCGACGTCTCGGGGGACGGCGATGTCGACGATCAGCAGCTCGCGGCCGGCTCGCTCGGCCATGACCGGAGCGAAGTCGTCTCGTTCGACGACCGGCACGGTGGCGCCGGTGGAGGTGAGCAGCAGGTCGACCTCGAGGAGGGCGAGCGACAGGTCGGAGAGGCGGACGGCCTGGCCACCGATGCGGTCGGCCAGGGCCCGGGCCTTGCGCCACGTGCGGTTGGCGACCATGACGTCGGCCACGCCGGCGCCCTGCAGGGCGGTGGCCATGCCCTCGGCCATGTCGCCGGCGCCCATGATCAGGACCTTCTTGCCGACGAGGTCTCCCAGGCGCTCGGCCGCCATCTCGACCGCAGCGTGCGACACCGACGCGGTGCCCCGGGCGATGTCGGTGTCGGTGCGGGCCCGCTTGCCGGTCTCGAGGGCGTGGCGGAACAGCAGGTTGAGGACCGGTCCGGCCGTGCCCTCCTGGCCGGCCATCTCCCAGGCGCCCCGGACCTGGCCCAGGATCTCGGCCTCGCCGATGACCGACGAGTCGAGCCCGGCGGCCACGGAGAACAGGTGGCGGACCGCTTCGGCGTCGTAGTGGACGTAGAGGTGGTCGGCGAACTCGTCGGGTGGCACGAACGCCAGCTCCGACAAGAAGTTGCGCACATCGGCGTAGGCCCCGTGGAACCGCTCGGCGATGGCGTAGACCTCGGTGCGGTTGCACGTGGACAGCACCACGACCTCGCCGACGTGCGAGCGCGCGCCGAGATCGTGCAGCGCCTTGGGCAGGCGTGCACCATCGATGGTCATGCGCTCGAAGAGATCGAGCGGCATGGTTCGGTGGTTCAGTCCGATGACGACGACAGACACGCCTGTAGGCGCTCCTTGGCTTCGGCCAGTTGGCCTTCGCGGATGAGGTCAAGCATTCCCGAATCGACGGCCAACCGCCAATCGGGACGGGCGCCGGTCCCTCCAGCAGCCACATCGTGGAGGCGGACCTCCTCGACGAGGTCGAGGGCCACCAGGACCTCGGGGGTGATGACCTGGGCCGCTTGGTCGCACAGCCACCGGGCGGCGGCCGGGTGGATGCCTCCCGTGGACACCGACACGGTGACCGGGCCCTCCCGCCGGGTGGCGGGGATGGCGGCCGGTCCGCCGGTGGGATCGGTGACGTCGTTGACCCAGGTCCCCGCAGCGCGGGCGTCGGCGACGACCCGGTCGTTCACGGTGACATCGTCGGTGGCGGCCACCGCGAACGCCCAGGGGCCGCCGCCGGGGGCGGTGCCCACCGCGGCGTAGGCGCCCTGGCTCCAGCGGATGCGGTCCGACTCGGCCAGCGCCAGCAGGGGGGCGGTGAGGGCGGGGGCCAGCACCGTGACGTCGGCCGCGGCCGCGAGCAGGCCGAGCACCTTGCGGGTGGCGACGGCGCCGCCGCCGACCACCAGGCACGGGGCTCCGGTCAGGTCGACGAGCACGGGGTAGCGAGCGCCCACGTCAGCTCGGGTCGCTCAGGGCGCGTTCGAGCTCCTGGCGCACCGCGTCGGGGAACGTGCAGTAGAGGACCGTGCCCTCGTAGCGCCCGAGCTCGGCCACCACCGCGGGCCGAACCTCGGCGGCGACCAGCACGAGCAGGGCGGAGGTGCCGGGGTCGAGCCACTCCCCGACCTCCTTGACCCACTTGTCGTCCAGCCCGAGGTCGATGAGCTTGGCCAGCAGCGCCCCGCCACCTGCACCTGCGGCGGCAGCGGCCAGGAAGATGGGCCCGCCGAAGAGCAGGCCGGCGAGCATGCCCCAGATGGACCCGGTGAGGGCGCTGCGACCGGGGGTCGGGTCGACCGTCTGGTGGATGCGGACCTTGCCCTCGGCCGTCTTGACCACCACGACCGCGTCGTGCATGGCGATCTCGCCCTCGCCCTGGAGGTGCGACAGCGCCAGCAGGACCTCCTCGGCCCGGGTGACCTTCTCGAACGACACCCCGATGATGTGGTCGCCGTCGGAGACGCCGAGCTCCCCGGTGATGTCGGTGGTGCCCGCAACGGCAGCGTCGGCGATGGGCTCGGTCATCCCCCGATCCTACCGACGGCACCCCGCCGACCGCCGGGCGGCTCCGGCGCCGACGCGATCAGGTCTGGAGGTCTCGGTGCTCTTGGTAGAAGGAGAGGATCTGGAGCTCGAGGGCCAGGTCGACCTTCCGGAGCGAGACGCCGTCGGGCACCGTGATCACCACGGGGGCGAAGTTGAGGATCGAGCCGACGCCGGCCGCGACCAGGCGGTCGGCGACGTCCTGAGCGGCGGCGGCGGGGGTGGCGATGACCCCGATGCCGATCTTCATGGTCTTGGCCAGGTCGGGCAGCTCGTCGATGTGGTGCACCTCGACGCCGTGGATCAACATGCCGACCTTGCCCTTGTCGGCATCGATCAGGGCCGCGACGGGGAAGCCCCGCTGGGTGAAGCCGCCGTAGTTGGCGAGGGCGCTGCCCAGGTTGCCGGCCCCGACGATGGCGACGGGCCAGTCGTGGGTGAGGCCCAGCTCGCGGCTCATCTGGAACAGCAGGTACTCGACGTCGTAGCCCACGCCGCGGGTGCCGTAGGACCCCAGGTACGAGAGGTCCTTGCGCACCTTGGCGGCGTTGACGCCGGCCATCTCGGCGAGCCGCTCGGACGACACGGTGGCGATCTTCTCGTCGACCAGCTCCGCGAGGCTGCGCAGGTACACCGGAAGCCGGGCGACGGTGGCCTCGGGGATGTGTCGGACACGATCAGACATGCCCGCACGACGCTAGTGCGCCCGTTCACATGACTCGCAGCCGGGCCCGTCGGCCCGGGGGTCAGCGCAGTGCTCGGCGCAGGACCTTGCCCGACAGGTTCTGGGGGAGCTCCTCGACGAAGTTCACCTTCTGCGGGCACTTGTACCGGGCGAGGTGCTTGGCGGCGTGCTCGATGACCGCGTCCTCCTCGAGCGAGTAGCCGTCGGCCACCACCACGAACGCCTTGACCGCCTCGCCGGTGTGGGGGTGCGGGACGCCCACCACGGCGCACTCGCGGACGCCGTCGAGCTCGAGCAGCACCTCTTCGACCTCGGCCGGGAAGACGTTGAAGCCCGACACGATGATGAGGTCCTTGGCCCGGTCGACCAGGAAGAGGAAGCCCTCGTCGTCGACCAGGGCGATGTCGCCCGTGTGGAGCCAGCCCTCGTCGTCGATGCAGGCGCGGGTGGCCTCGGCGTCGTTCCAGTAGCCCTGGAACACGTTGGGGCCCTGCACCCAGATCTCGCCCGGATCGCCCACCAGGACGTCTTCGCCGTCGACGTCGACCAGACGGACCTCGACGCCGTCGACGGGCGCGCCCACCGAACCGGGCCGCCAGGGAAGGCCGATCGAGGCGGTGACGACGGGCGACGCCTCGGTGAGGCCGTAGCCCTCGCCGACCTCGAGGCCGAAGCGGGAGCGGAGGGTCTCGGCGACGTGCGGGTCGAGGTGGGCCGCTCCCGAGGTGGCCACCTTGATGGTGGCGAACGAGTCGGCGGGCAGCCCGGGCATGGCGGCCCACGCCGCCCACATCTGCGGGGCGCCGGGGAGGACGGTGACCCCGTGCTTCTCGATGGCGTCGAGCGCCGACATGGGATCGAACCGCTCGACGAGCAGGACCGACGCGCCGGCCACGAGAGCGGTGCCGAGCACCACGTTGAGGCCGAAGATGTGGAACATCGGCAGCACGCCGAAGCCCACATCGGTGGGATCGCCCTCGCCGCGCAGGGCGATGATCTGCTCGAGGTTGGCGAGCAGGTTGCCGTGCGACAGCATCGCCGCCTTGGGCGAGCCGGCGGTGCCGCTGGTGAAGATCAGCACCGCGAGGTCGTCGGGGCCGCGATCGACGATGGGGACGGCCGGCGTCTCCAGCAGGTCGTCGAGGAGGATGGCGCCCTCCTCGCGGACGCCCTCGCTGTGGATCACGAACTCGAGCACGGGGAGGCGGCTGCGGTCGATGCCGTCGGCCGTGGAGCGGCCCGCGGGGCCGACGAGGATGGCGCGGGCGCCGACGGCGGCCAGCTCCCGCTCGAGCTCGCGGACCGGGCTGAGCGGGTTGAGCGGCACGGCCACGGCGCCGGCACCCAGGACCGCCAGGTAGGAGGCCACGAAGTACCAGTTGTTGGCACAGATGATGCCGATGCGGTCGCCGGGATCGATCCCCAGGCCGATCAGGCCGGCGCGCAGGCCACCCACCTGCTCGCGCAGCTCGCCGTAGGAGGTGGTGCGACCGCGGCTGATGAGCGCGGTGGCCTCAGCGGGGTGGGGCTCGATGGCAGCAGCGAGATTCACGTGGACCTCAGGTGGTGGCACAAACCGGCCGGAACCGGCCGGGCAACCAGTGCAGCACAACTCGGCGCCCCGCGTCCGATCCGTCGAGCCGAGCCTCCTGGCACACTGGACCGATGGGGGACGGGGCGCTGGTCATCGATTGCGAGGGCCTCACGCGGAGCTTCCCGTCGGGCGTGGCGCTCGACGGGCTCACCCTCGACGCGCGCGCCGGCGAGGTGATCGCCCTGCTCGGCCCGAACGGAGCCGGCAAGACCACGACGATGCGCCTCCTCAACGGCGTGCTGCACCCCGACCACGGCCGGGCCCGCGTCCTCGGGCTCGATCCGTGGACGCAGGGCGAGGAGCTCCGCCGGCGCACCGGGGTGCTCACCGAGAACGCCGGGCTCGACGAGCGCTTCACCGCGCTGGAGAACCTGGAGTTCGTGGGGCGGCTCCGCGGCATGACCGAGGCCGAGGCCCGGCGCCGCGGCGGTGACCTGCTGGAGCGCTTCGACATGGGCGACCGCGCCGACGTCAAGGTGCAGGGCTTCTCCACCGGCCAGCGCAAGCGGGTGGCCCTGGCCCGGGCGCTGCTCCACGACCCGGAGCTGCTGTTCCTCGACGAGCCCACGTCGGGCCTCGACCCCGCGGCCACCCGCGACGTCGTCGATCTGATCGGGTCGCTCGCCAACGACCTCGGCCGCACCGTCGTGCTCTGCACGCACTTCCTGGGCGAGGCGGGCCACCTCGCGTCGCGGATGGCCGTCCTGTTCCACGGCCGGCTCCACGCGTTCGGTACCCCCGACGACCTCGCCGCCGAGCTGTGGTCGAGCTTCGAGGTGGGCCTCGACCTCGGGGCCCCCGCCGCGCCGGGGCTGGTCCGCCACCTCGCCGAGCTGCCGTTCGTGCGGCAGGCGACGGCGACCGACGACGGCGCCCGGGTGCACGTCGGCGACCGCAAGGAGGTCCCCGTCGTCGTCGCGGCCTGCGTGGCGGCCGGAGCGTCGGTGTACGCGGTCGACCCCCACGACCCCAACCTGGAGGACGTCTACTTCGCCATCGAGGCCGCCGCCACGGCCGCCGCCACCGCCGGGGCCGAGCCGCCGTCGGCGCCCGCAGGTGCCGCCGGCCCGGAGCTGGTCCCGTGACCGCCGACGGCCCCGTCGACGCCACGAAGGTCGACTGGGCGGCGGTCCGCGCCATCGTGCGCAAGGACCTCACCGCCGTCCGCCGGTCGAAGGCGGTCATGTTGCCGATGCTGCTCGTCCCGGTCGTGCTGCTGGTCCTGCTGCCCTTGTCGGTCGGTCTGGCCGCCGGCAGCTCCCGGCTCGACGTCGATGACTTCCTGAACGTGCTGCCGGGCCGGCTGATCGAGCCCATCATCGGGCTCCCGCACCACGAGCGCCTGGTGATCCTGGTCCTCGGCTACCTGGTGGCCCCGCTGTTCCTGATCGTGCCGCTGATGGTGTCGGCGGTGCTGGCCAGCGATGCGTTCGCCGGCGAGAAGGAGCGCAAGACGCTCGAGACGATGCTGCACCTCCCCGTCCGCGACAAGGACCTCTACATCGCCAAGCTGCTCGTCGGCTTCCTGCCCTCGGTCGCCGTCTCGTGGATCGGGTTCGCCCTGTTCACGGTGGTGGCCAACGCCTCGGCGTGGCGAGTGATGCACCGGATCTTCATGCCCACGGTCCTGTGGGCCGTGATGATCCTGTGGATCGCGCCCGCGGTGGCCGCCCTGGGGCTGGGGATCATGGTGCGCGTGTCGATCCGGGTGAACAGCACCCAGGAGGCTCAGCAGCTCGGCGGCGCGGTGGTGCTCCCGCTGGTGATCCTGGCGGTCGCGCAGACCACGGCGCTGATGCTGGCGGGCATGGCCGCCACCGTCACCGCCGGCGCGGTCTTCTGGGTCATCGCGATCTGGCTGAACGTGCGCGGCGTGCGAGGGTTCACCCGCGACCGGCTGGCGGCCCGCCTCTAGCGCTCGCTCACTTGCCCAGGATGACCAGCTGCAGCGTGGCGGCCAGCAGGATCATGCCGAGCAGCACGGCGAGCACGATGGTGGTGGCGGGCCTCATGGCTTCTCCTTGAGGGTCACGGGGGTGATCACGCCGGCTCGGATCCCGTCATCGCCGAGCGGGGCCAGGATCACCTCGTCGCCGGTGGCGATCCCCAGCTCGTCGGCGGCCGAGGTGCGGTCGACGGCGATGGACACCAGGCCGTAGGAGTCGACCACCAGCCCGATCTCGCCGGTGGCCACGTCGCCGTAGGTGTCGTGGCGGACGCCGGTGCGGGTGCGGCCGCCGAAGCGCAGCTCGACCCGCGGCCCGAACTCGTCGATCTCGGCGGGATCGACGTTGAGCTGCAGGTTGCCGAACGAGTCGGTCCACAGCACCTCGGCGGCGAGCGCGCCGTCCTCGACCCGGGTGATCGGGATCATGCCGGGCATGAGGCCGTTGATGTCGAGCTCCGGGCCCAGGTCGAGCAGGTCGACGCCGTTGCAGAGGTGGGCGGCCGCCGGGCCGAAGATGTCGCGACCGGCGAACGTGGGGCCGGGCGCGGGGAGCTGGTAGTCGAGGTTGGTCAGCTCGACGGCACGGGTGGCGCCGCCGACCATGGCGACCGCCGGCGCCAGCAGCCCGTTGTCGGGCCCCACCAGCACCGAGGCGCCCCCGCCGACCTCGACGGCGATGGCCCGGCGATGGGTGCCCACCCCCGGGTCGACCACCGCCAGCACCACGCCGGGCGCCAGGTACTGCGCGGCCCGGGCGAGCGTGAGCCCCCCGGCGCGGATGTCGTGGGCCGGCACCTGGTGCGAGATGTCGATGACGGCCACCTCGGGTGCGAGCTGGCGGATGACCGAGTGGACGACGCCGACGAACTCGTCGGCGTGCCCGTAGTCGGTCAGGAAGGAGATGGTGTCGTAGCGGGGCACAGTGCTCCGACCCTACGGCTTGACCTGACCGCCGCGACAGGCGACGGACGCGCGGGCGCGGCGCAGGGTCAGCCCATCTCCTTGGCCCGCGTGACGGCGGCCACCACGGCATCGATGAGCGATGCCCGGACGCCGCCGGCCTCGAGGGCGCGCACGCCGGCAGCGGTGGTGCCCCCCGGTGACGTGACGTTGGCCCGGGCCTCGGCGGGCGGGGTGCCCTGGGCCAGCAGCTCGGCCGAGCCGCGGAGGGTCTGGATGGTGAGGGCCGAGGCCACGTCCCGGGGCAGGCCCACCAGGACGCCGGCGTCGATCAGCGCCTCGGCGATGAGGAACACGTAGGCCGGGCCCGACCCGGACAGGCCCGTGACCATGTCGATCTGCTCCTCGCTGACCCGGACGACCGTGCCCACGGCGCCGAGGATCTGCTCGGCCCACACCAGGTCGTCATCGGTGGCGGCCGCGCCGCCGGCGATGGCCGCGGCGCCCATCCCGACCAGCGCCGGGGTGTTCGGCATCGCCCGGACCACGGCGGTACCGTCGGGCACCGCGGCTTCGAGCGTGGCCAGGCGGACCCCCGCGGCGATCGACAGGATGCGGCGGACCCCGAGCCGGCCGAGCGCACCCGACACCTCGGCCACGCCCTGGGGCTTCACCGCCACGATGGCGCCGTCGGCGGCCACCAGCTCGGCGGAGCAGCGGATCCCGGGGAACCGCTCGAGCAGGGCGGCGCGGCGGGCGGCGTCGAGCTCGACCACCACCACCTCGTCCGGGGGCGCCCAGCCGCTGGCCAGCAGGCCGCCGAGCAGGGCCTCGCCCATCTTCCCGCCACCGACCACCACGAGCTGCGTCATGGCCCGCAGGCTAGGCGACCACGGCCAGACGCCCTGGTGGGAAAGGACGAGCTGCAGCCGGCTCGGGGGGAGGGTGGGCCGGCTGCAGCCCGACGAGACCGGTCGGCAGGAGCACCTTCCCGATGCCCCCGTTCCGCCGGTGTGGCCACAGTACCAAAGCAATCGAAAGATAACAAGAGTCATCCTGCGGGTTCCGCCCGCCGGGGGTCGGAGCGAAGCCGCCGGCAGGGCTCAGCCGTGGAAGCGGGAGGCGAAGCCGATCCGCATGGCCGGCCGGAAGCACTGCTCCACGTAGGCGTAGGTGGAGCCGAGGATCCGGTCGAGCTCGTCGTCGGTGACCGTCTCGACCGGCACCTGGCCCTGCAGGAACACGGCATCTTCGATCCCGATGGCGAAGGCCATGGCGTGGAGCTTCTGGTTGCGGCGCAGCAGGTGCTCGTAGAGCTGCCCGTGGTTCTCCTCGGGTGCCGGCATCACGTAGGTCTCGTGGTGCAGCGAGCGCTGGCGCAAGGTGAGCCACAGCGTGAAGACGTCCTTCTCCTCGCCGTGGACCCGCACGTACCAGCGGGCCACGTCGGCGGAGGCGTCGCGCTCGACCGCGGCCACCACCGGGTTGCCGGCCAGCTCGCGCGCCGCCCAGGCATCGATCCGCTCCCCGGCACGGGCCAGCTCGATCTCGGTGGCCGGATCGGTCATGCGGCGCAGTCGACCAGCGACCGCAGCGACAGGTCGCCGTAGATGCGGCGCAGCCGCGCGGCTGCGGTGGACCACGTGTAGCCCTGGGCCCGGACGGCAGCGTCGGCGCCCATCCGAGCGGCGCGCTCAGGGCTGGCCAGCAGGGTGCGGACCGCGGCAGCGAACGCCGCCGGGTCGCGCTCCTCCAGCAGGAACCCGGTGCGGCCATCGTCGACCAGGGTGCGCAGCCCGCCCACCGCGGCAGCCACGACGGGGATCCCGCAGGCGGCCGCCTCGAGGGCGACGAGGCCGAACGACTCGGACCGGCTGGGCACCAGCACCACATCGGCGGCCCGGTAGTAGGTGGACAGCAGGTGGTGGGGCTGGGGCGGGACGAACCGGAGCTGCTGGCGCACCCCGAGCTGATCGGCGAGCGCCAGCACAGCCCGCAGCTCGCCATCGCCGTCGGCACCGCTGGGGCCGCCGACGACCACCAGCTCGGCATCGGGCCGGCGCAGCTCGGCCAGGGCGCCGATGGCGACCGGAAGGCCCTTCAGCGGCTGGATGCGGCCCACGAACAGCAGCACCGGGTGGTCGCCCAGGCCGAGGGCCCGGCGGGCGCCGGCGCGCTCGCCCGGCGAGAAGAAGGCGTGCTCCACGCCCGGCGGCACGATCTCGATGCGCTTGGGGTCGGCCCCGTACAGCGACTCGAGCTGGCCGACCTCTTCGACCGAGTTGGCCAGGATCACGTCGGAGCAGCCCACCACCTCGGCCTCGGCGTCGATGCGGCGCTGGGGCTCGGGATCGCCGGTCTCGGCCTTCACCCGGGCGAGGGTGTGGAAGGTGGACACGAGGGGCAGGTCGAGCTGGTGCTTGAGCCGGTGCCCGGCGACGCCCGACAGCCAGTAGTTGGCGTGGATCACGTCGACCGGGCGCTCGCGGAGCTCGGCCAGCACGCCGCCGGTGAAGGCGTCGACCGTCTCGGGCAGCTGCTCCTTGGTGAGCGTGGCCGGGCCGGCGGGGATGTGGACCACCCGGAAGCCCGGCTCGACGGCCACCTCGTGGGGCAGGGCGTCGTCCCAGCTGCGCACGTAGACCGTGGTTCCGACCCCCGACTGGGCCAGCGATGCCGCCAGCTCCCGCACGTAGACGTTCATGCCGCCGCTGTCGCCCGTGCCCGGCTGGGTCAGCGGCGACGAGTGCAGCGAGAGGACGGCGAGCTCGGTCACGGAAGGCACGAGGGGTTCAACGCCCGGCGAGCGCCTCGGATTCCGCGTCGCCCAGATCCTCTGGCGGAGCCTGGCCCCCGACGGTGCCGTTGGCCTTGGCCTTGGCCTGGCCGTTGGGGGTGGCCTTCGGCGCCGCCGGGGTCGACCCGAGGTCTCCCCCACCGTCGTCGGTGAACGCGCCCTGGCCGTCGATCTCGGGCTCGAACCCCGCCGCCCGGCGCTCGGCCCGGAACGACTCGTAGATCTGCACGATGGTCTTCTTCTGCTCTTCGTTGAGCCAGATGTCGCGGCGGATCTCGGTGATGAGGTCGGTGTCGCCCTCTCGCGGCTCGAGGATCCCGGCGCGGATGTAGAGCGTCTCCGAGCTGATCTCGAGGGCTCGGGCGATCTGCTGGAGGATCTCGGCCGACGGCTTGCGCAGCCCGCGCTCGATCTGGCTCAGGTACGGGTTGGAGATCCCCGCCATCTCGGAGAGCTTCCGCAGGGACAGGTGCCCGACACGGCGCTGCTCACGGATGAACTCGCCAAGGTCACCCCATCGCGTCTCGAGCTCGGCCATGCGCCCAACGATACGGGCTGGTCGGCGCGGAACCCCAACCGGGGCAAGCGTTTGCTTGCCGCTCGCGAACGGTGGTGCGGGTCAGGCCCCGCCGCTCAGGACGTCGTCGACCTGGGCCTCGCCGCTGCGGTAGCGGTTCGTGATCTCGGCCTGCAGGGCATCGATGCGGTCGAAGAGGCGGCGGCGGAAGCCCGAGACCTCGTGCTCGAGCTCGCTCAGCTCGGTGGCCACCGCGGCCAGGGCTTCGTCGTCGGCCTCGCCGGGCGACTCGATCGGCACCCGCTCGGTGATCTCGGTGAGGCGGTCGGCCAGCTCGCCGCTGAGCTCGCCGGGCTCCATGGTGGGGGGCAGCCGGCCCGGGCCGGGCGCGTGGATCCGGTCGGCCAGGATCTCAGGCAGCCGGTCGACCAGGTCGGAGACGTCGTAGCGGTCGCCGCCGCGCCCGCGCCGGTCGATCTCGCCGGTGACGATGTCGTGGCGGCCCTGGACCATGCGGCGCAGGTACGACAGCTGCGTCTCCACGGCCTGGCACTCGCCCCGGAGGGCTCGCAGCTGCGCGACCGACAGGTCGGCGAGGCCATCGAGGTAGTCGTCGGCGAGGATCCGATCCAGCTCGGGGTCCATGCAATCTCCTGGGTAGCGGCTGACGGCCGTCGTGACCGATGGTAGTGCGGCGGCCTCGCCGAGTGGTCAGACCGCTCGGGCGAGGTACAGGCCCACGAGGCCGGCCCAGGCCGGCGCCACCACCAGCATGGTGTCGAGCCGCCGCAGCGCCGGCGCGTGGCTGTTGGCCCGGGGCAGCATCGCCGACGCCAGGATCTGGCCGGCCGGGCAGGCGATCATCGCCAGCACCGAGAAGCTCCAGATGTCGACCCCGCGGAACGGCGGCACCTTCAGCACCGCGAACAGCGTGGTGGCGGCGGCGATGAACAAGATCCCGTAGACGGGCCCTTCGACGCCGTTGCTCGCACCGGAGCCCATGATGAAGTCGCTGGCGTCGTAGACCATCACGAACACCAGCAGGATGAGCAGGGCCCCGATCTCGTACTCGGCCAGCAGCACCAGCGATGCCGCGGCTCCGCCGCAGATGCCGGCGGCCGCCACGGTGAGCCCGGCCCGCGGGATGGGCAGGCGGCCGGGCTCGGGCGTGGCGAGCGCCACCGCGAGCGCCGCCACCACGAGCAGCAGGTAGCCGATGCCGAGCGCCTGGGTACCCAGCGTGGCGGCCACCGCGAGCGCCGAGCCGCCGAACGCGGCGACGGCCCAGTCGGCCGTGGACCGGGTGCCGCGGTGGGCCTCGATCACCTGCGCCGCCGCCCAGCCGGCGGTGATGCCGTAGAGCACGGCGAGACCCCACGGGCGCAGCGCCTGCGGGGCCAGGGCGGCGACCACGGCCAGGGCCCACAGGACCCCGAGGCGGACCTTGGGCCCCTGCGTGTCGTAGGGGTTCCCGTAGCGCTTGCGGAACGTGGTGGCGTGGTCCTCCTCCTGGGGGAGGACCTCGGCCGCCGGCGGGCGCGTCGCCCGGATGCGGCGCAGGCGGGCCGTGTGGGTCTCGCCGTCGGGGCCGGGCGCCCGCTTGCGGGAACGGGCCGGGGCCGGTTCGGCGACGGTCTCGGGCTCGGCGGCCTCGGGCGCGGCGGGAGCCGGGTCGGTCTCGCGGAACGTGACGCCGGTGGGCGGGGCGACCGCCGGGCGCGGTCGGGGCGGGCGGGCGACCGGCTCGGGGCGCGGGCCGGGCGCCTCGGGGATGGGGGCCTTGGTGCGCGGCGGGACGGGCCCCGGAGGGCTGTCGGCCGGACGGGGTGCCGCCGGGGCGGGCGCCACGGGCGCGGCCGGAGGGCGACCGGAGCGGGGTGGGGACCCGGCGCCCCGAGGCGGGCGCGGCGGGCGGCGGGGACCGGGAGGGGCGGCGTCGCTCACCAGGCACCTCCGGAGACCGGCGGCAGGATCGCCACCTCGTCGTCGGGGCCGACGACCTGGTCGGGCGAGGCCGGATCGCCGTTGACCCACACGGCGCAGCTGGGCAGGATCGCGGCGAAGTCGTCGCCGTACCGCTCGGTGGCGGAGGCGAGGATGTCGGCCACCGAGTCGCCCGGCACGAGGTCCCGGGCGGTGCCGGCGGCGGTGCGGGCAGCTGCGAAGAGCCGGAGGACGGCCATGGCGGATGGGGATCCTACCGGTGGGCCGTCACCGCAACCCATCCGGCCGGCGGCGCCGCACCCACCCGGTACGGTGGCCGACGCCATGACCCGACTCCTCCTCGTCCGCCACGGTGAATCGATCTGGAACGCCGACGGGCGTTGGCAGGGGCAGGCCGACCCGCCGCTGTCCGAGCGGGGCCGGCGCCAGGCCGCCACCGCCGCCGGGGCGATCGGCACCGTCGACGCCATCATCACCTCCGACCTCGAGCGGGCCGCCGACACCGGCGCCATCATCGCCCGGATCATCGGGATCGAGCCGGTCGTCGTCGAGCCCCGGCTGCGAGAGCGCGATGCCGGATCGCTCTCGGGGCTCACCCGGCCCGAGATCCACGTCGAGTTCCCCGGCCTGCTCCCCGACGACCCCAACGGGTACGTCGCCGGGGCCGACGGGCTGCCTGCCTGGCCCGCCGACTGGGAGTCCGACACCCACCTCTGGGAGCGCGTCGAGGTGGCGCTGGTCGCCATCGCCCGCCTGGTGACCGACGGCGACATCGTCGTCGTCACCCACGGCGGTGTGATGTACGCCATCGAGCGGCGGCTCGGCGCCCCCGACCGCGGGCGCCTGTCCAACCTCGGCGCCGTGTGGCTCGAGGTCGATGGCGACCGGATGGCGATCGGGCCGCGGGTCGACCTCATCGACCCCGCCGACGCCACCGCCATCGAGGCCGACCGGATCTGACCGGAGCTGTCGTGGAGGTCACGGTCATCCGCAGCCCCAAGCGGCGCAAGACCGCGCAGGCGCGGATGGTCGACGGCCGGCTCGAGGTCCGCATCCCGGCCCGGTCGTCGAAGGCCGAGGAGAAGCGCCTCGTCGAGGTGTTCCGCCGCCGCTACGAGCGCGCCGGCACCTCGGCCCAGGTCGACCTCACGGCCCGGGCCAAGAAGCTGGCCAAGCAGTTCGACCTGCCGGTGCCCACCGAGATCCGCTGGGTCGGCAACCAGGCCCACCGCTGGGGGTCGTGCACGCCCTCCACCGGGGTCATCCGCATCTCGGACCGCATGGCGGAGTACCCGCCGTGGGTGGTCGACCACGTCATCGTCCACGAGCTGGCCCACCTGGTGGAGCGGCGCCACGGCCCGGCGTTCCAGGCCCTGGCCGACCGGTACCCCCTGGCCGAGCGGGCCGAGGGCTACCTCCTGGCCAAGACCGGCGGCGACGCGCCCGACACCGATGCGCTCGCCGACGACGAGGAGCCCGACGAGGCCGCCGCACGCGGCACCGAGCGGAGCGACGGCGACGGGGATGCGGGCGACGGCGACCCGGCCGACGGGCGCCTGTTCAGCTGACGCGGGTGGGGTCTTCGGCCAGCAGGGCGTCGTCGATGGGCTGCCCGGTGGCCGGATCGATCCCGTAGGTCCCGGCGTCGAGGGCGGCGATGGCGGCGTCGACCGCGTCGAGGTCGCGCTCGATCTGGGTGAGCGCCTCCAGGTCGACCGCGGGCGGCGCCTCGGCGGGAGCCGGGACCACGATGACCTCGTCGACGACCGTGATCTCCTCGGCGACCACCACACCGTCGACCACCACGACCTCGTCGATCACGGTGAGCTCCTCGATCACGTCGGCATCGGCGTCGACATCGGCGTCGGCACCGGGATCGCCCAGCTCGACGCCCTCGGGCAGGAAGGCGGCGAGGTCGACCTCGATCTCCTGCGCCTTGCCGGCCGCGGGCTCGGGGGATCCGTCGGGCGTGAAGGGTGCGTCGGTCACGATCGGCGATGCTACCGGTCGGCCCCGAACCCCGACCCCGGGGGCACGATCCACCGGGTGGCCTGCCCGGTGACCGCGGCGATGCGGTCGAAGTCTCGATCGTGGTGCAGCACCGTCGCCCCGTGCACCTCGGCCGTGGCCGCGATCAGCAGGTCCATCACGGCGAGACGGTGCTGACCGCGACGGGCGAGCAGCGCTTGCACCTCGAGCGCCCGAGCCGCCGACTCCGCGTCGACCGGCAACCACACCTGGGCCTCGAGCTGACCCCGAACCCGGTCGCACTCAGCGCGGTTGCGAGTGGAGTACAGGATCTCCATCGCACTGACCTCGCAGCTCGCCATGGCACCGGCCTGCGCCAGGCGCTCGACCTGCTCCCGGGCGGACGACGAGTGGCGGACCTGCTCGAGCGCCGACTTGTCGGCGAGGACGGGGCTGATGGTCACCACCTGGCACCCCGCATGATCTCGGGGTTGCTGAGGTCTTCGAGCTCCATCAACGAGTCGATGAGCTTCATCCGCTCGGGGCGGGCGGCGATCTCCTCGAGGGCGCGGTTGATGGTGGCGACCTTGGTGGTGGTGCCCAGCACCTTGGCCGCCGCGGCGAGGGCTTCGTCGTTGACGTCGATCACGGTTCGCATCTCAGCCGGCCTCCGGGCTTGATATCGGACATCGGTCCAGATGATATCAATCTGGCGCAGCGCGTCGGCCTGGTGCTCACCGGACTAGAACACGTTCTCGCGGCCATCGGGGCGGCGCCAGGGGGTTCGCAGATGTCGGTCGTGCTCGTCGAGAAGCCGGAGCCGCACGTCGCGGTCGTCACCCTCAACCGGCCCGAGCGCCTCAACGCCATGTCCATCGAGCTGGTGCTCGAGCTGGCCGAGGTGCTGCAGGGCATCGCCGCCGACAACACGTGCCGGGTCATCGTGCTGACGGGTGCCGGGCGGGCGTTCTGCTCGGGCCTCGACCTCAAGGACCACGGCGCGGTGCCCGGCATCGACGGGCTGCAGATCGGCCAGATCGCCCAGCGGTCGATGCACGTGTACTCCCGCCTCACGCCGCTCATCCGCTCGCTCCCCCAGCCCGTCATCGCCGCCATCAACGGTGATGCGTACGGGGGTGGCATGTGCCTCACGCTGGCCGCCGAGCTGCGGTTCGCCGCCGAAGGGGCACGGTTCAACGCCACCGGCATCGTCAACGGGCTGAGCAGCGTCGAGATGGGCGGGTCGTGGCTGCTCCCCCGCCTGATCGGCGCCGCCCACAGCAACGACCTCCTACTGACCGGCCGGGTCATCGACGCCGACGAAGCCGTCCGGATGGGCCTGGTGTCGCGGGTCCTGCCGGCCGACGAGCTGCTCGACGCCGCCCTGGCCACCGCCCGGCAGATGGCGGGCTACAGCGCCTACGGCCTGGCGATGACCAAGAGCACGATCTGGGCCAGCCTCGAGATCCCGAGCCTGGCCGCCGCCCAGGAGCTCGAGGACCGCAACCAGCTGATGATGGGCTTCACGGGCAACCTCCCCGAGGCCATGCGGGCCTTCGCCGAGGACCGCCCGCCCATCTACACCGACGAGCCCCGACGAGACCTCTTCAGCTGACCGCGAGGAGCTCGCCCGGCCGGCTCGAGCTCGCCGATCCGCCAGGCCCGGAGGTCAGAGCGCGATGAGGACGGCAGCGCAGGCGGCAACGCCGAGGCCGACCACCTGCGGGAGGTGGAGCCGCTCGCGCAGGTGCGACTGGGCGAGGATGATCGTCGACGCCGGGTAGAGGCCGGTGAGGGCGGCCACCACGGCGAGCATGCCGTGACGGAGGGCGATGAGGTAACAGATGTTCGCCCCCATGTCGAGGCTGCCGCTGACCATCACGTGCTTGGTGAGGCGGGGCACCTCGAAGGCGCCGCCGTGGCTGCGGCGCACGAGGAGGGCGAGCATCGGGACCGAGACGAACCGGGCCGCGAGCAGCGGCCAGAGCCCAGCCGACGACGACGTCTGGTGCAGGCACACGAAGAACAGGCCGAAGATGGCGCCGCCGCCCAGGGCCAGGAGCAGCACCTGGCGGCTGGCGGGGACGTGGTGCTCCGACGCCGGGCGCTCACGGGTGATCAGGAGCACGGCGACGAGCGACACGGCGATGCCGGCGATCACCATGAGCCCCGGGCGATCGCCCAGGAGCAGGCCGGCCAGGATGGGGACCAGCGAGGCGCTCAGAGCGGTGACCGGAGCGACGACGCTCATCGGGCCCTCGGCCAGCGCCCGGTAGAGCAGGACGAGTCCGCCCCCGCCGAACAGGCCGGCCACGGCGCCGAAGGCGAGGTCGCGGGGCGTGAACGAGGCGTGACCCAGGAAGGGCATCGCCGTCAGGAGCACGAGCAGACCCGAGACCTGGGCGCCGAACGCGCTGACCAGCGGGGAGGTGCGCCGGGCGGCGAGACCGCCGACGAAGTCGGCCGAGCCGTACGCGAAGGCGGCGCCGAGGGCGAGGACGATGGCCATGGGTGATCCCTTCCGTGGATCAGCCAGCCCTGTCCCTCAGCCCACGGTCACTACGCTGTACCGGTCAGTGCAGTGTAGCAGTAGGACAGTGTGTTGCACCAGTCATCCCAACAGGGTGACCGCAGACCACCTGGCCTGGCAGTCGGTAGCCTCGGCGGGTGCCTGATCCCGACGACGTGGCGGCGGCCATCGCCCGCAACGCCCGAGAGCTGCGCGGTGATCGGCAGTGGTCGCTCGATCAGCTCGCCACCCGCTCCGGCATCAGCAAGGGGATGCTCGTGCAGATCGAGCAGGCCCGCACCAACCCGAGCATCGGCACGCTGTGCCGGCTGGCCGATGCGTTCGGGGTGAGCCTCGCCCAGCTGGTCGAGCTCAGCGCCGGCGCCACCGTGCGGGTGGTCGACGCCGCCGAGGTGGTCCGCCTCTGGGAGGGCGCCGAGGGCTCGGCCGGCGATCTGCTGGTGGGCACCGACCGGTCCGAGCACGTGGAGCTGTGGCGCTGGCACCTCGCCGCCGGCGACGAGCACGACTCCGAGGGCCACCTCACCGGCACCCGCGAGCTGCTCGCGGTCCTGTCGGGCACCCTCACGCTCGAGGTCGACGGCGAGGACCACCGCGTCGAGGCGGGCGGCGCGGTGCTGTTCGATGCCGACCGGCCCCACCGCTACCGCAACGCCCACAAGCGCCCGCTGGATCTGGTCCTCGTGGTGGTGCAGCCCCCGGTGGTCGAGCCCGGCTCCGCCTCGCACCCCGGCTGAGCCAGCTGGCCGGGGTCGGATGACGACGGCCCGCCCGCGTACGGCCCCGGATCTCCCCGCCGCTGCCATCCGCGGACCCGGCTCGCGGCCGCCGAGACGCGGTGGTGGGCACCGGTCATCCGGTGCCCACCAGGCGGGTGCGGTCCCTCGGTTCAGCGAGTGAGGGAGATGGTGACCTGGATCGTTCCCCAGTCGGTGTCGGTCGGCACGACGCAGACCGTGTCGTTGTGGAGCTCGGGGGTTGCGCACGGGCCCGTTCGCCAGTTGACGCCGAGGGTGCTGGTGCCGCGGTGGGCGGTGAGGGTGACCGGCTCGCCCGGGATGAAGAGGGCGTCACAGGTCTGGACGCCCGTGCACGAGATCCCCGCGGGGTCGCTCGTGATCACGGCTCCGGACGTCGGGTCGGATGGGGCTCCGACGTTGCTCAGGATCTGCACGACGATGTGCGCCGGGTCGTCGGGCACACAGGTGATGGTCGCGACCCCCGTGCTGTCGTAGGCCAGGTGCGTCAGCCCGTGTGCGGGCTGAGCGACACGGCACGGCGATCCCTCGACGCCATCGAGCGACGAGGTCGATCCGGCGGGACCGGCGGGGCCAGCGGGTCCTTGGGGACCGGTGGCCCCTGCTGCCCCGTCGCTGCCCTGGGGGCCCGCGGGTCCCGCAGGCCCGGGAGCGCCGGCCGGGCCGGCCGGGCCACTGGGCCCGATGGGTCCCGGGTCGCCCTTCTGGTTCCACGTGAGCTCCGTCTCGCGGAGGGCTGCGGGTGAGGTGATGCAGTGACCCAGGCCGCCGGTCTTGGTCGGGTCGATCACTCGCAGGACGCCAGTGGCCTGGTTGATGCAGCCGTGGACGGTGGTGTCGGGGGTGGCGGTGGCCGCTCGAGCGACCGATGTCCCGGTGATCAGCATCAGCGTCACCGCCACCGCGGCGCCGGTTCGGGTGACGATGCGTCGGGTTCGTGGACGGTTCGGGGTCATGGGATGTCCTCCTGGGTGGTGGTGGGTGTGGTCGGGCTGGTTGCTGGGCGCGTCGAACCGCTATGGGGAGACGGCGCCGATGATGGCGAGCACGGTCGCCACGCACGCGCCTGCCGCCGCGATGGCTGCGCCGCGCGACCGCGCCGGGGACTCGGCGAGGAGGCCGACGGATGTCGCCGCGAGGATCGGGGTGATCCCGCTCCAGAAGACCGGCAGGGACACGACGGCAGCGATGCCGTACCAGAGCGCGGCCCGGTTCGGGCGCTGCACCCGGCTGAGCGCCCAGAAGTAGATGACGGCCGCGGCGACCAGGCAGACGATGCCCGTGACGATCATCGGTCCGGTGCCACCGTTGTCTCCGGCCCCCTTGTCGACGTTGGTGTTGCCGACGACGACGATCAGGGCGGCGAGCGCCACGCCGGCGAGCGCGGCCCAGGGGCGCCGGGCAGTCGCGTGGTGGTCGACCAGGGTCGATGTGGTGGTGGTCATGGGATGTCCTCCAAGGTGGTGGGATGGTCGGGCCCATCGCTCGGCCCCGTCGAGAACCCGACGAGCACCACGCCTCCGGGCACCGGCCCGGTGGTGTCGCGCCCGTCGGCATCGACGAAGCGGAGGCCCATCAACACGACGGGACAGCGGAGCGAGCCCTCGACGTGGCGGATCAGCTGATCGGTGATCGACTCGACCACGAACGGCCACGCGAACGAGGCTGATCCGACGCCGTCGGGCCCCATCCGCAACGCCTCGCCGAACGGTCTGATCTCCACCCGTTCGACGGTAGGAAACCCGGTCCGAACGGCCAATGGTACGAGTGTCCCGAGCCGTCCGACCGTTGTCCTGATGTGGGCCTCCAGCGCGGCGATCTCGCTGTATACGCTCGATGGAAGGCGACGAGGGGGGTCGGTCAGGTTGGAGTCGACGGGACCGTTCGCCGAGAGACCCGACATGGTCGAGCGAGCCGACGAACGCGCGGTGCTCGAGGGCGCGGCCGCCTCCGCCCACGCCGGAACGGCACGCCTCGTCCTCGTCACCGGCGAGGCGGGGATCGGCAAGACCCGACTGGTGGAGGCGCTCCTCTCCGGTCTCGATGGAAGCTGGACCGTCGTCTTCCTCGAGGACGACGGCGGCGTGCTGCGCCGGCGCGAGCACCGGCGGGAGGCCGTTGCCGCCGACTCGCCTGCCGCCGACGCTCCGGTCGACGACGTCTTGGCGGCGATGCGCACCGGACCAGCAGGGAGCCCGACGGTCGTCGTGGTCGAGTCGATCGAGTCGCTCGCTCCCGCATCCATCGCCGACCTGGGCATCGCCCTCGATGCCGTCGCCGCCGAGCCGGTCCTGGTGCTGGCCACCCTGCGCACCGGCGTGCTCCCGCCGGGCTCCCAGCGAGCGCGAGCGCTGGCCGGTCTGCTCCGTCGCCGCGCCGCCCTCGAGGTTCCGGTGCCGCCACTCACCGTCGGCGGCATCGAGGCCATGGCCGCGGCCCTGGGACGGAGCGTGGAGGACGCCGCAGGGCTCCTGGCGCGCACCGCCGGCAACCCGTTCTTCGTCGAGGAGGTCCTGCTGTCCGCGAGCGGAAGACCGCCGTGGACCGTCACCGAGGCGGTCCTGGGCCGGGTCGATGCCCTCTCGCCTGAGGCGCGCCACGCGGCCGAGCTGCTCGCGCTCTCGGAGGGCCCGCTCGACATCGCGCTGCTCTCCGCGGCCTGCGGCGGCACCGACCCCTCGCTTGCGCTGCTGGACGCGGCCATCGCCGTGCCCGACGGTCCTTCGGCGCTGTCGCTGCGGCACGGTCTCGTGTCCGAGGTTATCGTCAGCCGGATGCCGGCGGACATCCGTCGGCACCACCACGAGCAGCTCGCCCGCTCGTTGTCCGAGCAGCGCGACACATCCTCGGCCGTCCTGGCGCACCACTGGGAAGAGGCGGGCTTCCCGGCCGAGGCGGCGCTGACCGCACGGCAGGCCGCCGCCGAGGCGATGGCCGCCCGTGCCTACCGGACGGCCACCGAGCACTTCCGGCTGGCCATCCGCAACCCGGATCTCCCACCCTTGGATCGGGCCGAGCTGCTCGATCAAGCAGCGGTGTCGGCCGGCTGGGCGGGGGCCGACCAGGAGGCGATCTCCTGGGCCACCGAGGCCGACGCCGCGTACCGCGCCGCGGGCGAGGCCTGGCGCGCGGTGGCGATGTGGTTGAGCCCGGGCCTCAACCACATCCCCAAGCCGGTGCTCGACCAGGCGCTGCTGGCCGACGATGCGGTGGAGCGCCTGTTCGCCGAGGAGCGCCAGGCCACCCTGGCCGGCGAGCTCGAGCAGAGCGCGACGCTGCTCCGACGGGCGCTCCACGTGGCCACCGATCGCGGCGCGGGCCCGTGGATCGTGCAGGCCGGGTTCCGCCTGACCGCCGTGGGCCAGATGGCGGAGGGCGAGACCGTCCTCCACCGGGTCAAGGCCCAGGCCGTGGCCCGCCGGGACCACGCGCTGGTGGCCAACGTGCTGTCGACGCTCGCCTACGTGGAGATGAGTCGGGGCGAGATGGCCAAGGCGCTGGTCGTCGACCGGGAGGCGCTGGCGGCGGCGCGCCGCGGCGAGACCGCGGCCTACCTGATGGAGGCCGGCGTCGCCACGCTGCTCGCCTACCTGGGCGACCTCGACGAAGCCGACGAGCTGATCGCCGAGGTCCGAGCCACCGATTCACCGATCGCCGCGGGCTTCGCCGACTTCCCGGCCTGCATCGTCGACATCGAGCGGGGAGACCTCGACGCCGCCTGGCCACGGCTGACGCGCATGGATGCGGTGGCGGCGCTGGGCATCATGCACCTCACCATCGGCGTCCACTGGGTCCGCGCCCGTGCCGCCTACCAGTCAGGGGACCCAGCCGATGCCCTCGCCGAGCTCGCCGCCGCCGCTGCTCTGAGCGGCGATGTGTTCGAACCCACTCGCCCGTCCCGCCTCCTCCTGCAGGCGACCGCGGCCGCCGAGATCGGCGACGACGATGCGTTCGATCGAGCCGCGGCCGACGTGGCCGACCTCCAAGCGCGAGGCGCGGGCCGAGAGATCCAGGCCACGCTCGAGACCGTCGCCGGTCTCGCGGCCACCCGAGACCAGGATCACGCCGCGGCCGCCACCCACCACCGCGAGGCGGCCAGCCGGTGGCTCGGGAGCAGACGCTTCATCGGTGCGGCCGAAGCCTGGGCGGCAGCCGCCGAGGCCCACCACCGGGCCGGCGATGCCGAAGGGCGGTCAGACGCGACCGAGCGAGCCCGAGCCGTGGCTGAGCCTCGGGGGCTGCGACCCGTGCTGGCGCGGCTCCAGCGCCTCGATGTCGCCGAACCTCCAGTCCCCCGAGATCCGAGGCTCGACGTGCTGACCCCGAGGGAGCGAGCGATCGCGCTTGCGGTGGCCACCGGCCAGACGAACCGTCAGGTCGGCGAGGCCCTGTTCATCTCCGAGCACACGGTCCGCAACCAGCTGGTCTCGGTCTTCGCCAAGCTCGGTGTCTCGCGGCGAGGCGAGCTCATCGCCCTGCTCCGGTCCTGACCGGACGTCGAGCCGGGCCGCCGCGGCCCGACCGCGCCCTAGGTGGGTGCGTCGGGGTCCGAGGAGGCGTCGGCGGGGGCCTCGTCGTCGTGGGTCCAGATGTCGTCGTCGTCGTCCGCCCCGGCAGGCGCGGCCGCGACCGGATCCGAGGCGATGGGGACGTCGGCCGGGTCAGCGTCTGAGCCGGCGGCTTCCACCTCAGCTTCGTCGGCCGCGAGCTGCTCGTCGGTCTCCGCCTCGCGCTCCCGGTCGACCGCGACCTGGGGCGGGTGGAGCCGGTTGCGGATCAGCACGAAGGCCGACACCGTCCCGATGACCACGCACATCCACACGTTGACCCGCACGCCCCAGATGAGCGAGGCGTGGTCGATGCGCAGCTCCTCGACCCAGAACCGGCCGATGGCGTAGCCCAGGACGTAGACGCAGAACAGCTCGCCGGGGTACAGCTTGCGGGTGCGGTCGATGAGGATCAGCAGCCCGGCGATGCCCAGGCTCCACAGCGCCTCGTACAGGAACGTGGGGTGGAACGTGGCGTACTGCTCGTAGCCGATCGGCCGGTGGGCCAGATCGATCTTCAGGCCCCACGGCAGGGTGGTGGGCCGGCCGAACAGCTCCTGGTTGAACCAGTTGCCGAACCGGCCGATGGCCTGGGCGACGGGGATGGCCGGGGCCACCACGTCGAGCAGCGGGCCCACGGGCAGGCCCTTCCGCTTGACGACGATGATGCCGACGAGGGTGCCGAGGAGGATGCCGCCGGGGATCCCGAGCCCTCCGTTGGTGATGTTGAACGCCTGTGGCCACCGGCCCTCGTAGGTGCGGTAGTCGGTGGCGACGTGGTACATCCGGGCGCCGATGACCCCGGCGGGGACGGCCCACAGGGCGATGGTGCCGATGTCGTCGGGGTTGCCGCCCCGCGCCTCCCAGCGCCGGGAGGAGATCCACACGGCTGCGATGACGCCGAGCGCGATGCACAGGCCGTAGAGCCGCAGTGTGAACGGTCCGAGCGAGATGGTGTTGAAGCTGGGGCTCGGGAGGAAGGCGAGCACGGGTCCGGCGAGCGAGGTCAGCACCTCACCGGGTTAGCACGCGGGGAGCGCGGGTCCGGTGCGGCGACCTCGGACGGGGTCAGTCGAAGGGGTCGCCAGCCAGCTCGGGGCGGTCGTTGTTCGCCAACAGCACGAAGCGGTGGCGCCGTCCGAACCGGTGGCCGGGGTCGTGCCAGCGCACCCGGTAGGTGTGGCGGCCGGCGTCGGGCCCGTCGATGTGGGTGACCTCGAGGGCCCAGCCCTGGTCGTCGGCCCGACGCCCGCCGGGCGCGGCCGGCGACCACGTGGCGCCGTCGTCGTCGGACTGCTCGACGCGCACGAGCGGCTCGTACCAGTGCAGCCCACCCGGGGCCACGTCGACCCAGCGCTGCTCCCACACCGCGTCGTCGCGGTCGGTGGGGTCGTGGAAGACGGCCCGCCCGGTGAAGCGCCGCTCCGGGGCAGCAGCCTCCGGCGGGAGCGGGAAGAACCGCCTCGTGGCCAGGTCCCAGCTGCGGTCGGTGACGTCGAGGACCACGCCGCGACCGACGGTGTCGGCGGCGAGCTTGGCGGCCTGGGCGCTGAGGAACCGCTCCGTGTTGGGCCCGTAGAGCGTGTGCCCACCCTCGTAGAACTGACGGGAGTACTCCTCCTCGGTGGCCACGTAGCCCCAGTACTCGTTGACCAGCGACGACACGATCACCTGGCCGACGGCCTGACCGGCCAGCGCCCCCTGCACCGCCGCGGCGATGCGCCGGCCCGACTCCACCGTGATCTCGAACGGCAGGCCCACCAGCGCGGTGTCGCCGATGCGGAGCACCTGGACCGAGAGGCGGCGGGGGAAGCCCTTCTTGCGCAGGATGAGCGGCTGGCCCCAGCGGCCTCCGAGGATCCACTTCGGACCGTGGGCGCCCTTGCGGCCGATGCGGCGCGGGGAGCCGGCCTTGAACGGCGGGATGCGGTGGAGGACCGGGGTGAGGTTCTCGGTGGCCCCCGCCACGAGCGCGGCGCCGACGGCCGGGCGATCGGGCACCTCGACATCACCGATGCGGCGGTTGGCGCTGCGGTCGAGGTCGATCTCGCGCAGGCCGGTGTCGAGGGCGACCTCGTCGCGGAGCTCCGAGGCCAACCGGTCGAACAGGTCGGCGGCCTCGGCACCGATGCCCGTGCCGATGCGGCGGGCCTCTCGGTGGCCGGCCAGCCCGGGGCGCAGCGCGGGGGCCACATCGGCGTGGGTGCCCTCGGAGGCGCCCACGATCGGGTGGCCGTCGTGGCGCCGCTCGATCTGGTGCTTCAGCTCGCCGACCAGGTAGGCCCACACGTCGGCGTTGTACTCGTGCGCCTGCATGGGGACGCCGGTGCCGTGGATGGAGAAGATGACGGCGGCGGCGAGGGGCTCGGTGGTGGCGTCGTCGACGATGCGGTCGACGCGGATCAGGTGGAGCAGCGGGTTCACCGCCACCCACTTGCGCTGCGGGTCGAGGCGCTTGTCGGTGACCGTGCGGTTCTGGGTGTGCGGGTCGTGCGAGCGGTTGCGGGTCAGCCCCCACACCTCGGCGCTGCCGATCGCCACCTTCGCCGGCACCCGGGTGTCGTGGGCCTCGATCACTGCCCCGGCGATCTGCTCCACCAGGAACTGGGTGTACGCCGGATCGAAGCCGACCCGGTTCGACGCGTGGTGGTTGTAGAAGTCGGTGCCGAGGAACTGGCCCGGTCCCGCGTGGGTGTGGGTGGCCCCGATCCAGATCCCCGCCAGGGGGATGTCGGTGCGCTCGGCCACCGCCTCGGCCACCAGGTACTGGACGACCGACGATCCGGCGAGCAGGTCGCACTGCACCAGGGCCATCGACGCCGTGCCGGCGCGCAGGTGGGTGACCCGGGCCCGCAGCCGGGTGCGGAACCCGTTGCCGTCGTGGGCGTTCGCCGAGTAGCCGGCCTTGGGCATCCCGGGGGGCGGGGTGAGGTCGGCCTCGGCCGCGCCGGCGAGGATGCCGTCAACGTGGGGCAGGTCGACCGGCGGCCGGACCGTCACGGAGAACCGGCTGCGCCGGCTGCGGCCGTCGACCAGGCCGCTCAGCGCGGTCGGGCCGATCGCAGTGCGGCGGCTGGCGGTCTGGTCGTCGTGCTCGCCCATCCCGGGGACCCTAGGCGGCGTCGGTCAGGAGCGGACCAGGCGCTCGATCGCCCGGGTGGCCTCGGCCACCTTCTCCCGGGCCGCCTCGTCGTCGCCGCCCTGGGCCGCCTCCATGACGCAGTGGTTGATGTGCTCCTCGAGGAGCCCGATGCCCACGCTCTGGATGGCCTTGGTGACCGCCGAGATCTGGGTGAGGACGTCGATGCAGTACGTGTCCTCGTCGATCATCCGCTGGACGCCGCGCACCTGGCCCTCGATGCGCCGGAGCCGCTTCAGGTAATCGTCCTTCTCCATCGTGTAGCCGCGCATCAGGGGGTCCTCTCGGGGTCGGGGAAGGCAGATCGGAAGCGGCGGAGCCGCAGGCTGTTGCTGACGACGAAGATGCTCGAGAACGCCATGGCCGCACCGGCGATCATGGGGTTGAGCAGGCCCGCGGCCGCCAACGGGATGGCCGCCACGTTGTAGGCGAAGGCCCAGAACAGGTTGCCCTTGATGATGGCGAGGGTGCGGCGCGACAGGCGGATGGCGTCGACCGACGCCCGCAGGTCGCCGCGCACCAGCGTGAGGTCGGAGGCGGCGATGGCGGCATCGGTGCCGGTGCCCATGGCCAGGCCGAGGTCGGCTCGGGCCAGGGCGGCGGCGTCGTTGACCCCGTCGCCGACCATGGCCACCACCAGGCCCTCGCCCTGGAGCCGGGCGATCTCGTCGACCTTCTCGCTGGGGAGCACCTCGGCGATCACGTCGGTGGGCGCGATGCCCACCTCGGCCGCCACCGAGGCGGCGGCCGCCCGGTTGTCGCCGGTGAGCAGCACGGGGCGGAGCCCGAGACCGCGGAGCGCGTCGATGGCCCCGGCCGACGACGGCTTCACCGTGTCGGCCACGACCAGCGCGCCCCGCACCTCGCCGTCCCAGCCCGCGTAGACCACCGTCTGGCCCGCGGCCGCCGCGGCATCGCGAACCTCGGCGACCGCGGCGGGGAGGGCGGCGGCACCGAGCTGGTCGAGCACGAACACCTCGCGCCCGGCGACGACGCGTGTGCCGGTGACGGTGCCGGCCACGCCCAGACCGGGGTGGTTGGCGAACCCGTCGACCGGGTCGAGCGCGGTGCCCTCGGCCGCGGCGCCCGCGGCGATGGCGGCGGCGATCGGGTGCTCGCTGGCGTGCTCGAGCGAGCCGGCCAGGCGGAGCAGCGCGGACCGGTCGCCGACGGCGACGGCGTCGACCAGCTGCATGCGGCCGGTGGTGACCGTGCCGGTCTTGTCGAGGACCACGGTGTCGACGGCACGGGTGGACTCGAGCACCTCGGGGCCCTTGATCAAGATGCCGAGCTGGGCGCCGCGCCCGGTGCCCACCAACAGGGCGGTGGGCGTGGCCAGGCCGAGCGCGCACGGGCAGGCGATGATCAGCACGGCGACCGCGGCGGTGAACGCCTCGGTGGCCGGGGCGCCGGTGCCGAGCCAGAAGCCGAGCGTGGCGGCGGCGATGAGGATGACGGCCGGCACGAAGACGGCGGACACGCGGTCGGCCAGGCGCTGCACCTGGGCCTTGCCCGTCTGGGCGTCGGTGACGAGCTGGGCGATGTGGGCGAGGGCGGTGTCGGCCCCCACCCGGGTGGCCTCGACCACCAGGCGGCCGACCGTGTTCACGGTGGCGCCGGCGACGGGATCACCCGGGGCCACGTCGACCGGCACCGGCTCTCCGGTGAGGAGCGAGGCGTCGATGGCCGAGGTGCCTTCGACCACGATCCCATCGGTGGCCACCTTCTCGCCGGGGCGCACGACGAACCGATCGCCCACCACCAGCTCCTCGACCGGGATCCGCTGCTCCTGGCCGCCGCGCAGGACGGCCACGTCCTTGGCCCCGAGCTCCAGCAGGGCGCGCAGGGCGTCGCCCGAACGGCGCTTGGCCCGGGCCTCGAACCAGCGGCCGGCCAGGATCAGGGTGACCACCACCGCGGCGGTCTCGAGGTAGATCTCGTCGGTGCCACCGCCCTGGCGGGGCACCAGGTCGAAGCCCATGCGCATCCCGTCGTCGCCCGCAGCCGTGAACAGGAGGGCGTAGACCGACCAGGCGTAGGCGCTGAGGGTGCCCACCGAGATGAGCGTGTCCATGGTGGCGGCGCCGTGGCGGAGGTTGGTCCACGCGGCGCGGTGGAAGGGGGCGGCGCCCCAGATCACCACGGGGGTGGCCAGCACGAGCGAGACCCACTGCCAGTGGTCGAACTGGGCGGCGGGGACCATCGCCATGATGAGGACGGGCAGCGACAGGGCGGCGGAGATGGTGACGCGACGGCGCAGATCGGCGTCGTCGAGCTCGACGTGGTGGCCCTCGTGGCCCTCGTGGGCATCGCCGTGGCCGTCGTGCTCGTGGCCGTCGTGGCCGAGGATGCTGCTCGGAGGCGGCGCGTCGACCACCTGGTAGCCGGCGGCCTGGACCTGGGCGACCAGGTCGTCTCGGGACACGCGGTCGGGGGCGCTGACCCGGGCCGCCTCGGTGGCGTAGTTCACCGTGGCCTCGACCCCGTCGAGCTTGTTGAGGCGCCGCTCGATGCGGGTGGCGCACGTGGCGCACGTCATCCCGGCGATCTGGAGGTCTTCGGTGCGGCAGACCTCGGGCTCGGCCCCGGAGGGTTCGGTGAGCGCAGGATCGGTGTGGGTGGGGGTGCTCATGGGTGGCTCCCGTGGTCCATGGGCATCGTCGTGGTGACGGACGGGCCCGGGGTGGAGGCGTCGCCGCCGATCGGGCCGACGGCCCGGCCGAGGCCGAACGCGGCCCCGAACGCAACGAGCAGCGCGACCGAGAAGATGGCGAGGCGCACCGTGACGGCCACGGCTCAGCTCTCCGCTTCGGCCAGGTCGTACCCGGCCTCGTCGACCGCGGCGCGCACCTCGTGGAGAGCGAGCGGCGCCGCGCTGGTGACCGTGACCTCGCCGGTGGGCAGGTCGACCTGGACCTGCTCGACGCCGACGAGCCGCCCGACCTCGGCCGTGACCGCATCGATGCAGTGCTGGCAGCTCATCCCGGTGACGGCGTAGGTGGCGGTGGTGGTGCTCATCGGGGTGCTCCTCGGCTCGGTTGCACTACCGACCCTATACCCCCTAGGGGTATTTGCAACCCCGCGTCGCCGCGTTCACGGCGCGGCCCGCAGCGGGGCGGTGGCGAACTCGGCCACGCCCTCGTCGAACCCCACCGACGCCCGGAACCCGAGGAGGTCGGCGGCCCTCTGGGGCGAGGCGGTGACGTGGCGGACGTCGCCCAGGCGGAACCGACCCGTCACCACCGGGGGCGGCCCTCCCATCGCCGCCGCCAGCGCCACGGCCAGGTCGCCGACCGTGTGCGGCGTGCCGCTCGCGACGTTGGCGGCACCGATGAGCGGCTCGGCCGCGGTGAGGGCGGCCACGTTGGCAGCGCTGACGTCGGCGACGTGCACGAAGTCGCGGCGCTGGCCACCGTCCTCGAACACCTGCGGCGCCTCGCCGCGCTCGAGCGCCGAGCGGAAGATGGCGGCCACACCGGCGTAGGGCGTGTCCCGGGGCATCCGCGGGCCGAAGACGTTGTGGTAGCGCAGCGACGTGACGGGCACGCCCGTCTCCCGGCCGAACACGGTGGCCAGGTGCTCCTGGTGGAGCTTGGTGGCGGCGTAGGTGTTGCGCGGGTCGAGCCGAGCGCCCTCGTCGACGAGACCGGGGGCTAGGTCGGCGCCGCAGTGCGGGCAGGGCGGTTCGAACCGGCCCGCCTCCAGCCGCTCCGCCGACCGCGGCCCCGGCCGCACCGGCCCGTCCACCGGGCAGGTGTAGGCCCCCTCGCCGTAGACGACCATGCTCGAGGCCAGCACGAACCGGCCGGCGAACCCCACCTCGTGCATCGCCCACAGCCCCACCGCGGTGCCCACGCCGTTGTCGCCGACGTAGCCCCGCACATCCGCGGGCGACACCCCGAGACCCACGCGAGCGGCCTGGTGCGAGACGGCATCGACCCCGGCCAGGGCGGCGAGCCACGCATCGGGGTCGCGCACGTCGGCCACCACGTGCTCGGCGCCCGGATTGCGGTAGTCGGGGTCGACGGCGTGGACGTGGTCGGCCACCGAGTCGAGCACCACCACCTCGTGGTCGAGCGCGACGAGGTCGTCGACGAGACGGGAGCCGATGAAGCCGAGGCCACCGGTGACGAGGATGCGCACGGACACCTACCAGGGGGTCTTGACGAACGTCTCGACGGCGACGGCCACCACGACCTGGACGACGAGGAGGCCCGAAGCGAGGGCGGGCCAGCCCGGTGAGGAGGACCGGCGGGCGGGACCCGCCGGGCGGTCGACCAGGCCGCCGGCCAGCACCAGTACCCAGGGGGCGAACGGGAGCCAGATGCGCTCCACCTCGGCCTTCGACAAGCCGGTGGCATCGGCGATCGCCACCGCCAGCAGCGCCGGGCCCGCGAGCAGCGCCAGCCCTCGGTCCTTCACCCGCAGCACCGCCACCCATGCGGCCGGCCCGATCGCCAACCCGAACGCGGCCGGGTTGCCGAGCCACCGGAAGTAGCCGGCGGGCCGGTACTGGGCGACGCCGGTGTCGTAGCGCACCTTGGTGGCGGCCAGGCCGTCGAACCACCAGAACCCGCCCGCCGCGAACGCGGCCACCACCGCGGCGCCGCCGAGCGCCGCCCACCCGAGCACGGCCCAGCACCGCCGCGCCACCACGACCACGATCGCGACGAGCACCAGCGGCGCCAGGCCGTAGCTCAGGTTGACCCCGATGCCCCACAGGGCGCCGGAACCGAGCGCCAGCACGGCGCGCCGGCGCGGGGTGGCGCCGGGCCGCGTGGCGAGCACCGCCAGCGCGATCCCCCACGCCGCCACGGTGGCGAACAGCGCATCGGCCGACACCACCCACCACACCACCCCCGGCATGAGCGCGAGGAACGGAGCGACGCGGCGCGCCGCGTCGGCGCCCGCGACCTCGCGCACCGCCAGCAGCACGGCCACGACCGCGGTGGCCGACACCAGCAAGGTGAACGCGGCGGCGCCCCGCGGCCCGCCGAGGCCCACGCGGTCGAGCCCGACGAACAGCAGGGCGGCGCCGACCGGATGGCCCTGGACGTGGATCGGGTAGGTGCGCAGCACCGGCTCCTGGGTGAACGTGTCGACGAAGCTCCGCACCCCGACCCGATCGACCTGGGCCACCACTGCCGGGTAGTCGTGCGGGCTGGACGAGCCCCGGTCGAGGCCGTCGACCCCTCGGGTCACGGCCAGCGCCATCCCCCACCCGAGCGCCACGACCGCCGTGGCCACCAGGACCTGGCGCCACGACCCCCGACGGCACCACCCGGGTAACGTGCGCGCCAGCACCAGGCCGAGGGCCAGCACGGTGAGCGTGAGCGGGGTGAGGTGGCGGTCGAACAGGCCGGTGAGCGGCGCGGCCTGGAGCTTCCACGCCCGGCGGTCGGGAAGGGCCACCTTCCACGCCGCGACCACCGCCACGACCCAGCCGCCGAGGCCGATCGCCGTGAGCCACCACCCCCGCCGCAACCGCGTCGGGGCCGGCCCGGTCGAGGACGGTCGCCCCGCAGGACGCTCGAGGACCGCTGGTACCGTCATCGCTCGTGCCCGACGTCGTGCTGCCCGTGCTCGACGAGGAGGCCGCCATCGGCGGCGTGCTGGCCGCGATGCCCGACGGCTACCGGCCGATCGTGGTGGACAACGGCTCCACCGATGGCGGGCCGGCCATCGCTCGCGCCGCCGGCGCGCTGGTGGTCGAGGAGCCCGACCGCGGCTTCGGCGCCGCCTGCTGGACCGGGCTGCTGGCGGCCACCGCCGACGTGGTGCTGTTCATGGACGCCGACGGCTCGATGGACCCGGCCGATCTGGTGCGCGTGGCGGCACCGGTGCTGGCCGGCTCGGCCGACCTGGTGCTCGGCGCCCGCGACCCCGAGCGCGGCGCCTGGCCGCCCCACGCCCGGGCAGCCAACCGCTACCTCGCCTGGCAGGTGGGGCGCCGGACCGGGCTGGACCTGCGCGACATCGGACCGATGCGCGCCGCCCGGCGCACCGACCTGCTCGATCTGGGCCTGACCGACCGCCGCTTCGGCTGGCCGCTCGAGATGGTGCTGCGCGCCGGCGCCGCGGGCTGGCGCGTCACCGAGGTCGACGTGCCGTACCGGCCCCGCGAGGGCCGCTCGAAGGTGACCGGCACGGTGAAGGGGACGGCGCGGGCGGTGCGCGACATGAGCCGGATCCTCCGGGAGATCCAGCCCGGCTGACGAGCACCGGGCAGGCCGTCCCGATGCCGCGGTCACGGTTCGAGGGGCAGCCGCACCGTGAAGCGGCAGCCGCCGTTCTCGTTGGCGACGGCGATGTCACCGCGGTGGGCCTCGACCAGGCCGCGAGCGATCGCCAGGCCGAACCCGCCGCCACCGGTGCCCGGCGTGCGGGCGGCGTCGCCGCGGAAGGCCAGGTCGAAGACGCGATCGATCTCGTCGACGGGGATGCCGCCGCAGCTGTCGTGGACGGACAGCACGGCGTGGTCGCCCTGGGTCGACGCCTCGACCCGCACGGCACCGCCGCGGGGCGTGTGGCGGATGGCGTTGTCGAGCAGGTTGCGGATCACCCGCGCCAGGTCGGGGACCGACGCGGCCACCTCGGGCGCCGGGTCGTTCAGCGTGCCCGACAGCTGCACGCCCCGGGCATCGGCGGCCACGCCGGTGGCGGCGATGGCGTCGGACACGAGATCGGCGAGGCCCACCCGCTCGAGCTCGAGCTCCAGGGCGCCCGCCTGGATCCGGCTCAGCTCGAACAGGTCGTCGACGAGCTGCGCCAACCGGTCGGCTTCGTGGCGGATGGTGGACAGGTAGCGGGTGACGGTGGCCGGGTCGTCGACCACCCCGTCCTCGAGCGCCTCGACCATGGCCCGGATGCCCGAGAGCGGCGTGCGGAGGTCGTGCGACACCCACGCCACCAGCTCGCGCCGCGACGCCTCCATGGCCCGCTCCCGCTCGCGGGCCGCGTTGAGGCGCCCCCACGTGTCGGTGAGCTGCTCGGCCACCTCGGCGAGCTCGGTCGGAAGCGGGGTCGCCACCGACGCGTGCTCGTCGAGCGCCAGCCGCTCGGAGAGGTGCTGGACCTCGGCGCTGGCGCGCCCCAACCGCTCGGCGAGCATCAGCGCGGCCAGCAGGGCGGCCGTGGCGCCCGCGGCGATGACGACCAGCAGCACCCGCAGGTCGTGGGTGGACACGAACATGGCCTTCGCCGCCAGCAGGGCCCCGGCCAGGGTGGCGAGCACGGCGGTGATGGCGATCAGGCTCACCTGGACGGCCAGCGGCCGGGCGCGGAGGCGGTGGCCGACGAGGGAGCCGGCGACGGCGATCACGCCGGCGCCCAGCACCGCCAGGCCGATCAGCTCCAGCCCGTCCCGCAGCGACGCGCCCGAGCAGGCGGTGGCGACGATGGTGAGCACGCCGCCGAGCAGCAGCACGATGAGCTCGGTCCGCCGGGTGTTCACGGCTCCCACCGGTAGCCCACGCCCCACACGGTCACGAGGTGCCGGGGGTTCGATGGATCCTCCTCCACCTTCTCCCGCAGGCGGCGCACGTGGACCGTCACCGTGGAGGTGTCGCCGTAGCGGCTGCCCCAGACCCGTTCGAGCAGCTCCTCGCGACGGAACGCCCGGCGCGGGTGGCGGACGAGGTGGACCAGCAGCTCGAACTCGCGGGCGGTCAGCGGCAGGATCTCGTCGCCGCGCCGGACCTCGTGGGCGGCGACGTCGATCTGGACCACCCCGGCGTCGAGCACCGCCGCCCCCGCCCCCACGGGCTGGAGGGGCGCGTGGGCCCGGCGCAGCACCGCCTTGACCCGGGCGACGAGCTCCCGGGGCGAGAAGGGCTTGCTCACGTAGTCGTCGGCGCCGAGCTCGAGGCCGACGATGCGCTCGGTCTCGTCGCCCTTGGCGGTGAGCATGACCACCGGTACCGGAGCGAGCGCCTGGATCCGGCGGCACACCTCGAGGCCGTCGAGGCCGGGGAGCATCAGGTCGAGCACCACCAGGTCGGGTGGGTCGGCGAGCGCCGTCTCGAGGCCCGTCTCGCCATCGCTGCACACCTCGACGATGGCGCCCTCTCGGCGCAGGTACGTGGCCACCACCTCGGACACGTTGGGGTCGTCGTCGATGACGAGCACGCGTTGACGCTCCAGGGAAGGCACGGCCGCAGCCTACGGATGCGATCTGGCGCCGTCGTCGGGGGTGGAGCGCTGTTCCGCGGTTCGTAAGGGGATCGGAGGCTGGTCGCAAGGACTTCCGGGCCACAGTCGATCCATGCACCTCCTCGTGGTCGCCAAGCGCCCGCTCCCGGGCCTCGCCAAGACCCGGCTCATGCCCGCCTTCGGCGCGGACGGCGCCGCGGAGCTGGCGGCGGCCGCGCTGGCCGACACGTTCGACGCCGTCCGGGGCTGCCTCGCCGACCGGGTGCTGGTGTCGTTCGAGGGCGATCCCACCGGCATCGTCCCGACCGACTTCGAGGTGGTGCCGCAGCGACCGGGGTCGTTCCAGGAGCGCTTGGCCGGTGCGTGGGACGACGTGGGCGGCCCCGCCCTGCAGATCGGCATGGACACGCCGCAGCTCACCGCCGCCGACCTCGATGCCGCCCTGCTGGAGCTGACCGCACCGCACACCGACGCCGTGCTGGGCCCCGCGGCCGACGGCGGCTGGTGGGCGCTGGGCCTGCACGAGCCCGAGCCCGGGCTGTTCGACGGCGTGCCGATGAGCCAGACCGACACGGGCGACCACCAGCGCCGGCGCCTCACCGAGCTCGGCCTCGCCACCACCCTGCTCCCGGTGCTGCGCGACGTCGACGAGCCCGCCGACGTGGCGATCGTCGCCGCAACCGCCCCCCACACCCGGTTCGCCGAGGTGGCCTCCCGGCTCCTCGCCACGGTGGGCGAGGGCGTCCGATGAGTGCCGCCACCTCCACCTCGGTGGCCGATGCCGAGCGCGACGGCGAACCGGGCGGCGGGCCCGCCACCTGCCTGCGCGGCCGCGACGGGACCGTCATCCCGCTCGACGTGGGCGGCTGGTCGGCACCCGCCGACGAGGTGGAGCACCGCCAGCTCGCCGACGTCCAGGGCCCGGTCCTCGACATCGGCTGCGGGCCGGGCCGGCTGGTGGTCGCCCTCGCCGAGCGCGGCATCCCGGCCCTCGGCGTCGACGCGTCACCCGAAGCGGTGAGCCAGGCGATCGAGCGCCGGGCCGCCGCCCTGGTCCGCTCGGTGTTCGACCCGATCCCCGGCACCGGGCGCTGGGCCACCGCGCTCCTGTTCGACGGCAACGTCGGCATCGGCGGGGATCCGGTGCGGCTCCTGACGCGCGTCGGCGAGCTGCTCGCCCGCGACGGCCGGGCGCTGGTGGAGACCGGTGCGCCCGGCACCGCGTCGCGCTCGCTGCCCGTGCGGGTGGAGCGCGGCGAGGCCGTCTCCGACTGGTTCATCTGGGCCCAGGTGGGCGCCGACGACATCGCAGACGTGGCCGACGCCGCGGGTCTGCGCCAGGTCGACCTCATCGATGACGACGGGCGCTGGTTCGCCGCGCTCGAGCCCTGGGGGCCGAGGTGACCGCGCTGGCCGACCGGGCCAAGGGGCTGGCGGACCGGGCGCCCGACCCGGGTGAGCACTACCGGTCCTCGTTGCACGACACCCGCGTCGCCGCCGCGCTCGGCACCGCGCTCGGCGTCACGTTCACCGTCTGCTTCGCAACCGGGCTGATCTCCCACGTGATCCAGAACCCCGTGGGCTGGTTCACCTGGCCGAGCCGGCCGGCCGGCCTGTACCGGTTCACCCAGGGCGTGCACGTCGCCACCGGCATGGCGTCGATCCCCCTCGTCGTCGCCAAGCTGTGGGTCGTCGCCCCGCGCTTCTGGGCCCGCCCCGCGGTGCGGTCGGCGGCCCACGGCGTCGAGCGGCTGCTGCTGTTCCCCCTGGTCGGCGGGGCGGTGTTCCTGCTGGTCAGCGGCACGCTCAACACGTTCAAGTGGTACCCGTGGGCCTTCTTCTTCCCGCACGCGCACTACTGGGCGGCCTGGATCATGATCGGCGGGCTCATCGCCCACATCGGTGCCAAGGCGGCGCTCACGTGGCGCTCGCTGCGCCGCGGCGATCCCACCGGCGGCGAGCTGGCGGACCGGGCCAGCGGCTCCGAGCGGCGGTGGTTCCTGGGCAGCGTCGCCGCGGGCGCGGGCGCCCTGACCGTGGCCACGGTGGGCCAGACGTTCCATCCGCTCCGCGGCGTGTCGGTGCTCGCGCCTCGCGACCCCGACGTGGGGCCGCAGGGCATCCCGATCAACCGCACGGCGCGCTCGGCCCGGGTCACCCAGGAGATGGCCGATGCCTGGACGCTGCGCGTCACCGGCCGGGTCGACCGCGAGCTGGAGCTCACCCTGGCCGACCTGCAGGCCCTCCCCCAGCACCAGGCGACCCTGCCGATCGCGTGCGTCGAGGGCTGGAGCGCCTCGGCCACCTGGCGCGGCGTGCGCCTGCGCGACCTCCTCGAGCTCGCGGGCGCCCAGCCCGGCCAGCACCTCCGGTTGCAGTCGCTCCAGGCGCGGAGCCTCTACCGATCGTCTCCGGTCGCCCCCAACGTGGCCGCCGACCGCGACACGCTCCTCGCCCTCGAGCTGAACGGCGAGCCCCTCGCGCTCGACCACGGGTACCCGTGCCGGCTGATCGCCCCCAACCGGCCCGGCGTGCTCCAGACCAAGTGGGTCAACCGGGTGCAGGTCGGATGAGCGCCACCACCGAGGCCCCCGACGACGGCGGCCAGCGCTACGGCCCGGTGTTCTGGATCACCGCGGCGATCGGCGCCGCCGTCGTGGCCTTCGGCGTGCGGGGCCTCTGGATCAACGAGCGCACCGGGGTGCCCAGCGCGGCGAGGTGGTTCGTCGGGGGCGCGCTGGCGCTCGACCTGCTCGTCGTGCCCCTCGGCGCGATGGCCGGCTGGGTGGCCAAGCGGCTGGTGCCGGCCTGGTCGTGGCCGGTGGTGCGGGCCGTCCTGTTCACCTCGGTCGTGCTGATCGCGTTCGCCCTGCCGCTGGTCACCCACCAGGGCGGTCTGCCCGACAACCCGACCGTGCGGCCGCGGGACTACCGCACCGGCCTCGGCTGGGCGCTCGGCGCCACCTGGCTCGTCGGGGCCGCGGCCCTGGTCGTGATCGCGATCGGGCGCTCACGCCGCCCGGCGGCGCACGGCGGCCCCGCCGACGTGGCAGGGTGACGGCTCCGACGCCGACCGCGGCGCCGGCCACCACGAGATCAGGGGATGGACGTGCGCGCTGCAGTGCTGGAACAGGGTGGAGCACCGTTGGTGGTGCTCGACGACGTCGACATCGAGGACCCGAAGCCGGGTGAGGTGGCGGTCCGCGTCAAGCACTGCGGGATCTGCCACAGCGACCTGAGCATCGCCGACGGCGTGTTCCCCTCGGCCCTGCCGGTCATCTTGGGCCACGAGGCCGCGGGCATCGTCGAGGCCGTCGGAGCCGGCGTCACCACCCTCCAGGTGGGCGACCACGTGGTGCTCACCCCGTGCCCGCCGTGCGGTGTGTGCCCGTGGTGCGTGCGCGGCGAGTGGAGCCTGTGCGTGAACGCCGACTCCATGCTCACCAGCGCCCACCCCGACGGCGGCACCCGCCTGTCGCGCCACGGCGAGGTCGTCTACCGCGGGGTGGGCGTCGCCGCCTTCGCCGAGATGGTGGTCATCCAGGCCAACGGCGCCGTGAAGATCCCCCACGACGTGCCGCTCGACGTGGCGTGCGTGGTGGGCTGCGCCGTGCAGACCGGCGTCGGGGCCGCCATCAACACCGCCAAGGTGCAAGAGGGCGACACGGTCCTGGTGATGGGTGCCGGCGGCATCGGCCTGTCGATCGTGCAGGGAGCCCGCGTGGCCGGCGCCGGCCGGATCATCATCAGCGAGCCCGACGCCGAGCGCCGCGCCACCGCCATGAAGCTGGGTGCCACCGACGCCGTCGATCCCACCTCCGACGACCTCGTCGCCGCGGTCATGGACCTCTCCCCCCACGGCATCGGTGCCGACTTCGCGTTCGACGCCGTGGGCCGCAGCGCCCTCATCGCCGCCGGGGTCGAGGCCACCCGCAAGGGCGGCACCACGGTGATGGTGGGCGTTCCTGCACTCGACGACCCGCTGACCTTCCCGCTCCCCGCCCTGATGGCGATGCAGGAGAAGAAGGTCATCGGCAGCGTGCTGGGCAGCTGCAACTCGCTGCGCGACATCCCGCGGCTCATCGGCCTGATGCAGTCGGGCCAGCTCGACCTCGCGTCGATGATCACCGGCCGGGTGGCCCTCGCCGACATCAACACCGGCTTCGACGACCTCCGCGCCACCACCGGCATCCGCACCGTCATCGACATGTAGCACCCAGACCCACCCGGGTCCGTGCAGAACCGTGCCCATGCGACACGGTTGTGCCCAGACCGGGTGGGTCAGGCGGCGGCGCGGCCGGTGAGGGCTTCGGCGCGGTCGGCGAGGTCGAGCTCGGTCCAGGCCTTGGTGGGGTCGGGGGCGGGCGCCGGCGGGGTGGCGCCGGTGGACCAGGGCAGGGCGAAGCGGACGATCTTCGACACCACCGAGCCGAACTGCTGCACCAGGCCACCCGTGTTGTACGGCAGGCCGTAGCGCTCGCAGATCTCGCGCACCTCGACGGCCAGCTCCGGGTAGCGGTGGGCCGGGATGTCGGGGAACAGGTGGTGCTCGATCTGGAAGCTGAGGTTGCCGCTCATCAGGTGGAGCAGCGGACCGCCGTCGATGTTGGCGGACCCCAGGAGCTGGCGCAGGTACCAGCCGCCGCGGCTCTCGTCGGCTGCCTCCTCGCGGGTGAAGGTGGCCACCCCGTCGGGGAAGTGGCCGCAGAAGATGATGGTGAACGACCACAGGTTGCGGGCCAGGTTGGCCGTGGCGTTGGCGGCGAGCGTGAACGGCGCCGAGGGACCGGTCAGCAGCGGCCACAGCACGTAGTCCTTGAGGGTCTGGCTGCCGAGCTTGCGGGCCATGGCGCGGCGGAGATCCTCGGTGTCGGACCACTTCACCTTGCCCTTGACAATGCGCTCGACCTCGAGGTCGTGGAGCATCACGCCGTACTGGAAGAACGACGCCAGCAGGGCGGCGTAGATCGGGTTGCCGAGGTCCTTCGGCTTCCAGGGCTTGCCGGCGTCGATGCGGAGGACGCCGTAGCCGAGGTCTCGGTCCTCGCCGATCACGTTGGTGAACGTGTGGTGGCGGTAGTTGTGCGAGTGGCGCCACTGGTCGGCTGGGCAGGAGGTGTCCCACTCGAACGTGGTGCCCTGGAACGCCGGGTCCTGCAGGAAGTCGTACTGGCCGTGCATCACGTTGTGGCCGATCTCCATGTTGTCGAGGATCTTCGACAGCGCGAGGGCCGAGGTGCCCCCCACCCAGGCGGGCGGCAGGAAGCCGGCGAACAGGAGGGCGCGGCCGGCGAACTCGAGGCCGCGCTGGGCCCGCACCACCTGCTCGAGGTAGTTGCGGTCGCGCTCGCCGAGGCTGGCCTCGGTGCGCTGGCGCAGGGCGTCGAGCTCGGCGCCGAGGGCGTCGATCTGCTCACGGGAGAGGTGGGCGGCGGCAGTTGGGACGGGCATGGGGAGGCTCCTTGGGTTGGGGGAGTCGACCGGAGGCGAAGGGGCGGACGGGGCGGTCAGAGGTCGACGACGACGTCGCCGCAGGCCACGGACACGCACAGGCGGATGGGCTCGGCGTCGGTGGCGGACAGCTCGCCGCTCACCACGTTGCGGACCTGGCCGGACGTCTTGGTGCGGGTGCAGGTGCCGCAGATCCCGCGGCGGCAGCCGAAGGCGGGGGTGAGCCCGGCGGCCTCGGCGGTCTCGAGCACGGTGCCGACCGACGGGGCGGCGACGGCGGAGCGGGCGAACGCCACGGCGCCGTCGCCCACCGCGATGGTGGGGTCGATCGGCGGCGGGCCGAACCGCTCGAGGTGGACGTGGTCGGCGAGGCCGAGGTCGGCGAAGACCTGCTCGACCGATGCCATCAGCGGTGCCGGGCCGCAGAGGTAGACCTGGGCCCGCTCGGGACGGTCGGTGATCTGGGCGAGGTGCTCCGGGCCGAAGAAGCCGTCGAGGTGGCCTTCACCGGGCGCATCGGTGAGCCCGAGCAGGAGCCGGGCCCCCGGTAGGGCGGCGACCAGCTCGGCCAGCTCGTCGCGGTAGCAGACGTCCATCGCAGTGAACCCGTAGTGCACGAACGTGACGGCGCCGATGTGGCGCTCGTCGACCAGGGCCCGCAGCATCGACAGCACGGGGGTGATGCCGCTGCCGCCGCTGATGAAGACCAGGTCGTCGCCGCGGGCGGTGCGCTGGGCGGCCGACGGGAGGACGAAGTCGCCCTGGGCCTCGGACAGCCGCAGCACCAGGCCGGGCGCGGCGTGCTCGACGAGGTGGGTGCTCACCCGCCCGGCGGGGTTGGCCTTGACCGTGAGCTCGAGCGTGCCGTCGGAGGCGTGGGGCGAGCCGGCCAGGCTGAAGCAGCGGTCGTGGACGACGCCGTCGATGTCGACCCCCACCACCACGTGCTGGCCGGCGGCGAAGCCGGTCCACGTGCGGTTGGGGCGCAGGGTGAGGGTGACGGTGCCCGGGGTCTGGCGCCGCACGGCCACCACCTCGGCCCGGACCTCGCGGACGGTCCAGGTGGGGTCGACCAGCTCCAGGTAGCGGTCGACGCCGTGGGGCGCGGTGAGGCGGTCGACCAGGTCAGACGCCAAAGCCTTGCGGACGATGGAGGGGGGAGCGAACCTCGCCATGGTGCTTCCTTGCTCGGGGACGGGACCTCGGTCGATCCGAGGCCTCACTCGGAGAACGAGTGAACAACTGTTCACAGTATGCGGACTGATCGGGGCCACGGCAAGAGTCAGTCGTCACAGTGACCGTTTCCAGTGCGTGAACAGTTGTGTCGCGTCTTCCGTCTACGCTGGCGGCGTGCCCCGCCCACCCCGATCGCTGCACGCCGCTCCCCGAGCCACCGAGCCCCGGTCCGTCGACAAGAGCCGCACCCGCCGCGCCCTGCTCGACGGGGCGCTCGACCTGCTGCGCGATCGCAGCCTCGACAACCTCGGCATCCGCGAGGTCACCCGCGCCGCCGGGGTGGCGCCTGCCGCCTTCTACCGCCACTTCCAGCGCATCGACGACCTCGGCCTCGTCCTGGTGGAGGAGGCGTTCGCCACCCTGCGCGAGCTCATGAACGAGGCGCGCGAAGACGTGTCCGACGCCGACGACATCATCCAGCGCTCGGTCACCGCGCTCGTCGCCCACGTGCGGGCCCACCAGGACCACTACCGGTTCATCGCCCGCGAGCAGTTCTCCCCCGTCACCGCGGTGAAGCTCGCCATCCGCCGCGAGATCAAGCTGTTCGCCACCGAGCTGGCCACCGACCTGGCCCGGCTCCCGGTGGTCAACGCCTGGCCCACCCCCGACCTGGTGATGCTGGCCGACCTGATCGTGGGGCTCATGGTCGACACCGCCAAGCGCCTCATCGACGTGTTCGAAGAAGCGCCCGAGCGGGAGCCCGAGGTGGTCCGCGAGACCGAGCGCCGCCTGAGGTACCTCAGCCAAGGCGCCATCACCTGGCACCCAAGACCCCGCTGACCCCCACCCCCACCCCCCCCGACGAGGACCACGAGCGAGGGGTGGGTTTGGTTCCGAGCGAAGCGAGCCCCGGGGAGTTTGAGGCGCGGAGCCTGCGGAGCGCCCTCAAGTCGACGAGGTGCGACGCAGTCGTGCCGAGGAGCGAAGACAGCGCGGCGTCAGCCGCTCAGCTCAAGTTCGAGGAACGGAGCGAGCGAAGCGAGCGAGTGACGAGACCGCTATGCGGGCGTGAGGTGGAAGACGCGGAGGCTGCGGCCGCTGACTTCGACGTAGTCGTCGTAGGCGGGCCAGACGGCGATGAGCTTGGGCCAGGTCTCGGCCTTCTCGTCGTCGGTGAGGAGGTGGGAGAGGACGGCGGTCTCGGTGTGCTCGAACGAGACGCTGGCGTTGGGGTCGGCGAGGAGGTTGCCGGTCCACGCCGGGTGCTTCTCGCGACCGAAGTTGGAGCCGACCACCCACCAGCCTCCGTCGCCGTCGGGCACGCACGCGAGCGGCGACTCGCGTGGCAGGCCCGACTTCACGCCCGTGGTGGTGAGCACCATGCTCGGCACCATCATCCGGCTGACGATGATGCGCCCACCGGAGAGCTTGTGGAGCGTGCGGTCCATGGGCGGCACCACCTTGGGCCCGACCTTGCGGAACCACGAGCTGGTGGCCATCTTGCGGGTGAGCTTGCCGACGGGACCGTCGACGTCGAACGCGGGCATGGCCGTGCAGGCTACGCGGTCCCCGGCCCGGGGCGTACGGCTCGGGTGGCAGGCTGCGGGCATGGACTGGCAGGGCAGGCACGTCGTCATCACCGGTGGTTCGAGCGGGATCGGCGAGGCGCTGGCGCTGGCGGCCGCGGCCAAGGGGGCGAACCTCACGCTCCTGGCGCGCGGGGCCGAGCGGCTCGATGCGGTGGCGGCCGAGGTGGGCCGCCGCTCCCCCGGCGTGCGGGTGGCCGGGGTGCCGTGCGACGTGAGCGACCGCGACGCGGTCGTCGCGGTGCTGGCCGCCGCGGTCGACGAGCGCGGGCCGGTCGACGTGCTGGTCTGCTCGGCCGGCATCACCCTGCCGGGCCGGTTCCTCGAGGCCGAGGACCAGACGTTCACGGACATGATCGACGTCGACTACTACGGCACGCTGTGGCCGGTGCGGGCGGTGGCGCGCTCGATGGTCGAGCGCGGCGGCGGCTCGATCGTGGGCGTGGCATCAGCGGCCGCGCTGGTCGGCGTCTACGGCTACACCGCGTACGGCGCGGCCAAGTTCGCCGTGCGCGGCCTGTTCGAGGCCCTGCGCACCGAGCTGGTCCCCCACGGCGTCCACGTCGGCTGCGTGTTCCCGCCCGACGTCGACACGCCGATGCTCGCGGCGGAGAACCTGGTGAAGCCGGCCGAGACGAGGGCCATCGCCGGGTCGATCAAGCCCATCTCCGCCGACCAGGTGGCCCAGGCGATCATCCGCGGCGTCGACCGGCGCACCGCCGAGATCTACGCCGACGCCCAGACCCGAGCGCTCGCCCGCACCGTGGCCACCGCCCCCGGCATCTACCGCAAGCTCTTCGACCAGCGGGTGCGCAAGACGCCGGGCTGAGCGCACCGGCCTGCCGGGCTCAGGTCAGTTCCACTCGTCTTCGTCGTCGTCCTCGTCCGCGCCCGGATCGTCGGCGGCCTCGGCCGATGCGGACGCCGACGCGGCGGCCGCCGCACGGGACTCGGCCCGCTCCTTGCGGGTGGGGGCGGCGGGCGGCCAGTCGTCGACGGGGTCGAGCCAGCCGAGGATGCGGTGGCGGAGCTCGTCGATGTTGACGTTCTTGGCCGAGCTGACCCAGAGGACGTCGGCGGGCGTGAGCATGCAGCCCTCGGCCAGGTCCTTGCGCCGCTTGTCGCGCTGGGAGGGCTTGACCTTGTCGTGCTTGGTGGCGATGACCTGCACCGGCAGCCCGTGCGAGCGCAGCCACGCCAGCGTCTGGGTGTCGTTCTTGGTGGGGCCGACCTCGGCGTCGATGAGGGCGATGACCGTGCGCAGCTGGTCCCGGCCGAGCAGGTAGCCCTCGATCATCTCGGGCCAGGTGGCCCGCACGCTGGCGGGGGCGTTGGCGAAGCCGTAGCCGGGCAGGTCGAGCACGGAGGTGCCGTCGGGCAGCTCGAACAGGTTGAGCAGCTGGGTGCGGCCGGGCGTCTTGGAGACCTTGGCCAGGCCCTTGCGGTTGGCGATCGAGTTGATGACCGACGACTTGCCCACGTTCGACCGGCCGACGATGGCCACCTCGCCGCGGGTGGGCGGCAGGTCGTCGACCCGGGTGGCCGACATCACGAAGCGGAGCGGCAGCGGAGGGGTGGCCATGGGAAGTTGCTAGCAGGCCCGGCTCAGCGGGCCCCCGCCAGGATCTGCTCGGCGAGGAGGGCGGGGCACTCGGCCTCGAGCGAGTGGCGGCGGCCGGGGAAGACGAGGAGCCGGTTGTCGGGCAGCAGCTGGTGGAGGCGGGCGACGCCCTTGCCCATCTGGGCACCGTCGTCCTGGTCGCCCCACATGAGCAGGGTGGGCTGGCGGATGGCGGGGGCGAGGTCGAACAGGCTCCGGCGCAGCTGGTCGGCGGCCATGCCCCAGTACATGGCGAGGAACCCGGGGCTCATCACCCGCCGGTAGTACTCGAACGTCTCGTCGAGCTCGCGCTGCCGGCCCGGGTGGTCGGGCGAGTACCAGAACCGGCTCTGGGTGCGGACGATCGGCCAGAACAGCGCGTGGCCGAGCAGGCGGCTCCCCACCACGTGCTCGGTGACCCACGCCACCGCGGGCTTGGCCTTCCAGGCGGAGCCGGGCGCCCAGAGCACGAGGCGGGGGAACCGCTCGGGCCGGTGGTGGCCGAGCTGGAGGACGAGGTTGCCGCCGAGGCTCCCGCCGACGGGGATGGCCTGGTCGATGCCGAGGTGGTCGAGCAGGGCGAGGAGCGTGTCGCGGTAGAAGGCCACGGTGTAGCGCCGGACCGGCTTGTCGGACTCGCCGCTGCCGGGCAGGTCGGCCACCACCACGCGGTGGTGGGCGGCGAGCGCCCCGATCATGGGGAGGAACCCCTCGATGCGCGCCGTGTGGCCGGGGATGATCAGCAGCGGCAGGCCGGGGTCAGCGGTCTCGGTGGGGCCGACGTCGAGGCAGCGCAGCCGCATGCCGTCGATCTCGACCCATCCGGGCTCCAGGTCCATCGCCACCGGACCAGGATGTCACTTGGGGGCGGGGTCGCCGATCGGACGGTCCACGACGGTGTCGATCGCCAGCGGGGTCACCACGCCGGCCACCGCGCCGGGGATCTCGCTGACGGAGAGGGGGCGGTGGAAGAGGTAGCCCTGGGCCCGGCGGCAGCCGAGGCGCTTGAGCGTGGCCGCCTGCTCGGCGTGCTCGATGCCCTCGGCGATCATGTCGATGCCGAGCGAGTGGCCGAGGCGGACGATGGCCTCGAGCAGCACGGTGTCGGTCTGGCCGTCGAGCGTCTGGGCGAAGGCCCGGTCGATCTTCAGCACGTCGACGGGCAGGGCCCGCAGGTAGTTGAGCGACGAGTAGCCGGTGCCGAAGTCGTCGATGGCGAAGCGGATGCCCAGCTGCTTCATCTGCTCGAGCAGGTCGAGGTGGGCGGCGCCGGTCTCGACGGCGACGCTCTCGGTGATCTCCAGCACGAGCAGCGAGCCGGGGAACCCGGTGGACGCCAGGACCCGCTTGACCTTCTCGACGAGGAACGGGTCCTCGAGCTGGCGGCCCGACAGGTTGACGTGGAGCTCGAGGCTCGCCGGCACCTTGCCCTCGGCGCGCCAGTTGGCGGCCTGCCAGCACGACATCTGCAGGACCGTCATGCCGATCTGGCCGATCATGCCGGTCTCCTCGGCCAGCTCGATGAACGCGTTGGGCCCGACGAGGCCGCGGCTCGGGTGGTCCCAGCGCAGCAGCGCTTCGAGGGCGACGACCCGGCCGGTGACGAGGTCGACGATGGGCTGGTAGTGGCAGAAGAACTGGTTCTGGTGCAGCGCCCGGCGCAGGTCCTGGCCCAGCTCGAGCCGCTCGATCGCGGTGACGCGCATGGTGCGCTCGAACTCGCGGAACGTCGACTTGCCCGAGCCCTTGGCGGCGTAGAGGGCCACGTCGGCGTCCGAGAGCAGGTCGGCGCCGGCGTACCCGGCCTTGCTGTCGGCGACGGCCACCCCGATGCTGGCGCGGGTGAACACCTGGCGGCCGTCGAGGGGGAACGCCACGTCGAGCGACTCGAGGATCCGGCGGGCCACGTTGGGCGCGTGCTGGGCGCCCTCCATCTCCTCGAGCAGGACGCCGAACTCATCGCCACCGAGGCGGGCCACGGTGTCGCCGGGCCGGACGCACCCGCTGAGGCGGGCGGCGACCGAGGCGAGCAGCCGGTCGCCGGCAGCGTGACCGAGGCTGTCGTTGACGGTCTTGAAGTCGTCGAGGTCGATGAACAGCACCGCGCTCAGGTCACCGGTGCGGCGGCTGCGGTTGAGGGCGTGCTCGACCCGGTCGCTGAACAGCCGGCGGTTGGCCAGCCCGGTGAGCGGATCGTGGAGCGCCTGGTGGCTCAGCTGCTGCTCGCGGGCGGTGAGCTCGCCGATCTTCTCCTCGAGCGACTCGGTGAGCTCCTGGTTCTCGCGCATGGTCATGAGGAACCGGATGAGGACGAGGGCGACGGTGATCACCGTCAGCACGGTGAGGAAGCGGTCCTCGGGCTGGTTGGTGGCCACCATGACGATGCGCAGGATCCACGCCACGCTGACCACGGTGAGCGGCACGGCGGCGCGGCGCAGGCTCGGCGCCGTGTGCAGCTCGGCGCGCCCCGAAGCGATCGGCAGCGGGTACTCCATGGCGGCGAGGAAGAGGATCAGGTAGCCGGCGGTCCACCCGATGTCGGCCACCGACACGGCCTGCTCGGTGCCCTGGAGGGTGGTCCACACGAAGATGCTGTCGGCGATGCCGAGCACGATGAGGCCGACCGCGATGGACACCAGCGGGACGGCGTCGCGACGGCGGTCGGTGCGCATGATGGCCAGCAGCACCGCGGACGCCACGATGACGTCGCCGATGGGGTACGCCAGCGTGAGCGCGAACTCGAAGGGGGTGCCGGCGCCGGCCTTCCAGCTGGGCCCGAGCACCAGCGGCCAGCTGATGGCCAGCAGGCCGCCCGAGATGATGAGCCCGTCGAGCACCGCCACCAGCCACGTCGACGTGCTGGTGCGGACCGACATCGTCCAGATCCCGGCGAGGGCGAGCGGCACCGCCAGCAGGTACCCCACGTCGGCGCACGACGGGAACGGCGCGGCGGCACCCGAGATCTCGTAGTACGTCCAGAAGCACTGCCCGATCGACCACGACAGCGCCGATGCGCCGAGCAGCCGCCAACCGGTCCGGTGGTTGGCCACGACGGCCTTGCGGCTGGCGAACCAGCAGCCGAGCGCCGCGATGGCCGGGGCCAGGCACTGGCCGAGGTTGGAGATGATGACCGCGCCGCGCTCGCTGGGCAGGCCCGAGGTAACCGTGGCCGCGAAGAGACCGATCACGACGGCGACGAAGACGCTGAGGCTGCGGTGCGTGGTCCGGGTCATGGTGGGGTGCGGTGATCCGCCTGACAGCGCCCACCACCCCTGCAAATCGGTCGCTCCGACCCCGATCCAAGGGCCGAACCGCAGATCAGGCCATATGGCCCATCAAGGGTTGGCAGCGATGAAGCCGATGAGCACCGCGGCGAGCGCCGGGCCTTGGTCCTCCTGCAGGAAGTGCCCGCCCCCCTCGATGGTGGTGTGGGCCTGACCTGCGGCTCCGGGGACTTCGCGCCGGAAGATGGCGTCGCCGCCCTTGGTGATCTGGTCGCCATCGCTGAAGGCGCAGAGGAAGGGCCGGTCGAACTGCCGCAGCGATGCCCAGCCGGCCTGGTTGGCCGCGGCCGCGGGATCGTCGGGGCTGGTGGGCACCAGCGAGGGGAACACCCGGGCGCCGGCGAGGTACGTGTCGTCGGGGAACGGGGCGTCGTACGCCGCCACCACCTCGGGCGGGAGGTCCGAGAGCGACCCGCCGTTGATGATGGCGCCCACGGGGAACGTCTCGGTCTCCCGGGCGAAGGTCTGCCAGGCCAAGAAGGCGTCGCTCATGGGCATCTCGCCCGTGGGCATGCCCGTGTTGCCGACCGCGACGCGGGCGTAGCGGTCGGCGTGCTCGGCCACCAGGCGCAGGCCGACGAGCCCGCCCCAGTCCTGGCCGAAGAAGGTGATGCCGCGGAGGTCGAGGTGGTCGAAGAGGGCCTGGCGCATCCACTCGACGTGGCGCTCGTACGTGTAGTCGCCCTGCTGGGTGGGCTTGTCGGAGCGGCCGAAGCCGACGAGGTCGGGGACGATGACCCGGTGGCCGGCAGCCACGAGGGGCGGGATCATCGTGCGGTAGAGGTACCCCCAGGACGGCTCGCCGTGCATCAGGAGCACGGGCGGCGCCGACGCGGGGCCCTCGTCGACGTAGTGGACGCGCAGCGAGCCGCCCTCGCCGTCGTCCACGGTCACGTAGTGGGGCGCGAAGGTCCACCCGGGCAGGCCTTCGAACCGTTCATCGGGGGTGCGCACGGCGTCCATGGGCCGAGACCTTACTCCTGGCACACGCTGTGCCAATAGGTTGCGGTCCCGGCCCGGACGGCTCAGTAGGTGAGCACGAACCCCACGCCGCGGACCGTGTGGATCTGCATCGCCACCTTGGCGAGGCGGCGGCGCAGGAGCTTGATCCGGCCGTCGAGGATGTTGGAGCCGGACCGGGAGCCCGGGCCCGCGGGCCAGCCGGCGTCGAGCAGGTCCTGGCGGGCCACGACCGCGTCGGGCCGCGCCAGGAGCGCCGCCGTGATCCGGGCCTCGACCGGGGGGAGCGCCACCCAGCCGGCGCCGTGGCGCAGGACCCCGTCGCCGTCGAGGAGCGGGGCGGGCCGATCGGCCGGCACCCGCTGCAGGAGCGTGGCCATCCGGGCTTCGAGCTCGACCGGGTCGGCCGGCAGCCGGGTCCAGTCCTCGAGTTGGTCCCAGCTCGACGGTGGGGCCGCGCCGGGCTCGAGCAGCAGCAGCCGGGGTCGGCCGGCTTCGGCGAGCGCAGCACGGCGGTCGGCCTCTTCGGGCCAGCGCACGAGGGCGATGGGAGATTCGCCAGGGGCGAACGTGGTCATGGGATGCCTTTCGTTGCTCGGGCCAGGCCCGAGATCAGCGGTGAACGGTGAGGTTCAGCGCAACGAAGGCGGCCCCCGGGACACGGGGACGAGGGCGGGCGACCAGGTGGGCCGACCGGCGGGGCCGAGCACCACGAGCCCGAGCAGCGAGAGCACCGCGACCAGCAGCGCGGCCGCCGGGAGGTGCACCTCCAGACCCGACCAGGGCCGGCGGGAGGCACGGGGAGCGATCGTGCTGGCATCGGGGTGGGCCCGCTGCAGCTGGGCCTGCTCGGCCCGGTGGACCCCCGACGACGAGGGGCCCAGGACGCCGGATGGCAGGGAGAAGGCGGCGACGATCGCGACGAGCACGAGGCCCGCTGGACGCCACCAGTTCTCCCTGCCATCCCTGCGCTTCATGACATCGCCCTAGATGGCGTCGTCACCCACTTCCGATGTGCGGACCCGCATGATCTGGGTGACCTCGGTCGCCCAGATCTTGCCGTCACCGATCTTGCCGGTTCGGGCCGCGTCGGCCAAGACGGTGAACACTCCGTCGACCTGGTCGGCCTTGACGACGACATCGATGCGGACCTTCGGGACGAAGTCGACGGTGTACTCCGAGCCCCGGAAGGTCTCGGTCTTGCCGCCTTGGCGGCCGTACCCCTGGACCTCGCTGACCGTGATGCCCTGGACGCCGAAGGTCCGCAGGGCGGTCTTCACGTCTTCGAGCATGAACGGCTTCACGATGGCTGTGACGAGCTGGACCACGAGGTCCTCCTTGTTGGTTCCCGCACGCTGACGGGTTCGATGGGTTGTACCGGATCCGCGGCGAGCAGGAAGCCGTGGCCGCGGATGGCGTGGATCCTGAGCCCCACCGGCCGAAGCCGCTTGCGCAGGGTGTGGATCCGGCTGGTGAGAGAGCTGCGGTTGCTGGGTTGGCCGTCCCACAGGAGACGGCCGAGCTCGTCTCGGCTGACGACGCGTTCGGGGGTGGTGGCGAGCCGGTCGAGCAGGGTGGCCTCGGTCGGAGGGATGGAGATGCGCTGGCCACCGAAGTGGAGCATCCCATCCCCGTCGACACAAGCCTCACCCGGTGCCAGGGTGCGGGCGTCGGGGGCGAGCCCCGCCAGCCGGTGCACCCGAGCCGCCACGTCCCGTTCGCCATCGGTGGTTCGAGCCCAGTCTTCGAGCGGACCCACGGCCGGCGGGAGCTCCGCCGTGTCGAGCACCCAGAGGCACGGGCGGCCGCTGGCCACCAGGTCCGGTCGCCGGTCGGCCTGGGCCGGCCAGCGGAGGACCTCGACGGTGGGCGCGGAGCGCCGGGCCACTGCCAGGCCCGACGCTCCGGTGCTCATCGACACGGTCAGACCGTCTCGGTCTCGGACGACACCTCAGGCGAGGATTCCGGTACCGGCTTGCCGGAGTAGGTGGTGTAGGCGAAGCCCGCACCGAACTCCATGTGGTAGGCGGGGAGGCCGTGCTCGACGATGTCGATGCCCTCGAGCTCCTCGGCCTCCGGCAGGCGCAGGTTCCACGATCCGGGCAGCTTGCGGAGGGCGAACATCAGGGCGAAGGCCACCGCTCCGACCACCACGAGGCACGACAGGGACCCGATGCACTGGGCGATCAGCTGACCGGTCCCACCGCCGTGGAACAAGCCCTCGATCGGCGTGCTGTTGTCGGCCCCCGTCGCTGTCGGGATGCCGTACTGGCCGGTGGCGAGGAGGCCGATGCTGATCGTCCCCCAGATGCCGCAGATGCCGTGGACCGGCACGGCGCCGATCGGATCGTCGATGCGGAGCCGCTCCAGCAGGTCGACGCCGAGCGGCACCAAGATGCCGGCGATGCCGCCGATCAGGATCGCTTCCCAGGGCCCGACCCAGTAGCAGGGGGCGGTGATGGCCACGAGGCCACCGAGGAAGCCGTTGATGGCCATGCCCACATCCCACTTCTTGCTGCGGGGGTAGACGAAGAAGACGGCGACCATGCCGCCGGCACAGGCGGCGATGGTGGTGTTCCAGGCGACTCGCCCGATGCCTTCCCAGTCCATGGCGGAGAGGGTGGAGCCGGGGTTGAAGCCGTACCAGCCGAACCAGAGGATGACCGCGCCGATGGCGGCGATGTTGATGTCGTGCGGAGCCGTGGGGCCACCGCCGTCCTTGGCGAACTTGCGGCCGAGGCGCGGGCCGAGGGCGACCGCACCGGCGAGGGCGATGACGGCGCCGACGGTGTGCACCACGGTGGAGCCGGCGAAGTCACGGAAGACGATCCCGTCGGGCACGAGGCCGTTGAACCAGCCCATGGTGTTGCCGAGCCAGCCGCCCGGACCCCAGACCCAGTGGCCGAAGATCGGGTAGATGAAGCCCGAGACCACGAAGCTGTAGAGGATGTCGCCCTTGAACGAGGTGCGCCCGACCATGGCACCGGAGGTGACCGTGGAGGCGGTGTCGGCGAAGGCGAACTGGAACAGGACGAAGGCGAAGAACGCGATGCCCGTGCCGTTCCAATCAGCGGTGGTGTGGTGCAGCAGGAACTGGCTGTGGCCGATGAGGCCGTTGCCGACACCGAACATGAAGGCGAACCCGAAGGCGGTCCAGAGGAGGCCGCACAAGCAGGTGTCGAAGATGCACTCCATCATGATGTTGACGGATTCTCGGGACCGGGCGAAGCCGGCCTCGAGGGCCATGAAGCCCGCCTGCATGAAGAACACCAGGAAGGCGGTGACGAGCACCCACATCGTGTTGATGGGGTTGATCAGGTCGGCGGCCTTGGGCTCGGCCTGCATGGGCGAGGCGCCGGCCCGGGTCTCGAACAGGTACATGAACAGCATCAGCACGCCGGCCACGATCGCCAGGCTGATCATCTTGGCGGCGAGGAAGATGCCGAAGTTCTTCCGCACCTCCTTGCTGTTCTTGAACGCGCTGACGGGCATCCGCTCGGGACGCTGTCGTCCGAAGAGGCCGCGGCGCGTGCCTGGTGGTGCGTGGTCGATGTCGGCGCCGGAGAGGGCGAGCGAACCCGCCACCTCACCGGACCATGGGAGTCGGAAGGTGTTCATGGCGGGCAACGTACGGACCGCGGATTTCACCGTTGTGCGCTCTTGGTAACAGCAATCAGGCGGTTCTCTGACAGAAACCTGACGCGCGGGAGGGGTGTCAGGTAGCCGTCACCCTTGGTGACCAGCGGTTCAGGTCGGTGTCAGACCCGTGGCGAGCGCAGGTCAGGGAGCGTCACCGCTCACCCGCCAGCCACGCCTCCGAGGCCTCGAACTCCTGGAGCATCTGCGCTTCGAGCTGCGGCCGCAGCGCCTTGGCGATGCGATCGCCGACCATCGGGACCTTCACCTTCACGTCGAGCACGACGGTGTAGCTGGCCCCGTCGCCGTCGGCCACGATGCGCGTGGTGCCGCGCGTCTGCGCCGGTGCGCCCTTGATGTCGACCTCGTAGTGACCGGCGCAGGAGCCATCGGCGGCGCGCTTCCAGTGGTCGACCGAGGTGACCGTGTTGGCCGGGCTGATGAACTTCGAGGCGATCGACGGCACGTCGATGTCGACCTGGCGGCGGATCGTGATGTCGAGGGCGTCGTCACCGACCTCCTCGGCCAGGACCTCCAGGTCGCGGTGGCCCATCCTCGTGAACTTGGCGACGTGGGAGGCCGGATCGTGGACCATGGCCCACAGCTCGTCGATCGACGCGTCGAAGCGGTGGGTGAAGGTGAGCTCCATGGTGGCCTCCTCAGGCGGGTTGCATCGTTTCGGCGATCGAGGTGGTGGCGCGGTCCACCGCCGCCACTGATCGGCCCCGAAGTCTGCCCCGAGCACCTCGGCCCGGGTGGTGATCATCACCGGGCGGGCTCGTGGGACGGGCCAGGGAGGGCGGGCCGGTGGACCGTGGCTCAGGCGCCGACGAGGTCCTCGACGGCGTCGGCCGCGGCATCGAGGTCGAGCAGGGGCTCGTCGAAGCGGCGGACGTCGCGGTAGGTGCGGTCCCGGCCGGCACCGCTCACGAACCACTGGCGGAGGCGAGCGGCCACCCGCGAGCCGAGCGGTTCGGGCAGGGCCTGGAGGTCGGCCGGCTCGAGCCGGCCGGCCACCAGCAGCCGGCCGAGGTCGTAGAGGTCGGACGACCGCTTCTCGGGCTTCGACGAGGCCCGCAGGGGGATGGTGGTGGCCTTCATGGCCACGATGCCCGCGGCGGTGGCCACCAGGCGGCCCGGTGCCTCGGCCAGGCGGGCCCCGGTCTCGTCGTCGACCGCCACGATGTCGAGCGGCGCGGCGGTGTCGTGGGCCCAGGTGTGCGCCACCACGTTGAGCTCCAGGTCGGTGAGCTCGCCGCCGTCGACCAGCAGCACCTCGAGCAGCTCGTCGGTGGGCAGGAGGGTCACGTCGATCACGTCGAGGTCGAGGTCGCCGGCGAAGCGGTACTGCCCGCCCCCCGCTGCCGTGAGCGCCAGGCGCAGCAGGTCGGGGTGGATGCCGTCGAGGTTGCGGGCGACGGCGTCGAGGTCGATCGTGGCCCGGTGCGGCGAGCCCACGCGGCACATGACGGCCAGCCCACCGATGAGGCGCAGCTCGGGCGGCAGCGACGCCAGCAGCTCCACCTCCCGGTGCGTGGTGCCGCCCCGCCGGCCCGACAGCACGACCGGCAGCGCGGCCGGCATCAGTCGGTCCCCGGCACGATGCCCCACGCCTCGACGATCTCGCGCCCGCGGGACGGGTCGGCGGCCAGGCGCAGCGCGCACAGCTGCGGGTGGCCGATGCCCCACGGGTGCTCGGCGTCGGGCGGGTGCTCCTCGTTGAGCGGGAGCCAGGTGATCGGCGAGGCCCGGACCCAGCAGCGCACCGGCTCCTCGCGGTCGTCGGGGCGCCGCTCGGCCAGGGCGCGGGCCCGGCGCAGCGCCGAGGCCGAGCGCACGTAGCAGCGCGCCGGGAGGTCGCCGGCCGCCGTGATGCGGGCGCCGCCGAACGTGGCCGCCCGCTCGTCGACGCGGACCAGCTCCGACCCGCCGACGCGCTCGGCCACCTCGGCCAGCCCGACCGGGAGCCCGATCCAGCCGCCGTCGGGCCAGCGGGCCGACGCCTCCCAGAACAGGTCGGGCAGGAGGGCCAGGTGGGTCTGGCGCCCGACCAGGCCCAGCTCGACGAACCGGCCGATGAGCTCGTGGGTGGCCCCGACGCTGCGCCCGATCACCGCCGCCACGCGCCGGGCGGTGACCGGCGCCTCCGGATCGCACAGGGCGGCGAGGGCGATCTCCATGCCGACGGTGGTCCAGGCGTTGACCGGCCCGCTCCGCCCCGCGGTGGCGGCCGACGACGGCAGGTCGGACTCGACGCGCACCCCCGACGCCCACAGCCGCAGGTGCCCGCGGCGATCGAGCCAGCCCCAGCCCGCCCGGCGCAGCACGTCTCGGCCCGCATCGCTGATGCGGTCGGCCACCACCATGGCGGGGAGCTTGCCGGGCGCTTCAGCGATGAGCTGGCTCAGGTCGGCCGGCGTGGGGTGGGCGCGGCGCACGATCTGGGGCAGCAGGCGGGTGCCGTCGACCACCAGGGCCTCACCGTCGAAGTGCGCGTCGATGTCGAGGGCCGACGCCGCCTCGGCGATGTCGCCCAGCAGTTGCCGCTGTTCCTCTGTACGTGCCGTCACGAACACAGAACATAGGGTATCCCACCTCCCGCCTTCTGCCAAGCGATCCCGTTCGCGCCGTCACGAACACCGAATGCAGCACCCCGCGGTGCTAGGCCCAGACCACCCACCAGGGCCACACCCGGCACCGGGACCGCTGGTGGGAACGCGCGCAGCCGGCGCGATCGGGCCCAGAGGCCGCGCCGCGGGCAGCGGTGCCGGGGCGCCGAGGCGGGGGCGCCGGGGCGCGGTGGGGTCCGACGAGACCGGGCCCCAGCCGGACGGCTAGGCGAGGACGCGGTGCTTGAAGCCTTCGATGCCGCGCCACAGGAAGAAGGCCGTGAAGGCCAGCAGCACGGGGAAGATGGCGAGCAGCGACATGTGCGGCACCGGCGTGAGGGCGGCCCGGAGGCCTTCGCTCATGTAGACGAGCGGGTTGGCGAGCACCGCGATCTGCAGCCACCGGATGGCCTCGAGGCTCTTCCACGGGAAGTAGATGCAGCCGAGGAAGGTGAGCGGCACGACGATGATGCCGAACAGCAGCGGCACCGTGCGCGGGTCGAACATGGTGCCGAACATGAGCCCCAGCGAGGCGGCGGCCACGCAGGCGAGCGGCCCGAGCGTGAGCAGCACCCACCAGTGGTAGGTGATGTGCACCGGCTCGGCCGGCACGAAGTAGGCGATCGGGAACACGATCAGGGCGGCGATGACGCACTGCAGGGCGCCGGCCACGACCTTCTCGACGGCGACCAGCTCGACCGGCAGCGGGGCGAGCACCCGGTCCTCGATCTCGCGGGTGTACCCGAACTCCGACACGAGCGGCAGGGCGACCGACTGGATGCCCTGGAACAGGATCACGCTGGCGAGGACGCCGGCGACGAGCATGGTGGAGAACGCCGAGCTGCCGCCGGCCGAACCGCCGATCCCCTGGCCGATCTTGGGGAACACGTACGTGAACACGAACACCAGCAGCAGCGGCTGGAGCACCGTGCGGGGGATGAACTCCTTGAGGTTGTGGCGCAGCACGTAGAAGTCGCGGGCGAGCAGTGCGAGGAAGGCGCCGCCGACGGAGACGCTGGGCGCCTCGGGCAGCGCCGCGGTGGTGGGTGCAGTGGCGACGGTGGTCATTCGCGCAGGTCCTTCCCCGTGAGCTTGATGAAGACGGTCTCGAGCGTGGGCTCGTTGATGGAGAGGTCTCGGACGGTGTGGCCCTTGTCGTCGGCCAGCTGCACGACGGCGGGCAGCACGCCGGCCGCTCCGTTGACCTCGAGCAGGACGGTGCCGTCGACCACGGTGGCGGCGGTGGCGCCGTTGATCCCCTGGTGCAGCACCTGGGCCAGGTCGTCGAGGTCTCCTTCGGCGGTGATGGTGACGACCGTGTCGACGCCGGTCGAGGCCTTCAGCGCGTCGGGCGTGTCGAGGGCGAGCATGGAGCCGTGGTCGATGATGGCGACCCGGCTGCAGAGCTCGTCGGCCTCCTCCATGTAGTGCGTGGTGAGGAGGATGGTCTGGCCGTCGGTGTGGAGCTCGCCCAGGATCTCCCACATGGCGATGCGGCTCTGCGGGTCGAGGCCGGCGGTGGGCTCGTCGAGGAACAGCACGGCCGGGCGGTGCATCACGGCCCGGGCGACCATCAGCCGCTGGGCCATGCCGCCGGAGAGGGCGAGCACGGGGGCGTCGGCCCGCTCGCTGAGGCGGAACTTCCCGAGCAGGTCGTCGGCCTCGGCCTTGGCCGTCTTGGCGGGCATCCCGAAGAACCGGCCGTGGAAGACCAGGTTGTCGCGGACGCTGAGCGAGCGGTCGAGCGTGTTGCTCTGCGGGACCACGCCGATGAGCGACTTGGCCTTGGAGGGCTGGGCCCAGACGTCGATCCCGCCGACGATGGCCGAGCCCGACGTGGGCACGACCCGCGTGGTGAGCATGCCGGCGGTGGTGGTCTTGCCGGCGCCGTTCGGGCCGAGCAGCCCGAAGATCTCCCCGCGGTGCACGGAGAGGTTGAGGGCGTCGACCGCCTTGACGTCGCCGGGGTAGACCTTCGTCAGGCTTACCGTCTCGATGACGATGTCAGAAGCGGTCGGCGCCCTCACGTCAGATCCTCAGGCCTCGTCTTCGGCGACGAAGGTGGCCTCGGTGACCTCGATCTCGTCGAGCTCGCCATCGCCATCGACATCGATGCCGGTGGTGGTCACGGAGTCGATGATGTCGATCTCGCCGTCGCCGTCGACGTCGATCGCCGTGGTGGTGACCTGGTCGATGATGTCGGGGACGCCGTCGCCGTCGACGTCGATCGCGGTGGTGACGGTCTGCTGCACGATGTCGGGGACGCCGTCGCCGTCGACGTCGACCACGCTGGTCTCGGTCACGACGACCGTGTCGGCCGTGCCGTCGCCATCGACGTCGTAGACGTCGACGGTCACGTCGCTGTCGATCTCGACCTCTTCGCCGGTGGGTGCGTCGCTCTGCTCGGGCATGGCCCTCAACTCTCGTGTTCGTGGGGTGGAACGGCATCTTGGCACGCTGCGACGCAACCCGGCACCCACCTCGTCGCATGGACGCGGCAGGGACGCGTCAGGTGCTCAGGAGGCGAAGTCGGGGACGGCGGCGCGGGCCGATCCGGCCCGCCCGGCGGGCTCCTCCCAGTCCTCCTGGCGGCCGAGCGCGGTGAGGTCGAGGTAGGCGTACGAGCCGCCCGTGGCCTCGGCGCCGCGGGCGAACGAGGCGTACGTCTCGAAGACGTCGTCGCCGACCCGCAGGAAGCACGTCATGCCGGGCTGCTCGCCCGACCAGCCCGCCCACGCCGGGTTGTCGGCCTCGAGCTCGGCCTGGTCCTTGAAGTTCCACTCGACGGGGGCCACCGCGGCGTCGAGGGTGACGTGGAAGTCGTAGTTGAAGTCGCTGCCGAACGACGAGTACCAGGGGAAGGTCCACCCCTTGGCCGCCCGGTAGGCCTCGATCTTGGCCAGCGGCGCCCGGGAGACGAAGGCCAGCGTCGTGTCGCGCACGGCCAGGTGGCGGCGCAGGCCGTCGGACACCTCGTCGGCGCCGGCGGTGCAGCTCGGGCAGCCCTCGTCCCAGCCGGGGTCGAACATGAAGTGGCTCACCATGAGCTGGCGCCGGCCCTCGAACAGGTCGAGCAGGGCCACCTCCCCGTCCGGGCCCTCGAAGCGGTAGTCCTTCTCGATGCGGACCATCGGCAGCTCGCGCCGCTTGGTGTTGAGCGCGTCCCGGGCCCTCGTCATGGCCTTCTCCTCTTGGAGCAGGTCGACGCGTGCGGCGCGCCACTCGGACTGCGAGACGATCTTGGGCAGCGCCATGACGTCTTCCTTCCCGTCGGGTTCGGTAGGTAGACGTGCCGGGGGCCCGCACCTCATCGGCGCGGGCGGCGGGTCAGGCGTCGGCCGACCACTCCCGGCCGAACCAGCGGCGGACGCGGGACGTGCCGAACTCGGTCTTCTGGAGCGAGTTCTCGTGCGAGGCCGCCACCATCGAGCCGACGGGCGCCTGGCCGCTGACGAACGTGACGTCGACCAGCGCCACCTGGTCGTTGCCGAACTCCAGGTAGCAGATTCCCCGTCCGTCGTAGGTGGTGTCGCTGCCCTCGCCGCGGTGCTGGGCGATGAGCGCGGCGGCCACCACGGAGGCCTGGCCCTCGGCGAACACGCCGGCCTTGGGCGTCCCCACGCTGGTGACGTCGCCCACCGCGTAGACGCCGGGGAACGAGGTCTCGAGCGTGAGCGGGTCGACCGGGATCCAGCCGTCGACGCACAGGCCCGACGCCTGGACCACCTCCGGCGCCCGGTGGGTGGGGATGCCGAGGAACAGGTCGTAGGGCATCTCGGCGCCGTCGGCCATGACCGCCACCTTGCGGTCGGGATCGAGGTGGTCCACGAGGGTGCCGGGGTGGAAGCTGATCCCCCGCTCCTCGAAGGCGGTGAGCAGGGCGGCCGAGGCATCGGGCGACGGCGGGATCGGCACCGGGAGCGGCATCACGAGGGCCACCTCGGAGCGGTCGCGCACACCCTTCGTGGTGAGCAGGTCGTGGACCAGCAGCGCCGTCTCGCTCGGCGCCGGCGGGCACTTGAACGGGGTGGAGCACACGCCCACGATCACCCGCCCGCCATCGAACGCGGCCAGCACGTCTCGCAGGGCGAACGCGCCGGCGACCGTGTAGAACTCGTTGCCCCCCTCGACCAGGCCGGGCGTGGCCTCGGGGTGCAGGTCGGCGCCGAGCGCCACCACCATCACGTCGGCCTCGAACGGACCGGCATCGGTCTCCACCCGCCGGGCCTGGGGGTCGATCGACCGGATGGTGGTCTGGACGAACTGCACGCCCGGCTTCACCAGGTCTCGGTAGGGGTGCACCACCGCCTCGGGCTCCAGCCGCCCGAACATCACGTCGAGCTTGGAGAAGCCGAAGACGAAGCCCTCCCCCTTGTCGATCAGGACGATCTCGACGTCGTCGCCGAGCTCCTCCGACAGCGTGGCGGTGAGCTCCAGCCCACCGAAGCCGGCACCGAGCACCAGGACCCGCATGATGTTCCTCCTCGTCGGGAGCGCAGCACCTGCCCTCCAGGCGCCTGAGGTTAGGCGGGGTCCGGCGCCCTCCGCTCCGAGCGACGCCCCCACCGACCTGCACGGGGACCGGCAGGTGTGAGAAACTTGCACCATGAGTGCACAAACCCCGGGGGCCGAGGCGCTGCTCGACAAGGCCGCCCTGCGCGCCAGGTACGCCGAGGAGCGGGCCAAGCGCCTTCGGCCCGATGGCAACGACCAGTACGTCCAGCCCGTCGGTCCCTTCGCCCACCTCACCGACGACCCCTACGTCGAGCGGGTGGAGCGCGACCCGGTGCACGACGAGGTGACCGTGGCGTTCGTGGGCGGCGGCTTCGCCGGGCTCACCACCGGCGCCCGCCTGAAAGACGCCGGCATCGACAGCGTCCGCCTGATCGAGGGCGGCGGCGACGTCGGCGGCGCCTGGTACTGGAACCGCTACCCGGGCGCCATGTGCGACACCGCCGCGATGATCTACCTGCCGCTGCTCGAGGAGACCGGGCACATGCCCAGCGCCAAGTACACGCGGGCGCCCGAGAACTTCGCCCACGCCCAGCGCATCGCCAAGCAGTACGGGCTCTACGACCACGCCCTGTTCTCCACCGAGGTCACCGACCTCACGTGGGACGAGGCCGCGTCACGGTGGATCGTCCGCACCGACCGCGGCGACGAGTTCCGCGCCAAGTACGTGGCCATGGGCACCGGGCCGCTGCACCGCCCCAAGCTCCCCGGCATCCCCGGGATCGAGACCTTCGCCGGCCACCGCTTCCACACCAGCCGCTGGGACTACGGCTACACCGGCGGCAGCCCCGCGGGCGATCCCATGACCGGCCTCGCCGACAAGCGCGTCGGCATCATCGGCACCGGTGCCACCGCCGTGCAGTGCATCCCCTACCTGGCGCGCGACGCCGGCGAGCTGTTCGTCTTCCAGCGCACGCCCTCGTCGATCGACGTCCGCAACAACCAGCCCATCGACCCCGACGCCTTCGCCGCCCTCGGGCCGGGGTGGCAGCGCGAGTGGCTCCTCAACTTCGCCACCCTCCAGACCGGCGGGTTCGCCGACGAGGACCTGGTGAAGGACGGCTGGACCGACATCTCCCAGCGGATCCGCGACCGCGTCGTCGCCGAGGTCAGCAAGGAGGGCGCCGAGCTCACCCCCGAGCTGGTGGCCCAGGCGTTCGCCGACAGCGACGACGAGAAGATGACCGAGATCCGCGCGCGCGTCGACGCCATCGTCGCCGACCCGGCGACCGCCGAAGGGCTCAAGCCCTGGTACCGCCAGCTCTGCAAGCGGCCGTGCTTCCACGACGAGTACCTCCAGGCCTACAACGAGCCCGGTGCGCACCTGATCGACACCGACGGCAAGGGCGTCGAGCGCATCGACGAGACCGGCGTGTGGGTCGGCGGCGTCCACTACGAGCTCGACTGCCTCGTGTTCGCCTCGGGCTTCGAGGTGGGCACCGGGCTGGCCCGCCGCGCCGGCTTCGAGACCACCGGCCGCGACGGCGAGACGCTCACCGAGCACTGGGATGACGGCATGCAGAGCCTGCACGGCATCCACGTCCACGGGTTCCCCAACCTGTTCCTGGTGGGCGCGTCGCAGGGCGCCAACCTGGTGTCCAACATCACCAGCAACCTCACCGAGGCCGGCACCACCATCGCCAAGGTGGTGGCCCACGCCGAGGCCGTCGGCGCCGAGCAGGTCGAGGTCACCGAGGCGGCCGAGCAGGACTGGGTGACCCAGCTCGACACCGGCGTCACCGGGATCTTCGGCAACCAGGACTGCACCCCCGGCTACTACAACAACGAGGGCCAGGCGCTGGGCCGGCGCGAGCGCCTGAACTTCAGCGGCTACCCCGCCGGGGCCGTCCCGTTCTTCCAGCTCATCGACGCCTGGCGCACCTCGGGCCGCTTCGAGGGCCTGGAGTTCCGACCGCCCCGCGCCTGATCGGGCCGAGCCGGAGCCGACCGGGCCGAGCTACTTCTTCTTGCCGTCGACCTTGGCGCGGATGATGTCGGCGTAGGCGAGGCGGCCGGGCTCGGTGAGGTGCACGCCGTCGTTGAGGAACCAGTCGCGGTGGCCGTCGGACGCCGAGTACCAGTCGATGTAGCTCGAGTTCGACAGCGTGGGCACCAGCGATTCCACCAGCGCGTTGTTGGCCGTCTCCCACGACCGCGGGACGCGGGCGTTGAGGATGATCATGCGGCGGCCGGCGACCGCATCGTGCATGTCGCGGAGGTTCTCCTCGGTGACCGTGCCGTTGATCCCGACCTGGATGACCACGGTGCCGGCGAGCTGGCCCTGGGAGGCGAGCTGGCGCAGGATCGGCGGGATGGCGTCGGCCTGACGGGACACCTTGGCGTCGATGTTGGCGCGGGGCCCGAACGCCGCCATGACGTCGGGCGCGGCGCCCACCATCACGGAGTCGCCGATGAGCGTGACCGGCGCGGTGCCGGGCACCGCCGTGGTGGTGGTGGCGTTCGGGTCGGTGGTGGCCCCGGGCACGGTGGTGGTGACCGAACCCTTGGGCACGGTGCCGGGGTTGTCGGCCAGGGCGGCCTCGCCGGCGCGCAGCGAGTCGCCGATGGCGTCCTTGGGCTGGTGCGGGACGGCCAGGATCACGAGCGAGATGCCGATGGCCACGACCGAGCCGATGGTGAGGAACCGCGGCGCCGGTGCGAGGCGGCTGGGGTGGGCCAGGCGCCGCTTGACGCCGGCGAGCGACGCGTCGGGAGCACGGCTGTGCCACGGCCTCTCGATCAGCCGATAGCAGGTCTCCGCCAGGACGACGGTGACGACGATGCGGACCACGAAGACCACGCCCCACGACCAGCCGACATCGATGCGGGGCCGCAGCAGGACGAACACCGGCCAGTGCCAGAGGTACAGCCCGTACGAGCGCAGGCCGATGGCCACGATGGCCGGGCCGCCCAGGCCCCGCTTGCCACCGATCGACCCGTTCGGGTGCGTGATGCCGGCCACCACCACCGCGGTGAGCAGGGCGGTGAGGAGGAAGCCGCCGCGGTACATGAACGCCGAGCGATCGCCGCACACGTGCATCATCCAGACCAGCGCGGCGAGGGCCCCGACGGCCAGGGCCGTGTACGGCGCGCCGTGCTGGCCGGCCCGGCTGCGCGCCAGGGCCCGCGGGCGCCAGAGGAGGGCGAGCAGCGCGCCGACGAGCGGTGCCTCAATGCGGGCGAACGTGTCGAAGTAGGCCCGGGTCGGGTCGGTGTTCGGGTGGTACAGGAAGGCCATGTAGGCCGAGGACGCCAAGATGGCGGCCACCAGGGCCATGACGATCATGTGCACCCGGTCGTTGAACCGGCGGAACGCCGCCACCAGCACCAGCGGCCACACCAGGTAGAACTGCAGCTCGATCGCCAGCGACCACAGGTGGCGCAGCAGCGGCGGGCGGCCGAGCGTCTCGAAGTACGAGCCCTGCGTGGCGATCAGGTACCAGTTGGTGGTGCCGGTGAGCGCCGCGATGACCTGGCCCCGCAGCGTCGACAGCTCGGAGCGGTACCCGATGGCCACCGTGAGCGTGACCGCCACGAGGAGCGCGATCTGCGCCGGGGCCAGGCGCCGGAGCCGCGCCGACCAGAACCGGCGGAAGCCGAGCTCGCCGCGCTTCTCCAGGCCGTCGAGCACGATGCTCGTGACCAGGTACCCGCTGAGCACGAAGAAGATGTCGACCCCGATGAACCCGCCCTTCGCCCAGGGCACATCGGCGTGGTAGAGCAGCACGCCGATCACCGCGATGGCGCGCAGGCCATCGAGCCCGTTGATGCGGGCCCGGGCGCGCGTCGCCGGCGGCTCGGTGGTGGTGGAAGTGGTGGTGGAGATGGTCACGGCCGAGGTGGGGACCAAGGGTCGGGGGCAGGAGCCACGCGGCTCCTCGAAGCACGGTACCGACCGAGGCCGGCCGGCCTGGGGAATGGGTGGACCGGAGCCGCCGTCGACGCGGCGGCTCGGCTGGCACAGCGCCTGGTCACGACGTGCGGAGGGGCTCGATGGCCGTGATGTAGGTGGCGAGGCGGTCGGCGATCTCGAAGCAGATCTCCGGGTCGCTCAGGTCGGGATCGACCCAGGTCTCCGAGACGCGCTGCCACCCGCCGCGGCCGAGGAACGGGCCGGCTTCCGCCTCGGGCCCGAGCTCGGGGCGCCAGGTGGCCTCGCCCGCGAGGATCGCCGCCATGGCCACCTGGTTGTCGGGCTCCTTGGGGTGCTCGGCGTGGAAGCCGACCTCGACCGCCAGGTACTCGGCCCCGGCCACGTGCTTGGCCCCGATGACCTGGGCCTCGTAGTGCTCGCGCGGGCACTGGTCGGCGTCGAACCACGCCTTCACGCCCCAGCGGCGCTCCTGCGTGCGGAGGGTGCCGAGCTGCGGCGGGACCAGGGCGCGCAGCGCATCCGCCACCTGGTCGAACAGCCCGAGCTCCATCCCCGCAGTCTGGCCCACGCGGCCGAGGGTCGACTTGGGGAGATCGGAACGGCACCGCTGACACCCGGGCCCGATGGCCGCGACCACCCGCCACGGGTGAAAGGGGGGTGACCGTGGCGGGCGGGGGCAGCCGCCGTGGGACCGGCAGAGCCGGTCGGTCAGGAGATCCGTTCGATCGCGCCCCTCGAGGTCTTCACCCGCTCCACCGCCGCCGCGGCCTCATGGGCCGGCAGGGCCTGGTGGAGCAGAGGAGCCGCCGACGTGGGGGCGATCGCCCCCACGTCGGGGGACACCGTGACCGACACGGGGTCGCCACCCGTGTCGGTCAGACGGACGTGCACCGGCTGCTGGCCGCCGGCCAGCACCGAGCACGTGACCGTCATCGGATCCGCCACCTTCTGCGTGCGAACCACCACGCCCTCTCCCTCCACAGCCTCCACGTCGAAGGTAGGAAGGAGCGGCCACCGGGCGCACCCCCAAAGTGCGCCAACCTCAGCGGGAGCGCGAGACCGCCTCGCGGTTGGACGAGGCGCCGAGCGTCAGGCGCACCCGCTCCATGCGGCGCTGCACGGTCCGCCGGCTGTAGCCGAGGATGGCGGCGATCTCCGCGGCGGTGCGACCGTCGGCCATGAGGTCGACCAGCCTGCGGTCCTCCGGGTCGAGCGCCGGCAGGCCCTCCTCAGGAGCGCCGACCTGGCGACCGATCCGCCGAAGGCCGTCGAGCAGGGCCGCCAGCACCGGCTCGGCCCCGGAGGCCACGGTCAGATCCAGGTCGGCGCCCCGGGCGACGGCCAGCACCGCCTCGCTCAGCTGCTCGGCCCCGTCCACCTGGCCCACCAGCACGGGGGCGTCGCCGAGGTGCCACGGGACGGCCGGCAGCGACCCGACCGGCACCCGGCGGCTCTCCGACGAGATCCCGGCACTGGTCACCGACGCGCGGCCGTCGGGCGCGAGCACCACCCGCACCTCGGCGGCCGCCTCGGCCGTGGCCTCCAGCACCGCGGCGTGGAGGCGGGTGCGGGCGCCGGTGCGGACCATCGCACCCCGGATGTGGTCCTCCACCGTGGCCGGGCGGATCGCCAGCGACCGGGAGATGGCTTGGGTGGTCTGGCCTCGGGCCACGCGGCGCAGCACCTCGGCCCGCATCGGCGCGCCGCTGGTGAAGGCCGGGTCGGGCTTCAGCCCGGTGATGCGCAGGCCCGCCGCCACCCGCCGGCGCACCCACGGGAGGTCGAGCCGATGGCCCTCGGCCTCGAGCGCTCGCAGGTGCAGCTCGACGCGGTCGGGCGCCCCGGCGCGGTACGCGGCGATCGCCGCACCCCAACGGGCGCGCAGCGCCGAGCGGACCCCGCACGCCGACCACAGGCGCTGGGCCTCCTCGAACCGCTCGAGCGCGGCCCACGGATCGTCCGGCAGCGCCACCAGGGCATCGGCCTCGACCGAGACGCCCGCGAAGTTGGCGAAGCCCGACCTGGTGGCGGCCACCAACCGCTCGTCGTGAGCGAGCTCCAGGTCGGTCGCCGCCCACAGCCCGAGCAGGGCCGCGTTCACGGCCCCGGCGAACCCGGCTGCGTTCAGGTCCAGCGACGCGACGGCGACGTCGAACGACCGGCGCGCCTCGCCGCCGAGCCACGCGGCCTCGGCCAGCGCCCACGACGCCATCGACCGGGCCGAATCGTCGCTGGCCAGCACGAGCGACGACTCCGCCAGCTCGATCGCGTCGAGCTCGCGGCCGCCGTCGATCAGGGCCATGATCCGGGCCGTGCGGGCTGCCTCGCGGCTCTTGATGGTGAGCGGTCGGCGCACCAGGAGGCCGCTGTCGGCCAGCACCCCGGCGTGGTCGGCCAGGACGTGCACCCGCGCCAGCAGCGACACGGCCCGGAAGTAGCCGTTCCATGCCGCCGACGCGCCTTCGGTGGCACGGATCGCCTCGTCGGCGATCTCGGGGCAGCGCCTCGGATCGCCCGACAGGAGGTGCCCGAAGAAGACCGTGTCGTAGACGACGACCGCCTGGTGCAGGTCGTCCTCGGTCACCGCCATCCGCCCCGCGGCCTCCAGCTCCGACGCCCAGTCGCCCTCGCCGGCCATCAGGTGGGCGAGACCCAGCGAGGTGAGGGCCCCGATCAGCCCGGGGCCGGGGCCGGGGGCTCGGGCGATGCCGTCCTGCGCCGCCGCCACCGCACCGGGGATGTCCCAGTCGGTCCGGCACAGGATGCGGGACCGGATGCTCAGCATCTCGGCGGCGAGATCGCCGTCGTCGGAGCCGAGCGCATCGAGCGTGGCGGCCACCGCGGCGCGGCAGCGGTCGATGTCGGTGGTGGCCCAGCACGCCCGGGCCAGGACCGCCGCACCGGTCCCCGCCGCCGCCGCCGGGCAGGCGTCGAGCAGGGCGATCGCCTCGTCGTAGCGGCCGGCTCGCGACCAGGCGTCGGCCGCCTGGAGGACCAGCTCGGTCGACGGATCGTCGGTGCAGGCCACCTCGATGCCGAGCGCCTGCGCTCGCGACGAGATCGTCGGCGCCTCGTCGGCCGCCCGCGCCGCGGCGAGGGCCGCATCGGCTCGGCACCCAGCCGCGCTGAGGTGGACGGCGCGCACCGCGGGATCGGTGCTGCGCCCGGCGGCCAGCCGGTGCAGCTCCCCCGCCCGGTCCGACCCGATCGAGTCGATCGCCGCGGCACCGAAGCGCTCGTGGCGCGGCCGCCACCGGCCCTCGCCGACTGGCACGACCAGGCCGTGGCCCACCAGCTGGTGGAGGGCCGCCCCCTGTGCCTCCGCATCGGTGCCCGCGATCGCCAGCCCGGCCAAGAGGTCGAGGGCCTCGGGGTCGAGGGCCCCCACCGCCTCGGCGACGCCGTCCCAGCCGTCGCCCTGGCCGAGCGCCGCCAGCTCCAGTTCGAGCGGCAGGCCCCGACCGGTCTCCAGGCACTGCGCCACGTCGGCCACCGACGCCGTCGGTCGCAGCGCGAGCACCAGCTCGGCGGCGGCCGCCTCATCCAGCGGCCCGACCTCCACCACGGTCCCCAGCGAGGCCAGGTCGTCGATGAGCGATCCCGCCGGACCGGGGACCGACCGCACGGTGGCCAGCGTCGGTCGGCGGTAGACCAGCTCCCCCACCAGCGCCAGGGTGTCCACGTCGCACCACTGGAGGTCGTCGATCGTGGCGACCGCATCACCCGCGGAGGCAGCGACCAGGGCGTCCGCCAGCGGACCGGGCGCCAACGAGGCATCGGCATGGGGCCGGGCCACCCGGACCGGGAGGTACGGGACGGTCGACAGGACCGGGACGCCCGCCAGGACGAGGCCCGGCGCCCGGACCGCGGCGACGGCCCGCAGCAGCGACGTCTTGCCCACGCCCGGCGGCCCCTTGAGCACGACCGGGCCGCGCTCGAGCGCCGCGAGGATCGACCCCAGGAGGGCGGCCCGACCGATCAGCACGGTGCCGCCCTCAGCTCCGGCCGGCGCGACGGTGCCGGGGCAGCGCCTCGTCTGCCGCCTCGCTGAACGAGCCCACCAGGTCCATCGCGCCGCCCTCCCTCGCTGAACGAACGGAACGCTACGCCACGGTGAACGTTGGCGACGGCTGGGGCGCCTCGTCCTCTGGCCGTCGTAGGGTCGGCCCGTGGTCATGGAACCCGAGACCCAGCTGGGGATGGTGCGGGACGCCACCAGGGGTGGAGCGTCCGTCGCCTGGGTGGGCTGGATGTTCGGCATCCCGGCGCTCGGGCTCGGGCTCATCTCTCCCCGGCACTGGGGCCTCGTCGCCATCGGCGGCACGCTCGTGGTCGGGCTGACGGTGCACACCGGGTGGCGGATCCGCGAGCGTCACCGCCACCGCCACCACCCGCCTCGCGGCTGAGGTCGTCGGCACCCGCGACCGGCTCGCGGCCGGTCGTTCGTGTCGATCGGGTGCGCGGTGGGTAGTGGATCTGAAGCCGTGCGCCAGGAGGCTGCGCCTCCCCTCCCCCCGGGTCCCGGCCCCTGGCGCGCGGCGCCCGCTCCCATCGAGGTGCGGGCCGACGAGCCAACCCCGCCCGCAGGCGGGTCAGCGAGCGGCGCGCCCGGGCATCAGCGGCAGGTCGAGGTACGTCCGGATCCCCGGCTCGGCATCGACCACGGCCGGGATGCTGTTCACGCAGTGCATGGCCGTGGCGATGATGCCGGGGTTGCGGTCGAGGTCGTCGTCGAGCGACGCCGGGTGCATGCCGTGGAACGAGGCCGACACCGGCGGGACGGCATCGAACGCCACCTCGAAGCGCTCGCCCTCGGGGCCGAAGTCCCAGGCCGGATCGAGGTGATCGGTGCCCATCAGCCAGTTCACCCGCACGGTGATCACCGGCTCGCCCCCGACCGTGCCCTGCCAGGTGAGGCGCTGGGCCGCCACCGTCCCGGCATCGAGCACGCCCACGGGCGTGTCGATCGGGGCGGTGGCCACCGCGGTGTCGATGGTGGCGGGCTTGTCGGCGTCGAGCTCCCAGCCCAGCGCGGCCGCGACCATGTCGATCGACTGGCCGAAGCCGTCGCCCAGGATCGCGAGCATCGGGCTGGTGGCCGCCTCGGCGGGGGGCTTGCCGAACAGCATGATCTCGCGCACCACGAACTCCGAGGGGTAGGTGCGGATGTCGGAGAACTCCTCGGCGCGCACGTGGCGGATGTCGCGGCAGTAGCCCGACAGCAGCAGCGGGAGCTGCTCGGTGATCCCGCCGGGGTTGATGCCGGTGCCGTGGACCGACACCCCGGCCTGTCGGCAGGCCCCCTCGAGCTCGGCCACGTCGTGGGCGTGGAACGGGAAGAACCACCCGGTGGGGGTGACCAGGTTGCGCCCGGCCGCCACGATGCGCAGCACCTCGTCGGTGCTCGGCAGCATCGGGGCGTACAGCACGCAGTCGGCGTCGATGGCCAGCACCTCGTCGACGTCGGCGGTGGCGGTGACCCCGATCGGACCGATCCCGCACAGCTCACCCAGGTCTCGGCCGGCCTTGGCCGGGTCGTAGGTGTAGGCGCCGACGAGCTCCAGGTCGGGGTGGGCGAGCACGCCTTCGATGGCGTTGCGGCCCACGTTGCCCGTGGCCCACTGCACCACCCGGTAGATCCTGCGATCGGTCATGGGCCGCATGGTGGCACGGCCCGGCCGACGACGCTGGGGGTGGTGCGGGCGTGCCGGTCGCGGGGCGGTCGGTCAGCTGCAGGACACCCCGGCCGGCGGCGCGCCGGGGACGTACTCCTGGGTGGCGGCCTTCACGCTCCTCGACGGGGTGGAGCTCGACGTGGAGGCGGGCGACGTGGTGGTCGTGGTGGGGGCGGTGGTCGTGGTGGGCGCCGCTCCCACGGTCTTCGGCTTGGCGAGGACGCCGTGGAGGTCGGGCCCCGTGACCACCTCCACTGAGGTGGCGGTCGGATCCTCGACGAGCTTCGGGCCGGCATCGAGGAACGACGCCACCACCGCGGCCTGGGCGCCCAGGCGGGCCGGGTAGCGGACCTCGGTCTGGGTCACGGCCGGCGTGTCGGGGGCGACGGTGGTGGTGAAGCCGCGCTCGCCGAGGGTCTTGGCGATGGCCGCGCCCTGGTCGAGCTGGCCGGTGCCGTTCGACACCGACACCGCCACGCCGAGCGCTCCGGCGTACTGGCCGATGGCCGGCGTGCGGAACTGGGCGAGGAGGGGCGCCGCCTTCGCCGCGTCGACCTCCAGGACCGCGGCGCCGCCCTTGTAGACGCCCGTGGCCGGGATGGTGAACGTCTCGAGCTTCGCCGGGTCGAAGTTGCGGAACGCGGCGCCGAGGTCGATCAGGTCGCGGGGGGTGGTGCCCTGGTCCAAGGTGATGTTGCCGGTGGCGATGTTGAGGTACCGCGCCAGGCGGGCGGGGTTGCGGCCTCCCTGGTTGATGACCCGCCGCATCAGCCGCTGGATGAAGTCCTGCTGGCGCTTGATGCGACCGAGGTCGGAGGAGCCGTCGTAGACCCGCTTGCCGTCGATGATCCGGTAGAAGTGCCGGGCCCGGACGTACTGCAGGGCCCCGGTGCCGTTCAGGTTGGTGCAGCCCGGAGTGGTCACGTTGAGGCCCGAGCTGCCCTCGTTGGATCCGTCGCCCACCGGCGTGTCGAAGTAGATCGGCACCCCGTCGACCTCGTCGACGAGCTTCTTGAAGCCGGCGAAGTCGATCTGGAGGTAGTTGTTGATCTCGATCCCGAAGTTGTTCTGCAGCGTGTCGACCAGGGCGTTCTGGCCCCCGTACTCGAGGGCGGCGTTGATGCGGCCGTGGCCGCCGTTGGGGAGATCGACGTAGAGGTCTCGCGGGAACGACAAGATGCGCGCCTGGCCGGTGGAGGGCTCGAGGCGGACCACCATGATCGTGTCGGAGCGGATGCCGGTGACGCCGCCGCGGCCGGCCCGCTCGGGCGCGTTGGGGTCCATGGTGGTGGCGTCGTCGGCGCCGACCACCAGGAAGTTGCGCGGGGCGTCGTGGCTGAGGTCCCGGGCCGACTTGAACCCGTCGGAGGTCAGCTCGACGCGCGGCACCTGGTCCACGCGCACCTTGGCGTAGGTCAGCACCGCCGCGGTGGCCAGCGCCACCACCACGGCCAACGAGTTGAACGCGAGCAGCCCGCGCTGGGGCCACGTGCGGTGGGCGTGCCCGCGACGGAGCCTCACCGCTCGCTCCTGCGCCTGGCCATCTCGGACATCGGTACCACGGGCCGCCTCGGGTGGGTCGGGTGCCCCACCCGCTCGAGCCGTCCGGATCGCGACAGCGACCCGTAGACGTCTCGGGCATCGCCCGGGTGAGGTGGTGCGTCTCGCCGACGACGGTACCCGGCCCGCCTCCACGGCAACCGTCGCCCCCCGTGCCGGGCCGGTACGTTCGGCTCCATGCGCCCCCACCGCCCTGCTGCCACCACCCTCGTCGCCGTGGTCGCCCTCCTCGCGCTCGCCGGGTGCAGCAGCTCGGGGTCCGATGCTGCCGGCACCACCGCACCCACCACGGCGGCCCCGAAGACCACCACCACCGCCCCGCAGACGTACGCCGAGGCGGTGTCGCTCCGGCTGGCCGACGAGCTCGGCGACCCGGCCCAGGCCACGGCGGTCGTGGCCGGGCTGGCTCCCGACACGCTGAAGGCGCTGGAGACCAAGGTCCCGATGGCCGAGGTCGCCACCAGCGCCGTGCTCCGGTACCGGCCCGAGCGAGCGCCCGACGACTCCGTCGACAGCGTCGTGGTCTTCTCGTTCGGCAACCGGGTGGCCGCCGACGGCACCACCACCGCCGGGCCCACCAACGAGGCCCTCGCCGATGCCACGGCCGCGTTCGTCGCCGACCACCCGGTCCCCGTCTACGCCCAGTGGGAGGTGGCCCACATCCTGGCGGACCGCGGCGTCGCCGGCGTGACCTCGATCGAACCGAAGGTGGCGGCCGACGGCGCCACCACGTACCTGAGCACCGCGGGCGTCGCCGAGCAGGCGGTCGCCGACGCGTCCGCCGCAGGGAAGCCCCTCGGCACCGTCGGGGTCGTGTGCTTCGCCGATCACGCCGTGCGCTGCGCCTCCACCGCCACCCAGGCCGGCATGCACGCCGTCGTCCCCGAAGGCGTGCACCTGCCCACCGCGTACGACGCCCAGTCGGGACAGGCCTGGACCCGCGACCGCACCGCCTACATCACCACCGACCTCACGAGCCGCGCCCTCGAGGCCACCTGACCCCTGGTGGTTGACGATCCGGCACGGCGGGTAGGTGTCTTCCATGGACCCCGATCGAGGACCTGACGCCGCCGCGCGCGAGCTGCTGACCGATGCCTTCGGCCGGATCCACCAGCTGGTGGGCCGGGTCACCGAGGGGGCCGACCGCTCGGTGCTCTGCTTCCGGGCCGATGCCGACGCCAACACCGTGGCCTGGCTGATCTGGCACCTGACCCGCGTGCAGGACACCCACGTGGCCGAGCTGGCCCACGAGCCGGCGGTCTGGGAGGCGGGCGGCTGGGTCGAGCAGTTCGACCTGGCGCTGGGCCCCGACGACACCGGCTACGGGGCGTCGAGCGAGGAGGTCGGCGCCCTCGACGGCGTCGATGCCCTGCTGCTGCGCGGCTACCACGAGGCGGTGCACGACCTCACGTCGGCCTACCTCGCTTCGGTCGACCACGACGAGCTCTCGCGCGTGGTGGACGCGTCGTGGGACCCGCCGGTCACCGCGTCGGCCCGGCTCGTGTCCGTGACCAGCGACTGCCTCCAGCACCTCGGCCAGGCCTCGTACGTCCGCGGCCTCGCCGAGCGCGCCCACCGCCCCCGCTGATCGCCGCCCGGCCGCTCAGTCGAGCAGGACGATGGTCCGGCCCGTGGTGCCGCGGTTGGCCATGGCGGTGATGGCTTCGGGGATCTGGTCGAACCCGACCACGGCGCCCACCACGGCGCGCACCGAACCCTGCTCGAACAGCTCGACGATGCGGCGCTGGATCTCGGTGCCCTGGTCGCCCGAGAGGAAGTTCCAGCCCATCGCCGTCTTCACCAGCGCCCGCATGTCGTCGGTGGCGTAGGCCAGCAGCACGCCGCCCAGCTTGATGTTGGCCATCAGGATGCGCCGCGGGACGATGAACGGCTCGTCGGCCACCACCTTGTTGGAGGCGAAGCCCATCATGAGGTAGCGCCCGTTGTAGGCGGTGGCCTTGATCGACGCCTCCAGCACCGCCTCACCGACGTTGTCGAAGACCACCTCGACCCCGGCCCCTCCGGTCTCGGCCAGCACCACCTCGGCGAAGTCGTCCACCGTGTAGTCGATGGCCACGTCGGCGCCCAGCTCCCGGCACAGGGCCACCTTCTCGGCGCTGCCCGCGGTGGCGATGACCCGGGCCCCGAGGTGCTTGGCGATCTGGATGGCCGCGCTGCCCGATCCTCCCGCACCCGCGTGGATCAGGACGGTCTCGCCGGGCTGGAGCGCGGCCCGATCGACGAGGCCGAGCCACGCGAGGTGGAACGGGAAGTAGAGCGCGGCCGCGTCGGGCAGGGCGATGGTGTCGGGCACGTCGAACGTCGACACCGCCGGGCACACCGCGTACTCGGCGTAGCCGCCGTGGGCCTGCCGGGGCATGGCCACCACCCGGCGGCCCATCCAGTGCCAGGCGCCGTCGCCGCACGCGTCGACGATGCCCATGACCTCCATGCCCGGGCTGTAGGGCAGCTCGGGCTCGACCATCATGTTGCCGCCGGTGATGCGCTCGAGGTCGTTGAGGTTGAGCGGGATGGCCTGCACGCGGACCCGCACCTCACCTGGTCCGGGCACGGGCAGCTCGACCGTGTCGAGGCGGAGCGCCTCGAGCGGTGGGCCGTACTGGTGGGTGCGCCACGCCCGCATCGTGGGCGGCGCCTCCTGCGGATCACTGGTCATCAGCGCTCGCCTCCCTGGTGGCCGCGGCAGGCGAACGATAGCGGCGGTAGGTTCCGCCGGCAGGGGAACGCAGCCGACCCGTCGGCCGCTCCAGACAGGGGAACAGATGGGCAACGAACGGTTCGACCGCGACCGGTTGGCCGCCGAGGCGATCGAGCTCGCCGGCAGCGACGACTTCGGAGCACCGACCTGGCAGGAGGGGCTCGACGTGCTGCTCGACGGGCTCGCCAACGAAGCGCAGCTCTCCGACCTCGGGGTCGAGGTGGCGGCCATGGGGGTGACCGACTACCTGACGACCCGCCTCGGCATCACCGCGTACCGGGCCGCCCACCCCGAGGTGGCCGAGGGCCCGGTCGACCACCCGATCTTCATCGTCGGCCAGCCCCGCACCGGCACGACCATCCTCTACGACCTCCTCGCGCTCGACCCGGCGCTGCGCGCGCCGCTCACGTGGGAGGTCGACAAGCCATGCCCACCGCCGGAGACCGACACCCGCGACACCGACCCGCGCATCGACGAGGTCGATGCCATCTTGTCGATGGCCGACGCCCTCATGCCCGGGTTCACCACCTTCCACCCGATGGGCGCCCGCCTCGCCCAGGAGTGCGTGCGGATCACCGGCGGCGACTTCCGCAGCATGATCTTCCCCGTCCAGTACCGGGTGCCCACCTACAACCGCTGGCTGCTCCACGACGCCGACATGGCCCCGGCCTACCGCTGGCACCGGCAGTTCCTCCAGCACCTGCAGGCGCGCGACCCGGCCCCGCAGTGGCTGCTCAAGTCGCCGGCCCACCTCTGGCACCTCGATGCCCTGGCCGCCGAGTACCCCGACGCCGTGATCGTGCAGACCCACCGCGATCCGCTCAAGGTCATCACCTCGGTGAGCGCGCTGTCCGCCCACCTGCGGAAGATGGCGAGCGACGACGTCGACCTCACCGAGATCGCCGGGGAGTACGCCGAGGACATCTTCGATGGCCTCGATCGGGGCATGGACGCCCGCGCCCGCGGCGTGGTCCCGCCCGAGCGCATCGTCGACGTGCACTTCCAGGCCTTCATCGCCGACCCGATCGAGACCGTGCGCGAGATCTACGTCGCGCTCGGACGCGACCTCGACGACCTCACCGCCCAGCGCATGCGCGACTTCCTGGCCGCCAACCCCGGCGACGGCGGAGGCGGCGGCTCCCGGTACCGCTTCGCCGACACCGGCCTCGATGCCGGTGCCCTGCGAGCGCGCGCCGAGCGCTACCAGGACCACTTCGGCGTGGCCACCGAGGCCCTCGTCTGACCCCTCCAGATGTGACGAAGTGATCAACTCCGGCGCGGGCGGCGGAGTGCGGGCGTAGGTTCCGCGTCATGAGCACCACCGATGCACCGGACTTCTCTGGACTCCGGGCGTTGTTCCTCAACGCCACCCTCAAGCGATCGCCCGAGGTGTCCAACACCCAGGCCCTCGTCGATGCCAGCGCCGAGATCATGGAGGCGCACGGCGTCGCCACGACCAGCATCCGCGTCCTCGACCACGACATCGCCACCGGCGTGTGGCCCGACATGACCGAGCACGGCTGGGCGACCGACGAGTGGCCCGCCATCCAGGAGCAGGTGTGGGCCGCCGACATCTTGGTGCTCGCCGGGCCGATCTGGCTGGGCGACAACAGCTCGATCATGAAGCAGGTCATCGAGCGGCTGTACGGGAGCTCCCACCTGCTCAACGACGACGGGCAGTACCGCTACTACGGCCGCACCGCCGGCTGCCTGATCACCGGCAACGAGGACGGGATCAAGCACTGCGCCCAGAACGTCCTCTACTCCTTGCAGCACATCGGCTACGTCATCCCCCCGCAGGCCGACGCCGGGTGGATCGGCGAGGCGGGACCGGGCCCGTCGTACCTCGACCCTGGATCGGGCGGCCCCGAGAACGACTTCACCAACCGCAACACCACGTTCATGACGTGGAACCTGCTGCACGTGGCCAAGCTGCTCAAGGACGCCGGCGGCATCACCGCCTACGGCAACCAGCGGACGGCGTGGGACGCCGGCGAGCGCTTCGGCTGGGACAACCCCGAGTACCGCCGCTGACCCCCTCCCCCCGCCGCCCCCACCCTCTTCTGGTCGATCTTCCCCGCAAGAGGGGGAACATCGACCAGAGAACATGGGCGTACCGATCTTGTGGTCGATCTTCCCCGTGGGAGGGGGAACATCGACCAGAGGTTGCGGGTGGTCAGGGGATGAGGACGACGCGGCCGAAGGCGCCGCGGTCCTCGAGGTGGGCGTGGGCCGACGCGGCGTCGGCCAGCGGGTAGGTGCTGTCGATCACCACCTGCAGCTCGCCGGCGGCGACCAGGCCGATGAGGCGCTCGATGTTGTCGTAGGCGCGGCGGCCCATGATGAGCTCGGCGCCGAGGAACACCCCGTGGATCGACTGGTTGCCGCCCATGAGCGGGGCGGGGTCGATGCGGTGCGGCTCGCGCCCGGCGTTGCCCACGTACGAGATCCGGCCGCGGTAGGCGAGCGAGCGGATGCTGCCCTGCAGGGTGGTGCCCACCGAGTCGACCACCAGGTCGACGCCGCGCCCGTCGGTCAGCTGGCGGGCGACATCGGCGAAGTCGTCGGTGCGGTAGTCGATGCCGTGGTCGAGGCCCAGGGCGGCCAGGCGATCGAGCTTGTCGGCGCTCGACGCCGTGGCCAGCACGGTGGCGCCCGCCCGCTTGGCCAGCTGGATCGCCGCGATGCCGACGCCGCCGCCACCGGCCTGGATCAGCACCGTCTCGCCGGCCTGGAGGCGGCCGAACTCGAAGAGGCAGTCGTCGGCGGTGCCGAAGGCGATGGGGATGCAGGCGGCGACGGTCAGGTCGAGGCCCTCGGGCACCGGCCACGTGAACGACGAGGGGACCGACACCAGCTCGGCGTGCGAGCCGAACATCATCGAGCAGACCACCTGCTGGCCCACGGTGCGATCGGTGACGTCGTCGCCGACGGCCACGATGGTCCCGGAGCACTGGTAGCCGACGATGTGGGGCACCGAGGGCAGGTCGCCGCCGAGGCGGTTGAGCGTGTCACCGCCCTCGATGCTGATGGCGGCCACCTCCACCAGCACGAAGCCGGCGTGCAGCTCCGGGTCGGGCACGTCCTCGTAGCGCAGCACGGACGGCGCTCCGGTCTCGTAGTACACGGCAGCCTTCATCGGTCCCCCTGGATCGTCAGCCCCGCCACGCTACGACCGCACCGGGACCGAGTGCCGAGACGTGCCCGATGACCGCCCGCGGCTCAGCCGACGACGACCCTGGCCGCAGTGATGACGGCCACGGCCCAGCCGAGGTGGTGCGCGATGCCGAGCCGCAATTGCGTCGATCACGCCCGCCGACACCACCCGCTCGCCGTGCGGCCCGGACCGCGCCCAGCCCTAGGCTCGGCGGGGTGACGAGCGCGGCGAGCTGGGCATCGTGCGGCGCCATGGCCCTCACCGGCGACGCCGATGGGGCGCCGCTCGTGCCGGCGGCCAACGCCGCCGACCAGATCGGCTGGGCGCTGCGCCCGTTCGGCCTCGACGCCGGGGTGCTGGCCGAGCGCGCCGCGATCCGCGGGCTCACCCGATCCGGGCTGCACTCGTGCGGGGGCGGGACCCGGCTCCTGCCCGCCGCCGATGGCTGGGTGGCGCTCACCCTCTCCCGACCCGACGACGTCGCCGCCCTGCCCGCGGTGTTCGAGGTGGAGCCCGAGCGGTTCTCCCGCGGACCCGCCGACGTGGGCGAGGCCGCCCCCTGGGATGAGGTGGCGCAGCTGATCGCCGAGCGGCCCGCGGAGGAGGTGGCCGCCCGCACCCGCCTGCTCGGGGTGCCCGCCGGCATCGTGGGGGCGGGGTCGGGCGCCTTCACCACCGAGCAGCGCGGCCCGGGTCGGGCCCGGGGCAGCGAGCCGCCGCCGCCCCCGCGCATCGTCGACCTGACCTCGCTGTGGGCGGGGCCCCTCGCCGCGTCGTGCCTCCAGCTGCTGGGGGCCGAGGTGATCAAGGTCGAGGACGAGCGTCGACCCGACGGGGCCCGCCGCGGCCACCCGGGCTTCTACGACCTGCTCAACGCGGGCAAGCGCAGCGTCGCCCTCGACCTGGCGGCGGCGGGCGATCAGGCCCGCCTGCTCGCCCTGGTGATGGCGGCCGACATCGTGATCACCTCGGGCCGGGCGACCGCCCTGCACCGGCTCGGGCTCGACCCCGACGCCTACCTGGCGGGGGGCACGGACCGCACCTGGGTGGCCATCACGGCCCACGGCTGGGCCGACGACCGGGTCGGCTTCGGCGACGACGTGGCCGCCACCGCGGGCCTGGTGGCCTGGCACCCCGACGGGCGGCCGCGGTTCGCGGGCGATGCCATCGCCGACCCGATCGGCGGCGCGCGTGCCGCGGCCGCGGCCAGAGCGGCGTGGCACCGCGGCGGACGCTGGTTCATCGACGCGTCGCTCGGCGGCGCGGCCGCCGACACGCTCGACGCGGTCCAGGCGACCGCCCGCGCCGCGGCCGGGCCGCCGTGGACGATCGACGGCGAGCCCGTGGCCCGACCGGAGGGCCGGATCGCCGCCGGGCCTGCCGCCGAGCTGGGCGCCGACACCGACGCGGTGCTGGCCGAGCGGTGAGCGCCCTGCTGCTGCGCCGGGCCTCGCCGGGACCGGGGACCGAGTCCGACCTCCTGATCGTCGACGGCCGCATCAGCGCCGGACCGATCCCGACCGGCGCCCACGCGATCGACCTGGGCGGTCGGCCGGTGCTCCCGGGCCTGGCCGACCACCACGTGCACCTGCTCGGTCTGGCCGCATCGTGGGCCTCGGTCGACCTCTCCCCCATCGCCCTGGACGAGGCCGGTGGGCTGGCCGGGGCGCTGCGCGCCGCCCGCGCCCGCCGCCCCGAGGGGTGGCTCCGCGGGGTGGGCTACGACGTGGCCGGGTCCGGCGAGCTCGACCACCGCGCCCTCGACGCGCTCGACGCCGGGCCCGTCCGCATCCAGGACCGCACGGGCATCCGCTGGATCCTCGACCAGCGCGGCCTGGATCAGGTCCTCCCCCGAGACCCTGGCGAGTGGCCCGACGGCGTGGAGCGCGATGGTGCCGGCCGGCCCACCGGCGTCCTCGTCCGCCTCGATGGGTGGCTGCGGGAGCGGCTCGACGACGCCCCTCCCGACCTGGCCGGTGTCGGCGCGTGGCTGGCCGGGCGCGGCATCACCGCGGTCACCGATGCCGGCGCCCAGAACGGTCCCGCCGAGCTGGCCCTGCTGGCCGCCGCCCGGCTTCCCCAGCGCGTCGTCGGCATGGCGCGCGACGTCGAGGTGGCGGGCCCGCCCGGCATCGAGCTCGGGCCGGTGAAGGTCCTGCTCGACGACGACCGCCTCCCGCCGCTCGATGACCTCGCCGCCCGCATCGACCAGGCGCACCGATCGGGGCGCGCCGTCGCCGTGCACTGCGTGACCGACGTGCAGGTGGTGCTAGCGCTCGCCGCCGGCCTCGACCACCGCGACCGGATCGAGCACGGCACCTACCTGCCCGAGGGCCTGTTGCCCGCGCTCGTCGAGGCGGCGCCCACCGTCGTCGTCCAGCCCGGCCTGGTCGCCACCCGGGGCGACCGCTACCTCGACGACCACGGGACCGACGAGCGACCGGCCCTGCACCGCCTCCGCTCCCTCCAGGCCGTCGGGCTGCGCGTGGCCGCCGGCTCCGATGCGCCCTACGGGCCCGCCGACCCGTGGACCACCCTGGCCGCGGCCGTCGACCGCCGCACGCCGTCGGGCCGCGTGCTCGGGCCCGACGAGGGCCTCGACCCCCGCACCGCCCTGGCCCTGCTGACCGGCGACCCGCTCGACCCGTCGACGCCGCGCGCCGTGCGCCCGGGCGCGCCCGCCGACCTGGTGATCCTCGATGACGGCTGGGACCGCCTCGCCCACCACCCCGACCTCTGCGCCACGCTCCGAGCCGGCGTCCCGATCGCCGGCACCCTCCCCGCCTGACCCGCCACCCCTCACTCCCCCCCCCGAACTTTCTGTGCGAACTGCCGGGAAGCGCCAGGTGATCACAGAACGTTCGTGGGTGGGGGGTGGTGTGCGGGGGACCTGAGGTGACGGGGAGGGCTCAGGCTGGGGGCGCGGGGACCTCGGCGACCTCGTCGATCAGGCCTGTGCGCAGGGCGGTGGGGGCGTCGATGGGGGTGCCGGTGAGGGCCAGGTGCGCCGTGGCGTGGCGGCCGATGCGAGCCGGCAGGCTCACGGTCCCGCCGGCGCCGGGGACCAAGCCGAGGGCCAGCTCGGGCAGGCGGAACGTGGTGCCGGGGTCGGCGATCACCGTGCCGGCGAACGCCGGCAGTTCGATGCCGGAGCCGGCGCAGGCGCCCTGCATCCGGACGGTGAGCCGATCGGCGAGGCGAGCCAGCACCGCGCCGATGCTGCGCTCGACGCGCAGGAGGTGGGCGCTGGCCGGGTCGGCGAACGTGCCGAACTCGTCGAGGTCGCCGCCGGAGCAGAACGAGGGCCCCTGCCCGGTGAGGGTCACGTGCAGTGCCTCATCGGCCTCGGCCACCGCGAGCGCCTCGAGCAGCTCGTCGCGGAGCTGGGCGCTGAGGGCGTTGCGCACCTCGGGCCGGGTCAGCTCGATGTGCAGCTCGTCGCCGGTGCGCTCGATCCGCACGGCGGGCCCGCCCGGCACCCGGTCGGTGCGGCGGGGGGTCTCGGCGCGCCAGCGGGCGAACTCGGGACCGGCCTGGAGGGCGGAGTACAGGGTGGACTCGGAGACCAGGCCGTCGGCGATCGAGGGCCAGCGCGAGCGCAGGTGCAACGCGAGCGCGACCGACGCGATGGGCGCCCGGTCGACCGTCTCGTCGATGGCGGCCAGGTCGTCGGGGTCGTCCACGATCGCGTCGACCAGGCCCAGCGCGCCCGCGGCGGCACCGTCCCAGCCGTGCCGGGCGAGCACGAGCCACGGCAGGGTGGCGAGCCGGGCGCCGGCCCGGGCCAGCTCGTCGCGCCGGCCGGTGGGCACGCCGTCGACGATCATCACCGAGCCCACATCGGGCCGGCCGGCCAACGGGCCCGCGAGCAGGTCGACCAGCTCGTCGCCGGTGAGCGTGGTGCGGGCCGGAGCGTCGGTCACCTCGCGAGCTTGCCCGGCCCGTCCGGCCGGCACCAACGGCGCCTACGGAGCGGGGGACGGCGCGGCGGCCGGCCGCCCGCCCGTGGGATCGGGCATCGCGCCCATCGCCGCTGAGCAGTACGAGGCGCTGGCGAAGGCTCCCACCATCGCGAGCAGCGACCGCCGCACGAACGCCCGCGCCCCCGTCTCGGGCGGGTCGGGGCGCTCCAGCTCGCGCACGAGCCGGGCCCACTCGAGTTCGAAGTAGCGCTCGTCGGCCACGGCCGACCCCCTTGCCCCACGTCTGCCGAGGGTCCCCTGACCCTCGGCTCGTCATCCTACGGTCGCCCGCCCCGCCGTGCCGGCGGAGGCAGACCGTCAGACCGCGGCCTTCTCCAGGATGTGGATGCCGCAGGCCGAGCCGAGCCCGATCACGTGGGTCATGCCCACCTTGGCGTCGGCGATCTGGCGCTGACCGGCCTCGCCGCGCAGCTGCACCGCCACCTCGTAGACGTTGGCGATGCCGGTGGCGGCGATGGGGTGGCCCTTCGACTCCAGGCCGCCCGACACGTTGACCGGCGTGGCGCCGTCGCGGGTGGTGGCGCCCGACTCGAAGAAGTCGACCGCCCCGCCCTCCTCGCACAGCATGAGGTTGTCGTAGTGGACCAGCTCGGCCGTGGCGAAGCAGTCGTGCAGCTCCACCAGATCGAGGTCGTCGGGCCCGACGCCGGCCTGCTCGTAGGCCTGCTTCGCCGCGTTCCGGGTGAGCGTGTTCACGTCGAACAGGGCCTCGCAGCCCGGCTCCCACGGATCGCTCGTGAGCACCGACGCCGAGACCTTGATGGCCCGGCGCTGCTGCTCGAGCGAGAGCGTCTTGAGCTTGCTGTCGCTCACCAGCACCACCGCGGCGGCGCCGTCGGTGTTGGCCGAGCACATGGGCCGGGTGTTGGGGTAGGCGATCATGAAGTCGTTCATGATCTCCTCGAGCGTGAACGCCTTCTGGTACGCCGCCTTGGGGTTGAGCGTGGAGTGGGCGTGGTTCTTCTGCGAGATGCGGGCGAACAGCTCGAACGACGTGCCGCCGTACTTGTGGCCGTACTCCATGCCGATCTGGGCGAACACGCCCGGCATGATGTCGGTCCCGATCCGGCCGTCGAGCGGAGCGACGGCGCCCAGGCGGCCCTTCGGCTCCCAGGTCTCCGACGTCTTCTGGGCCGAGTTGCCGGTGAGCAGACCGGCGCCCGCCAGCTTCTCGACGCCGAACGCCATGGCCATGTCGGTCTCACCGGCGCGGATGGCCATGGCGGCCACGCGCAGGGCGGTGGCGCCCGTGGCGCAGGCGTTGGCCACGTTGTAGACGGGGATGCCGGTCTGGCCGATCTGCTTCTGGACCTGTTGGCCCACGCCTTCGCCGGCCTTCATGAGGTTGCCGGCGGCCAGCACGCCGATGTCGGCCATGGTCACGCCGCCGTCGGCGAGCGCGCCGAGCGCCGCCTCCGAGGCGAGGTCGACAACGTCCTTGTCGAGGTGCTTGCCGAACTTGGTCATCTGGATCCCGAGGATCCACAGGTCTTCACTCATGGCTCGCGGCCTTTCCGTTCGCAGAGGGGTCGGCCGGCTCGAAGCCGAAGCCGATGGCTTCGGTGCCGGCCTCGTCGGTGCCGATCACGTAGGTGGTCAGCCGGACCGGCATCCCGAGCGTGACGTGCTCGGGGTCGGGGTCGACGTTGACGATGTTGCCGCGCACCCGGGTGGCACCGCAGTCGACGACGCCGGCGACGAACGGCACGGTGATGCCCGGTGCCGCGAAGGCCACGATGGTGAAGGCGCGCAGGGTGCCGTCGGTGGGGATCGGCGCCTTCTCGAACTCGAGGCCCGAGCACGAGGCGCACGCGTTGCGGCGCCCGAAGAACTCGGCGCCGCAGCTGGTGCAGCGGTTGGCCACCAGGTGCGGGTCGTCGCCGAGCACCAGGTAGTCGACGAGGGGGATCTGGTCGGTCATGGGTTCCTTCCTGTTCAGCCGACGGCAGACGGGTCGGCGTAGGCGAGCAGCGCCGGCTTGTCGTCTGCCAGCACGAAGCCGGCTGCGATGGTCTTGTCGGCCGAGGCCCCGAACTTCTCGGTGTACTCGGCGGGGGTTGCGTAGAGCTCGGCGATCCGCTCGGGGGTGAACGGCGTGGTGGACCCGAGGAGGAGGCAGAGGGTCGAGGGCTTGGGGCCGGCGACGCCCGACAGCGTGGCGGTGGGGACGTCCACGAGAGGCGTGCGGATGCCGCCCTCGGCGATGCCGTCGCGGTCGCGGACCACGGCGGGGGCCTCGCCGCCGGTGACCTCGATGCGGGGAGCCGTGGGCGGCAGGTCGCCGTCCTCCACCCAGGTGTCGAGGGCGCGCAGCGCGGCCTTCGACACGAGGTGGAGCGGGCCGTCGTTGATCGGCACGCCGCAGTCGAGCTGGCTGGCCGTGCTCTCGCCCAGGGTGTGCTTGTCGGCGTGGGCGGTGCCCGCCACCTCCCAGAGCCGGAAGGTGTCGCTGTCGGGCTGGCGGGCGGCCAGCGAGTTCAGCGGCGAGGTCAGGTCGCTCTCGGCCTGGAGGTCCATCACCGGCACGCCCAGGTCGGTGCGGATGATGGTGGGGTTGGCGTTGCCCAGCGCCGTCGCCAGGTCGGCGCTCTTGCCGTCGCCGACGACCGGGAGCCCGGAGGCGCCGCGGCTGTGGAGGAGGAACCCGTCGAACTCCTTGGTCAACGGCTGCACGCCGTTGGCGTAGGTGGTCAGGGCGTAGGCCGACTGCGACTCACCCACCGCCAGCACCCGCTGCGGCACGACCCCGCCCACGGGATCGCCGCCCTCGCGGAGGCCTCGGGCGACCTGCGTGAAGATGTCGAACGAGTAGCCGTCGCCGGGGTGCTCGAGCGTGCCGTACCGGACGGGGTCGATCTTCTTCAGCCCCATGCCGGCGACGCCCTCGCCGCCGGGTGCCGCCACCAGGATCGGCCCGCCGACCACGCCGAGCTGCTGGGCGGACACACCGACCCAGATGTCGCCGTTGCGCACCAGCTCCTCGTGGACCGACATCCACTCGGCGCCGGCGTCCACGCCGCCGCTGACGTTCAGCCACTCGACCACGACCGTCCCGCTGAAGTCGGCCGGGTCCTGCGGGCGGCGCACCAGGATCCTCGTGCGGTAGCCGGCCGAGCCGGCGGGCGAGAACGCCCAGCGGCCGTCGCGGCCCTGCTCGCCGTCGACCTGGTACGAGGTGGCCGTGCCGCTGGCCGCGTACTCGTGCTCCACGTAGCCGGGGATGTGCTCGTCGGGCGTCGAGGAGCCGATGAACGCGCCCTTGCCGCCGGTGAGCTCGTCGGCCAGGTCGGCCGCGGGGCCCGCGGGCCGGTCGACCGTGGTGGTGGTCTTGATCGCGGTGGTGCTGGCGTCGGGGTGGCTCGCCCCGTCGCCGGCGCTCGATGAGCAGGCGACCGCCCCCACGACCAGGGCGAGCAGCACCGGGACCAGCGCCCCTGACCTGCCCACCCGTCCGGATCGATGCCCTCCCGATTGGATCACGAGGGGTGACGATAAACGAGAACCACGTTCTCTGCTGGGCACCCTCCCGACGGGCGGGGCACCGTCGGGGTGGATCAGTCCTCGAAGAGCGACGGCGGGAACCCACCGGTGCTGATCGGGCTCCAACGGGTGGGATCGATCACGATCATGCACTTGCCCTGGTCGGCCATGGCCTGGCGGTACTCGTCCCAGTCTGGGTGCTCGCCCGAGATGCAGCGGTAGTACTCCACGAACGCGTCGCCGGCCTCGGGCAGGTCGAGCACCTCGGCCACGCCGTCGACCTGCACCCACGAGCTGTTGAACGAGTCGCCCATCACCGCCACCGAGACCAGCGGGTTCCGGCGGGCGTTCACGGCCTTCACCCGCTCGGGGTAGGTGGAGATCGCCAGCTTGCGGCCGGCGGTCATCCCACCGGTGACGAAGCTCATCTGGGGCCGCCCATCGGTGCGGGTGGTGGCGAGGACCCAGTGGTTCTTCCCCTCCAGGTGCGCCGCCAGCCCGTCGAGGTCGACGGTGACGTTGCTCGACCGGTGCGCCGATCGCGGGTCGTCCTTGGGCAGCTTCTTCGGTGCGCTCGCCATGGGTGCCTCCTCGTCGGGTGACCCGAGGTTCCCACACCCGTCCGGAGGCAGGTCACGGGTCTCGTAGCGTGCCGCGATGGACGACGTCGACGAGCAGATGATCCAGCTGGCGGTCGACCTGGGACGCCAGGGTGCCGAAGCGGGCGCCGGCGGCCCGTTCGGCTCGGTGGTCGCACGCGGCGGCGAGGTGATCGGCCAGGGCCACAACTCGGTCCTGGCCACCCACGACCCCACCGCCCACGCCGAGGTCAACGCCATCCGCGACGCGTCACGGGCCCTCGGTTCGCCGCACCTCGACGGCACCACCCTCTACGCCAGCTGCGAGCCCTGCCCGATGTGCGCCGGGGCGGCGCTGTGGGCCCGCGTCGACCGCGTGGTCTACGCCTCGTCGCGCGCCGACGCGCTCGAGTGGGGCCGCTTCGACGACGACGCGTTCTGGGACGACATCATCCGCCCGCTCCCCGAGCGGCAGCTGCCCCACACCCAGGTCGGCCGCGACCGGGCCCTGGTGGCGTGGCGCTGGTTCTCCGAGCACGCCTCGGACCTGCACTACTGACCTGGTGCTGACCGCTTGCCGCACGAGCGGCGGGGCCGGGCGGGACGGGGGCGCGACGGCTCGGCCGCTACGGCTCGCGCAGCCGGAGGGCGTTGGTCGACAGGCGGGCCAGCTGCTCGACGCCGTGGTCGAAGTCGCAGTCGAGCATGCCCTGCGCCAGCCACATCTCGGAGAACCGGGTGATCATCGACGTCAGCGCCGAGGCGACGATGGCGGGGTCGAGCTCGGGGTCGGCCAGGCCGAGGCGCTGGAGCTCGCTGATGGCCTCTTCCGCCTGGCGGAGGTAGGCCTGCGTGCGGGCCTGGCGGATGGCGCGCACGGGCTCGTGGTAGCGCGACACCTGCTCGATCACGCCCATGATGCGGGCCTCGGCGCGGTACTCCTGGAGGAAGAGGCGCAGCGAGGTGCGGAGGCGGTCGCCCATCGTGGCCCCGGTGGCCTCGTCGAGCAGCCCGCTCTCGAGGATGGAGTCGCGGCTGAACCGCACCTCCTGGGCGGCCGCCACCTCGAGGAACACGTCTTCCTTGGAATCGAAGTAGTGGTAGAAGGACCCGTGCGAGAGCTCGGCGCGCTCGACGATGTCGGAGATCCGCGCATCGAGGAACCCGGTCTCCTCGAACACCAGCTTGGCGGCGTCGACGATCCGGGCGCGCGTGCGCTCGCCCTTGCGGGAGCGGGGGCCGCTCGGCCGATCGGTCTCCAGCGAAGGAGTGGTCACCTGCACCCGCCTCCCTCCTGCCTCGTGGATCGGTGCGCCACGAACCTACTGGCCGGAGGACGGGGCCCCCGACCATGCACGGCTACGATAGAGAGTGATCGCTCACCTGTTTTGGGCAGGATCGGGCGCACGGATCGCGGAGCGAAGGAGCTGGGTGCATGGAGGCAGGGGCAACGGACGGCGAGGTCCTCACGGCCGAGTGGTGCACGCACCGCTTCGACCACCTCGCCCCGGAGCTGGTCGATCAGCTCCAGCCCACGCTGGCCCAGATGCGCGAGCACTGCCCGGTGGCGCACAGCAGCGAGCACGGCGGCTTCTGGATCGTCACCAAGCACGCCGACGTGGTACGCGTGGCGCAGGACTGGGAGAGCTTCAGCTCCGAGGACGGCATCACCATCCCCGGCGGCCCGTCACCGATCCCGGCCATCCCGGAGATGGTCGATCCTCCGCTGCACCGCGAGTACAAGCGGCTGATCAACGCCTTCTTCACGCCGCAGGCGGTGCTCGAGCACGAGGACGCCACCCGAGACCTGGTCAACGGGCTCATCGACGAGGTCATCGAGGCGGGCTCCTGCGACTTCATGGACGACTTCGCCCGGCCCCTGCCCGGCCTGGTGTTCTTCGAGCGCTTCCTGCACGCCCCCAGCGAGGAGCTGGCCGAGGTGAACCGCCTGGCCACGGTCGCCTCCGTCCCCACCACGGCCGAGGGCCGCGAAGCGCGCGGGGTGATGCTGCGGTGGATCGGCGCATTCGCCGCGCAGCGCCGCGAGCAGGAGCCGCAGGGCGACGTGGTCGACGCCATCCTCGGGGCCGAGATCGAGGGCCGGCCCATCACCGACCTCGAGGTGGTGGGGATGCTCCAGCTCCTGCTCTTCGGTGGCCTCGACACCACGGCCGGCGCCCTCGGCCAGATGATGATCCGGCTCTGCCACGAGCCGGCGATCGTCGATCTGCTCCGCACCCGGCCCGACCAGGTGACCGCCGCGGTCGAGGAGCTGCTCCGCCTCGACGGCCCGTTCATCTTCATCGGCCGCACGGCGCGGCGCGACGCCGTGGTGGGCGGCCAGCAGATCAAGCAGGGCGACAAGGTCCTCCTGTCGTGGGTGTCGGCCAACCGCGACGACGGCGAGTTCTCCACGCCCGACGAGTTCGACCTGACCCGCACGAGCAACCGCCACGTGGCGTTCGGCGCCGGGCCCCACCGCTGCGCCGGATCGCACCTCGCCCGCATGAACCTGCGCATCGCCCTCACCGAGGTGCTGCGGCGCATGCCGGACCTCCGGCTCCAGGACGACGCCGCGCCGATCCCCTTCCACTCGATGTACAACCGGGCGCCGGTGCGGGTCCCGATCGCCTTCACCCCAGGGCCCCGCGAGGCGTGACCACCGGCCCCAAGTTGAGCGAGTGTTCGCTCACTTGCACCGTGTAGGGTCGACGCTCCGAGGGCGGGTCCGATCCCTCGCCCCCCGCCGCACACCAGGAAGGTTGGGCAGCCGATGCTGCTGGAGCTGAGCGCGGACCAGGAGTTCTTCCGCGACACCACCATCAAGTTCCTCGACGAGCTGGCGCCGGTCGGCGAGCTGCGCCGGCTCCGCGACGAGCCGGCCGGGTTCGACCCCACGTACTGGCAGCGCGGCGCCGACCTGGGATGGACCTCGCTGCTGGTCCACGAGGACCACGGCGGCGGGTCGATCTCGGGCGACGGCCTGCTCGACCTCACCGTGATCGCCTACGAGTTCGGCCGCCGCGCCGCCCCCGGCCCGCTGCTGTCCACCAACGTGGTCGCCGGCGCGCTGAGCGCAGCGGGCGACCAGCCCGAGCTCCTCGCCAGCCTGGTGGCCGGCACCTCCGTGGCATCGTGGTGCCTGGCCGAGGGCCCGCCGCACGACGGCCTGGGCGAGGTCAACCTGCAGATCCGCGCCGACGGCGACGAGGTGGTGCTCGACGGCGTGAAGCGCCCGGTCGAGTCGGCCGCCGAGGCCACCCACCTGCTCGTCACCGGCCGCACCGGCAACGGCCTCACCCAGGTGGTGATCCCCACCGATGCTCCCGGCGTGACCATCACGCCGATGCGCGGCGTCGACCTCACCCGGCGCTTCAGCGTGGTGGCGTTCGACGGCGTGCGGGTGCCCGCCGCGGCGGTCCTCGGCGAGGTGGGCACGGCCGACGACGACGTCGAGCGCCAGCTGCTCCACGCCCTCGTGATCGCCGACGCCGAGGCGGTGGGAGCCATGCAGGCCGCGTTCGACATGACCGTCGAGTGGTCGTTCGACCGCTACTCGTTCGGCCGGCCGCTCGCGTCGTACCAGGCGCTCAAGCACCGCTTCGCCGACATGAAGACGTGGCTCGAGGCCAGCCACGCCATCAGCGACGAGTCGGCCGCAGCCGTGGCGGCGGGCAGCCCCGACGCCGCCAAGCTCACCAGCGCCGCCAAGGCGTACATCGGCGAACAGGGTGGCGAGCTCCTGCAGGAGTGCGTGCAGCTGCACGGCGGCATCGGCGTCACGTTCGAGCACGACCTGCACCTGTTCCTCCGACGGCTGACCGTCGACCGGGCGCTCTACGGGACCCCCACCGAGCACCGGCGGAGACTCGCCGTCCTCACCGCACCGGAGGCCGCATCATGAGCACCGAGATGGAAGACCTCGACGCCTTCCGGGCCCGCGCCCGGGCCTTCGCCACCGCCAACCTCCGGCCCGCCAAGCGGCGCCTCACCGTCGGCTTGCTGCGCAACGCGCGCACCGACGAGGAGGAGCTGGCCGAGGTGGCGCGCGAGCGCGAGGTGCAGCGGATGCTGTTCGACGCCGACCTGGCCGGCATCTGCGTCCCCACCACCTACGGGGGCCAGGGGCTGAGCCCCGCCCACCAGCGGGTGCTGAACGAGGAGCTGAGCGACCGCGAGTACCCCGAGCGGTTCCAGTCGCCCACGTTCGCCCCGATCCTCGCCGTGCTGCTCGAGTTCGGCAGCGAGGAGCAGAAGCTCCGCCACGTCCCCGCCATCTTGAAGGGCGACGAGATCTGGATGCAGTTCCTGTCCGAGCCCTCCGGCGGCTCCGACGTGGCCGCCGCCCTCACCACCGCGGTGCGCGACGGCGACGAGTGGGTGCTCAACGGGTCGAAGGTCTGGACCACCGGCGCCTGGTGGTCCGACTGGGGCCTCTGCCTGGCGCGCACCAACTGGGACGTGCCCAAGCACCGCGGCCTCACCGTGTTCCTCCTGCCGATCGACCGGGAGGGCATCGAGGTCCACCGCATCGAGATGCTCAACGGATCGAAGGAGTTCTGCCAGGAGTTCCTGTCCGACGTGCGCGTCCCCGATGCCGACCGGGTGGGCGAGGTCGACCAGGGCTGGACCGTGGGCACCCGCTGGATGGTCCACGAGCGGATGGGCAAGAACTCGCCGTTCGTCACCGTGCCCGTCGGCAACACCGGCACCGAGGGCGCCTCCACCCCGGTGCACGCCATCGCCGCCAAGGCCGGCCGCACCGACGACCCTCGCGCCCAGGACCTGGTCGGCGAGGCCCAGATGCTCGAGCTGGTGGGCGACGCCCTCAAGCGGCGGGTGGGCAAGGGGATCATGACCCGCACGATGTCGGATCAGTCCTCCGCCGTCATCCGCCTGTTCGCGGGGCGCGCCATGGTGCGCAAGACCACGATCGCCTTCGACCTGGCCGGGGCCACCGGCGCGGCGTGGATCGATGACGACGACGATCTGGTCGAGGTCGGCAACGACTACCTCATGCGCCAGATCAGCTGCATCGGCGGCGGCACCACCGAGATGGCCGCCAACGTGATCAGCGAGCGCGTCCTCGGCATGCCCCGCGAGCGCACCCTCGACAAGGACGTCCCCTTCCGCGACGTCCCCCGAGTCGCCCCCCACTGACCCCACCACCCCACCCCTCCCCTGCCGATCCAACGAACGTTCTGTGATGGCCCGGGGAGAGCCCCGGCTGATCACAGAACGTTCGTGCAGTCGGGGGGCGGGGTGCGGGTCGGTGCGCTACTCGGGGTGGGTGGTGGCGATCTCGGCGAGCAGGCGGACCCGGGGCGGGGGGTCGGTCTGGACCACGTCGGAGCGGTCGGTCTCGCCGCGGCGCGAGGCGGCGCGGAAGCCGTCGAGCGCGGCCTGGAGATCGTCGGCCTCGAGCTCGTAGATGGCCACGAACGGGCCCGTGCCGTCGACCGGGGCGAACCGGCGCGCCGACACGAAGCCGTCCATGGCGAGGATCTGCGGGATGTGGACCTGGTCGTACCAGGCGTGGAACTCGTCGAGCCGGTCCGGCGACGCCGGCATCGACTCGACCGAGAAGATGCCCCTCGCCATCAGCGGGCCCTCAGCCGAGCTTGCCCATGAGGAACTGGGCGACCATCGTGGCGTCGGGGAACGACTCGGTGATGCCCGAGCTCATGTAGCCGGCGTCGGTGATCATGGTGATGCCGTTGATGGCCACGGCGGCATCGCTGCAGAGGAACAGCAGCGGGTAGGCCTGGTCGAGCGGCGACGAGGCCTCGATGCCCGTGGCCTCGCGGTAGTCGGCGCCGAAGCCGAGCCACGTCTCCTTGTTGGCGACGGCGAGCGGGGTCTCGGTGGGGCCGGGGCAGATGGCGTTGATGCGGATGCCCTTCTGGAGCATCGAGAACGCCGACTGGGCCACGTAGGCGCACATGGCCTGCTTGGAGTTCATGTAGTCGGCCTTGTTGTGGGCGACCATCCAGGCGGCCGACTCGTCCCAGTCGGAGAGGGCGAGCAGCTCCTGCAGCTCGGCGAGGTTGGCCTCCCAGCCGAGGCCGGCCGCCGACGAGATGAACCCGATGGCGCTGCCGCGCCCGAGCCGGCCGTCGGCGACCACCTGCTCGATCAGGTACCGGTGCCCGACGAAGTTGATGCGCTCGATGCCGGGCGTGCCGTCGGCGACGCCGGCGCAGGCCAGCAGGGCGTGGATGGGGCCCTCGACCGAGGCCAGCGCGGTGTCGATCGACTCCCGCTCGGCCAGGTTGACGTGGATGCCCTGGGCGCCGTCGAGCGTGACGTCGGCGTAGTCCATCACGATGACGTCGGCACCGGCGTCCTGGGCGAGCTGGGCGGCTGCGGCGCCCATGCCCGACGCGCCGCCGACGACCAGGACTCGCTTGCCGTCGAACCGGAAGGCATCGAACTGCGACATGTGGGGATCTCCTTTGGGGTGCCGGCGAGGCGCCGGCGGATGGGTGGTGGTGGACGAAGGTCTGGGGTGAGCGGAGGTGGCGCCGAGCCGGGGCCGGAGCGGGTCAGGCGACGACGCCGCGGACCTTGAGGTCCACGATGGCGTCCCAGTCGAGGCCGAGGTCGGCCAGGATCTCATCGCCGTGCTCGTTGAACTCCGGCGCCCGGTGGGTGGGGGCCGGCTGCTCGTCGTACTGCACCGGTGCCGCGACCATCTGGAACGGGATCCCGGTGGTGGTCTCGCAGTCCTGGAGGTAGCCGTTGGCCACGGTCTGCGGATCGACCGCCGCCTCCAGGGTGTGCTGGACGACGGCCCACTGGCCCTCGAACGGCTCGAGGGTGTCACGCCACTCCGCGAGGGTGGCGCCGGCGAAGATCTCGTCGAGGATGGCGATGGCGTCGGCGCTGTTGTCGAGCAGCGACGCCTGGTCGGCGAAGCGCTCGTCGGCCTTGAGGTCGGGGCGCTCGAGCACGTCGCACAGCAGGGGCCAGTACTTGCCGCCCTGGAGGCACGTGAACATCAGCGACCGGCCGTCCTTGGTCTCGTAGTTGCGCGTCAGCGGGTTGGAGCGGGGGCGGTTGGCCGGCGGCGCGCCCCACGGGATGTCGAGCACGAGCGACAGCGCCACCGCCTGGCCCATGGCCCACAGGCCGGTGCCGAGCAGCGACACGTCGACCACGGTGGCCTCGCCCGTCTTCTCGCGGTGGAACAGGGCGCCCATGATCCCGCCGGCGATGGTCATGGCGCCGATGGAGTCGCCGAAGCCGGGTGCGGGTGGCATGGGGACGAGGTCGTACTCGGGCCGGTTGGAGCCGAGTGCGATGCCGGCGCGGGCCCAGAAGGCGAGGGCGTCGTAGGAGCCCTTGTCGGCGTCGGGGCCGCGCTCGCCCTGGCCGGTGCCGCGGACGTAGATGATCTTCTCGTTGTGGGCGCGGATCTCGTCGACGCCGATGTGCAGCTTGGTGCGGACGCCCGGGAGCTTGTTGGTGAGGAACACGTCGGACGTGGCCGCCAGCTTGTGGAGGATGTCGAGCCCCTCGTCGGTGGTCAGGTCGAGGCCGAGGCTCTTCTTGCCGCGGTTGGAGTGCTCGAGCAGGACGTGCACGTCGGTGGGCACCACGCCCACTCCTGACGAGGCGAGGCCGCGCATGGCGTCGCCCCGGGTGACGTGCTCGATCTTGATGACCTCGGCGCCCCAGTCGGCCAGGAGGGCGGAAGCGGCCGGCACGAAGGTGTGCTCAGCCACCTCGAGGATGCGGACACCTTGGAGGATTGCGGTCACGTGATCACCTCAGGGAACGGGTCGTTTTTCGACATCGACGTCAAATGTAAACCTAGTCGGCGCCGTCGGCTCGTCCGTCCTCCACGCCGAGGGCGTTGGCGAAGAGGCGGGCCACCTGGTCGATGCCCTGTTCGAGGGGCGCGTCGATGCCCTGGTGCACCAGCCACATCTCGGCGAACCGGTACGTGAGCGCACCCAGGGCGGCGGCCGCCACCACCGGATCGAGCTCGGCATCAGCCAGCCCGCGGCGCTGCAACGAGCGGATCGAGTCGGCCACCTGGGCGCCGTAGACCCGGTTCCGTTCGGCCCGCACGGCGTTGACCTGGTCGTCGTAGCGCGACACCTGCTCGATCTGGCCCATGATCCGGGCCTCGTCGCGGTAGCTCTCGAAGTGCCGGCGGATCGCCTCGTGGATGCGCTCGCGGGGGAGCTCGCGCGAGGTGGGCGACAGGATCACGTCGCCGAGGGGGGCCGCGAGCTGGTCGTCGACCGCGATCGCCACCTCGCGGAAGATCTGCTCCTTGGAATCGAAGTAGTAGTAGAAGGACCCGTGCGAGAGGCCCGCCCGATCGGCGATGTCGGAGATGCGGGCATCGAGGAACCCGGTCTCCTCGAAGGTGGCCTTGGCCGCCTCGAGCAGCCGCTCGCGCGTCTTGGTCCCCTTGGGCGTGCGCGGCCCCGCCTTGTCGGCCTCATCGGGGGTGGCTTCGGACACGGGCGCCTCCTGGTGACGCCGGGACGATAGCGCGGCCCCGGACGAGAATTCGACGTCGATGTCGGTATTAGGATGCTGCCATGAGGACCGTCGTCGTGGGGGCATCGAGCGGACTGGGTCGGTGCATCGGCATCGGCCTCGCACAGCGTGGAGGCGAGGTGGCGCTGCTCGCCCGGCGCCAGGACCGCCTCGATGCGGCCGCCGCGGAGGCGGGCGAGGGCACGGTGGCGATCGCCTGCGACGTCACCGACCAGGTCTCGGTCGAGAAGGCCATCGCCCAGGCTGCCGAGCAGCTCGGCGGGATCGACGCCCTCGTCTTCGCCAGCGGCGTGGGCACCCTCGGCCGCCTGGCCGAGCTCGACGCCGACACGTGGAGCCGCACGCTCGCCACCAACGTCACCGGCGCCGCCCTCGTGACCGCGGCTGCCCTCCCCCACCTGGCCGCCTCGCACGGCGTGGCCGTGTACCTGTCGTCGGTCAGCGCGTCCATGACGGCTCCGTGGCCGGGGCTGGGTGCGTACATCGTGAGCAAGGCCGCGCTCGACAAGCTCGTCGAGGCCCTGCGCGTCGAGCACCCCGAGGTGGGCTTCACCCGCCTGATCGTCGGCGACTGCGCCGGTGGCGACGGCCACGGCGGCACCGAGCTGCCGATGGCCTGGGACATGGACCTGGCGGCCGAGGTCGCCCCGGCCTGGATCGAGAAGGGCCTCATGTCCGGCTCGCTGATCGAGGTCGAGGAGCTGGTCCGCGTGGTCGACTCGGTGCTCCACCTGGGCGCCAGCGCATCGATCCCGACGGTCGCGGTCATCCCCCGCGCCCCCGCCGCGCCGGCCGGCTGACCGCTGCCGATCAGTCGGCGGTGAGCACGTCGGCGCGCACGTCGGCGCGAGCCGGGTCGAAGCTGAGGTACCCGGCGATCGGCGACGACTCGGGCAGCGGCTCGTGGTACGACCAGGCCACGTCGTCGACCACCGTGTCGCCCACCACCGCCGTCCAGTACCAGGCGGTGCCCTTGTAGGGGCAGTAGGTGGTGGTGGCCCCGGCGACGAGGAGGTCCATGCGGACCAGGTCTCGCCGCACGTACAGCTTGGGTGCGAGCGAGGTCTCGAACAGGGCGATCACGTCGGTGGTGTCCACCAGCACCTCGCCGCCCACCTCGACGCGCAGGCGCCGGTGCGACGCGACGCAGTCGACGCGGTGGTACGGGTTGCGGGGGTGCCCGAACACCTCCTCCTCCTCCTCGTACCAGCGCGGCACCGAGTGCCACGCCACCCGGACGTAGCCGGGCACGGCGGGCTCGGGCTCGCAGGCCACGTCGTGCACGTCGGACGCGGGGAAGGCGTAGGTGGGCGGCGCACCGGAGCGGTGCACGAGGAACGCGCGCTCGGTGTCGATGACCGTGCGCACGCGGTCCTTGCCGCGGATCCGGCGCAGGAACGGCTCGATGTAGGTGACCTCGCCCGGCAGGGGCGGTTCGAAGCGGCCGGCGGGGTGGGGGCTCAGCGGGCCGCGGCCGGTGGTGAGGCTCACAGCGACTTCCTCTCGTCGACGACGTGGTGGGTGGGCAGCGGCCGGACCATGGCCTCGACGGCGAACGACGCCAGCAGCGCGCCGCCCTCGTCGAACACCCGGCACTCGGCGTGGGTCATGCCATCGCCGGCGGACGTGGACAGGTGGTGGTAGTGCATCCACCGGTCGGCGCGCGGGTCGGCGTGGAAGGAGATGGTGATGGCGTTGATGGCCGTCGACAGCGTGCGGTGCGCCGCGTCCTGGCCGATGCCGGCGTGGGGGCGGAAGGCCGCCGCGATGGGCATGTGCCCGGTGAACTGGGCGAGCAGGCCGGCGTGCAGCGGCGGGTCGGCGGGCAGGTCGCGGAACCGCACCCAGGCGTCGAGCTCGGGTGGGCCGACGGGCGCCTCGGGGTCGCCGGTGTACGCGCCGTCGACCACCCGGATGTCGCGGCCGGTGACCGACATGTCGAACGGGATGCTCTCGTAGGGCCCGGCCACCTCTGGTGCGTCGACCGCGTGGCGGATCGCGTCGGGGGCCTTCACGTCGAGGAGGAAGGTGCCGCTGGCGCACAGGCGGTCGCCCTGGTGGACACGGATGGTGAGGCCGGTGAAGGTCCGCCCGTTCGCCAGCTCCTCGAGCTCGAAGGTCATCGGCTGGGCGGCGTCGGCCACCCGTACGAACACCATCGAGGCCGACACCACGCGGCGGCCGGGGGCGTGCCGGCCGGCGGCGACGATGGCCTGGCCGAGCATCTGGCTGCCCTCGACCACCGGGCGGCGGTGGTCGGCGCGGCCCACGCTCACGTAGGTGGCGCCGCGGCCGGTGGCCGGGCCCGGGCGGACGTCCATGATGGCGACCAGATCGGAGGCGTCGCCCCAGGTGGGGAACGCCTTGGTGGTCACGTCGCGCTCGTCGCTGCCGGGCGCAGCGTCGACCAGCTCGACCCGGACCCGCTCGGGATCGAACGTCACGTACCCGTCGGTGGCGGGCGCCGCGAGGGCCGCCCCGGCCGGCGCCACGGCGGCCGCAGGGAAGAGGAGCACGGGTGCCGCGCCGGGCTCGTCGACCCGGAGCGTGGCCGCCGAGGTGGCGATGAGCTGGTCGCCGAGCCACGCCCTGGCCTCGTACGAGCACGGTTGCGGTGACGGTGCGGTCATGACGTGCAAAACTAACACTGATGTCGAACTCAAAGAATGCGGCGCTCCCCACGATCGGAGCGCGGATCGCGCAGCTGGCCGCCGACCGTCCCACCACCGTGCCCCTGCGGTTTGTGGGCACCGACGGGGCCGAGACCGCCCTCACCTGGGCCGAGCTCGACGACCGGTCGAGCCGCCTCGCCGGCGCCCTGGCGGCGCGCGGCGTCGGCCTCGGCAGCCGGGTCACCCTGGCGCTGGGCAACACCCCGCAGCTGGTGCTGGGCGCTCTCGCCGCCTGGAAGCTCGGGGCGGTGCCGATCCCCGTGCGGTGGGACGTCCCCGAGTGGGAGCTGACGCGCCTGACCGCCGTGATCGAGCCGGTGGTCCACCTGGCCAGCGCCGACCGGACCTGGATCGACGCCACCGCCGACCAACCCGTGCCCGAGCTGGCCGACGCCACCTCACCCCACATGCAGGGCATCTGCAGCAGCGGATCGACCGGCACCCCCAAGGTGATCCTGACCCGGCGGCCCGGCCTGTTCGACCCCCAGTTCGCCACGCCGATGATCGCCGGGTGGCACGAGGTTCCCCAGCCCCAGCGCATCCTCGTGCTGGCGCCGATGTACCACGCCAACGGGTTCAGCACGCTCCTCAACCTGCTCGGCGGCGACGAGCTGGTGGTGCTCGAGCGCTTCGGCGCCGCCCTCGCCGTCGAGGTGGTCGAGCGCCACCGCATCACCACGTTCACGGCCACCCCGACGATGCTCCAGCGCATCGCCGACCTCGACCGCATCGAGCGGCGGGACCTCTCGAGCCTCGACTGGATCCTCCAGGGCGCGGCGATGATGCCGCCGTCGCTCGTGCGCCGCTGGGCGGGCCTGATCGGATCCGAGCGGATCCTCATGGCCTACGGCATGACCGAGGGCCTCGGCCTCACCGCCCTGCGCGGCGACGAGTGGCTGGCCCACCCCGGCAGCGTCGGCCGCGGCCAGCGCGGCACCGAGGTGCGCATCCTCGACCCCGACGGGCACGAGGTCCCCGACGGCGAGATCGGTGAGATCTACCTCCGCTCCCCGCTGTACGGGGGCTACGAGTACCTCGGCGGCGCGCCCCAGCTGCGGGGCACCGACGACGGGTTCGAGACGGCCGGCGACCTCGGCTTCGTCGATGGGGACGGCTTCCTCCACCTGGTCGACCGCCGCGTCGACGTGATCATCTCCGGCGGGGCCAACATCTTCCCGGCGGAGGTGGAGGCGGCGCTGATCGACCACCCCGCCATCGCCGACGTGGTGGTGATCGGCCTGCTCGACGAGGAGTGGGGCCGTCGGGTCCACGCCATCATCGAGCCGCACGACGCCGCCAACCCGCCGACGCTCGACGAGGTGGTGGCCTACGCCAAGGCGCGCCTCACCCCGTACAAGGTCCCGAAGTCGATCGAGATCATCGACGCCATGCCCCGCAGCGAGGCCACCAAGATCAGCCGCAGCGCGTTGATCGAGGCCCGCGGCGGTTGAACACAGAGGTGGAACGCTTCCACGTCATCTGAGATCACCCTTGACTGCCACCCGTGGGCGCGCGAAGGTATATTTCATGATGTTACGGTGGATTTCAACTATGTTCGTGATCGGGCTAGCGGCGGCGGCCGGGACGACGGTGACCGCGTGTGGATCCGCCGGCGATAGCGGAGCGGTCAGGAGCGGCGGTCCGCCACAGGTTGTGAAGGCAACCCTCGATCAGGCCATGGAGCGGTCGCCGGTGGCGCGTCCGGGAGCGGCACCGCTCGCCAGCGATGACGACCACATCTGGATGAGCGACTTCAAGGACCTGGCCACGTACTCGGTCAAGGACGAGACCTGGACAACGGTCGCGTTCCCCTGGCCCGAAGCGTCCCTCGACAGCCTCATCCTGGGAACTTCGGGCGGCGAGCTCCTCGGCGTCGCGAACCTCTGCGACGGGGATTGCGATGCCATCGCGCCAGACGGCGGGGCTCCGGTGCGAGGGACTGCGTTCACCCTGACCCACGGTGAGGTCTCGACGCTCGGGACGACGCCAGTGATCGACGGCCTGCACAACTGGGGGTGGATCTCCTCCGGGGGCACCACCCTCCAGGCCTTCTACTCGACAGGTGCAACCGGTGGTCTCGTCTTCGACGTGTCCCAGCACGGAACGAAGAGCGAACCCCTCTCGGCCTCTCTGGCCGAGCTCTGTCCAACCGGCGACGGCTATGCCGCGCTCGAGGTCGTCGATGCGGACCAACCTGGAGCTGTGCCGTGGGGACCGCTCCCCGAGGGCTGGAAGCCCGACCCCCACGACGCGCAACGGTTCGTGACGGGTGCAGCTACCGACACCCTCGAGCCCGTTGCGCTTCCAGACGCAGCGCAGCCCGTCCTTGCCGACTGGACCGAGCTCGGGACGATGTGCATACCGGGAGGGCTTGCGATCGTGGGCCAGCACGCGGCCTGGGAGTACGTGCGGGGGACCTGGACCAAGCGTCAGGCGGCCATGACCGACGGGATCACCAACGAGAACGCCCACGCTCCACGCCACCTCGGAGACGGCTCGCTGGTCGGACAGGTCGACTCCGGCGTGCTGCACCGATCGATCGATGGGACCTGGACCACCACCAACAACGACACGATCCAGGTCGGCGTCGGAGACCGGACCCTGACGTACGTCAGGCCCAAACCGCCGTCCTACAACGTCGGCGAGGCCCCAGCACCCGACTCGATCGCGGGTCATTGACATGAGCAACACCGGTATTGCCAGGAGGGGCCCGACACGAAGCCTGTTGAACGCCCTGATCGCGCTCTCGCTGGCGGCAACGATCGCCTCCTGCCTCGAAGCCCGGTGGGCGAGTCCTGCGGGGGCGACAGATGCACCGGCTCAGACCTTCAACATGTGCCAAGCCTCTGCCACCGCGACCGGAACAACGGACACTGGCGACCCGACCAACCAAAGAGCAAGGTCATCTGGTTCGTGAACACGACGGCCCCAACGGTCTGGTACGTCGGGCTCACCGAGGCCTGCGCCGACGACGTCGCGTACATCGCATTTCACCTCTCTCCAAGCAACATGCACTCACACTTCTTCCGCGACTACGCGGCCGACAGCCAGGTCAGGACCGCGTCGTGCATGGCCCACGGGTTCGGCAATGCCTCGCTCGAGTTCGGCGCAGATGTCGGTGGCACCTACAGCATGAACCTGTACTACTCGCCCGACCTGAACTGCATCGTCAAGCAGGGCTGGGGATTCCAGTGGCGCAGATGCGTGGCCCACCTGACAGCCGACAGCGATGCCAACGCATCGTTCGACTTCCTCCTGATCAGAGCCTTTTGGGACGACCACCCCGGCCAGATCTTCATGACGGGAGACATGAACTTGAGCGCGGCACAGACGAACGCGTACTTCCCGAACTCGTGGGATGTCGACTACCCCGGCCTTCCTTGGACGGGAACCGATACGGAGAGATCACCGGGCGTCGACGAGAAGATCGACTACGTGTGGGTTCGAAAATCGTTCTTCTCTCAGCCCGGTTCGGCCTTCATCAACTGTGACTTCGCCTTCTCCGACCACTGCTACCTCGTGGGCGAGGCGCACACCTGACTCGACGAGTGGCACATCGGTTGGGCCGGCGTGGCGCTGCGGGTCTGGCAGGGTGATCTGGATGGACCGACGTCGAAGCTGGTCGACCGGGGTGGCAAGCACGTTGAGCGACATCCCGACCCCGGCACGGTGGTCGCTGGTGGCTGCGATCGGGCTGGGTGCGATCGGCGGTGTCGTGGGCCTGGTGCTCGGGTTGGCGGCCTACCCGCCCACGGCATGGTTCGCCGTGTTCGAGGTGGGCATCCCGTCCGGCATGGTCGGGGCCGTCATCGGGCTGGCGGCGGGCAGCGTCGCCTGGTGCATCCACCGTCTCCGGGCAGCACCCGGCCATCCCTGATCCGGCGCTCGCCACGGGGCGATCGCCGATCGCCCTGTCGGCCAGCTCGGCGGGAGACCCCGCTTAAGGAGCAGGGACCTCGAGGATGACAGCGGAGGCCATGCCGCCGCCGGCGCACATGGCGGCCACGGCGAGGCCACCGCCACGGCGGCGCAGCTCGTGGACCAGGGTCATCGCCATGCGGGACCCGGTCATGGCGACGGGGTGCCCGAGGCTGCAGCCGGAGCCGAGCGGGTTGACCAGGTCCTCGTCGAGCCCGAGCTCGCGGACCGCGGCGATCGGCACCGAGGCGAAGGCCTCGTTGATCTCCCACAGGTCGATGTCGCCGACGGTGAGCCCGGCGCGCTCGAGCGCCTTGCGGATGGCGACCGGCGGGGCCAGCCCGGTGTCGGCGGGGGTGACGCCGGCCGAGGCCCACGACTTCACGGTGGCCAGCACCGGAGCGCCGTTGGCGATGGCGAAGTCGCGGTCGGCGACGACCATGGCCGCGGCGCCGTCGTTGACGCCGGCCGAGTTGCCGGCCGTGATGCTGAAGCCCTCGATCTCGGGGTGCAGCGGCTTGAGCGAGGCGAGCTTCTCGAGCGACGAGGAGCGCCGCGGGTGCTCGTCGGTGTCGAACGAGAACGAGGTGCCGTCGCGGAGGGTGACGGGGACCGCCACGATCTCGTCGGCGAAGGCGCCGCTGTCGATGCCGCCGATGGCCCGCATGTGCGAGCGGTAGGCCCAGGCATCGAGGTCCTCGCGGGAGATGCCGGCCTTGCGCGCTGCGTTCCAGCCGACCGTGATGGTCATGTCGCGGATGGGGGCGTCGTCGGTGGCGGGGTGGCTGGGCGACAGCCAGTCCTCGTCGACGAAGTCGGTGCCGGGCACCCGGCGCACCGCCTTGGGCGAGGTGGAGGTGGACTGCACGCCGCCGGCCACCACCACGCGGTCCATGCCGGCCATGACCGACGCGGCCGCGGTGGAGAGGGTGCCGAGGCCCGACGCGCAGTGGCGGTTGTGGGCGATGCCAGGTGCGTGGACCAGGCCGGCCTCGATGGCGGCGTAGCGGGCGATGGCCCCGCCGCCGTAGAGCGACTCACCCAGCACCACGTCGTCGACCAGCGCGGGGTCGAGACCCGAGCGGCGCACGCTCTCGGCCACCGTGAGGGTGGCGATGGTGAACGCATCGGTCTCGATCAGCGAGCCCTTGAAGGCGGTGGCGATCGGCGTGCGCGCGGTGGAGACGATGACGGCTTCGTGGCTCATGCGGTGGTGCTCCTGGAGAGGTGGGGAGAGGGGTTCAGACGAGGGCGTCGATGCCCATGAGCCGGCCGAGGTTGCCGCCCATGACCTTGGCGAGGTCTTCGTGCGCCAGGTCCGAGGGCAGGTGGTCGACGTAGCTGCACGGATCGGCGAGGCCCTCGGGGTGCGGGAAGTCCGACCCGAAGAGGATGTGGTCGACGCCGAGGGCGTCGATGAGCTCGTCGAGCTTGTCCTCGTGGAACGGGCTGACGTAGATGTTCCGCTTGAACGCCACGATCGGGTCCTCGTCGAACGCCTGCGGCATCTTCTCGTAGGTGTCCTGCAGGTGCTCCAGGAACGGGAGGACCCAGTCGCCGCCGTTCTCGACCGCCGCGATGTTGAGGCGGGGGAAGCGGGTGAGCAGGCCGTGGCAGACCGCGGCGGACATGGTGTCCTCGATCGGGCGCTTCTGCGAGGTCATCATCCGGAACGGGTCGGGCCGGAACGGGAGCATCTCCTGCGGGCCGGTCCAGTCGGCGGTGTAGCGGGAGTAGCCGCTGTCGGAGGCGTGCATCGACACGAGGATCCCCGACTCCTGCACGGCCTCCCAGAACGGGTCGAACTCCTCGAGGGCGAACGAGCGCGAGCCGCCGTAGCCGGGCACGGGCGCCGGGCGGATCAGCACGGTCTTGGCCCCGCGCTCGAGGCACCACTCGAGCTCCTTGATGGCCTCGTCGACGATGGGCAGGGAGATCACCGGGGTGGTGAAGATCCGGCCCTCGTAGTCGAACTGCCAGGTCTCGTAGAGCCACTCGTTGAGGGAGTGGACGACGGCGTGGATCAGCTTGGGGTCGTCGCGCATGCGCTCCTCGAGGAGGCTGGCGAGGGTGGGGAACATGAGCGTGCGGTCGACGCCCAGCTCGTCCATGAGCTCGATGCGGGGCGCCGGCTCCCGGAACGCCGGGATGCACTTCATCGGGTCGCCGATGAGCTCCCGGTACGACAGCCCCTTCGGGTTGCCGATGCGGAAGTACTCCTCCTGGGCACCCGGCCGGGCCACCACCTCGAAGGTGGGGTTGGGGATGTAGTCGCTGATCGTGCCGCGCACCACGATCTTCGTGCGGCCCTTGACCTGCACGTAGTCGATGGCGCTCCGGTACTGCTTCGGGAGGTGCCGGGTGAAGGCCTCCTCCGTCTCGTACAGGTGGTTGTCGGCGTCGAACACCGGGAAGTCCAGGCTGCGTACCATGCGCCCGAAAGTAGCCCGTTTTGACTGCGACGTCAAATTCAGGTACTCTCCGATCCTGCTCGATGGGGCCGCCATCGCGCGTAGGGGACCGCATTGAAGGGGAAGAGCCGTGGTCGATCCAGAGTCGAGGATGCTCATCGATGGTGAGCTCGTCGCATCGAGCACCGGGGCGACGTTCGAGAACGTCAACCCGGCCACCGAGGAGGTGCTCGGCGTCGTCGCCGACGGCACCGCCGACGACATGCACCGAGCCATCGCCGCCGCCCGCCGGGCGTTCGACGAGACCACCTGGTCCACCGACCGGGCGTTCCGCAAGCACTGCATCGAGCAGCTGCAGGCGGGGCTCGAAGCCGTGCAGGAGGAGCTGCGCGAGCAGCTGATCCTCGAGGTGGGCGCCCCGCGGATGCTCACCCACGGCCCCCAGCTCGACGTGCCGCTCGAGCACTCCCTCACGTACCCGGCCAAGCTCATGGACGAGTACCCGTGGGTGACCGACCTCCCCGACGTCCCCGACCTCCGCGGCTCGCTCACCCACCGCCGCATCGTCAAGGAGCCGGTGGGCGTCGTCGGCGCCATCACCCCCTGGAACTTCCCGTTCGAGGTGATCATCAACAAGGTCGGCCAGGCCCTCGCCACCGGCAACACCATGGTGGTCAAGCCGGCCCCCGACACGCCGTGGAACGCCACGCTGCTCGGCCGGGTCATCGCCGAGCGCACCGACATCCCCGCCGGCGTCATCAACATCGTCAACGCCTCCGACCACTTCGTCGGCGAGGAGCTCACGCTCTCGCCGCTGGTCGACGCCATCTCCTTCACCGGCTCCACCACCGTGGGCCAGCGCATCATGGAGAAGGGCGCCGCCACCATGAAGCGGCTGTTCCTCGAGCTGGGCGGCAAGTCGGCCACCATCGTCCTCGACGACGCCGACCTGGGCATCGCGTCGTTCATGGGCATGGCCGTGTGCACCCACGCCGGCCAGGGCTGCGCCATCCCCACCCGGATGCTGCTCCCCCGCAGCCGCTACGACGAGGGCGTCGAGCTCATCCGATCGATGATGGCCGCCGTGCCCTACGGCGACCCGCAGGATCCCGGCAACCTCCAGGGCCCGCAGATCTCGGCCAAGCAGCGCGACCGCGTGCTCGGCTACATCCAGAAGGGCATCGACGAGGGCGCCACGCTCGCCCTCGGCGGCAAGCGGCCGGCGCACCTCGACAAGGGCTTCTTCGTGGAGCCGACGATGTTCACCGATGTCGACAACTCCATGACCATCGCCCAGGAGGAGATCTTCGGGCCGGTGCTCGTGGTCATCCCGTTCGACGATGACGACGACGCCGTGCGCATCGCCAACGACAGCAAGTACGGCCTCGCCGGCACCGTGTTCTCCGGCTCCACCGAGCGGTCGATGGCGGTGGCCAGCCGGGTCCGCGCCGGGTCCATGAGCGTCGACGGCGGGGCCGCCTACATGGCCGACCTGCCCTTCGGCGGCTACAAGCAGAGCGGGGTCGGACGCCAGAACGGCGTGGCCGGCTTCGACCAGTACCTGGAGACCAAGTCGATCGCGTGGCCGGCATGACCGCCACCAGCACCGACCCGGCGTACTACGACCCGTACGACTTCGAGATCGACACCGACCCGTACCCGATCTGGCGCCGGCTCCGGGAAGAGACGCCGCTCTACTACAACGAGAAGCTCGACTTCTACGCGCTGAGCCGGTTCAAGGACGTCGAGGACGGCCTCAAGGACTGGCACACCTACAGCTCCAAGCAGGGCTCGCTGCTCGAGCTGATCAAGGCCGACATCGAGATCCCGCCGGGCTCGATCATCTTCGACGACCCGCCCGGCCACGACGAGCACCGCGGCATCCTCTCGCGGGTCTTCACGCCCCGGAAGATGGCCGCCATCGAGCCCAAGGTGCGCGAGTTCTGCGCCCGCAGCCTCGACCCGCTCGTCGGCTCCGGGGGCTTCGACTTCATCGCCGACATCGGCGCCGAGATGCCCATGCGCACCATCGGCATGCTCCTCGGCATCCCCGAGCAGGACCAGGTGGCGCTGCGCGACCAGATCGACAGCGGCCTCCGCATGGAGGACGACAAGATCCCCGACGCCACCGACTTCTACGCCGGCCTCGACCAGGCCAACGCGTTCGGTGACTACCTCGACTGGCGGGCGGAGCACCCCTCCGACGACCTGATGACCGAGCTGCTCCAGGCCGAGTTCGACGACTCCGCCAGCGGCACCCGGCGCAAGCTCACCCGCACCGAGCTCCTCAACTTCATCAACCTGCTCGCCGCCGCCGGCAACGAGACCACCACCCGGCTCATCGGCTGGACCGGCAAGGTGCTCGCCGAGCACCCCGACCAGCGCCGCCAGATCGCCGAGAACCGCGAGCTGGTGCCGCAGGCCATCGAGGAGATCCTCCGATACGAGGCCCCCTCCCCCGTGCAGGCCCGCCTGGTCACCGCCGACGTGGAGCACCACGGCCAGACCGTGCCGGCCGGCAGCGCCATCCTGCTGCTCAACGGCTCGGCCAACCGCGACGACCGCGAGTTCGCCGACGGCGACTCGTTCGACATCCACCGCAAGATCGGCCACCACCTGTCGTTCGGCTACGGCCTGCACTTCTGCCTCGGTGCGGCCCTCGCCCGCCTCGAGGGCCGGGTGGCGCTCGACGAGATCCTGCAGCGCTTCCCCGAGTGGGACGTCGACTGGGACCACGCCAAGCAGGCCCGCACCTCCACCGTCCGCGGGTGGGAGCACCTCCCCGTGATCACCCCCGCCTGACCACCACCTCCTGACGACCGCCGACCCGACGATCGCCGCCTGACGAACCTCCCGAGAGGAACCCTCCCATGCAGATGGACGACATGATCCTGGTCAGCATCGACGACCACATCATCGAACCGCCGGACATGTACGAGAACCACGTGCCGGCGAAGTGGGCCGACAAGGCGCCCAAGGTCGTCCGCAACGCCCAGGGCGTCGACGAGTGGGTGTTCGGCGGCGAGGCCACCTCGACCCGCTTCGGCATGGCCGCCACCGTGGGCTGGCCGGCCGAGGAGTGGGGGTTCGACCCGGGCACCTACTCCGAGCTGCGCCCCGGCTGCTTCGACGTGCACCAGCGCGTGCGCGACATGGACGCCAACGGCATCCACGCCTCGATGAACTTCCCCACCATGGCCGGCTTCAACGCCCGCACGTTCACCGAGGCGGGCGACAAGGAGGTCGCCCTCATCATGCTCCGGGCCTACAACGACTGGGCCATCGACGAGTGGGCCGGCAGCTACCCCGGCCGGTTCATCCCCCAGGGCATCGTGCCCATGTGGGACGTCGACCTCGCCGTCGAAGAGGTCAACCGCCTCGCCGCGAAGGGCTGCCGCTCCATCAGCTTCCTCGAGACCCCGCACGTCCAGGGCTTCGAGAGCTTCCTGTCGGGCTACTGGGATCCGATGCTGGCCGCCATGTGCGACCACAACATCATCTTGTCGCTGCACATCGGCGGCGGGTTCGACGTGATCCAGCGCCCGAAGGAGGCACCGGTCGACCACCTCATGGTGCTGGCCTGCCAGATCAGCGCCATCACCGCCCAGGACCTCCTCTTCGGCCCCACCCTGCGCCGGTTCCCCGACCTCAAGGTGGCCCTGTCCGAGGGCGGGATCGGCTGGATCCCCTTCTACTTCGACCGCATCGACCGCCACGTGCAGAACCAGGCGTGGCTCCACGAGCGCGACGACTTCGGCGGCAAGCTGCCCTCCGAGGTGTTCCGCGAGCACATCCTCGCCTGCTACATCACCGACCCGTCGGGCCTGTTGCTCCGCGACCGGATCGGCATCGACATCATCGCCTGGGAGTGCGACTACCCCCACACCGACACCACCTGGCCCAACTCCCCCGAGCAGGCCTGGGGCGAGCTCCAGGACGCGGGGTGCAGCGACGAGGAGATCCACAAGATCACCTGGCAGAACGCCACCCGGTTCTTCGACTGGGACCCGTTCAAGCACGTGAAGCGAGAGGACGCCACGGTCGGCGCCCTCCGCGCCCGTTCCACCGACGTCGACGTGACGCGCATGCCGAAGGCGGACTGGAAGGCGCGGAACGAGGCCGCCGGCATCGGCGTGTTCTCGTGATCGAGCCGCTGCGGATCGCGCTCGGCCCGACGTGGCCTCGGTAGCGATCGACGGCCTCACGATCGCCTACGAGGTGATCGGCGAGGCCGGCCGCGGCGGGCGGCCGTGGGCGCTCACGCCCGGCGGCCGGTTCAGCAAGGACTACGGCGGCGTGCGCGAGCTGGCCGAGGCGCTCGCCGCGTCGGGCGATCAGGTCGTCATCTGGGACCGGCCCAACACCGGCGCCTCCGACGTGTGCTTCACCGGCGCATCCGAGTCGGCCATGCAGGCCGACGCCCTCGCCGGCCTCCTGCGCCACCTCGACCTCGGGCCCGTCGTCATCGCCGGCGGCTCCGGTGGGTCCCGGGTGTCGCTGCTCACCGCCGCCCGCCACCCCGACGTGGCCTCGGCCCTTGCCGTGTGGTGGATCAGCGGCGGCGTGCTCGGGCTCATCGGGCTCGGGTACCACTACTGCAGCGGGTCGATCCGTGCCGCCTGGAACGACGGCATGGAGGCGGTGGCCGCCCTCCCCGAGTGGCAGGAGCCGCTCGAGCGCAACCCCGCCAACCGCGAGCGCCTGCTGGCCCAGGACCCCCGCGAGTTCATCGAGCTCATGGAGCGGTGGATGCTCGTCTACTGCCCCTGCGGCGACGAGGTGGTCCCCGGCCTCACGGCCGCCGATGCCGCCGCCATGACCCTGCCCGCCCTGGTGTTCCGCAGCGGCGAGAGCGATCTCAACCACACCCGCGCCACGTCCGAAGCGGTGGCCGCCACCCTGCCGAGCGCCCGCCTGGTCGAGCCCCCGTGGGGCGACCGCGAGTGGCTCGACCGCCAGGCCGCCCGAGCCGCCGGCGGCAGCCTCTTCGCCCGCTGGCCCCTCCTGGTCCCCCAGCTCCAGGCCTGGGCCGACGAGGTCGTCCCCCGCCGCCCTTGACCCGAACGTTCTGTGATGGCCCGGGGCTGAGCCGGGATCATCACAGAAGGTTCGGAGCGGTTGGGGTGCGGGGTTCTTGGTTTCAGGCGGGGCTGACGACGGTGCCGGGGCGGGCGGCGGTGAGCTCGTCGTGGTCGACGAGGACCTGGCCGTTGACGAGCGTGTAGTCGTAGCCGTCGGCGCGCTGGAGGAAGCGCGACGAGCCGAGCGGGAAGTCGTCGACGATCTCGGGGGTGTGCAGCTGCAGCCCCTCGAGGTCGATGACGTTGAGGTCGGCGTGGGCGCCCGGGGCCACCACGCCGCGGTCGACCAGGCCGAAGAACTCGGCCGGCTCCTGGGTGAGCTTGCGCACGGCGGTGCCGATGTCGAGCAGGCCCTGGTCGCGAACCCAGTGGCTGAGCAGGAAGCTCGACTGGCCGGCGTCCATGGTGAGGGCGACGTGGGCCCCGGCATCGGCCACGCCGACGATCACATCGGGGTTCACCAGCATCTGCGCCACCGCCCCGAGGTCCTGGTTGAGGACCGGGTAGTAGAGCAGCCCACGGCCGTCGGTCTCGGCGAGGAAGTCGAAGAACGCGCCCGCCGCGGTGGTGCCCCGGCGCGCCGCTTCGGCCGCCAGGCTGTTGGCCTCGCTCACGTCGTAGCGGGCGATGCCGGGCGGCAGCAGGTAGAGCTTGGCCGGGTCCTTCGGCGCCAGCGGCCCCGAGAGGTCGGCGGGCTGGTCGGCCTCGTGCACCAGGCGGGCGCGGAGGTCGGCGTCGGCCAGGGCCTCCACCCGCTTGGCCCACGGTTTGGCCATCAGCTCCACCCAGGCGGGCAGCGCGTCGTAGGGCGAGTGGCCGGCGAGGCCGTAGAGGATGCCGCTCCCGCGCGCGGTGGTCTGGGGCCGCAGGTCGGCACCGCGGCCGCGGGCCTCGCCCACCTCGCCCATCACCCATGACCACAGGTCGGGACGGCGGTCGCTCTGCATCATGGCGAAGGTGAGCGGCCGGCCCGACGAGCGGCTGACCTCCTCCATCCACGCCAGCTCGGAGATGGAGTTCTGCCGGTCGGGGCCGTCGCGCTCGCCGATGCGGGGGACCACCTCGATGACCCCGCGCCCGCAGTCGGCCAGGGCGTGGGCGATGGCGGCCAGCTCGGCCGGCTGGGCGTAGGTGCCCGGCACCGGGCGGCCGTCGGGGACGGTGTGCATGAAGCTGCGCGACGACGAGAAGCCGAGCGCGCCGCGGTCCATCGCCTCGCGCACCAGCGCGGCCATGGCGGCGATGTCGGCGTCGGTGGCCGGCTCCTCGGCCAGGCCCCGCTCGCCCATCACGTAGTAGCGCAGCGCGCAGTGGCCGACGAGCCCGCCGACGTTGACGCCGAGCGCCAGCCCGCGCAGGGCGTCGAGGTAGTCGCCGTAGGTCTCCCACCCCCAGGCGATGCCGTCCATGACCGCGTCGGCCGAGATGTCCTCGACCGACTCCATCATCTCGGCGAGGTAGCGCTCCTTGCCCGGCTGCACCGGCGCGAACGTCACGCCGCAGTTGCCCAGCACGATGGTGGTGACGCCGTGGAAGCACGACGGGCTGGCCACCGGGTCCCAGAACAGCTGGGCGTCGAGGTGGGTGTGGATGTCGACGAAGCCCGGCGTGACCAGGCGGCCGGTGGCGTCGAGCTCGCGGCGGCCGGCATCGGGCACGTCGCCCACCGCGGTGATGCGATCGCCGTCGATGGCCACGTCGGCCCGCCTCGGCCCGGCCCCGGTGCCGTCGACGACCTCGCCGCCGCGGATCACGATGTCGTGCATGCCGTTGGTCCTTTCGCCGGCGGGCGCCGGGGGTGGTGCAGAGCTGGGATCAGTCGCGGCCGGCGGCTCGGGCGGCGGCGATGGCCGCCTCGAAGCCCTGGTGCAGGTGCTGGGGGGCGGGCTCGTTGCGACCGAAGACCACGGTGCCGAGCAGGCCGGTGCCGATGCCCGGCTCGGTGCGGCCGGCCACCCAGAAGTCCTCGCCGTCGACGACCGTCTCGCAGATCCACGGCGCCATGTCGGCGAGCTTGGTGGTCTCGTCCTCGGAGAGCCCGGGCCGCACGTACGTGGTGTGCACCACCTCGGACGAGCTCACGCCGGTGGGCAGGATCTGCCACAGCTCGATGTGGCGGCTGTCGAACGTGAGGCTGATGTTGGGGAACAGCGCGTACTGGAGGCTGAAGTGGGCCCCGACGTCGCCCCACTCCTCCTCGGGCACGCCCTTGAGCTGGTCGATCGACTTGATCGCCGAGCAGTTGCGGAGGTGCCGGCCGAACGGGTCGAACGTGAGGATGCCGCCGTGCGCGTAGGCGGCGAGCGTGTCGCGGTGCAGGAAGTCGAAGTGGTAGTTCTCGCGGTAGGTGTCGAGCGTGACCTTCCAGTTGGCGCCCACCGGGTGGGTGTGGGGCTCGCCGAACAGCTCCCAGTCGGCGAAGTCGAGCAGCGCCAGCTCGGCGGCCAGGTCGGGGCCGAGGTACTCGTCGATGTCGATCTCGGCGCCGGGCCGGAGGCGCCCGACCACCAGGCCGTAGCCCTCGGTGACGGGGAGCTCGACGAGGCCCTTGTCCTCCCGGCACATGCCCTCGAAGGCGGTGGCGACCGGGAGCCCGACGAGCGCGCCCTCGTTGTCGTAGGTCCAGTTGTGGAACGGGCAGGTGAAGCGGCGGGCCTCGCCGGCACCGTCCATCACGCGCACGCCGCGGTGGCGGCAGGCGTTCAAGAAGGCGTGGACGCGGCCGTCCTTGCCCCGGCTGACGAGGACCGGGGTGCCGCACAGGTCGACCGTGAGGTAGCTGCCGGGCCGGGGCAGCGCGCCCGACAGGCACAGCAGCAGCGGCTGGTCGCCGAAGAGGGCGGTGCGCTCCTCGGCCAAGCGGTCGGCCGATGTGTACACGTCGACCGGGACCTCGAGGATCTCGTCGGTGAGGTCGGTGGTGCCGTGCTCGACGTGCTGGAGCAGCCGGCGGACGAGGTCGTGCTCGAAGGCTTCTTTGTCCATGGGGCACCCCCTGTGCGTGCTCGATCCAGCGTACTCAGCGCACGCGCTCCCGGCCATCTTACAGAGTGGGCGCTCACTTTGTTATGGTCACCGCCGTGGGAGCACTCGAAGGACGCGTGGCCATCGTCACCGGCGCCAGCCGCGGCATCGGCCAGCACATCGCGGAGCGGTTGGCGGGCGAGGGCGCGGCCGTCGTGCTGGTGGCCCGCACCCTGTCCGCCGGCACGTCGCGGCTGCCCGGCTCGATCGAGGAGACGGTCGACGCCATCACCGCGGCGGGCGGGTTCGCCGTCCCGCTCCGGGCCGACCTCACCGACCCCGACGAGGTCGAGACCATCGTGTCGCGGGCCAACGCGCTCGTCGGTCCGGTCGACACCCTGGTGAACAACGCCGGCGTGAACTTCTACGGCCCCGCGCTCGACATCGCCCCGCGCCGCTACGACCTGATGTTCCAGATGATGGTCCACGCCCCCTTCCGGCTGTGCCAGCTCGCCATCCCGTCGATGCTCGACGAAGGCCGGGGCTGGATCGTGAACATCACGTCCAAGCAGGCCCGCCACCCCAAGGGGCCGCCGTACCCCGACTGGGCCAGCGACGGCTGCACGCCCTACGGCATGTGCAAGGTGGCGCTCGACCGCCTCACCACCGGGCTGGCGGCCGAGACCGAGGGCCGGGGCATCAGCGTCAACGCGCTCGGCACGTCGGGGCTGGTCATGACCCCGGGCGTCGCCGTGGTGTCGCCGCACACCCCCGACAACGCACCGGTGGAGCCCGACGAGGCCATGGCCGACGCCGCCCTGGAGCTGTGCTCGGGCGCGCCCGGCGCCGTCACCGGCCAGATCGTCTACAGCATGGATCTGCTCGGCCGCCCGTTCACCGAAGGCCCCTGGGCCATCGCCGACACGTTCTGATCGACGGGCGCCCGGCTTGACAGGCCGCGGCGGGTTGCCGAAGATGGAGAACGTGAACGCCCACTCACTTTCTCGCTCCGCCGGGCGTCATCCCGACCGCACCACCGCACTGCGCTAGACGGCCTCAGGAGGCTCGCGTGTCCATCAACTGGTTCATCTCCGTCGACGATCACCTCATCGAGCCGGAACGCCTGTGGCAGGAGCGCGTGCCCGAGAAGATGCGGTCCATCGCGCCGCGGATCGAGCGGGCCGACGGCCAGGAGTTCTGGGTCTACGAGGACCGCCAGATCGTCACCACCGGCCTCAACGCCGTGGCCGGCAAGTCCAAGGAGGAGTTCTCCCCCGAGCCCATCTCCTACGACGACATGCGCCTCGGCTGCTACGAGCCCGACGCCCGCGTGACCGACATGGACCAGGGCTTCGTGCTGTCGTCGATGCTGTTCCCGTCGTTCCCCCGCTACTGCGGCCAGATCTTCCACGAGGCCAAGGACAAGGTGGTGGCCCTCGAGTGCGTGAGGGCGTGGAACGACTTCATCCTCGAGGAGTTCGCCGACGCCCACCCGGGCCGGTTCATCCCGATGATGATCATCCCGCTGTGGGACCCCAAGCTGGCCGCCGCCGAGATCGAGCGCACCGCCGCCCTGGGCGCCAAGTCGATCGCCTTCTCCGAGAACCCCACCAAGCTCGGCCTCCCGTCGATCCACACCGACTTCTGGGACCCGATGTTCCGGGCGGCGAACGACGCCGGCCAGGTCATCTCCATGCACGTGGGCTCGTCCTCGAACCTGATCCGCACCTCCGAGGACATGCCGACGCTCGCCTTCATGGCGTACTCGGCGGCCGCCAACCAGGCCGGCACGCTCCTCGACTGGCTGTTCAGCGGCAACTTCGAGCAGTTCCCGAACCTGAAGATCGCCCTGTCCGAGGGCTCGATCGGCTGGATCCCCTACTTCCTCGAGCGGGCCGAGCAGGTCATCGACAAGCAGCGCTTCTGGGCCTCGCGCTTCGACATCAACATGAACGCGGCCCACGACCGCGGCGAGTCGTTCGGCGAGGCGTCGTTCGACCTCGACACCGACATCCGCCAGCTGTTCAAGGACCACGTCTTCGGCACGTTCATCGAGGACGCCGCCGGCCTGCGCCTGCTCGACATCATCGGCGAGGACAACGTGATGCTCGAGTGCGACTACCCGCACTCCGACTCCACCTGGCCCGACACCATCAACCTGGCCCGCAAGTGGCTCGGGCACCTGCCCGAGGAGACGCAGCACAAGATCACCATCGGCAACGCCTGCCGCGTGTACGACTTCGAGCCCGCCGACCCCGCTTCGATCAAGCTCCCCTAGGCGCCCACCGCGCCGCTCGGCGTGGCGGGTGCAGAACCGTGCCGCATGGACACGGTTCTGCCCACCCAGCCGCGTGCGCGCGGGCTGGTGTCAGGCGGGGCGGGCGGCGATGAGGAGGGCGGCGAGGCGGCGGCGGTGGGCGGCCGGGGAGCCGTACAGCGACCGGTCGAGGATGGCCCGCTTGAGGTACACGTGGAGGCCGCTCTCCCAGCTGTAGCCCATGGCGCCGTGGAGCTGGAGGGCCTCGCCCACCACGTCGACGGCGGCCGCGGTCACGAACGACGCGGCCCGGGAGGCGGCCCGGCCCGCGTCGACGTCGCCGGCGGCGGAGGCCGCGACGGCGGCGGTCAGCAGCTCACGGCCGATCGTCAGCTCCACCAGCAGGTCGGCGCACGCGTGCTTCACCGCCTGGAACGAACCGATCTGGCGGCCGAACTGGCGGCGCTCGCCGAGGTAGGCGACCATGGCGTCGAGCATGGCGCCGGCCAGTCCCATGGCGTCGCACGCCACGGCCACGGCGGCCCGGTCGAGGACCCGCTGGGCGGCCGCCCCACCGTCGCCGGTGAAGGCCCAGACGGCGTCGTCGTCGATCTCCACGCGGTCGGCCGCGACCGTGCCGAAGCGCCGCGTGGCGTCGACGACGGGGACCTCGTCCACCTCGACGAGGAAGGGAGCCACCCGGACCAGCACGAGCCTCGACCCGCCGGCGATGCCGGGCGCCGCGGGATCGCCCGGGTGGGTGGCGAGGAGGAGCAGGTCGTCGGCTTCGGCGGCGTCGACCACGAACTCGGCCCGGCCGTGGAGGCGGAGGCCGCCGTCGGTCCGCTCCAGGGAGAACGGCGGCGCGGCCAGGGCCTCGTCGCCGCCGGCGGTGAGGGCGACGGCGACGGTCCGCTGCCCGGCCGCCACCTGGCGGAGGAGCTGATCCCGCTGGTCGGTGGGCGCCACCGCGGCGAGGGCGCCGACGCCGAGCACCGCCGTGCCGAAAAAGGCGGTGGTCGATGCGGCGCGGCCCAGCTCTTCGAGCACGATCGCGGTCTCGGCGAACGTGGCCCCCGACCCGTCCAGCGCCTCGGGCACCTCCAGGCCGATCCACCCCAGCTCCGCCAGCTGCGCCCAGCCGGGATCGCCGTCGGGCGACGCGGCCAGCAGGTCTCGAGCCACCTGGCGCAGCTCGTCGTGGTGCTCGGAGAGGTCGGTCACGACGCGCCCTTCGGTTCCCGGGGCAGACCGAGGCCGCGCTCGCCGATGATCGTCCGCTGGATCTCGCTCGAGCCGCCGGGGATCGTCCACTCCCACGAGCTGATGAAGTCGAGCACCCAGGCGCCCGACTCCCAGCCGCTCGAGATGGGCTTCTGCAGCACGGTCTGGCCGGAGAGGCCCACGATCTCGGCGCCGAACCCCGTCATCCGCTGGAGCAGCTCGGAGTAGTAGAGCTTCACGATCGACGCGTCGGCGGGCCCGTCGAGGCCGGCGTCGGCCCGGTCGACGTGGCTGCGGCACAACGAGCGCAGCCCGGCGATCTCGGTGTCGAAGGCGGCCAGCCGGTCCTGGACCACCGGGTCGTCGATCGGTCGGCTTCCCCCGAGGCCCGGCCGCTCGCAGGCGTCGATCAGCCAGCCGAACCCGGCGTTGCCGAGGCGCTCGGCCAGCTCCAGCATCGTCATGCCGCGCTCGGCGGCGAGGGTGGCCTGGGCGATCTGCCACCCGGCGTGGGCCGGGCCGACGAGGTTCTCGGTGGGGATGAACACGTCGTCGAGGAAGATCTCGCAGAAGTGCGACTCGCCGGTGGCCTGGCGGATGGGCCGGACGTCGAGGCCGGGCGACCGCATGTCGAGGAGGAAGTACGAGATGCCCGAGCGCTTGGGCGCTTCGGGGTCGCTGCGGGCCAGGAGCAGGCACCAGTCGGCGTGCAGCGCCCCGCTGACCCAGACCTTCTGGCCCGTGACCCGGTAGCCGCCGTCGACGGGAAGGGCGGCGCAGCTCAGGCTGGCCAGGTCGGAGCCGGCCTGCGGCTCGGAGAAGCCCTGGCACCAGATCTCGCCGTCGAGGATGGCCGGCAGGTGCCGCGCCTGCTGCTCGTCGGTCCCGCCGACCAGCAGCGTGGACGCGGCGTGGTGGATCGACACGAACGCCATCACCAGGCGAGGGGCGTCGTGGGCGGCGAGCTCCTGGTAGAGCACGACCTGCTCGGCGGTCGACATGCCACCGCCCCACTCGGCGGGCCAGTGCGGCACGGCGTACCCGGCGGCGCGCAGCGCCTGGAACCAGTCGTGCTGGAACGACACGAAGGCGTCGTCGGCCACACCGGTCTGGGCGGCGCGCCAGTCGGCGGGGATGGTGGCCCGGCACCAGTCGCGCACCGAGGCGCGGAACTCGTCGAGGTCGCTCACGAGGGCTTCGGGGCGGACAGCGCGAGCAGGAGGCGGCGGTGCTCGTCGGACTGCATGGTCTTGGCCTCGGCGGCCAGGCCGGCGGGCACCGCGCCGCTCAGGGCCTGGGCCAGGTGCATGTTGGCGACGCGCTTGGTGGCCTGGAGGGCCTCGGCGGGCTGGGCGGCGAACCGGGTGGCCAGCCGGTGGGCCTCGGCGAGCAGGTCGTCGGGTGCGACGGTGCGCGAGGCGAGGCCGATCTCGACCGCCTGGGCCGCCGCGATCCGGTCGCCGGTGAAGAGGGCCTCGCGTATCCGCAGGGGCGGCGCGAGCAGCGGCCAGAACGCGGCGCCACCGTCGCCCGCGACCAGGCCGACCGAGACGTGCGGGTCGGCGAGGTAGGCGGTGTCGGCCATGAGCACCACGTCGCAGAGCACGGCCACGCTGCAGCCGAGCCCGACGGCCGGGCCGTTGACGGCGGCGATGACGGGGAGCGGGAAGCGCAGCACCTCGTCGATGATCTCGGCCGCCTCGCGCAGGCTCTCGTCGCGGCCCACCGGATCGTCGAGGAACGTGGTGATCCAACCCAGGTCGCCGCCCCCGCTGAACGCCCGCCCAGCGCCGGTGAGGATGACGGCCTTGGCCTCGCGGTCGGCCGCGAGCTGGCGCCACACCTGGGCGAGGGCCCGGTGCAGGTCCTTGTCGATGGCGTTGCGGTCGTCGGGACGGTCGAGGACGACCGTGCGGATCGGGCCGTCGACCTCGATGCGCATCGAGTCGGGCAGGTCGTACTGCATCATCCCTCCAAGGCCGTGGAGTACAAGCCTGACAGGCCGTGCCGACCCAGGAGCTGTGACAGCTCCTGGGTCGTGGCGGCCCGCCCCAAGGGGATGCGGCGGAACGGTTGGCTGGCGCGGGACAGCCAGGACAAGAAGGTCTCGTCGCAGAACCCGATGGCCCCGTGGAGCTGGTGGGTGATGCGGAACACGACCTCGGCGCCCTCGATGGCAGCGAGGCGGAGGGCGAGGGCGTCCTCGACGGCTTCGGGCCGACCGGCCTGCACGCTCCAGAGGGCGTACCGGGCGAGCTGCTCGACGCCGCTGCGCTCGACCTCGGCGTCGGTGAGCTGGAACTGCACGCTCTGGAACCCCGCGAGGGCCTGCCCGAACTGCTGGCGCTCCTGAACGTAGGCACAGGTCAGGTCGATCGCCCGGTCGAGCATGCCGAGCAGGGTCCAGCACGGCAGCACCAGGGCGCGGGCGAGGTCGCCGGCGCCGAGCTGGTCGATGGGCTCGAGGTCGAGCTCGACCACGAACGCCGACTTCCGCGGCGGCGCCGTCATCGGTCGGGCGGTGGCGCGGCTGCGGCGGCCGTCGAGGTGCACGGCGGCCCAGCGCAGGTCGGTGCCACCGACGGCCGCGCGGGGCGCGGCATCGTCCACGACCACCAAGCCGTCGACATCGAGGTCGCTCGGCTTGGAGAGGCGCTCGGCGATCGGGTGCGGGATGGCGTGGCGGCCGGCGCTGCGGCACAGCGCGGCCGCAGCCTCCAGCTCGTCGGCGCTGGCCGCGGGATCGAGGTCCCAGGCGCCCAGCTCGGCCAGGACGGCGTCGACCAGGTGCTGGCGCTGCTCGGGATCGCGCTCACCGCGCTGGACCAGCTCGTCGCCGCCCGCCGCCTCGAAGGCGCGCGAGGCCTGGCGCCCGTACTCCTGGGCCTCGTCGCTCAGGTCGGTGATCACGATGCCGCCAGGAGGACGCGGGACAAGAGGATGCGCTGCATCTCGATGCTGCCCGAGGAGATGGTGGCGGAGACCGAGTAGCGGTGGTGGTCCTCGACGGCGCGGACGAAGCGGTCGGCCTCGTCGCCGTGCGGGGCGAGGGCGGCCAGGTCCATGAGCACCTCGGCGCTCTCCTGGTCGAGCCGGGTGGCGGCGATGCGGTACGTCGCCGCGTTCGCGGGTGCCACCCGTCCGGCCTCCTGCTCGGCCACCACGGAGTAGGCGAGCAGCCGGGCCCGGCGGCAGTGCACGAGCATCCGGGCCCAGCGCCCGCGCAGGTCGTCGGACACGTCGTCCCACCGGTCGCCCAGCGCGGCGGGCGCACCCTGGAGCAGCCGCTCGCAGCGGGCGTAGCGGGCGATGCCGACCCGCTCGAACGACAGCACCTCGCGGACCACCGACCAGCCGTCGCCCACCTGGCCGAGCACGTTGGCGTCGGTGACGTGCAGGTCGTCGATGAAGACCTCGTTGAGGTGGTGGGGCCCGAGCATGGTGGCGATGGGCCGGACCTCGATCGCCGGGTCGTCCATCGGGACCAGGAAGATGGTGAGGCCCTGGTGCTTCTTGGCCTCCTTCGACGTGCGGGCCAGGAGGAAGCACCACTGCGCCATCGTGGCGTAGGAGGTCCAGATCTTCTGCCCCGTGATCCGCCAGCCGTCGCCATCGTCGTCGCGGCGGGCCACGGTCTGGATGGAGGCCAGGTCGGAGCCGGCGTCGGGCTCGGAGAACCCCTGGCACCAGATCACCTCGCCGTTGGCGATCGGCGGCAGGTGCAGCGCCTGCTGGGCCTCGGTGCCGTGGCGCATGATCGTCGGGCCGACCCAGTTGACGCCCATGTACTGCGCACCGCGGGGCTCGTGGTGCGCCCACATCTCCTCGCGCACCGCGGTCTGCTCCCAGGCCGACGCGCCCCGACCGCCGAACTCCTCGGGCCAGGCCATGCAGAGCAGGCCCTGGGCGGCGAGCAGGCGGCAGAACCGCTGCGCCACCTCCAGGTCATCGGGATTGGCGGTGAAGGCGCCGAGGTAGTCGGGCGCGATCTCGTCTGCGATCAGGCCCCGCAGCCGCTCCCGCAGGGCGGCGACGTCGTTCCCCAGGTCGAAGTCCATCGGTCGGCAAGCTATCCGCTTCGGTCAATCCCATCAATACTTACAAGGATTCGTCAACCAAGCTTGCTACGGTCCCACCCATGGCCGCCCCGGATGACGCTGCGAGCACGGCGCCCGCTGCCACCCGGCGCACCCGCGTCCAGCAGCCCCGGGTGGGCGAGCTGGTGGCGGCCGAGCTGCGCCGCCGCATCCTCGCCTCCGGCGACGAGCAGTACGCGCTGCCCACCCAGGACCAGCTCGTCCAGGAGTTCGGCGTCAGCTACCCCTCGGTCCGCGAGGCGGTCCGCATCCTCGAGACCGAGGGCCTCGTCACCGTGCGCCGCGGCAAGATCGGCGGCCTCGAGACCCACCGCCCCGACGAGCGGTCGGCGGCGTACCACCTGGGGCTCGTGCTCCAGGGCGACGGCGTGTCGGTGGCCGACCTGGCGGGTGCCCTGCAGCAGCTCGAGCCGCTGGGCGCGGCGGCCTGCGCCGGCCGCGCCGATCGCAAGCGGGCGGTGCTGCCCCTGCTGCGCGACAACATCGAGCGGTCGGCCGAGCTGGTCTCCGACGGCGTCGACTTCACCCACACCGCCCGCGAGTTCCACGATCTCGTCGTCGCCTGCACCCCCAACGCCACCCTGCGCTCGGTCATCCGCAGCCTGGTGGCGCTGTGGTCGGCGCAGGAGGAAGCGTGGGCCGAGTCCCGGTCGAGCCGGGGCGAGTACCCCTCGGTCGCCGAGGCGCGGGCCGTGGTGCGCACCCACGGCCGCATCGCCGACGCCATCGAGGCGGGCGACGCCGCCGAGGCCGAGCGCCTGGTCCGGGTGCACGTGGCGGCCACGCAGGACCTGGTGCTCGCCGATGATCCCGAAGGCGTGGTCGACGCCGCCTACGCCCGCCGGCGGGGCGCCGAGCCCACGCTCGACTCCGGCCGCCTGTAGACAGCGAGCACCGGCGACCGATGAGATCTCGCCGCCGCACCGGTCAACCAGTCCGACCGACTCGCACCACCACCTGAGGGAGACCGCCATGTCTCGCGTCCGCATCCACAACTTCTCGATCTCGCTCGACGGGTTCGCCACCGGAGAGGGGCAGTCCCTCGAGACGCCGTTCGGCCACGCCGGGCGGCGGCTCCACGAGTGGATGTTCGCCACCCGGTACGCCCGTAGCGAGATCTTTCGCGAGCCGGGCGGCAGCGAGGGCGCCGATGACGCGATCGCCGAACGGCACGGCTCCGGGATCGGCGCCGAGATCATGGGCGCGAACAAGTTCGGGCCTCCGGGCTGGCAGGACGATCCGGCGTGGCGCGGGTGGTGGGGCGACGACCCGCCCTTCCACACGCCGACGTACGTCCTGACCCACCGACCGCTGCCCTCGATGGAGATGGAGGGCGGGACGACGTTCCACTTCCTCGATGCCTCTCCCACGGAAGCGCTCGAGGTGGCGCGCGACGCCGCCGCCGGGCAGGACGTCCGCATCGGCGGCGGACCCACCATGGTGCGCGAGTTCCTCGCCGCCGGCCTGGTCGACCACCTCCACGTGGTGCAGGTGCCGATCCTGCTCGGCCGCGGCGTCCGCCTGTGGGACGGCCTGGAGGGCTGGGAGCAGGGCTACGAGATCGAGGCGGTCACGACGCCCAGCGGCGTCACCCACCTCACCTTCACCCGCTGAAGGATGCCGGCCGCCGTCAGGCGAGGGCGACGAGGACGAGCGCGAACCAGGCGACCGTGGCGTACCCGCTCACCCCGAGCGCCCAGCCTCCTGCGTTCCAGCCGCGCTGGCGGCCGGTGCCGGCGAGCTCCACCACGACGGTGGCGATCTTGACCGCCGCCGCGACCACGACGGCTGGACCGAAGCGCCCGACCTGGACGCCGAGCGCGGTGGTGGCCGCGACCGACAGCGCGCCGATCGGCGCCGACACCGACCACACGGCGAGGTGGCTGATGTCGAGGAGGGCCCGGGCGAGGCCTGGGCCCGGACCACCGTCGACGCGCCAGACGACCCCGATCAGGAGCAGGGAGCCGAGCGCGAGGAACCCGAAGCCGAACACCCACGCCGCCATCGAGAAGACGGCCAGCGACCGCCAACCATCCGAGCCTGGCTCCGCGGCCACCAGGGCGAGCGGCCAGAGCAGCAGGGCGGCTCCCGTGATGGAGATCACCGAGCCCGAGAGCACGACCCGGCGGCGCTGGACGAGATCCGTCACCGCCTCCTCGATCGGCCGGTCGACGGCCGGAGCCCGCGTCAGCAGCGCGCCCGCAACGAAGCAGGCCAGGCCGAGCGTCCCCGCCGCGACGGCCCACCACCGCTCCGCATCCCGCACCGGCCCATCCTCCCACGCCGCCACCTCAGGCGATCTGCTCCTGCGACCAGGTCTCCCGCCCGCCGAGGCCACGACGCAGACCGGATCCACGCGACCCTTCCCGGTGCCGACCGTCCGCGTCCGGCCACGTCGGAGCGACAATCGCAGGCCGGCGACACGATTGTCGCTGCGACGTGGCCGCACGCGCGGCAACGGCCGCACCACCCCGGGGGGACGGAGCGAACCGCCGGCGCGGGGACGACCGGGGCGGGCATGCTTCGGAGATGGGCGACTCCACTCCTCGGGCGCAGGGAGTCGGCGGCAACGCGCCACCGCCGGGGTCGGTCCTGCGAGCGTGGGGCGTCGACGAGGTGGCGCCGTTGCCGGGCGGACAGGGCGATGCCTTCCGCTCCGGCCTCCTCGTGTTCAAGCCGGCGCCCGAGCCGGCCCGCACCACCTGGCTGGCCGACGCATTGGACGGCCTGGCCCCCTCGGAGACCGTCCGCGTGGCGCGCCCGGCCCGGAGCGTCGATGGGACGTGGGTGGTCGACGGCTGGACCGCCTGGCACTGGCTCGACGGCGAGCCACGGAGCGCGACGCGATCCGAGCTACTCGACGTGTCGGCACGGTTCCACGCCGCCGTCGCCCCGGTCCAGTGGGGCGCCGCGATGCGGGGACACGACCGGTGGGCCCACGCCGATCGGGCCGCGTGGGGCGAGTCGGCCCCACCCCTCCCCGGATCGCTCGCGCTGCTGGCCGAGGCTCGACGGCCCCTCTCCCTTCCCTGCCAGCTGGTGCACGGCGACCTCGCGGGCAACGTCCTGTTCCACGCGAGCCTGCCTCCGGCCGTCATCGACATCAGCCCCTACTGGCGCGCGGCGCGCTACGCCGACGCGATCGCCCTCGTCGACCGAGCGGTCGACCACGCTCAGGACGAGCGGCTCGATCCCTTGGTGCTCGGCCCGCACGGGAGGCAGCTGCTGATCCGAGCGGTGGTGTTCCGGGCGCTGTCCGAGCCGGCGCCCACCGACGCCTACGAGCCCCTGATCACCCAGCTGCTCGACCAGCCCTAGGTCGGCGGCCGGCCCCAGCGCGCTAGCGGGCGGTCCAGCCCCCGTCGACCACGATGGTCTGGCCGGTCACGTAGCGGGCGGCGTCGCTGGCGAGCCACGAGATGGCGCCCACCAGATCGTCGGCGGTGGCCACGTCGGGCAGCGGCGTGTTGCGGCGGAGCCACTGGCTCCCCCGCTCGCCCTCGAAGAGCGACTCGGTGATCTCGCTGCGGAAGAAGCCGGGCGCCACCGTGTTCACGCGGATGCGCTGCGGGGCCCACTGCACGGCCAGCTCGACGGTGAGCCCCGACAGCCCGGCCTTGCTCGCCGCGTACGACGCCTGCGGGATGCCCGGGATGCCGACGAGCCCGCTGATCGACGACACGTTGATCACCGAGCCGCGCCCGATCGCCACCATGTGCGGGTGGGCCGCCTGGGCGACCCGGAACGGCGCCACCAGGTTGAGGCGGAGGGTCTGGTCGATGTTGGCCGGCGCCTCGTCCTCGGCGCGGTCGCCGCCGATGATGTGGCCGGCCGTGTTGACCACGATCTCGGGCGGACCGAGGCGGGCGGCCACGGTGGGCACCAGGGCATCGAGCTGATCGTCGTCGAGGAGGTCGCACGCCACGGCCTGGCCGCCGATCTCGGCCGCCAGCGCTTCGAGGCGGTCGAGCCGCCGGGCCACCACCGCCACCCGGGCACCGGCCGAGGCCAGGGCCCGAGCCGCCGCCTCGCCCAGGCCCGACGAGGCCCCGGTGACCAGGGCGACGCGCCCGTCGAGCCGGAAGCGCTCGAACGCGGCGGGCACCGGGTCAGACAACGACGGTCCTGACGCCGTCGGCCTGGCGCAGCAGGTCGATCCCCTCGTTGATCTGGGCGAGACCGATGCGCCGCGAGACCATCGACTCGAGGTCGAGCCGGCCCGACTCGGCCAGGCGGATGAACCGCGGGATGTCCCGCAGGATCTGGGCCCCGCCCACCACCGAGCCCTGGATGCGCTTGCCCGAGAAGATGGCGCCGACCGCGGGGAGCGTGAGCATGGCGTCCTTCGGGGGCATGCCCACGAAGGTGACGACGCCGGCGGTGCGGACCATGCCGACAGCTTGGACCATCAGGTCGGGGTGACCCACCACCTCGAAGCCGAAGTCAACGCCCCGGCCGCCGGTGAGGGCCCGGACCTGCTCGACCGGGTCGCCGGCCGCCGGGTCGATCGCGTGGGTGGCGCCGACGGCGACGGCCGCGTCGCGTCGGGCCTCGGCCAGGTCGATCGCGATGATGGTGGCCGCCCCGGCGATGCGGGCGCCCTGCACCACCGACTGGCCGACGGCCCCGCACCCGATGACGGCGACGGTGGCGCCGGGCGTGACGCCGGCGGTGATGAGTGCGGCGCCCAGGCCGGTGGTGACGCCGCAGCCCAGGAGCGCGAGCTGCTCGTCGGCCAGGTCGGTCTGGACGGCGACCACCGAGGCCTCGTCGACCACCATCGCCTCGGCGAAGGTGCCGCAACCGCACAGCGCGGGGGCGGTCCGGCCGTCGGGGAGGGTGTAACGGTGGTGAGCCGACACGACGGGCTTGAGCTCGCAGTGCTGCGACATCCCGTTGAGGCACCACCAGCACCGGCCGCACGCGGGCGACACCGAGGCGGCCACGCGGTCGCCCACGCGCACGCGCTGGACCTCGGCCCCGACCTCCTCGACCACCCCGCAACCCTCATGGCCCGGCACCATCGGCAGCGGCAGCGCCGACAGGCCGTCGATGACGGTCAGATCGGTGTGGCAGATGCCGCTGGCGGACAGCCGGACGAGCACGTCGCGGGGTCCGACCTCGGGCAGGTCGAGGTCTTCGACGACGAGCGGCTGGCCCGCCTCGTAGGCGACTGCTGCGTGCATCGCATGGTCCTTCCCTGGGTCCCGAAGTGAGCGAGCGCTCGCTCATGGTAGGGCTGCCAGCGGCCCCCCACCAGCATCGGGACCGGCCACCGGCCATTTTCGACTTCCGAGTGAGGAACTACTTTCTTCGGGCTGCGATGCCGTAGTCTGGCCCGGTTCGCGCACGCCGCGCGGGTGCGTTCCGAGGAGGAATCGATTGGCCAGGCAACCGCCCCGCGCTTCCAAGTCGGTGACCGGTGCGCCACGCGCCAAGCGCCTCAACGCCGAAGCCCGCCGCAAGTCGATCCTGCAGGCCGCCCGCCGGGCGTTCTCCGAGACCGGCGACATGAACGGCACCACCATCCGCGCCATCGCCGAGAAGGGCGGCATCAGCGAGGGCGTGATCTACCGGCACTTCGAGAGCAAGGACCAGCTGTTCTTCGAGGCCGTGGTCGAGCCGCTCAGCGAGGCCGTCGACCAGCTCGTGGCCGCCACCGAGGTGGTCGACCGCGACGAGCCGCTCACCCCCGAGCGCCAGATCGAGACCCTCGAAGGCCTCTACCGCCAGCTGATCTCCACGCTCGAAGAGGTGCTCCCGCTCCTCGGGCTCGTGCTGTTCGGCGACCCGCAGGTGGCCAAGCGCTTCTACCGCGAGAGCTTCTCGGTGGCCATGGACCGCCTGGCCGAGGCGTGGCGCGAGGTGGAGCAGCGCTACGGGTTCGAGCTCGAGTCGCCCGACATCGCGGCGCGTGCCGTCATGGGCATCGCCCTCATGGTGTCGCTCGAGAGCCGGCACAAGCCCCGCTTCGACGTCGACCGGGCGGTGAAGCTGGTGAGCGAGGGGACCCGCGACGGGTTCTTCCCCGCCATCGGCGACCCCTCCTGATCGGACGGCCGGCCATGACCACCGCACCCGACGCACCTGAGGGCCCCGCCGCCCTGGTGCAGGAGCTCGGCCGCCGGTTCCGCGCCGGCGCCATCGACGACGCCCGCGCGCTCTACGCCCCCGGCATCTGCATCGAGCAGCCGGCATCGCTCCCCCACGGCGGCCGCAACGTCGGCCTCGGCGGCATCGACGCCATGTCGGCCACCTTCGCCCGCCACTGGGACCGGGTGATCGATCCGTCGTCGCGCCTGATCGATGCCGGCGACGTGGCCGTGATGGTCACCACGCAGACCTGGACGGCCAAGGACACCGGACGCTCGGCCACCACCGACGTGGTCGAGCTGTTCACCGCGGCCGACGGCGCCATCACCGAGATCCGCGTCTTCCCCCAGGACGTCCACGCCCTCCTGGCCACGCTCGACCCGCAGTAGCCGGGTCGACCCACCCACCCCACCATCCCCGGTGTGGTGGCGCGACGCCGAGCGGACGACCACCCCGCTGACGGGCCAGCGAGGGCTCGTCCGCGCGCCGATGTCGGCGCAGAAGGTTGACAGCCGAGGCTGCCGCCTGGGACAGTAAGTAACTGTGCGCTCACTTTCTAAGCGCCAGTGGAGGAGGTCCCGGTGCAGGAATACCCGCTGATCGATGCCGATGGGCACTACTACGAGCCCGACGACTGCTTCTCGCGCCACATCGAGGCCCGGTACCAGGACGCGACCATCCGGGTCGATCGCAGCAAGGACGGTCTCGGCCGCGTGTTCCTGGGCAGCTCGCGCACGTTCATGAGCGTGATGCCGGGCGACCACGCGTCGGCTCCGGGTGCGCTCCAAGGGCTCTTCGCCGGCGAGGTGGCCGACGGCTTCACCCACCGCGAGGTGATCAACGCCAAGGACCACCCGGCGTTCATCGACCGCGGCGCCCGCCTGGCCCTCATGGACGAGCAGGGCCTCGAGGCCACGATCATGCTCCCGACGCTCGGCGTGGCCGTCGAGCAGGACATGCAGGGCGATCTCGACCTCTGCTACGCCAGCCTGCGCGCGTTCAACCGGTGGCTCGAAGAGGACTGGGGCTACGGCGACGACGGCCGCCTCTTCTCCGTGCCGATGCTGTCGCTCCTCGATCTCGACCGGGGCCTGGCCGAGCTCAACCGGGTGCTCGAGGCCGGCGCCCGCGTGGTGCACCTGCGGCCCGGGCCCATCGGCGGCCACTCCCCCGCCGACCCCATGTTCGACCCGTTCTGGGCGACGGTGGCCGAGGCCGGCGTGCCGGTCGCGTTCCACGTGTCCAACAGCGGCTACAACGCCGACGTCGGCCGCCTGTGGTCCGAGGACCCGCGCAACCCCTCCCACAAGCAGTCACCGCTGCAGTGGGCGCTGTGCAGCACCGAGCGACCCATCGTCGACACGCTGTGCGCCCTCAGCCTGCACAACCTCTTCGGGCGCCACCCCGACGTGAAGATCATGTCGATCGAGAACGGCAGCAGCTGGCTGAAGGCCCTGCTCAAGATGGTCGACAAGGCCGCCGCGCTCGGTCGCCGCGGCCCGATGCTCGGCGGTGAGCTCCCGGCGCGACCCAGCGAGGTCCTGGCCGAGCACCTGTGGGTGTGCCCGTTCCCCGAGGAGGACGTCGTCGAGCTCATCGGCATCCTCGGCGCCGAGCACGTGCTGTTCGGATCGGACTACCCGCACCCCGAGGGGCTGCGCGAGCCGGCCGACTTCTGCGCCCTGCTCGACGGCTGCGACCCGGTCACCACCCGCCAGGTCCTCCGCACCAACACGGCCGGCCTGCTGGGCCTGCGCGACGCGGTGCCCGCCGGGTAGCGGCTCCCCACCTCAGCGATCACGGTCACCAGGCAGCGGGCGACAGGGGGTGCGGCAGGGCGATCGCCCGTGGCGCACCGCCGTCGCGCCCTCGGACAGGTGGCCCTCAGGTCCGGAGCTGGCGGGCGACGTCGGCGCCGAGGAGCACCTCGATGGCGCCGGCATCGAAGCCCAGCTCCTCGAGCACGCCGACGGTGTCCTCGCCCACGCGCGGGATCCGGCCGGCCGGTCCCCCACCTGCTGACGGGCCGCACCGCAGCAGCGGCCCGATCTGCTCGAACCAGCCCCAGTCGGCGGTGGCGTACGACGCCACCCGGCCGAGCAGGCGGTTCACCGGATCGTCGAGGATGCCGCGACGGAACTGGTCGCGGTCCATCGGCTCGATGGGCTCCACCAGCACGTCGGCGGCCCGCAGCCGCGTCACCCACTCGGCGGCCGAGGCGGCCTTGAACCCCACCTCGAGCGCCAGCTCGGCGTCCCGGGCGAGGGCGTCGTCGGTCCCGCCGCGCAGCGGGGCGTAGGTGGCGGGGAGCACCGCGTCGACGACCACGCCGCGCAGCCGCTCCCAAGCCGCGGCATCGGGCACCACGAGGGCGAACCACTCGCCGTCGGCGGCTTCGTAGATGCGGTAGCCGGGGCCGTACCCGGTCTGGCCGCCGTCGAGCTCGGGGCCCGGGATCACCTCGCCGTCGCGCTGGAACACCCCGCTCTGCAGGGCCATGCCGGCCCCGAGCAGGCTGGTGGCGACCTGCTGGCCCCGGCCGGTGGTGGCCTTGGCGTAGAGCCCGGCGAGGATGCCGATCGCGGCGACCCAGCCGCCGGTCATGTCGATCGGGATCCACGTGCCGGCGATGGGGTCGTTGCCCGCGCCACCGACCGCCACCTCGAAGCCGGTGAGCGCCTGCATCAAGGCGTCGTTGCCCGGCGACGTGGCCCGCGGCCCGCCCGTGCCGAAGCCGCTGGCGTGGCAGTAGACCGCACCGGGGTTGCGCTCGCCCACGACGGCCTCGTCGATGCCGAGGCGCGTCGACACGCCGACGCGGAAGTTGTGCAGCACCACATCGGCCCAGTCGAGGAGCCGCTCCACGACGGGGCGCGCGGCCGGGTCGCCGATGTCGAGCGCCAACCCGCGCTTGCCTCGCTGGCACGCCGCCACCGCGTACGCCGCGGCGCGCATGGCCTCGCCGGCGGGCGGCTCGACCTTGATCACATCGGCGCCGAGGTCGGCAAGCACCTGGGCCCCCAGGGGCCCGGCGACGAACGCCGAGAAGTCGACGACCCGCAGCCCCTCGAGCAGACGGTCACCGCTCGCCACCGGCGCCGGCCCGCCGGCGGTGCCGGCCACCGCGACCGGCCCCTCGGAGGGGTCTGCCGGCTTCCCATCGACCGCTTCCACCGGGTGGTCGACCAGGGGCGCCACGGCGATGGGCGAGCCGGCGACCAGGTCGTCGTGGCCGTCGTGCACCAGGGGCACGGACAGGCCGATCTCGGTGACGTGCGGGTCCGACAGCACCTCGCCGGGGTGGAGCACCGGCTCGCACGCCACGCCCGCAGCGCGGAGGCGCTCGATCCACACGTCGCGGGTCTGCGTGGCGAACAGCGACCGCCAGCGCAGGGCCCGGTCGTTCAGGGCACCGGTGATCTGGTCGTCGTAGTAGCCGTTCGGGCTCGGCTCGTCGCCGAGCACGTCGAGCAGGGCCACGTACATGCCCTTGCCGCCGAACCAGACCTGGATCAGCTCGCCGTCGGCGCAGCGGTAGAGGAAGTTGGGGAACGTCGAGCCGTGCTGCCAGTAGCTCTCGACGTCGGGCTTGGCCCGCTCGGGCCGGCCGATCATGCAGCCCAGCGTGGCGAGCATCCCGTCGTACAGCGAGGTGTCGGCCCACCCGCCCTCGCCCGTGGCGGCGCGCCGGTTCAGCAGGGCGAGCACCGAGGTGGTGAGCAGGAAGGCCGCCCCGGAGCCCGGCGCCCGGACGTCGACGAACGTGGGGCCGGGGCGGTGGCCGGCGAGCTGGGTGCAGAACCCGGCGCGGGCCTCGACGAGCAGGCCGAAGTCGTCGACCGCGCCCGCACCGGTGCGGCTGGGCCGGCAGCGGGCGTAGACCAGCGCAGGGTTGGTCCGGCTCACGTCGCCGTAACCCAGGCCCCGCTGCTCCACCACCGGCTCGTCGCCGTAGACCAGCGCCACATCGGCGGTGGCGAGCAGCGCAGCGATCTGCACCGGATCGTCGGTGGCGACGACCTGCTTGTCGCGGTGCCAGGAGCGCGTCCACGTGACGCCGCGGTCGATCTCGATGGGCTCGGTGCCGACGACCCGGGTGACGGTGGCGCCGAGGTCGGCGAGCATCCGGCCGGGCAGGCCGCCGGCGAGGCCGAGGCCGAGGTCGCTCACGCCGACGGCCACCTCCACCACGGCCAGCCCATCGCACGGCCCGGTCATGCCCGCGCTCCGGTGGTGGGCAGCTTCAGCTGCGGGAGCACCTCGGCGGCGGCCAGGGTGACCACCTCGAGCGTGTCGGCGGGGGTGGCCGGCGAGATCACGATGTGGCGGACGCCGGCGTCGAGGTAGGCCTGCACCCGGGCAGCCACCTCATCGGGGGTCCCGGCGGGGGCGATGCGGTCGAGCATCTCGTCGGGCTTGTCGCCGTAGGCGCTGCCGAGGAACTGGCGCACGTCGCGGCGGGCCCGGTCGCCGTCGGCGCGGATCGAGCAGTACAGGTAGAGCATCCACTCGAACCCGTCGAGGTCGCGGCCCAGCTCGTCGGCGTGGGTGGTGACCGTGTCGACGGTGCGGGCGTAGGCGTCGGCCGACAGGAGGTACGGCATCCAGCCGTCGCCGGCACGCGCCGCCCGCCGCATCGCCGGCGGCTTGCGCCCCGACACCACGATGGGCGGACCGCCGGGCTGCATCGGCGACGACGTCATCCCCGGCGGGACCACCGGGACGAGCTGCACCTCGTCGAGGTCGTGGAACCGGCCCTTCCGGGTGATCCGCTCGCCGGACCAGAGGGCCCGGAGGATCTCGATCCCCTCGTCGGTGCGGGCGCCGCGCTCGGCCACCGGCACGCCGACCGCGTCGAACTCGGCCGGGAACTCGCCGCCGACGCCGACACCCAGGGTGACCCGGCCGCCCGACCGGGCATCGAGGTCGGCCACCTGCTTGGCGATCACGACGGGGTGGTACAGCGGGAGCAGCAGGATCGCCGTGCCGACGCGCACCCGCTCGGTCCAGGCGGTGAGCAGCGCCAGGCGGGTGATCGCCTCGCCGGTGCCGGTGCGGGGCAGCAGGTGCCCGCCCTGCCAGACCGAATCGATGGGCAGCTGCTCCACGGCGGCGAGCCAGTCCCGGTCGGGCTCGGGGAGCGCCGCGGCCCCGAGGGTGATGCGATCAGCTGGCAACTCGACACCTCTCCGACTCGTCCCGGCACGGCTGCGGGCGCACTCCGCACCCCACCGCGAGAAGTGAGCGTACACTCTCAAACTGCTCCGGGGCCCGGCCCCCGAGCACCCCGCCCGACCAGCTGGCACCCTGCTGCCACCGACCGATCCGAAGGAGCACGTGGACGCCACCACCGGGATCCCCCCGGCCGTCACCGACGAGACCGAAGCGTTCTGGGCCGCCGCGGCCGAGGGCCGCCTGGTCATCGACCGGTGCACCGCGTGCGGGACCGACGCCTTCCCACCCCGCGGGATCTGCCGGGTGTGCCGCGGGCGGGTGCTCGAGCCCGTCGACGTCACGGGCCCGGGGCGCATCTACAGCCTCACCGTGAACCACCAGCGCTGGCTGCCCGACCTGGAGGTCCCGTTCGCCGTCGTGCTGGTGGAGTTCTACGACCACCCCGGCGTGCGCGTCGTCGGTCGCCTCCGAGGCATCGACCCGGCCGACGCCGCCATCGGCGACGAGGTCGAGGTGGGCTTCGAGCCCGGCCCCGGCGGCTTCGCCATCCCGAGCTTCGTGGCGGCCACCACCGCCACCGCCACGTCCACCAGCGCCACCGCAGCCACCGTCGAGGAGCGGGCATGAGCGCCGAGCACTTCGAGCACCGCGCCGTCATCTCCGGTGTGGGCCAGTCGGCGATCGGCCGCCAGATCGACCGGTCCGGGTTCCAGCTCACGCTCGACGCCATCCTCGCCGCGGTCGCCGATGCCGGGCTGACCATCGACGACATCGACGGCCTGGCCATGTTCCCCGGCGGCGGCGTCGCCAACGTGCCCGGCTACTCCACCGCCAACCTCTACGAGGTGCAGGACGCCCTGCGCATCACCACCCGTTGGCGCCAGGGCCAGGTCGAGGGGATGAGCCTGCCGTTCTCGGCGCCGGCCATGGCCGTGGCCTCGGGCGCCGCCCGCCACGTCGTGATCTACCGGACGGTGAAGGAGGGCAGCGCGGCCCGCAACGCCGGCGGCCGGCCCGCCTACGGCTCGACCAAGCCGGTGGCCGAGGGCCCGCTCGCGTGGCTGCTGCCGGTCGGGATGCTGTCGCCCGTCGTCCAGATCGCCCCGTACGCCGCCCGCTACATGCACGAGTTCGGCGTGACCCGCGAGCAGCTGGCCTGGATCCCCGTCACGCAGCGGGCCCACGCCGGCCTCAACCCCGATGCCGTCTACCGCGACCCGCTGACCGTCGACGACTACCTCGCCTCGCGGATGATCTCGACGCCGATGTGCCTGTTCGACTGCGACGTGCCCGTCGACGGCGCCACCGCCATCGTGGTGTCGGCCGCCGACACGGTCGCCGACCTGCGCAGCCCGGTGCGCATCGAGTCGATGGCCAGCGTCATCGACGGCCGACCGTCGTGGGAGCAGTGGGAGGACATGGGCCGCGTCGGCCACGCCACCGGCACCGCCCTCTGGGAGCGCAGCGCGCTCGGCCCCGCCGACGTCGACGTCGCCCAGCTCTACGACGGCTTCACCATCGAGGCCGTGTGGTGGCTCGAGGCGCTCGGGTTCTGCGAGACCGGTGGGGCGGGCGCGTTCGTCGAGGGCGGGCACCGCATCTCGCTCGACGGCGAGCTGCCGCTCAACACGTGGGGCGGGCAGCTCTCGGGCGGACGCCTCCACGCCGCGTTCGGCCACACGGCCGAGGCGGTCCGCCAGCTGCGCGGCGAGGCCGGCGCCCGCCAGGTGGCCGGCGCCGAGGTGGCCGTGGTGACCAACGTCGGCGGCTACGAGGCCGGCGCCGCCGTGCTGACCCGATGAGGGCCGGCCCGATGACAGATCTGAACGAACAGAGCACAGGAGCACAACGATGAGCGAGCGCGCAGGACGGGTCGAGGGCAAGGTCGCCATCGTCACCGGGGCCGGATCCACGCCAGGGGCCGGGATCGGCACGGGCAAGGCCACCGCGGTGCAGCTCGCCCGCGAGGGGGCGAGCGTGCTGCTCGCCGACCTCCACCCCGAACGGGCCGAGGAGACCCTCGCCATGATCGAGGCCGAGGGCGGCACGGCCAAGGTGTTCGCCGCCGACGTCACCAGCGCGGCGGACTGCGAGGCCATGGTGAACGCCGCCGTCGACGCCTTCGGGACGCTCGACATCCTCGTCAACAACGTGGGCCTGCCGAAGCTGGGCACCGTGGTCGACACCACCGAGGAGGAGTGGGACCGGTCGCTCGCCATCAACGTGCGCTCCGCGTTCCTGGCGTCGAAGTACGCCGTGCCGGTGATGACCGCCAAGGGCGCCGGCTCGATCGTGATGATCTCGTCGATCTCGGCGCTGCGCGGCGACGGCACCCTGGCCTACTCAGCCGCCAAGGGCGCCCTGCTCGCCATGACCGTGGACATGGCGTACTCGCACGGCCGCGACGGCATCCGCGTCAACGCCATCGCGCCTGGGCACATCACCACCCCCATGGTCATGTCGGTGTCGAACCCGGCGAGCTTCGAGTTCATGAACGCCATGCGCTCCGAGGCCGGCCTGCTCGGCACGCCCGGCGACGGCTGGGACGTGGCGTGGGCGGCCACCTTCCTCGCCAGCGACGAGGCCCGATGGATCACCGGCGCCACCCTCCCCGTCGAGTCCGGCGTCCTGAGCGTGACCCCCCTCCTCATGGCCCCCCACCTCCGAGGCGTCCCCGCACCCCCCGAGAGCTAGGCGCGGACCGGAGGTCGGGCAGACGACCGGGGCGCTGCCTACGCTCCCGGCATGGCGCTCCCATCGATGGCAGACCCACTCGTCCAGGTGACCCTCGCGACGGGTGCGACCGTCGGCGTGACCGACTCGGGCGGAGACGGACCGGTGATCGTGTTCAGCCACGGGCTGCTCATGGACCACACGATGTTCGCCCCGCAGGTCGACGCGCTGCGAGACGGCTACCGGGTGGTGACCTGGGACGAGCGCGGCCACGGCGAGGCCGAGCACGACGAGCCGTGGTCGTACTGGGACAGCGCCGACGACGTCCTGGCGCTGCTCGACCACCTCGGCGTCGAGCGCGCGGTGCTCGCGGGCATGAGCCAGGGCGGGTTCCTGTCGCTGCGCGCCGCGCTGCGGGCCCCGGAGCGGGTGCGGGGCCTGGTCCTGATCGACACCCAAGCCGGCGTGGAGGACCCCGAGATCGTGCCGTTGTACCTGGGGATGGCCGAGGCGTGGGCGGCCGACGGACCGGCCCAGGAGACGCTCGACTTCGCGGCGGCGGCGATCTTGGGCCCTCGCGCCGACGACGAATCGTGGAAGGCCCACTGGGCCGGCCTGCCGCCCCACCGCGCCCCGCAGATGATGCACCCGCTCGTGACCCGCGACGACCTGACCGACCGGCTCGGCGAGATCGCCTGCCCTGCGCTCGTCATCCACGGCGACGCCGACGCCTCCATCCCGGTCTCGAAGGCCGAGGACCTCGTCGCCGGCCTCCCCGGCGCCGAGCCGCTGGTGCTCATCGCCGGCGCCGGCCACGCCGCCAACCTGACCTTCCCCGAACCGGTGAACGCCGCCATCCGTTCCTTCCTCGACGACCTGGCCTAAGCCACGCCGACCACCTGCTCCACCCCACGCTCCGTTCTCTGGTCGATCTTCCCCTCCACGGGTGGACGATCGACCACAAAAGCCGAGGGCGGCGACCACCCCTCCGCTTTGTGGTCGATCTTCCCCTTCACGCGTGGAAGATCGACCACAAAGGCCGAGGGGGGGGGCGCGAGCCGGTGGCGGCAGGGCGGCCGCGTTGACACCTCGGACGGGCGAGCCCTAATGTAAGTGAGCGAATACTCTCAAACGTGCTGATGATGGGGACGACCTGATGACCGAGCTGCCCACCGACGGGACCGCCGTCTACGAGAAGTTCGCGGTGGCCGATGTCGACTCCCACATCATCGAGCCGGCCGACCTCTGGACCGCCCGCCTCGACCCGAAGTGGGGCGACCTCATCCCCCACGTGCGGTTCCACGAGCGCCGCCAGGAGGACTACTGGTACATCGGCGACCAGAAGCTCTACGGCGTCGGTGCGTTCGCCCAGGCGCAGTGGCCCGAGTTCCCGCCGTCGCACCCGAAGCGCCTGCAGGAGGCCTTCCTCCCGGCCATCGATGCCAAGGCCCGCCTGGAGTACAACGACTCGGTCGGCGTCCACTACCAGGTGCTCTACCCGAACATCCTCGGCTTCCACAGCCACGTCTTCTTGAACCACATGCCCAAGGAGCTGGCCACGCAGTGCGTGCAGGCCTACAACGACTGGCTCGTCGAGTGGGCGTCCGCCGACTCCAGCCGGCTGGTGCCGATGATGATGCTGCCGTTCTGGGACATCGACGAGTCGGTGGCCGAGATGAAGCGGGCCCACGACATCGGCCACAAGGGCGTGCTGTTCGCCGCCCGCTACGACAAGGTCGGGCTCCCCCGCCTCGTCGACGACTACTGGGAGCCGCTGCTGGGCCAGGCCCAGGAGATGGGCCTCAGCATGAACTTCCACGTCGGGTTCCTCAACAACCCCGAAGACCTCAAGGGCGCGGTCGACCAGTCCAAGAAGATGGACTTCACCCGCGAGAGCTCGCTCGTGCTGCTGGGCAACGCCCAGAACGTGGCCGAGGTGGTGCTGAGCGGGGTGTGCGAGCGCTACCCCGACCTCAACTTCGTGTCGGTCGAGAACGGTGCCGGCTGGCTCCCGTTCCTCGGCGAGAGCATGGACTGGCAGTGGCTCAACGTCGGCGCCCACCACGACTACCCGGGGCGCCTCCTGCCCAGCGAGTACATGAAGCGCCAGATCTACGGCATGTACTGGTTCGAGCAGGCGTCGGTGCAGCGGGTCCTCGACGTGATGGAGGACAACCTCATGTTCGAGACCGACTTCCCCCACGCCACCAGCCTCTCCCCCGGCCCGGCGTCGGAGTCGCCGAGCCCGAAGGTCGTGATGCAGCGCTCGATGGGCGGCGTTCCCGACGAGATCGCCGGCAAGGTCCTCCAGCACACCGCCACCCGCCTCTACGACCTCGATCCGCCCAAGCGGCCCTGACCCCACCCCTCCAGCGGGTCAGGCGATGACGCCGGCCTCCTTGAGGGCGGTGATGTCGGCCCACGTCAGGCCGAGCTCGAGCAGCTGCTGCTCGGTGTGCTCGCCGTGCTCCGGCGAGCGCTGCGGTGGCGTCGGCCGGCCGTCGAACTGGAACGGCGCCGCGACCGACGGCAGCGGATCGCCGACGCCGAGGTCGACCTCGCCGAGGTAGCCGTTGGCCACCACCTGGGGGTCGTGGGCCACCTCACCGGGTGACTGCACCGGCGCCCAGGCCCCACCGAGCCCGGCCAGCGCCTCGCACCAGTCGGCGTGGTCCCGCCGGGCGAAGATCGCGTCGAGCGCCTCCACGCACTCGCGGCAGTGCTCGCGGCGGGCGGCCAGGTCGGCGAAGCGCGGATCGTCGACCAGCTCGGGGGCGCCGATGGCCGCGCACAGGTCGGGCCAGTTGCGGTCGGCATCGATCATCACCAGGGCGATGAGGCGGCCGTCGCGGGTGCGGTAGTGCTCGACCAGCGGGTTCCAGGTGGCGAAGCGGTCCCGAGGCGGCTTGTCGGCGCCCGGTCCGCGGAGGGCGGCGTCGACGATGTCGGGCTGGATCTGCCACATGCCCACGCCGAGCAGCGACACGTCGATCTCCGACGGCACACCGGTGACGGCGCGCTGGTAGAGCGCCGCGGAGATGGCGCCGGCGATGGCGAGGCCGCCGGCGTAGTCGCCGAACGCGGGCGGCGGGAAGCGGGGCGGCTCACCGTCCTGCGGCGCGGTGAGCGACGACAGCCCGCTGCGCGACCAGTAGGCGGCGATGTCGTACCCGGCCCGGTCGGCGTGCGGCCCGCGGGCGCCTTGGCCGCTGCCCCGCACGTAGACGATGGCGGGGTTGGCGGCCCGGAGGTCATCGAGGTCGATCCGCAGGTGCCGGCGAGCCGACGACCGGAGGTTGGTCAGGAACACGTCGCTCTGGGCGGCGAACCGGGCCAGCAGCGCCCGGCCCTCGGGCGCCTTGAGGTCGATCGCCACCGACCGCTTGCCCCGGTTGGCGTGCTGGAAGTTGAGGTCGATGCCCTGGTACGTGGAGTGCAGGCCGTGGGTGGCGAGGCCGCGGTACGGGTCGCCCGTCACGGGGTGCTCGACCTTCACCACCTCGGCGCCCCACTCGGCCAGGATCGCCCCGGCCACCGGGACGAACACGTGCGAGGCCACCTCCAGCACCCGCACCCCCGCCATCGGGCCCGTCCCCGGTCCAGCCCCCTCGCTCGCAGCAGCCACCGGGCGTCAGTCCGTGCGGACCCAGACGGCCTTGGTGGTGAGGTAGGCGTCGAGCGCGTCGGGCCCGCACTCGTGGCCCCACCCGCTCATCTTGTGGCCGCCGAACGGGATCGCCGGATCGAACAGGTTGTAGGTGTTGACCCACACCGTGCCGGCCTTCATCCGGTGCGCCAGCGTGTGCGCCTTGCTCAGGTCCTTGGTCCAGACGCCGCCGGCCAGGCCGAAGCTGGTGGCGTTGGCCCGCTGCACCACCTCGTCCACCGTGTCGAACGGGAGCACGCAGGCGACGGGCCCGAAGATCTCCTCGGTGGCCACCCGCATGTCGTCGGTGGCGTCGACGAAGATCGTCGGCTCCACGAAGTAGCCGTCGTCGAGCGACCCGCCCGCCGCCCGCTGGCCGCCCACCACGGCGCGGGCGCCCTCGTCGGCGCCGATGCCGAGGTAGCCCGTCACCCGGTCGAGCTGGGTCTCCGAGACGACCGGGCCGATGCGGGTGCCCGGGTCGAGGCTGTCGCCGAGGGTCAGCTTCTGCGCGTACTCCGAGGCGGCGTCGATGAAGTCCTGGTAGATCGGGCGCTCGACGAAGATCCGGGTGCCGGCGGTGCAGGCCTGGCCCGAGTTCATGAACACACCCATGGTCGCCCCGGCGACGGCGCGGCGGAGGTCGGCGTCGGCGAACACCACGTCGGGCGACTTGCCGCCGAGCTCGAGCGTGAGCCGCTTCAGGTTGCCGGCCGACGCCCGCACGATGGCCTGGCCCGTGGCGGTCGACCCGGTGAACGCCACCTTGTCGACGTCTCGGTGCTCGGTGAGCGCCACGCCCACGGTCTCGCCCGGCCCGGTGACGATGTTGACCACGCCGTCGGGCAGCCCCGCCTCGGCCAGCAGCTCCCCGATGCGCAGGGGGACGAGGCTGGCCTCTTCGGCCGGCTTGAGGACCATCGTGCAGCCCGTCGCCAGCACCGGCGCCAGCTTCCAGAGCACGTTGTTGATGGGGCTGTTCCACGGGATGATCGACGCGACCACGCCCACCGGCGAGCGCAGCGTGTAGGTCAGGATCTCCCACGGCATCGAGTTGGGGAGCGTGTCGCCGCCGAGCTTGGTGGCGAACCCGGCGAAGTAGCGCAGCACCGACACGGCGTGCTCGGCGCCGGCCGCGGGTGCCGAGCCGATGGGCATGCCCATATCGACCGACTCCAGGAACTTCAGCTCCTCGAAGTTGGCTTCGACCACGTCGGCCACCGCCCACACCAGCCCCTGCCGCTGAGCCGGCGTGAGGCGCGACCACGGCCCCTCGAACGCGGCGCGTGCGGCCGCCACCGCCCGATCGACGTCGGTGGCGTCAGCGGCCGCGATCTCCGCGATGGTCGCCCCGGTGGAGGGGTTGGCGGTGGTGAAGGTCCGACCCGACGCGGCGTCGGCCCACTGCCCACCGATCAGCAGCTGCTTGGGGCGGCCGTCGAGGAACGGCAGGCGCTGGTCGGCACTGGCGGCGATGGTGGTCATCGGGCTCCTTGGTTGGTTCAGCTGCGGACGAGCCGGCCGGGCGCCACGTCGTCGACGTCGGTGCCGTCGGTGCGGACGGCGGTGCCGTTGACCCACACGTGCTCGATGCCGGTGCTGCGGACGACGAGGCGGTCGGTGCCGCCGGGCTGGTCGTGCACCCGCTCGACGGGCAGGGCGCCCACGGTGGCCGGGTCGAACGCCACCAGGTCGGCGTGGAAGCCCGCTTGCACGAGGCCGCGCTCGGGGATGCGGAACGCCTGGTGGGGGTGGCCGGTGAGGCGCCAGACCGCGTCCTCGAGCGACAGGGCGCCGCGCTCGCGGACCCAGTGCCCGAGCAGGTGGGTGGAGTAGCAGGCGTCGCACAGCTGGGTGGCGTGGGCCCCGGCGTCGGACAGGCCGAGCAGCGTGCGCTTGTCGGCCAGGAGCTCGGCCACCTCGTCGTCGCCGTCGTTCTCGAGGACGATCCGGTAGCGCGTGGCCATGTCGTCGCTGAGGGCCAGGTCGAGGAGCAGGTCGAACGGGGTGGTGCCGCGCTCGGCGGCGAGGGCGTCGAGCGGCACGCCCACCAGCTCGCCGTGGGTGCCGGTCTCCTCGACGCTGACCTTGGGCCAGCGCTGGCTCCACGCCTCGAGGGTGGCGGGGCGGGCCCGGTCGCGCCACGCCTGGTCGCGGTAGAGGTCGGCCCGCTCCTCCCGGGGGAGGGCGAGCACCTCCTTCCACTCGTCGAGCTCGGCGAACGGGATGGGGTCGGCCATGCCGATCTGCATGACGATCGGGCGGCACGCGATCTGCGGGTACACCTCGCCGGGCAGCGCGGCGCCGCGCTCGACGGTGCGCAGCGCGGCGCCCGGCTTGTCGGCGCGGGTGACGAGCGCGGTCCAGGTGACGGGGATGCCGTAGCGGACCGCGAGCTCCGAGAACTGGTCGATGAACAGGCCCGGCCCGATCGACACCTGCAGCACGCCCGCGCCCAGCTCGCCCAGCACCCCGGCGATGGCGGCCACCTCGTCGACCTCGGCGAAGCGGCTCGGCACCGGGCGGCCGAACGCGCCCTGGTGGGCGGGCTGGCGGGACGTGGAGAACCCGATGGCGCCGGCGGCCATGGCCTCGCGCACGAGGTCGCACATCTGCTCGACCTCCTCGGGGGTGGCGGCGCGCTCGTCGCCGCCCACCGTGAAGAGGCGCAGCGGCGAGTGGCCGATGAACGCACCGACGTTGAGGCGCTTGGGGAGGGCCTCGATGGCTGCGAGGTACTCGGGGTAGGTCTCGAAGCACCAGTCGATGCCCACCTCGAGCGCCTCGGCCGACATGCCCTCGACGTTCTCGAGCGTGCGGATGATCGTGTCTCGGTGCTCGGGCCGGGTGGGGGCCACGCCGAAGCCGCAGTTGCCCATGATCACGCTGGTGACGCCGTGCCAGTTCGAGGGCGTGAGGTTCGGGTCCCACAGGATCTGGGCGTCGTAGTGCGTGTGGATGTCGATGAAGCCGGGGGCGAGCACCAGGCCGGCCAGGTCGACCACCTCGGTGCCGTCGGTGGGCACGAGCGACCCGGGGACACCGATTGCCTCGATGCGCCCTCCGGTGACCGCCACGTCGGCCGCGCGCGCCGGCGATCCGGTGCCATCGATCAACGTGGCGTTGCCCAGCAGCAGGTCCATCGGTGCTCCGACGCTCTCGTTCCCCGGTCACGGTGACCGTAGCCACCAACATAGCGAGCGTTCGCTTACTTTGGTAGCCTCGACCCCCGTGGACGACCGCCTCCTGCACCGGCACAGCTTCTTCATCGGGGGCCGGTGGGTCCCGCCCGCCAGCGACGCCCTCCTCGACGTGATCTCCCCCTCCACCGAAGAGGTCGTGGGGTCCGTCCCGCTGGCCACCACCGACGACATCGACCACGCCGTCGAGGCCGCCCGCGCCGCGTTCGACCGGGGGCCCTGGCCGCAGATGGCGCCCGGGAAGCGAGCCGACCTGCTGGCCCGCGCCGCCGACCTGCTGCGCAAGCGGACCGACGAGATCGCCGCCGTCACCACCGAGGAGATGGGCTGCGCCATCAGCCAGGCCCCCAAGGCCCAGACCGGCCTGGTGGCACCCGTGTTCGACTACTACGCCGAGCTCATCCGCACCTTCGAGTTCGAGCGCCAGGTCACGGCCGGACCGCGCCACGGCCTCCTCGGCCTGCTCCCCGTCGGCGTGGTCGGGGCCATCGTGCCGTGGAACGCACCCGTCACCCTCGCCGCCTGGAAGGTGGCGCCGGCCCTGGCCGCCGGCTGCTCGGTGGTGCTCAAGCCCCCGCCCGAGTCGCCGCTCAGCAACTACCTCCTGGCCGAGGCGCTGGAGGAGGCCGGCATCCCCGACGGCGTCATCAACGTGATCCCCGGGGGGCGCGAGGTCGGCGAGCACCTCGTCACGCACCCGGGCACCGACAAGATCGCCTTCACCGGATCCACCGCCGCCGGCAAGCGGATCATGAGCCTCTGCGGCGACCAGGTGAAGCGCGTGTCGCTCGAGCTGGGCGGCAAGTCCGCGGCGATCGTCCTCGACGACGCCGACTTCGATCTCGTGGTGCCGACGCTCGTCGGTGGAGCCATGCACCTGTCCGGTCAGGTGTGCGGCGCCCACTCTCGGGTGTTGGTGCCACGGGCTCGCTACGAGGAGCTGGTCGACGCCGCGGCCGCCGTCGCCGCCGGCATCACCGTCGGCGACCCGCACGACCCGGCCACCCTCGTCGGGCCCCTCGTCGCCGAGCGCCAGCGCGACCGCGTCGAGGGCTACATCGCCTCCGCCATCGCCGACGGCGCCCGCGTGGCCGCCGGCGGAGGGCGCCCCGCCCACCTCCCCAAGGGCTGGTACGTCGAGCCGACGATCCTGGCCGACGTCAGCAACGACATGCGCGTGGCCCGCGAGGAGATCTTCGGCCCGGTCCTGTGCCTGATCCCCTACGACGGCGACGACGACGCCGTCCGCATCGCCAACGACTCCGACTTCGGCCTGGCCGGCGGCGTGTGGTCGGCCAGCGACGAGCGGGCGCTCGGCATCGCCCGCCGGATGCGCACCGGCAGCGTCACGGTCAACGGCACCGCCGCCCCGTTCCCGCTCGTGCCCTTCGGCGGGTTCAAGCAGTCGGGCCTCGGCCGCGAGCTGGGCCCCGACGGCCTCCTCGGCTACCTCGAGCCCCGCAGCATCGGCCTCCCGCCCGCCCTCGCCTGACCAGCCCCACCCCCAACCGTTCGAACTTCACCCGTCGCCCCACCCCGACCGCTCGAACGTTCTGTGACTGCCCGGTGAAGTGCCCGGGTGATCACAGAACGTTCGGGGGGGGGCTTGGGCCCGGTGGGGGCGGGGGTCGGGGTCAGAGGTCGAAGGGGTAGTGGCAGCGCCACTCGACGACTTGGCCGGCGGCGTCGAGGCGCATGGTGTCGGCGCCGGGGCGGTCGGTGCCGTCGGGGTGGTGGACGGTGTAGATGAGCACCACGCTGTCGGTGCCGGCGTACGAGCGGTCGAGCGTGTAGCGGATGCCGGGGGTGGCTCGGACGAACGAGTCGGCGACGTACTGGCGCACGGCGTCGAACCCCTCGATGGTCGTGACGGCCGGGTCGCCCACCAGGCGCGACACGAACGGCGAGCTGAACACCACGTCGGGCGCGAACGGGCCGACGATCAGGTCGGTGTCCTCGCCGTTCCAGCCGTCCTCCCAGTGGCGCTCCATGGCGGTCACCGTGGCGCCGCTCACCGCCGACACCCCATCCACGCGCTTCCATCCGGTCATACCTAGAAAGTAATCGCTCACCTTGTTAGCGTGCTCGGCGATGGACCCTGCCCCGTCGGTCGCGCCGATCACCGACGACTGGCGCGCCCACCACTTCGACCACCTCTCCCCCGCGCTCGCGCAGGACCTCCACGACACGCTCACGCACATGCGAGAGGACCACCCGGTCACCTGGAGCGAGGAGCACGGTGGGTTCTGGGTGGTGACCCGGCACGCCGACGTGCTGGCGGTGGCCCAGGACTGGGCGGCGTTCAGCTCGGCCCAGGGCGTGTCGATCCCGAAGACCGAGTCGACGGTCGTCGCCATCCCCGAGCACATCGACCCGCCGCTGCAGAAGAGCTACCGCCAGGTCATCAACGCCTACTTCACGCCCCAGGCCGTCGCTCGCTTCGAGCCCGATGCCCGGGCCCTCGTCACCCGGCTGATCGACGGGTTCGTCGAGACCGGCTCGTGCGACTTCCTCGCCGAGTTCGCCCGGCCCTTCCCGGGGCTGGCGTTCTTCGAGCTGATCCTCAACGCCCCCGCCGACACCGTTGCCTCGCTGAACGAGACGGTGATGGCCGCCACCAACCCGAACAACCCCGAGCGGGGGCAGGCGTGGGTGGCGCTCAACACGTGGATCGCCGGGTTCGTGGCCGATCGGCGCCGGGAGCCGGCCCAGGGCGATGTGGTCGACGCCATCCTCGGCGCCACCATCGACGACCGGCCGATCACCGAGCCCGAGATCATCGGGATGATCCAGCTCCTGATCCTCGGCGGCCTCGACACCACCGCCGGGGCGCTCGGCCAGTTCATGCTCCGGTTCGCCGACGACCCCGCCATCCCCGAGCTGCTGCGGCACCAGCCCGATGCGATCCCCCGTGCCGTCGAGGAGCTGCTGCGCCTCGACGGCCCGTTCATCGCCATCGCCCGCACCGCCACCCGCGACGTCGAGGTGGGCGGCCAACCGATCGCCGAGGGCGACAAGGTCCTCATCTACTGGGCGTCGGCCAACCGCGACGAGGCCGAGTTCCCGTGCCCCCACGCCTTCGACATCGACCGCACCCGCAACCGCCACCTGGCCTTCGGCGCCGGCCCGCACCGCTGCGCCGGTTCCAACCTGGCCCGCATGAACCTGCGCGTCGCCGTGGAGGAGCTGACCCGCCGGCTCGTCGACGTCCGCCTCCAGGACGGCGCCGCCCCGATCGAGTTCCACTCGGTCCTGAACCGCGTCCCCCTGTCGGTCCCCATCACCTTCACCCCCGGGCCCCGCCGCAGCTGAGCGCAGGTTGGGTGCGACCGGCGCCGACCTGGCACCATCCCCCTCCATGGCCCTGCAGCACCACACCTACTTCGACGACCGCGTCCAGAGCATCGGCTTCGAGCAGGAGGGGGCTCGCCAGAGCGTCGGCGTCATGGCGGCCGGCGACTACCACTTCGGCACCGACGCCCCCGAGCGCATGACCGTGGTGTCGGGCGAGCTCGTGGTCCAGCTGCCCGGCTCGTCCGACTGGCAGGCCTTCGGCGCCGGCACCTCGTTCGAGGTCCCCGGCTCCAGCGCCTTCGACCTCCAGGTCGCCGCGCCCACCGCCTACCTCTGCGAGTACCTCTGACCTGAGCCCGCCCTCAGGGCGGAAGCCGCCTGACGCAGGTCCTGGCCGTGATCAGTTGACGCCCGCCGCCTGCAGCAGGGCGGACTCCACCTCGTTGACCGCACGGGTGGCCGCGTTGAGGTGGGCGGTGAGGGGCCGCATCTGCTCGTAGTCCTGGTGGGGCGCGACCTCGATGCAGCCGTTGGTGAACTCGCTCAGCTCGCCGGCGTAGGTGCGCAAGGGCCGGGCCACCGCTTGGGCGGACTCGGGGACGCGGGTGGCGGCGTCGTAGATCGGCGGCAGCGAGTCGTGGATGTGCCTGCACGCGTCGAGGATGCGGTCCCAGTCCCAGCCGGGCCCGTCGGGCGGCCGGGCATGCTCGCCGACGATGGCGGGCGTGAACTCCTGCTCGGTGATGACCACCGGCTTCGCGATGGCCGGGCACGAATCGAGCATCCACCGGTCGAGCTCGCCGCCGACCTTCGCGTCCGGGTGGCACAGCTCCTTGGTGGTCCGATCGGCATCGCTTGCCGATCGACCCAAGATCGAGCACCCGGCAACGGACACGACCAGCACGATGGCCACCACGACCGATGCCACCGCTCCGAAGCGCGAGCGCGCCCGCACCGGTCCTGCTCGTCTCCATCCGCCTCGGTCCACCGGGTCCCATCGGCAGTCCCGGCACCGGGCTGAAGGAACCGGGCGAAGGGCGGAGCGACCTCGCCGGTTCGAGGGCTGGAAGTAGGTTGGCTCGATGCGGATGGCGGGGCGGAGGGGCTGACGACCACCAGCGCCGTGCCCGCGCCCGATGTGCACCCCGCACCCGATGCCATCCCCGACGGGCCACGGCACGAGCATGGTCCTGGCCACCGAGTGCGGCGACTGACCCAGCCGGGCCGCCTCAGGTGCCGGCGGCGTCGAGGTCGGCGAGGTCCTCCGGCGAGAGGACGAGATCGCCGATGGCCATGTTCTGCTCGAGGTGTGCCACGCTCGACGTGCCCGGGATGAGCAGGATCGAGTCGTCGTGGGCGAGGAGCCAGGCCAGGCCGACCTGGGCCGGCGTGGCGCCGAGGCGATCGGCGACGGCGACGACCGCCGGGTCGTCGACCACCTTCGGCAGGTGCGGGAACGCCGAGCCGAGGGGGAAGTACGGGGCGTAGGCGACGCCGGCGTTGTGGCAGGCGGCGAGCACATCGGCGTCGTGCTGGTCGAGCAGGCTGAACGGGTTCTGGACGCACACGATCCCTGCGGTGGCGATCGCGGTCTGGACCTCGGCCAGCGGTGCGGTGGAGATCCCGATGCCGCCGATCTTGCCCTCGTCGCGCAGTGCGACCATCTCGGCCAGCTGGTCCTCCAGCGGGACGACCTCACCATCGCTGTGCTCGTCCATGCGCCGCAGGTTCACGGCGCCCAGCTGATCGATCTCGAGCGAGCGGAGGTTGTCCTCGACGCCCCGCCGGAGGTCGGCCGGCGTCTGGGCGGAGACCCATCCACCCTGGGCGTCGCGCTCGGCACCGACCTTGGACACCAGGAGCAGGTCCTCCGGGTACGGGTGCAGCGCCTCGCGGATCAGCTCGTTCGAGACGTCGGGCCCGTAGTACTGCGACGTGTCGATGTGGTTGACGCCCAGCTCGACGGCCCGCCGCAGCACGGCGAGCGCCTCGTCCCGGTCGCGGGGAGGACCGAAGACGCCGGGACCGGGGAGCTGCATGGCCCCGAAGCCGATGCGGCGGACCGAACGGCCGGCGAGCGAACCAGAGAACGTGAACGACTGCATGGCCGCCACGCTAGGGACGACCACCCGAGCTTCCGCCCGGCACCCCGTGCAGAAGCGAGTCGCAGGGACACGGTTGTGCACACACGACGGGGGTCTTGTGGTCCAGCGGCGTGGGACGGAGGCTTCAGCGCTTCGAGACGACCTGCTCGCGGACGGGCAGGAACCAGGAGCGGGCGAACAGGTCGTCGGCTTCTCGGCCCACCTGGTTCTGGGCGAACCAGGCGATGCGCGCCTGGAGGGCCGCGACGGTGTCGAACCAGACCTCGCTGATGGCGTCGTAGGCCCAGCCACCGTCGGTCCTGGGCCTCGGGTGGTCCTGGACGTAGGCCGCGCCGCGGGCCTCGGCGGGGATGGGGGCCGGCGCAGCGGCACCGGCCGGACGGGCACTGCCCGCGTGATCGCGCCAGCGCACCGACACCTCGGCGTGGGTCAGGCCCTCGGCCCTCACCGCCAGCGCGAGGTGCTTGAACCGGGGGCTGCCATCGACCCAGCGGTCGTCGAGCCACGCCTCCCCGCGCACCACGATCGGCTCGGCCACCACCACCGGGCTCGTCTCGATGTCGCCGATCGCACCGAACTCCTCACCCGCGAGACCAGCGCCGCCGGCACCGGCGACGACCGACTCGAACCGGGCGAGGTTGGCGTCGTCGGTGAACCAGAAGGCGAGGACGCCATCGTGGCGAGCCGGGCCATCGACGAGATCGGGAAGCGTGATGGAGACCGTCGCCCGCGCCGGACGAACCTCGTCCGGCTCACCGAGGGCGACCGCGGCGAGGGCGTTGAGGGCCGACTCGAAGCGAGCAGGGTCGGCGCCCTCCCGCATGGTGGCGAAGCGGAGGCGCTGGATCACGAGATCGACGAGGAGGAGGACGCCGCGGCCGGATCGGAGGACGGGCTGGTCAGGTCGGTCACCCGAGCGTGCCAGCGCTCGATGGCCCGGTCCTTCACCACGGCGTAGCCCTTGATCGCCTGCGCCGATGCGGCCAGCTCGACGCGGGTCTCGTAGCTCAGGCGGGTCCCGGTGAGGTCGGGCACAAGCGCGGCGTACTCCTCGATCAGCGCCCGCTCGGCCTTGCGGTCGCGGTCGAGGCCGAACAGGTCGAGGCGGGTGCCGCGCAGGCCCTTCATCCGGGCGAGGGCACCGAACCCGAGGCGGTACGGCGCGCCCATCGGCAACTTGGTCTTGCGGCCGAGACGGCGCAGGACCGGCGGGTGGAGCTGGTACGTGACCGTGTAGTCGCCCTCGATGCCGAGGCTGCGGGCCACCTCGCCGTAGTCGACCTTGCGGTGCAGCCGGGCGACCTCGTACTCGTCCTTGTAGGTGAGCAGCTTGAACCACGACTCGGCGGCGGCCCGGGTGAGGGCCCAGCCGTGCTCGGCGCCGTCGGCAGCAGCCACGGTGGTGACGAGGTCGAGGAAGCGGCGGGCGCGGGCGGCGTCTTGGTAGTCGATCGCCTGGGCGGCCCGGCGGATCAGCAGGGTGCGCAGCTCGGCCGGCAGCTGCCGGTCGACGACGAGCGCTGATGCCTCGGCTTCGGCCGCGGCGGACGGGTCCCAGATGCCGGTGGTGGCGGCGGTCTCCTCGACCGCGTCGAGCTGCGCCTCCACGGCGGCGGGATCGTGCACCGCCCACCGGCCCCAGGCGAACGCCTCCCGGCTCTGATCCCCCCGTGATCCGGCGCCCTGGGCGGCGTCGAGGGCGGCGAGCGGGAGCGGCAGGCCGCCCAGCTGGAAGGCGGCCCCGAGGAGCACCACGTTGGCGAGCAGGTGGTTGGCGAACACCGCGTCGGCGATGCCCTTGCTGTCGATGAACGCCACCCGCTCGGCACCGACGCGCTCGGCGATGGCGGCCCGGAGCGCGGCCACGTCGGGCGGGTGGGACTGCGTCTGGAGCATCGCCGTGGTGGGCGTGAGGCTGGCGTCGACCACGGCGATGGTGCGGCCGGGCCGGACCTTGGTGAGGTGCGCCGACGAGGCTGCTTGGAGCACATCGCCCGACAGGTAGAGGTCGGCGCCCGCCGGACCGATGGCCGCCGAGCCGAGCGCGTCGCGCTGGCGCGCCAGGTGCAGGTGCGACACCACGGCGCCGGCCTTCTGGGAGAGCCCGGTCTGGTCCATGCCCTCGATGACCAGCCCGGATGCCTCGGCGGCGGCGGCGATCACCCGGTTGGCGGTGACCACGCCCGTGCCGCCGATGCCGCTGAAGCACACGCCGTACTGCCGGTCGAAGGTGGGCAGCTCGGGGCCGGGCAGCGCACCGGCCGGCAGCGTCGGCCGGGGCCGGGTGGCCGCCGCCGGCGCCGCCTTCGAGCCGGCCGCCGCGCCCGCCTTCGGCGTGATGGTGACGAACGAGGGGCAGTCGCCTTCGAGGCACGTGTAGTCGCGGTTGCACGAGGGGTCGTGGATCTCGCGCTTCTCGCCGAACTCGGTGTCGATCGGCTGCACGGACAGGCAGTTGCTCTTGGTGCTGCAGTCGCCGCAGCCCTCGCACACCGCCTCGTTGATGACGACGCGCTGGGGCGGCTCGACCTGGTCGCCGCGCTTGCGGAGGCGGCGGGCCTCGGCGGCGCACTGCTGGTCGTAGATGATCACGGTCACGCCGGGGACCGCGCGCAGCTCCTCTTGCACTTCCGGCAGCCGGCCGCGGCCGAAGACCTCGACGCCGCGCGCCCAGCGGGCCCGGCGCCCGTAGTGCTTCGGGTCCTCGGCGCAGACCACCACCTTGCGGACGCCCTCGGCCTCGAGGGCCCGGGTCATCGACGGCACGTCGAGCAGGCCGGTGACGTCTTGGCCGCCGGTCATGGCGACGGCGGCGTTGTAGAGGATCTTGAAGGTCACGTCGACGCCCCCGGCGATGCTGGCCCGGATGGCCAGCGTGCCCGAGTGGCTCAGGGTGCCGTCGCCGATGTTCTGGATGAGGTGGGGCTCGTCGACGAAGGGCGCCAGGCCCAGCCACGGCACCCCCTCGGACCCCATCGGGGTGGGCGGGAGCCGCTTCATGCCGGCGTTGCGGGCCTCGAAGTACATGATCCCGTGGCAGCCGACGCCGCCGCCCACCAGCGCTCCCTCGGGCGCGACGGTGGAGCGGTTGTGCGGGCAGCCGCTGCAGTACCCCGGCGCCCGGCCGGGGATGTCGATCAGGGGCAGCCGCGAGCGGGCCGGGACCGGCTCGGCGCCCGCCGCCAGCGCCGGCACCACCCGGGTGAGGATCTTGGCCACCGATCCCGGATCGAGCTCGCCGACGGTGGAGCTGAGCGGGCTGCCGTCACGGTCGCGCTTGCCGACGACCGGCACGGTGCGGCGCGCCTCGTGGAGGATGGCGCGCAGCTGGCTCTCGACGAACGGCCGCTTCTCCTCGATGACCACCACCTCGTCGACCGAGTCGGCGAGCTCGAGCACGGTCTCCTCGACGAGCGGATAGGTCATCGCCAGCTTCAGGATCCGGATGCCGGCGGCGGCCAGCTCGTCCGCCGTGACGCCGAGGTCGGCCAGGGCCTGCACCACGTCGAAGTAGGTCTTGCCGGCGCACACGATGCCGATGGCGGCGCCCGGCCCGGCGCCGCTGACGCGGTCGAGCCCGTTGTGGCGGACGTAGGCCCGGGCCGCCTGGAGGCGGAGGTCGACGACGAGCGCCTCCTGGTCGGGCACCGCGTGGGGGCCGATGGTGGGGAGCGGCTGGTGCTGCCACGGCTGCCCGGCGATGACGACGCCTTCCGGGTCGGTCGGGTGGTGGCGGTCGGCACCGACGTCGACGCTGCCGATGCCGTCGGCGACCGACGTGACGACCTTGAGCCCCACCCACGCCCCGGCGTAGCGCGACAGGTGGAAGGCGTGGACGCCGAGGTCGAGCACCTCCTGCTGGTCGCCCGGGTAGAGCACCGGCACGCACGCATCCTCGAACGCCTGCTGGCTGTCGCAGTTGAGGGTGGACGACTTGGCGCCCGGATCGTCGCCGCAGAACATCACGGCGCCGCCGTTGGGCCCCGCACCCATGGCGTTGGCGTGCTTGAGCACGTCGCCGCACCGGTCGAGGCCCGGGGTCTTGCCGTACCAGGCGCCGGCCACCCCGTCGACGCCCTCGGCGTAGTCGATCGACGCGCCCATCTGGCTGCCCCACACGGTGGCCGCGGCCAGCTCCTCGTTGAGCCCGGGCCGGTGGTGGATGGCGTGCGCGGCGAGCTCGGGGCCGAGCTTCTCGAGCGTGAGGTCGAACGTGCCGAGCGGCGAGCCCGGGTAGCCGGAGACCATGGTGGCGGTGTGCAGGCCGGCGGCCTCGTCGAGCTGCTGGCGCAGCACGAGCAGGCGGGCCAGGGCGTCGACCCCGGAGAGGATGGTGGTGGGCCGCGGGCGGACCGCCACCTCGGGTACCACCGGGGGCGGTGCCTCCCCCGCGGCCGGGTCGGTGACGGGCAGGTCGGTCACGGGTAGATCGCCGGGTTGACGTGCGCGAACGCGCCGCCCTTGATGACCGCCCGGCGGCGCTCGGGCTGCTGCAGGACGGTGATGTCGTCCGTGGGGTCGCCGTCGACGACCAGCAGGTCGGCGAGCAGGCCCTCGCGCACCTCGCCGGTGTCGAACCGGGCGGCGGCGGCCAGGTTGCGGGTGGCGGTGTGGATGGCCTCGACAGGGGTCAGGCCGACCTGGTCGACGTAGCGCTGGAGCTCGGCCGCGTAGGTGCCGTGGTGGGTCCACTGGTGGCCGAAGTCGCCGCCCGAGAGGATGGGGATGCCGGCCGCCTGCAGCCGTCGGAGCGACTCGATCTGGGCGGGCAGCTCGATGCGGTAGCCCGACGCGTCGATCCGCTCGGCGGTGAGGCCCCACGGCTCGGCGTGCCCGTTCACGACGGCGTAGAGGTAGTGGAGCCCGGGGCAGACCCAGACGTCGTCGCCCCGCTGCTCCAGCTCGGAGAGGGCTTCGTCGTCGAGGAAGCAGGCGTGGTGGATGATCCGCACCCCGGTGCGCGCCGCCATGGCCACGCTGGCGGCACCGCGGGCGTGGGCGGTGAGGAAGGCGCCGTACTTGTCGGCCTCGTCGACCGCGGCGAGGAGCATCTCGTCGTCCATGTAGACGTCGTCGGACGGGTGCTCGGGCACCACGCCGTCGCCGGAGATGAACAGCTTGAGCGCCCGGACGCCCGAGTCGCACTGCTGGGCGACGATGGCGCGCAGCTCGGCCGCGTTCGACGCGACGTCCATCATCTCGCCCTCACCGCCGAGCCCGCCGACCTCGGCGATCATCATCCCGCTGGGCACGATGCGCGGCCCGGGGATCAGGCCCTTGTCGATGGACTCCTTCGCCAGCACGTCGTCGTGGGCCTGGAGCACCCCGGCCCCGATGATCGACGTGTAGCCGCTCTCGAGGAAGGTGCGGGCCACGGCCGCCACGTCGAGCATGTGCTCCTCGGGGGGCGAGGCGGCCACGCCGGCATGGTCGAACACGAAGTCGAGCGGCCAGCTGATGTGCGTGTGGGCGTCGCCCAGGCCGGGGAGGACGGTGGCGCCGGCGAGGTCGACCACGCGCACGGCACCCTCGTCGACATCGAGCCGGCCGTGGGCCACCGCGGCGATGCGCTCGCCCTCGATGAGGACGTCGCCGTCGAAGGGCACCTCGGCCAGATCCCCGGTGCAGGTGAGCACCCTGGCGTCCCTCAGCAGCGTCCGTTCGGCCAACGCCGACCTCCTCAGTTGGTGAGCAAGTGCTCACTCCGCAAGTGTACGCATCCCGCGCCGCCCGGGTGCGGGCCGTCAGTCCGACGACGGCAGCGGCTTGGCCCCCTTGAGGCCGAGCGCGGCCTCGCCGATCGACAGCGATCCCTCGCCCGACTTCGTGCACAGCAGCTCGATCGACGCCTCGTCGTCGCTGTAGCGCTTGCCGATGGCGGTGCCGTCGGCGAAGCCGGGCTCGATCGCCCCCCGCTCGGCGGCGTCGTCGGCGAGCAGCGCCATCGGCGCGCCGCCGCAGCGCAGATCGACCGCCCCGACGGGTGCCTTGATCACGGCCACCTCGGTGTCGCACACCGTCGACCGGAGCCTCGCTCCGGCCTGCAGCTCGATCGTCATCGTCAGGCTCCTCATCTTCTGGTGGGGTGGGGATGGAACCCCTGCGGGAACCATCGCGCGAGAACCGAGCGCGCACCACCGGGCGCCCGCTCGCTCCGGTTGACAGTACCCGTGTTTGGTGTCAGTGTGCCGACACCAACTTGCGAGGGGACCCGCGGATGACCATCACCAATGCCAGCGACGTGTACTGGGATCCGTACGACCAGGCCATCGACGCCGACCCGTACCCCACGTTCCGGCGCCTGCGCGACGAGGCACCGCTCTACTACAACGCCGAGCACGACTTCTACGCCCTGAGCCGCTTCGAGGACGTCGAGCGCAGCCTGCTCGATCCCTCGACGTTCATCTCCGGCAAGGGCGGGATCCTCGAGCTCATCAAGTCGGGGATCGAGATGCCGCCCGGGATCTTGATCTTCGAGGATCCGCCCACGCACACGATCCACCGCCGGCTCCTGTCGCGGATGTTCACGCCCAAGCGCGTCGCCGCGCTCGAACCGAAGATCCGGGAGTTCTGCGCCCGCAGCCTCGATCCCTTCGTGGGCGAGGAGGGCTTCGATCTCGTCACCGACTTCGGTGCGCTGATCCCGATGTGGACCATCGGCATGCTCCTCGGCATCCCCGAAGCCGATCAGATGGCGATCCGCGACCAGACCGACGACAACCTCCGCACCGAGCGGGGCCAGCCGATGGAGGTCAACCCGGAGCGCCTCGGCAACGGCGAGCTGTTCGAGGAGTACATCGACTGGCGGGCCGACCACCCGTCCGACGACATCATGACCGAGCTCCTCCACGCCGAGTTCGAGGACGAGACCGGCACCGTCCGCACCCTCACCCGGCCCGAGATCCTCACCTACCTCGCGGTGGTGGCCGGCGCCGGCAACGAGACCACCGCCCGCCTCATCGGCTGGTCCGGCAAGGTCCTGGCCGAGCACCCCGATCAGCGGCGCGAGCTGGTGGAGGACCGGTCGCTCATCCCGGGTGCCATCGAGGAGCTGCTCCGCTTCGAGACGCCGGCACCCCACGCCGGGCGGGTCACGTCCCGAGACGTCGAGCTCCACGGCCAGACCATCCCCGAGAACAGCGCCGTGCTCATGCTGAACGGCTCCGCCAACCACGACGACCGCCGCTTCCCCGACCCGGACCGGTTCGACATCCACCGCGCCGACGGCACCCACATCACGTTCGGGTACGGCATCCACTTCTGCCTGGGCGCCGCGCTGGCCCGGCTCGAGGGCCGGGTGGCGCTCGACGAGGTGCTCACCCGCTTCCCCGAGTGGGACGTCGACATGGTCAACGCCCGCACCGCGCCCACCTCCACGGTGCGCGGCTGGGAGTCGCTCCCGATCACCACCCGGGCCTGACCGCCGAGGCCGGACGGGCCGGCGCCGCACCCCGGCGCCGGCGTCCGTAGCATCGCCACCGTCATGAGTGCTCCCCCGGCCCCCGACGCACCCGAGCCCGCGCCTCCTCGCCGCGCCTACGACAACACGCTGCGCCGCCAGCGGGCCGCCGAGACCCGCGAGCGGATCGTCACCGCGGGGTCCGAGCTGCTCCACGGCGCGCCCGTCCGCGAGTTCCAGGGGCTCACGGTGCGGGCCGTGGCCGAGCGCGCCGGCGTGAACGAGCGCACCATCTACCGCCACTTCGAGTCCGAGCGCGGCCTGCGCGACGCGGTGATGCACCGGCTCGAGCAGGAGGCCGACATCAGCCTCGAGGGCATGCGGCTCGAAGACCTCGCCGCGCTCACCACCCGGCTCTTCGAGCACGTGGCGTCGTTCCCGCCCACCGCCCGGCCGACGCTCGACCCCACGCTGTCGGAGGCCAAGGCGCGCCAGCAGCAGGCTCTGCTCGACGCGGTCGGGGCGGGCACCGCCGGGTGGTCGCCGGCGGACCGCCGGACCGTCGCCGCGGTCTTCGACGTGCTGTGGAGCGTCGCCGCGTTCGAGCGGTTGGTCGCCGACTGGGACCTCGATCCGGGCCAGGCCACCGCCGGGCTCACCTGGGTGATCGGCCTGGTGGAGGCCGCGATCGCCGCCGGCGAACCGCCGAGCGGCGCGCGCTGAGCTGATCTAGTACCGTTTCCGCCTGTGAGAAGCTGCCTTCCACGTAGCGGAAACATCATGCACACCAGGGCCGCCCAGGACCAGCGTCAGCACATGGCGATGGAAGTGAGCGTGCACTAAGTTACGCCGGGCGCAGGGGAGCGCATCGGGGATCGCTCGGCCACGGCCGGCGTCGTCGAAGCGCTGACGTCCACCATCACATTCGGATCAGAACGACCATCGAGTCGGAGGGGTACATGCGAAACGCCGGGAACCACAAGCAGGCTGCACGCCGGAGCTTCAGGATCGCCGCGGTGGCCGGGAGCGCCGTGCTGCTGCTCGCGGTCAGCGCCTGCGCGGGATCGAGCGATGCGGGGTCAGGCGGGGCCTCGGCGTCCACCACCGCCCCCACCAAGTCGAAGGTCGAGACCCTGCTGGGCCCCGTGAACAAGGCCACGGGCAGCACCATCAAGCTCGGGTTCATCTCCGACGGCGCCACCGACGCCTTCGACAACACCAGCGAGCTCGACGCCGCCAAGGCCTCGGTCGACTACTTCAACGAGCACCAGGCGGGCGTGGCCGGCCACAAGGTCGAGCTCGAGACCTGCACCACCGGCGGCGACCCCGCAGGCGCCACCGACTGCGGCAACCAGCTCGTCCAGAAGAACGTGGCCGCCGTGGCCCTCGCCCAGTCGGCCGTGGCCGAATCGGCGTGGGAGCCCATCAACAAGGCCAAGATCCCCATGTTCATCATGGCGGCCAACGGTGACTCGATCTTGAAGTCGCCCAACTACACCTACGTGGTCTACGACGGCACCAGCGCCCTGTTCAGCCTGCCGTTCTCGGTGGCCAAGCAGCAGAAGGTGAAGAAGCTGGCGTTCGTCGTCATCGACGTGCCCCAGGCCGTCGCCGTCTTCGAGAGCACCGGTCCCGCCGCCATGAAGAAGGCCGGCCTCGACTACGTGCTCGTGAAGGTGCCCGCCGGCACCGCCGACATGACCCCGCAGATGCAGGAGGTCGCCAGCAGCGGCGCCGGCCTCGTCCACGTCATCGGCAACGACGCCTTCTGCATCGCAGCGTTCCAGGGCCTGCAGGCCGTGGCCTACGACGGCACCGTCACCTCCATCACCCAGTGCATCACCGATGCCACCCGGAAGTCGGCCCCGCCGGAGATCCTCGACGGCATGTACGTCACCGCCACCGCGGCCGTCGGCGCCAGCGACGACCCGAGCTACCAGCTCTACGACGCCATCATGCGCACCTTCGCCCCCGACACCAAGCTGATCGACGACTCGATCACGATGCAGGCCTACGGTGCCATGAGCGGTCTGCTCACCTCGCTCCAGGGCGTCAAGGGCGACGTCACCCCCGACACGGCCAACACCGCCATCAAGACCATGAAGCTGTCGGAGTACCCCGGTGCGGCCGGCCTCAAGTACCAGTGCGGTGCCGGCCAGTCGAAGAACTACCCGGTCACCGTCTGCACCAACCAGACCCTCCAGGCACAGCTCGACTCGAAGGGCCGACCCACCAAGTACACGGTCGGCGAGCCGTTCGAGTCGTAACCAGCGGGCTCACCCCTCGCAGGCCCCCCGAAGAACACACCAACGGAGACACCCGTGGATCACATCGCGAGCATGATGCTCGGCCTCGGCAATGGCGGGGTGTTCGCGGCGCTCGCCGTCGCGATCGTCATCACCTACCGCAGCTCCGGGGTGGTCAACTTCGGCACGGGGGTCATCGCCCTCTACGTGGCGTACGTGTACGCCGGCCTGCGCAGGGGTGAGCTGCTCGTCATCATCCCCGGGTTCAAGAACAGCGTGGACCTCGGCTCGCCGCTGGCCTTCGGGCCGGCGGCGGCCATCGCCATGGTGTTCGCCGCCATCCTGGGGGCGGTCCTCTACCTGGTGGTCTTCCGACCGCTGCGCGATGCGCCGCAGCTCGCCCAGGCCGTCGCCTCGCTCGGCGTCCTGGTCATCATGCAGGGAGCCCTCGCCGTGCGCATGGGCACGGCGCCCATCAGCGTCGCTCCCCTCTTCCTGGTCCAGCGCTGGAAGCTCGGCTCGGTCCTCATCCTCTCGGACCGCGCCTACCTCGCCCTGGCGGTGATGGGGCTCACCCTCGGGCTGGCCGCCGTCTACCGGTTCACCCGGTTCGGCCTGGTCACCCAAGCCGTCGCCGAGTCCCAGACCGGCGCCTACGTCAGCCGCATCTCGCCCGACCGGGTGGCGCTGCTCAACTGGATGGTGAGCGCCTGCGTCGCCGGCGCCGCCGGCATCCTCATCGCCCCGCTGAGCCCCCTCACCCCCATCACCTACACGCTCTTCGTGGTGCCGGCTCTTGCCGCCGCTGTCGTGGGGCGGTTCCAGTACCTGATCGTCACCGCCGTCGCCGGCCTGGGCATCGGCATGCTGCAGTCCGAGGCGATCACGCTGGCCGGCAAGCACAGCTGGATGCCCCACACCGGCGCCTCCGAGCTGGTCCCGCTGATCGTCATCCTCATCGCCCTCCTGGTCGCCGGCCGCGACATGCCCACGCGCGGCGGCCTGGCCCAGCAGTCGCTCGGCAAGGCGCCCCGGGCCCGGGGGCTGCTCCTCCCGGTCATCATCGGCTCGTCCATCGGGCTCGTGGCCCTGCTGGCCACCAGCGGCCAGTGGCGCGCGGCGGTCATCGGCAGCTTCATCGCCGCCATCATCGGGCTGTCGATCGTCGTGGTCACCGGCTACGCCGGCCAGGTGTCGCTCGCCCAGCTCGCGCTCGCCGGGGTCGCCGCCTTCACGCTGAGCTACCTCACCCAGAGCTGGCACATCCCGTTCCCGATCGCCCCGCTGCTCGCCGCCCTGGTCGCCGCATTCGTGGGCGTGCTCATCGGCCTGCCCGCCCTCCGCCTGCGCGGCCTGACGCTGGGCGTGGTCACGCTGGCGTTCGCCTACGCGATCGAGGCGCTCTGGTTCAAGAACACCGACATCGTCAGCTCCGCCGGAGCCCGCGCCACCCCGCCGAAGCTGTTCGGCGTCGACCTGAGCATCGGCATCGGCCACGCCTTCCCCCGGATCCAGTTCGGTCTCGTGTGCCTCTTCACCCTCGTCCTGGTGGCGGTCGGCGTCGCCCTCCTGCGCCGCAGCTCGCTCGGCTCGGCCATGCTCGCCGTGCGCGCCAACGAGCGCTCCGCCGCCGGCGTGGGCGTGAACGTGGTCTGGGTCAAGGTCATCTCCTTCGCCATCGCCTCGTTCATCGCCGGCCTGGGCGGCAGCCTCCTGGCGTACCGGCGCACCGTCGTCACCTACGACTCGTTCACCGCCCTCGGCGGCCTAGCCCTCCTGTCCACCGCCTACCTCGCCGGGGTCACCTCGGTGTGGGGCGGCATCATGGCCGGCATCTTGGCCACCACCGGCGTGGTGTTCCTGGCCGTCGGCACCTGGATCCACCTGGGTGCCTGGTACGCCGTGATCATGGGCGTCCTGCTCATCGTCACCCTCATCACCAACCCCGAGGGCCTGGCCGGCTCGGGCCACGCGCTCGCCGACCGGCTGGCCGCCCGGCGGGGCAAGACCACCGCCCGCACCGCCGACGAGGCCGACGCCGTCGATGCCCTCGGAGCCGAGGCCAAGCCCGAGCGCCTGCCGGTGGTCCCGGCCCGCACGGTGCTGGCCGTCGACGAGCTCACCGTCCGCTACGGCGGCGTGGTGGCCGTCAACGAGGTCACGCTCGAGGTGGGCGCCGGGATGATCGTGGGCCTCATCGGGCCCAACGGTGCCGGCAAGACCAGCGTCATCGACGCCATCACCGGCTTCGCCCCGGCCCGGGGCACCGTCACCCTCGACGGCAACGACATCTCCGGCCTCAAGCCCCACGCCCGGGTCCGCGCCGGCATGGGCCGAACCTTCCAGTCGCTCGAGCTCTACGACGACCTGTGGGTCGAGGAGAACGTGAGCGTGGCGGCCTTCGGTTCCGGCCAGGCCGATCGCGAAGACGCCATCGCCGCCGCCCTCGCCCGGGTGGGGATCGGCGCCCTGAGCGAGCGCCCCGCCGGCGACCTCAGCCAAGGCGAGCGCCAGCTGGTCTCCATCGCCCGGGCCTGCGTGGCCGAGCCCGAGGTCCTGCTCCTCGACGAGCCCGCCGCCGGTCTCGACGGCACCGAGCGCACCCGCCTCGCCGACCGCATCCGCGACATCGCGGGCGGCGGCACCGGCGTGCTGCTGGTCGACCACGACGTCTCGCTGGTGCTGGGCGTGTGCGACCTCATCTACGTGCTCGACTTCGGCCGGGTCATCGCCCACGGGCCACCTTCGGCCATCCGCTCCGACCCGGCCGTGGCCGAGGCGTACCTCGGCTCCGTCCGCAACGACGACACCGCCGAGCCGTCCCTGGCCGCCGCTCCTCCGGCTACCGCCAAGCCGGTCGCCGGGCCCGCCTCACCGTCGGGAGCGATGGCATGACCCCCCGCCTCGCGTGCAGCGGGCTCACGGGCGGCCGTGGGTCCTCGATCGTCTTCCGAGACCTGGACCTCGACCTCGAGGCCGGGCGCGTGCTCACGCTCCTCGGCCCCAACGGGGCCGGCAAGACCACGCTGCTGCTCACCCTCGCCGGCCTGCTCCCCTCGAAGGCGGGCACGGTCAGCATCGACGGCGTGGCGCTCCACGGCGGCCGGCCCAACGCGGCCAGCAAGGCGGGCATCGTGCTCGTGCCCGACGACCGCTGCCTGTTCACCACCCTCACGGTCGAGCAGAACCTCGAGGTGGCCAGCCAGCGCGGCGGCCCCTCCCCCAAGGACATGATCGCCACGTTCCCCGCGCTCGAGAAGCGCTGGAAGGTCTCGGCCGGCGCGCTCTCGGGCGGCGAGCAGCAGATGCTCGTCATGGCCCGTGCGCTCATCCAGCAGCCGAAGGTGCTGCTCGTCGACGAGATGAGCATGGGCCTGGCGCCGCTGGTGGTGGAGCAGCTGTTCAGCACCGTCCGCGAGATCGCCACCGACCACGAGGCCGCCATCGTGCTCGTCGAGCAGCACGTGAACCTGGCGCTCGAGGTGGCCGACGAGGCCATCGTGCTGAACCGGGGCACGATCGTCCTGCACGACGAGGCCGAGGCCCTGCGCGGCGACTCGCGGATCGAGCAGGCGTACTTCGGAGACGTCGATGCCGCCGACGAGGCCGCCGTCCCGAGCTGAACCCTCCCGCTCGAGCTGAGGGCTCCGCCATGACCACCACCGATCCCCCCTTCATCCCACCGCTCGCCGCCGACTTCGAGCACCTCGCCGACTTCGACCTCGGCTTCGGCTTCGGCACGCCCGACTTCGACCTGGCCGGCATGCGAGCCGCGGTCTCCGCCGCCATGCCCGAGCCGCCGGCCTCCGACTTCGTCCGCGCCGATCGGGTGGTCCTCGACGCCGATGCCGGCGTGGCCATCGACACGTACACCCCCACCGCGCCCGGCCCCCACCCCGCGCTGGTCTGGTTCCACGGCGGCGGCTACGTCATCGGCTCGGCTGCGCTCGACAGCGTCCGCATGCAGCGGTGGGCCGAGGACCTCGGCTGCTTCGTGGCCTCGGTCGACTACCGCCTCGCACCCGACCACCGGTACCCCGCGGCGCACGACGACGCCGTCCGGGCGCTCGAGTGGGTGCTGGCGGCGGCGGCCGACCACGCCATCGACGCGGGTCGGATCGTCGTCGGCGGCGCCAGCGCCGGTGCCGGCCTGGCCGCCGGGCTCGCCCTCGCCGCCCGCGACCGGGGCATCGCCCTCGCCGGGCAGCTGCTCTTCTACCCGATGCTCGACGACCGCCAGCAGACCGCGTCGAGCACCTGGGAGGCGCCGATCTGGTCGCAGACCTCCAACGAGTTCGGCTGGCGGTCCTACCTCGGCACCGAGCTCGGCGATGACGTCCCCGCCTACGCGGCGCCGGCCCGGGCCGAGCGCCTCGACGGGCTCCCGCCCACGCTGGTGCTGGTCGGGGCCGCCGACCGCTTCTTCGACGAGGACGTCACCTACGCCACCCGCCTGATCCATGCCGGGGTGCCCACCGACGTGCAGATCTACGCCGGCGCTCCGCACGGCTTCGACCTCGTCGCTCCAGAGTCGACCACCTCCCTCGCCGCCGTCGGCGAGGCGGAACGGTGGCTGCGGGACCTCTTCGCCGGCTGAGCGCCGCCCGTCAGGAGGCGGCCAGGGCGGCGGCGACGGCGGCGCCGGTGGGCACCGCGTTCAGGTAGGGCTCGGGGTCGTGGGCGCGATGGCCGTTGTCGACCAGGACGTCCTCGACCCGCTCGTCGTAGACCTCGGCCAGGGCGGTCACCGAAGCGGCGCGATCGCCCACGGCGGCCACGTTCACCCAGCGCTGCACCGAGCCGGGCCAGCCCGCCCCCTCGCCGATGGGCGGATCGAGCTGACCGGTCACCATCGGCTGGCCGAGCGGCGAGCCCAGGGTCACCAGGGTGTGCACCTTCCAGTGCGGGTTGCGCCGCAGCGCGTTGTACGACACCACCGACCCGAGGCTGTGGCCGACGATCACACGGGTGTCGTCGGTGACCGCGGCATCGATGCGCTCCCAGACGCGCGCCTGGAGGTCGGGCATCGTCGTCATGATCGCCACCAGGTCGACCGTCCGATCGAACGCGGCCTCACCGGCCGCTTGGCTGACCATGTCGATGCTCCCGCCGAGGTTGGTGAGCAGCTCGGCCGCGCCCGCCCGCGACGCCTCGAACGCGGCGGCGTCGGCCGCCTCCGGATCGCGGCGGAACAGGTCGCCGTAGAAGCAGACGGCCACGTCGTCATCGGCGATCTGGGCGCCCTGGTGCCACAGCCCGTCGCGCAGCGCCGGCATCCACCGGGCCTTGAGCTCGTTGGGGCCCCACAGCTCGTTGAACGCCCCGTGCACCAACACGACCTTCGCCATCCGCACTCCCCTCTCGCGGCGCGCCCTGCGGGGAGCGCCTCGTCGATGCTGACCGGCGCGGCCGCCCCGGAGCAACCGTCGCGCTCAGCCCAGGGCGGCCGCTTCAATGTCGGCCGCCGGCTCGATGTCGGGCAGGCGCATCATCCGGAACGAGTTGAGGAACCCGAGCACCGCCGCGCTGACCGGTACGAGCATCGCGACCTGCAGGGCCCGGTCGCGCGCCTCGTCGTTGATCCGGATGATCTCGGCCTGGATGGCCGCCGGCTGCCCGGAGATCTGCGCCTGGAGCTGAGCGTCGCTCATCACCTCGGCGTCGTGCTCGAGCACCGTCGACACCTGCTGCTTGTCCTGCGGCGGGAGCACCGCGCTGTCGTTGCTGAGGTTGGTGAACGCGAACGACAGGGTGGCGAGCATGATCCCGCCGGCGAAGGCCAGCCCGAACGACAGCCCGAACGAGCCCGCCGCCGAGTTCACCCCGGCCGCTTCGCTGATCCGCTCCTGGGAGATGGGGGCCAGCGCGTAGTTGTTGAGCTGCGACACCAGCAGGCCCATCCCGACGCCGGCGATCACCAGCGGGATCGCCAGGGCCAGGCCCGAGCCGGTTCGGGGCACGATCGGGACGATCACCGCGAAGCCCACCGCGGTGAGGGCGAAGCCGACGCGGATGATCGCCGCCGGGCGCCGCCGGCCCGCCCGCTTCCCGGCGACGACGGCCACCGCGAACATCGTGAGCGAGAGCGGCGCCATCGAGAGGCCGGCCTTCATGGCGTCGTAGCCCAGGGCCATCTGCAAGAAGAGCGGCAGGGCGATCATGGCCCCGCCGAGCGCCGTCTGGTTGAACATCTGGGAGGTGATGCCGACCCGGAAGTTCGGCGAGGAGAAGAGGCCGGCGTCGATCAGCGCGAGCTTGCCCTCGCGCTTGCGGCGCACCAGCCACCGAGCGAACCCGAACAGCGCCGCGCCCCCGACCACCAGCAGCGCGCCGACGGCCTCGCCGCCCTCCTGCCACACCAGGATGCTGAGGACGAGCCCGCCCATGCCCACGACCGAGAGCAGCGCGCCGACGCGGTCGATCCCCCGCTCGCCCGTGTAGGGCACGTCCTGCACCAGCTTGATCTGCGACAAGACGATGGCGATGATCACCACCTCGAGCGCGAACCCGACCCGCCACGACAGGTAGGTGGTGATGAACCCGCCGAGCAGCGGGCCCACCGCGGCGGCGATGGCCGCCGCCGCGCCCACCAGGGCGTACACCTTGGCTTGGGCCGTGCCGGTGAAGTTGCCGTGGATGAGCGACTGCATGGCCGGCAGCAGCAGGGCGGCACCCAGGCCGCCGAGGATCGCCCAGAAGATGATCATCGCCCGCAGGTCCTGCGCCACGGTCATGGCGAGCGCGCCCACCGCGTACGCGCACAGGCCCAGGACGTAGGCCCGCTTGCGCCCGATCAGGTCGCCGACCTTGCTGTTGATGAGGATGAACGCGGCCGAGACCAGCGCCTCCAGGGCGATCGCCGACTGCACGCCGCTGGCCGTGGTGTCGAGGTCCTTCACCACCGCGGAGATCGACACGTTCATGATCGACGTGTCGACGACCAGCACGAACATCGCCATGGCCAGCAGGAGGCCGAGCCGCCCAGGGTTCTGGTCGACAGCCGCTTCCGGGCCGTTCACCGGGCTGGTCATGGTCCTTCGCTCCGCTCCCGCTCGTGGTTCACCACAGGATGGTGCCACGGACGGCGGGCGGCGCGGGCCGGGCCGGCACCGGGAGCCCCCGGCGCCGGCCCCGCCGCGCCTACTTCTTCTTCTTCTTGCCCTTCTTCTTCTTGTCCTTCTTCTTGCTCTTCTTGCTCTTCTTGTCCTTCTTCTTGGCCACGTGGCCCTCCTCTGAAGCGGAGACGGCGGTCCTGGTACGGCCCAAGACGACCGGCTCCCACCCCGGCGACCTGCCGGGACGACGTGCACGGGGACGGACGGCGTCAGCCGCGCATGGCCTCGACGTCCCGCCCGTGAGCGGTCAGCGCCCAGATCACCGCGACGCACACGGCGATGATCACCGTCGACCACACCGGCTGGTACGGCAGCCACAGGAAGTTGGCGAGCAGGCTGGCGCACGCGGCGAACACACCGACGGTGCGCCCGAGCACGTGGCCCTTCAAGATGCCGAGGCCCGAGCAGAACACGACGATGCCGATGATCACGTGGATCCAGCCCCACGTGGTGACGTTGAACTTGAACGCGTAGTCGCTGCCGATCACGAAGTAGCCGTCGTTCAGGATCGCCGCCAGCCCTGAGAAGAACTGGAGCGTCCCGGCGACGAACAGCATGAACGCCGCGAACGACGCCCAGCCCACGGCCCAACCACTTGGGTTCTCTTCCGACATGGTCTTCCTCCTTGTCGCAGCGATGGCGCGGGCGCGCCGGTCCGTCGCTACCGCCGGACCCACCGTCGTCGACGGCAGAACGTGAGCCGCGGGGCCGCGAGGCCGATCGGCCCGGTGCGGGCCGCCGCGAAACGAGGAGAGGCGCCGCTCACCCCGCCGGGTGCACCGCGGTGCACGGGGTGATCCTCGATCGGCTGGCGTGTCGGCCCCATCGACCCTCTCCACCGGTCACCCGTACGGGTGACCGTACCTGGGCAAATTCTGACACAGCTCGAATCGGCCCGCTCGGATGGTCCCCCCACCGATCCCGGCACCCATCCGGGCCGCCCGGGACCCGGATCCGTGCCAGGTCCGGGGGGATGGGGTGTCGTCAGGCGTGACCGGGAGTCAGCGGGGGCTGGTGACCGGCGCGGTCCAGCGGGCGGGATCGTCGAGGTCGGCGCGCGAGCGGTCGAGGTCGACGCCGTGGCTGTCGGGCGGGAACCGGTCGACCACCTCGGCGAGCAGATCGCGGGCCGCATGGTGCTCCCCTCGCCGGTGGAGGAGGGTCAGCTTCGGCTGCACGGCGCGCAGCTCCAGGCTCGGCGCCCGCTGCGCACGCGCCATGGCGATGCCCGCGTCGGCAGCCGCATCGGCGGCGGCGAGGGCGGCGTCTGCCGCCTCGGGGTCGTCCGCCGCGTCGGCGGCATCGGCGGTGGCCAGCTGGAGCAGGGCGACCGACCGGTGGATCTCAGCGGTGTAGAAGTCCTGGGCGAGGTCGGCGGCCATGGCCTCGCCGAGGGCCGCGTAGCCGAAGCCCTCCTCGATCGCACCGTCCTTGGCGCACATCTCCGCCAGGACCGCCATGCAGCCGGGGGCGCCGATGCCGACACCCATCCCTGCCAGCTGGTTGACGCCCTCGCGGGCCACATCGAGACCGGCGGGATCGCCCAGCTCGGCGAGCGCCCAGCCGAGCGTGTAGGTGGTCAGCCCCTGCATGGGGAGGAACCCGTGCCGGATCGCGAGCTCCTGGCCCTCGAGCGCCAGCGCCCGGCACCGCTCGGCCTCGTTCAGCATGATCGCGTGCATGGAGAGGTAGGCCGCGGTGAACGCCACCTGGTACACGTCGTCCTGGGCCTTGGCCAGCTCCAGCGCGCGATCGGCGAGGTCGCGCGACTCGCCGAGGTGGCCCAGGGCCCAGGCCCCGACGGCGGCGAAGGTGAGCGCGGTGAGGCCGCTGTCGATGCCCACGGCCTGGCGCTCCTCGATCGGGTCGCTCGGGTCGTACAGCTCCCACGCGCGCGTGGCGTGCTCCCAGCAGCTGCCGTACCGCCCCGGCCAGAAGTGGACCTGGCACAGCGCGGCGTGGGCCGAGAGCTGGGCCGTCCGGCTGCCGGTCTCGGTGGCCCACCGCAGCTGCTCCTCGCCGGTGGCCAGGGCGTCGTCGAACCGGCCGGCGGTGACGTGCGATTGGAGCACGCCGTTGAGCGCCTGGCCGTAGCGGTGGTTGCGCGGGTCGGTCCGCCGGCACAGCTCGACGGCGCGCTCGTGCACCTCGGTGGCGCGCGGCGACCGCATCCCGTCGCTGAGGGCGAGGGCGCTGCCCAGCTGGAGGTGCAGCTCGATCTCGAGCTGGTCGTGGTCCTCCGAGGGATCGACCTCGGCGAGCACCTCGATCGATCGGGTGAGGTGAGCCGCCCCCTCGCGCAGCGCCGCCCGGCCGATGGCCTCGTGGCCCGCGAGGCGGAACTGCTCGACGGCCAGCGCCGGCTCGGCCCCCTCGGCGTAGTGGTGGCCGATGATCTCCGGGCGGGCATCGCGGGTGCCGGCGAACTCGTCGATGAGCAGCTGGGCGATGCGCCGGTGCTCGGCCTCGCGGCGGCGCCGCAGCATGGAGTCGCGCGCCGCGTCCTGGAGCAGCGCGTGGCGGAACAGGAACCGGGGCTGGTCGCCCGCCACGCGGCGGACGATGAAGCGCTGCTCGATGAGGACGTCGAGGATGACGTCGAGGTCGGCGACCTCGGCCACCGCGGCGAGGTGGTTGCGCGGGAACTCCCGGCCCAGCAGGGCGGCGAGCTGGAGCGCCTCCTTGGCCGGACCGAGGCGGTCCAGCCGCGAGCTCATCAGCTCCCGCAGCGTCTCGGGCACCGCGTCCACGTTGCCGCCGGCGTCGAGCGCGGCCTGGACCAGCTCCTCGGCGAACAGGGGGACACCGTCGCTGCGCGCCGCGATCTGCGTCAGCTGCACCGGCGACAGCTCGCCGTCCTCGGCCAGGCGCTCGACGAGGGAGGTCACGGCTTCGAAGGCGAGCGGCTCCAGGTCGATGACCTCGACGCGGTCGTCCCAGGTGATGTCGGTGCCCGGGCGGGTGGTGCCGATGATCAGCAGGGCGTGGCCCTCCGCCCGGCGCCACAGCTCGCGGAGCACCTCGAGGGTCGACGGGTCGAACCAGTGGAGGTCCTCGGCGACGATCACCGTCGGGAGGCGGTCGGCGATGGCCAGCCACCAGGTGCAGATAGCGTCGATCACGGCCCGGCGCCGTCCGTCGGCCGTGGTGCCGTCGGCATTCACCGTGCCGGCGTCGGCGTCGTCCTCCACGCCCACGAGGTGGGCGAGGTGGCTGATGAGGTCGGGGGCATCGAGGCCGACCAGCGCGAGGGCGTCGACCAGCCGGGTCCGCTGCTCGGCGACCGTCCGGCCGTCGAGCTCGAGGACCTGCTGGATCACCTGGATGATCGGGTGGAATGCGCTCTGGCCCATGACGGCCGAGCCGTACAGCTCGAACCAGGTGTGGACCGTGCTGCCGAGGCCGCGGCGCAGGTGGTTGTGGAGGCGGCTCTTGCCCAGACCGGCATCGGCGCTGAGCACGACCATGGCCGCCCGGCCGGCCTGCGCCCCGGCCCAGCCCGCCTCGAGCCGGGCCAGCTCGCCCTCCCGCCCGACGAACGGCCCGATGGCCTGCGCCGAGGTGAACCGCGACTGGCCGGGGCGGATCCGCTCGACGCGGTGGAGCTCCACCGGCCCGTCGATCCCCTTCAGCTGGACCAGGCCCAGCGAGGTGAGGTCGACGACGCCGTGCACCCGCCGCGCCGTCACGTCGGACACGGCGATGCCGTTCACGGGCGCCGCCGTCTCGATGCGCGAGGCCATGTTGAGCGCCTCACCGATCGCCAGGCGCCCAGAACCGAGGTCGGACCCCTCCTCGCCCAGCACGACCATGCCGCTGTGGATGCCGATGCGCATCTGGAGCTCGTCGGTGAACGAGGGGAAGTCGGCGTGGAGCGCGTCGTTCAGCACCGGCAGCTCGTCGAGCATGGCCTGGGCCGCCAGTACCGCACGGAAGGGATCGTCCTCCTGCGCCTCGGGGTAGCCGAAGTAGACGAGCCCGCCGTCGCCCATGGTGTTGGCCGCGTACCCGCCCACGTCGCGCACCATCCGGCCGCACATGTCCTGGTAGCGCGCCATCACCAGCTGCAGGTCCTCGGTGTCGACGCGCGTGGAGATCTCGGTGGAGCCGACCAGGTCGTAGAAGAGCAGGGTCAGCTGACGCCGCTCGCCGGCGAGCGCACGCGCCGGTGAGGGCGCCGCCGCGGGGAGCCGGGTCCCGCACCCCGGGCAGAACGCATCGCCCTCCGGGCTGATCCGACCGCACGTCTCGCAGGTCAGGCTCACCGGAACCGGTGCTCCACCAGGTCTCGGGCGTAGCGGGCGACGCGCTCGACCAGCTCGAACGACAGCACGCTGTGGCAGAGGTACGTGTGGTTGTCGCCCTGGATCGCTTCGACCTGGTCGTACCAGCCGGGCCCGCCGTCGAAGCTCTCCATGTCGGCGAGGCTCACCCGTGGGAAGTACCGCGGCCACTCGGCGTAGTCCTGCCACGTGCCCCACGTCATCGGGGGGTCCGCCGTGCGGCCCGACTTCACGGCATCGGCCTTCATCTGCGCCTCGATCTGATCCCGGCCGACGTCGGTGGCGATGGGCGCGTAGAAGAGCGTGAGCTCGGCGTGCTCCCACTGCTGGCCGAAGATGAACGGATGACCGTCCTGCTCCGGCCAGGCCGGCGTGTCGTCGAGGCCGGGCTGCAGCTCGTTCACCACCCACCACGGGAACCCGGTCACGTTGGCGGTGGCCACCACGTAGCGGTTGTAGAGGACCGTCTCCTCGGCGTAGAGCGCCTGCTCGGCTTCGGTGGCGTCGAGGAACCCGAGGGCGTCGCTGGGCGGCATGGCCAGGATCAGGCGGTCGAACTCACGGGTCTGGCGCTCCCCGCCCCGCTCGGTGACGACGCGCACCGTCTCGGCGCGCGCCACCGAGATCGTGGTCGTGTCGTACTCGACGTCGAGCTGGTCGGCCACCACCTGCCACATCGAGCCGAACCCGCCGACGAACCGCTTCGGCCAGGCCTGCGGGATGTGCAGCCCGGTCTTGAGCAGCGACCAGAAGATCGACGCGTTCAGGTACCGGAGGGCGTGCGGGGTGGGCACCTCGTCGAGGGGGCCGTAGCCCATGGCGGTGATGGGCAGGCTGAACAGCTTCTGGAGCGGCGCCATCTTGTGGCTGCGCAGCCACGGGCCGAACGGGACCATGAGGTCGTCGAGGTCGGCGACGCCGCGGTACCCGGGGGCCGAGACCATCCGGCGGTACCTCCACTGCCAGCCGAAGTACCGGATGGCAGCGATCAGGAACGCGAACATCGAGTGGCCCGCGTTGAACACCTCGGTGGCGTCCACCACCTTGCCGCTCACCGGGTCCATCGCCTTCTGGTGGACGAGCGACTGGTCGGTGACCAGCGGGAGGTCGAGCTCCTTCGCCAGCGCCAGGACCTCTCGGTAGTCGCTCGTGACGTAGTTGCCGCCGATGTCGAACCACCGGCCGTCGTGCTCGACGGAGTGGCACATGCCGCCGGCGCGGTCGAGCCGCTCGAGCACCGTGACGCTGTGCCCGCGGAGCTGCAGCAGCCGCGCCGCGGCGAGCCCACCGGGCCCGGCCCCGATGACGACGACCCGGAGGCCAGGCGACGCGGTCACCGGCTCGCCGGCCCGACGAACTCGCCGTGCAGGCCGAACGGCACCACGTGGGGCACCGTGGCCCGGGCGACCTCGGTGAACGTGGCGGCGTCGAGCACCACCAGGAACGAGGAGGGCTCCTCGCCCGCGACGTCGAGGACCACGGCCAGCACCACCCCGTCGTCCTCCGCCGTCCCCCCGGGGCGGGGCACGAACACCGGCTCGGACGGCAGCCAGCCGTCGCGCCCCCACGCGGTGGCGTTGGAGGACGGGTCGGCGCCGTGGGTGTCGATCTTGACCAACCGGTCGTAGAAGCGCCCCGGCCGGCTCCAGCTCTGTCCGTAGGCGTACCGGTACGGGAGCGACGATCGGGCGCCGTGGATCCTCGGCATCTCGATCACCGCGTCGCTGATGCGCTGCCCGGGCGCCGGCGCCGAGCCGTCGAGCGGGATGCGGTACCGGACGATCCGGGAGGGCGGCACGTCGCCGCCCTCGGGGCCGAGGAGGGAGTCGAAGTACATGTGGCCGACGGCCGCGGCATCGTCGTACGCCACCACGTCGAGCACCACGTGGTCGTCCTCGTCCCACGTGTTCAGGATGTGGAAGGCGAACATCGCCGGCAGCTCCACCGTCGCCACCACCGCGCCGGTCTCCTTGTCGAGCACGGCCGTCCGGGTGGGCATGCCCTCGTGCCAGTGCATGCACCGCTCGATCGGACGACCGGTGAAGCCGCTCGTGAACAGCTGGAACGCGTCGAGCTTCAGGGGGAACTGGGCCAGCACGATGTGGCGCTCGCTCATCCCGAAGCTGTGCATCCACGAGGGTCGCGGATCCTTCACCGTCGCCAGCTGCGTCCGGGTGTGGTCGTTCTCGTCGATGTGCCAGACCCGGTACCGGGAGAAGCCCGGGAAGGCGAAGATGCTGTAGTTGTAGACCCGCCCACGAGCCCGGTCGTGGAGCATGTGGCTGCAGGTCCACATGCTGATCATCCGGTCCTTGAAGCGGAAGATCCCCTTGGTGTCGAGGCTCTCGATGTCGATCGAGATCTGCGTCGGCGTCTCCCCCACCGAGATCCACTCGGAGCCGAGCTCGGTCACGGTGATGAAGTCGTTGTTGCCGATCTGGAGCGAGAAGTCGAGCGAGGCGATGACCTTGCCCCAGAACGAGCGCTTCGGGTCGGTGCCGAACTGGGCGTACTCGTTCCGTCCCGTCTCGACCACCGCCTCGTAGTTGGCGCTGCGCAGCCACCGGTTCCGGTAGTGCACCCGGCCGGCCTCGATGCCGAAGCGGTGGAGCATCGCGGTGCCGTCGAACCAGTGGTTCAGGCGGGTCCCGCCCATCATCCAGCGGGCGGTGCCGTTGCGGACGAACCCGCCGACCACCCACTCGGGGATGGTGCCCTCGACCTCGAGGTCGGCGTCGGCCTCCTCCATGAGGTCGGTGAACCCGGCGGTCAGGCCCTTCGCGGTGAGGGGGTCGGCGGCGGTGGACGTGGGGGCCGATCCGATCGCGGTCATCGTCCGGACCCCCTGAAGAAGCGGGCGACGAGGGCGTCGGAGTACTCGACGATCGGCTCGATCAGCTCGAAGGCCAGGATCCCTCCGTTGTAGAAGGTGCGGTTCTGGCCCTGCATCGCCTCGACCCGGCGGTACCAGCCGGCCCGGAAGTCCTCCACGGTCACCTGCGGGAAGTACGGGAAGTTGTCCCACGTGACGGGCGTGTCGCCGAGGACGATCCCCAGCTCGTCGGCGAACCCGCGGACGCCTTTCAGCACGTCGTCGCGGACGCTGTCGCCGGACGCGTCGACCGGTGTGTAGAAGGTGACGAGGGGATCGTCGCTGAACTGCTGGGTGAGGATCGTCGGCCGAGACGTGCCCCGCGCCGGGATCGGGATCACGTTGACCAGCCGGGTGTGCAGCCCGTCCTCGCCCGACGCGTCGAGGTCGTAGGTCGTCACGCAGAACGGGTTGAACGAGATCCGGTCGAACAGCTCGGCCTCCTCCGGCGTCTCGTCGAGGAACCGCCCGAGCACCTCGTGCTGCAGCGGGCAGGCCAGCACCAGCCAGTCGAACTGGTGGGTCTCGACCTGCCGCTCGATGTGGTCGTCGACGCGGACCGGGAAGTCGGCGGTCACGGTCACGCCGTCGGCGGTCCGGACGATCTGCGAGATCTGAACGTCGGTGCGAACGTCGAGCGGTTCGGCCACCCGCTCCCAGAACCGCTGGAAGCCGTTGACGAACCGGCGCGGCCAGCGGTGGAACGGCAGCGAGCCGTAGATGATCAGGTCGATGACCGTCGGCACGCTCATGTAGGTGAGCGCGTAGGGCGCCGGGATCTCGTCGAGGACGCCGTAGCCCATGAGCGTGATCGGGATCTCGAAGAGGGTCCGCAGCTCGGCGAGCCCCTCGGCGTCGAGCCACTCGCCGAACGAGCACAGCAGCTCGGGACGGGTGTCGATGTCGCCGTAGCCGGTGGCCGGGAGGTACCGGTCGAGCGCCCGCCGCTTGAACAGGTAGCGCACGCAGTCGAGCCCGAACCGGAGGAACGAGGTGGAGCCCTGGGCCGTCTGCCGGATCGACTGGTAGCGCCGCGTGGTGGTGTCGTAGAAGCTGGCGTCGGCCTCGATGTACATCGACGCGCCGACCTCCTCGGCCATCCGCCGGATGCGCCGGTAGGCGGAGGTGACGTAGTTGGCGCCCAGGTCGAAGGCCCGGCCCTCGTACTCGTAGGTGAGGCACAGGCCGCCCACGTCGGGGAGCTTCTCCAGCACGGTGACGTGGGCGTAGCCGGCGTGGCGGAGCCGGTGCGCTGTGGCCAGGCCCGCGGGCCCGGCACCGACGATGCACACCCGCGCTCCGGAATCGATCGGCATCGTCCCACCTCCCGCCCCGCAACGGTGCCGACCGGACGCGGTCGACCCGTCCATGGTCCCACAGACCTGGGCGTTCCGCCCTCGAGAACGACCCGCGGGGACCAGCGGCGATCCACCCGATCGGGTGAGCTCGGGCCGACGGGCCGGAGCTCAGGCTCCTGGAGCGGTCCACTCCTCGCTGCGGCGCCACAGCTCGGCGCCCAGCTCGGGGGTGGCCACCTTGGCCGGGTCCTTCAGCTTCAGCACGGAGTAGTACTCGCCGCGGTGGTCGAGCACCTCGGCCGACGTGGCGCACAGCACCGAGGTCTTCGCCCCCACCTCGGCCGACGGGCGGAACCGCTTCACGAGCGACTCGAGGGGCTTGGGCACGCGGCGCATGACGTCGGTCCCGATCAGGTTGCCGGGGTGCAGCGCCACCGCGAACAGGTCGGCGGGGTCGGTGCGGCGGCACAGCTCCTGGACGAACAGCACGTTGGCGAGCTTCGAGACGCCGTACTCGGGCATGCCGGAGAAGCTGGCGGTGGGCTGGCGGACGGCCTCGAAGTCGATGCCCTTCTTGGCCGCGTAGTGGCTGCCGCTCGACACCACCACCACCCGGGCGGGGGCGCCGTCGGGCGCGGGCGAGCCCGCCTCCAGCAGCGGCAGGAGCTCGCTGACGAACAGGAAGTGGCCGAGGTGGTTGACGCCGAAGGCCAGCTCGAAGCCCTGCGCGGTGGTGCCGCGCTGCGCGGCGATGCCGGCGTTGGCCACCAGGAGGTGGATCGGGTCGCCGCGCTCGAGCAGGGTGCCTGCCGCCGAGCGCACCTGATCGAGGTCGGCGAGGTCGAGGGCGAGGAACTCGAGCTGGTCGCTTCCCGTCGCTGCGGCCACCGCGTCCATCGCCTCCCGGGCCTTGGCCTCGGTGCGGCAGGCGAAGATCACCCGATCCCCGCGGGCGGCCAGCGCCTGGGCCGTCGCCCTCCCCAACCCGGTGTTCGCTCCCGTGACCACGCTCGTGAACTGATCCATGCCGGCCATCCTCCTCCACCGGCACCCCACGACCTCGCTTCGCCTCCGCCCGGTGCCGTGTGGTGGGATCGAGGACCATGCCCAGCCCCCCGCACCTCGAGAGGACCGTCCTGCGGCGCCAGGGCCCGCAGCGCCGCCTGCTCGTGCTGCTCCACGGCTACGGCGAGTCGCCCGCCGACCTGTCGGATCGCCTCGACCTGATCGACCCCGGCGGCGACTTCTGCGCGGTCGTGCCCGACGCGCCGTTCGAGCGGCGCAGCCGAGCCATCTGGCACCGCGGCACCAACGCCGGCATCGAGGCCGAGGAGCAGTTCCTCGTCAGCCTCGCGGCGCTCGACGCGCTGCTGGGCGAGCTCGAGGACGAGCTCGGGCTCCCGTCCGCCGAGGCCGTCGTGGGCGGGTTCAGCCAGGGGGGCGGGCTGGCGCTCGGGCTCCTGCTGGGCGCCGACGTCCGCCGCCGTCCGGCCGCGGGCTTCGGCATCTGCAGCTTCCCGCCGTTCGTGCGCGGGTTCCGGGTCGACCGGGCTGCCGCAGCGGGCCACCCGTACTTCTTGTCCAGCGCCCGCCAGGACCACTTCGCACCGATCGAGTCGTCGCGGGCCGGGGCGGCGCTGATCCGCGACTCCGGCCTCGACCTGACCTACGTCGAGTCCGAGGGCGAGCACGTGATGACCGACGAGGCCGCCGGCCAGGTCGGCCTGTGGCTCGCCGCCCTCCAGCGCGGCGAGCGCCATCCCACCGACGACCTCCTGGCCGGCACCACCGGTCCCCACCCCACCTTCGACGGCCGGTGGGAGCACGTCTCCTGACCGTCGGGCCGGTCGCCGCAGCGCCCTGACCGGGGCCTGGACATCCGTCCAGGGGGCGCGGATACATCCGAGGGGCAGCGCGCCACACTGGATCCCCGTGGCCGCCCGATGAGCATCGACCTGCCGCCACCAGCGGAGTGGGCCGGTCGGCCCCTTTCCGAGCCGACCAGAGGTGATCGCTTCAGGTCACCAGCCGACCGCCGATGGAGCAGCGTGCACGAGGCCGAACGGACCGATCGCCCCCAGACCGAGGCTCCGCCCGAGCTCTCCAAGCGCACGATCGTCGCCGCGATCATCCGCCGGGGCGGCCCGAAGCTGCTCGAGGCCTCGATCATCCCGAGCGTGCTCTTCTACACGTGCCTTGCGTTCGGGAGCCTCGGCCTCGCCTACCTGGTGGCCATCGCCTGGACCTACGGGTGCCTCGCCGGCCGCCTGCTCCGTCGGGCGGAGGTGTCGGGCGTCCTGGTGCTCGCCTCGGTCGGGATCACCATCCGCACGGGGCTCGCCGTCAGCAGCGGCAGCTCGTTCATCTACTTCGCGCAGCCGATCGTGGGCACGTTGGTCACCGGTGGTGTGTTCCTCGGGTCGATCGTCATGGGCCGGCCGCTCATCGCCAAGCTGGCCCACGACTTCTGGCCGATCACCCCGGAGCAGGCCGAGAACCCCCGGGTGCGCTCGCTCCTCTGCGGCCTCACGGTCCTGTGGGCCGGGGTGAACCTGGCCACCGCGTCGGTCACCTTCGTGCTGCTGGTCTCGTTGCCGCTGACCACCTTCGTGGCCGCCAAGCAGATCTCCGGCCTGGCGATCACCATCACCGCCATCGCCGTCACCATCGTGTGGTCGCACCGCACGGCCTGCCGCGAGGGCATGATCGCCCCGAGCCGCCGCGGCGCCTCGCGCGGATCGGCCATCACCCCGGCCGCCCTCCCGCTCGCCGCCTGACCCGCCCCGCCCGCGTCACATCGCGGCGTGGCGCCGCTCGACCTTCGCCCACACGTCGGGCCAGCGCTCGCCGCTGACCCGGCCGTCGATGCGGGCCAGCACCGCCAGCTCGCCCGCCGCGAACGCGGCAGGGGTGGCTCGGACCTGGCGCAGCCACGCCTCGGTGACCGACGCGTCGTGCACCGCACCCAGGACGTCCTGGAGCTTGGCCAGGGCTCGGGCCAGCCGGCGAGCGTCGCGGCCCACGAGCGGGATGACCGCCTCCACCGCCGCCCGGCAGCGCTTGGCGGCGATGCGGGCCTGGTGCAGGTCGGCGTCGTCGTGGTCGTCGCCGAGGGCACCCATCAGGGCCTCGAGCTCGTGCCAGCGGCGCCGGACCTGGCGATCCAGGCGCTTGCGGGCGCGGCGCTCCTGCTTCTGGTCCACGGCCGGAGGCGTCTCCAAGAGGTGGACCAGGTCGTGCACCAGGGCCCCGTAGCGCGGGGAGCCGAGGGCCCGCAGCAGCACGGCGCGCCGAGCGGCGGCCTGCTCGTCGCAGCGCCCGATCAGCTCCTCCATCGCCGGCCGGTCGTCGTCGGGCAGCGCGGCGGTCTTCGCCACCAGCCAGGCCCGCAGCACATCGAGGTCGCGCAGCTCGTTGGTCTGGTCGGCCACCCAGCGGAGCTCGTCGCGGACGCGGGCGGAGACGTCGGCGTCGAGGAACCCTCGGAACGTGCGCAGATCGGACCGCAGACGGCGGGTGGCCACCCGGAGCTGGTGGAGGTCTTCGGGGTCGCCGCCGACGCGCACCGCGGGGTCGTGCTCGAGGATCTGCACGACCGACCGCGCGATCGCCAGCTCCAGCGCGTCGATGACCTTGGGATGGGCGGGGAGCTCGGGCACGATCAGGTCGGGTGCCGCGGCGGCCTCGTCGCCGAGCGCCCGGACGAGCTTGGGCACGGCGGGCGCCTTGGCGGACCCGGCCTTGCGCAGGGCGCGCACCACGCGCCGCTGGGCGTCGAGCGCACCCGGGGCGTCCATGGCCTCGACCTCGACCTCCTCCCAAGAGCCGAGGAGCCGCCGGCCCCGGACGGCGGTCACGTGGTCGTGGACCACCTCGACCAGCGCCTGCCCGGCACCGTCCTCGATCAGCGCCCGGTCCCGTTGCGACCGCACCTCGGCGACGGGCCCGAGGCGCCGGCCGCGCAGGTGCGCCATCACCGTGGCCGCCAGCTCCCGCGGCCGCCGGGCCCGATCGCCCTCGATGTCGATCTCGCGCCGGACGAGCGCACCGGCGTGCTCACCGGCCGGGAGCTTCACCGTCCAGGTGGGGGCGCCCTCCCCGGTGCGGTGGCGGATGGTGATGCCGGAGCGGGCCAGCACCAGATCGTGGGTGTCGAAGTAGGTGGCGACCAGGTCGGCGGGCGGAAGGGCCCGGACGTCGGCGCCGACGAGGGCGCTCAGGTCCGCGAGCTCGAAGCCCGGCGGCGGAGCGAGCTTGACCTCCCGCTCGGTACGCGTCTCACGCTCAGCCATGACCCGATGCACCCGCCCTGCTGCCGACGAACGTGCCGGCAGTGTACGGAGCCGTTCGGCGCCGTGCCGCGCTGTTGCCGGACCGTCATGGGACGGTCATGGCGCCGCGCCCGGCCGGCCCGCAGGCTGCTCCGAGCGTTCGCCACCGCGATTCCTGGTGGGCCGTAGTGTTCCCGGCGTGAGGGCACGACGTGGGTGATGCCGTGACGGCGATCGGGCGCCGGGTTCCCGTGATCGCCGCCGCGCGCCACTACGAGCGGGCCTGGCTGCCGAAGGACATCGTCGCCGGCCTCGTGCTGACGGCCCTGCTCGTGCCGCAGGGGATGGCGTACGCCGAGCTGGCCGGGCTGCCGGCCATCACCGGGCTCTACACGTCGATCATGTGCCTGCTCGCGTACGCCGTGTTCGGCCCGTCGCGCATCTTGGTGCTCGGCCCCGACTCGTCGCTGGGCCCGATGATCGCGGCCACGATCCTGCCGCTGGTCGGCGCCGACGGCGATCCGGCCAAGGCCATCGCCCTGGCCTCGATGCTGGCGATCCTGGTGGCCGTCTTCATGATCGGGGCGGGGGTGGCCAAGCTCGGGTTCGTCGCCGACCTGTTCTCGAAGCCCACCCAGATCGGCTACATGAACGGCCTGGCGCTCACCATCTTGGTGGGGCAGCTGCCAAAGCTGTTCGGGTTCTCGATCGACGCCGACGGGTTCATCGAGGAGCTGCGCGGCTTCGTCAAGGGCGTGGGCGACGGCAAGACCGTCGGCGCCGCCCTGGCCGTCGGCCTGGGCGGCCTGATCGTGATCGTGGGCCTGGGCCGGGTCCTGCCCAAGGTGCCCGCGGTGCTGGTGGCGGTGGTGACCGCGATCGCCATCACCGTGGCGTTCGACCTGGGTGCGCACGGCGTGTCCCTGGTGGGGACGCTCCCGCAGGGCTTCCCGCCGCTGACGCTCCCCGGCGTCCCGCTCCGGGACATGGGGCTGCTGGTCGCGGGTGCGCTCGGCATCACGCTGGTGTCGCTCACCGACACCATCTCCACGTCGTCGGCGTTCGCGGCCCGCACCGGCCAGGAGGTCGATGCCAACCAGGAGATGATCGGCATCGGCACCGCCAACCTCGCGGCCGGCTTCTTCCAGGGCTTCCCGGTGAGCACCAGCGGCTCGCGCACCGCAGTGGCCGAGCAGGCCGGGGCCAAGTCGCAGCTGACCGGCATCGTCGGCGCGCTCGCCATCATCGCCATGCTCCTGTTCGTCCCCGGCCTGATGCGCAACCTCCCCCAGCCGGTGCTGGCCTCGGTGGTGATCGCCGCGTCGCTGTCGCTCGCCGACATACCGGCCACCCGACGGCTCTGGAACCAGCGGCGCATGGAGTTCGGCGTCTCCATGACCGCCTTCGCCGGCGTGGCGCTGCTGGGGGTGCTGCCGGGCATCGGGATCGCGGTGGCGATCTCGATCCTGAACGTGTTCCGGCGCATGTGGAGGCCGTACCGGGCCGAGCTCGCTCCGGTCGAGGGCATCGACGGCTACCACGACCTCGAGGCCCACCCCGAGGGGGCGCGGATCCCTGGGCTCGTGATCTTCCGGTTCGATGCGCCGCTCGTGTTCGCCAACTCGCGCACGTTCCGCGACGAGATCCGGGCCCTGGCCGCGTCCGAGCCCCGGCCGGTGTGGATCCTGATCGCCGCCGAGCCCATCACCGACGTCGACACCACCGCGGCCGACATGCTCGAAGACCTCGACGAGGAGCTGAACGCGGCCGGCGTGTCGCTCGTGTTCGCCGAGATGAAGTCGCCGGTGCAGCGCAAGATCGAGCGCTACGAGCTCACCCGCACCATCGACCCCGCCCACTTCTTCCACACGCTCGACGACGCCGTGGAGGCCTTCGCCGCCCAGCACGGCCCCGCCGCCACGGAGGCGCCGTGACCACCACCAGCACCACCGAGAGCACGTCCGAGCGGCTCGAGCTGCGCCGCCGGCTGGCCGCCATCGGCGCCCTGGCCCTGGGCGCGACCGCCCTCGTGGCCGGGACCATCGGGTTGGCCGGCGACGTGGCGCGGGTGTTCGTCGTGCCGCTGCTGCTGCTGGTCGCCATCGCCGCCGCTTGGATGGCCGCCACGCGCAAGGGCCCCGTGCGGATGATGGCCGCGATCGCTGTCGCCCTCGCCCTGGTCCTCGTGCTCGTCCTGGTGGTCACGGCCAGCGGCCAGGGGCTGGTGCTGCTCCTGCTCGCCGCCGTCGTCGCCGCGTCCACCGCGCTCACGCGGTACGCGCTGCGACGCGACCCGGCGCAGCTCAAGGCGCTCGACACCCCCGGCGACCCGGTCGGCCCGGCCCGCCACGCCGTCCTGATCATGAACCTCAAGTCCGGGGGCGGGAAGGCCGAGCGGTTCTCGCTGGTCGACGAGTGCCGGGCGCGCGGGATCGAGCCGGTCGTGCTGCAGCCCGGCGACGACATGGTCGTCCTCGCCCAGGAGGCGATCGACCGCGGCGCCGACGTCATCGGCATGGCCGGCGGCGACGGCTCGCAGGCCCTCGTCGCATCGGTGGCCATGGCGGCCGACGTGGCGCTCGTGTGCATCCCCGCCGGGACCCGGAACCACTTCGCCCTCGACCTCGGGCTCGACCGCGACGACGTGGTCGGCGCGCTCGATGCGTTTGGGGACGCGGTCGAGCGCCGGATCGACCTGGCCGAGGTGAACGGCCGGGTGTTCGTCAACAACGTGTCCCTCGGCGTCTACGCCAAGGTCGTGCAGGCGCCCGAGTACCGCGACGCCAAGGGTCAGACCACCGCCGCCATGCTCCCCGAGCTGCTGGGGCCCGAGGCCCCGCCGTTCGACCTCCACTTCACCGGCCCCGACGGCGAGCAGCGCGATGGCGCCCAGATCATCCAGGTCTCGAACAACCCCTACGTCCTCACCTCGATGGCCGGGTTCGGGAGCCGGGCGCGCCTCGACACCGGGCAGCTGGGCATCGCCGCGGCCGAGGTGCGCGGCGGAGCCGACGTGGCCGCGTTCGTCGCCGCGGAGTCGGCCGGCCGGCTGGCCCGGTTCCCCGGGTGGTCCGAGTGGAGCGCGCCCACGTTCACCGTGGCGTCGGGGTCACCCGTCGAGGCCGGGGTCGATGGCGAGGCCCTGCTGCTCGATCCGCCGCTGGCGTTCCGCCTCCTCCCCGGCGCGGTGCGGATCCGCCTCCCGCACCACGCGCCCGGCTACTCGCCCGCCGCGCTCCTGCCCCCGTCGCGGTGGTGGACCCTGCGCGCCCTGCTGCGCGCCGCCGTCGGCCGGGCCACGCCGATCGAGGAATCCCTGCGCTAGCGGCTCCGCCGGCACCGGCCGCCCAGGCCTCGCTCCTCCGGGTGCACGACCAGTAGAACTGGAGAGATGTCCGGGTCGCCACCGAAGCTGAACACGCTGTCGTACGTGATCCTCGGGGTCCTCACCTCGAAGGACTGGTCGGCCTACGAGCTGGCCGAGCAGGTCGGTCGCGGCCTCGACGACATCTGGTCGCGCGCCGACCGCCAGCGCTACAACGCCGCCAAGCACCTGGCCGATCTCGGGTTGGTGGAGGCCACCGTCGAGGCCACCGGCCGCCGCACCCGCACCATCTACTCGATCACCGATGCCGGCCGGGCGGCGCTGGCGGCGTGGCTGACCGAGCGGCCGCAGCCCATGACGATGGAGTTCGAGGGCATGGTCCGGGTCCTCGTGGCCGACGACGGCACCATCGACGACCTCCGCCGCACCATCGAGGACATCGGCGAGCAGGCCGCCACCGGGCGCGACCGGTACGCGGCCCACGCGCAGTTCATGCTCGCCACCGGCGGCACGTTCCCCGAGCGGGAGCACACGTTCGCCCTCGCCAACCGCTTCATGATCGGGCACTTCACCAACATCATCGACTGGTCGGCATGGGCCCTCGACGAGATCGCGTCCTGGCCCGACACCACCTCGCCGGCGCAGACCCACCGCGACCGCACCCGGGCGATCCTCGAGCTGGCCCCGCTCCCCCGCACCCCGCCCGGGGAACCGGCGTAGCCGACAGACGGCCTTCGCCGTCGGGGCAGCGACCTCGGACGTGGTCCATCGTCGCCGCCGTGCTGGTCGTCGTTCCCGGCGTCGTCGGTGTGGCGATGTGGCGGAACGAGCGTGGGGCGGGTGGCCATCGCCTGGCGGCGTGGCGATCACCTGGTGACCTGGGCGCAGCTGCAGCACCACGGTTGGCCTGTCAGCGCGGCGGGCGCTTGCCCGACACCCCGTCCCAACTCGGGAAGATCGAGCGGTACCCGTCGAGGTACCCCGCGGCGTAGTGGTCGCCCCGCCGGTGGGCGAGCTGGGCGATCGCCAGCGGGGCCAGGCCGAGCGATGCGTCCTCGATCCCGTGGGTCTCGCCCCGCCCGTAGGGGTGGTCGATCGCCGTCGAGAGGTGGAGCACCTGGCGCCACCAGCCACGCCGGCGGACGACCGGGGGCGTGGCTGGGTTCTGTCTGTCCTGGTTGCCGCCGTGCACACCTGGAAGAGCCTCCGCAGACGGGCCCTATGACGCGGCCTCGAGCGAGAGCGGCAGGGCGACCCGCCAAGGGCCGCCCCACCGTCGTGGTGGTTGAGGGCTCCCCGCCTTGCCTGGCCACCAGCGTCCACGGTCGGTCGGTGCTGCTGGACGCCGCTCCTGCGAGCGGCCGGCGGAAGGGCGTCATGGCCGGGCGTCGTGCCCCACACCTCGCGACCGGCCCGGACCATCAGCACCGCGGTCATGTCGCCGGCATCGCGTGCGACGCGGATTTGCGAGGCCTGACGTCTCCTGCGGCACCGGCCGCCGTACCCTCGGACCTGGCGGGGCCAGTTCTCCAGATCCAGGAGGAACGCCCGATGATCACGTTCGTGCTCGTTGCTGTCTGCCTGACCGGGGCGGCTGCCCTGCTCGTGGCGTCGTCGCTCCGACGTCGCCAGGACGCCGAAGCGATCGGCTACGTCTCCAAGGAGACGCGCCGACGAGACCAGCGGTCGCGCAAGCCGACGCCGGTGCTCGAGGGCACGACCGGGCGAGACGTCGAGCAGGCGGCCCACCTCGCCCGCGTCGGCGGCGAATTGGTCCCCATCTCCGAGCCGGCGCCGCCGGCCCCGTGGGTGGCACCCGACCCCGAGCAGCTCGGCATCGACCGTCGGCAGTTCCTGAACCGCTCGATCATCGGCGGGTTCATCCTGGGGATCACCGCGTTCGGCGGCGCCACCCTCGCCTACCTCTGGCCGTCGCCCTCGGCGGGCTTCGGCTCGAAGATCACGGTGGGCAAGCTCACCGACATCAACGACGCCATCCAGGCCGGCGACGGCTTCGCCTACTACCCCGACGGCCGCATGTGGATCACCGCCTACCCGTCGAGCGCGCTCGACAAGGCGAAGAAGGTGTACCCCCCGAGCGTGCTGACCGGGATGGAGGCGGGCGTGGTGGCGCTCTACCAGAAGTGCGTCCACCTGGGCTGCCGGGTGCCGGCGTGCGACACCTCGCAGTGGTTCGAGTGCCCGTGCCACGGCTCGCAGTACAACCAGGCCGGCGAGAAGAAGGCCGGCCCGGCGCCACGCGGGCTCGACCGCTTCCCGATGCTGGTGAGCGGCGGGGTGCTCACCGTCGACACGGGCACCATCATCCTCGGCCCCCCGATCGGGACCGACACCACCGGCCAGGAGGCCGAGGGCCCTCACTGCATCACCACCCACGAGTGACCGGGCCGGTACGGTCCACGGCGGTACCCAGCACCCGCTGACAACGCTGTCACCAGCATGTTCGCCCCACAGGATAGGCCGTTCGGCCTATTTCGTCGTGGCTGGCTTGGGATGAGCGGGACCGTGCCGATGTGGAGGCGGACGACAGTCATGCGGGTGACGGTCGGGCTTGGAGATCTGAGGCCGGTGGTCGACCCGCCTGACCGCAGTGTCATACCGACGGCACCCCTGGAGAGAACCCCCCATGGCCACCCGCTTCCCCATCCGGGCCAAGTTGGCGCTTGCGCTGCTGGTGCCCATCATCGCCATCGTCGCGGTGAGCATCTACGAGGTGGACCAGGCCACCCAGGAGCGCGACCAGGTCCAGGCCGACACGGCGCTCGCCACCGCCGCCCTCGGCCCGGGCGGCCTGATCCGATCGATGCAGAGCGAGCGGGACGACTCAGCGGCATCGATGGTCGGGTTCCGCGATCAGGCCAACCTGAAGACCAAGAGCCTCGCAGGGTCCCGACAGCTCGTCGATGACGCCCGCGCCGAGTTCGGCCGGTCGGTGGCTTCGCTCGGCCCCGGAGCCGAGGCCGTCTACGGGCCGGCGTTGGCGAAGGTGGACGAGCAGCTGGCCGCGGCTCGGAAGAACTACGACACCACGTCGGACACCGGCAAGCCGGCCTCGCTCGCCAACTTCCCCCAGAGCTTCGCGGCGTACCAGATGTACAACCCGGCGCTCGATGCGCTCATCGGCGCCGGCACGAGGCTCACGCTGGGGATCAGCGACCCGCAGCTCCGCAGCTCCGCCGAGATGCTCGACACCCTGGTGCGCACCTACGAGGACTCGGGCCGGATGACGGCACTCGGCAGCAACTCGGCGCTCAGCGGCGGGAAGCAGAAGGGCGCCACCAAGAGCGACGTCGTCGCCCAGGTCAACCAGTTCAAGCAGGACCTGCAGCACGTCGGGCTCCTCGCCACCGGCCCGTACGAGCAGGCCGCCAAGAACGCCGTCACGAACGCCGGGTACAAGAAGCAGATCAAGATGCTGGACGGGTACACCTCGACCGGCGAGCTCGACATCGAAGGCGTGGCGGCCGCCGGCACCAGCGACATGGCCAACGGCCTCGACGTCGCCTCCAAGACCACCGGCGAGGCCCTCGCCGCCCGGGCGACGACCCTTCGCAGCGAAGCCGCCGACCAGCAGCGGAACTTCTCGCTGCTCGCCGGGTTCACGATCCTGGCCGGGCTCGTGTTCACCTTCCTGGCCGCCCGCTCGATCACCCGTCCGCTGCTGTCGCTGACCCGCCAGGCCGAGGACATGGCGACGAGCTCGTTGCCCGCTGCCGTCCAGGGCATCCTCGACACGCCGCTCGGCGACGACGTGGTCATGCCCGACGTCCCGCCGATCGAGGTCAAGACGCGAGACGAGGTCCAAGACGTCGCGGCCGCGCTCAACTCGGTCCAGCAATCCGCCCTCGACCTGGCGGTGGAGCAGGCCGTGCTCCGGCGCAACATCTCGGACTCGTTCGTGAACCTGGGCCGACGCACCCAGAGCCTCATCGCCCGCCAGCTCGACTTCATCACCGAGCTGGAGCGCAACGAGACCGACCCGGCGGCGCTCGACAACCTCTTCAAGCTCGATCACCTCGCCACCCGCGCCCGGCGCAACGCCGAGTCGCTCGTCGTGCTCGCCGGGCTGATCCCGCCCCGCACGTGGACCGCACCGATCGCCATGAACGACGTCGTCCGCGCCGCCCTCGGCGAGGTCGAGGACTACACCCGGGTCGAGATCCGCGACATCGCCGACGCCATGGTCCCCGGCCTGGTGGCCGCCGACCTGGTGCACCTGCTCGCCGAGCTGCTCGAGAACGGGCTCACGTTCTCGCCTCCCGGCCGACCGGTCGAGATCTACGGGCGCATGACCCGCAACGGGTACGTCCTCGCGGTCATCGACCACGGCATGGGCATGGCGCCCGAGGAGATGGCCGTCGCCAACGACCGCCTCGGCGGGCGCGAGTCCTACACGGTGGCGCCCTCGCGGTACCTCGGCCACTACGTGGCCGGCATCTTGGCCGACCGCCTCGGCGCCGAGGTGCGCCTCGACGAGTCGCCCACCGGTGGCATCGCCGCCAAGATCGTGGTCCCCGAGAGCACCCTCCACCACGACGAGGCCATCCCCGCCGCCGACCTCGGCGATCCGGCCCCCGCCGAGCCGATCATGGCCGAGCCGGCCCCCGCGCTCGGGGGCCCGCAGCGGTCCGAGCCCAGGAGCGAGCGGTCCCTCACCGGGCTGCCGCGCCGCTCCGGCCCCGCGCCGTTCGACCTGGGCCCGGTCGATCCGGCTCCAGCCGACCCGGCCCCGGTCGCCGCCGCTCCCACCTTGGCTGCTGCCCCCGAACCGATCACCCCGGCACCGATCGCGATGGTCCCGACACCGGTGGTCGCGGTGCCGGCACCGGTGGCCGCAGTCCTGGCCCCCGAGCCCGTTGCCGCCGAAGGGCCGGCCGCCGACGGCGGCTGGGGCTCCGGTGCGATCGCCGCCGACGACTGGAAGCCCGAGTCCCAGCGCACCACCGCCAACGGCCTGAAGAAGCGGGTCCGAGGTGAGGGCCTGGCCACGAGCGGCCCCGGTCGCCAGATCCGCCGCGGCGGAGACACCGACGGTGCCGCCCCCGCCGACCGCACCAGCGGCAACGGCAACGGCAGCGCCGACGGCATGTTCAGCCTGCTGAGCACGTTCGAGTCGGGGTCGGAACGGGGTCGCGAGGACTTCGGGAAGCTGCTCGACGAGTTTGGGGCCGCTCCCGGCTCCGAGGTGCCCGCCCACGGAGATGACGACCGATGACCGACCTCCTCAGCGCCTCGGCGCAGAACTTCAACTGGCTGATCGACGAGTTCGTGGAGAAGTCCGCGGGCGTCACCGACGCCGTGGCCGTCTCCAGCGACGGGCTGCTGATCGCCATGTCCCGGTCGCTGGGCCGCGAGGACGCCGAGCACGTCTCGGCGATCGTCACCGGCTTCGTGAGCCTCGGGCAGTCGACGTCGACCTGCTTCGACTTCCACGGCCTCAACCAGGTGATCGTGTCGATGAAGCGCGGGTACCTGTTCGTCTCGGCGATCTCCGACGGCAGCGCCCTCGGCGTGGTCGCCACCAGCGGCTGCGACATCGGCCTCGTCGGCTACCAGACCACCTTGCTGGTGGAGCGGGCCGGCACCGTCTTGACGCCCGACCTGATCCACGAGCTCCGCGGCTCGGTCCTCCGGTGAGCGAGCCGCGCGCATGAGCGAGTCCTCGGGCCACGGCTTCATCCGTCCGTTCGTCATCACCGGCGGCCGGACCGAGCTGCGCCGAAGCGATCTCCGGTTGGAGACGCTGGTGTCGGCCGCGCCCGGGGACCAGGCGACCGAGCGGGGGTTCGAGCATCGAGCCGTCCTCCAGCGCTGCAAGCAGCCCACGTCGATCGCCGAGCTGGCGTCCGACCTCGAGCTGCCGGTCGGCGTCATCTCCGTCGTCGTCGACGACCTCCTCGCAGACCACGTCCTCCTCGTGCACCAGAGGCAGGAGTCCGTGGTGTCCATCTCGGTGCTGGAAAGGCTGGTGGACGGTGTCCGAGCTCTCTGAATCCCCATCGAGTCCCGCCGATGTCTCGGCGGTCAAGATCGTCGTGGCCGGCGGCTTCGGCGTCGGCAAGACCACCTTCATCGGTGCCGTGTCCGAGGTCCGGCCGCTGACCACCGAGGCGGCTATGACGAAGATGTCCGCCGGTGTCGACGACACCAGCCTCGTGGGTTCCAAGACCACCACCACGGTCGCCATGGACTTCGGGCGCATCACGATCGACCCGACCCTGATCCTCTACCTGTTCGGCACGCCCGGCCAGGAGCGGTTCGGGTTCATGTGGGACGACCTCGCCGTCGGCGCCATCGGCGGCGTGGCGCTCGTCGACACCCGCCGCATCGACGACTCGTTCGTGGCGATCGACTGGTATGAGGCCCGCGGCGTCCCGTTCATCGTGGCGGTGAACCCGTTCGAGGGCGTCCAGCAGTTCGAGACCGAGGAGATCCGCGAGGCGCTCGGGCTCGACGATCACATCCCGCTGGTCAGCTGCGACGCCCGCTCCCGCGTCGACGTGAAGGCCACGCTCGTCGGCCTGCTCGACCACCTCATCTCCCAGGCCCGCGTCCCCGCCGGCATCTGACCCGGTCCGGCTCACGCGGCCGGAGCACCGTCCGGGGCGATCGCGAGCTTCATGCCCTCGTGGGTGGCGGTGAACCCCAGGCGCTCGTAGAAGCGGAGAGCATCGGGCCGGCGCTTGTCGGTGGTGAGCTGCACCAGGCCGCAGCCCTCGCCGCGCGCCCAGTCGATGCTCCACCTGATCAGCGCCGCGCCGACCCCTCCCCCGCGGAGCCGGTCGCTCACGCGGACGCCCTCGAGCTGGGCCCGCCGGCGCCCGCCGTGGGTGAGGCACGGCAGCACCGTCGCCTGGAGGCACGCCACCACCTCGCCATCGAGGTCGCCGACCACCAACAGGTGGCGGGGATCGGCGTCGATCTCGGCGAACGCGTCCTCGTAGGCGCCGAACGCAGCGGACTCCCGGTCCGCGCCCAGGACGTCGTCGGTCAGGAGGCCGACGATCGCCGCCAGGTCGTCCGGCCCGGCCCGTCGGAACACCACGCGATCAGCCATCGTCGAAGGGTACGGCCGACGCGGCGGTCACTCGACGAGGTCGCGGGCCGCCGGCCCGAACACGAACAGGTCGTCGAGGAACGGCTCGGGATCACCGACCCAGTCGAGGAGCAGCACCTGCGCTCGCGACCGCCGCCCGAGGCGGACGCGCAGCAGCTCCCACGACGTGGTGACCAGCCGGGCCTCACCGTCGGCGACGGGCTCGGTCCCAACCGGCTCATCGACGTGGACCACCAGCCCGGGCGGGAGCTCGGCGGTCAGGAGGCGGCCCGCGAACCGCACGTCGTCGCCCGTGCGCTCGCCCGGCAGACCGAGCGCGCCCCGGACATCGTGCTCGTGCGACAGCACGTCGATGAACGCCGGCCACACCCCGCGCTCGGTGATCGCCGCCTCGAACAGCGGCCCGCCGACGGCCCACGACGCGAGCAGGTCCCTCGGGTCGTCGTCGAGGTGGCGCGCCACCGCCTCGGCGGTCAGCGCCGGCGGCGGGGGGCCGCTCAGGCGACCGGCAACCGCATCCTCGATGATGCCCACGAGGTGGGCGAGCACGTCCCGGACGCGCCATCCCGGGCAGGCGGCCGCGGGCCGCTCCCAGCCGGCCTCGTCCATCGACTCGAGCAGCGCCGTCAGCCGCAGCCGGGTCGATGCGTAGCGGGCGCCGACGGTGTCGGTGGGAGGGGTCACGGTCCTCCTCGAGGCGGGCGAACGGGACGAGCACGACCGGCAGGGCCGCGATCGCGAGCGTGCCACACCGAGCGACCGCCGTCCCGGGAGACGGCTCGAGGGCGTGGTGCGGGCCCGACCTCGTCGTGGGGACACGGAACGGCACGGGCCTCGACGGCAGGACCACGAGCGGAGCGCCGACCGTACGATGCCCGCCATGGACCTACGCGAAGCGCTGTACACCACCCGGGCCATGCGACGGGTCTCGGACGAGCCGATCCCCCAGGACGTGCAGGCCCGGATCCTCGACGCCGCCGTACGGGCCCCGAGCGGCGGCAACGCCCAGAACTGGCGGTTCCTGATCGTCGACGATCCCGACGTGAAGGCGAAGCTCGGCCCCATCTACCGGGAGTGCATGGAGCTGCTGTGGACCGGCCCCTACGCACCTCGGATCGCGGCGGCGGCCGCCGACCCCGAGTCCGAGGAGTCCAAGTCGTTCGGGCGCGTGCGGAGCTCGGCCCAGCACCTCGCCGACCACTTCGAGGGCTACCCGATGCTGCTGTTCGGGTTCGCCCAGTACGACCCGTCGGGCGGCTCGATCTACCCGGCGATCTGGAACGCCATGCTCGCGGCGCGGGGTGAAGGCGTCGGTGCCGCGCTCACCTCGGTGCTCGCGTTCAAGCTGGGCGAGGTGCTCGGTGTTCTCGGCGTGCCCACCGACGAGGGCTGGAACATGGCCGCCTGCGTCACCTTCGGGTACCCCACCGGGCGCTGGGGCGTCGCCGCCCGCACCCCGGTGGAGGACGTGTCGTTCCGCAACCAGTGGGGCCGCCCGCTCGGCTTCGAGGTGGCCGGCCCGCTCTGGCCCTGACGCCGACCACCAGCCCCGGCGTGTCCGCCGGGACCGCACCTAGGCTCGGCCCATGACGGACCTCGACGCCTGGACCGACCTCTACCGGGACCTCCACCAGCACCCGGAGCTGAGCTTCCAGGAGGAGCGCACCGCGTCGCTCGTCGCCGAGGCGCTGCGCGGCGCCGGCTTCCAGGTCGAGACCGGCGTGGGCCGCACCGGAGTGGTCGGCGTGCTGCGCAACGGCGACGGTCCCACCGTCTTGGTGCGCGCCGACATGGACGCCCTGCCCGTCACGGAGAGGACCGGCCTCCCCTACACGAGCACCGTCGATGGCGTCGCCCACGCCTGCGGCCACGACCTGCACGTGACGTGCCTGTTGGCGGCGTGCGAGGAGCTGGCCGGATCGCCCTCCACCTGGTCGGGCACGCTGCTCGCGGTGTTCCAGCCCGCCGAGGAGGTGGGCGCCGGCGCCCAGGCGATGATCGACGACGGCCTCTACGAGCGCCACGGCACGCCCACCGTGGTGCTGGGGCAGCACGTCGTGCCGATGCCGGCGGGGACCATCGGCCTCCACGCCGGCGCCTCCTTCGCGGCCGCCGACAGCCTGAAGATCACGCTGCACGGCGCCGGCGGCCACGGGTCGAGCCCGCACGCGGCGGTCGACCCCATCGTCCTGGCCGCAGCGACCGTGCTGCGGCTCCAGACCGTGGTGTCGCGCGAGACCGCGCCCAGCGACTTCGCCGTCGTCACGGTGGGCCGCATCGACGGCGGGACCAAGGCGAACATCATCCCCGACTCGGCGCGCATCGAGGTCAACGTCCGGACCTACGAACCGAGGGTCCGCACCCGGGTGCTCGCCGCCATCGAGCGCATCGTCGAGGGCGAGGCGGCCACCTCGGGTGCACCCCAGCCGCCCGACGTCGACCACTTCGAATCGCTCCCCGCGGTGATGAACGACGCCGCCGCGTGCGAGGCCACCAAGCCGGCCCTCTCCTCGACCGGCGCCCTGGTCATCGACCCGGGCGGCGTCCCCGGGAGCGAGGACGTGGGCCTGTTCGCCACGGCGGCCGAGTGCCCCTGCGTCTACTGGCTCCTCGGCGGGGCCGACCCGGCCGAGTTCGCCGGGCTCACCACCATCGACGAGATCGCCGAACGGGTGGCGAGCCTGCCCACCAACCACTCGCCCTTCTACGCCCCGGTGCCCAGCCCCACCATCGACCTGGGCATCAAGGCCCTGGTGGCCGCCGCCCGCCACTGGCTCCCCGCCGCGGGCTGATCCCCCAGGGATCCCCCACCGGCGCACTGGGGGAACCCCGGGTAGGACCGCGGACGGGATCGTGGCCCACTGGTCCCCATGACCACCCCAGCCCTGCCTCACCATGCCCCGACGGCGGTGTCCGCCACCGACCTCGCCGCCCAGACCGCCCACGACCGCAACCGGGCCGTCGACTTCTACCGGGCCGCCGCCATGGCGATGGTGGCGGTCGGCCACTGGCTCGGGATGGTCGCCGTGATGCGCCACGGCAAGCTCGTCGGCGGCAACCTGCTCGACTTCTCGCCGGAGTACGGGTGGTTCACCTGGATCGGCCAGGTGATGCCCCTGTTCTTCTTCGTGGGCGGCTTCGCCTCGGCCACCTCCCTGCGGTCCGCCGAGCGCCGCGGCGTCCGCCCCGCCGACTGGATCGCCACCCGGCTCCACCGGATGATGGCGCCGGCGGTCGCCCTGGCCGCGTTCTGGGCGGTCGCCCTCGTCGTCGGCGGCGCCGTCGGCCGGTTCGGCATCGTCTCGCTCGGCGCGATCGGCGCCGCCATCCCGCTCTGGTTCCTCGCCAACTACACGATCGACACCGCCCTGGCGCCGTTCACGTTCCGCTGGTTCCGGAGCCACCCGGCTCGGCTCATCGGCGGGCTCGTCGTCCTGTTCGCCATCGGCGAAGCGGCGAGCTTCGCCCACATCGCGTTCCTCCCCGAGATCAACTGGGTGATCGGCTGGCTCGGCTTCCAGGTCGCCGGCTTCGCCTGGCAGGACGGCCGCCTGCCGGTGGGACGCAAGCTCGTCGCCCTGGCCGCTGCGTTCTGGGCCCTGGCGCTCGCGGCGGTGAACCTCGGCCCGTGGCCGGCGGTGATGCTCCACCACGGTGGGCTGGAGCACAGCCCCACCCACCCGCCGTCGACGGCGCTGCTGCTGTTCGGCCTGGCCTACTCCTTCACCGCGGCCGCCCTCGCGCCCGCGGTGACCCGGTGGCTCGAGCGCTCGGCCCGCGCCTGGCGGGTGACCATCGCCGCCAACGCCGTCGCCATGTCGGTGTACCTGTGGCACATGACGGCGGCGGTCGTGGTGGTGGCGGTGGCCTACCTGGCCGGCGTGCTGCCCAGCGTCGAGCCGGGCACCACCGCCTGGTGGTGGACCAAGATCCCGTTCCTGCTGCTGAACCTCGCCGTCCTGGTCCCGCTCGTGAAGCGCGTGGCGCCGATCGAGCAGCGGGCCCTGCTCGGCGGGCCCAGCACCTGGCGTTGGGGCACCGCCTCGGTGCTCGTGACCGCCGGCCTGCTCTCGCTCAGCATCAAGGCCTGGTCGAGCCCGCAGATCGGTGTGGTCTCCGCCGGCCTCGCCGGCACCCTGCTGCTCTGGCGCTTCGCCCTCACCAGCCGCCGCACCCCGGCCTAGCGGTCCGCGGCGAGCGGCGGCCGAAGCGGCGGTCTGCCGGCCAGGTAGGGCGGCCGACCTCGGACGGCGGCCGCCGTCAGGCTTCGGTGACCGTCCAGAGGAGCTCGAAGCCGGCGATGGCCGGGTGCGAGATGCGGCGGTGGGGACCACCTTCGAGCGCGGCGATCTGCGATCGGTAGCACCGCAGGGCTCGGAGCTTCGCCGCCTGCTCTGCCTCCGCCAGGGGCCGGACGAGCGGGACGAGCCGGGACGGTTCGGCCACCTCGGCGAGCGTCCGGCCCCAGGCCGCGTCGGGCACCAGGTGGGGCTCGGGCAGCGCGCCGGTCACCCAGGACGGCCAGCCCATGTTGGTGGCGTAGGGCTGATCGGCGTACAGCAGGACCCGATCGCCACGGCGGCGGGCGATGGCCAGCGCGGCGTCGCGCACCAGCAGGTGGTCGACGTGACGCCCGATGCCGGCGGGGACCACCAGGGTGGAACCGGCCGCGACCGCCGGCTCGAGCGCCCCCTGCACCTCATCGGGCCCGAGGTCGGCGGTGCGGTACTGGACGTCGAGCAGGTCGAGGTGGGTCGGGGTCCGCCCGGCACAGGCGAGCGCGGCGAGGTCCTCCTGGCGGCGCGCCACCATCAGCCCTGCGGAGTCCGATGTGCCGAAGATCGGGTCGAAGGCCCCGGTGGTCCCCGGGACCGGGACACCGGCGAACACCACCGCGATCGCTACCTCGACCTCGGTCCGGAGCACCGACCACGCGCTCAGGACGGCATCGTCGAGATGGGGCGAGACGACCACGATGGGCCCCTCGAGATCCTCGGCCACGCGACTCCAAAGCGTTCGAACCGGACACTGGGCCGTACGATCCTCGCGCATGACCGGGCCGTTCACCTTCGCCGTCGTCGGCCGCGACGAGGAAGCGACCCTGCCGACCGCGCTCGGGGTCGCGATGGAGGCTGCCGAGCCCGGCGACCGCGTCTGGTTCGTCGACAGCGGGTCGACCGATGCCTCCGCGGCCATCGCGGCGCGGCTCGGGGTCGAGGTGGTGGCCGCACCCGAGGGCAAGGGCCGGGCGATGCAGGCCGCGTTCGACCGCTGCCACGAGGGCCACCTGGTGTTCCTCGACGCCGACTACGAGTGGTCGGAGGTGAACATCGCCGCCGCCTTGCGGGCCGAGGCGGTGCGCACCGGCGCCGACATGGTGGTCGGCACCTACGACGAAGCCGGCCGGCGCCGCGTCGTGATGCCCGGCGTGTACCACCCGCTCGTGGGGGCCCTCGCCCCGGAGGCGCTCGAGCACATCGACATCGCGCTCAGCGGGTTCCGGGCGGTGCGGCCGTCGGTGCTCCGGTCGCCGCTGCCCCCCGGCTACGGCGCCGAGACCCACCTGAACCTGGAGGCCACCTTCGGCGGCGATCACGTGGTGAGCTGCCCTGTCGGCGGCTTCCGCGGCTCGCTGCGCGAGTACCGGAACATCCCGGCGATCCTCGACGACGTGGCCGCCGCCATCCTCGATGCCGCGGTGCGGCACGGGCGGCTCGACGCGGCCGCCCGCCCGGTGTGGGACGCCTGGATCGACCCGGTGCGCGCCCTCGTCACCGACCAGCCCGCTCCGGGAGCGGACGACGCGGCGTTCGTCGCCCACCTGGGCGCGCTCGCCGGGCGTCCCCTGCCCGATGCCCTCGCCGCGACCTGCTGACGTGCAGACCATCGCCGCGGGGCGGACGAACGAACGCGGGCCCTGGTCGTACCGGCCGTTCCGCGACTTCGCCGAGGCTGAGGCGGCGTGGCGGGCGCTGGCCGCCGACAGCGACAACGTGTTCTCCACGTTCGAGTGGCTCCACACCTGGTGGCGGCACTTCGGACGGGATCGGCGCCTGCTGCTGACCGGCGTGGTCGATGGCGAGGGGGACCTCATCGCCATCCTGCCGCTGTACCAGGCGGCCCGCCGTCCGCTCCGGGTGATCCGGCTCATCGGGCACGGGGCCACCGACCAGCTCGGGCCCGTCTGCGCCGCCGGCGACCGGGCGGATGCGCTGGCGGCGATGGCCCGGTTCCTCACCGAAGCCGGGACCCGGTCGTGGGACGTGGCGCTCGCCGACGAGCTCCCGATCGCCGGGACGGCGGGCGCTCCCGGCGCGCGGACCCTCGGCGTCGACCAGGGCCGGGTCGCCCCGCTCACCGGGTGCACGGGCCAGCAGTGGCTCGCCACCCGGCCCCGGAAGCTGCGCGACCAGCTCCGCCGCGACGGGCGCCGCCTGGAGGCGCTCGGCACCGTCGGGTTCCGCACGACCGGTTCCGAGGCGGCGCTCGACGAGGACCTCGACCACCTCCTCCGGCTCCACCACCTCCGCTGGGACCCGGCGGGCGGGTCCCGGGCCTACGCCGGGCGGGAGGCGTTCCACCACGACGTCGCACGCACGTTCCTCGACCGCGGGTGGCTGCGGCTCCGGTTCCTCGAGCTCGACGGGTGGCCGGTCGCCGCGCTGCACAGCTTCCGCTTCGACGGCACCGAGTCGCACTACCAGGGCGGGCGCGACCCCGCGTTCGACCGGTGCTCGGTGGGCCTGCTCCTCCAGGACCGGGCCATCCGCGCCTGCGCTGACGAGGGCGTGCGCGAGTACCGGTTCCTCCGCGGCGACGAGGCGTACAAGGCCCGCCTCGCCGATGCCACGGTCGAGCTCCAGTCGGTCGCCTGGGCCCGTGGCCGCCGCGGTGACCTGGCCGTGGCCGGGCTGGCGCGGCTGCCCCGGCTCTCACTCGCCCAGAAGCGCTGGGTGCCGGCGCCGTACGCGTGGGGCACCGGCGGGTCGCCGCGGTGGGGCAACCCGTGATCGTCGAGCCCGTCCGCGTCGAGCACCGCGGCACCGAGACCGAGCGATCGTCGTGGCTGCGGTGGGACGGCGGCGAGCTGCGCCTCTCCGTCACCGGGCCCCGAGACGTGATGGACCCGACCGCCGATGCCTCGGCCCCCACCGCCGCCGCGCTCGCCTTCGCCATGCGCCACGCCGATCAGCTCCAGGTCCAGGGCCCGATCGATCCCCTCCTGCTCCGCCGCGCCGAGGAGATCCAGGCCGCCTACCTGGCGTGGGACCCGATGGCATCGCCCGTCGACCTCGCCGCCGCTGCCGCACCGTCGACGTCCCGCTCACGCCGCGGGCGCACGAGGCGCGGACCGCGGCGGGCGGCGTTCTTCTCCCGGGGCGTCGACTCGGTGTACACGGCGGCGCGAGACCGCGCCGGAGCCCGCGAGCTCGACGCCCTGGTGTTCGCCGACGGGCTCGAGCCCGGCCACGACGACGAGGTGCGTTCCGGCGAGATCGACCTCGCGAGGGAAGCTGCGGCGCGGCTCGACCTGCCGCTGGTCGTGGTCCGGACGAACGTGCGGGACCTGTTCGATCCCGCCGGGTTCGACTGGGAGGACGCGGTCGGCGCCGGCCTGGCGAGCATCGCCCTGTCGCTCGCGGGCGGCTACGACGCGGTGGTCATCCCGTCGGGCGACAGCTACGCCACCGTCGAGCCGTGCGGCACCAGCCCCCTGCTGGACCCCCTCTTCTCGACCACCAGGGTGCAGGTCGTCCACGACTCCCTCGTGCACTCGCGGCTGGGCAAGGTCGGCTGGCTGGTCGAGCACCGGCCGGACCTGCTCGCGGACCTGAAGGTGTGCTTCAAGGAGAACCGCGTCGACAACTGCGGCCGGTGCGGGAAGTGCCTGCTGACGATGGTGTGCCTGCACCTGCACGGCGCGCTCGGTGCCGCCACGGCGTTCCCGACCCAGATCGACCCGGACGACATCCGCGCGTTCCGCCTGCCGACGCTGAAGGCGCGGGCGGACTGGGCCGAGGTGGCCCGGGCGCTGGGCACCACCGGCCTCGACGGCGAGCTGCGCGATGCGGCCCGAGCCACCCTTCGGACCTCGGCGCTCACCGGCGCCGACCACCGCGACCAGCGGGGCGACCCCGTGTGGTCGGGGCCGTACTGGCTGCGGAACCACCGCCTCAACGAGACCCTGGCGCTCGTCATCGACGGCGAGCCCCATCCCCCGCTCCCGCCGCCAGCCGGCGGCTGAGCGCACCCTTCAGGCCGGCGGGCCGGCCTGGGGCTCGGCCAGGTACACGGCCACGAAGGTGCCGGTGCCGCTCCGGAGGTTGGCCGAGTGCGGGACACCGGCCGGGATCCAGACCGTCGACGGCGACGAGACCACGATCGTCTCGTCGGCAAGCACGATCTCGTAGGTGAGCGCGCCCGGCTCCCCCAGGACGAGGTTCAGCTCGGCGAACGGGTGGACGTGCGCATCGCAGTAGTCGCGGTGCTCGTCGGTGGCGACGCCGTCGATGTGGTGGACCATGACGTGGGTGGGCGAGCCCACCGCTTCGAGCCGGCGCAGCTCCGGGATGTCGCGGTACCGGGCCGTCGACGACAGCGCCCGGGGCACCAGCGCCGACACCGACGCTTCGTGGGCAGCCGGGCCGACCCCGTCGCTGTCCCGTCCGCCGGTGCCCTCCATGGCGAGCACGGTACCCGGCCCCGATCGAGCCGGGAACGCACGAGGCCTAGTGGGCCGCGAGCGTGTACTTGACGAACGCGACGAGGACCCCCAGCGCGAGGGCGGTCACCCCGAACACCACCGACGGCACCCGGGCCTTCCCCGACAGCCGAGCGATGAGGTACGCCACGGCTGAGGATCCGTCGGGTGGCTCGAAGGAGCTGCCACCGGGTCGGGCACCTCGGCGGTGGGCGTGCTGGCCTTCCCGATCGAGGTCTGACCGGTGCCGCCTGCGCTGGCGTCGGGCGCCGACGGCCAGGTGACCCGCAGCTCACGGTGGGTCATCGTGCCGGGGGAGGATCCTCGGCGAGGCGGGCCAGCACGATGGCGTCGAAGCGGCCGCCGTCGTGCTCCCCGTAGGACCGCAGGACGCCCTCGCGCCGGAAGCCGGTCCGCTCCGAGAGGCGCAGCCCGCCGGGGTTGTCGGCGGCGACGAACACCTGGAGCCGGGCCAGGCCGAGCGGGCCGAGCGCCCAGTCCACCAGCAGGCCGAACGCCTCCACCGCCACGCCCCTCCCCCGGGCGGCAGGGCCCACGACGCAGCCGACCTCGGCCACCCGGTGCTCGCCGAACGCCACCATGACCTCACCGAGGTACTCGTCGGTCGCCCGGTCGGCGATCACCAGGTGGAGCAGCACGCCGTCGCGACGGCACTCCTCGTAGTGCGCGGCCACGCCCGGACCGTCGTCGTCGGGCATCGGCGGGACCCAGCGGGCCGCCTCCGGATCGGGGTCGGGCACCGATGCCGGGCCGTAGTCGTCGGCGCGGAAGGGGCGCAGGGCGACGGTGCGGCCGACGAGCGGCGGATCGGGGTACGGCACCTGCGGATCGATGCCCGGACCCTACGAGGCAAGGACGCGGTAGCTTCCGATTGACGGATCAGACACCCCGTCGCTTGCCCGTCCACAGAGGAGAAGTCCGAGATGATGCGACGCAGAAGGCCGCTTCGGCGTGCCGCCGTGGTCGGAGGGGTCGCGGCTGCCGCGCACCACGCCGGCAAGAGGTCAGCCGAGAACCAGGCCGCCGAGCAAGCGCAGGACGCGCAGCTCGCCGACCTGCAGGCGCAGCAGCAGTACGCCCAGCCGCAGTACGCACCCCCGCCGCCCGCACCCGCTGCCGGCGGTACCGACATGGTGGCCGAGCTCACCAGCCTCAAGGGCCTCCTCGACTCGGGTGTCCTCACCCAGGCCGAGTTCGATGCGCAGAAGCAGAAGGTGTTGAACGCCCGATGAGCGACTCCAACGGGACCATCGGGCCCGTCCAGATGATGGTGCTCGGCTTCGCCGACGCCGACTTCCACGGCACGATCGTGGCGGAGCTCGAGCGGCTCCGAGACCTCGACCTGATCCGCGTCGTCGATGCGCTCGTGGTCGACAAGGACGACGAGGGCGACATCACGGCCGTCCAGATCAGCGACCTCAGCCCCGAGGAGGCGTCCGAGATGGGCGCCATCGCCGGTGCCCTCATCGGGTTCGGCTACGGCGACGAGGAGGCGGTCATCGCCGGGGCCGAGGCGGGCGCGCTCGAAGGAGCCGACGGCCACCTCATCCCCGACGACGAGGTCTGGTACGTGGCCGACACGATCCCGAACGGGACCACGGCCGCGATCCTGCTCATCGAGCACCTGTGGGCCATCCCGCTGCGCGACGCCATCCGAGGAGCCGGTGGCATCGCCTTGGCCGACGAGTGGATCCACGCCGAGGACCTGATGGCCGTCGGCGCCATCGCGTCGCTGGGCTGACCACCAGCGAGGACGGAGCACCGAGAGCAGGCCCGCACCCCACCGTGCGGGCCTGCTCGGTGCCCGCCGAGCCCGGGCCCGTTCAGGCGGGGGGTCCGGAGCCGACCGAGGCCAGGCCCTCGTCGCGATCTGCCCCTGCCGCCGGACCGGCGAGCGCCGCGTCCAGCTGGGCGCGGGCACGGCCCGGGTCTGGTGCCAGCGTGGTCGCGATGGTCCCGCCGCCCTCGGGCCGCAGGACGACGGTGCTCGCATCGACGCGCGGCGTCGGTGCGCCGATGGCGGTGGTGGCATCGATGACCAGGCGGGTGCCCACGACCTTGGCCCCGGCGGTGCCGGCGGGACCCGACCAGCCCGGCGCTGCCGTGTCGAACGAGGTCAGGCAGATTGGCACCCCGTCGCGGCGGAGGTCCGTCGCCGAGACGTAGGCGCCGGCGACCTCATCGCTGCGGCCGAGGACGACCACCTCGTCGGCGACCAGCTCCCCGCCCGAGGCCACGTCGGCGATGAGGACCGATCGGTGACGGGCCCGAGCCGTCACGATCACCGGCTCGGGCTGCCAGCGCAACGACGCGCCCGCGGCCACGTGGAGGCGGGTGGTCAGCCGGGTGCCCGCGCCGCGCCCGGCGTAGACGACCATCGCGGCCACGCTCCGGACCGTCGCCCGGACGCCCTCGCCGACGCGGAGGTCGAGTGTGATGTCGTCCTCGCCGACGGGCGTGGCCGCGGAGCCGACGATCCAGAGCGTGGCGCCGTCCCAGCGGCACCAGTAGGGCGCCAGGGCCAGGGCCCCGTGCGCGACCACCGAGCCGTCGCCGGCCCGGTGCAGCTCGATGGCCAGCTCGGCGTGCACCTCAGACGACGGCGCCGGCGTCGGCGCGCCAGTGCGCGAGCTCGTGGAGGATCCACGCCGCGATGGGCTCGGCCCCAGCTGGGTCGACGAGGGAGATGAACCGGACCGGGAGCTCGCCCCGCTGGGCGGCCGAGTCGCGGGCCATGACATCGAGGTCGGCGCCCACGAGCGGCGCCAGGTCGGTCTTGTTGATGACCAGGAGGTCCGAGCGCGTGACCCCCGGTCCGCCCTTGCGGGGCACCTTGTCGCCCCCGGCGACGTCGAGGACGAACAGCTGCACGTCGATGAGGCCCGTGGAGAACGTGAGCGTCAGGTTGTCGCCGCCGCTCTCGAGCAGCAAGAGGTCGAGCGGGCCCTCGCGCTGCTCCATGTCCTCGATCGCGTCGAGGTTGGCGGTGATGTCGTCGCGGATGGCGGTGTGCGGGCAGCACCCGGTCTGCACCGCGGCGATGCGCTCGGCGGGCAGCACGCCCCGGCGGCGGAGCGTGTCGGCGTCCTCGGTCGTGTAGATGTCGTTGGTCACCACGCCGATCCGCAGCTCGTCGGCGAGGAGGCCGCAGAGCGCGGCGACCAGCGCCGTCTTGCCCGTGCCGACGGGGCCGCCGATGCCGACGCGGAACGCCTCGCCGGGACGGCGCGTCCGGCGGTTCTCGCCGCCCTCGTTGTGGTGCGTGTGGAACGGTCCGTGCATGTCAGCTCCCGAAGAGTCGAGGTTCGATGGTGGCTTGGAGCTCAGGATCCAGCTCCGCGAGGGGGGTCGAGGTGGTGGGCAGGTCGGTGGGTGACGCGATGCCCTCGATGGATCCAGCGACCTCGGCCACCGGCCCCCGCAGGTCGGCCAGCACCCCAGCGACCGAGAACGGGTCGAGGCCGAGCAACCGGAGCGCCGCGCTCGCCAGCGAGGCCGCCGCCGCGTGCGTCGTGCAGAGCGCGGCCTCGAGCGGCCCGCACCCCGAGAGCGTGGCCACCGCTCCGAGGGCGATCGGTTGGAGCGGCGGGCGTCCGTCGATGAGCTGCGGCTCGCGACCCGGCCAGATCCTGGCCGCCGTGCGCACGAGCGACCGGCCCAACGAGCGCGACGCGGCCCTGGTGGCGGGGCTGGGCTGGCGCAGCGTGAGGGCGGCGTCGATGTCGTCGAGCGCGTGGGCACCCCGGGCGGCGAGCGCCGCCGCGGCGGCGTCGGTGCGCGTCGTGGTCCAGAGGCGAGCCTCGATGTACCGGTGCAGCGAGGCGGGGTCGTGCACGCGGCCCATCGCCACCGCGGCCTCCATGCCGAAGCTGTGGGCATGGCTCCCGTCCGGGAACCGGCCATCGGCGAGCAGCAGCAGCGCCGAGATCGAGGCGGCATCGGCCGAGACGATGGGGGCGGCCATCAGAAGAGGAAGTAGCGCTGCGCCATCGGCAGCTCGCTGACCGGGGACTGCTCGATCACGTCGCCGTCGATCGACACCTCGAACGAGTCGGGGTCCACGCGGATGTCGGGGCACGCCGTGTTGTTGACCATGTCGGCCTTGGCCACCGCCCGGCAGTCCTTCACCGCCACAAGCTCGCGGGCCAGGCCCAGCCGTTCGGCCAGGCCGTCATCGAGGGCCGCGGGGGCGACCCAGGCCACCGAGGTCTGCCCCGCGGTGGCGCCGACGGCACCGAACATCGGCCGGGCCATGACCGGCTGGGGCGTGGGGATCGACGCGTTGGCGTCGCCCATCTGCGCCATGGCGATCATGCCGCCCTTCACCACCAGGTGCGGGCGGACCCCGAAGAAGCGCGGGTCGTAGAGCACCAGGTCCGCCAGCTTGCCGACCTCGACCGAGCCGACCTGGCCGTCGAGCCCGTGGGCGATCGCCGGGCAGATCGTGTACTTGGCGACGTAGCGCTTCGCTCGAGCGTTGTCGGCGTCGGTGTCGCCCTCGAGCGCACCGCGCCGCCGCTTCATGGCGTGGGCGGTCTGCCACGTGCGGATCACGACCTCGCCGACGCGGCCCATGGCCTGCGAGTCGGAGCCGATCATCGAGATGGCACCGAGGTCGTGCAGCACGTCTTCGGCCGCGATGGTCGAGGGGCGGATGCGGCTCTCGGCGAACGCCAGGTCCTCGGGCACCGACGGGTTGAGGTGGTGGCAGACGATCAGCATGTCGAGGTGCTCGTCGACGGTGTTGACGGTGTGCGGCCGGGTCGGGTTGGTCGATGACGGCAAGACGTTGGGCTGGCTGGCGACCGTGATGATGTCGGGAGCGTGGCCGCCTCCCGCACCCTCGGTGTGGTAGCTGTGGATCGACCTTCCGGAGATGGCGGCGAGCGTGGTCTCCACGAACCCGGCCTCGTTGAGCGTGTCGGTGTGCAGCGCCGCCTGCACTCCGGCTTCATCGCAGACGTCGAGGCACGCCGAGATGGCGGCCGGGGTGGAGCCCCAGTCCTCGTGGAGCTTGAACCCGCTGGCGCCGGCGCGCAGCTGCTCCCACATGGCGTCGGTGGACACGGTGTTGCCCTTGCCGAGGAGCGCGACGTTGACCGGCCACGTGTCGAGCGAGGTGAGCATCTTGTGCAGGTACCAGGGGGCCGCCGTCACGGTGGTGGCCTTGGTGCCCTCGGCCGGACCGGTGCCGCCCCCGATGATCGTGGTGATGCCGGTGGCCAGCGCGGTGTCCATCACCTGCGGGCAGATGAGGTGCACGTGCGAGTCGATGGCGCCGGCCGTCAGGATCTTGCCGTTGCCGGCGATGATCTCCGTGCCGGGGCCGATCACCAGGTCGGGGTGGACGCCGTCCATCGTGTCGGGGTTGCCGGCCTTGCCCAGCGCCACGATGCGGCCGTCGCGCACGCCGACGTCGGCCTTCACGATGCCCCAGTGGTCGAGGACGATGGCGCCCGTGATCACCAGGTCGGGTGAGCCGGCCGCCGAGGTCCGGCCCGATTGGCCCATCGACTCGCGGATGACCTTGCCCCCGCCGAAGACGGCCTCGTCGCCCGCCCCGCCGGGCCCACCGCACAGGTCGGCCTCGATGCGGATCAGCAGGTCCGTGTCGGCCAGGCGGATGCGGTCGCCGACCGTGGGCCCGTAGAGCGCGGCGTACCGCGCCCGGTCCATGGTGACCGCGGGATCGGTCACGACGCACCCCCCGGGGTGACGGCGCCGCCGTGGAGGCCGCGGAACCCCGCCGCGATCTGCTCGCCGGCCAGGTCGACCAGGAGCACGTCCATGGGGATCCCCGGTTCGAAGCGGACGCTCGTGCCCGCGGGCACCGCCAGCCGCCGACCGGTGGCGGTCGTCCGGTCGAAGCGCAGCGCCTCGTTCGCCTCCGCGAAGTGGAAGTGGGAGCCGACCTGCACCGGGCGGTCGCCATCGTTGACCACCGCGAGCGGCGTCAGCGGCCGGCCCTCGAACAGCGTGATCGGCTCACCGGCCACCAGGACCTCGCCGGGCACGACCGAGCCTCCGCCGGTGCCCGCGCCGGCCTGGATGGGGTCGTGCAGGGTGACCAGCTTCGTGCCATCGGGGAAGGTGGCCTCGACCTGGAGCTCCTCGATCAGGTGGCCGACCCCGTCCATGACATCGTCGGCATCGAGCACCTCGCGTCCCGCCGCCATGGTGTCGGCGACGCTGCGGCCGTCGCGAGCCGCCTCGAACACCCATGCCGTCAGCACGGCCACCGCCTCTGGATGGTTCAAGCGGTGCCCGCGCTCGCGCCGGCTCCGAGCCACATCGGCCGCGACGTGGACCAGCAGCCGCTCCTGCTCATGGGGTGACAGGTGCACGGCGGGCTCCCAGGAACAGGTGGATGGTCGGCAGTGCGACGCGCTCGGATTGCGCGTCGATCACACGGTCGGGAACGGGCATGGCGAGAAGGTAACCAGAGCGCCCATCGCCAACAAGGGTGGACACAAGCTGTTCACAATCTGTCGAAGGACCGGCGCCTTTCCGGACGCTTCACCAGTAGTCATGTTCCGTGAAGGTACGAGTCATATTCCGTCAAGGTAGAAGTCGTTCCCAGGAAACGGCGCTGACCACGTGGCGACATTGGCGCTCCATAGGTTCCCGGTCCTCGCACATGTTCGTGCGGGCCTGAAAGGAGCTCTTTGATGTTGGGAACGACGCGGTTTCGATCACTCATGGTGATCGCAACAGTCAGCTCGCTGGCGCTATTTGCTTCAGCTTGTGGCTCGAGTGACTCATCCAGTAGCTCGGGGAGCAGCGGGGCCTCGTCTTCGGGCACCTGCCAGAGCGGTGACACCGTGAAGCTGGGCTTCTTGAACTCCACCTCCGGCGCCATGGCCATCAGCGAGCAGACGGTCCTCGACTCGCTGAACCTCGCCGCCGAGGAGATCAACGCCGACGGCGGCATCATGGGCAAGCAGATCAAGCCCGTCGTCGAGGACGGGCAGAGCGAGCCCACCGTCTTCGCCGAGAAGATCAACAAGCTGCTCACCGAAGACAAGGTCGCCGCGGTCTTCGGCGGCTGGACCTCGGCCTCCCGCAAGGCGATGCTGCCGGTGGTCGAAGGCGACAAGGGCCTGCTGTTCTACCCGGTGCAGTACGAGGGCCTCGAGGCCTCGAAGAACATCTACTACACCGGCGCCACGACCAACCAGCAGATCATCCCGGCCATGGACTTCCTCAAGTCCAAGGGCGTGAAGACCCTGTTCCTGGCCGGTTCCGACTACGTGTTCCCCCGTACTGCGAACAAGATCATCAAGCAGTACGCCAAGGAGCTCGGCATCGAGATCGTTGGTGAGGAGTACGTGCCGCTCGACAGCGATGACTGGACGACCCAGGTCGCCAAGATCGCCAAGGCCAAGCCGGACTTCGTGTTCAACACCATCAATGGTTCCTCCAACGTGGGCTTCATCAAGGCGTACTACGAGGCCGGTCTCGGCCCGAAGAAGTCGCCGATCATCTCGGTGTCCATCGCCGAAGAAGAAGCACCGTCGATGGGTGAGGACCTCACCGGCCAGTTCGCCGCCTGGAACTACTTCCAGAGCGTGGACAGCCCCGAGAACGCCAAGTTCATCAAGGCGTTCAAGGCCAAGTACGGCCAGGACCGGCCCACGTCGGACCCGATGGAAGCCGCCTACACCTCCATGTACCTCTACAAGAACATGGTCGAGAAGGCGAAGTCCTTCTGCGTGGACGCGGTCAACAAGGCGTCCGGAGGCGTCACCTTCGACGCACCTGAGGGCAAGGTCACGGTGAACGGCGACAACCACCACATCGCCAAGACCGCCCTCATGGGCCAGATCAACGCCGACAACCAGTTCGACATCGTCTGGACCTCGAAGACGCCGATCGAGCCCGATCCGTTCCTCAAGGGCTACAGCTGGTGGAACCCCGACGCCAACTGATCCCAGGTTGACCCGTCCCTGATCGGTGGGGTGCCGTGCGCCAGCACGGCACCCCACCGCTGGCCGGTTCCCGACCTCGTGGACGAGCCCCGGAACCGGTTCCCAGACCTCCTGAACGAACCCTGAAAGCAGCAGGATGCGCGAACTCATCACCCCCTTCCTCACCGGCACCGCCTCCGGTGCCATCTTGTTGCTGGCTGCGCTCGGCCTGACCCTGACGTTCGGGCAGATGGGCGTGATCAACATGGCGAACGGTGAGTTCCTCATGGCCGGCGCCTACGTCGCCTACCTCACCCAGCAGGTGATCACCAGCAGCGGACTGTCGATCATCGTCGCCATCCCTGCCGCCTTCCTCGTCGCCGGCCTCATGGGGTTGCTCCTCGAGGTCACCATCATCCAGTTCATGTACAAACGGCCGCTCGACACGTTGCTCGTGACCGTCGGCGTGTCGCTGGTCCTCCAGCAGCTCGCTCGAGACCTCTTCGGCGCTCAAGGCGACCCGGTGCGGGCGCCGAGCTGGCTCGGGGGGAGCATCTCGGTGTTCGGCTACGCCTGGCCCCACCGCCAGCTCTTCACCATCCTGCTGGCGGTCGCCGCCCTCGGGGCGCTCAGCGCCCTGCTGAAGTACAGCTCGTTCGGCCGGCGGATCCGGGCCACGGTGCAGAACCGTGAGCTGGCCGAGACGTTGGGCGTCTCGACCCGCAACGTCGACCGCCTCACGTTCTTCTTGGGATCGGGCCTGGCCGGCGTCGGCGGCGTGGCCATCGCCATGATCTCCGGCACCAACCCGACGCTCGGCACGGCCTACATCATCCCGGCGTTCCTGGTGGTCGTCGCCGGCGGCGTCGGGCAGCTGAAGGGGACGGTGATCGCGGCGTGGGTCATCGGCGTGATGACGGCGTACCTGACCGACCGGTTCAGCGGCAGCTGGTCGCAGGTCATCACGTTCGCCCTCGTCGTCGTGTTCCTCCAGATCCGACCCCAGGGCCTGTTCACCGTGCGGACGAGGTCGCTCGCATGACGGACACCGCTCCTCTCGAACCCGAGGCGACCGACACCGCGGCGCCGACCGCCGGCGCCATCGAGCAGGCCAGCCGGTTCACGCCGGCCAAGCTGGTCTCCTCGTACGGGGGCCTCGTCGCCATCGGCGTGCTGGCCCTGATCATGCTGGTGTGGGCCCCCGGTGCGCTGAGCACCTTCCGGCTCGGCAACCTGGGCAAGTACTGCGCCTGGGCCCTGGCCGGCATCGGCATCGGCCTCGCCTGGGGCCGGGGCGGCATGCTCGTCATGGGCCAGGGGGTGTTCTTCGGCCTCGGCGGCTACGCCATGGCCATGCACATGAAGCTCGAGGCCGCCGGCCCGGGCAACGTGCCCGACTTCATGCAGCTCTACGGCAACGGCACGATGCCGGCCTGGTGGGGGCCGTTCCGCAGCGGACCGTTCACCCTGTTCGCGATCATCGCACTCCCGGCCCTGATCTCGTTGATCCTCGGCTACGGGATCCTCAAGCGGCGGGTGAAGGGCGCCTACTTCGCCATCCTCACCCAGGCGCTGGCGGTCGCCTTCGCCACCCTGCTGATCTCGACGATCAAGCAGACCGGCGGGTTCAACGGCCTCAACACCTTCTCGACGTTCTTCGGCCAGAACCTCTACGACGAGCAGGTCAAGAAGAACCTGTACCTCATCACGGCCGCCCTGATGATCCTCTTCCTGGTGGTCATCTGGCAGCTCTACCGCAGCCGGTACGGCGAGCTCCTCGTCGCCACCCGAGACCAGGAGGAGCGCGTCCGCTTCCTCGGCTACGACCCCGCCAACATCAAGCTGGTCGCCTTCGTGCTGGCGGCCATCATGGCCAGCATCGGCGGCGCCATGTTCGTCCCGATCGCCGGCATCATCTCGCCGTCGAACGTGGACGCCGCCGCCTCGATCATGATGATCGCCGGTGTGGCCCTCGGCGGCCGGGCCTCGCTGCTCGGCCCGGCGCTCGGCGCGATCGCGGTCGGCTACGGGCAGTCCACCCTCTCCGAGCAGTTCCCGGGCCAGTGGACCTACTTCCAGGGAGCGCTGTTCATCTTCGTCATCCTCCTGCTCCCGGGCGGGATCGCCTCGGTGTGGCCGAAGCTCAAGGACCTGGTGCCGACGAGGTCGGCCGCCGTCGCCACCGTCGAGACCGAGCCGGAGGTGGCCGTCGCATGACCGCCTCCTTCCTCGGCGAGGACTACCTGGAGGTCCGCGACCTCACCGTCGACTTCGACGGCTTCAAGGCCATCGAGGGCGTCGACGTCACGTTCCGCCAAGGGCGGCTGCACTTCCTCATCGGCCCGAACGGCGCCGGCAAGACCACGTTGGTCGACGCGTTGACCGGGCTCGTCCACGGCACCGGGCGCGCCGAGTTCCGCGACCGCAACCTGCTCGACATGAAGTCGCACCGGATCGTGCGCCTGGGCGTCGGGCGGACCTTCCAGACGGCGACGGTGTTCGAGAAGCTCAGCGTGCTGCAGAACCTCGACATCGCCGCCGGCATGCACCGCCGGTCGGGCCGCTTGCTGCTGGCTCGCGGCAAGGTGCCCGAGCGGGTCACCGACGCCTTGGAGACGATCGGCCTGACGGCGCTGGCGAACCGACCGGCGGGGTTCCTCGCCCACGGCCAGCGGCAGTGGCTCGAGGTGGGCATGCTGCTCGTGCAGGACGCCGCGGTCATGTTCCTCGACGAGACCGTCGCCGGCATGAGCGCCGAGGAGCGCGAGGAGACGGGCGACCTGCTCCAGCGGATCGTCGCCGACCGGACCATCGTCATCATCGAGCACGACATGGAGTTCATGCGCCGCTACGCCGACTTCGTGACGGTCATGCACGGCGGCAAGGTCCTCGCCGAGGGGACGGTCGCCGAGATCCAGGCGGATCCGCACGTGCAGTCGGTCTACCTGGGAACCGTGACGGAGGTGGCAGCCGATGCCTGAGAACATGCTCGAGTTGGTCGACGTGACGGCGGGCTACGGCCGCTCGATGGTCCTGTTCGACGTGAACCTGACGGTCCCCAAGGACGGAGCGGTGGCGGTCATGGGGCACAACGGCGCGGGGAAGACCACGCTGCTGCGCGTCGCCGTCGGCCTGATCCCGGTGCGGTCGGGGAGGATCCTCCTCGACGGCGAGGACGTCACCGGGACGAAGCCCAACCGCAGGGTCCGCAACGGCCTCGGCTACGTCCCGCAGGGCCAGCTCTGCTTCCCGCAGATGAGCGCGCTGGAGAACCTGCAGCTCGTCTCCACCGTGCAATCCGAGCTCGACGAGGTGCTCGACACGTTCCCGGCGCTCACCGGCCTGTTGAGCCGGCCCGCCGGCCTGCTGTCGGGCGGTCAGCGCCAGCAGCTGGCCATCGCCCGGACCCTGCTCACCAAGCCGCGGCTGCTGATCCTGGACGAGCCGACCGAGGGCATCCAGCCCAACGTCGTCGCCGAGATCGAGCAGGTCATCGTGGAGCTCACCCGGCGCGGCGACTTCACCGTGCTGCTCGTCGAGCAGCACGTCGGCTTCGCGCTGCGCTCGACCGACGCCTACTACGTGCTCGAGTCGGGCCGCGTCACCGGCTCCGGCGCCGGCGGCGAGGCCGCCCTCGACGAGGTCAGAGCCGCCATGGTCGTCTGACGCACCGCTCCGAGGAGGAGGGCCCGGCCGCGGCCCCCGTCGACGCGTCATGCGCGCTCACCCTCCTGCAGGTGCCTCGACACCGGGGTGCCCGGCGACGATGGAGGTCGTGGGCGGTGCTCATCTCCGGGAGGCCCCGATGACCGCGGACGCGCAACCGATCCAGAAGGACGAGCGCGGGCGATCCCCACGGCGCCGGGTGGTGCGGGCCGCCGTCCTGGGCCTGGCGCTCGTGCTCGGGTTGAGCGGCTGCTACCGGGTGGCGCTCTTCGGCGACATGCCGTACTCGACGTCGCAAGAGGGCGATTACCAGCGGCTGCTCCAGGCGGTGAACGATGCCGACGTGACGTTCTCGGCCCACGTCGGCGACTTCCAGGCGTCGACCTCGAACTGCACCGACGCCGTCGTGCAGAAGAACATCGACTGGTTCGACTCGTTGGACCACCCGCTGATCTTCACGCCCGGCGACAACGACTGGACGGACTGCAGCGCGCCGACGACCCGGCTCGCCCGGCTGCGGACGATGATCTACCGCGATACCGGCACCGCGTCGCGGGGGCGCACCACCCGACCGCTGACCAGCCAGCCCGGCTACCCGGAGAACGCCCGCTGGACCGAGGGGCCGATCACCTACGTCACCATCCACGTCGTCGGCAGCAGCGACGGCCAGTCGAACAAGGCGGAGTTCGATCCCCGGCGGGCCGCCAACATCTCGTGGCTCCACCAGGCGTTCGATCAGGCCAAGGCGCGCAGCGATCGTGGGGTGGTGGTCATCACGCAGTCCGGTCTGCGCTTCGAGCGGGCCGAGGGCGACAAGGGGGCCTACGAGACCATGTTCCAAGCCCTGCGCACCGAGACCACCGGCTTCGCTGGCGAGGTGCTGTACGTGCACGGCGACGGCCACACGTTCACCGACGACCACCCGATGCGCACCGCCACGGGAGCGACGGTGGCCAACCTCCACCGGGTGGAGGTGCCCGGCGGCGCCCCCAGCGGCTGGGTGCAGCTGACGGTCAACCCCGATGCGGGCGCCACGCTGTTCACCATCAACCTGCAGAGCAACTGACCCGCCCGCCCGAGGCCGCACCTACCCTGGTGGCGTGCACCGGATCTTCGCCACGAGCGTCTCCTCGGTCTATCCCCTCTACCTGGCCAAGGTGGAGCGCAAGGGACGCTCCAAGGCCGAGCTCGACCAGGTGATCGAGTGGCTGACCGGCTTCGACGAGGCCGAGCTGCAGCAGCACCTCGATGACGAGACGACCTTCGAGGCGTTCTTCGCCGATGCCCGGCTGAACCCGAGCGCGTCGGCGATCACCGGCGTGGTGTGCGGCGTGCGGGTCGAGTCGATCGACGATCCGCTGATGCAGGAGATCCGCTACCTGGACAAGCTCGTGGACGAGCTGGCCAAGGGCAAGGCGATGGAGAAGGTGCTGCGGTCCTGAGCAGCCAGGGCCGTGACCGGCCGCACGCCTTCAGGTGAGGTAGGTGACGTCGTCCGTGTCGATGGGCCGCGGGGGCACGGTCGTCGGAACGGCCCCGATCGCCGCCACGCGCCGCACGCCCTCCGAGCACGCCGCCGCGGGGCTACGGACGCGCGTCGTCGCCGGGTCCGCCGAGGATCGCGTCGAGGCTCATGATCTCCCGTTCCGTGACGACGCCCACGTAGGCGCCGCCGTCGGTGATGGCGACCCGGTCGAGGTCGTGGTCCCCGATGATGGCGAGTGCCTCCCGGATGGTGGCATCGAGCGGCAGCGCCGGCGGCGTCCGGTCGACCAGGGCCCCGACGTCGGTGGCGTCCCACTGCCACCGGTCGACGGCGGTGATCTCGCCGAGCCCGATCATGCCGATGTACGTGGTGCCGTCGACCACCGGCACCTGCCGCGACCGCGCTCCGAGCAGGCGCCGATCGACGAGCTCGGCGACCGACAGGTCCGGCGGGACGAAGCTCGCGCCCACATCGAGGATCTCCCCGATGGAGATCTCGAGGCGGCCCTCGATGTGACCGGGTTGGCGCTCCCGTTGGTAGGGCGAGACCGAGCGCGGGCCCATCGTGAGCTGAGACGCCGCCGCCGCGATGAGCCCCGGCACCACGAACCCGGGCTTGCCGGTCGATTCGGCGACGAACACCACGGCGGCGAGCGGCACCCGGTAGCCGGCGCCGAGGAAGGCGGCCACACCGAGCACCGGGAACAGCGTGGAACCCGGAAGGCCGACGAGCCCACCGGCGATGCGGCCGAGCAGGGCGCCCTCGATCACCAGCGGGATGAACAGGCCGCCCACTCCGCCCCCACCGACCGCGACCACGGTCGCCGCCCAGCGGACGACGAACATGCCGAGCACGAGGCCGATCGCGTGGTGCGGGTCCTGGGCCCAGGCGATCGTCCGGTAGCCGGGGCCGAAGGCGAGGGTCTCACCCGTCAGGGCCTTCGACACCAGGATCAGGCCGCCGATCGCCACGCCCGCGCCGGTGACCCGCAGGACGGGGTGGATGCCGACCGATCGGTGCTTGGCCAGCAGCACGAACCAGGCGAACGAGCGCGCCGCGGCCCCGGCGACGAGCCCGATCGCGACGGCCCCCGCCAGGTCGCGGAGGTCGAGCTGAGGTGACCCGCCGGTCGGGAAGAGCGGAGCGGTCCCGTTGATGGCGACGAACACCAGGTAGCCCGCGGCCGCGCTGAAGAGGGCGGGAAGCAGCATCCGGCGAGCCAGATCGGCCTGGTAGGGGACCTCGAGGGCGAACAGCGCACCGGTGGCGGGGGCCTTGAAGATCGCCGCCACGCCCGCGGCCGCCCCCGCGACCATCAGCACCTTGGCGTCGTCGCGGGAGATCCAGCGCGTGGCCCGCTCCTCGACGGCGGAACCGATCGAGGCGCCGAGGTAGATCGACGGTCCCTCGAACCCCATCGCGTTGCCGGTGCCCAGCGTGAAGGCGCTCGCGAGGAGGCGGCCCACCACCGGCCGGAGGTCCATCCACCGGTCGCGCTGGTGGAAGTTCTCGATGTACGCATCGGCTGTCGACGACGACGCTCCGGCCGCCAGGTACCGGAGGCAGATCAGGGCCAGGGCCAGCCCCACCCCCGGGACCACCACCTGCACCGCGAGCGGAGCCCGGAGGATCCGGCCGAACAGGCCGACCGCGACCACCCGGTCGAACAGCGCGACGCCGAGCCCGGTGACGGCACCGACCACGACGGCCGGACCGATCATGCGGTGCCCACCGACCCACCGGCCCGGGCGCATCACTCGCCCCAGCCGACCGACCAGGCCTGCTCCGGCACCTCGCCAGCCGCCCGGCCCATCAGCCGCAGGGCCTCGGTCAACACCGGCCGCTGTCCCTGCGGGATCGCCTCCACCAACCGATCGAACTCCGCCCGCCGCTCCGACGTGACCTGGTCGACGACGCGCCGCCCGTCCTTCGTGACCCGCAGCTGCACCTGGCGGCGGTCGCCCTGCACCTCAGCGCGCGAGACCAGGCCCTTGCTCTCGAGCCGCTCGGCCAGGCGCGTCATCGACGACGGCACGACCTTCAGCTCGTCGGCCAGCGGCGCCAGGTGCTGCGGTCCCCGGGTGGCGAGGACGACCAGCACCCGGAACTGCGGCAGGGTCACCTCTCCGGGCATCGCCGACACGGACCGGGCGGCGACCGCCACGAGCGCCCGCGACGCCAGCACCATCGCCTCGACTAGGTCGGCGTCGCCAGAACGTTGCACGTCGCAATGATTGCATGCGACAAGGATTCGTGCGAGTCGGGTCGCCCGGTCTCAGGTGGGGCTCGTCGGTCCGGGCGGGTCGGGATCCGGGTCGCGCCGCTGGTAGGTCACGTCGCGCTGGTCGTGGTGGTGGGCGACGTCGCGCAGCACCACCACGAGCAGCAGGGCGACCAGGGCGAGCCACTGCACCCAGCCCACCAGGATCGCCAGGCCGTCGTTCACGACCCGCTCCCAGGTCGGGGCAGCGGGGCGGGCGCCGCGAGGTCGAGGTGCGAGCAGCTGAGGTGGACGGTCCGGCCGGCCATGCTCTCCACGCTCGGCCACGGGACGTAGCGGCTCCGGCGCTGGAGGCGGCGGGCGATGGCGGCCACGAGCCAGGGCCCGTCGACGCCGAACCGGTCGTAGCCCAGGCGGGAGGAGATCGCGGTGGGTCCGACGATCAGCCCGTCGACGCGGAGCCCGGCGCCGAACGTGCCCTGCAGCGGGCCGTCCTGGACCAGGCGGACGTCGCGGACGCGGCCGATCGGCCGGCCGTCGGCGTCGGCCACGTCGGCCCCGAGGAGGTCACTCAGGTTCATGGCCTGCTCCTGGGATGCGGCTGATGAAGCGATCTCGGACCCAGTGCTCGAGCCGGTTGCCGTCGAGGTGGTGCCGCGACAGCGACAGGCGGACCTGGGCGCCGTCCAGATCCCGGACGACACCGAACGAGATCCGGGCGGGCGCGGGATCGGCGTCGGGGTGGAGGCGGGCGAACGTGGCGGCCCAGGCGGTGCCGAGGCGCCCACCCAGACGCGGCGCGAGGGCACCCGGACCGGAGAGGATCGCGGTGACCACCAGCGATCCGTCGGCCAGCTCGGTGAGCTCGAGGTCGTCGACCTTGCCGGCCGCCACGCCGTCGCTGTCGATCAGCTGCCGGTCGAGCAGCTCGAGCGCGGCGTCGATGATCCGGCCGGCCGGCATCGGTTCGGCGGTCATGCGCCGGCCTTCGTGATCAGCATCAGGGGGATCGCCGCGACGGCGGCGACCACGATGACGACGAGGTACACGGTGGCGAGCCCGTTCGTGAACCGAGAGTTGGCGTCGTCGCCGAGGTAGTCGGGGTCGTTGGCGACGATGAGGATCGGGAAGTACGTGAGCGGGAGGGCGACGGCGGAGAACACGATCGAGTACTCGGTGACCTTGATCGGGTCGACGGTGGTCAGCGCCACGGCGACGGCCACGAGGATCGACACCAGGACGACCCCGTGGAACCGGGCGGCATCGAGCGGCTTCGTCGCCTTGCCCCACGGCCACCCGAAGTACTGGGACACCGTGTACCCGGTGGAGAGGCCGGTCTCGAGCGCGGCCCCGAAGGTGGCCGCGAAGAAGCCGATCAGCGCGAACGCCAGCCCGATCCGGCCCAGCGACGACGCCACCGGCAGCGCCACCTCCGACAGGTGGCTGACCGTCATCCCGCGAGGGGCGAACACGACCGCGGTGCAGGTCATGATCGCCAACGAGAGCACGCCGCCCAACGGGAACCCCACGAACACGTTGGCCCGGTTGGTCTGGAGGTCCGACTTGTCCCAGTCCTCCTCGACGGCCCCGGACGAGAAGAAGAACACCTCATAGGGCGTCATGGCTGCTCCGAACAGGGCGATCGCGTAGTACCAGTACGTCGGTGCGCCCTCGCCGCTCGGGGCGTGCGGATGGGTCGCCTGGTGCACCACATCCGCCCAGTCGGGACCGAGGCGCCACGCGGCGACGGCGAAGACCACGAGGGCCAGACCGAGGATCCCGAAGATGCGCTCCATGCGGTCGAACTGGACGCGCCAGATGACGATCCACACGAGCAGGCCGCAGGTCGGCAGGAACAGCAGGTAGTTGACGCTGGTCATCAGCTGGAGCGCCAGCGCGATGCCCGCGACCTCGGCGATGAGGGTGAGGAACGTGACCGCGAACGACGCCAGCAGGTTGCCGAGGGCGAAGCGAGGGCCGAGCCGCTCGCGGATCACGTCGAACGTGGCCCGGCCGGTGATCGCGGCCACGCGGCCCGACATCTCGGCGTAGAGGATGATGCCGATGACGCCGAACACCACCACCCACGCCAGGCTCCACCCGAACCGGGCGCCCACCGCCGCATTGGCCACCAGGTCGCCGATGTCGACGAACCCGCCGATCGCGGTCAGGACCCCGAGCGTGACCTGGAGGTACTTCCGCATCACGCACCGGCCTGGAGCGACGCCGACAGGGCGGCGAGGGCGCGCGCCGATCGGCGCAGCGGCGCCTCGTAGCGGACCAGGTCACCCAGCTCGCCGCGACGGGCGGTGATCCGGGCCGAGGAGAGCACGTCCGTGGCATCGCCGATCGTGGACAGCGACAGGGTCCGGACCCGGTCGCTCGCCCCGTCGGGGGGCTGGATCGACGAGAGCGTCGACTCCGCGGCAAGCGCGTCGGACTCCGCCTCGGCCATCGCGGTCGAGACGTAGGCCGCAGGAAGGCCGTGGCGCTCGGTGGCGCCGATGAGCACCAGGGCGGACTCGACCGACCCGTGGACCACGTCCACCGTCGTCGCCGCCTTGCCCCGGTACTCGCCGCCGGTCCGCGCCGGCCCCGTGCAGGCCGCAGCCACCACGACGAGCGCGATGACGGGCCAGACCCATCGCGGGACGGGCAGGACCGCCCGGGCGCCGCTCAGCGGTCGACCCTTCGTCCGAGCTGCACCTCGTCGCTCCCTGCACGTGGCATCGAGGTCCTCCTTCTCGGCCGTCGACGCCCGATACCCAGGCACCGAGACCGTGAACCACGCGTCCATCGATCAGCAACGGCAGCGATCAGAAGGTCTGGACAGGTGGCGGATGCGGGTACTCCTCACCGACCCCACGAGGACGGACCCCGATGCGACTCCTGCTCATCCGCCACGGCGATGCCCTGGCCGGCTTCCACGGCCCCATCGCCGGCCCGAAGGGCTGCACCGGCCTGACCGACCTCGGCCGGGCGCAGGCCGCCGCGCTGCGCGACCACCTGGCGACCTCGAGGCGCATCGATGCCGATGTGCTGCTGGCGAGCACCCTGCCGCGGGCCATCGAGACGGCGAGCATCATCGCTCCCGGCCTCGGCGTGGAGCTGAGCGGTCGAGATCGCGATCTGAGCGAGGTCCTCACCGGCGAAGCCGACGGCGTCGACTGGGCGGACTACAACCGCCGGTACGGATCCTTCGACATGGAAGCCGAGCCGGACCGGCCCTTCGCGCCCGGCGGCGAGAGCTGGAACGGCTTCCACGGCCGGGTGGCGCGCACGCTCGATCGGCTGGCCCGCGAGCACCAGGACCAGACCGTGGTCGCCGTGTGCCACGCCGGGGTGATCATGGCCTCGATGCGGCTCCTCCTGGGGATCCTCGAGCCGGACATCAGTGCCCAGCTCCGACCCTCGAACACCGGGCTGACCGAGTGGGAGCACCAGGACGGCACCTGGACGCTGCGCTCGTACAACGAGGCCGTCCACCTGATCGGGGTCGCGGCGCCCACCGATGGCGGCACCGACCGGGTCGCGAGCGGAGCATGACCGCCCCCGAGTTCTCGACCGCGACCGCCCGGGCCGCCGCTGAGCGCGACGAGCTGGCCGACTGGGTGGCCCGGTTCCTGGCCAGCCCTGGAAGCGACAACGCCGGGCTCGCCGTCTTGCTCTCGGACCCACCCCGATCGTGGCTGGGCCCCGTGCTGCTCCCGTTGGATCGGCTCCACCGCCTCGCCGGGCCGGCCGGCCACCCGGTCGCCCAGGAGGTGGAGGAGCACGAGTGGCGCGACGACGTCGGTGAGCTGGCCGAGCGCATCGACGAGGGGCTGGAACCGGCCCCGGTGATCGTCTCGTACCGAGAGGGAGACCTGCTGCTCGAAGACGGGAACCACCGCGTCGAGGCCCTGCGCCGCGCCGGCGATGACCACGTCTGGGCGATCGTCGGCTTCGACGATCCCGCCGCCCGCGACGACTTCATCGTCCGCACCGAGGCTCAGCCCTGAGGCGACCCGCCCCACGCCATCACGGGCTCACCCCGCGGGCGGTCAGGGATTCGAGCAGCGGCACGACACCGGGTGCGGACCGCCACGCCGCTCGCTGGCGCTGGGCGCCGTTGCCCTCCGTGAGGATCCGGTCGACGGTGCCGGTCACCCGTTCGCGATCGCCGTGGTCGTCGAGCGCGGGGCCGACGTGGTCGAGGAGCTGGCGCACCGCGTCGACGGCCGGTCGGGTGCCCCCACCGATCGGGTCGATCAGGTCGCCGTCGAGGCCGTAGCGGGCGGCCTGCCACTCGGCCATCCGCACGATCTCGCCCCGGAGGGCGACCGCCGGCCGGCCCGCTTCGACGTCACCGATCGCGGTGGACACCAGGCCTCGCACGAGCCCGGCGAGCATGACCGTCTCGGCCAGGTCGGTGCACGCGTCGGCGATGCGGAACTCGAGCGTCGGGAACCGGTTGGACGGCCGGACGGTCCAGTAGAGGCGCTGCGGAGAGTCGATCGCCTCGCTGCGAACCAGCTCGTCGACCAGGGCCTTGAAGCCCGCCCAGTCTCCGAGCGCGCCGGGCGTCACGAACGTGGGCCACCGGGAGAACACGATGTACCGGTAGCTGGCGAAGCCGGTGTCCTCTCCGTTCCAGAACGGGGAGTTGGCGGTGAGGGCCAGCAGGACCGACAGCCACCCGCGAACCCGGTCGAGCACGGCGATGCGCAGATCCTGATCGTCGATGCCGACGTGGACGTGGCAGCCGAACACCAGCTGCTCCTCGGCCAGCCGCTGGTACTCGCTGCCCAGGACCACGTAGGCCGCTTCGGGCGTCAGCTCCTGGTCCTGCCACCGGCTCGCCGGGTGGGTGCCGGACGCGAGGACCGTGCAGCCCATCTCCCCTGCGGACCGCGACACCTGGGTGCGCAGCGCGGCGAGGTGCCCCTCGAGCTCGTCAAGCGTCGAGCACACCGGCGACACGGTCTCGACCTGGCTCGTCTTGAACTCGTGCTCCACGAACGGCTGCGCGTCGACGGGCACCCGGCGGATCAGGTCGGCCGAACGGCCCACGAGGTGGTGATCCCCGGCGCTGACCAGCGCGAGCTCCTCCTCGACCCCGATCGTCAACGGTGGCGGCTGCGATGCGGGCATGGGGACTCCGGTCTGATCGGTGCGCTCCACTACCCCCATCGCGCCGGCACCAACCGGACAGGTACGTCGGCCGCGGCTCGGCCTTGGTCCCGACGCGACTCGGGCCCGCTCCGAGGAGCGGACCCGATTCGGTTGGGGAGCGAGCGGCGTCAGCGCTGGTGGGCGCGCTGCTCGGCCTCGTGGGCCTCGGCCTCGGCACGGGCCTTCTCGGCCTCGGCCTCCTTGGCCGCGACATCGCGCTGCGCGTCGGCCTTGTCCTGCTGGGCCTCGCCCTCCTTCTCGAGGTCGCGGTTCCCGGTGAGGGCGCCCGCGGCCTCCTTCACCTTGCCCTTCACGCCTTCGACGACGCCCTTGGCGCCTGCTTCGGGTCCGGTCTCGTTGCCAGCCATCGGTGCTCCTTCTTGGTAGCGGTGGGATCCGATACCCAGGCGCCCCTCACCTGAGTCGCGCGCACGGGTGACACCCGGCACGCCGGCGCCGAGGCAGGGGGATCACGGCGTTCCGGCCGGTCCTTCGCGCTGGGCAGCAGCGAGCTGTCGCCGTGCTCCCAGCTGTCGATGACGTGGTGGGCGAACCGTCGCTCGACGTTGGTGAGCGCGGCCGCGCCGAAGATGATGTCCTCGCGCAGCTCGGGCTCGTCGTGGGCGAACCAGCCGACCATGCGGTCGAGTGCGAGGGCGCTGTGGTGGGCATCGGCCTCGACGTGCACCTCGTAGAAGCGCTCGAGGGCCGGCTGCCCGCCCACCCGGCGGGCGGCGTCGAGGTACCGGGTCATCGGGGTCACCGAGGTCATCTCGAACAGCGCCAGGTGCCCGATGAGGCAGCCCCGGAGGCGGCGGTTGAGGCCGAACATGGCGACGAGGTTGTCGGTCGCGAGCGTGGCCCCGGGCAGCTGGTCGACGTAGGCGCCGACCTCCGGGTCGAGCCCGAGGCCGGCCATAGCCGCCGCGAACAGCTCGCTGTGCGCCTCGCCCGGGCGGCCTCCTCCGTACTCGTCGGCCTGGATCTCGATCATCGCCGCCCGCCCTCGTCCCCGAAGGCGGGGGATGGCCCAGGTGTGGCTGTCGGCCTCCTTCAGCTGGTAGGCGGACCGGTGGATGGCGAACTCCTGCAGGTGCCACCGGGTCCCTTCCCGCGCGACGAACGACGAGAGCGACGGGCCGGCCCCCGTGGCGATGACCCGCAAGGCCACCCCCGGGTCCTCGGGCAGGGAGCCAGGGCGGTGCTCCTCGCGCAGCGCCGACTCGAACGCTCGCTCGAGGACCTGGCGGAACCCGAGGACGTCCAGGTCCCACTCGGCGCCATCGGCCACGTCGGTGAACCCGGTGTGGTGCAGCTGGTAGCAGCACCACAGGGCCAGGTGGAGGTCATCGTCGACCAGCGCATCGAGGCCACCGACATCGGGGGCTTCGAGCGGCTTCGAGTCGGTGAGGTGGGCGAGCAGAGCACGGGTGAGCGGGCCCCGCGGAGCAGGAGTGGAGGGCGCCATGCCAGTCGATTCCCATCGAGCCGCCGACCCAACCGCGCGCCGAGCGCTCAACCTTCACCGTCCGGGGCGAACACCTCGGCGAGCCACCGGGCCGACCGCTCGGGCCCGGCGCGCCGCAGCTGGTCGGCCGAGTTGCAGCCGACCATGGTCCGAGCACCGTCGAGGCCGCCGCCGGCGAAGGGCTCCGATGCGTCGATGAGCTGGTGGAGCCGGCTGGTCGTCGCCATGGTCTCGCCGGTGACGAGGTCGGCCATCTCCCCGTGGGTGCCGTCGCGCAGCGCCGACCAACGGTTCTCGGCGATGCGCCAGCTCGAGGGTGCGCCCAGCGCCTCCCCGTCGCGGTGCCGGTCCACCAGGTGGAGCACCAGCGCCTGGACCAGGGAGGCCACGGCGCGGGCCGCCTCGATGGTGGGCTGCACGTCGGGCACCCGGACCTCGAGGGTGCCGTGCACCACGTGGGGCCGGAGCTCCCACCACCACCGCCCCGCTTCGGGAACCCAGCCGGTGTCGGCGCCCCAGGCCAGTTCATCGGCGTACGCCTCCCACGATCGCAGCACGGGCGGAACACCTTGGCGGGGCAGCTGGGCGCAGATCAGCGGGCGCACCGAGCTCAGGCCGGTGTCACGGCCCTCGTGGATCGGGGCGGCCGAGGCGAGTGCGGCCAGCTCGGGGAGGAGGCCGCGCAGCGCGTTGTAGACGGCGAGGGCGGCGTCGGCATCGCCCACGGCCACATGGACCTGCAGCGCTCCGACGACCTGGCGCTCGGCGACGATGCCGTACTGCGATCCCATCGCCCGCGACCGTTCGTTGGCGCTGACGGCGACGGGCTGCTGGAGGTGCGGGTGCACCGCAGCCGCAGCCGGCCGCGCGTCTCCCCCACACGTGTCGATCAGCCGCGCCCGCCCGGCGGCCAGCTCGCGGGCGGCAGCAGCTGCGGTCCGGTGCGGCTCCGTGATGATCTCCACCTGGCACGCCGGAAGCTCGGTCTTGATCTGGGGGTGGGCGGCGGCACGGACCACCTCCGCGGCCACAGGAACCGGCTGGAACGTGGAGGGGTCGAGGAGGAGCACCTCTTCCTCGAGGCCGACGGTGCCCGGTTCGTTCTGATCGAAGACGGCCCGGATGGCGCGAGCGTCGGGCGGGCGGGTGCCTCTCATGTCGCGAGCAGTTCCCGCTGACGGGCGGTCCAAACCACGGGGATCGGACGAGGTTTGATCCTCCCTGACCTCGGGAACCGAGACCTGTCCGACACGAGCAAGGGAAGCGGTGCACCATGCCGCCGACGCAGTCCGGCGCCGAGCCGAGCAACGCCGACCTACGATCAGGCCATGGACGATGGCCCGATCGACGACTACTTCCAGGTGAGCGTGGACAGCGAGGCCACGCCCCCTCGTGTCACGGCCTCCGGCGAGATCGATGCCGCGTCGGCAGAGGAGTTCGGCCAAGCGATCGATTCGGCCCTGGAAGCGGGTGGCGGCGTCGTGCTCGACCTCGGGGCGGTCACGTTCATGGACTCGTCGGGCCTACGGGTGATCGCCGTCGCCCTCCGCCGCGCCCGCGAGCACGACCGGCCCTTCACCGTGGCGCCGGCGAGCGATGCGGTGCAGCGCATCTTCGACATCACCGGCGTGACCGCCCTCCTGAACCCGTAGCGGCCAGCGCCCCGACGATGGCGGTGCGTCTCCTGGACCCGACGCGTGGTGCCGATCGGTGCGGCATCGGGCACGAGTACCTCACCGGGCCGATCGGCTGACCCGTGAGCGATCGACCGAGCTACCGCCCCATCCCCGTGGAGTCCACCGCTCCGCACCTCCAGATGGAAGACCCCGAGCCCGTCGAGGCTCGACGGGCCACCCGACGGCTGCTGGCCCAGGCATCGCTCGACCACGAGACCGAGGAGGGGCTGGTCGGCGCGGTGAGCGAGGTGGTCACCAACGCCGTGCTGCACGGCGCGCCACCGGTCCGGGTGCTCGGCTGGGCCCAGGACGGCCAGGCCGTCATCACCGTGACCGACCAGGGCAACGGCCCTGCGGACCCCGAGGCCGGCCTCCAACCCGCGTCTCGGCGCCCCGGCGAAGGCGGCTTCGGGCTCTGGCTGGCCCACCAGATGTGCCGCGAGGTGACCATGGGCCGCCACGCCGACGGGTTCACCGTGCGCCTCGTCGCGCAGCCCTAGATCAAGACGGACGGCCCGGGGTCTTCGACGGGGGCCGCTCCCCGACCCGGATCAAGATGGCGGCCACGTCGTCGGAGGTCGCCCGGTGCTCGGGATCGGAGCCGCGTGCTTCCTCCACCAGGCGGTGGAGGTCGTCGTCGAGGTCGGGGGCACGGGACCGCCCGAAGCTGGCCGCGAGCCGCTCGATCCCCCGATCGATGGTCTCGCCCCGCCGCTCCACCAGGCCGTCGGTGTAGGCGAGCACCATGGCGCCGTCGACCAGCGGGCTGTAGACGAGCTCGCTCGCCTGGAGCGGCAGGCCGAACATGGGGTGCTGGTTGCCGTCGAGGACGTGCACGGTCCCGTCGGGCTCGCGGACCAGCGGGTACGGGTGCCCGGCGCTGCTGTGGCCGATCCGCCCGCCGACCGGGTCGAGGTGCAGCAGCAGGGCGGTCGCGTAGGTGGGCTCGGGTCCGGTGATCATGGTGTTGGCGGTGGCGAGCACCTCCCCCAGCGGGGCGCCGGCGCGGAGGAGACCGGTCAGGAGGTGCTGGATCTGGGCCATGGCCGCGACGGCGTTGACGCCGTGGCCGACCACGTCGCCGATGATCACCACCGCGCTGCCGTCGGCGAGCGTGATCGCCTCGTACCAGTCGCCGCCCATCCCCAGGGCGGCGGCGGCGGGCTCGTAGAACGGCACCATGTCGAGGCCGGCGACCTCGGGCAGCGGTGCCAGCAGCCGGCGCTGCATCGACGAGATGACGGCGTGCTCGGCCTCGAAGAGGCGCACGCGCTCGAGGGTCTGGGCGGCCAGGTCGGCGAGGGTCGACAAGGTGGCTCGCAGGCGGTGGTCGAAGCGCATCGCCGTCGGCCACCCCAGCGAGACCACGCCCATCGGGGTCCCGTCGCTGTCGCACAGGGGCACGACCGCCGCCGCACCGATCCCTCCTCGGGCGGCCTGGGCCGCGGCCTCGGGGTAGCGGGCGCGGTAGTGGTCCAGGTCGGGGATCCAGATCGGTTCGTCGTCGCGCACCGCATCGGTCACCGGCAGGTCCGAGGTCACCGGGATGCGCTCGTAGCGCCGGTCGATCTCGGCCGGCAGTCCGCTCGGGATCACCGGCAGCAAGGCGGCGGACTCCGAGTCGAGGAGGCGGAGGTTCGCCACGGTGGCCCGGAGGTCCGACCGACCGTGCGCCTGCAGCAGGCGGGCCACATCGGTGGTGCTGCGCGCCGCGGCCATCGACGAGGCGAGTCGCGCCAGGTCCTCGGTGTGGCCGGCCAGCTGGGAGCGCACGATGGCCTGGCCGCACAGCCGTGAGAGCGTCTCGATGGCGTTGAGGTCGACCTCGTCGAGCGAGGTGGGCTCCTCCCACCGCAGGACGAGCACGCCCATCGGCTCGTGGACGTCGTCGTAGAGCGGCGACGCCACCAGCGCCCCCAGCGGGTCGGCGAAGACCTCGGATCCCGGCGTCGCGACATCGGGGTGGTGCAGGATCGTCTCGGCCTGGGCGAGCGCGGCGGCCACGGGACCGGCGCTGTCCAGCGGCACGATCCGCTCGACGTCGCCGCTGATGGTGATGCTCTCGGCATCGTGGGCGAGACCGATGTCGACGTGGTCGGCCCGGAGGACGACGGGCGCGTCTTCGCCGATCACCGCCAGCACCTCCTTCTCCGAGGCCGCCGCGGCCAGCCGACGACCGAGGTTGGCCAGCGCCGCATCGGTCCGCGCCGTGCGATCGCGCTGCACGCGCAGGCGGCGGTTGTCGAGGGACGCGGCGATGCGTGCACCGATGGCCTCGGCCACCGCCAGGTCCTCCTCCGCGTACGACCGGCGGCCCGGGGCCATCACGAACTGGATGGCCCCGAGGGAACGGCCGCGCTTGCGGAGGGCCACGGTGATCGAGCTCTGCAGACCGAGGTCGCGGATGATCTGGCGCAGCTCCGGCGAGGCGTCCGACGCGGCGATGACCGCCTCGTCGATGTGCGGGTGGAACTCGGCACGGCCGGTGCGGATCACCGCGGCGACGCCCCCGCTCGCTGCCGGGTCGAACGGGAACCGGTCCTGCAGCTCCCGGGCGTACGCGACCATCGCCGGGTCCCGGTGCGAGATCTCTGTCAGGGGCACGGTGGCGGACTCGGACTCCAGGACGGAGATGCCGCACCAATCGCTGAAGCTCGGGACCACCGCCTGGGTCACCCTGGTCATCAGCTCCGCGAGGTCGTTGGCGTCCTCGAGGGCATCGTTGACGGCCTGGACCAGCTCCAGCCGCTCGCGCTGCACCCGTTCCCGAGCCAGCGATTCCTCGGTCATGGCCGCGAGGTGCTGGCGCTGGCTCTCGGCCGCGGCTCGCTCGGTGATGTCGTGGCAGCACCCGATGGTGCCCGTCACCTCACCGGCGGCATCGAGCGTCACCCGCCCGGCGCCCTCGACCCACCGGACCGATCCATCGGGGGCGATCACCCGGTGCTCGACGCGGTAGTGGGACTTGTTGGCCACGGCCTCCTCGACGCCGCGCAGGACCTCGTCGCGGTCGTCGGGGTGCAGCAGCGAGGTCCAGGCCTCGAAGGTGCCATCGAACCCCCCGGGCTCCACACCGAAGACCCGTTCCATCTCGGGATCCCACTCGGTGACCCCGGAGGCGAGGTCCCAGCGCCACGTCCCGAACCCGCCGGCATCGAGTGCGAGCCGAAGGTGATCGGTGAGGGCCTCGGTCTCGCGCTGGAGCAGCGCGAGCTCGGCCAGATCGTCCGTGGCCCCCACGATGAGCTCGATCTCGCCGTCGTCGCCGAGGAGCGCGGTGGTCACGGTGACGACGTGCACGGCGGTGCCGTCGCGGTGCACCAGGTGGCGCTCGGCATGGTGCGTGCGGCCCGCCAGGAGGGCTTCCAAGATGGCGGGACCGTCGGCCGCGGCGTCATCCGGGCCGAGGATCTCGAAGATCGGGCGGCCGAGGACGCTGGCGGCCGGCCATCCGTAGAGCCGCTCGGCGGTCGCGTTCCACAGGCGGATGGTCCCCCACCTATCGGTGACCACGATGGCTCGCGGCAGGACATCGACGATGCGGCGGAGCAGGAGCGAATCAAGCTCGACGTCCGATGGCACCTGCCCCTCCTCTCGACCCGTGGGCCAATCCTCCCATGGCGACGCGCTGCCCGCGCGACGGTCACCGCAAACCTCACCCGTGGGTATGACCGGGTGGCAACCCGGGCACTGGGGCTGCACAACCCTCCCAAACATCTGGAGCCCCCATGCTGTACACGATCCTCGTCATCATCGCCGCCATCGTCTTGGCCGTGATCATCCTGAACGTCATCCGCAGCGGCGGCCGGACCGTCTGATCCCACCCGCCCCCGCACGAACCGGCCGACGTGGCCCCGAGAGCTGCCCCGATCACGATCGACGGGCTGATCGGGGCGCTCGGTCGCACAGAACCCACAGAACCCACAGAACCCACTGACCCCACTTCGGGTCCCCAGGAAGGATGCGAACCATGAACGAGGCCATCGACTCGGCGGGACGACCCGTCGTCTCCCAGCAGGTCGAGACCCGACCGACCGCCGGCTCCGCGGGGCTGCGGATCTTCCAGCTCGCCTCCGCGATCGCAGGGGCGGTCCTGTTCGGCCTCGGGCTCGTCGCCGTCTTCAAGGTCGACTTCTCCGTCGGCCTCCTCGACACGTCCGGGTCGGTGGCGAACTTCGGCTTCAGCGCAGCTGGAGCCATCGCTGCGATCCTCCTCGGCGGCGCGATCCTGGTGTCGGCGCTCGCCGACCAGGACCGCGGCGCCACCGCATTCGTCGGGCTCGTCACGATCGCCGTGGGCATCGCCGCGCTGGTCGTGGACGGTCAAGCCGATGCGAAGGTGCAGGTGGACCACCGTTCGGCGGGCCTCTTCATCATCGTGGGCGCCGTGGCGTTCGTCTGCTCGCTCATGCCGTGGTGGTCGCGGCGCCGCACCACCACCGTCGTGCGCTGATCCCGTGCCCCGGCCGTGAACGAGCCCCAGCACCCTGAGTACGAGCCCGTCGGCGCGCTCGAGATCGCCGAGCGGCTCAGCGTGGCCCGGGCCACGGTCGAGCAGTGGCGGGTCCGGCCCCACACCCCACCGTTCCCCGAGCCCCGGTGGACCGTGGGCGGCCGCCCCGCGTGGAGCTGGCCCGATGTCGAGGAGTGGGCCCGGGCCGCGGGTCGCCGCTGATCGAGCACCGCACGCCAAGCGCTACCGCCCCTCCGCCGACGGATCCGCGAGGTACCGCTCGAGGTGGTCGAGCGAGCGCCGGTTGCGGATCACCGCGAGGGGTGCGGCGATGAAGGTGAAGAGCCGCGCCGGGCCGATGGGCTCCTCGGAGAAGGCGACCTCGGTGACGCCGCCTCCGGGCTCGGTGACCTCGAAGCGGACCTCGGCGCGGCCGATGGGCCGGGCCCGCACCTCGAGCACGAGGAGGTTCGGGGCGTGGACCTCCTTCGAGCTGGAGCTGTCGTCGAGGGTGAGGGGGCCGACCAGCCCCACCCGGTGGTGGAACGACGAGCCGGGTGCCGGCCAGGTGGGGTCGACGGCCCGCATCGCCTTGGCCCCCACCAGCCAGTGCGGATAGGTGCGAGGGTCGGCCACGGCGGCGAAGACGTCATCGATCGGGTGGTCGAAGGAACGACGGACAGTGGTCACGGGTGAGCTCCTCTGCGTCTCCAGGGTCGGGTTCGGTCGTGCCAGATCGCGGCGCGCGCCGCGTTGGCGCCCGGTGCGCCGTGCAGGCCGCCACCGGGGTGGGCCGATGACGAGGCCAGGTAGAGGCCGCCGATCGGCGTGACGGCTCGGCCCAGCCCGGGGACGGGCCGGAACACGAGCTGCTGGTGGAGCTGCGCGGTCCCGCCGTTGATCGCCCCCGATGACAGGTTCGGGTTCTCCGCCTCGAACCGCTCCGGGGTGAGCACGTGGCGGCCGCGGATGAGGTGCTGGAACCCGGGGGCGAGCGCCTCGACCTGGGCTTCGATGCGGGCGACGAACCCGCCGACGTCGTCGTCGGACCAGTCGCGGCCCAGCACCCCGGCGCCATCGCCCCTCACGCGGCGGGGGACGTGCGTGTAGGCCCAGGCCGTCTCCTTCCCGGCCGGTTGACGGCTCGGGTCGGTCATCGACTGCTGGCCGATCAGGAGGAAGGGCCGCGCCGGCAGCAGGCCCCGCGCCAGCTCGGAGGCCACCACGGTGAGGGCGTCGGTGTCCTCGGCGACGTGGACGGTGCCCGCACCGCGAGCCTCGGCCGAGGACCACGGGATCGGGCCGTCCAGCGTCCAGTCGACCTTGAACGTGGCGTCGTCCCAGTGGAACCGCTCGATGTCGCCGAGGACGGCATCGGGCAGGTCGCCGGCTCCGACGAGGCTCGTGTAGAGCATCGGGGCGTTGACGTCGGCGAGCACGGCCCGCCCGGCGCGGACGGTGCCGGCGCCCGTCAGGTGCACACCGACGGCACGGCCCCGGTGCACCTCGACCCGATCGACCGCCGCCGCGCAGTGGACCTGGCCGCCGCGCGACTCCAGACGGGCGACGAGCGCGCTGGTCACCGCCCTCGCGCCGCCTTCGGGGACGGGGAACCCGTTGGTCTGGCCGAGGCAGCACATCAGCCAACCGAAGAACCCGCTCAGCGTGGACTCCGGCGTCAGGTCGGCGTGGAGGGCGCAGCCGGCGAGCAGCCGGCGGCTGGCCGACCCGCCCAGCTCCTCCTCACCCATCCGGCGCGCCGGGAGCATCAAGAACCGGCCGAGCCGGGCGAGGTCGCGAGGGGGCAGGTGCCGGACCAGCCCGGCGGCCGCGGCGACGGGTGGGAACGGCCGGTACAGGAGGTGCGACAGGTGGGGCTGGAGGTCGGTCCAGCGCTGCACGAGCGCTTCCCAGGAGGCGCCATCGCCGGGGTGGAGCGCATCGAGCGACGCCATCGTCACGTCGATGTCTCTGGAGATCACCGGGCACGAACCGTCGAGCGCGGGATGGGCGAGGACGGTCGGCGCGTGGAGCCAGCGGAGCCCGTGGTCCGAGAGGTGGAGGTCGTCGATCGGGCTCCCTTCGGTGGCCAGGGGGTAGAACGCGCTGCAGACGTCGTTGAGGAAGCCGGGCTCGATCAGCTCGGCCGACCGCACCGACCCTCCGGGCTCGTCGCCGGCTTCGAGCACGACGACGCTCCAACCAGCGTCGGCGAGCAGGTTGGCGGCGACCAGGCCGTTCGGGCCGGCGCCGATCACGATCGCGTCGGCATCCACCGGCTCGGTCCCCACGGACATGGTCAGCTCACCGCCCGACCGGCGGTCAGCGGTCCCAGTGGCGGTGGAGGGCGAGCTGGTCGAAGAAGTCGTCGGGTCCGGTGGAGACGCCGGCCGCGGAGGCGTCGATGCCGAGCGGTTCCGCCCATGCCGGATCGGTCACCGCGATGGTCTTGTGGTGGCGGTACGCCTCCTGGACGAACATCCCGGTCCCCTCGTCGGGCTCGCACGCGAGGACCACGCCGTCGTACTCGACGGGGTCGGTGATGTGGACCGTCCGGTCGGAGGCGACGCCCTTGGCGAGCTTCCCGAGGTGGGGGCCGACGGCGACGATCTCGACGCCCAGCGGGTCGGCCGCGGACCGCCAGGCCGAGAGCGCCCTGGTGGTGGTCGTGTCGTCGACGATCACGGCGACGACCCGGCCGGCCGGCGTCGTCGGCTCCTGCCGGTCCAAGGAGAGGGCCCCCGAGAGGATCGCCGGTTCGACGGGGGCACCGTCGGGCACGGCGATGCCGAGGTGGGCCGCCACCTGCTCGGCGAGATCGGCGTCGACCTGGGCCAGGTTGGCCACCATGCGGGCGTGGATGCCAGGGCTCACGCACTTGGCCAGCTCGAAGCTGAACGCTCCGGCGATGTGCTCCTGCTCGACGGCGGTGAGCGACCGGTAGAAGAGGGTGGCCTGGCTGAAGTGGTCGTCGAAGCTGGCGGGGCGCAGCTTCACCTTCGGTCCCGCCACCTCGCGGGGCGGGTGCGTGTAGGCGCCGTCACCGGTGCGGGCGAACGGGCAACCGCCGCCGAGCGAGTTCGGCGTGTATGCGGCCACGCCCTCGTGCACGGCCTGCTGCATGGAACCGTCGCGGTTGTTGTCGTTGACCGGGGCGATGGGCCGGTTGATCGGGATCTGGTTGAAGTTGGGCCCGCCGAGGCGGGTGAGCTGCGTGTCCAGGTAGGAGAAGAGCCGGGCGTGCAGCAGCGGGTCGTCGACGAACCCGATCCCGGGGACCACGTGCCCCGGGTGGAACGCCACCTGCTCGGTCTCGGCGAAGTAGTTCGTGGGGTTGCGGTCGAGGGTCATGACCCCGACGGTGCGGACCGGGCAGAGCTCTTCGGGCACGAGCTTGGTGGCGTCGAGCAGGTCGATGCCCTCGAAGGTCTGGTCATCGGTGTCGGGCATGACCTGCACGCCGAGCTCCCACTGGGGCGGGTTGCCGGACGCGATCCGGGCGTGGAGGTCGCGGCGGTGGAAGTCCGGGTCGATGCCGCCGAGCTTCTGCGACTCCTCCCAGACGAGCGAGTGCACCCCGGCGACCGGCTTCCAGTGCCACTTCACGAGCGACGTGGACCCGTCCGGTGCGGTGAGGCGGAAGGTGTGGACCCCGAAGCCCTCCATCGTGGCGAAGGACCGAGGGATCGCCCGGTCCGACATCGCCCACATCAACATGGCGGTCGACTCCGGCTGCAGGCTGACGAAGTCCCAGAACGTGTCGTGCGCCGACTGGGCCTGCGGGATCTCGCGGTCGGGCTCGGGCTTCACCGCATGGACCAGGTCCGGGAACTTGAGGCCGTCCTGGATGAAGAAGATCGGGATGTTGTTGCCCACCAGGTCGAAGTTGCCCTCGTCGGTGTAGAAGCGGGTGGCGAAGCCGCGCACGTCGCGCGCCGTGTCCGCCGAGCCGCGCGAACCGGCGACCGTCGAGAACCTCACGAACACGGGAGACGTGGTCCCCGCCCGGAGGAAGCTCGCCGCACAGAGGTCCTCGAGGCCGTCGACCGCCCGGAAGGTGCCGTGGGCGCCGGCGCCACGGGCGTGGACCGCGCGCTCGGGGATCCGCTCGTGGTCGAAGTGCATGATCTTCTCGCGGAGGTGGAAGTCCTCCAGGAGCGAGGGGCCGCGCGCCCCGGCGGTGAGAGAGTTGTCGGCGTCGTCGACCCGGACGCCGTGCGCCGTGGTGAGCCGATCGCCGGCCTGCGCCCAGGGCGGTGACGTGGCCTCATCGACCCCGGTCCCGGTCTCGGTCGCGCTGACCTTCCCCGCGGCCCGCTTGAGCTCCGCGGCGGCGACTGCCGCCGCCTTCGGCGGGCGGGACGAGCCGACCGGGTTGTCCTGGGGAGACGCGCTCGTCGCTTCGTCGCGGTTCGGTGATCGGGCCCCGTCGCGGGCGATGGGCCCGGTGGGTGCCTTCGGGGTTCGCTTCGCAGCCATGGATTCCCTCCGTATGGGGTGAGTGGCGAGAGGCGGGCACGGGCCGCCGTCCTCGCCTGTCCGCAGCCCAGCTGCCGGTCACGGCAGGTGCAGGTCCTGGGCGACTCCTCCTACCCGAAGTTCGAGCGGCCTATCCCGACATGCCTCAGATGACCCCAGGGCCCTCGGGCCGGCCCGCTGCGACCGATCAGCGCTCGTCGATGGGCCCGTGCCGTCGGGAGTGGTAGCCGAGCGGGATCACGTACCAGATCAAGATCGCGGCGATGATCACCAGGGGCCCGAACCACCGCACCCACGACCCGGGGAACGCCGCCTCGCCGGCCACGTAGATCGCCGCTCCCAGACCGAGCCCGAGGCACGCGGTGCCGGCCAGGGCGAGGTGGTTCGCCATCATGATCATCTCCTCCTTGATCCCTCGGCGGAACCGGAGGCGGTGGTGCACGGTGGGAGCGATGAGCAGGATCGACGCCAGGGCGACGAGGGTCACCGCCGCGAAGTAGACGTCGCGGGCGCTCGTCGGGAGGTCGTGGAACCGGTCGGTGAACGGGACGGTGAGCAGGAAGGCGAACAGCACCTGGACGCCGGGGAGCGCCACCCGCAGCTCGCCGAGGAGCTGGTCGAGCTCCCGGTTGAGGCGCTCGGGCTCGCTCTCCTCCCTCGGCGCCTGAGCGGGATGAGCACCGCTGTCCGAGTCGCTGCTGACCGGGCCCATCTCGCGTCGACCTGCGCCTTCGGCGGTTCCGTCAGCCGGCCGGGTAGCCGGACGCCGCCAGCTGCCTGGCGAGGTGCGCTGCGTTGGCGGCCATGGTCCCGATGGTGTCCGTGACCTTCTCGGGGACCGGGTCGAGGTCCTTGAAGTCGACCGAGCCCATGGCTTCGCCGACCCAGTACGCGTGACCGCCGGCGGGGATGGTGAAGCCGACGTCGCTGAGCGCTTGGAACACCTGGGCGGACACGTTGTGGGCCCCGTCCTCGTTGCCGACCGTGGCGGCGATGCCGACCCGATCGAAGGTGATCATCCGACCATCGTCATCGGTCTCGCTGAGCAGGGCGTCGAGCCGCTCGAGCACCCGGCGGCAGACGCTCGACGGGTTCCCCAGCCAGATCGGCGTGCCGATGACGAGGATCTGGGCATCGAGGATCTTCTGCCGGATCGGCGGCCACGCGTCTCCGTCACCTTCGTCCGAGCTGGTGCCCGGCTTGATGTCGAGGTCGACGGCGCGGATGGTCTCCGTGGTGACGTCGTGCTCGCCGAGCGCATCGGCGATGAGGCTGAGCATCCGATCGCAGCTCGAATCCTCCGGTGAGGGCTTGAGCGTGCAGTTGATGGCGACAGCAGCGAGGGCGGTCATCGTCGGCTGGTGATGGACATGCCGCCGGGGCCGACCAGGGCACCGATGATGATCAGGATGATCCCGAAGATGATCTGCCCTTGGACGATCTGGACGATGCCGGCGATGACGAGGATGGCTGCGATGAGCCAGAGGATGGTTCCGATCATGGATCCTGCTGCCCGCAACGGATCGGATCGAAACCTGCCCCCGTGACGATCGATCGACTCGAACCGGACCGGCGCCGATGGTCGATCGGCCCCACGGGCAGGCGCAGGGACAGCCGCAAGCGCGAGCGAGCGGTCTCGTCCCGGCGCCGTCGGGGTACCGGCGAGGCCATGGAGATCGGCTACACCCTCATGTGCGAGCAGTCAGATCCGCGGAGCCTGGTGCGGAACGCGGTGGCCGCGGAGGCCGCTGGCTTCGACTTCTCGGTGATCAGCGACCACGCCTTCCCCTGGCTCGAGGAGCAGGGGCACTCACCGTACGCGTGGAGCGTGCTGGGTGCCGTCGCCCAGGCCACCGAGCGGATGGAGCTGATGACCTACGTGACCTGCCCGATCAAGCGGTACCACCCGGCGATCGTGGCGCAGAAGGCGGCCACCGTCGGCCTCCTCTCCGAGGGGCGGTTCACGCTCGGCCTCGGCGCCGGCGAGAACCTCAACGAGCACGTCGTCGGCGGGGGCTGGCCGCCGGCGAACACCCGCCACGAGATGCTCGTCGAAGCGGTCGAGATCATCCGGGGCCTGCTCGACGGCGGCTACGTCAACCACCGGGGCACCCACTTCGAGGTCGACTCGGCGAAGCTGTGGGATCGGCCCGAGGACCCGGTGCGGATCGGCCTCGCCGTGTCGGGCGCCCAGTCGTGCGCCATCGCCGGTGAGCTGGCCGACCTCATGATCGCGGTCGAGCCCGACGCCGAGCTCGGCGCCGCGTTCGATGCGGCCGGCGGCCAGGGCAAGCCGAGGGTCGGCCAGATGCCGGTGAGCTTCGACCGCGATCGAGACGCCGCGATCGACCGGGCCCACGATCAGTTCCGGTGGTTCGGCGGCGGCTGGAAGGTCAACGCCGAGCTGCCCGGGCCCGCCGCGTTCGCCGCGGCGTCCCAGTTCGTCACCCGCGACGACGTGGCCGAGTCGATCCCGTGCGGCGACGACGTCGACGCGGTGGTCGCCGCCGCGGCGGAGTGGGCCGATGCCGGGTTCACGCATCTGGCGCTGTGCCAGATCGGTGGCGACGCCCAGGAGGGCTTCACGACCTGGGCCGAGTCCGACCTGCTCCCTGCCCTCCGCAGCGCGCACCGGAGCAGCTGAGCGCTCCCCGTCGGCGGGACCGGGAGACCGGTCCGTCCCGAAACCCTCGAGCCTGGGCGGCGCTCGACGTGGGATCGTCGCGGGGAAGGCGTGTCGATCGCGACCTCGGAGGTCGGTCCATGACGGAAGCAGCCGGATCCCAGCTCGTCGCCGTGTGCTTCGGGGCGGCCGATCCCGCGGGCCTGGCCCGCTTCTGGGCCCAGGCCCTGCGCTGGGAGGTCGCCGAGGCGACCTCCGACGGCGTACCCCTGACCCCGACCGACGGCACCGGGTTCACCCTGCTGTTCCGACCGCTGTCAGGCGATCAGACCAGCCGCAAGCGCCTCCACCTCGACCTGACCACCTCGTCGCTCGGCGATCAACGGGGGTCGGCGGAGCAGCTGGTCGGGCTCGGTGGCCGTCACATCGACATCGGCCAGACACCGGAGGAGGGCCATCTCGTCCTGGCCGACCCGGAGGGCAACGAGCTGTGCCTGATCGGACCGGACAACCGGTTCCTCGCCGACTGCCCTCGCCTCGGGGCGGTCTGCTGCGACGGCACCCGAGCGGTCGGCGTGTTCTGGAGCGAGGCGCTGGGCTGGCCGCTGGTGTGGGACCAGGACGAGGAGACAGCCGTCCGCGCCCCCGACGGCACCGGCCCGATGATCACGTGGGGCGGTCCGCCGCTGGTCCCGAAGCACGGGCGCAACCGCCTGCACCTCGATCTGGCGCCGCGCCCGGCCTCCGACCCGTCCTCGGAGGTGGAGCGCCTCGTCTCGCTCGGCGCCACCCGAGTCGAGGAGCGCGAGAGCAGGAGCTCCCCGGGCGGTGGCCGGGTCCTGCTGGCCGACCCCGACGGCAACGAGCTCACGGTCCGCTCGCGCTGATCCGGGCTCCCGTGCCGGCCGACCTCACGCGACCGCGACGCTTGCGGGTTCGCTGATCTCCGCTCGCTCGGTGCCGGCGGAAGGGATCGGGGTCCGCACGCCTACGAGGACGTTGAGCATCGAGCAGAGCGGATCGAACCGGCTCAGGACCCGGGTCCTGAAGGCGAAACCCTCGGCGCCCCGGGCTGCTCGGATCAGCTCCTCGATCGGATGGGCGCGCTGCGCCGACCGCACGCCGTCGTGGCGGCTCACGGGCGAGCGCATCAGCACGAGGTGGGCGGCCGCGACCGCCGCGACGGCGTGCCGATCGGGGCGCAGATCGAGGTGGACGCACGCCTCGGCTGACCCTGCCGACTGCGCCGCGAACAGGGCATCGAGGTCGGGACCACGGAGGTGGTGGAGCAGCGCCGTCGAGGTGAGGATGGTCGCGTCGTCGCGAGGCGCGCGGGCATCGCCCACCTCGAAGCGGCAGGCCAGGCCTTCCGCCGCCGCCAAGCTTCGGGCCCGATCGACGAGCATCGGGTTGAGGTCGATCCCGACGAGCTCGAGGTCTGCGCCCATGGGCCGGCGCGCCAGGCTGCGGACCAGGTCACCGTCTCCGCAACCCAGGTCGACGATCCGGATCGGAGCCGATCGATCGGTCTGTCGGATCCCATCGACGACGGGAGCGAGCAGCCACCTCATGCGCCGGTGGTTCGCCGTCACCCGCGAGAGGCGGGCGATCTCGCGGTGGACCTCGACCTCGAGCCGATCGATGGCCACGGGATCGAGCGTGGCCCCGCCCGGCACCTGGGTGACCAGGCGCGCGGCCCAAGCATCACCAGCCAGCTCGCAGGACCGGATCGCGGCCTGCCGCGACACCGCGGGGCGCGACCCGTCGGGCGCGAACTGCTGCAAGAGGTCCAGCACCTCGACGCGATCTCGTCGCGCTCCACCCAGGCTCATGGCCCCTCCGAGCGATCAGCGGAACGCGCGGTAGCCGGTGTTCCACATGAGCGGGAACAGCCAGAGGGCGAGTCCCAACGGCAGGGTGACCACGAGTGCCGGCAGGCCGGCTCTCGTGCGCTTGCCGTACTTCCACCCTTCGCCGACCGCGGCGACGAGGAAGCACAGGACCGCAGCCAAGTAGAAGAAGAACTGGCCTTTGAGATCGATCATGAGGGTCTGCCTCCGTGGTTCAGGTGAGGATCAGGATGATCAAGAGGATGATGACGAGCGTTCCTACCCCGATGTACACGGCGCCTCCTATGGCTGGCGGGACGCACCCGACTACCCACCCGCCACGCTCCCGAGACACGACGGAGCAAGAAGGTCCGGAGGGCCCCCGCCCCACCAGCCTCGTGCCGCGAGGCGACCGCACCAGCGCTCGCGTCGCACCGCGCCAAGGCCCGTGCCGGAACCGAGCGAGGGTCTAGGCGGATGCGTCGGTGGCAGGTGCCGGGGACTCGACCTCGCACTCGATGACGGCGACCGCCAAGATGCCGACCACCACCATGACCAGTGCGCCACCGAGCCCGTACAGGTCGGAGCCGACGAGCGCGGCGACGACGATGACGGCGGGTCCCGCGCGCAGCAGTCCTCGCTGAGAGAGCCGGCGCAGGGTGGTCGTGCACACCGCTTGGACACCGATCAGGGCCACCGCGATCGCGACCGCCTCGACGTTGGACTGGGACGCGACCGCGAGCAGCAGGATGGGGATGGCGCCAAACAGGATGCCGACGTAGGGGATGACGCTCGCCACTCCCAGCACGATGCCGAGCACGAGGGGCGTGGGAAGACCCGCCCACCACGCGAGCATCCCGCCGATCACGCCCGCGGCGATCCCGAGGGCGCCCGCGGTGATGACGTAGCGCTGGGTGAGCCACGCCGCGCGCGCGGCGACGTCGCCCACGTGGGCTTGGAGCTCGGGGTCGCGTATCTGCTTCTGAGCGCCGTCGAGCATCGACGGGCCCCAGATGAGGAAGAAGACGACCAGGATCCCGCTCACCAGGAAGGCGGGAGCGGTGCCGGCGGCATCCTTGAGGGTGGGCTCGGGTGCGACGTGCTGGGACGTCTGGTGCACGAGATCGTCGACGAGCGACCCGAAGCGCAGCTGGGTGAGCACGCCGTCCCTGCCGCCGCGCTGCTCGAGCTCGGCGGCGGCGGCGGGCAGCCGCTCCTGGAGCTGGGCGAGCTGGCCCTGCAGCTCGTGGGACACGGCGAACCACAGCCCGATCACGGCTCCCGCGCTGAGCAGCAGCGTGAGGATGATCCCGAGGGCGCGGGGCACCCACCGGTCGAGGCGGTCGATGATCGGCCAGAGCACCAGCGCGGTGACCGCGGCCGCCACGACCCAGCCGATCGGCTGGCGGGCCGCCAGGAACACGTTGCGGGCGACGATGACCCCGACGATCGTGGCGACGGCGAGCAGCACCGAGGAACCGGAGGCCCGCACCCGGCGAGCCGTCCACTCCGGGCGGGCAGCCAGGCCAGGTCTGGGCATCGCACCTAGGCTACCGACGATGACGGACCCCGGTTCGGACGCAACGCCCTCGGCCCGCGAGATCGGGATCGAGGAGGGGCGCATCCTGGCGGTGGTGGACTGGCACTCCTACCTCCACCTCGCGCTCGGCCTGCTGCTGCTGCTCGTCGTCACGGGCTTCGCCCGCTCCACCGTCGACTCGCTCACCAAGATCGTGATCGCCGGCGTCCTGGCGCTCGCGCTCGACCGCCCGGTCCGGATGCTCCAGGGACGCGGCATGTCACGGGGGGCGTCCGCCGCCGTGGTGACCCTGGCGCTCATCGGCGCACTGGTGCTGGTGGCGGTGCTGCTCGTCCCGCCGGCGGTGCGCCAGGCCGCCGCGTTCTCCGACGACCTCCCCTCCACCTTGGAGCAGTTCTACGACTTCCCGGTCGTCGGCAACCGCATCGCCCAGGCCGACATCGCGGCCAAGTCCGACCGGTGGCTCGAGGAGCTCCCTGGCACCGTCACCACCGACAGCGTGAGCGACATCATGACCCGCTTGGTGCTGGGGATCGCCAGCGTGCTCCAGGTGCTGCTGCTCACCCTCGCGTTCATCCTCGACGGCGAGACGCTGGTGGCCCGCACGCGCTCGCTCGTCCCCGATCACCTCATATCGCGCGTCGACCGCGGCGGAGCCCTCGTCTACGACATCCTCGGCCGCTACTTCGCCGGCTCGCTGCTCGTGGCCGTCATGAACGGCACCTACATCCTCGCCGTGGGCCTCGTGATCGGTGTCCCCCTCATCGTGCTCGCCGCGATCTGGGTGATGATCACCAACCTGATCCCCCAGATCGGCGGGTTCCTGGGCGGCTCGGTCTTCGTCGTCCTCGCGCTCACCCAAGGGGCCGCGACCGGGGCCATCGCCGCGGTCGCCTTCATGGCCTACATGAGCGCCGAGAACTACTTCATCCAACCCGCGATCGTGGGCAAGGCGGTGAACCTGTCGCCCCCCACCACGATGATCGCCGCCATCGTGGGGGGCACGGCGGCCGGCGTGCCCGGCGCCCTGATCGCCACGCCGCTCGTCGGCTCGGTCAAGGCGATCCTCCTTGCGGTGCGCCAGCGCGACAGCGAGCTGATCGAGGCAACGGATCGCGACCACGACGGCGACGGCGACGACCACGACGGCGGATCGCACGCTTCCCCGCCGTGAGCCGGTCGAGCGCGTGCCGTGCGATCGTCAGGCGCGTGGTGGCACCCGGCTTCAGGACGCGGCCGGCATGTCACCGGGTTCGCGGGCCGGGGCGCCGACCGGCTCGTCGCTCGCTGGGCGGCCGAACCGCCAGAGGCCTTGGGGCCGTGCCGGCAGGGCGGCCGTGAGCACCTTGCCTCCCTGGAGGGTGAACGCCCGGCGGCAGTCGGTGCAGCGGCCGAGGACACGGCCGCTCGTCCGACCTCGGCCCGCCCGGAACACGATGTCGCCGCCACAGCTCAGGCACTCCAGATGGATCTCCATCTCGACTCCTCCTCGGTGATCCGCGTCGATCGCCTAGTGAGTACCCGGCGCCACGATCGACCAACCTCGATCGGGACCGAATCCACCACGGCCCGGTGAGCGACCGTCGATCCGGCCCTCCCGAATCTCAACGACAGCGAAGTGCGGCGATCCCTACGTCCAGCCGGCGCGGGTCAGCGCGGCCGCATCGTTGGCAACGCTGAGCCCACCCTGGCCGAGAAGGGCGTGCTCGCTCGTGCCGCCGCTCACAGCCGAACGGCGCCGAGGCCGAGCGCGTCGCTGCCCGCCGCCAGATCGACGTCGACCTCGACCTCCGCGCCGCTCAGGGATTCCAACCGCTCGAGCTGGAGGCGGAGCACGGGCTGGCGGGATTCGGGGGCGACCGCCAGCAGGTCGTCCAGCGCGGCGCGCAGCCGGCGGGCGACCTGAGGGGAGCCGGCGCCGGCCATGCGGATCTCGTCGAACGCGAGGTGCACGTACGCGTCCCAGGTCATCGTGGGCACGACGAGGCGGATCGTCCCTTCGGCGTCGGCGTGGTTGCCGTCGGGGAACTCGCGTCCGGCCAGCTGGCGGAGGCAGTCGTGCACGCGATCGAGCGCCTGCACGGCGGTCGTCGGGTCCAGGAACGGCGAGTCGGACAGGGATCGCTCGGCGATGTCGACCAGCATCCGCAACCCGTAGGCGGGGTCCTGGTCCAGCTCCCGCTCCTTCGTCAGGAGCACGTCGTTGATCACCGCAGATCGATCGAGCTCGGCCGCGTCGCCGTGGACCCGGAGCATCGGGGCTCCCACCGGCACGTACGTCCCGATGGCCGGGATCAGCTCCAGGAGGCAATCCGCCTGGTGGGCCACCTTTACCAGCGACTCGTGGTCGACCCGGGACACCACCCCCGACGACGGAGCCGTGATCGTGTCGGCATCGTCGACCACGGCCTCGTCCAGCTCACCGGGGTAGAGCTCGTCGAACACCCGCCGAGTGTCGTCGCTCACCAGCTCGATCAGCGAAGCCACCCGCAGGGCCTGACCGAGGTGGTGGACGTACACGACGAGCGTGGCGATGCTGATGAGGACCAGGACGAACGCCACGACCACGGAGAGCCCCGGCACCTGGCCCGAGCCGGTGAAGTTGACCGCGCGCATCGCCAAGATGGCGTGGGCGAACGTGGCCACGAAGATGCCGATGGCCAGTTGGCTCGGACGGTCCCGAAGAATCGTCTGGACGATCCGCGGAGAGAACTGGGCCATCGCCAGCTGCACCACGACCATCGTGATCGTCAGCACCAGCGCCGCCAGCGACACCATGGACAGCGCCACCGTGGAGAGGATCGTCAAGGCGGCGTCCGGTCCTCCCACGAAGCGTTCGGGCACCAGCTCGTAGTCGGACCAGCGATCGATGGAGAGCGTCGCGAACGACGTCGCGACGCCCGCGAGCACGCACGCCACCGGCAGGAACCAGAGCCCGGTCTTCGCGCTGCTGAAGAGCCTGAACATGCGCACGTGGTGCTCCTTCGTCGGTGCTCAGTGCCCCAAGGTGCGCCGCGGTAGACGAGCCAGGCCCCACGACGCGCGCCCACCGTGATCGTCGAGCCGGATCACCTGGTGGGTGACCACCCGACCTTCGCCGCACCCGCGCCCGCCCGGGCTCGACCCCGTCGACGGGCTCAACCTCGAAGCTCTCGCTCGAGATCGATCTCCGGGTCGTGCTCGATCTCCCCGATCAGCTCGGCCTTGCTCGATGACCCGGCGTGCTCGATGCCGTGCGAGCGGGCGTAGGACCGGACCTCGCTGGCGGTCATCGAGTGCAGCTCGTCGATGACCTCCTGGGCTTCGAGCTCCGCCCCTCGGTCGCGCCGCTCCAGCCCGATCGGATCCAGCAACGCCGCCAGCGCGCCGGGGTCCTCCACGGTGACCGTGAGGCCGCGGTGGCGGACGAGACCGAGAGGATCGATGCCACGCACCGGGTCCTTGAACGAGATGCAGACGCCCGCGCGCTGGTTCGTCGCGAACGTGAGGCCCCCATCCCGCAGCGACAGGTGGGCCGGACCAATGGTCTTCGGGATCGAGTAGGGCCCGGTGATCGCAGCCTCGGCGACGTTCGCACGGGTCGTCTCGACCCTCCACGGTCCGAACCGGGCGCTGATGCGCTCCTCGTCGACATCCACCCAGGCGGTGGTCGATCGGATCCCCAAGAGCCGTGCGGGCACAGCGAACAGCGGATCGAACCCGAACGGGAAGTGGTGGACGTCGGACATGGCTGAACCTCCAGGAGCGTTGGATCCACGACTACCCCGGATCGTCTCCGCGCAGTCGGGCCCGGCGATCTCAGTCCTCAGCGAAGACGACATGGCCGCCCGTCCTGGGCCGAGCCGGCGGACGGGATCGTTCACGGCGCTCCTACCGAGCCGTCGGGTCTGACGGGGCCGTCTGCGGGGAATCATCCAGTTGATCACCGACGAGAGGAGCTCGCTGTGGCGCGTCCAGTCTGGAAGGGGTCGATCAGCTTCGGGTTGGTGAGCGTCCCGATGCGGGCGTTCACCGCGGCCCGGGATCACACGGTGCACTTCCACCAGCTCGAACGGTCGAGCGGTGCTCGTGTGCGCAACCACACCGTGTCCGAGGAGTCGGGCAAGGAGGTCGAGCGCGACGACATGGTGCTCGGGTACGAGCTGCCCAACGGCAAGTACGCGACGTTCGAGCGCGACGAGCTCGACGACCTCCGACCCGCGAGCACCCGCGCCGTCGAGATCCGGGACTTCGTCGCCCTCGACGATGTCGATCCCATCTACTACCAGCGGACCTACTGGCTGGCGCCCGATGGCGATGCCGCAGCCGAGCCCTACGCGCTCCTGCTGCGGGCCATGGAGGACAAGGGCCGGGTGGGCATCGGAACCGTGGTCATGAGGAACAAGCAGTACCTCACCGCGGTGAGGCCGCTGGACGGCGCGCTCGCCATGTCGACCATGCGCTTCGCCGACGAGGTCATCGACCGGTCGTCCATCGACGACATCCCCGAGAAGGTCGGCAAGGCCGACCCCAAGGCGGTGCAGCTCGCCGGCCAGATCATCGACGCCCTGGCCGGTGCATGGGACCCGAGCCAGTACCACGACACGTACACCGAAGAGGTCAAGAAGATCATCACCGCCAAGTCGAAGGGCAAGACCATGACCCCGCCCCCGTCCAGCGACGATGAGGGCGGCGAGGTGATCGATCTGATGGACGCCCTGCGGGCCAGCATCGAGCGCAGCACCGGGAGATCCAGGACGGGCACCAAGGAGCGGCCCGCCAAGAAGGCGGCAGCCACGAAGCGCAGCGCCAAGCGCTCCACGGCGAAGAAGGGGCCCGCGAAGAAGGCGGCTGCGAAGAAGCCGGCGGCCAAGAAGCCGGCGACGAAGCGGGCTGCGAAGAAGGCGACCGCCAAGAAGGCAGCGGCGAAGCGCCCCACCCGGAAGTCAGCATGAGCAAGGACCAGGGGAAGGACCCGCTCAGGAGGTACCGCGAGAAGCGCGACTTCACGCTCACCGCGGAGCCGCAAGGGTCGGTCGCACCATCAGCCTCGGGTGATCCTCGGTTCGTGGTGCAGCGCCACCGCGCCAGCCGCCTCCACTACGACTTCCGGCTCGAGATCGACGGGGTGCTCGCGAGCTGGTCGGTTCCCAAAGGGCCCACCCTCGATCCGTCGACCCGCCGGCTCGCCGTCCGCGTCGAGGACCACCCGCTCGACTACTTCGACTTCGAGGGCGTGATCCCGACGGGCGGGTACGGAGGAGGCGATGTGGTGGTCTGGGACTGGGGCACCTGGCGATCCGGCCACGGTGATCCCGCCCATGATCTCGCCGCCGGCGACCTGCACCTCGACCTCCACGGCGAGAAGCTCGGAGGCCGCTTCGCCCTCGTGCGCCGGGGCAAGCCGTCCTCCACCCGCGAACAGTGGCTCCTGGTCCACAAGGACGACGACGCCGCGGTTCGAGGCTGGAACCCGGAGGACTACCCACGATCGGTGCGATCGGGCTTGACGAACGACGAGGTCGTCGAGCGCGGCACCCGGCCCGCCGGTCTCGGTTAGACGGTGCCTGCCGGTCGTCAGCCGCTCGACCATCGGGCGGCAGGCAGCGCCGCCCGCGGCTGCGCAGCGGTCGACGGCCGACCCTCGTACTCGCGGGCCGGCCGTCTCGCCGCTCGGGGCCGAGCGTTCAGCCGCGGGCTTCTCGGGTTGCGTCCTTCACATCGCTCTCCACCGCTCCCTTGGCGGACGTGGCTTCGGCCCGGATCGTCTCCGCCGAGTCGACGGCGTGGTCCTTCACCTCTGCGGCGGCCTCCGTCGCGTGCTCGACGACGGGGGCCATCTGCTCCTGGACCTGCTCCTTCACCGCGCTCGCCAGCTGGCGACCGGTGTCGCTGAGCTCGGACTGCACCGGTTCCAGGAACTGCTCGGCGATGCGCTGCTCCTCGGGGGACGAGGAGGCGAGGGAACCGATCAGGACCCCGATGCCGAAGGCGACGGCACCTGCCGCGATCGGGTTCCCCGATGCCGCCTCCTTCACCCGCTCGGGCGCCTCGGCAACCGATTGCGCCGCAGAGGAAGCGGCATCCGAGGCCGAGCTCTGCGCGTCGCCGATCGCTGATCCCGTGCGCTGGGTAGCGGAGCGGGGGGCGCCCATGACCGTCGCCGCAACACGCGATCCGGATTCACGGACGCTCTGCCACCGCCTCTCGGCGATCCGGCCGGGGCTGACCCGATCGCCGATCTCGTCGAGCGTCCCGCTCATGTGGGCGCGGGTCTGCTCGATGTCACGCCTCAGTTCCTCTGTTCGCTCAGCCATTGCGCGTTCTCCTTCATGGTCTCGATGGTCTGCTCTGGGGCGGGATTCAGTTCCTGGAGCTCGCGTTGACCCCGTTGGGCGAAGACCGCGGCCACGGCCCCCAGCACGAGCGCGATGAGGAGGAAGCCGAGCCAGGTGGGCAGGAGCTCGTCGAGGGCGAAGCCGATCGCCATGACCAGGGCAATGCCGGCGTACAGGCCGCTGACGCCGGCACCAGCGAAGCCGGCCCCGGCCTTCCCAGCGCGGCGGGCTTCGACCCGCAGCTCCTCCTTGGCCAGCTCGACCTCCTTGCGCATCAACGTCGACACGTCCTCGGTCATCGTCGCAACGAGCTCGGACAGCGACCGCTCCCCCTGCGACGGCTGCATGGCCGTCATCGTTCGGCCCCCGCAACCGGGCTCGCAGGCGCGAGGTCCGGCCTCGGACCGATGGTCGAGGGGGCCACGACCGGCGGCGCGGCCGACGGCACCGACGGGGCCGCATACGCAGACCCTGCCGTGCTGGGCGCCGGAGGCGGGGACGAAAGGCTGCGAGGGGCGTCGGGTGCCGCCGCAGCAGTTCCCTGCACGCTCGTTCCCGCTCGGGCCATGCGCCCCACGAGCACCCCGGCCGCGGCCGCGCCAAGGAGGAACGCGACGGGTCGCCGACGACCGAAGTCAGCGATCTCCTCGGCCGCGCCGCGCACACCGAGCTGGTCGGTCCGCTCCGCAAACCGATCGAGCCGCTGGCTCGCCTGCCGGGCCAGGTCGGCCGTGCGCCCAGCATCTTCTGGACGACCCTCGCACAGCGCCCGCAGCTCTTCGGCGGTGGTGCGCGCCATCGACGTGACGTCGCCGAGGCGCTGGTCGAGCTGGGTCTCCAGCTCGGCCGTCGCCGAGGTGAGCGCCTGCATCGCCTGATCTCTGGTCTCTGCGGTGAGCGTCGAGACCTGCTCCTTGGCATGGGCCGCCACATCGCGTGCCTCGGACACTGCGGTCTGGGCGACCGCCTGGCCCTGCTCGGTCATGGTGCCAGCGACATCTCCGGCCGCACCGATCACCTTCTCCTTGGCCGAATCGGCCTCCGTGTTCTGCGGTCTCAGATCCGTCATCGTTCCGTCCTCCTCTGGAGTTGTGAGGCGCTCGTCATGAGCGAGGCGATCGCCCCGAGCGCCGTGGACCGCCTTCACTACCCCTGCGTTCTGGACCTCCAACCTCACCCGATGGGGGACTTTTTCCTTACCCCTTCGGTCCGCACGGGCCGCAGCGCGCCAGGCGGTCCCGCGTCAGGGTTGACGGTCGCGGAGCGCCTTGACCTGGTCGTGGGCGGAGCGGATCGCGGCGAGCTGGCGCTGCACGATGGTCTTGAGCTCGGGTGAGATGTCGCTCTGGAGCGCCTTCTCGAACTCGGAGACGGCGTGGTCCTCTCCTTGCTCGGCCGCATCGAGCACGCCATCAGGATCGGATCCGGCGATGGCGTCCTTGACGGCCATCCATCCGCGGTGGGCCTTGGCCGCCACGGTGCCAGACGCTTCGATCTGGTCGCCGTAGCTGGCTGCGATCGCCTGGAGCTCGTCGGCGAGCTGGCCCCGCTGGGCGGCGAGCTGGCGGAAGGTTCCGGCCAGCCGTGGTTCGCCGTCCTTCTCGACCTTGTCAGCCGCCCGAGCGAACCCGTCCTTGCCGTCCTCGAGGGTCTGGATGAGATCCTTCGTCACTGCTTCATCGTTCGACATGGGTGTCCTCCTGCGTTGGTGGGGATGGTCGCTACCCGGCGTGGAGGGTCGGCAACCATCGCCACGCCGGCCGCGTCGAACGACGGAACGAGGTGCCGACGGCGGCGTCGGGGTCGGTGGCGAACGCGAGGTCGGCACCACCAAGCGGGCGGGCGCGGTCAGAAGAAGTGCTTGAAGGGCCTGACCGCCCACTCGGCCGCGTGCTGCAGGGGCGAACGCCTCTCCCAGCGCCCACGTTCGATCCGGACGCTCCGCTCCAGGTCGGACTCGAACTGCTCATCGAGGACCGCAGTGACGTGTGGATCCAGGACGACGAGGTTCACCTCGTCGTCCAGGCGGGCAGATCGGTTGTTCAGGTTCGCGCTGCCGATGTTGCTCACGAAGCCATCGATGGTCATCACCTTGGCGTGCAGCATCGAAGGCTGGAAGCTCCAGATGGCAACGTCGTGATCGAGCAGGCGCTCGTAGGCCCGCTCCCCCGCCAGCTGGACGAACCGCTTGTCGGCGTGCGGACCGGGGAGCAGGATCTCGACCGAGACGCCTCTTTCGGCGGCGGCGCAGAGCCGGTCGCAGAGCTCGTCGTCGGGCACGAAGTACGCGGTGGTGATCCGCACGTGGTGCTCGGCGAGCTGGAGCAGCGTGCGGAAGAGGGTGTCGACATCGCTCCAGCCGGTCTCGGATGCGCTGCGCACCACCTGCGCGATGGCGGTGCCGTGCTGGGGCGGCTCGGGGAAGCGGTCGACGTCGTCGTCGTAGAGGGTGGGGTTCGTCTCGATCCAGTTGTCCAGGAACGCGGCCCGGAGCCCATCCACCGCGGGTCCGCGGATGCGGAAGTGGGTGTCGCGCCACTCGTCGGCGTTGCGGGCGTCGCCGCGCCATTCATCGGCGATCCCGACGCCTCCGGTGAAGCCGAGGTCCTCGTCCACGATGAGGACCTTGCGATGGGTCCGATGGTTCACCTGGGTCGGTCGGAAGCGCTTCAGGGGCCGGAACCAGCGGACGTCGACGCCGTTGTCGGCCATGTCGTCGAGGAGCTTGGTATCGATGGGACGGGCGCCGAGCGCGTCGAGCAGGACTCGGACGCGGACGCCGTGACGCGCCCGTTCGCAGAGACGGGAGGCGAGCTCATCTCCGATCTCGCCCTTCCAGTAGACGAAGGTCAGGAAGTCGATCGTGTGCTCGGCCTGCTCGACGGCTTCGAGCATGGCGGGAAAGATCTCATCACCGTTGCGGAGCACGTCGATCAGGTTCCCCTCGGTGGCAGGGACGCCGAGGATGCCTTCCACATGGCGGCGGATCCGGGTGGTCCCGTCATCGTCCGGGACCTGGCGGCCGATCGCATCCGCGGTCATGTGCGCTCGGTGACCCGGGATGTCGTCGCGTCGGCGTCGGGCTCCGATTGGCTCACCTTCTCCTCGTCCTGCGGCTCGATGTCTCCGGATCGGGTCGCCTCGAGCTGCGCCGCGACCGCGGCGCCGTAGAGGATGGCCACCGAGGACAGGAGCGCCCAGACCTGGAGGGCGACGATCCCTGCCAACGGGCCGTACGTCTGCCCGAACGAGCGGCTCGCGCGCAGCACCACCCCCATGATCGTGGTGACCGCGAACCAGAGGGTGATGGAGATGGCGGACCCGAACGCCAGCCAGGACCAGCCGGGCTGATGGCGACGCGGACACCATCGGAACAGCAGCGCCATGGCGGATGCGATCAGGATCAGGGCGACCGGCCAGCGAAGGATCGTCCACGCTCGGTTGAGGGCTGGGTTGTGGAGCGAGGTGCCGACCGTGCTGCCGAAGCCGAGGGCCAGGAAGGACACCGCCACGAGGGCGCCCGCGCTCAGGGCGAGCAGCAGGGCCAAGCCGTACTTCTGCACCGCCGGGCGGTCCTGTTCCACCCCGTAGATGCGGTTGAGGGCCCGCTCCAGCTGCCCCATGGCCGTGGTGCTCGAGACCAGGGTGCCGACGAGTCCGAGGGCCAGCGCGGTGTAACGGCGTGAGGCGCCGGCGTGGCGGGCCTGGTGGACCGCCTGGGTGAGCACGTTGCCGGCGGGACCGGGAGCGGCGTGCTCGATCGCGCTCACGATGGCGTGGGAGACGTCGGTTCCGCCGAGGGCGCTCGCCGTACCGACCAGCACGATCGTCCCCTGCACGAGCACGAGGGAGGTCATGAACGCCAGCGAACGGGCGTGGCTGAAGCCGTCGGACACCCGAAGGCGCATGAAGGCTTCCTTGAGCAGCTGGCGCCGACCGGTCTGCGACAACGTGCGCCAGGCATCGTCGCCGGTGAGCTCCCACGTCTCGGGAACCAGCTTGGCAGTGCTCATCCCTCACCTTCGGCGTTCGGGACGCAGATGGTGACGGCACCGGCCTCGATCTCGACCTTGATGGTCTTGACCTCGGTGCGGGCCCCACCGTCGAGCTCGTAGGGCAGCTTCCGGGACAGGGTGGCCTTGATGGTGTGGGCGGACGTGTGGCGGGTGAACGGCGACTTCTCGACGCTGCCCGCAGCCATGCGGGCCAGGACCCGCGACCACTGGAGGGCGCCTGCCGCGGTGACGACCCCGACCTCGAGGACACCATCGTCGGGTCGGGCATCGGCGAACGCCACGAGCCCGCCCGTGATCGTCCCCACGTTGCCCACCAGGAGGCAGGTCGCCTTGCCGTCGAACCACTTGGCGCCATCGACCCTGATCTTCATCCGAACCTGGTCGGACCCCACGTTGCGGACCCCGGTCCACACGTAGGCGAGCTTCCCGGCCTTGTCCTTCAACCCCGCGTCGGCATCGCGGATCATCGCGGCATCGAACCCGACGCCGGCCATGACCATGAAGCGCTCGCCGTTGATGACGCCCACGTCGAGAACGCGAGGACGGCCGTGGAGGCCGACCTGGACCGCGTCGGCGACGCTGTCCTTCGGGATGCCGAGGTTGGTGGCGAGGAGGTTGGCCGTGCCGGCCGGGAGGACGGCCACCGTCACCGGTTCGCCGGCGAGCTCGTCGATGCAGCGCTGCACCATGCCGTCGCCGCCCCACACGAAGATCAGCTCCGCGCCGGCATCGATCGCCTGGCGCACCCGCTTGGGCGCCTTCCGGCTCTTCGGGACCTCGTACCAGATCGGGTCGTGGACCCCGTTGTGGGCCAAGACCGTCCTGAGCTCGTCGAGGCCGCCCCCGAACGCCTTGCCACTGTGCGCGATCACTGCGACGGACTTCATCTGGTCTCCACTCGGGTCGGGTCCACGGATCGTTCACGGAGCCGTCCATCGGCCAGCACCGTGACCCGGGTCGCCACGACCGCCAGCCAGAGTGCCGAAGCGCCAACCAGGGCCCCGACGGTCACATCGGTGACGTGGTGCATCCCTCGGTACACGCGAGCCCAACCGACCGCCACCGCCAGGGCCGCCACCAGAAACCACCGGACGGCACGAACCGCCGACGGAGCGGTCATCGGCACCAGCAGCAGGACCGCCGCGCCCCACAGCACCACCGTCGCCGCCGTGTGACCGGACGGGAAGCTGAACGTGCTCGGCTCCGTTCCCAGCTTCGCCACGGTCGGCCGGGGTCGGCGAACGATCTGGTTGATCGCGAGGAACGTCGCCAGCTCGATGGTGAGCCCGATGACCACCACGAGCAGGTCCCGCCACCGGCGGAGCAACGCCAGGACCGCCTCGAGCAGGAGCGCGCCGACGATGATCGGAACCGTCTCCGCTGACTTCGACAGCGCACCCGATGCCGACGTCCACCCGTCCGAGCGCCGCGCGACCAGCCAACGGTTGACCCCGTCGTCCCAGTGGCGCAGACCGCCGAACACGCCGACATGGGTGAGCAGCGCCCCGATCGCCACGCCGACCAGGACCAAGGCCAGCCACCCGGTCACGCCGACCGCAAGGGCAGAGACGACCGGTCCCCGCCCGCGGGCGGCGACCGCGCCCGCAGCCTGTTCCACCGACCGCGAGGATGCCCGCTCCGTCACCGAACGCCCAGAACCGAGGGCCGATGACGGCGCCTGGGTTCGCGGTTGATCGCCCATGGCGATTGTTTAGTGCGTGAACGGAAGGTGAACTGGCCTACTGTCCGCGCGCACTGGAAGGGGGCGTGAGATCGTGATCGAAGCGGCCGTCCTGATCCCCGCGATGCTGATCGGGCTGGGCGCGTACCTCGCGGCGTACCGCTGGCCAGACCCCATCGGCGCCCCTCGCGTCGACACCGCAACGGTGCGCGACGAGGTCCAACGGCACCCTGCCTTGGCCGCGCTGCTCCGCACGCGGACCGATCCCGCTGAGCTCACCGGGCTCGCCCTCACGGTCGCCGCCGCGGCCTGCCTGCTGGCCGCGGGTGGCATCGGCCTCCTCCTGGCCATGATCCGCACCGGGAGCGGGTTCGCTCGGTGGGACGCGGCGTTCGCCCGGTTCGGAGCGACCCACGCGACGGCCGGTTCGACCACGTTCCTCCGGGACATCAGCCTGCTGGGCGGCACCGTCGGCGTCATCGTGATCGGGGTCCTCATCGGGCTGGTCGAGGTCCGCCGCACCCGCACCTTCGCCCTCCTCGGCTTCTTGGTGCTGGCCTGTGGCGGGCAGTTCGCCATCGCCAACCTCCTCAAGGTCATCGTCAACCGCGATCGACCCGACATCCTCCCCCTGACCGGCTTCTCGGGCTCGTCGTTCCCCTCCGGACACGCGACCGCCGCCGCCGCCGTCTTCATGACCGCCGCCTTCTTGATCGGGCGACGCCGCAGCCGCCGCGTCCGAGCCGCTCTCGTCGGGGGCGCGGTCGCCATCGCGTGCTGCGTCGCCGCCAGCAGGGTCCTGCTCGGGGTCCACTGGTTCACCGACGTCATCGCTGGGCTCCTGCTCGGATGGGCCTGGTTCGCCATCTGCTCGATGGTGTTCGGAGGACGCATCCTCCGATACGGAGCACCCATCCAGCAGGCCCAAGCGTCCGCGCCGCCCGCTCCCGTGCCCCACTAGGAACCACTGGTCGGGTGACGGCGGCCGACGCAACCTCCCTCGATGCCTCCACCCCGGACTCGAATCCGATCAACGGGGAAGTGGGGACCATGGTCGATCCCTCGCTGTCCGCTCCCGTCGCTTCGGCCAGGCGGCGCGAGCGGTCGAGGCGCCGCCTGACCGTGGAGATCAAGCGCGTCGACCGCCTGACCTCGAGTCCGCACGCCGTCGTGGCCGTGGTCGTGGCCGTGGTCCTCGCCGTGGCCCTGCTCGTCATCGACGGGTTCCCGGACCGCTGGGTCGCGGCGTTCTCCTGCGTCACCGGTGCCGTCACGGTCTCGATGACGTTCGTGATCCAACACGCCCAGAGCCGACAGCAGGTGGCGACGCAGCTGAAGCTCGACGAGCTCATCCGGGCCCTGCCCGAGCCGGACGACCGTGCCGCGCACCTGGAGAACGCCGATGAGGTGGAGCTGGAGGAGCGCGAGCGCGAGGCCGCCCGTCATCACGCCAGCAACCGGAGACCGAGGAGCCGGCGACCTCAGTAGGTCCGGGAGCGGCGGAGCCGCAAGGGCCGGCCATCAGGGTCGACGAACAGCCGGTAGACGATCGCAAGGAACGGCCGGCCCCACCAGGGGACCGCCTGGAGGCGGTGGGGGCGGAGGTGCCCGGCGGGCCGCTCGCCGCGGGGCGCGGGGGCGGCGGCCCACGCGTCGAGACGCCGAGCGCTCGCCCTCAGGACCTCGAAGGCCTGCTGGGGATCGACGATGTCGTGGTCGTCGCCGCCAACCCGTCCGAGGTGCTCGCACCACAGCCTCAGGCGCGTCTCGCGGGCGAGCACCCGGGCCCCATCGCCGCGACCTCCAGGATCGGTTGGCTCCCGGTCATCACGTCGCTCATCGATGACCGCGCAGCCGATCTCGGAGTCGTGGGTCCACGACCGGCGGTTGAGGTTGTCGGAGCCGATCTCCATCCAGACGTCGTCGATGATGCACACCTTGGCGTGCACGTAGATCGGCGTGCCCAGCCGGTTCTCGAGGTCGAACACGGCGACGCGGTCGCCGCCGGCCGCGGTGACGATGGCCAGGGCTCGCTCGCGGGCCATCCGGCTCACGTTCCCGGTCACCGCTCCGTCCTGATCGGGATGGCGGGGAACCACGATGACGAGCCGCAGCGAAGGGTTGCCGCGAAGCGCCTTCGCCAGGGCGCGGGCCATCTCCACGGACCAGAAGTACTGGTCCTCCAGCACCACCAAGGAGCGAGCCCGACCGATCGCCTTGAGGTAGGCCCGGGCGACGCTCCGTTCGCCGTCCGGGGCGAACGGGTACCGCGGGCGACGCGACGGGTACGTCCTCAGGACCTGGACCGCACTGGTCCCGGTCGTGGACGGCGACCCGATCGGCACCTCGACCGGAGGGAGCCGTCGAGGCTGGTGGTTGCGCCAGCGGAGGAAGGCGCGCACCGGGTTCCGGTGATCGAGCCGGGCCGGGTCGTTCCACCGCTCCGCGAAGGACCACGCCACATCGTCGACCGCGGGTCCCTCGACCGCGAGGTGCACGTCGTGCCAGGGAGGGCGAGCACCGTACCGATCGCTCAGGCGAACGGCCTGCGGATCACCGAGGTGGTCGGCGTCGTCGTGGCGGCCGTGGCACAGGTCGATGCCCCCGACGAAGGCCAGGTCCGGGCCGAGCCTCGCCGGCCGGCGGATCACCACCAGCTTCTGGTGGTGGCACCCGCCTCGGCGGACCCGCTCGTCGAGGGCCAGCAGACCTCCTCGACGGTTGACCTCCCGCACCAGGGCCATGTTGTCCTGCTCGGAGAACTGGGCCTGCCGCGGGTGGGACCGCCACAGCAGGCCGCAGATCTGCACGCCCCGCTCGGCCAGCCGGGTCAGGAGCGGTCCCACCTCGCTCCCGCTCCCGGACAGCCGCTCGTCGGCGTTGCCATCCCAGTCGGTGAACCACACCGTGGACGCCTCGTCGAGATCGACCAAGACCTGCTCGAGGTGGCCGAAGTAGCCGGCTCCGTCGAGCCAGACCGTGACGTCGTTGCCGACGCTCCACGCCGCAGGGGGCGCGCGCCGTCGATCGATCTCGGTCGCCGGGTTGGCCCGCTCCTCGGGGGTGAGGAACCAGTCATCGAGCCTCACCCTTGGTCCCTACCCGGACCCTCGGGCGGCGATACCCACGTGGTTGTGCCTGCGGTCGTCGCCGCCCGGAGCGAGGTGACCATGGGATCACCCGCATGGGGCGGTCGGAAGCCGGCGGATCGGGGTACCGAAAGGACATGGACCTTCCCCAGCACATCGTGATGCTCGGCCTCATGGGCTCGGGCAAGACCACGGTCGGTCGCCAGGTGGCCCAGCGGCTGGAGCGGCCGCTCGTCGACAGTGACGCATGGATCGAGGAGCGCACCGGCATGACCGTCGCCGCCCTCTGGCACCGCGGCGGGGAGGCCGCGTACCGGCCCCACGAGCGCGAGGTGGTCACCCAGACGCTGGCCGGCAACGGGCCCGACGTGCTGAGCGCCCCTGCCGGCGTCGTCACCGATCGCGTGGCGGTGGCCTCGCTCGAGCAACCCGGGGTGTTCAGGGTCTGGCTCCGCGCCGACGCGGCCACGTTGGCCGAGCGCGTCCGCTTCAGCAGCCACCGCCCCCTGCTCGACGGCGATGCCGAGGCCGTGCTCGCGCAGCAGGCGCGCGAGCGGGCGCCGCTCTACGAGGAGCTGGCCGACGTGATCCTCGACGTCGAGGGCTCCTCGCCCACGGAGCTCGCCGATCGGGTGATCGAGGCGATCGGGGCGGCGCCCGCCACACCCCATCAGGGTCGCCCCCTCAACGCCTGAGCTCGGCCGGTGCACGCCGGACGGTCAGCCGGCTTCTGGAGGCTGGCGTCGATCGCCCTCGGCGACCGCCGTGCCCGGAGCGAGGTCGCCGTGGTCGCGCCGGACGCGCTGCTCCGCTTCGTCCAGGACGCGGCCGGCGTCGTCGGTGGCTCCGGTGCGGGCGGTGGCATCGGGGCCGGCGGCGTCGAGGCGGCGAAGCTCGCCGTGCGCCTCGACCCGGCGGTCGGCTGTGGCCCACCCGAGCGCCTCCTCGGCCCAGCCCAGGATGTCCTGCCAGCGGCTCTTCGACGGAGCTCCTCCCGCCAGCGGCTCGGCCTCGTCATCGTGGTGCCACGCCGTCGGCAGCTCAGCCGGCACGACCGCCACGCTGATCACCCCACCTTCGACGATTCCGGCCGGGACCTTGTCGAGCAACGGACCCCGGCCCTGGCCGGTGACGATCAGGGTCGCGCCGATGCGGGTGGCCAGAGCGGGGAGCGCATCGCTGGGATCGCCCTCGACCACCGAGACCTCGAGCCCCTCCGGGATGCGTTCGTCGATCGCCCCCGCGAGCTCCACCTCTTGGCGGATCCGCTCGGCGTCCCCTTCCGCCTCGGTCGCCCCGGCGGGATGGGGATACGAGTCTGCGAGGGACGGCGTCGCGAACGCGGCATGGACGGTGGTGCCGATCCGGTGGGCCAGGTCGCCCGACCAGGCGAGGACGGCCGTATCCGCCTTGCTCCCGTCGACCGCCGCCAGGATGGGCCCCGCTCCCACCTCGAGTCGCGCTCCCTGGGCGATCACCACGGGAAGCGCACTGGTGCTGGCCATGCGCAGCACCGACGAGCTCCATCGGGGAGCCAGCGCGGCCGCAGGATGGCCCACGACGATGGCCTCCGCCTGCTCGGACACGTCATCGGCCGTCTTGGTCAGGGCGTCCTCGGGGTCTCCGGAGGTGACGACCACGTCATAGGGGACGTCATCGGTGGACCGCTCGGCCCGGTGGAGCTCCTGCTCGGCATGGCGCCGGACCTCCCCTTCGAGGCGCTCGGCGCGGCCCGGCGGCAGCTCCGCCTGATCGGGAGACCACGCCGTGACCAGCGTGAGCCCCGACCCCGTCGCGGCCGCATACGAGCTCGCCCAGCGCAGGGCCGGCTGTTCCGAGCCCTCCGCGTCGATCCCGACGATCACCTGGTTCATGGGACGCTCCTCTCTGGCTGCCGAGGCCCGGGCCGATCTGCCTCCCCCTCCACTAGCCGCAGGGCCGGTGATCGAGACACCGCTCGATCCCGCGGCATCGGGAGCCGGGGCGCAGGACCCGCGGGCGCGCTAGGTGTCGACCCCCCGCCGGAGGCGCAGCCCGGCCTTGATCAGCCCGAGGTGGGTGAAGGCCTGCGGGAAGTTGCCCAGCATCTCGCCGGTCGAGGGATCGACCTCCTCCGAGAAGAGGCCCAGGTCGTTGCCGGCAGCCAGCACGGCGTCGTACAGCTCCGAGGCCAGGGAGCGACGGCCCTGGAGGACCAGGACCTCGATCAGCCAGCAGGTGCACAGCAGGAAGAGCCCTTCGTCGGTGCTGCCGACGTCGTGCCGGTTGCGCCGCAGGAGCCCGCTCGTGTCGGCGAGCTCGTCGATGATCACATCGGTGGTGGTCCGCATCCGGTCGTCATCGGCCGCGACGAAGCCCACCAGCGGGAGCCGCAGCAGGCTGGCATCGACGGCACGGGTCCCGAAGTGCGACACGAAGTTCCCCCGGTCGGGGTCGACACCGCGGCGATCGACGGCCTGCCGCAGGTCACGGCGCGTCGCCTTCCAGGCCTCGAGGCGGGGGGCCGGAAGGCCTTGCTCCTCGGCCAGGCGGATGCCGCGATCGGCTGCCACCCAGGCCATGACCTTCGAGTGCACGAAGTGCTGGAGCGGGCCCCGGGTCTCCCAGATGCCCGCGTCCTCGTCGTCGGCGTAGCGCGTCGCCGCATCGACCACGGACGCGAGGAACCGCCATTCGTCCGCGTCGAGCACGCCGTGCCGGTCGTGCCACAGGTGGGCCACGTCCAGCACGTGCCCGTAGCAGTCGAGCTGCCGCTGCCCTGCGGCTGCGTTCCCGACCCGCACCGGACCCGACCCCCGCCACCCGCTCAGGTGATCGACCTCGCGCTCGGGCAGCGATCGCTGCCCGTAGGTGCCGTAGAGGACCTGGACCTCGTCGCCTTGCCCGGCCGACGAGCGCAGCACGAAGTCGCGGAACGCTTGCGCCGAACCGTGGTGCCCCAGCTGGTCCAGGGCGTCGACCGTGAGCGCGGCGTCCCTCACCCAGCAGTAGCGGTAGTCCCAGTTGGCCGGGCCCCCGACGACCTCGGGGAGCGAGGTGGTCGCCGCGGCGACGATCCCGCCCGTCCTCTCGCAGCTGAGGCCCTTCAGGACCATCGCCGAGCGACGGATCGTGTCCGCGTCCCGTCCGACGACCTGGGTGCGGGCGGACCACCCGCGCCACCAGGCCTTCGTCTGGTCCAGCAGGTCGGCGACCGATGAGGCGACCGCCGCGTCCGGGACGAGGCGATGGGGCTGCTGGGCCACGAGGACCAGGTCCCAGGACCCGCCGTCCGGGCGGAGCGCGAGCCGGCCGGTCAACCGACCCCCGTCCCGATCGAGGTCCAGCTCCTGCGAGGAGCCGACCACCACCGCCTGGTCGCCCCCGACGGCGCTGTAACGGCAGCCGCCGTGGTCGCGCACCCACGGGGTGGTCGCGCCGTAGTCGAACCGCGGCTCGATCAGCAGCTCGACCTCGACCTCGCCGGCGGTCACCTCGATCGAGCGGACGATCCGTGAATCCCCGTTGGCCCCACCGCTGGTGTCCGTGCGCGCCAGCGCGTCGGTGCAGCACAGGGTGCCGTCGGCGGTGGTCAGCACGGTCGAGAGCACCATGGTGCCCGGGAGGTAGCGACGCGACCTCTCGAGGATCGGGCTCGTGGGGCGGATCTGGAACGAGCCGCCGCGGTCGGCATCGAGCAGCCGACCGAACGTCGATGCTGCGTCGAACCGGTCCAGGCAGGCCCAATCGATCGACGCGTCGCGGCTGACCAGCACCGTGGACCGCCCGTCGGCGAGGAAGGCGTACGAGGAGATCGGCTCGAAGCCGGTGTCAGCCACCGGCGGACCGCCCCGCGCCGAGCGCGACCCGCGTCGTGCTCACGGGCGTGGGCTGCGGTCGGACATGGCCGTTGGTACCCGCAGATCGGTCTTCCCATCCGCACGAGACCCTCGGTCTGACCCGGCCGGCGATGACCGGGGGTATGGAGGGGCCGTTGCGGAGGTAGTGGGGCGGGAAGGACACGTGAACGGAGCAGCCGTTGAGTGACCCCCCTGATCGGCTGGAGGTGGCGGTCGCGGCGTCGTTCCTCGTCACCACCGCCGCGGGGGTGGGCCTGGCCGTCGTCTACTGGAACGGTGGCCAGACCCAGCTCGAGGGCCTGCTGCTCGCGGTCGCGCTCTACGGGCTGGCGGTCGGCATCGGGCTGTGGGCCAAGCACGCCATGGGGCCCGGCGATCAGGTGGAGGCGCGCGAGCCGCTGCGATCCTCCGACGAGGACCGGCGGGCCGTCGCGGCGGACTTCGATGCCGGCGAGCGGATCCTCGGCCGTCGGGGCCTGCTGCTCAAGCTCCTGGCCGTCGGCGTGGGGACGCTCGGCGGCGCGCTGCTGTTCCCCGTCCGTTCCCTCGGTCCCCGTCCCGGCCACCAGCTGAGCGAGACGCCGTGGCGCCGCAACCGACGCCTCGTGACCTCGAACGGCGACCCGGTCCGGCCCGGTGACCTGCCGTTGGACGGGGTGGTGACGGTCTTCCCCGAGGGTGACCCCTCCCCCGGCGACGCGCAGACCGTGCTCATCCGCCTGCCGGCGGGCGTCAACCGGCCCCGACCCGGGCGCGCGGGATGGACGGCGGCCGGGTGCATCGCGTACTCGAAGGTGTGCACCCATGCGGGCTGTCCGGTCGGGCTGTACGAGGCCGAGGCCCGCCAGCTGGTGTGCCCGTGCCACCAGTCGCTGTTCGATGTGACCGACGGGGCCCGCCCCACCTTCGGCCCCGCGACGCGTTCGCTGCCGCAGCTGCCGCTCGATCTCGACGCTGACGGCTACCTGGTGGCCCAGCACGACTTCGATGAACCCGTCGGACCGGCGTGGTGGGGCACCTCGTGAGCGATCGGCGGCGCAAGACGGCGACCCGGCGGGCCGCGGAGTTCGTCGACGAACGGGTGGGCGGCGCCCGGTTCGTCCGCGAGGCGCTGGGCAAGGTGTTCCCGGACCACTTCTCGTTCATGTTCGGGGAGGTGGCGCTCTACAGCTTCGTGGTGCTGGTGGTCACCGGGGTGTTCCTGACGTTCTTCTTCGTCCCGAGCTCGCGGACCGTCACCTACGAGGGCAGCTACCGCCCGATGCACGGCCAGCACGTGTCGGCGGCGTACGACTCGGCGCTGCGGTTGAGCTGGGACGTGCGCGCTGGTCTGGTCATGCGCCAGATCCACCACTGGGCGGCGCTGGTGTTCCTCGCCGCCATCGTGCTGCACCTCGCCCGGATCTTCTTCACCGGCGCGTTCCGGCGCCCTCGGGAGATCAACTGGATCGTGGGCGTCACCCTGCTGGTCCTGGCCATCGGCAACGGGTTCGCCGGGTACTCGCTCCTCGACGACCTCCTCTCGGGCACCGGCCTGCGGATCATGTTCTCGGTCGTCGAGTCGGTGCCCGTGGTCGGCGACACGGTGGCCTTCTGGGTGTTCGGTGGCGAGTACCCGTCGGACCAGGTGATCGGCCGGTTGTTCATCGCCCACGTGCTGCTCGTTCCGGCCATGATCACGGCGTTGCTGGGCATCCACCTCGCCCTCGTGACCAGGCAGAAGCACACCCAGTTCGCCGGTCCCGGCCGGACCGAGGACAACGTGGTGGGGACCCGCCTGTGGCCCACCTATGCGGCCAAGTCCATCTCCCTGTTCCTCGCGGTGGCCGGATCGCTGGCCTTGCTGGGAGGCCTGTTCCAGATCAACCCGATCTGGCTGTACGGCCCCTACGACCCCGCCGAGGTGACCACCGCGGCCCAGCCGGACTGGTACATGGGCTGGCTCGAAGGCGCCCTGCGGCTGATGCCGCCGTGGGAGGTGCGCGGCTGGGGCCACACCGTCCCGAACGTCTTCTTCCCGGCCGTCTTGCTGCCCGGGCTCACGTTCGCCGCGCTCTACGCCTGGCCGTTCCTGGAACGGCGCTTCACCCACGACCACGCCGAGCACCACCTGCTCGACCGACCACGCGATCGGCCCGTGCGCTCCGCGCTGGGCGCCGCCGCGCTGACCTTCTACCTGGTGCTGTTCGTCGCGGGCAGCCAGGACGTCATCGCCGCGAAGTGGAACATCTCGGTGAACCACCTCAACTGGGTGCTGCGCGGCGCGGCGATCGTGCTCCCGGTGGTGGCGGGGTTCGCGGTGCACCGGTGGTGCCGAGATCTGGGTCGGGGAGACCGGCAGGCGGCCGAGGCGCTCGACCGGTTGGCGGAGGCGGAGCCGCATCCGCCGGTCCCCCACGAGGTGGACACCGGCGGACCGTGATGCGATCCCGATCGAGGCCCGGATCTCGTGCCGGTCGGCCGGTGAGCCAACCGAGGAAGACGGCCACCCCCACCGCCAGGTAGGCGAACCCGCCGGGCACCCACATGAGCGCTCCCGCCAGCTGCTGGTCGCTCAGGCGGGTCATGCCCCACGCCGCGGCGGTGGCGGCATCGGTCTGGTAGCGGGCCCGGCTCGACAGGGTGATCAGCGCGGCCAGGCCCCCGGTGCCCAACGCGGCGAAGAACACGCCGACCACGGCCTCGCCACCCCGCTGGCGTACGGGGCCGGCGGGCCATGCCAGCGCCCACAGCGCCAGGCCCGACGCGAACAAGGCCGCGTGCTCGATGACGTGGATGCGGTCGTCGAGCACGGCCGCCCGGTAGAGCGCGGGGACGTGCCAGGTCCACCACACGGCGACGTGGCCGAGGACCACGGCGGCGGCCAGCCACCGCGACCGGGTCCACCTCGCCGTCCACCGAGCCACCGCCCGACGGTCAGCGGGGGATACCAGGTGCCGCAGCACCCGCAGCGGACGGGCACGGACGATGAGCAAGGGCGCCAGCAGCCCGATGAGGAGGTGCTGGACCATGTGGAACGAGAGCAGCGAGTCGGCGATCGTGTCCAGCGGCGACAGCAGGGCCACGGTCAGGACGGCCAGGCCCGTCCACCACCACCCGCTCCCGCCGGGGTGCCCGGCACGACGGTCGGCCACCACCCAGGCCGCCGAAGCCAGGGCGAGGGCCAGCACCGCCCCCGGCGACCAGGGCCAGGCCCGGATCAGCGCCGACGGCTCGATCACACCGGGCATGCGTCGATGACCAGGTTCGGGATGCCCTCGGTGACCGTGACCAGCAGGGAGATCGCACCCCACAGGAGCGCCAGGACGCACACCAGCTCGATCACCCGGTCCGGGGTCGGACCGGACGGTCGGTGCGTCCGGAGGATGCGTCCGGCGCCGACCATGGCCACCGCGATGGCCGCGCAGCAGATGAGCGTCAGGCCGTTGATCGCCCAGTACCCGATGCGCCCGCGGTCGCAGGACACCGGGACCAGCGCGGCTGCTCCGGCCAGGTGGACCATCCACACGACGGGGCCGGCCGCGAGGATCGCCATCAGGGTCAGCGGCCGCGGCCGTCCACCGGCACCGGCGGGTACGGGGGGCGACGGCTCGTCCCAGGGTGACGGCACCGTCGCTGGTTCCGACCCGGCGGGGGCGGTCATCGCAGCCGGACCGACAGGTAGAGCGTGACGTAGACGAACACCCAGACGACGTCGACGAAGTGCCAGTAGAGGACGCCCGCGGTGGCCGCGGTGGGCTCGCCGACGCGGTCGTAGCGGCCGCGAAGGCTCTGGACCCAGACGTACATCAGGACCCCCAGCCCCACGATCAGGTGGAGGGCGTGGAGCCCGGTGACCGTGTAGAAGATCGACCCGTACGCATCGGTGTGCACGGTGAACTCCGGCCAGATCTTGAGGTACTCCTGCACGTGGCCGGCCAGGAACACCGTGCCCATCGCCATCGTGACGAGGAGCCACCGGCGCGCCGCGACCTGGTCGGATCGAGCGAACGCCCGTGCGGCCAGCGCCACCGGGATGCTCGAGCCGATGAGCACGACCGATCGGATCGTGGTGAGGACCAGCTCTGGATCCTCGACCGGCTTCGGTGGCCAGCGGGTGGAGTTCGAGCGGAGGTAGAGGTCGACGAACAGCAGCAGCGCGAACAGGGTGGCTTCGGTGGCGATCAGGAACACCACGCCCCACCACCCGAGTGGGCGCCCGCGCGGGGCGCTGGCCGCCGCCGATGTCGGCAGGGGCCGGCCGAGCGGAGGGACCAGGGCGCTCAACTGCCGCTCCCGTCGTGCCAGCGGACGAACGAGACCACGATGATGGCGAGGGCGGCCACCCCCAGCATCCACGAGGCCGCCACGATCGCCGCGCAGCCGGTGGTGAGCCCCACCGCCAACGCGAGCGGCGTGAGGGATGGGTGCGGCATGGAGACCACGTCGGCATCGGCGGCGTCGAGGACCGAGGTGAGCACGGCGCGGTGGTGTCCGTGCGCCGGGATGGTCAGGTCCTCTGCGTCGATCGCGGTGATCACCTCGGGCGCATCCTCTTGGTCCCACATCGGGGCGTCGCTGCGGACCACCGGGATGCCGGCGAAGTTGTAGGGCGGTGGCGGTGAGGCGATCGACCACTCGAGGGATTCGCCGCCCCAGGGATCGGCGCCCGCCCGGGGCCCCCGTCGCCACGCCAGCGCGAACGCGATGACCGAGAGCAGCAGGCCGATCCCGAGGATCACCGAGCCGACCGATGACCACAGGTTCCCCGGCCCCCAGCCGGTGTCGGCCGGATAGGTCCAGATGCGTCGGGGCATCCCGGCCAGGCCCAGCAGGTGCTGGGGGAAGAACGTCACCTGGGTGCCCACGAACGTCAACCAGAACGACCAGATGCCGAGGCGCCGCGACGGCATGCGGCCCACGGCCTTCGGGAACCAGTAGTGGAGGCCGGCGAAGGCGGGGAACACGGTGCCGCCGATGAGCACGTAGTGGAAGTGGGCGACGACGAAGTAGCTGTCGGTGACCTGCTGGTCGAACGGGACCACCCCGACCATCACCCCCGTCATCCCCCCGATGACGAACGTGACCACGAACCCGATCGCGAACAGCATCGGCACCTCGAAGATCACCCGGCCCCGGATCATCGTCGCGAGCCACGCGAAGATCTGGACGCCGCTGGGGATGGCCACCACGAGGCTCGCCGCCGAGAAGAACGAGGTGACCAGCAACGGCACCCCGGTGGCGAACATGTGGTGGACCCACAGGCCGAAGCTGATGAAGCCGGTCGCCACCAGGGCCGCCACGACGAGGTGGTAGCCCACGATCTTCACCCGGGTGAACGTGGCCACGATCATCGAGATGATCCCGGTGGCGGGGATGAACAAGATGTACACCTCGGGGTGGCCCCAGATCCAGAAGAGGTGCTGGTAGAGGAGCGGATCGCCGCCGCCGGCCGGGTCGAAGAACCGCATGCCGAACGCCCGGTCGAGCTCCAGCAGCAGGCCGGCCAGGGTGATCGCCGGCAGGGCGAAGATGATCATGAACGACATGGTCAGGATCGACCAGCAGAACAGCGGCAGGCGGTTCAAGGTCATGCCCGGCGCGCGCATCCGCAGGATCGTCACCGCGAAGTTGATGCCCCCGGCCGTCGTCGAGATGCCCAGGAAGACCACGCCCATGGCCCACAGGTCGAGGCCGATGCCCGGGCTGTAGGCCGACGAGGTCAGCGGTGTGTACGCGAACCAGCCGCCGTCGGGGACCTGCGAGAACGTGAAGCTGCTGTAGAGGAACAGGCCCGACAGCACGTACACCCAGTAGCTGAAGGCGTTCACCCGTGGGAACGCCATCTCCCGGGCGCCGATCATCAACGGGACCAGGTAGTTGCCGAACCCGGCGAACACGGGGGTGTTGAACAGGAAGATCATCGTCGTCCCGTGCATGGTCATGATCCGGTTGTAGGTCTCGGGTCCGACGACGGTGCCGTTGGGACCGGCGAGCTGAGCCCGGATGACCATCGCCTCGACCCCGCCCAGCATCAAGAAGGCGACGGCGGTGACGAGGTACCGGATGGCGATGCGCTTGTGGTCGACGGTGGCGAGGAAGCCCGGGATCCCAGGCTCGTCGCTCCAGATGGCGTCGAGCGACGGCGTCGCCGCCTGATCGGGACCGATCGTCTCGACGAGCGCCGTCACCGGAGACCGGCCAGGTAGTCGGTGATGGAGGTGAGCTCGGCCGGCGTGAGCTCGCTCGGGGGCATCAGCGCGCCGGACTTGTAGCGCTGCGGATCGGCGATCCACGACTTCAGGTGGCGAGGATCGTTGGCGAGCGTCAGGGCGGCGATGGTCCGGCGCGACGCGACGTGCGTCAGGTCCGGGCCGCGCTTGCCCACGGCCTCGGTGCCCCGGATCGTGTGGCAACCCGAACAGGTCTCCTGCTGGAACTCCTGCTGACCGGCGATCGACCCTGGATCGGCGGTCGCCGGAAGGGCCTGGGCCTGCAACCACCGCTGGTAGGCCGCCGGCGGTTGGGCGATCACCTCGAAGGCCATCCGGGCGTGCTGCATCCCGCAGAACTCGGCGCACTGGCCGCGGTAGGTCCCGGGGTGGTCCGCTTCGATGACCAGGTGGTTGGTCCGGCCCGGGATCATGTCGATCTTCCCGGCCAGCGCTGGGACCCAGAACGAGTGGATGACGTCGTCGGACCGCAGGGTCACGCGCACGCGGCGCCCGGCAGGGATGTGGATCTCGTTGGCGGTGACCGCACGGCTCCCCCGGTAGCGGACCTCCCACCAGTACTGGTGCCCGATCACCTCGATCTGTTCGTCGCCCCGGCGACCGGTGGCGGCGGTGGACCAGATCGTGGCGCCGGACAGCACCACGATCACCACGAGCGGGAGCACGATCCCTCCCCCGATCAGGAACACCCGGTCATCGAGGCCGCGCAGCCGGCGCCGATCCCCCGGCACCAGCGCGGCCACGAGCAGCCCGAACACGAAGACCGTGACGAAGGTGGCCGCGACGATCATCCCCCACCCCAGGGCACTCGTCCGGGCGGCCTCAGGACCCTTCGGGCTCAGGACCGCGTGGTCACCCGAGCACCCGGCGAGGACGAGCGCCACCACGGTCGCCCTGCCTGCGCGCCGACCAGGGTGACGATGGGGCTCCATGTGAGGCCGATCCGTGGGCGGGTGGACGGACGGCAACCAGTACCCGGAGATGGCCCCTGCCAACCCGCCGTCACGTCGGTCTCTCCGCCATCAGGACCGGGTCGGTGTCGGGCGCCCCCGATCGGGGTACTGCAGGGTGATGCTCGGCCTCCGTCATCTCCCGCCGTTCGGTGCGCTGGTGATCGCGGCGTGCGTGGCCTGGTCCGGGGCCGGTGCCAGCTCGGCCGCGGCGCCGACGCAGGACCGCGCAACTGAGGGCCGCCAGATCTGGCTGGCCGACTGCGCGACCTGTCACGGTCCCGATGCATCGGGCACCAGCCGTGGGCCGGACCTCCGACAGCAAGGGACCGCCTCGGTCGACTTCATGGTCCGAACCGGGCGGATGCCCCTGACGCGACCCGACGAGAAGATGCAGCGCCACCCGTCACGCTACGACGAGGCCCAGATCCAAGCCCTGAACCACTTCACCGCTTCGCTGATCGACGGCCCCGAGGCGTTCACGCCCGCGTCCGACGACGTGGACCTGGGCGCGGGTCAGGCCCAGTACGTGGCCTCGTGCGCGGCCTGCCACCAGGCCGCGGGGGCAGGCGGCGCGCTGGCCAACGGCGACACGGCACCCGACCTCCATGCCGCCGATCGGCGAGAGATCGGCGAGGCGATCCGGACCGGGCCCGGGAACATGCCGGCCTTCTCGAGGAGCACGACCAGCGACCGGGACGTCGAGGACATCAGCGGCTACGTCCTCCAGCTGTCCGCTCACGACCGGGGCGGGCTGGGGCTCGGCCACCTGGGCCCCGTGCCCGAGGGGATGGTCGCCTGGGTCGTGGGCTTGGGTGGCGTGGTCCTGGTGGCGCGCTGGCTCGGCACCACCCGAGCGGACGACCAGTCGTCGTGAGGAGCTTCGGGGAGCGGTGGATCGGCTCGTCCCGGGCCGCAGCGGGTACGAGAGGTCGACGCGTCAGCAGAGAGGACTCCAACCATGCGAACCGACCGTGATCGATCCCGCCCCACCGGCCCTGGACGTGGGACCGCCGTGGTCACCGGTGCATCGGCTGGGGTCGGCCGGGCGACTGCGGTCGCGCTGGCCGCAGCCGGCTTCGACGTGGCGTTGCTCGCCCGAGGGGCCGCCGGGCTCCGTGGCGCCCTGGCCGAGGTGGAGGCCGAGGGCCGCAGGGGCCTCATCGTGGCGGTCGATGTCGCCGACGCCGATGCCGTCGTGGCCGCGGCCCAGCGGGTGGAAGCCGAGCTCGGGCCCATCGACGTGTGGGTGAACGACGCCATGACGACCGTGTTCGCCCCCTCGTGGGAGATCGAGCCGGACGACTTCGCCCGCGCCGTCGACGTCACGTTCCTCGGCCAGGTGTGGGGCACCCTCGCCGCGCTCGCGATCATGCGGCCGCGCGACCGCGGTGCCATCGTCAACGTCGGCTCCGCCCTCTCCTATGTGGGGATCCCGCTGCAATCGGCCTACTGCGCTTCCAAGTTCGCCTGCCGCGGCTTCTTCGAATCCACGCGCGCCGAGCTGATCCACGAGGGATCGAGCATTCGGATGAGCATGGTCCACCTGCCCGCGGTGAACACCCCGCAGTTCGGCTGGTGCCGCAACCAGATGGACCGCCACCCCCAGCCGGTGCCACCGATCTACCAACCAGAGGTCATCGCCAGGAAGATCGTCGCCGTGGTGCTCGACGGTCGGCGCACACGGGTCGTCGGCTCCTGGAACCGGCTCGTCGTGCTGATGGGACGGCTGGCCCCGGGGTTGGGCAACCACTACGTCGCTCGCGGCGCCTGGGAGTCCCAGCTCACCAGCACACCCAGCGACCCGAGCCGACCCGCCAACCTCCGCCATCCCGTCGATGCCACCGAGGACGCCGGCCCTCGCGGCATCTTCGGCGACCGCTCAGGCGGGTTCCTCGACCCGTCGTTCCTCCGTTCGCTGCCCTCGGCCGCGGCGACGCTCGGCGGCGCGGTCGCGGGCCTGGTCCGAGAAGAGCTCTCGTGGCGTCGCCGCCGGTGGTCTGGGCGTCACTGACGGGCCGGGGCCTGGGCTCCGCCCCGGTGGCCGGCGGCGGGCGGCGGGTCGAGCAGCGGGCGACGACCTCACCGCCGGCGCTCCGCTCAGGATGCTGCCGGTCCTTCGATGTGGGTGATCGGGCGGTCGAGGGTTCGTTCGAGGCGATGGGGGAGGTCCAGCTTGAGCCAGCGCGATGCGCCCGCCGGCAAGGTGGACAGGATGACCTCGTCGAAGTCGTGCGCCGCCAGCGCCCGGCAGGCCGCCTGCACCGGGTCGGCGTCGCCGATCTCGCCGTCGGCCTCGGCACCGATGCTGCGGAGGCGAGCGAGCTCGCGCTCGAGCCGGCGGGCGGCCGCGGCCCGCTCGTCGAGGATGTCGTTGGCGTCGGGCTCCCCGGCGTAGGCGTCGACGGCGCGCTCCATCAGGCCCGATCGTCGGGTGGCGGGCACGACGACGTGGAACCGGGCCGGGCCCTCCTCCATCCGGGCTTGGATCACCCGACGTAGATCTGGCCCGCCGAGGGTCTGGTTGGCGATGAGGAGGTGGGTTCGCATGATCTCAGCCCTCGTCTCGTGTCGCGGCCGATCGGGCGCGCGGTCGGATCCGCAGTCCGGGTTGGCGGTGCTCGAGCTCACGTTGATGGCTCCGGGCTCGGAGGACGTCGGTGCGGGTGACCAGCCCGATGAGCCGATCGCCGTCGACCACGGGAAGGTGGCCGATGCCCTCGTCGAGGATGCGGCTCAGGGCGTCGAGGACCGTGTCGTCGGCGGAGACGGTCACGACGTTCGTGCTGGCGACCTCGGAGATGGGTGCGACCTCGTCGGCGGTGTCTTCGAGGAAGTCCTCCCTCGCCACGATGCCCACGCATCGGCCGTCGCCGTCGACGATGGGGTAGGCGCCGTGCGGCCCGTGAGCGAGCAGCTCGCGGGCTTCAGCGACGGTCGCCCGCTGGTCGAGGGTCTCGACCTCCGTCGTCATGATCTCCCGGACGGTCGATCCCTCGAGCGCGTCGATCCCGTAGTCGCCCTGGACGTGCAGGCCCCGCCGGGTCAGCTTCTCGGTCATGAGCGTGTCGGTGAGCAGCGCCGAGGCGACGAGCTGGGCGAGGACGCTGGCGAGCATGAGCGGAAGGATGATCTGGTAGTCGCGCGTCAGCTCGAACAGGAACACGATGGCGGTGAAGGTGGCGCCGACGGACGCGCCGAAGGTGGCCGCCATCGCCACGAGGGCGAACGCCCCCGGCGAGACCTGGGCGCTCGGGACCAGGTGCTCGACCCCGACGCCGACCGCGGTGCCGAAGCACCCGCTGATCAGCAGGAGGGGGGCGAGGGTGCCGCCCGAGGTCCCCGAGGCGAGAGCGATCCACCAGGCGCCGACCTTGGCCAGGCCGAGCACGAGGACCGTTCCGAGCGCGAGGCGGCTGGCCAGCACGTCGCTGATGGCGTCGTAGCCCACGCCGAGGGCCCGGGGCACGGCCAGCCCGATGAGGGCGAACCCGGCAGCACCGATGACGGGGTGCCAGAACGGATCGATCGGGAGGCGGCGAAACCCGGACTCGGCCAGGAAGAGCCCCTTCGTGACGATGACGGCGAGCAACCCGCAGGCCACGCCGAGCAGGGCGTAGAACGGGAGCTTGTCGAGGCCCGTGTAGTCGTGGGGCGGAACGTGGAACAGCGGGCCGCTGCCGAAGGCGATGGAGTGGACGCCTGCGGCCAGGCTCGACGCGACGACGAGCGGCACGAACGCCCGCGACGAGAACTCGAACAGCAACAGCTCGATGGCCAGCACGACCGCGGCGAGCGGTGACCCGAACGTGGCCGACATCCCGGCGGCAGCACCGCAGGCCAGCAGGATCTTCCGCTCCGACGGCGACGTGGGGACGACCTGGCCGACGAGCGATCCGATGGCCCCTCCCGTGACGATGATCGGGCCCTCAGCTCCGAACGGCCCTCCGGTCCCGATGGCGATCGCGGCGGAGATGGGTTTGGCCACAGCAGTGCGGGGGCGGACCCGGCTCTGGTTTGACAAGACCGCCTCCATCGCCTCGGGGATCCCGTGACCTCGGATCTCCGGCGACCAGCGGGCCAAGCAGGACACGACGAACGCCCCGCCCATGGGGACGAGGACGAGCGCAGGGCTGCGATGGAGGTGGGCGAAGCTCGGCAGGTCCCATCCCACCCGGTGGAACAGCAGCAGGTTCGTCAGCAGGCCGATGAGGTGGACGAGCAGGAACGCGGCGGCGCCGCCGAGCATGCCGATGCATGCCGCCAGGATCGTGAGCACGAAGAGTCGCTTCGGGGAGGTTCGAGAGATGAGCACCACGGCGCCACCTCCTTCCACTGCTCAACTATTAGATCGTATTACGATCTAACGTCAACCCCTAAGGGGTTCGGTCGCACCACCAGCCTCAGGCGTGACGCTCGCCGAGCGCCTTGCCCTGGTCCTGGGCAGGTCGGATCACCGCGCGCTGGGCCGCACGTCCACGGCAGGAATGCACGGTGTTGCAGTTATCGCACGGCGTGGCAATCTGGCGTAGGGTCGGCGGGTGCCCAGCACCGACCGCTCGACGAGGCCTCCCGGCTCCCTCTCGCGCCCCCAGGCCCGCAGCAGCGGCCGGATCCTCGATGCCGCTCGGAGCCTGATCACGTCCGAGGGGCTCGGCGACCTGTCCATGCGGCGCCTGGCGGATGAGGCTGACGTCAGCGTTCGCACCATCTACAACATCTTCGGCGACAAGCAGGCGGTGGTCGCGGCCGTCGTCCAGCAGTCCTTCGACGCCATGGACGCGGCCATGGCGGTGAGCCACGCCACGGACCCGATCGACCGGATCTGGGAGACCGTGGCCATCTCGATCGAGGCGTACTGCCGATCGGTGCCGCCGGCGCTCGTGGTGGCTGTCATCACCGATCCTGCGCTGAACGCGAGGATCGCTCCCCGCTGGCGCGGCCGGGACCGCATCCTCGATGCGATCGCCACCGCCGTCCATGACCGCGTGCTGCGCCCCGACGTGGGACCGGACCGGCTCGTGGACCAGGCCGGGCCGGTCCACGCCCACCGCCTGGCCCAGTGGGCGTGGGGCCAGATCGACGAGGACGAGCTCCGGTGCAGCGTGCTCTACGCGTACGACCTGTGTCTGCTCGCCGTCGCCATGCCTCGGACCCGTGACCGCTTGATCGAGCACATGGCCACGCTCGAGCCGACCCTCCCCGCCTTGATCGCCGCCACCACCTGACGCCACCAGGACCGGAACGGGGGCGTCAGCCGAAGACGCCTCACCGCCAGCCACAGGACCTCCGTCCTCGAAAGGAACCCATGCCCGGACGACCCTCCTCCGCCATCCCCCGCAACTGGGAGGTGTCAGCAGACTGGATGACCCCGATCATCGCTGCGCACCACCCCGGAGCGGTCGTCTCCGACGTCCGCCGCGTCGGCGGATCCGACGGCACGTCGAGCCGCGCCGTCCTGGAGCTCACCTATGCGAGCGGCTCCGGACCCGAGACCGTGTTCGCCAAGACCAAGGGAGATCCGCTTCGCCGCGCCTTCCAGTGGATGACCGAGAACGCGTTTATCGAAGGGCGGCTGGTCCAGTCCGACGTCGAGCTCCCCATCGAGCACCCCCGCTTCTATGCCGGGGTGGTCAACCGGCTCCAGCTCAACGACATGATCGTGATGGAGGACGTCGCCCACCGCGACGCGGTGCTGAACGACGCCACCCGACCGCTGACCGTCGACGAGGTCGCCGCCGGCCTGCGCGGGCTGGCGCGCCTCCACAGCAGCTACTGGAACTTCGACTCGTCCACCCACCCCGCCTTGAGCTGGGTCCGGCCGTGTCGAGCCAACGCGACGTTCCGGTTCCTGGTTCGCCTCGGCTGCTCCCGCGGCATCCCCCGGCTCATCGACCACCTCCCCGCGGAGGTGGCCTCGCTCGGGCCAGCAGCTCTCGTGGAGCTGTGGAGGCGACAGGTCGTCACCGTCGGACAAGGGCCCGCCACGCTGCTCCACGGCGATGCCCACGTCGGCAACACGTACACGTTGCCCGACGGCCAGGTCGGGTTCTACGACTGGGGGGTGGTGCGCCGGGGCAACTGGTCCTTCGACGTCGGCTACTTCATCATCAGCACCCTCGACGTCGCCGACCGACGCGCCCACGCCGCCGACCTCATCGAGCTCTATCGCCGCGCCTTGGACGTCCCCGACGCACAACGCCCGACCTCCGAAGAAGCGTGGACCCGGTTCCGCGCGTCGCCCCCCTACGGCCTCGCCATCTGGATCACCACCGGGGCCGAGGACCAGTACCAGGCCCCCGAGGTCTGCGCCTCGCTCGCCAACCGCTTCGCCCACGCCTTCCTCGACCTGGACACCCCCGCGGCCCTCCAGGAACTGGGCGCCTGACCACTGCCCCTGGCCGAGCGGAAGGGGCCCCTCGGCGTCGAGGTGGTGCTCGAAGCAGTCGAGGACCTCGCGGTGCGCCGTCTTGATGCCCACGCCCTGTTCGAGGCGGACGAGCTTTGGGGTCCTGTGCTCGCGTCGCGCCGTACACCTGTATGGCGCATGGCTGCTCGTCGTGCCATGCTATACACACGTACAGCAGCTAGAGGAGCGGTGATGACCGACGTAGACCTCGTTCGGCTCGGCCGAGATGTCCAGGATCTCAAGGATCGTGCCGACGTCCTCGGCTGCGTCACCCGCCACGCCAGTGGCTGCGATCGCCACGACGCCGAGCTCATCACGAGCACGTACCACCCCGACGGGGTCGACGAGCACGGCGCGGCCGTGAACGTCGGGCCGGGGTATGCCGACTGGGCCAACGCCGTCCACGGCGCCACCTCGGCGAACCACCTCCACCACATCACCACGCACCGCTGCGAGATCGATGGCGATGCCGCTCACGCCGAGAGCTACGTCATGGTGACGCTCCTCAGCCCGGACGAGGCCGCCGCCACGGTGATGTGCGGCCGGTACCTCGATCGTCTCGAGCGCCGGGACGGCGAGTGGCGCATCGCCCTGCGTCGCGCCACGCTCGAGCTCGCCTACACCGCTGATGCCCGCCTGCTGCAGTCGGACTTCTTCGTTGCGCAGGGCTACGAGCGTGGGCGCCGAGACCGCACCGATCCGTCGTACGAACGCCCCCTCACAGCAGCAGGGACGGTGCGCTGATGAGGATCGGGCTGACGGGTGGTGCGTCGACGGTCGACAAGCTGGTGGAGCAGGCGCAGCGGGCCGACGGCGACGGGTTCACCTCGCTCTGGTACGCCAGCGTCGTGGGCGGGGACCCGCTGGTGCCGATGGCGATCGCGGGGCGGGCGACGGAGCGGATCGAGCTGGGCACCGCGGTGCTGCAGACCTATCCGTGCCATCCCCTGCTCCAGGCCAACCGAGCGGCGTCCGTCGTCGCCGGCATGGGTCGCTCGGGCTTCACGATGGGGATCGGTCCCTCGCACGAGCCGCTCGTCAGCGGGGTGTACGGGCTGTCCTACGACCATCCGGGTCGCAGCACCGAGGAGTACGTGCGGATCCTTGCCCCGCTGCTCCGGGGGGAGGACGTCGACGTCGACGGCGCCGACTGGAGCGCCCACACCTCGGGACGAGCGGTGGCGCCTGCCCACCCGGTCCCCCTGCTGGTCTCGGCCTTGGGCCCACGCCTGCTCCGCCTGGCCGGCGAGCACGCCGATGGCACGATCCTCTGGATGGCGCCGGCAAGGGCCGTGGGCGAGCACGTCGTCCCCCGCGTCACCGCGGCGGCCGCGGCCGCGGGCCGACCGGCACCCCGCATCGTCGCCGGCCTGCCCGTCGCGGTCCACGACGACGAGGTCGAGGCACGCACGGCCGCAGTCGCATCCTCGACGATGTACGCGGGGATGGCGAACTACCAGCGCATCCTCGAGCTCGGCGGGGCGGCCACCCCAGCCGATGCAGCGGTCGTGGGCGACGAGGCATCGGTCACCGCCCAGCTGCAATCGCTGCTCGATGCCGGCGCGACCGACATCTGGGCTGCGATCTTCCCGGTCGGCGACGATCGCCGGGGCTCGATCCAGAGGACGACCGCGCTGTTGAAGTCCCTCCTCGACTGACCTGCTTCACGACCGCACAGACCTGCTGTACGGTCGTAAGGTGATCGGAGCATCCGAGAACCGGCACGGCTGTCGGGTGCCCAGGCTGCGGGCCCTGACTCGACACGACAGAGGTCACCATGGTTTCTCAGCGGCGAGTCGGCGCAAAGACCTCGAAGAGCCGAGACGGGCTCCTCGACGCCGTCGAATCGCTGATGCTCAGCGACGGCTACGCCTCCATCACCTACCGAGCCGTCGCGGCGAAGGCCGGCGTCACCTCCGGCCTCGTCCAGTACTACTTCCCGACGCTCGACGACGTCTTCCTCGCCGCGATCCGCCGCCGCTCCGATCAGAACCTGGAGCACCTCGCCGCCTTGCTCGAGGCCCGGCCCCAGGAACCACTTCGCGTGCTCTGGGACTACAGCCAGGACGAATCGACCGCAGCGCTCACCGTCGAGTTCCTCGCGCTCGGGAACCACCGCAAGTCGATCCGATCCGAGATCGCGCAGGTGAGTGAAGCGGTCCGCGAGCTCCAGCTCAGCGCCCTGGCTGACCGCCCCCCTTCTGGGGATCCGACGTTCGACGGCCTCACCCCCGGCGCGCTGCTCTTCCTCATCACCGGCATCCCCAAGCTCGTCCGCCTCGAACGAGGAGTGGGCATGAAGACGGCCCACCGCGACATCCTCGACTTCTTCGAGCACCACCTCGACAACGAGATGCCACCCTCCGCCGCGCCGGCAGCCCCACCGAGGACGCGGCGACCAGCGACGCAGAAGCGTTCACGCTGAAGCGCATGGCGGCGCCAGTGCTCGGTTGCCGATCCCGACCCTCCTTCCTGCCCGGGGCGCCTTCTCGTGAGACCGCACCGACGATGGTCGTCCGCTGGGCACGGCGATGCCTTGCGAGACCTGGCCCTACGTTGGAGCCGCCCTCGATCGCCGGGCGGACCGCACGACCCCGAGTCCTAGGAGGATCAGCGTGAACAACATCCGCGGGAGCGTCGCGGTGGTCACCGGTGCGGCGAGCGGCATCGGCCTCGGCATCGCTCACGGCCTCGCCGCCGAGGGCGCGAACCTCCTCGTCACCGACATCGATGGCGACGGTCTCGCCCTGGCTGCCGCCGAGCTCCGCACCCACGGCACGCAGGTCGAAGCGGCCACGCTCGACGTGCGAGACCCTGCAGCGTTCGAGATCGTGGGGGACCGATGCGTCGAGCGCTTCGGCGCGCTCAACATCGCCGTCAACAACGCCGGCATCGTGAACGGCGGCCTCGCCTGGGAGCTGTCCCTCGACGACTGGCACAAGGTCATCGACATCAACCTGTGGGGTGTCATCCACGGCGTGCACGCCTTCGTGCCCCGCATCCTGGCCTCCGGCGCCGAGGGCCACGTCGTCAACGTCGCCTCCATGGCTGCGGTCGACGCCATCAGCCGCCTCGCCCCCTACACCGTCGCCAAGCACGGCGTCCTCGGCCTCTCCGACGTCCTGCGCGCCGACCTGGCATCCGTCGACGCGCTCGTCGGTGTCAGCGTCGTCTTCCCGGGCCGGATCAAGACCGGCATGAACCCCATCGGCACCGTCGAACCGGCCACGGTCGCCGCCAACGTCATCGACGCCATCAAACGCCAGCGGCCCTACGTCTTCACCGACGATCACTCGACAGCCGAGGTCCGATCTCGACTCGAGGCCATCCTCTCCGCTCGAGGGGACGTGATCGACGCGAGCTGACGACGGCTCGACCTCGGTCACCACGAAGCCGCGATCCGATCGGCGTACGCCGACCCGGTCAGGATCTCCTGCGCGGCCCCCCGTTGCCCCGGTCGGATCGGTTCGCCGGCCGGGTAGCGTCCACCTCCATGCGCTGGCGTTCATCGTCCCTGCGACATCCGGTCGAGGTTGCTCGTCCATGAACGACCAGCCGGTGCCGATCACGGACGTTCGACGGGCCCGGGAGCTCTTCCCGGCCACGGCAGAGCTGGCCTACTTCAACACCGCCGCCGTCTCGTTGGCGAGCAGCGTGCTGGCCGCCGCGTACCACCAGTTCGTGGACGAGTGGACCGAGTCGGGGCTCGACTTCGTCCGTGGCGAGGCCGCGGCCGACACCGCACGAGCGGCAGTCGCGGCGCTCATCGGAGCTGACCCGTCGGATGTCGCGCTGATCGCATCCGTGTCCGCGGCGGCGGGGCTCGTTAGCGCCTCGCTCGAGCCGGCCAGATCGGGACAGAACGTCGTGATCGGCGAGCGCGAGTACAGCTCGAACCACTTCCCCTGGCGGCTCCTCGCCAACAAGGGCTACGAGGTCCGCCAGGTCCCGTTCCGGAACGGCGGCCTCGAACCCGGTGACATCGAGCGGCACGTCGACGGCAAGACGCGGCTGGTCGCGTTCAGCGCGGTGCAGTCCTCCACAGGACACCGCTCCGACATCCCGGCGATCAGTGCCATCGCGCGGGCCGTCGGGGCCATCGTCTTCGTCGACGGGTCGCAGCTGGTCGGCGCGATGCCGGTCGCAAGCGAGCTCGGACTCGTGGACGTGCTCGCCACGTCGGACCACAAGTTCCTCCTGAACGCCGGGCGCGGCATCGGGTACTGCTACCTCTCGCCCGGGATCCAGGAGCGGTTGACGCCGATCAACGCCGGCTGGAAGGCCGGTGCCGTCCCCTTCGAGAGCTACTACGGGCCGTCGATGGAGCTGTCCCCGACCGCGTCGCGGTTCGACAGCTCGATCAGCTGGCTGGCGGCGATCGGCGACGAGGCCGCCCTCTCGGTCTTCGAGCGGTTCGGAACGGACGCGATCTACGAACGGAACCGCGAGCTGTCCGATCTGCTCCGGGCGGCGCTGGCCGGTGCCGGCTGGACCCCGGTCGATCTTCCAGAGGCCAACCGGAGCACGATCGTCGCCGTACCCCTCGGTGAGGCCGATCCCGCGCAACAGCTCCGGGAGTTGAGGGAGCAGGGCATCGTCTGCGCGGCTCGCGACGGCAACCTGCGCCTCTCGATCCACCTCTACAACCACGAGGACGACATCGAGCGGCTCACCGCGGCGCTGGCGCCGCGCTGAGCCTCCAGCAGGAGCAGGACGGCGCGGCCAAGGTGGTCCTCCAGCCCTGAGGACGATCACCCGATCGCCACCGTCGACTGGCCGCCCATCCAGGAGACGGGCACCGCTCGCCCTCGGCAGGCTGGTGCGAGCCGTCGGTCCTGCGGTCCACCGGTCAGGCGCGCAGCGCCTGACCGAGGTCGTCGAGGAGGTCCGCCGGGTCCTCGATGCCCACGGACAGGCGGACGAGATCGGCGGGGACCTCGTTGGTGGTGCCGGCGACCGAGGCGTGGGTCATGCGACCCGGGTGCTCGATGAGGCTCTCGACGGCACCGAGGGACTCGGCCAGCGTGAAGACCTGGGTGCGGGAGCACACGTCCAGCGCGGCCTGCTCGCCGCCGGCGACCCGGAACGAGACCATGCCCCCGAAGCCTGACATCTGCCGGGCGGCGATCTCGTGGCCGGGGTGCGACGGCAAGCCCGGCCATCGCACCTCGATGACCGCCGGGTGGTCGATCAGCAGCGACGCCACGGCCGCCGCCGATGCCGAGTGGCGCTCCATGCGCAGGGCCAGGGTGCGGGCCCCGCGGTGGACCAGGTAGCAGTCGAACGGCCCCGGGACGGCGCCCGTCGCGTTCTGGAGGAACGCGACCTGCTCGGCGAGGTGCTCGTGCGACGTGGCCACGAAGCCGCCGACGACGTCGCTGTGGCCGCCGAGGTACTTGGTCGTGGAGTGAACCACCGCGTCGGCGCCGAGCGCGAGCGGCTGCTGGAGCGCCGGGGTGGCGAACGTGTTGTCGACCACCACCACCGCTCCCCGCCGGTGGGCCAGCTCACAGATCGCGGCGATGTCGACGATCGCCAGCAGCGGGTTGGTGGGGGTCTCCACCCAGACCATGCGGGTGTCCGGGCGCCATGCCGCCGCCACCGCCGCCAGGTCCGAGAGGTCGACGGTGTCGACGCGGGTGCCGGCGGGCGCATGGACCTGGAGGGCGAGGCGGACCGTGCCCCCGTAGGCGTCGCTCGGCATCAGCACGTGGTCGCCCGGGGCGAGCGTGCGCAGGAGCGCATCCTCGGCGGCGAGGCCTGACGAGAAGGCGAACCCGTGGGCGGCCCCTTCGAGCTCAGCGAGGTGGGCCTCCAGCGCGGCACGGGTGGGGTTGCCGGAGCGGGCGTACTCGAACCCTCGGATGCCCCCGACGCCGTCCTGGGCGAAGGTCGACGCCACCGAGATCGGCGGCACCACGGCCCCGGTCACGGGGTCCGCCGGCCCCGCACCGTGCACGCATCTGGTGGCGAAGCCTCGCCCGGTCAGGTCATCCATGGGTCCTCAGATCGGTCGAGGGGTCGGCGGATCACGGCTCGTGTCAGGAGTGCGGGGCTCCGGCCCTGGCGATGGCCCCGAGCAGGTCGGCCCGACTGACGACGGCGACGGGGTGGCCGCCGTCGAGCACCAGCGCAGCCGGGGCGGACTGGAGCCGGGCGGCCGCCGCCGCGAGCGGCTCGCCGATCCCCACCGTCGGCAGGGGCGGGCCCATGACGGAGCCGACCGGCTGGTCGAGCACGCCGGAGTCGGCCACCGCTGCACCGAGCAGGTCGCGCTCGTCGACCGACCCCACCACCTCGGCGAGCACCACCGGCGGCTCGTGCTTCACGACGGGCATCTGGCTCACCCCGTACTCGCGCAGGATCTCGATGGCGGTGCGGACGGTCTCGTCTGGGTGGCTGTGCACCAGCGACGGCAGGTCCGGGTCCCGCTCGCGCACCAGGTCCCCCACCGTCGTGCCCGACGCTCGCAGGAAGCCGTGGTCGGACATCCAGCCATCGTCGTAGAGCTTCGACAGGTAGCCCCGCCCGGAGTCGGGGATGTGCACCACGACGACGGCGTCGGCCGGGAGGCCCTGAGCGATCCGCAGCGCCGCGGCGATGGCGGTGCCCCCCGAACCTCCGATGAGCAGGCCCTCCTCCCGGGTGACCCGGCGCGCCGTGCTGAAGCTCACGGCATCGCTGATCGCGACGACCTGATCGACGACCGATGGGTCGTAGGTGGTGGGCCAGAAGTCCTCACCGATGCCCTCGACCAGGTACGGCCGACCACTGCCCCCGGAGTACACCGAGCCGACGGGGTCGGCCCCGATGACCTGGATGGTCGGGTCTTGCTCCTTGAGGTAGCGCCCGATGCCCGAGATGGTCCCGCCGGTGCCGACGCCGCAGACGAAGTGCGTGATCCGCCCTGCGGTCTGGCGCCAGATCTCGGGCCCGGTGGTGTCGTACTGGCTCCGCGGATTGTCGGGGTTGTGGTACTGATCGGGCTTCCACGCCTTGGGCAGCTCACGGGCCAAGCGGGCCGAGACCGAGTAGTAGGAGTCGGGGTGGTCGGGCGACACGGAGGTCGGGCAGACGATGACCTCCGCCCCGTAGGCGCGCAGCTGGGCGATCTTGTCCGGGGCCACCTTGTCGGGGCACACGAAGATGCACGAGTAGCCGCGGCGCGCCGCCACGATGGCCAGCCCGACGCCGGTGTTCCCGCTCGTGGGCTCGACGATGGTGCCGCCCGGCTGGAGCCGCCCGTCAGCTTCGGCCGCGGTGATCATGGCCAACGCCGGACGGTCCTTCGACGAGAAGCCCGGGTTGTAGAGCTCGAGCTTGGCCAGCAGATGGCAGTCGACGTTGCGGGCGGTGCGGTCCAGGCGCACCATCGGCGTGTTGCCGATGAGGGCGAGCAGGTCGTCGGCGACGTCCATGGGCGGGCCGTCGTCGTGGAGGGGCTGGACGGTGACGCCGTCGATGGGAGCAGCCCCGTCGGCGTAGAGGGTGACCGGCAGCCCGCGGTCGTGGAGCTGCTGGGCCACGGCCGAGCCGTCGGCGGCCGACCCGGCGACGCCCACCCGCCTCGGGATGTGGCCGCGCAGGTCCGTGAACACCGAGGTCAGCGGCTCGCCGTGCGCCAGGTGCTGGGTCCGCCGAGCTCGGAGCGCGAGCCCCGCGGGCACCTCGACATCCCCGACGACCAGCAGCAGGTCCATGCCTCGACGCTACCGACCAGGCCGTCGAGCCGCTCCGGCCGACGGCGACGGGGACCGACTCCCACCGAGCGCCCGGGCACGGCCGCCTTCAGGCGGGGCCCTCGAGGGACACGAAGGCGACCGAGGGGGATGCTGCGGCCCGCAGGAGCGCGGCGTAGTCGAGCCCGAACCGGAGGAGGGTCCCGACCGGGACCGTGGAGTCGCCGGCGTCGAGGACGAGGTGGTCGCTGCTGGCACCGAGCACGTCGAACCCCGGCGGCGGCGTGAGCCCATCGGGGTCGACGTCTTGGCGTCCGAGGGCGACGAGCACGCGGGTGGTGGCACCGCGATCGACGGCGGGAGCGGTGGGGCCGAACGCGGTCTGGGCCACCCTCCCCCATCCGACGGATGGCTTGGCCTTGGCCTCGATGACCTCGCCGACGAGGGTGAAGGCATCGAGGTGGAGCCCGTAGATGGGCTGCCGGTGCAGGGGCTCCCGGCCGAGCAGGATCGACTCGCCAAGGCGCAGGTCATTGATCCTGCCCACCTGAGGGCTCGGCCCTCGGAGCCAGTCGAGGTTGGCGGAGTTCCCGCCCGACACCACGAGGAGGCGGACCCCGAGGTCGCCTTCCAGGGACCGAGCGAGGTCAGAGAGCTCGTCCATGTTCGCGGCATCGGGCACGGTGCCGCGCTGACAGGCCAGGTTGGTCCCGATCCCGCGCAGGTCGAGGCCGGGCCGGTCGAGGGTCTGGCGGGCGATGCGGGCGAGGTCTGCGGGCAAGATCCCCTCGCGAAGGTCTCCCAGCTCGACCATGAGCACGACACCGTGGGTCCGACCGAGCCGCACCGCGGCGGCGGACAGGGCCGCGAGGACATCGGGCTCGGTGTTCAGGCTGACGTCGGCCGCCGCGACGACGCGGTCCACCTGGCTCAGCATCGGCGCCCGCAGCAGCGTGATGGGGGCGGTGATGCCCGCGGCACGGAGCCGTTCGACGTTCTCGACGCGCGACTCGCCCAGCCCCGCGGCCCCCGCGGCGAGGAGCACCCGGGCCACGTCGGGCGAAGCGAGGGTGGCCTTGGTGACCGCGGTGACCCCGATGCCGTGGCCGGCGAGGCGGCCGACCAGGGTGGCGGCATTGTGGGCGAGCAGGTCGAGCCGGACCTCGAGCCTCGGCATGCTCACCCGTCGACGGCGACCGTGAGCTTCGCTGCGAGGGCGGGGAAGGCGCCGACCACCATGTCGATCAAGCGGTCGGGCGAGCGGGTGAGGGCATCGGTGGCGGGGATGCCGAGCTCGTCCTCGTAGGCGATGATCGCGGCGCTGACCTCGGCGTCGGTCAGCGCCTCGTGGTTGATGGTGAGGCCGATGACCTTGGTGTCGGCGAACGTCTGGAGCAGGTTGATCTCGCTCGCCGGGGTGGGCATCGGCACCGCGGCGAAGTCGCCGAGGCGCCCTCGTCCGGGGGCGTGCTGCAGGATGACGGCGTGAGGCTGGCTGCCCCGCAGGATGAAGGTCGATGACAGGTAGGCCGGGTGGCTGAGCGCGCCTTGCCCTTCGACGATGATCACGTCGGGGTGCTCGCCCTCCCAGGCCTCGACCACGGCGTTCTCCATCTCGCCGGAGCAGAACTGGCAGGGGATCGCGTCGAGGGCGACGCCGTAGCGAGCCCCTTGGATGAGCCCGGTCTGTCCCGTCCCGACGAGCACCGCCTTGATGCCTCGGTCGTTGAGGGCCCGGGTGAGGATCGTGGCCGTCGTCCGCTTCCCGATGGCCGAGTCGGTCCCCAGCACGGCGATGCGGGGGCAGGCCACCTGGGCGATGCGGCCGCTGAACATGTGCAGGTCCTTCTTCGCCTTGGGCTTGCGCACATCGTGGATCGCCACGCCGTTGGCCAGGGCGACGGCGACGAACTCGGCATCCTCGGTGAGGAACTCGTGGAGGCCGTTGACGAGGCTCATGCCGCGCCCCATGGCGTCGAGCATGATCTCGCGCTCCGCGGGCGACAGCATGCCGCTCGTGGGCGCGACGCCGAAGATGAACGTGTCGACGGGCCCGCCCAGGTGATCGAGGGCAGCATCGAGGTCGGTGCAGATGGGGGTGCCGTTCGGCTGGCCCTCGAGCACCTCGCCGGCATCGAGGCCCGAACGGGTGCTGTCGATGACCGCGACGATGTCGTACCGCTCGGAGTGACGCACGAGGCCGTTGGCGGTCTTGCCGTCCTGCTGGCCGAAGTTGGCCTCGCAGTAGACGACCGCGGTCGGTCGCCGGCTCTGGGCGCGTTCGGGCGAAAGGGAAGATGGGGATGACGTGGGCATGGTGCTCCTCGAGTGGGCTCAGAGGAGGCGACCAGGGCGCTCGGGCCCAGTCGGGGCGGAGCGGCGGTAGAGGTCAACGCTGAACGTTGGACTCCCCATCGTACCCGTGTTCGATCCCGAACCCCTGATCGAGGTGCTCGGACGCTCAGCTCGCGCTGGCCTCGTAGGGACGCTTGCCCCGGTCGAAGCGGGCGGTCAGGTCGAGGAGGTGCGAGATGTCGAGCCCATCGTCGAACGCCTCCGGGCCCGACCGCTGGAACAGGCGCGACGGGCCCGTCACCGTCGCCGTGCCCCCGGACACCCGCAGCCACGAACCCTCGTAGAGGGCGAGCACGGGACACGGGTTCTCCTCGAGGAACTCACCGATCCGTTCCTCGCGGGTCTCGCCCATGAACGTCGACGACGGATCCGGGTCGACGTAGTGGAGGTTGATCTGGAACGGGATCAACCCAAGGGCTCCGAACGTCGGCGGTTGGCAGATCGGCATGTCGTTCGTGGTGCGGATCGTCGGGCACGCCACGTTGGTCCCGGCCGACGCACCGACGTAGCGGGTGTCGCCGGCTCGGACGCGCGCTCCCAGTCCATCGATCACGTCGAGGCCGATGAGCGTGTCGAGCAGCCGGAACGTGTTGCCTCCACCCATCATCACGACATCGGCCTCGAGGATCGCCCTCGCCGGATCGGGGGCCCGGTGAGCCGAGACCAGCTCCACGCCGAACGACCCGAACGCCGCTTCGGCCCGATACGCGTAGTCATCCCACTCGGCGAGGGCGAACGGGATGAACGTCACCGTCGACCCGGCCGCCACCTCTGAGATCGCGGCCGCAGCGTGGGCGAACATCCGGCTGCCGTGGTTCGTGGAGTTGGACAGCAGCAGGAGTTCCATGCGGCAGCCTGGCAGGGCAACCCAGGCGGACGATCATCGGCCCCGACTTCGCCGGCGCCCTCAACAGGATGGTCGAGGCGTCGAGCTCCTTCCGGCGTGCGGTGCGGTGCCCACGCCAGCTCGCCCTGGTGGCGGTGCCAGCACGAGGCGGTCTGCCGAAGCGTGACACGGGGTACCGGCGTCGTGCCCACGGTGACCTACTGACGGAGACAACCCATGCTGTACACGATCCTCGTGATCATCGCCGCCATCATCTTGGCGGTCATCGTCCTCAACGTCGTCCGCAGCGGAGGACGGTCGGTCTGAAGCTCGTGCCACGAGATGCTCGGACCAGGTGGTGCTCTTGGACCTGGCCTCGCGCCCGGACCGACCCGCCCACGTTCGTGGGCGGGTCGGTCCCGCGCCGCGCCACGGGTCCGCTGCTGGAGGTCCCGCGATGACCGCGATCCTCGAGCGGCGCAAGAAGCGGCTTCAGGTTCGCAGGGCGGCGCGCTGGCGGGTCAGCGCCGGGCTCGAAGCGTGGCTGGAGAGCGACGAAGCCACGACCCTCGGGTCGCTCAACGACGCGTTCGGCGAGAAGATCCTCGCCACCGCCTGCCTGACGCTCATGGCCCCATCGGCGCTGCCGATCCCGTCCGGCGGCGCCACCCACGTGCTCGATGTGCTCGCCGTGGTGTTCGCGGCGCAGATGGTCTTGGCGCGCCGATCGGTCTGGCTGCCCGACAAGTGGCGCAGGCGGGAACTGGGTGCCCGGACCCAGAAGGGGCTCCATGTCCTCGTCCGATTCGTGAGGTTCTGCGAGCGGGTCTCGCACCGCCGGCTCGCTGGCCTGATCGCCAGCCGGCCCGGCGAGCGCCTGCTCGGCGGGGTGATCTTGGTGCTGATCGTGGCGGCGGCCCTCGCGCCTCCGTTCTCGGGCCTCGACACCCTCCCGTCGCTGGGCGTCGTCCTCGTCGCCCTGGCGATCCTGCTGGAGGATGCCGCGTTCGCGATCGCCGGCATCACCATCGGGCTCGCGGGCATCGGCCTCTCCGTGTTCCTCGGTGCCCAGGCGACTCAGTTCGTGAGCGACCTCGTCTCCTGAGGACCACCGGCCACTGCGGCGCTGGTCCGAACGACCGCTGACGAGGCTCCGGGCCGTGGGAGCCGTCGGCCGTCACCCACGACACGACTCCCGCTCGGCTCGAGGAACGACCCGCTCGCTGCCGGCCGGGTAGCGGTGCCACGGCTCGTCGAGGTAGCCCCATCCGGCGACGTTGTGGGCGAGGCGGCGGCCGTTCGTGCAATCCTCGACCGCCGTGCTGAGGAGGCGCGCGACGCCGTCACCGTCGATGCACTCGTACTGCCAGAGATCGATGCTCGTGGTGACGCCCTCGGCGAACACCGCCGTGCACTTCGGCGGGGCGTTGTCGGGGGCCCGATAGGTCGTGGACGGCGCCGTCCTGGGTGCCGCTTCGCCGCCCCCGGATGACCCACAGCCCGCCATCAGCAGCGCCAGGAGCAGCACCGCAACCCTCGTCACCGGGCTGCCGGCCCTGCCTCGGTGTCCTCGCGCCGCCACAGCGGGCACCGTCCGCCCTTCGACGCCCGCATCGGCAACGGGAAGGTGTCGTAGCGGGCCCGGTACATGGCCACGGCCGTCGAGCGCGAGAGGCCCCAGCATCAGGGCACCGTCCGCGGCGTCTCGCACCTCGTCGAGGTCGATCGTGCGTCCCATGCAAGCGGGAGTTGCCCGATCACGATGGGGTGGCATCCATCGGCCCGGACTCGGCGGGCACCGTCAACTCGCAGCTCGCTTCGCCGTCGCAGCCGTCTTCCGTGCCGCGTTGGCCGCCGTCGTCGCCGTCCGCTTCGCGCCGGCCTTGGCCGTCTTGGTGGTGTGCTTCGCACTGGTGGATGCGGTGCTGGCGGTCCGCTTTGCACCGGCGCTGGCGCTGCGGCCGGTCGCCGTCGAGGCGCCCTTGGCTGTCGCTGCGGTGGTCTTGGCACCCGACCTCGCCGAGGTGACGGTGGCCTTGCCGGTGTGGGCGGCCTTGTCCGTCGCATCGCTCGCCGCCTTGCGAACCCTCGTGGCGGTGGCGCGCGCTGCCGGTGAGCCGGTGGGCGAGGTGCGGGGCCTCGCCCTGCCGGTGAACCGGTCGATGAGGTCCTGGGCGAGGCTCACGCCACCCTGCGCGAGGCCGCTCACGGTGTCGGTGACCCGGTCGACGACGCCTGCGGCGGCCCCGGCGACGATGTTGCCGGGAGGGGTGTCAGGCGACCGAGGATGCGGATGCGTCGGTGCCGAGGCCTTGGCGTCAGCCATGGCATCGCCGAGGTCGGAGAGGTCGTTGCGGCCGAGCTCGGATCGGACCTTCGGGAAGTAGTCGTCTTCCTCCTCCCGGACGTGGTGGCGGACGCTCTCGATGAGCACCGTGACCTTGGCCTTGAAGCGCTCGTCAGCGGGGTCCATGCCTTCGAGCTCCGAGAGCAGCCACTTGACGACGTGGTGCTCCTCGAGGGCTTCGAGCACGTCGTCGTCGACGTCGTCGACCGTCGCCCGGGTCACGGGGTAGAAGAGCTGCTCCTCGATCGCCGCGTGCTTGGAGAGCTCGGCGATGATCTGGTCGACGATCTTGCGCCGCTCGACGAGGGCAGCGTCGCTCGTCTTCTCGAAGCGCTTGAACAGCTTCTCGATCGCGTGGTGGTCGTTCTTGAGCAGGGTGATGGCGTCCATGCAGACCACTACCCAACCCCGACGACCAGATACCGGCCCGGCCGCGGTCGTTGGTCACGGCGCCACAACGGACCCAAGGCCGTCACGGCGGCGACGACCCCGTCGCGCGGCTAGGCGCTGGTGGACTCCGGGGCGAGCAGGCGATCGGCGAAGCGTCGGGCGAGGGCGGCGGCCAGTGCGGCCGCCAGCGCGATCAGGAGGCGGCGACCGATGGTGGTGGCAAAGGTGGCGAGCATGTCTTCTGCTACCCGATCGGGTCTCGTTCAACACCAGCTGAGCCCCGCCCCCTGTCCTCGACGATGGACTAGTTCCCCACCGATTCGCCGACCGTGTACGACTTGGGGTTGCCCTCGGAGTCGAGCTGCGCCTGCAGGGTCTGGGTGGAGCACACCGAGGCGTAGCGCTTCGATTCGCCGGCCCCGCACCGGAACTTCATCCCTGCGGTACCGGGCATCTCCTGCTCGTCCATCGTCTTGATCGCCGTGTTGACGGTGTCCTTGTCGATGGTCTTGCCCTTCAGGTCGGTGAGCGACGTGAGGAACGAGCTGACGGTGGTGTAGGCGCTCATGGTGATCGGATCGTTGATGGCCTTGGAGTCGGTGTACTGGCGCATGATGGCGTCGTAGAGCTGGTAGCTCGGATCGTCGGCGGCGCCCACGGCGGTGAGGGCCGTGACGTACATCCCGTCGAGGATCGATGCCGGTGCCGACTTGCGGGTGGCGTCGGTGATGCACGACGTGATGGAGGTGACCTCGCCGTCGTAGGCCACCGCCTCGAGGCCCTGGAAGGCGGCGATGCAGAAGGCGTCGTTGCCGATGACGTGGACGAGCCCCGCCCCGCCAGCGGCGATCTGCTGCATCTGCGGGGTCATGTCCGCGGTGCCGACCGGGACCTTGACCAGCTCGTACTCGAGACCGGCCTTCTTGATGAGGTCGGGACCGACGTCCTCGAAGGTGCTGATGGCCTGGGGCACGTCGATCACGACGAAGGCGATCTTCTTGACCTTCTTCTCCTTGGCGATCGAGAAGGGGAGGGTGAAGAGGGTGCCGTTGCCGTCGTTGAGGTTGTACGTGCTCTGGTCGTCCTCGAGGAGGGCGGTGCCGTTGGCGGCCAGCAGCATCATGGGCACGCCGGCCTGGTGGATCGGTTCCCAGACGGATTCGGTCACGGACGACTGGCTGAGGGCGACGCCGACGACGTTGTCCTCGATCAGCTTGTTGGCGCAGTCGGTGGCCCCAGCGGGGTCGCCACCGGTCGGGCACGTGACCAGCTTGACGGGTCGACCGGCGATGCCGGCCTTGTGCTCGTTCCAGTAGTCGACGGCTGCCTGGGCTGCGGTGAACTCGCTGGTGTTGTCGAACGCGGCGGTCTGCCCGTCGCCGACGAACCCGATCTTGATCGGCTCACCCTTGGCCTTGTCGACCGGGCCGAGGAGATCGTCGACCGCCGAGCTGCTCGGGGCGGTCGTGGTGCTGGCCTTGCCGCCGCCGCCGCCGGCGCCCGCATCGCTCTCGCTGGCGCACGAGCTGGCCACGACCAGCAACAGTGCGGTGGCGACGGCGATGAGCACCGTGCGGGCTGGGCGCGGCGCGTCCCCGCGGGCTCCGACGATCGGCATGTTCTCCTCCAACTGCTGACGATCGGGTGCCGTGCGTCCGCGGCGGCGCGGGTGCCGCCGTCCCCCCACGCGGGTGGCCGTCCCCGTCGTGCTACCCCCGCGCGAGGTCCGCAACTTCGGGTGATCTGCTTCCTGGTCGAAGTCGTCAGACACCGGACACCAATCCCTTCGGCAGGACGAGCGGCAGATCGTTGTAGGTCACGATGCCGGGCGGCGCAGCGACGACCGCCGGGATGGCGTTGATGGCGGGCATGGCCGTCATGATCATGCCGAGCACCATGAAGTCGGCGAACGTGGTGGCTTCGAAGTCGGGCGGCGGCAGGTACTCCAACGTCGTCTTCACCGACGGGCGACCGTCGATCTGGATCACGTGGCCCTCCTGGATCTGCCAGTCGGGTTCGAGCGTCGTGCCCTTCTTCCAACGGACCGTCAGCTCGACCACCGTGCGGTCGCCGATGCGCCCCTGCCAACTGGCGGCGACGCCGGCGACGTGGCCGGCGGGGATCGTCCACGAGTCCATCACGAGGTCCTCGGTGGTCTGCGCGTACTCGGCCTCGCACACGATGTCGTCGAGCTCGATGCCGAGGGCGTCGGCCAGCATGGCGACCGCCTCGCCGAAGACAGCGGTGCCCTTCGCCGCCATGCCCGGGAGCTCGGGATCGTCGATCGGCCGGCCGAAGCCCGCTGGCAGTTCGGTGGTGGGCGAGTCGTAGAGCGTGGTGTCGGACGCCTCGTGGATGGTGACCTTGTCGATGCGGTCGCAGATGCTGGCGCTGGCGATGCCCATCAGTTCGATCCAGCCGGGGCTGATGCCGGTGCCGAACATCGACGACCCGCCGCGCTGGCACGCATCGGCGATGCGGTCGCGATCGGGTCCGAGGCCGCGGCCGTTGACGAAGGCGGCCGTGCTCACCACGTTGACGCCGGCCTCGAGGATGCGCACCAGCTCGTCGGGCGACTGCCACTGCGGGTTGTAGACGACGCAATCCGGCTGGAGGGCGAGCAGCGCGTCGACGTCGTCGGTGGCGATCACGCCCACCGGATCGATGCCGCACAGGTCGCCGACGTCACGTCCGACCTTGTCGGGCGACCAGGCGTAGCACCCGACCAGCTCGACGTCAGGATGGGCGACGGCGGCGCGGACCGACCGCTGCCCGACGTTGCCCGTGGTCCATTGCACGATGCGAAGGGTCATCGATCGCCTCCCCTGGCGTCTGGCTCCCCGGCCGCGACGGTGTCGCGCGCCTCGGCGTTGGTCTGGGTCTGGGTCATCGCTCGGTTCCTTTCTCGGGAGTCAAGGCCACCCGGCCCCGGCTCGATCGACGGATGGACGGTCACAGAGACGGCGACTGCGAACCCATCGAGGCGAGCCAGATCTTCTGGGCTCAAGCCACGTTCGGGATCGAGGTCGGCAACCGCGAAGAAGCGCTTCGCTCCGGCGCGGCCGAGGATCGCCGGCAGGGCCCGGTCTGCGATCGTCTTGAACTCCGGGGTCGGGGCCCGATGAGCAGTCGCCCACCCGTCGAGCTCCTCCCCTCGGAGGACCACTCGAACCGGTCCACCGTCGTTGAAGTTCCGCCACCACGTTCGGTTCGACGCGTCGGAGACGAGCACGTCGATCGCGTGGGGTTCGAACGGTGCGTACCCCACGCAGATCTCGTACTGCTGTCCTGTCCGACGACCGGTGATGCCGAGGAGCACCGTTCGGCCACTGGCCAGGCGGTGCCACCGTGAGGTCAGCACCCGACCCATGAGGGGGTTGAGCCGCGTGTAGATCGCCGCGGTCCAGTGCCGGCGAGGGCCGGCCGCCTCATCGGTGCTCTTTGCGTGGCCCACCGCCGACTCAGCTCCGCGCGTCTCGGGCCGACGTCGCGGCACGCTGCAATGCTGCGGAGCGGGTCGCGACGGCTTCGGTGAGGTCGCCGTGGGTGATCACGTAGGGCTCACCGGCAAGGACGGCCTCGACCACTCCGGCTGCGGCGTCGTCCGACGTCGCCAGCATCTCGGCCATGCCCGGGTTGCTGCCGATCATGGCGTCGAAGTCGCCGTCGTTGGCGATCGGCCGGCGGAGGCGCTCGGGTTGAGCTGCCTCGCTGGTCTCGAGGTGGCGGGTGATCATGCCGGACGGGAGGATGACCGAAACGCCGATGCCCTCATGGGCGAGCTCGACTCGCAGCGTCTCCGCCAGGCCCCAGACGGCGAACTTGCTCGACTGGTACGCGCCGAGACGGCTGGCCGGATCGAGGATCGACGACGACGTCGTGAACGCCAGCCGCGGCGACGAAGCCTTGCGGAGGAGCGGCAGGAACGAGCGGGCGACGCGGGCCGAGCCGACGACGTTGACATCGAGCACCCAGCGCCACTCGTCGTCGGTGAAGGTCTCCACCGCACCGAACAGCTGCACCCCGACGTTGGAGATGACCAGATCGACCGCATCGAAGCGCTCCCCGACCTGGGTCGCAGCGCGATCGACGCTGGCGCCCTCGGCAACGTCGACCGCCGAGCCCCACACCTCGACGCCGTGTGCCTCCGCAACGCGGGCCGCCTCATCGGCCGCCCGTTGGCCATCGAGGTCGAGCAGCGCCACGTCCATCCCGAGCGCCGCGCACGACTCCCCCAACGCCAGGCCGAGACCCGACGCACCACCGGTGATCACCGCGACCGGCATCAGGCCTCCTCCGGCACGGCGAAGTCGGTGTGGAGTCGGGTGAGCTTCGAGGACGCGATCCGCCACTCGCCGTCGATCTTCGAATAGGTCTCGTGGTAGTGGCCGTATCCGTCGAGCCGGACCCCGTTCGGCCAGATCACGATGTCAGCCAGCGCCCACACGCCCGTGGCCGTCGCATCCGACGTGATGATGATCTCGGGCATGTGCCCCTGATGCACCGTGGTGGCTCCCGCGAGTGCCTCCTGCAGGTAGATAAGGAACTCGCTGGCCCCCGTCAGGATCTCGCCGCCGGATTCGCTGGTGTCGATCACCACGTCGTCGGTGAAGACCTGACGCATCCCCTCCCAGTCCTTGGTGTCCATCGTGCGGAAGTACCGGGCCTTCAGCTGCTTGATCGCCTCGAGATCTTCCAACCGTCGACTCCATCGCGCTCTTGAATTGTGCAACTGCACAACCATGTTGAGCAGTTGCTTAGCACGTCCCGGGCCCCAGACGAGGGGTGGCGAGATGGGGGGATGGCAAGGTGGGCGGATGGCATCGCAGCGAAAGCCCGGCGCGACCGACTCCGAGACTCGCCGGAAGCTGCTCGACGCCGCCGAGAAGCTGATGATCGAGGAGGGCTACGCAGCCGTCACCTCTCGGCATGTCGGGCGTGAGGCCGATGTCGCCCCCCAGCTCGTCCACTACTACTTCCGCACGATGGACGATCTCTTCGTGGAGGTCTTTCGCAGACGGGCCGAAGAAGGCATCGCGCTCTTCGAGCAGGCCATGGCCGAGGAGTGCTCGTTGCAGTCGATCTGGGCGTTCCGCAGTGGAACCGTCGGGGCGGCGTACAACATCGAGTTCGCCGCCCTGGCCAACCACCGAAAGGTGATCCGGGCCGAGCTCGCCCGCTACGCCGAGCGGTTCCGGGCCCTGCAGCTCGATGCCCTCGCGGCCGTGCTGGCCGAGCGCGATGGCCCCGCGGTCGCCATCTCCCCAAACGTCCTCCTGCTGGCCATGACGGGGGTGATCCAGGTCATGGCGATCGAGGAGGCCCTCGGTCTCGCCGACGGACACGTCGAGATGCTGGCCTTCATCGACGAGCACCTCGACGTGCTCTGAAGCACGCCGACGACCTGGCACGAGACGCGCCGCTCGTTGCACCCGGACCCTGGACGCGACGTGCCCGCCGTGGCGGTCCTGGATCCAGCACCCGGGCCGCTGGGCGGTCGGTCAGAGCTGGCCGAGTGCGGCGTACACCCGCTCCGCGAAGTCCTCGAGCTCTGCGGTGCACGCTTCGAGGCGCGTTCGGGCGGCGGCCGCTGATGGAGCCGTGAACCGGTCCCGGAGGGCCACCGCGCGGTGCCAGCGGCGAAGGCGGTCGAGGCTCTGCTCCTCCTCCTCGAGCTCAGCGAGCGTGAACTTCTCCTTCGCGATCTCCCGTGCGATCTCTGCTGAGTACTTGTCGCAGTCGGCCAGGAACTCGATCCACTCGGCCTCGCACGCATCGGTGTACGACGCCTCGAGCAGCCGGCCGGACTCGTCGTCGCGAGGCATCGCCGTCAGCTCGATCAACGATCCCTCGGCCCGTGAGACCAGGGCACGCACCTGTTCGAGCACTGCCGGGGTGGTCGGTCCCTCGGGCAGCGCCCAGGTCCCTCCGCCGAGGGGGATGCCACCGGCCCGCCGGAGCTCACGCCAGACGGCCACGCGGTGCCGCGACGGGTCGGCTGGGAGGCGGGCGACCACGACGAGCCACTCCTGTTCGTGATCCATGACCGGAAGCTCCGATGTAACCGTGGTTACAGTTCTAGATGTGCTGAGGTTACTGGTCATCGGAGCAGCCGTCGTGGCGTGCTCGTGGACCCTGATGGTGATCCTCGCAGCTCGGCTCCCTGCCGGCGCCGCCAAGGACCTGGCCGGATTCCTGCCCGCGTGCGCCACCATGCTGCGCCGGCTCCGCACCGACCCGCGCGTCCCCGGTCGAGCCAAAGCCGCCGTGGCGTTCGCGGGCCTCTGGGTCCTGTCGCCGATCGACCTGATCCCCGAGTTCCTGCCGGTCATCGGGCCGCTCGATGACATCGTCGTCGTGGCCCTCGCGCTCCGCTACGCCGGGCGCAGCGTCCCCCGAGACGTCATCCACGAAGCCTGGCCCGCCGACCCCGCTCTCATCGACCGCCTCCTCGGCGCTCCCAAACCGACCCCGGAGCCGTCCTGACCATGGACCAGAGCCTGTACCTGAGCATCAACCGGTTCGCCGCACGAACCGCATGGGCCCACCCGTTCGCCACCGCCTACGCCAACTACGGCGTCGTGGTGTTCGCCGGCATCCTCCTCGCCGCCTGGTGGCGAGCACGCAGCACCGGCGACCTCCACCGACTCGCTGGCGCCCTATGGTCCGCCGCCGCCGCGGGGATCGCCCTCGGTCTCGGCCAGATCATCGGCGGCATCATCGACCGCCATCGCCCGTACGAGACCCTGCACGGCGTCCACGTCCTCGTCAGCCGCACGACCGACTTCTCGATCCCCAGCGACCACGCCACCGCCGTCGGGGCGGTCGCGGTCGGGCTCTGGATCAGCGACCGGCCGCTCGGCAGAGCGACCGTCGCCCTCGCCGTGCTGATGGCCTTCACCCGGGTCTACGTCGGCGCCCACTACGCCACCGACGTGCTCGCCGGCCTCGCCCTCGGCGGGCTCGTCTCCGGCGTCGGGGCGACGATCGGGACCAGGATCATCGAGCGCATCCTCGCCTGGGCCAACCACGCCGCCTTCGTGTCCGCGTTCACCGGCCGCGCAACAGCCCCCAACGCCTGAACCACGTCGCCGCACGAAGGCGAAGCGCCCACGGGGGTCGAGGTCCTCGGGCGATTCGCCGTCTCGGTGCTCCCGGCGCGCGGCGAGGCGACGGCGCCTGGCGCCGGGGGCGCTCGGCTCGGATCGGTCGGGCGATCCGCCTGTCTCCCCCTCGCATCGGGGACACCGTCCGGTAGACCATGGTGAGTCGGCGACGCCGAGACGCGGAGGACGGACATGACAGAGCCATCCAGCCCCGACGCTTCGCCCGACGTGGCCGGGCCTCCGGACCTCGGGAGCGCCCTGGCGGCGCTCATCACGAGGACGAGCGATCTTCCGGTGAGCGAGCTCACCACCGTCGTCGAGCTCACCGGCATCGCCATGGGGGCGACATCTGCCCGGATGCTCGTCGCTGACTACGGGCTGACCACCCTGCGCGAGCTCGGGCACGACGGCCATCTCGGCCCCCGCGAATCCATCGAAGGGACGCTCTCGGGACACTGCTTCGCCACCGGGAAGATCATCACGGCACCTGAGGGGGAGGCGACCGTCTGCGTGCCGTTGACCGAGGGCAGCGAACGGCTCGGAGTCCTCGAGCTGGTGCACGCCGACTGGACCGATGAACGGGCCCAGACCGCCGCATCGATCGTTCGGGTGCTCGTGCTCACCCTGATCAGCAAGCGCCGCTACACCGATGTCTTCCTGCGGGGCCGGCGAGCGGAGCCGCTCTCCATCGCCGCCGAGATCCAATGGGCACTCCTGCCGCCCCTCGCCTGCTCGACCAGCACCGTGTCGGTGAGCGGCATCCTCGAGCCGGCGTACTCGATCGGCGGCGATTGCTTCGACTACGCGATCAACCCCGAGCGTGCCGAGTTCGCGATCATCGACGCCGTCGGCCACGGGATCTCCGCCGTCTCCATCGCGGTCCTGGCGCTGAACGCCCTCCGCAACTCCCGGCGGGAGATGCAGGGCATGGAGAAGGCGTACCTGGAGGCGGGAGCACTCATCCGCTCGCAAGTGGGGGACGGAGCCTTCGCCACCGCACAGATCGGGTCGCTGGAGCTCGACACCGGCGAGCTGACGTGGCTCAACGCCGGACACCCGCTTCCCCTGCTCGTGCGCGACGGGAGCTTCATCGGCGAGCTCGCGTGCCGGCCCTCGAGGCCGATGGGCTTCGGTGGACCAGTAGAAGAGGTCGCGTCCTGTCAGCTGCAGCCCGGCGACCGCGTGCTCTTCTACACCGACGGGGTCACCGAGTCCCGGTCGCCTGATGGGGAGCTGTTCGGCGTCGAGCGGTTGGCCGACCTGGCGGTCCGTGCGTGCACAGAGCGGACCTCTCCGGCCGAGACGATCCGCCGTCTGGCGGCCTCGGTTCTCGCCTACACCAGCGAGCCGCTGCACGATGACGCCACCTTGTTCATGGTCGAGTACCACGGGCACGCCTGACGAAGGAACCATGAAGTGGCCCGCCCCGCGATCGCCGGTTCGGGCCGCTGGCCCCCGAGGCGAGCGCCCGGCACTCGGTGGCGATCGCCGCGCTCTTCGCCTTCCGCTCCTGGCGTTCGATCCGCTCCTCGGCCGTACTGCGTTTGCCTCGGCCGCCTTCGCATCGGCCGCGGCCTGCTCCTGGGCGACCCGCCTCTGCTCACGCCGGCGGACGGGTCCAGCCATCGTGGGGGCACTCAGTCGGGGCGCTGCCGTTCCTCGGCGCCATGGCCGGCGTCGATGTCGGCGGCGTCGGCGAGACGTAGCCATCCCGTGGTGCCCGAACGGTCGGCGGCCACCGGGGCGAGCACGAGACAGATGTGGTCAGCGCCCGGGTCAAGCCATGCGCGACGGCGGCCCACGAAGCGGTTCGTGATCCGATCGAGGAGGGGGACGCCGTCGGGTCCAGCGGACCAATCGCATTCCGAGAACTTGTCGACGTCCTCTTGGCTGTGGCCGCCGAACAGTCGAGCGAGGTCGTGGTGCTCCTTCGAGAGGAAGTGCACGCCGAAGTGCTCGCTGAGTGCGCCGACCCGGTAGGTGTGGTTCGCCTTGGAGAGCCACACCGCGTACTCGACGGGATCGATGCCGGACTGGGCGTGGAACCCCACGACGCATCCGGCCCGCACATCGTGGGATGCCGTGGTCACGATGACGAGGGGCTGGTCGAGGTCGGCCATGAGCGCATCGAACGCCTCGCGGTCGGGTGCGTCGATGCTGGGGTGGTCGCTCATGGGCAGGGCTCCTGGAGGTAGCGGAGGAACAGGTGCCCGTCATCCGAGCCGACGGACGCCAGGCGGAAGTCCGTCGGATCGGCTCCGAGCGGCCACACGGCCACAGGGAGCGGATCGCCGCCCATGACCGGCGAGAGGGTGAGGCAGAGCTCATCGAGGAGGCCCAGAGCGGCCAGCTCACCGAGCGAGTGGGGGCCGCCCTCGGTGAGCACGGTGCGCGCCCCGTGCTCGTGCAGCCGGCGCAGCGCAACGGGGACGTCGACGGTCTCCTCGCCGGCCACGAGCACATCGGCATGCTGGCTGGCTTCGGCGACCGCCGCTGGATCGGCGGATGCGGCGGTCACGAGGATGGGACGGGGCTGTCGGTCGGCTGTTGCGGTGAACAGCGCGATGCTCCAATCGAACTCGAGCGACCCGCTCAGGACGGCCACCCGCGGCACTGGTTGCTGTCCTCGCTCGACCCTGACCGCCACTTCGGCCTCGGTGAGGCGAACAGGCCCGTAGCGCTCGAGTCGAACGGTCTGCGCGCCCACGAGGACGATGTCGGCCACCTGGCGCAGCTGCCGGAACAGATCCTTGTCGGCGGGGCCCGAGAGGGACCCGACGCGGCCGCCTCTCGCGGCGCACCCGTCAAGACCCGCGACCATGTTCGCCACGACCCACGGCCGATCGCGCCAAGGCGTACGAGGCCGCAGGTACTCCCCGAGAAGGTCGGTGCCCGTAGGTTCCCAAGTCTGCATCGCACCGGGGTACCCGCAATGTCGGGTCCAGAGACGCCACGGGGCCAGCCAAGATCTCGTGGGCCGGGCTACATCCCGTGAGCTTCGCCGGTCCCGACGCAAGCCAGCTCAACCCGACGGAGCCCCTCCATCGCCCCGTTCATGAGATGCTCCCTGACATGAGTGAGCGCACACCCAAGGACGTCGTCGAGGAGCTGCTCCGACGTTCGGAGGCGGGCGACGCCACGGTCCTCGACGAGCTCGTAGCCGTGGACATGGTCAACCATGCGGCGGGGCCTCAGGGCCGTGAGGGACTCAGGGTCATCCTGAGCACGATCGACGCCGACCTCGGGCCGGTCATCGCGGAGCCTCATCACCTCCTCGCGGACGGCGACCTCGTCGCGCAGCACCTGACGCTGCGCGGCACCCACCGGGGCTCCACGATGCCATTGCTCGCGGGCGTGCCGGTATCCGACCGCCCGACGGCGTGGACGTTCATCCACATCTGGCGCGTGGTCGACGGCATGATCGTCGAGCACTGGGCCTGTCGAGACGACATGGCTCTGCTCGCCCAGGTGCAGACCTGACGGTCGGCAGACGACGGCGTTCCGTTCGGCCGAGCGCCGGACCACGAGCACGCTTGGTCCGTCCCGACCTCAGCAGACTCGGTGGACGGCGTCGGTGTAGATCTCCGAGAGGCGCTTGGCGCCCCCCGGGGTGGGGTGCACCCCGTCCCGCCGCGTGATCAGCTCGCCCAGAGGAGCCGCCTCGACGGCCTTGCGCCAATCGTCGACGACGTGGACGTGCGGATACGAGCCGGCGGTCTCGGCGACCCGCCGGTTCCACTCCGCCACCTCCTTCTCCCGCAGGGGGATCGGCGGGAGCGTGAGCCACACGGCGCAGTCGAACCGGTTGGCGAGGGCCATGACGCGCGCCAGCGCCGGGCTGTCGGCGTGCTGCTTGAGCACGTCGTTGTACCCGATGAGGACGGCCACCTGCCGGAGCTCGTCGTCCTTGGCCCGCCGGTCCACCTCGCGCGTGACCAGCGGGAGCATGTCCGACGACGTGAACCCGACGCGTGCGAGGACCTCGGGGCTGTCCGAGTGCATCTCTTCGTCGAGCTGCTTCGTCGACATGTAGGTGACGGAGTCGCCGACGAACAAGATGCCCGGCGCGATCGGCGCCGGGCGCCGCCAGAACCAGATCCCGACGGCGGCGATGGCGACGACGACGATGACGACGGCGACCCGGGCACCGGGTCGATCGCTGGCGCTCACGCGTGCCTGGGTTCTGCGGACCGGAACCCGCCGTCGTGCCGGCGAGGTGCGAGGCCGGCGGGGGCGAGGTCGTAGGTCCGGCCGCAACGCTCGCAGCGGCCGTGGCTCGGCCGGTCCCCTGCTCGGCGTGGTGCCAGCACGACCCAGCCATCGCAGGTCGGGCAGCACATGCGGACATCCATCGGTCCTCCAGACGGCGAGGCCCCGGGTGGGGACCCTGACCTCCCTCGGGTACCCGGACCGGCCCGCCGTCAGTCCCCGGCGCCGATGGGTCTGGTCGGGGAGGACGATCGAACGCAACGGCCTGGTGCGACCCCGAGGCGTACCGAACTTCGTTCGGTTTGCCCGTGGCCTCAGTCGGGTAGCGGACGATCTGACGGAGCCCCGTGCCCATGCCCCCGCGAGTGTTGCGGGGCTCCGTCTTTCCATCCAGGGGGAGAACACAGCGGGCAACACCCTCACTTCTGACAAGGAATCGGCGCGCAGACCGAGGCTTGATCGCGCCCGCGCCCGGCCCGTGGCCTGGTCGGATCAGACCAACGAGGTGATGAACGCCACCGCGTCGAGGGCGCTCGCCGTGATCATCACCCCGGACTGCGCGGCTTCGAACGCCACCGCAGCGACGCCCCCCACCACGATCGGTGCTGCCGTGACCGAACGGATCGCGTCGATCGCCCCGGAGACGGCGCGCTCGTTGTCCGCCGTGCTCACGGCGATGCCGACCGCGACGAGCGACGGGGAGCTCACCCCTGCGCTCGCGGACGCCTCAGCCCACGAATCCGCCGGAACGTCGGCGCCGAGGTCGACCACGTCGAAGTGCTCGCCGCGAAGCAGGTCTCGCACGATCGCCGTCGGGAGCGCGTGGTGGTCGCCTGCCGGCGCGCCGAGCACGACGACGCCTCGAGCCAGCCCTCGCCGGGCGAACTGCGGCCCGAGCCGTGCGATGACGCGGGTCGCGATCGTGGTGGCAAGGTGCTCGTCGACCACCGTCACCTCGCCTCGGTCCCATCGGGCACCGATGGAGCCCATGGCGGTGGCGATGATCCCCACCATCACCTCGGCAGGCTCCCGGCCGTTCACCAGCTCCTCCTCGACGACCGTCCAGGCGCCGGCCTCGTCGCCGGCGAGCAGCCTGGCCTCGAACCGAGTCGCCGCGTCGCCCTTCGGCCCGGAGACCGCGCCGGGCCCGCCGCCGCCCAGGGCGTCGACGTCGACCGAATCGACCTGCCAGATCCTTCCGACCTTCACGGCGCGGAGGCGCCCGGTGCGCACGTAGCGGTACGCCGTCATGTAGTGGACGCCCAGTCGCTCGGCGGCCTCGTCCAGCGTCAGCAACTGACCGCCGGTCATGGGGTCCCGCCCCGGGCAGCTCCATGTGGCATCGACATGATCCTCTCCTGGTCCCGAAGTATTTAGCACTAAATGTCATCCGGCTGAGAGTTGGCGCCGTAGGAAACCTGAAACCACCCAACTCCCCCGGAGGGATCCATCATGCGAACCAAGCTCACCGCCGGCCTGCTCGCCGTCGCCACCCTGGCCGGAGCGGCGATCGCCGGCCAGCCGCTCGCCTCGGGCGCCGCCCCGAAGGCCTCCGCCCCGTCGAAGGTGTACGTCATCCACGGGCTGCCGCTCGACGACAAGGGCACCAAGGTCGACGTCTACGCCGGTGCTGCCGGCGGGGCGGTCGGAGACGCCGGTCTGCTCGCCGACGACTTCACCTTCAAGCACGTTGCCGGGCCGGTCTCGCTGGCACCGGCCTCGTACACCGTGTACATCGCCGCGCCCACCGCCGACGACGACGGCAAGCTCAGCGCCAGCGAGGTGATCTTCTCCAAGACCCTCGACGTGCCCTCGGGCAAGAACCTGTCGGCCATCGCCAGCTTCGACGGCAGCGGCAAGCCGACCATCAACGTGTTCAACAACAGCACCACCAAGGCGCCCGCCGGCGGCGGTCGGGTCTCGATCCGGCACGCCGCCAATGCACCAGCCGTCAACGTCGACCTCGGGTACTACCCGTGGAACCGGACCTTCAGCTTCTTCAACCGGCGCTACGGCCCCGCCGAGAACGGTCAGCAGGCCGACGTCACCACGATGGCCGGCCGCTACGACGTCGTCGTGCACGTCGCCGGCAGCGGGGCTCGGGTCGCCGCCGTCCCGCGCTTGCGAGTGGCCGCCAACCAGCTGACCGCCGTCTACGCCGTCGGCACGCCCGGCTCCAACTTCGGGTTCATCATCCAGAGGATCAACCTCTGACCCGCACCTTCCCCACCCATCGGGGCCCGGCCGTTCGGCCGGGCCCCGATCTGCGGTTTCATCGGGGCCAGGGCGCGCGTCGCCTTGCTGGTCGCGACGGGCTCCACCCGTACGAGCCGATGCTTGCCCGCATGGCCGCCCGAGCGGAGCTGCCGGGAGCCCCTTGGGGAGGCTCAACGCAACGGAGCAGCCGGCCTGTTCAGAGGTGGATCTCCGAGAGGCGGGCATCGAGCGCCCGAGCGAGACCCTGGGCGGCATCGTCACCCATGCGCTTGAAGATGCGCTCGAACGCTGGGTTCAAGAGCTGAAGGGGCCCGCGGGGGCGGAGATCGGCGCGGTAGGTGACCCGTGTCCCGGTGGGGATCGGCTCGACGAGCATCGTGTCGGTCGAGCGGACCAGAGGATGGGTCCCCTGCGCGGTCACACGCTTTGGAGCGTCGAACTCGGTGATCGTGTAGTGCATCGAGATCAGCCCGACCTTCAGTCGGTACCCGGCGGCGAACCCGGGGCCATCGCCCTCGACCTGCACCGATCGCTTCGTCCCCGGGTCCCATTCCGCGAAGTTCGTGAGGTCGGCAAGGTAGGCGAACACCGATTCGGGGGTCCGTCCGGTCTCCATCGTGGTCGTGAACTCGATCATCGAGTGCCGCTCGTTGCGAGGTGGGTGATGATGGCCTCGCTGAAGGCGGGGATGTCGTCAGGGTTGCGGCTGGTGATCAGGGTCCCGGTGGCCGCGGTGTCGACGACGACCTCTTGGTCGACCCAGTTCGCCCCGGCGTTGCGCAGGTCGGTCTGGAGGCTGGGCCAGGAGGTGACCGTTCGGCCTTCGATGAGGTTCGCCTCGGCGAGGAGCCAGGGGGCGTGGCAGATCGCCGCGACCAGCTTCCCCGAGGCCGCGAAGGAGCGGACGAGGCCCATCGCGTCGTCATCCATGCGGAGGGCGTCCGGGTTCGCCACGCCCCCCGGCAGGACCAAGGCGTCGTAGTCCGCAGCGTCTGCCTTGGCGACCTGCTCGTCGGCCGGGAAGGTGTCCGCCTGATCGAGGTGGCGGAAGCCCTGGACCTCGTCGACCGTCGAGATGAGGTCCACGGCTGCACCGGCTTCCTTCACCGCGTCCCAGGGCCCGGTCAGCTCGACCTGCTCGACCCCGTCGGTGGCGAGGAACGCGATGTGCATCCCGGTGAGGTCTCGATCGTTGGCCATGGTGGCTCCTGGGGTGTCGTAGGTCTTCCCCGGTACCCGCTCAGTCCCACCCCCAGCCCAAGGCGAGCGAGGGCCCCGCGATCGCCGGCAGCGACCGAAGAAACTCGACCACGACCTGGCCTGCCTCGATCCGCCACGATCGCGAATCGGCCGACGTGGGGGACGCACCGGGGAAGTCCACCGCGATGATGAGGTGCACTTGAGCCGGGATCGGATAACGGAAGATGGCGCGCTCGATCACCACGCTGGTCTGGCGATTGTTGTCGACCTCGAAGACCACCTTGGAGCCCGGCAGGGGCCGGGTCAGGACCTACGATCGTCCGACCGTCGCCGGCGCCTCGGAACACGGAGTCTTTCTTCCGCGTTCTCTTCCGGCCCCGGGCCATTAGCTCAACTGGCAGAGCATCGGACTTTTAATCCGCTGGTTCCGGGTTCGATCCCCGGATGGCCCACCCTTACGACACAACCGCTCCGACCCGACCCACGGGTGACGGTCGGAATCGGTGGGGGGCGTCCGTACGGTGGATGCCATGCCGAAGACGCTCCCCCCTTCCCATGCCGACCTGCTCGACCTGCCGGTGTCGGCCCACCTGGGCACCGTGCGCCCGGACGGGGCGCCGCAGGTCAGCGAGATGTGGTTCGTGTGGGACGGCGAGGTGGTCCGCTTCACGCACACCAACAACCGCCAGAAGTTCAAGAACTTCGCCCACGAGCCCCGGGTCTCGTTCTCCATCGCCGACCCCGACGACCCCTACCGGTTCCTCGAGGTCCGGGGCGTCGTGGAGTCGATCGAGCCCGACCCGAACGCCGACTTCTACGTCAGCCTGCAAGAGCGGTACGGGTTCAGCATCGGCCGCGGCGACGCGCCCGTCCGCGTCGTCGTCACCGTCCGCCCCACCGGCTACATCGCCGTCTCCGGCGGCATGACCCAAGCCGAGCAGGCCGCCGCCAAGGGCTGACCGCGTGACCGCCTGACCCCGGAACTTGTTGCCGCCAGGGCTCCATCGAACACTCGGTGCAACATGTTCGGGCGGGTCGCTGAACTTGTTGCCGCCAGGGCTCCATCGAACACTCGGTGCAACATGTTCGGGCGGGTCGCTGAACTTGTTGCCGCCAGGGCTCCATCGAACACTGGCGGCAACAAGTTCGGGGTGGGTCGGAGTGACGGGCGGCTGACCCGTCACCCGCTCGGCCTCAGTAGCGGGCGTAGTAGGCGGCGCTGTCGAGGTAGTAGGCGGCTTCGGCTTCGGGGCCGCCCTTGGCGGCGGCGGCCACGGCCTTGTCGTAGTCCGCCTTCGCCGGCATCTTCTGCAGCATGCCGAGCCCGATGAGGACGGCGTCGACCTGCGGGGCGAGGTGGCGCCGGCCCTCCGACGACTCGGAGAACTGGATCATCACGCCGCCCCGGCTGAGGCCTTCGCCCATCTTGGCCGTCCAGTGCGCCAGGCCGGGCTTGTCGGCGGGCCGGTCCAGGACGTTCTGGTAGACGAGCTTCACGAAGTCGGCATCGGACACGTCCCCGTAGTGGGTCTTGAACTCCGACGACTTGGCGAAGCTGCTGGCGATGACCGACAGGCCCGATCCGTGCGCCTTCTTGTCGACCCAGTACTCCAGGCCGTTCAGGTCGGGCTCCCGGTGGAAGAACGCCTGGTAGAGGCGGGCGACCGGCTCCCGGTTCGCGGCCCACGCCGGGGCGTGGGCGAGCTTCGAGATGAGGTGCGGCACGAAGATGCGCCCGTTCTCCAGATCGGCGGTGAGCGGCGCGGCGTCGCCGATGGCGCCGCCGAAGTTGGCGATCTGGGCGTTGACGACCGACGAGAGGGCGAGGTGCGGGCCCTCCGACTCGACCATCCGGACGAACACGTCGTCACGGGTGTTCGTGTCGCCGGCGACCAGGTTGCTCGACTTGGTCACGAACGCCACCACCGACCCGTCGGCGCTGATCGAGCCCTCGAAGTTGGCCTCGTCGTTGCCGAGGTTGAGCCCGAGCGACTGGTCGACCGCCACCGTGAACTGCGTCTTGAGGTTCCGCTCGAACCAGTTCTGGTGGCCGAGCCCGTCGCCGGGGACCAGGTTCGAGGCGCCGCTGCGGAACAGGACGGACTGGCCGTCGGCGCTGATGTGCGGCGAGTTGGCGTGGCCGTTCCCCTGGATGGAGGTGGCCCCGAGGCTGACCCGCTGGGTCACGTCGTTCACGAGGTCGTGGACGAACACGTCGGTCGCGAGGTTGGTGTCGCCGGCGACCAGATCGGTCGCGTCGGACAGGAACGCCACGTAGCGGCCGTCCTTGCTGACCGAGCCGGTGTTCGAGTTCTTCGACGCCTGGGACGAGCCGAACCCGAGCGAGGCCCGCACGGTGGTGCCCGTCGACACGGTCCGCTCGAACACGTCCGCCCAGGTGTTGGTGTCGTTGGCGATGAGGTTGCTCCCGTACGAGGTGAACACCACGTGGTTCCCGTCCCCGGAGATCGCCGCCTGGTACGAGATGCCGTTCGCACCCACCTCGGCGCTCGAGACGTCGACCCGCTGGGTGGTGCCCGGGTAGAAGGTGTTCCGGGTCCAGACCTTCTCGTCGGCCGACACCCAGGCCACCCGGTAGCCGCTCTCGTCCATGCTCGCCTGGTAGTCGTAGACCTCCGACAGTTGACCGTTCGGGTCGACGTTGGCCCGCTCCAGCGTGTTCGCCTTGCGGTCCCGGATGAACAGGTCGTGCGCGGTGTGCGGGCCGGCGATGAGGTTGGTGGCGGAGCTCTCGAACAGCACCCGGTTGCCATCCGCGCTGATGCCCTTCACCATCACGGTGTCATCGGCCTCGGCCCCCGCCGCGTTCTTCGACACCACCTCGGTCTGGCCGGTCAGCAGGTCCTCCACCCAGGCCTGCTGGGAGCCGACCTCTTCGAACGCGAGGAACCGGCCGTCCGGCGTGAGGGCCGGCGAGTACGAGCCCCACGGCGGCTGGGTCCCGGCGCCATCGGTGCTGACGCGCATGGTGACGGCGACCTCGTGGTGCGAGCCCTGCGCGAAGGCGGGCGATGCGGCGGACGGGACGACGGCACTCGCCGCGGCCAGGGCGAGGCCGGCGACGGCACCGCGGAAGAGGAGGTTCTTGCTCATGGGAGCATCATCCGGTCCCCCACGACGAGCAGCATGAGCAATCGGTACTCATTGTGGTCCGAGACCGGCCCAGACCCCCGCTGACCAGGGCCTCGTCGGGATCGTGGCGGATCAGACCTTGACGGCCGGGCGTATCGTGCGCGGCCATGACCGCTTCCACGGATGTGCACATCGATGGGTTCGCCGAGCCGGGCTACGGCGCGGTGGCCGACGCGTTCGCCGCCAACTTCGACCGCGGCGAGCTCGGGGCCAGCTGCGCGCTGCACGTCGACGGCCAGCTCGTCGTCGACCTCTGGGGCGGCACCGCCGACCCCGTGAGCGGCCGGCCCTGGGATCGCGACACCGTGGCGATCGTGTTCTCGGTGAGCAAGGGCGTCTCGTCGATCTGCGCCCACCTGCTGGTGCAGCGCGGCCTGCTCGACCTCGACGCGCTGGTCACCGACCACTGGCCCGAGTACGGCGCAGCCGGCAAGGACGAGACCACCGTCGGCATGGTCATGAGCCACCAGAGCGGCCTGACGGTGGTGGACGGTCCCGTCACGTTCGAGGACCTGGCCGACCCCGCGGGCATGGCCGCTCGCCTCGCCGCCCAGGAGCCCCTCTTCGAGCCGGGGAGCGACCACCTGTACCAAGCGATCACGTTCAGCTGGACCCTCGGCGAGATCGTCCGCCGGGTGACGGGCAAGACCGTCGGCGCCATGGTGGCCGACGAGCTCACCGGGCCGCTGGGCCTCGACCTGTGGATCGGGCTGCCCGACGAGATCGAGCCGCGCGTCGCCCCGATCCAACCGCCCGACGTCGACCCGGCGCTCATCGCCCTGGTCCTGCCCGAGGGCGGCCTCGGCTGGCGAGCCCTCACCCTCAACGGGCTGCTGCCATCCACCGTCGCCGGCCCCGGCACGGGCATCAACGACCCCGTCGTCCACCGCGTCCAGCTCCCGGCGGCCAACGGCATCACCAACGCCCGCTCGCTCTCGCGGCTCTACGCCAACGTGATCGGCGAGGTCGACGGCCACCCGCGCCTGCTCGAGCCCGAGACCATCGCCGCCGCATCCGTCGTCCGCTCCGAGGGCAACCAGTGGGGCGAGCCGTACCTGGGCGCGTCGTGGGGCGCCGGGTTCATGCGCCCGTTCGCCCGCCAGCCGATGCTCGGCGGCTCGTCGTTCGGCCACGACGGCGCCGGCGGCTCCATCGCCTTCGCCGACCCCGAGCGCGGCGCCGCGTTCAGCCACGTCCTGAACCAGATGCTCGTGACCGCCGAGCAGGACGTCCGAACCGCCGCCCTCATGGCCGCCCTCCACACCTGCCTCGACTGACTGTGAGGATCAGCGGTGGCTCGGTCTTCGTGCTGGGCTATCGCCGATACCAGCGTTCGTGACCCTTCGACTGACTGGCTTCGTGCCTTTGACCGGACTTGTCCGGGCGTTGGTGTCGGCACCGGCCCGGCAGGGGCGACTGGCCTGATCAGGAGCCTGACCACCAGGTGATGCTGGTGTGTCCCATCACAGTCCTGCCGAACTCCTACCGGACCGGAACCACACGTCCCGTCCTGACAAGGAGAAGAACGCAGTGACCATGCTGACAGACCAGTTCGATGCCGTCATCGGTGTCGACACACACCAAGACACCCACACCGCAGCCGTCGTCGCAACCTCGACGGGTGCCGTGCTCGAGGAACTGACGGTCGGAACCGATCCCGATGGCTACGACGACCTTGTCGCTCTGGCTGACCGTCACCACGGTCTACGCGTCTGGGCGATCGAGGGAACCGGCAGCTATGGCGCTGGGCTCACCGACCACCTTCAAGCCGCCGGCGAGACGGTCATCGAGATCGAGCGCCCGAACCGCCCCGCCCGACGCGGCGGGAAGTCCGACTCGATCGACGCTGTCCGCGGTGCTCGCGAAGCCATGGGCCTCGAACATCACGCCCAGCCACGCCGTCGCGGCGCCCGCGCTGCGCTGGCGGCCACTCTGGCTGCGCGCCGTTCCGCTGTCGACGCGTCCTCAGATGCCCAGCGCCAGCTGCGTGCCCTGGTCCTCGTCGCCCCCGAGGCGCTCCGGGCCCGGTTCCGCGGCCAGTCGACGATCGTGATGACAGCGACGGCCACGGGCTTGCGGATCAATACCCGCTGGGACATCGAGACCACGGCCAGCGCCACCGCCTTGCGCTCCCTCGCCCGGCGCATCAACGCGCTCAACGACGAAGCAGCAGCACACGAAGCGACCCTCCGAGCCATCGTCATCGACTGGCGACCCGACCTTCTTGAGCTCACCGGCGTCGGCCCCATCGTCGCCGCCACCGTCTTGTGCGCATGGTCGCACCCCGGCCGCTGCCGAAGCGATGCAGCCTTCGCCAGCCTCGCTGGCGCAGCACCCCTCGAAGCCTCCTCCGGCAAACACACCGCGCACCGCCTCAACCGAGGCGGAGACCGTCAGCTCAACCGTGCCCTCCACGTCATCGCCATAAGCAGGCTCCGCTACGACCCCACCACCCGCGCCTACGCCGAACGACGCCGAGCCGACGACAACATCTCCGACCGAGCCATCCGCCGCTGCCTCAAGCGCTACATCGCCCGCCAGCTCTACAAGCAGCTCGAGAACCAGCCATCACCCACTTGACGATCCATAGGAGCGTCCCCGCCGACCCGAACAGGTGGGGCGGGACTGACCTGCAGTTTTCTACAGACTTGTAGAAAACCCCTTGACACCTCGCAGCGGCGCGCAGATCCTACAGACCTGTAGAAAACGCGGCTTCCGAGGGGATCGGCGGCCGCACCGACGCCCTCGAGGGGACACTCGTGATGGAACGAACTGCTCGCGCACCGATGCTGGCGATCCTGGCGGTGGGCTCGATCCTGCTCGCCGCGTGCGGCCACTCCGACCCGGCGCCCACCGCCGGCGACGCCACCACCACCACGGCGAAGGCCGAGGCCGCCACCGGCGACTTCGGCACGATGAAGGGCGTCTGCGGGCCCGGCGACCCCAAGTCGAGCGGCAAGGCCGTCCGCGGCGTGAGCGACAGCACCATCCAGATCGGCGTGCTCAACGACGCCACCAGCACCCTCTCCCCCGGCCTCGGTGCCGGCTACCTCGATGTGGCCAAGGCGTTCACCGACTGGTGCAACGAGGCCGGCGGCATCAACGGCCGCAAGATCGAGTTCGTGGGCCGCGACGCCCAGATCAGCCAGGCCGCGGCCCGGATCATCGACGCCTGCCAGAGCGACTTCATGCTCGTCGGCGGCGCCACGCCGTTCGACGCCAACACGGTGCAGCCCCGCGAGAAGTGCGGGCTCGGTGCCATCCCCGCCTACGCCGCATCCCCCGAGGCCATCGACAGCAAGCTCCAGGCCCTGCCCACCCGGGTGGCCAACAAGCAGGCCAACCTCGGCATGATGCGCCTGCTCGAGCCGCAGTTCGCCGATGCGTTCCAGAAGATCGGGATGATGGCGGTCGACACGCCGTCGCTGCTGAAGCCGTCGGAGTCGACGAAGGCCGCCATGCTGAACGCCGGCTACAAGATCACCTCGTACCAGAAGCTCCCCCTCACCACGGACAACTGGCGCACGGTCGTCCAGCCGCTCGTCGGCACGGCCGAGGCCGTCGCCCCCGCCCCCTCGGATCCGACCGCCCTCTTCCAGGCGATCAACGACGTCGGCTACAAGCCCACGCTCCTGTTCAACGCCATGGGCAACGCCTACAACCAGCAGCTGATCACGTCGATGAAGGCCGCTCCCATCGATGCGCCGTTCTACCTCGGGACCACGATCTACCCGCTCGAGCTCGAGGACCAGAACCCGGCCACCAAGCTGGCCCACGACCTGACCGACACGGTCGGCTCCAAGCTGCCCTGGGACGCGGGCGCCATCCCGCCGTGGGCCTCGTGGCTGCTGTTCGCCCAGTCGGCGACCGCGTGCGGCAACGACCTCACCGTCCAGTGCGTGATCGACAAGGCCACCGCCCAGAAGGACTACACCGCCGCCGGCCTGCTCTCCCCCGTCGACCTCTCGGACCCCGACGCCATCCCGCCGTGCATCGCCGTGCTCTCGGCCACCGCGAAGGGCTTCGCCTACGACGAGAAGATCACGCAGCCGACCGACGGTGACGGTGGGGTCTTCAACTGCGACCCCGAGAACGTCGTCGACGCCGACTGATCCCTGGCCGCCCTGATGCACGACTTCATCGGGTTCACCATCGCCGGACTGGTGACGGCGAGCATCTACGCCATCGTGGCGTGCGGGCTCACGCTCACGTTCACGACGACGGGCATCTTCAACTGGGCCCACGGCGCCCTGGTGGCGGTGGGCGCGTTCGCCTACTGGCAGCTCACCGTGGGCTGGGGCGTGCCGACGCCGGTGGCCATCGCCCTGTGCCTGCTCGTGCTCGGCCCGATCATGGGCGCGGTCATCGAGCTGGGGATCATGCACCGCCTCGAGGGCACCTCGGAGACCACGAAGATGGTGGTGACGCTGGCGCTGCTGCTCGGCCTGCTCGCCGCCATCACCTGGATCTGGGACCCGAGCGTCCAGCGCCTGGTCCCGCCGCTGTTCCGCGGTGACGTCGTCACCATCGCCAGCCAGCGGATCCCGTACAACGACATCATCGTGATCGGGGTCGCCCTGCTCGTGGCCGTGGCCCTCCGCTGGCTGCTGTACCGGACCCGAGCGGGCGTCGAGATGCGTGCCGCGGTCGACGATCGCACCCTGACCACGCTCAACGGCGCCTCGGTCCGCCGCACGGCGATGCAGTCGTGGGCGATCGGGTCGACGCTCGCCGTGCTCGCCGGGATCCTCATCGCCCCGAAGGCCGCCCTCACGGCCACCACCCTCGCCCTGCTGATCGTCAACGCCTACGCCGCCGCGGTGATCGGCCGCCTGCGCAGCCTGCCGATGACGTTCGCCGGCGCCCTGCTGCTCGGCCTGGTCAACGGGTACGCCCAGGGCTACATCGGCAGCCGCGACATCGCCGGCGTCCAGTACCTGACCGGGCTCATCAACGTGCTCCCCGTCGTGGTGCTGTTCATCGCCCTGCAGTTCCTGCCGCAGAGCCGCCTGCGCGGCAGCCGCTCGCTCCGGGTCCGCGAGCTCTCGCTCACCCCCACGTGGCCGGGCACGTTCGCCCTGGCCATCGGCCTGGTCGTGCTCACGGTGGCGATCGCCCCGCTGCTCGCGCCCGGCGACCTCAACTCGGTCACCCACGTGTGGGGCCTGGCGATCGTGGCGCTGTCGCTGGTGCCGCTGGTCGGGTACGCCGGCCGCCTGTCGGCGTGCCCGCTGAGCTTCGCGGCGATCGGCGCCATCGTGGCCGCCCACCTCGGCAACGGCAGCCCGCTGGTCCTCGTCGCGGTCGCCCTCGTGTCCGCCGCGGTGGGCGCCCTGGTGGCGCTCACCGCCTTCCGCCTGTCGGGCCTCTACCTGGCCCTGGCGACGGCGGCGTTCGCGGTGATGCTCGACGGCTGGATCTTCAAGCTGCCGCCGTTCACGTTCGTGCTGCGCATCCCCTTCACCGACACCACCCTCTACCGCCACCAGGTCGACCTGTTCCAGGGCGGCAACCTGGCGGTCGACCGGTTCCATGCGCTCGGCATCGATGCCACCAGCGACCACGCGTTCCTCGTGTTCAGCTCGGTGGTCTTCGCGATCCTCGTCCTGCTGGTGGCGGGGCTGCGGCGCAGCAACTTCGGGCTGCGGCTCATCGCCCTCAAGGACTCACAGGTCGGCTGCGCCACGCTCGGCATCAACGACCGGCTCGCCACCCTGGCCGTGTTCGCCCTGTCCGCGGGGATGGCCGGCATCGGCGGGGCGATCTACGGCGCCGCCATCCAGCGCCCCGCCCCCGACGTGTTCACGTTCTTCCAGGGGCTCAGCATCCTCATCGCCCTCGTCATCCTCGGGGTCAGCTCCCTCGGTGCCGCCGCCGGGGCCGGGCTGTTCCTCGGTGGGCCGGCGCTGGCCAACCTGTTCCCCTCGCTCGCCCAGCTGTCGTCGATGATGATCGGCACGGCGGGCGTGGGCCTCGGCCAGAACCCCAACGGCCTCGTGCCCACCGACCTGCGTCCCCGGTTCGATCCGGTGCTGCGGTCGCGGTTGGTGCTGGGCGTCGCGGCCGCGGTGGTCGTGGTGGCCTACGCGCTCACCCTCACCGACGTCATCGGCAACTGGGCGCTGATCGCCGTGGTCCTCGCCGTCGCCCTCGCCCTCCCGCCGGCCTCCCGCCGGGCGCTCGGCACCCAGCCGGAGCGGGCCGTGCTCGACGCCGAGGCCGACGGGCTCAGCGCCGCCCCCGAGCTGCTCGGCCTGGCCGCGCCGGTCAGCGCCGCCGATCGGGCCGTGCTCGACAAGGCGCTCGACCTGCCCCAGCTCGTGACCACGGGAGGCCGGTCGTGAGCCTCGAGGTCCGCGACGTGACGGTCCGCTTCGGCGGGCACACCGCGCTCGACGCCGTCGCGGTCGACGCCCCTGCGGGTGCGGTCACCGGGCTCATCGGCCCGAACGGCGCCGGCAAGACGACGCTGTTCAACGTCATCACCGGCGTGCAGCGCGCCGCGGGCGGCTCGGTGCTGCTCGACGGCGCCCCGCTCGACGGGCTGGCGCCCCACGCCCGCGCCAAGCGCGGCCTCGGCCGCACGTTCCAGCGCCTCGAGCTGTTCAGCAGCCTCACCGTGCGCGAGAACATCCGCGTCGCCGTGAGCGCCCGGCCCGGCCGCCAGACCACCAAGGTCGCCACCGCCACCGACGAGCTCATCGACCGCCTCGACCTCGGCGCGATCGCCGACACCAGGGCCGACTCCCTCTCCACCGGGACCGGCCGCATCGTGGAGCTGGGCCGCTGCCTGGCGCTCGACCCGAAGGTCCTGCTGCTCGACGAGCCGGCATCGGGCCAAGACGACCAGGAGACCGAGCGCTTCGCCACGGTGCTCACGGAGCTGGCCGCGGCCGGCACCGCGGTGCTCCTCGTCGAGCACGACATGGACCTGGTCATGCGGGTGTGCGACCGCATCCACGTGCTCGACTTCGGCCGCCTGCTCGCCAGCGGCACGCCCGCCGAGATCCAGGCCGACGCCAAGGTCCGCGCCGCCTACCTGGGCGACGAGGTCCCGGCATGACCGCCCACCCCACCCCCGACGCCCCCGACACCACGACCCGGGCGCCGCTCATCGGGCTGCACGCCGTCCGGGCGGGGTACGACCGCATCGAGGTGCTGCACGGGATCGATCTCGACGTGCACGCCGGCGAGGTGCTCGCCGTCCTCGGGCCCAACGGCGCCGGGAAGTCGACGCTGCTGCGCGTGCTCGCCGGCCTGCACCTCCCCACCGCGGGCGACCTCCTGATGGGCGGCCGGGTCATGACCGGCACCGACCCTGGCGTCCTCGCTCGCCGGGGCCTGTGCCTCATCCCCGAGGGCCGGGGCATCTTCCCCAACCTCACCGTCGCCGAGAACCTCTGGATGATGACCAACCGGGGGCCGTCGCGCGACCAGGTCGAGGAGCGCGCCTACGCCACGTTCCCCCGCCTCGGCGAGCGCCGCGCCCAGCTGGCCGGGAGCATGTCGGGCGGCGAGCAGCAGATGCTCGCCATGGCCCGCGCCGTGGCGACCGACCCCGGAGTTCTCCTCCTCGACGAGCTGTCGATGGGCCTGGCTCCGCTCGTGGTCGGCCAGCTCTACGAGTCGGTCGCGGCCGTGGCCGCCACCGGCGTGACCATCGTGGTCGTCGAGCAGTTCGTGCGGACCGTGCTCGACGTGGCCGACCGGGCCGCCGCCCTCGTGGGCGGTCGTATCGTCGTCTCGGGCACCCCCGCCGAGGTCGCACCCCAGCTGCACTCCGCCTATCTCACCACCGCTGCCCGCCCCACCACCGAGGTATCACCATGAGCCCCGACTCCCCGACCACCACCGAGCCCGCGGCCGACACCGCCCGCGCCGATCGCTTCCTGGCCGAGCTGTCCGACGTCAAGCACGACAGCAGCAGCCGCAACGTCACGATGAGCCGGCTGGGCGCGGCCCTGCTCGTGATCGGCGTGGTGCTGACCGTGGTGGGCGTCGTCCTCTCGCAGGCCAGCGACAACCCGCTCGACCAGTCGACCCAGGTGTCGCTCGGCCTCTGCGGGATCGCCCTCACCGTCGCCGGCCTGGCCGTGTTCCTGCGCTATTCGCTCGCCCAGTTCCTGCGCTTCTGGCTGCTCCGCCTCGTGGTCGAGCAGTCGTCCTGATGGCTGCCCCCACACCGAAGGCCACGGCCAAGGCCACCCCCAAGGCCGACCCCAAGCCGAAGGCTGCCCCCAAGCCGAAGGCCGCACCCAAGGCGAAGCCCAAGGCCAAGACGAAGGCCGGCGCCGACGACCGGGCCCGCCAGACCCGCGGCCAGGCCCGCAAGGACCAGATCATGGCCGCCGCCGTGGAGATGTTCGCCACCCGCGGCTACCGCGGCACCAGCCTCGCCGACCTCGCCGACGCCGTGGGCATGAGCCACCCGGGCCTCCTCTACTACTTCGGCACCAAGGAGCGGCTGCTCGAAGAGGTGGTCGACTCCCGCGAGACCACCGAGCGGGCCGGCTACCTCTCCTCCGCCCCCGATGGCACGTCGATCTTCCAGCTCGACGTGGTGGCCCGCTTCGTGCTCGACACGGCCGAGCTCACCCGCCTCTACGTCGTGCTCGCCGCCGAGAACATCGATGTCGACGGCCCGCTGCACGAGTTCTTCGTCGCCCGCTACCAGCGCGCCCGCCACCTGGTCGTCGCCACGCTCGAGCAGGACCAGGCCCGCGGCCAGGTCCGCGCCGACCTCGATCTGGAGCAGATCGGCGTCGAGGTGATCTCGCTGCTGATGGGCCTCGAGATCCAGTGGCTCATGGACCCCGGCGCCATCGACATGGTCGGCGTCGTCCAGCGCTACGTCGACGGCCTGCGCGGACGGCTCGCGCCGTGACCGACCCGGCCGACCCGACCCTCCCCTCGAACGAACCCTCCCCAGGAGCAACCCCGATGCAGTGGCCCGACGGATTCATGTGGGGCACCGGCGCCTCGTCCAACCAGGCGGAAGGGGCCGCCCCGGCGTCGAACTGGTGGGACTGGGAGCGCGCCGGCAAGGCCCCCGTCTCCGGCGACGGCAACGGCTTCGCCACCCGCTACGCCGAGGACTTCGCCACCCTGGCCGCGCTCGGGCTGGACCACCACCGGCTCTCGATCGAGTGGGCCCGGGTGGAACCGGAGGAAGGCGTGCACGACGAGGCGATGGTGGCCCACTACCGGGCCATCCTGCAGGCTGCCCTCGACGCCGGCGTGGAGCCGTGGGTCACGCTGCACCACTTCACCCTCCCGCGCTGGTTCGCCGAGGCGGGCGGGTTCACCACCGACGAGAACCGCACCACCCACTGGGCCCGCCACGTCGACTGGGTGGCCGACACGTTCGGCGACCTCGTCCGGGGCTGGAAGCCCGTCAACGAGGTCAACTTCTACCCGGTGGCCGCCTACGCGGGCCTCAACATCCCGCCCGGGCTGGGCGATCCGGAGCTCGCCGTCGTGGTGTCCGAGCAGCTCCACCTCGCGGCCGCCGAGGCGGCCGTCCGGCTGAAGCAGACCGGCGCGCCGGTCTCGTCGATCTTCGCCCTCATGCACCTCGAAGCGCTCGACGACAAGCCCGAGACGCTCGCCGAGCTCTCCAAGCTCGACGACGTCCACTGGCAGCCCGGCGTCGGCCTCCAGCGCGACGGCGTGCTGCGCATCCGCGGCCGCGAACCGATCGAGCGGCCCGACCTGGCCGGCGCCTACGACCTCTACGGCTTCTCGTACTACGCCAGCTTCGCGGTGCGCGACGGCGCCATGACCCTCTTCCCAGAGGAGGACGGCCCCTCCTCGCCGATCGGCTACAAGATCTGGGCCGACGGCCTCGACCGCATCCTCCGCCGGCTCCACGAGCTGCTGCCCGGCCAACCCATCCTGATCGCCGAGTACGGCGTCGGCACCCCCGACGATGCGCTCCGCGCCGCCTACCTCGAGCGGGGCCTGGCCATCACGCACGAGGCGCTGGCCGACGGGATCGACATCCGCGGCTTCTTCCACTGGACCGCGGTCGACAACTACGAGTGGATCCACGGCTACGACGTCGAGTTCGGCATCATCGACCGCGACCGCAACATCCGGCCGAGCGCCCAGGTGCTGAAGCGGGAAGCCCGGCAGTGAGCGATCCCTCCTGGGCCCTGGGCCCGTTCGAGCGCGAGCCCGCCATGGGTATCCGCCCGGCGCCCGAGCTCACCTTCGACTGCCCGGTGTCGGGCGAGACCGTGGCCTGGGCCGCCAAGGACGTCTTCAACCCGGGCGCGGTGGTGCACGAGGGCCGGGTCCACCTGCTGGTGCGCGCCGAGGACGCCGTGGGGCGCTACGCCGGCGTGTCGCGCATCGGCCTGGCCACCAGCGACGACGGCATCCACTTCGAGCTGGAGCCCGAGCCGGTCCTCCACCCCGACGACGATGCCTGGCAGGCCTGGGAGTGGCCCGGCGGCTGCGAGGACCCCCGGGTCGTCGAGGCGCCCGACGGCGGCTTCGTCTGCACCTACACCGCGTTCGACGGCAAGAATGGCGCCCTGTTCGTGGCGACGTCGCCCGACCTGCGGCAATGGACCAAGCACGGACCGGCGTTCGCCGGCACCCGGTACGCGAAGTCCACCTCGAAGAGCGGCGCGGTGCTGACCGAGGTGGTCGACGGGCGCCTCGTCGCGGCCCGGCGCGACGGCCGCTACTGGATGTACTGGGGCGAGGGCACGGCGGCCGCCGCCTCCTCGACCGACCTGGTCCGCTGGGAGCCCGTCACCTATGAGGCCGGCCGCGACCGCTACCTCACGTTCGATCCGGCGTCGCCCGGCTTCGGCCTCGAACGGGTGCCGGGCCACCACGAGCTCCGCCCGCTGCTGTTCCCCCGCCGGGGCCGGTTCGACTCGCTCCTCGTGGAGCCCGGCCCGCCCGCCGTCACCACCGACGACGGCATCGTGCTCATCTACAACGGCGCCAACCACTGGGAGGACGGCGACCCGTCGCTCCCGGCCTTCAGCTACCAGCCCGGCCAGGCCCTGTTCGACCAGCAGGACCCGCTGTCACCGATCGCCCGGACCACCGAGCCGATGCTGCGGCCCGAGGGCGACGACGAGGAGCGCGGCCAGGTGGGCAACGTGTGCTTCGCCCAGGGCCTGGTGCTGCACCGCGACCGCTGGCACCTCTACTACGGGATGGCCGACTCCCGCATCGGCTGCGCCACGGCTCCGGTCCGGTAGGTCCGCCCGTCCCGGTGGCCATCGAACTAGTGTTCGTGGTCCATCCAGGGAGGATCCCGCATGAGCAACGCAACCCAGACCCGAGACTTCCGCATGCGCCTCCGCTCGGCGCGCCAGGGCGCCGGGTTCACCCCGGGCGACCTCGCCGACGAGCTGGCCGCGTGCGGCAAGGAGATCAGCGCCGACGAGGTCAGCAACTGGGAGAACGGCAAGGGCGCGCCCAAGGAGTGGGAGCGTCCCGTGGTCGAGGCCGCCGAGATCATCCTCGGCGCCGAAGGTCAGCTCACCGAGGCCCTCGGCTGGTGAGCTGACCCCTCAGGGGCCGGAGGCTCAGGACGCCGGGGCCGTGTAGATCAGCCCGGTGTCGCCCTTGGTGATCGTGAGCGTGTGGCCCTCGATCGAGTAGGTGGTCTCGCCGGACAGGACCGTGGTCACCGCGGCCTCCACCGTGGAAGCGTCCTCGCACATCATCCGCGTCAGGGCCATGGGGGCGAACGTGAGGGTGGTGTCGGTGACCGCGACGGTGGTGCTGCCGTTGTTGCACCCGGTGAACACCTTGGCGGTGCCGTCCGCACCGATCGTCAGCGTGGGGGCCCCGGCCTTCGGCGTGGTGCTGGTGGTCACCGCGTCCTTGCTGATGGTGCTCTCGAGGGACCACTCGGTGCCGGTGAGCGGGGCGTCGGCCACGGCGGCGAGCGTGATGGTGACGTCGCCGGAGGTGAGGGTGAGGGTGTCGCCGTCGAGCTTGGCCGTGGCGCCGTCGGTGAAGAACTTGATGAGCCAGGTGTCCTGGTTCATCAGATCGTCGGGGCAGCCCATCATCGTGCCGGCCGGGGTGCCGGTCCACGCCAGCTTCCCGTCGGTGACCGCGTACGAGGAGAACAGCGTGTTGCAGCCGCCGTTGACGGAGAGGTTCCCGTCGTCGAACGTGAGCGTGAGCTGCGAGCCGGCCACCGGCGTGTAGCCCTCGACGCCGGTGGCGGTGAACTCCTTGCCATCGAGCTCGGACGCGGCGGCGCCGGCGGCCGTGGTGCTGGTCCCACCGCCCTTGGCGGCCGTGGTGGTGGTGTCCTTGGCGCCCGAGTCGCTGCTCCCGCACCCAGCCAGCAGGACGATGCCCACGATCGCGAGTGCGCCCATCCGTCCGGCCTGCCTGGTGAGGTTCCTGGTCATGACGGTGACCCTAAACCGGACATCGCTCCCGTACGGGCGACCCACGGCTCACCCTGCGGGCTGGGGCCAGTAGAACACTGGTCGTGCACGAATCGCTCCCGTTCGAAGACTCGCTCGCGTCCATCTCCACCGGCGACCTGCCCTCGCTGCTCGAGGTCGAGCAGCACCTCCACGAGGCGTACGGCCACTACCGCTACGACGACGACGGCGCCGTCGCCGACTACATCCCCGCGCTGGCGCAGGCCGACCCGTCCCTGTTCGGCGCGTCGATCGTCGGGGCCGCGGGCAACGTGGCCGACGTGGGCGACGCCGCCCACCCGTTCTCGATCCAGAGCGTCTCGAAGCCGTTCGTGTTCGCGCTCGTGTGCGATGCCCTCGGGCACGAGCAGGTGCTCGACAAGGTGGGCGTCAACGGCACGGGCCTCCCGTTCAACTCGGTGATGGCCATCGAGCTCAACCAGGACCGCACCATGAACCCCATGGTGAACGCCGGCGCCATCGCCACCACCAGCCTGATCCCGGGCCGGAGCGGTGAGGAGAAGTGGGAGTTCCTGGTCGACGGCCTGTCGCGCTTCGCCGGCCGCCGACTCGAGGTCGACGACGCCGTCTACGCGTCGGAGACGGCCACCAACCTGCGCAACCAGGGGATCGCCCACCTGCTCGACGGGTACGGGCGCCTGTACTTCGACCCCGACGAGGCCACCGACGTCTACACCCGGCAGTGCTCGCTCCTCGTCACCGCCCACGACCTGGCGGTGATGGGCGCCACCCTCGCCGACGGCGGCATCAACCCGATCACGGGCGAGCAGGCCATCGAGCCCCGCCACTGCAAGCGGGTCCTCGCCGTGCTGGCCACCGCCGGGCTCTACGAGCGCTCCGGCGAGTGGCTCTACGAGATCGGCATCCCGGGCAAGAGCGGCGTCAGCGGCGGCATGGTCGCCATCGCCCCGGGCAAGGGCGCCATCGGCACCTTCTCCCCGCCGCTCGACGACGCCGGCAACAGCGTGCGGGGCCAGCGCCTCGTGAAGTACCTGTCCGAGCGCCTGGGCCTGAACATGTTCGCCTCGAAGCCCATCGGCCTGGCGTCACCGCCCGCAGGCACCGCGCGCCGGCTGGCGTAGCGGTACGCGCCGAGGCCGGCCCCGTGAGGGACCGGCCTCGGTGAACTGCAGATGGTGGTGCGGGTCAGACGCGGGCGTCGTAGGCGGCGCTGAGCCGGATGGTGTGGGCCGCGTCGTCGAGCGTCTTGCCGTCGTTGAGGATCGGGTTGACGAGGTCGAAGAAGCCCGCCTTCGACGGGAACTTCGCCATCATCGACCGGTACATCCGGAAGACCTGCACGTGCGTGGTCTTGTCGCGGATGTTCTCGGTCGACTCCGAGAAGTTGATCATCACGTCACCGCGGTTGGCCGTCTTCTTGCTCAGCCGATCGAGCCAGTAGGTCCGGCCCGTGGGGTCGGCGGGCCGGTCGAGCACGTTCAGGTAGACGAGGTCGATGAACTGGCCGTTGTCGAGCGTGCCGTAGTCCCGCTTGAACTCCGAGGACTCCGAGAACTTCTTGGCCGCGTTGATCAGGCCCTTGCCGGCATCGAGCTGCGCCTGCCAGTAGTTGAAGCCATCGGGGTCCGGCGGCCGGTGGAAGTACGCCAGGTACAGGCGCACCAGCCGGGCATCGTCGCTGTTGCTCACGTTGGTGGGCAGCAGGCTCACGATCAGCGCATCGGGCGACGCCGTGCAGTTCGTGATGGCCGGGACCCACTGGTTGGTCTGCGCCGTGGTGGGCGCCTTGCCGGTGAAGTCCTGGTACTGCTGCTTCACCAGCGCCGTGACCGTGGGGAACGGCACCTTGTCGGCCACGCAGGGAGCGGTGGTGGTCGTCGTGGGTGGGATCACCAGGTTGAAGGTGAGCACGACCGTCGCGGCGGTCGAGTCGGTGAAGCTCGGGCTGGTCGCAGTGGCCTTGACCCACGAGGAGCCACCACCGCCGCCGCCGGCGCCCTTGCACCCGGTGCTGCTGTTGCTGCCGGCTGCGCCGCCGGCGTAGCCGCCGCCACCGCCGCCACCGACCACGTTGACCCCGGCGCCGCCGGAGCCGTTCCCGTTGCTGCCGCCAGCGGCAGCCCCACCGGAGCCGTTGACGCCGCCGGCGCCACCGGAGCCGTTCGCGCTGGCACCGACGGAACCGGAGCTGCCGGCGCCGACGCCATCAGAGGACGACGAACCAGCGCCACCAGCGCCACCAGCGCCGGAGCCGGTGCCGCTGCAGTTGCTCACGCCACCGCCGCCGCCACCACCGGCGACGACCAGGGGCGCCACCCCGGCTGCGGCCGAGGTGCACGCTGCGCCCAGGCAGGCGGCGCTGGCGCCGGCACCGCTACCGCCGGAGGAGCCCGACTGGCCGGCGATGATGCTGCCGCGACCGGTGCCACCGCCCGAGGCGTACCCGCCGGTGGCCGGGTTCGAGAACTTGCCGCCGTTGGCGCCGGCGCAGCCGACGATGGCGGAGTAGGTCTGGCCGGCGCTGGCGGCGAACGTGCCGCCGGCCGTGCTGCCGGCGCCGCCGGCCACGGTGGCGCTGCTGGCCTGCGAGCCGCTGCGGCCGCCGGCCCCGGTGGCGGCGGTGATCGAGACGGACTGGGTGTTGGCCGGAGCCGTGGTGGTCTGGACCGTTCCGCAGGTACCCGTGGGCGACCACACCGAGGTGCCGGTGGTGGGCGCTGCTGTGGTGGTGGTGGTCGAGCCCGAGCCCGCGGTGGTGGAGGTGGTCGCACCGGCGGTGGTCGTGGTGGTGGCCCCGGCCTCGATGGTGGTCGACGTGAGGGTGGCCAGCGGGGTGTTGGCATCGCACGAGACGTTGAACGAACCGGCCGCGGTGAGCGTGTAGCCCGCGCTCTGGCGGAAGGTGGTCTTGAGGACCGTGCCGCCGGCGCCGGTGGCCTTCAGCTGGAACTGGAGCGTGGGCGGGGTGAACGGCTTGCCGCTGGCGATGGGGCCGGGGACCTTGATGTTCACGGTGGAGCCGCTGATCGTGGTGGTGACGTTGCCCAGCGTGCCGCTGCCACCCGAGAAGCTGGCGGAGCCGGCGACGATGGTCGAGCCGGTCGGGGCCTGGAACGTGGTGACCATGTTCTTGATCTCGGCCGGCGGCGAGGTGCTGCCGTTGCCGGCGAGGACCACGGTGAAGGTGCCGCCCGCGGGCACGGTGGCCGGGGCGCTGGTGACGAGCGAGACGGTCTGGTTGCCGCCCACCCCGCACCCGAGGACCTGGCTGACCGTGGCGGCCCCAGCCGGGGCGCCGGTGGCGCTCACGATGGCGAGCCCGCCGGCGACAGCAGCGGCAGCCAGCAGGAGAGAACGGATGGAACGCGGCTTCATGTCGGTGGAGCTCCCCGGGGCTTCGATGAAGACGGCCTGACCATGGTGGTCAGGCAGCCGACGAGAACTCTGACACACCGTCAGAAACAGAAGCGAGTCGGGCCTGACGCACCGTCAGAAACCAGGCCCCTCGCGCCGGTGCGCCGCCTACATCCCGACGGGCGAGCCAGGGCCCATCGGGATCCCGAGCAGGAACCAGGCGGCGAAGAAGAGCAGCCAGGCCGCGAGCACGATGAGCGTGTACGGGATCATCATCGAGATGATCGTGCCGACGCCCGCATCGGGCTTGTACCGCCGGGCGACGATCACGATGAACGGCAGGTACACCATCAGCGGCGTGATGACGTTCGCCGGCGAGTCGCCCACCCGGTAGGCGGCGAGCACCGTCTGGGGGGCCACGTTGAGGCGCATGAACAGCGGGATGAAGATCGGGGCGAAGATCGCCCACTTGGGCAGCGATCCCGGGATGATGATGTCGAGCAAGACGATCACCAGGATGAACCCGATCAGGAGCGGCAGGGCGCTCACGTCGGACCGCTCGAGGAAGTCGGCCATCTTCACGGCGATCACGGTGGGCATGTTCGAGTAGTTGAAGTAGGCGATGAACTGGCTGATCAGCAGCAGCAGGAAGATCAGCGAGGCCAGCCCGGCGAACGCCTTCTCGATGCCGGCGATGACGTCGACGCTGCTCGTGAACGTCTTGGCGCCGTAGCCGAAGCCCAGGCCGGCCACCAGGAACAGCAGCGTGATGATGAAGATCAGGCTGCCCATCAGCGGGGAGTTGTTGAAGATCGCCCCGGTGTCGGGGTTGCGCAGCGGTGCGTTCGGGAAGACGGTCAGCAGCGTGATGACCGCCACCCCGACCAGGGTGAACAGGCCGGCGAACCGCAGCCCCCGCGCCTCGCCCTCGGGGATCTCGTCCTCGCCTTCGGTGGTGTCGGGCGTCCCCGTGTACTCGCCGAGCGCCGGCTCGGTGATGCGCTGGGCGATGATCGTCATCACGATCGCCACGAAGATGGTGGAGGCGATCGAGAACCACAGGTTGGCGGTGAGGTCGATCGACCGGCTCGGGTCGCTCAGGTGGATCGCCTCGTTGGTGACCTCGGTGAGGAGCCCGTCGAGCGGGGTCAGCAGCACGTTCACCGCGAACCCGGCGCTCACGCCCGCATAGGCGATGGCGAGGCCCACGATCGGATTTCGCTTCACCGAGTAGAACGCGGCCGCCGCGAGGGGGATGAGGATCAGGTAGCCCGCGTCGGTGGCCACGCTCGACAGGCCGCCCACCAGCACGATGATGAACGTGAGCGACCCACCTCCGGCGAAGCCCACGAGCTTGCGGATGAGCGCGCCCATCAACCCCGCCGCCTCCGCCACGCCGACGCCGATCATGGCGATGAACACCACCGCGACGACGCTGAACCCGGCGAAGTTGTCGACGAACGACGAGAAGAAGAACGAGATCCCGTCGCGGCTCAGCATGCTCTCGATGCGGGTGGTCTTCTGGTGGACCTCGAGGTGGCCCTCGGCGAGGTAGTCCCTCTCGACGGCGATGTCGGGCACCACCGACCCGCCCAGCTCGGTCTCGTGGGCGAGCGCCGGTGGTGGCTCGACGACGTCGTAGGTGACCTTCACGTCGAACGCGTTCAGCAGCGCAGACAGCACGATGACCACGACGCACAGGCCGAGGAAGATGATGGCGGGGTGCGGGACCTTGTTCCCGACCCGCTCGATCCCGTCGAGGAAGCGCTGGATGGCACCCCGCTTCGGAACCACGGACTCCGCAGCTGCCTCGCTCATGGACGCCCTCCGTGTCACCGCAGGCCGACCCGCGTCCACCTACCCGGAACGTACCACCACCAGGGAAGGCCCCTCTCGGACCTCGGTAGGCTCCGGCCATCAGCGACATCACGATCACCTTCCTGATCCTCGGCGCGGTGGTGGTGCTGTTCGTCAGCAACCTCGTGCCCGTGGAGCTGGTGGCGATCGGCGCCGCCCTGTCCCTCTGGGCCACCGGGGTGCTGAACCTCGACCAGGCCCTCGCCGGCTTCGGCGACCCGGCCGTCATCCTGATCGCCTCGCTGTTCGTCGTCAGCGAAGGGCTCGACGCCACCGGTGTCACCACCTGGGCCGGCCAGCGCGTCATCGGGCTGGCGGGCGACGACCGGCCGAAGCTCGTCGTGCTGGTGCTGCTGCTGGTCGCGCTGCTCACGGCGCTCATCAGCGTGAACGGTGCGGTGGCCGCGCTGCTGCCGATGGTCGTGATCGTGGCCATCCGCACCAAGACGGCCCCCTCGAAGATCCTGCTGCCGCTCGCCTTCGGTGCCCACGCGGGCTCCCTGCTCGCGTTGACCGGCACGCCGGTCAACGTGCTCGTGTCGGAAGCGGCCGAGGGCACCGGCGCCAAGGGGTTCGGCTACCTCGAGTTCGCCCTCGTGGGCGTGCCCCTCGTCGTGGGCACCGTCGCCATCATCGCCCTCTTCGGCGACAAGCTGCTGCCCACCCGCACGCCCCGGTCCCTGGCCCCCGACCTGAGCGCCCACGCCCGGACGCTGTCCACCCAGTACCTCCTCGACCACGATGAGGAGGACACGCTCCTCGACCGTGAGCAGGGGGTGGCCGAGCTGGTCATCCCGCCCCGGTCCGGGCTGATCGGCGCCAAGGTCTTCCCGGGCATGGTCACCGACAGCGGCGACCTCATCGTGCTGGCCATCCAGCGCCACGGCGAGCAGCTCGACGATGCCGAGGTGGAGCTGCGGGTCGGCGACACCCTGCTGGTGCAGGGCCCGTGGGCGGCGCTCGACGAGCACGTGGCCGCCGACCCCGACGTCATCGCCGTCGACCAGCCCGACCTGGTCCGCCGCCAGGCCGTGCCCCTCGGGCCGCGCTCCACGCCGGCGCTGCTCATCGTCGGAGCCATGGTGGTCCTGCTCGCCACCGGCGCGGTGCCCCCGGCCGTGGCCGGCCTGCTCGCCGCCTGCGCCATGGTCCTGTGCCGCGTGGTCACGGTCGACCAGGCGTACCGGGGCATCTCGTGGACCACCATCGTCCTCGTCGGCGCCATGATCCCGCTGTCGGTCGCCATGACCGAGACCGGCGCCGCCGAGCGCATCGCCACGCAGCTGGTCGACCTGGTGGGCAACGCCGGTCCCTACGCGCTGCTGCTCGGCATCTTCGTGCTGACCGTCACGCTCGGGCAGCTGATCAGCAACATGGCCACCGCGCTGATCATGATCCCGATCGCCATCTCCGCGGCGTCCGAGCTCGACGTGTCGGTCCGGCCCGTGATGATGTGCCTCACGGTCGCCGCCGCGGCCTCGCTGCTCACGCCGGTGGCCACCCCCGCCAACCTGATGGTGATGGGCCCGGGCGGGTACCGCTTCAGCGACTACTGGAAGCTCGGGCTGCCGCTCCTGGTGCTGTACGGCCTGGTGGCGGTGCTGCTCGTCCCCGCCATCTGGGCGTTCTGAACCTACGCTGGCCGGGTGATCCGCCTCCTCGCCAGCGCCGTCGTCAAGCTCGTCGCCAACGCGATCGCCCTGCTGGTGGGCAACTTCGTCCTCGACGACATGTCGGTCAGCGGCGCCGCGTACCTGCTGGCCGTGCTGATCTTCACGGGCATCGAGGTCCTCGTCGAGCCCCTCTTCCGCGACCTCGCCACCCGCAACGCCCGGGCCCTGGCCGGCGGCACGTCGCTGTTCGCCACGTTCGTCGGGCTGGTGATCACCGCCGCCATCAGCGACGGCCTGAGCATCACCGGGGCCAGCACCTGGCTCTTCGCCACCATCTTGGTGTGGGCCGTCTCGCTCGCCGCCCAGCTGCTGCTCCCGCTGATCATCTTCAAGAAGGCCCTCGCCAACCGCCGCAACGACTGACCGCTCCAAGCCGGCACCGATCCAGGACACCGCCGTCTGCGATCGGTGCCGAGAACGGGCGAGGTCAGGGTCACTCGCTGGTGGGGCCGCCGAAGACGGGGTCGCGCTTCTCGGTGTGGCTGGTGAGGCCTTCGCGGGCGTCGGGGCCGGCGAAGCCGAGGAACTCGTAGGCGAGCGACGCGTCGAGCACGGCCGACTGCTCGCGGTACCAGTGGTTCAGCGTCTGCTTGGTCCAGCGGATGGCCGACTGGGCGCCGTCGGCCAGCTGGGTGGCCACGCCGAGGGCGCGCTCCTGCACCTGGTCGTCGTCGACGCAGATGGACACCAGGCCGATCCGCTCGGCCTCCTCGCCGCTCAGCGGATCGCAGGTCAGCAGGTAGTACTTGGCCTTGGCCATGCCGCACAGCAGCGGCCAGCAGATGGCGGCGTGGTCGCCGGCGGTGACCCCGAGGCGGGTGTGGCCGTCGATGATCTTGGCGTTGCGGCCCACCACCGACACGTCGGCCAGGATGCCCGCCACCAAGCCGGCGCCGACGGCCGGGCCGTGGATCGCCGACACGATCGGCTTCGAGCAGTTGATGACGTTGAACACCAGGTCCCGCGCCTCGCGCATGATGCGCAGGCGCACCGCCGGATCGGTCATGAGGTCGTCGAGGAGCTCGAAGCTGCCGCCGGCCGAGAAGCCCTTCCCGGCGCCGCGGATGAGGGCGACGTTGGTGTCGGGGTCCCGGTCCACCGCGAGCCACACGTCGGCCAGCTGGCGGTGGGCGTCGTGGCCCACGGAGTTGAGCCCCGGCCCGTCGAGCGTGATCCGGAGCACCTTGGAGGCGGGGCGGTCGAAGGTGAGGGCATCGAACTCGGCGTAGCGGTCGGTCATGGCCCGATGCTGCCAGCAAACCAGGGCCATCGCGCCAGGCGGTAGCGTCTCGTCGTCCACCCGGACGGGCCGGGATCACGGGTTCGCACGGAGGCGCGGGTGAGCACCAGGGCCCTGCAGCGGTGGCCTCTGACCGGGCGCTCCGAAGCGCTGGAGCTGTTCTCCGATGCGCTGCTCGACCCGCAGGCGCGCGGCATCGTCTTCTACGGGCCCGCCGGGGTCGGCAAGAGCCGGCTGGCCGACGAGTGCCTGGATCGGGCGGAGCTCGAGGGGCGCCCCACCGAGCGCGCCACCGCCAGCCGCACCGCGGCCGCCATCCCGCTCGCCGCCGTGGCCCACCTGCTGCCCGCCACCGGCGAGGCCGACGCCGTCGAACTGCTCGCCCGCGCCACCGACACGCTCGACGAACGGTTCGGGACCGAGCGCCTCATCCTCCGCATCGACGACGCCCACCTGCTCGACGCCTCGTCGGCGGTGCTGGTCGAGCACCTGGTGCTGGCCGGCCGGGTGCTGCTCGTGGCCACCGTCCGCTCCGGCGAGGCCGCCCCCGACGTGGTCACCGGCCTCTGGCGCAACCACGGCCTGGAGCGGATCGACCTCGGTCCGCTCCCCCGCGGCACCGTCAGCACCCTCCTGCACCGCGTGCTCGGCGGGCCGCTCGAAGCCGCGGGCGAAGCCCTGCTCTGGAACGCCAGCGAGGGCAGCCCGCTCTACCTGTCGGAGCTGGTTCGGGCGTCGATCGACAGCGGGGCCCTCACCGAGGTCGACGGCATCTGGCGGCTCGACCACCTCGACGCCTCGTCCGATCGCCTCGTCGACCTCATCGAGTCGCGCCTCGCATCGATCGATCCCGAGAGCCGCGAGGCGCTCGAGGTCCTGGCCCTGTGCCAACCCGTCGCCGTCGCCGTCCTCGAGGAGCGGATCGCGCTCGCCGAGATCGAGCGCTTGGAAGCCGCCGGCCTCATCCAGATCCGGCAGAGCGGCCTGCGCACCGAGGCGATGCTCGGCCACCCGATCCACGCCGAGGTCATCCGGGCCCGCGTCCCCGCCGGCCGCGCCCGCCGCCTGCTCGTCCGCGAGGCCGAGCGCCTCGAGTGCCACGGACTGCGCCGCCGGGAGGATGCGCTCCGGGTGGCGACCTGGCGCCTCGACGCCGAGGGCCAGGCCGACCCCCGCCTGCTCGAGCAGGCGGCGCTGGTGGCGCGCGGGGCCCAGGACTTCGCGGCGGTGGTCCGCCTGGCGCGCGCCGCGCTGCGCCAGGAGCCCACGGCCGCCCGCACGCTCCTGCTCGGCGAGGCCCTCTACGAGACGGCGCAGTTCGCCGAGTCCGAAGCGGTGCTGGCCGACCCGCCCGTACCCGCCGCCGACGACCGGACGCGCCTGCTCCTGCTCGTCACGCGGAGCAAGAACCAGTTCTGGGGGCTGCTCGACGCGCCGGCGGCCACCGAGCTGCTGGCGTCGGCGGTCGGCACGTTCGCCCACCACGACGAAGCCGACCAGCTCCTCGTCGAGCTGGCGTCGCGCCACACGTTCTCGAACCGGCCGATCCTGGCGCTGGAGACCCTCGAAGCGCTCGACCACGCCGACGACGCCCGCACCCGCGTCGTGCGGGCCATCGGCCTGTCGCCCGCGCTCACGGCGGTGGGCCGCACGGCCGAGGCCCTCGCCGTCGCCGAGCAGGGCTTCTTGGAGCACACGGCGCTGGGCGACGAGCTGGCCATCGCCCACCCCGGGTCGCACATCGTGGCCCAGGCGTTCGCGCTCACCGATGCCGGCCGCCTGTCCGAGGCCCACGACCTGGCGATGGCCGGGCACGCCATCACCGTGGCCGACCGGTCGATCATCGGGCAGATCTGGTTCGCCCTCAACCTCGGCCGCATCGCCATCCTCCAGGGCCACCCGGCCACCGCCCGACGCTGGTACGCCGAGGGCACCGGCCTCGCCCGCGCCACCGGCTTCGACGGTCCCCGCCGCCTCGGGCTGGCCGGCCTGGCCATCGCCGCGGGGGTGCTGGGCGACCGCGCCGCGGCCGACGACGCCGCCGACCAGCTCCTCGGCCTCCGCCCGTTCTCGTTCCTCGCGGCCGAGCAGCAGATGGGCCTGGCCTGGCGGTCGGCCGCGGCGGGCGACGTCCCATCGGCCCGCCGGATCCTGCGCGCCACCGCCGAGGAGGCCGCCACCGACGGCAACGTGATCGCCACGGGCCGCGTGGCCCACGACCTGGCCCGGCTCGGTGCTCCGGCCGACGCCGCGCTCCTGCTGCGCGAGGCGGCCGACCAGTCCGACTCCGAGCTGCTGGAGGCGTTCGCCGGGCACGCCGCCGCCCTGGTCGCCGGCGACCCGGAGCAGCTCACCGCGGTCAGCGATGCGTTCGAGGCCACGGGCGCGCTGCTCCTCGCCGCCGAGGCCGCCAACGCCGCCGCCGACGCCTGGCGCTCCAAGCGTGAGCCCCGGCGCGCCGCCGCGCTCACCGGTCGGGCCTCGGGCCTGCTGGCGCGCTGCGAGGGGGCCCGCACCCCGGGCAGCGTGGTGGCCGAGGCCGTGGTGCCGCTGTCGACGCGCGAGCGCGAGGTCGCCCTGCTCGCGGCCGACGGGGTGAGCTCCAAGGACATCGCCGAGCGGCTGTTCCTGTCGGTCCGCACCGTCCACAACCACCTCCAGCACGTGTACGCCAAGCTCGGGGTGTCGAGCCGGCCCGAGCTCGCCGAAGCCCTGGACCGGCAACGATGAGTACCGCTTGCTCATGTGCCTCCCCCCGTCGGAGGCGCACCATGACGTTCGAAGTTCTGCTGCCGTCAGGAGCCCCGTCGTGAACCCAGAACAGATCCAGCTCGTGCAGCGCTCGGCCGTCGCCCTGCTCGGCCAGGCCGACACGTGGAGCACCAACTTCTACGGGGCGCTGTTCCGCGAGCACCCCGACCTGCGATCGATGTTCCCCGCCGACATGACCGCGCAGCGAGGGAAGTTCGTGGCCGAGATCGCCGCGCTGCTGGAGCTCATCGGCAACCTCGACGAGTTCGAGGACCGCGCCAGCCAGCTCGGCGCCGACCACGTGGGCTACGGCGTGCGCGCCGTGCACTACCGGGCCACCAGCGAGGCGCTCGTCACCTCGATCAGCGAGACGCTCGGCCGCGATGCCACGCCGCCGATGCTCGAGGCCTGGCGAGCGGTCCACGACCTGGTGGCGGAATCGATGATGTCCGGCCGCCACCGCGCCGCCACCTCCTGACCCCCGAGCACCAGGCCGTGCCCACCCGATCCGTCACCGTGAGGCCCGCCACCCGCGGCGACTGGGGGTGGCTGACCCGCGCCGGGCTCGCCCCGGAGATGATCGGCGTCCAGTACCACTGGGCCGAGACCCCGCTGCAGCTCGCCATCGCGCCGCTGCGCGGCACACCGGTCCGGTCCGGCCCGCGGTGCATCATCGAGGTCGACGGCCGGCGGGCGGGCTACATCGGCCGCAACCCGCTGTCGGGCAACCTCGAGTACTTCCTCCAGCCGTGGGCGCGCGGCGGCGTCGGGACCACCGCCATCACCGAGCTCCTCCGCGACCAGCGCCACGGCGACCCTCCCCGCACGTTCTTCGTGTCGCACCGCAACGACCGATCGCTCGCCGTCCTCCACCGCGCGTTCGACGCGCTCGGGTGGCACGAGGGCGAGGAGTTCACCACCGTCGACGGCAGCCACGGCCGACGGATCACCGTCCACCGCGACCGGGCCTGACGCGGGATCGAGCGGCGCCCCACCCGGGCTAGAGGTCGGACAGCTCCACCGCGTAGATGTGGGTGGGCCGCAGCTGGCCCACCACCCACGGCCACCAGCGGTGGCGCACCGGCGACGAGTAGTTGAAGACCAGGTGACCGTGCCCGTCGGCGGTGGGCACCTCCGCTGCGAACGACGTGTCGCCGGCACTCGGGAGGTCGCCGAGCCAGGTGGCGGTGAGCGCGTCGGGATCGATCCGGTGGACCGCCGTGCGCTTCGGCGTGAGCACGTAGGCGAGCAGGTTCACCTTGGTGCGCAGGCCGTCGGGCAGCCAGCGCAGACCCAGGTCGTAGCGGCCGCCGAACGCCACCTGCCGGCGGGCCACCAGGTACGGCACCCCTGCCGACAGGAACAGCAGCGGCGAATCGAACTTCCGGGGGTCGTGGCGGAGCCGCCAGCGGGCGATCGCCGACGCGTCGGCCACCGCGAGGTCGCTGCCCCAGCCGCCTTCGGGCCCCTCCTTGCGGACCACCGCCAGCAACCGGCCGTCGGGCAGCTCGATGGGCTCGGCCTCGGCCCCACCGTGGTGGACCACCGGCTGCGCCGGGTCGGCCGGCCCCCACGCGATCCCGTCGTCGCTGGCCCAGAGCTCGACCGTGAGCGGCACCGGGTGGGCGGTGAACAGGGCGCCCGCCCCGCGGTAGAGGGTCATCAGCAGGCGGCCGCCCGCCGGCCGCACCCGCCACACCACGCAGTCCGGCGGCGAGACGGCGACCGGATCGGTCCACGGCGCGCCGTCGCCCTGGTCCGCGACCGCACGCTCGCTCACCCAGATGCGGTCGGGCTGGAACCTCGTCCCCGAGGTGCCGGCGCTGAACCAGTACAGGAGCAGCCGCCCCTGCCACGGGACCAGCCGCGGCTCGCGCACGTCGCGACCCATGGCCACCGTGCGGTCGAGCACCCACGTCTCGCCCTCGTCGTCGCTCACCAGCACGAGCAGCCGGGCGGCGGCCGACGCGTAGTGGGTGGGCGCGGTGCGCGTGGCCAGCCACAACCGACCGTCGTGGCGGACGGCGTCGAGGTTGTTGTTCGAGCGCCCGAGCTCGAGCCCTGGGGGCAGGCCCGGACCGGGGACCACGGGCCGCGGGGCCGAGACCCTCACCGGCCGCTCAGCAGGACCAGGTGCCGGTGATGGTGGCCCGGGCGATGGTGTGCCCCACGTGCACGAAGCTGGCGTAGGTGGGGCTGGCGCCGGCGGGCACGCCGGTGTCGCCGGTGTCGAGGGCGTGGATGGCGAAGATGTAGCGGTGCACGCGGTCGCCCTCGGGCGGGGCGCAACCGTCGTAGCCCTCGTCGCCGAAGTCGTTGCGGGCGCAGTGGCTGCCCGGCGCCGCCTCGCCACGGGCCACCGACGTGGTGGCAGCCGAGACGCCGATGGTGAACCAGTGCCAGAAGCCGCACCCCGTGGGGGCGTCGGGGTCGAAGCAGGTGATGGCGTACGACTTGGTGCCCTCGGGCGCGCCCGACCAGCTCAGGTGGGGGCTGAGGTTGCCACCGGAGTGGACGAACAGGTCGTCCATGCGGTCGCCGTCGACGAGGTCGTCGCTGGTGACGGTGAACGACGGGACCGGCGGCAGCAGGTCGTAGGGGCTCGGCGCAAGGGGGCGATCAGCGAGGTCCATGGATGAGTTGTAGCGCGAACCTGCTCCGCGGGCGACCGATCCGCTCCTACGCTGCGCCGGTGACCGACCTGGGTGAGCTCGTCCCGAAGCCGCCTGACGGCGACGCCATCGTCGGGGCGTTCTTCGAGTGGGTCGAGGGGCGCGGCCTCACCATGTACCCCCACCAGGAGGAGGCGCTCCTCGAGGTGGTGGCCGGCTCGCACGTCATCGTCGACACGCCCACCGGTTCGGGCAAGAGCCTCATCGCCACCGCGGCCCACTTCACCGCCCTGGCCGAGGGGCGCCGCACCTACTACACGGCCCCCATCAAGGCGCTCGTGTCGGAGAAGTTCTTCGAGATGTCGGCCACGTTCGGCGCCGAGCGCGTGGGGATGCTCACGGGCGACGCGTCGGTCAACCCCGACGCCCCCATCATCTGCTGCACCGCGGAGATCCTCGCCAACCTCGCTCTGCGCGAAGGGCCCACCGCCGACGTCGGCCAGGTGGTCATGGACGAGTTCCACTACTTCGCCGACCCCGACCGCGGCTGGGCGTGGCAGGTGCCGCTGCTCGAGCTGCCCGACGCGCAGTTCATCTTGATGTCGGCCACGCTCGGCGACGTCACCCGCTTCACCGACGACCTCCCGCGGCGCACCGGACGGGAGGTGGCGGTGGTCCGCTCGGCCACCCGGCCCATCCCGCTGGTCCACGAGTTCCGGATGATCCCGCTCACCGAGACGATCGAGGAGCTCCTCACCACCCACCAGGCACCGGTCTACGTCGTGCACTTCACGCAGGCCTCGGCGGTGGAGCGGGCCCAGTCGCTCATGAGCATCAACCTGCTCACCCGCCCCGAGAAGGACGAGGTGGCCGAGCTCATCGGCGACTTCCGGTTCGCCCCCGGCTTCGGCAAGACGCTCTCCAAGTTCGTGCGCCACGGCATCGGCGTCCACCACGCCGGCATGCTCCCCAAGTACCGCCGGCTCGTGGAGCGGCTGGCCCAGGCCGGCCTGCTCAAGGTGATCTGCGGCACCGACACGCTCGGCGTCGGGATCAACGTGCCCATCCGCACGGTGGTCTTCACCGCCCTGGCCAAGTACGACGGCACCTCCACCCGCCTGCTCAGCGCTCGCGAGTTCCACCAGATCGGCGGCCGCGCCGGACGCGCCGGCTTCGACACCATGGGCACGGTCATCGCCCTCGCCCCCGATCACGTCATCGAGAACCACAAGGCGGCGGTGAAGGCCGCCGCCCGCACCGAGCAGGACAAGAAGGTGCGCAAGCTGGTCAAGAAGAAGCCACCGCCCGGGCAGGTCTCGTGGGGCCAGCCCACCTTCGACCGGCTGGTGGCCGCCCCGCCCGAGCCGCTCACCTCCAGCTTCACCGTGAGCCACGCCATGCTCCTCAACGTGCTCGACCGGCCCGGCGACGGGCGCGCCGCGCTGCACACCCTGCTCACCGACAACTACGAGACCGAGACCAAGCAGGCCGAGCACGTGGCCCGGGCCGAGGACCTGTTCGCCGCCCTGCTCGACGCCGGGGTGGTGGAGGAGCTCGACGAGCCCGACGACTGGGACCGCACGGTCCGCGTCACCATCGACCTGCAGCAGACCTTCGCCCTCAACCAGCCGCTCGCGCCGTTCGCCCTCGCCGCCCTCGACCTGCTCGACCCCGAGTCCGACACCTACGCCCTCGACATGATCTCCATCATCGAGGCGGTGCTCGACGACCCGCGCCAGATCATCTCGGCCCAGCTCTTCAAGGCGAAGGGCGAGGCCGTCGCCGCCATGAAGGCCGAGGGCATGGAGTACGACGAGCGCATGGCGGCGCTCGACGAGATCACCCACCCCAAGCCGCTCGCCGAACTGCTCGACCCGATGTTCGAGGTGTACCGCCAGCGCAACCCCTGGGTGTCCGAGCACCCGCTCCAGCCCAAGTCGGTCGCCCGCGACCTGTGGGAGCGGGCCATGGACTTCGGCGACTACATCCGCTTCTACAACCTCGCCCGCTCGGAGGGCACGGTGCTCCGGTACCTGTCCGACGCCTACAAGGCCCTCGCCCGCACCATCCCCGAGGACCGCAAGACCGACGAGCTCGTCGACATCACCGAGTGGCTCGGCGAGCTGGTCCGCCAGGTCGACAGCAGCCTCCTCGACGAGTGGGCCGAGCTCCGCGACCCGGCCGACCCCGCCGCCGCCCCGCCCCTCGACCGCCCGCCCCCAGCGCTCACGGCCAACCGCCGGGCGTTCACCGTGCTGGTGCGCAACGCCATGTTCCAGCGGGTGGAGCACATCGGCACCCGCCAGTGGCAGGAGCTCGAGGCGCTCGACGGCGACGACGGCTGGGACGCCCAGCGGTGGTTCGACGCCATGGCCCCGTACTTCGCCGAGCACGGCACCATCGGCATCGGCTCCGACGCCCGCAACCCCGCCCTGCTCGTGGTGGACGAGACCCCCGTCGACCACCCCGGCCACTGGCGCGTCGCCCAGATCCTCCACGACCCCGCCGACGACCACGACTGGCGCATCGAGGCCCTCGTCGACCTCGCCGCCAGCGACGAGGCCGGTCGGGCCGTCGTCCACGTCACCCACGTCGGCCCCCACACCTGATCCCATCCACCGCTCACAAAGCCGCCCACACAAACCCCGAACTTGTTGCAGCCAGTGCTCCATGCAGCACTCGCTGCAACAAGTTCGGGGTGGGGGCGGGATCGGGAAGGAGGGGGTCGATCGGGCGGGGGCGGCGGGATGTGTCATTGGGCACAAATGACGAGCGAATGCTCGGATCGCGGGATGATGGGGCCATGACCGATACCCCGTGGCAGCAGGATGCAAGTTCGTTGGTGGATGCGTTCCGGGCGGGCGACCGCACGCCGCTCGAGGAGCTCGACGCCACCTTGGCCACCATCGAGGCCTCCAACCTCAACTGCTGGTCGCACCTCGACCCCGAGCGGGCCCGCGCCGCGGCCAGGGACGCCGACCTGTCGTTGCCCTTCGGCGGCGTGCCCACCGGGGTCAAGGAGCTCGAGGGCGTCGAGGGCTGGCCCGACACCGGCGGCTCGCTCGTGTTCAAGGACCGCGTCGCCACCGAGACCAGCCACCACATGCAGCGCCTGTTCGAACGGGGCGGCGTCGTGCCCGTGGGCCTCACCACCTCCAGCGAGTTCGGCGGCCTCAACGTCAGCATCACCAAGCTCAACGGCGTGGCCCACAACCCGTGGCAGTACGACCGCACGGTCGGCGGCTCCTCGGGCGGCTCGGCCGCGGCCGTGTCCGGCGGGCACGTGTCGCTGGCGTGCGGCGGCGACGGGGGCGGCTCGCTGCGGATCCCCGCCGGCTACGTCGGCCTCCTCGGCTTCAAGGGCACCTTCGGCCGCATCAGCCGCGGCCCCGACGCCTACGCCCGCCCCAACACCGTGGTGCTCGGCAACGTGTCCCGCTCCGTCCGAGACTCCGCCCGCTACTTCGACGTCTGCGGCGGCACCGACACCTGGGACCCCACCTCCCTGCCCGCTGCCGGCAGCTACGAGAAGGGCCTCGGCACGCAAGACCTCAAGGGCCGCAAGGTCACCATCGTCCCGGGCATCGGTGGCGTGAACCTCGAGCCCGGCGTCGAAGCGGCGCTGCGGGCCTCGGCCGAGGAGCTCATCGCCGACACCGGCATGATCCTGGTGGACCGGCCCGTCAACCCGCCGAACCTCGCCGCCCAGTGGATGATGGGCAACCTCTCGACCCTGCTCGCCGAGCTCGGCCCCAAGTGGCCGGCGTGCGCCGACGACCTCACCGACGAGGTCGCCACCGGCCTGTACCTCGCCCAGGCCATGTACAACCTCCACACCGCGGCCGTGGCCGAGAAGCTCCGCGTGCTGGCCCAGAAGGAGATGGCCGCCGCGTTCGACGACGTCGACTTCATCATCGCCGCCACCAACCCGGGCCCGGCGTTCGCCGCCACCGCGACCACCAGCAACTCCGAGTCCGACCTGCTCGACCTGGTGCAGGCCAGCAAGGCGGCCAAGTACGCCGGCCGCGGCGCCCTGTTCGCCACCCGCGTGGCGTCGGCGTTCGCCCCCAAGCTGCCCAACATCATCCTCGACTACGCGTCGGCGAAGTTCCCCGACATGGTCACCATGGGCGGGCTCACCATCATCTCCAACGTGTACGGCAACCCCGCCGTGTCGATCCCGGCCGGCACCGTCGACGGCCTGCCCGTCGGCATGCAGGTGCTGGGCAAGCACCACCAGGACGAGCTGCTGTTCGACGTCGCCCTCGCCGTCGAGCGCGAGCGCCCGTGGCCGATGGTGGCCCCTCCGGTCAGCGCCGCCACCGTCCCCGCCTGACACCCGATCGATCTCGGGTCACCGACCCACCGCGACGGCGGGCGCTTGACCTGTGATCGCTAGATCTGGCGGTGCTGGTCGGCCCACCACGGATCGCGCAGGGTGCGCTTGGTGAGCTTCCCCGCCTCGCTGCGGGGGAGCTCACCGTGCACCTCGAACGTGCGCGGGACCTTGTAGCCCGCCAGGTTGTCGCGGCAGAAGCCGTCGAGGTCGTCCTGGAGCTGCTCGGACCACACGTGGCCGTGGCGCAGCACCACCGCGGCGTGGACGGCCTCGCCCATCTCGCGGTCGGGCACGCCGAACACCGCGGCGTCGGCGACGGCGCGGTGGTCGCCCAGCACGCCCTCGATCTCGGCCGGGTAGATGTTGACGCCGCCCGACACGATCATGTCGATCTTGCGGTCGCTCAGGAACAGGTAGCCGTCGTCGTCGAGGTAGCCCACGTCGCCGAGCGTCCCCAAGCCGCCGCTGCGGTGCGCCGACGACGTCTTCTCCGGTGCCTTGTGGTACTCGAAGTCGGAGCCGAGCAGGTTGCGGAACCAGATGTCGCCGGTCTCGTTGGGCCCGAGCAGCTGCCCGTCGTCGCCGATGACGAGGATCTCGATGATGGTGAGCGGCTTGCCGACGCTGCCCGGCTTGGCCAGCCAGTCGGCGGCGTGGATCAAGGCGAGGAACCCTCCCTCGGTGCCGCCGTAGTACTCCGTCACGATGGGTCCGACCCACTCGATCATGCGGCGCTTGACCGAGGGCGAGCAGGGTGCGGCGCCGTGGATGATCTGGCGGAGCGACGACCCGTCGAACGCCTCGCGCTGCTCGTCGGGCAGCTCGAGGAGGCGGATCATCTGCGTGGGCACGAGGTGCACGTTGGTCACCTGGTGCTCGTCGATCAGCTCGAGGATCCCCGACGCGTCGAAGCGGTGCTGCAGCACCACGGTGGCTCCGCAGCACAGCGCGAACAGGCCGAACGCCCACTGGGCGGAGTGGTAGAGCGGACCGCACACCAGCTGGACGGTGGGGTCGCCCGGGGTCACGCCGATGATGGGCGCCATGGTGTGGGCGATCAGGAGCAGCACCTCGGGCGGGCCGCCCACGGCGCTGAGCGACGACCGCACCCCCTTGGGCCATCCGGTGGTGCCCGACGTGTAGAACATCGGCCCGCCGCGCTGCGGGTCGATGAGCTCGGCGGTGCTCGCCGAGCGGAGGGCGTCCTCGTACCGCTCGAACCCCGACGGCAGCACGTCGTCGCCCACCAGCAGGCGCGACTTGAGGAACGGGGTGTCGGCGTCGACCAGCGCATGGGTCATCACCTCGGCCCAACGGGCATCGACGATCACCGCCGCGGCCTCGGCGTCGTCGAGCACGTAGGCCACCTCGCGGGGCACCCAGTGCCAGTTGAGCGGCACCATGATCCAGCCACCGTGGGCGCAGGCGATGGTGAGCTCGATCATCTCGACCTGGTTCCCCACCATGGCCACGACGGTGTCGCCGGAGCGGAGGCCACGGTCCTGGAGCGCGTGCACCAGACGGGTGGCACGCCGGTCGAGCTGGGCCCAGGTGGTGGTGCCCCGCTCATCGATCACCGCCGGCTCGTCGGCCCGCTTGGCCACGATGTCAGCGAGGAGTGCCGTCATGCCAGGAAGCTACCGTGGAACCCGAACGGGACCCGGCGGGGCAGGTGCACCCGGGCCGCCTCCTCCAGGGTGGCGGCGTCGAGGACCACCACCGAGCTGCGGTCGGTGCTCAGGTCGTGCACGAAGTTGAGCAGCCAGCCGCGGTCCTCGTCGCCGCCGTCGGCGCGCTCGGCGCCGGCCGGGTCGGGCGTGAAGACCGCTTCCCCGCACACGGTGTCGGGACCGTAGAGGTGGGTGGCGGTGGTGCCTGAGCTGAAGTCGTGCTTGATGACCCCGTCGAACGGCGGCTCGTCGTCGGCCCACCCGGTGCTGTGGCCCGAGTAGCCGTAGCGGTTGGTGCGCCCGGCGCGCTGGTCGTTGATGCGGGGGAAGTCGGTGGGGCGGTCGTCGAGCTGGTGCTCGGTGAACGTGCCGGCCACCGGGTCGATGCGCCAGCGGTACAGCATCGGGCGCACGTCGGCGTCCACCTCGCTGCCGTCGAAGCTCGTGTTCAGCTGGGTGGACCGGCAACCGACCACCTCGATGGCATCGCCGTCGTCGAACGCGTTCATGAAGTGGAACACCCAGAACGGATCGACCTCGATCCAGCGGATGGTGCTGCCGGGTGCGCCGCGCTCGAGCACGCCGATGCGCGCGCCGCGCTCGGGCGCCCAGTAGATGCCGGTGCCCCCGGTGAGCATGGCGTCGACGTCGAGCACGGCCGGCAGGTCGAACACGACGACGCGGGTCTCGGTGATCACGAAGTCGTGCATCATCACCGACCCCGGCAGGTCGACCTCGGTGGTCCAGGTGAGCGTGCCGTCGGCCGACGCGCCGTGGATGCGAAGGTGCGGCGGGAACGGTGAGGTGCCGAAGAAGACCATCTCGCCCGTGCGCGGATCGACCTTGGGGTGCGCGGTCATGGGCCCCTGCAGCGCGCCGCCGAAGCGGTGTTCGCCGACCGTGGCCAGGTCGGCGGTGAGCTCGGTGGGCGGCGCCGCTTCCATGAGCGCCAGGATCCTCCCGGCGTGGCGGACCACGTGGGTGTTGGCGGTGTTCTTCATCGGCCCGACGGTGGCGAACACGTCGTCGGGGGGCAGGCGGAAGTCGGTGAGCCCGCCGAACAGCGCACCGCCCGCGGCGATCTCGGCCTCGAGACCGGCGGAGCGGATCCAGCGGTTGGCGTACGACGCGCCGCCGTCGCCGTCGAACGTGAGGCCGTGGATCATGCCGTCGCCATCGAACAGGTGGTACCCGCCGAGCGGCGGGAACAGGGCGTTGGGACCGTTGCGCAGGAAGCTCCCGCGCAGGCCTCCGGGCAGGTGCCCGGTGACCTCGAGGTCGTGGTCGTCGCGCTCGTCGAACACAGGGGCGAAGGCGCCCTGGAGCCACGGGTTGGTGACGCTCGCGAAGGCATCAGCAGCATCGGGGATGACGGTCATGGCGGCACGGTACCAAGGATCCCTCTCGGGTGAACGGTGTTCACCGCGGAGCGGGGCGCCGTCGCTCCACCGGTACAGTTCCGCCGTGGCCACCGCAGCAGAACGACCTCCGCTCCAGCGCGACGCCATCGTCGACGCGGCCCGCGAGCTGATCGTCACCGGGGGCCTGGAGTCGCTGTCGCTGCGGCGCCTGGCGGCACGGCTCGGCGTCACCGCACCCGCGCTCTACGCCCACGTCCGCGACAAGCAGGACCTGCTGCGGGCCCTCGCCGAGGAGGAGTTCGAGCGCCTCGTCGCCCGCTTCGACGCCGTCACCGACGACGACCCGGTCGCCCGCATCAAGGCCCACGGCCGCGCCTACGTCACCCACGCCCGGGAGAACCCCGAGCTGTTCCGGGTGATGTTCCTCTTCCCACCCGACCTGACCCCGGCCGCCGTCCCCGCCGACGTCCAGCTCCCCGGAGCCACCAAGGCGTTCACGGCGGCGGCGGGTGCCGTCGAGGAGGCCGTGCGGTCCGGGGCCATCGCCTCCGACGACCCGCTGCTCGTGGCCCTCACCCTCTGGTCGGGCGCCCACGGCGTCGCGTCGGTGCTCCAGCTGGGCTTCGAGCTCCCCCGCGAGCTCGAGGACGCCATGATCGACGAGGTCACCGACCGCATCCTCGCCGGCTACCGCCCGTGACCGCCCGGCCGTGAGCGCCCGGCCATGAGCGCATGCCCGTGCGGGCTGCCCGCGCCGTACGACGCGTGCTGCGGTCGGATCCACCGCGGCGAGGCGCCGGCGGTCACCGCCGAGCAGCTGATGCGCTCGCGCTACAGCGCGTTCGCCCGGCGCGACGTGGCGTACCTCGCCCGCTCCTGGCACCCCGACACCCGGCCCCGACGGATCCACGACGATCCGTCGCGCACCTGGACCGGGCTCGACGTGGTGGCCACCACCAAGGGCGGCATGCTCGACCAGGAGGGCACGGTGGAGTTCCACGCCCACCACACCGATGACGAGGGCGACCACGCGCTGCACGAGGTGAGCACGTTCTCCCGCGTCGACGGCGCGTGGGTCTACGTCGGCCGCATCGGCTGACGGCCGCCGGTACGGTCGGACGCCGTGTCCCCGTTCGACGAGTCCATCTCGCTGCAACCCGGCGAGCCCGGCACCTGGTTCGCGTTCGCCGACCCCCATCAGGAGTCGATCAGCGCCATGTTCGGCGGCTGGAGCAGCGCGGTCTCGCTCCACGCGGTGCAGTGCGCCGCCGAGGCCGAGGGGGAGCCCCTCGACCCGACCACCCCCGCCGCGCTCACCATCAACTTCATCGAGCGGGTGACCCCCGGCCACGACGTGCGCCTCCACGTGCAGCACCTCGGCGGGGGCCGGTCCCTCGCCCACTGGCGCGCCGACATCCACTCGCTCGACGACGACCGGATGCTCACCACCGCCACCGTCGTGCTGGCCAACCGCCGCGCCACCGATGGCCACGTCGAGCCGGCCGTGCCCGCCGTGCCCGAACCCGACGGGCTCGACGAGTACCGGGCCCCGGGCCCGCAGGGCCAGCGCACGGTGCTGCGGCCGATCTCCGGGTTCCCCCCGGAGGCCCAGGCCGACACCACGTCGCGGCACTGGCTGCGCGAGCTGTCGGGGCGGCCGGTCGACCACCTGCTGCTCGCCTACCTCGCCGACCAGTACCCGCCGCGCTCGTTCTACTGGGGCGCAGGCCCCAGGCCGTCGGCCTCGGTCACCCTGTCCGTGTACTTCCACGCCACCGTGGCGGAGCTCGACGCGGTCGGCGACGACCACGTGCTGGTCGACGCCGTCGGCACACGCGGCGCCGAGTCCACGTCGGGCCAGCAGGCCCGCATCTGGAGCCGCGGCGGCGTCCTGCTCGCCACCACCGAGCAGCTGGCCTGGTACCGCTGAGCCCGTCTGCTCCTAGGCGCGCAGGACCACCACGAACTGGCCGCCGCCCTGCTCGACCTCACCGGTGACCGCAAGGCTCGGCTCGAGCCGCGACACGCGGTCCACCAGCCAGGCGGCGGCGTCCTCGGCATCGCCGCGCGTGGGGCACCGCGCCATGAGCTCGCGGCCGCCCTTCCGGTCGAGGCGCTCGACGCTGGCGATGATCGGCGCCGGATCGACCACGAAGAGGTGGTCGGGCCACGGGACCACCGGCGAGGTGGCGCCCTTGCCGGTGTTGCACCCTCGGTGCGCCAGCCGCTCGGCCGGCGGGCCCGACGACTTCGCCTTGGCCTTGGCCTTGGCCTTCGTGGTGCGGGTGTCGAGGCTGGGCCCGCGGGGGTCGTTCACGGACATGTCGGGATCGACGGGCTCGTCGCAGAGCCAGCACCGCCACCCGTCGGCGTCGCCGATCTCGCTGAGGCTGCTGGAACGGGCCATGGCTCGCACCGTACCGGCCGCTCGGCCTCGGGCAGGGTGGCGCCGCGGGCGATGGCCGCCACCGTGATGGCGAACCCGACCAGCTGCACGGGCGACAACGACTCGTGCAGCACCACCCAGCCGAGCAGCGCGCCCGTGACCGGAGCGGCCAGGCCGAGCAACGGTGGGGCGGGCGCCGGCAGCTTGCGGATGCCGTCGAACCACAGCAGGAACGCCACCCCGGTGGCGACGATGCTCAGGTAGGCGAAGCCACCCACGCCCGAGCCCGGCACGTGCGGCGGCGGGCCCTCCACCACGAGCGCCACCGGGAGCAGCACGGCGCCGGCCATCGCCAGCTGCCACCCGGTGGCGGCCACCCGGTTGGGCGGCGCGGGGAAGCGCCTGGTCAGCACCACGCCGCTCGCGAACGACACGTTGGCGGCCAGCGCCAGCGCCACGCCGACCGGGTCGAGCCCGGCGCCAGGCCTCACCACGACCAGGGCGACGCCGACGGCGGCCACCGCGCCCACGGCCAGCTCGTGGCGCCGCGGCGAGCGCCGGGCCACCACCCACGAGAAGGCGGTGACCAGGATCGGCTGGATGCCGCCCGCGGCCGCGGCGACCCCTCCCGGCAGCCGGTACACCGCCCCGATGAGCAGCGGGAAGAACAGCCCGAAGTTGCACAGGGCGAGCGTGGCGGTGTGCCCCCACTCGCGGCCGCGGGGCCGCCACGTCGAGGTGAGCCGCCCCAGCACCAGCAGCAGGAGCCCCGCGGGCGCCACCCGCAGGGCCGCCACGAGCAGGGGCCGGCCCGCCGGCAGCAGCTGGGTGACCACCACGTAGGTGGTCCCCCACGAGATGGGCGCCAGGAGGGTGGCCAGCGCGGTGAGCCTCGGGTCTCGTGCCTCTGCCTTCATGGTCAGTATCTTAATGTAAAGATACTTAGGATCAAGGGGGTCGCGCTACGATCCACCCGTGGCCCGTTCGCATCCCGACGCCGTCGACCGGATCGTCCAGCAGTGGGGCGAGGTCCGCCCCCGCCTCGACGTAGCTCCCATCGAGGTGGTCGGGCGGGTGTCGCGGCTCTCCCGCCTCATCGACCGGCGGCTCGGCGCGAACTTCGGCGAGCACGGTCTCCAGGACTGGATGTACGACGTGCTGGCCACCCTCCGCCGCGGCGGCGCCCCCTACGAGCTCACCGCCGGCGAGCTCGTCGCCCAGACGATGGTCACTACCGGCGCCATGACCAACCGCATCGACCGCCTGACCGACCTCGGCTACGTCGAGCGCCGCCAGGGATCCGACCGCCGAACCGTCATCGTCGCCCTCACCGACGCGGGCCGCGCCAAGGTCGACGAGGTGTCGACCTCGCACCTGGCCACCGAGCGAGACCTCCTCCGCGCCCTGTCCCCCAAGCAGCGGGACCAGCTGGCCGCCCTCCTGCGCACCGTCCTCCTCTCCCTCGACGACACCCCCGCCACGCCCTGACCGCCCCGGTCCGTGCCGGACCGTGGCGCCCAGGCACCCGACGGCGCGGACCACCCACCAGCGGTGCGGCCGCTCCCACTGCGCTAAACAGTGTTCACCCCCTACCATCTCGGCGCACGAGCGGGTCAGGGGCCCGGGGATCACACATCGAGCACGGAGCGTTGGGGGCCACGTGAGGCGCACGGGAATCTGGGCCACGGGCCTGGCCACGGCCGCACTGCTGACCGCATCGCTGCTCACGGCGTGCAGCGAGCCGGAGCCCAAGGCCGCCGGGGGGCTGAGCAAGACCACCAGCGATGCCGTCCAGACCTGCGACGGGAAGGCGCTGCTGGCCTGCGCCCGCCGGTCCACGATCGGCCCGTACGTGCCCGACGCGCCCACCAAGGCCACCGGCGCACCCATCGAGCTCGGGATGATCAACCAGGAGAACACCGCCGCCGGCTCGTACCCCGAGCTCAGCCAGGCGGTCCAGGCCGGGGTCGAGTTCATCAACCAGGAGCTGGGTGGCGTGAACGGCCGACCCATCCACGTCGACCTCTGCAACACCGAGTTCTCCGCCGAGGGGTCCACGTCGTGCGGCCAGAAGTACGTCGAGGCCAAGGTGCCCGCGGTGCTCGGCGGCATCGACGTCTTCGGGAACGCCATCGACACGCTCGAGCAGAACGGCATCCCCTACATCGGGGGCATCCCCGTCAGCACCCAGTCGGTCACCGACGCCAACTCGTTCCAGTGGAGCGGCGGCACGTGGGGCGCCACCGTGGCCTTCTCCTGGTACGCGGCGCACGTGCTGCACGCCAAGAAGGTGTCCATCGTCTACGGCGAGTTCGGGTCCATCACCGACAGCGCCAAGGTGGGTCAGCAGGTGCTGGAGCGCTCCGGCGTGAAGGTGCAGCTGGTCCCGTACCCGATCCTGGCGACCGACATCAGCTCGGCGCTCAACGCGGCGGCGGCCACCAAGCCCGACGCCCTGTTCGTCCTCGCCGCCGACACCGGGTGCAAGGCCGGCTTCGACGGGGTGTCCTCGCTCGGGATCACGGCCACCCCGTTCTACGTGGGCGCGTGCGCCTCGCCGTCGATCGTCGACGAGGCCGGACCGGCCAAGACCAACGGGGCCATCTTCAACGTGGAGGGCCCGGTCGGCCAGCACCCGCCCAACCCCGACTTCGTGCTCTACAGCGCCATCATCGAGAAGTACGGCAAGGGCCTCGACCCGGTCGGCGCCGGCACCGTGTCGTTCCGCTCGCTCATGAACCTGTTCTCCATCATGAGCCAGCTCGACGGCGCCATCACCCCGGCGGCCATCACGGCCGAGCTCAAGGCGCAGACCGGCGCACCGAGCTTCAGCGGCCACGACTACACCTGCGACGGCGAGCAGTTCCCCGACCTCCCCGCGATGTGCTCGCCTCAGCAGATCCTCGCCCAGATGCACGACGGCACCCTGAAGCAGCTGGGCGACTGGATCGACGTCGGCAAGATCGCGGCGAGCTCCTGAGCACCTACCTGGGGTACCTGCTGTCGGGCCTCGGCGGCGGCGCGGTCGTGGCCTCGCTGGCGCTCGGCCTGGTGCTCACGCACCGGTCGTCGGGCGTCGTCAACTTCGCCCACGCCGCGATGGGCATGTACGTGGCGTTCGCGTTCTTCGAGTTCCGCGAGACCGGCGACTGGGTCATCCCCATCATCGGCCTGCCCGACCGGGTGCACCTCCTGGCCCGGCCCACCCTGGCCAGCGCGCTGGCGTTCGCCCTGATCGTCGCCGTCGTGCTGGGGCTGGTCGTCTACCTGCTCGTGTTCCGCCCCTTGCGCCAAGCCCCCGCACTGGCCCGCGTGGTGGCGTCGCTCGGGCTGCTGCTCTACATCCAGGAGATCGTGCGGCTGCGGTTCCCGGTGAGCGGCGCGTCGGTCGTCACCCACCGGCCGGTGCTGGGCGAGGACCCGGTGCGGCTGTTCGGCACGTCGGTCACCCAGAACCGGCTGCTGCTGACCGGCCTGGTCATCGCCGTCGCCGTCGTGCTCGGGGCCGTGTTCCGCCTCACCCGGTTCGGCCTCGCCACCCGAGCCGCGGCCGGCAACGAGAAGGGCGCCCTGCTGCTCGGGATCTCTCCCGACCGGCTGGCGTCGGTGTGCTGGGCGGTGGCGTCGGTGCTCGCCGGCATGGCCGTGATCCTCATCGAGCCCATCGCCGGGCTGAGCGCCACCACCACCACGCTGCTGGTCATCCCGGCCCTGGCGGCGGCGCTGCTGGGCGGCCTGGAGTCGTTCGCCGTCACCACCGCCGCCGGCCTCGCCATCGGCATGGTCCAGTCGCTGATCCTGGGCTGGTCGGTGCGGCCCGACACCAACTGGATCCCGAGCTGGATCCCCACCACCGGCCTGCAGCAGATGGTCCCGGTCGTGATCATCATCGGCGTGCTGATCTGGCGGGGCGACGCCCTGCCCGACCGGGCCGCCATCGCCGGCCGCCGCCTCCCGCCGTCGCCCGAGCCGCGCCACGTCACTGCGTGGACGGTCGTGCTGGTCGGCCTGGTGTCGGTCGGGCTCACCACGCTCGGCTCGGGGTACCGCCAGGCGCTGATCGTGTCGATGGTGTTCGCCCTGCTGACGCTGTCGGTCGTGGTGCTCACCGGGTTCAGCGGCCAGATCTCGCTGGCGCAGCTGGCGTTCGCGGGGGTCGCCGGGTTCGCATCGATCCGCCTGACCGAGCACCACGTGCCGTTCCCCATCGCCCTCGTCCTGGCCGCCCTGCTCGCCACCGTGATCGGCGTGATCGTCGGCTACCCGGCGACACGGGTCCGGGGCATGAGCCTGGCGATCGCCACCCTGGCGATGGCGGTGGCGATCGAGGGCCTGGTCCTGGCCAGCCCCCCGCTGTCGCACGGCAGCGCCGGTTCGTCGGCGCCACGGCCCTACCTCTTCGGGATCGACCTCGGCATCGGGGCCACCGGCACCGCCAACTTCCGCCCGGCCTTCGGGTTCGTCTGCCTCGCGGTGCTGACCCTGGCGAGCCTCGGCGTCATCAACCTCCGCCGCAACCGCACCGGCCTGCGCTGGCTGGCGGTGCGCGCCAACGAGCGAGCCGCAGCTGCCGCGGGCATCGACGTCACCCGGGCCAAGCTCGGAGCGTTCGCCTTCTCCTCCTTCCTGGCCGGGCTGTGCGGCGTGCTCATGGCGTTCTCGGTCACCACGCTGTCGCCCACCTCGTTCCTGGTCATCGGCTCGCTGGTGGCCGTGGCGCTCACCTACCTGGCGGGCGTCTCCAGCACGGGCGGCGCGCTGCTCGCCGGCGCGCTGGCCCAGGCGGGCATCTACACCGCGTTCATGAACCGCCTCACGGGCGGCAACGCCAACACCTACGTGTTCGCGGTGAGCGGGCTGGCCCTCATCGTCACCGCCATCACCGCCCCCGAGGGCATCACGGGCCTCGCCCGCAAGGGCGTGGCCCGCCTCCAGCGCCCGCCCGCGCCCGATGCCCCCTCGGCCACCGAGGCGGTGCCGGCGTGAGCGTCCTGGCCGTCGACGACCTCACGGTGCGCCACGGTGGCCTCGTCGCGCTCGACGGGGTCACCCTGGCGGTCGAGACCGGCCAGATCGTCGGGCTGATCGGCCCCAACGGCGCCGGCAAGACCACGTTCATCGACGCGCTCACGGGCTTCACCGCGCCGCACCGCGGCAAGGTCACCTTCGCCGGCCGCGACATCACCCGCGACGCGCCCCACGAGCGCTCCCGCGCCGGGCTGGTCCGCACCTTCCAGTCGCTCGAGCTGTTCGACGACCTCTCGGTCCGGGACAACCTGCTCGTCGCCGCCCACACGCCCACGTTCTGGTCCACCATCGCCGACGCCTTCTGGCCCCGCTCGCACGACGGCACCGACACCCACCGCACCCTCGAGCTGCTCGACCTGCTGCCCGTCGCCGACCGGCTCCCCACCGAGCTGTCGAACGGCACCCGCCACGTCGTCGCCCTCGCCCGCGCCCTGGTCTCGTCACCCCAGCTCGTCCTGCTCGACGAGCCCGCCGCCGGCCTCGACCCTGGCGAGACCGCGGCGCTGGCCGACCTGCTGCGGCGCCTGCCGGCGGTCGGCACCACGGTCCTGGTCGTCGACCACGACATGTCGCTGATCATGAACGTCTGCGACCAGGTCCACGTCCTCGACTTCGGGCGCCTCGTCGCCGGGGGCACCCCCACCGAGGTGCGCAACGACCCCACCGTGATCGCCGCCTACCTCGGTACCTCGACCACCGCCGGGCCGGCCGCCGAGGAGGGCTCGGCGTGACCGACCAGCCCGTCCTGCTCGTCGACGGCCTCACCGCCGGCTACGACGGCATCGCCGTGATCCACGGCATCGAGCTCACGGTCGGCCACGGCGAGGTGGTGGCGCTGCTCGGGGCCAACGGCGCCGGCAAGACCACCACCCTCCTGGCCATCTCCGGTCTGGTGCCCAAGCTCGACGGCACGATCGAGGTGCTCGACGAGGCCACGCACGAGCACCGTCGGGTGACCGTGGCCAACGTCTGGCGGCTCGCCCGGCGCGGCGTGGCCCACGTCCCCGAGGACCGCGGCCTGTTCTTCGACCTGACCGCCGCCGAGAACCTGCGCCTCGGCAAGCCCCGCAAGGGCGGCGCGGTGCCGATGGACCAGATCCTCACCTGGTTCCCCGCGCTCGGGCCGGTGCTCGACCGCAAGGCCGGCCTGCTCTCGGGCGGCGAGCAGCAGATGCTGGCGCTCGCTCGCGCCGTGATCGGCCGACCCCGGCTGCTGCTGGTCGACGAGATGAGCCTCGGCCTCGCGCCGATCATCGTGGAGCAGCTGCTGCCGGTGCTGCGGTCGATCGCCACCGAGACCGGCGCCGGGATCCTGGTGGTCGAGCAGCACGTCCCGCTGGTGCTCGGGATCGCCGATCGCGCCTACCTCCTGCGCCAGGGCCACGTGACCTTCGCCGGCACCGCCGCCGAGCTCCAGGCTCGCCCCGACCTCATCGAAGCGGGCTACCTCGGAGCCTGATCGTCCTGCGGCTGCTACAGCTTGTCCATGCACATCGAGCTGCCAGGCGACCAGCTGCTCCTGGTGGCCGGCGCCCTGCTGGCGATCGGGGTGCTCACCGCGGGGCTCGCCCAACGGCTGCGAGCGCCGAGCCTGCTGCTGTTCCTGGGCCTCGGGATGGTGCTCGGCACGGACGGGCTCCACTGGATCGACGTGGGGTTCGACGACCTCCGGCTGATCCAGTCGTTCGCCACCACGGCACTCGTGCTGATCCTCTACGAGGGCGGCCTGTCGACCCCGGTCGCCGCGTTCCGCAGGGTGGTCGCTCCGGGGCTGGTGCTGGCGACGGTCGGGGTGGCCATCACCGCCGGCATCGCCGGGCTGGCCACCCACCTGGTGCTGCACCAGCCGGCGTCGACCTCGCTGATGATCGGCGCCGTCATCGCCTCCACCGACGCGGCCGCGGTGTTCTCCGCCATGCGCGGCGCGCCGCTCCCGTCGCGGGTCCGCCAGCTCCTCCAGGTCGAGTCCGGGCTGAACGACCCGATGGCGATCCTCTTGACCATCGGCGCGATCGAGGCGTGGAGGGCGTCGCCCACGGCGGCCGACTGGGTCGAGTTCGGCGTCGTGCAGCTCGGCGGCGGCGCGGCCATCGGCCTGGCCGTCGCCTTCGCCGGCGCCTGGGTGCTGAACCGGTCCCGCCTCGGCAACGCCAGCGCCTACCCGGTCTTCGCCCTGGCCGTGGCGGGCGTGGCGTACGGCGCGTCGGCCGCCATCGGCGCCTCTGGCTTCCTCGCCGTGTACGTGGCCGGCCTCACCATCGGGGCGCGGGTCCCCCGGCATCGACGGCTCATCCGCAGCTTCCACGACAGCCTCGGCTCCGTGGCCGAGATCGGCCTGTTCCTGCTGCTCGGCCTGCTCGTGAACCCGAGCGAGCTGACCGAGCTGGCCGGGCGGGGCCTGGTCATCGCCGCCGTCTTGGTGTTCGTCGCCCGGCCGATCGCGGTCGGCGTGTGCCTGCCGTGGTTCCGGACCACCTGGCAGGAGACCACCATCACGGCGTGGGCGGGCCTGCGCGGCGCCGTCCCCATCGTGCTGGCCACCTTCCCGCTGTCGGTGGGGCACCCGCAGGGCGTCCTCATCTTCGACATCGTGTTCTTCGTCGTGCTCCTGTCGGCCCTCGTCCAGGGGCTCACCGTCACCCCGCTGGCGAGGTGGCTGGGGCTCGAGGCCGACCCCTCGCCGTGGGAGGCGATGGTCGACGTCGTCCCCCTCGACCGGGTCCAGGGCGACCTCGTCGAGGTGGAGCTCGACCCGGGCTCCCCGGTCATCGGCCACGCCCTGGCCACGGTCCCCCTCCCCGACAAGGCGCGCATCGCGGCCATCTTCCGCGCCGACGAGGTGGTCGTCCCCACCGGCGCCACCGTCTTGGCCCCCGGCGACCGGCTCCTCGTGGTCACCTCCCACCGCTCCCACGCCAAGCACCTCGTCACCTGGGCCGCCGGCACCCCCTGACCCCCCGCCCGGCCCGTGCAGGACCCTGTCGCCCACACACCGTCCTGCCCAGCCCGTGGGGCGGGTCGCCGGGATAGGCGGGCGGTGGAAGGGGTCAGGCGGGGAGGGGGGCGCCGGTGGCCAGGTCGTCGACCACCTGGTGGGCGACGGCGGCGAGGTCGTCGGGCAGCTCGCCCACGCGGTCCATCTCGTCGGCGAAGCGGTTGCGGCGGATGCCGTCGGCGGCGGTGGACACGGCCCGGGGCATCCAGGCCGAGTGGAGGACGAACGGCACGGTCATGCCGGCCTTGGCCGCGGTGGCGATGGGTCCGGCCCCCACGTCGGCGGCGTCGTACACCTCCACGCGGAAGCCGTCGTCGTTCATGATCGGCACCACGACCCAGCCCTCGTGGCCCCCCGGGTCGGACCCGGCGTAGCGGCTCCGACCGGGGTCGGCGCCGGCGTCGCGCGGCACGAAGATCGGCGACGTGGGGAAGTCGTCGGCGGCCAGCAGCCACTCGCCGGTGATCTCCAGGTCGGGCATCGCCGTGCTCACCACGCGGGGCAGGGTCTCGCCGTCGGGCAGCAGCGTGCGGTCGACGCGGTCGCCGTAGAGGGCGAGCATCTCCTGGGTGATGGCCTCGGGCCGGAAGCCCTGGTGGACGGTGTGGTGCAGCGTCGGCCGGGTGCGGCCCTCGGTGCTCCAGTCCATGGCGTTGAGCTGCCGGGTCCAGAGGCGCTCGGGATCGCGCTGCTCGGCCTGGTGGACGATGCGGCCCTGGTCGGGGTCGAACACCACGAAGGTGGTGCGGTCGGGCGCCATCGGGAACCCGTAGAGGCCGCGCAGCGCGGGGTCGCACGGCCGGCCGAGCGCGTCGATGTCGCCGGCCTTCTGGGTCATGGCGATGTCGGCGCTCTCGGTGTGCTCGAACAAGATGGCGATGCCGTCGGCGTCGTCGTAGGTGGCGTAGTAGTGGTTGTTCTCCGGGGCCAGCTCGAACACCAGGCACCCCACCTCGGTGCCGGGCGCGGCGGCCTCCAGATCGGCCTTGCGGATGAGGTACACCGGGCCCGAGCCGTTGGCCGGCTCGGTGCGGGCGCCGCCCGACAGGACCTGCGGCTCCACCTTGTACGCGCAGTCGGCCACGATCAGCCACTCGCGCGTCTGGCTGATGGTGTGCACCGATTGCGGGATCAGCCCACCGGTGATCGGCCAGCGCTGCACCGGCCCCTCGCCGTCCCACCGCACGACGTGGAGCGAGCCCCAGTGGGTGTTGACGGTCCACATGACGTTGCGGTCGGGGTCGATGACGGGGTGGGCGGTGCTCATCACCATCGGCAGCAGCGGCTGCGGGCCCACCTCGAAGTCGAGCCACTCGGACCGGTGCCCGGCCTCGCCGAGGTACCGCAGGGTCAGCGGGTCGACCTCGGTCGGTCGGCCGGCGTCCCAGGTCATGAACAGCCGGTCGCCCCACGGGAGGGGCGCGGTGTTCGCCGCGTTCACGTGCCCGAACGGCGAGTGGACGCCGATCATGGTGGCCTCGAACACGTCGGGCCGCGCCGCTCGCAGCCGGGCCGACGGGGAGTCGATCTTGGCCTGCCGCCAGGCGAACGTGCCGGGGGCGGCGCCGTGGCGGCCGGGCTCCAGCGAGAACCGGTACGTCATGCCCTCCCCGAAGAACGGGTGGGGCCCGTCGAAGGTGCCGGGGTGCGGCGCGCTCAGCACCAGCTCGCCGCGGAGCCCCTCGGGCCAGTGCCCGCTGCGCACGGCGAGGTCGTGGTCCTGCGGGGTGTCTCGGGAGAACAGGCTGCGGGGCAGGGGCATGGGTGAACACTGTAAACCCAGGACGACCAGGCGCGCCCGAGCCCGACCGGCCCGGCCAGGGTCAGCCCTCGGCGGGGGCGCGGCCGAAGCCGGCGGCGAGGGCGTCGAGGGCGTCGATGGCGACCTCGCCCAAGCTCTCCTTGGCGCCGGTGGCGACCCAGCGGTCGATGGCGGCGCGCAGGGCGCCCATGGCGGCCTGGGTGACGAGGCGAAGCCGGAAGCGGGCCTCGTCGTCGACGGGGGTCTCGGAGCGGCGGGCCAAGGCGTCGACCACGAGGTCGATGCTGTCCTGCTCGTGCTCGAGCCCGGCGGAGCGCAGCGACGGGGTCTCGTTGATGATGCGGACCTTGGCGAGCATGCGAGCCCGGTCGGACTCGAGGTCGGCGGCAAGCGCCAGGAGCGTGGCACGGAGCGACTCGAGCGCGGGCTCGTCGGCCGGACGAGAGGCGATGAGGTCGAACATCTCGTGCTGGTGGGCCTCCTTGTCCCCCGAGAAGATGTCCTCCTTCGACGCGAAGTAGCGGAAGAAGGTGCGGCGGGAGACGTTGCACGCCTCGGCGATCTCGTCGACCGTGGTGTGGTCGAAGCCCTTCGCCTGGAACAGCTCGAGCGCGGCGTCCTCGAGGGCGAGCCTGGTCATCGCCTTCTTGCGCTCGCGCAGGCCCGGGGCGGCGTCGGTCGCGGGGTCGAGCTGGACGCGCGCCTCCGCCGCAGCGGCCTCGATCACGCCGGACTTCCCCATGGGCTCACCCTACGGCGCATCGTGCCGATTGTCACGTTGCGCTATTTGGCACTGAGTGTCAGGATAGCGCCCGCAACCATCGTGACCAGGAGCTCCCATGTCGACGTACCTCTACCGCCTCGGACGATTCGCCGTCCGGCGACGCTGGCTCGTCCTCGTCTCCTGGGTCCTGGCCCTGATCGTCCTCACCGTCTCGGGCCGCGCCGCCGGCGGCGAGCTCCACGACGAGTTCAACATCCCCGGCGTCGAGTCGCAGCAGGCGCTCAACGTGCTCCAGGCCACCTTCCCGGCCCAGGCCGGCGCCCGCGCCCAGGTGGTGTTCCACGCCCCCGAAGGCGCACTCGCCGACCCGGCCAACGCCGCGGCCGTTGCCGCCACCTTCGCCAAGATCGACGCCCTCCCCCACGTGGTCGGGTCGGTCGACCCGGTCGCCGCCACCGCCAAGGGCGCCTCCGGCGTGGTCTCGAAGGACGGCACCATCGGGCTGGGCACGGTCCAGTACGACCAATCGGCGATCGACCTCGGCAAGGCGAACTACGAGAAGCTCCAGGACGCCACCGCGTCGGCCACCAAGGCCGGCCTCGACGTCTCCTTCGGCGGTGACATGGCCAACACCAACGAGCGCACCGCCCCCGGCTCCGAGGGCCTGGGCCTGCTCGCCGCCATGGTCATCCTGGTCATCGCCTTCGGCTCGATCATCGCCATGGGCCTCTCCATCGGCACCGCCCTCTTCGGCCTGGGCTCGGGCATGGCGCTGATGCTGTTCGTTTCGTCGTTCGTGTCGATCCCCACGGTGGCCGAGACCATCGCGGTGATGATCGGCCTCGGCGTGGGCATCGACTACGCCCTGTTCATCGTCACCCGACACCGCGCCGGGCTGGCCCGCGGCCTCACCGTCGCCGACGCCGCCGGCCGGGCCATCGCCACGGCCGGGCAGGCCGTGATCATCGCGGCGTTCACCGTGGTCATCGCCATCTGCGGCCTGGCCGTCGCCGGCATCCCCATGGTCAGCTGGATGGGCTACGGCGCCGCCATCGTCGTGGCGGTCACCGCCGCTGCTGCGGTCACGCTGCTGCCCGCCCTCATGGGCTTCGCCGGCCACAACGTCGACCGGTTCGGCATCCCGGGCATGAAGCCCAAGGTGGAGACCGGCGCCCTCGACGAGCACGGCAACTACCACGGCTGGGCCCGCTGGAGCCACCACGTGTCCAAGCACTCGGTGCGCTACCTGGTGCTGAGCCTGGCCGCGGTGCTGCTGCTCGCCGTGCCGTTCCTGTCGCTGCGCCTGGGCATGCCCGACAACGGCAACAAGCCCACCACCTCCACGCTCCGCCAGTCGTACGACCTCATCGCCGAGGGCTTCGGTCCCGGCTCGAACGGTCCGCTGATCCTGTCGGTCGAGCTGGGCGGCGCCGACGCCAAGACGTTCCTGCCCGAGCTCTCGTCCCAGCTGGCCGCCACCGACGGGGTCGCGGCGGTGGCACCGGCGACGCTGAGCCCCAACGGCGACACCGCCGTGATCCAGGTCATCCCGACCACCTCGCCGCAGGACGAGAAGACCTCGACCCTCATCCACACGCTCCGCGACGACGTCGTGCCGCCCGTGGTCAAGGGCACCGGCGCCCACGTCTACGTCGGTGGCAACACCGCCACCTTCATCGACATGTCCGACAAGATCGCCAGCCGCCTGCCGTTCTTCATCGGCGCCGTGATCCTGGTGTCGTTCCTGCTGCTGATGATCGTGTTCCGGTCGATCCTCGTGCCGCTCAAGGCCGCCATCATGAACGTGCTGTCGATCGGTGCCGCCTATGGCGTGATCGTCGCCATCTTCCAGTGGGGCTGGGGCGCCGGGCTGTTCGGCGTGCACGAGGCGCTGCCCATCGTCGCCTTCGTGCCGATGCTCATGTTCGCCATCCTCTTCGGCCTGTCGATGGACTACGAGGTCTTCCTCCTGTCCCGGGTCCGCGAGGAGTACCTGAAGGACGGCGACAACACCGAGTCGGTGGCCACCGGCATCGCCACCACCGCCCGGGTCATCACCTCGGCGGCGCTGATCATGATCTCGGTCTTCCTCAGCTTCGTGCTGGGCGACGACCCCACCATCAAGATGGTCGGCATCGGCCTGGCCACGGCGATCTTCGTCGACGCCACCTTGATCCGCATGGTCCTCGTGCCGTCCACCATGAGCCTCCTGGGCGACGCCAACTGGTGGTTCCCGAAGTGGCTCGACCGCATCGTCCCCAACCTCGACATCGAGGGCGAGTCCAGGCTCCCGGCCGACGAGCTCGAAGCCGACCTCACCCTCGAGGGCGACGGCGGCGACGACGTGCCCGACGGCGATCGGGAGCTCCAGCCCGTCTGATCCTCCCGGTCCGGTCCACCCCACGGCGCGTGGGGTGGACCAAGGCCATCGGCGGAGGAACGAACGGTTCCTGCCCTAGTCCGACGACGGCCAGCAGCGGTTCGCGGGGTCGAGGACCCCACCAGGACCGAACGGGCCACCCCGCCGGGTGGGGCATCGTCGAGCTCGACAGCCAGGCGGTCGGCGGCTTCAAGGCCACCCAGATCGTCAAGGTCGTCGAGACGTTCCCGCCGTCGGTCGACGGGACCGCGAACCACGGCTCGGGCAGCTCGCCGACGGCCGGCTCCTCACCACCGAAACTGGGCAACCAGACCACGGGCACCGCGACGGCCAGCTGAAGGTCTGTTCCCGCCGTTCACCAGCGGCATCGGGATCTTCCCGACCGGCCACTGCCGGTCAGGCGACCACTGCCGGTCAGGCGGCGGCGCGGACCGGGGCGGTGCGGACCGGGGCGAGCAGGGGGTTCAGGTCGTCGGAGCTCGCCAGCAGGCGGAAGGTCCCGAGGTCGAACACCAAGACGGTGGCGGCGGTGGCGGTGACCACGTCGGCGTTGCGGGGGCGCTTGGAGTCGAGGGCGGCGAGCTCGCCGACGACCTCGCCCGGGCCGAGCGTGATGGTGCCGTCGGCGGTGAGCACGGTGGCCTCGCCCTCGACGATGAGGAAGGCCTGGCGGCCGCGCTCGCCCTTGGTGCACAGCGTGGTGCCAGCCGGGAGGTCGAGCAGGGTGCCGCCGGTGGACAGGCGGGCCGCGGCGGTGGTGGACAGGCCGAGATCGACCAGTCGGGTGGCGATGGGATCGATCGTGCGGAAGAACATGCGTCCAGTGTGCCATCTGTCAAAGCGAATTGAAATGGTCATATCATACAGAACAGAGATGGGGGGCATCCGTGCTCGCGAGAGCAAGCACCGGGCAAGCACGCGGGGACCGTGCGGCCGGCGCGTCGATCGCCCGCCAACGGCCGGTGCCGAGGTTCGGTTCGGGGCGTTGTCCAGCGCGCGAAGAGGCTCCGCGGTACTGTGCGAGTTATCGAACACTTGCGTCACCTTTTTGGGGAGTGGCGCAGAGACGGACACAGGGGGTCTGGTGTTGCGACGATCAGTACGCGCGGCTGCGATCGGAGCGGTGCTCGTCTTGGGCCTCGCCGCCTGCGGCAACTCCACCTCCGACAGCACCTCCTCGACCACCGCGGGATCGACCAAGACCACGGTCCCGACCGGCGGCGGTGAGGCCCACCGCAACGAGAAGGTCAGCCTCTCCGGCGTGCCCGGGGTGACCGACGACGCCATCAGCTACGACGTGGTCGCCACCAAGACGGGCAACCCGCTCGGCACGTGCATCCTCGACTGCTACGTCGAGGGCATCAAGGCGTACTTCGCCTTCCGCAACAGCCAGGGCGGCATCTACGGCCGCGACCTCAAGATCAACAAGGTCATCGACGACGAGCTCGGTCAGAACCAGGCCCGGTCGCTCGACGTGGTCTCCGCCAACGACGCGTTCGGCAACTTCCAGGCCACGCTGCTCGCCAGCGGCTGGGGCGACCTCGACAAGGCCGGGATCCCCACCTACGTCTGGGGCATCAACGGCGCCGACTCGGCCAACCGCACCCACAACTTCCCGAGCACGATCCAGCGCTGCGCCAGCTGCCCCCGACCGATCTACCCGTACGCGGCCGAGAAGGCCGGGGCCACCAAGGCGGCCGCCATCGGCTACGGCACCAGCGAGAACTCGAAGGTGTGCACCAACACCATCGCCGAGTCCTACGACGTCTACGAGAAGGAGTCCGGGGTCAAGGGCGTGTACACGAACGACCACCTCGACTTCGGCCTGCCCAACGGCATCGGTCCCGAGGTCACGGCCATGAAGAAGGCCGGCGTGCAGTTCATCGCCACGTGCATCGACCTCAACGGCATGAAGACCCTGGCCCAGGAGCTCGACCGCCAGGGGATGAACGACGTGGTGCTGTTCCACCAGAACACCTACGACCCCGACTTCGTGGCGCAGGCCGGGAAGCTGTTCGAGGGTGACGACGTCGCCGTCGGGTTCCGGCCCTTCGAGGCCTCGGCCAAGGGGACGGCCATGGAGGACTTCCTGACCTGGATGGACAAGCAGGGCAGCACCCCGACCGAGCTGGCCATGACCGGCTGGCTCAACGCCTCGCTGGCCTTCGACGGGCTCCTCGCCACCGGCCCCAAGTTCGACCGGCAGAAGGTCACCGACGCCACCAACTCGTTCACCGACTACACCGCCGGCGGCCTCACCGAGCCCACCGACTGGACCACCGGCCACACGACCTACACGAAGGACGCCCCCGACAGCGAGCGGTCGCCCACCGACTGCGCCGCCCTGGTGAAGGTGAAGGACGCCAAGTTCGTCGCCTTCGACGACCCCGCGAAGCCCTGGCTGTGCTGGAAGGGCGGCAAGAAGGTCGACTTCGAGCCGACGCCGACCAACTTCAGCTGAGCCTGGCTGTGATCCTCGGCGCTTCGTTCGGAGGGGACCTGGTCACCAGCGTCCTCCAGGGCCTGCCCCCGGGCACGGTCTACGGCCTCATCGCGATCGGGTTCGTCCTGGCGTACAAGACGTCGGGCGTGCTCAACCTGGCGTTCGGCGCCCAGGCCTACGTGTCGGCCGCCCTGTTCTTCCAGGCCCGCAACGAGTGGAACTGGCCGACGCTGCCCGCGTTCGTGCTGGCGGTGGTGATCGTCGCCCCGGCCATCGGCCTGGTCCTCGAGCGGTTCATCTTCCGGCGCCTGCCCACCGAGTCGTCGCTCGCCAAGCTGGTCATCGCCATCGGCCTCGCCGTGGCCATCCCCAACCTGTTCGAGCTCATCGTCGGGTTCGAGCCGGTGGCGGGGCACACGCCCGGCGGCCTGCTCTCCCACGGCGCCACCGTCTTCTACGACCCCACCGGGCTGTACGCCTTCAGCCGCGACGAGCTCACCGCGATGGCCATCGCCCTCGCCAGCGCCCTCGGCCTGGCCGCGCTGTTCCGGTTCACGGCCATCGGCCTGGAGATGCGGGCCGTCGTCGAGAGCCCGCGGATGACCGAGCTGAACGGCATCCGCTCGGGCCGCGTCTCCGGGTTCGCCTGGGCGCTGTCGAGCTTCTTCGCCGGGCTCGCCGGCGTGCTGATCGCACCCCGCTTCAACACGCTGGCCGCACCCGACTTCTTCAACCTGGTGGTGGTGGCGGTGGCCGCCGCCGCCATCGGCCGCCTCGTCAGCCTGACCTGGGCCCTGATCGGCGGGCTCGGGCTGGGCGTGCTGATCGCCATCATCAACACGTTCCTGCCCGACCTCGCCGAGGGCCACTCGTGGCTCAACCCCATCCAGGACAACATCACCTCGGCGGTGCCGTTCCTCGTGCTGTTCGGCCTGGTCACCCTGTGGCCGGCGGTGCGCAGGACGCGCGAGCAGAGCGATCCGCTCTCGGGCGTCGACCCGCCTCCGGCCGCGCCCGCCGCGCTCACGCGCAGCCGGGGCCTGACGGTCGCCACCTGGGTGTTCGCCGCCTGCTTCTTCGCCATCGCCGGCTACGTGGTGCTGGCCCGGGCCGACACCTCGTGGCTCTTCCTGGTCACGCAGGCCGTGATCCTCTCGACCATCTACCTGTCGGTCACCGTGCTCACCGGCTTCGCCGGCCAGATCTCGCTGTGCCAGGGCGCGTTCGCCGCCACCGGCGGGTTCACCGTGTTCCAGCTGGCCTCGCACTTCGGGGTCTCCACGCTGCTCGGCGCGCTCATCGGCGCCTGCCTGGCGGCCGTGATCGCGGCGATCGTGTCGCTGCCCACCGTGCGCCTGGGCCGCGTGTGGGTCGCCATCGCCACCCTCGCGTTCGCGGCGTTCTTCGACGCGGTCATCGTGAAGCTGCCGTTCGTCGCCGGAGGCGGCACGTCGCTCCTCCAGGGCACGCGGGTGCCGCGACCGTTCGTCGGACCGATCGACTTCGCCGACGACAAGAGCTTCCTGGTCCTCGCCGTCGTCGTGTTCCTGGCCGCGGCCTACGTGGTGGCGAAGATCCGCGAGGGCACGGTGGGCCGCACGCTCCAGGCGCTGCGCGGCAGCGAGGTGGCGGCCCAGTCGATCGGCATCTCCCCCACCCGGGCCCGGGTCACGGCGTTCGCGATCTCCGGGTTCCTCGCCGGCCTCGGCGGGGCGATGCTGTCGATCCAGCAGCAGAACGTGAACTACGCCAACAACTTCTCGCCTTTCGCCGCCCTGTTCTGGCTGGTGCTCGTCATCTCGCTCGGCGCCCGCACCGTCGAGGGCGCCGCCTACGCCGGGGCCAGCTTCTCGCTGATGGACCAGATCATCTTCCGCGGGACGTTCATCGGCTGGCTGCTGCGCAGCCCAGAGCGCGTCCCGTGGTTCTTCCCCATCTCGCCGAAGTGGCGGTACGTGCTGTTCGGCCTGACCACGCTGTCGTTCGCCCGCCACCCCGAGGGCCTCGTCGAGAACGGCAAGCGCAAGGCGCACCAGCGCATGGAGAAGCTCATGGCGCGCCGACGGGGACCTGACGATCCCGCCGCACCCCGCGGCGCTGCTGACGACGGCGACGCCGCGGTCGCCGTGCCGGAGCCGGTGTCGTGACCGCGGTCCTCGATGCCCGCGGCATCACCAAGACGTTCTCCGGCATCACCGCGCTGCGGGACGTCAGCCTGGAGGTCCGCGAGGCCGAGCGCGTCGGCATCATCGGCCCCAACGGCGCCGGCAAGACCACGTTCTTCAACTGCCTCCTCGGGGTCCTCAAGCCCGATCGCGGCACGGTCCTGCTCGATGGCGACGACCTCAGCGGGCTGCCCGTCCACGAGCGGTCGAAGCGCGGGATCGGGCGCACGTTCCAGCGCATCGAGCTGTTCAACGAGTCGACCGTGCGCGAGCACCTGCTCATCGCCGAGCGCATCCGCCGCGGCGACGGCCGGCTCTGGAAGGACCTGCTCGGCCTGGGCAAGCCGAAGGCCGAGGAGCTGACGGCGTGCGACGAGGTGCTCGAGCTGCTCGGCCTCGGCGACCTGGCCGACGAGCCCATCGAGCACCTGAGCCTCGGCCAGGGCCGCCTCGTCGAGGTCGGGCGCGCGCTCATGACCAAGCCCCGCCTCCTCCTGCTCGACGAGCCGTCGTCGGGCCTCGACCGCCAGGAGACCACCGACCTCGCCACCACGCTGCGCACCGTCCAGGCCGAGCAGGGCTTCGCCATCCTGCTCGTCGAGCACGACGTCGAGCTGGTGTCGAGCTTCACCGAGCGCTGCTACGCCCTCGACTTCGGGACCCTCATCACCGAGGGCACCACCGCCGAGGTGCTCGAGAGCGCCGCGGTCCGCGAGGCGTACCTCGGCCCGGGAGCCGTCGCATGAGTGCGGTGCTGGAGCTGCGCCACGTGTCCGCCGGCTACGGGCCGTTCCACGCCCTGTTCGACGTGTCGCTCGAGGTGCAGCCCGGCGAGGCGGTGGCGCTGCTGGGCGCCAACGGCGTCGGCAAGACCACCGTGGCCCGCGTCGCCAGCGGGCTGGTGGCGCCGGAGAAGGGCGCGGTCCTCGTCGACGGCACCGACCTCACCGGCGCCGACCCGCACCGGTTCGTGCGGGCCGGCATCGCCCATGCCACCGAGGGCCGATCGGTCTTCTCGTCGCTCACCGTCGAGGAGAACCTGCGCCTGTCGTTCCGCCGCTCGAAGGGGGCCCGAGCGGTCCCGGGCGCGCTCCGCGCCGCGTTCGAGCAGTTCCCTGCGCTCGACCGGCGCCGTTCCCAGCTCGCCGGGTCGCTGTCGGGAGGCGAGCAGCGGATGCTGTCGATGGCCCGGGTCCTGGTCGAGGCGCCGCCGCTGCTCATCGCCGACGAGCTGTCGCTCGGCCTGGCGCCCATCATCGTCGACGAGATCTACGTCCAGCTGGCCCGCCTGCGCGAGGAGGGGACGGCCCTGCTCATCGTGGAGCAGCAGGTGTCCCACGCCCTCGACCTGTGCGACCGGGCGATCCTGCTCGACCACGGCTCGATCACCTGGGAAGGCCCGTCGGACGACGCCGAGGAGCTCATCGTCGCCCGCATGTTCGACCACGGCACCGGGGCCAGCACCTGACCGCGCCGGCGCGCGGCGCCGGTCGGAGGTTCAGCGGGCGGGGTCGATGGCGACCTTGATGGCGCCGCTGCGCTCCTGGTCGGCGAGGGCGGCGAAGGCCTCCTGCCACTGCGACAGGCCGAAGGTGTGCGTGAGCATCCCGGTGAGGTCGATGCGGCCGGCAGCGACGAGGTCGAGGTAGTGCTCGATGCCGTGCTTGCGGACGCCCTCGACCTCCTCGATCCCGAAGGCGTTGGACCCCACCCACGAGATCTCCTTGAAGTAGAGCGGGCTCCACTCCCACCGGCCAGGAGCGTGGACGCCGCTCTTCACGAGGGTGCCCCGGGCCTTGAGCACGCGAACCTCGATCTCGAACGTCTCGGGCTTGGAGATGGTGTCGTAGGCGACGTCGATCCCGCCGGGGTGGCACATGGGGATGCCGCCGAGCCCCTCCATCGTCGGCTTGAGCACCCCTCCCGACCAGGCGGCCAGCTCCTCCACCATCGCCAGCTCCTCGCCGAGCCGGAACACCCGGTGGGCGCCGAGGCGCGCCGCCAGCGCCGCCTGCGCGTCGAAGCGGGCGACCACGCCGACCTCGACGTCGGGGTAGAGGGCCCGGAGGATGGCGATCGCCGCCGAGCCGAGCGAGCCCGCGCCCCACACCAGGACCCGGCCGCCGGGCGGTGGCGGGTGGCGGGTGATGCTGTGCAGCGACACGGCGAAGGGGTCGGCGAAGATGGCGTGCTCGTCGTCGATCGAGTCGGGGACCCGGAACAGCATCGACGAGTGCGCCGGCATCAGCTCGGCGTACCCCCCGGATGCGTCGCTCGACGTGCCGGTGTGGATCCCGATGGCCAGGTCGCCCGAGGTGAAGTTCCAGCAGAGGCTGAAGTCGCCGGCCTCGCACGCCGGGCAGACCGGATCGATGCCACGCGGCGCGCACGAGAGCCACGGGTTCAGCACCACCCGCTCGCCGATCTCGAAGCCGCGCGCCTCGGGGCCGGCCGACTCGACCACGCCCACCACCTCGTGGCCCATCACCTGTGGGAAGGAGCACAGGCCGCTCATGGCACTGTCGCTGTCGCCCTCGAAGTCCATGAGGATCTGCTTGGAGTCCGACCCGCAGATCCCGGTGAGCAGCGGGCGGACCACGTACCAGTCCGGGCGCAGCGGGTGGGCGTCGGGCACGTCGACGAGCGCGCACGGCGTGGTGGCCAGGTTCTGCACCAACCGGTTGGCCTCCGGGGGCGGGACGAACGGTTGGGTCCTCGTGCCGAACACCAGCGCCTTCATGATCCCCCTCTGTCGCCGGCCCGTGCGGCCGCGCTCCTGACCTGCTCGGGCCTATTGTGACACCTGTGTTAGATGCGGGTCGGGGCGAGCAGGTGACGGTCGGCATCGACATCGGGACCACCTCGGTGAAGGCCGTGGCCGCCGACGCCGACGGGGTGGTGCTGGCCCGGGCCCGGGTGCCCCACGGGGTCCAGAGCCCCACCGCCGGCGCGTTCGAGCACGACACCGACCGGGCCTGGCGCGACGGCGTCATCGAGGCGCTCCGACAGGTCGCCGACGGGCTCGACGTGGCCGCCGTGAACGTGTCGGCCATGGTGCCATCGCTCGGCGCGGTCGATGCCGACGGCCGGGCGCTCTCGCCCGGACTCCTCTACGGCGATCGCCGCGGCCGGACCGCCGAGAACGACCCCTCCGAGCCCGGCGACAGCGGCGAGCTCCTGGCCTTCCTCGGCTGGCTCACCGAGCACGCTCCCGACGCCGCCGGCTACTGGCCGGCCCAGGCCGTCGCCAACCACGCGCTCACCGGCATCGGCGCCATCGACTCCACCACCGCCACCACCGCCTACCCGCTCCACGACTTCGTCCAGTGGGACGAGGAGCGCGCCGCTGCTGCCGGCGCCGCCGTGGCCGCGCTGCCGCAGGTGGTCCCGGGCGTGACACCCGTGGGGCGGGTGCTCGACGGGCTCCCGGCCGCCGGCGCGCTGGTGGGCGGCGGAGCCATCGACGCGTTCGGCGAGCAAGCGGTGGCGGGCGCCGACCAGACCGGCGACGTGCTGGTCATCTTCGGCGCCACCCTCATCACCTGGAGCGTGCTCGACGACGAGGGCAAGGCGCCCGGCCTGTGGACCCTCCCCCACACCGCACGGGGCAAGTTCCTGATCGGCGGGCCGAGCACGGCCGGCGGCATGTTCATCGACCGGGTCGATCGCTGGCTGGCCCCGGCGACGCGCGAGGAGCTGGAGGCGCTCGACCCGACCGACCTCCCGATCTGGCTGCCCTACGCGCGCGGCGAGCGCGTGCCGCTCCACCGGCCCGACCTGCGCGCCGAGCTCCACGGCGCGGCGCTGCACCACGGTCCCGCCGCGCTGCGGTGGGCCGCCTACGAGGCGACCGGCTTCGTCATCCGCCACCTCCTCGACCTCGCCGCTCCGGCCGGTTCCGCGCCGACGCGCATCGTGGCCACCGGCGGGGGCACGCGCTCAGAAGCCTGGATGCACGCGGTGGCCGACACCACGGGCCTGCCCGTCGACGTGGTCGCCGTCCCCGAGGGCGCCGCGCTCGGCTCGGCGTTCATGGCGCGCTGCGTCGCCGGCCTCGAGCACTCGGAGCGCCGCTTCGGGCCGGGCCTGGCCGACGGCCGTCGCTGGGCCCGGACCGAGCGACGCGTCGAGCCCGACGACCGCTGGGTCGCCCCCGCCGCCGCCCGCTACGACCGCTTCCGCGAGCTCACCGCCCGAGCCACCAGCTGACGGGGCGGCGTCTCCGATCGGGGTCACCACCCCGCCGGCGGGGCCGGCTGCTGACCGGATCTGGTCAGCTGGCCGACAAGTAGCGGCGCAGCGCTTCCCGCACGATCTCGGCCGCCGGACGGGACTCGCGAACCGCCTGCTCGTCCAGGGAGCGGCGGAGGTCGGGGTCGAGCCGGACGGGGAAGGCCTTCGCCGGCGCGGTCCCCATGAGCGGGCGGCCCCGGACCGGCCGCAACGTGGTCAGGTCGAAGCCGGCCTCCGCCTCGGCGACGTAGCGGTCGAGCACCTCGTCGGTGAGCTCGACCCCAGTGATCGTGCGGCCGTGGGGTGTCGTGGATCGATCAGGCATCGTCGTCTCCGAGTCCTCGGAGCAGGGGGAGGTACTTGGCTCGAACGGGCATGGCGTGGATGACCAGCTCCTCGGTGAGCTCCATGATCGTCACCACCTCCAACAGGTTGGAGGCTCGATCGGGGCCGAGGTAGAGGAGTCGGTCTTCGTAGCGCTCGACCACGAGGGCATGGTCGAGCGCGTGGTGGATCTGGTCGTCGTCGATCCCGTGCTTGCGGGCCGACGGGAGGATGCGTCTGCCCATTATCGTATCGCGATATCAAGCACGAGTCGCTCCAAGCGCGCACGTCGACAGGGACGGCTGCGTCGCAGCGAGCGCGGTCCGGGGTGCGAGCGGACGAAGGGACCGGTCGGCCTCTCGGGAGGCGGGCCGGCGCGAGCGACGTCACCGAGGACCTCTGACGGTCAGGCGGCGAAGCGGGCTCAGACGAGGAACTCGAAGTGCTGGACCTCGATGCGCAGCGGGAGCTTGTAGCGGACGTAGAACGAGTGGAGGCGGAGGGCGTCGACGAACACCTCCGCCATCGGTTCATCGAGCTCGACCTCGTCGGGGAGGCGCTCCTTCCACGCCGCGGCGCGGCGGGCGACCTCGTCGAAGTCGGCGACGGTCGAGACCGACAGCCCGATGTGGTCCATGCGCGGTGCCCGCATCGGCTCCGCATCGCTGACCAGGAAGACGAACTGCTCGTGGGTGTGCGCCCGCAGGACCAGCTGGGCCCGGTCCTTGGTGAGCTCGGCGTACTCCTCGAAGCCGAAGACGTCGCCGTAGAAGTCGAGGATGGCGGCGCGCCCGGGCTCGTCGAGGTCGTCGGCGGGGAGCGACAGCGCCACGTGGTTGAACGTGGGCGGTTTGGCGAACGCGGGTCCGGTCACGGCTGCACCAGCACCTTTCCGGCGAGCCGACCGTCGGCCAGGTCTCGCATCGCATCGAGCAGGCCGGCGAGCGGCACCGCCCCGGGCTCCAGCAGGGCTTCGACGGGCAGCCGGCCGCTCGCCAGCAGGGCCAGGGCCTGCTCGAAGCCGTCGGCGTCGTAGTTGAAGGCGCCGGTGATCACCAGCTCGTTCAGCAGGATCCGGTTGGGGTCGAAGCGCGGCGGGTCGATGCCGGCGCCCACCAGGACCATCGTCCCGCCCCGCACCAGCTGGGCCAGGCCCGCCTCCATCGCGGCGCGGTTGCCGGAGCACTCGAGCACCACGTCGACCGCGCCCTCGACCACCAGGCTCGGCTCGGCGATCGACGGGACCACCAGGTCGTCGGGCTCCAGGACCCGGTCGGCACCGACGGCCAGGGCCAGCTCCCGGCGCAGCGCGTTGGGTTCGACGCAGGTGATCTCGGCCACGTCCATCGTGCGCATGGCGGCGATCGCGAGCGCCCCGATGGGCCCGGCGCCGAGCACCAGCACGCGCTGGCCGGCGGCCACGCCCCCGTTGTGGAGGGCGTGCAGGGCGATGCCGAGCGGCTCGGCCAGCGCGGCGGCACGCGGGTCGAGGCCGGCGGGCAGGGCGAGCAGCTCGGTCGCCCGCGTGCGCTTGTAGGTGGCGAAGGCGCCGGCGTTGTCGTTGCGGCCGGGATCGTCGCGGCCCGAGCACAGCGACGGTCGGTGCGCCCGGCAGCCGGCGCAGGTGCCGCACGGCTCGCTCGGCCCGCCGACGACGGCGTCGCCGACCTGCCAGCGCCCGGCATCCGGACCGACGGCCACCACCCGGCCGACCCACTCGTGGCCCTGCCAGGTGCCGGGGCGGGCCCAGCCCTCCAGCACCATGTGGAGGTCGCTTCCGCAGATCCCGCAGAGGTCCACCGCCACCAGCACGCCGTCGTCGCCCACCTCGGGCACGGGGACCGCCTGCACCTCGATCTGCCCGGGACCCTGCAGCACCGCCGCGTCCATCTCGGCCGGCAGCTCGGTCATCGCCCGCGCTCCGCGCCCGACAGCAGCGTGGCGGCCCGGTGGGCCAGGGCGGCCAGGGTGAGGGTGGGGTTGTAGCCGGCCGCGGTCACGAAGACGGAGGAGTCGCAGACGAGGACGTTGTCGACGTCCCACAGCCGCTGCTCGGGCGAGACGACCGAGGTGCGCGGATCGGTGCCCATCCGGGCGGTGCCCATGACGTGGCGGCTGGCCGGGGCCATGCCCAGCGGGTTGGCCACGGCGTGGAGGTCGAGCTCGCCCTGCGGGGGCGACGTGGCCGTGAACGAGGCCTGGGCGCCGGCGTCGAGCATGACCGCCTCGTGGACCGTGCCCGCGTGGGCCGACGCCACCAGTTCGTGGCGGTGGGGCGCGTAGGTGACCCGTCCCGCAGGGAGCCCCCACGCGTCGCGCACGGACGGGTCGAGGTCGATGCGGTTGGCCGCCTGGGCCAGGTCCTCGCCCTGCATGGTGAAGACCCACATGCGCTTGCGGAGCCCGCTGTCGACCATCGACGCCGTGTGCCCGGGCCCGGAGCCGTAGGTGGTGGCCTCCTCGACCGGCGCGTTGGCCGACCCGTGCTCGACCACGCCGCCGCGGACCCAGGGTAGGCCGGCAGCGGCCGCCACCGCCCGCAGCTCGGGGGTGTCGATCATGAGGTCGTCGTGCAGGTGGGTGACGTCGCGGCCCCGCTCCCCGCCGACCGGGTCGGCGAAGATGCCCAGCGTGAACGTCTGGTAGTGGTACGTGAGGTACCGGCCCACGGCATCGCCGCCGAGCCCGTTGCGCAGCAGGAGCCGCGGCGTCTCGAAGGCCCCGGCGGCCAGGACGACGGCCCGGCCGGCCCGCAGCTCCCGCACCGGCGCGTCGGGGTGGACGGTGAGGTCGAGGTAGCGCACGCCGGTGGCGCGCGTGCCGGCGGCGTCGAGGACGATCTCGGTGGCGTAGGACTCGGGCCGGATCTCGCAGCGCCCGGTCTGCAGCGCCCGCTGGAGAGCGGCGATGGGATCGCCCTTGGCGGCCACCGGGCAGCCGTAGCCCCCGCAGAAGCCGCAGTCGACGCACGCGTCACGGCCGTCGAACGGGATGCTGTTCACGCCGGTCGGCGCGCGGTACGGGTGCAGGCCGGCGCGCGCCGCCGCCGCGGACGAGACGACCGCCATCGGCATGTCGTCGCCCGGTGGCATCGGGAACGGGGTGGTGCGCGGGGCGGCGAACGGGTTGCCCTCCTCGCCGGCGACGCCGAACGACCGCTCGGCCGCGCCGTAGTGCAGCTCGAGATCGGCGTACTCCAGCGGCCAGTCGAGGACCTCGGCACCGTCGATGGGACCGCGCTCGCTCAGGAGGTGGAAGTCCTCCTCGCGGAAGCGCGGGAGCTTGGCGTCGGCGTGGACGCCGCCCCCGCCGACCGTCGACGGGAGGTTGTTGACCTCGCCGGTCATCAGCCGGTCGCCGTCGGCCTCGGTGCGCCGGTAGGTGCGGGGCTCGAGCAGCGGATCGGGCCCCAGGAGGTGGCGGCGGTGGGCCGCGATCTCGTCGTTGGCGAAGTGCTTGAGCGGCTCGAACGGGGCGTCGAGCGCCAGGAGGTGGTTGCGCCCCTTCTCCAGCACGATCACCGACCACCCGGCGGCCGTGAGGACCTCGGCCACGGTGGCGCCACCGGGACCGGAGCCGATGATGATGACGTCGCAGTCGGCGTCGGTCACGACGTGCTCGCTCGGCCCGTGCTGCCGCCACCGGCGCGGGCGGGCGGGAAGATCGGCTCGGGGAAGCCGATGCGCTGCCAGCCGCCCCCGCCGCGGTTGCCCCCGTACGCCGGGTCGCCGTAGGTGGCCTCGCAGGCGTGCTCGTGCACCACGCGGTCGTCGTGGGCATCCGCGGTGCCGGCGACGACGCGCGCGTACACCTGGCGCCACGCCTCGATCCGCTGGGACCAGGCCTGGCGCTCCCACGGGCCGAGCTCCAGCCACCGCGGGCCGGCGCCCGCCCACGCGCCGGGGGCCGCCCAGATGTGCGGCGGGTCGTGGTCGAGCGCGTGCAGCAGCTCGTCGACGTAGTCGACCGCGCCCAGGTCGGAGGCCCCGGGCACCGCGGCATCGAGCGCGGCGCCGATCACCCTCCGCTCCTGCTCGTCGAACGTGTCGGTCACGGGTTCTCGCGGATGTACCGGTACACGCCCGCCATGTCGCGGTTCACCTTGTCCGGCAGCGGGTGGATGGTGGCGCCCATGGCCCGGGCGCCCCACACGATCTTGGCGGTGCGCTCGACGAGGGCGGCGTTGTGCAGCGCCTTCTCCGGCGTCGACCCACAGGTCACCAGGCCGTGGTTGGCGAGCAGCGCGGCCCCCCGATCGACCAGCTTCGATGCCACCTCGTCGCCCAACGAGGCCGTGCCCGTGCCCTTGTAGTCGCAGCACGGCACGTCGCCGCCGACGTACACGACCACCTCCTCGATCACGGCCGAGATGGGCTCGTGGGCGAGGGCGAACATGGTGGCGTAGACGGCGTGGGTGTGGATCACGGCGCCGAGCTCGGGGTAGAGCCGCAGGGCGGAGAGGTGGAGGTCCTTCTCGGTGGTGGGCGAGCGCTCACCGGACACCACGGTGCCGTCGAGGTCGACGATCACGAGGTCGTCGAGCGTCATGGTGTCGTAGGCGACCGAAGACGGCGTGAGGCACACGTGCCCGTCGGCGAGGCGGCCCGAGATGTTCCCGGACGTGCCCTCCACCAGGCCCTCGGCGAGCATCTTCTTGGCCGCGGTGAGCACCGCTTCGGGGGTGGTGGTCGGCGATGTGATCGGGTCACCCACGGTGGAGCACCTCCGGGTTGGCGAGGTTGGGCGGAGCGTCCCCCGCGAGGAGGGCGGTGAGGCCCGAGGCCATGAGCGCCGTGTGGTTCGACTCGGTGTCGTAGCTGGCGCCGCCGATGTGGGGGGTGAGCACGACGTTGGGCATGGCCACGAGCGGGTGGTCGACCGAGAGGTTCTCGCCCTCGAAGTGGTCGAGCGCCGCGGCCGAGAGGTGGCCCGACTGGAGTGCCGCGGTGAGCGCGTCGAGGTCGTGCAGCGCGGCGCGGGCGGTGTTGACGTACACCGCGCCCTCCTTCATGCGGGCGATCTGCTCGGCCCCGATCAGGCCGACGGTCTCGGGCGTGACGGCCGCGTGCATCGACACGACGTCGGCCTCGGCGAGGAGGTCGTCGAGGCTGTGGCTGGCATCGGGCGCGAACGGGTCGGCCGAGATGACCTTCATGCCGAGGCCCTCGAACCGCCAGGCCGCAGCCCGGCCCACCGCGCCGTAGCCCACGACGCCGACGGTCTGGCCGGCGAGCTGCCAGCCCCGGAACCGCTGGTAGGGGATGGAGCCGTCGCGGTACACCTGCCCCTCGCGCACGTCCCGGTCGGCGGCCACGATGCCGCGGGTGGCGGCCAGCAGCAGGCCCACCGCGATCTCGGCGACGCCATCGGCGTTGCGCCCCGGCGCCCGGAGGACGGGGATCCCCGCGGCGGTGGCGCCGGCCAGGTCGACGTTGGTGGGGTCGCCGCGGGTGGAGCCGATGGCTTCGAGCGGCAGGTCGAACACCGGGCCCTTGCACTGGTCGGCCTCGCAGATCACGATCGACGCGCCCTCGGAGGCGATGCGGTCGGCGAGCTGCTCGGCGTTGTAGAGCCGGAGCGGTCGCTGGTCGATCCACGGATCGATGATCACGGCGCCCAGCTCGCGCAGCTGGGCGAGCGCCGGACCGCGCAGCGGCGCCGTCGACAGGATCACCCGTTCGCTGGTCCCCTCGGTGTGCACCCGGTCCCCCTCCCTGAAAGTGACACGAACGTTAGTCGGCAGGCGACCACCCCGCGGAGGGGGCGCGGGCCGGACCGAGGACGGGAGCAGGGGGCGGAGGATTCATCTAACATCGACGTCATGTCTGGCGCGGGAGCGAGCACGAGCGTCGGCGGCCGGATCGTCCCCGAGGTGCCTGACCTGCGGCGGATGCGGGCCGAGCGCCACGCCAAGCTGCAGGAGCAGCTGGCGGCCACCGGGCTCGACGGGCTGCTGCTGCTCGGCACGAGCGCGGTGGCCTACGCCACCGGCGCCGAGCTGCCCGGATGCGACAGCGGGCGGGCGGTGCTGACCCGGCCCGCCGCCATCGTCGTCACCGGCGCCGAGCACCCGCACCTGTTCACGCCGTACCCCGAGGGGGCCCCGCCCGAGCTCCCCGCCGACCACGTCCACCCCATGGCGGTGCCCGACCTCGACGACGGCGCCGCCGCGCTGGCCGACCACGTGCGCCGCCTCCTCGGACCGGCGGCGCGGATCGGCGTCGACGACGTGCCCCACGCCCTGGCCCGCGCCCTCGAAGGGTGCACGCTTCGCGCCGCGGCCTCGGTCCTGGGCCCGGCCAAGCTCCTGAAGACGCCCGACGAGCTGGCGTGCATCCGCCAGGCGCAGCGCATCACCGAGGGGGCCATGGCCACCGTCGAGCCGCTGCTGCGCCGACCCGGGGTGACCCAGACCGACCTCACCGCGCAGTTCGTGCGCGAGGCGGTCGAGCGGGGCGCGGAGCACATCGGGATCGATCCGATCTGGCAGATCATGCCGGCCACCAAGGCCGAGGGGCCGTGGACCGTGCACGGCGACATCGCCTTCCCCACGCCGAGCGCGCCCACGCCGATCGGCGACGGCGACGTGATCTGGGTCGACACCGGCATCCACGTCGGCGGCTACGCCTCCGACTTCGGCCGCACGTGGATCGCGGGCCCCGACCCCACGCCGAGCCGCCGCCAGCAGGCGCAGTTCGACCGGTGGCGGACCATCATGGACGCCGTCTTGGCCCGCTGCCGACCCGGGGCAACCGGCCAGGAGCTGGCCCAGGCGGCGATCGAGGCCGACGGCGGCGGGGCGAAGCCGTGGGTCGAGCACTTCTACCTGGCGCACTCCGTGGGGACCGACAGCGCCGAGATGCCGATGATCGGGACCGACCTCGGCGATCAGTTCGACGCCAGCCAGGTCCTGACCCCGGGGATGGTGCTCGTGTTCGAGCCGGTGATCTGGGACGACGGCGCCGCCGGCTACCGGTCCGAGGACCTCATCGCCATCACTGACGACGGCTGGATGCCGCTCAGCGACCACCCCTACGACCCCTTCGTCCCGGTCGGCGCCTCGTGACCGCACCCACCTCCACCAGCGCGGCCACCAACCCCTCGACCGTCGACGACGACGCCATCCGCGCCGACCGCCGGCGCCGGCTGTTCGACGCGATGGCAGCCCATGACCTCGACGTGCTGGTGCTCGGCCGACCCGCCGAGGTCACGTTCGCCAGCGGGGCCCGCCAGCTCTGGACCGCCGGCTCCCGGCCGTTCGGGGCGACCTGCGTGGCCGTCCGGTCGACGGGGCACACCCACCTGCTGTCGGTGTCCGACGACAACGTCCCGATCGAGGTCGGCCACGCCGACCTGTACGGCCTGCACTGGAACCCCGCCGTGCTCGCCGAGGAGCTGGCTGCCATCCCGGGCCTCCGGGAGGCGAGGCGGGTCGGGACCTCGTCGTCGAGCCCCACCTTCGGACGGATGCTCGCGGCGCTGGCCCCCGAGGCCGAGCTGGTCGATGCCGCGCCCGCGCTGTGGGAGGCCCGCACGCCCAAGAGCGCGGCGGAGGTCGAGCGGATCCGCGACGCGATCGCCATCGCGCGGATCGGGTTGGCCGCCATGGACGCCGCGCTCGTGCCCGGCGCGACCGAGCGCGGGCTGCGGGCCGCCTGCCTCGAAGCGCTGGCCCGCGCCGGTGCACCCACCGCACCCACCGAGGGCGTCGCCTGCGCCACCCCGACCACCGGACCGGTCGCGCTGCGGCGGCTCGACCGCACCGAGCCCATCGCCGCCGGCCAGCTGGTCGTGCTCGACCCCGGCGCGTTCTACCGGGGCTACGAGGGCGGCGTCGGACGCACCCGCGCCGTCGGCGGGTGGACCGAGGACCAGCGGGCCCTGGCCGGCCGGGCCGCCGCCGCCAAGGACGCGGCGATCACCGCCTGCCGGCCCGGCGCCACGGGCGCGGACCTGGCGGCCGCGTGGACCGCCACCGGCGAGCCGCTCCCGCCGGTGCCGCTCGCCACCGGCGTGGGGCTGGGCATGGAGCCGCCGGTCATCGACCCGGGCGCAGGGGTCGGGGCCGGCGCGGTGCTGGCGGCCGGGACGGTGCTGGCGGTGTCGGCGTGGGTGACCGCCACCGGCGTCGGCGGCGTCTTCGAGCGCGACCTGGTGCTGGTGGGCGACGATGGGCCCGTGGTGCTGACGGAGGACGAAGCGTGACCGAACGGCCGATCGTCGACTTCGACCACCACAGCACCGAGTTCCACGAGGACCGCGTCGCGGGGTGGGCCGAGCTCCGGGAGTGCCCGGTGGCGTTCAACGAGCGCTACGGCGGGTTCTGGGTGGTGTCGGGCCACGACGTGGTCGACCAGGTGTCGCGCGACGGAGAGACCTTCTCGTCGAAGCACCAGCGGGAGCCCGGCGACGACGGCATCAGCTACCTGGGCATCGCCGGCATCCCGCGCGGCCGGTCGATCCCCACCGCCGGCATCGCCGAGGTCGAGGGGCCCACGCACGTCGCCCTGCGCCGGGTGATGAACCGGTACCTCACGCCCACCGCCATCGGGGCCATGCGGCCGCGGATGGAGGCCAGCGCCCGCTGGTTCCTCGACCAGGTGATCGAGCGCGGCCGCCTCGACCTGGTCGACGACTTCACCAACCCGGTCCCCGCCGTGCTCACCATGGACCTCGTCGGCCTGCCGCTCGACGACTGGCACCTGTACGCCGAGTTCTTCCACGGCACCATCGCCCACCGCCCCGGGTCGCCGGAGTTCGACCGGGCCATCGGCAACGTCGGCGCCATGCTCACCCGGCTCGGCGAGGAGGCCGCTGCCCGCCGGCAGGCCCCCACCGACGACCTGCTCAGCGACCTGGTGACCATGGAGGTCGACGGCCGCCGCCTCGACGACGACGAGATCCGGTCCGTCCTCTGGAACCTCGTCGGCGGCGGGCTCGACACCACCACCTCGCTGACCTCGCTCAGCCTGCTGCACCTGGCGCAGCACCCCGAGCAGCGCCAGGACCTCATCGACCACCCTGAGCTCCTGGCCGGCGCCACCGAGGAGTTCCTGCGCTTCTTCTCGGTCAACGAGACGCTCACCCGCACGATCACGGCCGACACCACCCTGGGCGGCCAGGAGCTCTGCCGCGGCGAGCACCTGATGCTCAGCTGGCTCTCGGCCAACCGCGACGAGCGCGTGTTCGAGCGTCCCGACGAGGTCGTCTTGGACCGGGCGCCGAACCCGCACCTGGCGTTCGGCGTGGGCGCGCACCGCTGCATCGGCATGCACATGGCCCGCACCATGTTCCAGGTGCTGATCACCGAGGTCCTGACCCGCATCCCCGACTACGAGATCGATGCCGACGGCGTCCAGCTCTACGCCGGCAACCCCGAGCTGAACGGGGTGGTGCACCTGCCGGCCACGTTCACGCCCGGGCCCCGGCTCGGGCCCGCCGAACGCCCCTTCTGACGGAGTGCGGCCCACGGGTCGCCACCCCCTGACGACCGACCCTGACGACCGACGAGGAGACCAGCCGTGGAGGCAGCGGAGTTCGGCGGGCGCATCGGGCGGTACCACTGGGAGTCCGAGGCGTGGTGGCCTGACGAGCCGGCGCCGCCCGCCGGTGCACCGAACGTGCTCGTCGTGGTGCTCGACGACGTGGGCTACGCGCAGGTCGGGTGCTTCGGGTCCGACATCGCCACGCCCACCCTCGACCGCCTGGCCGCGGGCGGGCTGCGGTACGCCAACTTCCACACCACCGCGCTGTGCTCGCCGACGCGCGCCGCGGTGCTGACCGGGCGCAACCACCACCGCGTCGGCATGGGCCGCATCATCGACCTGGCGACGGGGTTCCCCGGCTACGACGCCCGCATCCCGCCCTCGGCCGCCATGCTCCCGGCGATGCTCACACCCCACGGCTACGCGGCGTACGCCGTCGGCAAGTGGCACCTCACACCCGAGGACGAGGAGCACCTCGGCGCCCGGCGCGACCGCTGGCCCCTCGGCCGCGGCTTCGAGCGCTTCTACGGCTTCTTCCCCGGCGAGACCCACCAGTTCGTCCCGGCCCTCGCCCACGACAACCACCTGGTCGAGCCGCCTGCGAGCTACGACGACGGCTACCACCTCACCGCCGACCTGGTCGATCGGGCGATCGAGAACGTCGAGGACCTCCGCAACGTCGACGTCGACAAGCCGTGGTTCACCTACCTCGCCACCGGCGCCTGCCACTCACCGCACCAGGCGCCGGCCGAGTGGGTCGAGCGCTACCGCGGCCACTTCGACCGCGGGTGGGACGAGTGGCGCGACGCCGCCCTGGCCAAGCAGAAGGCCGAAGGGCTGCTGCCCGAGCACACCGAGCTCTCCGAGCGGCCGGAGTGGGTGCCGGCGTGGGCCGACCTGAGCGAGGTCGAACGCCGCGTCTACGCCCGCTACATGGAGGCCTTCGCCGCCTACCTCTCCCACACCGACCACGAGCTCGGGCGCCTCGTCGACCGGCTCGACGCCATGGGCGAGCTCGAGAACACGGTGATCGTGGTGCTGTCCGACAACGGCGCGTCGTCGGAGGGCGGTCCGGTCGGGTCGCTCAACGACGGCCGCGTCTGGAACGCGCTGCCCCGCACGGTGGAAGAGGCCGACGAGCACCTCGACGAGATCGGCGGGCCCCGCCAGCACAACAACTACCCGTGGGGCTGGACCGTCGCCGGCAACACCCCGTTCCGCCGGTGGAAGCGCGAGACCCACGAGGGCGGCGTGGCCGATCCGCTGATCGTCCACTGGCCCGCGGGGGTCCCCGAGAGCGATCGGGGCGCCGTGCGCCACCAGTACGTGCACGCCATCGACATCCTGCCGACGCTGCTCGACGTGATCGGCATCGAGGCCCCCACCGTGGTGGCCGGCGTCGACCAGCTGTCGATCGACGGCACGAGCTTCGCCGCGTCCCTCCGTGACGGCGGCGCACCCGAGCACCACACCAGCCAGTACTACGAGATGCTCGGCTGCCGGGCCATGTACCACGACGGGTGGAAGGCGGTCACCTACCACCAGGTCCAGCTCGACGAGCCCGGCCTCGATCAGGTGCCGTGGGAGCTCTACGACCTGCGAGCCGACCCGTCGGAGTGCCACGACCTGGCCGCGGAGCACCCCGACCGCGTCGCCGACCTCGACGCTCGCTGGTGGGCCGAGGCCGAGCGCAACCACGTGCTCCCGCTCGACAACCGGCCCTTCTCCGAGCTGGTGTTCCAGCGTCCCGTGGCGGTGGCGCGGCGTGCCCGGTATACGTACTGGCCGGGGCGGATGCCGGTGCCCGAGTCGGTGGCGGTCAACGTGCGGGGCCGGCCCCACCAGATCACCGCCCACGTCACCATCCCGCCCGACCTCGAGGTGGTCGAGGGCGTGCTGGCCGTCCAGGGCAACGTGCTCGGCGGGTGGTCGTTCCACCTCCTGGGCGGCGGCGAGGACGGCGAGCCGGCGCGCCTGGTCTACGTGCACAACCTGGTCGGCTGGCGGCGCTACCGGGTGGCGGCCCCGGTGCCTGCCGGCGCGCTGGCACCGGGCGACCACGCGCTCGCGTTCCGGTTCGACCCGCCGCACGCCGAGCTCCTGGTCGACGGCGACGTGATCGGGACCGGCGCGGTGAAGCGCACCGTGTGGAGCCGGTTCTCGCTCACCGGCGCCGGGCTCACCGCCGGCTGGTCCCCAGACTTCTCCCCCGCCGACGACGAGTACCGCGGCCGGTTCGAGTTCACGGGCACGCTCCACCGCGTCGACATCGACGTCGACGGCGTCCCCGCGATCGACCCCGAGCAGGAGGCCGACGACATCATCGCCATGCAGTGATCCGAGGCGGCCCCCCAGCCGCCCCGGATCACATCAGGCCGAAGATCCGCTGGGCAGCTCCCCCCAGGTAGAGGGCCATGCCCTCGTCGGACAGCGGCAGAGCGCGGGCGGCGTCGAGCGCCTTCTGGGCGGGGATGACGGGGTGGTCGGAGGCGAACAGGATGCGGCCCCGGCCGCGGGACGAGTCCATGAACTTCACCATCGCCGGGTCCATGTACGTGGCGAGGTACGCCGAGGTCATGAGGTGCAGCTGCGGCCACTTGAGCATGTACTGGATGAGCAGCGCCTCGTAGGGGTGGCCCATGTGGGCACCGATGACCGTGAGCGTAGGGAAGTCGATGAGGACGTCCTCGAGGTGCACCGGGTCCTGGCAGCGCGAGCGCACCTGCGGACCGGGGATGCCGACGTTGATCGACATGGGGATGCCCAGCTCGGCCGCCGTCGCGTAGACCGGGTAGTAGAGCCGGTGGTTGAGGTCGTACTGCTCGACGAGCGGCGTGACCCGGGCCAGCACCGTGGCGGGGTGCTGGGCCAGCTCCCGGAGGCGGCGGACGTTGTCGAGCGGCTTGGCGACGCGGTCGACCGTGACCGACACCAGGAAGCGGCCGGGGTGCTCCTCGGCGATGGCGAGGAAGTCCTCGGCGGCGAACCCGCCCCGGCGGTGGGCGCGGGCGGGGTCGCTGAGGCCGGCGGTGAGGACGCCGGTCTGGATGCCAGCGCCGTCCATCGCCTCGAGGAGCGTCTGGACCGTGTGGCCCTTGGCGAGGTCGGGGCCGAAGAGCTGGACCACCCCCTGCTGCTCCTCCTTGGCGGTCCAACGGCTGGCGAAGGACTCCGGGAAGATGTTGACCCAGGCATCGATGACGGGCGGGGTGCTGGTGGCGGCGACCATGGCCGGGGACGATACCTGACACCACTGTTAGACGCTGGGGTACCATCAGATCCATGAGCGAGCTCGGCTTCAAGCCCTTCGACGCGGACCACCACTACTACGAGGCCACCGACGCCTTCACCCGCCACATCGACCCCAAGATGGCCAAGCGCGCCATGCAGTGGGCCGAGGTCGGGGGCAAGCAGCGGCTGCTCGTGGGCGGGAAGATCAACAAGTTCATCCCGAACCCCACGTTCGATCCGATCGCGCAGCCGGGCAGCCTCGAGGACTACTTCCGGGGGCGCAACACCGGCGGGCTCGACCTGAAGACCATGTTCGGCGACCTCGATCCGATCTCCGAGCACCCGCCCTACCGCGACCGGGCCGCCCGGGTGCTGCAGCTCGACGAGCAGGGGCTGGCCGGCGCCCTCCTCTTCCCGACGCTCGGCGTGGGCATGCAGGAAGCGCTGCGCCACGACCTGCCGGCGCTGCACGCCGCGTTCGAGGCGTTCAACCGCTGGCTCGACGACGACTGGGGCTACGACCAGGGCGACGGCCGCCTCTACGCCGCGCCGGTCATCACCTTCGCCGACCCGGCCCGGGCCGAGGCCGAGGTGCGCCGGGTGCTCGATGCCGGGGCCCGCATCCTGGTGACCATCCCCGGCCCGATCCCCGACGGCGACGGCGGCTACGTCTCCCCCGGTCACGCCCAGTTCGACGGTGTGTGGGGGCTCATCGCCGAGTCGGGTGTGCCGCTGGCGCTGCACGCCGGGCTCTCCGGCGTGAGCCACTACGGGAAGTTCTGGCGCTCGGCGCCCCCCGGTGGTGGTGACGGCGGGTTCGAGGGCTTCAAGCACGCTGCGTTCCCGCTGGTGGCCTTCGCCGACCGGGGCATCTCCGACACGTTCGCCGCGCTGATCTGCCACGGCGTCCTGGAGCGGTTCCCGGCGCTCAAGCTGGCCTCGATCGAGAACGGCGCCATGTGGGTGCCCGACCTGCTCCGCAACCTGAACGACGCCTACGGGAAGATGCCCTTCGCCTTCAAGGACCACCCGGTGGAGCAGTTCAGGCGCCAGGTGTGGGTGTCGCCCTACTACGAGGACGACATGGGCCGGCTGCGTGACGCCATCGGCATCGACCGCCTCCTGTTCGGTTCGGACTTCCCGCACACCGAGGGCCTCCCCGACCCGATCCAGTACGTGAAGGACATCCCCGAGTTCGACGCCGCCGAGACCAAGGCCGTCATGCTCGACAACGTCCTCGACCTCCTGGGCCTCCCCGCCTGACCCACCCCTCCGGCGGTCGGCACCGCCCGAGCCACCCGTCCGGGCGAACCCCGGCCTTGGGCCAGAGAGAGGTCCGCCGGCCGGCCCCGCCTCGGCCGGCAGATCCCGCTCAGCAGAACGAGGCCGGCTCGATCTGCCCCATCTGCTCGATCCGCTCGACCGGCTCGACCGGCTCGGAGTCGGCCGGCAGCCCATCGTCTCCAGGGGCTGGGTCGCGGTGCTCGGTCCGTCGCTCGCCGTCGGGCGGGAGGAAGCGTCTCGGCCCGTTGCCGTCTTCGAGGCACCAGCCTTCGTGCGTCTTCTTGCGGTGGCACTCCGGGCAGAGCGGGTCCTGGTTGGGCAGCTCGGTGACCTGATCGCCGCCGTAGGGGACGCGGTGGTCGATCTGGATGGCGATGGCCCGGTTGCACGCCCGGTTCGAGCAGCGGAGGCCGTTGGCCTCGATGGCCGTGCGCTGGTGGGCGTTGAGGCCGCGGCCGTGGTGGGAGACGTTGACGATGTCGTGGCCCTTGCGGATGGCGACCGCGAGGAACGGGTCGTCGTGCAGGATCTCCCGCACGGCGGTGACCGACACGGGCCCGACGCCCGCGATCTCGCAGGTCTCGCCCGCCAGGGTGTGCCCTCGCAAGAGCGCGGTGTGGTCCACGAGGACGATGACCTTGGTGTTGTTCCCCCCGGGCAGCTTGGTGGGGAGCGGGACCGCCCGACCGGGATCCCACGCCGGCCTCCAGGTGGGCGGTGATCCGTCGCCCTGCGGCGCGGGCTCCGCCTGGCCCGGCTCGGTCACACCGCGACGTTCGGCGGGCTCGATGGGCCCACGTGGAGGACCCGACGCGGGGGCGACCGAGCCGGGAACGCCAGCATCGTCAGGCGCTTCCCCGTGCGACCCGCTGCGCTGGGCGGGCCCCACGGGCACCCGGGACGGCTCGGCGGTGTCGGCCGGCGGCGCTCGGTGCCCGGCGGGTGGTGCCACGGGGGTGGCTTCGGGCGTGCGACCCGGATCGGAGGTGCCGTGGTCCGCACGGCTGCGGAACCAGGCGTGCATGGCCATGAAGGCGTCGTAGCTGCGGTTCTCGAAGGTGTCGCGCTCGCCGGTGCTGCGTCCGTGCCGGAACAGGTGCTCCTCGAAGGGCCGCAGCAGCTCCTCGAACCCGGCGGCGTCGACTCCAGGGCCGCGCAGCCGCAGCCAGAACGCGCCCTCGGCGTCGGTGCCGCGGCGCAGCGAGCGCTCGGAGCGGATCCTCCGCTCGCGGGTGGCGGAGTCGGTGGCCGCCGCCTTGGCCTTGGCCGCCTTGTCCTTGAGGACCTTGTTGGTGTCTCGGGCGGCCGAGTCCAGCAGGTCGTCCTCGGCCGACGGATCGGCGGTGGCGGCATCGGTGACCGCGCCGGCCTGATCGGGCGAGAGGTCGCCCTTCTTCATGGCCTCCTTGGTCTTGGGCATGCGGTCGGCCTTCTTGGCCGTGCCGAGCAGCCCCGCTGCTTCCCGGACCGAGATGCCCACCTGCGCCGACAGCCAGTCGGCCGCCGAGGCGAACCCCTGGCCCTGCCACGCGCTGGTCCGCGCCACCCGGAGCGCGGTGAACATAAGCGCCGATGCCGCCGCCCGCTCGGCCGTGGCCAGATCCTGCACCGCCGACACCGCCTGCTCACCCGTGAGCGTCTCGGGCTCGAGCACGGCCGCGACGTGCAGCGCCTGGTCCCGGAGCTCAGCGGTGATCTTCATGGGAAGGACCGTAGTCGAACACACGTTCGATCACAACAGAAACCCCTGAAAAGAATCGAAATGTCCGATTTGAAGGGGGCTGGTGCCTGACAGAGCACGGCCGCGTGAAGGGCACCCCCCGGCCCGGCTCGAACGGGCAGCCTCCCTCTCCCGAACCCGGTCGCCGGCTCGCCGTGGAACCGACGACCAGGACGGGACCAACCGTGGCCGTCCATGGCCTCGTCACCAGTTCAGAAGGGGTTCTCGATCGAGGTGCTGCCCCCTGGCAAGCCGTACCCCGCACCTGGTCGAGGTATCGTCGGCGGCGTGGGGTTCTTGGTGGTGATGGCGGTGTTCATCGTGGCGTTCGTGGCCTGCTGCTACTACGGGCAGGTGCTCGGGCAGGGGCGCGTGATCGGCTCGTGGGGCGGCCTGTTGCTGGCCTTCTTCCTGGGCCCGCTCGGCCTGCTGGTGATCCTGCTGTTCCCCAAGGTGGCGCTCCCGGCCGGCTGAGCAGGTCCGCACGCGCCAGGCGTGGGACACTCAGCCGATGGCGGCGGCGCAGGATCTCGAGGCGGGGACCGCCAGTGGCGGGTCCGCCCGTTCCCGCATCCGGATGGTGGCGCTGGTCGCGGTGGTGATGGTCGCCGTCGCGGCCATCACCACGCTCACCGGGGCCCACCTCAGGTCGAGCGCCCGCGCCGAGACGTGCTCGGCGCTCGGCGCATCCGTCGACGGGCTCGATGAGATCGACTGGAGCAACGGCATCACCAGCTCCGGCCCGGCGTGGAGCCTCGCCCTGTCCGAGGGCCTCACCGAGGCCGACCAGCCCAGCCGGGCGGCGATCGCCCGCACGGTTCGGGCCGACGAGCACGGCTACCAGCGCCTGCTCCGCTCGCTCCCCGACCACCTCCGCGCTCCCGCCCGCCGCCTCCACGAGCTGGCCCTCGATCCGGAGGTGTCGTACCGGCAGCGCAACGACCCGGCCGCCCTCGCCGACGCCTACGCCCTCGACCGGTACGCCGCCCGGCACTGCGGTCTGGTCTGACGACACCGCGGTGAGCCGGGCGCCCGCGCCCCACGAGTGGCAAGCAGCGGATCGGCTCGGGCGAGAGATCGGCTCGGGCGAGAGATCGGCTCGGGCGAGAGATCGGCTCGGGCGAGAGATCGGCTCGGGCGAGAGATCGGCTCGGGCGAGAGATCGGCTCGGGCGAGAGATCGGCTCGGGCGAGAGATCGGCTCGGGCGAGCGGTCAGTCGGCGGTGCCGGCCTGGGCTTCGTCGGCGAAGGCGCGGACGCTGGCGAGGTAGTCGTCGATGGCTGCGGTCTTGAACTCGGCGACGGCCTTGAGGTCGGGCAGGTAGTGCTCGAAGCGGTCGCCGTCGATGGCGGCGATGATCCCCTGGGCCACCGCTGCCGGCGACTCCAGCTCGCCCGAGTAGTGGGCGGGGTCGTTGCCGGGACGGTCCCAGATCTCGGTGTCGACCGCACCCGGGAGCACCAGCCGGACGTCGACCCCCGTGTGCCAGAGGTCGAGCGCCATCGACTCGCTCCAGCCGGCGAGCGCGAACTTCGACGCGCAGTACGCGGCCTCGGCGGGGATGCCGGCGCGCCCGCCGAAGCTGGAGACGTTGACCACCATCCCCCGGTCGGCCGCGAGCATGTCGGGCAGCAGGGCGAGGGCCATGCGGACGGGCGACTCGAAGTTGATCGCCATCGTCTGCTGGAGCTCGTCGGTGGTCAGGTCCTGGACCTTGCGGCGCATCGGCGCACCGGCGTTGTTGATGAGGACGTCGATGCCGCCGAGGTCGTCGCGGATCTGCAGCGCCAGGGCCTCGGCGCCATCGGGGACGCTCAGGTCGGCCACGTACGCCTCGTAGACCGGCGACGACGACGGCGAACCCGCACCAGCACCAGCACCAGCACCAGCACCCGATGAACCCGACGCCGAGCGGCACGCCGCCAGGACCTCGTCGAGGCGGTGGGCCCGCCGCCCGACCAGGGCGACGGTGGCCCCTCGGGCCGCGAGCACCGGGGCGAGGGCGGCGCCGATCCCCGCGGATGCGCCGGTCAGCAGGACCCTGGCGCCGGCGAGCTCCACGTCAGCCGCCGAACCGGTTCGGGTCGTCGCGCCCATCGAGGTCGGCGCTCGGGCGGGTGGTGGCGAGCAGCGACTCGATGACCGCACCGGCACCGGCGGGGTCGCCCGGGTTGGTGCCGTCGGGGCCGCGGTGCCAGCCCTCGGAGATGGCGATGGTGTCGCCGCGCACGTCGAACACCTGGCCGGTGACACCTGCGGAGAGGGGGCTCGCCAGCCAGGTGCCGACGGTGGCGATCCACCGCGGCGACAGCTGCTCGCGGAGCTCGTCGGAGATGTTCTCGTCGCCGCCCATGAGCGGCGCCACGAGGCGGGTGAGGGCGGCGGGCGCCAGGCAGTTGGCGGTGACGCCGATGCGGCCGAGCTCGAGGGCGCAGACCACGGTGAACCCGGCGATGCCCGCCTTGGCCGCGCCGTAGTTGCCCTGCCCGACGTTGCCGTAGAGGCCCGAGGGCGACGCCGTGTTGATGATGCGGGCATCGACCGCCTCGCCGGCCTTGGACTGCGCCCGCCAGTAGGCGGCGGCGTGGCGCGTGGGGCAGAAGTGGCCCTTGAGGTGGACGCTGATGACGTCGTCCCAGTCGGCCTCGCTCATCGAGAAGATCATCCGGTCGCGCAGGATCCCGGCGTTGTTGACCAGCACGTCGAGCCGGCCGAACACCTCGACCGCCTGGGCCACCATCGCCTCGGCCTCGGCGAAGTCGGTGACGTCGGCGCCGTTCACGATGGCGGCGCCGCCCATGGCCTCGATCTCGGCGACCACGTCGTGGGCCGGTCCGGGGTCGGCCCCGCCGCCGTCGGGCCGGGCACCGAGGTCGTTGACCACGACCGCCGCCCCCTCCGACGCCAGCATCAGCGCGTGCTCCCGCCCGATGCCGCGACCGGCTCCGGTCACGATCGCCACCCGTCCTTCGCACAACCCGGCCACAGCGTCCTCCTCGACGAGCTAACGGCCGCGTCACCTTAGGGCCGCCACTAAGGTGACGCGGTCGTTAGATCGGGGGGACCGGCCACGTGAGCATCGCCATCGGCGACGACCAACAGCTCCTCGCCGACGCCGTCGGCCGCTTCGCCACCGACCGGTGCCCGCCGGATGTGGCCCGCGCCGCATCGGGTGGAGGAGACGGCCAGCGGCCACCGTTCTGGGACGATCTGGCCGCGCTCGGCTGGCTGGCCCTGCAGCCCGACGACGGCCTGGGGTTCGGCGAGCTGGCCGTGGTGCTCGAGGGGCTCGGCCGCGCGGTCGCGCCGGGCGGCGGCCTCCCCACGGCGTGGGCGATCGCGGTGGCGCGCGCCGGCGGCCTCGACCCGACCTGGTCGGCGGCGACGGTCGCCCCCACCGCCCGCGGCCCGGTGCTGGGCGCGGCCGGGGCCGATGCGGTCATCGTCCCGCTGGAGGTCGACGGCGAGGAGCGCTGGTTCGCCATCGACCGCGCCGACGTGGCCACGACGCGCATCGACGCGCTCGACGCCACCCGCTCGCTGGCGGAGCTCTCCCTCGATCCCGAGCTCGACGTCGGCACCGGGGCCGAAGGAGGAGCGGGCGGAGCCGGCGCGATCGAGCTGCGGGGCGTGACCCGCCGGCAGGTCCAGGCCATCGGCATCACGCTCGCGGCGGCCGAGGCGGTGGGCGGGGCCAGCTGGTGCGTCGACACCGCCGCGGCGTACGCCAAGGACCGGCGGCAGTTCGGGCGGCCGATCGGGCAGTTCCAGGCCGTGAAGCACCGGTGCGCCGACATGCTCGTGCGCCTCGAGCAGGCCCGGGCCGTGGCGTGGGACGCGGCGGCGGCGCTCGACGGCGACGATCCGTACGGCCCGTCCGCGCAGGTGGCGGTGGCCGCGGCCGGCGCCATCGCGCTCGATGCGTTCGTCGACGTGGCCAAGGACTGCATCCAGGTGCTCGGCGGGATCGGCTTCACCTGGGAGCACGACGCCCACCTCTACCTGCGGCGCGCCGTCGCCCTCCGGCAGCTGTTCGGCGGCCCGCGCCCGTGGCGGAACCAGCTCGCCACCGCGGCGATCGGCGGCACGCGCCGGCACCTCCAGCTCGAGCTCCCGCCCGAGGCCGATGCGCTGCGCGCCGGCATCGCCGCCACCATCGACGAGATCGCCGCGCTCCCCAAGGCCGACCGCCGCACGCCGCTCGCCGACGCCGGCCTCATCGTCCCGCACTGGTCGGCACCGTGGGGGCGCGATGCGGGCGCGGTGGAGCAGCTGGTGATCGACCAGGAGCTGCGGCGGGCCAAGGTCCGCGTGCCGCACCTCACCGTGGGGGCGTGGGCGGCACCGACCATCGCCGCTCACGGGACCGTCGAGCAGCAGGAGCGGTGGGTCGGGCCCACGCTGCGCGGCGAGATCGAGTGGTGCCAGCTGTTCAGCGAGCCCGAGGCGGGCTCCGACCTGGCGGCGCTGACCACCGCGGCCACCAAGGTCGATGGCGGCTGGCTGCTCAACGGGCAGAAGGTGTGGACCACGATGGCGAAGGAGGCCGACTGGGGCATCTGCCTGGCGCGCACCAACCCCACGGCACCGAAGCACCAGGGCATCACCTACTTCATCGTCGACATGGCCACCCCGGGGCTCGACATCCGTCCGCTCAAGGAGCTGACCGGGATGGAGATGTTCAACGAGGTCTTCCTGAACGACGTGCTCGTGCCCGACGACTGCGTGATCGGCGAGGTCGACGGCGGCTGGCCGCTCGCCCGCACCACCCTGGCCAACGAGCGGGTGTCGATGGGCAGCGGCTCCTCGTTCGGCGGCGGCATCGAGGCCCTCGTCGGCCTGGTGGCGGACCGCATCGGCACCGGCCTGATCGACGGCGACGACCCGATCGTGCTCGACGACCTGGGTGCGCTGGTGGCCGAGGCCCACTCGCTGTCGGTCATGGGCCTGCGCAGCGCCGTCCGGTCCGTGACCGGGGCCAAGCCCGGCCCCGAGGCGAGCGTCCGCAAGCTGCTCGGCGTCGAGCACGACCAGCGCACCCAGGAGCTGGGCCTGGCGCTGCTGGGCCCCGAGGGCGCCACCAACGCCGGCGCCGGGGCGCAGTGGACGTTCGGGTTCCTCGCCAACCGCTGCCTCACGATCGCCGGGGGGACCAGCGAGATCCAGCGCAACGTGATCGGCGAGCGCCTGCTCGGCCTCCCCCGAGACCCGGAGCCGTCGTCCTGAGGCCGAGCGATGGCTGAGCTGCTCCCCGAACAGCTGCGGATCATGGCCGCGGCGCGGCCCGACGAGGTGGCGTTCACGGACGTCTCCACCGATCGCGACCTCACGTTCGACCAGTGGGAGCGCCGGTCGAACCAGCTGGCCCGCTGGCTGATCACCGCCGACGTGGCCAAGGGCGACCGGGTCGCCATCCACGTGCCGCCCGCCGAGCCCGAGCTGTTCCTCATCGCCTACGCCGCCATCCACAAGGCCGGCGCGGTGGCCGTGCCCACCAGCACCCGCCTCGTCGCCCGGGAGCTGGGGTTCGTCCTGGGCCACGCCGGTGCTGTCGTCGCCATCACGGGGACCTCCACGCTGCCGGCGCTGCTCGAGGCCCGGCCCGATCTGCCCGCGCTGCGCCGCATCGTGACCAGCGCCCCGGCGGCCGGCGCGTCCACCGGCGACGGGCCCATGGTGGCGTGGGACGATGCCACCGATCCCGACGACCGCGCCATCCAGGTGCCGCTCACCGGCGCCGACATGGCCGACGTGATGTACACCTCGGGCACCACCGGCCGACCTAAGGGCGTCGTGGTCCGCCACGGCAACATCGCCATGGTCCCGAACGGGCTCCCCCGCTGGACCGGGAGCGGTTGGCTGCACTCGTCGCCGATGTTCACGTTCGCCGGGATCGCCTCCGTCTACAACCCGATGAAGCTCGGGATGCGCCTGCTGTACCTGCCGCGCTTCGACGTCGACACCTGGTTCGACAACGTCGAGCAGCGCCGGCCCGCCGCCGCCTTCCTGGTGCCGGCGATGGCCGAGCTGCTGATCGCCAGCCCCCGCTTCGACCGCGCCGACCTGTCGAGCCTCACCATGTGCCCGCTCGGCAGCGCGCCCGTCGCCCCCGCCACGCTGGCCCGGCTGCAGGAGCGCCTCCCCAACGCCATGGTCTCCAACTCCTGGGGGATGACCGAGGCCGGGCCCGCGTTCTGCTTCATGCCGCCCGAGGAGCAGAGCCGGCGGGTCGGGTCGGTCGGCCGGCCCATGAAGCCCACCGAGTTCCGGATCATCGACGACGACGGCACCGACCTGGCCCCGCGCCAGATCGGCCAGCTGCTGGTCCGCAACCAGGGCCGCGAGCGCGAGTACTTCGGCGATCCCGAGGCCACGGCCGAGGTGTGGAAGGACGGCTGGCTGCACTCGGGCGACCTGGCGTACCTCGACGAGGACGGGTTCCTCTACCTGGTCGGCCGCCAGAAGGACGTCATCATCCGCGGCGGCAACAACGTCCACGCGGCCGACGTGGAGGCCGTCCTCTACGAGCACCCCGGCGTGCGGGAAGCAGCGGTGGCCGGCATCGAGCACCCGGTGCTCGGCGAGGACATCGGCGCCTGGGTGGTGCGCGACCCCGACGCCGACGGCGAGGTGGGCGAGGAGGACCTGCGGGCGTTCAGCGCCGACCGCCTCAGCGACTTCAAGGTCCCCCGCCGGTGGACCTTCGTCGACGAGCTCCCCCGCAACGCCACCGGCAAGGTGGTCAAGGCCGACCTCCCCGGCCGCTGATCCTTCGGACCTGCTCGAACCGGGCACCGATCCCGGACACCCTCGTCCCGGATCAGGGCCGAGCTCGGGGGGCGGGGAGGGGAAGGCGGGCTAGTGGTCGGCGGTGCCGAGGAAGCCGCGGCGGATCACGGCGAGGGTGGCGTCGATGGCCTCGTCGCGCGAGCTGAAGCCGAGGGCGAACACGCTGTAGGGCGCCCGCTCGAGCAGGGCGAGCAGGATGGTGGCGTCGATCTGGGGCTCGCCGAAGTCTCGGCGGTCGAGCAGCTTCTCGAGGCGGGTGAACACCCAGGCGCCCACCTGCTGCGAGAACTCCCGGAGCTCCGGGCTGGTCCGCATGTCCTGCCAGGTGCTGATGACCCCGCCGTCGGCCTCGTAGGCGTCGAACCAGTCGCCGAGCCACACCCGGAGCTCATCGGGCGACGCCTCGAGGTCGAGGCGGTCGACCAGCTCGATCAGCCGGGCCGACGCCTCCTGGGCCAGGACCCGGAAGAAGTCGTCCTTGCTCTCGAAGTACCGGTAGAAGGTGCCGTGGCTGACCCCCACGGCGGCGACGATGTCGTCGACGCGGGCATCGTGGTAGCCGCGGGCCGGGAGGACCACCGCGCCGGCATCGAGCAGCCGTCGCCGGGTCTGCTCGCCGCGGGGGCGCAGCGGCTCGGGCGGAGCCGGGCGAGGCGGCACCGGCACCTTGATGCGCCGCCGGCTGCTGCGACGGCCGCGGTCGAGGTTCACGCCGTCGATCGGCCCGGCGAGCACCCGGTGGAACAGGTGGGCCAGCGCGTGCACGAGCGGCTTGGCGCTGAGGCCCTTGGGCAGGTGCTCGGCGTAGAAGCTGCAGCGGATCAGGACCGCGATCAGGTTGGTGACGATGCGCTTGTCGGCCGTCGTGGACGGGGCACCGAAGGCGTCGAGCAGGGCGCGGCCGGTGCTGGCGCCGACCGGCTCGGACCGCCCGACCTTGCCCTCGTCGGTGCGGCTGGCGGCGAAGAAGGAGTCGAACACCGGCGCCCACGCCTCGTGCATGGCGAGGAACGCGGCCACCCAGTCGGTGAGGTGGGCCAGGCCGTCGGCGTCGGACGACACCGGGCCGAGCTGCTCGGCCAGGTCCACCATCTCGGTGCCGAGCTCGGTGGCCAGGGCCCAGAAGACGTCGTCCTTCGAGGAGAAGTACTGGTAGAAGGCGGGCCGCGAGCAGCCGGCCTTCTCGGTGATCTGCTCGACGCGGGCCTCGGAGTAGGCCATCTCGCCGAACACCTCGAGGGCGGCATCGAGCACGCGGCGCCGGGTGTCGGTCCCGCGCTCGCCCACGGTCGGGTTGCTCCCGAAGGGCTCCCGCCGCACGATGCCTGCATCCATCGGGGGCACGCTAGCGATGCCCTCCGCGAGGCCCCGCAGCGACGCGGCCCTGGCGCGAGGCCGGCACAGGACGGCGAGGTCCGACCACCGGTTCGGGCATCGGCTTCCCCTCCTCCAAGTCCGGTTGCACGGTCGGGCGTGACCGGTAATCTAACAACAACGTCAGCTTTCTGCCTCGAGGGGCCGAGGAGGAATCGTGCAGGTCGATGATCTGATCCTGGTGAGCGTCGACGACCACGTCGTCGAGCCGCCCCACCTCTTCGACGGCCGGCTCAGCGCGGCGGCCGCCGAGCGGGCGCCCAGGCTCGAGACGCTCGCCAGCGGGCGCGACGTCTGGATGTTCGAGGGCACGGCGCTGCCCAACGTCGGCCTCAACGCCGTGGCCGGCCGCATGCCCGAGGAGTACGGCCTCGACCCGGTGGCGTTCTCCCAGATGCGCAAGGGGTGCTGGGACATCCACGCCCGCATCGACGACATGAACGTCAACGGCGTCCTCGGATCGCTGAACTTCCCGTCGATGACCGGCTTCTGCGGCCAGCTGTTCAGCACCATGGACGACAAGGCCATCGCGCTCGAGCTGCTGCAGGCCTACAACGACTGGCACATCGAGGACTGGTGCGGCACCTACCCCGGCCGGATGATCCCGCTGTCGGTCCCGCCGATCTGGGATCCGGTCGCGATGGGCGACGAGATCCGCCGCGTCGCCGAGAAGGGCTGCCACGCGGTCACGTTCTCCGAGAACCCCGAGAAGCTCGGCCACCCCAGCTGGCACAGCGACCACTGGGACCCGTTCCTGCAGGCGTGCGAGGAGGTGGGCACGGTCATCAACCTCCACATCGGCTCGTCGTCCACCACCGTCATCACGGCCATGGACGCCCCCATCGACACCATGATCACGCTGCAGCCGATGAACATCGTCCAGTGCGCGGCCGACCTGGTGTGGTCGCCGGTGTTCCGCAAGTTCCCGAACCTGCGCATCGCCCTGAGCGAGGGCGGCATCGGCTGGGTGCCGTACTTCCTCGAGCGGATCGACTACGTGTACCGCCACCACAAGCAGTGGACCAACCAGGACTTCGGCGCCAAGCTCCCGAGCGAAGTGTTCAACGAGCACGTGCTCACCTGCTTCATCGACGACGCCGCCGGCATGGAGATCCGCCACCACCTCAACGGCGATCACATCCACTGGGAGTGCGACTACCCGCACTCCGACTCCACGTGGCCGCAGGCGCCCGAGATGGCGATGAAGTACCTCGACGGCGTGCCCGACACCGAGATCGACAAGATCACGCACGGCAACGCCATGCGGAACTACGGCTACGACCCGTTCTCGCACATCCCCCGCGAGCAGTGCACGGTGGGCGCCCTGCGGGCCCAGGCCACCGACGTCGACACCAACCCGGTGAGCTACGGCACCGGCAAGTTCCAAGACGACGGCATCGTGACCGCGGTGACCCTCATGGAGCGCATCGCGGCCGCCAACGAGGCCGACGCCTGACGCTCCGCCCCGGCCTGGTCAGGGGGCCGCGGCCTCGGAGCCGGGCCCGAACCGCTCCTCCAGGATCGCCGCCAGCCGGCGCCGATCCACCTTGCCCGAGTCGAGCCAGGGCAGGTCCTTCTGGTCGGCGAACACGGCGATGCGCCGCGGCAGCTTGTACGACGCCAGGTCGCCTTTGATCCGCGTGCGCGCCACGTCGCCGTCGAGCGCCTCGCCGGACCGGAGGGCGATGGCGGCGACGACGTCCTGGCCGCGGTCGGGGTGGTCGATGCCGGTGACGAACGCCATCACCACCTCGGGCAGCTCCTCGAGCGCCACCTCCACCTCGCGCGGCGTGATGTTCATCCCCGACGACTTGATCAGATCGCCCATCCGCCCGGTGAAGTAGAAGTGGCCGTCCTCGTCGAAGCGCCCGGCGTCGCCCGTGCGGTACCAGCCGTCGGGGGTGAAGGTGTCGGCGCGTTCGCGCTTGTGGAGCCCGACCGTCACGGAGTAGCCGCGCACCCACACCTCGCCGATCTGGCCGACGGGCAGGTCCTCGAGCGTGACCGGGTCGACGATGCGGTGCTCGACGCCGGGCACGATGAACCCGAAGCTCCCCTCCTGCTCCGGCGTGAGCGGGGTGGCGTCGGCGAACGTGTGCGGGCCGAGCGTCTCGGACATGCCGAGCGAGGTGGCCTTGGGCACGTCGGCGTCGACCTGCTGGTCCTGCGGCAGCAGCGCGGTGACGTTGCCGGCCCGGATGGACGAGAGGTCGCGGTCGGCGAACGACGGGTGGTCGACGAGCGCCTTGGCCATGTGGGGCCAACCGAGCACCCGCGTCACCCGCTCCCGCTCGATCAGGTCGAGGGTGGCACCGGGCTCGAACTGCTCCTCGAAGACGAGGCTCGCCCCCACGTGCATGGCCGCGACGAGCGTGAAGCTGAACCCGCCGACCCAGAACAGCGGCATCGGGGTGTAGAGCACGTCGTCGGGCTGCAGGTCGCGCATCTGGTTGAGGTTGTGGGCGTGGCGGACGGTGGCGCCGTGGCTGTGCACCGCGCCCTTCGGGTCGGCCGTGCTGCCCGACGAGTACACGATCTCCATGGCGTCGGCCGGGGTGACCTCGGACTCCACCTCCACGAGGAGCTGCTCGTCGACCGCGTCGCCGCGGGCGGCCAGTCCGTCCAGGTCGCCGCACCACCTGCGCTCCGGAGCGCCCCAGGTCCACACGCTGCGCAGGTAGGGGTGCGACGGCAGGGCGATGTGCTCGTGGTCCTGCTCGACCAGGCCGGGAGCGGCCTCCTCCAGCCGGTCGAGGTAGTCGTGGCCCAGGTGGGCGCCGACGGCCAGCAGCAGCTGCAGGTCGGCGTGGCGGATGGTCCGGCGCAGCTCGGTGGTCTTGTTGTACGTGTTGAGCAGGGCGACCACGGCGCCGATGCGCGTAGCCGCCAGCCAGCCCACCACCCACTCGGGGCTGTTGGGGGCGAGGAGGCCCACGTGGGTGCCCTTGCCCACCCCCGACACGAGCAGGCCCTTCGCCAGGCGGGCCGAGGCCCGCTCGGCCTCGCCGTAGGTCAGGCGGTGGTCGCCGAGGGTCACGAACGGCCGGTCACCCCACCGTTCGGCACCCGTCCGGATCAGCGTGCCGCTCGTGGGCAGGAACGGCGGGAACGACGGGGAGCGGGTCACGCCACGTTCATGAGGCGCCCGAGGTTGCCACCCATCACCTTGGCGACCTGGTCGGGAGCCAGCCCGTCGAGGTCGTCGACGAACGAGATGGGGTCGGCCATGCCCTCGGGGTGCGGGAAGTCGGAGCCGAACAGCACGTTGTCGGCCCCGATGATCTCGACGAGCCCCTTGGGGTTCTCCTCGTGGAACGGGTGGACGAACACGTTGCGCTTGAGCACCTCGACCGGGTCCTCGTCGAAGAGGTGCGGGTTGAACTCGTAGGCGTTGGCCATGTCGTGGATGAGGGGGCGCACCCAGCCGCTGCCGTTCTCGACCGGGACCAGCTTGATCTTGGGGAACCGGGTGCAGAGGCCGTGGCCGATCGCCGACGCCACGGTGTCGGTGATCTCGCGGTGCATGCCACCGATGATGGCGGAGAACGCACCGCCGCCGGCGAACGGGGTGAACTCGCCTTCGCGGATCCCCTCCCACTCGTTGAGGTGGCGCTGGTAGCCGCTGTCGGAGGCGTGCATGCCGACCACGAGGTCGGCCTCCTCCACGAGCTTCCAGAACGGGTCGAACTCGGGCAGCGCGAACGAGCGCATGCCGCGCAGCCCGGGCACGGGGGCGGGCCGGATGAGGATGGCCTTGGCGCCGTGGCCGAGCACGAACTCGAGCTCCTCGATGGCCTTCTCGACGATGGGCAGGGTGATCACCGGGACGGCGAAGATCCGGTCCTGGTAGTTGTACGTCCAGTGCTCGGCCATCCACCGGTTGAGCGCGTGGACCACCACGTGGGTGGCGTCGGGGTCGTCGCGCAGGCGCTCCTCGAGGAGGCTGGCGAGGGTGGGCCACATCAGGGCCCGGTCGATCCCCTGCTCGTCCATGAGCGCGAGGCGCGGCTCGGGCGCCTGGAACGCCGGGAGGGCGTCGATGCCGCGGCCCATGATCTCGCGGCGGCTCTTGCCGTCGGGGTTGCCGGCCTTGAAGTACTCCTCCTGGGCGCCCGGCGCGGCGACGCGCTCGAACGTGGGGTTGGGGATGTACTCGCTGATCGTGCCGCGGATGGCGATCTTCGTGCGCCCGTCGACCTCGACGTAGCGGATGAGCCCGGCGTACTCGCGCGGCAGGTACCGCGTGAACGCGTCGGGCGTCTCGTACATGTGGTTGTCGGCGTCGAAGACCTCGAAGTCGAGGTGGCGAGACGGCATCGGTGACCCCCGTTCCCATCACCCAGCAAAGGTGACATACCTGTTAGATGACCATACACTGCCGCTCCTGGCCGACGGAAGGGGTGTCGGCCGATCGAGCGACGTGGAGGCTGCGTGGAGCTGGAGCTGACCGAGGAGCAGGCGGCGTTCGTGGAGACGACGCGGCGGTTCCTGGCCGCAGCTTCGCCCCTCAGCGCCGTCCGGGCGCTCGAGCCGCACCCGGACGGGTTCGACCGCGAGGTGTGGCGGCGCGCCGCGGAGCTCGGCTGGACCTCGCTGCTCGTGGCCGAGGCCGACGGCGGCGGGTCGTTCTCCGATCACGGCCTGACCGATCTGGTCCTCGTGGCCGAGGAGATGGGCCGGGTCGTGGCGGCCGGCCCGCTCGGACCGGTCAACGTGGTCGCCGAGGCCGTGTCGCGCGCCGGGTCCACGGACCAGCGCGCCGGCGTCCTGCCCGGCCTCCTCTCCGGCGAGCAGCTGGCGGCGTGGTGCGGGCCCGAGCCGATCGACGCGGTCGTCACCGGGTCGGGCCTCTCGCTCCGGGGCACGTGCGCCGCGGTCGAGGCCGGCGCGCAGGCCGATCACCTCCTCGTCGCCGTCCGCCTCGAGGGCGGGCTCAGCCAGGCGCTCGTCCCCGCCGGCGCCCCCGGCCTCACCATCACCCCGCTCGACGGGCTCGACCTGGTGCGGCGCTTCGCCGAGGTGCGCTTCGACGACGTGGCCATCGACCGCGCCCGCCTGCTGGGCCCACCAGGTGGTGCCGGCGCCGAGATCGACCGTCAGTGGCGGGTGGCGTGCGTGCTCCAGTGCGCCGAGACGGTGGGTGCCCTCGACCACGTCTTCGCCATGACGCTCGAGTACCTCGGCGACCGCTACTCGTTCGGCCGGCCCCTGTCGTCGTACCAGGCCCTCAAGCACCGGCTCGCCGACGACAAGGTCTGGCTCGAGGCCTGCCACGGCATCGCCACCGGCGCCGCCCGTGCCGTGGCGGCCGACCTCCCGAACGCCGGCGAGCTGACCAGTGCGGCGATGGCGTGGATCGGACCGCACGCCACCGAGCTGATCCAGGACTGCATCCAGCTCCACGGCGGCATCGGCATCACGTGGGAGCACGACCTCCACCTGTACCTCCGGCGCGCCACCGTCAACCGGGCCACCTTGGGCACACCCGAGGAGCACGCCGAGCGCGTCGCCACCGGGCTGCTGGGAGCGGCATCGTGACCGCCACCGCCGGCGCCACCGAGCGGGCCGACGAGCTGGAGCCCGTCGCCGAGTTCCGGGCGCGCGCCAAGGCGTGGCTCGCCGAGTCCATGCCTCCGCTCACCGACGGCTACACCGACCGCAGCGAAGGACGGCGCCCCGTCGAGCGCTCCCTGCAAGCGAGGCTGCACCAGGGCGGCTTCGCCGGCATCTGCTTCCCCGCGGAGTACGGCGGGCTGGGCCTGACGCCCGCGCACCAGCGGGCGTTCACCGCCGAGTCCGAGCCCTACGACATGCCGTTCTCGCTGAACGTGCCGACGCTCGGGATCCTTGCCGCCACCCTGGTCGACTTCGCCACGCACGAGCAGAAGCTCCGGCACCTCCCCGCCATCCTCAAGGGCGAGGAGCTGTGGGTGCAGTTCCTCTCGGAGCCGAGCGGCGGCTCCGACCTGGCCGGCTGCCTCACCCGCGCCGACCGCGACGGCGACGTGTTCATCCTGAACGGCTCGAAGATCTGGAGCTCGGCCGCCTACGTCAGCGACTACGCCCTCTGCCTGGCCCGCACCAACTGGGACGTCCCCAAGCACCGCGGCCTGACGATGTTCATCGTGAAGATCCACCAGCCCGGCGTGACCGTGGAGCAGATCCGCCAGGTCGATGGCTCGATGGAGTTCTGCCAGGAGTTCTTCGACGACGTCGCCATCCCGGCCTCGGCCGTGGTCGGCGAGATCGACGACGGCTGGACCGTCGCCACCCGGCTGCTCACCCACGAGCGGATGGCCGTCGGCGGCGGCTCGATCTACACCAGCGGCCGGTCGGTGGGCCACGGTCCCGCCGACGGCGGCTCGCAGCTGGTCGACGCGGTCCGGGCCTCGGGCCGCGCCGGTGACGCCCACGTGCGCCAGCTCGTCGCCGAGGACCACATCCTCCAGCTCGTCGGCGGCCAGCTCGTCCGGCGCGTCACCCAGGGCATGGGCACCGGCGCGATGGCCCCGCCGGCGGGATCGATCATGAAGCTCTACGGGGCCACCAGCTGGATGCGCCAAGCCGAGATCGGTCTCACGCTCGCCGGCTCCGCACCGGCGGCGTGGCCCGCCGGCGAACCGCCCTGGGGCGCGCAGATGGCGCAGACCACGCTGTCGCGCCAGGGCCTGTCGCTCGGCGGCGGGTCGAACGAGATCCAGCGCAACATCATCAGCGAACGGCTGCTCGGCATGCCGCGCGAAGCCGCCGGCGACCGCGAGATCCCCTACCGCGACGTGCGCCGAGGCCCCTCGCCCCGCCGCTGACCTCCCGCCTAGAGGATGGCGCCCGACTCCTTCATGGCCGTGATCTGGTCCCAGTCGTAGCCGAGGTCCATCAGGACCAGCTCGGTGTGCTCGCCGTGCTCGGGGGCGCGCTCGACGGTGACGGGCACCTCGTCGAACTGGGCGGGGCTGGCCACGAGCTGGACCTCCTGGCCGTTGCCCGCGGTCATCGTGGGGAGGTAGCCGTTGGCCACGACCTGCACATCGTCGTAGAGCTCGTCGAGCGTCTGGAAGGGGCTCCACACCCCCTCGAAGTCGGCGAACGCCTCCTTCCAGTGGTCGAGCGTCTGCGCCTCGAACGCGGCGTCCATCCGGGCGATGCACTCGCCGGAGTTCTGCGCCCGCACGGTGGCGTCGGAGAACCTCGGGTCCGTCGCCAGGTCGGGATCACCGAGGCGCGCCGTGAAGTCGACCCAGAACTTGTCCGACTGCAGGAGCATGAGGGCGATGAACCGGCCGTCGCTCGTGCGGTAGGTGCCCACACCCGGGTTCGGCGAGCTGGTGCGGTCGCCCTGCGGGATCTTCGAGAACCCGAACAGTCTCGACGCGATGATCATCGGCGAGACCTGCCACATCGCGGTGTTCAGCAGGGACACGTCGACGACGCTCGGCCCGCCGGTGCGCTCGCGCTTCACCAGCGCGGCCGCGATGGCACCGGCGGCGGCCAGTCCGGCCATCACGTCGCCGAACGCAGGGGTCGGCTGGCCGGGAGGCCACCCCTCGCGGGCGGGCATCGACTCGCCCACGCCGCCGCGGGCCCAGAACGCGGCGCCGTCGTAGCCGCCCTTGTGCGCCTCGGGCCCCTTCGGCCCGGCGCCCGAGCCGCGGGCGATGATGATGTTCGGGTTGGCGGCGCGGATGTCGTCGGTGTCGATCTTCAGCTTGGCGCGCACCTGGGGCAGGTAGTTGGTGAGGAACACGTCGGCCGTGGCCACCAGCTTCATCAGGACCTCGTGGCCCTCCGGCGAGGCGAGGTCGATGCCCACCGAGCGCTTGCCCCGGTTGGGCTGCTCCATCATGAAGTTCACGGCGCCGGCGCCACCCGGGAGGAGGCCCGAGGTGACGAGCCCGCGCTGCGGGTCGCCGGTCTCGGGGTGCTCGACCTTGAGCACGTCGGCGCCCCAGTCGACCAGGACCGAGCCGCCGGACGGGATGAACATCCAGCTGGCGACCTCGATGATGCGGATGCCGTCGAGTGGTCCGGACACGCAGTGCTCCTCGGGTTGGGACGAACGGTGGGGCGAAGGGGTGGGCGGGGTGGGCAGGGATGGGCCGGGTGGAGCCGCCGCCGCGAGGCAGAGGTCGGCGCGGCGGTCTCGGACCGGCCGTTCAGGTCACCAGACCAGCTCGAGGTTCTCCACCGAGCGCAGGTTCGCCGTGTAGAGCAGCTCGACGCCGTCGGCCACCCGGTACTGCGGCACCACCCGGTGCCACTCCTCGAGCGCCACCCGCAGCTCCATGCGCGCCAGGTGCGATCCGAGGCACCGGTGCACCCCGCCGCCGAAGGTGAGGTGGCGGTTCTGGGCCCGGTGGAAGTCGACGCTCTCCGCGTCGTCCCACGCCTGCTCGTCGGTGTTGGCCGACGCCAGGAGGACGACCACGTTGCGGCCCTCGGCGATCGGGCAGCCACCGATCTCGGTGTCGGCGGTGGTCACCCGGATCACCCCGGGGACGGGGGTCTCCCAGCGCAGCATCTCCTCGATCGCATGGGGGATGAGGCCGGGGTCGTCGACGAGCGCCTGGCGCTGGTCCTGGTGCTCGGCGAGGTAGGCGAGCATGCAGTCCAGCGACGCCGTCACCGTGTCGAGCCCGGCCAGGAAGAACAGGTACCCGATGTCGAGCACGTCGTCGTTGGTCAGGCGGTGCCCGTCGACCTCGGCGTCGAGGAACATCGAGATGAAGTCGTCGCCCCGCTCGGCCTGGCGGAGGTCGATGGCCTCCTGGAGCACCGCGTAGATCTTCTGGCCGACCTCGGCGGTGTAGGCGATCCGCTCCTCGTTGGAGTTCACCGGCGGGCGGATGATGCCGTTCTTGAGCGCGATGAACTCGTCGGCCCGGGAGACCGGCAGGCCGAGGAGCTGCAGGAACACGGTGGTGGGGAGCGGCTCGGCGACGGCATCGTGGAAGTTGCACGAGCCGGCGGCGGCGAGCGGCTCGACGATGTCGCGCACGAGGGCGCGGGTCTGGTCCTCGATCAGCGCCACGTTGCGCGGCGCGAAGATCGGGTCAAGGAGCTTGCGGTAGTTCTTGTGCTCCGGCGGGTCGATCTGGAGCGGGATCAGCGGCCGCACCTGGCCGATCGCCACCGCGTCGATGCCCGAGCTGAAGACCTCGGGGTGGCCGAGCACGTGGCGCACGTCCTCGTCGTTGCCGACGATGACCAGGCCCGGACCGTCGTCGCCCTCACCCATGTCCACGGCGGCGCCGGCCTCGCGCAGCAGCTTGTACAACGGCTGCGGCGCAGCCAGGTCCTTCGGATCCTGGTCTCCGGCCATCGACATCAGGTCGGTCATCGCGTTCCCTTCGGCAGTCCCGGCCCTCGTTCTACCCCATTTCTAACGATGGCGTCAGGTAGGCGCGCGCGAGGCCCGGCGACGGGCACCCGCGGGCAGCTCGTCCCCCTAACCTGACGCCGACGTTCGAAACTTGGGGGGCCGATGGCGTTCGATCTGCAGGGCAAGCGGGTGCTGGTGACCGGCGCGTCGTCGGGGCTGGGAGCGGCCCTGGCCGTCGGCCTGGCCGAGCGCGGCGCCACCATCGGGCTGTGCGCCCGGCGCCAGGGCCACCTCGACGAGGTGCTGGCGCAGGTCCAGGCGCACAGCCCCGACAGCCGGGCATGGGCGGTCGACCTGGGCGCCATCGACGGGCTCGACGAGTTCGCCGCCCGCGTGCTCGACGACCTGGGCGGGCTCGACGTGCTCGTGAACAACGCCGGCATGCCCAAGCGCCGCTGGGCGTGGGAGCACCGCGCCGACGAGATCGACGACGTGCTGCGGGTCGACCTCCACTCGCCGATCGCCCTCAGCCTCGCCCTGCTGCCGGCCCTCGACGCGTCCGGCGGCCGCATCGTGTTCATCGGATCGGTCGCTGCCCGGCTGGCCCCTCCGTCGGAGGCCGTCTACGCGGCCGCCAAGGCCGGCATCACCGCGTTCGCCGAGACGCTCCGGGTCGACCTCGCCGTCGCCGGCAGCCCGGTCGGCGTCCACGTCGTCCAACCCGGGGTGCTGGACACGCCGCTGTTCCAGCTGCCCGACAACGACCCGTCGATCTCCGACATGGAGCCCCTGGCGCCGGCCGAGATCGTGGGCGCGGTCGTCTCCGCGCTCGACACGGGCGCGGCCGAGACGTTCGTCCCCACCTGGTTCCAGGACATCCCGCCCGTCAAGACCGGCGACCTCGACGGCTTCCTCCAGGGCGCCGCGGAGTACACCACCACGCGCCTCCACGACCTCGGTCGACCGTTGCCGGCCCGCCCGTCCGAAGGGACCGACCGCCCGTGACCACCCATCCCCTCTCGCTGCTCGCGCCCGACGAGGTCACCGCCGCCCACGCCGTCCTGAGCGCCGCCGGCGAGCTGCCCGAGGGCGCGACGGTCGTCCACATCGTCCTGGTCGAGCCGGACAAGGCCGACCTCGCCGCCTGGACGCCCGGCACCCCGTTCGACCGCCGGGTGAAGGCGCTGATCCTGCCCGGCCCGGAGCTCACGATGATCGAGCTCGTCATCTCGGTGACGGAGGGCGCCATCGTCGACCGCACCGTCATCGAGGGCATGCGCCCGGCGCTGCTCATGGGCGAGTCGTTCCTGGCCATGCTCGCCTGCAAGGACCACCCCGGGTACGTGGCCGCCCTCGCCCGCCGGGGCATCACCGACCTCGAGCTGGTCCAGATCGACCCGTGGCCGGCCGGGTCGTTCGGGTACGGCGTCGAGCCCGACCGCCGCATCGCCCGCTGCATCTCGTTCCTGCGCGAGACCGACGACGACAACGGCTACGCCCGCCCGATCGAAGGGCTCATCGTGCACGTCGACCTCGGGCGCGAGGAGGTGCTCGAGGTCATCGACCACATCCCTGCGGGCACCGACCCGATCCCCCTCGCACCGCAGGGCGGCCGCTACTCGGCCGACGCCGTCGGGCCCCTGCGCACCGACCTCCGCCCCATCTCCATCACCCAACCCGAGGGGCCCAGCTTCACCATCGACGACAACCTCCTGTCGTGGCAGAAGTGGTCGCTGCGCCTGGGCTGGGACCCCTACGAGGGGCTGGTCCTGCACCAGCTCGCCTACGACGACACCGCGGCCGACGGCACCACCCGCACCCGATCGATCCTGCATCGCGGGTCGGTCTCGGAGATGGTCGTGCCCTACGGCGACCCCGGCGAGGTGCACGGCTGGAAGAACGCGTTCGACGCCGGCGAATGGGGCCTCGGGCGCATGACCCAGTCGCTCACCCTCGGGTGCGACTGCCTCGGCGAGATCCACTACGTCGACGTCACCATGGCCACCGAGCAGGGCACCCCGTGGATCGTGCCCAACGCCATCTGCATCCACGAGGAGGACGTCGGGATCGGGTGGAAGCACGTCGACCTGATGACCGGCACCCACGAGGTCCGCCGCAGCCGACGCCTCGTCATCAGCCACATCGCCACCGTCGGCAACTACGAGTACGGCTTCTTCTGGTACCTGTACCTCGACGGGAACATCCAGCTCGAGGTGAAGCTCTCCGGGATCCTCTCCACGCAGGGCGTGCGGCTCGGCGAGTCGAGCCCGTTCGCCAACCCCATCGCGCCCGGCCTGGCCGCGCCCGTGCACCAGCACCTGTTCTGCGCCCGTCTCGACCTCGACGTCGACGGCACCGCCAACCGGGTGGAGGAGGTCGAGGTCGAGGTGCTGCCCACCGGCCCCGACAACCCGTGGGGCAACGCCTTCCGGCCCGTCGCCACCGTGCTCGCCACCGAGTCCGAGGCCCAGCGCACCACCAACCCCGCCACCAGCCGGGCCTGGCGCGTCGTCAACCCGGCGGTCACCAACGCCGTCGACCGACCCGTGGGCTACAAGCTGGTGCCCAGCATGGCCACGCCGACGATGCTCGCCGCGCCCGACTCCTCGGTCGGCAAGCGGGCCGGCTTCGCCCACCACAACCTGTGGGTCACGCCGTACCGGCCCGACGAGATCCGCGCCGCCGGCGACTTCCCCAACCAGCACGAGGGCGGCGCCGGGCTCCCCGAGTGGACCGCCGCCGACCGCAACCTCGTCGATGAGGACGTGGTGCTCTGGTACACGTTCGGCGTCACCCACCTGCCGCGGCCCGAGGACTGGCCGGTCATGCCCGTCGAGTACACCGGCTTCCTGCTCGCCCCCTTCGGCTTCTTCGACCGCAACCCCGCCCTCGACGTCCCGCCGTCGCCCTCCGGCCACTGCCACTCCTAGGCCCCCACCCGGGACGGCGCGTGGACCGGGAACCCGCCGAGACGGATGGCCCGTCGCTCGGCCACACTGGGACCCATGGCTGCCACCGTCCACCGCGTCGTCGTGCGCGGGCACTTCGCCGACCTGACCGACGAGCAGCGCGCCTCGCTGCTGGCCGAGGCCGACGAGCACGACTTCCACCAGGTCACCTACACCGAGTGGGGCACGTTCATCTACGAGCGCAACCTGGTGGCCTTCAACTTCCGCTACGAGGTGCGCATCGCGGACGACGCCGATCCCGTGCCCGACCCGGTCGACGTGGGCCTCGCCAAGGCCACCGCCTCGCTCCAGGAGTGGGGCCTCGGCCACAAGCACCTGAAGGCCACCGCCACCGACATGTCCCAGGTCTGGTCGACCTGATGCGAGGCCGCCGGCCCACCGGCCACCGGTTCGGCGGCCAGGCACCGCAAGGCGTCGAGCGACCCCCGCGCATCGAGCCCGGGCCCGGCCAGGAGTCCGTCTGGGACTACCCCCGACCGCCTCGCGTCGAGGCCACGTCGGAGCTGATCCGCGTGGTGCACGGAGGGCGCGCCGTCTGCGAGACCGCCCGTGCGCTGCGGGTGCTCGAGACCAGCCAGCCACCTGGGATCTACATCCCCACCTCCGACACCGACATGAGCCTGCTGCGCCCCTCCCCCGGCCACAGCTTCTGCGAGTGGAAGGGCGCGGCGTCGTACCACCACCTGCTCGTCCCGGGATCAGCGCCCGTGGTCGACGCGTGCTGGTACTACCCGCAGCCCCCGCCGGCCTACGCCGCCCTCATCGACCACGTCGCCTTCTACCCGCAGCTCGTCGACGCCTGCTTCATCGAGGACGAGCAGGTCGCGGGCAACGAGGGCACCTTCTACGGCGGCTGGATCACGTCGAGGATCGTCGGGCCGTTCAAGGGCGGCGACGGCACCTGGGGCTGGTAGCCCGGCCGCGGCTCAGGCGGCCAGGAACGCCAGGATCTCGGGGAACGCCTGCGGGTCCTGGATGAAGAAGGCGTGGCCGCCCTCGTAGGCGTGGAGCTCGGCACCCGGGATGCGCGAGGCGATCGCCTCGCCGTTGACCAGCGGAGCGAGGCCGTCGTAGCGACCCGACCCGACGAAGGTGGGTGCGGTGATCCGAGGGAGCCGGTCCCACACGTCGTGGTGGCTGCGGGCCTCGAGCTGGGCCCGCTCGCCGCGCAGCACCTCGGCGGACTTCGGCACGGCGCGCGCCTTGGCCATGACCTCGACGATGGCCGCGCTGTCGGGGTGGTCGGCGAGCCACTCGGGGGTGAACCGGATGTCGACGATGGTGGGGGTGGCGGGCGATTCGTGGAGCGGGTGCGACGAGCCGCCGGCACCACCGGGCGAGGTGCAGAGCAGGGCCAGCCGCTCGATCCGCTCCGGGGCGGTGACCGCCACCTCCTGCGCGACCATGCCGCCGAAGCTGATCCCGACCACGCGGAACGTCTCCCACCCGACGAGGTCGGCCAGGGCCAGGGCATCGGCGGCGCAGTCGGCCATCGTGAACGGCCCGTCCGGGATGGTGCTCTCGCCGATGCCGCGCGCATCGAACGTGACGAGGTCGAAGCTCCTGGCGAGCGGGGCGAAGAGCATCGCCGAGGCCGCCATCGTGCTGCCGGAGCCGTTGAGCAGGAGCAGGCGCGGCGCGCCCGGCGTCCCCTCCCGCACGTAGGCCAGGTCGATGCCGTTGACCTGGGCGTGCTGGACCGACCGGTCGGGGCTCACGGCTCGGCTCCCGTCGAGCTCTTGCCGCGGCGGAAGCGCCCGGCGCCCTTGGTGGTGCGGACCTGGAACGTCGGTGCGCCGGCCTGCTCGCCACCGAGCGCCGACGTCACGCTCTCGGTCGTGACCCCGTGCTGTGCCAGGACCGCCGAGCACCGCCCGCGGTCCAGGTGCAGCATGGCCAGCAGGAGGTGCGGGGTCCCGACGTGATCGTCGCCCAAGGCCGACGCCGTCCGCACCGCATCGACGATCACCCGCTTGGTGTCGCTGTGGAACGGGATGTGCCCGGTCACCTCGGCCGACCCGATCGAGCTGATCGCGGTGAGGCCCTCGACGAGCTCGGACCCGTCCGCACCCAGCTGGGCGAGCAGCGCCTCCATCGCGGGGTCGTCCGCACCCAGGGCCCCGAGCAGCAGGTGCACGGGGGCGATGATCGGCTGCCGGAGCTCCCGGGCCAGCTCCTGCGCGATCACGACCGCCCGGCGGGCGTGCGGAGAGAAGCGCTCGAACACGGCCGCAGCCTGTCAGACCAGGCCGAGCAGCGCCTCGGCGGCGGCGGCCGGCCCGCCGGCGTGGGCGAAGCTGGCCTGGATGCGCTCGGCGGCGGCGCGGAGGCCGGGCTCGGTGAGGGCCTGGTCGATCGCCTGGCGCAGCGCGTCGGCCCGCACCCGGGCGAACTTCACCCGCACCCCCGCGCCGGCGCGCACCACCTGGTCGGCCACCACCGGCTGGTCGTCGCGGATGGGGGCCACCACGAGCGGGAGCCCTTCGGCCAGGGACTCGCACACGGTGTTGTGGCCGGCGTGGGTGACCACCGCGGCCGTGCGGCGCAGCAGCTCGAGCTGGGGGACCCGGCGCTGGACGATCACGTTGGGCGGCGGGTCGGGCACCAGGTCGTCGGGCGCCACGAACACGCCGACCCACGGCTGGTCGCGGAACGCTTCGGCCGCCGCGGCCCAGAACCGCTCGCCCACCTCGGCGTTGAGCGTGCCCAGCGAGACCAGGACGTTGGGGATGGCCGGGTCGGCGCTCAGCCGTTCCCACGGGAAGGCGCCGGGAGCGGGGCGGCCCACCGCGCACGGCCCCACGAAACGCACCGGCACCTCGCCCGCCGGCGTGCCGGCCAGCGACCCGGTGAGCTCCTCCACCGTGTACGCCAGGACGAGGTGCGGCGACAGGCGCAGATCGCCCGCCGCCGCCACGCCGGCCGCGATGCCGTGGCGCACCTGGAGGTCGGTCCGCAGCTGGTGCATGGCCTCGGCCACCTTGGGCAGCGCGGCCAGCGGATCGACCAGCTCGGCCGACGTGGTGGCCGACGTGGCCCACGGCAGGCCGCGGCGACGCGCCACCACCGCCCCGCCGAGCGCCTGCTGGTCCACGACGAGCACGTCGGCACCGAACGCATCGACCGCGGCGTCCACCCCGTCGACCATGTGGTCGGCCAGCGGGAGGAGCACCTCCTCCTGGAGGAACTTGAACCCGGCCGCGCCCCGGGCGTCGTCGCGCCGCTCCCCCACCGCCGCCACGAACGCCGCCACCTCGGGCGACACGGCCGACAGGAACGTCGAGCCCGGGGGCAGCAGGTCCTCGGTCGCCCCCGGCACCCCGGTCCACGCCACCTCGTGCCCGCGCTCGACCAGCGCCGCCGCCACCGCCACCGTCGGGTTCACGTGCCCCGTGAACGGCGGCACCACGAACAAGAACCGCGTCACACCCTGACCCCCGGCCCCAACCGCCACGAACTCTCTGTGATCAGCCGGAGGTTCCCCCGGGGCGTCACAGGAAGTTCGATCGTTCGGAGGAGGTGGCGGGTGGGGGGCACGGTCAGCTGACGCGGTCGAGCCAGGCGAGGGCGCGGTCGCGGACCAGGCCGCTCTGCTCGGTGAGGAGCGAGTGGCTGCAGTCGGGGACGATCTCCAGCTCGCAGCCGGGCACCTTGGCCTGGAGCTCCAGCGCCCGGTCCATGATGTCGGTCTCGGCGCCGTACATGGCGTAGGTGGGGCAGGCGATCTCGGGCAGCCAGGTGACCGGCTGCTCGGCCTGGAGGTCGTCGATGAGCGACGTCTCCATCAGGAACCGCTCGCTGCGCTTGGCCATGCGGGAGAGCTTGCGGTCGGCGTTCTCGGCCAGCCAGTCCTGCACCGCGGTCTCGTCGAGGCCGAAGGCGGCGAGCGCCAGGCTGCCGGCCATCTGCTCGCCCCAGCCCTCGACCGCGAAGTGGGCCTCGATCAGGAAGAGGCTGGCGACGCGCTCGGGGTGGCGGTGGGCCAGGGCGAGCGACACGACGCCGCCGAAGCTGTTGCCGAACAGGTGGACGGGCTCGGTGATCCCCCACAGGTCGAGCAGGGCGACGAGGTCGTCGACGTTGTCCTCGACCGTGTACCCGGTCTTCGGCATCTCGCTGCGACCGTGGCCTCGCAGGTCGAAGAGGTGCACGTCGGCGTGCATCGCAAGGGGGTTGGCGAGCGTGTAGTACCAGCTCGACAGGTTGTCGATGACCAGGCCGTGCAGCATCACCACCTGCGGGCGGGCGCCGGTGGCGTCGCCTCCGGTGAGGTGCTGGGTGTGGAGCTTCAGGCCGTTGGCCTCCTCGACGGGCACTAGGCGCCCGTCGGGCCGGCGCCGCGGTCGGCGTGGGCGGCCACGAACTCGACGAGCTGGCCGACGGTGAGGGCGATGATGTCGTCCAGCTCCATCTCGGCCAGCCAGCTGACGAAGTCGACCTGCTCGCCGTAGGTCTCGAGCAGCTTCTCCGACAGGGCGACGAACTCGATGCTCTCGAGCTGCAGGTCCTGGTCGAACGACGTCTCCATCGTGAGCGGGCCGTCGAGGAGCAGGTCGTCGCCGATCACCTCGACGAGGATCCGCTCCAACTCCTCCAGGACGCTCTGCTGGGTCACGGTCTCAGGCATGGTCTTCCTCTGTTGGTGGGACCTCGGTCCAGGCCACCACGTGCTCGTCGCCGACCAGCGCGGTGCGCAGCCAGCGGTCTCCGATTCGTAGCCGATCGCCGTCGACCTCGACGACCTTCCAGTCCTTGGGCCGGCCCTGCATGCCGGTGCCGGCGGCCTTGGCGGCGGCCTCCTTGGCGGCCCACCAGCGGGTGAGCTCGACGTCTCGGACCGACTGGCGATCGATGTCGGGCAGGTCCTCGAACCGCTCCCGCTCCTTCCGGGACAGGGCGGTCACCTCGAAGCTGCTCGTGCGCCCCTCGACCCGCTCGATGTCGATGCCGACGTCGGTGCCCCGCGCCGCGATCGCCACGCCCAGCCCGGCGGTGTGGGCGATGGACACCCGCACGTCGCTGCCGTCGGGGCTCTGCACGTGGGGCGCGCCCTCGGCGTCGTTGTGCACGGGGACCTCGACGGGGAAGATCCGGGCTTCGCTGCCGGTGCGCCACAGCAGGTCGCGCACCGCGTCCTTGGCCGCGATGCGGCCCAGGAGCCACGTGCGTTGCACGTTCGGGTTGCGGCTGTCGTAGTCGGACCGCTCGGCCCGACCGAGGAAGCGGCGCTGCACCACGTCGCGCGATGCGGAGTCGGGCCAGCCCTCGCGCACCAGCACCCACCCACCGTCCTGCGGCTCGGCCAGCGTGCGGTCGTGGGGCTTGCGCAGGAGGGTGAACAGCCGGTCGTCGCTCTGGAAGCGCCGGTCCTCCCACCCTTCGATCCGGCACCACACCACGCCGTCGACGGTCAGCTCCAGGTCGGCGCGCACCACCACGTCGCCGATCTCGGTGGCGTTCACGACGCAGCGCACGACGGTGCCGGCCGTGGGGTGGGGCCCGTAGAAGCTGATCCGGTCGATGCTCGTGGGAAGGACCAGGCGGTCCTTGTCGACCCGCTGGGCCAGCCAGAAGCCGAAGAGCTGGCCGGCGTTGTCGAGCAGCGATCCGGGGAAGTCCTTGGTCTCGAGCAGGCCGCTCGCGCCGTCGTCGCCGAACTCGTCGAACGTGAGGAGGCCCTGGTAGGCCGGGCCGTGGAACAGGTGGCGCTCGTCGTACAGCGTCTCGGGGGTGCACGGGCAGGCGATCTCGCCGTGCACCGGCGCCGCCGCCGGGGCGGGCGGCTCGGGGTAGGTCGGGGCGACGACGATCGTGGCCCGGGCGTGCTTGTCGATCGATGCCTTCACGGTGGTCTCGCCGGTGGCCGGATCGGCACCGTCGCCGTCGCGGGTGGCGCGCACCGTGACCGAGGTGGGCGGCTGGACGGCGAGCCACTTGAACGCCCGGATCGCCTCGACCCGCGTCGCCACCGTGCCGGGGACCAGCGCCTCGGCCTCGTGCTGGAGCATCTCGATGATGGCGGTCATGGGGACCAGCGGGAACAGGTCGTCGACCACCGGCCAGCCCGCGGGCTGCTCGTAGAAGGCGTGGTCGAGCCAGTACGGCTGCGCCGCCACCGAGAGGTCGTGCACCGTCTCCCGAAGGCTCGGCGATCCGCCCGCGGCGGACCCGCCCGCCTCCGAACTTGTTGCAGGGAAGGCTCCATCGAGCTCTGGCTGCAACAAGTTGGCCGTGGGGGCGGGGGTTTGGGCGGCGGGGAGGCCGCGGCGGACGGGGCGCTTCGAATCGCGGGCGGCACGGAGGACGTCGAGCGCGGCGGCCGAGGCATCGGCGAGGCCGCTGCGGAACTCCTCGAGGATCGGCGCGGGGGCGTCGAGGTCGGCCCAGTCGGCGTCATCGGGCCGGTCGGTGACGACCCGGTCGAGCGGCGTGAGGTCGCGGATCAGCCGGGACCCGAGGACCACGGGCGGCGCCTGCCCGCCACCGCCCGCGAGCTTCGCGTGGCTCCCATCGGCGGGGGCACCGGATCCGTGCGAAGCCGGAGCGGGCGCGTGGCCCAGGGGGGCGAAGTCGACGTCGAGGCCGGTGCTCCAGAGGGCGGCGGCCACCCGGCGGAGCTGACCGATGCCGGTCTGCTTGGCGGTGTTGGCCGAGATCGTGAGGATGTCGTGGTCGCGGAGGGTGTCGTCGACGAACCCGAGCAGGCTGCCCGTGCCCACCTGGACGAACGTGCGCACCCCGTCGGCGTGGAGCTGCTCGACCAGCTCGCGGAACCGCACCTGCTCCACGAGGTGCCGGCCCGACAGCTCGGTGATGCCCGCCGGGTCGTCGGGGTAGGGGGCGACGGTGGTGGCCGACCACATGGGCACGGCGGGGACCGCCAGCGGGATGCCCGCGAACTGCTCGGCCATCGACGCCACGAACGGAGCGAACAGCGGTGAGTGGAAGCCCGACCGGAACGGCAGCTCCTGGGCCAGCACCTTGCGCTCCTTGGCCCGCTCGACCGCGACGGCCATCGCGGCGGCCGGCGCGCAGATCACGCTCTGGTGGGGGCAGTTGTCGTGGGAGACGTAGGCCTCGTCGAGGCCCTCGACCAGCGAGGCCGCCACCTCGGCACCGGCACCCAGGGCCACGAACACCACGTCGGACACCTCGATCGATCCGGGCTGCAGGCTGTCGAGGAACTCGTCGACGTAGGTGGTGGGGATCTGGCCGGAGACGATCTGGCCGGTCCACTCCCCCAGGCTGTGGCCGGCCGCGAGGTCGGGGCGGATGCCGAGCTGGGCCAGCGCGGCGTCGAGCAGCAGGCCGACCTGCACGATGCCGCGGCCCTGGCGCTCCAGGGCCGGCACGTCGTCGGCCAGACCGGCCCACGGCAGATCGAGCTGCTCGGCCACGTCGTCGACGCGGGGCTCGAACACCGGCTCGACGCCCGGGAACAGGAACGCCACCTTGCCCGCCGGCAGCTCGCTGCCGCCCGGCTCGAACCACACGTCGTTGCGGCCGCGGAACGGCGTCCCCCGCTCGAGCACCTTGCGGGCCAGCGTGAGCCGCCGCTCGTTCGGATCGACGATCGCCAGCCGCGCCGGCCCACCGGTGGGCACGGCGAGCCCGGGCGAGCCGGCCGACCACCCATCGAGCTGCGCCAGCAGGTCCGCGGCGTCGGCCCCCGCCAGCAGCAGCACCTCCTCGTCCGCCGCCTTCGGGTCACCAGCGGTCGTGGTGGAACCATCCGTGACCCGGACCGCATCGCCCTCCGCCTTCGGGTCACCAGCGGTCGCGGTGGAACCATCCGTGACCCGAACGGGGCGCGCCGCGGTCGAGCGTTGAGACGGGTGCTCGGTGAGGACGACGTGGGCGTTGATGCCGCCGAAGCCGAAGGCGTTGACGCCGGCGGTGCGGGGCGCGCCGTCGGCGGACTCCCACGGCTCGGCCTCGGCCAGGACCCGGAAGCGGGTGGTGGCCAGGGCCTCGTTGGGCTCCTCGACGTGGAGCGTGGGCGGCAGCTCGCCGTGGAAGATGGCGAGCGCGGCCTTGGCCAGGCCGGCCGCGCCGGCGGCCGGCATGGCGTGACCGATCATCGACTTCACCGAGCCGAGCACGGGGCCGGCACCCGATCCGCCCCGTCCGCCGGAGGCCCGCTCGCCGAACACGGTGCGCAGGGTCTCCAGCTCGGTGCGGTCGCCCACCGGGGTGGCGGTGCCGTGGGCCTCGATCAGCCCGACGGTGGCGGGGTCGAGCCCGCTGGCCGCCCACGCCTTGGACACGGCGAGCACCTGGCCCTCGGGCCGCGGGTTCATGAGCGACGCGCCGGCGCCGTCGGAGGCCACGCCCGTGCCGCGGATCACGGCGTAGATGCGGTCGCCGTCGCGCTCGGCGTCGGCCACCCGCTTCAGCACCAGGATGCCGGTGCCCTCGCCGACCAGGATGCCGTCGGCGTCCTTGCTGAACGGCCGGATCGCCTCGGTGGGCGACAGGGCTCGGAGCTGCGAGAACACGCTCCAGAGCGTGAGGTCGTGGCAGTGGTGGACGCCGCCGGCCAGCACCACGTCGGCCGCACCGGAGCGCAGCTGGTTCACCCCGTGGTCGACCGCGATGAGCGACGAGGCACACGCCGCATCGACTGTGTACGCCGCGCCCCGCAGGTCGAACCGGTTGGCGATGCGCGACGCGGCCAGGTTGGGCACGAGCCCGATCGAGCTCTCGGGGCGCTCGGGGCCGAGGCGGTCCTGGAACTCGGCCTTCACCTGCTGGAGGCGGTCCTCGTCGATGCCGGGCACCAGGACCCGAAGGGCCTCCACCAGCTGCTGCGCTGTCCGCACCCGCTGGTCGAGGCGGGCCACGCCGTCGCCGATGTAGCCGCCGCGACCGAGCACCACGGACACCTTGGCGGGGTCGGCGGTCTCGTGCGGGTTGCCCGCATCGGCCAGGGCGGCCGAGGCGGCGGCGAGGGCGAGGAGCTGGTCGGGCTCCACCGCGTCGACCGCGTTGGGCATGATCCCGAAGGCGAGCGGGTCGAAGGTGGCGAGGTCGTCGACGAACCCGCCGCGCCGGCAGTAGAAGCGGTCGGCGGCCTTGGCGTCGGCGTCGAAGAAGACCGGGTCCCAGCGGCCGGGGGGCACCTCGGTGATGGCATCGACCCCGCCGCGGACGTTCTCCCAGAACGCCTCGATCGTCGGCGCGCCGGGGAACAGCCCCGCCAGCCCGACGATCGCGACCCCGTCGCCCTCCCCCGCGCTCACGATCCGCCCCCACGAGCCCGCATCCCGCTGGTCGATGTTCCACCCCACGAGGGGAAGATCGACCAGCGCTGCCCCCGGCCCGAAGCGCTGGTCGATGATCCACCCCACGCGGGGAAGATCGACCAGCGAAGGGCGGGGCGGGGCGGGGCGACGGCGGGCACGAGGTGGCTAGTCGGTGGTGGTGGGGCGACCGACGAGGTCGTCGGCCGCGCTGTGCTCGACGGGCGGGCCGAAGGCCTCGGGGGTGCCGCGCATGACCACGAGCTGGGCGGGGCCGGTGGGCTCGGCGATCTCGTGGAGCAGGGCCATCACGCCGTCGTCGGGATCGACCAGGCCGATGCCGCGGCGGGCGTACTCGCGCTCCAGCTCGGGCGACACCATGCCGCCGCCGGCCCACGGGCCCCAGTCGATGCTGAGGACCCGGCAGCCGTGGCGGCCGTCGTGGGCGCGGGCGAGGGTGTCGAGGGCGTCGTTGGCGGCGGCGTAGTCGGTCTGGCCGCGGTTGCCGACGACGCCGCTGATGCTGCCGAACAGCACCACGAACCGCAGGCCGAGGTGGGCCCGGTCGAGGATGGCGCGGGCGCCGTCGACCTTGGTGCCGAACACCCGGTCGAACCCGTCCTGGCCCTTGTCGCGGATGAAGTGGTCGTCGAGCACGCCGGCGCCGTGGATCACGCCGTCGAGGCGGCCGTGACGGGCGCGGACATCGTCGAGCAGGGCGCCGAACTCGGGGGCGCGCACGTCGATCGCCACGTACTCCACCGTGGCGCCGAAGCGCTCGAGGAGGGCGATGGTGGCGCGCATCTCGCGGTCGGCCTCGATGCGGGTGCAGGCCTGCTCGATGTCGTGCGGCTTGGTGAGCTCGCCGATCTCCAGCAGGGCCCGGCGCAGGGCGTTGCGATCAGGGGCGATGGCGGTGCGCGGGTCCTCGTCGCCCTCCGGGAGCGGCGACCGGCCCACCAGCACGAGGGTGCAGGGGTTGGCGCGGGCCACCCCTTCCGCCACGCGGGCCGTGATGCCGCGGGCGCCGCCGGTGACCACGACGACGGCGTCGGGCCCGAGCCCGAGGTCGCCGTGGATCGAGAGGTCTCGGGCCTCGCCGACCACCTGGGTGGAGCGCTGGCCGCCGGCCCACGAGAGCGCGGCAGGGGCATCGAGGTCGAGCAGCTCGTCGACCAGGCTCTCGGCGAGCGGGCCGAGGTCGCCGTCGAGGTCGGAGTCGGCGATGGCCACCGAGCGGGCGAGCACGTCGTGGCGCTCGCGGGCGACGGACCGCATCAGGCCGGGCACGCCGGTGGGTGCGCCGTTCGGGTGGACCGGGACGGTGACGACGAGGGCGCGGCGGGCCGAACCGAGCAGCGCGGGCTGCAGGTCGGCGAACACCGAGCGGGCATCGGCGCCCGAGTCGAGCAGCGTGGTGGACAGGTCGACGACGGCGTCGAGCCCGGCCAGGAGCTGGAGGCGGGCGTCGCCGCCGGCGGTCACCTCGACCACGTTGGCGCCGCGCTCGATCAGGGCCAGGGTGACGGCGCCGGTGAGGCCGCCGTGGCCGGCGATGACACCGGTGGCCACGGCGTGCAGGTCGCCGAGGGCGACGGCGGGGCCGAGCAGCTCGGTGCGCACGTCGAACCGCTGGGCGGCGGCCGGCAGGGCCGGGTGGGCTTCGGCGGTGTGGTCGGGGGCGGGCGCCGCGCTCGACGCCGACCCGTTGGAGGACCCGTTGGAGGACCCGTTGGACGACGCGTCGGCCGAACCGCCAGGGGCGGCGTCGCCGGCCTCGGACGCGAGGCCCTCGATCCACTCGACGATGCCGCGCAGCGACTTGTGCGATGCCAGCTCCTCCACCATGTCCTCGTCGACCGCCGACTCGTCGAGGCCGCCGAGGCCGATGCGCTCGGCCAGCTCGCCGACGATCTCGATGCGCTTGATGGAGTCGATGCTGAGATCGGCTTCGAGGTCGAGGTCGGGGTCGAGCATCTCGACGGGGTAGCCGGTGCGCTCGCTGACGATGGCCTGCACGGCCTTCATGAGGTCGGCGCCGCTGAGCGCCGGCTTGGCGACGGCCTCGGCCGGGGCCACCGCTGCGGCGACGGCGGCGACCGGTGCGACCGTGGGCTGGGCGGTGGCGGCGATGGGCTGGCCGACGGGCGAGCCGAGCGGGGCCAGGTCGTCGAACCCGGCGGTGACCGGCACGTTCGAACCGAGGTAGCGCAGCATCACATCTCGCTCGGCGGCCACCTGCTGGCGCACGTTCCGGAGGTACTCGAGCACCACGGTGCTGGCGTCGTCATGGCCGTTCGACATCTGGGAGAACCCTTCGAGCTCGAGTGCGGGGAGCGTGTTGGCGGGCTGGAGGCTGTTGCGCAGGACCGCGCCGTCGGCGGTGCGGATGAACGCGCCGTCGATCTGCCAGCCGGGCGCCTTGGCGGGGAGAGCGGCCAGATCGGCGGGCTCGGCACGGCCGTCGAACAGCGGCGCCGCATCCACGGGCACCCCGAGGGTGGCGAGCTCGGCGAGGGCGAGGAGCAGGCGGCGGACGCCGTGCTCGCCGGCGACATCGGTGGCCACCATGGCGTGCGGGCGGTCGCCGAGGATCTTGCCGACCTGCTGGGTGAGCACCCGGCCCGGCCCGGCCTCGACGAAGACGCGGGCACCGGCGGCATACATCGACTCGATCTGGTCGACGAAGCGCACGCCGCTCGTGACCTGGAGGGCAAGCAGGTCGGCGACGGCACCGGGCACCTCGACGGGGTACGGCTCGGCGGTGACGTTGGACCACACGGGGAAGGCGGGCGGCGCCGCGTCGACAGAGGCCAGCCGCTCGGCCAGCAGGTCGCCGGCCACCGCGATCACCGGGCTGTGGAACGCGCACGCCACCGGCAGCAGCTTCACCTTGGTGCCGGCAGCCTTGAGGGCCTCGGCGGCCGCCTCCACCGAGGCGGTGGGACCGGAGATGACGGCCTGGGTGGGCCCGTTGTGGTTGGCCAGCACGATGTCGGGCCACTCGGCCAGGCGCTCGGCCACCTGCTCGGCGGTGAGCTCGACGGCGGCCATCGTGCCCGGGTCTCCCCCCGACTGCTCGACGGCGTCGAGGATGGCGTCGCCGCGCGCGGCCGACAACGTGAGGAGCGTGGCCTCGTCGAAGGTGCCCGCCGCGGTCAGCGCGACCAGCTCGCCGTAGCTGTGCCCACCGGCCATCGCCGGCTCGACGCCGACCGACCGGAGCAGCCGGGTGAGGGCGAGGGAGGCGATGCCGAGGGTGGGCTGGGCCACGTTCGTGGCGGTGATGGCGGCCTGCTGCGCGGCGCGCTCGTCGCGCCCGAAGGCCGTGGGCGGGAACAGGGCGTCGAGCCACGGCGCGGCGGGGACGAGCAGGTCGCGCAGGCCGCCGAACGCCACGAACAGGTCGGCGGCCATGCCCGGCCGCTGCGAGCCCTGCCCCGGGTAGAGGAACGCCACCGCAGGCGCCTCGCCGTCGGCGCCATCGGAGCCGGCACCGGCAGAGGTCGACGCGACGAACACGCCGTTGCGGGCTTCGGTGCTGCCGGCGGCGGCCACCTCGAGCTTGGCCACGAGGTCGGCGAACGAGTCGGCCACCAGGCCCACCTGCACCGGCCCGGCCCCGGCGCGGCCCACGGCGGCGGCCACGGCGCGGAGCTGGTGGCGCTGGCTGTGCGGGTCGGTGGCGACGATGTCGGCGGCCACCCGGGCCAGGTCGGCGACGGCCGTCAGGGCATCGCCGAGCGAGGCGCCGCGGAACAAGAACAGCTCGGCCGGCCACTGGTCGACGCCGTGGGTGGGTGCGTCGCCGCCGTCGTAGGACGACAGGACGGCGTGGAAGTTGGTGCCGCCGAACCCGAAGGCGCTGACGCCCGCGAGCCGCGACGCACCGGGCCACGGCCGAGCCGCGTCGATGAACCGGAACGGGCTGGTCTCGGCGTCGTAGTACGGGTTGGGCTCCACCAGGTTGGCGGTGGGCGGCAGGACCGCGTGGTGGATGGCCTTGGCCGCCTTGATGAGCCCGGCCAGGCCCGCCGCGCACTTGGTGTGGCCGATCTGGCTCTTGACCGAGCCGAGCACCACGTTGCCGACGGGCACGCCGGCTTCGGCGAACACCTCGGTGAGCGTGGCCATCTCGGTGCGGTCGCCGACGACGGTGCCGGTGCCGTGCGCCTCGACCAGCCCGACGTTCTCGAGCGAACGACCGGACTGGGCGAGCGCCCGGTGCACGGCGCGCTGCTGGCCCTCCTTGCGGGGGGCGGTGAGGCCGAGGTGGCGGCCGTCGGAGCTGCCCGCCACGGCGTCGACCAGCGCGTAGATGCGGTCGCCGTCGCGCTCGGCGTCGACGCGGCGCTTGAGCACCACGCAGGCGATGCCCTCGCCGAGCGCGATGCCGTCGGCGTTGGCGTCGAACGTGCGGCAGCGGCCCGTAGGCGACAGGGCGTGGACGCTGGCGAAGAGCAGGTAGTCGTTGAGCCCGTTGTGCAGGTCGGCGCCACCACAGAGGACCAGGTCGGAGGTGCCCGAGCGCAGCTCCTTGCAGGCGGCATCGAGGGCGGCGAGCGACGAGGCGCAGGCGGCGTCGACCGTGTAGTTCACGCCGCCGAGGTCGAGGCGGTTGGCGACGCGGCCGGCGATCACGTTGGCCAGCACGCCGGGGAACGAGTCCTCGGTGAGCGACGGCAACCAGTCCTCGAGGCCCGCCGGGACCGAGCCGAACAGCTGCGGCAGGAAGGCGCGGATGCCGTAGGCGCCGGCGAGCTCGTTGCCGCTCTCGGCGCCGAACACCACCGAGGCGCGGCTGCGGTCGAACTGGCGGTCGGCGTAGCCGGCGTCGGCCAAGGCGCGGGCGGCGACCTCGAGCGAGAGGAGCTGCACGGGCTCGATGGCGGCGAGCGATGCGGGCGGGATGCCGAAGGCGAGCGGGTCGAAGCCCACTGGGTCGATGAACCCGCCCCAGCGCGACGGGGTCTTGCGGCCGGCGTCCTTCGTGAAGGCGTCGGCGTCGTAGTACCGGGCCACGTCCCAGCGCTCGTCGGACACCTCGGTGACGGCGTCGGTGCCGGCCACGATCGAGGCCCAGTACTGCTCGACGCCGATGGCGCCGGGGAAGAACCCATCCATGCCCACGATGGCGATGTCGAGCGGATCGGGCTCGCGCTCAGGCTCGCGGACCGACAGCCGGAGCTCGTCGGTGGGCCGCAGCCACGCCGTCGAACCGGCGCTCACGTCGTCGTGGAGGGCGGCGACGGTGGTGACCTCGTGGCGGAGGGTGGCGACCTCGCCGATCATGTACATGCCCTCGCGGCGCTGCTCCTCCTCGTCGGCCGAGCGCACGCCGGACTCGTCGCGCACCAGGGCCTTCGACGCGATGCGGAGGCGGCCGAGGTTGAGGCTCTCGAGCTCGGCCCAGCGGGCCTTGGGGTCGACGCCCTGCTCGACCAGCTCGTCGTGGCGGGCGGCGAAGGCCCGCACGAACTCGGTCTCGACGCAGCGGGTGGCGTGGCCCGGTGCCGTCTCGAGCAGCACCGTGGTGGCGCACGTGACGGCCACGTCCTGGAACGCCGGCTGGATGGCGCCCGACGCCACCGACTCCTCGGTGAACAGGTAGGCGGTGCCCATGAGCACGCCGATGTGGGCGCCCTTGGCGGCGAGCGTGGCCGCCGCGGCCGCGGCCATGGCGGCAGAGCCGGCGTCGTGGATGCCGCCCGCGAACAGCACCTGGAGGTGCTCGGGATCGTCGACCTGCAGGAGGCGCTCGATCTGGGCGTCCCAGAGCGCGAACGACGAACGGGGGCCGACGTGGCCGCCGCACTCGCGGCCCTCGAACACGAACTTGCGGGCGCCGTCCTTGAGGAAGCGGTCGAGCAGGCCCGGCGACGGGACGTGGAGGTAGGTGTCGATGCCCGCGGCCTCGAGCGAGGTGGCCTGGCTGGGTCGGCCACCGGCGATGAGCGCGTGCGGCGGCGCCACGTCGTGGACGGCTTCGAGCTGCTCGGCGCGCAGCTCGGCGGGGACGAACCCGAGGACGCCGACACCCCACGGCCGGTCGCCCAGCAGCTCCTTGGTCTGGACCAGCAGCTCGCGCACCTCGGGGCCGCGCAGCAGCGCCAGCGCCAGGAACGGGAGGCCACCGCCGTCGGCCACCGACGCGGCGAACTCGGCCCGGTCGCTGACGCGGGTCATCGGCCCCTGGGCGATGGGGTAGCGGGTGCCGTGGGCGGCCGCCACGCCCTTGCCTTCGGCCAGCGGCGGGTCGGCGGCCGCCGCCGCCAGGTGGCCGTCGATCGAGGCCTGCAGGGCCTGCACCACGCCGCCGACGGTGGCGAAGCGCGCGGCCAGGCCGGCGGCGAACCCGCCGTCTTGGCCCACGGGCACCAGCTCGGTGCGGAGGTCGGCGCCCAGGAAGGAAGCCACCTCGTCCGCGCTGGTGGTCTCGGCCAGGGCCGCGGCCGGCAGATCAGGTCGGGTGTAGACGCGGTGGCCACCGATGACGCGGGTCTCGCTGCCGTCCATGGCCTCGATCGCCCGGCGCACGTCGAGCGGGAGGCCGCCCTCGCGCAGCAGGGCGAGCTGCGAGTCGACCAGCACCCCGGCGCCGCCCCCGGCGACCACCGCGGCGGCGGTGTGGAGGCCGATCCCACCTCGCACCCACACGGGCACGCCGAGGTCGACCAGCTGCTGGAAGAGGACGAACGCCTCGGTGTCGCCCACCCGTCCGCCGGCCTCGCAGCCCGACGCGATGAGACCGGACACGCCGGCGGCCTTGGCCAGCTCGCCCTCGGCGCGCGAGACCACCTGGGCGATCACGTCGGGTGCCACGGTCGACCAGCCGTCGACCAGCGCGATGAACGACGCCAGGTCGTGACCGTCGGCGGTGACCACCACGGCGCTCGGCGCGTGCGCCTGCTTCACACCGGGGGCCGACACGGCGGCGAGGCTGAGGCTCGCCGTCGGGCGCAGCCACCAGTCGGTCACGTTCCGTCGAGCCAGCTCCGCGGCGAGGGCGACCACGTCGTCGGTCCCGGACACGTCGAGCACGCCGATGCCGCCGGCGCGGCCGCCGGCCGCGACGAGGCGGGGGTTCGAGCGACCGCACGGGTCGGCCACGAGGACCCGGCGGGTGTCAGCGCTCATGACTGATCATCGACGTGAACTTGCGTCAGCTGAAGATGCACCCGATTCCCCCCGGAACATGGCATGAGACGTACGGCCGCGCATGGGCCGAACGGCCCTGAACGGTACACCGCGACCCCCCGAATCCCGAAAGGGCCGCGTCAACGCTGCGTGACATCTTGCTCCCGGAAGGTGAACACCGAGCAATCGCTCCGTTTTTGCACCTGACGTGCGAGAACATTCGCTCCCAGCGGCAGGACCCGCCCCGGGGAGCCCTCCCGCCGCCCGCCGGAGGGGGAGGGCACCGTCACCCTGGCCGGCCGTCAGGAGAACATCCACCACAGGGTGTCGAGGACCAGGACGGCGGCGCCGGCGATGGCGATCCACCTGGCCAGGGCGTAGTTCTGCTGGGCCCGCTCCTCGCCTGCGGGCCCCGGCACCCCGCCACCCGGGCCGTACCGGCCGATCGCGAACCGGATGGCCACCATCCCGAAGACCCCGAGGACCACCAGCGCGATCCCGAACAGCCACATGGGGACCAGTGTGGCCGGTGGTCGATCCGGTCCCGGCCAGCGCCGGTGCGACCGCACCCCGAGCGCCTGGCATGCTGACCGGCGTGCAGCGATTGGGGGGTAGCGACGCCGGGTTCCTCTTCATCGAGACCGAGGAGCAGACCTCGGTCTGCGTCGACCTGACCGAGCTCGTCGCGTCGAGCCCCGATGCGCCGCTGCTCACCGTCGCCGACATCCGCCAGCGGGTCACCGACCGCATCCACCTGCTCCCGTCGTGGCGGTGGCGCCTGCAGGCGGTCCCGCTCGGCATCCACCACCCGGTGTGGATCGAGGATCCCGAGTTCGACGTCGACGACCACATCCGCCACCGGGTCCTCCCCGCACCGGGAGGACCGGCCGAGGTCGACGCGCTCATGGCCGAGATCGAGCCCCAGCGCCTCGACCTGCGCCACCCGCTCTGGCAGCTGATCCTGGTCGACGGGCTCACCGGGCCGGGCGAGGCGCGCCAGGCCCTGATCTACCGGCTCCACCACTCGCTGTGCGATGGCGCGGCCCTCCTCCACACGCTCGACCTGCTCCTCGGCGACGCCGCCGGCGAGCTGCCCCGGCCTGCCGCCCTGCCGCCGGTCCCACCCCCGCCCACCCGGCGCACGCTGCTGCGCCAGGCCGCCCGCGAGCAGGCCCACAACTGGCGCCAGATCCCGGGCATGGTGAAGTCCACCAAGCACATCTTCGAGACGGTGGAGGCCCGGCGCGAAGAGGCCGTGGCCGAGGTGCCCCGACCCATGGGCGACGCGCCCGGCAGCATCCTCAACCGTCCCGGTCCCGCCGAGCGCACCTACGCCCGCACCATCCTCCCCCTGCCCGAGCTCCAAGAGCTGCGCAAGCCCACCGGCGCCACCCTCAACGACGTGGCCCTGGCCATCGTGGCCGGCGCCCTGCGGTCGTACCTGCTCGATCGGGGCGAGCTCCCGGCGAAGGCGCTGGTGGCCAACGTGCCCGTCTCGGGCGATCCGCCCGGCACGCCGCCGCGCCAGTGGGGCAACCGCTTCGCCAACTTCTTCGCCCTGCTCCACACCGACATCGAGGACCCGGTCGAGCGGCTGCTGGCCATCAGCGCCAGCACCGCCGAGGCCAAGCTCCAGCTGGCCATGCAGGGCCACGACACCCTCACGGAGTGGCTCGACCGGATGCCCCCGCTCGTCGGCCGGCCCGCGGCGCGCACGATGGTGAAGCGCAGCGCCCGCAACCCCGACAAGGCCGACTTCAACGTGCTGGTGTCGAACGTGCGGGTACCCGCCAACGACTGGCGCATCGGCGAGCACCGAGTCCGCCACGTGTACCTGTCGGGGCCGATCGGCGACGACACCGGCCTCAACATCACCGTGGTCGGCTACCAGGACGAGCTCCACGTCACCATCGTCGGCAGCCCCGTCACGATCGACGCCCCCCGAGACCTGGCCCACCGGTTCCACACCTCGCTCGAGGAGCTGCGCGCATGCATCGGCTGAGCGGAGAAGACGCCGGCTTCTTGTCGATGGAGCAGCCCGAGCAGGCGATGAACACCATCGCCATCGGCACGCTGCGCGCTCCCGACGGAGGGGCCGCCGCGCTCACCATCGAGGACGTGCGCACCCACATCGCCGACCGCCTCGACCAGCTCCCGTCGTTCCGGTGGCGGATCGTCCCCGTGCCGTTCGGCCTGCACCACCCGGTGTGCGTGCGAGACCCCCGCTTCGAGCTCGACTTCCACCTGCGCGAGGCCACCCTGGCCCCCGGCCAGACCACCGACGACCTGTTCGCGCTGCTCGCCGAGAAGCACCTCGACCGCCGGCACCCGCTGTGGCAGCTCACGCTGGTCCACGGCCTCCCCGGTGGCGAGCAGGCGCTGATCCTGAAGTACCACCACTGCCTCGCCGACGGCGTCGCCGCGTTCACCACGTTCTCCCGGGTCTTCTCCGACGCCCCCACCGACCCGATCCCCGGCGAGCCGATCCCGTGGGCCCCCGAGCCCATCCCCGGCCGCGTCGCCCTCGTGGTGCTGGCCCTGCTCGACCACCTCCGCTCCCTGCTGCGCATCCCCGGCCTCGCCGCCCGCACCAAGCGCGGCCTCGACGCGGTCAAGGCCCGGCGGGCCCAGGCCACGGTGGCGGTGCCCGAGTTCAGCGGTGCCGCCCCCAACGGCGCGCTCAACGACGCCTTCACCGCACCCCGCGAGTACGCCCGTGCCGAGCTCCCGCTCGCCGAGGTGAAGCGGGTGAAGGACGATGCCGGCGTCACGCTCAACGACGTCGTCCTGGCCACGGTGGCCGGCGCCCTGCGCGGCTACCTGCACGAGCGCGACGAGCTCCCCGACCTCCCGCTGCTCGCCAGCGTCCCCGTGTCGTACGAAGCGGCCGACGCACCCGTCCGCCAGGCCGGCAACCGGTTCTGGAGCTTCACCACCTCGCTCGCCACCGACGTGGTCGACCCCGCCGAGCGCCTCGCCACGATCAGCTCGGTCGCCGCCGAGGCCAAGGCGCAGCTCACCATGCTCGGCCCCGAGCTGCTCCCCGCCTGGCTCGACTTCGTGCCGCCGTTCGTCAGCGAGCCCGGCGCCAAGGCGCTCATCAAGCGGCTGCAGGACAGCGACGGCCTCGTCGACGCCAACGTGCTCATCTCCAACATCCGGGGCCCGGCCGAGCCGTTCACGCTGCTCGGCTGCGACGTCGTCGACCTCTACATCGACGGTCCGCCCAGCAACGGCGTCGGCCTCAACGTGATGCTCTGGAGCTACGGCGACCGCCTCCTCCTCGGCATCCTCGCCTTCGCCGACGCCCTCCAGGACCCCGCCGCCCTCACCCGCCACATCGAGCAGGCCTTCGCCGACCTCCAGGCCACGGTTCCCGCCCCGGCCTGACCACTCCCGCCCCGACGAACTTGTTGCAGCCAGTGCTGCATGGAACACCCCGTGCAACAAGATGGGCCCGGGCCCCGAACAGGGCACGAACTTGTTGCAGCCAGTGCTCCATCCGACACTCACCGCAACAAGTTCCGGCCCTCGGGCGACCGGATCAGGCGCAGGTCAGGTGGAGATCTCGCACTTGAAGTCGCCGCTCTGGGTCTGGGAGCCGAACGCCTTGTCGCTGATGTGCACCGTCAGCTGGCAGACCCCCGTGGCTCCCTCGTACCGGCCGGACCCCGACGTGATCTTCACGGTGTAGGGCTCGCCCTCGGTGGGGTAGGCGGTCTCGTCGTCGACCGTGCCGGTCAGCGTCTCGCCGCCCGGAAGGCCGATGGCGAAGGTGCCGGTGCCCCGCCACGTGTCGCCGACGATGCGGCTGCAGTAGTCGGACTTGTAGGTCCAGGTGCCGGGATCGGCCGTGCCGTCGTAGTCGGCCGTGACGGTGAGGGTCGACAGCAGCGAGTGCGACATCGTGTTCCCCGATGCGCGGCACTCGGTGGCGTCGAGCCGGTAGTGCTCCTTGCCGGTGTACGTCCCGCCGACCCGGAGCGAATCGACCCCCGCGGCGGGCGGCACGGTCGTCGCCGGCGGGATGACCGTCGTCGACGACCCGTCCCGCGGATCCTCGACGCCGGGATCGACGGTGACGGTGGGCCCCACCGGCGTCGTGCCCCCGACGATCGTCGTGGTCGGGGCCTCGGTGGTCGGCGTGGTGGCGGTGGTGGTGTCGGGTGCCTCCGTGCTGGTGGGCCCGTCGCCGCCCTCGCCGGCTGCCACCACCTGGCTCCCGCCGTCGACGCCCTGGATGGCGGTGAACGCCACCCCGCCCACCAGCAGGAGTGCGGCCACCGCGCCGCCGGCCAGCGCCCGCCGCTTGGTGCGGGCCCGGCCCGCGGCCCGGTTCTGCAGGCCGGCCACGTCGAGGGCGGGCTCGGGCGGTCCCGCCGCCTTGTCGAGGTTGTCTCCGAGGTTGCTCATCGGTCGTTCTCCGTCTCGGTCTTCGTCGTGGGCTCGACGACGAGGAGGTCGTCGTCGGTGGCCAGGCCGGCGGACCGCAGCGCGCGGAGGGCCTGGTGGAGGTGGGCCTTGACCGTGCCCGGGCGGCAGCCCATGGCCTCGCCGATCTGGTCCACGGTCAGGTCGCTGTAGAAGCGCAGGACGATCGCCTGGCGCTGGCGGGGTGCCAACTGGTGGACGGCGGCCCGGACCGCCAGCACATCGGCCACATCGACGCCCCAGCTCGACGTCGGTGGTGCATCGGCTCGGCGCCGCGCCCGCGATTCGGCCATCGTGCGCCGCAGCCGGGAGCGGGCCAGGTTGAACGCCACCCGGTAGGTCCACGCCTGGGGATGGTCCATCACCGCGACCTGCGGCCACCGCTCGACCACCCGGACCAGCGCGTCCTGCGCCAGCTCGCGCGCCGACTCGACATCGCCGAGGTAGAGCCGCAGCGACCCCACCAGGCGCGGGTGGATGTCGCGGCAGAACGCCTCCGGCCCCAGATCGACCACCGACAACTCGACGGTGGGCGCCGCCACGAGCTCGTCGCTCACCGCCACCCCCGGACGCTCATGCAGAAGGACCATACGGAGGAGGAACGCCCCAGCCCCGCAGAACGTGTAGTCCCCCACCGAACTTGTTGCAGGCAGTGCGCCATCGAGCACCGGGTGCAACAAGTTCCGAGGGGTGGGGCGGCCACGGGGCGAACTTGTTGCAGGCAGTGCGCCATCGAGCACCGGGTGCAACAAGTTCCGAGGGGTGGGGCGGCCACGGGGCGAACTTGTTGCAGGCAGTGCGCCATCGAGCACCGGGTGCAACAAGTTCCGAGGGGTGAAGCGGCCACGGGGCGAACTTGTTGCAGGCAGTGCGCCATGGAGCACCGGGTGCAACAAGTTCCGAGGGGTGGGGCGGGCACGGGGCGAACTTGTTGCAGGGAGTGCGCCATCGAGCACCGGGTGCAACAAGTTCCCCCGGGAGGTGGGCCCGGTCAGGGGGTGAAGGCGGTCCAGGCGGTGGCGAGGCGGGCGGCGCCTTCGCGGAGGTCGGCCGGGGGGAGGGCGAACGTGAGGCGGAGCCGGTCGCGGTGGTCGGTGGTGGCCGACAGGCCGTCGGCGGTGGCGACGGCGACGCCGTGGCGCAGCGCCACCGCGGCGAACCGGGCCGCCACCGGCTCGGGCAGCCGGACCCACAGCGACAGCCCGCCGGTGGGCACGTCCACCCGCCACGACGGCAGGGCGGCACGCAGCAGGCCGGCCAGCAGCTCGCACCGGTCGGCCAGCTCGGCGTTGCGGCGGGCGAGCGCTCGCCCGTGGTGGGGGTGCACCAGCAGCGACAGGGCCATCGCCTGGCTGATGGTCGACGAGCCGAGGTCGTGGGTGGCCTTCACCCGCACCAGCCGGGCGGCCACCGGCTCCGGCGCCCGGACGAACCCCACCCGCAGCCCGGCCCAGAACTGCTTCGAGAACGAGCCCACCACCGCCGCCGGGTGGCCGGGGACGTGCCCGGCGATCGGGACCGGCGGCGCTGCGCCCGACCAGTCCACCGATTCGAGGGCCAGGTCCTCGACCAGCGGGATGCGCCGTTCGGCCACCCAGCGACCGATCACCTGGCGGCGGTGGGCCGACAGCCGGGCGCCGGTGGGGCTGTGCGGGCCGGACTGGAGGTAGACGAGCGCGGGCCGCTCGGCGAGCGCGGCGTCGAGCGCGGCGAGGACGACCCCGTTGCGGTCGACGGGCACCGGCCGGACCACCGCGCCCGCGGCCGCGAAGGCCGACAGCGCGCCCGGGTAGGTGGGGTCGTCGACCACCACCACGTCACCCGGCCGCAGCCAGCAGCCCGCGGCGATGCTGATCCCCTGCTGCGCACCCGTGGTGATGACCACCTGGTCCACGGTGGTGGGCAGCCCGATGCGCCCGAGCCCGTCGGCCACCCGATCCCGCAGCGCCGGCAGGCCCCACGGGCTGTCGGCGCCGACCCCCGCCAGCTGGGCCGGGCCGACCGACACCTCGGGCAGCCACCGGGCCTCGTGCACGACCGAGATCGACAGGTCGATGACCGCCGGCGCGCTGCCCTGATCGACGAGCCGTCCCACCAGCGACGAGCCCTCGCGGCCGGGCGGCAAGCCGGCGTCGGGCGAGCCCCACACGAACGTGCCGCTGCCCGGCCGGCGCTCGACCACCGCGTCGGCGATCAGCTCGTCGTAGGCGGCCACCACCACCCCGCGGCTGACCGCGACGGCCGCGGCCAGCGCCCGCTCCGATGGCAGCCGGGCGCCCCGGGGCAGGTCACCGTGCTCGACCGCGGCGGTGATGGCTCGGGCCAGCAGCCGGAACAGCGGGCCGGTGCCGGCGGACCAGTCGCCGAGCGCGTCGACCACCAGGTCGACCTGGGCAGAACGGGCCACCCGTGCAGAAGTGGCCCTGTTGACCATGATCCACTTCTGACAGAGTCGAACGTCATGGTCAAGTCCCTTGCCGTCCAGCGCGCCGGATCGTCTGCGATCCGCGACCTGCTCGAGATCACCGAGCAGCCCCACATCATCTCGCTGGCCGGAGGCCTCCCCCATGCCGGCGCCTTCCCCATCGCCGCCATCGCCCGCGCCGCGGCCGCCGCCCTGGCCGACGACCCGCTCGGCGCGCTCCAGTACGGCCCCACCGAGGGCCATCGCCCGCTGCGGCGCTGGGTGGCGGACCGCTACGACCTCGGCCCCGACGGCGAGGAGCAGGTGATCATCACCAACGGGTCACAGCAGGCGCTCGACCTGCTCACCCGGGCCCTGGTCGACCCGGGCGGCCAGCTCGCCCTGGCCGATCCCGCCTACGTGGGCGCCCTGCAGACCTTCCGCGCCGCGGGCGTCGACCTGCTCGCCATCCCTGCCGACCGAGACGGTCTGCGGGTCGACGTGCTGGCCGAGCGCCTGGCGGAAGGAGCGCGGCCGGCGGTGGTCTACGTGGTCGCCAACTTCGACAACCCGTCGGGGGCCACCCTCAGCCCGCAGCGCCGCATCGACCTGGCCGCCCTGGCCGACCGCTACGGCTTCTGGATCATCGACGACGACCCCTACGGCGAGCTGCGCTGGGAGGGCACCGCGCCCGCCGCCCTGCGGGACCTCACCGACCGGGCCATCACCCTGGGCTCGACGTCGAAGGTCCTCAGCCCCGGCCTGCGGGTCGGCTGGGCGGTCGCCCCGGTCGAGGTCCGGCGGGCCATGACCATCCTGAAGCAGTCGGCCGACCTCCACACCTCCTCGCTGAACCAGCTGATCGTCCACCGCGTCTTGCGCGAGCCCGGCTTCCTGCCCGACCACCTCGCCGCGCTGCGCACCACGTACGGCGACCAGGCCCGCCACCTCGCCACCGCCCTGGAGGACCGCCTGGGCGACGAGCTCTCGTTCGAGGCGCCGGGTGGTGGCATGTTCCTGTGGGCCCAGCTCACCGATCCGACGGCCGACACGGCGGCCCTGCTCCCGGTCGCCCTGGACCACGGCGTGGCGTTCGTGCCCGGCGCGGCGTTCGGCGTCGACGATCCGCACCGGCGCTGGATGCGGCTCTCCTACGCCACGGCCGGTCCCACCGACCTCGACCAGGCCGTCGACCGGCTCGTTGGGGTGATCCGGCCGGGCTGAGGCACAATGAGGGGCGTCACGGCCGAGGGGACAAGCACGTGGATCTCACCGTCATCGCCATCCCGGCGTACTTCAGCACCATGGGCGCCGAGTACCGCTACCTGAAGAACCAGGCCCAGGACCGCGCCCCGATCGCCGGCGACTACACCAAGGACGACACGCTGGCCAGCCTGGCGATGGGCGTGGGCAGCCTGCTCGCCCCACTCACGCTGAAGCGCCTGGTCGACCCGGTCACGCCCGGTCGCGGCAAGTACGGCAAGGCGCTGGTGGCGACCGCTCTCGGCGCCGCCGCCATCACCACCATCGCCGACGTCCTGGCCAAGCGCGAGGAGGCCGGCGGCCGGCTGCCCCACGGCGGCACCCGCCCCGACCTGCCCACCGGCACCGGCACCGGCACCGCCACCGGCACCACCGGCCCCGCTGGCACCACAGACGACGACGCCCTCCCCGATGGGAACCGCCGCAAGCGCCGCAGCCTGGCCCGCCGCATCGCCGGATCGGCTGGAGCCACCGCTGTCGCCGGCGGCGTGCTGGCGGCCAGCACGGCCTGGGCCTCGAAGACCACCGCCGACCGCCTCTGGAAGAGCCACAAGCGAGACCTCGGCACGGGCGTGGCGGCCACCGTCGGCGCCGTCGTGGCCTGGGACTTCATCTACTACTGGAACCACCGGCTCATGCACACCAGCCGGTGGATGTGGGCCATCCACGTCGTCCACCACAGCTCCGAGCACTACAACCTGTCCACCGCCCTGCGGCAGCCCGTGCTCGACGTGGTGGGCGTGTTCGTGCCCGTCGGCGCGATGGCGCTGATGGGGTTCCGCCCCGACACCATCGAGACCGCCCGCGGCGTCAACCTGCTCTACCAGTACTGGATCCACACCGAGACCGTCCCGAAGCTGGGCCCCATCGAGGAGGTGCTCAACACCGCCTCGCACCACCGGGTCCACCACGGCTCCAACCGCCAGTACCTCGACCGCAACCACGGCAGCATCTTCATCATCTGGGACCGGCTGTTCGGCACGTTCGAGCGCGAGGCCGAGCCGGTCACCTACGGGCTCACCAAGAACATCGACACGTACAACCCGGTGAAGATCGCCACCCACGAGCACATCGACATCCTCAAGGACGTGGCGTCGTCCACCTCGTGGACCGAGCGGCTGAGCTTCGCCTTCCGCGGTCCGGGCTGGGCCTACGAGCGCCACGCCCAGCGCGGCGACCTCGCCACGGTCTCGTCCGCCCACGCCTGAACGGCCCACCGCGCGCCGAGGCCACGCCCCCGGCGTGAGCCGCAGGCGTGGCCTCATGGTCCTGGGGGTCCCCGCCAGGCTCGGGTCATCCGAAGGCGGCCGTGAGCACCGCCAGCACGGCGGCGGTCCGCAGGGCCACGCCCAGCACCGCCACCGGGGCGATGGGGGCCGGCGCGACCCCGACCTCGGCGCTCATGCCGCCACCTGCCCGGGATCGGTCCCGGCACCCGCGGCGGCGCCCTCGGCCTCGACGAGCATCGCCACGATGGCGTCGAGCTCCACCTGGCCGGGCAGCTTGGCCGGCGGCAGGAACGGCAGCTCCCGCAGGAGGCGGCAGGCCGACTCGATCTGCCAGCCGCGCAGGGCCGGACCGTGGGCCGAGGTGACGACGTTGGCGCCGAGGTCGAGCACCCGGTCGACGGCCCGGTCGTAGCGGGTCGAATCGGCCCACGTGAGCCACGGGCTCAGCAGGAGCTGCTGGCCGAGGAAGCCCTCACGCCAGAACCCCGGGTCGAGGTCGGAGATGTTCGACACCTCGTGGGGCACGGGCGACCCCATCGAGTCCGAGGCCCAGTACACGCCCGACTTCGTGTCGAACAGGCCACGGGTGGTGGGGCTGTCGTAGCTGGGCGGCGTGACAGCCACGAGCTCGCGGTCGCCGGCGTCGATGCGCTCGCCGTCGTTGACCCACCGCATCCGGTGCAGCGGGAGCGACAGGCCGTAGTCGGCGCTCATCCGCTCCATCATGAAGGCGGTGGTGACGAGGGTGGCATCGGGGCAGGCGTCGAGCACCTGCATCAGGTTCCCGGTGTGGTCGACGTCGTCGTGCGAGAGGTAGATCCAGCGCACGTCGGCCGGGTCGACGATCGAGAAGGTGGTCTCGAGCCACTCGTCCCGGGTGATGGCCGGGCCGCAGTCGACGATGACGGGCTCGGCACCGGTGATCACCGACGAGTTGACGTAGGTGGCGACGGGGCCGAGGCCCTCGCCGGCGAGCTGGCGGACGACCCACGTGTCGGGGGCGACCTGCTCGGGCTCACAGAATCGGATGGGGAGTTCCTGGTTCATGACGGGTTCCTTGGTTCCTTCGGGTCGGTCGACCGGGCCGGTCGAGCTGGTTGCTGTGCTGGGTCTTGTTGTCCCACGACCCGCTTGGCGATCTCTTGAGAGCCGCATGGAGCCGGTCGGTCGGGACGGGTGGACGGGACGGGTTGGAAGGGATGGGTTGGACGGGATGGGTGGACCGGTGACCGGCCGGCCCGGCGGAGCGGGCCGGCGGTCACGGCGCGGGATCAGACGACGGTGAGCTCGGCGTACATCCCCTTGTGGAAGTGGGGGGTGCCGGTGGCCGGCGGCGGGCCGTCGCCGGCCAGGATCTCGTCGGGGTCGGCGCCGACCGGGATCGAGCAGGCCACGAGGTAGCGGCCGGGCTCGGTGAGGGTGCCGTCACCGACGGCCTTGATCTCGGGGCCACCCGGCTTGGCCAGGAGGACCGTGGCCGGAGGACCGGCGCTGAACAGCTTCTCCAGCTCCGGCATCGGGAGCTCGACGAGCTCCTTCACCGAGCGCTCCTCGGTGTCGGGGAGCTTGAACGCCACGAACTCGTGGAGCTCCGACTCGGAGTCGTTGACCAGCTTGAAGGTGGTGCCGGCCGGCACCTGGTCCGGCAGGTCCTCGTAGTTGAAGTCGACCGCCGTCACCACGATCGTGCCGTCGGGGGCCGCAGTGGTCGAGGTGGTCGAGGCGGCCTGCTCCGCCGGGTGGACGTGGGTGGGTGCCGTCGTGCCGGTGGTCTTGGTCGCGGCGTCGGCATCGGACCCGCAGCCGGCGAGGAGGAGCGCGGCGACGACCACGATCGGGAAGGCGAGGGCGACGGCCTTGCGGCGGCGGCTGACCGGCGCGTACTCGCCATCCTCGTGGCGGTAGTGCGTCTTCAGGGCAGTGGCGCTGAGGGTGGACATGTGAGGGCTCCTTCGGGGTGGTGGTCGTGCGGATCGGTTCCGCTTGGTGGAACCACCATCCGCGCCCCCACTTGGAGGCGACTTGGAAGCCGCATGAGGGATGGCTGGGCTGCTAGGCCGTGTCGATGCGCGCACCCCACCTCCGGCCGGCGTCGGCCCTGGTCATCGCCTCCGCTCTGGTCCTCGCCGCCCTCGCCGGCTGCTCATCCGACAGCGGCGGCGCGGCCACCGGGCCGGGCCCTTCCAGCACGACCACCGCGCCGGCCAAGCCCAAGGCGGCCTCCTCGCCGGTGCAGCCGGCCGCGAAGATCGAAGGCCCCATCACCGGGGGGAAGTACGACCTGCCCTACCTGGCCATGCCCGAGGGCTGGAAGCAGAAGTACCGCTACACCGAGCAGGAGTACTTCCTGTCGGGCGACGCCACGTCGTACGCGTCGGCCACCGACCTCACGGTCGACGGCCGCTGGGACGCCGAGCCCACCGGCAAGACGGCGCCGTACAAGACCCGCATCGTGGTCCGGCGGCCGAAGGACGACGCCGACTTCAACGGCACCGTCGTCGTGGAGTGGCTCAACGTGTCGGCCGGCCGCGACTCCGACCCCGACTTCGGCTTCCTCGCCGACGAGCTCATGCGCAAGGGCTACGCCTACGTCGCCGTGTCCGCCCAGAAGACCGGCGTCGAGCCCGGCGGCCTCGGCATCGACATCCCGGGCGTGCCGAAGGCCGCCCTCGCCCCGCTCAAGGAGTGGGACCCCGAGCGCTACGGCTCGCTGTCGCACCCCGGCGACCAGTACTCGTACGACATCTTCGGCCAGGCCGCGCAGACGGCGCTGAGGACCGGCAAGGGCACGCCGCTGGGCGATCTCGACGTCCAGAAGGTCATCGCCACCGGCGAGTCGCAGTCGGCGTTCCGCATGGTCACCTACGTCGACGCCATCCAGCCCACCAGCCAGCTGTTCGACGGCTTCCTCATCCACAGCCGCGGTGCCGACGGCGCCGCGCTGAACGACGCCAAGGGCCAGGCTCCTCCCGTCGGCACGCAGATCCGCACCGACCACGACGTGCCCGTCCTCCAGTTCGAGACCGAGACCGACCTCGGCTACCTCGGCTTCGTGAAGGCCCGTCAAGCCGACGATGACCACCTGGTCACCTGGGAGACCGCCGGCACCGCGCACGTCGACCGCAGCTCGCTCGACTACGGCGTGCTCGCCGGCCACAACTGGACCGACGTCAACGTCGACCTCAGCCAGGCGTGCGGCCAGGTCAACGAAGGCCCGCAGCAGCCCGTGGTGCAGAAGGCCTTCGACTCGCTCCACACGTGGGTGGTCGACGGGACCAAGCCGGCCCAGAGCCCCCGCATCGACACCGACGCCGGCGGCACGATCGTGCGCGACGGCGACGGCATCGCCACGGGCGGCATCCGCACCCCCGCCGTCGACGCCCCCACCGCCACCCACACCGGGACCAACCCGTCGAGCTCGGTGATCTGCGTCCTGTTCGGCTCCACCACCCCGTTCACCCAGGCCCAGCTCGACGCCCACTACGCCGACCACGACGCCTACGTGCAGCAGGTCACCGCCTCCGCCGACCGGGCCGTGACCGAGGGCTTCCTCCTCCGGCCCGCCGCCGACCAGATGATCGCCGAAGCCCAGAAGTCCGACGTCCCTTGAGGCCGACCGTCAGACCACGCGGAGGGTGACCTCGACGTTGCCGCGGGTGGCGTTGGAGTAGGGGCACACCTCGTGAGCGGCCGCCACCAGCTGCTCGGCCGTGGCCTGGTCGAGCGCGGGCGCGTGGACGTCGAGCTCGACCGCCAGGCCGAAGCCGCCCGATTCGAGCACCCCGATCGACACGCTGGCCGACACCTCGGTGCCGGTCACGTCGAGCTTGTCCTTGGCGGCCGTGAGCTTCATGGCCGAGTGGAAGCACGCGGCGTAGCCGGCCGCGAAGAGCTGCTCGGGGTTGGTGGCGCCACCCGCCCCACCCATCTCCTTGGGGACGCGCAGGTCGAAGTCCAAGATCCCGTCCTCGGAGGTGGCGTGGCCGTTGCGGCCGTCTCCGGTGGCCAGGGCGACCGCGGTGTAGAGCGCTTCCATGGGCAGGACCTCGTTCCGTAGGGCGAAGCCCGCAGTATCGCCCCGGATCCTCCGAACCGCACGCAGAAGCTCCGCGGACGAACGCGAGTCAGCGAGCGCCAGCGTTCGCCGCGCGAGTCAGCGAGCGCCAGCGTTCGCCGCGCGAGTCAGCGAGCGCCAGCGTTCGCCGGAGGCGAGAGGGCCCGAGCGGCCCGGTGCTGCAGGCCCGCCAGGGCCGGAAGCACCCAGAGCGGAAGGCACGGCATGGCTAGCTCAACGCCGAAGGCGGGGAGAAGAACCCGTAGGTCGCGGTAGACGCAGCTGAACCACGACTGCGAGCCGGAGATCTGAGGTTCGAGGCTTCGCCTCGAACCTCAGGAAGCGACGAAGATGTCGACAGAGGGGCGGAGCTTGCCGACCGTGTCGAGGACCTCGTGGATGTGGTGGCCCACGAACGAGGAGCTGGCCTTGGTGTCGGACTCGGCGGCGTCGAGCGCCGGGAACGACTCCTGGACCATGGCGTAGTCGAAGCGGGGCGCCCACTTGCGCGAGCCGAGGCGGGCGGTGACCGAGCAGTTGTCGACCATGTAGGCGATGCCGCGGGCGTGCATGTAGGGGTTGAGCGAGTCGGTGGCCTCGATGACGGACTCGTTGACGATCTCCGACAGCGGGTGGCCGGCCTCGTCGAGGACGTCGATCTGGGCCATCATCGTGGCGCAGTAGGCCCCGGCGGTGAAGGGATCGAGCGGGATCTCCTCCTCGACGCGGGCGGCGCGGACGGTCTCGCCCACGCGCCAGGTCTCGGTCTGGTCGATGGTCGGCATCGGGTAGGTCTCGAGGCGGGGACCGGCGACGACCACGGAGCGGATCTCGTTGCCCGAGCGGACCTCGTCGTAGATCTCCTGCAGCACGGCCTTCATCGGCAGGTAGGTCACGTCGTAGGCCCGGTTGAAGACCTGCTTGCCGGCGTCGTCGAGCTGCTCGAAGACCCCGATGATCCCGTGGTGGGAGATGGTCTTGGAGATGGGGCCGGTGATCGACTCGGCGCTGCGGAGGAAGGCCTCCTCCTGCGTGGCGCCCTCGGTGATGAAGTGGCGGTACAGGCTCTCGACCAGGCCGTGGACGGCGCCGAGGAGGATGCCGCGCTCGCCGAAGATGTCGGAGCGGTACTCGGACTCCATGGTGGTCTGGAAGGTGTACGGCGAGCCGAGGCCCACGGACCAGGCCAGCGCGTGGTCGGTGGCCTTGCCGTCGACGTCCTGCTGGATGGCGAAGCTGGCGTTGATGCCGGCGCCGTTGACCTCGGCGCCCTGCACGTAGAGGGCTCGGACCGACGGGCCCATGCCCTTGGGGCACACGGCGACGACGTTGACGTTGGCGGGGAAGGTGTCGCCCACGTTCTCGAGGTGGCCGAGGAGGAAGCCGTGCGACAGGCCGAGCGTGGCGCCCGGCTTGAGGGCGTCGAAGATGGCCCGGTAGTGCTCGGCCATGGCGGCGTCGGAGATCAAGACGATGACGAAGTCGGAGTCGCGGACGACCTGGAACATCTCGCCGAGCGAGCCGTCCTCCTCGTTGAAGCCGGCCTCACGGGCCGAGGCGAACGACGACGAGCCCTCGCGCAGGCCGACGGCCACCTTGATGTCGGTGCCGACGAGCGAGTCGCGCAGGTTCTGGGCCTGCGCCGGGCCCTGCGATCCCCAGCCGATCACACCGATCTGGTGGATGCCCTCGAGGGCCTTGGGGAGCAGCGGGAGCAGGTGGCGGCCACCGCGCACGATGGCTTCCTTGGTCCCCGCCACCTCGATGATCTCCTTCTCGAAGATCTGCGTCTCGAAGTCGAGTTCCTGCGCCATCACTGCGGTCCTTCCGGAGGTGTGACGGACCAGGTGCCCGTCTGTTGAACGACGCGCGAGGCTAGCGGCGAGGCCGTTTCATGACCCCATCGGCATGCGGCGCTCACTCGTCGGGGCAAGGGCTCCCGATCGCCAGGGCGGCGCAGGCCCCCGAGCGCGTGACCTTCCACGCATCGTCGACCCGGACCAGCTCGACGGGCACTCCCGCGGCGAACTCGGCGCCGGAGACCACCACGGTCACGGTCGCCGTGGCCTCGTCACCGTCGGCGACCACCTTGTCGATGCGGAGCGACGCGTCGAGGTCCTTCACCAGCTTGAGGACCGAGGCGTAGGTGTCGCCCAGGTCATCGGCGCCGTCGAGGTAGCCGGCGCGCTCGGCGAAGGGCCGGTCGTCGAGGCCGAGTGCACCGTCGACGGCCTTCTCGATGGCCTTCTGGTCATCGGCCGAGATGGGCCCCGACGGCGCGGCCGTGGTGGCCACCGCGGCGCCGGCCGAGCCGTTCTGCACCACCACGTAGCGGGTGCTGCCGCACGCGCTGACGGCGAGGGCGCACCCAACGGCCAGCACCACCAGGGGCGACCGGCGGGCGCGACGGATGTGGGCGGTGCGGGTGGTCACGAGGGTGCTCCTGTGGGTTGCGGGGGTGAGGGGTCGTCGGGGTCATCGAGATCGGGCGGCGGGGCGGCTCCGAAGTCGGCAGCGGCGCGGGCTCGGCGCTTGTTGCGCCGGGTGAACCACATCGCCGTCCCGGTGACGGCCAGCACCAAGGGCCCGAGGCCGAGCAGGACCCACAGGACCTCCGTGGTCAGCCCGCCGAACGTGCCGAAGTGCACGTCGGACGCCCAGTCGTCGTAGGCGCGGGTGGCGACGTTCTGGTCGGCGGGGTCCTCGATGGACACCACCGCACCCGAGTACTGGTCGACGTTGAACTCCACGTCGCGCTGGCCGCCCGCGGTGCCGAGGAACGCCGAGTCGACGGTGGCCTCGACGGTGTAGACGCCGACCGGGCTGCCGCCAGGCGGGTACACGTAGGACACGTCGACGCTCGGGTCGACCCGGCTGACCACCTTCACCGCCTGGTCCGCCGTGAGCGGCTGGGCCCCCGCCGCGGGCGTCGACAGGGGCGTCTCCGCCGAGGCCGCGTGGTAGTTCCCGAAGGTCACCACGTTCCAGGCGTCGCGCACCTGGTTCGGGAACGCGAAGTTGATCCCGGTGATCACCACCACCAGCAGCGGGAGGAGGACCGTGATGCCGACGGCCTTGTGGAGGTCGAGGTGGAAGGTGAACCGGCCGCGCGACCGCCGCACCCGCCAGGCCCGCGCCCAGCGCTTCACCCCGGGCCAGTACCAGAGGTAGAAGCCGCTGAGCAGCACGACCAGCCAGCCCACGGCCATCCAACCCATGACGGTGAGCGGTGCCAGGCCGAACACCGATGTGCTGTTGAGGTTGAAGTGCACCCGTTCGAGCAGGGCGATCACCGCCGGGGCCTGGTGGTCATCCGACGTGACCGTGCCGGAGCCGGGATCGACCAGGACGGCGTGGTAGTCGCCGCCGGGGTCGGTCATCCAGACCTCGTACATCCCGCCGGTGTCGCCCGACGACGGGGCGGTCACGTAGCGGACGAGGTCGTCGGGCCGGGCCTCACGGGCGGCGGCGGTGGCATCGACCAGGCCGACGTCGCCGGCCGTGGTGGAGAACTGGTCGGCGTTCCAGAGCCGATCGATGTCGCCGGCGAACACGATCGACGACCCGGTGACGCTCTCGACGACGATCCACAGCAGCAGCAGGAACGAGAGCCAGCGGTGCACCTTCACCAGGGGCGCGCGCCGGGCGACCAGGAACCGGTGGAGGCGGCGGCGGGGCACTCGTCGGCGTGCCGCCGCCGGCGGAGCCACGGCCTCTTCCGCCTCTGGCACGGCGTCAGGCGACGCGGGGCCATCCAGGACCAGGCTCACGATGGTTCCTCCCGCGGAATCGAATGTTGTTAAGCATGCTTTCTATTCTTAGGCATGCTGTGCAAATGGGCCGACCTGGTCGGAGCGCGCCCGGTGCGCCACCATGGACGGCGTCGTGCCGCCCTCCCCCCGTTCCCTCGCTCGCGCCGTCGCCACCGCGGCGGCCGCCGTCCTCCTCGCCGCCCCGCTCGGCGCCTGCGGACTGGTGGGGAGCGACGCCACGGCCACCACCACGGCCGCCCCGACCACCACCACCGAGCCGCCGGTCGCGGTGAGCGATCCGCCCACGATCCTCGACCCGGGGACCGAGCCCCTGCTGGCCCTGCGCCTCCACTTCACCGAAGGGCAGGAGGCCACCATCTCGTTCACCTCCGACGTCGCCGTCGACCAGGGCACCACCGCCGGCACGCCCACCCAGGGCGTCGACAGCCCGCCGATCAACCAGACGCTCACCTACACCGTCGGCAAGGTCACCTCCGCCGGGGCCCAGGTCACGATGCGCGTCACCGCCGTGACGGTGCGCTCCAAGGGCACGGGCCTGACCGCCAAGCAGGTGCAGGCCCTCCAGCAGCAGCTCGATCCGCTCGTCGGCATCGAGGGGACCGGGCTCGTCACCCCGCTCGGAGAGTTCCAGGACCTGGCCTTCGACGTGCCCAAGGGGGTCGACAAGGCCACCACCGCCCGGATCCAGGCGCTCGACCGCCAGATCATGGGGCTGGGCCCGTCGCTCCCGGCCGAACCGATCGGCGTGGGCGCCCGCTGGGCGGTCACCGCCACGAGCGACGCCGGCGGGGCCGAGATCAAGACGCAGACGATCTACACCGCCACCGCGCTCACCACCGCCCAGGTGGGCTACACCGCCACCATCTCCACCTCGGCGGCTCCCCAGGACCTGGAGCTCGACGGGCTGCCCAAGGGCACCACCGCGTCGCTGCGATCCTCGGCGCTCGAGGGCACCAGCACGGGGACGCTGGCCTTGACCTCGCCCGGCTTCACCCTCACCACCAAGGTGTCGGGGCCGCAGGTGATCGTCCTGACCAGCGCTTCGGGTGCCACCACGGTGACCCAGGAGATCCGGCTCGCGTACTCCGCGGCCACGTCAGCGCACTGAGGGCACCCGGCCTACGATTCCCGCACCGTGGATCACCAGGATCAGGACGCTGCAGACGAGGCCGACCAGATCCGGCTGACGGTGCCCGCGCTGGCGCCCTACAGCCGCGTCGCCCGCCTCGCCGTCACCGCCCTGGCCTCGCGCAACGGGTTCACCTACCTCGAGGTCGAGGACCTGCGCGTCGCCATCGGCGAGCTGTTCGGCGCCCTGGTCGAGCCGGCCGATGCCGACGGGCACCTGGTGTTCTCCTGCCGGCTGCGCCCCGACGCGCTGGAGGTGGTGGCGTCGCGGGAGCCGCCGCTGCCCCTCGCCGAGGTCACCGCCCTGACCCGCATGATCCTCGACGCCGTGGTCGACGAGGTCGAGATCGATCGTGACGGCGGCCGCTTCCGCATCGTCAAGCGGCTGGAGGACTGACCGTGCCGATCGACGACGCCGAACGGGCCGAGCAGCGCAAGCTGCTGCAGGAGTTCCACGAGACCCGCGACCAGGCCATCCGAGACCAGCTGGTGGCGGCCAACCTGCGGCTCGCGCTGCACCTGGCCCGCCGGTTCTCGAACCGCGGCGTGTCGCTCGACGATCTGGAGCAGGTGGCGTCGCTCGGGCTGCTGCGGGCCATCGACCGCTTCGAGCCCGCACGCGGCCTCGAGTTCTCCACCTTCGCGACGCCCACGATCATGGGCGAGCTCAAGCGCCACTTCCGCGACCGTGGCTGGGCGGTCCGGGTGCCGCGGCGCATCCAGGAGCTGCACCTGCGGCTCAACACGGTGGTGGCCGACCTCACCCACCAGCTCGGCCGCTCGCCCACCATCGCCGAGCTGGCCGTCGCCGCCCGCGCCTCCGAGGAGGAGGTCCTCGAAGCCATGGAAGCGGCGCAGGCGTACCGCTCGCACTCGATCGATGTCCGCAGCGGCAGCCACGACGACGACGACCACCACGCGCCGCCCTCGCAGCTCGGCATCGACGACCTCGGCCTGTTCGAGGCCGAGAACCGCCTCCTGGTGGAGGAGCTGCTCGCCCACCTCGCCCCGCGCGACCAGCTGATGCTCCGGCTCCGGTACTTCGAGGAGATGACCCAGCACCAGATCGCCGAGCGGTTGGGCGTGTCGCAGATGCACGTGTCGCGGATGCTGGCCCGGTGCCTCGAGGAGCTGCGCCGACGCGCCGAGGTGGCGCAGCGCTGACGGCTCCGAGCCGACCGGTCAGCGCGGAGCGGTCAGCGGTGGCCGGTGGAGCCGAAGCCCCCGATGCCTCGAGCCGAGGCGCCCAGGTCGTCGACCTCGGTGAACGAGGCCTGCTCCACCCGCTGGATGACGAGCTGCGCGATGCGGTCGCCGCGCTCCACCACGAACGGCTCGGTGGGATCGAGGTTGACCAGGATCACCTTGAGCTCGTCGCGGTAGCCGCAGTCGATCAGGCCCGGCGAGTTGAGGCAGGTGACGCCGTGCTTCAGGGCCAGGCCGCTGCGGGGCTGCACGAACCCGGCCGTCCCCGGCGGCAAGGCGATCGCCACCCCGGTGGGGATCAGCGCCCGCCCGCCGCCGGGGGCGAGGGTGACGGTCTCGCGCGCCCGCAGGTCAGCGCCGGCATCGCCCTCGTGGGCGTAGGCGGGAGCAGGCAGGTCGGGGTCGAGGCGCTGGATCGGGACGTGGAGCACGCCGGGCACGCTAGAGCGGCGGGCGCGCCCTAACCTCCCCCGGGTGCTCGTCTGGATGGACCTAGAGATGACCGGCCTCGAGCCGGAACGCCACGTGATCGTCGAGATCGCCACCCTCGTGACCGACGACGAGCTGCAGATCGTGGGCGAGGGCCCCGACCTGGTGGTGCACCAGCCGCCCGAGGTCTTCGCCGAGATGGACGACTTCGTGCGGAACATGCACACCTCGTCGGGCCTGCTGCCGGCCATCGAGGCGTCCACGATCTCCCTGGCCGACGCCGGCGCCCAGACGCTGGCGTTCATCAAGGAGCACGTGCCCGACGCCCGCACCGTCCCGCTGTGCGGCAACTCCATCGGCACCGATCGCCGGTTCCTGGCCAAGTACCTCCCGGAGATCGAGGACTACCTCCACTACCGGTCCGTCGACGTGTCCACCATCAAGGAGCTGGCCCGCCGCTGGTACCCCGGCGCGCTCTCGGCGCTGCCGCGCAAGGCCACCGCCCACCGGGCCCTCGACGACATCCGCGAAAGCATCGATGAGCTGCGGTTCTATCGCGAGCGGCTGTTCGTCCCCACTGCGTCCAGCACCGCCGCCGCGGTCGCAGGTGACGGCTCCGTCACCCCTCCGGGTGGCGTTGCGGAGTAGCCCCGGCGCTCGCCCGGCGAGCGATGGCACCCAGAGGTCGGCAAGAAAATCGTTTGACAAGGTCTGCGCCCGCGTGGTGCCCTGTCACGGCGCCCACGGGCGCACCTCTACCCACCCGTCAACCCGGAGCAGTCCGATGAGCACGACGATCACTGACATGCGGAGCTTCCAGGCCCCCGTCGGTACCGCCGCGCGCACTGCTCGCTGGTCGGCTACCGCCGCCGCCTTTGGCTCCCATCACGAGCTCGCCGCCATCAAGCCGATGCCGTCCAGCTATGTGGTGAAGAACGTCAAGGGCATTCGCCACCGGCCTCCGGAGGACTCGAACTAGGCACAACCTGCCAGATCGAATCCGAATCCTCCGAAGGCCGCTGGGACATCCCAGCGGCCTTTCGCCTTTTCCGGCCCGGGTTCCACCCAACCGAACGAGACATGACCTCCCATCCACCACCCGACTGACACACGAAGCACCACACGAGCAAGGGGATACCGATGCTGTTCGCACCGGACGAAGAAGCACTGAACGAGAACGACGCAGAAGCCTGGAAGGACGATGCCCTGTGCGCCACCGGTGGCGCCGGCCTCACCGCCCTGTTCTTCTCCGAGGAGCTGCAGGACATCGCGGCCGCCAAGCGGCTGTGCACCGACTGCCCCGTGCTCATCCCCTGCCTCGAAGGCGCCATGGCGCGCCGGGAGCCGTGGGGGGTGTGGGGTGGTCAGCTCTTCTTGAACGGGAAGATCCTGGCGTCGAAGCGGCGTCGGGGCCGGCCGCCCAAGGTGGCCCGTCCCGAGGACCAGCTGCCCGAGGTCCCGATCCCCGAGCACCTGCGCTCGGCTTGAGGCCGGCCCTCGAGCCGAGCCCCAGCACCACCTGCTCCCCTGGCAACGGAGCACCCCGAGAGCGGTATCGGCAACAGATCCTTCTGAGCCGTGACCCGCAACTCACACCACCGTCACCGGCGTCGGCCCCCTCGGGGGCGGGCGCCGGTGGCGCGTCCCGGCCCCGCGCCGGTGGGCGGTCCGGGGCCGGGCGCCCGTGGCCGTCCGGGCCCCGATCGGGGGCGCCGCGATGGGGAGCGGACCCACCGATCCCGGTACCGTCGTAGGCGTCATGGTCGACGCCCCCGAGCCCCAGGCCGGCGAACCCGACGACCGGGCCCCCTCGAGCGAGACCACTCGCCCCCGGGCCCGGACGCTGGATCGCCGGACCGTCGCGATCTGCTTCTGCATCGCGCTCCTGGCCGCGCTCGCCGCGGGCCTGATCGCCTCGATCGCCATGGGCGACGACGACCAGGCGGCCGGCCGGGCGGGGCAGATGGACCTCAAGGAGGCCACGAACGTCGACACCGCACAGCTGCTCGCCCTCCCGCTCGACACGCCGACGGGCGGCTCCACCAACCTCGGCGCCCACCTCGATGAGAAGCCGATGCTGGTCAACCTGTGGCAGTCCACCTGCGCGCCGTGCATCAAGGAGATGCCGCTGCTCGAGCAGGCCCGGGCCGACAACCCCGACGTCACGTTCGTGGGCGTGGCCTCCCAGGACCGGGTCGAGAAGGCCAAGGAGCTGGCCGACCAGACGGGCATCACGTACCCGTGGGCCCTCGATCCCAGCGGCAACTTCTTCTACGCCGCCAAGGCGGCGGGCATGCCCACCACGCTCCTGCTCAGCGCCGACGGCGACCTCCTCGCCAGCAAGACCGGTGCCTTCAAGTCGCAGGCACAGCTCCAGTCGTTCATCGACCAGCACGGCGGCTGAGCCGTGATCGACGCCCCCCTCGCGGCCGCGTTCACCGCCGGGATGGTGGCCACGGTCAACCCGTGCGGCTTCGCCATGCTGCCCGCGTACCTCGGCTACTTCTTGGGCATCGACCAGGGCGACGACGCCCAGTCGAGCGCCTCGCTGGCCCGGGCCCTGCTGGTGGGCACGGTCGTGTCGGCCGGGTTCCTGCTGCTGTTCGCCATCGCCGGAGCGCTGGTCTCGTGGACCTCGCTGGCCATCGGCACGTGGTCGCCGTGGCTCACCGTGATCATCGGCGTCGCCCTGTTGGTCATGGGCATCGCGTTCGTGGCCGGCTGGGAGCCGGCGCTGGCGCTCCCCCGCCTCGACAAGGGCGGTCGCAGCCGGGGCCTCTGGTCGATGTTCGTGTTCGGCATCTCGTACGCGGTGGCGTCGCTGTCGTGCACCATCGGCCCGTTCACCGCCGTGGTGGCCACCACGTTCTCCCGGTCGTCGGTCGCGGCCGGCATCGCCACCTTCGTGGCCTACGGGCTGGGCATGGCCCTCCTGCTGATGGTCCTCACCGTGTCGCTCGCCCTCGCCCGCCAGGGCGTCCTGATCCGCCTGCGCCGCGCCCTGCCGTTCTTCACCCGGATCGCCGGGGCGATCATGGTGATCGCCGGTGCCTACCTGGCCTGGTACGGCGTCTACGAGATCCGGCTGATCCAGCGGGGCGAGCAGGACGCCACCCGCGGCCCGGTCGGCCTGGTCACCAACTGGTCGAGCGACGTCTCCAGCTGGCTCGGCCACTTCGACCCGCTCGAGGTGGCGCTGGTCCTGGCCCTGCTGATCGGCGGCGCCGTGCTGTTCGCCCTGCTGCGCACCCCGGCCCGCGCTCGCCGGACCGACGACGATGCCGAGGCCGGCACCTCGTCCAGCTCCCCCTCGGAGCACGCGCCGCACTGACTCACGGCGACAGGCGGGTGATCTCCCAGGCGCCGCCCTGGCGGCGGTACTCGAAGCGGTCGTGCAGGCGGTCGGGCTGCCCCTGCCAGAACTCCATGCGGTCGATGCCCACCCGGTAGCCGCCCCAGTGCGCGGGCCGCGGGATCGGCTCGCCGGCCGGATCGGTGCCGTACCGCGCCTCCGCCTCGGCCTGCTGGCGGTCGAGCACGGCGCGGTCGGCCACGGGCTCGCTCTGCGCCGAGGCCCACGCCCCGATCTGGCTGCCGCGAGGGCGGCTGGCCCAGTAGGCGTCGGCCGTCGCGTCGTCGACCACCTCGACCGGCCCCTCGATCCGCACCTGGCGGGCCAGCTCCAGCCAGCCGAAGACGAGCGCGCCTCGAGGGTTGGCCGCCAGGTCGGCGGCCTTGCGGCTGTGCTGGTTGGTGTAGAGGACGAAGCCGTCGGCGTCGAACGAGCGGCACAGCACGTAGCGGGCCGAAGGCTGGCCGTCGGCGCCGACCGTGGCCAGGACGCAAGCCGCGGCGTCGTAGGGGTCGGTGCGCCGCCACGCGTCCCACCAGGACTCGAACTGGGTGACCGGATCGGCGGCCAGGTCCGCCCGGCGCAGGCCGGCGCGCTGGTACGACTCCCGCAGGTCGCTCAGGTCGCGGGTCACGACCGCGTCACGCGGTGCCGAAGCGCGACGACAGGCCGTTGAGGTGCTCGAGCAGGTCGGGATCGGCGGCCATGCCGTACGCCGAGGCGAGGACGCCCCGGCGGCCGCTGACCGGGTCTCGCAGGCCGAACACCACCATCTCGTCACCGGGGTCGCTGGCGCCCTCGAAGCGGTACAGGCGCTCCACCACCGCATCGCTGGCCGGGCACGCCTGGTCGTCGGCGTTGCACTGCAGGTGGCCGTCGATCAGCTGGAACTCGATCTCGTACCCGTCGGCGCGGAGCAGTCGGAGCGCATCAACCACGGTCTCGGGATCGTTCATGCCCTCAGTCTGGCGAACGCGCGCCGGGTTCGCGTCAGATGCCGCCTCGACCTCGGCAGGGCGGTCAGACGGGCGCGATGGGCAGTGGGTGCCGCGGCCCGTCGACGAAGGCGCGCCACGCCCGGTAGCCGCCCACCAGGTCGGTGGCACGGGCGATGCCGAGGTGGTGCAGGTCGACAGCGGCGAGGCTCGAGCTGTAGCCCTCGTTGCAGAACAGGATGACCCGGGCGTCGTCGCTCGCCTCGGGCAGGGCGGCGCCGCTGGTGGGGTCGAGGCGCCACTCGAGGTGGATGCGCTCCACCACGATCGCTCCGGGGAGCTCGCCCTCCGTCGCCCGGTTGGCCTCGGGCCGGAGGTCGATGAGCAGGGCGCCCGCCTCCACCTCGGCGGCCAGCTGGTCCGGTCGCACCCGGTCCAGCACGGCGCGGGCCTCGGCGAGGCGCTGCTCGATGCGGGAGCCGGGCGTCGTCATGCCCGCGCCCGGGAGGGGTGCAGGGCTCGGGCCTGGGTGGGCGAGGTGACCAGGGCGGGGACCTGCTCCACCAGCTCGGTGTAGGTGGGGCGGCCCTGGCCGTCGTAGTAGGTCATCGTGCGCAACGGGTTCGAGTACACGTGCAGGCTCGTGGCCACGACCGCGGTCGGGTTGATCACATCGTGGACGGTACCGGCAGCCACGGTGCCCACGCGTCCCGACGTGAGGCGCTTCGACGTGGTGCCGGCCACGCCGAGCGTGATCTCCTGGAGCTCGCCCTCGAGCACGGCGAACGCCGCGTTCGAGCCGCCGTGGTCGTGGAACTCGACCCGCTGGCCCTGGGTCCACCCGAGCAGCCACACCTCATAGGACTCGGTGGCCACCAGGCGGACGCTGGTCCGGCTCAGCGGGTCGTGGGACACGTGCGGCTGCCACAGCTCGGTGGCGCGGGCGAGGCCGAGGGCGATGTCGGCGAGCACACCCACCGGCAGCACCGGCGGATCGGTCGGGCGAGGGCCCGGTCGGGCCAGCGAGACGCGGCGGGCGGCGGGCGAGCGGTCGTCGATGGGCAGGCGGGCGGGGCGGGAGAGCGGGGAAGCGGCGGGCGTCGACATGGGGGCCTCGGAGACGGTGGTGGTGCGGAGCAGAGGACGAGAGCGAGGCAGAGAGGGCCGCCCAGGCGCAAGGGGTCCCGGGCGGCCGCTCTGCTCGGGCCGCGCCCGCAAGGGAGGAGCGGGCGGGCCGACCACGACCGGCCCACCAGGGGATGCGGGCCGACGTGCGAAGGAAGCGGTCAGGCTGCGACGAAGGTCAACAGCGACACATCACGGGGCGGCGACACTCGCCGCGGCGCTGGACGTGATGGGCCTGGAGGCCGAGGCGGTACCGCATGTGCGTCACGGTACCGGCTAATCCCGACCAATGCAATCGGAATTAGGGGTTTCAGCCGATCAGGCTCGCCAGTGCACCGACCAGGTGCCCCAGCCCGCGGCCGATGACACCCCGTCCCAGGCGCCGGGCAGGGCCTGATCGACCTCGTCAGCGGTGAGGTGGATCGGCGTCTCGGCCCCGCGGGAGTTGACCCACACCACCACGCCCGTGGCCGCCAGGACCCGGCCGACCTCGGTGGGGAACAGGAACATGTTGACCAGGACCAGGGCGTCGATCGATCCGTCGGCGAGCGGCAGCCGCGACCCGTCGCCCTGGACCGGCAGGGCCGCGCCTGCCGGCACCAGCCGGATCATCTCCGTGGAGATGTCGACGGTGACCAGCGTGGAGAAGTGCTCGGCGAGCGCCCCCGAGTACAGCCCGGTGCCGCCCCCCAGCTCCACCGCGACCCCCCGGTCGGCCGGCGGGGCCGCCGCCAGGCCCCGATCGAGCGCGTCGAGCATCGGCAGCTCGCGGCCGGCCACGTCGCGGGTGTTCCACTCGGGGGCCAGCGAGTCGAACAGCTCGACGACCCGGGCCTGGCGCTCGGGCGTCCAGCCGTCGGGGTCGAACGCGACGGCACGGGTGACCTCTCGCATCGGGTGATCGACCGCGGAGCTGCCCCACGTGGCCGCCCGCTCGGGCTCGACCACCACCGCGGCCAGCTCGCTGATCACGTCAGGCGATCCGATCGCTGCCGCGGAAGTAGGGCAGCAGCGCCTCGGGCACGTCGATGCCCCCGTCGGCGCGGTGGTACGTCTCGACGATGGCGGCCCAGACGCGGGGCACGGCGAGCGCCGAGCCGTTGAGGGTGTGCACCATGGCGGTGCCCCCGCCGCCCGGCCGGTAGCGGATGTTGCCGCGACGGCTCTGGTAGTCGCTGAACCACGAGACCGACGACACCTCGAGCCACTGGTCGGTGCCGGGGGCGTAGACCTCGATGTCGAACGAGCGGTGGTGGCTCTGGCCCATGTCGCCGGTGCAGATCTCGATCACCCGGTAGGCCAGGCCGAGGTCTCGGATCCCCGCTTCGGCCCGGGCCACCATGGCCTCGAGCTCGGCCGGGGCCTGCTCGGGTGTGGCGTACTGGAAGATCTCGACCTTGTCGAACTCGTGGGTGCGCAGCATCCCGCGGGTGTCGCGACCGGCCGAGCCGGCCTCTCGGCGGAAGCACGAGGTGGCCGCCATGAACCGCATCGGCAGCTCGGCGGTGTCGAGGATCTCGTCTCGGTGGATGGAGGTGAGCGGCACCTCGGCGGTGGGGATGCACCAGAGGTCGTCGCGCTCGACCCAGTAGGCGTCGTCGGCGAACTTGGGCAGCTGCCCGGTGGCGGTGAGGGTGTCGCTGGTGACGAGGGTGGGGGGCCGCACCTCTTCGAACTCGTCGGCGTTGCGGTCGAGGGCGTACTGCAGCAGGCCCCGGGCCAGCGTGGCGCCGCCCTTGCGCTGCATGGTGAACATGGCGCCCGAGATCTTCACGGCGCGCTCGTTGTCGAGGATCCCGTAGCGGGGGCCCAGCTCCCAGTGCGGGATGCGCTGGTGCTCGCCGTACCCGTCGGGGTCGAAGCCCACGACGCGCACGACGGGGTTCTCGGCCTCGCCGGCCCCGTTGGGCGCATCGTCGTGCGGGGTGTTGGGGATGCGCAGGAGGAGGTCTCGCACCTCGGCCGCCACCGCCGCCGCCTCGGTCGCGAGGGCCGCCTCCTTCTCGCCGAGGAGCCGGCTCTCGGCCTGGGCGTCGGCCGCGGCCTCCCGCTTGCCCTCCTTGTGGAGGAGGCCCACCTGCTTCGAGATGGCCTTGATCTGGACGCGCAGCTCGTCGCGCTGGGAGCCCAGGCGGCGCTGCCGCTCGTCGAGGGCGGCGACGGTGTCGATGTCGGCGGTGTCGATGCCCCGGCGGGCCAGCGACGCCTTCACCGCATCGGGTTCGCTACGGATGCGGCGGATGTCGAGCATGGGCCACGACGGTACTCGGCGGCCCTGAACCCCGGCGATGCGATTGGGGCGGCGTCCAGGTCCTGGTCGGGGCGCGCCCTGGTTCCGGGCGTCGGGCGGACTACGGCAACGCCCCACCTCGCAAGTAGCGTGGATCTCGATGCCCGCGCTGGAGGTCTCCGACCTCATCATCTCCTACGGCAACACCAGAGCTGTCAACGGGCTCACGTTCTCGGCAGAGGCCGGGGAGGTCCTGGCCGTGCTCGGGCCCAACGGTGCCGGCAAGACCTCCACCATCGAGTGCCTCGAGGGCTACCGGCGCCCCACCTCGGGCCAGGTGCGCGTGCTCGGCCTCGATCCCATCGCCCAGCACGACCAGCTCGTGCCCCAGATCGGCGTGATGCTCCAGGCCGGCGGCGTCTACCCAGGGATCCGGCCCATCGAGGCCCTCGAGCTCCACGCCGCCTTCTACCGGGATCCCGCCGACCCCACCGAGCTGCTCGAGCGGGTGGGCCTCACCCACGTGCGCCGCAACACCTGGCGCCACATGTCCGGTGGCGAGCAGCAGCGCCTCTCGCTCGCCCTGGCCCTGGTGGGCAAGCCGCGGGTGGCCTTCTTGGACGAGCCCACCGCCGGCGTCGACGTGCAGGGGCGCCAGCTGATCCGCCGCACCGTGCGGGAGCTGGCCCACGACGGCGTGTGCGTGGTGCTCACCACCCACGACCTCGACGAGGCCGAGAAGGTGTCCGACCGGGTGGTCATCATCGACCGGGGCCACCTCATCACCGTCGGGACGCCCGACGAGCTGATGGCGGCCGGCGGCAGCCGGGAGATCCGCTTCGGTGCCCCCGCCGGCATCGACACCGCGGCGCTCGGCAAGGTCATGCTGGCTGCGGTGCACGAGCGCTCGCCGGGCGAGTACCTCATCGAGACCGAGCCGTCGCCCGCCAACATCGCCGCCCTCACCAGCTGGCTCGCCGAGAAGGACCTGGCGCTCGCCGACATCCGCGCCGGGCGCCAGACCCTCGAGGACGTGTTCCTGCGGATGACCACCATCACCGGCGAGGTCCCGGCCGTCCGGCTCGACCAGCGGCCCCCCGAGACCGCCAAGGCCAAGACCGACCGCCTGGGCCGGGGGCGTCGCCGCCCCGGGGCCGCGTGACCGCCCCCGTCGCCGCCCCGAGCCGCCAGGCCTGGAAGGCGCAGACCCGCATCGAGCTGCTGCTCACCGCCCGCAGGGGCGAGTCGATCCTGCTCACGTTCCTGATCCCGGTCGTGCTGCTGGCGTTCTTCGCCAAGGTCGACGTGCTGCCCACGGGCGATGGCGACCCGATCGACTTCCTGTTCCCGGGCGTGCTGGCCCTGGCGATCATGTCCACCGCCCTGGTGTCGGTGGCCATCGCCACCGGCTTCGAGCGCCAGATGGGCGTGCTCAAGCGCCTGGGCTCCACCCCCCTCACCCGCCGCCAGCTGCTCGGGGCCAAGACCGCGGCGGTCGTCGCGATCGAGGTGGTGCAGGTCGCGGTGCTCGCCATCGAGGGCTACCTCCTCGGCTTCCGGTTCTCCGGCCCCGCCCTCGGGCTGGCCCTGGTGGCGGCGGTCCTGGCCACCATCGGGTTCGCCGGCATCGGCCTGCTCATGGCCGGCACGCTGCCCGCCCTCACCACGCTCGCGGCGGCCAACGGCCTCTACCTGCTGCTGCTGCTGGTCAGCGGCATGGTCTTCCCGCTCGACAAGCTCCCCGAGCCCATGGAGAGCATCTCCAAGCTGCTGCCCTCCACGGCGCTGGCCCAGGTGTTCCACGGGGCCCTCGGCCCCACGGGCAGCGTCCCGGGCTCGGCGCTGGTGGTGCTGACGGTCTGGGCCGTGGTCGCCCCCCTCGCCGCCGCCCGCTGGTTCCGCTGGGAGTAACCCCGGGCCGCACCGCGACCCGCCCGGCCCCGCCGAGCGCAGTGTGGAACCGTGTCCCAGCGACACGAGACCGCACGCCCCACAGCCCGCGCCGCCCACGGCCCGGGCCACCCTGGGCGCCACCGGCCGAGTGCCGCGTGCGGAACCGTGTCCCTGCGGCACGGGACTGCACGCTCAGCCGGTCTGCAGCCGGTCCGAGCGGGCCCGCGGGCAGGGCCTATCGAGCCGGGCCAGGACGCGGCAGAGGCGCCCCGGAGGGCGCCTCTGGTCAGATCGTCACCGGAGGGGCGGTGCCTCAGGGGGCGAAGCCCGGGGGCTTGTTGCTGAAGAGCTGGAAGGTGCTCAGGGCGATCAGGTACACGATCACGGCGAGGAACACGCCGGCGTAGAAGAGCCGGGTGAGCAGCTTGTTGTCGAAGCGGAGGTGCATGAACGTCCCGGCGATGATGGCGAACTTCATGCACATCATGATGAGCAGCCCGCCCCAGTAGAACGCGGTGGCACCGCGGCTGCTGCCGGCGTCGGCCCATGGTGCGTACGCCCAGGCCACCTCGACGGCGGTGATGACCGCCAGCATGATGAAGACCCGGACGAACACCATGTCGTTGGGGACGTGGTGATCGTGCGCGTGGTGGTGCTCCTCAGGAGCCTCGGCAGCGGGCGCAGCGGCGATGTCGGTCATGTGCCTGTCCCTTACTTGATGAGGTAGACGACGGAGAAGATCACGACCCAGACCACGTCGACGAAGTGCCAGTACAGGCCCACGATCTCGACGGCCTCGGCCCGTTCTGGTGTGATGTGGCCCCGCAGCGACAGCACCACGACCGACAGCAGCATGACGATGCCGATGGTGACGTGGACGCCGTGGAAGCCGGTGAGCGTGAAGAACGCCGACCACGCCGGGCTGTGGGTGAACCCGTAGCCCTCGTTCACGAACTCGGTGAACTCGTAGACCTGGCCGGAGATGAACACCACGCCCAGCAGGGCGGTGGTCATCAGCCAGCCCCGCATGGCGCGGAGGTCGCGGCGCTGGATCGACGAGACGGCGAGCACCATGGTGAGCGAGCTCATCAGCAGCACGAACGACGAGATCGACGTGAAGGCGATGTCGTAGAGGTCGTGCGGCGTCTGCCCGCCGGCGGCGCGCACCTTGTAGAGCAGGAACGTGGAGATGAGGCCACCGAACAGGAGGCACTCGGAGCCGAGGAACGTCCACATCGCCAGCTTCTCGTTGGAGATGCCGGTGGTGGTGACGTGCTCGTGGTCGGGTCCGACCAGTTCTTCCTTCAGAGCTGCAGCCAGGTCAGTCAACGAGCGCGGCCTCCTCGGTGGGAGCGGCATCGCCGCTCGGTTCGGCAGCGTCGGAGTCGGTGCCCTCGCCCGCGGGCTCGGTCACCTCGTCGCCGCTCGGATCGTGATCGGTGTGGTCGTCGTCGTGGTCGTGCCCGGCGTTGGGATCGGTGGAGGGCTCGAGGACCCAGCCGTAGATGCCGGCGATCACGAAGATCGCACCGAAGGCGCAGAACCAGAGGTTGTAGATGAGGCCCCAGGTGATCCACGGCAGGCCGAACGCCAGCACGATGGGGTAGTACGACGGCGAGGGCAGGTGGACGTCGGTGGCGTCGCCCTTCTGGACCACGTCCTCGGTGGCAGCGATGCGCACCAGGCGGTGGTCTTCGTCCTCGCCGTACTTGCGGTGCCAGAACTCGTCGAGCGACTGCACGGTGGGGACGACGTCGAAGTTGTGCGCCGGCGTGGGGCTCGGGATCATCCACTCGAGCGAGCGGGAGTCCCAGGGGTCGGCCGGCATCGAGAGGCGCTTGCCCTTGCCGCCGGCGGCCTTCTTCGCCTTTCGATAGCTCGCCCAGATGTTCCAGAAGAAGATCAGGAACGACGTGGCGATGATGAAGGCGCCCACCGTGCTGACGAAGTTCCAGAAGTTGAACCCGTAGCCGTCGCGGTAGGTGTAGGTGCGCCGGGGCATGCCCTGGAGCCCGAGGATGTGCATCGGCCCGAACGTGAGGTTGAAGCCGATCAGCAGGATCCAGAAGTTGATCTTGCCGGTGCGATCGCCCAAGGCGTAGCCGAACACCTTCGGCCACCAGAAGTACCAGCCGCCGATGAACCCGAACAGGGCGCCACCGAAGAGCACGTAGTGGAAGTGGGCGACGATGTAGTACGTGTCGGTCTGCTGCGTGTCGGCCGGGGCGACGGCGTGGGTGACGCCCGACAGGCCGCCGATGGTGAACATCGTGACCAGGCCGATCGAGTACATCATCGGGGCCGAGAACGTGAGCTTGCCGCCCCACATGGTGGCCAGCCAGTTGAGGATCTTCACGCCGGTGGGCACGGCGATGAACATGGTGGACACCGAGAAGGCCGCCACGGAGATGGGGCCGATGCCGGAGGCGAACATGTGGTGGGCCCAGACGCCCCAGCCCATGAAGCCGATGGCGATGCCGGAGAAGACCATGAACGGGTAGCCGAAGATCGGCTTGCGGGCGAAGACCGGGATGATCTCCGAGACCACGCCGAAGGCCGGGAGGATCATGATGTAGACCTCGGGGTGCCCGAAGATCCAGAAGAGGTGCTCCCAGAGCAGCGGGTCGGCGCCCTGGCTCACGTTGAAGAACTGTGCTCCGAAGAGCCGGTCGAACATGAGCAGGAACTGCGCTGACGTGAGCACCGGGATGGCGAACAGCAGCAGGAACTGCGTGACGAGGCTCATCCAGGTGAACACGGGCATCTTCATCAGCGTCATGCCCGGCGCCCGCATGTTGAGCACCGTGACGATGAGGTTCACCGCGCCGACCAGGGAGGCGATGCCGGTGAGCAGCAGGCCCATGTTCCAGAAGTCGATGCCGTGGCTCGGCGAGAAGATGACGCCGTTGTTCGGGGCGTAGTTGAACCAGCCGCCGTCGGCGCCGCCGCCGAGCAGCCAGCTCGAGTTGAGGACGACGCCACCGAAGAGGAACACCCAGAACGACAGGGCGTTCATCCGCGGGAACGCCACGTCTCGGGCGCCGATCTGCAGCGGCAGCAGGTAGTTCATGAACGCCGCACCGATCGGCATGACCACCAGGAAGATCATGGTGGTGCCGTGCATGGTGAAGACCTGGTTGTACAGGTCGGCGCTGAGGAGCTTGCCGTTGGGACGGGCGAGCTGGAGGCGGATCAGCAGGGCTTCGACGCCACCGAAGATGAAGAAGAACATGGCGGCGGCGCCGTACATGATCGCGATCTTCTTGTGGTCGACCGTGGTGACCCAGCTGCGCCAGCCGGTGGTTGTGGTGGGACGGGCGAAGACGCCGGAAGGGCGTTCGTTCGCGACGTCGCCCGTACCGAGGGCGAGGGGTCCGTCGATGGTGCTCATGACGTGCTCGTTCCTACTGCAGCGTGATCAAGAAGGCGACCAGATCATCGATCTGGTCTTCGGTCAGGTGGAAGTTCGGCATGCCGCGGCTCTCGGGGCTGGGCACCTCGCCGGGGTGCATGGCCTTCTCGGCCGGTGGGTTGCGCAGCCAGGCCTCGAGCGCCTCGCGGTTGAGGCACTTGGCGATGCCGTCCTTGGTGGAGGCCCAGGTCTCGCCGAGGGCCTTGCACTCGGTCGTGGGCAGGCGCAGGTTGAACTTGCCGCCGGCGAACATCGTGCGGGTCATGAACTTGGTGAGGTTGGGCACCTCGCCCGAGACCTGGTTCACGACCTTGGGGTACACGAACGTCTTGCTGGAGTCGGTGGGATCGGTCATGCCCGTGATGCGGTGGCACGACGTGCACTGGCTGGCGAAGGTGCTGAAGCCGGCGGCGGCACCGGCCTCGGTGGGTGCCTGGAACGGCTGGATCTGGTTCTCGGCCCAAGCCTGGAACTCGGCGGGCTTCATGGCCACGACCTTGATCCGCATCTCGGCGTGGGAGAGCCCGCAGAACTCGGTGCACTGGCCGATGTACTCGCCGGGATCGGGAGCTTCGATGCTCAGCGGGTGGACGCGTCCGGGGACGGCGTCCTTCTTGCCGTTGAGCGCCGGGGCCCACCAGGAGTGGATGACGTCGCGCGACTTGATGCGCAAAGCAATGGGCCGACCCGCCGGGACCACGAGGTCGTTGGCGGTGATGATCTGATCGACCTTGCCGTCGTTGTCGACGTCGAAGTTGTAGCGGTACTCCCACCACCACTGCTGGCCGTAGACCTCGACGGTCAGCGCATCGGCCGGCGGCTTCTTGGCCAGGTCGAACACCGTGAACACGGTGGGGATGGCCACGCCGACGAGGATCAGCAGCGGGATGATGGTCCAGGTGATCTCGGCCTTGAAGTTGCCGTGCACCTGTGCGGGGAACTCGTCGGGGTGCTCGTCCTTGCTGGCCCGGAACTTGACGGCGATGCCGACGGCGAGGCCCATCACGAGGACCAGCACCACGCCGGCGATGATGAACACCGGGACGGCGAGGTGGAAGATCTGGAAGGCCTGCGGGCCCTTGGGCTTGAACGTGTCCTGCGGCGCGTTGCTGGCGCAACCGACCGCGGAGAGCATGAGGCCGACACCCAGCAGGGCGGCCTTCGTGAAGGGGGAGCGTGCTCGCCCGGTCATGGTTCCTCGACCTTCCATCAGTTGCCCACCCTGATCACGGTTTGTCCGGGTTCGACGAACGGGGCGATGCGGTGCTCGCCCTGATCGGTCTTGTGCTTCTCGGGCTCTCGCTCGCCGTGGATGGCCGCCGCCACGCCACCGGCGAGGACGGCGAAGCCGCCCACGAGCAGGAGCGCCGCGATCACCGACTGCGACAGCTTCGGCTTGGTGACGATGAGCACGCCCACCCCGAAGATGAGGGCGGGCACGATGGCGAAGACCAGGTACGAGCCGGTCTTGGGCAGCGCCAGCAGGATCCGGGAGATGGCGAGCACGAAGCCGCCGATCCCGAGGATGGCGATGGCAGGCACCTCGATGGGGTGCATGAGCCGGTTGCGGATGCCCCGGTTGACCTCGGGGTCGCCGGTGGCCCGGTCGGACCAGGCCCGGACCGTCCACTCGAACGTGGCGGCGGTGGCACCGATGAGGCCGACGACGAAGAGCTGCGAGCCGACGGCGAGGCCGAGCACCACCGCGGCGGCGGAGAAGGCGGCGACGACGGGCCAGTAGTTGACGGTGGCCGGAGCGGGGACAGCGGGCACGACCTCGAGGCCGGCATCCTGGGCGACGGCCTCGGCGTCGGTGTCGCGGAGCGCCGACAGCAGCACGGCGAGGAAGAAGGCGGTGAACGCCAGGCCCACCAGGATGGTGAAGCCCACGTGATCGCCGACGTAGCCCTTGTAGCCGAGCGAGAGCGGGCCGAGGATGGCGCCGACCTTGTCGAAGGGGTGGCCGTCGGTGGCCATGGCGTAGGCGATGGCCGCGACGAAGCCGAAGGCAGCCAGGCCGTACAAGAACTTGGAACCGGTCTTGAACATCTCGGGCCCTTACTTGGTGACGTAGATCGCGTACCAGATGACCGCGTTCACGGCGATGGTCGCGTACCAGAAGAGGGCTGCAGCGACGAGGCCTTCACGGTCTCGACCGTGGTACTCGCCGCCCAGCGTGCGGAAGGTCATCACGGAGGCGAACACGAGGCCAGCAACGATCATGGCCAGGTGGGCACCGGTGATGGTGTAGATGAGCAGGCCGACCTTGGTGTGGATGGCCAGGCCCATCTGCGTGTACAGGAAGGTGGTGGCGTTGATGACCGCCAGGCCGAACATGACCGTGATGCCGAGCGCCAGGTAGGCGGACGGACGATCGTTGCGGCCCACGGCGTCGACGGCCCACCACATGGTGACGGCCGACAGGAGCATGGTGCCCATGCCGATCCCGCCCGGGGTGAGCGGGATGTGGACGCCGTCGGGGAGCCAGGTGCCGCCCTGCGAGAGGACCGCAGCGCGCTGGCCGAGGTAGAGCCCGATCATGCCGGCGAAGGCCATGAAGGTGGCCCCGGCGGCGAGGGCGGTGCCCACGAGCAGGACCCGGGGGCGAGCAGGCGGTGCGGCCGGGGGCAGGGCGAGGGCGGCGTCGGCAGCCATCACTTCTCCTCACGCAGGTCGATGAGCGGTTCGGCCGAGGTGACGACCGGGATGTCGCCGACGAAGTTGTCGAGGGGCGGAGGCGACGGGGCGAGCCACTCGAGCGTGAGGCCGTTCCACGGATCGGCCTCGACCTCGTCGTCGCTCTTCTTGAAGAGCGGCAGGAAGGAGATGACGGCGATGAGCACGCCGAGGGCGAGCAGGCCGATGCCGGCGGCGGCGATGCCGTTGCCGGCGGCCGAGCCCCCGGTGTAGTCGGCGTTGAGCTCGAGGCCCTTGCCCGTGAGGCCGGCCACCAGGTCGGGGATGACCGCCATGGCCGAGCCGAGCAGCAGGACCAGCGGGGCGAGCAGGCCGAGCTTCTCGTTGGCGGGGCGACGACCGATCTTGGTGGCCCACCAGTGGATGGCGCCGAGCGAGGCGATGACCGTGGCCAGCAGGACGGCCGTGCTCACGCCGACGAAGTAGATGCTGTTGGACACCGAGGTGCCCTTGGGGGCGTCGAGCAGGTTCGGGAACGACCCGAGCGCACCGGCGGCGACACCGAGGAGCAGGATCAAGAAGGCCGACACGGCGTAGACGACGCCGGCGTGGAGCTTGAACGAGCCCTTGCGGAACAGGTCGGCGCAGGCGGCGGCCAGCGCGAGCAGCGGCAGGACGGCCACCAGGCCCATGACCAGCACCAGGGGCGAGTCGAGGGCCGAGGCGCTGGGGGCCACCAGGAAGGCGCCGAACGAGAGGATGCCGAACACGGCGATGGCGCTCTGGGCGACCGAGCGCAGCTGCATCCGGGCGCCGGAGGTGGTGGCCAGGACATCGGCGACGAAGCCGAGGACCGGGATGGCCACCACGTAGATCTGCGGGTTGCGGAACAGCCAGGTGAGGCTGCCGTAGAGCGTGGCCGGGTTGCCCACGAACACGCTGCCGGCGCTGCGGTGGTCGACGTACATCAGCACGATCAGGGCGAACAGCACCGGGAGGGTGAGCAGCCACAGGAGGGCGGCGATCATCGCCGACCACGAGAACAGCGGGACCCGCTGGAGGTACATGCCCGTGGGGCGCAGGGCCAGCACCGTGGTGGCCAGGCAGATCGAGGCCAGCAGGAGGGAGATCACGATCAGGCCCATGGAGGTGATCCACAGGTTCACGCCGATGCTGCTGCCGCCGCCGGGGCCGCCGTTGCCGATGTAGGAGCCGATGAGCGCCAGCGAGCCGAGGAACCAGCCCCAGAACGAGGCGGCGGCGGCCCGGGGGAAGGCGATGGTGCGAGCGCCCACCTGCAGGGGCACGACCACCATGGCCACGCCGATCACCAGGGGCATCGCCAGCAGGAAGATGAACCCGATGCGAGCCAGCGTGAACAGCTGGTAGGCGGTGTCGCTGGTGAAGATGTCGAGCGTCTCGGGCTTGATGGCCTCGATCACGAAGCCCTCGCTCAGCGCCAGCACCACGAGCCCGAGGATCAGCGACGTGACGATGAACAGGCGACCGATCACCTTGTGGTCGCCGGAGCCCAGGACGCCGGCCAACCCGGTGGGTTGCGTGCGTTGGGGCGAGGGATCCGTCGCAGAGGCCGCGTCAACGGTCTCGGGAGGGGTCTCGGTTACAGCCATGGGTGCTCTGACCTCACCGTCGCCACACCCTCCCAGGGGCAGCGCGACGCTTCGTGGGGGTTCGGTTCCGTACGGATCGGGACACTACACAGTCGCCCTTGCGGCCAGGAAAAGCCGCGGTGGGCAGGGGCGGAGACACCGGTGCTCATCGGGCGTTCCGCACCAGGACATCGAGCGCCATCGCCCCGAACAGCAAGGTGATGTAGGTGATCGAGTAGGTGAACACCTTCATGGCGCGCTGGGTGGTGGGCTCCCGCAGCAGCCGCACCGCGAACCAGGTGAACACGCCGCCGAGGACGATGGCCGACACCAGGTAGATGTCGCCCATGTCGGCCACCGGCGAGAACACCAGGGTGAGGCCCCACAGGAGCAGCGTGTAGAGGAGGATCCGCGTCGCCGTGGTCTTCATGCTGGCCACGGAGGGCAGCATCGGCACGTCGGCGGAGGAGTAGTCGTCCTTGTACTTGATGGCCAGCGCCCAGAAGTGCGGGGGCGTCCAGTAGAACATGACGGCGAACAAGACGATCGGGGCCCAGCTCAGGCTGTTGGTGACGGCGGTCCACCCGATCAGCACGGGGACGGCGCCCGCCGCACCACCGATGACGATGTTGCTCTTCGACGTGCGCTTGAGCCACAGCGTGTACACGAACACGTAGAAGAGGCAGGCGGCCACGCCCAGGCACGCGGTGAGCAGGTTCACCCAGTAGGTGAGCCACACGAACGCGATGACCTCGAGGGCGATGGCGAAGATCAGGCCGTTGCGGGGCTTGATGAGCCCGGTGACGAGCGGGCGGTTCTTGGTGCGCTCCATCAGCGCGTCGATGTCTCGATCGACGTACATGTTGATGGCGTTGGCCCCGCCCGCGGCGAGGGCCCCACCGATGACCGTGTTGATCATCAGCCAGATCGAGGGGATCCCCTTCTCGGCCACGACCATGGTCGGCACGGTGGTGACGAGGAGCAGCTCGATGATGCGCGGCTTGGTCAGCGCGACGTACCCGGCGACACGAGATCGCAGCGGAGACTGGGCCGGCTTCAACACGGTCGCCACCCTAAGTCTCGGGCACCGGCCCGAACTATTCCGGTGGCGCGGCGGCAGAGGCAGGCGACCCGGCCCCCGCTTGGGTCGGGCACGCGCGGCGCCCGTACCCTGGAACGGTGCTGTCGCGTCTTCGTCAACCGGTCTCGCCGCGCACCTACCGGGTGATCACGATGGCGGCCCTGGTGCTGCTGGTCGCGATCGTCGTGACCGGCGCGGGCGTCCGCCTCACCGGCTCGGGCCTCGGCTGCACCGACTGGCCCCGCTGCACGCAGAAGACGTTCACGCCGTCCACCGACCTGCACGCCAAGATCGAGTTCTACAACCGCATGATCACCGGCCTGGTCTCGGTGGCGGTGGTGCTCGCCGTGCTCGGCTCGCTGCGGCGGGCCCCGCGCCGCAAGGACCTGGTGTGGCTGTCGCTCGGGCTCGTGGGCGGCGTCGTCGCCCAGATCGTGCTCGGCGGCCTCGTGGTGCTGAGCGACCTCAACCCGTGGCTGGTGCAGGGCCACTTCGTCGTGTCGATGGCCCTGGTGGCCAACGCCACCGTGCTCACCCACCGCGCCGGGCTCCCCGACGGCGTCGCGCCGCGGCCCGTCGTCACCCCCGCGCTGCTCGCCTGGGGCAAGGCCCTGGTGGGCCTGGCCATGGTCGTGCTCCTCACCGGCACGCTCGTCACGGGGTCCGGGCCCCACAGCGGCCACAACGAAGCCGAGATGGGCGCATCGCTCGCCGAGCAGCGCGAAGCCGCGGCCTCGGTCCGCCGGCTGCCCATCCACGTGCACGACGCGGCTCGCATCCACGGCATCGCGATGATGGTGTTCCTCGGCGCGACCATCTGGGTCCTGGTGCAGCTCCGGCGCCACCAGCCGAAGGGCCAGCTCCTCGCGGCCACCACCACGCTGCTCACGGTCCTGCTCCTCCAGGGGGCCATCGGGTACACCCAGTACTTCACCGGCGTGCCGCCCGGGCTGGTGGCCCTGCACATCCTCGGGGCGTCGCTGGTGTGGGTCGCCGTGCTCATGGTCCTGCTGCGGATGCGGGCGCCTCTGGAGTCGGAGGCCCCAACCGCGGCACAATCGGGGGGTGGCACCGAGCACCCCGACCATCTCCCCCACGGAGATCTCGTCCCCTGAGGGGGATGTCGCGCTCGACACCGACCTGCCCTGGATCGTCCTGGTCTGGAACGACCCCATCAACACGATGGAGTACGTCGCCCTCGTCTTCCGCAAGCTGTTCGGGTTCTCCAAGGACAAGGCCGAGAAGCTGATGCTCGACGTCCACAACAAGGGCCGGGCCGTGGTCTCGTCGGGACCGCGCGAGAAGGCGGAGCTCGACGTGTTCCGGCTGCACGAGCACGGGCTGTGGGCCACCATGCAGCACGACGAGTAGGGCTTCCGCCATCGCACTGTTCCGCAGACCCAAGATGATCAAGCGCCGCTCCGACGGGCGCTACGACGTCAACCTCGACGACGACAGCCGCGAGGTCCTCACCCTGCTGCTCGCCGATCTGAGCTCGCAGCTCGACACCGGCCCCGACCACCCCAACCTCGATCGCCTCAGCCCGCCGGCCTACCTCGACGACGACGAGGCCGACGCCGGCTACCAGCTCCTGGCGGGCGAGGAGCTGCGCACCTCGCGGCAGGCATCCATCGCCACCGTCATCGACTCGCTGACCCGCACCGAGGTGACCGAGCCCGAGCTCTGGGACTGGATCCAGGCGCTCAACGCCGTGCGCCTGGTCGTGGGCACGAGGCTCGAGATCGACGACGACGACCACGGGCCGCTGCACCGCCCGTCACGAGGGCCCCAGGATGATGCGCTCTGGGCCGTGTACGACTTCACCACGATCGTGCAGCACGAGGTCGTGGCCGCGCTCGACGACCGCGTCCCCGACCCGCCCGACCCGCCTAGTTGAAGCAGGTCAGCCGGAGCTCGCTGATGATCTGCTGGCCGGCGGTGGAGTTCAAGAAGGCCCCGTCGGGGTCGCTCAGCTGGCTGAGGGTGAACTTGTCGACGACCCCGTTCGCGAAGCAGGCCGACTCCTTCGGCGTCTTGTCGGCCTTCATCGCCTGGACGTAGAGCTCGGTCCGGGTGACCGGCAACGTCAGCAGGTCGGGGGTGACCTTCGTGCCGACCGCCTTGGCCTTGGTGCCCGGATCGCAGCTGTGGAACTGCACCTCGCCGGTGTCGCTCGTGACCGCGGTGGTGCCCTTGGGCGACTTGGCGGCCCACTCGCCGAGGGCGGTGGCGAGCTCCTTGGTGTCGTCGGGGGTGTCGCCTTCGATGGTGGCGTCGAGGCAGACCTTGCCGTCCTGGCGGTACACGACGTACTGGTCGCCGCCCCATCCGTCGGTGGCTGCGAGCGCCTTGGCCGGATCGAGGCGGCTGGCGAGGAGCAGGTACCAGGTGGTGGGCCCGAACTCGCTCTTGTCGAGCACCTCGGTTCCGGTGGGCGCCTTGATGTCGACTGTCTGCTGGCGGGCGGCATCGGTGCCGTACGTGCTCGGGTCGAACATGGCCTCTTCGGTGGGCGGGTCCTCGAGCGCCTCGTTGATGGCGGTCCACCCGCCCTTCTGGTCGAGGTACGAGATGAGCTCGGGACCGAGGATGTAGGGCGAGGCGAACACGGTGCTGAGGATCGGCGGGACGGAGGCGTCGACCGCGTCGGTGGACTCCTTGGCGCTGGCCGCCGACTCCTTCATGTACGTGGCGCGGTCCTTGGCGCTCAGGCCCTTGGCGACGTAGGCGTCCTCCACCTTGGTGGCGTCGCCCTCGCCCAGCGCCCGCAGCACCGAGGCGCGGCCGGAGTCGAGCTTGCCGATCCGGTTGAGGTCGAAGTGCTGGTCCTGGAGCACGTGGGTGAGCTCGTGGGCGAGCGTGACGCGCACGGCCGGCGTGAGCGCGGTGCCGCGGACGAACACCTCTTTGACCTCGGGGTCGTAGTAGGCGAGCGTGCCCGAGTCGCTGAGCGTGTCGTTGGCCTTGGCCAGGTCGACCTTGCCCTCGAGGAAGCCGAGCGCCCGCAGCTGGGCGGCCTGGTCGTCGTAGTACTGCTTGGACTCGGTGGAGCCCTGGTCACCGCCCTCGGTGGACCGAGCGGTGTACTCCTTGTCGGTGAGGAAGTTGACCTTGACCGGGTGCTCGAAGTCGAGCTCGCGCTCCTTCGCCACCCACTTGGTGATGCCCTCGACGCGCGGGTCCCAGGCCGACGGGTACTGCCGCCCGCCCTTGACCGCGACGTAGCCGACACCGGCGATCAGGGCGATGACCAGCAGGGCCGCCACGACGAGCACGGCCTTGGGGGCGCGGTCGACGAGCCCGGAGCCCGCCGGCGGCAGGCCGGGGAACTCTCGGCCCCCAGGAGGCGGGCTGCCCGGGAACTGCCCGGGGACGCCCCAGGCGCCGGGGCTGCCGGGCGCCGGCTCCGCCCACGGGTTGGCCTGGTGCGCGGCACCGTGCACGACGCCGCCGGCGCCGGGGAGCGGGGGCAGCGGGGTGTTCCCAGGGGGCGCGACGGGAGGACCGCCCGCCCACGGACCTGGCTCGCGGGGTGGCGGGGGCCACGGCACCTGTTCGTCAGCCACGCTCACCATCTCCAGCCGTGTTCACATGAACCTCGTCGGCAGCGGGAACCCAGAGGTTGAGGCCTGGTCGGCGCGCTAGCCCGGAGGCGGCGAAGGGGAAGGGACCGTGCGACATCGGGACAACCTATTCGGCGCCCGCGAAAATCGAGGTCAAGCAGCCCTCGGCGCCACCCAGGGCCATCTCTTCGGGGCCCGATGGGGCGTCCTGCTACCGTGCCGAGGTCCCGATCTCGGGACAGGCCCCCATCGTCCAGCGGCCTAGGACGCCTGCCTTTCACGCAGGTAACACGGGTTCGAATCCCGTTGGGGGTGCTCCTTCCCGCCCGGTGCGCGACGCGGGCCCGGACGCCACGCGCCGGCCCCCGCCCCGATGCCGCGACGGGTCGATGGCTGGCAGGGAAGCGGGGTCCATCGTCGGGCCGCGAACCGCGATCGGGTCTGGCGGTAAGTATTGGATGTGACCCGATCGTCGGATGCCGAGCTGATGGCGGAGTCGCTCGTCGACGCCGGCCGGTTCGGGGAGATCTTCGACCGCCACGGGCGATCCATCTTCCGGTTCCTCGCCCGGCGGATCGGCCCCGATGAGGCCGGCGACCTCCTGAGCGACGTGTTCCTCGCCGCCTTCGAAGCCCGGGGGCGGTACGACCAGAGCCACCCGGCGGCACTGCCCTGGTTGTACGGCATCGCGTCCAACCTGCTCAGCAAGCACCACCGGCACCGCGCGTCGGAGCTCCGGGCCCTGGAGCGGGTGCTCGTCCAGAGCGAGCGCCACGATCACGCCGACTCGGTGACGGCGTCGGTCGACGCCCACGTCCAGCTTCGAGCCATGGCCGAGCTGCTCGAGGAGCTGCCGGCCGGCGAGCGGGACGCGCTCCTCCTGTTCGCCTGGGAGGACCTCACCTACGGCGAGATCGCCGACGCGCTCGGCGTCCCCACCGGGACCGTGCGGTCACGGCTCAACCGGGTGCGGCAGCGGCTGCGCGCCGCCACCGACGAGATCGATGGCGTCCGCTCGGTCCGTCCCGACCGGCTGGCGCCCCTGCCCGACGCGCCCGCGTCGTTGTTCGACCGAGAGAAGGAGCGGCTCATGCAAGCCATCGACGAAGGCAAGACCAAGATCATCATCGACTCCGGGGACGGCACCGTGCTGATCCGCAGCAAGGACGACATCACGGCCGGTGACGGCGAGAAGCACGACGTCATCGACGGCAAGGCGGCGTCGTCGACGACGACCACCTGCAACGTCTTCCAGCTGCTCAGCAGCCACGGCGTGCCGACGCACTTCATCGAGCAGGTCGACGCGATCACGTTCCGGGCGCGCCGCGTCGAGATGATCCCGCTCGAGCTGGTCGCTCGGCGGATCGCCACCGGCGGCTTCATCGACCGGAACCCCGACATCGCCGACGGCACCGTGCTCGCCGACCTCGTCTTCGAGGTCTTCGAGAAGGACGACGCCAACCACGACCCGCTCCTCGAGCTCGACTTCGACGGCGACGTGCTGCGACGTCTGGCGCCCAACGCGAACGCGGCCATCCAGCTCGGAGGCCGCGCCGGCGATCTCATCAGCCAGGAGCCGCTCTCCCGCAGCCGCTTCTCCCTGGTCACCTCGGAGCTGCTCGACGCGCTCCGCGAGCTCACCCTCGGGACCTTCGAGATCGTGGAGCAGGCCTGGGCCGCACTGGGCGGGACGTACTTCGACTTCAAGATCGAGTGCGGCGTCGACGCCGAGACCGGCGCGCTGCTGGTCGCCGACGTCATCGACAGCGACTCCGGACGGCTCCGCTTCGGCGCCAAGGACATGTCCAAGCAGGCCTACCGCGATGGCAGCCAGTCCTTGCCGGACATCAAGAGGAACTTCGACGAGATCGCCGAGCTCACGAAGCAGTTCGCCTGAACGGCACCGCGGCCGCTCCTCCGGCCCTGCGCCGCGGCTACTGGGCTCGGGTCGCCTCCACGTTCGAGCGGTGGATGGCGCCGAGCCACTCCTGGGAAGGGTCCGGGCCGAGGCGGGCATCGTCGGGATCGGTCCCTCGCCGGACCGCGTCGATGTACGCCCGGTCGGCGGCGACGCGAGCCGCCACCTCGGGGCCTTCGGCCACGCTGCCGTGGCCGGGGACGAGGACGTCGACCTGGAGGGCCGCCGCACCGAGCCGGTCGAGGGCGGCCTCGTAGGCGTCGACCTGGTCGGCCTGGCGGGGGTCGAACATGGGGATCAGCACGTCGGAGTACATGTCGCCGGCGAGCAGGACGCCCCGGTCGGCCAGGAGGATCGCGGCGTGGCCGACGGCGTGGGCGTGGTGCTCGATGATCTCGCCGGGCATCGGTCCGCCGTCGGCCGGCAGCGGCGTGAGGAGCGCCACCAGGTCGAGCGGGATGCCCGTGGCGCTCTCCGCCGCCATCGCCTGCGCCCGCTCGCGGGCGAGGCCGGCCAGCTCGGCGTTGGCAGCCGTGGCGTAGCGCGGCACGGCGCCGAACCGGGGGTGCCACAGCAGGTGGTCCCAGTGGGGGTGGGTGGAGAACCCGGCGACCACCGGGATGCCGAGCCGGTCGATGTCGTCGGCGAGCTCGTCCAGCTCGGAGCCCTCGATGCCCGGATCGATCACGACCAACCCGCCATCGCCGCGCACCACGATCGAGTTGGTCCACACCCACGCGCTCTGCCGGACCCAGACCCCGTCGGCCACCTCCGTCAACACCAGCTCACGCTCCCACGATCGTCCACGACCAGCACATGATCGACAGACGGTGGGGAGGCGGCGGAATCATCGCCCGCCGGGACGACGACTGGGGCGCCGGCCTCGTCGGAGCCGCGCACCGTAGGTGGGGGACGATCGCTCAGGCCCAGCACGGGCCGCGACGACCGGTCAGTACTCGCCCTTGATGACGAAGTACGAGCCGCGGATGGTGCCGGCCAGCTTCGACTTCTGCCGGGCGAACTTGAACTTGGCGTCGAGCTCCTCGGGGATCTCCATCCCGTCCGAGAGCTTGAACCCGACGGCCCGCTTCCCGCCGTCGGCCAGCGTGTACATCACGTTGATCCCGAGGCCGTTCTCGTAGAACACGTAGTCGAAGCGGATCCCGTCGGCCTCGAACGTGGTGGCCTCCAGGGGCTTCGACGCGATCACGAGGTCGCGCTCCTGGAGGATGCGGCTCACCCGATCGATCGTCTCCTTGGCCTTGCTCGCCGGCTCCACGGTGAAGACGTGGTCGTACTTGTTCTTGATGTAGCGCGCCTCGTTGGCGCGCAGGCCCGCCAGGGCCTCTGGTACCGGCGACGACTCCAGGCCCACGGTCGAGACCGTCACGAAATCCACTGCGTACGACATGTCCACGCTCCACGGTGACGCCCGAGGCCGACCTCGGCGAGGACGGCAGGCTACCGCCGGCTCGAGGCCGACCACGGTGGCCGCGCCGGCCGACAGCCCCCGAACGCTCACGGCCCTCCCCGGCTCAGGTCGCGCCGGAGCGCTCCAACCGGTCGGCCTCGGCCCAGACCGCCTTGCGCAGCTGCACGCCCTTGGCGACGAGGAACGCCCCGGCGCCGATGGGCGGGACCGCCAAGATCACGTAGCCGCCGGGGGCCAGGAGCAGCGACCCGATCGTGACCACCAGGCCGACCAGCACCCACGCCACACCGGTGGCGATGGTCCGGTTCGATTCGAGGAAGCCCTGACCGACCTCGTCGCGATCGATGGCGGTGAACCGCACCTTGCCTTCGGTGGAACCGGACCGAGACCCCCAGCGCGACGACGGGTCGTCGGATGTGGTCGTCGGTGGCGCAGCTGGCTCCATGCACGTTCTCCTCGGTGGTCCGCCGGACCGCGACGGTCCATGGGAACGATCGGCCCGGTCCGCCGGACCTTGAGCCGAGCAGCCCGGCCCGACGCCAGGAAGCGACGGCGCGGCGCTCAGGCCGCCGGGGTGAGCAGGAGGTCTTCGAGGTGGTCGAGGGCGCGGCTGGCGTAGGCCTTCCACAGGCGGCCGAAGACCGGCAGGGCGACGCCGGAGGCAGACGACTTGGGGTGGATGGTCCACGACCAGGTGATGCGGCAGCCGGTGCCGACCTCCTCGAACGCCCACGTGCCCTCGATGAGCGACGCCAGCCCCTTCATCGGGCCGGTGAGCTCGGTGATCTCGTAGGCGAACACGTTGGGCGGGTCGACCCGGACCAGGCGCTCCCGCATCGAGCCGCCGTCGCCGGTGTGGATGGTCCGCACCTGGCCGACCGTGCCCCACTCCCCCTCCTGGTCGGTGCTGGTGATCGGCGGGATCGGCCCGTACCGAGCCTCGAACAGCTCGGGGAGCGGCCAGGCCAGCGTGCGCTCGTACGCCTCGGCGAGGGCGATGGGGAAGGTGCGCGAGCGGGAGACGTGCAGCGGGGAGGCCATGCGCCGATGCTCGCGGCCGCAGGCGGGCGCCACAAGCCCTCCCTGTCCCCGGCCACGGGGGCGGCACCGAAGGGGGGCCTTGACAGGCAGCCGTTTGGCTGCGCATCATGATGGGCAGCCAAACGGCTGCATGAAGCGGCCGGACGATCAGGAGCAGACGCCATGTACGACATCCACCACCGCATCGGGATCAACGCACCGATGGAGCGGGTGCACCACGCGCTCACCACCACCGAGGGCCTCGCCTCGTGGTGGACCACCGACACCCAAGGCGACCCCACCGTCGGCGGCAAGCTCGTCTTCACCTTCGGCAGCCCGGACCGCAGCGCCTCGTTCGAGGTGCTCGAGGTGGCCGACGACCGCATCGTCTGGCGCGGCATCGCCGGGCCCGACGAATGGATCGACACCACCTGCACGTTCCAGCTGACCCAGGAGGGCGACGAGACGGTCCTGTTCTTCACCCACGGGGACTGGCGCGAAGCCGTCCCGTTCATCGGCCACTGCACCACCAAGTGGGGCACGTTCCTGCTCGGGCTCAAGGCGCTGCTCGAGGGCGGGCGCTCCTGCACCTACCCCGACGAGCTCGTGATCAGCAGCTGGGACCACTGAGCACCGGCAACACTCATCCGATGGACGACGTGTTCCGCGCCCTCGCCGACCCCGGCCGGCGCACGCTGCTCGACAGCCTGCGCGAGACCCCCGGGCAGAACCTACGGGACCTGTGCGCGGAGCTCGACATGGCCCGCCAATCGGTCAGCAAGCACCTGGCCATCCTCGAGGCCGCCGGCCTGGTGACGACCGTCCGCCACGGTCGAGAGAAGTTGCACTACCTGAACGCCGCCCCGATCAACGACATCGGCGACCGGTGGATCAGCCACTACGACCGTGGCCGGGTGGAAGCCCTGGCCGACCTGAAGACCGCCCTGGAGGCACCCCCGATGTCGAAGCCGACCTTCGTCTACACCACCTACATCCGCACCACGCCCGCCGAGCTCTGGCAGGCCCTCACCGACCCCGCGTTCACCAGCCGCTACTGGGGCCTGTCGTTCCAGACCGACTGGAAGCCGGGCTCGAAGATGGTCTGGACCAACCACGGCGTCGTGGTCGACGACCCCGAGCAGGTGGTCCTGGCCGCCGATCCCTACACCCACCTCTCCTACACGTGGCACTCGATGACGCCCGAGCTGGCCGACGCCATCGGGATCGACGACGAGAAGCAGCAGCGCTGGGAGGCCGAGGGCCGCTCCACCGCCAACTTCGACATCGAGGACGGCGACCCGTTCGTCAAGCTGACCGTGACCCACGAGACCGACCCCGACGGCCTCGTCCTGTCGATGGTGAGCGGCGGCTGGCCCATCGTGCTGGCGTCGCTCAAGTCGATCCTCGAGACCGGCATCGCCCCCGACGAGCCCCTCCCCTGACCGCGCCGGCCCCGGCACGTCGGTGCCGGTGGCGCGGCGGGACGGAGGTACCTACCGTGGCCGGACGAGCCCCGAACCAGCACGTCGCCAGGAGGACCCCATGACCACCCTCGAGAACCGGCCGAACACCGCGCTCATCATCATCGACGTGCAGACGCGGGTGGTCGAGGGCAACCACCAGCGAGACGAGGTGGTCGCCAACGTGGCCACCCTCGTGGACCGGGCCCGAGCCGAGGAGGTGCCGGTCGTGTGGGTCCAGCACTCCGACGAGCGGACCGTCCGCGACAGCGACGGCTGGCAGATCGTGGCCGAGCTCACCCCCGACGACGCCGAGCCGCACGTCGAGAAGCACTACGGCGACGCGTTCGAGGACACCACGCTCGAGGCGGTGCTGGCCGACCTGGGCGTGGGCCGGCTCGTGGTGGCCGGGGCCCAGACCGACCAGTGCGTCCGCTCCACCCTGCACGGCGCCTTCGCCCGCGGCTACGACGCCACGCTGGTGGGCGACGCCCACACCACCGCGGACCTCACCGAATGGGGGGCGCCCACGCCCGAGCTGGTCATCGCCCACACCAACCTCTACTGGGACAACCAGGAAGCTCCCGGCCGCACCGCCGGCACCGTGGCCACCGACGAGGTCGACTTCGCGGCTTCCTGAGCTACGCGGGCTGGACCGCAGGCACGACGGGACGGCCCTTGGCGTCGACGCCGCACAGCTTCTGCCACGCCCGGGGGATGCGGCCGGTGGCCACCACCCCGGCGTCGAGCAGCGTGGCGAGCACCGGCCTGGTGGCCTGCTGGCGCAGGGCGATGCGCTCGGGGAGCCGGTTGACGGCCTTCCAGGTGGCCCAACCCGGGAGGCCGACCGTCTCGTAGACGCCGGGCTGCACGAGGAACGTGAACATCTGCGTGATGATGAGCGGCGCGACGCGGCGCACGGCGACCTTCTCCGAGGTGGTGGCCTTGGCCCAGATCTCGGGGAGCATCGCCCGGGCGAACGACAGGTGCCGCGCCTCCTCCTGGCGGTGGTAGCGGCTCAGCTGCGCCAGGAACGGGTCGGTGTCGGGGTGCTCGGATGCCAGCTTCTGGAGCAGGTCGGGGATCTCCTCGCCCGCCAGGACCATCACGTAGAGCATCGGCAGGTGGTTGATGATCCACGCCGAGCCGTAGCGGTCGATCTGGCCCATGATCCAGACGTCGGCGAACGGGTTGCCGGCCGTGGGCTCGATCTGCTGGCGGACCCGCTGGAACAGGCGCTGGTGCCGGGTCTCCTCGCCCATCTCGTGGAGGAGGTAGGTGATGCGGGCATCGTTGAGGTCGGCCGACCGGGCGATCTGCAGCGCGAAGCCGGCCTCGAGGATGGCCTCGAAGCGGATGCCGTTGTCGAAGATCGAAGCCACCTCCTCACGGGCGAGGGTGCGGCGCCGCTCCGGGGTGAGGTGCACGTCGAGGCCGTGGACCGACAGCAGCTCGTCGGGGAGGAGCTGGCCGTCGCCCACGTTGCCGACCAGCTCGACATCGGGGTCGATGACCCGCTTCGCCGAGGCTCGGTTGAGCCGCTCGATGCGGTCGATCACTGGGGTGCCCATCAGCCGAGATTACCGACGGGTCACTTGGCGCGCGCACCCTGGATGCCGGAGTCGATCGCTCATGGTCCCGGTCCGGACGGCCGATGATGGGAACGGGTGCTGACGGCGACGATGGAGCGAACGAGATGACGGTGCAGGCGATCGGCCGGACGCGTCGGCGCCACCGCGCCGCGACGATGGCGCTGGCCGTGCTGGCCACGCTCGTGCCGCTCGTGGCCGCAGCCCCCCAGCCCGCCGGCGCCACGGCGCCCGCCCTCGGCTTCCAGCTCGCCGACCTGGGGATGATGATCGTCGACCCGGGGAGCGGCCGCGTCTTCGTGTCGGGGGCCGACAAGGTGGTCGCGTTCAGCCCCGAGGGAGCCCAGCTCGGCGCCATCACGCCGGTGCCCGAGGCCCGCGGCATGGCGTTCGACGACGACGGGTTCCTCTGGGTCGCCGAGTCCGGCGCCGATGCGCTCGCCAAGATCGACCCGAGCACCCTGACCAAGGTGGCCGAGTACCCGGTGGGCGCGTACATCAGCGCCTCGATCGCCACGATCGCCGGCCAGATCTGGTTCTTCAGCCCGCGCGACTTCAACCCCGAGCTCCGCTCGCTCGACCCCACCACCAGCGAGGTCACCGACCACGGCATCGTGCAGGACAGCTGGAACATCACCGAGATCCCAGGCTCCACCACCCAGGCGCTCATGGCCGCATCGTCGGGCAAGCCGTACCGGGTCCACAAGGTGGACCTCACGACCAACCCGATCACCGTCATCGGCGAGGTGGAGGCCCCCGCCTGGTCCCAGCTGAACGACCTGGCCGTCACCGAAGCCGGCACCTTCCTGGTGGCCGCCTCGAACCAGAGCAGCCGGCTCGTCGAGTACAGCTCCACGCCCGACGCGGCCGGCGTGATGCACCCGACCGGGGCGTCGTACCCCACGTCCCAGTACGGCACCACCGTCGCCTACAGCCCAGGGGCGGGCGGGCTCATCGCCACGGAATCGGAACAAGGCCGCCTGACCCTGTCGCGGCGAGGGGTGCCCCTCGTGGCCGAGGGCCTCACCGACGGCTTCTGGAAGGTGGCGCTCGCCCCCGACGCCACCCGCGCCTACCTCCTGACCGGCGACGACGACCGCTGGCTGTCGCTGACCACGCGGGACCTGGCACCCACCGTCACGGGGATCAGCGGACCGGCGATCCCGCGCGGGGTGGACGCCCGCCGCACGATCACGGGGACGGGCCTCGGCCTGATCACCTCGGTGAAGCTGGGCGGGGCGCCGGTCGCCCTCTCGCACCAGGGTCCGAACCAGATCACGATCGACGTGCGCACGTCTGCCACGGTGGGCACCCAGCCGCTCGTGCTCGACGGCCCGCTGGGGCCGGTCTCGACGACCGTCCAGGTGATCGCCAACGGCACGGCGACGCTCCGAGGAACGGTGACGCGAGCCGGGACGCCGGTCGCCGGAGCCTCGGTCTCGCTCACCGGCGAGACGGGCCCCGCCCGCACCACCACGACCGGACCGGAGGGGACCTACCAGCTCGCCAACGTGGCCTTCGGGCGCCACCTGGACCTGGTGATCACCGCGCCCGGCACGTCGACCTCGATCGCCAGCAACGACCTCGTGCTCGACGGGACGGTCGATCCGAGCGCCTGGACCCGTGACGTCGACTTCGCCTCACCCCCGCACCGCACCCTCGAACGACGCCGGCTGCCGCTGCCGCCCGGCGACGTGCGCCAGGTCATCACCGACCCCGCCACGGGCCGCGCCTACGTGGCGGTCGGCGACGCCATCGTCGTGGTCGACAGCAACGGCCGGCAGGTGGGACGCATCCCCGACCAGTGGGAGGTGAGCGATCTCCAGATCGTCGGCTCCAAGCTCTACGCCATGCTCCCCAACGCCGGGAAGCTGTCCGAGATCGACACCTCGTCGCTCGCCGTCGTGCGGAGCCTGGCGCTCCGGCGAGCCTCCTCCGGCTCGTTCGCGATCACCGGGAACCGGGTGCGGTTCGCCGACGGCTCCGGCCCGGGCCGGAAGGAGGCGACGCTCGACCTGACCACCGGCGCGGTCACCGGCGGCCTGGATCCCACGCTCGACCAGGCGCGCTTCGGCAGCATCGAGGGCGCGCCGAACCGCTACCTCGCCTGGAGCCCGATGGTCAGTGCCATGACGGTGGCGCACCTCGACGGCACCGCCGCCACCCCTGCGGTGCTCGCCACCGACAAGCCCTGGTCGCGGGAGCGGTACCCGTTCGACTTCGTCGCCTCGGCCACCGCGGACCGGCTCTGGGGCGACGACGGGAGCGAGCTGGTGCTGAGCACCATGACGCCCACCGGGACGAACTACCCGGGCACGAGCAGCAGCGCGGTGGCGCACTCGCCAGGCCACGGCGGCGTGCTCGCGTTCCAGCACGTCGTCGCCCGAGCCGGCGATGCGCGAGCCACGCACACGCTGACCGCCGACCCCGCGCGGTACGGCCTGGCGCTCGACGCCGCCGGCGACCGGGCGTTCATCGCCACTGCCGCGGGCGAGCTCGTGGTGGACGGCCTGGCCCCGGTGGTCGACACCGCCACGCCCGCTCCGGTCATCGACCAGCCGGCGCCGATCACCTTGACGGGCGCCGGGCTGGGCGGCGCCACGTCGGTGCGGTTCGACGGGGTGTCGGTCCCGTTCACGATCACCGATGCCGAGCACCTGAAGGCCACGCCACCCACCCAGACCCCCGGCGCCCACCTGGTGACCGTGACCAGCCCCTGGGGCGCCTCGGTGCCGATCACCGCCTCGTTCGCCGCCCCCCTGAAGGTCACGGCGGCGGCGCCCGCCTCGGGGACCGCCCTGGGCGGCACGACGGTCACCCTCACCGGGTCCAACCTGCTCGGCACCACCGGCGTCACGTTCGGCGGCCGACCCGCGACCGACCTCCACGTGGTGTCGGCGACGACCCTCACCGTCACGGCGCCCCCGCACCCGGCCGGCGGCGCGGTGATCGTCGCCCAGCGCGGCACCTACGCCTCGACCGGCGGCCCCCGCTTCCGCTACCTCGATCCGCCGACCCCCGTCTCGAGCCTCCCCGCGGTCACCCGGCCCCAGACCCTGGGCGGGGCGTACCAGCCGATCGCCGGCGACTTCGACGGCGACGGGACCGACGACCTCCTGCTGTACCAACCGGGCGCCGGCGCCGACGTGATCCGCACCTACCGCGGCGATGGCACCTTCACCACCCGCTCGGTCAGCGTCTCGGGCACCTTCACCCCCGTGGCGGGCGACTTCACCGGCGACGGGGTGACGGACGTGCTCTGGTACGCACCCGGCAGCGCTCCCGACAGCCTCTGGGACTTCAACACCGGCGGCACCCACACCTCCACCCCGATCACCATCAACGGCACCTACCGGCCCGTCGCCGGAGACTTCACCGGCGACCACGTCGACGACATCCTCTGGTACGCACCCGGCACCGCCCCCGACAGCCTCTGGGACTTCAACACCGGCGGCACCCACACCACCACCCCGATCACCATCAACGGCACCTACCGGCCCGTCGCCGGAGACTTCACCGGCGACCACGTCGACGACATCCTCTGGTACGCACCCGGCACCGCCCCCGACAGCCTCTGGGACTTCAACATCGGCGGGACCCGCACCACCACCGCGGTCACGGCGCCCCAGGCCCACACCTACACGCCGGTGGCGGGCGACTTCACCGGCGACGATGTCGACGACATCCTCTGGTACGCCAGCGGAGGCCCGAACGATCCGCTCTGGGAGGTGGACGCGGGAGGCAGCCACACCACCACGACGCTGGCCACCCCGCCGTCGGCCCGCCCCACCGCGGCCGACCTGACCGGCGGGGGCACCGACGACATCTTCTGGTACGGCCCCGGGACGGTGCCCGACGTGACCTGGTTCATGGCACCCCTCGTCCCCTGACCGGGTCAGCGTTCCCGGAGGTCCTCGGGGAGCCAGCTGGCGCGGTCGGGGTGGTCGGCGGCGAGCGGCAGCGCCTGCGGGAGACCCGAGCGCGCCGACCCGTACCAGGCCGTGACGATCTCGAGCGCGGTCCGGGCATCGTCGAGGCTCACGGGGAGCGGGCCCCCGCTCACGATCGCGTCGTGGGTTGCCGCCAGCTGGCCCCGCCACCCGCTGAGCGGCGGCGTCCAGGCGGCGAGCGCGGCCTCGGCGCGGCGGGCCACGTCCTTCGACCCGTAGTGGAAGGTCCACGGCTCGGCGCCCGGCTTGTAGGGCGACTGGGACGACTCGACCGTGAGGTGCTCGAACACGAACCGCAGGCGGGACGTCTCGACCGCGGCGCCGAGCGTGACCGTGGCGGTCATGAGCGCACCGTCGTCGGTGGTGATCACCGCGGCCGCGCAATCCTCGACCTCGATGTCGAACGAGCGCGTGGTGGTGCGGGCGACCACCTCGGCGGGCGCACCGCCCAACCAGGTGAGCAGGTCGTGCAGGTGGATGGCGTGGCTGAGCACGGCCCCGCCGCGCTCGCCCGCCCACGTGCCGCGCCACGGGACCGCGTAGTAGGCGTCGCCGCGCTTCCACATGGTCTCGCTGGTGGCGACGAGCAGCCGCCCCGGGATGCCGGCATCGATCAGCCGCTTCAGCTTCTGCGATCCGGCGCCCCAGCGGTACTGGAAGATCGGCGCGACCCGGCGACCGGTGCGGGCCTCGGCCTCGGCCAGGCGGTCGACGGCAGCCACCGAGTCGACCAACGGCTTCTCGCACACCACATCGGTGCCGGCCTCGAGGCACTGGATGATCTGCTGCTCGTGCAGGTGCGGGGGTGTGCAGATGTCGACCACGTCGAGCCCCAGCGCCAGCAGCGAGTCGAGGTCGGGCACGGCCTTGATGCCGAGGAGGCGGGCCTGGCGGCGCCGGGCGGGCGCGGGGTCGGCCACGGCCACCAGCTCGAAGTGCGACCGCAGCCGCAGCAGCGCGAGCACGTGCAGCCGGCCGATGCCCAGGCCCACGACGCCGATCCGCAGCCGGGTCATGCCGTCACCGCCGCCGGCCACGTTCCGGCGGCCGCCTGGGCCCGGAGCGTGAGGTCGCACACGGCGTACACGTGGCGCTGGCTCACGAACGTGTCGCTCTGGTCCACCACGTCGGCCACCAGGCGCCGGGCCCAGTCGACCTTGGCCGTCTTGCAGTCGATCCGGTGCGTGCCCTTGCCGTCGACCACGATCAGGTGCTCCTTGCCCTTCTTGCCGGCGATGTCGACGTTGGTGCGGGCCTCGATGGTCCCCTCGGTGCCGACGATCATCAGCCGGCCATCGCCCCACGTCTTGAGACCGGCAGGGGACAGGTAGTCGACCCGGTGGGTGCCGATGGCGCCTCCACCCGCCAGCACCATCTGGCCGACGTCCTGCATCGCCGGGTGCCGAGGGCTCGACACGTTGCCGACCAGCGAGCTGATCACGTCGACCGCGTCGGCGCCCGTGGCCATGAGGAACTGGTCGGCCTGGTGCGACCCGATGTCGACGAGGATCCCGCCCGTCGCCGTGGGGTCCCAGAACCAGTCGGGACGGCCGCCGGCGCCCATGCGGTGCGGGCCGAGGCCGATCACCGACACCACCCGGCCGATGTCGCCCAGCTGCGCCCGGCGGCACGCCTCGGCGACCGCCCGGTTCTCGAACCGCTCGCCGAACATCACCCACCAGCGCTGCCCGGTCTCGGCGACCGCTTCCTCGATGGCGGCCAGCCCGTCGAGCGTGGTCACGCCAGGCTTGTCGGCCACCACGTCCTTGCCCGCCCGCAGGGCCCGCGCCGCGAGGTCGCCGCGCTCAGACGGGATGGCCGCGGTGACGATGAGATCGATCGACGGGTCGTCGATCACGTCGTCGACGGACCGTGAGCGGGCCCGGGGCCCGAGCAGCTTCATGGCCGCCACGTTCGGCGTCCCCGACGCGTGGAACGCGGCGATGGTGGCGCCGGCCTGCCAGAGGCGGGCCGACAGGACCAGCCCGTGGTTGTGGTCGAGCCCGATGACCCCGACGCGGATCTTGCCCCCTGAGCGCATCCGGCCGACCCTACCCAACCCTCCCCGCTGGTCGACCGGGTGGGGGCCTCGCTACGATCGGCCCGGGCGATGGGGCTCGCCGCAACCGCCGGTCCACCCGGCTGATGGCTCCTACGAGACCGACAGAAGCGCGTCCCGTGGAGATCCCCGTGCCCCCACCCGAGTCCGATCCCCCGCACGGCACCGAGCCGGCGGCCGACCACCGGCCCGACCGCGGTGCCGTGGTGCGGTGGCTCGTGCGCATCGGCTTGGCCGCGCTGGTGGGGCTCCTCTCCGGCGTGGCGTCGGCGGCCTTCCTCAAGGCGATGGGCTGGGCGACCAAGAGCTTCGTCGAGCACCCGCTCCTGCTCTTCGGGCTGCCGCTCGCCGGGTTCGCGGTCGGCCTCGTCTACCACTACTTCGGGCGCGGGTCGGGAGCCGGCAACAACCTGATCCTCGACGAGATCCACGAGCCGCAGGCATGGATCCCTCGCCGCATGGCCGGGCTGATCTTCATCGCCACGATCATCACGCACCTGTTCGGCGGCTCCGCCGGCCGGGAGGGCACCGCCGTGCAGATGGCCGGCAGCATCGCCGACGGCCTGGCCAAGCGCCTGGGCATCACCGGCCACGAGCGGCGCATCCTCCTGGTCGCCGCGATCGGCGCCGGGTTCAGCGGCGTGTTCGGCGTCCCGGCCGCCGGGTTCGCGTTCGCTCTGGAGGTGCAGACGCTCGGACGTCTGCGCCGCTCGGCGATCGTGTCCACCGCGGTGGCCGCCGCTGTGGCCGACGCGACGGTGCTGAAGCTGGGCATCGTCCACGACGCGCTCCCCTCCCTCGGGACCGTCCACCTGTCGCCGCTGCTGCTCGGCAAGCTGATCATCGCCAGCGCTGCGTTCGGCCTCATGAGCACGGTCTTCGCCGAGGCGCTGCACCGGGTGCACCGCTGGTCGGCCCGGCTCGCGTCGTGGCCGCCCGCCCGGCCCCTGCTCGGCGGCGTCCTGGTCATCGCGGCGACCGGCCTCGTCGGCACCCGGGCCTACCTCGGCCTGTCGCTCCCGCTCATCGGCCTGTCGCTCGCGGGCGGCGCCGGCGTCGCGCTCGGCGCGTTCGCATGGAAGACCCTGTTCACCGCGCTCACCCTCGGCTCCGGGTTCTACGGCGGCGAGGTCACCCCGCTGTTCGTCGTCGGCGCCACGCTGGGCGTCACCATGGGCCACGTGCTGCACGCGCCCATCGCGCTGACCGCCGCCGCCGGCCTGGTGGCCGTGTTCGCCGGCGCCAGCAACACGCCCGTCGCCAGCACGATCCTCGGCCTCGAGCTGTTCGGGCTCCACCCGGCCCTGGTCGTGGTGTTCGCCTTGGCCTGCGGCGTGTCCTACGTGTGCTCGGGATCGAGCGGGATCTACACCAGCCAGCACCGACGCCGCTGGGGGTTCCGCCACCAGCGCCCGACACCCGCCTGACCGCGGCCGGTCAGAACCGGCGCCGCGTCCAGAGGGCAGCGGCGGAGAGCACGTGCCACGCGGCGTGGGCCTGGAACGGCGACTCGGGACGGCACAGGGGCTGGCCGGTGCGGCCCAGGACCTGGAGCGTGAGGCCGACCACCCACAACGGGAGCGAGACCACGAGGTCGCGATGGGCGGTGCTGTGGGTGAAGCGCCGCGCCGTGGCCGCCAGGGCCAGGGCCCCCGCCACGCCCTGGGCGACGTCGGTGGTGCGGGGGTGGGCACCAGCGGCCGCCGCCGCGGTGACCCCGGCGATCGCGGCCGGGGACATGGGCCGGCCTTCGGCGATCGTGATGTCGGAGAGCGCCATCAGCCCGAACATCGCCAGCAGCGTGGCGTCGTGGGCCCACTTGCCGGCCGCGCCGCCGGGCCCGTGGTAGGCCACCGATCCCATGCCCACCCCGATCAGCGACCACGCGTAGGCCCGGTCGGGGTGGTGGTGGCGCAGCAGCTCGGCGCCCGCGGCCACGTAGGCCAGGCTCGACACGGTGTTGGCCGGCTGCGAGACCAGCCCCGGCCGGCAGTGCTCGCAGTCCGAGTACGCCAGCACGCGCGGGCGATCGCCGAGGGACGTGGGTTCGCCGGGCACCACCGGATCGTAGGGGCGCACCGCGGCACCCGCGCGGGGCCGCGGGCCGCCGTGATCGGCGATCGCCGCGCCCGCCCGGCACCGACCGGCAGACTGACCGGGTGATCGGTGCCGTCGACCCACCTGCGCCCGAGGTCGAGATCACCGAGGAGCTGGTGCGATCGCTGCTCGCCGCCCAGCACCCCGATCTCGCCGACCGGCCGTTGACGCCGCTCGACGCCGGGTGGGACAACGTCACGTTCCGGCTCGGCCCCGACCTGGTGGTCCGGCTGCCCCGACGGGCGGTGGCCGCCCCGCTCATCGTCAGCGAGCAGCGGTGGCTGCCCGAGCTCGCCGCCCACCTCCCGCTCCCGGTGCCCGTGGCGGTCCGGACCGGCGTGCCGAGCGCCCGCTACCCGTGGCCGTGGTCGGTCACGCCGTGGTTCCCCGGAACGTCCGCGCTGGCGCAGCCTCCCGCCGACCTCGAGCGGGCCGCCGCGCAGCTCGGGGCCTTCGTGGCCGCGCTCCACCGGCCGGCGCCCGCCGAGGCCCCGGCCAACCCCTACCGGGGGATCCCGCTGGCCGACCGCGACGAGCAGGCCCGCGCCGCCATCGAGGCCCTCGGCACCACGATCGACGGTCCCGCCGCCCTGGCCTGCTGGGCCCGCCACGCCGCCCTCCCGCCGTGGGCCGGCCCCGCGCTGTGGCTGCACGGCGACCTCCACCCGCACAACGTGATCGTCCACCACGGCGAGGTGGCCGCGGTCATCGACTTCGGCGACATCACCTCGGGCGACCCGGCCACCGACCTGGCGATCGCGTGGATGCTCCTGCCCCCCGCGGCCCGACCCGCGCTGCGGAGCGCGGCCGGCGTCGACGACGGCACGTGGGAGCGGGGACGGGGGTGGGCGCTGGCCCTGGCGCTGGCCTACGTGTCGAGCCCGCTCTCGACCCCCGACTTCGTCCGGCTGGGCCGGGCCACCATCACGTCGGTGCTGACCGACCCCACCTGAGCCCCGGCTCCGATCGCCGGCCCGCGGGTGGTGAAGACCGCCCACGGTGGCACACTGCCTACTGCGAGTAACCGAAGGGAGGTTTCGCCGTGGCCGCTGGCAACGACGGGCTCGACATCCCAGACGGCGCCACCCACGGACCCGACGGACTCGTCGGGCCCGAGCACCTCGACGCCATGCTCCCCTTCCTCTCGGAGGCGATCTTCGTCTTCGACCGCAACGGCGACCTGAAGGCCCGGCTCTCCCCGCCCAACGGGCTCCTGGGCTACGGGATCGAGGCCGGCGCCAACGTCTTCGCCCACGTGCACCCCGACGACGCGCCGCGCGGCCTCCAGATCGGCGCCGAGGCGCAGGAGGCGCAGCACGGGTGGACCGGGGAGGTGCGGGTGCGCCTGCGCCACGCCGACGGCTCGTGGCGCACCTTCGACCTGCGCATCCACAACCGCTTCGGCGACCCGGAGATCGACGGCATGGTCGGCATCATGCGGGAGGTGCCCACCGCCGAGGCGGGCGATGCCGGCCTCGATCCCGAGCTCACCGCGATCGGCGACGATCTGCCCACCGCCTACCTCGCCCTGGGCCAGCGCGGCACCATCCGCTACGCCAGCGAGGCCGCCACCGAGCTGCTGCGCACCTCCCGCGACGCGCTCATCGGCCTCCCCATCAACGAGCTCGTCGTCGACCAGGACCAGCCCATCGTGCTGTCCGCCTACCACGCCCTGCTCCACACCACCGGCGCCCGCACGGTGGTGGCCACCACCCGCAACCGCTTCGGCGGCCGGGTCGTCGAGGCCGAGCTCCACACCCGCGGCACCGACACCGAGCACAAGGTGGTCACGGTCGTGCTGGTCGACCACACCGCCGAGCCCGAGCTCGTGCGCCTCGCCACGCGAGACGCCCTCACCGGCCTGGCCAACCGCACCAAGGTGCTCGGCACCATCAGCGGCCTGCTGCTCGATCCCGAGCCGGTGCTGTCGGTGGTCTACGTCGATCTCGATGACCTCAAGAGCATCAACGACACCTACGGCCACGAGACCGGCGATCGAGCCCTGGTCGCGGTCGGCGAACGCCTTCGGGAGCTGGTCCGCCCGGCCGACCTCGTCGGCCGGATGAGCGGTGACGAGTTCGTCATCGTCTGCCCCGGCCTCACGGGCGGCGCCCTCATGCGGTTCGTGCAGCGCGTCGGCGAGACGGCCACCGAGCCGGCCATCGTGATCGCTCCCAACGGCGAGCGGGTGTACCTCGCCGTCAGCGCCGGCGGGGCCACGGCCGTGGCCGGCGACACCACCGCGTCGCTGCTGCGCCGGTCCGACGAGGCCATGTTCGCGGCCAAGCACCACCGCAGCTGACGGGCCGGTCAGGCCGCAGGCCTCCAGCCGGCGATCACGGCGAAGCGCCACGACTGGAACACGCAGGCGACGTCGGCGAGGCCGGCGCGCTGGAGCATCTCGAGCTGGTCCGGCACCGACGCGGGCAGGTCGATCGCCATGCGGGCATCGGCCGCGGCGAGCACCTCCTCGGTGGCACCCCGGGCCCGGCAGTGCTCGCGCCACCGATCCCGGAAGTGCTGGTCGATGCCGGGCGTGGGGCCGGCGACCTGCTCCGCGTTGACGAGCACCCCGCCCGGAGCCAGGACGGCCGCGGCCCGCGCGTACAGGTCGGCCTTGCCGGCGTCGTCGAGGTGGTGGATGGCCAGTGCCGATGCCACCACGTCGAACGGCCCCTCCGGCAGGTCGTCGCGCAGGTCGGCGACCACCGTGGTCACCCGGTCGCCCAGCGGCGCGAGGCGCTCGGCCGCCCGCTCCAACATGGCGGGCGCCTCGTCGAGGAGCACGAACGAGGCGTCGGGCAGCGCGCCGGCCAGCACGCCCGAGAGCAGGCCGGTGCCGGCGCCCAGGTCGAGGACGCGCACCGCACCGGTGCGGCCGAGCGACGCCACCTCGGCGGCCGTGCCGTAGAACTCGTCGAAGCACGGGATGAGCACCCGCCGGTCGGTGTCGTAGGTGTCGACCCAGCGGTCGAACCAGGCCTGCGGGTCGGCGGTTCCCTCAGTGGTGCTCATGGGTGCGACGGTACGCCCGCGTCCAGGCGGCACGCAGGTGAGTTCCGGCGGTACCGTCGATCGCATGGCCAGCGAGGAGACCACCGTCGAAGCCAGCGGGCGAGAGCTCCGCATCACCAGCCCCGACAAGGTGTTCTTCAAGACCCGCGGCGAGACCAAGCTCGACCTCGTCCACTACTACCAGGCCGTCGAGGAGCCGATCCTCGCCGCGCTCGGCGGCCGGCCCACCTTGATGCAGCGGTTCCCCGACGGGGCGCACGGCAAGTCGTTCTTCCAGAAGCGGGTGGGGGCGGGCGCACCCGACTGGCTGCAGCAGACCGAGGTCGCCACGCCCAACGGCACCACCAGCAACGCCCTCGTGATCGCCGATCTGGCCCACCTCCTGTGGGCCGTCAACATGGGCTGCCTGGGGTTCCACCCGTGGCCGTTCATGGCCGACGACCCGGAGGTGACCGACGAGCTGCGGATCGACCTCGACCCCGGTCCCGGCGTCACGTTCGACATGGTCCGCGAGACCGCGTACGAGGTGAAGGCCCTGTTCGACGGCGAAGGCATCACCAGCTTCGTGAAGACCAGCGGGAGCAAGGGCCTGCACATCTTCGTGCGGCTCCGGCCCGACTGGAACGGCTACGGGGTGCGCTCGGCGGCCGTCGCCGTGGCCCGCGAGCTCGAGCGGCGCCGGCCCGACCTCATCACCGCCCAGTGGTGGAAGGAGGACCGGGGCACGCGCGTCTTCGTCGACTACAACCAGAACGCGCCGCACAAGACGGTCTTCGGCACGTGGTGCGTCCGGCCGAGGGTGGGCGGCCAGGTGTCGTGCCCGATCCCGTGGGACGAGGTCGCCACCGTCGAGATCGACGATCTGACCCTCGCCAACGTCCCCGCCAAGATCGCCGCCGAGGGCAACCCGTGGGCCGCCATGAACGACGCGCCCCAGTCCATCGACACCCTGATCGACTGGTACGACCGAGACCTCGACGACGGGATGATGGACGCCCCGTGGCCGCCGCAGTACCCCAAGATGCCCAACGAGCCGCCGCGCGTGAGCGCCAGCCGGGCCAAGAAGGAACCGTGAGCGACGGCTCTGCCGGGGCCGACGACGGGGTGACCACCGCGGCCGACGACGGGCTGGCCGCCGGCCCGTTCGCCGCCTGGGCCGACGCCATGGATGCCGCGCTCGCCGGCGATCGCGACGCCGACGTGCCCTGCGGGACCTGCACCGCCTGCTGCACCTCGTCGCAGTTCATCCACATCGGCCCGCACGAGACCGATGCGCTGGCCCACATCCCCGCCGCCCTCCGCTTCCCGGCGCCGGGCCTGCCGAAGGGCCACGTGCTTCTCGGCTACGACGAGCGCGGCCACTGCCCCATGCTGAGCGACGGGCTGTGCACCATCTACGACCACCGGCCCCGGACCTGCCGCACCTACGACTGCCGGGTGTTCCCGGCGGCCGGCATCGAGGTCGACGACGCCACCAAGCGGGAGATCCGCGACCGGGCGCGGCGCTGGCGCTTCGACCACCCCACCGAGGACGACCGCACCGAGCACGACGCCGTGCGCGCCGCCGCCACCTACCTGCGCGAGCGCGCCGACGAGCTGCCCGACGTGGTGGCCCACCTCGACGCCACCCAGCTGGCCGTCCTGGCGGTCGAGGTCCGCGACGAGTTCAACGACGGCGACGTGCCCGACCCCGAGCGGGTCCACGCCGAGGTCAGCGACCGCCTCCTCGGCCCCTGACCGCACCGGCGGCGCCGACCGACCGGTGGCGCTGACCGGCACCCCCGGCCCGGCGCATCGGGGCGAGCCGCGACGGCCCGCCGGTAGGGTCCGTCGTCATCAGGCGAGGCGTGGAGGCGGAGATGTCCCGACAGCGAGCGGAAGACCAGGCCACCAGAGGACGGCGGCGCCGCCGTGCCGCGCTGGCCGGGGCGACCGGTCTCTTGATCCTGGGCGGGTGGCACCTCACCGCCGGTGCCGAGGGCGGGCTCACCGTCACCCCGTCGAGCGGTCCGCCCGGCACCGGCTTCCAGGTGCAGGTCGACTGCGGCGTGACACCGTCGATCTTCCAGATCAACACCCAGGGCGACCAGGTGCAGGGCACCATCGCTCCCCGCCCGCCCGACGACGTCACCGAGGTCTCCCCGTCGGTCTGGGCCATCGACGAGACCGCCGGCGACTGGGACTCGGCCTACTCCGCCACGTGCGACGCCGCCGCCGCCGGCACCGGTCGCTTCGACACCGATTCGCCGCGGCTCTGGCTCGGGCCCCGGCCGGCGCACATCGCCCACTCCACCCCGACGTCCACGCTCGAGGGCACCGACTGCCCGCAGGGCTCCAGCGCCACCGGCTTCTTCTTCATCGGGGAGACCCGGAAGGCGTTCAGCGCCGAGATCGATGAGCGCGGCGACTGGTCGGTCCCGCTGCCGGTCCCGTTCGGTTCGGCGGCCATCACGGTCGAGGCCTCGTGCGGCGCCGTCACCTACGACACCCTCCGGATCGACGGCCCCGCCGGACCGAGCCCGTCGGTCGTTCCGCCCACCGTCGCCGGCGCCCCTCCGGAGGCTCCGGCCGCCACCCCCCAGCCGGGGACCGCGGGCTACACCGGCTGACCAGCGGGCTCCCGCCGGCCGCACCCGCGACCGGCTGGCCGAGCGGCACGTCCCGAACTAGGTTCGTTCGTTGAACCGACTCCCAGGGGGCCCGATGAGCGTGCCGACCAGCGATCCCACCCACGACGCCGGTGCCGAGTGGCACCAGAGCGCGTGCATCCTGTGCAGCATCAACTGCGGGATCGAGGTGAAGCTCGACGGGCGGAGGTTCGCCCGCATCCGCGGCGACAAGTCGCACCCCACCTCCGAGGGGTACACCTGCGAGAAGGCCCTCCGGCTCGACCACTACCAGAGCTCCACGGACCGTCTCACCAGCCCGATGCGCCGCCGCGACGACGGCACCTACGAGGCGATCGGGTGGGACACCGCCATCGCCGAGATCGCCCAGCGGTTCACGGCGATCAAGGACCAGCACGGTGGGGAGAAGATCTTCTACTACGGGGGTGGCGGCCAGGGGAACCACCTCGGCGGCGGGTACAGCGGTGCCACGCGCGCCGCGCTGGGGTCGCGCTACGCGTCGAACGCGCTGGCCCAGGAGAAGACCGGCGAGTTCTGGGTCGACGGCCAGCTGTTCGGCAAGCCGCAGTGCCACACCACCGGCGACTACGAGCGCGCTGAGGTGGCCGTCTTCTTGGGCAAGAACCCGTGGCAGTCGCACGGCTTCCCCCGGGCCCGGCCCATCCTCAAGGCCATCGCCAACGATCCCGAACGCTGCCTGATCGTGATCGACCCCCGGCGCACCGAGACCGCGGAGCTGGCCGACATCCACCTCCAGGTGAAGCCGGGCACCGACGCCTGGTGCCTCACCGCCCTGCTGGCGGTCCTGTTCGACGAGGACCTGATCGACCACGACTTCCTGGCGGCGCACGCCAACCGGCTCGAGGAGCTGGCCGGCGTGATCGGCTCCGTCGACGTCGCCCGCAGCGCCGCCATCTGCGGGGTGGACGAGGAGCAGCTGCGCACCACCGCCCGGCGGATGGCGGGGGCGGCGAGCATGTCGATCTTCGAGGACCTCGGCATCCAGCAGGCGCCGCACAGCACCCTCAACTCGTGGCTGGAGAAGCTGGTGTTCCTCCTCACCGGCAACTTCGGCAAGCCCGGCGGGATGAACCTCCACACCGCGTTCGCCCAGCTGTTCGGCCGCAGCACCGCCACCCCACCCACGCCGGTGGGCGGCCACCGCATCCTCACGGGCCTGGTGCCCTCGGCGGTGATCCCCGACGAGATCCTCACCGACCACCCCGACCGCTTCCGGGCCATGCTCATCGAGAGCTCCAACCCGGCGCACTCGCTGCCCGACTCGAAGCGGTGGCGGGAGGCGCTGCGGGCGCTGGAGCTCGTCGTCGTCATCGATGTGGCGATGACCGAGACGGCCCGCGAGGCCGACTACGTGCTCCCGGCGTCCACCCAGTTCGAGAAGTGGGAGGCCACCTTCTTCACACTCGAGTTCCCGGCCAACGCGTTCCAGCTCCGCCGGCCGCTGCTGCCGGCGACGCCCGGCACCCTGCCCGAGCCCGAGATCCACGCTCGCCTCGTCCGCGCCCTCGGGGCCCTGACCGACGAGGACCTGGCCCCGCTGCGCAAGGCCGCCGCCCAGGGCCGGGCGGTCTTCGCCGACGCGTTCCTCACGGCGATGCTCACCCAGCCCCACCTGTCGAAGATGGCGCCCGTCGTGCTGTACGAGACGCTCGGCCCGACCCTCCCCGACGGCGACGCGGCCACCGCGGCGGTGTGGGGCCTGGCCCAGATCGCGGCGATGACGTACCCCGACGCGGTGCAGCGGGCCGGCCACGCCGATGGCGACGCGCTGTTCGACGCCATCGTGGCCAACCCCCAGGGCGTGGTGTTCACCCTCGACGAGTACACCGCCACCTGGGACCGCATGGAGACCGCCGACCAGCGGATCAACCTGGTGGTCGACGAGCTGGTGCCCGAGCTGCTCGGCCTGGCCACCGAGGACCCCACGCCCATCCACGATGAGTTCCCGTTCATCCTCTCCGCCGGCGAGCGCCGGTCGTCCACCGCCAACACCGCGTTCCGCGACCCGGCCTGGCGCAAGAAGGATCCCGAGGGCGCCCTGCGCATCCACCCCGACGATGCCGCCGGGATCGGTGCGCTCGACGGGTCCATCGTCCGGATCACCACCAAGGGCGGATCCGCCGAGGTCCCCGTCGAGCTCACCGAGACCATGCACGTCGGGCACGTCTCCCTCCCCAACGGACTGGGCCTCGACTACCCCGACGCCGACGGCAACCGCGTCCGCCACGGCGTCGCGCCCAACGAGCTCACCTCGGTCGACAACCGCGACTGGTTCGCCGGCACCCCCCTGCACAAGAACGTGCGGGCCCGGCTCGAGGTGGTGGCGTCGTGAGGCGGACCCGGTTCGACGACTGGCCGTGCCCCATCGCCCGGACCATCGACCTCCTCGGCGACTGGTGGACGCCGCTCGTCCTGCGCGAGGCGTTCGCCGGCCGCCGCCGCTTCGACGAGATCCAGCAGGCCCTCGACATCCCGAAGGCGGTGCTGTCCGCCCGTCTGGCCCGCCTGGTCGACGAGGGGCTGATGACCAAGGAGCCGTACGAGGACCGGCCGGCCCGCTACGAGTACCGGCTCACCCCCAAGGGCCGGGCGATGTGGGACGTCCTGGCGGCGATGTGGCGGTGGGGCTCCGACTGGGCGTTCGACGGCGAGCCGCCCGCGATCCTGTCCGACCGAGAGACGCACCAGGAGGTGCGCCCGCTCATCGTCGACGAGGAGACCGGCGCGCCGCTCGACGTCCGCCGCATCCGCATGCGCCGCAACCCCCGCGCCGAGCTCCCCGCCTGACGGCCGGATCAGCGACCGGGGTGCCCGCTCAGGCGAGCTTGGCCGCGAGGCGGTCGGCCCGCTCGACGAGGCTGCCGGCGTCGAGGCGGGCGGCCACCTCGGCCAGCTCCGGACGCGGGCCGGTCCAGCGCAGCTCGTCGACGTTCTCGATGGTGGGCGCCTCGGTGCGGATGGTGGCGATCAGGCGGAACAGGAGGGCGTCGTTGAACTGCTCTCGGAGGGTGGCGCCGAGCTTGGCCGCGCCGCGAACCGTCACGTCCCAGTCGGCCGGGTCGGGCGGGATGTCCTCGAGGTGGCCGTACCGGGCCAGGACGGCGGCGGCCGACTTGGCGCCCCAGCCGGCCAGGCCGGGGAAGCCGTCGGCGGTGTCGCCCACCAGGCCCAGGTAGTCGGCGATCGACTCGGGTGGCACGCCGAACTTCTCTCGCACCTCGTCGACGCCGCTGACCAGGCCCTTGCGCCGGTCGAGCTGGAACACCTTGCCGCCGACGCACTGCCCGAGGTCCTTGTCGGGCGTGCAGATCAGCACGCGCTCGACGCGGTCGTCGGCCGCGGCGATCTCCGCGGCCGCCCCGAGGGCGTCGTCGGCCTCGAACTCGATCATGGGGAACACGACGAAGCCCAGCGCCACGAGCAGCTCCTCGACCAGGGGGAACTGCGACTTCAGCTCCTCCTCGATCCCGGACCCGTCCTTGTAGGGCTCGTAGAGCTCGTTGCGGAAGCTCGGGATGATGTGGTCGGTGGCGATCCCCACGTGGGTGGCGCCCTCCTCGAGCAGCATCAGCATCGACCCGGCGACGCCCCGCGTGGCCCCCACCTCCTGGCCGTCGCCGGTGATGTGCGACGGCAGCGCGAAGTGGTACCGGAAGAGCTCGTACGTGCCGTCGATGAGGTGGACCTGCATGTCACGACCCTTGCAGACCGGGGCGCAGGCCGCGTCCGGAGGCGATCGGGCCCCGGACGCCTCAGATGAACGGGATGATCGGCGGGATGGTCACCCCGGGCAGATCCGGCGGCACCACGGTGGTGGGCACGGTCGGGTCGGGGACGGTGTCGGGCACCGTGACCGGAACGGTCGTGTCCGGGACCGTGTCGGGCACCGTGACCGGGACCGTCGTCTCCGGGACCGTGTCGGGCACCGTCACGGGCACGACCGTGTCGGGGACGGTGGTCTCCGGCACGGTCGTCGGGGGCTGGGTCGTCGACGGGATGGTCGTCGACGGCTGGGTGGTCGTGGGCACGTTCCCCGGCCGGCGGGTCGGCCCGACGGTCACCCCCTGGCTCGTCGAGGTCCCGCCGCCGTCGAGCCCCAGCAGCGTCCAGATCGATGTCTGGCCGGTCCCACCGCTGATCACCAGCAGATCGCTCAACCCGCCTCCCGCGCCCGCGGGCCCGCCCTGGCGGATGATCCTCGCCTCCTGCACCGCGGACCGCAGCTCGGCCCGCGACACCGTGCCGTCGGCCATCGCCTCCACCGGGTCGGCGACCTTGCCGATGGTCTTGACCTCCTGGGACTGGGCGTCGGCGGTGGCCCGGTGGCTCGCACCCAGCGCCCGGCCGAGCTGGTGCGCTCCCGGGACGTCACCGCCTCCGAGGATCAGCATGACGACGAGCGCAGCACCCACGCCGGCGACCAGAACCACGGGGGTCGCGATGCTCGGGCGGAACCAGGTCCGCCAGTCTCGGGAGGCGGTCATGGTGAGCGCGGCGCGGGTCTTTGGTGCCGGCACGGTTCCTCGATTCCCGTCCGCCGTCGACCTGCGTGGCGGACGCCGTCACGGTAGGTCCGGCCCTCAGATCGAGGGTCCACCAACCGGCGTACCGTGCTTCACCCCGGGCTCGTGCTGCACTCACCTCGTGCGGTCGCCACGGTCGGCGACCGCCCGCTCAGGTGGGGACGATGGGGTGCTGACCAGCGGTCCGACGGCGCCGGACCAGCACCACGCCGCCGCCGATGAGGGCGACCACGGCGAGGAACCCGAGGACGGAGGGAAGCGGCGAGCCGCCTCCGCCCCCCGATGAGCTGGAGCTGCCACCCGACGTGCTCGCGCCGGCTGCGGCCACCTCGCCCTTGGCCCCGGAGCCGGACCCGGCGTCGCTCCCGCCCGGGTTTGTGGTGCCGCCGTCGGCCTTGGCCTCGTCGGAGCCCTTGGCCGGGGAGGTGGTGGTGGACCGACCGGTCGGGTCGGTGGTGCTGGTGGTCGAACCGGCGGGGTCGCCCCCGGCGCGGGTGACCTGGGTGCCCTGCCCGGTGGTGCCACCGGTCGGTCCGCTGCCCGACCCGGTCAGGCCGCCCGAGCCGCCACCGGGCCCGGTGCCGCCGGAGGGCTGGGTGGTGGCGGTTGGGGGCCGGGTGGTGGCGGGGGCAGGCGCTTCGGCGGCGCGCGTCCCCTCGGTGGCCGCGCGCGGGGTGCCGCCCGTGCCGTACCGCCAGCCGTCGACATCGCCGTCGGACAGCGTGACCGCGCCCGCGCCCACGGGGGCGACCCGCCCGTCGTGGCTGTAGGACCAGTAGTCGACCGACTTGCCCAGGCAGTCGGGCGGATCGGTGCCGACCCCGCGGAGCCGGCACACGGCCTTGCCGATGCCCGAGTACTGGTCGAAGACCGGGTTCAGGTCGGTGATGACGGAGGCGGCCCGGTTCAGGGCCTCGATCCCGGAGATCGACCCGTCGAACGAGATGCACGCCGACCACACGGGCCCGGAGCCGGTGTCGACGACCACGGTGGCCCGGTGGGGACCACCGCCGGCGACGGGCCCGCCGCCCACCGCCTGGCAGCCGCCCGTGGCCTGCACCCGGGCGGGGGCCGCCATCGTGGGCACGGCGACCGCGAGGACCAGGCCGAACGCCCCGGCGGCGATCGCTGCGGCCACGACGGGCCGCCGACGTCGTCGGGCGCCACCGTGGCGCCCGACGACGGTTCCGATCACGACGTCAGCGACCCGTAGAACTCGTCGCTGGCGGCCAGCGTGGCGAGGAGCACCTCGACGCGCGTGGTGGCGATCCTGGTGATCCAGTAGGAGCGCTCACCGGAGGTGGGCACCCGGTCGAGCACCCGGTCGAACGCATCGTTGACCACGTGGCGCCGGTACTCGGTGCTGGCGACGAGGCTGCGCGCCACCCGCTCGACCGACTTGCCCTGGTTCAGCTGACCGATCCAGTACGCCCGGCCCGATGCGTCGGCGGCCCGGCCGAGCACCGACTGGTAGACGGCGTCGACGAACTTCGGGATGGTGCCGCCGGCCTTGCGGAAGTACTCCGACGAGCCGGTCAGGCGGGACAGCACCTCGGGACGGCTCAGGGTGATGAGCTTGCCGGCCCAGTAGGACCGGCCCGACGGATCGACGCTGCGGTGGAAGGCCTGCTGGAACAGGTCTTCGACGGCCGCCTCGCGGCTGTCTTGGCCCGCGACCACCGCAGTGGCGGCGGCGACGCGAGCTGCCTTGATCGAGGTGTTGGGCCCGACCGCATCGGACGCCAGCTGGTGGGCGCCGTCGAGGTTGGGATCGGGGGCGGCAGCCGGCGAGGCCAGGCGCTCCGAGTAGCCGCGGACGAGCTGCTCGCGCTCGAGGGTCAGGAACCGCTGCCGGGAGAGGGCCTGCACGGTCTGGGTGGTGGCGAACGTGTTGGTGCCGAAGGTCGGCGAGTCGTTCTGGCTGTTGATGTGGCCGTCGACGGCCTGCTGCGTGCGCAGCCAGGCCTGCGGGCTGACGTAGGTGCCCGACGACGGCGTGCCGTACGTGGTGCGCCAGCCCGAGGTGGTGGTGTCGATGTGCAGGTCGCTGAGGGCGACCGTGGCGGTGGAGGTGGAGTTGGGATCGCTGCTCCCGAAGGCCTGCCACGAGCCGTTGGCCTGCTGGTGGGCGGCGAGGAACTGCACGCCCTTCTTCACGGCGGCGTCGGTGGTGGTCAGGTCGGAGGAGGCCAGGGCGTCGAGGGCGAGCGCCGTGGTGTCGACGTCCTCGCCAGGGCCACCGGTGGGCGTGCCGGTGTAGTCCCACGACCCGTCGGCGCGCTGGCCGGCCTTGATCTGGGCGACGAGGCCGGCGGGGACGGCGGTGTTGGTGGCTTCGAGGGCGATGGGCACGTAGAGCAGGCCGTTGAACAGGGCGCCGAGGGCGTAGCTGCCGTCGACCTGCTTGTGGGCCTCGAGCACGGCGGCCAGGTCGACCGGGGTGGCGGAGTCGTTCGACGGGTCGAAGTCGGTGGCGTCGATGCCGAGCGGAGCCGCGACGAGCGCGATCAGCTTGGCGGCACGGGCGGCACCGGCGTTGTTGGTGGGGTCGGTCGCGGCGTTCCCGGGGACCAGGCTGGCCTCGGCGAGCTTGTCGAGGGCGTCGAGCGGGTCCTTGCCGGTGCCGTTGTCGAGGGAGGCGATGGCGTCACGGGCGTCGTTGGCGCTCCAGTTGTCGCCACCCTGCGAAGAGGCCGCCAGGGCGAGCACGGCATCGGGGGTCTCGAAGCCGGCGAAGCCGGAGACCTCGAACCCGCCGTCGGCCTGCTGCTGGGTGAGGAGCCACGTCTGGGCCTTGTTGACCGTGGTGTCCCCGGCCGGTTCGGCACCGGCGCCGCCGGCGGCAGCAAGGGGGGCGAGCAGCGACAGGCCGAGGCCTACCGCAACGAATCGACGGATCGACATGGAACTTCCTCCAAGACCCCGAACCTCGGGGGTCGTAACTGGTCCCGGTGAGCGGGACGGAGCGACCGTCGGAACGGGAGTTCCGGCGGAGTGGAGGCGGGTCACCTGGCTCCCGGCCACGAGGGCCGGTTACAGCTGCGGGTCAGCGTCGGACTCTCACCGACTTCCCCCGTTGTGCACCGGAGTGCACGCCCGCCGGCAACTTCCGGGTTGCCAGCGACCTCAACTGGCTGTCACCGTACGGGTCAGCGCGGCGCCCGGTCAACGTGGAGCCGCCTCGCCTCGCTCCCAGCCTCGGCAGATCCACGGATCCCCAATCGTGCGCACCACCAGCCCTCTCCACGCCGTGACCTGGCTCGTGTGGGCCATCGCGGCTGCGGCCTGCGTGCAGATCGCACCGAACCCGCTGTACGTGGCGATCGTGCTGGCGATCAGCTTCCTGGTGGTGAGCGCCCACCGCCTCGACACCACGCTGGCCCGGGCCTTCCCGATCCTGATCGGCCTCGGCGTCGCCTTCGCCGTCATCCGCGTCGTCCTGACCGCGCTCACCACCCACAGCCCGCTGGTCGACGGACCGCCCGAGTACCTGTGGTTCACCCTCCCGTCGGCCACGCTGCCGCGGGTCCTCGGCGGGTTCACCGTCGGCGGGACCATCGAGGGCGACATCGTCCTGTACGCCGCCGCCCAGGCGTTCGCCGTCGTCGGGATCCTCGGCGCGTTCGGCGTGTTCAACGCCGTGGCCTCCCACCACGAGCTGGTCCAGGCCGCGCCCCGGGCGTTCCACGAGCCGGGCCTGATCCTCACCGTGTCGCTGGCGTTCGTGCCGTCCACGATGGCCGCGGTCGCCGACGCCCACGAGGCCGACCGGGCCCGCACCGGCGGCCGCGTCGTGCGCCGCGGGCGGCTCGTGCGCCTCACCGTCCCCATCCTCGAATCGGGGCTGGAGCGCGCCGTCTCGCTCGCCGAGTCGATGGACGCCCGCGGGTTCGCGCGCCAGCCGCGCGGCCGGGGCGACCGGGCCTCGGCCTGGCTCGGGCTGGTGGCGATGCTGGCGCTCGGCGGGGCGTTCGTGGCCCTGATCGGCCGGGCCACCGAGGTGGCGGTCATCGCCGGCTCGATCGGGATCGCCGCGCTGTTCGCCGCCGTGGTGCTGGCCTCGCGCTCGACGGGCACCTCCCGGTACCGGCCGCGACGCCTCACCCGTCTCGACGTGGCCGTGGGCGCCGGGGTGCTCCTCGCACCGCTCGGCCTGGCGCTCATCGCCGGCATCTGGGACCAGACCCTCTACTGGACCGCCTACCCCCTCCGGTTCCCGCCGTTCTCGGTGTGGCCCACGCTCTGCCTCGCGGCCCTGGCCATCCCGGTGCTCGTCCCGCCGCTCCCGCTCACCGACGTGGCCCTCGAGGCCGAGCGCCGCCCGGCCACCGACCTCGATCCCGCCCCGGCCGGTGCCCGGTGAGCGCGCCGCAGCACGGCGCCGTCACCTGGACCGACGCCGCGTTCGCCTACCCCGACGCACCGCGGTCGCTCGGCCCGATCGACCTCGAGGTGGCGCCGGGCTCGGTGGTCCTGGTGGTGGGCGAATCGGGCTCAGGGAAGTCGACCCTGCTGCGCACCGTGAACGGGCTCGTGCCCCACACCAGCGGCGGCCGGTTCCGCGGCGATGTGGTGGCGGGCGGCCGGTCCATCACCACGCACCGCCCCCGTGACCTGGCCGACGTGGTGGGGTTCGTGCACCAGACCCCCGAGGCCCAGTTCGTGGTCGACCACGTCGAGCACGACATCGCGTTCGTCCTCGAGAACCTCGGCACCGATCCCGCCACCATGCGCCGGCGGGTCGAGGAGGTGCTCGACGCGCTGGGCGTCGCCCACCTGCGCGACCGCTCACCGGCCACGCTGTCGGGTGGCGAGCGGCAGCGCTGCGCGGTGGCCGGCGCCCTGGCCGCGGGCCCGCAGATCCTGGTGCTCGATGAGCCCACCTCGATGCTCGACCCGCAAGGGGCCGACGACGTCATGGCCGCCCTCCGGCGCCTCAACGACGACCTCGGCACCACCGTGCTCCTCGCCGAGCACCGGATGGAGCGGGCCGGGCCCCTCGCCGACCGTGCCGTGCTCATCGACGCCGGGCTGGTGGCCGCCGATGCCAGCCCCAGCGCCGTGCTGGCCGCCCTCCCCGGCGCGCCGCCCGTCACCCACCTCGGGCGCCTCCTGGGGTGGGAGCCGCCGCCGCTCACCGTGCGCGATGCCCGCAGCGCGGTCCGCACCCTCGGCGTCCCCGATGCGGTGGCTGCCGCCCAGGCCGCGGCCGCAGCCGTGATCGACCAGCCGGCGCCGCCGGTCGCCGGTGCTGCCCTGCTCACCGCCGCGGGCGTGTCGGTCAGCCACGGCCCCCGGACCGTGCTGCGCCCGGTCGACCTCACGGTCCGCCAGGGCGAGATCGTCGCCGTGCTGGGCCGCAACGGCTCGGGCAAGACCACGCTCCTGCGGGCGCTGGCGAACGCCCACCCGCCCACCGCCGGCACCGTCGAGGCGCTCGTCCCCGTGGCCTACGTGCCCCAGGAGCCCGACTCGCTCCTGTTCAGCACCACCGTGCGCGGCGAGGTCGAGGCCACGCTCGGCCTCCTCGGCCGGCGCGACCCTGCCGCGGTCGACCACTGGCTGCGCGCCCTGCAGCTCGAGGACCTGGCCGACCGCCACCCGCGCAGCCTGTCGGTGGGCCAGCGCCAGAGGGTCGCGATCGCCGCGGTGGCCGTCGGCGACGCGCCGGTCCTGGTGCTCGACGAGCCCACCCGCGGCATCGATGCCACGTCGCGCCACGCCCTGGAGCTGGCCCTGGCCGAGCACCGCGACGGCGGCGGCGCGGTCGTCCTCGCCACCCACGACATCGAGCTGGCCGCCAGGGTGGCCACCCGCGTGGTGGTGCTCGGCGACGGCGACGTGGTGGCCGACGGCGACGCGCGCGCCGTGCTCGCCGGCTCGCTGTTCGCCCCCCAGGTGCTGCGCGTCCTGCCGCCGCTGCTGACCGTCGCCGAGGTCCGCGCCGCCATCGCCGCCGGGGCGGGACCGGCCGAGGTCGTCGCGCCGTGACCACCACCGCGCCACCCACCGCGCCCGACGAGCGGTCCGGCCACCATCCGGCGCCGCTGCTGCTCGGTGGCCGCCCCTCGCTGGTGGGCCGGCTGCGGTCGATGACCGTGTACCTGTTGGTCCTGGTCATCGGGGTCGCCGCGTTCCTCTACCCGTTCTGGCTCCCGTCCTCGGCACTCCCCAGCCAGGCCCACGCGGGCGATGCGCCGCTCGTCGCCGCCCTGGTCGGGGCCCTCGCGGTGGGTGCGGTGGCGCTCGAGATCCGTCGCGGGACGATGACCGGCACCACCGTCGCCATCTTGGGCATGCTCTCGGCCCTCGCCGGCCTGATGAAGCTGCTCGACCTGCCCGGCGGTGGCAGCGGCCTGTTCTTCCTGGTGATCCTCGCCGGCGCCGCGTTCGGCCCGCGGTTCGGGATGATCCTCGGCATCACGTCGTTCGTCGTGTCGGCCGTGCTGTCGGGCGGCATCGGTCCCTGGCTGCCGTTCCAGATGCTCGCCCTGGGGTGGATGGGCGCGGGTGCGGGCTTCATCGGTCACGCCACCAGACGGATGTCGCCGTGGGCCGAGGTGGGGGTGCTGGCCGCGTACGGCTGGGTGTGGGGCTTCGTCTTCGGCGCGATCTTGAACCTGTGGTTCTGGCCGTTCCAGCGCGGCGGCTCGCTCGACTGGGCACCCGGCATGTCGCTGGCGCAGTCGCTCGACCGGTACTGGTCGTTCTACGTGGCCACGTCGCTGGCGTGGGACGCGGCCGGCGCGCTCGCCAACGCGGTCATCATCCTCATCGTCGGCCGGGCCCTCATGGCGACGCTGCGCCGCTACGCCAACCGACTCGAGCCCGTCACCATCCTCGAGCCCGCCACCACCTGAGGCCCGCCCCCTCCTCCACGAACCCGGCGCCCGTCACAGACGCACCGGTCCCGGATGCGTGCCAGGTTCCCGAGCCCATGCGACGCGCTGGGCGGCCGGGCTCCTCAGGCGGAGCCTCGGAGGTCAGCCGCCGACGAGGTGGAGGACCTGCTCGACCGAGGCCTTGCCGTCGAAGATGACCTCGCCGTCGCGCAGGGCGACGCTGCGGTCGACGCGGTCGACGTAGGTGGGGTCGTGGGTGGCGACCAGGGTGGCGGCGCCGTCCTGGTGGATCTCCTCGAGCAGCTCGAGCAGCACCAGCTTGCCGGGCTGGTCGAGCCCGACGAACGGCTCGTCGACCAGCAGCAGCGAGAACGGGCGGACCAGGGCCAGCACGATCGAGGTCTTCTGGCGGAGGCCGCGGCTGAAGCGCGACGGCAGGTCGTCGATGCGCTCCTCGAGGCCGAGGCGCACGCAGAGCGATTCGGCGTAGTCGTCCCAGCCGTCGCCGCCGTGGAGCTTGGAGATGTACTCGGCGTGCTCACGCAGCGAGAGGTCGTCGTAGAGGACCGGGTCGTCGGGCAGGAACGAGGTGGTGGCGCGGGCCTCGACATCGGCGAGGTCGAACCCGGCGATCTCGATCTCGCCGTCGCTGGGATCGAGCAGCCCGGCGACCATCCGCAGGAAGGTCGACTTGCCCGAGCCGTTGTGGCCGATGAGCGCGACCGACTGGCCGACGGGCACCTTGATGCTCATCGGCTGGAGGGCGACCAGGTCGTCGTAGGTCTTGGAGAGGTCCTTGGCCACCAGGGCCGGGGGCTGCGCGGTCACTTCTGATCCCTCTTTCGCCCGATGGGCTTGGCACTGGTCCCGCCCCGGACGCCTTCGGGCGGCGGGCTGACGGGGGTGGACGGCTTCGGCTTGGGACGGGGCTGGCGGGCCTTGGCGCGCTGCGCCGGTGAGGCCTCCTCGCCCACCCGGCGAGACTCCTTGAGCGCCTCGCGCTCGCGCAGCTCATCGGCGAGGCGCTCCTCGCGCTGGCGCTCGACGGCCTTGGTGGGCGACATCTGGTCGGCGGCGTCGGCCATCCACTTCTTGATGTCGTCGCGGAACCGGACCCAGCCGCCGACGATCACGATGATGATCGACAGCAGGATGGCGATGTTCATGGCGGCGGCCATGGGCGGAGGCTTCTGGCTGCCGTTGAACGAGGCCCGGGCCGCCAGCAGCGGCATCGTGCCGAGCACGGCCATGGCGGGCGGCAGCGCGGTGCGGAACACGGTGCGGGTACCGGCGATCTCCGGCGTGACCATCGAGAGCGTGTCGACCGGGTCGGGGGCGCCCTGGACGACGCTGATGGCGCCGCCGCAGGCGGCCAGCAGGCCGGCCATGAACCCGGTGAACAGGCCGGGGCCGACGGGGACGGACGCCCCGATGGGGGCGACGGCGATGGCGCCGGCGATGACGCCGACGATGACCGAGACCACCAGCAGGATCGGCAGGTGCAGCAGGAAGAGCTGGCCGCGCGGCATCGGGAAGGTGTCGGTGCGGCCGGGGTGGTCGATCTCCTGGCCCAGCGGTTCGGCGGCATCGAGCGCCGCGACCCACAGCGCCATCCCGGCGAGGATCACGAGCGGCGTGGTGCCGTTCCAGACGGCCCGGAGGCACATCCCGGCGATGGCGGCCATGAGCACGGCGCGCACCACGCGCGACAGCGGCCAGCGGGCCACGCTGCGGACGCCGCGGTGCCAGACCGGGTACTTCGGGGTGCGGCGGGCGGCACGGATCCACGGCTTCGAGCGGGGGTGCTCCTGCGACAGCTGGCGCCGCAGGACCAGCACCGTGCGCAGGTCCTGCAGGGTGACGGCGAAGCGCATCTGGCCCACCAGGGCGGTGCGGCGCTCGGCGGCCTCGAGCGAGATGCCCGACACCCAGCGCATGCCGAGCACGACGAGGATCACCGCCAAGATGACGCCGAGGACGGCGAACCAATCCGGCTCGAGCGGCCACACCGCGATGTGGCCGACGACCGTGGCGGGCGACAGCGGGACCCGGCCGACGAGGTCGCCCGCCGACCACGCCACCAGGACGCCGCCCACCAGCGACGCCATCCAGTGCTTCATCTTCAGGCCCGAGGCCAGCAGCGCGCTGCCGTAGCCGAGGCCCACCGCGGTGACGCAGAACAGGGCGCCGCACACGATCCACTCGAGCGGGTTCCCGGGCAGGCGGCGGACGAGGAGCTGGCCGGTGGCCGCACCGACGGCCGCGGCGATGGCGACGAGGAACCGCAGCTGGCGCCACGCGGGGCCGCGCAGGGCGACGCCGCGGTCGACGGGAGACAGGAGCACGTGGCGGACGTCGGGGCGCTCGAGCGCGAGGGGCCCGCCCCGGCTGCCCGACCGCAGGCCCATGAACACGGCGAGGGAGACGAGGAGGCCGGCGGCGGCCGGTCCGTACTGCTTGATGTCGGCGATGCCGGCCGGGCTGACCTTGCCGTCGCCGATGGCGCCCGACAAGACGACGACCACCACGACGGACACGATGCCGGTCAGGTACACCTGGTACAGCGCATCGATCCAGTGGATGGATGCGACCCGTCGCTTGCGCCGGGCGCGCCGCAGCTCACCGACGACAGCAGCGGACTCAGCGAGGGTCATGGACACGGGTGACGACGCTACTGCTGCACCCCTGCCCGGCGACAGGCGGGAGCGGGCGGGGTTCGGCACCAACGGACAACTCGTGGCGCCCGCGGGGCGAGGCGTCGGTACCGTCGGAGCCATGGCCGCAGATCAGCCGAACATCCGCCCCGCCTCGGAAGCAGACGTGCCGGCGATCATCGCCATCCGCGAGGAGGTGGCGGGCGAGGGCCGGTGGATCGGCCGGGAGCTGCCGCTGCCCGACGACCTGGCCGACCGGCTCCGGGCATCCATCACCGACGGCGAGGGCATCTACCTCGTCGCCGAGGTGGATGGCGCCGTGGTCGGTGACGGCGGCCTGCACACCAACGGCGCCGGCCACGCCGAGCTGTTCATGGCCCTCCTGCCCGGTCACCGCGGCGCCGGCCTCGGCCGAGCCCTGCTCGCCCGCGCGCTGGCCTGGGCCCGGGCGCAGCCCGACGTCCACAAGGTCACCCTCCAGGTGTGGCCGCACAACGACCGGGCCCTCGCGCTCTACCGCCACGCCGGCTTCATCGTCGAGGGCTACCGCCACCGCCACTGGCGCCGCGCCGACGGCGAGCTCTGGGACGTCATCGAGATGGGCCTGCTGGTCGAGAGCTGACCCCGGCGGTCAGGCCCAGCTGATCTTGGTGTCCTCGACCCGGAAGCGGACCATGGCCACCACCGTGAAGACCGCGGTGAAGCCGGCGAGGACGAGCAGCGGCACCGCCACGTCGGCCATCCCGCCCGGCTTCAGGGTGACCTCGCGGAACCCCTGCATCGCCCAGTAGGCGGGGGTGAAGGGGGCGATGGCCTGGGCCCAACCGGGCAGGAACTCCACCGGGGTGAGCGCGCCGCCGAGGCCGCCGATCAACATGGCGCCGGCGGTGGCGAGGGCGTTGAGCTGGATGACCGACTTGCAGACCGACAGCAGCATGAACCCGAGCGCCACGTTCATCACGGCCAGCGCCAGCGCGACCGCGACGAACGCCACCATCGACCCGCGCACGTCGAGGTCGAACAGCACGAAGCCGGCGGTCAGCAGCACCGCGATCTGGAACGAGATGGTGAGGATCGGCACGACGCTCTTGCCCAGCATGAGCTCGTTGGGCGTGAGCGGCGAGGCACGGAGGCGCTCCCACGTGCCCCAGCCGTGCTCGCGGAACACGCCGAACCCGACGTTGCCCACCAGGAACCCGCTGAAGATCACGGTGGCGGCGGGCACCACGTAGGCGGCGCCGTTCACCTGGGCGTGGGGGAACCGCACGCCGAGCGCGGCGCCGATGGCCGACTCGTTGAACGCCATGAACGCGATGGGAGTGATCGTGAAGATGATGAGGAACGCCGGATCGCGGCGCAGGAGGCGCAGGTCGTTGCGGGCGATCGCCCGGATCCGGTTCACCCGGCCAGCTCCTGCTCGACGTCGCTCGAGTACGCCCGGCCGGTGACCGCCAGGAACACGGTCTCCAGGCTGGGGCGGGACAGGTCGACGGAGATCAGGCGCTCGGCATCGGCGCCGAGCGAGCCCACCAGGGCGGCGGCATCGGGACCGGGCCGGTCGGTGGTGACCCGAGCCACCGAGCCGTCGACCACCGCGCCCGGCAGCTCGGGGGCCGGCCCATCGAAGGTCAGCTCGACCAGCCCGGAGCCGTGCTCGTCCACCAGCGAGGCCAGCGGCCCGCGGGCGAGGATGCGGCCGTGGTCGAGGATCGCCACCGATGCGCCCAGCTCCTCGACCTCGGGCAGGTAGTGCGTGGAGTAGACGACGGCGCAGCCCTCGTCCGCGGTGAGGCGGCCGATCGCGTGGAGCAGCCGGGCGCGCGTGGCGATGTCGACGCCGGTGGTCGGCTCGTCGAGCATGAGCACCTTGGGCCGGTTGACCAGGGCCATCGCGGTGTGGAGCCGCCGCTGCTCCCCACCGGACAGGTTGCGGGCCTGGCGGTCGAGGAGCTCCGTGAGCTCGACGACCTCGGCCACCTCCTCCAACCGCTTCGCCACGCCGGCACCCGAGTAGCCGGCGAGCCGGGTGAACAGCTCGAGGTTCTCCCGCACGCTGACCGTCGGGTAGATGCCCGTCGTCTGGCCGGCCAGCCCGACCGCCTGACGGGCCTCCCGCCCGTGCTGTGCGATGTCGAGCCCGTCGACGAGCACCCGACCGGCATCGGGCGAGCGCAGCCCGGCGATGATCGAGACGAGCGTGGTCTTGCCGGCGCCGTTGGGCCCGAGCAGGCCGCACACCTCTCCCGCCTCGACCTCCAGGCTGACGCCGTGCAGCGCGGTGTGGTCGCCGTAGCCCTTCACGACCCCCTCGACCTGGAGCACCGCCTGGTCACCCACGCCTTCAGTCTGGTCCGCAGGCCCGGCCGCAGTGCGGCGCGTTTCCCGAACCCTCTGCCGTTGTGCCCCGAGGCCGCGCCTCCGGGCAGAATGGCCGCATGTTCACCCACATCGACCACGTGGGCATCGCCGTGCCCGACCTCGACGAAGCCCTGGCGTTCTACGCCGAGAAGTTCGACCTGAAGTCGGTGCACGAAGAGGTCAACGAGGAGCAGGGCGTCCGCGAGGCGATGCTCGCCGTCGGCGACTCCGGGAGCTGCATCCAGCTCCTGGCCCCGCTCACGCCCGAGTCCACCATCGCCAAGTTCCTCGACAAGAACGGCCCCGGCATCCAGCAGATGGCGTACCGGGTCGAGGACATCGACGCGGTGTGCGCCACCTTGCGCGACCGCGGCGTGCGCCTGCTCTACGAGGTGCCGAAGAACGGCACGGCCGGGTCGCGGGTCAACTTCATCCACCCCAAGGACGCCGGTGGCGTGCTGGTCGAACTGGTGGAGCCGGGCACCGACGCCCACTGACCCTTCCGGTCACCACCGGATCCAGGTCACGGAGCCACCCTTGCGGTGGGTGGGCGACCCGAAGACGATCAGCGCTCGACGAGCTGGACCAGCACCCCGAAGGCGGCGTCGGGGTGCAGGAACGCCACCTTCGACTCGCGCGGGCCGGGCACCGGCTCGACGTCGAGGACCTCCTTGCCTGACGACGTGAGGGCGTTCAGCGCGTCGGCGCAGCTGTCGACGCGGTACCCGATGTGGTGCAGGCCCGGGCCGCCCTCGGCCAGGAACTCGGCGTACTCGGAGTCGTCCTCGGTGGGGGCGATCAGCTGGATCGTGGAGCCGCCCACCTGGAGGAAGGCCACCTCGTAGCCCTCGCCGTGGAGCTCCTCGCGGTGCTCCACCAGGACCCCGAAGGTGTCGCGGTGCTCGGCGATGGCCTCGTCGAGGTCGGGGACGACGATGCCGATGTGGTCGATGTCGGTCAGGACGGCAGCTTCGAGGCCACCGTCGAACGCCTCGTCGATCTCGCCGAAGATGGCATCGCTGCCGTCCTCGTCGTCCTCGTTGGGGTTGCGTGCCTGGATGCCCATCGTGTCCTGCTCTCTCCATCAGCCGCTCGACCGCGGCTCCTGGCGTCGATCCGCGTCGCGCTGCGACCCAGGTCTACGCCAGAACGGAGCGGTGGGGTGGCCGGGTCAGGCTTCCTGATCGAAGCGTTGGAACACTCGGTGCGGCGCAGCCGTGCCGAGCAATGAACACGTGATCTTGTTTCGGCGAAGCCGAAGTGCCCTTCCCGTTACCGGGTCAGCTCTCGAACTGGTCGAAGCGCTGGAACAAGGTGATCTTGTCCTCGCCGACCTTGGCGCGGAACTCGGGGTCGTCGATGCCGAGGCCCTTCTCGGGGGCCAGGCACAGCACGCCGGCCTTGCCCTCGATCTGGTTCTTGTGCACGGCCAGGGCGGCTTCGCCGGTCTCCTCGAGGGAGTAGGTGCGGCTGAGGAGCGGCTGGATCTTGCCCTCGGCGATGAGCTGGTTGGCCGCCCAGGCCTCCTTGTAGTTGGCGAAGTGCGAGGAGACGATGCTCTTCAGCTTCATCCAGAGGTGGCGGTTGTCGTACTCGATCATGTAGCCGGAGGTGGCGGCGCAGGTGACGATCTTGCCGCCGCGGGCGGCGGCGAACACCGAGGCGCCGAAGGTCTGGCGGCCCGGGTGCTCGAACACGGTGTCGACGTCGCGGCCGATGAGGCCACGGATGTCCTTGCCGAGGCGGCGCCACTCCTTCTCGTCCTGGGTGTGCTCGTCCTTCCAGAACTTGTAGTCGGCCTCGCGGCGATCGATCACGTGCTCGACGCCCATCTCGTTGAGGAGGCGGCGGCGCTTGTCGGAGGACACCACGCCCACCGGCGTGCCGCCACCGTTGAGGACGTACTGCACGGCGTAGCCGCCGATGCCGCCGGTGGCGCCCCACACGAGGACGGCCTGGCCCTGCTTGAGGTCAGCGGCGTGGGGGCTGACGATCATGCGGTAGCTGGTGGAGTTGCAGAGCGCGTTGCACGCCGCCTCTTCCCACGTGAGGTGGGCGGGCTTGGGCATCAGCTGGTTGGCCTTGACGACGGTGAGGTCGGCGAGCCCGCCGAAGTTGGTCTCGAAGCCCCAGATGCGCTGGTTGTCGGCGAGCATCGAGTCGTCGTGGGCCGACGGCGACTGATCGTCGACGTGGTTGCAGTGGATGGTGACCTTGTCGCCGGCCTTCCAGTTGCGGACGGCCGAGCCGGTGCGGACCACGACGCCCGAGGCGTCGGAGCCGACCACGTGGTACGGCAGGGCGTGGCGGGCGCCCCACACGCTCTCCTTGCCGAGGCGGTCGAGGAAGCCGAAGGTGGAGAGCGGCTCGAAGATCGAGGTCCACACCGTGTTGAAGTTGATGGCCGAGGCCATGACGGCGACGTAGACCTCGTCGGGGGCCAGCTCGGGCGTGGCCACCTCGCCGACGTGCAGCGACTTGCGGGGGTCCTTGTCCTCGGACTCGACCCCCTCCCACATGGTCTGCTCGTCGCGCTTCACGAACGCGGCCCGGTACGACTCCGGGATGGCGATGTTGGCAAGGTCGTCGCCGGACGCGCCGGCGGTGATGGCATCGAGGAAGGCCTGCATGGCCGCCGATCCTAGAGGTGGACCCCCGATCGGGGCGAAGCCCGCATCCTCGGTTTCCTCTCGACGACCAGGTTGGCGCCGATAGTGTTCCGTCCGTCTGCACAACCCCCGGGAGTCCGAGCACCATGGCCATCACGTCGGAGGAGATCGCCAACAAGGAGTTCCTCGTCGGCCTTCGCGGCTACGACAAGGACGAGGTGCGCTCGTTCCTCCAGACCGTCGCCGCCGCGTTCGAAGCGCCGGCTCCGGAGGAGGCGGCTCCCGCCGCACCCGCCGAGGCCCCTGCGGCCGACGGCGGGCTGTCCAACCTGGGCGGCCAGATCGAGGCCATCTTGGCCACCGCCCGCGACGAGGCCGCCAAGCTCAAGACGGAGTCCGAGGCCGCTGCCGCCAAGACCCGCGCCGATGCCGACGCCTACGCCGAGGCCACCCGCGCCGAGGCCGAGCAGCACAACAACGAGGCCAAGCAGAAGCTCACCGCCGCCCAGGACGAAGCCCTCGGCCTGGTGGCCGACGCGCAGGTCCGGGTCGACAAGATGATCGAGAGCTCCCGCGTCGAGGCCGAGAACCAGGCCCAGGCCGCGGTCGCCCACCTCACCGGGCAGGTCGACGAGCTCAACGGCGCCCGAGACGCCTCCCGCCAGCAGCTCACGGAGCTGCGGGCCAAGCTCGACAAGGCCCTCGCGGTCACCGAGCCCGACACCATCAGCTAGCCCCGGCGCGGCGGGCGCCAGACCTGGTGGAGCAGGCGCCGGGCGGGCGCTCGGATGGACAGGCCGGGGTGACCCCTCGGTACGATGACGCAACCGTCCGAAGCCACATCGCAAGGGGAACCTCCAATGGCTGGATCTGTCATCGTCGCCGGCGCACGCACGCCGGTCGGGAAGCTGTCCGGAGCGCTCTCCAGCTTCTCCGCTGCCGAGCTCGGTGGCTTCGCCATCAAGGGCGCCCTCGAGCGGGCCGGGCTCACGCCCGAGCAGGTCGAGTACGTCTTCATGGGCCACGTGCTCCAGGCCGGTGCCGGCCAGATCACGGCCCGCCAGGCGGCGGTGAACGCCGGCATCCCCATGAGCGTCCCGTCCACCACCGTCAACAAGGTCTGCCCGTCGGGCATGCACGCCATCTACCTGGCCGACCTCATGATCAACGCCGGTGAGGCCGACGTCGTCGTCGCCGGTGGCATGGAGTCGATGACCAACGCCCCGTACCTCCTCCCCGGCGCCCGGGGCGGCTACCGGATCGGCGACCAGAAGGTCGTCGACTCGATGATGTACGACGGCCTCTGGGACCAGTTCGACCACGTCGCCATGGGCGCCTCCACCGAGGCCTACTGCGGCAAGGAGCCCCAGGGCATCAGCCGCGAGGAGCAGGACGCCTTCGCCGCCAGCTCGCACCAGCGTGCGGCCGCCGCCCACAAGAACGGCCTGTTCGACGACGAGATCATCTCGGTGTCCGTGCCGCAGCGCAAGGGCGACCCGGTCGTGGTCACCGAGGACGAGGGCGTGCGGGGCGACACCACCGCCGACACCCTCGCCAAGCTGCGCCCCGCCTTCGACAAGGAAGGCAACATCACCGCCGGCAACGCCTCGCAGATCTCCGACGGCGGCGCCGCCGTCATCGTGATGAGCAAGGCCAAGGCCGAGGCCCTCGGTGCGCCGATCCTCGCCGAGATCGTCGGCTACGGCCAGGTGGCCGGGCCCGACGCCTCGCTCCTGCACCAGCCCTCCAACGCCATCGTCAAGGCGCTCGACCGGGCCGGCAAGTCCGTGTCCGACGTGAGCCTGTTCGAGCTCAACGAGGCCTTCGCGGCCGTCGGCATCGCCTCGATGCGAGACCTGGGCATCACCGACGAGGTCACCAACGTCAACGGTGGCGCCATCGCCATCGGCCACCCGCTCGGCGCCTCTGGCACCCGGGTCACCCTCCAGCTCGCGCTGGAGCTGGCCCGCCGCGGCGGCGGCCTCGGTGCTGCTGCCCTCTGCGGCGGCGGTGGCCAGGGCGACGCCATCCTCCTCCAGGTCAACGGCTGAACCTGATCACGACGCGAGCGTCGTAGGTCAGGAGCCCCGAGGGCCCCGTCACCTCCGACGTCCGATGGAACCCGAGCGAAGGGCGGCCTCCGGGCCGCCCTTCGCCGCGTCTCGGGCCGGGTGCGATCAGCGGGGGAGGAGCGCCTCGGTGCGCTCGTACTGATCGGGTGAGAGCACCGTGCGGGCCAGGCCCAGCACGCCCTGGAACGCCTCGGGCGGGGCGGAGGCGGCCATGCCGCCGAGCATCTCGGCGCGGTCGGGGGCGTTCATGGCGGGCAGCATGAACACCAGGCCGTCCGCCATCTGCTCGGGCGGGATCGACCCGATGATCGTCATCATCAGGGCCATGGTGGCGTCGGGCCCGATCGACTCGAGGATCAGCGGCATGATGATCCGCTCCTCGACCAGCTGGTGCTGCAGGTAGGCACTGGTGAAGCCCGAGAGCTGGAGGTAGAGCAGCTGGAGCTCACCTCTTCGCTCCGACGCCTCCTCGTGGACGATCTCGGCGGCGAACGCGGCCGCGGCGTGGAACGCGTGGTGGAGCTGCGCGTGCTCGGCATCGACCTCCTCGGCCAGGTCCGGCGCCACGTCGCGCAGCACCGGGTCGACGTGGTCCTCCTCGTGCCCGGCGTGCTGGGTCAGGAGCGTCTCGACCGCGGCCAGGTGAGCCGCGAGCGCGGCGCGGCCGGTGTCGTCGTCGGGCGCCAGGCTCCCGGCGGCCATCGTCAGGCCGAACAGCTCGGCGCGGATCCCCTTGTGGATGTCGCGGTAGAGGTCGGCGGCGTAGAGCGGCGCGTGGGGACGGGTGCCGCCCGCCACGGCCGAGGCCACATCGGTGAAGGCAAGGAGGTCCGCGCTGGACGGTGGGGTGGGGCTCATGGGGTGGTTCCTCTGTTCGAGCGGCCGCAGCGGCCGCACTGCAAGGTGCAGTGTGAACCATGGCTCACCCGCCTGCACCCGAAAACGGCGCATCCCGCCCCGAACGTCGTGTGGATCTGGTGCGTGGGCGCGCTCCGGACCCAGAACGGAGCTCGATCCGGGAGGGTCGTGGGTACGCTCCCGGGCATGGCTGGACGGAAGCCTCCGCAGGTCACGTTCGAGACGTGGGTGGATCGTCAGATCCGCGACGGCGCGGCCAAGGGCGCGTTCGATGACCTGCCCCGCGGCCCGATCGAGCTGGCCGACCAGCACGACGCCGACTGGTGGATCAAGCGGAAGATCCGCGACGAGGGCCTGGAGGTCCTGCCGCCGTCGCTGATCCTGCGGCGCGACATCGAGCGGGCCGTGGGCGACGCCCGCGAGGCACCCACCGAGGACGAGGCCCGCCTGCGCATCGAGGCGGTGAACGACCGGATCCGCACGGCCAACCGGGTGGCCGTCGCCGGCCCGCCCATCACCCTGGTGGCCCACCCGGTCGACGAGTTCCTCGACCGGTGGCGCACCGACCACCCTGCCGACCTCACGAGCGCTCCGTCGGCCGAGCCGGCCGGCTCCACCCCGCCGCGCCGCCGCTGGCGCTGGCGCGTCATCCGCCGGCGCTGATCCCGACCCGACCTCGTCGCTAGATGTCTCGACGGCCTTCGAGCGCTCGGCCGAGGGTGAGCTCGTCGGCGTACTCGAGGTCGCCGCCCACCGGGAGGCCGCTGGCGATGCGGGTGGTCTTGATGCCGAGCGGCGTGAGCAGCCGCCCCAGGTACATCGCGGTGGCCTCGCCCTCGATGTTGGGGTTGGTGCAGAGGATGACCTCGGTGACGCCCTCGGGATCGAGGCGGGTCAGCAGCTCCTTCACGCGCAGCTGATCGGGGCCGATGCCCTCGATCGGACTGATGGCGCCTTGGAGCACGTGGTACTTGCCCCTGTACTCACCGGTCTTCTCGACGGCCACCAGGTCCTTGGGCTCCTCGACCACGCAGATCGTGTGGGCGTCGCGCCGGTCGTCGGCGCAGATCCCGCAGAGCGGCCCCTCCGACAGGTTGAAGCAGCGCTCGCACCAGGCGACCTTCTCCTTGGCCTCGACGATGACGCGAGCCAGCCGGACCGCGTCCTCCTTGGGGAGCTTGAGGAGGTGGAAGGCGATGCGCTGCGCCGACTTGGGGCCGACGCCGGGCATCCGGCCGAGCTCGTCGATCAGGTCCTGGACCGGACCGGCATAGGTGGCCACCGGTGGGTCAGCTCCCGCCCAGCAGGCCGCCGAGATCGATGTCGCCCAGGCTCAGGCCGCCCTGCTGGAGGCCCTGGATCTCGTCGACCGCATCGCGCAGGGCGGCCAGGATCAGGTCTTGGAGCATGTCGACGTCGTCGGGATCGACCGCCTCGGGGGCGATGGTCACCGACTGGAACTCGAAGCTCCCGGTCACCGCGACGCGCACGGCGCCCCCGCCGGCCACGCCCTCGACCACGGTGGACGCGGCCGCTTCCTGCGCCGCCATGAGCTGGGCCTGCACCTGACCGGCCTGCTCCATGAGCACGCCGAAGTCGAAGCCACCGGGCCCGCCCCCGCCGAGGAGGGCGGCCAGCGGATCGTCGCCGGGGGGCGAGGCCGCCGGGAAGTCGATGGCGTCGGCGCTGATGGCGTCGTCGTGGTCGGGATCGTTGCTCACGGTTCCTCCAGGGAACGAGGTGGGTGGTCAGCTCTCTTCGAGCAGCTCGGCGCCGGGGAACGCCTCGGCCAGCGCGGCCAGGCCGCCCGCGGGGGCGTCGGGGGCGTCGTCGAGGTCGTGGACGTCGGCGCCGGCGAGGTGCTCGTCGGGATCATCGGTGGGCGGGCGGGATGGGGGGCGACCGGCCGACGGCACCGGGCCGCCTCCGCTGCCCTCGGCCCCCGCGGCCACCTGGAACGTGATCGTGATGGGCTGGCCCAGCTCCTGTGAGAGCACCCGCTCGACGTCGGCGCGCTTGCGCTCGCAGTTCTGGCGGTGGTGGTCGTTGTCCACTCGGACCACCGCGGTGCCGCCGTCGACCGACACCAGATCGGCCGTCTGGAACATGGCCTTGGTGAGCCCGGCCAGCGCCGGGAGCACCCGGTCGGCCCACAGCCCGGCCGGCGCGGACCCGCCCGACGAGGCGGCTGGCGACGGGGCGGCTGGCGATGCGGCCTCGACCGCCGGGGCCGGCGCGGCCGGCGCGGGAGCCGGCGGGCTCGGCGGCGCGGCAGCCGCGACCGGTGCGGCCGCCTCGGGCTCGGGAGCAGGGGTCGGGTCGGGAGCCGGCGCGACCGGAGCGGGGGCCGGGTCGGCGGCCGCAGGAGGCGGTGCGGTGGGGGGTGCGCTGGGCGGCGGCCCGGGGGGCGCGGCGGCGGCGCTGGGCGCCGGGCGCGGCGCCCCGCCGGTCCTGGCGGCGCGGTCGGCGCGCTGGGCCGCGAGCTGGGCGCGGGCCTGGGCGGCCGGTCCGCCCGGACCGGTCACGGGCGGCGCCGACTCCGGGGCGGGGGCGGGGGCGGGAGCCGGGGCGGGGGCCGACGCCACGGGGGCGGGAGCCGATGGCGCTCGCTCGGTCGGGGCCGGGGGTGCGGGGGCGGAGGCCGCCGCGGGGGGCGGGGATACCGCGGGCGGGGCCGCAGGAGCGGGTGCCGACGCCACGGCCGTACCGGAGGCCAGCGCCGCTTCGAGCTTGGCGATCCGGGCGATGAGGCCGTCGAGCGAGGCGTCGGTGTCGGAGCGGGTCAGCTTGACCAGCGCCACCTCGAGCGGGATGCGCGGGTCGGGGGCCTGGCGCATCTCGAGGAGCGCATCGCCGACCGACTCGAGCGCGCGGGTGGTGGCCCGGTCGCCGAGCTGGTCGGCCCAAGCCTGCACCCGGTCGAGGTCGGCCTGCGACAAGTGGGTGAGCGGGGCGCCCATGCGCAGGAGGAACACGTCGCGGAGCCGGGCGAGCAGGGCCTCGCCGAGCACACGGGGGTCTCGGCCGGAGCCGACCGCGTCGGCCACCGCGAGCAGGGCCTTGCCGGCATCGGCGGCGGCGACGGCGTCGAGCAGGTCGCCGAGCGCCTCGCCGTCGTCGACCACGCCGCCTGCAGCAGCCACCCGCTCCAGCGCCGACAGCGTGTCTCGGGCCGAACCGCCGCCCACGCGGACCACGTACTCGACCGCGTCGTCGCCCAGGCCCAACTCGGCATCGTGGATGACCCAGCGGACGTGCTCGGACAGCTCCTCGGCGCCCAGCAGCCGGAACTCGTAGTGCTGGGTGCGGCTGCGGATGGTGGGCAGCACCTTCTGCGGATCGGTGGTGGCCAGCACGAACACGACGTGGTCGGGCGGCTCCTCGAGCGTCTTGAGCAGCGCGGCCGAGGCGGCCGGCGTGAGCATGTGGACCTCGTCGAGGATGTACACCTTGGTGCGCCCCGGCGATCCGAGCGCCACCCGGCTGATCAGCTCCCGCACCTCCTCCACCTTGTTGTTGGAGGCGGCGTCGAGCTCCTGGACGTCGTAGGACGTGCCGGCATCGATGGCCAGGCAGCTGTCGCACACCCCGCACGGCTCGCCGCCGTCGAGGTTCACGCAGTTGAGCGCCTTGGCCAAGATGCGCGCGGTGGAGGTCTTGCCGGTGCCCCGCGGGCCGCTGAACAGGTAGGCGTGGCCCACCCGCTCCTCACGGACGGCGTTGCGCAGGGCGCGCACCACCTCCTCCTGGCCTCGGACATCGCTGAACCGGTGCGGTCGGTAGCGGCGGTAGAGCGACTGGTAGGCCATCGACGCTCACCCTACCGATCGTCGGCAACCCTCGTTTCGAGGGCCGGGACGCCGCTCCGGCGGTACTCTCCGCGGCCATGGGGACGATGGCGAAGCGCATGATCCTGGCGGTGGCGGTGCTCGGGCTGGCCACGGCGAGCTGCTCGAGCGGAGACGGCAGCGACGGGTCAGAGAAGACCACGTCGACCACCGCGGCGAAGGCGACCAGCACCACCGTGAAGGCGATCGACTGGCCCGAGCCGGTCTTCAAGGAGGGCGAGTGCCCGATGCGCCTCGGCGACGCGGTCATCGTCGACGTCACGTGCGGCACCGTGGCGGTCCCCGAGAACCGGCTCGATCCCGACAGCCGCATGATCCAGCTCGCGGTCGCCACCCTCCACTCGACGTCCCCTGACCCGAAGCCCGACCCGGTCGTCCGGCTCGAGGGCGGACCCGGCTTCTCGAGCCTGGCCGACGTGGGCAACGACGCCACCTCGCCCGTGCTCGACGACCGCGACTACATCCTCTGGGACCAGCGCGGCACCGGGTTCTCCAAGCCCAACCTCGACTGCCCCGAGGCCAACGAGGCCATCTGGGAGTCGTTCCGGACCACCGACGACGCCCCCACCGAGGGCGCCCGCCTCCAGGACAGCATGCGGGCGTGCCGCAAGCGCCTGGTCGCCGAGGGGGTCGATCTCAACGGGTACAACACCGTCCAGAACGCCGCCGACCTGGCCGACCTCCGGGTGGCGCTCGGCATCGACGAGTGGAACCTGCGGGGCGTGTCGTACGGGTCGGCACTGGCGATCGAGACCGTCCGCAGCCACCCCGAAGGCCTGCGCTCGGTGCTGCTCGACTCGATCGTGCCGCCCGATGCCGGCCTCGGCGGCGTGGCCCGCGGCGAGAGCGCGCTGAAGTCGTTCGACCAGCTCTACCGAGCCTGCGCGGACGACGCCGCCTGCGCGAAGAAGTACGGCGACCTCCACGTCCTGTTCGACAAGGCCGCCGCCATCCTCGACAAGGACCCCTACGAGACCTCCGTCATCGACAACCAGACCGGCAAGGAGCGCCAGGTCTCGCTCACCGGCCAGGACGTGTGGGCGGGCCTGTTCAACGCCATGTACGACAACTCGCTGATCCCCGTCCTGCCCGGCGTCGCGCAGGCCATCGTCAACGGCGACAACGGCGTGGTCGACGCCATCGCCGAGTCGGGCATCCCCCTGGCCACCGACCAGACCGACGGCATGACCACGTCGGTCGACTGCGCCGACAACCAGGAGCTGTTCGACGCCAGCAAGGTCGACCCGTTCCTGGAGGAGCACCCCGAGCTCTCCGCGCTCGTCTACCTCGGGCTGCCCGAGACGGGCTGCCCGGAGTGGGACGTCGAGTCCAACCCGCCGCCCTACAACGAGCTCCTGAAGAAGGACGACGTCAAGGTGCCCATCATCGCCATGGCCGGCCGGTTCGATCCCGTGACCCAGGTGTCGGGCTCGCAGCGGGTGGCCGACGCGCTCGGCGTCGACCTGCTCCTGTTCCCCAACGTCGGCCACGGCGCCGTGGGCAGCGACGACTGCGCGCGCACGATCTGGTTCGCCTTCATGGACGATCCGAGCGGCTACCCCGACACGTCCTGCATGGACGACATCGAGCCGATCACCTTCGGCTGACCTGCCCGCTGGGGCTCAGATGGAGGCGGCCCGGTCGGCTCGGGCCTTGGCGCCACTGGTGTACGAGCTGATGTCGAGGACCAGGCCGAAGCCGACGATGATCCAGCCGAAGCCGCTGACCCCGCCCACCGGGGCGTAGACCAGCGCGAAGAACAGCGTGGTGAACGGCAGGAACAAGAACCCGAGGAACGCCTCCAGGAACCCGTTGAACGCGATGGCCATGCGGTCGCTGAACAACCACACCAGGAAGATGGCGAAGCGGGGCGCCGCCATCCCGATCATCGCGACGATGCATCCACAGCCCATGGTCAGATCCTTCCGCAGCGGTCGGCCTGACCGTACCCGGCGCCCTCGGCGGGCGCCGCGGATCTCCCCTGGTCACCGGCCCGCATGGACGCAGGGCCGGGCCGGCCGACTATCGTGGATCTGTCCGCACCCGCAGGTGGCGGCCGGGTCCTGTGCATCTTCAGCCCGTGAACCGGGTCAGGGCCGGAAGGCAGCAGCTCTCAGCGGTGTCTGAGGAGTGCCGCAGACCGCCCGGTCGCCTCCTGCGGGTGTGGACGTAGAAGTGCAGTGCCCGGAGGGGTGCGAGAGCGGCCGAATCGGCACGCTTGGAAAGCGTGTGTGGGGAAACTCACCGTGGGTTCGAATCCCACCCTCTCCGCGGAAGGGCGCCCCGGACCTTGGTTCGGGGCGCCGTCGCGCCCCACCGCCCCCCCTGCGCGCCGGCCGCGCCGTCTCCGACCCCGATGTGTCGGCGTGGCGCCCCTGGCTCCACCCTCGTGACGGCTCGTCGGTCCGGACCTACCGGGTCGTCGTCGGGAGCAGGACGAACGGGTCCGCAGCACACCCTGCCGCGCGGGCGGCCGCGTGCTCGTCGGGGCCGAGCGCTTCGGCGAGCGCAGCGACCAGCGCGGCGCGCTGGGCCTGCATGACAGGCCACACCGCCACCTCGACTCGGTCCCTGATGGCGTCGGCCGCACCCATCAGCACCGCGGCCTCGCGGATGCGATCGTCCCCGAACGCGATGGCGGCCCCGATCTCGAGGCAGAAGACCGTCTCCTCCGTCTGCCGCGTCAGCCGGCAGCAGTCGGCCGCCTCGGCGAGGAACGAGGCCGCCTCGTCGAGATCGCCGTCGCGCAGGGCCCCGATCGCGAGCTGGCCAAGGATCTGGCCGATCAGGACCAGCTCGCCGACCTCCCTCGCGAGGACGAGCGCCTCGTGCTGGAGGGCGATGCCCTGCTCGACCGATCCCTCCCGCCTGGTCACCGAGCCGAGCACGGCGAGGGCGAAGGCCAGGCCCCAGTCGAGGCCGAGCGCACGCCCGCCGGCGACAGCCGCGGTGGCCAGCTCCACCGCCTCCGCGATCGAGCCGTCGACCGCCGGGATGATCACCGCCAACAGGCAGGAGACGATCGCGATGCCCTCGAGGTCGTCGGTGGCGCGGTAGGCGGCGAGCGCCCGCCGGAGCAGGGCTTCGGCACCGGCGCGGTCGCCGAGCGAGAAGCGCACCGCCCCGAGCGCTTCGCTGACGCAGGCCTCCGCCTCGCCATCAGCGACCCCCTCGGCCCGGTCGAGCCGGGGCGCCAGGCCCTCGATCCACGCCCGGCCCTCCGACATCCGGCCGCCGAGCCAGTACCAGGCCCACAGCGACGCGGCGAAGAGGCCGAGCGCGGCGCCATCGTCCTGCTCGGTCCGCCACGCGATCGCGGCGCGGACGTTGGGGAGGTCTCGCTCGAGCTCGGCCCACTGGTTGGTCGCCCGGGCCTGGTGCGCCGGATCGCAGCTGAGGACCAGCTGCAGGCACCGCTCCGCATGGCGGTCGCGCGTGGCCGCCAGCTCGGGCCGCTGCAGCAGCCGCTCCCAGGCGTAGGCGCGCACCGTCTGGAGCATGGCGATGCGCGGTCCGGCACCGGTGTCCTCCACCAGGACCACGAGGCTCTTCTCCAGCAGCGACGACAGCGTCTCGAGCACGTCGTCGATGGGCTCCGCGGCGCACACCGCCTCCACCGCCTCCAACGAGGCCCCGCCGCGGAACACGGCGAGGCGGGCGAACAGCGCCTGCTCGCGCTCATCGAGCAACCGGTGGCTCCAGTCCAGCGTCGCCCGGAGCGTGCGCTGGCGGTCCGGCAGGTCGACGCTGCCGCTCGCCAGCAGATCGATCCTGTCCCCCAGGCGGTCGAGGAGCGCCTCGGGCGAGAGGAGGCGCGTGCGGGCGGCGACCAGCTCGATGGCGAGCGGCAGGCCGTCGAGGCGCCGGCACAGCTCCGCCACCGCGGCCGCGTTCGACGCGTCGAGGCGGAAGGCCGGGCGGGCGGCGGTGGCGTGCTCGACGAACAGCTCGACCGCCGCCATCGCGCCCAGGCGCTCGACCGCGTCGGGCGCATCCTCGGCGGTCCGCCCGGGAACCTCCAGCGGCGCGAGCGGGTGCTCGTGCTCGCCGCGCAGCCGCAGCACGTGGCGACTGGTGATCAGCAGCGCCAGTCCCGGGCACCGGTCGAGCAGCAGCGCGAGCTCGGGACCGGCCTCGGTGACCTGCTCGAGGTTGTCGAGCACCAGGAGCAGGTGGTCGGCTCCGACCGCGTCGACGACGGCATCGAGCGCCGGTCGGGCCCGTTCCACCGTGGCGCCGATCGCGGCGGCGATCGTGGCGGTGACGAGCGCCGGGTCCACCACGTCGCCGATGCGCACGATGCGCACCTCGTCGAAGTCGGGCTCCACGGCGCGCGCCACCTCGGAGGCCACCCGCGTCTTGCCCACGCCGCCGGTGCCGGTGATGGTGACGAGCCGCGCTCCCGATCGCACGAGGTCGGCGATCGCCTCGACCACGTAGCGGCGACCGATGGTGGGGGTGAGCGGCGCGAGCAGGGCCGGCGGCGCGTTCCGCATGGTCGACCCGGGCACCACGACGGGATGATCGTTCGCCTCGAACCGCTCGCTCAGCAAGATGGCCAGGTCGCCCTCGACCAGGTCGGCCAGCTCCTCCAGCGTCGAGAACCGGCGGTACGACGAATCGGGGTTGTCGGCAAGGCGCCCGATCAGCTCGGTCAGCGCCGCGTCGCGCTCGGGCGCCGGCTCCTTGATGTACATGAGCCGCGGCATCCCGTCCGAGCGGAGGAACTCGTCCTCCAACCCCGAGATGGTCTCGTCGGGCGCCACCCAGCCGTACCGCTCCCAGTACACCCCCACGAACACGTGGCTCTGGTCGAGGTAGGCGCGGTAGAGCTGCGCCGGCGGGTGGGGCCGCGCGCCCAGCTCGAACATCACCGGGATGAGGTGGAGCCGCTCGACCGCGCCCCGGACCGAGACCCGCTCGGGCGCCAGCTCGCCGAGCGTGGAGCTGACGAACACCCGCAGGCGCTGATCCGGCGTCAGTATCACGTCGCCCGTGAACCCCGCGCGTCCATCGCGACGGTCTACCGCCTGCACGCGAGCCGTGCCGCGCCGTCGGGCTACGGCTCGACCGGGAGGAGACCGTGGCGCATGGCGTAGAGGCTGGCGCCGGCTCGGTTCGAGGCGCCGATCTTCGTGTAGATGTGCTCGACGTGGTTGCCCACCGTCTTGGGCGCGATCACCAGCCGGGCGGCCATCTCCTTGTTCGACAGGCCCAGCACCAGCAGGCGCAGCACCTCGACCTCCCGGTTGGTCAGTCCTCCAGGGCCCCGCTGCCGGCGGCTCCGACGGTGGCCGGCTGCCTCGAGCACGGCGTCGACCACGTCGGGGTCGAGCCGGCCGGCCCGCCCCTCGGCCCGGAGCTGATCGGCTGCCTCTTGGGCGAGCAGGGGCTCGCGGTGGGGACGCGGCTCGCACATGGCCTGGTAGGCGTCGGCCGCGCCCAGCACGCGCCCGTCGCGCGAGATCGCCGCGCCGTCGAGGCCCCGCGGGTACCCCGAGCCGTCCAGCCGCTCCCGGAGCTGCACCGCGGCACCCCCGGCCGAGGCGAGGGCCGCGGCCTGGTGGAGCATGCGCTCGGTGAAGTGCGGGTGGAGGCGGACGCGCTCCCACTCACCCGCCGTGAGCGGTCCGGCCTTGTCCCAGATGGCGTTCGAGACCCCCAGGCGCCCGTACCCGCTCACCAGGCCGCTCCGGCGCACGGCATCGACCTCGGCCTCCGGCGCGCCGAGCAGCTCTGCGGTCCGCGCCGAGAGGGCGGCGACGGCCTCCGAGTGACCCAGCGTGTACGGCGACTTGAGATCGACGAAGCGGGCGATGGCCGCGAGCACCTCGTCGAGCTCGGCCGGTGACAGCAGCACCGCGAGGGTCGGTTCGCCGCTGATCACGACATCCCACGAACCGTCCGCTTCGAGGTCGTGGAACACCTTCTCGGGATCGCCGCGCAGCGCCTCGACCAGCGCCGGGTCGAACTGCTTCGCGGACCGGCGATCCGCCATCTCCACGGCGCCGTCGATGCCGCCCGCCCGGAAGGCGACCTCCGAGAACTCGGCGAGCTGGGTGACGCGCGACGCCATCGGGATGGCATCACCGGCGAGGGTCCCGGGCCACCCCTTGCCGTCCCACCGCTCATAGGACGCCATCAGCGAAGCGAGCACCGGCTCCGGGAGGCCGAGCTCCTCGCCCAGGGACCGGGCCAGCTGGCTGTGGCGCTCCATCATCCCGTCGGCCTCCTTGCGACCCGACACCGCGAAGTCGAAGCCGACGCGGATCCGGTGCAGCGGCGTCCCTCCGGAGCCGAGCAGCTTGAGCATGGCGACCACGTCGCCGACGCTGTACGGGTCGTGGTCGTACTTGGTCGCCCGGAGCGCGATGTCGTCGCCGAACCAGAGCGCCTGCTCGTGCGCGTCGGTGTGGCACCCCACGTTGACGAGCAGCGCCGTGTAGTAGACGGTCGCCCGCTCCTGCTCGTCGAGGTCGACCAGCTGGGCCAACCGGAGGGCGATGCGGCACTGGCGCAGGACGTGCTCCATCGGCTGCCCGAACCCGAGGTCGATGCCGAGCGACAGGGCCGCGAGCACCTCGGCCAACCGCACCGCCGCGGGAGGAGCCTCCAGGTCCACGCGCGGAGGCTACGACCAGCGGCCCGACCGCGCCCTGGAACCCGCGGAAGATGAGGGGTTCACCCCATGACCGGATCGCTGCGCATCCGTACCGTCCCGGTGAGGAAGTCGAACCACAGGAGGAAGACCGATGACGAAGGTTTCCAGCAGCCACGCCGACCTGGTCGAGGACGTGGGACCGGTGCTCGACCGCGCCAGCCTCACCGACGGCCACACCGTCTCGCTCACCACGTTCCGCGAGCACATCGACATGACCCCGATCCTCGCTTCGCTCCCGGGCGGGCGCTGCGCCTGCCCCCACTGGGGCTACGTGGTGAAGGGCCGGGTCACCGTCCGCTACGAGGACCACGACGAGGTGCTCGAGGAGGGCGACGTCTACTACATGTCCCCCGGCCACGTTCCCGACATCGAGGCCGGCACCGAGCTGGCGATGATCAGCCCGACGGACCAGCTGGCGGCGACCGAAGCCGCCATCCACGCGGCCATGTCACCCTCGTAGCGCTCGACCGCCATCGCCGAACGCCCCCGCCCCCGCCCGAACGCGGCACGGATCACGGACGCCTCGTCCGGGATGGGGGCCAGGTTCCGCGGGGGTTGTGGCGGGCGGGATGGTCGCGACCCGGGTCACGCCGGCGTCCACCGCGACATGATGGGCGGGTGGACGACGTCAACGCGGCGCTGCGGGCGCAACAGGTCGAGCTGGCCGGCTACGTGGCCGGCGCCGATGAGGCCGCGCTGCTCCAGCCCTCTCGGTGCGACGGCTGGACCGTGGCCGACGTGCTCCTCCACCTGGCGCAGACCAACGAGATGGCCGTCGCCAGCGTGCAGGGCCGGTTGGGGGAGTTCGTCGACGGCGCCGCGGCCGGGCTGAGCCCGACCGGATCGATCGACGACTGGGCCGGCGCGCTCGTCGACGCGCAGCGCACCGACCCCAGCGCGGCGCGCGACCGCTGGATCGCCAGCGCCGAGGCCCAGAGCCAGGCGTTCGAGCGGAGCGACCCCGACGCCCGCGTGCAGTGGGTGGCCGGTGACCTCGCGGCCCGCTCGCTCGCCACCACGCGGCTCACCGAGTCGTGGATCCACACCGTCGACGCGGCCGTCGCGTTCGGTCCGCCGCCGCCGCCCACCGACCGCCTGTGGCACACCGTCCGCCTCACGTGGCGCACCGTCCCCTACGCGCTGGGCCAGGAGGGCATCGTCGCCGCCGGCCCGGTGGCGTTCACCGTGGCCGGCCCCGACGGCTCGCCGTGGACGTTCGGCGACGCGGCCGCGGCCACCACGGTCATCACGGGCACCGCCCTCGATCTGTGCACCGTCGCCGGCCAGCGCGCCACGGCCGCAGCCACCGGCCTGCACGGGACCGGACCCGATGCCGACGACGTGCTCCGGCTCATGCGGACGTTCGCCTGACGTGGTGAAGCTCAGCTCCGGCCTGCTCCTGCACCGCGAGGTGGGCGACGAGGTGCAGGTCCTGCTCGTGCACCCGGGCGGCCCGTTCTGGGCCAAGAAGGACGACGGCGCCTGGTCGATCCCCAAGGGCGAGCACGGACCCGACGACGACCCGCACGCCACCGCCATCCGCGAGTTCACCGAGGAGCTCGGCTCGCCACCGCCGCCGGCCAGTCCCGATCCCACGGTCGCCGACGACGATCTCGGGTTCGTGCGCCTCGCCAGCGGGAAGCGCATCCGCTGCTTCGCTCGCGCCGCCGACTTCGACGCCACCGCCATCTCCAGCAACACGTTCGAGCAGGAGTGGCCGCCGCGCTCGGGCCAGATCCAGGCGTTCCCCGAGGTCGATCGGGCCGAGTGGTTCCCGCTGCCGATCGCCCGCGTGAAGCTGAACCCGGCCCAGGCCGAGCTGATCGACCGGCTCGAGGACCAGCGGGCGGCGGCCCGGTAGGCGACGGCCCGGTCGGCGGCGGCCACGGAGCCGGGGCTGGTCGGCCACGCCGTACGCTCCTGCGGTGCCTGGAGAACCGCTGCCGATCGACGACCACGCCGCCATGGGGCTCGCGCTCGACCTGGCCCGAGAGGCGGCGGCCGCCAACGAGGTGCCGGTGGGCGCCGTGGTGCTGATCGACGGCCAGGTGGTCGCGGCGCGGCGCAACGAGCGCCAGCAGAGCGGTGATCCCACCGCCCACGCCGAGGTCCTGGCCATCCGCGACGCGGCCGCGGCCCTGGGCGACCGGCGCCTACGCGACGCCACCCTGGTGGTCACCCTCGAGCCGTGTCCGCTGTGCGCCGGGGCGGTGTGGGCGGCGCAGGTGGGCCGCGTGGTCTTCGGTGCCGCGGACCTCAAGGCCGGGGCCATGGGCTCGCTCTACAACGTCGCCGTCGACCAGCGCCTGAACCACACCACCGAGGTGGTGGCGGGGGTCCGCGCCGACGAGGCGGCCGACCTGCTGACCGCGTTCTTCGCCGACCGCCGCTGACGCTCGGGCCCGCCCGGCCGGGGGAACCGGCCTGTGGCGCGGCGGTGGCCGCCGACTAACGTCGGAGCCGGAGGGCTGCCAGAGCGGACGAATGGGACGGTCTCGAAAACCGTTGTGGCTGCAAGGTCACCGTGGGTTCAAATCCCACGCCCTCCGCCCCCGAAGAGGACTCGGACCACTCGGTCCGGGTCCTCTTCTCCGTTCGGGCCTCGGTCGTCACCCGTGGGATCGCCAGCCGGTGACCATACGATCCGTCTCTGGATGTCTCGTCTCTGCCCTGGCTTGATGACCACCCATGACCCCCTCCTCGAGCGCCGGACCCGCCAAGGCCAAGGATCCCGAGCTCATCGCGTTCGGCCAGCACCTGCGGATCCTGCGCCACGAGCGCTCGCTCACCCAGGAGGCCCTGGCCGATGCTGCCGGCCTGCACTGGACCTACATCGGCCAGATCGAGCGGGGCGAGCGCAACCTCACCCTGAAGAACGTGCTGCGCTTGGCCCGGGGCCTGGGCGTGCGCCCGGGCGAGCTGGTGGACGGGATCGGGTCCGACGGGCTCAGCCCGACGTCCAGCGACTGACCACGTCGCCGTCGCGCAGGACGCACAACCCGATCTCCGGCGGTCCGAGCTCGGGCTGGCTGGCGTAGACCTCGACCCCGGTGGTGCGACCGGGCGGCCCCGCCAGGCGGACGAGGACCGATCCGGTCCCGTGGCGGGCATCGAGCACGATCCGCTCGACCCCCTCCTCGTCGACCACCACGATCTGACGGGTGCGGAGGCGCTCCTCGACGCTGGCTCGAAGGAGCGCCAGCTCCAGTTCCAGCGACGCCAGACGGTCCTCGATCCGCGACGTCTGGTCAGGCATGGTCATCTCCGCATGCAACCAGCACACACCGGCAACCGTCCGGGATGCTGCTCATCTGGCCCGGCGCTCGGCGATCCGCCGGGTGCCCACCCCACCGTGCGTTGGCCATGGCCGCTCCCGCTGTCGGCGCGATCGCCTGGGGTGAGGGCGGGCCGCGCATCTCTTGATGACGATGCGTATACCTACTGCACCGGCGGACCCGCGGCAAGGCCTGGGCCAGCGGTGTCAGCGGCCGCCGGGGGTGAGGGGGCCGAAGTGCTCCAGCTCGCGATCGAGGTCGAGCGGGAACGTCCCGACCTGCGCATCGGCGGGGAGCAGGTCGGCAGGGACGACCCAGCACACCTCGAACTCGAGGCCGTCGGGATCCTTGGCGTAGAGGCTCTTGGTGCTGACGTGGTCGGATGCGCCCACGAGGGCGCCGGCGGCCTGCAGCTGCCGACCGGCCTCGGCCAGGTCGGCCAGGGTGCCCACCTCCCAGGCCAGGTGGTACAGCCCGACGGTGGTGCGGCCGGCCGAGGGCGGCCCGGCTCCCTCACCGATGGAGAAGAGCCCGAGGTCGTGATCGTTGGTGGAGTCGGGCGCTTGGAGGAACACCGCGCCGGGGAACCCCATCACGGTGCGGAACCCGAGCACGTCCTGGTAGAACGCGGCGGTGCGCTCGGCGTCTCGGACGTAGAGCACGGCGTGGTTCATGCGCTTGATGGCCATGGCACAGCTTCCTCGGTGTGAGGCCCGCCTCGGTGGAAGGGCGGGCGAGGGGTGGGGTGTTCGGGATGGACGCGAGACGGGAGCACCCGGAGGCGAGGGGCGGGATCCTCGACTCCAGATGCTCCCGTCGATCGAACCGACCGGCAAGGGGGACCGGTCAGGTGCGACGGAGGGTGATCAGGCGTTGGCCTCGGCGGGCACGTCAGCGCCCTGGAGGACGGCTTCGACCTCGAGGAAGATCTTGATCTTGTCGCCGACCACGTGGCCGCCGCCGTCGAGCGGGATGTTGAAGTCGATCCCGAAGTCCTTGCGGGAGATCTCGGTGACGGCGGAGAAGCCGGAGCGGGTGCCGCCCCACGGGTCGCCGCTGACGCCGTTGAACTCCAGGTCGAGGACGACCTGCTGGGTGACGCCCTTGATGGTGAGGTCGCCGGTGACCTTGAAGTCGCCATCGTCGGCCAGGACCGAGGTGGAGGCGAAGGTGAGCTTGGGGTAGGTCTCGGTCTCGAAGAAGTCGGCCGACCGGAGGTGGGCGTCGCGGCCCTCGTCACGGGTGCTGATCGAGTCGAGGTCGACGCTGGCCGTGACCGATGAGTCGAGGGGGTTCTCCCCGATCGTGATGGTGCCGTCGAAGGTGTGGAAGTTGCCCTTCACCTTCGAGACCATCAGGTGGCGGACGCTGAAGCCCACCTCGGAGTGGGAGGGATCGATGACCCAGGTGCCGGCGGGGATCTCGGTGGTGCTCATGGTGTGCTCCTAGCAGCGTGTTGAACGTTTGATTGTTGAAACTGCAATCATCTTATCCCGCATCGTTGAAATGTCAACCACCTTCGGGTACGATTTCTCCATGGCCTCCTCCGCACCCCCGGTACCCGTCCAGTGGCTGACCGACTCGGAGCAGCGCGCCTGGCGGAGCTTCATCACCGGTTCGCGGCGCCTGCTCGAGCAGCTCGACCAGGACCTGAAGGCACAGGGCGTCACCCACGACGACTACGGCGTGCTCGTCGCCCTCTCCGAATCGCCCGACGACCGCCTGCGCATGGCCGAGCTCGCCGACCTGTCGGTCGAGTCCCGCAGCCGCCTGTCGCACCACATCGGCCGGCTCGAGACCCGCGGCCTGGTGGCTCGGCAGAGCTGCCCCGACGACCGCCGCGGCTCGTTCGCCGTGCTCACCCCCGAAGGCCGGGCCACCATCGAGGCCATCGCCCCCCACCACGTCACCGGGGTGCGCGAGTACTTCCTCGACCAGGTGTCCTCCGAGGAGCTGGCCACCATCGCCAACGTGTTCGCCCGCATCGACGGCGCCCTCGGTCCCAGCGCCGACTGCCTGGGCGAGCAGTGCCCGGGCACCGGCGGGCCTGCCGCCGCCGAGTAGCTCCCGCCCACCTGCGCACCACGGCCCGAACCCCCTCCGACCGCGGGGTTTCCCGCAGCGCGCCGTAGCCTTCGACGCGCCATGGACCCGTCAGTGATGCACCGGATGATGATGGCGGACGCGTCCGCCTCGAAGACCACCCTCACCCCGGGGCTGATCAGCCGCGTGTGGCGGTTCGCCCACGAGTACCGGCTGCGGGTGTTCGGCTTCCTCGGCATCGTGGTGGTCGAGGCGTTCCTCGGGCTGATCCCCGCCCTGGTGATCAAGGCGATCATCGATGACGCCGTGCCGCAGAAGGACGACCGCATGGTCACGGTCCTGGCCGGGATCATGATCGCCGTGGCGTTCGCCCTCGCCGCGCTCGGCATGGTGGAGCGGTGGCTCTCCGCCACCATCGGCGAGGGCCTCATCTACGACCTGCGCTCCGCCCTGTTCGACCACGTCCAGCGCCAGCCGATCGCCTTCTTCACCCGTACCCAGACGGGCGCACTGGTCAGCCGCATGAACAACGACGTGATCGGGGCCCAGCGGGCCGTCACCGGCACCCTCGGCACCGTCGTGTCCAACGTGGTCACCCTCGCCCTCACGCTCGGGGCCATGTTCTTCCTGAGCTGGCAGCTCACCTTGCTGTCGCTCGTGCTGCTCCCCCTCTTCCTGCTCCCCGCCAAGCGCGTCGGCGGCCACCTCGCGGGCATCACCCGCGAGGGCTTCGACCTCAACGCCTCGATGAACGCCACCATGACCGAGCGGTTCGGCGTGTCGGGCGCGCTGCTCGTGAAGCTCTTCGGGCGCCACGACGACGAGTCCGACAGCTTCTCCGACCGGGCCCGCCAGGTCCGCGACATCGGCATCCGCAGCGCCATGTACTCGCGCACGTTCATGACGGCCCTCACGCTGGTGGGCGCGGTGGGCACCGCCGCCATCTACCTGGTCGGCGGCCACCTGGTGATCTCGGGGTCGATCAGCGTCGGCACGCTCGTCGCCCTCGGGGTGTTCGTGGCCCAGATCTACTCGCCGCTCACCAGCCTCACGAACGCCCGGGTCGACCTGATGACCGCGTTCGTCTCGTTCGACCGGGTGTTCGAGGTGCTCGACTCGCCGAACCCCATCACCGACAAGGACGATGCGGTCAGCCTCAACGCTCCCGTCGGCATCATCGACCTCGACCACGTCACGTTCGCCTACCCGTCGGGCCTCGAGTCCTCGGTCGCCTCGCTCGAGAGCGCGGCGCAGCTGGCGGCGCCCGACCAGGGGTCGGGCCCGGTGCTGCACGACCTCACGGTGCACATCGACCAGGGTGAGCTGGTGGCCCTGGTCGGCCCCTCGGGTGCCGGCAAGACCACCATCAGCCAGCTGATCCCGCGGCTCTACGACGTGACCAGCGGGGCGGTCCGCATCGACGGCATCGACGTCCGGGACCTCACGCAGGCGTCGCTGCGCGCCGCGATCGGCGTGGTCAGCCAGGACCCGCACCTGTTCCACGAATCGGTCGCCGACAACCTGCGCTACGCCAAGCAGGACGCCACCCACGACGAGCTGGTGGCCGCAGCCACCGCGGCCCGCGTCCACCACGTCATCGACGCGCTGCCCGACGGCTACGCCACGGTCGTGGGCGAGCGGGGCTACCGCTTGTCCGGGGGCGAGAAGCAGCGGCTGGCCATCGCCCGCATGCTGCTGAAGGACCCCGCGGTGGTCATCCTCGACGAGGCCACCTCCAGCCTCGACAGCGAGAACGAGCTGCTGGTGCAGGAGGCCCTGGCCGAGGCGCTGCGCGGCCGCACGTCGATCGTGATCGCCCACCGGCTGTCCACCATCGTCGACGCCGACCGCATCTTGGTGCTCGACCACGGCCGGCTCGTCCAGCAGGGCCGCCACACCGAGCTCATCGAGACGGGCGGCCTCTACGCCGAGCTGTACCGCACGCTGGTGCGCGCCGGCGTCTGATCCACCCCGGCCCACCAGCGCCACGGTTCGCATTCGGGAGATCGGGAAGTAGGGTCCAGCCGAATCGCTGATGAAGCGCCGAAAGGAACCAACCATGGCCATCGAGCTGCCCCCGCTTCCCTACGCCGAAGACGCCCTTGCCGCCAAGGGCCTCTCCGCGGAGACCATCCAGTACCACTACGGCAAGCACCACGCCACGTACGTGAACGTGCTCAACGGGCTGATCGAGGGCACCGAGCACGCCGACTCGTCGCTCGAGGAGATCATCCTCGCCGCCGATGCCGGGCCGCTCTTCAACAACTCGGCGCAGGTGTGGAACCACACCTTCTACTGGAACTGCCTGTCGCCCTCCGGTGGCGGCGCCCCCGACGGCGAGATCGGCGACGCCATCAACTCGGCGTTCGGCTCCTACGACGCCTTCGCCTCCGAGTTCACCGAGGCCGCCAAGACCACGTTCGGCTCCGGCTGGGCCTGGCTGGTCGACGACGGCGGCCTGAAGATCCAGAAGACCTTCAACGCCGACCTGCCGCTGAAGCACGGCGTCAAGGCGCTGCTCACGGTCGACGTGTGGGAGCACGCCTACTACATCGACTACCGCAACGCCCGCCCCGACTACGTGGCCAACTTCCTGACCAACCTGGTCAACTGGGACTTCGTCGCCGCCAACATGGCCGGCTGATCACCCCACGCTGACCGAGCGGCCCACCGCCGCTCGCCTGTGTCGACACGAGGGCCGCTCCCACCCGGGGGCGGCCCTCGTCGCGTCTCCACCCACCCGATCTCAGGTCACCGACCCACCCCACGGGTGGGTGCCCGACCTGAGATCGCTGGGGCTACGACTGGGGGGCGGTGCAGGGGGCGGCGCTGCACACGTCGGTGATGGTGCCGCCGGTGCGGAGGAACGCGTCCTTCTGGCCTTGGGCGACCGACGACGAGCGAGGGTCCTGGTGCGGATCCTCGCCCACCCTCGGGGGCACGTTGGCCAGCGGGGCGAGCGTGGCGCCGCTGTCCCAGACCACCAGGCCCGAGCCACTGGACGGGTAGTCGATGGACGGCAGGTCCCAGCCGGGGTCGACATCGGCCGAGCGGCCGTCGCCGTACACGGGTCGGTGGATCGCCATCCCCGCGGTGCGCGCCTCGATCTCGGCGGTGAGCGGTGCCACCTGGTGATCGCCGAGGGCGACGTGGATCAGCACCCGGTTGGCACCCGATCCGGGGAGCGGATCGTCGGTGAGGTGGGCGGCGTACCCGTTGGTCTCCCCCCGGTCCCACAGCATCTGGATGAGCTGGAGGCCGAGGACGCGATCGGTCGCCCGCAGGTAGGTGTTCTTCATCACCGAGAAGAACGGGTCGAAGTCGACGCTGCGCTCGAGCAGGGTCGAGTAGTTCATGCCGGCCACGCCCAGCACGCCGGCGGAGATGTCGGGCGACACGGCGATGAACGCACCGCCGATCACGCCGCCCTGGCTGTTGCCGTCGTAGAAGAGGTCGCTGGTGTCGAGCACCGGCTGGCCCGCCGTCTTGAACGCGGCGTTCGAGGTGAGCCCGTCAGGCGCCAGCATCAGGCGGCCGAGCACCACCGTGTTCAGGATCCCCTGCTGCGAGCGGTCGCTCAGGGTCCGGAACGTGGACATGTCGGTGAGGATGGTCAGGGCGTTGCCGACGTCCTGGTCGCTCATGCCGACCCAGTCGGTGGCGCAGTACGCCATGTCGTGGTCGCGCACCATGGCGCGCTGCGGGCCCGACTGGACCTCGCCGTAGTCGCCGAACAGGCCGTGGCCGTAGATCACGGCGCGAGCCTTCTGGCCACCGGTCAGCGTGGGGAGCTCGCAGTCGAAGCGGGCGGTGTAGCTGCCGTTGCGCTTGGGCAGGCCGTCGGGACCGGTGTTGAACGCCTGCCCGGCCGAGCCGTCGCCCGTCAGGTACAGCGGCACCTGGTACGTGCCGATCACCCGCTTGGCCACGCCTTCGGTGGGGTTGGCGGTGACCGACGTGACGGTGAACGCCGGGGCGTGGCCATCGAGCGAGGCCAGCGCGTCGTCACGGATGTGGAGCATCCGCCCGGTGGTGCTCTCGGTGGAGGCGACGGTGAACTGCCACTCCAGGTACAGGTCCTGGGGGAGCATGTCGGCGTGGTGGGCGAGCGCGGCGAACCCGAAGGTGGTCTCGACCGCGTCGCCGGTGCCGGGCCCGGTGGGGGCATCCGGATCGGCCTCGAGGATCTTGTCGCGGAGCCGGTCGAACTTGGCCGGGGCGGGGATCTCGGCCCCGGAGGCGTCCTTCATGTGGGTCATGCCCACCACGTAGGTGTGGCCGGCCTTGTAGTCGATCGCGGGCCGGACGTAAAGCACCTGGTCGGGTGAGCCGGCGGGCACGTTGGAGTCGAGCTCGGCGAAGTAGGGCTGCCGCTCACCGGTCTTCTGGTCGATGATCGCGATGGGAGCGTCGTCGTCGAGGCTGGCGCCGATGTCGGTCTGGCCGGCGAGGCCGGTCTTGGCCACGTCGATGCCGGGCACCCGGACCACGATGGCCTGGCCGGGGCTGAACCCGTCGTTGCGGTTCCACTCGACCGGGTCGATGTGCTTGCCCGACGCGTTGGCGGGCATCCACTCGGGCTTGAGCGCCACCCGCACCCCGGTGACGGTGGACGCGTCCTTCACCGTCTGGCGGCTGCTCGGGAACGGCAGCAGGCAGTAGGTGGGGTCGTAGCCGCAGCCGGCGTTGCGAGACTCGCTGCTGGCGAGGAGGGCGACGGCGAGGTCGAGCTCACCGACCTTGCCGGCGGTGTACTGCGAGATCCAGTGGGCCAGGCCGCTGGCATCGGCGTCGCGGTCGAGGTACCGGACGAAGTCGGCGCGGACCAGCTGACGGGCCCGCTCCGACGAACGGATGAACGAGCGCACGAAGAGCTCGCGGGCGGAGGCGTCGCCCAGGCGGGCCTGCCAGTACGCCTTGCCGGGGGCGTCGGCGGCCCGGCCGAGCAGGTGCGAGTAGGTCCAGTCGATGTAGCCGTCGGGCGTCGAGCCCGCCTTGCGCCAGGCCTCGTTCGAGGTGCTGAGCGTGATCAGGAGGTTCTCGTACGAGACGCTCCCGGCTCGGATGCGGCCGCTCCAGTAGTCGAGCCCGGTGGGGTCGGTGGGCCGCTCGAGCACCTGCTCGAAGAGCTCGGCCACGCGCTTGTCGACCTGCGCCTTCTTGAGGGCGGCGGCTCGGATCGGCACCGACGGGTTCGAGGTCTTCCCGAGCGCGGTGGCCAGGGCGACGATGTCGGCCGTCGACTTGGTGCCCGCGTAGCGGGCGAGGATCTGGCGGGCCCAGGTGGCGTTGGCCGGCTGGGCCGTGAGCGCACCTGACGGGGCCACCACCGCGGCCTTGGCGGGCGACGCCGGGCGGCCGCTCCGGGCCCCTGCCGGTCCGATCGGCAGCGAGAGCACGGCGGCGACCGATGCCACCACGGCTCCCGACACCACGAAGCTCCGCCATCCACGTTGACGCTGCACCATCGATGCCCCCTGAGACTCGACTCATCCAGGCCGGAGTCCCCTGACACCGACCGTGGGCGGGACCCTACCCGGAGTGAGCGGTGGTGGCGTCGCTCACCGTCCCCCGGCAGGGCCGGTACCTTCGAGCCGTGACCGACGGCGCGCTCTTCGACGAATCCGTCGGCCGAGACCCTCGGGGCGATACCTGGACGGTGCCCGAGCTGTCGGCCCACCTCGCTCGCCTGCTCGCGGGTGCCCTGCCCGACGACGTGTGGATCGAGGGCCAGATCCGCAACCTCAACCGGTCGGCCAACGGCCACGTCTACTTCCAGCTGGCCGAGCCGTGTCCGGCCGGCCAGCAGCCCAAGACCCAGCTGGCCGTCACCCTGCTGGCCCCCGAGCGGATGCTGGTCAACGCCCAGATCAAGCGGGCCGGCGGCGGGGTCCGCATGGAGGACGGCATCGAGGTCCGCATCCAGGGGCGGGTCCGCTGGTACGGCCCGCGCGGCGTCCTGCAGATCCGCATGCACGGCATCGATCCGGCGTACACGTTGGGCCGCCTGCAGGCCGACAAGGACCGCACGCTCGCCGCCCTGGCCACCGAGGGCCTACTCGACCGCAACGGCCGCCTGCGCGTCCCGCTGGTGCCCCTGCGCATCGGGCTCGTCACCAGCATCGGGACCGCCGCCCACGCCGACGTGATGAGCGAGCTCACCGCCAGCGGCATCGGCTTCACCGTGCGCTCGGTCGACGCCCGCACCCAAGGCGCCGACGCGGCCGCGTCGATCACCCGCGCCCTCACCATCCTCGATCGCGACGGCGTCGACGTCGTGCTGCTGGTCCGCGGCGGCGGCGCTCGCACCGACCTGGCCGCGTTCGACACCGAGCTCATGGCCCGCGCCATCGCCGGGCTCTCGGTCCCGGTGTTCACCGGCATCGGCCACGAGGTCGACCGGTCGATCGCCGACGAGGTGGCCCACACCACGCACAAGACCCCCACGGCCGCGGCCGCCGCGATCGTCAACCGGGTCCGGGCGTTCCTGGGCGACGTCGACGATCGCGCCGCGGCCATCCAGCGAGCCGTCCACCGGTCGTTGCGCGTGGCCGGCAGCCGGCTCGACGATCGCACCGGCCGGGTGGCGCGCAGCGGGGGCCGGGCCCTCGACCGCCAGCAGACCGCGCTCGACCTGGCCGGCGAGCGGACCACGCGAGCGGCCCGCCGGGCCCTCGACGCGGCCGCAGCCGGCCTCGAGGCTCCCGCCCGGGCGGTCGGCGATCGCGGCCGACGCGCCACGGCCCGGGCCGAACGGCACCTCGACGCCACCGCGGCGCGCATCCGCGCCCACGATCCCCAGCTGGCCCTTGCCCGCGGCTGGTCCATCACCACCACCGACGACGGCCGCCTCGTCCGCCACCTCGCCGATGCGCCGCCGGGCACCACCCTGGTCACCCGCGTCGCCGACGGCCGGGTGGTCAGCACCGTCATCGATCCGCCCGATCCCCCGCAGGAGCCCGCACCATGAGCACCCCGATCCCCGTCGACCAGATGTCCTATCCCGATGCGCTGGCCGAGCTGGAGACGATCCTCGAGCGGCTCGAGCACGACGAGCCCGATGTCGACCGCGTGGCCGACGACGTGGCCCGGGCCACCGCGCTCATCGGGCACTGCCGCGCCCGCATCACCGCGGCCCGCATCAAGGTCGACCAGGTGGTGGCCGGCCTCACCCCCGACGGGCTCGCCGTCGAGGGCGACGACGAACCTGACGAGGACGACGAGGACGACACCTCGTCGAGCTGAGCTACGAGAGGTGCTCCCGGGCGGCGGGGGTGGAGGTGGCCACCCGCCCGAGCAACCGGACCACCGTGGCGATCAGCGTGAGGTTGAGCATGATCTGGAGGCTGACCAGCAGGCGGGCCTCCTGGCCCGAGGGCACGATGTCGCCGTACCCGACGGTGCCGATCGTGACGATCGTGAAGTAGAGCGCGTCGATGCGGGTGTGGATGTCGGGGAACTGATCGGTGTGGAGCGACAGGGAGTAGTAGCTCCCGGCGAAGCCCACCACGACCAGCGAGAACAGCAGCGAGATCACCGCCAGCGCCTCGGCCAGCGGGTGCTGGGCCGACCGGATCCGCACGATCCTCCGCACCGCGTACGGCACGCCGATCGCGGTGGCGACGAAGCCCAGGCCGGCGCCGAGCAGCCAGGCGTTGTCGTCGAACGGCGTGATGAAGTAGAGGAGCAGCGCGACGGCTGGGATGAGGATCGCCCGGACGAGGGCCTTGGACGCGTCGCGGTCGATGTGGATCCCGGGGGGTCGCTGCGCCGGGATGCGGGCGGTGCGCTTCTCGGGCTGATCTGGGCTGGGCTCGTCGATGGCGCGATCCTACGAGTCGCACCACCAGCGGAATCGGACCCGTCGGGTGCCGTTCAGCCGTCGACCTCATCGCAGCGGGCATCGACCGAGAACCGCTCGGCCTTCCCGTCGGGCGTGGGCTCGTCGTTGGCATCGACGGGCACGGCCTCGCCCGCGAACTGGATGCGGCTGCCGCGCAGGCGAGCCGACGTGATCGAGCCGGGAGCGGGCCCGGTGGAGCCCTTGCGCTCCCACGCCTCCGTCCCGAACGCCGCCACGCGGGTCTCGGTGGAGGCGGGGTCGAGGTCGACCGTGGCGCCGGTGGACTCGGTGATGCCGGTCTTGTCGTCCTTCTTCAGCCCCATCACGCCCTGCAGGACGGCCCCGTCGGGCGCCCGCGCCACCACGAAGACGGTCTGCCCGTCGAGCCCGCACGACGACACCTTGTAGGTCTGGGAGGTGCCGCCGATGGCGACGACGGCGGTGCGGTCGGCGAACTCGTCCTTCGAGCACCCCGCCAGGCCTCCGACCACCGCCACCGCCACGGCCAGGGCGGCGAGCGACCGTCTCGACCCCAGGGTTCCCATGGCCACAGGCTACGGGCCGCTGCTCAGGCGCAGCCCCTCCTCCCCCAACGTCGAACGCGGCACCGTTCCCGGCTGCGACCGGCGCTCATCCGTGCCGGCTTCCGGGGAGCGGGGGTTCCGGGGCGGGGGCGGTTCGATAGGGGGAAGCAGGGCGGACCGCCTTAGCCTCACTCCTGATGGCCGGACCCGCATCGACCTCCGACACCGAGCCGCTCCCCGCTGACCTGGGGATCGTGGCCTCGCGCGTCGAGGGCCGGGTCACCGAGCTCCTCGATCAAGAGACCGGCCGCTGGGCGGCGGTCGACCCCGATCTGCTGCACCCGCTCGAGGCCCTGCGGGCCCTCGTCATGGCCGGCGGGAAGCGGCTCCGCCCCGTGTTCTGCCACTGGGGCTTCGTGGCTGCCGGCGGCGCTCCCGACGACCAGCGCATCATCGATGCCGGCGCCGCGTTCGAGCTGCTCCAAGCGTTCGCCCTCATCCACGACGACGTCATGGACGGCTCGGCCACCCGGCGCGGCGAGCCGGCGGTGCACCGGCGCTTCGCCGACCGCCACGGCGAGCAGGCCTGGGCCGGCGAATCCCGTCGCTTCGGCGAGGGCGTGGCCATCCTGGCCGGCGACCTGGCCCTGGTCTACGCCGACGTCTTGATCCCCGACGGCGGCCCCGAGCTGGCCGCCCTGTGGCACGAGCTGCGCATCGAGCTCAACATCGGCCAGTACCTCGACCTGGCCGGCACCGCCACCGGTGGCGTGGGCCGCGAGGGCGCACGCCGCATCGCCCGGCTGAAGTCGGGCCGCTACACCATCGAGCGCCCGCTCCAGCTCGGCGCGCTGCTCGGCGGCGATGCCGAGCTGGCCATCCAGCTCAGCACCTACGGCGACCCGCTGGGCGAGGCGTTCCAGCTGCGCGACGACGTGCTGGGCGTGTTCGGGCTGGAGAGCCGCACCGGCAAGCCGGTGGGCGACGACCTCCGCGAGGGCAAGCCCACGTTGATGCTCGCCGTGGCCCACGAGCGCGCCCACGGCACCGACGTCGAGCTCCTCGCTCGCGTGGGCGACCCCGACCTCGACGCCGAGACCATCGCCGAGCTCCAGGCCCTGTTCGTGTCCACCGGCGCGCTCGATGTGGCCGAGGCGGAGATCACCGCCCTCGCGGCCCGGGCCGTCTCGGCCCTGCCGGCGCTCGACCTCCCCGACCACGCCGACCTCGCCTTGCGCGACCTGGCCGATTTCGTGGTGGCCCGCACCACCTGACGCCGGCCCGAGCCGCAGCTACGCCGGCGCCGCGCTGAGGCCGACGGCGGCGTACCGCCGCAGGGCGGCGGCGAGGGACTCGATGACCACCCCGGGCTCGGCGGCCACCGCGGTCAGCCACGGGGGGCGGACCAGGGCGGCGATCGCGATGGGGTCGTCGCGGCCCGAGAACTGCAGGGCGAGGCGCGCGTACGTGGACGCGTAGTCACCGGGTCGCACGTCGCGCGCCATCTCGATGAGGGCGAACGGATCGGGTGGCGCACCCGGCGACGGCACCGCCGCAGGGGCCTGCGCCGGTTGGAAGAGGATCGGCGAGTTCGGGGTGGCGCCGCCTCCGGCGAGCCCGGGCCCGTCGCACAGCACCGCGCCCACCACCAGCTCGGGGCGGGCGCCGGCGATGAGCAGCGCGACGTAGGCGCCGAGGCCGCGGCCCACCACCGTGCACGGTCCCATGACGGCGAGGGCGGCATCGACGTCGGCCATCAGCACCTCGGCCGTGTAGCCCCCGCCAGGGGCTCGGCTCGACTCGCCGTGCCCGGTGAGGTCGAGCCCGAGCACCGGGCCCGGCCACGACTCGGTGAAGGGAGGAGGCGCGGTGGGCGTGGACTCCCCGAGGCCGTGCACCAGGAGCAGCGGGCGCCCGGTGCCGGGCCGGAGCTCGTGCAGTGCGAGGCGGACCTTCACGTGGGTGAGGAACCGGGTGGTGCGCTCGGGGCTCACGAGACGAGGTCCAGCACGAGATCGGCGACCACGTCGGGCCGCTCGATGTGGACGAAGTGGCCGACGCCGTCGAGGGGGACGAAGCGAGCACCGGCCGGCAGGTTCGGCACCACGTCGTCGGGGACGGTGCCCCACCCCATGACCTCGATCTCGAGGCCGAGGATGCACAGCACGGGCATCCCGAGCGACGGCAGCCGCGACATCGACCACTCGGGCCGCCACGGGCCGAAGCCGCCCATGCGCATGGCCGGATCGATCTTCCAGCGCCACCCGTCGGGCGACTCGAACCCGCCGATCCGCACGAGGTAGCGCAGCCAGTCCGGTGACAGCCGCGGGTTCATCCGGCCGCGGCGCTCGACGAGCTCATCGATGGTGCCGGGCCTGCGGATCTTGTCGGCGGCGGCCCGGCGGTGACCGAGCCAGTCGGCGATCTCGCCGCTCAGCAGCTTGGTCCGGTGGTGGTCGGGCACATCGGGTGAGGTCCGCGCCGAGGGCATGCCGTCGAGGTTGACGAGGTGGCTCACCCGGTTGGGCAGCGCGTCCGCCAGGTGCAGCATCACCGAGCCGCCCTTGGAGTGGCCGAGGACGGGGATGGCGTGAGGCCCGATCGAATCGAGCACCGCCATCGCGTCGCGCACGTCGGCGTCCCAGGCGTACAGCGCGGCGTACTCCGAGTCGGCGTGCCCGCGCTGGTCCCACGACACCACCCGGAACCCGCGATCGGCCACGAGCGGTGCCAGCACGTCGAAGGTGCCGGCGAAGTCGAACCCGCCGTGGGCGAACAGGAACGGAGGTGCGTCCTCGTCGCCCCACTCCCACACGGTGAGGGAGATGCCGCCCGCATCGACCTGCCGCCGCCGGTCGGGACGACGGGCCCCGGGCACCGGCTCGAGGCCGCGGGCCGGGGCCTCGCTGCGGGTGGGTGCGGGGTCGAACACCGTGATGCCGGCCATCGGCGCAGGCTACCGGTGCTTCTTGACCGGAGGGTCAAGGATCGGGCGGGTTGTGCCCGATGACCGCCGGCCCTCGGACCCGGGTCGGGAGCAGGCCGAGTCCTACAGTGGAGCCGTTGTGTCCGCTCTGCCTCCTTCTGCTCCGCTCGACGGGTCGGCCGTGATCACCGACGACACCCTCCCGCCGGAGGTCGAGCCCGTCGCACCGCCCACCGGTCGGCTCTCCGCCCTCCGCTCGAGATCGAGCGGCTCGGCATCCCGCCACCTCCTCACCGGCTCGAGCGTCCTCGTGCTCGGCGCCGCGGTGCAGGGCTTCGGTGGCCTGGCGTTCTCGATCTTCGTCAGCAAGATCGACGTCAAGAGCGACTTCGGCAACGCCACCGCGCTGTTCACGTCGGTCCTGTTCGTCACGTACCTGGCGGGCCTGGGCCTGCCGGTCGCACTGGCCCGCTACGCACCCGACCGCAGCGTCGACAGCCACGTCATCTTCTCCTGGGCGGTGCTCGCCACCATCCCCGCGTCGCTCATCGCCTCGGGCCTCTACCTCTGGTTGGTCGCCCCCAACGCGGCGCACGTGCTGTGGGACTGGAACCCGGTGGGCGGCTTCGTGCTGTTCGGGCTCGTGGTGGTGGGCTCGGCGTTCTCGCTGATCTTCGACGTCCGCTGCATGACCATGCGACGGTGGAACCTCGTCCTGGCGCGCATCTGCGTCGTGGCCGTCGCCAAGATCGCCCTGCTGCCCCTGTTCCAGCAGTCCGACCAGCGGGCGCTGTGGATCTTCCTGGACCTGGCGGCACCGGTGGCCATCTCCGGGTTCCTCGGGGTGGCGTTCATCGGCAAGATCACCGGCGGGCGGCACCGGCTGCGCCCCCGGCCGGCGTCGACCCACGCGGCCATCCGCTACTCGGCCATCAACTACGTGTCCACGCTCGCCTACCAGGCGCCCTACTTCGCCCTGCCGGTCATCGTGCTCACCAACGTCGACAGCACCACCAACGGCAGCTTCTACGTGGCCTGGGGCATCGTCGCCATCGCCTTCTACGTGCCTTCGGCCATCGGCCAGGCCCTGCTGGCCGAAGGCGGGAAGGGCGGCGCCCACGTGCAGACCCAGATGCGCCTGGCCATGGGTCTCGCCGTGTCGCTCATGGCGCTCGGCACCGTGGTGGCCTTCTTCGGCAAGGGCCTGGTCATCGCGGCCTTCGACAAGTCGTACCAGGAGGCCGCGCACATCCTCCCGGCGATGATGCTGGCGGGCATCCCGTGGGCCATCACGTCGCTGCTGCTCACCGAGGCCCGCGTCCTCCACCGCAACGTCGCCACCGTGATCATCACCGTCACGCTGACCCTGTCGATCATCGTGCCGGCGCTGATCCTCGTGCCCGAGCACGGCCACGACGGTGGGCTCGACGGTGCGTCGGCGGCCTGGCTGCTGGGCAACATCTTCGCCGCGGGGGTGGCCATCGTGGTCACGCTGATCAGCCGCCGGGTGGAGTCACCCACCCACGCCATCGAGGAGCTCGACCCGCTCGCACCGGTGATCTGACGCGGTCGCGGGCTCCAGCCGGGCCCGAGCAGCGGGAGCAGCCCTCACCGCGGCCTCGACCGGTCCATCGCCTCCGGGGGACCGCTCCCGTCACCCGGCTCGGTGACGGGTCAACCGCCCCCGGAGGGGTCGGCAGCGCAGTCGACGAGCTCGCACCTCGCGTCGCTCCACCGAGCGGACGCGGCGCGGTCGTGCAGCTCCGATGACACCTTCCGCAGCGCGTCGATCGTGGTGAGCGACCACGGGTGCAGCTCGTTGGCCCGTTCGAGCGCGTGGCGCGTCGCCACCAGCCGGTCGTGCCTCGATCCAGGGGCGGCGACGTACTCCACCTGAGCGAGCCGGAACCACCAGGTGTCCCGGTCGGGTTCCAGGCCCACCGTCCGCTGCGCCGCCCGGCGCATCTGGGCCTGGTTCCGAGCGTCGGGCCCGACGTCGTTGAAGTGGAGCCGCAGCTGCGTCTCGGCGTCGGACACGACCGGGTCGTGCGGCAGCAGGCGCCGGGCCCGAGCGAGGTCGTCGAGGGAGGCGTCGGCGCTGCCGCGGTGCACCGCCTGGTCCACCAGGAACGATCGGCCGGCGCCGATCGACGCCACGAGCACGAGGATCGCGGTGGCCACCCCTGCCACCGCGCGCCGCGCCGCGGTGGTCAACGCCGGGATGCCGGTCGGGTCGGCCGCTCCGAGCGCGAGCAGGGTGACGGGGGCCGTCCCGATCGAGATCGGCTCCAGCAACCACGAGAGGGCGATGCCCAGCGCGAAGAGCGCGAGCGGCCCTCGAGCCCGCCGCCCCGCGGCGACCGCGAACCCGACCACCAGCACGAGGCCCGGGATGCCGATGCTGAAGAGCTGCTCGATCAGCACGTTGTGGGCATCGAAGAACACCTGATCGGGACCTTCGCTGCGGGCGAACTCCGCCGAGATGTGCGGCGTGGTGGCGGGAGCGAACTCGTTCGGGCCCCAGCCGAGAAGGGGGCGCTCGGTCACGCGGTCGAACGCGTCGCCCCACATCTCCAGGCGGGTGCCGATGCCGCTCTCGCCACCGTCGGCCGCTCGGGTCGCGGCCGATCCCTGCTGCCCCAGCGGGACCATCAGCAGCAGTCCGAGGGCGATGGCGAGCACCACCAGGGCGATCCGCTTCGCCCCGATGCGGCGGATCGCGACGAGGGCCACCACCACGCCGATCGCCGCGCCGCTGCGACCCCCGGCCGCCTGGGAGCCGGCGACCATCAGGGTGACCAGCGGGAGCCCGAGCCACCAGCGCGCCACCGGGCGGCCGACGGTCCAGGCGGCGAGCGGAACGGCGCCGGCCATCAGGCTCGCGAGGTACACCGGGTTGGGCAGGAGGCCGAGCGCCCGCCCATCCGTCAGCGAGAGGATGCCCTGGTGGTGGTGGACCGCCACCTGGCCGATGGCCACCGCGGCGTTGATCACCAGGCCGATCAGCACGGCGCCGACGAGCAGCCGGGTCCCGGTGGGTCCGCGCCGCCGTCCGGCGGCGTAGCAACCGAGGAACAGGACCAGGAAGATCCAACCGCGGTCGGTGCCGAACCCCGATGCCAGGGATCTCCGGACGTCGTCGGACAGCGCCGTGGCGGCACCGGCCGCCACCAGGAAGCCGGCCGCCCAGCGCGCCGGCGCGTCCCCATCGATCGCGAGGCGCACGAGGGCGACGATGCCTGCGGCTCCGAGCGGGGCGAGCACGATGAGCCGGGCGGTGACCGGTCCCTGGTCCAGCCCAGGGACGTAGACGACCAGGAGGAGGAGGGCAGCGGCGGCGACCAGGAGGTCGAGCTCCCGACCCCCGCTCGAAGGTCCCGGCGGCGGACCATCGACCTCGGGCTCCCGCGGGACGGCATCGACGACGGGCAGGGCCTCACCCGCGACGGCCACCGCCGACTCCGGTTCGTCGGACATCAACGGCTCATCGGAGCGGTCGGGCACGTTCGGGGTCGATGATCACCGGCGGGAGCGCTCAGCGGCACTCGGCCCGGGCCGGTTCGAACGTCGGATCCTCACCCTTGGCCCCGGGGTTGTAGGTCCAGCCATCGATCGAATCGACATCGTGGAGGCCCACCTTGGTCAGGGCGTCCAGATCGGGCGCGGCGACGCCGAACTGGGCCTCGTACTGCGAGGAGGCCGCCTTGAGGGCGCGCAGCTCGGTGTCGCAATCCGTGGCGGCCCGGTCGGACCGGATGCCTCGGAGCGATACGACGGCGACCAGCACCAGCCCGGTGAAGACGACCAGCACCAGGACGAGCTCGGCGATGGTGAACCCAGAGGTGCTCGCACTGCGATGCTTCCGCCCTACGGCGACCATGGCGTCAGTTCCTCACGACATCGGACGGTCCGACGGTAGCGGACCCGGGTCAGGGCCTACCGGTCGGCGGAGGAGGAAGCGGAGCGAGACCGACCGCCCGGCCGAGCTCGTCGGGGTTCTTGGCCCGGCGGACGGCCTCACGACCCTCCACCATCCCACGGCGCACCAGATCGGCCAGGGAGTCGTCCATGGTCTGCATGCCGGCCCGCTTGCCCGAGGCCATCGCGTTGTGGATCTGGTGGACCTTCCCTTCGCGGATGAGGGCCCGGATCGCGTTGTTGGCGAACATGAGCTCGCACGCCGCCACCCGGCTGCGGCCGTCGACGGAGGGGAGCAGCTGCTGGGTGATCACGGCCTGCAGCGAGTTCGCCAGCTGCACCCGGACCTGCCCCTGCTGCTCTCCGGGGAAGACGTCGATGATGCGGTCGACGGTCTGGGCGGCGTCCTGGGTGTGGAGGGTGGCGAAGACCAGGTGACCGGTCTCCGCGGCGGTGATGGCGGTGGAGATCGTCTCGAGGTCGCGCATCTCGCCCACGAGGATCACGTCGGGGTCCTGGCGCATGGCCGACGTCAGGGCGACACCGAAGCCGAGGGTGTCCTCGCCGACCTCGCGCTGGTTGATCAGGGCGACCTTCGGCCGGTGCACGAACTCGATCGGGTCCTCGATCGTCATGATGTGGCAGTGACGGGTCCGGTTGACGATGTCGACCAGCGACGCCAGGGTCGTGGACTTGCCCGAACCGGTCGGTCCGGTCACGAGCACCAGCCCGCGCGGGAGGTCCGCCACGGTCCGCGCCACGGGCGGCAGGCCCAGGACGTCGAAGTCGACGACCTCGTACGGGATCACGCGGAACGCCGCACCCACCGCGTTGCGCTGGAGGAACACGTTGACGCGGAACCGGACCTTGGCGCCCATGGCGTGGGAGGTGTCGAGCTCGCGGGTCTCCTCGAACTTGGCCTGCTGCCGGACGGAGAGGATCGAGTAGACGAGCTCGCGGATGCGCGTCGCGGTCAGCGCCGGCTCGTCGGGCATGCGGATGAGGTCGCCCACGACCCGCATGAAGGGCGGTTCGCCCACCGCGAGGTGCAGGTCGGATGCACCGAACCCGAGCAGGCGGTCGAAGAGCCGGTACAGCTCCGTGGTGTTGTCGTTGCGGGTGGATCCGCCGTGCTGCGCGTCGTGGGGCCCGGACCCGTCGGCGAGGTCCGCGATGGCGGCGGTGATCGACTCGTCGTCGGTGAGCCCGACGATGAGGTCGGGACCCCCGGCGGCCACGAGGTGGTCGGCGATCGCGCGCACCGATGCGGCGACCGCGGGCGCCGAGAACGCCACGAGCAGACCCGCTTGGTCGAGCCGGATCGGGATGGCCCGGTGCGCCACGATCAGCTCTTCGGGCAAGATCGCGAGGGCTTCGGGATGGATGACCTCGCTGCCCATGTCGACGTACTCGGCCCCGGTGGCAGCGGCCCATGCCGCGGCCAGGTCGGCGGCGGGCAGCGCCACCGACGACTCCAGGACCGCGGGGAGCAGCACCCCGGTCCGCGATGACTCGTCGAGCGCCGCGTCCATGGCCTCGCGAGTGATGACGTGGCGATCGACGAGCGCTTCGCCGAATCGTCGAGCTTGGCTGTTGAGCACTGGATTCCCCCTGGTAGCACTGCGCCTGAGCGGACGCACCGTACACGGCTCCCGGCCGCAGATCGCGTGCCGCCCATCGAGGAGTGCGCGAGACTCCCCGGATGAAGATGAGTCAAGTCAACATCGAGCCCATCTCGGGGCTGATCCAAGCCCTGTGGGAGTCCGGCGGCACCGACATCCACATCGGCGCCGACGCGCCGCCGATGATGCGGGTCGACGGCGACCTCCACCCCTTCCCCGGCCACCAGCCCCTCCACGCGGACGACGTCGAGTCGATCCTCGAGGCGATGCTGCCGGCCGAGCTGCTCGCGCAGTTCGAGGTGACCCGCCAGGTCGACTTCTCGTTCTCCTGGAAGGATGCCACCCGCTTCCGCGGCAACGCCTTCCGCCAGCGCGGCGCGGTCAGCCTGGCGCTGCGGGCCATCCCGTACCAGATCCCCACGATGGAGGAGCTCCTGCTTCCCCCGGTCATGGAGACGTTCTGCAACAGCCACCAGGGCCTGGTGCTGATCACCGGACCCACGGGCTCGGGCAAGTCCACCACCCAGGCCGCCATGATCGGACGCATCAACGCCACGCGGCGGCGGCACATCCTCACGCTCGAAGACCCGATCGAGTACGTCCACAGCCACCAGATGTCGATGATCTCGCAGCGAGAGGTCGGGTTCGACACCCCCACCTTCCAAGACGGCCTCAAGGCGGCGCTCCGCGAGGATCCCGACGTCGTCCTCGTCGGTGAGATGCGAGATCCCGAGAGCATCGCCACCACGCTGACCATCGCCGAGACGGGGCACCTGGTCTTCGCGACGTTGCACACCAACGACGCGTCGACGGCCATCGACCGCATCATCGACGTGTTCCCGAGCGAGCGCCAAGCGCAGATCCGCGTCCAGCTGGCCTCGTCGCTCGCGGGCGTCGTGGCTCAGCGGCTGGTCCCCCGCCAAGACGGCGGCATGATCGCGGCGTTCGAGATCCTCCTGGCGAACAACCCGGTGCGAGCGCTGATCCGCGACGGCAAGACCCACCAGATCCGCAACGTGATCGCCCAGAGCGTCCGCGACGGCATGCAGACGCTCGAGCAGAGCCTCTCGGTCCTGATCGCCCACGACCTCATCAGCCACGAAGAGGCGCTCGCCCGGGCGGTCGTCCCGACCGACATCCGGACCGCCGCCACCCACGCAGAGAACAACCCGGCCGCCGGGGCCGTCCCCGTCGCCTGAGCGAACACCGGCTGCGGGTCGGGCCGATGGGCCCGACCCGCCGGCCGATCAGTGCTTGGTAGACCACCAGAGGGTCTGGGGGATGTTGGCCTTGGGCTGCACCGCCGGGTTGTTGGCGGTGGCCGGGTCGATCTCGAAGCGGACCCGCGACCGGGTGAGGACGCGGTCACCATCGGTCGTGCTGCACGGCGCGTTGGCCGTGACCCGAGCGGCGCTCTGGATGCACGAGGTGAACGTCGCCTCGCGAGGCGCGGTGTCCTTCTTGATGACGACATCGACGGACGATCCGGTGTAGCCGGCGCGCTTGGCGTAGCCCGTGACCCGGAGGTGGCGGACGACGATGCCGCGGGTGACCGATGGGTACGCGGCGTCGCTGTCGTCGATCTCCAAGGCGCCCGACGGGGCGTAGACCGTGCCCTGGATCGAGAACCGCCCGAACCACTTCGACTCGTCGGTCTGGAGGAGCGGGATGGGCGTGTTCTGCACCGTGCTGTCGGCCTTCAGGACCGCGCAGTCGGGGTTGGCCAGGCCGGCCCAGTAGTTGGGCAGGCCGCGGACGCAGCCCGAGGCCGGGACGACGACCCGCGAGTTCGCATCGACGGGCTTGAGGTTGACCAGCATCTGGATGCCGTCGAGCTTCTCGTCGATGCCGCCGGTGCACGACCCGCCAGGGGCGCAGATCGCCGTGCGGCTGGCCCGCCACGCCACGGTGAACCCGGTGCTGAGGAGCGAGCCGCCGCCGTGGTCGCCCGTGAGGCAGGAGGTGACGTCGGCGGCCTTGCTCCGCGTCTGGGAGTTGTCCAGCGTCACGCCCATGTCGGAGGCGGCGCAGCCCTGCACCTCCATCTTCGCCGAGCTCCCGGGCGTGATCACGCCGAGGATGTTGAACAGCGGTGCGTTGGTGTACGCGGCCCGCAGCTGGACGCTGTCGATGGCCATGCCGGCGGGCGGCGTGTAGCCGTCGAAGTTGAAGTTCGCGCTGGCGGTGTTGGTGCCTCCGCCGCCGATCACGAAGCCGAACAGCGAGAGGCAGGTGATGCCGTTGTTGTCACAGCTCGACGAGCGCCGGAGGTTGGCGGTGGCAGCCGAGCCGCCCGAGGACTCGGCGATCACCTTGGCGTTGTTGGGGTTGGCCAACGTGGTGGCTGCGCCCGAGGTCGACGGATCGACGGCCACGGTGCTCGGCTGGATCGGAGGGAGCGCAGGTGCCTCCCAGATCCCGATCTGCTGGTGGTCCTCCGGGTTGGTGGGGAAGGCGCCAGCGCACACCTGGAGGTTGCCGTCGGCCACGTAGATGTGCGAGTCGCCTCCGAGGATGAACTGGGCACCCGCGCCCTCGGGGTCGCAGTCGACGGCGGCGGTGCCGGAGCTGCCGACGCTGGCCGGGAACGAGGTGGTGGGCGTGGTGCTGAAGTACGCCTTCACCCCATCGAGGCGCACCTTCGGGCTGCCGCTGTTGCCACCGTTGCCGGTCGCCCGGTAGGTGACCTGCATGCCGTTGATGAGGTCGGCGGAGCTCAGGCAGGCCCCCAGGGCCGATGCCTGGTTCGCGGTGAAGGTGTCGGTGGTCATCGTGGTCCGCTGCGGCAGGGTGAACGTGCCGCAGCTGGCCTGCCGACCGGACTCGGGGCCGACGGCCCGCACCTCGACCGAGGGCGTGATGCCCGAGCCCGCATCCTCTTGGTGCGCCACCTGGAGGAAGATCGGCCCAGGGTTGGACCCGACCTTGTCCGGGCCGGTCACGACCTGGGGAGCGAAGTTGCGCACCCGGATCGACCGGTCGGTCGAGCGGCAGCCGAACAACGGGATGCAGAAGCTGGCGGAGTAGGTGGCGACGTTGCCGGAGCTGCCGCCGTCGCCGATGAGCTTGGCTCCGTCGGCGTTGGACCACGACTGGGAGAGACCAGAGTCGACGGTGGTGGCCTGGTTGAGGGTGACGGTCTGGGAACTGCCGGAACCGGGCACGGCCAAGGGGTTGAACCCGCCGGTGCCGGTGCTGCCGATCTTCACGCCGCCGGCGACCACGCGGGGCGTCTGGGTGGCCGAGCCACCGATGCAGAGCCGGTGGCTCTGCGTGGCCGCCATGTTGCAGCTGTAGCTCGCGGAGGTGTTCTGGAAGCCGAAGTAGTACGCACCCGTGACATCGTCGGTGGTCTGGAGGAGACCGTCGGGCCCTGGCTCGGGAGCGAACCAGATCGTGCGGTCGGAGCACGCCGGGTTGGCCGTGTACTTGTTGATGACGTTGGCGTCCTTGTACCAGCCCGGCTGGAAGATGATCACTCCGCCCCGGGTGCTGCAGCCCTCGGCGTCGGTGTACTGCACCAGGCTCGTGCCGTTCCACCAGTAGGGGTTGGTGCGGACGTTGTCCCAGTTGATCGGGACGTGATCCCACGCGGAGTCGCCCGCCGCCGGGTCGGTGACGCTCAGGCCGGAGTTGGCGGCGCACAGCGGCGAGGTGCCCACGCAGCCCGCCTTCGCCTGGACCGAGTGCGTGGTGTCGGTGCGGATGTTGAAGCCCGCGGTGGCCTTGATGTTGCCGGCCGCCAGCACGTTGCCGTTGACGGTGAACTCACCGGCGGGTCGGGAGCGGGTCTGGCACACGAAGCCGACGCCGTTCGGCTGCTTCACCGAGTTGTACTGCAACAGGATCGAGGGCTCGGCCGAAGGCTCCGGGCTCTCGGGGCTGAAGAAGTTGACGAAGTCGGAACCGCAGCCGCTGTTGTTGTACTGGTTGGAGCCCTGGTTCTTGGACTCGTTCTGCTGGGCGCCGAGCGCCACGATGGCGTTGTCGGGGACGAGGCCGCCCTGCGACGGCTTGCCCGATCCGCCGTTGCGGTCCGCGGCGCAGCTCGTCGTGATGGTGCCGACCTCGCTCGGGACGTGGTACACGCACGCCGGATCGTTGACCGAGAGGGCGGGGTCGCGGGCCAGCTTCGGCTGGTCTCGCACCCAGTTGACGGCGGCGCGGATGGCGTTGTCGCCGGCATAGCGCTGCTTGCGGATGGTGCTGTACGTGCGGTCCGAGCTCACGCTGGTGCCGCTGTAGGTGAGCAGCCCCGCCAAGATCACGCCGAGGACGATGATCATCACCAGCGCGATGACCAGCGCGGCACCGCGCTCGCTGCATCGGCGGAGTCGGTCGGTACCGGCCAGACGGTGGTGCGAGACACGTGATCGCATCAACTTGGGTCCCCCCGGACATCAGCGGTGCGGACGGCTGCGGCCGCCAAGGCGGCGGGCAGGGTGCGCAGAGACGAGCGGCGTGAAGTGTAGGCCATGGCGGCCCGGATCGCCTGGTCGCGGCCAAAACGCGGAAGGGGGAGGACCCGCAGGCCCTCCCCCTCCTTCAACTCAGGTTCGCTCCCGGAGGAGCGAGGATCACGGGCAGCCGGAGGGCGGGGTCTTGGCGCCGTTGGAGCCGTTGCCGTTCACGATGGCGCCGGCGGTGACGATGAAGTAGGTCGGGTCGTCGGTGAGGTTGCCACCGACCGCTTCCTTCATGACGGCGACGCTGGCGGGCGCCGCGTTGTCGTTCTGGGCCTTGTAGGCCTGGATGGCGGTCTTGACCGTGGAGTACTCGGTCTTGCACGAGTTCTTGCTGGCGTTGTCGGTCAGGCCACCGACGGCGAACACCGCGACCGCGGCGAGGATGCCGAGGATGATCACGACGACCAGGAGCTCGATGAGCGTGAAGCCCTTGGCTCCAACGGACTTCTCGTCCCACTCGGCAGTGGACTGCAGGTGCTTAAGCATGTGGTTCCCCCAGGGAATGTATGAGTCCGGAGCGGCAGCGAGCGAGCAGGTGCCTGCATGCTGAATCCATCGCGTACCGATGGTCCCCCCGTGCCGCCGTTCGACAGCGTGCAGAACGGTACATGATCACCCCACGGCCGTCGCTGAGCCGAACGGCTCATTCTCTCCCGCTCGGCGCCGATGTGGTCGACCCGTGGCGCCACCGGCCGCGTCCTACACTGCGGCTCGATCCCAACGCGGGGTCGGTGCGAGGGGGGTCGATGCCACGACGTTCGGTGTTGCTGCTACCGGTCGCGGCCGTGCTCGCACTCGGCCCTCTGGCCGCGTGCTCGAGCGACGCAGGGAGCCACCCCAAGGCCACGCTGACGGCCGCTCAGGTCCGCCAGCGCCCGTGCCTCCTCGTGACCGCAGCCGAGGTCGGCGCGGCGGTGCACCACGCCGTCAAGGCCACCAGCAGCGACGGCATCCCCTGCACCTACGCGGCCGCCCGCCCCGACGCCGCGTCGGCGGTGGTGGAGCTCCGCACCGGAGCCGGCAAGGACGATCCGGTCCGGCTGCTGCCGAACGGCCAGGCCGTGGAAGGGCTGGGCTCGGCGGCCCGGTTCGATCCGCAGGGCGGGCCCCTGGGGGCCCGTCTGGTCGCTCGCCAGGACGGATCGCTCATCATCGTCGATCTCGGTCCGGCCGCGGGCTCCGACGCGAGTGCACAGCGCCAGGCCGCGACGATCGCGCGCGCCGCGCTGCGGCGGGCGCCGCAGAGCAAGGTGGGGACCACCCCGCACGCCGCCGCTGGGCCCTGCGACCGGCTGGGTGACGGCAAGGCGCTCGGGAAGGCCCTGGACGCGGCCGTGACCGTCACCCCGATCTACCCGAGCGGCTGCTCGGTGAGCGCGCCCGGGCGCGGCAACGCCACCGTCCAGGTCGGGCCCCTCGACGGCAAGGCCGCCAAGGTCATCGGCGCCCTGGAGCGAGCGACCGACGGCAAGGCGTGGCCCAAGACCGCGGTCGCCCACCTCGGCGACGGTGCGGCCTGGCTGGCCGACCCCACCGCTCCCGGCGCGGGACAGCTGACCGTGGCCACCGGCGATCAGCTGCTCACGGTCACCACCGACACCTCGGCCGGCAGCTCCACCGCCGGCCGGAAGCTCGCGGTCGCCGTGGCCGACGCCGCCACCGGCTGAGCGGCGCCGGGCTCATCGGCCGGGGCGGCCCGACGGTCCGCTCCGAGCCTGGCCGTGGGCCGGTCTGAGGCCCGGCTCGACCCGGCCACGAGGTGTCAGCCCGGGGATGGGTCGATCGCTGGAGCCGCGCTGCGGTGGCCGCGGCAGGAGCTCGACTGAGCGTGGTCACGCACGCGGGTCACCGCAGCCGCGCTGCGGTGGCCGCGGCAGGAGCTCCACCGAGCGTGGTCACGCACGCGGGTGGCGGTCAGCCGTGCCGCAGTCGTGGCGCTCTGGTCCGCGGCAGTCGCCGCGGCCAGAGCGAACGGCTACTGGCCGTCTTGGTAGAACCGCATCTTCAGGTAGGGCCGGATGCTGGTGTTGCCGTTCTCGCGCGAGGCGTAGAGGGCGTACAAGTTGTACGCGTCGCCGCCGTCGTCACGGATCAGCCACCCGTTGTTGGCAGCCGCGCTGGCCTTCTGGGTCCGGGCCTGGGTCACGACATCGAGCGATCGCCAGCTGTTGCCGGATTGGGCCGACCAGGCGCCCGGCGAGGCCCCCGAGGAGGGCCGCGAGCCCCAGTTGGTGGAGTCGTTCCAGGCCGAGGTGATGAGGTACACGCGGTGCGTGCGCGTGGTGCCGCCGTCGGAGATGTACACGTTGAACGACGTGTCGACGAGGTAGGCCGCCGACGACATGGCGATGTTGGTGTAGTTGCGGCAGTTGTCGGCGTAGTTCCACTTCAGCAGCGCCCACCGGTTGGCCTGGGCCCCGAACTCGTACCAGGCGCCGTTGCGGGCGACGTTGAGGTCGCCGGCGCCACCCCGGGTGGTGCCGTCTTCGTCGTCGACGTAGGTGTCGGTGGACGAGACCAGCTCGCACTCGCCGTACGCCATGGCCTGGTTGGCCGACTGGGTCAAGCCACCGAACCCGGCCGCGTTTCCGAGCTGGACGGTACATCGGTAGTTCCGACCGTCTCGGAGACCGGAGAGCGACTCGACGACGGGGGTGTTGGCAGCCACGGTCTTGATGATGTTGTAGGTCTTGGTCGGCGCGCCGCCACCGTCGCACACGATGTTGTACCGGGTCACCGTGCCACCGTTGACCGGCGTCCGGAAGCTGATGCTCAGGGTCTGCGGGGCCGAGTTGGCCGGTCGGCTCAGCGTGACACCGGTCGCGGTGTCCTTGAGGCCGACGCCGGCGACGACGCACTGCCGGTACTCGGGGTGGGCGGGATCCTTGTCGCCCTGGCACATGTCGGAGTACGGCCCCCAGGTGGTGGGCGCCCCCGGCCACTCGCCCTGCGTGGCGATCCGCATGCCGAGGCGGTACTCCTTGCCGCCGTACACCGGTCCCACGTCGTACACGACGCGGTCGTAGGACTGCACCGGCAGAGCGACGGGAGCGACCGCGCACCAGTAGCAGGAGGAGTTGGCATCGCCGGGGATGAGCAGCGCGGGGGCGGGGGTGGCGCTGGTGGCCCACGCCGTGCCGTTCGGGGCGTCGGCGGTCCGTTCGTCCATGCGTGCGGAGTAGCCCACGGCCTTCCCGCCGTTCAGGGTGACGGACGTCGCCGTGTCACCCGCAGGCTGGTCGAAGGAGACATCGAAGCGCTGGTCGTCGCGCGGCAGCGAGTACTGGTGGACGGCCCCGGGCTTGCCGGGGATGCCGGCCGGGGTGACGCCTGGAGGCCGGATGGCTCCGGCGTACCCCGGGACGGAGTCGAAGCGGGCGCTCTCGGAGCGAGACGTCGAGATGCCCTCTTCGCCGGCCCCGATGATGCTCAGGCGGATCACGTACGACGTCCCGTCCGCCATGGGGGTTCCGGGGGTGTCGGTCGGTTGCCACGTGTACGACGTGGGGCTGTTCCAGCCCGCCGCGCCCGTCGCGTAGAAGCGGTCGAAGTAGCCGGCGCCGCTCACGTAGGTGAGCGAACCGTCGGCGTTGACGGAGTAGAGCGCCGGCCGGATACCGAGCAGCTGGTTGCCGTTCAGGTTGACCCAGGAGTCGCCGCTCGAGTTCGGAAGCGTGAACTCGACCGTGACGGTCTTCGAGCCCGAGGCGCGGGCCGTCACGGTGAGCGGATCGACCATGGCGCCGTGGGGGCGGGCCGCCGCCGACAACGGACCGCGTGCGCCTTCGCCGTCGGCGTTGGTCACCGAGATCAGGAGCTGGTAGGCGATGCCGTTGGTCAGGTTGCCGATCGTGCCGGAGGCGGTGGAGACGTCGACGGGGCCGCGCTCGAGGCCCGAAGGGTCGCGGGCATAGATGCGGTAGCCCGTGGCACCGGCCACGGCGGTCCAGGTGGCGCTGAGCTGGTGGTCGCCCCGGGTGATGGTCAGGACCGTGGGCCCGCCAGGGGGGAACGGCCGCGGGGTCCCGGGACCGTAGACGTTGCTGAAGGCGCCCCAACCGACGGAGTTGTGCGCCCGCGCCTGCACCCAATAGGGCGTGCCGTTGGTGAGCGAGCTGACGAGGACGCCCACGGCGTTGCCGTCGATGCTCGAGACGGTCTGCACGACGGGCCCGGTGGCGCTCGACAGCACCTGGAGCTCGTACTGATCGACGCTGGGCTGGCCGACCAGGAGCTCCGGCGGGTTCCACGACACCGCCAAGGCCTGGTTCTGCGGGGTCAGCGACGTGATGCGGGGCGGAGCCGGCGCGGTGTTGGCCAGGCTCGACACGGAGAGATCCGGCACCCGACGGCCGATCGTGAGGGCGAACGTGTAGGCCCCGTGGATCTCGATCGTGCAGGACCGACCGGTGCAGAACACGGTGTTGGCTCCACCGGGTCCGTGCACGAGGCTCGCCGCCGCGGTGCCCACCGTGCCGAAGCTGTCGGCGAGCACGTCGTAGGAGGAGGGGGCACCCGCCAAGCAGATCGTCCGGACGAGCTTGGCCGAGGTTCCCGACCCTTCGATCGACCAGGTGGACAGGCGCGGGACCGAACCGGCGCTGACGGCCACGTCGGACTGGAACGACACCAGCGGCGTCGAGGCCGTCTGCGAGGGATCGACGCAGGGCGCGGCGGTGACGGATGAGGCGCCCGTGAGACCCGTGTCGTAGACGCCGGTCGGATCGACGTCGACGACATCTCGCGTCCAGGCGTTGGTGATGCGAGCCATGTCGCCGTCGTTGTCGAGGCGCTTGCCGGCCGCGTTGGTGGTGAGCAGGCCAGAGGTGAAGGCCATGACGAGGGGCACCATGATGATCGCCAGGATCATCAGGCTGACGATGACCTCGAGCAGGGTGATGCCGGAGGCCTCGCCCTCGCGGTCGGACCTGTGCAGGTGGTGGTGGTGGTGGAGGATGCGCATCTGCCTACCTAGCAACGTTGGCCTGCGACGGTGGTCGTGCTCATCGACCCGGGACAGTCGTCCGCACGCTTGAGGATGGTCTGCCGGGTCACCACCCGGCTGGTGCCGGTCCCGGACGTGACCTCGACCACCACCTCGGTGACGCCCTGATCCGTGGCGGGACAGGTCGTCGTGAACACTGCGGGGTTGGCCGTCTGGCTCTGGAGGTACTTGACGGAGTAGATCGACGCGCCCGGGGTGGAGAACAACCCCGAGTACGCGGTCGTCGGGTCCGGCGTGGCCGTGCACGGCACGTAGGTGGCCCGCTGGAGCGTCTCGACGGTCTCGGTGGCGCGTGCCGAGGTGGCCACGTTCTGCCGGTGCCGGCCCACGAGGACCACGACCGAGAACAGGCCGCCGAGCAGCGTCACGATGGCCGTTCCCAGGAGGATCACCGTCACGATCAGCTCGATGAGGGTCTCGCCCGCCTCATCGGCTCCAGCGGCACGGCGGGCTGTGCCCCGCCGTGCGTGCGCCAGGCGCATCAGAGCTCTTTCTTCTGGCCCTGGATGACGCCGTACATGGCCGAGATGAGGGCGACGGCGACGAAGCCCACGATGAAGCCCATGAACAAGATGACCGCCGGCTCGAACAGCGTGGTCAGCCGCTTGAGCTTGATGGACAGCTCACGGGCGTAGAACTCCGCGGCCGACTCCATCTGCTGGTCGAGCGTGCCGGTCTCCTCGCCCACCCTGATCATCTGGACGGCGGCGGACGGGAAGAGGTCGGTGCGCTCGAGCGGCCCCGCCATCCCGTCGCCCTCGAGCATCTCGAAGCGAGCGGTGCGCAGCGCATCGACGAACACCTGGTTGTTGGTGGATTCGATGGCGGACGTCATGGCCTCTGGCAGGGGCACGCCGGCCCGCATCATGGCGGCGACGATGCGGCAGAAGCGCTCGACCGACGCGTACTGCACGATGATCCCGATCACCGGCAGCGACAGGAACACCTGGGCCTTCCACCTTCGGCCCTGCTCGCTGCGACCGAGGGCGTAGTACCCGATCCCCGCGGCGATCACGAGCAACGCGATGAGCCACCACCAGGTGCTCACGAAGGAGCTGAACCCGAGCAGCATGCGGGTGGGCAGGGGCAGCTCGGAGTCGAGCTCGTCGAAGAACACGACGAAGCGGGGCAGCACGAACGTCACCATGACCACCATGGTCACGATGCTCATGCCCATCACCACGAGGGGGTACGTCAGCGCCGACTTGATCGCGGAGCGGGCCTCGAGGTCTCGCTCGATGTAGACCGCGAGCTGGTCGAGCACGGTGTCGAGCTGGCCCGTGAGCTCCGCGGAGCGCAAGATGCCGAGGTAGTACGGCGGGAAGACGGCGGCGTGGGTCTGGAGCGCCTCCGAGAACGGCACACCGCCCTCGAGGCTCTCACGGACATCGCCCAGGATCGCCTTGAAGCGCTTGGAGTCGGTGCCGTCCTCGACCACCCTGACGGCGTCGGTGATCGGGATGCCGGTGCGCACGAACGCCGCGACCTGCCGGGAGAAGTGCATGATCTCCGTGCGCGGGACGCGCTCGGGCGAGATCTCGATCTGCGAGACGCCCTTGCGCTCGCGGATCTTGACGACCTGCAGGTTCTGCCGAATCAGGTCGTTCTCGGCCGCGGTGAGGCTGATCCCCTCCACCGAGGACCTGACCTTCTGACCATCGGCAGTGACTGCCGAGTACTTGAATACCGCCATAGCGGCACCTCCCCCTGGATCCCGGTCCTGCGCAAGCGCAAGATCGTTAGAGAATGTAGACGGTCCTCATGACCTCAGCAATTGTCGTGACATCGTCCGTCACCAGACGGAGGGCCTGGTCTCGGAGCGGGACCATGCCCTGCTCGACCGCCAGCGCGCCGATCTCGTCGACCGGAGCGTTGCGGACCACGAGGTCGCGCATCTCGTTGGTGATGCGGAGCACCTCGTACACACCGACGCGCCCGGCGTACCCGGTGCCCGAGCAGGCCGCGCAGCCGCGACCCCGGAAGAACGTGGACTTCCGGGGTCCACCGGCGCGCTGGTAGAAGGCCAGGTCCTCGACGGACGGCTCGTACTCCTCCAGGCACTCGGTGCAGCTCCGGCGGATCAGGCGCTGACCGACCACCGCGAGCATCGACGAAGCCAGGAGGAACGATTCGATCCCCATGTCGAGGAACCGGTGCAGTGCGCTGGTGGCGTCGGTGGCGTGGATCGTGGAGAGGACGAAGTGGCCCGTGAGGGCGGCCTGGATGGCGATCCGGGCCGTCTCCACATCGCGGATCTCACCGACGAGGATGGCATCGGGATCCTGCCGGAGGATCGAGCGCAGCCCCGCTGCGAACGTGACGCCGGCCTGCTCGTGGATGCTGATCTGGTTGATGGTGGGGAACGTGTACTCGACCGGATCCTCGACCGTCATCACGTTGATCTCGTCGGTGTTGATCGCCATCAACGTGGCGTACAGCGTGGTGGTCTTGCCCGAGCCGGTGGGGCCGGCGCAGACCACCATCCCGTAGGGCGACCGGATGATGTCCTGGTAGACGGACGCGGTGTCCTCGGCCATGCCGAGGGTGGCCACGTCGTAGAGGGCCCGCGTCTTGTCGAGGATCCGGAGCACCGTCTTCTCGCCGTGCTGCGTGGAGGTGGTGCTGACGCGGATGTCGAGGGCCACCCCGTCGACCGAGGTCTCGATCTGGCCGTCCTGGGGCCGGCGCCGCTCGACGATGTTCATGTCGGCCATGATCTTGATGCGGCTGACCAGGGCCTGAGCCATCGACTGGGGCAGGGAGAGGACCTCGTGGAGGGCACCGTCGACCCGGTTGCGGATCCGGACCCGATCGCCCATCGGCTCGATGTGCACATCGGAGGCACCGTCTTGCACCGCCTGGGCGAGGATCATCGACACGACCTGCACCACCGGGGCCGTGGCGTCGACCTCGCCGACCGTCACGGCGCCGACCGGGGCGCGCTCCGATGCTCGGGCTTCGAACACCCGCACCGCGTCGGACACCGTCTCGGTGGCCGCGTAGGCCCGCTCGATCGCCTCGTCCAGCTGGCTGACCGACGCGACCGCCAACGTGACCGGATGGCCGGTGATCTCCGCGAGCTGCTCGTCGAGATCGAGCCGGGTGGGGTCGGAGACGATCACCAGGACCCGCGCGCCGGAGCGGGACGTGGCGATGGCCCGCAGGTCCTCGGCCGTGGCCCGATCGATGAGCTCCACCGTCTTGGGATCGAACGAGGTCCGCTTGATGGACGCCCGGTCGAGCTCGTACTGCCGGGCCAGGGCGTCAGCCACGTCCTCCTCGGTGATGAGCCCGTCCTCGATGAGGAGCTCCCCGAGGCGGAGGCCTCGGCGGGGCTGGGCCTCGATCGCACGGGCCAGCGCCTCATCGTCGATGAGGCCGGCCTCGACCAGCAGCCCGCCGAGCTTGGGGCGGACGCGGACGAGCGCAGCGGAGCGGGCCGCGCCGTTGGTGCCGGCCTGCTCGGACGGCGTCTCTTCGACCCAGACCCCAGCATCGTCGGCCTCGGCGACCCGTGCGCCTCGCTTGCCGACCGAGACGAGGCCCGCGCCCTTGTCCTTCTGCCGCCTCAATGCCAAGACAGACACCCCGTTGCCGCTGCGTGTGACCCAATCACGTGTTCCCCCCGGAAGTGCTGGTCGCTCCGCGCCAGCGTGGCGCGGTCGACCACCCTACCGCACGGTCACCCGGCTCCGACCGCCCCCCTCCCGGTCCAGGTCGGGCACCACGGGGCCGCTCGGGCCGTCCGCTGGCATGCTGGGCGCCATGACGGAAGGGCACGCGAGCACGTCACCGCCGCGACCCACCGGCGTGCGCACCACCAAACGGCGAGGGCGCACCTCCACCGCACAGATCCAGGCGCTGGCCGCCCTGGGCGAGGTCTGGCAGGTGGGGGCCGACGACGTGACGACCGCCCGGCGCCGAGCCGCCGCCTTCGGGCGCACCGGGCCGCTCCTCGTCGACCTCGGCGTCGGCGACGGGCGCGCCACGATCGACTGGGCCGTCCGCCGGCCCGACGCCGATGTGGTGGCGATCGAGCTGCACCGGCCGGGGATCGTGAAGCTCCTCCGCGCGCTCGACGCCACGGGCCCGGCGAACGTACGGGTGATCGAGGACGACGCGCTCGCGGTGCTCGATGCGGTCGAGCCGGGATCGGTCCGTGCGGTCCGGGTGCTGTTCCCCGATCCGTGGCCGAAGCGGCGCCACGTCGCTCGCCGCCTCGTCGACCGCCGCTTCGTGACGCACATGGCGGAGATCCTCGAGCCCGGCGGCGTGCTGCACCTCGCCACCGATTGGGCCGACTACGCGCAGCACATGGCGTCGATGGTCGCCACCGAGCCGCGGTTCGTCCGGGACGAGGCGGCGGGGCGGCCGGCTCGTCCGATCACCGCCTACGAGCAGCGAGGCCTCGACGCCCGGCGGACCATCGTCGACCTCGTCTTCCACCTCGACGGCTCGCGCCCGAGCGGACCCACCGACCGCGGCTAGGACGCGGGGCGGCTCGACTCGGGAGCGGGGGCCGGCGCCGGAGCCGCGGGCGGGCGGTGCGCCGCCGCCGCTTCGATCTCGGCGGCGATCTCCTCGTCGCTCATCTCGGCCAGCCGAGCCAGGTCGGCAGCCAGCGCTTCGGGATCGATGGTGTCGGACTCGGCGATGATGTCGCCGGTGCCGTCGGGCCGTCGCCAGCCCACCCCGGGCACGTGCTCCCGGATGACCTTGGCGGGGACGCCGCCGATCACCGAGTGGTCCGGGAACGTGCCGCGGACCACCGAGCTGGCCGCCACCACCACGTGCTTGCCGAGGTTGGTGCCGGCGAGGATGACCGTGCCGTGACCGATCCAGCACCCGTCGCCGATCACCACGGGCGTGTGGGCACCGAGCTGCTTGCCCGGCGGCGTGCGGGGATCGGAGTACCCGTGGTTGGCGTCGGTGACGTAGATCTCCTGGCCGAACCAGACGTCGTCGCCGATCGTGATCGACTCGTGGGCGACGATGCCCGAACGCATGCCGATCACGCTGTGGTCACCGATCGAGATGACCTTGTCGGGCAGGCCCTCCTGCGTGGGGTGGTAGCCGGCGGCGAGCGTGACCCACGTGTTGATGGTGGTCCCGGTCCCCACGTAGATGTGGCGCTCGCCGTAGAGCACCGCGGTGGGGAACCCCATGATGCTCCCCTTGCCGAAGGCACCGAACCGCTCGGCGGCGGCGGTGCCGGGTGCGATCGCCCCGGAGATGCGGAGCCGGGCCCACCCTCGCTGGATGAGCTCGTTGGTCACCCGGTGGACGCGGACGGCGAGAGGACGAGGGAGCACCGCGGCAGCGTATGGCCCGTCGGGGCGCCGATCCCAGCGAGGGCCGACGGGCCCGTCGACGGGCTGTTGGCGGATCGGGGCGACGGTTCCCTAGCCTGGGCGCCGTGAGCACCGTCGAGGACCCGCAGACCGCGACGCCTGCCGTCGCGGCCGACCTCCCCGAGGCCGGCGAGGCCAAGTGCCCCTTCCCCCACGGCACCGCCGCCGAGACCTGCCCGGTCCCCGGCGTCGGCCCGGCTCGCGCCCGGCGCACCGTGCACCGCTCGAAGGCCGACCTCTGGGTCTGGAAGGTGCTGCGCATCAAGGAGCGCCCCGGCGGCGTGTCGGAGAACGCCGCCAACAAGGCGTTCCAGAAGTCGATGCTCATCTCGGCCACGCGGTGCACGCTCACCTACATCGTGTTCCCGTTCGTCATCCCGCTGCTCGGGATCCTGAAGGGCGTCGAGGCGCCGCTCGGCATCGCCATCGGCACCTTCGCCATCGTGTGCGACACGTTCACGATCCGCCGCTTCTTCGCCGCCGATCACAAGTACCGGTGGTACTTCTCGATCATCGCCCTCAGCATCATCGGCCTCCTCTTCGTCCTCCTCTCGGAAGACATCTGGGCGCTCTTCCACTGACGCCCCCCCCCCCCCCGATCCACCCGGGCCGCGAACGCGGGGATGGGCCTGGGGTTCGAGCGGAGCGAGCTCGGGGGCGTTCAAGGGGGCAGAGCTTGCGGAGCCCCCTCGAGCCGAAGGCGTGCGACGCAGTCCTACGCCTGCCCGTCGATCGGAGCTCGAGGAACGGAGCGAGGCGCAGCCGAACGAGCGACGAGAAGCGGCGATGCGAAGCGAGCCGCTAGCCGCGGGTCCAGGGGTGGATGATGCCCGTGATCTCGTTCAGCACGGCGTCGTCGAGCTGGTCGAGGGCCTTGAGGGCGCCGAGGTTCTCGTGCACCTGGTCGACGGTGCTGGCGCCGAGGATCACGGTGGAGACGTGCGGGTTCTTGGCGCACCAGGCGATGGCGAGCTGCGACGTGGTGACGTCGAGGCGAGCGGCCAGCTCGCCCAGCTCCTTGACCTGCGCGTTCTTCTTCTCGTCGGTGAGCAGGCCCTTGAGCCACTCGTAGCCCGGGAGGCTGGCCCGGCTCCCCTCGGGGATGCCGTCGGCGTACTTGCCGCTGAGCAGACCCGACGCCAGCGGGCTCCAGGTGGTGAGGCCCAGCCCGATGTCGTCGTAGAGCCGGGCGTACTCCTTCTCCACCTTCTTGGTCTCGAAGAGGTTGTACTGCGGCTGCTCGACCACGGGCTTGTGGAGGTTGCGCCGGTCGGCGATGTCCCACGCGGCGCGGATCTCGTCGGCCGACCACTCCGAGGTGCCCCAGTAGAGCGCCTTGCCCGACGAGACGATGTCGCTCATGGCCCACACCGTCTCCTCGATCGGGGTCGCCGGGTCGGGGCGGTGGCAGTAGAGGAGGTCGACGAAGTCGAGGCCCAGCCGCTCGAGCGACCCGTCGATCGCCTGCATGAGGTACTTGCGGTTGAGCGTGTTGCTCATGTTGACCGTGTTGCCGTGGATGCCCCAGTAGATCTTGGTGGAGATGACGTAGGACCAGCGCTCCCACCCGAGCTCGGCGATGGCATCGCCCATGATCTGCTCCGACTGGCCCCCTGCGTAGGCCTCGGCGTTGTCGAAGAAGTTCACACCGGCGTCGCGCGCGGCGGTGAGGCACTCCTTGGCGAGGGTGGTGTCGACCTGGGTGCCGAAGGTGACCCAGGAGCCGAACGACAGGGCGCTGACCTTGAGGCCCGTGCCTCCGAGGCGGTTGTACGGCATGTCGGTCATGGGGAGCTCCCGGGGTCTGCGGTGGCGAACCACCCGAGCCTAGGAGCACGGTTGCGTATCGTCGCCCGGAGCGATCAGAGCAGGCCGAGGCGGTCGAGGGCGGGGAGCAGCAGGTCGTCGTCGCTCTCGGGGCGCCGAGGGAGCGCGTGGTGGACGCCGTCGTGGGCGAGCCAGCCGCGCAGGAAGAGGGTGCGGGCCAGCGCGTGCCGCGCCGCGCCGAACGGCGGCCGGAAGATGAACGTGGCGAGCGCCTGGAGCGCGTCGTTGCGGTCGATCACATCGGGGTCCTCCCGCGCCCACGCCTCGTCCCGGTCGGCGATGGCATCGGGCACGGCCGCCGCCAGGTCGAGCGCGTGGTCGGCGCCGTACATGATCTGGTCGATGCCCAGCGCGTTGGCGGAGTAGAGGGCGAAGTCGGGGCGGAGGTCGTCGCGGCGGCGGATGCGGTCCCACTCGACCTGGCGGTTCCAGGACCCGTCGACGAGGCCGACGCACGTGTCCTGCTCGAGCAGCGCGGTGAACGCGTCCATGCCCCAGGCGCGGCCGCCGGGCCAGCGCTCGGCCGGGAGGTCGACGGCGATCAGCCGCGAGCACCACTCACCCATCCAGGCGAGGAGGCCGATCGCCTCATCGGGGTCGAGCGTGGACAGCGTGGGCGACGGGAGCAGCGCCGGTGTACCGCCGTGGCGGGAGATGGCCGCCACGGATCCGGCGAGGCGCGAGGGGTCGAACCCGCCGTCGGCCCCGTCCTCAGCGCGCACCCCGGCGACGAACGAACGGCCGCCGAGCGCCGCGCCGACCGTGGCGATCACCTCGGCGCGGGTGCTGGCATCGAGCAGGTCGCCCGCGCCCGGGCCCGCGTTGAGCAGCGGCGTGAGCCCGGCGTCGACCACCTGCCCCAGCAGGTGGGCGAAGCCGTCCCAATCGGGCTCGCCGTCGGCAAGGAACGGCAGGAGCACGGGAGCCAGCCCTGCGGGTCGACGCCCGGGGCACAGAAGGTCGAACGGTGGGTCCTCGAGCATCGCCACTGACGGGCGACCCTAACGCCGCGGGGCGATGGTCCCGACGCGCTCGGCACCGGTGCCGGGCTGCGGGCGCGAGGCGATGATCAGGCGGAGGCGGCTTCGCCGTCGCGGGTGGCGGCGCCGGTCTCGTACCGGGTGAGCAGCTCGTCGACCTCGTCGTCGCGCAGCATGGCGGCCGCCAGGAGCATGCGCAGCCCGTTGGAGAGCCGCTCGCGGTGGTCGGTGTCGACCTGCGCGATGCGGTGGAGCATCGTGCCGTCGCCGAGCGCGGTGATGGCCCAGGCCACGTCGTCGGCCCGTTCGGCCCCGTTGCGCTCGAGCATCAGCGCGACCCGGTCAGCGAGGCGCTCGACGGTGGCCGACGCTTCGTCGCGCAGCGCCGGGTCTCGGCCGGCCGCCAGGTAGTACTCGACGTGGCTGCCCTGGGCGCTGAGCGAGCAGGCCAGCGCCTCGTCGACCACTGCCTCGATGATGAGGTCGGTGGGGGTGTCGACCGAGAGCACGGCGACCCGCTCGGCGGCATCGAAGTCGGACACCCGAGCCGTGGCGCCCAGGCGCAGCGCCTCGGTGACCAGCTCGTCGATGGAGCTGAAGAAGTAGCTGGTGGTGGACAGCGGGACGCCCGCCCGGGCGGCCACGGCCCGGTGCGTCACCGCTCCGGCCCCCACCTCGGCGGTGAGCTGAGCCGCCGCTTCGAGCAGCGCGGCACGGCGGCGCTGCGCACTGGCGCGGTGGACCTTCACGGGGGCAGTCATGGGCGCGGATCCTACGTCACCCAAAGATCCTTCGTTGGTCGCGCGGGCGGCTCGCTCCACCACCGACAGCGAGGGCCGCGCTCACCCGGATGGGTTACCAGGTCAGAGGTCTGGGAAGCCCAGATCGAGGTTCGGCTGCTCCAGGCCCCCGTCGACCTCGATCACCTTCCCGGTGACGTAGCCACCCGCCGGAGAAGCGAGGTACACGACCGTGGCGGCGATGTGATCGGGCTCGCCGATGGCGTGCAGCGGGGTCAGCGCCTCCATCTCCGTGCGCATGCCGTCGTCCTGCATGACGATGTCGAGCGCGGACGTGGCGACCGAACCGACGGCGATGGCGTTCACCCGGACCTTCGGCGCCAGGTCGCGCGCGGCGAGGCGCGTGTAGTGGGCCAGGCCGGCCTTCGCCGTGCCGTACGCGAGGTAGCCCCGGCCCGAGACGCGGCCCATGATCGAGGAGATCCCGACGATCGACCCGCCACCCGTCTCCAACATGATCGGGAGGGCGGCCCGGTTGAGGGCGTGGGCGGTCACCACGTTGAACGAGAACGCCTCGGCGAGGAAGCGCGGCGAGGTGTGCTCGAAGGGCCGGGGCATCGAGCCGCCGAGGTTGTCGACGACCACGTCGAGGCGGCCGAACGCGTCCTTCGCCGCGCCGGCCAGGGCGGCCACCGCGTCGAGGTCGCTGAGGTCGGCGGCCACGACGTGGGCCCGACGGCCGGCGGCCTCGATCCGGGCGGCCACCTCGGCCAGCTGGTCCTCGGACCGGGACGAGATGACCACATCCGCGCCGGCCTCGGCGAGCGCGACGGCGGTGGCGGCACCGATCCCCCTTCCCGCTCCGGTGACGATGGCGACCTGGTCGGTGAGGAGGAACTTGTCGAGGATCAAGGGTGGCTCCCGGGCTGGATCTGACGGACCGTCAGAGTAGGTCGCCGCGGCCGGCGGCGGGCTCGGGTTCGACGGCGAGGGGCGTGGCATGCTGGCGACCCACGTCCGGGCGACGGGCGCCCGCCCTGCTCCGCCCGGAACCACCACGCAGGGGGCTCCATGGGGGATCTGGTCACGGCACTGGTCGACATCGTCGGCGCCGCCAACGTCGCCACGGGCGATGCCATCGCAGAGGACCTGACCCACGACGAGGCGATCACCGCCGTGCCCGTCGTCCCCGCCGCCGTCGTGCGCCCTGCCACCACCGATGAGGTGGCGGCCATCGTGGCCCTCGCGGCGGAGCAGGGCGTCGCGCTCACCGCCCGGGGCTCGGGCACCGGCCTGTCGGGCGCGTGCATCCCCCAGCCCGACGGGATCCTCGTGTCGTTCGACCGCATGGCCGACATCCTCGAGATCGACACCGACAACCACGTCGCCCGGGTGCAGCCCGGCGTGACCCTCGCGCAGCTCGACGAGGCCACCGCCGCGGTCGGGCTGGTGTACCCGGTGTTCCCCGGCGAGAACTCGGCCAGCCTCGGCGGCAACGTCGCCACCAACGCCGGCGGCATGCGCGCCGTGCGGTACGGCGTCACCCGCCACCAGGTGCTCGGGCTCACCGCGGTCCTCGGCACCGGCGAGGTCATCACCACTGGCGGCAAGTTCGTGAAGGCCACCTCCGGCTACGACCTGACGCAGCTCATCATCGGCTCCGAGGGGACGCTCGCCCTCGCCACCGAGGCCACGCTGCGCCTCCACCCCCGCCTCACCCACGGCGCCACCGTGCTGGTCCCGTTCCCCGGGCTCGACGAGGTGGCGGCGGCGGTCCCGCGCATCGTCGGATCGGGCCTCATGCCGACGATCCTCGAGTACATCGACTTCATCACCATGAGCGCGATCACCGCGGCCAACAACCTCGAGCTCGGGGTCCCCCAGGAGATCAAGGACGGGGCCCTCGCCTACCTCGTGGTCGTCCTCGAGAACCGGGCGCAGGACCGCGTGGACGAGGACATCGTGGAGCTGGCCGAGCTCGTCACCGGCCTGGGCGCCATGGACCTCTACGTGCTCCCGTCCCACTCGGGCGCCGCCCTGATCGACGCCCGGGAGAAGGCGTTCTGGACGGCGAAGGCCAACAACGCCGACGACATCATCGACATGGTCGTCCCCCGCGCCAGCATCCCCGAGTACCTCGGCGCGGTGCAGGAGATCGGGGCGGCCACCGGCTCGCTCGTGGTCGGCTGCGGACACGCCGGCGACGGCAACGTCCACCTCTCGGTGTTCCAACCCGACGTCGCCACGCGCAAGGACGTCGTGGGCCGCATCCTGCGCGCCGGTGCCGACCTGGGCGGCGCGGTGAGCGGCGAGCACGGCATCGGCACCGAGAAGAAGGCCTACCTCGCCGCCATCGAAGACCCCGCCAAGCTCGACCTCATGCGCCGCATCAAGACCAGCTTCGACCCTGCCGGCATCCTCAACCCCGGCGTCATCTTCGATTGACCAGGCCTGTGCAGGACCGTGGCGCCACGACACGATGCTGCACGGCCCGGGCTCACCTCGCCAGCCCCGATCGGCGAGGTTCGTGCAGGACGGTGTCGACACGGCACGGTTCCGCACCCACCTCCACTCCCAGAGAAGGACCCATCCCATGAACGGTGCCCAGGCCCTCATCCGCACGCTCGTCGACTCCGGCGTCGACGTCTGCTTCATGAACCCAGGGACGTCGGAGATGCACTTCGTCGCCGCCCTCGACGACGTGCGCGAGATGCGCGGCGTGCTCGCCCTGTTCGAAGGCGTCGCCACCGGTGCCGCCGACGGCTACGCCCGCATGGCCGACAAGCCCGCCGCCGTGCTGCTGCACCTCGGGCCCGGCCTCGGCAACGGCCTCGCCAACCTCCACAACGCCCGCAAGGGCCACACGCCGGTGGTCAACATCGTCGGCGACCACGCCACGTACCACAAGCAGTACGACGCGCAGCTGGAGTCCGACATCGAGACGGTGGCGCGCAACGTGTCCACCTGGCTGCGCACCTCGGCATCCGTCGAGGAGGTGGCCGCCGACGCCGCCGACGCCGTCGCCGTGGCCTCGGGGCCCCCGGCCCAGATCGCCACGCTCATCCTCCCGGCCGACGTGAGCTGGAGCGAGGGCGGCGTGCCCGCGTCGCCGGTCGCCCCCGCCGAGCCCACCGCCGTCGACCCGGCGAACGTGGCCGCCATCGCCGCCGTCCTCCAAGCCGACGAGCCCGCCGCCGTGTTCCTCGGGGGCCGGGCGTGCCGGGCCGACGCCCTGGTCGACGCCAGCCGCGTCGCCAACCGCACCGGCGCCAAGCTCCTGGCCGAGACGTTCCCCGCCCGCATCGAGCGCGGCGCCGGCCGGGTGCCCGTCGACCGCCTCGCCTACCTCGCCGAGTTCGCCGCCATGCAGCTCGACGGGCTGAAGCACCTGGTGCTCGTCGACTCGAAGGCGCCCGTGTCGTTCTTCGCCTACCCGGGCAAGGCGAGCGACCTGGTGCCCGAGGGCTGCACCGTCCACGTCCTGGCCGATCAGGGGGGCGACCCGGCCGCCGCGCTCGCGGCGCTGGCAGAGGCCGTGGGCGCGCCCGCCGACGGCGCCACCATCCAGGCCGAGGCCCGGCCCGAGCTCCCCACCGGACCGCTCACCGCCGACGGCGTCTGCCAGGCCCTGGGTGCCCTGCTGCCCGAAGGCGCCATCGTCTCCGACGAGGGCAACACCTCGGGCCTGTTCGCCGCGGGCCACACCGCCGGTGCCCCCGCCCACGACTGGATGACGCTCACCGGCGGCGCCATCGGCCAGGGCCTCCCGGCCGCACTGGGTGCCGCCGTGGCCTGCCCCGAGCGCAAGGTCATCGCCCTCGAGTCCGACGGCTCGGCGATGTACACGATGCAGAGCTGGTGGACCATGGCCCGCGAGGAGCTCGATGTGGTCACCATCTTGTTCAACAACGCCAGCTACGCCGTGCTCAACATGGAGCTCAACCGCGTCGGCGCCACCGAGGGCGGCCCCAAGGCCAAGGAGATGCTCGACCTCAGCGGCCCGAACCTCGACTTCGTCGCACTGGCCACCGGCTGCGGGGTGCCCGCCACCCGCGCCACGACCGCCGAGGAGTTCTGCGAGCAGCTGCAGGCCGCCCTCGCCACCAAGGGCCCGAGGGTCATCGAGGCCATCGTCCCCAGCATCATCTGAGGCTCCGCCTCCGATGATGCTGCCTTGGCCGTCATCGGTCGCTCGCTCACGGGGATCGCGGCGCACGCGCTCCTCTCCTCGCCTTCGGCGTTGAGCTACCCATGCCGTTCCTTCCGCTCAGCGTGCTCCGGGCCTGGCGGCCTCCAGCACCGGGGCTGCTCGGGCCCATCGCCTTCGGCGAGGGCTGGCGCCGGCTCACGCGGCGTTGCTGGCGCGGTGACAGCGTCCGCGTGGTCGGACCGGGGGCGCCGGTAGGGTGCGCGGCATGGTGACGATGGCGGCCGAGCTCGGGCCGCACCTGCTCGCGGTCCACGGGATCGCGCGGGCCGACCTCACGTTCCGGATGCTGGCTGCGCTGGGGCTCACCTACCTGATCGGGTTCGAGCGCGAGCTGCGCGGCGCGGCCGCCGGCGACCGCACGTTCGCGCTGATCGGGCTCGGCTCTGCGGTGATCGGCTTCCTGGCGCTGAACAACGCGCCCAACGCGCTGGCCGGCGTGGTGACCGGCATCGGCTTCCTCGGCGCCGGCGTGATCATCCACGGCGGGGTCCGCCCCGACGAGTCGATGATCCGGGGCGTGACCACCGCCGCCACCATCTACCTCGCCGCCGCCGTGGGCGCGGCGTGCGGGCAGGGCGAGCTGTACCTCGCCACCATCACCACCGCCGGCGCGCTGTTCATGCTCGAGGTCCGCCACGGCAAGGTCCTGCGCTGGCTCGACGGCCGCCGCTGGGCCCACCGCTTCGTGGCGCCGAACGACCCCGACCTCCCCGACGACGAGACCACGCAGTCGAACGACGACCCCGACAGCCACTGACGCCCGGCCCGGTGACGGGGCTGATCGAGTCAGATGGGCGGCGGGGTGCCGAGGGCCAGCGGGCGGAGGGCGTCGAACGCGGCGGTGAACTGGCCCTGGGCGTGGTCGTGGACGGCGGCCACCGACGCGTCGGGCTCGAACGAGGCATCCAGCCGGACCCAGTCGACGCCGGCCGCGACGCCCACCTGATCGAGCGCCCAGCCGGCCGCAGCCCGGGCCCCGGAGTGATCGGGCTCGACGATGGTGCGGACCGGCCGTTGGAGGACGTCGGCCAGGATCTGCGACCACCCAGGAGAGCGGGCGGCGCCGCCCGTCAGCACCACCTCGGCGGCCTCCTGCCCGGTGAACGCCTCGACGGGGCCGAGCAGCCAGCGCAGGTTGTGGGCCACACCCTCGGCCGCGGCGCGGACGAGGTCGACGCGCTGGGTGTCGAGCGAGACCCCGATGAACCCGCCGCGCACCGACGAGTCCGCTTGCGGCGACATCGAGCCCGAGAACCACGGGAGGAACCGCACCCCTCCGGCGCCGGGCACCGACGCCGCCAGCGCCGCCTCGAAGCCGGTGAACGGGTCGGGCGCGCCGTGCGAACCGAGGGCATCGTCGGCGTGGACGAACGAGCGCAGGACGTGCTCGACCGACCGGCCGGCGATGCCGTTCTCGGCGGAGACGAGGTACTCGTCGGTGCGGAGGCCCGGCATGGTCAGCACCTCGTGATCGAAGTCGGCACCCAGCTCGGGCGCCGAGCTGAGGACGACGCCGGTGGTGCCGATGGCCACCCCCACGCGCCCCGGGAGCGACGCCCCCGTGGCGAGGGCACCCGCGCAGCTGTCGGTCATGCCGGTGAGGACGGGCACGTCGGCCGCCAGCCCGAAGCGGTGCGCCAGCTCGGCGCGCACGGGACCGACGACCGAGCCCACCAGCACGAGCGGCGGCAGGCGATCGGCATCGACCTCCGCCATGGCCACGAGCTCGGCGTCGTAGGTGGTGGCACCGAGGGTGCGGTTGTCGATCAGCTGGCTGGCGAACATCGAGCCCTGGGTGGCCTGGACCACGCCGGTGAGCCGGGCGGTCACGTAATCGACGGGCTCGAGGTAGTGGGCGGTGCGGGCGTGCACCTCGGGCGCGTCGAGCTGGAGCGCCAGCAGGTGACCCAGGGCCAGGCCACCCCCGATCGGCGGGATGGGGTGTCGCTCCATCCACGTGGCGAAGGCCGACTCGTGACGGCCCAGGATGTCGAAGCAGTGCGGGGTGCCGCGCTGGTCGAAGTAGAGGCGCATCGGGGCCAGCGGCAGGAGGTCGGCGTCGACGGGCACGATCGACGAGTACTGGGCGCACAGGCCGATGGCGCGGACCTCGGCCATCGCCGCCGCGCCCACCGCGCTCGACAGGTCATCGAGGGCGCCGACGACGGCGTCCCACTGCGCTTCGGCATCCTGCTCGGCCACGTCGCCCTGCCGGATCCAGCTCAGGGGCCGGTGCGCGGCGCCGACCGTGGTCCCGTCGTCGCGCACCAGCACGACCTTGACGTTGGTCGAACCGATGTCGATCCCGAGCGCATCCACCACAGCGGCCTCCCTTCGATGGCCGGCTGACCCTACGCACCGCGGCGGCCGTCCCGTCACCGGCCTGCACCTGATCTGCACAACCCGCGCAGGACCGTCACACACGATCGTTCCTACGTTGCCCCCAGAGCGGGCGCCTGCGGGGCGGCCGCCGCGGGAGCGGGGGAACCAGATGACCAGTGCCAGCGGCCCGACCGGGTCCGATCGACCGGTCCCACCATCCGGCCCGGGTGGCGTGCCCCTCGGCCCGCCACCGCCCGGTGCCGTGGCCATGCACCGGCCGGGGTGGGCACCGCTGCCCCCGCCCCCACCGTCGGCGACGGGGCAAGGGCCGGGGCCGATCGCGCCCGGTCGCGTCCGGGCGCCGCGCCCGCCCGATCCGGCTCCCGGCCGGCTCCTCGCCCTCGTGGTGGCCGCAGGCGTCCTCCTCGAGGTCGGCCTTCGCGGCGGCGTCGCCAACGTGCTGGTCGCTGCCGGTGCGGTGCTGGTGGTGATCGCGCTGGTCACGGACCGGCGGATCCCCAACCGTCCGTCGCGTGCCGTCGCTGCTGCCGCGGTGGTGCCCCTGGGGTTCCTGGCCGTCCGCTCGAGCCCGTGGCTGGCCACCAGCAACGTGGTGCTCGCCACCACCCTGGTCGCCGTCGCCATCGGCCTCAGCCGGAGCGGATCCGTGTCGGACACCACGCTCGGCCGCCTGGTCCGCCGATGGGCCCGAGCCATCCCCAGCGCCTGGTCGGGCCCGCGAGCGCTGGCCCCCGTGCTCCCGGAGGTGTCGGCGACGAGCGGACAGCGCGCCGCCCGGGTCGGGGTGGCGGCGCTGGTGTGCGTACCGGTCCTCGCCCTGGTGGTGCTGCTGCTCGCCGCGGCCGATCCGGTGTTCGCCGGGCTGCTGACCCCCGATCTCCACGTCGGCCCGGTGGTGGGCCACCTCGTCTGGACCGCGCTGCTCGCCGCCCTCGCCGCGTGCGTCGTCGGGGCGGCGGCGTCCGATGCGGAGGATCCGGAGTCCCGCGGCGGGTTCGGAGTGCTCGAGACCGCCACGATGCTCGCCCTCACCGCCGCCGTCCTCGGGCTGTTCGTCACCGCCCAGCTCGTCGCCGTCACGAGCGCCGGCCAGCGGCTCGTCGACCGCTCGGGGCTCACCCCCGCCGAGTACGCCCGCAGCGGCTTCTTCCAGCTGTGCTGGGCGACCGGGCTGATCCTCAGCCTGCTGGCCGTGATCCGCCGGCTGGCGGCGCCCGGCGTCATGCGTGCCCCGCTCGTCCGGATCCTGGCCGCGGTGGTCCCGTGCCTGGCCCTCGGCCTGGTGGTCGTGAGCCTCCGGCGGCTCGGGCTCTACGACGACGCGTTCGGCCTCACCATGCTGCGGCTCTGGGTGATGGGCGCGGCCGTGTGGATGGGTGTGGTGCTCCTGTTCATCGCCGCCCGCAACGCCGGCGTCGCCTGGCGCCGGGAGTGGGTGCTCGGGGCCTCGCTGCTCGTGGGCGCGGTGCTGGTGGTGGCCGCCGACGCCGCCGACCCCGAGGCCTTCGTGGTGCGCCACAACGTCGCGCGTGCGGAGCACGGCGCCGACCTCGATGCCCGGTACCTGGCGTCGTTGTCCGACGATGCCGTCCCCGCGCTCGTCGCCCGGTGGGGCGCCCTCGGCCCCGACGGGCGACCGATCCTGGAGCCCGCGCTGCGCTGCGACGAGCCTCCGGCCGGGGGCGCCGCCGCGCTCAACGCGTCGGTCCGGCGGGCCGAGGAGCTGCGCCGCCAGGCGTGCAACGGAACGGCTGGCCCGTAGCATCACGCGGTGTCGATCCACCACCTGCAGCTCTGGGTTCCCGACCTGGCCCGCGCCACCGAGTCCTGGGGGTGGCTCCTGGAGTCGCTCGGCTACGAGCTGGCCCGCGAGTGGGACCACGGACGGGTCTGGCGCCAAGACGGCACCGGCATCGTGATCGAGGCCTCGCCCGACATGGTCCCCGGCATGCTCCACTCGCGGCTCCGGCCGGGCATGAACCACGTGGCCTTCCACGTGGAGAGCACCGAGGCCATCGGCGGGTTGGTCGAGGAGGCCACCGAGCACGGCTGGCACCGCTTGGGCGACGATCCCCGGCACCCCCTGGGGCCGCGCCAGACGGTGGCCTACCTCGAGGACCGCGACGGCTTCGAGGTCGAGCTCATCGCCCCGGCTGCCGACTGACGCCCAGCCCTCGCACGAGGGGAGGGCCCGGACGCGAAAGCGGCTCTGCCGGGCCGGAGCCCGGCAGAGCCGGTGGGATCACCACAATGGAGGGGCGTGGCGATCCCGAGACCGGAGCCCGAGAGCTCCGGCGACGTGACCTTGCGGGTCGGCCACGTCACAGGAGGTAACCCCCAGCGTCGACGAACATGACGCCGCGCTGAGAAAAAGGCCCGAGCGATCGGGTGGCCGGCTCAGGCGCCGTCGGTGGACGCGGCGGCGCGATCGGCCGCCACCACCCCGTCGAGGGCAGCCAGCGACGCCGCCAGGTTCTTCTCGATGCCCTTGCGAGCGACCTTGAGGACCGGGGTCAGGCCGCGACGGGGCTTCATGGCCATCCGGTAGGTCACCTGCGACCGGCCGGGGCTCACCTCGCGGATGGTGATCCGCTCGACCAGGCGCTCGAAGATCGGTGGCCCCTCGGTGCCGGTGAACGCCCACACGTTGGGCTCGTCCCAGGCGATGAAGCGCTCCTGGAACTTCAGGCCGCCGGTCAGGGTGACCTGGCGGGTCGAGCCGATGCCGGTGGCGGGCTCGGACGTGGCCCGGCAGTCCTTGAGCGAGCCCATCCACTGGGTCCAGCGCGGGTAGTCGAGGATCGAGGTCCAGACCTCCTGGGGCGTGCCGGAGACCAACCCCACGGCCTCGGCGATCACCGGTGCGGTCTCGGCGAAGTCGATCGTCTCTGGGATGAAGGTGGCCATGGATCGGTCCTCAGGAGGGGATGGAGCCGGCGTACTGCGGCAGGGCGATCAGCTCACCCACGATGGTGGACAACGGCGTCGCTGCGGTCAACCGCGCCACCGTGGTGGTGAGCTCGGTGGTGGACGGCGCCCGGCGCAGCAGGGCGAAGTACAGGTTGATGACGTCGACCGTGTTCGCCGACGTGCGCTTGAACTCGCTGGAGTCGGAGAAGTTGAGCATCACCTGGCCGCGCGACTTCTTGTGCTGGTCGAGCTGGCCCGTCCAGTAGGCGATCCCTGCGGCGTCGCCCGGGCGGCCGAGCACGTTCTGGTACACCCGCTCGACGAAACCCTTGTTGGTGAGCGACTTGTACTTGGTCTTGAACTCGGTCGACGAGGCGAAGCTGTTCGACACCTTCAGCAGCGAGGTGCCCGTACGGCGCTTGCCCACCCAGTACGCCTGACCGGCGGCATCGGGGCTCCGCTGGAAGTACGCGAGGTAGAGGCGGGTGACCGGATCGATGGTGGTGGTGGCCTCGGTGCCGTGGCGCAGCGAGGTGATGTAGTCCTCCGCCGACTGGCCGCCGTTCAGGGCGGCGACACCGGCCGTCACCGCCGAGGCGGGAGCGGAGCCGGTGAAGTCGGTGAGCTGGCGCTTGACGAACGCGTTCCACGTCCCGAAGAGGCGGAGGGCGAGCGGCTTCACCGTGACCGGCAGGGACGCGTCGGACGCCGGCGCGGTGGTGGCGCCGTAGACCGCGGTGACCGTGACCTCCAGCGGCACCCCGGGGGTGACCGCCGGGATGGTGGCGGCGGTCGCCGAACCGGCGACCGTCACGGCGGCGGGTGCGGTCGATCCCGACGGCGCACCGGCGGCCACGTGCGGCGTGACGGTGTACGAGTCGGGTGCGGTGCCCGCCGGAGCGGTCCAGCTGACGGCGACGTCGCCGCCCTGGGCTGACGCGGTGACCGCGGTGGCGACGCGGTTGGGGACGTAGTCGCGGCACGGCTGGTTGCGCAGCGAGACGGCCTGGCTGGTCACCCCGGACAGCGTGCACGCCGGCAGGGCCGTCGGCAGGAAGAACGGGGCGCTGGGCAGCCGCGGGAGGACGATGCGCGACGGCATCCCGGTGCTGTGGCCGACCGAGTTGGTGGCGGTGCCGTCGATGGTCTCGAACTTCCAGAACGGCTGGTTGCCGCCGGGCGCCTCGATGTTCACCCGCAGGCGCGACCCGGGCCGGATCACGTGGGCGAACGGGAACATCTCGATGCGGACCTTGGTGAACTGACCGGCCGGCAACGGGGACGCGTCGACGGCCTGGTGGTCCTGGTACGGCACCAGCTCGGTGGAACGGGTCGGGTCCTCGGTCCGGTGGCTGGCCCGCAGCCAACCGCTCTGGATGTAGACCTCCTTGCCGTCGGGGCGGACCTCGGTGAACGTGGCCTCGAGGTCGGTGTCGGCCGCCGACGACTTCAGCCACAGGTCGACGCTGCCCTGGCCGGCGTACGCCACCTTCTGGGTGTAGGGCGCCGTCACGAAGCTGAGGGCGTTGCCCTCCTTCAGCACGTCCCAGTGGTAGTTGGGGTGGGGCCCCCACGCATCACCGGTGCTGCCGTCGGAGGTGCTGGCCCGCTTCGTGGCCGGGTCGTAGGTGTACGACGAGGAGGCCCGAGCCGCGGTGTCGGCGACGGCCGGGGCCGACGCGCCGAGCGCGCCGTCGGGCTGGAGGTAGAGCTTCTCGGCGCTGATCTCGCTGGGCGGCCAGTTGGTGTAGCGGGTCTGCGTGGCCGCGAGGGGCAGGCCCTCCTTGCCGGCCTTGCCGCCGTTCTCCCAACGGATCGAGATCCGCGGCTGCGCCTCCCAGTCGGCGAGCGCCTGGGCGTACGACGGCTTCGAGGCCCACGTGTTGAAGGGCAGCGCGAAGTCGGCATCGTTGTTGGGCGCGTTGAAGAGGTCGGCCAGGATCGACGGCATCCCGAGCGTGAGCAGCGATGCCGTGTGGGGGATCCGGTGGCCCACGTAGAGGTCGATGAAGCTCATCTGGTCCTGGATCTGCTCCGGGCCCATCGGCTCGACGTGCGTGCCGTTCGTGAAGTTGCCGTAGACCTTGGTGGCCGGGTCGAACAGCGGGATCAGGTTGGCGGCGCTGCCACCGGTCTGCTCGTCCTGCCACTGGCTCGACAGGAACGTCGGCATCTTGATGTCGTGGATGAACGTCTCGGTGTTCAGGTAGTCGAACTCGTGGTCCGCGAACGGCGTGTTGTGGATCCGTTGGAGGAGCGGCTTGGCCTCGTTGTGCATGATCTGGTTCTGCGCGCACGTGGTGTCGCCGTTGGCGATGCGGTTCTTCACCCAGGTGTGGGCGGACGGCTTGGCATCGTTCTCGCGCTCGGTGGCCCAGTCGACGGCGAAGCCGTCGTTCAAGATGCCGCCCGGGTAGAGGATGCCGCTGTAGGTGTCGGAGAACGGGGACGCCGGGGCGATGGCGTCGAGGTGCGGCGGGTTGGTGGCGCCCACGTAGAGCTGGCTGTAGCCGGAGTACGAGATGCCGGCCATGCCGACGTGGCCGTTCGACCAGGTCTGGTGGGCGAGCGTCTCGATGGCGTCGTAGCCGTCGAGGCCCTGGAGGTCCTCCATGAACTCGAACGCGCCGCCCGAGCAGGTGGTGCCGCGCAGGTTGATGCCCACGGTGACGTACCCCTGGTACGGGTAGAACGCCACCTCTTGCGGCGGATCGCCGGGCTGCGAAGGGTCGTAGCCGGAGTAGTTGACCACCACGGGCCACGGGCCGGTGCTGCCGTCGTTGGGCATGGTGACGTTGATGGAGAGCTTGGTGCCGTCACGGGTGGTGAGGTAGCCGAACCCGGCCGAGATCGGCTGCGTGGCGGCCATGTTGGCGTAGAAGCTGTCCGGCGGGTCCTCGTCGGTGCTCGTCACCGTGAGGGCCCCGACGGTGCCGGCGGCCGTGGCCACCTGGTAGCCGCTGCCGGGCGTGACCTTGTGGAACAGGTAGGCACCGGCCGTGTCGGCGGTGCCGCTGTCGACGACCGTGCTGGCGCTGTTCAGCAGCTGCACCGGCGTGCCGGCGCCCAGGCCGTAGGCGTAGACCTGCTCGACGCTGCCAGAGGCCGTGAACGGCGGCGCCGCGGCGGCCGCCGGTCCAGACGGCGAGGCCGCCAACGGGCCCGCGACAGCGAGCAGGCAGAGCACGAGCAGCACACGACGCATCAGGTTTCTCCCCCCGGGGGCCGCACCAGGCCCCTCGTGCGCCCGATTCTGGCGGCCCCGCCCCGCTGGACCAAGTCAGCGGGCGCGTTGCCCCACCAGGTGCGGCGTGCCATCCTCTGCCACCGCACGCGTCACGGAGGATCCGATGGCTCCCGCTGCCAAGGCCACGAGCGACACGCCGCCACCCGCCCGTCCGGCGCGCACCGCCGGCATCCACCCCGCGGCGGCCCGCATGTGGCGGCCCGAGCCCGAGTGGGTGCCGGCCACCGCATCGAGCGCGGAGCTGGTCGGGGGCATCACCGGTGGCGTGTTCGGTGCGCTCGCAGCGCCGGTGATCGCCCGCCCGATCCTGCGCGCCATGTCCGCGCTCGGCCCCGGACCGGGCTCGCGTCCGGTCGACGCCGCCGAGATGGGCGATCCGGGCTGGTTCGGGCCGACCAGCGTCGCGTGGCGCGTCCACAGCGACCCGTCGCTCCTGGTGGCGGGCATCGCCGCGTTCACCCTCCAGGCCCTCCACCCGCTCGCCATGGCCGGCGTCGCCGAGCACAGCGCCTTCTCCGACGACTTCCTCGGTCGCACCCGGCGCACCGCCGAGTTCGTCCAGGGCGTCGTGTACGGGTCATCGGCGCGAGCCGAGCGGCTGTGCCGGATGGTGCGCAAGGTGCACGAGCCCGTGGTGGGCGTGGCCCCCGACGGGCGCCCCTACGCCGCCAACGACCCCGACCTGCTCGACTGGGTGCACATCGCCGAGTACCTCGCCATCGCGTCCGCCAACCGGCGCTTCTCGCTGCACCCCATGACCCGGGACGAGCTCGACCAGTACATCGCCGAGGTCGCCCGCGTGGGCGAGGCCACGGGCGTGGAGCACCCGCCGCGGTCGTGGGCCGAGATCCTCGAGGCGCTCGAGCGCCACCGGCCCAACCTGGCCGTCGGCGAGTACGCCGCCGCCGGCATCGGCTTCTTGAACGACCCGCCGATCCTCCCCGCGGCGTCGAAGCCGGTCTGGCGCTCGCTGTGGGGCGGGGCCCGGGCCTCGCTCCCGCCCGTGGCCCACCGCCTGCTCAACTTGCCCGAGCCGTCCACGGCCGAGCTGATCGGCTGCCGGGCCACGCTGCGGCTGCTGTCGAACCTGAGCAGCGGCGACGGCCCCGAGCTGAGCGCCGCCAAGGTCCGCCTGGGCATCACCGGCTGATCAGCCGGCGGGCTCGATGAGGTCCCAGCGGTTGCCGTAGACGTCTTGGAAGACCGCCACGGTGCCGTACTCCTCCACCCGGGGCTCCTCTTCGAAGTGCACGCCGCCGGCCCAGTAGCGGGCGTGGTCGCGCCAGAAGTCGTCGGTGGTCAAGAAGAAGCCCACCCGGCCGCCGGTCTGGTTCCCCACCGAGGCCGCCTGCGCCGGCCCATCGGCCTCGGCGAGCAGCAGCGCCGTGCCCACCGACCCCGGAGGGGCGACGCGCACCCAGCGCTTGCCGCCACCGCGGTCGGTGTCCTCCAGCAGGTCGAAGCCCAGCACGCCGCAGTAGAACGCGATCGCCTCGTCGTAGCCGGGGACGACCAGGACGACGGTGCTGAGCTGCTGGACCATCGCCCCAACGTAGGTCGACCCTGACCGCCGGGGGCGGGGATCAATAGCGTGGCGGCATGCCCGACGAGCGCCGACGCCACCACCCGCTCGTCGTCGAGTGCACGGTGTTCCTCGCGTTCGGGGCGCCGATCGGGATGCTCGGCGCCGGCTGGCCCGAGGCCCGGCACCTGTTCCACAGCTCCACCGGGTCGCTGGGGCTGGTGGCCGGTGCGTACGGGCTGGGGCGGCTGGTCACCGCCACCTCGGCCCTGCCCATCCTGCGCCGCTGGCACGTGCGCGAGGCGACGGCCGTCTTGGCCACCGTCCTGGCGCTGTCGGGCGTGGCGGTGGCCCTGACCCGCTCGTTCGCCGTGCTGGTGGCGGTGTTCGCGGTGATCGGCCTGGTGTCGGGCTGCCTCGACGCGCTGGGCAACCGCTACCAGACGGTGGTGCGCAACGTGGGGAGCGCCGGCCTCATGTTCGGCGCGTTCGGGGTGGGCGCCACCCTCGGGCCGATCCTCGTCGCCATCGCCGGGTGGACGCCGGCGTTCCTCGCCTCGGCCGGGGTGGCGGCGGTGGCCGCGCTGCTGGCGGTCCCACGGGCCGTGCGGTGGCCGGCCGCGATCGACGAGGCCGAACCGCCGCACGGCGACCACAGCCGCATCCAGGTCCCCCGCTGGGTGGTGGCCCTCTCGCTCTCGCTCTTCGGCATCTACTGCGGCATGGAGGTGACCACGGGCAACTGGGGCGCGTCGTACCTCGAGGGCCACCGGGGCGTGTCGGGATCGGCGGCGGCGTGGTCGATGAGCGGCTTCTGGGCCGGCATGACCCTCGGCCGCCTCGGGCTCGGGCTGGTCACCGGGCCGGGCCGGCCGTTCAGCGCCCGCCAGGTGCTGGTGGGCTCGGGCGTGCTGGCGACCGTGGTCTACGTCGGCATCCCGCTCGCGCCCGTTCCGGTGGCGATCGGCCTGATCTCGGTGGCCGGGCTGGCGCTCGCCGCCATGTTCCCCACGCTGATGTCGACCACGGCCGACCGCGTCGGGGTGGGCGCCGCCGGCCGGGTGATGGGGTGGCAGCTGCTGTCGGCCAACGTGATGGAGCTCGGGCTGTCGGCCGTCGTCGGGATCTGGGTCAGCCTCACGGGGCCCGGTGCGCCGGCCATCGCCCTCGCCGTGATGAGCATCATCGGGCTCCCGCTGCTCGTGAAGTCGGCCAGCCTCCACGCCGCCGACGGCACGGTGTCGATCGATCTGGGCGGTGCAGGTGCCGCCGACGCCCGGCCCTCAGCGGAGCCCCGGTCGGCCTGAGCCGACCTGGAGGGTGCCCGCGGTGCGGGCGTCGAGCTGCTAGCCACCGTCCATGGACGTACGGGGTGAGGGACGGTACGAGGCAGACATCCGGTGGACGACGCACGGCGTGGCCCACATCCGCGCCGGCGACTGGGGGAGCCTCGGGTACGGCCAGGGCTTCGCGTGCGCCCGGGACCACCTGCCCACGCTGGCCGACCAGATCGTCAAGGTGCGCAGCGAACGGGCCCGCTTCCACGGGGCCGGCCCCGGCGACGCCCACCTCCACTCCGACCTCGGCTACCTCGCGCTGGGCGTGCGGGAGCGCGCCCCGCAGCTGCGCGACGCGCAACCGCCGCACATGCGAGCGCTCGTGGCCGGGTACGCCGCTGGGTACAACGCCTGGCTCGACGAGGGCACCCGCGAAGGCACCCTGCCCGAGTGGGGCGCCGGCGCCGCCTGGGTCCGCCCCATCTCCGAGCTCGACCTGTGGGCGTACTACGTCGACATGGGCCTGCTGGCGAGCGGCCGCAATCTGGCCCAGGTGATCGGCAGCGCGCAGGCGCCCGGTCCCGACGGGCCCGCGGCCCCCGCCGGGCTCGACGCCCTCGGTGGCGGAGCCGGCGCCAGCAACGGGTGGGCGTTCGGGAGCGAGGCCACCGCATCGGGGCACGGCCTGGTGGTGGCCAACCCGCACTTCCCGTGGGGCGGCGAGGCCCGCTTCTGGGAGTGCCACCTCACCATCCCCGGTGAGCTCGACGCCTACGGGGTCGCCCTGCTCGGCGCCCCTGGCGTGCAGCTCGGGTTCAACGCCGACGTGGCCTGGGCCCACACGTTCTCCCGCGGCCACCGCTTCACGCTGGCCCAGCTCGCGCTGGTGCCCGGGTCCCCCACCACCTACCGCTACGGCGACGAGGCGCGGGAGATGACCTCCCGGGAGGTGGCGGTGGAGGTGCTCGGCGACGACGGCACGATCTCGTCGGTGACCCGCACGCTCTGGCGCAGCCACCACGGCCCGATGGTCAACCTGCCGCTCATCGGCTGGGGCCTCGACGTGGGCTTCACCTACCGCGACGCCAACCTCGACAACGACCACTTCCTCGCCCAGTTCCTGGGGATGGCGCAGGCCAAGGGCATGGACGAGTTCCAGGCCGTCTTCGCCGAGGTCCAGGGCATGCCGTGGGCCAACACCCTCGCCGCCGACCGCACCGGGCGGGCCTGGTTCGTCGACGCCTCGGCCACGCCGAACCTGACCGACGAGGCCATCGCCCGGTTCCACCACCGCATCGACACCGACCTGGTGGCGGCCCTGCTGTTCGAGAACCGGGTGGCCCTGCTCGACGGCAGCGACCCCGGCGACGACTGGCAGGACGACCCGGGCGCCCGCTCCCCCGGCCTGCTCCCGTTCGACCGCCTCCCCCAGTTCGAGCGCCGCGACTACGCCCTCAACGCCAACGACTCGCACTGGCTCAACCACGCCACCCACGCGCTCGAGGGCTACTCGCCGCTCCACGGCCTGGAGCGCACGGCCCGCACGCTGCGCACCCGCCAGAACCTGCTCACGGCCGAGCGCCTGGCCGCCACCGGCGCCCTCACCGTGCCGGGCGCGGTCGAGGCGCTGCTCACCAACGACAGCCTCAGCGCCGAGCTCCTCTGCGACGCCGTGATCGCCCGCGCCACCGCGGCGGGGACTGCCACGATCGACGGCGCCGCGATCGATCTGGGCCCGGCGGCCGCGGTGCTGGCCGGTTGGGACCGGCGCTGCGACCTCAACTCGGTCGGTGCCGCCCTCTGGCGCGAGCTGATGGGTGCGTTCAGCTCCCAGCAGATGCAGGCGTCGGGACCGCTGTTCGCCACCGACTTCGACCCGACGGCCCCGGTCACCACCCCGGCCGACCTGGCCGGCGCGCCGGTCGAAGGCGACGATCCGATCCTGGTGGCCCTCGCCACCGCCCTCCGCCTGCTCGACGCCGCCGGCGTGGCCATCGATGCCCCGCTCGGCGAGGTCCAGTGGGCGCAGCGCGGCGAGCACCGGGTGCCGGTGCACGGCGGCTACGAAGGCGACGGCGTGCTGAACATCCTCGTCCCGACGGGCGCCCTCGCCTCGCTGAGCCTCGAGCCCGGACCGGCGCCGCTCGGTGCCGTGGCACCGGAGCGCATGCTCACCACCGGCATCGCCGAGGGCGGCTACCGCTGCACCTACGGCACCAGCTTCCTGATGGCCGTCGAGCTCACCGACGACGGCCCCCAGGGCGTCGGCCTCCTTGCCTACGGGCAGTCGGGCGACCCTCGCTCACCCCACCACGTCGACGGGTCCGAGGCGTACGCGGCCAAGGCCACCCGCCCGCTCCTGTTCACCGACGCAGCCATCGAGGCCGACCCGGCCCTGGTCCGGCGCACCCTCCGCTCGACCTGATCGCTCGCCCCGACCTCTCAGCTCTTCCCGAGGACGACGAGGAACTCGAAGGAGCCCTGGTCGTCGATCGACGCGATCGGGCCGCCGGTGGGCTTGTCGATGCCGTAGTCGGTGAGGACGATCGGGACCGGCTCCTTGGTGGCGACGCGGATGGTGTCGCCCACGATCTTGGCCTCCACGTCGAACGTCACCGGCTTGGTGACCCCGTGGAGCGTGAGGTCTCCGGTGGCGGTGGCCGTGACGGTCTCGCCCTCGGCGGGCTTGGACCCGAAGTCGATCGGTTCGGTGAGCTTGAAGGAGGCCTCGGGGAACTGCGAGGTCTGCAGGCCGCGGCTCTTGAGGGCGTTGGCCCGGTTGGTCACCGAGAGGCCGGGCACCTCGTCGGAGAACGCCAGCTTGCTCAGGTTGACGGTGAAGTCGCCGCTGCTGATGTTCGTCCCGGCGACGGCGATCGAGCCGTTGACGTCGCCGGACCGACCGACCGCCGTGTGATCGGCGAGACCGCCCGCGAACGACTCGTTGATGCGGAACCCCGCGGTGGTGTCGCCGGCCTGGACGGTCCACGTGCCGTCGAGGGAGGCGGGGGTGGTGCCCGTGGTGGTCTGGCTGCTGCTGCCGCTGGTGTCGTTGACGGACAGCTCGGCCGGCGGATCGTCGCGCAGCACGAACCACCAGAAGGCCGCTCCCGCCACGAGCACGACGACGATGGCCACACCGATCAGCTTCTTCAGCATCCCTGCAGTGTTGCGGATCGCCCTGTCTTTGCCACGTCGGAGCGCAGCGAGCCGGCCCCGGGCTCGGTTCGAGACCTGGTCAGGGGACGAGGCGGGCGGCCTTCTTGGCCTGGTACATCGCCTGGTCGGCCCGGTGGACGAGGTGCTCGGGCGTGTCGCCCGAACGGCTCGCCGCCGTTCCCACCGAACCGGTGACGAACAGCTCGGCCGGGCCGGAGGTGAAGGCGGCGTCGAAGGCCTGACGGGTGCGCTCGGCCACCTCCTCCAGGTCATCGGGATCGTCGACCACGATGCAGAACTCGTCGCCCGCGTACCGGGCGACCGATCCCTCGTGGCCGGCGGCCACCGCGAGGCGCTCGGCCAGCTCGATGATCACGGTGTCGCCGGCGAGGTGCCCGTGGCGGTCGTTGATCTCCTTGAACCGGTCGAGGTCGATGAACACCAGCCCCGGCAGGTAGCCCCGGTTGAGCATGCGGTGGAGGTAGGCGATCAGGGAGTGCCGGTTCCACGCCCCGGTGAGGCCGTCGTGGTCGACCCGGTGCCGCAGCTCCGACTCGGTGCGGCTGCGATCGCTCACGTCGCGGCCGATCCCGTAGATGAGGCCGGCCTGGACGTCGGAGACGAGGTCGAGCTCGATCCACACGAGGTGGCCGTCCTTGTGCTGCACGCGGCGGACGACGCGCTGCGCGCCCTCGGTGGTCGCCAGGAGCGCCGGGCGGGAGCCGCCGCCCTCGGCATCGGTGTCGAGCAGGAACGATCGGTCGCGCCCCTCGAGCTCCTCGGGCGTGTAGCCCAAGATGGCCTCGCAGGCCGGGTTGGCCGACAGCACGTCGCCGTCGCTCGACAGCGTGACCATCAGGTCTCGCGACGCCTGGAACACCGCCTCGGCCGCCCGGCGCTGCTGGCGCATCTCGCGGACGGCGTTGCCGACGATCGAGCCGATCAGGACGACGACCCCGAACCGGAAGCACGCGTAGCCCGGGGAGAACGCGAGGTCGTTGCGGTAGTGCACGCCGAGCGACCACCCGGTCAGGAGGAGGCCGCCGCCGATCCCCCCGAGGATGCCGCCGATCCGGCCCCAGCGGACCGCCGCCTCCACTGCGAGGGCGAGCGGCAGGAGCTGCACCGGGTCGTCGGCGCTGGCCATCAGGTTGGCCATGATCATGATGACCACGATCGAGTCGGCCGCCATGGCGGTGATGCCGATCATCGGCAGGCGGTGGACCACGTCCGCGGCCCGCAGGCCCCGCCGGATCCACAGGCAGGAGAGGAACAGGACGGCCATGGCGCCCCAGGCCAGGTACCAGAACTGCCCGGGGTAGAGGGCCGTCTGCACGAGCGCCAGCACCAGGCACCAGGCCCGGACCCGCTGGATCCCCTGCTCCGTCTCGAAGTCGGCCGACGCACCAGCAGCGGCGAGCCGGTTGCCCAGGCTGGCGTCGAGTGCGGAGGGGTTGCTCATGACACCCCCATGATCGGCGCCTCCCGGAGGTCCTGAACCCTTGCCGGGGCAAAGAAGGTCGGATCGCCCACCCGATCAGGTGGGGTCACCCGGGTTGGAGCGCCTCGAAATCGTCTCGCGACAGGGCCTCGTCGCTGTTGGTCCCGTCGGAGAGCGGCACGGTCGCCTTCTTGCCCTTGACGCTGAAGCGCACCCCGCCGATGCCCGGCTGGCCGGTCAGCGTGTAGACGATCTGGGCCAGGGCCAGGAGCTGCTCGCCGCTGCGGATGTCGCCGAACGCCGGGGTCAGGTCGACCTTGGCGGTGCCCCGGCTGGTGCGGACCGAGGCGATCGTGCCCGCCGGGACCGCCGAGGTGATGCCCAGCGACTGCTCCACCTCCGTGGGGCCGGCGATGAGCAGGGAGAGCAGGTCGGAGAGGCTGGCGTCGTCGGGCACCGACCGGTCGACCGCCAGCAGCTTGTCCTTGGTGAGCAGGTACACCTCGGCGGTGCGGCCGGCCTCGACGGAGGTGGTGGTGGCCTTGTCGTCGAGGAGGCCGAACGGCACGTCGGTGGGCTCGATCCGGTTGGCGTCGGGCTCCGAGGAGATCCCGCACGAGGCCAGCGTGCTCACCAGGACGGCCAGGACCAGGGCGCCGGCGAGGGCGGCCCGACGGCGGACCAGGGTGGTGGAGGTTCGGGGCACGGACGTCACGGCAGGGACCTCGGGATCGTCACCACGAACCGGGCGCCACCAGCGGGCGCCCCCTTGATCACGACCGTCCCCTCGTGGAGGCGGACGTGCTCGCGCACCAGGGCGAGACCCAGGCCGGTGCCGGGCACCGACGGGTCGGCACCCCGGGCGAAGCGCTCGAACACCTGCTCGCGCTCGCCGGCGGGGATGCCCGGACCGGCGTCGTCGACGAGCAGGCGCATGTGGTCGGCATCGCCGGTGATGCGCAGCTCGGTGGCACCGCCGCCGTAGATGTCGGCGTTCTGCACCAGGTTCACCAGCACCTGACCCATCCGGCGCTTGTCGATGCGCACCTCCTTCGGCGCGGTGGGGCCCACCACGACGGGGAGCTCCTCCCGGTTGATCGAGGTCAGCACGTCGGTCACGAACGCCTTCGGGTCGACCGGCTCGAGGACCAGCTCGGCCACACCCGCCTCGACCCGGGAGATCTCGAGCAGGTCGGTGATCAGCGTGGTGAAGCGATCGACCTCGTGCTGGAGGTGGTCGAGCGCCTCGGTGCCCGCCGGCTCCTTCACCCGCCGCCGGGCCACCGACAGGGCGGACAGCATGGCGGCCAAGGGCGTGCGCAGCTCGTGGCTGACGTCGGACGCGGAGCGGCTTCGCGCTCGATCCGGAGCTGGAGGCCGTCGACCAGGTTGTCGAACGACTGGACCAGCGGCTCGAGGTCGGCGTCGCCGTCGCTCTCGAGGCGCCGGTCGAGGGCGCCCTCGCTGATGAGGTTGGCGGCATCGGCGGTGCGCCGGACCGGTCGAAGGATCCGGGCGCTGGCCCAGCGGCCGGCCAGCACACCCGCGATCGTGGTGGCCGCGGCGGCGAGGATCAGGCCCTGGCGCACCCGGTTGATCGAGTTGGCCACCTCGGCCATCGGGACCAGCTCGACGTACGCCGGACCGCCGGCGGCGGCCGACAGCGGCACGCCCACCGCCACCGCCGTCCCGCTGCTCAGGTGGACCCGCTGGCGGCCCGCCGTGCTGGAGTCGATCACCGTCACGAGCGAGGTGGGGATGTCGCTGCGGTCGCCGGTGACGGAGCTGGAGTACCAGGTGCCGTCGACCCGGACGAGGGCGAAGCCCTGGGCGCTGGTCTGCGCATCGGCCAGCGCCTCCGACGGGGTGGCCGGGTTCTGGGTCAGGGCGTTGTCGACGGCGCGGGCGTTGACGTAGGTCTGGCGCTCGGCCACGCGCTCGCGCTGGCGGATGAGCGTCGAGCGGGTGACCTCGAAGCACACGATGGCGAGCAGCGTCGACACCACGAAGGCCAGCCCGCCGAACGCCACCATGGCGCGGTGCGCAGCGGCGGCCGCCACACCAGAGAGGGTCCCTCCGATCCACGCACGCTCACGACTGTGGCAGGTCCGCACGCACGGGAGGGATCACTGCGGGTGCAGCCACCGGTAGCGTTCGCGGCGATGGCCCCTCAGACCGACTGGAACCCGGTCCTCCGCGGCGAGCTCGCCAAGCCGTACTGGGCCGACCTCCAGGCCTTCGTGGCCGACGAGCGCCGGCACCACCAGGTGTTCCCTCCCGCCGACGAGGTGTTCGTGGCGCTGCACCGCACCGCCTACGGCGACGTGAAGGCGGTGATCCTGGGCCAGGATCCGTACCACGGGCCCGGCCAGGCCCACGGGCTGTGCTTCTCGGTGCGACCGGGCGTGCCGCTGCCGCCGTCGCTGCGCAACGTGTACGCCGAGCTGGCGACCGACGTGGGCGCCCCCACCCCGAACCACGGGTGCCTCGACGCGTGGGCCGACCAGGGGGTGCTGCTGCTCAACACCACCCTCACGGTGCGGGCCCACCAGGCGGCCTCGCACCAGAAGCACGGGTGGGAGACGTTCACCGACCAGGTGATCCGGGCCGTCGACGCCAAGGACGATCCGGTGGTGTTCATCCTCTGGGGGGCGGCGGCCCGGCGGAAGAAGGAGCTGATCGACCGGCGCAAGCACACCGTGATCGAGTCGGCCCACCCGTCGCCCCTGTCGGCGCACAACGGGTTCTTCGGCAGCCGGCCGTTCTCCCGCACGAACGAGGCCCTCGTGGCGGCCGGACGCGATCCGATCGACTGGACCATCCCCGACCGCTGACCCGCCTCGCCCCCCTCCGAGGGTGGCGCACGGGGAGGGTGGGTCAGACGGGGACGGCGAGGGTGACGGTGTAGCCGGCGAGGGAGCCGGTGACGGTGCCGAGCTCGGTCTGGTAGCTGTCGGCGAACACCATGTCGGTCTCGAGCGAGACCCGGGCCAGGTTGGCAGGGCTCGCCTCGTAGCCGGTCGTGCCGTACACCTGCTCGCAGACGTCCTTGGGCAGGGCGATCTGCGAGGTGGCGATGGGATCGCCGCCGCTCGTGGCGGCGTCGGCGCTCTCGTAGACCTCGAAGTGCACGTGCGGCCAGCGGCCGTCGTAGGCGGCGGGGAAGATGCTGGTGAACGTGGCGGCGCCGTCGCCGGCGGTGGGCTGGACGCCGCGGAGGAAGTTCTGGTCCTCGACGCCCGGCGAGTACATCGAGTAGCCGCCCTCCCGGCTGCAGTGCCACACGTAGACCGCCAGGCCCTCCTCGGCCTTGCCGGTGGATGCATCGCCGACCTCCAGCCGGATGGTGAGCGGGATGCCCCCGGCGGTGCCCGACGAGCCGCCGAAGCTGGTGGTGATGTCCTTGCGGACGATGCCGCTCTGGCCGAGCGCATCGGGGCCGTTGGAGCCGTCGCCCGGGTAGGGCCCGGCGGTCTCCTCGGGGATCGCGTCGCCCGACGAGCCGGTGGTCGAGCCGGCCGCGGCGGTGGTGGCTGCACCCGTGGCGGCGGTGGTGGTCGACGTGCCGTCGGACGATGATGTGCCGCAGCCCACCAGGGCCAGCAGGCCGGCGCCACCCATCAGGGCGAGGGCTCGGCGGCGGGCCATCAGGGTGCCGACGTCGAACGCCAGACCTCGGTCGTGGTCGTCGTCGTGGTGATCGTGCGGGTCGGCGCTGGGGGTGGAGCGGCGCATCGGAGGTCCTGTCGATGGTCGGGTGCGGAGCGCCACCCATCGTGGTCCCCGTGCCTGGGAGGTTCCGCAGAGCCCGTCAGGTACCCCCTGGGACCCCGAGGTCGGCGAGGCGGCCCTGCACCCAGCGGGCGTTGGCGTCGGGGAGGCCCAGGTCCAGGGCGCAGGCCCAGGCCCGGCGCGCCTCCTCGGGGCGGTCGAGGCGGGCCAGCAGCTCGCCGCGGCTGGCGTGCCAGAACGGGTAGCCCTCGAGCCCGGCGATGGCGTCGATGTCGGCCAGCCCCTCCTCCGGACCGTGCTCGGAGGCCACCGCCGCCGCCCGGTTGAGCCGCACCACGGGCGTGTCGTGCACGGTGAGCAGCACGTCGTACCACGACAGCACCGCCGCCCAGTCGGTGTCGTCGGCGGTCGGCGCGAGGGCGTGGCACACGGCGATCGCCGCCTGGATCACGTAGGGATCGGGCCGGTCGGGCGTGCGCCGCAACCCGTCGCCCACGAGCACCACGCCCTCCCCGATCAGGTCCTGGTCCCAGGTGCTCCGATCCTGGTCGGCCAGCGGGACCGCCACGCCGCCCTGGTCGAAGCGACCGGCCCGGCGGGCGTGCTGCAGCACGACCAGGGCGGTCAGGCCGATGACGCTCGGCTCGTCGGCATGAGGTCGTGCAGGAACCGGGCCAGCTCGACCCCCTCCACCGCCAGGTCGCGGCCGGTGCCTTCGGCGGTGGGCGGGTGGCTGTAGCCGGCGTTGAACACCAGGTAGACGGTGGCCGCCACCCCCGCGAGCCGCTCGGGGAGCTCGTGGTCGGCCGGCACCCGGTACGGGATCTTGGCGACGGCGATCTTCTGGCGGGCCCGGGTGAGGCGCTTGGTCATGGTGGCCTCCGGCACCAGCAGCGTGGCGGCCACCTCCGGGGTCGACAGGCCGCAGAGGGTCCGCAGGCTCAGGGCCACCTCCGCGTCCAGCGACAGCGCCGGGTGGCAGCAGGTGAACACCAGCCGCAGGAGGTCGTGCTGGACCTGCGAGTCCGAGGGTGGCGCGTCGCCGTCGTCGTCGAGCATGCGCACGGCCTCCTCCTCCTTGCGGTCGCGGCGGGCCTCGCGGCGGATCACGTCGATCGCCCGACGACGAGCGACCGTGGTGAGCCACGCCCGCGGGTGCTTGGGGATCCCGTCTCGGGGCCACGTCTCCAGGGCGGGACGACGGCCTCCTGCACCGCGTCCTCCGCCAGGTCGAGGCGGCCGGTCGATCCGATCAGCGTGGCCAGCACCGCCCGGCCCTCGGCGCGGACGAGCCGATCGAGCGAGACCGACGGGTCCGCCGCGACCGAGGGTCGACCCCGCCCGTGGCGGGGCCGACCTCGTTGGCATCGTCCACCTGGTGCTCAGCCCATCGGCAGGACGGGACGGACCTCGACGCCGCCGTCGACGGCGCCGGGGATCATCCCGGCGTACCGGACGGCCTCATCGAGGTCGGCGCACTCGAACAGGTAGAAGCCGGTGAGCACGTCCTTGGCCTCGGCATAGGGCCCGTCGCTGGTGACGACGTCGGTGCCCTGGCCACCCGGCACCTTGACGGTGGTGGCGGTGGACGTGGGGTACAGGCCGGCACCGCCGCGGATCACCGCGGCCGCGGCCTCGCCGAACGCCATGTAGGCGGCGCCGGTCTCGGCGTACTCGGGCTGGGTGTAGTCGACGTTGGGGCCGTAGATGATGGCGGCGTAGGTGGGCATGGCAGGGTCCTTTCGGGACGAGCCGACCTCGGTGGCCGGTCTTCACGGAGGAGACGAACCGCCGTGCTGGAAAAGGACAGTGGAGCAGGATTTCTTCGCCGCCGCGTGCGGAACCGTGTCGCAGGCACACGGTTGCGCACAGCGCGACCCGGCGGCGGTGGGGTCAGCCGCCGGTGGTGCCGGTGGCGCCTTCGTCGTCGTCGGCGGCGGGCGAGGCCGACGACGAGGTGGACGTGGCCGAGGTGCTCATGCCGTAGCGGGTGCGGACGCCGCTGCCGGCGCAGTGGCCGTGGTCCTGGCCCGACGACTTGGGGAGCTCGTCGTCGAGCAGCGGGCTGGCGGCGCTGAACACGCCCCACGGGCTCTCGCAGCCCGGGACGACCCAGGCGTGGCTCATCCAGCCCATGGACCCGTCGCTCTTGGTGCCGCCTCGGGCCTCGCAGTCGGCCTCGGACGTGGAGCTGTCGCCGATGATCGTGCCGGTGTCCTTGCTGCTGCAGAGGCCGAGGTGGCGGTGCCCGTGGTCGTTGTCGCCGGTGAAGCCCTGGGTGGGCTTGTTGTCGCCGGCGTGCCACAGGTAGTAGCTGAGCCCGACCACGTGGGCGTCGAGGCCGTTGCCGTCGTAGAGGATCATCTCGGGCTTGTCGATCTCGAAGGTGTCGTCGATCAGGCTGTTGTTGATCCAGTGGGCGGCGATGCCCGGCAGGTAGCCGGTGACGAGCCGGTAGCCCGCCGCCTGCGTGTCCTTGGCCGTGGGGTACGCCAGCGCCGTGGCGCGGGCCTCGTCGAGCTCCTTGGCGAGCCGGTCGCACTGCTTCTGGTCGGTCATGGCGACCCAGGGCTGCGGACCGAGGTGGCCGCCGTGGCCGCTGCCGTCCTCGGCGGTGGTGGTGGCCGCGGTGACGGCGTGGGTGTGGTTGAGCGTGCCGCTGTTGCGGAGCCACCAGAGCCACGTGTCGTAGTCCTTCTGGGTGGCGTTGCTCAGAGCGGTGACCATCTTGGCCGCCTCGACCTCGGAGGTGGCCGCCAGCGACGTGGCCGACACGAGGTGGTCGAGGCCGGGCGAGCCCCGGCCCTGGTACGGGTCGGGCTCGGTGGTGGTGGTGGACCCGCTGCTCGGGGTGGCCGTGCCGTGGTCGTGGCCGTCGGCCGAGACCGTGCTGGTGCCGGCGACCGCGGGCGGCGTGCCGCCCCAGCGGGTGTCGACCCCCAGGTACTTGGCTTCCTTCCAGTACCCGGCCTCGTTGAACTGGGTGTCGCAGCGGTCCTCGTCGATCGTGAGCGCCAGGGCGTCGATGCCGGTGGGCTTGGCGGCGTGGTTGTGGTTGGCCGCGCTCGGCGAGGTGATGACGGAGGTGGCCAGGCCGAGGGCGGCGACGGCGCACAGGGCCGGGGCGAGCTTGCCGACCGAGCGCCGCTCCGGCGCCAGGATGAGGCGGACCGCCACGAAGATCACGCCGATCTGGAGGGCCACGCACGCGGCGTCGATGGCTCCCACCTGCTCGGCCACGTTGGGGGTCTCGCCGAACGGCAGGCCGATGGTGCGGCTGTAGAGCCACGTGGCGATGAAGGCCAGGTTGGCCAGGGCGACCACCTGGTAGAAGCGCTTGCCGCCCCGGTTGGCCAGCACGATGCCGGCGGTGACCAGCTGGAACCACCCGGCGGCCGTGAACCCGAGCGCCTCCTGCCAGGTGCCGGCGTGGATCGGCGTCATCGCGATGTGGATGACGCCCGCGCCGGTGGACATCCCGGCCAGCGCCCAGCCGAGGTGCGGCTGGGCCGGTCCCGGTGGCGGCCCGACCGCCGGATCTTCGTTCTCCTGGCCCACCAGAACGTCGCTCACGGCTTGTCCCCTAGCGTTCGAGTCCCACCAGGGTACGGTCTTTGCACGGAGCGTGCGAGAAGTTCGCCGGCCGTCGACCTCAGGCGGACGCTTCGGCCACCTGCTTGAGGTGCTCGAGGGTGGCGCGCATCCCGGCGTGCAGCTCCTCGGCGTGGCTGTCGACGCCGCCGAGCAGCACGGTGGCGAACGCCTTGGCGATGAACGGGTACTTGCCGGCCGCGGCTCGGGACTCGGTGACCACCGTCGCCGTGCCGTCGGGCTCGAACACGTAGCCCCAGCGGGTGCCGCTGTCGGCCACCTCGAACGCGAACTCCCGCCCGCGGTCGGCGGCGATCACCTTGCTGGTGGTGGACCAGCGGACGAGCCCGCGCTTGTTCTTGCCCTTGAACCGGGCGCCCACGGCCGCGCCGGTGGCGCCGTCGAGCCAGCGGCCGCTGATGAACTCGGGGCTGAGCTCGCCCATCTTCACCGGGTCGCTGATGATGTCGTAGAGGGCGTCGGCCGACGCCTCGATGCGCAGCGAGACGGAGTCGGCGGGATCGGGGGCGGGATCGTCGGTCATGCGCGGACGGTACCCCAGCCGATGGGAGGGGGTTCGGGGAGTGACGTGGCCCGGGACGGGCGGCGTCGGCCAGAGTGGCGCCCATGGCCCCGCACATCCGTCCGCTCACCCTCGACGACGCGGCCGACGTCCTGCGCATCAACGAGGCCGTGGTCCACAAGCTGGCGCCGCTCGACGAGACGGAGCTCGCCTGGTTCCTGGCCACGGCCCGGTGCGCCTGGGGGGCCGAGGTCGACGGCCGCCTCGCCGGGTTCGTGTTCGTGCTCGAGCCCGGTGCCGCCTACGGCAGCGCCAACTACCGGTGGTTCTCGGAGCGCTACGACGACTTCCTCTACCTCGATCGGGTCGCGATCGACGAGGGGTTCCGCCGCACCGGGATCGGCGGCGCGGTCTACGACCAGGTGGAGGCGCTGGCCGCGGCGAGCGGCCGTCCGCTCCTGCTCGAGGTCAACGAGCTGCCGCCCAACCACGCCTCGCTCGCCTTCCACGAGGCCCGCGGCTTCCGCCCGGTCGGCACCCTCGCCCACGACGGCGGCGCCAAGGTCGTGCGCCTCCTCGCCTGGACCGCGGCCGATCAGACGTCGTAGCGGCTGGTGGGGAGCACCGCGATCTTGGCCAGGTCGATGAACCGCTGGACGCTCTCGAACATCTCGGTCTGGTGCCGGGCGAGGCGCTCGTCGTCGCCCACCGCGTCGAAGAACACGTGGGGATCGGTCATCGCCGCGGCCGGGAAGCACTCCTCGACGATGGCGTGCCACGGCTCGGCCCCAGGCGTGAGCACCCGGGCGACGACGTTCTGCACGTAGGAGAAGGTGTCCTGCAGGTCGACGGCCACGAACGTGTGGCTGTTCAGCCAGATGTCGAGCCACTCCTCCACCGACTGCCCTTGGGGCCGCTGCAGGAACGCCACCTGCGCCAGCCCGTGCACCCGCTCGCCGACGGCGGCCGGGAAGCGGGTGTTCACCATCGGGATCGACTCCGTGACCAGGTACGCCGACCAGGGGAGGCCGACCGCGGCGATGACCGCATCGACCGGAGCGCGGAGGTGGTCGGTGGCGCTGTCGACCCACACCGACACCAGGGCGACCGGCGACTCCGGACCAGGCATCCGCAGCGCCGCCGCCGGCTCCACGTCGGCATCGGCCACGTTCACGGTGACCCGGTGCGCGCCGGCACCCCACAGGGCATCGGCCACCTCGCCGCGAGCCGGGGCCCGAGGTCGTCCCCCGTGGGCTCGGACGGGGCGCGCAGCACGTAGATGACCTTCTCCATGGGCCGGAACCTAACCCTGCCCGAGCCGGCGTGGGGCGCCCGAGCCGTGATCTCGCTGTCAGGTTGGCAACAGAAGACGTTCACCCCGGTTCCCTCACCGAACGCCTGGCTGCTGCCGACGTGTTACCGGATGGAGAGAACGCGGCGGCGCCGACCGATCCGACGAGATGCCGAGGCCGACGTGCTCCTCGATCGCCTCGTCGCGCCCGCCGGTCTGCGTGCCGTTTTCCAGCCGATCGTGCGCATCGCCGACGGCGAGATCGTCGGCTACGAGGCCCTCTGCCGATCGGTGAAGCACGAGCGGGCCCAGCCGTCGGAGTGGTTCGTGCTGGCGTCGCAGCTGGGCCGGCGTGTCGAGCTGGAGCGGGCGTGCCTGCGCGCCGTGGCCAAGCACGGCGCTCCCCCTGGTGACGCGCCGCTGTTCGTCAACGTGAGCCCGGCGCTGCTCGCCCACCCCGAGTCGGTGCAGCTGCGCGACAAGCTCCCCCACCGGCTGGTGCTGGAGCTGACCGAGCGCGAGGAGATCGACGACGTGGCCGCGCTGCGCGCTTCGTGCGAGCCGTGGCTGCGGACCGGCGCCCGGCTCGCCATCGACGATGCCGGCGCCGGCTACTCCAGCCTCAAGCAGGTGGTGGAGCTGCTGCCCGAGTTCGTGAAGATCGACCGGTCGCTGATCGTCGGCATCCACGAGGACCGCCACCGCCAGGCGCTCGTCGCCGCCCTCGCCGGCTTCGCCTCGGAGATCGGGGCCAACCTGATCGTGGAGGGCGTGGAGTCGTGAGCCGAGCTGACCTGGCTGCGCGATGCCGACGTGAGCCTGGTCCAGGGCTTCTTGGTGGGAAGGCCGCTGCCCCCGTGGTCGAAGGCGGTCCACCCCGGCCGCAGCGCGGCGCGGCGGGCTGCACCGTTTGTCGCAGCGGCTCGACGACGCGAGCAACCGGCGCGGCCCGTGCGAGGCCGTCGCCGCCCACCTGTTCCGCCAGGGCGGCCTGATGCCCTCGGTGTACCTCGAGTTCGGCGGGCGCCTGCGCTGCCAGGCCCAGCGCGGCCTCTGGCAGGTGCTCGACGGCATGGAGCCGAGCGCCGGGATCACCGGCCTGACGTACCGCACCGGCAACGAGCAGTACGTCGACGACATCTCCGCGGCCGCCGACTACCTCGAGGCGATCCCCGGGGTCGTCTCCGAGTTCTGCGTCCCGCTGCGGACCGACGACCAGATCGTCGGCGCCCTGAACGTGGAGTCGCTCGTGCCCCTGAGCGACGCGGTCCAGGCCGAGGTCCGCGCCGTTGCCGCCCTCCTGGGCGATCGCCTCGGCGACCTCCAGCCCGAGCTCTCCCGGGTGCCGCTGCGCCGGCTGGCGCACACCGGGCCTCGCTGGCGGCCGTGGAGGACGCGGGGCGCACGATCGACGCGGTGCTGGCCGCCGCCCAGGAGCTGAGCGCCATGGGCTCGGCCATGCTCGTGCTCGAGGACGAGTGGACCGGGCAGCGCCGCCACACCTCCGGACCGCTGGCGGGACCGCTCGACGCCATGACGCCCGCTGAGCTCGCCCACCTGTCGTCGGTGCTCGAACCGCTGACGTCGTGCTACACCGCGGGCGAGGCCACCGGTCGCAGCGTCACGGCCAGCAAGACCCTGCACGACATCGGTGCCCGCTCGCTCGTCGCCCTGCCCATCACCGCCCCGGCCGCCGGACCGGGCTGCTGCTGCTCACCGACTCGGACCCGGTGCCGCTCGGACCCGAGCAGGTCGAGCCGCTGGAGCTGCTCGCCGTCCTCGCCGGCAGCTGCCTCGAGACCGCGGCCACCGTCGAGGAGCTCCGCCGGCAGGCCCGCCACGACGCACTCACCGGCATCGGCAACCACTCGTCGTTCCACGAGCGCCTCCGGGACCTGGCCATCCAGCCGAACGTGGCGCTGCTCGTCCTCGACATCGACAACTTCAAGCAGGTCAACGACACCGGCGGCCACCTGCTGGGCGACCAGGTGCTGCGCACCACCACCCAGGACCTCCAACGCGTGCTCGACGATCCCGAGGTCGTGTTCCGCATCGGCGGGGACGAGTTCGCCATCATCCTGCACGGCGTCCACGCCGCCCCGCACACGGTGCGGGCCCTCGAGCGCGAGATCGAGCGGTCGGTCGGACCGGTGCTCGCGGTGCACGGCGCCGCCCTGTCGGTCGGGGTCGGCCACCGGCGCGCCGACGAGGCGCTCATCGACACGCTCGAGCGCGCCGACGCCCAGCTCTACCTGGCGAAGGCGGCGAAGCGTCCGATCGGTGGCCTCTACGCCCGGGGCGACCGGCCGGCGCCGCGCCCCTACCAGCTCCGGCGCTGAGCGGGCCCGGAGCCGCCCGCGCCCCGCTACGGGTGGCGGCCGAGGAAGGCGAGCATCCGGGTCTGCTCGTCGGCGCCGTCGGGCACCGGCACCCGCGGGCCGTAGTGCCCGCTCGTGCGGAGCACCTCGTCGAGCGGCTCCATGCTCTCGACGAACCGGTGGACCTCGACGGGGTCGAGGGTCTCGTCGAGGCCGGTGGCCCACGCCAGGTCCCACGTGTGGACCAGGACGTCGCTGGTGCAGATGGAGTCGATGGTGTCCTCGAAGGACGTGGAGCCCATGTGGTTGTCGTGGACCGTCGTGGCGATGGCGGGGTCGTCGACCGCGCCCTGGATCGTGGCGTCGAGCACCGTCCACGCCCCGACCGGATCGTCGGCCGCCGACGGGATCGGTGGGGCGCTGATGCCCCACGTCCCGAAGAAGAAGGCGGGCAACCAGCCGGTCAGGTGGCCGACCACGTCGCGGGCCACCCACCCTTCGCACGGCGCCGGCGCGTCCCACCCGCCGGGCGGCACCGCCTCGACGCGCGCCGTGAACTGGCCGGCCACCCGGCGGTAGCGGTCTGCTGGTTCGCTCATCGCTCCATCCCACCACGGGACGAGCGGGCGCGCAGCCGGAACGTCAGCCGGGCGCCGGTGCCGGTGCGAGCGGGGCGCTCAGCGGCTCGTCGAGCCGGATGGCCGCGACCACCGCGAGGGCTGAGCGGGCCCGGCCCGAGGCCTTGGCCACGTACATGGCCTGGTCGACCGCCCGCAGGACCTGGTCGAGGTCGGGCTCGAAGCCGGGGTGGAAGCGCTCGACCGTGTAGCCGGCCGAGAACGTCTGACCTTCGGGCGTGGCGTCCTGGAGGCGTTCGAGCACGACCGCCGCCTCGTCGACATCGGTGGCCGGCATGAGCAGGGCGAACTCCTCGCCGCCCCAGCGGGCCAGCAGATCACCGGTGCGCAGCATCTCGGACCACGACCGTGCCATGGCCTCCAGCAGCACGTCCCCGCGCTGGTGGCCGTGCTCGTCGTTGTAGGCCTTGAAGTGGTCGAGGTCGAGGAGTGCGACCGCGAGCGGCAGGGCGTGCCGGCTGGCCCGCTCGACCTCCTCGGGGAAGCGCTCGTCCCACGTCCGGCGGTTGGCCAGCCCGGTCAGGGCGTCGCGGCGGGCCAGCTCGGTGATGTGCTCGAGCAGCTCGGCGCACGCCTGGACCAGCCGGTGGATCGTCTGGCCGATGGTGGCGGCGACGACCGTGAAGAGGATCACCGAGCGCCACTGCGCCACGGCGGACACGGGCGAGGCGAGCACCATCACCCGACGACGTTGGCGATCGACACCAGCACGATCGTGAGCACCAGCTCCCGCTGGCCGCGGCGCATCGCCTGCCAGATCACCGGGATGAGCAGGAGCGAGCCGTAGCCCGCCGAGCTGCCGCCACCGCTGGCGGCCCGCATCAGGTCGACGGCGACGCACAGCGCCGCCACCGGGAGGAGCGTGAGGATGTCGGGCACCGACGACCACGACCACCGCAGGATCGAGGCGGCCACGGCCACGATGATCACGCCCACGACCACCATGTAGGTCACGTTCTCGGGGCCCTGCGGCGCCAGCCAGGCCAGCGCGAACCCCAGGACGAACGCGAGCATGAACGGCCACAGCTGGCTCCACCGCTGGCGCGGGGTCTCCATCTCGAAGTCGCTCAGGGTGTCCATCACCCGTTCCTGTCGGCCGTGGGCCACCGTCCTTGATGGTTCGACTGATGCCGTCGTCAGCCGACGGATGCCGATGCCACCTGGCGCCTCGGGCAGAGTGGGCAGCGGCACGGAGGGGACACGCGATGGTGACGGACGACAGCTGGGGCGAGGTCGACATCCCGGATCAGACGGGGCACGTGGTCGTGATCACCGGGGCCAACTCCGGCATCGGCCTCGAGACCGCCCGGCAGCTCGCCGCGGCGGGCGCCACCGTGGTGCTGGGCTGCCGAAGCCCCGAGCGGGGTGCGAGCGCCGTCACCGACATCGAGTCCACGGTCCCCGGCGCACGGCTCGACCTGCGGGCGCTGGACCTGGCGTCGCTCGACTCGGTCCGAGCGGCCGGGCAGGGATCAGCGAGACCTACGAGCGCATCGACCTGCTCATCAACAACGCCGGGGTGATGTACACGGACCGGGACCTCACCGCCGACGGCTTCGAGCTCCAGTTCGGCACCAACCACCTCGGCCACTTCGCCCTCACCGGGCTGCTGCTCGACCGGATGGTCGGCGTCGAGGGCTCGCGGATCGTGACGGTGGCGAGCATGGGCCACTGGCTTCCGTTCCGGGTCGACCTCGACGACGTTCGGGCCCAGGGCTCGTACAACCGCTTCGCCGCCTACTCCCGATCGAAGCTGGCCAACCTCCTCTTCACCTACGAGCTGCACCGGCGGCTCACCGTGGCGGGCGCACGCACCGTGGCGCTCGCAGCCCACCCGGGTGGCTCCGACACCGATCTGGTGCGCCACGTGCCCGGCTCCCGCGTCCTGCAGCGGTACCTCGGCTTCCTGGCCCAGAGCTCATCGATTGGCGTGCTCCCGAGCCTTCGTGCCGCCACCGATCCGTTCGCCGGCGGCGGGCAGTACTTCGGCCCGAACCGCCTCGCCGAGATGAAGGGCCACCCCATCGTGGTGCGATCGAGCGCCCGCTCCCAGGACCGGCGGCTGCAGGCGCGGCCGTGGGACCTCTCCGTGGAGCTCACCGGAGTCGCCCCCACCGTGCCCACCTCGGCACCAGCCTGACGCCCGCGCCGCCCGGCGCCCTGCATCCCCATCCTTCGGTCGGTAACTCCGCGGTAGTGCTCCAGAACCGAGCGCGTTCGGCCGATGAGGGTGGTCGTGACCCTTCGAGCGCCCACGGCGGCCGCGTTCCTGCTCGGGGGCGATGCTCCTCGTCCCCTCCGTCCCGACGGCCGCGACCCCGACCCGCGTGGCCGCCGTCGCGCCCGTGTCGGTGCCGGGGGCGCCGCGGACGCCAGCGGCCGTCGCGGGCCAGGGCCGTGTGACGGTGACGTGGACCCCACCCGTCCACGACGGCGGCGCACCGATCGTTGCGTACGAGGTGCAGGTGGCACCGACGGGCCGGACCATCGCCGTGGCCGCTCCTGCCTCGTCCGCGGTCGTGACCGGGCTCGCTGACGGCGTAGAGGTGACCGCCACCGTCGCCGCGGTGAACCGGCTCGGCTCCGGGCCCACCGCCGCGGCCGCCCCGGTGACGCCGGTGCCGCCCATCGAGTCGGTGATCAGCGCCGAGCAGCTCGGCGACTACTCGGACATGGTCGTCGCACCCGACGGCACCACCTACGTGGGGGGCGGCAACCACCTGCTCCGTGTGAGCCCCGACGGTTCCACGGTCACGCCCGTCGAGCTCGACGTCGTGGGCCTCCAGACCCTCGCCCTGGCTCCCGACGGCGACCTCTACTGGTCCGAGCGCAACCCTGACTCCTACGTCCAGGTGGTGCGGCGGTTCCACGACGGGCAGATCGAGACCGTCGCCGGGGGCGGAGTGCCCGACGGTCCGCCCCCCGTCGGGCCGATACCGGCGCTCGGCGCCCCCATCTGGAACATCACCGACCTGGCGATCAGCCCCGTCGACGGCTCGGTCTTCTTCCTCGAGGAGTTGCACACGAAGATCTACCGCTTCACCGTGGGCGGGAACCTCGAGCTCGTCGCCGGAGCCGCCGGGACCGGTCCTCCGGGGGACGGCTCCTACGGCGGAGATGGCGGCCCGGCCACCGCCGCCACCCTCAACGTTCCTCAGGGCCTGGCGATCGACGACACAGGGGCGGTGTACATCGCCGACACGAACGACCACCGGGTCCGCAGGTTCACCGTCGGCGGGAACATCGAGACGGTCGCCGGCGACGGCGGCTCGACCTTCGAGGCCGGCCAGGACCTGCCGGCCACGACCACGAACGTCCCCTTCCCGTCGAAGGTCTCGTGGGCACCGGGCCGGGGCCTGCTGATCGCCTCGAACGGCCGGTACTGGCTGCTCGCCGACGGCCGCCTCCACCGCATCGGTGGCGAGGCGTTCGACCGGGCGATGGTGGAGGTCGACGGCACCCTCCCGAACGGCGACTTCGCCATCAACGACAACGTCTACGCGATCGACTGGACCGGCCCGACGTTCAGGGCGCTGCTCGTCGTCGACACCATGTCCCCCGACCTCCACGGGGCCCTGAAGTGGGCCGGCCCCTGGCTGCCCGCCAGCCAGCCCGACCCGCACCCGGGGTTCGGGTCGTGGTCCGACCTCGTCGTGCTGCACCACCGAGCCATCCTCGACCGCCCACCCACGAAGACCGAGCTCGCGACCTGGGTCACCGACCTCGGTGACGGCCACAAGACGCCCGGCGACCTCGACGACACGCTGCGCCGCTCGGCCGAGAACGTCGCCAACGTCGACCCCGTCGTGCGCCTGTACCGGGCGTTCCTCGGGCGGCCGCCGGACGCGAACGGGCTGCAGTACTGGATCGGCCGGCGCCGCGCCGTGCCACCGGCACGCCAGTGGTCGCTCAGCCAGCTCGGGCCCAGTTCGCCGGTTCGAGCGAGTTCGAGCACACCTACGGGTCCCTGCCGAACCGGTCGTTCGTCCAGCACATCTACGCCGACGTGCTCGGCCGGCCCGCAGACCCCGGGGGCGTGACGTACTGGGCGAAGCAGCTCGACACCCGGGCGAGGTCCGCGCCCAGGTCGTGCTCGGCTTCTCCGAGTCGAGCGAGTACCGGCGCCGGCAAGCCCACAACACCGATGCCGCCGTCGCCTACCTCGATCTGCTCGATCGGGCGCCCACCGCCGAGGAGACCCTCGACTGGGTCACCCGCGAGGAGGCGGGCACGACCGACGCCGCCCTCCTCGATGAGCTGGTCCGCCGCGCCGCCTACGGGAGCTGAACCCCCGCCGAGGGCGAGGGCCCGGGCGTGGGCGAGCGGGGCGCCGGTACCCTTCGAGCGGTGGACGCCGACGGGGGTACGGGGGTAGCGAACCCGTCTGCCGGTCCGCAGCTGCGCTACGGCACCCGGCAGGCCACGTGGGTCATCGCCACGATGGTCCTCGGCTCGGGGATCGTGTTCCTCGACGGCACCGTGGTCAACGTGGCGCTGCCGGCCATCGGCAACGACCTCGGGACCTCGCTCGCCGGGATGCAGTGGACGGTCAACGCCTACATGGTCACGCTCTCGTCGCTGCTGCTGCTCGGTGGCAGCCTGGGCGACCAGCTGGGGCGGCGCCGGGTGTTCGTCATCGGGCTGATCTGGTTCACGGCCGCGTCGATGCTGTGCGGCCTGGCGCCGACGACCGGCTTCCTCGTGGCCGCCCGAGCGCTCCAGGGCGTGGGCGGGGCCCTGCTCGTCCCGGGCAGCCTGTCGATCCTGGGGGCTGCGTTCCACCCCGAAGACCGGGCGAGAGCGATCGGCGCCTGGTCGGGCATGGCCGGCGTGACCAGCTCGTTGGGCCCGTTCCTGGGCGGCTGGCTCATCGACGCCTTCTCCTGGCGGCTGATCTTCTTCATCAACGTGCCGCTCGCTGCGGTGGCCATCACCATTGGGGTGCGCCACGTGCCCGAGACCCGTTCGCCGGTGCGGATGCCGATCGACTTCCTGGGTGCCGCACTCATCACGGTGTCGCTCGGGACCATCTCGTTCGCCGCCATCGAGCAGGACAGCGCCTTCCAGCCCTACGCCGTGGCCATCGGCGTGGTGGCGCTGATCGCGTTCCTGATCGTCGAGCACCGCAGCTCCCACCCGATGCTCCCGCTGGGCGTGTTCCGCTCGCGGCAGTTCAGCGGCGCCAACCTCACCACGTTCGCCGTCTACGCCGCGCTGAGCGCCGCGTTCTTCCTCGTCACGCTGCGGCTGCAGATCTCGCTCGGCTACTCGGCGCTCGAGGCCGGCGTGTCGTTCTTCCCCTTCACGCTCCTGATGCTCTGGCTGTCGCCGAAGGCGGGCCAGCTCAGCTCCCGCATCGGCCCGCGCCTCCCGATGACGGTGGGGCCCTTGCTGGCTGCGGCCGGGATGCTCCTGTTCAGCCGGATCTCGCCCGGCGACCACTACGCCACCAGCGTCCTCCCCGCGGTCGTCACGTTCGGCCTGGGCATGGCCCTCACGGTGGCCCCGCTCACGGCGACCGTGCTCGGCAGCGTGGGCCCCGACCTCACCGGCGTGGCGTCGGGCGTCAACAACGCGGTCTCCCGCCTGGCGGGGCTGCTCGCCGTGGCGGTGCTGCCCGCGCTGGCCGGCATCGCGCTCGGCGACTCCATCGAGACCGCCCTCGCCGACGGCTTCGCCACCGCGATGCACCTCGCCGCGATCCTCTGCGGCATCGGCGTGGCCGTGTCGTTCGCCATGATCCGCCAGGCCGCCAAGACCAAGCCCGTGGTCCACCCTCGCCCCAGATGGCCTGCGGCGACCCCTGCCTCGCCGATCCCGACCCCGCCCCCTCCACGGTGGCCTAGCTCGGAACCAGCGCCGTGCGTCGGCGGCGCGAGACGATCCCGCGCCGGCGCGAACGAGCCCCATGCGTCGCAGCCTCGTGTTCGGGGCCATCGCCCGCGGCGATGCCATCGTGACGAGCGACCCCGAGGACATGAAGCGATCGCCGCCGGGTTGGACGTGCGCGTCGAGCTCATCGCGCTCTGATGCGGCGGCCGCCGGGTCGGCCGGAGCGGAGGCCGATCCACCGTGGCAGGGTGGCCCGATGACGAGCTCGACGCCCTCCGTGCCCGAGGTCTCGTGGAGCGGGCTGGCGGCGGCCCGGCCCGACCTCGCCGCCGAGGCGAGAGCCCTGTTCTACGAGGTCGGCATCGGGCTGGGGTTCCTCGCCACGATCCGCCCCGACGGCGGCCCGCGGGTCCACCCGATCTGCCCGCTGATCGACGGCGAGCTGTACGTGTTCATCGTCGACGGACCGAAGCTGGCCGACCTGCGACGGGACGGCCGCTACGTGCTGCACGGCGAGACCGTCGGCCCGCCGAACCAGGACGACGCCATCTACCTCACCGGCACCGTCGTGGAGCCCGACGACCCGGCCCTTCGAACCGCCCTGGCCGACCGGTTCTTCGCCGAACGGGAGATGGCCGAGCCGTGGCCCGACTTCGACACCCAGGTGCTCGTCGAGCTCCGCATCGACCGGCTGCTGCTCACCTTGACCCAGCCCCGCGGCGGCCTCCCCGCCGGCCACACCGTCTGGCGCCCCGCCACCTGAGCCCCGTATGACCGGGGATGACCGGGGATGACCGCCCGCAGCGGTCGGGCGAGCGGGCTCGCCCGGCCCAGGGTGAGTCAGGCGTCACGCCGCCCATGGGTCGTTCGCATCAGATACCGATCGATCGCTCGGTAACCGACCCTGACCGGCCGATGGGACGGCGTGCAGGACGAGGTTGGAGGCGCGGCGATCCCCGCAGACCGAGCGATCCGAGGCGAAGGCGACGATCCCACGCCCGTCGACGGGTGCGCACCGGTGGACGAGACCGGGGTCGATGCGGCCCTGCTCGAACGGCTCCGGCCCTTCCTCGCCGAGTCGCTCATGGTCCTGGACCACGACTGGACCATCAAGGCCAACCTGGCGCCCCCGGGAGGCCTGATCGGGCGAGGCCTCGGGATCGGCATCCACACCCTCGAGGACATGCACCCCGACGACGCCATCTTGATCATGGACCTCGGGATCCAGGCGTTCTCGACGGAGCACGGCTGGCGCGGCTCCAAGATCGTGCGCCAGCGCAACGGCGACGGCATCTGGGGCCGCTACGAGATCACCGCCATCAACCAGTTTGACGATCCGGTGATCGCCGGGATGGTGGTGCGGACCCGCGAGCTCCCCCACGACATTACCGAGGACATTACCGGCATCGAGCGCACCTCGGCGATCGAGACGCTCGCCGAGCTGCTGCCGCTCGGCGTGCTCCTGCTCGACGGCCGCGGCCACGCCGTCTTCGCCAACGACACGGCGTGCACGATGCTCGGCCGTGACCACGAGTCGATCAAGCACGTCGGCCTGCGCCCCTCGGTGGTGCCGGACGATCGCCACCACATCGACGACATCCTCCGGCGCCTCACCGCCACCCCCGGCCACGAGCGCTGCACCGTCCGGCTGAGCGCCAACGTGATGGAGGTGGTCGAGTGCAGCTTCACATCGGAGGGCGGCGACGAGATCAGCTCGATCGTGGTGACCATCGAGGACGTGACCGAGCGCGATGCGGTCCATCGGGACCTCGAGGAGCGGGCCAACCACGATCCGCTCACCGGGCTGCTCAACCGCGCCCTGCTGCACCGCCTGCTGCAGTGCCGCCTGGACCGGGGCGAGCCGACGATGGTCGCCTACATCGACCTCGACGGGTTCAAGGCGGTGAACGACACGTGGGGTCACGAGCGCGGCGACCAGCTGCTCGCCGCCGTGGCCCAGTCGCTGCGCGCCGCCGTGGGCGACACCGCCCACCTCGCCCGCCTCGGCGGCGACGAGTTCGTGATCATCACCGACCCGCAGGCCCACAGCTACGAGCAGCTCGGCAACCAGCTCCAGGGCGCGGTCACCGCGGTCACCCGCAGCGACGGGCTGGGGATCACGTGCAGCGTCGGCCTGTCGGTCGCGGTCGACGAGGACACCTGCCACGACGTCCTGCGCCGCGCCGACCACGCCATGTACGGGCCAAGTCCCGCCGTCGCTGACCGACGCCGGGACGCGGTCGTCGCCCCGATGCGCAGCGCGGGCGCCCCGCGTCAGGCGGCGGTGACCAGGGTGGCGCTCGCCCGGGCGACCGCGAGCTCGTGGCACGGCAGCTCGGGGTAGGCCCAGGTGATGAGCCGGAACTGGAGCCGGGCGCTCGGGTCGAGCACGAGCCGCCGGACCGCGGCGGGCTGGTACGTGCCGGACAGGTGGCGGGCCCACGCCGGCATGAGCGACATGGCGGCGGCCAGGCCGATCCGGTTCTCCAGCCGCTTCGCGGGCCGATGCCGAACTCGCCGTCGCTGTCGCCGGCCAGGAAGTCGGTGAAGCGGCGCGTCTGCTCGTTCATCGCCATGAGCGGTCGCATCTCCTCGACGTAGTCGGTGAGCTCGGCCATGGTCTCGGGCACCCGGTCGGCTCCGCCCATGCGGCCGATCCGGGCCTGCTCGCCGAGGTAGCGGTCTCGCTCGGCGATGCTGAGCGGGCGGCGGTACCGGTGGTAGGCCTCCATGATCGCCCACGGGATGCACGTGTGGACCCAGGCGATCAAGGCCGGGTCGAGCGCCCGGTACGGAACCCCGTCGGGGCGCTCGCCGTGGATGTGGCGGTGCACGCCCTTGACGTGATCGATCACCGTGGTGGCCGCCGGCGTGCTGCCGAACGTGGTGCGCAGCACGTAGCCGAGCGTGTTCTGGGCCCGCTTGAGCGGCTCGGTCTCGTAGCCCGACTGCTGGAACACGCCGGCCATGACCGACGGGTGGAGCACCTCCATGATGATGGCGGCCATGCCCGCGGCGCTCACGCTCGCCAGGTCGCCGTTGATCTCCCAGGACATGCTCCCGGGCCCACCGGCCAGGCCGGGGTCGCCCGGCTCGCCGCCGTAGACGTCGAGCTCGTCGTGGCGGCCGCCGACCGCTTCGATCTCGCGGCGGAGCTTCTCCCGCAGGTCCATCGACCCAGCCTGCGGCCGACCCGATCGGCTGTCAATCGATCGCGGCGTTGTGGCCCCTCGGTCCTGGCTCCTACCGTCGTGGCGCACCCACGACGAGAGCGAGACGATCCCATGGCTGATGCAGCGGTCGAGCAGGACACCCGGCCCCGGTTCGCCGAGTGGCCCACGGTGCAGGTGGCGCCGGCCAACGGGCTCGAGCTGGCCTACGAGACCTTCGGCGATCCGTCCGATCCGGCGATCCTGCTGGTGATGGGCCTCGGCACCCAGATGCTGGCGTGGCCCGAGGCGATGTGCACCGCGCTGGCCGGGGCCGGCCACTTCGTCATCCGCTTCGACAACCGAGACGTGGGGCTGTCGACGTTCATCGATGCGCCCGTGCCGTCGATCGCCGACATCCTCCTGAAGCGCAACACGGCGTACCAGGTGAACGACATGGCCAGCGATGCGCTGGCGCTCGTCGACCACCTCGGCATCGACCGCTTCCACCTGGCCGGCACCTCGATGGGCGGCTTCATCAGCCAGACCATGGCCATCCGCGCTCCCGAGCGGGTGCTGACCCTGTCGCTGTCGATGACGTCCACCGGCTCGCGCCGTGTGGGTCGGCCCACGCCCGCGGTGATCAAGATGATGGCCGCGGCGGCCGAGCCGGGCGGTCGGGCCGAAGCCATCGAGGAGTCGGTCTCGGTCAACAAGCTCATCGGGTCGCCGGGTGGCACCCACGACGACCAGATCCGGGAGCTGTCGGGCATCGCCTGGGACCGCAACCACGACGGCAGCGGTCGCATGCGGCAGCTGGCGGCGATCATGGCCCAGCCCAACCGCACCGAAGCGCTGCGCCGCCTCCGTGTGCCCACCACCGTGGTGCACGGCCTGAGCGATCCGCTGGTGTCGGCCACCGGCGGCCTCGCCCTGGCGAAGGCCATCCCCGGCGCGACGTTCATCGGTCACCACGGCATGGGCCACGACCTCCCGCTGTCGATGTGCAGCGAGCTCACCGCCGACATGCTGGCGCTGATCGAGCGCTCCGGCTCCTGATCCCGGGCGCGTCCGCTGACGAGGCCCGGTGGCTCAGCCCACCTGGTGCCGGGTGGTGATGGGCGGGGTGAACGTGTACCCGAGCGCCTCGACGTAGTCGATGATCGTCGGGAGCGCCTGGATGGTGTTGTCTCGGTTCCCGCCGCCGTCGTGCAGGAGGATGATCCCGCCCGGCACCAGCTGGTTGAGGACGCTGGAGACGATCTCCTCGGGCGGGGGCTTCTTCCAGTTGTGGGGTCGATGCTCCAGTAGAGGACGGCCTCGCCCTGGTCGGCCGCGGCGTCGTAGATCGGCGGGCCGAGCGATCCGCCCGGCGGGCGGTAGTAGCGCGGCGGCGTCCCGGTGGCGTCGTCGATGGCCTTGGCGCCACCGCCGATCTCGGCGTCGATGGTGGCGTGGGGCTCGTCCTCGAGCCCTTCGACGTGGTGCAGCGTGTGGTTGCACAGCTGGTGGCCCGCCTTGAGGATCTTCTTCGACAGCGCGGGGCGGCGCTGCACCTCGGAGCCCACCTCGCAGAACGTGGCCGTCACGCCCTTGGCCTTCAAGATGGCGAGGATCTGTGGGGTGTAGGTGGCGTTCGGGCCGTCGTCGAAGGTGAGGGCGACCACCTTCCCGGTGGCGCGGTGGGCGGGGACCGTGGGGTGATGGTGGTGCGGGTGACCACTTCGCCGCTCTTCACGCCGACGGTGACCTTCTCGACGCCGGGCACACCGGCGTACTGCACGTACTGCAGGGCGTTGGGCAGGCCCTCGGGCGCCAGCGGGCGCTCGCCCACCTCGGTGGCTTCGGGCGTGTCGCGACCGGGGATCACCTCGAGCTTGCCGGCCTTGTCGATGCGGTGGCTGGCGGCGACCGTGCGCCCATTCCAGCGCAGCACCGGAGCGTGGCCGTTGGGCTCAACCGGCTTGTGGGTGACCGCGGCCAGGACCTGCCCCTCCTGGGGCGTGACCTTGGCCTGCTCCAAGGCGTCGCCGATGGTCTTGCCCGGGGTCAGCCGGATCGCGGCGCGGTGGTGGTCCTGGACCACGGACACCGCCACGGGCTCGGGCGGCTTCGACGATCCGCAGGCCGTGGCGAGGGCCGAGACCGCCACCAGCGCGACCGCACCGACCGGTCCGAGCCTCCCGAACCCCTCCGCGGGCGTGGCGCACGGCGGTTCGGAGGCAGGAACAAGGCATCCATCCTCGCCCGGGTCCTGCCCGCAGGCGTCACCCGGCCCGGTCCGGCGCCCTGTCGAGGTCAGGGAGCCGCGGGGTGCGCATCGAGGTACGCCTCGAGCCGGGGGGCGACCACGTCGAGGTCGCCCGGGCCGACGAGCGCCTCGAAGTCGGCCATGACCTCGGCCCACAGCCGGCGCGACCGGGCCAGGCCGACGGCGCCCTTGTCGGTGAGCTCGACGACCCGCGCCCGCCCGTCGGCGGGGTGGGGCCGGCGGGCGACGTAGCCCTCGCGGTCGAGCGCCCCGACGATCTCCGAGGCCGACTGCTTGGTGACCCGCAGGTGCGCCGCCAGCTCGACGATGGTGATGTCGGCGTGACCCTCGATGTAGCGGGCGGCGATGCCGTGCACGGCGGTGAAGCCCGATGCCGACACCGCCTCGTCCTCGGCCTTGCGGGCGGCCACATCGGCGACCATCGCCTTCACGGCCCGGATCATCAGGAGCGGGAGCTCCTCGTCGCCGGACCGGGGCGTGACCGATGTCTCGGTCCCGGAGGTCCCCAGATCGGGTGGACGCTGGTGCATCGCCATGTGGTCAGGCTACCTTACTTCTTCGAGGATCGAGGCTGCGGGCGGCACCGCGGCGAGGAGCGAACTGGTGGCACACGTCCAAGAGCATGACCCCCTGGCGGCCATCCCGCTGTACGACCAGCCTTCGGTCTACGCGAAGCGGTGGTGGACCCTGGCCGTGCTGTGCCTCAGCCTGCTCATCGTCTTCATCGGCAACTCGAGCCTCAACGTGGCCATCCCCACGCTGTCGAAGGACCTGGCGGCCACCAACTCCCAGCTCCAGTGGGTCATCGCGATCTACTCCCTGGTCTTCGCCGGCCTCCTGTTCACCACGGGTGCAGCGGGCGACCGCTACGGCCGCAAGGGCGCCCTGCAGCTCGGGCTCGTCGTCTACCTGATGGCGTGCGTCGCCGCATCGAAGGCCACCTCGATGGAGCAGCTGATCGCCTGCCGGGCGTGCATGGGCGTCGGCGCCACGGTGATCATGCCGTCGACGCTGTCGATCCTGGTCAACGTCTTCTCCCCCGCCGAGCGCACCAAGGCCATCGCCATCTGGGCCAGCGTCACCGGCGCCGCCGGAGCCATCGGGCCCGTCGCCAGCGGTTGGATGCTCGGGCACTTCTGGTTCGGCTCGGTCTTCTTGGTCAACGTCCCGATCCTCCTCCTGGCGCTGATCACCGGCGGCCTGCTGATCCCGCGGACCAAGGACCCCGAGCGCAACCCGCTCGACCCGGTCGGGGCCCTGCTGTCGATCGTCGGCATCGTGGCGATCGTCTACGGCCTCATCGAGGCGCCCGATCACGGGTGGCTCAGCGCCGAGACGCTCATCCGTTCGCGGTCGGCGTCGTCGTGCTCACGCTGTTCGTCTTCTGGGAGCTCCACAAGGACGACCCGATGCTCGACATCCGGTACTTCAAGATCCCGGCGTTCAGCACCGGCACCGGCGGCATGATCCTCGTCTTCATGTCGATGTACGGCGTCATGTTCCTGGTCAGCCAGTACTTCCAGCTCGTCCTCGACTACAGCCCGCTCGAGACGGCCGTGCGCCTCCTGCCGATGGCCCCGATCATGATCATCGTGGCGCCGCTCACGCCACGGCTGGGCAAGCGCTTCGGCGCCCACCGCACCGTCTCGTTCGGCATGTGCTGCGTGGCGCTCGGGCTGATCATGCTCCGCAACCTCGGCCTCACCACGCCCTACTGGTACCTGCTCGTGTCGTTCATCCCGCTGGTCAGCGGCATCGCCTTGGCCATGTCACCGATGACCGCAGCGATCATGTCGGCCGTCCCGGCCAACCGGGCCGGCGCCGGCTCGGCGATGAACGACGCCACCCGGGAGCTGGGCGCGGCGCTCGGCATCGCGGTGATGGGCAGCGTGGCCAGCTCGCAGTACGCCCACAAGATGGACCGCCTCACCACGCACTTCTCGCCATCGGTGCAAGAAGCGGCCCGCACCACGCTGGCCGATGCCCTCCACGCCGCCACCGAGCTCCCAAGCGCGGCGGGCAAGGTGCTCACGGTCGGCAGCCAGACGGCGTTCGTCGACGGCATCCACTTCGCCGTGACGGTCGGCTCGATCCTGGCGCTCATCGCCGCCGCCACCGTGTACCGGTTCCTGCCCCGGGAGCTGCCCGACGAAGCGTCGATGCACGGGCCCGTGGAGGCGATGGAGGACACGGCCGAGCTCGGCATCGCCGGGGTGCCGCCGGTGTTCGCCGACAGCGCCGACGACCAGACCGTGGCCGTCGACGACGCCGCCCGCCTCGACGAGCTCCCCGGCGGATCCCAGCCCTCACCAGCGCACTGACCCCGTCCCGCCGGGTGCTGCCCGGCGTCGTGGGCGGCCCACGCCCGGCCCCGCACCACCCGCCCGAGGGGTGGTCCCGAGCCCCGACGGCGCCGTGACGGCGCTCGTCAAGCAGGGGTACGTGGGCTCACCCTTCTTGGCGTAGGTGGCGAGATCGCCCATGTGGACACTCAGAGGGTTCCGTCCGCAGGGGCGGTCTGTCCAGGTTCAGCCCGGGAACCCCCGGGCGTCGGAGGGATGGGTGACATGAGTGGTGTGCGAACAAGCGGGAGCCGGCGGAAGCGGCGGGCACGCATCGCCCTCGGTGTGGCGGCGGTCGGAGCCGCCACGATCTGGCAGCCGCTGCTGCCGGCGGGGGCGTCCAACCCACCGGAGCCGACCTACGGCACGGCGACGGTGGACGGCTCGCCCGGCGAGTGGAGCGGCGGCGATATCTTCGGCAGCCTGTACTCGAACCATCCGCCGTACACGGCGCTGGCCACGGCCTCGCTGCGCTACGACTGCGACGCCAAGGTGCTGTACGTCTACGTGGCGGCATCGGACGGCGTGATCCTGCAGACGCTCGACCCCGAGGAGGACTACGTCCGGGTCGGTGGCGGCGGGAAGATCGTCGACGGCCTCAGCGGCAACGACGGCACCGCGCCCGACTTCGCCTTCGTCGGCCAGACCGCCGACGGCGCCACCGGCTGGGAGGCCTCGGGCCCGCTGGCCGAGGGGTCCTACCCCGCGTCGCTGCGCATCCACGCCAAGGTCCCCGACCAGAGCAGCGACGGCTACCAGGTGCTCGACCTGAAGCCCCGCTACAGCGACCTCACGGTGACGTGCCCGCAGGTGATCGCGTCCACCACCGTCCCCGACGAGTCGACCACCACGGCGGCCAAGGGGACGAGCACCACGGCGACGACCGAGCCCCAGGTCGAAGGCGCCCACGTGGAGGCGCCCCCGGCCGAGCCGGTCGTCAGCGGTGCCACGGCCTTGACCGGTTGAGCTCAGGGGGGAGGCCGATCGACCGGGGCGCCCCTCAGCGTCGGCCACGGCGATCGGTCCCCTGAGGGCTCGACCCCGAGCGGGTCAGCGGTAGCCGCCGACCAGGGTGGCGCCCGCCACCTGCGGCGGCACGTCGCACCGATCGCCGATGTCGTGCACGAACGCCTGGAACGCCGGGACGTCGGTCAGGGCATCGGGGTGCTCCACGCCGTCGTCTTCGACCACGACGTGCACGAACGAGACGCCGTCCTCCAGCCGGAAGACCTGATAGGTGAAGCCGACGGGCCGGCGGGCCCCGAGATCGGCGAACACGGCTTCGATGAGCTCCTGGTTCTCGTCGGCCCGATCGGGCTTGGCCTGGTAGCGCACCACGGTTGCGGTCATCGTCGTTCCCTTCGGGCGCCGCGATGGCGCTCCCGGAGGTGGGACGGCCCAGAGCCGCCGAAGTGAGCGGTCAGCCCGGAGCCAGGCCGGCCACGAGTGCGTCGACCAGCCGCTGGGCGATGGCGTCACCGGGGTCGAGGGACGGGTTGAGGATGGTGACCTCGACGCCCACCAGGCGCCCGGAGCCGACCGTGGCCCGCAGCACCGCCTCGAGCTCGTCCCATCGGAGCCCACCGGGCAGGCGGTAGTCGACCGCGGGCACCAGCTCGTCGTCGAGCACGTCGCAGTCGAGGTGGAGCCAGAACCCGGCGAGCGCATCGGAGGTGACGGGGGTGAGCGCCCGGGCGAGCGCCGCCCGATCCCGTCGGCGCGCACCGCGTCGAGGTCGACCATCGTGATGGCCAACTCCTCGATGCGCCGGCTCCCCGCTTCGTCGGCCTCCTCCCCGTCCCGGCGCCCGAGGTGGGCCACGTCGGCCTCGCGCACCAGCGGAGCGTGGCCCTCGATGCCGGTGAGGAGCTCGGGGCCGTGGCCGGTGGCGAGGGCCAGGTCCATCGACGCCGCCTGGCCCTCCGGCTCGGCGGCCGGCTGGTAGAAGTCGGCGTGGCCGTCGAGGAAGAGCAGGCCGAAGCGGCCGCGGCGGCGCAGGGCGAGCTGGGTCCCCAGCAGGATGGAGCAGTCGCCGCCGAGCACCACGGGCACCTCGCCCCCATCGAGCACGGACCCGACCGCGTCGGCCAGGTCGACCGCGTAGGCGGCGATGGCGGCCGCGTTGAGCACGCCGGTGGTGGGGTCGAGCTGTGGGTCGTACGGGGGAGGCAGCGCCACGCCGTGGCGGCGGGCACCGAGCCGGTCGGCCAGGCCGAGGTCGAGGAGCACCTCGGGCAGGCGCTCGACGCCGCCGGGGAACAGGCCCAGGACCGACGGCGCCTCGATGACCGTGTACCGCTCCGCCACGGCCCTACCCGGTGATCCCCGCGTCGATCCGCTCGCGTAGCAGGTCGGCGTGGCCGTTGTGGCGGGGTACTCGGCGACGAGGTGCACGTAGACCATGCGCAGCGACCACGTCTCTCCGTGCACCTGGAGCTCGTGGTCGAACGGCAGACCCGCCACGGCCTCGTCGCCGAGCCGGCACTCCTGGGCGTAGCGGGCGAAGTCGGCCTCGGCTTCGGCGGGGTCGAGGCCCTCGAAGTCGTGGTCGGGGCCGAGCTCGGGGTCGAACAGGCGGCCGATCGCCTGCCCCGCCGCGCGCTCCCGGAACCAGATCCGCTCGACCTTGGCCAGGTGGCGGACCAGCCCGAGCAGCGTGAGGTTGGAGGGCGGCACGGCGGCGATGACCAGCTGGTCGCCGGTCAGGCCAGCGCACATGCCGAGCAGCTCCGAGCGCTGCCAGGCGATGAAGGCCTCGAGGATGGGCCGGTCGGTCCCGACGAACGGGCCGTCGGGTGACGGCGGGGCGGCGGGAGCGGTCCAGGTCACCGTTCCATGGTGCCGGAGTTCCCGGCCGGGCGCGCCCTGGGCGTGGTCGGGACCGGCCACCGGCCGCAGTGAGACATGTGGCACTTCTGCCGGTTTGGATGAGTGAGTGAGTGCGCACTCAGTCTAGGGTGGGTCGCCATGACCTCCGACGATGCCGCCCTCCTCCCCACGGAGAAGCGCGTCCGGGCGGCCGCCCTGCCCCCGTCGGAGCGCCGGGCCGAGATCATCGCCACCACCCTGCCGCTGCTCATGGAGCACGGCGCCGCCATGACCACCCGCCAGATCGCCGAAGCCGCCGGCATCGCCGAGGGCACCATCTTCCGGGTCTTCGAGGACAAGCAGGCCCTGATCGACGCCGTCGTCGAGGCCGCCATCGATCCCGCCCCCACCGAGGCCACGCTCCGCGAGATCGACCTCACCCTCCCGCTCGAGCAGCGCCTCTACGAAGCGGTCGAGATCCTGCGCCGCCGCACCGCGAGCGTCTTCCAGGTCATGGCCGCCGCCGGGGCCACGCCCACGGGCGCCAACCGCCCGGTCAACAAGCCCCGGCCGCCCGAGCTGCGGGTGCTGGGCAAGGTGTTCGAGCCCGACCCCAGCGAGATCGACCGCGATCCGCAGGCCGCCGCCTACGTGCTCCGGGCCCTCACCATCGTGGGCACCCACCCGCTGATGATCGACACCGAGCCCATGGCGTCGGAGGAGATCGTCGCCCTCGTGCTCGACGGCGTCCGCGCCCGGCCCGCCGCTCCACCGCCATGACCCGCACCGCCCGCAGCTCCAACCCGCCCCTCCCCTCCCGCTCCCACCCGATGGAACCGACATGTTGATCCACCTCCTCGTCACCTACCTGAAGCGGTACCGCAAGCTGCTCGCCGCCGTGGTCGGCCTGCAGATCGTCGCCACCGCCACGGCCCTCACGCTCCCGTCGCTCAACGCCGACATCATCGACCACGGCGTCCTCACCGGGAACACGCACTACATCTACAGGGTCGGCGCCCTCATGCTCCTGGTCACCCTGGTGCAGGTGGTGTTCGCCGTCATCGCCGTCTACTACGGCTCGAAGGCCGCCATGGGCTTCGGCCGCGACGTGCGGTCCGGGCTGTTCCACCAGGTGACCGGCTTCTCCACCCAAGAGGTGTCGAGCTTCGGTGCCCCGTCGCTCATCACCCGCATCACCAACGACGTGACCCAGGTGCAGATGCTGGTCCTGATGTCCTGCACGCTGCTGGTGGCCACGCCCATCACCATCGTCGGCGGCGTGATCATGGCGGTCCACGAGGACGGTCCGCTCTCGCTGCTGCTCCTGGTCAGCGTGCCGGCGCTCCTCCTCAGCGTCGGCTCGGTCATCTGGCGGCTCGTGCCCACCTACGGCGTGATGCAGGTCCGCATCGACCGGGTCAACGAGATCCTCCGCGAGCAGATCACCGGCCTCCGCGTCGTGCGGGCGTTCGTCCACGAGCCCCACGAGAAGGCCCGGTTCAGCGCCGGCAACGACGACCTCACCGCCACCTCGCTGCGGGCCGGCCAGCTCATGGCGTTCATGTTCCCCTCGGTCATGTTCATCCTGAACGCGTCGAGCATCGCGGCCATCTGGTTCGGCGCCAACCGCATCTCGTCGGGGGAGATGCAGATCGGCTCGCTCATCGCCTTCCTCACCTACCTGGTGCAGATCCTGATGTCGGTGATGATGGCCACGTTCGTGGCCGTCTTCGCCCCGCGCGCCTCGGTGTGCGCCGACCGCATCGAGGAGGTGCTGGGCACCCCGTCCACCGTGGTCGATCCCGAGGCCCCGGTCACCTCGCTCCCCACTGCGGCCTCGCTCGAGCTGCGCAACGTCAGCTTCGCCTACCCGGGGGCCGAGTCGCCGGTGCTGTGCGACATCTCGTTCCGGGCCGAGGCCGGCACCACCACCGCCATCATCGGCAGCACCGGATCGGGCAAGACCACGCTGCTCAACCTGGTCCCGCGGATGTTCGACGCCACCTCCGGCGAGGTCCTCGTCGCCGGCACCAACGTGCACGACATCGATCCTGAGGTCCTGTGGGCCCAGGTGGGCCTCGTGCCGCAGAAGCCCTACCTGTTCTCCGGCACGGTGGCCAGCAACCTGCGCTACGCCGACCCCCAGGCCACCGACGACGATCTGTGGACCGCCCTCGAGATCGCCCAGGCCAAGGGCTTCGTGAGCGACATGCCCAACGGCCTGGGCTCGACCATCGAGCAGGGCGGCTCCAACGTCTCGGGCGGCCAGCGCCAGCGCCTGGCCATCGCCCGGGCGCTCACCCGCAAGCCGAGCATCTTCCTCTTCGACGACTCGTTCTCGGCGCTCGACCTGGCGACCGACGCCCGGCTACGCGCCACGCTCGAGCCGGTCACCCGTGACGCCGTGATGATCGTGGTGGCCCAGCGGGTGTCCACCATCTCCCGGGCCGACCAGATCCTGGTCCTGGAGGACGGGGAGCAGGTGGGGCTCGGCACCCACCAGGAGCTCCTCGAATCGTGTCCGACCTACCAGGAGATCGTCGCCTCCCAGATGACCGAGGAGGAGGCAGCATGAGCGACTCCACGAACGGCTCGACCCCCAACGGCTCCAGCTCCAACGGTGCCGACGGCGCCCACCCCGACGGCACCCCGATCGACGGCGTCGATCCCGCCGCCGAGGCCGAGGCGGCGGCCGAGCTCCTGGCCCGCGACGCCATCGCCCAGGCCGAGACCGAGGTCCCGGCCGAGAACTCGCTCGAGTCGATCCGCAAGACCGCCTCGCAGGCCCGACAGGCGGCCGGGCGCTTCGGCGGCGCCGGCATGCCGGCCGAGAAGTCCAAGGACTTCAAGAACTCCACCCGGCGGCTCCTCGGCCTGCTCCGGCCCGAGCGCAACGGCCTCGTCGCCGTGCTGCTCCTCGCCATCGGCAGCGTCACGCTCTCGGTGCTCGGTCCCAAGATCCTGGGCCACGCCACCAACATCGTCGTCGAGGGCGTGATCAGCGGGAAGGGCATCGACTTCCACGAGCTGCACCAGACGCTGCTCGGCGTGGCCGTGCTCTACGTGGTGTCCGCCACCATGGCGTACCTGCAGGCCCGGCTGCTGGCCGGCGTCGTCCAGAAGACGATGTTCAAGCTGCGGTCCGACGTCGAGGACAAGCTCCACGAGCTGCCCCTCGGCTACGTCGACAGCCAGCCCCACGGCGACCTGCTGAGCCGGGTCACCAACGACATTGACAACGTGGCCCAGAGCCTCCAGCAGACCCTCAGCCAGATGCTCACCTCGGTGCTCACCATCTTCGGCGTCGTCATCATGATGTTCACGATCTCGCCGCTGCTCGCCAGCATCGCCGTGCTCACCATCCCGGCGTCGCTGCTCACGCTGCGCACCATCGCCAGCCGCTCGAAGAAGCGCTTCATCGCCCAGTGGACCCACACCGGGGCGCTCAACGCGCAGGTCGAGGAGGCCTTCACCGGCCACGCGCTCGTCAAGGTGTTCGGGCGGACCCAAGACGTGGAGGACCGCTTCAACGAGAAGAACGAGGAGCTCTACGAGGCCAGCTTCGGCGCCCAGTTCATCTCCGGGATCATCCAGCCGGCGATGATGTTCCTCGGCAACCTGAACTACGTGGCCATCGCGGTGGTCGGCGGCGTGAAGATCTCCACCGGCCAGCTGAGCATCGGCGACATGCAGGCCTTCATCCAGTACTCGCGCCAGTTCACCCAGCCGCTCACGCAGCTGGCCTCGATGGCCAACGTGTTCCAGTCGGGCATCGCCTCGGCCGAGCGGGTCTTCGAGCTGCTCGACGGCCCCGACCAGATGGCCGACGACGAGCACCCGCTCATCGACGAGCGCCCCGAGGGCCGCGTCGAGTTCGACCACGTGTCGTTCAGCTACCTGCCCGGCACCGAGCTCATCAAGGACCTGTCGCTCGTCGCCGAGCCGGGCGAGACCGTGGCCATCGTCGGGCCCACCGGCGCCGGCAAGACCACCCTGGTGAACCTGATCATGCGCTTCTACGAGCTCGACGACGGCGCCATCCGCCTCGACGGGCTCGACATCTCCCACATGCGCCGCCACGAGCTGCGCTCCAACATCGGCATGGTCCTCCAGGACACCTGGATGTTCGGCGGCACCATCCGCGAGAACATCGCCTACGGCAACCTCGACGCCACCGAGGAACAGATCCGCGAAGCGGCCAAGGCCACCTACGTCGACCGGTTCGTGCACTCGCTGCCCGACGGGTACGACACCATCGTCGACGACGAGGGCGGCAGCGTGAGCGCCGGCGAGAAGCAGCTCCTCACCATCGCCCGCGCCTTCCTCGCCAACCCCACGATCCTGATCCTCGACGAGGCCACCAGCTCGGTCGACACCCGCACCGAGGTGCTCATCCAGCAGGCGATGGCGGCGCTGCGGTCCAACCGCACCAGCTTCGTGATCGCCCACCGGCTGTCGACCATCCGCGACGCCGACACCATCTTGGTGATGGACGCCGGCCGCATCGTCGAGCAGGGCAACCACGAGGAGCTCCTCGCCGCGGGCGGGGCGTACCACGCGCTCTACAACGCCCAGTTCGCCGGTGCCGCCGCCGAAGTGGCCTGACCCGCACCACCCCATCCCCCACCCCCTGCGAACCTCGTCGGGATCAGGGCGCCTGACGCCCGCTCGCACCCGAAGGTCCGCGGGGTCGGGGCTTCCGGGGAGGTGAGGGCGGAGGGGCCGTAGGTTCGGTGGGATGCGATCGCTGGCCGAGACCGTGGCCGAGGCCCTTGGCGACCAGGTCCGGCACGTCACCCCGGTGTCGGGCGGCGACACGGCCTCCGCGTTCCGGATCGACCTGGCTTCGGGCCGCACCGTGTTCGCCAAGACGCACCCGGCGCCGCCGCCCGGCTTCTTCACCACCGAGGCCGTGAACCTGGCGTGGCTGGCCGAGCCGGGCGCGGTGGCCGTGCCCGGCGTGCGGGCCGCATCGGACGGCGATGCCGGCCACCCTGCGCACCTCGTGCTCGACTGGATCGACGAGGGGCCGGCGGCCACCACCACCGACGAGGAGCTCGGCCGGGCCCTGGCCGAGCTCCACCGCGCCGAGCCGGCGGTCTTCGGGCGCACCGACGGCCGCACCACCGGCAGCCGGGGCCTGCCCAACGATCCGGCCCCGAGCTGGGCGGAGTTCTACGCCGGCCAGCGCCTGGCGCCGCTCGCTCGCCTGGCCCGCGACGAACGGGCGCTGGCACCGGTCGCCATCGACGCGCTCGAGCGGCTCGATGCGGACCGCCTGGTGGAGGTGGGCGGACCGGTCGAGCCGCCTGCCCGCCTCCACGGCGACCTCTGGGCGGGGAACCGCATCGTCGATCGCGCCGGGACGAGCTGGCTGATCGACCCGGCGGCGCACGGCGGCCACCGCGAGTTCGACCTGGCCATGATGCGCCTGTTCGGCGGGTTCGGCCGGGCCTGCTTCGTCGCCTACGACGAGGCGTGGCCGCTCGCCGACGGCTGGGCGGACCGGGTGGCCCTCCACCAGATCGCCCCGCTCGTGATCCACGCCATCAAGTTCGGTGCGAGCTACCGCGCCGCGGCCACCGAGGCCATCACCACCTACACCTGAGCGCCGGCCACGGCCGAGCGAAACGACCTGCGCAGGGCTCGGCCGGGCCGCAGTCGGTCGGTCGGGTCGGGTCGGTCGGGTCGGGTCGGTCGGGTCGGGTCGGTCGGGTCGGGTCGGTCGGGTCGGGTCGGTCGGGTCGGGTCGGTCGGGTCGGGTCGGGTCGGTCGGGTCGGTCGGGTCGGTCGGGTCGGTCGGGTCGGTCGGGTCGGTCGGTCGGGTCGGGTCGGGTCAGCCGTCGGCGGCCAGCCCGGACCAGAGCGACTCCATCCCACCACGGATGGCGTCGTCGACGAGCTCGACGCGCACCCCGAGCGGGTCTCGGTGGTAGGCGAAGGAGCGGGGTCCGGTGGCGTCGCCGGCCCCGCACACCTCGAGCGGGCACACGGAGCTCGAGAGCCCGGCGGAGCGGCCCTCGAGGGCGCCGGTCCAGAAGCCGAGGTGGTGGAGGTTGGAGTACGGGTTGCAGACCCAGGGGGTGCCCTCGATCTCCTGGACCAGCTCCAGGTGGGGCTGGTCGATCGAGTACGACAGCCGCATGGTCACGGTGCGCACCTCGCCGTCGGCCGTGCGCACGTCCGTGTCCACCTCGAACACCGGCCCCCAGCGGATGCCGAGCAGCTGCGAGAACCGGACCATGCCCGCCTCGAGGTCGGGGGTCACGATGCCGACGTGGTAGAGGTCGGTCGGGCCGACGGGACGGGACGCAGCGTCGTTCATGCGCCGATGCTCGCGGCGCCGTGGCCACCTGACAAGCACCGCCGGTGAGCGCCGGCCGGGCTCCGGGTGGAAACGCCCCGGACGGGCGTCACCCGCCTTGGGTACCGTCCGACCATGCTCCCCGACGACATCGGCCGCCTCCTCGACCTCGGCCAACCGAAGCTCTCGCCCGACGGATCGCTCGCTGCGTTCGTGGTGCAGCGCACCGACCTCGATGCCAACCGCTACCGATCGTCGGTCTGGGTGGTGCCCACCGACGGGTCGAAGCCGGCGCGCCAGCTGTCGGCCGGCATCGAGGGCGACGGCAACCCGTGCTGGTCGCCCGACGGCACCCTGCTCGCGTTCACGAGCAGCCGGGAGAAGGACGGCGACGAGAAGCGGTCCACCCTCCACGTGCTGCCGGTCGACGGGCCAGGCGAGGTGATCACCCTCACCAGCCAGCCCGAGGGGCTCGGCGAACTGGAGTGGTCGCCCGATGGGACCCGCATCGCCTTCTCGTGCCACCGGCGCGGCCCGCGCTTCGAGGCCGGCAAGGACGATGCCGCCCGCCCCGCCCGCAAGATCACCCACCTGCTCAACCGCCTCAACGGCGAGGGCTTCATCACCGACCGGCCCACCCGCATCTGGGTGGTGCCCGCCGACGGATCGGGTCCGGCCGTGGCCGTGTCCGGCGGCGACAACCCGGGCGACCACGGCAGCCCCACCTGGTCCCCCGACAGCACGCGCCTGGCCTTCACCGCCAGCAGCGAGCCCGACTGGGACCTCGACCTGCGCACCGCGCCGCACGTGATCGAGGTGGGCCACGGCATCCCGGACGACGCCGCCGAGCCCGAGCTGCTCCGGGGCGGGCCCATGGGGTGGACCGGGCTGGCCTGGTCGCCCGACGGCTCGCGCATCGTCGGGCTCACCGAGGAGCTCGAGGTGAGCGTCTCGAACTACAAGGTGACCGTGCTGCACCTCGACGACGGCTCGGTCACGTTCCCCGCCGCGGCTCTCGACCGCAGCCACGCCCCGTACCCGGGCGCCCGGCCACCGGTGTGGGACGACGAGCACCTGGTCTTCAACGCCGAGGACCGCGGCGCCGTGAAGCTGTTCCGAGTGCCCGCCGACGGGTCCGCAGCCCCCGTGGAGGTGATCGGTGGGGCACGCCGGACCATCGGCGGGTTCGACCTGGCCGGCGGGGCCACCGCGTTCACCAGCACCACCACCGACCGCCTGTCCGAGCTGCACGCCCTGGCCGACGACGGCACCGAGCGGCAGCTCACCACCCTCACCGACGGGTTCCACCGCCGTCGCCCAGCCCACCCCACGGCGCGGTTCACGGTGGCGTCGCCGTCGGGCGGCGACCTCGACGCCTGGCTGGTGACGCCGGCCGACCTCGACCCCTCGGTCTCGCACCCGGTGCTGCTCAGCATCCACGGCGGCCCGTTCACCCAGTACGGCGAGCGCTGGTTCGACGAGTTCCAGCTGTGGGCCACGGCGGGCTACTGCGTGCTGTTCACCAACCCCCACGGCTCCAGCGGCCGGGAGGAGGCGTTCGGCCGGTCGATCCGCTCGCCGCGCTCGCCGCAGGAGCCGGGCAGCGGGTGGGGCGGTCAGGACGCCGACGACGTGCTGGCCGTGCTCGACCACGCGCTCGCCACCTACGGGTTCCTCGACGCCGACCGGGTCGGCGTCCTCGGTGGGAGCTACGGCGGGTACCTCACCTCGTGGCTCATCGGCCACACCGACCGGTTCGCCGCCGCCTGCTCCGAGCGGGCGGTCAACAACCTGCTCACGTGCGAGTGGTCGTCGGATGCCGCCGGCCTCTTCCGCTGGCAGCTCGGCCTGTCGCACCTGGAGGCACCCGAGGAGTACCTCCGCATGTCGCCGATCACCTACGTCGATGCGATCGCCACGCCGCTGCTCATCATCCACAGCGAGGACGACATCCGCTGCCCGATCGAGCAGGCCGACCAGCTCTGGATCGCGCTGCACATGACCGGCCACGCCGTGGAGTACCACCGGTTCCCCGGCGAGAACCACGAGCTCTCCCGCAGCGGCAGCCCCAAGCACCGGGTGCCGCACGCCGAGCTGATCCTCGAGTTCTTCGACCGCCACCTCAAGCCCGCCGGCTGACCCGCCGAGGCCGAGGTCGCCCGACGTCAGCGCCCGCCACGGTTCGGGGACATCAGCACCGGGTCGGGTTGGTCGAGGCCGACTCGTCGGCGGAGGCGTCGTTCGATGGTGTCGGCCTGGGCGTCGGTGAGCTCGAGGTGGGGGTCGGTGAGATCGCGTCCGGCGAGCCACGGGCGGTCGGTGGGCCGCGTTGGGTCGGGCGCCGGGGGTTTGGGGGTGAGGGGGTTGTCGGGGTGGCCGGGTGGGAGGAAGCGTCGGCGTCCGGTGCCGGCTTCGAGGTGCCAGCCGTGGTGGGTCTTGTTGCGGTGGCATTCGGGGCAGTGGGGCTCTTGGTTGTCGAGCTTGGTGATGGGGTCCTGCGCGTAGGGGTGGCGGTGGTCGATCTCGAGGGCGATGGTGCGGTTGCAGGCGATGTTGGTGCAGTGCAGGCCCATGGCTTCGATGGCGGTGCGTTGGTGGGCGTTGAGGTGGCGGCCGAGGTGGGCGACGTTGACGACGTCTCGTCCTTGGTGATGACGGCGGCGAGGAAGGCGTCGCGCATGAGCGCTTTGGCGGCGGTGACGGGGATGGGGCCGACGCCGGCCACGTGGCAGGTCTCGCCGGCGATCGTGTGGCCGCGGGCGAGGGCGGTGTGGTCGATGTTGACGATGACCTTGACGTTGTTCCCACCGGGCACCTTGGCGGCTGGGGTGGGCGGAGAGGGAGGGGCTGGTTCTGGAGGGCTGGCCGGTCCCGAGGCGGGAACGGGCGTAGTGGCGGGTGCGGCGCTCGGCCGGGCCGGAGGCGCCGGAGCAGCCGGCGCTGGTGGGGTGGGCTGGACGGACGCGTCGTCTGCGGTGGTGGTGCTGAAGGTGGTGCCGGTGTGGTGGCTGAGCATGGCGAAGAAGGCGTCGTACTGGCGGTTGTCGTAGGTGTCGCGTCCCGGCGGTGCGTCCGGTGCGGAAGCGGCGTTCTTCGAAGGGGCGCAAGATGGCGTGGAGCTTGGCCAGATCGACGGCGGGGCCCGAGATCCACAGGGTGCCGGTGCCGTCGCCGCCGAGGCGGAGGCGTCGGGTGCGGTTGCGGCGGATCTGGCGTTCGCGCTCGGCGGTGTCGGTGGCGGCGGCCTTGGCTTTGGCGGCCTTGTCGCGCAGCGCCGCGTGGGTGTCGTTGGCGGCGGCGTCGAGCAGGTCGTCCTCCACGCCCGGGTCGGCGGTGGCGCCGTCGGTGACGGCGGCGGCTTGGTCGGGGGAGAGCTCGCCGTGGTCCATGGCCTTCTTGGTCTTGGGCAGGTTGCGGGCGCGGCGGGCGGTGCCGAGCTGGGCGTGGGCGTCTCGCACCGAGATCCGGGTCTCGGCCGCGAGCCAGTCGGCCGCGGACTGGTGGCCCCGGCCGCGCCACGCGTCGGTCTCGGCGACGCGCACGGCCGCGAACATGCGCCCGGTGGCACAGGCCTTCTCGGCGATGGCCAGGTCGGCGACCACTGCGGCGGCCTGGTCGCCGGTCATCGTCGAGGGGTCCAGCAGGCGCGCCACCCGCAGGGAGTCGGCACGGAGGGTGGACGGGGAGGGCATGCCCTGAAGCGTAGGCGAACGTATGTTCGATCACAACAGGAAATCACGGAAAGGGCAGGAAAGTCCCAAACCGGACATCGGACATCGGACATCGGTCGCCTGGCAGACCCAGCAGAGGATCGGTAGATCACCTCTCGACGGTGACACGCTGGCCGAGCCATCTGGTCCACGGTCAGGTGCCGTCGATCCACGTCGGTCACGTTGCGGGAGGCTGGCGAACCGACGGCTGACCCGACCGTCGGAAGTCGGCTTCGTCTCGTTGAAGGGAGGTCCGGCAGCGGTCCCCGGTTGACTGGGACCGTGAGCGGCTGGGGCTTCGGGTGGCGGGTCGGGCTCATGGCCTGGACGGGGCTATCGGCACTGGTGGGCGTCATCGGCCTGGTCCTCACGCAGTTCGACCCCCAGTACGACCACGACGCCGGGCCCGGACGACTGGTGTCAGGCGTCTTCGCCGGCCTGTTCGCGCTGGCGATCTACGCACCCATCACGTTGGCCGTCGCATGCCTCGCCGGGCTCGTCGCCGGTCTGGCCCACCGGCGTCGGCTCTCGCCACCGTCAACCTGACCCGCCCCGGGGCGTTCCGTCGGCGTCATCTGGGGGTCACGAGCGGGCGTTAGCGTTCGACGCCGTGCCCGGCTGCTACGTGACACGACGAGACCTCCTGCGCTGGACGGCGTTCGCCGCGGCGGCGGCGCCGGCCGGCGCGCTCACCCTGCCGGGTCGGGCGTGGGCCGGGGCGGGCAACGACGTCACGCCCACCAACCTCGAGCTGGTCACGCTCACCGAGGACGAGGCGATCATCACCTGGTACACCGGCACGACGGGTCCGACGACGGGCTCGGCCGCCTGGCTCCCGCCCCCGCCGACGCCACCGTCGAGTGGGGCACCGACCCGGCGAAGCTCGACCGCACCGCCACCAGCGGGCGCACCGACACCCCCTACCACCTGGTCCGCCTGACCGGCCTGGAGCCCGGACGCACGTACCACTACCGGGCCCGCTCCGGCGGCAAGCTCGCCACCCCGACGGCGTTCAGCATGGTCGCCGGCAACACGGTCAGCACCAGCGCCGGTCCGGCCGCGGGCACCGGGCCGTTCTCGTTCACCGTCCCGCAGCCGCCGCCCGGCCGGTTCCTGTTCTCGGTGGTCCTGTGCAACGACCTGCACGTCGGCGAGACCGTCGCCGGGCACTCCGGGGACATCCCGGCGCTGCAGGGCGTGTCCCAGCTGCCGGGTCACGCGCCGTACCCCGAGGTCATGTTCAAGTCGCTCGTGCACGACGCCACGAAGCTCGGCGCCGGCTTCCTCCTGGCCACGGGCGACATCACGGCCGAGGCCGAGCCGGTCGACCTGCGCACCGCCCGATCGATGCTCGACGCCTTCGGCGACCGCCACACCGACTGGTTCCTCACCCCCGGCAACCACGACCACGCCCACGACGGCGCCGACTACGCCTCGTGCAGCGTCGGGCGGTGGGGCGGCCACGACTGCTTCGTCGACGAGTTCTTCCCCGGCACCGGGCCCACCTGGCTGGCCACCGACCTGCTCGGCCTCCGCGTGATCGGCATCGACACCTACGACAAGGCCGGCAAGGGCAGCGACTCCGGCGGCATGGGCCCCGACCAGATGGACTGGTTCCGCCAGACCATCGACGAGCACCCCGACCAGCCCACCGTGGTGTTCGGCCACCACCCGCTGCTGGTCGAGGCATCGCCGTACCCCGTCACGGGCGGCAGCACGCTCGACGCCGCCCAGGCCGCCACCATCGTCGATCGGTACCAGGCCAACCCCGGGGTGTTCCTCCACCACGCCGGCCACACCCACCGCAACCGGCGCAGCGAGCTGGCGGGCGCACCGGGCGTCGTCCACCAGGAGGTGGCCGCGGTCAAGGAGTACCCGGGCGGGTTCACGCTGCTGCGGATCCACGAGGGCGGCTACGCCCTCAACTTCCACAAGTCGAGCAGCGACGAGGCCCGCGCCTGGAGCGAGCGGAGCCGCACCCAGATCGCCGGCACCTGGCCGCAGTTCGCGCTCGGCGCCCGGGTGTCCGATCGCAACGTGGTGGTGGAGCGGGACCTGTCCGGTCTGAAGCCGATGCCGGCGCCGTCACCCAAGGCCAAGGCCAAGGCAGAGCCCAACACCGACGATGCCGATGTCGCCACCGACGACCTCCCGACGGGCGTCGTCCTCGGCGGCGCCGCCATCGTGGCCGCGGGGGTCGGCGGGCTGGTCGCCTTCCGCCGCCGCTCCTCGGGTGGCTCGCCCGACGACGGCACGACGGACGACCAGCCCTAGACCGACCCCGCTCCCACGGCTCAGCGGCGGTGGGCGGCCAGGTGCTCAGCCGAGCGGTTCTCCCTCGCCACCCCGTTCCCGACGCACAGGGCGGCCATCACCACCAGCAGCACCCAGAACAGGGCGATCGGCCAGTCGTGGGCGTGCACCAAGGCGTACGTCTCGGTGACGGCGATCAAGAAGCTGCCCGCGCCGACGTAGAGCCAGCCAGTGGCCTTGTTCACGTAGCGGGTCACGGCCTCGTAGTCCTCGTCGCTCATCGCGTCGATGACAAGCCGGCGGTGCTGCTCGCGGCGGCGGTGCTCGAGCACGAACCACACCGGCGGGAACGCCAGCCACCAGCGCGAGGTGCGCGGGAGCGCCTCCTCGCCGGGAGACAGCAGGCGGATGCGATCGAACTCGAGCTCCTCCGCGTGGAGCTCCTGCAGGGCCTGGTACGACGAGCCGGCGACCAGCAGCCACGTGCCGAAGAACGCGCACCACACCATCAGGTCAGCCATAAGATCCACGATCCCACGGCCGCGGCACCCACCGGGGCACCCTCGACCGGCGGTGTCACGCATCGGCCGGCCGGCCGGTGTCACCTATCGGCGGGCCGGATCGTCGGATGGGCATGACCTTCTCGTCGATCATCCAGCGTGCGATCCTCGCCTACCTCACGATCGCCGGGCTGCTGGTGGGCGTGTGGGCCGCGTTCTTCCCGCGCTCCTTCTACGCCGACTTCCCCGGCCTCGGCCGCGTGGGTGGCGGTGGACGGCCCGTTCAACGAGCACCTGGTCCACGACATCGGCCAGGCCAGCATCGCCCTGTCGGTGGTGAGCCTGGCCACGCTGGTGACCATGACGCCCGTGCTGGTCCGGGTGGCGAGCGCCGCCTGGCTGGTGAACGCCGTGCCCCACCTCGTGTACCACCTGCGCCACCTGAGCCCGTTCGACACCTTCGACCAGGTGGGCGAGATCGTCAGCCTCGGCCTGCTGGCGGCCCTGCCGATCGTGGTCCTCGTGCTGTCGTACCACGACGGTCGCGACGAGCGCCACGCACCCGCGGCCTCCGAACCCCCCGTTCGGGCGTAGGTCCCGGTCGCTCGGCGACCCCGATCTGCCCCGGGAGCGCTCAGACCGCGGGCAGCCGAGGACCGCTCGCCGCGACCGGGTCACGCGCTGGTCTCCGCCGCCTCGATGATCGCCGCGTCGAGGTCTTCGCCCACCGTGATCTCGCCGCGGTACCCGCCGTCGCGGAGGTCCTGGGCGAACGCCCGGCGTCCTCGGGCCGGTCCGGCGGCGGGATGAGGTGGTCAGCAGGACTGGCCCGGCGTGGCCGGGCCGGGGGTGGGGCACGCCGGTGCCGGTGAGGATGACCTCGGTGGCCACGGCTACGTGGGCGGAGCCGGGACGACGGGCTGGTGGCCCCAGGCGCTGATCTGGTCGTAGCGGCGGTCGTCGGTCCACGGCTCGGAGATCTGCCGGGCGCCGTGGCCCACCTCGACCTGGAAGCCGGCCGGGCTGGCCACGTAGAACGAGAACATCTCGTCGTTGTCGTGACGGCCCAGGCCGTTGGGCAGCGGCAGGCCGGCGGCGAAGGCCCGGTCGAACGCCTTGCCCATGTCGTCGCGGTCGATGGTCTCGAACATCACGCGGTGCAGCACCTGCGGCAGCTCGAACGGCGCCTTGGCCAGGGCCAGCGTGTGGTGGCGGGCGTTGCAGTGGAAGAACCGCACCTCGAGCACGATGCCGGGGGCGAGCTCCATCTCCAGCCAGTCGGACTGGACCATGCCGAGGCCCTCGGTGGCGAAGCGGACCGACTCGTCGAACTCGGTGGTGGCCACCACCGTGTGGCCGAAGCCCTGCCCGGCGGTGAGGAAGCCGCCGGGGACCAGCGGCGTCGACACCGGGTGCGGCGCCCGCTCGAGGCCGAGCGCCACCTCGACCGCCGAGCCCCACGGCGCGTCGACCACGGCGACGCGCTCGACCCGGCGAGCCGCGAACCGCGCCGCATCGCCCTCGGTGGCCGCGAAGACGGCGGCGGCGAGGCGGGCGACGGTGGCCTCGAACGCGGCGGCGTCGACCGCCTCGAACCCCAGGGTGGTCAGGTCCTCGGCGGGCCCGACGCCGACGATGAGGCGCTGCGACGCGGCGTCGTCGGACCAGGTGAGGTCGCCGTCGGTGGTGGGCTCGCCCGGGGCGAGGCCGATGACGTCGGTGAAGAACGGCACCAGCGCCGCCGGATCGGCGACCTCGACGCGGAGGTAGCCCAGCTCGATCGACTCGCTCACCACGGCACCTCCGAGGGTGCGATCACCGTGTTGCGGATGGTGCCGATGCCCTCGATCCAGCTCTCGACCACCTCGCCCTCCTTGAGGAAGCGAGGAGGCTGGCGGGTGATCCCGACGCCGGCCGGGGTGCCGGTGAAGATCAGGTCGCCGGGGAGCAGCGGCACCACCGCCGAGAGCTCCACGATGAGGCGAGGGATGTCGAACACCAGCCCGGTGGTGCGGTCCTCCTGGACGGTCTCACCGTCGATCGAGCAGCCGAGGGCCAGGTCGCCGGGATCGTCGAGCTCGTCGAGCGTGACCAGCCACGGACCGGTTGGGCCGTAGGACCGGTACGACTTGCCCAGGGAGAACTGGGCGCCGGCGGCGAACTGCACCTTGCGGTCCGACACGTCCTGGCCGACGCAGAGCCCGGCCACGTGAGCCCAGGCATCGGCCTCGACCACCCGGTCGGCGTGGCGGCCGATGACCACGACCAGCTCCACCTCCCAGTCGACCATCTCGCCCGACAGCTCGATGGGCTCGAACGGCCCGCCCAGCGACGCCGGGTACTTGGTGAACACGGCCGGTACCTCGGGCAGCGCCATGCCCGACTCCTCGGCGTGGCTGGCGTAGTTGAGGCCGATGGCGAACACCTGGCGGGGCTCGGGCGAGGGCGCGCCGAGGGACCGCTCGTCGAGCGGCTTCACGTCACCGGTGGCGGTGGCCGCCCACTCGTCGAGGGCGTCCCAGTCGGCGTAAGCCGAGGCCGGGTCGGGACCGAAGCGGCCGGCGGATGCGTCGGCGACATCGATGCAGCCGCCGTCGACGACCAGCGCCAGGCGACCGCCGTGGTTGGCGAGCTTCATGGGGTTCCTCCATCGGGGGTGGGTGCAGTGACGAACGAGGCGCCGAGCGCGGTGCGCAGCTCGGCGAGCAGGGCGGCGGTGCCGGCCGCGTCGGGGGCGGCACCGAAGAGGTGGAAGTCGGGGCGCTGGAGCGCGGCGGCCACCCCGTTGGCCGTGAACCACGCGGCGTAGGTGCCGTCGACGTCCGCTGCGGGATCGACGGTCACCACCGCGCCGCCCAGGGCGGTGAACCAGGCCGCCAGCTCGTCGGGGACCTCCGCGGCGATGGCCGGATCGAGCGAGACCAGCCGCCAGCCGGCGCCCGCCACGTCGTCGAGCAGGACCGGCGGCCGTGGTCTCCGTCCCCGTCTCCGTCTCCGTCGGGATCGGTGACCCGGCCTTGGGCGAACAGCAGGCCGTGGAGCGGATCGCCGTCGTGGACCAGGCCGCCGGTGACGCCCGGCAGCGGGGGTGGCGCGGCCACGGCGTCGCCGTCGACCCCACCGGCCATGAGCGTGTCCCGCTCGGCGGCCTCGGCCGGGTCGGTGATGCAGATGACCCGGCCCAGCTCCATGGAGAAGTCGATGACGGCTCGCACGTTGTCGGTGCGCTCCACCTCGTAGGCGTCGAGCAGGTCGGGCGACGAGGTGCCGGTGAGCACCAGGTCGAGCTTCCACGCCAGGTTGGCGGCGTCGCGGAGGCCCGAGCACATGCCCTGGCCGGCGAACGGCGGCATCTGGTGCGCGGCATCGCCGGCGAGCAGCACGTTGCCGGCGTGCCAGTGTTCGGCCCAACGGGCCTGGAAGCGGTAGACGGCGTGACGCTCCAGGGTGGCGTCGGCGGGCGTGATGGCCCACGGCTCGAGCAGCTTCCAGGCCCGGTCCCGGTCGTCGAGCTCGGCCACCGTCTCGTGCGGCAGCCGCATGAACTCCCAGCGGCGCCGGCCAGGGCCGCCCGACACCACGGTGGTGGGCCGGACCGGATCGCAGATCTGCACGTTCATGGGCACGAACTCGCGGGGCTCGTGGAAGGCGAGGTCGACGATCAGCCAGTCGTAGAAGAAGCCGAGGTCGGTGACGCTGATGCCGACCAGGTCTCGCACGGTGCTGTTGGCGCCGTCGCAGCCGACCACGTAGCGGGCGTAGGCCTGGTGCTCGGCACCACCCAGGTCGGCAGCGAGGGTGAGGGAGACGCCGGCCTCGTCGCCGTGGTCGTCGAGCCCCGCCACGCTGGTGCCCCGGCGCACCTCGACCGACGGCTGGGCGTGTGCCGCCTCCTCGATCAGCGCCTCGAGGGCGGGCTGCCAGAACATGTTCATGTCGGGCCACCCGGACGGCCCGACGGGACGGCCGCCGAAGCGCAGCAGGACCTGGCCCGCCGCGTTGCGCCACTCGTAGGTGTCGCAGGCCTCGGAGATGGTGGCGAGCTGGTCGCCCAGCCCGCAGGCCTGGAGGATCCGGGCGATCTCGTGGTCGAAGTGGACGGCGTGGGGCAGCTGGTACGGCTCGCGGTGGCGCTCGACCACCAGCACCCGGTGGCCCTGCCGGCCGAGCAGCGTGGCGAGCACGCCGCCGACGGGGCCGCAGCCGATGACCGCGACGTCGAACGGTCGTCCGCCCCCGGTGCCTCGTCGATCGTCATGCCGCGGACCTCCGCGTGGTGATGGCCTGTCCCCTGGCGTGCATCGCCTTGCACCGTAGCTGATCGACCGATCAGATATATAGGCCGCTCTTGGATCGCAGGAGTAACCTCGCCGCCATGGCGCTCACGTCTTCCGACCCCCGGGTCACCCGTCCGTCGGCCGACGCCACCCGCGAGCGGATCCTCACCGCTGCGCTCGACCTGTTCGCCGACCTCTCCTACGAGGGCGCCACCACCCGCGAGATCGCCGCCCGCGCCGGCGTCTCGCAGCCCTCGCTGAACTACCACTTCCAGTCCAAGGAAGCCCTGTGGCAGGCGGCGGTGGCGGGCCTGTTCGCCAAGCTCGACACCGCCCTGGCCCAGCGCATCGACGGCCTGCGCGGGGTCGACCTGCTCACCACGGCCAAGCTCGTCATCCGCGACTTCATCACGTTCTCGGCCGCCAACCCGCAGCTCCACCGGATCATCACCCAGGAGAGCAAGGGCGAGGGCGAGCGGATCGACTGGCTGGTCGACCACCACATCCGGCCGCTCTACGAGCTCACCACCACCATGTTCGAGCGCCTCACCGAGCTGGGCGCCGTGCCCGACATCCCGGCACCGTTCCTCTACTACCTGCTCACCGGCGCCGGCCCCACGATCTTCGTGCTGGCGCCCGAGTGCCAGCGCCTCGCCGGCTTCGACCCGCTCAGCCCCGAGGCCGTCCAGACCCACGCCGACGCCGTCATCCGCCTCCTCTTCGGCCCCGAAGCAGCCCCCATCGCCTAGCCAGTCCCCGGTCCGATCAGGTCACAACGCCACCGCTGGGGTGGGTGGGTGACCCGAACGACGGGTCGACGGCCACCAGGTCGACGGGGACGCCGTTGACGGCGGCGTTGCCGGAGGGCACGTCCACCAGGTGGCCGGGGACCAAGACGTTGGTGTTGGGACCGGGGCGCTGGTCGGCCACGGCGGAGCGGGTGCCGGGGCGGCCGTGGCCGAAGCCGTGCGGGAGGCTCACCACGCCGGGGCAGATCTCGTCGCTCACCTCGACCGTGGCGAGCACCGAGCCCGCTTCGCTCGTCACCCGGGCCTGATCGCCGGTGGCCAGGCCGTGTGCCGTGGCGTCGTCGGGGTGCACCAGCAGCGTGGAGCGGTCGTGGCCGCGCATGAGGCCGGGCAGGTTGTGCATCCAGGAGTTGTTCGAGCGCACGTGGCGGCGGCCGATCAGCACCAGCGGCGGGCGCGGTGCCGCCATCCGGTCGCGGAGCCGCGGCAGGTCGTCGAGGAACACGTCGTGGGCCAGCTCGATGTCGCCCGACGCGGTGCGCAGGATCTCGTCGAGCTCCGAGTGGGCGGGTCCGAAGTCGATGCCGTGGGGGTGGTCCTGGAGCCGGTCGAGGGTCAGGCCATCGGGCCGCTCGCCGTAGGCGTCGCCCCACGGGCTCATCCGCAGCGTCAGGTCGACGAGGCGGTCGGGGCCGCGGCGGTCCTGACGGTCGACCGTCGCCGGGTCGACGCCGTGGCGCCCGGCGCGAGCGTCGAACCACAGGTCGTCGAGCGCGTCGACATCGACGTCGGCCGTGGGCGTGCCGCCGATGATGGCGCCGAGCCGCAGCAGCACCTCCCACTCCTCGGGCCGGTCCCCCGCATCGAAGATCGCCGGCGACCAGCGGGCCACGCTGCGCAGCGTGTACGTCCAGATCTCCTCGTCGCAGTGCGGCTGCTCGAGCGGCGAGAGCCCCGGGAGGATCACGTGCGTGTGGCGGGTGGTCTCGTTGAGGTAGTTGTCGATGCTGATCATGGCGTCGAGCAGCGGGAGGGCGGCGTCGAGCCGGCCGGCATCGGGGGCCGACAGCGCGGGGTTGCCGGCGATGGTGATGAGCGCCTTGATCTGGCCGTCGCCGGGCGTGTCGATCTCCTCGGCCAGACACGACAGCGGCGCCTGCCCCATTACCTCGGGGCGGCGCACCCGAGTGCGCCAGCGGCCGGTGGTGATGGGGCCGCGCCGGCGCGCCGTGGACGACAGCGAGGCGATGGCCGGCTTGGGGAACGGTCCCCGCCCTCGGTGTCGAAGTGGCCGGTGAGCACGTTCACCACCGACACCAGCCAGGTGGCGAGCGTGCCGAACTCCTGGTTGCACAGGCCGATGCGCCCGTAGACCACGGCCCTGGGCGTGGCCGCCAGGTCGTGGGCCAGCCCGCGGATGCGCTCGGCGTCGATGCCGCACCACGCCGCCACGTCATCGGGCGAGAACCCGCGGGGCGACGAGCACCTCGTCGACCCCGCACGCCGTTGACCGCGCCCAGGCGGACCAGACCCTCGTCGTCGAGCACGTGGACCACGGCCAGCAGCAGCGCGGCATCGGTGCCCGGGATGATGGGCAGCCACTCGTCGGCGTGCTCCTCGGTGCCGGTGCGGCGCGGGTCGATCACGATCGTGCGGCCGCAGCGCTCGCCGATGCGGTCGACCTCGCCGATCAGGTCGGGGAAGGCGAGCAGCGAGCCGTTCGACGCATGCGGGTTGGCGCCCATGATCACGAGCAGGTCGGTGTTGGCCACGTCGGGGATCGGGAACTTCCACATGCCGCCGAACAGCTGGGCGCACACCAGGTTCTTGGGCCACTGGTCGACGGTCCCCGCCGACCACAGCACCTCGATGCCGCCGAGGCCCGGCACCGCGCCCGAGTACCGGCTGAGCGAGTAGCTGTGCACGTTGGGGTTGCCGAGGTAGGCGGTCACCGCTGCGATGCCGTGGGCGGCGATGACCGGCTGGAGCAGCTCCTCGCACCGGGTGAACGCCTCGTCCCAGCTGACCTCGCGCCACTCGTCGCCGTCGTGGACCATCGGCACGCGGAGGCGGTCGGGGTCGTGGTGCAGCTGGCCGATCGACGCCCCCTTCGGGCAGAGGAAGCCCTTGCTCCACACGTCGTCGCGATCGCTGGGCACCCGCGTCACCTGGAGGCCTTCGGTCTCGATCTCCAGCCCGCACATGGCCTCGCACAGCGGGCAGGTGCGCAGGTGGGTGGCCATCGTGGTCAACGTACGTGCCATCTCGGCCGCCTGCCCGGTGGCCGGAGCCTCACATCGCCCGACCCTCTGCCGACCAGGTCAGGAACGAAATCGGACACGGCGACGGTCGTGCGCAGGGGGGCAGGGCGGATGGGGCGGAACGTGCGGGTGCTGGTGATGGCCACGATGGTGGTGGTCGGCGCGATCGGCGTCACGGTCGGGCGCCACGAGCCCCGCGCCGAGGCCCTCGCCGCTTACTACGACCCCGCCACCAGCCAGGGATCGATCTACCGGCTGTACCGCGCCTACATGCTGCGCGAGCCCGACCAGGCCGGCTTCACCTACTGGCGCAGCGCCAACCTCCGGGGAACCACCCTGGCCAAGATCTCCGAGTCGTTCGCCCGCTCGAGCGAGTTCACCAACCGGTACGGGAAGCTCACGAACGGCGCCTTCATCGACCGGGTCTACGCCAACGTCCTGGGCCGGCCGCCCGACGGCACCGGCCGCACCTACTGGCTCGGCCGGCTCGACAAGGGCCTGGCCCGTGGCACCGTGATGCTGTCGTTCTCGGACTCGTCGGAGTACAAGCGTGCCACCGCCCTCGGGGTGCCGCCGGGCTTCCGGGTGGGGACGAACGCCCAGGCGATGCTCGCCGCGCTCACCGGGGGCCCCGAGCCGGTCCGCACCGGTTACGACCGGAGCCTGTTCAAGCACTGGGACGACGAGGACGGCGACGGGTGCGACACCCGCTGCGAGGTGCTGCAGGCCGAGAAGGCCAAGAGCGGCATGTGGTTCTCGCTCTGGGACGGCTCCAGCACGAACGACGTGTCCCAGCTCGAGATCGATCACGTCGTCGCCCTGGCCGAGGCGTGGGACTCGGGGGCCGACGGGTGGACCGCGACCAGCGCGACCGCTTCGCCGACTGGGCCGACAACCTCGTGGCCGTGTCGTCGGCATCGAACCAATCGAAGAGCGATCGCGACGCCGGCGAGTGGGCCCCGTCGTGGGCGGCGTCGAACTGCGCGTTCGCGGAGCTCACCGTCAACACCAAGTTCCACTGGGGCCTGTCGGTCGACGAAGCCGAGCGCTCGGCCCTCGCCACCAGGTTGACGAACTGCACGGCCACCAGCTCCAACCCGCCGACGACCACCACCACCCGGCCGCCCACCACCACGACCACGGCCCCCGCCGGGTGCAGCACCAAGACCGTCTACAAGGCCAAGAACGGCGCGTGCGTGGCCAGCTACGTCGATGGGACCGGCGACGTCGACTGCGGTCAGCTCCCGTCCGCCATGAAGCCGGTCAGCGTCCTGAACCCCGGCAACGATCCCTACCAGCTCGACAGCGACGGCGACGGCGTGGGGTGCGAGTCGGGCTGATCAGTCAGGGCGGTCGAAGCGGGCGGCGAGGGCGTCGGCCGTGGAGGGGGCCATGAGCGAGGGTCGGGGACGTTCTCCATGAGCTCGATCCGTGTCCCATCCGGATCGGTCAGGTAGAGCAGCTTCGTGGGCGCCGCATCGCCGCCGGGATCGCCGAGGACCGAGAGCGTGTGCTCGTGGACCTCGCCACCCGGCGCGCACGGCATCGGAGAGCTCGTCGACGTCCTCGACCCGGAACGACAGGTGGGTGAACCCGAGCTGGGTCATCGGCTTGCGGTCGCCCGAGCCGGTCATCGGGACATCGATCCACTGCAGCAGCTCGAGGCGCACGTCGTCGCGCAGCAGCATCGTCGAGCGGAACCCGCCCTCCTGCTCCATGGTGGTGGCCACCTCGTTGCCGACGAAGTCGACCGTGTACAGCTGCGAGAACCCGAGCACGTCGACGTAGAACCGCGCCGACTGATCCAGGTCGGACACGCAGATGCCGATGTGCGAGAAGCCTTGGAGCGCCACGGTGGGTTCCATTCGGTTCGGGGGTGGTCGCCGCAGTCTGGCGCCTCTCGCGACGCGGCGCCCCGGACTTCGCGCCCTGTGGGGTCTCGGAACTCCGTGCAGGTCAGGTCGGTTACGTTGCGGACCTCGCCACCCCACTGCCCCTCCACCCCGAGATGAGGAACGGATGCCCGAGGTCCCTTCCATCCACGATCTGGACGACCTCCGCGAGCACCTCCAGTGGGCGATCGACCTCGAGCTGTCGACGCTGCCGCCGTACCTGTGCGCGCTCTACACGCTCGACCCCGAGCGCAACCCCGAGGCCGCCGCGGTCCTGCGCAGCGTCGCCGTCGAGGAGATGCTCCACGCCACGCTGGTCGCCAACCTGCTGAACATGGTCGGCGGCCGCCCCCACCTCGATGGCTCGACGCTCCGGCGCGACTACCCGCAGCCGCTGCCGCACAGCAACGGCACGCTGCAGGTGTCCCTGCTCCCGTTCGGCCACGAGGCCATCGAGCTGTTCCTGTCGATCGAGCGCCCGGCCTCCGCCGAGGCCGAGCCCCAGACCGATGGCTACGCCACGATCGGGCAGTTCTACGCCGCGATCATGGAGGGCCTCCTCACCCTGTGCCACGAGCTCGGCGAGGCGGCCGTGTTCTGCGGCGACCCCGCCCGACAGGTGATCCAGACCGACTTCCACGGCGGCGCCGGGCACCTGGCGGCCATCGACAGCCTGGCCACGGCGCTCGAGGCCCTCGACGAGATCGTGGAGGAGGGCGAGGGCATGGCCCACCACGAGGTGTGGGACGGCGACCGCGACATCGTCCACCCCGACCGCAACGAGGTGGCCCACCACTACCGCTTCCTGGAGCTGAAGCTCGGCCGCCGCTTCCAGCCCGGCGACACGCCGCTGTCGGGCCCCACCGGCGAGGCGGTCGCGGTCGACTGGGACGGCGTGATCCCGATGCGGACCAACCCGCGCTCGACCGACCACCCCGCCGGGAGCCCCGCCCGGATCGCCCAGCTGGCGTTCGACGCCGGCTACGCCAAGGTGCTCAACCTGCTGCACCAGACGTTCGACGGCGATCCGCCCTCGCTCGACGCCGCGGTCGGCGCCATGTACCGGCTCTCGCCCCTGGCGGTGAACCTGCTGTCGGCCCCCACCGACGACGGACTCCCCGCGGGCCCGAGCTTCGCCACCGTCTCCGACTGACCCTGGGACTGCGCTCCGAGGCACCCGGGAGCTCCGCTCCTGTCCCTGCTCAGCCGGCCTGTCGCAGCTGGTGGTGCTGCCACCGCGTGCGCCAGTGGAGGCCCAGCGGCACGACCAGCGCGAGGACCGCGATGCCGGCCAGGCCGAGGAGCTGGTTCCGGCGAGGTGCTGTCGACGGCGTCGATCCATCGTCCGCCCGTGCCACGATCAACTCCGACCAGCTGCCGGTCGGCGACTCGACCAGGACCTCGTTCGTCGAACCGAGGCCGGTGGCGCCGGCGAAGTCCAACGGCACCCCGCCCGGCCGTCGGCATCGGCGACGGTGTGGTGCCACGCCGCCTTGTAGCCCCGGTAGCAGACCGTGCTGCCGGCCTTCGCGTCGCTGATGTCGAGCTTGTGGCCGATCGGCGCCGATCGTGGCACCTGCGCATCGAGCTGAGCACCGGTGCAACGGGTCTGCTCGGGGAACGGATACGGGCCGAGCGGTGGCCCGAACTCACCGGTGTCTGGAATCGGTGGCATGTCCGGCGGGCCGTCGGAGGGAACACCCGCCCCAGGCGGGAGGCCAGCTCCAGGGGGAAGACCGGCTCCAGGCGGGAGGCCGGCTCCGGGAGGGAGATCTGGGGGTCCGTCCGGTGTGGACGTGCTCGCACCAGACGGCGGATCGGTGGGCGATCGTGGTGGAGCCGTCGGCCGGTGCACCGAGGCGCTGGCGGATCGCCGGAACGATCACCTTGGCCAGCATCTGGTGCCCGAGCTCGTTCGGGTGGAAGGTTCCGTGCCCCAGGTTGCTCAACCGCTTGACGGAGAGCTCGACCCGGCTGCCCTTCGTCCGGCCGAGCGCCACGAAGTTCACGGCCGTGTCGGCCAGCCGCTCGGTCTCGCAGAGGCGCCGGCCATCCAGCGCATGCTCGACATCGATCACCTCGACACCGACCTGTGACGCCACGAACTTCACCAACGTGTTGAGGCGAGGGATGAACGGGTCGCGAGGAACCCGAGCTCAGGAGCAGCGATGCGGATCTTCCAGCAGTCCTTCGGCCCGAGCGGGTTCGGGTAGTCGACGACGAAGACGGGGGCACCGCCGGCCTCCGCCTTCACCGCCTGGAGCGTGCGCAGGATGTCGGGGTAGGCCCGTGTGTCCAAGCGCTTCATCCAGAAGGACGCGGAGCGTCGGCAGTCCGGGGTCGTCGGGATGGCACAGCCCTTGCCGAGATCGCCGAAGCCGGCGTCGTTGCCACCGACGTCGACCAGCACGAACGTGGGGTGCTTCCCCTGGAGGGCGTCGATCTGGGGCGTGCCGCCCAGGATCGATGCGGGGCTGTCGGGGTACTGGCCATCGGCCTTCGAGCCGTCGTCCTTCGTTCCCACGATGTCCCTGGCGCGAGCGCCGGAGCAGGCGGCGAACGTCAACGACGCATGGAGCTGCTGGGCGGCGAGGTACGGGAACGCATCCGAGCTCCGATGGCACTTGTTCGAGCCCTCGTCGTCGGTGCCGGGGAAGTAGGCCGACGCCCCCTCGCCGGACATGTACGAGTCGCCGATCGCCACCATCGACGTGGCGCTGCCGGGGTTGGGATCGAGCGGGGCGCGATCGGGGTCGTGGGTGACCCCGATGGCGGCCACGGCGAGCGCGAGCAGGCCCACCGCCACGCCTCCCGCGAGCCGCTCCCATCGGAGGCTCCACAGCCCGACGTAGATCGACACTGCTCCGCCCACCAGGAGCACGACCGCCAACACCCACATCCGCGAACCCCGCATCGTCCGCCCGGCCCGACCGAACCGGCTGCCTTCGACGTGACGGTACCAGTGGCGGTCAAGCCCGATCGGTGCCGGACCAGGAGCGAGCGGCCCGAGCTACCGGGGGCCGGCGAGCGCACCGGCGAGCTCGGCTCCGCTCGTCCCGGAGGCGACCTCCACCAGGGCCTCGCGGATGCAGGCCTCCACCTCCTCGAGCACCTCGGGGCTGCTGCCCGCCGCCATCCGCCGGGCGTGCTCGACGAAGTCCATCATCGACAGGTGCGGCACGGCGGGCGCGGCCGACGCCGCCTCGAGCGCCCGCTGCGCCACGGGGTGGCCGACCCGGTCGAGCAGCGCCCCGGCGTAGGCGAGCGGGATCAGGTCGACGAACGACCGGCGGCACCTGAAGGCGTCGAGCTGTTCGAGCAGGCCCTTGGCCGCGATGCTCGGATCCAGCCCGGCGAGCAGCCGGAAGGCGCTGCCCGGCAGGGTCAGCCGGGTCAGAGCCGGCACCTCGTCGAGGTCGGCCATGGCGAGGCGCACCAGCTCGATGCACCGATCGGGTGCCGACCCGGCCAGGCCCCAGGCGGCGCCCAGGCGAGCGGAGGCACGGGCAGCGCCACGTCGGAGCGCTCGGCGCACGCCAGCCCCCGTCGATCAGCCCGTGGGGATCGGTCGTCGCGCCGGTGAGGCTGAAGTGGTCGAGCACCGCGATCCACAGGAGCAGGTCCCGCATCGTCGGTTCGAGGCGGGGATCGTCGGCACCGGCGAGGCACGCGGCGACAGCACCGTCGAAGTCGCCGTTCCAGATGCGGGCCAGCCACTGCATCAAGCAGCCCAGGCCGGTCGGCGACCGCTCCTCGATCTCGGCCATCTCGTCGGCCCACTCCTGGAGCTGGGCCGGGCTGCTCGTGCCGGCCGCCGACACCATCAGGGCGCAGAGGGTCGCCCGCCGCTGGTCGCGGTCGGTGCGGCACAGGTCGACCGCCAGGCGGACGCACGGGGCGAGGTCGTGGCGGCCCAGCAGGAAGAACACGGTGGCCGGTCCGCACAGGCGAGCCGCCAGGTCACCCCGCCCGGCACGGATGGCGGCACGCAGCGCGTCGCGCCAGTTGTCGGCCTCCCGCTCGAGGCGGATGGCAGCCTGCTCGGTGACCAGGGTCCCGGCGGCGGCGAAGGGCACATCGGTGATCGAGGCCATCCACTCGGCGAGGGCCAGCTGGGCCACGGTCCGCTCACCCGCCACGTCGAGCCGGTCGAGGACGAAGCCGCGAATCGTCTCGAGCATCCGGTAGCGGACGCCCTTCTGGTCGGGCTCGGCCACGAGCATGCTCTTGTCGACGAGGGAGGCCAGGTGCTCGGTGGCATCGGCGGCGCCGATGCCCAGGCGCTCGGCGACGTCGATCACGGCATCGAGCTCGGCACCGTTGGGGAACACCGCGAGGTGGCCGAGCAGCGCCTGCTCCTCCCGCCCGAGGAGGTCGTACGACCAGGCCATGGTGGCGGCCATCGTGGCGTGGCGGTCGACCTTCCCGCGCCGGCGCCGAGCCGACGACGGCGAGCGGTGGGCCAGCCCGTCGACGATCGCAGGGAGCCCGAGGGTGACGGCGCGCGCCACGGTCAGCTCGATCGCGAGCGGCAGCCCGTCCAGGCGCCGCACGATCTCGAAGGCCAGGTCGTCGTCGATCGCGTCGGGCTCCATCCCGGCGGCTTCCGCCCGCGACCGGAACAGGCTGCAGGCGGTCGTGGCGGGCAGCGGCGCCACCCGCACGACGTGCTCGCCGTCGATGCCGAGCGGCTCGCGGCTGGTGACGACGACCCGGAGGCGAGGGCAGCGGTCGGTGAGCTCGCTGATCACCTCGGCGGCCCCGTCGATGACGTGCTCGCAGTTGTCGATGACCAGGAGCACGTCGTGGCCTTCGAGCATGGCGACGGTGGTGTCGATGGGATCGCTGGTCGAGCCGATGCCCACCGCGGCCACGATGGCGCAGCCCACCTCGGCCCACGGCGCGCCGACGCTCACGTTCGCCAGCTCCACGAGCCGGGCGTCCGCGAACGACGACAGCTCCTGGGCGGCCTGCAGCGCCAGGCGGGTCTTGCCGACCCCGCCGGGCCCGCTCAGCGTGATGATCCGGACCCGGCGGACCAGGTCGGTCAGGCGCGCCACCTCGCGGTCGCGTCCGATCAGCGGTGTGCACGAGCGCGGCAGGTCGGGCGCCATCGTGCCCACGCCGTGCACCGGCGCGAAGCGCTCCTCCAGGGCCGGGTCGAGCACCTGCCAGAGGCGCTCGGGATCCCGCAGGCCGCGCAGGCGGTGCGTCCCCAGGTCGGCCAGCTCGACGGGGTCGGGGCCGCTGCGGACGAGCGAGGCGCAGAGGTCCGACAGCAGGATCTGGCCGCCGTGGCCCACCGACATGATGCAAGCGGCACGGTTCACCGGGCGGCCGCGGTGGTCGTGGCCCACCTGCTCGGCCTCGCCCGTGTGGAGGCCCATGCGAGCCCGGAGACCCGACGTCGGCAGCTCGCCCTGGGCCGAGATGGCGGCGTGGACCGCAGCATCGGCCGAGGAGAACGCGGCAGCGATGCCGTCGCCCATGGACGCGAAGACGACGCCGCCGAACATGGCCACCGTCTCCTGCAGGATCGTGAGGTGGCGGTGCAGGCGCCCGGACATGTCCGAGGAGCGCTCCCACTCGGCGGTGGACGACTCGATGTCGGTGAACAGGAAGGTGGTGGTGCCCGGGGAGATCACGGGTATCGGCCCAAGGAGGTCGCGTGCCCCGCTCGGGGCAGCCCGAACGGGTCCAGCCCGATCGAGCACGCGATCTCACCGAACAGCTCGATCGCCAGGTCCCACATGTGCCCGGCCGCCATGGTGAGGGGGCCGCACCGCTCCTCCAGGGCTTCGAGCAGGGCCTCGCGCTCGGCCGCCAGCTCCTCCATGGTCAGCGGGAACCGCATCGAGATGAGGTGGATCGCGGCGGGCACGAACACGGTCGGGTGGTCGAGCACGGGAGACAGCGACGACACCGCCTCCACGATCCACTCGGCCCGCTCGGTGCGGAACGACACCGAGCCCGGGAGCCGGTCGCCGATCGACTGGAGGAGGAGCTCGCGTCGTTCACCGCCTGCTTCCAGGTGCGGTTGACCTGGTCGATCTCGTCGGGGCTCATGGTCTTCTCCACCTGTCGGTCTGCATGCCTCCACGATGCGGGCCGACGGCGGTGGCCGCATCGGTATCGTGTACCGATCGCCGCCGGGGCCGGTACGCAACGGCGGACGTGCAGGTCGCAGCGGCCGCCGATGGATCTACCTGGGCTCGCCCATGGCCGGGTCGAGGGCGGCGTGCAGCTGGTCGCGGCCGGTGACGCCGAGCTTGCGGTACACGCTGCTGAGGTGGGAGTCGATCGTGCGCTTCGACAGGTAGAGGCGCTCGGCGATCTCCCGGCTGGCCATGCCGCCCGCGGCGAGCAGGGCAACCTCGCGTCGTGGTCGGAGAGGGGCTCGAGGGCGTCGCCCGCTGGAGACCGGGCGTGCGGGCACCACCGGCCGCGTCGACGAGCTGCACCGCCTGACGCACCGTGGCCGACGCCTCACGGTGCGCACCCGCCCGCCGGTGCAGGTCGGCCAGCTCCATCGACGCCTCGGCACCGAGCACGTAGCAGGGCAGGGCCACGAACCGCTCGACCGCGCCGGCGTCGCGCGGTGTCGCCGGTCACCGCCGCCCGGGCGTGGGCCGCCGGCCCGCGGATGTAGGGCCCCTGGACCAACTGCTCCAGCTCGCCCAGGCGCCCGACCGCAGCCTCCGGATCGCCGAAGCGGACCAGGTCGTGCACGACACCGCACTCGAAGTTCCACAGGTGCTCGGCGGACGCCTCCGCCACCTGGGCGATGAGGCGCCGGGCCAGCCCCAGGTCGCCGTGGCAGGCGAGGAGCCAGGCGCACGCCCGCTCCCGGGTGGACCACGAGGTGGCCAGCGGGCTCGTCCGGGCATCGGCGTACTCCAGCGCGGCCGCGGCCGACGCGCCATCGCCCAGCAGGAGGTGCCCCTGCGCGATCCCGACCAGCGCCCACACCAGGGCCGCCTCCTGGCCCCGTCGGCCGCCAGGTCGGCCGCCGCCGTGAAGTGGGCGACCGCGTCCCGGCCACGCCCCGAGTCCCGGTCGATCTCCCCGAGCACCACCTCGAACCACACGATCGCGGCACCGCCCGAGCGTGCTGGGCACCGGGCACCGCCGCCTCGATCAGCGTCCACGCCTCGGGGTAGCGCCCGCTGTACGCCAGGGCGTGGGCCTCGTTCAGCACGTGCGCCGCCATGCCGCGCCGGCGCTGCCAGGCGGGGAGCAGCGCCTGGGTGCGGGCGCCCTCCCGGGAGATCGCGATGGCCTCCGAGAAGCGGCCCAGGCTGACGCACCCGATGCTCTCGGCCACGGCCAGGTCCACCCGCACCCGGGGATCGGCCACCGGCCCGACCGTGGCCACGATCTCGAGCGCCTCCTCGGCACGCCCGTTGTTGGCCAGCAGCAGCGCCCGCTGGGCGCGGACGGTCATGGCGGCCACGGGATCGTCGAGCAGGGGCTCGGCGTCGCTGAGGGCGGGAGCGGCCATTGAGGTCGCCCGACCAGAACCGGGCGTTGGCCAGGCGGCGGGCCAGCAGCGACCGGCTCGACTGCGGCAGCGAGGGGTCGTCCCAGACGGACGCCACGATCTGCTCGAGCTCCTCGGCGTCGCCGTCGAGGACCGCCGCCTCGATCGCGATGAGCGCGGCGTCGTGGCTGCGCCCGCCCTCGCTGGCGGCGCGGGCGAAGCGCCGGGCCAGGTCGGTGTCGCGACCGAGCACAGCCAGGCGGCCAGCGTTGACCAGGAGGTCCGGCTCGACCGAGCCCCCCGCCTCCAGGCGCCAGCGCGCCAGCTGCGTGAGGTCGTCGCAGCGGCGCGCCCCGCGCTGCTCGTACAGGTCGGCGAGCGTGCGCTGCAGCTGGCGGGTGCGCAGCACCGTCAGCTGCTGGCGGAGGATCTCGCCGTAGATCGGGTGCGACAGCCCGACGCGGGTGCGCCGCCCGTCGGTGGTGACGCGGAGCAGCCCGCGCCGGTTCAGCGCCATGGCCACATCGAGCCCGGCCAGCGCCTCCACGTCGACCAGCCCGACGGACCCGGCCACCGCCAGGGCCTCGAGCGCCTCCAGCTCGGCCCGATCGAGCTCGGCGAGGTGGGCGCCGATCAGCTCGTCGAGCCCCGCCGACCGGGGCAGGCCGTGCAGGCGCCACACCCCGCCCTCGCGGACCAGGGTGGCCTGCTCCTGCGAGCGCAGCACGAGCTCGCGCAGCACCTGCAGGTTCCCGCCCGACACCTCGGCGAGCCGGCCGACCGCATCGGTGTCGACCGGGCCGTCGAGCACCCGGTGGAGCAGGGTGCCGACCTCATCGACCGACAGCTCCGGGATGGTCTCGATCGTCAGGTGGCCCTCCTTGAGCAGGGACACGATGAAGTCGGGCAGCGGCGACCCGGCCCGGACGGTGGCCACGAGGAAGATCCGCCGCTCGATCGTGAGCGGCAGCAGCAGCGCGAGCGACGTGGCATCGAGGTGGTCGAAGTCGTCCACCAGCAGCAGGAGGCGCTGCCCGTCGGGGCGGTCGGCCAGGTGGGTGCGGGCCCGGTGGAACAGGGCCGGCCGATCGTCCTCGCCCGTGCCCATGTCGTCGCCGAGGTCCGACGGCAGCAGGTGGGCGAGCGCACCGAGCGGGATCTGCTCGGTGGCCGGGTGCCCCACCCCGCGCCGTCGGCCGGGCGGCCGCGGCCAGCAGCAGCTCCTCGCCGAGCCGGGTCTTGCCCACGCCCGCGGCCCCGGTGAGGACCACGCCGCCCGCCGTGCCCTCGGTGTAGGCGCGGCCGATCCGGTCAAACAGCGCGCTGCGTCCGGTCAGCGGCCAGGAGGGAGCCATTGCGGACATCCTTCCAGCGAGCGCCCCCGCTGTCGCCCTGCTTTGGGTGACGGCAACGTCGGCGACGGGCTCCGGGACCAGGCCCGCAGCCAGGTGACGCGCAACTGAAACGCCAGGAGCGGACACTGCACGGGTACCACCCCTCGCCCAAGGACGCACCGCCATGGCTGACGAACTGCCCCCGTACGCCGCCCTGCTCACCCACTCGGTCGCCGACCTCGACCAGTGGCAACGCGCCTTCGACCACGATGAAGACGCCCGCCGTGCCGCCGGCATCCTCGGCCACCACATCAACCGGGCCGAGGACGACCCCAACCGGGTCACGATCTTCCTGGCCCTCTCCGACCTGGACCGGGCGAGGGCCTTCTCCACCTCACCCGAGCTGGCCGCCAGGATGCAGGAGGCCGGGGCCACCTCAGCACCCGAGATCCGCTGGCTCCAGCCGGTCCGCGAGGACGTGATCTGGGACCGGCAGCTCCCCGCCCTCATCCTCGACCACCGCGTCGCCGACTTCGACGCCTGGCTCGACGTCTACGACTCGGTCGACGACTTCCAGCGAGCCGGCGGCATCATCGGCCAGGCCGCCAACCGGGACCTCGACGACCGGCAGCGGGTGACCGTGTACCACCAGGCCGAGACGTTCGACACGTTCAGGAGGTTCGTCGCCGACCCCGAGCTGAAGGCGGTGATGGACAAGGCCGGCGTGATCTCGCCACCGGAGATCACCTTCCACACCGGCGGCTGGGCCAAGTTCTACTGAGACGCCGGGTGCGCCCGGAGCGCGCACGGGCACGACGGTTCCGCCGGAGCGCAACGTCCTGCGAGCGCCCGGTCGAGCACGGTGGTTGACTGATCGGCATGGGGACGAAGGGCGCGGTGCGGTGGCTGGCCGCGGCCGCGGTGCTGATGGGTGCGCTGACGGCGTGCAGCAGCTCCGACGGCAGCGACGGCGCAGGGACGACGACCACGGCGGCAGCGAGCACGGCGGCGGCTGCGGGCCAGGGCATCGGCACGAAGACCCTCGTGCCGGGCAAGGCGTGGACCGTGGAGAAGCCGGCGCAGGAGGGCATGGACGCCGCCGACCTCGAGAAGGCCCGCACCTACGCCTTCGCCGACGGGAAGAACACCCAGGGCGTGGTGGTCGTCCGCCACGGCGTGATCGTGTCGGAGTGGTACACGGCCGGCGCCGACGCCGACTCCTGGGTGGCCAGCTGGTCGGTCGCCAAGAGCTTCTCCAGCGCGGTCACCGGCATCGCGGTGGCCGACGGCAAGATCGCCGGCGTCGACGAGCCCGCCGCCACCTACCTCACACGGTGGAAGGGCACCGACAAGGCGGGCATCCGGGTCGAGGACATCTTGCACATGCAGTCCGGCCTCCAGTGGGACGAGGACTACGACCCCACCTCGGCCGGCAGCTCCGACGTGGTGAAGATGGGCCTCAGCAAGGACGAGCTGGCCTACGCCGCATCCCGCCCCGTCGCCACCACCCCCGGCACCCGGTGGCTGTACTCCAGCGGCGACGCCATGATCCTGTCGGGGATCATCGAGGGCGCCACCGGGATGCCCGCCGGCGACTACGCCGAGCAGAAGCTGTTCAAGCCCATCGGCATGGAGCGCGCCGAGTGGTGGAAGGACGCGGAGGACCAGACGCTCGGCTACTGCTGCCTCGACTCCACCGCCCGCGGGTTCGCCCGCTTCGGCCTCCTCTACCTGCACGACGGCAGGTGGGGCGACCAGCAGGTGGTGCCCGCCTCGTGGGTGCACGACTCGGTGCAGGACGCCCCCGGCGACCACCCCGGCTACGGCTACATGTGGTGGCTGCCCGAGGTCGACGGCGTCCCCAAGGACCTGTTCGCGGCCGAGGGCCACGACGGCCAGTTCATCTACGTCATCCCCAGCCTCGACCTGGTGGTCGTCCGCACGGGCACGTACGTGAAGGACCCCGGCCCGGCCGTCGCCGACCCCAACCTGTTCGGCAAGTACCCGCCCGACGACCTGGTCCCCGGCAAGGGCACCAAGCCTCCCGACAGCTGGGACGACGCCAAGTTCCTGGCCCCCATCGCCGCCGCCGTCCAGGACTGACCACCCCATCACCGAACTTCGTGGGGATGCGGGCGGTGAGCGCCCGGTGCCGTGCGATGGTGGCAGGAGGGGTCAGCTGCTCGCCGGGCGGGCGCAGGTCCGCAGGAACGCCATCAGGGGCGGCGTGACCACCGTGTCCCCCGGGCGGCCGACGGCGTCGTCGATCCCCTCGTGGTCGAGGGGGTTCACATCGATCGAACGGGCCGGCGTGCCGCCCTCCACCAGGGCCTCGGCGAACGCGGCAGCCTGCGCGGTGCGGCGCTTCGCCCCCGCGCGTAGATCAAGAAGTGGGGTCGGACCTCGCCGGCGGCGGTGTGCTCCATCGGCGAGCCCGCCTTCCACACGGCCGGGTCGTCGCCGAACGTGTTGCGTAGAGGACCTCCTGGGGCCCGCCCTGGGCGACCTGGCTCCGGATGTCGTACTCGGTGTCGAGGGAGACCACGCACGGGACCTCGGTGGCGTGGACCCCGCCTGCTCCAGGAACGACGTGTCGGTGCCGAGCAGCGACACGATGAACGCGCCGGACGAGTGGCCGATGAGGGAGATGCGGCTCGGGTCGCCCCCGAACGCCGACGTGTGGTCGTGCAGCCAGGCCACGGCCGCCGCCGCATCCTGCTCCTGGGTCGGGTACCGCACCTCACCGGGCGCGGCCCACGGCGGCTGGGGCGACAGCCGGTAGTCCACGCTGGCGAACACCCAGCCCTCGTCGTTGAACAGCTTCACCTTGTCGGGCATCTTCCGGGCCTTGTCGCCGATGCGGAAGCCGCCACCGTGGACGTACACGACGATCGGCGCCGGCCCGCAGCCCGGCGCCCGCACCGGCCGGTAGTAGTCGAGCGAGAGCAGGTCGGGGTCGACGCCGGCGACCTGCCGGTACCGGACGTCGTGGGTGGCGACGGTCCCGGTCCCGTGGCAATCGAGCGACGACGCGGTCGCAGTGGTCGTGGACCCCGCCGCCGGAGCGGTGGTGGTCGGGCGGCTCGCCTGATCGCCGCTGCTCGCGCACCCCTGCGCCACCACCGCCAGCGCAGCGACGAGCACCGCGGCCGCCAGCCGAGGACGGACGACCGGTCGCAGCGCGTGGTGGAGGCCCATGGCCGTCACCCTCCCACGCGGTGATGAGCCCGTGAGCAGCGGTTCACCCCGATCCCCCGAGCTCCGCCGGCTCGGGTGATCGGGGTGGGACCACCTCCACCGGGCCCCCGGGAGCCGGCCGCATCCGTCGTTGCGGCCGACCGGTCCGTGGGGGCAGGGCCCGGCGAGGTGAACGTGGGCGCTACCGGTGGCGGCGCCGGGGATCGTGGGGCTTGAGCGCCCCACCGGTCCCGTGCGAAGGGGGATCGAGGTCGGCGGCCGGATCGGGTTCGTCGCGGCGAGCCGCGAACCGGAGGGCCTCGGGGACCGGCGTGGTGGCGGCACCGAGCGCCGCCGCCAGGCCGGACGCCTCGGTCGGCTCAGCCACCCCCGCCTGGGTGGCCGAGCCTCCGGGGACCCGCCGCACCTGGGTCGACGCGGTCACGAGACCACCTCCTGAGCATCGTCGGAGACATCGTCTTGGACCGGGCGCAAGGCACGCCGGCCCACAGGCACCGCGGCGCGATCCATGGATCGGCTGGGGTGCGCCAGGCGAGCCGCGATCTCGCTGGTGCCCATGCGCACCTGCTGTGCCGGCCGGTACTCGGACTGCCGTCCGGGCCGCGGCGGGCAATCGACCACCCGGGCCGCCCAGGAGAAGAAGCGCTGGACCTGGCGGAGCGAGGGCACGATCTCGCCGTGCTCGCTGGTCAGGCCCTCCACGGTGACCGGGCGGAGCCGGGCCGCATCGTTGAAGCGCACCCGCCGGGCGAACCGGTCCCGCCCTTGCGGGCCGACCCACGCGTAGTCGTGCACCAGCCCTTCGGCGAGCGTGGCCTGCACGCCACCGTTGACCCGGCTGCCGACATCGATCCCGAGGCGGTGCATCGCACCGAGGTCGACCGGGGCGGGGACCGCCAGCTCCGGGGCGAAGGGCTCGAGCACGGCACGGCGGAGGTCGCCGCGGTTGCGGGCCCAGCCGCGGTGCAGGTACCGGTCGACCCCCACCTCGTACATGCGCCGCCGGACGGCGTCGTCCTGGAGCACGGAGCAGGTGACGACGATCCTCACCGGGTCGGTGGTGCTGTGCCGGAGGTGCTGGACGATGCGGGCGCCGGCTACCTGGTCGCCGTCGCTGGTGGGGTCGACCGCCTCGACCACGGCCGCTGCGACCCCGTCGATGCTGGCGGTCAGCGCCTCGTCGAACCCGAGGGCGATGACGTCGAACGAGTGGTCGATCTGGCCCAGCGCACCCACGATCCCGGCTCGGGCGAGCTCGTCGTCGTCGATGACGAGGATGCGGCTGCCGCCTGCCAGCCCCGATCGATACTGCCGCTCGAACCGTTCCGAATCCACGAAGGTGATCGTGGACCAGCCCGGTAAGCGTACGGTTGGCATCGGGCAAGCGCGGTGGGAGCGGGCCCGTCAGAGGAGATTGGCGAGGTGGTGACGGAACCGAGTGCGACGTACCTGATCCTCGGTCCCACCACGGTTGCGGTGGGATCTCGCGCCGTTGACCTCGGCTCGCCCCAGCGGCGGGGCGTGCTGGCGCGGATGATCCTGGCGCCGGGCCGCAGCCTCAGCGTCGATGCCCTCGCCCGCGCCCTCTGGGGGGAGCGCCTGCCGCCCACCGCCCGCAAGGCCGTCCAGGTCCAGATCTCGAAGCTCCGCCAGGTCCTGCCCGACGGGGCCATCCAGACCAGCGCGGCCGGCTACTCGCTCCACGTCGATGCCGCCGACACCGACCTCGGCCGCTTCGAGCAGCTCGTCCGCACCGCTCAGGACCAGCCCGACGCGGCCAGCCGGTCCGTCGAGCTGCACCGGGCCCTGGCCCTGTGGCGCGGGCCGGCGCTCGCCGATGTCGCCGACCTGCCGTTCGCCGGCGGCGAGGCGGCCCGCCTCGAAGAGCTCCGCCAGCAGGCGCTCGATGCCCGGTTCCGAGCCGACCTCGAGCTCGGCGACCACGCCCGGATCGTCGCCGAGCTCGAGGGCCTGGTCGGCCTGCACCCCGAGCGCGAGCCGCTCTGGGAGCACCTGATGCGTGCCCTCTACGTGCTCGGCCGCCAAGCCGATGCGCTGCGCGCCTACGAGCGGCGTGCAGCCACCTCAACGAGGACCTCGGCCTCGAGCCCGGGCCCTCGCTCCAGGCGCTGCAGCTCGCGGTCCTCCGCCACGACGACGAGCTGCTCCCCCGTCCACCCGTCACCCCCGCACCCGCGGCGGGCCCCCGCCCGGCCCCCGCCCGCTCGAAGCACGCCGCACCCGCGCTGGTTGGCCGGAGCCCGAGATGGAGGTCCTGCGCGCCGCTATCGAGCGCAGCGCGGCCGAGCAGGTGGGGACCCTGGTGGTCGTCGAGGCCGACGAGGGGTTCGGCAAGACGGCGCTGCTCACGGCCATCGTGGAGGAGGTCTCCAGCTCCGCCACCGTGTTGTCCACCCGGTCCCGGGAGGACCACGCCGCGCCGTATGTGCCGTGGGTCGAGGTGCTCGACCAGCTGGGCGCCACCGAGGTCCGCAGCCTGCTCGACGGCTGGACCGACCAGAACCAGACCGGCGAGTGGCGCCGCAACCAGCTCTTCCACGGCGTCGGGGCCAACATCGCTCAGGCCGCCGCCGGCCGACCGGTCGTCCTGCTCCTCGACGATGCCCACTGGGCCGACGAGGGGACCACCCGCCTGCTGCTCCACGTGCTGGCCGAGACGAGCGCCGAGCGTGTCACCACCATCATCGCCTGGCGCCCCCGCGAGGTGAAGGTGGGCGTGCCCGCCGTGGCCCTCGCCGAGCACGTCGCCAAGCGGCGCGGGCCGCGCGTCGCCCTCGGCGTGCTCGACGAGACCGACATCGGGACGCTGCTCGAACGCCAGCGCGGCGACGCCGCCCCCGCGGCCGCCGACCTTCCCAAGCGGATCTTCGAGGTCACCAGCGGCGTGCCCCTGTTCGTCGAGGACGTCATCACCTCGGCGGCCGCCGACGACCGGCCGCTCGACGGCGACATCGCCCAGATCCCCGAGACCGCCCGCTCGATCACCGTGCGGCGGCTGACGGGCGCCGGCGAGGTGGCCACCGAGGTGGCGAAGGCGGCGTCGCTCCTCGCCGAGCCGATCTCCCTCGACGTCCTGCCCGACCTCGTGCCCGAGCTCTCGGTCGAGGTGGTGCTCGACGGCGTCGACCGGCTCGTCGAGTACGGCCTGCTCCGCGAGACCCCCGCGGGGCCCACCTTCGTGCACGCCACGTTCCGCTCCGCCGTCGCGACTCCATCCCCGCGGGACGCCGCCTGGTGCTCCACGCCAACGCCTTCCACCGCCTCGCGCTCGAGCCCGTGCCCGCGGCCGCCCTGGCCCAGCACGCCGAGGACGGAGGGCGGCTCGTGCCCCCGGCCGACGCCGCCGCCGCCCTCGACCGCGCCGGTCGAGAGGCCGGCGACCGCGGTGCGTTCGTCGACGCCTCCCGCTTCTTCGAGCGCGAGGTGGCGCTGGCGCCCGAGCCGGTGCGCGCCGCAGCCCTGCTCCACCACGCCGACGCGTCTGGCGGGCCGGAGACCTGGCCACCGCCAAGGCCGTGGCCAGCTCGGTCGCCGACCTGCGGGCGGCCCGGCCCGACCTGGTGCCCGACGACGCGCTGGCCCGCGCCGTGGGGCTCCACGGCACGATCGGGGCCGGGTTCGGGCCCGATCCCTCGTCGATCGCGCTCGCCTCCGCCGGCTGGGTGCCCTGGTCCACCCCACGGCGAGGGGCCGCTGCGCGGTGGCCCTCGCCTACCACCAGGCGGCGTGGGGTGCGCCCAGCACGGTGGTCGAGGCCGCGCTCACCCAGGCCCGCCAGGAGCTCCCCGATCCGTGCCCCGACGACCTCATGGACGAGGTCGTGTTCACCGATGGGCTGGCCAACCTCCGCTCACCCGACCTCGATGACCGTCGCGACCACGCCCACCTCCTCGCCGATCGGGGCCGGGCCCGTCAGGACCTCCGCTCGGTCGGCCGCGGCCTGCGGCTCCTGTGCATGGCCCACCTGTCGGCCGGCGACCTGGAGTCGGTCGAGGAGGACGCCACCGAGCTCGAGACGGTCGCCATCCGCACCGGATCGTGGATGTACCAGTCCGACGTGCTCCGCTGCCGCTCGGCGGTGGCGCTGGCCCGCAACGACCTCGACGGGCTGCGCGGCTGCATCGCCGAGCTCGATCGGCTGGCGGCCGACCCGCTCGCCGGCTGGGTGTTCGTCGGCACCCAGCGCCTCCTGCTCAGCCACGCCGAGGGCGACCTCACCACCGCCCTGCACTTCGTCGATGCCGTCCGCACTGCGCTCCCCCCGCAGGGCGCCTGGCAGACCGACCGGATGCTCGCCGACCTCTACCGGATCCGGTTGCTGTTCGAGATGGGGGAGCCCGACCAGGCCCGAGGCGAGCTCGACGAGCTGGCGCCGTGGAAGGAGCTCCACCTCAGCTGCTGCCGCCGGTACCCGAGCGAGCTGGCCTTGATGTCGACGGCGGTGGCGAGCGTGGGCCGGGCCGATGTGGCCGCCCAGCTCCTCCCCCTCGTGGAGCCGTTCCGCGGCCAGCAGGTCGTGCTCGGCTGGGGCGAGGGGCTGATCGGCTCCTTCGAGGACTGCTGGCGATCGCTCGACGTGTTGGCCGGCGCCGGCGCCGGCGCCGGCACGGTCGAGCCCGACGCCCGGCCGGCCGACCAGCCGCTCGTGTGACCGGCGCGCCGGCCACCGTGCCGTCGCCGGATCCGGCGCTCGATGCCGCGGTGGGCGTCCCGCTCGTGCACCGCATGCTCGATCGCGGTCGGGGCCGCCAGCACGTCGTGGAGGCCGGCGACCCCACGTGCCGCCGGTGGTCCTGCTCCACGGCTGGCCACAGCACTGGTTCGCCTGGCGCCACGTCCTGCGCGGCTCGCCGTGAGCCACCGGCTGATCGCCATCGACACGCGGGGCTTCGGCTGGTCCACCATCGATCCCTGCCGCCCGCCGCAGCCGATCACGTCCACCGGCATCGCCGCCGACGTGACCGCCACCCTCGACGACCTGGGCCTCGACGCCGCTCACGTGGTGGGCCACGACTGGGGCGGCTGGTTCGGTTCCGGGTCGCCACCGGTGCGCCCGACGCGTCCTGACGGTGACCACCATGGCGATCATGCCGCCGTGGCTGGCCCCCGCCCAGGTGCTGCGCCACTGCCGCGGCCTGCTCTACCTCCTGCCCATGGCGGGGGTCGGCGCCGCGGTGGCCAAGCGGTCGCGTTGGGTGGAGGGGTTGGTGCGCTACAGCTCCGCCGACGGTGCGTCGTGGGGGTCGCCCGATCGGGCCCAGGCGCTGCAGACCTACGTCGACCGCCTCGGTCCGCACGCGCGGCGGACCACGCAGGCGCTCTACCGGCGCATGGTCGTGACCGAGCTCCGCGAGGCGTGCTCGTCGCCGCGGCCGGACCGGCTGCCCATGCCGGCCGAGGTGTGGCTGGGCGACCACGAGCAGATCTCCAAGGCGGCGATGTTCCTGCCCCGGACCGAGCCCGGCGAGCTGGAGGTCCGCACCGTGGTCGGTGCCGGCCACTGGCTCCCCGACGAGGTGCCCGCCTGGGTGGTCGAGCAGCTGCGCGGAGCCCTCACGGGTTGAGGTCGACCACCAGGTGGCCCTCGAACGGCCAGCTCCGGACCCCCGATGGTCCGTGCGCCATCCGGAGCCTGCCGCGGTCCATCCGATCGGGTGGGCCGGGTCGGCGCGAGGGCCAGCAGGATCGCGGCCGCTGCCTCGGAGATCTGGGGCCGGCCCATGCACCGGTGCGGACCGGCGCCGAAGGCCCACGCCGCCGGATCGCTCGCGGCCACCGCCGCGGCCGCCTGGGTCAGCGCCAGCACCTCGTGGCCGCCGCGCCGCCGGGGCACGCCCGGCAGCGGCGGGCGGACGGCGAGGACCCGGTCGAACGCAGCGGTGGCCGCGGTCTCGTCGGTGATCGCCGCGAACTGCTCGGGGCGCTTCAGCAGCTCGTCGACGGCGATCGCCACCGCCCTCGAACCGAGCGCCAGCGGGCCGACGGTCAGGCCGACCGTGTGGGCGGTGACCTCGTCGGGCGAGGCCACCGAGGGGTGCTCGTGCAGGGCCCGGACCACCGAGCCCTCGGGGGCCGCGGCCACCATCGGCGCCCAGCGCGCCCGCTGCTCGGCGATGAGCTCCACGCACCGCGCCAGGCCGTCGCAGTCGATCCCTTGGCCAGGGACCCGCGGCTCCGGGGCCCGCGGGTTCAGGAACACCGTGTGCGTGGTGAGCTGCCCGACACGTTGGAGGTGCAGGCCCTCGCCGGGCAGGCCCAGCCACGTCTCGCACCAGGTCCGGAGCACGGGATCGATCAGGTCGGCGACGACGTCGAGCCGGGGGCCGGTCGAGGCGACGATGTCGAGCGCCTGCCGCCTCGCCTTGGCGATGCCGGCCTGGTGCGCCGCCACCGTGTCGCGCAGGACCGCCGCGATCAGGGCGTGCGCCTTGACGTGCTCCTCACCGTCGAGCGCGAGCGGAACCGCCCGACGCCCAGGCGCTCGCTGCGCTCCTGGTAGGGCACCGTGTCGTGGGATCGGCGAGCAGCGCGTCGATCGCGGCGGGACCGGTGACCACCTGCCGGAACCCGCTCAGGAAGTCGGCGACGGCGGCCAGCGGCGGCGCCAGCTCCGGGCGCGAGCCGAGGTAGCGCCACCCTCGCCCGGGCGCGGTCACCGAGCCCCCTCGCCGGGCGCCATGGCTTCGAGGGCGGCCCGGCTCGGAAGGAGCAGGTACTCGCCGCCCTGGGTGGTCACGAAGGAGGCGATCGACGGGCACCGCAGCCGGCTGCCGTCGGCCCGGGCGACCGACAGCGAGCCCCGCTGCACGTGGTCCGAGTCGTCGCGCTGGCTGGTCAGCCCGTCGGTCTCGCGACCGAGGCCGAACCGGTTGCCGTCCTGGAGCCACTGGCCCTGCACGAACTCGAACTGCCGCGTGATGCTGGCGCAGACCGACAGGAACAGCAGCCCCTCGTCGCGGCCCGACTCGCCGAAGGGCATGCCCCGTCGGAAGACGTGGTGGCGTCTCATCATCTTCTCGGCCGCCTCGATGTCGTCGTGGGGTTGGCCCGGCGGATGTGGCTCGAGGCCGGGGTCGCCTTGCCGTTGACGCTGCCGTCCCGGTAGCAGAAGTCGTTCTCGGGCTCGCCGGATCCTTCCTGGCCGAGGGCCTGGCCGTCGAACCGGCGCCCGACGATCTGCTCGGCCACCTCCTGCCAGGTCATCGCCGGCACCGCGCCGTGGCCCGACGCGTCGGCGATGCGCTGGCACTCCGCCACGAACAGCGCCTTGTCCTGCCCCAGCTTGCGGAGCACCAGGTAGCTGCCGTCGCGCTCCAGCAGGGCCGCATCGGGGTGGCCGCCGACGGCACCGCTCTCGTCGAGGTGGCCGAGCACCGCCTCGCCGGCGCGGACCGCCCGCCAGCGCTTCGACCACGCCTCCCAGACCCCGTTGCCCGGGGTCACCCGGCGCCCGGACCCTTCGATCACCGGGTCGCTGATCATGTCCCGGAAGCCGAACGCCTCGCGGTTCTCCGGCCGGGCCACACCGGTCCAACTCTCGGGGAGCCGTTCGTCGGCGAACCGGTCCCGGAGCTCCGTCCATGCTGCGTCGAGCGGCGGCTCCGGGTCCCATCGCAGCGTCAGCACGGCGACGTGCACGTCGGGGTCGTCGGGTCGGAACGGCGCCTCCCAGTGGGCCGGGGCGCTCGGGCCGCGATCGCCGAGGCGGGCCACGGCCGCCCGCATCCCGTCCATGAACGCCGCCGGCATCGCCGCCCGGCTGCGAGCGTCGGTGTCGAGCAGCCGGATGCCGTCACCGGTGATCGCCACGTTGACGCGGTCGGTGCGGCCCGTCGCGTCGGCGTACGCCACCCACGGCCGGACCACGCCGAGGAACTCGGCCAGCGCCCGCGGTGCGGAACCGGTAGAAGTCGATGTGCATCCGCGCCGGTTGTTCGGGCGCAGGACCAGCCACTGGACCTGGGAGCGGTCGATCACGTTCCCTCCGGCACGGGCCACCGCGGGTCTCGCGCCACCTCGTCGAAGCCCCGGATCGTCGCGACCGTCCAGCCCGGGTACCCGCAGTACGCCATCCACGACCTCGACGACGCCGGGACCCCGCTGAGCAGGTGGCGGGCCAGGTCGGCGTCGTCCCACCACCCGTCCTGCTGCTCCGGGACCTCGGCGGTGCAGGCGACGAGCCGCCGGAGTCGGCCGTGCTCCGCCTCGCCCGCCGTCTGGGCCATCGCCGAATCCTGGGCGACCGCGCCCTCGATCAGCTCCTGCGTCGAGCAGTCGTGGGTGGCGGTGATGAGGAGCCACGAGCCGGCGGCCCGGCGCAGGATCACGATGCGGACGAGTGCACCAGCTCGGTGCGCAGGAACGGGCACGACGAGTCGGGGTCGGGCTCGGAGAACGAGCGGCTGATGTCGGCCGCCTCGGCTTCCCGGCCCTCCTTGAGCGGGAGGAGCACGGTCGTCCACCGGGGGTCGCTCCGGCCGTAGCCGTCCTTGGCGATCTGCTTGCGGGCGTCGTGCGGGCTCGTCGCCTGCGCCATCACCTCCTGGTAGATGTCAGCGGACGTCCAGTCCGGGTACGCCGACTGTAGTGCTCCGGCGTCTGGTCGAACGCCCTCGTGTAGGCCTTGAACAGATCGATGTCCTCGAGGCCGGGGAAGCCCCGCCCCCAGTAGGCGATGGTCTGGAGCGGACCGCCCATCACCGAGCCGAACACGTCGAGGTACTCGTCCCACTCGCCGTCGAAGTTGCTCTCGAACAGCAGGTGCCAGCGGGTGTCGGCCGGGCGCAGCCACGGCTTGCGCTGCCGGGCGAACGGCGGGAGGAGCGACCACCGGATGGCCTGCACGAACCGCTGGTGGTCGACCGTCCCCACCGCCCACCGGCGCCACGGGCCCACACGGAGCAGGTAGAGCCAGGGCCGCAGGAACAGCGTGGATCCGAGCTTCAGGGGCAGCACGACCGTCAGCGCGGTCGCCCGCCCGTCGCCGCGCCCCGAGTCGAACGGCTCCGACCCGACCTCCACCTCGCCCGGGTCGCCCACTGCCACCTCCGGAGTACTCACCGCACCACGTCCCCCCACCGCCGCTGCCCGCACGCATCCGGCCCGCTCATCATGCCCGCTCCCGGACCGAACGTGTTCGTACGTGTGTCCGGTTTCGACCAGCTCCCGTTCGCCGACGGCGCTTCGGCGTGCCCTCGGTCCGACGATCCTCGGGACCGGCTCGGAACCCGTGCGAACGACGAGCCCCGCTCTCGGGCTGCGGCTCAGGCCGTACCGCTGGTCGAGCAGGTCGACGGTCGGCCGCGTCCTGCGCCTACCGCTGACGAGAGGGCTGCACCTCTTGCCGAAGGTCGACCAGGAACTGCTGCGAGACCGATCCGTCGGAGGACTTCTCGTGCTGGGCTCCGCTGACCTCGAAGTACCTGCCACCGTTCAGCGAGATCGGGACGATGGTCTTGTCCTGCAGCTTCGCCCACTGGAGCTCCTGCTCCACGACCTCGCTCGGCTCCTGCCCCGACATGAGGCAGACCACGACCGCGAGTGCTCGATCGCTCCCTGGATCGCTCGGTTCCACGACGTGCCCGCCTTGAGCTGGTCGCTGTCGATCCACACGCTGAACGCCTCGCCCCGGAGCTGCTCCTTGAGCTTCAGCGCGGCGGCCCTGTCCTTGTGCTTGTACGAGATGAAGACGAACGATGACCCGAGGGACTGGTCCGGCGGGGCCACGCCGGGCTGGAGCGCAGCGACCCGTTGTACGACCAGGGGGTTGGGCTTGAAGGTGGGCGTCAGCGGCTTGGACTCCGGCCCCCGGAAGAACTCCTTCACCGCCTCGATGTTCTCGGGCCTGTTCGCCGCGATCGTCGCGGTCTGGACCACCCGATAGATGCCGAACATCACCGCTCCGGTCAGGGGAATGCCCCACACCGTCGGTGGTGTCTGCGCCAACAGCACAGCAACCATCTGGTCGTCCCCTCCCGGCTGGACCTCGCAGGTCCGAGCCAACCGCCGTCGTCCGCCTCCGCCGAGCGAACGGCACCACTGCACACCCTGAGGAGCGGAACGTCAACCCCTGGTTTCGATCCATCCAGCGGCCGCCGGTCCGGCCCGCGAGGGTCTTGGGGTGACCGCAGCGCTGAGCTATGCGAGTGGCGCCGGCACCGAGCCGCTCATCGGCCGGACGATCGGCGACGACCTCGCCCGCACCGTGGCGCGCCTCGCCGACTCGGAAGCCGTGGTCGATGTGCCCACCGGCCGGCGGTGGACCTACCGGGAGCTCGACGAGGCCGTCGACCGCGTCGCCTCGGGCCTCCTCGCGATGGGCCTGGCCAAGGGCGACCGCATCGGCATCTGGGCGCCGAACTCCGCCGAGTGGATCCTCGTCCAGTACGCCACCGCCCGCCTCGGGGCCATCCTCGTCAACATCAACCCGGCCTACCGGAGCCACGAGCTGCAGTACGTGCTCGGCCACGCCGGCATCCGCATGCTCGTGGCCGCGCCATCGTTCAAGACGAGCACTACGCGGCCATGATCGCCGAGGTCCGCGGCCAGTGCCCCGCTCGAGCTCGTCATCCTCCTCGGCTCGCCCGATTGGGAGGGCATCGCCTCGACGGTCGTCGATCGGAGCACGCTCGACGACCGCCAGGCCACCCTCGGCTTCGACGACGCCATCAACATCCAGTACACGTCGGGCACCACGGGCTTCCCCAAGGGGGCGACCCTCTCGCACCACAACATCCTCAACAACGGCTACTTCGTCGGGCACCTGCTGGGATACACCGAGGCCGACCGGGTGTGCGTGCCGGTGCCCTTCTACCACTGCTTCGGGATGGTAATGGGCAACCTCGGGGCCACCTCGAACGGGGCCACCATCGTCATCCCGGCCCCCCGTTCGACCCGGTCGCCACCCTGCAGGCGGTGCAGGACGAGCGGTGCACCTCGCTCTACGGCGTCCCCACCATGTTCATCGCCGAGCTGGCCGTGCCCGGGTTCGCCACCTACGACCTGACCTCGCTGCGCACCGGGATCATGGCCGGCTCGCCGTGCCCGGTGGAGGTGATGAAGCGGGTGGTCGACGAGATGCACATGGACGAGGTCACGATCATGTACGGCATGACCGAGACCTCCCCGGTGTCGACCATGACCCGGCACGAGGACGACCTGGAGCGCCGGGTCTCCACCGTGGGCACGGTCATGCCGCACATCGAGGTGCAGATCGTCGACCCCGTGTCGGGACTCGCCGTCCCACGGGGCGAGCCGGGCGAGGTGTGCACCAGCGGCTACTCGGTGATGCTCGGCTACTGGGATGCGCCCGAGCAGACCGCCGGCGCCATCGACGGCGCCGGCTGGATGCACACCGGCGATCTCGGGACGATGGACGACGAGGGCTACGTCGCCGTCGTCGGCCGCATCAAGGACATGGTCATCCGCGGCGGCGAGAACATCTACCCGCGGGAGATCGAGGAGTTCCTCTACGGGCATCCCGACATCGACGACGTCCAGGTCATCGGCGTGCCCGACGAGCGCTACGGCGAGGAGCTCATGGCGTGGGTCCAGCTCCGCGCCGGTGCCGACGAGCTCACGATCGAGGCCGTCCGGCAGTTCTGCGACGGCAAGCTCGCCCACTACAAGGTCCCACGGTACCTCCACCTCACCGACGAGTTCCCGATGACCGTCACCGGCAAGGTCCGCAAGGTCGAGATGCGCGACCGCTCGATCGACCTCCTCGGTCTCCGCCCCTGACGCTGGGCCACCGGTGGCTCGCGGCGGACGATGCGGCGAGGGCCATCCCCGGGATGATGAGCAGCGCTGGTCGAGGTCCGGCGATCGCGGCGGCGATCGCGCCGGCGACGTAGCTGCACAAGACGATGGCGAGCACGGCGATGGTCACTCGGCGCCGGTGCGCGGCGACTCGATCGGCGCCCGAGCCCCGACGCGACCTTCTCGCCGATCCGGACGATGGCGCCGGTGCCGTAGGTGGTTGCGACCGAGATCTCGCCCACCCGTCGAAGCGACCCGGCTTGGAGACCCATCGCCACCCCTCCGATGAGCAGGATCGGAAGATCTCTCGGCGACGGCTGGGCGGTGAACCCGACGTGCAAGCGGGCGACGAGCAGGCTGAGGGCGACCACCAGGGTTGCCTCGACCGCCAGCAGCCGGCTGGGTCCTATGGGGAGGCCGCGTTGGATCTGGTGGTCGTGGTGGACGATCGAGGCAGCCACCCCGGCGAACGCAACGATCGAGGCCACCGCCTCCCGCCAGTCGCCGAGCCCGGTGAACATCCCGAGGTGGATGAGGTTTCCACTCATGTTCGCGACGAACACCGGCGTCACGTTCAAATACACGTGAGCATCGACGAACCCCGCGCACGCCGCGAGCGTGATCGCGAGCTTGAGCGGCCCCGACGGGTGGTGCCGGGTCTCTGTCGTCACGCTGGGCCACGCATCTGGGCGGCGGTCACGGTTCCGGGTGTTCCTCGGAGGTCTCGTAGAGCGCCACCGTGATCAGGCCTCCGACGAACGGCCCTGCGAACACGGCGGGCACCAGCGCGATGCCGACGGCCACCTGCAGACCCGCCCCGGCGGGCAGCGCGATCAGCACCGTCAGGACGAACATCACGACGATGCCCACGGCCACGTTCCGGGGCAGCTTCGCGACCACGTCACGCCCGCGCTGGCCACTCGACTCCTCAGACGGCTCCGGCATGCCCGAAGCCTATCCGCCACTGTGTGTACCTTGCCATCTGATAATATGCGCAGGTAGTTCGGTTCCGGGTCCCGCCACTCGGACTCGAGCTGCTCCAAGGGGGGAGAGGCCGTGGCGGCTGGATGGGTCCGGCCACCACGGCCTCCTCGGACGCAGGCGGACCTGACAGATCGGTCAGGTCATCAGGTCTGATAGCCTCGCCGCATGAATCTCGAGCCGAGCAGGCCGCTCTCCGAGATCAAGGCGGACATGTTCAAGGCCCTGAGCCACCCTGCCCGGGTTCGCGTGCTCGAGGTGCTCACCACGGGCGAGTTCGCCGTGGGAGACATGCAGCCGCTCGTCGGGATCGAGGCATCGCACCTCTCCCAGCAGCTGGCGGTCCTTCGCAAGGCCGGCTTGGTGGTGACCCGCAAGGAAGGGTCATCGGTGATCTACACGCTGCGCGACCCCTTGGTGGGCGAGCTCCTCGACGTCGCCCGACGACTCCTCCTCGTCACCCTGGCTTCGACCCGTGACCTGCTCGACAACCTCGCGGAATCCGGCCGCTGAACCACCGAGGTGGCGCGTCGGAGCATCACTGCACCGTGGACCCCATCGCCTGCCGCTGCGACCTGAGCGCTCCTTCGTGGGGACGGGCCGATGGGGGCGGAGGCCACGAGAAGCCGAACACGTGCTTCGCCATGCCTGCCATGAGCTTGGCGGCGTGGTCCTTGGCGTGGTCGGCGTGGATCCCGGACCAACCGGCGTCGATGGTGGTGAACCAGAGGCTGATCCAGCGGTCGCAGTGCTGAGGTTCGATCCGTCGCAGGGCGTGGAGGTCGCGGTGGGTCCGGGTGACGGCACCGCCGAAGTGGTCCGTGCCGAAGAGGATCCAGCACCAGTAGTCAATGAGGTTGGGGATGTGCTCGGCCCAGTCCACCTCGGCCACCTCGCCGAACATCGGCTCGAGCAGCTCGTCGAAGGCAATCTCCCGGTAGAACCGGGTGACCAGGTCGTGGACCTCGGCTGGCGTCGAGAGGTCGGCCAGGACCGGAGCGGCCGGCACGGTGCCGCGCTGGTCGACCACCAGCGAGGCCCAGCAGGGCGGGTCGCCCCCCTCCTCGCCGGTCACCGCACCGCCTCCGCGGCGCTGCGGCCGACGAGCTGGTTGGAGTGGACGTCCGCCACGTTGTGCGCCAGCGCGAGCGCCTGGTCGACACGGGGTCCGACCCATCCGAGCTCGACGGCATCGTGGAACAGCTCGAGCCACCGCTCGAACTGGGCCATCGTGAACGGCGATCGGTCGTTCACCAGCACGTGCGACCGGTACGGGTTGCCGACGTAGCCCTCCATCCCCAGCAGGGCCCGGCACCAGAAGCGCGTGAGCTTGGGCAGGTGCTCGTTCCAGTCCACCTGGGCGACGTCGTTGAAGAGCGGGCCCAGCAGGTCGTCCTGGGCGACGTCCTGGTAGAAGCGCCGCACCATCTCCACGATCTCTTCGGGCGTGTCGAGGTCGCGGGTCGGCTGCGGCCTCAGGGGTCCTGCACTCATGGCTACCCACCTTTCGAACTGGGCTTCTCACCGGCCACCGTAATCGAATAGTCTCTGAGTATGCGACTTGAGGTAACCCGCCGCTCCGATCTCGCCATCCGTGCCCTGCTCGCTCTGCACGCGAGTGCGGATCGGTCGAAGGCCACGACGCTGGCGGAGGAGGTCGGGACGACCAAGGGGTTCCTGACCCAGGTGATGAACCCGCTCGTGCAACAGGGGTGGGTGCGATCGGACCCCGGACCGACCGGTGGGTACGCCTCTGCGTTCGATCCCGACGAGGTCAGCGTGCTCACGGTGATCCAGGCGATCGAGGGACCGGTCGACACCGGCCGGTGCGTGCTGGAGGACCGGGCCTGCGCCCAGGCGGGAACGTGTGCGCTGCACCGTCCCTGGTCCCGAGCCCGAGGACACCTGCTCGACGATCTGGGAGCCCAGACGCTCTCGTCGCTGATCGAAGCGGGCCCGACGTGAGCGTGGCGCAGCGGCCATCTGGGGCGGCGGCGCCACGGTCGCCGCTGCGGGCGGTGGCGCTGCCGGCCGAGCACGGCGGCTGGGGCCTCACCTTGGAGCCCGGGCTGCTCGGGCTGCTGATCACGCCCGTGTCGCTGGGCTCTGCGTCGCCCTCGGCGCGGTGGTAGCGTTCCTGGCCCGGACACCGTTGAAGATCGCCGTGATCGACCAGCGGCGGGGCCGGAACCTCGCCCGGACGAGACTCGCTCGACGGGTCGCAGCCGGAGAGCTGACCCTGCTGGCGCTGCTGGCCATCGCGGCCGTCGTGCTCGCGGCGCCGGGGTTCTGGATCCCGGGTGCCGTGGCTCTGCCGCTGCTGGCGGTGGAGGCCTGGTTCGACGTCCGCTCCACGGTCGACGCCTGATCCCGGAGATGGCCGGCGCGATCAGCGTGTGCTCGGTGGCGGCGATCGTGCTGCTCGCGGATGGGCAGGGTGCTCGGCTCGCGGTGGGCGCGTGGCTGGTGCTCGCCGCCCACGTGGCCACCTCGATCCCCCACGTCCGAGCGCAGATCGCTCGGCTTCACCACCAGGCGTCTCGGCGCGCACCGCCATGCTGGGAGACCTGGCAGCCGTCGTGCTCACGGCCGGGGCTGTGGGGCTCGACCATCGTCTGGCCGCTGGTGCCGCCGCGGTCCTGGCGGTCGTCATGGGCCAACGGCTCGCCGGCGCCCAGCCGGTACCGCGGCCCGTCGTGCTCGGCCTTCGCCAGATGGCGATCGGCTTCGGTGTCGTCGTCGTGACCACGATCGGCGTGCTCCTCTCGCCGAGCTGAAGGGGAAGGGGTCTACCCGTGCCAGATAGATCACGACCGAGGACGAAGGTGCGGCCACCCCATCGTGAGCGGGCGACAGGCATTCCAGGTCCAGCCGCCATCGACGGCCCCGGCAACCTACGCTCGCTCCAGAGAGGCGGTGCGGTGACGTGAGCACGAGCAATCCTCTGGACCGGCGGGGTCTGACCTGGGGTCTGATCGCGGTGGCGATCGTGGTGGCGCTCACCTTCATCGGCAGCGACCAGCTGGTCTGGTTCGACGCGGCACTCGTCGGCTACCTCTTCGGGCTGGTCTTCGCCGTGTTCGGCGTCACCTACCGCTATGCCGTGTGGCTGCGCCGTCCGTCCACGGCGATGTTGAACCGTCGCGGTTGGGACGCGTTCCGGGCTCGCAAGGCCCGCAACGCGGTCGCCCTCCCTGCGCTCGTAGGTACGCAGCTGCTGGCGCAGACGTTCATCCGGCGCCGTTCTCGGACCCGGTGGTTGGCCCATCAGCTGGTGTTCTGGGGGTGCATCCTCGCCACGCTCATCACGTTCCCGCTGACGCTCGGGCTCCTGCACTTCCAGAGCGTCGGCCAGCAGGCCGAGCGCTACCAGGTGTACATGTCGAGGGTCGGTACGGCGACGTTCGACGCGGGGAGCATCCTCGGCTGGGTCATCTTCCACGGCCTCGACATCGCCGCCGTGCTGGTGCTGGCCGGCGTGTTCATCTTCTTGCGTCGCCGCCTGCACGACCCCGGGGCGCTCGCCGTGGAGCGCAGCGGAGACTTCCTCGCCCTGGCCGGCCTGTTCGCGGTGTCGGTCACCGGGCTGTTCCTCACGGTGTCGAGCACCTGGCTGCACGGCCAGTTCTACGCAGCGCTCAACACGATCCACGCACTCACCGTGATCCTCGGGCTGATGTACCTGCCGTTCGGGAAGCTGTTCCACATCTTCCAGCGGCCCGGGAACCTGGGTGTCGCCTACTACCGGACCGCCAACGAGGAAGGCCCGGCGGCGGTGTGCCGCCGCTGCGGCGAGGGGTTCGCCAGCGCCCAGCAGGTCGCGGATCTCAAAGAGGTCCTTCCGCAGGTCGGCTTCGACTACGGCATCGACGGTGGCGGTAGCTACCAGGACACCTGCCCGAGGTGTCGACGGGCGAGCGTGACCCTGGCGCAGTCCGCGAGTTGGAGGGTTCGGCTGATGGCCCGCATACCGATCACCGAGGAGCTGCTCATCGAGCAGTACGGACCGCACCTCAACGAAGCGCCCCCGGGTGGTTGGGACGCGGGCCTCGAGATGGACAAGGTCGTCGAGACGCACTGCTGCTTCTGCGGCCAGCAGTGCGGCATCAAGCTGAAGGTCCACGACAACGAGGTCGTCGGGTTCGAGCCCTGGTACGACTTCCCGTTCAACGAGGGGAAGCTGTGCCCCAAGGGGGTGAAGCGCTACCTCCAGGGCAGCCACCCCGACCGGCTCCTGCACCCGATGGTGCGAGACGAGGCCGCCCCCAGCGGGTTCCGCAACGTGTCCTGGGACGAGGCGCTGGGCAAGGTGGTCAGCGAGATCCAGCGCATCCAGGCCACCTACGGCGACGACGCCTTCGCCATGCTGTCCGGCGTCTCGCTCACCAACGAGAAGAGCTACCTCGTCGGCAAGTTCGCCCGGCTGGCGCTCCACACCGCCAACCTCGACTACAACGGCCGCTACTGCATGGTGTCCGCCGGCGTCGGCAACAAGAAGGCGCTCGGCATCGACCGCGCCCCGAACCCGTGGAGCGACATCCCCCTCGCCGACGTGGTGTGGGTCGCCGGCTCCAACGTCGCCGAGACCTTCCCCATCACCACCAGCTACATCTGGCGGGCACCGATCCAGGGGCGAAGCTCATCGTCCAGGACCCTCGGGTCGTTCCCCTCGCCCGGACCGCCGACCTCCTCCTTCCGGTCCGGCCGGGCTCCGACTCGGCGCTGTTCGGCGCGGTGCTCCACGAGCTGATCCGCAACGACTGGCTCGACCACGACTTCATCGACGCCCACACCCTCGACTTCGACCAGGCGGCGGCCGCTGCGGCCGACATGACACCCGCCTGGGCCGCCGAGATCACCGGGGTCCCCGCCGCTCGCATCGAGGAGGCGGCCGAGCTGTGGGGCACGGCCGCGACGGGCATGATGCTGCACGCTCGGGGGATCGAGCAGCAGGTCAAGGGCACCGAGAACGTGCTCGCCGCCATCAACCTGGGGTTGGCCACGGGCAAGTTCGGCAAGCCGGGCTGCGGCGTCTCGACCATCACCGGTCAGGGCAACGGGCAGGGCGGGCGAGCACGGCCACAAGTCCGACCAGCTCCCCGGCAACCGAGACATCTCCAACCCCGAGCACCACGAAGCGGTCGCCAAGGTCTGGGAGGTCGACGAGTCCGAGATCCCCACCAAGGGCATCCCCGCCCAAGAGATCATCGAGGCCATCCACGACGGCACCATCAAGGGCCTGCTGTCGATCTGCTTCAACCCCGCCGTCTCGTCGCCCGACGCCAACTTCACCGCCGAGGCGCTCGACAAGCTCGAGTTCTTCTCGGTCATCGACTTCTTCCTCTCGGAGACGGCCCAGCACGCCGACGTGGTCCTGGCCGGATCGCTGCACGAAGAAGACGAGGGCACCTCCACCAGCGGCGAAGGCCGAATCATCAAGATCAACGCCGCGGTCACCCCACCCGGCGAGGCCCGGCTCGACTGGGAGATCCTGCTCGAGATCGCCGACCGGCTCGGCAAGGGCGAGCACTTCCAGTACCAGAGCACCCACGAGATCTTCGACGAGCTGTGCCGGGCGTCGTCAGGTGGCACCGCCGACTACACCGGTGCCACCTGGGAGCGCATCGTGGACGAGCACGGCCTCTTCTGGCCGATCCCCGAGATCGGCCACCCGGGCACCCCCCGACTCCACGAGGGCGGCCAGTTCTCCCACCCCGACGGCAAGGCCCGCTTCCACACGGTGCCCTGCCGGCCCCCGGCCGAGGTCGTCGACGACGAGTACCCGGTGTGGCTCACCACCGGCCGCGTCGTCAGCCAGTACCTGTCCGGCACGCAGACCCGCCGCATCGCCAGCCTCGTCGAGCAGTACCCGGAGCCCCTCTGCGAGATCCACCCCAAGCTCGCCGGATCGCTCGGCATCGCCGACGGCGACCAGATCACCGTCCGCTCCCGGCACGGCGAGATCACGCTGCCCGCCACGGTGGTCAACACCATCCGGCCCGACACCGTGTTCATCCCGTACCACTGGCCCGGGAACAAGGCCGCCAACCAGCTGACCATCCGAGCGGTGGACCCGCTCTCGAAGATGCCCGAGTTCAAGGTGGCCGCGGTCCACGTGGCCCTCGCCAGGGAGGAACCCACGTGAAGGCGACCCGCTACGGGATCGACGACAAGCCCATCTTCGTCATCGACCCCAGCCGGTGCATCGGCTGCGAGGCCTGCGTCCAAGCCTGCGCCGAGTGCGGCACGCACCCGGCCAGTCCCTGATCCACCTCGAGCGCATCGACCGCGCCGTCAGCACCCAGACCGCCCCGATGGTCTGCATGCACTGCGAGGACCCCACCTGTGCGCAGGTGTGCCCAGCCGACGCCATCAAGCAGACCGAGGAGGGCATCGTGCAATCGGCCCTCAAGCCACGGTGCATCGGATGCTCCAACTGCGTGATCGCCTGCCCGTTCGGCGTGCCCAAGTACGTCGCCGAGTTCGACCAGATGATGAAGTGCGACATGTGCACCGACCGCACCTCGGAGGGCTACGCCCCCATGTGTGCGTCGGTGTGCCCCAGCGAAGCCCTCTGGTACGGCACCCCCGAGGAGTTCCACGCCACCCGCACGGGCTCCATCGTCGACAACTGGCTGTTCGGCCGCCAGGCCGTCCACACCAAGGTCTTCACCGTGGTCGACGACCTCGGACCGATCGATGCGCTCGATGGGACCACCGGCACCTGGCTCGATGACCCGTTCGGCCTGGAGGGCTGATGGACGACGATGCGAACGAGCCCGCCTGGAAGCGCGACTTCCCGTACGAATCGGCCGCCGAGGACGACGTCACCCGCCGCGAGTTCGCCCGCTACCTCGTCGCCGGCGCGGGGGTCATGGCTGCCGGCAACCTCGGCCTCGCCGCCTGGACCCAGCTGCGCACCATCAACACCGGCGAGCCACGCGAGCTGATCCCCCTCGCCGACATCGTGGTCGGCGGCACCTACCTGTTCAAGTACCCCACCGAGGACGACCCCGCCATCTTGTTGCGCACCTCGGACCGCGAGGTCGTGGCCTTCAGCCAGAAGTGCACCCACCTCGGGTGCGTCGTCTACTTCGAGGCCGAAGAGGATCGCTGGCACTGCCCGTGCCACGAAGGCAACTTCGACACCCGCACCGGCGCGGTCATCTCCGGGCCGCCACCGCGGCCGTTGGGCCGCATCGAGGTGGAGATCCGCGACGACACCATCTGGGCCCTCGGGTACCGACCGTGAGGAGCTCGGCCCGTGCCCACCGGGCGTCGTCGGCCGTCGTCGTCTACGTCATCATCCTGGTGGCCTTCCAGGTGTTCCTCCTCACCGTCGCGGTCGAGGCCTTCGCCACCGACGACGAGGCCCTCGCCTGGGCCACCGCCGCCGTGTCGATCACGCTCGCCGGCGGCTCGGCCGTCCTGCTCCGGTACCTGCGCCCATGACCGCAGGCGAAGGGCCCGACATCACCGCCGACGTCCGGACCCTGTTCCCCGGCTACTTCGCCATGGTCATGGCGACGGGCATCGTCGCCATCGGCGCCGCCCAGCAGGACCTCACCTGGCTCGCCGACGGCCTCTACGCCATCGCCGCGGTCACCTTCGTCGTGCTCACGGTGCTGCTCGTGTGGCGCGCCATCGTGTTCCCCCATCAGCTCGCGGACGACATCACCAGCCACGCCAAGGGCTTCACGTTCCTGACCACCGTCGCGGCCAGCAACGTCTTGGGGGCCGGGTCCGGCATCATCCACGGCTGGTGGACCGTGTCGTGGACCTTGTGGTGGTTCAGCCTCGCCCTGTGGGTGTTCTTCGTGTACGCCACGCTGTTCACGGTGGTCCTCAAGGGTCCGAAGCCCGGCCTCGACAAGGGCATCAACGGCACCTGGTTCCTGCTCACCGTCGCCACCGAGTCGATCGTCGTGCTCGGCGCCCTCCTGCTGGTCCGCCATCCCGACGACCTGCTGGCGTTCGCCCTGATCGCTGCGTTCGCCCTCGGTCTGGTCCTCTACCTGATCGTCATGACCATGGTGTTCCTGCGCTGGACGTTCACGGAGCTCGAGCCCACCGAAGCCGACCCACCGGCCTGGATCGCCGCAGGCGCCGTCGCCATCACGGTCCTGGCCGGCTCGAACCTCCTCGGCGCCCGGCTCGTCTCCGTGCAGATCGAGCGGCTGGCCCCGTTCATCGAAGGCATCGTCATGTTGGCGTGGGCCACCGCCACGTTCTGGTTCCCGCTCATGGTCGCCATCGGCATCTGGCGCCACATCATCAGCCGCGTCCCGCTGCGCTACCACCCTTCGTACTGGGCACTCGTCTTCCCCTTGGGCATGTACGGGGCGGCCACCTTCAAGATGTGTGCCGCGATCGACCTCCAGGGCCTCGAATGGCTCCCTCGCGTCACGCTCGGGGTCGCCCTCACCGCCTGGACCGCCGCGTTCGTCGGGCTCGTCCTCCAAGGCACACGAGGGATCGCTCCGAAGGCGACCAGGACCTGACTTCGAGCTGACTTGCGGACCTGCAGGCGAGCGCCGCCGGTGGCGGGTCTCATCGACCCCCTCAGCGAGCGGTTGCGGCCGGCTGGCCGGGCCACGGTCCCTGGAAACGAGCAGAGGCCCCCGGAGGGGCCTCTGACCTGCGTATTTTGCTGGCACGCTTGGAGGGACTCGAACCCCCAACCTTCTGATCCGTAGTCAGATGCTCTATCCAATTGAGCTACAAGCGCCTGCGCACTAGCCGGGGAACCTTTGCCGGGGGCCTCCGTGCGCAGCCAACGACAACCTCGCCGACGCGGGTGCACCCCAGCGATCGGGCCGGTAGACAGGCGTGCATGCGCGTCGTGGGGGTGTGCGGAAGCTTGCAGGAGCGGTCCACCACCGCGGCCGTCCTGGCGTCGGTGGCGGACCTCGTGACCGCGGCGCCCACACCCGTCGAGGCTGGCGCCGATGGCGGCCCGGCGCTCATCGAGTACCACCGGTTCCGCGGCATCGACCGGCTCCCCCACTTCAACCCCGACCACGACGACGACCCCGCCCATCCCGAGGTGGCCACGTGGCGCAACGCCCTCGCGGCGGCCGACGCCGTGGTGATCGCCACGCCCGAGTACGCCCACAGCTACCCGGGGGCGCTCAAGGATGCGCTCGACTGGACGGTCGGGTCGGGCGAGCTCGTCGACAAGCCCGTCCTGCTGGTCACGGCGTCGGGCGGCGGCGGCGTGCACGCCGGCGAGGCGCTCGCCCAGGTGCTGCGGGCGATGTCGGCACAGGTGATCGGGCCGGTCAGCATCTGGGGCGTCTCCCCGAAGATCGCCGACGACCGGCTCACCGACGTCGACGACCTCTCTGCGCTCGCCGCGGCCGTCACGGTGCTGCTCACCCACGCCGACCCGCACCGCCCCTGACCACCTCCGACCACCGGGGCCGCCCTCGCAACCCTCGCTGTCAGACCCCCGTCGCAGGATGGGCGGCCGTCGGGGGGATCCCCTACAACTGAGGCCGACATGTCCGATCAATCGCCGAACGACACCTACATCAACCGGGTCCACGCCCTCATCGAGAAGGCGGAGTCCACGCCCTACCAAGCCGAGGCCGACGCGTTCATGGCCAAGGCCCAGGAGCTCATGGGCCGCCACACGATCGACGATGCGATGCTCGCCGCGGCCGGCCACGCCACCGACGAGATCGTCCAGGACCACCGGGTCATCGCGGCGCCCTACGCCAGCGCCAAGTCCTTCCTGCTGGGCGCGGTCGCCCAGGCCAACCGCTGCCGCGTGGTCACCGAGCGCAGCAGCGGCGGTCGCGTGTACTGCACGGTCGTCGGCTACCAGACCGATGTCGACAACGTCCGCCTGCTGTTCATGGCCCTCTCGTACCAGGCCGTGCGCTTCATGCTCGCCGCCACCGTCCCTCCGCACGACACGCCGCGGCGGTTCCGCCACTCGTTCCTGCTGGCCTACGCCCACCGCATCGGCGAACGGCTGCGAGAGGTGGAGCAAGCCACGCAGGCCGAGGCCGAACGGGAGCAGCTCGAGCAGCCCACGGGCCGATCGGTGTCGCTGGTGCTGGCCAGCCGAGAGGCCAAGGTCGATCGAGCGCTCACCGACGCCTACCCCAACCTGCGCACCAAGCGGGTGCAGAGCTCCAGCCAGTCGGGCCACGTGAGCGGCCGGTCCGCCGCCGACCGCTCCTCGCTCAACCAGCAGGGCATCGCCGGCCCGCAGCAGGGCCTGCCCCGGGGCTGAGGGGCTCAGGCCTCGTCGGGAAGCGCACGCCGCCGGCCGCCGGCGCGGTGGAGGATGGCGCTCGTCGGCGTGATCAACAGCCACTCGCCGTCCTCGGAGAGCGCGGCGGTGCCGTCCACCAGCAGGGTGTGCTTGGGGTGCACGTCGGTCACCGGCCACAACAGGGTGGCCAGCGGGTGATCCTCGATGTTCATGGCGGTGCGCCGGCCGGCCCCCACCACCAGCACGTCCTCGCGGGCGGCCACCGACACGGCCACCACGTGCGGACGGTCGTCGCGCACCGTCACCAGGTACGCCTCGGGGCCACGCTCCTCCATCGCCCCGGCAAGGTCCTCGAGCCGCACGTCGATGCTCACCGGTGAAGGCTCGCACAACGGAGGGCGAACGCGGCCGCTCCCGGGCGCGGCTGTCACACCCCCTGGGTACTGTCGAACCGTTCGGGAGGGGCACCGACGCAACCCAAGGGAGACACCATGAAGATGACCAGCTACGAACCCGGAACCCCGTCGTGGGTCGACATCGGCGTGCCCGACATGGACGCCGCCGTCGCGTTCTACGGCGGCCTGTTCGGCTGGACGTTCACCGAAGGCAGTGAGGAAACCGGTGGGTACCGCATGGGTCAGGTCGACGGTGTCGACGTGGCCGGCTTCGGTCCCAAGATGGATCCGGGCCCGCCGTTCTGGTCCACCTACGTCGCCACCGCCGATGTCGAGGCCAGCTGCGCCAAGGCGGTCGCCGCCGGCGGCGCGATCGTCGTCGAGGCCATGGACGTCATGGACTTCGGCCGCATGGCCGTCTGCACCGACGACGTCGGCACCTTCTTCTCGCTGTGGCAGGCGGGCACCCACTCCGGCTCCGGCATCGTCAACGTCGCCAACACGCCCACCTGGAACGAGCTCAACACCCGCAAGCCCGACGAGGCCAAGGCCTTCTACCCCGGCGTGTTCGGCTGGGCCGCCAACGACATGCCGTCGCCCGGCGGCACGTACACCGAGTGGAAGCTCGGCGACCGCGGCGTCGCCGGCATGCGCCCGATGGGCCCGGAGATGCCGCCGATGGTCCCCAACCACTGGCTCGTCTACTTCGGCGTCGCCGACGTCGACGCCTCCACCGCGAAGGTCACCGAGCTGGGCGGCAGCGTGCAGATGGCCCCGTTCGACACCCCCGCCGGGCGCCTCGCCATCATCTCCGACCCCGCTGGCGCCACGTTCGCGTTCATCGGCGTGACCGAGTCCACCGACTGATGGCCCACGACGCCCTCACGCCCGCTCAAGCGCTGGCCACCATGCCCTTCAGCGGGCTGATGGGCGTCGAGTTCACCACGGTCACCGCCCCGGAGGTCCGCGCCACGTTGGCGTGGGCCCCGGAGCGGTGCACCATCGGCGGCCTGATGCACGGTGGCGCCCTCATGGCCCTGGCCGACGCCACCGGTGCCGTCACCGTGTTCCTGAACCTGCCCGAGGGCGCCACCGGCACCACCACGGTGTCATCGGCCACCAACTTCCTGCGCGGCGTGCGTGACGGTCATGTCGAGGCCATCAGCCGCCCGCTCCACGCCGGCCGCACCACCATCGTCGTCGAGACCGATGTCCTCGACGCCGCCGGCAAGCGTGTCGCCAAGGTCACCCAGACCCAAGCCGTCCTCCGCGCCACCTGACCGTGGCCATCGCTGGTCGATCTTCCCCCCGGCAGGGGGACGATCGACCACAGAGCCCGGCGGGTCAGACCGGGCGGCGCATGAAGACCCGGGTGTCGGGGTCGAGGCCGTGGGTCCCCTCGTCGGCTCGGACGGCCAGCAGGTCTGCGTCGGCCAGCACCTCGTCCTCGGGGATCGGCACGAACCCGAGGTGCGCATAGAACGGGGCGTTCCACGGCACGTCGTGGAACGTCGCCAAGGTCAGCGAGGTGCCGCCCACCGCGGCGGCCCAGGTCGACACCTGGTCGATGAGCGCCCGCCCGATGCCCGTGCCCTGATGACCCGGCAGCACCGACACCTGCTCGAGGTGGGGCTGGCCGCCCAGGTCGAGCCCGAGCGCGTAGCCCACCAGGGCGCCGTCGACCTCGGCCACCCACACGCGGTCCTGCGCCACGGCGACGTCGATGAACTCGGGCGCGAACGACGGGTCGTGGTCGGCCACGAACGCCAATCCCGGCACCGTGCGGAACTGCTCGCCCGCCGCCGCCTCGATCGCCGGCAGCTGCGCCACGTCGTCCGCGGTCGCCAACCGCACGGCCACCGCACCCATCACGCCCGGCCTCCCGCAGATCGCCCAGGGGGTGTGCCGTTCCGTGTGCTCACGACACGAAACCCCGCACGCCGACCGACGGCACCGGTCCGCCAGCCCCGGTGCGCGTGCAGAAACGTGTCGTCACGACACGGAACGGCACACCCCCCGCCGGATGGGCGGGGGGCACGAGCGGCGGTCGGGCTCAGCTGCGAGGGACGTCCTTCCACGGGACGTCCTTGTCGTTGCGGGGCTCGCCGGGAAGGCCGAGCACGCGCTCGCCGATGATGTTGCGCTGGATCTCCGACGTGCCGCCCTCGATGGAGTTGGCGCGGGCCCGCAGGAACATCTTGCGGCTCGACCCGGGAGGGCCGGTGAGGCCCAGGTTCTCGACCCGCTTGTCGATGTACTCGTAGCCCACCATGCCGCCGGCACCGAGCAGGTCGACGCAGTAGGCGTAGACGTCCATGTTCACCTGGGCGAACACCAGCTTGGCGATCGAGCCCTCGGGCCCGGGGTTGCCGGCTCGGCGGTTCTGCGATGCCCGGATGTTGGTGAGGCGCAGCACCTCGGCGCGGACCCAGAGCTTCATGAGGTCGTCGCGTGCCACGGGGTTGCGGTCGATGTTCGGTTCGTCGTTCCAGATGCGCACGGCCTCGGCGATGGCGCCCGACCCCCGGGCCGGCACGCCCCCGCCGCCGCCACCGATGGTGGTGCGCTCGTTGGACAGCGTGGTCATGGCGACCCGCCAGCCCTCGCCCACATCGCCGATGCGGTCCGAGTCGGGGACCCGCACCTCGGTCATGTACACCTCGTTGAACTCGGCCTCGCCGGTGATCTGGCGCAGCGGCCGCACCTCGACGCCCGGGGCGTGCATGTCGAGCGCGAAGTAGGTCATGCCCTTGTGCTTGGGCGCATCGGGGTCGGTGCGGGCGACGAGCATGCCCCGGTCGGCCAGGTGCGCCAGCGTGTTCCACACCTTCTGTCCGGTGATGACCCACTCGTCGCCGTCGCGGACGGCCTTGCAGGCGAGGCCGGCGAGGTCGGACCCGGCGCCGGGCTCGCTGAACAGCTGGCACCAGGAGTCCTCACCGGTGAACATCCGGCGCAGCAGGCGGGTCTTGAGGGCGTCGTCGCCGTGGGTGACCACGGTGGGGCCGGCCATGGTGAGGCCGAAGAAGTGGCGGGAGTCGGGGAAGCCGCCGCCGGCGTCGTGGAGCGCGGCGTCGATGTCCTTCTGGTGGCTGGGCGCCAGGCCGAGGCCGCCCCAGCCCTCGGGGAAGTGCACCCAGGCCAGGCCGAGGTCGTACTGCTTGCCCCGGAGCTCCTCGAGGCTGACCGCACGAGGGTCGACCTCGTCGAGCAGCTGCGTGATCCGTTCCTTGACGAGCTGAGCGGGATCGGTGGTCATGATCGGGTGCCTCCGGGGGAGAGGTTGGGGCGGTGCGAGCCGGGCGCCGCGAGGACCATCGGACCGTACCGGCTCCTCCCGACGCCTGCTGTGCGCCCGCCGTAGGGTGCCGCCATGCACGATTCGGTGACCGTCCACATGAACGCCACCCCCTCCCAGGTGTGGGCCGTCGTCAGCGATGTGACCCGCATCGGCGAGTTCAGCCCGGAGACGTTCGAGGCGAAGTGGGTCGAGCCGGCCACCGGGCCGGCGGTGGGCGCCGAGTTCCGAGGCCACGTGAAGCGCAACGAGAAGGGGCCCACCTACTGGACCACGTCGGTGGTGCAGGTCTGCGAGCCCGACGTGGAGTTCACGTTCGGGGTGGTCAACGGCGGCAAGGTGATCAACACCTGGGGCTACCGGCTGGTGGAGGCCGACGGCGGCACCGACGTCACCGAGTTCTTCCAGCTCACCGAGACCCTTCCGCTCAAGATCTACTGGGCCCTCGCCGGCTGGGCCCGGGGCAAGACCAACCGCAACGGCATGCGCCGCACGCTCGAGGCGATGAGGTCCGTGGTCGAAGCGGAGCCGGCCGCGAACTGAGGAGCCGCTGTGGCACATGCCACGCACTCAGTTCTTTCATGCAACCCACCGCCGCCCTAGGGTCTGTCGATGGCCGCTGACCCCTCCACCGCCACCGCCGTCCACGAGTTCGACATCGCCACGGCGGTGCGGCCGGGGACCATCGAGGGCACCTACGAGTTCGATGTCGACGAGGGGTTCACCGTCGGCCCCAAGCCCAACGGCGGCTACCTGCTCGCGGTCGTTGCCCGCGCCACCGGCCTGGCGCTGGAGCAGGCCGGCAGCGTGCACCGCGACGTGCTCGCCGCCACCGCCCACTACCTCTGGGCGCCCGACCCCGGGCCCGCGTCGATCGAGGTCGAGACGCTGCGCACCGGCCGTGGCGCCAGCCAGGCGCGTGCCACCATCACCCAGGGCGGGCGCCGCTGCGTCGACGTCACCCTCACCGTCGGCACCCTCCGCCCCGATGCCGGCCCCCCCACCTGGTCCTCGGTGACACCGTTCGAGGTGGCGCCCATCGACCAGTGCTTCCGGGTGCCCGCCGACCCGCCGGGCGGCAAGTTCAAGGTGTCGATCATGGAGCGCAGCGACCTCCGGCTCGACCCGACCGTGCTCGGGTTCGCCAGCGGGAAGCCGAGCGGCCGCGGCGAGCTGAAGGGCTGGATCTCGTTCGCCGACGGCCGGCCGATCGACCCGCTCGCGCTCCTGTTCTTCCTCGACGCGCTCCCGCCCGCCACGTTCGACATCGCCCGGTCGGGGTGGGTGCCCACCCTGTCGTTCACCACCTACCTCCGCGCCGCCCCGGCGCCCGGCCCGCTCGTGTGCGCATGTGGGCCCAGCAGGTGGCCGACGGCCGGGTCGACGAGGTCTGCGAGCTGTGGGACTCGGCGGGCACGCTCGTCGGCCAGGCCACCCAGCTCGCCGCCATCCGCTTCGATGACGACGACGCCGTGACCGCCTTCCCCCAGGGCTGACCCCGCCGAGGCCCGCCGCCATCGGTGGATGCGGCCGCAGGCGTGCCCGCTGGTGGGATCAGCGGGCGAGCCACTCGTCTCGGGTCATCCGCCAGACCAGGTCGACCCCGGTGTCGGCCGGGGCCTGCGGCTCGCCTGGCGCGGTGGACTTCCCGATGAGGCGGAACCCGAGCTGCTCGGGGACGCGGCGGCTGTGCACGTTGGAGATGTCGTGGTGGATCTCGACCCGGTCGATCCCAGGCACGGTGAAGGCCATCGTCGTGAGGCCCTCGGACGCCCGTCGGGCGATGCCCTGGCCCAGGTGGCGGGCGTCCACCCAGTAGCCGATCTCCAGCGCACCCGGCCCGAGGCGGCGGTGCAGCCCGGTGCTCCCGACCGTGGTGCCGTCGTCGAAGATGCCCATGATCACGTCGCCGCCCGCGGCCCAGGCCGTGTCCCAGCCCACCTCGAGCCGCGGCGCTCGTCGAGCGAGAGCGGCTCGCGCTCGATCCACGGCATGTACGGACGCAGGTGCTCGAGGTTCGCGGTGACCAGCGTGCCCACCAGCTCGGTGTCGTCGACCGTCCAGCGGCGCAGCACCAGGCCGTCGTGCTCGACGAGTTCGGGGAGCGCTTCCACCCCGCGAGTGTGGCCGGGCGCGACCGTGTCGACCGAGGGAGTTCCCGCCCAGGAGGCCGCGGATGCCCTGGCCCCAGGTCCGCCTTCGCCCCGGGAGGGACCCCCCGGTACCGTTGGTGTCCCACGAGGCTGCCCCATGCAGCCACCAGGAGGCCCGCATGACCGCCACCGACGCCAGCCCTGCCCCCGTCGCTCGTTCGGAGGCACCCGCCGCCTCGTTGCGACCCGGTCGAGCCGAGACCGACCGCCTGGCCCAGCGGGTCGACGTGGGCCCCGGACGGGAGCTCAAGAAGGTCACGTCGCCGCTCAACGGCCAGGTCGTGGGCGAGGTCCCGATCGGCACCGCCGAAGATGTCGCCAAGGCCGTGGCCACCGCCCGCCGGGTCCAGAAGCAGTGGGCGGCCACGCCCATCCGCCACCGGGCCGCCGTGCTCCTGCGGTACCACGACCTCGTCCTCGAGAAGCAGGACGAGCTGCTCGACCTGATCCAGGCCGAGAACGGCAAGGCCCGTGTGGGGCGTTCGAGGAGATCATGGACCAGGCCGTCACGGCCCGGTACTACGCCCGGCTCGCCCCTCGGGCCCTCAAGCCCACCACCCGCCTGACCGCCCTGCCCGGCCTGGTCAGCGCCAAGGAGCACCACGTGCCGAAGGGCGTGATCGGCGTGATCGCGCCGTGGAACTACCCGCTCGTGCTGGCCCTGTCCGACGCCCTCGCCGCCCTGGTGGCCGGCAACGGCATCGTGATCAAGCCCGACTCGCAGACCCCGTTCACCGCCATCCGGGCGTTCGAGCTGCTCGAGGAGGCGGGCCTGCCGAAGGGTCTCGTCCAGATCGTCACCGGCCCCGGCACCGAGGTGGGCAAGGCCATCATCGAGTCCACCGACTACGTGATGTTCACCGGCTCCACCGCCACCGGCCGCACCGTCGCCAAGCAGGCCGGCGAGCGCCTCATCGGGTTCTCCGGGGAGCTCGGCGGCAAGAACGCCATGGTGATCACCGCCGACGTCGACATCAACCGCGGGTTGAGGGAGCCACCGTGGGCTGCTTCGCCAACACCGGCCAGCTCTGCATCTCCATCGAGCGCATCTACATCGACCAGGCCATCGCCCCGGTGTTCACGGAGCGCTTCGCCAAGCGGGTCTCGGGCCTGACCCTCGGAGCCGACCAGGAGTACGGCCCCGAGGTGGGCGCCCTCGCGTCCGCGGCCCAGCTCTCGAAGGTCGCCGAGCACGTCGACGACGCCGTGGCCAAGGGCGCCCGCGTCGTCGCCGGCGCCAAGGCCCGCCCGGAGATCGGCCCGTTCTTCTACGAGCCCACCGTGCTCGCCGAGGTCACCCCCGCGATGGAGGTCTACCGCGACGAGACGTTCGGTCCCGTCGTGTCGATCTACCCGTACGCCCAGGTCGACGAAGCCGTCGAGGCGGTCAACGACACCGAGTACGGCCTCAACGCCAGCGTCTACTGCGGCGACACCAAGAAGGGCCGCCAGCTCGGCGCCCGCCTCATGGCCGGCACCGTCAACATCAACGACGGCTACTCGTCGGGCTGGGCCAGCGTCGACGCACCGATGGGCGGCATGAAGGCGTCGGGCGTAGGGCGACGACACGGTCGAGAAGGCTTGCTCAAGTACACCGAGTCCCAGACCGTGGCCGTCCGCTCCGCGCTCGCCGAGAAGCTGCAGACGCCCGGTACCGATGGTGAGGGGTACGCCAAGCGGTTCACGGCGCTCCTCAAGGTCGCGGAGCACCTGCCCCGGTGACCGTGCCAACTGCCCCCACGGCCCCCTCCGGCCCGGTCCGCCGCGGCGGCGGAGGCGACATCCCCCGCAAGACCCTCGTGCTCAGCGTGCTCGTCCTGTTCGGAGCGCTGGTGCTCGGCATCGGTGCCATCGCGCTGTTCTCCGACCCTGGCAACACCAAGGCGCCGACGGCCACCCAGGACGGCACCCCGCACATCATCGACCGACCCAACTCGGGCACCGCCCCCGAGCACCCCGGCGACCGGGGCGGCTCCGAGCAGCTCCTGCTGCTGGGCGGGATCATGGTGGCCATCGCCGGCATCGGCGTGGTGATCTTCCGCGGTGGCCACAAGGCCCAGGCCAACCGGGCCAAGTGGAAGGCCGCCGGCGAGACCGGCCAGGACGGCGCCCTCCCGTAGCCCGACGCCCCCGACGGCCCGGCCGGGTCGTCGGGCGGCACCACCGTGTCGTCCACACTTGGTGGATGGACGCAGGAGAGGTCATCGAGCGGCTGGGGCTGGCCCCGCACCCCGAGGGCGGCTGGTACCGCGAGACGTGGCGGGACCTGCCGGCCGACGGCGGTCGCGGCGTCGGCAGCGCCATCTACTTCTTGCTCGATGCAGGTGAGCGGTCGCAGTGGCACCGGGTCGACGCCGCGGAGGCCTGGCACCACTACGCGGGTGCCCCGCTCGAGCTGGCCATCGCCGAGGGCGAGCACCACGAGGTCGTGACCCTCGGCCCCGCCATCGACGCCGGTCAGGAGCCCCAGGCCGTGGTGCCGGCCCGGGCCTGGCAGGCCGCCCGCCCGGTCGGGGGCTGGACGCTGGTGGGCTGCACGGTCAGCCCGGCGTTCGACTTCTCGGGCTTCGAGCTCGCCTCCGACGGCTGGCTGCCGTCGGGCTGGACCACGCCCGGCTGGTGACCGGGTCGGCCTGCCGTCGACCGGCGATCAGGTCAGCAGCGAGGCAAGGGCCCACAGGGCCGCCACCAGCCCGATGACGGCCATGACGACCGAACGGCCGATGGGGGCCCGCTCCAGGTCGCCGTCCTTGCGGGCGGCCTCGGGCGGCTTGACGATGGCGGCCAGGTTGCCGGCGACGAGCGCTCCACCCATGGCCAGCACCAGGTACGGGAGCAGATCCTTGCCCAGGAAGGCGCCAGAGTCGCTCGCAGCCAGGATGCCGATCACCGGTGCAGGCTAACGAGCCGATCCCTCCCGGCCGAAACGACCACGGTGAGCGCTGGAACGAGCACCATCCGTGAAATTCTCCCTCAAGTTCCCGCACGGGAGAACCGATGGTTTTGGTGTCGGTGGCACATCGCCCCCACCGACAAACGGGGTACAGGAGCGGGAGCCACATATCCCTCCATTACGCAATGCTCGGTGTGCTTGTCCAGGGCACACAGCACTGTGGTGGCTCTCGCTCCGCCCCCTCGGAACCAACACCGCTGCTGCCCCCCTTCCCACCCGGGGGGCAGCGGCGCGCCGGGAGCCAGGCGCCGTGGCGCCCTAACCTGCCTCGGCTGCCCACACCGAGGTCACCGTGTCCGCTCCCACCACCGATCCTGCGAGCCCGCCGGCCGATGAGCCCGCGGCCGCGCCGGCGCCGACGGTGTCGCACCCTCGTCCGACCGGGCTGCTCCGGGCCACGGCCGTGGTGGCCTTCGTCGGTGTCATCGCCGCGGTGCTCGGGTTCGGGCTCCTGCTGCGCTCGGTCTCTACGCCCACCCAGGACTGCGGCACGGTGATCGGCTTCATCCTCGACGGCCGGGTCAACGTGTTCGTCGATCCCGCCGATCCGCCGAAGGGCGTGACCGCCGCCGAGGCCAAGGCCAACAACGACCGGCCGTGCCGGGAGCGGGTGGCCGACCAGGCCAAGGCGCCGGCCATCATGCTCGTGAGCGGGCTCGGCATCGCCTTCGTCGCCGCGCTCGTCGAGGTCACCCACCGGTCGTTCCTCTGGCGCCGCCGCCGCCGGGCCCTCCCTCCGCCGGCCTGATCCTCGATCAGTCGGTCAGTCGGTCAGTCGGTCAGTCGGTCAGTCGGTCAGTCGGTCAGTCGGTCAGTCGGTCAGTCGGTCAGTCGGTCAGTCGGTCAGTCGGTCAGTCGGTCAGTCGGCCAGCGCAGCGGCCATCGCGTCGGTTGCGCTCGCCAGACCGCCTCGGCCTCGCCCATCGGCGTCGACGGCGAGGCGTGGGTCCAGGGCCACAGCTCCTCGGCGATCCGGCGCCAGTTGGCGGTGGCGTCGAGCTGGCCGAGGATGGCGTAGAGCCCGAGGTTGATGCGCTGGATGATGACCATCGAGCGGGGCACGTTGGCCGCCTTCATGATCTCGCCGTGCTCGCCCGACGTGTCGAAGAACCGGCGCACGGTCTCGCTGGCGTACTCCTCGGTCATCGTCAGCTCGCGGTCCTCGATGACGAACTCGTAGAAGTGGCCGAAGTAGTCGCCGATGGCCTCGTCGGAGAACTCCGGGCTCGGCTTGAGCAGACCCACCCGCTCGACGATGCGCCGGAACTCGGGCAGGTCGTGGTCGAGGACCATGGCGACGATCATGTCCTCGAACGGCTGGAGCTCCTGGTCGGTGAACTGCTTGACCAGGCCGTAGTCGAGGAACGTGACCTTGCCGCCGGGCTCGAAGAGGTAGTTGCCCGGGTGCGGGTCGCCGTTGAACGCGCCGAGGCGGTAGAGGCTGCCGAACACGAAGCGGTAGATCGCCTCGGCGGCCAGGTCCCGCTCGTCCTGCGACCACGTCAGCATCTCGTTGAAGCGGACGCCCGCGGCCAGCTCGGTGGTGAGCACCCGCCGGGCACTGAGCTCGGCGAGCACCGCCGGGACCCGGATGAAGGGATGCCCTTCGTAGGCGGCGGCGAAGAGGCGCTGGTTGTCGGCCTCGAGGCGGTAGTCGAGCTCCTCGATGATGCGCTCGCGCAGCTCCTCGACGAGCGGCCCGGGGTCGAGGCCCGGGAACAGGAACTTCATGCCCGTGAAGAGCATCCCGGCGTTGTCGAGGTCGCCACGGATGGCGTCGTCGACGCCCGGGTACTGCACCTTCACGGCCACCGCGCGGCCGTCGTGCGTGAGCGCCCGGTGCACCTGGCCGATCGACGCGGCTGCGATGGGCACCGGATCCCACTCGGCGAACAGCGCCTCGGGCCGGGTGCCCAGCTCCTCGAGCACCACCTGCGCCGCCAGCTCGGGCGCCATCGGCGGGGCGTCCTGCTGGAGCTCGGCGAGGGCCTCGCGCACCGGTTCGGGCATGCCCTGATCGAGGTAGCTGGCCATCTGGCCGAGCTTCATCATGGCGCCCTTCATGTTTCCGAGCGTGTCGGCGATCTGCTCCGCCGTCTTCAGCTGACGGGCCTCGTCGATGGCCTCGCGCCGCTCGGCGTCGGCGAACACGCTCCGGGCCCGATCGGCAGCCCAGCCGCCACCGACCTTGGTGGCGGTGGTGGCCAGCACCGCCGAGCGCTGCGCCCGGCCGGTGGCACCCACGGGACCGCGCCGCGGGCCGGTCCCCTGGTCGGGCGCCGTCCGCCGGTTCCGGAGCAGCACCACCCCTCCGGCGGCGGCGGCGGCGAGGGCCAGGAGGGCACGCTTCCGCGTCGATGACATGCGGCGACGCTACCGGGGTGGTCGCCGTGGTCCCGAACCACGAAGGCCGGGACCGCGGTGCGACCGGTGCGGTCAGGCCGGGGCGTTCCCCGGAACCTCGACGCCCTCGACGAGGGCCACCTCGTCGGCGCCCTCCTCGAGCAGGTACTTCCAGATGAGCCCACCGATGACGGCCCCGAGGATGGGAGCCACCCAGAACAGCCACAGCTGCGGGATGTAGTCGCCGCCGGCGAAGATCGCCTGGCTGGTGGAGCGGGCCGGGTTCACGCTGGTGTTGGTGATCGGGATCGAGATCAGGTGGATCAGCACGAGCGCCAGACCGATGGCCATGCCGCCGAAGCCGGCCGCGGCCTTCTTGGCGGTGGCGCCGAGGATCACGAGCAGGAAGAACACGGTGAGGACCGTCTCGGCGAGGAACGCGGCGCCCATGCCGTAGTGGCCAGGGCTGAGCTTGCCGTAGCCGTTGGCCGCGAAGGCGCCGGGCTGGGTGTTGTCGATCTTCCAGCCGGGCTGGCCCTTGGCGATGGCGTACAGGACGCCGGCGGCGATGATGCCGCCGATCACCTGAGCGACGATGTACGGGGCGGCGTCCTTCTTGTCGAAGCGGCCCGACACCATGGCGCCGATGGTCACGGCGGGGTTGAAGTGCCCGCCGGAGATGTGCCCGACGGCGTAGGCCATCGTCAGCACCGTGAGCCCGAAGGCGAACGCGACACCCAAGAAGCCGATGCCGAGCGAGGTCTGCGTCTCGCCCTTGGTCAAGAAGTTGGCGGCGAAGATCGCCGAGCCGCAACCGCCAAGGACAAGCCAGAAGGTGCCGAACACCTCGGCGGCCAATCGTCGTTGCATGGTCATTTCCTACCTCCGATGAAGGGCACCCCCAGATGGGTAGACCGTCTGGGTGGTGCCGTGGTGACAAGCCCTCACCCGCCAGCCTGACACTGACAAATGTCCAGACCGGTGATGCTGCCGCCGGTGGCGGTCAGGTCATCGGCGCCCGCGCCGGGCCGGCGGAGGGGTGGCGGCCGGGTCGGGCGGCCACGGGTGCTTCGGGTAGCGACCGGCCATCTCCTTGCGGACCTCGGCCCACGAACCCTCCCAGAACCCGGGCAGATCCGCGGTCACCTGGATCGGACGACCAGCAGGTGAGAGCAGTTCGAGCACCACCGGCACAGCGCCGCGCACGGCCGTGGGGTGTTCGGTCAGCCCGAACAGCCGCTGGACCCGGACCTCGGCCCGGGGTCCACCCGACTCGTACCCGATCGCCACGTTGCCCCCGTCGACGGTCGCGAACGAGGTGGGCGCCAGGGCGTCGAGGTCTCGGCGCGCCCCGTACGGGAGACGGGCCAGCAAGGCGTGGGCGAGGTCGATGCGCTCGAGGTCCCGGCGGCCCTTCGCCCCCGGGAGGAGCGGGCCCAGCCACTCGTCGAGCGTGGCGAGCAGCCCGGCATCGGACACCTCGGGCCAGGCGCCCGGATCGAGGCCGTGGAGGAACTGCAGGCGGCCTTGGAGGGCGCGGGCGCCCGGCGTCCAGCGCAGGATGCCCCCCTGCGTGGCGCGCACCCGGTCGAGCAGCACCTCGGTGACCGCCGGGCCCGGCGCCGGAGCCCGGTCCGACGACGCCAGCACCAGCGCTCCGGCGCGACGCTCGCTGCGCACCCGCACGTCGTCGGCCTCTGCGTCCCACCGCAGCACCGATTCCTCCTCCACCTGGCCCGCCACGGCGGCCTCCACCTCTGCCGCCGAGAGGTGGGCGGCCAGCCGGACCACCGGGCCCCGGACACCGGGCTCGATGCGGGCGACCGCCAGAAACGGCGATGCGGCCAGCGCGTCGCCCGACGGCACCAGGCCCCCGCCCCCACCTCGCAGGCGGAACCCGCCACCGCCCTGGGCCTGGGCGATGCGCTCGGGGTACGCCACCACGACCAACGGCCCCACCTCATCAAGCGGGCGCGGCCGGGCGCGACGCCGATCCGACGAGCCAGCTGCTCGGCGCGGCGCCTGACCGTCCGCACCCCGCCCCGGTCGGCCGCGGCGCCTTCGGTCCCTCCGCCGTCGACCAGCCCGACGCGCAGCGCCAGGTCGGCCGGGCGCTCCTCGGGTCGGCCGCGCAGCACGTCGCGCTCCTCCAGCAGGGCGGCCACCAGGGCCGCCGTCCACCCCACGCCCCGGTCGTCGCCGACCAGGGCCAGCGCGGCCAGGCGGGGGTGCAGCGGCAGGTCGGCCATGGCTCGGCCCCGGGCGGTGGGACGGCCGTGGGCATCGATCGCGCCGAGCTCGCGCAGCAGCACCTCGGCCTGGGCCATCGATGCCACGGGCGGCTGGTCGATCAGCGCCAGCGCCGAGGCCCACGCCCCCACACGGCCAGCTCCAACGCGAAGCCCGCCAGGTCGGCCACCGCGATCTCCGGGACCGGGAACCGGGGGCGGCGGGCGCCATCGGACGGGTCCCACGCCCGGTACGCCGTGCCCGGACCAAGGCGACCGGCCCGCCCGGCCCGCTGATCGGCCGAGGCCGCCGACGCCGGCTCGGTCTGCAGCCTCGTCATGCCCGAGGCCGGGTCGAAGCACGGGACGCGCACCAGCCCGGCGTCGACCACGATCCGTACCCCGGCCACCGTGAGGCTCGACTCGGCGATGTCGGTGGCGAGCACGACCCGGCGACGCCCCACGGGCGAGGGAGCGAGGGCCTCGTCCTGCTCGCGCTGACCGAGCGCCCCGAAGAGCGGGCGGACGTCGACGGTGGCCGGCAGGGCGCCCGGGGCCTGCAGCCGCTCGGCCACCCGACGGATGTCCGCCGCGCCCGGCAGGAACACCAGGACATCGCCTTCGGCGTGGGCGGCGATCGCGCCGGCCACCACCCGTGCGAGGTGGGCGTCGGGGCGGTCGCGAGGGCCCGGCGCCTGGTGGCGGACGTCGACCGGGTGGCTGCGCCCGTCGCTGCGCACCACTGGCGCCGCCCGCCCGTCGGTCGCCAGCACCTGGGCGAAGCGGTCGGCATCGACCGTGGCCGACATGGCGAGCACCCGCAGGTCGGGCCGCAGGCCCGTGCGGGCGTCGGCCACGAGGGCCAGCGACAGGTCGGCGACGAGGTTGCGCTCGTGGACCTCGTCGAGGATGACCAGGCCGGTGCCCTGGAGGGGGGGGGTCCCCCTGGAGCCGGCGCACCAGGATCCCCTCGGTGATCGCCTCGATGCGCGTTTCCTTGCCGACCACCCGCTCGTCGCGGGTGCGGTAGCCCACGGTCGCGCCGACCCGCTCGCCGAGCAGGTCGGCCATGCGCACCGCCGCAGCGCGAGCGGCCAGCCGGCGCGGCTCGAGCACGACGATCCGCTGGTCGCCCAGCCAGGCGGCGTCGAGCAGCCGCAGCGGGACCACCGTGGTCTTGCCGGCTCCGGGCGGCGCCACGAGCACGCCGGCACCAGGGCCGGCCAGCACCTCGGCCACCTCGCCCACCACGTCCTCCACCGGCAGCCCGGTCGGCGGCACCTCGGGCACGGTCACCCCGCCAGTGTGGTCGCTGCCACCCCTTCGGCATCGCCGTCGACGGGGAGGCCCGCCTCGGGCAAGCTCGTCAGCGACCCGACCACCACCGAGGGGCCGTCATGACCAGCGAAGACCTGAAGCAGCGTCGCCTCGAGGTGCTCGAGGAGCACTTCGCCTCCGAGGTCGAGAAGGAGTTCGACCGGACGATCGCCACCTTCGACGGCCACCCCCGCTACGAGATCATGGCGACCGGACAGATCCACGACGGCGAGGAGGACGTGCTCACCTACCACCGCGCCCAGCGCACCGCGTTCCCCGACCAGCGCCACGACGGTGTGACCCACCACTTCGCGGATGACGACACGGTCATCTCCGAGTTCGAGCTGCTCGGCACGAACCTCGGCGAGTTCTACGGGATGGCACCCACCGGCAAGTCGTTCCGAGTCCCCGTGATCGCCGTGTTCTCGTTCGCCGCCGGCACCGACCGCATCGTCAACGAGCGCGTCTACTTCGACAGCGCCAGCGTCCTCCTCCAGATCGGTCGGGGCGAGGTGCTCGCCTGGGCCGCCGCCACCGCCGAGCCCTGAGGCGCCCGACCCCGTCCGGCGCGCCGCTCCTCCACCGCGGGCTGCCCGCCCTCTCCGCCCCTGCGCATGCGTTTGGGCGATGCCGGCTGCGGGTAGCAGCTGCCGTCAGCGCGGCGCCTCCCACCTCTCGGGGTCCGGTGGCCCCATCGCCTTGGAGGGTTGAGATGAGGATCTTGCGGCTGCAGATGATGACCATCGGCGTCCTCTACCGGTGCCTGATGGCCCTCACCGCCCGAGGTGCCGGCGAGGCGTTGGACGGCGTCTGGGAGCCGTTCATGCAGATGGACGACTGAGGGCCGGTTCGGTTGCCGTCCTCCGGGCGGTCAGGGCCCTCCGGCGGGAACCGCTCCGGGTGCCGTGGTGGTGGTGGCGATCGGCGGCTCGGTGGTGGTGGAGGGTGGAGGTGGGGCGGTCGTCGTGGACGCATCCGGCGTGGTCGTCGTGGTGTTCGGGGTGCTCGCATCGGTAGAGGCGATCGATGTCGATGTGGTCGAGGGCTCGACGGCGGTCGTCGTGGCGATCGACGCATCCGTCGGAGGAGGCTTCATCGGGTCAGCGGGCGGCCGCAGGAGATCGGGGGGAACCGCAGGGAAGTCCTTCTTGGGCACTCCGGTGAGGGCGGCATCCATGAACCGCTTCCAGATCTCTGCAGGGAAGGAGCCCCCGGTGACGGAGCGGCCGTGGACGTCATCCATGCGGTGGCCGGGCCCTTCGGGATAGCCCATCCAGACGACGGCCGTGTAGTTCGGGGTGTAGCCGGCGAACCAGGCGTCGCCGTAGTCCTGGGTGGTGCCGGTCTTCCCGGCTGCGGGACGGTCGAGCTTCGCTGCCGCGCCGGTCCCCTCCTGGATGACCGCCTGGAGTGCGTGGTTGACGGCGCGAGCGGTGCCGGGCTTGATGACCTGATCGCCGGGCCCGGTCTCGGCCTTGAAGATGGTGTGGCCGGTGGAGTCCTCGACCCGCCCGATGATGTGCGCGTCGATCCGGCGGCCGTCGCGCCCGAACGTGGAGTACGCAGTCGCCATGTCGACGGGGGAGACCTCGCTCGTGCCCAGGACGAGCGATGGGTTGGGCTCGAGATCGCTGGCCACCCCCAAGCGCGCGGCGGTGTCCACCACCTTCGCCGGGTCGGCCTGCACCATGAGCTGGGCGTAGGCGGTGTTCACCGAGTGGGCCGTGGCCGTGGTGAGGTCGATCTGACCGAACGACTCGCCCCCGAAGTTCCCGACCGTCCACGGCCCCGCCGATGTCGCCAAGGTCAGCGTCGGCGGGCCAGCGAAGCGCGAACCGAGCGTCGCGGCACCCTCGTCGATCGCGGTGGCCAGGACGATCGGCTTGAACGACGAGCCCGCTTGGCGTCCTCCGCCCCCTCCGGCCGTCCCCCGCGCCAGGTCGACGTTGAGCCGCTGGAAGTCACGTCCCCCGACCTCTGCCTTCACGCCGCCCTTCGTGTCGAGCGCCACCAGTGCCGCCTCGGGGTCCGTCGGCTGGTCGAGCACGCTGCTGACCGCCTGCTCCGCCGCGCGCTGCTTGTCGATGTCGATGGTGCTGTGGATGGTCAGACCGCCGCCGTAGACCGCTTCGGGGCCGAACCGGGCGATGGCGTCTTGGCGGATCCACTCCACCGCATGGGCGCCGACACCGGCGCGGAGCTTGGTGATGGATCGCTCGGGACGGGCGCCGAGCTCGGAGCGCTGGTACCGGGCCGCCTCCGCCGGGGTGAGGTCGCCCACCTCGGCCATGTCACCGAGCACGGAGTCGCGGCGGTGCTTCGCCGTGACCGGGTCCTTCGTGGGATCTGCGCTCTCGGGTGCCCGCAGCAGACCCACGAGCAGAGCCGACTGGGGGACGGTCAGCTGCGAGGCCTTGACGTCGAAGTAGACGCCCGCCGCCGCCTGGATGCCGTACGCGCCGCGCCCGAAGTACACGGTGTTGAGGTAGCGCTCGAGGATCTCGTCCTTGCTCATGCGCTGATCGAGCTTGATCGCCAGTATCGCCTCTTTGACCTTGCGCGAGTACGAGCGCTCGGGGGTGAGGTAGCTGTTCTTGACGAGCTGCTGGGTGACCGTGCTGCCGCCCTGCGTCGGATTGCCCCGCACGTTGCTCACGAAGGCTCGGGCGAGGCCCTTCGGGTCGATCCCGCGGTTGTGGCGGAAGTTGCGATCCTCTGCCGCGATGAGCGCCTTCGGCACGGCCGGGGCGATGTTCTCGAGCGTCACTCGTTGGCGCACGCCGTCCTTGGCCAAGATGGCGAGCGGCCGCCCCTGGGCGTCGACCACCGTGGACGACTGCAGCATCGGCGGCGTCGCCGGAAGGTCCACCGTGACGTACAGGTAGACCAAGCCGAGCGTGCCGGCTGCACCCACGAGCACCACGGCGAGAAGTGGCCATCGTCCCCACCGCCACACCCTCGTGGAGCGGAAGGCCCGGACCCTCGACCGGGCACGTCGAGGGGCGGGACGGGCGGGTTCGGCAGCTGAGGGCAACACGGCCTCCGTGGGTTCGGGCGGCACGAGCTGCAGCCGGTTCGTGGATGATGAGCGAGCTGTTCCCGGCGGTCCACCACCGAGACGTCGGGGAGTACCCGCGTTGGCCCCCCTCGAAACGCTCACGTGCACTCTGGTCCAGGACGAGGACCCGACCCCGCGGCCACCGACGACCGTCACGAGACTGCAACCTTCATCGGGTGTGGCCGCCGGTCGGGGCGGGAAACGGGCGTGGACCGACCGACCCCAGGAGCACCGATGGAGCCCACGAACGCAGCGACGCCGCCCCCGCTCTTCCCCTGGCAGGAGGGCCGTGCCTGCCAGGCGGACCGGGCCATGGGCCTCGAGCTCGAGCTCATCGAGCTCGTCCGTGCCCGCTCCCTCGCGCTCGGGGCGGGCCGCAGCGTCGAGACCCACGATCGTGAGATCGGCCAGGTCCACCGCGACCTCGCCGATCTGCTCGCCATCTCTTCGAGAGAGGGCGTGCGCGGCTGACGGTGCCGGCGAGCAGCGCCAGGGGGCCTACTCGCGCGCCATGTTGGCGAACTTGGTGTAGTGGTCGAGGAACGCCAGCCGCACCATCCCGGTCGGGCCGGCACGGTGCTTGGCGATCAGCACCTCGGCCGTGCCCCGGTCGGCGGAGTCGGTGTTGTAGTGCTCGTCGCGGTAGAGGAACACCACGATATCGGCGTCCTGCTCGAGCGATCCCGACTCACGGAGGTCGGAGAGCATGGGGCGCTTGTCGGCCCGCTGCTCGAGGCCACGGTTGAGCTGGGCCAGGGCGACGACGGGGCACTGCAGCTCCCTGGCCAGGATCTTGAGGCCACGGCTGATCTCGGCCACCTCGGTCTGGCGGTTCTCGGCGCGGGCGTTGCCGGTCATGAGCTGGATGTAGTCGACCACGATCATGCCGAGCGGGCCGACGCGCGACTGCAGGCGCCGGGCCTTGGCCCGGATCTCCATGACCGTGACGTTGGGGTTGTCGTCGATCCACAGCGGCGCTTCGCTCAGGCGGCCGATGGCGTGGCTGATGCGCCGCCAGTCGTCGTCGCTGAGGCGACCGTTGCGGACCTTGGTGGAGTCGACCCGGGCCTCGGAGCACAGCAGGCGCTGCGACAGCTCGACGCGGCTCATCTCCAGCGAGAAGAAGAGCACCGGCTTCGCCGCCTCGAGCGCGGCGTGGCCGGCCATGCCCATGGCGAAGCTGGTCTTGCCCATGCCGGGGCGGGCGCCGACGACGACCAGGGCGTTGGGCTGGAGGCCCGCGGTGATCTCGTCGAAGTCGGTGAACCCGGTGGGCGTCCCGGTGATGGCGTCGCCCCGCTCGTAGAGCGCCTCGAGGCTGTCGAGGGTCTGGTCGAGCAGGTCGTGCAGGCGCGACATGGAGTCGGTCTGACGGTGCTGGGCGATCTCGAAGACCAGGGTCTCCGCCCGGTCGATGGCCTTGGGCACGTCGTCGGGGACGTCGTAGCCCATCTCGGCGATCTCACCGGCGACGCCGATGAGGCCGCGCAGCAGCGAGTGCTCCTCGACGATCTTGGCGTAGCGGGCGGCGCTGGAGGTGGCCGGCGTGGCCGCCTGCAGGTTGATCAGCGTGGGCGGGCCGCCGATGGCGTCGAGCAGGTCGTGGCGTGACAGCTCATCGGCGACGGTGACCGGATCGACGGGCTCGCCGCGCGACGACAGCGACGTGATGGCCTCGTAGATGTGGCCGTGGGCCGGCTTGTAGAAGTCGGACGGGGCCACCGACTCCGAGGCCACGTCGATGGCCGTGCGCGACAGGAGCATCGCTCCGAGCAGCGACTCCTCGGCCGCGAGGTTGTGCGGGGGCACCCGACCCTTGGTGGGGGCGCCGGATCCGGCTCGACGCGGAGCCGGTTCGTAGTCGTCTGGCGGGCCGTCGTCGTAGTCCGGGGGGGCATCGCTCATGAGGTCTCTACTCTCAACCAGATCGCCTGTGGATAACGAGTCCCTGTTGCCTGTGGACAGGCACTGGATAAGTCGGTGACGGAACGGAGGCGCCGGCGACGGGGCGCGACACAGGTGCAGGACAGCCGTGGTGGCGCCTCATCGGCTCCCGTCGCCTGTTCCTGGGAGCCGAGACGCGTTCCGCCTGGTCAGGGACGCGTCGAACCCACCCGACCTGGCCACCGAGGGTGACCGGCTGTGGACGGGTGGGGATAACTGCGACCTGCCCGGCCGGTGCGAGCACCGTCGGGCAGGTCACGAGGCATCAGCCCCCGACGACCTCGACGGTCACGGGGAACTCGACGTTGGCGTGCAGCTTGAGCGGCACCAGGTGGGTGCCGACCGTGCGGATGGGCTCGGCGAGCAGCAGCTGCTTGCGGTCGATCTCGACACCGGTCTGGGTGGCGACGGCTTCCGCGATGTCGGCCGAGGTGACCGAACCGAAGAGCTTGTCGTCGGCACCCACGCGGGCCGTGATGGTGACCGGCGTGGAGACGAGCGTCTTGGCGACCTCTTCGGCGGCGGACCGGTCGGCCGCATCCTTGATGTTGCGCGAGCGGCGCATGCCTTCGGCCTGAGCCTCGGCTCCGGCGCTGGCCGTGAAGGCCAGCCCGCGGGGCAGGAGGAAGTTGCGGCCGTAGCCGTTGGTGACGTCGAGGACGTCGCCCTTGTTGCCGACGCCCTTGACGTCGGTGCGGAGGATGACTCGCATCAGGCGTCGACCTCCGCGGTCTCGAACTCCTCGCCACCGATCTCATCGGTGAGGAACTCTTCGCCGGCATCCTCGCCACCCGTGGGGGGCGGGGCGGTGGGACGGGGCGGCGGGCCATCGGCACGGATGCCGCGCTCGCCACCGCGCTCGCCGCCACGACCGCCACGCTGCTGCGTGACGCGGCTGGCGTACGGAAGCAGCGCCATCTCACGGGCGTTCTTGATCGCCATGGCGATGGTGGCCTGCTGCTGGGCGTTGTTGCCCGTCACGCGACGGGCCCGGATCTTGGCCCGGTCGGACATGAACCGGCGGAGCAGGTTGACGTCCTTGAAGTCGACGTAGTCGACCGACTCCTGGCTCAGGATGCTGATCTTCTTCTTGGAACGACGCGCGTTGTCTTTGTTCTTGGCGCGCTTCGGCTTGGGTGCCATTAGAAGGGTTCCTCCCCGTCGTAGTTGGCGGGCTCGTTGGCAACGGGGCGTCCGCCACCGCTGCTGCTGGCGGCGCCGCCGCCGGTAGCGGCCTGGCTGCGCTCGATTCGGTTGACCTGCGCGGTTGCCCACCGCAGGCTGGGGGCGACCTCGTCGGCCACCACTTCGATCTTGGATCGCTTGTCGCCGTTGTCGGTCTCCCAGGAGCGCTGCTCGAGGCGCCCGGTCACGATGACGCGGGTTCCCTTCTGCACCGACTCGGAGACGTTCTCGGCCATCTGGGCCCAGACCTTGACGTCGAAGAAGGAGACCTGCTCCTCCCACTCGTTGTTCTGGCGGTTCTGCCAGCGCCGGTTGACGGCGAGGCCGAAGGTGGCCACCGTCTGGCCCGAGGGCGTGTAGCGGATCTCGGGGTCGCGGGTCACGTTGCCCACGAGCGTCACGTTGTTGTCCATGCTGACCTCCTGGTCACCCGGCTTCGACGGCCGGGGCAGGGGCTCCGAGGAGGCCGCGACGGTGGGCCTCGGAATCGGGGAGCCGAATGATCTTGTGGCGGACGACCTCGTCCGCGAGGCGCAGGTTGCGGTCGACGTCGTCGAGCGCACCCGGCTCGGCCTCGATCTCGAGCACCACGTAGAACCCTTCGTTCTTGTGGTTGATCTCGTAGGCGAACCGGCGACGGCCCCACTTGTCGGTCTTGACGACGGAACCGCCGGCAGTCTCGATCTGGGCCGTGGCCTGGTTGATCACTCCTGCAACAGCGGACTCTTCCAAGTCGCCATCACAAATAACCATCATTTCGTAGGCTCGCATCGCGAGCATCACCTCCTGGACCCGGTACGACCGGGGCCCCTGTGCCGATTGGCGATGGGGCAAGGGCTTCCTGTGGACCGTGCGAACTTAGCGGACCACAGGCCCCTCGACCTCATCGGACCCCATCGTGCCCAGGGGGTCTGACAGTGGAGCCGCAGTCCGTCGGAGCCTGGTGTCAGCCCGTTCCGGTGGCCAGCGGGCAGTGGCGTGCGTCGATCCGCAGGGTGGCGGCTCCCACCACCCCGATCTTGTCGAGCATGCCCTTGGGCACCTCCACCGCGTAGGCGAACGGCTTGCCGGCCGGGTACGACGGGCAGGAGGTGGAGTCCTCGCAGGGGGCCATGTCGGTGGTGGACACCAGCTTGCCCTGGGCGTCGAAGTAGGCGATCGACAACGGCATGGGCGTGTCGCGCATCCAGAACGAGCCGGCGACCGGCACGGGCGACTCGAACAGCATCCCGTCGTAGCCGCCCAGGCCCTCGTCGGTGACCTCCATCAGGCCCCGCTCCCGCTGGGCCTGCGTCATGGCGGAGAGCAGGCACGACGTGCACGTGGTCCCGTCGCCGGCGGTGATGGTGACCTGCGCCTCGCCGAACCCCCGCAGGGGCGAGCGCCCGTCGCGCTCGGGCACGGTGCCCACGCCGAGCCCCGCCGGGGTGGTGGGCGCGGTGGTGCCCGGGGCGAGCCCGGGGGCCACGACCGTTCCGGCCGACGCGGCGGTGGGGGTGGTGCCGGCCGCGTCGTCGCCGCCGTCGCCGGTGGACGTGAGGATGATCACCGCGGCCAGGACCAGGCCGGCCACGACGCAGATGACGCCCACGATGACCCAGCCCGACACGCGAGGCTCCCCGTCGACCGGCGCGGGCGAGGGGCTCGACTCGGGGTCGGAAGGTGGTGGAGCGGCCGCGTCGATGCGGCAACGCTACTGGTGGGTGGTGCTCCGCCCGAGGCGGAAGGAGGCGGCGGTGCCGTCAGGCGGGCCGGCCGTACAGCCCGAGCGTCTCGGCGGCCTCGGCCGACAGGTGGTACGACTCGGCGGCCGACGGGAACGCCCCCGTGCGCACGTCGGCGGCGTAGGCGGCGACGCCGGCCACGGAGGCGGCCTTCACGTCGGCGTACCGGCGGACGAACTTGGGAGCGATCCGGTCCTCGATGCCCAGGACGTCGTGGTACACGAGCACCTGCCCGTCGCAGTCGTCGCCGGCCCCGATGCCGATGATCGGCACGTCGACCGCGGCGGTGATCAGCGAGGCCACCTCGGTGGGCACGCCTTCGAGCACGATGGCGAAGCAGCCGGCGTGGGCCAGCGCCTTGGCGTCGGACACGAGCGCCATCGCGGCGTCGGTCTCCTTGCCCTGCACCTTGAAGCCGCCCATGGCGTGCACGGACTGGGGGGTGAGGCCGAGGTGGCCCATCACCGGGATCTCAGCGTCGACGAGCGCCTCGATCATGGGGACCCGCTTGCGACCGCCCTCGAGCTTCACGCACTCGCCGCCGGCACGGATCAGCTGCGCCGCGTTGCGGACGGTGTCCTCGGTGGACACGTGGTAGCTCATCCACGGGAGGTCGGCGACGATCAGCGGCCGGGGCTTGGCCCGGGCCACCGCGGCGGTGTGGTGGGCGAGGTCGTCGACCGTCACCTGGAGCGTGTCGTCGTAGCCGAGGACCACCATGGCGACCGAGTCGCCGACGAGGATCATGTCGACCCCTGCCTCATCGGCCACGCGGGCACTGGGAGCGTCGTACGCCGTGACCATCACCAAGGGCTCGTCGCCGTTGCGGACCTTGCGGTTCCGCACGGCAGGAACGGTGATGGGGGCGCGCGAGGCGACCGGGGGGATTGTCGTTGAGCTCATGCGAGCCTCCCTTGCAGATCCGTCCAGTGCCCTTCGGCTACCGGCGGTGTACGAACGTTAGAACGCCTGGAGCGACCGTTTCCATTCCGGACGACCCCCGACCGGGCACCACCTCCGACCACGGCCGTCGACGGCGCACCGGCACCCTGCCCCCGGTCCGATCCCGTGGAAGGAGCGGACCGGGTGGCTACCGTCGGGTCCATGAGCGATCGGTGCGATTCCTGCGGTGACGACGGCCCCGACCTGGCCACGGTGCAGCGCATCTACGTGGTGTTCGACGAGCAGCACCAGCCCACCGGTCACCGGATGGCCGACGAGTTCGAGACCTGGTGCCCCGTCTGCCGCGTCACCTATCCGCACCAAGAGGTGCAGGCCGAGGCCTGAGCCTCCGACCGGGCGGGATCAGTTCCCGCTGTTGGCGGGGCCCTTGCCCTTGCCGGTGCCCGTCCCCTGCCCCGTGGCGGGGGCGGTGGTGGTGGGCGTGGCCGGCGGCGACGTGGTGGTGGGGGTCGTGGGCGGCACCGTGGTGGGCGTCGACGTGGCGGGCGCCGTGGTCTGGGTCTGCGGCTGCGTCGTCTGCACGCGCGGCTGCGTGGTCGCGGTGGCCCCGATCGACGACTCGCCCGAGACGATGACCCCCGAGGTGCCCATGTTGGGGTCGAGCACGTTGCCGGCGCCCAGCTCCTCGGCCGGGTACTCCGGGAACGTCCCCGTGTCGAAGTCGGCGGTGGCCGACTGCATGAACTTGCGCCACATCTCGGCGGGGAACGTGCCGCCCTGCACCTTGATGCCGTGGACGTCGTCCATCGACTTCAGGCTGTCGGGGTAGCCCATCCACACCGCCGCGGTGAGCTTGGGGGTGTAGCCCACGAACCACGCGTCGGCGTTGTTCTGGGTGGTGCCGGTCTTGCCGGCCGCCGGCTTGCCGAACGCCGCCGCCTTGCCGGTGCCGCCATCGACGACCTGCTGGAGCGAATAGGTGACCCGGCCGGCCTGGATGGGGGTGAGGACCTGCTTCTGGTCGGGGCCGTAGGTCTTCACGCGACCGTCGGGGAACTCGACGCGCGTCACGGCGATGGGCGACTTCGACACGCCCTGGTTGGCCAGGGTGGAGTAGCCCGACGCCATGTCGAGCACCGACACCTCGCCGCCGCCGAGCACCACGGCGCAGACCGGCTTGACCTTGGCGGTCACGCCCATCTGGGTGGCCATGTCGGTGACCGAGCGCGGGCTGAGGCGCGCCATGAGCTGGGCGTACACCGTGTTGACGGAGTTCTTGGTGGCCGAGATCAGCGACATCGACCCGCCGGGGCCGCCGCGCACGCTCCACTCCTTGGTGCCGTTGGGGCACTGGTCGAGCGGGATGTCGATCTTGGCGGGCGACGGCAGGACCGAGCGGATCGAGTAGTTCTGCTTCACCGCATCGGACAGGGCGAAGGCCTTGAACGTGGAGCCCGGCTGGCGGCCGAGGCCGCCACCCTGGGTGCCCGTGGCCAGGTTGACCTGGTTGTTGGTGAAGTCGGTGCCACCCATCATCGCCTTGATGTGGCCCTGGTCGTCGAGGGCGACGAGGGACCCCGCCGGGTCACCCGGCCGGTCGAGCGTGGAGGTGACGGCGTCGTACGCCGACTTCTGCATGTCGAGGTCGAGGGTGGTGTACACCTTCAGCCCGCCGCCGTAGACGGTGTCGGTGCCGAACTCCTTCACCAGCCACTTGCGCACGTACTCGGCGAAGTACTCGCTGCCCCACTCCTTGCCGCGGACGTTCTCGCCCAGCACCGAGGCCTTCGGCGGCGGCTCGATGAACCGCTCCGTGCTCGCCACGTTGGGATCGAGCGGGTTCATCGACACGGAGCTGTAGAGCTTGAACTCCGCCGGGGTGATGTAGCCCTCCTTCTGCATGTTGACGAGGACGACCCTGCGTCGGCGCTGGGCCTCCTTCAACGACATGGGCCCGCGGTAGGGATCGGCGCCGTTGGGGTTGCGCAGCAGGCCGGCCATGAACGCGGCCTCGCCGGCGTTGAGGCCCTGCACGTCGTGGCCGAACCAGGCCCGCGACGCCGCCTGCACGCCGTAGGCGCCCCGACCGAAGTACACGGTGTTCAGGTACCGGGTCAGGATCTCCTTCTTGGGGATCTGCTGCTCGAGCTTGACCGCCATGACCGCCTCTTTGATCTTGCGGGTGGCCGTCTGCTCGGAGTTGAGGTACGTCTGCTTCACGTACTGCTGGGTGATGGTGGAGCCGCCCTGGCGGACGCCGTCGCCCTTGAGGTCCTGGTACGCCGCACGGGCGATGCCCATGGGATCGACGCCGCCGTGCTTGAAGAAGTCCTTGTCCTCGGCCGAGAGCACTGCGTGGACCAGCACCTGCGGGATCTGGTCGTACGTGACGATCACGCGATCCTCGGTGCCGTGCAGCTGCGCCATGGCGTTGGAGGCGCCGCAGTTGGCCTGCACCTCGCCCGAGCAGATGAACGAGGTCTGCTCCTCGACCGGCGCCACCTTGGGGTCGACCGGCAGCTCGACCTGGCTGAGCACGTAGATGAGACCGGCCGCACCGACCGTGACGGCGAGGGCCGCGACGTAGAAGACCCGCCGCATGCGCCACAGGAAGAACCGCTTCTTGACCTTCCCCTTGCGCGTCACCTTGAGGTTGTGGACGGGGACGGGCTTGCGGGTGCGGGGCATGGTGAGGGGTGTCGGGGCCATCGACGACAGGTGCGGACGGCCGAACGGCGACGAGACACGCTACCAACGACCCCCACCCGCTGAGCAGTCAGGCCCGTCGGACCTGGCGGGGGATCGGTTCAGTTGGCGGCGGCTCGCGACCGGGCCGGGTTCAGCAGGAACGTGCGCGCCAGGTGGTTCCAGGAGCACTCCGGACACACCTCCACCACGTAGCAGGAGAAGTTGCCGGAGCGCTTGGCGATGGCCTGGAGCTCCTTCTTGGTGCTGATGCAGCGGCCGAACGCCGGCAGCCTCGGGCCGAAGACGTAGGACACGAGCACGACGTTGGTCTCCTCGCACACCGGACAGGTGAGCTTGGTGGGCTCGCCCAGCTCCCTGGCGGCTCGGGCGAGCTCCGGGTGGGCATCGCAGATCTCGTGGCGGGCGATGCGGCCCTTGCGGTACTCCGACAGCACGGACTGGCGCGCCAAGCGGTAGTCGATCTCGCCGGGCCCTTCAGAACCTCGGACGGCTTCGGGTCGGAAACCCATGGGCGGGAGGCTACCGACCGAAACGGCCGAACGACCGGCCATCGCGCGACGGCCGCGAGAACGCGTTCAGCCCTCGCCCACCGCCAGGTCGATGACCAGGGCGGCATGGTCGCTCATCTCGGTGGAGCGCACCTCGGCCTTCCGCACCGTCACGACCGAGGAGTGGATCAGGTGGTCGATCATCCGGCGCGGCTCGTGCACGGGGAAGGTCGGCCCGTGCGCCGCGAGCCGCAGCCCGTCCGGCAGGTGCGGGGTGATGGCGGACCCCTCGCGGTTGAAGTCGCCGAGGACGAGCAGCGGGGCCGGGCGGCTGCGCACGTGCTCGAGCAGGAAGTCGAGCTGGGGCTCGTTGTTCCACGCCTTCACGGCGAGGTGCGTGCTGGCCACCCAGAGCTCGGTCTGCGCCGCGGTGACCCGGGCTTCGAGCACGGTCCGCTGCTCTTGCCAGAACCGGGTGCGCGGCACCTTGGGGAGCCGCGTCACCGCGGTCTCGTGGATCTCCCCGCGCACCAGCAGGGCGTTGCCGTACCGACCGCCGAGGAGCCGCTGCGACGACCCGAACACGTGCTCCATGCCGGCCGCCTCGGCTGCCGCTGCGGCCAGGTCGCGACCCTTCGCCCGCACGGTGCCCTCGTCGACCTCCTGCAGCGCGATCACGTCGGCGTCGAACGCGGCGCACACCGCGCCCAGGCGCTCGGGGTCGACCGGGCCCTTCCGGCCGACCGTCCCGTGGTGGATGTTGAAGCTGACCACGCGCACCGCCAGAGCCTTCCACGGCCAGCCGGCGACGAGTGGCCCGACCAGGCGCTCCGGTGGCGGCAGACTCGGGGGATGGTCGACGCCCTCTTCCCCACCGCCGTGCCCGCCGATGCCTCGTGGCACCGCTACACCACCGCGCGGCAGAGTCCCGGCGACAACGGCACCACGGTGGTCTACGGCACCGAGCTGCCCACCGAGACCGAGCTCAAGCTGCTGGGCACCGTCGAGGGCAGCCGCATCCTCGACCTCGGCTGCGGCACCGGTCGCAACGCGGTGGCGCTCGCCCGCCAGGGCGCCAAGGTCCTGGCGGTCGACCCGTCAACCGAGCTGCTCGCCCTGGCCCGCGACCGGGCCGACGCCGCCGACGTGCGCGTCGAGCTCCACCAGGCCGGGCTGGCCGAGCTCGCCTTCCTGCGCTCCGACAGCATCGACGCCGCCGTGAGCGTGATGGCCCTGGCCAGCGCCGACGACCTGGCCCGGGTGTTCCGCCAGGTCCACCGCGTCCTCAAGCCGGAGGCCCCGCTCGTGTGCTCGGTGCCCCACCCGGCGTTCGCCATGATCGATCCCACCGCCCCCGACCCGCTGCGCATCGTGCGGGCCTACGACGACTCCTCGACCCGCACGTGGGAGCTCGACGGCCGCGACGTCACCGACTTCCCCCGCACGTTCGCCGACCTGTTCACCACGTTCTCGCGGGCCAACTTCCGCATCGACCACGTGATCGAGCCCACGGCCTCGGGCCCCTCCGGCCGCGACCCCGGCTACGCCGACGTGATGCGCACCGTGCCCGCAACGCTGCTCCTCCGAGCGCGCAAGCAGGGCAACTGACGCTCCGCCACGGTTCCCCCTGTTGAGCGTCAGTCGGCGATCGACTTGCGGTAGACCCGCACCGCGAGCGGCGCGATCACCAGCACGAGGCCCACGATCCAGATCCAGGTGTAGGCCACCGGGTGCTGCATCGGCCACGGGTCGGACGGCACCGCCGGGGTGTTGGGGTTCCCGAACAGCTCGCGCAGCGCGTCGGCCAGCGAGCTCGTGGGGTTCCACTGGGCGACGGTGCGCAGGGGCTCGGGCATCGTGATCAGCGGCACGAAGGTGCTGGCGATGAACGTGATGGGGAACAGCACGGCGAAGGCGATGCCGGTGACGCCCTCCGGGGTCGCCACGATGCTGCCCAGGAACACGCCGATCCAGATCATGGCGAACGAGAACGCGATCATCAGCACGTAGCCGTGGGCCGCCTCGAGGGCGCTGCTGTGGATCCGCCAGCCGATGAGCAGCCCGGTGAGCGACATCAGCACGATGGGCAGCAGCGACTTGAGCACGTTGGCGACGGCATGGCCGCCGAGCACCGCGCCGTTGGCGATGGGCAGGGAGCGGAACCGGTCGACCGCCTGGTTCTTGCGGTCGTTGGCGATGCTCATGGCCACGCCGAACGCGCTGAACACCAGCGTCTGGGCGAAGATCCCGCCCATCAGGAACTCCTTGTAGGAACCGCCGCCCGGCACCTTGATGGCGCCGCCGAAGACGAACGCGAACAGCAGCACGAACATGATCGGCTGGATGGTGGCGTCGCTCAGCGCCTCCGGCTGGCGCTTCATGTGGATCAGGCCGCGGCGGGCGATGACCCACACGTCGTGGAGCACGCCCAGCGACTCGTGGGGCTCGGACTCGCCGGCGACCGGCACGTCGATGGTGATCTCGGTGGGGGTGGTGGCAGTCATCGGGCGACCTCCGTGGCTCGTGCGTCGTCGTCCTCGAGGATGGGGAGCCCGGTGAGGGTGAGGAACACCTCGTCGAGCGTGGGCTGGCGCAGCCCCAGGTCTTCGGCTTCGATGCCGGCGTCGGCCAGGGCCCGGGCCACGTCGGCCAGGCCGGCGACGCCCTCCGACGTGGGCGCGACGGCTGAGCGGTTGGGGGCGTCGACGAGGGCCTGGGATCCGGTGACCCGGCTGAGCACGGAGGCGGCGTCCTCGAGGCGATCGGGGTCGAGCACGATCACGCCGATGTTGTCGCCGCCCACCTGGCGCTTCAGGCTGCGGGCATCGCCCTGGGCGATGATCCGGCCGTGGTCGATCACCACGATGTCGTCGGAGAGGCGGTCGGCCTCTTCCAGGTACTGGGTGGTGAGCAGGATGGTGGTGCCGCGGCCGACCAGCAGGTCGAGCACCGCCCACAGCTCGTTGCGGGCCCGCGGGTCCAGCCCGGTGGTGGGCTCGTCGAGGAACAGGACCTGGGGATCGGCCACCAGGGTGGCAGCCAGGTCGAGGCGGCGGCGCATGCCGCCGGAGTAGCCGCCGGTCACGCGCCCGCCGGCGTCGGACAGCGAGAACTCCTCGAGCAGGACGTTGGCCCGCGCCTTGGCCTCGGACCGCTTCATCTGGTGCAGCTCGCAGATCATCACCAGGTTCTCGAACCCGGTGAGGAGCGGGTCGATGGTGGCGTCCTGCGCGGCCAGGCCGATGCGCCGGCGCACCTCGGTGGGGTGGGTGGCGACGTCGAACCCGGCCACGGTGGCCTGGCCTTCGTCGGCCTGCGACAGCGTGGTGAGGATGCGCACGGCGGTGGTCTTGCCGGCGCCGTTGGGGCCGAGCACGGCGGTGACCGTGCCGGCGGGCACCGCGATGTCGATACCGCCGAGCGCGACCTTCTCCCCGTAGCGCTTGACCAGGCCGGTGGCTTCGATCGGATGGGACGAGGTCATGAGGGCTCCGTGAACAGGTGAGCTCGGGTGCAGGGGGTCGGTGGTGCGGTCAATACGATGCGATCACGATATATCGGGACCGTATCGGTAGCAAGCACCAGGCGAGCGCTGGTCTCGGGGCGCGCGCCATCGCACCTGATACCCGCACCACCATGGTGTCAGGTGGTCGACGGATCTCCCCACGAATTTTCATCGCTCCCGAAGGAGCGCGGCCTCAGTCGTGGGGCTGGTCCGCCCACCACGCGTCGAGGCGGGCGTAGGCCTCGGCCTCGCCGATGGGCCCTTCCTCGAGCCGGATCTCCAGGAGGAGGTCGAGCGCCTGGCCGATGTGGCGGCCGGGGCCGACGCCGAGGTGGTCCATGACCTGCTTGCCGTCGAGATCTGGTCGGAGCGCGTCGAGCTCCTCCTGCTCGCGGAGCTGGCCCACGCGCACCTTGAACTCGTCCATCCGCTGCGCCAGCTCGGCGGCCTTGCGCTTGTTGCGGGTGGTGCAGTCGCTCGCGGTGAGGTCGACGAGGCGGTCGTACTGGTCGCCCGCGTCGCGGACGAACCGGCGCACGGCCGAGTCGGTCCAGCCGTCGCCGTACCCGTGGAACCGCAGGTGCAGGTACACCAGCTTGCGCACGGCCTCGACGTCGTCGGCCGAGTACTTGAGGGCCTGCATCCGGTCGCGCGCCATCCGCGCGCCCACCACCTCGTGGTGGTGGAACGTCACGCCGCCGTCGGTGAACGACCGGGTCTTGGGCTTGCCCACGTCGTGCAGGAGCGCGGCGAGGCGCACCAGCCGCTCGGGCTGGGTCTTCGCCACCACCGCGATGGTGTGGGCCAGCACATCCTTGTGGTGGTGGATCGGGTCCTGCTCGAGGCGCATGGACGTGAGCTCGGGCAGGAACAGCTCGGCCAGGCCGGTGTCGACGACGAACCAGAGGCCAGCCGAGGGATCGGCCACCTGGAGCAGCTTGTCGAGCTCGTCGCGGATCCGTTCGGCCGACACGATCTCGAGGCGGTGGGCGTTGGCCCGCACCGCGGCGACGAGGTCGGCGTCGGGCTCGAGCCCGTAGCCGGCGATGAAGCGCGCGGCGCGCAGCATGCGCAGCGGGTCGTCGGTGAACGAGACGCTGGGCTCCAGCGGCGTGCGCAGCCGCTTGGCCGCCAGGTCGTCGGCCCCACCGAACGGGTCGATCAGCTGGGGCTCGGGCAGCTCGAGCGCCATGGCGTTGACGGTGAAGTCGCGGCGGGCGAGGTCGGCGACGATGTCGGTCCCGAAGGCCACCTCGGGCTTGCGCGAGTCGGGGGCGTAGGACTCGGCGCGGTGGGTGGTGATCTCGATCACCCGCTCACCGAGCTTCACGCCGATGGTCCCGAACCGCTCGCCCTGCGTCCACAGCGCGTCGGCGATGGGGCCGACGGCGTCCTTGATCTGCGGAGGCGTGGCGTCGGTGGTGAGATCGATGTCTGCGCCCGGCCCCAGCTCGCGCCCGAGCAGCTGGTCGCGGACGATGCCGCCCACCAGGAAGACCCGGTGCCCCGCCCCGACCAAGGCGTCGGCAAGAGGCCGGACCTCATCGAGCACAGGCTGCAACCGCGGCGGAATCACACCAAGACGCTAGGTGACCCACCCCAACCCCGATGAGTCCGTTGTCCCTCACCAAGATCCGCGCGACGAGCGCGGGGTGGGGTTCCGAGCGAAGCGAGCCCGGGGGGTTTGGGGGGCGGAGCTTGCGGAGCCCCCCAAGACGAAGGGGTGCGACGAAGTCGTGCCCCTGAGCGGAAGCCGCCGGCCGTCAGGCCGTCCTTCAGTTCCGAGGAGCGGAGAGAACGGAGCGCAGCGGAGTGAACGAGCGACGAGGACTACCTCAGCGTTGCCAGCCCCGCCTGCTGCACTGCGATGCGGAAGTCCTCCGGATGGGCGGCGCGATCGAGGGCTTCGTCGAGGGTGACGAGGTCCTCGCTGAAGAGCTGGAACAGGGCTTGGTCGAAGGTGGCCATGCCGTGGTAGTCGCCTTCGCTCATCAGCCGCTCGATGAGGGCGGAGTCGGCGCCCGTCGCCAGGGCGTCGCGCATCTTGGGGGTGGCGGTCATGGATTCGACGACGGCCACTCGGCCTCGCCCGTCGGCCCGATCCACCAGGCGCTGGCAGATGATGCCGCGCAGCACGCGGGCGAGGAGCTGGCGGGTGTGGTCCTGCGCGTGCCGCTCCTGGCGGTCGACGATCCAGCTGAGGGTGTCGATCACCGACAGCGTGTTCATCACGCCGATGACGAGGCGGCCGGCGGCGGCGACGGTGAGCGCCTCGGTGACCGCCAGCGGGTCGGTGAGCTCGCTGATGAAGATGACGTCCGCGTCCTGGCGGGCGACGCGGCGCAGCGCGTCGACGATGTCGATCGTGTCGGCCCCGACCTCGCGCTGGCTGACGATGGCGGCGCGGTCGGCGTGCAGCACCTCGATCGGATCCTCGATCGTCACGATGTGGCGTGACTGCGACGCGTTGATGTGGTCGATCATGGCGGCGGCGGTGGTGGTCTTCCCCGAGGCCGCGGGGCCCGAGATGATCACGAGCCCGTCTCGGGATCCGGCCAGCTCCGCGACCACGGGCGGCACGCCCAGGTCGGCGATGGCGGGTGCGCCGGGGACGACGCGACGGATGGCCAGGCTCACGGACCCGCGCTGGCGGTACACGTTGACCCGGAAGCGCCCGAGCCCGGGCACGCTGTGCGCCAGGTCGGTCTCGCCGGTCCGCTGGAACTCCTCGGCCTTCACCGGGGTCAGCAGCTCGCCGGCGAGCGCTTCGATCTCTTCTGGGGTCAGGGGTTCGAGCGTGGTGCGCTCGAGCTTGCCGTTGCGGCGGAGGCAGGGGGGCGAGCCCACCTTGACCAGCAGGTCCGAGCCGCGCTCTTCGAGCAGGTACTGCAGTAGATCGACGACCCGCGTCACGGGAACCCTCCGGTCAGGACGAACGACTCCTCATGGAGACCGCAAGTACCCGTCGGCCAACGCGCCCCTGATCTTGAGGGCTGCGTCGCAGACCTCGTCGCCCGGGCCTCCGCCCGTGGCCCCTTCGGGGCGGTAGGCGCCATCGTCGACCAGGGCGGACAGCACGGCGCCGGTGCAGTGGAGCAGGGCATCGAGGTCGTAGCCGCCCTCGAGGAACAGCAGGCGCCGGCCGGCCGGCACGAGCGGGAGCAGGGCCGTGGTGAGGTCGGCGTAGTCGCCCGATGTGAGCCCGAGGTCGGTGATGGGGTCGGCGCGGTGGGCGTCGAAGCCGGCCGAGATCAGCAGCCAGGTGGGCTTCCACGCCGTCAGCGCCGGGAGCACCACATCGTCGAGCGACCGCCGGTACACGTCGCCGGTGGTGTGGCTGGGGAACGGGAGGTTGAGGGTGGTGCCGAGCCCGGCTGCCGCACCCACCTCGGAGATGCCCCCGGTGCCCGGGTACTGCGGCCACTCGTGCATCGACACGTAGAAGACGTCGGGGTCGTTCCAGAACAGGTCCTGGGTCCCGTTGCCGTGGTGGGCGTCGTAGTCGACGATGGCCACCCGCTCCCCCTGGTCGCGCAGGTGGGCCGCGGCCACCGCCACGTTGTTGAAGAGGCAGAACCCCATGGCCTGGCTGGCCAGCGCATGGTGCCCGGGGGGCCGCACCGCGCAGAAGCCGGCGTCGCCTTCTCCTTGCTGCAGCCGGCGGATGACCTCCAGCCCGGCGCCGGCGGCGAGCAGCGCGGCCGACCACGAGGCCTCGACGGCCACGGTGTCGGCGTCGATCGCGCCCCCGCCGGCTTCGCAGAACGACTGCAGCGCCCGGCGGTACGCCTCCGGATGGATCCGCTGCAGGTCGGCGTCGCTCGCGGCGACCGGCTCGATGCGGACCAGGGCCTCGGCCAGGCCCGCCTGCTGCACGCCGAGCTGGACCGCCCGGAGGCGCGCCGGAGACTCGGGGTGGCCGCGACCGGTGTCGTGGTCCAAGAAGCGGGGGTGGGTGGCGTACAGCACCGGCATGGGGGCTCAGGCTACGGGCGTGCCCCGGTCGGCGCTCCACGAGCGGGCGATCGCCGACGCAGCACCTAAGGTCCGAAGGCGTGGTCAACACCCCTCTCACCCGGGTCTGGCGTCATGGCCGCCGATGACCGGTGGTGGGGCGCACGCGCCCACCTTCAGGTGGCCGCCTGGCGGGGCCGCCACGACACCGTGGTCCTGAGCCCGTTGCCCGATCGACCGGCTCCCGGCGTGCAGGACATCCAGCACGAGGTCGACCTGCTCACCCAGCGGGGCGTTCAGCGCGTCCTCACGGGCGCGCTGCACCGGGGCGAGCTGGCGCCCTTCCTCGATGCCGGCTTCATCGAGCACGAACGCCTGCACCTGCTGCGCCACGACCTCCTCCGCCTTCCCGAGGTCACGGCCCGGATCCGCCACCGCCGGGCCTGGCGGCGCGACCAGGCCGAGGTGCTGGCGATCGACCGGCGGGCGTTCGACGCCTTCTGGGCGCTCGATGCGGGCGGCCTCGACGATGCGGTCCGGGCCACCCCGGCCAGCCGCTTCCGCGTGTCCACCGACGGCCCGATCACGGGGTACGCCGTCACCGGTCGGGCGGCCAACCGCGGCTACCTGCAGCGCCTGGCCGTCGACCCCGCGCACCACCGCGAGGGCATCGGCGCCACGCTGGTCGCCGACTCGCTGCGTTGGCTCCGCCGCACCGGCGCGGGGGTGGCCGTCGTGAACACGCAGGAGCACAACGAAGGCGCCCTCAGCCTCTACCTGGCCACCGGGTTCGTCCTCGAGCCCCACGGCCTCACGGTGCTGACGAAGCAGCTCCAGGACGGGGCTCCGTGAACCGCCGCTCCCTCGCGGCGCTGGCCGCTGGTCTGGTCACCTGCGTGCTCACCGTGGTCCCGCTCGGTCCCGCTGCCGGGGCCCGTCCCGCGGCGCCTCGAGGTGCCGATCAGCCCCGCCTCACGCTGCTGGGCCAGCCGGTGGCGGTCGAGCCCGACGGCACCTTCACCGTGTTCGTGGCCGCGGAGCACGCGCCCACGGCAACGTCGCTGGCGGTCGACGTCTACGACCGGGTGGAGCCCGGCGACGCCGTCGGCGTGCAGCCGACGGGCGGCTCCGATGCCACGTTCCCGGTGGTCCCCCTCGGCTCCCCGAAGACCGCCTCGGCGCGCAACGCCGCGTTCACCATCCACCTGTTCACGAAGGGCCACGCCAACCCCGATCCGGCGTGGGGCTACCGGATCAACGAGCCCGGGGTGTACCCGGTGCGGATCGCCCTGTGGGACACCGACGGCAACGTCCTCAGCACCTTGATCACCTCGATCATCCGCCTGCCCGGTCCCGGCCAGACCGTGTCCCAGACCGACGCCGCCCTGCTGGTCCCGGTCCACCAGCCCCCACCCGACGACGCCGCCCAGCGCGCCGCCAACAACCGGACCGACGACACGCTGTTCGATGACCTCGATCCCGTGCTCGACGACCTCGCCGCCCACCCGTCGCTCCCTGCCACCTACTCGATCACCCCCGACACGGTGGCCCGAGTCGCAGCCGACAGCAGCGCCGCCACCGACCTGGCCCGCCTGCGCACCGCGCTCGCGCGCGATGACCAGGCCCTCCTCGACGCGCCCTACGTCCACATCGACGCGGCGTCGCTCGTCGACAACGACCTCGCCGACACCCTCGACCTCCAGCACGAGCTCGGGCAGCAGACCCTCTCGGAGCTGCTCGAGCCACCCACCGCCGGCACCTGGCAGCTCCAGGACCGCGTCGACACCGCCACGCTCCGCGCCCTCGATGACCGGGGCATCTCGCGCACGCTCCTGCCGGCCGACGCCCTCGTCGGTGGCGGCGGCGTGCAGGCCCCCGTCGACCTGTCCGTGGGCGACCACGACGTGCGCGCCGTCGCCGTGTCCGGTGCGTACGCCCTGGGCCTGCAGGCCCCCGAAGATCCGGTGCTGGCCGCTCACCGCCTCCTCGCCCGGCTGGCCGCCACCGGTCCGAGCGCCACGGGTGCCGCGGGCGTCGTCGTCTCGATCGACCCGGCCACCGTGACACCCGCATCGCTGCAGATCGTCACCGACGCCCTCTCGTTCGGCACCCCGTTCTTCGCCGCCACCGGGGTCGACGACCTGTTCGCCGCCAAGCCGGCCCCGCCGGGGGCCACGCTCACCGACCCTCCGAGCGTCCACCTCGGCACGTACCCGGTCGACCTGCAGCGCTCGCAGTCGGCGCTCACCAGCTACCTCTCGATGGTGGGGGGAGCCACCGAGCAGATCCGGCCGTACGAGCGCACCTTGGCGATCAGCGCCGCTGACGACCTCGCCCTCGACCAGCGCGAGCTCGACGCCCGATCGGTGAGCGCGGCGCTCCAGGTCCCGTTCAACGCCATCTCGATCCCGGCGAAGGACAAGGTCACGCTCGGCGCCCAGGACGCCACCTTCCCTCTGCCGATCGAATCCGGCCTCGACTACCCGGTGAAGGTGGTGATCGAGCTCGACGCCAACGACCGGGTGGAGTTCCCCCGCAACCGGATCGAGACGGATCTCCCGCCGGGGCGCACGGTGCTGAACATCCGGGTCAAGACGCACACAGCCGGTGACACCCCCGTCCGGGTCTCCGTGCGGACGCCCGACGACGGGGTCGTCCTCGCCGAGAGCAAGTACACGATCCGGGCCACCGCCGTGTCCGGGGTCGGCGTCTTCTTGACCGTCGGCGCGGTGGTGTTCCTCGCCCTGTGGTGGGGCCGCCACTGGTACCGGAACCGGGGCAAGGCCCGTCACGCCCGCGGCCCGGGGCCCGGCTCACCAGGTCCTCCGCCCCCTGGGCCCGACGACGAGCCCATCCTCGGTCCGACGGCCGACCCCGCCGAGGTGTAACCCCCGCGTGCCGGCTGGGGTCGAAGCACTGTTCGTCACCTCAGCCGTCCCCCGGAGTCCTCCATGCCCGTCAAGATCGTCACCGACAGCGCCGCCGACCTCCCACCGGAGCAGGCCGCTGCGCACGGCATCCGGATCGTTCCGCTCACGATCCGGTTCGGCGACGACGAGTACACCGACGGGGTCGACCTCACCCCCCAGGCCTTCTACGACAAGATGGCCCAGCTCGATGTGCTGCCCGCCACCGCCGCGCCCTCGCCCGGTGCCTTCGAGGCCGCCTTCCGCGAAGCAGGTGCCGACGGCGACCCCGTCGTGTGCATCAACCTCTCGAGCGCCCTGTCCGCCACGATGCAGTCGGCCCAGACCGCCGCCAAGGCGATCGGTGACGACCTCGACCTCACCGTGCTCGACTCCACCTCGATCACCGCCGGCCTCGGGATGCAGGTGCTCGCCGCCGCCGAGCTCGCCGAGCAGGGCGGGTCCCCCGCCGACATCGTGGCCCTCATCGAAGACCTCCGGAGCCGCACCAGGGTCTTCGGGGCCCTCGACACGCTCGAGAACCTGAAGAAGGGCGGCCGCATCGGTGGCGCCCAGGCGATGCTCGGCTCGATCCTGTCGATCAAGCCGATCATCGACATCTCCACCGGCACCGTCACCGAGGCCGGCAAGCAGCGCACCCGCAAGAAGTCGCTGGTGTGGCTGCGCGACCGGCTGTTCGAGGTGGCCGACCTCGAGTCGGTGGCCGTGGCCCATGGCTGCTCCGACGACGTCGACGAGCTGATCGAGCTCATCTCGCCCCGGTACGCGCCCGAGCAGATCAGCACCTGGACCATCGGTCCTGTGATCGGCGCCCACGGCGGCCCCCGGGTCATGGGCCTCGTGTGGCAGGACCCCGCCTGAGCCTGGCCGCTGGGGGCGCCCTGAGGGGCGCGGTGGCGGCCAAGTAGCGTGACCAGGCCGTGGCCGCGCCCGATCCCTCCATTCCCGGACCCGCAGAGGACCAGCTCGCCGGCCGACTCCTCGTCGGGCGCTACCGGCTCAACCGCCCGATCGCGTCGGGCGGCATGGCCGAGGTGTGGGAGGCCACCGACGAGACCCTCGCCCGGCGGGTGGCGGTCAAGCTCCTCCATCCCCACCTGAGCCGCGACGACTCGTTCGTGCAGCGCTTCAGGGCGGAGGCCGTCGCCGCGGCTCGCCTCGGCCACCCCTCCATCGTCTCGGTGTACGACACGTTCTCCGACGATGGCATGGAGGCCATCGTCATGGAGCTGGTGGTCGGCACCACCATGCGGGCCGATCTCGACCAGCACGGCCCGATGCGCCTCGAGGCGGTGCTGGCCATCGGCACCCAGGTGGCCGATGCGCTCGGCACGGCGCACGCCAGCGGCCTGGTCCACCGCGACGTCAAGCCGGCCAACATCCTCCTGTCGGCCGACGGGCGGGTGCTCGTGGCCGACTTCGGCATCGCCAAGGCCGCCGAGGGCAATGACCTGACCAACGCCGGCGCCATGGTGGGCACGGCCAAGTACCTGGCACCCGAACAGGTCGAGGGCGGCCCCATCGACGGGCGCGCCGACCTCTACTCGTTGGGCGTCGTGCTGTACGAGGCGCTCACCGGGACCCCACCCTTCGTCGCCGACACCGACGCGGCCACCGCCCTGGCCCGGCTGCACCGCTACCCCACCGAGCCGCGCCAGCTCCGGCCCGAGATCCCGGTGGCGGTCGAGGCCGTGGTGATGCAGGCCATGTCCCGCGCGCCGTCCGATCGCTTCGCCACCGCCGCCGCCATGCGCACCGCGCTGCTGGGTGCCGGCGCCGACCCCCGCCGCGCTCCTGCCGCCGCCGTCGCCGCGGCCGCGGCCAACCCCCCGATGACCCAGCCACCCGGCACGCCCCCGCCGCCGGCCGCCCCCGCGCAGCCCACAGCCGCGCCGCCCACCCCACCGCCGGCCGCGGCTGCTCCATCGCCCGATCCCGCGCACGCCACCATCCCCACCGACGAGTCACCACCAGCGCACCGCCGACGTCGCGGCTGGATCGTGGTGCTCGTCCTGGTGGTGCTCGCCACCATCGCCGGGGTGGTGCTCACCCGCGGGAACGACCCGGTGGCCAGCAACGGGACCGGCAAGGAGCTGACGATCGCATCCGCGGCCTCGTTCGATCCGCAGGGCGACAACAAGGTCGAGCACCCCGACCAGGTTCCCAACGCAGTCGACGGCAACATCGACACCGTCTGGACCAGCGAGCACTACACCGACCCCGAGAAGATGGCGGACAAAGATGGAGTTGGCCTGGTGCTGACGCTCGACGGATCCCATGACCTCGGCCAGGTCGACGTCCGCAGCCCCGAGGCCGGCTGGAGCGCCCAGGTGTACCTGGCCGACGGCGACGCGCCCGCCGACCTGGCTGGGTGGGGCAAGCCGCTCGCCTCTGTGCAGTCAGCCGCCGCGGGCGTCACCCGCCTCACGATCGACGGCGTGACCGGCAACCAGGTCCTGGTCTGGTTCACGCGGGTGCCTCCATCGGGGAACATGAGCGTCGCCGAGCTGGCGGTGCGAGCCCGATGAGCACCGTCACCTCCCTCGACGACGAGCGCCGTCTGGTCAGGGCCGCCCGCGACGGCGATCGGGCCGCCCTCGAACGGCTCCTCCGCGAGCACCAGCCGAGGATCCACGCGCTGTGCCGCCGCATCACCGGCAACGACACCGACGCCCTCGATGCCACCCAGGAGGCACTCATCGCGATCGTGCGCGGGTTGGCCCGCTTCGACGGTCGGTCCCGGTTCTCGACCTGGTCCTACCGCATCGCCACCAACGCCTGCCTCGACGAGCTCCGCCGCCGAAAGCGCCGCCCCGTCGTCGGCCTCCCCGAGCGCGATGGCACGCCGATCGACCTGCCCGACCCCGGCTCGCCCGACCCCGCGCACCACGTCACCGAGCGCGACCACATCGACCAGGCACTGGCCGCCCTCGGCCCCGACTTCCGCGCCGCCGTCGTGCTGCGAGACCTCTGCCAGCTCGACTACGCGGAGATCGCGGAGGTCCTGGAGATCCCACCGGGTACGGTCCGATCACGAATCGCACGCGGCCGAGCGCAGCTGGCGGACCTCCTTGGCGGGAACCAGACCGAACCCGACGAACGTCCCACCACCACGCCATGACCGATCACCCCACCTCCTTCTCCGACGACGAGCTGTCGGCCGCCATCGACGGCGAGGCCGACGCCGACCTCCAGGCCCGCATCGACGCCGACCCCGACGCCTCGGCCCGGCAGGCCGAGCTGCGGGCCGCCTCCGACCGCGTCGCCGGCTCCCCCATCGAGCCGCTGCCCGCCGACACGGTCGACGACCTGATCGCCTCCGCGCTCGACGCACCCATGGCCCCCGCCAAGCCGGCGCGGGCCGCCCGCAGCGGCCCGGCCCCTTGGCTGGTGGCCGCCGGCGTCGCCGTCCTCATGGCCATCGGGCTCTCCTTGATCTGGGCCGGGCGCAGCAGCCAGGACGACCAGGCCAGCTCCACCGCCGCGGAGGCGTCCACCACCGCGGCCGCGGAGTCCAGCGCCAAGTCCGACACCCGGGCCGGTGGTCACGGGTCCGACTCGTCTGCCGCCGACGCCCAGCTCGACTCGTCCACGGCCGCGCCCACCACCACCAAGTCGCTCGCAGCCCAAGCCACCTACCTCGGCGACTTCGCCACCGGTGCCAAGCTCCGGGAGGCCCTGGGGGGCGGAGGGGCCTGGACCGCGGCCACGGGCAGCTTCGGCAGCGCGAAGACCGCCGATGTCCCGGCGGCGGCGGCGATCGACCGGTGCGCCCAGCAGCTCCAGGTCACGCTCAGCCTCGCCGACCCGCCGGTCCAGGTCGGCTACGGCAAGGTCGGCACCGATCCGGTGCTCGTCTACGAGTTCAGCACCACCTCGGTCGTCGACAAGAAGACCCCCGCCACCCTCGTCGCCGCCGTCGGTGTCGACGCGTGCGACCAGGTCGTGATCTTCCAGCGCTGAGCGCCGTCGGCGAGTCCCGCCGTTCGTGCGGCGGATAGGGTCTCGACCCATGGCTGTACCAACCCCACCGCGCGGCCCGTCCGCTCCGAAGGGCGTGATCCCCTCCGAGTGGCCGGCCCAAGCAGCCGACACCATCGTCGACACGATCGCCATGGTGCGCGACCGGACCACCAAGCCGCTGCTGCTCGCGGCCCGCGCCGTGGTCTACGGGATCATCGCTGCCGTCGTCGGCGCCATCACGTTCTTCCTGGTGCTGCTGATGATCGTGCGCTGGTACGACGTCTGGGCCCCCGGCCCGGTGTGGCCGATCTACGCCTTCTTCGCGATCGTGTTCTGCATCGGCGGCCTGGTCTGCCTGCGCAAGGCCAACGCGCCGAAGCAGCCAGAGACCCTCTGACCCGCGCCACCTGCTGGACCGGTCGCCGCCGAGCCGACCGGGAAGGTTCCGACCGGTCTCGGCGTTGGACGTTCACGTCCCCGACCGCAACGGAGTCTCCGTGCCCTCAAGCCACAACGTCGTCATCATCGGTTCCGGCCCCGCCGGCCTCACGGCGGCGATCTATGCCGCCCGCGCCAACCTGGCACCGCTGATCCTCGAGGGTGAGCCGTCCTCCACCTCCGATCAGCCCGGTGGCCAGCTGATGCTCACCACCGAGGTCGAGAACTTCCCCGGCTTCCCCGAGGGCGTCATGGGTCCCGACCTCATGGAGAACTTCCGCAACCAGGCCCTCCGCTTCGGCGCCGAGGCCCGCCAGGAGAAGGTGTCCAAGGTCGACTTCTCCGAGCGCCCCTTCAAGATCTGGGTGGGCGATCCCGATGCCGCCGAGCCCACCTACGTGGCCGCCTCGGTCATCGTGTCCACCGGCGCCCAGTCGCTGATGCTCAACCTCCCCCGCGAGGGCGAGCTCCTCGGTCACGGGGTGTCCACCTGCGCCACCTGCGACGGGTTCTTCTTCCGTGACCACCACATCGCCGTGGTGGGCGGGGGCGACTCCGCCATCGAGGAGGCCACCTTCCTCACCAAGTTCGCCGACACCGTCACCCTGATCCACCGCCGCAACGAGTTCAGGGCATCGAAGATCATGCAGGAGCGAGCGTTCTCGAACCCGAAGATCAACGTGCTCTGGGACAGCGAGGTGGCCGAGATCCACGGCGACCACAAGCTGTCGGGCATCACCGTGCGCAGCACGACCACCGGCGAGCTCGCCGACCTCGACGTGACCGGCCTCTTCGTGGCCATCGGGCACCGCCCCAACACCGACCTGTTCACCGGGATCCTGGACATGGAGGACAACGGGTACCTGATCACCGGGCCCGGCACCGCCACCAACATCGAGGGCGTCTTCGCCTGCGGCGATGTCCAGGACCACACCTACCGCCAGGCCATCACCGCCGCCGGCTCTGGCTGCATGGCGGCCATCGACGCCGAGCGCTGGCTCGAGGACCAGGCCGACCACGCCTGATCTCCCCGGGAATCTCTCGAGCCCGTTTCCGGTTGTAACGCACGAATCACCCAAGGAGAACCACCAATGGCTGAAGCCATCAGCACCCTCACCCAGTCCAGCTTCCCCGAGGCCATCGCGACGGCCGACAAGCCTGTCCTGGTCGACTTCTGGGCCGAGTGGTGCGGGCCGTGCAAGCGCATCGCCCCCATCCTCGACGAGGTCGCCTCCGAGAACGCCGACAAGCTCTCGATCGCCAAGGTCAACGTCGACGAGAACCCCGACATCGCCCGCCAGTTCGACATCATGAGCATCCCCACGCTCATCGTGTTCAAGGACGGCCAGCCCGTGCACCGCTTCCAGGGTGCCTCCGGCAAGGCCGGGCTCCTCGAGCAGCTGAGCGACTTCCTCTAGGTCCCTCCCACACCGAACAACCGAACGGGGCCGGGTCATCAGACCCGGCCCCGTTTCGCGTCCCGAGCACGGTCGGGCGATCGCACGCTGCGTATCGGCGCCCGTACCCCGGGTACCGCTCTATTGGCATATCGTCAATGCCTGGAGGCCGGTACTGACGCATTGCGTGCCACGGGGACAGGGTGAACCGAAGCAAGAGGCGCGAGGTTTGCCACAGCGTTTCCCACAACTGTGGATAAACCCGGGGAAAGGCTGACCGTCGGGTTCAGACGCGCATCGCGGTCGGATGGCGGGAGGTTTCGCCGAGGAACGTTCGACCCATCATCGATGCCCGCCCGGCGTGGATCGCGATCCGCCACCGTCCTGCCGAACTGCGGCGCTGCTGACCAGGGAGAGCGCTACGAGGCTGCGGGATCGGGCGGCGTGATCATCGCCCGATAGATGCGCTCGAGATCCTCGAGGCTGGCGAACTCGATGGTCACCTTGCCGCGCTTGGCACCCATCGCCACCTTGACCCGGGTATCGAGCCGATCCGACAGCAGGCCTTCGAGCTCGAGCAGCCCCGGAGGCCGGAGCCGGCGCCCTGCCACACCCGACGACGGCTTGGTCGGCCCAGCATCGGGACCGACCTCGTCGTCGGCCTCTCCCGAGCGAGCCCGAACGGCCTCCTCGACGTCGCGGACGCTGAGCTGCTCGGCCACGGCACGACGTGCGAGGGCCTCCTGGAACGCCCGATCTGGCGTCCCCAGCAAGGCGCGGGCGTGCCCAGCGGACAGCTGACGATCGGCGACGAGCCGTTGGATGCTGGGCGGCAGTTGGAACAATCGCAACATGTTCGACACTGCTGACCGACTCTTGCCGACCCGCCGCGCCACATCGTCGTGAGAGAGCTTGAACTCCTCGATGAGCTGCTGGTACGCCGCGGCTTCCTCCATGGGATGGAGGTCTTCCCGGTGCAGGTTCTCGACCAGCGCCTGCTCGAGCGACGCCGTCTCGTCGATCTTGCGCACCACCGCGGGGATGGTCTGCAGGCCGGCGCGCTTGGCGGCGCGCCAGCGACGCTCCCCCGCGATCAGCTCGTAGCGATCCAGACCCGACGGCCGGACCAGGATCGGCTGGAGCACGCCGAGCTCGCGGATCGAGTCGGTGAGCGAGACGAGCGCCTCCTCGTCGAAGGTCCCGCGAGGCTGGTGCTGGTTGGGCTCGATCTGGCTGACCGCGAGCTCCCGGAGGGTGGCATCGTCACTGGGCCCGGCGAGATCGCTGGGGATGAGGGCGCCCAGGCCCTTGCCAAGTCCGCTACGCCGGGCCACCGCTGACCTCCTTGGCCAGCTCGCGGTAGGCGACTGCGCCCCGCGAGGTGGGGTCGAACGCCGTGATGGGCTGACCGAACGATGGGGCCTCAGAGAGCCGAACCGTGCGTGGGATCATGATCTTGCACACCTTGTCGCCGAAGTGATCTCGAACCTCGTGGGCCACCTGATCGGACAACTTGGTCCGAGCGTCGTACATGACGAGCACGATGGTGGAGATGTCGAGGGTCGGGTTGAGGTTCTTGGTGACGAGCCCGACGTTGCGCATCAGCTGCCCCAACCCCTCGAGCGCGTAGTACTCGCACTGGATGGGCACGAGGACCTCGGACGCGGCAGCCATGCCGTTGATGGTCAGCAGCCCGAGGGATGGCGGGCAGTCGATGAGGACGTAGTCGTAGTCGTCGTGCACCTCGGCCAGCGCGTGCTTGAGACGAAGCTCACGGCTGAAGGCGGGAACGAGCTCGATCTCCGCGCCTGCGAGATCCAGGCTGGCCGGAGCGACGAACAGGTTCTTCACCGAGGAGGCCTCGACGCAGTCCTCGATGGGCACGTCGCTCAGGATCACGTCGTACATCGACGCCTGCAGGCCCCGGATGTTGATGCCAAGCCCGGTGCTGGCGTTGCCCTGCGGATCGAGATCGACGACCAGGACCCGGTAGCCGAGATCGGCAAGTGCCGCGCCGAGGTTCACCGTCGTGGTGGTTTTCCCGACCCCACCCTTCTGGTTGGCGACAGCCATGATCCGTGGGAGCGCCGGACGGACGCGGCCCACAGGAGTGGGGTCGACCGCGGGCTCGGTCGCCGTTGCTTCGCCCGCCGAATCGGTCTCGAGCTGCGCATCGGAGATCGGGGCAGGATCAGTCACGCGCCCATACTTCCGTCCCAGCGTCCGGGGGTCAAGCACCGGTCCACAGTTTCACGTGGAACGCGATCCACCCAGCCCCTGATCCGCGCCGCCAGCGACCCACCCGTCACGGCGTTCGTCGCCCCCGCGGGTACGGCCAGCGCTTCGCGGACCCGCGGGCGACGAGCGGCCCCGAGGCTCCTCGCGGGGCTGAGCCAGTGCCGTCCACCCCGTGCACGCTCCCCCATCACCGCCCAAACATCCGGCGCCGAATGGGGCAACCCACCGTTTCACGTGGAACATGCACTGGCCTGATCCCGTAGGAAGAACCGGAGGATCCTTCCGTCGAGTCGATCGCGCTCTCGTCGGTTCCACGTGGAACGTGCCGAAGGAGACTTCCCAGCCGCCGCGCAACGCGGCCGGCCCGTCCCCTGCCCGCTCCCATCGAGGCCCACCCGATCGAGCTGACCAAAGGGAAGCCAGGGGGCTGACCGCCGTCTCGGTCCGGGCAAGCGTGGGCGGTAGGGCTGCCCTGCGAACGAGCACGCTCAGGACGCCGACGAGCCCGCCCAATCCAAACCCCTCTTCGGCGACAGCCACCAGACCTACCCGCGGCTCAGCACCCGCACGTGCATCCCGCGTTGGGCCCAAGCATCCCGAGGCACCGACCGGTCAGAGGCCGGCAAGGCCACCTGCCCGAGGCGGTCGTCGTCCGTCCCGCCACCCCGGCGAGCAGACCGCGGCCCGGGGAATCGGCGCGGCCCAGGTCCATCGAGCCGGGTCCGGAGTTGCCCGCATCGACGGCGGCCAGAACCAGGCAGGCGAAGCGTTGACAACGCAGCCGGTCCACCCCCGACAGCGACGGGCATCCAGCGCCTCGTCTGAGCTGAGACCCAGGGCGCGGCCAGCCCCAGGAGCGCCCCCACCGTCAGACGTATGGCTGCCCGGTAGGTGCGGGGCCACGGGCCACCTCCGGGACCAGGCGTGCCGGGATCCCGGCAGCGGCGGCCGACGGTCCGGCCCCGGAAGTGTCCTGAGCAGACGTGGCCGCAGAGCGGGACCATACGCAGGCCGGGAGCCAACGATGACTCCGGACGCTCGAGGCCAAGGGTGACGCCCCGACGACCAACAGATCCGCAGATCAGGGCATGCGGCGCCCGATTGGTCCCCTCCAGGGATCTCGTGCCAACCAGCCTTCCGATGCGGCCCAGGATCCTCCGACGGCAGGTCAACGCAGACCCGTGCCCTCCGGGCCCGGAGGCCCCGACACCTGCGCCGGCCTTCCGGATCTTGGCCCAGTCAGCAGGGGGCCAGGTCCCGGGGGCGGGCGATGGCCCGGAAGCTCCAAGTATGCCGAGGTCGGCCCATTGGGCAGGCCGAGCGGCGACCCACTGAGATCCACGCCAGGCCCTCGCCCGCGCCGGCCATCCCGGGGACGAGGGCCCATCCGACGACAAGCCGGGCATCCGGCGCCACGGGCAACAACAAGCCGAGCATCGGGCCCAAGGGCAACACCAGACCGGGGACCGGGGCTCGACCGGCAACAAGCCTGTGACCCGGGCCAACCGCCAACAGGCGGGTCATCGGGACCCGACCGGCGACAGGTCGGAGGCGCGGCAACGACGGCGCCGACCAGGGCCGCAGGGGCTTTGGGTGGACGGTGGTCGGGGGACGCACTGGGCTGTGCCGGCAACCGACCCGAACGTCACGCTGCCCGTGCCGGGCCCCGGCCATCTAGCCCGGCTCCCGTCTCGATGAGTCCGGCGAGCCAGACCCCCTGGCCCGCAGCTGGCGCCGGTCGGGAACCCGCCGAGGAGCGCGGGGCCCACCCCCAGCAAGCCGGATCGGAGCCCACGGCCGAGGCCAGGAGGGCAAAGCGCACGAGGCCCAGAAGAGGAACACGTCTCGGTAGGACTCCGGCCAGGCTGCCCGCCCAGCTCAGGATCGATCGGGGTCCCGAGGCTGGTCGGAGGTCACCTCAGCAGGGGAGCGCGCCTACATCGCCCGTCTCGGGTTGGGACACCGCTGCACCCGAGCCACCCGCCGTCGGTCCCATCCCAGGTCACCCGGGAGATCCTCCATCCCTGGCGGCCGCTCGGTCCCCTCCCTGGGATGAGCCAGAGAAGCACGGGACGAAGGGGTCAGCCGTCCGTCGGATGCCCGGTAGAGGTTGGCGCCCGTGTGGCCATCCCGACGCCTGCCTTCGCCCCGTGGGACGCAAGAGCGCCCTGCCCCGGCCCCGCGACCTGCGGGGTTCTCCGGCGCGATCGGAGGCGACTTCGAGTGCCTCCCATGTGCGCTACCGATGGACCTGGCGCCCAGGACCGAGGCTGGATGAGCCGCGAAACGCCGCGTCTCCCACCGGCACCGGTCTGCTTGCCGGGAAGGGTCGACCGAACCAAGACCTCGGGGGAGGCCTCCGATGGGCGTCAGCGGTCCGTACGTCTTCGATCGGTTCGGGCCTCTCATCACGACGCCTCTGACACATCTGCGCGCCCTGGTGCAGGCGTGGCTCCTGGCCGTGCCTCTCGCCAGGAAGGACCGTTTGAGCGCCCGACTGAGGCCGAGGGAGGAGGTCGGCTTGGGTCCTGCTCCCAGGATCGCCAGGCAGTCGCAACGGCGACCCCACGTCGTCCCTGGGAGCAGTCCACCAGGCGGCCACCTCCCCTCGGGACCTATCTCAGGGATCCACCGCAAGGGTGGTGGCCCTGGGCCCTCCAGACCCGATCCCCCAAAGGGGGGCGGGTGGGGGGCTGCCAGTTCCCCGGGTCGGAAAGGCGCTCCTCGACCGTCCCCACAGCGGCTAGGTCCGTTCGCGGACGGTCAGGAAACCCTCGGCGGTCCGCAGCACGGTGACCACGCCCCCGTGCCGGCTGGGGCGGCTTGGCCCGACGACGACGGCTGCCCAACGATCTGGTGAGGTGGGGGCGAGACGATCGGCGGTGCCCTAGGCCGGACAGGTTCGAGCCAAGGCCCAGCACCGGTCCACCTCCGGGCCGGACGTGGGTCCCTTCCCCAGCGCCCGGGGTGACACAGGGGTAGCCACCTGCGTGGGACATGCCATCCGACCGTCCCCCCCCCAAGCGCAGGACCGAGCGTTCGCAGCGCCGAGCAATCCATAGGCCCGCGAGAGCAGCACCCTCATCAACCCCGGGCACGCCCAGCCCGTCAGTTCGCATGAGGCCGGCAAGCCCCTCCTTCCGCCAACATCACCGCCCGACACGCACGTTCCACGTGAAACGTGCGGCCCCACAGGGCGGGCCGCCCGTGCGGGCGCTCTCCGCCGCGGGACCGATGAACGGAAGCTCCGCGACGCGCTTGGGGCAGACCAAAGGGGCATCGCTGGCACCTCGCCGGTCGTCATCCCCGGGGCGCCTGCCAGGGGGCCGGATGGCGGCCCATGTCTTCGGCCTGGGTGGACCGGGTTGTGCCCGGGCCCCGCTGCCGTTGTGCCTCTCTCGCCCGCGAATGGGGTCACCCGAGCCCGACACCTGCGGGCGGAATCCCAGGCCGCACAGACCCGGGCCTGGAGGTTCCACGTGGAACGGCGCGGGAAGCAGTCCTCGAGGACGGATCAGAAGAGGGGCCGCTTGGCCGGAATCCCTACCCGGCGGGGATAGCGCTCCGGGGCCAGCGTTTCCTGGTCGATCCGCACCAGGTGGAACTCGGGATCGTCGCCGACGACCAGGCCGTGGGCCGGGCCGCAGCCCAGCATCTCGAGTCCATCGATCGGCCAGCGGCCCGGTGGCGTGCCTTCGGGCGGCTCGCTGGCGACGAACGACCCGCCCGCCCGGAGGAGGGGAGCGGCACATTCGATCGTGACCGCCGGCGGGCCGAAGCTCCGCGACACCACCAGGTCGTACGCGCCGCGATGATCGTCGTCACGACCGAACTCCTCGGCCCGCTGCACCACCACGGACACGCGGTCCTCCAGGTCGAGGTCCTCGATGGCCTCCTGGAGGAACTGGGTGCGCTTCTGCTGGGCGTCGAGGAACACCCATTGCGTCTCGGGCCAGAACTCCACCGCCAGCACCAGACCGGGGAGCCCACCGCCGGCGCCCAGGTCGAGGGCCCGGGTGGGGGCGTCCTGGACGGCAACGACAAAGGCCCGGGCATGGTCGAGATGACGCTCGACCGGGCCCGGGCCCAGGAACCCCCGCTGGCGAGCCTCCAGGAGGAGGTCCGTCAGCGAGACGGTCATTCGCTTGTGCCTGCGAGCACGATCACCACGCGACGGTCAGGATCGGCACCTTCGGAGATGGTGTCGACGCCGTCGATCTCGTTGACCGTGTCGTGCACGACCTTGCGGTCGGCCGAGTTCATCGGCTCCAGGGCCCGATCGGCGCCTTCGCTGATGACGGCGGCTGCCTGCTGCTGGACGAAGCGGGCGAGCGCTTCCTGGCGCCGCTGGCGGTAGCCACCGATGTCGATGCGGACCCGGCCGATGTGGCGGCCCGTGGCCCGGCGCTGGAGCACCGTGCGGGACAGCTCGTGGACGGCGGTGAGGGTCTGGCCCTTCGGACCGATCAGCAGCCCAAGGTCGTCGCCTTCGACGCTGAGCTCGATGGTCTCGTCGTCGACCTCGGTGCGGCGCACGGTGCCCTCGGCACCCAGAGCCACGAGGAGCCCCTCGAGGAACTCGGTGATGATGTCAGCCTGATCGCCGACCGGTACCTCTTCGTCGGTCATCTGGTTGCCTTCCTGCTGGTTCTTGGCGGGACGGCCGCCACCGTTGGATCCGGACCGGCCGCGACCGCCGCCTCGGCGGTTGCGGTTCTGCCCCTGGCCACCGGTGTCCGACTCGGACGCGGGAGCGTCGTCGTCGGCCTCGTCGGCCACGGCGACGGCACTGCTGCCGGTGTCGTTCGGCTTGTCCTTGCCACCGGTGCGCTGGCGGCGTGGACGCCGCTCCTGCTTCGGGCGGGGCGCCTTGGGCACCACGCGGGCACGGATGCGAGCCTCGCCGCGCGGGCGCCCGAAGAGGCCGGTCTTCGGCTCCTCGATCACCTCGAACTCGGCTTCGCTCTCGTCGATGCCGAGCTGGTCGAGCGCGGCTTCCTTGGCGTCCTCGATGGTGCGCCCTGTGGTTTCAACCCACTGCACAGGCGATCACTTCCTCTTCTTCTTGGATTTGGACCGGTTCGCCGCGGTTGGTGCCGCACGACTCGGGCCAGCCGTCGACGACTTGGCCGACGGGGCGGAGTTGGAGCTCTTCGTCGAAGAGGCTCCGTTCTTGGATGTGTTGGTGCTGTTGCCGGACGTACCGGAGCTCTTGGAGCTCTGCGCCTCGCGCTTGGCTTCAGCCGGGTTGGGGAGCCCGATCTCCTTGATCTGGGCGAGGAAGCCCTTCGGCTTCTCCGCGACCTCGTCAGATTTTATTGACGATTTGGCAGTTTCCCGGCCAGTGGTGGCCACGGGAGCGTCATCGTCTCGGTACATCGTGCGGGTGATCAGCGCCTGCTGGCCCACCCGGAAGAGGTTCGAGACCAGGAAGTACACGACGATGCCGGCGGGCAGCGTGAACGAGATGAAGGCGAAGAACAGCGGCATGATCCGCATCAGCATCTGCTGCTGCGGGTTCACCGGGGTGGCGGTGTTCCGGCCCGACACCTGCTTCTGCTGGATGTACGACGTGGCCGTCACGGCCAGCACCAGCAAGATGTAGGGGAGCGCCGAGGAGTAGCCCTGGCGGAGCGCCTTCTGGGCCGACTCGGCGAGGTTCAAGCCCCACGCCTCCATCACCCGGGTGTGGCTGAGGTCGATGTAGAGCTGCGAGGTGTGGGAGATGTGGTTCGGTCGGAACCAGCCGAACTTCTCCCAGATCCCGACGCCGGCGCCGCCGTTGATGCCGGTGGTGGACCGGACCGATGCCGCGCCCATGTCGTAGCCGTAGGGCGCCCGGTTCAAGAGCTGGAAGAGCGTGCGGTACAAGATGATGAACACCGGCATCTGCAGCAGCAGCGGCAGGCAACCCGAGACCGGGTTGATGTTGTTCTCCTTGTAGAACGCCATCATCTCTTCGTTGAGCTTCTGGCGATCGTCCTTGTACTTGTTCTGGATCTTCTTGAGCTCCGGCTGGAGCTTCTGCATGGCCAGCATGCTGCGCGTGCCCTTGAGGGTCAGCGGCAGCAGCAGGATCATGATCGACAACGTCAGCAGCGAGATGGCGACCGCGTAGTTCGGGTACAACCCGTAGAAGAACTCCAGCGGCTTCGCGATGAGGTTGTACATCAGGCGGCCGTCCGTTCGTGGTGGTGGTCAGAGTGGTCGGTTGGCTGGGGGACAGGGTCCCACCCGTGGCCGCCCCAGGGATGGCAGCGGCTGATCCGCTTGATGGCGAGCCAGGATCCGCGGGCCGCGCCGTGCACCTCGAGCGCCTCGACCGCATAGGAGGAGCAGGTGGGCTGGTAGCGGCACGGCGAGGGCCGACCGGCGCGAACCCGCTGGTAGAAGCGCACGAAGCTGCGAAGGACGCGCGCCACGGGGCTCATGGCGCCTCCCCGCCGATCCGGCGGGTCTCGAGAGCGGCGAGCAGCCTCTTCACGTCGTTCCTCAGTTCCTCAGGGTCTCGGTCGGACGCCTCTGGACCTGCCGAGACCAACAGCACACCTTCGGGCACCGCACCCCGGCCCTCCCGGGCCAGATCTGCGAACACCGCTCGGAGCCGCCGGCGCAACCGGTTTCGCTCCACCGCACCACCAACTCGCTTGGTGATGGCGTAGGCCACCTGCGTGGCACCGTCACCATCGACGGCGAGGTAGGTCGCCGAGAGCGGTCCGCGGCGGACCCGGATCCCCGATGCCCGGAGCGCCACGAACGTGCGGCGATCGGGCACGCGGCGGATCAGGCCGACAGCTTGGCCCGGCCCTTCAGGCGACGGCTGCGCAGCACGGAGCGGCCGGCCTTGGTGGACATCCGCTTGCGGAAGCCGTGGTTCTTGGCCCGCTTGCGGACGTTGGGTTGAAAGGTGCGCTTCACTGTTCCTCCTCGGGAGCTGCGCGCTGGCGCAGCTCGAGCGGCCACCAAGGTGTGGCCGCGCATGACGACGGTGCGGACCGTGCGCGAGCACGGAGCCATCCGGACAACGCTACGTCCCCACCACGCCGTGGAGCAATCGCGGCCCGCCCGCACGCTGACCTGCACCCGCAGAAGACCGGCCGTGGAGCCCTTGCGCACGCCCGTGCCGACGGTGGTACGGTCCGCTCTCTGCCACACCGGTCCGCTGGAGCGATGTGGGGCACAGAGGCGATAGTGAGGTCCCCGGAGCAGCCGCACGCTCCGGGGTTGAACATGCTTTTCCACAGGTGTGGACTCGGCTGTGGAACACCAACGACGAGGACGGTTCGAGCAGGTGGGAGACGGTGAGCACCTGTGGACGAACTGCCAGGAATCGCTCCGGACCCAGGTGTCCGATGCGGTCTGGCGGTCAACGTTCCAGGACATCACCGATCTCGGCGTCGAAGGCGACGTCTTGCGCTTGGCCGTGCCCAGTGCAGTGGTCAAGGACCGCGTCGAGGGCCGCTACCTCTCGCTCGTCCAGGACATCGTGCGAGACGCCAGCAACCAGCAGCTCACCATCGTGTTGGAGGTCCGCCCGCACGCCGGTGAGAGCTCCACGGTGGCCGACCCGTTCGACGAGTTCCTCGGGGCTCGCCCGGTCGAGGTGACGCCGGCGCCGTCTGGTTCCACCGGCGGCCAGGGCCCCCCGGCCATCCCCGGGATGGACGCCGCGCCGGTGACGCGCACCTTCGACGACTTCGTCCGGGGGCCGTCGAACCAGTTCGCCCACGCAGCCGCCCTCTCGGTGGCCGGCCAGCCCGGGCGCTCCTACAACCCACTGTTCATCTACGGCGACGCCGGCCTGGGCAAGACCCACCTCCTGCAGGCGATCAAGCACTACGTCGAGGAGAACTACCGCGACTACGTGGTCCGCTACGTGACCAGCGAGACCTTCCTGAACGAGTTCATCGAATCGATCCGACTCAACACCTCGGCCGAGTTCAAGCGCCGCTACCGAGAGGTCGACGTCCTGCTGGTCGACGACATCCAGTTCCTGGAGAACCGCAAGGAGACCCAGGAGGAGTTCTTCCACACGTTCAACGCCCTCCACGAGGGCCGCCGCCAGCTGGTGCTGTCGTCCGATCGCCCGCCCGACGCCATCTCCACCCTGGAGAACCGGCTGCGGAGCCGCTTCAAGATGGGGCTGATCACCGACATCCAGCCGCCCGACCTCGAGACGCGCCTGGCCGTGCTGGGAAAGAAGGCCGAGGGCGAAGCCGTCCCGGTGCCCGACGAGGTGCTCGAGTTCATCGCGGTCAACATCACCGACAACATCCGTGAGCTCGAAGGCGCCCTCAACCGGGTCTCGGCTCTGGCGAAGCTCCACAAGCGTCCAGTGACCCTGGCAGAGGCCGAGAAGCACCTGCACGACATCATCGGCGACCGCCAGCCGCGGCCGATCACGCCTGCGCTCATCCTGCAGACCACCTCGGAGATGTTCGACTTCAGCATCGAAGACCTCAAGGGCAAGAGCCGCCAGCGACCGCTGGTCACCGCGCGTCAGATCGCGATGTACGTCTTCCGGGACCTCACCGACCTGTCGTACCCGGCCATCGCACGAGAGTTCGGCGGCCGAGATCACACCACGGTCATCCACGCGGTCGAGAAGATCAAGGCCCTCATGGGCGAGCGCCGGCAGATCTACGACCAGGTCACCGAGCTGCTCAACCAGATCCGCAAGGGCGCATGACCACGGTGCGTTCGTGCCCGGCGTCACATGGGTTGTCCACTGCTATCCACAGGAGCCTGGGCATTTCTCGGCGCGTTCCCGGGGATCAGCCTGTGGACGAGCGAGGGACGCGCACGGGACGAACGGGGAGAACCAGCCCCCGAATCCCCACCGGTGCACCGCGACGTCCGCGACCTGTGGAACGCTGTGGATCCCGGCCGGCCAACCACTTGGCCTCTGACCTGCACTGATGGACAGTTGTCCCCAGTCCACAGGCCCTATTACCAACACCAGATCTCTATCAGCACCTTCTCCGGAGAAAGCGAGCGCTACCCGTGAAGTTCCGTTGCGAGCGTGACACCTTGGTCGAGGCCCTTGCCTCGGCCGGCCGAGCCGTGGCCAACCGCGGCGGAGCCCTGCCCGTGCTCTCCGGGGTCCGTGCCGAGCTCACCGGCGATCGCCTGCGCCTCACCGGCAGCGACCTGGAGCTCACCATCGAGATCGAGATCACCGTCGCCGGGGAACAGGACGGCGTGGCCGTGCTCCCGGCCAAGATCTCGTCTGACCTGGTCCGCTCGCTGGGCGATCCCCGTGTCGAGGTGTCGGTCGAGGGCGACGAGGCCCGGATCACCGCCGGCCGCTTCGAGTCATCGCTGCGCCTCCTTCCGGCCGACGAGTTCCCGCGGCTGGCCATGCCCGCCGACGAGGCGGTCACCCTGGCCGCCAAGGACTTCGCCGGCGCTCTGCGCCAGGTGGTCCCGGCTGCCAGCGCCGACGACGCCCGCCCGATCCTCACCGGTGTGCTCCTCGCGGCCGAAGCCGGGGGCCTGCGGCTCGTGGCCACCGACTCGTACCGGCTCGCCGTGCGAGACCTGCCGGGCACCTCGGTGCTGGGTGAGGGCCAGAGCGTGCTGGTTCCCTCTCGGGCGCTCCGCGAGCTCGAGCGCCTCCTGGGGTCGGCCGAAGAGGTCACGCTGCGCCTGGGCGAGCGTGAGGCCGCCTTCGAGGTGGGTGGCGTCCGCCTCACCACCCGGCTCATCGAGGGCGAGTTCCCGAACTACCGGGGGCTCATCCCGGCCAGCCACCCCAACCGGCTCACCGTCGGGCGCGAGGCGCTCGTCGAAGCCGTCAAGCGCGTCAAGCTCATGGCGCGCGAGCTCAACACGCCCGTGCGCCTCGCCATGAGCGCCGACGGGCTCGAGCTGGTGGCCATCACGCAGGACGTCGGTCAGGCCCACGAGCAGCTCGACGCCAGCTACGAGGGCACGGAGCTCACCGTCGCGTTCAACCCCGACTACCTGCTCAGCGGGGTCGAGGTCACGCCCGGCGATGAGATCTACCTCGACACGGTCGATGCCCAGAAGCCCGCGGTGATCCGCGCCGGCGAGGCCCAGGAGTTCCTGTACCTGCTGATGCCGGTCCGGGTCTCCTGATCCGCACCGGGTGCAGCTCCGTCGCCTCTGGCTGACCGACTTCCGCGGCTACCGAGAGGCCGACGCGGCGTTCGATCCCGGGCTCACCGCGGTGCTGGGCCCCAACGGCCACGGCAAGACCAACCTGCTCGAGGCGATCGGCTACCTGGCCACGCTGTCCTCGTTCCGCGGCGCCCCGAACGAAGCACTGGTGCGCGCCGGCGCCGAGCGCGCCATCGTGCGGGCCGAAGCCGATCGCGAGGGCCGTGACCTGCTCCTCGAGGCCGAGATCGTGGCCAACGGCCGCAACCGGGCGCAGCTCAACAAGCAGCCGTTGCGCCGAGCCCGGGACCTGCTCGGGGCCCTGCGGGCGACGGTGTTCTCCCCCGACGACCTCACGCTGGTCAAGGGCTCGCCTGGGGATCGCCGCCGGTACCTCGACGAGACCCTCGTGTCGCTGCACCCGCGCTACGACCAGATGCAGTCCGATCTGGATCGCGTCCTCCGCCAGCGCGGCGCGCTCCTGAAGCAGTCGGGTGGCCGGCTGACACCCGAGGTGGAGCTCACGCTGGACGTGTTCGACGCCAAGCTCGTGGCGGCGGGGGAGGCGCTCGCCTCAGCCCGCCAGAACCTGGTGGGAGCCCTCGAGCCGGTCCTGGCCGACGCGTACGACCAGGTGGCGCAGCAGGCGGCTGAGGTGCACGCCACCTACGACCCGCCGTGGATGGCCGTCGGGCTCGCCGACGCGCTGCTGGCCTCGCGCAAGGACGACCTGCGCCGCGGCGTGTCCACCGTCGGGCCCCACCGCGACGAGCTCGACCTGGTGATCGCCGGCCTGCCCAGCCGAACCCACGCATCGCAGGGGGAGCAGCGGTCGCTCGCGCTCGCGCTGCGGCTGGCCGCGCACCACGTGGTCACGGAGCACACCGACAGCTCACCCGTGCTGCTGCTCGACGACGTGTTCTCCGAGCTCGACCCCGAGCGCAGCGACGCCCTGCTGCGATCGCTCCCTCCGGGGCAGACGATCCTGTCCACGGCGGGTGGGCTCCCCGCAGGCGCGTCACCCGGCGCCGTGCTCCAGGTGCGCGACGGCACGGTGGCCCCGGGCTGACCGTCACACCCCCGCGCGAGACTGGTGGTGTGCCGTGGTCCCGACTCCCCACCTCTGATGCCACGGGCGACGGGCCCGAGCCGAGCGCGCTCGCGGGACTGCTCGACACCGTGCTCGCTGGGATGGGGGCCCCGAAGGCGGAGGCGATCATCCAGATCCACGAGGGCTGGAGCACCGTCGTGGGCGACGAGCTGGCGGGGCACGCGCAGCCGGTCGCGATCGAGGACGGGTGCCTGCGCGTGGGGGTCGACAGCCCGGCGTGGGCGAGTCACCTCCGGTGGTCGGAGCGGGAGATCATCGGGCGGCTCGACCGCCTCGTGGGGCCCGGTGTGGTGACCTCGGTGAGCACCAGGATCGTTCGTCGCTGAGCCGGCTCCAAATCGGTCATGAGGCCTTGTAGCGCCTCATTCTCATGAGTTCCCGATGTGGTCGGGGATGAGCCTCGATGTCACCCTCTCGTGGTAGGCTCAGTGCCATCGTGAAGCGCCTCGAACTGCCACTCGGCACCGCCCTCGCCGTGGCTCCCCGAGCAGTCGCTCACCGGTCTCTCCCTCGGTCCTGAAAGGTCGCGCCGTGCCTCCCGCGAAGCAGTCGTACTCAGCTAGTTCCATGACGATCCTCGAGGGGCTCGCGCACGTCCGCAAGCGCCCCGGGATGTACATCGGCGGCACCGGGATCTCCGGGCTGCACCACCTCGTGTGGGAGGTCGTCGACAACTCGGTCGATGAAGCGATGGCCGGGTTCTGCGACCGGATCGACATCACCCTCCTCGCCGACGGTGCCTGCCGCGTGGCCGACAACGGTCGTGGCATCCCGGTCGACGTCCACCCCGAGTTCAAGATGACCGGCGTCGAGATCGCCCTCACCAAGCTCGGCGGCGGCGGCAAGTTCGGCGGCCCCGACGGCGGGTACAAGGTCTCCGGCGGGCTCCACGGTGTCGGCGTGTCGGTGGTCAACGCGCTCTCCAGCCGCGTGGTGGTCGAGGTCGACCGCGACGGCGACCGCCACCAGATCGAGTTCGCCGAAGGCGGCACCAAGCGGACCAAGCTCGAGGTCATCGGCAAGTCCCCGCGCGAGCGCACGGGCACCACGGTCACCTTCTGGCCCGACGCCGGCATCTTCGAGTCGGTCGAGTTCGTCTCGCGCACGATGCTCGAGCGCTTCCAGATGATGGCCTTCCTCAACAAGGCGCTGGAGATCAACTTCAAGGACGAGCGCGAGGGGCACGAGTCCGAGCGCGTCACCTACAAGTACGCCAACGGCATCGTCGACTTCGTGAAGCACGTCAACGCCACCAAGTCGCCCCTGTTCAGCCGGGTCGGCTACCTCGACCAGGCCGAGGAGTTCGCCGAGGTGGAGATCGCGTTCCAGTGGAACGAGGGCTACCAGACCGACGGCATGCACAGCTTCGCCAACGGCATCGCCACCAACGGTGGTGGCACCCACGAAGAGGGCTTTCGCGCCGCGCTGACCACGGTCATCAACAAGTACGCACGGGCCCGCAACCTGCTCAAGGAGAAGGACGTCAACCTCGTCGGCGAAGACGTCCGGGAGGGCCTCACGGCCATCATCTCGGTGCGTCTCCAGGAGCCGCAGTTCGAGGGCCAGACCAAGGACAAGCTCGGCAACCCCGAGATCAAGAGCCTGGTGCAGAAGGCCACCAACGAGAAGATGGCCGACTGGTTCGAGGAGCACCCCACCGAGGCCAACAAGATCGTCAAGAAGTCGATCGACGCCCAGCGGGCCCGGGCCGCGGCCCGCACGGCGCGCGACGCCACCCGCCGCAAGAGCGCGCTCGACGGCGCCGGCATGCCCGACAAGCTCAAGGACTGCTCGAGCCGAGACCGGAGCGAGTGCGAGCTGTTCATCGTCGAGGGCGACTCGGCCGGCGGCTCGGCCATCAAGGCCCGCGATCCCCGGGTCCAGGCCATCCTCCCGATCCGCGGGAAGATCCTCAACGTCGAGCGCGCCCGCCTCGACAAGATGCTCAAGAACAACGAGATCCAGGCCCTCATCTCCGCCATCGGGGCCGGGTTCGGGGCCGACGAGTTCGATGTCACGAAGATCCGCTACGACCGGGTCATCCTGCTGTGCGACGCCGACGTCGACGGCAGTCACATCCGCACCCTGCTGCTCACGTTCTTCTTCCGCCACATGAAGGAGCTCGTGGAGCAGAACCACGTGTACATCGCGCAGCCGCCGCTGTACTCCACCGTGGTGGGCAAGGAGAAGCTCTACCTCAAGGACGACGCGGCCAAGAACGCGTTCCTCGCCGAGAACCCCAACCACAAGAAGGAGTTCGCCCGCCTCAAGGGCTTGGGCGAGATGGACTGGGACGAGCTCAAGGTCACGACGATGGACGCCGCCAGCCGCACGCTGCTGCAGGTGGGCGTCGAGCAGGCGGCCACGGCCGACACGGCGGTCTCCACCCTCATGGGCGAAGACGTCGAGGCCCGCAAGAACTTCATCCAGACCAACGCCAAGGACGTGCGCTTCCTCGACATCTGAGGCCGCGCCCCACCGATCCCCCAGGACTGAACGAGAACCATGGCTGACGACGAGCTTCCCCCGATCGACGATGCCGGTGTCGGCGACGACGACGGCAACGACCCCACCATCACCGCCTACGGGCTGATCGAGCCCATCGAGATCGAAGACGAGATGGAGCGGTCGTTCCTCGACTACTCCATGTCGGTCATCGTCTCCCGTGCCCTGCCCGACGTGCGCGACGGCCTCAAGCCGGTGCACCGCCGGATCCTCTGGGGCATGCACGACCTGGGCAACCGCCCCGATCGCCAGTTCATGAAGTGCGCCCGCGTCACCGGCGAGGTCATGGGCAAGTACCACCCCCACGGCGATCTCTCGATCTACGCCGCGCTGGTCCGCATGGCGCAGGACCACTCGATGCGCCACCCGCTGGTCCAAGGCCACGGCAACTTCGGCTCGTCCGACTACGGGCCCGCGGCCGCCCGCTACACCGAGTGCCGCCTCGCTCCGCTCGCCATGTCGATGCTCGCCGACATCGACGAGGACACGGTCGACTTCGACGACAACTACTCCGGTGAGTTCGTCGAGCCGCAGGTCCTGCCCAGCCGGTTCCCCAACCTGCTGGTCAACGGCAGCCAGGGCATCGCGGTGGGCATGGCCACCAACATCCCGCCCCACAACCTGGGCGAGGTCATCGACGCCACCATCCACCTGATCGACAACCCCGACGCCACCCCCGACGATCTCATGGAGTACGTCAAGGGCCCCGACTTCCCCACGGGCGCACTCATCATGGGCCGCGCCGGGATCATGGACGCCTACCGGACGGGCCGCGGCACCATCCGCATGCGCGCCGTCGCCGAGATCGAGGAGTCCACCCGCGGCGGCGACAAGATCGTGATCAGCCAGCTGCCGTACCAGGTCGGTCCGAACGCGGTGCTCTCCAAGATCAAGGAGCTGGTGGCCACCAAGGAGATCGAGGGCATCTCCGACGCCAACGAGGAGAGCTCGGGCAACGACACCCGGATCGTCATCACGCTCAAGCGCGACGCACCGGGTCTCGTCATCCTCAACAACCTCTACAAGCGCACCCCGATGCAGACCTCGTTCTCGGTGAACACCGTGGCCCTGGTCGACGGCGTGCCGCGCACCCTCAACCTGCGTGAGGTGCTGTTCCACTACATCGAGCACCAGGTCGAGGTGATCACCCGGCGCACCGAGTTCCGGCTCAAGAAGGCCCGCGACCGGGCCCACATCGTCGAAGGCCTCATCAAGGCCCTCGACCTGATCGACCAGATCATCGCCACGATCCGCGCGTCGGCCGACAAGGCCGACGCTCGCGACGCGCTGCAGGCCACGCCCTTCGAGTTCTCCGAGGTGCAGGCCGAGTACATCCTCGACATGCAGCTGCACCGCCTCACCCGCCTGGGCCGCTCCCAGCTCGAGGAGGAGATGGAGGAGCTCCGGGCCCGCATCGCCAGCTACGAGGCCATCCTCGGTGACCGCGTCGTGCTGATGCAGGTCATCAAGGACGAGATGGGCGAGATCCGGGGCAAGTACGCCACCGACCGCCTCTCCAAGGTCACCTACGACATCGGTGACATCGACATCGAGGACCTGATCGACGACGAGGACCTCATCGTCACCATGTCGGCCAAGGGCTACACCAAGACGATCTCGGCCGACGCCTTCAAGGCCCAGGGCCGAGGCGGTCGCGGCGTGTCGGGCGGCAAGCTGCGCGACGAGGACTACATCGCGCACATCATCACCACCACCGCGCACGCCTACCTGCTGTTCTTCTCGAACCTCGGGCGGGTGTACCGCCTGAAGGCGCACGAGATCCCGATGAAGGAGCGCACCGCGCGCGGCACCGCCATCGTGAACCTCCTGCCCCTCCAGCCCGGAGAGCAGATCAAGGCGATCATCGACACGCGCGACTACGAGACCAACCAGTACCTGTTCTTCGCCACCCGGAACGGGCAGGTGAAGAAGACGCGCTTCAGCGAGTACGACTCGTCGCTGCGGGCCGGGCTGATCGCCATCAACCTGCGAGACGGTGACGAACTGGTGAAGGTCATCCCCGTCAACGACGCCGACGAGATCTTCATGGTCAGCCGCAGCGGCATGACCATCCGCTACACGCAAGACGACGTGCGCCCCATGGGCCGCTCCACCGCCGGCGTGCGCGGCATGAAGATGAAGCCCGGAGACGAGGTCGTCTCGTGCGACGTCGCCCGCGATGACACCGCCATCCTGATCGTCACCGATGGCGGCTACGGCAAGCGCACCCAGCTCGACAAGTTCAACATCCAAGGTCGAGGGGGCCAGGGCGTGCGGGGCATCAAGCTCACCGCCAAGAAGGGCTTCGTGGTGGCTGCGTTCATGGTCGGCATCGAGGACGAGATCCTCGCGATCGCCTCCGACGGCGTCGTCAGCCGCATGGAGGTCCGAGGGATCTCCTCGCAGGGCCGAGATGCCACGGGTGTGAAGGTCATGAACGTCGAGGGCGATCGGACGGTGGCTGCGGTCGCCCCGGTGCTCTCGGCCGAAGATGACTGACTCGGCCGCACGCCGGCGGCCCGGCCAGCAGCAGGAGCGGGGCCAGGTCGCTCCGCTGGTCCTGGTGGCGGTCCTGTTCGCCGCGCTGCTCTCGCTGGGCGTGGCCCGCATCGGGACCGCTGCCGGGTCGCGCGCTTCGGCTCAGGCTGCGGCCGACGCCGCTGCGCTGGCTGGGGCAACGCAGGGTCGCGGTGCGGCCTCGGCGCTGGCCACGGTCAACCAGGCCACCCTGGTGACCTTCCACGACGACGATGGCGGTGTGGCCGTCACCATCGAGCGAGCGGGCCTCACGGCCTCGGCCCGTGCTCGTTGGGTGCCCACGCCCATCCCCTAGGCTCGGAACGTGTCTGTCGACGAGCCGGGTCCCACCGCGCCAAAGGCTTCCGTGAACGCTCCGCGTGCCGGTGGCCCCAGCCGCCCGCCTCGTCCGGAGCGCCCCACGCCCGCGGGGTGGGGCAACGGCCAGGCCATCGAGGCCCCGCCAACCCCGGCACCCCAGCCCAAGGCCCCGGCGTCGCCCGCCGCGGTGCCTCCGGGGTTCCTGGGCGGCAGCCCCGCCGCAGCCACCGCGGTCGCCGACCGCGGGCCCGACGACACCAGCGAGCACCGCGCCGTCCCGGCGCCTGCACCCGCGGCCTCTACGGCCGCCACCGCCACCGCCACCGCGTCATCGGGCCCTCGTGTCCGCCACGCCCGCCGCGTCAAGCGGGTGGTGCGGCGCATCGACCTCTGGTCGGTGCTGAAGCTCGCGCTCGTGGTGTACACGTGCCTGTACCTCGCCGTGCTGGCCACCCTCGCGGCCCTGTGGGGGATCCTGTACTCGAGCGGCAACGTCGACAAGCTGCAGTCGTTCCTCGCCGATGTGGGGCTCGAGAACTTCACGTTCTACGGCAACCAGATGTTCCGGGCGTGCGCTGCCATCGGCGCCGTGGGCGTGATCGCCGGCACGGTGATCACCGTCTTGGCCACCGCGCTGGTCAACGTCATCAGCGAGATGACCGGCGGCATCCGCCTCATCGTGATCGAAGAAGACGTCGAGCGCTGAGGCGGTCGGACCGAAGCGGTTCGCATCCTGGCAGGTCGAGCCGCTACCGTCGGCTCCCGCTCGGGGCTATAGCTCAGTTGGTTAGAGCGCACCCCTGATAAGGGTGAGGTCGCTGGTTCGATTCCAGCTAGCCCCACGAGATCGTTCCCATCCCGCCCGGAGAGAACCGTGACGTTGATCCGCCGAGCACTGGTCGCCATCGGCATCGCCGGGGGGATCGCGGCCGTCCTGCGGGTCCGGGGCTCCGGCGGCACCCCGCCCCAGCGCGGCGGCTGGCGCGAGCTCTCGCCCGACGAGCTCCGCTGATGCGGGTCGCGGTCGTCGGGCTCGGGGCCGTGGGCACCCGGGCCGCCCGCCAGCTGGCATCCACCGACGGCGTCGAGCGAGTGCTCCTGTGCGACACGGCCGAGGGACGTGTCGACGAGGTGTCGAGCTCACTCGGATCGAAGGCCGTGGCGAGATCCGGATCCACCGAGCAGGTGCCCGAGGCCGACGTCGTCGTGCTGGCCACGCCGTGCGGCACCCAGCTGCAGGCGGCGCAGAAGCTGATCGCCGAGGGCATCCCCGTGGTCACCACGTCCGACGAGATCGACGAGGTCCGGGCCCTGCTCGACCTCGGGCCCGAGGCCGAGGCCCGGGGCACCAGCCTGATCGTGGGCGCCACGTTCTCGCCGGGGCTCACCTGCGTCCTGGCCCGCCTGGCCGCCGATCGCCTCGGCAGCGTCGACGAGATCCACGTCGCCCGCCTGGGCACCGGTGGCCCCGCCTGCGCCCGCCAGCACCACGGGTCGCTCGGGGGCGTCGCCGTCGACTGGCGAGATGGCGGCTGGCAGCGCCGCGCCGCCGGCTCGGGCCGTGAGCTGAGCTGGTTCCCCGACCCCATCGGTGCCGCCGACTGCTACCGCGCCGCGCTGCCCGACGCGCTGCTGCTCGTCCCGGCCTTCCCCGGCGTCGGCCGGGTGACGGCCCGCCTGGCCGCCACCCGCCGCGACCGCCTCACGGCACGGCTCCCCATGCTTCGGCCCCCGCACCCCGAGGGCGGCCTGGGCGCGGTGCGCGTCGAGGTCCGCGGTCGCCGTGACGACGGCATCGCCGTCGAGATCCTGGGCGCCATGGACCGTCCGGGCGTGGCCGGCGGCGCCGTGGCCGCGCTCGCCGCGGTGGAGCTGGGCGAGGGCCGGGCCTGCCACCTGGGTGCCGGCGGGCTCGCCACCATGGTCGAGCCCAAGCCGTTCCTGCGCGAGCTCGCCCGCCGTGGCGTGAAGGTCGCCTCCTTCGGCTGAGTCACCTCACGGAGCGTGGGTCTTCAACCGCTCTGCGAGAAGATTTCTTCGGGAACGGGCCAGGTTCCTGGGTCGAATGACTCAAAGGTGGCCGAACAAGGCCGATCGAGAGCGGTTTCAAAAAGAAATCGTTCAAGTGATGTCGATATCAGTCCGAAGCTTCTGTCACCCACTGGACACGGGTCAAACAGAAAGAGGGCGATGATGAACACAGGTGCCGAGAACAAGGAACTGCAGAAGCTGATCGAGGATCACCTTCCGCTGGTCCGCCACGTGGTCTTCCAGGTGGCGGTGAACTTCCCCCGCCACGTCGACCGCGAGGAGCTGGCCACGGCCGGTGCGCTCGGACTGGTCGAGGCGGCCCGCCGCTACGACGAGTCCCGGGGCGTCCCGTTCGACCGCTTCGCTGCGCAGCGCATCCGTGGAGCGATCCTCGACGCCGTCCGCGCCGCCGACTGGGCCCCCCGCTCCGTGCGGAACCTGGCCCGCCGGCTCGAGTCGATCGAGCAGCGCCTCGCCAGCAACCTGGGGCGCATGCCCTCGGCTGACGAGACCGCGCAGGCACTCGGTGTCAGCAAGGAAGAGCTCCGCCGCCTGCAGGACAAGATGTTCCGCTCGGTGGTCCTGGCCCTCGAGTACGACGTCAACGACGGCGAGGAAGACCTCACCCTCGTCGAGGTGCTCACCGACGACAGCACGCTCGAGCCCTCCGAGGAGCTCGAGAACCGGGAGCTGCGCTCGTACCTGCGTGACGCGGTGCACCTGCTCCCCGAGCGCCACCGCCTGGTCGTGGTGGGCTACTTCCTCGAGGGTCGCAAGTCGCAGGACCTCGCCTCCTTCCTGGGGGTCACCGAGTCCCGCATCTCCCAGCTCCGCTCGGAGGCCCTGGAGATGCTTCGCGAGGGCATCACCGCCCAGTACGAGGCCGAGACCGGTGAGACCGTCGAGGCCCCCCAGGGCCGGGTCGCCCGCCGCAAGGCCGGGTACGCCTCGGCCATCGGCGAGGCGTCGCACTGGCACGACCGCATCGGCTCCGACAAGCTCGCCACGGCCTGAGCTTCGCTCAGACCGTGGCGAATCTCCGGCTCGGGTCCGCCATGCGCCGGCGCCGGGATCGCGGCTTGCGGTTGCTTCTCCCCGCCTTCGGCGTTGAGCTACCCATGCCGGACTGATCCGCTCTGGGTGCTTCCGGCCCTTGCGGGCCTCCAGCACCGGGCCGCTCGGGCCCGTTCGCCTTCGGCGAGCGCTGGCGCTGGGTCAGGATCGTTGCTGGCTCACGATTGTTGCTGGTGCTGGGACGACCGGGTTGGTCCCCAGCATGCGAACCACTCGCCTCGCCCTCCGAGGCGTGTCCACGGAGCCGGGCCTTCGGGTCCGGCTCTGTCGCGCCGGACGAGCGCCGGTTCAGCGGAGGAAGTCGAGGAGGTCGGGCATCCGCAGGCGGGCGGCGGTGCCGAGGACGGCATCGAGGGCGGCCCCCTTCGCCAGGTGGTCGAGCTCGGCGTTGCGGATGGGTCGCCCACCGGTGGGGCCGGGCCCCGCCGCGCCGGCACCGACGGGCTGCCGGCTCAGCTGCTCGAGGCCCTCGCGTGCGGTCCGGGCGTTCTGGTGCGCCACCACCTCGATCTCCTCGACGAGGCGGCTGAGCACATCGTGGTGGTCGCGGAGGATCGCCGGCCATGGACCGGTCGCGGCGGCCGCCAGGTCGCGCAGGGTGGCGCCGTTGCTCGTCTGGGCGACAGTGGCCGCTCGCAGCAGGTCGAGCTCGCGGGCTCGCGTCCGGGCCCGCTCCACCTCACGGGTCGCTCGGGGGAGGAACCGTGCCTCTCCCGCCTCCAGGAGGAGCCGGGTCTCGATGAGCTTGAAGAGGAGGAGCTCGAGCGCATCGCCCTCTCGCTCCAGGATGGTTCCGACGTGTTCCATGTACGCCATCCATCGGCCTCGGCCACGCTGGGTGAAGTCATCGGGACGATTTCCTCGCTCTACGAAGTCGAACCTTCCAGGAGCGACGCAGCGGGAGGGCGGGACCGGGCCGGCGGCTTCCACAGCAGGAGCGCGGCGAGCGCCAGACCGACGCCGAACGCCCCGGAGGTGACGGCCCGGTCGAGCCCGTAGGGCAGCGTGGTGGGCAGCACGGCCTTGGTGAGGACGGTCCAGCGCGAGAGGCCCCACCCCACCAGGGCGGCGGCCGTGGCGGCGATGGCGATGAACTGCACCCGCGGCGGGGACCAGACGGCAGCAAGGGCGGCGACCACCGCCACCAGCGAGACCGCGATGGGGATCCACGAGACGCCGGTGGAGGCCGGCGCCGACGTCCAGGTGGCCCACGACACCCCGACGGCAGCCGACGCCACCACCACGGCGATCGCAGCCACCGGGCTCAGGCCCCAACGGACGCCGATGAACAGGCCCGCGGCCAGGACCACCACGGCGAGGGCCACCCAGGGCAGCGGAGACGGGCTGGGGAGCAGCACGAGCTGGCCGGTGATCGTGGTGGGCGTGCCGTCGACCACGATCGGGACGGACCAGGTGCCGTCCTTGCCCCCGAGGTCGACGCGGCCGTCGGCGCTGACTCCTCGAGGCGGGGTGGGCGACATCCAGTGAATCCGGTGGTCGTGCCAGGCGTAGGTGCCGCCGGTGGCGACCGTCTCCCACTCCGGCGCCGCGGTCGGGTCCGGCTGGCGATCCGACGTGCCGAACCGCGACTCGTTGGCCGCCGTGGCGATGGCCAGCCGGTTGCGCTGGACGGTGCCGTCGGCCTGGAAGCGGAGGTAGGGCGCGGGGTGCTCGTCGTCGCCGGCGGCGTAGTCGGGGACCACCACCCGGTGCCCGCGCGGCACGCTGAGCTCGAGGAAGGAGTCGCCCCCCACCACCTGAGCGGTCATGCCAGCGGGGAGCGCGGGGGTGATGTGCAGCACCTCGGACCGGTAGTCGGTGGGCTTCGGGGCGTCGGCCGAGGCCGGCGCCGCGGGGAGCAGCAGCACGGCGAGGCCGACGAGCACCGCGAAGGCTCGTCCGGCCACCCGTGCCGTGGTCATGACCGGCGCTTCATCCGGGCGGCGACGTACACCCCGATGATGGTGACGACGATGACGCCGATCACGAGCACGGCGGTGTCGGAGCCGGAGGTGTCGTTGGCGGCGGCCGCGACCACGAGGGAGCCGATGGCGAGCACGGGTCAGCCCCGCAGGATCGAGAGGAGCTCGTCGTGGACCCGGCCGTTGGTGGCGAGCCCGTGGCCGTGGCCGGGCCCGTCCTCGCCGTCGAGGCTGGTGAAGCGGCCGCCGGCCTCGGACAAGATGATGGGCATCGGCGCGAGGTCGTAGAGCTCGGCGACCGGGTCGAACATGGCCTCGATGCGCCCGGTGGCCACCAGGACGTAGCCGTAGCCGTCGCCCCAGGTGCGCAGCTGCACGCCGCTGTTCTTGACGCGGAGCACGGCATCGTCGTCCCACGGGGTGAAGCCGCTGGTGCTGACGCACGCCCCCTCGAGCGTGGGTCGGTCGTTGACCGACACCGGCGCGCCGTTGGCGAAGCAGCCGAGGCCGCGACCGGCGAAGACGGTCTCGCCCAGCGCCGGCACGTTGATCACGCCGACGGCGATGCCGTGCTCGTCCTCGAGGGCCAGGAGGTTGGTGTAGAGCGGGACGCCGTGCGTGAACGCCTTGGTGCCGTCGATCGGGTCGAGGATCCAGCGGCGGCCGGACGTGCCGATCTTCTCGGCCTCCTCCTCGCCGAGGATGCCGTCGTCGGGGAAGAGCCGCTCGAGCTCCTCGCGGACGAGGCGCTCGGCACCGCGGTCGGCGACGGTCACCGGGGTGCCGTCGCCCTTGCGGTCGATGGCGAGGTCGGCGTGCCGGAAGTGCTGGAGCGTGAAGTCTCCGGCCTTGCGCAAGATGGTGACGGCGGCTTCGAGCAGCTCAGGTTCGGTGGGCGGGGCCATGGCCGCATCTTCCCACGGCCCGCGGCGTCGCCCCAGCTCGCGGAGGGCCGAGCCCGAACGGTCCTGACGAGCGGTTCGCCGGACCAGCAGCACCCAGAGCGGATCCGTACGGCAGGGTAGCTCGACGCGAAAGCAGGGAGAGGAGCCGTCAGCCGCGTGTGCCGGGACTCGGGGACAGGCGTGGGCCGACCCGCGCTGGTGAGGCGAGCCTCAGACCCTCAGAAGCGGGAGGCGTAGGTGGTGCCGGTGCGAAGGCTCTTGATGAGCTGCTGGAGACCGGTGTCGATGCCGGCGTCCTTGTGGGCCCAGTAGTCGTAGCCGCTGGAGTCGGGCGCGCGGTTCAGCATGGCCGTGTACACCTGGATGACGCGGACCTGGGAGTCGGTCTTGCGCTTGTACTCGGTGGACTCGCACATCTGGCGCATCACCCAGCCGCGCGACGCGCCGTTGTCGAGACGCTGCACCCAGTAGGCGAGCCCGGCGGCGTCGGGCTCACGGGTGAACAGCAGCTCGTAGATCTTGGTCACGAACGCCGTGTTGGTGAGTGGGCCGTAGCTCTTGATGAACTCGCGGCTGTTGGCGAACTGGGTGGCGGCGGCGTCGAGCTTGGTGCCGGTGCGGATCTTGCCGATCCAGTAGGCGAGGCCGCCGTAGTCGGGGATGCGCAGGAAGTAGCCGAGGTAGAGGCGGATGATCGGCGCCGTGATGTTGGTGGACCCGTTCTCGGCGAGCATCCCCTCGATGAAGGCGTCGAGGCCGACGACCGCACCCTCGAGATCGCCGACGGCTTGCTGCAGCCAGGCCGCTGACGGCTCGAGGCCGAGGAAGTCGAGCGACTGCTGCCGGGCGAAGGCCGAGGCGTTGGCCAGGGGGGCGAAGGCGGCGTCGGCGACCTTGGCCCGGACCTTGGCCGGGAGGGCCGCCTCGAGCGAGTACTTCGCGTTCACCGCCGCCGCGTTGTACCACTTCGCGTTGGGCATGCGGATCTCGAAGTGGCAGTGCGAGCCGGTGGCTTCGGCGTTGCCGCTGTCGCCGAGGTAGGCGATGTGCTCGCCCTTGAGGACCCGCTTCCCGATGGCCATGCCCGTGGTGAAGGCGTACTTGAACTGGTTGGCGCCGTTGTCGGTGCCCGGGTCGTCGTTGTTGATGTGGAGGTAGCAGTAGTACCAGCCGTCGTCGCCCTTGAGGTAGAGCGAGTTGCCGGCGGTGTCGTGCCTCAGCTCGACGATCGTGCCGTCGGTGACCGCCAGGAGCTTGAGCATCTTCTTGCCCATGAGGTCCTGGCCCTCGTGCAGGCGGCCACCGCTGCGGGGCGCCAGGTACGTGTCGGACCAGGTGGCCTTGCCCAGCGTGGCGTCGGGCAGCACCGGGAACATGATCGGCCGGACGTACTTCTCCGAGGCCGGTCGCGGCGGCAAGAAGCCGTAGTCGCGGGTGGCGGCGCCGGTGGCTCCGTCGGTGCCCTCGAGCCCGGGATCGGGGTCGGTGGCGCCGGCGACCCGGGGGAGCAGCGGGGTGAGGCCCACGGCCAGTCCGCCCGCGAGCACGAGGCGCCGGCTGAGGTGCCGCTTCTGGTGCTCGTCGTCGGGATGGCAGCTGCAGGACATGGAGGAAGAGACCTTCGGGATGGGCCGGATGCGGCCGATGCGGCCAGTGCTACAGATCGGCACGACGACGCGGGACTATATGACGATAGCGTTACGACCGTTGGCGACACCAGGTTCCGGCGGTGGGGGTGACCGGTAGGGTGCCTGCGTGGCCGACGACCTGCACCCTGCGATCGCCTCCCGCCTCGACGACGACGGGCAGCGCTACACCTCCGGCCGGCGCAAGCTGGTGGAGGTGCTCGAAGGCGCGGGCCGGCCTCTCACCGCGGCCGAGGTCCTGGTCGAGGGAGACCTGGCCCAGAGCTCGGCCTACCGGAACCTGGCGGTCCTGGAGTCGTGCGGGATCGTCAACCGCGTGGCCGGTTCCGACGAGTTCGCCCGGTTCGAGCTGGCCGAGGACCTCACCGACCACCACCATCACCACCTGATCTGCACCTCGTGCGGAGCGGTCGCCGACTTCACCGCGCCCGACGGTCTCGAACGCTCGCTCGACGAGCTGATGGCCGAGGTGGCCCGGACCGCCGGGTTCCAGGCCGATCACCACCGCCTCGACCTCTTCGGTCGGTGCGCACGCTGCCACGACCTCTGACGACGCTCGCTGCTCGCCCACCCGAGTCCCGCGTCCGTCCATCCCCGCGCCCCAGGAGCCTCCTGCACCATGTCTGATCCCATCACCGAAGCTGCCCGCCGCCGCACCTTCGCGATCATCTCCCACCCCGATGCCGGCAAGACCACCCTCACCGAGAAGTTCCTGCTCTACGGCGGGGCCCTCACCACCGGTGCCGGCGCGGTGAAGGCCCGTGGCGATCGCCGCTCGGCCACCTCCGACTGGATGGAGCTGGAGCAGCAGCGCGGCATCTCGATCACCTCGACGGTGCTCCAGTTCCCCTACCGCGACTGCGTGGTCAATCTGCTCGACACGCCTGGTCACCGCGACTTCTCCGAGGACACCTACCGCGTGCTGGCGGCGGCCGACGCCGCGGTGATGGTGCTCGACGCGGCGAAGGGCATCGAGCCGCAGACCCTCAAGCTGTTCGAGGTGGCCAAGGCGCGGCAGATCCCGATCATCACCTTCATCAACAAGTGGGACCGGCCCGGGCTCGACCCGTTGGAGCTGCTCGACCAGATCGACGAGAAGATCGGTGTGACCGCCGCGCCGGTCACGTGGCCCGTCGGGATCGCCGGCGACTTCCGTGGGGTGATCGATCGCCGCACCGACACGTTCGTCCGGTTCACCCGAACCGCGCGCGGCGCCACCGAGGCACCCGAGGAGATCGTCGACTCCGAGCGGGCCGCCGCCGAGGAGGGCGCCGCCTGGACCGCAGCGGGCGAAGGTCACGAGATGCTCTCGGCCATGGGGCTCGACTACGACGAGGAGCTCTTCCTCGGCGGAGAGCTGTCGCCCACGTTCTTCGGCTCGGCCGTCACGAACTTCGGCGTGCGGCTCCTCCTCGATGGGGTGATCGACCTGGCCCCGGCGCCGTCGGCCCGCCTCGATCTCGACGATGCCCCGCGCCCGATCGATGCCCCGTTCAGCGGGTTCGTGTTCAAGGTGCAGGCCAACATGGACAAGGCGCACCGCGACCGCAGCGCGTTCATGCGGGTGTGCTCGGGGCAGTTCGAGCGCGGGATGGTCGTCACCCACGACGCCACCGGCCGCCCGTTCGCCACCAAGTACGCCCACACCGTGAACGGCGCCGACCGCGAGACCCTCGACGTGGCGTTCCCGGGCGACGTGGTGGGCCTGGTCAACGCCATGGACGTGCGCGTGGGCGACACGCTGTGGCTGGACCAGCCGGTGACGTTCCCGCGCATCCCGAGCTTCGCCCCCGAGCACTTCTCGGTGATCCGCGTCCGGGACACCAGCAAGTTCAAGCAGTTCCGCAAGGGGATCGCCCAGCTCGACGAGGAGGGCGTGGTGCAGGTGCTGCGCGACCCCGACTTCGGTGATCAGGCGCCGGTCCTGGCCGCCGTCGGGCCCATGCAGTTCGAGGTGGCGGTCCACCGCCTCGAGAACGAGTTCGGCGCTCCCGTGGAGCTGAGCCCCACGTCGTACACGGTGGCGCGTCGCACCGATGCGGCGAGCGCCGGGGCCCTCCGCTCGATGCGCGGGGTCGACGTCCTGGGCCGCTCCGACGGCACGCTCATCGCCGTGTTCGAGAGCATCTACTGGCTCGACCGGCTCATGGCCGACCAGCCCGAGCTGGTGCTGGAGCCCCTGGTTGCCGGCGAGCTGGCGAGCAGCTGATCGGTCTGCCTCCGGCCCTCCACGACGGCCGGCGCTCGTCGGGCACGGAGAAAATGAGTACCTGCTGCTCATGTGGCGGGAGGGGGCCGCGTGGTCCGCTGATCGCATGGACAGCAACGCCTTCGCCTTCGGGGTCGCCAGCGGCGATCCGCTCACGGATCGAGTGATCATCTGGACCCACGTGTCCGGCGCCGACACCGGCGCGGACGTCGAGGTGTCGTGGGCGGTGGCCACCGACCGCGCCCTCGAGCACGTCGTGGCCGAGGGCACCGCCGTGGCTCGGGCCGACCGGGACCACACGGTCCACGTCGACGTGACCGGGCTCGAGCCCGCCACCAGCTACTGCTTCGAGTTCGCCATCGCGGGGGCGTCGTCGACGGTGGGGCGCACCCGCACCCTCCCGGCGGGGCCGACCGAGCGGGCCCGGTTCGCCATGGTGTCGTGCGCCAAGTTCAACGCCGGGTTCTTCAACACCTACGACCGGATCGCGGATCGTGGCGAGGCCGGTGACATCGACTTCCTGCTGCACCTCGGCGACTACATCTACGAGGCGTCGAACACCCCGCCCAAGAACCAGACGCCGGGTGCCGACATCGGCCGGCAGTTCGCACCGCTGCACGAGTGCGTGACCCTCGACGACTACCGCACCCGCTACCGGCAGTACGGCGCCGACCCGTCGGTCCTGCGGCTGCGGGCCGCGCTGCCGATCATCGCCACCCTCGACGACCACGAGCTCGCCGACGGGGCCTGGCGCGGTGGAGCCGACAACCACGATGAGGCCGCCTTCGGGCCCTGGGCGGATCGGAAGGCCGGCGCGCTCCGGGCCCGCGAGGAGTGGCTGCCGGTCCGGCGGCCCGATCCCGACGATCCCACCCGGGTGTTCCGGTCGATGGCGCTCGGGGACCTGGCCGATCTGGTGCTGACCGATGCCCGCAGCCGTCGCGACCAGCCGGTCGGCGGCCTGGCGATGCTCGATCCGGAGCGCACCGCGCTCGGCGCCGAGCAGCGGGGGTGGCTGCTCGACGAGCTGTCGGCGTCGACCGCGGCCTGGCGGCTGTGGGGCAACCCCTCGGTGCTGTCGACCACGTTCGGCCCTGACCTGCCCGAAGACCTGCTGCCGGCGCTGCGCAAGCTCAAGCTCATCCACGCCGACCAGCTGGCGTGCGACAGCGACCAGTGGGATGGCTACCCCGCGGAGCGCGACGCCATCTTGCGCCACGTCGAGGAGCAGCAGATCCGGGACCTGGTCGTGCTGTCGGGTGACATCCACGTCGGGCTGGCGTGCGAGGTCCACCGCGACCCGTTCGCGGCCGCGGCCTCCGGCGCCGAGCCCATCGCCGCCGAGCTGGTGACGGCGAGCATCACGTCGCAGAACCTCGATGACAAGCTCGGCTACGCCTACGGGGGGTCACGGGCGGTGCAGGACCGGTTCCTCGAGACCTTCCCCCACGCCCGGTGGACCGACTTCGACGGCCACGGGTACGTGCTCATCGACGTGGACCGCGAGCGGGTGCGGGGCCAGTGGTGGTTCGTCGACGGGGTGCTGGCCCCGAGCGCCGGGGAGGTCTGCGCCTCGACGCACGAGGTGGTCCGGGGCAGCTCCCGGATCCGGCCCTACTTGCAGACGAGCCCGTCCTCGGGGACCGTCAGGTCGATGAAGTAGTCGGCCACCATGTCGTCGATGCAGGGCTTGCCCTGGCCGACGATGGTGTGGCCCTCGCCCACGTTGGTGACGAGCACCCCCGTGGGGATCTGCTCGGCCACCGCCACGCCGTTCTCGTAGGGGGTGGCCGGATCCTTGGTGGTGCTGATCACGACGATGGGCGGCAGGCCCTTGGTGTCGGCCGGAACCGGCTTCAGCGGCTCCGGCTTGGCCGGCCACATCGCGCAGCGGATGTAGTCGAGGACGATGGGCGACCCGAACAGCGGGTCCTTCTTGGCGGCCTTGGCCGCCGCCGCGAAGACCTTGCCCGGGTCGGTGGGCCAGCTGTCGTCGAGGCAGCTGACGGCGAAGTAGATCTCGAACATGCCGCTGTAGGTGCCGTCGTCGTTGCGGCCGAGGTACTGGTCGGCCAGGTCGACCAGGCCGCTGCCGTCACCGTCCTGGGCGTCGCGCAGCGCGCTGGACAAGGTGCCCCAGAGGGTCTCGCTGTAGAGGGCCTGCGCCAAGGCGAGCGAGACGACGCCGGGGCCGGCGGGGCGGTTGGCGTTGGGCGCGGGGATGGCCGCCTTCTCGGCCTGGGCCACCACATCGTCGATCACCTGGTCGGCGGGCTTGTCGAAGCCGCAGCCCTCGGCCTTGCAGTGGGCCACGTAGCTCTTCATCGCGGTGGTGAAGCCACCGGCCTGCTCCTCGGCGGTGGTCAGCCCGTCGGGGGCGTGGTCGACGACGCCGTCGAGCACCATGGACCGGACGTGGGTGGGGAACAGGCGGGCGTACTCCTGGCCGAGGGACGTGCCGTACGAGTAGCCGAGGTAGTTGAGCTGGTCGTCGCCGAGCGCCTGGCGGACCTGATCCATGTCGCGGGCGACGTTGGTGGTCCCGAGGAACGGGAGGATGGGCCCGTACTTGCGCCGGCACTCGTCGACGAACTCCTTGGAGGCCTTCAGCGTCTCGGCTCGATCGGCGGCGCTGTCGATCGTGGGGTCGGCGTCGTAGATGTCGAGGAGGTGCGAGTGGCAGTCGAGCGGCGAGCTCTCGCCGACGCCGCGAGGGTCGAAGCCGACGATGTCGAAGCGGTCGCCGATCTCGCCGGCGCGGGAGAAGTTGCGGGCCAGGTCGATGGCCGAGGCGCCGGGGCCGCCCGGGTTCATGAAGAGAGCGCCGATGCGCTCGTCGGGCTTGTCGGCGGGATGGCGGGTGACGGCGATCTGGATCTTCTTGCCGTCGGGCTTGGCGTAGTCGAGCGGGACCTCCATGTCGCCGCACTGGAAGCCGCCGCCGCAGTCGTGCCAGTCGATGGCGGGCGCCCCGGGCACGGGGCTGGGGGTCGACCCCTTGGAGGACGTGCTCGACGAGGTGGTGGACGTGGGTCCGGCGTCGTTGCCGCCGGTGGTCGAGCAGCCCGCGACCAGGAGCGCGCCGGCGAGCACGACGATGGCCGCGCGCTTCACGGCCGGACCTGGCGCCGCCGCCACCCCTCGGGCAGGACGTGGTCGAGGACGTCGTCGACGGTGACCGCGCCCACGAGGCGACCGGCGCGGTCGCAGACCGGCAGGGCGAGCAGGTCGTAGGACGCCAGCCGCTCGGCGACCTCTCGCAGCGGCAGGTCGGGGGCGACGGGCTCGGTGCTGCCGGACACGCACTCCTCGAGGGTGGTGGACGGGGCCTCGCGCAGCAGCCGCTGGAACCCGACCACGCCGACGAACCGGCCGGTGGGGGTGGAGACCGGCGACTGGGTGACGAACACCTGGGCCGCGAGCTCGGCGGGGATCTCGCGGGCGCGGATCGATGCCAGCGCTTCGGCCACCGATGTGGTGTTGGACAGGATCACGGGCTCGGGGGTCATGAGGCCGCCGGCGGTGTTCTCGTCGTAGGCGAGCAGGCGCCGCAGGGGGATCGACTCCTCCGGGCGCATCTCCTCGAGGATGGCGGCGCGCTCGGACTCGGCCAGGTCGGCGAGGAGGTCGGCGGCGTCGTCGGGCTCCATCTCCTCGAGGATGTGGGCGGCGCGCTCGAGGTCGAGCCCCTCGACCAGGCGGACCGCTTCCTCTTCGGGCATCTCCTCGAGGAGGTCGGCCACCTGCTCGTCGGCGAGGAGGGCCACCACCTGCTGGCGACGGGCGAGCGACAGCGACTGCAGCCGGTTGACCACGTCGGTGGGGTGGAGGTCTCGGAGCTCGGCGACCTCCTCCATGTCGGGGGTGCTGGCGAAGTGCGAGGCCACCTGCTCCCACGGGACCACGTTGGGGGCCCGGCGGCGCAGCGGCCCGCGCCGGCCGAGCGCGGCGAGCACGACGTACCAGAACGCCTTGTCGGGACCGGGAGCGATGGCGAGGTCGGTGAGGTACTCGTCGCCGATGCGGGTGTCGAACAGGTCGCCGACGGCGAGCTGCTCGCCGGACCGCTGGCTGAACGACCGGACCGAGACGGTGCCGCCGATCATGCGGACGCCGCCGGCGTCGATCTCGGCGACGCGGCTCATGTTGATGAAGATGTTGCGGCGCTCGATGTTGGCCACCAGCCCGAGCACCCGGAGCTTGTCGCCCGAGGGGGCGAACACGACGTCTCGGATGCGCCCGACCGGGTCGCCGTCGGCGTCGGTCAGGGGCAGGCGGACGAGCCGCGAGACGAAGGCGGGAGTGGTGGACACGAAGGGTGACGCTACTTGGGTGGGCCCGGCCGACGGGTGCGTGAGGTCGCCCGGGTCGAGCGGGTCCCTGCATCGAGGCGAAGCCTCAGTGGAGGAGGAAGCGGGGGTTCTCGTGAGGGCTGGAGTCGAGGAGGTCGCTGATCTTCGAGGCCTCGACGGGCTTGGAGAAGAGGTAGCCCTGGCCGAGGTCGGCGCCGAGCGACTGGAGGAGGGTGACCTGCTCGGGCCGGTCGATGCCCTCGGCGACGGTGTGGACCCCGAGGCGCTGCGAAAGCTCGATCATCGACTGGACCACGGCGCCGTCACCCGGGTTGGTGCCGAGGCCGGTCACGAAGCTGCGGTCGATCTTGATGATGTCGATGGGGAAGCGCTGCACGTACTGGAGCGACGAGTAGCCGGTGCCGAAGTCGTCGACGGCGAGCGACACGCCGATGCGGCGCAGCTCGGCCAGGCGCTCGCGGGTCATCTCGGTGTCGTGCATGAGGGTGGTCTCGGTGATCTCGAGCGTGATCGTGGACGGGTCGAGGCCGGCGTCGTCGATGGCCTCGCGCACGTCGCGGATGATCTGCTCGTGCATGAGCTGGCGCACCGAGAGGTTGATGCTCATCGACAGCGTGGACCGGGCGGGGAGGCGCAGCTGCCAGGCGCGGAGCTGCTGGCACGCTTCGCGCATGACCCAGCGGCCGAGCGGGACGATGAGCCCGGTGTCCTCGGCGAGCGGGATGAACGCGTCGGGCGACAGGAGGCCTCGGGTGGGGTGCTCCCAGCGCACGAGCGCCTCGACCCCGGAGATGCGGCCGGTCTGGAGCGACACGATGGGCTGGTAGTGGCAGCGCAGCTGGCCGTCGTCGATGGCGCGGACCAGGTCGGCCTTGAGCTCGAGCCGCTCGAACACGCTGGTGTGCATGTGGGCCTCGAACACGGCGTACCGGTTCTTGCCGCGGTCCTTGGCGAGGTACATGGCGACGTCGGCGCTGCGCAGGAGCACCTCGGCGTCGACGCCCTCGTCGTCGGCGAAGGCGATGCCGATGCTGGCGGTGACGCGGATGTCGCGGCCCTGGATGCGGTAGGGCTGGGCCACCAGGGCGAGCACCCGCTCGGCGAGGGCCACCACGCCCGTCTGGTCGGGGGCGTCGACCACGAGCACGGCGAACTCGTCGCCGCCGAGCCGGGCCGCCAGATCCTCGGACGACAGCGACGTGACCAGCCGGGTGGACACCTCCTGGAGGAGCTGATCGCCGACCGCGTGGCCGAGGCTGTCGTTGACGGTCTTGAAGTCGTCGAGGTCGATGAACAGGGCGCCCACCGACTCGACGCCCTTGCCCGAGCGCAGGGCCGACGCCGTCTGCTGCGTGAACATGGTGCGGTTGGCCAGCCCGGTCAGGGTGTCGTGCAGGGCTTGGAAGCGGAGGTCGGCCTCGAGCGCCTTGCGGACGGTGATGTCGCGGGCGTTGAGCACGATGCCGCCGACCGCAGGGTCGTCGCGCATGTCGCTGACGGTGATGTCGACGGTGCGCAGCTCACCCGAGCGGTGGCGCAGCTGGGTCTCGATGCGGCGGGTGGTGAGGTCGCCCGAGGGCAGGCGGCGCTGCGACAGCTCGGGGTAGGTGGTGGCGAACGTGGCCACCTCGTCGGGTGCCACGAGGGCGATGGCGGGCGTGCCGTCGAGCTCTTCGGGGCTGTAGCCGAGCATCTCGGAGATGGCCGGGCTGACGTAGGAGAAGCAGCCGTTGTCGAGGACGACGGCCACGACGTCGCTGGAGCTCTGGACGAGCGCACGGAACCGGGCCTCGCTCTCGGCGAGCTGCTTCTCGGTGGCCTTGCGGTCGCTGATGCCGCGGGCGGTGACGACCAGGCCCTGGATCTCGGGATCGTGCTCGAGGTCGCGGGTGCGGATCTCGAACCACCGGTGGCTGCCGTCGATGTGGCGGATGCGCACCTCGACGCTGTCGGTCTCGCTGTGCTGCTGGCTCGACGTGCCATCGAGGACGCGGGCGAGCACCGGCCAGTCGTCGGCGTGCACCCAGCGGGCGGGGTGGGTGGCGAGCAGCGACTTCTCGCTCAGCCCGAGCAGGCGGTGGGCCGCCGGGCTGGCGAAGGTGATCTGGCGCTCGGAGTCGACCACCAGGACGATGTCGGAGGAGTTCTCGACGAGGGCCCGGAACCGGCGCTCGCTGCGGCGGCGCAGGAGGTTCTCGGTGAGCACGGCGCTCTCGAGCGCGAGCGAGACGGTGGAGGCGAGGGTCTCCACGCTCTGGATCAGCGTGACGCTGGCCGGACGGCGCGAGGTCAGGATCAGGGCGCCGTTGAGGTCGTGCTGGGAGCTGAGGGGAGCCACGAGCACGCACGCCGTGGCCCCGCCGGACGCGGCGGCGCTGAGGTCGATGGGCGCGGCGCCCTCGACCGTGCTGAGCGTGCGGTCGTTGAGGCCCTGGAGCAGCGCCTCGGGGATGGCGTCCATGGCGATCGAGCTGCCGACGGCCGCCTCCGCGTCCTGGCCGACCGCATCGAGCACGCGCAGCGAGTCGCCGACGGCCTGGGTGATCGACACCCGCATGTCGGGCTGCTCGCCGGCCAGGCGCATGACGGCCCGCAGGGTGGCGCGGTGCATGGCGTGGCGGGACGACGCGGCGGCGAGGTCGGCGTTGGCCTCGCGCTGGATCTGCTGGATCTGGACCGCTTCCTCCTGCGCCTTCACCAGGAGCCGGAACCGCATCAGCACCACGACGGCCATGGCGGCGGCGCCGATGGCGAGGATGGGCAGGTCGATCGGGCGGTCGGCGACCTCGGACCACGCGATCATCACGGGCACGACGAGGAGGCCGGCACCCAGGAGCACGAGGCGCTTCTGGGTCAGCAGGTGCACGCGTTCAGATGGTGGCTCGAACAGGTAGGGCATCTCCGGGTGGATGGAGACCGCGGCGAACAGCGTGTAGATGAACGGCGTCAGCAGGAGCGACACGCCCGAGCGGATGCCGTTGACCGACGAGAGCGTGGCCCCCACGTCGGTCACGAACACCAGGCCCACGGCGGCCGCGAGCATGTAGTAGCTGGCGCTGCGCACGCCAGGGCCGACCGCCAGGCGGGTGGTGGCGGCCAGCAGCATCATCGTGAGGACCGAGAACCCGACGTTGACGAGCTGCTCGTTGCGCGGGTGGCTGGTGTCGGCCATGTACGGCCACAGCACGAGCGCCCACACCACGGTGGAGGCGCCGATGGCCATGATCAGGCCGTCGAGGTGGGCCGCCAGGTTGCCGTTGGAGGCACGGATGTTGCCCATCCGGTAGGTGGCGACGATGAGCGTGCCGTACGACACGGCGTAGATGAGGTGCGAGGGGCCGGGGAAGGTGTCGATCCCGAGCGACTCGGAGAACGCCTGGACGATGCTGGCGATGATGCAGCCGGCGCCGCCGAGGGCGAACAGCCGCCACGTGGCCCGGACGTGGTCGGGGCTGCGCTGGGCGATGATCAGGCCCAAGATCACGGCCCCGAACCCGATCGGGAGCGCGACGACGATCTGGGCGGTCGGTCCGAGCACCGCCGCGGCAGTGCTCGCGACGAAACCGATCGCAAGCAGGATCATCCAGGTACGTGAGCGCATCTTCCCTATCAAGTCGGCCAGGACGGGCAGATCTACAGGCTCGCGTACCCGGAGTCGCGCGGACCGCCTCATCACCGCGTCAGGTGTCCATTTTCACCAGCACTGTCGCTTGTCGCCACCAAGAGCTAGCCTGCCACCACGCAGGGTGAGCGGAAAGCGGATCGGGGGTGCCCAGATGAGTCAGGGAACGACAGCGCTCGCTGGTACCGACGCCGACGACCAGCCCCCGAAGCACCCGCGCTACCGCCTCCGCCAGTACGTCACCGGCTCCTGGGTCATCGCGGTGGTGGCGTTCACCATCGCTCGCGTGGCCGTCGCCGGCTCCACGCTCGAGAAGTACGGCCTCAACATCTGGGTGTTCGGCTTCATCGATCTGATCACCGCGGTGCCCTACGCCATCGGCGTCGCCCGCGTGGTCACCTCGATCATCGACAAGGAGTCGGGCAACGCCATGAAGTGGGGTCTGGTGGCCGCCGGGTCGTTCCTGGCGCCGTACCTGTACGTGGCGTGGTCCGGCCGCGACGCTTCGTTCCCGCCCGTGGTGTGGGTGGTGCTCGGCCTGCTGATCCTGGGCTTCGGAACCAACGCGGTGCTGAGCGGCTACCGCAAGGTCCGCAGCGCCCGCGACGTCTCCCCCGCCTCCTGACGCCGCCGGGCCGTTCGGGCCCGCAGCGGTGAGGTCTCGGTCAGACCTCGGGTGCGGTCAGACCTTGGGTGCGGCGCGCAGGACGCTGAACCCGAAGTGCTCGACCTCTTGGTCGGTGAGCTCCTCGAGGTTCCAGAGCCAGAACTCGGGGTTGGCCCGGGCCACCTGCTCCATGGCGGCGACCGACGTCGACATCGTCATGGGGATGACCTCGCCGCCCATGTACCACTCGGGCACACCGCTGGGGACGAAGGGCATGCAGTAGACCTCGCGGAAGCCCTCGAGCATCCAGCGCTCGCTCAGGCCGGAGATGGTGCGGGCGCCGTGGCGGACACCATCGGCCCAGCCGGCGCGGTAGAGGTGCTCGATGACGCCCTTGCTGCGGGCCGCGGGGTCGACGACGATCGACGACATGTGGCACATCGGCTCCTCGTCGGCGAAGTCGATCCGCTGGAACTTGCCCACCGGCAGGTCGTGGTACTCGCCCATGATCACGCGCAGTGAGCCGACGATGCCGCCGTCGGCGTTGACGGCGACGTGGAACCGGGAGCGGGACCGGTACTCGGCGAGCTCGGCCACCTCGTGGTCGCGGTTCTCCTCGGTGTACCCGAGCTCGAGGTAGGTGTCGTAGACGAACTCCTCGACGCGCTTCCACTCGGCATCGGTGGTGGGGATCTCGAGGTGGACGCCCTCCTGGAGGTCGGGCGGGCGGCCGCTGGCGCGCTCGGACGGGAGGATGGTGCGACCCGTGGGCGCCAGCTCGAGGATGGCGGCGAGCACCTCGTCGCGCAGGTCGATGACCTGCTCGCCCGCCGGAGTGGTCCTGACCAGCTGGTCGTAGAGCGCCTGCTTCGCCAGCGTGGCATCGGTGATGTCGATCACGACCTCATCGGATCCGTCGACCGGTGCTGGTTGATCTGACTCGTATGCGTCCAACGGATGCCCCTCAGTGAACCGTCGATGTGCCTGGCCACAATATGACAGGCGCGCGACGCGCATGGTTACTCCGACCTGCGCTGCCGTCGGTCGCTGGGGGGCCGGCACCGGGTTCGCTAACCTCGCCGTTCCCACCTCGGGGCTGTAGCTCAGTTGGCAGAGCGCTGCCTTTGCAAGGCAGATGTCGTCGGTTCGATTCCGATCAGCTCCACTCGATTCCAGACGCCTTGGGTGCGGAGATCGCATGCACGTCCACGACCAGCAGGCCCACGATCTGATGGAGCTGGTCTTCGCGTTCACGGCGGAGCGCATGGCCATGGACCCGCCACCGCTCGACTTCTCGGTGCCGTTCGCCGAGCTCCAGGCCCAAGCCGGGCAGACCATCACCGCCGAGGGCCTCGGGGGTACCGAGGTGATGCGCCTGTTCGAGGAGGTGCTCGGCCCGGCGTGCCTGTCGATCGACCACCCGCGGTACCTGTCCTTCATCCCGGCCGCGCCCACCGAGGCCGCCACCTTGTTCGACCTGATCGTGAGCGCCACCAGCATCTACGGCGGCAGCTGGCTCGAGGGCAGCGGCTCGGTCTACGCCGAGAACCAGACGCTGCGGTGGCTCGCCGACCTGGCGGGGCTGCCCGACGGCGCCGGCGGCACGTTCGTCTCGGGCGGATCCATCGCCAACCTCTCCGCCCTGGCCGTGGCGCGCACCGTGTGGCGAGACGTCGACCCGGCTCGCGAGGAGCGGCGACCCCTGGTGCTCCTGTCGTCGGCGGCGCACTCGTCCAACGCCGCCGCGCTGGCGCTGCTCGACCTCCGGTCGCAGCCCGTCGAGGTCGACGGCGCCGACCGCATGACCGCGGCCGCGCTGCGCACCGCCCTCGACTCGCTCACCGACGCCGAGCGCGAGTCGGTGTGCGCCGTGGTCGCCACCGCCGGGCTCACCAACACGGGCACGGTCGACGACCTCAGCGCCGCGGCCGAAGCCGCCGCCGAGCTGGGGGCCTGGTTCCACGTCGATGGCGCCTACGGCGGGGCCGCCCTGTGCTCCACCACCCGGCGCCACCTGTTCGCCGGGATCGAGCGAGCCGACTCGCTCACGATCGATCCGCACAAGTGGCTCTTCGCTCCCTACGACTGCGCGGCCATCCTCTACCGCGAGCCGCGGCTGGCCAAGCGCACGTTCACCCAGCACGCCGGCTACCTCGACGTGCTCACCGAGACCGACGACTGGTCGCCCAGCGACTACGCCCCGCACCTGTCCCGCCGGGCCCGCGGCCTGCCCACCTGGTTCTCGCTGGCGGTCCACGGCACCGATGCGTACCGCGATGCGATCGACATCACCATCGCCACCACGGAGGCGGCCACCGAGGTGATCCGCGCCACCGACCACCTGGAGCTGGTCACCGAGCCGGAGCTGTCGGTGATCGTGTTCCGCCGCACGGGCTGGGACCGCGATCAGTACTGGGCGTGGAGCGAGCAGCTGCTGGCCGACCAGATCGGCTTCGTGGTGCCCACCACCTGGCGGGGCGAGACCGTGCTGCGCCTGTGCATCACGAACCCGCGTACCACGCTCGACGACGTGCGGGCCTGCCTGCCCGACTGATCGAGGCGGGGCTGGTGGCGGCGCTCAGGCCGAGGCGCGGGGCGCGAACACCGTGGAGCGCAGCGCCGCGACGGCGCCGCGCAGCGTCTGGTCCTTGAACTCGGGGGTGACGTCTCGGCGCTCGACGATGCGCCGGTAGGTGAGGGGCCCGACGATGGTGGCCACGGCCGCGTCGAGGTCGAGGTCGGGGCTGATCTCGCCGCGCATCTGGGCCAGCTTGAGCACGGTGTGGATGGGGCGGCGGCGCTCGGCGATCACCTCGTCGACGACCTGCTGCATCTCGGGATCCCGGGTGGCGGCGTCGATCAGCATCGGCAGCAGCTGGGGGAACCGCATGTCGGCCTCGGTGGACTCGTAGCGGCCGAACAGGAAGAGGAGGTCTTCCTCGAGGCTGCCCGTGTCGGGGGTGGGGTGCTCGATCACGCAGCCGCGGGCCGCCAGCGCGACCAGGGCTTCCTTGCTCCCGAAGTGGCGGTAGAGGGTGGACTTGGCCACACCGGAGCGCGCCGCGACGGCGTCGAACGTGACGCCTTCGATCCCGCTCTCGAGCAGCACCTGGGTGGTGGTCTCGATGGCGGCTCGGTGCGCTTCTTCGCTTCTGGGTCGTGCCACGATCCGGAATCGTAGCGAAACCCGGCCGCTCACAGAACATCACGACCTGTCCAGTGGCATGAGTCACAGGTCAAACCGGAAATCACATGGTGCAAGCGCGGATCTGGCTCTCTAGAGTTCTGAGTCGACCACGTAGCGAAATCGCGACGATGCGAAAGCGCGGGAGCAACATGACAGCAACGACACCACCGGTCCAGCACGAGATCGACCCGGAGATCTACAAGCGGCGGTGGCTGATCCTCCCCGTCCTGTGCACCAGCCTGATGATCGTCATCATCGGCAACACCGCCCTCAACGTGGCCATCCCCACGTTGTCGAAGGCGCTCGACGCCTCGAACAGCCAGCTCGAGTGGATCGTGGCGGCCTACTCGCTGGTGTTCGCCGGGATGCTCTTCACCGCCGGCACCATCGGCGACCGCTTCGGTCGCAAGGGCGCCCTGCAGGCCGGCCTCGTCGGCTTCCTCGCCGGCACGCTCCTGGCCTCGACGGCCGACTCCGCCGCCACCGTCATCGGTGGCCGCGTGGTCATGGGCCTGGCGGCGGCGTTCATCATGCCGTCGACGCTGTCGATCCTCACCAACGTCTTCCCCGCCCACGAGCGGCCCAAGGCCATCGCCATCTGGGCCGGCGTGTCCGGTGCCGGTGCGGCCATCGGCCCGCTGGCCTCCGGCTACCTGCTCGGGCACTTCTACTGGGGCTCCGTGTTCCTGGTGAACGTGCCGGTGATCCTCATCGCCCTGGTGCTCGGCTACTTCCTGGTCCCCAAGTCCCGGGACCCCGAGCAGTCGCCGCTCGACCTGCCCGGTGCGCTGCTGTCGATCATCGGTCTCGGTGCGCTCGTCTACAGCATCATCGAAGGCCCCACGCACGGGTGGCTGTCGGCCACCTCGGCCGCCACCTTCGGCCTCGCCATCGCCGGCATCGCCGCCTTCATCTGGCGGGAGAACACGGCCAAGCACCCGATGCTCGACCTCAAGCTGTTCAAGGACCGGCGCTTCAGCGTGGCCTCGGTGGGCATGACCCTCACCTTCTTCGCCATGTTCGGCACGTTCTTCCTGGTGGCCCAGTACTTCCAGCTCGTGCTCGGCTACTCGCCCCTCAAGTCGGGTCTGCTCACCCTGCCGATGGCCATCGTGATGATGGCGATCGCTCCGCAGGTGCCCAAGCTGGTCGGTCGCTTCGGTGCCCACCGGGTGGTGCCCGCCGGTCTGACCTTCATCGCCATCGGCATGGCCTTCTTCTCGCAGGTGCAGGTCGACAGCCCGATCTGGTTCATCTACCTGTCGATCATCCCGCTCGGCGCCGGCATGGCCACCACCATGACCCCGCTGACCACCTTGATCATGTCGTCGGTGCCGCTCGGCAAGGCCGGCGTCGGCTCGGCCATGAACGACACCACCCGTGAGCTCGGCGGCGCCCTCGGCGTGGCCGTCCTCGGCTCGATCGTGACCTCGGCCTACAAGTCGAACCTCCACGACCTCGGCGGCCTGCCCGCCTCGGCCCGTCACCTCGCCGACTCCGGCCTGGCCGGGGCCCTCACCGTCGCCGCCAAGACCGGCGGCGTGCAGGGGGCGGCCATCGCCAACAGCGCCCGGGCCGCGTTCGTCGACGGCATCGGCCTCGCCGCCATGGTGGCGGGCATCGTGGTGATCATCGCGGCGATCGCCGCCTGGTTCCTGCTCCCGCACCACTTCGGCGTCCAGGCCGGCACCACGGTCGCCGAGCACGAGAACCAGACGGACCTGTCGATGGACGGGTCGCTCGACCCCGACGAGATCGACGCCCTGGTCGACGACCGGGGCGAGCCCGAGGAGCAGCCCTCGGCGCCGAGCGGTCGGCCCGCACCCGTGATCGACTGACCACCGGGGTCTAACCCCACACCACGACGAAGGGCCGGTCCGCGAGGACCGGCCCTTCTGGTTCTCCGTTCGAGCTGAGTGCGGTGGCGCCGGGGCTCAGCTGATGCCGATGGCGCCCGGGGGGATGACGCCGAGCTTGCCGGCCTCGTAGTCGCCGAACGCCTGGAGCAGCTCGGCCCGGGTGTTCATGACGAAGGGGCCCTGCCAGGCGACCGGCTCGCCGATCTTCTGGCCGCCGAGGACCAGCACGTCGAACGCCGTGGTGCGGGCATCGGGGCTGGTGGAGCCACCGATGGTGAGCACGTCGCCCGGGGCGGTGACCGCCAGCTGGCCGCTGGCGAGGGGCCGCTGGTCGGCGCCGACCGTGCCCGCACCCGACAGGCCGTAGACCAGCCCGTTGAAGTGCTCGGGCCAGGGCAGGCGGACCTGCGCACCCGGCTCGATGGTGAGGTGGAGCATGGTGATGGGCGACTTCGTGCTGCCCGGCCCCTGGTGGCCGCCGAGCTCGCCGGCGATGACCCGGATGAGCGCACCGCCATCAGGTGAGGTGAGCAGGGTGACGTCTTCACCCTCGAGGCTCTGGTAGTTCGGCGACGACCACTTCTTGGCGGCGGGCAGGTTGACCCACAGCTGGATGCCGTGGAACAGGCCGCCCGACTGCACCAGCTCCTCGGGCGGGACCTCGATGTGGAGCAGGCCGCTGCCGGCCGTCATCCACTGGGTGGCCCCGTTGGTGATGACCCCGCCGCCGCCGTGCGAGTCCTGGTGCAGGAAGGTGCCGTCGATGATGTACGTGACCGTCTCGAACCCGCGGTGCGGGTGCCACGGCGTGCCCTTGGGCTCGCCGGGGGCGTACTCGACCTCGCCCATCTGATCCATGTGGATGAACGGGTCGAGCTCGTGCAGCTCGACGCCGGCGAACGCCCGGGTGACGGGGAAGCCTTCGCCCTCGAAGCCCTTGGGGCCGGTGGTGAGGCTCTTGACCGCTCGGTCGGTGGTGGTGGCCGCGTCGGGCTCGGCCAGTCGGGGGAGGGTGAGGATGTCGTCGACGGTCACTGCAGGCATTTCGTGCCTCCTTGGGGCTCGGTTCTCCCCCACCAACGCTGTTGAAACTTCAACTATTCCGGTGGAACGGGAGGTGGGGACATCCGACGGCGCTCGGCCGCTCGGACCATCGTGAACCGGTTCGGCTCCTCGTGCACGCGAACCCGCGCCGACGGGCCGGTGGTCAGGCGTAGGCGGTGGGGGTGGGGCGCCGGCCGGCCGGGTCGGACCGCTTGCCGGAGGCGTAGTGCAGCAGCTCGGCGACGGACTCCGGCTGGTCGAGCACCAGGACGTCCCAGATCAGGCCGGACTCCTGCGCGCTCTTCAGCGCCTTGCCGCCGGCGGAGCCGGAGGTGGGCACGTCGGTGGTGAGCAGGACGTACCGGCACGGCCGTTCGCGGTCGGGGTACTCGGTCTGCAAGATGGCGGCCTTGCCGAGGGCCTTCCAGAGCGTGTCGGTGCGCTGCAGGCCGGGCCGGGAGCTGGAGAACGCACCCGACACGTCGAACACCCACTCGCAGCCGGCCCGATCGGTGCCGACGAAGTTCACCTCGACCCCGACGGGGTACTTCTTGCCCTCGATGAGCTGGCCGCGGAACCCGCAGTGCTCCAGCAGCTCGTGCGCCAGGACCTGGGCCCGCGCCCCGTCGGCCTTGGCCCGCTGCTGGAAGTTGACCACCTCTTGGGCATCGCTCAGGGAGCGGCCGCGGAGCGTGTCGAACACGGGCGGCAGGGTGGCCTGCTTGAGCTCGGCCTGCTCCAGCTCGAGGTCGTGGCGGGCCCGGTCGATGCGCTCGAGCGCGGCATCGGCGTACGTGCGATCGGTGTCGTAGCCGGCGAACCGGCGGCCGCTCTCGACCGCAGCGACCCCGGTGGAGCCCGAGCCCATGAACGGGTCGAGCACGACGTCGCCCTCGAACGTGTACAGGTCGATGAAGCGGCGGGGCAGCTCGACGGGGAACGGCGCGGGGTGGCCCACCCGCACGGCCGACTCCGGAGCGAACTCCCACACGTCGAGCGTGAGGTCGAGGAAGCGGTCCTTGCCGATCGTGCTCTGGCTGGGGAGGCCCCGGGCCTCTCGCTTGGCCGTGGACAGCGCCCGGTCGAAGCGGCCCTTGCTGGCCACGATCACGCGCTCCGACAGGTCTCGCAGCACCGGGTTCTTGGCGCTCTGGAAGCTGCCCCAGGCGCAGTTGCCGCCGGCGCCGCGGGCCTTCTGCCAGATGACCTCGCCCCGCAGGAGGAGGCCGAGGCGGTCTTGGAGGATGTGGGTGACGTCGGCCGAGAGCGAGCGGTAGGGCTTGCGGCCGAGGTTGGCCACGTTGACGGCGATGCGGCCGCCCGGCTCGAGCACCCGGGCGCACTCGGCGAACACGTCGCTGAGCATCTCGAGGTAGTCGAGGTAGCTGGCAGGGATGGAGCCCTGGCCCAGCTCCTCTTCGTAGGCCTTGCCGGCGAAGTACGGCGGGGACGTCACGACCAGGGCGACAGATGCGTCGGGAAGCTCGGGCATCTCCCGGGCGTCGTGCACCCAGATGCGGTCGACCTCCGGCGCCGTGTTCACCACGTCGTCGGCGGAGATCTGCGGGGCGCCGAAGCGCTCGTAGAAGCCCGATGCGTCGTGGTTCTCCCGCTTGCCGACGCCGAAGTTGGAGGTTGCGGTGCGTTGCCGCTTCGGTCGATCAGCCACGGAGGAACCCTACCGGTGGGGGGTGACAGCGGAGGGGAACGGATCGCGCGGGTGTTCGGTCACGCGGTGGGGGTGGTGCCCGGTGCCGTGGGTCGGCGCAGGTAGCGCTGGGCCGCGAAGGCACCCACCAGGACCACGGCCGCCACGATGCCGGGCCCCGGGTCGTGATCGGCCACCGAGGCGGCGATGATCAGCGCGGCGTAGGCGATCATCAGGATCGCCATGGCCCGCAGCGGGCGCCGGACGCGCTCGCGGAACCGGAGCTGGCCGGTGCGCGCCAGGGTCACGATCCGGGCGCCGAAGATGACGGCCACCAGCGCCACCAGCAGGTAGCCGTTGCCGCGGGCCGCGACGGCCCAGAGCCCAGCGCCGCCGCTCACCACCAGCGCCGCCTCCTTGGCGGTGGCGATCGGCGCGCGCGGGATGTGCGGAAGGGGGGCGGCTCGCTGGCGCAGGGCCTGGCCGGCGAGGAAGGCGGCGATCGCCAGGGGCACCGCCAGCGCCGTGAGCCACAGCGGGCCGTCGATCAGCCCGGCCACGGCGAGGGCCACGAGCAGCGCCGGCAGGGTGCGCGCGGCCAGGCGGCCCGTGGCCCGCACCCGCGTCGGCCAGTCGCCCTCGGGATCGTTCACCGAGATGCGCAGGCCGCCCACCACCAGGCCGCTGATCACGATGCCCGGCCAGGGGTTGTTGAACGCGAGGGTGACGAAGGCGCACCCGGCGAACACCACGAACAGCACGGGCGTGCGCCACCACTGCCCGCGCTGGAACTGCTCGGCCTTGCGGGCGCGCAGCAGGTTGGACGCCATCGTCTCCGAGCCCGTGAGGCGGACGGCGCCGAGGAACCGCTCCTCGGCGGCCGCGTACTCGCCGCGCCGCAGCTCGACGATGCCCAGGTTGTTCAGGGCGTCGGCGCGCTCGGGGTCGATGGCCAGCGCGCGGTGGAGGTGGGCGGCGGCCTCGTCGAGCTGGCCCAGCTCGAGCGCCACCCGACCCGCCAGGGCGTGGGTGCCGGCGTCGGCGGGCTGCATCTCGATGGCGGCGGCGGCGGTGGCCTCGGCGTCGAGCGGACGGCCGCCGTCGAGCTCGCAGTTGGCGAGGGTGATGAGGGCCAGCGCCGAGTGGGGGTAGCAGCGCACGGCCGTGCGGGCGCTCTCGAGGGCGGCGGAGTGCCGGTGGAGCTGGCTCAGCGCCCGGGCGCGGAACCGGAGCGCATCGATGTGCAGCGGCGCCATCTCCAGGGCGGCATCGGCCGCCTCCAGGGCCTCCTTCGGCTCATCGAGCCCGAGGTGGGCCTGGGCGAGCACCGAGCACGCGGTCGCACTGTTGGCCGTGTCGTCGCCGACGCTGCGCAGGAGGGTGACGGCGTCTCGGCACCGGCCCACCGCCACGAGCATCGAGGCGCGCGAGACCGCCGAGCTGGTCATGACCGCCGCTTCCGGTCCAGGTACGGGAGCAGCTCGTCGTAGTCACCGCCCTCGTTGCTGAACTTGGCGAAGTTGCGGGCGGTGTCGAACCACGCGCCGGTGCTCGGGCGGATCGACCGGGCGGCGCTGGTCAGGTCGGCCTGGGTGATGGGCCGGACCGAACCGGCCTTGACCGATGCGGCCAGCGCGGTCTCGGTGGCCTGCTCGCAGACCATGGCGAGGTCGGCGCCGGAGAAGCCGTCGGTCTTGGCGGCGATCTTGTCGAGCTGGAGCACCTCGGTGGGCCGGCCGCGCAGGTGGGTGGCCAAGATGGCGGCGCGGGCGTCGAGGTCTGGGGGCAGGACGAGGAGCTTGCGGTCGAAGCGCCCCGGGCGCAGCAGGGCCGGGTCCATGTCCCACGGGTGGTTGGTGGCCGCCAGGACGAAGACGCCCTCGTTGTCGCTGCTGGCACCATCGAGCTCGGTGAGGAACTGGTTGACCACGCCCCGCATGGCGCCGCCCGAGGTGGAGAGCTGCGTGCGCTTGTGGCCGAGCGCGTCGACCTCGTCGAAGAACAGCACGCACGGGCGGTTGCTCCGGGCCACCTCGAACACCGACCGGAGGTTCCGCTCGCTGCTGCCGATCCACATGTCGAGCACGTCGGCCAGGCCCACCTCGTAGAAGCTGGCACCCAGCTCGCCGGCCACGGCCCGGGCGATGTAGGTCTTGCCGCAGCCGGGCGGGCCCCAGAGGACCAGGCCGCCGCGCATCGACTTGCCGAACTGGAGCTGCAGCTCGGGGTGGCGCAGCGGGGCCAGGAACGACTGCTCGAGGCGGGCCTTGACCTGGTCGAGGCCGCCGACGTCGTCGAGGGTCACCGAGGGCCGGTGGAGGGCGCCGATCTCGGGCTCGCTGATGGGGGCGACGCGGTCCCAGTGGGCGAGCAGCTCGTCGGCCGTGTCGGGCATCGCCGACCCTCCGGTCAGCGGGACCGCGATCGGTTCGACCGGAGGCGGCTCGGCGGCGGGGCGAGCGGCGTCGGGCGGGGCCGAGCCAGCGGGGTCGAGCGCGGCGAGCAGCCGGCGGTAGCCCGCGGCCAGGTCGAGCTCGCCGAGGCGGTCGCCGGCATCGGCCGCGGTGCGCAGCGCGCTCACGTGGTCGGGCTGCGAGGCGAGCACGGTCCGGGCCTGATCCCACGCCGCCTCGGCATCTCCCGACTCCAGCAGGAGCAGCGCCAGGTGAGCGCGCACCTCGACGTTGGCCGGGTCGGCCTGGAGCGCGGCGTGCAGGGCCGCGAGGACAGCGGGATCGACAGGCACGGCGAGGAACCTAGCGGCGCACCTGTCCGACTCCTCGTCGGTCGGGCCCGTTCAGCTGGGCTCGAGCCACACCACGGCCAGGGGCGGCAGGGTGATGCGCGCCGAGGTGGGCTGGCCGTGCGCCGGCGGACCATCGGCCACCACGGCACCCAGGTTGCCGACGCCCGAGCCCCCGTAGAGCTGGGCGTCGGTGTTGAGCACCTCGGTCCACCGGCCGGCGACGGGCATCCCGACCAGGTGGTCGTAGTGGACCACCGGCGACAGGTTGGCCACGCAGGTCAGCACCTCGCCGTTCGAGCCCATGCGGGCGAAGGCCGACACGTTGTGGGCAGGGTCGTTGTCGAGCCAGGTGAACCCGTCGGGCTCGACGTCGCGGGACCACAGCGACGGGCGGGCCCGGTAGGCGTGGTTGAGGTCTCGGACCACCCGCTGCACGCCGGCCTTGCCGGGGTCGCCCAACCCGGCCCAGTCGAGGGAGCCGTCGTGGTCCCACTCGTGCTCCTGGGCCAGCTCGCCCCCCATGAACAGGAGCTGCTTGCCCGGGTGCGCCCACATCCAGCCGTACAGGGCGCGCAGGTTGGCCAGCTGCTGCCACCGGTCGCCGGGCATCTTCGCCAGGAGCGATCGCTTGCCGTGGACCACCTCGTCGTGGCTGAGCGGCAGCACGAAGTTCTCGTTGAACGCGTAGTGGACGCCGAACGTGAGGTCGTGGTGGTGGTGCTGGCGGTGGATCGGGTCCTTGGCGAAGTAGTCGAGGGTGTCGTGCATCCAGCCGAGGTTCCACTTGAGGGTGAAGCCCAGGCCGCCCTGATCGACGGGCCGCGACACGCCGGGCCACGCGGTCGACTCCTCGGCGATGGTGAAGCCGCCGACGCCGTCGTCGTGCACCAGCACGTTGGCGGCGTGGATCAGCGAGACGGCCTCGAGGTTCTCGCGGCCGCCGTGCTGGTTGGGGCGCCACTCGCCTTCGGCGCGGGAGTAGTCGAGGTAGAGCATGGAGGCCACGGCATCCACCCGCAGGGCGTCGGCGTGGTACTCGTCGATCCAGTAGCGGGCGTTCGACAGCAGGAAGTTGCGGACGCCCTGGCGGCCGAAGTCGAAGATGTAGGTGCCCCAGTCGGGGTGGTCGCCCCGGAGTGGATCGGGGTGCTCGTAGAGGGGCGTGCCATCGAAGCGGCCGAGGGCCCACTCGTCCTTGGGGAAGTGCGCCGGGACCCAGTCGAGGATGACGCCGATGCCGGCCTGGTGGAGGGTGTCGATCAGGTGCTTGAGATCGTCGGGCTCGCCCCAGCGGGCCGCCGGCGCGAAGTACGAGGTGACCTGGTACCCCCACGACCCCGCGAACGGGTGGCCCATCACGGGGAGCAGCTCCACGTGGGTGAAGCCCATCTCCACCACGTACTCGGCGAGCTCGGTGGCCAGGGCCCGGAAGCCGAGGTCTCGGTGCGGCTCGCCCGGGTCTCGCCGCCAGGATCCGAGGTGCACCTCGTAGACCGACATCGGCGAGGCCAGCACGTGGGCCCGGTGCCCGCTCCACTCGCCGTCGCCCCACCGGTAGGTGCTGGTGTGGACGATCGAGGCCGTCTCGGGCGCCGGCTCGGTGCGGAAGGCCAGCGGGTCGGCGTGCTGGACCGTGTGGCCGTGCTGATCCGTGATGGCGAACTTGTAGCGGTGGCCCAGCCGGGCATCGGCGCTGAAGGCGGTCCACATCGGGCTGTCGGGCACCCGCTCCATGGGCGTGGTGGCCGGATCCCAGAAGTTCCAGTCGCCCACCACGGCGATGTGCGACGCGGCGGGGGCCCACACCGAGAACCGCACGCCACCGTCGGGGCCACCGGGCGCGGGGTGGGCACCGAGGTGGTGGTGGACGTCGGCATGGTCGCCGTCGTCGAGCCCGGCCAGCTCCGCCGGCACGGGTGGGGGCGTGACGGGAGTGGCCGCGGCGCGGGTTGCCATGGGCTGACGCTAGGGGGCGCAGCGGGCCGTATGGTCCAAGGCCATGGATGAGCAGACCGACGGCGCCGGCAGCCTCCCCGTCCTCGACCCCGTCGAGCAGCGCGTGCTGGGCAGCCTCCTCGAGAAGGAGCGCACCGTTCCGGCGTCGTACCCCATGACGCTGAACTCGCTTCGAACCGCGTGCAACCAGAGCTCGAGCCGGGAGCCGGTGCTCGATCTCGACGACCGCACCATCACGGACGCGATCGACCGCCTCAAGGCCCGGGGGCTGGCCCGGATGGTCTACGCGGGGACCGGCGCCCGGGCGGTGAAGTACCGCCAGGTGCTCGACGAGCACCTCGGCCTCGAACCCGACCAGCGGGCGCTGCTCACCGTGCTGCTGCTCCGCGGCGCCCAGGCCCCGGGTGCGCTCAAGACCCGCACCGAGCGCCTCCACGCCTTCGACGATCGCTCCGATGTGGAGGCGTGCCTGGTGGCGATGGCCGCCGTCACGCCGCCCCTGGTGCAGGAGCTGGAGCGGCTGCCCGGCCAGCAGGACAACCGGTGGATCCACCTGCTCGGCCCGGTCGACATCGCCGTCGCCGGCGCACCGTCGGCCCCCGGAGGCCCACCCACCATCGATCGCGACGTCGTGCTCGGCGACGGGCCCGTGGCCCGCGACGCCAAGGTGGTCGCCTCGTACGACGCCCTGGCCCCCACCTACGCCGACGAGCTGATCGACGAGCTCGATGCCAAGCCCTTCGACCGCTGGATGCTCGAACGGCTCGCCGAGCTGGCCGAGGGCGGCCCCGTCGCCGACGCGGGGTGCGGACCAGGCCAGGTGGGCTTCTACCTGGCGGCCGCCGGGGCCGACGTCACCGGGTTCGACCTGGCGCCCGGCATGGTGGCCGAGGCCCGGCGCCGCTTCCCGGAGCTGCGCTTCGAGGTGGCCGACCTCACCGCGCTGCCGGCCCCCTCCGGCGCGGGCCCGGGGTGGGCCGCCATCGCCGCGTGGTACTCGCTCGTGCACCTGGCCGGGTCGGAGCTGCGTCCGGCGGTGGCGCTGCTGGCGGCCGCCCTGCGTCCGGGCGGCTGGTTGGGCGTGGCGCTGCACGTGGGCGACGAGGTCCGCCACCAGACGGAGCTGTGGGGCCAGCCCATCGACGTGAGCTTCGTGTTCCACGACCCCGCCGCGGTGCTCGACGCCTTCGCCACCGCCGGTCTGGTCGACGTCGAGTGGTACCGCCGGGGGCCGCGGCCCGACGGCGAGGCCGACACCGAGCGCCTCTACGTGCTGGCCCGCCGCCCGGCCTGAGCGCTCAGGCGCCCGCCACCCGCGGGGCGTAGCGCGGGGCCGCCTAGCCTCGCGGCCACATGAGCGGCTTCGACCAGCTGCCCTTCGGGGGCACGCCTCCCCCCGACGACGAGCCCAAGCCCGAGGACGGGGCCGCACCGGCCACCGACCACGAGCCCGAGGCCGCCGCCGCTCCCGCTCCCGCCGAGCCGCCCAAGCCGCGGTCGTTCCAGGCGTCGGCCGGCATCCAGGGCCGCCAGTTCGCCGAGCAGTGCGACACCCTGCTGGCCCACTTCGGCTTCGAGCTGAAGGGCCGGCGGGTCCTCACCGAGGTCGGGGTCGAGATCGACCAGGAGGCGGTGAGCCCCAGCGGCACGGTGGTGTGGTTCGAGTACAAGGGATCCATCCAGGGCAAGCGGCCCGGGCTGATCCGCACCGACACGCTGAAGAAGGCCATCGCCAACGGCGCGCTGCTGCGCTCGCTCACCGACCCGGCCCCGTACGTGGTGGTCACCTCGCACCTGCCCGAGGCTGGGTCGGGCGCGGCGATGCTCGACGCCGCGCTGCGACTGCGGTACTTCTCCGACGTGGTCTGCCTCTACGACCCGAAGGCCACCGCCCGCCTCGCCGACTGGTGATCGTGGCTAGGCCTCCGGGACGGCGTCGGGCTCCAGCGACCTGGTGATGCCGGGGCCGGTGAGCTCGGTGATGGGATCGTCGACGTCGTCGAGCTCGAGCTTGAGGGCGCGGCTCATGATGGCGTGGAGGTCGTACCAGCAGGTGATGTAGGTCAGCTCCAGGATCGCCAGCTCGGAGAGGTGCTCGCGCAGGGCGGCGAACAGGGCATCGGACGCCCGGCCCCCGTGGAGGACCAGCGCGTCGGTCCACGCCAGCACCGCCCGCTCGGCCGGCGAGAACACGTCGCTCACCTCCCATGCGGGGACGGCCTGGATCTGCTCCTCGCTCACCCCGTTGTCGCGGCTGGCCTTCGAGTGCTGGGAGAAGACGAACCGGCTGCCGCGCGCCCAGCCCACCCTGGTCTGCGCCAGCTCTCGGAGGAGGGGCGGCAGCTCCCGATCCTCGGAGCGGTAGAACGCGAAGCCGGTGACGCAGTGCTCCATCAGCTCGGGGCTCTGCGCCACGACGGTCCACCAGTTCCCTGGGGTGCCGTTCGGGAGCCCGGGCTCGGCCACGGGATCGCGGTCGCCGAAGATGTAGTCGTACATGAGCGGCACGATCCCGTCGGGTGCCTCGGCCCTGGGTACCTGGCGCAGTCTGGGCACGGGTGTCTCCTCGGTGGTGGTCGGTGCGAGCGGGACCGTAGGCGGATCTGACTGCGCCGTCATCGGATCGCGCGCCAGTTGGAACGAAAGCCGGGCATGGACACCTGGACACATCGCTAGGTTCGAGCGCTTGGACTGCTGGTGAGAGGTATCGGGTGGGCAACAAGCGCGGAGCGCTGATCGGCGGAGGGGTGGTGGTGCTGCTCGCCCTCGCTGCTGCTGTGGTGTGGTTCGGCGTCCTCGATCAGGACGATGGGACCGCGAGCTCTGCCGCGGGCGACGACCTCGCGGTGGCCGCGGCCAATGCGTTCGCGACCGACTGGATGGCCGGCGGGCTCGACAAGGTGCCGGTCACCAAGGCCAGCGGCGACATCAACGCCCGCACGTTCGCCATCACCGCGGGCCTGGGCAGCGCAGCCGGCGGCAAGCCCGCCCAGGTGAAGGTGAACGCCATCACCGACCTGCCTGTGGCCGGCACCCAGGCCGCCGATGCCCCAGCCCGCAAGACGGCGGCCGTCACCGTGACGTGGAAGATCGACGACACCCGCAGCTGGACCTACGACACCAACGTGCCCCTGGTCGAGAAGGCCGGGGTCGACGACGCCGATCCCACGTGGCTGGTGGATTGGGCGCCCACCGTGGTGCACAGCCGCCTCACCGAGGGCGACACGCTCGATGCCGTCCGGCTCGAGGCCACCCGTGGCGAGATCCTCGGCCCCGACGGCAAGGCCCTCGTCGGTCTCCGCCCGGTCGTCGAGGTGGGCATCCACCCCGCGGGCACCACGGACCGCACGGCGGCCGCCCAGCAGGTGGCCGCCATCGTGGGGGTCGACCCGGCGGGCCTGGTCGATCGGGTCACCAAGGCCGGCGCCGACACGTTCGTCTCGGCGGTCACCCTGCGCCGCGAGGTGTACGAGCCGCTGAGCGCACGGCTCAAGGCCATCCCGGGCACCGTGTTCCGCGAGGCGCAGCTGCCCCTCGCACCCACCCGTGACTTCGCCCGAGCCCTCGTCGGGACCACCGGGCCCGCCACCGCGGAGATCGCCGCGGCGTCGAACGGCCGCGTCGCTGCGGGCGACACCACAGGGCTCTCCGGGCTCCAGGCGTCGCAGGACGCGGTGCTCGCCGGCAAGCCGGGGATCTCGGTGCGGGTGGTCCCGAAGGCCGGCTCGGGCCAGGCGGCCTACGTGCTGAAGGACTTCCCGGCGCAACCCGGCCTGCCCGTCACCATCACGATCGACCCCGGCATCCAGGCCGCGGCCGACCAGGTGATGGCCTCGGCGCCGAAGCCGGCGGCGCTGGTGGCGATCCGCGTCAGCACCGGCGACATCCTGGCGGTGGCCAACGGCCCGGCGGGAGCCGATGGCTACAACCGGGCGCTGATCGGCAAGTACCCGCCCGGCTCCACGTTCAAGGTGGCGTCGGGCCTCACGCTGCTCGAGAACGGCCTGACCCCCGACACCCCCGTCGACTGCCCCGCCACCATCGTCGTGGGCAAGGAGTTCTCCAACGCCGAGGGCGAGGTGCTCGGCTCCGTCCCGTTCAGCAAGAACTTCGCCGAGTCGTGCAACACCGCCTTCGTCGGCCAGTCCCGCAAGATCACCGCCCAGCAGCTCGCCGACACGGCAGCCAAGCTCGGCTACCGCAAGGTCGACATCGGGGTGCCCACCATCACGGCCTCGGTCCCGGTGACCGACAGCGAGACCGAGCACGCCGCCAACATGATCGGCCAGGGCAAGGTCGAGGCCAGCCCGCTCAACGTGGCCCTGGCGTCGGCATCGGTGGCCAGCGGCCGCTCGGTCCAGCCCCGCCTGGTGATCGACCCGGCGGCGCCCGAGCCCACGCTGGGCGAGCAGCTCCCCGCCGGACCGATCGAGGCGCTCCGCGGCCTGATGCGCGGCGTGGTCACCGGCGGCACGGGCACCGCGCTGGCCGGCATCCCGGGCGGCGACGTGTCGGGCAAGACCGGCACCGCCGAGTTCGGCACCGAGAGCCCGCCCCAGACCCACGCCTGGTTCACCGGGTTCCAGGGCGACATCGCCTTCGCGGTGCTGGTGGAGGACGGCGGCTTCGGCGGCCAGGTGGCGGCTCCGCTCGCCGCCCAGTTCCTCACCAAGCTCGCCCAGGGCTGACCCCGGTCAGAACGACGCGGGCTCGCCCGCTGGACGGGTCCGGCGCAGCGCCCAACGGTCGGGGAGCCAGCGCCGGGCGATGACCCAGAGCACCAGGGCACCGAGGACGATCCCGGCGACGGCGAACTGCGGCCGCGCCGAGATGGTGGGGTCGAGGGCCTGGCCGATGAACGCCACCGCGCAGAGCCCGCCGATGCCGATCAGGGTCACCTTGCCGGCCGTCACCAGGATCCACCCGGGCCGGGCGGCGGCCAGCTCCGGATCGCCCCGCGGCGGGTCGATGGGGGCCACGTAGGCGACGGGGACCGCGGCGGCCACCAGCTGCTGGGCGAGCAGGGTCCGGCGTGCGAGCAGGCGTTCGGAGCAGAGGACGATCGGGATCGAGAGCGCGAACACGACGGCCCACGCCAGGTTGGCCAGGGCCGACTGGGAGCGGTGCGAGGCGACCTGCGACAGGTCGGGGCTCGTGCTGTTCAGGAGGCCGAGGAGGATGGCGGCGGCGGCGACGCCCCACTGCACCCGGTACCAGCCGGTGGGCTCGATCCGGCGGGCCTGCGTCTCGACGTGGGTCTCGCCGTGGCTGAGCAGGAGGGCCTTGGGTCGGCGCTTCAGGCCCCAGACCACCAGGAGCCCGACGAGCACCAGCCACGAGCCGAGCACGACGGGCTGCAGGGCGTGGATGCGGTCGGTCGCGGCGCGGAGGTCGTCGGCCAGCGTCTGGTCGGCGGGGAGGCCGACGCCGGCGCCGATGGCGCGGAGCCGGAGCTGCTGGCGCTGGTAGAGGCGGTCGTCGACGCCCGACAGCTGCTGGAGGTAGAACGCGTTGACCAACCGGATCAGGGTGGTCACCACGGCCGCCGCGATCACCGCCCGACCCCACGGCCGGCTCGGGGCGGGCGACGGTCCGAGGTACGGGATGGAGGCAGCGGCAGGCGGAGGCCCCGGCGCGCCGGGCGGTGGTCCGCCGGGCCAGGTCCCGACGGGGCCCTGCGCGCTGGGCGCTGAGCCCCAGCCGACCGGGGTCGAGGGGGGCGGCGGGACCGAGCTCCCGGGGGCCGGCGGTGCGGGTGGCGGTGCGGGCTGGGGAAGCGCGGCGGGGACCCGGTCGGCGTAGGGCCAAGCGACCGAAGGGCCCTCCTGCTGTGGATCCGCCATGTCCCTGCCTCCGTCCGGCGACGCACGGGTCGCCATCGATGTCATCGGCGGTTGCGTCCAGGTCTTGAGGCCGGCTCCCGTTCGCCCATTCGGCGGCCCTCGGGAAGCCGCGTCATCATGGCGAGATGACGGGACTGGCCAAGGCTGACTTCGGGGACGACTTCACGTGGGGCGTGGCGCACGCCAGCTACCAGGTGGAGGGGGCGTGGGACCTCGACGGCAAGGGCCCGTCGATCTGGGACACGTTCACCCACGGCGGCGGGCGCATCAAGAACCACGAGACGGGCGACGTGGCCTGCGACTTCTACCACCGGTACCAGGACGACACCTCGCTGGTGCAGGAGCTCGGCTTCGACGCGCAGCGCTTCTCCATCTCGTGGCCCCGCGTGCAGCCCGACGGCCGCGGCGCCGCCAACGCCGCGGGCCTCGACTTCTACGACCGCGTGGTCGACGACTGCCTGGCCAAGGGCGTCGAGCCGTGGGTGACCCTCTACCACTGGGACCTCCCGCAGGCGCTCCAGGACCTGGGCGGCTGGACCAACCGGAGCATCGTCGGCTGGTTCGAGGACTACGTCGGCATCGTCGCCGACCGCCTCGGCGACCGGGTCAAGGACTGGATGGTCTTCAACGAGCCGTGCAGCTTCCTCGTGGTCGGGCACCTGCTCGGCTACCACGCCCCGGGCACCCGCAGCCTGAGGAAGTTCCTGGCTGCCACCCACCACGTCAACCTGAGCCAGGCGGCGGCGGCCCAGGTGCTGCGGGCCAAGGTGCCCGACGCCAACGTCGGCACCACCCACATCGTCACCCCGATGCGCTCGAAGCGCGACACCGAGCGCGACCGCCGGGCCAAGGCGAGCATCGACGTCATCGCCAACCGCATCTTTTGGGAGCCCAACTTCGGGCTCGGCTACCCGGTCGACGACTGCCCGCTCATCGCCGGCATCGACAAGCACATCAAGCCCGGTGACGAGGAGGCCATCACCGTCGACTGGGACTTCGTGGGCGTGCAGTACTACCAGCGCCAGCTGGTGAAGCCGTGGCCGGTCCCGAAGCTGCGGGGCGTGCCGTGGATGAGCCACGACTACCGGAGCTACGAGATCACCGCGATGGGCTGGGAGGTGCAGCCCGACGGCCTGTACGAGTCGCTCGAGCGCTTCGCCGCCTACGACAAGGTGCCGAAGCTGATCATCACCGAGAACGGCTCGGCGTACCCCGACACCCTGGTCGACGGACGGGTCCACGACGATCGGCGCACCGCCTTCTACCGGGCCCACCTGGCCGAGGTGGAGCGGGCGGTCGCCGACGGCCTCCCGGTGCACGGCTACTTCTGCTGGTCGTTGATGGACAACTTCGAGTGGGCCGAGGGCTACGTGCCCCGCTTCGGCCTCACCCACGTCGACTTCGACACCCAGCAGCGCACCATCAAGGACAGCGGCTACTGGTTCCAGGACTTCCTGGGCGCCCAGAGCACCGTCCCCGCCTGAGCGGCCCGGCCCACCCGCGCACGCTGGTCGATCTTCCCCCCGTGGGGTGGAACATCGACCAGCGGATCGACCGGAGACGCCGGCGGAGGGGTCAGTGGTCGGGCAGGACGCAGGCGCTGTCGAGGCCGAGGACGTGGTTGAGGCGGCCGAACGCGATCCACGAGCCGATGCACATCGACAGCTCGACGATCTCCTGCTGCGAGTACTGGGCGTTCATGCGGGCCCAGAAGCTGGCGTCGATGTCGTGGTGGGCGATGGCGTACCGCTCGGCGTACTCGGCGGCGAGGCGGGTGCGGGCGTCGAACGCGTCGGTGGTGCGCCACTGCTCCACGGCGGTGTCGAACGCCGCCTCGACCCTCTGGCCGTCGCGCTCGGTCCGCCAGTCCTGGCAGAACAGGCAGCCGTTGATCTGGGCGATGCGGAGGCGGGCGGCTTCGAACTCGCGGAGGCCGAGCGTGGAGTGCTCGTAGACGCTCTGGGCGAACGTGGACGCGGCGATGCCGATCCCGGGGACCATCTCGCCCCACACGTAGTAGATCGGGTCCTTGCCGACGGGGATGTCGATGCCGGCGGGGTCGATATGGAGCACCGCATCGGGGGTGGCCTGATCGGTCATGACGGGTTCCTTCCGGAGGACCGGAGCTTGCCGGTGGCGGGGGTGAGCGGGACGTCGAGCGCGTCGTAGATGCCGGGCCCCGCGGCGCGCAGCCACGGGATGGCGTTGACCAGGCGGCCGGCCGCAGTGGCATTGCCGCCGGCGGCGCGGTTGCCGCCCTCCTCCTCGGCCTCGAGGCTGAGGCTGATGCGGGGGCTGCCTTCGATGATCACGGTGTGGGCGCCGGCCCCGCCGTCAGCGGGCGACGGCCAGTCGGGCGCCACCGACGGGTGGATGCGGGTGATGTGCTCGAGCACGATCACCGGCCGGTCGTCGACGATGCCCTGCACCTCGAACCGCAGGCCGCCCTGGGTGCCCGCCTCGAAGGTGCCCATCACGTTCTCGACCGTCGCCTCGAGGGGCCGCCGTTCCAGCGTCTCGCGGATCTCGTCGAGCTCGACGCCCAGGGCCCGGGCGATGAGGCGGACCTGGCCACCCCAGACCATCGTGGGGACGGTGGGCGCCACCATCATCGGCTCGTAGTCCATGGGCTGGCCCATGCCGACGAGGTAGCGCACCGAGTCGGGCTGGTCGTAGGTGGAGTAGTCGAAGATCTCCTGGCAGCGCACCTGATCGATGGCGCCGGCAACGCCCGAGATGAGGATGGGCAAGATGTCGTTGCCCCAGCCCGGGTCGACGCCCGACACGAACAGCGAGCCGCCGCCCTCCTTCGCCGCCGCCGTGACCGGGTCGATGATCTCGGCGGGCGCGTTGGTGGGGTCGTACAGCGGGTAGATCGCGGGGGTGACCACCACGGCGCCGGCGCGCAGGGCGCGGCACACGTCGGCGACGGCATCGTCGGGCCGGATGTCGCCCGACGCCGTGTAGGCGATGGCCCCGGGCCGGGTGGCGAGGACCGCGTCGACGTCGGCGGTGGCGGTCACCCCGAGCGTGCGGTCCACGCCGGCCAGCTCGCCGGCGTCCTTCCCGACCTTGTCGGGGTTGGCGACGATGACCGCCGAGAGGGTGAGCGCCGGGTTGGCGTCGATGGCGCGGATGGCGGCCCGGCCCATGTTCCCGGTGCCCCACACGACGGTCTGGATCTTCCCCTGATCACCCATGGGTCGACCCTACCGATGCCCGTCGAGCTGTGCTGACGACCCGTCAGATCTGGGCGGTCCCGTGCCATACGGTGCCGCTGCGGACTGGTCCCGCCCCCGTGGGTTCGGTGGCGCTCACCGGCGCCGGTAGCGTCGCCCGCCATGCGCGCCGGAGACGTCGAACGGATCCTTCGGCGCATCGGGTGGGTGTTCATCCTCGGCCTGGTGCTCCAGCCGCGCATCAGCGGGCGGGCGGTGCTGCTGCCGGTCGCGGCCGCCGCCATGGTGTGGGCCCTCGCCGGCCTCCGCCCCATCGCCACGTCGCCCGACGGTCGGCGCGGCCTCCAGGTCACGATGGGGGTGGCGGCGCTGGTCACCGTGCTCGGCGTGATCGGCTGGGTGCCGTCGGTCGAAGCGGCCGGGCTGAGCCTGGTGGTGCTCCTCGGCTTCGTCGCCGGGCTGCTGGCCTACATCGCGTTCACCAGCGGTTGGTGCGACCGGGCGGGTTGGACCGAGGCGCGCGACCACCTGCGCAAGGCCCGTCCCAACCTGTACGCGATCTGCGTGCTCACGGTGGCGGCGCTGGGCGCCGCCCTGGTGCTGGGCCGCGCCCCCGCCGCCGGGGCTTCCGATCCCGACTGGTGGAGCCTGGTGGCGGGGCGAGTGGTCGGCACCGGCTGGGTGGTCGGCTACCTCCTGCTGGTGTTCGTGTTCTGGGTGGGAGCCTGCGTCGACCTGGAGCGCGGCGCCAAGGCCCTCCGCGCCGTCCTCGCCGACGACCCCGAGGCCCCGGCCCCAGCGGCCTGATCCGCACCAGCGTCCCCGCCCGGCTGGTTCTCCGGCGGGTACGTTGCCGCGATGGGCACCGACGGGTTCGAGCTGGCAGGCACCGATGTGAAGATCCCCGCGCTGGGCGTCGGGACGTGGGCGTGGGGAGATGCCAAGACGTGGGGCTACGGCTCCTACGACGCGGCCACCAACGAGGACACCGTCCGCGAGGCATGGGATGCATCGATCGACGGCGGCGCCACCCTGTTCGACACGGCCGAGGTCTACGGCTCGGGCGAGAGCGAGCGGATCATCGGACGGCTGCTCGCCGGCGACCCCGATCGGGCGGCCAAGGTGCAGATGGCCACCAAGTTCATGCCGCAACCGTGGAAGGTCAACGTGGGCTCGGCGCTGCTCTCATCGCTGCGGGCGTCACTCGATCGGCTGGGCCTGGAGCGCGTCGACCTCTACCAGATCCACGGTCCGATCAGCCTCCGAGGCCATGCCGCCATCGCCGAGGCCCTGGCGGGTGCGCACCAGCAGGGCCTGGTGCGGGCGGTCGGCGTGTCCAACTACTCGGTGCGCGAGACCCGCAGCATCGACGCCCAGCTGCGCAAGCGCGGCCTGCGCCTCGCCAGCAACCAGATCGAGTTCTCCCTGCTGCGCCGGTCGCCCGAGACCAGCGGTCTCCTGGCCACCTGCGCCGAGCTGGGCGTGGTCCCGCTGGCGTACTCACCCATCGGGCAGGGGCGCCTGACCGGCAAGTACTCGGCGTCGAACCCGCCGCCCAAGACCCGCAACTTCTCCGCTCACCCCATGGAGCTGGTCGATGGCGTGGTGGCCGAGCTGCGTCGCATCGGCGAGGCCAACGGCAACAAGACGCCGTCGCAGGTGGCGCTCAACTGGATCATCGCCAAGGGCGCGGTGCCGATCCCCGGTGCCAAGAACCGCGACCAGGCCCAGGAGAACGCCGGTGCGCTGGGCTGGCTCATGGACGCCGACGATGTCGCCGCGCTCGACGCCGCCGCGCTGTCGGGCACCAACAGCCTGGCCAACCGCTTCTGGCAGCACGGCTGACGGGGGCCGCCCGTCAGATCGGGATCGGCGTGTGATCGCCCGCCGCGTGGGCACCGCGGACGCGTGCCATCCAGTCTCGGCCCCATGAGTCGGCGGCCACGATCAGGGCCCGCAGGATCGTGAACGAGGTGAGCACGGCGATGAAGGCGATGGCGATGGCGAACGGCGTGCCTCGCCATGTGAGTGCCTCCAAGACGCTCGCCACGGTGCCTCGGGGGCGGGTGATCGTGTCCCAGCTGTTGAGGCGGTTGATCCGGCCGAGCACGATGCCGATCGAGCACAGCAGGTGGACGGGGAGCTCGACGCGCACCCTCGCGACGCCGGGCCGCACATCGGTCACCTCTCGCACGATGAGCTCGGTGCAGAGCACGTAGGACCCCATGCCCAGCAGCACGAACGCCGCATACATGGGCAGGACCCCGAACATGAGGGCGCCGTTGCTGGTCGCCGCGGCGGCATCGGACCGCAGGTGGATCAGGTCGGTCAGCAGGTACGGCGCGTTGGGGAGGAACAGGGCGAACGCGCCGACCCCCAGCCACCACCCGGCGGTGCGTCGGTGCGACTGCCAGAACAGCACGAGGGCGAGGCCGGCAGGGATGGACGCGAGCATCAGGTTCCACGTCATCCACGAGGCGTTGCCGCGCGCGATCTCGAGCACCTGCCCCGCCAATCCGTGCACGTAGCTCACGGCGCACAGTGTTGCACCGAAGGCCCGTCCGCTGTCCGGCATCTGTCCGTTCGGGTGATGTGTGGCCGCGACAGGTGCTGCTCTAGCCTGCGCCGGTCGTCATTACCGGGGGGTAGGCAGTGGGGGTTCGTCGAGCGGCTTCGGCTGCGGTGCTGGTCATGGCCCTGGTGGCCGCAGGGTGCTCCTCCGACAGCTCGTCGGGCGAGAAGAAGGAAGCCGCCGTCGCGATCGATGCGCACGGCGGCACCAACCAGGTGTGGCTCACCACCAAGCCCGGGGTGGAGCTCGAGATCGAGGATGCCGACGGCAAGGTCGTGTCCTCGCAGGTGGTCGACGACAAGGCGGCCGTGCACGACGTCGACACCCGCGCCAGCGACAAGGCGGGCGCCCTGGTCTTCCGCTACGTGAAGGCCGGCAAGGGCTACGTGGTCAAGCAGGTCAACGGGCCGGGCGTGTCGAAGCCGTTCGATGTGACCACCACGACCGAGCACCCCGCCGAGTCGTTCTACGAACACCAGCACATCGAGCAGGGCTACGGGTACCTCACGACGCGCGACGGCACGAAGCTCGCCATCAACGTGACGCTGCCCGGTCCGCCCGAGGACGGGCCGTACCCGACGGTCATCGAGTACTCCGGCTACGACCCGGCCAACCCGAAGCCGTCGCTCGTCACGATCAGCAAGCAGCTGGCCGCGGGCCAGGGCTTCGCCACGGTCGGCGTGAACGTGCGGGGCTCGGGCTGCTCGGGCGGCTCGTTCCAGCTGTGGGAGGACTCGCAGGCGATGGACGGCTACGACGCGGTGGAGGCCATCGCCGCCCAGCCGTGGGTCCAGGGCCACAAGGTCGGCATGGTGGGCATCTCCTATCCGGCCACCGCGATGCTCTACACCGGCGCCACCAACCCGCCGAGCCTCGAGGCGCTCGCCCCGATGGCCGCCTACGACGACGGCTTCCGCGCCCTGCTGTGGCCTGGTGGCATCCAGAACAAGGGCTTCGCCCGCTCGTGGGTCGAGGAGCGCGACCACAACGCGGCGCCCGCCGCCGAGGACTGGGTGAAGAAGCAGATCGCGTCCGGCGACGAGACCTGCAAGGCCAACATGCGCCTGCGCGGCCAGAACGTCGAGCTCTCCAAGCTGATCGACGCGATGCCGTACTACCCGACGCAGAACGACCTGGGTGACTCGTTCGCGCCGCAGAGCTTCGTCGACAAGATCGACGTGCCGACGTTCATGGTGGCGTCGTGGCAGGACGAGCAGGTCGGCGGCCACGCGCCCACGATGGTGCCCGATCTGAAGAACGTGCCCCACAAGTACGTGACCCTCATCAACGGCCTGCACACGGAGGGCCTGGCGAACCCCACGGTCCTGCAGCGGTGGATGGAGTTCCTGCAGATCTACGTGGCGCACAAGACCCCCGACACGAGCGGCATGACCGGGCTCTACGCCGCGGTGGCCGGCCAGATCATCGGCGACACCGATGCGGCCACCAAGCTGCCGATCCCGCCGGAGCACTTCACCAAGGGCACCTCCTACGAGGACGCCAAGGCGCAGTTCGAGGCCCAGCCGAAGGTGCGGGTGCTGTTCGACGAGGGCGGCGCGCCGGGCCTGGCGGCCGGCTTGCCCGAGGCGGGCTTCGAGGAGTCGTTCCCCTCGTACCCAGTGCCTTCTGTCGACGCCACCAGCTGGTACCTGGGCCCTGACGGTGCGCTGACCACGAAGGCCCCCACCGCGGCCGACGACGCCAAGGGCACCGTCGACTCGTACACGTCGGACCCGTCGGTGCGCCCCGAGGTGAACCTGGTCGACGGCCAGGACACCTGGTGGCGGTTGCCGAAGTACGACTGGCAGTCGCCGTCGCCCGACGACTCGCTGAGCTACGTGACGCCCGCGCTCACGAAGGACACGGTGATGGTGGGCAGCGGCAGTGCGGACCTGTGGCTCAAGTCGTCGGAGAAGGACACCGACCTCCAGGTGACGATCACCGAGGTGCGCCCCGACGGCAAGGAGACCTACGTGCAGTCGGGCTGGCTGCGGGCGTCGAAGCGCAAGCTCGACGACGACCGCTCGACCGCGCTGCAGCCGCTCATCACGCAGCTGAAGACCGATGCCGCCGATCTGCCCGCCGACGGGTTCACGCCGGTGCGGGTGGAGATCTACCCGTTCGGCCACGCGTTCCGGGCGGGGAGCAAGATCCGGGTGATCATCAGCGCTCCCGGCGCCGACAAGCCCATCTGGAGCTTCGTCACCCTGAAGGGGACCCAGGACAACGAGGTGGCGCGCTCGGCCGGCCGCCCATCGGCGGTGGTGCTCCCCGTGGTGCCCGGCATCAAGGTGCCCACGCCGCTGCCGGCCTGCCCGGCGCTGCGCGGCCAGCCCTGCCGCACCTACGAGCCGAACGGCAGCTGACCCAGAGGGTCCGACCCGGCGGGTGGGGGAGCCGGGCCGGACCCTGATCATGGCGGTCAGCGCGGCGCGCTCACCGGGCGATCCGTCGCCGGGACGCGAGCACCAGGGCCCCGCCCGCGACCGCAGTGGTGCCCAGGGCCACGAGGCCGATGATCGAGGCGCCGGTGCGGGGCAGCGGGCCCGAGCGGGCGACCACGGCCGGCGGGCTCGGCGGGGCGGGTGGCGTGGTGGCCGGCGGGCGGGTGGTCGCGGTCTCCTCGACCCACGGCGTGTGCTCGTCGTCGTGGTTGCAGCGGGCGTGGGGCGTCGCCGAGGTGCAGTCGGGATCGGGCTCGGCGCCGGCGACCGTGGCCACGTTGGGGATCTCGCCGCCCCGCTCCGGCAGGGCGGCCACCCGAACCGTGAGCTCGGCGGTGGCGGTCGCGCCCGGAGCCAGGTCACCGATGGCGCAGGTCACCGCTTGGCCGTCGGCCTGGCACCGGTCCGACGAGACGAACTGGAGGTGGCGATCGAGGGCATCGGTGATGACCACACCGGTCGCGGCGTCGGGCCCCGCGTTGGTCACGTCGAGTCGGTAGGTGTAGCGATCCCCGGCACGGTGCACGACGGCCCCGCCGTCCGTCTTGGCGATGCCCAGGTCGACCTGCGGCTGCGGCGTGTCCTCGTCGTCGTGGTTGCAGAGCGCCTCGGGCGTGGTGCCGGTGCAGTCGGGGTTGGGCTCGTTGCCATCGATCACCGCCCGGTTGGCGATCGTCCGCCCCGGTCCGGGGAGCGACACCACCTCGACGCTGATCGTGCGCGCCGCAGAGGCCCTGGCCGCGAGGTCGCCGATCGGGCAGGTGACGGCCTGACCAGCCGCCGTGCAGCCATCGGCGGAGGCGACGAAGTGGAGCATCGGGTCGAGCTGGTCGGTGATCTCCACACCCGTGGCCGGCGAAGGTCCGGCGTTGGTGGCGGTGAGGGTGTACGAGAACCGGTCCCCCACCTTGCGCACCACGGCGTCGTGGTCGGTCTTGGTGACGCCGAGGTCGGCCTCGGGCGCCGCCGAGATGGTGGCGTCGTCGCGCGCCTCCGTGATGAGCGGTCCGAAGGGATCGGCCAGCTCCCTTCCCTGGCCCGTAGCCGTGGCGGCGTTGGTGACCGACGCCCCTGGCTCGACCTCGACCTTCGTCTCGTACGTGATGACGAGGCGGTCCGAGCCGTCCGCGGCGGGAGCGATCCCCATGGTGCCCCCCGTGGTGGCGTCGGCGCCGGCGCCCAGCCGGAAGGTGAGGGTGCGGTGGACCGGATCCCAGTCGGCCTGGTCGTCACCGGTGCGGTCGGACTTGGGGCCGATCAGGGCGGCGGGGCCGCCCTCGAGCATCTGGATCGACCCGGGCACGTAGGCGAGGCCGTTGGGCAGCGGGTCGCTCACGACGGCGTGGCGGACCGGGTCGATGCCGACGTTGCGCGTCTCGAGCGTCCACGTCACCTCGTCACCGGCGTGGACCGGCCCGGTGGGTGCCACGGTCTTGTCGATCGCGATCTGGGGCTCGTAGATGTCGATCGCGCTGTGGACGACCTGGCTGAACAGGTTCTCGAGGTCGGCCGTCTGGACCCGGAAGCTCACCGAGTGGTCGTCGTTCCCGATGGTGGACCGGTCCTCCACCAGCGCGATGTCCTGGTTGAGGTTGGCGAGCAGGTTGGGGGTGGCATCGGCGTCTGATCGCCGCCGGCCGAAGGCGTTGACCGTGGAGTTGAACCAGTCGTGCTCGCCGGGAGCGAGGGGCCGGTCGATCGTGGTGAACGGCTTCCAGGTCGGTGACGACGGCGATGAGATGTCGAGCGAGTCGGGACCCGCGCCCCGGTCGCCGTCGGCCTGGACCACGCCGATGCGGGCGCTCACGGGGCCCTTCGGCGGGGGCGTGATCCCCTCGACGGTGAACGCTTGGGTGCCGCCGTCGCGCGACGGCGAGGTGAGCTGCCAGCCGTGCCACACGTTGAGGTTGCGGGCCGGCAGGGAGGCGTTGGCGTACGCCACCGTGAGCGACCACGAGCCGAAGCAGCCCCCGAACCCTCGGCACGACTGCACGTTCGCCACCGTGTAGTTCCCGTCCCCAGCGCGGCGGACGAGGTCGGTCACGTCGACGAAGGCCCCGTAGGTGCCGGTGCCGTCGGTGTCGTCCCAGTGGTCGCGGCTGGTGCCGTCGGCGGGTGCCGCGTCGAGGCCGACCGGGCCACCGCCCGGTGCGGTGATCCGCACCCGGTACCGGTCCTCCACCTGGTGTGGTGGTGCCTTGTACGCCGATCCGGCGGCGGCCGCGTTCAGGGACACGGCCGTGGCGGCGTTCCAGTGCAGCCCCGCCCAGAGGACGGTCGACCCGGCGGGCATCGTGAGGCGGGCGGTGGAGGAGTTGAACGTGCCGGGGTCGGTGTCGACATCGACGTCCTCCATGGGGAACCGGTTGTTGACCGGGAGCATCGGTCCTCCCTCGAAGTTGGTGAGAGCCGTCTGACCAGAGGTGGCCCCGTTGCACGCCGCCGCCGACTCGGTGGCGCTCCAGTTGTCGTTCGCATAGGTGGGATCGCAGGTGGTGGTGACGTTGCCGATGGTGGTGATGTCGCCTCGGGCATCGGCGGAGAAGACCGGGTCGCCGAAGGAGTGGGCGCCGGCCGCGGTTGCGGGCCGAACTGCGGCGGTGGCGAGGGTCAGGGTGAGGGTCAGGGCCAGCAGCAGGGTGGCGGTGAGCGGGCGGGCGAGCGCGGCCGGCGAGGGCAGCGTCCGGAAGCGGGACGAGGGGGAAGGCGGATGCATGGGAGCTCCTTGCATGACGGCGGTGCCGCCGAGGGGTCGAGTCGGCTGCGCTGGTTGCGCGGGCCGGCGACCGGCGAGGAGGGGAGCAGGGTGCTGCTCGCGGGGACGACCGGCGCGGGATCAGCCGGAGGTCGCCGGGGCGGTCTAGCGCGGCGGCACCCGGGTTGTCGTCAGGGGGACGGGAGGTGCGACGCGACTGGCGCAGCGCCCGAGCGGCCGTCGCCGACTACCAGGTGATCTCTTCGCAGCCGTCGTGGTCCTCGGGCTCGACCTGGAGGGTGGCGTGGCCGATGCCGTAGCTGGCGAGGAGCAGGTCGCGAGCTTGGTCGAGCACGGCGTGGGCGTCGGTGCCCTCGCTGATCATGAGGTGGGCGGACACCACCTCCATGTCGGAGGTGAGGGTCCACGCGTGGAGGTCGTGCACGTCGACCACTCCGGGCACCGCGCCCAGATCGGCCTGGATCTGGGGGATGTCGAGGTTCGGCGGCGCGGCCTGCACCAGGATCCGCACGGCCTGGCCGCCCAGCCGCCACGTCCGAGGGAGGATCCAGCACCCGATGGCCACACCGACGGCCGGGTCGACCCACGTCCAGCCGGTGGTGGCGATCACGATCGCACCGACGATGACGCCCACCGATCCCACGGTGTCGGCCAGCACCTCGAGGTACGCGCCCTCCACGTTGAGGCTCTCCTTGGCCCCCTCGCGCAGCAGGGCGAAGGCCACCAGGTTGGCGATGAGCCCGAGCGTGGCGACCACCAGCACGGGTGTGGCGTCGATCTCGACGGGGTGGCCGATGCGGCGCACGGCCTCGACCAGCACGTAGATCCCCACGCCGAACAACAGGATCGCGTTGGCCAGGGCGGCCAGGATCTCGACGCGGTACAGGCCGAACGTGTTCTGGGTGCGCTTGCTCCCGCGGCTGGCGAGCTGGATGGCCGCGAGGGCCATGCCGAGGCCCAGGACGTCGGTGAGCATGTGGCCGGCGTCGGACAGCAGGGCGAGCGAACCGGTGACGATCCCGCCGACGAGCTCCACGACCATGAGGGCGGCCAGCACGCAGAAGGCGGCGAGGAGCTTGCCCTTGTGGCGCTCGCCCGAGCGGATCGAGCCGTGCGAGTGGGCGTGACCCGTGCTCCCACCGTGGTCGTCGCTGTGACCGCCGGTCTCGCCGTGACCGCCGGTTCCTTCGTGGTCGTGGCTCGCGTGGGTGTCGCTCACGGCGGGACCGGGCCCCGGTGAGCGGCCGCTCCGAGAGGTGCACGGCGAGCCATGGGCGGACGGTACCCGACCTCGGGTCGCGGGCGTCCGGGAGTGGTTCTCGCACTCGGCCGGCAATGTCGGAGGAATAGAAACAGTATTTGCTTGTTCTTGTAGGGGTCCCGTGAGATCATGAGCGGGCCGAACCGGGAGGAACCCCATGGAACGTGTCGCTGTCGTCACCGGAGCCTCGCAGGGTCTGGGTCTGGCGCTCGCCCGATCGCTCGCCGCCGACGGGTGGTCGCTCGTGATCGACGCCCGGCGAGAGGACCTCCTCGCCCACGCCGCGTCGGACATCGCCCACGCCGGCACCGGCGGGTCGACGGTCGTCGCGGTGCCCGGCGACGTGGCCGATGCGGCCCACCGGGCCGCGCTGGCGGCCGCCGCGAAGGATCTGGGGCCGGTGCGCCTCGTCGTGAACAACGCCAGCACCCTGGGGGCGAGCCCCCTGCCCGCGCTCGTCGACCTCGACCCCGCCACCTACCTCCGCACCCTGGAGGTGAACCTCGTGGCCCCCATCGCCCTCGTGGCCGCGCTGGCCGACCAGCTCGGCGATGACGCCACGATCGTCAACGTCTCGTCCGACGCTGCGGTGGAGCCCTACGAGCACTGGGGCGGCTACGGGTCCTCGAAGGCCGCCCTCGACCACGCCAGCATGATCCTGGCGGAGGAGCACCCCTCCTGGCGGGTGCTGGCGATCGATCCTGGAGACCTCGACACCGAGCTCCACCGCGCCGCCTTCCCCGGGGAGGACCTCTCGGACCTGCCCGGGCCCGAGGCGGCCGTCCCCGGCTTCCGGTCGCTCATCGACGGCCAGCAGGGCAGCGGCCGCTACCGCGCCCAGGAGCTGGCCCGATGACCCCCGCCCCCGCCCCCGCCCCCGCCCCCGCAACCCCGACCAACATGTTGCAGCCAGAGGTCCATGGAGCACTGGCTGCAACAAGTTCGGGGAGGGGGGCAGTCGACTTCGGGCCGCGGCTGCCGTTGGGCTTCGAGCTCGACGCCGCCCACGAGGCGCACGAGCCGCCCGAGGCGCGCGGCGTGGCCCGCGACGGCGTCCGCCTGATGGTCTCGCGAGGGCTGGAGGCGCCGATCCACGCCACGTTCGGCGACCTGCCGGCGATGCTCGAGCCGGGCGACCTGATCGTCGTCAACACGTCGGGGACGGTCGCGGCGGCGATCGACGTGACCCTCGACGACGGCACCGCGTTCGTGCTGCACGTGTCGACGGAGCTGCCCGGTGGCCTCTGGATGGTGGAGCCCCGGGCGCGCCGTGCCAACGGGTCGACCCGGCCGCTGCACCTGCCGGCGCTTCCAGCGCTGGCCCGGGTCGACGGCGACCCCGAGGCCCGCTTCGAGCTCCTTCGACCCGCCCCCGGCTCCGACCGGCTGTGGCTGGCCGTGCCCGGCGAGGGCACCGATGTGGCCGCCTCCCTCCGGCGCAACGGCCGCCCGATCCGGTACTCGTACGTGCCGCAGGACTGGCCGCTCGAGGCGTACCAGACGGTGTTCGCGTCGATCCCGGGCAGCGCCGAGATGCCGAGCGCGTCGCGCCCGTTCACCGATCACGTGGTGGCCCGGCTGGTGGCGGCCGGCGTCGGGCTGGCCACGGTCACCCTCCACACCGGCGTGTCGTCGCTCGAGGGCCACGAGCTCCCGTACGCCGAGCGGTTCCAGGTGCCGGCCACCACCGCAGCGGTCGTCAACGCCGTGCACGCCTCGGGTGGCCGGGTGATCGCGGCCGGCACCACCGTGGTCCGTGCGCTCGAGACCGCGGTCGACCGGCAGGGCCTGGTGCACCCGGCGGAGGGGTGTACCGACACGGTCATCACCCCCGCTCGAGGCGTGAGCGCCGTCGACGGGCTCATCACCGGCTGGCACGAGCCGGCGGCCACTCACCTCGCCATGCTCGAGGCCGTTGCCGGCCGCGAGGCGCTGCTGCTGGCGTACCGGGAGGCGTTCGACCACGGCTACCTCTGGCACGAGTTCGGCGACAGCCACCTGCTGCTTCCCTACGCTGACCGGCCATGAGCCCGACGCGCACCTCCCGGCCGGCGGCGTCGACCCCCGGTGAGGTCACGGTGGCGCCCCCGCTCCCTGCCGGCCGCCGGGTCGTGCTCTACGGGGTCCGCCGCCTCGACGACGCCACGGTCGGCGAGGTGGCCGAGCTGCTCGACATGACCGTCAGCGGCGCCCGCCAGCACCTCGTCGCCCTCACCGAGCAGGGGCTGGTCGAGGCCACCGAGGCCCCGCGCGCTCCCGGTGGCCGAGGCCGGGCGCGCCTGACCTACCGGGTCACCGACCTGGGCGACGCCCTCTTCCCCAAGGCCTACGGCGCCCTGACCAACGAGCTGCTCGGGTACCTCGACGACGAGGACGGGTCGGTCGTCGACCGGATCTTCTCGCGCCGCCGCGACGAGCGGATCCGGCGGGGCCAGGAGCGGCTCGACGCCAAGGCCACGCTGGGCGCCAAGGTCCGCGAGGTGGCCCAGATCCTCGACGAGGACGGCTACCTCGCGACCGCCGAGCGCATCGGCACCGGCACCTACCGGGTGGTCGAGCACAACTGCGCCATCGCCGCCGTGGCCCGCCGCTACGGCCAGGCGTGCAGCAGCGAGATCGAGTTCCTCCGGGCCGTCCTCCCCGGCACCCGCATCGAGCGCGTCAAGCACATGGTGGCGGGCGACCAGCACTGCGCCTACGAGGTCCGGGCCGCCTAGGCCGTCGTGGCGGCGGGGCTCAGACGAAGCGCGTGTGGGTGGTGTAGCGGTACAGCTCCCGGTAGCCCATGCGCCGGTAGATCGGCTCGCCCATCGACGACGCCTGGAGCGTGACCAGGGCGGCGCCCAGGTCGAAGGCGCGGTTGGTGACCGTGCGGGTGACCAGTTCGGCCAGGCCCTGGCCGCGGGCGGCCTCGACGGTGCCGACGAAGTACACGCCGCCGACGCCGTGGCTGAGCACCACCTGGGCGCACGCCAGCGGGGTGGCCCCCTGGTAGGCCACGACCGTCTGGACGTGAGGGGCCAGCAGGCGGTGGGGCGCACGGATCATGGCGGCGATGACCCCGGCTGGCATGCCGAGCGACTGGTACGCAGCGTCGTTGACGGCCACGAAGTCGGCGACGCCCTGGGCATCGTCGATCACGCGGAGCTCCACGCCGTCGGGTGCGGTGCCGTCGGGGAGGCGGGCGTCGCAGACCATCGCCGGCGAGTCCATGACCCGCAGCAGGCCCCGCGCTTCGGCCGCCGCCACCAGGTCCGGCTCGCCGCTCCCGTCGGAGCTGGTGGTGGTGATCGAGTAGCCGCGGCCGCGCTCGCCGAACCACGCGTCGGCGAGGTCGAGGACGGCGTCGGCGTCGGCGGCCGGGTCCAGCCGGATGGCCACGTTGCTCGAGACCGGGAAGTCCGACCCGGCGGCGAGCAGCAGGGCACCGTCGCGCTCGATGAGCTCGCCCTCGGCCCCCGACCAGCGGGCCAGCTCCCGGGCGGACTCGGTGTAGTTGGCGTCGCACAGGGCGGCGACGGCGGGTGCATCCAGGGATCGTGGAGGGATGGTCACGCTCGGCTCCTCGGGGTGGGTCGGACCGCGATCATCGTCGGCGCGGGCCCGAGCCGCCGTCCGACTTCCGGTAGCTCCCGCAGGTGAGCGCGGGCCAGCAGCCGGGCCTCCCGCTGGACCGGCTGCTGGACACCCGCCGTGTGGGGGGATCTGGAGCGCACACCCCGCCTTCACCGAGGGGGGTGACGGCGGGTGCCGAGCGGGTCGAGCGGGGTGTGCGCTTGCTGGGTCTCAACGTACGGATCGCCCGGGGATCGGGGGAGAGTAGTGACTACTCAGATCGGTGGGTTCCCTGGTCAGGACCCATGGATCGGTGCGTGGGCCGGCCTCGGCGCCCAGCCGGTCAAGATGGCGGGGTGGCCCAGGATCCGCACGTCGACGAGGTGGCCGATGCGATCCGAGAGGTCGCCGCTCGCGTGATCATGCCGAGGTTCCGCTCCCTGGCCGACGGTGAGGTCGATGAGAAGGGCCCTGGCGACCTGGTCACCATCGCCGATGCTGAGGCCGAGGTGGAGCTGACGCGGTTCCTCGAAGGGTTGGCGCCGGGCGTCGCCGTCGTGGGCGAGGAAGCGGTGGCGGCCGACCCCGGGGTCCTCGATCGCGGTCGGGCATCGGAGCGGGTGTGGGTGATCGATCCGATCGACGGCACCCGGAACTTCGTCGCCGGCACCGAGGACTTCGCGGTGATGGTGGCCCTGCTCGAGGACGGCGCCCCGACCGCGTCGTGGATCTACCACCCGGTCTCCGGGCGGATGTTCACTGCGGTGCGCGGGGGAGGTGCCCAGATCGACGGCGTCGCGCTGGTCCGCCGGCCGGCCCCCGTCGATGTGGCCGACCTGCACGGTGTGGTGGTGGCGCGGCTGCTCGAGCCCGAGGTGAGCGCCCGGGTGGCCGAGCGGGCGGCGGCGGTGGGTCGGCTGAGCCCCAACCGCAACGCGGCCGGGGTGCTGTACCCCGCGATCGCCGAGGGCGAGCTCGACTTCGTCCTCTACTGGCGCACCCTCGTCTGGGACCACGCCGCCGGCTCGCTGCTGGTGGAGGAGGCCGGCGGGCGCGTCGCCCGCCTCGATGGCGCCGACTACGAGCCTTGGGTCGACCGGCTCGGCCTGCTCCTCGCCGCCGATCCCGCCACCCACGCCCGGGTCCTCGCCCTCCTCGCCCCCGACGGCCACCTCTGATCGGTCGCCTCGCGGGCGCGCGGCGGGACCCGGTGGGGTGCGATCGAAGCGTCGCCGTCAGGGGCCGAAGCCGTTGAGGATGTCGACGGCTTCGAGCTCTCCGCCGAGGCCGGCGAAGTCGACGGCGATGAAGTTCGGCTCCTGCCCGCGCTCCTTGGCGCACCGGCGGGCCCGCTCGACGATGGCATCGGTCTGGTTGACCGCGAGGGCGGCGGCGCGATCAGGTGCCGGACCGGAGACCCAGTGGTTCACGAGGAACAGCGCGCTGTCGTCGGGTCCCCGGTTGGTAGCACAGGTCATGGGGGCTCCGCGCGGGAACCCGAAGGGGGTGTCGCTGATCTGGTCGAACGCGGCCTGGTACCAGGAGGGCGGCGATCCGCTGTTCTCGGCGAAGACGACGAGCCGGCGGTCCTGGTCGATGAGCGCTCCGAGCGTCGGCCACGGCTCCCCTCGCCGGTGGGGGTAGGCGTACCCGGCGAGCCCCGCGTCGGTGAAGGCGTGGACGACGTCAGCCCGTGGCACCTCGTCTTGCACGATCAGGGTGACGACCTCGTCGGGGTTGCGGTCGAGGAAGGTGCGGATCGGCGCGAGGCCGTCGCCGACGGGGATGCCTCCGAGCGCGCACAGCACGTGGCAGAGGAACACGCCCTTCCGGGGTCGGAACCGCTCGGCATCGAGCGACGCGATGCTCCTCGCGGCCGCGGGGGAGACGCCAGGCACGACGCGCGAGATGTCCGCGGGGGTGGTGCGGGGCCAGTGGTGGACATCGAGGAGCAGGGTGCGGATCCCGAGGTCGAGCTGCTCGCCGATGGTCAGGTCCTGCTCCGGCCAGATCTGCACGGCGTCGGGGCTCGACATGGCGTTGTGCGTGGCCGCCTGGACGACGGTGTCGTACGGTCGATCGCACAGCTCGGCGTGGCCGTTGCACGCCCGCTCGGACCTCGGGCCCGGTGCGGCGACGAGGACCGCGAGGACGATCGCCCCGGAAGCGGCCACCGCCACCGCCCCGATCCGAACGGCCCCGGACCGAGCGAGACGGGTCGCGACCAGCGCGACCAGGATCGCTCCGCCCGCAACGAGCGGGAGCACCGAGATGCGCCAGACCGCGTGCTGCAGCTGGTCGGCCAGGGTGCCTTCGACGTCTCGAACCACCAGTCGGAGACCGGTCGGGAGGTTCCACCCGCCGGGCCCGGCGGTGGTCGCGGGGCTGAGGGGTGGGTCGATGCCGTGGCGGCCCAGCAGCCAGAGCCCGTTGATCGCGACGCCCGCGGCGAGGAGCGCGACGGCGACGGCTGTGGCGCGCGCCCGTCGCCCCCGATGGACCGCGAACAGCATCGCGATGCCGGCCAGCACCAGCACGACGCCGGCGCCGGCGGCCGGGAGGCCGAACCACGACGCGGCTCGACGGGGCACGGCGAGGCTCGCGGTCACCTGCGCCGAGGAGGTGCGCGCGTGCTCGGCGAGCGCACCGGCAACGTCGAAGTCGCGTCCGTGGCCGAGGTCGTCCGACAGGTGGGTGGCGGACGTGCTGGCGGCCGCCTCCACCTGGGGCTTCATCGCGGCGATGAGCGCCTCGAGCGGGTTCGACGCGCCCACCGCAGCCTGGATCAAGACGGTGTCGGCGCGGCTGAGGTCTGGTCCGGCCGCGTCGTCGAGCACGGCCACGACGTCCTCGACCGAGAGCGTGGCGGCGGGCAGCGGCACGACGTCGGGGATCCGGCCGGCGGCCAACTCGGCCTCGACCTGGCGCACAGAGGCTCGATAGGCGGCGACCGTGGCCACCGTCTCCGGGCGCGCCGAGGAAAGGGCCGAGTCGGCGAACGTCACGGCCGCTGCTCGGACGTTCGTGAGGAGGCTGCTCACGTCGACCGCGCTGAGCCGGTCGGTGTCGCCGCGCACGTAGGCCAGGACGGCCGCAAGGAGCCTCTCCACGCCTTGGCGCAGCTGCGACGGGGGGAGCACCAGGTGCAGCGCGTTGGTGGTGAAGACGCGCGCGTCCGCGGGATCGACCCCGTCGAGGCGGAGGTCGCCCACCAGCCCCTCGGTGAGCGCGGTGAGCTCCGGGTCGGTGAGCACCTGGCTGTACACGCGCTCGTACACGCGATCGTGACGGAGGGCGCGGCTGTAGAAGCCCTCCTGGACGACCTGCTGACGCACGATGACGATCCCGGACAGGAGGATGAAGCCCGACGTGATGGCCACGATCGCCACCGCGGTCACGCCCCAGCTCCGGGCCCGGGTGCGCATCACCTCACCGCCACTCCGTCGCTCCGGGTGGGCAGCCCACCGAACCCCACGCGGGCTCCGTCAGCGGGGTGGCGGACCCGTCGCAGGGGGACGGCGAGGGATCGGGGAGCGCTGGTTGCCTGACGGTGATCGACGCCATCTGGTGCTCTCAGTCGTGAGGATCGGGGATCTCGTGCGGTCGGTAGTTGGGGAGCCGGCGGGCCGGGAAGATCGCCAGGGCGCTCACCCCGGCCAGGATCAGGAGCCCCAGCTTGAGCGCATCGAGCCGAGCCTTCACGTTGACGGCGACGGCGGCGTTGATCTGCGCGTTCGAGGCGTCGGTCCGGTGGAGGATCTCGCGGAGCTGGTCGTTGCTGATGAAGTTGACGTTGTCGAGGCCGACCTGATCGGCCAGGCGGGGGGTGAGCTCGACGTTGTTGAGCAGGGCCTGGCCGACGTTGAAGCTGAGGAGGGTGACGAGCAGCGCGCCGGCGACGGCGGTGCCCACCGCCGAGGCCAGGTTCTGGGTGGTGCCGCGGACGGACCCGACGTCGCCGGCGAGCTCCTTGGGCGATGAGGTCACGAGCACGTTGAACACCAGCGTCACCAGGGCGCCCTGGCCGAGGCCGAACACGAACAGGCCGAGGATGGTGGGGAGGGTCTCCCAGTTGTTGGTGACCACGAACGCCAGCCAGGCGAGCGCGCTCGTGGTGAGGATGAACCCGACCACCCCGATCGTCCGGGGCGGGTACCGCTTGTAGAGGCGCACGATGAGCGTGGCCGTGATGAAGACCGTCAAGTTGAACGGCATCATCGCCAGCGAGGTGTCGAACGGCGATCGGCCCTGGACGATCTGGATGTAGAGGGGGACCGTGAAGTTCAGGGCCGCCTCGAGCAGCACGACGATGAACATCGCGTAGACCGCCGCTCGCTCCCTCGACGAGCCGAAGATCGACAGGCTGACCAACGGCACCTGGCCGGCCTTCGTGCGACGGCTCGTCCAGAAGAAGAACGCCTGGCCGAGGAGGATCCCGCCGAGGATGAACAGCGGCGCGGGCGAGAGGCCGAGCACGTCGAACGGCGCGTTGGCCGTGGCTTCGACGATGCCCCAGCCGTTGAGGTTGTTGAAGCCCAGCGTGAGCAGGACGATCCCGGCGCCGATGAACAGTGCGCCGATGACATCGATCTTGACCCCGGGGTCGCCGCGGTCGGAGCGGAGCCGGAAGCTCAGGGCGAACACCGCCACCGCGAGGCCGAGGACGATTCCGAACACCGGCCGCCACCCCACCAGGGAGCCGAGCGCTCCACCGATGAAGAACGCGCTGACCCCCGAAAGGGCCCGGGCCGATCCGAGCGAGCCGATCGCCGTGGCCTGCTGGGCGCCTCGGTAGTTCTCGGCGATGAGGGCGACGAGGGAGGGCACGATGATGGCGGCCGAGGCCCCGGCGATGGCCTGGGCGGCGATCACCCAGCTGACCGTGGGCGCCAGGATCATCATGGTGGCCGAGCAGGCGAACATGGCGACGACGACCCGGAAGACGAGGATCCACCCGAACCGCTGGCCCAGCTTGGCGCCGACCATCACCAAGGCGGCGACCGCGAGCCCGTACGTGACGATGGCGGTGCTGACCTCGGTGGGGGCCACGCCGAAGTCGTCGACCATGCCGCCGAGCGAGACGGGCAGGGCGGCGACGTTGAACGACATCAGCACCTGGGCGAGGAACAACCCGATCATCGGGACCCACGAGGTGGGGACCTCGGTGGTGTCGGGCGACGCCAGCTCAGTCGTCATGGTGGTTCCTCCTGCTCGGCGCGAGCCGGCGGTGGCGCTCCGGCGTCGGGTCGGCGAACGCAGCCTCGCACCGCTGCTCGACGAACGAGATGAGCGACTCCAGGACCGCCCGGTCCCGGCCGGGATCGGGCCGCGCCAGGCCGGCCAGTGCCCGTCCCTGCATGGCGTTCAGGACGATCCGGCTCATGTCGACGTAGTCGTTGCGCCGCAGCTGGAAGGCCGGGGGAAGGAGCAGGGCCACGCGGTCCCCGCCCACGGCGTTCTCGGCTCGGATCGCCGGCTCCAGCGCGGCACGCAGACCGGCGTCGGACCGGCACCGCGCCCGGACCTCGATCACGGCCAGCGCCCGCTCGTCGGTGCACGACCCCCAGAGGCACTCGAGCGCGATGCGCACGAGCGCGCCGGTCGTGTCCGGGTGCTCGGCCGCGATCCGACGGGAGAACTCCGCCTCGTGCTCGGTGCGGCACGAGCGCAGCGCCTGCTCGACGGTGGCGACCAACAGCTCCTGCTTGGTGGCGAAGTGGCGGAACACCGTGCCCTGGGCCACCCCGGCGCGCGTGGCCACCGCCGTCGTGGTGAAGCCGTCCAGGCCCACCTCGACGAGGAGGGCCACCCCGGCCTCGAGCAGCCGGGATCTCGTGCTGTGGATGCGTTCGGCTTGGCTCGGCACCGGCCCACCCTAGGTTAATGAGTGACCAGTCAGTCGATGGAGGCCGCCATGCCCCGGCGGGCTACGAGCCGGACGGCTGGCGTCCGAGCGTGATCTCGCCGTCGTGCTCGGTGCCGCCTCGGAGGTAGGTGACCTTCACGGTGTCGCCCGGCCGGCGCGTGAGCGTGAGGGCCTGGAGCTGCTCGGTGTTCGTGATCCGCGTGCCGTCGAGCTCGGTGATGATGTCCTGCTCGGCCAGGCCCGCGGCGGCCGCCGGCCCGCGGGGGACGACGCCGATGACGAACAACCCCGCCGGGCTCGACTCCGCGCCGGTCACTGCGGAGGTCGGTACCACCTGGATGCCGAAGGACGAGTGGGTCACCGAGCCGTGCTCGATCAGCTCGTCGCTGATCGTGCGGGCGAAGTCCGAGGGGATGGCGAAGCCGATGCCGATGCTGCCGCTGGTGGACCCGCCGTCGGGGTTCGGGACGGTGGCTCCCGCGGTCGGCACTCCGACGAGCTTGCCGTCGCAATCGACGAGGGCCCCGCCGCTGTTGCCCGGGTTGATGGCGGCGTCGGTCTGGATGGCGGACACCAGCAGGGCGGTGCGACCCTCGTCGGCCGGGACGGTGACGCTCCGCCCCAGCGCGCTGACCACCCCCGTGGTGACCGAGCTCGAGAGGCCCAGGGGCGCACCGAGCGCGACAACGGGCTGCCCGGCGTCCAGCTTCGAGGACTCGCCCCACGGCAGCACGTCGGCGCCGTCGTGGGGCGCCGTCTTCAGCACCGCAAGATCGGTCGCCACATCCCGCCCGACGAGGCTGGCCTGCTGCGAGGCGCCGTCGCTGAACACCACGGTGATCGTGCCTCCGTTCGCCGCGGCGGCGATCACGTGGTTGTTGGTGAGGATGTGGCCGTCGGGACGGATGACCTCGCCCGAGCCTGAGCCCGTGCCCGAGGCGCCGCGGACCTGGATCGTCACGACCGAGGGCAGGCGGCGCGACGCGACGGATCGAGCATCACAGGCGACCGACGTGACGTCGGGGCGTCCGGTGACGATGGCGCCCACGACGAAGCCCAGCGCGGCCGTCACGAGCAGGACGGCCACCCCGACTGCGATCCAGACCCATCGCCGGCGCCGCCGGACGGGTGGTGCCGGATCGCTTGCCGTTGGCTCTGGCTCAGGCACCGAAACCGCTCCCGACTCGTACGTCCGCCTGGTCAGCGGCGATCGACCTCGCTCAGAGGAGTCTGCCCGAACCAGCCGACCTGGCGCGATCCGGATCCCGAGTTGGGCCGGTGCCGGCGGCTGGAGGTCGGTCTCCAGCCGCCGGGAACGAGCGAGATCAACCGGTGAACGGGGAATCCATGAGCGACCGACGGCGGCGAGCCACCAGGACGAAGCCGATGCCGCTGGCGATGAGCGCCAGCGCCGTCCAGCCGTAGCCGCGGAGCTCGAGGCCGGTCCGTGCGAGGGCCGTCTGGGGCGAGGGTGGGGCGTCCGGCGCGACCGTGGTGGGCGGGACGGGCTGGGATGGACCGGTCGCCGGCGGGACGGTGGTGGGCGGGACCGTGGTGGTCGAGACGATCGAGGTCGTCGTCCCGAGCACTGCGGTCGACGGCACCGTGACACCGTCGACATCACGCACAGGCGGACTATCGGGGGGCGTTCCGACGGCGGTGGCAGCGTTCACGACCTCGCCAGCTTCGAGGTCGGCGTCTGTGGTCACGTACGTGGCCGTGCACTGCACGGAGGCACCCGGCGCCAGGCTGATCGGGACCGTTGGCTCACAGGACAGGGCCGACAGCCCGGGCAGGGCGTCGTCCACCTGGACATCGTCGAGCGTGACGTTGCCGGTGTTGGTGGCGACCAGCGCATAGGTGATCGCCTGGCCGGCCGCATCGAACGTCGACCGGTCCGCCGTCTTCACGAGGTCGATCCCCGGCGTTGCACCTGGACCACTCACGGTCCTGGTGTCCGAGGTCGTCACTGGCGGACCAACGGGTGGCGTGCCCGTCGCGTTGGCGACGTTGACGATCTTCCCGCCGTCGACATCGGCCTGCGTCGTCACGTAGGTGGCCGTGCAGGTGAGCTTCTGTCCGGGAGCCAGCGTCGCCGGCTCGTGGGGGTTGCACGACAGGGCCGAGAGCCCGGGCAGGGCATCGGAGACCGCGGTGTCGGTCAGGGTCACGTTGCCCGTGTTCGTCGCCTCGAACCCGTACGTCAACGTCTCACCCGGTGCGGTGAACGATGCCTTGTCGACGGTCTTCACCAGATCGATGCCCGGCGCGGGAGCCGAGACCGTCACGGTGTCGGTGTCGGAGATCGGCAGCCCCACCGGCGGTGACGAGGTGGGATCGAGGTAGCGGCCGGTGGCAGTGGCCGTGTTCTCGACCCTTCCGGCGTCGACATCTGCTCGGGTGACCACGTAGGTCGCCGTGCACGTGAGCACCTGGCCTGGGGCCAGGCTGACCGGTGGCGCCTGATCGCACGACAGCGCCGACAGGCCTGGCAGGGGATCGGTGATCGACGTCAGCCGCAGGGTCAGGTTCCCGGTGTTGGTGGCCACGAACGTGTAGCTGATCGTGTCGCCCACGCCCGCGAACGCCGCCTTGTCTGCCGTCTTCACCAGATCGATCCCAGGCTCGCGGCCAGCGGCAAGGACGACGACCTCATCGTCGCCCGACACCGTCGAGAACACCGGCGGATTCGTGCCGCTGACGGCGAACCGGCCCGTGGCGGTGGCGCTGGTGTAGATGTGCCCGAAGTCGAAGTCCTGCTGCGTCGTCACATAGGTCGCCGTGCAGGTGAGCATCCCGCCCGGCGCCAGATCGGCGGGCAGGGGCTGATCGCACGACAGCGGCGAGGCCCCCGCCAAGCGGTCCAAGATCGTGGTTCCGTACAGCGGGATGTTCCCGCTGTTCGTCACCTTGAGCGTGAACGTCAGCGTCTCACCGGCGGAGAACGATGGCTTGTCGACGGTCTTCACCAGATCGATCGCCGGAGCATCGGCCGGAGCGGCCGTGGCGGGCCCCGATGCCGGTGCCGCGGTCCCGAGACCGACGATGAGAGCGACGACCAGGGCACCCCAGAGGCGAACGCTCCGGGGGCGACCGGCACTGCGGCTCGCCGAGCTACCTGGCTGGCTTCGTGCTGGCTTCCGCCGATTCATGGTGAACATCTGGTGCCTGGGCTTTCGGTCGTCGAACGGTGATGCCTGGCACTCGCCCAGTTCCCTGGGGCATCGGCGCCGAGCGCGCCCTCTCCGGGCGCACAGCCATGTCTCAACTCGTCCCGATCCGATCCATGACGCCGATGTGACGAGCGTCATGCAAGAGATCCGAGGGGCCCAGCGTCCGCTGGCTGCAACGCAGACCGGCCACCTCGTATGAGGTGGCCGGTCTTGCGGCTGTTTCGTGAACAACCCTGTGGTGCGCGAGGGGGGACTTGAACCCCCACGTCCGTTAGGACACTGGAACCTGAATCCAGCGCGTCTGCCAATTCCGCCACTCGCGCGAGTGGGCGGAGAAGACCGTAGCGCACCGCTCCCGCTCGGCTCACACCGGTAACCTGCCTCGCCGTGGCGCTCAAAGGGTTCGAACGACGACTGGAACGCATGGTCGAGGGCACCTTCTCGCGCATCTTCCGCTCCACCATCCGGCCCGTCGAGCTGGGCCGTCGCCTGGTCAGGGAGATGGACGACAACCGCTCCGTCGACGTGCGCGGCCGCACGCTCGTCCCCAACGCCTATTCGGTGGAGCTCTCCGAGACCGACCTCGAGCAGTTCGCCGAGGTGGCCGAGAGCCTGGAGCGGGAGCTGGCCGAAGCGGCCCGCGAGCACGCCCGCGACGAGAGCTACGTGTTCATGGGTCCGGTGTCGGTGCACCTGGAGCTGTCCGAGAAGCAGCACGCCGGGTCGTTCCAGATCGTCGGGCGCATGCGCGAGGGCAAGGGCGGCTCCGGGGCCGGGGCCCTGCTGCTGCCCACCGGCGAGCGCATCCAGCTCAGCGAGGCGGTGGTCACGATCGGCCGCCGGCCGGAGTCCACGCTCCAGCTCGGCGATCCCAACGTGAGCCGCAACCACGCCGAGATCCGCCCGCACGGCAACGGCTGGGTGCTGGTCGACCTGGGGTCCACCAACGGCTCTCGCGTCAACGGCACGCGGGTCAGCTCCCAGGAGCTGCGAGAGGGCGACGAGATCGCCTTCGGCAACACCGTCCTGCACTTCGAAGCGTCCTGAGCCCCGGCGCGCCGAAGCAGGAACAGGCCGACCGGTAGGCTCGCCAGGACATGGACGAGCAGCTGCTCACGATCCTCAAGCTCTGCCTCCTGGCTCTGCTCTACCTGTTCTTCTTCCGGGTGCTGCGGGCGGTCTGGGCCGAGATCCGCGGCCCGAAGGCGGTGGCGGTTCCGGCGCGCCAGGCCGCGGCACCCCCGAAGCCGTCGAAGCGGGCCGAACGGGCGGCGGCGCCGGTCCAGCTGGCGATCGTCGAACCAGCCAGCCTCCGAGGCCGCACCTACCCGCTGGGCGAGGAGCTCACCGTCGGTCGGGCCGCCGGCTGCCAGGTCACCATCGACGACACGTACGCCTCGCAGATCCACGCCCGGGTGTTCAACCGCCAGGGCCAGCTGTTCGTCGAGGACCTGGGGTCCACCAACGGCACGTACCTCAACCGCCAGAAGGTGCAGGGCCCGCAGGTCATGCGCCGCGGCGACCGCCTGCAGGTGGGCAACACCGTCCTGGAGCTCGTATGACCACCCTCCGCTCCGGCACCGCCACCCACGTCGGCCAGGTCCGGTCGCTGAACGAGGACTCGTTCCTCGTGCTGCCCGACGCCGACCTGTACGGCGTGGCCGACGGCATGGGCGGCCACAACGGCGGCGAGATCGCCTCGGCCATGGCGGTGGAGTTCCTCGAGGAGCACGCCGGCGAGCCGTCGCTCGAGAACCTCAAGCAGGCGGCCCGCATCGGCAACCGCGCCATCTTCGAGAAGGCCGGGAACGACGTCGACCTGCACGGCATGGGCACCACCCTCTGCGCCGTCCGGGTGGTCCCGGGCCCCGAGGGCGACGAGATCGCCTGGATCAACGTGGGCGATTCCCGCGTGTACCTGTTCCGCGACGACGAGCTCATCCAGCTGAGCCGCGACCACAGCCTCGTCGAAGACCTCCTGCGCGACGGCCAGCTCACGCCCGACGAGGCCAAGGTCCACCCCAAGCGCAACATCATCACCCGGGCGCTGGGCATCGACGTCGACGTCGACGTGGACGGGTCCACCGTCATCCCGTTCACCGGCGACCGCTTCCTGCTGTGCAGCGACGGCCTGTTCGGCGAGGTGACCGCCGACCAGATCTCGTCGGCGCTGCGCCGCCTCGCCGATCCGTCCGAGGCCGCCGATGAGCTGGTGCGCCTGGCCAACGAGTCCGGTGGCCGCGACAACATCACGGTGGTCATCGTCGAGGTGACCGACGACGACGGCCGCAGCGCAGCGGCGTCCGCGGCCCTGCTCGCCGCCGAGGCGTCCCGCCTGAAGTCGGTCGATGGCGACGAGCCGGCCACCGCGCCGGCTGGTGATGCGTACGTGCCGGTGTTCGCCGATCGGCGCAGCTCGCTGCCCGAGTCCACCGACGACTACGGCGCCGAGTCCGACGAGATGTTCCGAGACCTCGACGGGGCCCGGTCGAAGCGGTTCACCTGGCGCGTCGCCCTGTTCGTGGTGGCTCTGCTGGCGGTGGTGGGCGTGGTGCTCGGGGCCATCGTCTGGTCCGGGAGCAACACGTACTTCGTGGGCTTCGACGGCAACAACGTCGCCGTCTACAAGGGCAAGCCGGGCGGCGTGCTGTGGATCGACCCGCAGCTCCAGGAGACCACCGACATCACCAAGTCCGACCTGCCGCAGGACGCACGCGAGGCGGTCGCCGCGAACAAGCAGTTCAGCTCGGAGGCCGCCGCCGTCCGCTACGTCGTCACGCTGCAGGCCATCGTCGACGGGCAGGAGGCCGAGAGCGCCACCACCACGACGACCCAGCCGAAGACCACCACCACCACGAAGGCGTCGTCCACCACCACGACCGCGCCCAAGACCACCACCACGACGCCCGCCCCCACCACCACCGCAGCACCGTGACCGCGGTCGCACAGGCCCGTCGCCGGGCGGAGCTCGGGCTGCTCGTGTTGGCCATCCTCATCACGGGTGGGGCGTACACGCTGGCGTCGCTGGGCCAGACCTCGTCGGTCCCCGCCAACATCGGCCCGTTCTTCGCCGCCATCACCGGCCTCTTCTTCGCGGCCCACCTGGCGATCCGGCGCCTCGCCCCCGAGGCCGACGGCCTCCTGTTCCCGCTGGTCGCCCTGCTCAACGGCATCGGCTACGTGTTCATCGCCCGGCTCGATCCCAAGCTGGCCGACAACCAGGCCACCTGGACCTTCGTCGGGATCGCGGCGTTCGTGCTGACGCTGGCGTTCGTGCGCCGGGTCCGAGACCTCGAGCGCTACCGGTACACGTTCCTGGCCGCCGGCCTCCTGCTGCTCGTCCTCCCGCTCGTCCCCGGGGTCGGGGTCAGCATCCACGGCGCCCGGATCTGGGTGGCGCTCGGCCCCATCAGCTTCCAGCCCGGCGAGTTCGCCAAGATCGCCTTCGCCCTGTTCTTCGCCTCGTACCTGGTGGAGAAGCGCGAGCTGCTCTCGATGGCCACCTGGCCCAAGTTCCGGCCGGTCCTGCCCGACCTCAAGCACCTGGGCCCGATCCTGCTCGCCTGGGGGGTCGCCATCTTGGTGATGACCGCCGAGACCGACCTCGGGTCGTCGCTGCTGCTGTTCTTCCTCTTCATCGCCATGCTGTGGGTCGCCACCGGCCGCGCTGCCTACCCGGTGGCCGGCACCGGGCTGTTCGCGGTGGCGTCGTACGGGGCGTGGACACAGTTCGCCCACGTGCAGGAGCGGGTCACGGCGTGGCTCAACCCGTGGACGGCCGACAAGGGGTACCAGGTGGTGCAGGGCTGGTACGCCATGGCCTGGGGCGGGATCGCCGGCACCGGCATCGGCCTCGGCCGGCCCGAGCGCGTGCCGTTCGTGGCCAGCGACTTCATCTTCATCGCCATCGCCGAAGAGCTCGGCCTCCTGGGCGGCACCGCCGTGCTGATGGCCTACCTCCTCATCGTCGGGTCGGGCCTGCGCATCGCCGTGCAGGCCGAGCACGCCTTCGACAAGCTCCTGGCGGCCGGGCTCACCGCCCTGCTGGGGTTCCAGGCGTTCGTGATCCTCGCCGGCATCACCCGGCTGCTCCCGCTCACCGGCGTGGTGCTCCCGTTCGTCGCCTACGGCGGCTCGGCCCTGGTGGCCAACTACGTGCTGCTGGCGCTGCTGCTGCGCATCTCCGACAACAACTCCCGGGCTCGTGTCGATCAGCCCAAGGTCGCCATGGCGCAGGTGGCCTGATGGACCGGTCGATCCGCCGCCTGGGCGTGTTCCTCATGCTGTGCTTCGGCGCGCTGTTCGTGCAGCTCAACTACATCCAGGTGGTGCGGGCGTCGCACCTCAACACCAAGCCCGACAACGACCGCGCCGTCGTCCAGGCGTTCAGCCGGCCGCGCGGCACCATCAGCACGGCCGACGGCGTCCTGCTCGCCAAGTCGGTGCCCAGCGACGACCGGTACCAGTACCAGCGGCAGTACCCCGAGGGCGAGACCTACGCCGCGCTCACCGGGTTCTTCAACTACAGCCGTGGCGCCACGGGCCTGGAACGGGCGTACAACGACGAGCTCTCCGGCAAGACGGCCAAGCAGCAGCTGCGCTCGGTCGGCGACCTGTTCGTGAAGAACGACCGCACCGGCAACCTCAAGCTCTCGGTCCGCTCCGACATCCAAGAGGTGGCCAAGGCGGCGCTGGGCGACCAGAAGGGCTCCGTGGTCGCGCTCGATCCGCGAACCGGCGAGATCCTCGCCCTCTGGAGCAACCCCACCTACGACCCCAACCTGCTGGCCAGCCACGACTTCAAGAAGAGCGAGGCCGCCTACAAGCTCTACGACGCCGCCCCCGGCAACCCGCTGCTGGCCAAGGCGTACCGCGAGGTCTACCCCCCGGGGTCGACGTTCAAGACGGTCACCGGATCCACCGGCGTCCAGACCGGCCAGGTCACCCCCGACACCCCCGTGTACCCCACCATCCGGGCGCTCAAGATCCCCGGGACCACCCGGCTGCTCCCCAACTTCGGCGGCGAGGCCTGCGGTGGCACGCTGTTCACGGTCCTCGCCAAGTCGTGCAACACGTCGTTCGCCCAGATGGGCCTCGACCTCGGCGCCGACAACATGATCAACGGCGCCCAGGCGTTCGGGTTCAACTCGACCCCGCCGTTCGACCTGCCCGCGGTGGCGTCGCGGTTCCGCACCGACTTCACCCAGAACGAGGCCGCGCTGGCCCAGTCGTCCATCGGGCAGAACGACACCGTCGCCACGCCGCTGCAGATGGCCCTGGTGGCCGGGGGCATCGCCAACAACGGCGTGATCATGGCGCCCCACGTGGTCAGCGAGATCCGCGACAGCCAGGGCGACCTGGTGTCGAAGCACGACCCCACCCAGTGGAAGCAGGCCATCAGCCCGCAGACCGCCGACACCATGCGCCAGGGCATGCGCGAGGTCGTGGCCACCGGCAGCGCCACCCGCCTGCAGATCCCCGGCTACGACGTCGGTGCCAAGACCGGCACGGCGCAGTTCGGTCCCGCGGCGCCGCTGCGCTCCCACGCCTGGGTGATCGCGTGGGCCGCGGTGCCGGGCCAGCAGGCCAGCATCGCGGTGGCCGTCATCGTCGAGGACCAGAGCGGCGCCAGCGAGTCCACCGGCGGCCGTCTCGCGGCCCCCATCGCCAAGCAGGTCATCGAGCAGGCGTTCAAGCCCATGCCGGCCCCGCCCGCCGACACCACCACCACCGCCCCCGGCACCACCAGCACCACGGCGGCCAACTGATGCGGTGCGCCCAGACCCCCAACGCCACGAACCCGTCTCGTAGGCTGGCCTGAACCATGTCGAACCGTGAACAGGTCGTCCTCAACGGGCGCTACGAACTTCACCGGCGCGTGGGCCGCGGCGGCATGGCTGAGGTGTACCTCGCTCGCGACCGGCTCCTCGACCGGCTCGTCGCGATCAAGATCCTGTTCCCCGAGTTCGCCACCGACCCGTCGTTCGTGGCCCGGTTCCGCCGGGAGGCGCAGGCCGCCGCCAACCTGAACCACCCCAACATCGTGGGCGTCTACGACTGGGGCAAGGAGCGCGGCACCTACTACATCGTGATGGAGTTCGTCGACGGCCAGACCGTGTCGGAGATCCTCCGCAACGACGGCCCCATCGAGCCCAAGCGAGCCGCCGGCATCGCCGCCGACGTGGCCGCCGCCCTGGGCTTCGCCCACCGCAAGGGCGTGGTCCACCGCGACGTGAAGCCGGGCAACGTGCTCATCACCAAGGCCGGCGAGGTCAAGGTGGCCGACTTCGGCATCGCCCGGGCCATGACGGCGAGCAGCGAGGAGAACCTCACCCAGACCGGCTCGGTCATGGGGACGGCCACCTACTTCTCCCCCGAGCAGGCCCAGGGCAAGCCCGTCGATGCCCGCTCCGACCTGTACTCCCTGGGGGTGGTGCTCTACGAGATGGTGTCGGGCAAGCCGCCCTTCAGCGCCGACAGCCCCGTCGCCATCGCCTACAAGCACGTGCAGGAACCGATTCCGTCCCTGTCGGAGCGGGTGCCCGACGTGCCCAAGGACTACGAGGCCATCACGCTGCGGGCCCTCGAGAAGGATCCCGACGACCGCTACGCCGACGGCGCCGCCATGCGCGCCGACCTGCTGCGCTTCCGCGAGGGGAAGCCCCTGGCCGCCGCCACCGCGGTGCCCGCCGGGCCGGCGCGCCCGCCCACCCCGGCCCCGGCCACACCTCCACAGGCGGCACCCCCCGCCGCGCCCGTCACGCAGGAATCGGGCCGCAAGACCGGCTGGTTCTTCGTGATCATCCTCCTCCTGCTCGTCGTCCTGGGCGCGCTGCTCTACGTCTTCGGCAAGCAGCTCGGCATCTTCGAGGAGCAGACCAAGTCGGTCGGCGTCCCCAACGTCGTGGGCCAACCCGTCGACCCGGCCACGGCCATCCTCGAGAAGCTCGGCTTCAAGGTCACCACCTCCGACTCCGAGAGCACCCAGCCCAAGGGCAACGTCGTCTCCCAGAGCCCCGCGGGCGACACCCAGGCCGACAAGGGCACGACCATCATCCTCAGCGTCAGCACCGGCGTGGGCGACGCCACCCTGGTCGACCTCTCCGGCAAGACCGAGATCGATGCCCGCGAGATCCTGCGCGTCGCCGGGTTCACCAACGTGCAGCAGCAGCTGGAGCAATCCGAAGACCAGCCCGCTGGGACCGTGCTGCGCACCGATCCGGCGCCGGGCGTCTACGCCAAGGACCGCGTGATCGTGCTCATCGTGGCCGACCAGGCCCAGGTCACCACCACCTCGCCGCCGGTGGCCACCACCACCTCACCGCCGGTCACCGTGCCGGCCACCACCACGTCGCCGCCCACCACCACCTCGCCGCCCACCACCACGTCGCCGCCGGTCACCACCACCACGAAGCCGGCCACCACCACCACCACGTCCGCCGGCGGGCTCTGACGCCCGGCCTCTCGGCCCCTGCCTGATCCTGGTCCGCGGCCGTCGGCTCAGCCGGAGTACACGTCGACCTGCGTGAGGAAGTTCCCCACCAGGTCGTGGCCGCCCACCGTGAGGATCGACTCGGGGTGGAACTGGACGCCCTCGGTGGGGGCGTCGCGGTGCCGGAGGCCCATCACGATGCCGTCGTCGGTCTCCGCCGTGATCTCCAAGACGTCGGGCACCGAGCTCCGGTCGACGATCAGCGAGTGGTAGCGGGTGGCCTCGAGCGGCTCGGGCAGCCCGGTGAACACCCCGGTGCCCTTGTGGCGGATGAGCGACGTCTTCCCGTGCATGATCTCGGGCGCCCGGACCACCGTGCCACCGAACACCTGCCCGAGGCACTGGTGGCCGAGGCACACGCCGAACACCGGCTTCTTGCCGGTGAAGTACGAGATCGCCTCGTTGGACACGCCGGCGTCGTCGGGCGACCCCGGGCCCGGAGAGATGAGCACCCCGTCGGGCTCGAGCGCGATGGCCTGATCGAGCGTGATCGCATCGTGGCGGTACACGAGCGGCTCCGCACCCAGCTCCCCCAGGTACTGGACGAGGTTGTAGACGAAGGAGTCGTAGTTGTCGATCACCAGCACACGGCGGCCCATGGGCGGCCACGGTAGTGCTGGGGCTCCACCGCTCCCGCCTCCGAATCGCTGCCTCCAGCCGCTCGGTGGCGGTTCAGTAGGATCCCGGCCATGTCCGACGACTCGAACGAGACTCCCGAAGACGACGCGGCCGCTCCCGACGCGTCCACCGACGCCACCGTCGACGTCGCCGATGATGACGCCACCGCCGACGCTGCGGCCGAGACGACCAGCACCGACGACGACGAGCCGGCGCCAGACCCCGAAGCCGCCGAGACCGGAGCCGGTGCCAAGGCGGCCACCGACGACGACAAGGCGGACCGCAAGGCCAAGGCCGATGCCGCCGTCGCCGAGCGCCAGGTGGTGGCCCGCCGCACCGTGACCAGCCGCCGCGTCACGCCCAAGGGCGGGCCCAACGCGACCCCGAAGTCGGCCACCAAGGCCGCCGCCAAGGCCGCCCCGCCGTCCACCTCGAAGGCCCGAGACGCCAAGAAGACCGAGAACCTCGTCAGCAAGGCGCCCGTCGCCACGCCCCAGCAGGTCTACGCCAAGGGCCCCAGCCCCTGGTACGTGCCGGCCATCATGTTCGGCCTGCTCATCCTCGGTGCCCTCCTCATCATGAGCAACTACATGGGCGTGTTCGGCGACGCGTCCAACATCCGCCTCGTGATCGGCCTCGGCTTCATCCTCGGCGGCATCATCGCGGCAACGCAGTACCGCTGAGCTTCGCTCAGCGGTACTGATCTCCGGCCCACGTCCTCGGAGCGCTCGACCCTCTCGCGACTCACGGGTTCTTCTCCCCGCCTTCGGCGTTGAGCTACCCATGCCCTTTTCCTTCCGCTCTGGGTGCCTGCGGCCCTGGCGGGCCTCCGGCACCGGGCCGCTCGGGCCCGCTCGCCTTCGGCGAACGCTGGCGCTGGCTCCCGCGCGTTGCTGGCGCTCGTTGGGCTGGTTGCTGGCGCCTGCTGGGGCGCCGTGCTGGCGCTGGGTTGGGCTTGTTGCTGGCGCTGGGTTGGGTGGTGGCGGTGGTGCCCCGGGGTGTCAGCGGATGCTGGGCACGGGTGTTGGAACGGGCTCCCTGGAGCGCGTCGGGGGGGGGCGATTCACGGGCGGTGGCGGTGAACCGGGTGGGGTTCACGGGTAGCGCGGAAGTTACAGGGGTGTGACTCTCCCCAATCTTCTCCACAGGCTGGGGAAAGGTTCTCCACCGTCCCTGGCGACCTGGGGATCGAGTCGGGACCGGCTCAGATGTCGTCGACCGGGGTGACGAGATCCATGTCCTCCATGCAGTGCCGGGGCGGTTCCGGGACCTCGTCGTTGGCCATCGTCATGCGCACCTCGGTGGCGCAGATGCTGCACCGGTAGGTGAGGCGGACCTTGCGCAGCTCGCCGGGGTCGGGCGGCTCGGGCACCGGGCGGGCGAACCCGCCCAGCACGGACATGCCGACCTTGAGCAGCACCAGGGCGAACAGCACGGCCAGGATGATCCGGAAGATGTCGCCGCCACCGAGGGCAGCGACCACGGTGGCCTGGGCGGCGATGGTCGACATGGCGACAGCCTACGGACGCGCCGCAACCCCACCGAAGTCGGCCCTGCCCGGTCAGGGGCGAAAAAGTAACGGTGCCCCGGGGCGAGCCCGGGGCACCGTGAGAACTGGTTGGGACCCGGGGGGAGGTGGGTCCGCCAGCTCGTCTCTACGAGCGATCCGCGAGGTGCGGGATCAGTCGAGGCGCTCGATGATGGTGGCGTTGGCCATGCCGGCGCCCTCGCACATCGTCTGGAGGCCGTAGCGGCCGCCGGTGCGCTCGAGCTCGTTCAGCAGGGTGGCCATGAGCTTGGCGCCGGAGCAGCCGAGCGGGTGGCCGAGAGCGATGGCGCCGCCGTTGACGTTCACCTTGCTCATGTCGGGGTTGTACTCCTTCTGCCACGCCAGGACGACGGAGGCGAAGGCCTCGTTGATCTCGATGAGATCCATGTCGTCGAGGGTGAGGCCGGCCTTGTCGAGCACCTTCTGGGTGGCGGGGATGGGGCCGGTGAGCATCATGATCGGGTCGACGCCGACCACCGAGAACGAGTGGACCTTGGCGCGGGGCTTGAGACCCAGCTCCTTGGCCTTCTCTTCGCTCATGATCAAGATGGCGGAGGCGCCATCGGTGATCTGCGACGAGTTGGCGGCGGTGACCCGGCCGTTCTCGGGGTCGAAGGCGGGCTTGAGCTTGGCCAGCGACTCCATCGAGGAGTCGGGGCGGATGCCCTCGTCGGTGGTGACCATCTCGCCGGTCTCGACGATCTGGCCGGTCTCCCGGTCGAAGCGCTTCTCGGCGACGGCGATGATCTCGTTGTCGAAGCGGCCCTCGTCGCGGGCGGTGGTGGCCCGCTTGTGGCTCTCGACGGCGAAGGCGTCCATGTCCTCGCGGGAGAGGTCCCACTTCTGAGCGATGAGCTCGGCCGAGGTGCCCTGCATCACGACGCCGCCGCGGGGGGCGTAGCGCTCCATGACCAGCGGGCCCATCGGGAAGCTGCCCGGCGTGACCGAGGCGCCCATCGGGGTGGTGGACATGACCTCGACGCCGGCGGCGACGACGATGTCGTAGGCCCCGGCGATGACGCCCTGGGCCGCGAAGTGGACCGACTGCTGCGACGAGCCGCACTGGCGGTCGATGGTGGTGGCGGGGACCTCTTCGGGCCAGCCGGCGGCGAGCACGGCGGAGCGGCCCACGTTGACGGACTGGTTGCCGACCTGCATGACGCAGCCCATGATCACGTCTTCGACGAGGGCGGGGTCGAGGTTGTTGCGCTCGGCGAGCGCCTTGAGCGTCTCGGCGGCGAGGTCGGCGGCGTGCCAACCGGAGAGCTTCCCGTAGCGCTTGCCTCCAGGCGTGCGGACGGCATCGACGATGACAGCGGTAGCCATGGTGGCCCCTTCCCCTTCCGGCCCCTGCGGGTCCGAGTGGCGTTCTAGACCGGTCGGTCAAGTGCCAGTCAAGCGTCGTGCCCGTGGCGAACGCAACCTGACGGAACCGTTCGATCATCACGGATTCTTCGGGTCTGCTAGTCCTATGGCGCTCGACCTACCGACTCCAGGGGATCCGGATCACCGCCATGACCTCCATTCTCGATCGCATCGCGGGCAAGACCGTGGCCGGCACCTTCGTCGACGTCATCGCCGAGCGCGGCGACGCCGTCGCCCTGCGCTGGAAGGAGGGCGACGACTGGCACGAGTGGACCTTCGCCGAGATGGGCGCCATGGTGGCCCGCGCCGCGGGCGGCCTGCGCGACCGCGGCGTCGGTCGGGGCGACCGCGTGGTCCTCATGATGCGCAACTGCCCGCAGTTCCACGTGCTCGACGCGGCGGCGCTCATGGTGGGTGCCACGCCGATCTCCATCTACAACTCCTCCGCCCCCGACCAGGTCGAGTACCTGGTCGGCCACTCGGGTGCGGTGCTGGGCATCGTCGAGGACGACAGCTTCCTGGCCCGGTTCGAGCCGGTCCGTGCCGCCCTGCCCTCGCTGACGTCGCTCGGCGTCGTGCACCCGGGCGAGAAGCACGCCGACTTCACCTGGGACGACCTGCAGGCCGCCGAGCCCGTCGATCTGGCCCAGGCCGCTCAGGCCGGCGATCCCAGCGACCTGGTCACCGTCATCTACACGTCGGGCACCACCGGGCCGCCCAAGGGCGTGATGCTCTCGAACGCCAACGCCATGTTCGTGGTCGAGGCCACCCGCGAACTGCTCCCGTTCGACGACTCCAACGGCAAGCGGGTCGTGTCGTACCTCCCGATGGCCCACATCGCGGAGCGCACGGTCAGCCACTACTCGCAGCTCGCCCTCGGCTACGAGGTCAGCTGCTGCCCAGAGCCCGGCAAGATCGCCGCCTACTGCGCCGAGGTCCGGCCCCACGTCCTGTTCGGGGTGCCGCGGGTCTGGGAGAAGATCAACGCCGGGCTGATCGGTGCGCTCGCCGCCGACCCCGACAACGCCGCCAAGTTCGACGAGGCCGTCGAGGTCGCCCGGCCCATCGCCCTGAAGAAGTCGTGGGGCACGGCCACGCCCGAGGAGCTCGAGACCTACGCGTTCCTCGACGAGGTGGCCTTCAAGCCGGTCCGCGCCATGCTCGGGCTCGACGAGCTGCTGGTGGCCGTCACCGGCGCCGCCCCCATCCCGCCCGACCTGCTCACGTGGTTCCGCGCCATCGGCGTGCCCATGTCGGAGGTCTACGGCATGTCCGAGAACACCGGGCTCATGACGTGGACGGCCGAGCGCATCAAGCCCGGCACCGTCGGTCCGGCCTGCCCCGGCACCGAGGTCCGCATCGCCCCCGATGGCGAGGTGATCTGCAGCGGCCCCCACGTGTTCCAGGGCTACCTCAACGATCCCGAGAAGACGGCCGAGGCCCTATCGGCCGACGGCTGGCTGCACACCGGCGACATCGGCGAGCTCGACGACGACGGCTACCTCAAGATCGTCGACCGCAAGAAGGAGCTGATCATCACCGCTGGCGGCAAGAACATCAGCCCGGCCAACCTCGAGGCGGCGCTCAAGATGATCCCGCTGGTCGGTCAGGCCGCAGCCATCGGCGACCAGCGTCCGTTCGTGTCGGCCCTCGTCGTGCTCGATCCCGACACGGCTCCGGCCTGGGCGGCCCAGCACGGGCTCGAAGGGCTCAGCCTCCAGGAGCTGGCCGACCACCCCGACGTCATCGCCGAGGTCAACAGCGGCCTGGGCGAGGTGATGGCCACGTTCAACAACGCCGAGCGCGTGAAGAAGGTGAAGGTGCTGGGCCAGGAGTGGCTCCCCGACTCGGAGCTGCTCACGCCCACGTCGAAGCTCAAGCGGCGCGGCGTCAACTCGTTCTACGCCGTCGAGATCGAGGCGCTCTACACCTGAGGCCCACCGGGCAGCCCGGCGGGTGCCCTGCCCAGCCTGAGCGGCCGGGTCAGGCGGAGGTGGCGGCGGACTGGAGCGGGCACGTGGCCCGGACGCCGGCCATGAAGTGGTCGACGCAACGGTCGGCGAACTCGTCGGTCAACGGGGTCGATCCGGTCAGCGCGGCCATCAGGATCGGACCGATCAGCAGCGTCGAGACCGCCTCGGCGTCGAACCCCTCGGGGAGCCAGCCCTCGTCGACGCCGCACCTGAGCACGGGCGTGACCGTGTCGACCTGGCTCTGCTTGAGGTCGTCCTCGAGCTCGGCGATCTCGTGGAGGTCGGCCTTGAGCAGGAGCATGGCCGGCATCAGCCGCTTCCAGTAGGGGTCGTTGACCACATCGACGAAGCCGTGGGCCAGGACCCGCAGCCCCTCCTCGAACGACAGGCTCGGATCGGGGCGCGGGAGGTCGGGTGCGATGTGGCCGAACACGTCGATGACCAGGGCATCGCGGGTGGGCCAGTGGCGGTAGAGCGTGGACTTGGCCACGCCGGACCGGGCGACCACGCCGTCCATCGTGATCGCGGCGGGCCCGCCCTCGAGCAGCAGCTCGGTGGCGGCCTCCATCACGGCGGTGCGGGTGCGGTTGATGCGGGCGTCCATGGTCGTCCTCGACGTTACAGGTGACGGTTGTCTCATGGGAGAGGGCTTGTCGGATTAGAAACAGTACGGTACCGTCTCGTACTACAGAAACGCTACCGTCTCGTAGTGTATCGAGACTCCGAGGAGCAACCATGTCGACGGCAACCCGCCCCGAAACCATCCACGAGCCGCCAACCGATGCGGCGGGCCTCGTGGTCGACGCCAAGCGCCGCCGCCTCGTCCTGATCGCCATGTGCACCGCCCTGGTGGCGGTCGTGGCCTCGGTCTCGGGCCTCAACGTGGCCCAGGGCCAGCTGGCGCTCGACCTCGGCGCCACCCAGAGCCAGCTGCTCTGGGTCATCAACGGCTACACCATCGCCCTGGCCGCGCTGCTGCTGCCCATCGGCGCCGTGGGCGACCGCTGGGGCCGCAAGCACGTCCTCGTCGCCGGGCTCTCCCTCTTCGTCGGGGCGAACATCGCGGCGGCCCTCGCCACCTCGGTCACCCAGCTCCTGGTCTTCCGGGTCGCCGGCGGCGTGTCGGCCGCGATGATCATGCCGATCACCCTCTCGGTCATCACGTCCACCTTCCCCGCCGAGGAGCGCGACCGCGCCGTCGGCGTGTGGGCCGGCTTCGCCGGAGCCGGTGGGGTCCTCGGCCTGGTCTCCTCGTCGATCGTCGTCGACAACTTCACGTGGCCCTGGGTGTTCGCCGGACCCATCGTGATCGCCGCCATCGCGCTGGCCATGTCGATCCGGGTCGTCCCGCAGAGCCGGGAGTCGCACGAGGGCCGCTTCGACGTGCTCGGCTCGATCCTCTCGGCCGTCGCCGTCGGCGGTCTGGTCCTCGCGGTCCACGAGGGACCTGAGGTCGGGTGGTCCGATCCGCTCACCGTCATCGGCCTGACCGCCGGCATCCTGGGCACCGCCTGGTTCGCCTGGTGGGAGCTGCGCACCGAGCAGCCCCTGCTCGACATCCGGGTCTTCCGCCACCGCACCCTCACCGCCTCGTCGGTCACGCTCCTCGCGGTCTTCGCCGTGATGATGGGCCTGTTCCTGGTCCTCGTGCAGTACCTGCAGGCCGTGCTCGGCTACTCCGCCATCAAGGCCTCGATGGGCCTGATGCCGCTGGCCGTCGTGCTGCTCCCGCTGTCCGCCGTCGCCCCGCTGATCGCTCGGCGGGTGGGCCTGCGAGCGATGCTCGTGGGCGGCTTGGGCCTCGTGGCGCTCGGCCTTGCGATGATGGCCTCGATGGCCAGCATCAGCGGCGGCTACCTGTCGGTCCTCCCCGGCCTGCTCGTCCTGGGCGTCGGTGCCGGCCTGGCCCAGACGCCGGCCACCTCCGGCATCACCGGCTCGCTCCCGGTCGAGGAGCAGGGCGTGGCCTCTGCGCTCAACGACACGGTCCGCGAGTTCGGCGGCGCCATGGGCATCGCCCTCATCGGCAGCGCCCTGAGCGCCGGCTACCGCAGCGGCGTGTCGGGCGCCGCCGACCACCTGTCGCCCCAGGCCGGCACGGCGGTCCGCGAGGGCATCGGCGGCGCCGCCGCCATCGCCGGGAAGCTCGGCCCCCAGGGCCAGCAGGTCATGGACACCGCCCGCGGGGCGTTCGTCGACGGCCTCGGCCACGCCATGTGGCTCGCAGCAGGCATGTCGGTGATCGCCGCGATCTTCGCCTTGGTCTGGCTCCCTCGCCAGGGGACGGCCACGGCCGAGTCGCCCACGGCCGAGCTCGACGCCTCCGAGGCGGCCCTCGATGCCGAGGGGTTCGACGTCGAGGCGCTGGTTCCCCAACCCGTCGCCTGAGCCCAGCACCCGACCAGCTCGAGCCCGTTGCGCGCAGGATCCCCGCCCCCTGCGTGCGACGGGCTCTTGTCGTTGCCGCACTCGTCGGCTGCGTCACCCGTCGGCTGCGTCGAAACGGCGGTACGTTGCGGCCATGCGAGCCGTCGTGCTGTCCGAGGATCGTCCCCGCCTTGAGCTGGTCGAGCTCCCTGACCCGGAGCCGGGGCCCGGCGAGGCGCTGATCCGGGTGACCGGGTGCGGCATCTGCGGCACCGATCTGCACCTGACCTCGTCGATGGCGCCCTCGGGCACGGTGCTCGGCCACGAGATCGCCGGCACGGTGGAGGCCCTCGGCGCGGGGGTGGAGGCCGGCACGTGGCGGATCGGCGAGTCTGTCGCCGTGCGGCCGTTCTTCGGCTGCGGGCACTGCGCCCACTGCCTGCGGGGCCGAGCCGACCACTGCGACCAGTTCCAGCTGCTCGGCATGGCCCGTCCCGGCGGCTTCGCCCAGCTGACCACGGCGAGGGCCGACGAGCTGTACCGCCTTCCCGCCGCGGTCAGCGCCGTCGACCAGGCCCTGGTGGAGCCGATGGCGGTGGGCCTGCGCTCGGTCCGCCGCGGCGGCGTCACGGCGGCCGACACGGTGGTGGTGCTGGGCGCCGGCCCGATCGGCTTGGCGGTCATCGCGTGGGCCCGCCACCTCGGCGTGGAGCACATCACGGCCTCCGATCCGTCGGGCAGCCGTCGGGCCCTGGCCACCCAGCTCGGCGCCACCCGCACGCTCGATCCGCTGGTCGACGAGCTCGACCTGCTCGAGGTGACGTTGACCGGAGCGTCGGTCGTGTTCGAGTGCACCGGCCGTCCCGGGATGATCCGCCAGGCCATGGACATCGCGGCGATCGACGGCCGGGTGGTGGTGGTCGGGGTGTGCGCCGCCGACGACTCGACGATGCCCTACACCGGCCTCAGCAAGGAGCTCGACGTGCGGTACGCGCTCTACTACGAGCGCAAGGACTTCACCGACACCATCGACGTGCTCAGCGCCCAGGGCCTGCACCTCGACGGCTTCGTCGACAGCACGGTCAGCCTCGACGAGCTCCCCGCCCGGTTCGCCGACCTCCTCGCCGGTGTCGAAGGCGGCAAGGTCATCCTCCAGCCCTGACCAGCGCTCGACGCTACGAATCTGGCGTTGAGAGGGGGGTGGTTGCCTCGTACTTTGCATGCATGCAAACTGCAAGCATGACCAACATCACCATCCGGGACGTGCCGGAGCCGGTGCACCGCACGCTGTCAGCGCGAGCGGCCAAGCGCGGGCAGAGCCTCCAGCAGTACCTGGTGGACACGCTGTCCCAGCTCACGGTGGTGCCGACGATGGACGAGTGGCTCGAGGAGATCGACGCCATGCACGCGGGTTGGGATCCGAGCATCGATCGATCGCTCGATGATGTCGCCTACCTCGAGGCGTCACACGAGGAGCGAGATGCTCGCATCATCGAGGGTCTGTGATGCCTCGGTGCTGGTCGCCTTCCTCGCCAGCGACAGCAGCCAGGGCCAGGTTGCTCGACGCGAGCTCAGCTCCGGCGGCATCGTCGCCCCGAACCTCGTAGACCTCGAAGTGCTCCAGGGGCTCCGCGGCCTCTGGCTCGGGGGCAAGCTGAGGGACCACGAGCTGGAGGAATCGGCACGGGGCCTCGAGCGCATGCCGATGCTCCGCTATCCGGTCCAGCGACTGGGGTGGAGGATCTTGCAGCTGCGACACAACATGACCGCCTACGACGCGAGCTACGTCGCGCTCGCCGAGTCGCTCGGGGTCGAGCTGGTGACCTTCGACCGGCGCATGGCAGCCGCACCCGGAGCGCGCTGCGCCATCCGCGTCCTGGCGACGTGAGCCTCAGGCGGCGTCGAGGGCGGCACCCAGGATCGAGATGAAGCTGACCATCTCGCCGGGGTAGCCACCGAGGTTGTGGGTGAGGGCCAGGTTGCGGTCGCCGCTGATCGAGCTGATGGTGCGGTCGGCGGGGGCCTCGCCGCGCAGCTGGAGGTAGGCCTCGAACATCATCCGCAGCCCGCTGGCACCCACCGGGTGGCCGAAGCTCTTGAGGCCGCCGTCGGGGTTGATGGGCAGCTCGCCGTTCAGGTCGAAGCGGCCGTCCTCGATGTCCTTCCAGGAGGTGCCGCGCTCGGAGAACCCGAGGTCCTCCATGAGCACCAGCTCGGTGGGCGTGAAGCAGTCGTGCACCTCGGCCATGGCGATGCGGCTCACCGGATCGTCGATGCCGGCCTGGGCGTAGGCGTCCTTCGCGCAGGCGGCGATCTCGGGGAACCACGTGTAGTCGTAGCCCGGGTCGACGAGGCCGGAGCCGTTGCCGGCGATGAAGCTCAGCGCCTTCACGAAGATCGGCTTGTCGGTGTACTCGTAGGCGTCCTCGGCCCGGACGACGATCGCCGAGGCGGAGCCGTCGGCCACGCCGGCGCAGTCGAACACCGAGAGGTCGCCGGCCACGTTGGGCATGGCGCAGATCTGGTCGACGCTCATCTCGCGTCGGAACTGGGCGCGGGGGTTGCGGGCGCCGTTGTAGTGGTTCTTGCTGGCGATGCGGGCCAGGGTGCGCTTGAGCTGCTCCATGGGCACGCCGTACTTCTCGGCGTAGGCGGGAGCGACCATCGAGAACGAGCCGGCGGCCGTGAGCGTGCGGGTGGTGCCGTCGCTGGGGATCGGGAAGGCGTTGAGGCCCTGGTAGCCGGAGTCCTTGACCTTCTCGACGCCCACGGCCATGGCCACGTCGTAGGCACCCGAGGCCACGGCGTAGCTGGCCTGGCGCAGGGCTTCGGACCCGGTGGCGCAGTAGTTCTCGACGCGGGTGACGGGCTTGTCCTGGAGCTGGAGGGCGCGCGACAAGGTGATGCCGCTCATGCCCGACTGGGCGGTGCCGAGCCAGTAGGCATCGACGTCGTCCTTGGTGATGCCGGCCGCGGCGAACGCCTCGTTGCTGGCTTCGAGGGCGAGGTCGTCGACGCCCTTGTCCCAGTGCTCCTTGAAGGGCGTGCAGCCCATCGCGACGATGGCGACGCGGTCCTTGATCCCGTGGCTGGCCATGTCAGGCCTCCTTCGTCTCGTCGTCGGCGGCGGACGCCGAGCCCGGCACCGGCCGGGCCTTCCAGAAGTAGTTGTGGATGCCGTCCGCGGTGAACAGCTTCCGGAACGTCATCTCGACGCGGTCGCCGATGCCCACCGAGGTGGGGTCGACATCGGTGAGCTCCACCGGGGCGCGGCCGCCGCCGTCGAAGTCGACGATGGCGAACACCACGGGTGGGCTGGGGGAGTAGACGAGCTTGTCGATCGTGTACGTGGCCACCGTGCCCTGGACGTCGGCCATGGGGATGGGCTCCATGTCGTCGATGGCGCCGCCCTCCATCGACACGCGGGTGGGAGGCAGGTGGATGGCCCCGGTGGTGCGGTCCTTGGCGCCGACGAAGCCGAACTTCCAGTCCTCGCTGCGGCCGGCGGCCGAAGCCGATGGGCGGGCGGGCTCGGGGCGGCGGGGCGGCTCGGGCGACAGGTGGCCGCGCCACGCGAGGAACTTGCCGTAGGGCACGGGGCCGCCGCCGGCGACCTGGTCGGCGACGGGCCGGTCGGGCTCGTACGCCTCGATGGCCTCGGTAGTCTTGAACACGAGGGCGTCGGCGCCATCCGCGAGCGAGAGCACGGCGATGACCTGGCCGGGTGCCGCGCCGTCGAGCACGGCCGCGAGGAGCAGGCCGGCCTGGGCGGCGCCCGGGTTGCCGACGGTGGCGGACAGGTCATCGACGACCTTGTCGGCGGCGACGCCCGACTTCTTGGCGGCCGCCTTGTTGGCGCGGCCGTGGGTGCCCGTGACGATCAGGGCGTCGACCCGGTCGGCTTCGATGCCGGCGTCCTTCAGGGCGGCGGCCAGGGCGGTCTGCCCAAGGCCCACGTACTTCATCTCGCCGAACTTCTCCTCCCACTGCTTGGAGCGGGAGTCGCCGGGGGTGCGCCAGCGGTCGAGGAACTCGTCGGTGGCGGTGCCCGAGCCGATCAGCTCGGCCACGACCGGGCCGTCGGTGTCGTCGCCGATGAGCAGAGCGGCGGCGGCGTCGCCACCAACGGCCTCATCGGCGCTGCCGGGGAGCCCGGTGCGGATGTCGGCGCTGACCACGAGGGCAGCGGGCCCGCCGGCCAGGGCGGCGCGCAGGGCGGCGACGCTCGAGCGCACGGCGCCACCGAAGTCGGCGGCGATGACGTCGCCGGGGAGCCGCAGCGCGGCGTGCACCGCGGTGGCGTTGGTCTTGTCGACGTAGGCCGGGGCCACCGTGGAGAACCACAGCGCGCCGGGCCGCGTGGCGGTGGCCCGCAGGGCGCGCCGGGCCGCTTCGACGCCCAGGGTGGTGGTGTCCTCGTCGTAGGAGGCGACGGTCCGGGTGCCCTTGCCGCCCCCCGTCCCGGCCACGGCCGCGATGGCGCTCCGGTCGAGGCGACGGTGGGGCAGGTAGGCCCCGTAGCTGATGATCCCACGCATGCCCACCAGGCTAGAGCCAAATCTGACGACCCGTCAGATCCAGGCCCCGCTCTCATCCCGACCCCCTCCCTCGACCCGATCACCCTCGGCCCGCTCCAACTTTCGTGATCGTGGTGGCAGGGCCACCAACTTCACGAATGGTTCGAGGCGAGCGGACCTCGATCCGGCTCGCGGCGTCATCGTTGGCGGCCGCTTGCTGAAGTGGGATCGCCGCTGGTGGCCCAGGCGGATCCGGAGGGCTGATCTCGCGGGCATGATGGCGGCCATGGCCGCACCGCGTCGATCCACCGGGCGGGGAGCGGTCCGGCCGGCCAACCAGGAGTGCCGGGCGCCGATCGTGGTGACCGACCTGGATCCGTTGGAGCTCGACGGGCTGGAGGACCACGACGGTTGGTCCGAGGTGGCGGTGAGCGGGTCGGCCATCGCGGCAGATGCCGAGCACGTCACCTTCAGCCGATCCACCATCGCCAACGTGCGGCTCACCGCCGCCAACCTCCGTCGGCTCGAGCTCACCGATGTGGTGGTGTCCAACTGCGATCTCGCGGGGGCGGTGCTCGAGGAGCTCTCGCTCAACCGGGTGGCGTTCACCAACTGCCGGCTCAACGGCGCCGACCTGGGCGGGGCCACCCTCACCGACGTGCGCTTCACCGACTGCCAGCTCGACGAGGTCGGCATGCGGATGGTGCGGGCCGAGCGGCTGGTCGTCTCCGGCGGCACGGCCACCAAGATCGACCTCTACCGGGCGTGGGCCAACGGGAGCCGCTGGCACGACGTCGACCTCACCGGCGCCGAGCTGTCCGGCGCCAAGTTCACCCGGGCCCGCCTGCAGGGCTCGACCATCGTCGACGTGCGCGGCGCCACGGCGCTCCAGGGCTCGATCATCGACCACGAGCAGGTCATCACGGTGGGGCTCGCCCTCATCGCCGACGCCGGCATCGAGATCGACGAGACCCGCTGAGCCCGGCTGGGGTGGTGGCGGAGGCTCGGCCGTAGTCTGACGATCCGTCAGGACAGTGATCGGGAGAGGCACGTGAAGCTCGGAGACATCGGCAACGAACAGGCAGCCGGCTACGGCAAGCCGCTCGAGGGCATCCGGATCCTCGCTGCCGAGCAGATGCAGGCGCTGCCCTACGCCACGCAGCTCCTGGCCCGCCTCGGCGCCGATGTGGTGAAGGTCGAGCACCCCACGATGGGCGACTCCGGCCGCGGTTCCAGCCCGTTCATGCTCGACCCCGACGGTCGCAAGGTCGGGGCCACCTACCTGCGCAACAACTTCAACAAGCGCAGCGTGGGCATCGACCTCAAGGCGCCCGAGGGCAAGGAGCTGTTCCTGGAGCTGGTGCCGCACTTCGATGTGGTGGCCGAGAACTTCAAGGCCGGCACGCTCGAGCGCCTGGGCCTGGGCTACGAGGTCATCGCCGAGCGCCACCCCGGTGCGATCCACGTCTCGCTGTCGGGCTTCGGCAACGACAGCCCCTACCGCGACTGGTCGGCGTACGCGTCGATCGTCGAGGCCATGTCGGGCATCTACGCCTACAAGAACCCCGTCGGCCCGCCCACGACCATCCCGGTCGGGGCCCTGGGCGACATCAGCAGCGCCCTGTTCGCGGTGATCGGGATCATGGCGGCGCTGCGCCACCGAGACCGCACCGGCGAGGGCCAGCACGTCGACATCGCCATGCTCGACGCCATGGTGGCCATGACCGACCTGGTCACCAACCTGTGGTCGCTGGGCGCCCGCCCCGACCCCGACAAGCCCCTCGGGATCATCTGCGAGGGCTTCGCCTGCTCCGACGGCTACGTGGTCAGCCAGATCGTGCGCGAGCACCAGTTCGCCAAGCTGGCCGACCTCATCGGCAAGCCCGAGTGGCACGAGGACCCCCGTTTCGCCGACCGGTACGGCTGGGAGGCGGCGCTCGAGTCCGACATCCGACCGGCGGTCGAGGCCTGGTCGTCGAGCCGGACCCGCGCCGAGGTGGCCGCCGAGCTGAACGCCGCGGGCATCGCGTCCGGGCCCAGCCAGACCGCGCCCGAGGTCATCGCCGATCCGCACGTGGCCCTCCACAACATGCTGGTGGAGATGCCCCGCAGCGACGGCGGCCCCGACCCGGTCCTGGTGCCGGGCAACCCGGTGAAGCTGTCGAAGATGGCCGAGGGCCCCGAGACCCGGGTGCCGTGGCTGGGCGAGCACACCGACGAGGTGCTGGGAGCCGAGCTCGGCCTCGATGCCGACCGGCTCGCGGCGCTCCGCGAGTCCGGCGTCATCGGCTGACCCGGCGAGGGTGGCGGGACCCGGGTCGCTTGTCGCGCACCAGGGGCGACCGTATGATCTCCGGCTGATCTGACGACCCGTCAGATCTTGGGCTTCGGCTCACCCGGATCCGGTCGCCAGGAGCACCCATGGACTTCGAGTTCTCGCCTGAGCAGCAGACGTTCATCGAGCAGGTCGAGGCGTTCCTCGACGCCAACGACGACCCCGACGTCTTCGACGTCACGCGGGAGAACATGGCCCAGATCGTCGACACGCCCAAGCGGCGGGCGTTCATGGCCAAGCTCGGCGAGATGGGCTGGCTGGGGATGACCTGGCCGAAGGAGTACGGCGGCTCCGAGGGCGAGGGCGTCTACGAGTACCTGCTCAACGAGCGCCTCGCCGGCCGCGGCGGCCCGCAGATCGGCAAGGGCGTCGGCATCATCGGCAAGACCCTGATCGCCCACGGCAACGACTTCCTCAAGGCCGAGTTCCTCCCGAAGATCCTCTGCAACGAGGTCGAGTTCGCGGTCGGCTACTCCGAGCCCAACGCCGGCTCCGATGCGGCATCGATGCGCCTCAAGGGCGAGCGCGGCGAGCGCGACGGCAAGACCGGCTGGATCCTCAACGGCCAGAAGACGTGGACCACCTCGGCCCACTTCGCCGAGTGGTACTGGCTGGGCGTGCGCACCGATCCGAACAACAAGCACCGCGGCATCACGCTGATGCTCGTGCCGATCGACCAGCCCGGCATCACCATCACCAAGATCGACACCATGGGCGGCGTCCCGATGGGTGACGAACGCACCAACGAGGTGTTCGTCGACGACGTGTTCGTCCCCGATGAGTACGTGGTGGGCGAGGTCAACTCCGGCTTCCAGTACATCTCCCAAGCCCTCGACCTCGAGCGCTTCACCATGTTCACGTACGCGCCGATCAAGCAGCGGCTCGACGTGCTGGTCGACCACGTGCGCACCGAGACGGTCGACGGCGACCCCCTGAAGGACGACCCGATCACGCGCAAGCGCATCGCCCAGCTGGCCACCGAGGCCGAGGTGGCCCGGGTCATGGGTCTGCGCGTGGTGAGCGAGTCGATGAAGGCCGACGCGACGCCGGGCACGCCCCCGCCCACGGTCGAGTCGTCGCAGTACAAGCTGTTCGCCACCGAGTTCTCCAAGCGCCTGGCCGATGCCTCGATGGACCTCGGCGCCCCGGGCACCCAGCTGCGGGTCAAGACCGCCGAGGCCCCGATGGAGGGTCGAGCCGAGAGCACGTACCGCTACACCGTCATCGACACCATCGGCGGTGGCGCCAGCGAGATCCAGAAGAACGTGATCGCCCGCCGCGGCCTCGGTCTCCCCAAGAACTTCTGACCCCGGTGTCCGGCTCCCCGCTCGACGGCATCACCGTCCTCGACCTCGCCAGCGTCGGCCCCGCCGCGCGCACGTCGCGCTGGCTCGCCGACTTCGGTGCCCGCGTCATCAAGGTGGGCCCGCCGCCCAGCCGGTCGGGCGTGCAGATCGTGCCGCCCTTCTACGCCTACGGCGGCCACCGGGGCATGGAGCGCGTGCTGCTCGACCTCAAGGCTCCCGCCGGCAAGGCCGCGTTCCTCAAGCTGGCCGAGGCCGCCGACGTGGTGATCGAGAGCTTCCGACCAGGCGTGGTCGACCGGCTCGGCATCGGGTACGCCGACGTCTCGGCCCTCAACCCGGGCGTCGTCTACTGCTCCACCACCGGCTACGGGCAGACCGGCCCCAAGAGCCAGTGGGCCGGCCACGACATCAACTACCTGGCCGTCGGCGGCTACCTCGACTGCTCGGGCCGTGGCGCCGACGGCGGGCCGGCCCTACCTGGCGCCACGGTCGCCGACTCGGCGGCCGGCGGCATGCACGCGGTGATGTCGATCCTCGCCGCGATCGTGGGCCGCAGCGCCACCGGCGAGGGCCAGCACCTCGACGTCGCCGTGGCCGACGGCGTCGTCGCCCTCATGTCGCTCTACGTCGACGAGTACCTGGCCACCGGCGCGGTGCCCGGGCCCGGCCACAACATCCTCACCGGCCGGTACGCCTGCTACGAGGTGTACCCGGCCGCCGACGGCGAGTGGCTGGCGGTCGGCGCCATCGAGCCGCACTTCTACGCCAACCTCTGCAAGGCGCTGGGCTGCGACCAGTGGCTGGCCCACCAGCTCGACGACGCGGTGCAGGACGACATCCGCGCCAGCTTCCGCGAGGCGTTCGCCACCAAGGACCGCGACGAGTGGGTCGACCTGCTCGGCCCGGCCAACACGTGCGTGTCGGCCGTGGCCACCGTCCCCGACCTCGTCGAGGACGAGCACTTCCGCGACCGCGACGTGATCGTCACCGCCCACCGCCCCGACGCCGACGCCTTCGAGCAGGTGGGCTTCGTGCTCGCCGGGCAGGCCAAGGACCAGGCCGCGCCCATCGTGCGCGACGCCACCGTCACCGACACCGACGCCATCCTGGCCGAGGCGGGCTACACGCCCGATGCCATCGCCGGCCTCCGCGCCGAAGGAGCCGTCGCATGAGCGATGCCACCGACCTGCCCCCCGAGGTGACCTCGGTGCTGGGGCAGTACCAGTACGAGACGCCTGGCGAGTTCCCGGTGGAGCAGGGCTACATCGCCACCAGCTGCTCCTCGGTCGAGAACGGCAACCCGCTGTTCTGGGACCCCGAGGTGGCCGCTGAGCTCACCGACGGCCCCATCGCGCCGCCCACCATGATCTCGGTGTGGTTCCGTCCTCACCACTGGGCGCCCGGCCGCACCGAGGAGGCGCTGCCGCTGCAGGTCCACTTCGACATGAAGGCGCTGTTCGACCTGCCCGAGGCCGTGATGACCGACAACACGATCGTCTTCCACGACCCGGTCCGCCCCGGCGACGTCCTCAAGACCCGCCAGGTGCTCCAGTCGGTCAGCGGTCCCAAGACCACCAAGCTCGGCACCGGCCGGTTCTGGGTCATCGACGTCGAGTACCTCAACCAGCGCGACGAGCTGGTGGGCGTCGAGACCTACACCGGCTTCGGCTACCGGAGGGGTGAGGCATGAGCACCACCACGAACCTCCTGCTCGCCGACGTGGCGGCGGGCGACGCGCTGCCCGAGCTGCCCTACGACGTCACCGCCACCACCATCGTGCTCGGCGCCCTGGCGGCTCGGGACTGGCGCCCGATGCACCACGACTACGACTTCGCCGTCAACCGCAACGGCACCCAGGACATCTTCATGAACACGCCGAACCAGGCCGCCTGGTTCGAGCGCTACGTCACCGACTGGACCGGTCCGAAGGGCCGCCTCGGCCGGATGAAGTTCCGCATGAAGGGCTCGGTCTACCCCGGCGACCGCATGGTGTTCAGCGCCACCGTCGAGGACGTGAGCACCGACGCCGCCGGCTGCGGCTGGGCGTCGCTGCTCGTCACGCTCGCCGTCGACGGCGAGACCAAGACCGACTGCTCGGTGCGCGTGGCCCTGCCCACCACCGCCGACGACAACCCCTGGACCCGCCGCGGCGAGCAGTGGCTCCCGTGACGCCCACCCGCCTGCCCGACCTGCCGCCCGAACCTGCGCCCGAACCGAACGAGGACTGACCCATGGACCTGGATTTCTCCGAAGAACAAGAGATGCTCCGCGAGATGGTGCGCGGCGTGTGCAGCACCTCGGCCTCGCTCGAGTCCGTGCGCGCCCTCGAAGACGACCCCACCGGGTTCTCGCCCGAGTTCTGGGCGCAGCTCGCCGAGCTCGACCTCACCGGGCTGATGATCCCCGAGGAGTACGGCGGCTCGGGCATGACGGCCCTCGAAGGCGCCGTGGTCTACGAGGAGTTCGGCCGGGCCCTCGCCCCGTCGCCCCACTTCGTCAGCGCCGTGCTGAGCGCCGGGCTGATCCTCCGCTCGGGCTCCGACGCCCAGAAGCAGGAGTGGCTCCCGCAGATCGCCAAGGGCGACGCCATCTTCACGACGGCGTGGCTCGAGCCCAAGGGCGGCTTCGGCCCCAAGGGCGTCCGCGCCCAGGCCACCGCCGACGGCGACGGCTGGGTGCTCACCGGCACCAAGTGGCACGTCCCGTTCGCCGCCGCGGCTTCCAAGCTCGTGGTGCTGGCCCGCACCGGTGAGGGCATCGCCGACGTCGACCTGTTCGTGGTCGACCCCGCCGCCGGCGGCGTGGAGCTCACCCAGATGTTCTCGATCGCCTCGGACTGCCAGTACCAGCTCCAGCTCGACAGCGTGGCCGTCACCGCCGCCGACCGCATCGGTGCCGCCGGCACCGGCTGGGCCACCTGGGACGCCGTCCTCACCGAGGGCCTGGTGTTCCTGGCCGCCCAGGCCATCGGCGGCGCCGCCTACGCCCTGGAGATCACGGTCCAGTACGCCAAGGACCGCGAGCAGTTCGACAAGCCGCTGGGCGCCTTCCAGGCCATCTCCCACTACCTGGCCGACGCGGCCACCGCCGTCAACGGCGGCCGCATCCTGGCCTACGAGGCCGCGTGGGCCATCTCCGATGGCCGGTCGGTCGACTCGCTGGCCCCGATGGCCAAGTTGTTCGCCTGCCAGACCTACCGCAACACCACGGCCATGGGCGAGCAGGTGTTCGGTGGCGTCGGGTTCACCCTCGAGTACGACATCCAGCTCTACTTCCGCCGCGCCAAGGCCCTCCAGATCTCCTGGCTCGACGACAACGCCCTCAGCGAGCGCGTCGCCGTCCAGGTCCTCGACCAGCCCGCCTGACCCCACCCCCTCCGGGTCACGGGCGGTTGCCCAGCAACCACCGGTGACCCGAGGTTCGTGATGGGGCGAACGGCGGCTCCGGTGGTTCACGCCGCTGAGCAGGCCAGAATGGCGCCGTGGAGCAGATCTCCGGGCGTGAGCACGAGGTCCTGGAGCTCGTCGGGGCCCACCTGACCAACGCGCAGATCGCGGCGCGCCTGTTCATCTCCGTGCGCACCGTCGAGAGCCACGTGTCGTCGCTGCTGCGCAAGCTCGGCGCTGCTGATCGCCAGGCGCTGGCCGCGCTGGCGACCGGGTCCGGGAACGGATCCAACGGTGCGACCACCGGCCTCCTGCGGGCGCCGAAGCCGTTCACCAGCTTCGTCGGCCGCCAGCCCGACATCGACGAGATCAGCGCGGCGATGGCGGTGGCGCGGTTGGTGACCCTGACCGGCCCGGGCGGCATCGGCAAGACCCGCCTCGCCCTGGAGGTGGGCGCGCGCCAGGCCCGGTCCGACGCGTGGTTCATCGACCTGGTGCCGGCCTCGCCGGGCCGGGTCACCGCGACGGTCGCGGCGGCCGTCGGGGTGAGCGACCAGCAGGACCGGTCGCTCGTCGACGCCGTGTGCGACGAGCTGGCCACCAGCACCGGGCTCGTGCTGCTCGACAACGCCGAGCACGTGCTCGACGACACCGCGGCGATCGTCGACCGCCTCCTCAAGACCTCGCCCGAGCTCTCGGTGCTGGTCACCAGCCGGGAGTCGCTTGGGGTCATGGGCGAGCGGGTCGTGCCGATCCGGCCGCTGAGCCTCGACGGGCCCGACCCCTCCGCGCTGCAGCTGTTCCGCGAGCGGGCCGCAGCCGCGGGCACCCAGCTCACCGACGGCGACGACCCGCTCGTCATCGCCATCTGCACGCGCCTCGAAGGGATCCCGCTGGCCATCGAGCTCGCCGCGGCGCGCGGCGCCAGCCTCGGCGTCGAGGGGGTCGCCGCCGCGCTCGACGACCGGCTCCGCTTGTTGGTGGGGGCGCGGGGCGCCGACGCCCGGCACCGGTCGCTGCGCGACGTCCTCGACTGGAGCCACGGGCTGCTCGAGGACGATGAGCGAGCCGTGCTGCGGCGGGTCTCGCTGTTCCACGGCGAGTTCCTGGCCTCCGAGGCCGGCGCCGTGGCCGGCCACGGCCTCCGGCCCGGTGAGGTGCCCGACTGCCTCGGCCGGCTTGCGGCCAAGAGCCTGGTGGCGAGCCGGCCCGAAGGCGGTGCGCTGCGCTACCGGCTGCTCGACACGGTCCGCGCCTACGCCTACGAGCAGCTGGAGGCGAGCGGTGAGCTCGACGACACCGCCGACCGGCACTTCGTCTGGTGCTCGGAGGTGGCGCCGCCGTACGCGGAGGAGATCGAGCGGACCGGGGCGTTCCCCGCCGAGGTGGACCGGATCGTCGACGACCTGCGCGCGGGGCTCGATCGGGGCGTGGCCCATGGGGACCGCGAGCTGGCGTGGCGCCTGGCGCGAGCGATGGGCCGCCTGTACTACGGCCACCTCTTCTTCGTGGAGGCCCGTCAGCTCTTCGAGCAGGCCGCCGACCTGGCCCCCGATCCCGTCGAAGCGTCGCTCGACCTGATCGACGCCGCCTACAGCGCGTTCGTGCTCCTGCTGGGCGACCTGGGGTTCGGGCTGTTCCGCGCCGCGGCGGACCGGGCGCTCGAGGGCGGGCGCCCTGACCTGGCGGCCGGGGCGCTGGCGCTGGCGGCGGAGCGGGCCCGGCGGTTCCCCGCCGAGTTCCGCAACGTGCCGTCGAACGAGGACCTGGCGGCGCTGCTCGCCCAGGCGCACGAGCTCAGCGCCGATCCCGACCCGCTCCTGCGGGCGCGGCTGGCGATCGCCGATGCCTGGGCGAGCACGGAGTCGATGACGGTCACCCTCCGCGAGCCCTCGTACGAAGCCCTTCGCCTCGCCCACGCCTCCGGGGACCCTCGCCTGGAGTCGAGCGCGCTCGATGCGGTCGCCGCTGCGCTCAGCGACGAGGGCGACTGGCAGGAGTCGACCGATGTGAGCGTCGCTCGCCTGGACCTCCTGGCGCGGCTGTCGCCGGTGGTGATGAGCGACGGGACCGAGCAGCTCGACATCATGCACATGGCCAGCGACGCCCTGCTGGCGGTCGGCGAGCTGCCTCGGGCGCTCGATGTCGTCCAGTCGTCGTTCGGCCATCCCCTGGCGGCGGTGGTGACCCACGTGATGACGCGCGAGCACGTGGTCGCCCTGGCCCTCACCGGTCGCTTCGGCGAGGCCGTCGCGCAGGCCGAGGTCATGCGGGCGGGCTGGGAGCGCGTGGGCCGGCCCGCGGCAGGCTGGATGGCCCCGGCGGCCAACCTGGCCTCGATGGTGCACGGCCTGCGCGGCGATGCTGATCGAGCACGCGAGTGGGCCGACATCGGCGACCGGGTCTGCGTCCGGCCGAAGGCCCCCACGCGCTCGGTCGCCCTGGTGCGGGTCGCCCTGCACGAGGGCCGGCTCGATGACGCCCTGGCCGAGCTCGCCCGCCACGCGGACCAGCTCGATCCTTCGACGGTCGAGGTCCCGTCGTCCTTGGCGTGTGCCGACTACGAGGCGTACCTGTGGCCGCTGGCGGCCGAGGTGTGGGCGGCGGACCGGGCGGCCGATGCTCCTGCCCGTCTCGAGCAGGTGCGCCAGGTGATGCAGGCGCACCACTGGGGGGTCCCGTGCCTGCTCCGGGCGGAGTGGCGCCTCACCGGCGATCCCGTCGTGCTGGCCCGGGCGGCCGAGGGGTTCGACGCCATCGATGCCCGCTTCGAGGCGGCGGCCACGCGGGCCCTGCTCGAAGGACCGGAGGGCGACGCTGGCCGAGCGATCCTCACCGAGCTGGGGTGTGCCCCACCGAGGTGATGCCGGCGGCTGCTGCCGGGCGGTCGGTGGCCCGACCCATGCGGTGGAGGAGGGCGGCGACGCCGACCCGGTTGGCCTCCTTGGCGCCCTCGTGCGTGCGCAGGCGCCGGGGCGCCACGCTCGACTCGAGCTCCCGGTCCCGGTTGCGGACCTGGTAGCTGGCGACCTGGGTGCTGGTGAACATCATGGCGGACCTCGATCCGGTTGAGCGATGGGTCAACCATCCGCCCGACCACCACGGAGCGGCATCCGTGCTGACCACGGATCGCACCACGGAACGACCCAGCGGCCCTGGTCAGCGAACTACCAGTACCTGCCGCCGAGCGGTCTGGGGTCTGCGATCGGGTCAGGGGTGGTTGGCCACCAACCAGCAGTGACCCGATGGGCTGTGGGTCGGGCAGGCTGGGGCGATGGCCACCGGTCGATTCGCTCCGAGCCCGACCGGGGACCTGCACCTCGGGAACCTGCGCACCGCGCTGGTGGCGTGGCTGGCGGCCCGGTCAGCAGGCAGCGCGTTCGTGGTGCGGATGGAGGACCTCGACCAGGTCCAGGCGAGCACCGACCACGAGCGGTCGCAGCTCGCCGACCTGGCCGCGCTCGGCCTCGACTGGGACGGCCACGTGGTCCGCCAGAGCGAGCGGTTCGACCGGTACGAGGCCGCCATCGCCCGGCTCACCACGGCGGGGCTCACCTACCCGTGCTCGTGCACCCGCCGGGAGATCCGCGAGGCGGCCTCGGCTCCCCACGGCGACCCGGTGCCCGATGGCGCGTACCCGGGCACGTGCCGAGACCTGACCGCGGCCGAGCGGACCGAGCAGCTGGCATCGGGTCGTCCGCTGGCGCTGCGGCTCCGAGGCCCGGGCACTGAGCGGACCATCGACGACGATGTCCTCGGCCCGGTCACGGCGCTCGTGGACGACGTGGTCCTCCGCCGCAACGACGGGGTGCCGGCCTACAACCTGGCCGTGGTGGTCGACGACGCCGCACAGGCGATCGACCAGGTGGTGCGGGCCGACGACCTGGCCAGCTCGGCCCCGCGCCAGCGCCACCTGGCCGAGCTGCTGGACCTCCCTCCGGTCCGGTACGCCCACGTCCCCCTGGTGCTCGGCCCGACGGGCGATCGCCTCGCCAAGCGCGACGGTGCCGTCACCCTGGCAGACCAGTTGACGACCGGGCGCACAGCCGCCGACGTGTGCGGTCTGCTGGCGTGCTCGCTCGGCCTGGTCGCCGCGCCCGCCCCGGTTGCGCCCGCCGACCTGGTCGACGGCTTCGACCTGGCCGCGCTGCCCCGAGCGCCGTGGACGCTCGCCCTGGAGGATCTGGCCCCGGCTTGAGACCCGCTGCCGGTACGGTCAGGCGGGTGAGCGAGACCCACCTGCCCGGCGAGACCGCCATCGTCTTGATCGCGCACGGCAGCCGGGCGGTCGCCGCCAACCAGGCGCACCGGAAGATGGCCGTCGACCTCGAAGCGATGCTCGGCATGCCGGTGTGGGCGGCGTTCCTGGAGCTGGCCGACCCGCTGATCCCGTCGGCCATCCACCAGGCCACCGCCGCCGGAGCCACCAAGGTCCTGGTGCTGCCGTACTTCCTCTACCCCGGTCGCCACCTCGTGCTCGACATCCCCGAGCTGGTGGCCACCACCGCGGCCATGCACCCCGACGTCGACATCGTCACCATGGAGGGCTTCGGCGAGGACCCCGCGGTGCTCGGCGTGCTCGTCGCCCAGGTCCGGCGCGCCGCGGCCCGCAGCAGCTAGCTCGACCGGGGGAGCGCGGGGCGCGCGACGCCGGAGGGCGGCTACTCGACGATGGTGTAGGCCGGGTTCAGCACCACGAGACGGCCCCGCTCGGTGCGGCCCACGCCCTCGATGAGGATGCGGCGGCCGCAGTCGACCCCGCCGAGGCGCTTGCGCCCGGTGAACACGGCGACCGCTCGGCCGCTGCCGTCGCTGAGCGTGACCTCGAGCGACGCGGACCCGGCGCGCGGGACCACCTGGAGGCCCTGGACCTCGCCGGCGAGCAGCACCTGCTCGCGGGTGGGGGCGCCGGCGATGGGTTGGATGCCCAGGTCTGCGAGGCGCCCCTGGAGCCGCTCCCCCTCGATGTCGTCGAGGCTCTTGGTCAGCTTCTCTCGCAGGTTCTTGAGCACGGCGCCAACTGTCCCACGGTCGGGTGGTCCGTGGCAATGGGTGACAGGGGCCGGACGCAGCCCTACCGTGCGGGGGCCACCCCAAGACGTCCGACGAACGCACAGGAGCGACCGATGGGATTCATGGACAAGATCAAGGGTGCCCTCTCCGGCAAGAGCGACCAGGCGGCCAAGGCCATCGACAAGGGGGCCGACGTGGTCGACGACAAGACCGGCAACAAGTACTCCAGCCAGATCGACACCGCGGCCGAGAAGGCCAAGGACGTGGTCGACAAGCTCGACGACAAGTAGCCCGCGTCAGTTCACGATGACGACGGGGGTGCCCTGGCGCGCCAGCGGCACCAGGGCCGAGATGTCGTCGTTCGACATGCGCACGCAGCCGTGGCTGGCGGGGGTGCCGATGAGCTCGGGCCGGTTGGTGCCGTGGATGGCGATCTGGCCGTTGCCCCCGCCGAAGCTGTCGTAGACGTTCGAGAAGCCGGTGACGCTGATCTGGAAGAGCCCGTAGGGCCCGTTCGGGTTGGACGGGCGGGTGATGATGTCGGTGTAGAAGGCGCCGGTGGGGGTGGGCGACGAGGACTTCCCCGGTGCCACCGAGGCCGTGAAGATCGGGAAGTCGCCGTGGAACACGGTGAGCCGCTTCGCGCCCAGCTCGATCAGGATGTGGTTCGGGACGGTGCGCAGCGCCACGTCGGAGCTGCGCACCCACGCGGTGGCGCCGTTGGGCCGGGTGTTGAGCTGCACCTGCAGCCACCCCGGCACCTGCTGGCGCACGAGCAGCACCAGGCGGTGGCCCTCGACGGTGGGGTTGGGGAGCGTCCGGCCGGTGGGGACGGGCTTGTCGGGCGCTTCGAAGATGGGGACCTGGGCGCTGACCGCGTCGGCCACGGTGAACTCGGTGGGCCACGGCGGCCCGATCGGTCCCGAGACGCCGATGCCGGTGGCCGGATCGAGGTTGGGCACTGCGGTGGTCGAGGTGGTGGTGGTGGGCCACGCCCCGCGCACGGCGGCAGCTCCGGGAGCGGGCACCGACAACCGCGCCGTCACCTGCTCGCTGGGCTGATCGTTCGACGAGCGCCACGCGATGGTCGCGCCGGCCGCCACCAGCACCACGAGCGCGACGGCACCTGCGAGCAGACGGCGCGAGCGTGGGGATCGGGACGCCATCGCGCTCACGGTACCGACCGGGGTGGTGGCCGAGGCAGGCGGGCGAGCGCCTGCCGGTGATCAGCCGAGGAGGGTCCGGACGACGTCGTCTTCGGCATCGGGCGTGGTGAGCACCAGCACCTCGTCGCCGCCCCGGAGGACGGTGTCGCCGCGGGGGACGATGACGTGGTCGTCGCGGATGATGGCCACGACGGTGGAGTCCCGGGGCAGGCCCATCTCGGCGAGGTCCTTGCCGTTGGCCGGCGAGTCGGGGGCGAGGGTGGCCTCGGACAGGCGGGCGCGGCCGCCCTCGAACGAGAGCAGGCGCACGAGGCTGCCCACGGACACGGCTTCCTCGACGAGCGCGGTGAGCAGGTGGGGCGTGGAGACGGAGACGTCGACGCCCCACATCTCGTTGAACATCCACTCGTTCTTGGGGTTGTTCACGCGGGCCACGACGCGCGGCACGGCGAACTCCTGCTTGGCCAGGAGAGAGATGACCAGGTTGTCCTCGTCGTCGCCGGTCACCGCGGCCACCACGTCGGCCTTGTCGACGCCGGCGCGGGCGAACTCGGTGACCTCGCAGCCGTCGGCGGCGATCCACTCGACGCCGGCGGGCTCGCCCTGGGCGCGGGCCTCGGCGACGCGGTCGGCGTCGACCTCGACGATGACCACTTCGTGGCCGGCCTTGGCGAGGTCTTCGGCGATGAACGTTCCGACGTTGCCGCCGCCTGCGATCACGACGCGCATCAGTGCGAACCTCCCGTGGGTGCACCCTGCAGGTGCTGGTCGAAGAACTCGATGGAGCTGCCGTCGATGCTGACGTGGATGATGTCGCCCTCCTGGAGCACGGTGTCGGGGCTGGCGACGGTGCCCTCGCCGAGGCGGGTGAGCACCGCGACGCGGGCGAGGCCGGCGAGGTCGAGGTCGGTGATCTTCTTGCCGGCCCACTTGGCGGGCACCGGCCGCTCGATGAGGCAGACCTTGGCGCTGGAGTCGATCCACTCGGAGGTGGGGCGCTCGGGGAGGATGCGCTGGAGGACCCGCTCGGTGGCCCACTCCACGGTGGCGATGGTGGGCACGCCGAGGCGCTCGTAGATCTTGGCTCGGCGAGGGTCGTAGATGCGGGCGACCACGTTGGCGACGCCGAACGTCTCCCGGGCCACCCGGGCCACGAGGATGTTGGAGTTGTCGCCGTTGGTCACGGCGGCCAGCGCGCTGGCCTCTTCGATGCCTGCCGCCTTGAGGCGGTCGCGGTCGAAGCCGACGCCGAGCACGGTCTTGCCGGCGAACCCCTCGGGAAGGCGCTCGAAGGCCTTCGAGCGGCGGTCGACGACCGCCACGGTGTGACCGCTCTCCTCAAGGGTCCGCGCCAGGCCGGAACCGACCCGCCCACAACCCACTACGACGACGTGCACTGCGTTCACCTCACCTCAGATGCCCGGGAGGGCACGGCGGGTGAGCCTAAACCCGTGGCGCGAGGCGCCGCATCCTGTCAGGTACCTGTCAGGATCGTTCTGCTGCCTCGATCGACGGGTGGGAGCCCGTGCCGAGGGCAGCGGCCGTCGGACTGTTTCCGGCTGCGCCGGGGACCGTACGATCTGCCGGTGCCTCGCCCACGTCCATCGGTGGGCCCAGGCACGCCGGTCATCGTGGAGCGGCAATGATCTCGTTCTGGCCCTCGGCCCGACTCCTGAAAGCGAAGCGATGACGTCTCCGTTCAAGCGCCTGTTGGTGGGCAAGCCCCTCGCAAGCAGCGAGGAGCAGCACCAGCGGCTCGGCAAGCCGACGGCGCTGGCTGTCTTCGCATCCGACGCCATCTCGTCGACTGCGTACGCCACCGAGGAGATCCTCCTCGTCTTGATGACCGCCGCGGTCTACCCGCTGGCGTACAACTACCTGATCCCCATCGCCATCGCGGCGTGCATCCTGCTGGCGATCGTGGGCATCAGCTACACGCAGACCATCCACGCCTACCCCGACGGTGGCGGCGCCTACGTGGTGAGCCGCGAGAACATCAGCTCCACGGCGGCCCTGGTGGCGGGTGCCTCGCTGCTCGTCGACTACACGCTCACCGTGGCGGTGTCGATCTCCTCGGGCGTGCTGGCCATCGGCTCGGCGTTCCACTTCAACGACAACGCCCCGCTGCGCATCGGCCTGGCCCTGTTCTTCCTCGCCATCATGACCCTCGGCAACCTGCGCGGTCTCAAGGAGTCCGGCAAGGTCTTCGCCGTGCCCACGTACTTCTACGTGATGATGCTGGCGATCTTCCTGGGGGTCGGCTTCTACAAGCTGCTCACCGGCGACCTCGGCACCATCAGCAACCCCGAGGTGATCCGCGAGTTCGCCGACAAGCACAAGCTGGCCCAGTCGGTCGGGCTGTTCGTCGTGCTCCGAGCGTTCAGCTCCGGCGCCGTCGTGCTCTCGGGCGTCGAGGCCATCTCCAACGGCGTGCCCGCCTTCGAGAAGCCCGAGTCCCGCAACGCATCGCAGACCCTGGCGATGATGGCGGCGATCCTGGGCACGAGCTTCCTCGGCATCTCGATCCTGGCCCACAAGATGCGCCCGGTGGTCGACGAGGGCGGCCAGACCGTCCTGGCCCAGATGGCGCAGGTCATCTTCGGCGGCACCAACGTCTTCTTCTACGCCCTGCAGTTCGGCACCTTCGCCATCTTGATCCTGGCGGCCAACACCGCCTTCGCCGACTTCCCGAGGCTCAGCTCGATCATCGCCCGAGACGGCTACCTGCCGAGGCAGCTCGGCAACCGGGGCGATCGGTTGGTCTTCTCGAACGGCGTCCTCGCCCTGTCCGGCGTGGCCGGCGTGCTGATCGTCATCTTCCGCGCCGAGGTCAGCGCCCTCATCCCGCTGTACGCAGTGGGCGTGTTCACCGGCTTCTCGCTCAGCCAGTTCGGCATGGTCAAGCACCACCTCAAGCTGCGTGAGGAGCACTGGCAGCGCAGCCTGGTGATCAACAGCGTGGGCTGCGTCGCCACCACGATCGTGCTGATCGTGGTCGTCACCTCCAAGTTCCTGATCGGCGCCTGGATCCCGGTCGTGCTGATCCCGCTGATCGTGATGGTGTTCCGCCGGATCCACCGCCACTACGTCCGGATCGACTCCCGCATGGCCGCTGCTCCCGGCGAGAAGGTGCGTCGCCGCACCAACACCGTGGTGGTGCTGGTGGGCAAGGTCACCAAGGGCTCCCTCACCGCCATCGCCTACGCCCGGTCGCTCAACCCGGACCGGCTGGTGGCGGTCACGGTGGTGTCCAGCCCCGAGGAGCAGGAGCACATCACCCAGCAGTGGGAGGACCACCAGATCCCGGTGGAGCTCCGGGCCCTGTACTCGCCGTACCGCGAGCTGTCCCGCCCGATCGTCAGCTACATCGACGAGCTCGACGCCGCCAACACCGACGACTTCATCACGGTCGTGGTGCCCGAGTTCGCGCTCGAGCACTGGTGGCAGCAGCTGCTCCACAACCAGAGCGCGCTGGTGCTGCGCACCCGGTTGCGCAGCCGCCCCAACACCGTGGTCACCTCGGTGCCGTTCCACGTCGACGCCAGCGCCGACGCCCCGGAGCAGCCCGTCGACACGCCGGCGGGTTGAGGCGAAGCCTCAGCTGAACATCATCATCCACTGCTCGAGGCTGTCGGGACGGAAGACCACGTTGCGCTGGCGCGTCTCGGCCATCGAGGCGGACGGCTTCTCGGAGTAGAGGTGTCCCGGGTAGAGCACGGCGTCGTCGGGCACCTGGGCCAAGCGCTGGGTGAGGCTCCGGTACATCTCCTCGGGGTCGCTGCCGGGGAGGTCGGTGCGCCCGCAGCCGTTGAGGAAGAGCGTGTCCCCCGAGACGAGCTTCTTGCCGTCGACGAGGAAGCACTGGCTGCCGGGCGTGTGGCCGGGCGTGTGGATCAGCGTGATCGGGATCTCGCCGACCATGACGGTGTCGCCGCTCGAGTGGCTCGCGAGGTGGTCGATCGGTACGCCGGTGCCCTTGTTGATCCACTCGGCCTCGGTGGCCTGCACGTGGATCGGCACCTGGACCAGCTCGAGGAGCTCGGCGATGCCCGTGATCTGGGCCATGCCGCCCAGCGAGCCGCCCACGTGATCGGCGTGGTAGTGGGTGGCGAGCGCGCCGGTGAGGCGCATGCCGTCGGCCTCGAGGATGTCGAGCATCGCCTGCGGGTCGTACGCCGGATCGATCACCACGGCCTCACCGGTCTCGCGGTCGCCGATCAGGTAGACGAAGTTGACCATCTGCTGGGCGACCGGGTCGTCCTCGGCGATGTCCATGCCGGCGAGGATCTGGCGGAAGTAGAGGCGGGGGGTGTCGGCCATGGCCGCATCGTAGGACCAGGCCGCGGCAGATCACCCCGGGTGGGGGCCCTCAGGTGCCGCCGCGGGCCCGGTGCCAGTCGCCGAGCACGGCCTTGAACGAGGCGTCGAACCGGCCCTGGGCGGAGCGCAGCTCATCGCCCGGCCAGGTGGCGGGCAGCAGCCGGGCGGGGAGCAGCGGGTCGGCCTGGAGGTGGCGGAGGACGGCGGCCGCCACGACGAACCCGTCAGCGAGCGCACTGCTGTCGTGGCGGTCGAGCCGGGTCTGGAGGGGGGTGAGCTCGGCGAGCAGCGCGCCGGCGTCGGCGGCCCAGCCCCCCAGGTCCCACAGGCGGGCGGTGACCGCGTGCTCGTCGGCGACGGTCCCCACCACGGCGATGGTCTGGTGGGCGGCCACGGCTTCTGCGGCGGCCAGCGCGCCCGGCGGCAGGTTGTCGGGGCGCAGCCACACGCCGTCGCGCAGCTCGCCGTAGCGCAGGGTGGTCATCGCCCGGCGGAGGTCGGTGCGCTGCGCGGCCGACCGGGCCTCGCCCGGCACGATCGCGGTGCGCCAGGTGCCGTTCCAGCGCGCCCGTGCCCCGGATCGGGAGAGGTCCTGGCGGGCCTGGCGCTGGAGCAGGTGGCCGGCCAGGCGGTAGCCGTCGGCCGTGGGCTCCAGCTCTCCGGCCGCGACCATCCGGGAGATGGCCACGCGCGCGGTGCCCGGGGTGACTCCGAGCAGCTCGGCTCCGCCCACGAGCGCCCGCGCCGAGAGCTCGGGCGGGTTGAGCCCGAGCAGCGTGGAGGCGAGGACCGAACGGGCGGTCAGCCGGCGCCGGCCACCGGCGACGGGTCGGGTGTTACGTGTGGACGCCATCTGGTGGCTGAATGTAACATGGGTCCATGACCGCTCCCGCCAACGAGACCGACGGCGCCGCCCCCGCCCGCCGGGCGCGCGTGCTGGCGACGGGCGGCATGGTCCCGCCGGTCTCGGCGCTGCCCGACGTGCTGCCCACCGACCGCCTCTCGGCCACCGGCAAGGCCCTCCCCGAGGTGCGCGAGCCGCTGCGGCGCATCGCCAGCTGGCGCAACGCCGGCACCGTGGCCTGGCTCTGGATCACGATCATCGCCCTGTTCGCCATCGCCACATCGATCGACGCCGTGTGGGCCTACGCCGCCGTGTTCGTGCTGATGGGCCCGATGTTCGCCCGCCTGGCGATCCTCGGCCACGAGGCGGCGCACCGGCTCCTCTTCCGCAACCGCACCGCCAACGACCTCGTCGGCCGGTGGCTGCTCGACTACCCGGCGTTCGTCCCGTTCGACGTCTACCGCCGGTCGCACTTCGCGCACCACAAGGACGAGTTCGGTCCCGGTGAGCCCGACATCCCGCTCTACTCCGGGTACCCGGTGCCGGCCTCGTCGTGGCGCCGCAAGCTGTTCCGCGACGCCGTCGGCATCTCGGGCTGGAAGAACCTCAAGCCGCTGTTCACCTCGCTGCGCTCGCCCCTCGGCCGCCCGTTCGCCGTGCGCATCCTCGGCACGCAGCTGGTGCTGTGGGCGGTGCTGTGGGCGGCCACCGGCAACTGGTGGGTGTACCCCCTCCTGTGGCTCGGCCCGTGGCTGACCGTGTGGCGGGTGCTCAACCGCCTGCGAGCCATCGCCGAGCACGGCGGGATGGAGCGCAGCAAGGACCGGCGCCGGACCACCCACCACGTCCGCCAGAGCTGGGGCGCACGGAACTGGATCGTGCCGTACAACACCGGTTGGCACCTGGCCCACCACGTCGACATGGGCATCCCGTGGCGCAACCTGCCGGCGTTCCACCGCGAGCTGGTCGCCTCGGGCTGGGTCACCACCGAGTACGTGTACCCGAACTACCGCACGTTCTGGAAGGCCTGCGCCTCCGCCACCGACGCGCCGGCGGCTCCCGCTCCCACCTGATCCCGCTGGGGGCCGCCCTCGCCCGGTCACACTGGTGGGGTGCTGCGCCCCGTGAAGCTCTGGTCCCACCTGGCCGTCGTCGCCTCGATCCTGGTGGTCGGGCTCCTCGCCCTGCTGGGGCTGATCGGCGAGAACGCCCACCCCGAGCGCATCGAGCACCTCCAGGTCGTGGTCTCCGCGGCCGGAGACGACGGGGTCCGCATCACCGAGACCATCGACCAGGACTTCGGCACCAAGCAGCGCCACGGCCCTCAGCTGGTGGTGCCGAACGACTTCGGCACGCCCACCGATGTCACCGCGTCGTCGCCCGATGCTCCCGACGCCGTGCACGTGGCGCCGGCCCCGTTCGACGCCCCGGTCCAGGGCACCCAGATCCGCGTCGGCGATCCCGACACCACGGTCACCGGCCAGCACCGCTACGTGATCTCCTACACGCTGCCCAACGCCCGCTTCGCCTCGACGACGTTCGCCCTCGACGCCGTGGGCGCCGACTCCGACATCCCGATCAACGACGTCACGGTGGTGTTCGACGGCATCTCGCTCGACCAGCCGACCTGCGTCACGGGCAAGCAGGGGTCCACCACCGCCTGCACCTTCGAGCCGGGTGCACCGCTGCGCGTCCACGTCGAACGGCTCGCGGCCCACGAGGGGATCACCATCGGCGGTGAGGTCACCGCGTGGGGGCCGGGTGAGACGGTCGCGTCCCCGCCGCTGCCCGACCGGCGCGAGCGCCACGCCGGGCTCGTGGCGCTGTGGACCATGGCGCTCGGCGCGGTCGCGGCGGGCGCGGTGTACGTCTGGTCGGCGCGCAAGGGCGGCAACGACGTCGTCGGCACCGGTCCGGCCGAGGCCGCCCACGGCGTGGTGCCCGGCGCGGCCACCGCGGGCGCGGCCGCCGCCCCAACCCACCGGGTGAGCGACGCCGAGCTGGCCGAGATGACCACCATCGAGTTCGCTCCGCCCAAGGGCATCGTGCCGTGGCAGGGCGCGGTGGTGGCCAGCGAGCAGCTCGACGACGGCACCGTGACGGCCTGGTTCTCGGGCGCGGTGGCCGACGACCTGCTCACCATCGAGGAGAACGACGGGCACCCGCGGCTCAGCCGCGGGCCCAGGGCCAACAGCGCCGATCCGGTCACCGCGGGGGTCCTCGACCAGCTGTTCGGCAACCGCGAGGTGGTCGACCTCGACAGCTACGACGCCCAGTTCGCGTCGGCCTGGACCAAGGTCGAGGAGCTGCAGGACGACTGGGTGCAGGCATCGGGCTGGTGGTGGTCGGGGACGCCCAAGCGCGGGGCCGGCCACCCCGGCGGCTGCAGCGCCTTCCTGGTGCTCCTCCTCGTCGGCGTGCCCCTGGTCCTGCTCGGCTTCTTCCTGCTGGGCCTCTTCGGGGCGGTCGGCGGGATCGTCACCGGCATCGTCGTGGGCATCGGGCTGCCCGCGCTGGTGGCCCGGGTGGCGTACGCGCCGCTGCGCCCGGGCCGCACGGCCAACGGGTCGGCCTACGCCTTGCAGGTGGAGTCGTTCCGCCGGTTCCTGGTGGAGAGCGAGGGCCAGTACGTCGAGTGGGCGTGGAAGAACGGCCTCATCCGGCAGTACTCGGCGTGGGCGGTGGCGCTCGACGCGGCCGACGCCTGGCAGGGGGCCATGGAGCGCGCCGGGGTGCCGCAGCAGGAGATCCAGGCCAGCAGCCCGCTCATGGTCGGGGCCATGGCCCACTCGTTCACCTCGTCGCACGTCGTGCCGGCGCCGGCGAGCACGGGCGGGTTCTCCTCGGGTGGGTTCTCGTCGGGCGGGTTCTCCGGCGGCAGCGTCGGCGGCGGCGGTGGCGGCGGGAGCCACGGATCCTGGTGAGCGCCGCGTTCTCGCCCGCCGATCTCGCTCGTCTCATCGGTGGGCGGGGCGTCGGGGCCCGGGACGTGGCCGCCGACCTGGTGGCCCGCCACGCCGAGCCCCACCGCCGCTACCACACGGCCGAGCACGTCGAGGAGGTGCTGGCCGAGGCGGCGCGGCTGGCGAGCACGGCGCCGGTCGATGGCGATGGCGATGGCGACGGTGGCGGCCCGGCGGTCGGCTTGGCGGTCCGCTTCCACGACGCCGTCTACGACGTGCGCGCCGAGGCCGGTGCCTCGGAGGCGGCCAGCGCTGAGCTGGCGGTGGCGCAGCTGGTGGCCTGTGGGCGCTCGGCCTCCGATCCCCTGGTCGTGGAGGTCGACCGGCTGATCCGCCTCACCGCCGGGCACGAGGTGGCGCCGGGCGACCGGTCCGGCGCGCTGCTCGTCGACGCCGACCTGTGGATCCTGTCGTCACCCGTCGGGCGCTACGACCGGTACGCCACCGACGTGCGCGCCGAGTACGCCCACGTGCCCGACGACCTGTGGGTGGTGGGCCGCAGCGGGGTGCTCCGCCGGTTCCTCGACGACGTGGACCGGCTGTACGGGTTCGGGCCCGGGCCCGACCGCGTCGAGCGCCGGGCGAGGGCCCGGGCCAACCTCACCCGCGAGCTGGCTTCGCTCGAGGCCTGATCTCCTGGGGCCTCACGGCTCAGTCGCGTGATCCCTGGGGGGTCCGGTCGTCCGGTCGGGACGCGGGGCGCGTCGCCGCAGGCCGGAGGCCCGGAGGCGGCGGACGATCTCGCGCGAGTCGACGACCGTGGCGCCGGCCGCGACCGCGTCGGCCCACCACGCGTCGGGCAGGTCGTAGTGGTCGCGGTGGAACGCTCGGGCGGGCAGCCCGAGCCCGATGGCGAAGCGATGGAGCTCGTCGAACGACGTGTCGCTCACCAGGTGGGCGAAGCGCCGGCCGTGCGCCGGCCAGATCGGCTGGTCGACCAGGATCACGCGGTCAGCCCTGGTCGGCGAACCGGCTGCCGGGTGCATAGCCCGTCACCCGGACGGTGCGCCGGGCGAAGCGCCAGTGGCCATCGGTGGCATCCATGACGACGTCGTCGCGGTAGCGGCCCCAGTGATCGGCGCCGGCGTCGGTGTAGACGCAGAAGTACGAGCGGACCGTGGCCGAGGTGGGGTCGTTCATGGTGATGAGCACGCTCGACACGTGGTGGTTCACCGGGCTCGGGGTATCGCCGGTGGCGGCCACGCGGGCGGCCACGGCATCGAGCTCCGCGGTGATGGTGGCCCGGCCCTCCCAGGCGCCGCCGGGGACGCCGGCATCGAGCACACCCTCGGCGGTGAAGCAGCCGGCCAGCTCGGCGCTGCGCCCCGTGTCGCCGGCCCACGTGTACCGGCCGAGCAGGTCGCGGATCCCCTCCCGGGCGATCAGCTCGGTGCGCTCCATCTCCCTGGTCACGTTGCGCTCACGCCGGGTCGTCCTCGTGTCGGTCGGTGGGATCGGGCCGCTCCGCCACCTCGTGCAGGCCCGAGTCGTAGGTGGGGTGGTTGTGCCCGTGGTCGTGCCCGTGGTCGTGCCCGTGGTCACTGTCGTGATCGTGATCGTGGTCGTGGGGTTGGTCGTGGCCGCGCTCGGGGTCGTCGACCTGCTCGGCCAGGTGCAGCGCGGTCGGGGCGTCGCCGTGGTCGCGCCACTCCTGCTCGGCCGCGCGCATCACCTCGCGCACCGGGCGCCCGGTGAGCTTGGCGACCGTGACGGCGTCGTCGAACTCGGCCTTCACGCGGCCGGGGCTGACCTTCACCCGCACGGACAGGTCGTCGACGAGGACCCGGCCCTGGTGCCGGGGGGCCGGCCAGCGTTCGATGGTGCTGCCGCGCACCCCGAGCGTGCCGGTCTCGGCGGTGAGCACGGCGGTGACCTGCGCGGTGAGCGCCGGATCGACCAGGGCGTGCACCGTGTGCGCCGGGCGGCCCTTCTTCATGACGATCGGGGTGATCCAGGCGTCGTGGGCGCCCGCTCCGAGCACCGCGGCGAGGGCGTGGGCGAGCACCTCGCCGGTGGCGTCGTCGACGTTGGCCTCCAGCAGGACGACCGGCTGGCCGCCGGTGCTGGGCTTGTCGACGGCCTGGCCGATGACCACCTGGGTGAGGTTGGGCCGGTCGGGCAGCTCGCGGCTGCCGGCGCCGAAGCCCGACCGTTCGACGGTCATGGGGGGCAGGGCCCCGAAGCTGGTGGCCAGCGCCGCCATGAGGGCAGCGCCGGTGGGCGTGGTGAGCTCGACGGACAGGTCGATGCCGCGGGTGGGGATGCCCTGCAGCAGCTCCACCACCGCGGGGGCAGGGTTGGGGATGATCCCGTGGGCGGCGCGCACCATGCCCAGGCCCACGGCGATGGGCGACGCCGCGATCGTGTCGATCTCGAGGAGCTCGAGCGCGGCGCACGTGCCGACCACGTCGACGATGGCGTCGATGCCGCCCACCTCGTGGAAGTGCACCTGGTCGGGCGGGCGGCGGTGGAGGCGGCCCTCGGCGGCGGCCAGCACCGTGAAGACGGCGGCGGCGCGCTGCTGGACCCGTTCGGGGAGGCGGGCCTCTGCCACCAGGCCTTGGATGTGCGAGGCGGTGCGCACGACCGTGCTCTCGTGGACGTGCACGTGGACCTTGGTGCCGGCGATGCCCCCGCGCAGGACGGGCTCGGCTTCGAGGTCCCAGCCCGACACGGGAAGGCGGCGCAGCACCTCGCGCACCTCGTCGATGTCGGCACCGGCGTCGACGAGCGAGCCGAGGGCCATGTCGCCCGCCACGCCCGAGAAGCAGTGGAACCAGGCGGTGCTCACCGGTGGAGCTCCTGGTGCTCGGCGTCGGCCGCGGCGCGCACGCGGCCCGGCGTGAGCAGGAGGCGGGTCACCGCGCACGCGGCGCCGTAGCCGTTGTCGATGCCGACCACCGAGATGCCGGCAGCGCACGATGCCAGCATGCCGAGCAGTGCGGTCACGCCCTGCAGCCCGGCGCCGTACCCGACGCTGGTGGGCACGGCCACGACCGGCGCGCCGGTGAGGCCACCGATCACGCTGGCCAGCGCCCCTTCCATGCCGGCCACCACGACGACCGCGTGGGCGTCGGCCAGCTCGTTGGTGTGCTCGAGCAGGCGGTGGATGCCGGCCACCCCCACATCGGTGAGGCGGCGCGGGACGAACCCGTGGGCGGTGAGGGTGGCGGCGCACTCGTCGGCGACGGGCAGGTCGGCGGTGCCGGCGGTGAGGAGCAGCACGCGCTCGGGTCGCGGCGGTGCCGGCCGCCACACCACGGTGGTGCCGCACACGGTGGCACCCGGGTTGGCGTCGGTCGCGGCCGCCACCTGCGCGGCGTCGGCCCTGGTCAGCACCACCGAGGCCGTGTCGGAACGAGCCAGGAGCTCGGCCACGATGCGAGCGGCCTGGTCGGGTGTCTTGCCCGGTCCGTAGACGGCTTCGCCCATGCCCTGGCGGACGTGGCGGTGGTGGTCGACCCGTGCGAACCCGAGGTCGGTGTACGGCAGGTGGCGGAGCTCGGCGACGGCGTCGTCGGGGGAGACCGCGCCGTCGCGGACCTCTTGCAGCAATCGCCGGATGGTGCCCTCGTCCACACCCCTATCCTGCACGGTCGTGAACGATCCGGCGCAGCCAACCCCTCTGTCCGCCCCCGCTGCTCCTGTGCGCATCGGGTTCCTCGGGCCGCGCGGCACCTTCACCGAGCAGGCGCTGCTCACCCAGCCCGACTACGCCACCGCCGAGCTGGTGCCCTATCCCACGATGGCCGACGTGCTGCGCGCCACCGAGACCGGTGAGGTGGAGCTGGGCTTCGTCGCCATCGAGAACTCCATCGAGGGCACGGTCAACGTCACCTCTGACACGCTCGCGTTCGACGTCGACGTGATGATCCAGCGCGAGGTGGTCATCCCCATCCAGCAGCACCTGATGTCGGTGCCCGGGTCGGTCCTGAGCGGCATCGAGGAGGTGGTGTCCATCCCGCACGCCACCGCCCAGGCCCGCCAGTTCCTGTTCCAGGAGCTGCCGACGGTGCGCACCACCGCCGCCAACTCCACCGCCGAGGCCGCCCGCCTGGTGGCCGAGGCCGGCAACCCCAAGGTGGCGGCCATCGGCAACGAGCTGGCCGCGTCGATCTACGACCTCGAGATCCTGGCCCGCGACATCGAGGACCACCCCGAGAACGAGACGCGCTTCGTGGCGGTGGCCCCCACCGTGGTGCCGGCGCCCACCGGCCACGACAAGACGTCGCTCGTGGTGTTCCAGCACGAGGATGCGCCGGGGAGCCTGCTCGCCATCCTCCAGCAGTTCGCGGCCCGGTCGATCAACCTCACCAACCTGCAGTCGCGCCCCACCAAGAAGGGGCTCGGCGACTACTGCTTCCTGATCGACCTCGAGGGCCACGTGGCCGACGACGTCGTCGCCGATTGCCTCAAGGTGCTCCGCGCCATCGGCCACGAGGTGAAGTTCCTCGGCTCGTACCCGGCGGCCGGCGAGCACGGTGCTGCCGTGCGCGAGGCCGCCGACGGCGCCACGCGAGACGCCGAGGTGTGGCTGGCCGAGATCCGCGGCCGCATCGTGGGCTCGCCCGAGACGCGCCTGGAGCGCCGCCGGTAGGAGATCCGTCAGGCGGTGCGGGTGAGCGTGTTGCCGTCGGAGTGGGAGAACGGCTCGCCGAACTCGGCCATCTTCAGCATCGTGACCTCGGAGTACGACCACGTGTCGTCGCCGTTCACCGTGATGGTGCTGGTGTAGGCGACCGAGCTCGCGTTGGCGCCCAGGTAGGCGTTCTCGGAGATGCCGTAGCGGGGGCTGCCCAGCTCGGCGGTGAGGTCGAACGTGGTGGCGTCGGGGGCCACGCCGATGGCGCCCGCCAGCACCGTGATGCCGCGGGGCACGACGAAGCCGCGGAGGATCTCACCGGCAGCGGCGTCCCAGAGCCAGTACCCGACCTCGGTGTGGAACGGGTTCTCCTCGTCGTCGCGCCACATGGCGGTCTTGTAGTCGAGGCCGTACAGGCTCTGGCTGCCGTTGTCGACGGGCCCGAACGGCTTCATCGTCACCTTCTCCAGGTACGGCGTGTCGAGCACCGCGTTCTTGGCGTGCGAGTAGGCCCGGTCGAGACCGCCCTCGCCCGCCCATTCACCGATCAGACCTTCGAGGGGACCCCATGCGCTCATGGCGACAAGGTAGCGGGGTGAGCACGCACCGCTGACCACCGTCTCCCCCCTGACCTGCGGTTCCGGCGCGATGGCGCTCATGCACGCCGCGTTCGGCGGGAAGCGGCTGCGCCCATCGATCAGTTCGGCGACGATGGACCGTCAGACCGGTCGGAGCATCCACCGAACAACAGGAGCAGTCACCGTGCGGATCGTCGTCAGCGAGTTCATGAGCCTCGACGGAGTCGTCCAGGCACCGGGAGGGCCTGAGGAGGACACCGATGGGGGCTTCGCCCACGGCGGCTGGTCGCTGCCGCACTTCGATCCGGAGGTGATGGGAGGCGCCATCGGGGCCAAGTTCGCCACGGTCGAGGCCCTGCTGTTCGGGCGCCGCACGTTCGCGGGCATGGCGGCGGCGTGGCCCGAGCGCGCCGGCGACCCCTTCGCCGACCAGATGAACGCCATCGAGAAGCACGTCGTCACCAGCACCCTCACCGCCGACGACATCACCTGGACCAACTCCAGCGTCATCCCCGGCGCCGGCGCGCTCGAGGCCATCGGGGCCCTGCGGGCCCGGGACGGGGGCGACCTCGCGGTGATGGGCAGCGTGACCCTGGTGCGCAGCCTGATCGAGGCCGGCCTCGTCGACGAGCTCAACCTCATGATCGAGCCCGTGGTCCTGGGCGGCGGCAAGCGGATCTTCACCGACGACGGCGTCGGCCGGACGTTCGAGCTGGTCGACTCGCAGGTCGCCGGCACCGGCGTGCTCATCTGCACCTACCGCCCGATCGCCGCCTCCGTCGCCACCGGGCACAGCGACGAGCTGTACCAGGACCCCAGCGCGCCCCCGGTCTCACCTACCTGACCGCGCTCGACCGGCGGGGATCCACGCGCGGCCCCGCCCCATGACCGAGCCCGGTGCTCGCGATCCCCGCGACCGAGCTTCGCCGCTCGACGGCGCCCGCGCTACTGCCTCCCCTGAGTTGTGCCGTCCCCGATTCGATGGGCACCCTCCGCCCCTCGCACCTCGGATCCGGCCCGCCCTTCGGCCAAGGTCCCGACCGAGGTTCTGGTCGTGCGTCATCTTCGGCCGTCGCCGACGTTCATCTACTCGGGCAAGGGCAGGAGGTGGATCGTGCAGTCTCGAAGTGATGAGAAGGAGGGCCCGGGCATCATCGGTCGCTGGGAGCAGTTGGCGATGGACCGGCATCGCCGCGATCGGAAGGACTGGCGCAGCCGCCAGGTCCGCGCGCTCGTGGCGGCGGTGGCGAGCGGCGATCAGCTCGAGCGGGCGGCGGACTCCTACGGGCGGAGCCGCTGCGAGGCCGGGTGGCTGCTGTCGGAGGTCCTCGACGACATCGAGGACCTGCTGACCACGGTGGCAGGGTTCTCGGAGGAGGGGGCTCGGTGGCAGCTGATCCGAGCGGCCGTCGCCGGCTGGTCCGAGCAGGTGGTGTCGAGCGTGATCGCCGCTCCGTTCCGGGATGCGATCACCGGGCTGCCCACCATCGGCCACCTGATCCTTGCCGCCGAGGTGCTGTACCAGCGCTCCCCGGCCGTTCCGATCCCCGCTTCCCACAGCCTCCTGCTCGTGAAGGTGCGCAGCCGCAACGGTCTCGTCCGGGCTCGTCTCCTCATGGAGCTGTCCGCTCGGGTGTGCGATCCCTCGGGGGCGGCGCGGGTCGTGGTGGCGCTCGACAACGTGGGGATCGTCGCGCTCGTCGAGAACTCCGCCTCCGACTACGCGTGGGCGATGACGATCGCCGACGGCGACGACCTCAGCGTGAGCATCGAGCCCATGCCCCCGGGGATCGAGGAGCTGGAGGCTCGACTTGCCGGCCAGCTCGTTCACGCTCGCGGCCTCGGGGGGCCGTTGTGAGGAGCCGATCGAAGCCGGCGGTCCGGTCGAACCATCGCCTGGCGGTCCGAGCGGGGATCGTGGCGGGGATCGTGATGGGTCTGGTGGCTGCCGGCATCGTGGTCGTCGCCACCAGACCCGACGGAGCGCAGACGGCGGCACCCGATGTCGCGCGCCCGGCCGCCACGGGCATCTCCGGGTACCTCTTCCAAGATCGCAATCGCAACGGCGCTCACGACGAGGACGAGGTGGTCCTCCCGAAGTGGACGGTGCGGGTCTACTCGACGGGTCCGTTGCCGCTCAGCCAGGTCGTGACGGACGATCGGGGGGTGTTCTCGATCCCGCGCATCGACGACCTCACCCCGGGCGAGACCACGGCCGAGCTCCGGGTGCAGCCGGTCATGGAGGGGCCGGCGGCCATCGACATGCCCGACCCGAGTGGCCTGTCGCAGTCGTTCACCGTCTCCCTCGGTCACCGAGCCGCGGTCGCCGTCGCGTCGTTCCGCCCGTGCCTCGACCAGGTCCAGTGCTCCGGGCTGGAGCTGCCGGATCTGGTGCCCCAGCTCACCACGTCGGGCGACGACTATCCCGCTCCGACCGACACCCGTGTCGATACCACGACCAGGCCCGGTCGGGTGCTGCTCCGGTTCGCCAGCTCGACCGCCAACCTCGGCGGCGTCCTCCACGTGGTGGGAGTTCACACCGAGCCCGGGGCACCGAGCCAGCTGATCCAGCAGCGCGTGTACGGCCGCTCGGAGGTGCTGGTCCACGATGCGGGCCGGTTCGTCTACCACCCGACCCACCACCACTTCCACATGGAGGGGTTCGAGCGCTACGAGCTGCTCTCTGCCGACAAGTCGACCGTCCTGCGCACCAGTGGAAAGGTCAGCTTCTGCCTGACCGACATCCTTGCGATGCACCCTCCGGCCCGGCGAGATGGTGACGTGTTCCTCGACCTCCCCCCGCTCGAGTGCGGGACGAAGGAACAGGGCATCAACACCGGCTTCGCCGACTACTACGGGCGTGAGCTTCCCGACCAGTGGCTCGACGTCACGGGGGTCCGATCAGGGCGGTACTGGGTCCGCTTCACGGTCGATCCCGAGCACCACCTCCTCGAGTCCGACACGACGAACAACACCGTGGCCTTCCCCGTCGATCTCCAGGTGCCCTGACGCCCGGCCCGTTGGTGCAAGCCGGACGTGTGGTGCGCCTTCGCGGTCGGCGCATCACGGAGGGTGCGATGCCTGGAGCGGCGCCCACGTTGAGCGGGTCGTTCGGCCTATTTCGGGCGCGGACGCGTCATCGCCGTCGATCGGGCGGCGTTGAACAACCCGCAGCATCGCTTGGGGTCCCCACATCTTCCGGGGCTCCGGCGACGACGGTGAGCGAAGCGCTCGTGCTGCCGGGAGCAGGAGACGCAGATGCAAACACCATGGAACACCCGACTGGGGCACGGAGCCCAGCCCGAGGGTGCGACGCGCTCACCCCGACGGTGGCGCCGGTCGGCCGGCGCAGCGGCACTGGTGCTGGGCGCGCTGATGGTTGGTCTCGTGGCCCCGGAGCTCGGCGTGACCCCGGCTGCGGAGGCGGCTCCCGTGAGCGGGGTCGTGAACACCTACCAGAAGGTCTCGGCGGTGTCGGGCACCACGGTCACGGTGGCGGGGGCCACGCGAGGTGCTGCCAACCCGTTCGCTGTCGGCGACCACGTGATGTTGGTCCAGATGACGGGTGTGGCACCGGTGCAGACCGGCTCCAACATGGGCAACTACGACAACACGACCATCACCGCCATCTCCGGCTCCAACATCACCCTGGCGGCCGTCGCCCGCACCTACAGCCCGGCCGCCGAGATGGTGCAGCTGGTGCGTGCGTACTACGCGACCGGGACCACCACGGTCAGCGCCACCCTCACGGCCGCGCCGTGGAACGGCACGACCGGCGGCGTCGTCGCGCTCCAGGGCGACGATCTCGTGCTCAGCGCCAACATCGATGCGAGCGCAACGGGGTTCACCAGTGCAAACCAGCCGACGGCCGCCATGACCACGAGCCTCTCATCTGGCAGCGGCTCGACCACCGGACGTGGCTCCAAGGGTGGCGAGTGGAGCAACCCACCCACCTCGGCGCTCGGCGACCACGGCCTCGGTGGTGCGGGGGGCGGCGGCCTCGGCGGGGGCGGCGGGGTCAACCCCGCCACCGGCCTGGGATCGGGCGGAGGTCGCGGCGGAGCCGGCCAGACCACCTATTCCGATCCGTGGGGGTTCGGCGTCGCCGCGCCCGGCAGCAACGGTGGGAATGCGTTCTGGCCGCCGCAACATGCCGACTACGGCTACGGCGGCGCTCAGGGCCCGGCCGGCGGTGGAGGCGGGGTCATCGGTGGTGGTGGTGGTGGCGGTGGCGGCGGCACCGGCGACACGACGGGCAGCGGCGGCGGCGGCGGTGGAACCGACGGTGGTGGTGGCGGCGGGGAGCTCCGTCCCGTCGCAACGCAACCGACGATGCCCACGTCCGCCTCGGCCGGTGGCGGTGGCCCGCTCGGCGTCGGCAACGGTGGCGACGGTCTCCCCGGTAGTCCCAAGACCGCCACGGACAGCAACCACGAGGGCAGCGCCGGCGCCGGTGGCGGTTCGTACGGCGGCGGCGGCGGTGCCCCCTCGAACTTCTCCGGCGCTGACGATTCCATCGGTGGCGGCGGCGGTGGGAGCTGGACCGGCGGCGGTGCTGGCGGCGTCGGCGGAGTCAACCTGAACGCGCCGAGCTTGCGCTATCCCTCGGGTGGCGCAGGCAACGTGGCGGTCGCCGGGGCGATCCCGGACTCGGCGCACTACCTGAACAGCACCAATCCGCGCCTGATGATGGGTGGCGCCGGCGGCGTTGGCTCACAGGACGCAGGATCCAGCCCAGGTGGTGCCGGCGGCGGCATCGTGTTCATCGACTTCAAGACGATCAGTGGTGGGAGCGCCATCCGCTCCGACGGTGGGGCGGGGGCGACGCCGGCTGGTGGTGGCGGCCACTCCGGCTCGGGTGGTGGCGGCGGCGGTCAGATGCGCATCCGCGCCTACACGATCAGCGCCCCCCTCGTTCTCGGAGCGAAGGGCGGCGTGGGCGGCACCCCGACGGCGAACACGTTCCACGCCGGCGCATCCGGCGCCGGCGGTGGCGCGGGCGGGATCTGGCTCGAGGTGGCAGGGGCTTCGGCCTCGTGCCCCGCGGCCGCCGTGCCGAACGTGACCTTCCAGCTCACCGGTGGAAACGGTGGACCGTCGATCACCAACCCGAAGAACGGCTACCCGACCGGAACCGGTGGTGCCGGCGGCAGCGGCCTGGCCTGCGTGACGCCGAACAACCCCCCTCCGAAGCTCACGTTGGTGAAGGCGCTCGGTGGGGCGCGCGTCGGCAGCGCCGACCAGTTCCGGATGGAGATCCGTCAGGGAAGCGTGAACGGCACCGTGGTGGGATCGACGGGCTCGTCGACCACGACAGGCTCGGGCTCGGGCATCACCCCGGGGACCGGGACGACCACGATCGACCCAGCGACCGCCGCCACCACCTACTACCTCGTCGAGGTGGGCACCGGCGGCGCCGACCTCGCTCAGTACGACGTGACCATCAGCTGCGTGGACACGGCCGGCGTGATGGCCGGTCCGTTCCCTCAGGGCGGGGTGACCGGCACCGTCGCGGCGCCCGGCTCCGCGCCGTGGACCCCGTCTGGCTACGCCCTCACCCCCGTCGTCGGTGCCGCCATCGTGTGCACCTTGACGAACAGCCCGAAGGCCGCGGTGCTGACCTACGCGAAGACGTCGGTCCCCGCCGCCGGTACGGCGGTGCAGGCCGGCGACACGGTGACGTACTCGGTCACGGTCTCGAACGCCACGGGCACTGCGGCCACCACCGGGACGGTCACCGACAACATGAGCGGGGTCGTCGACGGGGCGGACCTGACCACGGCCCCCACCTTGGCGTGCTCGCCCACGGCCAACACGTGCGGGGCGCTGAGCTACACGCCAGGAGCATCGTCGTTCGTGTGGCATGCCACGTCCGCCGACCCGATGGCTGCCAACACGGTGGCCACCATCACCTACTCGGTGCGGGTGACGGCCACGGCCACGGGCCGGCTGCACAACGTGCTCGTCGAGCCGAACATCTCGGTCGACCACCCGATCATCGACTCCGGCAAGGTCGTCGACAAGGGCGACGGAACGGTGGTCGACCCCGGTGACACGCTCACCTACACCGTCAACATCGAGAACACGGGCACGGTCGACAGCCTCCCGTTCTCGCGGTTCGACGACCTGACCGACGTCGTGGACAAGGCCGACTTCCTTCCCGGCTCGATCGCCATCGTCCCCGCCGGACGCGGCGCGGCGGCCTACGACGCGGCCACGAAGCACCTGACGTGGACCGGCTCGCTCCAGGGCGGTCAATCGGTCCAGGTGTCGTACCAGGTCAAGGTCAAGGCCGACGCCCACGGAACACTTCGGAACCACTTCATCGACACCACGGTCGTGAACCCGGTCTCGGCAGGGCTCAAGTGGCGCAAGGTCGATACCAGCGGTGGTCCCCTGGCGGGCGCCGAGTGGACGCTGACGGCGGTCGACGGAAGCGGGCAGCCCACGGGTCCCACCATGAACGTCCCCGACTGCCGCGGCATCCCCTGCGCCGGGCGGGACACGGACCCGGTCGGTGGCCAGTTCCTGGTGGTGGGCCTCGCCCCGGGGAGCTACCGGCTGATCGAGACCAAGGCCCCCGTGGGCTACGTCCTGAACCCGTCACCGATCTCGATCGTGGTCGCAACCAGCACGCAGATCACGGTGGGCCCGGACGTCACGAACGACCGGCAACACGCCCCGACGCTTCCACTCGCTGGCGGCATCGGCTCCGACGACTTCCGGTTCGGCGGATTCGGGATCCTCGCCATCGCGGTGGGACTCGCCGCCTGGCAACGCCGACGGCGAGCGCTCTAAGTCCCGTCCGACTCCCAGTCGGGCACACGACCTCCCGCCGCACCGTGCGGCGACGCAGGAAAGGAAGAGAAATGACCCCATTCCACAAAAAGCTTCGACGAGGGACGCTGGTCCTCTCGGCGATGCTCGTGCTCGGCGCGATCGGGCCCGGGGTTGCAGCCAACGCTGCGGCGATCGACCCGACCCAGACCGGGTCCATCATCATCCACAAGTACGAGAACCCGGGAGACGGGAACCAGAACCCGTCGGGTACCGGGACGAACCCCTCCACCAACCCCATCGCGGGCGTGCAGTTCGAGTACTGCGGGATCAACGGCGTCGACATCCTCGACGGCACCAACGCCGGCTGGGACGCCATCAACGCCATCACCCCCACCCAGCTGGCGGCTGCGCAGACCGGCTCGACCGTTGCTGGCCACAACCTGGTCAACTGCCAGACGGTGACCACCGACGCCACCGGCACGGCGACCACACCCGACCTGCCCCTCGGTCCGTACTTCGTGCGGGAGATCGCGGCCCCGCCCCAGGTCATCGACCGGGCGACGCCGTTCATCGTCACGCTGCCGACCCCCGGTGACGGCGCCACTCCCGGCGCTGACTGGGTGTACGACGTGAACGTCTACCCCAAGAACACCGTGGCCGAAGGGCCTCGCAAGAACATCGTGCGCCAGCCCACCAACGGTGTCGCCCTCGGTGCGCCCATCACCTACCAGGTGACGGTGAAGATCCCGGCCCTGGCCACCGGCCAGACGTACGACAAGTTCGTCATGACCGACACCCTCGACACCAAGCTCGACCCCAACACCGATCTCACGAAGATCATCGTGAAGGCCGGCACCACCACGTTCGTCCAGGGCACCGACTACACACCGGTGTGGACCGGCCAGACGCTCACCGCCACCTTCACCGCCGCAGGCCGGGCCAAGCTCGTCGCCGGCCAGAACGTGGTCCTCGAGTTCGAGGCAAAGGCCAACGCCAACGGGGTCATCGACAACCAGGCGTTCGTCAACCTGAACGACTTCGTCCTCACCCCCGGCCAGCCCAACGGCCCCGGCGGTTCGCCCACCAACGTCGTGACCACCCGCTGGGGCGGCCTCGTCGTGAAGAAGGTCTCGGCATCGAGCGCCGCTAACCCGCTCGAGGGTGCCGTGTTCCAGATCTACATGGGCACCACCGACCAGGCCGGCTGCAAGGCCGACATCGCCAACCTGACCCGGGTCACGGTGCCGACTGGCACCGGTCCTCTGGAGGTCACCTCCGGCGCCGATGGCGCCGTCGTGGTCCCCGGTCTCTGGGTCGGTGACACCGAGCTCGAGGTTGCTGCTGACGGCACGGTCACCAACGTGTCGGCCCCCGGCCACGACTTCACGCAGCGCTGCTACGTGCTGAAGGAGACCAAGGCCCCGTCGGGCTACGTGCTCCCCACCGGTGCCGCTGCCCTCACCGAGGTCCTGCTCCACTCGGGCTCCAACGGCACCGTCGCCGTGCCCGCCCTCGACATCGAGAACACGGTGCAGGTCGCCCCGCTCCTCCCGATGACGGGCGCCGCGGGCATCCTCACGCTGACCGGCCTCGGTCTCGTGTTGGTCTCCGTGGGCGGCGCCATGGTGGTCAGCCGCCGTCGGGACCGGCTCACCGCCGCCTGACCCGACCCGCACCGCGTGTGGGGTGGGCGGCTTCGGTTGCCCACCCCACATGAGTCCGCCGTCCCCATGACCGTGTTGACCTCCCCCGCAACCACCCTCGACGAGAGACCCGAGGCCCGCCCGAGCGGCGCACGAGCTCGGCGGTGGAAGGCCACGCCCCTCCTCGTGGCCACCACCCTCTTGTCGTTCCTCGGCGCGACGACGCTGGTCTACTCGCCGACCGCTCAGTGGTTCTCACGCCTCAACCAGGCGGCCGTCGTCGACCGCTACCAGCGAGAGGTCGACCACGCCGACCCGACGGCGAAGACCCAGCTTCGCCGGGCCGCGGCCTACAACGCGGCGCTCTCGGCGGGAGCGCTGATCGCCGCCAGGACCAACGTCCCCACCGGTGCCGGCACGCTGTCCGACGATCGCTACGACTACTGGAAGCAGCTCGACACCGAGTCCGGCGTCATGGCGCGGATCCAGATCCCTTCGATCGACGTCGACCTCCCGATCTACCACGGGACGAGCCAGGCAACCCTGCTCAAGGGGGCCGGTCACCTCCAGGGCACCTCGCTCCCCATCGGGGGGAAGGGCACGCATGCCGTCATCACCGGTCACCGCGGCTTGGCCCAAGCCACGATGTTCACCCACCTCGACAAGCTGCAGCGGGGTGATCGCTTCACGATCACGACGTTCGACCGCGTGATCACCTACGAGGTCATCCGGAAGAAGGTGGTCGATCCGGATGACACCACCACCATCCGCCAAGAGGAGGGGAAGGACCTCGTCACGCTGGTCACCTGCACCCCGCTCGGCATCAACTCGCACCGCATGCTGGTCACCGGGGAGCGGGTGACGCCCACGCCCGCACGCGATCTCGCGGCGGCGCGATCCGGTCCGGGCGATGCTCCGTTCCCTTGGTTCGCGGTGGCGTACGCGGTCGCGCTCATCGGCATCGTCGCATACGCCGCCTGGGCTGGGAAGAGGCCCTCCGTCACCAACGCTTCCGATGGGGGTAGCGCGGCGCCTGCCCGTCCGGGGCGTCGAGGCCTGCTCGCCACGCGGCCGTGGCGCCGTCGGTCCGTGCCGTTCACCGCCGCCCGAACTTCGCAGGCGTCCTCTCCGTTCGACGCCGACACCGATGAGGTGACGGGGTTGCCGACTCGTGATGGCCTGATCGCGGCCATCGGCGAGGAGCCCTCGGGGTCGCATCGAAACGGGCTCTCGGTCCTGTTCCTGCAGGTCGACGGCATCCGCGAGACCGACAAGCGAACGAGGCGGGACGGGAGCGATGAGGTGCTTCGCCAGGTGGCGGATCGCCTCGTGGCGAACGTCGCCGCCATCGATCACGTCACCCTCCCGTCACCGGCGACGTTCGCCGTGGTTCGAGCCGAGGCCGATGGGGCTCGCGAGTGGGCTGGGCGCGTGGTGGCCGAGGCGACCAGCCCCGTCATGCTCGCGGCGCGTTCGCTCGGGCTGTCGTGGGCGGCGGTGCTCGTCACCACGGACGGGTTCCACCAGGATCCAGTCGCTCTGGCCCTCGAGGCGGAGCGGACCGCCGAGGAGCGGTTTCCGGTGGGGGTCGGTCGGGTCGAGGAGGCCCACCTCGGCCTCTCGGCCGTCGATGACCCGGACGAGGCCGATCTGATCCCGCGGGACGCCACCGACCCCGTGATCGAGGCCGAGCCCGTGATCGTGGCCGAGCCCGTGATCGTGGCCGAGCCCGTGATCGTGGCCGAGCCCGTGATCGTGGCCGAGCCCGTGATCGTGGCCGAGCCCGTGATCGTCGCTGTCGCCGACCCCGACGCCGACCTCGTTGCTGGCGCCGTCGCTGACCCCGACGATCACGCCGACCCCGTTGCTGACACCGAGGCCGACGCCGAGGATCGGCCCCTCATCGGTTCAGCGGCGTTGGCGACGGTCGCCGTCCCGAGACCATCCGACGCAACCGCAGCCGGAGGAGATGCCGCGATGCCGGTGCTCCCGCCGGCTGCTCCGCCGCCCCCTCGCACGGGCTCGCCGAGCATCGACCTCACGGTTCCGGAGGCTCCGGTGCCAGTGCCAGGTCCCGCGGTGCCGGTGATCTCGCCGACCGCCCCCCTTCCCCGTCGCAAGGGCTCGCGGACCGTCGACGTTGCGGTGCCGGTCGACCCAGGGCCTCCGGACGTCGGGGTGCCAGCGCCAGTTCCCGCTGCGCCCGGTCGGGCCGCATCCGACCTGACGTCCTTGCTCGACATCAGCGACGACGAGTTCCTGGCCGAGCTCCGTCTGATCCGCTCCCGATCCCCCATGCCCTCGCGCGAGGAGACCGATACCCCATGACTCGTTCTGCGGAAGAGATGCCCCGCCGGGGATTCACCTTGGTGGCGCATGGCTATGACCCCGACGAGGTGCAGGCCTACCTCCGGGAGGTCGCGGCAGACCCAGGGCGGAGCGTCGACGCCGCCGTCGCGACCGGGGGCCGATGGCGTGACGCCGGCGACGCGGTCGCGCGCGTCCTCGAGGCTGCTCAGATCGAAGCCGCTGGTCTCGTCGAGGCGGCCGAGGCGGTCGCGGTGGAGATCCGCAGCAACCTCCGGATGGAAGCAGCCAAGGTGCGGGCCGACGCCGACCAACAGGCCTTTGCCGCCCGCGCCGAGGCGGAGCTCCTGGAGAAGGCACGTCGAAGGGACGCGGAGGCAGCGCTCATCGACACCGAGGCGGAGCTGGCCGCCGTCGTCGAACAGCTGCTGTTCACGCGCTTGGAGGCGGAACGCCTCGAGTCGGACGCCATCGACCGTGCTTCGGCGATCCTGAAGGCCGCAGAGGTCCAGGCGCGGACGATCGGCGCGGACCAGCTGGCCCAGGCCCGCGTCCGCCTCGATCGGATCCGGGCGGCCGAGGCTGAGGCGGCCGCCCGGCTGGGCCGCTTGCGGGACTTGGTCGCGAAGTCGTTGGACACGTTCGCCGAAGAGCCCGCCGATGCTCACGACGACGAGGAGCTGGTGATCGACCTGTCCGACCCTCGACCCCCCGAGGACCCACCCATCGCGACCGACCCCGTCCCCGGGTCTGGTCACGGGTCGGACCCGGCTGCGGGGTGACGGCCAGAGCTGCGGCGGTCCCCGGGAAGCCGGCGCCACGTCCCCAGGGCGGCCACCTTCGGCCACCGGATCTCCGGGGCTCCAGGGGCGGGACCCTTGCCGGGCAGGGGCTGGCCGGCGCGGGCGCTTGGCGGAGCGGGAGGGATTCGAACCCTCGAACCCTTGCGGGTCGCCGGTTTTCAAGACCGGTGCATTCGTCCGCTCTGCCACCGCTCCGCTCGGCATCGTAGGCGGACGGTTGGTGCTGGGCTGTGTACGATCTGCGGCGCAACACGGAGAGGTGCCGGAGTCTGGTTGAACGGGCTTCCCTGCTAAGGAAGTGACGAGGTAACTCGTCCGTGGGTTCAAATCCCACCCTCTCCGCCGAAGACCGGGCTCGAGCCCGGCGCACCCACCGCCCGCCCTTCCGGCGGGCGGTGGCGCGTCCAGCCGCCGATCCCCCCCGACCGCCCGATCGACGCCGATGCGGTGACCCGTCGGCTGGTCATCAGCGCGGGGACCGGTCTGTGAACGCTGGAGGTCGAATGTCACGAACAGGGGGTCCGTGTTGCATTTCCGTTACGGATGCGACAGTCTGTCGTCCGACCGATAGCCCGTCGCTGGCGATGAATCCGGGTACCCCCGGCATTCCGCCTCCAGCACGCTCCCGCCGGCCTCGTGCTGATGGGAAGCGGCCACCCACCGAGGTGGGGCCGGGTCCGCCGATCCAGGAGCAAACCCATCGTGACCAGCCCCGCCCACACCACTTCTGCCGACACCTCGGTGCCGGAGAAGAAGGTGCGCCGGAGCCGCAAGGCCATCAGCCTCTCGATCGGCCTCGTCGCCGTCGTGGGCATCGCCTTCGCCACCACAGCCTGCACGCCCCAGTTGGTGGCCAAGGACGCCATCTCCCAGGAGTGGGGCTCCAAGAACGCCGCGTGTGCAGAGAAGATCGCCCAGCGCGAATCCGGCCTCGACGCCACGGCCGTGAACACGTCGAGCGGCGCCACTGGCCTGTTCCAGCTGATGCCCCTCCACAAGGCGTGGATCAAGTCCGACCTCGGCTACGACTGGTCCGAGATGAAGGACCCGTACAAGAACGCCGAAGCCGCCAAGCTGCTGTCGGCCAAGAGCTACGCCGCCTACAAGGACGGTTGGGCGCCCTGGCGCACCACCGGCAAGGCCATCCAGGGCGGCGGCTGCCCCGCCTGATCCGGCCGCACCGATCGATCGCACGACCCGCCTTCGGGCGGGTCGTGTGCGTTTTGCGCCTCGACGCCGCGGCGACCCGAGTGGCGGGAGCGCGCCCCGCCGACCAACATGGCGCCACGATCTGACGGAGCGTCAGATGTCGAGGAGGACACGTTGAGCGACCCCACCGAACCGCAGGCCCCGTCGGTGCTGATCGACGACGAGGCCCGCGTCCGCACCATCACCCTCAATCGGCCCGAGGCGCTCAACGCGTGCAACGAGGCGCTGTACGACGCCCTCACCGAGGGCCTGCTCGACGCCGCCCAAGACCCGGGCGTGGCCGTCGTGCTGCTCACCGGCGCCGGCCGCGCGTTCTGCGCCGGCACCGACCTGGTGGAGATGGCGTCGCGGGTGATGGACCCCGACGGGTTCCAGGAGGGCAAGCACGGGTTCCTCGGGCTCATCGACGCGCTCACCGCGTTCCCCAAGCCGCTGGTCATCGCGGTGAACGGCATCGGCCTCGGGATCGGCGCCACCATCTTGGGCTTCGCCGACCTGGCCTTCATGAGCACCACCGCCAAGCTCAAGTGCCCGTTCACGAGCCTGGCCGTTGCGCCCGAGGCGGCGTCGAGCTTCCTGCTCCCGCGGCTGATCGGGCGCCAGAACGCCACGTGGATGCTGCTCAGCTCCGAGTGGGTCGGCGCGACCGAGGCCCACGAGATGGGCCTGGTCTGGAAGCTGGCCGAGCCCGACGAGCTCATGGCCCTGGCCCGGAGCCACGCGGAGCACCTGGCGTCGATGCCCATCTCCAGCCTGGTGGCCTGCAAGCGCACCATCACCGAACCGCTCCGCCCCGAGATCGAGGCGGCGCGGGAGCGGGAGAACCAGGCGTTCATCGAGCTGCTCGGCGGGCCCGCCAACCTCGAGGCGTTCGCGGCGTTCGCCGAGGGCCGCAAGCCCGACTTCGCCAACCTCCCTGACGGGGCCTGAGCCGGCCGGAGCTGGCACCATCGTCCTGATGGACGATCCGGACCAGACCACGATGGTCGGCGCCCTCGGTCGGCGGCGCTTCCTGCTGGGGGTCAGCGCCGCGTCCGGTGCGATCGCGCTCGGCGGCCTGGCCGCGTGCAGCAGCGACGACAGCTCCTCGAGCGATGGATCGGACGAGGCGCGAGCCGGCCTCACCACCACGACCGCGGCGGTGGCGACCGATCCGCTGGAGGAGGCCTTCTACGCCGGCGTGCCGCTGGTCGTCACCATGCGGACGCTGCAGGACTTCGGGGGGCTGGTGGGCATCAACCACCTGTTCGCCACCAGGTCGCTCTCGAACGCCGACTCGAAGTTCATCGTCGCCCCCAACCACGACACGCTCTACGCCATCGCCGTGCTCGACCTCGACGCCGGCCCGCAGGTGCTCACCCTGCCCGACATCCCCGACCGCTACCACGTGCTCCAGATCCTCGACGCCTGGATGGGCGGCGTCGCCCTGCTGGGCACGCGGGCCACGGGCGGCAAGGCCGGCACGTGGGTCGTGGCCCGCAAGGGCGACCAGGTCGACCTCCCCGCGGGCGCCACCCGCGTCGACAGCCCCACGCGCCACGCGTTCATCCTCGGCCGGGTGCGAGCCACCGAGGCCGACGTGGACCAGGCCGCCCAGGTGGCGGCGTCGATCAAGATGACGCCGCTGAACCCGCCCACCGGTGCGGCACCCTCCCTGCCCAAGCCGATCGGCCCGCCCCAGGAGGTGGGCCGCAACGGCGCCGAGTTCTACGACGAGCTCAGCGGGATGCTCGCCTCCGACGGGCCCGTGACCGTCGATCAGAAGCAGGCGCTGGCGGCCGTCGACGATCTCGTCGGACGGGGGAAGACCCCCACCACCGATCATCCCGACCAGGTGCCCGCCATGACCGCGGCGGTGACCGCTGGACTGAAGGGCCTCTCCGACTCGGTGGCATCGACGGGAGACACGGTCGACGGGTGGGCGATCAACCTCGACCTGGGCAAGAGCGGCGACGAGCTCGGACTGCGCCAGCAGGCGGTCATCGCCCGGTACTTCTGGGGGCCGGTCCCGGCGGAGGAGGCGGTCTACCCGCGGGCGGTCACCGCGTCGGACGGCAAGCCGCTCGACGGGTCGAAGCGCTACCGGATCCACCTCGCCGGCGACGACCTGCCCCCGGTCGACGGGTTCTGGTCGTTCACGGTCTACGGCCGCGACCTCTACTTCTACCCGAACGAGATCGACCGCTACTCGCTGTCGGGCGAGACCCCCGGGCTGGTGCGGTCGGCCGACGGGAGCGTCGACATCGAGCTGAGCCACACCAGGCCCGGCGATGCCGACGTGAACTGGCTGCCGGTGCCGGATGGCCCGTTCACGCTGGTCATGCGGCTGTACCTGCCGCAGAAGCCGATCCTCGAGGGGACGTGGTCGTGCCCGCCGATCGAGGTGGTCTCGAGGTGACCCGGGCTCTAGCCCGCGCCGTCAATCGTCGGCCGCCGCCCACGCGATGGCGTCGGCCCTGTCCGCCACCGAGAAGTGCTTCATGGCGCCAGGGGTCATCCAGCCGAACATCGCCGTCAGGTGCTGCATCCACTCGATGTCGGTGACCAGCGCGATGCGCTTCCACCCGGTGAGGTGCTCGACGCCCATCTTGAGGTCCTCCCAGTAGGCACCGGCGCTGAGGCCGTCCCACTCGTCGAACACCAGCACCACGCGCACGCCGCCGGCCTTGGCGGCCGCCTCGACGGCGGGCAGCAGGGTGCTGATGTAGTCGTCCGAGTGGAGCTTCCCCTTGCCCTCGAAGCCGATGACGCCTTCAGGCAGGTCGGTCAGGGGTACGAGCATGGCGGTTCTCCTCGGTCGGGGTGCGGAGCCGGTGCGTGGGCTGGTGCCCATGGTGGCCGATCGGTGGTGCCGCTGCTCGGGGACCGCCCGCTGCGATCGTCCGTCCGACGCAGGTCTGTGAGACTCGGCCCATGATCGAGCGAGAGATCACCGTGACCACGCCCGATGGCGACATGCCGACGTTCGTCTTCCACCCCGAGCACGGCGGCCCGCACCCCGTCGTCCTCTACCTGATGGACGCGCCATCGGTCCGGCCGGCGCTGCGGGACATGGCGTCGCGCCTCGCCACCGCCGGGTACTACGTGATGCTCCCGTACCTGTACTACCGGGGCGGGCCCTACCGGGAGTTCGGCCTGAGCGACGAGGACATGCACGCCCGGGGCGACCTCATGGGCACCATCACCCCCACCAACATCGTCCCCGACGCCGAGGCCCTGCTGGCGGCCGCGGCCGGAGACCCGGCCGCCCGAGACGGCCGGGTCGGGGCCGTCGGGTTCTGCATGAGCGGCGGGCTGGCCGTGGCGCTGGCCCGGTCCCTCCCCGACCGCGTGGCCGCGGCCGCGTCGATCCACGGCGCCTGGCTGGTCCGCGACACGACCGACTCGCCCCACCTCGGGCTCGATGCGGTGACCGCCGAGCTCCACTTCGCCTGGTGCGACCCCGACCCCACGGCCCCGGCTGACCAGCGCGAGGAGGTCCTCGACGCGCTGCTCGCTGCGGGCACCACGTTCACCATCGATGTGGAGACCGGGGCCCAGCACGGCTTCGCCCCGGCCGGCCCCCGGTACGACCGCGCCGCGTCCGAGCGCCACTGGGAGCGCGTGCACTCGCTGCTGCGCCGCACCCTCTCGTGATCTACCTGGTCCGCCACGGCGAGACCGAGTGGAGCGTCGAGCGCCGCCACACCGGTCGCACCGACGTGCCCCTCACCGAGCGGGGGCGCGCCGAGGCCGCCGCGCTCGCCCCCGTGCTGGGAAAGCTCCACGCCGACCGGGTGCTGACCAGTCCGCTCAGCCGGGCGCGAGACACGTGCGCGCTGGCCGGCTTCGGCGATCGGGCCGAGGTCGACGACCGGCTGGTGGAGTGGGACTACGGCCAGGCCGAGGGCCGGACCACCGCAGAGATCCGCGTCGACGATCCCGCCTGGTCGATCTGGACCCACCCCATGGCGGGGGCCGAGGCGCTGGAGTCGGTGGCCACCCGCGTCGACCAGGTCATCGCCGGCCTGGGTGATCCCCAACAGGTCACGTTGATCTTCGCCCACGCCCACCTCCTTCGGATCCTGGGCGCGCGGTGGTGCGGGCAGCCGGCCCTGTTCGGCTCCAACCTGGTGCTCGACCCGGCCAGCGTGAGCGTGCTGTCGTTCGAGCGCGAGGTGCCCGTCATCGAGCGCTGGAACGTGGTGGCCGACGCCATCTCCTGACGCCGGTCGCCGCGGCCCGCCTCCCACGCTCGCGGTCGGGCGAGGATCAGGTCATCAGCGGACGATCAGGCGGGGAACGACTCGGCTACGAGCTCCTCGGAGCGGGCCCACAGCGCCTTCGCCGAATCGGGATCGAGCGCGTAGGCGAAGACGCCGGTGGGGCTGTTCTGGTCGTCGGTGATCGACGCCACGCCGCAGTCCTCGCAGTAGTTGCCGCCCATCTCGTCGGCATCCGCGGTGAACCCGGCCCACACGCTGGTGGCCGCGCCCTGGGGGACCGTCTTCCAGTTGGTGGGCCGCCCGGCACGGGCCGCCTGCAGCGTGGACAGGGTCTCCTCCGTGAGGTGGCGGCCGAGGTCGGTCATGATCGAGCCGGGGTGCACGGCGGCCGACCGCTGGCCGGCGTCGCGGCCGCGGCGGTCGAGCTCCACGGTGAAGAGCACGTTGGCGGTCTTCGAGCGCCCGTACGAGATCCACGGGTCGTAGGCGGTCTGCTCGAAGTTGATGTCGTCGAGCACCACATCGCTGAAGCGGTGCCCGGCGGACGAGAGGTTGATGATGCGGGCGGGACCGCCCGCCAGGAGCGGCCGTAGGCGGTTGACCAGCAGGAAGTGGCCGAGGTGGTTGGTGCCGAACTGCAGCTCGAAGCCGTCGTCGGTCCGGCCCTCCGGGCAGCCCATCACCCCCGCGTTGGCGATGATGGCGTCGAGACGGTCGTGGCTTCCGCTCACCTCGTCGGTGAAGGCGCGGATCGACGACAGCGACGCCAGGTCGACGGCGCGCAGCTCCACCGAGGCGCCGGTGGCGGCCGCCGCGGCGCGCACCGGCTCGGCCGCGGCCTCGCCCTTGGCGACGTCGCGGACGCCGAGCACCACGTTGGCGCCGCGGGCGGCGACGGCGCGAGCGGTCTCCTGGCCGAGACCGGAGGATGCGCCCGTGACGAGCACCCAGTGGCCGGTGAGGTCGATGCCGTCCAGCACGTCGTCGGTGGTCGATTCGAATCCGAAGGTCATGGCCGGGAGCCTCGCGCGCCCCCGGCGGCGCCGCTCGGGTCAGCGGGCGAGCTCGGCCTCGAGGTTCTCGCTGCCCGTGGTGCTGACCAGCCGGACGCGGCGCAGGTCGTAGGTGGGCACCGAGACGGTGGCGCTCCAGTGGGGCACGCCGCCGGCCCCGACCTCCAGCTCGCCGGCGGTGTACGGCCGCCCCGACTCGTAGTCGCACTGCACCCGGTAGGTGCCGGTGGGGGCGCCGGCGTCGACCGCCACCACCAGCTGGGAGGCCGCCCCCGCGGTCCCGACCGATCCGTGGTCGACGTGCACGCTGCCGACGGCCGCGCCGTCGGGGGTGGTGAGCACGCCGTGGGCTCCGGCGCCGGCGGCGATCTCGGTGCTGCCGGGGCGGCTCGGTCCCTGCTGGTTGCGCCACTGGACGATGCCGCCGGCGGCCAGGGCCAGCACCACCGCGGCCGCGGCGGCAGCCACCCACCGCAGGCGCCGGGAGCGTCGGGGTGTGGCCGGCAGCGCGACGACGCCACTGGCGGCCTCGTCGAACCCGGCGAGGGCCCGCAGCTCGAACCCGCTCGACGGCTCGGCCGCGGGTGCGCTGGCGATGACCGCATCGACGGTGCTGGTGAGGCGGTCGAGCTCCCGCCGGCACTCCGCGCAGGCGTCGAGGTGGTCGAGCGCGGCGGCGCGCTCGTCGCCGACCGCGATGCCGAGCGCCAGCTCGGGCGCCACGTCCCGGAACCGGTCGCAGGCGGTGGCGCTCATCGGGTGGCCTCGGTGTCGAGGAGGGTGCGCAGCTTGCGCAGGCCGGTGCGGATGCGGGTCTTGGCGGTGCCCAGCGGGATGTCGGCGATGGCCGCGATCTCCGCCGCGGTGAGCCCGTAGAACGCGGCGAGCAGCACGGCCTGGCGCTGGTCGGCCGGCAGCTCGGCCAGCGCCCCGCGGGCCCGGTCGATGTCGAAGTCGAGCTCGGCGTGGTCGCTCGGGGACCGCTCGGCCGAGGGAAGCGCCAGGGCCAGCATGGTCTCGGGGTCAGCGGGCACGGCCCGGCGCAGCCGGACGGCGTCGAGCGCGGCGTTGCGGGTGATGGTGAGCACCCACGGCGCCACCTTGCCGCGCCGCGGGTCGAACGCGCCGGCGTGGCGCCAGATCCGCACGAACGCATCTTGGGCCGCGTCCTCCGCGCTGTGGCGGTCGCTCAAGATGGTGAGCGCCAGGCCGAACACCCGCTGCTGGTAGCGGCGCACGAACGTGCGCGCGGCCGACCCGTCGCCGGTGGCGATGCCGGCGAGGAGCGCTTCGTCAGACGCGGACCACATGCCAGGTGTACGGCCGAGGACCGCTTTGGGATTGCGCGGCACCAGAAGATCGTACGGCGGCAATCCCTCTGGCGGTCCCGTCCGTAGTACCCCCGACGGACCGGCACCCCGCCGGCTGACACGGAGGACTCGTTATGACCCGATCCCGGACCCTCGGCGCCGCTCTTGCCCTGGCCCTCACCCTCGCATTCGTGGCCGCCGGCTGCGGGAGCAGCGGTGGGAGCGACAGCAGCGGCACCACCGCACCCGCCAGCGGCAGCGCCGCGACGGGCGGAGCACCCGTCGCGCTCAGCGGCAAGGTCACGAACAAGGGCACCAAGGACATCTCGTCGGCGGGCATGAAGACCAACCTGACGGTCGAGATGGACGACAACTACTTCAAGCCCACGTTCATCAAGGCGGCACCTGGAGCCAAGGTGACCGTCGAGCTGAAGAACGAGGGCAGCAACCCCCACACGTTCACCCTCGCCGACTCGAGCATCGACCAGAAGGTCGACCCTGGCAGCAAGGCCACCGTCACGGTGACCGTGCCGATGTCGGGCTCGCTCGACTTCCACTGCGACTTCCACGGCACCATGGGCATGCAGGGCGCCTTCTACTCGGGCACCGCAGCGTCGTCGTCCAGCACCACCCCGTCCACCACGGCGGCTTCTTCCGGCCGAGGCGGGTACTAGCCAGCTACGAGCCCTCCGGGCTCGTCGCCGCCATCGATCGCGGTGCGGCCTCGGTGGCGGCGCCGGCCGGCTGGAGGGCCCGTCGGGAGCGGACCCTGCGCTCGGCGCGCCGCGCCCAGGAGCAGCGCCCTCGACGATCTATGCCACCTGGGGGATGTTCACGGCTCGGTCGGCGCAGAGAATCGCAGCATGATCGCTTCGGGTGCACCTCCCCTGGATGCTCGGCGGTGCGAGGTGACCGGTGCCGGCGATTGCGGCGATGCGTACGATCGGCCGTTGATGCCGCTTCCGCTGCCGATCACGCCGCTGATCGGCCGGGGCGCGGCCCTGGTGGAGTTGGCTGCGATCCTCGATCGGGAGCGGCTGGTCACCGTCACCGGCGCAGGTGGGTGCGGGAAGACGCGGCTCGCGTTGCGGCTCGCCTCCGACGCGGCCGCGGCGGCCGGCCGTGACGTGTGGTTCGTCGAACTGGCGTCGGTGCGGGATGCGCAGCTCGTGGCCGGCGTCGTCGCCGCGGGGGTGGGGGTGCGGGAGGAGCCCGACCGTCCGGCGGGTGACACCTTGGCGGAGCAGCTGCGCGATCGGGAAGGGCTGCTCGTCCTCGACAACTGCGAGCAGGTCCTCGATGGGGCCGCTCGGCTGGTGCTCGAGCTGCTGTCGACGGTGCCGGGGCTGACGGTGCTCGCCACCAGCCGCGAGCCGCTCGGGTTGGCCGGAGAGGTCGGATGGCGGGTGCCATCGCTGGACGACGCGTCTGCCATCGAACTGTTCGTCGAGCGGGCGTCGCGGGTGCGCCCGGGCTACGCACCCGACCCCGAGCAGGTCGAGGTGGTCCGTCGCATCTGCCAGCGCGTCGACGGCTTGCCGCTGGGCATCGAGCTCGCCGCCGCACGCGTCCGGATGATGCACCCGGAGCGCATCGCGGCCGGGCTGGACGATCGCTTCCGCCTGCTCACGGGCGGCGATCGCCTCGCGATGCCACGGCAGCAGACGCTCGAGGCGTCGATGGCGTGGAGCTACGAGCTGCTCGACGCGGCAGAGAGCGCCACCCTGCGACGCCTGTCGGTCTTCGCGGGTGGCTTCACGCTGGAGGCGGCGGAGCTCGTGGGCGCGGACGACGGTGTGGACCCGTTCGCCGTGCTCGACATCGTGACCCGCCTCGTCGACAAGTCGCTGGTGAGCGTCGACCCCGGCGGTGCCCGGTACCGCCTGCTGGAGTCGGTGCGCGTGTATGCCCGTGATCGACTGATCGAAGCCGGCGACGCCGATGCGGCACGGGATCGTCACCTCGAGGTCTTCGTCGCCGCGGTGACCCGCATCGAGCCGGAGCTGGCCCTGGCTGACGGTCCGCGGTGGTTGGCGGCCCTCGAGATCGATCTCGACAACGAGCGTGCGGCGCTGGAGTGGGCTGATGCCACCGGACGTACGGATCTCTTCCTCCGCCTGGTGACCGGACTGACGCTGTTCTGGGAACTTCGCGGGCACTTGGTCGAGGGCGGCCGTTGGTTCGCCCGGGCGTTGGCGCAGGAGCCCACCGACGGTGGCGACGTCGTCCGGGCCCGCGCCCTCTGGGGGGCCGCCCACGTGGCGCTGTACAGCGATGACTTCGCGGTGGCCATGGCGCTGGCGCCGGAAGCCCTGGCGCTGGCCGAGTCCGTCGGAGACGCCTGGGCCAAGGCCCGGGCGCTGAACACCATCGGCTACGCCCAGCTGTGGACGGACCCGCCCGCCGCTCGGGAGGCCCTCGACGCCAGCGTCTCGCTCGGCCGCTCGCTGGGTGACAACTGGGCCATCGCCGACGGCCTGAAGATGATCACGGTCTCGTGGATGGCCGAGGACGACCATGAGGCGCTCGCCGGCGCGCTCGACGCCCTCGACGAGGTGGCGGCCTCGCTGCACAACGTGTTCTTCGCCGCGTGGTGCCATGCCGGCCGGGGGATGAGCGCGGTCCACCGAGGTGACGTCACCGCCGCTCGCGATCACCTGCACCGCGCCCTGCAGGCCTGCCGCGAGGTCGGCGATCCCGCGACGGCCGGTCTGGCGATCGCATGGCTCGCCGAGCTCGAGCTCCTCACCGGCGACCCGGCCGCAGCCCAGGCGCGCCTCGATGCCTTCATCGCCCGGGCCCGGGCGACGGGAGGGGAGATGGGCGTGCACCACGCCGAGCTCGGCCGGGCGACCGTCGCGCTCAGCGTCGGCGACGCCGCTGAGGCCCATCGCATCGTGACGGCCCGCCTGGCCAAGCCGTGCCTCCCGGTGTTCCTCACCTGGGCTCGCATCCTGCTCGGCACGGCCGACACGGCGCTCGGCGAGACCGCGGACGCGAAGGCCGCGCTCGCCAAGGCGCGCAAGGGCGCCGCTCGGCTCGGGAACCCGTGGTTGCACGCCATGGTCGATCATCAGCTCGGTGCGGTTGCCCGTGCCGACGGCGAGTACGGCGACGCCGAGGACCTCGAGCACGCCGCGCTCCAGCAGTGCGTCGAGGCCGGCCTGGTTCCCGGGATCATCGAGGGCCTCGAGGCCGTCGCCGGGCTGGCCCTCGAGCACGAGAGCGCGGCGGAAGCGGCTCGGCTCTTCAGCGCCGCCGCCACCCTGCGCGCTCGCCGTTCGATCGCCCGATGGCCCAGCTGCCAATCCGCCTACGACCGCGATCTTGCTCGCACCACGGAGCTGCTCGGCGCCGACCGGTTCGCCGCCGCCTGGAGCGAGGGCTCGGAGCTCGACATCAGCCAAGCCGTCGCCTACGCGACCCGCGCCCGGGGCGAGCGCAAGCGGCCCTCGATGGGTTGGGCCAGCCTCACGCCCACGGAGAACCAGGTCGTGGCCCTGGCCGCGGAGGGTCTCACCAATCCGGAGATCGCGGCGCGCCTCTTCATCGCCCGGGGGACCGTCAAGGTCCACCTGAGCCACATCTTCGCCAAGCTCGGGGTCGCAACCAGGACCGAGCTCGCGTCAGCGGCAACCCGCCGCGAGGTCGAGCGCACCGAGAGCTGACCCTCCGGGCGCCACCCACCCTCCGCCACCAGGCGGAGCCACAGCTACCCAGGAGCTCACGATGATGCACCTCCAACCACCCGCTGCCGCCGCGCCCGCGCCGACGCTCCGCCGGACGAACGACCTCACCTGGCGCCGCGCCGGGGCGGCATCAGGCGCCGTCGGAGCGGCGGTCTACGTCGCCAGCGCCTTCGCTGGGGGCTCGCCCCTCGCGCCTGACGCATCCGCGACCGAGATCGCGGCTCATCTGCGCGAGGCGCGCACCGGCCTGCTGCTCGGCTTCCTCCTGGCGTCGATCGCCGTCACGTTCCTGCTCTGGTTCCTCGGCTACCTCCGCGACTTCCTCGCGGTCGAGGGCGGCGCGCCTGCGCTTGCCAACGCGACGTTCGCTTCCTGGATCGCCCTGCTGGCCATCATCCTGGGAGGCACGGTCCCACTCGCCGCGATCGTCTGGCGAGGTGCGGGTGGCCTCGACCCGGCGCTCGTGCAGCTCGCCTTCGATGCCAACAACCTGTCCCTGTACGCGTTGAGCGCCGGCGCGGCCCTCGTGTCCGTGCTCGCCCCCATCATCGTGATCTGGCGGTCAGGGGTGCTGCCGCGCTGGCTGGTGGTGCTCGGGGCGATCGAGATCGCGGCCAACGTCGTCGAGCTCGGAGGCATGTTCACCAGGAGCGGATTCAACGCGGCGGGCTACGCCGGTGGCGTCGGCCCGTTCCTGTGGATCCTGTGGGTCGGCGCCCTCAGCATCACGATGACGAGGCGCGTGACCGCCGCCGACTGAACGCTCCTCGGCCCGGTGCGCGGCCGGTGGCGACGATGCGGGCGGGTCGTCAGCCGGTTGGGCCGCGCAACGCCGCCTCGGTGGCGGCGTCGGCCGGGTAGAAGAGCTCGACAGCGAGCTCCGCCAGCGTGATGTCGCGAGGGGTGCCGAACGAGGTGAGGGTGGTGAACAGCGCCAGGACCTGGCCACCCAGGTCGAGCTCCACCGGCACCAGCAGACCGGTGGGCGCGTCGTCGAGCCAACGGCCCGAGCCGACCAGGTGGTCGATCACGGGGTAGGCGTGCACCTCGCGCTCCAGCTCGAGCAGCCCCGGGTCGGCGGAGCGGACCGCCATCCGGTGCAGCTCGCTCAGCAGGTAGGTGGCCCACGGCTCGAGGTTGCGCGTGATGCGAGCCAGGCCGTCGGGGTGCAGGCAGGCCCGGAACACGTTGACGGGAGGCGCGGCCAGCTCGGGCGGCAGCACTGCGGTGAGCAGCCCGGCGGCCTCGTTCGCCAGGACGATGTCCCAGCGGGCATCGATCACCACACCGGGGTACGGGTCGTGGGCCGCCAGCAGGCGGGTGAGCGACGAGCGCACCTGGTCCATCGCCGGATCGTCCAACGGGGTCTCCTGGTAGCGAGGGGCGTACCCGGCGGCGAGGAGGAGGGCGTTGCGCTCGCGCAGGGGCACGTCGAGGTGGTGGGCGAGGGTCAGCACCAGCTCGGGGCTGGGCCGCGACCGGCCGGTCTCCACGAAGCTCAGGTGGCGGGCGGAGACGCCCACCTCCAGCGCGAGGTCCAGCTGGCTGCGACGGCGGCGCCCCCGCCACTCCTTGACCAACGGGCCGACGCCCACCGTCGCTGCCATGTCACTGCTCCTCGTGGTCGCTTCCGGTCCAGGCTGTCATGCCGCGGCGAGGTCGCCGAAGAAGCCGACGATGCGGACGATCCGCCCGTCGTCGAGCTCGGCGACATCGGTGCCGCTGACCGCCACCGTCCCGTCGGGCGCCACCAGGTCCCAGCCGTAGCGGGCGAACGCATGGTGCTCGTCGACCGCCGTGGTGCGGCGGAAGGCGTGGCCCGGGTAGTGGGCCAACACGGCGTCGGTCAGGCCCGAGATGGCGTCGATGCCGCTGCCGTCGAACGGTGGATCGAGCAGCTCGCCGTCGGCGGCCCACACGTCGGTGAGCAGCTCGACGCGCCGCTTCGGGTCGGGCTCGGCGTACGCGGCCAGGTGGGTGTCGATGAGGGTGGTGGTGTCGGTCATGGGGTGCTCCGATGGCTCGGTGGATGGTTGCTCCACCGATCGTGCGCCCGAGGCCGCGGAAGATCGATTACCCGTCAGGTAGTGCCGGAGCGGCCCGGGCCGCCGGGCGACGGGGATCTGCTCCAGGGCGGCCCATGGGTGAACGCCGGCGCGATGACCTGGTGACTTCTCGGCCGGAAGCTGTGAGACTCCCCGCATGGGCGACGCGGGCAGTGCCACAGCGGACGACCTCGATCGGCTCTCCACCGACGAGCTCGAGGCGGAAGGAGCCATCCCCAGCGATCCCAACCGCTGGACGATCCTCGGCGTCTTGTGCCTGGCCCTGCTGATCGTCGGCATCGACGGGACCATCGTCAACGTGGCGCTGCCCACGCTGGTCCGCGACATCGGAGCGTCGTCGAGCGAGCTCCAGTGGATCGTCGACGCCTACACGATCATCTTCGCCAGCACCTTGCTGATCGCCGGCAACACCGGCGACCGGTTGGGCCGGAAGTGGACGCTCATCGTCGGCCTCGTCATCTTCGGCTGCGGATCGCTCGCCTGCTCGCAGGCGGGCTCGGCCCACGCCCTCATCGCCATGCGCGCCGTCCAGGGCCTGGGCGCGGCGTTCATCATGCCGAGCACCCTGTCGATCCTCACCAACGTCTTCGGCAACCCGGCCGAGCGGGCCCGGGCCATCTCGATCTGGGCCGGGGTGTCGGGCCTCGGCGTGGCCATCGGGCCGCTCGCCGGCGGCTACCTGCTCGAGCACTTCTGGTGGGGCTCGATCTTCCTGGTGAACGTCCCGATCGTGATCATCGCGGTGATCGCGGCCTCGGTCCTGGTGCCCAACTCGAAGGACGCCCACCCGCAGCGGCTCGACATCATCGGCACGCTGCTGTCGCTGTTCGGGCTGGTCGCCATGCTGTTCGCCATCATCGAGGGCCCGTCGCGCGGCTGGACCGATCCGGTGATCCTGGTGTGCGGTGCGGCAGCGCTGGTGCTGCTCACGTCGTTCGTGCTCTGGGAGCGCCACACCGACCACCCGATCCTCGACGTCACGTTCTTCAAGAACCCCCGGTTCTCGGCGGCGTCGGTGGCGGTCACGCTCGTGTTCTTCGCCATGTTCGGCGCCATGTTCTTCGTGACGCAGTACCTCCAGTTCGTGCTGGGGTTCTCGGCGCTCAAGTCGGGTGCCTGCCTCATGCCCATCGCCCTGGCGTTGATGGTGGCGGCGCCGCTCAGCGCCAAGCTCGTCGGCCGGTTCGGCACCAAGATCGTGGTGGCCACCGGGCTCGGGCTCGTGGGCCTCGCCCTGCTCATCTTCTCCCGGGTGACGGTCACGAGCGGGTACCCGCTCGTAGCCCTGGTGCTGGTCATCGTGGGTGTCGGCATGGGCTTCGCCATGGCGCCGGCGACCGACTCGATCATGGGCTCGCTGCCCCCGTCGCGCGCCGGCGTCGGCTCCGCGGTGAACGACACCACGCGCGAGATCGGCGGCGCCCTCGGCGTGGCCATCCTGGGCAGCGTCACCGCCGCCGTGTACACGAGCCAGATCCGGTCCAACCCGAACTACGAGGCGCTCGCCAAGGCGTCGCCCGAGGCCGCCAAGGCCGTCTCCGACTCGGTGGGCAGCGCGTCGATCGTGGGCGCGCACCTCCCGGCCCAAGCCGCCCAGCTGATCACCGACGCCGCCAACGAGGCGTTCGTGGTGGCGCTCCAGCACACCGTGATCGTGGGTGCGCTGGTGGCGTTCGCGGGTGCGGTCGTGGCGGCGGTGTGGCTCCCGGCCCGCCCGGTCAGCGCCGACGAGGATGCCACCGAGGGCATCGAGGACCTGGTGGCCACGAGCGCCCGGTCGCTGCCCAACCTGTCGCGCCGAGATCTGGCCGGGGCCACGCTCGACCTCCTCGCCGAGGCCGGGTTCTCGAGCCTGTCCTTCAGCGGCATCGCCACCCGCTCCGGCGTGAGCACCAACAACCTCGACCGCTACTGGGGCTCGCGCGTCGATGCCGTCGTCGACGCGGTCAACGAGGTCTTCGCCCAGCACCCCGTCGAGGACACCGGCGACATCGTCGACGACCTCAACGGCTACGCCGAGTCGCTCCGCGAGGTGATCGACACGCCCAAGGGGCGCGCCGTGCTGGGCTCGCTGATCGCCGCGGCCGCCAACGATCCGGTGCTCGACGCCGAGCTGCGCCGCCGCCTGGTGGAGCCGCGCCGCGAGCAGCTCGTCGGTCGGATCGACCGGGCGGTCACCGCCCTGCAGCTCCCGCCGAGCACCGACATCCAGTGGCTCGCCGACGCCATCAGCGGACCCATCTGGCTGCGCGCCCTCGTCACGAGAGACCCGCTCGATGCCGAGTTCACCGGCCATCTGGTCGACGAGGCGCTCCGGGTGGTGGGCGTCGCCGGGCCGGTCGACTGACCACCGGACAAGATGGGCGGTCTCGCCCCCGTCGATCGGAACCACCGTGGACCTCACCGGCCAAGCCATCATCGTCAGCGGATCGTCCAGCGGCATCGGCGAGGAGGTGGCCCGCCGGTTCGCCGCCCTGGGCGCCGGCATCGTCGTCAACTCGGCGTCGTCGGTCGAGGCCGGCGAGCGCATCGCCGGTGAGCTGCCCGATGCCGTCTACGTGCGGGGCGACGTGGGCGACCCCGCCACCGCGGCCGCGCTGATCGGCGCGGCCGAGGGCCGCTGGGGCCGCCTCGACGGTGTGGTCAACAACGCGGGCGTGACCTGCGAGGTGCCGCTCACCGACATCGCCGCGGTGACGGCCGAGCACTGGGACAAGATCCTGCGCACCAACGTGGTGGGCACGTTCCTGCTGAGCCAGGCCGCGCTTCCGCTGCTGCGCGAGGCGCCCGACGGTTGGATCACCAACATCACGTCGCTCGCCGGCGTCCGCCAGACCGGCAGCTCGCTGCCCTACGCCGTGTCGAAGGCGGCGCTCGACCACCTCACGACGATCATGGCCAAGCACGCCGGCGGTGGCGTGCGGGTCAACGCCGTGGCCCCCGGCCTGGTCGCCACGCCCTGGACCGAGGACTGGGACGCCATGAAGGAGGGCGTGACCGCGATCGCCCCACTGCACCGGGTGGCCACCGCGGCCGACATCGCCGAGGCGGTGGTGGCCCTGGTGGGCATCCGCTACGCCACGGGCCAGACCCTCGTGGTCGACGGCGGGCTGGGCCTGGTCATCTGACGTGCTGCCGGGCTTCGCCCGGGCTCACGCCAGGCGGGGGAGCTGATCGAGCCGGACCTCGTTGACCGCCGGCTCGCCGGCGGCCCACCGCCCGATCTCCTCGGCGACGTGCTCGCCGCTCCCACAGCTCGAGGCCGTCGAAGCCCGCGGCGGCGAGGGGAGCGAGCCAGTCGGCGACCACCGTCGACGGGGCGCCCGAGGGATCGAGGGTGGCCCAGCGGTTGGCTCGATCGCGACCGTGCCGAGCAGGACGGTCCCCGCGGTCACGGTCACCGGCCGGACGAGGGGGGTGGGCAGGTCACCCGTTGGTTGTACTGCAAGCGCAGGTCGGCTCGCTGCGACAAGATCGTGCGGTGCCGCCGTTCGACGTCGCCCGCCTCGGCGGGAACCCGCTCGCTCTGGGCCCGCTCGAGACCCGGGCGCACCTGCAGCGCGCCGTGCTCGACCTCCACCGACCGCTCGGCCCGCGCACCAGCCGGGGTGGCGCTCGGGTGCGGGTCGGGAGCGGAGGCGCCCTGTTCGACCAGGCGGCGGCGGAGCTCGAAGGGTTCGCCCGGCCCCTCTACGGGATCGTCCCGCTCGTGGTGGGCGGTGGCGCGTTCCACGGCTGGGACCGCATCTGCGCCGGGCTGGAGGCCGGCACCAACCCGGGTTCCGACGAGTACTGGGGGCCGGTGGAGGGAGATCTCGACCAGCGCATGGTGGAGCAGGCGGCCATCGGCCTCGCCCTCGCCTTCTGCCCGGAGTGCACGTGGGACCACCTCGGGCCGGTGGCGCGGGAGCGGCTCGTCACCTGGTTGTGGGGGATCTTCGACCACGACCCGGCCAACAACAACTGGCAGTTCTTCCGCATCCTCGTGGCGCTCGGGCTGCAGCGGGTGGGCCAGCCGTTCGCCATCGACAAGGTGGAGGAGTCGTACCGGCTGCTCGAGACGTTCCGCCGCGGCCACCACTGGTACGTCGACGGCGAGCTGGAGAACGTCGACTACTACGTCCCGTTCGCGTTCCACACCTACGGGCTGATCTGTGCGGCGGCGTCCGATGTCGGCCTGGGCAACCCCGGCTACGCCGAGCTCTACCGCGAGCGCGCCGCGGGCTTCGCCGCCGACTTCCGCCACTGGTTCGCCGCCGACGGCGCCGCCATCCCCGTGGGCCGCAGCCTCACGTACCGCTTCGCCATGAGCTCGTTCTGGGGCGCGCTGGCGTGGGCCGACGTGGCGTCGCCGGTGCCGTGGGGCGAGGCGAAGGGCCACACCCTGCGCAACCTCCGCTGGTGGTCCGACAAGGCGATCAGCGAGGCCGACGGCCTGCTGTCGGTGGGCTACACGTACGCCAACCGCACCCTCGCCGAGAGCTACAACTCGCCCGGCTCGCCCTATTGGTGCATGAAGGCGTTCTTGGGCCTGGCGGCCCCCGCCGACCACCCGTACTGGGCCGATCCCGAGCTGGCCGCGCCCGCCGCCGACGCTCCCGTCACGCTGACCGATCCCGGGTGGGTGGTCACGCGCGATGACGACCAGGCCGTCGCCCTGGTGGCGCGTCCGGGCTGGCCCATCGAGTTCCCCGAGCAGGCTGGGGCCAAGTACCGGAAGTTCGCCTACTCGTCGGCCTTCGGCTTCAGCGCCGATGTCCCCGATGTCTCGGGCACGTACGTCACCGACTCGACCCTCGCACTCACCGATGCCGAGGGCAACCGCCGGGCCCGCCTCGGCGTCGACGTCGCGGGCGTCGAGGACGCGATGAGCTGGAGCACCTGGTACCCGTGGCCCGACGTGCGCGTCGATTCGGTCTGCTTCGCCGTCGACGGGCGCTGGCACGGGCGGCTGCACCAGATCCGCACGGCTCGGAGGCTGCGCGCCGTCGAGACCGGGTTCGCGGTCGGCTACTCGCCCACGCGCCACGCGCTCACCGCCGCCGCCGCTCCGGTCACCGATCGGGCGGCCCTCACCACCGAGCACGGCACCACGGCGCTCATCGGCCTCCCCGCCTTGGGGGAGGAGCGGACCGGGTGGGTGGCGGCCGTCGCCGTCAACGCCAACCTGATCCGGCCGAACGCCGCGGTCCCCGCCCTTGCCTGCGCGCTGGGCCAGGGTGTGCACCGGCTGGGCGCGCTGGTCTATGCCAGTCCCAGCCAGCCGCTGCCCGACGAGCGGCCCGACGTCCCCGACGCCGCCACCGCCCTGCTCGACCGCATCATCCACGAGGACCTCCCGTGACCACCCTCGAACCCGCCGACGTGGCCTCGCTCCTCCGGCCCCGTCGGCGCATCACCGGCATGTCCGCGATCCTCCTGCCGATCGCCGCCGACGGCGGCACCGACTGGTCGGCGCTCGAGGCGCACATCGCGCGCACCCACCGCGCGGGGTTGGCGCCGGCCGTCAACATGGACACCGGGTACGTGCAGCTGATCGACGTCGAGACCCGCGAGCGGGTGCTCGACCTGGCCCGAGCCACGGTGGCCGGCGGCGGCTTCGTGGCGGGGGCGTTCGTGGCCGACCAGCCGGGCGCGCCCTACGACGAGGACGCCTACGCCGCCGCCATCGAGCCCATCGTCGAGCGCGGCGGCACGCCGGTGATCTTCCCGTCGCACGGCCTCAACGCCCTCGACCCCGATGCGTGGGTGGCGGCGATGTCCGGCATCGGCCGGCGCGTCGACCGGTTCATCGGCTTCGAGCTCGGGCCCCAGTTCGTGCCGTACGGCCGGATCTACCCGCTCGAGGCCTACCGCGGTCTGCTCGACGTGCCGCAGTGCGCCGGGGCCAAGCACTCGTCGCTCAGCCGGCAGGCCGAGTGGGACCGGCTGGCGCTGCGCGACCAGCTCCGACCCGAGTTCCAGGTCCTCACCGGCAACGACCTGGCGATCGACATGGTGATGTACGGCTCCGACTACCTGCTCGGCCTGTCGACGTTCGCGCCCGAGGCGTTCGCCCGCCGCGACCAGCTGTGGGAGCAGGGCGACCCGCGCTTCTACGAGCTGAACGACCTGCTCCAGTACCTCGGCCACTTCACCTTCCGCGCCCCCGTCCCCGGGTACCGCCATGATGCGGCGATGTTCCTCCACCTCCGCGGCTGGGCCGCCACCGATCGCACGCCGGCGGGCGCGCCCCAGCGCCCCGACTCCGACCGTGCGGTCCTGGCCGACATCAGCGCCCGCATCGATGAGCTGACGTGAGGTATCCGCAGGTCAAGAAGTTCACCACGGTCGACCAGCTCCGCGACCGGTGCGCCGAGCTGGGGATCGACATCCCGCTCGCCGACGCGGTCGACGCCGGCGGCCGGCTCGCCGAGGCGGTGGAGGTGCACGACGCCGGCGCCGGCACCCTGCGCATCCCCAACCGCTTCGCCATCTTGCCGATGGAGGGCTGGGACGCCGGCACCGACGGCCGGGCCACGAACCTCGTGCGCCGCCGCTGGGCGCGGTTCGGGGCCTCCGGTGCCGGCCTGGTGTGGGGCGAGGCCACCGCCGTGCGCCCCGACGGCCGGGCCAACCCGCACCAGCTGGTGATCGACGAGTCCACCATCGACGGCATCGCCGCGCTGCGCACGCTGCTGGCCCCCGGTCAGGTGACCGGGCTGCAGCTCACCCACTCGGGTCGGTGGTCCCGGCCCGATGGCGCTCCGCTCCCGCGCACCGCCTACGCCCACCCGGAGCTCGACGGTCGGGTCGGGGTCGGCGCCGAGGCCGTGTTCGCCACCCACGAGCTCGACGAGCTGGTCGAGCAGTACGTGGCCGCCGCCGTGCTGGCCGCCCAGGCCGGGTTCGACTTCGTCGACGTCAAGCACTGTCACGGCTACCTCCTCCACGAGCTGCTCTCGGCCCGCGACCGCGGCGATGCCTACGGCGGCAGCCTCCACGGCCGCACCACCTTCTTGCGCCGGGTCGCCGCCGGCATCCGGGAGCAGGCGCCGGGCCTGGCGATCGCCGTGCGCCTCTCGGTCTTCGACCTGATGCCGTTCGCCCCGGGGCCCGGCAGCGTGGGCGTGCCGGTGGTGGACGGTCCCTATCCGTACGCGTTCGGGGGCGATGGCACCGGGCTCGGGATCGACCTCGCCGAGCCGCACGCGCTGCTCGATGCCATCGAGGCCCTGGGGATCGGGCTCGTCTGCACCACCGCAGGCAGCCCGTACTACAACCCGCACGTGCAGCGGCCGGCGTACTTCCCGCCCTCCGACGGCTACAAGCTCCCCGAGGATCCGCTGGTCGGCGTGGCCCGCCAGCTGACCGCCACCGCCGAGCTGACCGCGGCCCACCCGAACCTCACCGTGGTGGGCTCGGGCTACTCGTACCTCCAGCAGTGGCTGCCGCACGCGGCGCGGGCGGTGGCGGAGGCGGGCGGAGCCAGCCTCATCGGTCTCGGCCGCATGGCGCTGTCGCACCCCGACCTCCCCGCCGAGGTCCTCGCCGGCCGCCCGCTCGACTCGCGGCTCATCTGCCGCACGTTCAGCGACTGCACCACGGCCCCCCGCAACGGCTTGGTCTCAGGCTGCTTCCCGCTCGACCCCTTCTACAAGGACCACCCGCAGCGCGTGGAGCTGGCGGCCGTCAAGAAGGCCACCCGCGCCCCCACCCCCTGAGCCCGGCACGGATCAGGGCCACCCCAGTCCGTGATCGGTGCCAGGTTCAGATTTCGGGGGCGGTGTGGGTGTTGCCGATCCGGCAACGGTGGTTGCCGGATCGCGCGATCCCGTCCAACCTGCACGGGAACGAAGGAGGTTCGACCATGACCGCGAACGAGTCGGTATCCAGTGGAGCGCACGGGTCGGCACACGACTCGGGGCAGGTGCACGCCGAAGGGCACCAGCACGACCACGAGCGGGAGCACGAGCTCGAGACCCGCGAGTTCTGGGAGGAGCGGTACCGCGACCGTCCGCTGATCTGGAGCGGCCGGGTGAACCCGGTGCTGGCCGCCGAGGTGGGGTCGTGGCCGCCCGGCCGGGTGCTCGACCTGGGGTGCGGCGAGGGCGGCGACGCCATCTGGTTCGCCGAGCGCGGGTGGGAGGTCACGGCGGTCGACGTGTCGGCGGTGGCCATCGAGCGGGGGACCGAGGCCGCCGAGGCTGCGGGCGTGGCCGATCGCATCTCGTGGGAGCGCCACGACCTGGCGGTGTCGTTCCCGGTGGGGACGTTCGACCTGGTGTCGGCCCAGTTCTTCCAGTCGCCGATCGACCTGCCGCGCGCCGAGATCCTGGGTCGGGCGGCGGCGGCGCTGAGGCCCGGCGGCGCCCTGCTGGCGGTGTCGCACGCGGCGTTCCCGCCGTGGTCCACCCAGCACGACCCGAAGCACCGGTTCCCCACACCGCAGGAGGAGCTCGACGCGCTGGCGCTCGATCCGGCGCGCTGGGACACGGTGCGCTGCGAGGTGGTCGAGCGAGAGGGGAGCAGCCCCGACGGCCAGACCGGCACGCTGCTCGATGGCGTCGTGCTGGTCCGCCGCCGGGGCTGACCCGGGCCGTCAGGCGAGGATCTTCGCCTTCTGGACCTCGAACTCCTCGGGGCTGAGCACGCCGTTGTCGCGCAGGTCGGCGAGCCGCTGGAGCTCGCCGGCCGCGGTGGGCGGCGGCGTGCCGGCCGCCTGGCGGACGTAGGCCTGGGCCGCCTGGTCGCGGGCCGCGGCGTCTTCGAGCCGGTGCTCGGTCATCTTGTGGCCGCGTGCGATCAAGTAGACGAACACGCCCAGGTACGGGGTGATGATCACGAAGAGGATCCAGAGGAACTTGGCGAAGCCGCTGAGCTCGTGGCTGCGGAAGATGTCGGCGAACACCACGATCAGCAGGTAGATCCACAGGAAGAACATGGTGAACCAGACGAACGACCAGAAGATCTGTCCGGTTCCGAAGTCGGAAGCCAGCATGGGGGTGCCTTTCGTTTGCGGCCCCGGGAGGGGGGACCTGCCCAAGTCTGGGCGCCGAGCCGTGGTGCCGCGGGTGATGGCTGACCCACCCTCCCCCGTCTCGGGTGAAGTCGTCCGGCGCCAGGGAACAAGGGGGCTCGGATGATGGTTGAAATGTGTATGACTGAAGCTTCTGCTACCACCGTCCCCGACCTGCCGGGCGGCCCCTACGACCTCGAGTTCTTCTTCGACCCGGGCTGTCCGTTCGCCTGGCAGACGTCGGTGTGGATCCGGCGCGTGGCGGAGCTCCGGGACCTGAACGTGGGCTGGCGCTTCATCTCCCTCAAGTTCATCAACGAGGCCAACGAGGACCTGTCCGAGTCGATGGCCGAGGCGCAGCAGCGCGGCCTCCGGTACCACCGCATCTGCGCGGCGGCCCGGGAGCAGTTCGGCAACGACGCCGTCGGCGACCTGTACCGGGTGTACGGCGAGGCCTTCTGGTACGCCAAGGGCGAGGGCGACCTGACGGATCGCTTCGCCGGTGCCGCCGCCGCCGTCGAGCCGGCCAAGCTGCTGGCCGAGGCGGGCCTGCCCGACACCCTGCTGGCGGCCGCTGACGACGACTCGTGGGACGGCCTGATCCGCGCCGAGAGCGACGAGGCGTTCCGCCGCACCGGTCCCGATGTGGGCACCCCGATCATCACCTTCGGCCCGCCCACGGGGAACTCGCTGTTCGGCCCCGTCATCAGCGACATCCCGAACGACGAGGACGCGGTCGCGGTGTACGACGCGGTCCGCACCCTGGCCGACCACGCCGGCTTCTCCGAGCTCAAGCGCACCGCCCGCGCTCCGCTCGACCTCCCGCTCCTGGCCCACTGATCACGGAGCGGTGGCGGCGCTCCGGGGGTCGATGATGATCTTGGCGTGCTGCTCCGGGTCCTGGAGGGCGTCGAACGCGGCGTCGACGCCGTGCAGCCCGACCGTCCCCGTGACGATGGGCGAGGCATCGACCTTGCCCTCCGCCAGGAGGTGCAGCGCGTCGCGGAACTCGAGCGGCGTGTAGCCGACGACGAACCGGAGGTCGATCTCCTTGTTGATCGCCATGGCCGGTCGGAACGTGTCGTCCTCCATGCACACGCCCACCACGACCACGCGCGAGAACAGGGGCGCGGTGCTGATCAGCCCGTCGATGATCCCGGGCACGCCGACGCACTCGAAGATCACCGGCCGCTTGGGCCCGGCGCCGAGCTTCTCGGCCGTCCGCCACACGGTGGGCCAGGGCAGGGGCAGCTTGCCGCGCTGGATCTTCTCGATGATGGTGATGGCACCCCAGGCGGCGTCGGGCACGGTCTGCACGAAGCCGGCGTCGCCGAGCGTGTCGTAGGGCGTGCCTTCGCTCGGGTCGACCACCACGTGCGCGCCGCACGCGGTGGCGAGGGCGCGGCGGCCGGGGGAGTAGTCGCTGGCGATGATCGTCCGCACCCCCTTGGCCTTGAGCACGGCGATGACGGCGAGGCCGACGGGGCCGCAGCCGATGACGATCGCCGTGTCCTTCTTGGCGATCTCCGAGCGGCGCACGGCGTGGTACCCGACCGCCATGGGCTCGGTGAGCACGGCGACCTCGGGAGCGAGGCCGTTGGGCAGCGCGAGCATCAGCGCCTCTTCCACCAGGACCTGTTCGGCGTAGCCGCCGGGTGCGGCGGCGGACAGGCCGATGGCGTGCACGTCGGGGCCGGTGCGGATGAGCGGGACGGCGACGACGGGGGTGCCGACGGGGAGCTTCCGGGCCGCCTTGGGCCCGTAGTCGGCCACCTCGCCGACGAACTCGTGGCCCAGCACCACCCGCTGGTCGGCGCGCATGAACCCGTCGTAGCCCGCCTCGGCCAGGATGTCGGCCTGCTCGTCGGCGTGGTGGCGGGCGTGGAGGTCGGAGCCGCAGATCCCGCAGCCGGTGACCTCGACGATCACCTGGCGCTTGCCCGGCTCGAGGGCGGGGAGCTCCACCACCTCGAGATCCGACTCGTGGCAGACGACGGCCTTCACGAGGGGAGCATGCTGTCGTCGAACGCCGGGAGCGGCTTGATGAACGGGTCGAGGAGCCGTCCTGCCTGCTCGGCGGTGAGCACGTCGGCGGGGTCGAGCCGGATCAGCGCCTTCTCGGCGTCGTCGAACTCCCAGACGTCTTCGCCGAGGAGCCGGCCGTGGTCGTCGTAGGGCCACAGCATCATGATCTGGGAGCGCAGCAGGTACATGGCCTCGGGGTCGATGTCGAGGCCGGTGCCGGCCACCTCGGAGCCGAGCGTCTGCTGGTAGCCGATGCCCCTCCCCACCACCATGTGGTCGCCGACGGCGACCGATTCGTCCTCGACGTAGAACACGCACTGGTCGGTGGCCGTCCAGTGGCCGTAGAGCGCGGCCACCTCGTCCTTGCCGTGCAGGGCGAACCGGCCTTGGGCGATCAGGTCGAAGCGGTAGTGCGGTTCGTCGACGGTGAGGGCGGGGTCGAGGATCTCCTCCCAGCGCCCGGCCGACTCGAGGTAGCGGTGCCGCAGGTACGCCTGCAGGAGGTACCGGTGCCGTGGGTCGTCGGTGTGCTCGAGCACCTTCTCGACGGCCACGTTCTGCCTCGTGATGTCGAGGCGGCTCACGTCGAACTGAGAGGAGTCCAAGAGCTTCATGGCGTGACGTCGCTTCCTGATCGTTGGCCTACCAGGGCTGGCACTCGCGAGGCGTGAAATCGGTCACGCTCTCTACTGACCATGTGTGTAATACTAACACCCGACGAGCCGACCCGAAATGGGGCAAGCTGTCGCCCAAAACCGGAATGCCATCACCGTCAGGGGACATCGATGCACACCTTCCGCCATGCACCTTCTCGCGCCTCCGCAGTCGGCCTCGCCGCGCTGCTGACGCTCAGTGTGGTCGCCGCCGCGTGCGGCGGCACCACGAAGAGCGACGCCGACAAGGGGCCGACCTCGACCGCCGAGGACTGCCTCAACGCCAAGTGCGGCGAGAGCGGCCTGAAGGACGCCGGGACGCCGAAGCGGGGCGGCACCATCATCTACGGCCTCGAGGGTGAGACCAACGGCGGGTTCTGCCTGCCCGAGGCCCAGCTCGCCATCTCGGGCGAGCTCGTCGTGCGCGCCATCTACGACACCTTGACCGTGCCGAACGCGGCGGGGGGCTACACGCCCTACCTCGCCAAGTCGGTCACGCCCAGCACCGACTACAAGACCTGGAAGATCGTCGTGCGCGACGGCGTGAAGTTCCACGACGGCACCGACCTCACCGGCGAGGTCGTCAAGAACAACCTCGACGCCTACCGGGGCACGTACCCGGGCCGGGCGCCGCTGCTGTTCAAGTTCACGCTCCAGAACATCGACACCGTCACCGCCGACGGCCAGACGGTCACCGTCACCACCAAGGTGCCCTGGATCGCCTTCCCGGCGTTCCTCTTCTCCGGCAGCCGGATGGGGATCATGGCGCAGGCCCAGCTCGACGACTCCAAGTCGTGCGACCGCAAGCTCATCGGGACCGGGCCCTTCGAGTTCAAGAGCTGGAGCACCGGCGACAAGCTCGTCGGCGTCCGCAACCCGAACTACTGGCAGACGGCCCCCGACGGCAAGAGCTACCCCTACGCGAACGGCATCGAGTTCCGGATCATCGCCGACGGGCAGGTGCGGCTGAACTCGATCAAGAGCCCCAGCGGCGCCAACGTCATCCACACCAGCAACGCCGAGCAGATCGGTGGCGACCTGCTCGACCTGCGCAACGCCGGCAAGACCAACATGCTGGTGTCCGAGGACGCGGCCGAGCCGACGTTCATCCAGCTCAACTCCACCAAGCCCCCGTTCGACGACATCCGCATGCGCAAGGCCCTCGCCCAGGGCCTCGACCGCAAGGAGCTGAACCAGGTCCAGAACAACGGCCTGCCCACGGTGGCCTCGGGGCCCTTCGCCCCGAGCTCGGAAGCGTTCGTCGCCGACCCGGGGTACCCCGCCTTCGACCTGGAGGCGGCCAAGAAGCTGGTCAAGGAGTACGTGGCCGACGGGGGCAAGAACTCGTTCACCTTGGTGAGCGGACCCGACGCCGCCACCATGCGCTTCGCCCAGCTGATCCAGCAGCGGGCCCTCAAGATCGGGCTCAAGGTGAAGATCGTGCTGCGCGACCAGGCCGCCGGGATCAACGACGCCATCGGCAAGAAGTACCAGGCGATGCTGTTCCGGAACTTCCCGGGTGGCGACCCCGACATCAACTACGTGTGGTGGTACGGCCAGGGCAACCCCGTGAACTTCAGCGGCTACGACGACGCCACCATCAACAAGCTCCTCGACGAAGGTCGCAGCGAGACCGACCCCACCAAGCGGACCGAGCTCTACAAGCAGATCAACAACGAGTTCGCCAAGCAGGTGTGGAGCCTCTGGACCTGGTTCACCCCGTGGGCCGTCGTGGAGAAGAGCAACATCCACAACATCCTCGGGCCGCCGCTGCCCGGCGACGACCCGAGCCAGCCCGGCGAGGCGAGCACCACCGACAAGGACCTCGAGCCGAGCGCCGGCCTGGCGAACGGCCACTCGCTCATCGGCATGTGGATCGACAGCTGATCCAAGATCCCCCCGATCGGCGGGCGCGCCGCACCTTGCGTGCGTCGCGCCCGCCGGCACCGGGGCCGTCGGACCGGCCCTGCTAGAGATGGTCGACGTGCAGCAGCCTCGACGACGCCTGTCGGTCGACGACCGGCGTGACGAGGTGCTGCGCGCCTGCCTGCAGCTGCTCGGCGAACGGCCCTGGGACGAGGTGTCGATGGCCGACGTGGCGGCCGCCGCCGGCGCGTCGAAGCCGCTGCTGTACCACTACTTCTCCACCAAGTCCGACCTCTACCTCGCCGCCGTCCGCCTGGCGGCCGACGAGCTGGCCGAGGCCACCAAGCCCGACCCGTCGCTCCCCGCCCGGGCCCGGCGCACGGCGGCGCTCGACGCCCACCTCGACTGGATCGAGGCCAACGACCTGGCGTACCGGGCCGTGCTCCAGGGCGGCATGAGCTCGCATCGCGAGGTCCAAGCCATCGTCGAGGCCTCGCGCGACGTGGTGGTCCGCCGCCTGGCCGACGAGTTCGGCTTCGACGAGATGACCCCGGCGCAGCGCATCGCGCTGCGCGGCTGGATCGGCTTCCTCGAGGGGGCCTCGCTCGACTGGCTGCGGGCGCGAGACGTCTCCAAGGAGCACCTCGCCCGCCTGATCGGCGCGTCGGTCGCCGGGGTCATCCGGGCGGCCAAGGCCGACCCCGGGCCACCCGCGCCCTGACCCCTCGCGCCCTCCCGCCGCGTCGTCCACCCGTCCCGGCGACCGCGGCGGTTCCGGCCCGTCGACCGGCGTAGTCCCAGGTCCGCGAGCTAATCGGGGCGAGCCGCGTTACGGTCCTCGATGACGGGTCCGGGCGATGGTTCGGTCGGACTGGGATGCGTGCGCCGCCGCCCACGCCCTTGCGCGGCGGCCGCGTTGCAGGAGAAAAGGATCACCAGCGCTCGAGCAACGAGGAGGCCCCCGATGGCCAACGAAGAGACCGGTCCCATCACCACCACCGACGAGGAGGACGCCCCCTCGGCCAAGTGCCCCGTGATGGATCACAGCCACACCGCAACCGGATCCACCGCCAACGAGCACTGGTGGCCCGACCAGCTGACGCTCAGGTCGCTGGCCATGAACTCGCCGCTGATCGACCCGCTCGGCGAGGAGTTCGACTACGCCGCCGCCTTCGAGAGCCTCGACCTCCCCGCCCTGAAGGCCGACCTCACCGCGCTGATGACCGACTCGCAGGCCTGGTGGCCGGCCGACTTCGGCCACTACGGAGGGCTCTTCATCCGCATGGCGTGGCACAGCGCCGGGACCTACCGCATCCACGACGGGCGCGGCGGCGCCGGCTCGGGCACGCAGCGCTTCGCCCCGCTGAACAGCTGGCCCGACAACGTCAACCTCGACAAGGCCCGCCGGCTGCTGTGGCCGATCAAGCAGAAGTACGGCCAGAAGATCTCGTGGGCCGATCTGATGATCCTCACCGGCAACGTCGCCCTCGAGTCGATGGGGTTCAAGACCTTCGGCTTCGGCGGCGGCCGGGCCGACGTCTGGCAGCCCGAGGAGGACATCTACTGGGGGCCCGAGACCACCTGGCTCGACGACGAGCGCTACAGCGGCGACCGCGAGCTGGCCGACCCGCTCGGTGCCGTCCAGATGGGCCTGATCTACGTCAACCCCGAAGGCCCCAACGGCAACCCCGACCCGGTGGCTTCGGGCCGCGACATCCGCGAGACGTTCGCCCGGATGGCCATGGACGACGAGGAGACCGTGGCGCTGATCGCCGGCGGCCACACCTTCGGCAAGACCCACGGCGCCGCCGACGGCGATGTCTACGTCGCCCGCGAGCCCGAGGGCGCCGAGCTCGAGGACCAGGGGCTCGGCTGGAAGAACAGCTTCGGCACGGGCATCGGCAACGACACCATCTCCAGCGGCATCGAGATCATCTGGACGCCCACCCCCACCACCTGGGACAACAGCTTCTTCGAGACGCTGTTCCGCTACGAGTGGGAGCTGACCCAGAGCCCGGCCGGCGCCCACCAGTGGCGCCCCACCGATCGCTCGGCCGACGACACCGTGCCCGACGCCCACGACGCGTCGAAGCGCCACGCGCCGATGATGCTCACCACCGACCTCGCGCTGCGGTTCGACTCGGCCTACGAGCCCATCTCGCGGCGCTTCCTGGAGAACCCCGACCAGTTCGCCGACGCGTTCGCCCGGGCCTGGTACAAGCTGACCCACCGCGACATGGGCCCCATCTCCCGGTACCTCGGTCCCGAGGTGGCCTCCGAGGAGCTGATCTGGCAGGACCCGGTGCCCGCCGTCGACCACCCACTCGTCGGCGACGCCGATGTCGCCGCCCTCAAGCAGCAGATCCTCGGCTCGGACCTGTCCGTCTCGCAGCTGGTGGCCACCGCGTGGGCGTCGGCCTCCACCTTCCGCGACAGCGACAAGCGCGGCGGCGCCAACGGTGCTCGCATCCGGCTCGCTCCGCAGAAAGACTGGGACGTCAACGGTCCGGCCGGCCTGGCCTCCGTCCTGCAGGCGCTCGAAGGGATCCAGGGCGAGTTCAACAGCTCGCACGTGGGCGGTGCGCAGATCTCGCTCGCCGACCTGATCGTCCTCGCCGGCTCCGCGGCGGTGGAGAAGGCGGCGGCCGATGCCGGGCAACCGATCGTCGTCCCGTTCTCGCCGGGGCGCACCGATGCCTCGCAGGAGCAGACCGACGTCGAGACCTTCTCGGTCCTCGAGCCCACCGCCGACGGGTTCCGCAACTACACCCGCGCCGGCGACAAGCGCCGGCCCGAGGAGCTGCTGGTCGACCGGGCCAGCCTGCTCGGGCTCACCGCCCCGGAGCTCACCGTGCTGATCGGTGGCCTCCGGGTCCTCGGGGCCAACCACGCGGAGACCAGCCACGGCGTGCTCACCGACAAGGTCGGCACCCTCTCCAACGACTTCTTCGTGAACCTGCTCGACATGGCCACGGAGTGGAAGGTGTCGTCCACCGAGCACATCTACGAGGGCCGCAGCCGGGCGTCGGGCGAGGTCACCTGGACGGGCACCGCCGTCGACCTCGTCTTCGGTTGGAACTCGCAGCTCCGGGCCGTGGCCGAGGTGTACGCCTCGTCCGATGCCCACGAGCGGTTCGTCGCCGACTTCGTGGCGGCCTGGGTCAAGGTCATGGACGCCGATCGGTTCGACCTCCGCTGATCCTCCGGTGCTCCTGGTCGGCCTCGCCTCCGGGCCGGGCCGACCGGCACCGACGCGGGTGCGGCGTCAGCCGTGCTCGATCACGCCGCGCTGCACCAGCTCGGCGATGACCGCCTCGGCCACGCTGCGGGCCTCGGTTTGGCGGTGCTCCGAAGCGGCCCGGCTGTCGCCGGCGACGATGGCGTCGATGACCTGGGCGTGAGCGTCGGCCAGCTCGTCGCGGCTGCGCGTGGTGCTCTGGCGGGCCGCCCACTCGAGGAAGTGGCCGAACCCGCGCAGCTCGGCCCGTAAGCGCGGCGTGGCCCCCGCCCGGTGCTCGGCCCGGCGGATCTCCGTGCTCAGCTCCTCGTGGCGGGCATGGGCGTCGGCCGGAGCGGCGCGCAGCTCGTCGAGCATCCGGTGGAGGTCGGCGAGGACCTCGGGGTCGGGGTCGACGGCGATGCGGGCGACGGCGACGCCGCTGAGCATGCCCAGGACGTGGAAGTCGGCCCGCAGGGTGCGGGCATCGAAGTGCTCGATGTAGGCGGCGCGGTGGACGCGCTTGGAGATGACGCCGTCGCGCTCGAGCAGGGTGAGGGCCTCGCGGACCGGGGTGGGGCTGACCCCGAGCGCGGTGGCCACGCCGTCGACGTCGATGCGATCGCCGGGCCGGAGGCGGCCCTCGAAGATCTGGGTCTGGACGTGGTCGACCACGGCCTGGCTGGTCTTGGCCCGCTTGAGCGTCGTCACCTCACGCAGTGTAGCGATAAAAAATTGAAAATCAAAGATTGCTGCGCGAGGATGGGGGCCATGACCGAACTCGCAGCAGGCCTCCGCGTCGTCGACGCCGACTCCCACATGACCGAACGGCACGACCTGTTCACGGAACGGGCGCCCAAGGGCTACGAGGACAAGGTCCCGCGCGTCGAGGTGATCGACGGCGTCGACATGTGGGTGGTCGACGGCCACACCTTCGGGAAGGCCGGCTCGGGCGGCACGATCGACCACGACGGCAAGAAGCACCCGTTCCGGCAGTCGCAGGGCGGCAGCTGGGGCATCAAGGACGTCCACCCCGCGGCCTGGGACCCGGCGCAGCGCCTCGTCCTGATGGACGAGCTCGGCATCGACACGCAGGTGCTGTACCCCAACTCGATCGGCATCGGCGGCCAGAACCTCTGGAACACGGTCGACGATCCGATGGTCGCCGAGCTGTGCGTCACCCTCTACAACGACGCCATGGCCGAGGTGCAGGAGGCGTCGGCCAACCGGTTGCTCCCGATGCCGATCATGCCGGCGTGGGATGTCGACTTCTGCGTGCGAGAGGCCCAGCGCTGCGCCGAGCTGGGCTACCGCGGCATCAACATGACCGCCGACCCGCAGGACTCCGGCTCGCCCGACCTCGGCGATCCCGCGTGGGACCCGCTGTGGGAGGTCTGCGCCGGGCTGAGCCTGCCGGTCCACTTCCACATCGGCGCCAGCCAGACCGCGCTCTCCTACTTCGGCACCACCTACTGGCCCAGCCAGGACGATGCCGTGAAGCCCGCCATCGGCGGGGCCTCGCTCTTCCAGAACAACTCGCGGGTGCTGCTCAACAGCGCCTACTCGGGCATGTTCGACCGGCACCCGAACCTCAAGATGGTGTCCGTCGAGAGCGGCATCGGCTGGGTGCCGTTCATGCTCGAAGCGATGGACTACGAGCTCGAGGAGAACGCGCCGGCCCACTTCGACAAGCTCGAGAAGCTGCCGTCCGAGTACTTCCGAGACAACTGGTACGCCACGTTCTGGTTCGAGACCGGCCGTGGCGACCTCCAGCACCTGATCGATCAGGTCGGCGAGGACAACATCATGTTCGAGACCGACTTCCCGCACCCGACCAGCCTCCACCCCGACCCGGTCGGCATCGTGAAGGACCGGGTCGCCACCCTGCGGCCCGAGACCCAGCGCAAGGTGATGGGCGCCAACGCGGTCGAGCTGTACCGCCTGACCTGACCGTCCTCGAGCGCGGTCCATCCCACCGGGCACCACTGCTCACGGCCTCCCGGCTTCGCCGCAGGTGTTAGTAAGAGCAGGTCCGCACGGGTGAGGAGGCGCGATGCAGGGGACCAGGGCGGGGCCGGGTCGCCAGCGCGCCGCGGGCAACCCGGCGCTCACCCGCCTCGTCGGGGCCCACCTGCTCACGGTCGTCGCCGAGTACGCGGCCTTCGTGGCCGTGCTCGTCTTCGCGTTCGACCAGGGCGGCTCGCGCGGCACCGGCCTGGCCTCGCTCGCCATCCTCGGGGCCACGCTGGCCGGTGCCTTCGTCGCGTCGACGCTCACCAACCGCTTCCGGCCGGCGCTGGTCCGCAACGTCGGGCTCGCCGCCCAGGTGGCCGGCTACGCGATCGCGGCGGCCGCGATGGCCGGTGGCGTCGTGCCCGTGGCGATCGCGGGCTCGGTGCTGGCCCTCGGTGCGGTCCCCACGCTGCGGCCCACGGGAGCGGTGCTGCTGCCCGCGGTGGTGCGATCGACGAGCGAGCTGACCACCGGGACCCTCTGGATCTCGCGGTGCGAGTGCGCCGCGGCGCTGCTGGGGCCGCTCGGCGTGGCGGTGCTGCTGTGGGCCGGGGGCCCTGAGCTCGCGCTGGCAGGGTGCGGCGTCGCGGCGGCCGCCGCGCTGGCGATCTCGTTGGTCGGCACGACTGCCGCCGGAGCCGGTCCGCCGCCGGCATCGGCCGACCGCCCGCTCGCCGAGGCCATCGCCACCGTGCGGGCCAACCGGGGGACCACCGGCCTGTTCGGCGTCGCCCTGGCGTACTACGTCATCCTCGGTGCGCTCGACGTGCTGCTCGTGGTGCTGGCGTTCGAAGCGCTCGACCTCGGCTCCGGCGGGGTGGGGGTGCTGAACGCCCTGGTGGGGGCGGGCGCCCTCGCCAGCATGGTGGTGGCCACGGTGGTGGTGCGCCGGACGCGGCTGGCACCGTCCCTCGCGCTCGGGCTGCTCGCCGCGGCCGTGCTGTGCGTGATCCTGGGCGTGGCGACGTCGCGGCCCGTCGCCGTGGTGGTGCTGCCGCTCCTGGGCCTGGTGGCGGCGCTGTGCGATGGCATCGGGCGGATGCTGCTCCAGCGCTCCGCCGACCCTCGGGCCCTGGCCAGCCTGTTCGCCCTGGTGGAGCTGGTCGGCGGGGTGGGCATGCTCCTCGGCTCGGGCCTGGCCCAGATCGTGGTGGCCGTGGGCGACGTGCACTGGGCGCTCGTGGCCCTCGGCTTCGTGCTGGCGCTCATCCTCGCCGTGTCCGCCAAGGCGGTCTGGCACGCCGACGCCAGCGCCGACGTCCCCGTGGTGGAGATGAGCCTGCTGCAGCAGCTGCCGATGTTCGCGCCCCTTCCGCCGATCAACCTGGAGGCCCTCGCCCGCACCGCGGCCTCCCAGCCGTTCGCCGCCGGCGAGGAGGTCGTCCGCCAGGGCGACCACGGCGACCGGTTCTACGCCGTGGTCCACGGTGAGCTCGACGTCTCGATGAGCGGCGAGCACATCCGGGTCCTCGGCCGCGGCGGCTCCTTCGGCGAGGTCGCCCTCCTCGCCGACGTGCCCCGGACCGCCACCGTGACGGCCCGGAGCAGCGGCGAGCTGCTGGCGATCGACCGCGTCCCGTTCCTGGTGGCGGTGACGGGCAGCGACACCTCGCAGGCCGCGGCCTGGGGCGCCATCCACGCCCTGCGGTTCGACGACGGCGTGCCCGTTCCGCCCGTCGTCGAACCCTGAGCCCTCAGCCGGCGGTGGAACCCTGGCGCATCGACCCGGGCACGGCGTGGCCGACGATGGACAGCCGGTTCCAGGCGTTGATGACGACGATGCCGTAGATGAGCGCGGCATAGGTCTGCTCGTCGAAGGTCTTGCGGGCCTCGGCCTCCAGGTCGACGGGGAGGTGGCCGTCGGCGATGCGGGTCACGGCCTCGGTGACGGCCAGGGCCACCCGCTCCTCGTGGGTGTAGAGCTCGCTCTCGCGCCAGGTCGACAGGAGCGCCAGCCGCTCGGCCGTCTCGCCCGCCTCGACGGCATCGTGGTGGTGCATCTCGAGGCAGAAGGCGCAGCCGTTGATCTGCGAGGCGCGGATCTTGATGAGCTCGTAGAGGGCCTTCGGCAGCGAGCTCTCCGCGATGGCGGTCTCGAGCCGGTACATGGCGCGCAGGCCGGAGGGCAGGCCACCGTGCAGGTCGACGGGGGGCTGCGGGGTGAGGTGGAGGTCGGTCATGGGAGGCTCCTTCGAACTTCAATCTGGATATGTGATGTCCAGATAGTTCTAGCACAGGCGAAGCCGGAACCTGGATGAGTACCATCCAGATCATGAAGCTGGGCCAAGGAGTGGAGTGGGCGCTGCACGCGTGCGTGCACCTGGCCATGGCCGGACCCGATCGTCCGGTGCCCGTGGCCTCGCTCGCCGAGCTCAACGACCTGCCGGCGCCGTACCTCAACAAGCAGCTGCAGGCCCTGGCCCGCGCCGGCGTGCTGACATCGACCCCCGGGGCGCGGGGCGGCTTCTCGCTTGCCCGCCCGCCGGAGCGCATCACGGTCCTCGACGTGGTCCAGGCCGTCGACGGGACCGAGGGCGCCTTCCGCTGCACCGAGATCCGCCGCCAGGGCCCGATGGGTGCGTCGGCCCGCGAGAGCCGCACTCCCTGCCAGATCGCCGCCGTCATGGGTCGGGCCGAAGCGGCGTGGCGAGCCGAGCTGGCCGCCACGACCATCGCCGGGATCGCTGGGCAGGTCGAGGCCAAGGTGCCCCAGACGCCGGTGCGCATCCGCCGCTGGCTCGCGGAACGCGTCAGCTGAGCCTCTCGGGATCTCGCCTGGTCCCGCTCGATCACCGGTGCTCCGCCGGTACGATTCGCGGCTTCGCACCACCTGCGGGACCGACCACCTGACGGAGACGACGATCGTGACCACCTACGCCGCGCTGGACGACACCGACCCGGGCACCCGGCCCCAGGACGACCTGTTCGGGCACGTGAACGGCCGCTGGATCGCCGAGACCGAGATCCCCGGCGACCTGGCCGTGAGCGGCGGGTTCATCGACCTGGCGCTCGAGGCCGAGGAGATCGTGGGCGAGATCCTCGGCGAGGCCCGCGACGCGGTCGACGCCGGCGATGACGGCCTCGACGCCGACCGTCGGAAGCTCGGAGACCTGTACGCCAGCTTCCTCGACGTCGAGCGCGCCGACGCGCTGGGCGCGGCGCCCATCGCCGACGACCTGGCCGCCATCGCTGCGCTCACCGATGCGTCCGGCCTGGTGGGGCTGCTCGGGCGGCTCCAGCGCGGCGGCGTCGGCGGCCTGGTCGATGCCTACGTCAACACCGACGACCGCCAGTCCGACCGCAACATCGTCAACCTGGTCCAGGGCGGCATCGGCCTCCCCGACGAGTCCTTCTACCGCGAGGACGGCTTCGCCGAGATCCGCACCGCGTACGTCGAGCACGTCGCCCGGGTGCTGCAGCTGATCGGCCGGAGCGAGGCCGACGCCGCCGACGCGGCCGCTCGGATCCTGGCCCTCGAGACCCGGCTGGCCGCCGGCCACTGGGACCGGGTCCGCAACCGCGACGTCATCGCGTCGTACAACCTCACCACGCTCGCGCAGCTCACCGAGCTGGCCCCCGCCTACGACTGGGCGGCGTGGGCCGACGGGCTCGGTGCCACCGACGCGCAGCTCGCCGAGGTGCTCGTCCGTCAGCCCAGCTTCTTCGGGGTCGTGTCGGAGGCGCTCGTCGAGGTGCCGCTGGCCGACTGGCAGGCCTGGCTCTCGTTCCACGTGGCCGTCGACGCTGCGCCCTACCTGTCGGCCCCGTTCGTCGACGAGAACTTCGCCTTCTACTCGAAGACCCTGAAGGGGACCACCGAGCAGCGCGACCGCTGGAAGCGCGGGGTCGGCCTCTGCAACGCCGCGCTGGGCGAGGCCGTCGGTGCCGCCTACGTGGAGCGCACGTTCCCGCCCGAGGCCAAGGCGCAGATGGACGAGCTGGTCGCCAACCTCGTCGAGGCCTACCGCGACAGCATCGGGCGGCTGGCCTGGATGGGTGAGGAGACCCGGGAGCGCGCCCTCGCCAAGCTCGACAAGTTCCGCCCCAAGATCGGCTACCCCGAACGGTGGCGCGACTACTCGGCCCTCGAGATCGAGCGCGACGACCTGGTGGGCAACGTGCGCCGCGCGTCGGCCTTCGAGACCGCCCGGCAGCTGGCCAAGATCGGCGCCCCCGTCGATCGCGACGAGTGGCTCATGACGCCCCAGACGGTGAACGCCTACTACAACCCCGGCGTCAACGAGATCTGCTTCCCGGCCGCCATCTTGCAGCCTCCGTTCTTCGACCCCGAGGCCGATGCCGCCCTCAACTACGGCGGCATCGGTGCGGTGATCGGCCACGAGATCGGCCACGGCTTCGACGACCAGGGCTCGCAGTACGACGGCGACGGCAACCTCGAGAACTGGTGGACCGACGCCGACCGCGAGTCGTTCCAGGTCCTGGCCGACCAGCTCATCGCCCAGTACGACGGGTTCGAGCCCCGGGAGCTGCCCGGCCACAACGTCAACGGCGCGCTGACGGTCGGCGAGAACATCGGCGACCTCGGCGGGCTCACCATCGCCCTGCTCGCCTACGAGCTCAGCCTCGGCGGCGCCGACGCGCCGGTGCTCGAGGGCCAGACCGGTCGCGAGCGCCTGTTCCAGAACTGGGCCTACATCTGGCGGATCAAGACCCGCCGCGAGGCCCAGCTCCAGCTCCTGTCGATCGATCCGCACTCACCGGCCGAGTTCCGGGCCAACATCGTCCGCAACCTCGACGAGTTCCACGACACCTTCGCCACCGACCCCACCGACGGCCTCTGGCTCGACCCCGACCACCGCGTCCGCATCTGGTAGCGCCGCCCGCTCGGGCACCCGCCGGCACCACCCACGTCCAACGAACGAGAGGATCACCATGGCTGAACGGATCGAGCTGTGGGACGACCAGCCGGAGGGGCCGGGCAGCACCCCGTTCCAGCTCCCGCCCGAGTTCGGGGGCCACGCCGCGCTGCGCAACGTCGTGCGGCCCTCGCTCACCTCGTTCGCGCCGGCCGAGCCCGGGGCCGACACGGCCGTCATCGTGTGCCCCGGCGGAGCGATGCTGATGCTCAGCGTCGGCAACGAGGGCACGCCCGTGGCCGAGTGGTTCGCCGGTCGCGGTGCCCACGCCTACCTCCTGGAGTACCGGACCCTCCCCACCGAGAGCGACCAGGACCTCCGCGACCAGGCGATGGCGATGCTCGCCGACCGGGCCGCGGCGGCGGAGGCCCTCGCCGTGCAGGCGCGGCTCGCCGGGGCCGATGCGGCCGCCGCGGTCCGCTGGGCGCGCCAGCGGCACCGCCACGTGGTCCTGATCGGGTTCTCGGCCGGCTCGGCGGCGGCCGTCGAGGCCACCATCGGCGACCCCGGCGCGCGGCCCGACGCCACCGTGGCCATGTACCTGCCCACGCTCCCGGTCCCCGACGCCACCGACGCGCCCCCGCTGTTCGTGGGCGCCAGCATCGACGATCCCCTCGGCATCAGCGGGAGCCTGGCCCTGCTCGACGCCTGGCGCGGTGCCGACAGGCCCGTCGAGCTCCACCTGTTCGAGGGGGGCGGCCACGGCTACGGCGCCGTGCCCACCGGCACCACCGCCGACAGCTGGCTGGGCCTCGCCACCCGCTGGATCGAGGCGCACGGGCTGCTCGATCCAGGCTGAGCCCGCAACACCCCTGGCCTGGGCCTCGATGAAGGCGCAAGATGGTGGCCGTGCTCCCCGTCCTGTGGTCGCTCGTCGTCGCGCTGGCCGTCGCCGCGCTCGATCGGGCCACCAAGCGCTCGGTGACGCTGCGCCTGGCCGAGGGCGAGCGCCGGCCGATCGTGGGCGGCGTGGCGGTGGCCCGGGTGACCAACCAGCGCGCGGGGCTGGTGCGGCTGTCGACCGCCGCCGCGGTGGCGGTGGCGGTGGTGGTGCTCTCGGCCGCAGCGGTGGTGCTGGTGCAGCCGGGGGTCGGTGCGCCGGTCGCGGTCGGCTTGGGCCTGCTGGTGGGAGGCATGGCCGGCAACGTCGTCGACCGGGTCCGCCACGGCGGGGTGGTCGACCTGCTGGCCGTCGGCCGTTGGCCTGTCTTCAACGCGGCCGACGCCGCGCTGGTGGTGGGCGCGCTGGTGGTGCTGGCCGCGCTGGTGGGGTCGGTGCGCACGTGACGGCGACCGGTGCCGCCTCGCTCGGGGCGGTCCCGCCTCCCGGCCGGCTGTTCGGCCGCCGGTACCTGCACCTCGGCCGCCACCGCGTGCCCAGCTACGTGGTGCTGCTCGAGGTGGGCTGCGTGCTCGGCACCTACGTCGGGGTCTGGGCGGCGGCGGCCGACGGCCTCGACGAGGTCCGCTTCGTGGTCGGCACCGCCCTGCTGCTCGTCCCGGCGCTGGTGGGGTCGCGCCTCTGGTTCGTGCTCGGTCACCGCGACGAGTTCCGGCGGGACCCGTCGCGCGTGTGGCGGCGGGCCGAGGGGGGCTCGGCGCTCTACGGCGGCCTGGTGCTGAGCGCGGCCGTCTCGGTGCCCGTGCTGGCGCTGCTCGACCTGCCGTACTGGCGGTTCTGGGACGCCGCCGCCCTCACCATGCTCGTCGGGCTGATCCCGACGCGGCTGGGCTGCGCCATGAACGGGTGCTGCACCGGCCGGGCCACGGAGGGCGCGCTCGGGGTGCGGATGCCCGATGTCGAAGGTCGCTGGGAGCGCCGCTACCCGTCGCCGCTGCTCGAGGCGGGCTACGTCGGGCTGATCCTCGTCGCGGTCCTCGCCGTGGCGGTCGTGGCGGGGCCGCAGGTGCCGTTCGCCGGCGCCCGGTTCCTGGCCGTCGTGGGGGCCTACGCCGCGGGCCGCATCGCCCTCGGGGCCACCCGCGGGTCCGGCGCCCGCTCGGCCTGGGGCAACGCGGTCACCTCGGTGGCGATCCTGCTGGCGGTCGCGGCCGCCCTGGCGGTGGGCCGAGCTGGTGACCTCGGGTGGTGAGCGCGGCCGGGTCAGGGCCGGCTGGCGGCGACGTGGGCGTCGATCTGCGTCGGGCTGAGGGCGGTGTTGTAGAACGCGGCCTCGTCCAGATCACCGGTGAAGGGCCGTTGGGGGTTGCCGGCCCCGAACGCGGCGATGACGAACGGCGAGGCGTCGGTGGTGCTGGCGTAGCCCGCGGGTGACTTCGTCTCGGTGTACCGGTTGGGGTCGCCCACGATCCGGATGTCGACCGTGACCGACGGGGCGGCGCCGGTGCCGTCGTAGATCAGGGCGACGAGGTGCCAGGCGCCACCCACCGCACCCGCCCCGGCCGCCATCGTCGCCGAGGCGTTGGTCCCGCCGCCGAACACGCGGGCCTTGTAGGTGGGCGTGCCGTCGTTGCCGTAGCTGAGGTACAGCTCCCACCCGGTGTCGTCGCCGCCGGCCTTCCCGCGCGAGCTGGCGATGGTCTGCGTGTCACCGGCGTGGCCGGCCGCGTCGACGTGGCGCACCCAGATCTCGAACGTGAACCGGAGGTTGGGGCCCGGGTTGAGCAGCGCGCTGTGGGGCACCTCGACCAGGTCCGCTCCGCCGAAGCGGGTGCACCCGTCGGACGGCTCCCGGTCGGCGAGGGCGCCGCCGCCCTGCCCGAGCACCGGGGCGCCGCGATAGGTGCCGTTGAGCGCGCTCGGCCCCTTGTCGACGGCGACGGTGGTGGCGACGTCGCTGAGGGTCCAGTACGCCACCAGGCCCTCGCCGCCCTTGAGGATCGTGTCGGCGTAGGACGGGCGGCCGTTGCCGTTGCCGTTTCCAGGGTGGTCGCCGTTGCCCGGGGCGGTCCCCGGCGGCGTCGAGGTGTCGGCGGCGAACGGCTTGCACCCGGCGAAGGCCAGCAGGGCGACCACCGGCACCACGAGCAGCGGGATGAGGACGATCAGCGTCGGGGTCATGCGGGCACCTCCGGACTGGGATCGGACGGTCGGCCGCCGGGCTGGTCGGGAGCGGCGGGCTCGCCGAGGGCGCCGGGCTCGTCGCCTGCACCGGGGATCACGCGGCGGACGACGCCGCCGGCGTCGACCAGGATCGTGGTGGGCCAGGTCCGGACGCCGAAGCGCTCGGCCAGCTCGCCGTCGGGGTCGGCGATCGGCACGGCGTCGCCCGCAAGGCCGGCGGTGCGGAGCTCGCTGCCGTCGACCGCGGCGCCCTGCACGACGACTGCGGTGAAGACGTCGTCGGGATCGGGGGCCAGGCGCTTGACCGTGGTCAGGGCCCGGAGGTTGGTCGTGGAGCCGGGGCGGACGAACGTGATGATGGCCCGGCGGCCCTGGCGGCCGATGGGCGGCGGCGGGCAGCCGGCACCGGTCACGGCGAGGGCCCACGGGCCGAGCAGGTCGTCGCGGCTCACCCCGTAGTCGACGCGCTCGTAGCTCGGGGGCGGCGCCGGCACCAGGTGGGCGCCGAGCACGGCGGACAGCTCGTCGGCCTCCGGCTCCCCGGTCGCCATCCACGACGTGCCGCCCTGCGGGGTCACCAGGGCCATCACGGTGGAACGGGTGTCGACCGGGAGGGCCAGGGCGTCGGCCCAGGTGCCGTCGACGTCGAACGACACGAACGTGCTGGCCAGGGCCCCGACCTCGCGATGGAACTGCTGGGCCGATGCCTCGATGCCGGCGGCGTCGATGGTGCCCTCGGGGTGGAGCACGACCACCTGCAGGCCGGTCCCCTCCTTGCCTGCGCCGGCGAGCGCGGTGGCGATCGACGCGGTGAGCTCGGTCTCGCTCGTCTCCGAACCGGGTCGGACCACGAGCACGTTCGAGCCACCAGTGCTGAACCCGCCGCCGTACCCGGCGACCGAGGTGTGGAGGCCGATGTCGACGCCCGACGTCGGCAGGTGCTCGCCGGCGATCGGCCCGTGGATGTCGTTGGTGCTGATGACGAGTCGCTGGTGGGGGATGGTGCCCGGGGGGAGCGTGAGGTCGATCGGCTCGCTGCTCGCGGTGAAGTCGACCAGCTCGCCGGAGACGTCGTCGACGTACACCCCCGCCACGACGAGCTTCACCTTGCCGGGCCCGTCGATGCCGGGCAGCGGCGCGCTGATCCCGGCGCGCACGCCGAACGGCCCGCGCGACCGGCCGGCGGCGCGGACGAGGCTCCAGCGATCGCGGAACGACGACTGGTCGGGTGGAAGGGAGCCGTCGTGCCACTGCCATGACCACGAGTAGCGGTCGATCCGGCCGCCGGGCATCCAGCTGGCGAAGGCGGTGTAGCCGTCGCCCTCGTCGCGCTTGGCGAACGCCACCTCGGTGCCGCTGGTGGCCGACGACACCCAGATCGTGCCGACGAGCACGATGCCGTCGTCGTCGTAGCGGGTGGCGTCGAAGCGGGCGAAGGCGCCCGGGTCGAGGGTGGCCAGCTGGCGGCTGAGGTCGGCGGCTCGGTCGCCGAGCCCGAGGTCGGCGCCGACGTTGCCGGTCAGGGTCTGGATCTGGGCCTGCAGGCTCTGCTCGACCTGCGGCTGGGCCGCCGCCTTGGCCTCGTCTGCGTAGGGCCCGCCGTAGTTGAGGACGACGCTCGGGTTGCCGACGGGCGTGGCGCTGACCCAGCTGTTCCCCGCGTTGACCTTGAGGAGGATCCGCTGGACGACGTCGAACGTCCAGTTGTACTCCGACTTCTGGGTCGTGCCGTCGCCGTGGACCTTCACGTCGATCCACACCCCGCCGACGGGCCCCGCCGGTCCGACCCACACCGCCTCGGTCGAGCTCACCGCCACGCCCCAGGTGATGTCGATGTCGACGAAGTCCCAGCCGAGGATGCCGGCGGTGAAGTGGAGGCGGATCGTCTCGCCGAAGCTGTTCTGGAAGTCGTCGAGGACGGCGCGGATCCGAGCCAGCACGACGTCGCGGCTCACGGCGAGCGCCAGGTCGCGCTCGTACAGGAACACCCGGCTGATGCTCGAGACCGAGCCCGAGGGGACCGAGCCGTCGAGGCCGACGGGGATCGCCACCGCGTTCCCCTCGTTGCGATCGAGCTGCACGAGGTGGCCGGGCCGGAACCCGCTCGACACCCGGTGGGGCGTGGCCTCGAACTGGTGCTGGAGCAGGCGCTCGACCAGGTGCTGGATCTGGGCGGTCAGCTCGGGCGAGCCGAGATCGAGGTCCAACCCCGAAAGGTCGCTCACGGTCGTGCCGCGGAACGTCACCGACCCGGCGACCACGCGCAGCCACACGTGGTCCTTCGCTGCGTGCTGCCAGCCCATGCACGTCGGGTCGACGGGCTCCATCCGGTAGTCGGCCCCGATGGTCCCGTTGATGAACTGGGGGAGCGGGTCGGTGGCACCCTCGTCGGCCAGGAACTCGGCCCGGATGCCGACGTCGAGGTGGAACGTGTCGGTCGATCCGTCGTGGAGGGACAGGATCGGCACGCCCACCTGCGCGGCGAGGTGGCCGGGGCTCCCGGGCTCGTCGAGGTGGAGCTCGACGTGGTGGGGCAGCGTCGGCACCCTCGCGTCCTTGTGGTCGTTGCGGTGGAGGATCATCAGCAGCCGCTGGATCGACGCGGCGCTCACCTCCAGCACGGCATCGAACTGACCCGTCAACCCGTTGGACATGCCTGCTCCTCCGCAGCACCACCCGTCGCAACCCGCACGACCATGGTGGCGAACCCGGACCGGCCCGTCAACGAAGAACCGGACATTTGTCCGGGATCGTGCGCCGGGGTGCGCCGCCTTCCGGGCCGCGTGCCTGCGGAGGCGGCGGTCAGTCGGACAGGGAGCGGAGCATGGCGGTCTGCGTCACGGTGGCCACGTGCTCGCCGGCCGCGCTCCAGAGGTTCAGCACCCCGCTGGCGAGCCCGTTGGCGATGTGCGTGCACGTGGAGTCGACGCCGATCCAGGTGCCGCGCATCGGCCGGAACACCTGGATGCCGATCTGGAGCGACACGCTGCCGACCGGCCGCTCGCCGCCGCCGAGCGCCACGATGAGCGCCGAGCCGAGCGAGTCGCCCGGGATCGGGAGGAGCGCGGGATCCCAGTCGGCATCCGGAGCGGCCGGCGGATCGGTGAACCGGAACCAGACCGCGAGCCGGTGGACCGGATCGTGGGCGGGTGCCGATGCGCCGGAGCTGGCCGTCTTCCACTCCGTGTTGTCGAGGAAGCCGAGGGGGTAGGCGCTCTCCATCCAGACCGGAGGGGCGTCGGCGGGCGGCGGGTCGAGGAGCTCGACGGGCCGCGGGAGCGGCGTGTCGGTCGGACCGGGCAGCGAGGGGTCGGTGAACACCGCTGTGAGCGAGACGTTGGTCCCGTCGTCGCCCGGCACCCGGAGATCGCCGAGCACCTGCGACCCCCGACGTCCGTCGCGCAGCACCTCGACCGTGGTCGACACCGGTCCGCACGCCACCGGCCGGCAGAACGTGGCGCTCGCGCTGGCGAGGCTGAGGTCGGGCCGGTCGAGCACCGCCTCCATCGCCCGCAGCCCCGCGGCCATCACCACCCCGCCCTGCGCGAAGTGCAGCCCCCACGCGTCGGTGATGATCGAGTTGGCGACGTCGGGTCGCTCGCCGTCGATCATCGGCCGCGTGTCGGTGAGGATGTTGGGGGTGCTCATGGCGCCCTCATCATCGCGCCGGGGCCGGCAGGGCAGATCGCTCGTGGCCGGCGCGCTTCACGATGACGCGGCCCGCTTGGCCCTCATCGCAGGCACGGTCGTCGTGGATGGCCAGGCCGGGAGCAGGGCCGGCGCCAGGTCGTGGTCCGAGCCCACCGATGACGGCGTCGGATCGCCCTGCTCGAGACGGTGGGCGTACAGCACCCCGCCGATCATGGCGCCGAAGCCTCCGCCTCCCCACAGGGCGGCGAAGGCCGCGATGCCGAAGGACGAAGCCGGCGACGTGCCCGTGGCCAGGAGGCCGATCGTCACGGTGCTCAAGACGACGGTGATCGCCACCGCGCTGGCGACCACGATGGAGCGACCGAGCCCGGGAGGTTCACCTCGTGGGCCCGAGCGCATCTCGCTCGGTGGGCCGACGGTCGGGGATGGAGGCCCGGCCCCGCCCTCGAGCACCTGAGTGCGATCCGTCCGGGTTGCGTCGGTCACGGTGGCTCCGTCTCGGTGTGGCATGGAAGGCATCTCTCTGGTCGTGGTGGGGATCGGTCCTGCGACCGGACGGGGCGCCGTTGCCCCCTCCGGTCGCGGCGCCGGCGAGTAGGGCCCGGGGCCGAAGGCCCTCACCGGTGCCCTCTGCTGCGCTCGGTGTCAGAGCCGAACGGCCGGCACGACTCGGGTGGAGGTGTCGAGGCGAGGGGGCTCGTCGAGCTGGTCGATCGCCGCCATCACGTGCGACCCGAGGTCGGCGACGTCGACGGTGAAGGCCCCGGGCGCGTCGGCGAGGGCTCGGAGCGCCTGATCGAGGGCCTTCAGGTGGCGTTCGATCCGGAAGGTGGTGTGCCCGAGGCCGGCGGATCCCAGGTGGGCGCCGCACTTGGGGCACCGGTCGGCGTCGAAGGGGTCGGCCGTGTAGAGCTGCGCCAGGTCGAACGCTTCGGTGCAGCTGTGGCACTGGGCTCGGAGGGTCACGGTCGTCCTTTCGCATGCATCGGGGTGCCGACGGCGGCACCGGGCCGGAGAACCCGGTGCCGCCGTACGGTCTGGTCAGGCTCGACCGTCGACGAGCTTCCGTCGTTGGTCGGCCGCGTCTCGCGTGGCGCGACGCTCGTGCTTCAGGCGGCGCTTCTCGAGCACCGACTTGCCCTTCTTTCGAGTCTTTCCGTCTCCCATGATTCACCTCCTGGCGCGTCAAAGAACTGAGTGGGACTTCGCTGTTCCAAGTGAAATGGAACCGTCCGTTCCCCAACCGCGCCCGCGGTCGACTGCCGGTGGCAGGAACGGGGGGCCCGGGACGGCGGGGCGGAGCGAGTCCGCCTGCAGCTAGATCTGGCGGGGGATCAGACGGCCGGAGGGGCGCCGACGAGCAGCGCCCACCAGCACGCCGGGCGGTCAGCGGCAGGGATCGTGGTCCCTCGAATCGCGAACGCAGCCGGAATAGCCATGGCTTCGACCATAGTCCGCAAAGCGTCCCGTTGTGAAAGCGGTAAATGCACCCCACTCCGCTGGATTCGCATATGCAGCATCTCGCTTGGCGCCGAGTGCCCGGCCCGAACGTCGTCGGTGTCACTGAGGAGACCGACCAGCGCCGCCGAGCGGGCGTGGATCCGATGGGGCGGGGGGTGCCCGGCTCCCTCGCCCGGCTGCCTAGGGTTCCCGTGTGCCGCCGCCGAACGTCCTGGTCGTGTTGTCGGACCAGCAGCGTCCGGACTCGTGTGGGGTGTTCGGCCAGCGCCTGGACGTCACGCCGCAGTTGGATGCGCTGGCGGCCGAGGGGGTGGCCTTCGACGAGGCGTTCACGGTGCAGCCCGTGTGCGGCCCGGCCCGAGCGGCGTTGCAGACGGGTCGGTACCCGACCTCGGTCGGCTGTTGGCGCAACGGAATCGCGCTGCCCCCTGGCACCGAGACCCTCGCCGACCGGATGCACGGGCTCGGCTACCAGACCGGGTACGTCGGCAAGTGGCACCTTGCGTCGAACCGCGGGCACGGCCTGCCTCCGGACCGGCCGACCGCACGGTTCGAACGCGAGCCGGTCCCGCCCGACCGGCGGGGCGGGTACCGCGATGCCTGGGTCGCCGCCGATGCGCTGGAGCACACGTCCGGCGCGGTGTCAGGACACGTCTTCGATGAGGACGGACGGCGGGTCGATCTGCACGGCTACCGGGTCGACGCGCTCACCGACATCGCGATCGAACGGCTCGGGCGCTTCGACCGGGAGCGGCCCTTCTTCCTGTTCGTGTCCTTCCTGGAGCCGCACCACCAGAACAACCGGTTCCGGACCATCGGTCCCAAGGGCTGGGCCCGGCGGTTCGCCGACTTCGATCGCCCCGGCGACCTGCGCCGGTGGGCGGGTGACTGGCGGTGGAACTACGCCGAGTACCTCGCGTGCTGCGCCAGCATCGACGCCAACCTGGCCCGGATGGTCGATGCCCTCCGGGCCTCGGGTCAGCTCGATGACACGCTGATCGTGTTCGCCAGCGATCACGGCAACCACTTCCGGACCCGGAACCTCGAGTACAAGCGCAGTCCCCACGACGCGTCGCTCCGCATCCCGCTCGTCTTGTCCGGGCCCGGCTTCCGCGGTGGCGTCCGCCGGAGCGACCTCGCCACCAACCTCGACCTGGCCCCCACGCTCGTCCACGCGGCCGGCGGCGGCGACCCCGGGCTCGATGGGCGCCCGCTCCAGTCCGACGCCGATGCCCCATCCGATGTGCTGATCCAGATCAGCGAATCCCAGATCGGGCGGGCGCTCCGGACCCCCACGCACACCTACGCCGTGCGCGCCCCGACCCGGAACCCTCTCGCTGGTCACCGCCGACCGGACGCCGAGCACTACGTCGAGACCAGCTGCTACGACAACATCCGCGACCCGTTCCAGCTCGTGAACCTGGCGGGGACCGCGGCGACGGCCGACCTCCGCCGTCACCTGGCCGCCACCCTCGCCACTCGGATCCGCAACGTCGAGGCGGTCGAGCCCCACATCACGATCGCCTGAGCTCGACCGCACGTCGCCGGGGGCGCCGGGTGGGCCCGAGCGTTGGGGCTAGCTCGGCCGAGAGGCGCACGTCCGGCAGCGCTGCGCGGTGGGAACCACCTCGAGGCGTTCCGAGGGGATCGGTCCGCCGCACCCCTGGCATCCGCCGAAGGTCCCGGCGCTGATCCGCTCGAGCGCCTCCTCGAGCGACCGCTCGTGAGCTTGGTGCCGAGCGAGGCTGAGATCGTCGTCGCAGAGCGGTGCCACCCGTTCCTCGAGCATGGCTCGCAGTGTCCGCTCGAACTCGGCGAGGTCTTCGGCATCGAGGGTGGTGATGGGGGTCATCTCGGTCGTCACGTTTCTCCTTCGGGCGGTGGCGGGCGGGCCGGCGCCGGGGTTCCTCAGATCAGGAACGGTCGGGGTTGGAGCTGGCAGGTGATGCACAGCGCCGCAGCGGGGATGGCCTCCAGCCGCTCGGCACCGATGAGCTCGTCGCACTGGCGACATCGTCCGTAGGTGCCTTGGTCCCACCGGACCAGGGCGGTGTTCAACTGGATGGCGGCCGTGAGGTGGCCTTCGAGCGCGGGGTCGTCCGGCTGGCACGCATCGGCTCGATCGAGGTGCTCGTCGAGCAGCATCTGGAGCCGGACCCGGACCGATCCGTCCTGCGTCGGGTGGTTGAGGTGACGTGTCATGAGGAGTTCCTCTCGTTGTTCGGTGATGGTCGACTCGATGACCGAGCCGGTAGGGGTGGGGCTGAGGTGCAGGCGGCGTCGGAGCTCCCGCAGACGTCCGGTCAGCGGTCGCCCTGTCGCACCGGAGGGCTCGTCGCGATCGCGGCGAGCGCGCCGAGGGCGACCGAGTCCGCGACGCAGCGGCACCGGTACCGGCAGCCCCTGTTCAGGACGCGGAGGACGATCTTGAGGACGAAGCCCACCGTGGCCAGGAGGCCGACGGAGAGCACGAACGGCACCATCGAGGAACCCGAGCTCCTTGTGCGGCAGACAGACGCTCGTCGTCCAGCGCAGCGATCGCACCCGACGAGGAATCGTCGGGTACGTCGGACTGAAGCTGTGAGGGGAGGCCTAGCGCCTCAACGACGGCTCGTTCAGCGAGAGAACGGCGGCGCGCCGACGAGCAGCGCCCACCAGTGCTCGGCGGGGTCGTAGAGCCAGCCGCGCACCACCGCGGGCGGCGCGACGGCATGGAGAGCAGACACGCCGGCGCCCACGGCGCATGCGGTCGTTGCGGTGGTCTCCATGCCGCCGACCATAGCGCCGAAGCGTCTCCATGAAGCGAAAGATTTGCGTCAGATGTCGCCCCACCACGATCACCTGCGGGGGCGTCGCCGTCAGGCGAGCGGATCCGTGGGAGAGGGAGTAGGACAGAGCGATGAGCGATGCAGCAGCCAAGGCCTTCGAACTGTTCCAAGCCGATGTCGGCAACGACGAGGGCACCGGGGAGTGGTTCACCGTCACCCAGGACCAGATCGACCAGTTCGCCGACGTCACCCACGATCACCAGTTCATCCACGTCGACCCGGAGGCTGCGAAGGCAACGCCCTTCGGCACGACGATCGCCCACGGGTTCCTCACCCTGTCCATGCTGAGCCACCTGTCCTCGGGCACCAGCTCGGCGCGGCAGGACCCAGCCCGGTTCGCGGGCTTCGCCATGGCGATCAACTACGGGTTCAACAAGGTGCGCTTCGTCGCGCCCGTGAAGGTGGGCTCGCGCATCCGGGCCCGGGCCGTCACGAGCAACGTCGAGCTCAAGGGGAGCTCGATCGAGGTCACCCGCTCGTTCACCGTCGAGATCGAGGGCGAGGACAAGCCGGCCCTCGTCGCCGAGTGGATCTCGCGCCTCGTCTACGCCTGACGTCTGCCTCGGCCCTCCCGGCTCGTCCGGGTACGCCGCTCGACGGCCGCGACACAGGGCAAGGTCGCCAGGCCGCCCGCCAGAACGACGAAGGCCCTGGTCTACTGACCAGGGCCTCCTTGCGGTTCTTCGGGTGAGAGCGGGTGAGGAGAATCGAACTCCCGTATTCAGCTTGGGAAGCTGATGTTCTGCCATTGAACTACACCCGCGTGGGGCGCCGACCTGGGCCCGTGGGCTTGCGGACGGCGATCCAGCGAGGGATGACCCTACCCGACCCCGGTCGGCGGGCGCCCAGCGAGATCGTGGCGATGAGTTGGGCGCCGGGCCTGCGTCTGCCCCGGTGGTGGGCGCCCGAGCGTGGCGGCCACCGTCGACCGCCGACCAGGAGCTGGCCATGACCACGCAGCCGACCCACGCCGAGGTGCTGACCGGACAAGATGCCGAGCCCATCGAGTGGGACGAGGCGCAGGGTCGCATCGCCGAAGCCCGGTTCTCCTGGCTCGCCACCGCCCGGCCCGACGGCCGCCCCCACGTGCGCCCGTGCCTCACCATCTGGATGGACGGCGAGCTGCACTCCACGACCCGGGCCGACGCGGCGAAGGGCCGGCACCTCGCCGCCGACGGTCGCTGCTCGATGTCGGTCACCACCGACGGCATGGACCTCGTGGTGGAGGGCACCGCCAGCTTCGTCACCGACCCCGATCACCTCCAGCGCCTCGCCGACGCCTACCGGGACAAGTACGGCTGGCCCCCGGTCGTCGTCGACGGCGCGTTCGACGCCCCCTACGGCGCACCCACCGCCGGCGCCCCGCCCTACCGGCCCTTCGCCATCGCCCCCGATGCGGTCTACGCCTTCGGCACCGACGACGCCTTCGGCCCCCGCAGCACCCGCTTCACCTTCTGACCGAGCGGTCCGGGTCGGAGGAGACCGACCGCACCCCGAACGAGCTCGACCACACGTCGCACGGGTCCGGGGGAGATCCCGAGATCGGGCGCTGGCGTACGCTGCGACGGCGATGAGCGAGCACGAGCGGGGGAGCGAGCAGGGCGCACCGGTCGAGGCCGACGTCGAACGGTCGCGCCGCCGAGCCTCGTTCGACCCGCACCGGATCCTCGCCAGCGCCGAGCCGCGGGCGAGGGCGGGCTCGTTCTTCGGCGTGGTGCCGGCGGGGAGCATCCGTCGCCGTCCGAGCGACGCGCTGCACCTCGCCATCGGTCTGCTGGTCGTCGCCGCCAGCTACCTCGCCACCGATGGGTTCAAGCCCCGAGACGACAGCTTCTACCGCTGGCTCACCGACCTCCCCGCGTGGATCGGGAGCGCCGGCACGCTCGTCTTCGTCGCCGGCACCGTCGGCGCGGTGGTGGTCGTGGTCGGCGCGCTGCTCCTCACCCGCAACATCCGCCTGGCCCTGTCGCTCGTCGTCCTCGGTGCCGTCACCGGTGTCGTGTCGTGGCTGCTCGCCGGCGTCGTCCACGTCGACGAGGTCCGCGCCGCGGCGGGTGAGAAGAGCGGTCACCTGTTCGCGGCGTCGCCGGTGTGGCTGGCGGTGGCCATCGCCGTCCTGCTCGCCGTGGCGCCGTACCTCGTGCGCCCGGCGCGGCGCAGCGTCTGGATGATCTCCGGTCTGGCGATCGCGGGCGCGGTGCTGGCCGCGGTGGGTCCCCTGGCCTCGATCGCCGGGGCGGTCGGCCTGGGCTGGGCGATGTCGGCGATCGCCAGCCTGGCGATCGGCACGCCGAAGGCCACGCCGACGAAGGGGTCGGTGCGGCGGGCGCTGGCCGACCTCGGTGTCGCCCTCGTCGACCTGGAGCTGGCCGATGCCCAGACCTGGGGCGAGACCCGGTTCGTCGCCGCCGCACCCGACGGTGCCCCGGCATCGGTCATCGTCATCGGCCGCGATGCCACCGACGCCCGCTGGCTCTCGAAGGTCTGGCGCTCGCTCATGTACCGAGACGCCGGTCCGTCGATCTCGGCGTCGCGCTCGTCGCAGCTCGAGCACCGCGCCTACCTCCTGCTCATGGCGGCGAAGGCCGGGGTGCCCGTGAGCGAGGTGGTCATCGCCGCGACCGCCGGACCGGAGGAGACGGCGGTGCTCGTCCTGCTCGACCCGCCCGGGGAGCCGTTCTCGCTGATCGACCCGGCGGAGCTCGACGAGGCCACGCTCGACGACGCCTGGACCCAGCTGGGCCGGCTCCACGCCGCCCGCATCGCCCACGGCATGATCGGCCCCGACAACCTCATCCGCACTGCCAGCGGTGGTGCCGCGTTCGTCGACCTCTCCCTCGGCGTGGCGGGGGCACCGGCGGAGCGCCGCACCCGCGACCGAGTCGACCTGCTCGTCTCCACGGCCGTGCTCGTCGGCGACGAACGAGCCCTCGCCGCCGCAGGCCGGGCCCTGGGCGACGACGGCTTGTCCGAGCTGCTGCCCCTGCTCGAGTCGGCGGCGCTGTCCCCCGCAGCGCGCCGTGCGCTGCCCGAGCGCAAGAAGCTGCTCAAGGACCTCCGCGAGGCCGGTGCCGCCTGGACCGGCGTCGAGGTGCCGCAGCTCACCCAGCTGCGGCGCATCTCGGGCACCAGCGTGGCGATGGCGGTGGCGACCTTCGTCGGCTTCTACCTGATCGTCGCCCAGTTCTCCGGGGTCGACCTCTGGGCCACCCTCCAGACCGCGGACAAGGGCTGGGTGCTGATCGCCTTCGCCATCTCGTTCTCACCCAACTTCTTCGGGACGATCTCGGTCCAGGGCACCGTCGTGCAGCCCCTCCCGTTCGGCCCGCTGCTCGCCGAGCAGTTCGCCAACAACTTCACCGGGCTCATCGGCGGCACCGTCGCCAACACCGCGCTGGTCATCCGCTTCTTCCAGAAGCAGGGCCTGGCGGTCGCGGTGGCGGCCAGCTCCGGGGTCATGAACTCGCTCGTGAACGGCATCGTCGAGGTCGTCCTGATCACGCTGGCGCTGCTCTTCACCAACATGGACTTCTCGACCGGATCGGTCGGCGGCAGCGACATCGCCGGCTACGTCCTGTTCGGCATCGTGGCGCTCGGCGTCCTCGTGACCGTCGTGCTGCTCGCCCCCAAGCTGCGGGCGATGGTGCGTCGCACGGTCGGCCCGCAGGTGGCGGCGGCCAAGGCGAACCTCCGCGGCATCCTGAGCGATCCGCGCAAGGCCGTGCGCATCTTCGGCGGCAACCTCTGCTCGCAGATCGCCTACGCCCTGGTCCTCGAGGCCGCGCTGCACGCCTACGGCACGTCGCTCCCGCTCGCGACGCTCATCGTGATCAACTCCCTCGCCTCCCTGCTGGGCGGCGCCGCGCCCGTGCCCGGCGGCCTGGGTGTGATCGAGGCGGGCCTCATCGCCGGCATGACCGCCGCCGGTGTCGAGCAGTCGATCGCGGTGGCGGCCACCTTCACGGCCCGCCTCTGCACCGCCTACCTCCCGCCGATCTGGGGCTGGTTCGCCCTCAACTGGCTCCGCCACCACGACTACATCTGACGACCGAGGTCCTCACTCGTCGACGTCGTAGGACTTCGCCTTCTCCAGGCGAGCGGCGGCGCTCTTCGCCAGCTCGATCGCCCGGGCCTGGTCGTGGGAGGTGGTGGTGACGAGGACGCGGCCGCGGCGCTGCTGGATCAGCGTGCTCGTGGTGGGGTTGCCGTGCACGATGGTGGTGACCGTCGTGGCGACGTGATCGTCGGCCAGACCGTCGAGCTCGGCCTCGTCGATCGGGAAGGCGTCGGCGGCGGCACCGGCGACGGCCGGGTGGTCACCGCAGTGGATCAGCACGTCGCGCAGCACGTTGAGGTGCGAGGCCGCGTTGAACGGATGGTCGATGATGTCGACCCGGCTCGACGCCACCGGCGCGTCGCCGGCGTCGGTGATCGCGACCTCGTCGATGACCCGGGCGTTCCACCCAGGCAGGCGCGAGCCGGCACACGCTTCGAGCAGCAGCGAGTGGGCGGCCCGTTCGGTGGGCCCCAGCGCGTGGGTCGACTCGCCGCCGCGCAGGTCGTCGCGGACCAGCACCAGGTTGCCGGCGAACTTCCGCTCCGGGGCGTACTGGCCCACGCCCGCGCCCAAGCCGCTGCTGCCATCACCCGTCGAGCACGCTCCCACCACCAGCGCCAGCAGGGCGCCGAGCGCCAGGGTGACCACCGCCCGCCCGCTCCAACCGCCCGTCGTCCTCCGCACCGGGACAGCGTACGCGTCGCTCGCGGGCGTGGACCCGGCTGCCACCGAACGAGCGGTGGAGGGCTCTGCGGCCGAGCCTGGTCACGGGGTGGGTGGCGTGGTGGCAGGCTGGCGCGATGGGGGATGTGATCGCACCGCGCTTGGAGGGGACCGTCGGCATCGGTGGCGGCCGCCGCCTGGGGTTCGCCGAGTTCGGCCCGCCCGACGGCCGGGCCGTCGTGTGGCTCCACGGCACACCGGGTGCGCGCCGCCAGATCCCCCAGGAGGCACGGGCCTTCGCCGAGGCCAACGGCGTCCGCATCGTCGGCATCGACCGGCCCGGCATCGGATCGTCAACACCGCACCTCTACCGCCGGATGCTCGACTTCGCCGTCGACCTCGAAGCGGTCGCCGACGAGATCGGCCTCGACGAGCTGATCGTGATCGGCCTGTCAGGAGGCGGCCCCTACGCCTTGGCCGCCGGCCACGCCCTGCCCGATCGGGTCCGGACGATCGGGGTCCTCGGCGGTGTGGCGCCCACGGTCGGGCCCGACGCCATCGACGGCGGGCTGGTCTCGGTCGGCCGTCACCTCGAACCGCTCATCCGGGTCGGCCGCGTCCCCATCGGCATCGGGCTGACCGGCATGATCCGCCTGTTGAAGCCGTTGGCGCCACCCGCGCTCGACCTGTTCGCCAAGGTCTCGCCGTCGGGCGACCGGGCCCTGCTCGAGCGGCCCGAGTTCAAGGCCATGTTCCTCGACGACCTGCTGAACGGGAGCCGCAAGCAGATCTCCGCTCCGCTGGCCGACGTGCTGCTGTTCTGCCGCCCCTGGGGCTTCGAGCTGGCCGACGTGAAGGTCCCGGTGCATTGGTGGCACGGCGACGCCGACCACATCATCCCGTTCGAGCACGGCGTCCACTGCGTGACCCGGCTGCCCGACGCGGAGCTGCACGTCCTCCCCGGCGAGAGCCACCTCGGCGGCCTCGGCGCCGGTGAGGAGATCCTCGTCACCCTCCTCGACATCTGACCCCAGACCGAACTTGTTGCACGGAGTGCTGCATGGAGCACTGGCTGCAACAAGTTCGGATGGAGGCGGTGGTGAGGTGGTGGTTGCGGAGCCGGTCGGGGTGTCCCGCCCGGGCCGGGCCGCCGACCGTCTACCCTCCGGTCCCGTGATCCTCTCCGACCGCAGCATCCGCGAGGCCCTGGCCGAAGGCCGCATCGAGATCGACCCGCTCGACGAGTCGTGCATCCAGCCCTCGTCGGTCGATCTGACCATCGACCGCTACTTCCGGGTGTTCCGCAACCACACCACGCCGATCATCGACGTGAAGGAGAACCTCGAGGAGCTCACCGAGCTGGTGGAGATCCGCGACGAGCCGGAGTCCCGGTTCATGCTCCACCCTGGCGAGTTCGTCCTGGGCTCCACGGCCGAGCGCATCAAGCTCCCCACCGACCTGGTCGGGCGCCTCGAGGGCAAGTCGAGCCTCGGTCGCCTCGGCCTGCTGATCCACTCCACCGCCGGCTTCATCGACGCCGGCTGGGACGGCCACGTCACCCTCGAGCTCAGCAACATCGCCACGCTGCCCATCACGCTGTACCCGGGCATGAAGATCGGCCAGATCAGCTTCTTGCGGATGACCACCCCGGCTGACGTGCCCTACGGCTCCGCGGCGGTGGGCTCCAAGTACCAGGGCCAGCGCGGTCCCACCCCCTCCCGCTACTGGGAGAACTTCCAGGACGACTGAGGGGGCGCCGCCGCACCCGGTCCGGCGCTTACGTCAGCTCGTGGTGGAGGCGGCCCTCGTCGGCCGCCGGGTCGTCGGGCAGGTCGACCACCGGCACGTCGCGAGGCCGGACCATGTCGGCGTGGACCGGGAGGTAGCGGCCGTCGGCCAGCTCCACCAGGGCGGGCTGCCCGTCGCGGAGGTCGATGGCGGTGACGGCCAGGCCGGTCTGGGTGTCGACCAGGCCGCCGTCGTCGCCGACGGTGATGCGGGCCGGACGGCCCCAGGCCAGCACCAGGAGGCACAGCACGGTGGCCAGGCCCAGAGAGCGGGCATCGGCCGGCATGGCGTTGCGGAAGACCAGGACCGCGAGCAGGTTCGAGATGGCGTGCCCGACGGCCATGGGCAGGACCGACCCGGAGCGGTAGACGATGAACGCCGACAGGCCGGCGAACGCGGCGAACGGGAGGAACCCGGCGGCGCCGCGCATCTGCTCGAGGTGGCCGGGCAGGAGGCAGAACGCGATGCCGGCACCGACGAGCCCGGCGATGCGAGCAGCGTTGGGGCGCACGTTGCCCAGGCGCAGCGCGGCGGCGATGACCGCAGGGATGGCCAGCCGGTAGACCAGCTCCTCGTCGAGCGCCGCGAAGATCAGGGTGGGCACCAGCTCGAGGCGGCCGGACCGCCAGAAGAGGTAGGCCAGCACGGGGATCATCACGGCGGCGACGATCCAGAAGACGATGGCGGCCCGGCGGACCGACGACCGGCCCAGCAGGCGCGATCCGCACGCCAGCCCGAGGGCCAGGGCCGGGATGAGCGAAGCCGACAGCTCGAGGCCGCCCATCGGGATGGTGGGGATGCGGCCGGTGAAGCTGAGGAGCTCGGTGAGCGTGGTGATCCCGGCGAGCGCCAGCACCAGCGTGCGGCGGGTGCTGAGGCGCTCGAACCGCGGCGCCTGGGCGGCAGCGGTGTCGGCGGGGTCGGTGGACGGCACGGCCTCGGGGACCGCCACCTCGTCGTCGACCTCGTCTCGCGGCACCACGAGGGGTGCGACCACGGCGATGATCTCGGCCATTGCGACCGCGTCGACCCGGGTGCTGCGATCGGTGGCGGGCGCGGTCACCGGGCCACCTCGACGGCACCGAGCGGTGCAGTGGTGACGGCGGCGGCGAGCGGCTCGGCGGCCAACGTGGCCTCGAGGGCGGCGACGGCCACCTCGATCATGTCGTCGGTGGGCTCGGCGGTGGTGATGCCCTGCAGCCACGACCCGGGGGCCATGATCAGCCGCCCGATCAGCTGGTGCTGGTGGCGGCCGGCGAAGCGGATGGCCTCGTAGGCGATGCCGGCCACCAGGGGGAGGCCGAGGATGCGCCCGACCACCAGGACCTGCCAGCTCTGGTGGCCCATGAAGGCGTGCACGAACATCGTGGTGATCACGACCACGAGCAGGAACGCCGTGCCGCAGCGCGGGTGGCGGCGGCTGAACGTGCGGATGTGCTCGGGCGTGAGGCTGACCCGGTGCTCGAAGGCGTGGATCGTCATGTGCTCGGCGCCGTGGTAGGCGAACACCCGCTGGACCTGCGGCGAGCGGCCGAGCAGGAACAGGTAGCCGACCAGGATGCCGAGGCGGATGAGGCCCTCGCTCAGCGGGAAGGTGATCGTGCCGTCGATGCCCGCCAGCTTCACCAGCACGGCGGGCAGCAGGCCGAAGACCCCGACGACCGCGATGATGGCGATGGCCACCGTGGCGAACAGGCCCTTGCGGGTGTAGCCGTCGCCCCGCTCGTCGCCGCGCTCCTGGGCGGCCCAGACGGTGGCCTTGGTTCCGAGGGCGGCGGTCTCGCCGAGCGCCATGACGCCCCGGACCAGGGGCAGCGTGCGCCACTTGTTCAGGCTGGCGGGCAGGATCCGGCTGGTGGTGCCGATCGATCCGTCCTGGCGCCGCACCGCGGCGCCCCAGGACTGGCCCCGCCGCATCATGACGCCCTCGGGCAGCGCTTGGCCGCCGATGGGTCCGACGCTGGTGTCGATCGCTTGGGCTCGAGGCATTTCCGTGTCCCCTTCGTCCCGACCACGGAGAGCAGTCGGCTTCGGAACCGAATACTACGCACAGTGACTGATCTTGTCTAGGCCGAATGACCTATGCACGGAGCGCACCGCCGAGGCTACCCAGCGTGACGGCCGCTTCGTGTCGGGTCGTGGGCCCGAGCCCGATCGGGATCCGACCGCGCCGGGTGGTCAGGCGCTGAGGGCTTGGACCTGGGCGGCCCGGATGGCGGCCCGGGCATCGTTGGTGCGGCCCAGCACGTCGGCCAGGGTGGCCTGGAGCTCCTCGGCCTTGAACGGCCGGGTGAGCACGGCATCGGCGCCGGCCTGCCACGCGAGCAGGGAGTTGGCCGGGCCCGTGCTGATGACCACCGCCCGAGCGTCGCTGCCCCGGGGATGGCCCTCGCTGCGCAGGTTGCGGAGCTGGTCGACGTTGGCGGCGCCCAGATCGAGCAGCACCGCGTCGGCCGAGGCGCTGTTGACGGCGCTCGACACCTGGGTGGCGTCGGTGACCCGCACGGACTCGTGGCCGCCCGCTTCGATCACCCGCGCCAAGACCTCGCAGACGGTCTCGTCGGCGTTGGCCACCACGACGGTGACCCTGCTCCCGGCGCCGTCGGTCAAGGTCAGTCCTCGAGCGTTTCCAGCACGCCGCCGACGCCGCGGGCTTCGCCGGCCTCGATGGCTTCGAGCAGGTGCATGGCGATGTCGGCGACCTGGACGTCGTCGCCCTTGCCCAGGCCCTTCACGCCGTCGTCGATCATGATGTAGCAGAAGGGGCAGGCGGTGGCGACGCGCTCGGCGCCCGTGTTGAGCAGCTGCTCGGAGCGGGCGTCGTTCACCTTCGTGCCGATGGTCTCCTCCATCCACATGCGGGCGCCGCCGGCGCCGCAGCACATGCCCTTGGTGCCGTTGGCCGAGGCCTCGACGATCTCGATCCCGGCCAGGTTGCCGATCACGTTGCGGGGCGCCATGTAGACGTCGTTGTGGCGGCCGAGGTAGCAGGAGTCGTGGTAGACGATCCGCTCCTCGAGCTTGGCCTCGCTGAGGTCGAGCTTGCCCTGGTCGATGAGCCACTCGAGGAACTGGCTGTGGTGCACCACCTCGTAGTTGCCGCCGAGCTGCGGGTACTCGTTCATCAGCGTGTTGAAGCAGTGCGGGCACTGCGTGATGATCTTCTTCACGCCCATGCCGTTCATCATCTCGATGTTCTGCGTGGCGAGCATCTGGAAGATGTACTCGTTGCCGGCGCGGCGGGCGGAGTCTCCGGTGCAGTTCTCCGACGGGCCCAAGATGGCGAAGTCGATGTCGGCGCGCTGCATGAGCTTGGCCATGGCCTGGGTGACCTTCTGGTTCTTGTCGTCGAACGAGCCGGCGCAGCCCACCCAGTACAGGAACTCGTGGTCGAACGCTTCGGAGCCGTCGACGATCGGCACGTCGTCGACCTTGGCGGTCCACGCCGCCCGGTCGGACTGGCTCATGCCCCAGGGGTTGCCCTGGTTCTCCATGCCGGTGAAGGCGGAGCCGAGCTCGGTGGGGAAGTTGGCCTCCATCAGCGTCAGGTAGCGGCGCATGTCGAGGATCTTGTCGAGGATCTCGATGTTGACGGGGCAGATCTCGTCGCACGCCTTGCAGCTGGTGCAGGCCCAGACCTCGTCGGGCGTGATGCGGTCGAACACCGAGTTCGACTCGATGATGATGTCGGGGACGGTGCTGATGGGCGGCGACACCTTGGGGGTGCCGGAGGCGGCCATGACCTCGCCGACCTTGAGCACGATCTCCCGGGGGTCGAGCGGCTTGCCGGTGGCGTGGGCGGGGCAGACGCTGGTGCACCGGCCGCACATGGTGCAGGCGTCGGTGTCGAGCAGCTGCTTCCAGGTGAACTCCTCGACCGTGGAGGCGCCGAAGCTCTCGAGCTCGGTCTCCATGAGGTTCGGCATGGGCCGCATGGCGCCCTTGGGGCGCTCCTTGTCCTTGAGGTACATGTTCAGCGGCGACGTGAACATGTGGCGCATCATCGTGACCGGCAGGATGATCAGGAAGACCACGAAGGCGCCGACGTGGATGCCCCAGAGGGCCTGGTGCAGGCCGTGGAGGCTGCCGTAGCCGTTGATGGCGAGGGCGATCGGGTAGCCGATGAACGACCACTTCTCGAAGGCCGGCGTGCCTTCGGCGGCGATGCGGACGCCTTCGGTGACGAGGCCCGTGACACCGAGCACGAACAGCGTGCCGAGGCCCAGGGCGTGGTCGGCCTTGGTCTTGATGCGGATGCGGTACGGCCGGATGACGTAGCGGCGGACGATGGCCCAGCCGACGCCGATGCACAGCAAGATTCCGGCCAGGTCACCGACGAACGAGTACGCCTGGTACGTGGTGCCGTGCAGGAACTTCATGCTCTCGGGCACCTGGTGGTTGATCTCCAGCACCGTGGTGACGGCGAGCAGGACCAGGAAGGGGAAGTAGATGAGGCTGTGCATGAGGCCCGCGGCCGGGTCTCGCAGCAGCGTCTGCATGTAGACGCCCGAGCGGTAGCTCTCGGCGCGGTTCTTGGCGTTCTTGGTGGTGGTGGCCCGGCGGTCCGGGGCGCCCCGCTCCCAGTTCTTCACCCGGTTCGAGAACATCACCGCGCCGTAGATGATGACGATCGGGATGACGATGTAGAACGCCAGCTTCACCGGCGACGGGATGTTGAAGAAGACCTCGCGGCCGATGGGCGACGTGTCGTGCCACTTCGTGAACAGCGGGACGATGCCCGATATGGCCGTGAACGCGGCGACCAGCACCCCCAGTCCGATGACGAGGTGGTGCGGCTTGATCCGCTTGTCTGCAGTGGTCTCTTCAGTTGCCATAGCGAGGCCAAACGTACTCGCGACGTTGGGACCCCACCGATTTCCGCGGCGGGCTGGTGCGCAGGTGGGAGGGGCTGCGTGCCGGGGGCCTCAGCCGTAGATCTGGCGGTCGAGCTCTCGCACCCGTGCGGCGAGCTGGCCGAGCAGCTTCTGGGCCAGGCCGGGGACCTCTTCGATGACCCCGGCGAACTCCCGCGCGCTGAGCACGAGGGCGGTCAGCTCGGTGTCGGCGGTGACCGTGGCGGTGCGCGGCCCGTGGTCGAGCAGGGCCAGCTCACCGATGGAGTCGCCGGCCTTGAGGGTGCCGACCTTGCGCCCGTTGCGCTTCACCGTGGCGGTGCCGTCGACGATGAGGAACGCTTCGCGGCCGGCATCGCCCTGGTCGACCAGCACGTGGCCCGGCGCGACGGTGATCTCGTTGGAGGCCTTGGCGATCCGCCCCAGGTCGCGCTTCGACAGCGCGGAGAACAACGGGATCTCGGCGAGGTGTTCCAGGTGCTTGGGTGCCATGGCTGCGAAGCATACGGACGCGGCGCGGCGCGTGCTGGAGACCTTGCCTGGTCAGTTGGTGCGGACCGGCGGTGGAGGCGAAGCGTCAGGCGTTGGGCGAGGCCTGCGCCTGGCGGGCGACGGCTTCGGCGGCGGCCTTGATCGCTTCGGGGTCGCCGAGTGCGCGCTCGAGGGCGGGCTTGGCCTCGACCGGGCGGGCGTCGTCGCCCAGCTCGTACACCAGCGGGACGCCGGTGGGGATGTCGAGGCCGGCGATGTCGGCGTCGGCGATCCGGTCGAGGTGCTTCACGAGCGCCCGGAGGCTGTTCCCGTGGGCGGCCACCAGGACGGTGCCGCCGCCGGCGAGGTCGGGGACGATCGAGTCGAACCAGTAGGGGAGCATGCGGTCGACCACATCGGCGAGGCACTCCGACTGCGGCAGCACGTCGGGTGGCAGCGAGGCGTAGCGGCGGTCGGCGTTGGGGTCGAAGGCGTTGTCGGCGGCGGTGGGCGGCGGCGGGGTGTCGTAGCTGCGGCGCCACACCTTCACCTGGTCCTCGCCGTACTGGGCGGTGGCCTCGGCCTTGTTGCGGCCGGTGAGGTCGCCGTAGTGGCGCTCGTTGAGCCGCCAGTGGCGCTTGACCGGCAGCCACAGGAGGCCCATCGAGTCGAGGGCCAGGTTGGCGGTGCGGATGGCCCGGGTCTGCAGCGAGGTGTGCACGACGTCGGGCACCAGCCCGGCCTCGGCCATGAGCGTGCCGGCGGCGGCGGCCTCGTCGCGCCCCTTGTCGGACAGGTCGGCGTCCCACCACCCGGTGAAGAGGTTCTCGGCGTTCCAGGTGCTCTGCCCGTGGCGCAGCAGGATGAGGGTCGACGTCATGGCGGAGACCGTATCGGCGGGCCCGCGATCGCTCCGAACGCGGTCGATCGCGGATCGGTATGGTTCCCGCCGATGTCGACAGACGTGGCAGAGGCAGAGGCACCGGTTCCGCCGGGGCCGGCCGAAGCGAGCGACCGGGACCAGGCACCGCGGATGGCGCGCGTGCCCGCGCTCGATGGGCTCCGGGGCCTGGCGGTGGTGGCCGTGCTCCTTTTCCACGCGGGCTACCTCGACGGCGGCTGGCTCGGTGTCGACCTGTTCTTCGTCCTGTCGGGCTACCTCATCACCTCGCTCCTGCTGATCGAGCACAAGCAGGAGGGCGCGATCGGGCTGGCGTCGTTCTGGGGACGCCGGGCCCGACGGCTCCTGCCGGCCCTGCTCGTCCTGGTGGCGGCGGTCTCCCTGTACGCCTGGTTCGAGGTGGCCCGGATCGACCTCGGCCGGGTGCGCTCCGATGGGTTGGCGACGCTGTTCTTCGTCGCCAACTGGCACGACATCGCCAACGGGGTCAGCTACTGGGATCGCGGGCTGGCCCCGTCGATGTTCGCCCACACCTGGAGCCTCGCGGTGGAGGAGCAGCTGTACCTGGTCTGGCCGATCGCGGTGGCGTTCGTCCTGCGTGGGCGGCGGGCCCGGCCGGCGGCGACCGTGGCCCGCTGGGCGCTGATCGCGGCCGCGGCGTCGGCGGCGCTCGCCATCGGCCTGCGCGCCGGTGGTGCGTCCGTGGAGCGCATCTACCTCGGGACCGACACGCGGGCGGTGGCCGTGGCGCTGGGCGCGTTCGTGGCCGGTTGGCGCCGGACCCGGCGCCGGTCCGATGCCTTCGCCCGGCGCACGGAGTCGATCGGCATCGGCGCCGCGGCGGTGCTGGCGGTGGCGTGGTGGGGGCTCGACGGGACCGCCTCGTTCACCTACTGGGGCGGGCTGCTCGGCGCCTCGGTCCTGGCGGCCGTCCTGGTGGCCGCGGCGGCCGACGTGCGCAGCACCCGGATGGCCGGCGTGCTCGGCGTGGCCCCGCTGCGGGCGCTCGGGATCATCAGCTACGGCCTCTACCTCTGGCACTGGCCGATCTACGTCGCCTGCTCCCCGCAGCACACCGGGCTGCGGGGCCCGGCGCTGCTGGCGTTTCGGCTGGGGCTGTCGCTGGCGGCGGCCACGGCGTCGTGGTTCCTCGTCGAGCGCCCGATCCGCCACCGCCGACCCGCCGGCTGGTGGGAGGGGCGGCGCGGCGCGGGCCTGGCGGTGGCGGGGATGGCCCTCGCGGTGGTCGCCCTCTTCGTGGCGACGAGCGCGGCCATCTCGGTGCCGACCCAGGAGCTGGGGTCCGGGGTGGTGCGGCCGAAGGCGGTGATCGCCGGCGCGCCCGAGGTCGTGGTGCTCGGCGACTCGGTGGCCGCGAGCATCGCGGCGCCCGCGGTGGCCGACCCGAGGGCCTACGGCCTCGACGTGGTCCGGTCGACGGTGCTCGGCTGCCAGGCCGTGTGGGACGGTGCCCACCGGGCCCGGGGCACCGAGAAGGACATCAGCCTCCCGGCCGCCTGCCCCGCCGGTGTCGGTGCCCTCGTGGCCCGGGAGCGCCCCGACGCCGTGCTCGTGCTCTACGGCGGCTGGACCAACGCCGACCTGGAGGTGGCGGGCCGGTGGGTCGGTGCGTGCGATGCCTCGTACCAGCACCTGCTCCGCACGCGGTTCGCGGCCCTGCTCGCCGACGCCCGCATCAGCGGTGCCCCCGTGTTCGTGGCCGATGCTCCCCGCTCGACGAATACCTTCCGCCAGGCCGACACGTGGGACCGCACGGCGTGCACCAACGCGGTGATGGCCTCGGTGGCCTCGGCCACGCCTGGGGTGAAGACCATCGACCTCGACGGATGGCTCTGCCCGGGCGGCACCTGCAAGGAGCAGGTCGACGGCGTGCCGATCCGGTCTGACGGCGTCCACTTCCAGGGCCCCGGCGGCACCGCGGCGTCGAAGTGGATCTTCGGCGAGGTGGCCCGGCGGGCGGGCCTCCACCGTCCGGCGCTCGACGCGTCGGCCGAGTCGACGACCCGGGCCCGGGCGCTGGGCACGGTGTGCCGGTCCTACGAGCGGCTCCTGGAGCTCACGGACACCCGGCTCGCCGAGGTGGCGAGGTCCGCCCCGGAGCGCCGTGCGGTGGAAGCAGGGGTGCGCCGCCTCGACCCGAAGACGCTCGCGGCGCTCGACCCGGCCATGGCCGACGACCTCTCGGCGCTGGCCGACCCGGTGTTCCAGGCGTGGGTCCACGAGACGCTGGTGGGGCTCACCCAGGGCCACCTGCCCAACCCGGGCTCGCTCCCGCAGGGGGTGCACGACGGGCTCGACCGGGGCCTGGCCCGGCTCAAGGCCACCTGCTGATCAGCGCTTGCGGTTGGCCCGCAGCAGCACCTCTTGGCTCACCGAGGCGACGTGGATGCCCTCCTCGGTGAACACGTGGCCGACCGTGAGGCCGCGCGAGGCGATGATCCCGTGGCAGATCATCCCGGTGAGGTGCCACTCCTCGGCGCGGACGGGCCGGTGGAACCACATGGCGTGGTCGAGGCTGTAGGCGACGAACGGGTGGTCCTCGGGGCGGGCGTCGGGGCCGGGCCGGTCGGGGTGCAGGGCGGCGACGGCATCGGTGGGGTAATCGTCGGACATGTAGGCCAGCGCGCACGCGTGCAGGACCGGGTCGTCGCCCAGGTCGGCGTTGATCTTGAGCCAGCCGCGCGAGCGGCCGGCGAGCTCGGTGACCGGCACCGTGGCGCGGTCGAACATCGACGACCACGAGTCCTGGACCAGCTCGGACGGGGCGGGCGCCTCGGGCAGCTCGGCGGTCTGCACCTCGGGTGCGTCCTCGTCGATCTGGAACGACGCCGACATGGACAAGATGGCGCCGACCGCCTGGCGGGCGGTGACGGTGCGGGTGATGAACGACCGTCCGTTGCGCACGCGGTCGACCTCGTAGCGGACCGGCTCGGACGCGTCGCCGCGGCGGATGAAGTAGGCGTGCAGCGAGTGCACCCGGTACTCGGGCTCCACGGTGTGCGCGGCGGCGCGCAGCGCCTGGGCCACGATCTGGCCGCCGTAGAGGCCGCCCCACGGGTAGCGCGGCCCGGTGCCCACCCACACGTCGGGGCCGTGGGGCTCGAGCGTGAGCATGGCCGCGAAGTCCGTGGTCGGGTCACCCATGCGGGTCATGGTGCCACGCGCCCGCTGCTCACCACGAGGCCGGCGCCCCGGCCCCCGCCGCGGAGCCGCCCCAAGGCCCCTGGTCAGGGCTGAGGCGGGGCTTCCGGATTGCCTGTCGCTCAAGTTGATAATCACGCACTCAACTTTTATACTGGCTTCAGTTCATCGATCTCAGCACACAGGAGAGGCACCCATGCCCAAGGCCGTCGGCATCGATCTCGGCACCACCAACTCGGTCGTCAGCGTCTTGGAGGCCGGCGACCCCATCGTGATCCCCAACGCAGAGGGATCGCGCACCACGCCGTCCGTCGTGGCGTTCGCCAAGAACGGCGAGGTGCTCGTCGGCGAGGTCGCCAAGCGCCAGGCGATCACCAACCCCGATCGCACCATCCGGTCCGTGAAGCGCCACATGGGCACCAACTGGACCATCGACATCGACGGCAAGGCGTACACCTCGCAGGAGATCTCGGCCCGCACGCTCATGAAGCTCAAGCGCGACGCCGAGGCGTACCTGGGCGACACCGTCACCCAGGCCGTCATCACCGTCCCCGCGTACTTCGACGACGCCCAGCGCACCGCCACCAAGGAGGCGGGCACCATCGCCGGCCTCGAGGTGCTCCGGATCATCAACGAGCCCACCGCGGCGGCGCTCGCCTACGGCCTCGACAAGGAAGGCCAGGAGCAGACCATCCTCGTGTTCGACCTCGGCGGCGGCACGTTCGACGTGTCGGTCCTCGAGATCGCCGACGGCGTGTTCGAGGTCAAGAGCACCCACGGCGACACCCAGCTGGGTGGCGACGACTGGGACCAGAAGGTCATCGACTGGCTGGTCGACGGCTTCAAGGGCGACCACGGCGTCGACCTGTCCAAGGACAACATGGCGCTCCAGCGGCTCAAGGAAGCGGCCGAGAAGGCCAAGATCGAGCTGTCCCAGGTGCAGAGCACGCAGATCAACCTGCCGTTCATCACCGCCACCGACGCCGGCCCGCTCCACCTCGACATAAACCTGAGCCGGGCCAAGTTCCAGGATCTCACCGCCGATCTCCTCGACCGCACCCGCAAGCCGTTCGAGCAGGCCATCAAGGACGCCGGCCTCACCCAGGGCCAGATCGACCACGTGGTCCTCGTCGGCGGCTCCACCCGCATGCCCGCCGTCGCCGAGCTCGTGCTCGAGATGACCGGCTCCGAGCCCAACAAGTCGGTGAACCCCGATGAGGTGGTCGCCATCGGCGCTGCCGTCCAGGCCGGCGTGCTCAAGGGCGAGGTCAAGGACATCCTCCTGCTCGACGTCACCCCGCTGTCGCTCGGCATCGAGACCAAGGGCGGCGTGATGCACAAGCTCATCGAGCGCAACACCACCATCCCCACCAAGCGCACCGAGACGTACACCACCGCCGACGACATGCAGTCGCAGGTGGAGATCCACGTCCTGCAGGGCGAGCGCGACATGGCCCAGTTCAACAAGACCCTGGGCAAGTTCAAGCTCGTCGACCTGCCGCCCGCGCCCCGTGGCGTGCCGCAGATCGAGGTCACCTTCGACATCGACGCCAACGGCATCGTCCACGTGTCCGCCAAGGACAAGGGCACCGGCAAGGAGCAGAGCATGACCATCACCGGTCAGTCCTCGCTCAACAAGGACCAGATCGACCAGATGGTCAAGGACGCCGAGGCCCACGCCGAGGAGGACCGGGTCCGCAAGGAAGAGGCCGATATCCGCAACCAGGCCGACACCCTCGTGTACCAGACCGACAAGCTGCTCAAGGAGCAGGGCGACAAGGTCACCGGCACCGAGAAGGACGCCCTGGAGGCGGCGCTGGCCACCCTCAAGACGGCCAACGACGGCACCGACATCGAGGCCATGAAGTCGGCCATCGAAGAGGTGTCCACCACCTCGCAGGCCTTCGCCCAGAAGCTCTACGAGAACACCGCCACCGAGAACGCCGGCCAGTACGACCAGGGCGATGCCGGCAGCGCCGGCGCCACCGGTGCCGACGATGACGACGTCGTCGACGCCGAGGTCATCGACGAGGACGGCGAAGCCTGATGAGCGACCAGCACGACGTCGAGGCCGAGGAGGCCGTCGCGCCTCCCGGCCCCGACGACCCCGTTGACGAGGTCGAAGACGACGCCGGGGACGCGCCCGTCGCGTCCGAGGCCGACGTCGAGCCCGAGCTCGACGAGGCCACGTCGGTCGAGGAGCTGATCGCTCTGCTCGAGGCCACCGCCGCCGAGCGCGACCAGTACCTCGACCTCGCCCGCCGCACCCAGGCCGAGTTCGAGAACCACCGCAAGCGCGCGGCCAAGCAGCTCGACGACGAGGTGACCCGCAAGGTCGCCGAGCTCGTCGAGCAGCTCCTGCCCGTGCTCGACGCGTGCGACGGCGCCGTGCTCCACGGCGCCACCGAGGTCGAGCCCATCTTCGCCGCGCTCCTCCAGGCGCTCGGCAAGCGCGGGCTCGAGCGCATCGACCCGTTGGGTCACGACTTCGACCCCACGTGGCACGAGGCCGTCATGCACGAGCCCGGCGACGAGGGCCAGGAGTCCACGGTGGTCTCCGACGTGATGCGCGCCGGCTACGCCTGGCAGGGCCGCGTGATCCGCCCGGCCATGGTGAAGGTCAAGGGCTGAGCCGTCCCGTGAGCCCGCCGCGCGAGTGGTTCGAGAAGAACTACTACGAGGTCCTTGGCGTCGCCGAGAAGGCCGACGCCAAGGACATCACGCGCGCGTACCGGAAGCTGGCTCGCGAGTTCCACCCCGATGCCAACCCCGGTGATGCCTCTGCCGAGGAGCGCTTCAAGGAGATCTCGTCGGCCTACGACGTGATCGGCGACACCGAGAAGCGCAAGGAGTACGACGAGGTCCGCGCCCTCGGCCCCATGGGGGGCTTCGGTGGCGGTCCCGGCCCGGGCGGCTTCGGCCAGGGCGCCCCCGGCGGCTTCACCTTCGACATGGGCGGTGGCGGCATCGGCGACGTCCTCGGCAACCTGTTCGGCGGTGGGGGCGGTCGCAGCCCCGGCCGCTCGCGAGCTACCGGGCCCATCCGCGGCTCCGACCTCGAGGCCGAGCTCCACCTCGACTTCACCGACGCCGTCGCCGGCCTGTCCACGTCGCTGCACCTCGTGAGCGACGCGGTGTGCAACACGTGCACCGGATCGGGCGCCGAGCCCGGCACCTCGCCGGTGCGCTGCCCCACGTGCGCCGGTCGCGGGGTCGTCGACGACAACCAGGGCATGTTCGCCATGTCGCGCCCGTGCCCCAACTGCGGCGGTCGGGGCGTGATCATCGAGCACCCGTGCCACACCTGCCACGGCGCCGGCGTCGAGCGCCGGCCGCGCGAGATCAAGGTCCGCATCCCGGCCGGCGTGAGCGACGGGCAGCGCATCCGTCTCAAGGGGCGGGGCGATCCCGGGCGCCAGGGCGGCCAGCCCGGCGACCTGTTCGTCACCTGCAGGGTCGAGCCGCACCCGGTGTTCAGCATGGACGGCAAGAACCTGCGCGTCACCGTGCCCATCACGTTCCCCGAGGCCGCGCTCGGCGCCGACATCCAGGTGCCCACCATCGACGGCTCAGGCGTCAAGGTCCGCATCCCCGCGGGCACCCGGCCCGGCCGCACCTTCCGCGTCAAGGGCCGAGGCGTCCCCACCGGCAAGGGCACCGGCGACCTCCTGGTCGGCGTGGAGGTGGCCGTTCCCGCCAAACTGTCCGATGACGAGCGCGCCGCCATCGAGGCGCTCGCCGCTGCTGCAACGGAATCCCCGCGCCACCACCTGTTCACCCCGTCCCCCGAGGGAGGAAGCACGTGAGCCGCTCCCCGAACCACGCCGTCTACATCATCTCCGTCGCCGCCGAGCTGGCAGGCGTGCACCCGCAGACCCTGCGGATCTACGAGCGCAAGGGCCTCGTCGACCCCGCCCGCACCCAGGGCGGCAGCCGCCGCTACAGCGACGCCGACATCGATCTGCTCAAGCGGATCCAAGACCTCACCAACGCCGGGCTCAACCTGGCCGGCGTCGAACGGGTGCTGGAGCTCGAGGCCGAGGTCCGCGGCCTGCGCGCCGAGCTCGACCGCACCCGCGAGGCGGCCCACGAGGCCGTCGAAGAGGTGGAGCGCCGCAACCGCTACGAGCTGGTGCCCGTGCACCAGTCGGTCGTGCTCTTCGAGGGCAAGCGCCGCCGCCGCTGATCGGAGCTCGACGTCCGGTTCGGCCGTTCAGCCGGCGGGCTCGGGCTCCCGGTTCGCGTCGAAGGGGGTGGCCACGATCGCTCCGTTGCGACCGAGGTGCACCAGCTTCGGGTCGATCGGGCTCCCGTCCGTGAGCAGCGCGAAGTGCAGCGCCTTCTGCGTGCACCCAGCGCTGAAGTCGATCCCCTCGGCCGTGGTGCCGGGCCGCACGGTGAAGGTGAGGTCGTTCGTGCCGGGCACGGTGGCGGCATCCACCCGCGTCGGGTCGGGCACTGGCAGCAGGTTGGGCTGGACCGTGCCGGTGATGGTGCCCGTCACGGTGCCGGGCCCGTCGCCGATCGCCCGCACGTGCCAGCCGGTGAAGTCGCTCCAGATGTAGACGCCGTCGCTCATCTCGGTGGCCTCGAAGTTGTAGGCGGCGTCCCAGTCGCCGCACTTCACGATGGCGCCGGGGGGCACGGTGGTGGGCACGAGCGTGGGCGTCACGGTCGTGGCGGCGGTGTCGGTGCTGGTGGCCACCACGCCATCGAGGTGGGGGCGGAGCGACAGGGCCCGGCCCACCGACCGCTCCTTGGGAGACGAGGAGCCGCCCCGAACCACGAGCCCCACGGCAGCGGCGGCGATGAGGAGGAACACCACGCCGATCAAGATCCGCGCGGTGCGGCCGCCCCCGCTGGAGCTGCCGTCGCCGGCCTCGGGGCTGCCATCGTCGACCTGGTGGGGCGTCCAGATGGAATCGGGATCTTCGGTCGGCGCGCCCATGAGGCGTGGTCCTCTTCCGGTCGGGCGGCAGGGTCCGACCGGATGCTAGCGACACCATGCGCGCCGACCCGTCGTGCCGGCGGCCGAGCGCCGCGGTGCGCCCGAGCCGGTGACCAGGTGCGTGGTACTGTCCGCTGCCGGTGGACCTGGCCCCCCGTGCGACCAAGAGGAGCCCCGACGTGTCCGACGATGAGGCGAACGACCCCGGCGAGCCCGAAGACCCAGGGACCGGCGACCCGACCGGTGGTGCTGAGGCCCCAGGGCGGATGGGGGGATCCGCAGCCGCGGCCGAGGCGGCTCAGGGACCCGATCCCGACGACGACGAAGACCTGTGGGGCTCGAGCGACCCGGACCGGCGCCCCGTCGACCGGCGCCTGATCTACGCGGCCATCGGCGTCGTCGCTGTCATCGCCCTGGCGTTCGTGCTCTTCGGTGGCAACGACGGCTCCTCCGACGGCACCGATGCGGCCAGCGGCACCAAGACCTCGAACGGCGAGGGCGCCGTCACCCAGCTCACCTCCCAGGTGGCGCCGTACAACGCCCAGAACATCACGCCCAGCACCCTGCCGGCCGGCGCGGTGTCCACCGGGTGCGGAGACTGGGACTCGGCCTTCAACTTCCCGCCGAAGGAAGTGGCCGACGGCGTCTACATCTGGAGCGACTTCCAGGGCTGGCACGTGCGCCTGGCCGGCACCGCCGTGAGCTCGCTGCGCGGCTCGGTCACGGGCCAGTACGTTCCTGCGCTGCAGAGCCCGACCACCGCCCAGGGTGTCAAGGTCACGAAGGATGATCTGGGCAAGGCCCTCAAGTTCGACCTCGTGGCGGGCGAGAAGCCCGTGGGCTTCGACTTCTCGGCAGGGTGCAGGCAGAAGGAGCTCACCTTCGACCTCACCTCCAACGGCACCTCGGTCGCGCCCGAGACGATCCACCTGGGCTCTCGTGGCGTGGTGAAGGAGTTCCCGCTGGTGGCCCGGCGGACGCTCCCCGTACCCGGATGACCGAGCCCACGACGACGAAGCGGCGCGCGTGGGCCCTCCCCAGCGCTTCCCGGGTCCTGCCCTACGCGATGCCGGCGGTGGTGGCCGCGGTGTTCGGCGCGATGGCGTGGGCCCACCGGTGGCTCCACGAGGACGGCCTGATCAACATCCGGGTGGTCCAGAACCTGGTGGCCGGCCGCGGGCCGGTGTACAACGCCGGCGAGCGCATCGAGGCGTTCACCAGCCCGGTCCAGGTGGCGTTCCTCGCCCTCGGCCGGATCCTCACGTTCGGACTGGTGCCCATCGAGACGGTCGTCTTCGTGGTGGGGGTCGGGTGCTCGGTCGTCGGGCTGTGGCTGGTGATGGCGGGGGCGATGCACCTCTGGGGTGCCGATGTGCCCGGCCGCCTCACCGTGCCCGTCGGGGCGATCGCGTTCGTCGCGGTGCCCCTCACGTGGGACTTCGCCACCTCGGGCCACGAGGGCTCGGTGGGCTACCTCTGGATCGGTGCGTGCTTCTACGGCATGGCCCGGCGCGTGCGCGAGCAGCGCGTGGGCTTGGCGCCGCCCGTCGATCGACCGCACTGGCTCCTCGTGGTCCTGGGCTCCGGGGCGCTGGTCCGACCTGAGTTCGCGATGTACACGTTCTCGTTCCTCGCCGTGTGGCTGATCCTCCACCGTGGTGCGAACGGCTCGCGGCTGCGGGCCCTGACCTGGGCCGTGGGCCCCACCATCGGGTACCAGATCTTCCGGATGGGCTACTACGGCCTCGTCTTGCCCAACACCGCGCTGGCCAAGCTCGGGGGTCCGCTCGGCTCGAAGGAGGGGTGGCACTTCCTGGCCTCGTTCATCGCCCCGTTCGTGCTGTGGCTGCCGCTGCTGCTGCTCGCCGCGCTCCTCATCGCCCTGCTGGTCGACGCCGATGCCCGTCAGCGCCTGCTCGTCGCCGCGTTCGTGGTGCCAGCCCTGGTCAACATCGCCTACCTGGTGTCGATCGGTGGCGACTACGTGAACGGGCGGCTGCTGGTGGTACCGCTGCTCACGTTGGTCGCGCCCATCGCGGTCGTCGGCACGGATCGGTTCACCGGCGCCAGCTACCACCTGCGTCCCGTCTTCGTGGGTGCCACCGCGGTCCTGCTGCTGTGGGCGAGCGCCAGCGCCACCACCATGCGGCCGCCGTATCGCGTGACGTCGAGCGACTTCCTCGATGCTCGGTTCGACGCCCGAGAGCTGGCCGTGCGCAAGTGGGTCGGCGAGCCGCCCACCCGCGTGAGCGACTACGAGCACTCCTTCCTCGCCGGTCCCGTCAAGCCCCTGATCCTGCAGTACGCCGCGGCCGGTGGCGATCTGATGATCGTCGACGACCCGTTCAACGGGCAGACGGTGCAGCTCCGCAAGGGACAGGGCCCAGTCGTGGCCAGCACCACGATCGGTGCGCTGGGCGTCGTGGCGGGCATCGATGTCCGCATCATCGATCGGCTGGCGCTGGCCGATCCGATCGCCAGCCACATGCCGGCCGACGGGGTCACGGCCGGTCACCTGCGCAAGTTGCCGCTGGCATGGGTGTACGCCCGGATGGGGCTGCTGGCCGACCCTCCCTCCGCGGCCGCGGCGAAGGCCCAGACCTGCGGCGCGTTGGCCCAGATCCTGTCCGACACCTCCGATCCGATGACGCCCAAGCGGTTCGTGACCAACTTCTTCCACGCTCCCGCCAACACCCGGGTCACCGTGCCCAAGGATCCTGATGCAGCCGTCGCCAAGTTCTGCTGACGAGCAGGCCGAGATGGTCTCCGAGGCCCCGGTCGCGGCGGACGACGCGTTCCGAGTGCGCCGCGTGGACACCCTGCGGCGGCGTCGTGCGTCCCGTGGACGCTGGGGATGGCGCGCCTGGGTGATGGGCGCGCTCCTGCTGCTGGTCGCCACCCTGGTGACGGTGTCGCGCTCCCAACCGAACGACCACTTGGAGCGGCTGGCGAACGCGCCGAAGATGGTGGCGGCGGCCGGCCCCCGACAGGGCGGCACGGGGTGCGTGGGGTGGCCGCTGAGCCTCACCCCCACCGAGAGGCCGGCGACGCGGGCGGGTGCGGTGACCCTGTGGGGCGATCGGGACGCATTCCACCTGCACAACGCCACCTCGGGCAAGGTCACGATCGACGTCGTCCCGCAGGGGGCGCCAGGAGCGACCAACGTGGGCCAGACGGTCGTGGTCGCGGACCGCCTTCGCCTCGCGGTCCCGCCCGCTGCCGAAGCCACGTTCACCCTCGCCTGCGGGGCCACGGGCATGCTCGTGTCGGGCACCGATGCGGCGGGGTCCCCGCTCGGGGCCGATGCGTTCCAGATGGGCACCGGACCGGCCTCGGCGCCGCTGCAGCTCACCAAGGCCCGGCAGTCGTGAGCGCGCCCACGCCCGCCCGCCGGAGCGGCCCGGCCTCGGCCGAGGCCCGACGCCCAGCCAACCGACCCTCCGGGAACCGTCGTCGCCCCGCCCAGCAGCGGAACCCTGTCCGTGCCTGGGCCCAGCGGATGGTCCACCCGGGTCCGCTGCGACGGTCCCCGGCCGGGCCGCTCCACGACCAGCGGTGGGACCGCATCATCATCGCGATCGCCGCTGCTGTCCCCCTGCTGATCGGCGTCCTGGCCGCCTCGTCCGGATGGCGCGCCACGGGCGACAACGCCCTCATCGGCGTCCGGGTGAGCGATCTCCTGCACGGCCACCTGCTCACGTCGGGCCTGCCCACCACGGGCGAGAACTTCGGCAGCGGGATCCTGTCCAACCACCCGGGGCCGCTGCCGTTCTACGTCTTGGCGCCGTTCCAGTGGCTCTACGGGATCGATGCCGGTCTGGCCCTCGGCGCCGCGGCCATCAACGGGGCCGCCTGGGCGATCGCTGTCTGGGTCATGGTCCGCCGCCACGGCCTGATCGCTGGGGTGCTCACCCTGGGGGTCTACGGCGCGCTTGCCTTCGGGCTGGGCGCCCACGTGCTCTACGACCCGGTGAGCTCCAACATCGCGGCGTTCGCATCCCTCACCCTCGTCCTCGTGGCCGCTGAGGTCATCGCCGGCGATTGGAAGCTGCTGCCGGTGTTCGTGATCGTCGGGTCGTTCGTGATCCAGGCGCACCTCACGTACGTCGCGCTCGGCATTCCGCTCGTGGCGGTCGTCGCCGGCGCGCTGGTGGTGGCGCTCGTGCGGCGCGACGAGGTCCCGGCTCGTTCGCTCATCGCATCGGCGGTCATCGGGGTCGTGGTCTGGGCACCGGTCATGTGGGACCAGTTCTTCGGGACCGGCAACATCTCGAGCATCGTCCGGACGTTCAGCGACGGCAACGCCGCCGGGAAGGGCGTCGGGTTCGCGGCCAGCCGCGTGATGCACGCGCTGGCTCCTGTGCCGATGTTCGCCCGTCCCAGCGGCAAGCTGGGCAACCTCTCCTTCCTGGATGCCCCCGGAGGAGTTCGCACCGCGCTGGGTGTCGCGGTCCTCGTCGCGTTCGGTGCGGCCATAGCGCACCTCTACCGGACCCGCTCGGCGTACCTCACGCTCGCTGGCATCGCCGTGCTGGTGCTGCTGGCCTCGGTGTACAGCGCCAGCAAGCTGCCTCCGCCGTCCACCGTGAAGGCGGCCAACCTCCGATGGATGTGGACGGGCGGGGCCCTGATCTGGCTGGTGCTCCTGCTCACGGTGGCCGAGTTGGCCACCCGTCGGTGGCGGGCGCCCGACATCCTCGTGGTGGTGAGCGTGATCGCCGCGCTCGGTGTGCTCGCCGGCGTGTCGTCGTACTGGACGGTCGACATCCGCGACCAGCCCGTCTTCGCCACCGTCGACACCATCCGCTCGAAGGTGGCCGATGCCACCGAGCCGGGCACGTTCATCGTGAAGTACCAGGGCGAGGATGCCCTTCTCGCCGTCGGTCCGCCCATCGTGGCCGATCTCATCGACCGTGGGTACGACATCCGTACGAGCCTCGGTCCGTTCGACCGGGCCTACGGGGATCACGTGGTCTCGGGTCGGCTCCCGGCCAAGACCCCGGCCCTGATCATCGCGACCGCGCCGGATGGCTCTCCCGAGCTCGCCCAGCTCGAGGCCGATCGGGCCCACGACCAGCTGATCGCGTCGGCGTCCTACGACCCGAAGACGGGTGGACCTCGGGTGGCGGTGCGCGTGTACGTGGCGGGTGTCCAGGCGTCCTGCGACACGCTGGTTCGCCTGGGCAAGGAGATCGTCGACCCCAACGGCACCCGACCGAAGGCCGACGTGCTCGATGAGCTGTCGACCTTCGCGTCGAGCCACGTCAGCAGCGTCGCTCCGCTGCTGAGCCGATCCCAGCTCGCGACGCTCAAGACGGCCATCGACCGGATCGATGAGGTCAAGCAGCAGGCGACCGAGAACCCCGACCTCGACCTGCTCAAAACCGACCCCGAGACCCTCAAGGAGATCAACGCCGGCATCGCGGTCATCCTCGACTTGTGCATGTGAGCGCCGGAAAGTTGAGTGCCTCACCATCAAGTTTTGTGCTTTGAGCCGATAGACTGCTTCCATGGCACTCGATCCCAACCGCTGGACGCTCAAGACGCAGGAGGCCTTCAACGCGGCCATCGGCCGCGCCGCGGCCGACAGCAACCCCGAGGTCACCCCCGACCACCTCCTGGTGGCGCTGCTGGGGCAGAGCGAAGGCGTGGTCCTGCCGATCCTCGAGAAGGTGGGCGCCTCGCCGGCCAGCCTGCGCAACCGCGCCGAGGAGGAGCTCGCCCGGCTTCCCAAGGCCTACGGCGGGGCCGAGGCCCGGCTGTCGCGCGCGCTCAACAACGTGGTGGAGCTGGCCGACGCCCAGCGCGCCGAGCTCCACGACGAGTACCTGTCCACCGAGCACCTCCTGCTCGCCCTGTCGGGCCAGCTCGACCTCGATCGGGAGCAGCTGCTCAGCGCGCTGCAGACCGTCCGAGGCAGCCACCGGGTCACCAGCCAGAACCCCGAGGAGCAGTACCAGGCCCTCCAGAAGTACGGGCGAGACCTCACCGAGGCCGCCCGCCAGGGCAAGCTCGATCCGGTCATCGGGCGTGACGAGGAGATCCGCCGCACCATCCAGGTCCTGAGCCGGCGCACCAAGAACAACCCGGTGCTGATCGGCGAGCCCGGCGTCGGCAAGACCGCCATCGTCGAGGGCCTCGCCCGCCGCATCGTCGAGGGCGACGTGCCCGAGGGCCTGAAGAACAAGCGGGTCATCAGCCTCGACCTCACCGGCATGGTGGCCGGGGCCAAGTACCGCGGCGAGTTCGAGGAGCGGCTCAAGGCCGTGCTCAAGGAGATCACCGACGCCCAGGGCGAGGTCATCACCTTCATCGACGAGCTCCACACCATCGTCGGCGCTGGCAAGGCCGAGGGGGCCAGCGACGCCGGGCAGATGATCAAGCCCATGCTGGCGCGCGGCGAGCTGCGCATGATCGGCGCCACCACGCTCGACGAGTACCGCAAGTTCATCGAGGCCGACGCCGCGCTCGAGCGCCGCTTCCAGCAGGTGCTGGTGGGCCAGCCGTCCGTCGAGGACACCATCGCCATCCTGCGCGGCCTGAAGGAGCGCTACGAGGTCCACCACGGCGTGCGCATCCAGGACGCCGCGCTGGTCGCCGCGGCCGTGCTCTCCGACCGCTACATCACCGCGCGCTTCCTGCCCGACAAGGCCATCGACCTGATCGATGAGGCCGGCTCGAAGCTGCGCATCGAGATCGACTCCCTGCCCACCGAGATCGACGTGGTGGAGCGCCGCATCCGCCAGCTCGAGATCGAGCGGGTGGCGCTGGCCAAGGAGCAGGACGCCATCTCCGTCGAGCGCCTCGCCGCGCTCGACAAGGAGCTGGCCGACCTCCAGGAGCAGTCGCTGTCGATGAAGGCGCACTGGCAGGGCGAGAAGGACGCCATCACGCAGATCCGCGAGCTCAAGGAGCAGCTCGAGGCCAAGCGCATCGAGATCGAGCGCGAAGCAGACCTCGAGAAGGCCGCCGAGATCCGCTACGGGCAGATCCCCGAGCTGGAGCGCCAGGTCGACGTGGCCACGGCGCGCCTCGCCGAGCTCCAAGCCACCCAGCAGATGCTGAAGGAGGAGGTCGACGAGGAAGACGTGGCCGAGGTCGTGTCCAAGTGGACCGGTGTCCCCGTCACCCGCCTCATGGAGGGCGAGCTCCAGAAGCTCGTCCGCATGGAAGACGTGCTCCACGAGCGGGTCATCGGCCAGGACGAGGCCGTGGTCGCGGTGGCCAACGCCATCCGTCGCAGCCGTGCCGGCCTCTCCGACCCCAACCGCCCCATCGGCTCGTTCCTGTTCCTCGGCCCCACCGGCGTGGGCAAGACCGAGCTGGCCCGCACCCTGGCCGACTTCCTCTTCGACGACGAGCGGGCCATGGTCCGCATCGACATGAGCGAGTACATGGAGAAGCACGCGGTGTCGCGCCTGGTCGGTGCGCCCCCTGGCTACGTGGGCTACGACCAGGGCGGTCAGCTCACCGAGGCGGTGCGGCGCCGGCCCTACTCCGTGATCCTCCTCGACGAGATCGAGAAGGCCCACCCCGACGTGTTCAACATCCTCCTGCAGGTGCTCGACGACGGCCGCCTCACCGACGGTCAAGGTCGCACGGTCGACTTCACCAACGTGGTGCTGATCATGACGTCGAACCTGCCGGGCGATCCGCTGACGCTGTTCAAGCCCGAGTTCGTCAACCGCATCGACGAGATCGTCCGCTTCCGGTCGCTCACCACCGACGACCTGTCGCAGATCGTCGAGATCCAGCTGGCGGGCCTGCGCCAGCGGCTCGCCGCCCGCCGCATCGACCTGGTGGTCACGCCCGACGCCGAGGCCTCGTTGGCCCGCAACGGGTTCGACGCCGCCTTCGGCGCCCGGCCGCTCAAGCGGGTGATCCAGCGCGAGATCGGCGACGTCCTCGCCCTCAAGCTGCTCGACGGCACCGTGACCGACGGCGACACGGTCACCGTCGAAGCGGGCGACGACGGCGTCGTCACGCTGAGCGTCTGACTCGATCCGAGCGATGGCTCGGATTTCGCCTTGCGCCTGCCGCGCGAGGAGGTCACACTGCCTCGGACCGTGCGCAGACGGCGCGTGGCGGAGCTTTTGGGGGATGGATGATCGAGGTACCGACGCGCGGCGTCACCCGGCGGACCGGAGGGGTGGCCCTGGCAGCGGCCCTGCTCATGGGCGTGCTGGTCAGCGTGATGGGCGCAACGCCCGCCAGCGCAGCCAGCACGGCCACCGTCAAGAACACGGCCGCCATCACCACGCCCGACTCAGGTCAGGCCGGGCTCTACCCCTCGCCGATCACGGTCTCGGGCCTCGGCACCAGCATCCTCAGCATGAAGGTGGTCCTGCGGGGCGCCAACCACGGCTGCACCAAGGACCTCGACGTGCTCCTCGTGGGCCCCGACGGCACCAAGACGACGCTCATGTCCGACAACGGCGCGCCGGCGATCGAGTTCAACGGGTGCACCAACCTGACGAAGGACTCCATCACCTTCGACGACGCCTGCCCCGACTTCGCCAACGGCATGCCGTCGGGCGCCGACATCTGCGTCCGTCCGTCCGACAACGATGCGCTCGGGCACCAGGGCGACAGCTGGCCCGGCGTGGGTGACAGCTTCCCCGCCCTCAACCTCTCGAGCTTCAACGGCAAGGACCCCAACGGCGTCTGGAAGCTCTACGTGGTCGATGACGCGTCGGGCGACTCCGGCGGCTTCAACGGTGGCTGGGAGCTCCAGCTCAACACCAGCAACAGCCCGCCGGTCGCCGAGCCCCAGGTCATCACCGCCTACAAGGGCACGTCGGTCCCCGTGACCCTCACCGGCACCGACCCCGACGGCGACCCGCTCACCTGCACCGTGCCCGCCACCACCAGCCAGGCCAAGGGCACCATCGGCGGCACCGGGTGCGACCGCACCTTCACCGCCGGCGCCCGCACCTCGGGCACCGACTCGTTCGCCTTCCGGGTCAACGACGACAACGGGGCCAAGAGCGCCAACGCATCCGTGGTGTTCAACATCACCAACCGGCCGCCCGCGGCCAACGTGATCAACGTGACCGTCGGTCGCAACGACCGCCAGGCGATCACCCTCGGCGGCACCGACCCCGACGCCGGTGAGGGCCTGGCCCTCACGTGTGCCCCCACGCTGGGCAACACCACGCTCGGCAAGGTCACCGGCTCGGGCTGCAACGTCACCTACGCCGCCAACAACGTCAACGGCCCCGACTCGTTCGCCTACTCGGTGAGCGACGGCTTCGGCGGGCTGACCACCGGCACGGTGAACGTGACGGTCGCCGACCCCACGCTGCCCGGCTGCTCGCCCAGCGACAGCAAGAACGCCCGCTACATCTGCCGGGTCTACCTCGACCTCCTCGGTCGGGCGGCCGATCCCAGCGGCAAGGCGTACTGGCTCAACCGGGTCGACTCGGGCGAGAGCCGCGTCGTGATCATCCGCAAGTACCAGACGACGCCGGAGTACGGCCGCCGCGTGGTCGACGGGATCTACCAGACGTTCCTGCAGCGGATCCCCGACAAGTCCGGCCAGACCTTCTGGGCGAACAAGATCCGCAAGGGGTCCAACCCCGACCAGATCCGCGCCGAGGTGATCGGCTCCAGCGAGTACTTCACCAAGTCGGGCTCGTCCCCCGCCGGGTTCGCCGCCGCGCTGTACCAGCAGGTCACCCGGATCGCGGCCACGCAGGTCCAGATCAACTCGGTCGTGTCGCAGATCGCGGCCGGCAAGGCCCGCGGCACCATCGCCACCACCCTGCTGGCCACGCCGGCCGCCGACACGGCGACCGTCCAGGGCATGTACGAGCGCTACCTGCGCCGCACGCCCCCCTCCAGCGAGGTCACCTACTGGGTGAACAAGCTGCAGGCGGGCACCACGGAGCTCAAGATCGTCGAGGCCACCGTCTCGTCGAACGAGTACTTCAACCGCTCGTAGCCCGAGCGGTCCACCGCATCCGCTGACCCGGCTCCCGGTGTCGGGCGGCCCCCTCGGGGCCCGTCCGCACCGGGAGCCGGCGCGTTGGGGGGAGGTGGATGCCCGGTTCGGAGGGGCAGGGGTCCGTACGCTGGGAGCCGCCCCCCGGTCCGGTCGTGCTCGGCTGCACCGGGCATCCCCTGCCTGGAGCTCCCCCGAATGCCCGACGCCTCGCCGCCCCCTCGGGGACCACGCCGTCCACCCCGGCCGAGCGACGGCGCGCCCTCGTCGGGTCGCCCCGGTCCTCCGCCGCGGCCCGGACCGTCCCGACCGCCGCGCCCCGGCGGCGCGCCCCGCCCGGCGTCCGGCCCCGCCCGTGCCGCCGACCCCGCCCGTGCCGCCGGCCCGGCTCGTCCCGCGGGTCCCCCCGGCCCCGGTGGCCCAGCCGGGCCGAGGACCGTCAGCTCCCGTCCCCTCCCCGGGCCGGTGCCGTCGCGCACCGTCGGTGCCCTAGCGGCCGCCAGCCGCGCCGATCGACGCCAGTCGGCCCGCACCCGGGAGATCCAGCGCAACCGGCTGATCGCCGGCGGCGGCATCCTCGTGGTCCTGGTGCTCGTCCTGTGGGGCTGCTCCAAGATCGGCGGCAGCGACGACAGCTCCAGCACCGCCGCAGGAGGGAGTAAGACCACCGAGCCCAGCAAGACCGAGGTGAGCGCGGCCAAGGCCAAGGGCATCGCCACCGCGTCCACCTACAAGGGCTGGGTCGATCCCAAGAGCTCCGGCGAGCCGTGGAGCAGCAAGGTGGTCGGCCAGCTGACGTTCCGCGGCAACCCCACCCGCAGCTACTACGGCCTCGGTCCGTTGCCGAAGGCGCCCAAGGTGCTGTGGCGCTATCCCAAGAGCGGTGGCATGTGCAGCAGCTCGCCCGTGGGGAACACGCCCCACAGCTGGTGCGGCTCCGGCTGGACGGGTGAGCCGGCCGTCTGGGAGCAGGACGGCAAGACCCTGATCGCGGTCGGGACCTACGACCAGCACATCCACTTCATCAACGCCGCCGACGGCACCGACTGGCTCGATCCGTTCGACATGCACGACATCATCAAGGGCTCGGTCACCAAGGACCCCGAGGGCGAGCCGATCCTCTACTCGGGCAGCCGCGCCGACTTCCACATCCTCGGGCTCGACCGGCCCACCGCGGCCGCCGACCTGTGGAGCATGAGCGCCGACAACGTCACGCCGGTCAACGGCTGGAACGACGACTGGGACAGCTCGCCGCTCATGATCGACGACTACCTCTTCGAGGGCGGCGAGAACGGCCAGTGGTACATCATCAAGCTGAACCGGTCGAAGGGGGCCGACGGCATGGTGACGGTCGACCCCAAGATCGTTTTCCACGCACCGGGCTGGGACGACCAGCTCACCTCCGACCTGGCCGGCTCCGGAGCCCGCGTGAAGGACAACTCGATCGAGAACTCCCTCGCCATCTCCGGCAACACCGTCTACTTCGCCAACTCCGGCGGCCTCGTCCAGGGCTGGGACATCACCAACCTGAAGAAGGACCCCAACAGCGTCAAGCGCATCTTCCGGTACTGGACGGGCGACGACACCGACGCCTCGGTGGTGGTCGACAAGGAGGGCATGCTCTACGTGGCCTCCGAGCGCGAGCGCACCTCGAGCTTCGCCCGCGACGACGAGGCCGGGCAGCTGATGAAGCTCGACCCGTCCAAGCCCGACGACCCCCTCGTGTGGAAGGTCAACGACCCCGAGGGCGGCGGGCCCTCCGGGACCTGCACCGAGGCCAGCTGCTACGGCATCTGGGGCACGCCCGCGATCTACAACGGGGTGGTCTACGCCGGCACCAACCACGGGCGGTTCCTGGGGGTGTCGATGAAGACCGGCAAGATCCTGTGGGAGAAGAAGCTCCCCGGCCCCACCTGGCAGTCGCCGGTGGTCGTCGACAAGACCCTCGTGATGGGTGACTGCAGCGGTGTGCTCCACGCCTACGACGTGTCCGACCCCAACGCCGATCCGCCCGAGCTCTGGAACGTCGACCTCGAGGGCTGCATCGAGTCGACCCCCACCGTCTTCAAGGGGAAGATCTACGTGGGGGCCCGCGGCGGCGCCTTCTACGCCATCGGCGACGCCTGACCCTGCGGCCGGTGCGCCTCGGGGCGAGCGGACATCATCGTCTCGTCCTCTCGGGGTTGACCTCCGAGGGCCGACGCCTCGCGGCCCAATCTCTGTCCCACCTCCGGAACGATCACCACCTGATGACCTCCACCGATGAGCACGCCGCTCCCGAGCCCGACGCGGTCCCCGTCGCCACCGTGACCTCCGAGCCGCCCGCGCCCCACGCCAAGCGGTCGCGGCGTCAGATCGTCGAGTGGGTGGTCGTCATCGGTGGCGCCATCGTGATCGCGGTCGTCATCCGCACGTTCGTGCTCCAGACGTTCTGGATCCCGTCCGGTTCGATGGAGCCGACGTTGGCCAACGGTGACCGGATCGTCGTGAACAAGCTGTCGTACCGCCTCCACGACGTGCGTCGGGGCGACGTGGTCGTGTTCGACCGTCCGGCGAACCTCGGACCGTCGTACCCCAAGGACTTCGTGAAGCGCGTGGTCGGCCTGCCGGGCGACCACGTGTCGATCACCGATGGCGTGGTGCACATCGATGGCAAGGTGCTGCCGGAGCCGTACATCCACGGCAAGGTGACCACCCCTCAGGTGTCGTGCCCGATCACGTCCCCGCTCACGGGCATCGGTACCACCGAGGGGGTGACGATCCCGAAGGGATCGGTCCTGCTGCTCGGTGACAACCGCACCGACTCCACTGACGGCCGGTGCTTCGGCACGATCCCGGTGGACCGGATCGTCGGCCGGGCGTCCGTGCTGATCTGGCCCCTCGGTCGCGTCGGGACCCTCTGAGGCGACCGTACGCTCACCCGATGGCCGACTGGACGACGATCTCCGCGCTGGCGACGGCGGGCGGCACGCTCGTCTTGGCCGTCGCCACGTTCTCGGCGGTGCGCTCGGGCAACCGGTCGGCCCGCACGGCCGAGCGCACGCTGCTGGCGTCGCTGCGGCCGTTCCTGGTCAACGGCCGCATCGACGATCCGGCCGAGAAGATCATGTGGGTCGACCGGCACTGGGCGAGCGTGGGCGCGGGCCGGGCGATCGTCGACGTGGGCGACGGCGTGATCTGGCTGGCCCTGCCGCTCCGCAACGCCGGCAACGGGCTGGCTCACATCCACGGGTGGCACCTCAACGTCGACGGGCAGTCGATCGGCGTCCACGCCGACGTCGACGACTTCCGGCGCCAGACCCGAGACCTCTACGTGCCGTCCGGCGACACCGGCTTCTGGCAGGGGGCGCTGCGCGACGACGATGTCGAGGCCCGCTCGGAGCTCGCCGCCATCGTGGCCGACCAGGGCGTGTTCTCGATCGACCTGCTCTACGGCGATGCCGAGGGCGGCCAGCTGATCATCAGCCGGTTCTCGCTGCTGCCCAAGGGCGACGGCTGGATGTGCTCGGTGACCAAGCACTGGAACCTGGACCGCGCCGACCCTCGCTGAGCCGGGGCTCAGCGAGGGTTGCGGCGGCTGCTCGACCTACTCGGTGGCGATGGCCTCGAGGACGTTGAGCTTGGCAGCCCGACGAGCCGGGTTGAACGAGGCCAAGATGCCGAGGCCGGCACCGAAGATGATCTCGATGATCAGGCCGGTGACGGGCACCTTGAAGGTGTCGACGCCCTGGCTGGCCAGGCCCTTCACCAGGATCCAGCTCAGGCCGAGCCCGAGCAGGACGCCGAGGCCCGTGCCCATGAGGGCCACGATGACCGCCTCCCAGCGGACCATCGACCGGAGCTGGCGTCTCGACATGCCCATGGCTCGGAGCAGGCCGAGCTCTCGTGTGCGCTCGTTGATCGACAGCGACAGCGTGTTGGCGATGCCGATGAGGGCGATGATGATCGACACGGCCAGCAGGCCGTAGATCACGTTGAGGAGCGCCTTGATCTGGGCGACCAGGGTGCCGGTGAACTGGTCCCGGTCCTGGAGCTTCATGGTGGGGTAGCCCTTGATCGGGACCTTCAGGGTGGCCCGCATGGCCGCCGCGTCGGTGCCCGGCTGGAGGGTGATGCCCACGATGAAGCTGGTGGGCGCGGTGGCCAGCTTGGCGAACCCGGCATCGCTGGTGACGAACTGGAAGCCGTAGAGCGACAGGACGGCGAGGTCGTCGCTGATGCCCGACACCGTGTAGGTGGCGGTCTTGTCGTCGACGCTCGTGATGGTGATCTTGCTGCCGAGCACGATGTCCTTGCTCTTGGCCAGCTCGCCGTCGACCACGATCTGGGTGGGGCCGAGCGGCGCCAGCTGGCCTTCCTTCATGGTGGTCTTGAAGACCTTCTGGAACTCGGCCGGGTCGATGCCGGCGATGTTGCCCGAGGCGCTGCGATCGGGCCCGCTCGGGTTGTCGATCTTGGCCTTGCCGATGGTGACCGTGACGCCCGCGACGGCGTCGACGCCCTTGATGTCGCGGATCTTGTCGGTGGCGGAGGGCGGCAGGCCGGCCAGGTTCCCGTTGAGGTTGGCCGGCTGGATGATGTACTGCCCCTGGAAGCCGCCCGAGACCGAGTTGGTGATCGACTCCTGGGCCGACGCGGCGAACACCGTGATGAAGCCCACGAGGGTGACGCCGATGATGAGCGCCGAGGCCGTGGACGCGGTGCGACGCGGGCTGCGCATGGCGTTCTCCCGCGCCAGGCGGCCGGTGACGCCCTTGATGGCCGGCAGCGGGAGCCCGACGAGCCGCGACAGCGGCTTGGCGATGACCGGCCCGAGGACCAGGACCGCGCCGAGGATGAGCGCCAGCCCGAGCCCGATGCCCGGCAGGGCGCTGCTGGGCGGCTCGGCCTTGAAGGCCGGGAGGATCAGCAGGCCACCGCCGATGAGCATCAGCAGGCCCAGGATGGACCGGCCCTTCGACCGGCCGGAGTTGTCGACGGCGACGTCTCGCAGCGCGGCGATCGGCGGGACGCGGGTGGCCCGGATGGCGGGCACGATGGCCGAGGCTGCGGTGACCACCAGGCCGACGATGATGGCGGTCAGCGCCGTGCTCGGGGTGATGGAGAGGCTGGTGCTGGGCAGGTCGAGGCCGCCGGCCCGCAGGCCCGCGAAGGCGAGGAACGCGAGCGCGACGCCGGCGAAGAAGCCGAGCACTGCCGCGACGAGGCCGACGATGCCCGCTTCGACGAGCACCGACGCCAGCACCTGGCCGCGGCTGGCCCCGATGGCCCGCAGGAGCGCCAGCTCCTTGGTGCGCTGGGCGATCAGGATGCCGAAGGTGTTGGAGATGATAAACATCCCCACGAACAAGGCGATGGCGGCGAACACCAGCAGGATCGTCGAGAAGAAGCTGAAGGCATCCTTGATCTCGTTCGACTGCTCCTGGGCCGCCTCGCGTCCGGTGACGATGTCGAGCTTGGGCGCGAGCTTGGCCTGATCGAGGCGCTCGACCACCTGGTCGGCGGTGAGGCCGCTGTCGCCGCGGACCTCGATGGTGTCGACGCGGCTGGGATCGTTGGCGAACGCCTGAGCCTGCTCGAGCGTGGTGGCGATGTTGATGGTGCCGCCCGCAGAGTCGGCGTCACCGAAGCGGGTGATGCCCACCAGCTTCAGCTGCTCGCGCCCCTTGGGGCCGACGAGGTGCAGGGTGTCGCCCACCTTGAACGGGCCGTCCTTGGCGGTGGCCTTGTCGATGACGGCCTCGCCCAGCTTGTCGGGGGCGCGGCCCTCGACCACCTTGAACGAGTTGAGCAAGGGGTCGGTGGTCCACGAGTTCACGAAGGTGGGCGGCCCCTGGCCGCCCATCGCGTCGCCGCTGGGGTCGAGCAGCGTGAGGGTGATGTTGGACTTGGTGCCCACCGCGTTGGCGACCCCGTCGACCGCCTTCACGTCGGGGACGAGCGCCTCGTTCAGCTTGGCCCGCACCGTGCCGGACTGCTGGTCCTTGAACAAGACGTCGCCGCGGATGACCGCGTCGGTGTGCTCGTTCACGTTGGAGAAGAGGTCGTCGAAGATCTTGTTGATGGTGCTGGTGAGCACCAGGGTGCCGGCCATGAACGCGACGCCGAGGACGATGGCGATGACCGTGGAGACGAGGCGCCGCTTGTGGGACCACAGGCCCCGGAACGTGGTCTTGAACATGGTCAGTCGTCACCGAAGGTCTTCATGAAGTCCACCACCGCGTCGGTGGTGGGGTGGTTGATCTCGTGGACGATGTTGCCGTCGGCCAGGATCAGCACCCGATCGGCGTACGAGGCCGCCACCGGGTCGTGGGTGACCATGACGATGGTCTGGCCGTAGTCCTTCACGGCCGAGCGCATGAACGAGAGGATCTCGGAGCTCGACCGGGAGTCGAGGTTGCCGGTGGGCTCGTCGGCGAAGATGATCGCCGGCTTGCTGGCCAGCGCCCGGGCCACGGCGACGCGCTGCTGCTGGCCGCCCGACAGCTCGCTGGGCCGGTGGTTGAGGCGGTCGCCGAGGCCGACGGTGCTGACCACCTGGTCGAACCAGGCCTGGTCGGGTTCCTGGCCGGCGAGCGAGAGCGGCAGGACGATGTTCTCCTCGGCCGTGAGGGTGGGGATCAGGTTGAAGGCCTGGAAGATGAAGCCGATCCGGTCCCGCCGGAGCTTGGTGAGGTCCTTCTCCTTGAGCTCCGTGAGGTTGGTGCCCTCGATCCACACGCTGCCGCTGGTGAGCTCGTCGAGCCCGGCGAGGCAGTGCATCAGCGTGCTCTTGCCGGAGCCGGACGGGCCCATGATCGCGGTGTACTGGCCCTCGGCGAGGTCGACGGTGACATCGGCCAGGGCCCGGACGACCGTGTCGCCCTCGCCGTAGGTCTTCACCGCGTTGACGGCTCGGGCGGCGATGGCTCCGGGCGCGGGGGCGGCAGGGGCTTGTTCTTCAGTGGTGGTGCTCATGCGATCTTCCTGGCCTGAGGGTTCGTCGGGGTGTCCGACGCTCGGTCGGGGCGAGACTCATCGCAGAGCACCCGCCAAGGTGGGGCCAAGGTACCCGCGTGGGGTGACGGCGTGGCCAGATTTCGGTCACACGCGCCTCCTCCCCGGCCTGGTGGTGAGCGCCGGGGAGGAGACGGTGGTGGTCGGGAGGGTCAGTCCTCTTCGGAGGCGAGGACCTCGTAGAGGCGGCGACGGGTGTCGGTGAGGATCTCGACGGCCTTGGTCTGCTGGGCGGGGGTGCCCACCCGGAAGACCTGCTTGACCGCTGACATCGTGCTGCCGAGCACGTCGCGGAGCTCGAAGACCGCGGGGTCGGCGTCGGTGACGACCTGCTCCCACGGCGCCGGGCCCTCGCGGCCCGCCACGGCTTCCCTGCCGCCGTCGGTGAGGGTGAAGCGGCGCTTGCCCTCGATCTCCTCGGCGGTGATGAGGCCCTCTTCCTCGAGCATGGTGAGGGTGGGGTACACGGACCCGGGGCTCGGCTTCCACGCACCGCCGGTGCGCTCGTCGAGCTCCTGGATCATCTCGTAGCCGTGCATCGGCTTCTCGGCGAGGAGGGCCAGGAGGGCGGCGCGCACATCGCCTCGACGGGCTCGGCCTCCGCCGCGACCACCGCGACCGCGGGGGCGGTCGAAGGGGCCGCCGCGGCCACCACGGCCGCGGAACGGGGGTCCGCCGAAGCGCCCGAAGGCGTCGGTGACGTCGTCGTGGGCCGCTCGGCGGCCTCGGTTGTCGTGCTCGAACGTTCTGTTCTCGTTGTGGTTCTTCATGGGGTGCTTCCTTCTTCGTTGCTTCGAATGGGTTCGTGAGGATGTATCACGATGCGATCACGATATATCGGTAGTGCATCGTTGACAACCCCCAAGCCCGAACGTCGCAGGGAGCGGGCGTCCCGCGCCCTGTCGCCCGCGAAGCTGGACCGGGGTCCAGGGGGGTCTGAGCGGGGCTCGAGGGCGGTTCGAGGGGTGGGTGGGAATCGGCCTGCGAGGTGGGTGATCGCCAGGCAGTAGCGTTCCCTCTCGGTCTGAACGCCGTCGTAGAGGAGCAGGGCCGTGCCAGCGACCGTCGTGGTCGGTACGCAGTGGGGTGACGAGGGGAAGGGGAAGTTCACCGACCTCGTCGCCAAGGAGATGAACCTCGTCGTCCGCTACCAGGGAGGCCACAACGCTGGCCACACCCTCGTCGTGAACGGCGAGAGCTTCGCCCTCCAGCTGTGCCCGTCCGGAATCCTCTACGAGCACATCACCCCGGTGATCGGCAACGGCGTCGTCGTCGACCCGCGGGTGCTCATCGCCGAGATGGACATGCTGCTGTCGAGGGGCATCGACCCCTCGCGGCTCCGGGTCAGCGGCAACGCCCACCTGATCCTCCCGTACCACCAGGAGATCGACCGGCTCACCGAGCGCCGCCTGGGGAAGTCGAAGCTGGGCACCACCAAGCGCGGCATCGGCCCGGCCTATGCCGACAAGGCGTCGCGGGTGGGCCTGCGGGTGCAGGACCTCCTGGACCCCAAGATCTTCCGCGAGAAGCTCGAGGTCCTGGCCAAGGAGAAGAACGCGGTCCTGGCCAAGGTCTTCAACCAGCTGCCGCTCGACCCGGGCGAGATCGCCGACGAGTACCTCGACGTGTGCCGCCCACGGCTCGAAGACCACATCGGCGACACCGTGTCGTTCGTCCACGAGGCGCTCGAGCGCCACGAGCAGGTGCTGTTCGAAGGGGCGCAGGCCACGTTCCTCGACCTCGACCACGGCACCTATCCGTTCGTCACGTCGTCCAACCCGGTGGCCGGCGGCGTCTGCACCGGCGCCGGCGTCGGGCCCCGCTACATCGACCGGGTGATCGGCGTGGCCAAGGCCTACGTCACCCGCGTCGGCACCGGACCGTTCCCCACCGAGCTCGCCATCTCCGGCGAGGCGGTCGGCGGCAAGGACCGCGCCCTGGCCGACGAGGAGGAGATCACCCTCGGCGATCACTTCGTCGACGTCGGCCGCGAGTACGGCACCAACTCGGGCCGCCGTCGCCGCCCGGGCTGGTTCGACGCCGTCATGCTGCGCCAGGCCGTCCGCCTGAACTCGTTGTCGGAGCTGGCCATCACCAAGCTCGACATCCTCGACACGCTCGACACGGTGAAGGTCTGCGTCGCCTATGACGTGCGCGGCGAGCGGGTCACCCACCTGCCGTACCACCAGAGCGACCTCCACGCCGCCACGCCGATCTACGAGGAGCTGCCCGGGTGGAAGGCCGATCTCTCCGAGATCACCGAGACCCACCAGCTGCCGCCCGCCGCCGAGGCGTACCTGGCGTTCCTCGAGGAGCAGGTCGGCGTGCCGGTCACCCTCGTGGGCGTGGGCCCGGGCCGGGAACAGTTCGTCCACCGCAACGCGTGAGCCTGGAGGTCCTGCTGTGAAGGTGGTCGTCGTCGGATCCGGAGGGCGCGAGCATGCCCTGGCCCAGGTGCTGGCGCGCACGGCCGAGGTGATCGTCACGCCGGGCAACCCGGGCATCCCCGGCTCGGTCGACACGCCGGTGCTCGACCTCGTGGCCGACGGCTCCGTCGACCTGGTGGTGGTCGGGCCGGAGCAGCCGCTCGTCGCCGGCGTGGCCGACCGGTTGCGCAAGGCCGGCGTGCGCGTGTTCGGGCCCGGCGCCGACGGGGCGCGGCTCGAGGGCTCCAAGGCGTACATGAAGCTGATCGCCGAGGAGGCGGCCCTGCCCACCGCCCGCTGGGAGGCGTTCACCGACGCGGACCTCGCGGCCAGCCACCTCGCCACGCTCACGCCGCCCTACGTCATCAAGACCGACGGCCTGGCGGCCGGCAAGGGCGTGCTGGTCACCGACTCGCTCGCCGAGGCCGAGGTCGACGTCCGCGCCAAGCTCGAGGGCGCCGCCTTCGGCGCGGCGGGCGAGCGCGTCGTGATCGAGGAAGGCCTCACCGGGGTCGAGGTGTCGGTGTTCGCCGTGTGCGACGGCACCCGCGCGGTGTGCCTCCCCGTCGCCCAGGACTTCAAGCGCGTGGGCGACGGCGACGCCGGGCCCAACACCGGGGGCATGGGCGCGTGGTCGCCGCTGCCGTTCGTCCCCGAGGGCTTCGAGGAGGAGGTCAACCGCACGTTCATCGAGCCCACGCTCGCCGAGCTCACGCAGCGCGGCATCGACTACCGGGGCGTGCTCTACGCCGGCCTCATGCTCACCGCCGACGGCCCCAAGCTGATCGAGTACAACGTCCGCTTCGGCGACCCCGACTCGCAGGTGGTCCTGCTCCGCATGACCTCGGACCTCGCCGAGCTGCTCGCCGCCGCCGCCGACGGCGACCTCACCACGGTGCCGGCCCCCACCTTCGCCGACGACACGGCGGTGCTGGTGGTGGCCGCCAGCGAGGGCTACCCCGTCGCCCCGCGGACCGGCGACGTGATCGACGGCCTCGACGCGGCCGACGCCGTCGCCGGCGCCACCGTGCTCCGAGCCGGCGTGGGCGCCGACGACCAGGGCCGGATGGTCACCGCGGGCGGTCGGGTCCTGAACGTGGTGGGGCGCGGCGCCGACGCGGCCGCCGCCCGAGCCACGGCCTACGAGGCGCTGGGCCACGTGTCGTGGCCCGGCGAGCACCACCGCACCGACATCGCCCCGGCCTGATCCCTTCGGACGTCGCGGCCGGGCGGCGCTAGCTTCGCCGGGTCACCCCATCGCGTTCGAGGAGCCAGACGTGACCAAGTTCAAGGTGGCGATCATCATGGGATCGCCCAACGACCGACCGAAGATGGAGCCCGCGGCGGAGACGCTCGCCGGGTTCGGCATCGAGACCGAGGTGCACGTCATGTCGGCGCACCGGACGCCGGCGCGCGTGGCGACGTTCGTCGGCGGGGCCCGCGAGGCCGGCTTCGCCGCCGTCATCGCCGGCGCCGGGATGGCCGCCCACCTGGCCGGCGCGGCCGCCGCGCACACCACCCTGCCCGTCGTGGGCGTGCCGCTGTCGGGCGGTGCCCTCAACGGCGTCGACGCGCTCTACGCCACCGTCCAGATGCCCAAGGGCATCCCGGTGGCCACGGTGGCGGTCGACGGGTCGGTCAACGCGGCCCTGCTCGTGGTCCAGATGCTCGCCATCAGCGACGAGCAGCTGCAGGCCGCGCTGGTCGCCGATCGGGAGCAGCGCGCCGCCGTCAGTTGACGTAGTGCTCGGCCGGCGCCTGGTAGTGCTCGGGCGTCGGCACGTAGTGCTCGACCGGGGCGCCGTAGCGGCTCGCGGGCGTCGGGAGGCCCTTGGGCACCGGGACGTTGGTGGGGCGGGGCTCCTCGGGGAAGACCCCGACCTGCCCCAGCTTCACGGCGCGCTTGGTGGCCCGGCTGGTGGCCTTGGCCTGCGACTTCTCGGCGCGCCGCTGCGCCCGCTCCACCCGACGATCCGCGGTCGGGGCGGGAGCCGCCGCAGCCACGGTCGTCTTCGTGGTGTTGCGCACCCCCGAGGCAGAGAGGGCGCAGGCGACGCAGAACGGTGGCTTCTTGGGGCCGAACGAGTAGACGAGGCAACGGCTGCAGTACGGGCGGTTGCACGTCCGGCAGTGAGCCACCACGGGCTCCTCGTAATGTCGCATGCAGTGCGTCACGGATATCCCTCCCGGATCAGCGCCTCTTCCTCATCGGCACCAGGCGGCGGGGATCAAGCAGAAGTCGCCAGATGCACGCCGAGTACGGTCGAGGCGTGAAACCAGCAGTTCCCAACGTGCTCGCCGCCCGCTACGCCAGCCTCCAGATGGCCGAGCTCTGGTCGGCGGAGCACAAGATCGTCCTCGAGCGCCGCCTCTGGCTGGCCGTCCTCCGAGCCCAGGCCGGTCTCGGCGTCGAGGTGCCCGCCGGCGTGATCGACGACTACGAGGCGGTCATCGACAAGGTCGACCTGGAGTCCATCGCCGCCCGCGAGCGGATCACCCGCCACGACGTCAAGGCCCGCATCGAGGAGTTCTCCGATCTGGCCGGGCACGAGCACATCCACAAGGGGATGACCTCGCGCGACCTCACCGAGAACGTCGAGCAGCTCCAGGTGCGAGACGCCCTGGTCGTGATCAGGGGCCGCATGCTCGCCACGCTCGCGGTCCTCGCCGACCTGGCCGCCCAGCACGACACCACCGTCATCACCGGACGCAGCCACAACGTCCCGGCCCAGGCCACCACCCTCGGCAAGCGCTTCGCCAACGCCGGCCAGGAGCTGCTCGTCGCGCTGCGCCGCGTCGACGAGCTCATCGAGCGCTACCCCCTGCGCGGCATCAAGGGCCCGGTCGGCACCCAGCAGGACATGCTCGACCTCCTCGGCTCGCCCGAGGCCGTGGCCCAGCTCGAGCAGGCCGTCGCCACCCACCTCGGCTTCTCGGCCAGCCTCGACAACGTCGGCCAGGTCTACCCCCGCTCCCTCGACCTCGACGTGGTCTCGGCGCTCGTCCAGGCCGCGGCGGCGCCGTCGAGCCTGGCCACCACGCTGCGCCTCATGGCCGGCCAGGAGCTGGTCACCGAGGGGTTCAAGGAAGGCCAGGTCGGCTCGTCGGCCATGCCCCACAAGATGAACTCCCGCTCCTGCGAGCGGGTGTGCGGGTTCAACGCCATCCTGGGCGGCCACCTGACCATGGTCAGCGCCCTCTCCGGCGGCCAGTGGAACGAGGGCGACGTCAGCGACTCCGTCGTCCGCCGGGTCGCCCTCCCCGACGCCTTCTTCGCCCTCGACGGCCTGTTCGAGACGTTCCTCACCGTGCTCCAGGAGTTCGGCGCCTTCCCCGCCATCATCGAGCGCGAGAACGAGCGCTACCTCCCCTTCCTTGCCACCACCAAGGTCCTCATGGCCGCGGTCCGGGCGGGCGTCGGCCGCGAGGAGGCCCACGAAGCCATCAAGGAGCACGCCGTCTCCGTCGCGCTGGCCATGCGCCAAGGCGCCGACAACGACCTGATCGACCGCCTCGCCGCCGACCCCCGTCTCGGTCTCGACCGGGGCGCGATCGACGCGGCCATCGCCAACCCGCTCGACCTCGTGGGCCTGGCTCCCAGCCAGGCCCGGGCGTTCGCGGCGCTCGTCGCCTGGCACGTCGAGCAGGATCCCGCCGCGGCCGCCTACCGCCCCGGCGACATCCTCTGACCGCCGGCACGCGCGGCTTCCGTCCGAGCCGGGCGGCCTTGGTAGGTTCGGCGGATGGCTGAACCGTCGCTCCCGAAGCTCTACTCCGGCAAGGTCCGGGACATCTACGACGCCGGCGATGACCGGTTGCTGATGGTCACGTCCGACCGCTTCTCCGCGTTCGACGTGGTGCTCAACGAGGCCATCACCGACAAGGGCCGCGTGCTCACCGCCATGTCGGCGTTCTGGTTCGAGAAGTTCGCCGACCTCATCCCGGGCCACCTCATCGCCACCGAGGGCCCCGAGATCACCGCCCTCGGCATCGCCGACGACGACCCCGACCTGGCCGGGCGGATCATGCTCACCCACAAGGCCGAGATGCTGCCCGTCGAGTGCATCGTCCGCGGCTACATCACCGGGTCGGCGTGGAAGGAGTACCAGGCGGGCACCACGCACGGCGCCGCCCTGCCCGCCGGCCTCCTGGAATCGTCCCAGCTCCCCGAGCCCGTCTTCACCCCCTCCACCAAGGCCGACCTCGGCGACCACGACGAGAACATCAGCTTCGAGCGGGCCGCCGACCTCATCGGCACCGAGCTGGCCGAACGGGTCCGCGACGTCTCCCTGCGGATCTACCAGGAGGGCGCGGCCTGGGCCGCCGAGCGGGGCATCCTCCTCGCCGACACCAAGTTCGAGCTCGGCTTGCTCGACGGCGAGCTGATCCTCTGCGACGAGGTCCTCACCCCCGATTCGTCCCGCTTCTGGCCGGCCGACCAGTGGGTGCCGGGCTCGACGCCCCCGTCCTTCGACAAGCAGCCCGTGCGCGACTACCTCAACGGCCTCGACTGGGACAAGACCCCGCCGCCCCCGCCCCTCGGCGACGACATCGTCGCCGCCACCCGCGCCCGCTACGTCGAGGCCTACGAGCGCATCACCGGCCGCAACTTCGCCGACTGGCCCGGGGTGTCGGCCTAGCGGCCGCCTCGCTCCTTCTCGTCACTCGCTCGCTGCGCTCGCTCCGTTCCTCGAGCTGTTCGACGGCCTGACGGCCGGCTGCTTCCGCTCAGGCGCACGACTTCGTCGCACGCCTTCGTCTTGGGGGGCTCCGCAAGCTCCGTCCCCCCAAACCCCCCTGGGCTCGCTTCGCTCGGAACCCCTTCCTCGGGCTCGCTCGTCGAGGTGGTCGGGGGTCTGTTGGGAACCCCGACCTGTACCCCGCGATGGTGCCTCTCGGTGGTGGACGGGTGCTGGGGGCTTGGGGTTGTGGGGAGTTCTGGGGAGTTGGGTCGATATGGGATGATCGGGGGCATGCTGTTCTCTGTCTCGGTCGAGGTTTCGCTTCGTGAGGGGGTGGCCGACCCGCAGGGCGCCACCATCGAGCGCTCCCTTCCCCACCTGGGGTTCGACGGGGTGCGCGGCGTGCGCGTGGGCAAGGCCATCCGCTTCTCGCTCGAGGCCGCCGACGAGGCCGCCGCTCGCGCCGAGGTGGCCGACCTGTGCCAGCGGTTCCTCACGAACCCGGTGATCGAGGATGCCACCATCACCGTGACCGAAGGCGCCTCGGCCTGATGAGCGCCCGAGTCGGCGTGGTCCAGTTCCCCGGCTCCAACTGCGAGCTCGACGCCCTCGAGGCCATCCGGCTGCTCGGCGGCGAAGCCGACATCTTGTGGCACGGCGACAGCACGCTCGACGGCGTCGATGCCGTCGTGGTCCCGGGCGGGTTCGCCCACGGCGACTACCTCCGGCCCGGCGCCATCGCCCGGTTCTCTCCGGTCATGAACGCGGTGGTGCAGTTCGCCCGTTCGGGTGGTCCGGTGGTGGGGATCTGCAACGGGTTCCAGGTGCTGACCGAGGCCGGGCTGCTGCCTGGTGCACTGCAGAAGAACCGCGGGCTCAAGTTCCTGTGCACCACGGTGGAGCTGCGGGTCGAGTCCACCGATTCGGTGCTCACCAACGCCGCCGACCTCGGCGCGATCCTGCGAGTTCCCATCAATCACTTCGAGGGGAACTTCACCTGCTCGCCCGACACCCTGGCGCAGCTCCAGGCCAACGATCAGGTCGTCCTGCGCTATGTCACCAACCCCAACGGTTCGGTCGACGACATCGCCGGGATCTGCAACGAAGGCCGCAACGTGGTGGGTCTGATGCCGCACCCCGAACGGGCCACCAGCCCCCTGCTGGGATCCACCGACGGCCTGCCGCTGCTCCAGTCGCTGCTGCAGCGAGCGGCGGCGCCGGCCTAGATCAAGACGCCCGGGAGATGCCGGCCGCCCGCAGGACCGACGGCGGCACGCCGACGCTCCGGAAGGCGCCGTAGCTGATTCCCTTGCGCGAGGCGTAGCCGGCGGCGGCCGCCACGAAGCCCTTCTCGAGCGCCGTGATGTCGACGGTGGTGGCACCCGCAGCGAGCTCGGCCTCGAGGTCGAGCTGCTCCTGGGTGAGCTGCAGGCGCTTCAGCGGGTCGGCCGTCTCGAGCTCGGCCGCGATGGCGACCAGCCGCTTCTTGATGGAATCAGGGGTCCGCTTACGCCCCCGCTTCGGCTTGTTGGCCTCGAGCGCTTCGAGGTAGAGCCGGACCGCTCGGCCCTGGGCACGCCCCTCCGCCAGGGCTGCTTTGTGCTCATCGGTCATTGCGCGGGTCTTCTTCTTTGGAGCCATCTCCCTAGAGAACCACCTTCAGATGATGTTCACAACCCGGATGTGCTCATCATCAATTGATGGGCCGTCGATACCACTGCATTTGATGCGATCGATGGGTATCCCCTTGGCAGCAAATGCGGGTGCACATCGCGCGTCCATGCATGCTGAGCGAACGCTCAGGAAAGAGCGAATGCGTCACCGCTCGTACGCGTGCACCTCGGTCGCCTTCACCGACACCCACACCTCGGAGCCGGGCACCAACCGCAGGTCGACGAGCGACACCGGGGTGATCTCCGCCACGAGCGGGACCGGGCCATCGAGGCGGAGGCGCATGCGCTCGCCCAGCGGCTCGATGCTCGCCACCGTCATCGCCCACCGGTTGCGCGCGCTCCCTTCGGGGGCGCGGCCGTGCACGGTGATGGCGCTCGGCGCGATGGTCACGAACACCGGGCCATCGAGGTGATCGGCCAGGTGCACCACGGTCCCGTCCACCCGCACCTCGGTCCCGGCGGCATCGCCGCGCAGCAGGTTCACGCCGAGCAGATCGGCCACGTGGCGCGTCCGCGGCCGGGTGGTGACCTCGGCGAGCGAGCCCGCCTGGGCGACCCGACCCTCCTCGAGCACCACGACGTCGTCGGCGAGGGTGAGGGCGTCGATGGGATCGTGGGTCACCACCACCGTGACGCCGTCGAACCCGTCGAGCACCTTGCGGAGGTCTCGACGGGTGGCACCTCGCGCCGTGGCATCGAGCGCGGTGAGGGGCTCGTCGAGCAGGAGCAGCCGGGGCTCGACGGCGAGGGCGCGGGCCAGGGCCACGCGCTGCGCCTGGCCGCCGGAGAGGGCTCGGGGGCGCGAGCGGGCGTGGTCGCCCAGCCCGATCGCGTCGAGCTGCGCGTCGGCCAGCCGACGGGCCTCGGCCTTGGTGCGACCGTGGGTGCGCAAGCCGAAGGCGACGTTGTCGCGGGCGTCGAGGTGGGGGAACAGCAGCAGGTCCTGGTGGACGATGCCGATGGGACGCTGCTCGGGAGGGACGAAGGTGCGGCGGTCGGGAGCGTCGAGCACCTCCCCGTCGAGCGACACCGATCCGGCGGTGAGGGGCTGCAGCCCCGCGAGCGCCCGCAGCGTGGTGGTCTTCCCCGCACCATTGGGGCCGAGCAGCGCCACGACCCGCCCGGGCTCGGCCTGGAGCGCGGCATCGAGCCGGAACGGGTCGAGCGTCACCTGGAGGTGCGCGACCAGGCTCACCGCGCCGCCCCGAGCCAGCGGTCGCGCAGGCCGATGAGGACCGCGAACGAGATCAGCAGGAGCACGAGGCTGAGGGCGATCGCCCCCTGCGGATCGGACTCGAGCTGGAGGTACACGGCGAGGGGCAGCGTCCGGGTGCGGCCCTGGATGTTGCCGGCGAAGGTGATGGTGGCGCCGAACTCGCCGAGCGCCCGCGCCCAGCTCAAGATGGCGCCCGCGATCACGGCAGGGGCGATGAGCGGGAGCGTGACGCGGCGGAAGACCTGGTTGGGTGAGGCGCCGAGACCCGCCGCCACCTGCTCGTAGCGCTGGTCGGTGGCGCGCAGGGCCGCTTCGACGGTGATCACGAAGAACGGCATGGCGACGAACGCCTCAGCCAGCACCACGCCGGCGCGGGAAAAGGTGAGCTGGATCCCGAACGCGTCGTACAGCCAGCCGCCGATCGGGCTTCGCCGGCTGAACGCGGACAGCAGGGCCACGCCGCCCACCACGGGGGGCAGCACCATCGGCAGCAGCACGAGGGCGCGGATGGCTGCCCGCCCCGGGATGTCGGTGCGGGCCAGCACCCACGCCAGCGGCAGGCCCAGGACGATGGCCACCACCGTGGCCATCGTCGAGGTGGTGAGCGACAGGCGCATGGCGTCGGTGGCGGCCGGCGAGCGCAGGTGGTCGAGGAGGTTCGCCCAGTCGGCCCGTTGGATCAGGCCGAGCAGCGGGAGCGCGAACAGGAGGAGCCCGGCGGTGGCGGCGACCAGCACGAGCGCGGGCGGCCGCCGCCGGGCCCGGTTCACGAGGGCGGGAGGAAGCCCCGGTCCTTCAGCGTGGCCTGCCCGTCGGAGGACGACACGTAGTCGGCGAACGCCGATGCCACGGCGGCGTCCTGGGTGTCGGTCAGCACGGCCACAGGGTAGGTGGCGATCACGTTCTGGTCGTCGGGGATCTCCACCGAGTCGACGGCGGCGCCGGCCGCCTCGGCATCGGTCACGTAGACGATGCCGGCGACCGCGTCGCCCTCGCTCACGGCGGTGAGGGTGGCCTTGGCGTTCTGGCCGCGGGTGATCGAGCGCTCCGGGATGGTCACGCCGGCCTTGTCGAGCGCCTGGGCCGCGAACTTGCCGCAGGGCACGTCGGCGCCGCACAGCGAGATCACGCCGGCGTCGGTGAGGTCGGACAGCGACGAGATCCCGGCCGGGTTGCCGGGCTTGGTGATGATGATCAGCCGGTTCCGGGCGAAGACCGTCGGATCGTCCTTCACCAGGTCGCCGTCGACCAGCTTCTGCATGTTCGCCTCGTCGGCCGAGGCGAAGACGTCGACCGGGGCGCCATCGAGGATCTGCTGGGACAGGGTGCCCGACGAGTCGAAGGTGAAGGTGACGTTGGTGCCGGGGTTGGCCGCCTCGAACGCCTTGCCCATGTCGGTGAACGCCTCGGTGAGCGAGGCTGCGGCCGAGACGGTGATCTCGCCCTTCAGGGACGCCTCGGTGGTGGTGGCGCCTGCGGCGGTGGTGGTGGCCTGGGAACCGCTGTCGGATCCGCCGCTGCTCCCGCACGCCGCGAGCGTCAGCACCAGCGCGGTGAGCACCAAGTAGAGGGGTCGGCGTCGCATGGGTCTCCTTCGGGTCTGGCGGGTGCCAGTCAGATCTCCAAACTACCTCGCAGGCACGAGAGAACGCGGCGGAAGCGGTGGCAGTACGCTGTCGCCATGGCGTCGCTCCGCATCGGTCAGGCAGCCGATCTCCTCGGCGTCAGCGTCGACACGGTCCGGCGGCTGGTCGACAGCGGGGCCGTCGAAGGGGGCCGGTCCGACGGTGGCCAGCGGTTCGTCGACGGCGTCAGCCTGGCGGCGTACCTGGTCGATCACGCCGAGGCGCCCAGCGGTGGATCGGCACCCACCCGCACCGCCCGCAACCGCTTCACCGGCCTGGTCACCCAGGTGCGCGTGGAGGGCCTCGTGGCCCAGGTCGAGCTCCAGGCCGGTCCCCACCGGATCGTGTCGCTCATCACCGCCGAGGCGGTCGAAGACCTCCACATCGTGCCTGGCATGGTGGCCACCGCATCGGTGAAGGCCACCTCGGTCGTGGTCGAGGTCCCCGAGGCCTAGCCGGCTCCGCGCCGGCGAGACCTGGCCGGGCAACGGTTCCAGGGCCCTGCTGGTCTCCCGGTAGCCTCGGCGGCGTGACCGATGCCGACGCCACGCCGATCCACATCGCCCTCGGGCTGACCGATTCGGAGCTCGGCGACATCGTCGAGATCCTGGGCCGGGAACCGAACCGCCTCGAGCTGTCGATGTACTCGGTCATGTGGTCCGAGCACTGCTCGTACAAGAGCTCGCGGATCCACCTCAAGCGCCTCCCCACCACGGGCGAGGGCGTGCTGGTCGGCCCGGGTGAGAACGCCGGCGTCATGGACGTCGGCGACGGCATCGCCGCCGCCATCCGCATCGAGAGCCACAACCACCCCAGCTACATCGAGCCCTACCAGGGTGCGGCCACGGGTGCCGGGGGCATCCTCCGCGACATCTTCACCATGGGCGCCCGGCCGATCGCGCTGATGGACCCGCTTCGCTTCGGTCCCCTCGACGACGCCCGCAGCCGCTGGGTGGCCGAGGGCGTGGTGTCGGGCATCTCCGGCTACGGCAACTCCGTCGGCGTGCCCACCGTGGGCGGCGAGGTCATCTTCGACGAGTGCTACAAGGGCAACCCCCTGGTCAACGTGCTGTGCCTCGGCATCCTCCCGGTCGATCGGCTGGTCCTGTCCGCGGCCACCGGCGCCGGCAACCTGGCCGTGCTGCTGGGGTCGAGCACCGGCCGCGACGGCATCGGCGGCGTGAGCGTGCTGGCGTCGGCCGGCTTCGACGAGGGCAGCGAGGACAAGCGCCCGGCCGTCCAGGTGGGCGACCCGTTCGAGGAGAAGCGCCTCATCGAGGCCTGCCTCGCCCTGCTCGACGCCGGCCTCGTGGTGGGCATCCAAGACCTCGGCGGCGCCGGCCTCACCTGCGCGGCCAGCGAGACCGCGGCCAACGGCAAGATGGGCATGGACTTCGACGTGGCGGCCGTGCCCCGTCGAGAGGACGGCATGGAGCCGTTCGAGGTCATGACCTCCGAGTCGCAGGAGCGCATGCTCGCCATCGTCACGCCCGAGGGCCTGGCCGAGGTCATGCGGTTGTGCGAGCGCTGGGAGGTGCAGGCCACGGTCGTCGGGAAGGTCACCGAGCCGGTCGATGGCGTGGGCCAGCTGCGCATCGTCGACGGGTTCGATGGCGAGGTGCTGGCCGACGTGCCCGCCTCCAGCCTCCACGACGCCGCCCCCCTCTACGACCGGCCGATGGCCGAGCCAGCCGACCGGGCCGCTCGGGCCGCGCTGGCTCCCGCCGCCCCGTCGGATGCCGCCGCCAGCCTCCTCGGCCTCCTGTACGACACCACGTGGGTGTCGTCGCAGTACGACCACCAGCTGTTCCTGAACACGGTCGAGGGGCCGGGTGGCGACGCCGTCGTCCTGCGCCTCAAGCACCCGGTGACGGGTGTCGACACCGGCCGCGGCATGGCCATCACCACCGACGGCAACCACCGCTGGTGCGCGGTCGATCCCCGCACGGGCACGGCGCTCACCCTCGCCGAATCGGTCCTCAACCTGGCCTGCGTCGGGGCCCGGCCCATCGCCGTCGTCAACTGCCTCAACTTCGGCAACCCGGAGCACCCCGAGGTGATGTGGCAGCTGTCGGAGTCGGTCGACGGCCTGGGCGAGGCGTGCAACGCGTTCGGCCTCCCGGTCATCGGCGGCAACGTCAGCCTCTACAACGAGTCCCGCGGCACCGACATCGACCCCACCCCCGTGATCGGGTTGCTCGGCCTCATCGACCGGCTCGACCGGCGCCCTCCGGGCGTCACCATGGCCGATGGCGACGCGCTGGTCCTGCTCGGCGACGACCTGTCCGAGCCCGCGCCCACCCTGGCCGGGTCGGCCGTCGCCTGGGCCCGGGGCGACAAGGGCGGCACCCTGCCGGCGTTCGACGGCGTCGCCCACACCAAGGTGGCCGACCTCGTCCGCTCCCTCGTGCTCGAGGGCGGGCTGTCGGGGGTGCACGATGCGTCGTCGGGCGGTCTGGGCGTCGCCCTCGCCGAGCTCACCTGCCGCTCGGGCCTCGGGCTCCACGTGACCGCGGTGGCCACCGCCGCCCAGCTCTTCGCCGAGCTGCCGTCGCGCGTCGTGGCCGCCGTGCCCGTGGCCGCGGTCGACGAGCTGCTGGCCCGCGCCGCCGCCGCGGGTGTCCCGGCAGTGCCGCTCGGCTCGGCCGGCGGCGATCGGTTCGCGGTCGACGGGTTGATCGATCTGCCCGCCGACGAGGTCATCACCACCTGGCGGGACCGCCTGCCCGTGGCCCTCGGCGCCGGCACCACCCAGGCCTGAGCCCCGCAGTGGCGGCCGCCGCCCGGCGGGTGTGCCACGCTGGTCGGGTTCAGCGGCGGCCGATCCTGGTGGCCCTGGCGTCAGGCGCAGTGGCGGACACGGGTGGGGAGCACCATGAGACGGCGAGCAGCAGCGATCCTCGGAGCACTCACGGTCCTGGTGGCCGGTCTGGCCCTGAGCCAGACCACCGCGCAGGCCGCGGGCGGCACCATCAGCCCATGGTCGTCGTCGGTCGCGGTCGGCGCATCGTTCTCGGCCGGGGCCACCGGCTGCTCCAGCGTGGAGCAGGACACCGACGAGGGGTTCTCCTACCAGGAGCCCCAGCTCCTCTTGATCAGCGGCACCGGTGCCGGTGAGCGGATGGCGGCGTTCGGCGAGCAGGTCGACGATCACGGCCGCTACCGCTTCACCGTGCCGGGCTGGGTCGATCCCGCGCTGCCCGCCGTCGTGGCCGGCCGCTGCCTGCTGACCACCTACGTCGAGACCGAGCAGGGTGCCTCCGTCACCACCACCACGGTCTTCACCTATCCCGATGTCGCGGTCGACATCACCCCCGGCACCGCATCGCCCACGGGCCCGGTCGTCTCGGTCGATCGCAGCACCGCCGCCGGGGGCCAGGTCGTCACGGTCACCGGGTCCCAGTGCCAGGGCGACTCCTTCGCCGAGGTGGTGCTGTTCGCCGGCACCGACCTGAGCGGCCGCACCGCCGGCAACTACGTCACCGGGACCTCCGCCGACATCCCCGGCAGCGGGACCTTCACCTCGGAGCTGGCGCTCAACCAGCGGGGCACGGCCCTCGGGAACCCCGCCGGGGGACCGCTGCCCGAGGGCGACTACACGCTGATGGTCGCGTGCGAGCGCGACGACGAGGAGTCGAGCTTCGCCATCGGGGAGCTCCTGCCCCTCACCGTGGCGGGCACCAACCCGAGCGGCGACTTCACCGCCGAGGTCTCCGACGGGATGATCCACGCCATGGGCAGCGGCTGCACGGGCGGCCAGGCGGTCACCGTCAACCTCACCGGCTACGCCTACAGCTACGGCATCGAGGAGGTCCAGCAGCGGGCGAGCAGGGCGCTGGCCCGTCGGTCGATCGAGGCGCTGGCCGACGACGCGGTCGACCCCGACGGCTCGATCCAGCAGACCCTCACCGCGGTCCCCGACGCCGACGGCAACTGGTCGGTGGAGGGCGACGCGCCGGAGGGATCGTTCGACCTCGTGGCCTCCGCCGACTGCGGCGATCCCACCGGCAACGGCTTCCGCTACGTCACCCGGTACCTGTACGAGAACGACACCGCCGACCTCTACGTCGAGCGGGCCAGCCCCACGTCGTCGCCCACCGGAGGCAGCGTGATGCTCTCGGTCGGCGGCTTCTGCGACGGCACGGTCGCGGTGGCCATCGTCGATTCGTCCCGCAACGTCATCAGCCAGTCCGACCCGATCGTGCTCGACGCCCAGCTCGGCTCCGGCACGGTCACCGCACCCACCACCCCAGGCCGCTACGGCATCGCGGGGGTGTGCGACGACCAGCTCGGCTACGCCGAGGAGTACCAGGTGTTCACGCCCGACACGGTGTCCGCCGAGGCGCCGCTGCCGGCCGAGCCCACCGAGGGCTGGCCGTCGCAGGGCGAGCGCGAGACGTACCACGGCAAGATCGGCCCGATCGATCTGCCCGCCATGGACATGGACGGCATGGACATGGCGAAGGCCGCCAAGGACCTCGACCCGAGCGGCCTGTTCATCAAGGTCCCCCGCCCCGACGGCGACTTCGCCATCACCAAGCTCAGCTTCGACCTCGTCGACGCCGAGGGCATGCCGGTCGACCAGGAGCACGCCCACCTCCACCACTTCGTGATCGCCAACACGGCGAAGGAGAACCCGGCCTGCCCCGACGGCACGTTCGGCCTGCCCGGCCAGATCGTGGGCGCCGCGGGTGCCGAGCGCACGGTGCTCCAGACCGGCGATCCCTACGGCCTCGTCGTCAAGGACACCGACACCTGGTCGGGCGTCTACGAGCTGATGAGCCGGTCGATGGAGGACCAGAAGGTGTACCTCACCTACGACATCGACTACCGGCGCGACGTGCAGAACGTGCGTCCCGTCACCAGCTACTTCGGCTCGGCCACCGGCTGCGACACCTACACGTGGACGGTCGACGGCAGCGGCACCCCCGACACGCAGAGCCACTACCTGACCATCGCCAAGTCGGGGCGCCTGATCGGCGCCGGCGGCCACATCCACAACGGCGGCGCCTACGCCGACCTGGTCAACGACCGCGGCCGGCGGCTGTGCCGCTCGGAGATCACCTACGGCGACGAGCCCGTCGGCCACACCATGGACCTCCGGTCGAGCAGCCGCCCGCTGGCGATGGTCGCCGAGGCCACCACCACGAGCATGCCGATGAGCACCACCACGGCCGTGGGACCCATCGACCCGACCGACGAGTACCCACCCGAGTTCTACGACGACGACCTGGCCATCAAGGGCATCAGCACCTGCGCCCTGTCCGAGTCGGTCACCGCGGGGGAGCGCCTCCGGTTCGACGCGGTCTACACCAACGACCGTTCGCGCTCGGGGGTCATGGGCATCTACACGGCCTACGTGTGGGAGGGCGGTGGTCCCGCCGAGCCCGGTCCCGGCGGCGCCGACCCGATCCCGGGCAACCCCAGCTACACGGGCTGACCGTCACGTACCGTCGGGCATGACCCTGCTCGTCTTGGCCTCGGCGTCACCGCGCCGCCACGCGCTCCTGGCCCAGCTGGGCGTGCCCTTCGAGGTCCGCCCGGCCGACGTCGACGAGACGCCCGGGCCCGGTGAGCCGGCCGAGGAGCTGGTGCGGCGCCTCGCCGTCGCCAAGGCCCTCGGCGGTGTGGCCGCGGCACCTGAGGGCGACGTGGTGGTGCTCGGATCCGACACCGTGGTGGCGGTCGAGGGCGAGGTCCTCGGCAAGCCGGTCGACGAGGCCGACGCCACCCGGATGCTCCGCCTCCTGTCGGGCAGCAGCCACCAGGTCCTGACGGGGGTGGCCGTGGCCACCGTCGCCGGAGGTGCCGCGGGAGCCGTGGCGCTGGCGCCGGCGGTGGCGGTCGAGGTCGAGGTGGCGGTCACCGTGGTGCACATGGCCCGGTGGACCGATGACCAGATCGCCGCCTACGTCGCCAGCGGGGAGCCCATGGACAAGGCCGGCTCCTACGCCATCCAGGAGGTGGGCGACCGGTTCGTGACGTCGATCGAGGGCGGGTTCGACAACGTGGTGGGCCTGCCGCTCGACGTCACGCGGCGGATGCTCGTGGCCGCGGGGATCGACGTGCCCCGCGCTGGGGATCAGCCGCCCGAGGTGTAGGCGTCGGCGCCGGCACCCAGCAGGGCCGGGCTGTCGCGGTCGTCCCAGAACCCCTCGGGCACGGTGACGGTGCGGGGGCCGTGCTGGTGGCCGCGGGGGAGCCCGAGCGCGTCGGCGGGGAGCTCGATGGTGGGATCGAGCTCGTCGAGCACGGCCTCGAACTCGTCGAGCGTGTCGGCCTGCACGAGGCGCCGGCGGATGGCGGGGCCGACCGGGTACCCCTGGAGGTACCAGCCCACGTGCTTGCGGATGTCCTTCACGCCGACGTGGTCGCCGTGCCACTCGGCCAGCCGGCGGGCGTGGTCGCGCAAGGTGGCGGCCACCACGGCCATCGGCGGGGCGGTGTTGACCGTGCGCCCGTCGAACGCGGCGGACAGGTCGCCGAACAGCCAGGGGCGACCGAGGCAGCCCCGGCCGACCACCACACCGTCGCACCCGGTCTCCGCCACCATGCGGACGGCATCGGCCGCCGTCCAGATGTCGCCGTTGCCGAGCACGGGCACCTCGGTGACCGCCTCCTTCAGACGGGCGATCGAGGTCCAGTCGGCGCGGCCGGAGTACGCCTGCTCGGCGGTGCGGGCGTGGAGCGCCACCGCGGCCGCGCCCTGGGCCTGGGCGATGGGCCCGGCGTCGAGGTAGGTGAGGTGGTCGTCGTCGATCCCCATGCGCAGCTTCACGGTGACCGGCACGTCGCCGGCACCCTGGACGGCGGCCGCCACCACCTGGGCGAACAGCGTGCGGCGCCACGGCAGGGCCGACCCGCCGCCGTGGCGGGTGACCTTGCGGACCGGGCAGCCGAAGTTGAGGTCGATGTGCTGGGCGCCGTGCTCGGCCACCAGCTGCTTGGCGGCGTCGTGCATGACCGCCGGGTTGGTGCCGTAGAGCTGGATCGACCGGGGAGCCTCGTCGGGCCCGAACCGCGCCAGCGAGTACGTCTTCTCCTGGCGCTCCACCAGGCCCCGCGCCGCGATCATCTCGCTCACGTACAGCCCGGCCCCGTGGGCCCGGCAGAGACCCCGGAACACCGCGTTCGTCACCCCTGCCATGGGCGCGAGGACGACCGGCGGCCACACCTCGTGCGGCCCGATCTGCAGGCTCCGGGTCTCGGTCTCGACGCTCATGACCCCTCCAGGCTGCCAGCCCCACCCCCAGGACCCCGAACTCGCGTCGCCCCCTTCTCCGGACGGACGGGTGTCGTCAGGTCGCGGGGCCGGCCGGACCGGTGGCGGCACGCAGCCGCGCCGAGGCGCGCTCGACGATGACGAGATCGATCTCGGGGGCACCGATGGCGGCGGCGAGGATGGCGCGGTCGGCGTGGATCGCCTGGGCGGCACGGGGCGCCATGGTGGCGCGGGCCAGCCAGCGATCGATCTCGGCGAGCAGGGCGCGGCTGCCCTCCACGATCGGGTCGGCACTGGGGGCCGGCTCGACCGCCGCGCCGGGGGCGGGCACCGGTGCCGGTGTCGGCGTCCGGAGTGCGGCCGCGGCGACGCGGTCGAAGAACCGTTCGAGCGCGGCGCGGGTGACCCGCTGGTTCCGACGGGCCTTGAACGCGCCGACCGTCAGCTCGAGCCGGGCCACCAGGTGCTCGGCCGACTCGACGACCGCCGGGCTCCGCGACGAGCCCGCCTCGACCCAGACCACGATCTCAGGCCCCTCGGCAGGGTCGACGGCCGCCCCGAGGGGGCCGACCGTGGCCTGGGCGGAAGGGTGCCGGGCCCCTGCTCCTGGGGCGGCGGCCGTGGTGATGGCCCAGCCGTGCTCGCCGGCCACGTCGGCCGTGAGCTGGGCGACCCAGCTGCTCTCGAGCCCGTCGGCGCAGATCAGGACCAGCGCCCGGTGCCCCGCCGGGGGGAGATGGTCGACGCGGTCGTCGCCGTCGTCGGTTCGCGGGGCCATCCCCGGGAGCTTCACACACCCGGCCGCGCCGGCCGGGTCCCACGGGGCCGTGACGGGCGCCGGAGGTCACATCCGCAGGTGAGCGAGCAAGTGTGGAATCGCGGGCGCGGCGTGCGATGATGGGGCTCGTGCGTGCGCCTGGATCCGTCCCCGCCGACCTGCGGGACCCAGACGACGACTCGCCCAAGGAGGCGTGCGGCGTCTTCGGCGTCTACGCCCCGGGCCAGCCGGTCGCCCACATGACCTACCTCGGGCTGTACGCCCTGCAGCACCGCGGCCAAGAGGCGGCGGGCATGGCGGTCAGCGACGGCGAGGACATCACCGTCGTCAAGGACATGGGCCTCGTCGCCCACGTGTTCGACGACCGCACCCTCGCCCCGCTCACCGGCCACCTGGCCATCGGCCACACCCGGTACTCCACCACCGGGTCGAGCTCGTGGCGCAACGCCCAGCCCGTCTACCGCGACGCCGGGCCCACGCAGTTCGCCCTGGGCCACAACGGCAACCTGGTGAACACCGGCGAGCTGGCCGACGAGGCCGGCATGCTGCCCGGCACGGTGGCCAGCGACAGCGACCTCGTCGCCGAGCTCCTCGCGCTGGAGCTCGAGCGGGGCGAGCAGGCCCGCCTCCACGACCCGTCGCTGCCGGCGCCCGCGCTCGACACCGCGCTGATGGAGGTGCTGCCCCACCTGCAGGGTGCCTTCTCCTTGGTGCTCATGGACGAGCACCGCGTCGTCGGCATCCGTGACCCCAACGGGTTCCGGCCGCTGTGCCTCGGCCGGCTCGAGGATGGCGGCTGGGTGCTGGCCTCGGAGTCGCCGGCGCTCGACGTGGTCGGCGCCAACTTCGTGCGCGAGATCGAGCCGGGCGAGATGGTCGTGATCGACGCCGACGGCGTTCGCTCGGCCCGGCCGTTCCCCGCCGACCGGCTCAACCCGAAGCTCTGCATCTTCGAGTTCGTCTACTTCGCCCGGCCCGACACCCGCCTCTACGGCAAGAGCGTGCACTTCGCCCGCGTCCGCCAGGGCGAGCTGCTCGCCGAGCAGGCTCCCGTCGAGGCCGACATGGTCATGGGCGTCCCGGAGTCGGGCATCCCCGCGGCCGAGGGCTACGCCCGCGCCAGCGGCATCCCCTACGGCCAGGGCCTGGTCAAGAACCGCTACATCGGCCGCACGTTCATCGCTCCTACGCAGGAGATGCGGGCGCTCGGCGTGCGCATGAAGCTCAACCCGCTCAAGGAGAACCTCCAGGGCAAGCGGGTGGTGGTCGTCGACGACTCCGTCGTGCGCGGCACCACGCAGAAGCAGCTGGTCAAGATGCTGCGGGAGTCGGGCGTCAAGGAGGTCCACCTCCGCCTCACCTCACCGCCCATCAAGTGGTCGTGCTTCTACGGGATCGACACCGGCGAGCGCTCGGAGCTGCTGGCCGCCAACCTCGAGGTCGAGGAGATCCGCCAGTACCTCAACGTCGATTCGCTCGCGTTCATCACCCTCGACCGGCTGGTGTCCTCCACGGGCACCGGGGGCGCCGGGTTCTGCGACGCCTGCTTCACCGGCAACTACCCCGTCGCCGTCCCGGTCACGCTCAGCAAGGGCGTGCTCGAGGCCGACGATGCGCAGGGCGGTGCGGGCTGCGATCCGACGCCGGTCGGCGCCACCACGCAGGCGCTGTTCGGCAGCAGCCTGCTCCCTGCCGACGAAGCACGCGGCAACCAGTAGCACCACCCGTGCCCGACATGGAGAAGGACCCCACCGATGGGTGAGACCTATGAAGCCGCCGGCGTCGACATCGCCGCCGGCGAAGAAGCCGTCCAGCGCATCAAGGACAAGGTGCGCTCCACGTTCCGTCCCGAGGTCATCGGCGACATCGGCGGGTTCGGCGGGCTGTTCGCGTTCGCCAGCCACCGCTACCGCCACCCGGTGCTCGTGTCGTCCACCGACGGCGTCGGCACCAAGGCCCTGATCGCCCAGGCGTCGGGCCGGTTCGACACCATCGGCGTCGACCTGGTGGCGATGTGCGTCGACGATCTCGTCTGCCAGGGCGCCGAGCCCCTGTTCTTCCTCGACTACATCGCGGTCGGCAAGCTCGACCCCGACCACATCGAACAGCTCGTCGAGGGCGTGGCCGAGGGCTGCCGCCAGGCCGGCTGCGCCCTGATCGGCGGCGAGATGGCCGAGCACCCCGGTGCCATGGATCCGGGCGAGTTCGACCTGGTCGGCTTCTCCGTCGGGGTGGCCGAGCGCGACCAGCTGATCACCGGCGACAACGTGCGCCCCGGCGACGTCATGATCGGCCTGCCGTCGCCCGGCATCCGCTCCAACGGCTACTCGCTCGCCCGCCACGTGCTGCTCGACAAGGCCCAGCTGCCGCTCGACGGGCCCGCCTTCGAAGGCGCCCACCACACGCTCGCCGAGGAGCTGCTCACGCCGTCGGTGATCTACGCGCCGGCCGTGCTGTCGTTGCAGCGCGCCGTCGACGTGCGCGCCGTGTGCCACGTCACGGGCGGCGGCCTGGCCGGCAACCTCACCCGCGTGCTCCCCAAGGGCGTCGACGTCACCATCGACCCGTCCTCGTGGGAGGAGCCGCGGATCTTCGCCGAGATCCGCCGCCACGGCGACATCGCCCAGGACGAGATGCGCAAGGTGTTCAACCTCGGCATCGGCATGGTGGTCGTGGTCCCGCAGGAAGAGGTGTACCGGGCGCTCGACGTCCTCCGCGGCGCCGGCCAGCGCGCCGTCGAGATCGGCAAGGTCCACAAGGGCACCGGCCAGGTCCACTTCACCGCCTGACCATGGGAGCGGCGGCTCGTCGGCGGACGTGGGGGGTGGCGTGCGGGCTCGCCGCGCTGGTGCTGATCGCTCTGGCGCTCCTCGTTCTGGTCTCGAAGTTCATGGTCGTGCTCGGCGATCCGTTCTCCTTCGCGGCGTTGGTGATCGCCGCCACCGTGGCCGGCGCGGTCGCGTGCGGCCGCGAGGCTCGACGCTCCTTGGCCTGACCGACGCACGGGCGTGAGCTGGTGGGTAGGTTCCCGGCCATGCCGTTCGAGACCGTCACCGGGTACTGCTGGCCGCAATCTGCTGTGGGTGGGGGCACGGTCGGGCTCCACCTGTCGTCGGCCGCGGGGCGGCCCGTGTCGGTCGAGGTGGCCCGGTGCGGGTGGCGGCGCGACGTGGTCTGGGCCGACACCGTGCCGGCCGACTTCCACCCCACGCCGCACGGCGCGGCGCAGGACGGGTGCGGGTGGCCGGTGGCGGTGGTGCTCGACGTCGACCGCTCGTGGCGCAGCGGGTACTACGAGGTGGTCCTGGAGATCGATGTCGACGGCAAGCGCCGCCGCAGCCACGCGTTCTTCGTGGTCCGGCCGCAGATCGGTGCTCCGACCGCGCCGATGCTGCTCGCCCTGACCACCAACACCTGGAACGCGTACAACGACTTCGGCGGCAACAACCTCTACACCGGCGGCACGTCGGTCTCCTTCCAGCGACCGATGTCGCCCGGCTACCTGTACAAGCCGCCCGGCGAGGGCCGGCGGGTCACCAACCAGGCCGACTACGACCCGCAGATGACCGCGCACCGCGGCTACGTCGCGGCCAACCACCTGTCGCCGTACGCGGGCTCGGCGGGCTGGCCCGACTGGGAGCTCCCGTTCCTGCAGTGGGCCGAGCGGGAGGGCTACGCGGTCGACGTCGTCCTCAACGCCGACCTGGAGGAGCACCCCGGCCTGCTGGCCACGGTGGGGGAGGGCGGCTACTCGCTCTACCTGTCGGTGGGCCACGACGAGTACTGGTCCGGGCACATGCGCGACACCGTCGAGGGCTTCATCGCCCAGGGCGGCAACGCGGCGTTCTTCTCGGGCAACACGTCGCTGTGGCAGGTCCGGTTGGAGGACCACACCCCGGAGGGGCCGGCGGCGACCATGGTCGGGTACAAGGGCTTCTACAAGTCCGACCCCGTCTACGGCACCGAGAGGATCGGCGAGCTCACCAGCTTCTGGTCCGACAAGGAGGTCGACCGGCCCGAGAACCGGATGACGGGCGTCAGCTTCACCCGCGGCGGCTACCACCGGATCGGCAAGCGGGCCACCCGAGGGGCCGGCGGCTACACGATCCACCGCCCCGACCACTGGATGTTCGAGGGCACGGGGATCGACTACGGCGACGTCCTCGGCGGCGCCAGCCGGACCGTGGGCTACGAGTGCGACGGGTGCGACTTCACCTACCGCGACGGCCTGCCCTACCCCACGGGCTCGGACAGCACGCCGCTCGACTTCGAGATCCTGGGCACCGTCCCCGCGCCGCACTTCACGCGCACCACGGCCGGACGCCCCCCGCCACCGGACCAGCCGTCGGAGCTGGAGTACATCGCGGCTCGCGTCACGGGCGGTGGCCGCGAGCCCGCCGACGTGGAGCGCTTCGCCCACGGCCACGCGGTGCTGGGCACGTACACGGCGCCGAGCGGCGGCGTGGTGGTCACCTCGGGCAGCACCGACTGGGCCCACGGCCTCGCCGGCCGCGACGAGCCCGTCGAGCAGATCACCCGCAACCTCCTGAACCGCCTCGCCGCCCCACCCACCTGACCGCCGCCGGTTCGGGTCGGTCGCTCGCCGCCACCGCGGTCGAGAGCGACCCGTTTCGGGGCGGGCGTAGGCTGGGCGCATGATCCCGACGATGCTCGCGGCGGACTGAGCCGGTGAGCTTCTTCGACCGGAACCGCAAGGCGCTCATCGCCGACGGGATCGACCCGGCGCGGCTCCCGCCCGGGCAGTACCGCACCGACCGCTGGCCGGTCCTGCACGAGGGCCCGGTCCAGCAGGTCGACCTGGCCACCTGGACGCTGCGCGTCTGGGGGGCGGTCGAGCAGGAGATCCGGCTCTCCCACGCCGACCTGGTGGCGCTGGGCGAGGTCGACCTCACCACCGACCTCCACTGCGTCACCAAGTGGAGCCGGTTCGACACGGTCTGGCGGGGCGTGCCCATCGCCAAGGTGCTCGAGCAGGCGGGCCTGAAGCCGAACGCCACCCACACGCTCCAGCACGCGCCGTACGCCTACTCCACCAACCTGCCGCTAGCCGACCTGCTGCGGCCCACCTCGCTCATCGCCACGTCGGTCGACGGCGGCGCGATCCCCGACGAGCACGGCGGCCCGATCCGCACGCTCGTGCCGCACCTGTACTTCTGGAAGTCGGCGAAGTGGCTGACGGGCATCCAGGTCCTCGACCACGATGTCCCTGGCTACTGGGAGGTCCGGGGCTACCACGACTACGGCGACCCGTTCCTGGAGCAGCGCTACCGCTAGCCCGTGCCCGTCAGTCCTGCCAGCCCACCGAGCACCAGGTGCGCTTGGAGCAGCTCGGGCAGCGCATCCAGTGGCTGTTCTTGCGACCGGGGATCCACATCGATCCGCCCATCCAGCGCAGCCCGAGGTCGGTGAGGTTGATGCGGCTCCGGGCCTCGCACGACGAGCACGTGACGATGACGGTGCCGGTCCGTCGAGGGCCGGTGGAGAACAGCGCCTCGCGGCCGTCGCTGGGGGTGCCGGCGCGGATGGTGTCGCGCGCGGCGCTGACCGGGGTCTCGAACAGGGCGCGGCGGCCCTGCGGGTCGAGCGAGCGACGGCGGCCGCCGCGGCCCGCGTCGTCGGCCACGGTCAGCCCTTGCGCCCGAGGAGCTGCACGGCGAGCTCGCGGTAGGCCTGGGCGCTGCGAGACTTGGGGGCGTGGGTGAGGACCGAGCGCCCGCGCGCCGGCGCCTCCGCCACCTTGACCGACTTGGGCACGAAGGGCTCGAGCACCGTGACGTCGTAGGTGCGGCGGACCTGCTCGACCACCTGGTGCGCCAGCTTGGTGCGGCCGTCGAACATGGTGGCGATCGCTCCGATGACCTGGAGGTCGTCGTTGGTGTAGTCGCGCACGTCCTCGATGGTCTCGAGGAGCTGGCCCACGCCGCGCTGGCTGAGCGACTCGCACTGCAGCGGGATGAGCACGTCGTCGGCGGCGGTCAGCCCGTTGATGGTGAGGATGCCGAGCGACGGCGGGCAGTCGATCAGGACCCGGTCGTACCGGTCGGCGGCCTTCGACAGGGCCTTGCGCAGGACGTACTCGCGGCCGGTCTTGGTGAGCAGGTTCAGCTCGGCGCCGGCGAGGTCGATGGTGGACGGCAGCAGGTGGAGCACGCCGACCTTGTCGTCCTTGACCGGCTTGGGGGTGGGCAGGGCGACGATGGCGTCGGTGGCCGTGGCCCGCTTGAGCAGCACGTCGTGGATCGACACCTGGAGCGCATCGGGGTCGACGCCGCACGCCCACGTCAGCGAGGCCTGCGGATCGAGGTCGACGAGGAGGATGCGCTTGCCCCGCTCGGCCATGGCGACGCCCAGCGCATGGGTGGAGGTGGTCTTGGCCACGCCGCCCTTCTGGTTCGCGATCGCCACCACCCGCGTCATGGCAACGAAGTGTGGCACCCCCGGCTCGTTAGGGTCGACTCCCATGACGAAGCAAGCGCTGATCGACCACCTGCTCGCCCACTCCGTCAAGCGGGGCGACTTCGTGCTGAAGTCGGGCAAGCCCACCGATTGGTTCATCGACGCCAAGCAGACCACCTGCAGCCCCGAAGGGATGCTGCTGGTGGCCGACGCGGCGCTCGCCGTGATCCCCGGCGACGTGACCGCGATCGGCGGCCTCACCATGGGGGCCGACGCGGTGGCGTTCGGCATCGCGGCCATCGCCGCCACGCGGGGCCGCTCGCTGCGCAGCTTCAGCGTGCGCAAGGAGGTCAAGGACCACGGTGGCGGGGGCCGGATCGCCGGGGCGCTCGAGCCCGGCGACAAGGTGGTCATCACCGAGGACGCCGTCACCCGGGGCGTGTCGATGCTCGAGGCGGCCGAGGTGATCCGTGAGGCCGGTGCCGAGCCCGTCCTGCTGCTGCCGGTGGTCGACCGGGGCGGCACCGTCACCGCCATGGCCGCCGAGCACGGGCTCGGGGTCCTGGCCCTGGTGACCGCCGAGGACCTGGGCTTCGCCTTCGAGGGGCCGAACCCCTAAGCGGCCGGGCGGGCGCTGACCGTGGCGGGCGGCCGGTGATGGCGCGGCAGCGCAGGTCTTTCGACCCCTTGCGTGCGGTTTGGTACGTTTGCAGGTGCATCGACACCCCGGATGTGCCTCGTACCCGCACGAAGGAACACCGCTGCCATGACCACCGTGATCGAAACGCCGGATCCGGCGACCCTGCTCACCCCTGCAGAAGTCGCCTCGCTGTTCAACGTGACGCCGAAGACCGTCGGACGTTGGGACGCGGCGGGAATCCTTCCCGCGCTGCGCACCAGAGGCGGCCACCGCCGCTTCCCCGCGGGGGCCGTCTACCGCCTCCGCGACTTGCTGGAAGGGGTTGGGGAGCCTTGACAGGCGGCGGCTAGCGTCGCGGCATGGTTTCGCCCACTGCCGCCTTCTCCGTGACCATCCGCGTCCGGCTCGACAACACGCCGGGGACCCTCGGCCGACTCGCGGCGGCCATCGGCGGGGTAGGCGGCAACATCGTGGCGCTCGAGGGCTTCGAGGCCCGCGACGAGTACCTCGACGAAGACCTCATCGTGAACTGCCGGTCCGAGGAGCACATCACCGAGGTGGTGGGGTCGCTCGACGGCATCGCCGGCCTCGAGGTCATCTCGGTGAGCGACCGCACGTTCGCCATGCACGCGGGCGGGAAGATCGAAGTGCTCGCCCGCATGCCCGTCGCCGACCGCGACGACCTGTCGATGGCGTACACGCCCGGCGTGGCGCGCATCTGCACCGAGATCGAGATCCACCCCGAGCGGGTCCACGAGCTCACCATCAAGAAGAACACCGTGGCCATCGTCACCGACGGCACCGCGGTGCTGGGCCTCGGCAACATCGGCCCCGAGGCCTCGCTGCCGGTGATGGAGGGCAAGGCCCTGCTGTTCAAGAACTTCGCGGGGGTCGACGGCTTCCCGATCTGCATCGATGCGGGCCCGCCCGACGCGCCGCTCGAAGCTCGCATCCACGCCATCGTCGACACCGTCGTGCGCATCGCCCCCGTGTTCGGAGGGATCAACCTCGAGGACATCGCCGCACCGGCGTGCTTCGAGGTCGAGGACCGGCTGCGCGCCCTGCTCGACATCCCGGTGTTCCACGACGACCAGCACGGCACCGCGGTCGTCACCCTCGCCGCCCTCGAGAACTCCATCAAGATCGTCGGCAAGGCCATGGAAGACCTGCGGGTCGTCATCTGCGGCGCCGGCGCCGCCGGCGTGGCCATCGCCAAGATCCTGCTGACCGCCGGGGTCACCAACATCGTCGCCTGCGACACCAAGGGCGCCATCCACCGGGGCCGCACCGACCTCAACGACGTGAAGCAGCGCTTCGCCGACATCACCAACCCCGAGCAGATCAGCGGCACCCTCCAGGACGTCCTCCCCGGCGCCGACGTGTTCATCGGCGTCAGCGCCCCCGACCTCCTCACCCCCGACGACCTGCGCAAGATGGCCCACGATCCCATCGTGTTCGCCATGTCCAACCCCAACCCCGAGATCCGTCCGGAGCTGGCCAAGGACCTCGTCGCCGTCATGGCCACCGGCCGCAGCGACTACCCCAACCAGATCAACAACGTGCTCGCGTTCCCCGGCATCTTCCGCGGTGCGCTCGACGCCGGTGCCACCGACGTCACCGAGAACATGAAGCGGGCGGCGGCCACGGCCATCGCCGAGTCGGTCTCGGCCGAGGAGCTCCGTCCCGGGTTCGTGATCCCGTCGGTGTTCGACACCAGCGTCGGCGAGCGGGTGGCCGCCGCGGTGGCCGAGGCCGCTCGCGCCGACGGCGTGTGCCGCGACCAGCGTTGAAGGCCGTCACCTTCGACTTCTGGAACACGCTGATCCAGGCCGACGACGCCGGGTTCCGCGACCGTCGCCTCACCGCCTGGCTCGGGCTCCTCGCCGGCGAGGGCTTCGAGCTCGATCGAGATGTGCTGCGCGGCGCCCAGCGCCACGCGGGCCGGCAGTTCGACAAGAGCTGGAGGGCCAACGAGGCCTACCGCGCCGACGATTCGATCCGAGACATGCTCGGCCACCTCGGTGTCGACGGGTCACCGGCGCTGCGCGCCGAGATGGTGGCGTGGATCACCGACCCCGATCCGGCCCACGACCCGCAGCCCACGCCCAACATCGCCGCCGCGCTCGACGGCCTCCGCTCGGCGGGCGTGCGCATCGGGATCATCTGCGACGTCGGCCTGGCTCCGTCCACCACGCTGCGGCGCTTCCTCACCGGGCACGACCTCATCGGCTACTTCGATCACTGGTCCTTCAGCGACGAGGTCGGCACGTTCAAGCCCGATCCGGTGATCTTCGAGCACGCCCTGGCGGGGCTCGGCGGCGTCGATCCCACCGATGCCGCCCACGTGGGCGACCTCCGCCGCACCGACATCGCGGGCGCCCAGGGCATGGGCATGTTCGCCGTGCGCTACTCCGGCATCTACGACGACCCGGGCTCCGCCGACGACGGCACCGACCAGGTCGAGGGCGATGCGGTCATCGGCGACCACGCCGACCTGCTCGCCGCGCTCGGCCTGGCCTGACCCACCCCGAGCTCGACCCGGAGTCGCCGGTGTCGCGCTGCCCCTCCCACCGTCGACCGCCGGTAGCGCCCGATGGCGGTGTCCCCACCCGGAACCTGGCACGGATCCAGGTCGGTGGTGTCCGTGATCGGTGCCAGGGTCGAGGGGCGGGGCGGGCGGGGGCGGGTCAGGGGGAGACGGCGACGGCGGAGGTCATCCATGTCCAGGGCTTGGGGCCCTTGGCGTAGCGGCGGTCCTGGCGGATCACCTCGAAGCCGGCGGCCTCGACGAGGGTGATCGGGTCTCGGGTGAGGTGGCAGCCGTCGGCCACGCGCTGCTCGATCGGATCGAGGCGGTGCTGCCGGCGGGCCACCTTGGGGTCGGGCGACAGGCCGTGCTCCAGGAGGTGCAGCTCGCCGCCCGGCTTGAGCACCCGCCGCAGCTCGGCGAGCGCGGCGCCGGCATCGGGGATGGTGCACAGGGTGAACGTGGAGAGGGCCCCGTCGCACGAGTGGTCGTCGATGGGCAGGACCTGGCCGTCGAGGCCCACGTGGCGGACCGGCACCGGGCTCGCGGCGATGCGGTGGGCGGCCCGGTCGCGGGCGACGTGGGCCGGCTCGACGGCGAGCACCTCGGTGATCTCGGGTGGGTAGACGGGGACGTTGAGGCCCGAACCGAACCCGATCTCGACCACGCGGCCGTGCAACCCTTCGGCCGCCCGGGCGCGCCACCGCTCCATCTGGGCGCCGCCGCACGCCACCTCGACGAGGCGGGGCACGACGTGGTCTCGGTAGACGCCCACGGCCGTCGCTCAGCCGTCGGTGGGGGCGAAGTGGCCGGCGAGGAACCCGCCGGCAGCGGTGACGGCCTCGGCGGCCTCGGGGACCAGCTCCGCGGGGAACGCCTGGAACACGTGGATCATGTCGGGCCACACGTGGAGCTCGGCGGTGCCGCCAGCGGCGACGAGGCCGTCGACGATGGTGCGGCTGTCGCCCAGCAGGCACTCGTCGCTGCCCACGTCGACCCGGGTGGGCGGCAGGCCGGTCAGGTCGCCGAACACCGGCGAGGCGTACGGCGTGCGCGCGTCGGTGCCGGCCAGGTAGCCCTCGGCCATGGTGGTGAGGCTGCGGTCGGTGAGCATGGGGTCGACGTCGCCGAGCTCCGCGTAGGTCTCGGCGCTCTGGGTCAGGTCGACCCAGGGGGAGATCAGCACCAGCGCGACCGGCAGGGACCCACCCCGGTCGCGGAGGGCGAGTGCGGTGGCCGCGGCCAGGCCGCCGCCGGCCGAGTCGCCGGCGATGGCGATGCGGGCCGGGGCCAGCTGGTCGAAGGCGAGCAGGGCGTCGTTGAGCGCGGCGGGGAACGGGTCTTCGGGGGCGAGCCGGTAGTCGAGCGCGACGACCGTGCGGCCGCACGCCAGGGCGAGCGATCCCGCCAGCCCTCGGTGGGTGTCGAGCGAGCCGGAGCAGTAGCCGCCGCCGTGGAGGTACAGCACCACCTCGTCCCCCGGGGCACCGGCCGGGGTGAGGCGCTCGGCCGCCCGTTCGGCCAGCTCGATGACCTCGACCGCGACGCCGTCGGGAGCCGGGGGCGACCCGGCGAGGGCGGCGAGGTTGGCCCGGCGCTCGAGCAGGGGCACCTCGTCGTGGCGGGTGTCGCCGAGGAGCTGGCGGATGACGTCGATGCCCGGGTGTGCCATGGCTGGGCATCGTAGGGTCCCGCCCTGATGAGCGACCGATACGCAGGACTCCCGATCACCGACGACGACGCCACCATCGCAGCTGCGCTGGAGGACGTGAGCGTCCCCACCCTCCTGGTGTCGCTGGTGCACCTCACGGGCGATGCCTCGATCCTGGACGGCCCCCACCGTCCGGTCGGCAACTACCTCAACGAGGTGCAGGGGTTCATGAGCCCCGAGGACCAGGCCTCGGCGCGGGCGTTCGCCCTCGACAAGATCATCGAGTTCCGCGACGGCGGCTGCGTCCTCCCACCGCCGCCCTCGGCCGAGCTGGTGCACCGGATGATGGAGTTCCTGGTGGCGGGCGAGGTCCCGGCCGAGTACGTGCCGCTGATGCTCGAGGAGCTGGCGCTCGACGGCACCGACGTCCGCGATCAGGCCTGGGTGCGAGACCTCGACCCGACCGTCCAGGCGGCGTTCCACGTCGTGGTGATCGGTGCCGGGATGTCGGGGCTGCTGGCGGGGATCAAGCTCGCGGCCGCGGAGATCCCGTTCACCATCGTCGAGAAGAACGCCGGGGTGGGCGGCACCTGGTTCGAGAACCGCTACCCGGGCTGCCGGGTCGATGTGGGCAACCACTTCTACTCGTACTCGTTCGCCCCCGACGACGAGTGGAGCGAGTACTTCGCCCGCCAGCCCGAGCTGCAGGCGTACTTCGACCGGTGCATGCGCGACTACGGCATCACCGACCACATCCGCTTCGAGACCGAGGTGCGCTCGGCCGTGTGGGACGAGGAGTCCGCCACCTGGACCGTCGACACCACCGGCGGGCCGCTCGTGGCGAACGCCGTCATCAGCGCGGTCGGCCAGCTCAACCGGCCCAAGCTCCCCGACATCGAGGGTCTCGACTCGTTCGAGGGCGAGGCCATGCACTCGGCCCAGTGGGTGGAAGGGACCGACCTGGCCGGGAAGCGGATGGCGGTGGTCGGGACGGGCGCGAGCGCGTTCCAGCTGGTCCCCACGGTCGCCCCCGAGGTGGACCACCTCACCGTGTTCCAGCGGTCGGCCCAGTGGATGTTCCCGAACCCGAACTACCACGCCCAGGTGGGCGCGGGCGTGCCGTGGGCCATCCGCCACCTGCCGTACTACGGACGCTGGTACCGGTTCCTGCTGTTCTGGCCGGCGTGCGACGGCGGGCTCATCGCCATGACCATCGACCCCGACTACGCCGATCCCGAGCACGGCATCAGCGACATCAACGACGCCGCCCGCGACATGTTCACCCAGTGGATGGCCGACCAGATCGGCGACGACCCCGAGCTGCTCGCCAAGGTGGTGCCCGACTACGTGTGCCTCGGCAAGCGGACGCTCCAGGACAACGGCAGCTGGCTCGGTGCGCTCACCCGGCCCGACGTCGAGCTCGTCACCGAGGCCATCGAGCGCATCACGCCCACCGGGGTCCGCACCGCCGACGGCGTCGACCACGACGTCGACGTGATCGTCTACGCCACCGGCTTCCACGCCAACAAGTACCTCTGGCCCATGGACATCGTCGGCCGCGACGGCGTGGTGCTCGGCGAGCAGTGGGGCGACCGCCCCACCGCGCTCTACGGCATCACCGTGCCCAACTTCCCCAACCTGTTCTGCCTGTACGGCCCGGGCACCAACCTGGCGAGCGGCGGCAGCCTCATCTTCCACTCCGAGTGCCAGGTCCGCTACGTGATGGGCTGCATCGAGGCCCTGCTCGGCGGCGAGGAGCGGGCGATCGAGGTCCGCCAAGAGGCGCACGACGAGTACAACGTCCGCCTCCAGGCCCGCATGAAGGAGATGGTCTGGAGCCACCCCAGCATCAAGACGAGCTGGTACCGCAACGACGAGGGCGACATCTACATCCTCAGCCCGTGGCGGCTGGTCGACTACTGGGCCTGGACCAAGGCGCCCGATCTCCAGGACTTCGAACTGACCTAGCAGTACCGTCTGGCCATGCGGGGGCGAGCATGAGGTGGGCGCTGCGGATCGCGATCGCGGTCTTCGTGGTCCTGGCCGGGATCATCGGCGTCCTCGTCTACGTGTCGCGGCCGGCCGAGCCGGGCCACTTCTACGCCACCCCGTCGGAGCTGCCGACGAAGCCCGGAGCCGTCATCCGGAGCAAGGGCTTCGATCAGGGCGTGCCGGCGGGGGCCGAGGCGCACCTGATCATGTACACGACCACCATCGCCACCGGTGAGCAGCGGGTCGCCACCGCCACGGTGCTGGTGCCGAAGGCCAGGCCCAAGGGCAACGGCGCCCACCCGGTGCTGGCCTGGGCGCACGGGACCACCGGCATCGTGCCCGGCTGTGCCCCCTCGCTGCTGAGCGAGCCGTGGGGCGGGATCCCGGCGCTCGGCGCCGTGCTGAAGGCGGGGTACGTGGTGGTGGCCACCGACTACGTCGGCCTCGGCACGAAGGGCCCCCACGAGTACCTGGTGGGCGACACCGCGGCGCGCAACGTCCTCGACTCGATCCGCGCCCTGCACGCGTACGACGCGGCCGACGACGTGACCCACGGCGTCGGCCTCACCGACGAGACGGTGGTGTGGGGGCACTCCCAGGGTGGCCAGACCACGCTGTTCACCGGCCAGATCGCCAAGGAGTACGCCCCCGACGTCGACATCGTCGGGCTCGGCGCGCTCTCGCCGCCCGCCCACCTGTCGGCCCTGCTCGTGGCCGAGAAGGACTCCACCGTGGGCAAGGTGCTGTCGTCGCTGGCGATCGAGTCGTGGAGCCACGTGTACCACGACATCGACTTCGACGACATCGTTCGGCCGGCGGCGCGCCCCGTCGCCCGCCGGATCGCGGGGCGCTGCCTCACCGAGCCGGCGGCGTTCCTGACGATCCTCGAGGGCCTGTCGCTGCGCGGGTCGATCCTGAAGGTCGACCCGGCGACGTACAGGCCGCTCGTCCGGCGGATGGAGCAGAACTCGGCCAAGGGCGAGATCCCGTTCCCGCTGTTCATCGGGCAGGGCGCCGCGGACGAGGTGGTGGCCCCGAAGGTGACCGAGACGTACGTCGACGAGCTGTGCCGGAAGGGCCAGGACCTCGACTTCCACCTCTTGCCGGGGATCGGCCACCTGGGGATCGTCGAGGAGGGCTCGCCCATCGACGCCCCGCTGCTGGCGTGGACCGCCGACCGCTTCGCCGGGGAGCGGGTGCCCGCGGGCTGTCACCGGCACGACGGCTGACCCCCTGTCGCCGTTCCGGACGGGCCGGTACCGTTGAGGGCCATGAGCACCGACGTCGCCGCCACCATCGACCGCCTCCGGGCCACCTACGACACCGGCCGGACCACCGACCTCGGTTGGCGGAAGCGGCAGCTCCAAGGCGTGATCGACCTGCTCAAGGACAACGAGGAGCGCCTGTCCGAGGCCCTCAGCGCCGACCTGGGCAAGCCCCCGTTCGACTCGTGGCTCACCGAGCTCAACCTGGTCAAGGACGAGGCCGCTCACGCGATCAAGCACCTGGGCGGCTGGGCCAAGAAGACCAAGCACGCGGTGCCGATCGTGGTGCAGCCGGCTCAGGCGTGGACCGAGCCCCAGCCCCTCGGCGCCGTGCTCATCATCGCCCCGTGGAACTACCCGCTCCAGCTGCTCCTGGCCCCAGCCGTGGCGGCGCTGGCCGCCGGCAACGTGATGGTGCTCAAGCCATCGGAGCTGGCGCCCGCCACGTCGGCCGCCATCGCCGACCTCGTCCCGCGCTACCTCGACCCCGAGGCCGTGGTGGTGGTCGAGGGCGGGGTGGCCGAGACCACAGAGCTGCTCGCCCAGCCGTGGGACCACATCCTCTACACGGGCTCCACCCGCGTCGGCCAGGTGGTCATGGAGGCCGCCGCCAAGCACCTCACCCCCGTCACGCTCGAGCTCGGCGGCAAGAGCCCCACCATCATCGCCGCCGACGCCGACCTCAAGGTGGCCGCCAAGCGGGTGGCCTGGGCCAAGATCCTCAACGCCGGCCAGACCTGCATCGCCCCCGACTACCTGCTGGTCGAGAAGGCGGTCAGCGAGAAGTTCACCAGCATGGTGGTCGACGAGCTCGCCACCTTCCGCGACAAGGCGCCGGCCACCTCCATCGTCAACGAGCAGCACCTCGACCGGCTCGAGGGCCTGCTCGAAGGCCACGGCGGTGAGGAGCTCCTGCCCCGCAAGACCGACCGCGACACCCGCGTGATGGCGCCCGTGGTGGTGCGCCAGCCCGACCCGGCGTCGGCCGTCATGCAGGAGGAGATCTTCGGCCCGATCCTGCCGGTCATCACCGTCGACTCCATCGACGAGGCCATCTCGTTCATCAAGGCCCGCCCTCGCCCGCTGACGCTCTACCTCTTCACGTCGTCGGACCGCACCGAGCGCAAGGTGCTCGACGAGACCCACGCCGGTTCGGTCTGCATCAACCACCTCGTGTACCAGGCCGCCGTCACGTCGCTCCCGTTCGGCGGCGTCGGGCCCAGCGGCATGGGCTCGTACCACGGCAAGGCCGGCTTCGACACGTTCAGCCACACCAAGTCGGTGCTCAAGCGCCCCACCCGCATGGACCCCGGATTCGTCTACCCGCCGTATCCGGCCCGGGTGCAGAAGATCCTCAAGCTCATCACCCGCTGGTAGCCGGTGGCGTGGGACTGCCCGGCGTGCGGGCGCCGGTTCGCCCGCCGCGGCCAGGGCCACGAGTGCGCGCCGGCGATGCCCCTCGACGACTACCTGGCGTCCGGGCCGCCGTTCGAGCGCCCGATCTTCGAGGCCCTGATGGCAGGCATCGACCACGTCGGGCCGATCCACATCGAGCCGGTGTCGGTGGGCATCTTCTTGAAGCGGGCCCAGACCTTCGCCGAGCTGCGGCCGATGACGAGGTGGGAGACGCTGTCGTTCTGGCTCCCCCGGCGCGCCGAGCACCCGCAGATCACCCGCAAGGTCAACGAGTACGGCGGCCGCTACTGGCACACCGCTCGGCTCGACGGCCCCGACGACCTCGACGACCGGCTCCTCGCGTTCGTCGAGGAGGCCTACGCCCTCACCCCGGAGTGAGCACCGGGTGCGGCGACGGCGGATCGCTCCTAACGTTGGGCCCATGCCTGCGGCGTTCAACCACACGATCGTCCACGCCACCGACCCGGAGGCGTCGGCCCGGTTCCTGACCGAGATCCTGGGCCTGCCGGCGCCGGTCTGGTTCCCGCCGTTCCAGGCCGTGGTCACGGCCAACGGATCCAGCCTCGACTTCATCGATGCCGGCGGCGAACCGTTCGACACCCAGCACTACTCGTTCCTCATCGACGACGAGGAGCTGCCCGTGATCCGCGAGCGCGTGCTGTCCCGCGGGCTGGAGACCTGGGGCGACCCGCAGCGCGGCAGCCCCGGCGAGCTGTACACCCAGAACGGCGGCCAGGGCTTCTACTTCTGCGACCCCGACGGCCACCTCCTCGAGGTCCAGACCCGCCCCTACTTCTAGGAGACGGTGGCGGAGTACACGGGGAGGTTGAGGATGGTCTTCACGCCGGGCTCCGAGGCCACCACGGCCGGGATGGCGTTGAGCACGTGCATGGCGGTGGCCAGGCAGCCGGCGTGGTTGTGGTCGCCGAGGTCCGAGCTGAGCTCCAGCTCGCACTTCAGGTGGGGCTCGCCCTCCACCAGGATGCGGTAGCCCCCGCCCTGGGGCCATTCGGGAGCGTCCTCGTCGCGCAGGCGGGTGACGTGGTCGACGATGAGCCGCTCCTGGCCGTCGGCGATGCCCACGATCTCGAAGTGCATGCCCGAGATGGTCCCGGCCGGCACCGTGCCGGACGCGATCTCGATGTCCTCCGGTGCCAGGATCACCTCGTGGCGCTCGATGATCTCGTCGAGGTGCAGGCCGATGCCGGCGGCCACCAGCTCGAGCACCGGCCCCCACGCCATGCTGGTGGAGCCGGGCGAGAGCAGCAGCGAGTGGGTGGGATCGGGCTTCCCGAAGCCCATGATCTCGAACATGGTGAACGCGTTGTCCCAGGTGGCGTAGTTGACGATCTCCATCATCCGGATCGTCCGCACCTCCTTGCACATGGCGGCCAGGTGGATGGCCAGGCCGGCGTTGCCGAAGCCCGGGTCGATGCCGCTGTTGTAGAAGCTGGTGCCACCCTCGAGGCACGCCGCCTCGAGCCGGTCGAGGACCCCGTCGCCTGCGGCCGCCGGGAACAGCAGCGGCACGAACGACGTGCCCACCACGTTCTTCCCGCTGGCGAGCATCCGGCAGATGTCGTCGATCACGCCATCGGGGCGGATGTCGGAGCTGGCGGTGTAGCAGATGACGTCGGCGTCGAGGGCGAGCAGGGCGTCGACGTCCTGGGTGGCGATCACGCCGGTCGGATCGATCCCGCAGAGCGTCCCGGCGTCCTGGCCGGCCTTGCTGTCGGAGTGGACCCAGAGCCCGACGAGCTCCAGATCGGGATGGGCGACGATGCCAGGGACGGCGTGGATGCCCACGGTCCCGGTGGCCCACTGGATGACCTTGATCGACATGGCGGCCTGCTTTCCCCTGGTGGTGCTCGCGGCGCGAGCCCGAAGCGATGAACTAGAACGTGTTCTAGTTCACGAACCGAGGGGATGCGCATGGATGTCGGAGTGTTCGTACCGCTGGGCAACGGGAACGCGTCGCCGGAGGTCCTCCGGGCCGTCGGCCGCAACGTCGAGGACCGGGGCTTCGAGTCGATCTGGGTGCCCGAGCACGTCGTCCTGTTCGACGAGTACGAGAGCGAGTACCCGTTCTCGCCCGATGGGAAGTTCCCGGGCGGCGGCGACACCGGGATGCTCGAGCCGCTCACCGCGCTCACCTACCTCGCGGCCGTGACCGACCGGGTCCGCCTCGGGACCGGCATCTGCCTCGTGCCGCAGCGCAACGCGGTCTACACGGCGAAGCAGGTGACCGACCTCGACAACCTGTCGAACGGCCGGGTCGACTTCGGCATCGGTGTGGGCTGGCTGCGCGAGGAGTTCGAAGCCATCGGCGTGCCGTTCGAGAAGCGGGGGCAGCGCACCGACGAGCACCTCGCCATCATGAAGGCGCTCTGGACCGAGGAGGTCTCCTCCTACCAGGGCGAGCTCGCGTCGCTGTCGGCGTGCCGCATGTACCCGAAGCCGGTGCAGACCCCGCACCCGCCGATCCACGTCGGCGGCATCAGCGACGTCGCCATGCGGCGGGCGGCTCGGCTCGGCCAGGGCTGGTTCTCCTGGAACCAGCTGCCCGACGAGGTGACCACCTCGCTCGCCCGGCTCGACGAGCTGCTCGCCGGGGAGGGCCGCTCGCGCCGCGAGCTGGTGATCACGGCCAGCCCCTACTTCAACCCCACGACGCCCGCGCTGATGGAGCAGTACGCCGCCGCCGGCGTCGACCGCCTCGTGGTCCTCTGCCTCGCCTTCGACGTCGACATGCTCAACGAGCAGCTCGATGCCCTGGTCACCGACGTCCTCGAGCCCGCCAACGCCCTGACCTGACCCCACCGGGCCGGGCGGGCGACTCGGGCCGGACGTTCGGTCAGCCGCGCTCGGTGCCCTGCAGGTGGGCGATGACGTGGGCGTGCAGGTGGGTGCGGATGCCGGCGATGCCGGGTCCGGCCTTGCCCGCCAGCGCCTGGGCCACCTCGATGGCCCTCGGCAGCACCTCGTGTTCGGCCGCCAGCTCGTCGACGATGCCGGCGTCGTGCGCTTCCGGGCCCGTGTAGCGGCGGCCGGTGACCATCGCCTCGTGCGCCGTCATGGGCGGCACCCGGGCGGGGATGAGGGCGTTCATGCCCGCGGTGAACTGCATCCCCAGGTCGACCTCGGGCAGGCACCAGTAGCCGCGGTCCCCGCGCATGATCCGGTGGTCGGCGCAGATGGCGAGCATGGCGCCGGCGGCGAACGTGTGGCCGTTCAGGGCCGAGACCGTGGCGCACGGCACCGACAGGAGCCGGGAGAACAACGAGTGCACGCGGAACAGGTACGGCAGCAGGTCGTTGGGGTTGGCGCCGAGGTGGTCGAGGTCGAGGCCGTTCGAGAAGAACTTGCCGGTCCCGGTGAGCACCAGGGCCTTGGCGCCTTCGGCCTGCTCCACCTCGCCGAGCGCCCGACCGAACGCATCGAGCATTTCCGGAGAGAGGCGGTTCTCGTCGGCGTCCATCTGGAGGACGAACACGTCGGCGTGGCGCTGCAGGTCGATCATGGCGGCGCACGGTATCCCGTCGGCGCGCCCCGGGCCGGCAGCAGACCGCTCGAACCTCGTGTGGATCTGGTGCGTTGATGGCCCAGATCCACACGACGCTCGGTGGTGGGGTGGGCCGCGGTCAGGCCTGGACCTCGGCGAGGTAGGTGACGAGCTTGTCGAGGGCGGTGTTGAAGCCGGCGAGCGCGTCGGGGGAGCGGTAGGGCGCCGGCACGTTCGTCTGATGGATCGTGAGGCGGGTGCGGCCGTCGCCCAGGTCCTCGAAGGTGCTCTGCGAGATCATCCCCGAGTCGGGCTCGCGGAAGGCGAACACGTTCGGCTCGTCGAACTCGACGAACTCGCCGGTGGTCGGGTACTCGTCGCCGCTCTCGTCGTGCACCATGACGGTGAGGAACCGGCCGCCCACGCGGGGCTCGAGGACGATCCGGTCGGCGGGGGTGGACATCCCGATCGGGCCCCAGAACCGGCTGAGCTGCTCGGGGTCCATGAAGGCGGCCCAGATCAGGTCGCGGGGAGCGTCGAACTCCCGGACGATGGTGACCTCGCCCAGCCCCTCGTCGGTGCCGGTGGTGGTGATGGTTGCTTCGCTCATTGGTCGTGCTCCTGGTTCTTCTGCTGGATCGTGCGGAGGTGGACCTCGAGTCGGTCGAGGCGGCCCTCCAGCACCTGGCGGTGCTCCTCGAGCCAGTCGACGGCATCGTCGAGCGGCGCGAGGCGCAGGGTGCAGGGGCGCCGTTGGGCATCCCTGCTCCGGGTGATCAGCCCTGCCTGCTCCAGCACCTTCACGTGGCGGGAGATGGCTTGCAGGCTGATCGAGAACGGTTCGGCCAGCTCGTTCACCGTGGCCTCGCCCTCCGCCAGGCGGGCCAGCATGGCCCGACGGGTGGGGTCGGCGAGGGCGGCGAAGGTTGCGCTGAGCGGGTCGGTCGTCATCTCGTATTCAACTTCACTGTTTATCAACTGATGTGTTGAGTATGGAGGAGGCGCGCCGCGCGCGTCAACCCCCGATCCGCAGGTCCGCCGCGGTCAGCGCTCGGTGAACGACAGGCCCAGGGAGCGGACCGCGCCGACGAAGATGTTCGCCTCGATGTCCGGCGCCTGCGTGACCTGCAGGTCCGTGAACCGCCGGCTCAGCTCGGTGAACAGCAGCGTGAGCTCGTAGCGGGCCAGCGAGGCGCCCAGGCAGAAGTGGGTGCCGAACCCGAACGCGACGTGCGGGTTGGGGTGGCGCCGGATGTCGAACCGGTCGGGGTCGGTGAAGACCCGCTCGTCGCGGTTGGCCGACGGGTAGGCGAGCATGACGCGGTCGCCCGCCGCGATCGGCACCCCGGCCACCTCGGTGTCGGCCGTGGCGGTCCGGAAGAAGTTGTTGAGCGGGGTGACCCAGCGGATCAGCTCCTCGACCGCGCCGGGCACGAGCGCCGGGTCGGCCGCCATGGCCTCCCACTGGTCGGGGTGCTCGGCCAAGACGGCGAGCCCGCGGGAGATGACCGTGCGCGTGGTCTCGGCGCCGCCGGAGATCACCAGCCCGGTCTCGTTGACGAGCATCTGCGCGGTGTACGGGCAGCCGGCCGCCTCGGCGTTGGCCCACACCGACACCAGGTCGTCCTGGGGCTCGAGCTTGCGGGCCGCTTCGGTGGGGAAGAGGACGGCCGAGAACTCGCCGATGGCATCGATGAAGCCCTGGGCGGCGTCGAGGTCGGTGAGGGCCTGGTCGTACCGCATCAGCCGCTCGGACCAGGTCTGGATGTCGTACCAGCGGTCTTCGGGGAAGCCGAGCAGGTGCGCGGTGAGCCGGGCGGGGAGCGGGGCGGCGAGCTGCGACACCACCTCCAGCTCGCCGGCCGAGGCGAAGCCGTCGATCAGCTCGCCGATGAGCTCGCGCAGGTAGCCCTCGAGCTGGCGCACGGCCTTCGGGGTGAACCGCCGGGCCACGAGCTTGCGCTGGTCGGCGTGGCGCGGATCGTCGAGCGAGATCATGTTGTCCTCGCCCTCGGCGAAGAACGACCGGTAGCCCTGGCCGCTGACGAAGACCTCGCTGCTGCCCTCGACCGCCTGGATCTCGCGGTGGCCGAGGACGACCCACAGCCGGTTGGTGGCGTCCCAGGCCAGCGGGCCGTTGCGGCGGGCCGCCCGGAACGTGCCGTGCATCGCGTCGATGTCGACCCAGAACCGGGGGTCGAGCGTGTTGGCATCGATGGTGGGGACGGTCGCGGCGGCCATCGGCCCAGGGTAGGCGCCGCCCTTGACCGGCCGGCCAGGTGGGTGAGGGCGGATAGGTTCGGCCGGATGGCACCTCGGATCGGGTTCCTCGGGGCCGGGCTGATCGCCCACCTCCATGCGTTCGGGCTCTTCCAGACCGAGGCGCCGTCGACCTTCGCCGGGGTGTACGACCCCGACCCGGACCGCACCGCCGAGTTCGCCGCCGGCTGGGGTGCCACCGCCTGCGCCGCCGAGGACGAGGTGCTCGACTCGTGCGACGCCGTCTACGTCTGCACCTGGACGTCCGAGCACGCCCGCCTGGTGAGCGAGGCGTGCCGCCGGGGCCTCCCGGTGTTCTGCGAGAAGCCGCTCGCCTTCGACGCCCCGCGGGCTGCGGCGATGGCCGACGAGGTCGACGGGGCAGGGGTCGTCAACCAGGTCGGTCTGGTGCTGCGCCACTCACCGGCCTTCGCCTACCTGCGCCACCTCGTGCAGGACCCCGACGCCGGGCGGGTGATGTCGATCGTGTTCCGCGACGACCAGTACATCCCGGTCCAGGGCATGTACGCCTCGACCTGGAGGGGTGATCGCGAGCGGGCGGGCGCCGGCACGCTGCTCGAGCACTCGATCCACGACCTCGACATCCTCGAGTGGATCCTGGGACCGATCGCCTCGGTGTCGGCGCGGTCCGCCAACTTCCACGGGATCGACGGGATCGAGGACTCGGTCGGCACCGTGTTCGACCTGGCGGCCGGCGGCCTCGGGGTCCACACCACCGTGTGGCACGACGTGGTCGAGCGGCCCAGCCTGCGCCGGGTCGAGGTGCTGTGCGAACGCCGCCACCTGGTGGTCGAAGGCGATTGGGACGGTCCGCTCACGTGGACCACCACCGGAGGAGACGAACGGGTGCTGCAGGACGACGATCTGCTGGAGGCGTGCGCCGCGGCCGGCCTGGAGGTGGCCGACCCGGACGGCGCGTTCGTCCGGGCCGTGGCCGGCGGCGTGCCGTCGTCGCCCACGATGCGCGACGCCGTGCGCCCGCACGAGCTGGTCGACGCCATCTACCGCTCCGCCGCCGAGGGCGGCACCCGGGTGGAGGTGGCACCGTGACCTCCACCCCCACGCCGTTCGATGCGGCCGCCGCCCGGGTCGCCGACGGTGCCGACCCCGTCGCCGAGGCGGCAGCGCTCGTGGCGCAGATGACCACCGAGGAGCGCCACTGGTGCCTCGACGGCGACCGGCCCTTCTGGGCCGACCTCGCCGTCATGGGCCAGGGCGGCTACCACCAGCGCACGTTCCCCGCAGCCGAGGTCGAGCGCCTCGGCGTCCCGGGGTTCGCGTTCTCCGACGGGCCGCGCGGCGTGGTCATCGGGCCCGCCACCGCGTTCCCGGTGTCGATGGCCCGGGGCGCGACCTGGGACCTCGCCCTGGAGGAGCGCATCGGCGAGGCGATCGGCCAGGAGCTCCGGGCCGTCGGAGCGTCGCTCTACGGCGGCGTGTGCGTGAACGTGCTGCGGCACCCGGCCTGGGGCCGGGCGCAGGAGACCTACGGGGAGGACCCCTTCCACGTCGGCGAGATGGGCGCCGCGCTCACCCGGGGCGTGCAGCGCCACGCCATGGCCTGCGTGAAGCACTTCGCCTGCAACTCGATGGAGAACACCCGCTTCGCCGTCGACGTGACCATCGACGACGCCGCGCTCCACGAGGTGTACCTGCCGCACTTCCGCCGCATCGTCGATGAGGGCGTCGCGTCGGTGATGACGGCCTACAACGCGGTCAACGGCGAGTGGTGCGGGCAGAGCCCGATGCTGCTCACCGACGTCCTGCGCGACCAGTGGGGGTTCGACGGCTTCGTCATCTCGGACTGGATCTTCGGCCTGCGCGACGCGGGGCCATCCGTGCGCGCCGGGCTCGACGTGGAGATGCCGTACCGCATGATCCGCGCCTTCGGCCTCGACGACGCGCTGGCCGCGGGCGAGTGCGACGAGCAGGAGATCACCACGGCCGTCGAGCACGTCGTCGCCACGCTGCTCCGGTTCCACCAGATCCTGAGCCGGCCGCGCCCGTCGCTCGACGTGCTGGCCTCGCCCGACCACCGCGCGCTGGCCCGAGAGGCAGCCGCGGCGTCGGCGGTCCTGCTGCGCAACGAGGGCGGCCTGCTCCCGCTCGACCCGGCGGCGCTGTCGACGGTGGCGGTGGTGGGCCGCCTCGCCGCGGTGCGGAACCTGGGCGACGGCGGCTCGAGCGACGTGTGGGCGCCCACCGCGGTCACGCCCCTCGACGGCCTGCGCGCCGCGCTGCCCGGCGCCGAGGTGACCCACGCCGGCGACGACCCGTCGATCGCCGCGGGGGCCGACGTGGCCATCGTGGTGGTCGGGTACACGAAGGCCGACGAGGGCGAGTTCATCGGCGACGCCGGCACCGCCCACCTCGCGTCGTTGATGCCGGCTGCCGACGAGCCCGAGGTGGTGGCCCGCTACGAAGCCGCGGTGGCCGCCGAGGTGCACCGCTTCGAGCGGCCCGATGGCGGTCCCGACGACGGGTTCGGCTTCTCCAAGGGCGGCGACCGCGACTCGCTGCGCCTTCGCGCCGACGACGAGGCCCTCATCGCCGCGGTGGCCGCGGCCAACCCGAACACGGTGGTGTGCCTCGTGGCGGGCAGCGCCGTGCTCATCGATGGCTGGGACCAGCAGGTGCCGGCCGTGGTGCAGTCCTGGTACGCCGGGATGGAGGGCGGCCACGCCCTCGCCGACCTCCTCCTCGGCCGGACCGAGCCCCGCGGCCGCCTCCCGTTCTCGGTGCCCGCCCACCCCGACCACCTGCCCTTCTTCGACCGCGACGCCACCGAGGCCACCTACGACGGCTGGCACGGCTACTGGAAGCTGGCGGCCGACGGCCACGCCGCGGCCTACCCGTTCGGGTTCGGCCTCAGCTACACCGAGCTGTCGCTCGTCGGCATGGGTGCCGCGCTCCACGGCGACGAGATCGTGGCCACCACCACCGCGGCCAACACGGGCGACCGGCCCGGCGTCGAGGTGGTGCAGGCGTACGCGTCGGTGGGCGATGCGCCCGCCAAGCTCGTGGGCTTCGCTCGGGTGGAGCTCGATCCGGGGGAGCGCCGCGTGGTCGAGGTGCGCTTCCCGACGACGCTCCTCGCCCGCTGGGACACCGCCGCCCGGGCCTGGTCGCCCGTGGCCGGTCCGGTCCACGTGGCCCTCGCCCGCCATGCCGGCGACCCTGCGGCCACCCCTGTCACCATCGACCTGGCCTGACCCGACGACCGAGCGGCGCCGCGGCGCCCTCAGGGGGTCAGCGACGCGCGCAGCTCCTGGAGGCGCTCGGGGACGACGGACCACCAGACCCAGCGGCCGCGCTTCTCGCCGGTGATCAGGCCGGCGTCGGCGAGCACCCTGGTGTGGTGGCTGACCGTGGGCTGCGACTTCTGCAGGGGCTCCTGGAGATCGCACGAGCACACCTCGCCGGCCTGGGCCACCAGGTTGAACAAGCGCAGGCGCACGGGATCGGCGAGCGCGGCGAACGCCTGGGCCAGTGGCTCGGCGTCGGCAGCGGTCAAGGGCTCGGACACCACCGACCCGCAGCACGTGCCGGACTCGACGACGGGGATCGGAGTTCTCGTTCGCTCAGACATTGACAATCATCGATCTCTTGGTTCAGGATGCACATCGACAAGCATCAATCTATCAGGAGGGACCGCTCCCATGAGCCGTCTGCAGCTCGCCCTCAACGTGACCGACCTCGACCAGGCGATCGACTTCTACTCGAAGCTGTTCGCCACCCCGCCCGCCAAGGTCCGCCCGGGGTACGCCAACTGGGAGATCAGCGATCCGCCGCTGAAGCTGGTGCTGTTCGAGGGCCCGGAGGGCGCCACGCTCAACCACCTCGGTGTCGAGACCGACGCTGCAGAGGAGGTGGTGGCGGCCGAGGCCCGGCTGCAGGCCGACGGCCTCGAGACCTCCGGCATCGACGACACGATCTGCTGCTTCGCCACCAAGGTCGAGACGTGGGTCACCGATCCCGACGGTGCCCGGTGGGAGTGGTACGTGAAGACCGGCGACGCCGAGCAGATGGCCCATGAGGCGACGCCGCAGGCCGACGGCGCCGCGGCCTGCTGCACCCCGGCGGCCGCCGAGCCGATCGCGCTCGGCACGAAGCCCTGAGCTTCGACCACGCCCTCGGCCGCCGCCTCGTCGCCGAGGCGACCGGGAGCGCGCTGCTCACCGCCGTGGTGGTCGGCTCGGGCATCTTCGCCCAGCGCCTCTCGCCCGGCGACACGGGGCTCCAGCTGCTCGAGAACTCGACCGCGACGGGGGTCGGCCTGGTCGCCCTCATCCTGACGTTCGGGTGGGTGTCGGGGGCGCACTTCAACCCGGTGGTCACCCTGGCGGAGCGCGCGTTCGGCGGCATCGAGACGCGGGTTGCCGCGGGGTACATCGCCGCCCAGGTGCTCGGGTGCTGCGCGGGGGCGATGGTCGCCAACGTCATGTTCGACCTCTCGGCGGTCGACGTGTCCACCCACGTCCGCAGCGGCAGCAACCTCTGGCTGGGCGAGGTGGTGGCCACGTTCGGCCTGCTCCTGGTGATCACCGGCGTCGTCCGCTCGGGCCGGGCGTCGATGGCGCCGTTCGCCGTGGGCGCCTACATCGCGGCGGCGTACTGGTTCACCAGCTCCACCAGCTTCGCCAACCCGGCCATCACCATCGGGCGCACGCTCACCGACACCTTCAGCGGCATCGCGCCCCGCTCGGCGCCGGCGTTCATCGCCGCCCAGCTGGTGGGGGCGGCCCTCGCGGTCGCGTTCGCCCGCTACGTGTTCCACGAGCCCGCGGGCCAGCAGCTCGTGGTCGACCACGAGGAGGCGTCCCGTGCCTGACCGGCCCAACGTGCTGTTCCTCTGCGTGCACAACGCCGGCCGGTCGCAGATGGCGCTGGGCTGGTTCGAGCGCCTGGCGGAGGGCCGGGCGACGGGCTGGTCCGGCGGCTCCGAGCCGGCGTCCGAGGTGAACCCGGTGGCGGTGGCCGCCATGGCCGAGGTGGGCATCGACATCGCCGCCGCCCAGCCCCGGCGCTGGACCGACGAGATCGTCCGTGCCGCGGACATCGTGATCACCATGGGCTGCGGCGATGCGTGCCCGTTCTTCCCCGGGGTCCGGTACGAGGACTGGGCGCTCGACGACCCCGCGGGCCGGGGCATCGACGCCGTCCGCCCGATCCGCGACGAGATCGAGCTGCGGGTCCGCGCCCTGCTCGCCGGCCTCGACGTCACGGTCACGGAGTCCCCCAGGATCCCCTGACGTCCCCCGGGGTCCCCCGGCGTCCCCCAGGCTCCCCCAGCCTCCCCCAGGGAGCCTCAGCCCTGGCTCCGAGCGGCACGGGATCACCAGACTCGGCGGTGTGACCGTCCGATGAACGCCACCGAGATCGTGCTGGCGCTGCTGTGCGTCACCCTCGGTGCCGCGGTGCAGTCGTCGATCGGGTTCGGCGCCTCGCTCGTGTCGATCCCGCTGCTGCTGCTCATCAACCCGGTGCTCGTCCCGGGGCCCGCCCTGGTCGCCGGCCTGACCGTGAACCTGATCGGGATGGGTGCCGGCCTCGAGCACACCGACTGGCGCGGGGCCCGCTGGGCGGTGGTCGGCCTGCTGCCCGGCACCGCGGTGGCCGCCCTCGTCCTGTCGCGGTTCACGGGCACGTCGATCGCGATCTTGTCGGCGCTCGCGGTCCTGGCTGCGGTCGGGGTGAGCGCCGCCGGCCTCCAGCCCGGTGCCGGGCGCCGGACGCTGCTCGGTGCCGGGTTCTTCTCGGGCTACCTCAACACCACGGCCGGCGTCGGCGGCCCACCGATGGCGCTGGCGTACCAGGACGCGCCGGCCAAGACGCTCCGGGCCACGCTCCCGGTCGTGTTCCTCGCCGCCACCGTGCTGACGATGGTGGCACTGGCCCGCACCGGCCACCTCGACGCCGTCGACTGGCGCATCGGGCTGATCCTCGCTCCCGGCGGAGCGATCGGGTACGCCGCCACCCGCGGCATCGCCCACCGCATCGACGGCGACCGCCTCCGCTCCGCGGTCCTGGTGATCTCCGCCGTGTCGGCCCTCGCCGCCCTCGCCCGCGTCCTGCTCTGCTGACGGTCCGTACCTACGCCGGCCGCGTCCCCGCGTGGAGGGTCGCACGAAGGACGGCATCGGCCGCCTCGTACGGGACGTCGACGAGGTGCGCTCCCGTGGAGCCGCTGTCGGGGCACGAGAGGCCGTTGCTGGCGGGCACCTCGTTCGTCTGGACCACCTTGCCGGTCTTCGCCTCGCGGACCACCATCTCGCCGGACCCCGCGTAGAAGTCGAGCTCGACCGCTTCGGCGTTCGACCCGTACGTGGACATCTCGCAGCGAGTCACGAACGTCGATTCGGTGAGGTGGAGGCAGGCAACCAGCTCGATGTCCGTGAGGTCGGCATCGTCGAGCGAGCGGTAGTACGAGCCACCCGTGATCCCGGACCAGTGGTCGTCGTTCTCGAAGCCGTCGCCCAGGTCCTCGAGGACCATGAGCTCGATGTAGTGGGGGTCGGGCCCCGCCTGGTAGGACGCGGCCTCCGCGATCGGCTTCGGGTCCTCCTCGCACACCCCCATCAGCTTCTCGAAGGTGGGGCTCTGCGGCTCCGTCGACGACTTCGCATCGGTGGCTCGTGATCCGGCGTCCCGGTTCACCTTGCGACCGTGGTCGATGACGAAGGCGGCGCCACCGAGTACGGCCATCCCGATGAAGAGTGCCATGGCGATGGTCGACGCCGACCGCTTCGGACCTGTCGGTACCTGGTGGGGAGCCTGGGGCAGCGGTGGAACGGCGGATGCTGCCGGCGCTGATCCGGGAATCGCTCCGCAGAACGGACAGTCCGGCCGCCCCTCGATCAAGAACGCCTGACAGTTCCGACACACCTTGGGCATTCCGCCGCTCACTCGCCACCTCCGTCTTCGACTTCGACTGCCATCGGCTCCGCACGCCGGAAGATGAGCGGCTCAGGTACCGCAGGCGAAAACGGCACCAGGTCAGGCCCGGGGGCCTGACCTGGTGGCTGTTCTGGTGGTCGGAACCGGCGTCGATCCGGTGACCTCTCGCTTTTCAGGCGAGCGCTCTGCCAACTGAGCTACCCGACCATGGTGTTGCTTGACCCTGTAGGTGGCGGTCCCGACGGGATTTGAACCCGCGACCTCCGGCTTGACAGGCCGGCGTGCACTCCAAACTGCACCACGGGACCTACTGGTACCCCGTCTCCGAGGCGAGTGCGCACGCTACCGGTCGCCCTCTCCCACCCGCAAACACGATGGCGCCGGCCTCAGCTCGGAAGGGCCGGTTGGGGGGCCTGATCGAGCCAGGAGCGGAAGAACGCGGTGAGGTCGCGACCCGACTCCTTGGAGGCCAGGGCGACGAAGTCGGCGGTGTTCGCGGTCGTGCCGGAGTAGGTGGAGATCCACGTGCGGAGGATGCGGAAGAAGGTCTCGTCGCCCACGGTCCGGCGCAGGGCGTGGAGCGTGACCGCACCGCCGTCGTACACCGCGGGGGCGAACGTGCGGGCGGCCTTGGGGTCGCGGACGGCGAGGGTGGCGTCGGCGCGGGCGGACGCGGTGCGCTCCGCCTGCTTGTCGACGGTGCGCCCGCCGATGTGCTCCTCCCACATCCAGTCGGCGTAGGTGGCGAAGCCCTCGTTGAGCCACACGTCGGTCCAGTTGTCGGGGGTGACCGCATCGCCGAACCACTGGTGGGCCAGTTCGTGCGCCAACGGCTGCACGCCCCCGCCGAGGAGCGAGTCGGTGCCGAACAGCGGCCGTGACTGCGATTCGAGCGCCAGCCCCAACATGGTGGGGACGACGATGGCGCCGGCGTCGTCGTCGGGGTAGCGGCCGAACGAGTCGGAGTAGAAGGCGAGGATGTCGCCGATGGGGTCGAAGCCGGCCCGGTCGTGGGCCGAGATCGACGGCGGGAACGCCAGCACCTCGTGGACCCCGTGCACCTGGGCGAGGGACCTCTGGATCAGGTCGTAGTGGCCGACGGCGGTGAGCACGAGGTACGACGCCATCGGCTCGGTCTCGTTCCACGTCCACCGCACCCGGCCCTTGCCCGCGGCCTTGGACCTGCCGCCCTCGAGCCGGCCGTTCGACACGCCGGTGACGCCCGTGGGCACGTCGAGCGTGACCGTCCAGGTGGCCTTGTCGGAGGGGTGGTCGTTGACCGGGACCCACGTGGCCGTGCCGTTGGGCTCGGACATGGAGAACCAGCCGCCCTCGTCGTCGTCCTGCCACCCCACCGGCATCCCCCAGCCGGGGAACTCGTCCTGGTCGGGCGGGCCGGCGTACTGGGCGACGAGGGTGACCGTGGTGCCGGGGGCGATCGGCTTCCGGGGGGTGATCGTGAGCTCGTTGTGGGCGGCGGAGGACTCGGCCGGCTCCCCGTCGACCGACAGGCGGGCGATCTTGGGGCCGCGGAGGTCGAGCGTGAAGCTCTTCAGCGGCCCGTCGGTGGTGGAGCGCAGCCGGATCTTGGCGTAGCCCACGATGGGCGCCTTCCCGGGTGTGGCCTTCACGAGCACGTCGTAGTGCTGCACGTCGATGCGCGGGTCGCCGAGCCCAGGAAAGGTCCCATCGGGCACGTCGTCGATGGTGGACGCAGGGGCCGGGCGGGTGGTGGTCGTGGTGCCGGGCTCGCTGGTGGTGGTGCTGTCGGGGTGCTGCCCGTCGGACGCGCCGCCGGTGGTGGTGCAGGCGGCGAGGATGAGGCAGCAGGTCAGGAGCGCGGCGGCGCGCCGGTGCACGTCAGCTCGACCCGTCGGTCTGGAACACGGTCCGCAGCTCGAACGCGGGCACCACCTCGAGCTGCTCGAAGGTGCACGACTCGGGGGTGCGGTCGGGGCGCCAGTGCCGGAACCGGGCGCTGTGGCGGAAGCGCCCGCTGTCGACGCGCTCGTACGCCACCTCGGCCACCAGCTCGGGGCGCAGCGGCGTGAACGTCAGGTCCTTGGTGGCGTTCCAGCGCGACTGGCCGCCGGGGAGGCGGCCGCCGGTGCCGGACTCGTGGGCGGCGGCGTCGGCCCAGCGGCCCCACGGGTGCGTCGACCAGTCGTCGGTCACGTAGGGCGCCAGCTCGTCGCGCAGCTCGGCGCGGCGGGCGACGGAGAACGACGAGGCCACCCCCAGGTTGTGGAGGTTGCCGTCGTCGTCGTACAGCCCGAGCATCAGCGAGCCGGGGCCGTCGCCGTTCTTGTGCTCGCGGAAGCCGGCCACGACGCAGTCGGCGGTGCGGAGGTGCTTCACCTTCAGCGCCGCCCGCTTGTTCGGCTGGTAGGCGCCCTCGGCAGGCTTGGCCATCACCCCGTCGAGGCCCGCCCCCTCGAAGCGCGAGAACCAGTCCGAGGCCAGCGCCCGGTCGAAGGTCCCGGGGGTGAGGTGGACCGACGCAGCGGGGTCGGCGAGCGCGGCCTCGAGCTGGGCCCGGCGGCTCGACAGCGGTGCATCGAGGAGCGACTCGTCGCCGACCGCCAGCAGGTCGAACGCCACGAAGGCGGCGGGGGTCTCGGCCGCCAGGCGGTCGACCCGGGACTTGGCGGGGTGGATGCGCTGCTGCAGGGCGTCGAAGTCGAGCCCGTCGGGACCGGCCACCACCACCTCGCCGTCGACCACGCAGCGGTCGGGCAGTGAGGCCTTGAGCGGCTCGAGCAGCTCGGGGAAGTACCGGGTGAGCGGCTTGTCGTTGCGGGACCCGAGCTCGATCTCATCGCCGTCGCGGAACACGATGCAGCGGAACCCGTCCCACTTCGGCTCGAACCAGTAGGCGCCCACCTCGGCGTCGGGGAGCTCCGGCGAGGCCTTGGCCAGCATGGGCAGGAGGGGTGGCATCACCGGCAGATCCATGCCGGAACCTTATGGGTCAGCCCTTGGTGACGGCCTTCGCTTCGGCGGTCGGCAGGGAGATCTCGATCTTGGGGAACGTGATCTGCCCGCCCAGCGCCGGCGTGGCGTAGGCCGAGGTGGTGGCCACGATCTGGAGGGTGAGCGTGTGCCCGGGCGTGAGGTGGTGGGCGATCATCTCGAGCGGCGTGTCGACCGTGTGGCTCTTGCCGTCGAGGGTGACCTTGATCGGCGTGATCTGGTTGCCGAGGATCAGCCCGGTCTGGTCGTCGACGAGCTGGGCGAAGACCCGGGTGATCGGGGCGGCGGGCGGGTCGGTGAGCTCGCCCGAGTAGGTGAAGGTCAGCTTGGGGGCGCCGAGGGCCAGGGCATCGGTGGTACTCGGGTCGATGGCGACGTTCACCGCGTTCTCGGCCTTGGTTGGGGTGATGTTGGCGACGAGCCCGCCGAGCGGATCACCCGCAGGGGGTGTGATCGAGCCGGCGCCGCTGCCGCCGTCGGCCTGCAGCTGGAGGGTGCCCGAGCCGGTGGCCGTGACGGGCTCGCCCTGCGCGACCGGCCAGTCCTTGGCCTTCCACTGCACCCCGTCCTGATCGATCAGGTTCAGCCGGTTGGTGTCGGCGTCGATCTTGGTGGCGTCGCCCTTCAGGTACTTGTCGAGCCACTCGAAGCTGGCCTTGCCGACGCGGTCGGGGTCGCCCGCCTTGGTGAGGCAGGTGCCGTGGCCGCCGCAGAACCAGAGCATGGCGGTGGGCACGTCGTCCTTGCGCAGGATCCCGTAGTTGGTGGTGGCTTCGTCGAGGGTGAACAGCGTGTCGACGGTGCCCTGCACGAACAGGGTGGGGATGTCGATGTCCTTCACGGCGTCGCCGGGGCCGCGGCTGATGAACCACTCGCGGTCCTCGTCGCTGAGGGTGCCATCGCCCAGGCCGGACTTCGTGGCCGACACGATGTGCGGGTCGAGGCGGTCCTCGGGGACGGTGCTGGTCAGGATCTTCGACCAGCCGGTCTTCACCGTGTCGGCCTTGTAGAGGCTGGTCTGCAGCGAGTGCCACGCGATGCCCGGGACGATGGCGTCGATGCGGCAGTCGATGGCCGCGGTGGTGAGCTGGATGCCACCGCCGTAGGAGAAGCCCACCATGCCGACGCGGGGATCGCCGGTGGCGTCGGTCTTCGCCTCGGGCTGCTCGGCCACGAAGTCGAGGAGGCCCTGCACGTCACGGCCCTCCTTGGTGGGGTCGTTCACGGTGGCGACCCCGGTGGAGGCGCCGAAGCCCCGAGGGTCCCAGGTGAGGACGTTGTAGCCGGCCTTGTGCATCCCGTTGATGCTGAGGGCGCCGAACAGCGCGGCCCCGTCGGTGGACGTGTCGCCGGCGAGCGACCAGCCGGGGCCCATGAGGATGGTGGGGGCCGGGTCGGCCTTGTCGGCGCCGTCGACGGGGAACCAGTGGAGGCGGATCTCGGTGCCGTCGAACGAGGTCATCGTCTGGTCGCTGGCGACGCCGGGCACCGGTGCGGTGGTCACCTTGGCGGTGGCGCCCTGGTCGCAGGCGTGCCCCCCGGTGGCCGCCGCCTTGCCCGGCGCGGCGGTCGTCGTGGTGGTCGCCTTGGAGCTGTCGCTCCCGCTGGAGCTGCACGAGGCGAGCAGGAGGGCGGAGGCGATGAGGATCTGGGGAGCAAGGCGGCGCACGGGCGCGCACGCTACTCCCGCGGTGCCCGGTGGGCCGGGCGTCAGAAGCGCGCCAGGTCGAGCAGCTCGGCCGCGAAGGCGGCGTCGCCCACCACGTCGAGCGAGCTCAGGGGCCGGCGCCGCCAGAGCGCGAGCAGCAGGTCGGCCGCGGGGCCGCGCAGGGCGGCGTCGCCCTTGGCGTGGGTGGCCTCCACCTCGATGCCGTCGCCGGTGAAGGTCAGCAGCCACTCGGCGCCGTCGGCGGGGGCGGGGTCGTCGGTGCCGTGGATGTGCAGCGTGCGGCCGGCGAGCTGGGGCGGAAGGGTGCCGATCCTCTGCGCCCAGCGGACGGCCAGGAAGAACCGGGCCCACTCGTCGATCCCATCGGCCGCGCCGTCGGCGGCGATCGGGGTGGGCGCCGGCCCGCCGATCGCGTGGATGGCGTCGTGCGCGTCGGTGCGGTGGATCGACACCTCTTGGGCCTGGCGGCGCAGCCACCAGCCGACCGAGCCGGGCCCGAGGAAGGTGGGCCGGGCGGCGGTGGGGTCGAGTGACTCGAACGTGGCGAGCAGCTCGGCGACCGTCTCCGCGTAGGCCGGGAGGCAGTCGGGGCCCTTGGGGAGCCCAGGGGTGGGGGCGATGTCCTCCATCGACTGATCGGGGCGCAGCTGGATGGCGCCGTTGCACCACTGGTGCACCTTGCCGACGTGGCGCACGATCCGCTCCACGGTCCAGTCGTCCATCGACGGGACGACGGCGCCGAGCACGTCGGCAGGCACCGCGGCCAGGAGGCTGGTCTCGGCGCGGAGGATCTCGAGGTGGCGGGCGGGCTCCATCGGCGCAGTCTGCCCGAGCGGCCGGGCGCCCTGGCAGCTAGAGGGTGGAGAGCCCGCCGTCGACCGCGAGGACCTGGCCGGTGATGTAGCTGGCCTCCTGGCTGAGGAGGAAGGCGACCGGCGCGGCCACCTCCCACGCCGTGCCCTGGCGGCCCAGGGCGACAGGTGCCTTGGTGCGGCTGGGCCGTCCCTCGGTGGCGAGGCGCCCCAGCGGGGTGTCGATGAGGCCGGGCGCCACCACGTTGGCGCGGATGCCGCGGCGGGCGCCCTCGAACGCGACGTGGCGGCCGAGGCCGGCCAGGGCCGCCTTCGACGAGTCGTACGCAGGGATCCGGCTGCCGGGCCGGAGCCCGGCGACCGACGAGATCAGCACGATGGCCGATCCGTCCTCGAGGATCGGGAGGGCGGCCTGGCAGGTCAGGAAGTGGGCGCGCACGTTGACGTCGAACACCTGGTCCCACTGCTCGACCGAGGTCTTGCCGAGCCACTGGCCCGCCCCGATGCCCACGTTGACCACGATGCCGTCGAGCCCGTCGACCAAGTCGGCGGCCTCCTCGACCATGGTCGTGCACGCCTCGGCGTCGGACACGTCGGCCACCACCACCTGGGCGTGGCCGCCGGCGTCGCGCACGAGCGTGGCGGTCTGACGCGCCGCCGCGAGGTCGATGTCGGCGCACACGACGGTGGCGCCCTGCTCGGCGGCGGTCACCGCGATGGCCCGGCCGTTGCCCGGAGGGGCGTCGGGATCGGCGCTGGCGCGGGTGCCGGCGCCGACGATCAGGATGCGGCGCCCCGCCAGGCGGCTCACGCCGGGAGCCCTTCGAGGCCCTCCTCGAGCTGGACGCCCAGCGAGCGGAGGGTGAAGGCCACCAGGTGGTACTGCCCGACCAGCATGCACAGCTCGATCAGCTGCTCCTCGTCGTAGCGGTCGACCAGCTCGCGCCAGGTGCTGGTGCTGACCACCGAGCGGATGTGCAGCTCGTCGGCCGCCTTCACCAGGGGCTCGTCGACCTTGAGCGCCTTTTCGCGCGGCCCGGCCAGCGCCTCCATCTCGGCCGCGGTGAGGCCGGCCGCCTCGCCCATGGGCAGGTGGTGGGCCCACTCGTAGTCGGTGCCGCAGTTGGCGGCCGTGCGCAGGATGAGGATCTCCCGGTCGCGCGCCGGGAGGGTGCCGCCGGCGAGCAGGAGCCCCCCGAACTGGGACCAGCGCTTGAGCAGCCGCGGGTGCCGGGCGAGCGTGGCGAAGAGGTTCATGTCCTCGGCATCAGGATCGAAGCGCAGTGAAGCGAGGAGCTCTTGGGTGCGGGGCTCCTGCTCATCAGAGGGGAGGGGAGTGATCCTGGGTGCATCGGTCATGCCCCCACCCTGCCTCACGGGCTACCCAGATGCTCAGTCCGGCAGAGTTGGGTCGGAGAATTGGCGCTGGCGTAGGTTCTGCGCCATGCCGGAGCACCCAATTCGCGAGCGACTCGACGACCTGCTCGCCCGCAAGGAACAGGCCCGCACCCCGGGGTCGGAGCGCTCGATCCAGCGCCAGCACGACCGCGGCAAGATGCTCGCCCGCGAGCGCATCGAGTACCTGCTCGATCCGGGTTCGTTCCACGAGCTCGACATGCTCGCCCGGCACCGCAGCCCCGATGTGGCCGAGCGGCCCTACACCGACGGCGTGATCACCGGTTGGGGCGAGGTCGAGGGCCGCAAGGTGTTCGTGTTCTCGCAGGACTTCACGCTCTTCGGCGGTGCCCTCGGCGAGGTCTTCGCCGAGAAGATCCACAAGGTCATGGACATGGCCCTCAAGGTCGGTGCCCCGGTCGTCGGCATCAACGACGGTGCCGGCGCCCGCATCCAGGAGGGGCCGGTCTCGCTCGCCTCCTACGGCGGCATCTTCCACCGCAACGTGATGGCCTCGGGCGTCACGCCGCAGATCTCCGTGATCATGGGCCCGTGCGCCGGCGGCGCCGTCTACAGCCCGGCCCTCACCGACTTCATCTTCATGGTCGAGGACACCTCGTACATGTTCATCACCGGCCCCGACGTGGTGAAGACGGTGACCGGCGAAGACGTCACCCAGCAGGAGCTGGGCGGCGCCCAGACCCACGCCTCGAAGTCGGGCATCGCCGCCTTCACGGCCCCCGACGACAAGGCCGTCCTCGACGACGTGCGCTTCCTCCTGTCGTACCTGCCGCTGAACAACCTCGAGGCCCCGCCCATCGTCGACACGGGCGATCCCATCGATCGCGAGACGCCTGAGCTGCTCGAGCTGATCCCGGCCAGCGCCAACGTCCCCTACGACATGCGCAAGGTGGTCGAGGCGGTCGCCGACGACAACGAGTTCTTCGAGTACTTCTCGAAGTGGGCCACCAACATCGTCTGCGGCTTCATCCGCCTCGGCGGGCAGTCCATCGGCGTGGTGGGCAACCAGCCGTCGGCGTACGCCGGCGTGCTCGACATCGAGGCCTCCGAGAAGGCGGCGCGTTTCGTCCGCACCTGTGACTCGTTCAACATCCCGCTCGTGACCTTCGTCGACGTCCCCGGGTTCCTGCCCGGTGTCGACCAGGAGTACAACGGCATCATCCGCCACGGCGCCAAGCTGCTCTACGCCTACTGCGAGGCCACCGTGCCCCGCATCCAGGTCATCACCCGCAAGGCCTACGGCGGCGCCTACGTGGTGATGGACTCCAAGTCCATCGGCGCCGACCTCGCCTACGCCTGGCCCTCCGCCGAGCTCGCCGTCATGGGCGCCTCGGGTGCCGTCGAGATCCTCAACCGCGGCGAGATCGCCGCGGCCGACGACAAGGACGCCAAGAAGGCCGAGCTCATCGACGCCTACTCCGAGAAGTGGCTGAACCCGTACGTGGCGGCCGAGCGGGGCTACGTCGACGACGTGATCGATCCGTCGGTCACCCGCCAGATGCTCATCGACGGCTTCCGCATGCTGGAGTCGAAGAAGGAAGAGCTCCCGCCCCGCAAGCACGGGAACATGCCGCTCTAGCGGTGCCTCCCATGCCCGACCTGCACATCACCCCCGAGCCCTCCGACGAGGAGGTGGCTGCCATCGTGGCCGCCATCGAGGTGGCCACCCCGCGCGCCGGTGCTCCGGCGGCTCCCGGTGGCATGCCCCGCTGGCGCTGGTCGGGCCGCTGGTGGACCCGCCCCATCCCGCAGCGCCGCGTCCGTCCCTGGTAGCTCCGGCTCCCTGAGCGCAGCTCCTCGCCTCCGGAGGCGATCATCGCCCGCAGCCGGGCGACCCCGGGATGCATCGAGGGTCCTCGCACCGCCACCAGCACCTCCTCGGTGCAGGCGGTGTCCAGCTCAGGCGGCTTCCTTGGCGCGGCGAGGACGGACCGTCCAGACTGCGAGCCGGCCCACCAGGACGGATGCATGACCGACGACCCCCACGCCGCTATCCGCACGCCCGACCAGCGCCTGCGCGTCTTCGTCAGCTCCACGCTGGCGGAGCTGGCCGATGAGCGGGCGGCCGTGGCGAAGGCCATCTCGGCGGTGGGGCTCACCCCGGTGCTGTTCGAGCTCGGCGCCCGCCCGCACCCGCCGCAGGAGCTGTACCGCGCCTACCTGGCGCAGTCCGACATCTTCGTCGGCCTGTACTGGGAGCGGTACGGGTGGGTCGGCCCCGGCATGGACATCTCGGGCCTCGAGGACGAGTTCCGGTTGTCGGGATCGATCCCTCGGCTGCTCTACGTGAAGGACCCCGCCCCCGAGCGCGAGCCCCGCCTCACCGCCATGATCGAGGAGCTCCAGACCGAGGGGACCGACGCCTACCGGCCGTTCCGGACCCCGCGGGAGCTGGGTCGGCTCGTCCGCGACGACCTGGCGCTGCTCCTGAGCGAACGGTTCGCGGCGGGCGGTGCCGCCCCGGCGGGATCCGTGGGCGCGGCGGCGAGCGAGCACCGGACCCGCCTGTCGTTGCCGGCCCCGTCCACCTCGCTGGTCGGGCGCGACGACGACATCGCCGCGGTGACCACGCTGCTGGTCGACCCGGCGGTCCGGTTGGTCACGCTCACCGGTCCGGGCGGCGTGGGCAAGACCCGGCTGGCGGTCGCGGTGGCCGGTCGGCTCGAGGCGCGGGACCGGTGGACCGCCACGTTCGTGCCGCTCGCTTCGGTGACCGACCCGGCCGCGGTGCTCCCGCGCGTCGCCGCCGCGGTGGGCGCCAGCATCGAGGGAGCCCGTACGGCGCTCGACGTCCTCGCCGAGCACTTCGCCGGTGCGCCCGCACTGGTCGTGCTCGACAACCTCGAGCAGGTGACCGGTGCTGCTCCGGTCCTCGACGAACTGCTCGCCTGCGCCCCCGACCTCACCGTGCTGGCCACCAGCCGGACGGTGCTGCGGCTGCGGGCCGAGCGCGACTACCCCGTCAGCACGCTCGCGGTGCCGGCGGCCACCGATGGTCCGATCCTCGACCAGCTCGCGTCCTCCGCTGCGGTCGCGCTGTTCGTCGACCGGGCCCAGGCCGTGCGCTACGACTTCGCGCTGACCGCCGACAACGCCGCCGCGGTCGTCGAGATCTGCCGGCGGCTCGACGGCCTGCCGCTCGCCATCGAGCTGGCCGCCGCCCGCACCCGGCTGCTCGATCCCGCGGCGCTGCTCGCCCGCCTGGCCACCAGCCTCGACGCCCTGGGCACCGGTCCGGTCGACCTCCCGGAGCGCCAGCGCACCCTGCGAGCGACGGTCGAGTGGAGCATCGGTCTGCTCGGAGAGGACGAGCAGGAGCTGCTGGCGCGCCTGTCGGTGTTCGTCGACGGGTGGACGCTCGACGCTGCGGTCGACGTGGCCGGGCTCGGTGAGGACCGCACGCTCGACCTGCTCGATGCCCTGGCCGGGCAGAGCCTCGTGCAGATCGAGGCCACCGCCGCCGGCCCGCGCTTCCGCATGCTGACCTCGGTGCGCGACATCGCCGCCGAGCGCCTGGCGGCCGGCGGCCACCTCGACGCCGTGCGGCAGCGCCACGCCGCCTGCTTCCGAGCGCTGGTCGACGGCGCCGAGTGGCCCGCCGAGCGCCAAGCCGCCTGGGCGGCCCGGCTGCGGGCCGACGAGGAGAACCTGCGGGCTGCGATCCGCTGGTTCTTCGAGCACGACGTCACCCCGCTGCCCCACCTCTTCCACATGCTCTGGTTGTTCTGGCAGGTGAGCGACCGCATGCCCGAGGGCCGCGCCTGGACCGACGAGCTGCAGCGGCGGTCCGACGAGCTCGACGACCAGGCCCGGTTCGAGCTGCTGCTGACCTCGTCCCTCACGGCGGTCGAGGTCGGCGACGACGGCGGCGCCCTCGCGATGACCGCCGAGATCGAGCAGCTGGCTCCCGGCATCACCGACCCCTACCTGCAGCGGGTCGGGTCCCTGGCCCTGTCGTGGACCCTCCCGATCCGAGACGACTTCGACGGCGCGCTCGCCGCGGCCACCGATGCCCTCACCGGGTTCCGCGCCGGCGACGAGCCGTTCCTGGCCTTCGCCATGCTCACGGTCGGGATCCTCGACCTGGCGATGGGTCGCCAGGACGAAGCCCGGTCCTGCCTCACCGAGGTGGCCGAGCTGGGTCGGTGGTCCGACAACCGGTGGCTCGAGGCCGCCGCCGGCGCCCAGCTGGCCGCGATCGCCATCGCCGACGGCGATCTCGTCGAGGCCCGGCACCTGGTGGCTGCCGCAGTCGCGTTCGACGACGACGCCCAGATGAGCACGCTGACCATCACGTTCGCCCTCATCGCCACGGCTCGGCTCCTGGTGGCCGAGGGCGACGAGCGGTCGGCGGCGGTCGCCCTGGGGGCGGTGCACGCGCTCCGGGAGCGCTCGGGCCTCCAGGCCTGGCCCACCACGCGGCGGGGGGAGGCCGACGTGGCCGCGCTCGTGGCCCGCGCGCTGGGAGCCGAGGCCTACGCCGATGCGTTCGCGGAGGGGATGACCCGGAGCCGGAGCGACGCCCTTCACCTCGTCCGCGCCAGCGCAACCGCCACGAACGAGCGCGAGGGCCACCGGTAGGGTCGCCGCATGGATCCGGTCGACGACTGGGTGGATGCCGTCACGCACGCCGCCTCGCCCCCCGAGCTCACCACGGTGGGGCCCACGTTCGCCGTGGTCCACGAGGACCGCCAGGTGCGCCGCTACGACGACCTCGCCCCCGACACCGACCACGACCTCGAGGGCTTCGCCTTCCGCACGCTGCCCGAGCCCGGCGAGCTGCTCGCCACCTTCGCCACCGTCAACGACGTGCACTTCGGGGAGGAGATCTGCGGCTTGATCGACGGCTCCGACGTGGGCCCGGTGTTCCGTTCGGCCCCCGGCGACGACCCGTTCCCCGAGGTCATGAACCGCGGTGCCGTGACCGAGATCCGCGCCATCGATCCCGACGCGGTGGTGGTGAAGGGCGACCTCACCTCCCACGGGACGCGGTCCGAATACGACGCCTTCCTCGCCGCGTACGAGCCGCCGTTCTCCGGTCGCCTCACCGTGGTCCGCGGCAACCACGAGAGCTACCCCCGCTCGCCGTTCGCCGCCGTGCCCACCCAGGCGGTCACCCTGCCCGGTGCGGTCCTGGCGGTCATCGACACCTCCGTCGACGGTGCTGTCGGCGGCACGGTCACCGCGGAGGAGCTCGACTGGCTCGACGCCCTGGCCGCGTCGACCGACCGGCCGGTCCTGGTGTTCGGGCACCACCACCTCGGCGACCCCGACTCGCCGGAGAAGGCCGATCACACCTTCGGCATCGATCTCGACGCCTCGGCCCTGCTGCTCGCCCTCGTGGCCCGCCGCCCCGCCATCCGCGGCTACTTCGCGGGCCACACCCACCGGAACCGGGTCCGACGCTTCGCTCCCACCGGCGACGTCCCGTGGGTCGAGGTGGCGTGCGTGAAGGACTACCCGGGCACGTGGGCCGAGTACCGCGTGCACGAGGGCGGGATCCTCCAGATCGCCCACCGCATCTCGACGCCCGAAGCGCTCGCCTGGACCGAGCAGACCCGGCACATGTACCACGGGCTCTACCACGACTACGCGTTCGGCCAGCTCGCCGACCGCTGCTTCGCCATCTCCACCGCACCCGCCGCTCGCTGAGGAACCGCACATGTCCGATCGCACCTTCGACCCGGTCGACACGCTGACCGCCTACCGGGAGGCCGGGCACTGGTGGCGCTCGCTCGTGGGCGGGGTCGACGACCACCAGTGGGACCTCATGGCGCTCGGCGAGTGGACGGTCCGCGAGCTCGTGGCCCACGGGGCGCGGGCGTTCCGGACCGTGTCCGAGTACATCGAGGGCGACACCAAGGACCCGACGCGCATCGACACGGCGGCCCAGTACTTCGGCATCGTGCTGGCCGAGCAGACCCCGCACGTGCACATCGCCAACCGGGCCCGCAAGGAGGCACGCGAGGAGGCCGACTGGGTGGCGGCCACCGACAAGCTGTGGGCCAGCGCCGAGCTGGTGGTGTCGAACGTGCCCGGCGACACCGACGTCCACCTGTTCGTCGGCGAGATGGAGATCGGCCAGTACCTCGCCACGCGGATCGTGGAGCTGGTGGTGCACGGTGGCGACCTGGCCGAGGCCATCGGGATCCCGTCCGCGCCTCCGCTGTCGGCGGCGCGCATCTCGCTCGACGTGCTGATCGACCTGGCCAGCGGCACCGACGTGGCCACCATCTTGCGGCTGCTCACCGGCCGGTCGGGCGCCCTCCCGCTCCACGACGTGCTGGCATGACCGCTCCGGTCGGTCGACCGGTCCCCGCCGACGGCCCCCTGCACGACCTCCGCGTCGTCGACCTCGCCACGGTGGTGGCGGGGCCCGGCTGCGCCCGCTACCTCGCCGACTTCGGTGCCGACGTGATCAAGGTCGAGCGACCGGGATCGGGCGACACCACCCGCGCCATGGGCTGGACCCACCCCGACGACGACGTGACCCTCTGGTGGAAGCTCGCCGGCCGCAACAAGCGGTCGGTGGTCGCCGACCTCAAGGACCCCGACGATCTCGCTCGGGTGCGCCGGCTCATCGACACCGCCGACGTGCTGGTCGAGAACTTCCGGCCCGGCACGCTGGAGCGCCTCGGCCTCCGGCCCGACGACCTGATCGCCTCGAACCCCGAGCTCGTGATCACCCGGGTCACCGGCTTCGGTCAGGACGGGCCCTATGCGCAGCGGCCCGGCTTCGCCACCCTGGCCGAGGCCATGTCGGGCTTCGCCGCCAGCAACGGCGAGCCCGAGGGCGCGCCGCTGCTGCCGCCCATCGCGCTCACCGACGAGGTCACCGCGCTGACCGCGGCGTTCGCCACCATGGTCGCCCTGCACTCCGGGGTCGGTCAGGTGGTCGACGTCAACCTGCTCGAGTCGCTGTTCCAGCTGATGGGCCCGCTGATGAGCCTCTGGGAGCTGCGCGGCGAGCTGGTGCCGCGCCTCGGTTCCGGCATCGCCTACTCCGTGCCCCGGGGCACCTACCGGTGCCGCGACGGCCAGTGGGTGGCGATCTCCACGTCGGCCGAGTCGGTGGCGGTGCGCGTCATGGACCTGATCGGCCTGGGTGGCGATCCGCGCTTCGCCGGGTTCGCCGGCCGCATCGCCCACCGCGAGGAGATCGACGAGTGCCTCGGCGCCTGGTGCGCCGAGCGGACCCTCGACGACGTCCTCGCCACGTTCGAGGCCGCCCACGCCGCCGCCGCCCCCGTGTACGACATGGCCCAGCTGGCCGTCGACCCCCACGTGGTGGCCCGCGGCTCGGTGGCCGACCTCGACGGCACCCCGATGCAGGGCCTGGTCGCCCGGCTCAGCGAGACCCCAGGCCGCCTCCGCTGGGCCGGCCGCCCCCTCGACGCCGATGCGCAGACCGTCTGGCCCGAGCTCGACGAACCCTGAGCCACGAAGCTCCCAGACCCGGCTGCGCTGGGCAGGTCCGTGTCCGGGCGGCACCGAGCTGCACGGGGCAGGGAGCGGCGGGGTGGGGAGCGGTCAGTCGTCGGGGTTGGCGGTGGTGACCTCGATGCGGTCCTGACGCCACTCGCGGGCGGCGTCGAGGGCGCCGAGCGCCTGGTCGACGAGCTGCTGGGCGTCGAAGGCGTAGGCCGGGTAGCACGACATGCCGGCGCGCACGGTGCAGCCCTGGAGGTCTTCGCTGATGCGGCGGCGGATCCGCTCGAGCGTCCAGATGGCCCCGTTCTCGGGGGTGTCCTCGAGCAGCACGGCGAACACGCCCGAGTCCATCCGGGCCACGGTGTCGGCCTCTCGGAGGGTCTCGGTCAGGATCTCGGCGACGGGCTTGGGGGTGGTCTGGACCATGCCGGGCTCGCCGACCTTCTCGACCACCTCCATCATGGCGACGGTCAGCGGGCGCAGGCCCCGCCGGGCGGCGGAGATGCGCTTGCCGAGCGAGGCGTCGAAGAACACCTGGGTGAACACGCCGGTGGCGGGATCGGTGATGTCGTCGCTGGGGTCACGGGGCGGCGTGGGGACGGCGGGCGACGGGTCGGCGCCGACGGGCTGCGACCGCTCGGCCAGCATCGCCGTCGCCAGCTTCTCGCGCGCCGCGATGGCCTCGGCCTCGAACTTGGCGGCCCGGGCAGCCATCTGGTCGTTCTCGCGGGCGAGCTTGTCGGCCTCCTCCTGGAGGTCCATGCGCTCCTTGTACCGCACCGGGGCGCGGTTGGGGAGCGTGAGCACGAGCACCACGCAGATGGCGGTGAGCACGCCGGCGATGACCACCAGGACCGGCTCCTTCGTGATGATCGCGGCCATCGCGAGCAGCAGGCCGAGGAACCCCGCGATGGTGCCGGGCAGCGCCCGTCGATCGAACATGGGCGAACCATCGGCAGATTCGCCGCCGTTCACAGGATTCCTTGCGCGTTCCGTGGGAACTTCGCCACCAAGCGTGAGATTTGCACAGGGTCAGCTCACTTCTGTGGAGAACTCAGCGAGCGCGGTCGGCCTCCACGAGGTCGACCAGCTCACCCATGATCTTGACGATCTCGAAGTCCTTGGGGGTGTAGACCGCGGCCACGCCGGCGTCGAGGAGCCGGGGGCGGTCGTCTTCGGGGATGATCCCGCCGGCGATGACGGGGGCGGTCACGCCCTCGGCGCGCAGGAGGCGGACCACCTCGGGGACCAGCTCGAGGTGGCTGCCCGACAGGATCGACAGGCCCACCAGCCCGACGTCCTCGTCCCGGCCCACGGCCGCGATCTGCTCGGGGGTGAGGCGGATGCCCTGGTAGATGACCTCGAACCCGGCGTCGCGGGCGGCGACGGCGATCTGCTCGGCCCCGTTGGAGTGGCCGTCGAGGCCGGGCTTGGCCACCAGGAACCGTGGCGGGCCCCCGGCCAGGCCCTTGACCCGCTCGGCGACGGCGCGCAGGCCGTCGGACCCGCCGCCGGCCCCGGCCGCGGCCGACACGCCGGTGGGGGCGCGGTACTCGCCGAACTCCTCGCGCAGCACGGCCGCCCACTCGCCGGTGGTGCCGCCGGCGTGGGCCAGGTCGATCGATGCGGGCATCACGTTCTCGCCCGAGCGGGCCACCCGGCGCAGCTCGTCGAGGCTGCGCTTCACGGCGTCGTTGTCGCGGTTGGCGCGCCACTCGTCGAGCTCGATGATGGCGGCTTCCTGCACGCCCGGGTCGACCTTGAGGATGTTGTCGTCGCCGTCGAGGGGCGACGGGGCCGTCTCGGTGAACTTGTTGACGCCGACGACCGTGAGCTCGCCCGACTCGATCTTGCGCATGCGCTCGGCGTGGCTGCGGACCAGGCGGCCCTTGAGCTCCTCGATGGCCTCGAACGCGCCGCCCAGGGCCAGGACCTCGTCGAGCTCGGCCTGCGACTCCTCGATGAGCGAGGCGGTCTTGGCCTCGATCACGTGCGAGCCGGCGAAGATGTCGTCGTACTCGAGCAGGTCGGTCTCGAACGCCAGGACCTGCTGGATGCGCAGCGCCCACTGCTGGTCCCAGGGCCGGGGCAGGCCCAGCGCCTCGTTCCAGGCGGGGAGCTGCAGCGAGCGGGCCCGGGCATCCCTGGAGAGGGTCACGCCGAGCGCCTCGAGCACGATGCGCTGCACGTTGTTCTCGGGCTGGGCTTCGGTGAGCCCGAGGCTGTTGACCTGCACGCCGTAGCGGAACCGGCGCGCCTTGGGGTCGGTGATGCCGTAGCGCTCCTCGCAGATCCGATCCCACATCTGGGTGAAGGCCCGCATCTTGCAGGTCTCCTCGACGAACCGGATGCCGGCGTTGACGAAGAAGGAGATCGAGGCGACCACGTTGACCATGCGGTCGGGCGGCACCTGGCCGGAGTCTCGGACGGCGTCGAGCACGTCGATGGCGGTGGCGAGGGAGTAGGCGATCTCCTGGACGGGCGTGGCTCCCGCTTCCTGCAGGTGGTAGCTGCAGACGTTCATGGGGTTCCAGAACGGGATCCACTCCTGGCAGAACGCGAACATGTCGACGATCAGGCGGCGCGAGGGCAGCGGCGGGTAGATGTACGTGCCGCGGGAGAGGTACTCCTTGACGATGTCGTTCTGGGTGGTGCCCCGGAGCAGCTGGGACTTCACGCCCTGGCGCTCGGCGTTGGCGGTGTAGAGGCCGAGCATCCACGCGGCGACGGCGTTGATGGTCATCGACGTGTTCATCTCGCCGACGGGGATCTGGTCGAGCAGCGTCTCCATGTGGCCGATGTGGCTGACGGGCACGCCGACCTTGCCGACCTCGCCGCGCGCCATGACGTCGTCGCTGTCGTACCCGGTCTGGGTGGGCAGGTCGAAGGCGATGGACAGGCCGGTCTGGCCCTTGGCCAGGTTGGTCCGGTACAGCTCGTTGGACGCCTTGGCCGTCGAGTGGCCGGAGTACGTCCGCATCATCCAGGGGCGGTCCGGCTTGCGCTGCTCGGTCATCCGCCCATTCTCCGCTGTCGCGCCCGTCTGTGTCACGCCCAGGCGAGGGTAGGGGCCGACCCCCAGGGTCGGCCATGTCCGATTCGGGTGGGCTGGGACGATGGCATCACCGCAGCACGCACCCGTCCGCCCCGTCCGTCCCGCCGACCAGGCCAGCGCAGCCGCCTGGCTCCTGGCCCTGTTCGGGCCGGTGGCGATCTGGGCGTCCGCCGTCTGGCTCACCGCCATGGCGATCTCGCCGGACGTGGTGGGCGACCGGTGCGAGGGGATCGGCTGGGGGTGCACGCTGTCGCCGCGCGACGGCGTGCTGTTCGCGGGTGCGTACGTCGGGCTGTTCCTCGTCCCGATCGCCACGGCGATCACCTTGATCGGTGCCGGCTTCGGTCGCGGGCGGGCCACGAAGGTGGTGGGGACGATGCTCGGCCTGTTCACGGCCGGTGTCGTCGTCTTGGCCGTGGCGATCGTCGCGGCCCCGCCGAACAGCTGATGCTCAACGTCGCGGGGGTTCGTGCCGATGGGACAGGGTGTCTTCCACCGTGCCGTGCCCCATCTGCAAGGCGTCCCTGCAACTGACCCCCGACGGCGAGTTCAACTCGTGGGTCTGCCCGGCGGGCCACGGCCGCGCCGCCACCTTGTCGGAGCTCTACGAGCGGATGCAGGAAGACGAGATCCACCGGCTCTGGTCGCTGGCCAAGGCGTCCTGGGTGGCGTCCGAGCCGGTCACCGGCCGGGCCTGCCCGATGTGCGACCGCCTCATGGTGACCATCACGGTCCCGACCGACGTCGACGAGGTCGACGAGGGCCAGCCGGGCGATGGGGCCGACACGGGGCTCGAGACCGTCGACGCGTGCGTGGTCGACGAGGTCATCTGGTTCGAAGAGGGCGAGATCGACGAGTTCCCCGCCGACCTCCCCGATGCGCAGCCCACCGCAGCCGAGGACGCCGCGCTGGCGACCATCCGCCGGGACTTCGCCACGAGCCTCGACGAGGCGACGGGCACCCTGCCGGCCCCGGGCGAGGCGTCGGGCACCGAGTGGCCGGCCCCGCCGGTCGTGGCCCCCGCCAACTGATCACTCCGGCAGGCTGACGCCTCGCTCGGCTGCTGCCGCGGCCACCGCTTCGGGGAAGACGTTCTTGAGCAGGAACAGGTCGCGCGCCAGCACGTAGTCGGGCGCCAGGATGCGGGCGTAGCGCTCGAAGTACATGAGCTGCTTCGACACGAGCAGCAGCTCCTTGGGGGCCGTCGCCCCGAACTGGTTGGCCAGGTCGAGGTTGGCCTTGAGCTGGTCGCCCAGGCTCATCGTGCTCATGCCCTGGTTGAGCATCGGCTCCATGACCATGGCGATGGCGGGTCCGGCCACCTCGGGGTCGACGTCGGCGGGGATCACGCCGACGCGCTGGTAGGCCCGCACGACGCGCCGGTAGTCCTGGTCGATCGTCGACGTGAACAGGATGTCGCGCATCGTCTCGCGCCAGAGCTCGGGGAGCTCGCCCATGATCCCGAAGTCGAGGTAGCTGGCCCGCCCGTCCTCGAGGACCCACAGGTTGCCGGCGTGCAGGTCGCCGTGGAACGTGCCGTGGACCAGGGCCGCCTCCACCCAGACCTTGATGCCCCGGCGCAGCACCAGCTCGCCGTCGACCCCCAGCTCGGCGATGCGCTCGAAGTCGTCCATGGGCACGCCGACCATGCGCTCCATGCAGATCAGGTGGGGGGCGCAGAAGTCCCAGTAGACCTCGGGGGCGGTGATGCCCTCGTTGTCGCCGAACGCGCCGATGTGGTCGCGGAAGTACGTCTGCCGGTGCGCTTCCAGCGCGGCGTTGAGCTCCTGGTTGGTGACCTCGTGGAGGTCCTGCACCATGCCGACCACGTTGGCGCGCTGGGCGAACGTGAACCGGCGCAGCAGCTTGGTGGCGAAGAAGTACTGGATGCGCAGGTCGGTGTTCATCCGGTGGGCGATGTCGGGGCGCTGCAGCTTGATGACCGCATCGCGGCCGTCGGGGAGCACGCAGGCGTGGACCTGGGCGATCGACGCGGCCGACAGGGGCGTGTCGTCGAACGACGCGAAGACCTCCTCGGGCGGCCGGCCCAGCTGCTCCGTGACCAGCCGGCGCACCGTGGCCTGGTCGAACGGCCGGACCTCGTCGAGCATCTTGAGGCAGGCGTCGGCGAGCGGCGTCGGGAACAGGCTCGGCGACGAGGCGATCAGCTGGCCGAGCTTCACGAACGTGGGCCCGAGCTGGTCGAAGCCCTCCACCACCCCTTCCGACGCGGCGGTGGCGAAGGAGCGGCCCCGCCGGCGGAAGACCCACGAGGCCGAGGCCCGGAGGACCGCGGCGGTGAGGACGAACCCGATCAGCAGCATCCGCCGCAGCTCGGCGAACCCGAACTTGTCGAGCGGCGGAGCGTGCACCTCGAGCGCCTCGGGCGGTGGTCCATCTGCATAGGGCCCTCGGTGCACGGCGTGACCGTACTGCCACCGGGTCAGGCTGCGGGCACCAGCCGGAACGCCGGGAACCCGGAGGCGGCGGCCGCCAGCTCCTCGTCGGTGGAGTCGGCGTCGATGCCCTCGAAGAAGCGTCCGACCTCGAAGGCCCAGCGCACGAGGTACTCGTGGAGGATGGCGGGCTTGTCGGCGTCGGCCACCTCTTCGGCGCGGAACGCCTCGACCTTGCGGCCCACCTTGAGCTCGCCGCCGCCGGCGGCCCGGAGGTTGCGCACCCACTCGGTGGTGCCCCGGGGGGCGACGAGGTAGCGCTCGCCGTCGAGGGTCAGCAGGTTCACCACGTTGGTGCGGACCTCGCCCGACTTCCGGCCGACGATCCGCAGCTCCCGTGACCCCTTGAGGCTGAGGCCCATGGCGGTGAGGCGGCGGGCGATGCGGTTGAAGATCAGGTCGCCCTTCGAGGGGGCGAGGTAGCGGGCATCGGCGGGCGAGGGGGCGTCGGTGGCGATCATGGGATCCTTCTCTCGGTTGGGAGAGCGGTGCTCTCGTTGTCGAGCAGTGTTCACCCGATCCGCCGAATTGTCAAGAGCAGTGCTCTCGCAACTTTGGCTAGGGTGGTGCCGTGCCCATCCAGCCGACCACCGCCCGAGCCCGCGCCCGGGTGGAGATGACCAACGACATCAAGGTCGCCGCCCACCGCCAGCTCGTCGAGGTGGGCCCCGACGGCGTGTCGCTGCGCGCCGTGGCCCGGGAGCTGGGGGTGGTGTCGTCGGCGGTCTACCGCTACTTCGCCAGCCGCGACGAGCTCCTCACCGCGCTCATCATCGACGGGTACGACGCGGTGGGCGCCGTGGCGGAGCACGCCGCGGCCGCCTCCGTCGGCCGCCCGGTCGGCGAGCGGTGGGCGCTCGTCGCCCGCTCGGTCCGGGCCTGGTCGCTGGCCCACCCCCACGACTACGCACTCGTCTACGGCAGCCCGGTCCCCGGCTACCAGGCCCCGGCCGACACGGTGAGCCCGGCGCTGCGGGTCACCGTCGCCGCCATGACCGTCGTGGCGGAAGGCGTGGAGGCCGGTGAGATCGACGTGACGCCCACCTCGCCCGTCGCCCGCCCGGTCCACGCCGACTTCACCCTGATCCGCGCCGGCATGGACATCGCCATCCCCGACGAGGTCATGGCCCGGGCCATCGCCGCCTGGACCGGCCTGCTCGGCCACATCAGCTACGAGCTGTTCGGCCACCTCCACAACGGGATCACCGACTACGACGCCTTCTTCGAGCACCAGCTCGACCGCACCACGCGCGGCCTGGTCGGAGCCGGCTGATGGCCCCGCCGATGGTGACCGTGCTGACCGGCGCGGGCATCTCCACCGACTCCGGCATCCGCGACTTCCGCGGTCCCAACGGGGTGTGGACCCTCGACCCGGCCGCCGAGAAGCTGTTCACGATCCAGAACTACCTGGCCGATCCCGACATCCGCCGCCGTTCGTGGCTGGCCCGGCGGGAGAACCCGGCGTGGGGCGCGGAACCGAACGCCGGCCACCGCGCGCTCGTCGACCTCGAGCACGCCGGCGCGCTGCGCGGCCTCATCACCCAGAACACCGACCGGCTCCACCTGAAGGCGGGCTCGTCGCCCGAGCTGGTCATCGAGGTGCACGGGAACATGGTCGACGCGGTCTGCTGGGACTGCGGTGCGCGCAGCCTCACGCAGGAGGCGCTCGCCCGCCTCGACGCCGGCGACCCCGATCCGGCGTGCCTCGTCTGCGGCGGGATCCTGAAGACGGCCACGATCATGTTCGGGCAGGCGCTCGACCCCAAGGTGCTGGAGGCGGCCGCGATCGCTGCGCAGCGCTGCGACGTGTTCGTGGCGGTGGGCTCCACCCTGCAGGTCACCCCGGCCGCCACCCTGTGCGAGGTGGCGGTGGACCGCGGCGCCCAGCTGATCGTGGTCAACCGCGACCCCACGCCCTACGACCAGCTGGCCACGCGCGTCATCCGCGAGCCGATCGGCGAGGCGCTCCCCGCCCTGGTGGCGGGGCTCATCGCCTGACGGTCAGGAGGCGGCGGCCGTGGCCTCGGCCTCGGCTTCCTTCTTCGCCTTGATGCGGCGGATCGGCGGGTCGTACTTGGGCGGGACCTTGCGCGGCGGCAGCGCGTGCAGGAGGTCGTGCGAGGCCTCGGTGATGATCGCCACGGCCCGCTCGAACGCCTCCTCGGTGGCCTCGGAGGTCTTCTGCACGCCGCTGATCTTGCGGACGTACTGGCGGGCGGCCGCCTCGATCTCCTCGTGGGTGGCGTGGGGCTCGAGGCCTCGCAGGGTGGTGATGTTGCGGCACATCGGGATCAGCCTTCCTGGTCGGTGGGGCGGATGAGGATCTCGTTGACGGCCATGTGGCGGGGCCGGGTGACGATGAAGGAGATGGCGTCGGCGATGTCGGTGGCCTGCAGCCGCTCGACCGTGGCCATGCGCTGCTCGAGGACCGCTCGAGCGCCTTCGCTCAGGTGCGTGGCCAGCTCGGTGGCCACCGCTCCCGGCTCCACGAGCGACACCCGCACGGAGCGGCCGGTGACCTCCTGGCGCAGCGACTCGCTGAAGGCGCCGATGCCGTGCTTGGTCAGGTTGTAGACGCCGCTGCCGAGGCGGGGGACGCGGCCGGCCACGGAGCTGATGTTGACGAGGTCGGCCACCCGGCGCGGCGAGTCCTCCGCGGCGCGCAGCAGGTGGGGCAGGGCGGCGTGGGTGCACGCGAGCAGGGCCTGGACGTTGAGCGCCACCATGCGGTCCCAGTCGCTGACCGGCGCGTCGACGATCGGGCCCAGCAGCATCACCCCGGCGTTGTTGACCAGCGTGTCGAGGCGGCCGAAGTGCTCCACCGTCTGGGCCACCGCCGCGGCGGCCTCGCCGTCGGCCGTCACATCGCTCTCGATGGCGAGCGCGGTGCCCCCGGCGGCACCGATCTCGGCCACGAGCGCATCGAGCCGGTCGACCCGGCGGGCGAGCACGGCCACCGAAGCGCCGGCCTCGGCGAGCTGGCGGGCCGTGGCCTCGCCGATGCCGCTGCTCGCACCGGTCACCAGCGCGACGGTGCCATCGAGTCGTTCGGTCACGGGATCTCCCTGGGTCGTCGAGGTTCCCTGTCTACCGCCGGTCGGGCCGGCTCACGACTGGAACGCCGTCGGCAGCGGTCCGCGCACGGCGTGTGGGAGGAGCTCGAGGTACTGCGAGCGAGGGATCTCGACCGCCCCGAGGGTGGCGAGGTGGTCGGTCTTCCACTGCACGTCGAGGAGCTCGGCGCCCCCGGCGAGCAGGGCCTCGACCAGGCCCACGAGCGCCACCTTCGACGCATCGGTGGCCCGGTGGAACATCGACTCGCCGGCGAACAGGCCTCCGATGGCGATCCCGTACAGGCCGCCGACCAGCTCGCCGTCGGCCGACCACGTCTCGACGCTGTGGGCCCAGCCCCGCCGGTGCAGGTCGCGGTAGGCGTCCTTGATGGCCCGGTTGATCCAGCCGTGCGGGCGCCGGGGATCGCCGCACGCATCGATGACCTGATCGAACTCGGTGTCGATGCGGACCTCGAACCGCTCGGTGGCCTTGCGGAGCGACCGGCTCACCCGCAGCCCCTCGAGCGGGATGATCCCCCGGGGGTCGGGCGACCACCAGCCCGGGGCCCGGCTCCAGCGCACCGGCATGGGGAACAGCCCGGACCGGTACGCCGCCAGGATCGTGCCGGGCGCGAGGTCGGCACCGATGGCCACCAGGCCCGATTCGTCGGCGCGGTCCGGGTCGGGCATCTCCCAGGATGACGGTGGGGGCTCGAGCGGCAGGGTCATGGTCGAAGGTGAGTATGGCCTGCGCATCCTTGCCTCGGACCGCCTCGGCGGTCACAGTGGTCCGAGCGGGTCGCGGGGCCCGTCTGACCAGGAGGACACCCAGCATGCGCGCCGCTCGCTCTTTCGCCGCTGCCGCCACGATCTGCGCCGGCCTGCTGCTGCCGTCGGTCGCGCACGGCGCGCCGCTGCAGTTCTTCGCCGAGTCGGCCCCCACCTCGGCCAGCTACGACGGCACCGGGGCCACCCCGCTGGTGGGCGACTTCAACGGCGACGGCAACGACGACCTGTTCCTGTACCGGCCCGGCGCCGCCACCGAGACCGTGAAGTGGGGCCAGAACTCGCGCACGTTCAGCACCTCCACCGCCGCCACCTACCAGGTGAAGGGCACGTACCAGCCGTTGGTCGGCGACTTCGACGGCAACGGCGTGACCGACATCTTCTGGTACGCCCCGGGGCCCGCGGCCGACACGCTGTGGGCGTTCCACCCGGGCGGCTCCAAGACCGTGGTGCCCAAGACCGTCAACGGCACGTTCAAGCCGATCGTGGGCGACTTCGTCCGGGAGGCGGGCGACCCCGACGGCGCCCTCGACATCTTCTGGTACGCCCCCGGCACCGCCGCCGACTCGCTGTGGGAGGCCACCGGCGGCAGCCACTTCCACGCCATCCCCCAGACCGTCAACGGCAGCTTCACCCCGCTGGTCGGCGGCTTCACGCCCAAGACCGGCTCGGCCTACGGGGGCAGCGTCGACCTCAGCGTCGACATCTTCTGGTACGCCCCCGGCAAGGCGGCCGACTCGCTGTGGAACGGCCACAACGACGGCACCTGGACCAAGATCCCCAAGACCGTCAACGGCACCTACAAGCCGTTCGTCGGCCTGTTCGACGGCTACGGCGTCGACGACATCTTCTGGTACTCGTCGTCGGGCGCCGACTCGGTGTGGCTCGGCGATCCCGACACCGGCGCGCAGGACGCGTTCGGCGCCTCGATCGGCTCGGGCTACACCCCCGTGGTGGGCAGCTTCTTGATCCCCGACGAGCCGATCTACTGGTACTCGCCGACGGGCCCCGACGACTTCTGGCTCCCGCAGGGCGCGCCCGGCACGTGGGACTACAGCACCCTGGCCAACAACACCGACATGGGGCCGGGCTACCAGCCCCAGACCGGCGACTTCGACGGCGACGGCCACAACGACATCTACTGGCTCCGCCAGGGCACGGGCTCCGAGCGCATGTTCTGGGGCCCCAACCCCGACGCCTGACGCGCCGAGGCCCCGGCGCAGGGCCGGGGCCTCGATCACGGATCCTGAGCCGGCCGACGACGGGGCCGTACCGTCCGAAGGCGACCCCCGGCGGCAGGAGCTACCTCAGCGCGAGTAGTCGTAGAAGCCGAGGCCGGACTTCCGGCCGAGCTGGCCGGCGGTGACCATGCGGCGCAGGGCGGGCACGGCGGCGTAGTTCGGGTCGCGGAACTCGTTGTAGAGGGCGTCGAGGATGCTCAGCGAGGTGTCGAGGCCGACGAGGTCGAGCAGGGCGAGCGGGCCCATCGGGAAGTTGCAGCCGCCCTTCATGGCGGTGTCGATGTCGTCGCGGCTGGCCGTGCCGTTCTCGAGCATGCGCACGGCGTTGTTCAGGTAGGGGAACAGCAGCGCGTTCACGATGAAGCCGGCGCGGTCCTTGACCTCGACCGGGTCCTTGCCGCAGGTGCGGGCGAACTCGGTGACCTCGGCCACCGTCTCGTCGGAGGCGGTGAGCGGCCGGACGATCTCGACGAGCGACATCATCGGGGCCGGGTTGAAGAAGTGGACGCCGACGACCTTGTCGGGGCGGGCGGTGGCGACGGCCATGTCGATCACCGAGAGGGTGGAGGTGTTGGTGGCCAAGATGGCCCCGTCCTTGACGATGCCGTCGAGCTCGGCGAACAGCGCCTTCTTGACGTCCATGTCCTCGACGACCGACTCGATCACGAGGTCGCAGTCGGCGACGGCACCGATGTGGTCGGTGGCGGTGACCCGGGCCAGGGTGGCGTCGCGGTCCTCCTCGGAGAGCTTGCCCCGCTCGACCTGCTTGGCCAGCGACTTGGTGAGCGAGGCCACCATGGCCTCGGCCGTCGCCTGCTTGCGGGACCGCAGGACCACCTCGTGGCCGGTCTTGGCCGCCACCTCGGCGATGCCCGACCCCATGATCCCCGAACCCAGAATGCCAACGCGCTTGATCGTCATGGGCGGTCAAGTTACCGAGCGGTCAGGTCCAGCGCCCAACCCATGCCTCACTAGGGTCGGGCCATGTCTGGACATCTGGCGTTGGTCGGTGGTGGCGAGTTCACCGAGGGGTGCACCTTCGACGCGGGGTTGGTGCAGGCCAGCGGGGGCGCCGAGGTCCTCGTGGTGCCCACGGCGGCGGCCTACGAGCACCCCCAGCGGCTCGTCGAGCGGGCGGTCAGCTGGTTCGACCAGCTCGGGGTCAAGGCGACCGGCCTCGACCTCCTGGCGCGCCCCGATGCCTCCGACCCGGCCGTGGTCGACGCGCTCGCCGCGTCGAGGTTCACCTACCTCGTGGGCGGCTCGCCGCTGCACCTGCGCTCGGTCATCAAGGACTCGCCGGCGTGGGACGCCATCTCGTCGGCCTGGGCCGGGGGCGGTGTGCTCGCCGGCTCGGCGGCCGGGGCCATGGTCCTGTGCGATCCGATGGTCGATCCGCGCGGCGGCGCCTTCACCCTGGGCCTCGGGCTGCTGCCCGGCGTGGCGGTCATCCCGGCCCACGACCACTGGTCCGAGGATGCGGCCCACCGCACCCGGCAGATGAGCCCGGCCGCGCTCGTGCTCGCCGGCATCGACGAGCGCACGGCCCTGATCCGCGATCCCGAGGGCACGTGGAGCGCCGAGGGCGCCGGCGACGTCGTGGTGTTCGTGGGCGGCGAGCCCGCCGATCTGACCGCCCTGCCCAGCTGAACCCAGCGCCGGCTTTCGCCGAAGGCGATGGGCCCGAGCGGCCCGGTGCTGGAGGCCCGCCAGGGCCGGAAGCACCCAGAGCGGATCAGTACGGCATGGGTAGCTCAACGACGAAGTCGGGGAGAGGAGACCCCGGCGAGGCCGGGCGTGGTCTTGGTCCGCCCTCGCACCGAAGGAGAGCTGAGGCCGAAGGCCCTCAGCTCTCCTTGACGGTCACCGACTCGATGGTGACCTGCTTCGACGGCGTGCCCTGCCCGTCGCCGCTGTCGAGGGCCGCGATCTTCTGGAGGACGTCGAGGCCCTCGGTGGTCTTGCCGAACACCGTGTAGGTGCCGGCCGAGGAGCCGAGCTGAGCGGTGTCGCCCAGGTAGGCCCCGCCTTCGTTGGCCAGGAAGAAGAACTGGGCGCTGCCGCTGTTGGGCTGGCCCGTGTTGGCCATGGCGATGGTGCCGGGGGCGTAGTCGGCGGAGCTGAAGGGACCGCCCTCGTCGGCGATCGTGTAGCCGGGGCCCTGGTCGCTGTTGTCCTGGGTGTGGGGCGAGCCGCCCTGGATGATCCCGGTGTTGGCCTCGGTGCGGAACAGGTCGGTGCCGTCGAAGTAGCAGTTGCGGCTGAGGGCGATGAAGTTCGCCGTGGTGTCGGGGGTGCGCTTGGTGTCGAGCTCGAGCACCACCGTGCCCTCCGTGGTCTTCACCGTGGCGGTGTAGGTCTTCGCCGGATCGATCTCGAAGGTGGGTGCCTTGTCGTAGTCGATCACCGCCTTGCCGGTGTCGGAGGTCGTGCACGCCTTGGCGCCGGAGGAGGCGGCGGCCGTGGTGCTGGTGGTCTCGGCCGCACCGTCGCTGGCCGACGACGAGCAGCCCGTCAGCACGTTGACGAGGAGGAACACCGCGACGATGAGGACGCCGGCGATGACCACGGTGCGGATGGTCTGGTTGCGCCGGGCCTTGGCCTCGGCGAGGCGCTCGGCCTCGAGCTTGGCGGCCTTGTTGGCCTTCTGACGATCCCGCTTGTCGGTTCCCATGAGGCCGAGACCCTATCCGTCGGCACCCGGTGCGGAGGGCGCGCCGACGGCCCCGATCCGCTCCGCCTCGTAGCGGCGCGAACGCTGCTCGTAGCAGTTCGGCTGTTCAGGCGCTCGGAGAACGGCCAGAATGGACCGATGCGCGCCGAGGACCACGCCGATGACCCCATCGACCCCGACGACGATGTGCTCGCCGATCCCGACGACAAGGCCTTCAGCGCGTCGGTCGGCCAGCGCCTGCGAGCCATCCGGCAGGCCCAGGGCCTGTCGCTCGCCGAGGTGGAGGCCCGCTCAGAGGGCCGGTGGAGCGCGTCGGCCGTGGGGGCCTACGAGCGCGGCTTCCGCACCCTGTCGCTGCCCCGGCTCAAGAGCCTGGCCGACTTCTACAAGGTGCCGGTGGCCGTCCTGCTGGGCGAGCCGCTCCCCGTCGAGTCGGCGGTCGAGCGCCGCAAGATCGTCCTCGACCTGGTCGCCCTGGCCAAGATCGATCCGGCGGCGCCGATACGGCGGTTCGTGCAGTCGATCATCGAGGCTCGTGGCGACTTCAACGGGCGGGTCCTCTCGCTGCGCCACGACGACCTGAAGGCGCTCTGCACCCTGGTGGGCGGCGACATCCCCACCGGCGTCGCCCAGCTCCGGTCCTGGGGCGTCATGATCGACGGGCCGGAGATCCCCAACGATCCCCTTGGCCGTCTCTGACCTCGGTCAGGTACCGTCCCCGGCCGTGGGTCTCGTCGTCCAGAAGTTCGGTGGCACGTCCGTTGCCGACCCCGAGCGCATCCGTGAGGTGGCCAACCACGTGGCGCGCACCCTCCGCCGCGGCGACCAGGTGGTCGTCGTCGTGTCCGCCATGGGCAAGGAGACCGACGAGCTGCTGCACCTGGCCTCGCAGGTCTCCAAGACCCGGCCCGGCCGCGAGATGGACATGCTCATCACCGCCGGCGAGCGCAAGGCCACGGCCCTGCTGTGCATGGCCCTGCACGACATGGACATCCACGCCGACTCCTTCACCGGCAGCCAGGCGGGGTTCATCACCGACACCAACCACATGAACGCCAAGATCCTCGAGGTGCGCGCCGACCGCGTGCGCGCCGCCGTCGAGGCCGGGCACGTCCCGGTGGTGGGCGGGGCCCAGGGCGTGTCCACCGACAACGACGTGACCTTCCTGGGCCGCGGCGGCTCCGACACCACGGCGGTCGCCCTGGCCGAGGCGCTGGGCGGGGTGTGCGAGCTCTACACCGACGTGTCGGGCGTGTTCACCACCGATCCGCGGGTAGTGCCCGTCGCCCGCCGCATGAACCACATCTCGTTCGACGAGATGCTCGAGATGTGCGCGGCCGGCTGCCCCAAGCCCGCCATGCGCGCCGTCGAGTTCGCCCGCACCCACAAGGTCAAGCTGCACGTCCGGTCCGCGTTCACCTGGGAGCCAGGGACGTGGATCACCGAGGAGGAACCCAACATGGAAGATGCCATCGTCTCCGGGATCGTCGGCGACGACTCCGAGGCCAAGGTCACCATCACCGGCGTGCCCGACCGTCCGGGCGTGTCGGCCGTGCTGTTCCGGGCCCTGGCCGACGCCGACGTGAACGTCGACATGATCGTGCAGAACGTGTCCGAGGCCGGGATCACCGACATCTCCTTCACCGTCCCCGCCGAAGGGCTCGAGGCCAGCGTCGCCATCGCCGAGCGCGTGGCTCCCGCCATCGGCGCCGACGGGGTCACCTACGACCCGTCCATCGCCAAGGTCTCGCTGGTCGGCGCGGGCATGAAGACCAACCCCGGCGTGGCCGCCACCGTCTTCGAGACGCTGGCCGCCAACCACATCAACATCGAGATGATCTCCACCTCGGCCATCCGCATCTCGTGCGTGGTGGCGGGGGAGGAGTGCGACGCCGCCGTGGCCGCGCTCCACACCGCCTTCGGCCTCGACCTCACCACCCCCTGAGCCCCGCCTGAATCGCCTTGGGGGCGGCCCTGGGGTCGCCGGTAGCCTGGGACGATGCGCGTAGGGATCGTTGGAGCAACTGGTCAGGTCGGCGGCGTCATGCTGAGGATCCTCGAGGAGCGCGCCTTCCCCGTGACCGAGCTCCGCCTGTTCGCTTCGGCGCGCTCGGCCGGCCGGGCGCTGCCGTGGGCCGGTGGCGAGGTGGTCATCGAAGACGCCGCCACGGCCAGCTTCGAGGGCCTCGACATCGTGCTGTTCAGCGCCGGTGGCGCCACCTCCAAGGAGCTCGCCCCGCGCGTGGCGGCCGCCGGGGCCGTCGTCATCGACAACTCATCGGCGTGGCGCATGGACCCCGACGTGCCGCTGGTGGTGGCCGAGGTCAACGGCCACGCTGCCTCCGTGCGCCCCAAGGGCATCATCGCCAACCCCAACTGCACCACCATGGCGGCCATGCCGGTGCTCGGCCCGCTCCACCGGGAGGCCGGTCTCAAGAGCCTCGTGGTGTCCACGTACCAGGCGGTCTCGGGCGGCGGCCTCGCCGGCGTCGCCGAGCTCGACGAGCAGGTCAAGAAGGTGGTCGATCAGGCCGCCGGCCTCACGTTCGACGGCGCTGCGGTCGAGTTCCCCGAGCCGCAGAAGTTCCCCGCTCCCATCGCGTTCAACGTCATCCCGAAGGCCGGCTCCATCGTCGACGACGGCCTCGATGAGACCGACGAGGAGCAGAAGCTCCGCAACGAGACCCGCAAGATCCTCGACATCCCGGAGCTGGCGGTCTCGGGCACGTGCGTGCGGGTGCCGGTCTTCACCGGGCACTCCCTGTCGATCAACGCGTCGTTCGAGCGGCCGATCTCGCCCGATCTCGCCCGCCAGATCCTCGACTACGCCCCCAGCGTCGAGCTGGCCGACGTGCCCACGCCGCTGATGGCCGCGGGCCAGGACCCCACCTACGTGGGGCGCATCCGCGTCGACGCCACGGTGCCCAACGGCCTGGCGCTGTTCCTCTCCAACGACAACCTGCGCAAGGGCGCGGCCCTCAACGCCGTGCAGGTGGCGGAGCTGGTCTCGGCCGAGCTCAACTCGTAGCGGCGTCGAGCAGGTCGGGCTGGGCCGCCCCGACCGCCTGGGCGAGGCCGCCGAACAGCGATCCGCCTAGGGGCAGGAGCAGGGGATGGTGCCGCAGCGAGGGCAGCCGTCGGCGTAGCGGGCCGCGGCATCCTCGAGCGACAGGTCGAGCTGGTGGGCCAGCGACGCCAGCCAGGCCAAGACATCCGAGAGCTCGTGGCGCTGCTGGTCCACCGTGCCCTTGCGCACCGCCTGGGCCAGCTCGCCCAGCTCCTCGCACAGCCAGGCCACGGTGGCGGCCGTGCCGCGCTCCCGGTCGCGCTCGCCGTAGGTCTGGGCGATGGTGGCTTGGAACTCGTCGAGGTGCACGACCGGAGCGTAGGGCCGTCCTAGTCTCCGGCGATGCCGGGAACGGGTGCGCTCAAGCGCTTCAAGGACAAGGTGGCGGGCTCGATCCGGCGGGGCGGCAGCGGCGCTCCGGCCACCGACACGTCGGCCACCGGGGGCATCGAGGTCTCCTACCGGCCGGTGCGCAACGGCGCGGCCGATCCCGGCGAGGTGGTCTGGACGTGGGTCCCGTTCGAGGACGATCCGTCCCAGGGCAAGGACCGCCCGGTGCTCGTGCTCGGGTGGGACGGCCCGCTGCTGGCCGCCGTGCAGCTGTCGAGCAAGGACCACTCGGCGCGCCGCGACGCCCACGAGTGGATCGAGGTCGGCCGCGGCGCGTGGGACCCCGAGCGCCGCGTCAGCTACTGCGATGCCAGCCGGCTGCTGCGGGTGGAGCCCACTGCGGTCCGGCGGGAGGGCGCCGCGCTCGACGAGGAGGCGTTCGCCCGCGTCCTGGCCCGGGTGTCCGAGCTGCACGACTGGCGGCGCTGACCCACGAGCCGTCGCGTGCCGGGCCGCTCAGGCGGTGGCGCGCTCCGTGTCGGTCGCGACCGTGAGCACCGGTTGCTCCGGCACCGTCCCGGGCCGGGGCGGCCGGCCGTCGACGAGCACGGTGCGGGGCAGCTCGTCGGGCGCCAGCTGGGCGAGGACGCGGGTCAACGTCGGGCGGGTCGCCGGGGTGGTCGGCGGGGCCTGGTCGGCCGGATCCGTCGCGTCGGGCCGCGTGGGCAACGGTGCAGGCTCCTGCCAGCCCTCGATGGCGGCGTGCATCGAGCGGGCGAGATCATCGTCGATCCGGGCGGGACCCTCGATCGCGTCCTGGTCGCGGAAGACCGGACCGATGCGACCGCCGAGCACCCGGTGCACCCAGGCATCGCGGGTGGGAGAGAAGCGCCAGCCCGCCGCGCGCAGGATCCGCAGCTGAGCCGGTGAAGCGACCTTGCGACGACGATGAGACCTGCGAGCCATGATCTCCTCCCCGGTGACAACGGCATCAATATTGTATTGCGCAACCTTTGCGCGTGCCAGTGGCTCGGCCGGCGGCGAGCCGCCTCGGCCGGGGTAGCCCTCCCCTGACGGGGCGTCGGCACGACGGTCCGGGTCTCCCCATCAGGTGGCATCCCGTCTCGACGACGACCCGTGGGCGCGCCTCGGCGCCTCGGCGCCTGAGCGCCGCGGGTCAGGGCAGGCGCAGGAGCAGCTCGCCGAGGGCGGCAGGGGTGGCGACGATGTGGTCGGGCTTGGCCGCATCGTGCTCGCCGGGCTCGGCGTAGCCCCACGTGACGGCGACGGCGATGCAGCCGTTGGCCTTGGCGCCGTCGATGTCGTGGTGGCGGTCGCCGACCATCGCCACGCGCGTCGGATCGGGCTGGCCGAGCTGCGCCAGGGCGTCGCCGACGATGACGGACTTGGAGCGGGGATGGCCGTCGGCCACCCCACCGGCCACCACCTGGAAGTGGCGGCGCAGGTCGAAGTGCTCGAGCGTGGTCTCCGCTTGGTACACCGGCTTGGCGGTGGCGAGCGCCAGCGGCACCCCGGCCTCGCCGAGGTCGGTGAGCACCGAGACGATCCCGGCGATGACCGCAGCCTGGAACAGGCCGACCTCGGTCATGTGGGCCCGGAACGCCTTCACCACCACGTCGTGGTGCTCGGTGGGCAGCCCGTAGCGGTCGAGGTTGTCGCGCACCGCCGGCCCGATGATCCACGTGAGGTCGGCGTCGTCGTCGGCCGGGTGGCCCACCGAGGCGACCGCGTGGCGGAACGCCCCGGTGATCCCCTCGGCGGGGTCGGTCAGCGTTCCATCGAGGTCGAACAGCACCGCGTCGAGCATGCGTTCGACGGTAGGCGACCGAGCGATCGTCACCGGCCGGCCGCCTTGAACCTCCGGACCGACAGGGTGACGAACACGGCGAGCAGCACGACGGCCCACAGCAGCGAGGCGGCCACGGGGTGCTGGAGCGGGAGGGGGAGCGACCCGCTGGTGGGGACGGACGCGGTCCCCATGAACAGCTGGCGGCAGGCGGTGACGAGCGCGCTGACCGGGTTCCAGTTGGCGAGGACCCGCAGCAGCGTCGGCATGTTCTCGGTGGGCACGAAGGCGTTCGAGAGCATGGTGATCGGGAACACCAGCGGGATGAGCTTGTCGGCGGTCTCCTCCTTGAGCGTCAGGCCGAGCAGGGTGCCGCCCCAGCTCACGGCGTAGCGGAACAGGACCAGCAGCCCGAAGGCGGCCACGGCGGGGCCGGGCCCGTTCGTGGGGTGCCAGCCGACCAGGTAGCCGAACCCGACCATCACGAGCATGGCCAGGACGCCGAGGATGATGTCGGCGCCGGTCTGGCCGACCAGGACGGCGGACCGGGCCATCGGCATGGAGCGGAACCGGTCCATCACGCCCCGGCCCTGGTCGGAGGCGACCGACATCATCGTGGAGATGCCGCCAGAGATGGCGGTCATGGCGAACAGGCCGGGCATCAGGTACAGGCGGTAGTTGCCGCCGCCCGGCACGCGGATCGCGCTGCCCAGGACGTAGCCGAACAGCACCACCATGAGGGCGGGGAACATGAGCTCGGCGGCGATCTCGCCCGGCTGGGCGCGGAGGTGGTCGAGGTTGCGGCGCACCACCGTCCAGCCGTCGGCGATCGTCCAGCGGATCCGCTCGGCCGTGGTGGCCGGTGGGGTGGGCAGGTGGGTCAGGTCGGTCATCATGCGGTCACCTTCTCTTCGTCGGTCAGCTGGAGGAACACCTCGTCGAGCGTGGGGCGGCGCATCGCCACGTCCTCGATCCCGATGGCGCAGCGGTCCAGCTCGCGCACCACGTCGATGAGGGCGAGCGAGCCGCCGTCGGTGGCGGCGAGGATGCGCCGGTCGTCGCGCTCGATGGTGGGCGTCGAGCCGGTGACCCGACCCACGATCTCGGTCCCCTGCCCGAGCAGGGCGGCGTCGCTGAGCACCACCTCGACGTGGCTGCCGATGGTCTGCTTCAGCACGTCGGGCGAGCCCTCGGCGATGATCCGGCCGCCGTCGATCACGGCGATGTGGTCGGCGAGCTGGTCGGCCTCGTCGAGGTACTGGGTGGTCAGCAGCACGGTGGTGCCGTCGTCGACCAGCGCCCGCACCGACTCCCAGATCTCGGCGCGGGCCCGCGGGTCGAGCCCGGTGGTGGGCTCGTCGAGGAACAGGACCGGCGGGGCGATCAGGAGGCTGGCGGCGAGGTCGAGCCGGCGGCGCATGCCCCCCGAGTACGTGCGGACGGGGCGGTCGGCCGCGTCGGTGAGCCGGAACTGCTCCAGCAGGGCGTCGGCGCGGGCCCGGGCCTGGCACGGCGTGAGGTGGAACAGGCGCCCGAACATGACGAGGTTGGCCCGGCCGCTCAGCACCTCGTCCACCGACGCGTGCTGGCCCGCGAGCCCGATGCGGTAGCGCACGGCCTCGGCCTCGGTGGCCACGTCGAACCCGTCGATCTCGGCTCGTCCGCCGTCGATCGCAGCGAGCGTCGACAGGACCCGGACGAGGGTGGTCTTCCCCGCGCCGTTCGGGCCGAGGAGGCCCTGGACGGTGCCGCGGGGCACCCGCAGGTCGAGGCCGTCGACGGCGCGCTTCTCCTCGTACTGCTTCACCAACCCCTCCACGATGATCACGTCGTCGGTCATGTGCTCTTCCTCTCTCGGTCATTGACTGCGTACACTGTGCGCAGTCAATGTACACACTGCGAACACTGTTCGCAATAAGCCAGTTCGTATCGTGAGGCTCCATGGCTGCCGCCCCTCCCCCTGACCGCTCGGCCCCGCCGCCGGTCCCCGCGCCCATCTGGGCCCGCCCCGAGCGCTCGACGCGCGGCCCCAAGCCCACGCACACCCGCGACGAGATCACCGCTGCAGCCATCGCCATCGCCGACGCCGAAGGCATCGATGCCGTCTCCATGCGCCGGGTCGCCGGCGAGCTGCAGGTGGCCGCCACCTCGCTCTACCGCTACGTGGCCAAGAAGGACGAGCTGTTCGAGCTCATGGTCGACGCGGCCGCCGGAGAGCTCCCGCACGCCACCACCACCGGCGACTGGGTCGCCGACCTCCGCGCCCTGGCCGAGCGCGAGCGCGAGCAGCTGAAGCGCCACCCGTGGCTCCTCCGGCTCCCGACGGGGCGCACCGGCCTCGGGCCCCAGAACCTGCGGAACCTCGAGCACGGGCTCTCGATCGTCGATGGCCTCGGCCTCGACATCGACGACATGGTGATCGTGCTCTCCACCGTCCTGGCCCTCGTCCACGGGTTCGTCATGAGCGAGCTGGCCGACCAGGAGGCCACCCGGCGGTCAGGCCTCGACCAGGAGGCCTGGATGGAGACGATGCTGCCGTACGGCAGCACCATCATCGAGGCCAACGAGTACCCGCTGGTGGTGCGGGTGATGCTCGAGGCCGAAGGCCCCCACGCCCCCGATCAGGACGACCGGACGTTCCGCTTGGGCCTCGACCGGGTGCTCAGCGGCATCCAGGCCAGCATCGAAGGAGCCCCACCCCTGCGAGGGGATGGGGCTCCATCGTGATCTGGTCGGGGTGGCGGGATTTGAACCCACGACCTCTGCGTCCCGAACGCAGCGCTCTACCAAGCTGAGCCACACCCCGGTGTTGTGCGGAGGGCAACCGTAGCCCGCGGGCTGGCGGTCCCTCCATCTGGAATCAGCTGGCCGTGCCCACCTCGGGGGAGGTGGCCATGCCCTCCTGGTACGTCTCGCCGGCGAGCAGCGCGGTGGCGGCCCGGCGGAGGCGGAACGAGTCGAGCGGCTTGACGATCCAGCCGTCGGCCTCGGCCCGGTTGGCGAGGAAGGCGTCGACATCGCGGTCGAGCAGGATCATCACCGGGATGTGCGGAAGCAGGTCGACCGACTCGTCGAGCCGGATGTCCATGCAGGCCGCCATGCCGCCCATGTTGCCGATCTGGAGGTCGAGGACCACCAGGTCGGGGTCGAGCTGGTGCACGGCCGGGAGCACGTCGACCCCCTGGCGGACCCGGAGGACCTCGATGTCGTCGCCCGCGAGGGCGGCGTCGATCTCTTCGTGGATCCAGTCAGCATCGGTGGCGAGCAGCACGCGTGGCACGGCGACACGCTAGCCCCCGCCCCACCCTCGGCTCCATCGAGCAAAAGGCCTGCTCACCGTCCCCTAACCGAATCCCGGGAACCGGACATCGGGGGGCTTGGGTACGATCACCGGGTGCTGGAGATCGAAGTCGACCACACCGAGAGCCACACGCTGTGCCGCCCCGTGGGCGAGCTCGATGCGTACACGGTGGCCAACTTCCGAGATGCGCTGGGCGAGCTGGCGCACCAACCTCGGGTGGTGATCGACCTCTCGGAGGTCCCGTTCATGGACTCGGCCGGCCTCGGCGCGCTCATCGGCGGCATCCGCCGGGCGCGCGAGCAGGGCGGCGAGGTGGCCGTGGCCTGCAGCCGCCCCACCCTCACGCGCCTGCTGCACACCACCGGGTTCGACCGCATCGTCCCGGTCACCGACACGGTCGACGCCGCCATCGCGGCGGTGGCCTCGCCCGTCACCTGACGGTCAGCCGCCGGCCGCCGCGTCCAGCGCCCGTCGGGCGTCCCAGCGGTGGTGCACCACCTCGTGGAGCGCGAAGCGCGCCAGCAGCTCGATCGTGAACCGCTCGCGCCCCCGGCGCGTGGCGGAGCGCTCCCAGTCGTCGTCGGTCACCAGGCGCAGGGCCTCGGAGAGCTTGGCGGCGTTGCGGCCCAGATCGTCGACCACGGCGCCCACGTCGGACTCGTTGGCCATGCCGTCGGCGATGTCGGCCTCGTGGTCCCACCACCCCAGCTCGGGCTGGTGCTCGGCGAGGGTGCGGATCACGCGCTCGGCGAACACGGCGAGCGCGTCGCGGGTGTGCACGCCGTGCTCGAGCGCGGACCACGACCCGGGAGCCGGGCGGCGGCGCACGTCGTCGTCGTCGGCCGCGGCCAGCAGGTCGCCGAACGAGTGGACCTCGTCGCGCACCTGGGCGCCGATGGCGCGGGCGGCCAGCTCGCCGTTGGGCAGCCCGCAGCCGGCGCAGCGCTGGCCGTCGGCGACCAGCGGGTACCAGGCCTCCTCGACCGTGCCCGGCCCGCCGTCGGTGCGGGCGTCGTCGGCCGCCGCCTGCGCCGCCACGGGCTCGGGCTCGGAGGGTGCTGGTGGCCGTGGAGCGTCGCTCGGGACGGGCTCGGTGGTGGAACCGTCGAAGGCGGCGTCGGGCTCGACACCGCCCACCGGCGAGCCGACCCGCCACAGGTTGCCGTCGAGGTCTTCCGTGGCGAACTCGCGGATCCCGTAGAACTGGTCCTCGGGCTCGGCGATGATGCGGGCGCCCACCGCGGCCCAGTGGGCGTGCACCGCGTCGACGTCGGCCACGCGGAGGTAGGCCCCCGACGCGCTCTGGCCTCCGGCCATCGTGGGATCGAGCTCGACCAGGTGCAGCTCGGCGTCGTCGAGGGCGAGGATGGCGTAGCCGTCGTACTCGGCCCGGAGCTCGAAGCCCAGGCGCTGGTACCAGGCGGTCGACCGGATCACGTCGGCCACGGGCAGGACCGGGACGGTGGTGGTGCGGGGCCCGCTCATGCCCGTCCGAAGAGGTGGTCGCCCACCAGGGCCAGGCCGGTGAGGTCGTGCACGTCGGAGCGCAGGAACGGCACCCGGATCACCGGCGCCGGGTCGACCATCTGGGCCAGGCCGGTGAGGTGGTCCTCCTCGCGGTGCGCCACCAGCGAGAAATCGGCCAGGTTGCGGTAGAGCCCGCCGAGGTCGCCGCCCTCGAACGTCTGCGCCCGCTCCCGCAGGGCTTCGGGCATCTCGTCGGTGAAGTGGGGGTGCATGCGGTTCACGATCAGCGCCGAGATGGGGATGTCGGCCTCGGCCAGCTTCTCGGCGAAGAACTGGGCCTCGGCCACGGTGTCGCGCTTGGGCGAGGCCACCAGCACGTACGACGTGGCCGGGCTGGTGAGGAGGTCGAGCACCTTCTCGGCGCGCTCCTTGAACCCGGCTTCCATGCCGTCGAAGGCCTGGAAGAAGGTGATGGCGTCCTCGAACACGCTGGCGCCCACCACCTTCGACACCTGCCGCACGAACGCCTGGGCGGCCACGTTCACCGCCTTCATCACGCCGCGGGTGGGGGCCATCAGCACCCGGTAGAGGCGGTGGTCGAGGAAGCGGGTGAGGCGCCGGGGGGCATCGAGGAAGTCGAGGGCGTTGCGGCTGGGCGGTGTGTCGACCACGACGATGTCGAACGCGTCGTCGTTGTGCAGCTCGTAGAGCTTCTCCATGGCCATGTACTCCTGGGTGCCCGAGAGCGCTCCGGAGATGTTCTTGTAGAAGCGGTTGGCGAGGATCCGCTCGGCCTGCTCGGGATCGGACGAGTAGGTGGTGACCAGGCCGTCGAAGGTGCTCTTGGTGTCGAGCATCACCGCGGACAGCTCGCCGGGCCAGGGGCCGTCGATCGCCTTGGGCGTGTTGCCGATGCCGTCGAGGCCGAGGGCGTCGGCGAGCCGCTTGGCCGGGTCGATGGTCACGACGACCGCCCGCCGGCCCTTGGCCGCGGCCTCGATGGCCACCACCGCGGCGGTGGTGGTCTTGCCCACGCCGCCGGACCCCGAGCAGATCACGATGCGGCTGGTGGCCACCAGCTCGTCGAGGCCCGGCGCGGGCTCCGGGGCGGCGTCGGCGGCGCTGGTGGTGTCGGTCATGGGAGCGCCCCGATGCCGCCGAGCAGCGAGTCGGCCAGCAGGTCGAGCTGGGTGGGGCCGAGCTCGGCGTCGAACAGGTAGGGCAGCGCCAGCTGGGGGAGCGGGAGGGCGTCGGCGAGGCGGGCGACCTGCTCGGCCTGCAGCGCCATGCGCTCGCGGCGGAACCCGGCCGCGGCCTCGAGCGCCTCGGCCTCGCCGGGGCGGAGGGAGGCGCCGACCGCCTTCGCGGCGGCAGCGGGCGCCACGTCGAGGCCCGGCAGGACCGGGTAGCAGCCGTTGACCACCACTGGCCCGAGGCTGATGCCGACGCGGTCCTCGAGCTGGTACGCCGTCTCCACCAGCTCGTTGACCGGTGTCTCCTCGGGGAGGGTGACGAGCACCACCTGGCAGCGGTCGGGGTCGGAGAGGAGCCCCAGCACGTCCTTGGCCTGGGCGTTGATCGGCCCGATGGGCACGGCGTCGGCCAGGCCGCTGGCCGACTGGAGGAACGTGATGGCGTGCCCGGCCGCCGGCGCGTCGAGGATGAGCAGATCGGCCAGGCCGGCGCGCTCCATCTGCTTGATCTTCCCCAGCACGAGGATGTCGCGGATGCCGGGGATGGCGGTGGACACCATGTCGAGCGCCCCGCTGGTCATGAGCCGCTTCGAGATGCGGCCCATGTCGGAGTCCTCGAGGTACTCGACGAGCGATTCATCGGGGGTGACGGTGCGGGCCCGCACATCGGCGCGCCCGCTGGCGGGATCGGCGGGGGCCAGGGTGACCTCGTCGTAGGAGAAGGCAGGGCAGCCGTACATCGACGCCAGGCCCGACTTGCCCTCCACCTCGATGATGAGCGACGACAGGCCCGAGCGGGCGGCGGCGCGCGCCAGGGTGGCCGAGACGGTGGTTTTGCCCACACCTCCCTTGCCCGCGACGATGACGAGACGAGAAGCCGTGAAGAACTGTGCTGGATCCACTCCAGTTCCCCTCACCGTTGGCTTCATCCGGAGGCACTCGCGTTGCGCAGACTACCCACCCCCGTTGTCGCCCTTGCCACGTTGGCTGTGGCGCTGGGCACCGTGTTGGCCCTGGCCAACCCGGTCGCGGCCCGTCCCCGCGCGCCCCAGCAGTCGAGCGCCGACGACCCGGGCCGGGTGAGCATCATCAAGGTCGAGGGCCTGATCGATCCGGTCATGGCCGACTTCATCGACCACTCAATCTCCGACGGCGAAGCGGCGAACGTGGTGGCCGTCGTCCTCCAGATGGACAGCTCCGACTCGATCGTCAGCGACCAGGTCCTCGCCGACCTCGCCGACCACATCCACAACGCCACCGTGCCCGTCACCGTGTGGGTGGGCCCCAGCGGTTCCAGCGCCACGGGCGGCGCCGCCCAGCTGGCGGGATCGGCCCAGCGCCTGGGCATGGCCCCGGGCACCCGGCTGGGCAAGACCGGCCCGCTCGTCGTCCCCGAGGCCGACCTGTCCCCGGCGTTCGTGAAGGCGCAGGCCCGCCTCGAGACGGGCACGGTGAACCCGGCCGAGGCCCGCAAGCTCGGCCTCACCTCCAAGGGCGACCAGGCCATCATCGGCCAGTTCGTGATCGGCATCCCGGGCGTGCAGACCAAGCAGGTGCACGAGGGCGGCAAGATCCGCCTCCAGCCGGTGACCACGCCCGTGTTCTCGTCGCTCCCCGTGCAGGACCAGCTGTTCCACACCGTGTCGAGCCCGCCGGCGGCCTACCTGCTGCTGATCATCGGGCTGTCGCTGATCATCTTCGAGTTCTTCACCGCCGGCGTGGGCGTGGCCGGCCTGGTGGGCGCCGGCTGCTTCGTGATGTCGTGCTACGGGTTGGCCAACCTGCCGGTCCGGCCGGTGGCGCTGGGGCTGCTGGTCCTGGCCATGTTCGGGTTCGCGGTCGACGTGCAGACGGGCGTGCCCCGGCTGTGGTCGGCCATCGGGGTGGGGGCGCTGATCATCGGCTCGTTCACCCTCTACGACGGGTTCGAGCTGTCGTGGATCACCCTGCTCGTCGGGATCGTCGGCGTCACGATGGCGATGGTGGCGGGCATGCCGGCGATGGTGCGCACCCGGTTCTCCACGCCCACCATCGGCCGTGAGTGGATGATCGGCGAGGAGGGCGAAGCCGTCACCAACGTCTCGCCTGACGGCGTCGTGCGCGTCCGAGGCGCCCTCTGGCGGGCCCGCACCAACCGGGCCACCCCCATCGACCTGCGGTCCGGCATCCGGGTGGTCGAGGTCGACGGGCTCCTGCTCGAGGTCGAGCCGCTCGAGGGCGGAGCCGTCGACTACCGCGAGAAGCGCCGGGGCGAGGACGCCGATGGCGATCCCGACGAGGCCACCGACGACGGCCGGGTGCTCATCGACGGCAAACCCCTCGACGACCTCTGACCTGGGGCGACGCCCCGGTCACGCTTGACCTCGCGCTCGCAAGAGTTGCCCAACGCGCTCGCGAAAGTTGGGGGTTGTGCCCGGTCATGACCGGTTCTACCGTCCCCTTTCACCGAAAGGGGGCTTTCTGGTGAGTGCACAACGATCTGGTGACGAATGGCAGCTCCGGGCTGCATGCAGGGGACCGCAGGCTGCGGTGTTCTTCCCTCCGGGGACGTTCGAGCGCAAGGACGAGAAGCTGGCGCGGGAGGGCAGGGCGAAGGAGATCTGCCGCACCTGTCCATCGAAGCGTCCGTGCCTCGACTACGCGGTGTCCATTCGTGAGCCGCACGGCATCTGGGGCGGCCTCAACGAGGCCGAGCGCAAGGGCTTGATGATCCAAGCGGTCTGATCCCCTCGGGCCTCAGGCCTTCGGCGGATCAGGTGGTGCATCCACCCCGAGCTCCTTGCGGATCGCATCGAGGCGGGCCTTGCCCTCGCGCTCGCGGCGCTCCAGCTCCAGACGCGCCTCGGACACCTCGGCGTCCTCGGGGGAGGGTGCCGGTGCTGCCGCGCCCGGCGTCGCCGCCGGGGCCGGTGCGGGCTGGTCCGGCTTCGCGGCCGCCTCGGCCGCCTCGGCCTGGTGCTCGGTCTCCCACTCGATGCGGGCGCGTGCCTCGTCGAGCGTGGGCGCGGCGCCGTCGCTGGCGAGCCACGGCTTGTCGGCGGCCTTGGCCTGCTGCTCGGCCTCGAGCCCGTCGAGCTCGGCGTTGCCCGAGCTGACCAGGCCGTCGAGCTTGGCCTGGGCGTACTTCAGCCACTTGCTCACGTTCGCTGCCATGGGAGGCAGTCTCGCGGGGATCAGTCGTGGTCGCCGCGGTCCTTGCGGACCGCCGCCTTCTTCCCTCGGATGGTGGTGGCCGACATGGCGCTGATGACCCGGTCGACGGAATCGGTGGGCACCTCCACCAGGGCGAAGCGGTCGAAGATGCGGATGGCGCCGATGTCGTTGCCGCGCAGGTGGGTCTCGCCGGCGATGGCACCGACCAGGTCCTGGGGGCGCACGCCGTCGCCGCGGCCCGCCCCGACGTAGAGCCGGGAGGTGTCGCCCTGCGGGCCGCGCGGACCCCGATCACCGCGGTCGTCGCGGTCCTTCTTGCCCTTGTAGGGCTTGCCGGGCTTGTCCTTGTCCCAGGCCTTGGCGCCCTTGCCCTTGGCGCCCTTGTCCCACTTGTCGCCCTTGGGCTTGTCGCGGGTGGCGATGTCGGGGATCTCCTCGACGTCCTCGGTGGCGCCGCTGGCCTCGTGGACCAGCTTCACCGCGGCGAGGGCCACGTCGGCCAGCTCGAACTCGTCGGCCAGGGCGTCGACGACGGCACGGAAGCGGTTGAGGTCGTCGCCGGACTCCAGGGCCTCTCGCACCTGATCGAGGGTGAGCTCCATCTGGCGGGCGCGCAGGTCGGCGACCGTGGGGATCTTCTCGATCTTGATGGTCTGCTTGGTGAGCCGCTCGATGTTGTCGAGCAGGCGGCGCTGGCGGGGCTCGGCCAGGGTGATGGCCACGCCCTCGCGCCCGGCGCGGCCCACGCGGCCGATGCGGTGCACGTACGACTCGGGGGCCGACGGCACGTCGAAGTTGACGACGTGGGTCAGCTGATCGACGTCGAGCCCGCGGGCGGCCACGTCGGTGGCGACGAGCAGCTCGGCGGTGCCCGAGCGGAGGCGGCTCATGACCCGGTCGCGCTGCTCCTGGTTCATGCCGCCGTGGAGGGCCTCGGCCCGGTAGCCGCGGCCGTTGAGCGTCTCGGTGAGCTCGTCGACCTCGCCGCGGGTCTTGCAGAACACGATGGCGGCGGTGGGCGACTCGACGTCGAGGATGCGCCCGAGGGCCGCCGCCTTGTGGGTGCGGGCGACGAGGTAGGCGCTCTGGCGGACGCGGGGCGCCTCACCGGCGGCGACGGTCTCCCGGTCGATCTGGATCCGGATCGGGTCCTTGAGGTGGCGCTTGGCGATGGACGCGATCCGCGGCGGCATGGTGGCCGAGAAGAGGACGGTCTGCCGCTCGAAGGGGCAGGCATCGAGGATGGCGTCGATGTCCTCCGCGAAGCCCATGTCGAGCATCTCGTCGGCCTCGTCGAGCACCACCAGCTCCACCGCGTCGAGGGGGAGCGTGCCGCGGTTGATGTGGTCGACGGCGCGGCCGGGGGTGGCCACCACCACGTGCACGCCGCGCTTGAGCACCTTGAGCTGGTGCACGATCGGCTGGCCGCCGTAGATGGGCAGCACGTGGGCGTCGAGCTCGCGGCCGTACTTGTAGATGGCCTCGGAGACCTGCACCGCCAGCTCGCGGGTGGGCACGAGGACCAGCGCGAGCGGCTCGGCGGCCGCCCCGGCGACGATGCGCTCGAGGATCGGCAGCGCGAACGCCGCCGTCTTGCCGGTGCCCGTGGCGGCCTGGCCGAGCAGGTCGCGGCCGCTCATCACGGGCGGTATCGACTCGGCCTGGATGGGCGTGGGCTCCTCGTACCCGAGGGCGTTGAGGGCGTCGAGCAGCTCCACGCGCAGGCCGAGGTCGGCGAACGTGGTGGTGCTCTCCTCGGTCGCGGCAGGCGAAGGGGAAACGGAATCGTCGGTCATGTCTGGCTCCACAGCGGTGAGCCGGTCGACGTGCAGGGCCGGAGGCGGCGCGGGGGTCGTCGTGTGACTCGAACGGATGAGCCATCCAGGCTAGGCGTCCGAAGGCCTGGTCCCACAGTGCGGCGCCTGCCAGGCTGCACCGATGGCCACGGACCACGAGCGTTCGCTCGACGCCAGCGGGGTCCGCAAGGGGCTCGGGGCGTACTACACGCCGGCCGACGTGGTGGAGGGGCTGCTCGACCTGGCGCTCGATCCCGTGCTCCGCGCCCTGGAGGTGGGTGGCCCCGATGCGGTGGCCACGCTGCGGCTGATCGACCCGGCGTGCGGCACCGGCAACTTCCTCGTCGCGGCCGCGAGGCGCATCGTCGCGGTGCTCGAGGAGCTGGGCGTCGACGAGCACCGGGCCGCGGTCGACGCGGTGCGCTGCGTCCGGGGCATCGAGATCGATGCCGCCACCGCCCGCCTGTGCCGGGCCCACCTCCGCGAGATCGACCCGTCGTGCAGCGGGCGCCAGGTGAAGCGCGGCGACGCGCTGCTCGACCCCTCGCTGGCGCGCGAGGGCACCTTCGACGTGGTGGTGGGCAACCCGCCGTTCCTCAGCCAGCTCGACGCCTCGACCGCGCGCGGCGTGCAGGGCGGTGCCGCGCTGCGGACCCGCTACGGCGACGCGGTGGCGAGCTACACCGATCCGGCTGCGCTGTTCCTGGTGCTCGGCCACCGGCTGGCGCGCCGCGACGGCGGGGTGCTGGCCATGATCGAACCGATGTCGGTGCTGACGGCGCGCGATGCGTCGGGGGCACGGGCGGCGGTGCTCGAGGGCTCGGCGCTGACCGACCTGTGGGTGCTGGGCGAGGGCGTGTTCGATGCCTCGGTGGAGGTGTGCGCGCCGGTGATCGTGCGCTCGTCGGTCGCCACCCGGACCCTCCTCCACACCGGTCGCGAGCGCGTTCCCGGGGTGCTCGTCGCTCCGCCCAAGGGGGCCGACCGCTCGTGGTCCGCGCTGCTCGCCGACCACGGGGGCCTGCCCCGGCGGACGCTCGAGACGTCCGGCACCCTCGGCGGCCTGGCGTCGGCCACCGCCGACTTCCGCGACCAGTACTACGGCCTGGCTCCGCACGTCGTCGATCAGCAGGTGGCCGACGACGCCGTGCGCCCTCGGCTCGTCACGTCTGGCCTCATCGACCCGGCCGACCTGGCGTGGGGGCGCCGGTCCACCCGCTTCAACAAGGCGACCTACCAGCACCCTCGCGTCGACCTGGCCGCGCTCGATCCGAAGCTCCGACACTGGGCCCGCACGCGGCTGGTGCCGAAGGTGCTGCTCGCCACGCAGACCCGCGTGCTGGAGGCGGTGGTCGACGACCACGGCCTCCTCGTGCCGTCGGTGCCGGTGATCTCGGTGGTGGCGTCACCGGGAGACCTGTGGCGCGTCGCCGCCGTGCTGACGTGCCCGGCCGTGGCGCTCGAGGCGGCCCGCCGGCACCTGGGCTCGGGCCGCAACTCGCGGTCGATGCGGCTGCGGGCCCAAGAGGTGCTGGACCTGCCGATCCCCGCCGACCTCGATCGCTGGGATGGGGCGGCCACCTTGCTGCGCACCGCGGCGGTGCTGCGCGCGTCGGGCCACCCGTTCGACCTGGCCGGCCACCGCGCCCACCTGCAGACCGTCGGCCGCCTGATGGACGAGGCGTACGGGCTGGTCGACGACGAGGAGCTGCTCGGCTGGTGGCTCGAGCAGCTCCCCACGATGGCCGAGCCGGTGGCTCAGGCCCCAGGGTCCGACGGTCCGTAGGCGGCCTCGATCAGCCGGTCGTATCGCGGCTTCACGAGCCGGTGGAAGAGGCGCATCGCCGCCGGGACCTGGGCGAAGAACGCCTCCCGCTCGGCTCCGTCGATCGACTCGACCGACCAGGGGGCCACGAACATGAAGCCCTTCTTCTTCCCGTCCTTGATCGCCCGCTGCTGGAGGGCGTCGTACTCGTCGGCCGTGTAGTGCCGCCAGTACATCGGGAGCACGTCGTCGTCTTCGACCTCGAGGTGGGCGTGGATCAGGGTGTTGAGCTCCCGGCCCATCTCGAGGGCGGCGGCCTTCGCCGGCTCGAACGGTGCCTTCGGGTCGGCGAGCGCGGCCATGAGCGCGGGCCAGCGGGCAAGGAGGTCGTCCATGGCCTTGTGATCGGTCCCGAGCCGATCGATGATCGGGCCGACCGCGGGGATCCGGGTGCGCAGCTCGGGGAAGAAGACGGCGTCCTCGACGTAGTGGTGCTCCTCCAGCTCGAACGTGAAGCCCTTGACCCACCGCTTGAGGGCGGGGATCCGGCGGGCTCGGTCGGCCGGCGTCAGGGCCTCGACCGTCGCCACGTAGCGGACCAGGTCGGCGCGCATGTGGCGGTGGACGGCGAAGAAGAACGTCAGGTCGGGGGTGGTGGTGAGGGTGCTGGTGGTGTCCATGGACGCATCGTGCGACGGGGCGATTGGAAGGGCATCGGAGGTCGGTGGGAGCGGCGGCGCAGGGGCGTTGACCTGCGTGGGAGCATGGAGGCCATGACGGCAGGGCGAGGGCCGGGTCTGCGGATCTTCGGTGGGGTGGGGGCGAGCGGTCCCGACGGCGATGCCGACCTGGGCGGCCCCAAGCAGCGCGCCGTCCTGGCCCTCCTGCTGGTCGAGCCGGGAGTGGTCGTGTCGGTCGATCGCATCATCGACACCATCTGGGGCGACGGCGCGCCGGCCCGGGCCGAGGTGTCGGTCCGCGGCTACATCTCCAACCTGCGCAAGCCGCTGGCCTCGGCGCTGGACGGGGAGGCGGCGATCGACTTCCGTGACCGGGGCTACGTGCTGCTCGTCGATCCGGAGGCCATCGACCTCCACCGCTTCCAGCAGGCGGTCCTGGAGGGTCGGGCGCTCCTCCGCTCCGGTGACCTCGAGGGGGCTCGCGATGCGCTGGCGGCGGCGCTCGAGCTGTCGTCGGACCGGCCCTTCGGCGCGCTGGCCGACGAGCTCCACCTCGATCAGGTGATCGCCGGCATCGAGCAGCGCCGCGGCGAAGCCGCCGAGCTGCTGACCCAGGTGCGGCTCGACCTGGGCGAGCACGACACCGTCGGGCCCGAGCTGCTCGGCTTCGTGGCGCGGTACCCGTACCGCGAGGGCCTCCGGGTGCAACTGGCGACCGCGCTGTACCGATCGGGCGACCAGGTCCGAGCACTGCGGTCCATCGAGGAGGCCCGGCGCCTGCTGATCGATGACGTCGGCGTGGATCCGGGCCCGGAGCTGCGCGCGATCGAGGGCCGGATCCTCGCCCACGACCCCGCGCTGGCGTGGTCGGCCGCGGCCGTGGCCGATGCACCGGCCGCCAGGAGCGAGCCGGCTGCCTCGGTCCGCCCGCAGACCGAACTCTTCGGGCGGGGTCGGGAGCTGGACCTCATCGTCGAGCCCCTGCGGCGCCTGCCGGCCGGGGGTGTGGTCGTGGTCGGTGGCGAGGCCGGCATCGGGAAGACCGCACTCCTGCGCCGGCTCGTCGACGAGGCGGCCCATGCGGGGGTCGCGGTCGGTTGGGGCCGGTGCCCCGAGTCGGCGTCCGATGCGCCCTACCGCTCGTGGAAGATGGCGGCGCGCCAGGCCGCATCCCGCGGCGGTCCGTCGGAGCTGGTGTCCGCGCTCGCCCAGGCCGACGGCGACCTGGCCGATGACCCGACCGCCGGCCGGCTCGTCACCCACCTCGCCATCGCCGAGGTGCTCCAGGACACCGAGACGCCGCTGGTGCTGGTCATCGACGACGTCCAGTGGGCGGACGACGCCACCCTCGCGCTGCTCGAGTTCCTGGCGGCCGAGCTCGACACCGTGCCGCTCGTCCTCGCCCTGTCGGTCCGGCGTTCGGGCTCGAGCGAGCTGCGCCAGCCGGTGCGGGACTGCTTGGCCGAGCTGGCGCGCGTCGACGGGAACGTGCAGGTGGCGCTGGAGGGCCTCACGTCCGACGACGTGCACGAGTGGCTCGCCCGCGCGGTCGACCGCGAGCCTCCGGCCGGTCTCGACGACCTGCTCGCGGCGACGACCGACGGCAACCCGTTCTACCTGCGGGAGCTGATCGCGCTGCTCGACACCGAGGGCCGGCTGGGCGGCGATGGCGGATCGGCCCGTGCCGGCTCGGTCCCCGCCGGTTCGGTCCCCGCCGCGGTCCAGGACGTGATCCGGCGCCGCACGTCGCGGCAGCCCCCGGAGACCCAGCAGCTCATGGCCGCCGCCGCGGTCATCGGCCGGCGCTTCGATCTCGACGTCCTCGCCCGGGTCGCCGGGCTCGACCCGGCTCGCGTGCTCGACGTCTTGGCCCCGGCGGTCGACGCCGGGCTCGTCGAGCTCGACGACGCGGTGGCGGGCCGCTACGGCTTCTCGCACGCCCTGGTGGCGGAGACGCTGGTCGCGGAGCAGAACCCGACCCGCCTGGCTCAGCTCCACGCCCAGATCACCTGGGCCCTCGAGGACCTGCGCGCCGGCCGGATCGAGGGCTCGCTGGAGGATCTGGCCCACCACGCGTGCGAGGGCGCCTCGGCCGGCACCGCCCGCCAGGCGTTCGCGTACTCGCTCGCGGCCGCCGCCGCCGCCCACGCGGCCCGTGCCTCCGGCGACGAGGCGGAGCACCTGCGCCGGGCGCTCGCCGTCCAGCCCGCAGGCGGGGACGAGCGGGCCGCGGAGCGCGTCGAGCTCCTGATCCGGATGGGTGCGGCCCTGCGCGACCTGGGCGATGTCCTCGCCGGCCGCAACGCGCTGGTGGACGCTGCCCTCGCCGCCGAGGCTCTCGGCGACCCCGATTCGGTGGCGGCGGCCCTGGCGCTGCTCAGCCCGATCGATCTGTGGGCCGCGATCGACTGGTCGCTGTCGGACCAGCGGGCGGTCGCCTTGGTCGAGCGGGTGCTGGCGGATGAGCCGGCCGAACCCACCCCGGCCGGGACCGCGCTGCGGGCCGACCTGTCAGCCGAGATCGTCTACAGCGATCCGGTGCGCGCCGCGGAGCTGTCCGGCCAGGCGGCGATCGAGGCGGAGCTCCACGGCGACCCCCAGCTCCTCCAGCGGGTCCTGCTCATGCGGTTCTGGGCGATCTCGTCGCCGTCGGCCTGGGAGGAGCGGGCCGCCATCGGGGCCCGGCTGGTCCAGCTCGCCGACTCCGGCGCCCTTCCGTCGACCTTCACGCCCCTGGCGCACCTGGCCCGGGTCTCCGCGGCCTTCGAGCGAGGGGAGATCGACGTGGTGGACGAGGCCGTCGCCGCGGCTCGCGCCAGGGTGGACCCCGGCCGCACGCCGGTCGCCTGGATGCACCTGCTGTGGACGGAGGCCTCGCTGTCGCTGCTGCGGGGCGAGCTGGATCGGGCTCTGGCCCAGACCGACGAGCTCTTCACGGCCGCCTGGCGGGTCCGGCGGTTCACCGCCGAGTTCACCCACGCGGCGATGCGCTCGGCCGTGCTGTACGAGATGGGGCGCATCGACGATGTGCTGCGCGCGTTCGAGCCGTTGAACCACCCGCCCTACGACCGGTCGTCGCAGTGGTTCTCCGCCTGGCTCCTGGCGTCGAACGGGCTGCACGACGAGGCCGCGGTCGCCCTGCACCGATGGGACGGGCCCATCCCCGACGACTGGCTGCGGCTGACGATCACGACCGCGGGCGTCCTGACCGCGGCGACCATCGGTGACCGGCGCTTCCTGCAGCGCCACCTGGCGACGTTGGAGCCGCTCGCCGGCCACCTCGCGGTCATGGGCAACGGCGGTCCGATGTTCGGGCCGGTCGACTTCGCCCTCGCCCTGGCTCAGGAGGCGCTGGGCGACCACGACGCGGCGCGGGTCCACGCGGCCTCGGCCCGGCAGCTGGCCGAGCGCGCCGGCGCGGTCCTGTGGACCCCGCGGATCGCCGAGCTCGAGGCCCGCCTCCCCTGAGCTTCGTGTGGATCTGGTCCGTGCGTGCGCCGGTTCCACACGAGGTTCGTCGGGTCAGCGCAGGGCTTCCACCGGGAGGGCCTCCGGCTTGGTGAGGATCTCGTCGACCAAGCCGTAGGCCACGGCGTCTTCGCCGCGCAGGATGAAGTCGCGGTCGATGTCGGCGGCGATCTGCTCGATGGACTGGCCGGTGTCCTCGGCGAGCGCGAGCGTCATCCGCTCCCGCATGAGGACCATCTCCTTGACCGCCAGCTCCATGTCCTTGGTCTGGCCCTGGGCGCCGCCGTGGGGCTGGTGGATCAGCACCCGGCTGTTGGGCAGGGCGAAGCGCTTGCCCTTGGTGCCGCCGGCCAGGATCACGGCAGCGGCCGACGCCGCCTGGCCGATGCAGAAGGTCGCCACATCGCAGCGCAGGAGCTGCATGGTGTCGTAGATGGCGAACAGGGCGGTCATGTCGCCGCCGGGGGAGTTGATGTAGAGCCGGATGTCCTTGCCGGGGTCCTCGGCTTCGAGGTGCAGGAGCTGGGCGATGATCAGGTTGGCCACCGTGTCGTCGAGCTGGGTGCCGAAGAAGATCAGGCGCTGGTTGAGCAGCCGGGACCAGATGTCGAAGGCGCGCTCGCCCTTGGCGGTCTGTTCGATGACGGTGGGGACGAGCAGGCTCATGGGTCACTCCTGATGTGCAACTGAACAGTTGCGAATGTACGGCGGGGGGCCACCAATTGCAACCGTTCGGTTGCGGGTATGCTTCGGGCATGCCTGCTGCCACCGTGACCCGCTCGCTCCACCTCGCCGCCGCCCCCCACGACGTGTGGGCGTCCCTGGCCGACGAGCGCGGGCTGTCGGGCTGGTTGGCCGACGACGTGCGCGTCGTGGTGGCGCCCGGGCAGGCCGGCACCGCCACCGACGGCGGCACCACCCGGCGCATGGTCGTCACCGAGGTCGAGGCCGGGCGGTCGGTCGGGTTCGTGTGGTGGGACGAGGCGCAGCCGGCCGACGCGTCGGTCGTCACCATCTCCGTCGAGGCCGACGCCCAGGGCGACGGGTCGATCGTCACGGTCACCGAGCGCCTGGCCGGCGCCGGCGTCGCCCACCTGGGTGCTGCCACCGTCGCCGACCTCGGCTCGGTCGAGGCCCACTGGGACCGCCGGCTCCGCGCGCTCGTGGGCGCCGGCGAGCCGGCCCTCGCCGCCGCCTGCGTGTGACCGCACCGTCCGCCTCCTCGCGGCGCGCCGCGGCGGTCTTCGATGCGCTCGGCGACGGCACCCGCCGCGAGCTGTTCGCGGCCGTCGGCGCCGCCGGATCGGTCACCGCCACCGAGCTCGCCGCCGACCGGCCCCTGAGCCGCCAGGCCGTCGTCAAGCACCTCCAGCTCCTGGCCGCCGCCGGTCTGGTCCAGGCGGAGAAGGTGGGTCGCGAGCAGCGCTACCGCCTCACCCCGGCGCCGCTCGATGACGCGGCGGCGTGGATGGCTTCGGTGGGTGTGGCCTGGGACGAGCGCCTCGGGCGGCTGGCCGAGCGTCACACGCCGTAACACCCGCCGGAAGGCGCCAGTAGCCTGCGCCCATGCTCTGGCTCATCCTGCTGTTCATCGTGGCGCCCCTGGCGGAGCTCTACGTGATCATCCAGGTGGCGTCGGTGATCGGCGGTTGGGAGACCATCGCCCTGCTCATCGTCGAGAGCGCCATCGGCGCCTGGCTCCTGAAGCGCCAGGGCCTGGCCACGCTCGGGAAGATCTCCACGGCGGTCTCGGAGGGCCGGGTGCCGAGCAACGAGCTGCTCGACGGCCTGCTGCTCCTGGTGGCCGGTGCGCTGATGCTCGCCCCCGGCTTCATCGGCGACGTCCTCGGCTTCCTGCTCATCATCCCCTTCACCCGCCTGCCGTTCCGGGCCCTCCTTCGCCGCCGGTTCCAGAAGGGCGACTACGCGGGGTTCTTCGCGGCGTCCACCGCCGGACCGGGCGGAGCCCGCTTCGTGGGGAGCTTCCGTGCCGGCCGCGGTTCGGTCTTCGACACCACCGGGTCGTCGACCCCGGTCGACCCTCCCAGCGGCGAGCTCAACCCGTGACCGAGGTCGCCGAGGTGCCGATGCGGGACGCGGCCACCGTGCTGATCCTGCGCGACGGGGCCGACGGCCTCGAGGTCTTCATGCTCCGCCGCAACCTCAACTCCGACTTCGTCGGCGGCGCCTACGTGTTCCCCGGCGGTGCGGTCGACCCCGACGACCGGCACCTCAACCTCGAGCCGGTGTGCGAGGGGCGCAGCGACGCCGATGCCTCCCGTCGCCTGGGCATCGAGTCCGGTGGCCTGGCGTTCTGGGTGGCGGCCATCCGCGAGAGCTTCGAGGAGGCCGGCGTGCTGCTGGCCTACGACCTCGACGGCCTGGTCGACCTCGACGACGCCGAGTCCGTCGCCCGGTGGGCGCGCCACCGCCAGCAGGTCGACGCCGGCCAGCTGACCATGGTCGATCTGTGCCGCCTCGAGGGCCTGCGCCTCGCCGTCGACGGCATGCACTACTTCAGCCACTGGGTGACGCCCGTCGGTGCCCCCCGCCGCTACGACACCCGCTTCTTCCTCGCCGCCGCGCCGCCCAACCAGACCCCGCTGCACGACGACCACGAGGTGATCGCCAACGAGTGGCTGCGTCCGCTCGACGGCATCGCCCGGGTCGAGTCCGGCGAGCTGGTGATGATGCCGCCCACCGTCTCCAGCCTGCGGGCCGTCTCGCGGTTCGAGACGGCGGCCGAGGCGCTCGAAGCTGCGAGGGAGATCTCGCACGTCCCCGAGGTGCTGCCCCGGGTGATCGCCGATGGCGGCGGCGTGCGCATCGTGCTCCCCGGCGACCCGTCCTACGACGCTCCCCCTGGCATCCCGGATGCCTCGACCGATTGGATGACCGTGGCCGACTCCCGCCTCGTGACCGGCTTCGGCGGAGGGGAGGGGGCGTGAGCACGGCAGAGACCGAGGCGGAGCGCCCCGATCTGATCCCCGACGTCCCCATCGCCCTCGGCAAGCTCGTCCGCCGCATCCTGTGCAACAACCCCGGGATGATGACCGGCCCGGGCACCAACACGTACCTGGTGGGCATCGACGAGATCGCCGTGATCGACCCCGGCCCCGACGACCCGGTCCACCTCGACGCCATCGCCGCCGCCGGCAGCGGCCGCATCAAGTGGATCCTCTGCACCCACACCCACGGCGACCACTCGCCAGGCGCGGCCGGCCTCAAGGAGCGCACCGGCGCCGAGGTCCTGGCCTTCGCCGACCGAGACGGCCTGGTCTGCGATCGGCACCTCGCCGATGGCGACACCATCGAGGGCACCGAGTTCACGCTCCGCGTGATCCACACCCCGGGCCACGCCGCCAACCACATCTGCTTCCTGCTCGAACGAGACCGCCTGCTCTTCACCGGAGACCACGTGATGGACGGCTCCACGGTGGTCATCACCCCGCTCGACGGCGACATGGGCGACTACCTGGCGTCCATCGAGCGGCTCCAAGCGTGGCGCCCGTCGCTGAAGGCCATCGCGCCGGCCCACGGCCACGTCATCGACGATCCGGCCGCCAAGCTCGACGACTACCTCACGCACCGCCTCGAGCGGGAGGCCCAGGTGCTGGCCACGCTCCAGGGCTTCGGGGCCACGGGGGCCGACACCGCCCAGCTGGTCGAGGCCATCTACACCGACGTGCCCGAGTTCCTCTGGCCCGTCGCCCGCTTCAGCGTGTGGGCCCACCTCCGCAAGCTCGACCAGGAGGGCACCACGTCAGCGGTCGACCGCGACGACCCCGACACCCGCTGGACCGCCACCGCCTGAGGCGCGTCCCGGCGCTCGCCGGGCGGGGGCTGTGCCGTTGCGTGTCCGGGCGGTACGGAACTGCACGCGCCGGATCGGGGTGATCGCCGCCGGGCCCGGTGGCCGTGACGGTGGGCTGTGCAGCACCTGGTCGCAGGGACGCGGAACCGCACACCCCGGATGCGCTGGGACCGGGTCAGCCGAGGGCGCCGAGGATGTCGTTCAGCTGGTCGCGGAAGCGGCGGAGCTCCTCGCGGTGGAGGTAGGAGAGGGCGGCGAGCTTGGCGGCCCCGTCGTCGGTGAGCGTGAGGACGGCGCGGCGGGCATCGCCGGGGTCGTCGTGGGCCCGGGCCACCAGGCCCTTGGCCTCGGCCCGGGCGACCAGCTCGGTGGCGGAGTGGACCTTGATCTGGAGCGCGTCGGCGATCTCGGTGACCGACGGTGGTGGACCGTCGTGGCCGCGGATGGCGAGCAGCAGCTGGTGGTGGGCGGGCGTGAGGCCGGCCGCCTTGGCCCCGCCCTCGGAGAAGGCGAGGAACCCGCGCAGGGCGTGACGGAACGCGGCGAGGGAGCGGTAGTCGCGGTCGGACAAGGGCCGGGTGGTCATTCGGGGTCCGTCCCGGGGCGCTCGTCGCCGGCGGCCTCGCCGGCGATCTCGACGTGAGGGCCCTCGTCGGCGAGGAGGTGCGGGTCGGCCGGTCCGGAGCGGACGCCGGCGTCCGGTGGCGGGACGCTCTCCTCGGTGCGGAGGTCCTCGTCGGCCGCAGGCACGCCGGTGTAGCGCCGCTGCTGGCTGTGGATCAGCCCCACCTGCGACGTGAGGGCCAGGCTGACCAGGGCGGCGATGAGCGTGGTGGGCAGCAGAGCCGCGCCGCTCATCTCGGTGACGACCAGCGTCGATCCGAGCGGGGTCTTGGTGACCCCGACGTTGCAGGCCACCATGAGCGCGGTGGCGAGCACCCAGGTGTTGCCGGCCCCGAGGTGGCCGTCGGCGGCGCGCCCCAGGCAGAAGCCGATGAAGAACAGCGGGATGATGAAGCCGCCGCGCCAGCCCGTGGCCATGGCGATCGCGGCGGCAACCAGCTTGGCCACGGCGGCCACCAGGAAGGTGAGGGCCGCGACGCGGCCGACGCTGAGGTGGTCGAGCTGGACCTCGCCGTTGGTGAGGGCGTAGGGCGAAGCGATCGCCAAGAGGCCCAGCAGCGCCCCGCCGATCGCCGGCTGCGAGCCGCGGGGCAGCCGGTCGGCGACCGCTCGGAGGCCGATGCACGCGTAGGTGAAGGCGATGGCGACGAGGGCCCCGACGATGCCTGCACCCACGGCGAGCAGGAGGTCGATCGCGTGGAGGTGCGCCGGCGCCGGCAGGTGCCAGATCGGCTCGAGGCCGGCACCCGCGACCGTGATCGACACGGCGTAGCCGCAGAGGGATCCGACGGCGGCCGGCAGCAGGGCCTCGTAGTACTCGAGGCCGCGGCGGTGGAGGATCTCGAGGGCGAACACGGCCGAGCCGAGCGGGGCGGCGAACAGGACGGTGAACCCGGCCGCCATGCCCGTGATGGCGACGATGCGCAGGTCGCGGCGGTCCAGGCGGCCGCGCACCCCGAGCCACGACGCCAGGGTGCCGGTGGTGGTGACCAGCGGTGCCTCGGGTCCGAGCGGTCCGCCGGCGCCGACGCACAGGAGGGAGATCGGGATGAGGGAGCGGAGGCTGCGGACGTCGTCGCGCCCGCCCTCGACGTGGATGTTGTCGACCAGGAGCTCGACATCGCCCGGAGTGCCGAGCACCTTGCTGAGCACGGTCACCGACAGCCCGATCGCCACGAGGATGGCGAGGTGGGCGCCGTCGCTCCACCGACCGGGACCGAGCAGGTGGCGGACCAGGTCGAGCGCGGCCAGGTAGGCGGCTCCGACCAGGCCGCCGCCGAGGCCGACCACGACGACCAGGACACCCAGGCGGACCCGGCGGTCGTCGAAGGTCACGGTCGGCAACATGGTGAGAATAGATCGTAGTACGATCTATTCGTGCGACCCAACCCCAGGGCCGCGGTCGGGAAGCGTCGGTGCTGGGGGCGCGGTAGCGTCCTTGACCGCCGGGTCAGGGGATCCGGCCGCTCCACGCCCACCATCCACAAGGGGAACGGCCATGGCCGATTACCAGCTCTTCATCGACGGCGAGTACGTCGATGCCCAGTCCGGGGAGACCTTCACCACCACCGATCCCGCCACCGGCGAGGCCATCGGCGAGATCGCCAAGGCCGGCCGGGAGGATTCGGTGCGAGCCATCGAAGCGGCCCGCAAGGCGTTCGACGAGGGCCCCTGGCCCAAGATGAGCGGCGCCGAGCGCGGCGCCAAGATCAACGAGATCGCCGACGCCATCGAGGCCAAGGCCGAGAAGTTCTCCGAGATGGAGGCCCGCGACGGCGGTGGCACCATCAAGAAGGCGATGTTCGCCGACATCCCCGGTGCCGTGGGCGCGTTCCGCTGGTTCGCCAAGCTCGCCACCGAGGAGGCCGAGGAGGTCGAGGTGCCCGGCACCCCGTTCCCGCCCTCGCAGAACTGGGTCCGCTACGAGCCCCACGGCGTGACCACCGGGATCATCCCGTGGAACTTCCCGTTCATCATGGCGGCGTGGAAGCTGGGGCCGTCGCTCGCCGCCGGCAACTGCGCCGTGCTGAAGCCGGCCTCGTTCACCTCGATCACCGCCCTGATGCTCGGTGAGGTGTTCCAGGAGGTCGACCTCCCGCCGGGCGTGGCCAACATCGTCGCCGGCCCCGGCGGCACCTGCGGCGAGGAGCTCGCCGTCAACCCGCTGGTCGACAAGACCGCCTTCACCGGCTCCACCGAGGTCGGCCGCCGCATCATGCAGCTCGCCTCGGGCACCGTGAAGCCCGTGACCCTCGAGCTCGGCGGCAAGAGCGCCAACATCGTGCTCGACGACGCCGACCTCGACCTCGCTGCCGCGTGCGTCCTGTGGGGCACCTTCTTCCACAACGGCCAGGTGTGCGAGTCGGGCACCCGTGCCCTCGTCCACAAGAGCATCTACGACGAGTTCCTCTCGCTGCTCGTCGACCGCGCCGGCAAGATCGTCATCGGCAACCAGATGGACTTCAACACCGACCTCGGCCCGCTGGTGAGCCGCAGCCAGGTGGAGACCGTCGAGCGCTACGTGCAGCTCGGCCGCGACGAGGTGGGTGAGCCCATCTGCGGCGGCTCCCGCCCCGAGGGCCTCGCCGAGGGCCTCGACCCGGCCGCGTTCTACACGCCGACGATCTTTGCCGGGGTGCCCAACTCCGCCAAGATCGCCCAGGAGGAGATCTTCGGCCCGGTCCTGTCGGTCATCCCCTACGAGACCGACGACGAGGCCATCGCCATCGCCAACGACTCGATCTACGGCCTGGCCGGTGGCGTGCAGTCGACGAACATGGAGCGGGCCCGCTCGGTGGCCAACCGCATGCGCACCGGCACGGTGTGGATCAACGACTACCACCTCATCAGCCCGGAGCGCCCCTTCGGCGGGTACAAGCAGTCGGGCATCGGCCGGGAGCTCGGCCTCAACGGCCTCCGCGCCTACCAGCAGGTGAAGCACGTCCACGCCAACCCCGGTGGCACGCGCGACAACTACATCCACTTCTCGGCGCTGAGCGGCAACATCTGATCAGCGCCCGCACCTGACGGAACGCGAGGAGCCCGGGCCGAGCGGTCCGGGCTCCTCCGCGCTCGGGCCTGGGCGTCAGCCGCCCGTGGTGGTGGTGATGGCGCCCAGCGCGCAGGACTGCATGGAGTCGGAGAGGATCTGCTCGTACTCCTTCTTGTTGCGCTTGTCGATGCTGGCCGTGGTGTCGCCCTTGGCGATCGCCCGCAGCAGTCCGTCGGGCAGGTCAGAGGCCTCGAGCGCCTTGCCGATGCAGGAGGCGATCGAGCCGTCGGTGCCGGTGGGCAGGCTCTTGCCGATGCCGGCCGTCAGCTCCTCGACCGACGGGCGCGAGCCCGAGTTGGTGTCGTCGGTGCCGCCGCAGCCGGTGACGAGCACCGGCAGGAGCAGGGCGGCCGCTACGACCATCAGAGCACGGGTCTTCATCGCTGGTCTCCTGGAACGTGTGGTGTGGGTGGGTGCCGCGGCGCGTGCTCGGGCCGTGGAGACCTTGCGTCGCGTCGGATCACGGTAGCGAGCGGACCTCGGTGCGGTCCCGGACCCCGCTGCGTAGCCTGGGCCCATGCTGGTGACCTCGACCGATCGAGCTGCCGCCGTGATCGCCGAGATGGGCACCCGCCGAGCGGGCACCCTCACCATCACGATCGGCACCGGCTGCTGCGAGTCCACCGCCCCCTTCCTCTACGAGGACTTCTGGCCGGGGCCCGATCAGGAGCCGGTGGGCGAGGTGGGCGGCGTGGTGGTCTACGCCCCCGAGTACCTGCGCACGCAGTACCCCGGCGACGACGGGGTGGTGCTCGACGTCAACCAGGAGCTGGGCGAGTCGCTGTCGGTCGAGACCGAGCTGGGGTGCCGGCTGATCCTGCGCGGGGCCGGGTTCGACTCGTCGCAGGAGCCGCAGGTGTGCGCCGCGCCCGCGGGCCCGCCCGTGCTGCGCCCGGTGGTGGGTGAGCTGCCCGAGGCGCTCCGCGGCATCCGGATGCGCTGAGGCCCCGACGGGGAGCGTCAGGCGCCGGCCGCGGTGGCAGCGTCGTCGGCGTCGAGCGCGGCCATGGCCATCTCGAGCATCCGGGCGGAGCAGCCGGCCAGCTCGGCGGGCGGGACGGCCTCGGTGACCAGGCGGTCGGCCAGGTCGCGGAACGCCTGAGCGGCCGGTGAGGTGCCCAGCACCTCGGGCTCGCCCGCGTCGCCGCCGGCCGACACGAGCGGTTCGATGGGGATCTGCCCCAGCAGCGGCACGCCGGCGTCGTCGGCGAGCGTCTGGCCGCCGCCGGTGCCGAAGAGGGCGTGGGCCTCGCCGTGGTTGTCGGTGAACGAGCTCATGTTCTCGACCACGCCCGCCACGCGCAGGAAGCTCTTTCGGGCCATCGACACGGCGCGGATGGCCACCTTCTGGGCGCCCACCGCCGGCGTGGTGACGACGATGACCTCGGCGCGCGGCACGAGCTTGGCCACGCCCATCTGCACGTCGCCGGTCCCGGGCGGCATGTCGACCAGGAGGTAGTCGAGGTCGTCGCCCCACTCCACGTCCTGGAGGAAGTGCTGCACGCCGCGGTTGAGCATGAGCCCCCGCCACATGAGCGCGGTCTCCTCGTCCTCGACGAGGAACCCCATCGACACGATGCGGACCACGCCGGCACCGATCTTGCGCTCGATCGGGAGCATGACCTTGCGGTTGCCCTCGACGCGGCCTTCGAGGCGGCCCGACACGCCGAGCATGCGCGGGATCGAGAAGCCCCAGACGTCGGCGTCGAGGACGCCCACCTTGAGGCCCCGATCGGCCAGGGCCGCAGCCAGGTTGGCGGTGACCGACGACTTGCCCACGCCGCCCTTGCCCGACGCCACGAGCACCACCCGGGTGGTGGGGCCGATGGCGGTGTCCTCGTCTCGCTGGGACACGTTGAAGCGGGCCTTCTCCATGGCCCGCGACTTCTCTGCCTGGGTCATCTCGGTCCAGTCGAGCTTCACCGAGGTGACCCCGGGGTGGGAGGCCACCCGGGTGCGGACGTCTCGTTGGATCTGGGCGCGGAGCGGGCAGCCCGAGGTGGTGAGGGCGATGGTGACGGTGACGTGGCCGTCTTCGCCCACGTCGACGCCCTTGACCATGCCCAGCTCGACGATGTCGCTCCCCAGCTCGGGGTCGATCACGCCCCGCAGCAGGCTGCGGACGTCGTCGGGCGACGGAAGGGCGTTGGACGGGGCGGACACGAGTTCGATCCTACCGGCGCCCGGCCCAGGATCCCTTGCCCTGATGGGGTGCGTCGGCCGCGCCGAGCGGTACGATGGCCGTGATTGTTCCGATCAGGAGGAAGCCCCTGTGATTGCGCTCACCGACAACGCAGCATCCAAGGTCGCCGAGCTCATCTCGGCCGAAGGCGACACGTCGCTCGCGCTGCGCGTGGCCGTGCGCCCCGGCGGGTGCTCGGGGTTCAGCTACGAGATGTTCTTCGACTCCGACATGGCGGCCGATGACCTGATCACGGAGAAGGGCGGCGTCAAGGTCGTCGTCGACCCGTCGAGCGCCCAGCTGCTCACCGGTGCCACCCTCGACTACAAGGACGGCCTCCAGCAGGCCGGGTTCTCCATCGACAACCCCAACGCCCAGCGCACCTGCGGCTGCGGCTCCTCCTTCAGCTGACCCGGAGCAACCGACCGATCTGACCGGAGGCGGGCCTCAGGGCCCGCCTTCGTCGCGCTTGGCGCGTGCCGGCGCCTGCCTGGGCGGTGACCAGCGCCAGCTTTCGCCGAAGGCGGGGAGAGGAGCGCGTGCGCCGCGATCAGCGTGAGATCGACGGCGGTGCGGGCCGGACATCCTGCTCTTGAGGCGAAGCCTCGAGTGCGGGAACCCAGCCCACGCCGGGGATCTTCACGCCGGTGGGTGCGTCGGGATCGGGCGCGAGCACCACGATGACCCGCTGGCCGCGGGGGAGTCCGAGGAGCCGGCGGTGCAGCTCCTTGGCCCGTTCCTCGGAGAGATCGGAGTAGGGGGCCGCCACCACCAGCGTGTCGGCCTGGTCGGTGTCGAGGTCGGCGCCGGAGGTGAGCCACAGCTCGGTGCGCTCGCGCTGGAGGAGGGCCTGGACGGCCGGGTCGGTGATCGGGGTGGAGTCGCCCACCTCTCGGCGCCACGCCGCCACCCACGCCATGCGCCGCTGCACCACCACCCGCTCGGCGGCCCGCACGGCCGGGTTGTCGCCCAGCAGGCCGGCGATCACCGCATCCTGCGGGTCGTAGCGGTGGATGATGTCGTCGACCTGGGTGGGGTCGGCCCCGACGCCGGCCACCTGCTCCCAGCGGGATCGGGTGACCGAGCAGAACTGGCGGAGGCTGGCGTGCTCGGCGGGGGTGGCCCGGCGGGCGCGCAGGTGGCTGAGGCCGGCCCCGGCCACGCCGACGGTGGCGATGGCCACGCCGACCGGGGGCACCGCCAGCGCCGCCACGGCCACGCCCGCGGCAGCCACGCCGGTCCCGGCTCCGGTGCCGAGGCGCCGGCGCCGGGTGGTGCGCTTGGTGTCGTGGGCGATGGCGAGCTGCAGGGCCGTGTCGGCCGCGAGGACCTCGATGGCGGCGCGGCGGATGGTGTCGGGGTGGATGGCGACGCGCGTGTTGAGGCTCTTGGAGAGGCGGGCCGACACCGAGTCGCGGGTTCGGTCGCGGATCAGCTCGGCGCGGCGCATGGCGGCCGCCAGGCCGTCGAGGTCCCGGTGCTCGAGCTGCCGGGCGCTCAGCCGGGCCAGGGCCAGCTCGGTCTCGGCGCCGCCGATGGCCAGCTCGGCGTGGAGATCGTCGGCGATGGCCCGCGCCGCATGGGCGGGATCGGGGCGGACCATGACGATCAGCCCTCCGGTCTCGCCCGGAGTATCGGGGGTGCGCAGACCCGACTCCACGGATGCTCCTGCGGGGTGGCGACGAAAAGAGGGGGAACGAGAACGATCAACATCGGCCCAAAGGGCCCAGCAACGTTCTACTCACGCGCCCCCCTCGGGACGCGGATGCCCCCCGGTGCCGGGCCTAGTGTCGGCGCCGTGTCCCTGCCTTCGTCGACCGCACCGGAATCCCAGATCGCGCTGACCGTCGACGGTGTCGCGGTCGAGGTGCGCGACACCGGTGGGTCCTTGCTGTGCGCCCTTCGTGACCAGTTGGGCATCCGGTCGGTGAAGGACGGGTGCAGCCCGCAGGGCCAGTGCGGCTGCTGCACGGTGCTGGTCGACGGCGCGCCGCGCGTGTCGTGCGTGACGCCCGTCCGGCGGGTGGCCGGGCGCACCATCACCACCGTCGACGGGCTCGACCCTTCGGCCCGCGAGTCGTGGGCGGGGGCCTTGTGCGCCACGGGCGGCAGCCAGTGCGGCTTCTGCACGCCGGGGATCCTCGTCCGGCTCGACGCCCTGCGGCAGAAGGCCACCGACATCGCCGACCACGCGCCGGTCGAGCGGGCGCTCCAGGCCCACCTGTGCCGCTGCACGGGCTGGCAGACCATCGTCGAGGCCTGGGACGCGCTCGACCGCCCGCACCCGCCGCGGGATCTCGCCGCCGCGTCGGCCCGGGCGGAGCTCGAGGGCGGGGCCCCCCAAGCGGTGTCGCCCACGGTGGCCGAGGGCCGAGGCGGGTTCGCCGACGACCTGGCGCCCTCCGGTGCCCTGGTGGCGGTCCGGGCTGCCGACGGATCGTGGGCGGTGGGTGAGACGGTCGAGGCGGCCCGCGCCGCGGCCGGCAAGGTCCAGGGCCGGCGCACCACGGTCGACGCCGCTCCACCGCTCGCCGTGCCCGAGGGCGATTGGGACGCGGCCCTGCGCACGTGCTGGGTCGAGCCCGGCTACCTCGAGACCGATGCGTCGTGGTGCGAGCCGGGGGGCGAGCCGGCGTCGTCGCTGGCCAACGGCGGGGCGTTCGGCGCCAAGCAGCCCGACAGCCTCGGCGCGGTGGCTCGGCAGCTGGCCGACCAGCACGGACGTGCCGTCCGGGTGCTGTGGTCTCGCGAGGACGTGGTGCGGCTGGGCGTGAAGCGCCCGCCGGTGGCGGGCGGGGCTCGCTCCGACGGGACCGGCCGGATCACCGTGGCTCGCACCCCGGGCATCGCCGACGCCATCGCACGGGTGGCCCCGGGCCTGGTCGTCGATCAGGTCGACCTGGCCGGCCCTCCCACGACAGCGGCACCCCGTGCCGCGGGCTGGGCCGAGGCCGTGGTGCTGCTGGCCGGCGCCCGCGGCGCGCTGGAGCCGGTCCGAGGCCCCTCCGGCGGGGTGGCCGAGGCTGCGATCGTCGACGGGCGCATCCAGGTGAAGGTGGCGGCGGGCGACCCGCTCGACGAGGTGGTCCTGCGGTCCTACGCCATCGGCGCCGCCCACATGGCGTTCGGCTGGGTCACCAGCGAGGGCATCGCCGTCGACGCCTCCGGCGAGGTGCACGACCTCACCATCCGCTCGTTCGGCATCCCGCGGGCCATCGACACGCCGCCGATCGACGTCGAGATCGACGCCACGCCCGGCCCCGCCGTCAACGGGTCCGACGCGGTCTTCGCGGCGGTGGCAGCCGCCGTCTGGCTGCACCAAGGTTGCCCCACCGACTGGCCCACCCGAGGAGCCCTCTGATGCCGCACCCCACCGGACTTCCGTACACGCCCGCCGTCGCGGCCGGGGACTGGGTGGTGGTGTCCGGCCAGCTCGGCCTCGTCGACGGCGTGCTGGTGGAGGGCTTCGCCGCCGAGGTCGACGCGGTGCTGGCCAACCTGCGCGATCGCCTGGCCGAGCACGGGCTCGGGCTCGAGCACGTGGTGAAGACCACCTGCTTCCTGGCCGACCTCGATCGGTTCGGCGAGTTCAACGAGCGCTACGCCCTGGCGTTCGCCGAGCCGCGCCCCGCCCGGTCCGCCTTCCAGGTGGCCCGGCTCCCGTTCGACGCGAACGTCGAGATCGAGGCCTGGGCGTACCGGGGCTAGATGTTGGTGGCGATGAGCTCGCTGCCCTCGTTGGCCGTGTCGACCTCTTCCTTGAGGACGTACCCGAGCAGCGCCGAGGCGATGCCGCCCGAGATCAGCACCGTGACGGGGATGGCCACGACCAAGACGATGATGATTGCGATGGCACCGGGCATGGCCCCATCTTGACCTGACGGCGGTTCGGAGCGCAACGACGCCCAGCGGTACCGTGGCTGCTGCATGGGTTCGTCGTCGCCACCGAGCTCTCCGTCGCGGGGACCCAGGCCCACGCCGCGCCCGGTCGCGGGTGGGCTCCCGCCCCGATCCCAGGACCCGGCTCGGCCCGTCACCCCGCCTCGCGCTGCTCGCCAGGCCGCCCTCGCGGTCGACCCCGAGGTGATGTCCCCCGCCCCTCCGGCGGCCTCGCCGCCCAAGCCCGGCTACATCCCCGGCCTCGACGGCCTGCGGGCCGTCGCCGTGTTCGCCGTCGTGGCGTACCACCTCGAGATCCTGGGCGGCGGCTTCCTCGGCGTCGACGTGTTCTTCGTGATCAGCGGGTTCCTCATCACCCGCCTGCTGCTCGCCGAGCGCGAGCGGCGGGGTGGGATCGCCCTCGGCTCGTTCTGGATCCGGCGCTTCAAGCGGCTCCTGCCCGCCCTGCTGGTCGTGCTGGTCGCGGTGGCGATCGGCGCCCGGCTGTGGCTGCCGGCATGGCGCCTGGGTGCCATCCGCGGCGACGCCCTCGCCGCGCTCGCCTACGTGGCCAACTGGCGCTTCATCCTGAGCGGCCAGTCGTACTTCGCATCGGGGATCGTCCCGACGCCGCTGCGCCACACCTGGTCGCTGGCGATCGAGGAGCAGTTCTACCTGGTGTGGCCGTTGGTGGTGGTGGGGCTGGGCAAGGTCACCACCCACCTCCGCCGGTCCGTCGCCGTGGTGGCCGGGGTCGCTGCGCTCGCCTCGGCCGGCTGGATGGCGGTCTCGTCCTCGCTCGGCATGGACCTGTCGAGGATCTACTACGGCACCGACACCCGGGTCTTCGCCCTGTTCGGCGGGGCGCTGCTCGGGTGCTGGTGGGATCCGGCCTCGCGTCGGGGAGAGACGCACGGCGCTCGTCGGCGCTGGGCCCAGCGCTGGGCCGTGGTGGGCGCGCTCGCGCTGGTCCCCGTGGTGGCGTTCTTCTTCCTGGGCTCCAACGCCCACGCCGGCTTCTACCAGTGGGGCTTCCAGCTCCTGGCGGTGCTGTCGGTGCTGGTGGTGGCGGGCGTGGCCACCGGGCGGGGCCCGCAGGCGGCGGTGCTGGCCAACCCCGTCCTGGTCTGGCTCGGGCGCCGGTCCTACGGGATCTACCTCTGGTCGTGGCCGGCCCAGGTGTTCCTCGCCGAGCACTTCGGGGTGTCGGGCCTGGCCCTCGACGCTTCGGTGGTCGTGGTCGCGGTCTCGTTCGCCACGTTGTCGTTCTGGCTGGTGGAGGAGCCGATCCGCACCGGCACCCTCCCGGCCGGCCTGGGCGGGCTGGCGCGGCGGCGGGGCCACCGGCCCGACCGCACCCCGCGGGTGCCTCGGGCGGCGTGGTCGGCGATGGCCTTCCTGCTGGTGATCGGGGTCGTCGTGGGCACGTCGGCAGGGGCGCCGCCCGCGCCCACGTACGCGTCGGTGAGCGACAAAGCGGTCCTCGACGCCGCCGTCGGCGACATCAGCGCGGCCGAGGAGGCGAAGCTCCTGCGGACCACCTCCACCACCGAGCCCATCGACGAGGGCCCGCCCGGCCCGTTCACCGGAGCCCGGAGCCTGGTCGTCAGCCCGACCGCCTCGGTCGATCCCTCGGCCCGCCTCGGCCGGCCCCTGAAGGTGCTCCTCACCGGTGACTCCGTGGGCTGGTCGCTCGGCTGGGAGCTCGGGCCCACGCTCTCGCCCACCGTCTCCGTCGACAACCGGGCGATCATCGGCTGCGGGCTGATGCCGTACCGCGCCCAGTTCATCGTCGGCGGCCACAGCGGCGAGGACTACCCACCGGCGTGCCAGAAGGTCGACGTCGCCGAGCTGAAGGGCCTGGCCGACAAGCCCGATGCGGTGCTCCTGTGGGTCGGGGCGTGGGAGGTCTACGACCAGCAGCTCGACGGCACCCGCTACCAGGTCGGCACCAAGGCGTTCGCCCACCTGGTCGAGCAGCGCATCCAGGAGCGCGTCGACCGGTACCGGTCGGTCGGCGTGCCCACCGTGATGCCCGTCGTCCCGTGCTTCGGGACCACCGTCACCCGCCTCGGCAAGGAGCGGCTCCAACCCAAGCGCATCGACTGGGTCAACGAGCGGGTCCGCAAGGTGGCCCAGCGCAACAAGGGCTGGGTGCGGCTGATCGACCCGGGGCCTCAGCTGTGCGACGCGTCGGGCAAGGCGTTCGTCAAGACGCCCACCGGCCTGCCGCTGCGCGAGGACGGTGCCCACTTCCAGCACGACACCGCGGTGTGGTTCTGGAACAGCTGGCTCGCCGGCCAGATGGGGGCCGCGTTCGACGTGGCGCCGCCACCGCCGCCGACCACCAGCACCACCCCGACCACGTCGGGCGTCCCGGCCACGGGCGACGCGTCGGGCCCGTAGCGGGCGAACGATTGGTGGTGCCGCTCGTGAGCCAGCCCCAGCTTTCGCCGAAGGCGGGGAGAGGAGGCCGTGAGTGGCGACCGCAGGGGCTTGCGAAGGCCGAGCTGCAAGCCGGAGATCGAGCGATGTGGCGGAGCCTGAGAGGCTTCAGCCACCCCAGCGCGACTGGCCGAAGCGGTAGCCCACCGAGCGCACGGTGGCGATCAGGTTGGCGTGCTCCTCGCCGAGCTTGGCGCGCAGGCGCCGGATGTGGACGTCGACCGTGCGGGCGCCGCCGTAGTACTCGTAGCCCCAGACCCGGCTGAGCAGCGTCTCGCGGGTGAACACCTTGCCGGGGTGCTGCGCCAGGAACTTGAGCAGCTCGTACTCCATGTAGGTGAGGTCGAGCGGGTCGCCGTCGATGACCGCCTGGTAGGTCTCCAGGTTGAGCACGAGGCCGCCGTACTCCACGAGCTCGGGGGCGGTGCCGAAGCCCGTGCGCCAGAACAGGTGGCGGAGCCGGGCCTCCAGCTCGCGAGGGTGGAACGGGTCGAGGCAGAAGTCGTCGTAGAGCTCGTCGCGCAGGTCGAGCTCGTCGAGGCGGTTGCCGCCGATGAGCAGCAGCAGCGGCTCGACCGGAAGGTCGCCCTTGCGGATGGCGCGGCAGAGGGCCCAGGCCGCGTCGCTCTGCTCGGTGATGACGACGATGGCGCCGCCCCAGCCGTCGTCGGGGGTCTCGCTGATCGCCATGCGCTCATCGGCGATGGGCTTCCAGGCGTAGCCGCCCAGATCGAGCAGGCGGGCCAGCTCGGAGGGGGGCGGGTCGGGATGGACGAGCAGCGGTTCCATGGGTCCAGTCACCAGGTGGGCAGGTACCGAGCGAGCTCGAAGGGCGTGACCTGGGCCTTGTAGTCGGCCCACTCCGCCCGCTTGTTGCGCAGGAACCACTCGAAGATGTGGTCGCCCAGGGCCTCGCGCACGAGGGTGGATCCTTCCATGGCGTCGAGCGCCTCGCTGAGCGACTGCGGCAGGTCCTTCACCCCGGCGGCGTGGCGCTCGGCGGGGGAGAGGTCGAGGAACGAGGTGGCCTCGTCGGGGAGCGTGTAGCCCTCGTCGATGCCCTTGAGGCCGGCAGCGAGCAGCACCGAGTAGGCCAGGTACGGGTTGCACGCCGGGTCGGGCGAGCGGTACTCGATGCGCACCCCCGACTCCTTGCCGGGCTTCTGCATCGGCACCCGCACCAGCGCAGCGCGGTGGTTCTGGGCCCAGGTGATGTGCGACGGGGCCTCGGTGCCCACGATCAGCCGCTTGTACGAGTTCACCAGCTGGTTGGTGACGGCGGTGATCTCCGCGGCGTGGTGCAGCAGGCCGGCGACGAACGCCTGACCGGTCTTCGACAGCGGGTGGTCGTCGCCCGGGTCGTGGAACACGTTGCTGTCGCCCTCGAACAGCGACAGGTGGGTGTGCATGCCCGAGCCCTGGACTCCGGTGAGCGGCTTCGGCATGAACGTGGCGTACACGCCCTGCTCCATGGCCGTCTCCCGCACGACGAGGCGGAAGGTCATGACGTTGTCGGCCATGCTCAGCGCGTCGGTGTATCGCAGGTCGATCTCGTGCTGGCTGGGGCTGTCCTCGTGGAACGAGTACTCCACCGGGATGCCCATGGCCTCGAGGTGGTGGATGGTCTTCTTGCGGAGGTCGGAGCTGACGTCGGCCGTGGTGAGGTCGAAGTAGCCGCCGGTGTCGAGCGGCTCGAGCGGCTGCGACGGGTCGCCGGAGCCGAAGTAGAAGAACTCCATCTCCGGGGCGACGAAGAACGAGTAGCCCCGCTCCCGTGCGTTGTCGAGGTTGCGGCGCAGCACCTGCCGGGGATCGCCGGCGAAGGGCGTGCCGTCGAGGGTGGTGAGGTCGCAGAACATGCGAGCCGAGGTCTCGTCGCGCTCGTGCCACGGCAGCAGCTCGAACGTGCGGGCATCGGGGCGGGCGAGGACGTCGCTCTCCTGGATGCGGCTGAAGCCGTCGATGGCCGAGCCGTCGAAGCGCATGCCCTCCTCGAAGGCGTTCTCGAGCTCCGCCGGTGAGATGGCGAACGACTTCAGCTGGCCGAGCACATCGGTGAACCAGAGGCGCACCAGGCGCACCCCCCGCTCCTCGACCGTGCGCAGCACGTACTCCCTCTGGCGATCCACCGGGCCATCCTCACGCCCGGACGTGACGCGGAGCAACCCGAGAGGGGGCGGGTTCACGTTCCGTTCACAAAGGTGCAAGTACCTCGTGACGGCCCGGAAACGCCCTCGGGGCGGAGCGGTCCCGGGCGATCGGATGCGTTGACCATCCACGCCGGGCGGGCGGAGGCGGGCCGAGTGGCGGCCGGGACACCCTGTCTGCCGAACGTACCGGTTCACAGACCGTTCACATACGGGAAATGACCTCGCGCGTGAACCCTCCTAGGGTCCCTCCCGCACAACGGATCTGCCTGCCTGCACAGGGGCTGGCGCAACAACTGGAGATGACTTCCGTGGTTTACAAGGCCGAATACATCTGGATCGATGGCACCGAGCCCACCGCTCGCCTTCGCTCCAAGACCCGCATCCTCGAAGACGATCGTGCGCACGACAACCTGCCCATCTGGGGCTTCGACGGGTCCAGCACCAACCAGGCGCCTGGCGACAACTCCGACTGCGTGCTCAAGCCCGTCGCGGTCTTCCCGGACCCGATCCGTGGCGGCGACGACATCTTGGTGATGTGCGAGGTCTTCCTCGTCGACGACACCCCGCACCCGACCAACTCCCGCGCCCCCCTGCGCGCCATCGCCGAGAAGTACGCCGACCAGGACATGTGGTTCGGCATCGAGCAGGAGTACACGTTCTTCAAGGACGGTCGGCCGCTCGGCTTCCCGGTCAACGGCTTCCCCGCCCCGCAGGGCTTCTACTACTGCGGCGTCGGCGCCGATGAGGTCTTCGGCCGCGACGTCGTCGAGGCCCACATGGAGGCCTGCCTCGAAGCCGGCATCGGCCTCTCGGGCATCAACGCCGAGGTCATGCCTGGCCAGTGGGAGTTCCAGGTCGGCCCGCTCGGTCCGCTCGATGTGGGCGACCACCTGTGGGTCGCTCGCTGGCTGCTCTACCGCATCGCCGAGGAGTTCGGCATCTCGGCCACCGTCGACCCCAAGCCCGTCAAGGGCGACTGGAACGGCGCCGGCTGCCACACCAACTTCTCCACCAAGGCCATGCGCGAGGGCTACGACCCGATCATCGCTGCCTGCGAGGCGCTCGGCGCCCGGGCCGAGGAGATGGTCCGGGCCTACGGCCACGGCATCGAGGATCGCCTGACCGGCGCCCACGAGACCGCCCCGTGGACCGAGTTCTCCTACGGCGTGTCCAACCGTGGCGCTTCCATCCGCATCCCGTGGCAGGTGGCCGTCGAGAAGAAGGGCTACGCCGAGGATCGTCGTCCCAACGCCAACATGGACCCGTACCTGGTGGCCCGCTTGATCACCGACACGGTCTGCTCGGCCGCCGTCTGATCCACCCTGTCCGACGGGCTCCGGCCTGATCGGTTGTGCCTGCTGCCGGTCCCTTCGGGGGCCGGCAGTGGCGCGTCCGGCGTCGGTGGCGATCGACCCGGGCGCGTGCTCGGGGCCATCCGGGTCGGCGCCGCCTCTCGGTGCGGAGCCGCTCTGGGACACTGGTGGGGTGCCTCGCATCCTGGTCGTGCACCACACGGTGTCCCCGCCGCTCGACACCCTCCTGCGAGCCGTGCTAGACGGCGCGGCTCGGCCGGAGCTGCCCGACGTCGAGGTGGTGGCCCGACCGGCGCTGACCGCGTCGCCCGTGGATGTCCTCGAGGCCGATGGCTACGTGCTGGGAACGCCCGCCAACCTCGGGTCCATGAGCGGGGCGCTCAAGCACTTCTTCGACACGATCTACTACCCGTGCCTCGAGGCGGCGCAGCGGCGGCCGTGGGGCCTGTACGTGCACGGGAACAACGACGTCGACGGGGCGATCCGCGACATCGAGCGCATCGTCACCGGCCTCGGGTGGCGGGCCGTCGCTGCGCCCGTGCGCGTGATCGGGCCGGTCGACCCGGTCGCCACCGACGCGTGCTGGGAGCTCGGCGCCACCATGGCGGCGACGGTGAGCGATCAGCCGGTGTAGCTCGCGGTGTCGCTGATCGGCGTGGCGGGGGTGGCCGGAGCCTCGACCACCGGCGGCTGGAGCTGCGGCACGTCGGTGCCGGCGCCCACCACGGTGATCTCGAACGGGATCTCCAAGAAGCACTGGCTGTTGGTGCTGCCGTCGAGCAGGCACCAGCGGGCGGTGAACCCGTAGACCCCTGCGGTGGTGGCGGCACCGGTCCACGTGCCGTCGACGTGGAAGTCCAACCCCGGTGGCAGGTCGCCGACGGTCTCGAAGTGGGAGTCGACGATCTGGGAGAAGCCGTGGGCGGTGACGTCGACGCCGTGCGGGGTGCCGCCGACCGGGACGGTCTGCTCGTTCGGCGCCAGGCAGGCGGCGTCGACGTGGGTGAGTGGGAAGTCGACGGTGGCGGTGGCCGGTTCGCCCACGACGTAGCCCGGGCCCGGCTCGACCGTCAGCGTGATGGTGCCGGACCGCGTCGGGTCGATGAAGAGGACCGTGGCTTCGTGCCCGGCCGCGATGGTGACCGGGTCGGGCAGCGCGTCGTAGTCGGTGCCGGCGACGAGCGTGCCGCCGTAGGACACGTCCACCGAGATGTCGCCCGATGTGGCGTTGGGGCGCTCGACCTTCAGGAACCCGGTGTTGGAGCTGCTGCGGGTGACCCCGTCGCAGCCGGTCACCGAGGTGACGCTCCCGTTCAGCGCGGCGGCGATCACGTCTGGGGGCGGCGCACCCTGAGGTGTCGCGGATGCCGGGCCGGGTGCGAGCACGGCGGCCACGAGCAGCGCGGCGGCCGCCGCCACCGCGATCCGTCGCGCCCGTCCCCTGCTGCTGGTCTGTTGCTCCACGCCTCGTCCCCCTGGTCGCCGAGGAGGCGAGTCTTCCAAACCGTCGGCGCCCGTGGGCGTGATCGGGCCGGTGGATCCGGTCGCCACCGACGCGTGCTGGGAGCTCGGCGCGACCGTCGCGGCCTCGGTCGCGGGCGGACCGACCCGCTCCGGACCTGCTCAGGCCCTTCTTCCGGTGCCCTACCTTGGGGAGCCATGGCACCGCTCGCAACCGTGGTCATCCCGATCCACGACGGCGAGCGGTTCCTGGCCGACGCGCTCCGCAGCGTCGCCGACCAGGCGCTCGACCTCGAGGTCATCGTCATCGACGACGGGTCCACCGATGCCAGCGCCGCGATCGCGGTCGGTCACGGGGTGATCTGCCTGCGCCAGGCGCAGGCCGGGCCCGCCGCCGCCCGCAACGCAGGGATCGCGGCGGCCACCGCTCCCCTGGTGGCGTTCCTCGACTGCGACGACCTGATCCCGCCCGGTGCCCTCCTGCGCCAGATCGAGCACCTGACCCAGGACCCCGCGATCGACGGCGTGCTCGGCATGCAGTCCTACGAGGTCCTCGATGGGGTGGCGCTGCCGGCGTGGGCGGTGGCCGATCGGGTGGGAGAGCCTGGCGAGGTCTCGCGCCCGTCGGTGTTCGCCGGCGTCTTCCGGCGCGAGCTGTTCGAGCGGGTCGGACCGTTCGATCCGGACCTGCGCCTGAGCGAGGACCTCGACTGGCTGATGCGGGCCAACGAGGCCGGCGCCACGATCGAGGTCCGCGACGACGTGGGCCGGGTGCGGCGCATCCACGGCGGCAACCTCACCTACGACACCGATGGCCTGCGGCGCTCCATGCTCGATGCCCTGGGCCGGCGGGTCCGGCGGAAGCGGGCGGTGTCGTGAGGCGGCCCGGGCTCGACGGCTCGTGCTGGCCGGGCCCGGTCACCGAGGAGGTCCTCCGCGCCGCTCTGCTGCCTCCGGACGAGGCCCGCGCCGCATGGACGCGCGTCCGCGGCGACATCGACCTGCGCGACGACGCCATGGCGGACCGCTCCCGGCTGCTGCCGCTCGTGCTCCACACCATCGGTGCCGAGGCTGCGGGCGACGACGCCCCCACCATGAAGCGCCTCCACCGCGAGGCCTTCCGGGACAACACCCTCCACCTCCACCACGCACCGTCGTGGCTCGATCCGCTGCAGCAGGGCCGGGTCGCGGTCATGCTCCTCAAGGGCCTGCCGCTGGCCCTGCACGCCTACCCCGACCTCGGTCGGCGCCCGATGAGCGACGTCGACGTGCTGGTCCCGTCGCCCGACATCGCCCGGGCGGTCGATCTGCTCGTCCGCGACGGATGGGTCTGCGGCGAGGCCAACCCGCTCCCGCGCTCGTGGCGCGCCCGCCACAGCGTCCCCCTCGTCCACCCCGAAGGGGGCCACATCGACCTGCACCACGTCCCTGGTGTGCCCTTCATGGGTCGCACCGAGGGCCGGGCCTCCGTCCCCGAGATCTGGGCCGGGCAGCGGCCGAGCGAGCTGGTGGGCCGGGCCATCGCCCTTCCCGCGCCCGAGGATCTGCTGCTCAACGTCATCGTGCACGGCGTGACGAGCATCCCGGGATGGTCGTCGCGCTGGGTGGCCGACGCGGTCGTGCTGCTGCGCACCCAGTCCGTCGACTGGGACCGGTTGGTCGAGCACGCCCGGCGCCACCGGGTGGTCCTGCCCGTCCGGAGCGCGCTGCGCTACCTGGTGGACGAGTTCGACGCCCCGGTCCCCGCCGATGCCCTGTGGGCGCTGTGGGCGGCGGTGGCCTCCGCGGGGGATCGGCGGCGCTTCGACCTCCTCACCGGCCCGGCCGACGACGGGCCCATGGGGATCGGCGCCATCCGGCGGGCCCGATGGGTGCGGCTGCGCACGGCGGTCGGTCCGGGCCGCGCCGTGCTGGCGACCCCGCGGTTCACCGCCGACCTGCTGCGCGTCGACCGCACCCGCCACGTGCCGGCTGCGGTCGTGCGCCGCGGCCGCCGCTGGGCGGGGAGCCGCCTGACGCCCTCGCGGACGTCACCGTGAGCGGGGAGCGCCGACCGCGCGTGCTGTTCATCACCCCGGCGTACCTGCCGTGGCTCGGGGGCCTCGAGGTGCTGGCTTCGCAGCTCCTGGCCGAGCTGCAGCGCCGGGGGAGCGAGGTGGGGCTCATCACGTGCCCGCACGCAGCCGTCGACGCCGGGCTCGATGAGGTGAACGGCGTGCCGGTGCTGCGCACCGGCGCCCAGGAGGCGCTGGCCCGCAACGACGGCGCCGCGGTGCTGCGGCGGGCCGTCGAGATCGGTCGCTTCACCCGGGACCTGGCCCCCGACGTGGTCCACACCCACGATGGCTCCACCGCGCTGTGGATGTACCTGCGGACCGAGCGCCACAAGCGCCCGCTGGTGGCCACCGTCCACAACGTCATGAGCGCCCACCTGGGCGACGAGCTCGCTCCGGTCGCCGCCATGGTCGCCGAGGCGTCGTGGGTCACGGGCGTGTCCCAGGACGTGGTCGATGACACCGCCGCGCTCTTCCCCGACGTGGCCGACCGGCTCTCGCTCGTGCGCAACGCCGTGCAGGCGCCTCCGGGCGAGCCGCAGCCGATCGCGGCGCACGCACCGCTGATCTGCGTCGGCCGGCTCGTCCCGCAGAAGGGGTTCGACATGGCCATCGCGGCGTTCGCCTCGGTGGCGCCCGCGTTCCCGTGGGCCCGGCTGCAGATCGTGGGGACCGGCCCGGACCGTGACGACCTGGTCGCGCAGGCCCAGGCGCTCGGCGTCGGCGACCGGGTCGAGCTGGTCGGCCGGGTCGAGCCCCACCGGGTGCCCGAGCTGCTGGCGCAAGCGCGGGCCCTGGTGATGCCGTCGCGCTACGAGGGCCTGCCCCTCGTGTCGCTCGAGGCGGCGTGGTCGGCCCGGGCGGTGGTGGCCATGGCGGGGCCCGGCTTGGCCGAGGCCGTGGTCGACGGCGTCACCGGCCTGCTCGTCCCGCCCGGCGATGTCCCGGGCTTGGCCGCCGCCATGGCCGAGGTGCTCGGGTCGACCGCACGAGCGAGTGCGCTCGGCCGGGCGGCGCGCGCCCGCGTCGAGCAGGAGTGGTCGATCGGTGCGACGGTCGACCAGTACGAGGCCGTGTACCGGCGCGTCGTCGCAGGTCACCGGGCCGAGGCCTCCTGAGCGTCGAGTATCGTCCCGACGAACGACCGGAGGGGCGAGCCAACCATGTTGGAAGCGGGCAGGTTCGTCGTGGAGCCGTGGATGACCCACGAGCGCCTCGATGATCAGGTGATGATGATCAACCTCGAGACCGGGGCGTACTTCGCCTTGGAGCAGGCGGCCGCGGACTGCTGGTCGGCGCTCGTCGAGGGCGCCGGGCCCGAGGACCTCGTGCAGGTGCTGGTGGCCGGGTTCGAGGTCGACCGGGCGCAGGCCGCCGTCGATGTCGATGCCTTCCTGCGCAGCCTCGTCGACGAGAGCATCCTGAGCTGGTCGCCGGAGGCGCCAGCTGTCGCGATCGCCCCGCCCGTGGCGGCCATCCCCCGTGCGGCCTACCGGCCGCCGCAGATCGAGAAGCACGACGACCTCGAGGAGCTCCTGCTCCTCGATCCGATCCACGACATCGGCCCGGAGGGCTGGCCCGCGGTGGGCTGACCGTGCGCCAGCGTCTCCCACCCGCACCACCCCCGGAGCAGGTCGACGAGTTCGTCGGCCGCAGCTTCGAGGCGTTCGAGCACGCGTGCGCCGACGCGCCCGTCGAGGTGCGCCGCCTCGGCATCGCCGACCGGGAGGTTTCGATCCGCTTCCGGTCTCCCGAGATCGCCGCGCGCTACCGCGCTGCCACCCTCTCGTCCGAGCTCGGACCGACCGTCGGTGGGGAGGCACCGCCCGCGCTGACCATCGGCTGCTGGGACACGGCTACCGCCGGCGTGGGCCTGCCCGAGCTCCCCTGGATCGACGAGAACCTGCTGCACCGCGATCGCGTCCGCGGCCACACCACCGGGGACGTGCGGGTCACCTACCAGCAGTCCGAGGGGCTGCTGCACCTCTACGACGGTCGCCAGGCGCGGGGCCTGGTCCACGCCTCGAGCCCGAACGCGGTGCCGCCCTGGACCGACCGGGCGCCGTTCCGCACGTTCATCGGATGGTGGGCCACCGATCTCGGCCTGTCGATGATGCACTCGTCGTGCGTCGCCACCGAGCGGGGCGCGGCGCTCATCGCCGGCAGCAGCGGGTCGGGCAAGTCGACCACGGCCATGACGTGCGTGCTGGCCGGGTTCGCCTTCCTCTGCGACGACGCCTGCATCGTCGACCTCGACGCCGCAGGAGGACCGATGGTCCACGCCGTCTACGGGCGTTCGAAGCTGGAGCCCGACGCGGCCCGCCGGCTGGGGCTGGGGCCCGGCCCCGACGGCGGCCCGCTCCTCACGGAACCAGCGGGCGCCGTCAAGCGGGCGCCGGCCCGCGTCCTGCTGCTCCCCCAGGTCACCGGCCGGCGCGAGACGCGGGTGGAGGAGCTGCCCCGCACCGAGGTGCTGCGCACCCTCGTGCCCGGATCGATCCGTGAGGGCGGTGGCCTGGGTGGCCGCGCCCTGCAGGAGATGACACGGGTCGTGCGCACCGTGCCGTCGTACCGGCTGCTGCTCGGCACCGATGTCGACGGCGTGGCCGAGGCCGTGGCTGCCGCGATCGAGGCGGCGTGACCGTCGACGTCACGGTGATCGTGGCCGTGCGCGATGGCGCCCGCTACCTGCCCGAGGCGCTCGCGTCGGTGGCGGGCCAGTCGGTGCTGCCCGCGGAGGTGATCGTCGTGGACGACGGCTCCACCGATGGTTCGGGTGCGGTGGCGGCGGCGTGCGCGCCGACGGCTCGGGTCATCGTGCAGCCGCCCTCGGGCTACGCCGCGGCGGTCAACCGGGGCGTGGCCGCCGCCCGCTCCTCGCTGCTCGCGTTCCTCGACGCCGACGATCTCTGGAGCGCCACCTCGCTGGGCGACCGCCTCGACCGCCTCGACCGCCTCGCCGTGGGTGACCCGGCTGACATCGTCGTGGGCGCCACCCAGAACTTCCTCTCGCCCGACCTCTCCGACGCCGACGCCTCCGGCATCCGCCTCCACGAGCGCCCGTTCCGGGCCGAGGTCCTGGCCGCCGCCGTCGTCCGGGCCGACGCCTTCGAGCGGGTCGGCCCCCTCGACGAAGACCTGCGCACCGGGTCGGCCATCGATTGGATGTCCCGTGCGCGCCACGAGCAGCTGGCGTTCGCGTTCGTGGACGCCCTCGTCCTCCACCGCCGCATCCACGCGTCGAACCTCGGCCGCCAGGACCAGTCGGCGCGCAACGCCGAGCTCCTGCAGGTCGTGCGTGCCCACCATGCCCGCCTCCGCCCGCGGTGAGGACTCGGCGACTCCCGTCGCCGCGGTGTCGTCGACCATGCGGCTGCTCCTGGCGGCCGCGCTCCTGCCGCGGGATCAGGCGGCGGAGGCGTGGCGGTCGTGGCTCGCGGCCGTCGACTTCGAGGACCTCGAGGACGGGGCCACCGCGCTGCTCGGCCTCGTGGCCCGGAACCTGCCCGAGCTCCACGCCGGCGACGCCATCGACGGCCGGGTGCGGGGCGTCCAGCGTCAGACCTGGGCCGGCAACCAGGTCCTGTGGTCGGCCGTGCGCCCGCTGGTCGACCGGCTCGGCACGGTGGCGGGACCGCCGCTCCTGCTCCCGCCCACCGCGCTGGTCCCCGCGTTCGATGGCGCGTGGGGCGCTCGGCCCTGGCACCGCATCGAGCTCGCCCTCCACGCCGAGGCCGTGGCCGGTGTCCGGTCGGCGTTGGCGAGCACCGGCTGGCCCGTCGATCACCTGACCCCCCGCCTGCTCGCGTGGACCCGAGCCGGTCTGGTGGGGCGCTGGCAGGCGACCGACGCCGCCGGCAACTGGGTGTCGATCCGCTGGCAGCTGCTGCGCGGCATCGGTTCCCAGGTCGCCGACGAGCAGCTGCGGGGGGCCGCGCTGAGCACCACGGTCGGGTCGGCGCGGGTGCACCTGCTCCACCCGGCGGACGCCTTGGTCGAGCGGCTGTGGAACGCCCCGGACGACCTCGGGCCCGGTTGGATCGTCGAGGTCGTGGCGCTGGCGCGCCGGCTGGAGGTGGCGCAGCCCGAGCTCGGGGTCGACCCGAACGCTGGCCCCGCGCGCTTCGCATCTCGTGCTCGATCGCTCGGCTTGAGCGGCGTCCTGCGCGAGCGGCTCGATGTGGTGGCCGACGTCCTGGACGACCCGGCGGTCTCGTCCGCACGCGCCGCGCTCGACCGGACGCGTCGAGGCGCGGTCGAGGCGCTGTGGTCGCTCCCCGGGCCGGTCGCGGGCGTGGGTCGGACGTGGGCGGGGCACGCGGCCGGCCAGGGGCTCGTGGGCGGCGCGCGCTCGGTGCTGCGGGTCCGCCGGGCCGTGGCGCAGGTCCGCTAGCTAGCGGGGATCGGCCCAGCGCAGGTAGGCCTCGGTGCGGCGCATCCCCTCGTCGAAGCCGACCACGGGAGCCCAGCCCAGCTCGGCGGCGGCTCGACCGAGCGGCACGTCGAGGTGCGCCCGCCGCGGCGCGAGCTCCGCCGCGCTGGGCACGACCAGCCGTCGCCGCGCCGGCAGAGGAGCGGCGCGGCGCAGGGTCCGTCGGTCGACGGCGCGGAGCAGCCGGTGGGCCGTGCCGGGCCGCGCCGGCCAGCGCACCTCGGCTCGAGCGCCGCTCTCGATGGCGGCCAGCGCGTCGAGCTCGTCGTCAGGCAGCACGGCCACCGCCGGTCGGCCGACGACCTGTCCGAACGCTTCGAAGAGCTCGACCCACGTGATGGGCCCCGGACCGGAGACGGGGATCCGCCCCGAGCTCCGCGGCGGACCGCTGGCGGCGGCCCACACGGCCTCCACCACATCGTCGACGTAGATGAGGTGGCACGGCCCGCTGCCGCGGGCCACCGCCACCCGACCCCGTTCGACCTGATCTCGAAGGTGGATGGCCCCTTCCCGGGTGAAGGGCCCGTAGACCAGCGGGGCGGCCACGACCGTGACCTCCACCCCTGCTTCGGCGCCGGCGGCCACGAGGGCCTGCTCGAACGCCTCGCGCCGTGCGCCCGCCTCGTCGGGCCGCGCCGCGACCGGGCCGCCGGCATCGGAGGGCCGGAGCGCGCCCAGGTGGACCAGGCGGGGCACCCCGGCCCGAGCGCAGCCGATGACGAGGGCGGCGGCGGTCGAGGCGCGGACGCCGGGGCCGTCGACGAAGCTGACCGCCGCGTCGCAACCGGCGAGGACCGCCGCGAAGGCCTCGGGCTCGGTGCCGTCGTCGAGGGGTGGTGCGTCGTGCAGCCCGACGGCGTAGCGCAGGACCCGGGCGGTGTGCCACCAGCGGTGGACCAGGACCTCGACCTCGGCGCGGTCCTGACCCGCGACGACCTCGACGAACCGGCCCCCGATGGCACCGGTGCCGCCCAGCACCGCGACGCGGGTCACGAGCGGGCTGCCGAGGTCATCCACCACGGCTCGTCGGTGGTCCGGACCCGATGGCACGCTTCGATCAGTGCGGCCACCACGATCCCCTGGGCGGGGGTGGCGAGCGTCGGTGGCCACCTGCCGTCGAGCGCCTCGGACCAGGCCACGAGCTGGCGGTCGAACTGGTCCGGCAGGTCGAGGGGGTCGTCGTGGAGCAGTGCGGGATCGACCCCATCAGGGAGGCTGACCACCTGCGCCGGCTGGTAGTGGTCGAGGGCCACCTCGACGAGACCGCGCTCGGTGTGGACCCGGATCGTGTTGCGCAACGACCGGATCCGGCTCAGCTGGAGGTGCAGGGGGACGTCGCCCGCCAGGAGCTCGATGGTGGCGTCGGCCTCCTGGCCGCCGTGGCCGTCGTCGACGCACGAGACCACCTCGAGCGGCCCGAACCACCACGCCAGCACATCGATGGTGTGGGCGCCCTGGTTGGCGATGACGCCGCCGGCCGCACCGACGACGTACCCCGAGCTGGTCGCGATCCAGTCGTCCCGACCGCCGTGCGCGGCGTCGACGCGCAGCACCTTGCCGAGCGATCCGGATCGGAGGAGGGCGGCCGTCGACCCGAGCACCGGCAGGTGGCGGCGCACGTGGCCGACGGCCAGGGCGCGCCCGGCCGCGGCCGCAGCCGCCGCCATGGCCTCCGCCTCGGCTCGGGTGCCGGCGATGGGCTTGTCGACGAGGACGTCCTTCCCCGCGGCGAGGAGCTCGATGGCGAGGGGCGCGTGCAGCTCGTCGGGCACCGCGACCACGGCCGCATCGAAGGCATCGAGGGCGGGGCCCACCTCGGCTCCGAGGGCGGCGTCCGGGAACGAGCGGGCGAGGTCGGACCGACGACCGGCGTGCGGGTCGATGAGGACGGCTGGTGCCAGCCCAGCCCGGGTGAGGGCCTCGGCGTGAAGGCGCCCGGCACCGCCGCACCCCACGATCGCGACCCGTCGACCGATCAGCACGCCGTCGTCGGTCACAGGGCGGAGTCTGGCACGAGCCGCGGCGGCACCGATCAGGTCGCGTCGGCCGCGAACGACGACACCTGGAGCCGGTACAGCTCGTCGTAGAGCCCGCCGTTGGCGATCAGCTCGTCGTGGGTGCCCTCCTCGGTGACGCGGCCTTCTTCGAGCACGTAGATGCGGTCGGCCGACCGGCAGCTCGCCAGGCGGTGCGAGATGAGCAGGATCGTCCGGTCCTCGGCGAGCGAGCGCACCCGCTGGTAGAGCTCGAACTCGGCCCGCGGGTCGAGCGCGGCGCTGGGCTCGTCGAGGATGAGCAGGTCGGGCTCGGCGAACAGCGCACGGGCCAGGGCGATCCGCTGCCACTGCCCGCCGGAGAGCTGGCTGCCGCCCTCGAACTTGCGGGTCAGCAGCGTGTCGTAGCCGAGCGGGAGGTCCTCGATGAAGGCGTCGGCGCCGGCCAGCTTGGCCGCCGCTCGGACCCGGTCCATGTCCCCGACCCACTCGTGGCGACCGAGGGCGATGTTCATGGCGGCCGACATCTCGAACCGCACGAAGTCCTGGTTGACCACGGCGATGCGAGCGGCGAGCAGGTCGGTCCGGAGGTGGTCGTAGGCGACGCCGTTCCAGCGGATCTCCCCGTCTGTCTGCTGGTAGAGCCCAGCCAGGAGGAGGGCGAGCGTGGTCTTGCCCGACCCGTTCTCACCGACCAGCGCCACCACCTGGCCGCGCGCCATCTCCGCCGAGACGCCGTGCAGAGCCAGGCGGTCCGTGCCCGGGTACTGGAAGTCGAGGCCCTCGACCCGCAGCTCCCGGAGGGGCTCGGGCTCGCCGTCGCGGGAGGCGGCGTTCGATGCGGAGCCGCCGGCGACCTCGATGAACCGGTCGAGGTCACCGGTGAACAGCGCGCACTCGTAGAGGCTCGCCGCCCCGGTGCCCACCGACCGAAGCCGTCCGGCGAGCGCCGGGATCAGCACGGCGATCGTCGCCGCCGAGGCCGCTTCGACGCGCTTGGAGAGCACCAGCCAGATGAGGACCCCCACGGCCGCCATGAACGCGGCCCCGGAGAGCACGCCGCCGACCGCGAGCCGGCGCCCGCGGGCCTTGGCGACCTCGTCGCTGCGGTCGATCCGGATCGTCCAGAGCCGCTCGTGGCGCTCGAGGAGGAACCGCTGCAGCCGGTACGACCGGACCTCCTTGGCGCCGGCCCGCACGGTCATCAGCTCCTCGATGGAGTAGCGCTCCCGGTCGATGGCCGTGAGGTCGGCTTCGGCCTGGTGGATCTCGTCGGCGTTGCGGCGCGCCAGCCACGGCGCCGCCAGGTGACCGAGGATCAGGACCGGAAGGATCTGGGGCGTCAGCACGATCATGCTCAGGACCATGGCCCCGGCGGTGAGGACCGCCTGGACCAGCGTGATCAGGCCGTTGACCACCTGGGAGGGCCGGTTCTGCGAGCTGATCCGCGCCCGGAGCAGCGCGTCCTCGAAGGTGGCATCGTCGAACGCGGCGTAGTCGACCCCGGACGAGGCTCCGAGCAGGGTGCGCATGGCGTGGCCGGCGACTCGCTGGGTCAGCAGGCGCTGCAGCTCCGGCGTGCAGGCCAGGACCACTGCGTACAGGCTGATGACGATGCCCATCGCCACCAGCAGCCCCACCAGGGGGCCGGTGGGGTGCCCGGACGACTCCGATGCGAGCAGCTCGTCGAGCACGGCGCGCGCGAGGAACACCTGGACGAACAGCAGGAGCGACATCACCACCTGCAGGGCCAGGACGAGGATCAGCAGGCTCCGGGCGGCCGCCCACACCAGCTGGACCGCCGAGCGCAGCGCGCTTCGCAGCTGGGCCATGCCGCGGTTGCGCGGGCCGGGCCGGAGCACGTCGTAGACCGAGGACCCGAGGGCGGCGGGCGAGCTGGTCGCCGGCTGGTCGGCGCCCCCTCCCGTGCTCACCTCGACATCTTGGCAGACCCCTCGCGGCCTGCCTTCCCGACGATCAGGGGGCGCCGCGGTCGCCGCGGGCGCCCGTCGTCACGGCGTGGCGCGCGCGGCCCAGCGATGGGGCAGGCTGCGGCACATGGCTGGCGCACCCGAACCGATCGATCCCGACCGGATGGCGGAGACGATCGACCACGTCGCGGTCACGCGGCTCCAGCAGGCGTACGCCGACGGGGTCACGCGGCGCGACTGGCCGGCGGTGGCGGCGCTGTTCCTCCCTGACGCGGTGGTGACGCTCGACCTGGTGACCAGGCCGCCGATGGAGCACGTCGGCCCGGAGGCGCTCACCTCGTTCGTGGCGGCGGCGATCGAGCGGTTCGACTTCTTCGAGTTCGTGATCCTCAACGCCCACATCGAGCTCTGGCCCGGTGATGACCGATCGGCCGCCACCGCCCGCGTGTTCATGTGCGAGCTGCGCCACGACCCCGCGGAGGGCGAGCGCAGCGAGGCGTTCGGCCTGTACCGCGACACGTACCGGAAGGTCGACGGGACCTGGCGGATCGCCGCCCGTCGCTACCGCTCCATGGCCCGCTTCCCGGCCGGCGAGGTCTTCCCGCTCGACACGTAGGTGAGCGGCGCGCTGGCGCAGGTCAGGGCAGGCGGAGGTCCATCCAGCGGTCGTCAGGGGCGAACCCGGTGTGCTCGTACAAGGGGCGGCCGGCATCGGTGGCGTACAGGTAGAGGCGTCGCCAGCCCTCGGCCCGCGCCGCACCGGTGGTGGCGGCGAGCAGCTGGCGGGCGATGCCCTGCTTCCGGGCGCTCGGCGCCACGTACATGTTCACGATGTAGCCCTCGTGGGCCCGGAGCTCCTCGGGGAGCGGCGGCGCGTCCTGGGTGAGCACGCTCACCAGCCCCACGGGCTCGCCGTCGGCCTCGGCCACCCACGACCGGAGGCGGTCGCGGGCGGTCACGTCGGCCAGGTAGGCGCGCGTGGCGTCGACGAACGCCGACGTCAGTTCGGCGACTTCGATCTCACGGAACTCGGCGATGAAGGCGAGGCGGAGGCGGAGCACCACCTCGGCGTCGCCGTCGTCGGTGGGTCGGATCAGCACGGGGCGGGAGTCTGGTCGGCCGGTCCTGTCGGCGGCCAGTGGGTTCACGCGCTCGGGGTCGGGTGGCGCTGCTCGATCGAGATCAGCAGGGCCCGGCGCTCGTCGTCGGTGATCGCGGCCTTGGCGTAGGCCTCCTCGACTCCGGCCACCAGCTCGGCCACCGTGGTGCGGCGGACCAGGAGATCGGCGCCGGCGGTGGCGGCCAGCTCGATGGGCAGGAACGCCAGGCGCACGTACGCCGGGGGCAGCTCGCCGCCCGTCCGCACCAGCACGCCGCGGGTGGTCGACTCGCCGGCGGCGTGCTCGAGCGCCAGCTGCCGACGGAACCCGTCGTGGTCGAACGGCTCGAGCGCCAGCGCCACCGGGCCGCCGTCGCGGTGCCCGTGGGTGCGGACCTCGGCGACGATGGGCGCGTCGAGGAGCGTGCGGTCGAACAGCGGGTGGTCGTCGTCGAGGAGGAGCTGCACCACGGTCCAGTGGTGGCCGTCGATCGTGCGGCTGCCGACGTCGAGCCCCATGACGCCGTGCGGTCCGTCGAGCACGGGCCGGTCCTGGGTGAGCACCTGGGCCGGGCCGCCGGCGAGGGCGAGCGAGATCAGCTCCATGGCCGGAGCCTACGTACGCGCGGGCGGCCGGTCTGCGGGAACCGGAGGATCGTCGTACCGTGATCGCCATGGCGACCGAGGACGATGTCCGGCGCATCGCGCTGTCCCTCCCCGAGGTGATCGAGAAGCCGTCGTACGGCACGCCCGGGTTTCGGGTGAAGGACAAGCTGTTCCTGCGGATCCGCACCGATGCCGAAGGCGGTCTGCTGGTGTTCGTCGGCGATCTCGGCGACAAGGACGCGCTGCTCGCGTCGGACCCGCAGAAGTTCTTCACCACCCCGCACTACGACGGCCATCCGTCGGTCCTGGTGCACCTGGAGGCGGTCGACGCCGACGAGCTGACCGAGCTCATCACCGACTCGTGGCTCGTCAAGGCGCCGCCGAAGGTGCGCAAGGACCACCCTGAGGTGGGCGGACCGGCCTGATCCCCGCCGATTCGGAACGATCGCGAACGGCTCACGAATCCTTCACACCTGGGGTCCAGAGTGGGTTCCACGAGGCCCCGCAGGTGGGGCCGGAATCGCAGGAGAACCTCATGGGCAAGAAGCTCGCAGCTGTCGGCATGGCCGCAGCGGTCACCGTCGGTGGCTTCACCGTCGCCGCCATCAACCCCCTCGGGGTGGCAGGGGCGCAGGACGCACCGGCCGCCGTCACCACCAGCACCGGCCAGAAGGCAGCCCACGACGGGCCGCTGGCCCGGGCGCTGGCCAAGCTCGTCGCCGACGGCACCCTCACCCAGGCCCAGGCCGACAAGGTGGCCTCCACCACCAAGGCCGAAGCCAAGACGGCCGTGGAGGCCCGCAGGGAGAAGCGCACCGAGCGCCGCACCGAGCTGCTCGCCGTCGTCTCCAAGGCGCTGGGCTCCACGCCCGCCGACGTGAAGGCCGGGTTCAAGGACCACAAGTCCATCGCCACCCAGGCCAAGGACAAGGGCGTCGACATCGCGGGGGTCGACGCGGCCATCAAGGGCGAGCTCACCACCCGCCTCGATGCGGCGGTCAAGGACGGCAAGCTCACCCAGGAGCGGGCCGACCAGGCCAAGGCCAACCTCGACAAGGCCGTCGACAAGATCGTGAACGCCGACGGCACGGGCGGCGGCCTCCGGGAGCGCCTGCGCCAGCGCCGGGGCAACTGACCCCCACCGCATCGGACCCACATGGGCGTCTGGCGCAGGTCTCCGTCGGAGGGTCGACGTGGACCTGCGCCAGAGCTGCGTCTGGGCCCGGACCGGCGTGGGCGGGGCCGGGCCGTGACACACTTTCTCCATGGGTCGCCTCCGGATCGCCAGCTGCCAGATCAACACGCGGGTGGGCGCGCTCGACCACAACACGGACGCCATCGTCGAGGCGCTGCGCACGGCCGAGGAGGCCGGGTGCGACCTGGCCGTCTTCCCCGAGCTGGCGGTCACCGGCTACCCGCCCGAGGACCTGCTGCTGAAGCCGGGCTTCATCGCCGACAACCGGGCGGCCCTCGAGAAGGTGGCCGCCGAGACCCGCAGCTGCGTGGCGGTGGTGGGCTTCGTCGATGCCGGCCGTGACCTCTGGAACGCCGCCGCCGTCTGCGCCCACGGCGAGGTGGTCGGGGTGTACCACAAGCGCGAGCTGCCCAACTACGCCGTGTTCGACGAGGCCCGCTACTTCGCCCGGGGGGCCGAGCCGGCCCAGCTGTGGTCGGTGGGCGGGATCAGCGTGGGCATCTCGATCTGCGAAGACGCGTGGAACCCGGCCGGGCCCATCCTCGACCAGGCCGACAGCGGCGCCGAGCTGATCGTCAACCTCAACTCGTCGCCGTACGCCGAGGGAAAGCTCGCCCGCCGCGAGCGGATGATGGCCACCCGGGCGGCCGATGCGTCCTGCGCCCTGATCTACGTCAACCAGGTGGGTGGGCAGGACGAGCTGGTGTTCGACGGTGGGTCGATGGTGTTCGACGCCGAGGGCACGCTCATCGCCCGGTCGCCGCAGTTCGTCGAGGACGTGCTGATCGTCGATCTCGAGGTGGAGCCCGTCTACCGCAAGCGCCTGCTCGACCCGCGGGGTCGGCCGACCGACGTGCTGCTGCCCATCGAGGCCACCCGCGGCGAGGAGATCGAGGCCAGCGAGACCGCCCGCAACAGCACCGAGGCCCCGCTCGCACCGGCCCCCGTCGCCGACGCGCTCGATCCCGACGAGGAGGTGTACCGGGCCATCGTCCTCGGCACCCGCGACTACCTCGTCAAGAACGGCTTCAGCGATGTGGTGATCGGCCTGTCGGGCGGCATCGACTCCACGCTCGTCGCCGCCATCGCGGTCGACGCCATCGGGGCCGACCACGTGCACGGCGTGTCGATGCCGTCGCGCTACTCCAGCGACCACTCCAAGAGCGATGCCGAGCTGCTCGCCCGCAACCTCGGCATGGCCGACTTCCGCACCATCGCCATCGAGCCGGGCCACTCGGCGCTGCTCGAAATGCTGGCGCCGTCGTTCGAGGGCCGCGACGCCGACCTCACCGAGGAGAACCTGCAGAGCCGCCTCCGCGGCATGACGCTCATGGCGCTCTCGAACAAGTTCGGCTGGATCGTCCTCTCCACCGGCAACAAGTCGGAGGTGGCCGTCGGCTACGCCACCCTCTACGGCGACACGGTCGGCGGCTACTCGCTGCTGAAGGACGTCTACAAGACCCGGGTGTACGACCTCTGCCGCTGGCGCAACACCCAGGGCCCCTCGCCGGTGATCCCCGAGGGCGTCATCACCAAGCCCCCGTCGGCCGAGCTGCGGCCCGACCAGCGCGACGACCAGTCGCTGCCGCCCTACGACGTGCTCGACCCCATCCTCGAGGGCTACATCGAGCACGACCGCACCGTGAGCGAGCTCATCGCCCGCGGCCACGACGAGGCCACGGTCCGCCGCGTCACCCGGCTGGTCGACAACGCCGAGTACAAGCGGCGCCAGAGCCCCATCGGCGTGAAGGTCACCGCCAAGGCCTTCGGCAAGGACCGCCGCCTCCCCATCACGAACGGCTACCGCTGAACCCGACCCCTCCGGGCTCGGCTCCAGCGGCAGCCGTTCTCGTCTTCACTCCTCCCGCCATCCCGCCCCGCCCGGTACCAGCCGCAGGACCAGTCCGGCCGCTCCGCCCCACCCCCGTCGAACCACCTGTGGCTGCCGTTGCCGGGCAACGGTTCGCACAGAAGGTTCGAGCTGATCGGTCGTGATGCCCGCTCCGGAGTCATCCGTGCTGCCCTCGCGCGCCCGGGGGGCGGCCGCGCTGGCGCTGGCGGGGTTCTTGTTCGGGTCGACGTTCCTGGTGGTGCAGGACGCCATCGAGCGCGCCGCGGTGTTCCCGTTCCTCGCCGCCCGGTTCCTGATCGGTGGCGCGGTGCTGTGGCCGCTGGCGCGGCGCCGGCCGTCCACGCCCGACGAGCTGCGCCACGGCGTGCTGGCCGGGCTGACGCTGCTCGCCGGGTTCCTGTTCCAGACGGCGGGCCTGCGCAGCACCACCTCGGCCACGTCCGCGTTCATCACCTACCTGCTCGTCGTGATCGTCCCGCTCATCGGCGTGGCCCGGACCCGCACCGCGCCGGCCACCAACGTCGTCATCGGCGTGGTGCTGGCCGTCGCCGGGCTGTTCCTGCTGTCGGGTGGGATCGACGGCATCGGCCGGGGCGAGCTGCTCACCGTGGGCGGGGCGTTCTTCTTCGCCCTCCACATCGTCGTGCTCGGCGAGGTGTCCGGCCACCACGACCCGATCCGCCTCACCATGTGGCAGGCGGTCACGGTGGGCGCGTGCTGCTTCGGCCCCGGCCAGTTCGCGCCGGGCGGCTACTCGTTCGACGCCGGCGTGTGGGCGGCAGCCGCGTTCTGCGGTGTCGGGGCCACGGCCGCCGCGTTCTGGTGCATGTCGTGGGCGCAGCGGGTGGTCCCGGAGTCGCAGGCGGCGATCATCTTGCTCCTCGAGCCGGTGTCGGCGGGCGTGCTGGGCGCGCTGGTGGGCGAGCACCTCGGGCTCTCGGGCGTGGTCGGCGCCGCCCTGATCCTGGTGGCCGTGCTGGTCGCGGAGCTGGGTGGGCGCAGCCATCCAGCGGCGGTGGGAGCCGAGTTCGTCCTCCTGCATGTTGACGACGAGTCGGACACGGACCAACCTCCGGGTCGTGACTGACCTCTCCGACGCCCCGGTGATCACCCCGCCTGGTCTCCCGATCCTCGATGCCGCGGGCTGGGTCGGCCGGGCGTGCTGGGCCGAGCTGCGCCTGAGCCTGATGCTCACGCACTGGCTGGCGGTCGAGCCCGACCCCGCGGCCTCGGCTGTGTTCTGGGCGGAGCGGTCCGACGCCGCCGACCGCGCCGAGGGCTGGCACCGCCGCCTCCCCGAGCTGCGCGAGTTCCCGCGCGAGTCGTTCATCAACGCCTCGTCCGATGCGGTGGCGGACCTGTTCAACGACCTGACCGTCCTGGATGCGCCCGAGGGCACCGAGCTGCGGCGCGGGGCCCTGGCGGCGGTCCTGCGGGGCCTGCGCCTCGGCTACCACGCCCACCAGGACGTGGTGGTGGGGCCGGCCGACGGGCCGACGGCCACCACCCTGAACGCAGCGCTCCGGTCGACCTTCGGCGTGGGCGGCTTCGACCCCGACCCGGCGTGGACCGAAGCAGTGGACGCAGCCGGCGGCCTGCCGTAGCGGCTAGGTGTTCTTGAGGCGCACGTAGCGGCGGTGGTCGGGTCGGTAGACCCACTCGCCCACGCCGGCCTGGAACACCTCGACCAGCGCCGGGAAGCGCTGGACCAGCTCGCCCAGGGCCATGGCCTCGGTGCCCGTGCCGTCGCCGTCGCCGAAGAAGTCTTCGGCCTCGTCGCCGGCGGTGATGCTCCACCCGCTGTCGGTGGCGTCGAGCGGGGTGTCGAACCCGGCCCATCCGGGCGGGCCGGGGACCTCCCGCACGCGGGTGCTGACGACGGCGCGCAGCTTCACGTCGAACGTGACGTCTTCCTTGCGGAGCGCGATCCCGGCCACGTGGCGGGCCTCGAAGGCCACGACGGCCGACGGCTCGAGCGACGTGATCACCTTGGGGCGGTTGGTGAGCCAGCCCTCGTAGGCGCTGTCGGGGAGCGTGGAGCGCACCTCGACCCACATCCGCTCGGCGTTGGGGCCCGAGGCGGGGGGCGGATCGAGCACGAACACGAGCTTCACCATGTCGCCCGCCCGGAGCGCCTGGCGCTCGCCGACGGTGGGGATGGGGAACGTGTCGGGAAAGGCCTCGTGCTGCGCCTCAGCATCGAGAAGACCCCACTCAGCAGGCACGATGGGACGGGTGGAGGCGGGGGTGGCGTCGCTCATGAAATCCGGATGTTTGGTGGTCTTGACCCGGTCGGTATCGTAAGGGAAGCCCGGATTCATGCCCAGGGTAGATCGTTCCTCCTCCTGAGGGGCGGATCCACCCCCTCCGGTCGGGGTGACCGGGCCCTCAGTTCCAACAGAAAAGGTGCAAGATGGCGAAAGAGCGTGTTGAGCGGGACGAAGAAGACCTCGTCCGGCTTTACCTCACCGACATCGGCCAGTACCCCTTGCTCACCAAGGACGACGAGGTCCGCTTGGCCCAGGCCATCGAAGCGGGCAACACGGCGCGCGAGGAGATGGAGAACGCCACCAAGGAGCTGACGGCTGCCCGGAAGCGGGAGCTGCGCCGGCTCTCCCGCGAGGGCGAGCGCGCCGAGCGCACCTTCGTGCAGTCCAACCTGCGCCTCGTCGTGTCGATTGCCAAGAAGTACCAGGCCTCCGGCCTGCCGCTGCTGGACCTCATCCAGGAGGGCAACCTCGGCCTGATGCACGCCGTCGAGAAGTTCGACTGGCGCAAGGGCTTCAAGTTCTCCACGTACGCCACGTGGTGGATCCGCCAGGCCATCACCCGCGGCATCGCCAACACCGGCCGCACCATCCGCCTCCCCGTCCACGCGGGCGACACGCTGGCCCGCCTGCAGAAGGCTCGGGCCCGCCTGGAGCTGAAGATGGGCCGCCCGGCCACCCTCGCCGAGCTCTCCGCCGAGGTGGAGATGCCCGAGGACAAGGTCACCGAGGCCCTGCGCTTCGCCGCCGAGCCCCTCTCGCTGTCCGAGCCCCTTCGTGAAGACGGCGACGCCGAGCTGGGCGATGTGGTCGAGGACCGCTCGGCCGAGTCGCCCTTCGAGGTGGCCGCCACCGCGCTGCTGCCCGAGGAGATCTCCCGCCTGCTGTCGCCGCTCGACGAGCGCGAGCGAGAGATCCTGAAGCTCCGCTTCGGCCTCGATCGGGGCGAGCCCCGCACGCTGGAAGAGGTGGGCGAGCACTTCAACCTCACCCGCGAGCGCATCCGCCAGATCGAGGCTCGCGCCATGTCCAAGCTGCGCCACCCGTCTTCGGACACGGGCGCACGGGACCTGCTCGCCGTCTGATCCACCGTCTGGGACCGGCCGTCTGCACCTGCGGGCGGCCGGTCCTTTCGCGTCCGGGACCCGCTGTGAGCAGGGTGTCGTCCGAGGGCGTAAGGTGCGAAGCCATGAAGAAGCTGCTGATCCTCGTCGTCCTGGTCGCCCTCGCCGCTGTTGCGGCCAAGAAGGTCCGGACCGTCTGATCCTGCGGGCCGGACCTGGTGTTCGGCCGTGTGATCCTGGGGCGCATCTGCGCCCGTTTCGTGCTGTCTTGACACTTCTCCTACCCCGGCAGTAGGTTCCCTCCGCCTTCCCCGTTCGTTCTTCACGATCCGGGAGGTGTTGGTGGTGCTCGCGTGCTGGTCCGTCCAAGGCGGTGTCGGGACCACGGTGGTGGTCGGGGCCCTGGCCGTCGCCGTGGTGTCTCGCGGCGACGAGCCGCTCGTGGTCGATCTGGGCGGTGACGTGTCGGCGCTGTTCGGCGTCGACGACCCGCCGTGGCCGGGGTTGGCCGGCTGGCTCGGAGCCGGGCCCGATGTGCCCGATGACGCCCTCGTCCGCCTCGAGGGCGCGGTCGCGCCCGGCCTGTCGGTCCTCCCCCGGGGCCACGGCGCGCTCGTCCCCGGTCGGGTCGAGGAGCTGGCGGCGGCGTTGCGCGCCGATCCCCGCCCGGTCCTGATCGACGCCGGGGTGGTGGTACCCGGCAGCACCGGCGCGCTGCTGACCGCCCGGGCCGACCGCTCGATCCTCGTCACCCGGGCCTGCCCCCTGGCGCTGCGGCGGTTGGCGTCGCTCCCCTTGCCGCCCGATGGGGTCGTCGTGGTGCGAGACCCGCGGCGGGCGGTCACGTGGCCGGAGGTCGAGGCCGCGTGCGGCGCTCCGGTCCTGGCCACGGTCGACATCGATCCGGCCGTGGCCGCGGCCGTCGATGCCGGGTTCACCCGGCGGTCGCTCCCTCGCCAGTTCCTGCGGGTGATCGGGGGGCTGGCATGACCGACCTCGAGGTGCAGATCCACCGGCGCCTGGCCCAGGACGCGCACGGAGATGTGCCCGACGCCGCCGGCATCGCCGCGCTGGTGCGGGCCGGCGACCCGCTGCGGCCGGTGGCCGAGGTCTCCCGATCGGTGTCCACCATCCAGGCCCACCTCGACGGGCTGGGCCTGCTCGAGCCGCTGTTGCGAGACCGGCTCGTCACCGACGTGATGGTCAACGGTCCCGGCCCGGTGTGGGTCGAGCGGGCGGGCCAGGTGGTGCAGACGGGCGTGGTGCTCGACCGGGCGCAGATCGACCTGCTGGTCGAGCGGATCGTCGCCCCGCTCGGCCGGCGGGCCGATCCGGTCCACGCCCTGGTCGACGCGCGCCTGGCCGACGGGTCGCGGGTCCACGTGGTGGTGCCGCCGCTGGCCGTCGATGGGCCGTGCATCACCATCCGCCGGTTCTCCGTGCAACCGGTGCCCCTGGTGCTGATCGCGTCCGAGCCGGTCGCGGCCCTCCTGCGCTGGGCGGTCGATGCCCGGTGCAACATCGTCGTGTCCGGCTCCACGGGCTCGGGCAAGACCACGCTGCTCAACGCCCTGGCCGGCTACGTGCCCGTCGGCGAGCGGATCATCACGGTCGAGGATGCGGCCGAGCTCCGCTTGGCCGCCCCGCACGTGGTGCGCCTGGAGAGCCGCCCGGCCTCGCCCGACGGCGCCGCGCCCGTCACCATCCGAGACCTGGTCCGCAACGCCCTGCGCATGCGGCCCGACCGGCTCATCGTCGGCGAGGTGAGGGGCCCGGAGGCGCTCGAGCTGCTCAGCGCCATGAACACCGGCCACGACGGGTCCATGTCCACCGTCCACGCCAACGGCGCTGCGGATGCCGTCCACCGGCTCGAGACCCTCGTGCTGATGGCTGGTGTCGGGCTGCCCGATGCCGCAGTGCGGACGCAGCTCCTGGCCGCGATCGATCTCGTGGTCCACCTCGAGCGCGACGGCGAGGGCGGCCGGCACGTCGCCGAGGTGGTGGAGCTCGCTGCCGGCGCGATGGGCGAGCCGGGGGCCATCCGGCGCATCGCGCAGCACGACCGCGTCCTCGGCCGGCCCACCACCGCCGGCCGCCGGCCTGGCGTCGTGCCGTTCGCGCCCGAGGCGGCGGCGTGAGGTCGCCGCTGTTCGTCGGGGTGCTGGCCGCCCTGCTCGTCGCCGTCACCGGTGCGCTGGCTCGTCGCGCTGCCGCGGCGTCGGTCCACCGCTCCGCCGGCGCCCTGGTGGCGTCGATCGGTCGGGAGTGGGCGATCGGCACGATCACCCACCCGTTGGCCGTGCTCGCCGGATCGGAGCCGGCCGGCCACGGCGAGCCGACCGCGCTCCTCCACCTGCGCACCGCGATCGAGCGGGGTGCGTCGTTGGGTCAGGCGTTCGAGGCGGTGGCCGGTGCGGATGGTCCCTGGGACGAGCCGGCCCGTCGGCTCATCCGCCGGTGCCGCGCGGGCGCATCGGTCCAGGAGGCGCTCGACCAGTGGGTCGACGAGGATCCCGATCCCACGGTGGCCCTGCTGGCCGATGCGCTCGCCATCGCCTCGGCCACGGGCGGTTCCCAGGTGCGGGCGATCGACGCGGTGATCGACGCGGTTCGAGACCGAGCTGCGCTGCGCCGGGAGGTGCGGGCGCTGGCGTCGCAGGCCAGGTCGTCGGCCGTCGTCCTCGTGGTGATGCCCCTCGCGTTCGCCGTCGCGGTGAGCGTGCTCGACCCGAGGGTGCGGGCGTTCACGTTCGGGTCGCCGCTCGGTCCGCTGTGCATCTTCGCCGGCAGCGCGCTCGACGGGGCCGGCGGGTGGTGGATGCACCGGCTCGTCCGGTCCGTCGCATGAGCGCGCTCGGCGCCGCGCTCTGTGCCGCCCTGGTGGTCCTGCTCCTCGCAGCCCGCGGCCGCCCGGTCGAGCATCGACCGAGGGTCGACGCCGGAGAGGTGCGGGCGCGGCGGTCGGTGCCACGCCGGTGGCGCTCCGCCGCTGCCGGCATCGCGGGGGTCGTTCTCGCGGTGGCTGCGGTCGGCCCCGTCCTCACCCTCGTCGCGGCCGGTGCCGTGCTGCTCGCCCGGAGCGCCCTGGTGCGCTCGGCCCGGCGCCGCGCCGATGCGGCGGTCGCCGGTGCCGTGCCCGATCTCGTCGACCTGTTCCTGATCTCGGCGTCGGCCGGCCACCCGGTGGCGGCCTCGCTGGTCGTGGTCGAGCCGCGGGCACCTCCACCCCTCCAGCCGGCGATCGGTCGCGCCACCCAGCGGTTCCACCGAGGTCTCCCCCTGGCGGAGTGCTTGGCCCGGCTCGGGGGAGACCTCGGTCCGGCCGGCGGATCGCTCACCGATTCGCTGGCCCAGGCCGCGGCCTCGGGGGTGCCGCTCGTGCCCCTGCTCGAAGGCGTGGCCCGCACCGCCCGCGACCAGCGTCGCCGGCGGGCCCAGGAGCAGGCCCGCCGCCTGCCCGTCACCATGCTGTTCCCCCTCGTGGCCTGCATCCTCCCGGCGGCGGTGCTGCTCGCCGTGGTGCCGGTGCTGGCCGCATCGATCTCGTCGCTCGCCTTCTGAGCGTCTCCCCGTCGCACGGCGACCTCCTTCGCACCTCGGGTGCCGCACCCAACCCGGTTCCCCGAAGGAGCACCCACGTGCTTGCCCTCATCGTCCGCACCACCGTCGCCACCCAGACCTTCATCCACCGCCGCCTCCGCCCGGCGGGCCAGCGCGGCCAGGCCACCGCCGAGTACGCCCTCGTCCTGCTCGGCGCCGCCGCCATCGCCCTGCTGCTCGCGGCGTGGGCGGCCAAGTCCGGCGCCATCTCCCGGCTGTTCGACGCCGTCGTCGATCAGCTCGTCGACAAGGCCAAGTGACCCCTCCCCGTCAGCGGGGGCAGGCCACCGTCGAGCTGGTCCTGTGCCTGCCGGTGATCGTGCTGGCCCTGCTCCTGGTGATCCAGATCGGGCTCGTCGCCCGGGCCCACGTGCTGGTGGTCGATGCCGCCCGCCAGGGTGCCCGGGCGGCCGCCGTGAGCGGCCCCGACGCGGCCGCTCCGGCAGCCCGATCCACGCCCGGCCTCGACCCCAGCCGCATGGACGTGCAGGTCTCCACCGAGCCCGCGCCGGGGGTGGACGGCGAGGTGGTCAGGGTGCACGTCCGCTACCGCGCTGCCACCGACGTCCCGTTGGCCGGCGCCCTCCTGGGCGACCCCACCCTCACCGCCGAGGTGGCCATGCTCCGCGAAGACCCGGGCTGACCTGAGCCAGGAGACCCGTACCGTGGCCTCGGCCCTTCGCGATCGTGCGGGCGGTGTCGGGGTGACGAGCAGCGGTGGGTCAGGTCGGGAGGCCGGCGGCGCGGATGAGGCGGGCGGCGGCGTGCTTGTCGAGGGGCTCGTTCCAGTTGCCGCACTTGGGGGACTGGACGCAGCTCGGGCAGCCGTCCTTGCAGGTGCAGCGGTCCAGCACGTCGAGCGTGGCCTGGAGCTGGGTGGCGGCGAAGCGGTGGCCCATCTCGGCGATGCCGGCGCCGCCGGGGTGGCCGTCGTAGATCACGATCGACGGTCCACCCAGATCGTCGAGCCAGGGGGTGGACACGCCGCCCACGTCCCAGCGGTCGCAGATGGTGAACAGCGGCAAGATGCCGATGGCGGCGTGCTCGACGGCGTGCAGTGCGCCGGGGACCTGGGCCTCGGAGATGCGGGCCTTCGCCAGCACCGACGGCGGGACCATCCACCAGTAGCCGCGGGTGATGAGGTGCTGAGGCGGGAGGTCGAGGTCGACCGCACCCAGGATCTTCCCGGTGAGCACCTCGCGGCGTTGGTAGCCCGTCACCTGGCTGGTCACCTCGATGGCGCCCAGGCCCAGTTCCAGGTCGCCGAACGGCCGGCTGGTGTCGACCGACAAGATGCGCAGCTCCACCGAGGAGCGGGCCAGCGTGTACTCCAGCCCGTCGGCCGGCTCGACGATGGCGGCGCCGTCGACCAGGTCGAGCGAGAGCACCCGGTGCGGCCGACCCTGGTGGAGGTAGATGGCGCCGGGGTGGACCATCTCGCAGGCCCGGCTGCCGTCGACCGTGCCGATGAGCGTGCCGTCGGCGAAGGCGATGCGGATCTCCCGCATCGACCCGCTGCGCAGCCCCATGTTCGACGATGGTCGGCCGCGCGCGGCCCAGAAGGCGCGGATGCGATCGGCGCGCGACCGCAGGCGCAGGCGGTCGTCGAGCACGAGGCGGTGGACTCCGTCGTGGAGGTGGTCGCCCCACCACCGCTCGTCGCGGTGGCCGAGCGGCGTCTCGTAGGCGGCGCAGGCCAGGTGCGGGTCGAGCACGAACGGGTTGGCCAGGTTGACCACCGCCGGCTCGGGCGACCGGGAGAACACCTCGTCGGGATGGGCGAGGAAGTAGCGGTCGAGCTGGTCCTCGCCGGCCACCAGGACCGACAGCGACGGCTGGCCCTCGCGCCCGGCCCGGCCCATCTGCTGCCACATGGAGGCGATGGTGCCGGGGAAGCCGTTGAGGATGCAGGCGTCGAGGCCGCCGACGTCGATGCCCAGCTCGAGCGCGGACGTGGCCACCACCGCGCCGAGCTGCCCGCTGAAGAGCTGGGCCTCGATCTCTCGCCGCTCGGCCGCCAGGTACCCACCGCGGTAGGGGCGCACCCGGCCGTTGAGGTCGGGGTGGCGGCGCACCACCTCGGCCGCCACCACCTCGGTGCCCGCCCGGCTGCGGCAGAACGCGAGCGTGCGATGGCCGCTGCGGACCAGGTCGGCCACCAGCGAGGCGGTCACCTGGTTGGACGAGCGCGCCGCCTTGGGCCCGCCGATGGCGGTGGGGTCGACCAGCGCCACGAGCCGCTCGCCGCGGGGGGACCCGTCGGCCATCACCTCGTCGACCGGGAGGCCGCACAGGTCGGCGGCCAGCTCGCCGGGATGGCCGATGGTGGCCGACGAGAACACGAACGTGGGCGACGAGCCGTAGTGCTCGCACAGGCGGCGCAGGCGCCGGAGCAGGTGGCCGACGTGGGTGCCGAACACGCCGCGCAGCACGTGCAGCTCGTCGATGACGATGTAGCGGAGGCGCATGAAGAACGTGGCCCACTTGTCGTGGTGCGGAAGCAGGGCGCAGTGGAGCATCTCGGGGTTGGTGAGCACCACGTTGGCGTTCCGCCGCACCCAGGCCCGCTGATCGGGGTCGGTGTCGCCGTCGTAGGTGGCGGCGATCAGGTTGGGCGCGGACAGGTGGCCGAACCCCTTGAGCTGGTCCTGCGCCAGCGCCTTGGTGGGGAACAGGGCGAGCGCGGTGCCGGGCTTGATGGGGTCGTTGACCGCCTCGGCGATGGGCACCTGGTAGCAGAGCGACTTGCCCGACGCCGTGCCCGTGGCCACCACCGCGCTGGTTCGGGCGCGCAACAGGTCGATGGCCTGGGCCTGGTGCGACCAGAGCCCTTGGTAGCCCAGCTCGCCCAGCCGTTCATCCAGCCAGCCCGGCAGCGGCCGCTCCAGCCCGCCCGTGCGCGCCGGGCGGGGCGGCAGCCGCTCGACGTGCACCAGGCCGTGGTCTCCCAGCCGCTGGCCCAGGGCGTGGAGCAGAGATTCTGCGGGATCGTGCGAGGTGAGGGCCATCGGGCACAGCTCGGGAAGGGAACAGGCGTTCGCAATCCTAGCGCTGTAGTTCCACCGTTGTCCTTCCCCGTCTGGTTGCTCGCGTCGGCGCTGGTCGGAGGGCAGACCTGAGCCGATGGGCCGCTGGCGATAGCGTGAGGGGCGGAGCGATCAGCAGGAGCGGTGGATGGATCTACGACTCGAGGTCAGCAAGCAGGGCGGCTGGTCCGTGGTCGAGGTCGGAGGCGAGATCGACGTGGCCACGGCGCCGCGGCTGCGCGAGCAGCTCATCACCCTGGTCAACAAGCAGGAGTACCAGATCATCGTCAGCCTCGAGGCGGTCGACTTCATCGACTCCACCGGCCTCGGCGTGCTGATCAGCGGTCTCAAGCGGGTGCGCATGCACGACGGCGAGTTCGCCCTGGTGTGCACCGAGCCCCGCATCCTCAAGGTCTTCGAGATCACCGGCCTGCTGGCCGTCTTCAAGGTGTACGCCACCATCGAAGAAGCCGTCGCGGCATGAGGCACCAGGCCGCACGGTGACCTTCGACCCGGCCCGCCCTGGCGATGTCGTGGAGCTCGAGCTCCCGGCGCGGCCTGAGGTCGTGTCGGTCGCCCGTCTGGTCATCGGGGCCCTCGTCGCCGCCGACCCGCTGTTCGACGAGGAGCGCAGCGCCGACCTCCGCCTCGCGGTGTCCGAGGCGTGCACCAACGCGATCCAGGCCGAGCTGGCCGAGCAGGAGGACCACCCGGAGAGCGCCTCGAACGAGCCGATCCTCATGCGCTGCGTGCTGGCCGACGGCCAGATCGAGGTCACGGTCACCGACCACGGCGGTGGGTTCGACCCGGGCGATCTCGAGGTGCACCCCGAGGTCACCGACCCCGACCGCCTCAACTACGAGGGCGGGCTCGGCATCCCGCTCATCAAGATGCTCTCCGACCACCTCGAGTTCCACCCCACCGGCGACGGCACCACCGTCGTGATGCGCTTCGAGCCCCGCGCCCCCGGCCTCGGCCCGGTGCTCGGCGAGGGCCTCGACGGCATCAACGGCATCGAGGGCGCCGCCGCCGACGGGTAGTGTCCGGCCCCGGAGTGCCGGGAAGTCTGGTCGGCGTCATCGTTCACGTCGCCCGAGAACAGGATTCGCTCCATGGACCAGCCGTCGATCGGCACCTCGCCAGATCTGCCCCGCACCTGGATCGACAGCGACCGTCCGCTGGCGCGAGCGGTGGGCCGGCCCGTCCAGCAGTTCATGGGCATCGAGGCGTCCGGCGGCATCGTCCTGGTCGCGGCCGCGGTGGTCGCGATGGTGTGGGCCAACTCGCCGTGGCAGGCGTCGTACGTCACGGTCTTCCACACCCACCTGAACGTCGACCTCGGGTCGTTCCACTACAACGAGACGCTCGTCCACTTCATCAACGACGGGCTGATGGCCCTGTTCTTCTTCGTGGTCGGGTTGGAGATCAAGCGGGAGTGGGTGGCAGGCGAGCTGCGCGACCGGCGCGCGGCGATCCTCCCGGCGGTCGCCGCGCTGGGCGGCATGATCGTGCCCGCGCTCATCTACCTGGCGTTCAACGCGGGCGGCGCCGGGGCCGATGGGTGGGGCATCCCGATGGCCACCGACATCGCGTTCGCCTTGGGCGTGGTGGCGCTGCTGGGCAGCCGGGTCCCGAGCCCGCTCAAGATCTTCCTGCTGACGCTGGCCATCGTCGACGACATCGGCGCCATCATCGTGATCGCCGTCTTCTACACGGACGACTTCGCCGGCCGCTGGCTGCTGGGGGCGGGCCTCGTGATCCTGGCGGTGATGGCGGCGCGCCGGGCGAAGGTCCGCTACCACGTCGTGTACGTGGTGCTCGGCGCCGCGCTGTGGTTCTGCATCCTCGAGTCGGGGGTCCACGCCACCATCGCCGGTGTGATCATGGGCCTGTTGACCCCGGCCATCGCCACCCTGTCCGACGATGATGCCCAGATCGTGGTCGACGAGCTCGAGGACCGCGACGACCTCACCGCGGCCGACGTGCACCGCGTGTCGATCCTCATCTCCGAGGCGGTACCGCTGACCGAGCGGCTCGAGCACCTGCTGCACCCGTGGACGAGCTACCTCATCGTGCCCGTGTTCGCCCTCGCCAACGCCGGCATCGTCGTCACCTCCCACGGCCTGACCAACCCGTCGAGCATCACCCTCGGCGTCATCGTCGGCCTGGTGGTGGGCAAGACCGTGGGCGTCAGCCTGTTCTCGTGGCTCGCCGTGAAGCTCCGGCTCGGCGTGCTGCCCGAGGGCGTGCGGTTCATCCAGCTGGTGGGCATCGCCATGCTGGCGGGCATCGGGTTCACCGTGTCGCTGTTCGTGTCGAGCCTGGCGTTCGACTTCGGCTCCGAGCTGCGTGACGCCAAGATCGGGATCCTCCTGGCCTCGATGGTGGCTGCCATCGCCGGCTCCGTGATGCTGATCCTCACGGCCGATCCGGATGCGGCCGACGACGGTCCGCCGCCGCCCGACCCGTCACCGCCCGCCGTCCCGTAGCGACCAACGGCCGCCCTCCGTCTTCTGGTCGATGTTCCCCGCGCCAGGTGGAGGATCGACCACAAAACCGTGGGGCCTCTGGTCGATGTTCCCCGCGTGAGGTGGAAGATCGACCACAAGACCGAGGGCGCTCCCGTCTCTGGTCGATGTTCCCCGCGTGAGGTGGAAGATCGACCACAAGAGCGGGCGGCGGGGTCAGGGGCGGCGGTAGCTGACGGGGGTGGGGCGGTCGGCGCGCGCCACGCCGCCGATCTGGCGGGTCAGCGGCCGGGGGTCGGCGAAGCGGGGGAAGAGGTCGTAGGCCTCGACCAGGGCGTGGACCGCGGTGCGGATCGCGGAGATCGAGAAGCGCTGCGCCGGGCAGGTGTGGCTGCCGTGGCCGAACGTGCTGACCAGCTCCTTGGTGGGCATCCGGTCGAGGACCTCGGCGGTGAGCTTGCGGCCGTCGTAGTGGTCGGGATCGAAGGTCCTGAGGTCGGGTGCTGCAGTGGGGTTGGTGACCGAGAGCATCGTCGTGATGAGCACGCCGGGATCGAGGCGGTGGACGCCGTCGTCCGCCTGGAAGTCGATCGGGCGCAGCACCTGGCGCAGGGTGATCGAGCGCTGGGCGGTGCGGATCGACTCGTAGGCGATCCGGGTCAGCAGGTCGTCGTCGCCGCCGCGGACCGCGTCGAGGTCGTCGGGGCGGGCGAGGAGGTTGGCCAGGGTCCACGCCAGCGCCGCGAACAGGTTCGACTGCGATCCCAGGTGCAGCACGATCACGTCGCGGGCCACGAGCTGGTCCCGACGCCGGCGGTCCTCGACATCCGCGAACGACTCGTCGATCTGGTCGAGGAAGTCGCCCGCGCGATCGCTGGGGTGCGCTCGACGGGTGGCGAGGATCCGGCCGATGAGGACCTCGATCTCCGCCATCGCGGTGCGCTCGCGGCGCTTCTTGGTGGCGAGGGTGACCGCGGTGCGGAGCGGGTGGACGAACGACTCGGAGGTGTCGAGCCGGTCGAGCGCGTCGATCAGCGGCTCGATGTAGGGCGGCGACGCCGCCTCGTGGCCGGCCCACGACGCCAGCCCCAGGCGGTGGCCGATGCGCCGGCACTCGTCGAACAGGTCGAACGTGCCGGCAGCGCCGAGCGCCGCGATCTCGGCGGCCATCGCCGCGTCGAGGTTGCGCAGGTAGCCCTCGACCTTCTGGTTGCCGAACAGCTTGTGCGGTGGGTTGCGGATCTCCGAGAACAGCTCCTCGGGGACCTTGGTCCTGACCATGGCGTACGTGGCCAGCCCGAACGACGCCTCGCGCTCCGGTGCGGCGTAGAGCGACGCCACCCCGACCGGCCCGAAGACGCAGAAGAACCGGTGGCCGAGCGCGTCGACCACGAACGTGTCGCCGTGGTGCTCGCGCTGCGCCGAGAACCACCCGGTGGGGTTGCGCAGCATCCCGCCGGCCGCGCCCACCCACGGAACGGGTCCGCCGACGATCGCGGGGAGGGGTGACACCTCCGGCAGCACCGCCGGCCGCAGCGACCCCATCAGGTCACGTCGTGATGCCGTGGTCGATGGGGATGACCACGCCGGTCATGGCCTTGGCCTCGTCGGAGGAGAGGAAGGCGATCAGGCCGGCGGGCTCGGACGGATCCATCATCTTGTTGCCGGGGGCCATCGACTTCTCGATGAGCTGGAAGTCCATGCCCTGGGGGAAGTCGACGACGTTGGTCATCGGCGTGTCGACGCCGCCGGGGGCGATGGCGTTCACCCGGATGTCGCGCTTGAGGAACTCCCAGGCGAGGGCGCGGGTGAGCATGGCCACGCCGCCCTTCGAGGCTGCGTACCCGGCCAGGTAGGCCTGGCCGAACACGCCGGCCGACGACGCCACGTTCGTGATCACGCCGCCGCCGTTGGCGAGCATCGACGGGACGACGGCGCGCGCCATGAGGAACGGGCCCTTGAGGTTGACGGCGAGCTGGAGGTCGAAGTCCTCGACGCTCGACTCCTCGAGGATGGAGAAGCGCAGCACGCCGGCCACGTTGGCGAGGATGCGGGTGGGTCCGAACTCGGCCTCCACGGCGGCGACGCCGGCAGCGATGCTGTCGGGGTCGGTGACGTTGACCCGCACCGCGACGGCGCGTCCGCCCGCGGCGACGATGTCCGCCGCGGTCTGGTCGACGCCGTCGGCCAGGTCGAGGCAGCCCACCGACGCGCCGTCGGCCGCCAGGCGCAGGGCGGTGGCCCGGCCGATGCCGGAGGCGGCCCCGGTCACCAGGGCGGTGCGTCCATCGAATCGGGTGCCTGCGGTCATGGGTGTGCGACTCCGTCTGGGTGTGCGGGGGACCGGGCATCGGCCCGGTGCGCTGGGCGGCCGACCCTAGGCCGAAACAAGAACGTGTTCTCGTTTTGCGGCAAGTCGCTGGGGCGAGGGCCGCTCGCACGCGAGCATCGGGCCATGGCCGACGACGACCTTCCCGTGTCTCGCGGGGTGCGCATCCCCCGCAGGGAGCTGGTGGTGTCGTTCAGCGCGTCCGGTGGTCCGGGCGGCCAGCACGCCAACAAGACGGCCACCCGCGTCGAGCTCCTCTTCGACGTCGAGCACTCCTCGGCCTTCCTTCCCGTGCAGCGCGAGCGGGTGATGGAGCGGCTCGGACCCGTGGTCCGGGTGGTCGTCGACGACGAGCGCAGCCAGCTGCGCAACCGGGCGATCGCCGAGGAGCGCCTCGTCGGACGGCTGGCGGCCGCGCTCCACGTCGAGGCGCCGCGCCGCAAGACCAAGCCGTCGAAGGGCGCCAAGGAGCGCCGCCTCCAGGGCAAGAAGCAGCGCTCCGAGACCAAGGCCAACCGCCGCCGGCCCACCTCCGAGTGACCTCGGCGGGGCCGCCTACGAGTGCCGGTCGATGATGGCGGGCAGCGGGTACATGGTCCCGAGGACGTTGAGCACCTCGAAGCTGGCCAGCACCGGCGGGAGGTCGCCGGTGAGCGAGACCGGCTGGACGATCGGCTTCGACTCGCTCGTGAACGCCCACATGGAGTCGGGCTTGGAGCCGGCGCCGAACCACCAGATGTCGGTCGCGCTGCTCTGGAGGCCGAAGCCGCTCCCCACCACCGGCGTGTAGGTCCCGTTGATCTCCAGGACCGAGTCGCCGTGCTTCCCATCGAAGTCGAACGTCCAGAGCAGGTCGGGCGCCGGGCCCGGGGCGTACCAGATGACGTCGGTGAACCGGTCCCGGTTGTAGTTGCCGGGGACCGGGATGTAGGTCCCGTCGATCCGCAGCGGGATCTTGGTGATGGGCGCAGCGTCGCCGTCGAAGTCCCACAGCGAGTCCCGTGCCGGGCCCGGGGCGTACCACAGGATGTCGGCGGCCCAGGGGCTGGCGGCGGGGCCGAAGCCACCGAACATCCCGACCACCGGCGTGTACGTCCCGTTGACGCGCAGCGGCCGCCGGACCAGGCCGCCGTGGCCGTCGAAGTCCCACCAGGCGTCGGGCGCCGAGCCCGGCCCGTACCAGACGATGTCGTCCGCGCCGTCGGCGGTGAACCGGCCCACGACCGGCGTGTAGGTCCCGTTGACCTGGTAGGTGGTCTTGGTGATCGAGCCGTCCTCCTCGAAGTCCCACAGGTAGTCGGGCGCGCTGCCGGGGGAGTACCAGAAGATGTCGGCCTTCGAATCACCGGAGAACTGCCCGACGATCGGCCGGTACGAGCGGCTGATGGACACGTTCGTCGCGGTCCACGACCGGTCGCCGTTGGTCCGCCAGAGCTCGTCACCCCCGGCCCCGGGCGTGTACCAGAGGATGTCGTCGAGCTCGCCCGTGGGCGACGTGTCCCCGACGAAGTCGCCGACCAGCGGGGTCCGGCCCGGCGCCACGAACGGGTCGGTGGCATCGATCGTCCCGCTCGAGGTGGTGAAGCTGATCGCCACGGTCCCGTGCGGGGTGGTGGTGGACGGGCGCGAGGCCCGGGCCGACGCTCCCGGCGCGCCGACCACCACGAGACCCATGACGGCGAACAGGGCCGCCCCGACCCGCACCAGCTGTCCACGATCCGTCATGGCGCCCTCGGTTCTGTCGCCGGTCCGCCGGGGACCGCTCGGCAAGGCTACGGCGCCGCGGCGAGCCGTGCGCTGGATCCGGCGGGGGCGAGATGACGTCGCCCCGATCTCTCGGGCCGGTGCTCAGGCCTCGAGCAGGTCGGGACGGTGCTCGCGGATGGCATCGCCGAGGCGGCCGGCGGGCCACTTGGGGGCGAAGTCGTCGATCGGGATGATGCGGTCCCATCCCCGCTGCTGCACCTGGGCCCGGGTCTGGGCGGTGTGCGCCCAGCGGAGGCCGCCCCGCTTCAACACGATGGCCAGGGTCTTGCCGGAGGGCAGGGTGGCCTCGCCGATCCGGTCGAGGTCGGCCCACGTGGTGCGGAGAACGAACGTGCCCGCCTCGTACTGGAGGCCGTTGCCGTCGACCTTCAGGGAGATGGTGCGCTGCTGCCCCACCCCGAACATCAGCCCCACCGTCCAGATCACCACGAAGCCCAGCGCGACCTGCCAGTTCACCAGCGCGAAGAGGATGGCGGCGATCGGGATCGAGGCCACCAGGATCATCACGCCGAGGCGCAGGAGGCGGTCTCGTTGGGACCGCGTCGAGGGGGTCAGGACCACGGACACGTCGTCTGGCCTAGCTCCCGAAGCGGTGCCGAACCAACCTCTCGGTTGACAGCAGGGCATCGCGTGCCGTTCTCTACTGCGCGTGCCCAAGCCACTGGTGATCGTCGAGAGCCCCGCCAAAGCCCGCACCATCGCGGGCTTCCTCGGCGACGACTACAACGTCGAATCGTCGGTGGGCCACATCCGCGACCTGCCGTCGAAGGGCCTGTCGATCGACGTCGACGACCACTTCACGCCCACCTACGAGGTGCACGCATCCAAGAAGGATGTGATCAAGCGGTTGAAGGCGCTGCTCAAGGACGCCGACGAGCTCTATCTCGCAACCGATGAGGATCGCGAGGGAGAGGCCATCAGCTGGCACCTCCTCCAGGTGCTCCAGCCCAAGGTGCCGGTCAAGCGGATGGTGTTCCACGAGATCACCCCGTCGGCCATCGAGCACGCCGTCGAGAACTGGCGCGACATCGACGAGGGCCTCGTCGACGCCCAGGAGACCCGGCGCATCGTCGACCGGCTCTTCGGCTACCCGGTCTCCGAGGTGCTCTGGCGCAAGGTCAACGCGGGGCTGTCCGCCGGCCGGGTGCAGTCGCCCGCCGTCCGCCTCGTGGTCGAGCGCGAGCGGGAGCGCATCGCCTTCAACTCGGCCGAGTACTGGGACCTCGACGCCGCCTTCCCGTCCGACCCCGCCTTCTCGGCCACGCTCGTCGGGCTCGAGGGCAAGCGCATCGCCAGCGGCAAGGACTTCGACGACACCGGCCACCTCACCAAGGACGTCACCGTCCTCACCGAGGAGGAGGCGGTCGCCCTCAAGGCCGGCCTGGCCTCGTCGAGCTTCGCCGTGCGCTCGGTGGAGGAGAAGCCCTTCTCCTCCAAGCCGAAGCCGCCGTTCATGACCTCCACCCTCCAGCAGGAGGGGGGCCGCAAGCTCCGCATGACCTCGGCCCAGGTCATGCGCGTCGCCCAGGACCTCTACCAGAACGGGTACATCACCTACATGCGGACCGACAGCACCACGCTGTCGGAGACGGCCCTCAACGCCGCCCGCTCCCAGGCCCGATCGCTGTACGGGGCCGAGTACGTGCCCGATGCACCACGCACCTACGACCGCAAGGTCAAGAACGCGCAGGAGGCCCACGAGGCCATCCGTCCCGCGGGCGACACCTTCCGCACCCCCGACTCGCTCCGCGGCGAGCTCCGGCAGGATCAGCTGCGCCTCTACGAGCTGATCTGGATGCGCACGGTCGCCTCCCAGATGGTCGATGCCCGGGGCCAGTCGGTCCAGGTGCGCATCGGCGCCACCGCCTCCGACGGCCGCGACGCCGAGTTCGCCGCCTCCGGCCGATCGATCACGTTCCCGGGCTACCTGCGGGCCTACGTGGAGGGCAGCGACGATCCCGATGGCGCGCTCGACGACCGCGAGACCCTGCTGCCGGTCCTCGCCGTCGGCCAGGCGCTGCCGAGCCCCGAGCTCGAGGCCAAGGGCCACAGCACCTCGCCGCCGGCCCGCTTCACCGAGGCGTCGCTGGTCAAGCGGCTCGAGGAGCTGGGCATCGGCCGCCCGTCGACCTACGCATCGATCATGCAGACGATCCAGGACCGCGGCTACGTCTGGAAGAAGGGCACCGCCCTCGTCCCCACGTGGACCGCGTTCGCGGTGATCCAGCTCCTGGAGCAGTACTTCGGCGAGCTGGTCGACTACGCGTTCACCGCCCGCATGGAGGACGAGCTCGACGGCATCGCCCAGGGGCAGGTCGAGCGCGAGCCGTGGCTCAACAACTTCTGGTTCGGCGACGCCGCCGGCGACGTGCTCCCCGATGAGCTAGCAGACGTCAACCCCGGCTCCCCGGGCCTCAAGGTCCTGGTCGAGCGGGGCAAGGAGACCATCGACCCCGCCGAGATCAACGTCGTCGGCCGGTTCGTGACGCCCGATGGCGAGGAGATCCTCGTCAAGCCGGGCAAGTTCGGCCCGTACCTCAAGCGCGGCGAGGACTCGGCCTCGATCCCCGATGACCTCACCCCCGATGAGCTCGACGTCTTCAAGGCCATGGAGCTTCTCGATGCCCCCAACGGCGACCGGGTCCTCGGCGTCGACCCCGAGTCCGGGCTCGACGTGGTGGTCAAGGCCGGGCGCTTCGGCCCCTACGTCCAGGTCGGCGAGATGCCCGAGGGCAAGGGCAAGATCAAGCCCGAGGACAAGCCCAAGACGGCGTCGCTGTTCAAGACCATGACCGTCGAGCGGCTCACGTTCGAAGAGGCGATGCAGCTCCTGTCGCTGCCCCGCGTGGTCGGTGTCGACCCCGCCGATGGTGGCCAGATCCGGGCCCAGAACGGCCGCTACGGCCCGTACATCACCAAGGAGTTCACCGACCCCGAGACCGGCGCGGCCAAGACCGACACCCGGTCGCTCGAGACCGAGGAGCAGATCTTCGACGTCACGCTCGACAAGGCGCTGTCGATCCTGGCCCAGCCCAAGCGGGGCCGGAACCAGACCGTCGCCGCGCCGCTGCGGGAGCTTGGCATCGACCCGGTCTCCGAGAAGCAGATGACGATCAAGGACGGCCGCTTCGGCCTCTACGTCACCGACGGCGACGTCAACGCCTCGCTCCAGAAGGCCGACCAGCTCGAGACCATCTCCGACGAGCGGGCCTCCGAGCTGCTCCAGGCCCGCCGCGACCGCATCGCCGAGGGCGGCGGCAAGAAGAAGGCCTCGAAGAAGAAGGCGCCCGCCAAGAAGAAGGCCGCCAAGAAGAAGGCGCCGGCCAAGAAGGCGCCGGCGAAGAAGGCCGCGGCGAAGAAGGCGGCCCCGTCCGCCACCGTCAACGGGGCCGGTCCCGAGACCGCCCCCGACGACGACGCCCCCTTCTGACCCACCCCGCACCACGCAGCCCGCAACGGCGGTGGTGTGCAGTTGCGTGTCGCAGCGACACGGTCCTGCACGCCCGACCCGGTCCGAGCCGCTGACGCGCCGAGTCGCGGGCGGGCGTTGGGCGGGGCCGGGCGAGGGGCTCGCCGGGACTGGGTAACGTTCGGCGGGCATGGGCCGGTTCGTGGTGTTCGAGGGAGGCGAGGGGTCGGGCAAGTCCACCCAGGCGCGCCTGCTGGCCGACCGGTGGGGCGCGCTGCTCACGTTCGAGCCGGGCGGCACCGACGTGGGCCAGCGCCTCCGCGAGATCCTGCTGAGCCCCGAGACGGGCGACCTCGACCCCCGCGCCGAGGCGCTGCTCATGGCGGCCGACCGGGCCCACCACGTGTCCACCAAGATCCGCCCCGCCCTCAACCGCGGCAAGGACGTGATCTGCGACCGCTTCGTGGGATCGTCGTTGGCGTACCAGGGCTACGGCCGTGATCTGGGCGTCGACGCGGTGCTCTCGCTGTCGACCTTCGCCACCGACGGGCTGGTCCCCGACCTGGTGGTCCTGCTCGTGGTGACCCCCGCCGAGGCCGGCACCCGGCTGGCGGCGGCCGGCAAGCCCGACCGGCTCGAAGCGGCCGGCGACGAGTTCCACCAGCGCGTCGCCGAGGGCTACGCCATGCTGGCGGCCCACGACCCCGACCGCTGGGTGGTGGTCGACGGTGGTGGCGAGATCGCCGAGGTCGAAGCGCGGGTGCGAGAAGCGATCGAGGCTCGGCTGCCGTCGGCGATGGGCGCGTGAGCACCGTGACCGGTGAGGCGTCCGTAGGCGACGCCTGGTCCGACGTGGTGGGCCAGGAGGCGGCGGTGGCGATGCTGCGCCACGCCGCCGAGGGCGACGCACCGCACGCCTGGCTGTTCGTGGGCCCCCACGGGTCGGGCAAGCGGGCCGCGGCCCGGGCGTTCGCCGGCGACCTGCTGGCGGCCGAGCCCGCGGCGGCGGGCGACGTCGACGGGGCCGAGCGGGCGCGGCTGCTCGCCCGCCAGGAGCAGCACCCCGACCTGATCATCACCGAGCGGGTCGGCGCCACGATCTCCGTCGCCCAGGCCGCCGATGTGATCACCCGGGCGAGCCGTTCGCCGATCGAGGGCTCGCGCAAGGTGCTGCTGCTCGACGAGTTCCACCTGATCCACCGCGACGCCGGGCCGAAGCTGCTCAAGACCATCGAGGAGCCGCCCGCGGGCACGTTCTTCCTGGTGCTGGCCGACGAGGTCACCCCGGACCTGATCACCATCGCCTCGCGCTGCGTCCGCGTCGACTTCGCCCCGCTCACCGCACCGCTGATCGCCCAGCGGCTCGAGCTCGAGGGCCTCTCGGCGGACCGGGCCGCGGAGGCGGCGGCGTTCGCCGGCGGCGACCTCGACCGGGCCCGTCTGCTGGCCACCGACGAGCGCCTCGCCCTCCGCTTGGCGGCCTGGCGCGACCTGCCCCGCCGCCTCGACGGGTCGGGCAGCACGGCCGCGGCCACCATCGCCGATCTGCGCGCCGCCATCGACGACGCCGAAGCCCCGCTCAAGGCCCGCCACGAGGCCGAGCTGGCCGCGCTCCAGGAGCGCGTCGAGCGCTACGGCCAACGGGGCTCGGGCATGACCGACTTCACGGCGCGCCAGAAGCGCGAGAGCCGCCGGCTGCGCACCGATGAGCTGCGGATGGGTCTCGGTGCCCTCGCCTCCGCCTACCGCGACGAGCTGGCCGTGGCGGCCGATCCGAAGGTGGCGCTCGAGGCCCTCGCCGCCATCCAGGACACCGCCGAGCGCCTGGAGTTCAACCCCAACGAGGAGCTCCAGCTCATCGCCCTGGCGGTGCGGCTCCCCGGCCTCCTGTAATCCTGGCGGTTCCGCCCGGAGCGGCAACGGGTTGCTCACCGGCCAGGTCGGTCGGGTACCGTTTCGACTCCGCCCAAGTAGCTCAGTCGGCAGAGCATCTCACTCGTAATGAGAAGGTCAAGGGTTCGATTCCCTTCTTGGGCTCTCAGCCACCACCCCGGGGAACGGCTCCTGCCGGGTCCGGGATAGACCAGGGCGACCTGCGTGAAGGCGCCGCAGGTCGACCGCATGCCGCTCCCGCCGGCGCCGCGGGCGATGGGGCGCTCCGCTCGGCGTTCGGACCTGGCCGTCGCGTCGCGCTATGACCCAAGTCACCGACGAAGTGGGCACACTTCGTCAGATCGACGCCCTCCGTGAGCTTGGTGCATCTGTGGAGACCCCAGGCAGGCACCGAGATCTTCTCGGCGGGCCTCGGGCGCCCGGTCGTGCTCGACCCGGCCGGGCCCGTAGATCACCAGGCGGCGGCGCCAGGCCCCACCCGTGCCACGCACGGGTGGGGCCATGCCTCCGGGCCGGGGTCGACGGCCTCAGGAGCTCGCCCTGACCTGCTGCGTCGAGCGGCGTCTCCAGGGTGTCCGCTGCGGCGGGGTGATCGCGATCGACGTATCCTCCGCGGGTACCTCGGGCCGCACGCCCGAGCCTGTCGTGCACCGCGCCGGCGACACCCTTGGTCGAGCCCGAGAGCTGGGCGGGAGCTGCATCGAGATGGCCGGACCGGTGGTGACCCAGGTGAACCAGGAGCGAGCCCTCGCAGGCCGTGGCCGCCGAGGCGGGATGGCGCGTCGATCGCTACGCGTCGGCCCGGGCCCGGGCGCGGTCGCCTTCGGCCACGTAGGCCGCCCGGAGCGCGGTGCGCGCCCGGTACACGAGCGCGGAGACGGCGTTCGGGGACGTGTCCACCTCGGCGGCGACCTCGGCGGCCGTGAACCCCTCCACGTCGATCCACCACAGGACCTGGCGCCAGCGAGGGTGGAGCGAGCCGAACGCCGCGATCATGCGTTCGTCGGTCTCCGACGCGTCGGCGGCCCGGGCGGTCCGCTCGGGCTTGTCGGCCAGCGTCGCGGCCAGATCTCGCGCTCGCGCCGCGTGGAGCGTGAGGCTCACGTTGCGGACCGTGACCATGAGGTAGCGGATGGGGCTGTCGACGGGGCCGTGGCCTCGGCTGATCGCCTGCAGGGTCCTCATGAAGGCATCGGACACGATGTCGTCGACATCGCTCGCCGGCACCAGGGTGCGGGCGAAGCGCCGGACCTCGGTGGCATGGCGACGGTAGAGCTCGCTGTACGCAGAGGCGCTGCCGGTGCGCACGAGCACGAGCAGCTGCTCATCGGTCAGGCCACGAGCAAGACGGTCGCCGATCGGACTCGGAGCGGCAGGGGGGAGCAGAGCGGTGGAGGTGGGCATCGAACTTCCAGGTACGGGGGCGCGTCGAGGCAGAGGCCAGAGGCGGCGAGCGAGGCTCCGCCGCGAGACCACGTCACGATGACGAGGATCGACGTGATCCGACAAGGTGCGTTGCCCGAACCCGGAGGTTCAGCTCGCGTCGCACGCGGCCGGATCCGTGGCGCTGGTGGAGCGGTCGATGGAGCGTTCACATGACCGACCCGAGACTGCTGGGCGGCGGCCGGCGCACGCCGAGCGAGTACGTCGATGAAGCGCTCGCTGCGCTCGACGACTGGGGCCCGGCGGAGACCGGGATCGGTCTCACCATCGGTGGCGTGGCGCATGCCGCTGGGGTCACCCGGTCGACGATCTACCGGCGCTGGGACACCGCCAGCGAGCTCAACGAGGACCTGGTCTGGTCCACCGTCACCCAATCGATGGGTTGGTGCCGCCGGCTCCTCGACACCGACCCCTCCACCTCGTTCGAGCTCGCCCTCGAGACCGCGCTGGGCCAGCCGGTGGACGCGCTCGGGGTCCCGTGCCTGTCGGTCATCGTCTCGTGGCCGAGCACGTCCACGGCTCGGGCGGGAGCCGAGGCATGGGAGGAGCAGTGGCTGGCCGCGTTCGCCACGTGGCTCGAGGCTCACCTGGCGGCCCATGGAAGGGCCCCCGGACCAGAGGCATCATCCGAGCTGTTGGCGGTCGCCATCACCGGGCTCGTCAACGGTCGGTTCCTGCTGGTCGCGATGCGTCACGGCATCGTCCCGGAGGCGTGGCTCGCCGAGTCGGTCCCCGGTCTGGTGGCCGCGTGCAGCCGGCTGGTCGCATCGCTGACCGTCGGCGCGGAGCCAGCCGGGGACGGGCCGCCGGCGAAGGCGGCGCCAGTGATCACCTTGCCGTTCGCCGACGTGCCCGAGGTGAAGCAGCGGATCTTCCAGGCCGTGGAGGAGTGCGTCCTTCGGTCGAGCTTCGGTGATCCGGGCTTCCCCGCACCCCAGCGGCTGGTCGACATCGCGCGCCTGGCCCGCCGTCTCGGCATCTCCGACCGACGCCTCTACCAGCTGTGGCCGTCAGCGGCGTCCTTCAACGCCGAGCTCACCGTCGCCATCCTCGAGCGGACTCGGCTGGACACCGAGGAGGTGGTGATGGAGGCCCTGCGCCTCGGCCTCGAGGCGCCCTACGAGACCTTCGCCCACCTGCTCGCCTCCTGTTTCCAGGCCGCGGTGGACTGCGGCACCCGCTACCTGCCCACCTCGGCCTTCGCGTGCACGCTGCCGGCGATCGACCCAGAGGCACGGACCGCCCTGGCCGGCGCGCTCGACGATTGGCGGGACTCGGTGCAGGTGCTCTGCCTGGCGATGCTGGCCATGGCCGGCTGGTTCCGTCTCCCGGAGGTACCGATCGAGGAGTACACCCAGCTGGTCTTCGAACAGGTGGCCGGGTTGCAGCGGCTGGTCGGGCTCCACCCGAGCCTCCTGGCGCGGACCGTGCCCTTCCGAGGAGCCGAAGCCCCGATGCTGGGGCTGATCGTGTACCACCTCACCTGCAGCATCTCGCTGCGGGAGCGCCCCGACACGGCGGCGAGCGCGGGGGCGGCGCCCGGCCTGCCGGGGCTCCGGCCCGACTGACGGTTCGACGCCTGTCGGACCCCTTGGGCGGACGGGCTCCTGGCGGGCTCGGTGGGCTCGGGCCGCGTTCGGCCTGGGGCCTGCGTCCCGCCGCCTCGTGCAGGACTGCAGGTCGGCGGCCTTGACCGGTCCGACGTGCAGGCGGAACATGGTGGCATCCCTCCGGACCGCACCACGTCAGGAGCTGGGATGGAACTTCCAGACACCCCGATGCCACTGCACCGGCACCCGAACTTCCACCGGATGGTGGGATCGAGCCGCCAGGCGCTCGGGTGGCTCACCGCCGATCGCCACGTCGAAGCGGCGGGTGCCGCGGAGCACTTCCTGCTCGAGAGGCCGTCGCCCGATGTGGTCGCTCAGATGGAGCACGACATCCTGCTCCGCTACGACGAGGCGCGGCCCTCGGCCGCCAAGCGGCCCAGCACGTACTGAACCCAGGGGCGAGCGCCGGCACCACTGGAGTGCCGGCGCTCTGGCTGGCGCCGCCCGGGCCCTGGTCGGCGGGGCGAGGGGAGCGGTCGCTCGGTTCCCGCGAGCCCGCGCCCGGCCGCGGTCGCGCCAGGTTTGCCCCTTCACGGATCGGGTGTTCGCCGGTACGATCGGACATGGGTCTCCACCGGCGCTCCTGAGATCCGCCGCTTGGTGAGCGCGGGTGGAGACCTCGTTCGCGCCCCGGGGCCGATCGCGCCCGGAGGACCGGCGGACGGTGCAGGTGGCGGAGATCCAGCCACCCACACCGTCCTCGGTCCGCCGCCTGGTGACGGGTGCGAAGCGACAGGTCGCTCGCACAGCCAGTAAGAGCCTCGGCGGCCCTGATCTCTTTACACGCGTGGTGAAAATTCCTCCGGCCCTGGTCGGAGGTCTAGAGCAGGGCCTCGGCCAGGCTCCGGAGCGAGGCGATCGGTGCACCGGTGCCGCCGACGCGCACCAGCCGGCGATCGCCGGTGGCGATGAGGACCTGGGGCCCGGACCGGGGGCCGGGGACCGACCTGGGCAGTTGGCCGCCGGCATCGATCACCACGGCCGGCCGGCCGCCGATCCGGGCGTCGGCGAGGTGGGTGTCGCCGAGGGCTCGGAGCACGTCGACGATGGGGCCGGCGTCGATGCCGGTGGTGACGGCGATGTCGACCGGCGTCGTGGTGGAGGGGGCGAGGAGCAGCGCCCCCGTGGTGGTGCCCCCGAACGGGGTAGGGGCGCTGCGGGCCGAGGTGGTCAGGATCCACGAGGGCCGAGCCCCCTGCACCAGCGCGACCGATCCACGGGGCAGGGCGACGAGGGCGGCCTTCACCTCGGGCCGAGGGGCCGCGTCGGTCAGGCCGGCGACGACGGTGTCCACGTCGGCCAGCGAGAGGCCCTGGGTCCCGAGGTCGACGAGGTCGGTGCCGACCAGCAGGCGGTAGGCGGGTGCGGCCTGCTCGACCGGGCTGATGCTGGTCTCGCCGTGGCCGGGCGAGCCGAGCTGCAGCACGGTCTTGTCGCTGATCGTGACGAGGTGCGGGTCGGTGGTGGCGTCGGCCCCGCCCGACGCGGTGGCGGCTCGGAGCCCGTCACCGGAGCCCCACGCCCTCGTGGCGGCCGCGGTGGCCCCGCCGATGACCCGGGTGATGCGCAGCCCGTCGACGTTGGGCGTGGCCGGGTCGTCGTACGTGCAGGTGATGACGCCGATCCCGTCGGGGTCGGCCTCGGAGGCCCCGCCGACGCACGACTGGTACGCCAGCGACGGTGGGACGGCCCCCACGGTGAACACCCGGTCGGGATCGGGGGCGACGGACGAGCGGCCTCCGCCACCGGGGCCGGCGACCTGCACCACGTGCTGGCCGGTGGAGCGGGTCAGCGCCACGACCGAGGCGCCGATGCCGAGCACCGTCACCACCAGGACCGAGGCCTGGATCGCGCGCCGCCGGTGCCGCCGGCGGCTGCGTCGCCGGAGCGCCTCGATGCTCGGTGCCTGCGAGCGGTCGGCCGCGGCGATCCGGTCGAACGCAGAGGAGAGGGCGTCGTCATCCATCCGAGGGCCTCCCGTCGTCAGGTGCGGAAGGCGCGGGCTGGACCGGATCGAGGCCCTCGCTCCGGAGCCGGTCGGCGAGGTCGGCGCGGGCCCTCGACAGCGTGGCGGCGACGGTGCCGGGCGCGATGCTCATGGCGTCGGCGACCTCCCGCTCGGTCAGCCCGCCGATGTAGCGCAGGGCGACCGCCATGCGGGCCCGCTTCGACAGGCTCCCCACCGCCCGCCAGAGCTCGATCGCCGGGTCGTCGATCTCCTCGGGCACGGGTGCTCCGCCGGCGGCCAGGAACGCCGACTCACGCTGCCGGTACCGCCAGCGGCGGCGAAGGAGGTTGATGGCCACGGTGTAGGTCCATGCGGATGGGTTGGTGGGTTGCCGCTCGCTGTCCCACCGTTCGAGGCAGCGAGCGAACGCCTCGGCCGCGATGTCTTCGGCTTGGTCCCGGTCGCCCGTGACCATGGTGAGCGAGGTGACGAGTCGGGCGTGCTCCCGCCCGTACCAATCCTCGAACCCGCCCTCGTCGCTCACGGGTACAAGTAGAGCCTGAACAGGTAGAGCCTGGACAGGGCAGTTCCCTTTACACGATCGAGGAATTCCCCTCGGCCACCGAAGGCGGCGAGACCGCTCGGGCTGGGATCCGGTGGGAACGGGCCTCGGGAGCGGGTAGGCATTGCGGATGCTCTCGTGGGTCGCGTTCGTCCTCGGGGTGGTGGGCTGGATCGCCACCGTCTCCAGCGTGGTGGAGACCACCGTCGTCCCGCGCGGGACCAAGTCGAGGATCACCGCGGCCGTGGCGAGCTCGGTCCAGTCGACCTTCCAGTACATCGCCGACCGGTTCCAGCAGTGGGAGCGGCGCGATCGGGTGTGGGCGCTCAGCGGTCCGGTGTTCTTGATGACGCTGCTCGTGGTGTGGCTCGTCCTGCTCCTCGCGGCGCTGACGCTCGTGATGCTGCCGTTCGCCCACGGCGACCTCGAGGAGGCGTTCCTGGTGGCCGGGTCGTCGCTGCTGACGCTCGGCGTGGCCATCCCGAACCACGTGGTGCCGCTCGGCTTCGTGTTCATCGGCGCGGCCACCGGACTGGTGGTGGTTGCCCTGCAGATCGCCTACCTGCCCACGCTCTACAGCGCCTACAACCGCCGCGAGGTCCAGGTCACCATCCTCGACTCGTTGGGCGGCTCGCCCGCCTGGGGGCCCGAGATCTTGGCCCGCTTCTCGCTCATCGGCGGCCTCGACGGCATGGACCTGCTGTACGTGCGGTGGATGGAGTGGGCGGCCGACCTGAGCGAGAGCCACGCCGCCTACAAGTCGCTCATCTACTTCCGCTCGCCGAAGCCGACCCGGTCGTGGGTCATCGCCTTCCTCGCCGTCCTCGACGCCGCCGCGCTGCACCTCGCCGCCTGCCCCGACACCGCGCCCCTGTCGGCCCGCCGGCTCCTGCGCGTCGGGTACCGCAGCATGCAGGACATCGCCGAAGCGGTGGGCGTGCCTCCGGCGCCGTCGGCCGACGAGGCCGTCAGCGACCTGACCGACGCCGACATCCGGGCGGCCTTCGCCCACCTGGTCGCCGCCGGCATGGTCCTGGAGCAGCCCGAGGACGAAGCGGTCGCCGACTTCCAGGGGTGGCGGGTCAACTACGAGGTGCCCGCGTACGGGCTGGCGGAGCACATCGACGCGGTGCCCGCGATGTGGTCGGGGCGCCGACGGCGGCGCGGGGCCACCCTGGCCCCGCTGCGCCCTGAGCACGCCGGGCTCGATTGATCGGAACCGGCCCGAGACGATCGGAGGGTTAGCGGTCGGCCGGAACGGGAACCGGGTGGCCATGATCATCCGTCGCATCGCCAGGCCCCTGCTCTCCTCGATCTTCATCGCCGGTGGGATCGACGCCGTCCGCCGCCCCTCGGCCAAGGTGAAGGCGGCCGAACCCGTGATCGACCTCGTGAGCGACGCGGCGGCTCCCGTGGCCCAGAAGGTGGCGGTGGCGGCCGGCCGCACCGCCGACGCTGCTGCGAGCGCCGTCGACGCCACGATCGAGGCCTCGCCCTTCGACGGCAGCGAGCCGGTGGTGGAGCGGGTGTCGTCGGCCGCCCACCAGACGAGCGACGCGGTCCACCAGGTGGCGGCCGGTCGGGGGCTGCCGTTCGAGGACGAGACGTACGTGCGCGCCAACGGTGCCGTCCAGGTTGGGGCCGGTCTGCTGCTCGCCTTCGGCCGGGTGCCCCGCGTGGCCTCCGCCGTCCTGGCGGCCACCTTGGTGCCGACCACCTTCGCCGGCCACCGGTTCTGGGAGCTCGAGGGTGACGCTCGTCGAGCCCAGCAGCTCCAGTTCGCCAAGAACCTCAGCCTCCTGGGCGGCCTGATCCTGGCTGCCGTCGACACCGGGGGCGCACCCGACCTGGCGTGGCGGGCCCGTCACGCCCGCCACGATGCCCACCGCGACGCCGTGGTGGCCGCCGGCGCGGCCAAGGCCGGTGCCGCCGTGGCCGGCCGGGGTGCGGCCGTTGCCGGCCACGCCGTGGCCGACACCGCATCCGACCTGGTCCCGGTGGTGCAGGCCGCCCTCGAGTACGCCCGCGAGCTCGCGGGCGAGCTGAGCCCCAAGATCCAGGCCGCCGCCGACCGGGCCAGCGATCGCGCCGCCGACCTCGGTCCCAAGATCCAGGCCGCGGCCGAGCGGGCGAGCGACCTCGCCGTCGAGCTGACCCCGAAGGTGCAGGCGGCGGTGGACCATGCCAGCGAGTTCGCCAGCGAGCGGGCGGCCGAGCTCACGCCCAAGGCCCAGGCCCTGGGCCAGCGGGTCGCCGACGCCCTCCCCGCCGGCTCCTGAGCGGCCCACGCGCCGATCGGCGGCGCCCTGCCGTACCGTGACGGCCACCCGGACCCCCTCGGACGAAGGACGAACCCATGGCCAAGGACTGCAGCCACCTCGACACGGTGGCCGATGTGAGCCCGTCGGCCGACGGGTGCGAGGACTGCCTGCGCACCGGCGGCCGCTGGGTCCACCTGCGCATGTGCCAGGAGTGCGGCCACGTCGGGTGCTGCGACAGCTCGCCCAACAAGCACGCCACCGCCCACTGGCACGAGACCAGCCACCCGCTCATCCGCTCGTACGAGCCGGGGGAGGAGTGGTGGTGGTGCTACGCCGACGAGCTGATGTTCGAGACGGGCGGCGGTTCGTCGCCCTCGCACTCCTGAGCCACTGGAGCGGGTGACCACCGCTTCCCTCACCGACTGCGAGTCCAGAGCTACGGTTCGGCCACCAGGTCATCGCCCCACGACGGGTGACGTCCCTCCACCCCGAGACGCTCAGGACGACCCATGGACGCAGATGGACCCGAGGACGCCACCAATCCCGAAGGCGTCGCGCCTCCGGTCGAGGCGGGCCCGCCCGATGTGGCGGAGCTGCTCGCCGAGCGCGACGCGCTGGCCCAGCAGGTGGAGCAGCTGTCGCACCAGAAGGTGAGCAAGCACCGCACCCGCAAGATCATCGCGGTGGTCCTGGTCGTCGTGTTCGGCATCACGTTCCTCGCGTCGGGCGTGGGCATCTGGCTCCACCGCAACACGCTCAACAGCGATGTGTGGAGCGAGCGCGTGGTCCCGCTGGGCGAGGACCCCGACGTGCAGGCAGCCCTCGCCGCCTACACCACCGATCAGCTGATGAAGGCGGTGAAGCCCCAGGACCTGTTCAAGGAGGCCCTGCCCGAGCGGGCGCAGATCTTGGCGGTCCCGCTGAGCGCGGCGGTCGAGCAGTTCGTGGCCGAGAAGGTCGACGAGTTCTACGCGTCGGACGCGTTCGTCCGGTTGTGGACCGTGGCGGCCACCCGGGCCCACGATGCCGCCATCAAGACCCTGCGCGGCGACGCCCCCGCGGTGACGGCCGACGGCGACAAGATCACGCTCAACCTGATCCCGCTCATCGACGAGGTCCTGGCCGAGATCCTGAAGGCCGCCCCCGGGCTGGTGGGCAGCGACGCCAAGCTCCCCAAGATCACCGTCGACGACGTCCCCGACCAGGCCCGGCAGCGGCTCGGCGATGCGCTCGGCGTCGACCTCGGCCCCAACTTCGGCCAGATCACCGTCTACGACCAGGGGAAGCTCAGCACCGCCCAACAGGTGGTCAAGGTCTTCGACAAGGTCGTGGTGCTGTCGACCATCCTCGTGGTGCTCTCGTTCGTGGGGGCGCTGGCGGTCTCGGTGCGCCGGCGCCGCACGCTGCTGCAGCTGGCGGGTGTGGCCGCGGCGGTGTGCATCCTCGTGCGGCGGGCGGTCTTCATGCTCCAGGACGACGTCACCCACGTGGTGAAGGTGGCGGTGAACAGACCGGCGGCCACGGTGGTGGTCAGCACCTTCGCCAACCCGCTCACGCACGGCGCCGAGGTGGCCCTCTGGGTGATCGGGATCATCGCGTTCATCGCCATCGTCACCGGCCCCTACGGCTGGATGGTGTCGATCCGCAGCACCATCGCCCGGGCGTTCGGCTCGGCCACCACGGCGGTCAGCGGCCGGGCCCAGGACGACCAGACCCTCCTCTGGGTGCTGCACAACCTCGACGCCCTGCGCATCGCGGGGGCGGTGGTCGGCGTGCTGCTGCTCTGGTTCGTGAACCTCACGTGGCTCACGTTCTTCCTGATCCTGCTGGTGGTCGCCGGCTGGGAGGTGCTCGTGGCGCAGCTCGCCACCCGCGGTGCGGCCCTCGAGGATGGCGGTGGGCCCGGTGACGAGGGCCCCGATCCCGACGCCGACGGCCCGGTGGCCCCGCCCACCCCCGACGCCGTGGCCGGGTAGCCAACCGGCGTCAGGCCTCGTCGGCGTCGCCCGGCTCGGGCCCTTCCGGGTGCGGGCCCTGCTCGATCAACCAGGTGCGGGCGTCGGTTGCCGCCAGGACCGTGGAGTCGCCGATCACCTCGCCCGCCTCGTACACCGCCACGGGGCCCTCGACCGCGATCTTGCCGTTGCGGTGCATCTGCTCGATCAGGTGCGGGTCGGCGCCGCTGATGTAGAGCTTGCCGCCGCGCTCGGCCAGCTTGGCGGCGTAGCCCGAGACCACGACGAAGAAGGTGGCACCGAGCGCGGTGCGGCCGCGGAGGCGCAGCACCACCACCGGCCGGTCGGCCAGCGACGGGTCGGGCAGCTTGGCCTGGAGGGTGCGGGAGCCGGCGTAGAGCAGCGAGCCGTAGACGTCGAGCACGGTGACCTCGTGGGAGGGCAGCGCGTCGCCGGCCGGGTGCTCGCGGAAGCGCCCGTCGTCGAGGAGCTCGAGCTGCACTACGCGGAGGTCGAGCGCCTCCTGGTTGAGCTGCATCATGAGCGAGAGCGCCAGGCCGATGCCCACCGCGGCCGCCACGGGCAGGAGCAGGGTGGCGATGAACGTGGTGATCATCGCCACGGTCGACGTGGAGCTGGTGTGGAAGATGGCTTCGGCCTCTCGAGGGCGCAGCGCGCCAGCGGCGGCGAAGATCAGCACGGCCGCCAGGGTGGGCGTGGCCACGTGGCCGACCGCCTCCGACAGCACCAGCAAGATGGCGACGAGCCAGATGCCCGAGAAGATCCCGCCCCAGCGCGACTTCGCCCCTGCCGCCCGGTTCAGCGCGGTCTGCCCGACGGAGCCGCCCACGGGCTGGCCGCTGAGGGCGCTGGCCACCAGGTTGCCGATGCCCTGCGCCCGGAGGTCCCGGTCGGCGTCGGACGGCGAGCCGTCGAGGTTGGGGACCGACTCGCTGACCCCGGCCCCCTGCACCAGCACCAGGGCCGCGACGGCGAACGCGCCCGTGAGCAGGTCGAACGTGAAGTACCGCAGGTGCGGGAGGGCCGGCAGGGGCAGGCCGGTGGGGATCGATCCCTCGTCGGAGACCAGGAAGACCTTGCTCGACCAGACGGCGGCGACGAACACGCTCGGGATGATCAGCGCGAGCAGGGCACCGAGGGTCGACAGGCGGGTGCGGGCCAGCACGCTCACGATCGCCAGCGCCGCGAGCCCGGTGATGAGGGAGGGGCCGTCGATCTGGCCGGGATGGGTCACCACGTAGAGCGCCTTCGACACGGCGTTGGCGCCCGAGGCGTCGACCCCGGTGAGGTTGGGGAGCTGTCCGCACGCGATGTTGACCGCCACCCCGCTGAGGAAGCCGATCATCACCGAGTGCGGGACGAAGCGCGTGAAGCGCCCGAACCGCAGGATCCCGGCGGCGACCAGCGCGATGCCGGAGATGGCCGTGAGGAGGAAGAGCGCGCCGGGCCGGTCGGCGCTGTCGACGTTGCGGAGCGCAGACCCGGCGGCGAGGGCGGCGGCGCCCGTGGTGGTGACGACCATCAGGCGCGAGCTGGTGGTGAGGCCGCCGCTGATGCGCCCGGCGAAGCTGGCGTAGAGCCCGTGGACCGGGTTGACGCCGGCCAGGACCGCGCCCGACATGCCGTCGGGCACGGCGCCGATGGCGCCCGACAGGCCGGCGAGCGCGTCGTCGCGGAGCGTGGCGCGCTCCGGGGCGACCGATCGCACCGCCGCCCACGCGGACGCGAGGGGCCCCTCGCCCTTCACCGCATCCTCCTCGGCGGGATCGCCGGTCCGTCCTTGCTCGGGTCGGCGGGCACGGTCGCAGTCTCGCGTGCCTGTCGTCGCCCGGGGTCGGAGCGGGCTACAGGTAGCCGGCGCGCTCGAGCCGGTGGAAGCACGCCGCGCCCCAGATGGGCGGCAGGTAGAACGTGATCATCCGGTAGCAGATGGTGGCGGCGAAGGCGGTGGCCTGATCGACCCCTGCCGCGCTCAGGCCGGTGATGAGCGCTCCCTCGGTGACACCGATGCCGCCCGGCACCGGCATGAGCCCGGCGAACAGCGACACGCACACGTTGATGACGAGCAGGGTGCCCAGCGGGACCGGCGAGTGGAACGCGGCCAGCACCATCGCCAGGGTGCTGGCGAACAGGAGCTCGGCGCCGAGGTTGCCGCCGATCACCTGGGCCACCTTGGTGGGCGAGCGCAGGCTCCCCACCGTCTCGCGCACCTCGTGGATCCAGGGCCGCACCCGCTCGGCGATCCGGTGCCGCACGCTCTTGAAGGCCAGCCCGACCAGCACCGCGAGCAGCACCGCGGCGGCGATGGCGGCCAGCACGGTGAGGAGGTTGCCGTGGCCGAACGTGCTGTCGGCCGGCAGCTCGAGGTGGATGTCGCCCAGCCCGAACAGGAACACGCTGGCCAGGATGATCAGCTGGACCACGAACCCGCCGACGCTGTCGATCACGCCGATCGACACGGCCGACGCGGGCGGGATGCCCTGCTTCTGGAAGAACCGGACGTTCACCGCGACCCGGGCGGCGGTCGACGGCAGGACCAGGTTGATGAACGAGATGCTGAACTGCAGCAGCACCAGCGGCCCGTACGCGACCGGCCGCGGGCACGCCCCCCGGGTGGATTCGGCCTGGGAGAACCGCGGGGTCTGCCCGAAGAACAGGGCCACCACGAGGATCCACCAGACCGCCCCCTGCATCTGGTCCCAGACCTGCGCGAAGTCGATGCCCGACAGCGAGCTGATCAAGAAGTAGGCGGCGGCCGACAGCAGCGCCGCCTGCAGGAGCGTCGAGCGCGACACCCGGCGCAGCTTGGCGAGCGATGGCTCATCGACCTCGGCGGCGGCCGCCGCGGCCGAGCGCACGTCGTCGAGGTCGAGGTCGGCGGCCCGGACCTCGTTGCGCAGCTGCGGGCCGAGCGCGGCGATCTGGAGGTACGGGATGACCGCCTCGATCCCCTCGGCGCCGAGCCGTTCCCGGGCTGTGGCGACGGCCTCGTCGATGCCGACGAGGAGGGCCGAGGTGACGAGCAGCTGGGCCAGGTCGCTGTGGCGCTGGTCGCCGGTGGGGGAGACGGTGGCGCCCTCGAAGCCACTGAGCGCCACTCGGCCGCCCTCGAAGCGGAAGCGGCCAGGCGCCAGGTCCCGGTGGGCGATCCCGCAGGCCTGCAGCCCGATGACCGTGTCCCAGACCTGGCCGAGGATCTGGGCCCGGTCGTCGCGCCCGGACAGGTCGGGCATGGCCGCACCGGCACGGCGCAGCACGATGAGCGCGTCGTTGCTGGCGCTGCGGCCGGCCTTGACCACGTGGTCGACGGGGACGCCGTCGCGGGCGGCGAGCAGGGTGACGAAGGCCTCGTGCTCGGCCTGCTGGAGGCGGGTGAGGGTGAGGGCGTCGGTGTCGCGGTACCAGAGGGCGCGCCAGCCCTTGGCCAGGAGCTGGGAGTCCCACGCGTCGCGCCCGTACACCTTGACGAGCAGGGGCTCGCCGGTGCTGCTGGTGGTGTCGACGAGGAACACCCCCGCGGTCTGGCGGTGGGCCTCGGAGAGCTCCCCCGTCTCGATCTCCAGCTCGGCCAGGGCATCGGCCACCTCGCTGAGCGAGGGCTCGCCTCCGGCCGAGCCGAGCAGGAGGTGGAACGCCGCCGCGCTGGCGGTGCCGCACAGGATCCCGATGAGCGCACCCGTGGGCGTGGTGGCGTCCAGGATCACCAGGCTGGTGGCACCGAACACGACGAGCCAGCGGCTGAGCGCGCGGAACGGGCGGGTGATGTGCGGCGAAGCCACCACCGTGGCGGCCACGACGACCGCCATCCGCACCGACACCGCGTCGGCCGGCGGGCCCGTCGACACGAGCGACGACCAGGTGCTCTCGTGGCCGCTGTCGAGCGCGAGCCGGTCGACCGCCGTCGCCACGATCGCCGCGGTCAGCGACGAGAGCACCAGGTCCCTGCTGATGTCGATGCGCCAACGGGCCAGCGAGAGGACGAGCAGCAGCCCCGCCCAGATCAGCAGCGCTCCGGCCAGGACGTCCCAGACCACATCGAGGAAGCTGGGCAGGCTGTTGGCCAGGTCGATGAGCGCCTGCTCGAACTGCGTGGGGGGCTCGGCCGATGAGACGAGCGCGGCGATGCCGAGCGCAGCCGACACCAGCAGCAGCACGTCGGTGGCCCGTCGGGCGCGCGGCCGGTGCCGGACCGACGAGTACAGCCGCAGCCGCCGCGGCCGCGACCACATCGACGCGCCGCTCAGCGCGTCGACCGCTGGCACGCTCATCGCAGGTCCCCGTGCATCACCCTTGATGTTGGCCGCTGCCGGTCACCCACCTGCGGCAATCGGCTCCGGCTCCGCGGCGCCGGCCGCGGGCAGCGGGCCTAGGTCGCCGGCGGGGGCTCGGTGCCGGCCGCGGCCGCGGCGGCAGCCTGCTGGTCGAGGAGGCGCTGGCGGGCGGCGAGGGCGATGAGCCCGGTGGCCACGGCCGAGACGCCGAAGATCGTGGGCCCGGTCATGTCGGCACCGGTGAGGGCGAGCTCGCCGGTGATGGGCGTGGCTCCGGGCGCGGTGGCCGCGCCGCCGGGCACGGTGGTGGCGGTGCCGCCGGCGACCGTCGTGGTGGTGGTCGTGGTGGACGCCGTGTCGGCGGCGACGATGGTCTTGGGGTTGGGGACCCCGGGCTCGCACGCGCTCTCGCCGTCGCCCAGGCCCGGCTCGGCGAGCGTGGGCGGATCGCCGAACGTCTTGGTGGTGAAGTCGACGGTGTCGAGCAGGTTCTCGGCGTTGGCGTCGCGGAAGGTGAGCGCGCCGAGGTTGAACTTCGTCTCGATCATCCGGAGGATCGAGGTGTGGTCGTAGACGGTGGACGACACGTGGTTCGCCTTGGCGTACGGCGAGATGACGAACCCCGGCACGCGCATGCCGTAGCGGTCGAACAGGCCGGGCTGATCCGGCGGGACCTCGATGTCGGGGACGATCGAGTCGGGCGCGACCGCGGCCGGCGGCGCGACGTGGTCGTAGTAGCCGCCGTGCTCGTCGTAGGTGAAGACCATCAGGGTGCGCTCCCACGCCGCGCCCTGGAGCACGGCGTTGATGATGCGGGCGCTGTAGGCCTCGCCGAGCTGGACGTCGTGGGGGTTCTCCTCGGTGTACCGCTGGAAGCCCGGGCTCACGATCGAGACCTGGGGCAGCTTGCCGTTGGCGGCGTCGAAGAGGAACTGGGGGATGGTCTTGACCTTCTCCTGGTTCGAGGCGTGGGTCTCGGGGAACAGGAGGATGTCGGGCAGGTCGAAGCAGTAGTCGGCCCAGGTGATGCCGTGGTCGTTGAGCCGGTCCCAGATGGTGCCGTTGGGAGCGCTCGGGGTGGCGAGGACCGCCGCGGTGTCGGTGGAGACGAGGCCCACCGAGGTGGCGGCCTGGAGGTAGCGGCGGTTGGGGTACGTCTGGCACGGCGCCGACGCGAACCACCGGTCGCACAGCGGGAACGTGCGCGCCAGGTCGTAGTAGAAGGGCAGCTGGCTCTCGTCCCAGTACTTCATGGCGTTGGCGCCCGACGCGGTGACGAAGCCGTCCATGGCGCCGTTCGCGTACTGGATGTGGGTGGCGTTCCACGACTGGCTGACGCCCTTGCCGAGCTGGCACCCCTCGGTGGCGAGGAATGCCTTGAGCGCCGCGCCACCGTTGGCCGGGTCGGGGTTCGAGTTGGTGGGGTTGCCGCTGCCGTCGAGCGAGTAGCCATCGCCCACGTCGAGCTTCCCGAAGTACGAGTCGTAGGAGTGGTTCTCCTGCATGTAGATCACGATGTGATCGATCTGCGGGATGGTGTCGATGCCTTCGGGCTTGCTCGGGTCGGGTCGTGAGCCCGGGCCGAGCACGCCCGGCGCGGCCCACACCGCCGGCCCTCGCAGTCCTCCGGTGAGCGCCAGCCCCGCTCCCGCACCCAACCCCTGCAGCACTCGTCGCCTGCTGATCCCCTTGGCCATGAGCGGTCACCGTAGATCCGCCCGGCAGCGCGCGGGTGTCCGCCCGACGACCGGAAGGCGACGGGACGGCGAACGGCGCCGGCTACCAGCGCGGGTCGGACTCGAGCAGCGCCGCGAACTCGTCGAACGGCAGCGGCTTGGAGAACAGGAAGCCCTGCGCGTAGTCGCACCGCATGCGCCGCAGGTAGTCGAGCTGGGCGTCGGTCTCGACGCCTTCCGCGGTGGTGCGGTGGTCGAGCGCGACGGCGATGGCGATGACGGCGTCGACGATGCGGCCGAGGCGGTCGTCGGGCCGGCCGATGGCACCCACGAAGGACTGGTCGATCTTCACCTGGTCGACGGGGAGGTGGCCCAGGCGGGCGAGCGACGAGTAGCCGGTGCCGAAGTCGTCGATCGCCAGCGACACCCCGAGGTCGTGGAGCCGGCGCATCACGCCGATGGGCTCGTCGAGGCCGTGGAGCAGCGCGCTCTCGGTCAGCTCGAGCAGCAGCGACGGGCCGGGCCAGCCGCTGCCGGCCAGCACGGAGCGCACCAGCTCGTCGAGGTCGCCGGAGCTGAGCTGGCGGGCCGAGACGTTGACGCCCAGCTGGAACGGCCGGTCGCGGGTGTGGTCCACGAGGCGGCTGATCTCGCGGACCGCGGTCTCCAGGACGTGGCGGCCGATGCCGTTGATCGTGCCGGTGTCCTCGGCGACCTCGATGAAGTCGCCCGGGGGCAGGAGCCCACGCTCGGGGTGCTGCCACCGCACCAGCGCCTCGGCCCCGGAGATCCGCCCGGTCACGAGGTCGATCACCGGCTGGTAGTGGACGACGAGCTCGTCGCGCTCCACGGCGCGCCGCAGGTCGCTCTCGATCTGCAGCCGGATCATCGCCGCGTCGCGCATGTCGGTGTCGAACGCCGCCAGCCGGTTCCGGCCGGCCTCCTTGGCTCGGTACATGGCGGCGTCGGCGTCGCGCAGCCACCCGTCACCGGAGCGGTGGTCGGTGGCGAGCGCCAGGCCGATGCTGACGGTGAGGAAGACCTCGTTGCCGGCGGGCAGGAGGAACGGGTGGGCGAGCGCCTCGGCCAGCTCCTCGGCCACCCGGACGGGATGGTCGTCAGTGGTCACGTCCTCGATCAGGACCACGAACTCGTCGCCGCCGAACCGCGCGACGGTGTCGCTCGGCGCCACGACGGAGCGGAACCGCTGGGCGAACGCCACCAGCAGCTGGTCGCCCACGTTGTGGCCCATGCTGTCGTTGACCACCTTGAACCGGTCGATGTCGCAGAACAGCAGGGCGATGTCGGTGCCCGTGCGCTCGCGGCGGGCCAGCGCGTGGTCGAGCCGGTCCAGCAGCAGCGTGCGGTTCGGCAGCCCGGTCAGCCCGTCGTGGAGCGCCTGGTGCGCCAGCTGCGCCTCGGTGTCGGCGCGCTCGAGGGCGATGGCGACGAGGCTGCAGGCCACATCAGCGGTGTGGCGCTCGTGCTCGCTCGGGACGTGGATCTCGTCGTAGAGCGTCGACAGGGATCCGACCGGCCGGCCGCTGGCGATCGAGAGGATCGGTTGCGACCACGCCGCCTTGATGTCCTCGTTCGCGGCGATGTACCCGAGCCCCTCGGCGAGGGTGGCGGCGCGGACATCGCTCACGATGACGGCGTCCTCGGTGAGGATGGCGCGGTCGCACAGGCTGCGGTCGATGCTGCGCTCGGCCTCGCGCATCCACTCCACCAGGGCGGCGGGCGCCGACCCGGCCCGGATCTCGAGGCGATCCTCCTCGAGCAGGTAGATCGCCGAGTTGCCGCTGAACCCGTTGTCGACCAGGAGCTGGACGCACGCCTCGCCGACCGTCGTGAGCGACTCGCCGCGGGCGATCAGCTCCAGCACCGACGCCTGGCTGGTGGAGAGGCGCTGGGCCCGGCGGAGATCGGTGATGTTGCGCGAGGTGACGACGATGCCGCCCACCTCCGGGTCGTCGATCAGGTTGACGCCGGTGATGGCGATGTCCTGCCACGTGCCGTTGGCCTCGCGCATGCGGACCTCTTCGTAGACCTCCATCCCGGGGTTGGCGAGGGCCCGCTCCCACCCGCCGACGGCGCGGTCCATGTCGTCGGGGTGCACGAGGGAGATCGGTTGCCGCCCGAGCCAGAAGTCGTCGGGGTACCCGAGGAGGTTGTTGTCGGTGCCGGACGAGAACAGCAGCTTGCCGTCGCCGTCCGTGATGGAGACGGTGTCGCTGATGTTGGACAGCAAGCTGCGGAACCAGCGCTCGGACGCTGCGACCTCTCCGCGCTCACCGGTTCCGCCCATGACGCCCTCCAACGCATTTTTCGCTCCGCACAGTGTGCCACCGACCACCCTCCGCTGTCTTGTGGTCGTTGGACCCATCTCGGACGGGAGGAGCGGGCCCCGTGGCGGGCCGGCAGGAGACGACAGCGCGACCCGGCCGCTAGGTTGCGGGGCATGGCTGACCAAGCGACGTTCGCCGAGCAGGCCATGCCGCTCATGAGCTCGCTGTACTCCGGTGCCCTGCGCATGACCCGCAACCCCGCCGACGCTGAGGACCTCGTCCAGGAGACGTACCTCCGCGCCTACCGCGGCTTCGGCGGGTTCCAGGAGGGCACCAACCTCAAGGCCTGGCTCTACCGCATCCTCACCAACACGTACATCAACTCGTACCGGGCCAAGCAGCGCCGGCCCGACGAGACCGATCTCGAAGAGGTCGAGGACCTGTACCTGTACCGGCGCCTGGGCGGGCTGGAAGCGGCCCGGGCCGGGCGCAGCGCCGAGGACGAGCTGATGGACACCTTCAGCGAGGCCGAGGTCAAGGCGGCCATCGAGGCGCTCCCCGAGAACTTCCGCATGGCCGTCCTGCTCGCCGACGTCGAGGGCTTCGCCTACAAGGAGATCGCCGAGATCCTCGACATCCCGATCGGCACCGTGATGAGCCGGCTGCACCGGGGAAGAAAGGCGTTGCAGAAGGCGTTGTACGAGTATGCCGTCACCCACGGGCTCGCTGATCGCCCCGACGACGAACGCTCCTCATCTGAACCCGTCTCCAGTGCCGCCGGCACCGACCACTGACCAGGAACCGAAATGTCCGACTGCAACGAAACTCTGAAGGAGCTGTACCTCTACCTCGATGGGCAGCTCACGGAGGACGATCGGGTGCACATCCTCCAGCACCTCGACGGTTGCTCCCCCTGCCTGGAGGCCTACGACTTCGAGGCGGAGCTGCGGATCGTGGTCAAGAGCCGGTGCGTCGACCAGGTGCCCGAGGCCCTTCGGGCCCGCATCGCCAACGCGCTCGAGCGTGAGGCGTAGCCCGGTCTCCGGGGCCGAGTTCCGCGGTCACGGCAACCGACCGTAGGATCGCCGCATGCTGTTCGCGAAGACCGTCTGGCACTACTGGATCGCGGTGCCGCTCACGCTGGGAGCCATCCTCTTCATCGTGGCGACCATCGTCGGGTACCTCAACAAGGTCGTGAAGCCGAAGTACCCGCCGCGCGGCCGGAGCTGACCCGATGGGCGCAGCGGTCGACTGGGGGCTGGCGGAGAAGGTCGCGGTTCGAGCCGCCGGCCGCGAACCGTTCGCCGAGTCGTACCACTACGCCTCGCTGAGCACCGACTTCGAGGAGCTCACCGCCAGGGCGGAGGAGCAGGTGGCCCTCACCACCGGCCTGCGCAGCCACTCGGGCCTCGCCCGGGCGCGCGTCACCGACCGCCAAGGCTGGGTGCGCGCCAACATCGCGTCGTTCCAGCGGCTGCTGCGCCCCATCACCGACCGCCTCGAGGACAACCTGTCGTCGAACCCCTTGGCCCCCGTCGCCAGCCGCGTCGCCGGCGCCGAGATGGGCATGGTGCTCGGCTGGATGTCCACCCGGGTCCTCGGCCAGTACGACCTGCTCGTCATCGAGGACGAGCACCCCGAAGAGCAGGACATCGTGTACTACGTCGGGCCCAACATCATCGGGCTCGAGAAGCGCTTCGCCTTCCCCCCTCGTGAGTTCCGGCACTGGCTGGCCCTCCACGAGGTCACCCACCGGGCCCAGTTCACCGGCATCCCCTGGATGCGCGAGCACTTCTTGGGCCTCGTCGGCCAGACCGTCGACGCGGTCGACCCCGACCCCAAGCGGTTCCTCGATGCGCTCGGCCGCGTGGCTGCCGAGGCCCGCAGCGGCAAGAACCCCCTCGACGACGGTGGGGTCATGGCACTGCTCGCCTCGCCCGACCAGAAGCTCGTGCTCGACCAGGTGGCCGGGCTGATGAGCCTGCTCGAAGGCCACGGCGACGTCACCATGGACCGCGCCGGTGCCGACCAGATCCCGAGCGCCGACCGGTTCGGCGCCGTGCTGCGCCAGCGCCGGGCCGAGGCCAACCCGTTCGCCAAGTTCCTGCAGAAGTTCATCGGGCTCGAAGCGAAGATGAAGCAGTACGAGCAGGGCGAGCGCTTCATCGAGGCGGTCGAGAAGGAGGGCGGCACCGAGCTGCTCGACCTGGCCTGGGTCGAGCCCTCGAACCTGCCGAGCATCGAAGAGATCCGGGACCCGCAGGCGTGGATCGCTCGGGTCGTGCCCACGGTCGCAGCCTGACGCTGGCTTCGGGCCCCCACCACCCGATGGTGGCCGACCTGCTGGCGCGCACCGGGTTCCCCGCGGCCGGGAACCCGGTCACCTGCGCGGTGTCCGGCGGCCCCGACTCGCTGGCGCTCCTCGTGCTCGCGGTCGCTGCGGGGTGCCCGGCCACCGCGGTGCACGTCGACCACGGGCTGCGGCCCGGATCGGCCGGCGAAGCCGATGTGGTGGCCGAGGTCGCCGGGTCGCTCGGCGCCGCGTTCCGGTCCGTGCGGGTGGAGGTGGCCGACGGGCCCAACCTCGAGGCCCGCGCCCGCGCCGCCCGCTTCGGCGCGCTCCCGGCCGGCGTGCTCACCGGCCACACCGCCGACGACCGGGCCGAGACGGTGCTGCTCCACCTCCTCCGCGGCGCCGGTCCGGCCGGCGCGGTGGGCATGGCCCGTTCGCCGTCGCGACCCCTGCTCGACCTCCGGCGCACCGAGACGGTCGCGCTGTGCGCGGCGCTCGACCTCGAGCCCGTCGACGACCCGTCGAACCGCGACGCCCGCTTCCGGCGCAACCGGGTGCGCCACGAGCTGCTGCCGCTCCTCGCCGACATCGGCGATCGCGACCCGGTCCCGGTCCTGGTCCGCCAGGCCGACCTCTTCGCCCTGGTCGACGAGGCGCTCGCCGCGCAGGCCGCCACGATCGACCCCACCTCGGCCGCCGAACTGGCCGCCGCGCCGGAGGCGGTGGCGGGGGCCGCGGTCCGGGCCTGGCTGGTGGCCGTGGGCGTGGGCGAGGGGTACGGCGTCGACGCCGCGTCCGTCGGTCGGGTGCTCGACGTGGCCCGGGGCGCCCACGTCGCCACCGAGGTGGCGGGCGGTTGGCGCGTGAGCCGGTCGGGTGGCCGGCTGTCGGTGCGTCCTCCCGGTGCATGGCAGGATGCCGCCCATGACTGACCTCCCGGCCACGCCCTACGAGGGCGACCCGCACATCGGCGACGTCGTGGTGGGGACCGAGGAGCTGCAGAAGCGGGTCCGCCAGCTGGGGGCCGAGATCACGGCCGACTACGAGGGGCGGGCCCCGCTCCTCGTCGGCGTGCTGAAGGGGGCGATCATGTTCATGGCCGACCTCGCCCGCGAGATCGCCCTTCCGGTGGAGTTCGACTTCATGGCCGTGTCGTCCTACGGCAACGCCACCAAGTCGAGCGGCGTGGTCCGCATCGTCAAGGACCTCGACCTCGACCTGAGCGGCCGCCACGTGCTGATCGTGGAAGACATCATCGACAGCGGCCTCACGCTGGCGTACCTCCGCAAGAACCTGCTCGCCCGGCACCCCGCCAGCGTCGAGGTCTGCGCCCTGCTCGTGCGCGACGGGCTCCAGAAGCGCGACCCCGACCTGCGCTACGTCGGCTTCCGCATCCCGCCCGACTTCGTGGTGGGCTACGGCCTCGACGTCTCGGACCGCTACCGCAACCTGCCGTACGTCGCGTCCTACCTCGAGTGATGCCGTCCGCCGCCGACGTTGGGACGGCGGTGCCGCGGCACTAGCGTCGCCCCTCATGTCACGGTTGCGGGTCCTGGGTGCCGGCGTCCTGATCGCTTCGGTGGTCCTGGGTGCATCGGCGTGCAGCAAAGACGAGAAGAAGGCCACGTCGAGCGACCGGGGCGTGATCGCGTTCGCCGACCCGCCGGCCGGCTCCACCGACCTGGGCCTCTGCTACGCCTACGACCTCAAGCAGATGAAGGCGCTCATCGGCGGCGACGAGGACTTCAAGCAGCTCGCCCCCGCAGCCATCGGCACCAAGGACGACAAGGTCCACGGCGAAGCCTGCGCCTGGCAGCGCACCGATCCCAACGGCGACTCGCTCAGCCTGCGCATCGAGGCGCGCGACTTCGGCACCGACACCGCCGCCCTCGCCGCCCAGTTCGAGACGCTGCGCACCGCGGCGATCGACAACCAGCCCGTCGAGTCGCTCGGCGACGCCGCCTTCGCCACCGTCGCCGACGACAGCACGGTCCTGCAGGTGCGCACCGGGCCCTATCTCCTCACGTTGTCGAGCCGGGCCAGCGGGTCGCTGAAGCCCATCGGGCTCGACGCCATGTCCCTGCTCGCCACCGCCGGAGTCGACAAGCTGTCATGAGCGCCTTCGAAGACCGCAGCAACGAGAGCCCAGGGGTCGATCAGCCCCGCATCGAGGCCGCCGTCAAGGAGATCCTCGCGGCCATCGGCGAGGACCCCACCCGCGACGGCCTGCTGAACACGCCCGCCCGCGTCGCCCGCATGTACGCCGAGATCTGCGGCGGTCTGCACCAGAACCCCGACGAGCACCTCCGGACCGTGTTCGAGGCCGAGCACGACGAGATGGTCATGGTGCGCGACATCCCGATGTACTCGCTGTGCGAGCACCACCTGGCCCCGTTCATCGGCAAGGCCCACGTGGCCTACATCCCGGGCAACGACGGCCGGGTCATCGGCCTGTCCAAGTTCGCCCGCCTGGTCGACGGCTACGCCCGGCGCCCGCAGGTGCAGGAGCGTCTGACCAGTCAGATCGCCGACGCCATGCAGAACAGCCTCGACCCCAAGGGCGTCATGGTGGTCATCGAGGCCGAGCACCTGTGCATGTCGATGCGGGGCGTCAAGCAGGCCGGCTCCACCACGGTCACGTCCGCGGTGCGGGGCCTCTTCCGCAGCAACGTCGCCACCCGCGAGGAAGCCATGCGGTTCATCCAGCGCAACTGAGATGCACCGAGGTTCCCCGGCGTCGATTTGACGCCCTCGGTACTGTTGGTGCCCGTGCGTCCGCTGGTCATGGGAATCCTGAACGTGACACCCGACTCGTTCAGCGACGGCGGCCGCTTCTCCGATGTGGCTCGCGCCATCGACCACGGCCTCGAGCTGGCCCGCCAGGGTGCAGGGATCGTCGACGTCGGTGGCGAGTCCACCCGACCAGGCGCCCAGCCCGTCGATGAGGCCACCGAGCTGGCGCGCGTGGTGCCCGTCATCGAGGCCCTCGCCCCCCACGTCCGGGTGTCGATCGACACGGCCAAGCCAGCTGTCGCCCGGGCCGCGGTGGCTGCGGGCGCCTCGTTGATCAACGACGTCACCGCCTCGCTCCACGACGTGGCCGCCGAGCAGCAGGTGGGCTGGGTGGCCATGCACATGCAGGGCGAGCCCCGCACCATGCAGGTCGATCCCGCCTACGGCGACGTCGTGGCCGAGGTCGAGGCCTTCCTGGTGGCCCGGGCCGAGGCGGCGCTGGCTGCGGGCGTGCCCGAGGTGTGGATCGATCCGGGGATCGGCTTCGGCAAGACCGCCGCCCACAACTGGGCGCTCCTGTCGGGCCTCTCGCACCTGTGCGCCTCCGGGCTGCCGGTCGCGGTGGGCACCAGCCGCAAGGGGTTCCTGGGGGCCGCGATGGCCCAGGCCGACGGCAGCGCCGGTCCGGCCGGTGTCGACGATCGCCTCGAAGGCTCGGTGGCCACCGCGCTGTGCGCCGCCGGCTCGGGCGCATCGATGGTTCGCGTGCACGACGTCGCCGCCACGGTGGCGGCGCTCGGTGCCGCAGGTTCTGAAGGAACGTCGACCGACGCGGTCGACCACGAACAGAGGGAGAGCAGCCGGTGGCTGTGAAGGGCAAATGGGCGCAGGGCATCGAGCCCCGCAACTTCCGTTGGGTGATCAAGGGCAGCCTCGCAGTGTGCGAGCGGCCGGGCGGCTACGGGTCGAACCACCGACGGGTGCGCCGCCAAGAAGAGATCATCTGGGTGCGCGAGCAGGGGTTCTCGCCGGTCATCTCGATCGTCGCCTCGCCCGCCAACCTGCACAACTACGACGAGCTCGGCGTCACCTGGACGCACCGTCCGTTCGGCAACCACGACGACCCGGCCGCCTACCTGTCGTCGTTCTTCCCCGAGCTCAAGGGCCTGCTGTCGGTGCCCGAGGCCAAGGTGCTCATCCACGGCGAGGAGCTCGGCGACCGCCTCTCCGGGATCATCGCCGGCTACCTGGTGTGGACGGGCCTGGTCCCGTCGGGGCCCAAGGCCATCTCGCTCACCGAGCGCCTGCTGCACCGCCAGCTCGGCCCGCCGGCCCGGGAGCTGGTCACCGTGGCCATGGAGCTCGCCGGCCATGCCTGAAGCCGGCGGCGGACCGGGCGACCTGATCGAGCTCCACGGGCTCGAGGTCGTGGGGATCTGCGGCGCGCTCCCCGAGGAGCGCGACCGCGCCCAGCCGCTCGAGATCGACCTCCTCGTCGAGGCCGACCTCTCGGTCGCCGGCGGCACCGATGTGCTGGCCGACACCATCGACTACGGCGCCCTGTGCGACGCCGCGGTCGCGGTGGTGCACGGCGGGGCGCCCCAGCTGCTCGAGCACCTCGCCGCCCAGATCGCCGACGCCGTGCTGGCGGTCGACGAGCGGGCCGCGGCGGTCACCGTCGCCGTGCGCAAGCTCCGCCCGCCGGTGCCCCACGCGCTGGCCACCTCGGGCGTGCGGATCCGCCGGGTCCGATGACCCGCGCCTTCTTGTCGCTCGGGTCCAACCTGGGCGACCGCCGCCAGTTCCTCCAGGAGGCCGTGGGGTCCCTGGGGTCGTCGGTCACCGCCGTCTCGCCCGTCTACGAGACCGACCCGGTCGGCGGCCCCGAGCAGGGCCGGTTCCTCAACCTGGTCGTGCAGCTCGAGACCGACCTGGCGCCGCGCGAGCTGCTGGCGGTGTGCCACCGCCTGGAGTCGGCGGCCCAGCGCGTCCGCACCCAGCACTGGGGGCCGCGCACGCTCGACGTCGACATCATCTGGATCGACGGCACCACCGTCGACGACCCCGACCTGACCATCCCGCACCCGCGCTGGTCCGAGCGCACCTTCGTGCTGGCCCCGCTCGCCGACCTCGCGCCCGAGCTGGTCGATCCCGACGTGTACGCCCGGGCGCAGGGCCAGGTCCACCAGGTCGAGCCGCTCGTCGGGTGGGAGCCCACCGAGCCATGACCGTGGCGCCGCGGCTGCGGATCGTCGGGCCCGGCCGGGCGGGCCGCTCGCTCGGGTCGGCGCTGCAGCGGGCCGGGTGGCAGGTCGTCGGCCTGCTCGGCCGCGACGACGACCTCCGGGGCGCCGGCGCCGGCGCCGACCTGGTGCTGATCACCACCCCCGACGCCGTCATCGCCGAGGTCGCCGCCGCCATCGAGCCGACGCCCCAGCCGGTGATCGCCCATGCGGCGGGCTCGCTCGGGCTGGACGTGCTGGCGGGCCACCCGCGCACCGCGGCGATCCACCCGCTGGTCGCGCTGCCCGATCCCGAACGAGGGGCCGAGCGCCTGTTCGGGTCGTGGTTCGCCCTGGCCGGCGACCCGATCGTGCAGCGAGCGGCCGCCGACCTCGGTGGCCGGTGGTTCGAGGTGGCCGACCAGGACCGGGCGGCCTACCACGCCGCCGCGGTGGTGGCCTCCAACCACCTCGTCGCCCTGATGGGCCAGGTCGAGCGCATCGCCGGTGGCATCGGCGTGCCCGGCGAGGCCTACCTGCACCTCGCGGCCGGCGCGCTCCAGAACGTGGCCGAGGTCGGCCCGGCCGCCGCCCTCACCGGACCGGCCGCGCGGGGCGACTGGGCCACCATCGCCCGCCACCTCGATGCCATCGACCCCTCAGAGCGCCCTGCGTACCTGGCCCTGGCCGCCGCGGCCCGCCGCCTCGTCGACGACGACGGTCTCCCTCCCGAGCTGACCGGCCGCTGACCGTGCCCGAGGTCCACGCCACCATCGCCGGGTTCCGCGCTGCGCTCGATGCCTCCCGGGCGGCGGGCGCCGACGTGGGCTTCGTGCCCACCATGGGCTACCTGCACGAGGGCCATGCCTCGCTGATGCGGGCCGCGGCGGCCGAGTGCGCCGTGGCCGCCGCGTCGATCTTCGTGAACCCGCTGCAGTTCGCGGCGAGCGAGGACCTGAGCGACTACCCCCGAGACCTCGACCGGGACCTGGCGCTGGCCGACGCGTGCGGCGTGGCCCACGTCCTGGTGCCCTCCGTGGAGGAGATGTACCCCCGCCCGGTGCTCACCACCGTGACGGTCGCCGACATCACCGCCCGCTTCGAGGGGGCCGCCCGCCCCGAGCACTTCGCCGGGGTCGCCACCGTCGTCTCCAAGCTGTTCTCGATCGTCGGGCCGAGCCGGTCGTACTTCGGGGAGAAGGACTTCCAGCAGCTCGCCGTCGTCCGCCGCATGGCCGCCGACCTGTCGATGCCCATCGAGGTGGTCGGCTGCCCGATCGTGCGCGAGGCCGACGGGCTCGCCCTGTCGAGCCGCAACGTCTACCTCTCACCGGACCAGCGCGCGGCGGCCCCCGTGATCCACCGCGCGCTCGACGCCGCGGCGGCCGCCGTCGCCGCCGGCCAGCGCTCCGCGGCCGCGGTGGAGGCGATCGTCGCCGATGCCATCGGGGCCGAGCCCGAGGCCGTGCTCGACTACGCCGCCCTCGTCGACGCCGCCACCCTCGAGCCCGCCGCCGCGGTGGATGGCGAGCAGCGCCTTCTTGTCGCCGCCCGCTTCGGCACCACCCGCCTCCTCGACAACACCGCCATCACCACCTGACCCGCCTCCCCCCCTCCCGAACCTGGCACCGATCCAGGACCGTCGTGTCCGTGAAGGGTGCCGAGTCCATGGTGGGGGCAAAGGGGAGATTTGTACTGGTACAGACGAGGATGGGCAGACTGAGGGGGTTCCAGATCCGGGGGCGACCGAGCGATCGGCGTCCACCACCCAGGGAGCTCCCATGCGACGACGGATGATGAAGTCGAAGATCCACCGCGCCACGGTGACCGATGCCGACCTGCACTACGTGGGGTCGGTCACGGTCGACCAGGACCTGATGGACGCCGCCGACCTGGTGGAGTTCGAGCAGGTGGCCGTGGTCGACATCGACAACGGTGCCCGGCTCGAGACCTATGTCATCGCCGGGGTGCGCGGGTCGGGCGACCTGTGCCTCAACGGTGCCGCCGCCCGCCTGGTGGCGCCCGGCGACAAGGTCATCCTCATCAGCTACGCCGACTACGACGACGCTGAGCTGGCCACCTACGAGCCGGCGATCGTCCACGTCGACACCGCCAACGGGATCGTCGACGAGGCCACCGCCACCGCCCTCGCCGCGCTCCACGCGCCCGCGCCCCGCCGCTACGTCGAGGTCCCGGCCCCCGCCTGACCCGGACGTCGTGGGGATCCCGTCCAGCGGTGGCCCGGATCCACCCGAAGTCCGGCGGGATGGGGTGGTCGAGGGTTTCGGGGTGCGGGTTGGAGGGTCGGCGGGCCAGACTGACCGGATGAGCGACACGGAGCTGGACCTGCTCGTCCTCGGCAGCGGCGTGGCCGGCCTGTCGGCGGCGGTGCGGGCCGCCGAGACCCACAAGATGCGCGTGGGCGTGCTGACCAAGGGCGAGCTGCCCCAGGCCACCACCCGCTGGGCCCAGGGCGGTGTGGCTGCGGTGCTGCACGGCGACCCCGACTCCACCGACCTCCACCTGGCCGACACGCTCCAGGCCGGCGCGGGGCTGTGCGATGCCGAGGCGGTCCGGGTGCTGGTCGACGAGGGCCCCAACCGGGTCAACGAGCTGATCGCCCTCGGGGCCATGTTCGATCGCGACGCGCGGGGCGAGCTGGAGCTGGCCCGAGAAGGCGGCCACACCCTGGCGCGGATCGTGCACGCGGGCGGATCGCAGACCGGAGCGGAGGTGGAGCGGGCGCTGGTCGAGGCCGTGCAGGCCACCATGGCCGCCATCTACGAGCACGCGTTCGCGCTGGAGCTCATCATCGAGGGGGGTCGTTGCCGCGGCATCACCGCCCGGTTCCCCGACGGATCGGTCCAGGAGGTGCGGGCCACCAACGTGCTCGTCACCACCGGCGGCGCCGGCCAGCTGTACGCGGTCACCACCAACCCGCTCGAGGCCACGGGCGACGGCATCGCCATGGCGCTGCGAGCGGGCGTGGCGGTGGCCGACATCGAGTTCACCCAGTTCCACCCCACCGCCCTGTCGGTCGACTCCATGCCGCGTCCGCTGCTCACCGAGGCCCTGCGCGGCCACGGCGCGCTGCTGCGCGACACCACGGGCGAGCGGTTCGTCGACGAGCTCCAGCCGCGCGACGTCGTGTCGCGCGCCGAGACCCGGCGCATGCTCGAGCTCGGTGCCGACCACGTCTTCCTCGACGCCACGGGGCTGGAGCAGTTCGAGCAGCGGTTCCCCAACATCGCCAAGGAGCTGGCCGCGGTGGGCCTCGATCCGGCCAAGGACTGGCTCCCCGTCGCGCCCGCTGCGCACTACACGTGCGGCGGCATCGTCACCGACCTGCGCGGCTCGTCGTCGATCCCTGGACTGTGGGCCGCGGGCGAGGCGTCGTGCTCGGGCGTCCACGGAGCCAACCGCCTGGCGTCGAACTCGCTGCTCGAGGGCATGGTCTTCGGGCCGCGCGCCGTCGAGGCCATCGAGGCCGGGGGCTCGGGCCCAGAGGCCACCGGAGCGATGCGCACGGTCCTCGGGATGGACCCCGACCGGCCCGACGAGGTCCCCCCCGGGGTGATCGGCGGGCGCTTCGTCCACCTGGAGCCCATCGTCATCGCCGCCGACTCGCCGGCCGAGGATCCCGCCGTCCTGCGCAACCACATGCAGCGCGAGCTCACCACCCACGCCGGCGTCCTCCGCGACGCGTCGTCGCTCGAGCAGGCCGCCAAGGTGGTGGCCGACACGATGGCGTCGCCCCGCGCCGAGACCGTCGCCGATCACGAGCTGCGCAACCTCGCCACCGTCGCCCGCGCCGCCGTCGATGCCGCGCTGCGCCGCGAGGAGAGCCGCGGCGCCCACACCCGCGAGGACTTCCCGCAGACCAGCGCCGAGTTCAAGCACCGCATCGTCTTCGTCTGACCGAGGCCAGGCCAGGCCAGGCCAGGCCAGGCCAGGCCAGGCCAGGCCAGGGTCGGGGGTATCGTCCTCGGAGGTTCGACCGGGCGCCGATGACGCAGGAGCAGCGATGACCGACACCGAGAGCGGGGGCCACCAGCCGAACTGGTACCCCGACCCGATGGGCCGCCACGAGTACCGGTGGTTCGACGGCAGCATCTGGACCGATCAGGTGAGCTCCCACGGCCGTCCGTCGGTCGACCCGGTCCAGGCCGCGGCCAACGTGCCCGTCCGCGACGTGAAGCCCGAGAAGATCGCCCAGGACCTGGTGAAGGCAGGTGTGGTCCAAGGCGCGGCCGCCGGCGGCGGCCACCTGCTCAACGAGCCGGTCCTCGTGGTCAACCAGAAGGCCAAGCTCATCGAGCTCAGCAACGAGTACGCGATCTCCGACCAGAACGGCAACCAGATCGGGGCGGTCCGGCAGGTGGGCCAGAGCACGGCCAAGAAGGTCATGCGCCTGGTGACCAGCTACGACCAGTTCATGACCCACAAGCTCCAGGTGGTCGACCACAACCACCAGGTGATCCTCCAGCTCACGCGCCCGGCCAAGGTCGTGAAGTCGAAGGTGATCGTCCAAGACGGCACCGGGGCCGAGATCGGCCAGATCGTGCAGGAGAACGTGATCGGCAAGATCCGCTTCGGCCTGGTGGTCGGCGAGCAGCGCATCGGCAGCATCAACGGCGAGAACTGGCGGGCGTGGAACTGGAACATCCAAGACGCCACGGGCACCGAGATCGCCCGCATCACCAAGACGTTCTCGGGGCTCACCCGGGCCGTGTTCACCCAGGCCGACAACTACGTGGTGCAGATCCACCGCCCGCTCGCCGAACCGCTGCGGAGCCTGGTCGTGGCCACCGCGGTCAGCGTCGACACCGCGCTCAAGCAAGACGCCCGGGGCTTCAACTAGGTGGCCGCCACCACCGAGCGCCGGGCGCAGGTGCGCCAGGAGCTGGCGGCCGGCGACGTGCCGGGCCTGCGCGTCCTGGCCGATCGGCTCGAGGCCCACGGCTTCACCGTGACGCCCGACGAGCTGCGCGCCGACGTGCGCGCCCTGGGCGCCGTCCGCGTCGAGCACGGCGAGGGCTCGGTCCTGGCGCTCCCCGTCGACGGCGACTCGGGTGCGTCGGCGCCGGTCGCTGCGCCCAAGCTCACCGCGGTGGTGAGCGCCGACCCCGACTGGCGCCTCCAGGTGGGCGTGGCCGCCGTCGTCGTCGTGTTCCTGGTGGTCGCCTTGCTGGGCTGGCTGATCAGCTGACGGTGGCAGGCGCCGGGGTTGGGGCTCGACGCTCGGGGTCGACGTCGGGCGCGGCGTGGCCAGGACGGCGGGCGAACCAGCGGTCGAGGAGCGAGACGGCGCCGGCGGCGGCGAGCACCACCATGGCGGGCTCGGCGCTGGCGCGGTAGCGGGTGCTGGCGAACGCGGTGGCCACGCCGATCAGCATCACGACGACCGGCGCGACGGCCGGCCACGACGGGATCTTGGCCTTGCGGAGGGCGCCGACGCCGACGAGGGCGAGGGCCAGCACCAGCCACCACAAGGCCACGCCGGACTGGGCCACCCGCTTGGGGCGGTGCTCGATGACGTCGATGCGCACCTGCTGCGCGGGGCTCCAGATGCCGCTGATCCGGCCCATGCGAGCAGCCATCACCGCCGGCAGCCGGCCCCGGTTGTCGCTGATGTAGCGGAGGGCCTCGGCGCGGGCCTGGGCGTCGACCGCGGAAGGGTCGCCACCGGTCAGCGCGGCCTGCTCGCCGGCGGTCTGGGCGCAGGCGAAGTCCCAGTAGCCGATGGTGGGGCCGTACCAGGTGCTGTCGCAGTTGGCGCTGGCGAGCGTGAGCCCGAGGTTCGACGACAGCGTGGTGGGCTCGTCGAAGCGCGCCAGGTTGAACGCGATCCACGGCAGCAGCGCGGCGACCCCGACCGCCATCGCCACCGCCGCCCACGAGATGCGCCGGGCGCGGGGGAGGCCCTGGGTGAGCAGGGCGAGCGGGATCACGCCGAGCGGCAGCAGCAGGACCAGCTCGGTGCGGGCCATGGCGGCCAGCGCCGAGGCCAGACCGAGCGTGGCCAGGTTCCGCAGCGACGGCCGGCGGACGTAGCGGTAGGCGACCAGCACGAACAGGGCGACGCACGCCTGGGCCGACGCCTCGGCCCACACGATGCCGTCCTGGTACCAGAGGTGCGGGTAGATGGCGGCGATGACCGCGGCGATCACGCCGACCCGTTCACCGCCCGCCTCCCGTCCGGCGAGCCCGATCAGCGGGACGGTGGCGATGCCCAGGAGGGTGGTGGCGAGCTGGTGCCAGCCCACCGATGTCGCCCCGAGGAACGAGAAGACCGAGAGGTACAGCGAGTACAGGGGCGGGTGCTCGGCGGCCGGGCTGGCGATGCCCGAGCTGAGGAACGGGAACGGGCTGATGAAGCCGTGGCCGTCGGCGAGCAGGTTGGCCTGGTGGTGGTAGAAGAACGCGTCCTCGAACCCGATCGGGTTGTTCCACTGGTTGATCAGCCAGGCGATGCGCACCACGGCGCCCAGCACGGTGGCCGCCAGCACCCACCGACCGAACCCCGTCCCGACGATGCGCACGCGGGTACGTTACCGACCGTGTCCGGGTCGGCTGGGGTGTCGTTCAAGGCGCCCACCACGCTGTCCCGTCGGGCTCGGCTGGCGGTCGCCGTCGGCGTGGCGGCCGTCGTCGTCGTCGGCGCGGTGCTGGTCGTCCAGGCCGGCTCGGCCGACGGGTCCGGCTACCCGGGCCAGGCGTGGCGCACCGACCTGCTGGCGCCGCGCGGCGCCGCGCTCGACCCGTTCGACCGGGAGGGCACGCCGGGCGAGGTGACCGGGTTCGGCACCTGGCAGGCCGTCGGTGGCGGGTGGACGGTCACCGACGGGGTGCTGGAGTCCTACGCCGCCGCGCCCAGCGCGCTGCACGTCGGCACCAGCACCGACCAGGTGGTGGTCTACGCCCAGGTGGTGGCGGCCATGCCGGGTGGAGGGATCACGATCGGTGCCGCGGGGGCGGGGCCCGACGCCGTGGGCCTGCAGCTCGTGGTCGACGCCGCCGGGACCGGCTGGCAGCTGGAGCGGGTGGCGAGCGACGGCCGGGTGGTGCTGGCCACCTTCGAGGCGCCGACCCGTCACGTCGCCGTCCAGCTGGCGCGCGTGGGCACCAAGGCCACGGTGACGTTCGAGCACCTGGAGCGGACCGTCGCGATCCCGGCTGGCGATCAGGTGGGCCACTCGGTGGGCGTGGTCGCCACCTCGCCCGGCACCGCCTTCGACCTGCTGGGCTACCTTCCCCTCGCCGAAGGGTGACAGGCTCTCGTGCCGGCCACCCGTCGTCGTCGGCACCGAGCCCCGCGGAGGAACGTTGATGGTCCCGTCTGATCCGGCAGTCGAGCTCCGATGACGATCGGTCCGTACGACGTGCCGGCTCGCGTGGTCTCCGACCTGGTGGGCCGCGCCCTCGACGAGGACCTGCTCCCGCTGGGCGACCTCAGCGCCGCGCTGCTCCCGGCGTCGGCCACCGCCACGGCCGAGTTCGTCGTGCGCACCGACGGCGTCATCTCCGGCACGGCCTGCGCCACCGAGGCGTTCCGCCAGGTCGATCCCGCGGTCGTGGTGACGTGGCACGTGGCCGACGGTGACCGGGTCACGGCCCGCCAGGTGCTCGGCACGGTCACTGGGCCGCTCGCCCCGGTGCTCACCGCCGAGCGCACGGCCCTCAACTTCCTGGGCCACCTCAGCGGCATCGCCACCCGCACCCGGGCGTTCGTCGACGCCGCCGCTCCGCTGCGCGTGTGGGACACCCGCAAGACCACCCCGGGCCTGCGCTCGCTCGAGAAGGCCGCGGTGCGCGCCGGCGGCGCCCGCAACCACCGCGGCAACCTCAGCGACTGGGTGATGTTCAAGGACAACCACCTCACCGCGCTGGGCATCGTCGAAGCCGTGGCGTCGGCGCGCGACACGTGGCCGGGCCGAACGGTCCACGTCGAGTGCGAGCGGATGGAGCAGGTCGTCGAGGCGCTCGAGGCCGGCGCCGACGCGCTCCTGCTCGACAACATGACGCCCGTGGAGGTGGCGGCCTGCGTGGCCGTGGCCGACGACCACGCCGCGTCGGTCGGCACGCGGCGCGCCCTGCTCGAGGTGTCGGGTGGGATCACGCTCGAGACCGTGGGCAGCTACGCCCGCACCGGCGCCGACGTGGTGTCGAGCGGCTCGCTGACCAACTCGTCGCCCGTCCTCGACATCGGTCTCGACATCGACGTGGCCACGTGACCCTGAGGTGAGCGCCACCGCCGAGGGCGATCACGCGACCGGCGCGGTCGACGCGACCGACGCGACCGACGCGGTCGATGCCGGCACCCGGCGCCGACCGGCGCTCGCCGAGCCGCCCCGGTTCGGGGTGGCGGCGCTGGCCGCGGTGGGCCTGCTCGGCGTGTTCTCGGCGTTCTGGCGCCTCGACCGGGCCGACTGGAAGCTCGACGAGGACGCCTACGCCCAGGCGGGCTGGGTGCTCGTGCACCAGGGGATCGACCCCAACCTCGGCCATCCCCCCTTCGCCAAGCTCCTGTTCGGCGGCGCCCAGGTGGTGCTCGGGCAGAACCTGGCCGCGGTGCGGACGGTGTCGGCGCTCGGGTTCCTGGGCGCCATCGCGGTGCTGTTCGTGTTCGGCCGGCGGGTCGCCGGGTGGTGGACCGGCATCGTGGCGGCCGGGCTGTTCGCGGTGGTCCCCCGGACGATGGTGGTGGGCGGCTGGCAGGTGGCCGAGCTGCGCATCGACCGCTACGGCATGCTGGAGGCGGTGGCCGGCACGCTGGTCCTGGTGGGCTTGTGGCTGGGCTGGCGCTGGATCGTCGACGGCGGGATGCGCTGGGCGGTGGCGACCGGCGTGGTGCTCGGCCTGGCCGGGGCGTCGAAGCTCAACGCGCTGATCGTGATCGTCCCCGTCGTGGTGGTGGGCGTGGCGTACGTGTGGGGCCGCGCCCGGCTGGCGGCGGAGACCGCGGCGGTGGTCGCCTCGGCGGTGGTGGCGTTCCTGCTGCCGTTCGCCGTGTTCGGCCGGCGGGCGTGGGACCAGGTCGACCAGACCCTCCGGTTCCCGGCCGAGCGGGCTCGCGGCGGCCACCAGCTCGTGCTCGGGTCGAGCGTCTACGTCCGCAGCCCCTGGTGGGCGAACCTCCGCTACCAGCTCGATGCCGATGGCCCGATCCTGGTGGCGGCCCTGCTCGTCGGCCTGGCGTTCGTGCTCCTCAGCCGGCGCCGGCTGGTCGTGGTCTACCTGCTCGCCGCCACGCTGGCCCTGGTGTTCACGGCGATGTCGTCGCCGGTGGCCCTGCCGCACTACCGGGCGATCTGGACGGCGCCGCTGATCCTGCTGATCGCGATCGGGCTCACCGAGCAGGTCGAGCGCCTGCGCCGCGGCACCACCACCCGGCTGGCGCCCGGGCCCGTGATCGCCGCCGTCGCCCTGGCCGTGCTGGTGGTGGTCGGCGCCGGGTCGATGGTGCAGCTGGCCACGATGGGCGACGGCGACTACCGGCACCTGGCGCAGGAGGCCGCGGCCGACGGCGTGGCGCCCACGAAGGTCCTGGTCTACGGCGAGTCGGTCGCGCCGTACTTCCCGGGCGCCATCGACTCGCTCGCGCCGTTCGACGACGGCACGGTGCCGGCCCAGATGGTGGTGCTCGACCCGTCGCTGACCGACGCCGTGCCCGCGGCATCGGTCGACCAGTGGCGCTCCTGGGCCCGGTCGTGGGGCCTGGTCCCGCACCGCGTCGGCCGCCTCGAAGCCTGGTGGGCGGCGCCGTGACCGACACCTCCGCCCGCTCGCGCCCGTCCCCGGTGGCCCGCTGGATCCGCTCGCTGCCGCAGTGGCTCTACGTCACGATCATCGTGGCCGTGGTCGCGCTCCTGCTGCTCATCACCGTGCTGGTGAACCCCGGCGACCGCATCGGCCCCGTCCAGCCCGCCAGCCCGCCGGTTGGCGGCCCCGGCCTCCCTCCCGCCAGGCTCTAGCCCATGCTGCTCGCCATCGACATCGGCAACACCCAGACGGTGATCGGCCTCTTCAGCGACGAGGGCGACGCGGAGCTCGACGATCTCGTCCCCCGCTCCGGCTCGGGTGCGGCCGAGGCGGGCCTGCTCGACCACTGGCGCATCTCCACCAACGCCGAGCGCACCTCTGACGAGCACGCCCTGGTGGTGCAGGAGTTCCTGGGCTTCCACGGCTTCTCGTTCGACGACGACATCGACGGCATCGCCATCTCGTCGGTGGTGCCCCGCACCACCGCGGCGTTCCGCGAGATGACCGAGAAGTACTTCGGCTTCCGCCCGGTCGTGATCGAGCCGGGCGTGAAGACGGGCCTGCCGATCCTCACCGAGAACCCCCGCGAGGTCGGCGCCGACCGCATCGCCAACGCCGTCGCCGCCCTCGACCTGTACGGCGGCCCGGCGATCATCATCGACTTCGGCACGGCCACCACCTACGACGCGCTGTCCGCCAAGGGCGAGTACCTCGGCGGCGCCATCGCACCGGGCATCGAGATCAGCCTCGACGCGCTCTACACCCGCGCCGCGGCCCTGCGGCGCGTCGAGCTGGTCGAGCCCCGCAACGTGATCGGCCGCACCACCGTCGAGTCGATCCAGTCCGGTGCGGTGTTCGGCTTCGCCGGTCAGGTCGACGGGATCTGCCGCCGGCTCGCCGACGAGCTGGGCGATCCCACCATCGTCGCCACCGGCGGCCTGGCCGAGCTGATCGCGCCGTACACGTCGTCGATCCGCCGGGTCGAGCCCTGGCTCACCCTCCACGGCCTGAGGGTCGTGTTCGAGCGCAACCAGTAGCCCCTCTCGTCACTCGTTCGCTGCGCTCACTCCGTTCCTCGAACTGGTGGACGGCCTGACGGCCGGCTGCTTCCGCTCAGGGGAACGACTGCGTCGCACCCCTTCGGCTGAAGGGGCTCCGCAGGCTCCGCCCCCTCAGGCTCCCCCGGGCTCGCTTCGCTCGGAACCCCCGTCCTCGCCAGTGGCCGGGTGCTCGTCGTCGGGGGTCCGATCTCCATCATGAAGGGGGAAAGGTTGGGACCTCGTCGGCTGCAGCGGGCAGGCTGTCTGCCGTGACCGATCGTTCTTCCGTGCCGTACCGCTTCGATCCTGATGCCACCGCGTCGGGGCTGAAGCAGAAGTACGGCGACCTCGAGGCCGGCGTCGAGACCGGCGACCGGGTGGTCATCGCCGGGCGGCTCATGCTGCGCCGCGGCCAGGGAAAGCTCGTGTTCGGCCAGCTCGCCGACTCCACCGGGCGCATCCAGCTGTTCGCCCCGGCCGACGAGACGCCCCGGTTCGAGGAGTTCGGCAAGCTCTCCCTCGGCGACTGGATCGGGGTCAGCGGCGAGGTCATGACCACCCGCAAGGGCGAGCTGTCGGTGAAGGTCCTCGAGTGGACGATCCTCGCCGAGACCCGCCGTCCGTTCCCCGACAAGTGGCACGGCATCACCGACCCCGACACCCGCTACCGCCAGCGCTACGTCGACCTCTGGGTCACCGACGAGGCCCGCGCCACCCTGCAGGCCCGCTCCAAGATCGTGTCGCTCACCCGCCGCTGGCTCGAGGACCGCGACTTCATGGAGGTGGAGACCCCCGTCTTCCACCCCGTCCCCGGCGGCGCGCTGGCCCGCCCGTTCACCACGCACCACAACGCGCTCGACGTCGAGATGTTCCTGCGCATCGCGCCGGAGCTGTACCTGAAGCGCCTCGTCGTCGGCGGCTTCGAGCGGGTGTACGAGATCGCCCGGGTGTTCCGCAACGAGGGCATCTCGCCCCGGCACAACCCCGAGTTCACGATGCTCGAGCTCTACCAGGCGTACGCCGACTGGACCGACATCATGGAGCTGGTCGAGAACCTCGTCTCGTACCTCGCGGTGGAGATCACCGGCAGCACCACCATCACGTACCAGGAGCAGGAGCTCGACCTGTCCGTGCCCTGGAAGCGGGCCACCATGGCATCGCTCATCGAGGAGCAGATCGGTGTCGCCGTCGGCATGGACACCCCCGTCGACGAGATGCGGGCGCTGTGCGACGAGCACGACGTGCCGTGGAAGGACAGCTACGGCGTCGGCAAGCTCATGCTCGAGCTCTACGAGAAGACCGCCGAAGCCGCCCAGTGGCAGCCCGTCTTCGTCACGGAGTACCCGGTCGAGGTGTCGCCGCTGGCCCGCCCGCACCGCGAGATCCCCGGCATGACCGAGCGCTTCGAGTGCATCGTCGCCGGCCGCGAGCTGTGCAACGCGTTCAGCGAGCTGCTCGACCCCGACGACCAGCGCGACCGCTTCCTCGATCAGGTCCGCGAGCGCGACAACGGCGACGAGGAAGCCATGGCGGTGGACGAGGACTACCTGCGCGCGCTGGAGTTCGGCCTGCCGCCCACCGGCGGCCTCGGCATCGGGATCGACCGGCTCGTGATGCTGCTCACCGACGCTGCCACCATCCGCGACGTGGTGCTGTTCCCGACGCTTCGCCCGGAGCAGGAGCCCAGCTCTGGCACCATGGAGGCCAGCGACGAGTGAGCGGCCGGGGAGGCAGGCGATGCGCGTTCTGATCACCGGCATGGGCGGCGAGCTCGGCACCCGCGTCGCCAACCTGCTCGAAGAGGACGAGTCGGTCACCGAGATCCTCGGCATCGACCTGTTCCCGCCCCGGCGCCGCATCTTCCGCTCGGAGTTCCACCGCGTGGAGCCCACCGACCGCCGCAAGGCCGTGCACCTCGTCCGCGACTTCGACCCCGAGGTGATCTTGCACCTCGGCGTGTTCGAGCCGCACTCGCGCACCAACCCCACCGAGGCCCAGCGGAGCACCGCGGCCTCCGCGGTGTCGGTGCTCGGTGCCGCCGCCAAGTGCCCGTCGCTCACCTCCATCGTGGTGCGCTCGGGGGTCGAGGCCTACGGGCGCCGCCGCGGCGCCCCCACCCGGCCCGACGAGGGGGCGGCGCTCGACCCCACCTCGCCGTTCGGAGCGTCGCTCGCCCACGTCGAGCAGGTGGCCAACGAAGCCGGCGACGTGGCCGGCGTGCCCGTCACCAGCCTGCGGTTGGCGCCGATCGTCGGGCCCAGCATCCCCAGCCCCCTGGGGCGGTACCTGCGCCTCCCGGCGGTGGCCGTCGATCCGCTGTCGGAGATGCCGTTCAGCCTGCTGCACCAGGAAGACGCCTGCCAGGCCATGGTGGCGGCGGCATGGGCCCGCCACGACGGCCCGCTCAACGTGGTGGGAGCCGGCGCGGTCACCGCCACCCAGGCGGTCCTGATGGGCCGGCGCATCCCGGTGCCGGTGTTCGGCCCGGGCTGGCTCGCGGCCGCGGCGGTGGCCGAGATGCAGGGCGCGCCGCTGCCCGCGCACGCCCGCGAGATCCTCGTGCGGGGCTGCACCGCCGACGGAGCCCTCGCCCGTTCGGTGCTGGGCATCGAGCCCCGCTCCACCCACGACGTGGTCTCGCAGCTCTACCGCTGGGACACCGTCGCCCATCCCGAGCCCTCCGACCAGGCGGCGCGCCGATGAGCACCAGCCTGTTGCGCCGCGGCGTGCCCGGCGCCACCGTCGTCGCCCACGTCCGCCGCCGCGCCGTCGGCGCCTACGACATCGACGAGTGGGGCCTCGACCCCGAGCTGGTGTCGCTGGCCAACCCCATCTTCGGCCTCCGCTGGGACATCGACGTGCACGGCGCCGACCAGCTCCCCGCCCTCGGTGGTGCCGTGCTCGTGTTCAACCGGCGGTTCGGGATCAGCGAGCCGTGGGTGGTCGCCCGGGGCATCCGCCAGGCCACCGGCCGCTTCGTCCGCACGGTCGGCGTCCCCGACGTGGCCCCCATCGGGCCGTTCGTCCGCCGCTTCGGTGGCGTGCTCGACCGCACCGACGAGATCGCAGGCCTCCTGCGTGCCGGCCAGCTGGTCGGGCTGCCCATGTCGCGCGACCTCCGCACCCGCGAGCGCGTCGGGCAGCTCGAGGTCGAGCGCCTCGAAGCCGCCATCGAGACCGGGTGCCCGGTGGTCCCGATCGCCCTGGTCGGCCGGGAGCTCGGTCGCAGCTGGCGCATCGTGGTGGGCGACCCCGTGGTCCCCCCGGTCGACGGCGGCCCGCTCGCGGCGGCGGAGCTGGCCGAGTCCACCCACCAGGCCGCCCAGGTGCTGCTCGACGAGTCCCTCCCCACCAGCTGGTGGTTCTAGGGGCTCGCTCCGCTCGCCCTCTCGTCACTCGCTCGCTGCGCTCGCTCCGTTCCTCGAACCGGGGGCCGGCCTGACGGCCGGCTGATCTCGCTCAGGGGCACGACTTCGTCGCACCCCTTCGTCTTGGGGGACTCCGCAAGCTCCGTCCCCCAAACCCCCTGGGCTCGCTTCGCTCGGCAACCCCGACCTCGACCCCGACCTCGGCCTCGACGTCGGCCTTGCGCTTGCGGTTGGGTCTTGTCGGTGGTGTTCACCTGGGGGTGGTTGGTCAGGGGCCCTGTTCACCTGGTTGTACGCTTTGACGATGCCGTCAGTCGTCGTTGCCGATGGGACGAAGATCTCGTACGCGCTCGATGGCCGGCGCGACGGCGAGCCGCTGCTGATGATCCACGGGCTCGGGGCCGACACCCGCGGCTGGATCATGCAGAAGCGGGCGCTCGGATCGAGGTACCGGCTGGTCATGGTCGACAACCGCGGCGTCGGCCGGTCCGACCGGGCCGAGGGCCCCTACGACCTGGAGGTGATGGCCGCCGACGCCATCGCCGTGCTCGACGATGCCGGCTACGGGTCGGCCCACGTGGTCGGCGCCTCGATGGGCGGGATCATCAGCCAGGTGATCGGCGTGCGCCACCCCGACCGGGTCCGGTCGCTCACGCTGGCGTGCACCGCCTGCCGCCACTTCTCCTGGCGCCGGGAGCTGCTCAGCGAGTGGGCCGACCAAGCCCAGGCCTACGGCATGCGCGAGTTCGTGCGCCGCAACCTCAAGTGGATGGTCGGCCCGCGGTCGCTCCAGCGCACGTGGCCGGCGATGGCCGTCCTCGGACCGCTCGCGTTCAACGTGCCGGTGGCGTCGTTCGTCGCCCAGATCCAGGCGATCCTCAACATCGAGGACACCCTGCGCGCCGAGCTCACCGGGGTGGCCGCGCCCACGCTCGTGCTGTGCGGGAGCCAGGACGTGCTCACCACCCAGGGCGACAGCGAGGAGATCGCGTCGCTCATCCCCGGGTCGGAGCTCGCCGTCGTCCGCGGCGGCGCCCACCTGTTCATGGTGGAGCAGGCCGGTGCCTTCAACCGCACCGTCGGCGACTTCCTCGACCGAGTCACCTCCCCCGAGCACATCCTCCACCTAGCCACCCCCGTCTGACCCTCCAGCGCGAGGCGGGGGCTCGAGCACCCCCGGTCGCTCCCCGAGGGCAAGGTGAGCAGCGAGAGCGAGGCGGGGTACCGAGCGAAGCGAGCCCCGGGGGAGGTTGAGGGGGCGGAGCCTGCGGAGCGCCCCTCGATCGACGAGGTGCGACGAAGTCGTGCCGAGGAGTGAAGGCAGCGGCGTCAGCCGTTCCCCAAGTTCGAGGAACGGAGCGAGCGCAGCGAGCGAGTGACGAGAGGGCCGGCGGCCCTATTCGATGCCGTGGTCGAGGGCGTAGCGGATCAGCTCCTGCTTCCGGTTGAGGTGGAGCTTGGTCAAGATGTTGCGGACGTGGTTCTCGACCGTCTTCTCGGCGATGAACAGCTCGGCGCCGATCTCGCGGTAGGTGTGGCCGCGGGCCACGTACTGGAGGACCTCCCGCTCGCGGTCGGAGAGCGCCTGGGTGCCGCCCGATCCCTTGTGCATGCGGCGGAACTCGCCCAGCACCAGGGCGGCGAGGCTGGGGCTGAACACGGGCTCTCCCTGCGCGGCCTGGTACAGCGCTGTGCGCAGCTCGTCGACCGGGGTGCTCTTGACCAGGTAGCCCTGGGCGCCGGCGGCCACCGCGTCGAGCAGGTCGCGCTCGGCCTCGGACACGGTGAGCATGACGATGCTGGTCTGCTCGCCGCACTCCTTGGCCACCTTGATGCCGCCGCCGTTGGGCATGTGGAGGTCGCACACCACCAGGTCGGGCTTCTCGCGGCGGATCACCGCGATGGCCTCGTCGGCGTCGGCGGCCTCGCCCACCACGGCGAACGCGTCGCCCAGGTCGGCCCGCAGGCCCGATCGCCAGATCTGGTGGTCGTCGGCGACGACCACCCGCACCGCCCGGAGCTCAGCCACGTCGGCCAGTCTGCCAGCGGGTGTGGACCGGACCGTGCCCCGCCGTCCCACCGCGGCGTTCGGGGCACCGAGCCACGTGGCGGTGGCTCGGTGACCGGAACGGATCAGGCGTGGACGGCGGCCTGCAGCTGGGCGACCGGGTCGAGGTCGAACGGATCGCCGGTCATCACGATGAAGTGGGTGGCGCCGGCCTCGGCGAGGCCCTCCCACTGGTCGATGTCGGTGGCGCCGATGGCGACGGTGCGCTCGATGTCGGCGGGGTTGCGGCCGACCTTCTGGCACCACTCGTCCAAGATGGCGTTCTTGGCGGCGAAGTTCTCGGCCGGGCCGAAGGTGTTCCAGCCGTCGGCGTGCTCGGCCACCAGCTTCAGCGTGACCTTCTCACCGGATCCGCCGATGAGGATGGGCAGCGGGCCCATGGGCGGCGGGGTGAGCTTGGCCAGCCGGTCCTTGATGACGGGCAGGTCGTCGCGGAGCTTGTGCAGGCGCTCGATGGCGGTGCCGAACGCGTAGCCGTACTCCTCGTAGTCGCGCTCGAACCAGCCCGAGCCGATGCCGAGGGTGAAGCGGCCGTCGCTGATGTGGTCGATGGTGCGCGACATGTCGGCCAGGAGCTGTGGGTTGCGGTAGCTGTTGCAGGTGACCAGGGCGCCGAGGCGGGCGTGCGAGGTGTCGGCGGCCAGGGCGGCCAGCAGCGTGTAGGCCTCGAAGTGCGGGGCGCTGGGGTCGCCGTAGAGCGGGTAGAAGTGGTCCCAGATCCAGATGGAGTCGACGCCCATGGCGTCGGCGGCCTTCCACGCCTCGCGCAGGTTCGCCACGGTTGTTGCCTGGGGGTGCAGCTGCACCCCGACCTTGAGGTTCGTCATGCTCGGCAGGGTACGAGTGACCCCGGCCACTCCCGACCGACCCCGCCGAACTTTCTGTGCTGACCACTGCCGAGGCCCGGCTCATCACAGAGAGTTCGATCGCGAACGGGGAGGGGAGGGGTCAGCGCTTGGGTCGGAGGGGGGCGTGGATGCGGACCTCGACGCCGCGGCCGGGGCGGCCGTCGACCTCGGCGGTGCCGCCCACCTCGGCCAGGCGCCCGGTGATCGAGCTGGTGATGCCCGAGCCGGCCGCGGTGGTGGCCGGGTCGAAGCCGGAGCCGTCGTCCTTGACCGAGCAGAAGACCTCGGCGTCGACGTCGACGAAGACGGTGGCCCGGGTGGCCCCGCCGTGCTTGTGGGCGTTGGTGAGCGCCTCGCCGACGGCGCCGGTCACGGCCTCGACGACGGTGGGGGCCACCTGCGGGTGGTCGTCGTCGATGAGGAGGACCTCGACGCGCAGGCCGTCGCGGCGCTCCACTCGGGCGGCCACGTGCCGGAGGGCGGCGCCCAGGTCGTCGAACTGCTCGGCCCGGCCCCGGTCGCCGGCCAGGTAGGCGCGCAGCTCCAGCTCCTGCTCCCGCGCCAGCGCCACCAGCTCCTCGTCGGCGGAGCGGCGCTGGACGACGGCCAGGGTCTGGAGCACGCCGTCGTGGAGGGTCCGGGCCACCTCCTCGCGTGCCCGGACCTGGGCCACCGCGGTCTCGGCCTGGCGCACCCGCTCGATGGCCGCACCGGCCGCACCACCCGCGATCACGAAGAGCACCGCGCTCGACAGCAGCTTCAGGTTGGCCTGGCCATCGGGAGCGATCGCCAGCTCGTTGCCGCCCCACCGGGCCAGGCCCAGGGCCAGCCCGGCCACCGCCCCCGCGACGGGGCCGCCGACCAGCGCCGCCGCCAGGATCCCTGCGACGGGCCAGGCCGAGCCGAGGCTCTGGCTGTGGCCCCCGTCGTAGACCCGCCCGTCGAGCAGCAGCAGCGAACCGCCCACGGCCAGCTCGGCCACGACCGCACCCGGGTGGAACAGCCACCACCGCCGGCGGATCGAGGCCTCGGTGGTGGCGGCGGTCACCGCCAGGGCGAGGCCGAGCAGGACGATCCCGAGCGCAGGGTTGCCCACGTGGTTCCGGGTGAGGGCGAGGACCACAGCGGCCCAGGCGAGGGCCAGCCAGCGGAACCCGGCGATGCCCCGGGCCACGCCCCACTCGAGGTCGGTGGGCTGGCGCCGAGCCGAGGAGGAGGGGGCCGCCATGGCGGAACTGTAGGTCGATGGGCTGGTCGATCGAGGTGGGCGGGGGTGCCCGAACCGGACATCAGGGGTGCGTAGCGTCGATCGGGTGAGCGATGGCGAGGTGACGGCGGCCGACGGGTCCCGGCCTTCGAGGCGCCGCCTCGGGCTGGCGGCCGTCGGTGCCGTGGTGGTGCTGCTCGGGCTCGGGATCGTGCTGGTGCGCTCGTCCGACGACGAGGGGGCCGCGTCGGTGGCGGCGGCCGGAGCGCCGGCCACCACCTCCTCGGTGCCACCGTCCACCACCACCGAGCGCACCACCACGACGGCGCCGCCCACCACCACGACGGCGCCCCCCACCACCACGACCGCCCTGCCCGGGCCCCCGTCGATGACCCTGGCGTTCGCCGGCGACCTGCTCCCGCACCTCCCGCTCGACGCCCAGGCCGCCACCTACGGCCGCGCCACCGGGCAGCCCTACGACTTCCACCCCATGCTCGACCCGATGAAGCCGGTCATCGCCGGCGCCGACCTGGCCATCTGCCACATGGAGACGCCGCTCGCCGCCGACCAGGCCCACCTGTCGGGCTACCCGGCGTTCGGCGCGCCGGCCCAGCTGATCGACGCGGCCAGGGACACCGGGTACGACGGCTGCTCCACCGCGTCGAACCACAGCCTCGACCAGGGCCGCGCCGGCATCGACGCCACCCTGGCCCGGTTCGACCAGGACGGCATGGAGCACGCCGGCACCGCCCGCAGCCCCGAGGAGGGGGCCGCCATCACGATGTACGACGTGAGGGGGGCCAAGGTCGCCCACCTCAGCTACGCCTACGGCTTCAACGGCTACCGCCTCCCCGCTGACGCGCCGTTCGCCGCCAACCTGATCGACGTGGCCCGCATCCACGCCGACGCCAAGCGCGCCCGTGAGGCCGGCGCCCAGCTGGTGGTGGTGAGCCTCCACTGGGGCACCGAGTACCAGCACGAGCCGGACCAGTTCCAGAAGGGCACGGCCGCCCAGCTGCTGCCATCGCCCGACATCGACGTGATCATCGGGCACCACGCCCACGTCGTGCAGCCGATCGAGCAGGTGGCGGGCACGTACGTGGTGTGGGGGATGGGCAACCAGCTCGCAGACCAGCCGGCCGTCCCCAAGAGCGATGGCATCACCGTGGTGCTCACGGCGAAGCAGCGCCTCGACGGCCGCTACCAGGTGGCCGGGATCGAGGCCGTCCCCACCTGGATCGAGCCCGGCACGTTCCGGGTGCTCCCCATCGTCCGCACCCTCCAGGACCCGGCGATCCCGGCGGGCCTGCGCGCCCTGCTCATCGCCAGCTACGACCGCACCGCGGCGGTGCTCGCCACCCGTCAGACCCCGGGCACCACCCTCCAGCCCAAGCCCTGAACGGGACCGGGGAGGGTCGGGTCAGGCGGTGGCGCGGACCGCTTCGAGGCTGGCGATGAGGTGGCGGCTGGCGCCCTGCAGGCCGGCGGCCGAGGGTCGGCCCTCGAACGGGGCGAGCAGGTCGCACGCCTCGTCGACGTAGGCCTGGGCCACGGCGATGGCCTCGTCGACCGCATCGCCCTGTCGGACCAGCGCCCGGGCCTGGGCCCATGCCTCGCCCTCGATGGGTGCGCCCAGGACCGAGCGGAGCTCGTCGCCCTGGGGGCCCGCCAGCGCTCGGAGCGTGGGCAGGTTGTAGGCGCCCTCGACGAGGTCGTGGCCGGCCGGCTTGCCGAGCTGCTCGTCGGTGGCGATCACGTCGAGCACGTCGTCGACGATCTGGAACGCCATGCCGTACACCCGGCCGAACTCGGTGAGGCGGTCGATGTCGGGGCGGTCGAGGCCGCCGACGATCCCGCCGATGCGGCACGCCGTCGACAGCAACGAGGCGGTCTTCCCCTCGATGGCCTGGAGGTAGCTCTCCTCGGTGCGGGCCACGTTGTAGGCGTCGTCCAGCTCGAGGACCTCGCCGGTGCACAGCTCCCCGATGGTGGCCGCCAGCAGGCCCGCCACCTCGGTGCCGAGCGACGCCGCGATCTCCGACGCCTTCGCCAGGAGGAAATCTCCGGCGAGGATGGCCCGCAGGTTGCCCCAGCGGGCGTTCACGCTCTCGATCCCGCGGCGGGTGACGGCCTCATCGATCACGTCGTCGTGGAGCAGCGAGCCCACGTGGACCAGCTCGACCGACACGCCGCCGCGCACCACGTCGAGGGGCGCCGGGCCGTCGGCGCCGGGCAGGCAGCCGCCGGCCGCGATGGCGAAGAGGGGCCGGACCCGCTTGCCGCCGGCGCCCAGGAGGTGGCCCGCCATCTCGGTCATCGCCTCGGTGGGGGCGGCGACCGCCACCAGGAGCTCCGACTCCACGAGCGCCCGATCGGTGTCGGCATGGGGGAGGGCCAGCAGCGGGTTCTCAGCCATCAGCGCAGGTTACGGGCGATCTGGCCCACCGGCGGAACTCGCTGGGCCCGATCGGAGTTCACGGTCCTGTCACGGATGCCGACGGGGATGTCGGGGACGGGCGGTACACTCGCCCCACGAATCCCGCTGATTGGGAGGCAGGAACTTGTTCGAACGATTCACCGACCGGGCCCGCCGTGTGGTGGTGCTGGCACAAGAGGAGGCTCGTCTCCTCAACCACAACTACATCGGTACCGAGCACATCCTGCTCGGGCTCATCCACGAGGGTGAGGGCGTGGCCGCCAAGGCCCTGGAATCGCTGGGCATCTCGCTCGAAGCGGTTCGCAGCCAGGTCGAGGAGATCATCGGCCAGGGCGGCTCGTCGCCGTCCGGGCACATCCCCTTCACCCCGCGCGCCAAGAAGGTGCTGGAGCTCTCCCTGCGAGAGGCCCTCCAGCTCGGCCACAACTACATCGGCACCGAGCACATCCTCCTCGGCCTCATCCGTGAGGGCGAGGGCGTGGCGGCCCAGGTGCTGGTCAAGCTCGGGGCCGACCTGTCCCGCGTGCGCCAGCAGGTCATCCAGCTGCTGTCGGGCTACTCGGGCTCGGGCCCGCAGGGCAGCCCCGGCTCGGGCGAGAAGGCCGGTGCCGCCGCCGGCCAGGCCAGCGGCGAGACCCCCTCGGGCTCGTTGGTGCTCGACCAGTTCGGTCGAAACCTCACGCAGCTCGCGAAGGACAAGAAGCTCGACCCGGTGATCGGCCGCGCCCGTGAGACCGAGCGCGTGATGCAGGTCCTCAGCCGCCGCACCAAGAACAACCCGGTGCTCATCGGCGAGCCCGGCGTCGGCAAGACCGCCATCGTCGAGGGCCTCGCCCAGGCCATCGCGGCCGACAACGTCCCCGAGACGCTCACCGGCAAGCAGCTCTACACGCTCGACCTCGGCGCCCTCGTCGCCGGGTCCCGCTACCGGGGCGACTTCGAGGAGCGCCTCAAGAAGGTGCTCAAGGAGATCCGCACCCGCGGCGACATCATCTTGTTCATCGACGAGATCCACACCCTGGTGGGTGCGGGTGCCGCCGAAGGCGCCATCGATGCCGCCAGCATCCTCAAGCCGATGCTGGCCCGCGGCGAGCTCCAGACCATCGGAGCCACCACGCTCGACGAGTACCGCAAGCACCTCGAGAAGGACGCCGCCCTCGAGCGCCGCTTCCAGCCGGTCAAGGTGGAGGAGCCCACCGTGGCCCACACCATCGAGATCCTCAAGGGCCTCCGGGACCGCTACGAGCAGCACCACCGGGTCACCATCACCGATCAGGCGCTGGTGGCCGCGGCCAACCTGGCCGACCGGTACATCTCCGACCGCCACCTCCCCGACAAGGCCATCGACCTCATCGACGAGGCCGGCTCGCGCCTGCGCATCAAGCGCATGGAGACCCCGCCCGACTACAAGGAGCTCGAGAACTCCATCTCGCAGGTGGTCCAGCAGAAGAAGGAGGCCGTCGAAGCGCAGAACTTCGAAGAGGCCGGCCGTCTGCGCGACCGCGAGAAGGAGCTCCTGGCCGAGAAGGACGCCAAGGAGATCGAGATCAAGGCGTCGGGCGTCGACCTGTTCGACGAGGTCGACGAGGAAGCCATCGCCGAGGTCCTCTCGCTGTGGACGGGCATCCCCGTCTACAAGCTCACCGAGGCCGAGACGGCCAAGCTCCTCCGCATGGAGGAAGAGCTCCACCGGCGGGTCATCGGCCAGGAGCAGGCCATCAAGTCGGTCTCCCAGGCCATCCGCCGCACCCGCGCCGGGCTCAAGGACCCGAAGCGCCCGTCCGGCTCGTTCATCTTCCTGGGGCCCTCGGGCGTCGGCAAGACCGAGCTGGCCAAGACGCTCACCGAGTTCCTGTTCGGCGACGAGCAGAGCCTGATCAGCCTCGACATGTCGGAGTACATGGAGAAGCACACGGTCAGCCGCCTGGTCGGTTCGCCGCCCGGGTACGTGGGCTACGAGGAGGGCGGCCAGCTCACCGAGGCCGTCCGCCGCAAGCCGTTCTCCGTGGTCCTGTTCGACGAGATCGAGAAGGCCCACCCCGACGTCTTCAACACGCTGCTGCAGATCCTGGAGGAAGGTCGCCTGACCGACTCCCAGGGCCGCTCGGTCGACTTCCGCAACACCGTGCTGATCATGACCTCCAACCTGGGCACCCAGGATCTCCGCAAGGCCAACGTCGGCTTCGGCAAGAACGACGAGGCCATCTCCTACGAGAAGATGAAGGAGAAGGTCAACGACGCCCTGAAGCAGCACTTCCGGCCGGAGTTCCTGAACCGCATCGACGACATCATCGTGTTCCACGAGCTGTCGCGGGCCGAGGTGACCACCATCGTCGACCTGCTCATCAAGCGCACCAGCATCCAGCTGGAGGCGCAGGGCATCGGCATCGAGCTCACCGACGACGCCAAGCTGTACCTGGTGGAGAAGGGCTACGACCCCACCATGGGTGCTCGTCCCCTCCGTCGGGCCATCCAGCGCTACGTCGAGGATCCGATGTCCGAGCGGCTGCTCTACAAGCAGTTCCGGGCCGGCGAGATCATCATCGTCGACACCGGGATCGATCCCGACACCGGCGAGAACGGCATCGTGTTCCGGGCGGTCGAGGGCTTCGAGCCCACCACCCCGGAGCTGGCCGAATCGGCCACGGCCACGGGCACCGGCGCCGCCGGCGATCTGATCGGTTGACCCACCGGCTCGTCCGAGCCACCAGCACCTGAGCGAGGCCCCGCCCGATGGCGGGGCCTCGTCGCGTCCGGGCTGACGTGGTGATCGGGCCAGGAACGCGAAACGCGTCGTTCACGTACCAGCGCCACCCGATCGGGTGAACCTGCTGTAGCTTTCAGTGTCTGGACCGAGCCTCAAGGAGGGGTGGGGTCGATGCCCGTAGCGCGAGTCAGCCCCTGCTCGCGCCGACGCGCTCCCGGTTCGGAACCGCTACCTCGCTCTTGCAAGCGAGTGGGCTCATGAAGCTCGCTCGACGGGGGCTCCGGCGGCTGGGCCGGTTCGGCGCGCTGGCCCTGGTGGTCGGTGGGCTGCTGGTCGTGGGCGTCGGCGTGCTCTTCGCCCGCAGCAGCCCGTCCGAGGCGGGGCCCACGTGCACCAAGACCTGGACCTCGGCGGTGAGCGGGTCGTGGTCCGATGGGACGAAGTGGACGCCGGCGGGCGCCCCCGCCGGCACCGACGACGTGTGCATCACCGCGACCGGCACGTACACCGTGCTCGACAACGTCCACGCCACCGCCAACTCGCTGCAGCTGGGGTCGACCGGCGCGGGCCTCGCCGACCTCACCGTCCAGGACACGGGGTGCGCCACGACCGCCGCGCTCGACGTGGCCACCACCGCCGAGGTGTTCGCCCGGGGCCGGATCACCCTGGCCTCCACCTGCGCCACGGCCAGCACGGCGCTCGGCACCGGCGGGCTCACCAACGACGGCACCGTCCGGGCCACCAGCACGGCCGGCTCGGCGTCGATCACGGGATCGGTGACGAACCGCGCCACGTTCACCGTCAGCGCCGCCCTCACCTACGGCGGGGTCGGGGGCACGTTCGACAACCAGGGCACCCTGAACGTGACCGCGCCGCTGCTGGTGGCCGACGACTTCGACAGCACCTCCGGCTCGATCCAGGCGGCCGGGAGCGGCGTGGTGACGCTGTCGCCCGGCACCACGTTCGCCCAGGACCAGGGAGGCGCCGACGGCAACCCGATCGTGCTCGACGACGCCGACCTCGCGTTCGCAGCCGGGGCCTCGGGGCAGACGTACTTCGCGGTCCAGGGGGCCAGCGTGCTGAGCGGCGACGTGCCGGCCGGTGCGACGGTCACCCTCGACACGGCCGGGTGCGCGGCCGACACCACCGTGACCACCCCCGGCAGCTTCACGAACTCCGGCACCATCGTGCTGACCTCGACGTCGACGGGCTGCTCAGGGGGCGGGCCCCACGTGGAGCTCGCGGTCGGCGGGACCTTCACCAACGCCGGGACCTTCACCTCGGCCGACGGCACGACCGGCTCCCGCTCGCTGACCACCACCACGGTGCAGAACTCGGGGACCATCAACCTGCAGGCCCTGGCCCCGCTCACGCTCACGGGCGACGTCGTCCTCCAGAGCAGCGGCACGGTGGTCCCGACCCTCACCCCGAGCAACAACGGGAGCGTGGCCGTGTCGGGCACCATCACGCTGGGCGGCACCCTCGACCCGGACGAGACGTTCGCGCCGCCCTACAGCAGCACGTTCACCCTGTTCACCTACGCCGACATCATCGACCACTACGAGTTCGACACGCTGGTCGCCGGGGGCATCGACTACGTCCAGCAGGCCACCTTCAGCTCCATGCGGCTGGCGGTCCTCATGCCGAGCCAGACGACGCTCGGCGCCAGCCCGTCGACGGCGACGGTGTACGGCCAGCCGGTCACCCTGACGGCGACCGTGACCGTGCTCCCGCCGAACTCCTCGACGCTGACCGGCTTCGTGGGCTTCCAGGACGGCACCACCCAGCTCGGCTTCGCCCCCGTGAACAGCAGCGGCGTGGCCACGCTCGTGACGACCGCGCTCCCCGGGAACGCGACGGCATCGCTCAACGCCTATTACACGAGTGACCAGTACGTCGCGTCGAGCGAGGCGCCCGTCGTCGCCCACCAGGTGGACCCGGCCCCGACCACCACCACGATCTCGAGCACGCCCAACCCGGCCCAGCCGGCGGACACCGTCACGTTCACCGCGACCACCACCGTCGATGCGCCCGGCGGGGGCGTCCCGACCGGGGTGGTCGCCTTCTGGGACGGCCCCTCGATGCTGGGCGCGGTGGTGCCGACCGGTGGGGTGGCGCAGCTCACCAGGAGCGGGTTGTCGCTCGGGACCCACAGCGTCCACGCCAGCTACTCGGGCGATGCCAACTGGGCGGGCTCCGACTCGCTTCCGACCGATCAGGTGGTGGCGAGGACGCCGACCACCACGGCCCTGACCGCCACCGCCAACCCGTCGGTGTTCGGCGAGGCCGTCGCGCTGAAGGCGACGGTGGCGACGGTCCCGGCCGGCGGGACGCCCACCGGCCAGGTCCAGTTCACCGATGGCGCCACCGTCCTCGGGACCGTGACGGTCAACGGCAGCGGCGTGGCCACGCTCACCACGGCGACCCTGCCGGCCGGCTCGCACCCGATCGTGGCGTCGTACCTGGGCGATGCCGGCGACGACGTCTCCTCGTCGTCGACCGTCACCCAGGTGGTGAACAAGGCGTCGACCACCGTCTCGGTGATCAAGCTGCCCAACCCCGCCACCAGCGGCCAGACGGTGACGATCAAGGCGACGGTGTCGCCCGTCGCGCCCAGCGGCCTCACGCCGAACGGAACGGTCACCTTCTTCGACGGGGCGACATCGCTCGGGACCGCCACCCTGGACGCGAGCGCGGTGGCGACGTTCTCCTCGAGCGGCTTCGCCTCGGGCAGCCACACGATCATCGCGACGTTCAACGGCACCGCCAACTACCTCACCTCGAGCCAGAACTCCGGGGCCCTGTTCGTCCAGGCGGCCGACAACACGACCTCGCTCGTCGCCACGCCCAGCTCGGTGGTGTTCGGTCAGTCCGTGACGTTGACGTCCACGACGACCGTCACCCCGCCGGCATCGGGCACGCCCACCGGCAACGTCCAGTTCACCGATGGCGCGACCGTGCTGGGCACCGTCCCCATCAACGCCGCCGGTGTGGCCTCCATCACCACCTCCCAGCTGGCGTTCGGCACCCGCCACGTCGTGGCCACCTACCTTGGCGACTTCACCTTCACGCTCTCGGTCTCACCGGCGTTCGACGTGACCGTGGCCGCGGCATCCACCACGACGGGCCTGTCGAGCTCACCCAACCCCTCCCAGTCGGCCGAGCTGGTGGTGTTCACGGCGACGGTGGCGGTGGCGGCTCCGAGCGGCTCCACCCCGACCGGTGCCGTCCAGTTCACCGAAGGGGCGACCGTCCTGGGCACGAGCACCCTGACGCCGGCAGGGGTGGCGCAGTTCAGCACCACATCCCTGCCGTCGGGCACCCATCACGTCGTGGCCACGTACCAAGGGGTCACGGGCATCGCCGGCTCGTCCTCCACGACCGTGGACCAGGTGGTCGGCCTGGCCGCGACCACCACCTCGCTGTCGAGCGCGGCGAACCCCTCGCTGGTGGGCCAGTCGGTGGTGCTCACCGCCACGGTCGCCGGCCCGTCGGCGGCCGTCCCGACCGGGACGGTGACGTTCACCGACGGCGCCACCACCATCGGCACGGTCTCGGTCGACGCGGCGGGCGTGGCGCAGCTCCCCACCACCGCGCTGGCCGTCGGCTCCCACACGATCACCGCGTCCTACGGGGGTGACCCGTCGTTCAGCCCGTCGGCCTCCACGCCGCTGACCCAGGTGGTCGACCAGGCATCGACCGCAGTGGGCGTCGGGCTGGCCCCGAGCCTGGCGGTGGCCGGCGAGCCGGTCATGCTCTCGTCGCAGGTCTTCATCTCGGCGCCGGGAGCCGCACCGTTCACCGGCACCATGACCTTCCGAGCCGGCGCGACGGTCCTCGGGGCCTCGTCGGTCGATGCCACCGGCTTCGCCGGCCTGACCACCTCCGCCGTGCCCGTCGGGTCCAGCTCCATCACCGCCCAGTACTCGGGCAGCGCCGACCTGATGGGCTCGACGTCGTCGGGCCAGACCCTGACCGTCTCGAAGGCGTCCACCACGACCGCCCTGTCGAGCGCGCCGAGCCCGTCGTCGCTCGGCCAGATGGTGGCCTTCACCGCCCACGTGGCGGTGACCAGCCCCGGCGGCGGCACGCCCACGGGCCCGGTCACGTTCACCGAAGGCGCGACCGTGCTCGGCACCGGTTCGGTCGATGCCAGCGGCGACGCCCACCTGAGCATCGACACGCTCCCGGTGGGCAGCCACTCGATCGGTGCGGCCTATGCGGGTGATACCCAGCACCTGGGCTCCACCTCGAACACCCTCACCCAGGACGTGACCACGCTCGCCACCACGACGGCGCTGACCAGCGCGCCGAACCCGTCGGTGGCCTTCCAGCAGGTGACGTTCACGGCGACGGTCTCCGTGGTCGCTCCCGGCGTGGGCGTGCCCACCGGCGACGTCACGTTCACCGACGGCCCCTTCACCCTGGGCACCGCACCGGTCTCGCCGGCCGGCGTGGCCGTGCTCGCCACCTCGTCGCTGCCGGTCGGGAGCCACTCCGTCATCGCCACGTACGGCGGCGACAGCGCCATGACGGGCTCGGCCTCCACGGTCCGCACGCAGGTGGTGAACCAGCTCCCGACCAGCACCTCGCTGGCGAGCACCCCGAACCCCTCGGTGTCGGCGGAGTTCGTCACCCTCACCGCGACGGTCACGACCGCCGGGCCCACGGTCGGTGCCGGCACCGTGGACTTCACCTCCGACGGTTCGTTCCTCGGGAGCGCCCTGGTGAGCTCCGGCGTGGCCCAGCTCTCCACGACGGGGCTGCAGGTCGGCACGCACTCGCTGGTGGCCACCTACACCGGCGTCTCCGGGCTGGGTGACTCGACGTCGAGCACCGTGACCCAGGTGGTGACCCAGGCGGCGACCTCGACCGCGTTGGCCAGCACGCCCAACCCCTCCCTGCCGGCGGAGGCCGTCACCTTCACCGCCGCGGTGACCGTCGATGCCCCCGGCCACGGCCTCGCCACCGGCACGGTCACGTTCAAGGAGGGCGCCACGGTGCTCGGCACCAGCGCCGTGGACGGATCGGGCGAGGCCCAGTTCATGACCACGGCGCTCACCTCCGGCACCCACTCGGTGACCGCCACCTACTCCGGTGATGCCGAGCTGACCGCGTCGACCTCCCTGGCGGTCGATCAGGTGGTGGCCGCGGGCACCAGCACGACCACGCTGGCGAGCTCGGCCAACCCCTCCGCCTCGGGGCAGGCCGTGACGCTCACGGCGACCGTGGCCCCGGTCGCACCGGCCACGGGCATCCCGACCGGAACCGTGACGTTCACCGAGGGCGCCACGCTGCTGGGCACCGCACCCGTCCAGGGCACGGGCCAAGCGTCGATCACCCGCTCCACGCTCGCCGTCGGCACCCACCCGATCGTCGCGACCTACGGCGGCGACGCCAACGTCGGCGGTTCGGCGTCGTCGGCCCTCGGCCAGGTGGTCGCCCAGGCCTCCACCACCACGACGCTGGCCAGCGACACGAGCCCGTCGGTTCCCAACCAGTCGGTGACCTTCTCTGCGAAGGTCACCCCGGCGTTCGGGGCGCCGACACCGACCGGCACGGTGACGTTCACCGATGGCGCCACGGTGCTGGGCACCGCCCCGGTCGACGCCGGCTGGAACGCCGCCTTCAGCACGACGGCCCTCGCGGTCGGAGACCACTCGATCGTGGCGACCTACGGGGGCGACGCCGACTTCACGGGCTCGGCGTCGAGCGCGTTCAACCAGGCGGTGGTGCGGGCGTCGACCCTGACCTTCTTGTCGGTCGCGCCGACCCCGTCGGTCGCGGGGGAGCCGGTGACGTTCACGGCCGACGTCCTGGTGCTGCCCCCGGGAACGGGCACGGCCACGGGCACGGTCACGTTCACCGAGGGGGCGACGGTCCTGGGGACGGCGCCGGTGACCGCAGGCTCCGCCGAGCTGACCACCTCGACCCTGTCGGTGGGCACCCATCCGGTGGTGGCCACCTACGGCGGCTCGGCGACGGTGGCGGGCTCGGCATCGTCGGCAGAGGATCAGGTGGTCGACCAGGCGTCGACGACGACGGCGCTGTCGAGCAGCCCGAACCCCTCGGTGCCCGCGCAGGCGGTGGTCTTCAGCGTGACCGTGACGACCGTGGCCCCAGCGACGGGCGCCGCGACCGGCACGGTCACCTTCTCCGAGGGCGCCACGGTCCTGGGCACGGGAGCGGTGTCGCCGGCGGGCCTGGCCCAGCTCTCCACCACGGCGCTGGGGGTGGGCTCCCACTCGGTGACCGCCACCTACGGCGGCGACGGGGCCCATGCCGGTTCGGCCTCGACGGCCGTGGACCAGGTGGTGGCCGCCGGCGCGAGCACCACGACGCTGTCCAGCTCCGCCAACCCCTCCGCTTCGGGCCAGGGCGTGACGCTCACGGCGACCATCGCGCCGGTGGCCCCGGCAACGGGCACGCCGACGGGCACCGTGACGTTCACCGAGGGCGCCACCGTGCTGGGGACCTCGCCCGTCTCGGCCGCCGGCGATGCGCAGCTGGCCACGTCGTCGCTCACCGTCGGCACCCACCCGATCGTGGCGACCTACTCAGGCGATGCGGCGCTGGCCGGATCGGCGTCGGCGGCGCTCGACCAGCTGGTCGCCCAGGCGGGGACGACCACCGGGCTGACCAGCACGCCCAACCCATCGCTGCCTGCGCAGTCCGTGACCTTCACCGCGACCGTGGCCGTGACGGCCCCGGGCGCGGGCACGCCGACGGGCACGGTGACCTTCACCGAGGGCGCCACCGTCCTGGGCACCTCGCCCGTCTCCGCCCTCGGCGCGGCCCAGCTGGCGACCACCTCGCTGACGGTCGGGACCCACCCGATCGTGGCCACCTACTCCGGTGACGCGGCGATGGCCGGCTCGGCCTCCGCCGCGCTGGACCAGGCGGTCGGCGCCGGGTCGACCACCACCGGCTTGGCCGCCACGCCGAACCCGTCGGTGGCGGGCCAGTCCGTGGCGTTCGCCGCGACCGTGACCGCCGCGCCCGGGTCGCCCGCTCCGACGGGCACGGTGACCTTCAGGGAGGGCGCCACGGTCCTGGGCACGGCGACGGTGTCCGCGGCTGGTGACGCCGTGCTGGACCTCACGACCCTCGCCGTCGGGACGCACCCCGTGGTGGCGACCTACGGCGGCGACGCCAACCTGACCGGCTCGGCGTCCGCCGCCCTCGACCAGGTGGTCGTGCTCGGGGCGACGTCGACGGCGCTGACCAGCTCGCCCAACCCCTCGGCGCCGGCCCAGGCCGTGATCTTCTCGGTGACCGTCACGGTCGACCTGCCGGCGACCGGCGTCGCCACCGGCACAGTCACGTTCACCGAGGGCGCTACCGTCCTGGGGACCTCGGCGGTGAGCCCCGCCGGCCTGGCGCAGTTCAGCACCACCTCGTTGGCGGTCGGGTCCCACCCGGTGGTGGCCACCTACGACGGCGACGCCGACCGGGCCGCGTCGAGCTCGCCCGCCGTCGTCCAGGTCGTGCAGGTGCCCGTGGTGCAGACGGTCACGACGCTCGACGCCGCGCCCACGGGCATGGTGGCGACGCAGCCGTTCGACCTCTCCGCCCAGGTGGCCACGGTCCCCGCCGGCGGGGCCGTGCCGGGTGGCATCGAGCTCCGCGAGGGAGCCACCGTCCGGGCCACCGCCACGGTCGGCAGCGACGGCCGCGCCACCTTCCACCTCGCCCACGGGATCGGCGGCGGCACCCACCAGCTGACCGCCGGCTACCTCGGATCGACCTTCGCGCTGCCGAGCGACTCGGCGGCGGTGACCATGGTGGTCGGCAAGGCCCAGGGCTCGTTCACCACCTCCGCGGTGCTCGACCCCACCAAGCCCGGGACGGTGACGTTCCTCGTCCTGGCCAAGGCCCAGCCCCCGGCATCGAGCGCGCCGGGCGGAGCCATCGAGCTGCGCCAGGACGGCGTGGTCATCGGCACCGGCCGCCTCGTCGACGGCCGCGCCGTCATCCTGCAGTGCTTCACCCCCGTGTGCGCGCCGCCGACCACCACCACGACCACCGCCCCCACCACGACGACGTCGTCGACCAGCACCTCCACCACGACCACCTCGCCCACGACCACGTCGTCCACCACCTCCACCACGGATCCGCCGCGGACGACCACCACCCAGGGCCCGACCACCACCGAGGGCGGCCCGGTGCCCACGGTCGTGCCCGGCGCGGCGCCGACCGCCGCCCCCGCCACGCCCGCCGTGCCGATCGCGGCCCGGAGCGGCCTCGTCGCCCAGCTGTCGGCCTCCGCGATCGAGGTGGTGGCCGGCTACCCCGGTGACGACGACTTCGACGCCTACCAGTCCGATCCCATCCAGGTGGGCATCGACGGCGACACCGTCTCCCTCCCCGGCGACACGCCGCCCCCGACCGTGACGACCACGACCACGCCGACCACCGGCACCTCCACGCCGCTGGTCGGCACCACCATCCCCGGCGGGGCGGGCGGCACCGGCGGCGGCGGTCCCGGGATCACCGGCGAGGCGGCGGGCGGCAGCACGACCGTCCCCGGAGGCAGCGGCACCGACTCGGGCACGACCGTCACCACCGCGGCGGGCGGCGGGACGAACGAGGACGCATCCGGGACGAAGGCCGGGGCAACCGACGACCCGTCCGCCTCCGGTTCGGGCGCCGGTGCCGGCGTGTCGGCCCAGGGCTCGGGCCGGGGCGTCGACGCCAGCAGCATCGAGCACCAGCGGTCGCTGTCGGCGAAGTGGGGCCGGTCCGCCCTCGCCATGTCGACCGCCGACCCCACCGAGATCTCGACGGACCCCGGGTTCGTGCTCCAGAACGTCCTGCTGACGATGTTCCTGCTGCTGTTCAGCGTCTACCCCGCCTACATCATCAACAACACGCTGGCGGAGAACTACGACGAGGTCCTCGGCTGGTTCGGGCCCGTCGACCGGCGCATCGAGCGGTTCCGGTCGAAGCGGGGCAAGATCCCGGCTCCGATCGTGCTGGGCCTCTCGGGCCTCATCGGGGCCATCCTCTACTCGTTCCTCGATCCGAACATCGGGCTGAACATGCCGTCGGCCGCGCTCTTCCTCGGCCTGTTCGCGTCGACGCTGACGATCTCCGGCGTCTACGACGTGGCCCGCAAGCGCTACCTGCACCACCACTACGGCTACGTCAGCAGCCTCCGCGGCTACCCGATCGGCGTGTTCATCGGCATCATCCTCGTGGTGTTCTCCCGGGCCGCCCACTTCACCCCCGGCTACCTCTTCGGCGTGTTCACGGCGCTCGGCTTCTCCCGGGAGATCGACCGCCGCCACGACGGGCGGGGCGTCGCTGCCGCCGCCGTCTGGCTGTTCGGGATCGCCGTGGCCAGCTGGTTCCTGTGGATCCCCGTCGCCAACGCGGCCGCCAAGCCCTACGCCGGGTTCGTCCCCCTCTTCCTCGACACCACGCTCGCCACGATCTGGGTGGTCGGCATCCAGACGATCGTGTTCGGCCTGATGCCGCTGCGGTTCCTCGACGGCGAGAAGGTCCTCTACTGGAGCAAGGCCGGCTGGGCCGCGGTGTACGGCCTCGGCATGTTCGCGTTCGTGCACTCCATGGTGCGGCCCGGCACGAAGGTCGACGGCGACAGCTTCACCAGCGCCGTCGTGCTGTTCGTCGGGTTCACCCTCTTCGCCGGCTCCTTCTGGGCCTACTTCCGGTTCCGCACCAGCGATCCGGGCGACACCGAGCGGCCCACCGAGGGCCCCGAGGCCGACGCGCTCATCGACGCCTGATCACACCGCGGTGGGCGGGGCCAGCGCTCGCACCGTTGCGGCCTGGCACTCGGCCATCATCCGGCGCACCTCGGCCATCACCTGCTCGGTGCGGACGGCGTGGTCGTCGCCCTCGAAGGCCACCGGGGTGTTGCTCACCCGGACGGTGATCACCTTCCGGCGGCGGAACGGGTTGAGGTAGGGGAGGCTGCGGTCGGCCGGCCACACCGCCTCCGTTCCGATCATCCCGGCGGCCACCACCGGTGCACCCGACACCTCGGCCAGGCGCGACACCCCCGTCGACGACGGCCCGGTGGACAGGGGGTGCTCGGGGTCCCAGTGGATGCGGCCCTCGGGCAGCAGGAGGATCGTGATGCCCGACTGCAGGGCTTCGGCCGCTGCCCGGAACGCCTCGCCCCGGCCGGCCCCGCGGTCGACGGGGATGGCCCCGATGGCCCGGGCGAAGGGCCGGGTCCACTTGCTGTCGACGTACTTCTTCTCGATGAGGACGCGGGGGTAGCGCCGGAACCGGTGGAACACGATGAGCCCGGCGACCACGTCGAACAGGCTGCGGTGGTCGACCGCGATGATCCCCGTCTCGATGTCGCGGTTCACGGTGTCGCCGCCGCCGATGTCGAAGCGCACGAACGGCCAGGTGAGCAGCCACGCCAGGCGGGCCAACCAGGCGAGGGCTCGTTCCGGGCGCATCGGCAGAGTCTTGCCGCCCGGCTCCCGCCTCCCGGGCGCCGACGAACATGCGTTCGACTGTCACCCCCTCCCAGTAGGGTTTCGCTCATGGCCCGTACCAAGACGCTCTACCGCTGCTCCGAGTGCGGCTCCACCGAGCCCAAGTGGACCGGCCGCTGCAACGGGTGCGAGGCATGGGGCACGCTCATCGAGGAGCTCACCGGAGGCACGGGCGCCGGCGCCCCGGTCACCATGCTCCCGCCCTCGTCGCCGCCCATCCAGATCAGCGACGTCGATCCCACCGAGTTCAACCCCAAGCCCACCGGCGTGGCCGAGCTCGACCGGGTGCTCGGCGGCGGGCTGATCCCCGGCTCGGTGACCCTGCTCGGCGGCGAGCCGGGCATCGGCAAGTCCACCGTCCTGCTCCAGGCCGCCGCCGAGGTGGCGGCCAGCGGCCGCAAGGTGCTGTACCTGTCGGGCGAGGAGTCGGCCCAGCAGGTGCGCCTCCGGGCCGAGCGGCTCGGGGCCCTGCACCCCATGCTGTGGCTGGCCACCGAGGTGGCGCTCCCGCAGGTGCTCGGCGCCATCGCCGAGGTCGAGCCCGAGCTGGTGATCGTCGACTCGGTGCAGACGCTGCTCAACCCCGATCTGGCCTCCACGCCCGGATCGGTGGCCCAGGTGCGCGAGTGCACCCACCGGCTGGTCCAGGAGGCCAAGCGGCGCGGCTGCGCCATCGTCCTGGTCGGCCACGTCACCAAGGAAGGCGCCCTGGCCGGGCCCCGGGTGCTCGAGCACATGGTCGACACGGTCCTGTCGTTCGAGGGCGACCGCCACCACGCCCTGCGCCTCCTCCGCGTGGTCAAGCACCGCTTCGGCTCCACCCAGGAGCTGGGCCTGTTCGAGATGGCCGAGAAGGGCCTCAAGGGCGTCCCCGATGCCAGCGGCATGTTCCTGGCCGACCGTCGTCTCGGCATCCCCGGCTCGGTGGTGGTGCCCACGCTCGAGGGGGCCCGGCCGCTGCTGGTGGAGCTCCAGGCCCTCACCACGCCCAGCACCCTCCCGTCGCCGCGCCGGTCCGCCCAGGGGATCGACAACGGCCGCCTGTCGCTGCTGCTGGCCGTGCTCCAGCAGCGCGTCGGGGTGCCCACCGGCCAGGTCGACGTCTACGCCCTCGCCGTGGGCGGGGTGAAGATCGTCGAGCCGGGAGCCGACCTGGCCCTCGGCCTGGCCCTGGTGTCGTCGCTCACCGGCGTCCCCCTGCCCGCAGACCTCGTGGCGTGCGGTGAGGTGGGCCTGGGGGGCGAGCTCCGCCAGGTGGCCCACACCCCCCGCCGCCTCGCCGAGGCCTCCCGGCTGGGTTTCAAGCGGGCCATCCTCCCGTTCTCGGCACCGGCGCCGCCGCCGGGCATCGTCGCCATCCGGGTGGGCACCCTGATCGACGCGGTGGAGCGCCTCGACCTGCTCCCCGCCTGAGCCCTCGTGGGACGGCTCACTCCGGAACGGACCAGGTCGTCCGGTAACCTCCAGGCCCATGGCCGCCCGATACCCCGCTGAGCTCCGGGCCGGGCTGGCCCAGGTCTCGCCGGGCCGGCCCCTGCGCGACGGCATCGACCGCATCATGCAGGCCGGCATGGGCGGCCTGGTCGTGGTGGGCGACGGGCCCGCCGTGCTCAACATCTGCTCCGGCGGGTTCCTGCTCGATGCCGCCTTCAGCCCCCAGCGCCTCTCCGAGCTGGCCAAGATGGACGGCGCCCTGATCCTGGCGGCCGACGGCAGCCGCATCGCCCGCGCCAACGTCCACCTGGTGCCCGACTCCAACATCCACACGTCGGAGACCGGCACCCGCCACCGCACGGCCGAGCGGGTCGCCCGCTCGCTGAACGTGCCGGTCATCGCGGTCTCGCACCGCATGAACACCATCACGGTCTACGTGGGCGACCACAAGCACGAGATCGAGCCGGTGCCGCGCCTCGTCAACCGGGCCAACCAGGCCATCTCCACGCTCGAGCGCTACCGCACCCGCCTCGACACCGACGCCGCCGCCCTGTCCACGCTCGAGATCGAGGACCTGGTCACCATCAGAGACGTCATCAACGTCGTCCAGGTGCTCGAGGGCGTCGAGCGCATCGCCGAGGAGCTCGAGCGCTACATCGTCGAGCTGGGCGAGGAGGGCCGCCTGGTCCGCCTCCAGCTCGTCGAGCTGGTCGGCGGCGTGCAGCACGACCGCCGCCACATCGTCCGCGACTACCGCGGCGACGACAAGACCATCCCGCTCGACCAGGTGCTCGACGACCTCTCGGCGCTCACCACCGAAGACCTGATCGACCCGGCCGAGGTGGCCAACGCCATGCGCCTCCCCACCACCGCGGTCGACGCCGGCATCGCGCCGCGCGGCTACCGGATGCTCGCCAAGATCCCTCGGCTGCCCGACCAGATCATCCAGAACATCGTCACCCGTTTCGGCAACCTGCAGAAGATCATGCGGGCCACCATCGACGACCTCGACGATGTCGAAGGCGTGGGCGCCACCCGGGCCCGGGCCATCAAGGAGGGCCTCAGCCGCCTGGCCGAGTCCGCCATCCTCGACCGCTACTGATCGTCAGGCGCTCGGGCCGGGAGCTCAGCCGATGGTGCAGGCGAGGGTGAAGAAGACCTTCCCCTCGATGCCACCGGAGACCGGGATCACCGTGCCGTCGTCCGCGGTGAACGTGCCCTTCACCGCCCACTCGCCCGACTTCCGGTCGAGGTGGAGCCGGCCCTCGACGGCGCCGGTGGTCTCCTTGCCGCCGGGCGTCCGGATGGCGCCGTTCGCATCGATGTTGCTGCGGCCCATCCAGCCCGGGACGGTGCGGCCGTCGCTGCTCCGCTGGTAGTGGCCCTCGAGGACCAGGCCGTCGATGTCGACGTGGACCACCTGGCAGAACTGGTCGACCTCGGCGGTGACGTGGCCCCGGTCGCCGAGCCGGCGCGGATCGATCTCTCGCTTCGCCCACCACACTGCGGCGCTCCCCGCCAGCAGCAGGACGACGACGACCGCCACCCAGCGCGGTGGTCCGGTCCGCGTCGATCGGGGTGCCGGATCGTCGTCGACGTCGGGTGCATCCACGGTGGTCTCCACCGGTTCCCATCGGCACCACCGCTCAGGGAAGAAGGGGGGAGCCGAGCGCTGCTGACGGATCTCGAATGGTTCCAACGCCTTTCGGCCTCGACCGTCCGCCGATACCCTGCACGCATGAGCACCACCGAGTCGTCCACGGGTCGGGAGCCCTTCGCCGCGGGTGCCCTGCCGCGCGACCTCACCCCTGAGGAGCTCGATGCCGCCCCCGTGTTGGAGTCCGTCCAAGACCTGGTCATCGACGGTCTGACGGACGAGGAGTATTGCCGCTTCCTGGCTGCCATCAACGAGTGAGGCTCGTCGTCGACACCGGGGTCTTCAGCGCATCGCTGGGACGGCGTGAGATCTCCGGAGGCGTTGCCGACCTCGTGGGCCTCGATCAGCAGCAGGTGTTCCTCGCCGCACAAACCGTCGCTGAGCTCCGGTACGGCGCCATGCTGGCGAGGTGGGGGGATGCCCGTGTCGCCCGGCTCGAAGCGGCGATCGCCTCCACCACGATCGTCCAGGTCACCCGCACCTCGATGACGGCCACCGCGACCCTTCGCCTCGCCTGCCGATCGATCGGCCATCCTCTGGCCCAGCGAGTGCACAACGCGGACCTATGGATCGCGGCGTCGGCGGTTCACATCGGAGCGACGCTGGTGACCACAGACAAGGTCTTCGAGGGGGCTCCGTCGTTGCTGGTGGCCTAGGGCTCAGCGAGCGCGGCGCTCGAGCTCTTCGCGGTTGGTGATGCGGTAACGGCGGTCCTGCTGCTCGATCCAGCGGAGGCGCACGAAGCTGGCGATGGCCTTGTTGACGCGCTCGCGGGAGGCGCCGACCATGCCGGCGAGCTCTTCCTGGGTGATGGGCAGGGCGAACTCGTCGGCCTCGCCGGCCAGCTCCAGCAGCCGCTTGGCGGTGCGGCCGGTCACGTCGAGGAAGACCGAGTCGGCCAAGGCGGCGTCGGTGTTGCGCAGCCGCCCGGCGAGCAGCCGGACCACGCCCCACAAGAGGGTGGGCCGAGACTCGTAGACGGCCTTCAGCGGCGCGTACGGGAGGATCACCAGCTCCGACGGTTCGAGGGCGCGCGCCTCGGCGGATCTGCCGAGCCCGTCGAACAGGCCCATCTCGCCGAACACGTCGCCGCGCTCCATCAGCGCGACCATCGATTCCCGCCCGTCGATCGACCGTTTGGCGATGGCGATGCGGCCCGAGGCGACCACGCAGAGGCAGTCGGGCTCGTCGCCTTCGCCGAACACGACATCGCCGCGCAAGTAGCGGTGGGTCTCGGCCGAAGCGGCCACCCGCGCCATCTCGTCGTCGCTGAGCTCATCGAGCAGTTGCACGTCTTGGAGCAGGTCGATGTCAACCACGCGGGCATCGTACCGACTTCACGGCATCGGACCAGGCCAACCGGGTGTCGTACCGTTGGGTGATGACCAGCGATGCGACCGATCCGCAGCCCCTCGTGTGGGTGATCGTGGTCGCCGCCGGTTCGGGGAGCCGCTTCGGCGGGGCCAAGCAGTACGCGCCGCTCGCCGGTCGCCGCGTCATCGACTGGTCCATCGACGCGGCGCGCTCCGTCGCCGATGGCGTGGTCCTGGTGGCCGCGCCCGACGAGGCCGACGCCGCGGAGCCGGCGGTCGACATCGTCGTGGCGGGAGGCGCCACCCGGTCGGCCTCGGTGCGCGCCGGGCTCGACGCAGTGCCCTCCGACGCCGCCGTCGTCCTGGTCCACGACGGGGCCCGGCCCACGGCCTCGCACGCCCTGTTCCGCTCGGTGGTCGATGCCGTCCTGGCCGGCGCCGATGCGGTCGTCCCGGTCATCGACGTGGTCGACACCATCACCGACCTGCACGGCGTCCCGGTCGACCGAGACGCCCTCCGGGCGGTCCAGACGCCCCAGGGGTTCCGGGCCGATGCCCTGCGCGCGGTGCACGCGGCGCGGCCCGAGGCCACCGACGACGCTTCGCTGGTCGTGGCCGGAGGTGGCAGGCTTCGCCCCGTGCAAGGTGAACGCTGGAACCTCAAGATCACCGAGCCCGACGACCTCACCGTCGCCGAAGCCCTGATGGAGCAGCGCTGATGCCGGTGCGCGTGGGCCAGGGCTTCGACGTCCACCCGTTCGTCGACGACGCCGACCGGCCCCTCGTGCTCGGCGGCGTCACGTTCCCCAGCGAGCGGGCCCTCAAGGGCCACAGCGATGCCGACGTGATCGCCCACGCCTGCGCCGATGCCCTGCTGGGCGCGGCCGGCCTGGGCGACATCGGCGAGCACTTCCCCGACACCGACCCGGCGTGGGCCGGCGCCGACAGCATCGAGCTGCTGGCCGAAGCCACGCGCCGGGTGCGAGCCGCCGGGTGGGAGCCGGGCAACGTCGACGCTTCGGTGGTCACCGACCACCCGAAGCTGGCGCCCGCCCGCACACAGATGCAGCACAACCTGTCCACCGCCGTAGGTGCCCCCGTCACCGTCAAGGGCCGACGACCCGAGGGCCTCGGCGCCTTGGGCCGCGGTGAGGGCGTGGCCTGCTGGGCCGTCGCCGTGGTGACCCAGCCGTGACCCCGCCGCGTGGTGGTGGCAAGGGCGGTCGACCGTCGGGTGGCAAGGGCGGCTCGCGCGGCGCCAGCAGCGGGTCGAGCCGAGGTGGCCCCGCGCCCAAGGGCCGAGGCGGCCCGGCGCCGAAGGGCCGGTCGGGCGCGCCCAGCGGCGGGTCGAGCGGCGGGTCGAAGCCCGGTGGCTCCGGCGCTCCTCGCGGCCGCAAGCCGGGCGGCGGGGGTCGCAACCCGCTGAGCAGCATGGGGCCGCAGGGCAAGGCACCCCGGTCCACCGCCACCAGCGGCCTGGGCGGCGAGCAGGTCGAGGGTCGCCAGGCCGTCCGCGAGCTGCTGCTGGCCAACCGCCGCGACACCCGCGAGATCTGGCTGGCCGAGAACCTCGATCCGGCCCCGGTCATCGAGGACATCCGCGAGCTGGCCGCCGAGGCCCGCGTCGTCGTCAAGGAGGTGGGTCGGGGCAAGCTCGACGCCGCCGCCCGCACCGATGCGCCGCAGGGCGTCATCGCCTTCGCCAAGCCGCTGCCCGAGGCCGAGCTCGATGACCTGATCGCCCGCCGGTCGGGCCAGCCGCCGCCGTTCCTGCTGTGCAGCGACGGCATCACCGATCCCGGAAACCTGGGCGCCCTGCTGCGCTCGGCCGAGTGCGCGGGCGTCACCGGCGTGGTGCTCCCGCAGCACCGTGCCGTGCACATCACCCCCACCGTCACGAAGGCGGCGGCCGGCGCCATCGAGCACCTGCCGATCACCACCGTCGGCGGCATGCCCACGGCCATCAAGACCATGAAGGACGCCGGCATCTGGGTGGTCGGCCTCGACGAGCGGGCCGAGAAGACCCTGTGGGACCTCACCATGGACGACGCGCCGGTCGCCCTGGTCCTGGGCGCCGAGGGCCCCGGGCTCTCCCGCCTGGTCCGCGAGCGCTGCGACGAGCTGGTCTCGATCCCCATGCGGGGGAGGGTCGCCAGCCTCAACGTCGGCACGGCCGGCACGTTGGCGTGCTTCGAGATCGCCCGTGCCCGGCGCCAGCGCTGACGTCCTCGACCCTCATCGCCCGCCTCGCCACCAACTCGGTCACCCTCGCCGCCGCCTGGCTCGCCGCCCGCTGACCCCGTCGAGCTGATCGGGCCGATCCAGGCCGGTTCTCTGGTCGATCTTCCCCGCGTGAGGGGGAGGATCGACCACAAAAGCCGAGGCCGCCCGGTCGCTGGTCGATGTTCCCCGCGTGAGGGGGAAGATCGACCAGAAACCGAATCGGGGCGCGGGGGACCGGTCGGGGAGACTGGGCGGGTCATGGCAACCGTGCACGCCCGTGGGGTGTCCCTCTCGTTCGGCGCGGGGCCCGTCCTGGCGGACGTGTCGTTCACCGTGGCGCCCGGGCAGCGCATCGGCGTCGTCGGGCCCAACGGCACCGGCAAGTCCACCCTGCTCAAGGTGATCGCGGGGCAGCTCGAGCCCGAGGCCGGGTCGGTCACGTGCGCGCCGCCGTCGGCCTCGATCGGGCTTCTGCCCCAGGAGCCCGACCGGCACGAGGGCGAGTCGGTCTCCGGGTTCATCCAGCGCCGCACCGGGGTGGGCACCGCCACCGCCGAGCTCGACGCCGCCACCACCGCGCTCTCCACCGGGGAGCCCGGCGCCGACGACCGCTACAGCGATGCGCTCGACCGTTGGCTGGCGCTCGGGGGCCCCGACCTCGACGCACGCATCGGCCAGACCCTCGCCGACCTCGGGCTCGACGGCGCCATCGCATCGCAGGCCACCGCCACGCTCTCGGGCGGGCAAGCCGCCCGGGTCTCGCTGGCCGCCACCCTGCTCAGCCGCTTCGACGTGTTCCTCCTCGACGAGCCCACCAACGACCTCGACTTCGCCGGGCTCGCCACCCTCGAGGACTTCCTCGTCGGGCTGCCGGCCGCCACCGTCGTGGTCAGCCACGACCGGGCGTTCCTGGAGCGGGTCGTCACCCACGTGCTCGACCTCGACGAGCACACCCACCAGGCCTCCCTCTTCGCCGGCGGCTGGTCCGCCTACCTGGCCGACAAGGCCGTGGCCCGCCAGCACGCCGAAGAGGGCTACGCCACCTACCAGGCCAAGAAGGGCGAGCTCACCGCCCGGGCCCGCACCCAGCGCGAGTGGTCGGTCCAGGGCGTCAAGAAGGCCAAGGGCTCCGACGAGCGCGACAAGAACATCCGCTTCAAGAACACCGCCGACTCGGAGAAGGTGGCCCACAAGGCCAAGGCCACCGAGAAGGCGATGGAGCGGCTGGAGAAGGTCGACAAGCCGTGGGAGAGCTGGGAGCTGCGCTTCGAGATCGGCATGGCGGCCCGCAGCGGCGACGTGGTGGCCACGCTCTCCGACGCGGTGGTGGAGCGCGGCGCGTTCCGGCTCGGGCCGGTCGACCTGGAGATCGGGTGGGCCGACCGGGTGGCGATCATCGGCGAGAACGGCGCCGGCAAGACCACGCTGCTCGACGCCCTGCTGGGCCGCACCGCCCTGTCGTCGGGCGAGTCGTTCGTGGGGCCGGGCGTGGTGGTGGGCGAGCTGTCGCAGCGGCGGGACCGGTTCTCCACCGACCGCTCGCTGTTCGAGGTGATGAGCGGGGCCACCGGGCAGCAGGCCAACGAGGTCCGCTCGCTGCTCGCCAAGTTCGGGCTCAGCTCCGAGCACGTGAACAAGCCGTCGCGCCTGCTCTCACCGGGCGAGCGCACCCGGGCCAACTTGGCGCTGTTCATGGCCGAGGGCGTCAACTGCCTCATCCTCGACGAGCCCACCAACCACCTCGACCTCGTCGCCATCGAGCAGCTCGAGCAGGCCCTCGACCGCTTCGTCGGCACGGTCCTCCTGGTCAGCCACGACCGGGCCTTCATGGAGCGGGTGCGGATCACCCGCCGCCTCCACGTCGCCGCCGGCCACGTCACCGAGTCGGTCTGACCCACCAGCCCTGACCCGCCAGCCCTGGCCCGCCAGCCCTGACCCGCCAGCCCTGGCCCGCCAGCCCTGGCCCGCCACCTCCCACCGAGCTCGTAGCCGTCTTCGTTGCTCGGCAACGAGAAGGGCAACGAGCCCGGAGGGGTGGGCGGGTTCGAGGGGACCGGTGGTGGCCCGTCGGGCCGGGTGGCTCAGGCCCCGGCGGGGGTGAGCCACTCCGACCAGGCGGGGTCGGTGGTGCCGATGCCGACCAGCATCCACGACCAGCCGCGCGGGGCGGCGGGGGTGGTGCGCAGCGCCCAGCCGAGCTCCGACAGAAGGCGGTCGCCCTTGTGGCCGTTGCACGGCTGGCAGGCGGCCACCACGTTGGTCCACACGTGCTCGCCCCCGCGGGAGCGCGGCACGACGTGGTCGACGGTGTCACCCCGGTCGTGGCAGTAGGCGCAGCGCCCGCCGTCGCGCGCCACCAGGTTCCGCCGGTTCAGCGGGAGGGTGGCCCGGTACGGCACGCGGACGAACCCGCGCAGCCGGATGACCGACGGCGTGGGCACCGAGGTGGACGGCGACCGGAAGTGGCCTTCCCCGGTGGCGACCAGATCGGCCTTGTCGGCGAGGACCAGGACGATGGCGCGGCGGACCGGGATGACGGTCAGCGGCTCGTAGCTGGCGTTCAACAGCAAGGTGTGCATCGCTCTGGCTCCCTTCTTCAGTGTGCCGGGTGGCGGGCAGCCGTTGGTGGCACGTCGCCGGAGGCACGTTGCTGCGCGATGGGGCCGTGGGCCAAGGGGTTTTCGATGGCGATCCCTGGCGGGCTGCGGCGCCGGCGGGGGGAGCGGGCTGCTCAGCGCTCGCCGAGGGGCCCGAGCGTGGCGGCCACCGCGGCCCGGGCCGCGGGGCGGGCGAGGTGCAGCACCCGGCCCAAGCTGTCGGCGAAGGCGCGCTCGTCGTCGTCCATCCGGTGGATCTGCTCGACCGTGTCGGCGGCCCACAGCGTGGCGATGTCGGCCGTCAGCTGGTCGGTCAGCTCGATGCGCTCGTCGGTGGTCCGGTCGATGACCGACGCGGGCGGGCCGAGCTCGATGGTGTCGCGGCGGATGGTGCACCAGGCGTGGGCGATCTCCTCGGCGTCGGCGCCGATCACCGCGCTCACGTCGGCCCGGTCGACGGAGGTGTCGACGGGGAAGTACTCGGTGCCGTAGGCCGAGTGGAACAGCCCGGCGTCGCACATCGCCGCCCGCTCGCCCCACTCGACCAGCACGCGGCGGGTGCCGAGCAGGTGGGAGAGGAACGGCACGTGCGAGTCGTGGGTCAGCTCGCCGAAGCCGAGCTGCTTCAGCAGGGCGAGGCGGGCCCCGGTGGGCGAGGGGATGGCGTCGGCAGCGGTCATCGCCCGACCAGCCTCGCGCGGCCGGTCGGGCGAGGCGAGGGGTCAGCGCGAGGCGGGGAGCTCGGCCTTCGCCCGGTCGGTGACCGTCAGCAGGATCCTGGCCGCAACCTCGAGCTCCTCGGCGGGGAAGCCGGAGTAGAGCCGGCCGGTGATCGCCTTGGTGCCGGCGGTGATCGTGGCGAACCGCTCCTGGCCCGCGTCGGTGAGGTGGAGGACGTCGGTGCCTTCGGCGAGGCCGCGCCGGCGGGCGTCGTCGACCGCGACCCAGGCGTCGAGCTCGCCGACACGGAGGCCGTCGACCATCCGATCGATGAGCGCGTCGCTCGGGCTGGTGCCCCCGGCCTGGCCGAGCAGGTTGAGGACCACCCAGGTCTCGAACGGGGTGTCGACCTCGTCGAGCAGGCGATCGAGCAGGGCCCGGGTGGCCCGCTCGGCCTGGCCGATGATGAACCCGTTGAGCGTGGGTGCGGGCGGCGGGGGTGTGGACGTGGTCATGGCGCTTCCTCCTTGGTGGGGGCCGGCACGTCGAGCAGGAGCTGCAGCGTGTCGACCAGGGCGTTGGTCTGGGGATCGTCGAGGCCGCCGAGCGGCGCGGTGAGCTGCTCGAGCAGGTCGTGCACGTCGACCACGGCCCGGTCGATGACCTCGATGCCGCCTTCGGTGAGCGACAGCTGGCGGGCCCGGGCATCGGTGGGGTGCGGGCTGCGGACGACCAGCGCATTGGCTTCGAGCGTGCGGATGAGCTTGGACACGAAGATCTCGTCGAGACCGGTCTGGTCGGCCAGCTCCCGCTGCGTGGGCGTGGCACCCGACCAGGTCATCGACCGCAGCGACGCCAGCAGCGAGTACTGGGCGTGGGTCAGCCCGTGGGGCGCCACCGTCCGGTCGACCGCCGCCTGCCACTTGAGGCTGAGGCGCCAGACGAGGAAGCCGGGGGTCGGACGACGGGTAGTTGCCATGGCAGGTACCTTACGGCCAACTACCTTCCACGGCAACCATCTACCCGGAACTTGTTGCACCGAGTGCTCCAGGGAGCGCTGGCTGCAACAAGTTCGTCGGGGTGGGCCGGCCGCGCTCGAACCTGTTGCCGCGAAGGCTCCCCTCGACACTGGCGGCAACAAGTTCGTGGGGTGGAGCGGGGCGGTCGGGGTCGGGAGGGGAGTCGGTAGGTTGGCGGGCATGGGTCGAGGGCGCACGGTGTCGCAGATCGTGCGGAAGCACGACGGTGAGTCGTCCGGCCGCTCGCCCGACCAGGTGATCGTCGAGGAGCCCCTCGAGATCCGCCTCGACGGCACCCGCGTCACCACCACCATGCGCACGCCGGGCCACGACTACGAGCTGGCCGTCGGCTTCTGCTTCACCGAGGGGCTGCTCGCCGGGGCGCCGGTCCAGACCGTCCGGTACTGCGCCACCGGCTCCGCGGTCGACACCGCGTTCAACGTGGTCACGGTCGAGACCGGAGGCGCCGCGCCCGAGCCCACGCCGAGGCTGACCACGACCACGTCGTCGTGCGGGTGGTGCGGCACCGACCAGGTCGACGACGTGGCGGGGCGGCTGACCCCGCTCGCCGGCGACCGGGTGTCGTTCGCCCCCGCCCTCCTCGCCGACCTGCCCGAGCGGGTGGCCCCCCACCAGGAGCTGTTCGCCGCCACGGGCGGGGTCCATGCCGCCGCGGCGTTCGACGCCGATGGCGCCGTGGTGCTGGTCCGCGAAGACATCGGCCGCCACAACGCCGTCGACAAGGTGGTGGGCCGGTTGGTCCTCGACGGCGCCCTGCCGGCGAGCGCGCTCGGCCTCTTCGTGAGCGGCCGGACCAGCTTCGAGATCATCCAGAAGGCCTGGGCCGCCGGCTTCGGCACGGTGGTCGCGGTGAGCGCGCCCAGCTCGCTCGCCATCGAAGCCGCCACGCGCGCGGGCATCACCCTCGCCGGCTTCGCCCGCCCCGGCCGGGTCAACCTCTACACCGGAGGCTGAGCCGGCGCAGCGCCCTGGCGCTGCTGGTCGATCGTCCACCTCATGCGGGGAAGATCGACCACAAGACGGGGGGCGGCGGCGCTGCTGGTCGATCGTCCCCCTCGTGCGGGGAAGATCGACCAGAAGACGGGGGGCGACCGGCGGTCAGGTGCTGAGGGGGACGAGCTTGGCGGGGCTGAACTCGTAGGCCTCGTCGCCGGTGATGACGCGGAGGGCGGCGTCGCGGTCGAGCGCCTCGGCGACCGAGCAGTCGTCGTCGAGGATGACGAAGCGGTCGAAGCCGCGCAGGAACCAGCGGTCGTGGGTGACGGCGAGGACCGTGCCGGTGAACTCCTGGAGGGCGGCTTCGAGGGCCTCGGCTGATTGCAGGTCGAGGTTGTCGGTGGGCTCGTCGAGCAGGAGGAGGTTGACCCCGAGCAGCTCGAGGTGCAGGACCTGGAGCCGGGCGCGCTGGCCACCCGACATGGTCTCGTAGGGGCGGTCGCCGCACTCGGCGATGCCGTAGCGGCCGAGCGCGGAGAGGGCGGCGTGCTCGTTGAGGTCTCGATCGCCGAGGATGGCGATGGGGGTGCGGCCGGCGAACTCCGGGTGCTCGTCGGTCTGGTGGAACAGTCCGGGCCGCACGCGGGCGCCGAGGCGGAACGTGCCCTCGTGCTCGACGGTGGGGTCGCCGCCGAGCAGGCGCAGGAGGTGCGACTTGCCGGTGCCGTTGGGGCCGAGCACGGCAACGCGGTCGCCCAGGTGCACCTCGAGGTCGAACGCCTCGGTGAGCCCGGCCAGTTCGAGGCCGTCGCACACGAGCGCGACCTTGCCGCTGTCGGCGCCGTCGAGGCGCATGCGCACGGTCTTGGTGGTGGGGGGCGGTGGGGGCGGGCCGGCGGCGACGAAGCGCTCCCAGCGCGCCTCCATCACCTCGGCCTTGCGGGCGCTCGACTCGGCGTACGAGGCGCGCTGCTTCATCTCCTTGAACAGGTGGAAGAGGCGGCGCTCCTCGGCGTTCCAGCGCGCCAGGGCGTCGCCCAGCGATTCGTTCCGGGCGGTGCGGGCGTCGTCGTAGGTGGCCCAGCTGCCGGGATGGGTCCAGGCGCCGTTGCCCTCGATGGTGATGACCGCATCGGCGGCGGCCGCGAGCAGCTCGCGGTCGTGGCTGATGAGCAGGATGGTCTTCTTCGTCTCGATGAGCCGCTGCTCGAGCCAGCGCTTGCCGGGGATGTCGAGGAAGTTGTCGGGCTCGTCGAGCAGCAGGATCTCGGCGTCGGATCCGAGCAGCGATTCCAGGACGAGGCGCTTGCGCTGGCCGCCCGACACCTTGGAGATGGGACGGTCGCCGGCGTCGTCGAGCCCCTTGCCGAGGACCGAGGTGCAGACGGCGTCCCAGCGGGCCTCCTGGTCGTAGCCGCCGACCTCGGACCAGTCGATGTAGGCGGTGGCGAGGGCGGTGCCGGTCTGGTCGGTGGGTGCGGCGTGGTTGGCGGCTTCGGCGGCCGCCAGCGCCAGGCCGGCGTCGCGGATCTGGGTGGTGGCGAACCGCACGAGCAGCTCGCGGACGGTGGTGGATGCGTCGTCGCCGGTGCCGATCGACTGGGGCATCAGGGCGACGGTGGCATCGGTGCGGATCTGGCCGTCGTCGAGCGGGAGGTCGCCCAGGATGCAGTGGAGGAGGGTGGACTTGCCGACGCCGTTGGCCCCGACGAGCGCGGCGTGCTGGCCCGACCGGACGCGGAACGACACGTCGGAGAACAGGAGGTTCCCTCCCGGGTGCGCGTAGGCCGCGCCGGAGACGTTGATCGCAGCCATGGCCCGGCCATCTTCGCCCATCCGCCCCAGGCGGCTCGCACGAGATCGGCGGGGGCGGGCTGGTCTGCGGCGGTTCCGGGTAGAACGGAGGTGATGACGACCAGGGCACCGGGCGATGACGATCGCGACGACGAGGTGGGCTTGAAGGTCGGGCCCCGGAAGGAGTCGGCGGCCGGGATCCCGGGCGTGGTGGCGTCGATGCGCCACGCCCAGGCCCAGCTCGGGCCCAGGCGCACCGCCAAGACGCTGCTCAAGCTGAACCAGCCCGACGGGTTCGACTGCCCGGGGTGCGCTTGGCCCGATCCGGGGACCACCACGCACTTCGAGTTCTGCGAGAACGGGGCCAAGGCGATCGCCGAGGAGGCCACGGTCCGGCGCATCACCGCCGACTTCTTCGCCACCCACTCGGTCGAGAGCCTGGCCGGCCGCACCGACCACTGGCTGGGCCAGCAGGGCCGCCTGACCGAGCCGATGTACCGGCCGAAGGGCGAGCAGCACTACCGGCCGATCGGCTGGGACGGGGCGTTCAGCGTGGTGGCCGACGCCCTGGCCGCCAGCGGCGACCCCGACCGTGCCGTCTTCTACACGTCGGGCCGGACCAGCAACGAGGCCGCGTTCGTCTACCAGCTGCTGGTGCGCCGGATCGGCACGAACAACCTGCCCGACTGCTCGAACATGTGCCACGAGTCGAGCGGCGTCGCCCTCACCCAGACCATCGGGATCGGCAAGGGCAGCGTCACGCTCGACGACATCCACGAGGCCGAGCTGCTGCTGATCGTCGGCCAGAACCCGGGCACGAACCACCCGCGGATGCTCAGCGCGCTCGAGCAGGCCAAGCGGCGCGGGGCGTCGATCGTGGCGATCAACCCCATGCCCGAGGCCGGCCTGATCCGCTTCAAGAACCCGCAGCACGTCCGGGGGATCATCGGCAAGGGCACGGCGCTGGCCGACGAGTTCCTCCAGGTGAAGCTGGGCGCTGATCTGGCCCTGTTCCAGCTGCTCAACCGGCGGCTGGTCGAGCTCGACGACGAGCGGGGTGGCGGCGTCCTCGACCGCCCGTTCCTCGCCGAGCACTGCGACGGCGTCGACGAGCTGCTCGCCCACGTGAAGACGGTCGACGCCGACGCGCTGCTGGCGGCCACCGGGCTGGGGGCCGACGAGGTCGAGCGCGTCGCTCAGCTGCTGGCCGCCAACGAGCGCATCGTCATCTGCTGGGCGATGGGGATCACCCAGCACCGCCAGGCCGTCCCCACCATCCGCGAGATGGTCAACACGCTCCTGCTGCGCGGCAGCATCGGCAAGCCGGGCGCCGGCGTGTGCCCGGTGCGCGGCCACTCCAACGTGCAGGGCGACCGCACGATGGGGATCTACGAGAAGCCGGCCGACGACTTCCTCGATGCGCTCGGCGCCGAGTTCGGGTTCGACCCGCCGCGCGACCACGGGTACGACACGGTCGACGCGATCGGCGCCATGCACCGCGGCGAGGTCGACGTGTTCGTGGCGATGGGCGGCAACTTCCTGGCCGCCGCCCCCGACACCGGCGTCACCGCTGCCGCGCTCGCCCGCACCGCGCTCACGGTGCAGGTGAGCACCAAGCTGAACCGCTCGCACGTGACCGGCGGGGCCGCGGCGCTGATCCTGCCGTGCCTCGGGCGCACCGAGATCGACCGCACCGGGGGCCGGGTCCAGCGGGTGACGGTCGAGGACTCGATGAGCATGGTCCATGCGTCGTCCGGTCGGTTGGAGCCGGCGTCGCCGCACCTGCGCAGCGAGGTGGCGATCGTGTGCGGCCTGGCCGAGCGCATCCTCGGGGCCGGCGACGCCGTCGCGTGGACCGAGCTGGCCGCGGACTACGACCGGATCCGGGAGCACATCGAGGCGGTGATCCCCGGCTTCACCGCCTACAACCGCCGCATCGACCACCCCGGCGGGTTCGTCCTCCCGCACCCGCCCCGGGACCGGCAGGTCTTCCCCACGGTCACCGGCAAGGCCCGCCTCACCTGCAACACCTTCGTGGGCGACGACGTCCCGGCGGGTCGCCTGCTGCTGCAGACCCTGCGATCGCACGACCAGTTCAACACCACGATCTACGGCCTCGACGACCGCTACCGAGGCATCAAGGACGGGCGGCGGGTGGTGTTCGTCCACGCCGACGACCTGGTCGAGCTGAGCGCCGGCACGGCATCGGGCCTGGCCGACGGCGACATCGTCGACGTGATCAGCGAGGCGCCCGACGGGGTGGAGCGGCGGGCCGAGCGGTTCCGCCTCGTGGCCTACGACGTGGCGCGGGGCACCTGCGCCGCGTACTTCCCCGAAGCCAACGTGCTGGTTCCCCTGGGATCGGTGGCCGAGGAGAGCAACACCCCGGTGTCCAAGGCCGTGGTGGTCCGCTTCGAGCGGGCCTGACCCGCCGCCTCAGCTGAGCTGGCGGACCTTGGTGGTGAACGAGTCGACGCTGTCGATGACCGGGTCGAGCAGGTGGGTCCAGGGGTTGGCGTCGTCGTCGGCGGTGCCGCCGGGGGCCGTGGTCGAGGGCGTGGTGGTCGACGGGACCGGCGTGGCGGGTGCCGCGGGCGCGGGCTGGTGGGCGATGCAGGCGTCGCCGGCGCTGGCGACGGTGAGCGCACCCCACGGCAGTCCCTGCCACGACGGGAAGCCGGCGACCTGGGGGTAGGACACGAGGAACGCACCCCGGCAGGCGAACAGCGGTCCGGGATCGATCGACTCGTGGGCGCTGCTGCCGGGCGAGCCCTTGAACTCCTCGAAGTGGAGGTGAGGGGCCGAGGCCGCGCCGGTCTGGCCGACGGTGCCCAGGAACGTGGTCGCGTCGACCCACTTCCCCTCGGGCGGGATCATCGCCACGGTGAGGTGGGCGTAGAGCGTGAAGATGCCGTAGCCGTGGTCGACGAGGACCACGTTGCCGAAGCCGCTGCCGCCGGGCTTGCCGGTGAGCAGGGTGGCGAACCCGGCGCCGGCGGCGTAGACGGGCGTGCCGGGGTCGGCGATGAAGTCGAGGGCCCAGCGGTCGTGGTGGCCGGCGCACTCGTAGCCGAACTGCGACCCGTGCGAGTCGTAGGTGCAGCCCACCTTGACCTCGTCGCCGGGCCGGTTGCGGCGCAGCGGCAGCCAGCGCGGCGGGCTGTAGACGCCGACGCCGGCCGAGAGCGTGGACGTGGGGGCCGGCACCGCGGTGGTCGTGGTGGTCGCCGGTGCGGTGGTGGGAGCCTCGGTGGCTGCGCTGAGCGTGGGCGGCACGTCCTGGGCCCCGGCGGCGACCGGGCCGATCAGGGGCGCGCCGAGCAGCGCCACCAGGGTGGTCGCGGTGCTGATCAGGAGCGCGGAGCGTCGTCGAGGGAGACGGTGCCAGCGGATCTCGGGCCCTCCCCGGCCTCGGGGTCACGTTCCGACGACGGTAGTGGACCGCTCTGACCTGGTGGAAACGAGCGCGGACGGGATCCGCCGGCCGGTGGTCGCCTCCGGGCCCGGTGGTCCCGGGCTCGGCTGGGTGGGCGCCGGTAGCGTGCGGCCGTGGCTGAGGCGGTTCAGGTGGAGCGGGGTCCCCGCTGGCACACACCCGTCGATCTGCTCGCCCTGGCGGTCGCCGCCACCGCCATGGCGCTCGTGTGGCTGAGCGAGGTGATCGGGCACTGGTCCACCCGCACCGCGACGCGGGGTGACGGGCAGTTCCAGGCGTGGACGATCGACTGGGTCCAGGGCGCGATCCTGCGCCAGCACCCCCTGTGGAACGCCGGGATCTACCACCCGTCGCCGCGGTCGCTGGCGTTCTCCGACCACCTGCTCGGCGTGTCGGCCGCTCTGCTGCCGCTGCGGGCCCTGGGCCTCTCGCCGGCGGCGCAGCTCAACACCGCGATCGTGATCGGATCGGTGCTCGACGCCTGGGCCGCGTACCTCCTCATCCGCGTGCTGCTCCGGCGCCGCGCCCCGGCGCTGGTGGCGGGCGTGGCGTTCGTCGCCGGGCCGTTCCAGCACCAGCTCGCCCTGCAGCTGCACATGCTCTGGCGGCCCGGCCTGCCGGTCGCCGTGGCCCTCGTGTGGATCGTCGCCGACCGCCGCGGCGACGTGGGGGCGTGGGCCCACCTCCCGTCGGACCGCTGGCTCGCCGTGCTGCTCGGCGTGGTGGTGGCGTGGCAGGGGCTGGTGTCGTTCTACGACGCGGTGTCGCTCGGGCTGGTGCTCGTGGTGGTGGTGCTCGTGCGGGTCCGCCACCTCGGCCGCGTCGGCGTGGGGCTGGTGGCGGCGGCGACGGCGGTCGGTGGGGTGCTGGTGGCGTTCACCCTCCCGCCCTACCTCGCCAACGTGCGCGGCTACGAGGGGTTCAAGCGCACCCTCGACGAGACCGTCGCGTTCCGGGGGCGGCTGTTCCAGGTGGAGGCGTCGAACCGGCTGTGGGGCGGCCTCGCACCGGTGACCGAGGGGCTGCCGGCGTTCGCCGGGCTCACGCTCACGGTCCTGGCCCTGGTGGGTGTGGTGGCGGCGGTGGTCGGCCGGAGGCGGCACGGCCGTTCGGCGCCGGGCTGGGACGCCGCCCGCCTCGGCATCTGGTGCGTCGTGGTGGGTGCGGTGCTGGCCCTCGGTGCGAGCGGCTCGGGCCTCGGCCGGTGGTCGCCGTTCGGCGTGCTGTTCCGGTTCGTGCCCGGCTTCTCGGTGGTGCGGGCGCCGGGCCGGCTGTGGGTGATCGGCCTGCTGGGCCTGGTGGTGCTGGCGGCGCGCGGCGTGGTGGTGCTGGTCGACGCCATCGCTCGTACCGCCGTCGGCCGGCGGGTCCCGGCCGCGATCACCACCGGCCTCGTCGTGCTGGTGCTCGCGGGGGCGGTGGTGGCCGAGGGCGCCGCCAAGCCGGAGGGGACCGGGCCGGCCGCGCGCACCCCGATCGACGAGACCCTCGCCTCCCGGCCGGGCGACGGTGCCGTCCTCTACCTCCCGATCGGCGAGTCGGGGATCGGGGTCATCCTCAACGGCGCCGACGACGTCTACCGCTCCACCACCCACCACCGGCCGATCCTGAACGGCTACTCGGGCTTCGCCCCCGAGTCGACCCAGGTGCTGGCCGAGGAGCTGGCGGCGCTGCCCCGGTCGTCGGCCCTGGCGTGCCTGGTCCGCACCGGCACCGACTACGTGGTGGTCACGCCCGCGGTGCTCGGCGGCCCGTGGGAGCCGCTGCTGGACCCGGCGAACGCCGCCCCGCTGGAGCTGGTGCAGAGGAGCGGCAGGGAGGTGCTCTACGCCGTCCCCGAGGGCCTCGACGTCGACCCCGCCGACTGCCCGCTGCCCAGTCCCTGAGACGGCCGGCGGTGGGCGTGGAGCCCGCAGTCGGAACCGAACCGACGACCTGTCCCTTGCCCGGTCGGTCAGGGGCCGGATCCAGGCACGGGCCCAGGGTGCCCGTTCCTGGGCGCGACGATGGCCGGGCACCGGGCCCGGCCATCGTGCATCGCCGATCAAGCGGATCGAATCGGAACCCTCAGGCGCCGATCGAGGAGCCGACGGTCTCGAACTTGCCCTTGGCCGACGTGCCGAGGAAGGTCACCGCGACGATGCACACGACGGCGATGAGCGCGACGAGCAGGGCGTACTCCACGAGGGAGGCGCCACGCTCGTCGTCGCCGAAGCGGGCCCGCAGGTAGTTGGAGATGAAGTCGTAGGTGGTGAGCATGGTGGGGGAAGCCCTTTCAGATGACGGGGTAGGTCTAACGCCTTCTGCAATCGGCAGTATCGCCGCAATCCTTTAGAGATCTCTCCCCCTTTCGGGTGACATGAACGTCACCCGATGGCGACGTCACTGGAGCCCGATGAGCAGCAGCACCGGTGCGTCGACAGGGCGGTCGGGGCCGGCGTAGAGGAGCCCGGCGAGCAGCTCGGGGCGGCACGTCACCTCGTAGTCCCTCGCCAGCGGGTCGATGCGCCGCGCGTGGAGCCCGCGGTCGGAATCGAACCGACGACCTGCCGCTTACAAGGCGGCTGCTCTGGCCAACTGAGCTACGCGGGCGGGGCCGGCACGAAACGTGGAAGGAAACCCCTCCGGCGCTCGGCGTCGGCTGAAGGACCGATCGTAGGCGAGGGCCGTTCGCCGCCTCGGAGCCGCTTCTAGGCGCGTTCTGCTCCGCTGGAGCGGTCCAGCGGGTGCGTGGGCGCGCTGAAGCCGGCGTGAGCCAGTTGCTCGAGCCGGTCAGGCCGCTTGTGTGAGCGGCGGGTCGCTTGTGCGCTGCGCGTGCCGGTGCAGGGCGAGCGAATTGACCATCAAGGCGTGGGTGAGCTGGTTGAGCAGCTGGCGTTCGTGGCCGATCGAGTGCGCTCGGCGGAGCCAGAGGGTGTCGTCGAGGGCCCGGTTGATGGATTCGGCGTCGTTGCGGCGACGGTAGAGCGCCTTGAAGTCCGGGTCGGTTGGAGGGATGGGCCGGACGTTCTCGGTGCGGTTGAATCGGCGCTTCTTGTCCTCTTCGTTGCCGTGGAGCCGCATGGAGAGGGTGCCGCCCCCGAGGTGGTCGGGGAGCCGGTAGTCGTTGTACCAGCGGTATCCAACCTTGCCGGTGTGGCGGTGGGTTCGGACCCGGGGGAGCTCGGTGAACGCCATCTCGCCCGTGTCGGTGAGCCCTGCGATGCCGAGCGCTCCTCCGCGGGCGAACAGGGAGATCGTGTGGCTGGATCCGTCGGGCAGGGTAATGACTCGGTCTTCGATGTGGATGGACTTCTCGGTGCGTTCGCCGCCCTTGCGACGGGGCCTCTTGACGCGGGCTTTGGCGGCGGTGACCTTGTTGACCGGCAGCCACCCGAGGTCGCGCAGCAGCGTCTGGTGGTGAACACCCCGCAAGGCGGTGTCGTAGATCACTCCTTGTGCACCAGGACACTGCGGTGCGAGCTGAGCGAATGACCCCATGGCGGTAGCCGCTTCGCCTCCCGGGTTTGGGACCCAGTCGGCGTCGAGGATCACCCGGCCATGGATGTCGGTGGTGCGCACGGCGACGATCACGAACTTGGTGCCCCACACCATCTCGCCGGTGCCCTCGACGTGCAGGCCCGCGTCTGCTTCGGCTCGGACGGGCCGCAGCTCGCCGGTCTCGCGGTCGAGCTTGGTGTCGCCGGGCTTTGCGCGGAACAGCGGAGTGACCACCTTTCCGTCGGCGTACAGCATCCGGCTCAGGTGGGGATGGGTCCACGATCCGGGACCGACGGGGTCGAGCAGTCCGATCGCTTGAGCTGTGCGGATGGCGGTGGCCTGCTGGATGTGGCGGAGCTCAGCGAGGACGTCGGGCCGTGTCAGCCACTCGGTACGTCCGTAGGAGTAGTGGTGTCGGCGCATCGGCTGTGCGGGAAGCCACAGTTCGGGCTGGTCCGGCAGCTTCCGTCGGATGAGTCCGCGGAGGTGTCCCCACACCATCGGGTGGGCAAGCTCCGCTTCGGCTCTACGGGCAGAGCCATAGACGGACAGGAGGGCGTCGAAGAGCACCCAGGCATACGGCGGGTACATCCGAGGCCGCCCCCCGTGCTCCGGGGGCGTGGCCGGAACAGCAACGGCAAGCTCGAAGAGAGCGTCGTTGGCGACGAGCGCTTCAAGTCGGTCGAGTGAGCCGACTCCAACCTTCGTGGGGCGGGTCAATCGAGGGGATCCTCGCGCCAGTTCCAGCCGATGAAGTCGGCCGCAGTATCAAGGCGGGTCAGGCCGAGTCGCTGGGCGACCACGTCGACGCGCCCGGTCTCCTCCAGGATCTGCCGTCCGGCCCAGGCGCTGATCGACGCTGGTCGCACGCTTGGGTCGTCAGCGACCCCTGCCCGGCGCAGAACATCCAAGATCGCCAGTGAGGATGAGACGCGTCCACCTTCGAGGTTGTTCCGGCCCTGGTAGACGAGCTGTGCATCAGGTTCCTGCGAATCGAGCCTCGAAAGGCGTCGCTCGACGTGCGGCAGGCCCCAATCGGTCAGCAGCCCCCAGCGAGGAGTCGTGCGGCGGCCCCCGTGGAGCCAGACTCGACGGTTGTCGAAATCGACGTCACAAACGCGGATGAACGGAAGCTCGCCCGTGCGACAGGTCGCCTCTGCGAGCGCCCACGCCGCAGATCGGCGGGTGTCGGTGAGGGACCACATCGAAGCCCCGCGGCAGGCCACGACTTCCTCGTCCGTGAGCGGCCGAGTCTGACGCCCCGGTCGACTTGGGACCGCCAGGTCGAGCGTTGGATCGCCAACCTCGAAACCATCTTTCCGAGCGGTTCGGAATAGTAGCCGCACGGAGGTCCGGCGAAGACGGACGAGTTGGTCTGACGGAAGGGTCTGGTTTGGCCCAGTGGCCAGTACGAAGCTCGCAGCCACGTCCGCCGTGACGTCGCTGAGAAGGCCGATACCGAAACCGTTGCGGCAGAACCCAACGAAGCCCTCCAGGATCCGGGCGACCCGCGTCCGTTGATCGGTCGAGAGCCAGGCGGAGGCCAGGTGGGTGATCGCCAAGTCGACCGCGGCTGACACGGAGATCTGGGAGTTGGGTTGCGTACGATTCATCTGTCGGTACCTTTCACGAGGTTCCGGCCAGGCCCCGGGCAGCGCCAACTGCGCCGGGGCCACTGCATATGATCATCTACAGCATACTCCGTATGCGATCGCATGCAAACGTTGGGTGTCGTACCCCAGTCGTAGGGTTGCCGGCGTGACGCGAAAGGTGGACCCGGGTGAGTTGGTGGGGGTTGCTGAGGTTGCCGCGCGCCTCGACTGTTCGGTTCAGGCCGTCCACGCCTGGAGGCGGCGATACTCGGATTTCCCGGTGCCCGTCGCCCACCTAAGCATGGGTCTGCTTTGGGTCTGGCCGGATGTGGAGCGGTGGGCTCGGTCGACGGGGCGCGTCCCGTAGGAAAGACGGACTCGGCTTCATCCGGAGACTCCGAGATCCAGCCAGCACCATGCGGCCGTCCGGGAGCCGCCGATCTCTGTGTGCACGCTGAGGTGAGGCTGCCGCCAGGGCCCACGATCGGGGGGCCAACGTGTCACGGGTAACCCCACCAGCGGCGCGTTCGATTCGGTGCACGTCTACGCTGCGCGGACTCGGCGCGGGAGGGGCGTTCGGTGGGCGTGTTGGTTCCGGAGGACTTCGATGTCGCCGGCCTCGAGAACGAGGCAGAGCGACGGGTGGTGGACGCCTGCGTCCACGGCTTGAGCGATGGGTGGCTGGTGCTGCCCAACGTCGTGATCAAGGCGGGGACGCGTGACCATGAGCTCGATGTTGTGCTCGTCCACGAGACGTTCGGGGTGCTCGACCTGGAGGTCAAGGGCCACCGCCCGGAGCTGCGCCAAGGGGTGTGGTTCGCTCGTGGTTCCCGAATGCAGCCACAGCCGCCCAAGCAGGCGCACGACAACTCCTATGTACTACGGGACAAGCTTCGGAACATCGAAGCGCTCGGCAAACTGAAGGTCCCGTACGCCGTCGTGCTGCCGAACGCATCTGGCCTCGAAGGGCATCTCGGCACCGACCTCAAGCCCGAGCAGGTGATCGTCGGCTCGCAGCTGGATGATCTGGCCGACGCCGTCGAGCGGGTGGCGACGATGTGGGCGAGCCAGCTGATGCTCGACGGCGATGACGTGCAGGCGATCATCGACGTGCTGAGGCCCGACGCCACCTTCGTCTGGAACCCGACGGCTCGAGTGGACTTCGCTCGCAACCGGCTCGACAACCTGTGCGCCGCGCAGGTTGGCGCGCTGGAGACGCTGGACCGCAACGCGCGGGTGCTGGTGCTCGGCGCGGCGGGCACGGGCAAGACGCGCCTAGCCGAGGCGTGGGCGCGGCGAGCGCTGATGGACGGTCAGCGAGTGCTGTTCACCTGTTACAACGAGCCGCTCTCCGATGCGGTGGCCGCCCGGTTGCCCGACGACCCGGACCTCACCGTCGGACCGTTCCTGCGGGTGGCGCTGGGGTTGGACGGGATGGCGTCGCTGCCGATCCCAGATGAGGCCGACTTCGACTGGTGGACGATCACCGCACCGCAGCACCTCGCCGACAATTGGGCGAGGGTCACGGAGCGGTTCGACACGATCGTGGTGGACGAGGGTCAGGACTTCAGCCCGCAGTGGCTGGCGTGGCTCGACGGGCTGCTCGAGCAGGACGGCCGGTTGCTACTGGTGGCTGACGCCTCACAGGAGATCTACCCGCGCGGGTTCACCGTGCCTGGCGAGGGCGAGGGTTGGGCCCAGTGCGAGCTGGTCAGCAACTGCCGCAACTCGTTCCAGATCGCCCGGTTGCTGCGGGCCCGGTTGTGCGGTGGTGCGGCGCCGGCGGTGGCGCCCGAGGCGTTGGGCGTGCGATTCATCGAGGTGCCTGTGGACGATGTGCGCGCCGCAGCGGAGGCGGTGTGCAACGAGCTCGAGTGGCTGGTGGGGGACGAAGGTCGCTCACCTACGGGGATCTCCGTGTTGAGCTGCGCCAGCGCTATCCGGGATCGACTCCTAGCCGGCCAGGGCTTTGTGCGCTGGGAACACCGAGGCGAGGGCGTTCTATGCGAGAACGTCCACCGAGCGAAGGGCCTGGAGTCCGACACCGTGATCCTGGTTGCAGGTGCTGGGGTCCCGGACGCTCTGCTCTATGTCGGCGTGAGCCGAGCCGTCAGCGAACTCGTGGTGATCGCGCCGGAGATGGTCGGCACCCGGCTCGGGTTGTGCAAGTGAAGCGGCCGAAGCCGGCCTCGGCTGCGGCCGGGCATGTGGGGTCCAAGCTCAGGACGGCGAGGGCCCAAGCCAACAAGACGGGCGACGAGGTCGCTCGGGGTGCGTCCCGTCGCCTGGCGGGAGAGCTCGACTGGCCAATGCTTCGGGCCTTCGAGACTGGCCAGGATGTTCCCGAGACCGAGGTCGCGGATGCATTGGCCGCCACCTTGGATGTGTCCATCGACTGGATCCTCGGCCGCTCGTCATCGTCGCGTCAGCCTCCAGTTCAAAAGGCACCCATCCGGCAGGCCACACCCGTCCCCGAACACGTTGCCGCGTTGCGGTCGAGATTGCGGCGCGGTGGTCACGACGAGAACCTTGCTGAGGAATTTGCCAGCAATGGGATTCCCGACGGAGTGCTCAAGCAATGGTTGAACCGATTCGATGCCTCCGAGGCGCTGGCCTGGCTTCAAGCGGGCGCGAAGCCGATGGCGGCATGGCAGGCCAAGCAGCAGGGGCTGACCCCGGAGACTTTCGCCCTGCCCCCCACCGTCCAGGGTTCGACACCCGCTGGGCCCTTGGTGGCAACGGGGGCAACGGTCCTCGTGGCGGAGACATGGGTCCAGTACTCGAGCACCACCGCCGGCCTGGACTGGCTCGGCGCCGGCTGGGACCTGCTCGCAGCGCTTGCCTGGATCGAAACGGGCCTTGGCCCTGAACTTTCGCTTCGCTGGCGAGCCGCGAAGGTGTTGCCCGCGGACCGGGCCGTGGCGGCTGCAAGCGTGGGTGACCCGGAGACTGCGGCTCGCTGGGTGACCACGGGCCTCCCGGCGACTGAGTGGCCCTTGTGGATCGGGAGGAAGTTCGACCCTGAAGCGGCGATCCTGTGGTCGGGTGTCGGGATCCCCGCTGCGGAGGCGGCGGATTACCGCCGTCTGGTCGGGAAGCCGAATCGCGCCGGTTGGTACCGGGAGCATGGCGTTGGCGCCCATGCCGGTGCCAGGTGGGATGGCAGCGGCCTGGGTTGGGCCAAGATCCAAGGCTGGATCGAGGCGGGTGTTGAAGTGGATGAGGCGAAGGTTCAAGCCGCCAAGAACGTCAGCCCCGAGGCCTTCGTGAGGAATCGCATGGCCGCGGCGAATGCGGCCAAACGGGCCGCACAGCTCGGTCCGCCGATCGCACCACGCATCCCGAAGGGGAAGGCGGAAAGGCTCCGCATGCAGGCGAGCGCATTCGGCCTTATCCCCGATGAGTTCACGTACGTCCGTCAGCAGGTTCAGGCCGCCGAATCGAACCTCACGGGTTCGGCGAAGGAACGAGCGAGCCTGACTGCAAGGCGTTTGTCGATCATCCCGGCTGAGCTCAAGGTCCTACGGGCGGCCATGACCGCTCACGCCGTGCCGATACGCCATGGACCACAGCCTCGCCAGCTTGCTCGGCAGGTCCTCTCGTTGGCCCCGCTACGAACGACTTTTGACCGCCCTGCCCATGTGCGGCCCGGGGCCCAGAGTGTGGCTTCGAAGCCCAAACCTCCTCCAGCTTCGCCGGCGCGCGGCGCCATCAGCCCGATCAAGCGGGGCATTGGGCCGACCGCTATCCGGGATTGGGGACCCAACACGTCGGTCTACATCACGCCCCTTGGCAACGTGGTCCACATGTACAGCAACTGCCACGGCATGCGAGGGTTCCGCCATCCCGACGAGGCAGACCCGGTCGTTTCCGTTGTGACCCTTCGCTCTCCGGTGTGCGCAGACCGCAAGGCCTGTCGCAAGTGCTTCGACTGGGGACCCGCCAGTCTTCGCCAGCTCGACGATCTCATCGATGATCTGCACGGCAGAGGAGCACGTCGGGGACCAGATCCGATACGAACGAGCAGACCCCAGAAGAAGCGGAAGAGGAGACGTCGGTGAGAAGTTGGCGGTGTCGGCCTCAGCGTTCTGCGTATTCCACGAAGGCGCAGAGGTTGCCAATGAGGAGCATGTCCTCGACGCGCTTGGCGCGGCTTGCCAGCAGTTTCTCTGTGCACACCAGGTAGGCCAAGCACTGGGCTCGGCTGATCGCGACGTTGAGGCGGTTGGTGGAGAAGAGGAACTCGGTGCCGCGTGGCATGTCCTCTGCGCTGGAGCTCGTCATCGTGAAGAACACGATCGGCGCTTGGCGTCCCTGGAACTTGTCGACTGTGCCGACCTGCAGCCCTTTCGTGGCGGGGTCGGCGTCGAGCTTGGCTCGTAGCAGGTCCTTCTGGTCGTTGTAAGGGGCGACGACCATGACGTCATCCGCGGTGATCGTGTGCGAGACACGGTGTTTGTCGGTCCAGTGCTGGCCGAGGACGTCGTGGATCTGGGCGACGACGGCATCGGCCTCGATCTCGGATTCGGTGGAGCAGCCGGTGTGTTCGACCTCAATCCATCGCAGCCCCGTGCCGAGGTCAGTGCCCTGTTTGGCACAATCGGCGTGGCTGGTGAGCTTGCCGTCGTAGATGCGGTCGGAGATGAAGGCGCAGACGTCCGGATGCATGCGTCGGGTCTCGCTGATGAACACACCGCGTTCGCTGGGCATGGTGGCGTGGTTGCCGAGGATATGGCCGAGAGCGCTGTCACCGCTCTGGCGAGGGTGGGACGCCTGGGCCACCTGTGGGAGCTGTTGAGGGTCGCCGAGCAGGACCACGCTGAGGGCCGACATCGACGACACGACCGCGTCGATCAACGCCAGCTGACCCGCTTCGTCGATGAGCAAGACGTCGACGGGAGCGCCCAGCAAGTCCTTGCCGGCGAATCCCCACGATGTGGCGGCGACCACGTCGAACTCGGGCTTGGCTAGGTCGCCGTTCTTCTTGGTGGTGGTTACGCCGGGAATGTGCTCGCCCGGATGGTCTTGCTTGCGGATCGCCCTTAGCGGCACGACCGGATCTTGGGCGAACACATCGGCGATCTCCGCGAGGAAGTTACCGATGGCGTGGTGGCTCATGGCGGTGACGCCGACTCGCTTTCCCTTCTTCACAAGAGCCTTTGCGATGTGGGCGCCGCGGTACGTCTTGCCGGTGCCAGGTGGGCCCTGGACACCGAGGACGCTGGCGTCGAGCTGCGTCACCCAGGTGGCCAGGTCTTCGACGTGGTCCGAGAAGGCCCCGCCCACGGGTCCGCCCCCTGGTGAAAAAACGGGGGAATCGGCGTGGAGCAAGGCGAGGGTTGCCGGATTGGGGTCGCCGTTCTCGGCGGAATCCAGCACCTGCTTGGTCAGGTTGACCAGCGCTGACAGCTTGGAGCTGATGTTGAACCACTCGTCGGCCACGAGAGCACCGGGGACGATGCGGCGCTCGTCGGCGGCTGCGTTCCACTGCAGGACCAACTTATGGGCGTCGACGTCGACGGGGTCGATGCCGATGAAGATGACCTTTCCGTCGGGCGCAAGGAAGATCGCCTTGCTCGGAGGCCGGTTGGTGAAGTCGTTCGACAGCTTCTGTGGCGGGAAGGTCAACCGGCGTCCGGGAACCGTGGACGTCTTGCCGGTCGGCGTGAGGCGCCCGACCGGTTCCGGATCGCGAAGGCCGGCGACCACCTCGGGGTGGTCGATGAGCAGGTCGGGCTCGCCGGACAGCGTGCCGACGATCGGGGCGATGTAAGCGCTCCACTCCCTTCCCCAGTAGCCGAGCAGGTCGGCGAGGAGGTGCTCGATCGAGCCTTCGTCGAAGGGCGCGAGGCGCTCAAGCAGCTCGTCGATCTCCGACGGGTCGACCGGGTCGTCGGGGTCCTCCTCGACCAGTACGCGCCAGGCCAGGCCGGCCGGTCGCTGGGCGACGAGCCAGTCCCGCAGCGCCTTGGTGGCCCTGGCGTCGTCTTCGTTGTAGGCGGCGATCGACGTGAGGTGGGCTTCGTCGTGGTCGTGGCCGTACTGGTCGAAGGCGATGACGGCGCCGGCGCCCTTGTCGATCTCGTGGCTTCGCTCGTACCCCGCCAAGTGCTCGAGGTGCTTGAGCCCGTAGGACCGCACGCCGACCTGAACCGCGCTCTTGGCGACGGTCATGAGGTCGACGAACACGCCGTCGTTGACGAGCTCGGCGAAGGCGCCCTCGGCCACGGCGTGTTCGGCGGTCAACGCTTCCAGGGAGGACCGTTCGGTGTGGTTGTAGTGGTACACGTGCATGCTGGGATGACTGGTCCGGCGGTCGGCGATGTACTGAACGAGTGCCTTGACCTGGTCTCGTTCGCCGGCCTCGTCGTGCGCCCACAGCTGGTGGAACGCCCACGTAGTGCCGCCGTCGTCGCTGGCGATGTAGCCGAACAGGAAAAACAGGCCTCGGTCCGCGCGCCAGAACGGATGGCCTTCGAAATCCAGGAAGATGTCTGCTGCGTCCGGTGCCGGGAGCTGCTCGAAGCCGTGGCCCCAGGGCGATTCGTCGACCGGGACGGTCGGCCGGAACGGAGGTGGGGGCGGTGGGTCGTGCGCCTCCGCACCGGCCTTGGCCTGGACCTGCAATTGGGCCTGGACCTGGAGGCGGTCGAGGCGGTCGGCCTTCAGGTCGGCGACCTCGGCCGATCGGATGGCGAGGGCCGTGAGTGTGACAACCCCAGCGGGCTCGAGAACCTCACGGTCGGCCTTGCGGATGCCCGATACGTAGATGAGCGAGTCGGCTTCTTCCCAGATGTCCTTGCAGGTCTGATCGAATTCGCAGAAGTCGCAGTGGTCGCACGGTTCTGGGTAGGTCGAGGCGTCGGCGTCGGGGGCTGGGTCGGCGTCGAGCACCTGGCGCAACTGGTTACGCAGGCGGTCCCAGTAGGGACGGACGGCCTCGTAGCTGATGACCTCGGTGCGGCCGGAGCCGAGCCAGACTTTGAGCGACGTGGGCTTGGAGCCGGTGAGTGCCGTGATGGCGTCGGCGTAGAAGCAGAGCTGCAGGACGTGGCCGGGCTTGGCCGCCTTCCGGGCGAGCTTGGCATCGACCGGTTCCCATGTGGTCGCTCCGGTCACGGGATCGATGGTGCGCTCGAGAAAGTCAGCGATGCCCCGGATGCCGTCATGGACGAACGGCATCTGGAAGAGAACGTCCACGTCGGCGTCGATGGCAGGGCGGACTCGTTCCGTCCAGACAGCGAAGGTCTCATGCGCAGCGAAGTCCCTGGGTTCGACGCGGTGGACGGTCTTGCCCCGCGCCTCGTAGTCGGCGAGGCAGGTGGCCTCGTGCTCTTCGCCCTTCTGCTTCAGGAGCTCGGCGAAGGTGCCGAACACCTGCGCCGGTTCGGCACGCGTCCCGACCTCTACCTCATGCTTGAGCGTCAGGTAGTGGGCGCAGTCCAGCCACGCCGTGATCTTCGACGGCGTCAGCAGTCGCTCCGCCACGTGAACCTCCCCAGGCCCGACCTGAGGACGGTCGGGCACTGATCATGCCACCGGCGTTGCAGCTGTGGCCGACTGGTCGATTTGGTCTCACCACATCCTCGATTGAAGGTGCATGATCTCTGGCGACTGGCGGACTCCGCAGCGCGAGGCTTCCAGGGCAGGCAAGATGGGACGCTCGGCCAGCGCGGAGCCAGGATGGGGAGGGGCGGGGAGTGCGGATCATCGACAACGTCAACGAACTACTTGGCGACGATCTGCGTTCCGAGCTTGGCAGCGGCTCGAAGTTGCGGGTCGCTGCGTCCACCTTCTCGATCTATGCGTTCGAAGCGCTGCGCGACGAGCTTGAGCGAATCGGGGAACTCGAGTTCATCTTCACGTCGCCGTCGTTCGTGCAGGACAAGGCCACCGATCGGTTGCCCAAGGAGCGTCGCGAGTTCTTCATCCCCCACGCCCACGATGGCGAGTCGAGCCTCTACGGCTCGGAGTTCGAGATCCGGCTGCGCAACAAAATGACGCAGCGGGCCATCGCCCGGGAATGCGCTGCCTGGGTGCGAGAGAAAGTGCGGTTCCGTTCAAACACCACTGGTGCACCGATGCAACAGTTCGCCGTCGTGGACGACCGCGCCGCGTACCTGCCCTTACAGGGATTTACCTCAGCCGACCTCGGATACGAACGGGGCGACGCGGTATCGAATGTGGTGACCAAGGTCGACGAGGCACCGATGGCGGCGCAGTATGTGGCGCTGTTCGATCAGATCTGGCACAACGCGACACAGCTCGAAGACGTAACCGAGGCAGTCCACAACCACATCGCCTCGGTGTATGCCGAGAACAGCCCTGCCCGGATCTACTTCCTGATCCTCTACAACCTGTTCGCGGACTTCCTCGAAGACATCAGCGAAGACGTACTGCCCAACGACCTCACCGGCTACCAGGAGACTGCGATCTGGAAGGCGCTCTACAACTTCCAGCGGGACGCTGCCACCGGTGTGATCAACAAGCTCGAGACCTTCAGCGGCTGCATCCTCGCCGACAGCGTCGGCCTCGGGAAGACCTTCACAGCGCTCGCAGTCATCAAATACTACGAGCTGCGCAACAAGTCGGTCTTGGTCCTTGCACCGAAGAAGCTCGCCGAGAACTGGACGAACTACAACGCGAACCTCACCACGAACCTGTTCGCGGCGGACCGCTTCAACTACGACGTGCTGGCCCATACGGACCTCTCGAGGACCCGAGGTGAATCGTTGGGGATCCCGTTGGATCGGGTCAACTGGGGCAACTACGACCTCGTGGTCATCGACGAGTCACACAACTTCCGCAACGCGCTCTTCTCTGAGGAGAAGGAATCCCGATATCAGCGACTGATGCGCCAGGTGATCCAGCAGGGTGTCAAGACCAAGGTCCTGATGCTGTCGGCCACTCCGGTGAACAACCACTTCACTGATCTGCGAAATCAACTGGCCCTTGCCTACGAAGGGGACTCGGAGCAGCTGTCGTCGCGGCTCGGGATCTCGACAAGCATCGAAGAAGTGTTCCGCCAGGCCCAGCGAGTCTTCAACGAGTGGTCGAAGCTGCCCGTCGCCGATCGGACCACCAAGACGATCCTCGATCGGCTCGACTTCGACTTCTTCGAGATCCTCGATGCCGTGACCATCGCCCGCTCGCGCAAGCACATCCAAGCGTTCTACGACACGTCCGAGATCGGCGCGTTCCCCGAACGCCTTCCTCCGATCTCGATCCGGTCGGCGCTCACCGACCTGCCCGAGGTGCCTTCGTTCAACGACTTGTTCGAGCTTCTGTCCTCGCTAACCCTCGCCGTGTATGCGCCGCTCACCTACGTGTTCCCGAGCAGGATCGCCAAATACGAGCAGCAGTACGGCAACGTGACAGCCGGCCTGAACACACGGGGTGGTGCCGTGTCGAACCTGGGGCAGGCCAGTCGTGAGCGCGGCATCCAGAAGCTGATGACGGTGAACCTGCTCAAGCGGCTGGAGAGCTCCGTGGAAGCGTTCCGGCTCACGCTCGGCCGCTTGCAGGAGACCGTCGCCGAATCCGTGCAGGCGGTCGAGGATCATGGCGGCGGCGCCACGTTCACTGATCTGGCCGCCTCCCTGGCCGACTTCGACGCGGACGATGACGACTTCGACATCGGACCAGCAAACACGGTTGGCAACAAGGTGCAGGTCGACCTCGCCGACATCGACATCGAATCGTTCCGGCGAGACCTCAACCACGACGCAGCAGTGATCGCTGAACTCCTGTCTGGCATCGCTCCGGTTACGCCAGAGCACGATCTCAAGCTGCTGGAACTCGCCAAGCGCATCCGAGCCAAGGTCGCCGACCCACTGAACCCAGCCAATCGCAAGGTGCTGCTGTTCTCAGCGTTTACCGATACCGCCAACTACCTCTATCGAGAACTGACCCCACGGCTGGCGGATCTGGGCCTCGAGACAGCGGTGGTGACCGGTGGGGGAAGCCCCCGCACCACTCTGGGCAAGGGCTTCGCGTTCCAGCAAGTGCTCACCCTGTTCTCGCCCCGCTCCAAGTCACGCGACCTCGTGATGGCAGGAGAACAACGCGAGATCGACCTGTTGATTGGCACCGACTGCATCAGTGAGGGGCAGAACCTCCAGGACTGCGACTACCTGGTCAACTACGACATCCATTGGAACCCGGTGCGGATCATCCAACGCTTCGGCCGGATTGATCGCATCGGCTCGACGAACGCACGAATCCAGCTCGTCAACTTCTGGCCTGACCTCTCGCTCGACGAGTACATCAACCTCAAAGAGCGCGTGGAGAACCGGATGGTGATCGCCGACCTGGCCGCCACCGCCGACGACAACGTACTCACCCAGGAATCGAGTGACACCGCCTTCCGGCGTGAGCAGCTGCGCAAGCTGCAGGAAGAGGTCATCGAGCTCGAGGACGTGCGCACCGGTATCTCCATCACGGACCTCGGGCTCAACGACTTCCGGATGGACCTCCTCGGCTACGTGAAGGAGTACGGGGACCTTGCCGCCGCGCCCAAGGGCCTCCACGCCGTCATCCCCGCGCAGCCGGATCGTGGGCTGCGCCCAGGAGTGCTGTTCGCGTTGCGCAACGCGCAAGCCGACGAGCACATCAACCGGGGTAACCGCCTCCACCCTCACTACCTCCTGTACCTCGACGACGATGGCAACGTGATCGCCGACCACACCGAGGTCAAGCACCTGCTGGACCTCATCCGTGTCGGGTGCCGGTCGCAGGACGAGCCGATCGCAGCGGTCTGCGACGCATTCAACGCGGCAACGCACGATGGCGCGGACATGTCCCACTACTCGGGTCTGCTCACCTCGGCGATCCGGTCGATGGTCGAGGTGACCGACGAGCAGGATCTCGACAGCCTCTTCACTCCCGGATCGACCTCGGCGCTGAGTCAAGCCATCAACGGGCTCGATGACTTCGAGCTGATTGCGTTTCTCGCAGTGGTCGAGCCGGACCATGGTGAAGCGGAATGAGCGAGGTGATCCTCTACCGCTGGCCGGCGGCTGCCCGCTTCGGGCGGGTGGTGCCGAAGACAAAGTTCTACGAACGTGGGGGGGTCTCAGCATCCGCGCGTGACCTGTTCGTGACGGAGGTCCAACGAATCACCTGGGCCTACAAGCTGGCCGACGCGACCATTCACCTCCGAGGCAGCGACGAGGTTCCCGAGATCCAGGTGTTCGTCATCGACGCGAAGGGCGACGAGGTCAGTGACACGGTGTTGGCGGCCATTGATCGGTCGGTGCCCTTCCCCATCGTGTTCGAGGTCACTCGGGCTGCGGGTGCGCAGGCCGAGACCCGCATGGTGGCGGCTTACAAGCGTCTCGATGGCAAAACCCCCAGGTTGGCCCCGTACGTCAGCACCCCCTGGGCGCCAAGCGGTTGTGCCCGCCAGCCATTGCCAACCGCACTCGACCTCGCCGGCCTCTACGCCGCATTACTCGGGCCGCTTCTTCCCCTCGATCCCCTGCCCGGCGAGCGCCTGGCCGAGATGACAGTGAGGCTGGAGCAAGCTCGGAAGCTGGAGCGCCAGATCGTCGCGCTCGAGCGCCGAATGGGCTCGGAACCCCAACTGAATCGCAAGATCGAACTTCGGCGGCAGGTCCGTGCCCTCTCCGTCGAGCTCGCCGAACTCACTGCACCCGCACCACTCACTGCACCCGAACCACTCACTGCACCCGCACCACTCACTGCCGAGCCCGCGCTCGGAAAGGGAACTCCGTGGACAAGCTGAAGATGCACTCGCCCGACCTGACAGCCGAGAACGTGACGCGGCTCAAGGAGCTCTTCCCGGCCGTCGTCACCGAGGGGCGGGACGAGGAGGGGAACCCCATCGAGGCAATCGACTTCGACCTGCTTCGCCAGGAACTCTCAGACCACGTGGTGGAGGGACCGCAGGAGCGCTATCGACTGGACTGGCCGGGTAAGCGGGCTGCCCTTTTCGCTGCCAACGCGCCGATTGCAAAGACCTTGCGTCCGGTCCGCGCGGAATCGGTGGATTTCGACACCACGAAGAACCTCTTCATCGAGGGCGACAACCTGGATGCTCTGAAGATCCTCCAGGAACCGTACCTTGGCAAGGTCAAATTCATTTATATCGATCCGCCCTACAATACTGGGAATGATTTCATCTATGACGATGATTTCGCGGAATCCACGGAAGAGTACCTGGAGCGTTCGGGTCAGGCCAACGAGGAGGGCTCAAGGCTCGTTGCGAATGCCGAATCGAATGGCAGGTTCCATTCCGACTGGCTGAGCATGATGTATCCGCGGCTGCGGTTGGCCCGCAACCTTCTGAGTCCGGATGGCGTCATCATGATGTCGATCGATGACAACGAAGGTCCGCGCGCTCGTCAGCTGTGCGACTCTATCTTTGGTGCAGCGAACTTCATCGCCACGTTCGTGTGGGAGAAGAGGACGAATCGGGAGAACCGCAAGGTGGTATCGTATCGGCATGATTACGTCCTCTGTTACGGGCGCAATGCCGACAATCCGCTCTCGATTCAACAGTTGCCAATGTCTGAGAAAGCGCTCGCGGCGTACACGAATCCCGACAATGATCCGCGTGGCGCCTGGAAGTCGGACCCGGCACACGCGCAGGCGGGGCACGGTACCGCAGGGCAGTTCTACGACCTCGTTGCCCCGAACGGGCGGCTCCACGCACTGCCGAGCGGCCGCTGTTGGGCGTACACAAAGGCAGTAATGGATGCGGCCATCGAGGATGGTCGCATTTGGTTCGGACGCGATGGCAATGGGGTCCCAAGAATCAAGACCTATCTGAACGCCAAAGATCGAGGCCTCACGCCAGAGACCATGATCTTCGCAGCGGAGGCGGGGACGAACGAGTCAGCCAAGAACGAGCTGAAGGCGCTGTTCGACGGCGTGGCCGTGTTCGACACGCCGAAGCCGGTTGGTCTACTGCAAGTCCTGCTGCAGATCGGAGCCCGCCCGGATTCCCTGGTTCTGGACTTCTTCGCCGGGTCCGGTTCCCTGGGCGAGGCGGTACTTCGGATGAACGAAGAGGATCACGGAAGTCGTAGATACGTGTTGGTCCAGATCGACGATCCGGTGCCGGTTACATCCGAGGCTGGGAAGCTGGGGATCCAGAACATTGCTGAGCTTGCCAGGCAGCGAATGATTAGGGTGGGGCAGACCCTCGCTGCCGAGGGCGGCGAGGATCAAAGTCGCGACCTGGGTTTCCGGGCGCTGCGAGTCGATTCCACGAACCTTGTCGAGTTGACATCGATGCCGGACGATCTCATCCAGCATGAGTTGGGATTGCTCGAGGCGAGCGTAAAGGCCGATAGGAAGTCTGAGGATTTGTTGTTCCAGGTGCTCGTTGATTGGGCCCTAGATCTCGCCATGTCCATTGAGATCGATCGGATAGGCCGACACGATCTGTTTGTTGTTGAGAGTGGCGCTCTCATCGGATGTTTCGATCCCTCAGTAGACCGCGAGGTGCTCCAAGCGATCGCTGCTCGAACCCCGCTCCGAGCCGTGTTTCGCGATTCCGGGTTCACCTCAGATGCCGATCGGATCAATGCCCAGCAGATCTTCGCTGAGGTGTCACCGAACACCGACGTCAAGGTCATCTAGCTCCCATGAAGCTTCGATTCAAGGTGCAAGGGTTTCAGACGGAGGCTACGGATGCCGTGGTGGACTGCTTCGCAGGACAACCCCGGACGGACGGAGTCTCATACCTGATCGACCCTGGAACGCGAGTGTCGGCGCCCCAACCAACACTCGACCTTGACGGCCGGCTGGACTCAGGCCTGCGAAACGCTGAGATCGCACTGAAGGGTCAGCAGCTCCGTGAGAACGTCAACGCGGTCCAGCGAATTGGCGAGCTCCCGCTCTCAAAGCAGCTCGTGGACAGCAAGGCAGCCCCCGGGGCGCCCAACCTGGACATCGAGATGGAGACGGGGACTGGGAAGACCTACGTGTACATCAAGACGATGATGGAACTGCACCAGCGCTATGGCTGGAGCAAGTTCATCGTGGTCGTGCCGAGCGTGGCGATCCGCGAAGGCGTGCAGAAGACCTTCGAGGTAACAGCTGATCACTTCCAGGAGCTCTACGGCACCAAGCCCAGGTCATTCATCTACAACTCGTCTCAGCTGCACGAGCTGGAGCGCTTCAGCTCCGACGGGGGCGTCCAAGTGATGATCATCAACATCCAGGCCTTCAATGCCACCGGCAAGGACAACCGTCGCATCTACGACGAGCTCGATGACTTCCAGTCGCGACGGCCCATCGACGTCATCAGTGCGAATCGGCCCATCGTCATCATCGACGAGCCACAGAAGATCGGCGCGCCGAAGTCCCTCGAAGCACTGTCTCGCTTCAACGCGTTGATGGTGCTGCGGTACTCGGCTACCCACCGGATGGAACACACCAAGGTCCATCGCCTCGATGCCATCGACGCCTACAAGGAGAGGTTGGTGAAGCGGATTGCGGTGCGAGGTATCACCGTGAAGGGCCTGGCCGGGACCTCCGCCTACCTCTACCTGGACCGAATCGAGGTGGCCAAGGGTGCCAAGCCCCGGGCGCGGGTCGAGATCGAGGTCCAGACCAAGACCGGCATCAAGCGGCAAACCAAGCGTCTCGAACAAGGAAGCAACCTGCACATCCTCTCCGGGGGCATCGAGGCATACAAGGACTTGTTCGTCACCGACATCGACGCCACGCAGGACGTGCTGGAGCTGAGCAACGGCGATGAGGTCATCGCCGGGCAGCTGGCCGACCGCGACGTGACTGAGGAGTCGAAGCGGCGGATCCAGATCCGCGAGGTGATCCAGGCTCACCTCGACAAGGAGCGAGAGCTCTTCAGCCAGGGGATCAAGGTCCTGTCCCTGTTCTTCATCGATGAGGTCGCCAAGTATCGCGACTACGACCAGGAAGACACCATGGGCGACTACGCCCGCGTGTTCGAAGTGGAGTACGCCGACGCGGTCGCCGACATCCTGGGCGAGCTCGCCCTGGACCCGACGACTGCTGCCTACCAGATGTACCTACGGCGAGATTCCGTCAGCACCGTCCATGAGGGCTACTTCGCTATCGACCGGAAGACCAAGCAGCTCGTCGACCCCGAGATCAAGAAGAGTGGCGATGAGAAGGGCCAGTCGACCGATGCTGGCGCCTACGACCTCATCCTCAAGGACAAGGAACGCCTGCTCTCCCTCGAGGAGCCCGTGCGATTCATCTTCTCTCACTCTGCGCTTCGAGAGGGGTGGGACAACCCCAACGTGTTCGTGATGGGGATGCTGAAGAAGAGCGACAACACGATCTCGCGCCGTCAGGAGATCGGCCGAGGCCTGCGCCTCTCGGTGGATCAGCAGGGCGAACGCCAAGACAACCCAGCGACCGTCCACGACATCAACGTGCTCACCGTGGTGACCGACGAGTCGTACACCGACTTCGTCGGGGGCCTCCAGAGGGAGATCGTCGAGTCGCTCTCGGCCCGTCCCCGCAAGGCGACCCCCGAGTTCTTCGTCGGCAAGGAGCTCGTCGATGTCCATTCGGGGGAGCGGGTGGCCATCACCCTCGACCAGGCCAAGCAGCTGCAGCACTGGCTCACCGTCAACGGCTTCATCGACTACGACCAGCACCTCACCGAGGCCTGGCTGCAGCGGGGAGACGCTGAACTCCCGCGGCTGCCCGCTGACCTCGACGCGTTTCATTACCAGGTCGCTGAACTCGTGGACTCGCTTGATCTGGGGATCCCTCTGCCCATCGATGGCCGCAAGCCCAAGCGTGTTCCACTCAACGAGAAGAACTTCGCACGTCAGGAGTTCCAGGACCTGTGGAACCGCATCAACCACAAGGCCGTGTACCAGGTGGAGTTCGATTCAGCCGAGCTCATCGACAAGTGCATCACCACGCTCGACGCCAAGCTCCGCGTCGCGCCCCTGCAGTACGTGGTCGAGAAGGGCACCCAGGTCGCCGACCTCGAAGCGGATGACCTTGCAGCCGGCTCGGGCTTCAAGGTCGACACGACCACCACCCACACCGAGACCAAGACGGCGTCCTCCCATGTCCGCTACGACCTCCTCGGAGAGATTGCCGAGAAGACCCAGCTGACACGGCGGACGGTGAGTCTGATCCTCCAAGGCATCCAGCCCGGGACGTTCAGCAAGTACCGGCAAAACCCCGAACAGTTCATCACCGAGTGCGCCCGTCTCGTGAACGAGCAGAAGGCCACGGTGATCGTCGAGCACCTCACCTACGACCCGCTCAACGACCGCCATGACAGCGCCATTTTCACGGAGAATCAGACCACGCAGGACTTCGCCAACGCCGGCCACAAGCTCCAGAAACACATCTACGACTACGTGGTGACCGACTCGAAGGTCGAGCGCCAGTTCGTCGCTGCGCTCGACACCGGCACCGAGGTCGTCGTCTACGCCAAGCTGCCGCGTGGCTTCTTCATCCCGACGCCGGTAGGCGACTACAACCCGGATTGGGCGATCGCGTTCAAAGAGGGACTGGTCCAGCACGTCTACTTCGTTGCAGAAACGAAGGGCTCGCTTTCGACCCTCCAGCTCAAGGGAATCGAGGACGCCAAGATCGAGTGCGCCCGCAAGTTCTTTGCGGCTCTGTCCGATGGGCATCCAAGGCCGGTCGTCTACGACGTGGTCACCGATTACACCGAACTGATGCAACTCGTCGGAGCCCCCTCCGCCTCGAGCTGACAGGGGCGACCCTGAACGCACAGAGCAAGGTGGGCGGGGGCGATGTCTCGGGAGATCACCTTCCTCCCGTACTGTCCTCCTGCGGGTTGGGAGCAGCGGCGGGCTGGGGTGCGGGAGGTTGAGATGAGTACGTATGCGCCGGCGTCTTCGGTGGGGTGGCTGGACTTCGATGCGGCCGCGAGCGAGCGCGTCGGCACGATGATGCGCGCCCTGGAGGAGCCAGGGACGCTGGATGCCATAGGGCTTGGTTCGGTGCGAGATTCGTTCTCCGCCATGTTGAGTCCGGGCACGTCGACGATTCAGACCCGGCTCCGCTACTTCATCTTCCTGCCATGGATCTTCACTCAGCTCGAAGCCGAACGGATTGCCCCAGCCGGCTATGCCGCTCGGCTCCGCAGTGACGAGGCTCGGCTGATCGACTGCCTTCGCCATCTCGGGCCGAACAACGGCGTAGTCGGCTTCTCGGCGGGCAACAAGGTCAAGCGGATGCCGAGCGAGGCCTACTGGGGTGGGCTGCGTAGCTGGGGTCTGGCCCGCCTTAGTTACAGCCTCGCTGAGTATGCCCAGCGCTCATCGGCGCTGGGTCGCCTGCAGCACGAGCGCGATGACGATGGCAACACGACCGAGCGTGTGATCTCGATGTGGGCGCAGGTACCTGATGCGCCGACGGACTTCTTGCAGGCCAACCTCACGTTTGACCTCGAGCTGAGTGAGGCGGAGCTCCTGGCTGACCTGATCCGGAGCCGTCACCCCGGGACGCTGCTCGCCGTCATGTGTGGGAACCCGTCAGCCGCTGCGGCGGCCGAGTTCCCGTGGGAGGTGCCAGAGTCCGGCCTGCCCGCCAACCTCGTGGACCTGCTTCGACACGCCCGTTGCTTCTCGGAGATCACCGTTGGTCCGCAGCACGTCTACAACGTGATGCTCGCCCAGAAGGCTCGCCAGGACCTCGGGTGGGACACGTCGGAACTGGAGTCGAGCGAGCGGCTGAAGCTCGACGACTGGGTCGACCTGATGGCGGATCGCCACGACGAGCTTCGGGATTGGGCCGATGACCTTCCGTCGTTCTGGGCGCTGCTCAGCGGGAACGCGGTCAGCGACCCGACCCGGTCGTTCATCGAGTCGATGGTTCCCCGAGTAATGGTCAACCCGGCGGGACTCGCCGATGATCCGGTCATGCAAGGCTTGGTCCGAGACCGTGAGATCCGACTCAAGGGCAAGCGGGCTCGCCTGGCCCACCGATCGGCGTTGGAGAACTGGAACCAGGTGCCCTTCGGCGGGCAGCTGAACTACCGGTGGCCCATCACCAAGGAATACCTCGCGGATCTCGCGGCCGGCCTCGAGCTGGGTACCTGATGCTCCAGCCCACCAACCGGCTCACGCTGATCGACGCCATGCGCCCACCGGCGGGCTTTCGCCTCGAGTCCGCCATGGCGGTCACCTTCACCCTCGACCTCCGAGCACTGCTAGCGGCTCCCGCCGCCTTCGCTCTGACCGGGCCTGACGGACTCACATCTGATGGCAGCAACCAGGAACCGATCGAGCTGCTGCACGCCCTGCGCTCGAACGCCGGGAAGATCACAGTGTTTAGCCAAGTGGGAGAGATCTCGCTGCCACCATCGCGCCGAGTGTTTGCGTTCCTCGAGCGATGCGTGATCCCGGTCACCGCGCCCCGTGGCGGCGTGGTGCACCCGAAGGTGTGGGTGCTGCGATACGAACCGAGCGACGATCCAGCGGCGACCGGGCGTCGCCTGAGGGTCCTGAGCGCCAGCCGCAACCTCACGTTCGACGCCAGCTGGGACACCGTCGTGCGGCTCGACGAGACAACGACGGGCAAGCGAGTCGCACTCCCGGAGATCGGTGGACTGTTCGATGGGCTCGTCGCCCAAGCACAGATCCCGATCGCGTCCGACCACTTGGACCGGGTGCAGTCCCTCGTGGCTGCGCTCGCCACCGCCAAGTTCGCCCTCCCCGCCGGAATGGACGACATCCGAGCTCACGTTCTGGGACTCACCACGACGGATTCACCTCTGCCTCTGGCGACCGATCGCTCGCTGATCATCTCGCCGTTCGTGAACGACCGGTTCTTCACCCACATCCACCGGGCTCCCATCGATGAGTTGGTCAGCCGACCCGAGTGGCTCGATCAGCTCGGGCCCAAGGCGACCAGCCACATCGGCTCTGTGTACAGCTTCGACGACGGGAGCATGCCCGAGCTCGCCATCGCCGACGATCTGGCCGCTGACGATCCAGGTCGCCCGCTCGTCGGCCTCCACGCGAAGGTGTTCGCCTTCGAACAAGGTGGTCAGGCTCGCCTGTTCCTCGGCTCGGCCAACGCCACCGATGCCGCGTTTGGTAGCAACGTGGAGATCCTCCTCGAGCTCGTGGCCTCTCGAGCCACGCTGGGCATCGATCGCCTCTGCGACGGAACCGACGACGAGGTGGGTCTCCGCTCCCTCTTCCACACCTACACCGGCCCCGACGGAAGCGAGCAGGCCGACGAGTCTGTGTCGCTCGATGGCGCCCGTCGCAGCATCGCCCGACTCGCGATCGAGGGGTTCGTCGAGGAGAGCGAAGACGGGTGGGCGGTGACCTACCGATCGAGCGGACCGATGCCGCAGGTTGGAGGTGCAGTGGTGCACTGCTGGCCGCTCGCCGCGGCCGGCCATCGCCGTCTGGTCCCACCCGAGCAGCCGTTCGAGGCGCGCTTTGAGACCAGCCTCGAGACCATGAGCGGGTTCCTCGCCTTCGAAGTCGAGCACGAGACCGGCACGGTCACCGAGTTCGTCGTACCCGTCCCGCTCACCGGCGTGCCCGAGCACCGAGAGCGATTCCTCCTCAAGGCGCTCATCGGAAATGCGGAACGGTTCATGCGATACCTGCTGGCGCTCCTCGACGAGGATTCGACGCGGATGGACCTGCTCGATGCGGTCGAGCGAACCGACGGCGATGGCGACGAGACGGCCGGCGCGTTCAGCCGGCCCGTGCTGGAGAAGTTGCTGCGCACCATGCGACGCGACCCATCGAAGCTTGCTGGTCTTCATCCGCTCATCTCAGATCTCGCTGCCGATGATGCGCTTCCGGAAGGCTTCGCGGAGCTCTGGTCGACGATCTACGACGTCGCCCTGGCAGGGGAGGCCCAGCCGTGACGGAACGCCATGTGGATCCGCAGGCCGTGCTCGCCGACCTGAAGGACTTCCAGCAGCGCACCGCTGTTTGGGCGTTCCGGCGCATGTTCGAAGACTCCGATCCAACAATGCGGTTCCTGGTCGCCGATGAGGTCGGGCTGGGCAAGACCCACGTGGCCAAAGGCGTCGTCGCCCAAGTCATCGATCATCTGCAGCGGGCGGGAGACGTGCGCCATGACATCGTCTACGTCTGCTCCAACGGCGCGATCGCTCGACAGAACGTTCGCAAGCTCGTGCCGAAGGGCATCAACCCGATTGACAGCGTCGAGCGGCTGACGATGCTGCCGCTCGCAACGTTGGACGAAGGAGGAGCGGGCCGCTCCGGGGTCAACCTGCTCGCGATCACGCCGGGGACGTCGCTCAAGTTCGGCCGAAGCACGGGTACGTTCCCCGAGCGATGCCTGGCTTACGAGTTCCTACGGGGCCTCTGGGGGACGGGCTCGATGAGCGCGCGTGCTCGGCGGATCTTCTGGCACGGCGTTGAGGCCGGGGATCCCGACGAGCGTCTCCGGTCGAGGGCCGCCTCCTACCGGTCGAGGGTGACAAAGCAGTGCCGGGCGGCGTTCTCTGAGGAACTCGCTGTCCTCGACTCGGCGCGCCGATCCCTCGGCAAGCCGACGGTTCGCGAGATGTTCGACGAACTGGTGGAGCAGCTCAAGTGGCAGCGCACCATCGATGGCGACCATGCAGAGCTGCGCCGGGATCTGATCGGTGAGGTACGGCGGACGATGGCGATCGTCGGAATCTCCTCGCTGCAACCGGATCTGGTGATCCTCGACGAGTTCCAGCGCTTCAAGGACCTGCTCGAGCCGGATGCTGAGAACTTCGCGGCCGAGCTGTCCTACCGGTTGTTCAACTACGTCGACCCCGACAGCGAGCGCCCGACGCGGACGTTGCTGCTCTCTGCGACGCCGTATCGGATGTACACCACCGCGGACGACGTCGGGGGTGACCACTACGAGGACTTCCTCGCCACGTGTGGCTTCCTCTTCCAGGATGACGAGAAGGTCGCTTCGGTCGCTGACGACTTTGCCGCGCTGCGCAACGCACTGACGTCGACCGAATCGCTCGCCGGCGCCGAGGCGATCTGCGAGGACATCGGGGTGAAGCTCCGGTCGGTCATGGCTCGCACGGAGCGGCTCTCGGCCACCCCCGACCGGGACGGAATGCTCACCGAGCACGACGCGCTCGCCACCATCGCCTCCGATGATCTACGGGCCTATGTCCGTCTGGGAAACCTGGCCGAGACCGTAGAGCAGCACGAACCGACCGAGTACTGGAAGGCCGGGCCCTACCTCGTCAACTTCATGGAGCGATACAAGCTCAAGGAGGCCATCGACCGGGCTGCGGCCAACGGCACTCTCGACGAGGGCGAACGGCTCGCCCCGGGCCCTGGGTTGCTGTCGTGGGCCGATATCGAGTCCTACAAGGCCGTGGATCCACAGAACGGCCGACTGCGATGGCTGCTCGACGACCTCGAGCGTCGACGTGCATTCGAGTTGCTCTGGATGCCGCCCTCACTCCGGTACTACGACACCGGTGCGGTCTACGAGGAGCCCGAGGCTGCATCGCTGACCAAGCGCCTCATCTTCTCGGGGTGGGCGGTGGTCCCGAAGGTCGTCTCGTCGATGGTCAGCTTCGAGGCCGAACGGCGCGCCTACCAGGGTCGGGACCATCGGTACTCGGTCGACTACGGCCGGCGCGGGGGTCAACGGCTGCTGTTCCGCACGACGGAACGCACCGCTGCCGAAACTCGACCGGGCGAGGCCGAGACCAAACGCCGAGCCGCCGCCATGACCACGTTCCTCCTCGTCTGGCCCAGCCCGACGCTGGCGGAGATCGGTGACCCCCGTCCCCGAGGAGGAGTTTCGGCGCCACAAGTGAGCGAGGTGCTCGCCGAGGTCACCGCGGCGCTGCGCCGACGGCTTGGTCCGCTCTTGGAGACGGCATCCTCGGATGGCGTCGTCGACCTTCGCTGGTACTGGGCGGCCCCGCTGTTCCTCGACCAGCAGAGCCACCCGTATGCCATCGACCTTCTCCTGGCGCCTGACGCAGGCCGGCATTGGGAAGGCAACGAGGTGGGCGAGGGCTTCCTCGCCCACCTGGCTGAGGCACGGGCGGTGCTGTCGTACGGGCCCGCGGCGCTGGGGCGAGCCCCCGATGATCTGGCCGAGGTGCTGGCGGAGGTCGCCGTCGGCGGGCCCAGCCAGTGCGCCCTTCGCGCACTCAGCGCCGTGACCGGGCTCGCCGTGTCCGAGGATGCCTGCCTGCTGAACGGGGCCTGGATCGGCTCTGCCTTCCGAGCCTTCTTCAACGCCCCCGAGGTCACCGGCATCGTCGTCGGCCAACGCGAGGAGCTCGCTAATAGTGACGAGAGCGCCGGCCGCTACTGGCGGGAGGTCGTGCGACACTCGATCGAGGGGAACCTCCAAGCCGTGCTCGACGAGCACGTCCACGTCCTCCGTGACTGGCTCGGCCACCTCAATCTCGACGGTGCTGAACGCCGGGCGCTGGCTGCGGATGACATCGCCGTGTCTCTCGCGAATGCGCTCGAGGTCCGCACTTCTTCGTTCCGGGTCGACATCCCCCGTCGGCGGAAGGACCGCATTGCCCTCCAGGAGCACCGGATGCGGTCGCGCTTCGCCGTCGCGTTCGGAAATCAGTCGGTCGACGGCGGGGGAGAAGCCCGCGTCGAATCAGTCTCGACCTCGTTCAACTCGCCGTTCTGGCCGTTCGTGCTGACGTCGACCTCAGTTGGCCAGGAGGGCTTGGACTTCCACTTGTGGTGCCACGCGGTGGTGCACTGGAACCTGCCATCGAACCCGGTCGACCTGGAACAGCGCGAGGGTCGGGTCCACCGGTTCAAGGGCCACGCCGTTCGCCGCAACATTGCAGCGACCCTCGGGCCGGCGCTCGTAGCGGAGGGGTTCCCGCCAGGGCTGGACCCCTGGGACGAACTCTTCACCCGTGCGGCTGCGACCCGTGGCCCACACGACGACGAGATGGTGCCCTACTGGGTCTTCCATGCCGGCCCAGCCAAGGTCGAACGGCACGTGCCGGTGCTCCCGTTCAGCCGCGATGCGACCTCCCTTCCGCGGTTGCGTCGGACGTTGGCTGCGTACCGGCTGGCCTTCGGCCAGCCGCGGCAGGAGGAACTCGTCGAGTTCCTCAACGCGGAACGGACCGACGCTGAGCTCATGGAGCTCCTCGCGAAGGTGCGCGTCGATCTCACTCCGCCTGCGGTCGAGTTGCAGGTCCGGGCGTTTGACATGGGCGAGCGCGACGTTCCAGGCCCTGCATCCGTGGGAACGCAGGCGTACCGGGTCCACGCATGGAAGGACCGCGCGCTAGAGCGAGCGATGCTCGATGACGGGTTCGTAAGCATCGGCGGGGACGAGCTGAGTGACCTCTCGCAGGTTCGACACGCGGACGCGATCCGCGCCCTCCTGACGGCGTCGATGCCGGAGAAGCCTTCGCTCGCGATCGCCATCTATGTGGGCTACTGGCGTCGCTTTCTGTGGGAAGCCGAGGTCGGTGATGTGGTCGTGCTCGGGACCCGCGACCGGAAGGTCGCCGTTGGCGAGTTCTCAGGCCCTTACACCTACTTCGCCGACGGGGACGAGCGAGCACGACACCGCCGATCGGTGAGGTGGATGCGAGTCGGCATCGACCGGGCGACCCTAGGAGCCGATCTGTTGAGGACGATGAACAGTCAACACACGGTCCAGAGCTTCAAGGCCGATGACGCAGCGGCCCGCCTGCGGACACTGGCCGAGACCCGTGTCGACCCAGGCCGGTGAATCTTTTGCAGGTCGCTCAACAGGCGCTGGCTGCCCTGGCACTCGACGGTGTCTCAATCATTAACCACGCGGCCTCGGTGCCGACCGCCCCTGGCCTCTACGCGGTCCGGGGATCTGTATGGGTGTGGCGTGAGTTGGGTCTGGGTGATCCGCCTGACTCCCGGCCGCTGTACGTGGGGAAGGCGGAGAGAAGCCTGGTGAGTCGCGACGTCGCGACCCACTATGGCACTGGCAAGACCGGCCACTCGACGCTTCGCCGGAGTGTCGGAGCACTGCTGGCTGATCAGCTTGGGCTGGTGGCTCAACCTCGAAACCTAGCGAAACCTGCGTACTTCTCGAGCTTTGCGTTCGAGCCGAAGGGGGACGCGCAGCTGACCCAATGGATGCTCGAGCATCTACGACTGGCGACGTGGGCGCCCCAACAACCGGTCGTGCTCGACGATGTTGAGACCGAGGTGCTTCGAGCCCTTCTGCCCCCGTTGAACCTCGACAAGGTTCGGACGCCTTGGAGGCCGTTGGTCAGTTCGCGTCGCAGGTCGATGGCGGCACAAGCGAGACTGTGGACTCCATAAACTTGGGGTCGAGTGCCGGATCGGTCACGGACGTCTGCGGCGTCGGGCGTCCCCCCATGAGCGGCATTTGGCGCGTTGTTCCTCGAGGAACCGACCGCTTGTCGCTTGGTCCTCGACCGAGGTGCGCTTGCCGAACGGATCGGGCACCCCATTGATGCGGAAGTAACCGCCGCCGGGCACGCCTCCCCGTTCACCTGCGACATGCACGACCAGGGAGTCGAGGGGCGGATACTCGAGCTCCAGGCAGCGGCGATGGAATGCGCCCATGAACTGGGTAACGATCTCGGACTCCCCGCCCTGGTGCAGCTGCTGGGGTGCCGGGAGATCAGCGGCATCGAAGACGAGCGAGTAGTTCACCGACATCGCCCTGTTCTCCGCTCCGTTTCGTGTGACGAATTCGATCGCCGCGTCCACCTGGGCGATCGTGAAGCCTGGGTCATCCATCGACATCTCGGCTGTGCCTTTCGGTTAGGGGTACCTATAGACAGTTACATAATTAAGGTATAAAGTCCAGCCATGGACAACGCCCAGTTCGCTACCGCTCTCGCTGATGCTCTGGAGGCCGCTGCAGCTTCCTTGCGAACGGCAGCCCGCGCACATGGTTCAGGCCCGGGTTCTGCCGTTGAGGCACAGGGAGCGGGGTCCACGACCGCCGTCGAACGAGCTCGGAAAGCGCACCCGCAACTAGGTGAGCGCCAAGCCGAGATCATCCAGCTTCTGGAGATTGCTGAGCCTGATGGGACGGACACGGGATCGATCTCACGGACGCTGGCCTACGATCAACCGAACGTGTACCTGACCCTTGCTGCGCTCGTGCGTCACCAACTCGCCGAGAAGGACCCCTCGACGCATCCTCATCGCTACCGCCTGGGTCCGCGGATCCGGTAGTCGGCCGCCATGGTGCGGATGGCTCATGTGTCGTTCGTCGATCGAGCGCAGCCCAGCGGTAGATCGTTCGGATCTGCTCGTAGGTCTCGGGGGAGCGGTGGTGGTCCTTGCGGGTGCCAGCTCGGAAATGCGTGACCTCGGCGATGGCTTCGTCCGCGGTTCGGCCGTTGCGGACGAGTCAGCCATCGATGACCGTGCCGGTGCGATCGATGCCGCCCCAGAAGTGACGTGGACCGGGCGGCTGGCTGTGACCTCGCCGGTCGATGTTGGGCCAGCGGGTGCCGCATCCGTCCCAGTCCGGGAATCGGTGCCGGTCGAGGCGGGTCGGCGCGAACAGCTCCCTCACGCCTTCGGTGTCGGGGGCACCACCGCATCGCACGCGGTGCAGTGGAGCTGGCCCTTGGCGAAAGGCTCGAGGGCGTGCGCACCACACTCGGGGCACGTCCGGTCGACCGCCACCCAACGAGGGTGTTTCCTCGTCCCGGTGTTCACGGCCCAGCCCTGCCGGCGGGCACGCGTCAGCAGGTTCGTGACCCAGGCGGCTTCGAGGGGCTCCGCTTGCACCTCGCGGAAGTAATCGGTGATCTCGGCGCGGTCGGCGCCGTCGTGTTCGGTCAGGAAGGCGATCAGTGCCACCATGTCAGGGTCGCTCGGTTCGCTCGCCTGGGTTCGAGCTGCATCGGCTACCTCGCCAAGGCCCTTGAGGATGGCGGCGGCTCCCCGGACATCGATCTTCGCCATGTACGCGTCGAGTGCTCGCATGGTCGGCTCGAGCGCCGTCCGCAGGTTGTCCAGGTACTGGGCGTCCATCGGATAAAGGGGAACACGGGTTGGGTCCGGCGCTCGGTACTCGCGACGTGCGACGCGGGCCGGGTCGGCGAACCATCGGTCGCGGCCGGGCAAGGCCTCGAATCCGACGGACTTCACCTGGCCCGACCGGTCCGTGTCGATGTGCCCGATGCGGTAGCCAGCACCCCACCACGCGCTCACCTGTGGGCGACCATCGGGCTTCGTGCCGCTTCCCGCCCACCACGAACGATCGGCGCGGGCGCTCGGCGGGAGCGACTTCTCCTCGGCAGCAGCGAGGATCCGGTCGATCTCGGGGAACGAGTAGGTCGGTTGTTCGCGCTCGTCGGCGGCCAGTGCTTCGTAGAGCGATGAGTAGCGGCCGTCTGCGGCGGGTGCGGGGAACACCTCCCGCCCGCCCGATCGGGGTTCCGGCGGTGACCCCTTCGGGAGGTGCTTGCCGACGACGGTGAGCTGTTCGGGCGTGAGCCGGTGGAGGTGGTCGGCGATGGCGCTGGCGAGCACTGACTGGTCGACGCGGTGCGCGAGTGCCTGCGGGTCGACCAGCCCGAAGCCGACATCGAGGTCCAGGTGCAGGGCCTGACACAGGGCCGCGACGTCTGTGAGCGCGAAGGGGATGCTCCCTCGCTGAAGTCCATCCAGCGTTGCCGGCGTCAGGGGAACCGACCAATGGAGGTGGGTCGCGATGTCCTCGGGCGAGCGCTGGATGGCACGCGCCACCGCGTCGAGGACCTTGCGGAACCGTTCGGCGATGATGCGGCGCGGGCCGACCCGCCGTCGATCGAGGAGCCTGGCCGCGTCAGCGAACGGGTCGGTCGGGTCTTGCTTTCTTGCCCACTCGAGCATCCCCTCGTCGTAGCGGGCGACTTCCTCGAAAGGGTCGTCTCGCACGTAGAAGGGCCCCGGCCAGAGCCACGCCACGACTAGGGGGCCGTCCGAACGCGCCAGCACCTCGAGGTCGCCCTGCTGCTCGTCCTCCGACGGAGGCACGCGATCCCGGTAGACGATCTCGCTCAGGAATTGGCGCCTCAGCGCCGCGTTCGACGCAATCGTGTGAGGGTCCATGCGGACGATTATACATTTCTGCGAAGGACATCTTGACGCCGTGTCGTATACGGCTATGGTTATAAGCGTAGCAGGCACGATCCCCGTGTCCGTAGCTGAAACGAAGGTAGACCTCATGGAAATGACCACTGCGCTCGACGATGCGGGGGATCCGCGACCGGGGCCATGGACGGCACCGGACCAGGCGGCGGGCCCCATCCGCCTTATGGGGCGGGACGATCCCCCTTTGGGAATCCGGCCGTCGCCCCAGATCCCGCCGGCTGCGGATCGGGCTGTGCGGCCCGAAGGACCCCACACAGCGAGCCGGACGGACCGATGCCGACGCCACGTCCAGCGAAAGTTGGGGTCCGAGCGGGTGCGCGAGGACTTCGCGGATCTGCGTGCGGCGTTCTCGAAGCTCGTCGGCGGCATCGTCACCGAGTTGCTGCAGACCTAGATGGCAGCCCGGGCCAGCCCGGCGGCCCGGGCTCGGGCGCATGACGTCGCCGTTCGAAGGCCTGGCGGAGGTCGGGACCAGCCGCGGCGGCCGGCGCGCAGGGGTCTGCCAGAGTGGCGCTCGCTGGGAGGCACCCCGAGGGGAAGAGCCGCCGACGGCCCTCAGGGCCGGCGAGCATCGAGCGCCGCCCAGCGCTGGATCGTGCGGATCTGTTCGTCGGTCTCGGGGGATCGGCGGCGGTGCCTGCGGGTGCCCATCCGGAGGTCGGCGATCTCGGCGACGGCTTCGTCGGCGCTGCGGCCGTGGCGGACGAGCCAGCAGCCGATCACGGTGCCAGTGCGGCCGATGCCACCCCAGCAGTGCACGTAGACCGGGCGGCCGGCGTCGACCTCCGTCGCCATGAGCTCGACGATCGGCGTGTAGCCCTCCACGTCGGTCACGCTCAGGTCCGGGATCGGGAACGGTGCGTGGCGCACGTCGAGGCCCCGTTCGGCGGCCAGGTGGGCGAGCATTGGCTCGTAGGGGTGGAGTCCGTCGTTCGGCGTGGTCAGGTCGACGAACGTGCGGACGCCTGCGTCGAGCAGCAGGTCCAGCTTGGCGGTCGTGCGTTCCCTGTCGGTCGGGTACTCGCCTGCCAGCACCGAGCCAGGGGTCACCCACCAGGCATGGGCGACATCGTCGTGAGGCCAGGTCGTCATGGTCATCGCTCCTCGGTCTCGCCCGGCTGTGACGCGATGTCGGTCGGCGCCTCGTCGAACAGAGCGTGGAGGGCATTGGCGAGCTGAGTGGTCTCGTCGAGCATCGTCAGCTTCGAGCGCCACTCCTTCGGGATGCCCGACAGGCCCCACTAGGCGCCGGCGAGCTGTCCGGCGATGGCGGCCGTGGTGTCGGCGTCATCGCCGAGGTTCGCGGCGCGAAGCACGGCGCTGCGGAAGTCGTCCGCTCCGTGCACCGCCCACAGAGCGGCCTCCAGCGCGTCGATGCAGAACCCGGTGCCCCGGATGGCCGGCGGCTCCTTCTCCTGGAACGACCCGGCCGCGATCGCCGCCACCTGCGGGTGCAGTTCACCCCACGCCCAGAACGTCGGGGCGAGCACGTCGTCGAGCGACGCGCCGCCGATCACCGCGGCGACCATCGCCCCGTGGAGCCGGCAGGCATCGACTGGCCGGGTGGCCGCATGCGTGGAGCGGCTCGACTCGCCGGACCGCACGGCGGCTTCGGGGACCGATCGGTGCCAGGCGATCGGCACCGGCGTCAACCGCATCAGCGAGCCGTTGGCGGCCTGCTCCTCGTTCCTGTCGGGGTCCATCGCCTCGCCGGTGCGCTCGAAGCGGCGCAGCTGCCAGCTCGTGGTGCCTCCGATGTCGAAGCACCGCCCGTTCGATGGCCACAGCCCCTCGTCGCGCCAGCGCAGGTAGCGCCGCAGCTGGTCGGCCAGGTCCATCCCGCCGACGGTGACGATCGAGTCCGCCAGACACAGCGCCATCGACGTGTCATCGGTCCACTGCCCGGGCTCCAGGTGGAACGGGCCGCCGCCCACCATGTCGTCGATCGGCTCGAAAGACCCCGGTGGCAGGAACTCGAGCGTCGTCCCGACCGCGTCACCCACCGCCAACCCCACCAACGCCCCACGAGCTCGATCCACCGCATGCCGACCCATGACCGTGCCGGTAGGTCGCAAGGCGACGACCTGCTCGCTGAGGTCTCTTATCCGCTCGCGGATTCACCGTTCTACGCTGCGCAAACATCTGATTCGTACTGGTGGCTCTGGTTGGAGGCACGATCTTCAATCTGGAGGTGAGCCGGATTGTTGTAGGCATCTTTCAACTCCTGGAGAGTCCAGCCCAGAGCAAGCGCCTTTGCCTTCAAGCATCGCCACTCGTAGCCCGGCTTGTGGCCAAAGTCGTACTCCCCGCGAATCACCTCCCCGGTATTGGGGTCAACAAACTTGCCACGCCAATTCCGCTTGGCACTCGCGAGGACCTCGTCCTTGGTCGCCGCCGAGAGGGTCGGCCGAACAATCTTGGACGCCTCGCTTTCGGCACCAATCGCCGTCCGAAACTCGTTCGCGGACTTGGCAATGTCGTCGGCCTCAGCGGCTGTCTCAAGCACCACATCTCCGGCCTTTGCGCTCTTGGCGATCTTGGCGAACGCGAGGCTAGGTACCGCCGCAGCGAGCGATAGGCCGGCTGCGACGTAATCGCCGTCGATGGCGTACCAAGTCGCGTTGGTCACTGCCGCTACAACTCCGAAGGGCGGCGGGGCGAAGGTCAGGACATCGAGCACCAAGTGCCCCCAGTCCCCGATCAAGTGCATCACGGCGTCGGCAACGGCCACAGCACAGTTCCAGTAGTCGCGGAGACTCCACGAGCACTGGCTCTTGTCGGAGTGCTCCTGGGCTATGGTCTGCAGGACGTCAGAGTCGTGCTTTGGACCGGCCTCATCCGCCGCCTTCGGTGTGGACGACGCCGATTTCGCGTCGGGGGTCCCGCTCGTGGCGTCGATCGCTGAAGACAAGGCGGTGAGAGTTGCGGTCATGCCCAGGCTCTCGCCGCCGGACGATTCAGGGAAGCGATGCTCGAACAGCAGGTAGTACGTGAACTTGCCAATGGCGAAGTCCGACCCATCGATCCGTCGGGTACCCGGCTGGAATTCAGTGAACGCCCAAGCGCTGGCTTCCGGATTCGCAGTGAGGGCGGCCGTAAGAGCAACGATGCCGTCGGTTAGGTAGTGGCCTGTCGGCGCGGGGGCCACCTTTGCGTCTCCAACGGAGGCGTCGGGCCACGGGTCGTCGCCCTTGTATTGGTCGTAGTGCCAGTACGCGTCGGTGACGGTTTCAAGGAACCTGGTTGACCAGGAGGCCCGCGACAGCAGCAAGAGCAGGTTCTGCTTGTTGGCAAGATCCTGGTCGGCACGACCCCGCCCCGAATCGCCCGAACCGCGTGCCGCCTCTCGAGGCAGCGACGCTGGATCGGTCGTCGCGGTGATGAAGTCTTCCGTCCACTTGGCCGGGAGGGCACGGTAACCCGTCCCGAAGGTCGCCAGACCCAGGGTGCCCGCCAGGTCGGTGAGGGCGGCGTCATAGGCATGGGCATCGATCCCTTCCTTCAGCGGGGCACGCTTTCCCGCGACACCTGCGAGTGCATCCCCAAGAGCTCGCGGGGTGGTCTGTGATGCGAAGAGATAGGCGAAGTCGGCCTGGCCTCGATGGTCCGCTAGCTGGACATCGAGTGCCGCAAGATCGCTGGTGCCGAGAGCCTGGATGGCCGTATGGGCATCGGCACGAATCTCGGCGAGCGGATCCTTGATGCGCGGGTGAGGTCTGTCCAAGACCTTCTCCCGGGAAGGCAATGAGATCGAGCCGGCGACCAGCGCAACAACCACCAACACGGCGAGAGCTGCGAGTGAGCTCCACAGGCGCCAGCTCCGGGCCGACATCGCCTCGGGGGCTCGGCGGATGCCGACGCCGCCCTCGACCACGTCCGTGACCTTGGCAGCCCCGGCGACCTCACCCGTGGCCTGGGTTGGCAGGGAGGACGACCCCGGAGGGGGCGGAGGCAAGGGGCTCGAGCGCAACTCCGGCCGATACCAGCGGCCGTCCGAGGCCAGCCACCACTGCGATTCGGATTGAGGGTGATGTGCGTTGTTGTTCACGGCCTCATCATCCGCCCATGGCATTCCGGCTGACAGTGGAACGATCCACCCCCAGCACGCATGGCTATCCCGTCCTCGCGACGGGACGATGGGCCGGGAACCGGGCGCCGACCTGACGCAGGTGATGCCGGCGACTGCCCAGCTCCGTTGGCTGGTTCGTCCAGACCAGCCACCTCCTAAGCTCGCCTGCGCTGCAGCTGGAGCTGCGCCGGGGAGGGATCGGTGGTTGCGGGGGGTCAGCACGTCACGGGCTTCAGGCGTCGGACCACTTGGTGCGCGCCCATCGATCCGTGGTTGGCGGACCCGGTCCTCTGGCCGAGATCCAGCCGCGGGGATGGGCAGCGATGATCTCCGAGGACACGGTGGACGAGGTCCCCCCGTCGATTCCTCCGCTTGCGGGCCGATGGCAGATCGGCGAACGTCTGGGCGGCGGTGGGGAAGGCATCGTGTACGCCGCCGAGCCCATCGACGGAGCGAACGGTCGTGCCGGGTCGCACGCAGCCGCGGGTGCCCGAGTCGCCGTGAAGATCACTTGGTCTCGCACCGGTGAGAGCGAACTGAACGCACTGCTCAAGCTCCAGCACCGTCACCTCGCGACCTATCGCGACTTCGGGTTCCTCAGCTCCGACCTTTGGCGGGACCTTGGTCTTCACCGCCCTCCAGAACCGGGGGAGGACCTGATCTGGATCGTGATGCCGCGAGCGAGCGGTTCGCTCGCGGACCAGATCGACGAACGCGCTGGAAGCGCCTCTCGGCCGATCGGCGCGGCATCCGCCGTTCGTCTGTGGCACCAATTATCAGATGCGCTGACGTACCTGGAGGAACAGCAGGTTGTCCACGGGGACATCAAGCCCGCCAACGTGCTCGTGTACGACACCGACCACGGCACGGACTGGAGGCTGGCCGACTTCGGCATGTCAGCGGAGGTGTCCGCCGGGCTCAGCCGCACGGCGGTCGCGGGGGCTACCCGTACATACTCCTCGCCGGGGGTCCTGAGCACCGGTCGGGCCTCGGTGGCTGACGACCGCTACTCGGCGGCCCTCACGGTTCACTTGGCGGCGACTGGTGTGCTGCCGTTCACCTCCGGCGGGCGCGTGCGTATCCGCCGAGCGCTGCCCCGCAAGATCCGCTTGCCGGTCTCTGACGCGATTACGGCATGCATCCCCGATGCCCCCTCCTTGTCCCGTCGTCGGCGGAGGCGACGGGTGACGGCCCTCGCAGGCGCCTTCGTCTTTGCGCTGTTTGCAGCCGCTGCATTGCGGCCAGGGCTGCGCTCGGAGGGTGGCAAACAGGCGGCGACAACGACGCTGGCACCAAAGTCGGTTGCATCCTCGAGCACCACAGAGGCTCGCGACCCGGTAGTGACGACTGACCCGCCGGTGACCGAGGTGGGACCTGCGCCAGGTTCTGGGTCGAGCCTGTACTTCATCCCAACCAGCGCGGGTGGATCCGGTGTCTACCGACTCGATCTAGCAACGAACGAGGCGACGAAGGTCGAGACCGGCACCGCTCCCCTCAGCGACCTCTCGGTCTCCAGATCGGGCCGCTACGTGGGCACGACGACCACAGACGGCGGCGACTCGCTCGTGGTCGGCGACGTTGGCAGCGATCGGTCGAGGATCTACGACGTGCCGGGCAACGCCTCGGAGCCGTCCTTGTCGCCGGACGGGACCCTCGTTGCGTTCGTGAGCGACGCGACCGGTGACCTCGACGTCATGGCGCTCGACCTGAGCACCGAGGAGGTTGTCACCATCGCCGGCAATTCCTGGGACGAGCGAGACCCGGTCTGGGAGGAGAAGGAGGTGACCGGGGGTCCGGTTACGAGGCTCCACTACGTCTCCTCCGCTCCCACCGACGTCGGTGGGCACGATGCCGATGGCATCCAGTACCTCAACCTCGATGGCGAGCCGAATCTGCATGACCTGCCCGCACCTTGGTCGATCGACCTGACGGCCCTTCCAGGACTCGAAGACCAGACCGTGCGTGTCCGGTCTATGGCGGTCCGCCCCAGCCGGGACGGTTTCTACTCCGACTATGTGCTCATTATCGAGACCAGCAGCGGCAGCAGCGACGTCGCCGTGCTGACGCCTGGCAACGAGGAGGAGGGCAAGGTGGAGTACACGAGTGAGGACGAAGTCGCCGTGGCGTGGTGCCCGGAAGGGATCGTGACGGCCACTCGAGGGGATGGGCTGGTATTGGTGCCTGCAAACGGGAAGAAGCCGCAGCGGCTGAGCGCCGGAGCGGATGTCCGCAGCCTCAGTTGCATCGGCGCCGCTGGCGACCAAGGTGGGGTGGACGATGGCGCTGGCACGGTGGTCACCAGCCCAGATGCAACAACGACGACGCTGGGTCCAAGCGGCTCCGACTGGTCCGACGACGGTGGCTATACCGCCACGACCGCTCCGCCGACGACCACGATCGGTGGGATACCCCCGGTGGCGCCGACCACCGCGCCACCGACTACCACGCCGCCGCGCTGAACAACTCCGCTCGGGGTTGAAGTGGGGCGGCATCGGCAGTGTCGACCGTGGAACGTTCCACTACCTGGCGACCTGGATCTCTGAGGAAATGAGGGTGCAAGCGGTACCCGAACCCAACGGAGCCAGAAATGCCCACCCCAATTGTCCTGCCCACCCTCCACCTGATCGACATCGAGAACCTCCACGGCGCATGCCCTCGGGGAACGCTCAACGTCGGCCGTGCCACGGCGCTGCTTGAGCGCTACGACTCGATCGTCCCCATCGCCGTCGGCGACCACCTGATCGTCGGGTGCAACCCTGGCATCGGACTCGAGGTCGGCCTCGCCATCGGTGGTGGCCGCCTCGTCGTCCGTGGCGGTCCCGACGGTGCCGACCAGGCTCTCATCGACTCGATCGACCTGGATCACGTCGCTCGCAGGAACCGCCGGGTGGTGATCGGATCGGGCGACCACATCTTCGTTCGTACCGTGCTCGGCTTGCTCGCACGTTCGGTCCCGGTCGAGGTCGTCGGTCGACCCGGCGGCACCTCAGCCGCACTACGGCTCACCGGCGTCCCGGTGCACCCGTTCGTTGACGCGATGCCGTTGCCTCAGTCCGCTTAGCCTCGGGCGACCGGGAGCCACCGTGGCCCCCGGAAGGTCGCGGAGGTCCAGCTATGACGGTCACGGTGGGGGTCGGCGAGGGGCGGCCTCTACGCCTCGCCCATGGAGGCCACCTCGTGATCGGGCGCGATGCGGGGCCAGGACAACTGGGGGCAGAGGACCGGACGGTCAGCCGACGCCACGGGATCATCACAGCAGGCGAGGCCCATTGGACGGTGGAAGCCACCGGTACCCGATCAGGTCTCGTGGTCTACGACCACGAGACGCCGTCTCGGCTGCTGCTCTGCCGAGGCGTCGGCCCCGTCGTTGTTCCCTTCGCCAGTGCCTCGGTGGTTATCGAGGTCAAGCTGAGGCGGTACGCAGTAACGGTGGAGGGACCTGGCGCACCGGGATGGGCCGGGTCTTGGGCGTCGACGATCGGCGACGGGACACAGCCACCTGCCCCGGGCGAGACACACATCCCGTGGGAGATCCGTTGGAAGGATTCGACCACCGGCAAGCCGCTGCGGTGGTATCAGACCCTTGTCGCCATGTGCGAGCCATTCCTCCGGCACGTTCCAGACGCAGTGGTTCCGACCAACTCCCAGATCGCACATCGACTCGTCACGAGCGAGAAGGTCATCGGCAGTCGGTTGATGGACGAGGTAAGGGACCAGCTCGGCTTCGATCGGTACACGCCGAACCTTCGTCAGACCATGGTGTCGATCGCCATCAGCCAGCGCCTCGTCACGGTGGCCGATCTCGCCGTCCTCCCAGACTGACCTCCTTCGCGAGGGCATGGCAGAGCGCTTGCGGAGGATGTCGGCCCACGCAAGGATCCCCCTCCTGCGGCGGGATGCACGGCTTCGTGCACGAGGGTGGCCGTCGCACGACGATCGGGAGGGCATTGTGAGCGAAGCGATCGAGGTCCCTGGGTTCGGATTGGTCCGAGCAGCGCAGGGTGACGATGGTGCAATCTGGCTGGAGAGCGAGGCGACTGGGTCTTGGATCGTGGAGCTGATGCCCCGCATCGATCTCGCGCCGACGCCCTCGGTGACAGCCCCGCCCCCTGCCGCTATTGCCGTCGCCCAGGCGCTCGCGACTTCGCTCCCTGAGCTTGCTGGTCTGCTGCAGAAGGCAGCGCCCGTGGCCGGCGCGGGGGTCGAGGCCGTTGGCGAGGCGGGCGACCTCGTCGTCCGGTTCTCGCCCGAGATCCGCAAGGGCCTTCTCGATGGCTCCTACGCATTGGTGCGGACCGGCCTCCGCACGCTGCCGAAGGTCAGGAACACCCTCAACGGCCACTTCGACGAGACCGCCGAGGTGGTCGGAGCCATCGGTGCAACCGCCGCCGCTGGAAGCGTGGTTGCAGCGAGCGGCGTAGGGAGTGCCGGTGTCGCGGGTGCCGGCGCGGCTGGCGCAGCGGGAGCCGCCGGCGTGGCGGGTGCCACGGGCATCACGGCCACCGTTGCCCTTCCGCTCGTCATCGCCGCGGGTGCTGCGCTCGCCGCAAGTTGGGCCCAGCAGCGCTGGCTAGAGCAGACCTTCGCCGGCGTCGAGCGTGCGCTCGCCCGCATCGAGACCCGTCTCCGTGACGACGACTTCGGCACGCTCCAGGGGGCGGAGGCGCTCCTCGAGGTGATCGGTGATCGCGCTGCGTTCGGCGACCTGGCACCCCAGATCCGCGCCGAGCTGGCCGTCGCCCATCGACAGGTGGAGGCGATCTACCGATCAAGGCTCCGGTTCGTTGAGCGCTTCAAGGTCGACCTCGAGCGATGGCAGGTCGAAGCTGTCCGTAAGGACGGCAAGCCGGTTACCTGGACTCCAGAAGTCGTCGCTGCCCTTGTCGAGGACAACTCCACGACCGTGGCGGAGCTGGTGGTGTTCTTCCAGGCCATGCTCACTCGTGCGCGGATCTCGACGGCATCGGCTGCTCTCCTGGTCACCGAAGGTGATGCGATGTCGGCCTTCCGGATCATCGACGGCGTGCGCTCGTCCATCCGCCACGACTACTTCGACCTTCACAACCGGCTCGCCGCCCTCGCCCGTAACGAGATCGACGCCAGCATCTGGAAGAACCCATTCAGCTCGAAAGACCGCAAGCACGCTCATGAGATCGTGAGCATCCTCTCGGGCAACCTCGACCGTGCAATCGGCGAGCACCTGCCCGAGCCCGACGAGGTCGTCGAGTTCGCAGTGCCGGCATCGGCCTTCCAGGCCGCCATCCCGGCGGTCACTTGATGGGCTGAACAGCCCGGGCTTCCTCGCACCAATCCGTTCCCAAGGCGCTCCATCTCCCCACGGCCCTCTGGTCTCGTTCAGGCTGGCCGGGGGGTACTGCGTCTGAAGCCGATGAACTCGTCGAGAACCTTGCCTCGGTCTGCCGGCTCTTCGCCGGTGATCCTGATGTAGGCGTCGAGCGCGACCGGGTCTTGCTGGTCTGGCACGCGCCGCGCCACCAGTTGCGCCCTCCAGGCGCCGAGTCCGTCGATGCCAGCTCGAAGTCCGCCGAGGCCGTTGACGAACCTGCCCCGCTTCTTCGGGTCGGCCGCCGATCGGGCAGGGAGGGCGATCCGATGGGCGAGGGAGTGGCGTCCCACGGGCACGAGCACGAAGCCCACCGCGTCGTTTGCCAACTGGGCTACCTCGGAGCATGCGGGGCACAACATGGAAGACCACCGGCTCCCCGAGGGGATCACCACCGCCGCGCACAACCCGCAAAGCTCGCTGTGGCGTCGGAAGTCGAAGCCGGGCCACGGCGCTTGGTCGGCGTCGGCTTGGCAGGCGCAGTGCTGCACAAGGTTGGGGTGCTGAAGGACCTCTCCGCGGAGCCCGCCGCAGCGCGTGCACACGGCGAGCGTGCCGGTAGACGGGTTCACGCAGCCCACGCTACGGACACCGCTCTCGGGCGCCGCGTCGAATTCTGGTCACCTTGCGGGCCCTGTCGTCGGCCGTGGCATACCGCCAGACGGCACGTGAACTTCGCGCTTCTTGCCTCTCGGCCCGACGAACTTCTTCGATCGACGTCCTGTGCCAGCGCCCATGGGTCCGGCGGAAAGGACGAAAGAGAGGAACCACCGATGACCGAAGACCCCAACAACGATGACGACGACATCCTGACCCCCTCCCCGGAACAGGCGGCGCCCAACGCTGCTGACGCTGATGCGGACGGCGACAACCTGAGCCCCAAGGACATGCGCCTGATGGAGCTCCTGCTCGAAGGCGTCACCCTCGTTCGAGCTGCGTCGCTCACAGGCATCTCGGAGAGGACCGCTTCTCGGCGCAAGAAGCGCCCTGCGTTCCAGGCGGCGTTCCGCTCGGCGCAGCGGGACCTCGCAGAGAACGTCCGGGTGCGGCTCATCGCCTCGATGAACCCAGCCGTGGACGTGATCAACGACCTAGTGGCGGGCGCCGAGTCCGAGCGTGTCCAGCTCGCCGCGGCAGCGATAGCGATCAAGCTCGGGACGCTAGCTGCCCAGACCGATCTCGAAGATCGGCTGGACGCCGTCGAGGCGAAGCTCCAGATCACCGGCGTGGTCCCAGCCTGGAATCCCCCACCCATCCCAGAAGTGCCGGGGCAGGTGCACCATGTCGACGGTTGAACAACGGCTGGCTCGGGTGGAAGCTCAGTTGACCCCACTGCAGGAGGAGCCCCCTGACCTCCGCCACGTCGTCACGAGCGAGGAGGCCATGGCCCAGGTGGAGGGATTGGAGCACCTCCCGATCCTCATCGAGGGCTTCATGATGCCGGTGCATGACGAGAACAGGAGCCTGGCAGCGCGGGCAGTCCATGCGATGCTCAACCACGAGGCAAACAGCCCCGGTTGGATCGCCGCCCGCGATGAGCTCGATCGAATCGCCCGTGGCGACACGAAGGGAGTCTCCCCGAGGCTCGCGGCGGACGAAGTCACCCGCGCCCGTCAGCTGTGGTGCCTGCTGGCCCGCTACTACCTGAACCCCGTTCTCCACCTGCCGCCCGACCCTTGGAGCCGCAGTGGAACAGGACAAAGCAGGACAAACCAGGACACGCCGACGTCCCGCTAAGCGAGGGCCAACGCTCCTTGACAACCACATATGCCCAGGTCAGAGAGGGTGTCCGCTCACCGATGTTCGGCTCGGATCGGGTCGCCCGAGCGAAGCGCGTCCCTGATCCACCAAGCAACGTCCCCAAGCAGGCTGCGGGCAACGCCTGGACCTGGTCGGGAGGGGTTTCCTACCGGCCCCACGCGGGCGGAAGGTCCGATGGTAGGCGAGGGCAGGTGGCCGCCCCGGAGCTGGTTCGGCGCGCGGCGAGCGCACGCGGTCGGGGCAGGTCTCGGTCGGTCTCCTCGATGGCGATGCTCACCGTGATCGGCGACGCCTCCAGCGCGGCAGCGATCCGCTCCATCTGCGCGTCGGTCCGGGCGGGGGAGTGGTGGAACAGCACCAGCTCGCCCGCACCGACCTCGATGGCGAAGGCCAGGGCCTGATCGATGGTGGCGTGGCCGTACTCCGCGGCGACGGCTTCTTCCCCGGTGATGAACTGCGCGTCGTGGATCAGCAGATCCACTCCCGCGGCCAGGTCGAGCGCAGCTCGGCGTTCGGGATCGGTGCGCGCCGGCAGGTGGTCAGGGAGGTAGGCGAACGAAGACCCCTCGTCCTCGACCCGGTAGGCCAGCGTGCGACCTCCCTTGTGGGGAACGTCCGCCGCCGTGACGGTCAGCCCCTCGATCGTGCTGGTGCCCAGGTCGATGGATCCGAACGACCAGTGTCCCTTCAGCCCCTCGGGGCCGATCGGGAAGTGCGGTGGCGACATCGCGTGGCGGAGGACGTCGAGCGGCTGGTCCGAGCCGGCGGGAACCAGGAGCCGGACCTCGGAATCGTCGCGGTCGCCGGCGGAGAAGAACGGCAGGCCTTGCCAGTGGTCCCAGTGCAGGTGCGTCAGCAGGATCGTGCCGCGGAACGGATCTCCGCCGAGCATCGGGGTCACGGCGCGGATCCCGGTGCCGGCGTCGAGCAGAAGGCGGGGCGCGCCCTCCCCGTGGGGGGTGACCGCGACGCAGCTGGTGTTGCCTCCGACCCGTGCGAACGCCGTTCCCGGCGCGGGGGTGGAGCCGCGCACACCGCAGAAGCGCAGCCTCACCCGTCGGCTGCTCCCCCGCCCGATCCGACGCGGTGCTCTTCTCGGCGGTGACCCTGGCTGATGTCGGCGAGGGCCGCCGGATCGACCTGGTCGGCCTGCACGATCGCGACCTTCGCCCGGGTGAGCGCTCGCAGCGTCGAGGTCCTCGTCCCGCCTTCGAGCACGGCGCGCTCGCCCAGGATCGCGCCAGGGCCCACCTCTGCCACGGTCTCGTCGTCGACGTCCACGGCCAGGACTCCGTTGAGCAGGAGGTAGATGGCGGCACCCGCCGCCCCTTCCGTGGTCAGCAGCTCGCCCTCTCGCAACTGCCGGTACGAGGGCTTCTCGCCACCGCGCATGATGCGGCCGGCGACCTCGCGCTCGAGCGCCGTCTCCACCTCGGTGACCAGCGCCGCTGACTCCTCGTCACCCCAGGGGGTGTGGAGGCCGAACGAGGTTCGCCACCACTCCTTGAAGTCCGCGAGGCCCCCCTTGGCGGTGAGCCTGGATTCGGCGTCGTACACCCAGTGGCGGGGGAACGGGCTCGCCCCCACCAACTCGTGCTCCGACGTCCCATCCGCATGGATGGTCAATGCGAGCGTCGTCCAGACCACGGGCGCCTGGAAGGCCACGAACGGCGGGCGCTTGACCCGGCGGGGGGCAGGGATGGCGGTGTGCCCGCCCACGGTCTGCACGAACCGTGCGGAGGAGCCCTCGATCTGGACCGGCTGCGTCAGGTCGGGGAACGACAGCGCCGCGAACGTGGCCTGCTTGGGGCCGATGGCGACGGTGGTCGCGCCCATGACGCCGCTGCCGGAGTAGCCGGCGTCGATGATCTGGCCGTCCTCGACCGAGATCCACGCCGCCAAGTGGTTCGCGAAGCGGAACCGATCGGTGTCGGCCAGCGAGTGGAGGTCGTGGATCTCGTCGGGTGGAGGGTCGTCGTAGTGGGTGAACCCGGTTCCGAAGATGGCCTTGTTCAGCCCCGTCACCGCCTCTGACGGGATCCAGGAGAGACTCGTCACACTCGATTCGACTCGCATGGCCCTCGGCCTCCGTTTCGTGGCCGGCAGCAGTCGCGTCGACCCTCCCTTCGGAGGGTAGGCATCGGGGTCCTGGCGGACGATGGGGCCACCCGGTGTCCGGATGGGGTGCTGGCTTCCCCTCCCGTTCAACAGCAATGCCCTTGTCCGGGGGAGCGCGTTCGTATTGCATGGCGTCGTGATCGATCCGGATGCGGTGGTGGTGGGCGCGGGACCGAACGGCTTGGTGGCGGCGATCACCTTGGCTCAGGCGGGCCAGCGGGTCCTGGTGGTCGAAGCCGCTGATCGGCCAGGGGGTGGGACCCGCTCGATGGAGCTGATGCGGCCGGGGGTGACCCACGACATCTGCTCCGCGATCCATCCCCTCGGCCTCGGCTCGCCCGCGCTGCGCAACCTGCCGCTCGAGCGGCACGGGCTGCGCTGGATCCATCCCGATGTCCCGTTGGTCCATGCGCTCGACCGCGGCCGCAGCGCGTCGCTCCACCGGTCGGTCGCTGAGACGGCTGCGGGGCTCGGGGAGGATGCGGCCGCCTACCGCCGGCTGTTCGACCCCCTGATGCGGTCGGGTCTGGACCTGACCGACGGCCTGTTGGCGCCGTTGACGGTCCCGCCGGAGCATCCGGTCGCCCTGGCCCGGTACGGCCTCGTCGGTGTCGGGTCGGCAAGGGGGCTGGCCGGCCGACGGTTCTCCAGCGACGCCGCCCAGGGCTTGTTCGGCGGGCTCGCCGCCCACTCGGTCCTGTCGCTGCGTGCCCCCGCCACCGCTGGGTACGGCCTGATGCTCGGGATGCTGGGCCACCTCGTGGGCTGGCCGATGGCCGAGGGCGGCTCCCAGGCCATCGCCGACGCCCTGGTGTCGTTGCTCGTCTCGCTGGGTGGCACGGTCGAGTGCGGCCGGCGCATCGCCTCGCTCGACGAGCTGCCACCGACCCGCGCCGTGCTGCTCGACCTGACCCCGCGCCAGGTCCTGGCGATCGCCGGCGAGCGCGTCCCGGCGCGCTACCGGCGGGCCCTGCAACGGTTCCGCTACGGGCCGGGTGTCTGCAAGGTCGACTGGGTGCTGGATGCGCCGATCCCGTGGGCCGATCCGGATTGCTCCCGGAGTGCGACCGTGCACCTGGGAGGCGCGCTCGAGGAGGTCGTGGCCGCCGAGGGCGAGGTGCAGAAGGGCCGGCATCCGGAGCGGCCCTTCGTGCTGCTCGTCCAGCCGACGTTGTTCGACCGCACTCGGGCACCCGAGGGCACCCACACCGCATGGGCCTACTGCCATGTGCCCCACGGCTCGACGCTGGACGTGTCCGGTCGCATCGAGGCGCAGGTCGAGCGGTTCGCTCCAGGGTTCCGCGAAGTGATCGCGGACCGCCACGTGATGCTGCCGGCGGCGATGGAGGCTCACGACGCCAACTACGTCGGCGGCGACATCGGCGGGGGCGTCGCCGACCTTCGGCAGTTCATCGCTCGACCGACCTTTGGGCTGCACCCGTGGCGCACGCCCATCGATGGGGTGTGGCTGTGCTCCTCGTCGACGCCGCCGGGCGCGGGGGTCCATGGGATGTGCGGGCTCCTCGCGGCCAACGATGTGCTCGCGGTGCGGCGCTGAGCACGTAGGCGCACAGGTGCGCGCTGCCGCTCGCTCCCTGAGGGAGGGGCCACCCCGCGCGGAGTTGGTGCCAGCACCCTTCTCCTTCCGCGCGGCACGGTGTCGAATATCACCATGTCGTTCTTGGCGCGTCGGTCCCTCGCAGCACCCGTTGTCCGAGTGAGCGCCCGGTGAGCGAGGTGGGCTCCGACCGCTCGATCTCGGTGGTGCTGGCCGACGACAACGTGATCATCCGAGAGGGCGTCCGGGCGATGCTGGCTCGCGAGCGCGACCTGGAGATCGTGGGGGTCGCGGAGGACTACGACACCCTCGTGGCCGTCGCCGACGAGGCCGCGCCCCAGGTCGTCGTGTCGGACATCCGGATGCCGCCGGCGTTCCAGAGCGAGGGCATCGATGCCTGCAAGGAGATCCGCAAGCGCCACCCCGGCACCGGCGTCGTGATCCTCAGCCAGTTCGACGATCCGGACTACGCGATCAAGCTCCTCTCCGAAGGGGCCGCCGGCTACGCCTACCTCCTCAAGGACCGGATCGCCGAGGGCGATCAGCTGGCGCAGGCGATCCGGGCGGTCGCGTCCGGTGGCTCGTCGCTCGACCCCTCGATCGTCGACGCCATGCTGCGGCCGGTGACCGCGTCGACCGACGGGCTGTCCCCGGACGATGAGGCGCTCTTGGCCATGCTCGCCGAAGGCAAGCCGATCAAGGCGATCGCGGCCGTCCGCAAAACCACGGCGGCGGCGGCGAGCAACGATGTCGATCGGTTGTTCGCGACCCTCGCCGAGGGGGCGTCGGCGGGGGCGGCCGGTGCCGTGCGACGGCTGCGCGTGCTGCACGAGGCGATCGTCACCCGGGAGGAGCAGGGCGAGTCGTTGTCCCGGCTGCTGCCCGGAGGCGTAGCGGCCAAGCTCCTCGCCGAGGGTCGGGGCGTGGGCGAGACCGAGCGGCTGACCGTCACCGTGGTCATGTCCGACATCCGCGGCTACTCGACGATCGCGGAGCACGCGGATCCGTCTCGTCTCGCCGGCCAGCTCAACGCCCACCGCTCGGCCATGAACCGAGCCATCATCGACTTCCACGGCACGGTCATGCAGTACGTCGGTGATGCCGTCATGGCCGTGTTCGGTGCGCCGGCTCCGTCGGCCGCGCACGCCGACGACGCGCTCGAGGCGTCGATGGCGATGCACGAGGCCCAGCACGCGGTGAACCGGGGCTGGGAGGAGGAGGGGCTGCCGGTGTTCGACCTCGGCATCGGGTTGTCGACGGGCGACGTGGCCGCTGCGCTCCTCGGGTCCGAGGAGCGCGTCGAGTACTCCGTCGTCGGCGATGCGGTGAACCTGAGCCAACGGCTGCAGCAGCTCGCAGCGCCGGGGCAGGTGGTCATCTCCGAGCCCACCTGGGAGCTGTTGTCTCAGCGCCCGACGGATGCGGAGCACCTCGCGCCAGAGCTGGTCAAGGGCAGGGACACGCCGGTCGCGCCGTGGCGGATCGGACCACTGTGAGCGCCGCGCGCGACCGGTCTCCCGCGCGGCCGAGGCGCTGAGGCCCGGATGACGGTGTGGCTGGCACCCGGTCGCGATGTGGGCAGCCTGCTTGCGCGCGGCCGCTACGTCGCATCCAATGATCCCAGACGAAGGAGACCGAGATGAGCGTCGACCTGAGCATCCCGTACGTGTCGGCGGCATCGGTCCGTGGCGCGTACCGCACGTTCGAGGCCGACCTCGCACCGGTACGAGCGTTGCGCGGGGCCGACCTCGAGGTCCGACGAGGGGAGTTCGTCGCGGTGATGGGCCCCTCGGGCTGCGGCAAGTCGACCCTGCTCAACCTGATCGCCGGTCTCGATGTGGCGGACGAGGGCGATATCTCGATCGACGGTGTGCTCCTCACCGGGATGAGCGAGGACGACCTGGCGCGCATGCGACGGCAGCACATCGGGATGGTGTTCCAGTTCTTCAACCTGCTCGAGGGGATGACCGCGCTGGAGAACGTGGTGATGCCGGCGGTGGTTGCTGGCACCAAGCGCAAGGCGGCCGAGACGAGGGCGCGCGACCTGCTCGACCTCCTCGGTCTGGGCGACAAGGCCAAGGCGGCGCCGGTCACGTTGTCCGGCGGTCAACGCCAGCGGCTGGCCATCGCCCGGGCGTTGGCGAACGAGCCGACGGTCCTGTTGGCCGACGAGCCGACGGGCGCGCTCGACTCCGAGGGAGGCGAGGAGGTGCTCGAGCTGTTCCGTCGCTTCCACGCGGCGGGCCAGACGATCCTGATGGTCACCCACGACCAGCCAGTGGCCGATGCGGCGGAGCGCATCGTGCGCATGCGCGATGGCCGGGTGGTCGATGACGGGCTGGTAGGGGCGGCTGCGACACGCGTGGACGCCGCCGCCGGTGACAGGTGAGCCAGGCCCTCCACTCCCCGTCGCGGTCCATGCCGGCCGGTGTCGTCGCCGACGAGCCGACGGAGCTGGGGCCGGCGTTCTGCCTGCTCGCGGCGCCGCTCGCCATCGTGCTGGCGGCCGCTGCCCTCCTCTCGCTGGCGGCTGATGATCGCGGGGTGGCCGGGGGAGCGATCGTCGCGGCGGTGCTGGTCGGCATCTGGGCGGTCGCCGGACTGCTGATCGGCCTGCGTCAGCGCACCGACCGGCAGGCGCCGATCGTGCTCGCGATCGCCGTGCTGGGCGGGGCGGCGCTCTTGGCCCACGCCGTGTGGCTCCACCGGCTCCCCGACGGCGGGGTCGCGTCCTGGCGGACCCTTTCCTGGGTCTTGGCGGGTCTGGCGTGCGGCGGTCTGCTCCACCTGCTGGTCGGTCTGCCGAGCGGTCGGTTGTCGGAGCCGTCGCGGCGCTGGATCGTGGCCCTCGGCTACGTCGCGGCCGCGGTCGCCGGCGGTCTGCTCTCGCGGAGCTCGAGCGGCGCGCTCGACTGGGCCTGGGCGATCCTCGTCGCCGTGTACGTGGTGGGCGGCGTGGCGCTGGCCAACCACCGGTACCGTCGGGCCGGTCCCGATGAGCGTCGGAGGATGCAGTGGATCGGGTGGGCGCTGGCCGTCTCGGCCGAGGTCGTCGTGGTGGTGGCGGCCCTGGAGGTGATCGCCGACTGGCCGCCGCAGCCCTGGCTCATCGTCGCGGTGGTGAGCGCACTGCTCCCGCTCTCGCTGATCGCCGGGACCGATCGACGACTCCTGGCCAGCGTCGACCACCTGCTGGCCCACACCGTGGCGCTGGCGGGGCTCACCGCGCTCGTGCTGGCCGCGTACGTCGTGGTGGTGATCGGTCTGGGTCGAACCCCCAGCGGGACCGAACGGTCGTTGCTCCTGGCGTCCATGGTCGCCGCCGCTGTCGCCGCTCTCCTCTACATCCCGGCGCGCCAGCGGCTCACCGCCCTGGCCAACCGCCTGGTCTACGGCGAGCAGTTCGCGCCGGACGAGGCCCTTCGGACCTGGGGCTCCCGTCTGAGCCGGGCGATTCCGCTCGAGGAGCTGCTCCTGCAGCTCGCCGAGTCGCTGCGCAAGACGATGAACCTGGCATCGGCGGAGGTCTGGACCGGTGCGAACGGGCGGCTCGAGCTCGCGGCCGGGGTGCCCCACCGCGAGGCCTCTTCCATGGGCATCGCCGACAAGGAGCGGACCGTGGTCGCTCGTGCCGGGGTGTCGGGCGGAACCTGGATCGAGGTGTGGCTGCCGGAGCTGGCGGCGCAGCGTGACCCGATGCTCATCCGGGTGGGCCCCGTCGCCCACGGCGGCGAGCTCCTGGGCCTCATCGTGCTGGAGCGCCGCGCCGACGGCAGTTCGTTCTCTGCGGAGGACGACCGGGTCGTGGTGGAGCTGGCGCGCCAGGTGGGGCTCGCGCTCCACAACGTCCAGCTCGACTCCGCGCTCCAGGAGTCGCTCGAGGAGCTGCAGCGGGCCAACGAGGAGCTCAGGGGCTCCAGGCTCCGCATCGTGAGCGCCGGCGACGCCGAGCGCCGCCGGCTCGAACGCGACCTCCATGACGGCGCCCAGCAACACCTGGTGGCCATGGCGGTGAAGCTGCGGCTGGCGGAGGACCTGACGGACGAGGATCCGGGCGAGGCGGCCTCGGTGATCGGCGAGCTGCGGGCCGATCTGAAGGACGCGATCGCCGAGCTCCGAGCGCTCGCCCACGGCATCTTCCCGCCGCTGCTGTCCTCGGGCGGGTTGACCGAGGCGCTGCCCGCCGCCGCGTCGAGGGCCGCGCTGCCGACCACGGTCGAGCTCGAGGGAGTGGGCCGGTACCGCGCCGAGATCGAGGCGACCGTCTACTTCTGCTGCCTCGAAGCGCTGCAGAACGCCGGCAAGCACGCCGGGGATGGCGCGACGATCGTCGTCGCGGTCCACGATGACGCACGTGACCTTCGGTTCGAGGTCCGCGATGACGGCGCCGGGTTCGAGATCGGTGGCTCGGCGAACCTCGGGCACGGCTTCGTGAACATGACCGACCGCCTCGGAGCGATCGGCGGTCGCCTCGACGTCCGATCGAGCCCCGGTGCGGGGACGACCATCAGCGGCCAGATCCCGTTGGACGCCTGAACCCCTCGTCCCCTCCGGACTCCCACAGCGCTCGGATCTCTCGGCCGCCGAAGTCGTCCTTCGGGACGTAGGCCGACGCGCCAGATGTCCGGGCGTCCGGCGGCAGGTCGCTCAACTCGTAGGTCGACAGCAGGACGACCATCACCGCCGGGTCCTGGGCAACGAGGTGGCGCGTCGCCTCGATGCCGTCCATGGCGCCCATGTTGATGTCCATCAGGACCAGGTGCGGGGTCAGCTCCGCCGCCATGGTCACGGCGTCCTCGCCCGATTCGGCCTCGCCGACCACCTCGAAGCCCGACAGGCGATCGACCACCGATCTCGCCGCGCTGCGGAACGGCAGCTGATCGTCGACGATCAGGACGCGGACCACGACGTTGACAGCCACCTGGTCATCGTGACGCATCCGCTCCGGCTCTGGAGGGGTGCTACCACGAGTCGTCATGTGTCGCTGGCGGCCAGGTGCACGAGCACCGCTTTCACCCGACGGTTCACGTTGGGCTCCTCGTTCAGCCCGAGCTTGGAGAAGATCGAGTTCGAGTGCTTCTCCACGGCTCGTTCGGAGAGGAACAGCGACGCGGCGATCGCCGAGTTGGACCGGCCGGTGGCGAGCTCTGCCAGCACCTCCCGCTCGCGTGCGGTGAGGTGCTTCAGCGGCGACGACGCCCGTGCGGACCGGGCGCTGACCAGCTCCTCGACCACCTTCGGGTCGACGACCGAGCCGCCGTCGGCGACGACCTGGATGGCCGTGACCAGCTCGTCCAGTTCGGAGACGCGGTCCTTGAGCAGGTAGGCGCGGCCGTCGGAGCCGGCTTCGAAGAGCGCGAGGGCATAGCTGGGGGTGGCGTACTGCGACAGCACCACCACGCCGATGTCGGGATGGGTGGACCGGAGCTCGGTGGCTGCCCTGATGCCTTCGTCGGTGCCGGTCGGCGGCATCCGGATGTCGGTCACCACCACGTCGGGGAGCGTGTCTTGGACCGCTTCCAGCAACTCGTCGAACGTGCCGCAGGAACCGACGACCTGGATCTCGCCGTAGGCCTCGAGCAACCGGGTGACGCCGGCCCGGAGCAGGTAGTTGTCCTCCGCCACCACGACCCGGATCGTCATGGTCCCCAACAGTACGTGCACGGCGGATGCACCGGCAGCGGGAGTCGTCGCCCCGCCGCGTGGACCGTGGCTTCCTGGCGACCGTTGGCAGGCGAGGGCGTCGGAGGGCTGAGGGTGCCGGTGCCGACCGATCGGGCGTCGGTCATTCGCTCCGGAGCAGCACGCTGATGGGGACGCGTGCCGCCGCCCGACCCGGGATGGCGGCGACGAGCACCGACACGATGACGGTGCCGGCCGTGACCAGGGCGACGGCGACCACGGGGATCTCCGGACGCACCACGGCGTGGAGCTGGTGGGCGAACGTCACCCACAGGGCGCGGCCCACGATGATGCCGGCCGGCACTCCCACCAGCGCACCGATGGTCACCGTCACCGCGGCCTGCCAGGTGAGGGTGGCACCCACTTGCCGCCGCGTGAGCCCGAGGGCCTTCAAGACGGCGAGCTCCCGGCGCTGCCGACGGACGGATGCGAACAGGGCGAGGATCAGCGACAGCAGCGCTGCGACCAGCAGACCGCCGGCCAGGATGGCGGGCGCCGACCCCATGTCCTGGTAGTTGACGATCTCGGCGGGCTTCTGGACGCCGACGGGGTCGACGCTGTTGCCCGAGACGGCGAGCGGAGGCACCTTCTTGGCCAGGTCGCGGTGGGCCTGGGAGGTGTCGGTCCCCGGCTTGAACCGCACGATCACCGCGTTCGGCCCGGGGTCGGCCATGCCCGCGTCGTTGCGGTGGACGCCAGGGATGTGCTGGTAGTCGACGAGCGCCCCGGTCCCCATCGACGTGTGCGAACCGTGACCGACACCGAGCGTGGCCAGCGTCGCGGTCCCGACGACGCGCAGTCGGGCCGGTCCCGAGTCGTCCGTGGTCGAGACGGTGTCACCGATCTTCTTGCCGAGCTGCTCGAGGGTCTGCTCGCCCAGCACCACCTCATCAGGGCCGTTGAGCGCGTGACCCCTCAACATGGGTGGGTTCACCGCAGCGTCGGGCTGCCCACCGATCACGGCGACGTTCATCCCGTCGAGCTCCATCGAGCCGAAGTAGATGCCGCTCCACGCCTCGACGTTCGAGTCGGCGTCGAGGACCTTCGCGGTGGCGGCCTTCGGCAGGTTGCCGTAGCCCGAGCTGGCGAGCAGCATCTCGTCCCAGTTCCACCCGAAGAGCTGGGGTTGGGAGATCAGGGCGTCGAGGCTGGCGCTGAAGGTGAGCGACGCCGTCATGGCCATGATGGCCACCGCGGCACCCACCATCACCGACCGTGTCGACACGGCCGTCCGGCCGGTGCCCGGGCGCACGGCGCGCCCGATGCCCAGCACCGCGGCGACCGACAACCCTGCAGCGCTCGCTCCTTGGACCACCCTCGACGGCCGGGCGTTGGGTCGTCCCCGGTGCGCCGACCGGTGCGGGGCCTGGCGCCACGCCAGCGTCACCGCCACGAGCGACAGCAGGACCACCAAGGTCGCCGCACCGGCGGCCAGCACGGCCCAATCGACGGAGACGCCCCGATCGACCTCCACCCGCCGTATCGACCCGATGGGGGCCAGCGGGGACAACAGCACGGCCACCACGAGGGCCAGGGCGACACCCACCGCGATGACCAGGGCGGCGCCGACCAAGCCCTGCGCCGCGGTCGTGCCCGGACCCGCCCCGATCGCCCGCAGCTGCGGCAGATCGTCACGCTCCACCGCGAGCTGCCGGCCGAGGGCCTGCCCGGCCAGGACCAGGGTGGCCAGGAGCGCGATGAGCCCGAACACTCCGAGGGCCACCGCTTGCGGCCGGATGGCTCGCTGGGCCTGAGCCGCCGTGATCGCCGTCTCCCGGAAGAACACGGGCGATCCCGGATCCAGCAGCCCGGCGTACTCCGCCTTGACCCGCGGCACATCGGCCGCGCCCCGTCGCAGCCTCAGCCCGGTCCAGGCGTAGGTCGCCCACTGCCGCTCCTTGGCGGTGAACGCCGGCGTCGCCAGGACCCTCGGGACCCGGTCGACCTCGTCCTGCACCACCTCGTCGGTGAACACACCGATGCCGACGATCTCTACGGTGAGGGAGTCCTTCGGTGCCGCCGCCTCGTTGCCCGACTCGACGTCATCCGCGCTGAACACACCCACCGGAAGCCGCTGGCCGACGCCGTAGTGGGTCAGCTCGGCCATGGACTCGCTGATCACGACCTCGCCGACCTTCGTCGGGTCGGCCATCCGTCCGTGGGTGATGGCCATGGCGTCCTGGTCGAAGTAGAGCCCGTCCACGCTCCCCACCCACTCGCCCTGGTCGGTCACCGCGTCCAAGATCGGCGCTCCGTCCGGGTCGAGACGTGCGGTGTAGAACGCGACGTAGGTCTGGTGGCCCGTGACCTCGGGGAGCCCACCGACCGCCTCGATGACCTTCGGGTCGTAGGGCCCGCTGTCGATCGCCAGATCGGAGCGGTTGCTGTCGGCCAGGAAGCGGTGGAACCCCGAGGCCGTGCGCCGGGCCCCCGCCACCGATGCCATGGCCACGCCACCCACCAGGGCGATGAGCAGCGCCACCCCGAGGTAGCCCAACCACCGGCGCGCGAACGTGCACCGGAACCGGTACCACGCGATGTTCACCGCGGACCCGGCATCGGCTGCTCGCTGGCGTTCCAGGGACCATCGACCATGGGGTCAGTTGACCTGAGCTGGCCGATTCGGGCAAGGGGGCAACCGCCCAGGCCGAGAGGGGTACCAGCACCACCCCGCGCACCCCGGTGCACCGGAGCACGCGGCTGCGGGGCCCGGTGGTGCGCGGTGAGCCGGAACGGTCAACGAGCTGGACCTGGTGCCGATGGAGAGGGGTGACGGACTCCCTCGGCCACGATCGGCACGCGCCCGTGCCTGCCTCGACGGCGGCTGCCGCCGACCGGCGCCCGTGGCGCGCCGCGGCGATCGTGACCGGCCTGGCCGCGCTGTGGATCCTGCTGTCGTGGGCGACGGTGCCGGCGGGGCAGCAGATGGGGACGTGGACGACGGTCTTCTCGACCCAGCAGTCGCGTGCCGAGGTGCTGGTCGCGCAGATGGACGGCCAGGCGTTCGCCCAGCAGGCGACCGATCCCAGCCTGGCCCACCTGACCGCCGGGTACTCGGGCGATCAGCACCAGGCGGCGTACCGGGCGGCTCGGCCGGTGCAGGGCTGGGTCGACTGGGTGGCGTCGCTCGGCGGCCAGCGGTCGCTGCTCGCGCCGATGATCCTGGTGCTGACCGTGATCGGCATCGGGCTGCTGCCGCTGGCGACGGGTGCGGTGGCCCGGGCGCTCGGCCGGGAGCTGCGCTGGGGGGAGCTGGTGATCCTCACGCCGGCGGCCATCGCCTGCCTGCGGTGGCCCGGGCTGTGCGAGCCGCTCGCCGTCGTCGTCGCGTTCGCCGGCCTGGCGGCGTGGCTGCGGGGCCGGCACTCGCTCGGCATCGTGCTGTTCTGCGTGGCCGCGCTCACCCGCGAGACCACGCTGCTCATCCCGCTCGGCCTGGCGCTGACGACGATGGCGCAGACCCGTCGCCTCCGTCCGGCGCTGCCGTTCGGCATCCCCGCCCTCGCGTACGTCCTGTGGGCCGGCGTGGTGCGGCTGCGGATCGGCGCGTTCCCCACCGGCTCAGCGCAGATGGGCCTGCCGTTCGTGGGGCTGGTCCGGACCGTGCCGCACTGGCAGCTCCCCGAGCTGATCACGTTCGTGCTGCTGGTGGCGGCGTGCGTCGAGCTGTGGCGCTCCCGCGACGCGGTGCTGCGCGGGATCCTCGTCGCCCACGTGGCGTTCGTCTCGTGCCTCGGCCCGCTGGTCTGGTGGTACTGGTGGGGCTTCGGCCGGGTGACGCTCCCGCTGTTCCTGCTGGCGCTGACCCGGCCCGCGTCGCATCCGGCCGATGACGACGACGCGGGCGTCATCGCCGGTGCCGACGTGGCCGCCGACGCCTCGGTGCCCGCCACCGCCTAGCCGCACGGCCGCCGGGCCGGCCGCCAGGCTGTGCCCGATGACCGGGCCGCCGCCGCCGGGGCCGTGGGAGACTTCGCGCATGCGCGTCGAACAGGTCGCCCTTCCGGTGCTGCGAAGGGTCAACCGCTCATCGCGGCTGGCCCCCGTGCTCGACACGCTGCTGAAGCCGTGGAACCCGTTCAGCCCGGCGCTCAACGTCGACCCGTACCCGGCGTACGAGCAGCTGCGCGCCAAGGGCAAGGTGGTGTGGCACCGCGGGCTGAACAACTGGATCGTGTCGTCGTTCGACGAGTGCGAGACCGTGTTCCGGTCGCCGGTGTCGGTCGACCGCGGCGACCTGTTCTCGGTCGTGTCGCCGTGGTCGAAGCTCGCCGGGGCCGACCGCGAGACGTTCACCAAGTCGATGCTCCTGGTCGACCCGCCCGACCACACCCGCCTCCGCCGCCTGGTGTCGCGGGCCTTCACGCCCCGCACGGTCGAGGGCCTCGAGCCCCGCGTCGCCGAGATCACCGAGGAGCTGATCGGCAAGGTCCGCCACGACCCCACGGTCGACCTGTTCTCGTCGGTGTTCGCCCCGCTCCCGATCTACGTCATCGGCGAGCTGCTGGGCGTGCCCGAGCAGGACTGGGGCCGGCTCAAGGCCTGGTCCGACGAGTACGCCAAGGTCATCGATCCCATCAACGCGTTCGTGCCGGCGGAGATGGCCGCGGCGATGCGGGAGATGAAGGCGGCGCTCGACGGCTGGATCGACGTGCGCACCGCCGAGCCCGGCGACGACCTGCTGTCGAAGCTGATCCAGGCCGAAGACGAGGACGGCGGCGCCAAGCTGAGCCGGGTCGAGCTCCAGTCGATGATCGCCCTGCTCATGACCGCCGGTCACGAGACCACCAGCGGGCTGCTCGGCAACGCCGTGGTGGCCCTGTCGGACCGTCCCGATCTGCGGGCGCGCCTGGCCGAGGACCCCACGGTCGCGCCCGCCGCCGTCGAGGAGCTCCTCCGCTTCGACAGCCCGGTCCAGAACACCGACCGCATCTTCACCGAGACCATCGAGCTCGACGGCAAGACCATCAAGGCCGGTCAGATCGCCATGCTGGCGCTCGGTGCCGCCAACCGCGATCCCGAAGCGTTCGAGCGCCCCAACGAGCTCGACTTCGACCGGCCCAACAACAGGTCGCTGTCGTTCGGCCACGGCATCCACCACTGCGTCGGCGCCGCGCTGGCCCGCCTCGAGGCCCGGATCGTGCTGCCGGCGGTCTGCGCCGCCTTCCCCGACCACCGGGTCGACCGGGCCGACGTGAGGTGGAAGAGCTCGATGACCCTCCGCGGCCCCGTGGTCCTGCCGATCACCACGCGCTGACGATCGGGCCCGGTCCGGGCCCCGACCGGATCAGCGCCTCAGGGCGTCGATCGTGATCGGCCGCGGGTCGACGGCGAGGTAGCGGGCGATGTCGTCGGCGTCGGCTTGGAGCGCATCCATCGCCGCCACCGAGATGCCGGCCAGCGGCTTGAGCGTGACGCGCGCCCCGGCGGGGGACCACGTGGCCACGACCTGGCCGTCGACCAGCGCGGTCGGGCGGAAGATCCCGTTCGTGGTGACCACCTGGGGCAGGTGGGTGACGAACAGGTCCTTGGCCACCCAGCCGTGGAGGATCGGGTCGAACCCGCCGAGCAGTCGGGGGGTCGGGAGCTCGGTGGCCACGGGCCGGTCGGCCAGGCGCACCCGGCCGTCGGGACCGCTGGGCTCGGTGCGGTCGGCGATGGCCGCCAGCCCCTGGCGGCACGCGCCCAGCGCCAGGCCCGTCCACTTCACCAGGTCCTTGGCATCGGCCGGGCCGTGGCCCACGAGGTACCGCTCGGCCAGCCGGGCCAGGAGCAGATCGCGGTCCTCGGGCTCGGGCTCGCCCAGCCACGTGGGCGCGTGGACGAACGCCTGCTGATCGCCCACCATCGGCCCCCGGACCAGGTGGCCGGCGATGGATGCCGCCAGCTGCAGGTGGACCAGCGCCTGGCCCGCGGTCGGGATGCCCGCCGCGTCGAGCCGGGCCCGCAGCTGGTCGCGGGTCTGGGGGCCGTCGTCGCGCAGCGTCCCGGCGATGAGGTCGACGCCCCGTTCGGCGTCGACCTCGTCGACGCCCTCCTGGCGCAGCCGGGTGGCGCTCGACGTGACCTGCCGCGGTGACAGCAGCTGGTGGAGCCACCAGTAGTCGGCGGCGGGGACGAGGTGGAGCGTGGTGCGGTGCAGCCACCCGACCACCATCGTCTGCCGCTCGGTCAGCGCGGCGTCGACGTCGGCCGCGGTGAGCCCGGTGGACCGGGCCCGCACCGAGAGGCGAGCGGCTCGGGCGTCTTGGGCCTGCACGGCGAGGAGGTGCTCGACCACCTGTTCGGGCGTGGTGGCGCAGCGGTCGGTCAGCAGCTGCGCGCCAAGGCGGGCGGCGCGCAGGGCGCCGTCGTCGGGGCCGGAGGGCGCGGAGGCAGCGGTCTTGGTGGCGATGTCCTGAGCATGCACCACGCGCGCAACCGCCCGCGCCGGCCCGCCGACCCGGCGCTCAGACGCCCGCTTCCGGCGCCGGCCGCCGGGCAGCGGCTAGGGAGCCGATGGGCGGGAGGAGCCCTCGGTGGGCGGCGCGAGCGGCTCGTCGCCGGCGACGCCGAGCCCGCCCCCGGGGTCGTGCTTGCGGTGCCACAGGGTGGAGTTCAGCACGGGGGCGGCGACCATCAGGCGGCCCAGCAAGTAGAGCCACAGCAGCGCTGACGCGGCCACGCCCAGGGCGCCGTACGCCGCCGAGGCCGACTCGATCTTGCGGTTCAGGTACAGCACGTTGAACAGGTAGAGGCCCTGCGTGCCGGCGCCCACGAGGATCGCGCCCGGCACCAGCGCCCAGAGGTTGGCCCCCGGGGCCCGGGGCAGGCCGCGCGACGCCAGCACCCACAGCCCGGTGTAGATGGCCGCCCCGATCACCATGGCGACCGGGAGCAGAGGGCCGTGGCGGATCACCGAGAGGAACCGGCTCACGCCCAGCACCACCAGCGAGAACACCAGGACGCCCAGGGCGACGTAGTGGGGCTTGCTCTTGGGCACGGCCGGCAGGCCCCAGGCCCGCGAGTGCGAGCTGGCGATGGCCTTGTGCACCGAGAGACCGGCGGACACCACGGCGTAGAGGGTGACGGGGATGAGCAGCCACAGGCTCTTGTGCGAGGTCTTGGCGGCGTCGCCGATCGACTGCGACAGGTAGCTCGACATCCCGGCGCTGTTGGCCACCTTCGACGGGTCGTCGGGGTCGAAGGCGAACGCGGCACCGGCGATCACGAGGGCCAGCAGGTACATCGGCAACAGGTAGACGAAGAGCCGGAAGGCGATGGCGCCGGCCAGGAGGAACCCGCCGATGTGGTTGTCGCGCTCGAGGGCGGAGAACCCGATGTCGACCGGGGGGATGGTCGCCCGGCTGTCCTCCTGGAGCTTCTTGGCCTGGTCGGTGAGGGCCGTGGCGCGCTGGCGGAGCGCGCCGGTCTTCGGTGCCGGGCCGGCCGCCTCGGCGCTTCCTGCGGCGGCAGCGTCACCGTCCGACGGCTCGTCAGCTGTCGGTTGGGAGGGGACCGGATCCACGGGTTGTCCTGGCTGCGAGGCGGGGCGGGGGAGGCAGGACGAAGGTACTGCCTGCCACCCGGCGCCTCCGTCCGGTCAGGCCTCCATCTGGCTGCGCACGCCGTTGATGGCGTCGATGAACTCGTCGACCATCTCGAACACCACGTCGGCCGACTTCTTGGTCTCGTTCATGTTCCCGACGATCTGGCCCACGAAGTAGTTGGCCAGCTTCTCGGCACCCGACCCAGGGGTCATCGCGGCCCGGTCGATGCGGGCGATGGCCCGGGCGGTGAGGATCGGCTGCAGGGGCATGCCGAGCGGCGGGTGCTCCGGGTTGTCCCACTCCTCGGTCCACGCCGACTTCAGCTGGCGGGCGGGCTTGCCGGTGCGCGAGCGGGAGCGCACGGTGTCGGCGGACGTGGCCTTGAGCATCTTGGCCTTCACGGCCGGGTGGGTCTCCGCCTCCTCGGTGGTCAGCCACACCGAGCCGCACCACACGCCCTGGGCGCCCAGCGCCATGGCGGCGGCCATCTGGCGGCCCCGGCCGATGCCGCCCGCGCCGAGGACCGGGACGGGGGCGACGGCGTCGACCACCTCGGGGATGAGGACCATCGACCCGATCTCGCCGGTGTGGCCGCCGGCCTCGCCGCCCTGGGCGACGATGATGTCGACGCCGGCCTGGACGTGGCGCTCGGCGTGCACGGCCTTGCCCGCGAGGGCGCCGACCAGGCGGCCCTCCTCCTTGCAGCGGTCGATCATGTGCTGCGGCGGCGGGCCGAGGGCGTTGGCCACGAACGCGGTGCGGTGGGCGAGCGAGATCTCGAGCTGCGGGCCCGAGGCGCGCTCGGAGAACGGGAGCGGCTGGTCGCCCTTCACCTGGAACAGCGCGCCGCCCACGTCGTCGGGCATCGGCGGCACGTCGTAGCGGGCCAGGATCTCGTCGACGTACTCCCAGTACTCGCCGGGGATGAGGTTGGCGATGTCGGCCATCGTGTAGCCGCCGCCCTCGTCGCCGGCGTACTTGGCCGGGATGATGAGGTCGACGCCGTAGGGCTTGTCGCCCACCTCGGCCTCGATCCACGCCAGGTCGATCTCGAGCTGCTCGGGGCTGTGGGCCACGGCGCCCAGCACGCCCAGGCCGCCGGCCCGGGACACCGCGGCCACCACGTCGCGGCAGTGGCTGAAGGCGAAGATCGGGACGTCGATCCCCAGCATGTCGGTGATGGTGTTCCTCATGGTGTTGATCCTTGTCCGTTTCGACGGTGCCCGCGTCGGTCTCGGGAGAATCCGGCATGGAAGGCGGCCACCCGTGACCTGGATCCGTGCCGGGTTCGGTGTTGTCGGCCGACGGCGGTCCGCGAGGGTAACACTGGCGGCACTTCCTTACCGCAGGTAGGGTCCGGCGATGGAGCGAACCCTGCTGGCCCCTCCGCTCGCCTCGACCGTCGACCCCGGCAGCGAGCCCTTCGCCCGCAACCGCGCCGACGTGCTCGAGCAGCTCGCGGAGATCGACGTCCTGCTGGCCGAAGCCGAGGCCGGCGGCGGGCCCGAGCGCACCGAGCGCCTGCGGAGCCGCGGCAAGCTGCCCATCCGCGAGCGCATCGCCAACGTGCTCGACCCCGACGCGCCGTTCCTCGAGATCAGCGCCCTCGCCGGCTACAAGTCCGACTACACGATGGGCGGCGGCATGGTCGTCGGCATCGGGGTCATCGCCGGCGTCGAGTGCGTGATCATGGGCAACGACCCCACGGTCCTGGCCGGCGCCCTCACGCCGTATGCCGGCAAGAAGTGGATGCGGGCCATCGAGATCGCCCGAGACAACAACATGCCGTACGTCTCGTTCGTCGAGTCGGCCGGTGCCGACCTGCGCATGGGCGGGGGCGGCGACGGGCCCAAGACCCAGACCACCCACTTCGCCGAGACCGGCCGCTTCTTCTACGAGATGATCGAGCTCTCGAAGCTGCGCATCCCCACCGTGTGCGTGGTGTTCGGATCGTCCACCGCCGGCGGCGCCTACCAACCCGGGCTGTCCGACTACACGATCGTGGTGAAGGACCAGTCGAAGGTGTTCCTGGCCGGCCCGCCCCTGGTCAAGATGGCCACGGGCGAGGACAGCGACGACGAGTCGCTCGGCGGCGCCCAGCTCCACGCCGAGGTCTCGGGCACGGGCGACTACTTCGCCGACGACGAGATGGACGCCATCCGCATGTGCCGCGAGGTGGTGTCGCACCTCAACTGGCGCAAGGCCGGGCCCGAGCCCACCCTGTCGCCCGATGCACCGATCCACGATCCCGAGGAGCTGCTCGGGCTGGTCAGCCGCGACCTGCGCACCCCGGTCGACGTGCGCGACGTGATCGCCCGCACGGTCGACGGCTCGCGCTTCGAGGAGTTCAAGCCCCGCTTCGGCCCCACCATGGTGTGCGGCTGGGCGAGCATCCACGGCTACCCGGTGGGCGTGCTGGGCAACAACGGCGTCATCTACCCCGATGCCGCCCAGAAGGCCGCCCACTTCATCCAGCTCTGCAACCAGATCGACGTGCCCCTCGTGTTCCTCCAGAACATCACCGGGTTCATGGTCGGCCGCGACTTCGAGGCCGACGGGATCATCAAGAAGGGCTCGCAGATGATCAACGCGGTGACCAGTTCGACCGTGCCGCACCTCACGGTCGTGATCGGCGCGTCGTACGGCGCCGGCACCTACGGCATGTCGGGCCGGGCGTTCGGCAACCGGTTCACCTGGCTGTGGCCCACCGCCAAGATCGCGGTGATGGGCCCCAAGCAGATCGCCGGCGTCATGTCGATGGTCCGCCGGGGCCAAGCCGCCCGCAAGGGCGAGGCGTTCGACGAGGACGAGGACGCCGGCATCGTGGCGATGGTCGAGGCCATCCAGGAGGAGGGCTCCCTCGCCCTGCGGGCCACCGGCGCCATCACCGACGACGGGATCATCGACCCCCGCGACACCCGCGACGTGCTGGGCATGTGCCTGTCGGTGGCGGCGAGCCGAGAGGTGGCCGGCACCGAGGGCTACGGGGTGTTCCGGCTGTGAGCACCGTGACCTCCACCTCCACCCCCACCTCCACGCTGCTCGTCGCCAACCGCGGCGAGATCGCCCGCCGCATCATCCGCACGGCGCGGGCCATGGGCATCCGGACCGTCGCCGTGTTCGTCGACGCCGACGCCCGCGCCCCGTTCGTCACCGACGCCGACGAGGCCGTGCGCCTCGAACGCGGCTACCTCGACGGCCCCGCCGTGGTCGCGGCCGCCCGCCGGTCCGGCGCCGACGCCATCCATCCGGGCTACGGCTTCCTGTCCGAGAACGCCGGGTTCGCCCGCTCCGTGATCGACGCCGGGCTCGTGTGGGTCGGCCCCGCGCCCGAGGTGATCGTGGCGATGGGCGACAAGATCAACGCCAAGGCCGCGGCGGTGGCCGCCGGCGTCCCCACCCTGCCCTCCACCGAGGACGCCACCCAGGCCGGGACCGTGGGCTACCCGCTGCTCGTCAAGGCGTCGGCCGGCGGTGGCGGCAAGGGCATGCGCATCGTCGAGCGCGCCGAAGACCTCGATGAGGCCGTGGCTGCCGCCCGGCGAGAGGCCAAGAGCTCGTTCGGCGACGACCGGGTGTTCCTCGAGCGCTACGTCGCCCGGTCCCGCCACGTGGAGATCCAGATCCTGGGCGACGATCACGGGACGATCGTGCACCTGGGCGAGCGGGAGTGCTCGATCCAGCGCCGCCACCAGAAGGTCATCGAGGAGTCGCCCTCGCCCGGCATCCAGCAACCGACCCGCGAGGCCATGGGGGCCGCCGCCCTCGCGCTGGCCGAGGCGATCGGCTACACGTCCACGGGGACGGTCGAGTTCCTCGTCGACGACGCCACCGGCGAGTTCTTCTTCCTCGAGGTGAACACCAGGCTCCAGGTCGAGCACCCCGTCACCGAGGAGGTCACCGGCGTCGACCTGGTCCGCGAGCAGCTCCTCGTGGCCGACGGCCAGCCGATGTCGGCCACGGCGCGCCGAGCCGCCGAGCACCTGCGCTCGCACCGCGCCGAGACGCACGCCATCGAGGCCCGGCTCTACGCCGAGGATCCCGCGGCCGGGTTCCTCCCGGCCACCGGCACCATCGAGGCGTTCGAGCCGGCCGCCGAGCCGGCCGTCCGCTGGGACTCCGGCGTCGAGGTGGGCTCGGTGGTGGGCGTCGAGTTCGATCCGATGCTGGCCAAGGTGACCGCCCACGCCCCCACCCGGGTCGAGGCCGCCCTGCGCCTCGCCCTCGCCCTCGAGCGCCTCCACCTCGGCGGGCTCACCACCAACCGGGACTTCCTGGCCGCGGTCCTGCGCACGCCCGAGTTCCTCGCCGGCGACACCACCACCGACTTCATCGAGCGGGTCCGCCCGCGGCTCGCGGTCGAGCCCGATCTCGCCGGGCTCGAGCGGATGGGGCCGGTCGCCGCCCTGTGGCTCCAGGAGCGCAACCGGCGCACCGCCCCTGTGCTGGCCGCCATGCCCAGCGGCTGGCGCAACGCCCGGCTGCCGGCCCAGACCGTCGGCCTGCGCTGGGGCGACCACGAGACCACGGTCCGCTACCGCGCTCAGCGCGACGGCACGTTCGCCGTCGGCGACGACGGGCGCGCCGTCGTCCACGAGTGGACGCCCGAGTCGATCGACATCGAGGTCGACGGCCACCGCAGCACCGCCCGCATCACCCTCGACGGCGACCACCTGCACCTGTCCATCGGCTCGTCCACGGCCAGCCTCCAGCTGGTCCCGCGGTTCACCGTGCCCGGTCCCGCCGAGGTGGCCGGCGGGTTCATCGCGCCCATGCCCGGCGTGGTGCTCGACGTGCGGGTGGCGGTGGGTCAGGCGGTCACGGCGGGGGAGACGCTCGTGGTCCTCGAGGCCATGAAGATGGAGCACCACATGTCGGCCCCCGCCGACGGCACCGTCGCCGAGGTCCGCGTCGCCACCGGCGACCAGGTCGCCAACGGCGCCGTCCTCCTCGTCTTCGAACCGACCGAAGCCACCGGTGAGGTCGCCCCATGACCCCCACCACGCCCCGAACCACCCGAACCACGCCCCGAACCACCCGAGCTTTCTGTGACGAGCCGGTGGAAGCTCCGGGTCAGCACAGAACGTTCCGGGGGTTGGCGGGTGGGAGGGTCCAATGAACGGGCCGATCCGGATCGCCAACTGCTCGGGGTTCTACGGCGACCGGCTGGGCGCGGCGCGCGAGATGGTCGAGGGCGGCCCGATCGACGTGCTCACCGGTGACTGGCTGGCCGAGCTCACCATGCTGATCCTCGCCCGGACCCGCATGAAGCGGCCCGGCGGCGGGTACGCCCGCACCTTCGTCACCCAGATGGAGCAGGTCATGGGCACCTGCCTCGACCGCGGCATCAAGGTGGTCACGAACGCCGGCGGGCTCGACCCCGACGGCTGCGCCGAGGCGGTGGCCGAGGTGGCCGACAAGCTCGGGCTCCACCCCACCATCGCCTACGTCGACGGCGACGACCTGCTGCCCCGCCTGCCCGAGCTGGTGGCCGCGGGCGTGCACCTCGACCACTTCGAGACCGGCGAGCCGGTGGGCGACACGTCCCGCTTCCTCACCGCCAACGCCTACCTCGGCTGCTGGGGCATCGTCGAGGCGCTGAACGCCGGGGCCGACATCGTGGTGACCGGCCGCACCACCGACGCGGCGGTCGTGTGCGGGCCGGCGGCGTGGCACCACGGCTGGCAGCGGGACGACTGGGACCAGCTGGCGGGCGCGGTGGTGGCCGGCCACGTCATCGAGTGCGGCACCCAGGCCACCGGGGGCAACTACTCGTTCTTCACCGAGCTGAGCGGCCTCACGCACACCGGGTTCCCGTGGGCCGAGATCGCCGCCGACGGCAGCAGCACCATCGGCAAGCACGACGGCACCGGTGGCGCGGTCACCATCGGCACCGTCACCGCGCAGCTGCTCTACGAGATCGGTTCGCCCGCGTACCTCGGCCCCGACGTCACCGCCCGCTTCGACACCGTGCACCTCGAGCAGGTCGCCCCCGACCGGGTGGCCCTCACCGGCACCCGGGGCGAGCCGCCGCCGGCCACCCTCAAGGTCGCCATGAACGAGCTCGGCGGGTTCCGCACCGACCTCAACGTGGCGCTCACCGGCCTCGACATCGAGGCCAAGGCCGAGCTGGTCGACGCCGCGTTCTGGGCGTCGGCGTCGGTGGGCAAGGACGAGATCGCCAGCGTCACCACCGAGGTCGTGCGCACCGACAAGGCCGACCCGGTGTCGAACGAGGAGGCCGTCGCCCTCTGGCGGATCACGCTGAAGGACCCCGACGAGCGCAAGGTGAAGGGGGCCGCGAGCGCCATCAACGAGCTGGCCCTCGCCACCATCCCCGGACTGTTCGCGGTGGCGGGGACGGGGGTGGCCAGGCCGTTCGGGGTCTACCGCCCGGCGGTCGTGCCGGCCGACCTCGTGCCCCAGCACGTCGTCGTCCTCGGCGGGCCGCGGACCGTGGTCGACTCGGTGGCGCCGGCGGCCGATGTCGTCGTGGTGCCGGCCGGCACCGACCTGCCCGCGGCCCCAGGCGGCCCCACCGTCCGGGCGCCGCTCGGTCGGGTGTTCGGCGCCCGGTCGGGCGACAAGGGCGGCAACGCCAACCTGGGCGTGTTCGCCCGCTCGCCCGAGGCCTACGCCTGGCTGGCGGAGCACCTCACCGTCGAACGCCTCCAGGAGCTCCTGCCCGAGGCGGCCGGCCTGCGGGTCGAGCGGTTCCCGCTGCCCAACATCTGGTCGGTCAACTTCGTGCTCCACGGCCTGCTCCAGGAGGGCGTGGCCGCGTCGACCCGTCAGGACGGCCAGGCCAAGGGCCTGGGCGAGTGGCTGCGGGCGCGAGTGGTCGACCTGCCCGAGTCGCTGCTCCCGGCGCCGGCGGGGCCGGCGGCGCCGTGACCACCGCCGTCGTGTCGGAGGTCGAGCGCCGCCTGCGCGCCGTGCCCGCGCCGCGGCCCGTGCTCACTCGCGAGCAGGTCCAGGCCCTCACCCCGCGCCAGCGCGAGCTCCTCCAGGAGCTGGGCGCGCTGTTCCGCGACGGCTTCGCCCACCTCACCATGTCGGAGATCGCCGCCAGCCTGAACTGCTCGCTGCGCACGCTGTACGGCCTCGCCCCGAGCCGCGACGAGCTGGTGCTCACGGTCGCCGACGTCCACCTCTGGCACGTGGGCCGCGAGGCCATGGCGGCCATCAGCCCCGACCTGGCGCCGCTCGATGCCATCCGCACCTACCTGAGCGCCGCCACCAAGGCGGTCAGCGGCACCACCCCGGCGTACTCGCGGGACCTCGCCGACGTGCCCGCCGCCCGCCGCCGCAACGGCGAGCACGCCGACTACGTCGTCGCCGTGACCCGCACGCTGCTCGACCTTGCTGTCGAGCGGGGCGACATCGCCGAGGTCGACACCGCGGCGGTCGCCCGGGCCCTGGCCAACCTGGGCCACGACTTCATCCGCCCCGAGGTGATGGCCACCCTGCGCTCGTCGCCCAAGGTGGCCGCCGACGCCGTCGTCGACATCATCCTCGCCGGCCTCCCCCGCCCATGACCCCGACCCGGGCCGTGCCGTTGGGTGTCGTGGGGACACAGAAGTGCACAGCGACCGCAGCTGACACCGGCTGCCGCGATCTGGAAGGTTGAGACCATGGACGTATCGGAAGTCCGAGCAGACCTGCTCGACGAGCAGGCTGCCCTCGACGCGGTGGTGGCCGGGCTCACCGCGGGGCAGTTCGCGCTCCCCACGCCCAGCCCCCGGTGGACGGTGGCCGCTCAGCTCGCCCACCTGACGTACTTCGACGGCAACGCCGCGCTCGCCATCGACGATCCACCCGCGTTCACGGCGTCGGTGCACGACCTGCTCGAGGCCGCCGCGGGGGGCGACGAGGCGATCGACGCGTTCGAGCTCGATGCGTGGCGCTTCCTCCCGCCGGCCGACCTGCTGGCCGCGTGGCGCGCCAACCGCGAGCGCCTCGCCGCCAGCTCGGCTGCGCTGGCCGACGACGCCCGGATCGACTGGTACGGCCCATCCATGGGCGCCAAGTCGTTCCTCACCGCCCGGCTGATGGAGACGTGGGCCCACGGCCAGGACATCGTCGATGCCGTCGACGGCCACCGCCCGGCCACCGACCGGCTCCGGCACATCGCCCAGCTCGGGTACGCCACCCGGAAGTGGAGCTACCTCAACCGGGGCATGGAGGTGCCCGAGGGCGATGTGGCCTTGGTGCTCACGGCACCGTCGGGCGCCACCTGGACATGGGGAGACGACGACGAGAACACGGTCACCGGCCCGGCCGAGGACTTCTGCCTGGTGGTCACGCAGCGCCGCCACGTCGATGACACCCACCTGCAGATCACCGGCGATCGCGCCCGCGACTGGCTGATCCGGGCCCAGGCGTTCGCCGGTCCGGCCACCGACGGCCCCAACCCGAAGGACTCCTGATGGCACTCGTGGACACGGCGCTCGATGCGGGCGTCCTCACCGTCACGCTCGACGACGAGCCCCGCCGCAACGCGCTGAGCACCGACCTGCTGATCGAGCTGGTCGACATCCTCGATGCGGCCGATGCCGACCCAGCGGTCCGCGTGGTCGTGCTCACCAACACCGGGTCGGTGTTCTGCGCCGGCGCCAACCTGTCGGAGCAGTCGTCGGCCGCCGGCGGCCGCACCGTCGACATGGCCGCGGTGTTCGCCCGCTTCCGCCGCTCGCCCAAGCCCTACATCGGCCGCATCGCCGGCCACTGCGTCGCCGGCGGCATGGGCCTGGCCGCGGCGATGGACATCTCGGTGGCGGTCGACTCCGCCAAGTTCGGGTTCACCGAGGTGCGCGTCGGCGTCGCCCCCGCCATGATCTCGGTGCTCTGCCTGCCCAAGCTGCGCGAGGCCGATGCTCGGGCCGCGTTCCTCCGGGGCAACCGCTTCCCCGCGGCCGAGGCGGCGCGGATCGGCCTGATCAACGCCGCGGTCCCGGCCGCCGAGCTCGACGCGGCGGTGGCCGAGATCGTGGCCGACCTGCTGGCGGGAGGGCCGGAGGCCATCGCGGCCAGCAAGCGCCTCCTCGCCGAGGTCCCCGGGATGCCGGTCGACGACGCCTTCGCCTGGACGCAGCGGTTCTCCGCCGAGCTGTTCACCAGCGACGAGGCCAAGGAGGGCATGGGTGCGTTCCTGGCCAAGCGCCCCGCCGCCTGGGTCCCGCCCACCGACAGCTGAACCGCCTGACGGCCGAGCGACGACCGCTCCCTGCTCTCACCGGCGGACCCCGGGCAGCTGGTGCCGCGGTGGCCGCTCCTCAGATGGACCGCTCCCGGCGCTGACGCTTGGAGCAGGGTGGCGCCGGCGTCTCCGCCGAGCCCGGGTCGTGATGCCGGTGGTCCGGGCGCGCGAGGAGGTGCGCCGATGGGGCCGCAGGTACGGCCTGGTGCGAGATGGATGGGACACCGGTCGTTGGACCGGGGGTTCGGCGCGGTGGTCGAGGGGTTGATCGCGCCGGGTCAGCCCGCGGCCGGCCCGGCCCGGGTGGGGTCGGTGGCGGTGGGGCCGTCGACGGTGATGGGGCTGGCCGCGTCGGTGCCTGGACCGCGACGGGCATGAGATCCGTCAGGGCTGACGGGGGGCGGCTCATCATCGGGTGGCGCGGCCAGGAGGTCGTCGCCGGCCGGGGTGAGCGGTGGCGAGGCGTTGAGGTGGAACTGGCGGCGATCGAGCCGCTCGCCCGTGGGCGGGAGGTAGCGGTGCGGCGCGATGCCGAGCGCCCCGGCCGCTCGCTCGACGGCAGCGGTGGAGCGGGCCCTACCGCCTGCTCCACCCACGTCGGGCAGGATCGGCTCGCCCGTGGCGTCGAGCACACGGCCGTGCCGGTTGGTGAACACGACCCCACCGTCTCGGTGACGGGGCAGGTCGGCGTTGCCCTCGATGCCGAGCTCGCCAAGGTGGTGCAGCCGGTGGTGGGCCCGGCACAGCGTGAGCAGGTTCCAGGTCTCGGTGACGCCCTGGTCCTCCCAGTGGATGATGTGGTGGACGTCGAGCCGGGTGGTGCGGTGGCAGCCCGGCACCGCGCACCCGCCGTCTCGGTGCTCGACGAGGCGCCGCAGCCGGCGGTTGACGATGTGGGTGGCCCGGCCCATGGCGACCGGAGTGATGCCGTGGTGCAGTGCGGCCCGCAGCTTGGCGTCGCACAAGATGAGACGGCGCTGGCCCTCGGGCAGCGCGACGCCGAGGTGGGTCATGAGCTCGAGGCCGTGCGGTCCGGCCTGGAGGTGGGCATGGACGAGGTAGCGATCGGTCCCGGGCCGGGCCGCTGCGGCTGCGGCGAGGTCGTCTTCGGCTTGGGCGAGGAGGGCATCAGCCAGCGAGACGTGTGGCGGCCGCTCGCCCTCGGGCGTCTCTGTGCGGGCCTCGCGCTCGAGGTCCTCCTGCTTGGCCTTCAGCGCCCGATCGATCAGGGCCCCCTCGGCCTCGGGCAGACGGCCGCGGATCCACCATCCCTCCTCGTCGACGCCCGTGGCCACCCCGCGTCGACGCTTGCGGGCGCCATCGAGCTTGGGATCGGCGTAGCAGGGCAGCGCCTGGCGGAGCTGCTGGACGGTGCAGCACTGGGCGACCCGCGTGGCCGACTCGTCGTACGCGGGGGGAACGTGCCGAGCGATCTCGGCCGCTTGGTCGACCGACAGCAGCCCCATCCGCAGCGCCTCGGTGGCCGACGGCAGCTCCTCGGATCGTTCGGCCAGGTGCACGATGTCTGCGGCCCGCTCGGGCGAGATGCCCGTCCGCCACGCGACCCAGTCCTTGGGTGAGAGCGGATCGCCGCCGGACACCCCATCTGCGATGGCCTGCCTGGCGACGTCGACCATCTGTCCGTGGGCGATGTTGATGACGCCCTGGAGGCGAGCGATCTCCTCGAGCACCTGGTCGTACCGATCGACGGGAGCGCCGTCGGCGGCGTCGGAGGTGCGGGGCGGGGTCATGCACCCACGCTAGGCCCGCCACCACCTATGTCGAACGTGTGTTCGACATAGGTCCATGATTGCTTTCGATGGCCCCACCGCAGCTCATCGGTCCCGTTGCTACCGGACATCGGACACGGGGACCTCGGACCTCCCGAACACGGGTGCCGCCCCGTCCGGGTCCAGCCTGAGGATCGGCCCTACGCCAGAGCCGGAGAGGGCTCCGGGCCTCGATCCGGGTCGGGCCCGGCGCCGGCCGCCGCGTCGTCGGTGCCCGTGGGCTGGGTGGTGGGCACCCGGCGGGTGAAGAACAGCGACACCGTGGCCAAGATGGCCAGCACGGCGAGGGCGGTGTCCATGCCCTGGACGCGGGCCGCCTCGTTCTCCGAGACGATGGCCGCGTTGGCCTCGCTCGGGACGCCGGCGTCGTCGAGCGCGGCCGACAGCTGGGTGTTCGACACGAACGGCACCCCCGAGGCGAGCTCCACCGCGGCCTGGTCCTGCACCGCGGCGGGCACCTGGTCGTTGGTGGCGATCCCGGTGATCAGCGAGCCGGTGAGCACCGCGATCAGCACCGAGCCGGCGAGCGCGGTGCCCAGCGAGGCCCCGAGGTTGGTGGCGGTGTTCTGCAGGCCCCCCACCTCGCCGCTCTCGCTGGTGGGGACGGCCGACACGGTCACCGCGCCGAGCTGCGAGGACAGGGCGCCGATGCCCAGCCCGATCAGGATGAGCGGCACGGCCACGACGCCTGCGCCCGAATCGATGTCGATGCCGCCGATCAGCGTGAGGATGCCGCCCAGCATCAGCAGCAGGCCCACCCGGGCGACCCGGCGCGGCGAGGCCTCCGGCCAGACCTTGGGGACGCCGGCGGCGGCCAGCAGCAGCGCCACCGACAGCGGCATGATCCGCAGGCCGGTGTCGATGGCCGAGAGCTCGAGCACCACGCTCAGGAACAGCGGGACGATGAAGAACACCCCGGCCTGCAGCAGGAACTGGAAGAAGAACATCACCAGCCCGCCGGTGAGCTGCCGGTTGGAGAACATGCTCGGGTCGATCAGCGGTTCCTTGCCGTTGCGCAGGAGCCGGTGCTGCCAGATGAAGAACAGCCACACCACGCCGAGGCCGAAGATGATGAACCAGAACGTGAGCGAGGTGTTCAGCAGCGACGGTGCACCGGGCTTGGGCGTGACCCAGCCCCACTCGCTCGAGCGCAGCACGCCGAACACCGCGGTGCCCAGGCCCACCACTGACAGCAGGGTGCTGGTGAGGTCGAGGTGGTGGTGGCCCTCGGCGGGGGCGTCGGCGATCTTGCGGGTCAGGGCCAGGATGATCAGGACGAAGAACACCTCGCCGAAGAACACGAGCCGCCACGACGCGTAGGTGGTGGCGGCACCACCGATCAGCGGGCCGGCGGCCACGGCGATGGCCCCCGCCGCCGCCACCAGGCCATAGGCCCGAGGCCGGGCGGCCGGCTCGAAGTTGCCGGCCACGAGGGCGACGATGGCCGGGAGGATCAGGGCGGCGCCGACGCCCTCGAGGAACGACCAGCCGAAGATGAGCACCGGCAGGTTGGGGGCCAGGCCGGTGGTGAACGACCCCGCCCCGTAGATCACGCAGCCGATGGCGAACGCCTTGCGCCGCCCGATGATCGTCCCGATCTTGCCGCCGGTGATCATGAGCGTGGCCATGACGAGCGTGTAGAGCGTGATGGCGGTCTGGATGCCGGTGATCGTGGTGCCGACGTCGTCGGCCACCGTGGCCATCGACACGTTCATGACCGAGCTGTCGAGGGTCATGAGGAACTGCGCGGTGGCGAGCGTCAGCAGCACGCTCCCGGCGGCCGCCGTGGCGACCTTCGTGGTGGTGGTGGTCTCGGCCATCGGCGAATCCTGCCGCGTCTGCGGGCCGAGGCGCGCCATGGCTGCCCTCGCCCTCGCCCTCGTCTCCGCCCGGCGTTGGCCTACGGTCTGCCCTCGCACCACCCGCCAGCACGGCGCGTCACCCAGAGGAGCAGGGCATGGGGTTGTTCAAGCGTGAGAAGACCGTCCGGTACCAGATGCGCCAGAAGATGATCGCGATCGGCGACGACTACTGGATCGAGGACGCCGACGGGAACAAGGCCTTCCGGGTCAACGGCAAGGCCGTCCGCTTCCGCGACACCTGGATCCTCGAAGATGCGCACGGCAAGGAGGCGGCGCTGATCCGCGAGAAGAAGCTCAGCGTCCGAGACGCGGTGAAGATCGAGGTCGGCGGCAAGGAGTACAAGGTCAAGAAGGCCATGATCGGCATCCGCGACCGCTTCGTCATCGAGACCGACGGCAAGAACCTCAAGGCCCACGGCAACATCGTCGACCACGAGTACGAGATCGAGCAGGACGGCGACAAGATCGCCGAGATCTCCAAGAAGTGGTTCCGCATCCGCGACACCTACGGCGTCGAGATGGACGCCGATGCCGACCCGGCGCTGATCCTGTCGATCACCGTCGCCATCGACAGCTTCGAGCACGGCCACTGACCCAGCCCAGACGCGGACGTGCCCGCCCCGGTGAAGCGGCGGGCACGTCTCGGTCTGTGGTCGGCCGCCGAGAGGCGGCCGGGGTGATCAGCCGTTCAGGACCTTCGACTTCTGGACGGCGAACTCCTCGTCGGTGAGCACACCCGACGCGTGGAGCTCACCGAGCTGCTTGAGCATCTCGATGGTGTCCTGGCCGCCACCCGCAGGGGCGGGAGGCGGGGGCGCGTACTGCTGCTGCGGCGGCGCGTACTGCGGCTGCGGCTGGGCCACGTCCTGCTGGTACGCCGCGTTCCGGTCGGCGTAGATCTGCGCGTCGCGGTCGGTGAACTTCTCCGCCTGGCGGCGCTGGACGCGACCGCTGACGGCGGTGGCAGTTCCGGCGACGACCGCCGTGCGGGCAACTCCTCGGAGCAATCCTGGCATCGGTCAAACCCTCTCAGTCGGCCGCTTCAGCGGCGGCGAGCACTTCCATGACGGTATCGGCGGGGATGCGGGTCCCGGCCACGAGCTGGCCTCCGGCGCGGCGGGTGGCGGCGACGAAGGGGATGGCCCAGGAGTTCTCGTACACGATGAGGGCGGCGACGGTGCCGGCCTCGAGCGCGTGGCCGGCCTCCTGGATGTCGTCGTCGCTGAGCAGCCCGGTCTCGGCGCCGGCGAAGACGGTGAAGCTGCCGAGGTGGTCGGAGTCGAGGTCTTCGATGTTGATGCCGACGACGGTGCCGTCGGCATCCTTGGTCAGGATCATGAGGTCCCAGATGCGGATGGTGCCCGCATCGACGAGGTCGAGGAGCGCCGCCCCCGCTTCGCCCGTGAGGTGATCGCCCGGATACTCGATCAGGACGAAATCGATCGGTCCGTGCACGTCTTCGTCGGTCACGCTGTCTTTCCTCTGTGTGGTGGCCCGCACGCCCAGGTGGGCGTCGCCGTGGCAGCGCCATTCTTACCAAACGATCCCGGGCCGGTGATCGCCGCCCCCGGCCCTCCCCACCTGGCCGCGACCGAAGGTGACGCCTGATAAGACGTCGGTTCGACAGCGCGAGGCGGGTGAGCGATGCCGCCGCCCGTCGCGCTCGTCGCCACCCCGCCGCGAAAGGCACCACCGATGAGCACCACCTCCAACGATCTGCCGTTGATCGGAGCGCCGCACGCGTCCGTCGAGGAGCGCACCGCCGCCGGCCGCGCGGCCCGGCAGGCGGTCCCGCGCTCGACGCTGGCGGTGTGGGATCCCTCGCTGCGCACCCACGACCCCATCGAGCTGCTGAAGCAGCAGGCCGCGACCCGCGTGCCGGAGCTCGTCCCGATCCGCCACGGACGGATGAGCGCCTCGCCGTTCACCAACTACCGGGGTGCCGCCCTCATGATGGCCGCTGACCTCGCCGCCACCCCGCACACGGGGCTCGACGTCCAGCTCTGCGGCGACGCCCACCTCAGCAACTTCGGCGGCTTCGCCTCGCCGGAGCGGAAGCTGGTGTTCGACCTCAACGACTTCGACGAGACCCTGCCCGGCCCCTTCGAGTGGGACATGAAGCGCCTGGTGGCCAGCCTCGACGTGGCGGCGCGCGACCGCGGGATCGCCGCGCCCGACCGCAGCCACATCGTGGTCGAGGCGGCTCGGGCCTACCGGGAGGCGATGTACGGGTTCGCCGAGATGCGCGACCTGGAGGTCTGGTACTCGTCGGAGTCGGTCGAGGAGGCGTTCGACGAGATCAGGAGCCAGGCGCTGCCCCGGGCGGTGAAGCAGACCGAGAAGTTCCTCGCCAAGGCGCACACCAAGGACCAGATGCGCGCCGCAGGGAAGCTGACCCGAGAGGTCGACGGCCGCCTCGAGTTCATCCACGACCCGCCGCTGCTGGTGCCCGTCAGCGACCTGGTGGGCCACGGTGAAGCGGCGCAGTACATCGGCACCATCCGGGACTCGCTCGACCTGTACCACGAGAGCCTCAACGACGATCGCCGCCACCTGCTGCGCAACTACGAGTTCCAGGACCTGGCCCGCAAGGTGGTGGGCGTCGGCAGCGTCGGCACCCGGGCGTGGGTGGTGCTCTTCGTGGGCCGAGACCTGGGCGATCCGCTGATCCTGCAGGTCAAGGAGGCCCAGGGCTCGGTGCTCGAGGGGTTCCTGCCCCGATCGAGGTACGCCACCCACGGCGAGCGGGTGGTCCAGGGGCAGCGCCTCACCCAGGCGTCGAGCGACATCCTGCTGGGGTGGATGCAGGCCGTGGGGATCGATGGCACCCAGCGCGACTTCTTCGTCCGCCAGCTGTGGGACTGGAAGGCGTCGGTGCCGATCGAGGCGATGATGGCGCCGGGCCTCGCCGTCTACGGCCGCATGTGCGCCCGCACCCTGGCTCGGGCCCACGCCCGCTCCGGTGACCGCATCGCCATCGCCTCCTACCTGGGCCCCGGCACCGTGTTCGACCGGTCGATGTCCACGTTCGCCGCCGCCTACGCCGACCAGAACGACCGCGACCACGCCGAGCTGATGGCGGCCATCGCCGATGGCCGCATCGAGGCCGAGGTCGGCATCTGATGGAGCCGGTCGAGGTCATCGCCAGCGACGTCGGTCGCGTCACCATGGCCCCCAGCGACGTCCTCCGCCTCGCCACGGCGGTGGTGTGCCTCCTGCTCGTCACCTTCTTCGGCGCGGTCTTCGGCGAGTCGATGGTCACCTTCGTCTCGGAGCTGATCCGGGGGCTCGACGAGCTGCCGAGCGGGCTGATGACGGTGCTGGGCGTGCTGGCGCAGGTGGTGGGCGTGGTGCTGGTGGTCGCGGCCGGGATCGCGATCATCCGCGGCAAGGCCTGGCGGGTGGTCGTCGCGGGGGTGCTGGCGGCAGCGGTGGCCGCGGTGCTCACCAGGGTCCTCGGCAGCATCACGGCCGACGCCGGCGCCCAGGTCACCAACCTCACGCCCGTCGCCACCGTGGGATCGACCGACACCTGGACCGCCGGCACGGTCGCCGCCCTGGCCGCGGTGGTCACCGTGGCCGGCCCCTGGGTGCCGCGCTCGTGGCGGCGCGTCGCGTGGGCGCTCACCCTGGCGGTGGCGCTGATCCACTTCGTGAGCGCACCGGTCGCCTTCGACACGATCCTCGCCCTGCTCTCCGGCTGGGCGGCGGGCGCCGCGGTGATCGTCTTCCTCGGAGCGCCGTCGCAGCGCCCGTCGGGCCAGGCCATCGCCGAGGGCCTCGCAGCCGTGGGCCAACCGCTCGCCAAGCTCGAGCAGGCCAGCCTCGACGCCCGAGGCTCCACCCCCTACTTCGGCACCGCCCCCGACGGCTCCAAGCTGTTCGTCAAGGCCCTCGGGGCCGACGAGCGCAGCGCCGACCTCCTGTTCCGCATCTACCGCCGCATCCAGCCGCGGGACCTGGGCGACGAGAAGCCCGACTCCTCGCTGCGCCGCGCCGTCGAGCACGAGGCCCTCGTCTCGCTCACCGCCCGCCAGCTCGGGGTGCGCACGCCGCGGGTGGCCGCGTTCGCCACGGCTGCGCCCGCGGGCTACGTCCTCGCCTACGACGCCATCGCCGGCCGTTCGCTCGACCGCCTCGAGGCCGACGAGTTCACCGACGAGGTGCTCGACAAGGTGTGGGAGCAGCTGCTGGTCCTGCGCGGCCACCGGGTGGCGCACCGCGACCTCCGCCTGGCCAACGTGTTCATGGCCGACGACGGCGCGGCCTGGATCATCGACTTCGGCTTCAGCGAGCTGGCCGCCTCCGACCTGCTCCTCGCCACCGACCTGGCCGAGATCACCGCCTCGTGCGCCACGGTCGTGGGCTCCGCCCGGGCGCTCGACGCCGGCCGGCGGGCCGTGGGCGACGACGCCATGGCCACCGCCCTCCCGCGCCTGCGGCTCCCGATGCTCAGCGGCGCCACCCGCACCTCGCTGAAGGCGCAGCCGGGGGTGCTGGATGACCTGCACCGGCAGGTGGCGGCGCTGGCGGGCTGACCCCGCGGGTCAGCGGGTCAGCGCAGGACCAGGGCCAGCAGCCCGCCGATCAGCAGGCCGGCGCCGAAGCCAGAGGTGACGTCGAGCGGGTTGTGGGCGCCGACGTAGACGCGGCCCAGGGCCACCAGCACGGCCATCACGAACGGGATGAAGATCACCGGCGAGCTCAGCTGCGGCGTGAGGACCGTGCTGATGGCCGCCACCAGGATCACGTGGCCCGACGGGAAGCTGGGGCCGCTGCTCGGCACGTCGCCGCGCAAGATGGCGCCCACCTGGCTGGTGCCGGGGCGCTGGCGGACCTGGAGGTACTGCTCGACCTCCCGGCGCACCAGCCGCTCCACCACCAGCTTGAGCAGCATGGCCAGGACCACGCCGAGGGCGACCGCCCAGGAGCCCACCGCCCACGCCACGACGAGCCCGACCACCGTGCCGACCACGAGGTTGCCCAGCTGCATCGGGGCCCACAGCACCGGGTAGAGCCAGCCGGGCAGCCCGTTCACCGCGTGGAACGCCCGGGCCTCGAGCGGGTGGATGACCGGGTGGCGCGCGCCGAGCACCGACGCGCCCAGCAGGGCACCTCCCCCGATCGCGATCTCCAGCGCCCTCACGTCCACGGGTGGTGAACCTACGGGACCCAGATACGTGAAACCGTCACCCCTCCGGGTGGGTCGGAACCAAGGTGATCGGGGATGCGTGCTCGGTACAAAGAAACATCTTCGGTCACGATCGATGTCCGATCATGCAATAGGGTGAGCCGCGGAAATCGCCGCGGGTGGCGAGCATGGAGAATCGCGTGATCGCCCGAGCCTCGATCTACCTCCAAGGCACTCCGCCATGGAGCCTGAAGTTACGAAAGGCAATGCAACATGCTCGCTTCTGAGTTCGGTACCGGACAGGTCCTTTGGTCCTTCATCTGGTTCACGATGTTCTTCATCTGGATCTGGCTGCTCATCATGGTGTTCTCGGACATATTCCGCAGCCACGACATGGGTGGCTGGGCCAAGTTCTTCTGGATCTTCTTCGTGATCGTCGCCCCGTACCTCGGTGTGTTCGTCTACCTGATCGCCCGTGGTCACAAGATGGGTGAGCACGCGATGGAAGACGCCAAGGCGCGTGACGAGGCTGCGCAGGCCTACATCCGCAGCACGGTGGGTGCCTCCGGGGGCGCCAGCACCGCCGAGGAGCTCACCAAGCTCGCCGGCCTCCGCGACAGCGGGGTCCTGAGCGCCGAGGAGTTCGAGGCCCAGAAGGCCAAGATCCTCGCCAGCTGAGCACGCCTCCTTCGGGAGCATGAGCGCCGTGAGGGCTTCGGCCCCCACGGCGCTCTGCGTTTTGGCACGCCGTGACGCCGGCCCGGGATTACGGTCCGTCTCGTGACCGAACATCGCTCGCCTGTCGACCGGCTCATGGGGGCGATCGTCCCCACCGTGGTCGATGCGGTCGACGTCGATGCGCTCATCGGCGAGCTCGACATCGACGCGCTCATGGCTCGGGTCGACATCGACGAGCTGCTGACCCGGATCGACATCGATGCCCTCCTGACCCGCATCGACATCGACGCCCTGCTCGGCCGGATCGACGTGAGCGCGCTCATCGCCCGGATCGACATGAACGCGGTGATCGGCCAGGTCGATCTCAACGCTCTGCTCGACGACGTCGACATCAAGGCCATCGTGGCCAAGGCGGGCATCGACGAGATCGTGGCGGAGGCGAGCACCGGCATCATCGCCCGCACCCTCGACCTCGCCCGCCGGCAGCTGGTGGGCGTCGACATCATCATCCTCGGCGCCATCGACCGCCTGTTCCGGCGCAAGCGCCAGCCGCTGCCCCAGTCGGCGAAGCTGAGCGCCACCGGCCGCCCCGCCGGTCCGGTGAGCCGCCTGGTGGCCTTCGGCGTCGACCTGTTCCTCGTGTCGGCGATCTTCAGCATCGTCGTCTACTTCGGCAAGTCGCTGCTCGAGCTGTTCACGGGCGACCTCTTCCACCCCACCAGCGGGGCCGGGCTGGCCTGGATCATCGGCTACTTCTCGTGGTTCGGCCTCTACCTGTGGGGCAGCATCGAGATCGCCGGCCGCACCCCAGGCAAGGCCCTCGTGGGCCTGCGGGTGGTGGCGCTCGACGGCACGCCGCTCGGCCCCGTCAAGGCGCTGTGGCGCACGCTCGCCTTCCCGTTCAGCTTCATCCTGGGCCTGGGCTTCATCCCCGGCGTCACCCGCAAGGACCGCCGGGCGCTCCACGAGCTGGTCAGCAGCTGCCACGAGATTGTCGACTGGGGCGATCGCGAGGCGGGGGTGCCGTCGGCCCTCGAGGGCTGGGTCGCCCGCCAGCGCATGGCCCAGCTCGACGCGGCCATCGCCATCGCCCAGGCCGACACGGCGCCGGCCGGCGTCGCGGCCACCGCGACCACCGCGGTCCCGGCGATCGGAGCCCCGGTGGTCGATGCCCCGGCGGTCGACACCGTCGAGGAGACCGTCGTCCTCGACGTGCACCTCCAGGCCGAGCCGGCCCCGGATGCGGTCGTCGTCTCCGTCGAGGCCGATGCCGAGGCGAGCGAGGGTGCCGAGGCTCCGGCTGCGGCCGACGAGGAGCCGGTGGTGGCGCCTACCGAGGCGGCGGCGATGGCGTCGTCGCCCGTGCTCACCGAGCCGGTCAGCGCCGACGAGCTGGTGGTGGAACCGTCCGATGACGACGGCGGCGACAGCGATTACTGGGCCGCCAACTCCTGACCGTCGGGCCGCTCAGGCCGACACCACGGCGGCGCACATGTCCACGAGGTTCTGCACGAACTCGTCGTGGGTGAGCTCGTTGCCGGTGCCGTCGTCGATGCGGCGGGCGCGCTCGGCCACCGAACCGGTCAGCAGCATGATCAGGGCGACGACCCGCTCGCGTCGCACGGCGGCGGGGGCGGTGGGCCGGCCCTCGATCTCGTCGAGGATGCGGGCGAGGTGCTCGGTGGTGGCGGCGTCGGACTCGACGCGCCACGCCGCGAACCGGCCGCGGAGCTGGGCGACGATCCGCAGGTACGACCGGCCGGTCGGCTCGGCCAGCAGCGCCGCGTAGGGCGTGACCAGGCAGCTCACGAGGGTGGGGAGCGAGGGGGCGGCGCCGGCCCGGGAGCGCTGCGCGCCCCGCTCCTGGTCGACCGGGCCGCCGCGCCGGGCGAGGAGCTCACGCAGGAGCCCCTGGCGCGACCCGAAGTGGTAGCTGACCGCCGACGTGTTCCGCTGCTCGGCGGCCTCGGTGATCTGGCGGGTGGTCACGCCCTCGACGCCGCCGACGGCGAACAGCCGCTCGGCCTCGTCGAGCAGGCGCTCCTTGGTGGCGGTGGCGGTGGGGGCCGTGGGCTCAGCTCCCCAGCGGGAGCAGCGCGTTGGTGGGGATGACGCCGACGTCGAGCCCCTCGGGGAGGGGGTGGGCGAAGTCGGGGTACTTGCGCTGGGCCGTGGCGCGCATCCGGGTGGTGCGGTGGATCGGCTCGTGGTCGAACTCGGGGATGATCTTCGATCCGAACAGCTCGATCATCTCGAGGACCTCGTCGTGCTCGAAGCCCTCGTTGGGGATGCCGAACACCAGCTGGTCGCAGCCCACGTCCTGGTACTTGGCGATCTGCTCGAGCACGTCGTCGGGCGACCCGCAGAGCAGGTAGCCGGCCTCGATCAGCCAGTCGAGCGTGGCCTCGTCGGGGATGACGTACGGCGGGTTGGGCCACTTCACCGCGCCCGGCTGGGGCGGCATGGTGTCGTGGTACACGTTGATCATCGTGTTCATGTAGCCCCGGCCGGGGGACATGGCGATCTCGCGGGCCCGCTCCCGGTCGGCGAGGCAGACGACGGCGTTGGTCATCATCACGTTGTCGTTGACGAACTGGCCGAGCGGCTCGGTGCAGTTGGCGATGCCCTCCTTGTAGGCCTCGATGCGGCCCTTCAGGTTGTAGACGGGCTCGAAGTTGAAGGCGATGGCGCCGATGCCGAGCTCGCCGGCCTTGGTGAACGTGCCGGGGTTGCCGCACCCCACCCAGAGCGGTGGGTGGCCGGGGCCGTTCGGCTTGGGGAGGACGTTGTGGGGCTTCTCGACCCGGAAGAACTCGCCCTCGAACGTGTAGTCCTTCTGCTCCCACATGCGCAGGATCTCGGTGGCGGCCTCGTCCCACATGGCCTTGGTCTCCGAGGTGAGCAGGTCGAACGTGGCCATCTCGTGGCTGCCGGCGCCGCGGCCGGTGCCCCACTCGTAGCGGTTGTTCGTGATGTGGTCGAGCATGGCGACGCGCTCGGCGTTGCGCACCGGGTGGTTGACCGGGCGGGACAGGTTCATGATCCCGGACCCGACGTGGATCTGCTCGGTCTTGGCGGTGATGTAGCTGAACACGGTCTCGGGCGCCGACATGTGCGAGTACTCGACCAGCCCGTGGTGCTCGCCGATCCAGACGTACTTCCAGTTGAAGCCGTCGGCGTGGATGGCGTACTCCATCTCCCGCATGATCATCGTGTGCTCGGACTCGGGGTCATGGGCGGCCGGCCCGGGCAGGTAGCCGTTGAGGAACAGTCCGAACTCCATGGGAAGTCTCCTTGCCGAGATCCTGATTTCTAGAACACGTTCTAATGTATGGCATTAGAACGGGCCCGGCAAGGCGGTGACCGCGGTGTCGGTCAGCTCTTCTCGACGACGTGCTTGTCGATCACGAACGGCAGGGCGGCGACCGCCGTGCCGCTGCGACCGGTGGTGACCACCGAGGCATCGATGGGGCCGTCGGGGCCCTCGATCTGGAACTCGAGGTGCTTCGACAGGCCGGGCTCGAAGTCGACGCCGGCGAGCGGCGCGTCGCCCGAGAGGTCGAACGTGAGCTCCTTGCCCTTGACGGTGGCGGTCCCGTCGCCGGGCGCCGAGGGGGCGCCCCGCGAGATCTCGGCATTGCTGGTGATGGTGCCCTTGATCCCCTTCAGGTCGCCCCCGTTCACCACCCACAGGTGCCAGCCGTCGAAGCCGCTCCAGATGTAGACGCCGGGATCGGCGGCGAGGTTGACGTCGGCGGTGGTCTCGCGCTCGCCGCCCAGCCCGTCGGGCCGCCCGTTCACCGTGGCGGGCCAGGCCCGCTCGCGGGTGTCGTGGGTGCTGATCACGACGAAGGCCAGGGCGCCGAGGATCACGACGGCAGCGATGCCCACGACGATCAGGATGATGCGGCCCTTGCCCGCCTTGCGAGCGGCTTCTCGGTCGTCATCGGCCCAGGAGTCGGGGAGGGGTGGCGTCGGCTCGGTGTCAGTCATGGTGGCCGCAAGGTTGGCCGATCGTCGCCGGTCCGGCAACGACCCTCCCGTGTGACGCCCTCAACCCCCTCGTCCGCGTGGAGATCCGGGCGTGGCACCAGCCGCCCGGATCGGGGCCGGAACGGCGGGGTGGTCTCGGCGAGCTCGAGCGGCTCGGGCTCAGGCGTCCGGGGCGCCGGCGGCGGCCGAGGCCAGGGCCTTGCGCTCGGCGCGGGTGGGCGGGGGGTGGGCGTCGACGACCTGGGTGAGCGTGGCGATGGCCCACTCGCGATCGATGGCCGCCGGCTCGTGGGCCGCGAACAGGGCGGTGGAGACGATGGCGCCGACGCGTGCGATCCGCTCGTCGGGAAGGGCGGTGTCGGACAGCGCGGCGGCATAGGCGGCCAGCGGTTCGGACCGGCGGCGGGGACGGCCGCGGCGGGCGCCTTCGTGCTCGAGGTCGCGGGCGAGCTGGAGTGCCCACGGGGGCGCGGGCGGCGGTGGCGGCCGGCGCAGGTGGCGGCGGACGAGGGCCACGATCCCGGCGATCAGGGCCAGCCCGAGGATCACCGCGAGGATGGCTCGGCCGTTGACGTGGAGCGAGTGGTCCTGGGCCTGCTTCTGCTGCTGCTCGGGGGAGGCGGGGGTCGCGCCGCTGGTCTGGTCGGCGTACTTCCCGTTCGGGTCGTAGACGTAGGTGCGCACCACGTTGCCGTCGGCGTCGAGCTCGTCGATCGCGGTGGTCCCCTCGGGCAGGTCGCGGTAGACGAAGGTGCGGTCGGCCTGGCCGTCGTGGTGGACGGTGATGCGGCCGGTGCCGTCGGGCCGGCGCTCGGTGGTGAGCGTCGATCCATCGGGCGTCTGGTAGGTGTCGCCCCGGCCCGGGGTCGTGCCCTTCGGGAGGAGCGTGGGCGATGGCACCCCGGAGGGCTGGCCCTGCCCGGATCCGTCGTCGGGGACCAGGTACTGGCCGCCGGCATCGGGGACGTACCGGCGGCCGCTGTCGGGGATCCACTGGCCGTTGCCGTCGTAGTGGCCCCGGCCCGAGCCCGGTCCGGAGGACGACCCGGAGCCCGAGCCCAACGACGAGCCGAACCCCGACGAGGAGCCCGGAGAAGGGTGGCGGCACGACGGCACGCTCAGCACGAGCGCGGCCACCAGGGCGATGGCCAGGGCGAACAGGATGGTGGTGATCAGGTCGCCGGAGCGGATGTCGGGGGCCACCGGACCGGGGGAGACGGCGGCCACCTTGGGTTGGGCGGCGCGCCGGTCGGCCTCGAGCGAGGCGCACGCCGCGAACGCCAGCACCAGCCAGGCCAGCGCCGTGGGGTACGTCCACGCCTCGCGGTGCGCCACGCCCACCAGCACGAGGAGCCCGGCCAGGAAGGGGGCGACGAGCAGCCGGCGCACCACCCGCCAGTCGAGACCGGCGATGAACAGGCCCGCGAGCGGCACCACCGTCCAGGTCGATGCGGGCGCGCTCACGAACGCCAGCAGCAGCGCGAGGGCCATGGTGGCGAGGGTGCCCACCACGAGGCCGGCGAAGCGCCCGTACGGTCGGATGAGGTCGGCGGCCACGGCGACGGCCACCGCGGCGCCGAGCACCACCGCCGCCACCACGCCCCACGACGGCTGCTCGATCGCTGCGCACACCAGCCACAGCGCGAGAGCGCACACGGCGTAGGTGAGCAGCTGGCTCCGCAGCCCGGCGAGCGGCGACGCGGCCGTGGACCGACGGCCATCGTCGGGCTCGGGCACCAGCGGGCCCGGAGGGGGAGGTGGGGGTGCGTACCCGGGCCCGGCGCCGCTCCCGCCCGGTGGGCCCCAACCCGACGGGCCGACGGTGCCGGTCACGACCACTCGATCCCGTCGCGGGTCACCCGGCACGTGGCGCCCTGCCAGCCGCTGCCCGCCATGGGGGAGCCGTTGGCGGTGCAGGCGAGGCGCAGCCGCGCGTCCTTGGCGCTGCGCACGGGCGCCGACAGGGTGGGCAGCGGGATGAGCGGGGGGTCCTCGAGGATCGGCGAGGCGCCGAACGCGCGCCCGAGCGTGCGGAGCCGCGGCACCTCGTGCGACGCGTCGAGCGTGACCAGCTCGACGCTCCAGCCCCGGTCGAGCATGGCGGCGGCGGCCCAGACCGCGTGGCCGGCGACCAGCTCGCCGGCGGGCCCGGGCGGGCCGAGGTCGACGATCATCCGCACGCGCACCACGCCGAGCCCGTCGGACTCGCGCACCATCAGCTCGCCGTGGTGGGCGGTGGCCTTCCAGTGCACGCGGCGCCGCTCGTCACCGAACTGGTAGGGCCGCACCGACCGGAACATGTCGTCGCCGATGGGCGCCCCCTCGGCGCCGCCGAACGCCACCGCGCGCGGCTTGGGCCAGCGGACATCGGCCGCCACCGGCTCCGGGGTGACGTGCACCGGCAGCGGGAGCACCACGTGGTGGCGCCGGCCGGTGGCCACCAGGCCGAGCGGACCGTTGGCGCGGGCATCGACCGCGGCGAACGGCACGACCCCGCGCCGCAGGGGCGGCCACGGCAGCGACCCGAGCCGGCCGTGGTCGACGATCAGGTCGACGGGCGGACCGGACAGCAGCGGCCGCAGGGTGATCGGGCGCGTCCACCCCTCCACCAGCGCGGTCCACGTGGACTCGCGCCCGGCGGGGATCTCGTCGGGCGAGCGCAGGTCGAAGCGGATGGGCGCGATGGTGCGGTGGGCGATGACCCCGTCGATCACGACCGCCACCAGCACCGCAGTGGCGATGGCGAGGTGCACCTCCACCTCGGTGACCCACCAGAAGATCAGGGCCAGGCCGGCCAGCGCGAGCAGGGCGACCCCGAGGCCGGTCGGCCGGTGGTGGACGCGATCAGGTCGGTCGTTCCGGCGGGCCACGGTGGGTCACCCACCCGGAGCCGGGGGCACCGGCACCTGGCGGACGAAGTCGTCGATCCAGCGGCGCGCCGTGGACAGGTCGTCGTTGGTGGCGTCGACGATGCGGTGCGCCAGCGCCGCGACCGCGACGGCCTGCACGTCGTCGGGACGGACGTGGTCCCGACGATCCGACAGGGCGTGGGCCCGGGCGACCTGCACCACGCCCAGCGCCGCGCGCGGGGAGATCGGCTGGCGCGAGGTGGAGCGCTGGCGGATGAGGTCGACGAGGTCGAGCGCGTAGGCGGCGACGCTGGGGTGCAGGAACACCCGATCGACCTCGGTGCGCAGGCGCAGCCACTCGGTGAGCGGGGCCACCGGGGCCAGCGATCCGAGGGCGCGGGTGCCGCCGGCTCCGCCCAGCAGGGCCAGCTCGGCCTGGCGGCCGGGGAGCCCGAGCGAGAGCGACACCGAGAACCGGTCGCGCTGGCCGGCCACCAGCGGGAACGTGCCCGGATCGTCGACCTGCGGGTTCTGGGTGGCGATGACCAGGAACGGATCGGGCAGGGGGTGGGTGGTGCCGTCGACGGTGACCTGGCCCTCGGCCATGGCCTCGAGCAGCGCGGACTGGGTGCGGGGCGTGGCGCGGTTGATCTCGTCGACCAGCACCACGTTGTTGAACAGCGGCCCGGGGCGGAACACCCAGGTGCGGCGGTCGTCATCGAGGTAGGAGACGCCGGTGAGATCGGAGGGCAGGAGGTCGGGGGTGCCCTGGACTCGGCCGAAGGTGCCGCCGATCGACTCGGCCAGGGCCTTCGCCAGCAGCGTCTTGCCCACGCCCGGCACGTCCTCGAACAGCACGTGGCCGCGGGCCAAGAAGGCGTCGACCGCCAGGGCGATGGGCTGGGGGCTCCCCAGCAGCACCGACGCCGCCTGGCGCACCAGCGCGTCGGGAGCGCCTGCGGCCTGCTCCTCACCGATCGACAGCTCACCGGTCGTGGTCACGCAACCCCCTCGTCCACCGTGGTGCCGAGTGTTGCACAGGCGTCGCCCGGTCGGGTTCGGACCGCGGGGAGGCCGTCACCCAGCGCGGTCAGGTCCCGGGCCAGGCCCGGGCGTCGTGCACCATCTCGACGAGGCGGCCGCGGCGCTCGAGCAGATCGCCGAGCTGGCCCCGGCGGTTGAGGTTGGTGCTGACCGCCCGCCAGGTGGCGTAGACCCGGATGACCCGCTCGGCGAGCCACACGGCCAGCAGGCCGAGGGCGGGGCAGGCGATGAACACGAGGAGCGACGCGCCCCACCCGCCGCGGGACCCGAACAACCAATCGATCTCGGGCGACAGCGGCGACGTGAACAGGGCCAGCGCATCGGACACCCAGCCGCTGCCCACGTCGAACACCGACAGCGCGATCCAGGTGGCCGGGAAGGCGATGAACCCGACCAGGACGCGGTTGGTGCCCTTCGAGACCGGGGCGCTGGCCGCCAGCCCGGCCAGCACGACCAGCAGGGTGGGGATGAGGTTGACGGCGACGCCGACCACGGCGAACGGCGCGAGCAGCGCCACCAGCACGCCGGTGGTGATCAGCCGGACCACCAGGTCGCGCACGCCGACCTTGGGGGCGAGGTACCGGTCGCTGATGCGGACCGCCCCGAGCAGCAGCTCGTACTCGGCGGCCGCGGTGGCGATCGGGTCGCGCTCCTCGGTGGGCAGGTGGTCGAGCTGCTTGGCCAGCGCCTCCCGCTTGGCCAGCGACACCTCGGCGAGCGGCGGCAGCGGGTGGGCGCGCAGGGCCACGTCGGCGGCCCGGCGCATCTCCACCGCGTCGAGCAGCGTGTCGAAGTCGGGCGCGGCGGCGGCCAGGCCGGCGCGGATCTCGTCGGTGAGGGCCCGCACCGCCTCGTGGTGCTCCGAGCCCAGGGGCGTGCCGTCGACGTCCCGGTAGGCGGGGCCGGCGGGATCGATGGGGGTGCCCGCCCGGATGACCACCCGCGACCGGAGCGCCACCTTGTCCTCGAACGTGACCCCGACCGGCACCACGTGCATGCCCTCCACGCCGGACTCGGCGGCGTCGAGCGCCAGGCGGGCGGCGCCGGTCCGCACCGGCGAGAGGTGCTGGTTGTCGTGGGTGGTCCCCTCGGGGAAGATCGCCACCGTCATCCCGTGGTGGAGCTCGGCCACCACGTCGTCGAACGTGCGGGAGTTGTCGCCACCGCCGTCGGCTGAGCGGTGCACCGGCAGCACGCCGACGAGGCGCATCAGCAGCGGCACCCCGGGGGTCTTCCAGAGGGTGGCCTTGGCGATGAACCGGGGGAGCTCGCCCATCGCCCCGGCGATCACCACGGGGTCGACGAACCCGTTGAAGTGGTTGGCGACGATCAGCCGCGGGCCCTTGGGGAGGTGATCGAGCCCGACGACCTCGACGGACCGGTAGAGGCCGCGGGTGATGAGCCGGGCGACGAGCGAGACGAAGCGATCGAACGCCGAGCGCATCAGGGTGCCGCCGTGGGAGTGGTCACCCGGCTGGGCACCCCGCGGTCAGCCAGTCAGAGAACGTCTGGGCGTCGGCGGTGAGGTCGGTGTCGGCCAGGTTCAGCTTGGTCAGGTCGCCGGCGCGCTCGTAGGCGGTGGCGATGCGCAGCGACGCGGCGCGCACCTCGGCCGGCATCAGCGGGGCGTACTCGCGGAAGAACGACGCGATGCTGCTCAGGTCGTCGGGGGTGAACCGGTCGGTGTACTCCTGCAGGAGGTCCTGGCACGCCGGGAGGGCGGCGGGCGTGGAGCCGGTGGTGCCGGCCGTGGTGGACGCGCCCCCGCCGGTGGTGCTGGCAGTGGGCGCGGTGGTGGACACGGCCGCGGAGGTCGTGGTGGTGGCCTTCGAGCCGTCGCCGCCAGAGGTGCCGCAGGCCGCGAGCACCGCCGCCAGGGCGATGACGAGGGCGATGGGACGGAGGCGGCGGGTCATGGGCTCCCCAGGGCGGTGCAGGCGGGCGGGCGAGTGCAGGCTAGGACCACGGCGCCGTGCCAGGCTTCCGCCATGGACGAAGGTGCGACCGACGGGGAGCAGTGGGAGCACGTCGACACCCCCGAGGTCGACTGGGTGGTCGAGCGCACGTTCCTGGAGTCGAACTGGTCCTGCATCTGGGGCCGGGGCTGCCTGGGCATCCACGACGAGCCCACCGAGCACCTGAACCAGGGGTGCTGCTCGGTGGGCGCGCACCTCGACGGCGACGACGAGGCCCGCACCGTGGCGGCCTTCGCCCGGATGCTCGACCCGGCGCTGTTCCAGTTCCACCGCGAGGCGGCGGCCGGCGGCGTGTTCAGCGACGAGACCGCCACCAACACCCGCGTGGTCGACGGGGCCTGCATCTTCCTGAACCGGCCCGGCTTCCCCGGCGGCGCCGGCTGCGCGCTCCACCTCGGTGCCGAGGCCGACGGCGAGCGGCCGATGGACTGGAAGCCGTCGGTGTGCTGGCAGCTGCCGATCCGCGTCGACTGGGAGCCGCTCGACGGCGGCCGCGAGCGCGCCACCGTCCGCCGGTGGTCCCGCGCCGACTGGGGGCCCGAGGGCGAGACGATGGCCTGGTGCTGCACCGAGGGCGAACGGGCCTACGTCGGCGACCGTCCGGTGATCGACTCGCTGGGCGACGAGCTCGTCGGCGTGGTGGGCACCGAGGTCTACGTCGAGCTGCGGCGGCGCCTCGAGGTCGAGCCGTAGGAGGGCAGGGGGCGAGGGTCGGTCCCGGCGCGGGCCGCGGCCGTGCTGCCCGCCCCGTGTGTGGACCTATGTCCAGGGAGGGTCGGCGGCTGGGGCAGGATTGTGCTCCAGGCGGCCACCTCACCAACGGAATCGGAGCGATCGTGCACGTGCAACGTCATCGGAAGTACCTGGGTGCAGCGGCGGTCTGCGCCGCCCTGCTGCTGTCGGCCTGCGGCACCTCAGGGGGCAGCGACTCCAGCAAGGACACCACCACCACCAAGCCCAAGACCACCACCAGCACCACCACCGCCGAGAAGACCACCACCACGGCCGCCACGAACGGCGACGCCGAGGCCCGCGCCAAGACCGTCGACCTCACCGTGTCCGACTTCCCCGACGGGTGGACCGCCACCCCCACCACGGCCGACGACAGCGCCAGCCCCATGGACGCGTGCGACCCGAGCTTCGCCGACGACAGCGACCAGCTGGCCAAGTTCGACACCGACACCTTCGTCGTCGGATCGTTCGACCAGGCCGACGGCACCCAGTTCGGGGCCGAGACCGTGATCTTCACCGATGCCGACGCCGCCTCGGCCGCCATCGCCCCCTTCAAGGACCCCACCGTCGTCACCTGCATCGACAAGGCCCTCCAGAAGACGCTCACCAACAACGGTGAGCTCAAGGCCGAAGGGTCGCTGGCCGACGACTCCGACCTCGACCTCGGCACCGACGACCTCGCCGGCCTGAGCGGCACCTACAAGCTGACCGCCGCCGACGGCACCACGGTCAACGCCACCGTCGCCATGCTCGTCATGACCACCGGCGACGTCGGCACCCAGATCACGATCGTCTCCCTCGGCGACAGCCTCGACGCCTCCACGCTGAAGGCTCCCATTGAGAAGCTGGCCACCCTGCAGGGCAAGGCCTGATCATCTGAACCCCCACCCACGAGCTTCGTGTGGATCCGGCGCACCGGCGCACCCGATCCGCACGGAGCTCGACCGGGCGGGGGGGTCAGGAGTCGAAGCCCAGGCCCAGCCGGTCGAGCGTGCGCAGCCAGAGGTTGCGCCGCCCCTGGTTGCGATCGGCCTGCGCCAGCGACCAGCGGGTGGCGGTGATGCCCGCCCAGGCCAGGGGCTCGGGCGGGAACGGCACCGGGGTGGTGCGCACCATCCGGGTGCGCGTCCGCTCGGTGGGCTCGCCCGCCAGCAGGTCGAGCATCACGTTCGCCCCGAAGCGGGTGGCGCCCACGCCCAGGCCGGTGAACCCGGCGGCGTAGGCCACCCGGCCGCCGTGCGAGGTGCCGAAGTAGGCGCAGAACCGGGTGCACGTGTCGATCGGCCCGCCCCACGCGTGGGAGAAGCGGAGCCCGTCGAGCTGCGGGAACGTGGCGAAGAAGTGCTCGGCCAGCTTCGCCGCGGTGGCCGGGCGCTGGTCGTGGCGATCGGCCACCCGCCCGCCGAAGTTGTAGACGGCGTCGTAGCCGCCCCACAGGATCCGGTCGTCGGCGGTGCGCCGGTAGTAGTGGAACTGGTTGGCGCTGTCGCCGATGCCCTGGCGGTCGGCCCACCCGATGCCGTCGAGCTGCGCTTCGCTGAGCGGCTCGGTCATGAGCACGTAGTCGTAGACGGGCACGGTGAGCAGGCGCGTGCGGCGCACGAGCGACGGGAACACGTTCGTGCCCAGCGCCACCTGGCGGGCGGTGACCGATCCCCGGGGCGTGCGCAGCACCACGCTGCTCCCGGACCCGTCGATCCCCGTCACCGGCGTGTGCTCGACGATCCGCACGCCCAGCTCCTGGGCTGCCCGCGCCAGCCCCCAGGCCAGGCGGGCCGGATCGACCAGGGCGGTGGTGCGGTCGAGGTGGGCGGCCAGGTAGGTGGGCGAGTGCACCGCGGCCTGGATCTGCTCGCGGTCCCAGAACGCCTCGTGGGGATCGTCGGGATCGCTGGGGTGGAGCTCGGCGACCTGGTGGGGCTCGGTGGCGACGGTGAGCTCGCCGCGGCGGTGGAAGTCGCAGTCGATGCCGTAGCGGGCGACGGCGACCTCGAGCTCGTCGAGGTTCTGGCGGCCCATCGCCGCGAGCTGCTCGTACTCGTCGGGCCAGCGGTCGCGGCCGTTGGCCTCGCCGTGGGTGAGGCTGGCGGCGCAGAACCCGCCGTTGCGGCCCGACGCCGCCCATCCGATCCGATCGCCCTCGAGCAGCACCACGTCGCGGTCGGGGTGTCGTTCCTTGGCCAGCAGCGCGGTCCACAGCCCGCTGTAGCCGCCACCCACCACGGCCAGGTCGCAGGTGGTGGCCCCGTCGAGCGGCGGCCGGGCCGCCGGCCGATCGGCGGCATCGAGCCAGAACGATCCCGGCTGGGCGTCGCGCAGGGCGCGCTCGATCGGGACCGTGGCCATGGGCGCCAGCCTGCCCCATCCGTGGAAGGCTTTGGCCCCGAACCAGGTTGCTCCTGCTGTTCGGCGCCCACCCCATCCGAAGGATCCCCGCTGTGACCTCTCTCCACGACTTCTCCGCCACGTCGATCGGCGGCACCGAGACCGACCTGTCCCAGTACAAGGGCAAGGCCGTCCTGGTGGTCAACACCGCCTCCAAGTGCGGGTTCACGCCGCAGTACAAGGGGCTCGAGGAGCTCTACGAGAAGTACGGCGACGACGGCCTCGTGGTCCTCGGGTTCCCGTGCGACCAGTTCGGTCACCAGGAGCCGGGCGACGAGGAGGAGATCGAGTCGTTCTGCGAGCTGAACTACGGCGTGAAGTTCCCCATGTTCGCCAAGGTCGACGTCAACGGGGCCGACGCCCACCCGCTCTACAAGTGGCTGCGCACCCAGAAGGGCGGCCTGCTCGGCGACAAGATCAAGTGGAACTTCACCAAGTTCCTGGTCGATCCCGAGGGCAACGTGGTGAAGCGCTACCCGTCGATCACCAAGCCCGAGAAGATCGCCGCCGACATCGAGAAGACCCTCCCCACCGCCTGACCCGCGGGGTCCACCCGACCCTCACCCCCACGCGCCACCCCCACGCACCACCGAACTTGTTGCAGCCAGTGCTCCATGGAGCACTGGCTGCAACAAGTTCGTGCGTTTTGGGTGGGGGGTTGACCAGATGGAGCGATGTGGGTACGTTTTCCGACGTGCCTTCGGAAAACGTCGCTACCTCGGAACCTATCGACCGCCGGGCTCGCAAGCGCGAGGCGCGCCGAGACCACCTGCTCGACCTGGCGCTCGACATCGTCGACGACCACGGGGTCGACGGGCTCACCATGGCGGCGCTCGCCGATGCGGGCGACTACGCCACCGCGTCGCTCTACACCTACTTCTCGTCGCGCAGCGCGCTCATGGCCGCCCTCCAGGAGCGGGCGCTGGTGGTGCTCGCCCGCGTCGGCACCGAGAGCGAGGCTGCCTGGGACCGGGCCCGGGCCGCCGGCGACCGGGTCGACCTCGCCACCTCGGCCCTGGCCAAGCTCTGCGCCTTCTCCGACCTGTTCCTCGACGCCCCGGTCCGCCACCGCCGAGAGTTCCGCCTCCAGCAGCAGCTCCTGGTCACGCCCGGTGTCGAAGACGTCGACGACGCCGGCGGCGTGGTGCCCGCGGCGCTCCACGTGCTCGCCCAGCCGCAGCGGCTCCTCGCTGCGGCCGCCGAGGTGGGCGCCATGCAGCCCGGGCAGCCGATGGTCGGCCCGCTCGGCGAGACGGTCGACGCGTCGTTCGCCCGCACCCTGGCCTGGGTGGTGGCGCTGAACGGCGCGCTCCTGACCGACGGCCTGGTCACCGGGCTGCCAACCACGGGGGAGGCGCTCGGCTCCCAGCTCACCGACACGTTGTTGGTGGGCTGGGGTGCCGACGCGGCGGTGCTGGCCTCGGCCCGGGCCCTCTCCGCCGATTGGGCCCGCGCCGCCCGGTCGGAGGCGGAGGCGTGATGGCCACCGCGCTGCTCCTCGGCGCCGCGTTCGCCGGTGGCTTCCTGCTCTGGAACCTCTTCGAGTACCTGCTGCACCGCTTCGCGATGCACGAGCTCAAGGGCAAGGGGATCATGAGCCGCGAGCACCTCAACCACCACGTGGCGGCGGGGTGGTCGTTCTCCTCGATCCACCTGCTCAGCTGGGCCGGGATGCTGCTCGTCGGGTTCGTGCTGTGGATGCCGCTGGGCTGGGTCACCGTGAGCCTGGCGTTCGGGATCACCGTGGCCGTGGGCTGGACCGCCGGCTACTTCTTCTACGAGTACCAGCACGCCCAGGCCCACCTCTCCGCCCCCTCCACCGGGTACCAGCGGTGGCTGCGCAAGCACCACTTCCACCACCACTTCGGCCACCCGAACTCGAACCACGGGGTCACCCTCCCCATCTGGGACCGGGTGTTCGGCACGCTCGAGGTGCCTGCTCAGGTGCGGGTGCCGCGCCGCATGGCCCAGGCCTGGATGCTCGACGCCCACGGTGAGCTGAAGGCGGAGTTCGCCGACGACTACGTGCTGGTCGGCGCCCTGGGCACCGATGAGCGCACCGCGCAGCTCGACCGGGCCCGGGCCTTCGCGTCGGTCGCCCCCGACGCCTGAACGCCCGCATGAACGCCCGCCTGACGCGCACCTGACGCGCACCTGACCTCCGGACGGGTTCCCGTCCCGATGCGACCAGGCCGAACCTAAGCTGACCTCCTGTCGTTCAGTTCCGGTCGAAGCGCGCCGATGTTCACCTCGTGGCATCGTCAGCTGGTCGGGAAGGGGTAGCCCAATGAGTGATGCGGTCGTGGTGCCCCGCATCGACGGTGCTCCCGTGGAGTTCCAGCTCGCGTTCGAGCAGGCGCCCATCGGCATCGCGCTCGTCTCGCCCGACGGTCGGTTCATGTGGGTCAACCACGCCCTGACCCGGATCGTCGGCTACACCGCGCCCGAGCTGCTCGCCCTCACGTTCCAGGACATCACCCATCCCGACGACCTCGACGCCGACCTCGCCCAGGTGCGCGAGATGATCGCCGGGGAGATCTCGGCGTACTCCATGGAGAAGCGCTACTTCCACGCGCAGGGCCACGAGGTGCCGATCCAGCTCGACGTGTCGATGGTGCGCCACCCGAACGGCGAGCCCCGCTACTTCATCTCCCACGTCCAGGACATCACGGAGCGCCGGGCCACGATCGACGCCCTGGCCTCCGCGCACGAGGCCCTCCGGTCGAGCCAGCAGCGGTTCGCCGCCCTCGTCGAGCGCAGCACCGACATCATCTGCGTGATCGACCAGCACGGCTGCATCACGTACCACAGCCCCGCCGCCGAGCGGCTGCTCGGGTACGCCCACGGCGCCTGGCTGGGCACGCCGTTCACGTCGGTCGTGCACCCTGATGACCAGGCGGAGCTGAACGAGGTGTTCCGTCGCCTCGTCATCGAGCCGTCCCTCACGGCGCTCTCCGAGGTCCGGGTGGCCACCGCCGACGGCGACTGGCGCCACGTCGAGATCGTCGCCACCAACCGGCTCAGCGACCCGGCGGTGAGCGGGATCGTGGCCAACGTCCGCGACGTGACCGAACGGGCGGAGGCGGCCACCCGGCTGGCCTGGCAGGCGTTCCACGACTCGCTCACCGGCCTGCCCAACCGGGCGCTGCTCAACGACCGCCTGGGCCACGCCGTCGACCGGGCCCGCCGGCTGGGCGACCTCACCGCGCTGCTGTTCCTCGACCTCGACCGGTTCAAGCTCGTCAACGACTCGATGGGCCACGAGGCGGGCGACCAGCTGCTGGTGGAGGTGGCCCAGCGGCTCGAGGGCGTGGTGCGCGCCGGTGACACCGTGGCCCGGCTCGGCGGCGACGAGTTCGTGGTGCTGGTGGAGTCGGTGGGCGAGACCGAGGAGGTCATCGCCCTGGCCCAGCGCGTGGGCGAGGTGGTGGCGGCGCCGATCCAGCTGCCGCAGGGGATGGTCACGGTCACGGCGTCCATCGGCATCGCCTACGACAGCGGCCGGGGGTCCGAGCACCTGCTGCGCGATGCCGACACGGCCCTCTACCGGGCCAAGGAGAAGGGCCGGAACCGCTACCACGTCTTCACGGAGTCGCTGCGCACCGCCGCGCTGCGGCGCATGACCGCCGAGCAGGTGCTGCGCGATGCGCTCGAGCACGACCGTCTCGAGGTCCACTACCAGCCGATCATCGACCTCGCCGACGGCCACCTGGCCGCCACCGAGGCGCTGCTGCGCATCCGGGGCGAGGACGGCGGCCTCGAGCTGCCGGGCGAGTACATCGAGGTGGCCGACGAGTCCGGGCTCATCGTGTCGGTCGGCGCCCTGGTGCTCGACCGGGCGTGCGCCACGCTGGCCGCCTGGCGGGCGGAGCACGGCGGCCGCTCCCCGCGCCAGATGGCCGTGAACGTGTCGGCCCGCGAGCTGGGCGCGCCGGGCTTCACCGAGCAGGTGCAGGCGGGGCTCGACGATCACGGCCTGGCCCCCGCCGACCTGGTGCTCGAGTTCACCGAGGCCACGGTGATCGGGGCGGACCGGGCCACCCTGCGGGCCGTCGAGTGGCTCCACAAGCTGGGGGTCGGGCTGTCGATCGACGACTTCGGCACCGGCTACTCGAGCCTCGCCTACCTCAAGCGCTTCCCCATCCAGTCGGTGAAGCTCGACCGCACGTTCGTGGCCGGCCTGGGCGTCGATCCGAGCGATGCGGAGATCGTGCGGGCGGTGGTCAGCCTCGGCCGGTCCCTCGGCCTCGAGGTGATCGCCGAGGGCATCGAGACGCTCGACCAGCTGCGCAGCCTCCAAGCGCTCGGCTGCCACTACGGCCAGGGCTTCCTGCTCGGCTACCCGGCGCCCGGCGACGCCCTCCACCCCGACGCGGCGTCGTCGCCCGCCATCGTGCTGCCCCCGGACCTGGCGACCCCGGCCCCGATCTGAGCGGGCCCGGCAGCGGAGCGGCGGCCCGGCCCGGCGGCCGGCCGGGCGCGCCGGTCAGTGCAGGGAGGGCGTGACGGGTCGGTGGAACTGGGGGCGGACGATCCGCTGGCCGAGGTAGATCGAGGCCAGGCCGACCGCGATCAGCCCGATCACGAACAGCAGGAGCTTGTGGGCCACGACCTCGGTGTGCTCTGCGCCGGTGCACACCAGCTCGAGCTTGGCGTTGTCGGGGCTGCCGGGCTGGGCGTAGCGGCCGTTGTCGAGCTTGGTGCCGGCCGGGCACAGCGTCGAGTTCAGCGGTTGGACGGCATCGGGCAGGAAGAGGCTGCTCACGAGCACGAACACGGCGGCCAGGATCAAGATGCGTCCGATCCACTTCAGGGTGAAGCCCAACGCGTGGTCCATGGGTCAACAGGTCGGACCGAACATGCCGCCCGATAGGGATACGGACCGATTTCCCTGATCTGCTCCCGCGGACGGGGTCGAGCGAGGTCGCGGTCAGGCCCGCCCTGCCCCTGGCCGATCGAGGGTCGCCGCCTAGGCTGGAGGGTCGCGGGGCGGATGGAGCGCGCCGGAGCGACGCAGGACGACGACCACGGAACAAGGATCGACCGGGTGCACCAAGCAGGGACCGCCGGCGGGCGACGGCCCTGGCGCCGCGCCCTGGCGCTGGCGCTCGTCGTCGCCTCGGCTGTCGGCCTCCCTGCCGCGGCCGAAGCCGGGCCGGCCCCCACCGCGGCACCGAGCGTCGGGCCCGCCACGGCGTCCGCCGCCGCGCCGGGCACGAGGGCCCAGGCCGCACCGGCCGCGCCGGAGGCGACGAGCGCGTCGGGGCAGGGCGATCCCTCGGTGGCCGATCAGATGGAGGCCATCGCCGACGACAAGGCGAGCCGGACGCCCGCCGAGCAGAAGGTCGACTCCAACCTCCTCTACGCGGTCCAGGAGGACGCGACGGGCGTCGCCGTGGAGGGGGCGCCCGAGCTCCGCAGCACGGTCACCCCCGACGCCGGATCGGTGCTCGTCGACATCGATGCCGAGGTGACCCCCGCGCTGCTCCGATCCATCGCGACGAGCGGCGGCTCGGTCGTGGCGAGCGTCCCGGCCTACGGCGCGGTGCGGGCCGAGGTGCCGCTCGATGCGGTGGTGACCCTCGCGGGTCGCGGCGAGGTGGCCGAGGTGCGGCCGGCGGACGAGGCCACCACCAACCGGGTGGCCGGCGACGCGGCCACGTCGTCGGCCGGCAGCGCCGCCAGCGAGGCCGACGTGGTCCACGGGGCCGACACCGTCCGCGCCGACTACGCGCTCGATGGCGCGGGCGTGAAGGTGTGCGTGCTGTCCGACGGCGTCGACAGCCTGGCGCTGCGCCAGGGCAGCGGCGACCTCCCCGCGGTCGACGTGGTGAGCGGCCAGGAGGGGACCGGCGACGAGGGCACGGCGATGCTCGAGCTGATCCACGACATCGCCCCGGGCGCCGGCCTCGGCTTCGCCAGCGGGTTCAACGGGCAGGCCTCGTTCGCCCAGAACATCGTCGCCCTGCGCGCGTCGGGCTGCGGCATCATCGTCGACGACATCACCTACTTCGCCGAGCCCACGATGCAGGACGGGCCCGTGGCCCAGGCCATCTCCACCGTCCGGGCGCAGGGCGCCACCTACTTCACCTCGGCGGGCAACGGCGGCAACCTCGCCGACGGCACGTCGGGCACCTGGCAGGGCGACTTCCAGGACGCCGGGGCCTCGGCCGCTCCGCTCCCCACCGGGATGCGCGTGCACGGCTGGGGCCACGGCGTCGGGTACAACGCGATCACGGCCACCGGCGGCCAGCTCAACCTGCAGTGGTCCGATCCCGTGGGGGCCTCGGCCAACGACTACGACCTGTACCTCCTCAACAGCGACGGCACCGCGATCACCAGTTCGTCGACGAACATCCAGAGCGGTACGCAGAACCCGGCCGAGTCGATCAGCACCTCGCCCGTCGGCGGCCGCGTGGTCGTCACCAAGAAGGCGGCCGCGGCCAGCCGCTACCTGGTCCTCTACACCAACCGCGGCCGGCTCGCGTACGGGACCGGCGGCTCGGTCCGCGGCCACAACGCCAGCGTCGACGCGGTGTCGGTGGCGGCCACGCCGGCGGCCGCCGCGCTGAACGGGTCGAGCCCGACCGGTCCGTACCCCGGGCTGTTCACCAGCTCCAGCGTCAGCGAGGTGTTCTCGTCCGACGGTCCCGTCCGGCAGTACTTCACGCCATCGGGCGCGGCGATCACCCCGGGGAACCTCACGGCCACCGGCGGGGTGGCGCGCAACGCCGTCGACCTCACCGCCGCCGACGGCATCACCACGGCCACCGCCGGCTACAACCCGTTCTTCGGCACCTCGGCCGCCGCGCCCGACGCCGCCGCGCTGGCGGCCCTGGCGCTCGAGGCGAAGCCCTCGCTCACGCCGGGCCAGCTGGAGGCCGCCATGGCGGCGAGCGCCCTCGACATCGAGGCCGCGGGGGTCGACCCCGACACCGGCGCGGGCATCGTGATGGCGCGGGCGCTCCTGGTGGCCGTCGGGGCCACGGGCCGGGCGAAGCTCGCGGCCGGGACCACCACGATCACGCCCCAGGCCGGCGATGGCGACGGGTTCGTCGAGCCCGGTGAGACGGCCACCGTCTCGACGCTGCTCACCAACGCCGGCGTGGCCCCGGCCACCGGCATCACCGCCACGTTGACCTCCGACTCGGCCGACGCCACGGTCATCCAGGGCACGACGAGCTACGGCCCCATCGCCCCAGGCGCCACCGGGTCGCCCACCGGGACGCCGCTGCGCATCGCGGTGGCGCCCGGGTGCGCGTGCGGCGCCACCCTCTCGCTCACCCTCACCGTGTCCTACGCGGGCGGATCGCAGCCCGCCGTCGAGCTCCCGGTGCGGGTCGTCGTGGGCCAGCCCGCAGCCGTCGACGACGTGGCCTACCGCGGCGGTGTCGTGGCCGTCCCCGACAAGAGCGCAGCGGGCGGGAGCGCGTCGGTGTCGGTGGCCTCGACGGCGCTCATCCAGGGCCTCACCGTGACCATCGGCGGCAGGGCGTGCTCGGCCGCCTCTGGGTCCACCACGGTCGGGATCGACCACTCCTACGTGGGCGATCTCACCCTCTCGCTGACCTCGCCCCACGGGACCACAGCCGTGCTGATGGCGCGAGCCGGCGAGAGCGGCAACAACCTCTGCCAGACGGTGTTCAGCGACGCCTCGGACACGCCCATCCAGGACCAGCCCTCCACCGCAGCGCCCTTCACGGGCACGTTCAGGCCGGCCACGCCGCTCAGCGCCTTCGACGGGGAGGACCCCCACGGCACGTGGACGCTCAAGGCCGTCGACTCGGCCTCGGGCGACACCGGCTCGATCCGGGCCTTCTCCCTCCAGCTCGCCGGCTCCACGTGCGCGCGGGCCAGCACCGGCGAGGGGCCGCCCGTGGCCACCGCCGACTCGTACGCGGCGGTCTCGGGGCGGGCCCTCACGGTCGCCGCGCCCGGCGTCCTCGCCAACGACACCGACCCCGGAGGCCACCCGCTCACGGCGTCGATCGTCACCGGCGCCCAGCACGGCCTGGTGGCCCTCCGCGACGACGGGTCGTTCACCTACACCGCCACCGCCGGCTACTCCGGCCCCGACTTCTTCGCCTACCGGGCCTTCGACGGCACCGACCTCTCCGACACCGTGCTGGCGAACATCCAGGTGGCCACGCCGACCCAGGCCTACGTCGCCGCGGTCTACCGCGACTTCCTCAGCCGTACCGCCGACGCCGGCGGCCAGGCGTACTGGAGCGGGCGCCTCGACACCGGCAAGGAGACCCGCGCCTCGTTCGTGCTGAAGATGTCTCGGTCCCACGAGTACTCGGTGAAGATCGTGACCCGGGCGTTCACCGACGTGCTCGGGCGCACCCCCGATCCGTCGGGTCGCGAGTACTGGGCCGACCGGGTGCAGGCCGGCATGCCGATCGCCACGCTCGTCCTCAACCTCACGGCGTCCAACGAGTACCTCGGCCACACCGGCGGCACGACCACCGGGTTCGTCGACGCCACGTTCCAGGCCATCTTCGGCCGGGTCCCGTCCACCGGCGAGCGCGCCTCGTGGGTCGCCAAGCTCGACGGCGGCACCTCGCGGCTGTCGATGGCCAAGCAGCTCTACGCCACCAACGAGTCCCGTCGGCGGCGCGTCACGGTCCAGTACGTCGATCTGCTCCGCCGCCAGCCCACCGCCGCCGAGCTCAGCGCCGGCGTCGCCCAGCTGGCCACGTCGTCCGACATCAGGCTGGCCATCGCCCTCGGATCGAGCGACGAGTACTACGCCGCAGCCCTGGTGCGCTGACCGGCATCACCCCGGGTGCGGTCGGGCCTCTCGCGCCACCAGGGCCTTGATGGCCAGCGCCTCGCCCGGCCGGACGTTCCGGTCCAGCAGCCGATCCTCGGCGGCGGCCGCCAACACGGCGCGGGCCTCCTCGACGACGCCGCTGGCTCGCAGGAACGTGGCGACCAGGCGCTTGCGGATCCACGGCGTGATGGCCCGCTCGGCGCGCACGAAGGCCCGGTGCGGGAGGGAGCCGGTGATCGGTTCGTCGTCGAGCTCGAACGCGGCCATGAGGATCCACGACAGGGCGACGTCGGCGGCCGGGTCGCCCCGCTGCACGTTGGTCCAGTCGATCACCACCGGTCCGTCGGGCGAGAGGATCACGTTGCCCGGATGGAGGTCGCGGTGGAGCACGGCGTCGCCGGGCACGTGGTAGGCCACGAGCCCGGGTGGCGGCGTGATCCGGTGCAGGCGGGTGTGGAGGTCGGCCAGGGTGCGGGCGTGGCGGTCGATCCGCCAGGGGTGCGCCTCGAGGTCGTCGAGCATCGTCGGGCCGTCGATGCGGGCCAGGACCATCTCCCCGGGACCGACCCGGAACACCTCCGGCACCGGGTAGCCCGTGGCCCGGATCGCCTCCATGGCGGTGGCTTCGGGCAGCAGGTCGCGCTGGGGACCAGGGATGCGGCGCAGGACGCGGTCGGTCCCGATCGCGTGGATGGTGGCGTCGCGCCCGGCGGCGATCTGCCGCCCGACCTCGTCGTCCGGCGTGCGCCTCTCGTCGACGTCCATCGGCCGAGGGTAGGCCCCGGCTCGATCAGGAGGCGGCGGCGACCCGTTCGAGGAGGGGGACGTAGGTGGCGAGCGGAGGGATCGCCAGGCCGTCGACCTTGCCGCCGTCGTCCCAGGCCCGGAGCCGCACGGCGTCGAGGTGGGTGGGCCGCTTCTCGAACGCAGCCACCTCGTCGGCGGCCATCGGCCCGCCCTGGCGCTCCAGGCTGGCGGTGGACCCGGCCGACAGCCCCTGGTGGTACGTGGGCTCGACGGCGCACCGGTAGCGCTTGGCCGCCACGTGCAGCGCGATCGGCCCGGTGACCGCGGGCGGGAACACGGGGGCCAGCCACCGGGCGCCTCGGGCCTCGTGGTGCAGGTCGACGGCGTCGTCGAGATCACGGTGGTCGTGGTGGTTCCGGTCGCGCAGGTCGAGGAGGTGGCCCACGTCGTGCAGCAGGGCGGCGGCCACCAGCTCGTCGGTGGCGCCGTCGGCCACGGCGAGCGCCGCGGTCTGCAGGGCGTGGTCGAGCTGCGACACCTCCTCGTCGTACGGGTCGCTGGCCCACCCGTCGAACAGGGCCAGCACGTCGGCGACCGAGGCGGCGGGCATCAGACGGCGCGTCCCTGGAAGTCGTTGATCAGCGACACCTGGACCATGCCGTCGGCCCGGCCGCCCTCGGCGGTGAAGCGGGCCACCTTCTCGGCGTAGTAGTCGGCGCGGAGGTCGCCCTCGGCGAGCGCGTTGTAGGTGGGGTAGAGGGCGCGGCGGGGCACGCCGGAGTCGTTGGGGCCGCTGCGGTGCGGGGTGCGCGAGTGGAACCACAGCGTCCAGCCGGCGGGGACCTCGACGGCCTTCCACTCGTACGACGCCACCAGGTCGGGCGCGATGCAGCCGCCGTCGTCCATCGCCAGCACCTCGTGGTGCATGCCCTCCACCACCTCGAGGCAGCCGTTCTGGAGCGTGGCGTCGTCGACCGCCACCATGCACGAGACGTGCGCATCGATGAACGGGTAGGCGGGCGCGTCCTGGTGCGGTGCGTACCCGGCGCCGCCGGCCAGCTTGTAGTTGACCTTCTCCTTGTAGAGCACGGCCGGCTGGCCGAGCAGCGCCGAGGCCGTGTCGAGCAGCTGTCCTGTCGTGAGGAGATCGCGGAGCCCCTTGTGGAACGGGATGATGTTCTCGCTGCGGCAGAGCTTGGGCCCCTGGTCGGTGAGCTCGCGGTGGTGCATCCACCCCTGGCCGTCGTCGGGCCACGCCGCCACCTCGTCGACCCACGACTGGAGCTCCGCCACCCCCTCGGCGTCGAGCGTCTGGGTGAGCAGCCAGCCGGTCTCGCGGAAGTGGGCCACGCCTGCGGCCAGGTCATCGGTGGTGGTGTCCATCGGCCACCGAGTCTGCCCGCTGGCCGGGCCGACGCGCCCCGACCCGGGCGGAAGCCCAGGTGGACGGGTAGGTGCGCCGTTAGGTTCGAGCCGTGGAAGACGTGTTCCCCGTCCTGCCGTTCCGCTCGGAGCTGTACTCGCCCGACGAGCTGTTCGCCGGCTTCTCCGTCGACGATCCCGCGTCGTACGCGTCGACGCCCGACTTCCGCGCCTACCGGTCGACGCTCCTCGCGCCCAACCGAGAGGTGGGGATGTTGCGGGCCCTCCACGACCAGTCGGTCACCGAGCAGCGGACCACCCTGCTGGAAGGGCGGCGGGTGGTGGCGATCATGGGCGGCCACGCCATGGCCCGCGACGACGCTGCGTACCAGCAGGTGGCCACGCTCGCCCGGTCGCTCACCCGCGACGGCGTGCTCGTCGTGTCGGGCGGCGGGCCCGGAGCGATGGAGGCCACCCACCTCGGCGCCGTGCTGGCCAACGCGGGTGACCTGGCGCTCACCTCGGCGCTGGCCGACCTGGCCACGGTGCCGGACTTCCCGCCCGCCGCGGGCCTGGTGGCGCCCGGCGGTGTGGTCGACATCGACATGCTGGCGGCGATCCACCGGTGGCAGGTGCCGGCGTTCCGGCTGCTCGCCGAGCTCGACCCGGGCGGCCGAGGCGAGAGCCTGGCCATCCCCACCTGGTTCTACGGACACGAGCCGCCGACACCGTTCGCGTCGCACATCGCCAAGTACTTCTCGAACCCGCTGCGGGAGGACGGGCTGCTCTCCATCGCCGTCGACGGCGTCGTCTACGCGCCCGGCAGCGCGGGCACGGTGCAGGAGATCTTCCAGGACGCCACGCAGAACGTGTACCGGGTCGTCGACGGCCGGTTCAGCCCGATGGCGTTCCTCGACACCGACGCGTGCTGGAGCGAGCGGCTGCCCGTCCTGCCCGTCCTGCAGGCCCTCTTCGGCGACCCGCAGTACCGCGAATCGGTCGTCGTGACGCCAGAACCAGGGGAGATCCTGGCGTTCCTCGAGCGCCGGTGAGCAGCCGTCGAGCGGAGGGGTGCTTGCATCAGGTGGTGCGGCCGACAACGCTGGTCCGGATGCACCCCACCGATCGGCACCCTCGATGACCGCACCCGAAGCTCGGCCTGGCGGCCTCGACAGCAATGTCCGTGGCCTCCTGGTGCTCGCTGTGGCGCTGGTGGTGGGCTTCCTGCTGCTGTTCAGCTGGGGCGACGGCGGCAGCAGCGGCAACAAGAGCGCGGCCGACACCAACAGCGGCCCGGCCACCACGGCAGCCCTGGGTGGCACCACCACCACGGCGGCCGAGGGCACCACCACCACCGCCGCTTCGGGTCACACCCCCTCGGAGGTCAAGGTGGTCGTGCTGAACGGCAGCGGCCAGACCGGCGCCGCCGGCACCGTGTCGAGCACCATCGGGCAGAGCGGTTACACGATGAACACGCCGGGCAACGCCGCGGCGGCCACCACCACCACCATCTACTACGCACCCGACTTCCAGGCCGACGCCATCGCCGTCGCCGGGGTGATCGGCAAGAACACCGACGCGGTGAAGCCCATCGCCGACGTTCCGGCCGGGACCGCCGTGGGTGATGCCGATGTGGTCGTCGTGCTGGGTGCCGACCAGCCGCCCGTCTCCGGCACCACCACCACCACGGCTGCTGGCGGCAGCACCGGCTCCACCACCACCACCACGGGCTGACGCGCCGCCGTCGCCTTGCGGCCGCGGCCCCGTCCCTGTCTCGCCGTGCCCCTCGACCTCGCCTCCGTGGTGGCGCCGCTGCGCGCCGATCCGGCGGCCACCGTGCTGCTGTTCGACTTCGACGGCACGCTGTCTCCGGTGGTCGACGACCCCGCGGCGGCCACCGCCCTGCCCGGGGTGACCGAGCTGCTCGAGGAGCTGGCCGGGTCGTACCGGCTGGTGGGCGCCGTGTCGGGGCGGCCGGTGGCGTTCCTCGCCGGGGTGCTCCCGTCCTCCGTCGCGCTCTCCGGGCTCTACGGCCTGGAGCGCCGGGTGGGCGGCGAGGTGGTCGGGCACCCCGAGGCACCGCGTTGGCGCCCGGTGGTGGCCGAGGCGGTGCGGGAGATCGAGGCGGCCACGGCCCCGGGCACCGAGCTCCACGGCATCGGCGTCGAGCCCAAGGGCCTGTCCATCACGCTCCACGTCCGCACCCGCCCCGAGCTGCAGGACGGCGCCGAGCTCCTGGCCCGACAGGTGGGCGGCCGCCTCGCCCTCGACATCCGGCCCGCCAAGATGTCCGTCGAGCTCCACCCACCCATCCCGGCCGACAAGGGCAGCGCCCTGCGAGACCTCGCGGGTGACGCCACCGGGGTGCTGTTCGCCGGCGACGACGTGGGCGACCTGCCGGCGTTCGCCGCGCTCGACCACCTCGGGTTGGGCGAACGAGGCGTGTCGGTGGCGATCGACGGGCCCGAGCTGCCCGACGACGTGCGCCGCCGCGTCCAGCTGGTCCTGCCCGACCAGCTGGCCATCGTGCGCCTGCTCGAGGCGCTGCGGCCCTGATCGCCCGGCCGGTCGGCAGCGGCCGGACCGCCTTCTAGGGTGACCCCGATGGACGCCAGCGACACCGTGGAGCACCAGGGTCGACCGATCGTCATCGTGTCCAACCGAGGCCCGGTGTCGTTCGAGGTCGACGGCGACGCGCCCGACGGGGTCCGGGCCCGCCGCGGAGCGGGCGGCCTGGTGAGCGGGCTCGGGCCGATGGTGCGCGACACCGACACCATCTGGGTGGCGGCGTCGATGACCGACGGCGACCGGGTCGTCGCCGGCCGCGGCGTCACCACCGCCGAGGGGTTCCGGGTGCGGCTCATCGACATCGACCCCGACACCTGGGTGGCCTTCTACGACCGGGTGTGCAACGAGGCCCTGTGGTTCGCGCACCACGGGCTGTTCGACCCGGTCTACGAGCCATCGTGGCCCTCGGGGTGGGCCGATGGGCCGTGGGAGGCCTACCGGCAGGTGAACCAGGCGTTCGCCGCGGCGGTGGCCCGGGACGCCCCGGCCGACGCCGTCGTGCTCGTGCAGGACTACCACCTGTGCCTGATGGCCCCCGCCCTGCGCGAGGCCCGCCCCGACCTGCACCTGGTGCACTTCTCGCACACGCCGTTCGCCCCGCCCGCCTGGCTGCGGATGCTGCCTGGGGCCGTGGGCCGGGAGCTGCTCGACGGCATGGCCGCCCACCACGCGTGCGGCTTCCACTCGCCTCGGTGGGAGCACGACTTCACCGACTCGTGCGCGGCGCTGGGCGTGCCGGCGTGCCGCACGTTCGTGGCGCCGCTCGGCCCCGACGAGGCTGACCTGGAGGCCACAGCATCGGCTCCCGCCACGCAGGCCGCGCGTGCCGAGCTCGACGAGCTGGTGGGCGACCGCGCCTTCATCGTGCGCGTCGATCGGCTCGAGCTGTCGAAGAACGTGCTGCGCGGGTTCGACGCGTACGAGGCGCTGCTCGATGCCGAGCCGCACCGGCACGGCACGGTGGTCTTCGGGGCGTTCGTGTACCCCTCGCGCCAGGGGGTGCCGGCGTACGACCGGTACGCGCAGGCCGTGGCCGCCCGCGTCGCCGAGGTCAACGAGCGCTTCGGCACCGCCACCTGGACGCCCATCGCCTACGACCCCCACGACGACTACCCCCGCTCGGTCGCCGCGCTCCAGCGGGCCGACGTGGTGCTGGTCAACCCCATCCGCGACGGGCTCAACCTCGTCGCCAAGGAGGCGGCCCTGCTCACCCGCCGCGACGGGCAGCTCGTGCTGTCGCCCGAAGCGGGGGCCTGGGACGAGCTCGGCGGCAACGGCGCCTGGCGCGCCGACCCGTTCGACGTGGGCGCCACGGCCCGCGCCCTGGGCGACGCGCTCGACGCGCCGCCCCCCGAGCGGGCGCGCCGGGCCCGCGAGCTGCGGGCGGCGGCGGCCGCCCGCACGCCGGCGCGGTGGCTGGCCGATCAGCTCGCCGCCGGCGAGGCCTGAACGCGGCGTGTCGCGGGCGTCGGGTGCCAGGGGTCGGCCGGGTCGGGCACCATGGGTGCGTGCGCATCCTCGCCGCCCCCGACAAGTTCCGTGGCACCGCCACGGCCTCGGAGGCGGCCGCGGCCATCGCCGCCGCCGGCCGCGGTGTCCGGGCCCGCACCCGCCAGGTGCCGATGAGCGATGGCGGCGAAGGGTTCACCGAGGCCTTCGGTGGCGCCAACAAGGTCAGTGTGGTCACCGGTCCGCTGGGCGATCCGGTCCCGGCCGGCTGGCGGCTCTCGGGCCGCACGGCGGTGATCGAGATGGCCCAGGCGTCGGGCCTGCTGCTGGCGGGCGGCGCCGAGGCCAACGACCCCATCGCCGCGTCCACCGCCGGCACGGGTGAGCTGATCGTCGAGGCGCTCGATGGCGGGGCCAAGCGGATCTTCGTCGGCCACGGCGGCTCGGCCACCACCGACGGCGGCCTGGCGGCGCTCCGGGCCCTGTTCCCGGCGGCTCGGCTCAAGGGCGTCGACCTCGTGGCGGCGGTCGACGTCCACTGCCGCTTCCTCGACGCCGCCGAGCAGTTCGCCCCGCAGAAGGGCGCCACCGCCAGCCAGGTGCAGCTGCTGTCGCGCCGGCTCGAGCGCCTCGCCCAGGTGTACCTCGAGGACCACGGCGTCGACGTCACCACGATCGACGGCGGCGGCGCGGCCGGCGGCCTGGCGGGCGGGCTGGCCGCGGTCGGGGCCACGGTCGAGTCGGGGTTCGAGCTGATCGCCGACGAGCTCGACCTGGCCACCGCGGTCGAGGAGGCCGACCTGGTGGTCACCGGCGAGGGCTTCCTCGACGAGGCCTCGTTCGACGGCAAGGTGGTGGGCGGGCTCGCCGGGCTGGCCGCCGAGTTCGGCGTCCCGATCCTGGTGGTGGCGGGCGAGGTGTTCGACGGGGTGGGCGACCGCGTGCCCGCGGTCTCCCTGGTCTCCTCGTTCGGCCGTGAGCGGGCGATGGCTGACACGGCGGCGTGCATCACCGAAGCCGTCGCCGCCCACCTCGCCTCCCTCTGACCCCGCCCCCGGGGGCGAGCAAGGCCGGGACGGCGAACGTATGGTGCGGCCATGACCGATCTCGCTGATGTCGCCGCCCTCGATGCCACCGCCCAGGCCGAGCTGGTCCGCTCGGGTCAGGTGACCGCCGCCGAGCTGGTGGAGGGTGCCGTGGCGCGTGCCGAGAAGGTGAACGGCGAGATCAACGCGATCATCCACCCGCGCTACCAGGAGGCCATCGCCGAAGCGCACGAGCCGCTGCCGGAGGGACCCTTCACCGGCGTGCCGTTCGTGCTGAAGGACCTCGACGGCACCGCCGCCGGCCAGCCCCTCCACTGCGGCACCAAGTTCCTCAAGGACCACGGGTACATCGCCCCGCACGACTCGGAGCTGACCACCCGGTTCCGCAACGCAGGCCTGGTCTTCATCGGCCGCACCAACACCCCCGAGCTGGGCCTGGTGACCACCACCGAGCCCGAGGCCTACGGGCCCAGCCGCAACCCGTGGGACCTGGGTCGGTCCACCGGCGGCTCCAGCGGTGGATCGGCCGCCGCGGTGGCGGCGGGCATCGTGCCGATGGGCCACGCCGGCGACGGCGGCGGCTCGATCCGCATCCCGGCGTCGGAGTGCGGACTGGTCGGGCTCAAGCCCACCCGCGGCCGTTCCACCTTGGGCCCCGACCTGGGCGAAGCGTGGGGTGGCCTGGTCGCCCGGCTGGCGGTCACCCGCTCGGTCCGCGACACCGCCGCCCTCCTCGATGCCGTGGCCGGTCCCGGCGTGGGTGATCCCTACTGGGCGCCGCCGCCGGCGCGGCCCTACGTCGACGAGCTCACCGCCGATCCCGGCAGCCTCCGCATCGGCTGGACCGCCACCTCGTTCGATGGCGGCGTCGAGGTCGACCCGCAGGTGGCGGCGGCCACGGAGGCCACCGCCAACCTGCTGGAGCAGCTGGGCCACCGCGTCGAGCAGGCGTCACCGTCGGCGTTCGCCGACGGCTCGGCCACGGCCCACTTCCTCACCGCCTACACGGCCTGGGTGGCGCTCGAGCTCGACCACCTCTCCGAGCTGGTGGGCGCGCCGCTCACCGAGGACGGCTTCGAGGCCGGCACCTGGGCCATCGCCGAGGCGGGCCGGCTGGTGAGCGCCACCCAGTACCTGGCCGCGATCGACGGGCTCCACGCCATCACCCGTCGCGCCGTGGCGTGGTGGGAGGTCGACGGGTTCGACCTGCTGCTGACCCCGACCCTGCCGGAGCTGCCGCCCACGCTCGGCCAGTTCCGCTCCACCAAGGAGGAGCCGCTCACGGGGCTGTTCCGGTCCGTGTCGCCGTCGGCGTTCAACGCGCCGTTCAACATCACCGGCCAGCCCGGCATCTCGGTGCCGTTGCACGTCAGCGAGGAGGGCCTGCCGATGGGCATGCAGCTCGTGGCCGCACCTGCCCGCGAGGACGTCCTGATCCGCATCGCCGCCCAGCTCGAGCAGGCCCACCCGTGGGCCGACCGCCGCCCGCCGGTGTGGACCGGCGCCTGACCGGCTCGCGCCTGAGCACGGGTGGCGGGAGCCCGCGCCGGTCAGTTCGCCGGGTGGACCGGGAGCAGATCGGTGATGGCCATGGCGGTGGCCACCGCATCGCCGTCGAAGGTGGCGGGGAAGGCCTCGGCCTGGCGCCAGCTCGCTAGGTCGAGGGCCAGGTGTCGCTCGATGTGGGCTTGCGGGCCGTCGGGGTGGACGCGGGTGGCCACGGCCACCGCGTCGGCGCGGTCGCCGACGACCAGGTCGATCGTCCACCGCCCCACCCGGTAGCCGGCGCGGACCGTGGTGCCCTGGTCGTGGAGGACCCCGGCCACCGCCGCGGTCCACGGGTCGGCCGGGCCGGCGTCGGGCGGCTGCTCGGGCTCGTGGTCGGCCCAGCGGAGGTAGTCGGCGAGCAGCCCCTGGTGGGGCGCGTCGTGGGCCACCAGCACGACGAACCGCTGGCGGGCCCGCGTGATGAGCACGTTGAACAGGTTGGGGTCCTCGAGGAACGCCCGGCTCCGTCCAGCCTCGCTGGTGTTGAAGGACGCGATGACGACGTCGCACTCGGCGCCCTGCATGCCGTGGACGGTGGCCACCCGCACCCGGCCGGTCTGGAGCTGCTCGATCGGGATGCGCTCGCCGACGGCGCGGCGCAGCGCATCGACCTGCGGCCGGTACGGGCTGACCACGCCGATGGACCCGGTGGTGGAGGCGAGGAGCTCGGCGACCAGGTCGACGGCGTGGGTCACCTCGGCCTGGTTGACGCCCTTCGTCCGCTCGCCGTCGATCCGGTGGACGTCGATGGCGAGGAGGTGCTCGTTGCGCGGGTGCCGCGTGGCCACGGTGAGGCGGCCGTCGTAGAAGCGCTGGGCCGAGAACCCGATCAGGTGGGGGACGCAGCGGAAGTGCTCGTCGAGGAAGGCCACCGGCGAGGACGACGCGGCCAGGTCGAAGGCGCTGACCCGGCGCAGGTCGGGGCGGTCGTGGAGCTCGCTGATCCCCTCGGTCCGCAGCGCCGCGCGCACCTGGCCGTCGGACAGGAAGGACACGAACCGCAGCTGCCGGGGATCGCCGATGACGAGCGCCCGCTCGGCGCGGAGCAGGGCGGCGCTGGCGGCGAGCTGGTCGATCTGGGATGACTCGTCGAGGATCACCAGGTCGAACGCGGCGGCCGTGGCGGGCAGGAGGTGCTCGATGTCGCCGAGCGTCCCGACCCAGAGGGGCAGGGCCTTGGTGAGCTGGTGGACGTCGATGGCGGCCAGGTGCGAGTGGCGGGCGGCCCGGCCGGAGCGGAGCGCGGTGGCCAGCGCGGCGACGGCGCGGCGGGCGTCGCCGTCGGGCCGCTCGGCCAGGTCCTGCGCCAGGTCCTTGGCGAGGGCGGTGCGGTGGACGCGCTCGGCGTCGACGAGCGTGGCCCAGCGCTGGTCGGCTTGGGTGCGGTCGCCGGGCGCGGCGCGGCGCGCCCGCTCGCGCACCCGCGCCAGCTCCACGGCGTGGGCGAGGTCGTCGAGGCTCGTGGTGCTGGGTGCGCCGACGAGCGTGCGCAGCGCGCGCTCGGCGCGCCGCAGCCGCCACGAGGCGAACACGCCGCGGACCTGGCGGCAGCGCTCCAGCAGGGCGTCGGCATCGGCGGGACGGACGGTGGCGTCGACGTCGAGGAGCAGCGGTGCGTCGTCGAGCCGGGCCGGCAGCGTGGTGCAGAGCGTGCGCCAGGCTGCGTCGGCCGCCAGGGCGTCGAGGTCGGCGTCGATCGCGGTGGTCAGCGTGCCGACGGTGGCCGCCGCGGCGGTGTCGCGGTGGGCGGGGTCGGCGGTGGTGGGTGCCCCGATGCCATCGGCCAGCTTCTCGGCCAGCGTGCCGGCGCGCTCGCCGCCGCCGAACAGCACGGGCGTGGGGCCGGGGACGCGGTCGAGCAGCTCGGCCAGGACGTCGGCGGCCATGGGGGACTGGGTGGCGACGAGCACCGACTGGCCCTTGCCGATGGCGTGGAGGGCGGCGGCCACCGCGGTCTGGCTCTTGCCGGTGCCGGGCGGGCCGGAGAGCACGGTGATCGGGTCGCGCCCGGCCCGGTGGATCACGTCGCTCTGGCGGTCGGTGAGCGGGAACGGTGAGGCGATCGGCGTGGAGCCCGGCGCGGTGCCGTCATCGGTCGCCTGGTCCGGCGCCGGCCCGAGGTACAGCGATGCGAAGGCGGAGCCGGCCGCGGCCGGGTTGGTGCTCCAGTTGGCCAGCGTCTCCTTGGGGCGTGACGGGTCGGCGCCGACGTCGGCGTAGACCCCGTACCCGGCGATCGCCACCAGGTCGGTCGAGGTGACCGATCGAGGATCGGTGGGGATCAGGATCTGACGGATCTTCGGCAGCCCCGACGCCGCCACCACGTGGTCGACCCAGTACCGCAGCATCGGCAGCCGGTCGAGGAGCGCCTGGGGCGTGGTGGCATCGAGGGCGCCGCCGCCGAACGTGGCCTCGGCCTCGAGCTGGGAGGCCACGTCGGGGTCTTCGATGAGCGGCCAGAGGTCCCAGGCCGTGATCGGCTCGATGGTGCACGTGGCGTCGGCCTTCTTGGTGATGGCGGGGAGCTGGTGGATGCGCACGGGCCGGCTCAGCAGGGGCAGGACCACCCGCTGCCGCTGCCCCTCGATCAGGGCGGTGCCGACCATCCAGAGCCAACCGAGGCGGAGGTCGGCGCTGTCGGGCGTGAGGGCGTCGTAGCGCTGGAGGCCCTGCAGGTCGGGGCTCGACACCGCCGCTGCGCCGGTGCCGACGGCCCCGAGCCGGGTGGGGTCGCCGTCGTCGGCGTTGCTCGGCAGAGCTCCGAGCCACGCCATCGCGGTGGGGCCGGAGCCGGAGACGTCGTAGCCCACCTTGCGGCGGTCGACCGCCAGCGTGGACAAGGCCCGCAGGATCGACGCGGTGGTGGCCTCGCGCTGCAGCCGCTCGTCGTCGCCGTGACCACCCATGGGGCCATTGTGCACCCGGCATCGCGGCCGGCCCGAACGCGCACGCGCGCCCACGTCAGCGCTGGTACGGTCGCCGCCCACAAGGGGACGACTCCGGGGGGAGACACACATGGGTTCACGACGCGCGCTTGCTGCCGCATTGTCTGCGGTGGTGCTGGGGGCGGGCATCGCGCTCGTCGCACCGGGGGTGGCGGGGGCCGATGGCGCCACGCCGCTGGAGGTGAGCTGCACCGGGATCCCGATCATCAACTCCACCACGGCCACCGCCTCGGTGACCGGCACCGACGACGTCGACCCGGTGGTCGCCGGGAGCGTCGTGAACGACACCCTCCACGTGCCGGTGCCGGTGGGCGATGTCCCCGTCGACGTCACCGTCACCGAGGTGAAGATCGTGGTCCCGATCCCGACGGGCGTGACCATCGACGACGTGACCTTCACCCCGTCGAGCTTCAGCGGCCAGACCTGGTCGGTCAGCGGCAGCTCGCTCACCGCCACGTTCACCGGCAGCGTGAAGATCACCAACGGCGGCACGCCGCCCTCGGTGCCCGACGTGCAGATGAAGACGACGGTGGCGGGCCCGGCCCGCACCATCTCGTGGACGTCCCCGACCTCCATCACCGCCAAGGCGAGCACGTTCCTCGGTCCGTTCAACGCCAGCTGCACCGCCACCAACCCCAACACGGTGCTGATCAGCACGACCGTCGTCGATCCGCCGAACCAGGCGCCGACGGCGACGGATCAGTCGGTGGCGGTGGCGTACGGAACGGCCAAGGCGATCACGCTGGCCGGGACCGATCCCGAGTCGAGCCCGCTGACGTTCGCGACGACGAGCAGCCCGGCGCACGGCGCCCTGTCGGGCACGGCCCCGAACCTGACGTACACGCCGGCGAACGGGTACTCCGGCCCGGACTCGTTCACGTTCTCGGCGTCGGACGGCTCGCTGTCGGACTCCGGCACCGTCTCGATCACCGTCGCGGCCCCGGTGGCGACGGTCCCCGGCGCACCCGCCATCGGCGCGGTGACGGCCGCCGAGGGCCAGGCCACGGTGGTGTGGACGGCGCCGCCATCCGACGGCGGGTCCGCCCTGACCGGCTACGTCGTGACGCCCTACGCCGCTGGCGTGGCCCGACCCACCGTGACCCTCCCCGCCGGGACCACCTCGACGACCATCACCGGCCTCGCCAACGGGGTGGTCCACACGTTCGAGGTGGCGGCCACCAACGCCGTGGGCACCGGCCCGCAGTCGGCCGCGTCGACCGCCGTCACCCCGCAGTGGTGGATGCCCTGGACCTCCGGCCCCGTGGCCGTCACCGAGATGTACACGTGGCTCACGGGCCAGGCGCCCACCAGCGCCGAGAAGGCGTCGTGGCTGGCCCAGCTCAACAGCGGCGCCAAGCTCCCCGGCGACCTCGTGGCGGCGCTGCGCACCGGCACCGACGCCACCGTGAACGTCGACCCGACGGTGCGGCTGTACTCCGCCTACCTGGTCCGGGTGCCCGACGCGAACGGCCTGAACTACTGGCTGGGCAAGAAGCGCAGCGGGTGGTCGCTCACGAAGATCTCCAGCAGCTTCGCCGCGTCGAGCGAGTTCACGAACCGCTACGGGCCGCTGTCGAACAAGGCCTTCGTCGACAAGATCTACGAGAACGTGCTGGGCCGCCCCGGTGAGGCGTCCGGCGTGGCCTACTGGACGGCGCAGCTCGACCAGAAGAAGAAGAACCGCGGCCAGGTGATGACCAACTTCTCCGAGTCGAGCGAGTACAAGCGCAAGCAGGTGGGCAACACCGACGCCGCGGTGATCTACATCCACCTCCTCGGCCGCACCCCCACGCTGGTCCAGCGCAACGCCTTCGCTGCCGCCCTGGCCCTCCCCACCTCACTGGCCACCCTGGTCCGCGACCAGATCCACCAGCCGTCGTTCGCCACCCGCGCCGGCTGATGCGCAGCGGGTGCTCGGGCCGATCCGAGCACCCGCTCCGGATCGGGCGCCGGCCCCGCCGCGGTCAGGCGCCGTCGAGGCGGTCCAAGATGTCGTCCTCGCGGGCCAGCACCGCGTCGAGCGCGGCGCGCAGCTCGTCGCTCGGCGGCTCCATCCAGAACTCGATGGCCTCCACGGCCCGCAGCTCACGAGGGGTGAGGGCGAGCGGATCGAGCAGGTCGGCGGCGCGGCCCAGCTCGCTGGCCGCCAGGACCGGGTCGGCGAGCAGCTTGTCGAGCGCGATGGGCTTGGCGAGCGGGAGCAGCTCGACCTCGGCGTAGGACCGGGCCAGCGTCTCCGTGCCGTCGGGCACGATGCCGGCCTCGCCCGGGAGGAGCGCGGTGCCCGCGGGGAGCGAGAGGCACGGTGCCACCACCTCGCCCACCGCCCAGATGCCGATCACGCGAGACCGGTCGGTCCGGACGAGGAAGCAGGGCTGGCCCGGCTCCATCTGCGCGGCCCGCTCTGACGACGGGATCGGGCAGCGCCACACCTGGCCGAAGCGGGCGAGGGCGGCATCGACGTCGAGCGCATCCTGACCGGCCCGCAGCACCCATCCGCCGAACGGGAGCTCCCCATCGGTGGTCGGGTCAGCGGGAGGCGTCATGGTCCGATGCTGCCACGCGCTCCCGTGCCGCCTGACGATCGGCGGGCGCTGCCGTAGCGTCGCGTCGTGGACACCTTCTCCCTGATCGCCGCCGAACGCCTCCGTCTCGCCGACGAGCTCCAGGACCTGGCCGACGACGACTGGGATCGGCCGTCGCTCTGCGGCGAGTGGACCAACGGCGAGGTCCTCGCCCACCTCGACGTCCCGTTCACCATGGGCGTGGTCGGCTTCCTCACGGGGATCGTCAAGGCCGCAGGCAGCTTCGACCGGGCCAACGCCCGCTTCGCGATCGACCTGGCCGACCGGACCGACCCCGACGCGTGCATCGAGATCCTGCGGGCCAACGCCGCCCACCGCTTCACGCCGCCGGGCTTCGGGCCCGAGGCGCCGCTGACCGATGTGATCGTCCACGGCATCGACATCCTCCAGCCGCTCGGCCGATCCGTGGCGGTCGCGCCGGAGGCGCTGGCGGTCTCGCTGCCGTTCCTGCTCACCCGCAAGGCCGGGCGCGGCTTCGGCGCCGTCCGCTCCGACGATCTGCGCCTCGAGCCCGACGACCTCGACCTCCCGCTCGGCGAGGGCGACCACCTGGTCCAGGGTCCCGCCCTGGCGATGGCGGGCGCGCTGGCCGGCCGGGCCGCGTGCGTGGCCCAGCTCCAGGGCCCGGGCGCCGACCTCCTGCGCGTCCGCGCCTGAGTCCAGCTGGCTGCTGCTCGCGGCCCCGCGAGGGTCGGCCGGTCGCCAGTAGCGTGCTGTCATGCCCAGCGACCTCGCCCTCAAGACCATGAACGCCGCCCACCGGTTGGTCCTCAAGGTGTCGTTCGGCAAGATCGGGTGGAGCGCCAGCGGCATGAAGGTGCTCGAGCTGACCACCACCGGGCGCAAGAGCGGCCAGAAGCGCTCGGTCATGCTCACCTCGCCGCTCCAGGAGGGCGACGCCATCGTGGTGGTCGCCTCCCGCGGCGGCGACGACACCCATCCTGCGTGGTTCCTCAACCTGCGAGACGACCCGAAGGTCGAGGTGGCCTACGCCGGGGCGGCCGCCAAGCCCTACCTCGCCGCGGTCGCGGGAGCCGACGAGCGGGCCCGCCTGTGGCCCACCATCACCAGCAGCCACGAGAACTACGCCGGGTACCAGGAGAAGACCGAGCGGGAGATCCCCCTGGTGCTGCTCACCCCCGCTGGCTGACCCATGGCAGGCTGAAGGAGATGGCCGAGCTTCCCAAGAAGGCGTCGAAGGACCTCAAGCGGGTCTCGATCTCGCTGGCCCTCATCGCGCTGCAGCGGCTCAGCGACCCCGACGTCCGGGCCCAGCTGGCCAAGCAGGGCCGCTCGATCTCCGACAACGCCAAGGAGTGGCGGGCCGAGCGCAGCTCGCGCCGGGCCCAGCTCGCCGCCGACGGCGTCGACCCGGCACCGGCCGCCATCGCCGACCGCTTCGGGCGCCGCAAGCTCGAGCGCCGGGTGCAGCGGCTGCGGGCCTCGGTGCTGGGTCTGGGCGAGGGCCGGCCCGAGCTGGCGCGAGAGCTCGATCCGGTGCTCGCCGCGCTCGAGGAGGTCACCTCGGCGATCGACGTGGCCGAGCTGCTCCCGTTCGCCAAGCGCGTGCGGGCCCACCAGAAGGTCGACCGGGTGCTGGACGGGCTCGAAGCCGGGCTGTTCGAATCGGCGCTCCCGCAGATGCCGCCGCTTCCCCAGTAGCGATGCGCGCCCATCCCTGGCTGGAAGGGTGTCCAGGGTGGATGATCAGGGGGACCGTCCACCGTGAGGAGCTCCCCATGCCCGTCGCCCCTGCTCGTCGTGCCCCTCGAACCGAGCGGTCCGGTGCCCGCCGCACCGCCGGCGTCGGCGTCGCCATCGCCGTCGCGCTGGTCCTCCTGGCCGCCTGCGACGTGCCCGTCAGCCCCGCCGGCAAGGTGTTCGACGCCTGGAAGGCCGACAACCCGGCGGCGGCCACCTCCACCATGATCACCAGCTCGGCCAAGACCCAGCTCTTCAGCCAGCCGTACACCACCACCGCCAAGTGGGGCTTCATCACCTGCCAGGGCACGGCCGGCACCACCTACTGCACGTGGGTGAACAAGCTCGAGGGCCGGCTGATCCTGGGCGTCACCAGCCAGACCCACAAGGTGAGCTCGGTGCAGCGCATCTCGCTCGGCAGCAACGAGGCCGGGCGCACCTTCCACGCCTGGCGCACCGGCAGCCTGTCGTCCGTCGCCGCCTACGCCACGCCCGCCGCCCGGGCCGAGCTGGCCGGCCTCACCTACAAGCCGGCCGACCACTGGCTCCCCGACGGGTGCCAAGGGGCCGCCGGCTCGCTGTTCTGCACCTGGTACCGCGAAGACGGCGCGTCGCTCACCCTCCAGGTCGACAACGTGAGCAGCCCCAAGCAGGTGATCGACGTGACCGGCACCATCTTCGGGCCCTGACCGGCAGCAGCCGCCTCCGCCGCCTCAGCCGCCCGAGAGCAGGTCGCTCGGAGTCGGGGCCGGTGGCTCCACCAGCTCCCACACCCGGCCGCGGCGCTCGAAGCGCCACCACTGGCCGTCCGATGACACCCGCAGCTGCACGTCGCCCGACGTGAGCCGGTTCGATCGCACCTGCACGTCGTCGGGATCGATCCCGGCCTCGTCGAACGCGTCGAGCCCCTGGTCGATCACCTCGGTGGGCGGTCGCCACAGCGCCTCCTCGATGGCCTCGAGGCCGGCGGGCCCGGCGCTGCGCCAGGCGAGGGCCTGGTGGGTGAGCTGGGCGCTCGACGCGCCGACGCGCCGCGACAGCTCGAGCAGCGATTCGAGGCGGCCGAGGCGGTCGGCGGCGCGGCGGGCGAGGTCGGTCTGCTCGTCGAGGTCGAGGTAGCTCGGGGACCCTTCGGCCAGCTGCGCCCACGCCCGGCGGGCAGCGTCGGACGCCAGGTCGGTGAGCCCGGCGGCGGTGAACGGCGCGTCGCGGGGCGGGTCGGCGGGCCACGTGGACGGCGTGCCCGGCGCGCGGGGGAGCTCGCGCCGCTCGGGGTGGGGCGCCAGGGAGCGGGCCCACGCCTCGCGGGCGACCATGCCCGGATCGACCACGGCACCGCCGCCGAACGCGGCGGCCACCATCCGGCCGGTTCCACCCGGGCCCACGGCGGGCGCCTCGGAGCTTCCGGAGCCCGCGGCGCCGGGCCGGTCGCCGGCCGCGGCCTGCTGGGCGTCCCACGCCCGCTGGGCGCGGACCAGGCCCATGAGGCCCTCCTTGGTGCCGCCGCGCAGGGTGAACAGCACGAACGGGTCGGCGTCGAGCGCGTCGGCCACCAGGTAGCAGACGGCCGCGGCGTGCTTGCACGGGTCGGCCCAGTCGGGGCACGAGCACCGGGGCTTGAGGTCGCCCGGTCCAGGGAGCAGGCGGACCCCTGCGGCTTCGGCATCATCGATCACCGCCGGGTCGAGCTCACCGTCGAGGAGGGCGGCGGCGATGCCCGACCGCTTGGCGATGACCGCAGCCAGGCGCACCCAGTCGTCGTCGCCGTAGGTGGGCACGTCGATGGTGACCTTGTAGGGAAGGGCGCGGTTGCCGCGCACCAGCGCGGTGATCTTGCCGGGGCCCACCTCGACGCGGGCCACCCGGTCCTGGCGGGCGTAGGTGCGGCCGCGGGCCAGGCGGTTGGGGTCGAGCTTGGCGCGTCCCTCGAGCGCGTCGACCCAGGCGCGGCCCCACCAGGTGGAGCCGAACTGGCGGACCGCGGCCATCAGCCCATGCCCCCGTCGGCATCGGCGCCGAGGGCGACGAGCAGGCGCAGGTCGTCGTCGCCCATCTCCGACACCCACCCCTCGCCGGAGGTCACGACGGCATCGGCGATCGACCGCTTCTCGGCGAGCAGCGCGGAGATCCGGTCCTCGACGGTGCCCTCGCACACCATGCGGTGCACCTGGACCGGCTTGTCCTGGCCGATGCGCCAGGCCCGGTCCGAGGCCTGGTCCTCGACGGCCGGGTTCCACCAGCGGTCGTAGTGGATGACGTGGGTGGCCTGGGTGAGGTTGAGCCCCGTGCCGCCGGCCTTCACGGAGATCACGAACACCGGCACCTCGCCGGCCTGGAAGCGGTCGACCATCTCCTGGCGCTTGGCCTCGGGCGTGGCGCCGTAGAGGAACTGGACGGGTCGGCCCGGCGATTCCAGGTGCGTCTTGAGCAGGTGGCCCATGGCGACGAACTGGGTGAACACCAGGACCGACTGGCCCTCGGACGCGATCGTGTCGATGAGCTCGGTGACCGCTTCGAGCTTGCCGGAGCGCCCGGCGATCGGCCCGTCCTGCTTGAGGTACTGGGCCGGGTGGTTGCAGATCTGCTTCAGGCCGGTGAGCAGCTTGAGGACCAGGCCGCGGCGGCTCATCCCCTCGGCGTGCTCGACCTGCTCCATGACCTCGTCGACCGTGGCCTTGTAGAGGGTGACCTGTTCGGTGGTGAGCGGGACGATGCGGTCGGTCTCGGTCTTGGGCGGCAGGTCGGGCGCGATGTCGGGGTCGGACTTGCGGCGGCGCAGGAGGAACGGCCGGACGAGGCGGGCCAGCGATTCGGCGGCGTCGGGGTCTCGGTCGCGCTCGACGGGCACCGCGATCTCGCGGCGGAAGCGGTCGAGCGGGCCGAGCAGGCCGGGCGTGGTCCAGTCGAGCAGCGCCCACAGGTCGACGAGGCGGTTCTCGACGGGCGTGCCGGTGAGGGCGAAGCGGGCGTCGGCAGGGATCTTGCGCAGGGCCTTCGCCGTGCGGCTGATCGGGTTCTTGATGGCCTGCGCTTCGTCGGCGGCGACGAGACCCCACTGGTGCTCGGCCAACGTGGCGGCTTCGCGGCGGGCGACGCCGTAGGTGGTGAGCACGATGGCGTCGGGCGGCAGGTCGTCGAGGCTGCGGTCGGTGCCGTGGTAGCGCAGCACGGGGGTGCCCGGTGCGAACCGCGCCGCTTCCCGGGCCCAGTTCGACAGGACCGACACCGGGCAGATGACCAGCGTGGGCCCCGAGGGGCCCGGGTGGCGGGCCAGGTGGAGGGCGAGGAACTGCACGGTCTTGCCCAGCCCCATGTCGTCGGCCAGCACGCCACCGAGGCCGAGGTCGGCCATCTCGGAGAGCCAGGCGGCCCCGTCGCGCTGGTACGGCCGGAGCTCGGCGCGCAGCGAGGCCGGCGGCTTCCAGTCGCCGCGGTCGCTGACCGTGCGCAGGCGCTCGCCCAGCAGCGCCAGCGGCCCCTGCACCTCGGCGGCGATCTCCTCGCCGTCGACGATCAGGTCGCCGCTCAGCGCCGCGGCGAGCGCCTCGCCGGCGGTGACCTTGCGGCGCTGCTGCAGCCGGGCCAGCTTGCCGGGATCGGCCCGGACCCAGCGGCCGCGCAGCCGCACCACCCCGCGCTTGGCCTGGACGAGTAGGGCCAGCTCGTCGGGGCTCAGCTGCTCGCCGTCGATCGACGCGTCCCAGCGCAGCTCGCACAGCGTGTCGAAGCTCATCCCCGCGGGTCGGTCGGCTCCGAGGCTGTCGGAGGCCACCACCGGCTTGAGGTCGACGGCCTGCAGGACGCCGGCGGGCCACTTCACCTCGATGCCCGAGCCGGCCAGCTCGGTGGCCACCGGTCCGAGGAGGTCCTCGACCTCGGCGCCGGTCAGCTCCAGCTCGGACGGCCGCGCCTCGTCGAGCAGGCGGCCGACGGGGGCCCACACCCGTGCTCCGCGCCGGAGGGTCAGCAGCACCGAGTCCTCGACGTTGGCGCCGAACCGCTCGGCCACCGCGTGCGGGGCGGCCCAGAGGTCGACGGCGTCGAGCACGAGGCTCCGGTCGGCCATGCTGCCCACCTCGAGCACGGCGCGGAACGTCGACGCCGAGGCGATGTCGAGCTCGGTGCCGTCGACGGCGGTGCTGTCGGCGTCGGCGTCGGTGTCGGTGGTCGCGTCAGCGGCGGCGTCCACCGGAGCGGCGTGCTGGGGGTCGGTGGCGTGGGTGCCGGCGTCGTCGAGGCGCAGGGCCACGGTGATGTCGGCCTCGGCGGACGACGACGTCGACTGCAGCCACGACGGGACCGATGCCGAACCGCCCCACGTGGCCGACGCCAGCTCCATGCCCAGGACCGACGCCTCGGACCGGACGACCTCGCCGCGGGCCGGGACGAGGGCCACCCGCTCGCGCACGGCGAACGCCTCCTGGCCAGAGACCAGTGCGGCCGCGGCCGTGCGCACGTACGCGTCGGCGATGGCGTCCCAGAACCGGGCCACCAGCCACCGGGGTGACGACACCCGGCGCGGCGCGGTGCCCGGCAGCGCGGTGGCGTGGGCGGTGGGGGGCAGGGCATCGGCGGCGCCGTCGCGTGCTTCGAGGTCGGCCGGGTCGAGCGGCCCGATCCGCCAGCCGTCGATCCCGTCCTCGTCGACGGCGGGGAGCAGGCGGCCGCGGGCGATCAGGTGCAGGGCGCTGCGGGCGGCCACGGCCCAGCCGTGCACCGAGGCGCCGCAGGGCGCGTCGGGCGCCAGCTCCACGAGGGCGTCGAGCACGTCGATCAGGTCGACGTAGGTGACGGGCACCGTGCGCTGGCGGACGGAGTCTCCGGCCGGCAGGACCACGTCGAGCGCGTCGGTGAACGTGGCCGGCGTGCGGCCGGGCTCCCAGAGCGCGAACCGGCCGGTCCGCGCCGGTCTCCCCGGCACGAAGATGGCCTCGATCCCCGGGTGTTCGAGGAGCGATCGGGCCGGAGACATCCGCTCAAGGCTACGGGCGCCCGGCGCTGGTCCCTCCCGAATCCGCAGCGATCTTCCTGGTCGGAGGGCCCGATCGGGGATCCGGGGTGCCCGGTCGCGGTCCCATGGGCCACAGTGGCGGGACCGACGCCAGGAGAACCCGCATGCTCGCCGACCAGATCCAGACCGACCTCACCGCTGCCATGAAGGCCCGCGACGAGCTCAAGCTCTCCGTGCTCCGCATGGCCCTGGCGGCCATCAAGGAGGCCAAGGTCTCCGGCGACGAGGTCCACGACCTGACCGACGAGGAGGTGGTCGCCCTGCTGGCCAAGGAGGCCAAGCGCCGCGACGAGGCGGCCGAGGCGTTCACCGCCGGCGGCCGGACCGAGAGCGCCGAGCGCGAGCTCGCCGAGCGCGACGTCCTCGCGGCCTACCTGCCCGCGCCGGTGTCAGACGAGGAGATCGAGGCCCTGGTCGACGAGGCCCTCGCCGAGGGCGGGTTCTCCGAGCCCTCGCAGATGGGCCTGGCCATGAAGGCGGCCATGGCCAAGGTGGGCGGCAAGGCCGACGGCAAGAAGGTCTCGGCGCTGGTCAAGGCCCGGCTCGCCGGCTGATCGTGCGCGCCCTGGGGGTCGATGCGGCGGGCCGGCACGGCTGGGTCGGGGTCGTCATCGACGACCACGGCTTCGCCGGCGCCCACCTCGCCCCCGCCCTGGCCGGGCTGATCGCCGCGGTCGACGCGGCGGCGCCCGGCGATCCGGTCCGCGTCGTCGGGGTCGACATCCCCATCGGCCTGGTCGACGGCCCGAAGCGCCACGCCGACGTGGCCGCCAAGGCGTTCGTCGGCATCCGGCGCAGCAGCGTCTTCTGGGCGCCGCACCGCAGCGCGATCGGCTTCACCTCGCAGGCCGAGGCCAACGCCCACCTCGCCGCCATCGGCATGCCCAAGATGAGCGCCCAGGCGATGGGGCTGATGGCAAGGATCCGGGAGGCGGCCGAGCTCGCCCTCGGCGACGAGCGGCTGGTCGAGGTGTTCCCGGAGGCGTCGTTCCGCCAGCTCAACGGCGCCGACGTCCCCGAGTACAAGAAGACCGCCGGCGGGACGCTCCACCGCCTCGCCCTGCTGCGCGCCGCCGAGCCGCCGATCGTGCTGCCTGCCGATCTCGGGCCCGCCGGCCGCGTCCCGGTGGACGACGTGCTCGATGCCGCGGCGGCCGCCTGGTCGGCGCTCCGCCACGCCGACGGCCGCGCCCTGGCGCTGGGCGACCCGGCCGAGCTCGACCCCGCCACCGGCCGCCGCATCGCCGTCTGGGTCTGACCGCCCCGCCGCGCCGGTCCCCGCCGCTCGGCGCGTGCAGAACGTGGTCGCTGGTACACGGTTCTACCCAGCCCGCGGCGCGGAGGCGCGTCGGGTCAGAGGGACGAGAGCGGGGGGCGCTCGTGCATGGGGACGGGCAGCGGGTCCTTGCCCGGGCGGTGCAGGACGGCGGTGCCGGGCGGCCGGACGCCGGCGCGGTCGAGGATGGCCTGGCCGACCGCGAGCGCCTGGGGGCCGAGCTCGTCGAGGGTGCGGTTGCGGTGGTGGCGGACGCCGAGGTCGACCTGGGCGATGCGCTCGATGCCCGCGATCCGCACGGCGTCGATGAGGAGCGCCACGTCGACGCCGTACCCGACCACGAACGGCAGCCGCTCGAGGAGGGTGCGGCGGCCCGCGTACTCGCCGGCGAGCGGCTGGGCGATCTCGGCCAGCTCCGGGAAGTACAGCGACAGCAGCGGCCGGGCCAGCAGCTCGGTGACGCGGCCCCCTCCCACCCCGTGGGCCTCGGGCCGGTGGTAGTGGCCCTTCACGAAGTCGATCTCGGGATCGGAGATCAGCGCGCCCACCATGCCCAGGATGAAGTCGGGGTCGAAGTCGACGATGTCGGCGTCGACCCACACCACGATGTCGCCGGTGGACTCGTGGACCGACTTCCACAGCGCCTCGCCCTTGCCGTGGCCCTCGCCGTGGTGGGCGAGCACGGAGGCGGCGTCGACGACGCGGGCCCCGGCGGCGCGGGCGACCGCCGCGGTGCCGTCGGTGGAGTGGTCGTCGACCACGACGATCTCGTCGACGAGGGCGTGGCCGTGAGCCGCGATGGCCCCGTCGATGAGGGCGCCGCGGATGGCGGCGACCACGAAGCCGACGGTGGCGTCCTCGTTGCGGGCGGGGATGCAGGCCGAGACCGTGGTCCCGGTGGCGACCTTGTCGGCCAGCACGGTGGCGAGGTCGAACGCGTGCTCGGGATGCGACCGCACCCCACGCTGGTCGCTCGACGTGGTCATGGGCGTCATCGTCATCGGTCAACCGTTCCCGGGCAAGACGGGTGCCGGCGAGGTGCCGAACCCTGGGCGTCGTTCCCGTTGCAGCTCCCCGACCACGGTACGGATCGATGGCGTCGTCAGCGTTGCGCCACCATGAAGGCATCCCAACCGAAACCTGTCGTTCGCGGGGAGCCGCCGTGGTGGAACGGTCCGAGGCCGCTACTACGATCACGTGCGCCCCGGCGGTCGCCGGGTCGAGTTCGAGCCGAGGTCCCCGTCGATGAGCGTCACCGTCCGAGTCCCCACCACCCTCCGCACCCTCACGGGCGGCGCCTCCGAGGTCTCGCTCGAGGGTTCCACGGTCGGCGAGGTGCTGACCTCGCTCGAGGCCGTCCACCCCGGCTTCAAGGACCGCCTGCTCGACGACCAGGGCGGCCTGCGCCGCTTCGTCAACCTCTACGTGGCCGACGACGACGTGCGCTTCCGCGACGGCCTCGACACGGCGGTGGCCGACGGCGAGACCGTCTCCATCATCCCTGCCGTCGCCGGCGGCATCTGACCCACCCGGCTCCGAGCTGATCGCCGGGCGAGGCGCTCCTTCGGCGCGCCCGGTCGGCGGACGTTGCCGGAGGGGATCGGCACGAACGGCCTGGGGACCATCCGCCCGTCACCCCACCGGCGACGTCCAGTTCGATGGGACGCCGACGGGTGGCAGCGGTCCATCTGGTTGGCGGCGGACCACCAGCAGCCTCCCTCCAGCTGCTGATGGCCCGCCCGCACACGCCGGATCGCCTGAGCGACCCGGCCCCTATCCATCGGTGCGCGGCGTGGGATCGAGATGGGTCGTACGACCCGTTTGCGCTGCACAGCGTGGTGAAACCCGCCCGGCGGAGGGTCGGACCGGGCCGTGCTGGTTAGCAGTCTCGCCCCGCGGTTGCTAACGGTGGCGAGAAGTGGTTGGCTGTTAGCACTCTCCATCGGGGAGTGCTAGCCGTGTCATCAGCTAGTCACCGTCATCCGCCTCCAGGAGAACCCAGGGATGCCCAAGATCATCGCTTTCGACGAGCAGGCTCGCCGTGCCCTCGAATCCGGCATGAACCAGCTCGCCGACGCCGTCGCCGTCACGCTCGGCCCCAAGGGCCGCAACGTCGTGCTGGAGAAGAAGTGGGGTGCCCCCACGATCACCAAGGACGGCGTCTCCGTCGCCAAGGACATCGAGCTCGAAGACCCCTACGAGAAGATCGGCGCCGAGCTGGTCAAGGAGGTCGCCAAGAAGACCGACGACGTCGCGGGTGACGGCACCACCACCGCCACCGTGCTCGCTCGGGCCATGGTCACCGAGGGCCTGAAGAACGTCGCCGCCGGCGCCAACCCGATGGACCTCAAGCGGGGCATCGAAGCCGCCGTCGAGGCCGCGGTCATCAGCATCCACGCCCTGTCCGTCGAGATCGACGACAAGGAGCAGATCGCCAAGGTCGCCTCCATCTCCGCCAACAACGACGCCGAGATCGGCGAGGCCATCGCCGAGGCCATGGACAAGGTCGGCCGCGACGGCGTCATCACCGTCGAGGAGTCGAACACGTTCGGCATCGAGACCGACTTCGTCGAGGGCATGCGCTTCGACAAGGGCTACATCTCCCCCTACTTCGTGACCGACCCCGAGCGCATGGAGGCCGTCCTCGACGATGCCTACGTGCTGCTCGTGTCGTCGAAGATCTCCGCCGTGCGCGACCTCGTGCCCGTGCTCGAGAAGGTCATGCAGGGCGGCAAGCCCCTCGTGATCATCGCCGAGGACATCGAGGGCGAGGCCCTCTCCACCCTCGTGGTCAACAAGATCCGCGGCACGTTCCGCTCGGTCGCCGTCAAGGCCCCCGGGTTCGGCGAGCGCCGCAAGGCCATGCTGCAGGACATCGCCCTGCTCACCGGCGCCCAGGTCATCAGCGAAGACGTCGGCCTCAAGCTCGACGCCACCACGCTCGACCTCCTCGGCTCGGCCAAGAAGGTCATCATCACCAAGGACGAGACCACCATCGTCGAAGGTGGCGGCTCCGAGGAAGACATCGCCGGCCGCGTGTCGCAGATCAAGGCCGAGATCGACAACACCGACTCCGACTACGACCGTGAGAAGCTCCAGGAGCGCCTCGCCAAGCTGTCGGGCGGCGTCGCCGTGCTCAAGGTCGGTGCTGCCACCGAGACCGAGCTCAAGGAGAAGAAGCACCGCATCGAAGACGCGGTGAGCACGGCCAAGGCCGCCATCGAAGAGGGCGTCGTGCCCGGCGGTGGCGTGGCCCTCATCCGGGCCATCCCCGCCATCCTCGAGGCCGCCGACAAGCTCGAGGGCGACATCGCCACCGGTGCCCGCATCGTGGCCAAGGCCGTCGAGGCTCCCCTCAAGCAGATCGCCCTCAACGCCGGCCTCGAAGGCGGCGTGGTGGTCTCCAAGGTCAAGGAGCTCACCGGCACCCAGGGCTACAACGCTGCTGACGACACCTACGGCGAGATGCTGCCGGCCGTGCCCGACGCCGCCAAGGTCACCCGCTCGGCGCTGCAGAACGCGGCCTCGATCGCGGCCCTGTTCCTCACCACCGAAGCCGTCATCGCCGACAAGCCCGCCGAGGGCGGCGGCGGCGGCATGGGTGGAGGCATGGAGGACTTCTAGTCCGAGCGGGTCTCGCTGCGGCTCCTGCCGCACGGTCCAGACCCGTCGTGTTGCACCGATCGAGGGGTGGCTGAGCTTCGGCTCGCCGCCCCTCGCTCGCGCTCGGGCTCGGGTCGAACCTGCCCCCGTCGTGCCAGGCGACGACGAGGGCCGAGGGTCCGGTCAGTCCGTCGCGCTGCGGCGGCGGGCGATGACGATCGCCGCGGCGCCGACCAGGACCCCGACGATGCCGATGACGATGCCGATGGTGGCCTTGGAGTTGGCGTCGTCGACATCGGACTGGCTCGCCGCGGTGACTGCGACGGCGGGGGTGGTCGTGGTGGCGGCGCCACCGGTGTCGGCGCCTCCGGTGTCGGCCGCGGCGGTCAGGGTGAGGACCGGCGCGGGGTGCTCGGCCTCGCCTCCACCCGAGGGGGTGTCGTCGATCCACGACACCTCGCGGCCATCCGAGTACGTCTGGATGGTGGGGAACCTGACCTGGTCGGCGTCGTCGGGGAGCTGGCCGACGATCAGCCGGAAGTCGCCGTACTCCCCGGGGGCGATCGAGCCGCCGGTCCAGATCACCTCGCTGGCCGCCTCGGTGATGGTCCCGTCGTCGGTCGTGATGGGCTTGGCCAGCTTCACCGTCTTCACCTCGACCTTCCAGCCGGGCATCGACGCGGCCTCGACCCCGACCAGCGGAGGATCGCTGGGAATCTGCATGTCAACCTTGACGGTGCTCGCCGTGTTGTCCTCGTTGGGCACGCGGAACGTGAGCTCCTGGTCGGTGCCGCCCTTCGGCGCCGATCCCGGGTCCACGGTGACGTGCGCCCACGCGGCGAGGCCGGTGCCGACGATGACGACGGCGACCACAGCGGGGACGGCGAGCAGGCGGCGGACCATGGTGACTCCTCACGGGCGGCACCCTCGGCCGCCACGGGGGAACCTAACTCGGCCCGCCGCTGCACGGCCGCGTTCGTGGCCCTGTCCGGCGGTCCCCGTCCCGCGATCTCCACCCATCGGTGGATGTACTCGTGCGCACGAGGGCGCACCATCGGGTCCATGGCGAAGACCCGTGTGCTCGTTGTCCTGATGTCGATGGTGTCCCTGGCGGTCGTGGGCGTGGTGCCACAGCTGGCCGGGGCGGCGGGCCCCGGTCCGCAACCCGCAACGGGGACCTACGAGACCCCGATCGGCCGTTCCCCGATCGTGGCCCCCGATCCCGACGACCCGACCAAGCTCCTCGCCCAGACCAGCAACAGCACCAACTTCGGCGGGACCTTCACGGGCAGCACGCAGTACTTCGGGACCGTGACCTACGACCCCGTCACCAAGGAGAGCGAAGGGAACCTGGTGGAGGTCTTCACCGGCACCGTCGCCGACCTGGGTGCCGGCACCGTGACCTTCAAGGAGCACTTCACGCAGGACGCCACGCAGCTCACGCTCCTCGACGCGGCCATCGTCAGCGCGACGGGTCCGCTGCGGGGCCTCACCGGACTCCTCCACTTCGAGGGCAGGAGCGATGCGTACGGCGTCGGCGCCGGGACCTACTCGGGGACGATCGACACGTCGCAGCTCGATCCCGAACCGGTGACGACGAACGTTCCGCTGACCGCCTCGCCGACCACTCCGCCGGCCGCGCCTCCCGCCCCCGCCCTCGCCCCGGTCACCCCGGCGGCCTACACCGGCTGATCGTGCGGCGCGGCGGCGTGCGGTTGCGGGGCGTTGCGCCGGGCGGCCGCGGCCGCCAGCTCGGTCCGGTTGGTCAGGCCGAGCTTGGCGTAGACGTGGTTGAGGTGGGTCTTGACCGTGCCGACGCTCACGAAGAGCCGCGCCGCGATCGCCGGGTTCGTGAGCCCCTCCGCGGCCAGGTCGACCACCCGGGCCTCGGTCGGCGTGAGGCTCGACCAGCCTGCAGGGGCGCGGCCGCGCACGCCACGACGTCGACGGGCATACCGGGTGGCGTCGTCGAGCGTCATCGTCGCTCCTTCGTCCACGGCCGCGTCGAAGGCCTCCGACCCGATCCGTGACCGGGCGTCGTGCTCGAGCGGGGCGATGGAGCGCAGGGTCCACACCGGCGCTGCGCACCCGTGGCCGGCCCGCCAGGCCCGGGCCGCACCGATGAGCCGGGCCGCGTCGAGGTCGAGCTGCCGGGCGGCCGCGGCCGCGCCGAGCGCCTCCAGCAGGTGGGCCCGCGCCACCGCGGAAGGACCGCCGAGGGTCTCGAGCGCCTCGTGCAGGAGGGCCTCCGCCGCGGAGGGGTCGTGGTCGAGGACGCTGAGCGCCGACACCAGGAGCTGGTTCACGAGCGACTCCGGCTTGCCGAGACGACGCGCCAGCTCGAGGGCCTCGGCACAGGTCTGCGCCGTCTCGGGCCCCTCGATCAGCAGGGCCGCCAGAGCCGCCACGCTTCGGGGGAGCACATCGAGCACCGACACCACCGCCCCCGTGGGCAGCGGGCGATCGATGAGCCGCGCGTAGACCGCGGTGGGGTCGGTCCGCACGAGGATCCGGGCGTCGGTCGCCTCCAGGAGCTCCTGGTAGGCATCGGCGCCTTGATCGCTCACCTGCCTGCGGCACCGCTCGACGGCTGCCGCGGCGACCTCGGGTCGGCCGCGCTCGAGCATGGTCGCGGCGTGCATGAACGTGAGCGTGACGCGGGTCGGGGCGTCGCCGATGGCGAGCGATGCGTCCAACCCGCGCTCGTACCAGCTGTCGGCCGCCGGCCACGCCGCGCTCTCGGCGAAGCGGCGAACCGCGAGGACGCTGTTCCACGCGTCGAGCTGGGGGTTGCGGAGCTCGATCCCGATCGCTTCCGCCTCGGCGATCCACGGAGCGGCACCGGGGGCATCGGGAGCCGAGGTCAGGACCTGGACCTGCAGGGAGACGGCCAGGCACCACGCGTCGCCGGTGGTGCGGGCCACCGCAGCCGCCCGCCTCGCGTGCTCGTGCGCGGCGGGCGGCGCGATGAAGCACTCGACGTTGGCCATCCCCCACAGGCTGCGGGCCACGATCCAGTCGTCGCCCGCAGCTTCCGCCTCCTCGAGGGTCTCGACGGCGAGCTCGTAGCTGGGCCCGAAGCGGCCGGCCCAGTAGAGGAGGTCGGACTGCGACCAGCGGACCCGACGTCCGAGGTCCGGCTCGAGCGTGGCGTCGTCGGCCGCGAGCTCGAGCACCGCCAGGCCCTCGGTCAGGTGGCCGTGCAGCTTCCAGAACCAGGTGAGGTCGGCGGCGATGGCACCGGCGTCGTCGACGCGGCCGCACCTCGTCGCCCAGTCGAGCGCGGCCCGCAGGTTGGCGTGCTCGAGCTCCAGCCGGTCGAGGACCGGCCGTTGCGCCGAACCGGTCAAGGCGGGCTCGGCCTCGCTCGCCATCTGCTGCACCCAGCCGAGGTGGCGGTCGCGCACCGCCGCGGCCTCGCCGGCCTCCTCCAGCCGTTCGAAGGCGAAGGCCCGAAGCGTCTCGAGCAGGGAGAACCGCATCTCGCCATCGCCACCGCGCTCGGCCTGCACCAGCGATCGGTCGACCAGCCCGGTCAGGACCGTCCGGACGGATCGCCGATCGAGCACCGGGTCCGGTACGACGGCCGTCGCCGCGTCGATCCCGAACCCGCCGGCGAAGACCGCAAGGCGGCGGAAGGTGATCTGCTCCGGCGCCGTCAGGAGGTCGTGGCTCCACGCGATGGACGCGGTCAGGGTCTGGTGGCGGGGTGTGGCGCGCCGCCCTGGGTCGTCGGGAAGCGTGGCGTGCTCCGCCAGGTGCCGGGTCAGCTCGTTCAGGCTCATCACCCGAAGGAGCGCGGCAGCCAGCTCGATCGCGAGGGGCATGCCATCGAGCCGGTGCAGGAGATCGAGGACGACGGGTGCGCTGTCGGCGTCGAGGACGTGGGACGGCTGCACGAGACGGGCCCGCTCGTCGAACAGCCTCAGGGCATCGGCGGTCGCGATCGCGGCGGGCGCCGTGGTGCCCCGCGGCGGCAGGGCCAGGGCCGGCGCCACCCACCCCACCTCCCCAGGGATCCCGAGGCGCTCACGGCTGGTGGTGAGAACCACCAGCCGTGAGCAGCGGGCCAGGAGGAACCCGACCACGTCGGCGACCGCCTCGATCACGTGCTCGCAGTTGTCCAGCACCAGCAGCTCGCGCTGGTCTCCGATCGCGGCGACGATGAGGTCCCGGGCCTCCTGGTCGGGGCGCTCGGGGACGTCGAGGCCCACGCGGATCGCCTCGCCCACGAGGTCGGGCCGGGCGACCGGGGCCAGTTCGATGACGCCCACCACGGTCGCACCCTGGGCCCGGTGCGCCACTTCGAGCGCCAACCGGGTCTTCCCCGATCCGCCCGGTCCGGTGACCGTCAGCAGCCGGTGCTCGCCGAGGAGCGCTTCGAGCTCGCGCAGCTCCGCGGCGCGCCCGATGAACGGGCTGATCGCCATCGGGACGCCAGCGCGGTCCGGGGCGGACGCGGCGACGGGGTCGGCCCGCGTCACGAGGTCGTCCTCCGCCGACGATCAGGGGTGTTGGGGGCTCCCAGCACGACTGCCTGAACGGCCATGGGGATCGTCCCTCTCGCCGAGCACCTGCCTGCGGAAGCGTACCGATCCTCCGCAGGTCGCGCCCCGTCCTGCCGTCCTCCATCACCCGCCGGCGCTCGGATCCGATGGGAGCGGGCAGGGTGCCCGGTCACAGAGCGTTCACACGACGGGTTCGGGTCCGGTCACGGGCCGGCCGTATCCTGCTGGGCACGTCAGGGGACGGGCGCCGCGCCACCGGGGTGCGCGCCGGGGAGGACGAGCGCACATGGCCGGACCATCGAGGCGACGCAGGCCGCGTGCCGCACCGTTCGACACCACCACGCAGTTCGTCACGATCCACGGCCATCGCCGCGCCTACCGGGTGTGCGGATCGGGGCCGGCGCTGCTGTTGCTCCACGGCATCGGCGACAGCTCGGCCAGCTGGGTGCCCCTGATGCGCACCCTCGCCGAGCAGTACACGGTGATCGCCCCGGACCTCCTGGGCCACGGCGAGTCCGACAAGCCCCGCGCCGACTACTCGGTCGCCGCCTACGCCAACGGCATGCGCGACCTGCTCGACGTGCTGGGCATCGACAAGGCCACGGTGGTGGGCCACTCGCTCGGCGGGGGCGTCGCCGCCCAGATGACCTACCAGCACCCCACCCGCGTCGAGCGCCTGGCGCTGGTGTCGAGCGGCGGCGTGTCGCGCGAGGTCAGCCCGTTCCTGCGCCTGGCGTCGACGCCGGCTGCCGACCTGTTCCTCCCGTTCCTGCGGTTCCCGCCGGTGCGGCTGACGGCGATGGCCGGGATCGAGCTGCTGCGCCGCAGCGGCACCGACATGGGCCGCGACGCCGAGGAGCTGAGCCGCGTGCTCGACGCGCTGCCCGACGTCGCCGCCCGGGGCGCGTTCTCGCGGACCCTGCGGTCGGTCGTCGACTGGCGGGGCCAGGTCGTCACGATGCTCGACCGCAGCTACCTCGCCGAGGCCATGCCCGTCCTGCTCATCTGGGGTGCGCACGACGCGGTGATCCCCGTCGCCCACGCCCAGATCGCCCACGAGATGATGCCCGGCAGCCAGCTGGAGATCTTCGCCGACGCCGGCCACTTCCCGCACCACCAGGACCCCGAGCGCTTCGTCGAGCTGCTCAACGGCTTCATCGCCACCACCGACCCGGTCACGTTCAACCGCAACCGCTGGCGCCGGCTCCTCCGCGAGGGCCGGGCCGGCGGCGAGGCGGCGGAGGCCGCTGGCGCCGCGGCCGATGCCGCGGTCAGCAACGTGGTCCCCATCCGGGGCGAGTCGGCCAGCTGACCCGGGCGGGTCAGGAGGTGGTGGTCCGGGCCGGATCGTCGCCCAGGTCGCCGAGGTCGGGGTCGTCGTCGAGATCCGGGTTGCGCTCGCCCCCAGGGGCGGTGGGCTCGATAACGGCGGGGAGCGGGGCGCGGACCACCGCGCCGGCCGGCACGTCGCGGCTGACCACGGCGTTGGCGCCGATGAGCGCCCCGGCGCCCACGGTGATGGGACCGACCACGACGGCACCCGCGCCGAGCTCGACGTCGTCGCCGATGGTGGGGCAGCCGGTGGTGTCGCCCGGACCGCGCCGGATGTTGCCGATGGTGACGTTGTGGCGCAGCATCACGTTGGCCCCCAGGACCGTGCCGGTGTTCACCACCAGGCCCTGGCCGTGGCGGATGCGCAGCCCCGGGCCGGCCACGACCTGGGCGGGGAGCTCCACGCCGAGCACCCACTCGACGACCACCCGGTAGGTCAGCAGGACGGGCAGCACGAAGAGGCGCTTGAACAGCGAGCCCTGCCCGAACCGGCGAGCCTCGGAGGCCACCCGGTACGAGACCACCAGCAGCAGGCCCTTGGGGTCGTGCTTGTTGGCGGCGATGTCGGCCAGCAGCACGTCGCTGGGCGACGGGTCGGACGGGGGAGCGGCCATGGGTGACGGTCTACCGCACGGGTGGCGAGTCGGGACGACGCAGGAGGGCGAATCCGCCCCGCCCCGACCCACCGACTGCACCAACCGTCCTCGGCGGCGATCGTGACGCCACTGGCCCGGAAACCCTCGCGCGGTCGCTGGGGGGCCTCCGGGCTGTGGGCCGGAAGGGGGTGCGGCGGTAGCCTCGTGCCATGCCTGAGCCCCTCGAGTCCTCCATCGGTGTCGGTGTCCTCCACCTGTTCTGCACGGTCGGCGAGGGGACGGATCGGGCGGCCATCGAGGCGGCGGTGAAGGCGGCCCAGGCCGACGACCTCCAGGTCGTCCCCGTCGCCGTGCTGGGCCACAAGGCCGACATCGCCTTCATGGCGCTGGGCAAGGACTGGTGGCGCCTCAAGTCGTTCCAGACGGCGCTGAGCGTCGCCGGGCTCACCATCATCGACTCGTACCTGTCGATGACCGAGCTGTCCGAGTACGCCCAGGGCCTGCCCGAGCAGATGGCCAACGCCCGCCTGTACCCCGTGCTGCCGCCGGATGGCATGAGCGCCTGGTGCTTCTACCCCATGTCGAAGAAGCGGGAGCGCAAGGCCAACTGGTTCACGCTGCCCTACGACGAGCGCAAGGAGCTGATGATGGAGCACGGCGCCAGCGGACGGAAGTTCGCCGGCCGCATCGTCCAGCTCATCACCGGGTCCGCCGGCGTCGACGACTACGAGTGGGGCGTCACGCTGTTCGCCCAGAAGCCCGACGACCTCAAGGAGGTCGTCTACAAGATGCGCTTCGACGAGGCGTCGGCCAAGTACGCCGACTTCGGCCAGTTCATCTCGGGGGCGGTGGGCTCCCTCACCGAGGTGCTCGACGCTGCCGGCGTCCCGGACTGATCCGCAGGTCCGTGCCGTCCACCGTCGCGCTCCCGTCGTGACCGCCGTCGACGCTCCGGCGCTGTCGCCCGAGGTGGGCGAGGCGTACGCGCGCCTGCGAGCCGTCACCCACGAGATCGGGCCGATGGTGGTGGCGTTCTCGGGCGGCGCCGACTCCGCCCTGGTGGCATGGGTGGCGCACGACGTGCTCGGGCCGGCGGGCGCCACTGCGGTCACCGCCGTGTCGGCCTCGCTCGCCGGAGCGGAGCACGCCGACTGCGAGGCGCTCGCCGCCGAGTGGGGCCTGACCTGGCAGCCCGTGGTGACCCACGAGCTCGAGAACCCCAGCTACGTCGCCAACGAAGGCGACCGCTGCTACTGGTGCAAGACCGCGCTGATCGATGCCGTCGGCCCGCTGGCCGAGGCGGCGGGCGCCACCGTGGTGCTGGGCGTCAACGTCGACGACCTCGGCGATCACCGGCCCGGCCAGCAGGCGGCGGCCGAGCGGGGGGCGCGCTTCCCGCTGGTGGAGGCCGGCTTCACCAAGGCCATGGTGCGGGAGCTCAGCCGCCACCTGGGCCTGCGCACGGCCGACAAGCCGGCGGCGGCCTGCCTGGCCAGCCGGATCCCGTACGGCACGCCCGTCTCCCTCGGCGTGCTGGCCGAGGTCGAGGCGGCCGAGGCGGCGCTGAAGGCGCTCGGGTTCGGCGAGCTGCGGGTGCGTCACTACCGCGATCTGGCCCGGCTCGAGGTCCCGGTCGACCGCCTGGCCGAGGTGGTCGAGCGGCGCACCGAGGTGGTCGACGCGGTCCGATCGGCCGGGTACCGGTACGTCACGCTCGACCTCGAAGGCTTCCGCTCCGGGAACCTGAACCTCGCTCTCGGTGGTCCTTCCGCTACCTGACGCGATACGCAGTGTGGCATTCTGACCGCACTGCGTGAGAAGCCCGTGACCGGGTGCGAAATATCGCTCAAAGTGGTGAATTTGTCGCTCTCTGCGCTCAAGCGCCGCGCCGGCCGCGCCGTAACCAACAACGTCAGAACTGGACGTTCACGAAGTTGGTAAGGCGATGTTCACCCACCCCAAGTCCCCGCTCGCTGGTCGAGCCCTCCTCGCCGGTCTGGTGATGCTCGGCCTGGCGGCCTGCCAGCCCGCCGCCCAGGCCGAGGTCCCCGGCTCCGGTGGTTCCGGCGGCGCCGGCGGCGCGGTGGTCACCACCACCACGGCCGCCCCCGCGGTCACCACCACCACGGCGGCTCCGATCACTCCGACCACCACGACCACCACGGCGGTGCCGTCGGGGTTGGCGGGCTGGAAGCTCGTCGGCGGCGATGAGTTCAACGACACGGCGCTCGACGGGTCGAGGTGGCAGCCGTATCACTCGAACTACGGCAGCTCGAACCTGGAGCTGGAGTGCAACACGCCCAACAACGTGTCCGAGTCGGCCGGCTCGCTGCGGATCGTGGCCAAGAAGCAGGCCGTCACCTGCCCCAGCGGTGGGGCCATGAACTACACGTCGGGGTTCGTCGGGTCCCGTGAGACCGGCACCTACTACCCGCGCTACGCCCGCTTCGAGATGCGCGCCAAGCTGCCCCACGCCCAGGGCCTGTGGCCGGCGTTCTGGCTGCGCCACCACAACGGGGCCGGCACGGCCGAGGTCGACATCATGGAGTACTTCCACTCCCAGGTGCCGGGCAAGACCACCCAGACGCTGCACCTCGACGGGGTCAGCAACGTGTCGAAGAAGACCACGGCGTTCGAGAACCCGGCCAACAAGCCCGGCTTCCACACGTGGGCGGTGGAGATCACCCCCGATCCCGCCGGCGTGCGCTTCACCTTCTACGTCGACGACGTCCAGGTCCACACCTACGTCGATGCCAAGCACGCCTGGACCAGCTCGGCCGATGCCGCCTCCACCTGGGACATCGCGTTGAACCTGGCCGTCGGCGGTCGCTGGGTCGGCAGCCCCGACGGCACGCTCGGCTACCTCGACCAGCTCAACCGGTGCAGCATCGCCGGCACCGCCCCGGGCAGCTGCTCCACCAGCGGCATCAACCGGGTCGACTGGAGCGACCCCGCCGACGAGACCTACCAGATCGACTACGTCCGGGTGTACACCCCGGCCTGATCGCCGTCGATCTCGACCCCTCGCTTCCTGACACTCGCCCGCGAGGGCCTCGACGCCCGCCCGCCGCTCTCCAGCCGGGCGGGCGTCTCGCGTCCGGGCGTTCACCGGTCGGCGGCCGGTACCATCGCCCCGTGGCTGAACAGGGTGCGACCGATGGGCTGACGATCCTGGGGGCCACGGTGCGCCACCCCGTGGAGCACCTCGAGACCTTCCCGGCCCCCGACGGCTGCACCAAGGTGCGGTTCACGTGCGAGGAGGTCACCTCGATGTGCCCGGTCACCGAGCAGCCCGACCTGTCCACCGTGGTCATCACCTACGAGCCGGGCGCCCGCTGCATCGAGTCGAAGTCGCTCAAGCTCTACCTCTGGTCGTTCCGCGACGCCGCCGTGTTCGCCGAGCAGATGGCCGTCGACATCGCCACCGAGGTCACCCGGGCCGCCGCGCCCACGTGGGTCGAGGTCCACGTCACCCAGCGCGCCCGCGGCGGCATCGAGACCGAGACCTTCGCCCGCCTCCCGTAGCGGAGGATCAGGTGGCGGGGCCGCGGTAGATGGCGCCGCTGGTGGGCGTCTCGGCCACGTCGACGGCGCTCAGGCCCGGGAGGGCGGGGGCCAGGCGGTCCCAGATCCAGATGGCCAAGACCTCGGCCGTTGGGTTCTCGAGGCCGGTGATCCCGTTGAGGTCGTGGTGGTCGAGCTCGCTCAGGACGGACGCGAACGCGGCGGACAGGTCGGCGAAGTCGGCCACCCAGCCCGACTCGGCGCCGACCGGGCCGGTCACGGTGATCGTCACCTGGTAGCCGTGGCCGTGGACGCGGGCGCACTTGTGCCCGGGAGCCACGTTGGGCAGGTGGTGGGCGGCTTCGAAGGTGAAGCGCTTGTAGATCTCCATCAGGGGATTCCTAGGTACTTGTGGGTCTGGACGCTGAGGCGCCAGCGCGGGTGGGCCAGGCAGTGGGCGATGGCGGCCTTGGTGTTGGCGTCGCGGTCGGGACCGTCCATCGGCTGCAGGAAGAGGTGCTCGAACTCGAGGTGCTCGACCATGGCGGGCGTGAGCAGGGGCTGCGGGTAGACGAGCTTGAGCTCGTGGCCGCGGGTGAGCACCAGGTCGGCCCCGGCCTTCGGGCTCATGCAGATCCAGTCGATCCCGTCGGGTGGCAGCAGGGTGCCGTTGGTCTCGATGGCGATGCGGAAGCCGCGGGCGTGGAGGGCGTCGACGAGGTCGTCGTCGAGCTGGAGCAGGGGCTCGCCACCGGTGCAGACGACGAGGCGGTTTCCGTCGGCGGCGTCGCCCGTCCAGGTGGCGGCGACGTGGTCGGCGAGGCTCGCGGCGGTCTTGAACTGGCCGCCGCCGGGGCCGTCGGTGCCGACGAAGTCGGTGTCGCAGAACTGGCAGATGGCGAGGTGGCGGTGCTCCTCGCGGCCGGTCCAGAGGTTGCAGCCGCTGAAGCGGCAGAACACGGCGGGCGACCCGGCTTGGGCGCCTTCGCCTTGGAGGGTCAGGAAGACCTCTTTGACCAGGTAGGTCATGCGGGTGCGGCGCCGGGCTGGTACCGGGTGGGGTCGTCGAGGCCGGCTTGGACGAACCCCTGGTGGCGGAGGTGGCAGGCGTCGCAGCGGCCGCAGGCGTTGCCGTCGTCGTCGGCGTCGTAGCAGGACGTGGTGATCGAGTAGTCGACGCCGAGCTCGGTACCGGCGGTGGAGATCTGGGCCTTGGTCATCTCCATGAGCGGGGCGTGGATGGTGACCTGGGTGCTGCCCTCGACGCCGGTCTTGGTGGCGAGGCGGGCCAGGTCCTGGAACGCGGCGACGAACTCGGGGCGGCAGTCGGGGTAGCCCGAGTAGTCGAGGGCGTTGACCCCGATGAAGATGTCCGACGATCCGATCACCTCGGCGAAGGCCAGGGCGAACGACAAGAAGATGGTGTTGCGGGCGGGCACGTAGGTGACGGGGATGCCGTCGTCGGCCTCATCGGGCGAGTCGTGCTTGGGCACCTCGATCGACGAGTCCGTGAGCGCCGAGCCGCCGAACGCCCCCAGGTCGATGTTGATGATCCGGTGGTCCACGATACCCGCCACCGCCGCGACGGCCTTCGCCGACTCGAGCTCGACCGTGTGCCGCTGCCCGTACGAGAACGACAGGGCGTGCACGTCGTACCCGTCGCGCTGCGCCATGGCCACGACGGTGGACGAATCGAGCCCACCGGAGAGCAGGACGACAGCAGGCTTGGGCATCAGGACGGTTCCTCGGGATCGACGGCGGTGGTTGCGGCCGGGGCAGCGATCCAGCGTAGGGGAGCCCCGCCAACCTGGGCGGTTCGGCGAACGTCCGGGCGGTGGGCCCTGCTGCCGCGGTCGGCGTCGCCTGCGATTCGGACATCAGAAGGCATCGAAACGGACAGAGAGGGCTTCGTTGTCATACCCCCTTCGTATGATCAGGGCATGGTTTTTGCCGTCTCCGATCCTCGTGCGCAGGCAGTGTTCGCTGGCCTCGACGCGGCGTTCGATGCGCTCGATGCGCTCGAGCTGGACCCGGGGTCGATCATGGAGGCCGCGGCGCTGGCCCGGAGGGTGGAGCGGTACGGGCGGCGGATGCGGTCCAAGCAGATCGACGTGATCGAGACCATCGAGGAGCGAGGTCTGCACCTCGTCGATGGCCATGCGTCCGGCCGGGTGATGGTCGGGCTCGTCAGCCACCTGTCGGAGCCGGAGGCCAAGCGGCGGGACCGGGCTCGACGGATGTTCGCGGCCATGCCGGCCGTGAAGCTCGCCCTCGCCACGGGCCGCATCGGGGCGTGCCAGGTGGACCGGATCTCGCTGGTGTACGTGAACCCCCGCGTGCAGGCGGAGCTCGTCAAGATCGACGCCCAGGTCGCTCAGCTCGCGGCGGTGCTCGAGTACGCGGAGCTCGACCGGCGGCTCACGAACTGGGTGCGGATGGTCGACGAGGACGGCACCGCCGATCGAGCTCGGCGGGCCCACGAGAACCGTCGCGCGCGGCTGCTGCAGGACTTCGATGGAGGCTGGGAGCTGCTGTGCCTCGTCGGCGGCCTGACCGGAGCGCAGATGCACGCGATCTTCCGGGCGTTCGTCGAGGCCGAGTTCCAGGCCGATTGGGCGGAGGCTCGCGATGTCCATGGCGAGGCGACCACGGTCGAGCACCTGGCGCGCACGTTCGACCAGCGCGACGCCGATGCGGTGGCGCGGATCTTCGAGCTCGCCGCCAACGCGTTCGCCGCGACGCCCGGCGGTGCGCCCATCGACCTGACGATCGTCATGGACAACGAGACCTTCGAGCGTGAGGCCCGCCGCGCCGCCGGAGCGAACGTCGAGCCCCGGCCGGTCCCAGATCTCGGACCGCTTCCCGACGACGCGGACATGGCTCCTCGCGCAGGCGATGCGGAGACCGCCGCACCAGACGCCGCGCCCACCGAGCCGTCGTGCGGTGGACACGACGCGGGCGGGAGCGACGAGGCCACGGGTCACGACCCGGCAGACCACCCCGGGCGGGAGTTCCGCTGCGAGACGGGCGCAGGGCACCCCATCGACCCCACCGAGGCGTTCGCCAACGCCTTCGCCGGGCGCATCCGACGTGCGGTGGTCGGATGGGACGGCGTCGTGCTCGACATGAGCGGGCTCCACAAGCTCTTCACCGGACCGCTCCGAGAAGCCGTCATGCTCTCCTCGGTCGCCTGCTACTGGCCCGGATGCGGCGTCAAGATCGCCCACTGCCAGGCCGATCACCTGCAGCCGAGACGCAGCGGCGGGAGAACCAACCCCGGAAACGGGGGACCCGCGTGCGGGAGGCACAACCGGCTCAAGGAACACGGCTTCACCGTCCGCCGAGACCAGCGCGGCCGCCTCCACGTCTACCGCCCCGACGGCACCGAGATCGACCACTGATCCTGGGCGCGTCGGCGCGCCCGTGCTCAGGCAGGCGGAGGGGCGGCGCGGTCGACGAGGTGCTGGCGGGCCTTCTGGAGGTGGCGGTAGAAGCTCGACCGGCTCATGTGCAGCTCGCGCTGGGCCACGCCGTGGCCGCCGTCGGGGTCGAGGTAGGTGCGCTCGATCGCCCGGCGGAGCTCCTGGTCCGGCGCCGAGGGCCCGAACGCCGCGTCGATCGACTGGCGGACGACCTCCCGGACGGCCTCGGCGCGCTCGGCCTCGTCGTCGCCGGCGTCAGCGGGGGCCAGCGGGCTGGCGGCCAGGGCGACGTCGTCGTGGAACGAGCGGAGGGCAGCCACCAGCGCCAGGGCCTGGACGCCCGCCTGGGGTGAGGGCTCCACCTGCTGCTCCATGAGGACCAGGTTGTAGATCTGGCCGACCGCCCCGTCGGGACCGAAGTCGGTCATGATCGTCGAGAGCTCGCGCTCATCGTCGTGGCGGCGCAGCTCGGGCACGTCCTGGTAGCCCAGGGGCGCGGTGCCGTCGTGCTCGTTCCACGCGGTGGCGGTCACGTACACGTACCGAGGGGTCCTCACCGCGCCTGCCGCCAGGGCGCCGGCGTTGCCGACCCGGATCACCTCGGCGATCGCGGCGGCGTCGTCAGGGTCCTCCATGATGATCGTGTCGTGCATGTGCCCCGACTCGGCCAGGCGGCCGGCGGCGCGCGCGTGGCGCAGGAACGGGCCGGTCTCGATGTCGTCCTCGGCCCACGGCGGCATCTCGTCGGCCATGCAGATGACCGACATGGCCACCAGCTCGCCCGTGGCCCGGCGCACCGTGATGGCCTGGTTCGGCTGCTCCTCGCACCAGCGGCGGAAGCGGGCGAACCACGCCGTGCCGCCGGCGCCCGTGAACGCCTCGACGGTCTCGACATCGCCCGGCCGGGGGTGGTCGGCGTAGTGGGTGGTGCTCGCGTCGAAGCTCAGGCGCAGCTCGGGGTGCTCGACCAGGCTGGCGAGCTCGAGGACGATCATCGGGTCCTCGGTGAGCGCCCGCTTGCGCAGGTGGTCGGCCACGCGGACCACGGTGGTGCGGTAGCGGTCGGGATCGGTGTTGCGCAGGCGGGACCGCAGCGCGCTCCGGACGAGCCGGTGCAGGGTGGTGCGCTGGCCGAGCGGCTCCGACACCGACAGCGCCCGCAGCTGGGCCAGGCCCGTCCGCGTGGCCCGGCCCGGCAGCACCGCTGCCAGGAGCCGGGCATCGACGGCGGGGGCGATGCAGGCCACGTCGAGCACGTCGGGATCGACCCCGGCGAGCTCCCGGCCGCCGAGGCGGGCGACGATCACGTCGTCGAGCCCGCCATCGGTCGTGTCTGCCCCCACGTTGGCGCGCAGCTCGCTGTCGACCGGTGTGCCGCGCAGGTTGGCTCCGACGGTGAGCGCCAGCGGGTACCCGGCGGCCCACGTGAGGAGCTGCTCGACGACGGTGGCATCGGTGATGTCGTAGCGCTCGAGCAGCTCCCGTCCCTCGGCGATCGTCAGGGGGCGGAGGGCCACCTCCACCGAGATGGCCTCGAGCCCTTGATCGAACCACTCCCGGCCCGGGGGCCGGCGTCCCGCCAGCACGACCACGCTCGACGCCGGCAGCGTCGAGCGGATCAGGCTGCGGAGCTCGAAGCGCAGGGGGGCCAGCTCGTCGACCTCGTCGATGATGAGCACCGAGCCTTCAGCGTCGGCGCGGGCCACCTCGGCGGCGAGCACATCCGGTGCGGGCGCCACCAGGCGGCCGTCGAGGTGGACCACCTCGCGACCCCGGTCGCGGGCCTGGCGCTCGATGGCGCGCAGCAGCGCGCTCTTGCCCACGCCGCCGGGCCCGTGGACGTGGACGATGCGGTGGGAGCTGGTGCCGGTGACGGCGGCGTCGACCAGGTCGAGCGCCCGGCGCCGCCCCACGAACCGCTCGGCGTCGAGCTGCTCTGCCACCTCGCCGAGACGTTCCTGTGCGACCACTGCGGCAACGTACCAGGACAGATGTCCTGCTTCGGCCGATGATCAGACGGTCTTGGGCGCCGACGAGGCGCTGCGGTTGCCGCGGGCGTCGACGGCCCGGACGGTGTACTGCGTGCCGGCCGGCGCATCCGGATCGACGTAGGTGAGGGTGGCCGACGAGGCCGTGGCGATGACGCGGCCGTTGCGGATCACGTCGTAGGTCACGGCGCCGCTGGCATCGGTCGCGGCGGTCCAGGTGACCTTGCGGCTGGTGCCGGTGCTGGCCACCGCGACCGAGCCCGGGGTGGTGGGCGCCGTGGCGTCGAGCGGGCAGAACCGGGCGAACCCGCCGAGCCAGTCGGTGGCGGCGTTGCCCGAGTACGCCCCTCGGTCCAGGTCGCCGCCGACCCACAGGCAGCCCCGGCTGTCGCTGTCGATGGCCCAGACGCCTTCGCCGCTGGCGCCCTTGAGCGACGCCGGGAACCACGACGTGTCGTAGGTCCACGTGGCGGTGTCGATCGCCCCGACCAGGTTGATGGACTCGATCGTGCGGAACGACGGCGGCGAGGTGTACGAGTTGGTCCCCTCGTAGATCCACCCGCCGCAGTGGCACCCGATGTAGGCCTTGGCCCCCACGAGCTTGATGACCTGGGTGTCCCCGCCGGGCTTGGTGATGTCGGAGTCGATCAGCGTGGTCCGGGTCTTGTTCCAGAGCTGGGTGCTGTGCTGGGAGCCACCGACCAGGAGCCGGTCGCCCAGGTCGGCCACGGCCTGCTGGTAGCGGTTGGACGTGGTGGTGCCGGTCGACGGCCTCCACGCGCCGGTGCCGGCGACGGGAGCGCCGGTGGAGAGGGAGGTGATGCCGAAGTTGCCGTGGGTGGTGCTGCCGTTGATCGAGGTGAAGTACCCGGCGACGAGCACCCGCGTGCTGTCGTTGGTGACCGAGACGTCGACCGCCGATCCGTTCAGCTTCGGCCGCCACGTGCCGAGGGCGCCGTTGGCGGTGCTGATGCTCATGGCGTGGGCGATCGCGACGGGGACCGTGTCGGTGCCGGCGACGACGCGGTCGAAGGTGCCGGCGGCGTAGATCCACGAGCCGCGCAGGTCGAGCGTGCGGACGCGCCACGCCGTGCCGCCCACGCGACTGACGCGGGCCTTCCAACCTGCGATCACGGCGCCGGTGGTGGGGTCGAGCGCGGCCAGGCCTCGGGTGTTCACGACGCCGTTCACGCTGGTGAAGTCGCCGGCGATGATCAGCTTGTTGTCGGCGGTGAGGACCATGTCCCAGACCCGTCCCGCGATGACCGGGCGGAAGGTGCTGATCCAGTTGCCGTCGAGGTCGAACGCAGCGAGCGACGGCTGGGCGACAGGGGCGGCGCCGGGGCCGTGCTGCACGCCGGTGAAGCGCCCGCCCACGAAGACCCGCGTGCCGGTGGCCTTCACGGCGAGCACGTTGGTGTTCCACGGCTCGACGGTCTGCTCGCCGGTGTGGTTCAGGCCGACCACGCCCCACGGCGCCAGCTCGCTGCGGTCCTTCAGGCCCGCCGGCTCGGGCGAGGCGCCGTAGCCGCTCAGCGGGATGGCCGGTGGGTTGAGCGAGTTGCCGAGGCGGGGCCGCAGCCACACTCGGGTGAACGGGATGGCGTAGGCGTTCGACGACTGGCGCCACAGGTAGCTGGTGGCGCTGGTGGACCCGGCGGGTGCCCCGCTGCCGAAGGTGAAGCCGGCCTGGTTGTCGTTGTTCGACCAGGCCCAGGTGAACAGGCGCTTGGTGCCCTGGACGCCCGCCAGCTTGTTGGTGGTCTGGCCGGCGATGTCGGTCTCGAACGTGTCCCGGGTGTTGGAGCCGGCGTAGGAGGTGCCGTCGATCGTGATCTTGTTGAGCAGCTGGCCGCCGCTCCACATCCAGGTCCACTTCGAGAAGCGGGGGAACATCTTGATCTGCTGCTTGGTGGTGCCCGCGGTGTTGGTGGAGCGCTCGACGCGGATGCCGTCACCCAGGTTGGCGGGCGAGGCGCCGTTGATGAGCCCGGTGATGGTCGGGTTGTCGAGCGCGGCCGGCGCGAACGCGGCGGAGCCGGTGACGGGGCTGCGGACGGCGGAGGCGCCCTGCTGGCCGGTGGGCGAGAACGTCCAGCCCTCCCGGCCCCGGGCGATCAGGACCCAGCCGCCGCCCTCGGTGGTCATGTCGCAGTAGAACTGCGCCGGCCGGTCCATGGCGGGGGTGTAGAGCCAGTACGTGCCCGACGGGCTCGAGGGGAGGGCTCGGATGATCCCGTAGCACGATGCGCCGGCGGTGGCCGCGGTGGTGCCGTCGCCGGCCGCGGCGACCGCGGCGGCGGCCTGGTCGTCCTGGCCGCCGCGCACCACGGTGACCACGGCAGCCAGCGTGGCCACCGCCACCAGGGCGAGGAGCAGGCGCGATCGTCCAGCCTTGGTTCCATCCATCCGGGAACCCATCGGCCGGATCCGCCTGATCTTCAGTGCGCCCCTGGTCAGGGCTGGCCGGTGAGCTTGAGGTCCATGGACAGGTCGCCGCTCCAGCGGTCGCTGTTGTGGACCTCGACCGCGATCACGTTGGCGCCGGCGTGGAAGGCCGACGACGGGATCGTGAACTGCACGGGCGTCTTCTCGGCCGTGCGGTCCGAGATGATGGTCGACGACGGCGTGGCGAACGCGATGGGCCCGGCGGGCAGGTTGTCCCGGCCGATCTCGACGCCGTTGACGTACAGGACGGCACCGTCGTCACGGATCAGGTTGGCGACGATGGAGGTGAACGCCGTCGGATCGCTGACGTCGACCGTGGTGCGGAAGTAGGCGGTCAGCGGCCGGGGCGTCGGAGCCGTCGAGATGACGGTCTTCTCGTCGTTGTCGCCGTAGCCGAGCTCACCGGGACCGGTGGCCCAGGTGCTGTCGTCGAACGCGGCGTCCGCCCATCCGGTGGCCGGGCCGCCCTCGGCGTAGAACCAGTGCCACGAGGCGCCGTAGGCCAGGAGGTTGGGGTTGGCGACCAGCCCGAGGTTGGCGGTGTTGGAGGCCGCGGTGTTGCCGTCCATGTCGAACGCCGTCACGACGTACGCGTGGGGCACGGCGGGGTCGGCGGTGGTGTCGAGGTAGCCGACCGAGGTGGGTCCGGTCACGGCGAGCGGCTGGCCGTCGCGGGTGATCGAGTAGCCGCCGAGCGCCAGGTCGTCGGTCGACGAGGTCCACGCCAGGTTGGTCCCGGCGGTGGTGGCGCCGACGGTGAGCGAGGGGGCGGAGGGTGCGGTGGTGTCGCCGCCGGGGCCGTAGAGCGTGGCTTGGAGGTCGAACACCGAGCGGCCGGCGCCGGCGGTCACCGAGTGGACCTCGACCGCGATCGAGTTGGTGCCGGCCGCGAGGAGCGAGCCGGGAACCGTCACGGTCTTGGTGGTGCTCTCGTCGGCGGTGGCCAGGTAGCTGGCGGCCGGGGTGGTGGCGGTGATGGCGCCGGCGGGCATGTTCAGGCGACCGGCCTCGACGCCGTTCACGTAGACCACGGCTCCCTGCATCTCGTACAGCTTCAGGTCGAGCGTCTTCACCGACGCCGGGTCGGCCACGGTGAAGGTGCGGCGGAAGTACTGCGTGAGCGGCTTCGTGGCGCCGATCGTGGTGGCGATGTCGGTGCGGCCGCGGCCGAGCTTGCCGTTGCCGGCCGGCCACGGCGCGTCGGCGAAGCCGGTGGCCCGCCAGGCCGTGCCCTGGTCGACGCCGGTGTCGAGGTACTTCCAGCTGGTGCCGAAGAGGACGGGCTGGGCGATCACCGGCGAGGGGCCGTTGAGGTTAATGGGTGCCGGCGACGCCGAACGGTTGCCCCGGGTGTCGGCGGCGCGGACCGTGTAGCGGTGGCTGCCGGCGACCTCGGGATCGGTGTAGGTGGTGCCGTAGACCGTGCCGATGACCCGGTCGTCGCGGTACACGTCGTAGGCGACGGTGCCGCTGGCGTCGGTGGAGGCGCCCCACTTGAGGATCACGCTCGAGCCCGAGGTGCTGGAGGTGAGGTTGGTGGGTGCGGAGGGCGGGGTGACGTCCTCGGCGCAGAAGCGGGCGAAGCCGCCGAGCCAGTCGGCACCGGCGTTGCCGGAGTAGGCGCCGCGGACGAGGTCGCCGCCGACCCACAGGCAGCCGCGGCTGTCCTTGTCGATGGCCCACACGCCCTCACCCGAGGCGCCCTTGAGCGCCGAGGGGTACCACGACGTGTCGTAGGTGAACGTGGCGGCGTCCCACTGGCCGACGAGGTTGATGGGCTGGACGGATCGGAACCCGCTGGGCGAGGAGTAGTTGTTCGTGCCCTCGTAGACCCAGTTGCCGCAGTGGCAGCCCATGTAGACCTTGCCGTCGACGGCATCGAGGGCCTGGGTGTCGCCGCCCTGCTTGGTGATGGTGGAGTCGAGCAGCTTGGTGCGGTTCCAGTCGTACACCTGGTTGTCGTGCTCGGAGCCGCCGACCATGACGCGGCCGTCGCCCAGGTCGGCCACGGCCTGCTGGTACTTGGCCTTGGCGCCGATCGAGGGCTGCCACGGGCCGAGCCCACTGATGGGGGCACCGGTGGCGGTGTCGACGATGCCGAAGTAGCCCTGGTTGGTGTCGCCGTTGATGCTCGTGAAGTACCCAGCCATGAGGACCCGGGTGCCGTCGTCGGTGACCTGGAGGCGGACGGTCGAGCCGTTGGGGCGGGGCCGCCACGTGGTGGGCGAGCCGTCGGCGGCGCTGACGCCGACCGCGTTGGTGACCGAGATCGGGCTCCAGGTGCCGCCGACGACCCGGTTGAAGTTGCCGGCGGCGTAGACGACGCCGTTGCGCACGTCGAGCGCCCGGACGAACGATCGGGTGCCGTCGGCCCGGGAGGCGTTGGCCTTCCAGGTGGTGATCGAGGCGCCGGTCACCGGATCGAGGGCGGCGAGGCCCTGCGTGTTGGGCTGGCCGTTCACGCTCGTGAAGTCGCCGGCGATGATCAGCTTGTTGTCGGCGGTGAGGGCGATGTCCCAGACCCGGCCGGCGATCTGCGGGCGGAACGTCGAGATGAAGTTGCCGTCGAGGTCGAACGCGGCCAGCGAGGGCTGGGCGATCGGCGAGGCGGCCGGGCCGTTCTGGACCCCCGTGAACCGGCCGCCGATGAAGGTGCGGTCGGCCGTGACCTTCATCGCCAGGACGTTCGTCTTGTACGGCTCGATGTTGGGCTCGTTCGTGTGGTCGATGCCGACCACGCCCCAGTTGGCGTACTCGGAGCGGTTCTTCAGGGTGGCGGGCTTGGAGGTGGCGGTGAAGCCGGCGGCCGGGATCGGGCTGAAGCCGGCTGCGCTGTTCAGGATCTGCGGCCGGATCCACACCCGGCTGAACGGGATGGGGCTGCCTTCGCTGCCTGACGTCCAGAGGAAGTTGGTGCTGCTGCTGGAGCCGCCGTTCACTCCGCTGCCGAGCGAGAAGCCGGCCTTGCTGGCGTGGCTGGTCCAGGCCCAGGTGAACAGGCGCTTGGTGCCCTGCTGGCCGGAGAGGGCGTTGGTGGTCTGGCCGGCGGTGCTGGCGGAGGTGTCGTAGGTGTTGGAGCCGTTGTAGGTGGTGGTGTCGATGACCACCTTGTTGAGCAGCTGGCCCGCGGCGAAGCTCCAGGTCCAGTCCTTGTACTTGGGGAACAGCTTCACGTTCTGGCGGGTGGTGCCGGTGGTGTTGGTGGCCCGCTCGACGCGGATGCCGTCGGCGAGCGTGTCGACGGTCTGGCCGTTGAGCAGGGCCTGGATGGTGGCGCTGTCGAGGGCGGCGGGGGAGAAGGCGCCGCTGCCATCGGTGGTGGTGCGCACGGTGGCCGCGCTGCCCTGGCCGAACGGGTTGAAGGTCCAGCCCTGGCGACCGCGGCCGAGCAGGACCCAGCCACCGCCGTCCGTGGTCATGTCGCAGGCGAACTGCTGTGGACGCTCGAGGGCGGCGGTGTTGAGCCAGTAGGTGCCGCTGGCGCTCGACGGGTACTGCTGCTTGATGCCCCAGCACGAGGCCCCGGCGGTGGCGGCGGTGGTGCCGTCACCGGCCGCGGCGGTGGCGGCCTGCGCCCCGTCGCCGCTGACCAGGACGAAGGCAGGGACCATGACGAGGAGCCCGACGAGGGCTGCTCCGAACGTGGTCCGCTTGGTGGGTCGTCGATTGCGCATCGCTGGTGGTGCCTCCCGCGTCCCTTGCACACGGAGCGTGTGCAGTTCGGGACGATGTCACGCTTCGTGGCAGGGTAGGGGCTTTCACGGAGCGTGACAAGTCGGCCTTCTTCACCACGCTTCGTGGTGGAAGGGCGGGGAAGGGTCAGGGACGGCCGGTCAGCTTGAGATCGAAGCTGAGATCGCCGGTGTAGCGATCGTTGCCGTGGACCTCCACCGCGATGGTGTTGGCGCCGGGCACGAAGGCCGACGCCGGGACGCTGATGCTCACGGGCGTCCGCTCGGCGGTGCGGTCGGTGATGGCGACCGGCGCCTTGGTGGTCCCGGTGACCGGGCCGGCGGGCATGTTGTCGCGGCCCACCTCGACCCCGTTCACGTAGACCACGGCGCCGTCGTCGCGGATCAGCTCCGCCAGCACGCTCTGGAACGCCGCCGGATCGTCGACCGTGACCGTGATCCGGAAGTAGCCGGTCAGCGGCCGGGGCGCGGCGGCCGTCGAGATGACGGTCTTCTCGTCCCCGTCGCCGAACCCGAGCTCGGCGGGGCCGGTGGCCCAGGTGCTGTCGTCGAAGCCGGGGGCAGCCCACCCGGTGGCTTGGCCGGCCTCGGTGAACGACCAGCGCCACACCGCGCCGTAGGCGAGCAGCGCGCTGTTCACCTGGGCCTTGGTGGCGACCGGGCCCGATGGTGCGGTGTTGCCGTTGGTGTCGTAGGCGGTCACCACGTAGGTGTGGGCGCCGGTGGTGTCGACCTCGCCGTCGACGTAGCCCATGGCGGTCGGCCCGGTGGCGGCGATGGTGGTGCCGTCGCGGGAGATCAGGTAGCCCCCGAGCGCGGTGTCGTCGGTGGCCGCGGTCCAGGTGAGGTCGACCCGGCCCGTGGAGGCGGAGGCGCTGACGCCCGGCGCGGCGGGCGCCTGGGCATCGCCGCCGGACCCGTAGGTGGTGGCTTCGAGGTCGAAGAACCCTCGGGTGGCGCCGGCGGTCATGGCGTGCAGCTCCACGGCGATGCTGTTCGACCCGGCGACGAGCATGGTGCCCGGCACCACCACGGTGTTGGTGGCGGTCTCGGCGGCGCCAGCGACGTACGCGGCGGCCGGCGAGGTGGACGTGATCTTCCCGGCGGGCATGTTGACCCGACCGGCCTCGACGCCGTTCACGTAGACCACCGCGCCCGTGGCCACCTTGAGCCTGAGCTCGACCACGCGCACCGATGCCGGGTCGGCCACGTCGAACGACGAGCGGAGGTACGCGGTCTGCGGCTTCGCGGTGAGGGTGGTGGCCAGATCGGTGGTGCCCCAACCCAGGCGGGCGGGGCCGCGCTTCCACGCCGAGTCGGCGAAGGTGGCCGACCTCCACGCCGTGCCCTGATCGGCGCCGGAGTCGGCGTAGCGCCAGGTGCTGCCGAACGCGATGGCGGTGGCGATCTTGGGCGACGGGCCGTTGACGCTGATCGGAGCCGGCGCCGCGGACCGGTTGCCGCGGGCGTCGACGGCGCGCACGGTGTAGCGCTGGGTGCCCGTCACGCTCGGGTCGTCGTACGACGTGCCCCAGACCGTGGCGATGACCCGGTCGTTGCGGTACACGTCGTAGGACACGGTGCCGCTGTCATCGGTCGACGCGGCCCAGCTGACGGTGGTGCCGCCGCCCGAGGGGGTGGACCGAAGGTTGGCGGGGGGCGTGGGGGCGGTGGCGTCGGCGGCGCAGAAGCGGGCGAACCCGCCGAGCCAGTCGGTGGCCGCGTCGCCGGAGTAGGCGCCGCGCACGAGGTCGCCGCCGACCCACAGGCAGCCGCGGCTGTCCTTGTCGATGGCCCAGATGCCCTCGCCCTTCTCGCCCTTCAGGCCCGAGGGGTACCACCCGGTGTCGTACTCGAAGGTGCCGGCATCGAACGCGCCGACCAGGTTGATCGCCTCGACCGAGCGGAACCCGGTGGGCGAGGACCAGTTGTTGGTGCCCTGGTACACCCAGTCACCGCAGTGGCAGCCCAGGTACACCTTGCCGTCGAACAGCTCGAGCGCCTGCGTGTCGCCGCCCTGCTTGGTGATGGTGGAGTCGATGAGCTTCGTGCGGTCGCGGTCCCACACCTGGTCGTCGTGCTCGGAGCCGCCCACCATGATGCGCCCGTCGCCCAGGTCGAGGACGGCCTGCTGGTACTTGGCGCTCGATCCGGTCGACGGGATCCACGCGCCGATCCCCGGGGTCGGGCTCCCGGTGGCGGCATCGGTGATGCCGAAGTAGCCCTGGTTGGTGTCGCCGTTGATGTCGGCGAAGTAGCCGGCCATCAGGACGCGGGCGCCGTTGTCGGTGACGCGGAGGTCGACCGTCGATGCGGAGGGCCGCGGCCGCCACGTTCCGGGGTTGCCGTTGGCGGTGCTGAGGCTGATGGCGTTGGTGACCGAGATGGTGCTCCACGTCCCCGCGGTGACCCGGTTGAAGGTGCCGGCCGCGTACAGCGTGGTGCCCCGGAGGGCCAGGGCCCGCACCAGCGGGCGGGACCCGTTGGACCGGGCGATGTTGGCCTTCCAGCCGGTGATGACCTCACCCGTCCTCGGGTCGAGCGCGGCCAGGCCGGCGGTGTTGGCGACCCCGTTCACGTTGGTGAAGTCGCCGGCGATGATCAGCTTCCCGTCGGGGGTGGCGACGATGTTCCACACGCGGCCGTCGACGGTGGGCCGGAAGCTGCTGATCCAGTTGCCGTCGAGGTCGAACGCGGCCAGGTGCGCTTGGGCGACCGGCGAGGCCGTGGGGCCGTTCTGCACGCCGGTGAAGCGGCCGCCGACGAAGGTGCGGTCGGCGGTGACCTTCATCGCCAGGACCGTGGTGTTGTAGGGCTCGATCGTGGGCTCGTCGGTGTGGTCGAGGCCGACCACGCCCCACGGTGCGGCCTCGGACTTGCTCTTCAGCTGGGCAGGCAGCGGCTGGGCGGGCAGGCCGGCGCTGGGCAGCGGCGTGAAGCCGGCGGCGTCGTTGGCGACGCGGGGCCGGATCCACACGCGGGTGAAGGCCAGCGGGCTGCCCTCCGTGCCGTAGGTCCACAGGTGGTTCGACGCCGCGTTCGAGCCGCCCTTCACCCCGCTGCCGAACGAGAAGCCCTGCACCTTGTGGTGGTTGGCCCAGGCCGTGGTGAACAGCTGCCGGGCGCCGGTCACACCGGACAGCGCGTTGGTGGTCTGGCCGTACGCGGTGGTGGTCGTGTTGGCGGTGTTGGAGCCGAGGTAGGTGGTGCCGTCGATGGCCACCTTGGTCAGGAGCTGCCCCGCCGGGAGGCTCCAGGTCCAGTGCTTGGACTGCGGGTAGAGCCGGTAGTCCTGCCGGGTGCTGCCGTCGGTGGCGGTGGAGCGCTCGAGGCGGATGCCGTCGGTGAGGGTGTCGACCGTCTGGCCCGCCAGCAGGTCGTTGATCGTGCCGGTGTCGAGCGCAGCGGGTGCGAACGCCGCCTGCCCGTCGGTGGTCCCGCGCACCGTGGCCGCGCTGCCTTGGCCGAGCGGGTTGAACGTCCAGCCGTCGCGGCCGCGGCCGATGAGGACCCAGCCGCCGCCGTCGGTGGCCATGTCGCACCAGAACTGCTGGGGCCGGGCCAGCGCGGCGCTGTTGAGCCAGTAGGTGCCGGTGGCCGACGAGGCGTACTGCTGCTTGATGCCCCAGCACGAGGCGCCGGCCGTGGCCGGGGTGGTGCCGTCGCCGGCGACCGCGTCCGCCGCCGAGGCCGAGTTGGTGCGGACGGCGTTGACGAGGGGGATGGCCGCCAGGAGGGTCAGCGAGGCCGCGACGATCAGGGTCCGCTTGCTCGGTCGTTGCACTCGCATGGCTTCCGGGGTACCTCAGCGTGGCCAGGGCATCGGCCGGCCGAGCAGCTGCTCGACCGCCTCGATGTCGTCCTTCAACGAAGCGCGCAGCGCGGTGCGGACCTCGTCATCCATATCGGCACTGGGCTCGCTGTTGAAAGGCTCTGGCCTGCCCAGGTCGTGGCGAGGGAGGTGGACCCGGTCGGTGATCTGGTCGCAGAGCTCCTGGGGGTCGGCGTAGAACTCCTCGGCCGGCGCCACCAGCACCTGGTCGGGCCCGAAGGCTCCGATCCAGCGCTCGAGCATGGGGGCGTAGCGGCTCTGGGCCACGTAGGTCTGGTGCCGGTGCGCCATCGAGATCACGCTCGGATCGGCGAGCATCCGCTCCTCCTCGCCGGCCGTCCGGTCCGCTTCCGCGGCGATCGCATCGGCGAAGGCGAGCGGCTCGGTGTGGTTCCGGCGCTCCTTGTAGTGCGAGAACGCCCGCTCGACCGGGTCCCGGAGCAGGGCGACGATCAGCGCGTCGGGGACGGTCTGGTGGGCGCGGGCCGGGGCGTGCGGGTGGAACAGGTAGTACGGGCTGGCCTCGAACGCGATGGGCTCGTAGCCCAGCTCCATAGCGGCGCGGGCCCGGGTGCGGTCGGTGGGGAAGTGCGACCGGTACCAGCGCTCGCCGTGCGCCCACTCCTCGTCGAAGAAGTAGGTGCCCTTGATCTGCTCGGCCCGGGGGAAGGTCGGGAGGATGCCCGGATGCGAGTCGAGGTACTTCCAGAGCGACGTGGTGCCGCCGCGCTTGGCTCCGACCACCACCAGCTCGGGACCGCGGCGGCGGCCGGCCGTGGCCACGCCGTAGGCGCGCAGGGTGGCCTTCCCGGCATCGGTGAGGGCGGTGCCGGCGCGGCTGCGGCGCACCTTGGTGAGCAGGGGGGCGTCGGTCGTGTCGAGCGTGCGCCCTCCCGCGGCCCGGCCGCCCGTGGTGGCGGGGGAGGTGGTCATCCTGGATCCTCTCGGTGCGACAGGCCCGCGGCGATGCCGAAGAGCACCACCTGGGGGAGCAGGCCGTAGAACGGAACTTGCACCAACCCGATCACGAGGGCCAGGTGCGTCCACCACCCATCGGCCGTTCTGACGCGTCCTGAACGCAGCACCTCGCCGGCGAGCCACGCGAGGAACAGCGCCATCCCCACGAACCCGTGGACGTACATCAGGTACCACAGCATCCCGTGGGTGCCGATGGGCGGCAGCTTGGGGTCGGCGCCCTCGGCGCGCTTGGGGGCGCCGTTGCCGATGAGCGGCGACTGGAGCGCGCCGTGCCACGCCTCGCCGTAGAGGTTGGCGCGGGAGTCGTTGGACTTGGTCGAGTTGTCGATCTTGTCCTGCACCAGCCGCCCGGCGGGCGTGATGACCAGGAGGGCGGTGACCGCGATCATCGTGCCGACGAGGACGAAGAACGGCCCGAGCTTGCCGCGCAGCGCCTTGCGGGCGGCGTAGTAGACGAGGGCGACGCCGAGGCTGATCCAGAGCCCCCGGTTGACCGACACGAGGATCGGGATCACGCCGGCGAGGCCGAGGGCGTAGCCGATCCGGCGGCGGCGGAGGTCGGGCTGGACGATCCACGACCGGATGAAGAACGGCGTGAGGATGCCGATGGCGGCGCCCCAGCCGTTGGTGGCGTTGAACGGCGCGGCAGGGCGCGGCAGCGGTGAGCCGGTGAGCGCGGACTGCGTCTCGGCGAACCGCCATCGCGAGACCTCGTCGACGAAGCCCATCCGGCCGATCGGGCCCAGGATGATCTGGAACGGGGACCGCTGGACGAAGTCGGGGAGCAGGATGCCGAGGTACCCGAACACGACGAGGCAGATCCACAGCGCCGCCATCCAGTCGATGATCTGCATCGACGGCACCCGCTCCTCGGGCACGTTGACGAGCCACACCAACGTGGTGAGGGCGCCGGCGAAGAGGAGCCAGCGGTACAGGAAGAGCAGGTACCCGGTGCCCGAGCCGATCATCGCCGTGGACAGGAGGATCCAGCCGAGGAACAGGATCAGGGGGATGGTCGACTTGGGGAAGCGGACCTTGCGGTCGCTGAGGATCCGGGCGCCGAACACCACGGCGGGCAGGCACCACACCAGGCCCTGCAGGCCGAGCAGGTAGGCCAGGGGCATGGCCGCGGTCATGGACCACAACGGCCAGGTGGCCAGCGTGGGCCGCAGGCTCCGCGCCCGTGGGGTGGGGCGGGGAACCGGGTCGGCGTCGACCGCGTCCCCCGTGACGGTCACGTCCAGACGACCTCGGTGACGCGCACGTCGGCCTCGGCGAGCGCGGTGGCCACGGCCTCGGCCTGCGGCCGTTCGTCGGGGCCGACGATCATGGCGGTGCGCCCGACCCACTGGCCGAGGGCGGTGCCGGCCGCGGTGCGGCTCGGCGAGGGGGCGACGAAGATGACGGCCTCGTAGCGCTCCCGGCCGGCGCGGGTGACGAGCGAGTCGACCACCGCCCGGCGCAGCAGGCCGGCGGCTTCGGCCGAGCCCTTGGGCCGGAGCCAGGTGACCGTGGGTGCGGCGGACAGCGACGCATCGCCGGCGGTGGCGGGCAGGCCGGCGGGGCCGGCGATGCTGGCGCCGGAGGTGACCAGGTCGGCGAACGACACGACGCTGTGGGCGTGGCGCAGCTCGCGGTCAGAGGATCCGGCCAGCACGAACAGGGCGGGGATGCCGGCGAAGGCCAGGCTCGAGGCCAGCTCCTCGGCGAGGGCCACGGGGGGCTCCATCCCGGCGCCGATCACCAGCGCCGACACGGGACGGCCGGGCGCGCCACCGGCGACCAGCTCGACGGCGAGGCGGTCGATGGCGGTGTCGACCTCGGCCGGCGAGGCCTGGGTGCGCTCGGCTCCCGGCATGATCCGGATGTTGGCGCCGGGGACGATCTGCTCGACGCGGCGGCGCCCTCCGCCCAGCCCGTCGCGCCGGTCGATCAGCCAGGCGACGCCCAGGCCCATCAGCACGAACAGGCCGAACACGCCGACGCCCTTGCCCATGGCCATCTTCGACGTGGTGGCCGCCGGCAGGCTGGCCTTCCGGTAGAAGACGCCGACCGTCTTGGGGTCGAACTGGTTCAGCTGCGAGGCCGAGGCCTGCAGCGTCGACAGGTTGTTCTGCGCCGCCTGGGCGGCCACCTGGGCCTGGGTGCGCTGGGCGCTCTGGGGCGGCGCGGCGTCGACGGCGGCCTGCGCGTCGGTGAGCGTCTGCCGGGCATCGGCGATCTGCCTGTTCACGCGGGAGAGCGACGAGTCGACGGTGTTCTTGGCCGCCGACTCCCGTGCGCTCAGGTACCCGGCCGCCACGGCGTTGGCGCCCTTCTGGGCCTGCTCGGCGCTGTCGCCGGCGAACGTGATGGCCATCGAATCGGACTTGGTGGTGGTGTCGACGGCCACCACGACGCGGCTGAGGATGGCTCGGTTCTCGCCGCTGAGGTTCAGGGCCTTGCGGACCGTCTCGGCGACCGCGTCGGACTTCACGAGCTCCTTCTCGGTGGCGATGTCGACCTCGTCGCTCTTGTTGCCGGGGTCGAACTCGTTGATGGTGATGGGCTTCACCTGCACGCGAGCGGTCGCGCTGTACGAGGTGGGCGCGCTGGAGAAGACCAGGTAGCCGGCGATCAGCCCGACCGCGGCGAAGCCGACGATGATGGGCCATCGTCGGGTGATCATGGCGACCACGTCGCCGATCCGGAAGCCGGTTTCCAATTCGCTCATTCGGTCCTCATGCCTAGGTCTGCGGGTTCAGGATCGGCGGCGGATGCCGTTCCACAAGGCATCCAGGTGGAGTTCAGACCGCACGAGGGTGAGGCCGATCGCGTACGCGAAGACGCCGACACTACTGGTGACCAGCAGTCCGGAGACGTCGTCACCCAGCGTGATGCGGGCCCCGAAGCCGATCAGGCCGATCGTCACCGCCGACACCGCGACGGCCACCGCCGCCGGCCGGCCGAGGGTGGCGATGCCCAGCGAGCGGCTGGTCTGCCACCCGGGCAGCAGCGCCGCCACCAGGATCGTGGCGCCCCACGTGATGCCGGCGGCGGTGATGCCGTGGGTGGGGACGAACAGCAGGTTGCCGCCCACGTTGATCACCACCAGCACGAGCGTGTTGAACATGGCCTGGCGGCTGCGGCCCGCCATCAGGATCACGGCAGGCACCGGTCCGACCGGTGCCGTCACCAACATGGCCACCGAGATGGCCACCAGCGCCCCCTTGGCCTGCACGACCTCGGGCCCGAACACCCGCAGCAGCGGCGTGGGGAACAGGGCGGTGACCAGGTACAGCGGCCACATCACCGCGGTCTGCCAGCCCGACACCACCTTCAGGAGCTGCGACGCCTCGTGCTTGAGGCCCTTCGAGAGCAGCCCGCTGATCTGCGGTCCCGTGACCTGCATCAGGGCCGCGGCGGCGTAGACGCCGGGGAGGATGTAGCGGGTGCCCGAGGCGTAGATGCCCGCGGCGGTGGTGGACACCAGCACGCCGATCAGCACGGTGTCGATCCAGTTCACCGCCACCTCGGCCGTCTGGCCGATGGCGCGCGGCGCGGTGAAGGCCCAGAACTCGCGGGCCATGGCGAGGTCGGCCGGGATCGGGGTCAGGCCCTTGTTGGCGGTGGCCCGCTTGACCCGCTTCCACATCGACCGGGAGGAGAACCACAGGGCCACCACGGTGGTGGCCGCCCAGGCGGCGCCGACCCCGACGGGGCCCATCCCCAGGCCGACCGCGATCGCCACCACCATCGGCAGCGCCGTGGCCCGGCCGACCCGCTCGATGACGGTCTGGGGGATCATCGTGTTGAAGCCGCGGGTGCCCGACACCAGCACCGAGTGCAGCGTGGCGAACGGCATGAACAGCGCCATGGCCCGCAGCACGTGGGCGACCAGCTGGGTGTCGCCGTCGGAGGCGAGGAGCTGTGCGAACGGCTCGGCGAGCACCCAGAGGACGGCAGCGAAGAACACCGAGGCGACGGCCACCGGCACCACGGCCACGATCACGGTGGCCCGCAGGCGCTCCTGCTCGTTCATGGCCCGGTCGCGGCTGATCATCCGGACCAGGCCGGTGCCGCAGCCCAGCTCCGCGACGGTCTCGAGGATGTTGAAGATGGCGATGGCGACGAGGACGATGCCGGCATCGGCCGTGCCCAGCACCCGGTTGAGCACCACGAGCAGGATGAAGTTGGCGGCGCCGTAGACGATCGAGCCCACCAGGTTCAGGGCCCCGCCGCGCGCCACGGCACCCACCGATCCGGGCGCCGCGGGGGCTGGTGCCGCGGTCGTGGTGTCCTCGGGGGCGGTCACGCGCCGGCCCCGATGGCGGCGGCGGCGGCCGTGAGCAGCTCGGGCTGGTCGGCGGGCGGCGATCCGCCCAGGCGCTCGAGCTCGGCGCTGCGGGTGATCAGCATGGCGACGTGGGCGTCGGCCTGCCACGCGGTCGCTCCCCGGCGGGCGGTGGTGAGGGCCTCGGCGATGGGGCGGCCCTGGACCACACGGGCGTGCTGGTAGGCGCCGTGGACCTCGTCGAGGCCGACGGGCGCTCCGGGCTCGGAGTACTCCCAGTCCCATGCGACCAGCCCGCGGTGGCAGCGGGCCAGGTTCCACGGCACCCAGTCGCCGTGCCAGCGGGCCCACTCGTGCTCGTCGCCGTCGTGGCGCTCGGCCACCCGGTCGAGGAGACGGTCGACGGCGGGCTGGTCGGCGCACGCCGTGCGCCGGTCGGTCCACCAGGGCGCGTCGAAGGGCGTGGCGGTGGTGGTGCCGTCGAGCTGGCGCACGGCCCAGGCCGACGGCGCGCCGAGCGGGAGGCGGCGCACGTCGGCGGGGAGCGGAGCGACGACCGCGATGCGGATGCCGTCCCAGGTGGTCTCGGCGATCAGGTCGGGGACGACGAGCCGGGGGTCGGGGTCTCGGGCCCATGCTCGGAGGGTGGCCGCCTCGGTGGCGACCAGCCGGTCGGCCACGGGGCCCAGGCCGATCTTCACGAACGCCGCCGGCGTGCCGTCGGGGCGGAACACCTGGAGGGTGGGCTTCCACACCTCGTCGATCGACCCGAGGCCGACGCCGACCGCCAGGCCGGGCTCCTCGTCGGGGTCGTGCAGCAGGTCGTCGAGGTGGGCGAGCAGCGATCCGGGCCCGGTGGCGGCGGTGAGCTCGCGACCGATGACGACGCGGGCCAGGCGGGCCTTGAGCGCCAGGCCCACGGCGCCGCGGGTCACGCGGGTCCGGGCATCGCGCAGGCCGAGGTAGGCGAGGCAGGCCTCGGCGGTGGCATCGGGGAACCCGACGGGGACGAGGAAGCGATCGGACACCACGCCGAGGCGCGTGCGGTCGGCGGCGGCGTCACCGGCCGGAGCGGCCTGCAGGTCCAGCAGGTCGGTGACCGCCGCGAGCGAGGACGACGGGCGGCTGCGAACGGTCACAGCCCTCGGCCGCGCTTGTTCAGCGCGGCGCTCAGCTTCTCGGCGGGGACCCCGGCCGCCACGGCCAGCGCCAGCACCGCGCGCGGCTCCTTCCACGACCAGCCGAGGGTGGTGCGCACCTGCCGGAGGGCGTCCTTGCGGCGGCCCTGGGCGGCGATGGCGATGGCGATCTGGCCCTCGATGCGCGCCCGGCCTCTGGGCTCGCTGGAGAACTCGGGGTTGCGCTCGAGCACCTGGCCCAGCGCCGCCTCCCAGTCGGGCCACTGGTCGCGGAAGTGCGACTGGACGATCCAGCGCATGCGCAGCAGCGGCTCGGGATCGACGACCACGGGCTGGTGCCGGGTGGCGCGCAGCATCCAGTCGTAGTCCTCGGCGTAGCCGCCGGGGATGTGCTCGTCGAGCGGGCCGATCTCGTTCCAGAACGCCTCGGCGCGCACGACCGCGGTGCCCATGTAGGCCTCCATCCGGCGCGACCGGAGGAGGTCGGCGTAGCGGAGGATGCCGTCGGTGCCGCGCCGGGGGATGACGTTGCCGTCGATCAGCACCTCGAGGCCGGTGGTGGAGCAGTCGGCGCCGGTGTCCTTGAGCAGGGCGAGCTGGCGGCGGGCCTTGGCGGGGAGCCAGAGGTCGTCGTCGTCGCAGAACCCGAGGACGGGGGCGGTGGCCGCCTCGGCGCCGCAGTTGCGGCTGCCGGGGAGGCCGTTGCCGTGGTCGTTGAACAAGATCCGCACGGGCCGGTGCGGATCGTCGCTGGCGAGCTCCCACTCGGGCTCGTTCTTGTCCCACACCACCAGGGTCTCGATGGCGCCGGGGTGGTCCTGGCCCACGACCGCGGCGATCGCCTCTCGGACCTGGACCGGGCGCGCGTAGGTCGAGATGATCACGCTCAGGTCGGGGTCGACGGGATCGGTGCCCGCGGGATCGGGCGGCGTCCGGGTGCTCACTGGGCCCTTTCGAGGGTGGTTGGCCTGGTACTCCACCCTGACAGGTCGGCTACCGGCGCTCGTTGATGAGGCCGTCGACGTTGCCCCAGCCCGTGGGGGCGACGAGCAGGCCGTCGTCGACCAGGGCCTTCGGCACGTTGAACCCGTACCGCTGCTGGGCGGGCAGCCCGCCGGGCTCGCGGTCGAAGGCCAGGCAGCCGGTGAGCGACAGCTCGGCGCCGGGCACCACGTGGAAGCCGTCGGCCGTCGCCGCCGTCCCGCCGACGTCGGCCATGCCCGCGGTGTCGGCGATGCAGCCGCTGAACGTGTTGCGGGCGGCGCTGATCAGCCAGCCGTGGCCGGCGGTGTCCTGCGCCTCGCAGCCCACGAACGAGTTGCGGCCGGTGGCGATGTGCCACCCGTACCCTCGGCAGTACCAGGCCTTGCAGGCGTGGAAGTGGAGGTTGGCGGCCCCGATGCCGTCGGAGCCGTCGATGGCGACGCCGACGTAGAACCCGGCGCCGCCGGTGCCCGAGGTGGTGGCCTCGCACGCGATCCACGTGTTGTCGGGCGCCTCGATGCGGTAGCCGTGGCGGCCGGCGCGGCGGACCCGGGTGCGCGTGGTGGTGCACGCCTGGGTGTCGGTGCCGCGGTACACGATGCCGTCCTGCACCGGATCGAGCACCCACAGGTCGTCGAACCGGCACGCCGCGTCGGGCTCGCCGCGCAGGTTGCCCGAGGTGCCCACGATGTCGATGTCGATGCCGGTGACGGCCTTCTTGGCGGCGTCGACGACCAGCTCGGCCAGGGTGACGCCGCCGATGGGCCCGCCGGCGCCGACCGCCACCACGGCGGCCATCGACGTGGTGGCGACCACCACGGTGCGCTCGCCGATGCCGCGGATGGTGCAGCCCGGCGTGGGGACGAGGGGCCGGTCGACCGGGTACGAGCCGTCGCCCAGCTGGATGGCCCGGGCGCCGGCGTCGATGGTGTCCTGGATCGATCCGCCCGGGGCCACGTAGTGCCAGGGCCCGCCGTCGCCACCGGCGACGCTCCCGGCGGCGATCCGGGGGGCGGCCTCGGCATCGTCGGAGCTGAGGGCCACGGCGGCGGCGCCGGCCCCTGCCCCGGCGAGGGCCGCGGCGACGCCGGTGATGATCGTGCGGCGCGTGGCCGTCCGGGGCGCCGGCTCGTCCGCCGCCGGCTCCTCGTTCACCCGCTGAACCGGGAGGCGTAGCGGTACGAGGCGCTCAGCGAGTCGATCAGCGCCCGCTGGCTCATGGCGGCGCTGGCGGTGAGGACCGAGGGGGTGGGCGCCTCCCGCAGGAGGCCGAACCGGGTGGCGATGATGCGCACGGTGGTGGCCGTGCTCTTGCGGTACTCCGATGAGTCCGACAGCGACAGCAGCACGTCGCCCCGGCGCTCGCCGGCACCGAGGCGGTGCAGCCAGAAGTCGCGGCCGCTCGGGTCGGGGTCGCGGTGGAAGACGTTCTGGTACAGCTGTGTGAGGAACGCGCCGTCGTCGGTCAGGGCGCCGTAGCGGCCCTCGAACTCCGAGGAGCTGGTGAACTGGTTGGCGATCCAGCCGGCGCTGCGCCCGCCCCACCGCTGCTGCACCCAGTAGGCGAGGCCCGCGGTGTCGGGGTTGCGCAGGAACGCGGCGCGGTAGAGGCGGATGTTCATGCCGGCGTTGCGGTCCCACGTGTCGGACGCGGCGAGCGCGGTGATGAGGTCGGCACCGGGCTGGCCGGCCAGCTTGGTGCGCCACGACGACAGCTGGCCCGCCGACGGCTGGTGGCCCGTGAAGTCGCGGTACTGCTGGGCGATGAAGGCGCTGCCGTCGGGGTTGAACGGCCCGAGCCGACGGGTGCGGGCGATCCACGACGACGTCGTCGTGAGCCGCTGGTACACCCCTGGGTGGCCGGCTTCGGCGCACCCGATGCCGAACGAGACCGTCCCGATGAGCCGCCAGCTGGTGTCGGGGGCGCGGACCAGGAGCGGGCCGCCGGAGTCGCCCGAGCAGCTGTCCTTGCCGCCGCTCATCGGGCCGGCGCACAGCATGTTGGAGGCGTGGTACTCGGTCATGTTCCCGAACGGGTCGGTCTTGCCCGGCGGGTAGGCGGCGGTGCAGGTGGCGTCGCTCTGCACCGGGAGCCCGACGGAGCGGAGGTCGGGCGAGATGGTGCGCGACGGTGGCGGGCTGGTGAGCCCCCAACCGGCCGCGGTGGCCGCCGCCCCGGTGTCGTCGAGCGCCAGCTCGGCGCTGGAGGTCCCGATGACGGCGACGGCGGCGGAGCTGGTGGGGCGGGCCAACCGCAGCAGGGCCACGTCGTCGTCCTGGTCGGCGACGTCGTACGACGGGTGCACGTAGATGGCGGCCACCCGGAGGCGCTGGCCTCCGGTCCCGGTGAGGCTGGTGGTCCCCGTCAGCACGTCGTACTTGGAGGGGCCCACGTAGTTGCCGTACTGGCTGTCGGGGTACTCGTCGTCCTCGTCGAGCAGGCAGTGCGCGGCGGTGAGCACCCACGAGTGCGACAGGACGCTGGCTCCGCACGCCAGCCCGGCGGTGCGGCTCTCGCCCCGCCGCAGCAGCGCGGCGGCGAACGGGAACTGGCCGGCGGTGGCCTTCGTGCCGCCGATGATGTTGGTCTCGACCGGAGGCAGGTCATCGGCGGTGGCGGGGCTGGCCGGAGCCGTCAGCGCACCCCCCAGGACGACGGCCAGGAGCAGGCAGATCGTCCATCGGGGGGCAGCGAGCACCGCACCACGGTACCGGTCGCCCTCACGCTCCTGATGGCGGTCACCCGACCGGGTGAGGCGCGTCGAGCTGCAGCGGCGTCCAGAACGGGAAGGCGAGGTGGGCCACGCCGAGGTGGTCGACGATGCGCCCGCTCGTCCGGAACCGCTCGATGCAGGTCCGCACCGCCGCGGCGCCGCCGGCCATGGTGACGTAGTCCGCGAGGGGCAGCAGCAGCGGTCCGGCATCGGCATCGCCGGGCCGGATCACCGCGTCGACCTCGAGCGTGGGCCGGCACGGGTTGGTGCCGTCGATGAGCCCGCAGTGGTAGACGATCCCCTCGAACACGGAGAACGCGCGGATGATCACCCCGCTAGGTTCGCCGTTCGTGCCCGGCCCCGACAACCCCCCTCCGGGCCCCTCCGACGACGAGCTCCTGGCCGCGCACGCCGCGGTCCTGGCCGATGCGATCGAGCGGGCGCTGCCGGGCTGGGTGGTGCGCTGCGTGCACGACCTCGCCGAGGCGTGGCGCCCCGGTTCGTCCCGGGCGCTGGCCGGGGCGGCGGCCGACGCCGGGCGTGAGGCGGCGGCCCAGGTGGGGCCCGAGGTGCGCGCCCTGCTGGAGCAGGACGTCGACGCTCAGGCCACCGGTCCGCTGGCGGTCCTGCGGTCGGCCGTGCGGTACCCCACCCAGGTGCTGGCCGGCGCCGGGGTGCCGCCCGTGGTGCGCGACGAGTTCGCCGAGCGGGCCTTCCCCGACGACGTGTACGGCCTGGCCCCGGCCTCGTTCGCCGATCTCCACCCGGCGCTGCACGAGCCCGGGATCGTGTGGGGCGCGGCCAAGGCCCACGTGGTGCTGGCCCGCCGGCGCGCGGAGGGTCGCCGCTGAGCGGGCAGGATGGGCGATCGTGGCGGGCCGGTCGCCACGGTCTGGAAGAGATCCGAAGATTTCTTGGCGTCGCCGTCATGACGGCGGCCTTCGGGGGTTTGACCTCGTAGTGAAGTCTCTCTGGGCGAACGTGAGACCGCATCGTCCTGGCCCCGACCCCCGTTTGACGCTGTGACCTCCACCGAACCCCGCGCCGCCCACCTGCCCACCGGGGCGCACGACGATCCCCGAGACGAGGCCCTGCTCCTCGACGCGGCCCGCGACGGGTCGGCCGGGGCGTTCGGGATCCTCTACGAGCGCCACCGCGCGCACGCCGTCGCCACCGCCCGCCGGGCCCTCTCGCAAGGCGACTCCTCCGCCGCCGAGGACGTGGCGGAGGTGGCGTTCCTGCGCGTCTTCGCGGCCGTCCGCAACGGCAAGGGGCCCACCGACACGCTGCGCTACTACCTCACCACCGCCGTGCGGCGAGAGGCGTGGCGCACCCAGCGCCGCCGTCGCCGCCAGTCGGAGGTGGTCGAGCTCTGGGCCGTCGATGAGCCCACCGCCGCCGAGCAGGAGCCGGTGGCGCCCGAGCCGCTCGACGACCACGACCCGTCGGCCCACGTGCTCCTGTCGGAGGCGTTCCGAGGGTTGTCCGAGCGGTGGCGCAACGTGCTGTGGCTGACCGAGGTGGAGGGGCGCAAGCCGGCCGAGATCGCCCCGATGCTCGGCGTGTCGGCCGGCACCGCCTCGGCGCTCGCGTACCGGGCCCGCCAAGGCCTGCTGACCGCCTACCTCGACGCGTACCGCCACCACGGCGTGGACGATGCGTGCGCCGCGCTCAACGGCCGCCTCGGTGCCTATGTGGCGGCCGGCTGCATCCCTGAGGGCTTCGACGACGTCGTGGCCCACCTCGAGGGCTGCCCGTCGTGCCGGGACGTCACGCGAGGGGTCGACGTCATGGGTGGGGCGTTCCGCGCCGTCGCTCCGTTCGGCCTCCTCACGGCGGGGCTGTGGGCGAAGGGCCTGGCGGCCACGGGCGCCGCGGCGGGAGCGGCCGGCGCCGGCGCGCTCGGCGGGGTGGCGGTGGCCGGCCACGCATCCGCCGGTGGTGGCGCGGGCGGCGGTGGTGCGGGTGCCGGCGCCGCGGCGGGCGGAGCCGCAGCCGGCGGGATCGGCACCACGGTGGTGGCGGTCGTCGTGGTCGTCGTGGTGGTGGCCGCTGCGGCTGCGGGCCTGGCCGGCGCCGGCCGGTCCCCGGGGCCTGGTGGCCCGGACGAGGCGGCCGCGGTCGCCACCACCCGGGTCGTGCCGTCCAGCAGCGTGGTGACGAAGCCCACCTCTGCCACCTCGGTCGACGCCGCCAGCACCTCGTCGCCCTCGGCCTCCCGCTCCGAGCCCACCATCACCACCGCGGTGCCCTCCACCGCGCCGGCCACCACCGCGGTGCCCACCACGGCCCCGCGATCGGTGGTCCCGGCATCACCGAGTCCCGGGGTGCCGGCCACCACCACGCAGGTGCCGCGCCCCACCACCACCACCACCACGGACCCGGCCACCACGACCACCACCGTCGTGGCGCCGCTGGTCCCTGCTCGGCTCACCGGTCGCGCCACCAGGCCCCACCCCGAGATCGGCCAGGCCGACCTGCCGGTGCCCGGCGTGCTGGTGGAGGCGTTCGACCACGACGGCGTCCTGGTGCAGGCGGCCTTCACCGGCTCCGACGGCAGGTGGGAGCTCAAGGACGTCGCGCCCGGCACCTACCGGGTGGTGGCGGTGGTCTCGGCGGCGTACGCGCCCGAGGACGGACCCGATCCCTGGCAGGGCGCCGCGTTCTGGAGCACCGACCTCGGGGCCATCGAGCTCGCCGGCCACGACATCGACCTCGTCGACCTCCGCCTCCGGTTGCGCTGACCTCGAACCAGTTCGCGCCGATCGTCATGATCCGGCGTCGGGTCGACTTGCCCCGGTGATGGCCAAGCGCACGAGGACCCTGCTGGCGCGCCCCGAGGCGCGGTCGGCCGAGGCGCGCTACTGGCCCGTGTTCGACCGGGCGTCGGGTCGCATCCGCGGCGTCGAGCTCGCCGCCGCGATCGGCACCGATGGTCCCGGCGACGACCTGTTCGAGGCGGTGGCCACCGAGCTCGCCGGGGGCATCGCCGCCGAGCTCGGCTGGTGGGTGTCGGTGCGCCTCGACGGCCGCCGCGTCGCGTGGCCGGGCACGCCGTACGTGGTGGCCGATGTCCTGCGCCGCTCGGGGCTCCACCCGGCGCGGCTGGTGCTCGTGGCCGACGAGGCCGACCTGGCCGAGGGCGTGCGCGCCGGATCGGTGGCGGCGCTGGCCGCCCTGGGCGTGCGGTTCGCCGTCGCCGACTTCGGCTCGGGTGCGCTGCGGCCCCAGCAGCTCCGCCACATCCCGGTCGCCTGCCTGCGGCTGAGCCTCACCGGCCTCATCCCGTCCGACGGCGCCGACGTGGCGCTCCTGCGATCGGTGGTCGCCGGCGCCGAGGCGCTCGAGATGGAGGTGCTGGCGGCCGACGTCGAGACCGATGACCAGGTGGCCCTCGCGGCCCTCGGCGGGATCTCGCTGGTGCAGGGCTACCTCTGGGGGAGCGCCGGCCCGCTGGCCAAGCTGCTCAGCACCTGGGCGCGCTCGGCCTGAACGGTCAGTGCAGCTGCCAGGCGTCGTCGGGATCGGCGAGGCGGTCGACGGCGGGGATGAGCTGGCCGTCGCGGAGGTCGGCCAGGGTGACGTGCTCGAGCACCGCACGGAGGTTGGCCCGCACCGCCACCCAGGCCCGTTGGAGGGCGGCCAGGTCGTCGGGGTAGTCGAGGGCGTCGGGCCGTTCGCCTCGCACGTCGGCCAAGGGGCCCTCGGCCGCACGGATGATGTCGGCCATCGTGATCTCGGTGGGCGGGCGGTAGAGCCAGTAGCCCCCGTCGGCGCCCCGCACGCTGCCCACGATCTGGCTCCGCTTGAGGTCGGCCAGGATGTGCTCGAGGAACTTCGACGGGATGTCCTGGGCCTCGGCGATGGCCTGCCGCGTGAGCGGCACGGGCCGGGAGTCGTCGGTGGGGTAGGCCCGGGCGAGCTCGATGGCGGCCCGTACGGCGTAATCGACCTTGGCGGTGATCCTCACGTGTCGTCCTCGCCCTCGAAGCGCCGCCAGCCGGCGTCGGTGATGGATCTGGGCTCGAAGAACAAGCAGAACTCCGGGCAGGCGAAGGGTGCCTTGTCGTTGGCATCCACGCGACATCGCTGGACCTGCTCCCCTGACGCCACGGTGCGCGTGGAGTAGTGGCGACAGTCTTGACGCACGGCCATGGCTCCAGTTTCGCACGGTCGTGCCCAAACCACCGTTTCTGAGCGAAGTGCGGGGGATTGGCCTCGGGCCTGGGCCGGGGATCGGTAGTCTGCGCCGCATGGCAGACCGCTTGGTGGTCATCGGCGGTGATGCCGCGGGCATGACGGCCGCCACCAACGCGCGCCGGGGCCGCCCCGACCTGGAGATCGTCGTGCTCGAGAAGGGCACCTACGTCTCGTACTCGGCGTGCGGCATCCCCTATCTCGTGAGCGGTTCGGTCGGTGCGCTCGAGGACCTGATCGTGCGGACGCCGCAGGACCTGCGCGACGCCTTCCGGATCGATGTGCGCACCCGTCACGAGGTGGTCGGCATCGATCTCGACACCCGGCGGCTCGAGGTGCGGGCCGTCGACCAGGAGCGCACCCTCCACCTCGGGTTCGACCTGCTCCACATCGCCACCGGCTCGCGGCCAATGCGCCCCGACCTGCCGGGGATCGACGGGCCCGGCATCTACGGCGTGCAGACGCTCGACGATGCGCGCGCCCTGCTCGACGCGGTCGAGGCCGGCCGCTGCCGCGCCGTGACCGTCGTGGGGGCCGGGTACATCGGGCTGGAGATGGCCGAGGCGTTCGTGCTGCGCGGGGCCAAGGTCACCCTCGTCGACTCGAACGCCCAGCCGATGGGGACCCTCGATCCCGACATGGGCGTCCACGTCGGCCACGCCATCCGCCGCTTCGACATCGACCTGCGCCTCGGGACGAGGGTGCAGGGGTTCGAGCCCGGCCGGGTCCTGACCGCCTCGGGGCCGGTCGATGCCGACCTGGTCGTCCTGGGGCTGGGCGTCGCGCCCAACTCGGCGATCGGGCTCGACGCCGGCCTGGAGGCCGGCGCCAAGGGGGCCATCAAGGTCGACCACCGGCAGCGCACCAGCCGGGAGGGGATCTACTCGGCGGGCGACTGCGCCGACACGATCCACCAGGTGAGCGGCCAGCGGGTGCTGGTGGCGCTCGGCACCGTCGCCAACAAGACGGGTCGCGTGGCCGGCGTCAACCTGGGTGGCGGCTACGCGAGCTTCCCGGGCGTCCTGGGCACCGCCGTCACGCGCGTGTGCGACATCGAGATCGCCCGCACCGGCCTGAGCATGGCGCAGGCCGACGCTGCAGGCATCGAGTACGAGGTGGGCTCCGTCGAGGCCACCACTCGAGCCGGCTACTACCCGGGGGCCAAGCCGCTGCACGCCAAGGTGCTCGCGGAGCGCGGGACCGGGCGGCTCATCGGTGGCCAGCTCGTCGGCGCCGACCGGTCCGGCAAGCGGATCGACACCCTGGCCACCGCCATCACGGCGCGGATGACGGCCACGCAGCTCGTCGATCTGGACCTCGCGTACGCCCCGGCGGTGTCGCCGCTGTGGGACGCGTTCCAGCTCGCGGCCCGCTCCACCCTCTCCTAGCTCCCCGCCCGGCGGCAGCCCGATGGAGCGGGCGACAGGTTCGTGGCATCGACGCGCCCGCGACGCGTTGGGTGCCGGTCAGGAAGGGAACCAACAGAGAACCGTCAGAGTTGTGAACGCATTTGCTCAGACGAAACACCGGGAACACGGGGAGGCAACGTCGCCCGGACCAAGATGTCGCCATTCTTTCCCCAACTGAGAGGTGCTCCCGTGGACGCAGGCAACATCGCCTGGGTCATGATCTCCACCGCCCTGGTGCTGTTCATGACCCCCGGCCTGGCGTTCTTCTACGGCGGCATGGTCCGTGCGAAGAACTTCCTGGCCATGCTCATGCAGAACTACTTCGCCATCGGGTTGCTGGCGGTGCTGTTCGCCTTGGTCGGGGCATCGCTCGCGTTCGGCAACTTCGGTGACGGAGGCTGGCTCGGGAACTTCGACTACGTCGGCCTCAAGAACATCGGGATGACGAACGATCAGTTCGGGCTGCCCATCCCCGACATCTTGTTCATCGTCTTCCAGATGACGTTCGCGATCATCACGCCGGCGCTCATCACCGGAGCGACGGCCGACCGGCTCAAGTTCGGGGGCTACGCCCTCGTCATCGGGATCTGGTTGCTGGTCGTCTACGCACCCGTGGCCCACTGGGCGTTCGGCGGCGGCTGGCTCGCCAAGATGGGTGCCCTCGACTTCGCCGGAGGACTCGTCGTCCACGTGAACGCCGGAGCCGCCGCGCTCGCCGTGCTGATGGTCATCGGGGCCCGCAAGGGGCACGGCAAGGAGCACATGCCACCGCACGCCCTGCCCTGGACGATGCTCGGCACCGGGATCTTGTGGTTCGGCTGGTTCGGCTTCAACGCCGGGTCCGCGCTGGCCGCCGACGGCATCGCCGCCCAGGCGTTCATCAACACCCTGCTGGCGCCGGCCGCCGCCATGCTCGGCTGGCTGCTGATCGAGCGGGTGAAGGGCAAGTCGCTCACCACGCTGGGTGCGGCGTCGGGAGCCGTGGCCGGCATGGTCGCCATCACCCCGTGCGCCGGGTTCGTGGGCTCCATGCCCGCGATGATCGTCGGCTTCGCCGCCGGCACGATCTGCTACCTGGCGCTCGAGATCAAGGAGAAGATCAAGCTCGACGACGCCCTCGACGTGGTGGCCGTCCACCTCGTCGGCGGCATCTTCGGGTCGCTGGTCCTGGGCCTGTTCGCCGACAAGGCGATCAACCCGGCGGTCACCCACCCCGGACTGTTCATGGACGGCGGCAGCCTCGAGCTGCTGAAGGACCAGGCCGTCGGCACGGTGGTCGTGTTCGCCTTCTCGTTCGTCGTGACCTATGCGATCGCCAGGGGCGTCTCGGCCACCATCGGCCTGCGGGTGGATGAGGAGACCGAGGACATCGGGCTCGATCAGGTCCTGCACTCCGAGACCGCGTACAACAACCTCTAGAAAGGGACGTCATGAAGAAGATCACCGCAGTGGTGAAGCCGTACCGGGTCGACGAGGTCAAAGAAGCGCTCAAGGGCGCAGGCGTGGCGGGCATGACCGTGACGGAGGTCCAGGGCTTCGGCCGGCAAGCAGGCCACACCGAGGTCTATCGAGGCGCCGAATACCAGGTCGACTTCGTGCCGAAGGTGCGGTTCGAGCTGGTCGTCGAGGAGTCCCAGGTGCAGGCGCTGGTCGATGTGATCGTGGCTGCTGCTCGAACGGGCAAGATCGGTGATGGAAAGATCTGGATCTCCGAGGTGGAGAGCGTCATCCGCATCCGCACGGGAGAGCAAGGTCCCGACGCAATCTGACCCGAGCAAGGACCCCGCATGACGTTGGCAACCGATCGAGACCGGCTGCTGGCTGACGGGTCCTTGCGAGGGTGCGCGTTCGCCGAGGCGTGGCGGGGAACGGTCGACCCCTGGCTGGTCGACCGCTTCACCGCCGCCACGGCGGACCACCCCGACCTCGACGTGGCCCTCGTGGCCGTCGGCGGGTACGGCCGGGGCGACCTCGCCCCGGCCTCCGATCTCGACCTGCTCCTGCTCCACCGGGGCCGGTCGGCCCCGGCCGAGGTGGCCGAGGGCATCTGGTACCCGATCTGGGACGAGGGTCTGAAGCTCGGGCACTCGGTGCGGACCATCAAGGAGGCGCTCGACCTCTCCTCCGAAGACCTCGACACGGCCACGTCGCTGCTCACCATGCGCCACCTCGCCGGCGACGAGACGCTCACCGCCGAGCTCCAGACGGCGGCCGCGGCCCAGTGGAACAAGCGCGCCAAGCGGTTCCTCGCCATGCTGCGCGACTCCGTGGCCGCCCGTCAGACCCAGCAGGGCGAGGTGGCCTTCCTGCTCGAGCCCGACCTGAAGGAGGGCCGGGGCGGGCTGCGCGACATCCACGCCCTGCGGTGGGCGCAGGCGGCCCGGCCCGTGCTCGAGGACGGCGACGCCGAAGCCCTCGCCGAAGCCGAGCGCACCCTGTTCGCGGCGCGCGTCGAGCTGCACCGCTCCACCGGTCGCGTCGGCGACCGGCTCACGCTCCAGGACCAGGACGCGGTGGGCGCCGCCCTCGGCATGTCGGCCGATGAGCTCATGGCCGGCATCGCGTCGGCGGCCCGCGTGGTGGCGTGGATCGCGGACGAGACCTGGGACCGCGTCGGAGCCAGCCTGGCCACATCCATCAGCCTCCTCGGCTGGCGCAGCCGGGAACGGGCCCCGGGCATGGTCGTCCGCGAGGGCCAGCTCACGCTGGAGGGCAGCGTCGACCCGGCCAACCGGCCCGAGCTCATCCTCGAGGTCGCCGTGGTGGCCGCCGACAAGGACGCCCGCATCTCCCGGGCCACCCTCGCCCGCCTGGTCGAGCGCTCGCCGATGCCGGTGGAGCCGTGGCCCGAGACCCTGCGGGCGCGCTTCATCGACCTCCTCCTCTGCGGCCACCACGCCATCGGGGTGATCGAGGCGCTCGACCACACCGGGCTGTGGGAGCGCTACCTCCCCGAGTGGGCCAGCGTGCGCAACCGGCCCCAGCGCAACGCCTACCACCGGTTCACCGTCGACCGGCACCTGCTCGAGACCGCGGCCAACGCGGCCGCGCTCGTCGACCAGGTCGAGCGGCCCGACCTACTGGTCATGGGGGCACTGCTGCACGACATCGCCAAGGGCCGGCCCGGCGACCACACCGAGGTGGGCATGGAGCTCATCGCGCAGATCGGCCCCCGCATGGGCTTCGACGCCGACGACACCGCCGTGCTCGTCGACATGTGCCGGCACCACCTCCTGCTGCCCGACGTCGCCACCCGCCGAGACCTCACCGACGAGACCACCATCACCACGGTGGCCACCGCCGTCGGCGACCCGGTGCGGCTCCACCTGCTCGCGGCGCTGACCGAGGCCGACTCGCTGGCCACCGGCCCCGCCGCGTGGGGAACGTGGAAGGCCGAGCTGGTGCGGGAGCTGGTCCGCCGCGTCGACCACCACTTCGAGGGCGGCGCCCAGTCCTCGCTGTCCACCATCGACTTCCCGAACGCCCACCAGGCCGCCGTCATGGCCGGCGGTGAGACGGTGGTCGAGACCAGCGGCCTCACGGTCACCGTCATCACGGCCGACCGTCCCGGCCTGTTCAGCCGGGTGGCCGGCGTCCTCGCCATCGAGGGGCTCGAGGTCCGCGCCGCCGACGCCACCGCGGTCGACGGCATGGCGCTGGAGATCTTCCAGGTCACGTCGCGCTTCGGTTCGCTCATCCCGTGGGACCGCATCACCGACTCGCTGCACGCCGCGCTCGAGGGGCGCATGGCCATCGAGGCCCGGCTCGCCGCTCGGGTCCGGGCCTACGCGCCGAAGGCGTCGCGGCCCGACCTGCCGCCGCCGGCGGTGCGCTTCGACGACGCGGCCTCCACCGTCGCCACGGTGGTCGAGGTCCACGCCCGCGACCGCATCGGGGTGCTCTACAAGGTGTCGCGGGCGTTCGCCGAGTTCGACCTCGACGTGCGCACCGCCAAGATCCAGACCCTCGGCGACCTCATCGTCGATGCCTTCTACGTCACCCACACCGACGGCACGCTCCTCACCGACCCTGCCCTCCGCGCCGAGCTCGAGCGCTCGCTCCTCCACGCCGTGACGTGAACGAGCCCCCGGTGCTCGCCGGTAAGGTCCGGGCATGGGTGATGGGGGCGACCGTCCGGCGCTGACGGAGACGGATCTGCTGCGGTGGGCGGAGGCGCTGGCGGGCATCGCCCGCACCGGGCTGGGGTTCACCGAGAGCCTGTACGAGCGGGAGCGGTTCGAGGAGGTGCTGGCCGTCGCGGCCGACATCCGCCACCACACCAGCCTCGGCGTCGACCACGAGACCCAGATCGACGAGTGGCTCAAGGGCGTCGGCAAGGGCGTGCCCGGCTACGTCACGCCCAAGGTCGCCATCGGCGCGGTGGTGGGCAACGACGCCGGCGAGATCCTGCTGATCCAGCGGTCCGACTCTGGCATCTGGCTGTACCCCACCGGCTGGGCCGACGTGGGCTACTCGCCGGCCGAGGTGGCGGTGAAGGAGGTGGCCGAGGAGACCGGCATCCACTGCGAGGTGGTGGGCCTTATCGCCGTCCTCGATGGCCTGCGCCTCGGCCTCACGCACGTCCCGCTGTACTCGCTGGTGTTCCACTGCCGGGCCGTCGGCGGCGAGCTGAAGGCCCATCCCTTGGAGACCACCGGCGTCGGCTGGTTCGCCCAGGACGCGCTCCCCGCCCCGCTCGCCGGCTACCAGCAGTGGGGCGAGATGGCCTTCGCCGCCATCCGGAACGCGCCCAACCCCGTCTTCTTCGACGAGCCCCGAGACCCGCCCTGGCAGGGGTGACCGGGGTCAGTCGCCTCTGAGGAAGCGCTCGACCTCTTCGACCAAGGCGTCGGGGTCGGCCTCCTCGAGCGGGGCGAGGTCTTCGTGGTGGGCGGAGGGGTGCCCCTCGGGGTGCGTCTCGCCCGAGCCGCCCGATCCGCCGAACTCGGCGTCCCGCTCCTCGTCGTCGGCGGCTTCCTCGAGGCCGGCCACGTAGGCGGCGGTGTCCTCGTCGGCCTCGACGAGCTCGTCGATCTGGCGCTCGTAGGCGGCGGTGGCGATCTGGAGGTCGGTGACCGGGAGGCGCAGGCCGAGCAGCGTGCAGGCCCGCTCGACCAGGGCCAAGGTGGCCTTCGGCGATGGCGCTCCCGACACGTAGGTGGGGACCGCAGCCCACAGCGACGCCGACGGGATGCCCCGCTCCTGGCAGGCGGCGTGGAGCACGCCGACGATGCCGGTGGGGCCCTCGTAGGTGGAGTGGGTGAGGTCGAGCTGCTCGATCAGGTCGGCGTCGTCGGCGGTGCCCGACACGGCGGTGGGACGGGTGTGGGGCACGTCGGACAGCAGGGCGCCGAGGGTGAGGACCATCGAGCAGCCGAGCGCATCGGCGGCCTCGGTGACCGCCTTGCTGTAGGTGCGCCACTTCAGGTGCGGCTCGTGGCCCACCATGATGATCAGGTCGGCGGGCGCATCGGTGGCGGCCGACCACAGCTCGGTGTCGGGCCAGGTGATGCGGCGCTTGCCGTCGTCGAGCATCTCGACGATCGGCCGGGTGGTGGTGAAGTCGAAGAACTCCTCCGCATCGATGGTGGCCACCAGCTCGGCGCCGTAGCGGTCGGCCAGCCAGCGGGCGGCTCCCGACGCGGCGTCGCCCGCATCGTTCCACCCTTCGAAGGCGGCGATGAGGACGGGTTGGCGGAGCTTCGGGCGGTGGTGCCAGCGGAGGGAACTCACGCCAACACGCTACCGAGGAAGCCCGCGACTGACCCCAGCCGCGCGCCGCGGAAGGGGACGTCGCTGGTCAGCGCCGGGTCCTGGGGGGACAGCCGGAACCCGGCGCTCGACCAGTGGGTCGTCAGGCGACCCGTACTTCGGCGGCCGGCAACAGGGGATGGCCGGCGCCGGAGCGGTTGACCCGCTGGACCACCAAGGCGGCCTGCAGGTTGCGGACGTGGGCGGTCTCGAGCTCGGCTCGAGCGTTGGCCGCGGCACCAGCGGTGCCGAGACCACGGAGCAAGGGGGGCAGCCAGTTCATGGCGCTGACGGTACGAGTCTGGTGTTGCGTCCAGTCGTCGCTCGGATACACAGACGGTGACCATCCGCTGACATCTAGCTGTCCCGCGAGACGAGCGACCGCTCGGGTTTCGGGCTGGCCCTAGGGTCGTCGCCGATGCCTGTCACCGTTGCCATCGCCGATGAGGTCACCGACGAGCTGGTCGAAGCGTTCGTCCGGCTCACGCCGCAGCTCTCGTCCTCGTCGCCGCCGCCGAACCGGGACCAGCTCGAGGAGATCGTGTCCTCGCCGGCCACCTACCTGCTGATCGCCCGGGGCGACGACGGCTCGATCGCCGGGTCGCTCACCCTGGTCCTGTTCCGCATCCCCACCGGGCTGCGGGCCTGGATCGAGGACGTGGTGGTCGACGGCGACGCCCGCGGCCAGGGCGTCGGCGAGGCGCTCAACCGCTACGCGATCGACGTCGCGGCCGAGCACGGCGCCCGCTCCGTCGACCTCACCTCCCGTCCCAGCCGCGAGGCCGCCAACCGCCTCTACCAGCGCCTCGGCTTCGAGCCGAGGGAGACCAACGTCTACCGCTACACCGGCGACGCCTGAGCCTCGCGGCCAGCGACCGTGCTGGACCTCGATGGCGCTTGGACGCTCACGAGCGCTCGGCGAGGGGCGGGCCTAGGGTCGCGAGGCGGTCGGTGGATCGCCGACCGGGAGAAGGGAGGCCGTCATGGCCGAGCATCCCAACGTCGCCGTGGTCCGCCACGCCTACGAGTCGTTCACCAAGGGCGACCTCGAGGGCGCACTGGCCGACCTGGCCGATGACTGCGTGTTCCACTTCGGTGGCGAAGGCCCGAACAGCGGGGACCACAAGGGCCGCGACGCCATCACCGCGGCGCTGGTCCACAACTTCGAGCTCACCGCCGGCACCCAGGCCCTCGACATCAAGGGCATCTACGCTGACGACGAGCACGCGGCCGTGGTCATGCGCGAGACGGCGACCCGCCCCGACGGCGCGTCGATCGCGGTGGACGAGGTGCACATCCTCCGTCTCCGTGACGGCAAGGTCCTCGACCTGTGGGACCTCCCGGAGGACCCCCAAGCCCACGACGACTTCTTCGACGGCAAGTAGCCGACACCCGGGGCGGTCGGTGGCCCGGAGGGCCGCGTCACCCCAAGCAAGCGGCGACCAGCGTGGGTAGCGTCGTGTTGTGGCTTCGCAAGCGGAGAAGGCCGAGCGGTTCCTCGCCCTGCACGAGGGGCCGTCCCCACTGCTGATGCCGAACCCGTGGGACCTCGGCTCGACCAAGGTGCTGGCGGCGCTGGGCTTCGAGGCGCTGGCCACCACGAGCAGCGGCTTCGCGGCGACGCTCGGCCGGCTCGACGGAGCGGTCGACCGCGACGAGGCCATCGCCCACGCTGCGGCCGTGGTCGCGGCCGTCGACCTCCCCGTCTCCGCCGACCTCGAGAACTGCTTCGCCGACCAGCCCGAGGGGGTGGCCGAGACGATCGAGCTCGCCGTCGGCGCGGGCCTGGCCGGGTGCTCGGTCGAGGACTGGGACGGAGCCGCGATCTACGACGTCGAGCTGGCGGCGGATCGGGTCGCGGCCGCAGCCGAGGCCGCCCACCGCGGACCGGTGCACCTGGTGCTCACGGGCCGGGCCGAGAACCACATCCGGGGCCGGGACGACCTGGCCGACACCATCGCCCGGCTGCAGCGCTACCAGGAGGCGGGAGCCGACGTGCTCTTCGCCCCCGGCGTGACCGAGCCCGACGCCCTGCGCAGCCTGCTGGCCGAGGTGGACCGGCCGGTCAACGTCGTCGCCCGCCCCGGATGCCCGCCGGTGGCCGAGCTGGCCGCCCTCGGCGTCCGGCGGATCTCCGTCGGCGGCTGGTTCGCCCTGGCCGCGCTCGGGGCGGTGGTGGAAGCCGCCACCGAGCTCCGCGACCACGGGACCTACGGCTACTTGGACGGAGCGAAGACCGGGGCAACCGTCTTCCGCTCCACCTTCGACGAGGGGTAGCGGAGCGAACCCGACCGCGGTGTGGTCAACACTCTACGTAGCGAATTCCTTGACATGGCCGCGCTCCGTGATGTCTACTGACATTTGTCCAGAGATGGACGGACACCTTCACCACCATGAGAGCAATGATCCCTCCGATTTGGTCGCGGGTTCTTCGGAGGGGGAGCGAAGGGCGAAACCGGCTCATGGGCCACCACCCCCTTGGAAGGCCCTGCCATGTGCTCGCCTCGCCGTCTCGGTGCCACCGTGCCCGCCGGAACCGTCCTCGTCTTCAGGAGCCGTGGTTACCGGCGGACTTGAACCCCATCCGACGCACGGCGCCTCCCCCGGGCGCAGTGTGAGGTCCCTCGCGCCGTCGTGCACCTGAGGCCCGTACCCCCGCTGTTGCGGGACTGGAGGGGGCGCACGTGCGTAGCGAACGTTCCCCCGCCAGCGAGCGTGGTGCAAGCCTGATCGAGGTCCTGATCACGGTGACCCTCATGGGTGGGCTCGTCGTGGGCGTCCTCGGAGCCATGGGCGCAGCGGTGCGCTCGTCCGATTACCACCGCAGGCGGTCTGCGGTGGAGCGGGTGCTCGTGAGCGCCGCCGAGCGGGTCAAGGAGACGCCGAAGGTGACCTGCGCGTCGCCCACCAGCGCGTCGTACCTGGCGGCCGCCCGCCAGGCCGCCAGCGCCGCGGGGTGGAGCGGTTCGACCGTGCAGATCACGGCCATCACCTACTGGGACGGCACGACCTACGGGACCACCTGCTACGACAACGCGACCAACGATCTCCCGCTCCAGCGGATCACCATCGTGGTGGACCACCCGGGCGGCGGCCTCCATCAGCAGCTGGAGTTCGTCAAGGGCGAGCTGGACGGATGAGCACCCGCGACCGCGCCCTGGTCTCCGGAGGTGAGCGGGGCACCACGCTGATCGAGGTCCTGCTCTACGTGGTCATGAGCGGCCTGATCGTCGGGGCGATCGCCGGCGCCCTCACCGTCGGCTTCCGCACGACCGGCGCCACCACGGAGCGGCTGGCCGCTTCCCATGCTTCGGAGATCGTCGCCAACTCGTTCCCCCGTGACGTCGCCAGCGCCGCGCCGGCCGGCATCACGGCCACCCCCGCCGCGACGGGCTGCGCCGGCAGCGACGAGGGCGCCAACGTGGTCCGGCTCCCGGTCTCGGCGGGACCCGGCGACGACCAGCGGGTGGTGGCCTACCGGTTCGACAGCGCCCAGGGAGATCTCCTCCGGTCCTCCTGCACCGTCGGTGCGCCGGCCACGACCGATTCCATCGCCGAGGGCGTCGCCGCAGCATCCGCCACCGTCGAGACCGACACCGACGGCACCACGACGGTCACCCTCGCCGTGACCCTGCGGGCACCTGCCGGGCAGCGCTTCGAGGTCACCGGGCACAGCCGGACGCCGACCGAACCGGCGGCCCTTCCGGATCCGGCGGTCCCGACCACGGCCCCGCCGCTGCCCTGCAAGGTCGACAGCTCCAGCGCCACCCCCAGCCCGGTGGCCATCGCCTCGGGCACGACGCTCGCCGCCGACGTGTCGGTCTCCGTGTCGGTCTCGGGGTCGTGCGTCGCGCCGCTGACCGTGTCGTTGACCCCGGGCTCGGGCTCGGCGGTGACGGTCCCGCTGATCCCCTTCGGCACGACCTACGCGGCGAGCCTCGGCAAGGCCGGCTACGCGTGGACGTCGGGCACCAAGACCCTCACGATCGGGCAGGCCGTCCCGGCGACCGTGCTCAACCCGACGCTGGGCCTGACGGTCTCGCCTCCGTGCACCGTGGCGGCGGCGACGCTGACGCCCAACCCCGCGGCGATGGGCGCGGGGAGCGCCTTGGCGGCCGATGTGGGTGTGTCGCTGACCACCACCGGCCTGTGCGCCACGCCGCTGTCGCTGGCGTTCACGCCGGGAGCCGCCGCACCGGTGACCGTCGCCCTGACCGCCTCAGGCAGCGCGTACACCGCGTCGCTCGGCCGGTCGGCCTACGCATGGACGGCCGGCACCAAGGCGATCACCGTGGTGCAGACGGGCACCGTCGCGGTGCAGCAACCGACCATCGGGCTGACCGTGAGCCCGTTCGTACCGTGCACGATCACCTCGGTGGTGGCCTCGCCCAACCCGGTCGGCCGAGCCCCGAACGGCCGGCTGATCGCACCGGTGGCCGTGACCGTGGCCACCAGCGGGACGTGCAGTGGACTGCAGATCAAGTACGCGCCGCAGGGCACGGACACCACCGCCGCGCTGACCTCGAGCGGCTCGACCTGGACGGCCACCATCGCCACCGGCCCGAAGTGGGACCCGGGCTCGCACACCATCACGATCCTCGGCGCCAGCTCGGCCGGGTCCGCGTCCCTGGTGGTCACGTGAGCGCGCCCCGCAGCCGGCGCCCGGCCCGGGAGGGCGAGCAGGGCACGGTGCTGCTCCTGGTGCTGGTGTTCATGATCGTGTTCGGCGTGCTGATCGCCGGTGTGCTCGACCTGGTGACGGTGAACCTCAAGACGACCGTCATCGTGCGCAGCCGGACCGAGCGGACCTACGCGGCGGACGCCGGCATCGAGCAGGCCATCGCTCGCCTCCGGATCGACCCCACCGCCTGCACGACCGAGAGCCCGTCGGCGCTGGCCCCGGCGATCGTGAACCGACGCACGGCGACGGTGTCGTGCCAGGTCGCCCCGGGCGGCGACCTGCCGCTCGGTGCCTCCGGCTGGGCCGCGATCATCACCGGCGACCTCCTCCAGCAGGCCGGGGGCACTGCTGGCCTGAACGGCCCGTTGTACGTGCAGGGCGCCATCTCCGGGAGCTTCAAGAACACCGAGGGGTCCGTGTACCAGCACGGCGCCACCTGTCCCGGCTCGATGACCAAGCCCTCCGGGCTGACCGTCACGCCGTCGCCGCCCTACTCGTGGCAGTGCACCACCGCTCCGCCTCCCGACCCGCCTCATGTCCTGCCCCCGGTCCCCGCGGCCCCGAAGGCGGCCGACACCTACGGGAGCTGCCGGGTCTTCTATCCCGGGACCTACACCGCCGCCCCGGACCTGCTCGGCGAGAACTACTTCGTCAGCGGCGTCTACTACTTCCAGAACATCGGGAGCTGGCAGGTGCCCGTCGGCCGGACCGTCACCGGCGGCTCGAACCCCTCGGATGTGTCGCCGCTGACCACCCCGTGCCGGGCGAACGCAGACGCCATGCCGGGCGGCGGCGGGACGGGGTTCGGTGTCGAATGGATCTTCGGTGGGAGCTCGAACCTGTCGTTCAAGAACAACGACGAGTTCGAGCTGCACTCGCGGGTTCCGGGACCGGCAGAGACCGGCGTGACCCCCCGGGTCTCCTTCGTCGGCGTGCCGGCCACGGCCGGTGGGTACCTCAGGTCCACGCCGCCGGACACCGTGTTCGACACGAGCGGCGGCAGCCCTGCCGTCGCCATCCACGGGCTGTTCTACGCGCCGAACGCCGACGCCGACCTGGACGGGCCCAACGGCCTGAGCGTCTTCCGGGGCGGTGCGGTGATCCACGATGCTCACCTCAAGCTGAGCGGGACCTCTGACGGCAGCGTCCCGATCTTCACCGTCGGGACCTCGGCGACGGACAAGCGCTACGTGGTGATCACCGCGACCGCCACCAGTCCCGGAGAGGGAGACGTCACCGCCCGCGCGTTGGTCGAGCTCCGCAAGCCCGGCAGCACCCAGCTCGTCATCGTCCGCTCGTGGCGGACCCAGTAGCCGCTTCTCTCGACCAGTGGTGGTGCCGGCCCGCAGGGCGCGGCGGCCTCGGCCGAGGTGCTCGCGATGAGTGGAGGATTCGCAGGCAGTCTGAGCGGGTAGAGGGGTTCGAGAGAGGAGCCGGTCGTGACCAAGGTGATCGCTGACATCACGATGTCGCTCGATGGGTACGTGACCGGGCCGGGAGCCGACGTGGAGCACGGCCTCGGCGACGCCGAGGAGCTCCACGAGTGGGTCTTCTCCCAGGATCGGGTGGACACCGAGATCCTCGAGGGGGCGACGGCGGTGAGCGGGGCGGTCGTGATGGGCCGACGGCTCTTCGACACGGTCGACGGCCCCCACGGCTGGAACGAGACGATGGGCTACGGCGCCGACCAGGTCGGGACGCCGCCGTTCGTCGTCGTCACCCACTCGCCCCCGAGCGAGGTGCGGCTCGAGCGCGACCTCGGCATGCGGTTCACCTTTGCGGCCGGGGTATCCGAGGCGATCGAGCAGGCGCGCCTGGTCGCCGGCGAGGGCCACGTGGTGATCATGGGTGGGGGCGACGTCATCGCCCAGGCGCTCGACGGCGATCTCGTCGACGAGCTGCGCCTGCACATCGCTCCGATGCTGCTGGGCGGTGGGACCCCGCTGTTCGGGCGGGGCACCCGCCGGCGCTACCGGCAGGCCGAGGTCCGCCCATCGACCAACGCCATCCACGTCACGTACGAACGGGTCACGGATCCCGACGCGGCGCGCTAGCGCGCCGCTTCGGAGGTGCCGGTCGGTCAGGTGCCGGCCAGGCGGGCCACGACGGGCGCCATGGCCTCCATGGCGTCGCGCTGGACGACGATGTACGAGGCGTCGTACCGCTCGCGGTTGGCCTCGATCGAGGCGCAGATCTCGTCCACGGTGCCGACGAGCGCGTGCGGGAACTCGAGGAGGTCGTCGGGCGAGATCCCGAACAGGGGGGCGAAGTCCTTGGCCACCTGCTGGCGGTCATCGGTGACGATGCACGCGTAGTTGAGGAGGTTGATCTCGATCTCGTCGTAGCGCTCGCCGGCCGCGTCGCGGACCCACTGGAGCTTCTGGTCGGTGACGGCTGCCAGGCCCGAGCGCGCCGCCTCGGCATCGACGGCGCCGTTGGGGATGGTGGGGTTGATGCCGACGATGTCGGCGTGGCGGCCGGCGAGGGTCAGCATGCGCTTGAGGCCGCCACCGATGAGGATCGGCGGGCCGGGCTGCTGGATGGGCTTGGGCCGGCCGTCCATGGCGGTCACCTGGTAGTGCACCCCCTCGAACGTGACCGGGTTGGGGCTCAGCAGCCCGGTGATCACGGCCAGGCCCTCCTCGAAGCGGTCGACCCGCACCGACGGCTTGTCGTAGGGGATGCCCGACTGCTCGTAGTCGCTGGTCATCCAGCCGGCGCCGAGACCGATCTCGAGCCGTCCGCCCGACAGCACGTCGATCGTGGCCAGCTCCTTGGCCAGCACCACCGGGTGCTTGTAGTCGTTGTCGAACACCAGGGCGCCGACGCGAAGCGTGGTGGTGGCGGCGGCTGCGGCTGCGAGCGCGGGGACCGGCGCCAGCTGGTCGCCGAAGTGGTCGGGGAGGAACATGGTGGCGTAGCCCAGGTCCTCGGCCTTCTGGGCGAGGGCGGCCCACTCCTCGCCCGATGAAGCGGTGGAGGTCTGCACCCCGAAGCGGAAGCGGCGATCGTGGCTCATCGTGTGGGTTTCCTTTGGCAGCGGCGGCCGCGGTGCCGCCGCGGCCCGAGGTTGCGGACTGTACCGCCGCCCCGCTGGCGAAATCGGTGGTGCCGGGATGCGGCGGCGCGGCGAGCCTGGACCGGTGGGCGCCGACGGGATCTTCGACGAGCGGGTGGCGCCCACCTACGACGCCGACCACGCCGTGCGGTTCGCGCCCGAGGAGCTCGAGCCCACGGTGGCCTTCCTCGCCGGGCTGGCCGCGGGTCGGCGGGTGCTGGAGCTGGCCATCGGCACCGGGCGGGTGGCCCTGCCGCTGCGCGAGCGCGGCCTCGACGTGGCCGGCATCGAGCTGTCCCGGGCGATGGTGGCCGAGCTTCGGGCCAAGCCCGGCGGGGAGGCCATCCCCGTGGCGGTCGGCGACATGGCCACCACCCGGGCCGACGGCTCGTTCGGGCTCGTCCTCCTGGTGTTCAACGCGATCGGCAACCTGCTCACCCAGGAGGAGCAGGTGGCCTGCTTCGCCAACGCCGCGGCCCACCTCGATCCGGGCGGCCACTTCGTCGTCGAGGTCGGCGTGCCGCGCCTGCGCCGGTTGCCCGTGGGCGAGACCCTCGTGCCGTTCGACGTGTCCGACGGCCACGTGGGCATCGACGAGTACGACGTCGTCGAGCAGCGCCTCGTCTCCCACCACTACCGGATCGGCGACGGTCGGGCCGAGGTGTTCCGGTCACTCCACCGCTACGTGTGGCCGTCGGAGCTGGACCTCATGGCCACCATGGCCGGGCTGGTGCGCCAGGAGCGGTGGAGCGACTGGCACCGCTCGCCGTTCACCGCCGAGAGCACGCAGCACGTCTCCGTCTGGCAGAAGCCGACCGCCTAGGGGGCCTCGTCGGGATCGACCAGGCCGGTCCACGACCAGTGGGGGAGCCGGAGGTGGTCGGGCACGTCGTCGGCCGAGTGGTGGTACCGGGCCATCGTGGAGGTGGTGGCCCAGGCGAAGTAGTCGTGGAGCACCCGGCGGAGCTCCTCATCCTGGTCGAGACCGGTGTCGGCGACGGCCACGTCGAAGCACGCGATCGCCCGGCGGTCCATGTCGTCGTGGGGTCCGTTGCCGCTGTGCATCCGCACCACCGTGCTCTCGTCGCCGTACCGGTCCGAGTAGGTGGCGGGGCCGCCGAGGGCCTCGGCCCAGTAGGCCGCGAGGCGCGCGGTGTGGTCCGGGTGGAACCCGTGGCTGAACGCGTGGGCCACCACCTCGTCGGCCAGGACCCGCTCGTGCCAGGCGTGGGCCAGGGCGGTCACCCCGTCCGTGCCGCCACAGGCGTCGAACACCGTCTCCTGGCGCATCGGATGGACCCTACCGCCGGTCAGCTCGCCGCTTCGGCGCCTTCGTCGGCGCGGACGACGGTGGTGCCGGGGAGGTCGCCGGCCTCGCGCCAGCGCTCCAGGTGGGCGGCGTAGTTCATGAGGTTGCCGGGGTGCACCACGTTGCGGGCCGCCGCCATGGTCCGGGCGCCCTCGCTGTTGTGGAAGCTCGGCGTGCAGGAGGCGGAGTAGCGGCCGAAGCCCTTGCCCGCCTCCCACAGGAGGGCGAGCCACTCGTCTTCGGCCTCGACCGTGGCCTCGATCGACACGATGTCCTCCTCGACCGAGGTGGCCACGATGGCGGTGAGGTGGGTGGTCAGCTCGGCCAGGTAGTGGTGGAAGTTCAGGCCGAACCCGGCCTGGATGAAGTGGCACACCAGCAGGTTCGGGAAGCCGTTGGTCAGCACGCCGTGCAGCGTGTGGGCGCCGTCCTCCCAGCGCTCGCTGAGCTTCACGCCGCCGCGGCCGACCGGGTCGAAGCCCAGGCGGCTCACGAGGCCGGTGGTGACCTCGAAGCCCGAGGCGTACACGAGCAGGTCGAGCGGGTACTCCACACCGTCGACCACCGGGCCGGCGGCGGTCACCCGGCGCACGCCCAGGCCGTTGGTGTCGACCAGGTGGACGTTGGGCAGGTTGAAGGCCTGGAGGTACTCGTCGTGGTAGCAGAGGCGCTTGCAGTGCTTGCCGTACCAGGGCTTCAGCTTCTCGGCGGTCTCCGGGTCGTCGATGACCTCGTCGATCCGGTCCCGGAGCCCCTGCATCACCTCGAAGTCGAGGCGCTCCAGCTCGGTCTGCTCCTCGGGGGTGGCGGCGGCCTGCTGCGTGTCGTCCCACAGGAGGCGGGTGGCGCCGTCGCCCACCAGGTTCACCGCGGGCTTGTCGCCGGTGACGGCCTGGGTGAAGTTGAGCATCCGCTCGCGCTGCCAGCCATCCGGCTGCGACGCCACCCAGTCGGGGTCGATGGGCGCGTTGGCGCGCACGCCGACGGGCGAAGGCGTGCGCTGGAAGACGTAGACCTCCTTGGCGCTCTTGGCGAGCTGCGGCACCACCTGGATCGCGGTGGCGCCGGTGCCGATGATGCCGACGCGCTTGTCGGCGAGGTGGTCCATGGGCTCGGTGGGGCTGCCGCCGGTGTAGCCGTAGTCCCAGCGGGCGGTGTGGAAGGCGCGGCCCTCGAAGTCGGTGATGCCCTCGATGGCGGGGAGCTTGGCCTTGTGCAGGATGCCGCCGGCCGTGATGAGGAACTGCGTGGACAGCTGATCGCCGCGGGAGGTGGTGACCGTCCAGCGCGCGGCGTCGTCGTCCCACACGGTGGTGTCGATCTCGGTCTGGAACAGCGCGTGCGGGTACAGGTCGTAGGTGCGGCCGATGCGCTGGCAGTGCTCGAAGATCTCCTGCGCCGGGGCGTAGCGCATGGACGGCGTGTAGCCGGTCTCCTCCAGGAGCGGCAGGTAGATCAGCGACTCCACGTCGCACATGCACCCCGGGTAGCGGTTCCAGTACCAGGTGCCGCCGAAGTCGCCGGCCTTGTCGATGATGCGGAAGTCGGTGACGCCGCGCTCGATGAGGCCCTTGGCGGTGAGCATCCCGGCGAACCCGCCGCCGACGATGACCACGGTGGTCGACTCGGTGAGCGGGTCCCGGGTGAAGCCGGGCTCGACCCACGGATCGTGGTCGAAGGCCTCGTCGACCTCGTCGAGCTGGGAGTACTGGGCCTGGCCGTCGGAGCGCAGGCGCTTCTCGCGCTCGGCCTTGTAGCGCTCCCGCGCTGCTTCGATCTGCTCGTGCTCAGACATCAGGCCTAGGTCCGTTTCTGCAACGTGTTCTCGTTTTCCCCACGAGTCTTGCTGCCCGCCGCCCGTTCGAGCACATTCTCCCTGACGGGCCGTCAGATCCTGGGGGGAGCGGCCCGCCAGGGGTGGTCGTAGGGTCCCCTCCGATCCACGACGGTACGGAGGGCGAGATGGACGCCGACATCGATGGGGTGCTCGCGGGTGCCGTCGCCGATGGGGCGGCTCCCGGCGTGGTCGCCGCCGCCTGGTCCGACCGGGGCGCGTACCTCGGCGCCGCCGGCGAGGCCGTTGCCGGAGCGCCGATGGCGACCGACTCGGTGGTGCGGATCTTCTCGATGAGCAAGGCGGTGACGGCGTCCGCGGTCATGCAGCTCGTGGAGCAGGGCCGCGTCACGCTCGACGAGCCGGCCGGCGAGCTGGTGCCCTACCTGGCCGAGGTCCAGGTCATCGACGGGTTCGACGGCGACGGCGTCGCCCGCTTGCGTCCGCCGACCCGCCCGGTGACGCTGCGCAACCTCCTCACGCACACGTCGGGGTTCGGGTACGACTTCGCCGACGCCGTGCTCGCGCAGCACCTGCCCACCATCGAGCCGGCGCCCGGCAACTCGCAAGGCAGCTACGAGCACCCGCTCACCGCCGACCCGGGGACCCGCTGGTCCTACGGCATCGGCGTCGACTGGGCCGGCCGGGTGGTCGAGACCGTGTCGGGGCAGGACCTCGGGGCGTACTTCCAGGAGCACGTCCTCGGCCCGCTCGGCATGGTCGACACGTCGTTCCAGCCGTCGGCCGCGGTCCACGCCCGGCTGGCCGCGCTCACCCTGAGCATGCCCGACGGCCTCATCGCCCTGCCGAACGAGGCGCTGACCGACGGCACCCCCTACGAGATGGCGTCGGGCGGCGGCGGGCTGTACTCAACGGTCTCCGACTACCTCCGCTTCACCCGGATGATCCTCGAGGGCGGCGCGCTCGACGGGGCGCGCGTCCTGGCCGAGGCCACCGTCGACGAGATGGGCCGCGACCACCTCGGCGAGCTCTCGGCCACCGGCTGGTCGTCGACCAACCCCACGTTCACCGCCGACGTCGAGCTCCTCCCCGGCCAGCGGGCCGCCTGGGGCCTGAGCTTCCTGATCAACACCGAGGCCACGGCCGAGGGCCGGTCGCCCGGCAGCCTGGCGTGGGCCGGCGCCGCGAACTCCTACTACTGGATCGACCGCACCCGCCGGGTCACGGGCGTCTTCGCCACCCAGGTCCTGCCGTTCCACGATCCCAAGGTGCTGGCGGCCAACGCCGCGTTCGAGCGCGCCGTCTACGCCGCGCTCGGCTGATCGGACTCGGTAGAACAGGGCCATGAGCGATCGCGTGCCTCCCGCCGACATCGAGGTCACCGAGGGCCGCGCCGCCGAGGTGGGCGAGTTCCAGGTGCAGCGGGTGCTCCCGTACCGGGCCCGCCGCACGGTGGGCGCGTGGTGCTTCGTCGACCAGATGGGCCCGGGCCCGGTCACGGCCGAGCACGGCCTCGACATCGCCCCGCACCCCCACATCGGCCTCCAGACCGTCACCTGGCTGCTGCACGGCGAGGTCCTGCACCGCGACAGCCTCGGCTCCGAGCAGGTGATCCGGCCCGGCCAGCTCAACCTGATGACCGCGGGCGCCGGCGTCTCCCACTCCGAAGAGACCCGCGGCGTCTACGACGGCACCCTCCACGGGGTGCAGCTCTGGGTGGCGCTGCCCGATGCCACGCGGTTCGGTGCCCCGGCGTTCGAGCACCACTTCGAGCTGCCCCGCGTCGAGCTCGACAACGGGGCGGCCACCGTCCTGGTGGGGGAGCTGGCCGGCACCACGTCGCCGGCGCGCCGCGACACCGATCACTTCGGGGCCGACCTCGCCCTGCAGGTCGGCACCTCCACCGTGCCGCTGGCGCCCACCCACGAGCACGCCGTCGCCGTCCTCGACGGAGCGGTGGCGGTCGACGGCACGCTGCTCGAGCCCGGGCGCCTCGGCTACCTCGGGGTCGGCCGCCGCGAGCTGGCGCTCACCGCCGACGCGCCCGCCCGCGTCCTGCTGCTCGGCGGCACGCCGTTCCCCGACCAGCTCGTCATGTGGTGGAACTACGTCGCCCGCACCCGCGACGAGGTCACCGAGGCCCACCACAGCTGGGTGGGCGACGACGGCCGGTTCGGCACGGTCCGCTCACCGCTCGACCGCATCGTCATCGGCGACCCGCCCTGGGCCGGCTGACCGCGCCGCAGGACCGGGCGGGGTCAGCCGATCCGGGCGTGGGCGTGGAGGTCGTGCCAGCCGTCGGCCAGGAGCTGCGCGCTGCGACGGGTGCCCTCGGCCGCGAACCCGGCCCGCTCGGCCACGCGGCACGACGCCGGGTTCTGGGTCGAGTGGTTGAGCTCGAGGCGGTGGAGGCCGAGCTCGGCGAACGCCCACGCGGTGAGCGCCAGCGTCGCCCGGGTCGCCGTGCCCGTCCCGCGCGCTGACGGCAGCAACCAGTAGGAGATCTCGCCCGCGCCGGCCGCCAGCTCGGGCCGCAGGGCGATGCGCCCGACCGGGCGGTCCGGTCCCGGGGCGGCGACGATGGCCCAGTGCGCCTGCACCTCGGTCCTCCAGCCGGTCTCGGTGGCGGCGATCCAACCCTCGGCTTCTTCCACGCTGTCCAGCCGGCGGAAGTGCCAGTGCTGGATGTCCGGGACCTCGAACGCCTCGAGCACCACGTCGGCGTCGTCGGGTGCCCACGGCCGCAGCCGGATCCCGTCGCCCACGATCACCGGCTGCGGAGACGCAGCCATCTGCCCGGGAGGCACCACCGGCGGGATCAGCATCGGCACGGCGAGAGCCTCGCGGAGTCCGGCCCGGACGGCCACCGAGTTCGGCGGGGCGCGTGACGCGGCTGGTCAGGAAATGATTTACAACGAAAGAACACACTCGTCCCGAAATGCAGTAACGTTCATCTGCAACGTGATCGAAACGGGTCACGTGCGCCGAGCCCTCACAGGGCCCGGTCAACACTTAAGGAAAAGCATGACCACAGGTACCGTGAAGTTCTTCAACGCTGAGAAGGGCTTCGGATTCATCTCTCGGGAGCAGGGCGACGACGTGTTCGTCCACTTCTCCAACATCGCCGGCGACGGCTACAAGTCCCTCGACGAGGGCCAGAAGGTCGAGTTCGACGTGGCCCCCGGCCGCAAGGGCGAAGAGGCCCAGAACGTCCGCGTGATCTGATCTTCAGCACGCGCTGAACGAGAGCCGCCGGCCTTCGGGTCGGCGGCTCTCGTCGTTTTCAGCTCGGACCGGCAGGGTCAGCTGGCCTGGATGAGGCGCACGATGTTGCCGCCCTCGGAGAGCACGTAGGGCTCGCCCTGCTGGTCCTCGCCGAACGAGATCGGGCTCTCGATGTCGATCCCCAGGTCGTACTCGTGGTCGAGCTTGTCGTCGGAGCCCACGGTGATGGCCCGGAGCCGTCCGGCGCAGTAGTCGGCGAACAGGTAGGCGCCATCGAGCTGGGGGATGGCCTTGCCGTGGTAGACGAACCCGCCGGTGATCGAGCAGTTGCCGCCGTCGTGGGTGTACTCGAACACGGGCGGGATGGCGTCGGCGGGGCGCCGGCCGGGACCGTCGAGGTACGGCTGCTTGCCCTCGTATCCGCTCCAGCCGAGGTTGGCGCCATCGATCTTGCCGGCGGGGAGGTGGTCGATCTCCTCGACGTGGTTCTGGCCGACATCGCCGATCCACAGGCTGCCGTCGGTGTCGAACCACCAGCGCCACGGGTTGCGGACGCCCGACACCACGATCTCGCTCTTGGCGCTGGCGGGGTCGATCCGGAGGATCTTGCCCAGCGGCGTCGACGGGTTCTGCGCCCGGTTCTCCGGGTCGTCGGAGGACCCGCCGTCGCCGAGGCCGAGCCACAGCTTCCCGTCGGGGCCGAAGGCGATGTTGCCGCCGTTGTGGTTGGGATACGGCTGGTCGACCGCGAACAGGGTCTTGGCCGTGGACGCATCCGCCTCGTTGCCGTCCATGGCGTACGAGACCACCCGCGAGTTCCCCTGGGAGTTGGTGAAGCTGACGTACATCGTCTTGCCGTCGGGCGAGAAGGTCAGGCCGAGCAGGCCGCGCTCGGACTCCGTGGTGGTCTGGTCGGAGATGTCGAGGGCGTAGTCGGCGGCCGGGGTGAGGGTGTTGCCCTCGTCGGAGATGGCCATGCGCCGCACGCGGCCGGCGCGCTCGGCCACCCACAGGTGGCCGCCGTCGCCGGGCCGGGAGGTCAGCACCGTGGGGGTGTGGACCGACGCGGCCACCACCGAATCGATCTCGGGCGCGCCGGCAGTGGTGCCGGTGGTGCTCTCGGTCCCCGCCGGGGCGGTGGTGGAGCTCTCGGCACCGACCTGGGTCACCGACGGGGTGGTCTGGCCGGCATCGCCGCCGTCGCTGCCGCACCCGGCGAGCAGCCCGACGCAGACCGCCGCGGCGAGCAGGGGCGCGGCGAGTGAGGTCCGCATCCGGGCCGTCACCCCTCGAGCCTCCGGATGAGGCCTTCCTGCACCACCGAGACGGCGAGATCGCCGGCCTGCGTGAAGAAGAACCCGCGGGCGAGGCCGCGGCCGTCGGACGCGGACGGGGTGTCCTGGTCGTACAGGAGCCACTCGTCGGCGCGGAACGGACGGTGGAACCACATGGCGTGATCGAGGCTCGCCATCTGGACCCGCTGGTTCATGAACGTGCCGCCGTGGGGCAGCAGCGTGGTGTCGAGCAGGGTCATGTCGGACAGGTAGGCCAGCACGCAGTCGTGCAGCACCGGCTGGTCGGGGAGCACCCCGTTGGCGCGGACCCAGACCTTGTGGCGCGGCGGCAGCGGGTCGGCGCGGTCGGGCGGGGCCCAGTCGACGTAGCGGGTGTCGATCGGCCGCGGCCGGGTGTACCAGTCGCCGAGGCGGTCCTTGTAGGGCGCCCACCGGGTGGCGAAGTCCTCGAGGTCGTCGGGATCGGGGAGCCCGGCGGGCATCTCGAACTGGTGCTCGAAGCCGCCCTCGGGCCGGTGGAACGACGCCGACAGGTTGAAGATGGGTCGGCCGTGCTGGATGGCCACGACGCGGCGGGTGGTGAAGCTGCGGCCGTCGCGCTGGCGATCGACCTCGTACAGGATCGGCACCCGGGGATCGCCCGGTCGGAGGAAGTAGGCGTGCAGCGAGTGCACGGACCGGTCCTCGTCGACGGTGCGGGCGGCCGCGACGAGCGCCTGGCCCGCCACCTGCCCACCGAAGACGCGCTGCTGGTCGATCTCCGGGCTGAGGCCGCGGAACAGGTTGAGCTCGATGTCCTCCAGGTCCAGGAGCGCTACCAGCTGGTCGACCGCCGCTTGTTCCATCGAGGCATCGTGGCACGGTCCGCACGCCGTCGCGCCATCCAGGGCACGCCTCAACCACCGCCCGGAAGTGCCGACTGACTACATCGTGAGTGCTGCCGCCACCTACCATCGGTTCTCCGTGAACAAGCTCCATCCCACTGCGCTCTGGGCGCACTCGAAGACCGAGGCCGGCCAGCGGGCGATCCGCTACACGGCCACGTCGGTCATCTGCGTCGGCATCACCCAGATGCTGATCATCCTGTTCTTCGGCGTGCTCAAGATGGGCGCCATCCCGGCCAACCTCTCGGCCACCATGATCACCTCGATCCCGGCCTTCGCGCTGAACAAGTACTGGGTCTGGGGCAAGAAGGGCAAGGCCCACCTGCGCCGCGAGGTCCTGCCGTTCTGGGCGTTCACCGTGGCCGGCTGGATCCTGTCCACCGGCGCCGTGGCCCTGGCCGTGCACCTCACCAAGGGCAACGACCTCGAGCGAACCATCAGCGTGATGGCGGCCAACATCGCCGGCTTCGGCACCCTCTGGGTCCTCAAGTACATCTTCCTCGACAAGATCATGTTCGGCACCGATCACCACACGCCGTACGACGAGGACATCGAGCTCGAAGAGGCCGGCCTCACCCCCACCTGAGGTGGTGGGCCCGGCACCGGGCCCACGTAGTGTCTGCCCTCGTGATCGATCCCCGTTCCCCCATGCCCGCGGCGCTGCACGAGGCGGCCATCGCCGCCCGCGGGTTCATGCCCACCGACGAGGGCGACGCCCTCTGGGAGGCGGCGCTCGAGGCCAGCGGGTCGGTCGCCGACCGTCCGTACCTCGAGGTGGGGTCGTACTGCGGGAAGTCGTCGGTCTGGCTGGGTGCGGCCGCCCAGACCACCGGGACCATCTTGTTCGCCCTCGACCACCACCGCGGCTCCGAGGAGAACCAGGCCGGTTGGGAGCACCACGACGCCGACCTGGTCGACCAGGAGATCGGGCGCATGGACACGCTCCCCACCTTCCGGCGCACCGTGTTCGACGCCGGGCTCGAGGGCTCGGTCGTCGCCCTGGTGGGCGACTCGCCCACGGTCGGCCATCACTGGACCACGCCCCTCGCCCTGCTGTTCATCGACGGCGGCCACGGCCACGATCCCGCCCACCGCGACTACGACCTGTGGACGCCCCACGTCGCCGCCGGCGGCACGCTCTGCATCCACGACGTGTTCCCCGACCCGGCCGAAGGCGGCCGCCCCCCGTACGAGATCTACCTCCGCGCCCTCGACGACGGCTTCGTCGAGCGCCGCGCCGTCGGCTCCCTCCGCGTCCTCACCGCCCCCGGCGCCTGACGCTCCACGAACTCGCCCTCATGGCGAGGGGCGGGGGCTACTCGGCCGAGGCGTCGTCTTCTTCGGTGATGTCGATCAGGGCCGGGAGGACCGCGTCGTGATCGGTGAACAGGGCCGAGGTGGGCCCGGCGCCCCAGAGGCCGTCGGCGGCCAGCACCACCGCAGCGGCGGTGTAGGTGGACTGCTCGTCGGCGGGGAAGTGGGTGAGGTCGGGGTAGACCGTGCCGGTCCAGTAGCGGCCCGACTCGACGCGGTACTGCTGCACCCAGCTGAACAGGCGCTCGGCGGTCTCGCGCTCGCCGACGGCCAGGTGGGCCAGCAGGCACTCGCAGGTCTCGGCCACGGTGATCCACGGCCGGTCCTTGACGCAGCGCACGCCGCGGCCGTCGTCGATGAACGTGTCGAAGCGGTCGGCCAGCCGGGCCCTGCCGGTCTCGCCCAGGATCACGCCGCCCAGGACCGGGTAGTACCAGTCCATGGCCCAGCGGTGCTTCGGGGCGAAGGCGTCGGCCTCCTGGTGGCGGATGACGTGGGTCAGCTGGGCCGCGGAGAGCTCCCAATCGGGGCGCTCGTGGTCGAGCAGCTCGGCCAGGGCGATGGCGCAGCGCAGGCTGTGGCAGATGCTCGACGAGCCGGTGAGCAGCGCGAAGGGCCACGGGGTGCCGTCGGCGTGACGGGCCCAGAGGATCTCGCCGCGGGGCTGCTGGAGCTCGAGCACGTAGTCGATGGCCTTCTCGACCACCGGCCACATCGTCTCGGCGAAGCCGCGGTCCTCGGTGAGGAGCCAGTGGTGCCAGACGCCGGCGGCGACGTAGGCGACCACGTTGAGGTCGAACTTGTCGTCCTCGATGCCGTCCTCGACGTAGTACTGGTGCCAGGCACCGTCGGGGCGCTGCAGGCCCACCAGCCAGTCGTAGGCCCGCTCGGCCTCGGCGACGCGGCCGCCGAGCGCCAGGGCCATGGCCGCCTCGACGTGGTTCCACGGGTCGGCGTGGCCGCCCGGGTACCACGGCACCATGCCGTTGGGCAGCTGCCAGTCGGCGATGGCGTCGACCGTGGCCTGCACCTCGGCGGCGGTGATGACCCCGTCGACCTCGGGCACGGTGATGTCAGCCACGGACGGGCTCCGCCGCGTTCGCCGGCTTGCGCGCGTAGAGCACGAGGCTCTTGCCCAAGACGGGGTTGAGGGCCTTCTCGGTCCAGCGGGTGAGCTTGGGGGCCTTCATGATGTCCCAGGTGAGGAGCTTCAGGTAGGCCTGGACCAGCGGGTTGTCGTCGTTGGTGGGGCCGACGGCGCACTTCAGCCACCAGTACGGCGAGTGCAGCGCGTGGGCGTGGTGGGTGCCCTCGGGGACCAGCCCGGCGGTGGTGAAGCGGTTCTTCAGCTCGACCTCGGTGAAGATGCGCACGTGGCCGCCCGGCACGAACGGGGCGTGGTACTCCTCGGAGAGCGCCCAGCAGATCCGCTCGGGCAGGAACGTGGGCACGGTGACGGCGAGCAGGCCACCGGGCTTGAGCACCCGGGCCAGCTCGCGGGCCGCGGCGGCGTCGTCGGGGATGTGCTCCATCACCTCGGAGCAGATGATGTAGTCGAACGTGTCGTCGCCGAACGGGAGGCCGGTGCCGTCGCCGTTGACGGTGGCCCAGTGGGTGCCGGCGGGGGCCTCGCCCGCGTCTTCCATGGCGGCGAACAGGCCCGAGCAGTCCTTGAGGTCGGCGAGGGAGTAGTCGAGCGCCACGATGTGGGCGCCACGGCGGTACACCTCGAACGCGTGGCGGCCGGCGCCCGCGCCCATGTCGAGGACGAGGTCTCCGGGCTTGAGCCCCAGGCGGTCGAAGTTGACGGTGAGCATGGTGTGGTGGTCCCGGCTACTTCTGGGCCAGCCGGGCGCGGTACTCCTCGACCGTCTTCTCGGCGGTGTGGCGCCAGCTCCACTGGTCGATGACCCGCTGGCGGCCGGCGAGGCCGACCTTGCGGCCGATCTCCTCGTTGTCCATGACGTAGGCGATCTTGCTGGCCAGGGCCTCGCCGTCGCCGGGAGGGACCAGGAAGGCGGTCTCGTTGTCGGGGCCGACGACCTCGGGCACGGCGCCGCCGGTGGTGGCCACCAGCGGGATGGCGCAGCTCATGGCCTCGATGGCCGGGAGCGAGAAGCCTTCGTAGAGCGAGGGGACGACGGCGATCTCGGCCTCGGAGTAGAGCTCGACGATGCGCTCGTCGCTCACGCCCGACACGAAGGTGACGGCGTCGGACAGGCCGAGGTCGTCGATGGTGCGAGCGGACTCGCCGCCGGGCTTGGCCTTGCCGATGACCGTGAGGGTGACGTCGGGGCGCTCGGTGCGGAGCTTGGCCACGGCCTCGAGGAGGTAGCGGAGGCCCTTCATGGCGACGTCGGCGCTGGCGGTGGTGATCAGCATGCCGGGCTTGCGCTCGACGCCGGCGACCGGGAGGAACATCTCGGGATCGACGCCCACCGGCACGATGTGCATGCGGTCGGTGTCGACCTTGTGGTCGGCGTGGATGTCCTTGAACGAGTTCTCCGACACGGTGATGACGCGCTTGAGGCGGCGGGCCACCTCGGTCTGCATGTCGACGAAGGCGTACCAGCGGCGCAGGTTGAACTTCTTCAAGAAGCCCTGCGCGTGCTCGATCTCGAGCCGGCGGTCCACGGTGATGGGGTGGTGGATGGTGGCGATGACCGGCAGGCCCTCGTGCTCGATGGCGAGCAGCCCGAAGCCCAGCGACTGGTTGTCGTGGACGATGTCGAACTCGTCGGTGCGGTTCTTGAGCTCGTCCCAGGCGCGCATGGTGAACGCGAGGGGCTCGGGGAAGGTCCCGAACGTGAACGCGCTGACCTCGAGCCAGTCCTTCCAGTTCTTGAGCTCCCAGAGGCCGGGCTGCCGCATGGGGAAGTAGTCGTTGTAGATCTGCAGGCTGGGCAGCTCGACGAGCGGGACGCGCGGGTCCAGCTCGGGGTACGGCGGACCGCCGAACACGGTGACCTCGTGGCCGAGGTCGACCAGCGCCTTCGAGAGGTGGCGGACGTAGACGCCCTGGCCACCGCAGTGGGGCTTGCCCCGGTAGGCGAGGAGTGCGATGCGAAGGGGACGGTCAGCTGAGGCCATGGAACGCCTAGCCTTTCGGGTTCTTGACCACTGGGTCAAGCGAGCGGGGTGCCAGCCTCCCTGCAACCGGTCCGTTTTTCCCCGGATTCCCGCCGGCAGGTGCCAGGTGTCACGTCGCGATCGCCGGGCTGGGCGGACCCGTGGGGCAGGATCTCGCCATGCGAGCGCTGGTGCAACGGGTGACGCGGGCGTCGGTGACGGTGGGCGACGAGGTCACGGGCGCGATCGGTCCCGGGCTGTGCGTCCTGGTCGGGGTCACCCATGCCGACCGGGTCGACGAGGCTCGGGCGCTGGCCGCCAAGGTGTGGCACCTGCGGGTGTTCGACGGGCCCGACGGGCGGCCCGACCTGGCCGTGGGCGAGGTGGGCGGCGAGGTCCTCGTCATCAGCCAGTTCACGCTCTACGGCGACACCCGCAAGGGTCGTCGACCGTCGTGGATCTCCGCCGCCTCGCCCGAGCAGGCCGAGCCGCTGATCGAGGAGCTGGGCGCCGAGCTCCGGTCGCTGGGCGCCACCGTGGCCACCGGCCGCTTCCGAGCCGACATGGCCGTCGAGCTGGTCAACGACGGGCCCGTCACGCTCCTGCTCGAGGTGGACGCTCCATCGCCGACCGGCCCTTCCGAGCGCTGAACCAGGCCAGGAGCCACGCGCCGGCGAGGAGCCAGGCGGCCGCCAGGCGCCACGGGGTGTCGCCGTAGCGGGTGTACCAGGTGAGGCCGGTGCGCAGGGGCACGTCGCGGCGGACGCGGACCGCCTGCTCGCGGGTGGCGGTGCGCTGGTGGACCTGGCCGGTCGGGCTGACGAAGGCGCTGAAGCCGGTGGGGGCGACCTGGGCCAGCCAGCGGCCGGACTCGATGGCCCGGAGGCGGGAGTTGGCGACCTGCTGGGTCTGCACGAACGTCCCGGTGTAGGTGGAGCCGTTGGTCGGGTTGTAGAGGAGCTGGCCGCCGGCCCGCACGGCCGAGCGGGCCCGGTGCCCGAAGAACACCTCCCACGAGATCACCGTGGCGAGCGGGGCCGCCTTGGTGCGGAGCAGGCCGGACTGGTGGGAGACGGTGGCGTCGCGCGAGGCGAGCGTGTCGGGGGCCACCTTCTCGATGAGCGACCGGAACGGCACCCACTCGCCGAACGGGACCCGCTGGACCTTCACGTAGCGGTCGCCCCAGTTGCCCTGGGCGTCGAGCACCTGCTGCGAGTTGCGGAACCTGGTGTCGCTCACCCCTTCGGTCGTGCCGACGGCCAACGGTGCGTCGAGGCGGCGGGCCAGCTCCTGGAGCTCCACGCCCTCCTGGGCCTTCTGCACGGCGAAGTCGGTGTCGACCACGTTCTCGGGCCACAGCACCAGGTCCATGCCCGGCGGGACCTTGGCGCTGGCGTCGAGGTGGCGCTGGAAGACCTTGCGGCGGTCGGTGTTGATGGCGCGGGTGCCCTGGGCGCCCCCGCCCTGCACGAGGGCGATGTCGATCTCCTTGCCCGTGGGCGTGCCGTTGGGGGCCACCACCGCCACGCCGACGACGACGAGCGCAACGACGACCAGGGCGCCGGCCTTCGCCCACTGGCGGGTGGAGAGGGCGGACAGGGCGATGCCCAGGGCCACGGTGACCCCCGCCATCCCGAGCACGCCGCCGATGCGGGCCACGGCTGACAGCGGCCCGGCCACCTGGCCGACGGCGAGCATCGACAGGGGGACGCCGCCGAACGGCCACGCCGCGCGCAGCGACTCGCACAGCACCCAGACGCCGATCAGGCCGAGGGCCCGCCCCGCCCGGGGCGGCACGGCGATGCAGAAGGCGCCGAGCAGGAACCCGAAGAAGAGCACCGCGATCACGTAGCCGGGGGCCGTGAGCTGGACGATCCAGAACACCGTGGGCGTGAACAGCGCCCAGCCGACCATCGAGCCGCGGTAGAGGCGCTGCTTCCAGGTGGTGCCGGCCAGGAGGCGGTCGAGCACGGCGATGCCGATGAACGCGAGCGGCCACCAGCCCCACGGCGGCATCGACGCCGCGAGCAGCAGCCCGGCGACGACCGCCTTCAACGTGGGGGAGTGGCGCAGCCGCAGCCAGCGCGGGAGGTCACCCTCGTCGGGGTCGGTGCTCGACGGGGTGGCGGACGGCTCGGACATCAGCCGACGAGTCTGGCCGACGGCGGCTGGGCGGAAGGGATCAGGGCGAGGCGTCCGGCGGGTCGGTCAGGTGCTGAGGCTGCGGCGGGTGGGCCAGGTGACGCCGAGCCGGGCGACCGCGTCTTCGGCCGACCGCACGCACGCGGGGATGCCGACGCCGTTGACGGCCATGCCGGCGAGGGCGATCGGCGTGGCGGCCAGCTCCTGCTGCACGGCGGCGATGCGGTCGAGGTGCCCGGGGGCGTACTGCGGGAACGAGCGGTCCCAGCGGCCGATGCGGACCTCGGTGGGGGCGGCGCTCACGCCGACGATCTGGTCGAGGTCGGCGAGGACCCGCTCGGTGAGGGCGGCATCGTCGAGGTCGGCGAAGCGCAGGTCGCCGGTGCGGCCCACCGAGGTGCGCAGGATCACGTCGCCGCGCTCGGGGTCTCGGAGCTGGGCCCACTTGGAGGTGGCGTAGGAGATCGCGGTGACGAGGGTGCCCTCGCCGCGCGGGACGAGGCAGCCGCTGGCCCCGGCGGTGTCACCGATCGACTCGCCGTCGAAGGCCATGGTGAGCATGGCGATCGACGAGTGGTCGATGGCCGTGAGCGCCGCGCCGACGGTGGGCAGCGCCGACGCCAGCAGCGGCCCGGCCACGTGCGCGGGCGTGGTCACGATGGCCGCGTCGGCCTCGACCACTGAGCCGTCGGCCACCGTGACCCGCACGCCGGCCGGGGTGCGCTCGATGGCATCGGCACCGTGGCCGACGCGGATGTCGACGCCGGGCATGAGAGCGAGGAGCAGGTCGATGATGCGGGCCATGCCCCCGATGGGCGTGGCGAAGATCGGCGCGTCGGGTGAGGCGCCGGACGCCGCGGCCCGCTCGCGCTGGGCGAGGCACGATCGGATGAGGCTCGGGTCGCCGGAGCGGGCGGCGGCGTCGAGCTGCGGGACGACGGCGGCCAGGCTCATGGTGGTGGTGTCGCCGGCGTTGATGCCGCCCAGCAGCGGATCGATCAGGCGGTCGACCACCTCGTCGCCCAGGCGGCGGCGGAGGTACGGGCCGATGGCGACGTCGTCGCCCGTCACGTAGGGGTCGTGCGGGTCGGCCGGCGCGATGAGGTCGGCGCGGGCCCGGTCGATGGCGGCGGCCGACACCGCGCCGGTGGCGGCGAGTGCGTCGAGGTCGGTGGGGACGCCCATGACGTGGCCGCCGGGCATGGCGCGGCGGGCGCCGTCGAGGAAGAGGTGGGCGGTGCGCTCGGCGGGCGAGATCAGCTCGCCGTCGAGCTCGAGGTCGTGGCACAGGGCGAGCGCCCACGGGACCCGCAGGAGGAAGGCATCGGCCGTCTCGTCGACCGGTCGCCCGGCCACCACCGACGTCTGCAGCTTGCCGCCGAGCCGGTGGGGCTCGATGACGGTGACGTGGACCCCGCCCTGCGACAGCCGGTACGCCGCCACCAGGCCGGACAGGCCGCCGCCGAGGACGACGACGTGGTCGGGCCGGGTCACGGCACCGGGCCGGCGATGGCCGCGATGCGGCGGGCCAGGGCGCTCAGGACGTAGGCGTCGTCGTTGAGGACACGGGTGCGGGCGAACTCGATGCCGGCCTCGGCGGCCACGCGGCGGGCCTCGATGTCGAGGTCGTAGGCCACCTCGAGGTGGTCGGCCACGAAGCCGTGGGGGCAGACCAGGATGCCGGCCACCTCGCGGGTGTTCCCGCGCTCTCGGATCACATCGAGGATGTCGGGGCCGCGCCACGGCTCGGGGGTGGCGCCGGCGCTCTGCCAGGCCGTGGACCAGCGCGGGTCGCCCACCGACGCGGGACCGTCGATCACGCCACGGTGGCGCAGGTCGATCGACTCAGCCACCGCCTCCGCGGAGGTGCGCAGCTCGTCGGGGTACGGGTCGCCGGCCAGGACGCGCTCGGGCAGGGAGTGGGCGGTGAAGACCACCTCGGTCCGAGGCGGCAGCAGCGGGAGGGCGTCGGCGATGGCGGCGGCGAGGAACGTGCGGTACTCGGGCAGGTCGTGCCAGCGCTCGATCCCCGTGGCCGGCAGGCCGGCGGCCGCGGCCGACTCGGCCACGCGCGCCTGGTACTCGCCGACGCTGAAGCCGGAGTAGTGCGGGGCCAGCACCACGCCGATGATCGACTCGACGCCCTGGGCGGCCAGGGTGGCCACGCCGTCCTCGATGAACGGGAAGGCGTGCTTCTGGCCCAGCGTGACGACGAAGCGGCCGGGCACCTCGGCCTCGAGGGCGGCGGCGATCACCGCGATCTGGTCGGCCGTGCGCTGGGCCAGCGTGGAGGTGCCGCCGAGCGCGTCGTAGCGGAGCTGGAGGTTGGCCAGCTGCTCCGGCGTGGGTGGGCGGCCGCGCCGGATGTGCGTGTAGTACGGCTCGACGTCGGCGGGGGTGGCGGGGGTGCCGTAGGCCATGACCACCACGCCGACGCGACCAGCGGCGGGTGGCGCGGTCACGTGACCTTGCCCTCGGTGTGGACCAGCTCCACGACCCGCTCGAGCACCTCAGGGTCGGTGTCGGGCAGGACGCCGTGGCCCAGGTTGAAGATGTGGCCGCGGTGCCCGCCGGCGCGGCGCAGCACCTCGCGGGACCGGTCGAGCGCGACCTCCGCACCGGCCAGCACCGCCACCGGATCGAGGTTGCCCTGGAGCGCGGTCCCGTCGCCGAGCTTGGTGCGGGCATCGTCGAGGTCCATGCGCCAGTCGATGCCCATCACGTCGGCGCCGGCGTCGCGCATGTGGGTGAGCAGCTCACCCGTGTTCACGCCGAAGTGGATGCGCGGCACCCCCGTGGAGCCGATGCCCTCGAGCACCTTCTGCGAGGCCGGCATCACGTAGCGGACGTAGTCGGACGGCGACAGGGCCCCGGCCCACGAGTCGAACAGCTGCACGGCCGACGCGCCGTTGGCCACCTGGCTGTGGAGCGAGGCGAGGGCCAGGTCGGCGAGCCGGTCCATCAGCGCGAACCACAGCTCGGGGTCGGTGTACATGAGCCGCTTGGTGTTCTCGTAGGTGCGGCTGGGCCGGCCCTCGATGAGGTAGGCCGCCACCGTGAACGGGGCGCCGGCGAAGCCGATCAGGGGCACATCGCCCAGCTCGCGGACCAGGTTGCGCACGGTCTCGAGCACGAAGGGCGTGTCGGCCTCGGGGTCGAGCGGGCGGATCCGCTTCAGGTCGTCGGCGGACCGGAACGGCTGCTCGACGACCGGGCCCACACCCGGCTCGATGTCGACGCCGAAGCCGATGGCCTCGATGGGCGTGACGATGTCGGAGAAGAGGATGGCGGCGTCGGTGCCGTAGCGGCGGACGGGCTGCAGGGTGATCTCGGTGGCCAGGTCGGGAGTGCGGATGGCGGTGACGATCGTCCCGGTGCCGCGGATGGCCCGGTACTCCGGGAGCGCCCGCCCGGCCTGGCGCATGAACCACACCGGGACCCGGTCGTGGGGCTCCCGTCGGCAGGCTCGGAGGAACGGGGCGTCGGCGCTGACCACGGGCCGAGGCTATCGGTGGGCCCCCGCCCCGCCCCATCCCGGTCGCTGCCGGGGCTTCGTCAGCCGCCGAAGGTGCGCTCGACGGCGGCGATCCACGCCGACTCGGCATCGTCGGTGGTGCCGTCGGCCGAAGCCACCAGCCGGCAGGCCGCCGCCACGGTGGCGCGCAGCTCCGGCTCGGTGATCACCGAGGAGGCCTGGGCGAGCAGGGCGTCGATGCCGTCCTCGCGGTCGCGGGCGTTGCGGACGGTCGAGGTGGCCGAGCCGAGCGCCTGGCTGAACGAGAACGTGGGCGTGTCCCACTGGTGCTCGCCACTGAAGGCGTCGATCTCCTCGAGCTCGGTCGCGCTGACCGTGCCGTCGGAGAACATGGTGGCGACCAGCAGCTCCAGGACGGCGCGGTGCTGGGCCTCGGTGGCCGGGTCGGTGGGCGAGTCGACGCCCGGCACGGGCTCCAGGCCCAACAAGTGTTCGTACCCCGCCTTGAATCGTTCGAGCATCGACGCATCCTGCCACCGGCGCGCCGTGGTTGGATGCAGCCATGCGCCGCTCGATCGATGACCATCCGTTCGACCCCACGCAGGACCCGGTCGTGGCCGACGACCCCGACCTGGCCCCCGTGTCGTGGGCGATCGCCATCGCCGACGACTACGACGACGCCGAGCCGCGCATCGTGCTGACGGTCGACGAGATCGGCAAGCCCGGGGAAGGCCTCGTGGCCCACCTGCTCCCCGCCGAGGCCCGCCGCATCCGCATGGCCCTGCGCGACGCCCTCAAGGAGATCGGCGAAGACCTGGGCGCCTGACCTGCGCCTGACCTGCGCCGGAGGTGACCGGTCCGATCGGGGGCGGGCGGGGCTAAGCTTTCGAATCCCCGAAAAGGGGTCCGTCGCCCAGAAGGACTGCCGCAGAACCACATGCCGATCCATCCCGACTTGGCTGCTGAACAGGCCTACATCGACCGTGCGTACGAGTGCCTCGACGAGGCGCGCACCTCGGCGAACCGGTTGAAGGGCATGGTCGAGGTGGGATCGGGTGGCACCGAGCAGGCCCGCTTCGAGCGCGAGGTCATCTACGACACGGTCACGAACCGCCTGACGCAGCTCCACCTGGGCGATGCGTCGCTGCTGTTCGGCCGGGTCGACCGCGAGCCCGACGAGGGTGGCGAGACCTTCTACATCGGGCGCCTCGCCGTGGCCGACCAGAACCAGGAGCCGGTCGTCGTCGACTGGCGGGCACCCGTGGCCGAGCCCTTCTACCGGGCCACCGGCCGGCAGTCGATGGGTCTCGCCCGCCGCCGCTACTTCGCCACCCGCGGGCGCCAGCTCCTCGGTATCGAAGACGAGCTCTTCGGCGAGCACGCGCTCGACCTGGGCGAGGCGGCCGGGCTCCAGGGCCAGGGCACGCTGATCGCCGCGCTGGAGACGGCCCGGTCCGGGCGCATGGGCGACATCGTCGCCACCATCCAGGGCGAGCAGGACGAGATCATCCGGGCCCCGCTGCCCGGCGTCCTGGTGGTCCAGGGCGGCCCCGGCACCGGCAAGACCGTCGTGGCGCTGCACCGGGCCGCGTACCTCCTCTACACGCACCGCTTCCCGCTCGAGGACCAGGGCGTGCTGGTGGTCGGCCCCAACCGGCTCTTCCTCGCCTACATCGAGCAGGTGCTCCCATCGCTCGGCGAGTCGGGCGTGGAGCTGGCCGTGCTGGCCGACCTCGTCGACGGCGTGAAGATCCGCGGCCGCGACCGCGAGCGGGTGGCCCGCCTCAAGGGCGACGCCATCATGAGCCAGGTCCTGGCCAAGGCGGTCCGCGACCGCAAGCGCCCGCTGCGGCGCTCGCTGCGCATCGGCCTCGGGTTGCAGACGCTCCACCTGTCGGTGGGCACGTCGGCCGACATCGTCCGCGACGCCCGCCGGCGGTACCGCCACCACAACGCCGGCCGGCGGTTCGTCGAGCGCGAGGTGGCGTTCCACCTGGCCAACTCGTCCCGCACGCCGCTCGAGCCCACCGAGGTGTGGCGCCAGGTCCGCAAGCACCCCGACGTGCGCGCTGCGCTGGAGGAGATGTGGCCGGTCCTCACGCCCGCCCAGCTCCTGCACGACCTCTACGGATCGAAGGCGCTGCTGTACCTGGCGGCCGGCCGCCACCTGGCCAAGGAGCGCGTCGAGCTGCTCCACCGGCCCCGGTCGGAGTCGATCGACGACGTGGTGTGGACCCACGACGACGTGCCGCTGCTCGACGAGGCCCGCTCCATGCTCGGCCCCAAGCCCCGCAAGCAGCGCCGCGACGACGACGAGATCCGCACCTACGGCCACATCGTGGTCGACGAGGCGCAGGACCTGTCGCCCATGCAGCTGGCCATGATCAGCCGCCGCTCGCTCAACGGCTCGCTCACCGTGGTGGGCGACATCGCCCAGTCCACCGGGGCCTGGGCCCACGCCGACTGGGACGAGATCCTGTCCCTGCTGCCCAACCGGCGCCCGCCCCACCGCGAGCAGCTCACGGTCGGCTACCGCATCCCCGGCCCCAACATGGACCTGGCCGCCCGCGTGCTGGCCCGGTCGGCGCCCGACCTCCTGCCGCCCCGATCCGTCCGCCAGGACGGCCGTCCGCCCGTGTTCCGGCGCGTCGATCTCGACGACGAGCTGGCCCCGGCGGTGGTGCAGGCGGTGCGCGACGAGATCGCCGCGGTCGGCACCGGCAACGTCGCCATCATCTGTCCGGCCTCGCGGGTCGACGAGTGCTCCGCAGCGCTCGACCTCGTCGGCATCGACCACGGGGTGGCCATCGAGCAGGGCCTCAACCACCAGGTCACCGTGGTGCCCGTCGGCATCGTCAAGGGCCTCGAGCTCGACGCCACCGTGGTGGTCGACCCCACCGGGATCCTCGCCGAAGAGGCGCAGGGCATGCGGGCGCTCTACGTGGCGCTCACCCGGGCCACCAAGCTGCTGACGATCGTGCACCAGGGCGACCTGCCCGACGTGCTCGCCCCGATCGACGCCCCCGAGCCTCAGCCCGTCGGCTGAGGCCCCCGTCGGTGGCGGTCAGACGCCTGCTTGCGCGCGGCGCACCGCGATCAGCTGCTCGATGAGCTCAGCCGGGAGCGGCTCGTCGATGGGGAAGTGCAGCGACCCGTCGGTGCACGTGTAGCCCGCCAGCTCGTCGCTCAGCTCGCGCAGGACGCTCCCGCTGTGGGGCAGGTAGGCGAGGTGGTGCTTGAAGGCGGCGAACCCGGCGACCACCTTCCCGTCGAGCCGGAAGGCGGGCATGTTGTACGAGATGCACTGCTCGGCGTCGGGCACGACCGCCGCGATGCGCTCGCGGGTGACCTGGAGCGTCGACCGCTTGGGCTCGTCGAGCTCGGCCAGGTACTCGTCGATCTCGGCGCTGCTCACCGGAGCGGCCTCAGGAGGCGGCGACGAGGATGCGGGTGCTGGCGAACGAGCCGACGCCCACGTGGCGGCCATCGATCTCGACCGTGGTGGTGCCGTCGGGGGAGCTGGCCGTGACCGTGCCGGTGTGTCCGGGCTGGATCGAGGCGTCCTCGAGGAAGTCGAGCAACCCGGGGGTGAACTCGAGCTCCTCGGGGATGCGCTTCACGGTGAAGCCGTCGCCCACGGCCAGGTCGGCCAGGGCGACCGTGACAGGGGCCGTGTAGCCCGAGCCGGGGATGGGGTTGCCGTGCGGGCAGGTGGTGGGATCCTCGAGGAGGCGCACGATGGCGGCCTCGACCGCATCGGAGATCACGTGCTCCCAGCGGCCGGCCTCCTGGTGGGCGTCGGCCCACGACAGCCCGAGGATGTCGGTGAGGAGGCGCTCGGCGAGGCGGTGGCGGCGGACCACGCGCTCGGCCAGCTCCGAGCCCGACGCCGTGAGGCGGATGGTGCGATCGATCTCGACCAGCCCCTCCGACTCCATGCGGCGGCTCATCTCCGACACCGCGGGGCGCGACACGCCCAAGCGCTCGGCGATGCGGGCTTGGATCACCTCGACATCGTCTTCGTGGAGCTCGAAGATGGCTTCGCAGTACTCCTCGAACGCCGGGTGGTACTCACGGGATTGGAACTCGGCCACGGAGCGAGGGTACCTCGCCCGGTCCGGGTTCGAAGCCGCCTGCCGTAGTCTCGCCCGATGCGAACGCTCGTCTCCTTGTCCTGTGCTGCCCTCCTCGCGGTGGCCGTCACCGCGTGCGGTTCCTCCGGCGGCTCCGACGGCTCGTCTGCCACCACCACGACCGCGGCCACCTCCACGACGTCCGGATCCGGGTCCGGTGGCGGTTCGAAGGCCGTCGCCGGCATCACCGCCGACGACTACGCCGCGGCGTTCGTGAGCAACCTCAGCGCCGGCGACCCGGATCAGGGCCAGCTCGTGCTGACCAAGGAGCAGGCCGCCTGCGTCGGGCCGAAGTTCGTGAAGGCCATCACGGTCGAGACGCTCCACGGCCACGACGTGACCGTGGCCCAGGTCAGCGATCCCAGCTTCGACGGGACCTCGCTCGGGCTCACGGCGAAGCAGGGCGAGGAGCTGGTCGCCGCGTTCGAGCCCTGCGGCGTCGACATCGTCGACCTCTTCATCGGGTCGCTCACCTCGGGGATGACCGATGAGCAGCAGGCCTGCTCCAAGGAGAAGGTCGACCGCGATCAGGCCCTCGACTACCTCTCCGGCGGGTTCGCCGACGGTGGCGACACGGCCAAGCTGTCGGCGCTCCAGGACGCCCTCACCAAGGCCTGCGACCTGCCCGGCGCGGGCACCACCACCGAGAAGACGACGACCACCGGCGGCTGATGGGCCTCTGCCGGGTGGCCGCCGCCCGGACCCGCTGTCAGACCTGATCCGTAGGCTGCGGCCATCGCCGCGCTGGATCTGTTCTCCCCGCCCGTCAGGGACTGGTTCGAGACCTCCTTCGCCGCGCCCACCCAGGCCCAGGAGCAGGGCTGGCCGGCCATCGCGTCGGGCGAGCACACGCTGATCCTGGCGCCCACCGGCTCGGGCAAGACGCTCACCGCCTTCCTCTGGGGGATCGACCGGCTCCTCACCACGCCGCCGCCCGATCCCAAGGCGCCCACCCGGCTGCTCTACATCTCGCCGCTGCGGGCGCTGGCGGTCGACGTCGAGAAGAACCTGCGGGCGCCGCTGGTGGGGATCGCCCACGCCGCCGAGCGGGCGGGCCACCCGGTCCACACGCCCACCGTCGGGTCGCGCACGGGCGACACGCCGGCCGACGAGCGCCGGCGGCTGGTGCGCCACCCGCCCGATCTGCTGATCACCACGCCCGAGTCGCTCTACCTCATGCTCACGTCGGCGGCCCGCGACACGCTGGTCAACGTCGAGGCCGTGATCATCGACGAGATCCACGCCCTGGCCGCCACCAAGCGGGGCTCGCACCTGGCGCTCACGCTGGAGCGGCTGGTCGAGCGGTGCCAGGTGCCGCCGCAGCGCATCGGCCTGTCGGCCACCCAGCGCCCGCTCGAGGAGATCGCCACGTTCCTGGGCGGGTTCGAGGCGCCCGGCAAGCGGCGCCCGGTCACCGTCGTCGACGCGGGCACCCGCAAGCCGCTCGAGCTCCAGGTGGTGGTCCCGGTCGAGGACATGGGGTCGCTCGGCACGGTGATCGAGGGGCCGGTGGCGGGCGCAGCGGCGGGCGGTCCGGTGCGCAAGTCGATCTGGCCGGCCATGCACCCCAAGCTCCTCGAGCTGGTCCAGGAGCACCGGTCCACGCTCATCTTCGTCAACGCCCGCCGGCTGGCCGAGCGGCTGGCCACGCGCCTCAACGAGCTGGCCGCTGAGCAACACGAGTTCGTGTCGTCCGAGGCGGTGGGCGCCCCGCCCGTCGACGTCGACCTGGTGAAGGCGCACCACGGGTCGCTGTCGAAGGAGCGGCGGCTCATCATCGAAGACGATCTCAAGTCCGGCCGGCTCCGCGGCCTGGTGGCCACCTCGTCGCTCGAGCTTGGGATCGACATGGGCGCGGTCGACCTGGTGATCCAGGTCGAATCGCCCGGTGCGGTGTCGCGCGGCCTCCAGCGCATCGGCCGGGCCGGCCACCAGGTCGGCGAGCCCAGCAAGGGTCGCATCTTCCCCAAGCACCGATCCGACCTGGTGGAGGCGGCGGTGGTGGCCCAGCGCATGCACGACGGGCTCATCGAGCACACCACCTACCCCCGCAACCCCCTCGACGTGCTGGCCCAGCAGGTGGTGGCCAGCGTGGCGCTCGACGAGGTGAGCGTCACCGATCTGGCGGCCATGGTGCGGCGGGCCGCGCCGTTCGCCGAGCTCAGCCAAGAGGTGTGGGAGGCGGTGCTCGACCTGCTGGCCGGCCGCTACCCGTCGGAGGAGTTCGCCGAGCTGCGCCCTCGCGTGGTCTGGGACCGCGCCGGAGACACCATCCGCGGCCGGGCCGGCGCCCAGCGCCTGGCGGTCACCTCGGGCGGCACCATCCCCGACCGCGGGCTGTACGGCGTGTTCCTCCCCGACGGCACCCGCGTGGGCGAGCTCGACGAGGAGATGGTGTACGAGTCGCGGCCCGGCGAGACGTTCCTGCTCGGCGCGTCCACCTGGCGCATCGAGGACATCACCCACGAGCGCGTCGTCGTCACGCCGGCGCCCGGGCAGCCCGGCAAGATGCCGTTCTGGCACGGCGACGGTCCCGGCCGCCCGCTCGAGCTGGGGGCGGCGCTGGGCGAGTTCGTGCGGGAGATCCGCGCCCTGCCGGTCGAAGAGGCGGTCACCCGGCTGCACCAGCGCCACGACCTCGACTCGTGGGCGGCCGAGAACCTGCTCGGCTACCTGGCCGACCAGGCCGAGGCCACCGGGGCCGTCCCCGACGACCGGACCATCGTCGTCGAGCGCTTCCGAGACGAGATCGGCGACTGGCGGATCTGCGTCCTGTCCCCGTTCGGCGCCCAGGTGCACGCGCCGTGGGCCATGGCGCTGCGCGCCCGGCTGGCCGAGCGGTGGGGGATGGAGGTCGAGCTCATGTGGAGCGACGACGGCATCGTCCTGCGCCTGCCCGAGGCCGTCGATCAGCTGCCCACCGACGAGCTGCTCATCGACCCCGACGAGATCGACGAGATCATCATCACGATGCTCCCGGGCACGGCCCTGTTCGCGTCGCGCTTCCGGGAGGCGGCGGCACGGGCGCTCCTGTTGCCCCGACGCCGACCCGACCGGCGCACGCCGCTGTGGCAGCAGCGCCAGAAGGCCGCCGACCTGCTGGCGGTGGCGGCCAAGCACCCGAGCTTCCCGATCCTGCTCGAGGCCACCCGCGAGTGCTGCAACGACGTGTTCGACCTGCCGGCGCTGCGCGGGCTGCTGCGGGACCTGCGGTCCCGCAAGGTGCGGGTGGTCGAGGTCGACACGCCGCAGGCGTCGCCCATGGCCCAGTCGCTGATCTTCGGGTGGATCGCCGTCTACATGTACGAGGGCGATGCGCCGCTGGCCGAGCGGCGGGCGGCCGCCCTGGCGCTCGACCGAGACCTGCTGCGGGAGCTGCTCGGGGCCGAGGAGCTGCGCGAGCTCCTCGATCCCCTCGTGCTCGAGGAGCTGGAGGCAGAGCTCCAGCGGCTGGCATCCAACCGCCGGGCCCGAGACGCCGACGAGGTCACCGACCTGCTCCGCGTGCTGGGCCCGCTCACCTCCCAGGAGCTGGCCGCCAGAGCCACCCACGAGCTGGCCGAGCTGCTGCCCTCGGTGCTGGCCACGCTGGCCGACGACCGCCGGATCATCTCGGTGGGCATGGCGGGCGAGGACCGCTGGGCCGCGTCGGAAGATGCCGGCCGCCTGCGCGACGCGCTCGGCTGCGCCATCCCAGTGGGGCTGCCGGGGGTGTTCACCGACCCGGTCGATGCTCCGCTCGAGAGCCTGGTGGTGCGCTACGGCCGCACCCACGGCCCGTTCCTCGATCGTGAGCTGGCCGCCCGCCTGGGCATCGACGCCGGCCGGGTCCGGCCCGTGCTCGACGTGCTCGTGGCCGACGGCCGCCTGGTGCGCGGCGAGTTCCGGCCCGGCGGCGCCGAGCGCGAGTGGTGCGACCCCGACGTCCTGCGCCAGCTGCGCCGCCGGTCCCTCGCCGTGCTGCGGTCCGAGGTCGAGCCCGTGGGGGCCGCCGCGCTCGGGCGGTTCCTGCCCGCGTGGCAGGGCGTGGGCCTGCCCCGCCGGGGCATCGACGGGCTGGTCGAGGCGCTGTCGGTGCTGGCCGGGGCGTCCATCCCGGCATCGGTGCTCGAGACCGACGTGCTCCCCGCCCGCATGGCCGAGTACCGGCCCGCAGACCTCGACGCCCTCTGCACCGCCGGAGACCTGGTGTGGATCGGCGCCTCGCCGCTCGGGTCCACCGATGGCCGGGTGCGGCTGGTGTTCCGGGACCAGGTCGAGCTGCTGGTCCCCGAACCGGCGTCCGACGAGCAGCCCGACGGCCCCATCCACGACGCCCTGCGCGCCCACCTCGAACAGCGGGGCGCGTCGTTCTGGGGAGACCTGGTCCGGGCCGTCGCCGATGCCGGCGCCCCGTACGACGACCCCTCCGTCCTCGCCGCCCTCTGGGACCTGGTGTGGGCGGGAGAGGTCACCAACGACTCGCTCGCCCCGCTGCGGGCGTTCGTGGCGGCGTCGGCGTCGTCGAAGCGCACCACCACCGGGCGGGCCCGCCCCCGGCCCGGTCGGCTCACCAAGCTCGGCCCGCCGTCGGGCGCCGGCCGGTGGTCCCTGGTGGCCGCGCTGCGCGTGGCCGCGCCGGGCCAGCCCTCGCCCACGCCCACCGAGGTCACCCACGCCCGCGCCATGCAGCTGCTCGAGCGCTACGGCGTGCTCACCCGGGAGGCGGCCCTCGGCGAAGGCACGCTCGGCGGCTTCGCCGGCGTGTACCCCGTGCTCAAGGCGCTCGAGGAGCGGGGCGCGGTCCGCCGGGGCTACTTCGTGGCCGGCCTGGGGGCAGCCCAGTTCGCGGTGCCGGGCGCCGTCGACCGGCTGCGGTCGGCTCGAGAGCCCCGGGCCGCCGATGCGCTCGGCGGGCGAGACGGCCGGGGCGGCTCCGATGCGGCCGACGTGGTGGTGCTGGCCGCCACCGATCCGGCGCAGCCCTACGGCGCGTCCCTGCCGTGGCCCGTCACCGACGGCCGGCCGGCGCGGGCCGCCGGTGCGCTGGTGGTGCTGGTCGACGGCGAGGCCGCGGCCTACGTCGAGAAGGGCGGGCGCAGCCTGGTCACCTTCTCGCCCGACCGGCCCGAACGCTGGGCCGACGCGCTGGCCGCGGTGGTGCGCACCGGCCGGCGCCGCTCGCTCGACCTCACCAAGATCGACGGCGCCCCCTCGCGCGAGTCGCCCCACGCCGATGCGCTGCGGGCCGCCGGGTTCGCCGACGGCTACCGGGGGCTGATCCTCCGCAGCCGCTGATGATGGGCAGGCACGGAAAGGGGTGGAAACCACTTCACGTGCTGCGCTAGACCTTCCCCCGACACCTCGCCCGTGCACCGCCAGGGCCTCCCCGCCGTTCCCTCCGGAGGTCCTACCGTGAACCCCTGCCGCCTGTCGTCTGCCGCCCCCCGTCGTCTCGGGGCCGTGATCGCCACCCTCGCCGTCGCCCTCGTCGGCCTGATGGCCGGGTGCGCACCCAAACCCACCACCGGCCAGCTCGACCACCTGCTGTACGCCACGCCGCTGCCCCAGTTCCAGGGCTGGTGGATCAGCGAGCAGGCCGCCGCCCAGCACGTCGCGCCGGCCACGGTCTTGCGCTGGTGGCGCGACCAGCCCACCCGTCTCGATGCGCGCGCCGCCCGCACCCGCCGTTGGGACGTCAGCACCGACCTGTGCTCGTCGTCGCCCGACACCGGCCCGGCGTTCGACTTCCGCGCCGCCTGCATCCGCCACGACTTCGCCTGGCGCAACCTGAAGCGGCTCGACGCCCTCTGGGGCGGGGGGATCGACACCCACGCCCGTCGGGTCCGGGCCACCGACCAGTTCCTGCAGGACATGCGGACCGACTGCGTCCGCCGGTCGCCCCTGCTCAGAGCGGCGTGCCTGGTGGTGGCCGGCGCCTACCACCGCGCCGTCCTCCTGGTCTCGTGACCCGGGCGGCCGCGTCGTCGGTATGGTCGGAGGCAGGTGGAACCGGTCCGCCGTGGAGGAGGCCCCCATGCCCGCGATCGATTGGTACTGGTGCCTGACCCACGAGCGGGCCGAGGAGGCCGAGCACCGGGACGATCCCGACAACGCCCTCGGCCCGTACCCCTCGGCCGACGCCGCCGCCGACTGGCGCCGGCTCAACGAGGAGCGGGCGCTGAAGTGGAAGACCGAGGACGAGGAGTGGACCGGCGACAAGGCCGAGCCCTGATCCTCGGCCCGGTCCGTCGTGCCTGAGGGCGACACCCTCCACCGCACCGCCAACCGGCTGCGGCCGGCGCTGGTCGGCGCGGTGCTCACCCGCTTCGAGGCACCGCGCCTGCTCGGCGACCGCCCGGTCCCCGGGTCGACCATCACCGAGGTCGAAGCGGTGGGCAAGCACCTGCTGATCTCCTTCGACGACGGCCTCACGCTGCGGACGCACCTGGGCATGCCCGGGTCGTGGCACCTCTACCCCGAGGGGGCCCGGTGGCGGAAGCCCCGCCACCTGCTTCGGGCCCTCGTGGCGGTCCCGGGCTGGGAGGCGGTGTGCTTCTCGGCACCCACCGTCGCCACGTACCGGCGAGACCACCCCGGCGGCGCGCTCGGGACCGACCTCGACCCGATCGGCCACCTCGGCCCCGACCTGTGCACCACGGGCCCCGACCTCGATGAGGCGCTCCGCCGCTACGAGGCCGAGGCCGCCGCCCACCCCGAGACGGAGGTGGCGGTCGCCCTCCTCGACCAGCGGCTCGCGTCGGGGATCGGCAACGTGTACAAGTCCGAGGTCCTCCACCGGTGCCGGGTCGACCCGTTCGTCCCGCTGGCCGAGGTGCCCGACGACGTGCGCCGCCGCCTGCTGGCCGCGGCCAACCGGCTCCTGCTGCACAACCTCACCACCACGCAGCGCACCACCGTGGCCGGCCCACCCGGATCGCTCGCGGTCTACGGGCGGGTCCGGCGCCCCTGCCGGGTGTGCGGGACGCCCATCGAGATGCGCCGCCACGGCGAGCAGAACCGCAGCACCTACTGGTGCCCGCGGTGTCAGCCGCCCGGCGCGGTGGGGTCGCCCGCCAGGTAGGTAGCGCCCCGGGGCGACAGCCGGTAGCCCACCTCGAGGCTCTCGGTCAGACCGAGCGCCTTCAGCCTGCGGACCCTCAGCTTGAACCGGGGCCGTTCGTCGCCGAGGCGCTCGGCCAGGTCGGTGGACACCACGGCCGGGTGGTCGCGGATCACCGCGAGCGTGGCGGTGGTCCACGGTCCGGTGGGGGAGCGCTGGTCGAGCCCGGCCAGCTTGCGGTCGAGCAGGGCGCGGTCGTCGGCCGAGAGGTGATCGTCGGCCCGCAGGGCGATGCGGGGATCGTCGCCGAGGAGGTGGAAGCGGACCCGGTACGCCTGGCGGTCGGGGTCGGGGTCGGGGTCGGTGCCGAGGTGGGTGCGGACGGCGTCGGCGTCGTCGAACCCGGCCCGGCGGGCGTCGGCCCGGGTGATCTTGGCGGCATCGACGACCTCGACCCGGTCGATGGCGAGCTGGCCGGCGGGGGTGATGAGGGTGCCGCCCGCCTTCACGGTCGGGCGCTTCCACGAGCGGAAGGCGACGGTGACCTCGCCCGACGCGATCCGCGGCCACAGCGGCGCGGGGAACAGCATCAGACCGGGTCCGAGCCGCGCCGGGCTTCGGGGAGGATCCAATCGGCTGCGTGGGCGGCGCCCGATCGCACCTCGGAGGCGCTGACGTGGGCGTGGGCCTCGTCGATCTCGAGCACGGCCATCACCCCGGCCACCTCGTCGGGCCGGTCGCCCGCCCTGGGCACCACCAGCACCTGGGGCAGCCGGGCGACGGCCGCGTCGCGCGCCGCGATGGCCTGGAGCGCAGACGGATCGTCGCCGTACCAGGCCGGGTCGGTGACCTGCCGCCACTTGTCGGCGCCCATCACGACCGCGTCGTAGGCCTCGGCGATGTCGACGATGAGCCGCGCGTCGGTGATGGCCACGCCCAGCCACGGCCGGGTGGCCGCCACCTCGGCGAGCACGGCGGCCCGCTGGTCGAGCGTGGGCTCCGACACGTCCTCCTTGCCCAGGGCCACGCGGGACAGGACCAGGTCGATGCGGTCCAGCCCGGCGGCGCGGACGGCGGCCTCGGCCACGGCGAGGTGGGCGACGGTGGGCGGGTTGAACGAGCCCGGGAAGCAGCCGATGCGGAGACCCTGGTCAGCCATCGGCGAGCGCCCGTCGCCCGGCGCGGAGCTCCTTGCGCCACACCACCCGCAGACCCGACCACGTGTCGTCGATGGCGCACACCTTGTTGTCGACCAGCCCGATCGGGAGGAACACCTCGCGGACCGTGTCCTCGGTGATGTCGGTGGGCACGCCGCTGGCCCGCTTGGGCCAGGCGATCCACAGGCCGCCGTCGACGTCGAGCACCCGCAGCAGCGCGTCGACTCGGCCCTCCAGGTGCGAGCGCCCGGTGTGGAAGGTGACGATCACCGCTGCGGTGCCCGTGGCCCGCGTCCGCACCGCCACCCGGTTCGGGAGCGTCTCGGCCAGCACGTCGGCGAACCCGGCGGGGGCCGACAGCAGGGCGACCTGTTCGCCGTCTCGGATGCCGAGCTTCTTCGCCAGGGGCGTGCCCGAGTAGCCGCTGCTCATCGCCCCGAAGCTACGTGATCGCATGGGCGGCCGGGTCTTGTGAAATCACGCACAAAGGGCGAGGGCGGGCCCGTAGGCTGGGGGCATGGAGACGCTGCACGTCGTCATCGTGGGGGCCGGGTTCGGTGGCCTCGCCGCCGCTCGGGAGCTGGCGGATGCGCCGGTGCGGGTCACGCTGGTCGACAAGAACAACTTCCACACCTTCCAGCCGCTGCTGTACCAGGTGGCCACCTCTGGTCTGGCCAGCGCCGATGTGGCCTACCCGGTGCGCGGCATCGTGGCCCGCCAGGAGAACCTCGCCTTCCGGCAGGCCACCGTGATCGGCGCCGACCTCGGAGCGAAGGTGCTGCACCTCCAGCACGACGAGCACGAGGTCGAGGACCTCCACTACGACCACCTCGTCGTGGCCGCCGGCGCCAGCACCAACACGTTCGGCATCCCGGGTGTCGACCACCACGGCTTCCCCCTCTACAACCTGGCCGACGCGGTTCGGCTCCGGAACCACGTCCTGGAGCGCTTCGAGGCGGTCGACGCCGAGCCCGCGCTCATCGACGAGGGCGCGCTCACCTTCGTGGTGGTCGGCGGCGGTCCCACCGGCGTCGAGGTGGCGGGGGCCCTCACCGAGCTGTTCAAGATGGTCCTCCGCAAGGACTTCCCGCAGCTCGACATCGATCGGGCCCGGGTGGTGCTGGTCGAGATGCAGGACCACGTGCTCGGACCGTTCAGCCCGGTGTCGCAGCGCCACGCCCGCCGGGCGCTCGAGGAGCGCGGCGTCGACGTGCGCCTCGGCGTGCAGGTGGCGCGGGCCCGCGGCAACCAGGTGACCTTCGCCGACGGCGAGGAGCTCCCCTGCCAGACGCTGATCTGGGCGGCGGGCGTGCAGGCCAACCCGGTGGGTGCGGCGCTCGGGCTCACCACGGGGCGCGGCGGTCGCATCGAGGTGCTCCCCGACCTGAGCGTGGCCGACCACCCGGGCGTGTGGGCCATCGGCGACGTCGCCGCCATCGTCGACGCCAAGGGCCGAGCCGGCACCCTGCTCCCGCAGCTGGCACCCGTCGCCATCCAGTCGGGCCGCCACGTGGCGCGCCAGATCTGCTGCGTCGCCGCCGGCCGGCCCGCACCGTCGGCCCCGTTCCACTACCGCGACAAGGGCACCATGGCCACCATCGGCCGCAGCCGGGCGGTGGCCGAGCTGCCCCTGGGGATCAAGCTCCGCGGCTTCCCGGCCTGGCTGGCCTGGCTGGGCCTCCACCTGGTGATGCTCGCCGGGTTCCGCAACCGGATCTCGGTCTTCGCCAACTGGGCCTGGAACTGGCTCACCTACGACCGCGGCCCTCGCCTGATCTTCCGCGCCCGCTCCACCAAGGAGTAGCCCCCGCTCGCTCGCTCGCTCAGTCGGTGGGGTGGAGGTGGGCAGCCTGGCCTTCGGGACCGAGCAGCGTGAGCACCTCGACGGGCCCGTCGATGGCCCCCATCCAGTGCGGGCGGGTGGTGGAGAACTCGGCGGCCTCGCCCGGGTTGAGGATGTGGTCGCGCTCGCCGACGATGAGCCGCAGGCGGCCGTTGAGCACGTAGAGCCACTCGCGCCCGGGGTGCTGCTGGAGGTCGGGCTTGCGGCGCGATGAGGCGAAGCGCATCTTGTGGGCGACGATGCCGTTGGCGGAGGGGCCGTGGCTGAGGGGCCAGACGGTCATGCCGCGGGCCTTGTGGGCCACCGGGTTGATGCGCGGCTCGTCGGTGTCCATGGCGAGCAGCTCGTCGACGGCCACGCCCAGCCCCCGGGCCAGCGCGGCCAGGTGGTCGACGGTGAGGCGGCGCTCGCCGGTCTCGAGCCGGCTGATCATCGACGCCGACATGTTGCAGCGCTCGCCCAGCTCCGCCAGCGAGGTGCCCTGGTCGAGGCGCAGTGCCCGGACCCGTTCCCGCACGACGGCTTCCACATCACGGTCTTGCCACATAGGCAAACAAGTGTGCCAGTTCGATCAGCGGTTCGTACCCTCGTCCCCATGGACGCCACCGAACCCGCCACCTCCACCCCGAGCTCGACCGACCGCTTCGACGTCGCCATCGTGGGCGGGTCGATGGCGGGGCTCACGGCGGCGCTCGTGCTCGGGCGCGCTCGCCGTCGGGTGGTGGTGATCGACGCCGGGCACCCCATGAACGAGGGGGTGGCCCACAGCCAGGGCTTCCCCACGCGCGACGGCGTCGCCCCCACCGAGCTGGTCGCCCTGCTGCGCGACGAGGTGGCGGTCTACGGCGTGACCGTGATCGATGGCCGGGTCGGTGCCGTGGCGCGCAACGACGAGGGCTTCACCGTGGCGGTCGACGGCCACGAAGACCTGGTGGCGCGCCGCGTCGTGCTGGCGACGGGCGGCCGCGTCGACCTGCCCGACCTGCCCGGCCTGGCCGAGGTGTGGGGTGGCGATGCCGCCAACTGCCCGTACTGCCACGGATGGGAGCTGCAGGACCGCCGCCTGGCGCTGATCGGCGACCAGACCAAGGTGCCGATGATGGCCCGCATCCTCACCCAGTGGTCCGACGACATCGTGGCGTTCGCCGGTGCTGCCACCGACATGGCCGCGGCCGAGCAGGCGGGGATCGAGGTGGAGCGCCGGGTGCCGGTGCGGATCGTCCAGACCGGCGGCCGTCTCCAGGGCATCGAGGTCGACGACGGGACCGTGGTGCCGTGCGGTGGCCTGTTCGTGGTGGGCCTGCCCGTCGCGGGCAGCTCGCTGGCCGTGGGCCTCGGCGCCGCGCTCGACGAGCACGGCTTCGTGGCGGCCGACCGCGAGGGCGTCACGTCGGTGCCTGGGGTCTACGCCATCGGCAGCGCGGTCGACCCCACGCACCAGCTCACCGGCGCCGCCGACTCGGGCACCCGCGCCGCCCGCTGGCTCAACCACGACCTCATCGAGGAGGACCTCGCCGCCCGCTGACCGCCGGCGCGCTCCGAGGTGCGCTCAGGCGCGGCCGAGGATGCGGTCGACCTGGATCTCGATGGCGACGCGGTCCTCGCGCTCGCTGGGCTGGCGGTACCGGCCGGCATAGCCCTCGACCGCGGCGGTGACCCGAGCCGGGTCGTCGGTGACGGTGGCGACGCCCTCGAGCGAGAGCCAGCGGCCCCCATCGACCTGGCAGACGACGGCCCGCCCGCCCGGCGCCGCTGCCACGTTGCGGGCCTTCTTGCTGGCGGCCCAGGTGATGACCCGGACGAGCCCGTCGTCGGGCGAGAACGAGAACCCCACGGGGACCACGTGGGGGGTGCCGTCGGGTCGGGCGGTGGTGAGCGACGCGAGCTGGTACTCGCCCAGGAAGGCCAGCACCTCGTCGGACAGGTCGGTGGGATCGAGCGCCATGCCCTCATCCTGCCGGATCGCGCTCGCGAAGCCGTCCGATCCCGGCCGGTGCCGAGGGCAGAAAACCACCGGAAACCGACACGCGCTAACTCTGGCTAGCGCACGTATGCTGCGGCGATGACGTGTTCGGCATGCGGGGCCACGGCGGCGGCCGACGCCCGGTTCTGCGCGTCGTGCGGGCGGCCGCTGCGGACCGTCGACGACGAGCGCCGCGTGGTCACCGTGCTGTTCTCCGACCTGGTCGGGTTCACCTCGCTGTCGGAGCGCCTCGACCCCGAGCGGGTCAAGAACCTGGTCGACCGCTGCTTCGACCGCCTCGCCGAGGACATCACCAGCTTCGGCGGCCAGGTCGACAAGATCGTCGGCGACGCCCTGGTCGCCCTGTTCGGCGCCACCACGGCCCACGAGGACGACCCCGAGCGGGCCGTCCGGGCGGCCCTGCGCATGCAGGCCACGCTCTGCGAGGAGGCCGAGGCCATCGGCCAGGAGCTCCAGATGCGCATCGGCATCAACACCGGCGAGGTGCTGGTGGGCGCCATGCGCGCCGCGGGCTCGGTCACGGCCATGGGCGACGTGGTCAACACGGCCAGCCGCCTCCAGACCCACGCCCAGCCCGGCGAGGTGCTGGTGGGCCCGGCCACCCACGCTGCCACCCAGCACAACATCGCCTACGAGCCGCGGGGCCTGCTCGACGCCAAGGGCCGCGACGAGCTGGTGGAGACCTGGGTGGCCGTGGCGCCCACGCTCCCGCCGGGGTACCGGGCCCGCCGGGTCGACGTGCCGCTGGTGGGCCGGGCCGCCGAGCAGAGCCTGCTCACCACCGCCATCGACAGCTCGATCCGCCACGAACGGGCGCTGCTGTGCCTGCTGGTGGCCGACGTGGGCATGGGCAAGAGCCGTCTCGCCGACGAGGTGGCCAGCGCGGCGGTCGAGACCCACAACGCGATCGTCCGCGAGGGCCGCTGCGTGCCGTACGGCGAGGCCAACGTGTGGTGGCCGGTGGCCGACGCGCTGCGCTCGGGCCTGCAGGTCCCCGACGGCGCCAACCTGGCCGAGGCCCGCATCGCCGTGCGCGAGGCGGTGGCGGCCACCATGGAGCGCCGCACCACCGATCCCGAGGTGCAGCGCACGGCCGAGGGCCTGCTCACGCTGCTGGGCTACGAGCCCCAGCCCGAAGCCGACCCCATCACCATCCGCCAGGAGGCCGGGCGGGCGCTCGGCGCCTACGCCGGTGCATCCGCGCGCCGCCGGCCGCTCGTGCTGCAGATCTCCGACCTGCACTGGGCCGACGAGGCCGTCCTCACGCTGATCGACGAGGTCTTCGGCGCCATCCACCACTGCCCGGTGGTCGTGTTGGCCACGGCCCGTCCCGCCCTCCTCGACCAGTGGACGCCGAAGCACGGGCGCCACAACGCCCTCACCCTCCACCTCGATCCGCTGGGCCGCGAGGCCGCGGCCGAGCTGCTCGAGCACCTCGTCGGCGCGCCGGTGCCGGCGGTGGTCAGCGAGGCCCTGCTCGATCGCAGCGGCGGCAACCCGTTCTTCCTCGAGGAGCTGGTCAGCCTGCTCGACGGCGAAGCGGTGGCCGAGCCGGGCCGCGTCGCCGCCCTCCCCGACACCCTGCGCGGCCTGGTGGCGGCCCGCCTCGACGACCTGTCGCCCTCGCTGCGGATGGTCCTCCAGGACGCCTCGGTCATCGGCCAGCGCGGGCCCATGAACGGCCTGCGGGAGATGAACCGCCAGCTCCACCGAGACCTCGATCTCGATGCCGCCATGGCCGAGCTGGCGGCCGACGAGATCATGGAGATCGAGGGCGACGGCTGGCGGTTCCGGTCCGACCTCGTGCGCGAGGTGGCGTACCAGACCATCACCAAGGCCGAGCGGGCCAAGTGCCACCTGGGCATCGCCCACTACATCGAGACGAAGGCCGAGTACACCGACCCCCGCCCGCCGTGGCTCGTCGACCAGCTCGCCCACCACTACGGGGCCGCGGTCGGGCTGGCCGCCGAGCTGGGCCCGAACGCCCGGACCGACGCGTTCCCGGCCGACCTCGCCGACAAGGCCCGGCACTGGGTCACCGAAGCCGCCGATCGCGCCCGACGGGATCAGGCCCTCCCCGCCGCCATCCGCCTCTACACCCAGGCGCTCGACCTGCTGGGTGAGGTCGACGGCAAGCTGACCGTCGACGACGCCGACCCCGAGTCCGCCGCCCTGGTGGCCGAGGCGATCCGCCTGCACCTCGCCCGATCGTCGTCGGCCGCCGAGGGATGGGAGCTGGCGCTGGGCCGCAGCGATGCCGAGGTGGCGCTGCGCCTGGCCGAGGGCGCTGGCGACGGTGCGTGCGCCGCCCAGGCGCTCATCGCCCGCGGCACCATCGAGCAGAAGGAAGGCGACATCGACGCGGCCATCGCCACCATGTCGGCGGCCGCCGACCGGTTCCGTGAGCTGCACGACCTGCCCGGCCTGGGCGAGGCCCTGCGGCGCCGCGGGATGGTGGAGATCTTCGGCAACCGGGTCACCGCCGCCGAGCTGTCGGCCGAGGCCGCGCTGGCCGCGTTCGAGGAGGTGGGCGACCTCGCCGGTCAGGGCTGGGCGTCGCAGAACCTGGCGTGGGCCGCCTTCGTGAGCGGTCGTCCCGACGAGGCCGACCGGCGCCTCCAGACCGCCGTGTCCATGTTCAGCGACGTGGTCGACACGCAGGGCCTGGCCTGGAGCCTCGGCCTGCTGGCCTGGGTGCGCTTCCAGCAGGGCCGAGTCCCCGAGGCCCAGGCGCTGGGCGAGCAGGTCCTCGACGAGGCCCGGGCCCGCAGCGATCCGTGGGCCACGGCGATGATGCTCATGCTCGTGGCGTCGATCCGCCTCTGGTCGGGTCGTACCGACGAGGCCGTCACCATGGCCGAGCAGGCGCAGCGCACCTTCACGTCGCTCGGCGACCGCTACGGCGGCACCCAGGCCGGCGCCGTGCTGGGCCGGGCGCTGGTCATGGCCGGCCGCGTCGAGGAGGGCTTCGCCCTGCTCGTGCGCACCGGCAACCCGGGGAAGGACGCCGGCGTCGGCGACGGGCTGCCGGCCCGGTTCTCCCGCTTGGCGGCCGCGCTCCAGATCGGCGAGCCCGAACGGGGTGCGGCGGTGCTCGAGGAGATCGAGGTGATGGCGGCTGCCGGCTTCGGTGGCGACGACTCCGCGGCGGTGCTCGGCGCCGCCGCCCTCATGGCGGGCGACGTCCCCCGTGCGCTCGACGCCCTGTCCCGCGCCCGCACCGACTCCGACCCGAACGTGATGGCCGTCCAGGCGTTGGCCGCGGCCGCCGCGGCCACGGGTGGAGCCGGGCCCATCGCCGACGCGGTCGACGGGGCGGTCGGGGCCACGTACCTCGACCGGGCGATCGCCAGCTCCGCCGCCGCCATCGAGGCCGCCGCGGGCGATCACGGCGAGGCCGAGGCCCACCGCCGGATCACCCAGGCCCGCAGCGCGGTGCTGCCCACCGACGACCGGGTCGCCAAGGTCATCGTCGAGATGGCGGCCTCGGCCGTCGCCGACCGGCTGGGGCTGCCCGAGGCCGAGGAGCTGGCCGGCGGGGTCGAGCACCAGCTGGCCCGGCTCGGGATCGACGGGGCCGGCTGGCTCCGGGTCTTCGCCCTGGCCTCCCGCGCCGTCCCCACCTGACCCCCCCCGATCTTCTCTGGTCGATCCTCCCCGCGTGAGGGGGAAGATCGACCAGCAAGCCCGGACGCGCCGGAACGCTGGTCGATGGTCCCCGCGTGAGGGGGAAGATCGACCAGCGCTCAGCGGGTTGTCGGTCGGGCGGGTCAGTCGGTGGTGCGCTTGCGCAGCATGGAACTGGCGAGCGGGACGCAGATCACCAGGATGGCCAGGCTCGACAGCACGGCCATGAGCACCGGGTTCTGGGCCGGCCAGTTGTGGCTGAGGCTGGCGGGGTTGGGGTTGCCGAACAGCTCGCGCAGCGAGCCGGCCACGGCCGACACCGGGTTCCACTCGGCGATGATCCGGGGCACCGTGGGCAGCCCGGCCGCCGGCACGAAGCACGTCGACAAGAAGGCGATGGGGAAGAGGATGACCAGGCCGACGCCCTGGGCCGACTCGGGATCACCGACGGCCAGGCCGATGCAGGCGGTGAACCAGCTCAGCGAGTAGGCGAAGAGCAGGGCCACCGACATGCCGGCGATCACGCCGCCGATGCCGTTGGGGGCCGACCAGCCGATGACCAAGCCCGTGAGCAGCACGATGGTGCCGCAGAGCGTGGCGGCGAGCAGGTCCGAGATGGTGCGCCCCGCCAGGATGGCGCTGCGCGACATCGGCAGGGAGCGGAAGCGGTTCATCATGCCGGTCGACAGGTCGGAGCTCATGCCCACGGCCGTGCCCATCGAGGCGGTGGTCAGGTTCATGGTGACCAGGCCGCCGATGGCGAAGTCGTGGTACGCCGCGTTGCCCGGCAGGTGCATGGCCGAGCCGAAGATGTACACGAACAGCAGCGTGAACAGCACCGGCTGGATGGTGGCGTCGGACAGCTGGGCCGGCTCGCGCCGCACGTGCAGCAGGTTGCGGTAGGTGAGGACGGCCACGTCGGCCACCCACTCCTTCGCCCGGCCGATGGTGGAGGCAGGCGCGTCGGTGATGGCGGTCGGGATGGTGCTGGTGGGTGAGGTGATGGTGGTCATCAGGCAACCTGCTCGCTGAGCTCGGGATCGGATTCGGGGTCGGCGGGCGCCTCGGCCGGGTTCCCGGTGAGCGCGAAGAACACGTCGTCGAGCGACGGGTGGTGGAACTGGACGTCGTCGACCGCGACACCCGCGTCGTCGAGGGCGCGGATGATGGCGGTGGCCTTGCCCGCGCCGGGGCTGACCGAGGCGCGCATGGTGCGGCCGTCGTCGCTCGTGGTGATGGCGCCGGTGACGAGCGCGGAGAGGGCGCCGACCGCCAGCTCGCTGGGCGCGCTGAGGGTGAGCTCGAGCTGCTCGCCGCCGACCGTGGCCTTGAGCTCCTTGGCGGTGCCGTGGGCGATCACCTTGCCGTGGTCGATCACCGAGATGGCGTCGGCCAGCTCGTCGGCCTCGTCGAGGTACTGGGTGGTGAGCAGCAGCGTGGTGCCGTCGGCGACCAGGTTGCGGATCACGTCCCACATGCGCACGCGGCTGGTGGGGTCGAGACCGGTGGTGGGCTCGTCGAGGAACAGGACCTCGGGACGCGACACCAGGCTGGCGGCCAGGTCGAGCCGGCGGCGCATGCCGCCGGAGTAGCCCTTCGCCAGGCGATCGCCGGCGTCGGTGAGGTCGAACTCGGCGAGCAGGGTGGTGGCCCGGGCCGCGGCGTCGGCTCGAGGGAGCTTGGAGAGCTGGCCGATCATCATCAGGTTCTGGCGACCGGTGAGCAGCTCGTCGAGCGTGGCGTCCTGACCGGTGACGCCGATGCGGCGTCGGGCGGCCCGGGGGTCGGCCACCACGTCGACGCCGGCCACGTGGACCGAGCCCTTGTCGGGCTTGGTCATGGTGGTGAGCATCCGCACGGTGGTGGTCTTGCCGGCGCCGTTGGGGCCGAGGACGCCGAGGATGGTGCCGCGGGGGACCGACAGGCTGACGCCGTCGACCGCCTGGGTGGTGCCGTAGCGCTTGTACAGGCCTTCGGCTTGGATCATGGGCAGCTCTGCCATGGGGGACCTTCGTTCGTGGTGGACCGGTGGGTTCGGTTCCTTACTTGCCGCACGGTAAGTGGGAAACTTACCGGCCGTCAAGTAATCTGTGTCACATGGCTGCTCGCACCACCGCCGAACCCGCCGGGCCCGCTGAGCCCGCTCACGGGCCATCCACCCGGGACCGGATCCTCGACGTGGCCGTCGACCTGTTCACCGAGCAGGGCTACGAGGGCACGTCGCTGCGGGAGATCGCCGAGCCGCTGGGCTTCACCAAGGCCGCGCTCTACTACCACTTCAAGTCCAAGGAGGAGATCCTCCGGGCCCTGCTCGAACCGATCGTGGACCTCCAGACCAACCTCATCGACCGGATCGACGCCGCCCAGTCGATGGAGGACTGGGCCTCCATGCTCACCTGGACGCTCGACAACATGTTCGACAACTACCGGCTCTTCCAGCTGGCCGATCGCAACCGCAGCGCGGTCGAGACCCTCGCGGAGACGTCGGAGTTCTTCGAGGACCACACCCGGCTGCACGCTCGCGTCGAGGCGATGGCCACCCGCCAGGACCTCTCGCTCGCCGAACGGGTGCGGATCCTGGCCGCCCTCGGCGGCATCACCGGGTTCGACGACTTCGGCGGCGCCCTCCTCGACCACGAGCCCCACGACCTGGTGCGAGCCGAGCTCATCGCCGTCACCCGCGTCATCCTCGGCCTCCCGCCCGAGCCACCCGAGCCCACCGAACCACCCGCCGCCTGAGCCCGGGCGCGACGAAGGGCGGCCCCGGGGGACCGCCCTTCGTGGCGTGCGTGCGCCGGTCGGCCGGCCCTGGTGGGCGGGCCGGAGCGCCGGACGAGCTACTTGCCGGGCTGCGGCGTGGTGCGCAGGTACGGCTTGACCGTGGTGTAGCCGGGGAACTGGGCCTCGGCGTCTTCGTTGGAGACGGCGCCCGTGATGATCACGTCCTCGCCGTCCTTCCAGTCGACCGGAGTGGCCACCTTGTACTTGGCGGTGAGCTGCAGCGAGTCGATCACGCGGAGGATCTCGTCGAAGTTGCGGCCGGTGGACGCGGGGTAGGTGAGCGACAGCTTGAGCTTGTTGTCGGGGCCGATGATGAACACCGAGCGGACGGTCATGGTGTCGCTGGCGTTCGGCTGGATCATGTCGTAGAGGTCGGCGACCTTCTTGTCGGGATCCGAGATGAGCGGGAAGTTGAGCTCGCTGCCGGTGACGTCCTTGATGTCCTGCGCCCAGCCCTCGTGGCTCTCGGAGGTGTCGACGGAGATGCCGATGACCTTCACGTTGCGCTTGTCCCACTCGTCCTTGAGGGCGGCCACGCGGCCGAGCTCTGTGGTGCAGACCGGGGTGAAGTCCTTGGGGTGCGAGAACAGCACGGCCCAGCTGTCGCCCTTCCAGTCGTGGAAGTTGACGGTGCCTTCGGTGGTCTCCGCGGTGAAATCTGGGGCGTCGTCGCCCAGGCGCAGGGTTGGCATGGTGATCCCTCTTCTTTGTCTCGTCGAAGCGTGCAGGGACGGTCAACCTAGTCGGACCCGCCCCCATTCCCGACCAACCCCATCAGGTATTCGGGCGGGCGTCAACAGCCGGCCGACCAGCGGTCGGTCAGGACCAGATCTCGTCGCCGTCGTCGCCTTCGGGCAGGTGGCCGGTGATGCCGACGTAGGCCGGATCGTCGGGGTTGATGTGCCCCTCGTGCTCCTGGACGAAGCCGGGGGCCCGGTGCGCCTTGTGGACATCGGGCTCGATGTAGATGACCCGGGCCGAGGGCACGCCGGCGCGGATGGTGCGCTCGACGCGGTCGATGGTGCCGGCCACCTCGGCCACGGTCAGCTCGTGCAGGAACTCGACCTTGGCGCCCACGAGGAGCTCCTCGGGGCCGAGGTGCTGGGTGCGCAGGTGGATGACGCGGATGACGTCGGGCTCGATCTCGATGGCGGCGCGGATGGCCTCGACCTCCTTCTTGGTGGCCGACTCGCCGATCAGGAGGCTCTTCATCTCGACCACGAGCACGATGGCGATGACCCCGAGGAGGAGCCCGATGGCCACGGAGCCGTAGCCGTCCCAGCGCCCGTCGTCGGTGACCACCGAGATGCCCACGCCGGTCATGGCCAGCACGAGGCCGATCAGCGCACCGAAGTCCTCCAGCAGGACCACGGGCAGCTCGGGCTGCTTGGCCCGCCGGATGAACTGCCAGTAGCTGGCGTCGTCCTTGATCTTGTCGGTCTCCTTCTTGGCGGTGCGGAACGAGAACCCCTCCGCCAGCATCGCGAAGCCGAGGATGCCGAACGCCCACTGCGGGCTGTCGATGGGCTCGGGGTGCTGGATCTTGTGGATGCCCTCGTACAGCGCGAACAGCGAGCCCAGGGAGAACAGGACGAGGGCCACCACGAAGCCCCAGAAGTAGCGCTCGCTGCCGTACCCGAACGGGTGCTCCTCGTTGGCGGCCTTCTTGGCCCGCCGTCCACCGAGCAGCAGCAGGCACTGGTTGCCGGAGTCGGCCACGGAGTGCACGCCCTCGGCCAGCATCGACGAGGAGCGGGTGATGGCGAAGCCCGCGAACTTGGCGACGGCGATGGCGAGGTTGGCCAGCAGCGCCGCGATCACCGCCCGGGTGCCGTGGCCGTGGCCGGGCTCCTCCTCCGCGATCTCGTCGGGCTTCTGGTGACGTGGCGAGGAGGCCATGGGGCCGGATGCTCCAAACGACGGGTGGACGACGGTGCCCATCGTACGGGGCGCGTCCCGCCACCCCTGGCCGGCCCGGCGGCCGGGTGCTGGTAGACCGGCGGGCGTGTGGATCCTTGTGTGCGGGGTGGTGGCGCTCGTCCTCGGCTGGCTGTGCCTGTCGAGCTGGCGCAAGAAGTGGACGATCGACGACACGCCCACGAGCACGTGCCGGGGCGTCTTCGTCGGGCGCAACGAGGTGGTCGGCCAGGCCGTCCCGCTCTACCAGCCGATCGTCACCCCGTTCACCCAGACGCCGGCGGTCTGGTTCAGCTGGGAGCTCGAGCGCTACCAGAAGTCCGGCGACGACAGCGAGTGGGTCACCGTCGAGAAGCGCTCCACCGCGGCGCCGTTCTGGATCCAGGACCAGACCGGTCGCGTCCTGATCCGCCCGCGCGGCGCCGACCTCGAGCCGGTGCGCGGGCTCTGCGAGGAGCTCGACCGCGGGTTCGCACCGCCCTACAGCCGCTGGCAGCTGCGCCAGTGGGTGCTGGTGGGCGAGGACGTCGTCGAGCGCCAGCGGAGCATGGCCGACACGAGCTTCGCCCTCGCCCCCACCGTCGACGGAGGGTGGTTCGACAACACGCCCGACACCGCCAACCCCATCTCGTCGCTCTCGGGGAAGTACCGGGTCACCGAGCAGGCCATCGCCGCCGGCGCGCCGATCTACCTGATGGGCACCGCCCGGCCCCGCACCGACGCCACGGGGCTCGAGTTCTCGGGCGACGACGACCTGCTGGTGTCCACCAAGTCCGAGGCCCAGGTGGCGTCGTCGAACGGGTGGACGGCGCGGCTGTGCGGGCTGGGCTGCCTGCTCATGACGGCGATCTTCGTGGGCACCGCCAGCGATGCGCTGTTCGACGAGGTCAAGTGGTTCCTGGTGATCTGGGCCCTCGGCCTCGAGGTCGGTGGCCTGTTCCTCATCACCCTGCTCCGCAACTACAACCGCCAGGTCGAGGTGAAGGAGCAGGCGGCCAAGGCGTGGTCGCTGATCGACATCAGCCTCCAGCGCCGGTCCGAGCTCATGCCCAACCTGGTCGAGGTGGTCAAGGGCTACGGCGAGCACGAGCGCGAGGTGCAGGCGGCCGTGGCCGAGCTGCGCGCCGTCCCCACGCCGCCGCCCACCGAGACCCTCCCGTCCGACGCCACGCTCGCCCACGCCCAGACCACCGACCAGAGCATGAAGGCGGCGGCGCAGACCACGGTGGCGCTGGCGGAGTCGAACCCGAACCTGAAGGCCGACTCGGTCTACGTCGACCTCCAGGCGCGCATCGCCGATGCCGAGGAGTCGGTGGCGTCCGCCCGGGGCTTCTACAACGACGCCATCGAGGTGCTCCGCACGAGGCGCACCCAGTTCCCCGGCAGCCTCTTCGCCCGGTTCGTCGAGGTGCCGTCGTGGAACCTGTTCGAGGCCGACGAGGCTGCCCGCTTCGTGCCCTCGGTCGCCACCGCGCCATCGGCCGCGCCGGAGATCGACCACGCCGCGCCCCCGCCGCCGTCACCGCCGCCGGCCACCCCGCCACCTCCGCCGGGCGGGTCGGCGCCCACGCCGTTCTGACCAGCGCTCGTCGGTAGCGTCACCGGGATGGACATCGCCTCGGCCACGTACGTGTCGCTCGTCAGCTACAAGCGCGACGGAGCGGCGGTGCCCGTCCCCGTGTGGATCGCCCCGCTGGCCGACGGGAGGGCCGGGTTCACCACCGACGGCGGGTCGTTCAAGGTCAAGCGCATCCGGCGCAACCCGAAGGTCGTGCTCCAGGCGTGCGACATGCGGGGCAGGGTGGCCGACGGCGCCGACGAGGTGCCGGCCACCGCCGTGGTGGTCACCGAGGGCGCCGACCTCGACGCGGTCGTGAGCGCCATCGGCAAGAAGTACGGCATCCAGGCGTTCGTGCTGTCGATCGGTACCAAGCTGAAGTCGCTCGTCGGGAAGGCCGAGCGCACCGCCATCGTCATCACCTTCGACGCACCCGCCTGACTCCACCCGCCCGAACGGTGGGGGTCAGCGGGCGGCGTGGGCGTCGAGGACCAGGGCGACCGCGGCCGTGAGCTTGCGGGCGGTGGGGAGGTGGAGGAACTCGTTCGGACCGTGGGCGTTGGAGTGCGGGCCGAGGACCCCCGTCAGCAGGAACTGGGCGTGGGGGAAGCGGCGGCCGAGCATGCCCATGAACGGGATCGAGCCTCCCTCGCCCAGGCTGCGTGCCGGCGGCCCGAAGGTGGCCTCGCTGGCCGCGGCCATCGCCTCCTCCAGCCACGGCGCGGTGGGCGGCGCGTCCCAGCCGCCCTCGGCGCTGTCGATGTGGACGGTGACCGTGGCGCGGTGGGGCGGGTCGGCGGTGAGCGCCTGCTCGACGGCGCGCGCCGCGAGGAGGGCGTCGACGGTGGGCGGGAGGCGGAAGGACAGGGCGAGGGCGGTGGCGGGGCGCAGGACGTTGCCCGCGGTCTGGGTGGGCGGGAGGCCGTCGGCGCCGATGACGGTCAGCGTGGGCTCCCAGGTCTTGGCGGTGAGCTGCTGCGCCGGGTCGGTGGACGGCACCACCGGCTGGGTGGCGCCGCGGTACGGGTAGGTGGAGGTGAGGGCGTCGCCCAGGTCGGCGGCCACGGCGGCGATCTCGCCGGTGCGGCCCTCGGGCACCTCGACCCACAGCTCGGGGACCAGCACGCGGCCGGTGGCGGCGTCCTCCACCCGGTCGAGGAGGTGGCGGGCGATGCGGAAGGAGTCGGGGACGACGCCGCCGGCGCTGCCCGAGTGCACCCCCTCGTCGAGCACCTGCACGGTGAGGCTGGCGCCGAGCAGGCCGCGCAGCGAGGTGGTGGTCCACATGCGCTCGTAGTCGCCGCAGAAGGAGTCGAGGCAGACCACCAGGCTCGGGGCCCCGATGCGCCGGGCCAGGTGCTCCACGTAGGCGGGGAGGTCGGGGCTGCCCGACTCCTCGCTGCACTCGATCAGGCCGATGCAGCGGGCGTGGGTGCCGCCCTCGGCCTGGACCGCTTCGATGGCGGCCAACGACGCGTAGGCCGCGTAGCCGTCGTCGGCGCCCCCTCGGCCGTAGAGGCGATCGTCGATGACGACCGGGTCCCACGGGCCGAGGCCCTCGCGCCAGCCCTCCATCGGCGGCTGCTTGTCGAGGTGGCCGTAGAGCAGCACGGTGTCGGCGTCGACGCCCTTGCTCCCCTGGTTGCCATCGCCCGGGAACTCGGGCACCTCGAACCAGAGGATCGGCGTGCGCCCGGCGAGGCGGATCACCTCGATCGACAGGCCGTCGATGGCACGGGAGGCCGCCCACAGCGCGGCGGCGTCGACCACCGCGTCGAGGTGGCCGTGCGCGGCCCAGTCGGGATCGAACGCCGGTGACAGCGCCGGCACCCGGATGTAGTCGGTGAGGGCGGGCTGGATCTCGTCGTCCCAGGCGCGGTGGGTGCGGGCGACGACGGCGGCGGGATCGAGAGCCATGGGCAGAGCCTCCCACGCTGGTGAAGGGCATGTTCTGCCTGACGCGAACCCTTCGCCCGCCTTACTCGGACTTTCGGGGGGTCCATGGTCAAATGGTCCCCGCTGCCCGAGTGGGCATGGAGGAGAACGTCGTGAACACACCCACCCGGGCCACCTACTACCGCCGGCGAGCCGTCGTGCTCGTCGGGCTGCTGGCCCTCAGCGCGTGCGGCGTGCAAGCCGGCCAGAAGGTGGCCTCTGGCACCACCCCCAAGCGCCAGGACAGCAACATCCTCGGCAGCGACGTGACGCCGCCCACCAGCGCCCCCGCCACCACCACCGCCGCCGCGGTGCCGCCCGCCGACGTGCAGATCAACGGATCCGATGGCAGCGAGGTCGACAACGTCATCGGCAACGCCGTGTCCGACCTCCAGGACTGGTGGAAGACCCAGTTCCCCAAGGCGTACGGCGGCGACTACCAGCCGATCTCGGGCGGGCTCTACGCCATCGACAGCAGCACCGATGCCAGCACCGTCCCCTGCGCCACCAGCAGCGACATCTCCGCCCTCCTCAACAACGCGTTCTACTGCCCCAACGGCGACGCGGTGGTGTGGGACCAGGAGAGCTTCATGCCGCAGCTGGCCAAGCAGTACGGCGACTTCACCGTCGCCATGGTCATTGCCCACGAGTGGGGTCACGCCATCCAGAACCGGGCCCAGTTCTCGGCGCCGTCGGTGATCACCGAGCTCCAGGCCGACTGCTTCGCCGGCGCCTGGACCAAGCACGTGTCCGACGGCGAGAGCAAGCGCTTCTCCATCACCACCTCCGATCTCGACACCGCCATCACCGGGATCCTCGCCCTGCGCGACGCCCCCGGCGGCGCCGCCGACGACCAGATGGCCCACGGCAGCGGCTTCGACCGGGTCGGCGCCTTCCAGGACGGCTTCGAGGACGGCGTCACCCGCTGCGCGGAGTTCCGCGACGGCGATCCCGCCCCCTACGAGTTCCCCTACTCGGACCCGGGCGATGCCAACGCCAACGGCAACCTCCAGCTCACCGGCACCACCGACGAGCCGGGCATCACCGACCTGGTGTTCCCGTCGCTCAAGGCCTACTGGACCGACACGTTCCCCAAGCTCAGCACCGACGGCAAGGCCTGGGACCCGCTGGGCGACCCGGTGGCGTTCTCGCCCGACGACCCGCCCACCTGCGGCGGCAAGTCCACCTCGGGCTCGTCGGTGTTCGTCTGCATCCCCGACCGGTTCGTGGGCTACGACGCCCAGGACACGATCCCGCAGATCTACCAGCAGGGCGGTGACTTCGCCGTCGCCACCCTGTTCGCCACCCGCTACGGGCTCGATGCGGTCCACCAGCTCGGCACCGCCAAGGACGACGCCAGCGCCGCGCTCCAGGGCGACTGCCTCGCCGGCTCCTGGGCCGCCGCGCTCCTGCCGCCGAACCCGCCTGAGTCGTACCAGCTGGTGCTGTCGCCCGGCGACCTCGACGAGGGCGTCGCCGTGCTGATGCAGACCAGCTCCTCCGGTGGCTCGGGCTCGGCCAACGGCGGGGGCGACGCGTTCCAGCGGGTCAAGGCCTACCGCACCGGGGTGATCAAGGGCGCCGACGCCTGCCTGTCCCTCGAGGCCGGCTGACCGGTCTGCTGAGCGAGGCCGGCTCGGTCGGCGTACCGTCCGGGACGTGACCGACACCGACGCCAGCGCCGCCTCCTCGTCCTCCTCGCCGTCCGGCTCCTCGGACCGGTCGATCGACCCGGCCAAGGTGGACCGGCTGCTCGAACGGGTCCAACGGGAGGTCGACGAGGGGTTGTCGCCGGCGGTGTCGATCGCGGTCGCCCACCACGGCGAGGTCGTGGTCGACGCCACGTACGGCGCTCCCGCCGGCAGCCGCTTCCTGGGCTTCTCCGCCAGCAAGGCCCTGGTGGCCGCGGCGATCTGGCGGATGATCGACGAGGGCATGGTCGACATCCACGCGTCGGCTGCCACCTACATCCCCGAGTTCGCCACCAACGGCAAGGACGTGGTGACGGTCGAGCAGCTGCTCACCCACACCGGCGGGTTCCCGTGGGCGCCGCTCGGTCCCAACCGGTGGGCCACCACCGAAGGCCGGCGAGAGGCGTTCTCGCGCTGGCGGCTCACGCTCGAGCCCGGTTCCGCCTACGTGTACCACCCGACCGCCGGCCACTGGGTGCTCGGCGAGATCCTGGCCGAGGTCACCGGCATGGACCACGCCGACGCCATCGAGGAGCTGGTCACCGCGCCGCTCGGCCTGCCGCGCCTGCTCGGCATCCCGCTCGACCAGCAAGACGGGATCCTCGACGCGGTGGGCGTGGGCACGCCGCCGACGGCCGACGAGATGGAGGAGGCGTTCGGCATCTCGATCGACGTGGGCGCCCTGATCCCGCCCGACGTGGCGATCGGCGCCCTGACCACCCTGAACGACCCCGACGCTCGGCGCATCGGCGTGCCCGGCGGCGGCGGCGTCTTCCGGGCCCAAGACCTCGCCCTGCTGTACCAGGGGCTCATGGCCAACCCGGCGAACCAGTGGTCGCACGAGGCGCTGGTCGAAGGCACCCAGCGGGTGCGGATGAACCTGCCCGACATCTGGGGCGTGCCCGCCGGCCGCACCCTCGGCCTGGTGGTCGCCGGCGACGACGGTCTGTCGCACCGCCGCGGCATGGGCCGCATGGTGTCGCCGCGAGCGTTCGGGCACAACGGCGCCGGCGGCCAGCTGGCGTTCGGCGACCCCGACACCGGGCTCAGCGTCGGCTACCTGACCGCCGGCCTCGACCAGCACATGATCCGCCAGCAGCGCCGCGACACCGCCATCGCCAGCCTCGCCGCCGACCTCCTCGCCGACTAACCCCTCGCTGCCCGCTTTTCTGGTCGATCTTCCCCCCATGGGGTGGGATATCGACCAGAGAACGGTGGGCCCCGCCCTTTGTGGTCGATCTTCCCCCGATGGGGTGGGATATCGACCAGAAAACTTCCGGCTGGCGGGGTCCGGCTGGCGGGGGTGCGGGTGGGGGCGGGGAACTGGTTGGGCGGAGCACGGGGTCGGGCGGGAGACTCGGGTGTGGCCGAGACCGAGCGACCGTGGGCGATCGATGCCGGGCTGGCGGGCGATCTGGGCGACGCGCTCGGGTGGGCGGCCGACGATGGAGCGGGTGCCCTGGCCGAGGTGCTGCCCACGCTCGTGCCGGTCGGGTCGACGGCGAAGCTGGCGTCGATCGCGTCTGGCGAGGTGCCGCCCGGCGCCGACCCTGACCTCCTGGCGCGGCGGGTGCTCGACCACCTCGAGGCGAAGGCGACGCGGCCCGCCGGCGGCGCGCCGTCGCCCACGTGGTCGTGCTGGGTGCTCGCCACGGTCATGGCCGCCCTGGTCGATGCGGCGGGGATCGGGCCCGTGCGCGTGGCGGCCACGCGGCGCGTCGACGAGCAGGCGCCGGTGGTCGACCTGCACGCCGCCGTCCTCGTGGGCGGAAGCGGCGGCGCCGAGCTGATCTGCGATCCGTACTTCGGGCTGTCGGTCGAGCTGCCGTCGGGAGCCGAGGCGGTCGCGGCGGCGTCGACGGCGCTGAGCGAATCATCGGTGGCTCGCAGCCACGATGGGGGTTGGATGCTCGACGTGCGGCTGCGCCGCTGGGACCAGACCCTCCGGTACCGGTTGGTGGGGGCGGCCCTCGACCGGGGTGATGTCCACGCCATGGCGGCCATCTCGGTCACCTGCTCGGGCGTGCCGTCGCGGCCGTACGCGCGCATCCACCCTGATGGGTCGTCGATCGTCGACGCCTCCGAGACGGCCGACGGGACCGGGTTGCTGCGGACCTGGTCGCCGAGCGAGCGCGGGTCCGAGGCGGCCTTCGCCAGCTGGTCCGACGCGGCCGATGGGTTCGCCGAGCGCACGGGCATCCGGGTGGTCTGAGGCCGGCCGACCCGGCGTCGGCCGCGGTCGGCGGCTGCGGCCCGGGCTCGATCAGGGCGCTGACCTCGGTGGGGTTCCGACGGTCGAAGATCACCCTGCCGCGGGTCGGGAGGAGGGGTGCCGGCGTGGCACAATCGGTTCCCCGTGCTGCTGTCGTCCCTCCCCCCGCTCCGCAGGCCTTGACCCGCAGCATCCGGCTCCGGCCGTGGCAGAAGGCTGCCTTCGAGAAGTACGTCGCCGCAGGTCAGGACGACTTCTTGACGGTGGCCACGCCCGGCGCCGGCAAGACGACGTTCGCGCTCACGGTGGCCCGTCACGTGCTGTCGGAGCGGCCCCGGTCGCGCCTGATCGTGGTGGCGCCCACCGCTCACCTCAAGGTCCAGTGGGCCCAGGCGGCGGCCCGCTTCGCGCTGCACCTGGACCCGGCCTGGTCGGCGGCCGATGGGGCCCTGCCGGCCGACATGCACGGCATCGTGACCACCTACCAGCAGGTGGCGTCGAGCGCCGACGTGCTGCGCCGGGTGGCCACCGACTCGTTCGTGATCTTCGACGAGATCCACCATGCGGCCGACGACCGGGCGTGGGGCGATTCGGTGCGGGTGGCGTTCGAGACCTCGGTGCGGCGGCTGGCCATCTCGGGCACGCCGTTCCGCAGCGACACGAGCGCCATCCCGTTCGTGAACTACGTGCTCGACGAGGCGGCGCCCGACTACGAGTACGGATACGGCGACGCCCTGGGCGACGGCCGCGTGGTGCGGCCGGTGTACTTCCCCCGCACCGGCGGCGAGATGGAGTGGACGGCGCCCGACGGATCGATGAACTCGGCGTCGTTCGACGATGCGCTCGATCAGGCCCGGTCGTCGCAGCGGCTGCGCACCGCGCTGTCGCTCGAGGGCGAGTGGCTGCCCACGGTGCTGCGGGAGGCGGTGACCCGGCTCGACCAGATCCGCGAGACGCACCCGGCGGCTGGTGGGCTGGTGATCGCCAGCGACCAGGACCATGCCCGGGGGATCTCGGCCCTGCTGCGCAACCGGTTCGGGCAGGCGGCCACCGTGGTGACCTCCGACGACCCCGATGCGTCGGCGCGCATCGCCGAGTTCTCGGCGGGGACGGCCCCGTGGCTGGTGGCGGTGCGGATGGTGTCGGAGGGCGTCGACATCCCGCGCCTGCGGGTGGGGGTGTACGCCACCACCACCACGACCGAGCTGTTCTTCCGCCAGGCGGTGGGGCGCTTCGTGCGGTGGACGCCGGGGCTGCGCAACCAGAAGGCGTACCTCTTCATCCCCGACGATCCGCGCCTGCGCACCCGAGCGTTCCAGATCGCCGACCAGCGCCGGCACAGCTTGCGCAAGCGCGAGGAGGAGCGCTTCGAGCGCGACCCCGCCGCGCTCGACACGGGGACGGAGGAGCAGATGTCGCTGTTCGCCGCCCTCTCCGCGGTGGCGACGGACCACCAGGCGCACGACGCCTTCGACATCGACGATGTCGACGACGACCTCGATCCGGGCCTCGACGACGATCCGGAGCTGGTGCTGACGCTCGCCCCACCCCCTCCGCTCGCCGGGGATCGTCGGCCGCTGGGTGATCTGGGCGTCGACATCGGCATCGGTGGCGACATCGCCCGGACTCGGCGTGAGGAGAAGCGCCGGCTGCGCGAGCAGAACGCGGAGATCGTGGCCACGTTGGTGCGCCGCACGGGTCAGACGCACGCCCAGGTGAACGGTGAGCTGAACCGCTTGTCGGGAGTGGGCCGGATCACCGAGGCGACGGTGGGCCAGCTGCGCCAGCGGCTCGAGGTCGGCGAGAAGTGGGCCCGCCAGTAGCCGGTGGGCTGATCAGCTGACGGCGCGGCCGATCTGGCTGGTGTGGTGCTGGCTGGGGAGGGTGATGGTGCGGGCCTGCGGGTCTGCTTGTTGGAGCAGCTCGACCATGCGGTCCTGGCAGCTGAACACGAGGACCTGGTTGGTCTCGGCGACGGTGGCGATCATCTGGGCGAGGCGGGGGAGGCGCTCGGCGTCGGCGTTGACCGTGATGTCGTCGAGGAGCAGCGGCAGCGAGGCGGTCTTGGAGAACGACTCGGCGAGGGCGAAGCGCATGCACAGGTAGAGCTGCTCGGTGGTGCCCTGGCTGAGCGCGGTGGCCGGCACCTCTTGGGCTGCTCGGTTGATGGCGACGACCTCGGTGCCGCGGACCTCGAGGCGGGTGTAGCGGCCGTCGGTGACCTGCTCGAACAGGGTGCCGGCGCGCTGGACGACCTCGGGCTGACGCTCCCGCTGGTAGCGGGCGAGGGTGCCTTCGACCATCTGGTGGGCGAGGTGGAACGAGGCCCACTGGGTGACGGCGTCGACGAGCTGGGTCTCGAGGTCGGTGACCCGGAGCTCGATCGAGGCGATGTCGGCGGAGGCGCTGAGCACGTCGACCTGACCCTGGACGGTGGAGCGCTGCTGGAGGACGCCGTCTCGTTGCTGGTGCGCGGCCGAGGCCTGGTGCGAGAGCTGGCGGACCTGCGCGGCCCAGACGGCCGGGTCGGCGTCGGGGTCGGTGAGGAGGTTGCGCGCCTGCCGGAGCTGCTCGTCGGCGGGGCCGAGCGCGGCGGCGAGCTTGGTCTCGGCTTCGTCGATGGTGGCGCCGAGCCGGCGGGCGTGCTCGACGCGTTCGATCTGGTCGAGGGCGTCGTCGGCATCGGCGACGGAGACCTCGCCGAGCAGGGTCTTGAGCTCGGCATCGGCTCGGTCGAGGTGGGCGATGGCCTGATCCCGATCGCCGCGGCGGTGCTCGACCAGGGCGGCGGCCTGCTCGATGGCCTGGGCCTGGCGGTGGGCCTGGCGGGCGGCGGTGGCGAGGAGGTCGACGGTGGTCAGCGGATCCTGGTGCGGGTCGAGCCCGAGCTGCTCGGCCAGCGGTGCGACGGCGGCAGCGAACGCGTCGCTCTGCCCCTGGGCCTGGTCGAGGTCTGCTTCGACCAGGGTGGCGGCGTGGGCGGCGGTGCGGGCCCGATCGACGGTGGTGAGGAACTCGGCGGCCCCGGCGGGGTCGAGCGAGGTGGGCAGGTGGTGGGCCCCCAGCCACGTGGTCCAGGCCTGCTGGGCCTCGGTGAGGGCTCGGCCGGTCCGGGCGACGTCGGCGTCGGTGGCGGCGGCACGGCGGGCGGCGCTGCGCTGGTGGGCGTCGAGCCGGTCGGCGGTGTGGCGCTTGGCCGCGTCTCGATCGTGGGCGGCAGAGGCGAGGCGGTGGGCGTGGCTCTGGATCTCGGCCGCTTGCGACGCGGTGGGCGCGTGATCGAGCTCCAAGGTGGCGAGCACGGGAACGAGCTCGGCGTCGAGTTGGGCGATCTCGTCGGTGACGTGGGTGGTGAGCGGGTCGACCGTGGCGGTGGTGGCGGCAGCCGAGGCCGCGGCGGGGGCCGTGCGGGCACCCAGCCCGAGCGCGGCACCGCCGGCGACGAGGGCCAGCCCGACGACGACGGTGACGGCGGCGGCCAGGGGGGCGCCGGCGCCGAGCAGGACGAGCGCGGCGACCACGGCGATCACGCCAGCGATCGCCACCGGCCGGCCGCGGGGCCGCACGCGTTCGGGCTGGGCGGCGGGCGGAGCGGGGGTGCGCTGGGAGGCGGCGGCGAGGTGGCGGGTGGCGGCGTCTCGCTGACCGACGAGGGCGACGAGGCGGGCCGTGGCATCGAGGTAGCGGGCGGCGGACTCGGCGCTGGGTCCGCCGGCGGCCGCAGCCGTGGTGGCGGCGTGCTGCAGGTCTTCGGCTTCTTCGGCCAGCTCAGCGGTGACGCGGCGGTGGGCGGCCGAGGCAGCCTCGGCCTGTTGGCGGGCGTGATCGGTGGTGGCGGCGACGGTGCGCAGGCCGGCGGCGTCTTCGACCCGGGGGGCCTGCTCCTTGAGCCAGGCGAGATCGTGCCCGGGGCCCAGCAGCTCGAGCGCAGCGCCGACCTCGCCGCGGTGGGCGGCGAGACGAGGACGCAGCTCGGCGATCCGTTCGCGCCGCTGGAGCTCGGTGTGGGCCTGCTTGGCGATGGCGTCGATGGGCTCGGCCAGCGCGACCGCCGGGCCGGGCACAGGGAGGGCCTCGGCGGCCTGGGTGGCGGCGGCGAGCTGCTGGGTGGCCGACGCCAGCGCTGAGGTGCGCTCGGCCCGCAGCGTGACCGCGCCGCGGAGGGTGGCGACAGCCCGCTGGTCCCAAGCCGGGACGGGACCGAGGGCGGTGAGCTCCTCGTGAGCGGTGCGCGCGGCGGACCAAGCGGGCCAGAGGGCCTGGACCGCACGGAGCAGCTCGAGCTGGAGCTCGACGGCCCGGGCTTCTTGGCGGAGGTCTACCGCCTGGGCGTCGAGGGCGCGGATCTGATCGAGGAGGTCGGGGAGGTGGTCGGCTTCGGTGCGGGCCGCAGCCAGCTGGCCTCGGGCGGTGGCCAGGTCTTCCCGGAGCGACTTGAGCAGGTAGGCACCGCGACCGGAAGGGCGCAGCAGCATGTCTCGGGCCGCGCCCAGCTCGCCCAGCGCGGCTTCGGCCGTCTTGCCGGCCCCGACGATGCCGGCGGAGAAGACGCGCTCGCGGACCTGGTCGGCGGTGAGCGCCTTGAGCTCGGCCAGGTCTGCGAGGTGCACGGCGAAGACGCTCTGGAACAGCTCCTTGCTGGCCCCGCCGACGAGGGCGGCCAGCTCGGAGGGGTCGAGATCGCCGTCGGCGGTGCTGAGCCGCAGCGAGCTCTTGCGCAGGCCGCGGTGGATGATGATCGGCCGTCCCTCTTCGTCGGTGACGAAGAGGCGGCCGCCGTAGTTGCCGCCGTTGACGGGATCGTGCCGGTCGGGCCGGCCCTTGTTGGGGTAGCCGAAGAGGACGCCCGCCAGGAAGTGCTGGAGGGTGGACTTGCCCGACTCGTTGGGGCCGGTGATGACCGTGAGGCCGCGCGGGAGGTCCTGGACCTGCTGGTCGTGGTGGACGCCGAAGCCGTCGATGTGCCAGCCGTGGATCCTCATGGCTCGAGCGCCGTGACGGATTCGAGGGCGAGCCGCTGGGCGGCTTCCCAGATGGCGGGGGCGTCGGCGGCGGGGAGGAGCTCCCCCAGCTCCCGCACGACGTCGGAGGGGAGCTCATCGATCCAGCCGGCGGTGACCGCAGGCGCGGCCTCGTCCATGAAGCGGAGCAGGTCGGACGCGAAGTCTTCTCGACGGCGGATGTCGATCACATCGACCGACGAGCGGGTCTTCCAGGTGATGCGCTCCCACCACGCGAACGGCGCGGCGCCGGCGCCGCGGTCTCGCAGGTCTCGGAGGATCTCGTCTCGGCGGGCCTGGGTGATCAGCTCGTGGTGGAGGCGGCCGCTGCCTTCGACCGTGGCTCGCACGAGCACGCCGCGGCCTCCGTGGCGAGCGGGGTCTGCGGCGGCCTCGAGCCGGTCGAGGAGGACGCCGGTGTCGATCACGTCGTCGATGGCCACCGCGATGTCGACGAAGCGCACCCGGTCGAGGGCGACGAACTCGGGCTCGGCGGCGACGCCGTTGGTGACCGCCACGATGACGGCCCCCTTGGCGCCGCGCTCGGAGGAGCGGGGAGTGCGGCCCTGGATGTTGCCGGGGTACACGATCCACGGGTGGCCGGCGTGGGGCGTCTGGCGCTGGTGGATGTGCCCGAGCGCCCAGTACTGGTACCCGGTGCGACGCAGATCGTCGAGCGAGCAGGGGCTGTAGTCCTGGTGCTTGGAGCCGAGGCCGCTGAGGTTGGCGTGGAGCAGGCCGATGTTGAACGCGCCGGGGGATGCGCTCGGGAACTGGAGGGCGAGGTTGTCGGTGGTGGCGGAGACGGCGTAGCTGGTGCCGTGGACCACGACCTGCTCGCCGCCCGCTTCGAACGAGATCGACTCGACCTGGGTCTCCGAGAAGCGGTGCACCTCGGCGGGGAACGACGTGATGGCCGTCCACCCCTCGGTGACCGGGTCGTGGTTGCCGTGGACGAGGAACGTGCGGATGCCGTGTTCGGCCAGGCGCGTGACCCCGTCGAGGAACGCCCGCTGGGCCCGGATGCCCCGCTCGGCACCGTCGTAGATGTCTCCCGCGAGGACCACGAAGGCGACCTGGCGGTTGATGGCGGTGGAGATCAGCGCATCCCAGGCCTCGAGCGATGCCTCCCGCAGGGCCGCACCGACGCGCTCGGGGTAGCCGCTCACGGACGTGAACGGCGTGTCGAGGTGGAGGTCTGCTGCGTGGAGGTAGGAGAAGGGCATGTCGGATCGCCTTTTCGGGAACGACTGCAACGTACCTAGGGGGTCTGACAGCGGGACGGATGGCGCGTGGCCTGCGGCTACGCGGTGACCTGCTCGACACCCGCTGCGACCAGGGCGTTCACTTCTCCGATGGCGGCCTCGATGTCGGTCAGATCGACCTCGACGGCGCCGTTGGGGGTGAGGAACGCGAAGCACACCCGGGCGATGGGCTCGCCGGTGGTCTCGCCCACCACGAGGGCGTAGGACGCCCCCTGGAGGCGGTAGCCCTCGACCCGCCGGGCGAGCTCGTCGGGGTCGTCGGTGGCGGCGGTCTTGTAGTCCACGATGACCATGCCGGCGGGGGTCCGGTAGAGCAGGTCGATGTAGCCCTCGAGCAGGCGGCCGCCGGGGGTGGGGGTGCAGGCGTACACCTCCCGCCAGTGGGGGCCGGCGGTGGCCGCGGCGATCACCGGCGAGGTGAGCGCGGCGCGCACCAGGGCCTCGACCTCGGCGGCTCGTTCGGTGATCGCCTCGGCTTCGCACTGGGCGGCGACGGCGCCGGTCAGGCCGGCCGGGTGGGCCAGGTCGATGGTCTGGAGCGTGCCGTGGACGGCGCGCCCGACGGCGGTGCCGTACCGGCCCTTCAGCCACGGCGGCAGGTCGAGGTCTCGAGGCCGCTTCTGGAGCCCGGCCTCGGCGGGCTGGCCCTCGTCGGCCTGGGCCTGGTCGGACGGCGCCTGATCGGACGGCGCCTGGTGCGGTGGTGCGTCCAGGGGTCCGCCGCCCGCATCGGCATCGGTCGGTTCGTCGCGGGCCAGGTCGGGGGTGCCTTCGGCGGTGAGGGCGGTGGCGGCGATGGTGGTAGGCCGGGACCCGGCGACCAGGGCAGCGTCGAGCTCGGCGCGCCACTGGTCGAAGGGCAGCGGGGGCGACGGCGGCGAGGCCGGGAACACCGCCGCCACCTCGACCTCCGGTGCCACCGCGTCGGGCAGCTGGTCGAGGAGGTCGCCGGTGCCGGCGAGGAGGAGCTCGGCGTTGGTGCGCTTGGACGGCTCGGGTGCGGACCGCCGGGCCTTGCGCTGGAGGGACAGGACGAGGTGGTCCTTGGCCCGGGTGCACGCCACGTACAGGAGGCGGACCCGCTCGTCGAAGGCCATCTGCTCGTCGATGGGCTTCCAGTCCTCGAACTCCTGGGTGGAGACGGCCTTGCCGAACCGGTAGCCGACCCCGCCACCCGACGGGAAGACCACCTGCGCGGGTGAGGGCCACGACTGGGGGGCGGTGGACATGCCGCTCAGGATGGTGATGGGGAACTCGAGGCCCTTGGCGGCGTGGATGGTCATGATCCGCACGGCGTCGTCGTCGGACTCGGGGAGCACCGCTTCCGCGACCCGGCTGCCTTCGCTGCTCTGGCGGGCCACCCACTGCAGGTACTCGCGGAGGTTGCCGTCGGTGGCCTCGCCCCACTCCCGGGCCTGGTCGATGACGAACCGCAGCCGGCGCCACACGTCTCGCGTGCGGCCTTCAGCGAAGCCGAGCTCGAACAGCCGGCGGTCTCGGGCGACCCGGTCGGCCAGCTCGGCGGGCGAGGTGAAGTGCCGCTCGCGGTGCAGCGTGGCCAGGTAGGTGAGCGCGTCGAGCACGGGACCTGGTTCGACGGTGTCGGGCTGGCGGGCGAGGTGGTTGAAGGTGCCGTGCTGGAGCACCTTGAAGCGGAACAGGTCGTCGTCGCCGCAGGCGAACAGGGGGCTGCGCAGGGCCGAGACGATGGCCAGCTGGTCGGTGGGGTCGTCGATGGCCCGCAGCGCCATGAGCAGGTCTCGGACGGCCCGGGACACGTAGACCAGGCTGCTCGACTCGGCCCGGTAGGGGATGCCGGCGGACTCGAGGGCGTCTTCGAGGAACGGGAGCGACGTGCGGGCGGGGACCAGCACCGTGATGTCGCCGAGCTTGGGCTCGCGCCAGCCGCTGTCGGCCGACTCGTCGCCCACGCTCCACCCCTCGGCCTGGATCCGGGCGACCGTGGCGGCCACCTGCCGGGCCTCGGCGGCGCGGAGGTCTCCGGCCGAGCCTTCGGTCAGGGGCTCGCGGCCGAGCACGGAGACCGCGGGGCCGACGCGGGGGCCGGGACGCACGGCGTGGAGCGGCACGTAGTCGGGCTGGGAGGCGAAGACGGAGTCGACCCCTGGAGGTTCGGACATGAGCGCCTGGAACGCATGGTTGACCCAGCGGATGATGGGCTCGCCGGTGCGGAAGTTGGTGGAGAGGGTGACCAGGCCGTCGTGCGCTCCGTAGCGGTCCTTGGCGTCGAGGAACAGGCGGATGTCGGCGCGGCGGAAGCGGTAGATCGACTGCTTCGGGTCGCCGACCACGAACAGGTGGCCAGGTGCCACCTCGACCTGGTCCCAGGGGAGGGAGCCGGCGTCGTCGGACCCGGGCTGCGCGGCGGCGATGCGCACCGCGATCTCGATCTGGATGGGGTCGGTGTCCTGGAACTCGTCGAGCAGCAGCCGCTGGTAGCGGCGGTGGAGGCGCTCGCGCACCGACGGGTGCTGGCGGACGAGCTGGCGGGCCAGCACGAGGAGGTCGTGGAAGGCGAGCTGGCCGGCCTCTCGGCGGGCGGCGGCGGCGTCGAGCGTGAACGAGCGCATGGCGGCCGCGATGCGCTTCGCGCAGGCCTGGGCCACCTCGCCCTTCACCGCTTCGAGCTGGTCGCCGGCGGCGCGGACCTCGGCGCGGAGGGTGGGGACGTCGCACGCCCACTTCCCCTTGGCGCCGATGTTGCCGACGCTGAAGCTGGGGGGCTTGATGGCGCCGACGCCACTCAGCTCGTCGAGCAGATCGAGCTCGTCGTCCATCTTCCGCAGCGCGGTGGCGTACTCGGTGATCTGGCCGAGCCGGTCGGCGAGCTTGTCGCCCGTGTCGGTGCAGTGGGCGAGCGAGGCGCACGCGGCATCGACCGATGCGAGCGCGGCCTCGAGCCGATCGTGGATCTGCGGCGGCTCGGGCGCGGTGGCGGGGACCCGTTCGGCGACGAGGTCCCAGTTGCGGTCGAACTCCAGCGCGAGGGCCCGCAGCGCGACGGGCTTGACGCCGGTGGCGAACAGGAGGAGGAGGGTGCGCTCCATCGCCGGGTCCTCGAGGAGGCGGTCCTGGTAGGCGGACCAGCGCTGCTCGAACTGCACGTCGGACGTGACCTCGTCGAGGATCTCGACGCGGGGCGGGAGCTGGACCTCGATGGGGTTCTCGGCGAGGAGGCGCTGGGCGAAGGCGTGGAGGGTGCCGATGGCGGCGCCGTCGAGCTGGTCGATGGCATCGGCGCACCGGCCTGCGGTGGTGCCGTCGCCGTCGGTCCGGGCCTGCTCGGCCGCTCGTTCGAGCGCTTGGCGGATGCGGTCGCGCAGCTCGGCCGCGGCCTTCTCGGTGAAGGTGATGGCGGCGATGGACCGCAGCTCGGTGGCCCCGGTGGTGATCAGCTGGAGGACCCGGCCGACCAGGGCGGTGGACTTGCCGGACCCGGCGCCGGCCTCGACGAACAGCGTGGTGCCGAGCGCCTGGTGGACGATGTCTCGCTGGTCCTGGTCGGGAGGCGACGGACGGCTGGCTCGCGCCGGGCTCACGAGGCCTCCTCCGCTGCGAGGGCCGGCTCGGGCTCGGGGGGCGTGATGAGATCGAGGTAGCGGGCGAGGGCGGGGTCTCCGACCTTGCGCTCCCACTGGCGCAGGACCTCGGTGGTGCCCAGGCCGTCGGGGTCGCAGGCGTGGCAGTCGGTGAACGGTGACGTGGTGTGGGGCTGGGGGTGCGGGGCGAACAGGCCGCCCTCGATCCCGTCGACGATGGTGGCCATGGCGGCCGACACCTGGGCGAGCACCTCGTCGGTGATGTCGTAGCCGAGCTTCTCGAAGCGGCCCTTGGACGAGGTGAACCAGTACTCGGCGCGCACCGGCGCGGCCGGGTCGTGCACGTGCTGGCGGGCGGCCAGGCCGTAGACGGCGAGCTGGAGGCGGCGGCCGCCCTGGTGCGGATCGTCGGGGCTCAGCCCGCGGTAGGGGGTGGTGCTCCCGGTCTTGTAGTCGAGGACGTGGAGCGTGCCGTCGGCGGAGCGGTCGACGCGGTCGGCCATGCCCCGCAGGGGGACCGATCGTCCATCGCCCAAGGGGAAGGCCAGGGCGTCGAAGGCGCCGATGCCGAACGGGAGCTCGGTGGCGACGGGGCTGGCGCCGGTGGCGGCCCGGTGGGTGTCGTCCTCGTGGAGGAACCGGTCGAGGTCGGCCAGGATCTTGCCGCGGTCTCGCTGCCAGAAGAGCGAGCGCCCGGTGAGCCCGTCGGCCTCGGCCTCGTCGCACAGCTCGGTGGCGATGGCGCGGAGGCGGTCGTGGTCTTCCGCCGTCCAGGCCTGACCCGGCGAGGGGACCCGCTCCTCGTCGAGCGCCCACTGGATGAACGACTCGAGGGCCCGGTGGACCAGGTTGCCGCGGTCGATGGGTGTGATCTGGAGGGCGTCTTCGGGCTGCTCGACGGGCTGGACGCGCAGCACGTGCTGGACGAAGTAGCCGTGGGGGCACTTCGCCCACGACTCCAGGCTGGTGGCCGACGTGCCCCGCTCGACCGGGGACGGGATGGGCAGGCCGCCGAGGTTGCCGTCGAACCGGGTGACCGCGGTGCTCCACCGGGCGTCGACCGTCTCGATGCCGGCCGCGAGCGTGCCGTCGACGGTTGCGGCGGTGGCCTGGAGCTGGGCGCGGGGCGCGTTGCGGGCGAGGAGCGTGCGGAGCCGGTGCTCCTGGTCGGTGGCCGGCGACGACGCGGTGCGGACGGCGTCGTCGAACGAGGCCAGGTGGGTGATCCACGGGGCCTTGGCGTGGAGCAGGTCGTCGCTCCACCAGGTGGCCCCGGCGAGGCTGGACGCCACGTCGAGCACCCAGCGCGACGGCACCCGCTCGCGGCTGCGGCGCAGGTCGCCCTTGGGGATGCAGAGCACCTGGTGGGTGGAGCCGCCGAGGGTGGCGAGGAACTGGTGGTGGAGGCGGTCGACGTGGCCGGACCGGAGGGGGAGCTGGCCCCCGGCGGCGTCTCGGTCTTCGTCGGGCAGCAGCGAGTCGTCCCTGAGGGTGGAGGGGAAGGTGCCCTCGGCCATGCCCACGACGATGGCCAGGTCGAGGCTCACCCCGACGCCCATCGACACCGGTCCCACCAGGACGCCCTCGCCGAAGCGGCCGACGCGGCCGAGGTCTGCTTCGAGCTCGACGGTGAGGGCGCGGGTGAACACGTCGAGCCCGACGGGACCCTCGAGATCGTCGAGCACGGCCAGGCGATCCAGCGCCAGGACCAGCCGCTCGGCGGCGCGGCGCTCGGCCTCGGGCCACGAGGTGCGCCTGGATGCGCCGCCGAGGGTGTCGGCCAGGAGGCGCTTGGCCCAGCGCACCCGGTCGCTCCAGGGGCTGGGGGCCTGCGCTCCGGCGAGCCGGTCGGCGAGGCCCAGCACGAACCCGCGCAGCTCCAGCGCACGGGCGGCGTCTCGCCGGTCGCGGGTGACCCGCCAGTCGGTGGCCTCGTCCTCTTGGGCTTCGAGCTCGAACCGGTCGGCCTGGGCGTTCAGCCGGTCTGCGAGGTGCTGGAGCCGGTGGTCCCAGTCGGCCCGGCCGGCCACCACGCCGGCGTCTCGTGAGATGCGCTCCCAGGCGGTGGTGGGGGCCCAGGCGCCCTGGTGGAGGATGGGGGCGCCGGTGAGCCAGGCGAACACGTCCTGTCGGCGCAGCCCGGTGGACGGGAGGGCGAGGAGCCCGAGCAGCGTGCGCCCGGCCAGGCGGCCGGCGAGGGGGAGGGTGGCCGATCCGTTGGCCAGCACGTCGGCCGCGTCGAGGTGGTGCTGGAGCAGGCGGCCATAGGGCTCCTGCGCGGCGTAGAGCACGGCGATGCGGTCGAGCGAGGTGCCGGCCCGCACGGCATCGACCACCGTGCGGACGGCGGCGCGGACCTCGTCGTCGGCATCAGACGCGGTGATGATGCGCGTGCGGTCGACCGACACGGCGGCACCCAGGACCGGTTCGTCGGGCGGGGGCCCGAGATCGACCCCGAGGCGGCCGACCGAGCGGACCACCTCGGCATCGGCCTTGGCCACCCCGGTGGTGCCGGCGATCACGCTGAGCTGGGTGGACGATCCGAGGGTGCGCAGCAGGTCGGCGGCGTGGCGAGACAGCCGCTGGGGGAGGTGCACCACCACCGCCCCCACCTCCGCAGGGGTGTGGCCGGCCGCCGTGATGGACGTGGCGGCGGCCATGAGGTCCTCCTCGTCGTACCAGCCGGCGGCGAGCCGTTCGAGGGTGGCGCGATGGACCCGGACCACCTCGCCGGCGCGCACGCTGGATGCGGCCAGCGCATCGAGCGCCGAGCCGTCGAGGTCTCGCAGCTCCCGGTGCGCGGCCACCAGCGCGGTCTCGGTGGCCGCGTGGCCGGCGACCGGCCCGAACGCGCCCGGCTCGGCGGCGAGGGCCTGGCGGACGGCGGCGCCGAGGATGGGCACCGACACGGGACGGCGGCCCTGCTCGGCCAGGGGTGCGGCCCCGAGCAGCTCCGCGAGGCGGTACGGCGTGACGAACGTGACCCCGATCAGCCCGGGACCGGCCCCGCACACCGACCCCACCGAGCCGGAGGCCAACAGGCGCCGGGTGGACACGCCGACCTGGTTGGACGGCACCACCACCGTGACCGGCGCGAGGGGCTCGGCGCCCTTGATGCGGGAGATCTCGACGCGCAGCGCGGTGGCGGCGTCTGTGCCGTATCGCACCCATCCGCCGGTCGCCGAGGTCATGTCGGGGACCATACCGATGGGGGGTGACACCGAAGGGCACCGCCGCCGCACCGATCGGGTCCGGGCTGGTCAGGACGGTGGTGTGGGCGGCGGCGGGTCGCTCCTCGTGGCCACGTCGGAGCGACAACCGGATGGCCGCCTTCACGGAGGGAGGTCGACCGCCGCCTACGGTGCCCCGATGGCCAGCATCACCGGACGTGCCGCGAACTTCATGAGTCGACGGTTCCCCCACCTCGTCGCGAAGGGGACCCACAAGCAGGTGGCGCAGTTCCGTGAGAGCGGCGGCACCAAGGGCAACAAGATGTTCGGCAAGCCCGTCTTCCTGCTCGAGGTGGTGGGGCGCAAGAGCGGCGAGCCCCGCCCGGTGATGCTGATGCTGGTGACCCGGGGTGACGATCTGATCGTGGTCGGGTCCAACGGCGGCAACCCGGTGACGCCCAACTGGTACCGGAACCTGATGGCTGCGGACCAGACCGAGGTGCAGGTGGGCGCCGACCGCTGGCCGACGACGGCCCGTGAGGTCGAGGGCGACGAGCGCGAGCAGTGCTGGGCCCTGGCCGCCGAGGCCTACCCCGACTTCGACACCTACCAGCAGCTCACCGACCGCACGATCCCCGTAGCGGTGCTGGAGCGGGTCCCTTCCGCCTGAGCACGCCCCGACCGCTCGGCCCCGCGGGACCGATGGATGGTCAGTCACTGGAGTCGCGTTCCAGAGCTGCCGGAGCTTTACAGCGCTCGCCGATGATCGGGTAGTGCTCGGCCGGTCTCGCGGCGGCGCGGCGAGCGAGGGCTAGGGGCGAGGGCACCCGGCCGTTCGTTCGGGAGAGCACTGGATGCACGAACTCTTGGGGACAACCGTCGGCTTTCTACACTGACCGGCGCCGAGCGGCGAGGGGGTGGGTGGCGTGGGTTCGAGTGAGGGCTGGGTTCGGGCTGATGGTCGCGCGGGCAGATGGGCGCAGCGTGAAAGCCGGCGCCGGCAGTGGGATGTGTTTCGGGCGAACTGGCCTCTGCTGGTGGGCGTTCCAGTCGCGCTCGCGGCACTTGGCCTCGTCGCCGGCGAGTGGATCGGAGGGTGGTGGGGTGGATTTCTGGCGGGAGCAATGATCGTCCTCGGCCTCGCGTTCCCTGTGTACGTCCTGATCATGGTCACGGGTTCAGCCCAACGGTCGATGGGGTCATCCGCAGAGAAGCAGGTGTCTGAGGAGATCCATCGAGGGCTGGCCAAGGAAGCCCATTCGTTCGACCGGATCTCGTTCAAGACCTGGGACGTGGACCACCTCGTTGTGAGCCGGGCTCGTGCGCTGATCGTTGAGACCAAGTGGAGTGCCGAGCCGTGGGACCTCGATAGCCCGGATGATCGTCTTCTTAAGGCGGCTCACCAGGCGACCAGGAGCCGACGGTCTGTCGGTCACTTCCTGGGTTCACCTCAGATCGCCCTTCCTCTTGAGGTTGGGGCGGTCGTCGTGCTGTGCGGTCGGATCCGAGCTAGCGCGATGGGTACGCGATCGATCGACGGATGCCCGGTGGTGTCCGTTCGGGAGTTGCGAGGATGGATCGCGTCGTGGTGTTTAAGCGGTGGGGACTCGGTGATCGACACGGAGTCGCTCGAGGCAGGTTGCCGAAACCTCGCCACTTACCTCGAGGCCCGCGATGAATTCGACGCAGCGGCCAAGCCAGAACCGTTCTTCGTTTTGCACGGCGTCCTCGCGCCGGCGGAGGCGCTGTGGGAGGGGATCTCGGCGTTTCTGGCGGGAGTGATCCTCCCTGCGCTTCTGTGCTTCGTTCTCCGGAGCGAGCTTTGGATTGCATTGGGGCTGGCGGCGCTGATGTCCGTTGCGGTAGGGATCACGCTGCTCTGGGTGAACCGGCGGGCCGCGCTTTTCGGATGGCTGGCAGGCGGCGCTCTCCTCGCCGTGAGTCTTGCCGTCGCGGTGTTGAGAGCGGTCTGATCGGTTGTTTCGAGGTCGACACCTGACGAGCGAGATCCGGTGGTCGCGAGGCGAGTGCATCGAGCAGGTCGTAGGGCCCGGCGTAGCCACGCGGACAGCGGTCTCTTGGTTGGGTCCCCTAGTGTCCGATTTGCGCGGTGGAGGGATGCGGCTCGGGAGGGCGCATCACATGGCGAAGCGGGCAGCGGTCGTTGGCGCCATCCCTGGCGTCCCCGTAGGTACGACCTATTCGGGTCGGAAGGCGGCGATGCACTTGTCGATGCATCGACAACATGGCGCAGGGATCGACTTTGATGGAACGACTCGTCTGAGCGTCGCGGTGGCGCTGAACGAGGGGTACGAGGACGATCTCGACTACGGCAGCCTCATCCTCTACACCGGTGAAGGTGGGAAGACGGATGGTGTGCACACGCACGATCAGACGTTCACTGGAGGCAACGAAGGACTACGCAATGCCCACCGAGTGGGAAGCCCTGTTCGGGTTCTTCGCGGTCCGGAGTTGAGATCGCCGCATGCGCCGAGCAGCGGATATCGATACGACGGTCTCTATGCCGTGACGGAGGTCTGGCGAGACACTGGGAAGGGTGGCTTCCAGGTCTGCCGCTTCAAGCTCGAAGGGATCGGTGGGGAGGCATCAATGCTCTCCGCTCCCGAGTTCCACCCAGAGATTCGGCACCGTTCAGGGGTGGTTACCCGCCGCATTCGCGACACCGCTGTCGCTCGTGAGGTGAAGGAGCTACACGGCTTCGCATGCCAGGTGTGCGGAGAAGCTGTCTTGGTGCCGGGTGGTGGATACGCCGAAGGCGCCCACGTCGTCCCCCTCGGCCGCCCGCATGACGGACCCGATTCCCTCCCGAACCTCTTGTGCCTCTGTCCCAATGACCACGTGCGGCTCGATGCAGGTGCCATCCAGATCGAAGACGATCTATCGATCACGTGCACCCTCACTGGTGTATCCCTCGGCCGCCTGCGTGAGGTTCGCGGTCATCGACTTTCACTGGCCTCGGTCCGCTACCACCGCGCCAAGGTCGTCACGTCGTAGGGGTGTTCCGGCCCCCCGGGGAGCTGGCTGCACTGGAATGCGCTCGACCCGTTGCGTCGGGATTGCTCCTCGACCGTGTCGGCGGAGCCAGCCGTCCCTGACGTCGCTTTAGTCCGCAAGCAGGGCCAACGCGACGATGAGCATCGATTGCTCATCACTCCTGTCGTGGGTGGGCGCACGCTCTGTTCATGACCTCCACCCGAACGCTCATCACCACCATCACCGGCCTGTCTCTGGCCCTGACCAGCACCCTGTTGCCGCTGCGGGCGTCTCCCGCGTCGGCGGTTCCGGTGCCGCACTCCATCACCGCCACCGTCCAGGCGGACTCGCCGGCGGGCAAGCAGTTCACGGGCGGGACCACCGCGCCGCGCCTCTCCGGCAACGGCCGGTTCGCCACCTACAGCGATCGCGACGGGCAGACCTACGTCAAGGATCTGCTCACCACCAAGGTCGAGCTGGTCTCGGTGAACGATGCCGGCCAGCCCGCCAACCAGGAGAGCTGGGTCCTCGACATCAGCGATGACGGCAACCGGATCCTGTTCAACTCGGAGCTCGCCACCAACCTGTCCAAGGCCCCCTACGCCGAGGCCGACCTGTACCTCCGCGACCGCGCCGCCCACACCACCACCCGGGTCAGCTACCTGCCCGGCAACGTGGCGTCGTACGCGGCCAGCGCCGCCATCAGCGGCAACGGCAAGTCAGTGGTCTGGAGCGACCACGACACCGGGTACACGTGGGCTCGAGACCTGCCCAACGGCGTCGCCACCCGGGTCGACCTGTCCAGCACCCAGGCCGGCGCCATCGCCAGCACGAGCACCGACGAGCTGGCCATGAGCTACGACGGCCGCTACGTGGCCTTCCGGTCCGATGCCGACAACCTGGTCCCCGGCAACCTGAACCCCGGCGGTGCCACCTTCCGCCGAGACCGCGTCAACAAGACCACGGAGCTCGCCAGCAGGGCCATGGGCGGCGTGAAGGCCGATGGCTACACGTTCGACGCGTCGATGAGCGATGACGGCCGGTACGTGGCCTTCTACAGCTACGCCACCAACCTCGTCGCCGGCGACGCCAACGGCGTCAAGGGCGATGCGTTCGTCTACGACTTCACCACCGGCATCATGCGGCTCGTCAGCCGCAACAACCAGGGCGTCCAGGGCAACGACACGTCCGACCAGGTGTCGATCAGCGGCGACGGCTTCTACGTGGTCTTCCAGTCCCGGGCGACCAACCTGGCCGGTGCCGGCAACGGTTTCGACCGCCTCTACCGCCGGGACCTCTTCGCCGGGACCACGAGCATCCTCGACACCGCGACCAACGGGACGATCTCCAGCCTCGGCAACAACCACCCGGTCGTCAGCGACGACGGCACGGTGACCGCCTTCTGGTCGAACGATGCCAACCTCGTCCCGGGCGACACCAACGGCACGTACGACGCCCTCATCCGCCTCCCCGAATCGATGGGCCCGCACACCGACCTCGGCCAGTTCGATGCAGCCGTGACCGGTCACCTGGGCGGCGACGCCAAGCAGGTCGGGGCCACCACCACGGCGCTGACCAACGGCCGCACCACCACCGCCCACGTCATCGCCACGCTGGCCCAGGGCTCGAGCTGCACGAAGGACCTGGCCCCGGTGGCCCGGCTCTACGACGCCTTCTTCCGCCGCCAGCCCGACCTCGGCGGGCTCGACTTCTGGGTGAAGAAGCACCAAGGCGGCACGTCGCTGTCGAAGGTGGCCTCGTCGTTCGCCAGTTCCAGCGAGTTCAAGACCAAGTACGGCAACACGACCAACGCCGCCTTCGTGACGCTGGTCTACAAGAACGTGCTCGACCGCCAGCCCGACGCTCCCGGCCTCCAGCACTGGGTGACCAAGATGGCCGGCGGCATGACCCGGGGTGACGTGATGGTCGCCTTCTCCGAGTCGAGCGAAGGGGTGCGGCACCTCGCCCCCGAGGTCGACTCGGTGGTCATCGGCCTCAAGCTGCTCGGCACCATGCCCTCGAAGACCCGCTACGCCGAGGCCGTCGCCGCCCGCAAGGCCACCGGTGCCGCTGAAGGTGCAGCGCTCATCTACCTCAACAGCGCCGAGTACGCCGCCAAGCACTGACCCCAGAGGGACACCCCAGCGAAGGGCCCGGCCGCGATGCCGGGCCCCTCGTCGCGCTCGACCCTCATCAGAGGCCCCTGGCCAGAGGATGTCCGTTTCCGCAGGTCAGATCGCCTGTTCGGTGTCAGACCCCCTCTCTACGGTCATCCGCATGGACCGGAGCCGCAGAGCGAGGACGTGCGACGTGGTGTCGGTGAACCGTCAGAAATCAGATAATCTGATCCTTATGCCGGAGATCTCAGCCACGGACGCATCTCGACGGTTCGCAGATCTCCTCGACGGGGTCGAGCACCGGGGCGAGAGCTACACGATCGTTCGGCGGGGCCGGGTGGTCGCGCGGCTGGAGCCGGTGGCCGCGGCGACGGGCGCGGATCTGAAGGTCCTGCTCGGGCGCCACCAGATCGACGATGCCTGGGCCGGCGAGGTTGCTGCCCTACGGGAGCAACTGGTCCCTGAGGAGCGGTTTTGAGGCTCGTCCTGCTCGACACCAGCACGTTGATCGACGTCGAACGATCGTCAGCCCGGCTCGTCGACCTCCTCGATGACGACGACGCACCGGCGCTCGCGGCCATCACCGTCGCCGAGCTCGGTGTCGGGGTGAGCATCGCCACCGGTAAGCGCAAGGCCCGTCGCCAAGCGTTCCTCGACGATCTCGTCGCCGCCCTTCCGATCATCGCCTACGACCTGACGGTGGCCGAGGCCCACCGGTCGCTGCTCGTCGCCGTCCGCCGGAGCGGGCGGCTCCGAGGAGCTCACGACCTGATCATCGCCGCCACCGCTGCGGCTACCGCGCGTGAGGTCATCACCGCCGATCGATCCGGGTTCGCGGATCTGCCGGGCGTCGCCGTCCGGTCTCCCTGAGCAAGCCCAGCACCTCGCGCCGATGGGCTGGCTCAGGAACCCAGTTCGCCGAGAGCCACGGGTGGGAGGTCGGAGCGGGTGCGCCAGGCGTGGTCGAGCGCGGCGGCCAGGGCCTTCGGCTGGCTCAGGTAGGGGCAGTGGCCGCCGGGGATCTCGGTCGGCTCGATGCCGAGGCGGTTGCGGACCACGTCGGCCATCCACTCGGCGGGGAAGAACCGATCGTCTCGACAGAGCAGGAACGTCGTCGGCACGGTCGGCCACGTCTCGAGCGGGCACGGGTCGGCGAACAGCGTGTCGGTCTGGCCGCGAGGCGGCTCCGTCTGCGCCAGCACCTCGGCGGGCACGTCGTGGAGGAACACGGTCTCGTCGGAGCCGTCGGGCAGGTGCTGAGCGGCCATGGCCTCGCCCTGGCCGACGTCGCCCCACCACTCGCCACCCGTCTCGCCCGGCAACGGCACCATCGCCGTGACGAAGGCCAGCAGCCCGACGGGCACCCGATCGGCCACCAGCGGCGCGATCAGCCCGCCCAGCGAGTGGCCCACCACGGCCAGATCGTCACGACGGTCGCCGATGGCCGCCACCGCGGCATCGACGTAGGCCTCCAGCCCGACCGGCTGGTCGCACGGGAGGTCGACCCCCACCAGCTCATGACCGAGCGCTTCCAGCTCGCCCTGCACCAGCCACCAGTCCGAACCGCGCCCGCCGGCACCGGGGAGCACGACGAAGCACGCCATGCGGCCGACGGTAGCGGCCGAGGTCCGTCCGGTCGACCGGCATCGCCCCACGTCACCGCCCTGAGCGCACCCCGCATGGGTAACGAACCGGGCCTCGGGCAGGTCACACCACCAATGCTGTTGTTCGTTGCCGCCCCGCCCGCCTCGACCAGGGAGGCCGGCAGGTCCGGCCTGCCGGCCCCGACCGGAGCCCCGGTCTCGTGAGCACGGAACCCGACCTCTCGCTCGTCGCAGCCCCCAAGCAGGACGGGTTGCTGCACCGGGCGGCGGAGGAGATCGCCGAGATGTTCGGCGTCCACCGCCAGCTCGACAAGCTGCTCTACGAGTCGGCCCAGCAGGTGGGCGGCGTCGAGTTCGCGTCGATCTTCAACCCGATCCCGATCGAGCGGCTGAACGCCAAGCCCCGGCCCGACGCCATCAACCACGACCAGGCGTTCCTGCGGTCGAACCCGCTGTCGTCGGCCGAGACCGAGTCGGCCCTCGGGCTGCTCGAGATCCTCCACGGCGACTTCGCCGGCGACAACATCGACGTGTTCGAGGCCTTCGCCGAACGGGAGAAGTTCTTCGAGCGCCTCGCGGACGGCCACTCGTTCGTGTTCGTCGGCTCGCACCTCGAGTTCCAGGACGTGGGCTTCAACCTCGGCTACCTGACGCGCGCCGCCCACCGGTACGGGTTCGACCGCCTCGACACGCGCACCACGCTGATGATCGGCCGGCTCCTCGGCTACCTCGAGGTGATGGGCCTCAACGTGATCGACGACATCCTCCGCAAGGCGTCCAACGTGCTCAAGACGTTCCCGGTCAGCGGCGGCGAAGCCGTCAACGAGGGCGACATCACCGACGAGGACCTCAACCGCCGGGTGCGCAACTTCCGCAAGCAGCAGAACACCCGCACCCGCCAGGAGTTCATGAACCTCATGACCTCCGACCACGGCCACCTCGTCATCGAGGCCGGCAGCGGTTCTCGAGACGCGAAGGACGAGCACGGCTACGTCGTCATGGAGCCGTTCGCCGGCGGAACCCGTGAAGACCTGTACCTCGCGGTCCAGGCCGGGGCGTCGATCTACCCGATCTTCGGCGACTACGGGAACACCGAGGAGCCGTCGGTGGTCGAGATCGGCAACGAGATCACGAGCCTGGCCAGCCCCCAGCACGCCCACGGCATCGGCGAGATCATCGCCAGCATGGGCAACCGGGCCCGAGGCGCGGCCGCCAAGGAGCACCCCGAGATCGCCCGCTTCCGCGCCCCGATCCGCTACGGCAACTACGAGGTCCACAAGGACTGACGCCCCCGGGCTCCTGACCTCGTACTTGTCCGATTCGCCAGGTCAGGGCCCGTTTCGCTGTCACACCCTCGCCGTACGGTCGGGTCATGGAACCAACACGGCACCTGCGGTCATGAGCTCGGCTCGCCTCGGCGCAGACCAAAGAATCCCACAAGCCAAGGGTCAGTGGTACGGTCACTCCATGAGTGGTGCATATGCAGTGACGATGGGAGATCGCGGCCGTCTGGTGGTGCCCGCAGAGCTCCGAGAGCGTGCGGGATTCGCCGCGGGCTCGCCCCTCGTGCTCGTCGAGACCGATGCCGGCGTGCTCCTCCTCACCCGCGAACAGGCGAGGGCCCGCGTCCGAGCGGGCCTCACCGGCACCGATCCGGTCGGTGATCTCCTGGCCGACCGCCGCCACGCCGCTGCGATCGAGAATCGTCCGTGATGGTCCTGGATGCCTCCGCCCTCCTCGCGTTCCTGAACGGGGAGAAGGGCGACGACGTGGTCGAGCGCGCCCTCGAGGACGGTGCCGTCGCGGGAGCGGCGAACTGGTCGGAGGTCGCCCAGAAGGTGGCCTTCCTGGGTCGCGACTGGCCGGTGGCGCGCGCCGTGCTCGAGAGCTACGGGATCTCGGTCGAGCCGGTCACCGCTGCCGACGCCGAGCGGGCCGCCGAGCGCTGGGTCGAAGCATCCGAGCTGTCCCTGGCTGACCGGCTCTGCCTGGCCCTGGCCGATCGTCTCCAGACCGAGGTGATGACCGCCGATCGAGCCTGGGGAAAGCAACCTCCGGTCCGCCAGATCCGCTGAGCGGCCGCGATCGGTGGCGGGCCGGGTGATGGTGTGGTCGGCTGGGGCGGTGGACGGGCGCGCCGTCCGCGATCGCACGCCCCGGAGGCACCCATGGCCGTCAACCCGATCCCCGACAACTACCCCCGCCTGGCGCCGTACGTGGCGGTCAAGGGCGCCGACGACGCCATCGCGTTCTACCGAGATGTGTTCGGGTTCGAGCAGCGCGGCGACGTGATGCGCTCGCCCGACGGGCGCGTCGGCCACGCCGAGCTCCTGCTGGGCGACTCGGTGCTGATGCTCGCCGACGAGTGGCCCGAAGTCGGCAACCTCGGCCCCCTCACGGTGGGCGGGTCGCCGGTCCAGCTCAGCATCTACGTCGACGACGTCGACGCCGTCTACGACAAGGCCATCGCCGGTGGCGCCACCTCCGTGCGCGCCCCCGAAGACCAGTTCTACGGCGACCGCATGGCCGGGGTGATCGACCCGTTCGGCCACCGCTGGAGCCTCGGCTCGCACATCGAAGACGTCGACGACGACGAGATGGCCCGCCGCGCCCAGGAGATGATGGGTGGCTGAGCCCGCCGCGGTCCGTCGGCGCGGGCTCCGCCAGCACCGGGCGACGATGCCTCGATGCTGATCCGGATCGAGGCGCACGACCTCCCCGGCCGCACCTTCGCCGCCTCCGACGAGCCGGCCGAAGGCCACGCCAACGTGCACGTCGGCGTGCCCCGGCGCGGGCATCCCGCTGACCTGCTCGACCTGACGCCCGGCGATGCCGCCTCAGCGGCCTGGACCACCGAGGTGGCGGTGAAGGCGGTCGACGCCGGGTTCGATGTCGTCGGTCCTCACATCCAGGGTCGGCCCGGCGACCGCTTCATCTACCTGTCGTGGGGCGATGTCGATGGCGACGGCGCCTTCGCCATGTTCCGGCGGGCGAAGGTCATGCTCGACGGGGTGCCCGCCACCACCCTGGCCGAGGCGGCCGGGCGCGGCGTGCTCGTCGGCTGCCTCGGCCTCACCGACGACAAGGGCGGCCCCCGGTGCGCGGCCGTCCGTCCCCCGCTGATCGAGTGGTTGGCCGCCGAGCCCTGAGCGGTCGGTCGTCAGCCCCCGCCGGGGACGAACGCCGGGCCCTGGGCGATCACCGCTCGAAGGGTGGTGGCATCGACCGGCGCGTAGTCCCAGACGTCGCAGCCCACGTTGAGCTGGCGACCGTCGACCCTCCACCGCTCGTGGATGTGGCCGTGGAGCAACCAGCCGCCGTGATCGATCGGCCGGTAGGGGACGAAGCGGTCGTCATCGTGCGAGTCGCCTCGGAAGGGGAAGTGGCACATCGGCACGACGACGCCGTCGCCCAGATCGACGGTCGCCTCGGTCACGATCTCGGAGAACCCGGCCTCGCGGTACGGGTCCACCCACCGCTCCCACTGCTTGTTGCCGGGCCAGCAGCGATCGTGGTTGCCGCTGACGAGGCGCTTGTCACCCACCAGCTCGGCCGCCCGGGCCAGCGATCGGTGGATCGGGCCGAGCGCCACGTCGCCCAGCACCCACACGGTGTCGTCGGGTGCGACGCGCTCGTTCCAGCGGCGGACCAGCTCGGCATCCATCTCGTCGGCATCGGCGAAGGGCCGGTCGCAGTACCGGATGATGTTCTCGTGCCCGAGGTGCAGGTCGCTGGTGAACCAGAGCGTCACGCCGATCTCCTTCCGCCGCCAGTCTGCCCAGCGGAACCCGTGCCCAGCACCTGAGATCGATGTGCTGGGCTGGGGGCATGCCCGCCGAAGCCGAGGCCGCTCCCATCGATCCGCCCACGGTGGTGGACATCCACATCGCGCCGGCCACCCGCCTGCCGATGAAGTCGGTCGACACGGTCGAGGCCGAGGCGGGCAAGGGCCTGGTGGGCGACCGCTACCACGGCACCCGCCACCGCCACGTCACGGTCCAGTCGCTTGCCGACCTGGTCGACGGTGCCGCCGCGCTCGGGTCGCCCATCGAGCCGGGCTCCACCCGCCGCAACATCACGATCTCCCACGGCGCCATCCCCACCAAGCCTGGCGAGCACATCACGATCGGCGGCGTGGAGCTCGAGGTGGTCCGCATCGCCGCTCCGTGCAAGCTCCTCGACGACGTCATCGGCGACGGCGCCCGCCACGCGCTCCGCCGTCGAGCCGGCACGGTCTTCCGCGTCCTCTCCTCCGGCCCCATCCACGTCGGCGACCCGGTCGACCTCGAGGTCGATGCGGCCTGAGCGCGGCGGTCAGGCGATGACGGCGACGCTGGCGGCGGCTTCGATGGTGGAGCGGGCGGCGTCGACCACGGACTGCACGGCTCGGGCCGTCGGGATCTGATCGGTGGCGTGATCGATCCGCTGCTTGGCGTGCTTGCGGGCCGACCGGTCCGGCGCCACCACCTCGAGCAGCTGGCACGGGCCGGACAGGGCGAGCAGCGTCGCCGTCCGCGGCTCGATTGGCCCGTCGCTCGCCGCCGCCGCCCGCACCGCGCCCAGCACGGCGTCCTGCGCCGCCAGGTCGAGGACCGGGTGGCGCGTCGGGCCCAGGCGCCCGGGTCGCTGCCGACCGACCACCCCGGCGGCGACCATGCCGTCCACCACCTCGCTCCACCCCGAGTGCCGGATCGACGCCAGCTGCGACTTCAGCTTGCGGCCCTTCCGGAGCCCCACGTTCTGGAGCGCCTGGCGGAGCAGCGGATGGTCGGGTGCGGTGCCGGTGAGCCCGATGCGTCCCCCTTCGAGCGTGACGTGGCCGTCGAGGACCAGCTCGGCGATCAGCGCTCCGGTGACACCGACCTCGGCCGCGGGCTGGTTGGCCGCGCCGCGGGCAGGCGCCCCGTTGGGGGCGAGGGCGAGCAGCACGAACGCTTCGGCGATGAGCATGCCGACAGGATGCCCCGTCCGGCGCGGGCCCAACCCGGGTCGAGCGAGCAGGCGGGGGGTGCGGTCGTTATGGTCCGCTCCATGTCGGAGAACTTGAAGGTGCTGGGGGACTACTCGGACGCGATGTTCGCGGGGGACACGGAGGCGGTGTTCTCGTTCTGGGCTCCCGAGTTCCACAGCCACGTGACGGATCGGCTCGCCGCCCACCGCGTCGGCGAGGACGTCCGCGGCGACGAGCAGGAGTGGTGGGAGCAGGTGCGCTCGGCGTTCCCCGACTACGAGTTCTCCGTGGAGCTGCTCATCGAGCACGAGGATCTGATCGTCTCCAACTGGTCGGTCCGCGGCACGTTCGACGGCGAGCCGTTCTTCGATCTACCGCCCTCGGGCGAGCGGATCGAGATCAACGGCACCGCGATCCTGCGGATGCGCGACGGCAAGATCGTCGAGCACTGGGGTGGCCCGCACTGCCAGAAGGGCCTCGGCCTCATCGTCTGACTCGAGCGGGCCAGCACCCCGGCGAGGCGGGTGAACGAAAGGGACAGCGTTCGCAGGAGCCCTCGACGGGAGGGCGAGCGCGCCGTCAGGCCGCGATGACGGTGGCCTGGGCCTCGGTGACCAGGTCGACGAACTCCGCTCGCTCGTCCGCGGTGAGCGCCTCGTACATCGGGGCGAGGGCGCGGTCGGTGGCCGCCTGGGCCAGGGCCCAGGCGTCGCGCACCTCGTCCTTGTCGGGGTGCGGCTCCTGCCAGCCGAACACCGGCAGCATGTACGGCGTGCGCCGGGCGACGGCGGCGTGCGGGCTGATGCCCTGGGTGAGCACGGCCGCGCCGTGCATGGCGCCGCGCAGCTCCCGCAGCGCGTTGACCCGGTGCACGGCCAGCGCCTTGGCCTGATCGTCGGCCGGCTCGTCGAGGCCTCGCCACCCGGCGAACAGCGGCGCGCCGGCCGTGGAGGCGGCATCGCCCAGGCGGCCCGCCAGTTCCGCCAGCCGCGCCGCGTCGACGTCGTCGCTCAGGTGGGCGTCGGCCCACCGGTGGCACACGCCGGCGAACTCCTCGGCGGCCTTCTCGCGCGGCATCACGTCGTCGGACCGGGCCCATGAAGCGGCCACGAAGTCGGGCTCCCAGAAGATGATCGACGCCGACACGACGCTGGCCGGCGCATCGCCCAGCACGCCGCAGCGGCCGGCGAGGTAGAAGTCGGCCCCTTCGAACCCGAGCGTGTTGCCGTACGCGTAGGTGTTCAGGTCGAGCATGAAGTGGGTGCCCAGCCCGTTGATCGAATCGCCCGAGGCGGCTGCTGCTTCCAGCGCGTCCATCCGTGTCCCCTGTCTGTGATGAGGAGGGGAGCTTGGCAGGCGCGCCGCTCTGGTGCGTTGCGTGTGGCCACCGACTCAGGAGGCGGCGGCCACGGCCTCCACGATCCGCGCCATCGCCGCGCCGGCCGCAGCCGTGTCGCCCATGTCGGGAGCGAACGCCTTGAGCGGGAGGTGCACGTCGGTCACGCCGGCGGCCACGAGCCGAGCCACGTCGGCGAGGGTGGCCGGCAGGTCGACGCCGTGGTCGTCGCGCACCAGCGCGGGCGCGGCGCGCACCTGGAGCGCCGCCGGATCGCGGCCCGCTGACGTGAGCCCGGCGCGCAGCAGCTCGATGCCGTCGGCCACCTCATCCGGGGTCGAGCCCATGATCGGGATCCACCCGTCGCCCAGCTCGACGATGCGCTGCAGGTTGCGGTGGCCGAGGGTCCCGGAGAACCACACCGGCAGGCGTTCCTGCACCGGCACCGGTGCGCACCACACCTGGCTGTCGATCCCGTCGACGCCGGTCACGTCGAGCGGGCCGCCTGACCACAGCGTCCGGCAGTCGGCGATCGTCCGATCGAGCAGTGCCCCCCGGTGGGTGAAGTCGAGGCCCACCGCGTCGAACTCCTCGCGCTGCCACCCCACGCCGACGCCCAGGTCGATGCGCCCGGCCGACAGCACGTCGATCGTCGCCACCGTCTTGGCCAGCAGCACGGCAGGCCGGACCGGGACCACGAGGATGCCGGTCAGGAACCGCACCCGTTCGGTCACCGCGGCCAGCGCGGCGATGGTGGTCAGCGGTTCGAGCCAGTCGGCCGTGGCGTCGGTGGGGAAGCGGCCCCACGGGTAGTCGGCGGTGTGGGGGCCCAGCACGACGTGGTCGGGCAGCACCAGCCGGTCGACCCCGGCCGCATCGGCCGCCCGGGCCAGGTCGAGCAGGTGCCGCCAGTCCCCGGTGGCGGGCACCCCGAACGTGGGGATGCCGAGCGAGACGTGAGGGCGGGGGGCAGGCACGCGCCGGAGCGTACGCGCCTCGCCCGCGGGATGAGCCGGGGGTCAGGCTTGGACGGGGACGGTCTGCTTCTCGGGGACGCTGGGGCCCTGCGGGCCGAAGCAGTTGGCGGTGACCTCGGCGGCCTGCGCGGTGGGGTCGGGCAGCTTGGGGACCGAGGGGTCGAACGTGTCGAAGTCGAACGCGTCGAGCAGGTCGCCCGCGGTCTCGCGCCGCCACTTCGAGATCAGCGGGGCCTCCACGCCGAACCGCTCCTCCAGGAACCGCAGCGTCGACGTGTGGTCGTAGACGTGGCTGTCGACCTTGCCGCCCCGGCTCCACGGCGACACGACCAGCCCGGGCACCCGCGGCCCCATCCCGATCGGCAGGCCGTTGACGAACTCGTCCTTCGTGCCCGGGTCGGGGACCGGCGGCGGCACGTGGTCGAAGAACCCGCCGTTCTCGTCGTAGCTGAAGATGAACGCGGTCTTCGCCCACAGCTTGGGGTTGGCCATGATCGCCTTGAGGTGCCGGTACACGTAGGCCTGCCCGGCGGCGGGGGCGAAGATCGGGTGCTCCGACAGGGCCTGCGGCGCCACGATCCACGACACCTGCGGCAGGTTGCCGGCCGCGCAGTCGGCCTCGAACTCGCTGACCTCGCGGTTGCGCATGGCCGACTCGTACAGGTCGCTGGTGGTGGGCAGGTCGTGGAACTGCTTGAAGAACTTGAGGTTGTTGTCGTCGAAGTCGTCGGCCTGGTGGTACACGGTCCAGCTGATCCCGGCCCGCTGCAGCCGCTCGGGATAGGTCTCCCACGTGTACGCGGTGCCGCTGTTGTCGATGGCCGGCCCGCCGCCGAGTGCGCCCGGATCGATCGTCCCGGTCATCAGGTAGTGGCGGTTCGGGTTGGTGGGGCCGAGCACCGAGCAGTGCCAGCGGTCGGCGAGGGTGAACTCGTCGGCCAGCGCGTTGTACCAGACCAGGTCGTCGGCGCCGAGGTAGCCCATCGCCTGCTGGCCCATGGTCTGGGCATACCCGTCCATCTTCCCGCCGTTCCACGCCGTGTGCTGCGCCTCCCAGCTGTGGTCGGGGTCGGCGCTGCACTGGCCGCCCGGGCCCTTCGCCGTCTGGAGGAACGGGAGGATGTAGCCGTCGGGGTGCTGGGTGGCCGGCTGGTACCAGATCGGCTTACCGTTCGGCAGCGTCAGCACGTCCGCGTCGCCGTAGCCCCGGACGCCCTTGCGGGTGCCGTAGAGCTGGTCGAACGAGCGGTTCTCCTGGAAGAAGATCACCACGTGGTCGATGTCGGTCAGCTTGGCCTTGGGCTTGGCGGCGGCCCGGGTGGTGGACACGGCCGAGCCGCCGCTCCCCCCGGAGCTGCAGCTCGACGCCACCGCGGCGGTGGCCGCCGCGGCGGCCGACAGCTGCAGGAACCGCCGGCGAGACAGCGAGCGCGATGACGACGTGTGTTCCATGCGGTGAGTTTCCCCCTCGTTCACCCGGACGTCAGATTGTAGGGACGCTCACCGGCGCATGCCGTCGGCATCCGCCGTCGACCGCCCACCCCCCCCGAACTTGTTGCACGGAGTGCTCCATGCAGCACTGGTTGCAACAAGTTCGTGGGGGTCGACCGCCCACCCCCCCCCGGAACTTGTTGCACGGAGTGCTCCATGCAGCACTGGTTGCAACAAGTTCGTGGGGGTGGCGGGATGTGGTGTGCTTGCGGGCGATGGCTACGGACCCGAAGGCTGCTCCTGCGGACGTGGCGGTGATGGCCGCCACCACCACCGACCGACGGCAGTTCGACGAGGCCTGGGCGTTCGAGCGCAAGCTCGACGGGTTCCGGGTGCTGGCGTGGGCCGACGGCGAGGGGGTGCGGCTGCGGTCGCGCAACGGCCAGGTCTACGACGAGACGTTCGCCGAGGTGACGGCCGCGCTGGAGACCCGGGCGAAGGGGTCGCTGCTGGTCGACGGCGAGGTGGTGGTCTTCGAGGACGGCCAGACGAGCTTCTCCCAGCTCCAGCAGCGCCTCGGCACCACCACCTCGTACCGCACCGGGAAGCGGGAGCCGGCCCGGCCCGACATCGCCGTCCAGTACGTGGTGTTCGACCTCCTCTGGTTCGACGGGCACGACATCCGCACGCTCCCGCTCGAAGCTCGGCAGGAGGCGCTGCGCGACGTGATCGACTGGGGCGGTCCGCTCATCCGCAGCGAGGCCCTGCCCGGCGACGCCGAGGAGCTCCTGGCCCAGGCGTGCAAGCTCGGGTGGGAGGGCCTGATCGCCAAGCGGCTGGCGTCGACCTACCAGCCCCGGCGCAGCAAGGACTGGCTGAAGCTGAAGTGCACCGCCGCCCAGGAGTTCGTCGTGGGCGGCTTCACCGAGCCCAAGGGCGCGCGGTCGGGGCTGGGCGCGCTGATGGTCGGCTACTACGACGGCGACCGGCTCCGGTACGCCGGCAAGGTCGGCACCGGCTTCGACGACGCCACCCTCCGCTCCCTGCACGCCGAGCTGGCGGCCATCGAACGGCCCGACGCGCCGTTCGCCGACCCGGTCCGCGAGCCGCGGGTCCACTGGGTCGACCCGACGATGGTCGTGCAGGTGGGCTTCGCCGAGTGGACCGGCACCGACCACCTCCGCCACCCCCGCTACCTCGGCCGCCGTCCCGACAAGGCACCCACCGAGGTGGTGCGGGAGCCACCCATCGCCTGAACCGCCGGCAGGATCGGACCGGTCGTCTGCGGGAGGCCGCGGGAGGTGGAACACTCGCCTTCGATGTTCCGCCTCGACGACGACTGGGTGTTCAGCGCCAGCGACCTGGTGACGGCGCTGCGCTGCGAGTACCAGCTGCTCCAGAAGCGGGCCGAGAAGGCCGACCTGGTGGCACCGCTCGTCGTGCCGGCCGACGCGCTGATGGCCCGGGCGGCCGACCTGGGCCTGGGCCACGAGGACACCGTGCACCAGGACCTGATCGGGCGCTACGGCGAAGGCGGGGACGGTGGCGTGGTGGAGATCGCCCAGCCCAGCACCAAGAGCCGCGCCGAGCTGGAGGCGGCCCACGAGGCCACCCGGCTGGCGATGGAGAAGGGCGCCCAGGTGGTGTTCCAGGGGGCCTTCTTCGATGGTCGCTTCCACGGCCTGGCCGACTTCCTGGTGCGCACGCCGGGCGCCGACGGCATCGTCCGCTACGAGCCCGCCGACACCAAGTTCGCCCGCCACGCCCGGGTCGAGGCGCTGCTCCAGCTGGCGTCGTACGCCTCGCAGATCGAGGCCATGGGCCTGCCGGCGCCGATCGACGTCCACCTCTGGCTGGGCGACGGCACCACCAGCACCCACCGCTACGCCGACCTGCGGCCGATCCTCGTCGACCGCGCCGACCGGATGCGCCACCTGCTCGAGCTCCCGCTCGCCGCTCCGCTGTGGGGCGACCCGGCGCTGCGCCAGTGCGGCCGATGCCCCTACTGCAAGGCGGCGGCCGAGGACCGGCGAGACCTCCTGCTCGTCGCCGGCATGCGGGTCGACCAGCGCCGGGTGCTGGCCGAGGCCGGCATCGCCACGGTGGAGCAGCTGGCCGCGGCCACCGAGGCCCCCGAGGCCATGAAGGAGCAGGTGTTCGCCAAGCTCCACGCCCAGGCCGTGCTCCAAGCGGGCCAGGACGCCAGTCGCAGCCTGGAGCAGCCCGACGGCGAGGTCTCCGCCGAGCTGATCGATCCGTCCGGCATCGCCCTCATCCCCGAGCCCAACCCCGGCGACGTGTTCTTCGACTTCGAGGGCGACCCCCTCCACCTCGAAGCGGGCTGGACCGACCTCGGCCTCGAGTACCTGTGGGGCACGATCATCCACGGCGACGACGGCGGCCCGCACTACGACCCCATCTGGGCCCACGACCGGCACCAGGAGCGGCTCGCGCTCGAGCAGTTCATCGACTGGCTTACCGCCCGCCGCAGCACGCCGGGCTTCGAAGGGCTGCACGTGTACCACTACGCGCCGTATGAGGTCACCGCCCTCAAGCGCCTCGTGCAGCGCTACGGCACCCGGTCCGACGAGCTCGACACGCTCCTGAAGGACGGCGTGTTCGTCGACCTGTACGGGGTGGTCCGCCGCTCGGTGCGCGTCTCCCAGCGCAGCTACAGCATCAAGAAGCTCGAGCCCCTCTACATGGGCGACGACCTCCAGCGCGACGACGAGGGCGTGACCGGCGGAGCCGAGTCGATCGTCTGGTACGCCGAGTTCCAGACGCTCCGCGACGACGGCGACGACGCCGCGGCCGCGGCCAAGCTCGAAGCGCTGCGCGCCTACAACGACTACGACTGCCTCTCCACCCTGCGCCTGCGCGACTGGCTCCTCGCCCTGCCGGGTGGCGAGCGCCCCACGGCGGCCGATGCGGCGGCCCCCACGGTCACGCCGCCCGCCAAGCCCAACCCCGCGCGCGAGCTGGCCGAGCTGCTGCGGGCCCCGCTGATCGACATCCCCCGGACCCAGCGCACGCCCCAGCAGCAGGCGGTGCTGATGATCGCCGCCGCGCTCGAGTACCACCGCCGCGAGGTGCTGCCGTTCTGGTGGGACCACTTCCGGCGGGTCGGTGCGCCGGTCGAGGACTGGGAGCACGACGGCGAGATGATCGTGCTGCAGCAGGCCGAGATCACCGTGGTCGCCGACTGGCACCGGCCCAAGACCAAGTTCGAGCGCACGTTCCGGGCCCTGGTCGACCTGCCCGGCTCGTTCAAGCTCACGCCCGGAGACCGGCAGCTGTTCGCCATCCACGATGCGCCCGTCCCCGGCCACGCCACCCACCCGGTGGGCGTGGAGCGCGGCGTCGCCAAGACCATCACGTTCGACGCCATCGAGCCGGTTGGCGAGCAGTACCTCGTCATGCTCACCGAGTCGCTCCCGGCGAAGGTCTCGGCGATCGCCGCGGAGCACGACCCGTTCCCCGCGGCGATCAGCGCCGACAACGGCTTGGAGGGCACACCGCTCGCCGCCGCCATCCTGGCGCTGGCCGCCACCTGCCTGCGCGCCGACGGCACCTTCGCCGAGCAGCCGGCGATGGACCTGCTGCAACGGTTGCCCCCGCGCCTGATCAGCGGCGGAGGCCTGCCTGCCGCGGGCGACGATGTGGCGGCCGCCATCGTGCGCACGCTCCACGACCTCGACCGGTCGTACCTGGCGGTCCAGGGCCCGCCCGGCACCGGCAAGAGCACCACCGGTGCCCGGGTGATCTCCGCCCTGATCGACGAGGGGTGGAAGATCGGGGTGGTCGCCCAGTCGCACCGCACCGTGGAGGGCTTCCTCGACAAGGTGGTGCACGAGGGCGTCGACGCGGCCCGCGTGCTCAAGAAGGAGAAGGGGAGCGGGTCGCACCTCGGCACCGCCACCGACGACGCGGGGCTGCTGGCCTGCGCCACGTCGGGCCCCGAGGCGGGCGGCTGCTTGATCGGCGGCACCACCTGGGACTTCGTCAGCAACAAGCGGGTGCCGGCGGGGACCCTCGACCTGCTGGTCGTCGACGAGGCCGGCCAGTTCTCCCTGGCCGACACCATCGCCGTGTCGCGGGTGGCGCCCCGGCTGCTGCTGCTCGGCGACCCGCAGCAGCTCCCGCAGGTCAGCCAGGCCCTGCACCCCGAGCCGGTCGACCGGGCTGCGCTCGGCTGGCTCACCGACGGCCACGACACCCTGCCGCCCGAGCTCGGCTACTTCCTCGCCTGCACCTACCGGATGCGCCCCGAGCTCACGACCGTCGTGTCGGGCCTGGCGTACGACGGACGGCTCGAGGCCGAGGCCGGCACCCGCGACCGAACGCTCGACGGCGTCGAGCCCGGCCTGCACACCCACCTCGTCGCCCACCAGGGCAACCGGGCCGCGTCGAACGAGGAGGCCGACGAGGTGGTGCGCCTGGCTGCCAGCCTGATCGGGCGCACCTGGACCGATCCGCACGACCGCGACCATCCGGGGACCCGCCCGCTCGGCCCGCTCGACGTGATCGTGGTCGCCCCGTTCAACGCCCAGGTCAACCGCATCCGAGAGCGCCTCGACCGGGCCGGGCTCCCCGCGGTGGCGGTCGGCACCGTCGACAAGTTCCAGGGCCGCGAGGCCGCGGTGGTGGTGGTGTCGATGGCCGCCTCGGCCGCCGACAGCAGCTCGCGCGGGGCCGGGTTCCTCCTGTCGCGGCACCGGCTCAACGTGGCCATCTCGCGGGCGCAGCACTCGGCCCACCTCATCCACGCGCCGCAGCTCACCGACTTCGTCCCGGCCACGCCCGCCGGCCTCGAGCGCCTCGGCGCGTTCCTCGGCGTGTCGCAGGCCGGCCGGGCCCGGGGCTGATCGTGCCGGCCGAGGCGGGGGTGTCGGCCGACGAGCTGGCCGCGCTCGACGCCATGGGGGCCAAGGGCACGTGGGCGGTCGACGGCGTGGACCTGACGGTCAGCAACCTCGACAAGGTGCTGTTCCCGGCCCGCCCCGACGAGGAGCCCGTGACCAAGCGCGACCTGCTGCGCTACCTCGGCCAGGTGTCGGGGGCGATGCTCCCGTACTTCGCGGGCCGGCCCTGCAACATGGTCCGCCACCCCAACGGCACCGACGCCGGCGGCTTCTGGGCCAAGGCCGCCCCCAAGCGGGCCCCCGAGTGGATGACCCAGTGGCCCAACGAGGACGCGGCGAAGGACGAGACCCGCTGGTACGTGGTGGTCGACCGCCCGGCCACCCTGCTCTACATGGCCAACCTGGCGGCGGTGGAGTACCACCCGTGGACGTCGAGCTGCGCCACGAGCCGCGAGCCCGACTGGGCCCTCATCGACCTCGACCCCGGCACCGAGACCACGTGGGAGCAGGTCGTGCTGCTGGCCAAGATGCACCAGGTCGCCCTCGACCAGCTGGGCCTCCAGGCGGGGATCAAGGTCACGGGCAAGCGCGGCATCCAGATCTGGATCCCCGTCGAGCCCGGCCTCGGCTTCGACGACACCCTGGCCTGGGTGGAGAAGCTGTCGATCATGGTCGGCAACCTCGTGCCCGACCTCGTGAGCTGGGCGTGGACCAAGGCCGACCGCGGCGGCAAGGCCCGCCTCGACTACACGCAGAACATCCGCAACAAGACGCTGGTCGGCCCGTTCAGCCCTCGCGCCGCAGACGGCGCCCCCGTCTCGGTGCCCATCACCTGGGACGAGCTCGACGACCCCGACCTCGCGCCCGACCGCTGGACCGTCCGCACCCTCCCGGCCCGCCTGGCCGACGTCGGCGACCCGATGGCCGACCTGCTCGGCCTCCACCAGCAGCTGCCACCCCTCTGACCTGAGGGTCAGCCGGTCTTCTTGGCGGCCTTCTTGGCGGGCTTGGCCTTAGCGGCTCCGGCGTCGCCGGCCTCGGCCGCGGCCTTCTCCTTGGCGGCGGCCACGCTCTCGCGCAGGGCGGCCATGAGGTCGATGACGGGGGCCTCGCCCTCCTCGCCGGCTTCGGGCTCGGCCACCACGCCGTCGGAGCGGGCCTCGATGGCCTGGAGCAGCTCGGCCGTGTACGTGTTGGGGTACTGCTCGGGGTCCCACTCGGCGGTCATGGTGTCGACCACCTGCAGGGCCAGGTCGACGGCGCGCTGATCGGCCTCGGGGCGGTCCTCGGGGAGCTCGTCGATGTCGTCGCGGGAGATGACCTCGTCGGCGTAGCGCATGGTCGACATGGCGAGCAGCCCGCCCATGGGCCGGATGGCGGCGAGGCGGCCCTTGTTGCGCATGACCACGTGGCCGATGGCGACGCGGTTGCGCTGCTCCATGGCCTCGAGCAGCAGGTCGTAGGGCTCGGCGGCAGCGGGCCCGTCGGGGCCGAGCCAGTAGGTCTTGTCGAAGTAGACCGGATCGACCTCGTCGAGGTCGACGAAGTCGAGGACGGTGATGGCCTTGGTGCTGTCGGGGCGGAGCGCGGCGACCTCTTCGCGCTCGAACGTGACGTGGCGGCCGGGGGCCAGCTCGTAGCCCATCACGATGTCGTCGTCCTCGACCGGCTCACCGGTGGCCGCAGACAGGTTCTGCTGCTTGATGCGGGCGCCGGAGCCGCGCTCGATGCGGTGGAAGCGGACGTCCTTGTCGCGGGTGGCCGTGTACGCCTTCACGGGCACGCTGACGAGGCCGAAGCTCACGACGCCGGTCCAGGTGGGACGGGCCATCAGCGAGGACCTCCGAGGAGGGGTGCGTGCATCACGAGGCCTTTCGGGACGGGTCGAAGCAGTTCACCACTGCCCCGACGCAAGGGTAATCAGTCCATGTGGACGGGTGCACCGGCCCGGACTCATCGGTGGAGGGTGAATGACCAGGACCCCACATCCGGTGCCTGCTCGGAGGATGACTGGTAGTTTCGGCCCATCTGGACAAGGGGGCGCCGTGACCGAAGCCTCAACCGATGATGTTGCCCTGATCGATGTCAGCAAGCGATTCGGTTCCGTCTCTGCCGTCGAGCACGTGAACCTGACGGTCCGCGCCGGTGAGTTCTTCTCGCTGCTGGGGCCGTCGGGATCGGGCAAGACGACGTGCCTGCGGATGATCGCGGGCTTCGAGCAGCCCACCGAGGGGCGCATCGTGCTGCGGGGCACCGACGTCGCCGGGCTGCCCGCCTACGACCGCGACGTGAACACCGTCTTCCAGGACTACGCCCTGTTCCCCCACCTGTCGGTGGGTGAGAACGTGGAGTACGGCCTGAAGGTGAAGCGGGTGGGCAAGGCCGAGCGGCGGTCGCGCGCCGCCGATGCCCTGGCCATGGTGCGCCTCGACGACTTCGGCTCGCGGCGGGTCACGCAGCTCTCGGGCGGGCAGCGGCAGCGCGTCGCGCTCGCCCGAGCGTTGGTCAACCGCCCCCGGGTGCTGCTGCTCGACGAGCCGCTCGGTGCCCTCGACCTGAAGCTGCGCGAGGAGATGCAGGTCGAGCTCAAGCGCATCCAGACCGAGGTGGGCATCACGTTCATCTTCGTCACCCACGACCAGGACGAGGCCCTGTCGATGAGCGACCGGATCGCGGTGTTCGCCAACGGCCACCTCGAGCAGGTCGGTACGCCGTCGGAGGTGTACGAGCGTCCGGCCTCCGCGTTCGTCGCCGGGTTCGTGGGCACGTCGAACGTGCTCGACGGGACCGTGGCCAACCGGCTGCGCGGGTCGGAGGACGCCTTCTCCGTGCGGCCCGAGAAGATCACGCTGATCGCCGCCGACGCGCCGCACGACGCGGCGGAGGGCGAGATCCGCGCCACCGGCACCATCCGGTCGTCCGTCTACCTGGGCGAGCGCACGCGGGTCATCGTCGACCTCGACGGCGGCGGCGAGGTGGTCGTCGTCGAGCAGAACCGGGCGGCCACCGGCGAGGGCACCGCGCCGGGCACCCCGGTCCGCCTGGCCTGGGACCGCCGCTTCGACCAGGTCCTGCCGATCGCTCCCCGGCCCACCGATCCGGCCTCCGACGAGGTGCTCACCGACGCCGTGCTGTCGGCCGAGCCCACCTGACCCGCATCCGATCTCAGAAGGACACATCCACCGACCCCCAGGGGGAAGCCATGACCACCCACAGGAAGCGCCGGCTCATCGCCGGTCTCGCCGTCGCCACCGCGCTGGCGTTCACGGCGGCCGCGTGCGGGAGCAGCGGCAGCTCCAGCAGCGGCAGCAGCGGGGCCAAGGCCCCCACCAAGCTCGGTGCCGGCGAAGGTGCGCTCAACATCATCGCCTGGGCCGGGTACGCCGAGGACGGCTCCAACGACCCGAAGGTCGACTGGGTCTCCGACTTCGAGAAGAGCTCGGGCTGCAAGGTCAACGTCAAGACCGGCAACACCTCCGACGAGATGGTGCAGCTGATGAAGACCGGCGAGTACGACGGCGTGTCGGCCTCGGGTGATGCCACCCTCCGCCTCATCGCGGGCGGCGACGTCGCCCCGGTCAACACCGACCTGGTGCCCAACTACGCCGACATCTCGTCGTTCCTGAAGGACACCCACTACAACTCGGCCGACGGGGTCAACTACGGCATCCCGCACGGGTGGGGCGCCAACCTCCTCATGTGGAACAAGTCCAACGTGACCCCCGCCCCCGACTCGTGGGGCGCGGTGTTCGAGAAGGACTCGCCCTACAAGGGGAAGCTCACGGCCTACGACTCGCCGATCTACATCGCCGACGCCGCCCTGTACCTGATGAAGACCAAGCCCGAGCTGGGCATCAAGGACCCGTACGCCCTCAAGCAGAACCAGTTCGATGCGGCCATCAGCCTGCTGAAGCAGCAGAAGCCCAACGTCGGTGAGTACTGGTCCGACTACCTGAAGGCCGTCGACGCGTTCGAGAAGGGGAGCCTGCAGCTGGGCACCACCTGGCAGGTCATCGCCAACACCATCGAGGCCGACAAGCCCGGCACGGTGGAGACGGTGCTGCCGAAGGAGGGCTCCACCGCCTGGTCCGACACGTGGATGGTGTCGTCGAAGGCCAAGCACCCCAACTGCATGTACAAGTGGATGGACCACATCACGTCACCGAAGGTGCAGGCCCAGGTGGCCGAGTACTTCGGCGAGGCACCGGCCAACCCGAAGGCGTGCACGGAGACGACCGACCCCAACTTCTGCAAGACGTACCACGCTGACGACGCGGCGTTCGCCAAGCAGCTCTACTACTGGACCACCCCCACCAAGAAGTGCTTGGACGGGAGCGGCGACGATTGCGTCGACTACCAGAAGTGGACCGCGGCCTGGAACGACCTCCGAGGTTCGTGACCGCGGTCGCACCCACCGAAGCGGCACCACCGCCCGGGCCCTCGGGGCCCGGGCGGCGCGTGTCGCGCTTCTTGACCCGTCACCCGCGGACCCAGCTCGGCGCCATGCTCGGCGCCCCGCTGATCTGGCTGCTGGTCATCTACCTCGGCTCGCTCATCGCCCTGCTGCTGACGTCGCTGTACACGACCGATGCGTTCACCGGTGACCTGGTCAAGACGGTCAGCTTCGAGAACTTCTCGGACCTGATCCACAACCCCACCTTCCGCACGGTGACCTTCCGGACCGTGGGGATCGCGGCGTCGGTCACCGTGATCGACCTCTGCCTGGCGCTGCCCATCGCCTTCTTCATGGCCAAGGTGGCCCGGCCCCGCTGGCGGCGCGCCCTCGCCGTCGCCCTGGTGCTGCCGCTGTGGGCGAGCTACCTCGTGAAGGCGTACTGCTGGCGGGCGATCCTGGATCCGTCGGCCGGCGTGATGAAGCAGGTGCTCGGGTTCTCGCCCGGGTTCGGCGTCGTCGGCACCACCATCGTGCTGGCGTACCTGTGGCTGCCGTACATGGCGCTGCCGATCTACGCCGGGCTCGAGAAGATGCCCGACTCGCTGCTCGACGCCTCGGGTGACCTGGGTGGCAAGGCGGGCCGGACGTTCTGGTCGGTGGTGCTGCCGCTGCTCAAGCCGTCGATCCTGGCCGGCGCCATCTTCACGTTCTCCCTGTCGCTCGGCGACTACATCACCGTGCAGATCGTCGGCGGCAAGGCGCAGATGATCGGCAACGTGATCTACCGCGACTTCGGCGCCGGGCTCCTGCCGGAGGCGGCTGCGTTCGCGTTCGTGCCGGTCCTGATCATGATCCTGTTCCTCCTGATGGTCCGCCGCAGCGGCGCGCTGGAGAACCTCTGATGATCCTCTCGCTGCCCGCCCGCATCGCCCTCCGGCTGCTGACCGCGCTGGTCCTGGCGTTCCTCTACGTGCCGCTGATCGTGATCGCCATCCTCTCGTTCAGCACGTCGCGCACGTTCACGTGGCCGCCTCCCGGGTACACCACCAAGTGGTGGCACCGGGCGTTCCACGCTCCTGGGCCGCGCGACGCGCTGCTCACGTCGGTGAAGGTGGCGCTGCTGGCCACGCTGATCGCGCTCGTGCTGGGGAGCTTGGCGTCGTACGCGGTCAACCGCTTCAAGTTCTTCGGGCGCGACAGCATCTCGCTGCTGATCGTCCTGCCGATCGCCCTGCCCGGCATCGTCACGGGCGTCGCCCTCAACGCCGCGTTCCGGGAGATGGGCTTCGACTTCGGGTACATCACCGTCGTCATCGCCCACGCCACGTTCTGCATCGTGGTGGTGTTCAACAACGTGGTGGCGCGGCTGCGGCGCTTGGCGCCCAACGTCGACGAGGCCTCGGCCGATCTGGGCGCCGACGTGTTCCAGACGTTCCGCTACGTCACGTTCCCGCTGATCCGCTCGGCGTTGGTGGCCGGTGGCCTGCTGGCCTTCGCCCTCTCGTTCGACGAGATCGTGGTCACCACGTTCACCGCGGGCCCGGGCATGGAGACGCTGCCGCAGTGGATCTTCAACAACATCTTCCGGCCCAACCAGCTCCCCACGGTCAACGTGGTGGCGGTGGTCGTCATCACCTTGTCGATCATCCCGGTGTGGGTGGCCCAGCGCCTCAGCGCCGACCCGGTGGCCCTCCGCTCCGAAGCCGGCTGAGCCGGCCCGTCAGGTGGCGGGGAGCTGGAAGCGCTGGAAGAACGACCAGATCAGCTGGTCGGCCACGACGCTCATGTCGGTGGGGCCGACGGCGTTGACGATCTTCTGGCTGAACGCGCTGCCGGGCCAGGAGTGACCGCCGCCCTTCACGATCACGAACTCGGTCGTGCCGTCGGCGGGGCAGTCCCAGGTGCGCTTCACGACGGTCTTGGTGAGGTCGGTGTCGTCGGGCCTGCCGGTGCAGCCGTTGTCGGTGGCCCAGGCCTGGGCGGTGGCGGGGTAGCCCTTGCCGTTCAGATCTGCCTCGGGCAGCGGGGCGTCGGGTGATCCGTCGGCGGTGCCCAGGACGTGGCCCAGCTTGTCGCCGATGCCGCCGTTGAACAGGAGGATCGGGTCGGCCGTGCCGTGGAAGGCGAGGATCGGAACGGGCCGGGTGGGGGCGCAGCCGTCGGGGTGGGTGAGGCCCGACACCGGGGCCACCGCGGCGATGCGGTCCGACATGGCGCACGCCAGCGTCGACGACATGAACGCGCCGTTGGACAGCCCGGTGGCGTAGACCCGCGAGGTGTCGACGCAGTGCTCGGCCTCGACCTGGTCGAGCACGTCGGACGTGTACTGCAGGTCGGGGTTGGTGGCCATGTCGGGGTCGACCTGCCAGCGGACCGGGCTGCCGGTGCCGTTGGGGCTGACGAGGATGAAGCCGTGGGCCTGGGCGAACGGCGCCAGGTCGGAGAGCTTGGCGTGGATGTCGGCGCCCTCGGCCAGGCCGTGGAAGTCGAGGACGAGCGGCAGGGGCTCGTCGGCGGCGGTGGCACCCGGGGTGGTGACGAGGAACCAGCGGTCGCTGTCGTCGACGAACTGCTTGTCGAGCGTCAGCTCGCTGGTGGAGCCGGCGCCGGCGCCGCAGCCCTTCGACGGGACCGCCGGTCCGGTCGCCTCGTGGCCGGCAGGGGCCGCGGTGACCGGCGCGGCAGTGGTCGTGGTGGACGCCTTGGTGGCATCGGCGCCGTCGGAGGAGCTGCCCCCGCAGGCGGCGAGGACGAGCGAGCCCGCCACGGCGACCGACGCGACGAGCGCGACGCGGCGGCGCCGTAGGGCACCACCGGTTGGGTTGGCGCGGGTGGTGCGGATCATCGGTTGGCTCCCCCGAGAGCGTCGGTGCGGTGATCGATCGTCCCGCAGCCGACGGCGATCGTACCGATGTAGCACCCCAGCGGTCAGTACGGTGCCGTTCGCGCCCGTCCTGCTCGGCGCCTGCTGACCCGGAGGTCGAGATGATCGAACAGACCATCGCCCAGTGGCACGAGTTCCTGCGGGGGCGCCTCGAAGGAGGGCTCGACGTGCTGCTCCACGACGACGTGGTCTTCTACTCGCCGATCGTCTTCACGCCCCAGCAGGGCAAGGCCATCACCAAGCTGTACCTCGAGGCGGCCGGCCAGACCCTGCCCGGCGACAAGGCGGCGCCGACCAGCGCCGCCGACGCCGAGGGCAGCGGGGGAGGGTTCCGCTACACCAAGCAGGTCCTGGCGGGCGACACCGCGGTGCTGGAGTTCGAGACCACCGTGGAGGGCAAGTACGTCAACGGCGTCGACATCATCCGCTGCGACGACCACGGCAAGATCGTCGAGTTCCGGGTGATGATCCGCCCGCTGCAGGCGGTGAACCTGGTCCACCGCCAGATGGGCGCCATGCTCGAGAAGATGAAGCCCGCTGAGTAAGGGCCTGGTGGACCAGCGCTCGGCGTCTCGGGCCAGGGCCGCCGCCGCGGTGGTCTTCCTGGTCGCCGTCGGAGCCAGCGGCCTCGTGGCCTGCAGCTCGGACGACGACCCCAACGCCCACGGCTGCGATCGGCAGGTGGTCCTGCTCGGTGATTCGAGGAACACCGAGCAGGCGACCGTGATCCCCGAGACCGCCAACGAGCTGATCGGCCGGATCCTGGGCAACGAGGGGGTCGTCGGCAAAGGCGATCGCCGGCAGTACGTGAAGATCCTCGCCGCCCCTGGGACGGTCCACCGCTCGCACGCCAAGGGGCTCAAGGCGTTCACGGCCACGTGCTCGGCCAAGGAGCGTCCGCTGGTCATCGACACGATGGGCACCAACTACAGCTACGCCTACGCCACCGCCACCGACGACGCCGAGTTCTGGTCCGACCTCCGCACCGAGCTCACCGGCTTCTACCGGACCAACGCCCCCAACGCCGTCGTGGCCCTCGAGGAGCTGTTCTTCGACCTGACCAAGGTCCCCGCCGACAAGCGGGCCTCCACCCAGAGGTTCGTCGACGGCTACAACCAGCAGGTCCTGAAGAAGGTCGCCGCCCAGGACGAGGGCCACTTCCTGTTCGTGCCGAAGCCCGCCGAGATGGCCGAGGGCAAGTTCGCGTTCCGCGACGACATGCACCCGACGAGCAGCTCACTGCTGGCCTTCTACGAGGGCGGCGTCACGCTGGCCGACCCGGCCGGGGCCAGGGCGTTCGACCGGGCCAGCCTGTCGTTGATCGAACGGGGCGGGTCGGCCTGCGCGCTGCTCGACGACCTCGGGTACTCGAAGGACGCCAACAGCCAGTCGCGGATCTTGATGGCCGAGCTGGCCCTGCTCAACCCCAACCACAACCCCGCGGTGGCGACGTGGCTCGACGCCGCCGCCGAGGGCCCTTACCGGCTCTCGTTCCGCAAGGACACCGACGACTGCCGCAGCCAGCTCTGAGTGCCCACGCCCGGAATCGAACTGGGGACCTATCGCTTCGGAGGCGGTTCAGCCCGTCGAACCTGGGATCAACCCGGACCGAACCGGACGAAAATGGCCAGGTCACGACCCTCTGGGACGGCCTCGAACGGGTCGGTAGGCGGGATGGACGCGGGATGGAGTCCTGGTCCCCCGATGCCTGGAGGCGGGCACTCAGCGTGAGGGCAACCGGCTGTTTGGTCGCTCTGCGACTCCCGCCAGCGACCGGTCAGGCACAGCGAGGCGAACGTCCTCAGCACGCTTGAGCCAGGAGCGGGCGATCGCTCACGGCGCCAAGGAGCATCCGCTCGAGGCCAGCCATCTCGCCGGTCGCTGCGGCGGTGGCGAAGGCGGTGAGCAGGCGGCGCTGATCGACCTCGTCGATGCCGTGCCGATGGGCCCCGGGGAGGCGCATCCCGGCCCGACTGACGATCTTCCGAGCGTTCGCGGGGGTCAGGTCGAGCATCTCAGCGATCCTCGGATACGGGTAGCCGAACCCCTCGCGCAGGACGAAGGCGGCCCGTTCGAGGGGTGCGAGCCGCGTTGCGATCCTCCGCAGCCCCCTGTCCAGGTCCTCGGCCCGCTCGAAGCCCACCTCGGGGCCCGGGGTCAGATCCGCCAGCAGGCAATCCGACAGCGACGGAGCCATCGGGGACTCACGGCGAACACGAGCGGTCTGGCTCGCGTTGATCGCAGTCCGGGTGGTGGTGGTCACCAAGTACGCCGTCACGTTCAGGACCCGGGTCCGGTCGCACCCCTGCCACCGCAGCCACACGTCCTGCACCACGTCCTCGGCCTCGGCTCGATCCCCGACGATGCGCTGGGCGATGCCCAGGAGCCGGGGCCGAAGGGCCGTGAAGTCGGTCGCTTCCTCATCGAGCGACCCGTCGTCATCGACGCTGGTTGGACCGAATCCGGACCTCTGATCGGACATCTCGTGCTCCCGTACCGTCTCGACCAGGCAGTGGTCGACGGGTCCCTTGACCCGATGAGGCGACGGTACGAACGAACGATCGGCGGCGATATCGGCCGGATGGCTGGTCTCCTGGCTGGTCCGGCCAGGCCGAACCAGCCAGGCACCCAGGAGCGCTGGTCAGGATTCGGCGGCGAGGCGGCCAGGCAGCTCGGCGCGGGAGCTGATCCCGAGCTTGCTGTACACCTTGGACAGGTTCCACTGGACCGTCTTCGGGCTGATGAAGAGCTGGTCAGCGGCCTGTCGGTAGGTCAGCCCGGACGCGATCAGCTCCGCGATCTGGCGCTCCGTGGGAGTGAGGTCGCCGCTCCGGCCCGCGGGCCCGACCCCGGTGCGGCTGAGCTCCGCCTCGGCCCGCGCCGTCCAGAGCGCGGCGCCGAGGTCGACGAAGATGGCGTGGGCGGTGGTGAGGGCGTCGCGGGCGGCGGCCCGCTGACGTCGACGCCGCTGGATCATCCCCAGGACCATCCAGTGCCGGGCCAGCTCGAACGGCTCGACCGGCGGGTCCGTGGCCAGCGCCTGTTGCAGTCCGGCTGCAGCCTCGTCGAGGTCACCGCGCGCGGCGAGCAGCAGCGCTCGACCGCGCGGCGCGATCGCCCTGACCCGGCGGTGGCCCTCACCGGCGAGGCCCTCGAGGTCGGCCAGCAGGACCCCCGCCTCGTCGAAGTGACCGGCGCCCACCTCGGCCTCGATGGCATCGCCGTGGAACCGGTAGACGCCGGGCTGGTGGATCTGGGCGTCTCGAAGGTTCCCGGCCAGCTCCCGGAGGATGACACACGCATCCTGGTAGTTCCCGAGCGACACCTGGAGGAAGCCGCTGACCGCGAGCAGGTGCTGGGTCGACTGGTGGCTGAGCGCTCGGGCCGACGGCAAGGCCTCCGCGATGGCCGCCTCGACCGCGTCGACCCGACCGAGGTGCGCGTCGACCATCGCCTCGATGGCGAGACCCATGGTGGCGTCGCTGGCCTTGCCCATCTCGACCGCCACCTCGCGGCTCTCCCTGGCGCTGGCACGGGCCGCGTCCCAGGAGCCGGCTCGCAGCTCGATCTCGGCGACGTTGAAGAGAAGGACCGGCAGGGAGTTCCCGTCGCCATGGGCGATGGCTTCGTCCCGCAGCTTCTCGAAGGCCGGGCCGGCAGCGTCGAGGTCTCCCGCCCACGCCAGCAGCAGCGCGTGGATCCAGTCGGCCCGGCCCAGGATCTGCCGCCACTCGCTGGGGGGATGGCGGGCGATCGCCTCCCCGAGCGGGGTGGGGTCGGTGGCGCGGCCGCTCTCGGCATCCATGAACGCGTTGAGCCCCAGGGCGGCCGTGATGGCGTCGGGGTCACCCAGGCGCTCAGCGGCCGCAAGCGCGGCCTTGGCGTGGATCTCGGCCGGTTCGGTGCCGCCGATGCCGTGCTCGCACCAGGAGAGGGCATCGTGGATGACCACCTGGAGCGCGAGGTCGTCGTCGGCGTGGGCCAGGGCCTCGCGGAACGTCTCGGCCCCCGCCCCGAAGCCCTCGGTGTAGGTCCTGACCTTGCCGAGCACGGTCAGGGCCCGGGCTCGCTCGACGCCCGGACCGACATCTGCGACGAGCGCCTCGAGGACCTCGCGAGAACGCGCGATGTTGCCGGCGTCGAGGTGTCGTTCGGCCGCCAGGGTCATCCGCTCGTGGAGCTCGTGGCGATCGGCCGGCGGTGTGAGCCGGCACGCGTCGTCGAGCAGCTGGGCGGAGACCGCCTGCATCCCACGCCGCTGGGCGGCGTCAGCCCCGATGACGACCGTCGCTGCGACCGCAGCGTCGGGCTGGTCCGTGGCCAAGGCGAGGTGGCGCGCCTGCTCCTCGGGCTCATCGACGGCGCCGGCGAGGCGCAGGTGAAGGGAGCGGCGCTCCTCCGGCCCGCCGCGACGGAGAGCGCCCGTGGTCAGGAGCGGGTGGCTGAAGCGGATGCGCTCGCCATCGCGTTCGAAGACATCGGCGGCGACGGCCTGATCGACGGCATCGTGCGCCTCGGCGGAGCCGAGCAGTCGGGCCAGCAGGGCCTGCGTGGGGCGGGCCGCCAGGGCGAGGAGCTCGACCGCCTCGAGGGCCTCCGGGCCGAGGCGGCTGAGACGGTTCCCGACCAGCGACATCAGGCTCGGCGGGATCGGGAAGTCATCGCCGGAGCCCGGCTCGTCCCGGTGGGCGGCGACCGCGCCCGCCAGCTCGAGGGCGAAGAACGGGTTGCCGCCGGCGGCCCGCTGGACGGGCCCACGGGCGCTGGCGGCGACGGCAGCACCGAAGCGCGCCTGGAGGATCTGGTCGAGGTAGGAGTCGCCGAGGGGGCCGAGACGCACGGTCCGCACCCCGCCGGGGAGGTCGTTGGCCAGGTCGGCGGGGTAGCCGGGCGTCGGCCCGAGACGCCGGGTGGCGATCACGGCCACCGGCTCATCGGCCAGGCGGCGCGTGGCGAACGCGAGGGCCCCCTCGGAGAGCTCGTCGAGCCACTGGGCATCGTCGACACCGATGACGACCGGTTGGTCGGCGGCGAGGCGGTGGATGACGCCGAGCAGAGCGAGGCCGACGGCTCGCGGTGGGACCGGTTCCGGGGGCAGCGCCGCCCGCATCATGGCCACGTCGAGCGCCTCGCGTTGCGGCCGGGGAAGGCCATCGAACGCCCCCGCCGGCAGGTCCACGAGGAGGTCGCCGAGCGCGGCGTAGGCGAGGTCGACCTCGGCCTCGCCCGGTCGGCACCGCAGCACCTGGCACCCGTCGGCCTCCGCCTGCGCCAGCGCCTCGCGCCACACGACCGTCTTGCCCATCCCGGGCTCGCCCTCGACCACCACCGCCACCGGTCCGCGTCCCCCGTGGCTGAGCGCATCGGCCAGGGTCCGGCGTTCCTCTTCGCGCCCGATCGTCACCACTGCGCTGCCGTCGTCCACTCTTCTGCCTCTGCTTCACATGTCGGTTGGTCTCGCAGATGCGAGGCCGGCGGGGGGATCACCATCGCGTCGAGGACCGCCCTGCGGACGCCGGTGGTGGTGGCGCTCGTCGTCACGATACGTGGCGCAGCGATCACTCCGAACTGGCGAAACGTCCGGAGATCGAGCGGTCACGCCGAGCCGGCGGGGTGGGGTCCACGCCGAGCCTTCGAGATGCGCTCCTGACGAATCGATCTCGCAGGGGGTGTCACAGGTGTGACCTGGCTCTGGTCTCCTCGGGCACGAGATGGTCATCGCTTCGATCGGCCGTACTCCGCCGCCGAAACGATGCGAATGAGAGCACCGCCATGTCCGATGCCCAGCCGATCCTCGAGAGCCACCCGACGAGTGGAGGCGCGCTCCAGCTGGAGCAGCTGGCCGAGATCCTCCACGGTCTCGAAGAGTGCGCCCAGGTGTGCCTCGTGTGCGCCGACGCCTGCCTCGCGGAGGAGACCGTGGCGATGCTGCGGCGCTGCATCCGCCTCGACCTCGATGCCGCCGCGGTCTGTCGCGTCACGGCCGACGTGGTCAGCCGCCTGCTCGAACCCGACCGGGCCACGGTCCGCGCCATCCTCCACGCATGCGTCGCGGCCTGCGACGCGTGCGCCGATGAGTGCGCGAAGCACAGCCACCTGCACGATCACTGCCGGATCTGCGCCGAGGCGTGCCGGGCGTGCGCGCAGACCTGTCGCGACGCCCTTCTCATGCTTCCCGCCGCCGGCGACTGAGCGCCAGGTTCGAGGGGGCCGGCCCGCCAGCCCACGTCGCCAGGGAGGCCGACGAGCTCGGCGCTGATCTCCCAGAGACACCGGGCGAGCGCAGCATCGCCCACGCAACGGTGGCGCTCGCGGGCCGGCTGCAACCTCTCGTGGCCCTCACCAGGTCACGGTGCTTCACGATCGACTGGCAACCGCAGACAGCGTCGGCCGCCGATCTGTGACCGCGCGGGATGTCGATCGCCAGCGACCCGACCGCGGGTCGAGCGTCGAAGCACGCGTCGGCTGCGGCCTGGCCCTGGGCTGTCACGGGAGCAGGTGCCGTGTGGTCTCCACACCGTTCACCCGAACCTCAACGCCTCACGGCAGTGACCCCAGGAGCAAACGATGATCATCCTCGAATCGGCAGCCCAGCAGTTCGCTGATGCCACCTCGCGACCCCCCTTCCTCTACGAGCTCGAGCCCGACGCGGCGCGCAAGGTGCTCGATGACGTGCAAGCCGCACCCATCGCCATGGCGGACGTCGACGAGGCCTGGATCGGGATCCCCGCCGCGGTCGGCGACGTCGCGCTGCGCATCGTCCGACCGGTCGGGGCCAACCAGACGCTCCCGGTGATCCTCTACGTGCACGGCGGAGGGTGGGTGCTCGGCAACGCCGGGACGCACGACCGACTCGTGCGGGAGCTGGCCATCGGCACCAACGCTGCCGTCGTCTTCGTCGAGTACGACCGATCGCCCGAGGCCCGCTACCCCGTGGCGATCGAGCAGGTCTACGCGGCGGCGCAGTGGATCGTCGCGGAGGGACGCCTCTACGACCTCGATCCCGACCGGATCGCGATCGCCGGAGACTCCGTGGGCGGCAACATGACGGCGGCGGTGACGATCCTGGCGAAGCAGCGCGGCGACGTGTCCTTCGTCCACCAGTCGCTCTACTACCCGGTCACCGACGCCGGTCAGGACACGGCCAGCTACCGCGAGTTCGCCGAGGGCCCGTACCTCCGTGCCCAGGCGATGGCCTGGTTCTGGGACGCGTACCTTCCCGATCCGGCCGGTCGGGGTGAGATCACGGCGTCGCCGTTGCAGGCCACCCTGGAGGACCTCGCCGGCCTTCCGCCGGCCTTCGTCATCGTCGATGAGAACGACGTCCTGCGCGACGAGGGCGAGGCCTACGCCCGCAAGCTCACCCAGGCCGGCGTGCCGACCACGAGCGTCCGCTACGACGGCACGGTCCACGACTTCATGATGCTGAACCCGCTGCGCGAGACCGAGGCGACCTCCGCGGCGATCGAGCAGGCGACGGACGTGCTGCGCCGGGTGCTCCACCCCTGACGCGGGGGCTGCCCTCCGCGCACCTCCACCCTCCAGCGACCACCACAACCACCTGGCACGCCATCCGGTGGCCAGCCACGAAAGGGATACCCCCATGTCAGACCCAACCTCCACCGTCGTGCTCGTGCACGGCGCGTTCGCCGAGTCCTCGAGCTGGAACCCGGTCATCGAACGGCTCGTGCACCACCCACGGCTCGTCGGCGTGAGCGGGCACGGCCCGTGCGACGTCGTCGCCGTCGCCAACCCGCTCCGCAGCTTGGCCGGCGACGCGGCGTACGTCCGAGACGTCGTCGGCTCCATCAGCGGACCTGTGGTCCTCGTCGGCCACTCGTACGGCGGCATGGTGATCACCGAAGCCGCCGCCGAGCTCGACTCGGTGACGGCGCTCGTCTACGTCGCCGCCTTCGCGCCCGAGACCGGCGAATCGGCCTTCCAGCTCTCCACGATGTTCGAGGGCAGCTCGTTGGCGGAGGCCCTCACGGCCTACCCGGTCGCAACCGGGGGCAACGAGTTCGCCATCACCAGGGATCGGTTCCGCCACCAGTTCGCCGCCGACGTGCACCAGCTGGAAGCCGAGCTCATGGCCGCGACCCAGCGACCCGTCACCGAGGCGGCTCTCTCCGACGGCCTGGTCTCGGCCGAGCCGGCGTGGAAGCGGCTGCCGTCGTGGTTCGTGTACGGCGAGCAGGACCTGAACATCCCTGCCGACCTCCATCGCTTCGTCGCCGAGCGTGCCGGATCCAAGGGGACGGTCGAGATCCCCGGCGCCTCGCATGCGATCAGCGTCTCGCGACCGGCTGAGGTGGCCGAGACCATCATCGGGGCGGTCGCCGCCACCAGCCCCGCATCGGTCGCCTGACCCGACGGAGCTGCTCCCAGCGGCGAAGGCGTTCCGGGCCCCCGGGTGGTTCCCCACCCCGGGGGCCCGTTCGCGCCCGAGCAGATCCGCTCAGGTCGACAGCCGGTCGCTCAGACGATCGTTCGCACTCGGCGGCCGATGGCTGAGCGGTGGCGCAGTTCAGTTCTGGCGCGCCAGCTGGATGATGGCCTCTGCGAACGCGCCCGGCGCCTCCTGCGGGAGGTTGTGCCCTGCGTTCGGGACGCGCCGGTGCTGTCGATCGCCGACGAAGCGACGCGCATCGCGAGCGCCGTCGGTTGCCGGGAAGTTGCCGTCAGCCTCGCCATCGATGGTGATCGCGGGAACAGCGATTGGCGGCTGACCTTCGAGCCGGCGCTCGAGCGCCTCGTAGCGCGGCGAGCCGACGGCGAGGCCGAGGCGGTGGCGGTACGAGTGGATGACGACGTCGACGTAGTCGTCGTTGGCGAACGCCTCTGCGGCACGATCGAGCGTCTGGTCGTCGAAGGTCCATGCGGGCGAGTTTCGGCTCCAGATGACTCGGGCGATCTCGCGCGCGTTGTCCTGCAGGCCTCGCCGGCCGCGCTCCGTTGCGAAGTAGAAGAAGTACCAGAACCCTGCTTCGAGGACCGGGTCGAGCGGGCAATCGGCCGTGCTGATGTCCTGGATGAGGTAACCGTTCACGGTGACGAGCCCCACGCACCGGTCGGGCCAGAGCGCGGCGGCGACGCATGCGGCCCGGCCACCCCAGTCGTACCCGGCCAGCACGGCCCGAGGAACGTCGAGCGCGTCGAGGAGCTCGACCACGTCCGACCCGAGCGCGGCCTGCTGACCTGATCGCGGCGTCACCGGGTCGAGGAAGCGCGTCGGACCGTGCCCTCGGAGGTAGGGGACGATCACCCGCAGGCCCGCCTGCGCCAGGAGCGGGACGACGTCGACGTAGCTGTGGATGTCGTAGGGAAAGCCGTGGAGGAGGACGGCCACTGGACCGTCCACCGGGCCGGCATCGACGTAAGCGACATCGAGGACGGGGGTGCGGACCGACCGCAGGGGGCCGAGGCGCTCGAGAGATGGAGCCGAGAGGGGCTGGGGGCCCAGCGCGCTCACCGCCGTTGTGTCCGAGCCGACCACCAGACCGCCACCCGCTGGCGGCGGACCCGCGTTCGGACGAGCACCTGCTCCGCGTCGATGGCGGCGTCGTTCGCCGACGCCGTCCCCACAGCTGCCCGTCGATCCTCGGCAACGGAACCGTCAGAGCCGCCGCTGCGCCGCGGCGGACCGTCGTCGGGCAGGACCGGATCCTCGATGAACTCGAGCGGCTCCACTCCCGTGGGTCGCAGCTGCGGGGTGGACAGGTAGAACGACATGGCCTTGGTCCTCCGGGTGGGGAATGGCGAAGAGGTCTCCCCCGCAAGACCAGATCGCCAGGCCGGGTGTGACAAATCGCCATCCGGGCGGGTGCTGGTGTCACAGCGACGGGGCCTGTCTTGTCCGAACATCGTCGGCCCTCTCCACCACCCGGGCTGACAGGAGGTTGTTCGCCATGGGAGTCCATCCAGATCCAGGCTCGGATCGCACCCAAGAGGTCGCCCCACGGGATCCGGCCTCACCATTGACCGGCCGGCTCCTTCGCGACGTCGCCGCGCTGTGCCAGCTCGTGGACCAAGGCATCAGCGTCGACGGCGAGGCGACCTTGGTCGAGAGCGAGCGGTGGGCCATCTTCGGCCGCACGACCTACGACGGCGAGGTGATCCTCGCGGAGTACGACGATCTGGAGGAGGCAACGGCCGTCCTCCTGGCGATGCCCCGGTTCGAGTGACCCCCGGTGCCCCCGGTCAGAGCGCGACGGGGTGCCCGGCGTCCATCGAGGCGCGGAGCAGGTTCGGCGGGAGGAGCACCGCCTTGAACGGGGCGATGCTGCCAGTCGTCCAGCGAACCGAGTGGTGGGCATGGAGCTCCGTCCCCAGCACCCATCGGGCCACCCCTCGGTAGATGCGGTCCTCAGCCAACCAGGCGGAGTACTCCCCGTCCCGGCTGAAGTCGTGGCCGAGCCACCCGTGGCTCACGATGTCGTGGACCGCGCGGAACCGATCATGTGAACCACCGACCATCCCATCGAGCAAGGGATGGCGACGCTCCTTGTCGTGCGCCACCGACACCAGCTCCAAGACTCGGTGGGACCGAACGGACTCCAGCAGCTCGGAGCTGTCGGCATAGGGCTCGTCGAGCCGGGTGAAGACGACCCGTACGGCATCGCCCACCGCCGGGGCGGTGAGCCGGGCGAACCAGGAGTCGGCCTGACGGGACAGCTGTGCGTACGCCGCTCTCACCCGCAGGTCCTCGGGGGCCGAGACGGCCTCGAGGAACGCGGCCGCGACCTGGCGAGCCGCGGCTTCGTCCACGCGGTGACCGGCGGCGGTCCCCCGCTCGATGGTCGCGCTCGAAGCCACCGCGATCACGCCCCTTCGGCGGATTCCCAACACACGCACCACCAGGCCGACCCCACCAGGATCCGCAGGGCCGGGTGCCAGCAGTACGAGATGTCGGCCGTCGGCTCGAGGTAGAACGCGCACCCCGCGCAACTGTCGGGACCCGCCGGTGTCCCCTTGAGTGAGACCGCCGACGATCGGACCCGCAGGTCCATCGACAGGGTCTCGTCGATCTCAGCCGGCTCGATGCCAAGCGTGCTCATGGTGATCTCCTTTGCCGCCAGAGCCCACAGCGCGCTCCGGTCACCTCACGAGACAGCGCAGCCCCCAGAAGTGTGACGCCGGAGGCCGATCACCGGGGCGAGCCCCTCGCTGTCACGGACCGTCGACATGCGTGGTCTTCGTGCCGCAACACCCCATGCGAAGAGTGTCCATCCGTCGCGTGGCCACCAAAGGAGATGCCCCATGAGGATCCGATCCCACCCCACCACCGCCGTCTGGCCCGATGACCGCCCGAACGTGTTGGACGAGGCCCACCGGGTGCCCAGCCCCGGGACCTACCTGATCGACCCCGACCGGACCGTCGTCGAGTTCGTCGCCCGTCACCTCGTGGTGGCACGGGTCCACGGCCAGTTCCGTGGCATCACCGGCACCGTCACGGTCGATGACGTGCCCGAGCGCTCCGGGGTGGAGGCAACGATCGATGCCACGACCGTCGACACCGGCATTCCGGCCCGCGACAAGCACCTGCGGAGCGCCGACTTCTTCGATGTCGAGCGGTTCCCCACCATCTCCTTTCGATCCACAGCCCTCGAACCGGGGACTGCACCACGTCAGTGGATCCTCGCCGGCCTGGTCGACGTGCTCGGGAGCTCGCAGCCGGTTCGGCTGGTCGCCCGAGTCGAGCGCGCCTGGGAATCGGCCGCTGGTCGGCCCTCCATCTCGGTCAGTGCGTCGACGGTCGTCGATCGGGAGTCGTGGGGCCTCACGTGGAACGCCCGAGCCGAGACCGGCGGCCTGCTCATCGGTCCCATGGTCGATGTGAACGTGCTGGTCCAGGCGGTCACGGCGACGTGACGGGGATGATGACCGTGCTCTCGGACTGCGTGGCCGGGGTCGACCTGCGTGAGCACGACCGGTGTGCCACCGCGCCCGCCGGCGGTCGCGACCCGGTCCGGATCGGCGTCGGGGACCACGTGCTGGGAAGCGCCCACGGCGTCTTGAAGACGGTGATCTACGGCGATCTCACCAGCCCCGCCACGATGGACGTGTACCTCGGTGTCCGAGATGCGGTCCTTCGCGACGAGGGCGTCACCTGTGCCTTCCGGCATCGGTTGACGCAGCCCGACCCGGTCTCTCGAATCGGAGCGAACTTCGCCGAAGTCGCGGCGCACGCCGGCCTCTTCTGGCCGTTCGTGGATGCCGTCGCCACGTGCGGCTGCTGGGGGACGCACGCGCTGCGGCACCTGCGGGCGCTGGGGGTCGAAGACGAGCTGCTGACCGACCCCGATGTCCGACGGGCAGGTCGAGCGCGCCTGATCGACGATGCCGGCCTGGCCAGTGCGGCCCGTGCCCGCACGGATCCGAGCGTCTTCATCAACGGTGTGCCGTGGTCACCCGGGAGAGGTCGAGGCATCGGCGACGACTTGGCCCGCCTCGCCGGCACCACCCGACCGCTGTGGGACCAGGCGCGAGGGATCGAGCACCCGTCGCTCTAGGGCCGATCCAGATCGTGCGGCGCGGTTGCGGACCACGGTCCACGGCGTCCCGATCCTCCGGGTTCGTCAGACGATGGCCCACGCGAACGCAACGCCCCGGGGACTCGCCGATCGCGGCCTCGACCGGCCCGGCGTCAACGCCGTGCAGCCGGCTCGACGTACTCGAAGGTCGGCCCGGCGACGAAGGACCCGCCGGGAACCGGCGTCGACATGAGCTCGACGGCAAGAGCGCGCAGCTGGAACATCACGGGGATCGCCCGGGCCAGCATCTGCGGTGCGCCGTTGAAGGTCTGCTCCAGGAGGTCCAACAGGTTGCAGTACGCGATGTTGAACCCCATCTGGGCCTTCCACACCGCACTGTCCGGGGCGTGATCGGCGAGCTTCGGGTTCGCGGCCATCGGACGCACCGCATCCCAGTCGATGAGGATCTCTGGTCCCGTCGGGCCCGTGAGGGGCGTGTCACCCCGCTGGAACTCGCGGCCGCTCAGCAGCTGGCGGAACCGGTAGTAGTGCCCGACCGCGTCGCGTTCGGGATGGAACATGTCCCGGTCGCCATCCCAGACCTCGAGGTGCTCGACACCCTCGCCTTGCTCGACGATGAGCCGGAGCGCGGCCAGCGCCGTGTCGAGGTCGTGGATCTTGAAGATCCGACCGGGCCCACCTCGAAACTCCCGATCGCTCACCTGTCGAGCGGGATCACCGCTGAACAGCAGCTCGGGTCCGAGCTCCTCGACCAAGGTGAGGATCCCGAGCCTGATCGCCTCGTAGAACTGGCCGATCGTCTCGTACCCGTCGCTCTGTGGAGGCGCAGTGGAGGCGCACGGCCGCTCGATCGACAGGTAGACCTTGAGCGCGTCGCGCCCGAACGGCACGAGGGGAACCTCGATCGGCGGGCGGCTGTGCGGCAGCTGACGCGGGTACGAAGGAAGCAGCCGCGGGTCATCGAGGACCGGCGCCCCGCCAACCGCGTTCAGGAGGTTGGCCGCGAGGGCGAGGTGCAACATCTCCTCCAGGAACACGCTGTGCACGATGTCGGCCGCGGCGGCGTTGCCTGTGCCGTCGATCGAGTAGAGCGCACAGAGGTAGGACGGCAACGTGGCGTGCTCGAGCTCGATGGCCCACTGAAGGTGGGAGCGCAGGTCCTCGATGCTCCGGATGGAGCCCTCGCTCACGACGAGCTGCGGCCCTCGAGGGCCGCGCGGCCCGATGCCTCGCTCACGCAGCTCCTGTTGCTCACAGCCTGACGTCATGTGCTTCCCCTCACGTATCTGGTGGTCGCGCGGAAGGACCGGGCAGCGCGGCGAGCTGTGACACCAGCCAGGCCGACGGTCAGCGGCGCGCCCTTCGGAGCCAGCGCCTGTCACAGCGTCGGCGCCTGCTTGGTCCTCCCTCGGTAGCCACCTGCACCGGCAGGTGGCGTCAGATGAGGAGCACACCATGAAGATCGTTGTGATCGGCGGCACGGGACTGATCGGCTCGAAGGTCGTGACCCGGCTCGAGGACCACGGGCACGAGGTCGTGGCGGCATCGCCGGCCTCGGGCGTGAACACCTTGACCGGTGAAGGCCTGGCCGATGCGATGCGCGGCGCGTCGGTCGTGGTCGACCTGTCGAACTCGCCTTCGTTCGCAGATGCAGCGGTGCTGGAGTTCTTCGAGACGTCGACGCGCAATCAGCTCGCTGCTGAAGCAGCCGCCGGGGTCACCCACCACGTCGCGCTCTCCGTCGTCGGTACCCAGGACTTGGCCGAGAGCGGATACTTCCGGGCGAAGATCGCCCAGGAGGACCTGATCACCGGATCGCCGATCCCGTACTCGATCGTCCACGCAACGCAGTTCTTCGAGTTCCTCCCCGCTCTCGCCGACATGCACCTGGTCAGTGACACGGTCCGGGTCCCGGACGCTCAGTTCCAACCCATGGCCTCCGACGACGTGGCCGACGCGGTCACCCGCGTCGTCGAGGGCGCTCCGGTCAACGGCATCGTCGAAGTCGGTGGCCCGGAGGCGTTCCCGCTCGAAGACCTCATCCGCCGCGATCTCGAGCGCCATGGAGACGCTCGAGCGGTCGTCGCCGACCCCGATGCCAAGTACTCGGGCGCCCGGATCGAGGAGCACACGTTGATCCCGGGGCCCGATGCAACGCTGGGCACAGTCCGCTACGACGACTGGGCGCACGCGACCACAAGGTGACCCGACGCCGGAGGTCGTGCCGCCTCCCCCGGTGGAACCCCTCGGCCCACGAGGTCGACGTGCGTTGCAAGACGTCGGCCGTGGGTGGAGTGACGATGCCGAGACGCGCAGCAGGCCAGGGCCGAACCCGGCCCTGGCCTGCTGTCTGACCGGTGGCAGACCCCGATTCGGGATGGGGGGCGGTCGAGCAACCCAAGACCGCGGCCGGTCGCCGTTCCGTCCAAGTTCCGACCTTCGTCGTGGAGGCCCTGGTCGCTCAGGGCCACTTGGTGGGGCCCGGTGCGGCTGATGGGGGCCAGAGCTCTCAGGATGCGGCAGTGGGCCGACTGCGGCTCGTGGATGACCAAGCGGCTGGTGATGCGGTGGCCGGGTCGAATCTGCTGCATGACCAGGTAGACCCGATGGTGCCCACGCCCAGAATCGAACTGGGGACCTACCGCTTAGGAGGCGGTTGCTCTATCCAACTGAGCTACGAGGGCGGGGCCGGTAGAGAACGTGGGAGAAAACCTCCCCCACGTGCACGAACTGGCTGAGTAGAGAATCCTACGACGCCAGTTCGGACCGCTCGCGAGCCGTTCGAGCGGTCATGTCGCCGGATCGAGCGCCTCGATCTGAGCCAGGACGCCCCGAAGCCGTTGGAGCCGCTGATCCGGGGACCGGTCAGGCTGCGAGCGGCAGTGGTGGTTCGTCTTGGCGCGCCTGGTGGCGCCAGAGAGCGAGGCTGTTGACGGTGAGGGCGTAGGTCAACAGGTTGAGGTGCTGGCGCTCATGCCCGATCGAGTGGGCCCGGCGAAGCCAGAGCGTGTCGTCGAGCGCCCGGTTGATCGACTCCGCGTCGTTGCGCCGCCGGTACAGCCGCTTGAAGTCCGGGTCGCTCTGGGGGATCTGGCGAATGTTCTCGGTCCGGTTGAACCGCCGCTTCTCGTCGTCGGCGTTGCCGTGGAGGCGGACGGTGATCGTGCCGCCGCCGTACTGCTCGGGCAGGCGGTAGTCGTTGTACCAGCGGTACCCGGACTTGTCGGCGTTGCGGTGGGTCCGCACCCGGTCGAGCGGGACGAATACGCGAGCGCCGGTGTCGGTGAGCACGCCGACGCCGATGGCACCGCCCTCGGCGAACAGGGAGAGCGTGACCTCGCCATCGGGTGTGGTGACGGTGCGGTCCTCGACGTGCGTCGACTTCTCGACCCGTCGGCCGGCACCGCGTCGAGCCTTGCCCTTTGTATCGGCCTTCTTGGCGGCGATCTTGTTGATCGACAGCCAGCCGAGGTCCCGGAGCAGCGTCTGGTGGTGAGCGCCACGGAGAGCCGTGTCGTAGATGACACCCTGGGCGCCGCGGCACTGGGGTGCGAGCCGGGTGAACGTGTCGACGGCGACTCGTGCCTCGCCGCCGGCCTGAGGGACCCACTCGACGTCGAGGATGATCCGGCCGTGCACGTCTTCGCTCCGGCAGGCGGCGATGACCCACTTCGTCCCCCAGGCGGTCTCGCCCGTGCCCTCGAAGTGCAGCGAGGCATCGTGCTCGGCACGCAGCGGCCGGAGCTCGCCGGTCTCCTTGTCGAGCTTGGTGTCGCCCGGGTGGGCACGGAACAGCGGGGTGACGACCTTGCCGTCCGCATGGATCAGCCGGGACAGATCGGGCTTCGTCCAGGAGCCCCTGCCCGTCGGATCGAGTAGGCCGATCGCCCGGGCCGCCGCGGCGGCGCTGCGTCGATGGATGTCGCGCAGCGCACCGAGGACTTCCGGTTGAGCGAGCCAAGCCGTCCGGCCGTAGAGGTAGTGGTGCCGTCTCATGGGTGTGGGTGGCAGCCAGAACTCGGGCTGGTCCGGGAACCGGGCGCACACGGCGCTGCGGATGTGCGCCCAGACGATCGGATGCGAGAGCTCGACCTCGACCCGCCGGGCCGAGTCGTAGACCGAAAGCAGGGCGTCGAAGAACAGCCACATGTAGGCGGGATAGTGGCGCGGCCGACCGCCGGCGCTCGGGTCGACCTCGGGGACGGCCGCCGCCAGCTCGTACAGCTCCGGGTTCGCCAGCAGTGCATCGATGCGGTCGAAGGTGCTCGTTCCTGGTCGGCGCCGCTCAGCCATCGCTGACCCCGAGGCTCGTCGCCCAGTCCCAGCCGATGAACGAGGCAGCACTGTCCAGGCTGGTCAGTCCGAGCGAGTTGGCGACCAGCTCGATCCGGCCGGTGCGCTCGAGCACCTTCGTTCCCGCCCATGCCACCACCGAGGACGGCCGAACGTCGGGCTCGTCGGCCAGGCCAGCCCGCTGCAGGACCTGGCTGATCGCCGAGTTGGCCGAGACCAGCCCGCCGAGACGCGCCGTCTCACCCGAGTAGATCAGCGAGGCATCCGGATCGGCGCCACCTTGCAGATGCTGCTCGATCTGCTCACGGCCCCAATCGGTCAGCTGTCCGACGCGTGGCCGGCATCGTCCGCCGCCTCGGATGACAAGCGTCCCGGTGTCGATGTCCACATCCCGGGGGACAACATGGGGGATCTCGCCGGACCGGCAGGTCGCCTCGGCCAACGCCCAGGCAACGGCACGACGTGAGCTGGTGAGCGACCACGTGGAGGCGACGCGGCACTCCAAGACCTCGTCATCCGTGAGCGGCCGAGCTCGGAGCGACGAGAGCGCCGGCAGCCGGATATCCGTGGTGGGGTCGGTCGACGCAGCCCCGAGGTTCCGCCCACACCGGTACAGCGCCCGGACCGCAGCGCGTCGAGCGCGCTGAAGGCTCGGGCTCACCGTACGTCCACCAGCGTCGGCAGCCGACACGAAGCTCCGGACCACGGCTGGGGAGACGGCGTCGAGATCGTCGATGCCGAACCCGTCCAGGCAGAAGCGCTCGAACCGCTCCGCCAGCCGAATCAGACGTGCTGCTTGAGCCGCTGACGCCCATCGAGCCTGGAGGTCGTGCTCGAGCCCAGCGCGCGCCGTCTCGAATGAGGGCACGGCGATGCTCGTACGATGGTTCACGTCGGACCTCTCTTAAGGTTCCGGCCAGGCCCCGGGGTGTTCCACCACCGCCGGGGCCACTTCGTTTCTAGGCTGTCTTGCTACGTAGACAGCATACGTCCAGCTCCGCTGTCAGTCAACCTACGTAGACTATTTCCATGGCCCCGACCGTGGACACCGAGGACCTCGTCGACTCCCAGGAGGTCGCCGACATCCTCGGCCTCAGCCACCGCAACAGCGTGTCGACTTATCTGCATCGATACACAGATTTCCCCGCCCCTGTGGTGGAGAGGGGCGGTGGCCGGACGCGCCTCTGGTTGCGCCAAGCGATCACTGAGTGGGCTGGCCGCCGCTAGATGTCGGGCGCCTGGTGCACTCGCACGTCGCTGCCAGCGGGCCGGGTCCTCCCTAATGCCCAGTACGCGCCATGTGAGGTTGTCGCTGACCAGCGGTAGCCAGCCGAATACCTCAGGCGGCGACGTCGCTGAAGAGGCATCAACGCCTCGACTGCCGCCGTCAGCAGGACTGGGTGGGACACGCCAGAGTTCGGCAGAAGGTCGATCCTGCATGACGCGGCGGAGGTCGGGCGTTCGATTCCCTCATGGCCCACCATGGGGTCTTGGCGAAAATCGCCCAGATCTCTAGCGAAAATCGCGCTCTGTGAACGACACAGCCCGGACCGAATGGTCCGGGCTGTGTCGTGTGCAGATGCTGACGGTGTGAGAGCAGGGACCGCGGCCCAACCGTGGGGAGCAGCGGACGCATGGGTTGGGCGTGCCCACTCGAGCGTCCTTCAACCCGATGCCGATGACCCGCACGTCCGGTGTCTCCTCGGTCCAGCGGCGACGAGCAGGGGGACCGGTTCTTCCCGTGGCCGAGGCACTGGCGGTCGAGTGGCTACACCCGGGGTCAGGGCACCCAGAGCGACGCGGCGGTGGCCTGCTGCTTCCGTGCAGCCGACACCACCGGACGCCACGGCGTCCGGACCTTCGACAGGTTCAGGGGTGGCAGGAGGACCTGGAGGACTGCGGTCTCAACGTCAGCGAGCACGGTGTCGGTTGGAGGCACCCACGTGGCGAGGGTGAGATGGTCGAGCATCCACTCGGTGAGCTGCTCCTCACCTGCTGGTTCGAAGGCGTAGTTCGAGAAGTGCCCAGGAGTCGTGGGGTTCCGGGGTTGCGCGACGAGGTCAAGCGTGTCGGCCAACAATGCGTCGATCGTGCGCCGCACCGTCGAGCTTCCGGTGCGACCTGTCCCGAAGTGGGTCTTCACATCGCGAGACCCCAGGCTGTCCTCGGCCTTTCCCACATAGAGCGGACGATCGTCTGGCGGTGCGCCGAGCCCGAGCTAATCCCAGCTGTCAGGGGAGCCACGCAACGCGTAGAGGCCGGGCTTGTTGGGGACCAGATCCGCGTGGTCCCGGATCGAGACCCCGGCCGGCGCCAGCGCCGCAAGCACCGCGGTTACGACGACCGGGTCCACGGACCCCATGCTCAGCTCAGTTCCGCGTCGCGGTCAACGGCGTATACCTGCCTGAGCGGAAGGAGCGCCTGCCACTCAGGATCGAGTCGTTCGTAGTGCTCGAAGATCATGTCGATGAGCTCGGTGCCGTTGACGAGGCGGAGGTCTTGACGGGTGCGTTCGAGGTGGCGCGCGTCGGCCGAGTACGAACCGAGGGTGACGAAGAGCCCGACCTCTGAACCTCCGTGGGCGAGTGCTCCGGCGAGGTTCTGGACGTCTGGTGCGCCGATCGTGTTCACCGTTCGCTTGCACTGCACCTTGATGACAGGGTGCTCGATCCCGAGGGCATCCTTGGAAGCGATGACATCGACGCCGCCATCGCCCGTCGCGACCGTGGGGCGGGCGTGGTAGCCCATCGCTCGCAGCACCGCAGCAGTGAAGTGCTCGAAGCGGAACGGATCCATCTTGCGCAGCACGTCGACGACGAAGTCGCGGGAGTAGGCGGCGACTCGTTCTGCACTCGGCTCGTTCTCGATCAGGTCGGGCCCTGGCACCGGCGGCACGACTGGTGCAACCGGGGTGTCGTCGCCGGGGGGTGCAACTCCGACGGCGGCGAGGAACTCACCCGTATGGTTCTTGACCTTGAAGAGCGTCACCGCAGACCCGATCTCGTAGCGGGCTCCCTGGGAGAACTCCGTACGGGGCACGCCGGTGCGGAGCCACTCGACGTGGCGCCGGTTCCGATGCACATCGACACCGGGTTCGACGTAGAAGTCACCGATGACGCGGCCGATGTTGATCGTGCTGTCCGCCTTGTTCGGGCAGATGATGTAGTCCCCGGGCTGCATCTCGAAGTTGAACCGCAGGATGACCCCAGCCCATACCCGGATGGCCCCGAGCGTCACGTCGGGGTAGGTCTCGGCCAACCGGTCCTTCAAGAAGTCGCGGTCGTCGGGCAGCGCCGACATGTCACCGAGCTCGTCCCACCCGATGGTGACGAAACCACCCCCGATGAGATCGAGGTCAGGTTGGTTGTTGTGTATCCCCCACACCACCGTCATGGGGGCGACCCTACTGGTCCTCGGCGACCGCTTCTCCTGGTCAGCGAGCTGAGAGGGGGCGTCCCAACCGGGGTCCGGTGGGGTCGGGCCCTTCGGCTCGCTCGACGGCACCGGTGTCGAGGTACCGGCGGTCGAAGTGGTCCGCCCAGCCGGCAAGATCCGCGTCAAGGTCCCGTGCGGCTCCGACGATGGACTCGAGGCTGACCGAGCACAGCCGTTGACGGCCAGTGGGGTTGAGCTCGTCGGCCAAGGCGTCGCACGCCTTGGCCGCTCCGGGGTCTCGGTCGAGCGCGACGACCGCGACGGACCCGCGGCCGTAGGTGCCGTTGATCTCGAGCGAGGCAGCGAGCATGACGTTGCGCCAGAGCTGGTTCGAGCGCGCCGCCTTCAGACGATCCGGAGCGCTGAGGGGGTCGTGGAACCAGCCGCAGTCCGCGGTTGCTCTTCGGTACGAGTCCGTGGGCCCGTACTCCCGTTGGCTGAAGGGCTCCGTGTACTTCGTCTCGACTCCGACGAACGCTGGACCGTCGGCCCGCTCGTAGAACACGATCGCATCGAAGGCCGTGCGGTCCTGGAGGTGCTGGGAGGGCGGAGGCGCCCACTCGCAAACCAGGCGGTCGACGGCGGTGGCCGCTGGGTCGAAGAGCCTCTGGAACAACGCGAGGAACCCGGGTTCTGAGCTGATGGCGGCGAACAGGTTGAAGCACAGCGGCATGCTCGAGAGCATGTTGTGGGTGAGGCGGACTGGATCCAGCGCCCCGTTCTCGCCGGGCACGTCCTTGATGCGCTCACACGCGTGCTCGAAGGCGGCGGGGTGCAGGAAGTTGAGGTCGGGCTGCACGCCGACGTCGTCCGCGGAGAGCATGCTCCCAAGGAGGGTGCCAGCAGGGCGGCCAGGCCACTGGCCGGGTCTCGCTCCAAGCTGGACCTCCCGGTACCACGACTGCAGACGGCGATACCGAGCGATCCGGCTCGGCTCGGATGCCGGCAGCAGGCTCAACGACGGGTCATCGGTAGCCATGTCAGGGACCGGCCGCGTCGATCACGGCTGGCTCCGGCGCATCTCCTGGCTCGGTCGCCGCTGCGCTGAGCCCGGACCGGAGCGGGCTCTCGAAGAGTTCGAAGGTGGCGGTGACGTCGTCGAGGATGAGTTGGAGCATGGCGTCGAGGTCGTTCCACCACTGCGGCGGTACTGCGACCCAGCGCCACGCTGGCCAGCGGCGCTCCTTCTTGTAGCCGTTGGCGGACCGCAGGTCGCGGGCGCCCGCGACGAGTACGGCTTCTCGAGTCTCGGGGCCGCGTGGTGCCGAGAGGTCGACGTCGATCGCGACGAACGGTGCCTCCAGGCTGGCGGATGACCAGCACAGCCCGATGCCGACGCTGGGGCGTCCCCGGTGCTCGTCGGTCCCTGGGATGACGAGCAGCGACGACCGGTACCTGCCCTCGTCGAAGGACTGGTGGTCGACTCCGCGGTCCTCGGCGAGGCTCGCGATGGCTGGCACGGCGATCTCGGTGAGCCATGCGTCTTGGGCGCTGGCCGCAGAACTCTTCAGTCGTGCCCATTCGTCGATGAGCTCTCGGTGGGTGAGGTAGAAGAGCTCGGGCAGTGAGAACTCGCTGGAACCGGTGCCCTGGGCGGGGACGGGGTCAAAGCTGGGTTGGTCGAGGCTCAACGGAGGCTCCTCAGGGTCGAGTCAGCCCACGCCCGGACGGCGTCGTGGGCGGTGGTCATACGGGCGTCGCCGGTGCCGTGCTTCTGGGTGGTGTGCGCTGACGCGGTCTCGGCGATCCACAGCCAAGACAGGTGCCGCCAACGCGCAGGGTCAGCGGCGCTGTGGGGGATGCGTGCGCGCCCGGCGGTCAAGAAGATGAGCGGATCGGCATCTGGCCAGTGCGTCTCGATCCGCTTGCCCTGCTGATCCTGTTCGGCGGCGTCGATCTTGGCTTCGAACACGATCGTGTCCGACCCGGCGGTCAGCACGATGTCGGCGCGTGTGTCGGCGATCGCGATCTCGGTCTCGACCGAGGCAGTCTCAGGAGACTCGATCGTGATGTCCAGGTAGTCAGCGAGCGACCGGATCATGTCGACGCCGATGCCGTGACGGGCAAGCGGGTCGAACAGCCAGCGCACCATCCGACAGTTGACGACCTCCGCGCGACTCAGCCCGAGCACCGACATGAGCGTCGACGGACCCGAGACCCACTGACCGTTGCGGGTGAGATCGAGCTTCGAGGCGCTCATCCCCGCTATCGCTGGTACCCAAGTGCGCCGCAGTTCGTCTGCCTGGCGTTGGTGCAGCACGGCCCAAGCGTCAGTCATCGACCGCATGAGCACCGGCGCGCCCGCCCCATCCCACTCCGTCGTAGGCGAGGTCACCGTCAGGCCAGATCCCACCGGGCGGCGCAGTAGGCGGTGATCTCGTCGTCGGGGAGGATCCTGGTCGAGTTGTTCATGCGCACGTAGAAGAGGTCGGTCTTGACGCTGGTCTTGGCTCGCACCGGTGCCGGGGCGGCGGCGACGTCGACGCGGCAGATCTCGGTGCCACCGTGTACCGAGATGCGGGCGCGGGTGAGGGTGACGGGGGTGTGTCCGAGGGCGTTGATGAGGTGGGTGGTGAGCCAGTTCACGAACCCGTCGCCGTTGGCGGGCTTGACCTTGGCGTAGTCCTGGGCGAGGCCGACGGTGCCCCGGTCGGGGCCGATGCCGATGAGCAGCGTGCCGCCGTCGGCGTTGAGGAACCCGGCGATGGTCTTGACGATCGCGTCCTCGATCTCCTTGTTGTACCGCTCCTGGTTGATGTCCCAGCGGGCGGTGGACTTGAACTCGACGTCGTAGTCCTCGTCGTTGTCGATGAGCTCGTCGATGGTGCGCAGCTCGGGGTTGCCGACGAGACCGAGCTTCTCGGCGACGAGAGCGACGAACTCGTCGTCGTGGCGGAGTTGCTCTGCGATCTCCTCGGTGACCGCCGCCGCTGTCACCGGGATCTCCAGGGTTGCGGTGCCACGGCCAGGGGCGGTGACTACGGGGGTGTCGTAGACGCTGGTGTGGTCGTCGCCGTAGGCGGTGGCGATGTGGTCGAACACGGCTTGGACCTTGGCGTCGAACACCACCGGTGGGTACGGGTCGGCGGGGAGGTCGGCGTCGAGGACGTCGCGGATGGTGGTGCGGACCTCGGCGGTGGTGGCGGACTTGCGGCGCCAGTCCAAGACGAGCTTGTCGTGGAGGTGCTCGAGGAGCCGCTTGGCGCTGGCCTTGACGGTGTTGCGTTCGTCGTCGGTGAGCACCGGTTCGGGCTTGGTGAGGAGGTCGAAGAGGGCCAGCTCGGCTTCGTCGAGGCCCTCGAGGACCGTCCGTTCTTCCTCGGCGGTGAGCGACTTCGAGAGCTCGATGAGCCGCTTGAGGTACTCGTCGATGTTGACGCTGCCAGCGTTGTAGCTGGCGATCAGTTCCTCGATGCGCTCGACGAGGTCGTAGCGGGTCGGGTTGCGCGTAGCTGCTGCGATGGCCCGCTGCTTGAGCAGGGCGGCGAGGCGGTCGGTCTCGGCTCGTTTGCGCCCGGCGAACGACGCGGCTAGGGCGTCGAAGTCGATCTGGGAGAGGTCGATCAGGGCATCAGGCTCGCTGCCCTCCGCAGCGGCCCGGATGACGTACTCCTCGGCGCCGACGGACCGGTCGAGCAGGGCTTCGACCGCGTCGGAGACCCGCTCGATGTCGGCTTGTGGCGGCCGTGACACGTCCGCGATCCGCTCAGCCAGAACTCGTATGGCGGCGACGGTCTGCTGCTGCGCGGCGGCGGCGGGGGCGGGGAGCAGCGCCTTGAAGATCCGGCGGGTCACCCGGGAGGCGGCGAGGAACCCGGTGCGGGTCTCCTCGTCCACCAGGAGCGCTTCGACGGCGGCGTCGCGCAGTGCGATGTGGGCGAAGCCGGTGGCGTCGCGTAGTGCCGGGAGGTCGACGCCGTTGTGGGCGCACAGGTCGATGACGGTGTCGATGGACTCGGCGAGTGCCCCGACGAGGGCATCGACGTCTTGGATGGGGGAGTCGACGCCGACCTCGGCGTTGGCGGCGCCGTAGATGGCGAGGGCCTTCTCGAGGTTGCGGAACACGCCGATGTAGTCGACGATCAGCCCGTTGTCCTTGTCCGGGAATACCCGGTTCGCTCGGGCGATGGTCTGCATGAGCGTGTGGTTGCGCATGGGCCGGTCGAGGTAGATGTTCGACACGCTCGGGGCGTCGAACCCGGTCATCCACATGGCGCACACGAACACCAGCCGCAGCGGGTCGCCGGGGGCCTTGAACTTCTCGGCCAGGTCCTCGGTGTTCATCCGGGCCCGGTGCGGCTTGATGTCGAGGCCCTGGCGTTCCAGGTTGGCGATCTCGTTCTGGGCCTGGGACACCACGACGGCCATGTCGGTGGTCTCCATAAGCGCGATCCGGCTCGCCAGCCAGGGCCGCTCGAGCTCGGGTAGCGCGTCGTGTTGTGTCCGGAGCTCAGCAAGGTGCTCGGCCCAGGCCTCCTGCACGTAGTCGTACATGCGCACCGCGGCGGCCTTGTCGAGCCCGACGTACATGGCCTTGCCGGTGAACCCGCGGCCGACGAAGTGCCCGACCAGGTCTCGGGCCACGGTGCGGAGCCGCTCCGGACGGGTGAGCAGCGTGTACTCGCGACCGAACCGGCGGGCGAGCTGACCTTCGGCGTCCTCGTCGAGCTCGGCCTCTTCGAGGAGCTCGGCGAGCTCGTCGGAGAAGTTCTCGTTGACGAGCTGGAGCTCGGGGATCCGGTTCTCGTAGTACAGCGGGACGGTGGCACCGTCCGCGATGGCATCCCTGAAGTTGTAGACGGAGACGTAGTCGCCGAACTGCTGGCGGGTGACCTCCTCGCCCTCGATCAGCGGGGTCCCGGTGAACCCCATGAAGGACGCCCCCGGGAGCGCCTGGCGCATGTTCAACGCCAGCGTGTCGTACTGGGAGCGGTGTGCTTCGTCGGTGATCACGATCACGTCGTCGCGGTCCGACAGCACCGGCATGGAGGTCTCGCCGGCCTTGGCGTCGACGCGGAACTTGTGGATCAGCGTGAACACATACCGGTGGTCCGCCGCCAACAACTCCCGCAGGTGGCCAGCAGAAGTGGCGTGAACCTGCGCTTCACGGCCGATGGCACCGGCGTCGGCGAACTCGCCGTGGAGCTGCACGTCGAGCTCGGTGCGGTCAGTGACCATCACGAACGTCCACGCTCCCGGGATGCGGCGCAGCACCTTCTGCGTGAACCACAGCATTGACAGGCTCTTACCCGAGCCTTGGGTGTGCCAGAACACTCCGAGACGTTTCTCGCCGGCGGCGCGGACCCGGTGCAGGTTCTCGATGGCTGCGTTCACACCGAGGAGCTGGTGGTTGCGGGCCACGACCTTGACGAGCCCGCCCGGCCGTTCGATGAAGGCGGTGAAGTTCTCGACCAGGTCCAGCAGTCGGTCATGGGCACACGTCCCCCGGATGGCGGTCTCGAGGGCGATGACACCCCGGGTGCCGTCGGCGTCGATGACCTTCCAGTCGCCGAAGAACTCCCACGGCGAGTAGGTCGAGCCGATCTTGGCCTCGGAGCCGTTCGACGCGATCAGGAACCCGTTCGGCACGAACAGCGCCGGGATCGTGTCGCGGTAGTCGGTCAGGTTCTCGTCGTACGCCGCCTTGGCCGGCCGGCTCGGCTCCTTGAACTCGGCGAGCACCAGCGGGATGCCGTTGACGAACAGCACGACGTCAGTCCGGCGCCGGTGTAGCTCCCCGGCAAACCACACCTGCGAGGCCGCCAGCCAGTCGTTCTTCGACGAGTCAGCGAAGTCGACGTACTGCACCGTCGCGTACTGCTGCTCACCCCAGGTGTCGGTCCACTCGGCTCGATACCCATCGCGGAGGAGGTCGTGAACCTCCCGGTTGGCCCGCACCCGGTCCATCACCGACCGGTCCCGAGCCACCGCTTCTAGCGCTTCTTCCCGAGCCGACTCGGTTACGTCTGGGTTCAGGAGGCGAAGGGCGTCACGGAGCCGGTGCACCAGCACCACGTCACGCATCGAGTCCCGGCCCAACGTCCCCGCCGGGCCGAACGTCTCCGCCCACGCGTTGACAACCGTCCAGCCCAACTCGGCCAGCAGCTCCAACGCCGGCTGCTCGACCAGCGCGTCCTCCGAGTACCCCGCCGTTGGTGTCACCCCGCCGCTCCCTCCAACACTGAGCCTAGATCGAGAGTGGACACGTCGACCTGCCCAGTTACCAACTTCGGCAGCAACAGATCCCGCAGGGTCACGAGGGTCTCGATTGAGTCTTCGAGGTCCTCGATGAGCGTGCCGAGCTCCGACCGGATCGTCGCAAACTCGTTCAGCAGACGGTCCGGCGGGCAGGCGAGGGGGTACGCGAGTAGATCCGCTGGACGGAAGCCAAGGACGGTTGCACCGCTGGCAACTCCTCGGGCATACGCTCGAAACCGCTCGTCGCGGAACGACTCGTAGAGCCAGTGAATCCTGGATTGGTCTTCGCACCTGATGGCGAACAGGTGATGGGAGATGATGCCACCATCCTCGAACCCTCGTCGGGGGACAAACGCTGGACTTCCGATCACCGTGCCTGCCTGGGTGAGGTCGGTGTTTGCCATGACAAGGTCGCCCGGCCGAACCTCGTGACGAGGCTTATGGGGCCCGGAGTATGGCTTGGTCCCATCCCGGCGGAAGCCGCCTCCCGGGCGCAGACACTTCAGGTTGGCCATAGGGACGCCAGCCTGAGTGAGGTAGGCACCCTTGTACGAGAGGCCCTTCTCGACCGAAGCCAACTCCTCGACTGGGGCGATTGTCCAGGTCTCCGGTATCGGGCCCGCCGGCGAGTTGACGACGGCTGCAGTCTCGTGCCCGGGATACCGGAAGTGCACGAACCACTCCCGGTAGATTACCCGTGACATCTCCTCCAACAGTTCGATGCGACGCCGGTTGTTCTCAATCAGGTCGTCCATCTCCGTGAGTACGTCGGCGATCCGGCGTTGCAGGTCGAGCGAAGGAAGGCAGACGTGGAACGCCTTGACCTCAGGGAAGTAGATGGTCTGGTGTGTCGTACCACTTGCGAAGCTGAGAAAGGTGCTGTGTTCGGCCAGCAGGATGTACTTCAGGAACCGATGGTCGAGTTGGGGCGAGCAGACCCAGTTGACGAAGTCCTGACTGGTCGCCATCTCTCGGCCCATCACCACGACGTAGCCGACCGAAGCCGTGCGGGATAGACAGACGGTGTCTGCAGGCAAGACACGCGCGGACGACTTCGCGATACCGAGTTCGTTTGTGTGCTGCGCTGTGTCGGACAAGGTCCGGCCATGGTTGCGTGTGGCGTCTCTGATACCGATCCACGGGACATCGCCATCCCAGTACTCCGGATGGCGGCGGCTCGGCGTGTGACCAGACTCCAGTCGGGCGACGCTGGTTAGAGCAGTCCACGTCCATCCCGGAGCGATCGGGTCACCAGGGTTGCCGACGCTCAGCGCGTACCGGCCACGGATGACCCCCTCAATCGCAGGGCGACCGCCGGTCTGGGTCGTCGCCCGCTCGCCGGTTCCGCGGTCCTCACCGGCGGGGGTCATCCCGCGAGGATCCTGGTCACAGCGGTGTTGACCTTGACGATTAGCTCGTCCGCAGTGTCGCTTAGGCGGGCGAACTCCTCCTGCAGACTGCTGAGGTTCTCGACGAAGTCCTCGTCGTCCTCGTCGCCGGTGGCAGCGCCGGTGTAGCGGCCCGGGTTGAGGCTCCAGCCCTGGGCTTCGATCTCGGCCCGTGTGGCGATCTTGCAAAGGCCGGGGACGTCGACGTACACGCCGTCAGGGAACCGCTCATTCATGAGGTTCTCGCTTCCGTCGACCGCCTCCATCTGTTCACCGCGGTAGAGGCGGACGATGTTGGCGAGCAGTTCGATCTGCTCGGGGAGGAAGTCCCGGTGGGACCGGTCGATCTGGCGGTAGAGGTGCCGGGCGTCGATGAACAGCACGTGGTCTTCGCGGTCGGTGCCGTGCTTGGCCTTGTCCAGGAACCAGAGCGTGACGGGGAGGGTGACGGTGTAGAAGAAGTTGGTTCCGATGGCGACCATGACGTCGACAGAGCCGGACTCGATGAGCTGGCGGCGGATCTCCTTCTCGGAGTGGCCGGCGTCGCCGGCGGAGTTGGCCATGACGAACCCGGCGCGGCCGGTGTCGTTGAGAGCAGAGTGGAACTGCTGGATCCACAGGTAGTTGCCGTTGTCGGTGTTCGGGAGGCCCCACGGGAAGCGGGGGTCGCTCGCGAGCTTGTCCTTGTCGACGCCGTTCACGTTGAACGGCGGGTTGGCCATGACGAAGTCGAACTTGTCGACGGCGTGGTGGAGGTCGTCGTAGTAGCTGTTGCCCAGTTTGATGTCGCCGGAGAGGCCGTGGAGGGCGAGGTTCATCTTGGCGAGCGGGACGGTGACCTCCTTCTGTTCTTGGCCGTAGACGGACAGCTCGCGGGTTGCGGACTGCTTGTGGCGTTCGACGAACGTGGCGCACTGGACGAACATGCCGCCTGAGCCGCAGGCGGGGTCGTAGACCTTGCCGTGGTAGGGCTCGATGATCTCGACGATGAGCCGGACGATCGAGTACGGGGTGAAGAACTCTCCGCCGAGTCGGCCTTCGGCCATGGCGAAGTTGGAGAGGAAGTCCTCGTAGATGAGCCCGAACGCGTCGCCGGACAGGGTGCGGGGGAGTGGGGCGAAGAGCCTGAGCATCTCGGTGATGGTCGACTTCTGCAGGCGCTGGTACCCCCTCGGGAGCACGCCCTTGAGGTCGGGGTTGTGGGTCTCGACGAGCCGCATGGCGGTGTCGAGTGCTTCACCGAGGTCTTCCTCCTCGGGCAGGTTCACCAGGTAGGAGAGCCGGGCTTCTTCGGAGATGTAGAGCACCGATTGGGCCCGGTAGTCGTCGGGGGTGATGGGGCGGCGGGCGGTGGCCTTGGCCTCGAGTTCGGGGCGGATCTGCTCGAAGCGGTGCTCGGCGTAGGCGAGGAAGATGAGCCCGAGGATCGGCCCTCGGGCTTCGCTCGGCGAGAGGGTGGAGTTCGCTCGCAGCTCGTCGGCTGCCTTCCACAAGGTTCGTCGCACCTCGGCGAGGTCTTCGCTCTTCACGCCTGTCCTCCAGTTCCCGGGCCGGGGCCGGCGCAGGTCCCGGCGAGCGTACGCGTCCGTGGTGCCTTGAACGGCCGAGCCCGGGTGGTTGAGGGCGAAGGCGCCTCGGCCTGGCCCCGGACACGTGGTCGTGTCACCTCCTCTCTGGGGTGAACGGGGCAAGGCCGGGGCTCGTTCGCCCGGTTTCGCTATGCGGTTGTCAAGGAGCGGTGTCTCGCGGACCCTCTGGTAGGTCCCGGGCTGTCGGGGCGTGGCAGTCGCTGTCGGTCCGACGCCCGCAGTGCTGCCTCGCGGCCACGTCGTGAAGGGGGCATCGGGTCCTTGGGGCCGCGCAACCGTTGGCGACGAGGTGGGGAGTCGCTGCCGGGTCGGGGGCGCGGTTGCACTGCGCTCTTCAACGCGGCGCCTGGCCTCACCGCGGATGGCATCGAGCTGGACCTCGATGCAGCTCCGACTGAGCGGCATCGGTCGATGAACGGGTTGATCGATTGCACCCCGGAGTGAAGCACCACATCGTGCAGTCACTGGGCTGGCCGGGCCTCCGGCCGCTCCACGATCAGGCGATCGCGCCGATCCTGGCGGGTGAGCACGTGCTTGCGCTTGCGCCGGGGCAAGACGAGATTAGCCGCGCTGCCGCTGCTCTCCCAGATCGCGGTGCGTGGGTGCGGCACGGGTCACGGACGCCAGCGGACTCGCACGGGTTGCGGGAGAGCCTGTACACGCAGTGTGGGCGTAACAACAGTCAGACGACGGAGGGACCCATGGCAACACGTTTCATCGAGGGGCCAGGGATCTGGTCGGACATCACGGAAGTCTGCCGCGGCAGCTCACGCGTGGTCGCCGCGGTCGCGTTCGTCGGTGCTCAAGCGCCGGCCCTCCTACCGCTGAAGTCGGGCGACCTGCTGATTGTGAACGCGTCAAAGCAAAGCCTGCTTGCGCGTGCGACCAATCCGGAAGCACTCGCCACGTACGTGGACCGGGGCGTCACCGTGCGCTCCTCATCGACGCTGCACGCCAAGGTCGTGGCGGCGAGTCGCCGTGCGGTGATCGGTTCGGCAAACGCCTCGACTCATTCCGACCAGCTGCTCGAGGCAGCAGTCGTCACGACGGACACCGAACTGATCCGCGAGGCGCGGGCCTTCGTGCTCTCGGTCCAGCCTGACGAGGATGTCGACGATCTGTTCCTGACCGAGGCCCGACGAATCTGGGCGATGGGGCGAAACGGTGGACCGCCTGGGAGCGGCGATCGGGAGCAACTCGACTCCTCGTTCCTACCCGAGGGGCCCTTCCGTCTCTGGTTGTCGGCCGACCGTGCGGAGGATGAACTGGGACCAGAGGATCAAGCGGCGTTTGCAGCGACGACCCGAAGGAACCGTCGTGGCTTCCCGGCCGCGCGCTTCACGCTCGACTGGGAGAGCAGCGCCTTGGGTGACGAGTACCGACGTGGTGACGTGATCCTCCACGTGTGGGGCGAGGGCGAGGCCCGAACGGTTGGACGCCCGTGGGTCGTTGTGACTGACCCGATCAAGCGGACACGAAGGCGGAGCCAGTTCCAGGTGTTGCGATCTCGCGTGGCCGATGAGGACCGGCCACTCAGCTCTGTTCTTGATGCCCTTCGAAGTAGCGATGTGTTGGTGTCCTTCACGAGATCGCACGTTGTTCGCAATGCGGTCGCCCGGAGGACCCTGTTGGGTCTTTGGGGACTCGACCTCGACGAGAGATGACCTTCAAGGTTCGTCGAAGATGCCGTTCGGCCAGTCCTGGAACCACCGACACGGCTCCAGGGCCCGCCAGCCGGGGTGATCGCTGCGGCCTACCATCGGCTCCGGCGAGTGTGGAGGGGTCGGCGTGTCAGTGGGCGAACTGAACGGTCTGGACTCGGGTCCGGCTCACGACGAGGGGCCAGGGTGGGCTCGCAAGGGCCTCGAGATTCGCGCCGGTCGGTTCCCGCTCTCAGTTGAGGCGCACCTGCTGAATATGACCGCGAAGCTGGTCCCTGGCGCGACCACCGTCACCATCAACGCCCGCTACTACGCCCTGCACGGCCTGGTCGCGCTCGAGGCAGACCAACGGGGCCTCGGGCTCGCTGATGCCTATGACCTGCTTCGTCGCTGCGAAGTCGTGGTCGGTGGAGCGTCGATCGCGCACCCCGACGACGTGGCGGGGACGCCACACGGGTACGACGCCATCAAGCCCCGTTACGACCAGGACGGATTCCTCGATGTGGCGAAGCTCGCCACCCCCGGCGGCTACTCGAAGCCGAAGACCGGATTCCTGAACCCTTACCTCGGCAGCGAACTCACCCTTAAGATCCTTGGTGACACGGCGCTGGCCCCGGGGTCACGCCTCGACGAGCCCGCTCTTCGCCGGGGCTTCGATGGCCTGTTCGACCTCGCAGCCCAAGATCAGGTGTCGACAGACGATCTGGCGAACCATGCGAACTTGGCGATCGGCTCAGCCAACAACGACCATGACGGCCGTTGGCTGAAGCGGGTGCTGTGCTCGGTGGCGGTCAGCGACCCGGTCAAGATTGACGACACGAGACGCGGGACCGTGCGCCTGTTGTGCCGTGCCGCGCAGGCCGAGAACCCCATCAAGCTTGTCGATGCGTTCAGAGACCTTGTCGCGTTCGGCGATCTCAGCGAGGACCCTGTGGCCGCATCAGTTCCCGAAGCACAGGCCTGGCGTGGAGCGCTGTTTCGTCATGACTCCGTGGGAGCGTGGCGTCTCCTCTGGGGATGGATGGTCGACCAGATCCGGGTCGTCACCCCACCATCCGAGCTTCAGGAGGTCTTGGCTGCAGCGCTCCCCGCCGGCACGCTCGGCGACTTCTTGAACGACCTTCCCGCGACCATGGACGGTGCGGACCCACTCGACGCCGAGGGCCACATCCGATCTCTCGACCTATCGGTCCCGAACGAGTGCCTGTCGCTGCTCGCGCTTGGCGCCAAGAGATCCAGCGAGCTGGAGGGCACAGCACGGACCGCCCTGGTCGGTGACCAGCGGCGAGCCCTCGTCCTCAGCCCACTGTGGTTGGCGTCATGGATCAACGATCGGCGCACGTGGGCCATGGCCGAGGTCGCGGCCGAACTGGTGACGGTGCTGCTCGACCGAAGTCGACGAATCGCCATGGGCAAGCTCCGTCCGCAGAGCGACGGAACGGTGTGGCTCCCCACTCGGGTCCAGGAACACGCCGGGCTCCTCGTTGCAGTTGGACGCGAAGGAAGCGGCAATGTCGGCCTGCGCCTCGCCCAGTTGGCCGGCATCCTCGAGGTACTCGGGGTGTTGGAGCGAGCGGACGATCACTGGGGTGTGACGTCCGAGGGCATTGAGCTGTTGGACCTGCCCGCATGACTGAAGCGATCATCCCGACCCCGCTCGGGCTGCTGGCCCGAGAAGCGTTCCAGGGCGACCGTGAACTCGAAGAGATCTTGATCTTCACGTTCAACCACGACCTTGGCTACTTCGAACGGATGGCACTGTCGCTGGCTCACCAGACCGGTGCACGCATCACGGTCGTCGCGGACGCAGGGGTTGCCCACCACGACCTCTACGCCGTCAAACGCGCCGGAACCGCATATCTGCCTGGCCTCGCCACCTGCTCGGGTTCATTCCACCCAAAGATCATCGTGCTCGCCGGCAGCGACACCGCAACGGTTGCCGTGGGGTCCGGCAACCTGTCTGCCTCAGGCTGGCAAGGAAACGACGAGCTCTGGTCGATCCATCACGCCAACCAGATCTCCGCCAGCCCGGTCGTGGCTCAAACCGCACAATGGCTGCGCGACCTCAGCACCGTCGTCCGCGTCGGCCAGGGAGTCACCGCCGCGATGGAACGCACCGCCGCCCGCCTCGATGAAGTCTCGACAGGTGACGGCCCCGCCTATCTCGTCACCACCCTGCCCATGCCGATCATCGACCAACTCCCGGCTGGCTCAGTCGATGAATTGCTCCTCTACGCCCCGTTCCACGACCCCAACGGTGAGGCGGTCGCTCGGCTCATCGAGCACTTCACTCCCGAAATCGTTCGCGTGGCGATCCAGCCGAAGCTCACCCGATTGGACCCGGTCGAACTCGAACGGGTGCTCCGCCCTGGTGACGAGGTTGTCGAGCTGGACGACTCGACCTACCGCCACGGAAAGCTCATCGAATGGTCCACCCCGCAAGGTCGCTGGGCGCTGACCGGGAGCCCCAACCTCTCGCGGGCCGCGCTCCTCACCACCACAGGGACTGGCGGAAACGTTGAGGTCGGTGTTGTTGCGCCGATCGCCGAGTCGCTCTTCCCGATCGGCAAGCCGTTCGAGCGGACGAAGCTCAGCTCACTGCCCAAGGTCCCTCCGATCGGCACCCAAGCCAAAGGGTTCCCGCTGCTGTCAGCAGTGCTCGAGGCCGGATCCCTCAAGCTCGTCTTCGGACGGCCCCTCGCCCAGGAGTCAACCGTCGAAGCCTCCCTCGCTCAGGATTCACCTGACCACTGGAAGACCATCGGCACCGCACCCACCGGGGCGATTGACTTGGTGCTGAGCGCCGAGACCATCACCGGCGGGGCACGCATTCGCCTCCGCCTCCCTGACGGCGTCACGTCGTCGGTGGCATTTGTCGCCGACCCTCTCCGCCTCCTGCGCCGCCGGTCGTCGTTCCGTTCCGGTACACGAGTACCGGACCTGCCGTCGATCTTCTCTGATCCCGCCGTCGCTGAACAGCTTTGGAAGGTCATCGACGAGCTCAAGATCCAAGGCACAGGGGCGGCACCGTCGATCCCGAAGGAAGCGGGCACCAGCACGACCGGGACCTTCGACGTCGGCGACTGGGAGGAGTACCTGGATCGCTGCCAAGGCCGCTTCGGTGCGCCACTCTTGGCGTTCGCGCTCGGCCTTCCGATCCCCGCAACCAATCACGGCACAGTCATGTCAATCGACTGGGATGAAGATGTCGCCGGCGACGAGATCGGAGGTCTCGACGACGACACCGCCGACGACGAGGCCACTGGAGACCAGCCATGGGACCCGGCAACGTTCTCGTTGACGAAAGCCCAGGCAAAAGAACGTAAGCGGTTCCGCGACACCGCCAGCAAACTCGTCAAGAACTGGACTGACCCCGAGCCCGTGCAACGCCTCCTGGCCTTGCGGTTCGCCCTCATGGTGGCCGCTGGCCACGCATGGGACGCAGACGACCACGACTGGGCACCGCTCATTCTCTCTGCTGTCCGTGGCCTCGACATCGCCGACCCAGACCCCAACTACGAAGCGGCCGCCGGCAGCCTCGCCGCGCTAAGCCTGTCCGTCGTCGAGTCCGCACTCCGGCGCTTCGACCCGACTGTGCTGAACCACGATTTCAAGAAGACCGCCGCCTCCGTCAGCCACCTCCTCGTCGCAGCCGAATGTGACCTCATCGACGAGTACTCCACGGGACTCCACAGATGGCTCCCCGCGTACAGCGACCCCGAAGTCGTGCTCGACATGTGCGATCGGCTCGTTGCAGCAGACCCGCTCTCCGACGCCGTGTCACATCTGATCGGACTTGGCATCAGGGTCTCCACCGATGGGGGCCTCGTCGATGTGCACCCGGGTGGCACCGAACCACTCCATGTCGCCTTCGAGCTCCTGGCCGCCGCCGAAGCACCGTCGCCCCTACTCATCCGCACTCATGGCGACGACCACACCGCGTATGTGATCTGGTCTCGACCAGAGCTCGTCGTCATCCGACCCGCGAAGACCCCGGGCCTGCTGATGGCGAACAGCTACCGCTATGTCAGCCAGCCCGCTCTGATCAACGACCTACGAATCGAAACCCGTCCAAACTCGGACCGAGGCATCGGCCTCACCCCCGCAGGCAAGCCGCTTCCCGCAACTGTCGACGCTGTCCTGGAGGAACTCGGGCTCTCATCGTTGGATGGGGTCCGAGCAACCATCGCTGGCATCGGATGACCAGGCGCAGCGTTTCGGAGGCGAGCCCCGGGCGTGCGGCCGTTTGTATGTGTGCCGGATTCGGTCGCTCGGTATCGTGCCGAAATTCACACGGGGGAGGTGGCATGAGCGCCGAGGTCGCGCCAGCAGGTTGGTATCAAGACCCATATGTAGTAGCAGCGGCAGGCTCGACGTGGTTCCACAGGCAGCCGTTGGAGGACTCGGTAGTCGGCGGAACATGCGATGGCTTCGCCCCGACGGCGACTACTCAGCCCTCCGAGACCTGGGCTACGCACGAACTGCTGCGGCCACCACGGTCGATCCTCCAGCCAACCCAACAGCTATCAGCGACGTGACGCCGCCGCACCACGGACAAGACGAGCACGACGACATCCGTGACCCTGCCGACGTCGCAGTTCCCCCAGTCGACGGCCGAACCCGTCGGAGCAGTGGGGGAGGGCATCTGTTCGTCGCATCCGGGGACGTGACGCGCTTGCACTGCGACGCCTGGTTGTTGCCGACCGACGATTGGATGTCTACCGCGGGTGACTTCACCACTGTCATCGAAGCCGCTGAAGCCCAGAAGGACATTGAGCCCTGGGCCGACGAGGAACAGTTCCGTGCGCTTCCCACATCAGATGCTGCGGATCCGCAGGTGTGGCTCGGCCGAATCGGTGGACTCGACCAGCCCGCATCTTGGTACGCGGACTGCGCGGAGCAGTTCATCGAGGCGGCGGCCGCCAGCGCCCATGTGCGTGGCGCCAGTGGGCGAGCCGTTCCGCTGTTGGCGATGCCGGTGCTGGGTACCCGCTACGGCGGCGGCCGATGGGACGAGAAGGGCCAGATCCTCGAAGCGCTGATCGAACGCATCCGTAGCGCAGCCCGGACTCGCGACGTGGACGTTGTCCTGGTGACCTGGGGAGAAGACGCGGCACGTTCGCGGGCCATGTACGCCGCTGCACAACGCGCCCGCCAGCGTGTCCTCGCCGCCACCCCCGACGTTGCCGACTGGGACCTCGGCCCGAACACACCGGCACTGGAGGATGCGGCCGTACGCCTCGCAGGGCTCGCGCGCTCTGGCCGCCTCGTTCTGTTCTTGGGCGCCGGTGTATCAGCTGGTGCCGGTCTTCCGACGTGGCAGCACCTCATCGACGAACTCGCTCGTGCCGCCGATCTCGACGAGGACTCCATCGAGTCCCTGCACCGCTTCGACCTACGGGACCAAGCAACGATCGTGATGCAGGACTCCGACGACGGCCGAGACCAGATCGTCCAGGCCCTCGACACAGCCCACTACCCGCTGACCGGAGCGCTCCTCGCGTCGCTCCCGACGACCGAGGCGATCACCACCAACTACGACGGACTCTTCGAAGCAGCGGTCGAGGCATGTCACCAAGACCTGGTGGTACTGCCCTACTCAGCGGTGTCAGAGGCGGGTCAACGTTGGCTGCTCAAGCTGCATGGAAGCGTCGGCCGATCAGGAGTCGACATCGTCCTCACCCGTGACGACTACCTTGCGGCACCCTCTCGTCACGCCGCGCTGTTCGGATTGGTGCAGGCCATGTTGCTCACCCGCCACATGCTGTTCGTCGGCTACTCGCTAGGCGACGAGGACTTCCACAAGATCGTCCACGAGGTACGCACCGCCCAGTCGTCAGCATCCGAAGGTGGGGGGTCGGTGCTCGGGTCGGCATTGGTGCTCGCGGACGATCCCCTTCAAGCGAGGTTGTGGTCCGGGACCATCTCCGTGGTGCCCACCGGCCCAAGGGTCACCATCGGCGACGACGGGGATGCCGAAAGCGTGGCTGTCGCCGCCCGCACGTTGCAGATCTTCCTCGACCGAGTCGCGTTCCTAGCCGCGGACATGACGGGCTTCCTCCTCGACCCCGACTTCGCTGGGCTCCTGAACGAATCCGAACGCAAGGTCGCCGAAGGCCTATCAAACCTGGCGGGCCTCGCGGTCGGCGATCAGGCCCTCGCCGAGAAGCTCCGCGACCTGCTGCGCCGCTTCGGCGGATAGCTCATCGGGGGCGTTGATCGCCGAATTCAAGAATTTCCGAGCGGCCGCAGTGTCTCTTGGTTGATGCGAGCGCGTCGATGGCCTGGCCGTTCCCTTACTCCCTCAGTTCGACGTCGATAGCTAAGGCCGCGGCGATGACCAGGGTGCGCAGCGGGTCCGCCAACGGGCGGTTTATGACCAAGACGTAGTGGTCCGCGTTGGTGAACGATTTGGCGAGGCCCTCCCAGGTTCTCGTGATGCGACCGACTGCGAGCTCCTCATCATCACGGATGCTGAACGCACGCTCGGCGGAGCCGTCGGTCCGGATCGATCCGAGGCGGCGGCCACCGGCCTCTAAGGCGAACCGGGCGCGGCCGACGTCATCGACCTTGTGCAGGCCCACGAGCACGGGCACCCGCGCCCCGTGTGCCGCCGCTCCGGCCGCTAGGCCTTTGACGCCGCCGAGGGCACGGCGAGCCATCTTTGGCCCGTACACAACACCGAAGGCACCTGCCGTGTCGATCAACTCCCCCACGAGGCCCGTCGACTCCTGGCGGATCAGGCCGATGGGACCATGAGGCCCCTCGACCCGTAGCTGTCCCTTCGTACCGAACCATCCCGTCTCAGATCGGCCCATCTTGAGCAACATGTGGCCTTGCGTGTCCATGATCTGGAACCGGCGCTCTCGATCCCTCTCGCTGGTTCCGCTCAGGCGTACGCCGAGCTCGGTCCCGATATCGACGCCGACCTCCTCGATCGTGCCGAGCTGGACACCGTCTTGTCGAAAGATGGCGTACTCCGAGGTGGACCGCAGCACGCGCGCCTTCTGGTTGAACACAAGCACCTGTTCCGTGAACAGGGTGCCACCGTGAGAATCGTCCGGGGAGGCCGGGGCGCCAGCACGGCGGACCTGCTTTGGGACCCCCTTCTTCTTCGAGATCCGAGGCGATGGCGCCTCTGGCTCGTCTACCTGGCTGCTGATCGGCGTACTCCACGCGAGTTGACCGGTCCACTGGGCGCCGTCCCAGTAGCGCTGGCCACCGCTCCCCATGGTGTCTGCGTACCAACCCGGCGGCGGCTGCCCCCCGGATGGCCGGGCGATGGATGGATCCCCCAGGTCATCGACGGCTTGGCGGCCTCCGGTGGCGACGCCGCTCGTCCACCGGCTGCCATCCCAGTGGCGGTGCTCGTATCGACCTGAAGGATCCGCGTACCAGCCCGCTGGGGTCACGTCCGCCACTTGGCGAGGCTACCCACGCATGCTCCAGCGGGCGGCGTGTGCCGCCGACGAGTTGGTCGTAAAGCTGCGCAATCTTCGGTGGAGGGGAGAACGTGACAGGAGACAGAAGACCATCGTCCCGGTGGGGACGTTTACGACGGGCGCAACCAGTACGCCCGTCGTGCCGATGGACGACACCGTGGGGCCGTCTCGCTAAGCGAGGTGCGAAGTACCCGAGCCGCGTTGGCGGATCAGCCGATGTCGCCGACGTGGATGGCTACCCGCTGTTCCAGATCGCCCGGCCACCCATGGATTGGTTCGAGACGATGGCCACGCTGATGATCGAGGGGCGGGTGGTCTTCCGATCGGTCAGATCGTGCCGGAATGATTCAGGGTCAGGGGGAGCGTGGCGAGCGCCGCCCACCCCGGCGGCAACCAACGCCTCTGCCATCGCGATGGTGGCCTTCGGCGGTCTCAAAGCACGGTCGTCGCAATGGCGCTCTGCGGCGTTGTCCAGGATCGCCTCGACGCGGCGGTGGCGGGCTTGGGCGAGGGAGGTCACGCCCGGTTCGGTCTCGAGACAGGGTGGGCGCCTCGGCACTATCCGGACCGAGAGCACCGACCACTGGGACTTCGCCGTTCAAACTGCGGCCCCTAGTCGGCCGAGGACGCCGACTTGGGTCTAGGAGTCCTCGTAGGACAAGACGCCGCCGAACTGGCCGAGGAGGAGGTCGTCGTAGTGGTCGGCGACGGCTGCGACTGTGTCGCATGCAGCGACGAGCTCCTCGGGATCGAGGGTGGCTGCGAGGTGCTCGGTCGCGACGTAGACGGTGTCGCCCCGCCAGAACAACCGCACGGAAGCAACCGCTGCGTTGATCTCGTTGAGCTCGTGGAGCAGTTGTGGGGTCTCGTCGACCTCCCGCAGGATCGGCGAGAAGACGCGCAGCATCGGCGGAGTCCCAGACAGCAGCCGCAAGTAGACCGCGGCCGAGCCGCTGCGGAACCACACCGGTTGGTCCTGCACTCCTTCCGGCGCGCCGAGTGCCAGGTGCTCTTCGATGAGATCACGCAAACGCGTGGCAAGCCCGTCCATCCCGCCTCCCCCTTGTGTGGGAGAACCTTACCGGACCATCAGCCGGCCTTGCCGGGCTGACCCGGGCGCAGCAGGTGCCGGCGTCGGGCTTCTTTGATCCAGCGGTGTGCCGTGGAGGCCGGCACCTCGTGACGCTCGGCCAGGTCGGCGGCCGGTCTGCTGGACGATGCCGCCAGCGCGCCGTACTCGCGCGCGATGGACGCGTAGAAGGAGTCAGGCCGACCTCGGCGGACCGCGCCGACCTCGTCCGGCGTGCCTGGCGGTGGTGTCTCCCAGCCGCCGGTGCCGTCCGGCGCTGCCCCTCCGGACGTGCGGATCCGCGTCTCGGTCGCGCCGCCGGAGGTTGGGGGCGTCGCCCAACCGCCCAACTGGGCGTTGGCACACGCTTCGATGCGCCCCAGGGGTATGGCCCGGAGGACCTCGCCGTTGACGGCCCCCTCGACCCGGAGGCTGCTGATGGCCATTCGGCCGCCACCGGTCTCCACGACCTTCACCAGGACCTCGACGCTCGGCGCCGGGTCGGGTCGCCACCGGTACCAGCCGTCGTTCTGCGGGAGCAGTGTGCCTGACATCACGGAAATCCTACCGGTTCCGGGAACAAAACGTTGACATCTGCGAACTTAGACGTCTAAATATGCATATCTAGTCATTCGCCAACGTGGCGAGGGCAGGGGGAGAACACGATGAAGACCGCACTCCATCCACCGCAGCGGGCGATGCACCTGCTGGACATCGAGTACTTGGTCGGCGGCCCAGCCAAGGCCGAGGGCGCCGACGTCCAGGGCCTGGTGACCCAGTTCCGCTCCACCGCCGAATGGCACGGCAATGACCTGATGATCGGCGCAGCGTCGCACTGGTGCTACCAGCGCCTCGCGTTCGACATGCCCTCCGATGTCCGCTTCCTCCCGGCCGGCGGTGGCCCTGATGCCGCCGATCTCCAGCTGCTGGGCGAGATCGACCCCGTCTGGGTCGCGGAGCGAGCCGACCGGGTGGTCGTGGGGAGCGGCGACCACATCTTCGAGGACCTCATCATCGACCTCCGGAACGAGGGGGTCGAGGTCTGGGCCGTCGGGCATCGCCACAACATGGCGCGTCGTCTGCAGATGGTGGCCGACGAGGTCCGGTTCCTGCCCTTCGATCCCGACCCGGCCGTGTGCCTCGATTCTCAGGTGGAGGCGGCGTGATGGCGGGTGCGAACGATGCCCAGCAGCCACGGTCGAACCCGCCGGGGATGACGCCGACCCCAGGCGACCACGTCTACGTCCGCCGCGCCGGGTACATCCACCACGGCATCGTCGGCCGATCGGGGGAGGTCATCCACTTCGCAGGTGGGAGCGGTGAGCTCAAGGTCGGAGCCGTCATTTGCCGGTGCAGCTTGGCCGAGTTCGCCAGTGGTTCGAGGGTCTGCGTGCGGTCCTACGGAAAGCGCGACGCGATCGAGGTCATCGTCGAGCGGGCGGAATCATCGCTCGGCGAGGGTGGCTACCACCTCGTCAACAACAACTGCGAGCACTTCGCCACCTGGTGCAGCACAGGTCGGCGCCGCAGCCGCCAGGTCAGCACCGTGAAGAGCACGTCCGCTGTTGGCGTGGTGCAAGGGGTGGGCGTTGCCACGACCGTCGGCGCGGTGACCACCGCCGGCGTGGTCGGTGGCGTCAGCGGCCCAGGCATCATGTCGGGGCTTGCGGCAGCAGGCTTCGGCGGAGCCGTCGGCGGCATCATCTCGCTTGGCCTCGTGCCCGGCGCCGCATCGGTCCTGACCATGCAGGTGGCACTGCGAGACGACGAGTGCTTGCCTGACGAAGATCGAGCCGCCCGTAGCGACGGGCGCAAGGCCTCGGTGGCGGGAGTGGCGGCGGGGAGCGGCGGCGCATTCGTTGCCGTGGGCGCTGCCGGCGTGTCCGGGCTGAGTGCCGCCGGCATCACGTCGGGCCTCGCTGCGATCGGTGGAGTCGTCGGAGGCGGGATGCTGGCAGGAACCGTCGTCCTCGTCGCCGCCCCTGCGGCCGCCGCCGTGGGTGCTGGCTACGGCGGCTACCGGGCTTCCCGCTGGCTTCGCCGGCGCAGCACAGGAAGGTCGCCATCGAACGGTGAAGCTCACATCGATGAGTCGCCAAGCGATGGCTGATGAACCTCGGCCGCTCCTGAGAAGCAAAGTCGTGCGACGCCCCGGGAGCGCCCGGTTGCGCGAACGGAGTGCCCCGAGCGACCCGTCGCCGCTGCCGGGCGACTTCGCATCTCCGCCCGGGACCGATTCGACGAGCCGAACAACTCGGCTCGTCACGACGGAACTCCTCGGGTACTTCGCTGGACGACCTATCCCGGGCCTCCTTCACCAGGGGTGACCCAGGATCGGGTGTCCAACACGCGGGTCAGCTCCAGGGCGGTGGCACGGGACGGAGCTCGTTAGTTCGGGTCCCAGCACGGCGGCGGGTGCACGTGGGGGAGGCGTGCATCGCAGAGGACGGCCCAGCCAGCTTCTCCACCGACCTGCGGGGTAGCGGTGGAGTCGCTTCGATGAAGGGTTCCGTTGAGTGGGGGCTGTGCGCATAGCCTGATCTGGTGCGGGTGGGGACGACTGGCTAGGCGCGTCGGTCTCTGACTCGCGCCGCCTGGCGAAGCGACGAAGTCAATGTGAGGGGGAGGGCATGGATCTACCAGATGGGGACCGCTCGTGGATCGTCCTCCCAGGTGACCCGCAAGGTGACAGGCCGCCGGGTGGCTCATCCCGTCCTTCCCGTCCCCGGCCGCTCCGGCCGAGGACGTCGAGAGCCAAGATCGTCGGCGGCGCGGTTGCGTTGCTCATGCTCGTTGGGGTGCTCGTCGCCTTCAAGTCCCATGGCCAGATCGACGATGGAGCTGCGGCCGCGACTACCCAGGTGCGCTCCCAGGTCGTGACTACTACCGGGACCGTCGTGGCCGCCGACGGGACGCCCACCCCGACCACATCGGCCGCACGACCTGGACTCGATTCAACGAACATGTCGGTGGCGTTCGCGGCGCTCGACCGGCTCGTGGTTGCTCCAGCAGACCCGACGATCCCGAAGTACGACCGACACGCATTTAGTGGTGGGGAATGGAGCTACGACCCCTCCACCGGGTGCAACACGCGTGAGCTCGTCCTGATCCAGGAATCGCTCGATCCTCCGGTGGTCAACGACCGATGCCACCCGCTCAGTGGACGGTGGTATTCGCGGTACGACGGCGTGATCACGACGGACCCGACGGACCTGCAGATCGACCATCTGGTCCCGGTCGCCGATGTGTGGCGTTCCGGCGCCTATCGGTGGACCGACGAGAGACGCGCGGCGTATTACAACGACCTCGACGATTCAGCGACGCTCGTCGCGGTCACGTCGCGCCTCAATACCGCGAAGTCAGACTCCACCCCCGACGAATGGCTTCCACCTGATCCCGACGCGATCTGCGCCTACGTCAGCGACTGGGTTGCAGTGAAGGCCCGATGGAAGCTCTCGGTGACGCCCGCAGAGAAGGCCGTCCTCGTCCAGAAGGTCCAGGGCTGCAGGCCTTAGCGGCTGGCAGGCACCCTCGGCGCCGACGGACCCCAAGGCAGCCTCGATCGTCAGGCGAGCGGCTGGCCGTTGGAGTCCTTGATGCGGCCGGTGAAGATCAAGATGGCTTCGACCAGCGCCCAGATCGCGGTGATCGGAAGCAGAAGTCCGAAGCTCAGGATCGTGAGCAACAACATGGTCAACCCGAGACCGGTGTAGCCCAGGTAGAACCGGTGGATCCCCAAAGTTCCGAGGAACAGCGCAAGGAGGCCGGCCCCGAGCTTCGACTTCGGCTGCCCGGGAACGAACTGCCCCGCCGGGGCGGGCGCGTACGTCTGCGGGGCGGGCGGGCGCACGGCCTGCTGAACGGTCGTGATCGCTGCCTGCGGTGCGGGCGCGACCTGGACCGGTAGGGCCTCGGGCGGGTACCAGAGGTTGTCGGTCGCCAACCACCAACCCGCGTCGGCGGGCTGGTAGTCGACCGGTGGGCGGTTCATGGGTTGAGGAACCTTCGGGGCTGGAGCGGGTGCAGCCGCCGGCGCGGGTGGAGGTGCCAGTGCCGGTGGCGGTGGCGGTACTGGCGGTGGGCTGAGGGGCAGGGTGGGCGGCGCGGGTTGCGTTCGGTCGGACCCCGCCACGTAGGGAGGTGGAACCTTCCAGCCCTGCTGCTCTCCTGCCTCGATCGGGTCCTCTCTTGATGACATCTGCGAACCCCTTTGCCCGTCTTGACGGCAGCAGTATCGCACGTGCACTGCCGCCTGTTTCGAACTCGTTCCGCCGAATTTGCGGTGATCGGCCAGGTCCGGAGCGCCTCCCAACCGCCGTGTCAGGGACTCGGAGGTTCCGTAATAGAGTGCTGTCGCCGTCCCGGCGCGCTTGACGCACGAGGACGAGGACAGGGCGAGGGTGGGGGCTATGGCGATCACGGATGCGCAGACATCTACGTACGGGTACGTCGCGGAGCGCGGTGAGCTGCGTCCATCGGGACCCGATGTCGCATCAACCCGTGAGCTCCTCGCCGAGCTCATCGACAGTCCCTATCTGGTCCAGCGCAAGGATGCGTTGGCGCAGGTGTCCCAGGCGCTCGGGTCCGCCGATGCTCAGGCTTGGGCGCGCGTCGATCTCGGGCTGGTGTTCTCTGATGACTCCGTCGTCGATCCGTTGTCCGACTGGGCGGGGCGCCGGGTAATCCACGCAGAGAACGCCCGGAACATCTCGATTCTCGCCCCCCTGCTCATCACTTGGTACGGGATCGCCACCGCCACGTGGGCCTATGGGCGGCGCCTCGACCAAGATGCGACCGCGGCACGCCGCCCGTTCATCCAGCTATGGGAGCAGGGATTCGACCACACCGCGCCCTGGTGGGTCCCGACCTTCTCATTCATCGGTCTCCTCGACTTCATCGCCATCGGAGTGGTGATCGCCCTCAGCATCCGGGTGGCGTCTCGCCGTCACCGCCTCGAGGTCGATATCCCAGAGAGCGAAGCTCAGGTTCGCAACAAGCTGCGCGCGGCGCTCGCCCAGGTTGCCGTGCTCCTGGCTCGGGATTCGCTGGACTCGCCGTCGCACTTCAACGACACCATGACCACCGTTGCTAAGCGCATGGAATCGACCGAGGCCCGCTTGGTGTCGGTGGCCTCCGAAGCGCGAAAGGTGCTCGAGGACGCCACCGGCGTCCTCGGACAGGTCGGCGACGTGGCCGAACGACTCGTCGGTGCCGCGGGTGAGTTCAGCGTCGGGCTGCGTTCGGTGGAGACTGTGCTCGACCAGACCCGGGTGGAGTTGCGCGGGATCGCATCGAACGATGTCGACCTGGCCCGAGCCGTCGCCACCAGCGTCGGCAAGCTCGCGGAGAGCGGAGCTTCCATGAGCTCAAGCACCGACAGCCTCGTGCTCGCCGCGCAAGGCATCGGACGGGACTTCAGTGCCGGCTCGAATGCCTCGGACCATATGGTCGAAGCGGCCACCCGGACCTCCGACGCGTTCACCGCAGCAACGGACAAGCTGGTCGAAGTCTCCTCGCTCGTCACCAAGCTCGACGCCTACAACGTTCAGCTTGATGAGATCCTCCAGCAATCGGGCTCGTCTGCCAAGGACATGAGCAAGGCGGCTGGAGAGGCGAGGGAGGTCGCGGATTCCGTATCCCGGGCGATCGGCAGCGATATCGAGGCTTTGCCAAACGAGCTGCAGCGTGTCGTCCAGCACCTGCAGGAGGTCATCGACGGCCAAGCCCTTGCCTTCGCCGATGTTCTGGAACAGGCCGAGCGCCGTCGAGCGGCGAAACCCAAGGGCCTCCGTCGCCTGCGCTTCTGGCACAAGGGCAGCAGCGGCCAGTGAAGCTCCGACCGGAGCGTGCGGGTGCCGATCCGATGGGCCTTGTGGGCTGGGTGTTCGCCGACCTGATGCTTGCTCTCGTCGTGGTCTTCCTCGCCACCCAGCCCGGCGACCCGCGGGCGGGCGCCGAGCCCAAGCCACAGGCGACGACCACCACCTCGACCACGACCACCGCGCCGCCGACGACCACCACCACGAAGCCCCAAGCTCCACCGAGCGTCGATGCCAACTACATCTGCATCAGGGTCCAGACCAACCCGGGACAGGTCACGGCCGGGTCCGCTGAGGTGGACCGGGTGGCTGCAGAAGTCCAACAGAAGCTCGAGGCCGTCGGACTCAAGGATCGCAGGGCGGGCATCGTGTTGATCTTTGGGGTGGCCGGCGACCCTGGGCCCGGGAAGCGATACGCGCAACTGTTCAACGATCTGGTGATCCCGAAGGTGTCGGGTCCATTCGTCGGCTCGGCCCGCCGGCTGTTTTGGGGGTCGGGCAAGGGCCAGTTCGCCGACGGCTCGATCGAGCTCAACATCTATCCGCTCGTCGGACCGGGTGAGCCCCGGCTCCCGGCCGCATCCGAATGCTGAGGTCGACATGACCACGCCTGATCGACCGTCGAACCGTGCCGACGATGCCGGTCTGGGCACGCAGCTCGGCCGGATCGAGGACCGCCTGGTCAACATCGAGCCGCGGCTGCTCAAGCCGGATGATGTCGATCGCCTGCTCGAGGCGACCGAAGGCCTACGTCGTGAGATGGAGGCGCTTCGTCGGCTCGACTCGGGATCTCGGATGCTCGAGATCGAGGAGTCGCTGAGAGGCCAACTCAACGTGATGCGCCAGCTGGGAGACCAGTGGGCCGAGCTTGTCAACCCACAGCTCAAAGCGGGCCGGTTGCACGATCTCAATCGAGCGGTTGACGACCTGAGCGCTCGACTCCAGAAGGCCACCTACATGGTGGTCGTCTCATACCTCCTCGTGTTGGTTCTCGCCGTCGCGCTGCTGCGCTGACTCGTCATCGGGCTTCCAAAGCAGCCGCAGCATCCACCACGACCAGCCGTGAGCGCCGGCCCGATCGAAGGCCGCCCCTGCCTCCCGCTCCGTACGGCGAGCCGCCGCCGCTACAGCGCGTGCCGTGGTGCGGTCCTGGGCCGCCGACTGGGCTGCCGTCGTCACCCGCACCCGAAGCTCGTCGATCCGAGCACTGATCTCGGCAACATCCCGAGCGGCTTCGACATCGAGGTGCCTCCGAGCGGCCGCAGCCTTCGTCCGGACGTCGGTCTCACGCTCGGCCAGCTCGATCAACGGATCGGTCATTGCCGATGCCGTCTCCAACTGGTCGCGAAGCAGCGCAGGGTCGGTGCCCCACAACGTGGGATCGACCTCGGTCCTCCATAGCCCCAGCACCCGGGCCTGGGCCGGGCTCAGTTCCACTGTCGATCCACGGCCGCGTCCCCGACCGACCCGTATCGGGCGGTCCGGTCGCGCCGACCCCCAGGTGACGTCCGCCGCCGTGACGACACCCACGCCGGCCAGTGCAGCCACCAGCGCCGCGTCGATCCCCGACAGACGAGCATCGGCGATCCACGCCGCGGCGAACGCCTCGGCCTGGCGGCGCTGTTGCGCTGCCAACACCTCATGTGTCGCCTGGTCCCGAAGGCGGATCAGGAGGTCTCGACGCGAGGCGAGCACCTCCTCGATCCCAGCGCGTTCCCGCTCGTCAATTGCCGCCTTGGCCTCCTCGCACCAACGCCTGACGTCAGCTCTCCGCGCAAGCAGCTCGTCCCGTTCCCGCCGCCCGGCTTCGAGCGTGCCGCGCACCTTCGCGTCGGCGGCAGCCGCTGCCTGTACGCAGGTGACCCGACGAGACGCGGCCTCCCGACGTGCCATGCGCTCCTGGGCAAGATCCCGGTGAGCGCGGCTCGCCAGGTACGAGAGCGATCCCGCAACGCTGATCAGCGCCGCTCCACCCAGCAGGGCCAACGGCCCGACGACGAGCACCGAGGCCGCAGCGGCCACCGCCACCAATCGGAGGGTGAGCCGCAGCAGCCATGGATCTGCCTCGACCGCCAGCGGACCGTGGCTGCCGGTACCGGGTGACGGATCGGACGTGGGGAGCGTGACCTCGACATCCGCGTCGAGCTGGCCCAGATCGATGTCGATAAACGCCATGCCAGGCCCCCCGATCCCCTCGAAGCTGGGGAAGGCACCGGGGTCGAGAGGTCGCAGATCCTCCGCTGCCACCCGGCCGACGGTGCGCAGCTGTTCCGCCACAGCTCGAACGGTTGGCAAGCGGTGCGCTGCCAGTGACTCGATGATCGGCGAGGACGTCAGATCGACGTGATCGCGTTCACCGAGCAGCAGCCGGTCGTCTCCCGCTCCATCGGGGCCGAACAGGAGGCTTGGATCCCACGCCACGGCCACAAGCGATCCGTAGATGATCCAGGCGGAGTACCGATCTATCGTCGGGCCCCAGACGGCGGATCGCCCGGGGGGTTGGTACGCGGGATGTCCGGATTCGCACGGTCCGGCCGCGGCGAGCGCAGGGACGTACATGCCGTCGTAGTCGACGAGGACCAACTCGTCGTCCTCCGTCACGAGGATGTTGCCGTGCTGGAGGTCGCCGTGGGCGATTCCGACTGCCTCGAGCTCACTGACGACCGTGGCGAACCGGGCAGCGACCGCGGCGACCCGAGCCTGATCCCACAGGTTCGACCGGAGCCACTCCAAGAGGTCATCTCCGTCCGCCCACTCCATCTTCAGCAGCGGCCACTCACCGGAGGGAAGGCGGATCCCATGGGGCTGGAGCTCGACGCTTCGGCTCCAGCGCGCACCGAGGCGGTCCAGCGTGGACGCGATCGCCTGATACCGAACAGCCCGCTCGAGCCCCGGCTGGATGAAGCACTTCACTGCCCAGCGGCCCTCACCCGACGTGGCCTCGAACACGACCGCGTTCGCACCCGAGAGCGCCTGGGGAAGATCGAAGGTGTCGGTTCGAATGTCCGTGGCGGCCAGCTGAGGGTCCAGAAGCGTGTCGCGTCGGTTCGCAATGCCGGTGGTGAGGTCGACGCGGGTGGGCCAGCTGAGGTCCATCAGTGCACGGCAACCCGCACGATGGTGCTGTCGTCGTCTTTCATGCGCCCGTCACGCCGCTCCCGCTCCAACCACGCCGACATGCCGGCACGGCCGCCGTCGACCGACCGGTCGAGGGCACCGAGGGGGTCCTCGCCAGCTTCTCGGGTAGCGAGCGCCCACCCCGCTACCGCGTCGGTCACGAGGTACAGGACGTCACCGGCCTCGACCCGGCCCTCCCAGGTGTTGAGCGTGGGAAGGTCGGACAGATCGATCGCGCCTTCGGCTCGCACCAGATCGGGGAACGAGCTGAGTTCCTGTGCGCTGGTGACCGGAAACGAAGCCCGCAACCGCGGTCCGCGGCGGACCAGCAGGCACGAATCGCCCACCGCCCACGCCCGCACCGAACCCTCAACCAACTCCATCCCCACGACGGTGGCGAAGGTCCCGCGGGCGAGTGCGCCCTCCTCGAGCCACGAGAGACCATCCTCCCCATGCCGACGACGGAAGTCGACGAGGTGCTGCGGCCAACCCCGACGCGCGGCGGCGAGCGCGTCTGACAGTCCAGCCCCAACCGGATCAGCACAGAAATGGTGGCAGAGCAGACCTGCCCACTGACCCCCCAGCAGCGACTCAGTGGCCCCGTCGGCGATCGCGACTCGCACAGGGATCTCGAGCTCCTGTTCCGGCCAGGGGGCGCGCAGCATGGCGGCCTGCGCAGCGTCCTCGCACTCGTCGTCGGCCCGGCCGCTCTTGGGAGCCATCGCTGCGGAGACGGTGACCCGACGTGTACTCATCGGAGGTCGAGTGCCCGAGTGCCGATATCGAGGAACTTCACCAGGGTGACCAGGTCCGCGTTGTAGGCGAACCCTCGCGATCGGTCATCGACATCGAAGCCCGAGGCAGACGCGAGCACGCGCATCGGGCTCGGCAGCACCGAGCTCGCCCGGAACAAGGATCGCGCGGCACTATCCGGAAGCCGATCCTCCCGATCGGGGAACACCCGGGACTGGGCCGCCGACGAGCCGAGGTGAAGGTTGAAGAGCAAGGCGGCGCCATCTCGGCCACCGAGCCCGGTCACCGCCGCTGCCGCATCCATCGGGTCGCCATCGGTGGCATCGCCGTCGGTCACATTCAGCACGATCGGCGGAAAGGAGTCCGGGTGCAGCCGGATGAACCGCTGGGCGAGAGACGCAGCGAACTGCAGGGCCAGGCACATCCGTGTTCCACCATCAGCCTTTGGCTGCACCCAGATGGGGACCCGCCGTGGCATTGCGGCATCGCCGAGCCGCTCGACATGCTCCTCGATACGGAATGGGTGCGCGGCGATGGAGGAGATCGGTACGAGGTCCATGCCCTCCAGATGCCCGGCGAACGCCGATGACACATGCGAGCCGTACCCGACGACGGCGACCTCGAAGTAGTCCTCGGTACCCCTTGCCTTCGCGCATCGAATGCACAGTTCGTAGAGCATGTCGTTGACGACCTCTGCGACGAGGTCGCTCTTGAAGCGAACACGACCGAACTCGTCAGGGTCGCCGAGCGGGTCCCCCATGGAGGCGGATTGATCCACGAGCAGGATGATGCATGCCGGGTTGGATCTCGAGATTGCTGCTGCGTACACGCCCCGCCACCCTGATTTCGACCGCCCGTTGGGTGAGCCGCAGAGTAGCGGCCCCGATTCGGTAACCGAGTGTTCACTCGGGGACTACCTCAAGTTCAGGTATGGTCTGGATCGTGGTGGAACCGATGGCGGGCGAGGGACGGATACAGCGCGCGGCTGCCCCTGTGTGGATACTGATTGCCGCGGGCGGAACGGCGGCGGTGTCGCTGCTTCTCCTGTTCGGGAGCGGCGACCTGGCGCACCTGCTGGGCTGGGCCTTCGGGAGCATCGTCACGATCTTGCTCGTTGCGCTCTACCGGCTGGGAGACCGGCGGGCCAGCGCTAGTCCTTGGTACTCGCCGTCGCCGATCGCAGACCGCATCGCGATGGCGCTGCTCCTGGTGGGGCTCGCGTCCGCCATGGTCCACGCGTACGCCGTGGCTCATGGAGCAGCAATCTGATGCGCCGAGCGGCCCTTCTCCTCGCGGCGGGCCTCTGCGCACTGGCATCGCTCACGCCGGCGGCCCCGGCACAGGCCCAGCAGGCTCCCGCTGCATCTGAATCGCAGCTGCGTCCGCTCGCCGATTGCCTCCGCAACCAAGGGCGGCTCGCCGCCCTGCTCGTCATCGATCAGTCGGGCAGCCTCCGCGATACCGATCCCGGCGACACTCGCGTCACGGGTCTCGAAGCCGCCATCTCCGGCCTGACCGAGCTCACCGCAGGCGAAGCTGGCAAGGAGGTCTCCGTCGGCATCGCAGGCTTCGACGAGGGCTACCAAAGCGTTGCGCCCTTCACGGCGCTCACGACTGGGAGCCTCAAGGACCTGCGCAACAAGGCGCAAGGGTTCGCAGACCACGACCAAGGCTTCGACACCGACTACGTCGCTGCGTTCGAAGGTGCGCAACACGCAGTCAACGAGCAGGCGATCCGGATGGACCCCGATGGCCAGAACCCGGTGTGTCGCATGGTCATGGTCTTCACCGATGGCAAGTTCGACATCGAGGACAGGCTCACCGACACCCAACAACGCAAGCACGGCACATCGAAGCCGTGGGCTCCCGAGGCAGATCTCACCACCTCAGGCTCGGGCCACCAGCTCGTCGAGCTGGGAAAGAAGCGGCTCTGCGATCCGGGCGGCATCGTGGATCAAGGCCGGACCAGCGAGATCTTCACTGCCGTCGTGGCGCTTGAGACCCAGATCGAACCGGTGGACCGCGACCTCCTGCGGTCGATCGCCTCGGGCCAATCCGGATCCACCACCTGTGGCACCCCCGGGAAAGACGCACGGACCTCTGGCGCCTACCTGGCGGCGGCGAACGTCGATTCCCTGATCGCCGCCCTTCTCGAGGTATCGACCGCTCAGCCGCCCGTCCCCCCCGGCCTGGAGGACATCGGTACCTGCCCGCAAGACGACGTCACCTGTGATGCCGGTACCAAGTGGTTCAAGCTCGACGCCTCGCTGTCGAAGTTCAACCTCCTCGCCCTCACCTCGGACCCGAACGTCAACGTGGTGCTCACCGGGCCCGACGGCGATCAGGTCACGGTGGGTCGCGACGGCAGCGGGACCGCAGACGCCAGCGCAGCGTCGCTGCACTGGACCTGGTTGTCCTCGACAGCGGTCCTCGTCACTGGAAACCTGCCGAGCTCGCCGACGACCTGGGCCGGCACCTGGAAGGTGTCGTTCGTAGATCCCACCGGCGCCGGCGCTTCATCCGGCAACCGGGTGGCGATCTACATCTTCGGTGACCTCCAGGCTGAGCTCGTGCAGCCGGCGCAGCTCCGCAAGGGCGAACCCGGCACGTTCGAGGTCCGCCTGGTCAACGCCGCCGGTCAGCCCCGCACACCGGCTGCGTTCACGGAGGGCTCGCAGCTCACCGCGACCATCTCCGTTCCGGGAGCCAAGCCATCGGCGGTGCCGCTCGATCGACAACCAGATGGCACCTTCAAGGGGCGCTTCACCCCCGATAAGAACCTCGAAGGGTCAAGCGCCGAGCTCCACCTCGAGGTGCAACTGCGAACGAGCTATGGCGTGGACCTCCCGCCGGTGGGCACCGACTTCGCCATCCCGTTGGCCAATCCATCCGGCTTCCCGCAGATCATGATCCCCGGAGGTGAGCTCCGCCTGAGCGGCATCGACGGCGAGGGGATCGCAAAGGGAACCATGCGGCTGGCAGCCGACAAGGACGGGGCCGGCTGCGCGTGGCTCTCCGACGACAAGGCGACATCAACCCCAGAATCGGTGAAGTCAGTCGCGCTCACCACCTCGCTCGGATCGGACGAATCCGGATGCACCAAGGTCCGCGCCTCGCAAGCGATTGGCGTGGCCGTTAGCGCCGACCCGAAGGGGACGGGCAACGGAGCAGTGGTCGGCGAGATCCAGGTACGCCTCAAGAACGCCACCACCGGTGAGGTCCGCACAGAAGTCGTGCCCTACCGGTTCACGATGACGAGGCCCATCGACCGCAAGAAGGAAGCTGGCATCCTCGGCGGACTCATCCTTCTGGGCCTGGCCATCCCGGTCGGGATCTTGTACCTGATCAACTTCCTCAGCCGTCGATTTGAGCCTTCAGACGCCGTGCGATGCATCCGGGTCCCAGTGGTGGTGACTGATCACGATGTCGTCCGAGCCGACGGAGGCACGGTGCTGCTTCCCGGCGAAGAGGTCCGGCTCGTCCAGGTGGCGCGGGCGCGGGTGTTCGAGGCACCCGGACTGCGCTTCGCGGCTCGGATGCCACCCCTCCCGTTCTCTGCTGTGTACGGGGAGGTGACCAGCCAGGACGGCCAGCTCCTGGTGGCTGACCGTGGGATGCGGAAGGGCGCCACTGCCGGCTTTGTCAGCTTGGGTCTGGGCGGCACGTGGGTGCTGACGCTCGACAGTGCCGACGATGAGTCTGTCAACGGAACATTGGTCTGCTTCTTCACCGACGAGTCGTACCAAGCCCAGCAGGAACGAATGACCGAGAAGATCGGCCGGCGTCTGCCTGACCTTCGCAAGTCGCTTGCTGCACTGGTCGTTGCCGGCACCGCCAACGACCCTGTCAACGACGGCCCGATCGATGGGCCTCCTGCCCAACGGGTTCCTCCGGTCCCAGCGCTTCCGCCGTTGCCGCCGCTGCCTGGTGAGAGCAGCCCCGGATCGATCAGCCTCCCGGGAGATCGGCCGGTGGGTACCCCGTTCCGCGATGACGCAACAGCAGAGCCCCGACGCCGCTTCGGCCGCCGGTCGAAGGGCGACACGCCCACCCCCGCCACACCTGGTCCGAACCTGGATGTGCCGGCAGGGCCGCCCGGCTTCGACCTGCCCGACTGATCTCGTAACCCCAGGAGAACACCATGCTCGGACCCGTACTCTTCGTCGGTTGCGGCGGCTCAGGTGGCAAGACGCTTCGCGTCGCCCGCGCCGCGCTGGAACGGCGTTTCCGTCGAGCGGGTTTCCCGCCCGGCTTCATGCCCGACGCGTTCCAGTTCATCCACGTCGATGTCCCGCCGAAGCAGGAAGGATCCGTGTCCGAGTTCGGGCCGTACCTCCCCGGTGAGTCCTATGTGAACCTTGTCGATCCCGGAGTCGCGTACAGCCCCGTGGACGATGCGCTGGTGCGCATGGCCGCCGAGCGCGGCGCGCTGCAGGAGATGGTCGGCTGGCGGCCTGACCCGACCATGGTGAAGGTGGCCATCCAGGCGGGAGCTGGGCAGTACCGGGCGCTTGGCCGTCTCATCACCCTTCGCCGCATGAACCACGTCTTCGACGCGGTGGGCCGGTCGGTGAAGGCCTTCAACTCCGCGGATGCCCAGTCCGAGCTCGATGCGGTGTCCACCGCGCTCGGCTGGCCGGTACCAGCCTCGGCGGTGACCAAGCCGGGACCGCTCGCCATCGTGGTGTCGTCGATGGCCGGTGGCACCGGAGCCGGCTGCTTCCTGGATGTCTGCGACATCTTGCGTTCCGCCTATCCCGGATGGGGCGACCACGCCCTGTCCATCCTGTATGCCCCCGACGTGTTCTCATCGGTCGCCGGCACCGAAGGGGTCCAAGCCAACGCCCTGGCATCGCTGAACGAGCTGCTCGCCGGCTACTGGTCGAACGAACAACGCCAGACCGAGCTGCTCCGCGCCGCCGGCCTCGAGCCTCGGCCCCTGCATCAAGGCGGAGCAGCCCACCCCTTCCTGATCGGTTCGATGAACCTCGGAGGAGTGACGCTCACCAACCCGCAGCAGGTCTACCGGGCGATGGGCGAGGCGCTCGCCATGATCGCCGCCGGCTCGAACGTCCGGGAGAACGTCGTCAACTTCCTCACCGTCAACTGGCAGAGCACCGCCGAGAGGAACCCCGATTCGCTGGGCCTCAGCCCCCCGAACACCATGGCGCCCATCTCATCGTTCGGCTACGCGCGCGCCGGCCTCGGACGCGAGCGCTTCGAGGAATACGTCATCAAGCGGCTCGTCCGCGACGCAGGCGAGTTCATGTCCACCGGCTACCTCGGGGCCGCCCAGAACATGTTCCCCGGCAAGGAGCTCACCCCGTCCGAAGCGCTCAGCAGTCTCGTGGAGCACCTCTCGGTCCGGTTCTTCAGCGAGTGCGGCCTTCATGAGCGCGATGAGAACAACCAGGTCCTCGACGCGCTGACGCCCGCTGAGCTTGAGGACAGCTGGCAACATGTCCGGCGGTCCGTACTGAACGACATCAGCCCGCTATCGGCAGCAGCCCCGACGGTGTGGACGAGCCGGATCATGAGCGCCGTCGATCCGTACCGGGTGGGCTTCCAGGTCAACGTCGAAGCCATGCTCGCCGCCACGACACGAACCTGGGTCGAGACCAGCTCCGGGCAAGTCACCTCAGTGGTTTCGTCCTACTCCGCCAAATACGGCGTGCCCGTCGCCCGTGCACTGGTGGAAAACCTCATCGCCGAGCTTCGCAGCGTCGCTGACCAGCTCACCGCCGAGGCACAGCGGTTCGATCAGCCGACGCAGTGGGACAGCCTTGTCAGCGCCCAGCTGCCCGCAGGCCGCCAGCAAATCACCGGTGACAATCCCGGCCTCGTCGATGCCGTCCGCCAAGGCGCAGGCCCGCTCTGGTCCTCAGCCCAGAGCATGATCCGCCGCCGCGCCGTCGAAGGCATGCTCGAGCTCGCCGACGGGTTCCTCCGTCCGCTGCTGATCGCGCTCACGGCGGCGCAGAACCAGCTGCAGGGCGACCTCGGCCCGCAGGCGAACGGTGAGCCGCCAGAGATCCAGAGCTGGCCCCAGGGCGACACCGTGCCGACGTGGCTCCAGCCATCGGACATCGAGTTCCTGCTCGAGCCGGTGACCCAGTACCCGGAGAAGTTCACCGACCTGATCCGACGGGCGGTCGACGACAGCGATGAGCGCGCCGCTGGCGGAGCACTCCTCGCGGCCCGTCACGACGTGACCACCGGCGGCTTCAGCGTCACGGATCGAGAATCGGTCCCTCCAGCCATCATCCACGGCGTGTCCGCGAGCGACGAGGTCGCCGGGAAGTGGCAACCGAAGGTGTGTGGCATGAGCGGCACCCCCGCCACGTTCCGGGTGGACTTCAGCATCGAGGCATTGCTGGAACGGGCCCGAGCATGGGTCGGTCGCCCCGGTACGGCCATGGAGCGCTACCTGCACGAGAGCCTCTCGGACTACCTGGCGGAGCGTGACAGCCAGGACAACCCGATCATCAACCACACCCAACGCCTCGCCGAGTTCCGCCTTGCGTTCGGCAACGCCCTGCGCGCCTCGAGCCCGCTGGTGCTCATCGACCCCGGCGTATACAGCCAGGTCCACCTCGGCAAGGGCGAGCCGAGCGTCGCGACCATCGTCGAGCCGATCCCCTTCGATGAGTCGCACCCGGCGCGGCCACTGGCACGAGAACTGCTCATCGCCCGGAGGGTCGACCCGGCCAACGTCGACGGGCACTTCGGCACGGGGTCTGGCGGCTCGATCAGCATCATCTCCTACCTGGAGGAGCCGTCTCACCCCGTGGTGTACCGCTCCCTCATGGAACCGATCGGACAGGCCTGGGCAGCGACTGGTGGTCCCGATGCCGGTGAGCGGTTCTGGAAGTGGTGCCGGACCCGACCCCTGGGCGAGGCGGTGCCGGTACCTGCAGGGGTCCGCAAGGCGATGATTCGCGGTTGGTTCACCGCTCGGCTCCTCGGCATGCTCGATTTCTCCGATCCCGACCGGGCCTACCGCATCACCCTCGACGACGGTCGCATCGGTGAGTTCGGATGGCCGTTGCTCGGAGCCCGGATCTCGAGTCGAGACAACTGGTCGCCGCTGGCGGCCGTGCTCGAGTCGCTCGGGCTCGCTCTGGTTCGGTTCTCCGCCGCCGGACAGCAGGGGCCGCTCGAGCCCTACCGTCGCTTGCGCCAGCTGGGCATGAGCGACGTGGCCGAGTCGGAGCTCTCGTACAACTACCTGAACCCGGAGCTCGACGAATTCTTGACCGCCGGCACCTCGCCGCACGTGCTCGGGTCATCGATCATCACCGGCACGGACCGAGCCGAGCGACTCAGCTCGCTCATCAAGCTGCTCCACGACAGCGTCGAGGCGTACCGCACCGAAGATGCTCGCCCAGTGACGCCTCTGGGGTTCTTCGGGCTGCACCGGGTGCATGAGCTCGCCGCCGAAGCAGCCGACTGCCTCGAGGCGATGGCCAACGCAGCCTCTCGCGACGCTGGCAAGGAAATGAGCACGCTGTGAGCTCGCGCCTGACCATCACGGTGGCTGACCTCCAGGGGCCAGCAGGGGAGACCGTCGACGTGATCCGGAGCTGGGCGGCGACGGGGCTGCTCACCGATTCGCTGTGGATCGACCGCGCCGGCGACGGACGGTCAGGCGTTCTGGTTGCGACAGACGGCACCACGTCGGAGGTCGAGGTCCTCGACGAGCTCGCCAACCGGCCCGAACTCCAGGCGCTGACACTGGTCTCGCTCTACCTGCTTCCCAACGAGGCCACCGCCGCGGCGGCGCCTGACGCCGGCGCGGACTACGACCTGGTGCACCCGATTCGGTCGAACGCCGAGATCGCTGACATCGACCTGCTGAACCTGGTCATGGTCGTCCCCGCCGTCGGAGTGGCGTTCCCCGAGCAGCTGTTCGACGAACGGTGGAGCACCACCCTGCTCGTCGCACCAGAAGACCGGATGGCAGACGACCAGATCGCAACCGGGATCAAACCAGTCGATGTCGCCCTCCACGCCGCCGCGGCCCTCGCCAGCGCAACGGGCATCTGGGACGCAGCCGAGGAAAGCCCGCTCGCGGGCTCCACCGGCGACCTCCGTGGCGGAGGACGCGGCGCAATCCGCATCGTCCGCACCGCGGCCCGGTTCGTCGAGTGCGGACCGATCGCCGACAGGATCGTGGCCGAGGTGCTCTCCCTCTCCGGAGGATGGCCCGTCCCCGATGGAGCATCGCCCCCTGCAGTGCCCTCCAAGGAAGCTGAGCGCGTCATCGGGCCGAGCGTCCAGCAAATGGTCGAGCAGCACGAGGTCGGGTTCGTGCCGCTTCCCGCACCTCCAGCGAAGCCCCCAGCAGAGCTCGGTCTGGTCGCGGGCATCAAGCTCTTCTTCGTCAGCTTCGCCAGGATCCTTCGCGGTCTACCGGCAATGGCAGTCGAGGAGGCGCGTCGGTCGCTGGCTAAGGCCGTGGTCACCATCGCCCAAGGAGCAACCTTCGGAGCCGACTCCAACGTCGTGCTGACCCTGCGCGGAGAAACCGCCGGAGGAATGGCCTCCCTAGTCTCCGCTGAGGACCAGTACGAAGTGGTGCGCAGCCACCGGTTCGGCGGGACCGAGGTCCCAGTGGCCGAGCCGTCGTTCTGGCGCGACCTGCGCCTGATCTCCTGTGGCATCGCTGACGGGGCCGAATACCCCGACGGCTACTCCGAACCACGGCTGGGACGGGCGCGTGAGGTAGTGCTCGACCCGAACCTCATCGCTCCGACCCCATACGGCAACCTTGCCGTGTTCCCGGCTCACGAGTTCGGCCCGGGCCGGGCCATCCGAGGTTGCGATCCACGCGGGGCGCGCGATCTGAACAACCACCTGGTCGGCCTGATCGCCCAAGACGAACTGGTCTCCACGGCTCCGAGCCCATCGCGAGCCCGGGTCGAAGCCCTCAACAAGTGGGTGGCGTCACGATCGCGCTCGTTCATGTGGCGTCTGGGCGAGGCCATCTCCGACGCCAACGCTGGAGCTGCGAACGAGCTGGCGGCCGCTCTGGTCATCCTTTCGGAAGGCGCGCCGAGCCTGGAGGACGGGAAAGCTGATCTGTTGTTGCGGCAACGCCTGCGCCGCTACGTCAACGCTGCCATGGTGGCCGCCGTCCTCATCAGCGTCGGCGCATGGTGGGGCACCCAGAAGCTCTGGTGGGGCGGCGGGCAGGCGGTTCTCGGCGCCGTCCTCGGGTGCCTGGTTCTCCTCGTCGTGCTCGTCCTTGCCTTCATCCGGATCGCCCGACAGCTCGCGCAGAACGAGCACCGACGCAAGCGGGCGTTCGAGGCTTGGCTCCACGCCGAACAGCGCGCTCACCACGCCGCCAAGCAAGTGACCCGCTTCTGCAGCCTGTACTGGCAGTTCCTCGATTGGTCTGAGATCGTCGGAGGTCTCGTCCACCGGCCGTGGGGAGAGCCTCCCATCTTCTCGGTGGTCGATCGGCTCGGTGATGCCCCATCGACGCGCTCCACGCTCTTCGCCAGCGCCGCACCAGTGCCCGAGAAGCTCGTCGGTGCGGTCAGCCAAGGGCAGAAGGCGGTCATGACGGTCGGTTGGCTCAGCACGCTGCTCAGCCAACTCCTCTCGCTCTCCACCACTCGGTACTCGGCGATCTCGGCCACCCCGATCGAACAAGTCGACCCAGACCACGATGTCAGCGGCAGCGGCCTGATCCTGCGCCGAGCGACCGACACCGGCGAAGAGATCCGCACCTCCAGAGGCAACGTCTTGCGCGATGTCCTTACGGAACACTTCGCCGACGATCTCCAGGAGGAGCAAGCCACCCAGGTCGTCGCCGCAGCCCTGCACGTCTCACCCGACAGCGTGCTCGGCCCCGTCGAGGTCGACGGCATGGCCCAAGGGCTCTCGGGCGCTGCCGTGTCGGACTTCCTGCTCGGCCTGCGGCCAACGCGCCGCGCCGCGCCGTTCCCCGCCTCACTCATGCGATCGGTCGACCAACCGGCGTCGCCGAATCAACCGATCGTTCTGCTCCCGGCCGAGGTCGACGAGAGCGAGGACGGTGCGCACACGTCCACGCGAGCTCACCTCGGCCAGAGCCTGCTCTATGCCAGCATCCGCGTCGACCTCTCGGATCCAATCCGACTCGATGACCTGAGCACACTTGCGCCCTCCCGCACGGGCGGGCCCGGCCGCGACCTCGACACCCCACCGCCGGCCCACTCCCCGCTGTAGCGAGCAGTGAGCGGGGTGCGGCGACACAGGCGGATGGCACAGGTCCAAGACCGGATTGACCGCGCGCTCGTTCGAGGACAGATCAACGTCATCGTGTGGCTCGGCGGCGCTGCACTGCTGCTGGCACTCACCGCTGCCCTTGTCGAGACAATGCTCCACCTTGCGGTGCACGGCCACGCACCCTCGTTCCCTGAAGCCTTCTGGCAATCGCTGGTCCGAACCATCGACCCCGGCCAGATCACCGACGATCACGCCGGATTCGCGATCGTCGGACTGGTCATCACGATCATCGGCCTGTTGCTCATCACCACGCTGATCTCCCTGGTCAACAACAGGATTGAACGTCGCGTCGAAGGGATCCGAAGAGGGCGGGATCCGATCCCGCCACGAGCCGATCACATCGTCCTCCTTGGATGGAGCGACATCGGGTCGAAGGTCATCGAGGAGTTCGCTGAGAGCGGAATCAGCAGCGAACTCGTCGACATGGTCGTGTTGGCAAATCACAGCGTCGCCGACATGCGCCACGAGCTCCAGGAGAACGACGACCTTGGCCCACGAGGGGCGCACTGGCCCGTGCTGCGGTCCGGGACCACGTGGGACACCCGGGACCTGCGACGACTGGCGTCGATCGCCACATCTCGAGCGGTCGTCATCCTCGACGACAACACCACCGACGGCCTGGCGAACACGGTCAAGACGGTGATGGCCATCGTCGCGGCCTGCGACGGACCATCGCACGACCGCCAAGCCCACGAGCACCCAACAATCGTGATCGAAGTTCTCGGAGAGACCAATGACCTCGTCGATCCGCTCCGACGCCGCCTTGCCCGATTCGGCTTTCGGATCGTCACCGTCGACTCACTCGCGCTACGCACCGAACTCGCTGCGCAGGTCTCACGGCGGGCCGGCCTGTCCCAGGTGTTCCAAGAGATCCTGAACTTCAGCGGCGAGGAGCTCTACCTGATGGAGGCGCCCCCGGAAGTAGCGACCTTCGGCCAAGCGGTCACAGCGCTGCGTGACCGAGTCTCGATCGGAACGATCGATGCCGCCGGCGGCCAGGTGAACCTCTGGCCTCACTGGGCGACGCCGTTGGCGGGAAGCAGCCTCATCCTGATCGCCTCAAACGAGGCCGCGGCCGCATCAACCGACGGGATCGACATGGCCGCCCCGCCGCTTGAGGGCGGACGCCCGAGCTGCTGCGAACGGCCGCTCGAGACCCAGCATCTCCTCGTCGTGGGCTGGAACTCGGGAGCAGTCCACCTGCTCGAGGTGCTTGACCAGTACGCCGGGGAGGGTTCGTCTGTCACCGTTGTGACCAGCGACCCCGTTGAGCCAGGTCCCTTGAAACTGGAGAGCTTCGGAGACCAGCGATTCATCTGCCCGACGATTGGGGTGCAGGCATGGCTCGATCTCGAGCGCGATCACTTCGACCACGCAATCGTGTTGGCCGACGATGCCGTGTCACCCGCCGCCTCCGACGCCTCGGCGTTCGTCACCTTGCTCTCACTCCGACCCGCGGGCGACATCCATGGCAACCCCACCACGGTCGTGGCGCAGCTGCGACAGCGCGAGAACAAGCATCTTGCTCGGCAGAGCCTCGCCGATGACCTGGTGGTCGGCGACGCCGTGACCGCGACCACCCTCGCCCAACTTGCGATGAACCCCGACCTCGAGCACGTCCTCCACGACATCCTCGGCGACACGCCCTACACGATTGAGCTCGTCGCAAACCCGTACCTCGGACGAACCAGCTCCGTCTCGTTCGAGCAGATCACGACAGCCATAGCGCTGCACGGCGAGATCGCTCTCGGGTGGATCAAGACAGATGGCACGCTCAAGTTGAGCCCCCACAAAGACGAGCGGATCGCCCACACCGATCTGCAACAGATCGTCGTGTTCACCCGCCTGCGCCGAACGAGCTAGACGCCCGCCAGATCGTAGAACCGCCACCGCCACCAAACCCCGGCTCGGCCGCCTCGCACAAACCGAGACCTAGGCTGTCTCCCGAGCAGCCTGACTCACAAGGGCCGTGCCTCGATCGCGGGTCAACTCCACACCCTCAGGTGGCTTAGGGGAGAGGGCAGCCGATTGCCACAAGCTCCTGAGCGCGGTTGGTTGAGCAGAACGGAGGCGGTATGGGCACGATCTTGAGGGTGATCTGCAGGGACTGTGGACATCAAGATGAGCAGGTCGATGGTCCCATCATGAGCGGCTTTCTTCCGCGGTGCGATCGATGTGGCACGTCCAGATTCGTATCCATATCCGAACTCGAAGAGTCGGATCCGCCAGGAATCGAGCCGGCTAGTCCCGAAGTCTGGGAGCTCCGCATGCGGCGAATGCCGATCCTGGCTGGACCGTGTCAGTGCGGAGGCCACTTCAGCGAGACGGCACCGATCCGGTGTCTGGCGTGCCACTCCAGGTCCGTGTCGAAAACAGTGTCCGGAATGGCTGACTGAAAGCCGTCGATTGCCGTGGCGTGCTCGATAGGCCGAACGAAAAAGGCGGCGTCACCAACCGGGAACTCCAAGCCGTGTGGTCGGCGTGACCGGCCCGGAACCAGCGGCCACTAACACTCAGATCGAAGCCCAGCCAGGCGCTGCTCCCCCCGGCGGAGGCCGTGGAGTGACGACCTCTTTCGCGATGCCGACCGAAGGGCTCGGCAGGTCGCGGAGGTTGGTGCAGATCAGGGGCCTTGGTACCGGTACCTCCACGCTCGCTGGCTCTTGTCGACCTCGATGGTCACCCGTTCACCGTTGAGCGCCTCGGGGACGTGTTCGCGGATGATCCGATCGCTGCACCCAAGCTGCGCCTTGATCTGGGAATGCGTGAACCACTCGTCTGGTCGATGCTGGAAGAACCGACACAACTCCAAACCCGTCGTCGCCCCAGGGTGCACCGCCAGATAGCGAGCCTCCAACACACCGATGGCCACCGTTACCTCCTTCGCCGCACCGATTCTTCCCGCCACGGATCCATCCGCAGCGCTCCTTGGTGGTAGCCGTGAAGCGTTGCAGACCAACGCCGGCCTCGCACAGGCCAGCCGATGGGGACGTTGTCGCTGGCGGGATGACGTGGGTGGTCCACCCGCGAGATGAGCCCTCCGGATGACGCTCGGGGCATCCAGCGACGAAGCTCCTGACCCGGACCACAGCAGGAGCGGTCCCTGGTCCTCCCGGCAGTGGAGGTGGACCGCCCTAGGGTTCTGGCCCATGGAGGTCGGCGGCGAATGAGGCAGATGCGGCTCCGCTACGCGGGCAGGTGCGCAGGGTGCAGCGGAGCGCTCGTGCGAGGTACCGATGCCTGGTGGGACGCTTCAGCCAAGACGGTGACGTGCTTCGGTTGTGTTCCCCCCAATGAACCTGGCGCACAGGTGGCCATCGAGCCCGGTTCACCCCAGCTGCCGGCAACCAAGCGCATGGCGGGCGCTACAGCTGAAGACGAGCCTCCAACTCTCGACGATGAGCTGCGCGGGATCGCGGGGGCCGGAGCCCGGGCGGAACGCCAGCGCCGCTCGCGGCTACGCGAACAGCGGGTTCGAGCCCGTCACCCGAAGGTTGGAGGGTTCCTGCTGGCGGTCACCGATGACCCCACCTCGACCAAGGTGTGGGACCAAGGCGCCATAGGGGAGGAGAAGGTCGGTGCCCATCTCGAGCAGGCACGGCCCCAGGGCATCGAAGTGCTTCACGACCGTCGCATGCCGGGCTCGCGTGCCAACATCGACCACCTCGTCGCTGCCCCGACGGGAATCTGGGTGATTGACGCCAAGCGGTACCTGGGCGGCAAGCTCGAGCGGCGTGATGTGGGCGGCTGGTTCAACACCGATGTGCGCATCTATGTCGGTGGCCGCGACCAGACGAAGCTCATCGCCGGCGTCTCCAAGCAGATCGACGCGGTCGCTCGTGCTCTATCGGGTGCGGCCTTCGAGTCGGTTCCGGTCCGCGGTGTCCTGTGCTTCGTGGACGTCCAAACCGGTTGGTCCGCGAAACCGTTCGCTATCGATGGCGTCACCGTCACCTGGCGCAAGCACCTCCTGGCCCCGATGCTCGACGTCCGCAACGACGCAGGCGGTAGCCCTGGACCGCTCGATGAGGCGCAGCGCGCTGCGCTGGCCCGACATCTGGCGGTGGCATTCCCGTCAGGATGAATCCGGGTGTGCTCGGCAAATGGCGAGGACCCGAGACGGCGGTGGAGCTGTGGTGACGGGGAGCAGGTGGTAGCGAAACGCAGGGTGTTCGCTGGTGGAGATGGTGATTGCTTTGGCGGTCTGGCCGAACTCGATGATCAGGTCGTTGCCGCGCAGCCGGCGGACGATGGCAAGCAATCCCCACAGGTAGAGGCCGAGCTCGCACGAGCCGCCGGTGACCGCGGCTGGCCTGGTCTCGATCGCTTCGCCCACTTCGAGGTCGGTGGCGCGCACACGGACCTCGTCGGCGCCGAGCTCGATCCACACGGTCGCCGCATCAGCGCTGCCGGCCAAGATCGCGACCCGCTCGACCGCGGCGCCGAGCTTCGTTCTGGAGAGCTCGATCCGGCGGGTGGTCATGGTGTTCACGATGGGCGCGTAGTCCGGGTACGGGTCGTTTTGGAGCCGGCACCTCAGGGCCAGCGGGCCGATTGAGAGGTCGGCTTGGTCGTCACCGATGCTGAGCTGAACCTGCCCGTCGGTGGGGAGGAGGGTGGCGATTGCGTTCAGCGCCGACCTGGACAGCAGCAGGGACTGGCCGTGGGCGGATCCCGGTACCCGGTTGTCGGGTCCGGGCAGCTCGACCAGTGCGAGCTGTGTGCGATCGGTGGCGGCGAAGCGCAGGAGTCCCGGTGCTGTCGTGAGTTCGATCCCGGTCAGAGCGGCACCCCAGGCCCGGCTGTGAGCCAGGGCGAGTGCGAGATGGTTGAACCCCGCGGACAACACCGATGCCGGCAGCGTGGCTCGATAGCGGACATCGGCAGGCGGAAGTGGACGGTCGGCCTCGTCGTCGGTCAGGTGGGGGAACGTCGTCTCGAACGATCCTGCCGAGATGGTGAAGACCCTCGTGTCCGCTGAGAGGTGCACCAGTCCGTCGGGCAAGCGCGTCACGATGCGTGACAGCAACCGGATTGGCACGGCTACGTCGCCGTCACCGTCGCCGCAGTCGACAAGGGGCACCTGCTGACTAACCGTCTCGGTGCCGTTGCCGGCCTCGACGGTGAGTCCACCACCGCTTGCCGTGAGCCCCAGCACCTGACTGCGCAGCGTCGACTCGGAGAACGCCGGCACCACCCGCATGGCCTGTCGGACCACACGCTTCAGGACGATCTTGTCGACCGTCGCCTCGAAGCTCACTCCCGCCTCCACCGGTCACAGATTGCCCGCTGCACGCGTCAGGGTCCGGGATGGCCCGACGCTCGGCGCCTGCCGCTATCGCAGCAAACGCGTTGGAGCCGACGGACGTCGACGAGGAGGTTGACCTGCCGGATCTGGCCCAGCTGGATCGGCGTACCGCAGCAAATGGTCTATCTATGCGGTACCTGGCTTGAACCTTCGCTTCGAGTGATCAGACTGGGGCAGGAGGGAACCGCGGGCGCCTTGCACCTCGGGCGAACCGACGGCCGTCGGCGAATCCGACTCCACCGGCGTCGAGAGGCCTACCAGCGCTCCCCGCGCTCGCATCGGGTTCCTAGCCACGGCGAAGCCGCCATCAGCTCGGCCCATGCCCGACGGCACCCAACTAGCCTCGAGTTAATGCGGTGGAAGCTTCCTACTCACGAATGTGTCGCTAGGGATCCGCGGGTGCTGCTGTGCACTCTGTTCGGACTGGTCACGGTGTTAGCTGGATGTGGCGCCGGACAAAATTCCCATGCCGCGAACCCTTCCCCAACCGTGGCCTCCTCCGCCGAGCCGACCTCCACCTCCCACACCACGTCTGCCGTGGAATCTCGTTCGACCACGACGATCCTCACCACTGGGGTGCGCCAGGAGCGGTTGCAGGAGATGAACGAGGAGATCAAGCGCGCCTGCCTTCAAGGGGTCTCTGACTTCGACTCAGATCCTGCGCTGGTTTGGGACGACAGATGGTCGGCCGTAGGTACCGAAGCAGAAGCACGTACCGCCATCAACAAGTGCATGGGCGACATGCGCAATGTGCAGGCAGAAGACGATCAGCGGGAGTACCAAAAGGAACAGGACTCCAAGATGACGATGGCTGAGTTCACCGAAATCCAGACAGGAATGACCTATTCACAGGTCAAGGGAATCGTCGGGTCAGGTGGAGAGCTCGTTACATCCACCGAGCTTGGAGGGACCAAGACCGAGGGATATTCGTGGGATGGCGTTGCCGAGTTCTCGACCGGATCAGTCATCTTCCAGAATGGCATCGCAATCAGCAAGACCCAGGTCGGCCTAACTTAAGGCGGTCTCAGACGCTTGGGAAAGGTGATTCGACGGCGAGGTTCGTCTTGGCAACTTGTGAGGTGGGTACGGGCTCCGGTCGCTCGCGGGGCGGGGTGTGTTGGTCGGCCATCGTGACGCTAGGTATCGGAGTGGCATCTCGGCTCCGGCTATTCGCACCGGCCACCCCCCGGCCGCGACCTTCACGTAGGTCTCGTCGACGAACCATCGGCCACCAACACCATGACGGCGCCGAGCTGCTTCGACCAGCAACGGCGTGAAGCGTTGCACCCACCGATACAGCGTGACAATGGTCGACCTCGATGCCACGCTCTGCGAGGAGTTCCTCGAGATTGCGGTACGACAGCCCGAAGTGCAGGTACCAGCGGCCGGCCAGCACGATGACCTCCGGTAGAAACCGGTAGCCGGCGAAGGCCACCGAGTCCCCGTGGATCGGCGGGCAGGACCGGCGGCGCTCCATCCCACAAGCCTCGCCGGTCCCGACTTGTGGGCCCCTCAACGCAACGGTGCCCCCTGAGCGTGCGCCCGAGGCCTGTTGCGCTTCGAACCTGCGTTTGCCATCATGCGCCTGGACCGGCCTCGATCGTAGGGCGGAATGAGGGGAAATGGGGCGGGTGCCGGTGATTGGCGTGGTCATTGGGGTCATCGCCGCGGTCATCATCGGCGGTTTCATCGTCGGGCACGGGCGCAAGGCCCAGCGGCCCGTCGAGGGGCCCCCGCCGGCGCCACCGGCGGCGCCCGGGCCGGCCGCCCAGCGTCCGCCTTCGACCCGGTCGACGGCACGGCCCCCACGTCCTGCGGCACGATCGGCGGAACCGCCCCGCCCTCCCGCCGACCCGATCCGCACGCTCGTCGACGTGCTGTCGGATCCGGCCATCGAATCGAACACCCGACTGCACCAACCGAAGTTCGAGCGGGATGCTGCCGGGGCACTAAAGGCCTGGCGCGGCAACAACGCAGAGGCGTACCCGTTCGTCGGCGCCGATGGCGTCCAACGCGTCGCCCGCTTTGCCTTGACCGGAGGCGCCGACGCCAACGGGCGCGCTCGCTATCGATCGATCGCCGCCCTTCCCGAGGAGCGACGCAACGAGCTCGGCCTGGTGCCGACCGAGCTGGTGTCCGAAGCGGTGGACCTCGGCGGCGGCAACGTGCTCGACGCCGTGGTGATGAGTCGCGTGCCCGGCGAGTCGCTGGCTGCCCATGTCCTCGCCCATGCCGATGACACCATCCGGATGAGCCGTCTGGCTGACAACTTCGCTCGGCGCATTAGTGCGTTCGATCGGCGCCAATACCCCTTCGCCCATGGCGATCTCCAGTCCGGCAACATCCGGGTCACCACGTCGGAAGCTGTCTTCTTCATCGACTACGACGACGTCTGGATGCCGGGCCTGACCCCGAGCACCGGCGTGGGCTATGAGGAGTACCAGCACCCCAATCGGATGTCCGTGTCCGATTGGGGCCGATACATGGACACCTTCTCGGCGACCCTGATCCACGCGGCCCTGCTCTGCATCGTGAACAAGCCCGAGCTCGTCGAGTTGGCCAGCGACGTGTGCGTCCTGTTCACGGAGTATGACCTGCGCAATCCGGGCGACAGCGAACTGTGGTCCGAGCTCCAGCACGTGACGGACCGTCGGGCCCTCGCATCCGTCCATCAGCTCTTGCAGTGGTGCCAACAGGATGGGCCGCCTGCGGTTCCGTTCGATTCGGATCTCGGGGTGTGGTCATGAGGAAGCAGTTGCATGCAGCCGCGCAAGGGCTCACGCCCGTCGTGGCGGCGTTCGCGATCGGCCTCGTCGCGTCGCGAGGTGTGCACCACGTCGTGCGGCACCACGGGGCGGAGGCGAGCCCGTCGAGCCCCTCAGGCCCGTCAGTCACCACCGACCGTTCGGGTGCTTCGACGACCACCACCGCCACGACGACGATCGCCCGCAAGACGACCACCACGCAGGCGCGGCCCGACCTGACGCTCGCGATTCGTCACGTACCGTCGGCGGAGCCCCCTACTGGCTGCCATGCCGACGCAGTCCAGACGGCCACGTGGAGCACCGAACGGCCCGTTCAGGGGTTCATCATCAAGAACACCGGGGGCCGCGCGGTGTTCTGGTTCTCGACCGGCCACCAGGGTGAGGGGATCAAGTTCGAGATGCAGCCGCAGGAGCTCCAGTCGATCTCGCTCTCGCGGAAGGCCGTCATCACGGTCGGTCCTCCAGTCGGCGGGCCTCAGCTGAACTTCATCGTCTGCCAGGGGACGGTGTCGTGAAGGCGTCACGCTCGTGGATCGAAGTGGCCATCCCGTGCGCGTTGGCGGCCGTCGTCGGCGCGGTGGCCGGATGGCCCTTCGCGTTGGGCGCGAAGGTCGTGTGGATCGTGGTGCTCCTCGAGGCGGTCCTGCTCGTCGTCCACGTGGTGACCGCTCCTCGGGCCGAGTTGGCCATCGACGGGAAGGGGTCGAAGGGAGAGACCGGCAAACCCGATGGATCACCCAACTCTTCCGGCCAGGTCACCTCTGAGCCCGAGCCGGTGGTCCCCTCCACCAGATCCAATCCGGCCGCCCGGCCAGCCCGGGACCCGCATCCGCCTCCCAGCGCCACCTCCACGTCGACGGATCGATCGCTCGGCTCGTACTCGATCTCGGGCAACCGGACGCTGGTCCGCCGTGTTGGCCAATTCGACTTGAAGCTGACCGTCCTCCACGAACCACTCGCCGAGATCCGCGGTCCCGGCGGGTCGGCCGGTGCCGAAACTGCAACTGGTCAAGCGCCCGATCCATCCCAACCCGAGGAGACCTGATGCCCGAGACCGATGCCGATCGATCGCCCGAATCGGCTCGTTACTACCAGGCCAAATCGCAGACGAAGGCCCCCAAGCTGGTCGTCTTTCTGATCGACGAGTCCCGATCGATGCTGGAGCCATCCGGTGGTGTGCCCAAGAAGGACCTGGTGGACAAGCACGTCAACCAGACGCTTCGGCTCCTCGGCACGTTGTGCAGCAAGGACGATGGATCGCTGGCCGACCGCATGTATGCCGCGGCCCTTGGCTATGGCGGGAAGGACAAGGCCCATCCCGAGATCGTCTCGTTGTTCGACCGGACCTCGGATCAGTTCGATCAGGCCGACCCCGTGCTGTCGATCTCGCAGATCTTCGATCTCGAAGCGCGACCAGAGGACCTGGTCGATGGCACCCGCCAGTTCATCCAGTCCCGGGCTGACGGCTGGACGCCGATGGGGGCGGCGGTGAAGCGGACCGGCACGGTGATCCACAACTTCGTCGCCCAGCAGCTCGCCACCACGAAGGATGGCCGGGAGGACCGCCGCTTTCCGCTCCCCGCACCGGTGATTCTGAACGTGACCGACGGCCGTCCGACCGATGATGACCTGACCCCCACGCCGGTCGAGCACTGGGCGCAGCGCCTCTCGACGGGGGACTGCTACCCGACGTCACCGGAGGGCGGTCCCGTCAGGTTGATCGATGGACCGCCGCTGTTGATCAACATCGGGACGCCGGAAGGGGACGACCCCAGGTTGGATGCCCTGTTGTTCCCCACCGAAGCCGAGCTTCCGCCGGCGGGCGAGAGCATGGAGGGTGACGGGGTCCGGCGCCTCTGGCGCCTGGCCAGCCCGATGCACCCGAACCTCGTCGCCACCGCGGTGCAGAAGGGTTTGCTGCCGCAGGGCTCGACCCACCACGGTCGTCGGCTCTATGCCAGCACGCGGGCCGCCGGTGCCGGTGAGGGCGGCCCCGGTAGTGCGGGTCAGCCCGGGCCGGGCGGGGCGGGAAACTGGTCGATCCTCGAGCGGATCTTCGAGTGGGGCTCGGTCAACAAGGACCAGCCGCATTGAAGCCACGCGGATCCATCGTGCACATGGAGGCCCTCACGCTGGCGCGCGATCCCGACGAGCCCGACGCGAACCAGGACTCGGCGGCATGCGATGCCGATCGTGGAGTTGCCGTGATTGCCGATGGCGTCGGTGGCTCCTTGGCACCTAGGGATTGGGCCGCGGAGCTCACCGGTGCAACCCTCGAGGCCGTCGTCACGAGCCTTGAGGACGCGCTCGCCGATGCATGGGTCCGATCGGTCTCGGAGTGGACCAGGCACCGGCCGCCGCCCAAGGTCCCGCTCGGCGTCGACCTCAAGGCCTCAGCGTCGACGCTTGGCATCTTCGCCACCGACGCCCACCACTGGTGGTTTGCCGCTGTGGGCGACGTCAACCTCATGCACCTCCGCTCGGACGGGTCGGTTGCCATGCGTTCGTCGCTCCAGAGCCGAGGTCAGTACGACTCCGTTCCTGGGGCGTTCACCGACCGATCGACGTCCGCGGAGGTTCGGACCAGCCAGGGCGTTTGCGGGTCGGGCGACTCCTTCTTCCTCTTCACCGACGGTCTCGGTCAATGGCTGGTCGAGCACACCGACGAGGCCACCCTCGACCGGTTCTGCCGCATGGACGAGGCCGCGTATCGCGCCTTCGTCGATTCCTGCCGAGCCGACCATGGATTGATGAGTGACGACGCGACCCTGGTGCGAATCCAGGTGCTCAGCGCCTGAAATTTACCGTTGCAGCTCGAACGTAACCCAAGTATCGTGACGTGACTATCTATCGGGGGAGAACGAAATGGACATCAAGGTATCCGTAGAGCAACTGCAGGCGGCGGCGGACCAGATCAAGACGAAGTCCGGGACCATCGACTCGGAGATCAGCGCGCTGCGCAGCACCGTCGGCGGCGTCTCGGGCTACTGGACGGGAACTGCACATGACTCCTTCCAGACCGTTTTCACCGAGTGGGACACCGCGTTCAAGCAGATGAACGATGCCCTCCGCCGCATCGGTGACAACACCACCCGGGCCGTCCAGAACTACTCGCAGGCAGAGGCCGCGAACACGTTCAAGTAGGCGTGATGGGATCGTTCAAGGTCGATCCAGATCAACTGGCGAAGGTCGCATCATCGTTCTCTGACCAGGCCAGCGCCATCAAGAAGGTCAAGTCGAAGCTGGAGGACCACGCGTCCAACCTTCCTCATGACATCGGCGGCGGCAACGCGGCAAATGCGGCGCGCTCGGCCATCGCCGACTCGAAGGATGCCCTCGACAATCTCAGCAAGTCGTTGGCCTCATTTGCCAAGGCATTGGACACGGCTTCGACCAACATGGCGACCGCCGAGAAGAAGTCGACAGAATAGCGATTGCGGATGCACCTGCCGGGTAAACCACAGGGAAACCCGGGCAATATCCACCATGCAGCCGACGCATGGAACACCGCCGCGCGCACCATTGAGACTGCCGAGCGCGACATCGCATCCGTCATTCGGGGTCAGATGTGTGATTGGGAAGGGTCCAGTCGACATTCATTCGACCTTGAAGCCAAGAAGATGACCGATGCGATGGAGGAACTGGCATCGTCGTTCCGGAAGCTATCTGGCCGTCTCGATCACTTCGCCGACAAGCTCCACGACTCCCAGAACAAGTACAACATCGCCGTCGCTGCGGCCGGCGTGACCGCCGTGGTGGGGATCGGTTTGACGGTCTTCACGTTCGGCGGGTCCGACGCTGCTGCCGGTGCGGCCGTCGCCGCCGAGGTAGGCGGCGCGGTGGAGATCGCGACGGGGGCGGCGGCCGTCCTGACCACCGAGGTGGGCGCGCTGGCGCTGGCCGATGCCGCGTTCCCGGTGGTGGCGACCGAGACGGCCGTGGCCGCCACCACCTCGGGCGTCGCGTTGGTCGAGACCGCTGGACTCGATGTGGCCGCCGCGGCGTCGGAGGAGGAGGCTGCGATCGGCGGTGCGTCCGAGGCCGGCGAGCTCGGGGTCGAGAACGGTCGGCCCATCGATCTGGACGAGCACGAGGTCGGCCGGGGCCACACCCTCGAGAAGCACGTCGACCTCAGCGACGAGGACTTCCTCGACCGGCTCAACGACTACCCGGAGGCCTCGAGGTTCTTCGATCGAGGGGTGGCGGAATTGGGCATCGAGAAGACCATCGGTGCCAACCTTCCGGAGATCGAGGAATGGTTGTCGAGCCCCACCCCACGCCTGCCGATCGAGTTCGACGTGGGTGAGGAGATCGGTGAGATCATCTCCCGGAACAGCAACGCAGTGTTGCTATCCAGTCTCGTTCGGGTGGTGCTCATCCCCAACGAGGCGTTCGAGTTCGGTTGGCAGATCCTCACCGGGATGGTGTTCTGATGGCGCTCAAGACGCTTCTGGCGGGCTACCTCAGCCAAGACTGGCGCGAGGACTTCGAGTCCTCCGCGGCCGCGGTGACCGCGTTCGTCGACGGCGCCCGGGTGCCGCAGCTCCTTGCCGCGTCGGCGGACATCGATGGCCTCCTGGAGCAGCCCGGCGTCGCGGACGACGACCGTGAGGACGGGCTGCAGCGCCAGATCCAGAGCCTCGGTGGCTCGTACGACCCCACCGATGACGGCGTGACTCGCGAGGCGTGGTTGCGCGGCGTGCTCGACGCGATCCACGTCGAGCTCGACCGTCGCCTGGAGTCCGACTCATGATCGATGGGCGAACCTGATGCACCTTCCTGGCAAGCCCACGGGCAACCCGAGCAAGATCCACCACGACGCTGACGCGTGGACCGCCGCCGCGTCTAGCCTCGAATCGATCGAACGGCACCTGTCGAGCTCGATCCGAAGCCATCTCTCGGGGTGGAGTGGTTCGAGCCGAGACTCGTTCGACCTCGAGGCCAAGGAACTGTCCGACGCGATCGCCGAGCTGGCGGGCTCGTTTCGCAAGCTCGAGGGCAAGCTCGACCACTTCGCTGGCCGGCTGCACGTCGCCCAGGACGCCTACAACGTGGCGTTGGGCGCGGCGGGCGTCACGCTCGTGGCCGGCACCGTGGCCGCCGTGTTCACCTTCGGCGCCGGGGAGGCGGCGGGGGCCGCCGGCGCCGCCGCGGAGCTCAGTGCGGCCGTGGCCGTGGCCGATGAGGCTGTCACCGTGCTCGTCAGCTCCGTGGGAGCGCTCGCGGTAGGAGAGGCCGCGTTCCCCATCGTCACGCTGGAGACAGCGACCGTCGCGAGCCTCGCTGTCGTCGAGTTCATCGAGGTCGAGGGCCCGTTCATTGGGGACGCCGCCACGGAGGCCGAGGGCATCATTGGAGCCGAGGGCGCCGTTGCCGCATCGGACCTGGTCGGGTCGGAGTCGGAGTTGTACGAGAGCCTGAAGAACGCCGACGAAGAGGCTTCGTTCCTTCGGTTCAAGGCGACGGAGGAGGCGGATGGGCTCGAGTTCTCGGAGCCCAACGGACCGGGCGCCGACTGGAAGGACGACCTCGGCGAGACCTACGACCAGATGGGTTCGAAGGCGGCATCCGCTCACTGGGACTACCAGCGCCAGAACTTCCTCGACCAGATCGTCCGGCACATCGGCAAGGCGGACCACACCGTGCTCGACCTCACGGGATTCACCCCAAGTCAGATCGCCGAGGTCGAGGCGTTCCTGCGTAGGCTCTCGCCCGCCGACCTGGCCAAGATCATCCGGATCGGATTCTGATGGCGACGATCGTGTTCCCCGACGGCAGGGCATGGGTGTCTGGGGGTGTCGGCTTCCGGGCGGTGCTGGACGCGGCGCGGGACGCGGCGCCCGTCACCCAGTTCGAGTCCGAGCAGTTCCAGCTGTTCGAGGCTCTGAAGGACGTCTCGCTTGCGGATCTGCACGACGAGTGGCGAACGCGGCTCGACCAGCGGTTGCTCCAGGCCGTCCGCCGACTGCGAGCCGAGCCGGCCGAGGCCGGCCGTTCGGACGCATGGACGGCCGAGTGGCACGACCTGCTCGACGAGCTCGAGCGATACGCCCTGGCCGACCTGCAGAACTCCACGCTGGACGGAGCCTGATGTCGGATCGTGACGAGGGGTGGTTCGTCGACCCCTCGGATCGCCCCACCGTCCAGGAACCGACCGCGGAAGAACGGTCGGCCCCCACCGACCCGCGCGCTCGTCGCGACGAGGGCTGGTACGTCGACCCCGAGGATCGCGCCACGGTCCAGGAGCCGACGGCGGAGGAACGGTCGGCCGCCGCCGATCCACCCGGTCGTCGAGACGAAGGCTGGCTCGTCGACCCCGAGGAGGAGCCGCCCCCGGCGCCGAGCCCTCCGCCGCCTCCCCGAGCGGAGCCATCCGATGACGGAGGCGGCTGGGATCATGACTTCACGCCGATTCCGACCCGGGCCCGGGTGTGGTCGACGTCGCCGAGCCAGCGAGAGATCGTCGACTCGGTGGCCCACATCTGGCTGCGCACGCCCAAGCAGACGACCGACCTCGTCGTCCGCTGGCGCTACCTCGACACCACCGTGCAGGAGCTGGCCTCCGCTCTGGCGCGGGAGCGGTGGCTTGCGCCGGAGCAGGTCGATCAAGGGCTGGTCATCGACGGGCGGCACTGGTCGCCCACTGATGAGCTGAGCCGGGGCGGGCTCGTCGACGGGTCCGAGGTGAACATCGCCGGCCGAGCCGTAGCACCCGAACGGCTCTCGAGCCGTCCCGCGGTCGTCCAGCTCTCGGGGCTCGATGCCGGCACCGTGTATGCGGCCACCGGGCTTCGTCCTGCCCCTCCGCCCACGGTCGTTGACCCCAAGATCAACGGAAAGGCTAAGGGCAAGCCTGCGGACACGTCCATGGCAGATCGGCGCGAGGAAGATGGCGCCGACTGGCAGGACCATAAGCTCCTCGACTCCAGCGGTTGGGGCCTCCGCAACATCCCAACGGGCCCCCTCAGCGTGGTCCCGGGAGCACGGGTCCATGCCGGTGCCCTCGACCTGCGGTTCGATTTGGATGCGCCCACCGACCGCCACGTGCTGGCCGGCGTCGATGAAGGCGGGCGGGCTCGCGTGCCGTTCGAGCGCCCCCCGTATCACCCGGCGATCCCGATCCCCGTCAACGGCAAGGCGCCCGTCCGGGGGACGGTCAGCACGGCCAACACGACCCTCGCCCTGCTCCTCGCGAGTGCCGTCGTGCCGGCGATGACCGGGGTCGCCATGTACGCCTTCACGAAGAGCCCGCTCTCGCTCGTGCTCGTGTTCGGCGCGGTGATCGGGCCGCTGATGAGCCGGTGGGCCAACAAGCGCGCCACGAAGATCATGCGCCGCAACGTGGAGGCTGACTTCGCAACCGCCCTCGAGGTGTTCGAAGAGTGGCTCCTCACCCAGCAAGCGGTCGAGTCGGCGGCTCGTGAGCATCGGTATCCCGACGTTCCCACGGCCGTTCGCTGGATGCTCACGTACAGCAACCGGCTGTGGCATCGGCGCAGCTCAGATCCGAGCTTCCTCCAGGTCCTGCTCGGCTACGGCCAGGCGCCGTGGGCGCCGCTGGTCGAAGACGTCCGCGAGGTGGAGGTCGAGCAGCTGCTCGAGGCCCACTCGCTCTTGCCCGATGCCCCGGTCGCCCTTGATCTGGCGGCCGGATCGATCGGCGTGTGTGGCCGCCGCGACGACACCCTCGCCGTCGCCCGCTCACTCGCCCTCCAGGTGGTCGCCCTGCACGGACCGGCGGACTGCGAGGTCGCGGTGATCGCCGACATCGAGCTGTCCGAGTGGTGGGATTGGATGAAGTGGACGCCCCACGTCCGGCGGCGCACCGGCGGAGGCCTGGCCATGACCGGCCCCGAGATGCCGAGGCCCCGGAGCAGCCCCGACGCCGACACGCCCCGGAGCACCCCCGACGCGATCGCCAGCTACGTGCTCGCATCGCTTCCGCCCGACCCGCCGGCCGACACCGACGAAGTGCGCGGCCCCACGATGGTCGTGCTCCTCGATGCGTCGACCACCCTCCATGCGAACTCGACCGGCGCGCTCCGCACGCTGTCGTCCCTGGATCGACCCGACCTTCGGATCATCGCCATCGCGCCGAGCCGCGACCAGCTTCCCGCGGTGTGCCGGTCCGTCGTGACCGTGGGGCGCGGAGGCGACGGGAGCGCACGAGCGACCGTCGAGATGGCCGGTCACCCGACGGGTGCCTGCCGGGTCGTCGGGGTCTCCGGCGATCCGAGCGGAACCAACGCAGGCGACCGGAACCTCCATGTGCGGGCCGCCCGCGCCATCGCTCGATTCGAGGACCCGCTGCAAGCCCGAGCCGGTGGGGCGCTCCCGGACACCGTGCGGCTGCTCCGGCTCCTGGGTCTCGAGGGCGCGACCGCGAAGACGATCTCGGATCGATGGGAAGCCTCGGACACCTCGGAGCACCTGTTCATGACGATCGGCGTCGACGAGTCCGGGCCCGTTGCCCTCGACCTCGTCGGCCACGGCCCCCATGCGCTCGTCGGTGGCACGACCGGTTCGGGCAAGAGCGAACTGCTCGCCACCCTGGTGGCGTCGATGGCTGCCGCCGCACCACCGACACAGGTGCAGTTCCTGCTGTTCGACTTCAAGGGTGGGGCGACCTTCCAGCCCTTCGAGGTCCTTCCCCACGTGGTCAAGGTGATCTCGGATCTCGACGGAAGCCTCGCCGACCGCGCCCTTCGGCTGCTCCGCGCCGAGCTCGACTATCGCAAGCGCCTGCTCGCCGGCATGGCCGACATCCGCGACTACCGCCGGGCCCAGAAGCACCCGGGTGGCCAGCACCTGGTCGACCTGCCGCGCCTCGTCGTCATCATCGACGAGTTCGGCGAGATGAAGAACCACGTCTCGGACTACGACGCGCAGCTCGCGAGTGTCGCTCGCATCGGGCGCAGCCTCGGGGTGCACCTCATCCTGTCCACCCAGACCCCCAGTGAGGCCGTGAAGCCGGTCATCAGCGACAACGCCCGCATACGGCTGGCGCTGCGCCTCCAGACAGGAGGCGAGTCGATCCAGCTGCTCGGGAACCGCGACGCGGCCGACATCCCGAGCTCGGTTCCGGGCCGGACGATCGGTCGGTTCGACGATCGCACCGTGCTCTTCCAGTCCCCGTTCGCCACCGCCACCGCACTCGACGTCCACGCCATGGCGCCGGTCGACCTGGCCTCGTTCGTCTCCGGCGCGTTCGGGGGTGGCGAAGGCGTGTTCTCGGCGGTCGATGTGTCGAAGAAGCCCAAGGAGACCCATGCCTTCGTGACGATGGCGGAGGAGGCCTGTGGGGACCGGCGGTGGCAGCTCGCCCCCGTCAAGGGCCAGCCCAACCACGAGGCGTGGACCGATGAGCTGTCGGCGACGATCAGCTTCTTGCAGGTGCGCGAGGTGGCGGCCCGTTCTGGATCGCTCCGGACCGATGCCAACCCGGTGGCGGTGATCGACGATGTCGTCCAGCAGCGCCACGTCGTGTCCGGATGGTCGAGCGACGTCGCCAACCTGCTCGTGATCGGGGCGCCGGACACCGGCAAGTCGTCGGCATTGGCGGCGGCCGTTGCGGGGGAGCTCGAGCGGGCGACACCCGATGATCTGGCGGTGTACGTCATCCAGGGGCGGGGCGGCCCGTTCCGAGACCTGGTCCCGAGCAAGGATGGATTCGTCGCCGCGGTAATCGAGCTCGACCAGCCCGAGCGGGTCATGCGGGCGATCGACGTGCTGTACGACGAGATGGTAGCGAGGAACGCCGGAGCCAGCCGGTCCCATGGTCGGATCCTGGTGGTGATCGACGGATACTCGACCATGTTCGGGCTCCTCGGCTCCGATGACCGCATGGCCACGAGGTTCCGAGGCCTGGTCGAGGTTGGGCGTTCCACCAACATCCAGTTCGCGATCTCGTGCGACCGCGTCGACGTTTGCACGATCACTGGCGTGACCAACCGCTTCCCGAACATGTGGGAGACCTCGCGTCGTTGGGTGCTCCGCACTTCGGAGATGCTCTCGCTCATGGGGACCAACGGGCTCGACGCCGATGGATCGCGTGCGGTCCAGCAGACGATCCGAACGGCTCCGCCGGGCCGGTTCTACAGCGTCGAGAACGGCCTGTTCGGCCAGCTGGCCTTTGACGGCATGGCCGAGGCCGTCCGGCTGGCGAACGCGGCGTCGCCGCGAAGCTCCGACTGGATCGTGGAGACCGTCGATGCGCTCCCAGAGGATCTTCGGAGCGCCGATCTGCCCAAGGCAACGATCGATGACGGCATCGTGCGCCTCCCCGTCGGCATCGGAGTCGCCTCCGGACAGGTCGAATGGGTCACCGCCTCACCGAAGTCCGTCTTCCTCGTCGCCGGCGCCACGGGCTCGGCCCGGACCCCCACGATCGGAGCGCTCGTCGACGTGCTCCATCGCTCGGGCGTGTACGACGAGATCTTCGCCATCGCCCCGCCCGATGGGCTCGTGCTCCCTGATTCCGTGAAGACGTTCGGCCTCCCGCAGGCCGCCGAGGCCTTCGATGTCGCGATTAAGGCGACGAACTCCCGGCTGCTGATCGTCGACGATGCGCAACGGCTCGCTACCCGCTCCGAGCTTAGGCTCTCTGACGAAGTCGAGGACGCCGCCGGCACGCTGACGATCCTCGCGGGGGTCACCTACGACGGCTTCTCCCGCTCCTCGCTCTGGTGGCTCCGTGACTTCGTCTCGACGCTCGGTCGGCTCGGCATCTTGATTCGACCAACTCGCGACGATCTGGTCTTCATGGACAACGTCGACTGGAACAACACATCCCGCGGCGATTCCACGAGGGGTGACCGGGGCTACCTGATCGACTCCAACCAATCCACGCGCCTCGAGCTGCTGGTGCTTCCAACCCGCTGATCTCCCGACCTCGCGGTTTCTCCACACCGTGGCGGTCTCCAGCTCGACACGCGAGCACCTCCTGATGTGAGCCATGGGCAGATCGGGCGAGAGCCGATAGGCCAGCAGGCACCGTTGCGTTGAGGGACCTGATGAACGGAGCCACCATCAGGGCCGTCAAGGCCGTCGCCGGGGGGACGTGTCCGTTGACCATGACCGTTTGCCATCAATCGCCGCAAGCCGCGCGCAAGACAACGCTTTGCGCGGAAACCACATGCGCTGCCCGTGTCGATGTCGAGCACTCGGTCGGTCGGACGGTGGGCTTCAGATCGGCGTTGGCGAGGATCTCGTCCGCGAGGACTGAAGGCGACCCGAGATCGTGGGTGCCGTTCATGCCCTCCACGGTGGCGCGGATCCGGCTCCTCGGGCAGCATGATCGCTTCGAACGATGCCGGTGGCAGGAGACCGAGAGCCTTGGTCGATGCCGGTCGGGGTGGGAGGTACCGAAATGACGGAGTCGAGCGCACACCGCTCCGCAGGAGTCGGTGATGGTGCCGTGGCGTCTGCCCCGGGCGAGGTCTCCGGCGCACCGTCCCCCCCGTTGACGCCCGCATCCGCAGGTGATGCGCCTGCGCCGCGCGAGCCGTTGGTCGACCTGAGCGAGGAGGGGATGGCCCGCCTGTGGTCGCCGACCCGGCCGGGGTGGCCCGTCAGCCCCGTGACCCTGGCGGCAGCTGGCCCGTATGCCGCAGGTGTGAAGTCCTACCTGGACGACCACGAACCGCTCATCGGCCTCTTGGCTGACCAACTCGGATCTTCGGACGAGTCGATTCGAGACGCCCGCCAGCTCGTGATGGCTCGGGCCTACCTGAGCATCGCCGACTGGCTGGTCCGCATCCACGGAACAGGCCACACGTGGACATTCGAGGACGGGATGGCCCAGCAGCAGCTGAGGGTCGCCTGGTTCGACGACTACCCCCGCGATCTCGCCGGCACGATCGGATGGAGCTCCTGGGAGAACTACGTCGAGGGCTTCCAACGTGTCCAGGGCGGCGAAATGCTCCGGAGGTTCGACGGCATCTGGCGTGAGGTCTCCGTGAAATACCCCGCGGTCCCGATCGGGGAGCTCTCGGCATCGGCTTCGTGCAAGCTGCTGACAGAGATATGCCGACTCGTTGGCTATCGGTTCACCGATGCCGCCACCATGTTCGGTCTGGGTGGATCGGCGCCCATCGAGGACTGGAGCGCGTTCCTCGATCGAGCCCAAGGCTTCGCCCCGGACCCACTCGCCGTCTACGCGGCGGAGGCGCGAACCGCCCTGGACGAGATGTACGGCGGGGGGGAGGTGAGCATCTACCCGCGCTACGAGGTCCTCAAGTGCTTCGCCAACTGTTTCCTGGGCCCGTATGTCGCTGACGATGTCCGCGAATGGCGTGAGATCGCTTCCGAGACGCTCGAAGCCCTCTGCCAGGACGAAGGGTTCGCGAACGCGAGATCGATGCTCTATCCGGAGCCCTACGCGCTCGAGTTCGGCACTGAGCTCCCAGACGAGCGTGCGTTCGAAGCGCTGAACCGGATCGTTATGTGGCCGGCCGCGCGAGGGATCACGTTCACCGACGCCGACGAGGCCGACCGCTACTACCGGGTGCTGTCGGACCTGCAGGTGCGCATCCTTGCCAGGCACCACTACCCGACGCATCGCCGGGCGGCTGCTCTGAAGGGCACGATCGATGCGTTCGTGGCGCACGCCGCCTCATATCGCGAACGGGAGCAGCGGCGGCGCGATGCGATCAGCTCTGGCCAGTACCTCGCACGCATCGACCAACTGGTGGGGCTCGAGCCGATCAAGGGCGACCTGAGATCGATGGCCGCACAGGTGACCGGCGACCAGAAGGGCTCGCTACCGCTGCAACACATCGTCTTCCGTGGGAACCCGGGGACCGGGAAGACCACGGTGGCAGAGATCCTCGGTGAGACCTTTGCCTTGCTCGGTCTCTTGGATTCGGGACATGTCGTGACGGTCACGCGGACCGACCTGGTGGGCGAGTATGTCGGTCAGACGGCGCCGAAGGTCGACGCCGCCGTAACCCGCGCGATGGGCGGCATCTTGTTCATCGACGAGGCGTACACCCTCAATCGCTCGGCGATGGATTCCGACTCGTTCGGGCAGGAGGCCATCGACAGCCTGCTCACCTACATGGAGGCCTACCGTGGCCGATTCGTGGTCGTCGCAGCTGGGTACCCGGCCGAGATGGACCGCCTGCTCGACTCGAACCCCGGCCTTGCATCCCGGTTCGGTCAGACCTGGGACTTCGACGACTACTCGGCTGACGAGCTCTACGAGCTTCTCGTGGACTTCTCGACGCGAGCCGAGGTGACCGTGGCGGCCGATGTTCGACCGGCGTTCATCGACCTCGCGGCCGAGGCTCGGACCAAGAAGAACTTCGCCAACGCGAGGTGGGTGAGGAATACCTTCGACGCGTCGAACAAGCGCCGAGCCGTGCGTGCGGGTGACGACCCTTCGTTGGCGGTACTGGCTGCTGTGGACCTGCGCGATGCCCCGAAGGTCGCGTCGGTGTCCGCCGAATCGATCGATCGCATCCGCGATCAACTGGGTGCGCTCGTCGGCATCGAGTCTGTGAAGGAGGATGTCGAAGGCCTGATCGCGTTCCAGCTGTTACAGCGACGCAGACAGGACCAGGGGCTCCCGAAGCTCGACTCCGGAAGTGGGCACCTCGTCTTCGCCGGTCCACCCGGGACGGGGAAGACCACCGTGGCGCGCCTGATCGGTCAGGTGTACCGGGAGCTCGGCATGTTGGACTCAGGCCAGTGCGTCGAGGTGCAACGCTCCGACATGGTCGCGGGCTACATCGGCCAGACCGCGATCCGGACGGCCGAGGTGATCTCGCGTGCGATGGGTGGCGTCCTCTTCATCGACGAGGCGTACACGCTCTACCGGCCCCACAGCGTGGGCGCCGAGGACTTTGGTCAGGAGGCCATCGACACCCTCCTGAAGATGATGGAGGATCGCCGGGGCGAGTTCATCGTGATCGCCGCCGGGTACGCCGATCAGATGGAGGGGTTCCTCGACTCGAACCCCGGCTTGCGATCCCGCTTCGGCAAGGTCCTCCAGTTCGAGCCGTGGGCCGGGGACATGCTCCTCGAGCACGTGACGAACCTGCTGGGTGCGCAGCGCCTTGAGCTCTGCGAAGGTGCCATGCCGGTGCTCGAGGTCCTGTGCGGCGAGGCAGCATCTCGCGAAGACTTCGCCTCGGGCCGATCGGCGCGGTCGATCACCGACCAACTAATCGAAGCGCAGGCGCGCCGCCTCGCAACGGCACCGGAGGCTCCGCTGACGACTATCACGGAGGCCGATATTGAGGCTGCCCGCCGCCGGGCAGCGTCCTAGTCGTCCCCCCACTGAGCCAGTCGGGTCGCCCTCGAGGAAGCCTCGTTCGCTGGGTGGTCGGCCACGGCGGGTGCGGACCGCGTCCGGCTCAGAATCCGGTCTGGTCTTCGAGATGACGATCCAGCCCGAGTTCATCCTGGCGATGATCGATGATCGCGACGAGGCCGAAGTGGTCGTCGACCCCTCCGGCCTGCCACCGGTAGGCAGGTCGAGGGTTGTTCACCGCTAGGACGGCCCGGAGATCAGCGCCAAGGCGCCCAAGGGGAACTCGGAGTCAGCCACCGTGGGGATCGGAACGCTCGAGGATGTCGTGCAAGTCCTCGATGTGTTCGCTGAGGACCTCAGCCTCCATCGCGGTGGTGGGCGGGGCTGAGAACCAGTACGGGCGGCGCGGGGTTCCCGGGGGCGGAACATTCGACGTGTAGATGGTCACCGGGCGACCGTCGATCTCGACAACCGAAGCCCTCGTCCACCACGGCTCTTCACGCTGTTGGCCATGCCCTCAGGCTAGTTCTCGCGTCTGCCGAGATGTCTGACGTGTGCACCGCCAGTGAGCGGCGGGACGAGTCCGAGTTGGAGAGGCTGATCGGTGAACATCTAAGGATTAGGTACTAAATGACTGTCAAAGCAGCCTCTCTAAGCCTTCTTATAGTGTGCGCTAGGCATCCTTGACTCGGTCTTGGCCTTTGACTCGCTGGAGGCGCCCGTAAGACCGCGTCAAGTATCGTTGACCTGCATTTATGGTGCGGCTGCTGAAACGGAGGGTGGTCTCGTGGCGGGTTCGACAGGATCGCTACTCGGGAATATATGTCACCCGAAGATGACGTTGACCATTTCGTGAAAATACGCGACTCTCTCGCCTAGCATTATCGAGCATCCACCGATCGTCGTCGCCGCAGGTGGCGGATCGCGGTGGCAGAGAGGTTGAAGCCATGGCCGAAGAAGCCGGATCGGAAGATCTCGACCTGCCGGACCCATCCGACCCCTTCGGGCCTGACCACCTGATCGTGGCCCACCTGCTGGCCGCCGGGCAGTCGCACACCGTGGCCGGCATGGCCGTCGGGCGAACCCCGAAGTGGGTGCAGCGGGCGCTGAGCGACACGCCTGGTCTGCGGGACTACGTCCAGCAGCTGAAGATGCAGCGTGCCTCGGAAGCCGCGGCCGCGCTCGGTGCCCTTCTCCCCGAGGCCGTGGAAGCAACCAAGCGCGGTCTCACCTCTGAGAAGACGTCCGATCAACTTCGTGCGGCGGGCTTGATCTTCAACGAGTTCCGGCTCTTCCGGTCCGACTCGGCGACCGCCGAGCGCATGGCCGACCTGCAGCAGGAGATCGACTGGCTCAAGAAGCAGATCCTGGGCGGGGGCGGCCCCATCGAGGTGGCGGGGTCATGAGCGACGACTGGGATGCCCAGATCGAGGAGATGCGCGAGCAACTCCGCCTCGTCAAGGCCCGCTACGAGCTGAACCAGGTCGATACTTCGAACCTCGAGGTGCCCCCGCTGGCCAAGTTCTACCTCGGGCCTGAGTTCATGAAGCAGCCCAAGATCTACCCGCTCCAGATGACCATGCTGCGGGTCATCTTCTGCGACGTCGAGGGCCTCACCGAGTTCGACCACGAGGCCCTACGGACCTGGGGCGCTGGCTTCGAGAAGCGACCCCTCGAACCCGGTGCCACAACGTGGCACTACGAGCCGTCCCGCGACACCGAGTACACGAAGGGCACCACGCCCGACGTGATCGAGCGCATGCGCCTCAGCCGGGCCGCCGGCCGGCGGTGGCTGCGCGAGTTCAACGGTGTGATCGGCCGCCGTGGCGGCAAGGGCCACATCGGCTCGCTCGCCTGCGCCCGACTCCTGTGGGAGCTCCTCGCCCTCGGCGACCCGCACGCCCATTTCGGCATCCCGCCCAACAAGAAGGTCGCCATCCCGATCTTCGCCGGCAACCGAGAGCAAGCGCGCTTCAACCTGTTCGCCGACATCGCCGGCCTGCTCCTCGAGGCGCCGTGCTTCGCTCCGTTCTTGCAGGGCATCTATCGAGACCGTCTGGTCATCGCGACGCCCGCTGACCTCACCCGACCCGACCGGCTCCACGAAGGCTCCATCGAGATCATCGCCAAGGAGGCCACCTCCACCGCCGGCCGTGGTCCGGCCACGCCGTTCCAGTTCTACGACGAGATGGCCTTCGTCGACCCAGCCACCAGCCAGGCCTCCGCCGAAGCTATCTATGACGCGGCGACCCCGGCCCTGGACCAGTTCGGCGACTGGGCGTTCGTCGCCGAGCTCTCGAGCCCCCACCAGCAGACCGGTGAGTTCTTTGCCATCCACCGTCGAGCACTCGAGCTCGACCCCCGCACCGGCGAGGCCATGTACCCCGAGATGGTGACGGTCCAGTTGCCGTCCTGGGCCCCCTACGAGCAATGCGAGATCGCCACCGAGATCCCCATGGTCACCCAGGCCGAGGCTGACGCCGATCCCGAGATGGCCGATGAGGATGGCAAGCCGCGCTGCTTCCCGCCCACCGGCCGAGCCATCTCCTCCAACGACGCCCAGATGCGCCAGCTCCAGCGGGCCAAGCGTCGAACCTTCAGCGTCGAACGCCTCGCCCAGTGGGGAACCTCGGCCGCCGCCTTCTTCGTCGCCGAGGACGTCGACGCCATGTTCGGCCCCTACCAGGGCTCGATCCTGACCGAGGCCACGACGGCACCCCTCTCGAGGAAGTACGTCATCGCCGTGGACCCCGGGATCAAGCACGACCCGTTCGCCTGGATCATCGGCCACCTCGATCCGATCGACGAACTCGGCCGACCCCACCTCGTCCTCGACGCCATCCGCCGCTGGGTCCCCGAGGACCACGGGGGAGAGCTCGAGATCAACGACGTCCTGGACGCCCTCCTCGAGGACATCCGCTACTTCCATCCCGTGCAGGTCGTCACCGACCAGTACGGCGGACCCTTCGTCGTCCAGCACCTGAACCGCAAGCTGGGCAACAGCGCCCTGAACCCCTTCTCCATCATCCGAGAAGAGGCCTGGAACCAGACCTCTAAGCTGGCCGCCGCCAACCTGGTCGCCGAAGCCCTCGCCCTCGGCCAGATCCACAGCCCGGTACACAAGCAGCTCCGCCTCGAGCTCCTCTTCCTCGAGCAGGTGGGCAACCGCATCGCCGCTCCAACCTCGGGGTCGGTCAAGACCGACGACGTGGCCATGGCGTTGTTCTTGCTGGCCCAGGAACTCCTCGGCGAGGCCGCCGCCCAGCCCATGCACGAGGCGTTGAGCGGCTCGGTCGTTCGCGGGATGCCCGGCCTCACGCTGACGGGCCACGACCAAGAGGTCCACGGCCGGATGGGCGCCATCACCCGCCGTCCGCCGCGCATCCGGCCCGGCGAGCGGCTCTACCCCGGCGGCCCGAAGAAGCTCCCGCCCTGGGCGGAGTAGTTCCGGCGTGGGCCGGCTCGTAGCCCGCACCTGCTCCTTGACAACCGACATGGCATCGGGCGATCCCGGCGTGGGTGTCGTTGTTGGCGCCCACGCTCGGGATCGAGGCCGTTGCCCCGCGGCTTCCGGCAGCAGGCTGGAAGCGATCAGGCCGAGCGGTGCGCCGCGAGCTTGCCGTTGAGCTCCTCGAAGAGCTGTTCGAAGGCGTTCAGGGTCGCGTCGGGGATGGACGAGCGCAGCTCGACTTCGTGATCAGCCAGGTGACGAGCGGGCGCGTAGTGGCTGAACGGTCCTACCTGCGCCTCGATTCGGGGAACGATGCGTGGACCAGGGCGCATCGCATCCCGATCGGGCTGCGCGGTCTGAGATGCCTTCACGAGTTCCAAGTAGAAGGTCTCGTCGAGCATGTCCTCGATGTCCGCCTGCTTGGTGCCCGTGATGTCGGTGAGAGCGAGGAGCTGCGATGCATCGATGATCCGGCGGTCCACGAGGTCCTTCAGTCGCTGTGGCGTGTGGCCGGCGCCGTCGTGGACCGCGACCACGTACACCTGGGGCGTGAGGAGCGCCATGAAGGTGGGCATCTTGTCGAGGCCCCCGACCGGGAGCACCGTCCACCCGGCATCCAGGCCCGTCCGGCCTTCCTCCTCAAGGATTCGACTGAAGGTCTGGATGTACATGAGATCCGCGTTGCCCTCGACGATGAGGGTGGCGGCACCGATGAACAGCGTCTGGGTGACCTCCATGCCGATCGCGGCGTGGAGGGGGAACTGCGTCTCCTCGGTCGTTCCCAGCGCATCATCCACCACCTTGGTTCCATCGCGGTCGACGTCCTCGACGAGTCGGGCTCGCTCCAGATGATTGGCCTGGACCATGAACGGCGAATGCGTCGTGTAGATGACCTGGTGGTCCGGGGCCAACCGCTTCTCGATGTAGCGAAGGAGGTCGGCCTGCGCGGTGGCGTGCAGGTTCAGCCCTGGTTCATCGAGCAGCAACACATGGCTCGCTTCATCTCGGAACTCGGAGAAGTAGGCGAGGAAACTGAAGAACCAGATGAACCCAGCAGACCGCTCTGAGAAGTTCAGCGTGACCCGGTGACGCGTGTTTCGGATCCGAATCTGGAGCCAGGGCTCATCTGCAGGCGCCGGGGTGCCGGCGACTGGACGGAACTCGATGTCCAACTCGACCTCCAGTTCGGTGTTCTGAGTCCAGAACTCGAAGACCTCGTCGGTCAAGGTGTTGGCGGCGGCCTCGAGCGCGGCCTTGCGTGCCTCGTAGTTGCTCTCGTTGAACTCTTCGGTCGCTACCCCGGCGAGGCGGAGCAGGGACAGTGCCGTGCGCTCGTCCGGCTGGAGGTCCTGCTCGGGAGTGGACTGCAGTCGTCGGATCGAAACGGCCCCCGGGAGCGTGTGGTACTGCGTGAACAAGATGAACGCGGGGGCGAGATCCCAGAGCCGCTTGTTGAACTGGGCCATTGGATCCTTGGCCAGACCAGTGATCAGCTGTTCGAGGGCGGGCTGGGGCTCTGGAACTGAGCCAGCGATCAGACGCAGCTCCTCGATGGTCGTCGCTGCTTCGACGTCGATGCTGGCGAAGGCCGGGTTGCTCTTGAAGCGTTCGACCACCGCACGCTGATGCAGGACCGGCTCCCACTCGAGGGAGTTGGCGTAGCCCTTCCGGACGGTGACGCGGTTCTTCGTGACGCAGCCAGTGCCAAATCGGGACTCGAGGTCTCGAACGTCGGCGTCGCTCAACTCGAGCTCCGCCTCGACGACCGGGTAGCCAGGCACGCTGGCCTTATCGCGACCGTAGAAGCGACGGGGATAGTCGCGAAGCGGATCGAACGTCGTCGGCAGCCCCGACTCGACAGGGTCGAGACGGTAGAGCGCCTCGAGGAGGCTCGTCTTGCCGCTCTCGTTCTTGCCAACAAGCGAGGTCACGTCGGGCTCGATCGTGACCCGCCCGGAGTCGTGAATGCTCTTATAGTTCTGAACACGGATTGCTCGGATTTCCATCTTGTGTACCTCATCGACGTCGACAAATTGGGCTGCGGCTGCCGTCGCCATTGCCGACCTACCGAGCAGTTGAGTCATCGCAGCGCGGAGCGCAGGGGGAGCGGCCGCAGCGTGTGCGGACGAACTCACGGGCACCCACATTGTGAGCCGAGGGCTCTGCACTGAATGTGTGGCGGGAACTACAGCACGGGAATTACAGCCATGTCAACAGGATTCCGTGGTCCGGTTGATCGTGAAATGAAGCACGAGCCAGGCGGTGGAAATCCAGGTGTGAGGTGGACATTCGTGGACATTCGTGGACACCGGCGCCGAGAATCCGTTCGAGAATCGGCGAAATCCGTTCCGCGCCCGCGGATCCCGAGCGTCTGACCTGGTCAGATGGGGTTTCCTACCGGCCCCACGAGGGCGGGGCCGGGCGAGCGCGGGAGAAAGCCTCCTGCGGATCACGGGTCCGGCTGAGTCAACAATCCTACGACGCCAGTTCGGACCGCTCGCGAGCCGTTCGAGCGGTCATGGCGCCGGATCGAGCGCCTGGATCTGAGCCAAGGCGCGCCGAAGCCGTCGAGCCGCTGATCCGGGGACCGGTCGGACTGCCAGCGGCAGTGGTGGTTCGTCCTGGCGCGCGTGGTGGCGCCCGAGAGCGTTGCTCAGGATCCGGCGGAGTGGAGATGCGACGCCGCGGCGATGGCGTTGAGCGCACGGCGCTTCATCGTGCGCCCTCGCTGGGTTCGAGCGGGGCGCCTTCGGACGGGCTGAAGGGTGGCGGCCCGAGGATCTCGATGCCACCGTTCTTCTCGGCGGACGCGCTGACGCTGGCCATGTCGACGCCGTCGCCCTCGTCGCCCTCCGCCAGCGGCTCGCTGGCGTCCCAGTAGAAGGCCTGGCAGCAAGCCGGGGTGTGCAGGCACAGCAGCCGCACTTCGGGGGAGGTCACCATGAACGCGTGGGGCACGCCCCGCCCGGCCATCGCGAGGCCGCCGGCACCGACCCGGTGGTCGGTCCCGTCGATGTGCATGACGATCTCGCCCTCGAGGACGTACATGGACTCGTCGGAGTCGGGATGGATGTGGAGGGGAGTGACCTTCCCCTGGGTCATCCGATCCTCGAACAGGAGGAACGCACCGCCGGTCTCCTCGGCGGTGGCCTTCCAGGTGTGGACCCCACCGCCGTGGAACCAGCGCTGCTCGCCCTCGCCTCTTGCTCGCACGATCGAACCTGGCGTCGGGTCCATGGTTGCCTCCTCGTTTATGGGACTCAAGTCCCATGACGAGCGTCGCGTAACATGTACAACGTGTCAACCCCGTACGAGGAAGGCGGACGGTCGCAGCAGAAGCGCCGTACGCGCGAGGCGCTCGTGGCCGCTGCCCGCGAACTGGTGGCGGCGGGCGTGCCGGTGACGGTGGAGGATGCGGCCACGGCAGCGTCGATCTCGCGCACCACCGCGTATCGCTACTTCCCGAGCAGACGGGCCCTGCTCCTGGCCGCCCATCCCGAGATGCAGCAGGTGAGCATGCTGCCGGCGGACGCGCCCGACGATGCGGCGTCTCGACTGGACGCAGTGGTGAGCGCGTTCACCGCCATGATCGTCGACACCGAGGCGCAACAGCGCACGATGTTGCGGTTGTCGCTCGACCACGACGTCGAAACCGAGCTGCCTCTGCGCCAGGGCCGGGCGATCGGCTGGATCAACGAAGCGCTCGAGGGCCGGGTGGCCCTGTCGGACGCCGAGCTCCGCACCTTGGTGCTCGCGCTGCGCGCCACCACGGGCATCGAGGCGCTCGTGTGGCTCGTCGACATCGCCGGGCTGTCCCGGACCGACGCGCGCGAGCTGATGCGATGGTCCGCCCAGGCACTGCTCGCGGCCGCCGTCGCCGGCCCTCCTCCGGCCGCGGGTCCGATCCATCGTCCGCCGCCCGCTCCGGGCTGAGCTGCCGGCTCCCTGCAGCCGCCGAACAACGACGGGAACGTTCGTGAACCCGATCCCGGATCAGCGAGATCCGTTCCCGGGCCGACATCGCACGAGCATCTGACCAGGTCGAACGGGGTTCTCTACCGGCCCACGAGGGTGGGCCGGCAGAGCACGTGGGAGAAATCCCTGACCACGGGCACGAGCCGGCTGAGGGGAGAATCCTACGACGCCGCTCCGATCAGCCCGCTCGTCGCCTCAGGCGGCGGGCGGGGGGTGTGGCACACCGAGGCGCTGGGCGACCGCGGCGGCGTCCACGCGGCTGGTGACGCCCAACTTGCGCATGATGTTGCTGACGTGGACGCTCGCCGTCTTCCCCGAGATGAAGAGCTCGGTGCCGATCTGCCGGTTGGTGCGACCGGCAGCCAGGAGGACCAGCACCTCGGCCTCTCGGGTGGTCAGGCCGAGCTGATCGATCGACGTGGTGCTGAGGATCACGCGCTCCGGAGGTTCGAGGCTGAGGCGGGTCCGACGGGAGACCGCCTCGATCTGGGCGAGGAGCGGCTCGGCGCCCAGCTCGGAGGCCAGGCGGTGGGCCTCGTGCAGCATCGTCGCCGCCCGATCGGCCGCACCCGTCGCGGCGGCAGCATCGGCTTCTCGCAGGCTCGCCACGGCGACCCACCAGATGTCGCCGAGGTCGCTCCACCGCTCGACGGCCTCGGCCCAGGCATCCGGATCGGGCGAGGTGAGGCGGGTCAGGCTGGCCCTGGCGTGGGCGAGGTTCGCGGCGGTGTCGAGGGCCGGGCGAGCGGAGCGAGCCGCGACCGCAGCGCCGACGCCATCCAGGTGCCCTTGCAGGCGATCGACCACCTGGTCCACGTCGATCGGTCGTTGGGCGGCGAGCTCGTCCAGCACCTGTTCCACCTCGGCTTCGGTGGCGACCATCGCGAAGCGGGCGGACCAGAGGACGACGGGTGAGGTGATGGCGGCCCCGCCGCGCGCCGCGGCCCGGGCCGCATCCGCCCAGTCGCCGAGGGCGAGGTGCACCTCGGCGATCGTCAGGTCGAGGAGGGCCTGGTGCCAGCCGTCGACCGGCTGAGCCGATGCGATCGCGAGGAGGGCACGGGCTCGATCGGGGTCGCCGCGCCGAGCGGCCAGCCCCGCTTCGACCCGCGCCACCCTGAGCAGGCCGACCGGCAGGTTCCCTTCGTGATCGGCGTGGCGGGCGAGCAGATCGGTGGCCTCGGCCCAGTGGCCCTGGCGCATCAGCCCCTCGGCCGCCAGGGCGTCCGAATAGCCGCCGTAGCTCGTGTCCAGGCCGGAGAGGCGAGCTTGGGCGACGGCGTCGAGGGCGACGGTGACGCACTCCTCGTTGCGTCCCGCGTCGAGCAAGGTGACGCAGTAGTAGAGCGTGGCGAGCGCTCGCCCGAGGGCGGTCGGCGCCGAGCTCCAGGCTTCCCGGCACACGACCACGCCACCATCGGGATCCCCGAGGCAGCTGTGCACGACCCCCTGGACGCGACGAGCCATGACCCAGGACGAGATGTCCACGTGAGGCGCTCCGAGGACCTCGAGCGCCTTGACGCACCACCGCTCCGACTCCTCGTAGTGACCCGCCATGAGCTCGGCCTGGCCGAGCCCCGCGTAGACAGGAGCAGACTCGACCGCGTCGGTGCCCGGGAGCAGCGCGACCGCCCGTTCGAGCTCGACGCGGCTGGCCTCGAGCTGACCGGCGCCCCACAGGTAGCGAGCCAGCCGCTCGTGGCCTCGAGCCTCGCCCTCAGGCGGCGACCCGAGCTCGAAGGCGGTCCGAGCCAGCACGACCGACCGATCGTTGCCGACGGCCCCTGCCGCGAGCTCCGCGGCCTGCCACAAGCGACGGCTGCGGTCTTCAGCCTCTGCGGCCGAGCCGACCTCGTCCCAGAGCTCGAGCGCGCGCTCGAGCTGCGCGAGGGCTACGGCCGGAGCCACCTCCTCCGCGGCGTCGGCCGCCGCGAGCAAGGCCGTGAACGCGGCCTCGTGGTCGCCGGTCCGGTCCAGGTGGAAGGCCAGCTCCCCGGCGCGATCGGCCCTCGACAACGCGTCCGTCGTCTGTTCGCGCAGAGCGTCGGCGACACGACGGTGGAGGCGGGTGCGCTGCGGCGGCAGGAGGTCGGCGTAGACCACCTCCCCGATCAGCGCATGGCGGAAGCGGTACGCCTCGGTCTCGCGGTCCACCACCAACAGGTGGGCATCCAGCGCGCTCCGGACGGCGGACTCCACCGCGGCGTCGTCGAGCCCGACGACGGCGCGGAGCAGGTCGTGGCTGGTCTCGCGCCCGACCGCGGCCACCGCACCCAGCACGTGACGGGCCGGATCGTCGAGAGCCGCGACGTCTGCGCTGATCAGGTCGGAGAGGACGGCGGGGATGTCCTCTCCTGCCGCGTGCGCGGCGATGAGCTCCTCCGTGAAGAACGGGTTGCCCTGCCCGCGGGCGAGGATCTCATCGACGAGCTGAGGCGCCGCCGAGCCGCCGAGCCGGTTGACGACGCAGGCATGGACGTCTTGGAGCCCGAGGCCTTCGAGGTGGACGCGGGTGGCGTTCGGGAGGCGGGGAAGCGCGGCGAGCCGGCGTCGCCCTGTACTGGAGCCGGCTTCGTCGGTGCGGTAGGTGCCGACCAGCACCACCCGCTCGTCGATGAGGTTCCGCGCCAGGAACTCGAAGAGGTCCCAGGTGACGGCATCCGCCCAGTGCAGGTCCTCGAAGCCGACGATCACGGGGTCCGCCTCGGAGAGGTGGGCGACGAGCTCGAGGACGGCAGAGAACAGGGTGGCGCCGGTGTCGGCGCGATCTCCCCGGTCCGATCCCATCCACCGGACCAACGGCGCCAACTCCGGCCGCTGGCCCAGCACCCCGATGTTGGCCCGGTCGACCTGCCGCAGGAGATCCGCCAGCGGTGCGAGCGGAATGGCAGCTCCGCCCATCTGGACGCAGCGGCCGACGTGCAGCGCCACCTCGCAGCGGGCCGCGCCCTCCTGGAGGATCGCCGTCTTGCCGATGCCCGCCTCGCCGCTTACGAGCACCACGACCGGCAGACCGTCACGGGCGCTCGCCACGGCGCCCTCGAAGGCGAGCAGCTCCTGGCTGCGCCCCACGAATCCAGGGTTTCGGGAGCGCTCGGGCATGGTGCCCAAGTATCGCCCTTCAGCGAGATCTGAGGTGCTGTTCCCGATGCGCTGAGGGGGGCCTTACCCAGAAGGTGGAACGCACACCACCTCACCAAAGGAACCCCGACCATGACCACCACGACCCTTCGCACCGCCCTGCTCGCCACCGCGCTCGCCCTGGCCGCGGCCGCCTGTGGAAGCTCCACCTCGTCGAACGACGTCGACGCGGCGACACGCCGCTCGCCGGGCTCGGACCACCCGGTCGCCTCGTCGACCACCGTGCCCGCTCATCGTCCGACCCAGCCCACCGACCGCCTGGTCGAGGTCGATCACGGGAAGCTGCACCTCCGCTGCATCGGAGAGGGTCCGGTCACGGTGCTGATGCTCGCCGGATGGGACCAGGGCGCCGCGGGCTGGGGCCCGTTCGAGGGTGCGGTGGCCGAGCACGCCCGTGCCTGCACCTACGACCGCTTCGGCACCGGTACCAGCGATGCGCCCGCCGCGAACCAGACCTTCGCGACGCAGGCCACCGACCTCCACGCCGCGCTCGAGGCCGCCGGTGAGCCCGGCCCCTACCTCGTCGTCGGCCACTCGTTCGGCGGCCCTGAGGCCGTGACCTTCGCCTCGAAGTTCCCGGGCGAGCTGACCGGCGTGGTGTTGATCGATGCCTCCCCGGACACCTGGCCCTCCGTCGTGTGCACGGTTCCCGCGTACTGGGACGGCTGCGACCTCATGCGGCACCCGGAGCGCGACGGCGAGCGACTCGACGTGTTCGCGGCGTTCGAGCAGGTCTCGAAGATCACGACGGTGGGCGACCTCCCGCTCACCGTCATCACCGCCGCCCACCGGAGCTCCGACGGGCTCACCCCCGAGGAGCAGGCGCGCCTGGATCGGCGGTGGGCCGACGGTCAGGAGCGATGGGCCCGGTTGTCGAGCACGGCGAAGATCGTCACCGTGGACCACACGGGCCACGACATCCACATCGACCAGCCGCAGGCGGTGCTCGACGAGGTGGTCGGGCTGCTGCCGTGAGCTCGATCCACCCACCAGAACGACCCGAACGACCCGAACGATTCCAAGGAGCAACCGTGAACGCCAAGCAGATCGACCAGCCAGCCGTCCCGGGGGAGGGGAACGCCGTGACCATGCGAGCCGTGGTGCAGGACCGCTACGGCTCCGATCCTGACGCCGTCCTCGCCGTCGCCGAGGTCGCACGACCGGCGATCGGAGCCGATGACGTCCTCGTGAGGGTCGCCGCCGCCGGCGTCGACATGGGCACCTGGCACTGCATGACCGGGATGCCCTACGCGATGCGCCTCACCGGGTTCGGCCTCCGGTCTCCGAGCGCGCTGAACCCGGGACGCGGGCTTGCGGGCACCGTCGAGGCGGTCGGATCGTCGGTGAGCTCGTTGTCGCCCGGCGACGAGGTCTACGGCAGCGGCGACGGGTCGTTCGCCGAGTACGCCTCGGTGCCGGCCGACCAGCTTGCGCGGAAGCCGTGGAACCTCACGTTCGTGCAATCGGCCGCGGTCCCGATCTCCGGTGCCACGGCGCTCCAGGCCCTCCGCAAGGCCGGGACCCAGCCGGGTCAGCGAGTGCTGGTGATCGGCGCCTCGGGAGGGGTGGGGTCCTTCGCCGTGCAGATCGCCAAGGCCATGGGTGCCGTCGTGACCGGCGTGTGCAGCACCCCGAAGGTCGACTTCGTCGAAGCGCTCGGCGCCGATCGTGTCGTCGACTACCTCGTGGAGGACGTCGACGACGGCTCGCAGGAGTACGACGTGATCATCGACATAGGCGGCAGCCGTCGCCTGCCCGACCTCCGCCGGGCCCTCGACCCTCGGGGCACGCTCGTCATCGTCGGCGGTGAGACCGGCGGGCGCTGGCTCGGGGGCTTCGACCGTTCGCTCCGAGCCGTGCTCATCTCGCCGTTCGTGGGCCAGACGCTCGGCCTCCTCGCTTCGACCGAGGAGGCCGCCAGCCTCGACGACCTGCGCGGGATGATCGAGTCCGGCCAGGTCACCCCGGCCATCGACCGCACGTTCCCGATGGCAGACGTCGCCGGCGCGGTCCGCCACGTGGAGGAGGGCCGCCCCCGAGGCAAGGTGGTGATCACGATCTGAGGCCGAGGTCGCTCGTGGTGGGTGTCGCGCCCTGGACGTGCCGGTACCGTCGGTTCGACGTCGCCCCGACTCCTGAACGAGGTCCTCATGCGCTTCGCCTTCAAGACCAGCCCGCAGGACACGACCTGGCCCGATCTGCTCGCGGTGTGGCAGGAGGCGGACCAGATCGAGCGGTTCGAGTCGGGGTGGTTGTTCGACCACTTCTACCCGATCTTCTCGGACTCGACGGGTCCCTGCCTCGAAGGCTGGACCACGCTGACCGCCCTGGCCCAGGCCACGTCGCGGCTGCGGCTCGGGACGCTCGTCACCGGCATCCCGTACCGGCACCCGGCCGTGCTGGCCAAGATGGCGGCCGCCGTCGACATCATCTCCGACGGCCGCCTGGAGCTCGGGGTCGGTGCCGGCTGGAACGTCGAGGAGGCCGAGGCCTACGGCATCGCGCTCGGCACGCCCAAGGAGCTGAGCGATCGGTTCGAGGAGGCGTGCGAGGTGCTCGTCGGGCTGCTCTCGAACGAGACGACCGACTTCGCCGGTGAGCACTACACGCTCGTCGGGGCCCGCAACGAGCCCAAGGGACCGCAGCGGCCCCACCCGCCGCTCTGCATCGGCGGCAGCGGGGAGAAGCGCACCCTCAAGACGGCTGCCCGCTTCGCCCAGCACTGGAACTTCGTGGGCGGTCCTCCGGAGGAGTTCGCTCGCAAGCGCGAGGTGCTGCACCAGCACTGCGCCGACATCGGCCGCGACCCGAGCGAGATCCAGCTGTCGAGCCACGTCTGGCTCGACCCGTCGGGCGACCCGGGATCGGTCGTCGACGCGGTCGGCGCCCTGGCCGAGGTCGGCCTCGACCTGGCGATCATCTACCTCCCGCCGCCGCACACCCCCGCCGTGCTCGCGCCGCTCGCCGAGGCCCTCGAAGCCCTCGCCTGACCGAACCCGTCGGGTCGATCAGCTCGAACCGTGGTCGAGGGCGGCGAGGTGGGTCTGGCCGATCCGGCCGGCCTCGACCCGGTTCGACACGCCCAGCTTCCGGATGAGGTTGGAGACGTGGACGCTGGCGGTCTTCTTGCTGATGAACAGCTGGTCGGCGATCTCCCGGTCGGTGCTGCCGACGGCGAGCAGGGCGAGGACCTCCACCTCCCGCGGGGTCAGGCCGAGGTCGGAGGCGACGGTCGCCGACCGGTCCACCGCCACCTCCGCGTCGAACAGCGCGATGCGCGCCCGCCGGGCCAGGGCCTCGATCTCATCGGTGAGGTGCCGGGCACCGATCTCTCGGCTGATCTCCGCGGCGGCACGAAGGCACTCGGCCGCCGCTGATCGGTTCGAGCGTCCGGCGAGGTGCGCCTCGGCCTGCCGCCACCGGCAGTACGCCAGGTCGTAGCGGTCGCTGGTCTGCTCCCACTGCGCCGCCGCCTCGGCCCAGGGTGCGGGGTCGGGCTCGCCCGTGCGCGACCGCTCGGCCCGGGCGGTCATCTCCAGCCCACGGAGGCGGGCGGTGACCTCGCCGCCCCGGTCGGCACAGGCGGCGAGCAGCCGCCCGGCCTCGTCGGCCATCCCCTCGGCTCGGAGCTCCAGCTTGGTGCGGTCGACGGGGCGCCCGTCGCTGCGCCCGTGGACGAACTGGTCGGCGATCACCCGGGCGCCCACCGCGCACATCTGCAAGGAGAACTGGTGGTCATCGGTGGTCGCGGCCAGGGCGAGGGCCTGTTCGATCTCGGTGTCGGCCTCCTCTGGTCGCCCGCGCTCGGCGGCGAGCTCGGCGCACAGGAGGTGGAAGCCGCCGCGCACCTGCACGTCGCTGAAGGGAGCGGTCATGTCGTCGAGCACGAGACGTTGCCGATCCGCGGCGTCGAGGTCGCCGCGACGGATGTCGAGGGCCATGCGCTGGATGGGCGGACCGGACTCGCAGCTCCCGAGCGCACGGTCGCCGAGGTTGCTGAGGAGGCCCTCCGCCTGGTCGTACCGGCCGAGCCGGATGAGCGCCTCGGCGCTGTTGGTCACCGCCATCTCGAGGCCCATGCCCCAGATGCCTTCGGCCACCTCCACGCTCTCGTACACGAGCGCGGCCGCCTCCTCGAGGCGGTCAGCGTCGAGCAGGCAGCCGCCGAGGTTGCCGTAGGCCCGGTTCAGGTCGTCGGGGTTGTGGAGCTCGTGGGCGATGGCGAGCGACTCGCGCAGCTGCGCGATGCCCTCGTCGCTGAAGCCCAGGAGCGACCGGCAGCAGCCCAACGTGTTGAGGGCCTTGCCCTCCACCTGCCGGGCGCCGATCGCCCGCGCCACCTCGATGGCTTCGCGGCACCGGTGCTCGCCCTCGACCAGGCGCGACGTGACCATCAGGATCCCGCCCTCCTCGGCGAGGACCATCGCCAGCTCGGGCGACGGTTCGGGCGGGAGCAGGTCTCTCGCCCGGGCGTAGGCATCGAGGACGGCGGTGGCGTCGCCCGTGCTCCAGGTGTTCCGCCCGAGCATCGTGAGGGCGCGAGCGGCGTGGCGCGGATCCACCGTGGGGTCGATGAGGTCGACCAGCTCGGACGCGAGCTCGACGGCGCGTGCACCATCACCGCACAGCCCGGCGAGCTCCGCCGCCTCCTCCACGATCGGGACGCGATCGGGAACCTCGTCGGCGGGCATGCGAGAGACGGCTTCGAGGGCGCGCGCCAGGTGGTCGTACGCCTCGGGGAAGGCGCGCATCCGTGACGCGATGTGACCGGACTCGACCGACGCCTCGTGCGCCTGGCCCCATTCGCGCGCCGCCCACCAGTGCTGGGCCAGCTCGGACGACCGGCGGCCGGGCTCCGTCGGCCCCAGCGTGGCGTCGGCGGTCAGGGCGACGGCCAGGCGCCGGTGGAGCCGTTCCCGCTCGGCGGGCAGCATCGAGGCGTACACGGCCTCGCGGAGGAGGGCGTGCCGGAAGCCGTAGGTGCCCTCGTCGGTGTCGACGACGAGGATGTGCCGGTCGACCACCTCGCCGAGCAGCCGGTCGAGGTCGTCCGCTCCGAGCGTGCTGACCTGGGCCGCCAGGCGGTGATCGGCGCCCGCGCCGCAGGCGGCGACGATCTGCAGGAGGTGCTGGGCGTCGGGCGACAACCGCTCGACGCTCGACCGGACCACGTCGACGAGCCCGTCCGACAGGGCCTGGCTGTGGCGGGTGGCGGTCAGCTCCTCGACGAAGAACGGGTTGCCCTGGGAGCGCGCCCACACGCCGTCGACCAGGTACCGATCGGGCGGCTGGCCGATGATCCCCTCGATGAGCCGGGCCGTCTGCTCGCGCTCGAGCCCTTGGAGGTCGATGTGGCTGACCATCTCGTGGCGGCCGATCTCGGTGAGGCGGCCGCGCAACGGGTGGTCGACCGACAGCTCCTCGGTGCGGCACGTCCCGATGATCAGGACCCGTGCCTCCACCAAGTTGCGGGTGAGGAAGTGGAGCAGCTCGGCACTGGTGGAGTCGGCCCAGTGGAGGTCCTCGAGCAGGACGATGAGGGGATCACGGGCCGCGACCTCGGTGAGGCACGAGGTGATCGAGTCGAACAGCCGCAGCTTCGCCATGGTGTCGGCCAGGCCGCCGCGCCGAGCGTTGGGGTCGGACGGAGGTGGCGCCTCCGCCGGGGCGCCGAGCGGTGGCATCAGCGCATCGAGCGCCCCGGTCGGTCCGGCGGCGGCCTCCTCGTCGAGCTGGCGTGCGAGCGATCGCAGGATGCCGACGACGGGGGCGTAGGGGAGGCCGCCGTCGTCGATCGGCACGCAGGATCCGGTTGCGATGATCGTGCCCTCGGGCACGAGGTCGAAGAACCGGCGGACCAGCCGGGTCTTGCCGATGCCCGCTTCGCCGGTGACCAGCACCATCGCCGCGTCCCCGCCGCAGGCCCGATCGAAGGTGGCCTGGAGGGCGGCGAGGTCGTCCTCGCGGCCGACGAACTCCAGAGAAGCGCTCCGTCGTCCCACGGTGGAAGTCTCGCGCTGGGCCGGCGAACGGTCGAGGGGTGGTGCCGGCGGGTTCAGGTCCATCGGACGCCGGGCCGCAGGTCAGGCCGGCTCAGCACGGCACGCCCGGGGTGCTGCAGTAGCCCCAGTTGGGACGCACGATGGTGACGGCCTCGACGGACGGAGCGGCGTGGGCGGTGGCGGCGGGGATCTGGCTCCCGGCGAACGAGAGGAGCGCGATCGTCGTGGCAGCCACCGCGCGACGGGCGCTCGACCGGGAGGCGGGGTTCGAGCGGGTGGAGACCGAGGTGGTGGGCATGGTGAGGTCCTTTCGTTCCGGCCACCGGGTCGGTGGCACAGACCTCACGGTGCGCCTAAGGAGGGGCCCTCCACATCGGGAGCCCTCCTCAGATCTGCTCCCGTCGGTGAGCAAGGCGAAGGCGACCCGCGAACATATGACGAATCGGTGACGGATGTCCCTTGTCCTCGCCCCGAGATCCGTTACTTTGTAACGAATGCGTAACAAGACGACCGGCCGAGCGCGGATCGGGGGATCCGCCGCGATGGCGATCTCCCTGGTCGTGGGCATGATCCTCGTGGCGGGCTGCGAGCCCAGCACGGCCCACTTCGGAACGCTGGCCTCGACGGCAGCGCTCCCCTCGGGGGCCACCTGTGCCGGACAGGTCCGGCCGACGCCCGAGGTGCGGGCCCGGAACAAGACGGCCAACCAGACGCGCGGCAAGCAGAAGAACCTGACCACGCCGTTCCCCGAGATGGCTCGGGTCGACGGCAACAAGGTGGGCACCACCGACGAGCTCATCCAGTGGGCATCGTGCAAGTGGGGCATCGACGAGGACATCGTCCGGGCCCAGGCCGTGGTCGAGTCGTGGTGGGACCAGGGGACGCTGGGCGACTTCACCAGCGACGCGAAGGCCTGCATCCCGGGTCACGCGATGGGTGCCGACGGCCACGCCGGCCAGTGCCCGGCGAGCGGTGGGCTCCTGGCGCTGACGTACCAGTACTACCAAGGCGGGTTCCCCGAGGCGATGACCTCCACCGCCTACAACCTCGACTACGTCTACGCCTGGTGGCGGGCCTGCTACACGGGCAAGGTCACCTGGCTCAACACCGTCGAGCGCGGATCGACCTACCAGGCCGGCGACGCTTGGGGCTGCATCGGCGCCTGGTACGCCGGACGCTGGCACACCTCGTCGGCCGAGGGCTACATCACCAGGGTCAAGACCGAGATGAACAACAAGACCTGGACGACCACCAACTTCAAGCAGTCCTGATCCCCGTTCGTCGTTGGGCGCCGACGTCCCGTCTTCCCCGGTCCGGGGGCTGTGGCAGCATCCGCCGGTGACCATCGCAGAAGACCTGGGGTTCGACGTCGAACGGCTGCACCGCCTGGATGCGGTCCTCCACCGGTACGTGGACGACGGGCGGCTGCCAGGGGTGCAGACGCTCATCAGCCGGCGCGGCCAGCTGGTGCACCGGGACCGGTACGGCTGGACCGACGTCGAAGCGGGCGCAGAGGTCCGCGACGACACGCTGTACCGGATCTTCTCGATGACCAAGCCGATCACGTCGGTCGCGCTGATGATGCTGTTCGAGGAGGGCCACTTCCTGCTCGAGGATCCGATCTCGACGTGGCTCCCCGACTTCGCGGCGATGGAGGTGTGGACCGGCGGGACGGCTGACGCGCCCGAGACCGCGCCGTCGGCGACGCCGATCACCGTGCGCCACGTGCTCACCCACACGTCGGGCCTCACCTACGGCTTCCAGTACGCCCACCCCGTCGACGAGCTGTACCGGCGCCAGGGGCTCGGGGACTTCGCCCAGACCCCGGACTACGACACGACCGAGGCCATGCGCCGCGTGGCCTCGCTGCCCTTGCAGTTCGAGCCGGGGACCCGGTGGAACTACTCGATGTCCACCGATGTGTGCGGCGCCCTGGTCGAGCGGATGAGCGGGCTCACCCTCGACGAGTTCTTCCGGACCCGAATCCTCGAGCCGCTCGGCATGACCGACACCGGGTTCGCGGCGCCGGAGTCCGAGGTCGAGCGGTGCTCGGCGCTCTACGCCCGCCTCCCGGGCTGGGACACCAAGATGCGGATCGCCGAGCCCCGAGGGATGACCAAGCCGCCGACCTACCTCGACGGTGGCGGGGGCCTCGTCAGCACGGCCGACGACTACCTCCGCTTCTGCCACCTGCTGGTCGGGCGGGGTGCGGTCGACGGGGTGCGGCTCCTGTCGCCCCGCACCCTCGCGTTCATGGCGTCCAACCACCTCCCCGGCGGCCGGACCCTGAACGAGATGGGCCAGGCCACCTTCAGCGAGGCGGCCATGGAGGGCACGGGCTTCGGCCTCGGCTTCTCCGTCCTCGTCGACCCGGCCGCGTCCGGCACCCTCGGCAGCCCGGGCACCTACGCGTGGGGCGGCGCGGCCAGCACCGCCTTCTGGGTCGACCCGGTCGAGGAGCTGGCCGTGGTGTTCATGACCCAGCTCCTGCCGTCCAACCTCTACCCCCTGCGCCGCAACCTCGCGGCCGGCGTCTACCAGGCCCTCGTGGACTGAACGCCCGCCCGGTCGGGTCAGCAGGTGATGCGGCCGGTGACCTCGTGAGCCGGCCCCATCGTGAACCGGGCACGGATCCGAGACGGCGGCGGCCGGGAACCGGGCGGGGTTGCGGGTTGCGGGTGGTGGGCCACAATGACGGCAGCGCCACTGCTCGAGGAGGGCCCATGACCGAGCCGACATCGTCCGAAGCTCAGGAGCGGCCCGCCGCCAAGGAACGGCCCGACCGGCCGCCCGTGGCCCAGGGCCCGCAGATGCCGCGGTACGAGACGATCACGCCGCACGCACCGTTCGCGCCAGGTGCCGGCATCCGGTTGGGGGCCATGCCGGTGGGCCCTCCCGGCTCGCCCAACGGTGCCCCGGGCTCGTGGGTCCCGGCCACTTGGGCGCAGGACCCGTCCGAACGCCACGAGCTGCGCTGGTGGAGCGGGATCGCGTGGACCGAGTGGGTGGCCGACGACGGCGTGGAGGGCCAGGACCCGCTCGACCCCGCCTGACCTGACCGCAGCCGCCCGGCGTGCTCAGGCGGTGGGCGGCGGGAAGGTGGTGGCCCGGGTCTGCTCGGTGAGCGAGTGGAGCTGGGCCGCCTGCTGGTGCACGGTGGCCACGGTCTCGTCGGTCGGCGGGGCGGGCGAGAGGGCGACGGCGTCGACCGACCGGTGCAGCCCGCCCACGCTGCCGCTGAGCGCGGTGAGCGCCGCCGCCTTGGCGGGGTCCTTGGTGGCCTGGGCCGTGCTGGTGAGCTGGGCCCCGAGCGTGGCCAGCCGGTCGGCGGTGGGGCGGGCCAGGCGCTGGAGGGCGGCAGCGTCGAGCGCGGCCAGCTCGCCCGCCACCTCGGTGGTCTGATCGAGGAGGTCGTTCGTCTGGGTGACGAGGAGCGCAGCTCGGCGCCGGCTCCGGGCCACGATCAGGGCGGCACCGCCGGCGACGATGACGGCCGCGAGCGCCCAGGGCCACCAGGTGGTCCCGGAGCTGTCGCCAGCGGTGGGCACGGCGGCGGGCGCCGTGGTGGTGGTCGCCTCGACCGCCGTGGTGGTGGTGCTCCCGGTCGTCGAGGTGGTGGCGGCCGTGGTGGTGGGGGCGTCGGTGGTGGTGGGTGCCGCGGTCGTGGTGGGCGCCAGCGTGGTGGTCGGGGCGCCGGTGGTGGTGGGCGCCAGCGTGGTGGTGGGGGCGTCGGTGGTGGTGGCCGGGTCGGCGGTGGTGGTGGGCGCGTCCGGCGCGCCCGGCGTCGTCGTGGTGGGCGGCCGGGAAGGCCCGGGCCGGGAGGTGCTCGGCGCCGCGTCCGGCGTGGTGGTGGTGGGCGGGAGCAGGGTGGACGACCGATCGATCGTCGGGAGCGAGCCCCCGGCGCTGCCCGAGCCGCACGCGGCCAGCGGCACCCCGAGGGCGATCGCGGCGGCGAGCAGGCCCGCCCGACGACGAGCACGGCTCGCCCTCGACGTGGTGATCCGAACCTGGCTCGTTCCGATGGACATGTGCTCGCTCCCGCAGTGGCACCCGTAGCGGCGCTCACCGTAGGCGCCGGGCGCGGGCGCCGGGACCGGAACCGCCCGCTGGGCGAGCGTCAGCGCCGCAGCACGGCCAGCAGGCGGAGGATCTCGATGTACATCCACAGGAGGGTCGACATGAGGCCGAAGGCGCAGAACCACTCGGCGGTGGCCGGCAGCTCCTGCTGGACGCCGTAGTCGATCATGGCGAAGTCGGCGATCAGGTTGAGGCAGGCGATCGCCACGATGAGGACGCTGACCCCGATGCCGACCGGCGTGGGGTTGTTCCAGAAGTAGAGGTCGACGCCGAACAGCGAGAAGAAGAAGGCCACGAGGTAGAGCAGGGCGATGCCGAACGTGGCGCCGAAGATGATCGCCATCAGCTTGGCCGTGGGCTTGATGGCACCGGTGGTGTAGAGGATGAGCATCCCGAGGAAGGCGCACACGCTGGCCAGCAGGGCCTGGGCCACGATCCCCTCGTAGGCCACCTCGTACACGTGGGAGATGGCGCCCATCCAGACGCCCTGGAAGAAGGCGAAGGCGGCGCCCGTGAGCGGCGCGATCTGCGGGCGGCTGACCGTGAGGACCGACAGGCCGATCAGCAAGAAGAACCAGAGGAGCCAGCTCGGCCCCGACGTCGACTGGATGACGCTGCTGGTGCGCGACCACCCGACCGAGCCGCCGATCAGCGTCAGCACCAAGAAGCCGACCGTCTTGACCGCGACCCCAGAGACGGTCATCGTCCGCGGCGCCGTGCCGGCCAGGGGCCCGGTGGATGCCAGCGTGGTCTCGTTCAGCAGCTGGGTGGACACGGCGGCTCCCTCGGTCGGTCGACCTGTGCATGATGGTCGGCCGGGCGCGGCGCACCGCGCACCGTCAGGTGCGGTGGCGGGCGAGGAAGTCGAGGATGGCGCGGTTGAAGACCTCGTTGCGGTCCCCGGCGACCATGTGGCCGGCGCCGGCCACGTCGGCGAACTCGGCGTGCGGCGCCCGGGCGAGGAAGTCGGCGACGCCCTCCTCGCTGAGCAGGTCGCTGCTGCGGCCCCGCACGAGCAGGGTGGGGATGGTCAGCTCCTCGACCGCCCGCTCCAGCCGGGGGAACCCGGCTTCGGCGCCGCGGGTCTCGTCGGGGGAGCCGAACTTGCCCTGGACGAAGGCCGGGTCCCAGTGCCACACCCACCGGCCGTCGGCGCGCGGCCGGAGGTTCTTCGCCAAGCCGGAGAGGTCGGTGGTGCGGGGGCGGTGCGGGTTGTACGCGGCGATGGCGTCGGCGGCCTCCTCGAGCGTGGCGAAGCCGTCGATGCTGCCCGTCATGAACGCGCCGATGCGCTGGGTGCCCTCCTTCTCCATCCGGTGGGCCACGTCGACCAGCACGAGCGCGTGGGCGAACTCGTCCTGGCGAGGGGCGTCGGCGACGGCCACGAGGGAGGAGATGCCGCCCAGCGAGGCGCCCACCAGGACCGGCGGCCGGGGCAGGGATCGGACCAGCGCCTCCACGTCGCCGGCGAACGCCTGGATCGTGTAGTCGCCATCGGGGGCCCAGTCGCTGTCGCCGTGGCCGCGCAGGTCGACCGACCAGACGCGCCAGCCCGACTCCGCCAGCACCCTCCACGTGCCGGCCCACGAGTGGCGGGTCTGGCCGCCGCCGTGGAGCAGCACGACGGTGGGCCCGTCGACCGGACCGCCCAGGTCGGCGGCCAGGGTGATGCCCCCGGCGCCGGGGAGCCGCACGAGCTCGCGCTCGACGGGGGCGGTGGCGTCGTGGTCGCCCGGTCGGGCGCCGGCAGGGGAGGTGCTGGTCATGGCCGAGAGTCAACTACCTGCCCTGAGGCATGTGGCCCATTCTCACGGTTCGTGGTTGAAATGTGCCCCTGCGTGGCCGATGAGAACCGAGTGGGAGGGTCCAACCCGACGCATGCGAGAGGGACTGCGGCGGTTGCGTCCGATTCCCGACTCGACGTCATCTCGGACTTCGACGCGCCCGATCGCTTCGACCTGTTCATCGCCTGGCTGAGCGAGTCGGTCCACTCGGTCTGGGACCGGCTGACGTGGGTGGGCTTCGGCTCCGTCGTCCTCGTGGTGGTGCTCGGGCTCGAGCTGGGGGGCTGGTCGTCGCGCTCGTCGGGCGTGCTGCTCGCCTCCCTGACCGCCGGCATCGCCGTCGGGGTCGCCTGGCAGGCCACGGGCCGGCTGCGCCTCGGCTGGTCGGCCATGGCGCTCGCCAGCATCCTGTGGTGCGCGGGCTCCAAGGCCCGGCCGCTGTGGGAGAGCAGCGGCCGCTCGACGGTGACGATGACGTTCGGCGACGTGGCCGCCATCGGCGCCATGGTGGCGTTCGCGCTCGCCCTCCTCGTGCTGCTCGAGAAGCCCCAGCGCCCGGTGGCCCGGCTGAGGTTCGTGGCCGAGGGCCTGATGATCGCGGCCAGCGTGCTGTTCGCCAGCTGGGTGAGCGTGCTCCCGGCCGCGTTCGACGCCAGCGCCGGCCGGTCGCTGGAGGACCAGGCCGAGCTGATGGCCTACCCGATCAGCGATGTCCTCCTGATGGGCGTCGTGGTGTTCGCGGTGACCAAGCTGCCTCAGCTGGCGCGCGGCACGGTGCTGCTCCTGCCCGGGATCGGCGCCATCGCCATCTTGTCCACGGCCACCAGCGAGTTCGGCCCGGCTGCGTCGGTCGGGTCCGGGGTGGTCGGCCTGGCCATCGCCCTGGCCTTCTCGGCGATCGCGGTGGCGGCCGTGCGCACCTGGCGGGCCGAGGCCCACGACGGTGCTCCCCCGGCCGTGGAGCGCGCCCAGCTGCTCCTGCTGGCGGCACCGGGGCTGTCGATCCTCATCGTGGTCGGCACCACCCTGCGCCAGGTCACCGGCAAGCCCGTGGCCGTGGAGCTCGGGTGGATCACCATCGGCGTGCTCACCCTGGCCGTGCTGCTCCACGTCACGGTGATCGTGGAGAACCAGCTCCTCAGCCGCGAGCTCAGCCTGGCGAGGGACGAAGCCGTCCACGCCTCGGTGCTGAAGTCGCACTTCCTCGCCAACGTCTCCCACGAGATCCGCACGCCGATGAACGCCGTCATCGGCCTCACCGGCCTGCTCCTCGACACCGAGCTCGACGACGACCAGCAGGAGCTGGCCGTGGGCGTGGCCACCTCGGCCGAGGGCCTGTTGGGCCTCATCGACAGCCTGCTCGACTTCTCGAAGATCGAGGCCGAGCGGATGGAGCTGGAGTCGATCGACCTCGACCTCACCGACCTCCTCGACGAGGTGGCGATGCTCGTGGGCGACAGCGCCCGTCGCAAGGGGATCGAGCTGTTCGCCTACTGCGAGCCGGGCATGACCACGGACCGCCGGGGCGATCCGGTCCGCCTCCGCCAGATCCTGCTCAACCTGGTCAACAACGCGGTGAAGTTCACCGCCGAGGGGTCGGTCACGCTCCGGGCCATGCCGGTGGAGGGCCAGCCCGAGCAGGTCGCCTTCCTCGTCATCGACACCGGCATCGGCATCCCCGAGACCGAGCAGTCCCGCCTGTTCGAGCCCTTCTCCCAGCTCGACGAGACGACCACCCGCAACTACGGCGGCACCGGCCTCGGCCTCGGGATCGTGCGGGGGCTCGTCGACCTGCAGGGCGGCACCGTGGAGCTGGCCAGCGAGGTCGGCGTCGGCACCGTCTTCCGGGTCACGCTGCCGATGCCCGTGGGGACCCAGAGCACCGAGCGCGGCCTGAGCGCGCTGGTCGGGCTCCGGGCCCTGGTGGTCGACGGCAACGCGGTCAACCGCAGCGTGCTGGCCCACACCCTCCACAGCTGGGGCTTCGTCGTGGACCAGGCCACCTCGGCCGAGGAGGCGCTCCACGAGTTCGCGTGGACCGGCTCGCCTGAGGAGCGGTACGCCGTCGCCATCATCGAGCACCGCCTCGACGGCATGAACGGCATCGAGCTGGCCCGCATCCTCCGCCACCAGGAGCCCACCTCGTCGACCGTGGTGCTGCTGCTCAGCTCCGCCATCGACCTCTCCCGCCAGCAGGCGCACGACGCCGGCATCGAATCGGTGCTCATCCGACCCGTCCGCACCTCCTACCTGCTGCGTCGCATCGTCGACGCCCTGATCACCCAGCCGGCTCTCGAGTCGACCCGAACCAGCCAACCCTGAAGGGGCCACCCAGATGCAACGCATACTCCTTGCCGAGGACAACAAGATCAACCAGGTCGTCGCCGCAGGCGTCCTGAAGAAGATCGGGTACGAGGTCGACATCGTCGAGGACGGGGCCGCCGCCGTCGCCGCCGTCACCGCTGTCCCCGAGCGGACCTACGGCGCCGTCCTGATGGACGTGATGATGCCCGGGGCCGACGGCTACCAGGCCACGGCCATGATCCGGTCGTTCGAGCGCCAGTTCGGGCGCGAGCCGCTGCCGATCATCGGGCTCAGCGCCCGCGCCATGGCCGGCGACCGCGACATCGCGATCAACGCCGGCATGAACGACTACCTCACCAAGCCGCTGCGGACCCGGGACCTCGAGGACTCGCTCCTCCGCTGGGTGAAGCCGGTGCCCGTCCCCGCCCAGGCTGCCCCCGAGGGCGCCTGACACCTGCTGCTCCACGGGCGGCGCCTGCGAGCACCGCCCGGCTCGGGTAGACCAGGGCCGGAATCCACCCCGAGCACCGAGGAACCCATGTCGATCGCGATCACCGATGACCACCGCGCCCTGGCGGCCACCGCGTCCGAGGTCCTGCGCAAGCGCGAGGCCCGAGCGGCGGCCCGCGCCCTGCTGGAGGCGCCCGCCGAGGAGCTGCCCGAGCTGTGGGGCGAGCTGGTCTCGATGGGCTGGCTCGGCCTCCACCTCCCCGAGGCGCACGGCGGATCGGGCTACGGGCTCGAGGAGCTGGTCGTGGTGGTCGAAGAGCTCGGCCGGGCCGTCACGCCCGGGCCGTTCGTCCCCACGGTGATCGCCAGCGCAGTGCTCGCCGCCGTGGCCGACGACGCCCTCCAGGCCGAGCTGCTGCCCGGCCTGGCCGACGGATCGGTCGCGGCCGCGGTGGCGCTCGACGGGGCCGTCACCGTCACCGCCGGCCTCGCCTCCGGCCCCGCCGGCGTGGTGCTCGGCGGCGGGCTGGCCCAGCTGCTGCTGGTCCGCGTGGGCGACGACGTGGCGGTGGTCCGCGTCGGCGACGGGGTCACCGTGGAGGTGCCCGCCAACCTCGACCCCACCCGGCGCTCGGCGCGCGTCACGCTCGACGCCGCCCCCGCCACGGTGATCGCCGGCGCCGCTCAGGCGCTCGTCGACCTGAACCGGCTGGTCCTCTCGGCCGAGGCGGTGGGCCTGGCGCGCGAGTGCACCGAGATGGCCGCCGCGTACGCCAAGGAGCGGGTGCAGTTCGGCCGGGTGATCGCCATGTACCAGGCGGTCAAGCACCACTGCGCCAACATGGTGGTGGCCACCGAGCTGGCCACCTCCGCGGTGTGGGACGCGGCCAAGGCCGCCGCCACCGGAGGCGACCAGCTCACCTACACCGCCGCGGTCGCCGCCACGCTGGCCGCTCCAGCCGCCGACCTGTGCGCCAACCTCAACACCCAGGTCCACGGCGGCATCGCCATCACCTGGGAGCACGACGCCCACCTCTACATGCGCCGGGCCACCACCCTGCTCTCCTTCCTGCACGCCGACCAGGCCGCGGCCGACCTGGTCGATCTCACCCGCCGGGGCGTGACCCGCGGCAAGCAGGTCGAGCTCCCGCCCGAGGCCGAGCCCATCCGGGCCGAGGTCCGGGCCTTCGCCGAGTCGATCAAGGACCTGCCGGCCGCCGAGCAGCGCACGCAGCTGATCGACACCGGCTACGTGATGCCGCACTGGCCCAAGCCGTACGGCCGCGAGGCCGGTGCCGTCGAGCAGCTGGTGATCGAGCAGGAGTTCGAGCGCGCCGGCGTGAAGCGCCCCGCCTACGGCATCACGGCGTGGAACATCCTCACCCTGATCCAGTACGCCACGCCCGACCAGGCGGCGCGCTGGGTGCGCCCGGCGCTCGACCAGGACGTGATCTGGTGCCAGCTGTTCAGCGAGCCCGACGCCGGGTCCGACGCCGCGGGCGTCAAGACCAAGGCCACCCGGGTCGACGGCGGCTGGCTGGTCAACGGCCAGAAGGTGTGGACGTCCGGCGCCCACGTGGCCGGCATGGGCTTCGCCACCGTGCGCACCAACCCCGACGTGCCCAAGCACCAGGGCATCACCACCATGGTCATCGACATGCACGCCGACGGCGTCGAGGTCCGGCCGCTGCGGATGACCAACGGCGGCTCCGAGTTCAACGAGGTGTTCTTCGACGACGTGTTCGTCCCCGACGACGACGTGGTCGGCCCGGTCGACGGCGGGTGGACGGTCGCCCGCGCCACCCTCGGCAACGAGAGCGTGAGCATCGGCGGCGGGGGCGGCGGCATGTCGTACCCCGGCTCGGCGATGGTGGCGCCGTTCGACGCCCACCCGGATCGCCTCGACGGCGGCGCGCCGCGGATCGGCCGCTACATCGCCGCCCACCAGGCCATGGGCCTGCTCAACCTGCGGGCCGCCAACCGCGCCGTCGCCGGCTCCGAGCCCGGCCCCGAAGGCGCCATGACCAAGCTGGTGCTGTCGGAGGTCGGCCACGAGGCCGCCGCCATCCTCACCGAGCTCAACGGCCCCGACTCCGTGTTCATGGAGGGCGACGCCTTCATCGGCAACTCCATGGTGCTCATGCACCGCGGCATGTCGATCGCCGGCGGCACGTCCGAGATCAAGCGCAACCAGATCGGCGAGCGCATCCTCGGCCTGCCGCGCGACCCGCTGATCAAGTAGCAGCGGGGGCGGCTCGCCGCTCCAGGCCGGCGTAGCCGTAGGTGCGGGCGGTCGCCCGCGCCACCGCGGTGAGCTCGGCGGCTCGGGCGGCATCGCCCTTGCCGGCGCGCTCGGCGCACAGGTCGGCCAGGTCGAGCTGGGTGAGCGCGACCCAGTACGGCGCCTGCAGGCGCTGGTGCACGTCGAGCGCCGCCTGGAGGTGCGCGTCCGCCGCGTCGAGATCGCCCAGGACCTGGGCGAGACGGCCGAGCGGCCGGCTCGCCGCGCCGAGCACGACCGACCCAGGGGCCACCACCTCATCCGCGTAGACCGCCAGCAACGGCCGGTAGGCCGCCGCGAGGTCCGGGTCGCCGGTGCTCGCGGCGGCGTCGGCGCAGTTGATGATCCAGGTCTGGCGGGTCAGGTCCTGCGGGCCCGAGGCCGGGCCGTCCGCCACCATCGAGCGGAGCTGCTCGCGGGCGTCGGCCATGCGCCCCGCATCCACCAGGACCAGCGCCACCGCCGAGCCGAAGACCGGGAAGCTCGCGTTGTTGGCGGCGTCCTCGAGGATGAAGTCGGCCACCTCGGCCATGCGGCCCTGGTGGCGCCGGAGCTCGAACAGCTGGCCGCCGTACTGGCCGAACGCCTCCGGGAGGCCGAGCTCGGTACCGATCGCGAGGGTCTCGTCCATCATCGCCTCGCAGCCCACCAGATCCCCCTCGAGGAGCAGGAGGACCGCCCGGTCGCGCTGGACGATGAACCGGTCGCGGAGCAGGCCGGTCTGCCCGGCGAGCAGCTCCAGCTCGTCGAGGCGCTGCCGGGCCGCGGCGAGGTCGCCCTGCATGAGCGCGTAGTTCTGCCGGTGCCGTCGCGCCAGGGTCCGCAGGGCGAGGCGCCCGGTCCGGTCCGCCGCCGCCACCCCCTCCCGGCTGACCGCGTCGCCCGCGACCGGGTCGAGCGGTGCCATCTGGAGGAGGTCCGAGCTGAGCGCGATGGCTTCGTCGTCGCCCGAGGCGCGGGCCACGTCGATGGCCTCGCGGGCGTACCGCTGCCGCTCGGCGTAGTCGGTCGCCGCGGTGGACATGGCGATCGAGGCGAGGATGCGCGACCGGCGGGCCGTCGGATCGGGGCCGACGATCTCGAGCGCCCACCGGGACAGGGCGAGCAGCTCCGGGTCCTCCTCGCGCATGGTGATGAGCACGTTCCCGCCGAGCACCGCGGCCACCAGCAGGTCGTCGTCGCCGAGCGCCTCGGCGATGCGCCCTGCCTCGACCAGGGTGTCGCGGTGCTCGGGGTGGCCCGCCTGCTGCTCGGCGGAGCCCAGCCCGACCAGCAGCCACCCGCGCCGGGCCTCGTCGCCGTGGTCCGCGCTGAAGTCGAGGGCCCTCCGGTACCAGCGGATGGCGTCGTCGGGCGCGAGCGCGGCGAGCGCGGCGTCGCCCGCCCGGGTGGCGTAGTCCATCGCCTTGGCCGCGTCGGCGGGGCCGGCCCCGCTCAGCCAGTGGTGGGCGAGCGCGGCGAGGTGCCGGTCGTCGTTCGCGGTGGCCTCGATCGCCTCGGCGACGCGGCGGTGGGCCCGCTGCCGCCGGAGCGGGCTGAGGCCGGAGTAGAGGGTGTGCTGCACCAGGGCGTGGACGAAGCGGTACCGCTCGGGTTGATCGGTCGGCGCGATGAGGGCGGCGCTGGTGGCGGCGTCGACCAGGTCGAGGAGGGCGTCGCCGTCGATGCCCGAGACGGTCTGGAGGAGGTCGATGTCGACGTCGCGGCCGATCACCGCGGCCAGCGACAGGGTGCGCACGGCCTCGGGGCCGAGGCGCTCGACGCGGCGCCCGACCACGTCGCGCACGCTGTTGGGCAGGCCCAGGTCGGCGAGGTCGCCGTCGAGCATCCAGCGGCCGGCCTCGTTCTGCACGATCGCGCCGGTCTCGCCGAGGTGGCGCAGGAGCTCGGCGGTGAAGAAGGGGTTGCCCGCGGTCTCCCGGCGCACGGCCTGGGCCAGGTCGATGCCCTCGGCGTCGAGCTCGTGGCCGGCAGCCGAGGTGATGAGCTGGGTGATGTCGTCGTCGCCCAGCCCGTGCAGCTCCAGCCGGCTCACGCGCGGCTCGCGCCGGAGGTCGGCCAGGAGCGTGCTCAGGCTGCAGCCGTCGCGCAGGTCGGTGTCGCGGAAGGTGCTGAGCACGAGGACCGGTGCCGTCAGGGAGGCCGCCGCGGTGCGCCGGATCAGCTGGAGGCTGGACCGGTCGGCCCAGTGGATGTCGTCGAGGACCAGCACGAGGGGTGCGGCCTCGGCCGCCAGGGCCAGGAGCCCGATGACCGCCTCCATCAGCACGATGCGGTCGGCGTCGGGGTCGGTGGTGCCGGCGGCGGTGGGGCCGCCCCGGGAGGTCAGCCGGCCCAGCGCCTCGCGCTGCGCCGCGGGCAGTCGGTCGGCGAGGCACCCGGGCCCGTCCACCAGCGGGGTGAGCCCCTCGATCCACGGCTGGTAGGGCGCGCCGACGTCCTCGTCGCAGCGGCCGTAGAGGACCGTGGCGCCCTCCCCGTGGGCCACCCGCGCCGCGTGGGACACGAGGGTCGACTTCCCGATGCCGGCCTCGCCGGACACGAGCACGATCTGCACGCAGCGCTCGGCCAGCGCGTGCTTGCGGGCGTCGACGAGCGCGGTCAGGGCCTGGTCGCGCCCGAAGAACCCGAACAGGGCGTCGGTGGCCACCCGTGTCAGCGCCGCGGGCATCGGCGGGGCCCCGGTGACGTCGGCTGCATCGGGCTCCCACCGGACCTCGACCGTGGGGACCGGGTCGGTGATGCCCTTCAGCACGAGGTCGCCGATCGGCCGGAGCTCCTGGCCGGCGTGGCGGCCGACGAGCACCCGCACGGAGTCGGTCGCCAGGATCTGCCCCCCGTCGGCGATGGCGCACAGGCGGGCCGCCTCGACCACGGCATCGCCGTAGTAGTCGCCCTCGTCCTCGATGACCTCGCCGGCGCCGATGCCGATGCGGACGCTCAACCGCTCCGCCGCCAGGCGGTTGCTGTGCTCGACCGCCTGCTGCATCGCCGTGGCGCACGCGAGCGACCGGCTCGGCGACGTGAACATCACCATCAGACCGTCGCCCAGGCCCTTGACCTCGACGCCGCCGGCGGTCCGCACCGCCCGGCGCAGGAGCTCGAAGTGCCCCGAGCGCAGCTCCTCCGCGGCCTCGGGACCGACGCGCTGCGCCGTCGCCGTGGAATCGACGAGGTCGGTGAACACGAAGGTGGCCATGACCGTCCGCCCCACGGAACCTCCCCGGAAGCAGCTCGCACGTTCGCCCTACGTCTCCGCGGCCTGGAACCGTCGCAGCAGCCGCGAAGTCGCGGCATCGAGTTTGCCACAACTCGTCACCAGAAGCTCCTGGAACGGGCCGCCGGTGCGGCTGGATCAGCGAGGAGGGTGCTGACGTGGGTGTTCGTGGTACCAGGCCAGCGCCTCTCGGACGCGCTCCTCGATCTGGGGGTGGAGCTCGAGCAGGTCGGCGAAGTCGGGCTGGCTGATGATGTCGACGATGACGTCGCTGGTGGCGACGACCGTGGCCATCCGAGGGGCGTGGTCGAGCAGGGCCACCTCGCCGTAGCACTCGCCGGCCGCCGGCCTGGCGACGACCTCGCCGTCGATGAGCACATCGACGCTGCCCTCGAGCACGACGATGAACTCGTGGCCCTGGGCGCCCTGGCGGATCAGGGTGCGTCCCGCGGGCAGCTGCATCCGGGCCGTCAGGCGCGACACCTCCCGGAGCTCCTTCCTCGACAGCCCCGCGAACAGGGGCACGTTGCGCAGCAGCTCATCCGGCTTCGGCTTCATGACGCCCTCCCTGGAGTGACCCGCACGGTTCGCACCTGGCCACACGCCGGCGACCCACTCCCGGCCCGCATCGCCCGCCTGGTCGTCCGGAACCGTATACCCATCGCCATGGCCTGTCGCCGGGCGCAGCAGAAGGACCGGGGCCCGGGCCGGGGCGTGTTCGCGCTTCGTTCGCGCCGGCCGCGGTACACCGGTGCGGCAGCAGGCGGCGCACTCGCGCCGGACGTGGTGGTCTTCTGCCCCCTCACCACGTCCGGCGTGGCTGCTGCGGCCTCGGGTCGCCCGACCCGGTCGCGGACCCTTGCGGTACCGTTGCGGGTGGCGGTCGAGCGCGGGCTCGCCACCGGTAGCCGGAGCCAGGAGGGTGGCTGAAGGTGATGCAGACGGCCGCGGACGTCGGGGGAGCCGACCTGCTCGGATCGGTGACCCTGCGCGGTCCGACCGGCTCGGCGGTGCTCGTGACCCGTCCGCAGGTCCAGGTGGCCCTCGCCTTCTTGTTGCTCGAGCGTCGGCCCGTGGGGCGCGACGAGCTGGCCGACCTGCTGTGGGGCGACCGGCCGCTGGCGACCCACTGGCAGGGCGCGGTACGAGGCGTCCTGTCGAAGATCCGCGACCTGCTGGCCGAGGTCGGCATCGCCGGCGAGGTGGCCTCGAGGCGCGAGGGGACCGTCCGCCTCGTGGTGCCCGACGGCTTCGTCCTCGATGCCGATGCGGCCCGCGCCGCGGTGGACCGCGCCGAGCACCTCCTGGCCGACGACGAGCCCGAGGCGGCCGGGGCGGCGGTCCGGCCCTGGACGGACCGGTTGGACCAGACCTTCCTGCCGGCGGGCGACGGGGACTGGGTGCGCGCGGAGCAGCACCGGCTGGCCGAGCTGTCGAGGCGGGCCGCCGTCGTGCACGCCTCCGCGCTGCTCCGTTCGGGCCGCGCCGGGCTTGCCGCCGACGCGGCCCGGGCCTGGGTGCGTCGGCACCCGCTCGACGAGGACATGCACGAGCTGGTGATCCGGGCGCTGGTGGCCGACGGCCGTCGCCGCGAGGCGATCGAGGCCCACGATCACCTGGCCGCCGTGCTCGCCGAGGAGCTCGGGGTGGGCCCGAGCGCGGCGGCGACCGCGCTGGTCGACCCGCCGCCCGAGCGCCCTCCGGTCCCGGTGGCGCCGATGGCCGCGGCGCCGCTCCCTCGTCGCGACGACCGGGAGGGCGACGATGATCCGGGGGCCATCTTCCTCGGACGGCAGGAGGAGCTGGCCGTGCTCGTGGCCGCCTGGCGCGCCGTCGTCGACGAGCGCCGCCCGCGGCTGGTCGAGATCCTCGGGCGCTCCGGCATCGGCAAGACCCGCCTGGCCGACGAGCTGGGCGCCCTCGCCGCCGCCGAGGGCGCCACGGTCCGCTGGGCGCGGTGCCTGCCGGGCACGTCCCTCGCGTTCGAGCCGCTGGCCTCGGCGGTCGAGATCGAGCAGGCCTCGCCCGCCACCGGCACGCCAGGGGGCGACGCCGAGCCGACCGACGCCACCACGGCCCGCACCGATGCCCGTCGCGCCGTCACCGCCGGCATGCGGGCGCTGGCTTCGGCGCCGGCGGTCCTGGTGATCGACGACCTGCAGTGGGCCAGCGACGACGTGGCCGCGGCCCTCGAGGAGACGCTGCTCGAGCTGGCCGGGCCGCTGCTCGTCATCACGACCGGTCGAGGCCTCCCGGCCTCGGTCCACGACGTGCTCGCCCGCCTCCACCGCACCCTGCCCGCGTCGCAGGTCAGCCTGCGGGGACTGGACGAGCAGGACCTGCTCCCGCTGTTCGAGGAGGCGACCCAGGCCGCGGAGCTCCACCGGCGCACGGGCGGCCACCCGTTCTTCGTGTCGGAGATCGCGATCGCGCCGTGGCGGAGCGGCCGCGCCATCGACCCGAGCCAGGTGCCCGACGGGGTGCGCGACTGGATCGGGCACCGCGCCGATGCGCTCACCAAGCCGCTGCGCTCCCGGCTCGACCTCGCCGCGGTGATGGGGGAGGAGGGCAACGTGGCCACGGTCGCGGCGTGCGCCCGCATCACCGTCGACGAGGCGCTCGACCAGTTCGAGCTGCTGGTCGACGACGGCTTCTTGGTGGAGACCGATCGGGTCGACGTGTTCGCCTTCCCGCACCTGATCACCCGCGATGCGGTGTACGAGCGGATCAGCCCCACGCGCCGGGCGCGGCTGCACGCCGCGGTGGCCGAGGCGCTGGCCGCGTCGCCGCCCGCACCGGGCCGGACGGCGGCCATCGCCCACCACCTGGACCGGGCCGGTCACGCCCATGCCACCGAGGCCGGGCGCATGCTCGTGCTCGCCGGCCGCGAGGCGCTCGACACCGGTGCCTGGTCCGCGGCCGAGCAGCTGTTCCGCGATGCCGGGCGCGCCGCGCCGGACGAGCCCGCGATCCGCGCCGGTGCGCTGACCGGGCTGGCCGAGGCGCTGCACCTCCAGCGCCGCCGCGACGAGGCGGAGGAGCTGCTCGACGAGGTCCTCGCCATCGCCCGTTCGCACCGGCTGCCGCTCGAGCTGGCGGAGGCCGTGGTGGTGCTGGTCGGCCGGGCCGGGCGCGGCGTGACCCAGCGCCTCTCGGACCTGGAGCAGGCGGCGCTGCTGCGGGAGTCGCTCGACGGCCTGGAGGACCTGGAGGTCCGCTCGCCGCTGGCCGCGGCCCCGGCCGGGCCCGACGTCCGCTCGGAGCGGGTGCGGCGCGAGGCGCTGGCCTGCCGCATCGAGGGCGAGCTCCTGCTGGCCGTGTCGCTCACCTCGCCGCGCGAGGAGCGCGACGTGCTGGCCCGCCGAGCCGTGGCCCGGGCCCGACGGCTCGATCCGCCCGACACCCGCCTGACCGCCCGCGCCCTGCTGATCTCGCGGCTGTCGCGGTTCGAGCCCGAGCAGGTCCGCGGGCGCATCTCCGACCTCGACCAGGTGCTGGCCATCGCGCCCTCGGGTCGCAGCGTCGACGCCACCCTCGCCGCCCTGGTCTACCGCCACGAGGACCTGCTGCTGGCGGGCGAGCGCGACGCGTCGCGCCGTTCGCTCGCCGAGGCGGTGGCGCTCGCCGACCGCTCGCAGCACCCGTACTGGACGTGGGCGGCGGCCGCGTGGCAGGGCCTCGGCGCCCTCGTCGACGGTGACCTCGACGGCGCCGAGGCCCGGGCGTTCGAGGCGGTCGCCCTGCAGGGGGCCGAGGGCGGCGCCCAGGCGTGCCTGGGCGTGAACCTGGTCAACGTGCGCCTCTACCAGGGCCGCTCGGGCGAGGTGCTGGAGCTGCTGGAGGCGGCGGCCGACGAGTCGCCGCACATCCCCTGCTACCGGGCGGTCCACGCCCTCTGCGCCGTGGAGGCCGGCGATGCCGTGGCGGCCGAGCGCAGCTACGAGCACTTCCGTGCCACGGCGTTCCGGCAGGTGCCCCACGACACCAACCGGCTCCTCACGCTGGTGGTGCTGGCCGACGCCGCCGTGCAGCTGGGCGACGCCGATGCCGTCGCGCCCCTCCGCGAGCAGCTCCTCCCGGCGGCGCCGTACCACGCGCTCCTCAACTGCTACGGCGGCGGCGGCGCGTACTGGGGGCCCGTCGCCCACCAGCTCGGCCGGCTCGACGCCCTGGCCGGCGAGCAGGCCGCGGCGGCCGAGTGGTTCGCCCAGGCCGAAGCGGCCGCCGAGGCCGTGGGCGCGCCGCTGGCCGTGGCCCGCATCACCGGCGATCCGGTGCGGCCGCCGGCACCCTGAACGGGCCCGTCAGGTGCTCGCGGCGAGGCGGGTGTGGACGGAGCGGACCGCGCTGGAGCCCTCGCCGACCGCGGCGGCCACCCGCTTGAGCGAGCCGTGGCGGACGTCGCCGACGGCGAACACGCCGGGCACCGACGTCTCGTAGGCGAGCGGGATGGGCGCGCCGGCGTCGCCCGCGGCGGGCAGGTCGCGGTCGGTGAGGATGAAGCCGTCCTCGTCGAGGGCGACGGCTCCGTCGAGCCAGCCGGTGGCGGGCTCGGCGCCGATGAAGCAGAACAGGCCGGCGCACGCCATGGCCGTGGTGGCGCCGGTGGGCCGGTGGCAGATCGAGACCTGGCCGAGGTGGCCGTCGCCATCGAGCGCGCCGACCTCGGTCTCGCCCAGGACGGTGATGCGCGGGTCGGCCTCGATCCGCTCGATCAGGTACCGGGACATGGTGGCGGCCAGGTCGGACCGGCGGATCACGATGGTGACGTCGCACGCGTTCTGGGCCAGGTAGATGGCCGCCTGCCCGGCGGAGTTGCCGCCGCCGACCACCACGACCCCGCTGCCGCGGCACACCTGGGCCTCGACGTCGGTGGCGGCGTAGTAGACGCCGGCGCCCTCGAACCGGGCGAGGTCGTCGACGGCGAGCCGCCGGTAGCGCGCCCCCGACGCGATGATGACCGCCCGGGCCGGCATCTCGCTCCCGTCGGCCAGGCTGATGACGTGGTAGCCGCCCTCCGTGCGCAGGCCCGCGGCCACGCACGGGGCGTTGAGGGTGGCCCCGAGCCGCTGCGCCTGCATCGCCGCTCGCGTGGCCAGCTCTTCGCCGGAGATGCCGTTGGGGAAGCCGAGGTAGTTCTCGATCCGCGAGCTGGCTCCCGCCTGCCCGCCGGTGGCCACGGCGTCGATCGACACGGTCCGCAGCCCCTCGGATGCGCCGTACACCGCGGCGGCGAGCCCGGCGGGGCCGGTGCCCACGACCACCAGGTCGAACACGAACCCGGGCACCGGGTGGTAGGTCAGGCCGAGGTGGTCGGCGAGCTCTCCGGGGGTGGTGCGGCGCAGGACCCGCGTGGGCGTGATGACCGCCGGGGTGTCGCCGGGCTGCAGGCCGAGGCCGGCGAGCAGCTCGTCGGGGTCGTCGGCGTCCTCGAGGTCGATCCACGCGTGGACGAGGTGCAGGCGGGTGGCGAAGGCCCGCAGGGCCAGCGCCTCGGGGGAGAACCGCGAGCCGATGATCCGCACCGCCAGCGAGCCGTCGCCGGTGCGCAGGATCTCCCGGCGTGCCACCAGGGCCGGGAACACGATGTCGGCGATGTCGGGCTTGGAGCTGAGCACCGTCCGGAACGCGGCGGGGCCGATGGCGAGCGCCCGTCCCGACTCGATGGCGCGGGCGGTCAGGTACGGCCGCTGGCCGGTGATCAGGCTCAGCTCCCCGAGGAAGGCCCCGGCCGAGAACGTGGCGACCGAGTGGCCGCCCTCGGTGTCGGGGCGCTCGATGGTGACCGTGCCCTCGAGCACCACGATGAAGTCGTACTCGAGGTCGCCCGCCCGGTAGAGGAGATCGCCTGCTGCGAACTCCCGCACCTCGCCGAACGACGCCAGCTCCTCGATGTGCTGGGGGGTGAGGGCCGCGTTGGCGTCCGTCTGGTCGTCGGTGGTGCTCATCTCGTCCCTCGGCTCGGCGTGCCTAGATCATGCGCGCGCCGGTGCCGGTCAAGCCTCGTCCTCCTCCGTGGCGGCGGTGAACGTGACGGACACCGTGCGGGTCTCGGAGCCGCGGACCACCTCGACCGCCACGGTGTCGCCGCCCGCGTCGAGCGCATCCCAGACGTCGTCGACGTCGCGCACCGCGGTGCCGTCGATCGCGGTGACGAGGTCGCCTTCGCCGAGGCCGGCGTCGGCCGCGGGGGAGCCGGCCACGACGCCCTGGATCAGCAGGCCGGCCTGCTCCGGGAGCCCGACTCGGCGGCGCAGGCGGGCCGTCTCGTCGGCGCCCACGATGGCGACGCCCAGGCGGCGGCCGCCGATGTGGGTGCCGGCGGCGAGCAGGCCGACGCGCTCGCGCAGGTCGGCGTCGGCGGGCTGGGCCAGGTAGAACCCCTCGCCGAGCCGGTGCGTGTTGATGCCGGCCAGGCGGCCCTCGGCGTCGAGCAGGGGACCGCCCGACGAGCCCCGCGCGAGGGGTGCGGTGTGCTCGACGGCGCCCTTGACCCGCCGGCCGCGCGGGCCGCGGAAGGCGCGGTCGGCGGCGGACACCATGCCGAACGTGACCCGGTGGCCGCGCGTGCCGCGGGCGGCGGCGAAGACCGTGTCGCCCACCTCGAGCTCGTGGTCGGACCAGGTCAGGGGAGGGGCGTCGGCGGTCTCGACGTCCAGCACCACCAGGTCGTGGTCGGGGTCGGCGCCCACGACCCGGCCCTGCACGGCGCGGCCGTCGGCGAAGGTGACCTGGGTGGTGCGGTCGCGGAGGTTGTGGGCGTTGGTGAGGACGCGGTCGGGACCGACGACCACGCCGGTGCCGCGGCCCTGGCGGCCGATGGCGACGGTGGACGGGGCCGAGGTGGCCGCCGCGGTGCGGGCGGCGGCCGAGAGGTCGGCGAGGGGGTTGGGGATGGTGCTCATGAGGCGCTCCAGAGGGTTACTTGTGACTTGCAAGTGACTCTAGGGCCGGGTGCGCCGGTTGCGACGGGCAGACTGGGATCCGTGCCCCGCCGTCCCAAGCCCGTCGCCGGCTCGCCCCTGCGGGCGGCGCTCGACCGCATCGGCGACCGATGGGTGCTCCTGGTGGTCGACGCCCTCGCCGACGGCCCGCTGCGCTTCGGCGAGCTCGCCGACCGGGTGGGCGCGGCGCCCAACATCCTCACCGACCGCCTGCGCCGGCTCGAGGTGGAGGGCCTGGTCGTGGCGACGCCGTACTCGGAGCGCCCGGTCCGCTTCACCTACGACCTCACCGCCTCGGGCCGCGAGCTGGCCACGGCGCTGGTGGCCCTGGCCGGGTGGGGCGCGGCCGCCGAAGGCGCCCCGGTCGAGCCCTTCCACGCGGTCTGCGGCACAGGCATCGAGCTGCGCCCGTGGTGCCCCACGTGCGAGCGCCTGGTCGGCCCCGATGAGGCCGTCGCCGCCTACGACCTCTGAGACCCGTTCGGGTCGTCGATGCGGCTCACGGCCAGGTAGGTCACGCCCGTCACGATGACGACCGCCAGCACGAGGCTGACCGGGCCCTGGCCGTACCCGAGGCCACCGGAGGCGGTCGGCTTGGCGAACCAGTCGGCGAACGAGGCGCCGAACGGCCGGGTGGCGATGTACGCCCACCAGAACGCCACCACCGGGTTCAGCCCCACCCGCCAGGCGATCCCGGCCAGGGCGAACACGATGCCGAACAGGATCCCCGACGAGAGGTAGCCGAGGTGCAGCGTCACCGCGGTGAGGTCGCCCACCGCGGTGCCCAGCGCGAAGGTCACCAGCGCCGTCGCCCAGTAGAACGCCTCGCGGCGGGTGGTGGAGATGCTGTGGATCGACAGGGTCTGCTCGGTGCGGAACCACACCACGAAGGTCGCCGCCAGGACGGCGGAGCTCAGCGCGGTGGACACCGCGTACGGGATGCCCAGGCCCACGTGGGCCACGTCGGCCGCCATGGTGCCGAAGGTGCTGACCATGAGGGCCGTCGACCAGTACACCCACGCCACGTAGCGCGGCACCCGGAACTGCCAGGCGAGGGCGGCGGCGAAGGCCACGAAGCCCACGACGACGACCAGCACCGGGTCGTACCGGTTGACCAGGTAGTCCGAGACCGACTCGCCCAGGGCCGTCGTCGCCACCTTCACGATCCAGAACCAGACGAGGACCTCGGGGACCTTCACGAGCAGCGCGGGGCCGGCGCGCTGGTCGTCGAGGGTCGCGGCGGTGCCGCCGATGGGAGCAGCAGGCGATGTCATGCCGGGAGCATCCACAGCGCCTCGATGGCGATGGCGGTCGCCACGCCGATGCCGACGAGCCCGGGCACGAGCCGCCGCCACGGCCCGTCGCCCTGCCGGTCGCGGTCCACGATCGGGGCGAGGGCGGCCGCGGCGGTCACGGCGGCGAGCGGGTACACCCAGAGCCAGGTCCGCTCGAGCTCACCGGGGATCAACGACGTCACGGTGGCGGGGAGCGAGGCGTACAGCACGAGGGGCCCCAGCACGGCGAGCAGGGCGCGGGTCCAGGGGATCCGGCGCAGCGCCAGCACCGTCAGCGCCACCACCGGCGCACCGGCCCCGATCAACCAGGCCACCGGCCCCCCGACCAGCCAGTACGCCCCGTTGCGCATGTCGTGGTGGGCGATGCGGTACTGGATGCGCTCCTCGGGCGCAGCCCGGGTGGCGAGGTAGGTGTGGACCACGTTGTCTCCGAGCAGCGCCCAGAGCAGGCCGATCCCGATGGCGACCCCGGCGGCGGGCGCGAGGAGCCGGCGCCAGGCCCGGCCCCGGCTGGGCACCAGCACGAGCAGCACGACGGCGAGGCCGAGGAACGCGCCGCTGTAGGTCCAGAACGTGGACAGGCCGAGCACCATCCCGCCGGCCAGCGCCCACCCCGTCCGGAGCTCGTCGCGGGCGAGGCCCCGAGCCAGCAGGAACGCGGCGGTCAACAGGATCGGTGCCTCGATGGCCTCCCACGACGCCCACGAGTACAGGAGCACCGCCGGTGACGCGGCGAGCAGCAGCACGGCCGGGCGGGCGACCGCGGTCCCGGCGAGCTCCCGGGCGAGACCCCAGGTGGGGAACACGACCAGCCCGGCCACAAGGCACAGGACGATCGACGGGCCCACCACGCCGCTGCCGAAGAGGTGCTGGAGCCCGGCCCGCACCAGGACCCGCCCTGGCGGGTGGTTGCTGAGCACCTGCGGCAGGGTGCGCTCGCCGTAGCCCGCCACGTAGCGGCGCAGCCCGATCTGTCCGACGAGGCGGGCCTCGGCGGCCTCCGCCGGTCGGTGGTACCCGGCGAACAGCCGCGCCTGCTGACCGGTCGTCTGGGCCACGGCCCACGACACCGTCACGAGCGCCAGGTAGGCGACCGGCGGCACCGCCCGATCCGAGAGCCGCGGCCAGAGCGCGGCCGCGGTGATGAGGACGACGGCTGCCGCCAGCGGGACCACCAGGTGGGTGCCGACATGGGGGACGTAGTCGCCGTAGAGGGGTGGGCGGGCGAGGGCCGGCCGGCCGACGCCGCGGCGCACCGACGGTGCCTCGAACCCGATGAGCACGAACGCCGCCATGAGGCCGCCGGTGATCCCGACGGCGCGCCAGACCGCTCGTCGCCCCTCGTCGCCGCCGGTGGCGGCACCGTCGGTGGGCCGCGGCCGGGCCCCCGCCGTCGTCCGTTCCTGCAGCGACTGTTCGACCACGCCAGCCATCCCGAGCTCGACCCTGGAGGGAACCTATGGACCCGCTGGTCAGGAGACGGGGCGACCTCGGTAAGGCGGCGGTAAATCCTGAGGGCCGCGGCTGGTCAGGTGGGGCGGGACACGTCGCGGTTCGGCTGGGCCGGCGGGGCGGTGAAGCCGGGGCCGGGGGCCCAGCCGCTGGCGACGATGTCGTCGATCACCTGGACCATGTTGAGCAGGTCCTCCTCGTACGAGAACCGGCCGTCGCCGGCGTAGACGAGCGTGGAGTAGCCCGACTGGGTCCAGCGGCTGCCGTCGGCCTTGGTGCCGGGCAGCTCCTGGGTCCACTTCACCACCACGTCGTCGCCCTCGATGGCGATGAACTCCACGGGGAAGGTCCAGTCCTCGAGCCCCGTCATCGACTCCGCCATGAACGTGCGGATCTCGTCGCGGCCCTCGATGCGGCCCCAGGCCGGGTCGATGTAGACGGCGTCCTCGGTGAACAGGTCGGCCAGGTCGGTCCACACCCGCTCACCCCGCTCGATGGCCTCTCGCAGGAGGCGGTAGCTGGCGGCCGCGGCGGCGACCTCGTCATGGGGGAACGGCACGGGACCCTGCTTTCGGACGGCGGTGGCGGCATCCTGCCACGCCGCGCTCAGTCGGGGGCGCCCATCGTTTCCAGGCGGAGGGCGGTGGTGGCGTCGAGGCGGAAGCGGCCGCGGCCGGTCTTCTGGATCCGCACCGGTGCGTCGCGCTCGTCGAGGCGGCGCTTGAGCAGGATGAGCCGGCTCTCGAAGTTGTCGCGGAAGTCGGGCAGGTCGAGCGAGGGGTCGAGGCGGACCTCGCGGTTGGTGAAGTCGACGCGGCCCTCATCGGTGTGCTGGCGCAGCAGCGACCACAGGATCCGGCCCGCCACGCCCTTGATGAGGTAGTCGCCGTCGAGGAAGGTGCTGCCGTCGACCGGGAAGAAGCGGACGTGGGTGACGGTGGCCGTCTCGGGTGCCGCGGGCCGGACGGCCGGTCCGGTGGCCCGGGCCTCGACCGCTCGCTCCTCGGCCCGGACGGTCTCCACCGCGCTGCCGAGCAGGGAGGCGACCACCTGCAGCGTCGCCTCGTCGGCGTCGGAGAACGCGCCGGAGCGGTCGCTCTCGACCATCACCACCCCGACGAGCTGGCCGAGCGCCATGGCCGGCACCGCCATGCGGCTGTCGGCGAGCTCCAGGCCCGACATGGGCACCTCCCGCCCCGGCCCGATGGTGCCGGACTCCTCGAAGGAGCGCCGGACCGTCTGCGAGTACTTGGTCATCTGGCGGAGGTTGCCGACGCGCAGCGGCGCGCACTGGGCCGCGGCCATCCCGACGATCCCCTCGCCGATGGGCACCTCGGCCCCGATGCCCTCGGTGTCGTAGCCGCGGCTGGCGATGGTGAACAGGTGCTTGCCGTCCTCGTCGGCCAGCAGGAGCATGCCGTGCTGGTGGCCGAGCAGGTCGGCGAGGCCGTCGATCGCCACCCGCACGAGCGAGTCGAGGTCGGCGCACCGGCTCAGGCGGGCGCACAGCTCGCCCAGGCCCTGGGCGGCGTCGGGTCGGGCAGGGGCGGTGGCGGGGGGCGTCGGGCTCCGGCGGTTGACGATCTCGAGGTGGTCGACGCGGTAGACGTCGGCGGCCTGGAGGTGGAAGACGTCCTGCATCCCCGTCAGCGCGGCGATGGCCTCGACCTCGTCGCGCAGCTGGTCGAACAGCGGGCCCCGGCGCTCGGTGCGCTCGTAGGTGATGGCGAGGCGGTACTCGTCGTGGGTCTCGGCGTCGACGAGCAGCAGGCTGGCCTGGGGGTGCTCGACGATGTTGCGGGCGGTCTTGGAGAAGAACTGGTTCGACACCACGATCCGGCCGGGGCCGGCCTGGCGGACCTTCGAGAGGAAGGTGACGTTCGGGATGCCCTCGGCGGACGACGTGCACAGCACCGCCGGCACCGTGCCCTCGAAGCAGCCGCGCAGGTCGGCGAGGGTGAGCGGCCGGGCGGCCGCCGTGTCGTCGCTCATCGGGATGGGCCCCTCACGTCCGGCTCAGGCGGGCGCCGGCATCGGGCCCTGGGGTCTGGCCGAACAGCTCGTCGACCCGGATGCGGCAGGCGACCATCGTCCCGGAGGGCCGCCACCGGTCCATCAGCTCGCGGGAGAAGTGGTCGATGCCGACCACGTCATCGATGAACTGGTCGCAGTAGCGCTCGACGATGGCGACATCGGCCGCGGCGGCCGCCTCCACCGCCTCGAGCCGGCCCTTGAGCTGGAGCGAGAACAGGGTGGGGACGTCGGTGGCGGTGAGGGCGATCGCCACGTCGGGCTCGGCGCCCGCGCTCAGGCCCAGCGGCTGGAGGTCGACCTCGCGCACCAGCACGCGGACGGTCCCCGCCTGGGCATCGAGGACCCGCATGCCCCAGCCCCGCGTGGCGTACGGGCGCCCGTCGGCTCCGACGAGCCCGATGACCTCGGACGACCCGGCCTCGAGGTGGGCCTGGATCTCTGCGTTCAGCACGGGTGCCAGCCCCTCCATGGGCGATCGGCGCGAAGTGAGCGAATTCTTAGCATTCGCTCACGAGCCTTTCAGCAGCGCAGCTCACGGCGTTCCCGCACGATCGAAGCACACACCAGCAGCGCCACCGGAGACGGCGGGCGCACCGATCAAAGGAACAGAACATGACTGCGCTCGACACCTTCGAAGTCCCCACCGCTGTCGTCGAGGACCTCTACCGAGATGTCCACAAGGCCATCCGGGTGGGCCTCTTCACCGCGACCGCGACCGCCGGTCGCACCGACCCGAACGACGACGCGGCCCGCGCCGGGCTGGCGCTGTCGGTGCGGGATCTCGTCGACTTCCTCGACCAGCACGCCGAGCACGAGGACGGTGCCGTCGCCCCGGTGCTCGAGGTCCACCTGCCCGAGCTGGGCGAGAAGATCACCGAGGACCACCGCCTGTTCGAGGGCCGGGGCGCCTACCTGGTGGACCTGGCCGACGCGGTGGCCGAGGCGCACCCCGACGACCGCCGCATCCTGCTCCACGCCCTCTACCTCGACCTGGCCGGCTTCACCAGCATCTACCTGGCCCACCAGGACATCGAGGAGCGCACGATCATGCCGGCGCTGGAGGCGGCCGTGGGCCCCGAGCAGACCTTCGCCATCCACCAGCAGATCCTGGCCGGCATCGCCCCCGACGACATGGCCCGGGCCCTGGCCATGATGCTGCCGGCCATGAACCTCGACGACCGGACCGACATGCTCAGCGGCATGCAGGCCGGCGCTCCGCCCGAGGTGTTCCAGGGCGTGTTCGGCCTGGCCAGCACCGTGCTGGAGCCGGCGGACCACGCCGCCCTGGCCCGGCGCCTCGGCCTGGCGTAGGGCCTAGCGCTCGACGGCATCCTCCGCCGCGAGCCCCATCTGGGCGTCGGCCCGCTGGTCGATCCGATCGGCGGGCGCGGCGCCCGAGTCGGTGTCGTGGTGGCTCCAGTCGGGCTGCTTGGTGGCCTGGCCCGCGTCGAGGACGGCCTCGTCGTCGTCGATGCGGGCGATCTCGGCGATCTGCACCGGGGTCGCCGGCGCGGCCCCGGCCTCGGCGTGGCGCTCCCAGGCGCCGGGGAACGCGGCGAGGATGCTGCCCACCACCGTCTGGTGCTGGGTGGCGAGCGAGCAGCGGGCGCCGACCGTGATGGAGGCGAGCCGGGAGTCCAGCTCGGTCCGGTCGCGGCCGGCGGGGGCGGACGAGAGGGCCCGCTCGAGGATCGAGGCGATCTCGATGCCGTCCTGCTTGCACGGCCGGCACTGGCCACAGGACTCCACGGCCAAGAAGCGCGACACGCCCTGGGCCAGGGCGATGGGATCGACGTCCTCGTCTATGACCATCAGCGCGCCGGCGCCCATGCCGGACCCGAGCCGGGCCAGATCCTCGTAGGTCAGCGGCACGTCGAGGTCGGCGGCCGTCACGATCGGGCTCGACACGCCGGGCAGCACGCCGACCACCTTGCCGGTGCGGGCGCCGCCGCCGACGAGGTCGATGGCGTCTCGCATCGTGATGCCCATCGGGAGCTCGGCCACCCCGGCCCGGGCCGATCCGCCCGACACCGTCACCACGAGGGTGCCGGGCGATTCGTCGGTCCCGACCTCGCGGAACCAGGCCGGCCCGTTCACGATGATGCCCGGCACGTTGGCGATGGTCTCCACGTTGTTGACCAGCGCGGGCGGGACCTCCGTGGCCCCGTCGTCGCCGGCCAGCTCGACCCGTGCCGCGAGGGCGGTGTCGTCGCCGACGTCGGCCAGGCCCCGCCGCCACGGCGGGGCGATCCGCGGGAAGGGCTCCCGGCCGTCGATCACCTCGAGCAGCGCGGTCTCCTCCCCGTAGAGGTAGTGCTCCGGACCGACGACCACATCGACCGCCACCCGCTGGAACCACCCGGCCGCGCCCATCTCCTCGATGGCCTGGCGCACCCGCGCCACCACGTCGGGCGCGCTCGACTTGAGGGCCAGGACCACCTGGTCGGCGCCGACGGCGGCGGCGGCGATGAGCGCCCCCTCGATCACGCGGTACGGGTTGGCCAGCAGGATCGACCGGTCCTTGTACGAGCCGGGCTCGCCTTCGGCGCCGTTCACGACGACGGTGGACGGAAGGTCGGCGGCGTGGTTGGCGCGCACGGTCGCCCACTTCGTCCCGGTGGGGAAGCCGGCGCCGCCGCGGCCGCGCAGGCCCGAGGCGCTGATGGTGGCGATCAGGTCGTCGGGCTTGGATTCCCACGCGCGCGCCACGCCGCGCCCGCCTTCGGCGGCCATCCAGTCCTCGAGGGCGCGGACGGGGTGCGCGTCCAGGACGCGTCGGGGCATGGTGAGGCTCATGACCCCCAGTACCCAACCTCGAGCCACGGGAACCACGCCGCGGCGGCGGGCCGGGTCAGGGGGCGGGGGGCTTGGTGGGCTGGTGGAGCCAGGCGTCGAACAGGCCGTCGAGCTGCAGGCCCGACACGTGCTCGCTGAGGGCGAGGAACTGGGCGGTGGTGGCCGGCGCCGAGAGGCTGCGGCCCGCCCACTGGCGCAGGATCGCCTCGAAGGGGGCGTCGCCCACGGTGACGCGCAGCGCCTGGAGGAACGCGGCGCCCCGGTAGTAGGTGGGGGCGTCGAACAGGTCCTGGGCGCCGGGATCGGCGACCGGGAGCGTCCAGAAGTCGTTGTCTGCGGGGATGCTCAGGATCCAGTCGAGGTCGTCCTGGAGGCTCGAACCGCCCTGGTGCTCGTCCCACATCCACTCGGCGTAGGTGGCGAACCCCTCGTTCAGCCAGATGTCCTTCCACTGCTTCGGCGTGACCTTGTCACCGAACCACTGGTGGGCCAGTTCGTGGGCCACCGTCGCGCTGTCGGGCACGCCGCTGTAGATCGGCCGGGTCTGGTTCTCGAGGGCGTAGCCGGCGTCGTCGTCATCGTCGATCACGGCGCCGAACGACGAGAAGGGGTACCGCCCGAAGCTGCCCTCGAAGAAGCTGATCATCGCCGGCTGCTGCGCCAGCACGTCGGCGGCGGCGGCCTGGTCGGCGGGCGAGAGGTCGTCGTCGACGGCGTTGGTGATCCGCACGCCGCCGGGCGTCCGGGAGCTGGTGAGCGCGTAGTTGCCGGTGGAGGCCGAGGCGAGGTAGCTGGCCATGGGCTCCTTGGCCGCCCAGACGAACGTGGTGCGCCCCTTGCGGGTGGTCTGGGCGAGCAGGTCGCCGTTGGCCACGGCCGTGGTGCCGGCGGGCACGGTGACGACGTAGCTGTAGGTGGCCTTGTCGTAGGGCACGTCGTTCACCGGGTACCAGGTGCTCGCCCCCTCGGGCTCGTTGGCGACGAACGCACCGTCGTCGAACGCCACCCAGCCGTAGAGCCCGCCGGTGTTGTCGAGCGGTTGGCCCATCGTGCCGGCGTAGGCGACGGTCACGACGAAGGGGAGCCCCTTCGCCAACGGCTGCTTCGGGGTGATCCGCAGCTCGCCGTCGGCCTGGTGGAACGAGGCCTCCCGCAGGTTGACGGTGACGGCCGAGACCGTGAGGTCGCGCAGGTCGAGGCTGAAGCTCGACAGGCCCGAGGTGGCGCGGGCGACGATGACGGCTTGGCCGTGGAGCGCTCGGGTGGCGGGCGTGTAGTCGAGGTCGAGGGCGTAGTGGGAGACGTCGTAGCCGCCGTTGCCGGCCGCGGGGAAGTACGGGTCGCCGCCGCTGGCGCTGCCGGGCGAGGCCGACGGCGGCGCCAGGGCTCCGGCGGGTCCGGCGACCAGCAGGGTCGCGAGGCACACGAGGACCGGGACGCAACGACGGAGGGTTCGCATGGCGAGACGGTACCGGTGGCCGGGCGCGCCTGCGCTGGAGATCACGATGAGCGTCGAGCCGGCTGCGCAGGGCGCGAGCCCGGTGCATCGGTCATCCCCGCCGGTGCCTGAGCCATGGCGCTCCGACGGGAACGGGCAGAGACTTGATCCCACACCAACCCCCAACAAGGAACCGAACCCATGCCCTTCCCCTCCCTCCACCACGTCGCCTTCACGGTCCGCGACCTCTCGGTCAGCGTCCCGTGGTACGAGGCCCTCTTCGACGCCGACCCGGTGATCGACGAGGACACCGATCCGGCGATGCACCACACCGTGTACGCCCTCGGCGGCACGCTCATCGGGTTGCACCAGCACGAGAAGCCCGCGTCGGCGGAACCGTTCAGCGAGTTCAACGTCGGCCTCGACCACGTGTCGTTCGGCTGCGCCAGCCGCGCCGACCTCGAAGGCTGGGAGCGCAAGCTCGACGAGCTCGGCGTCGACCACGGCGGCATCAAGGACGCCGCCTACGGCTCCGGGATCAGCTTCCGCGATCCCGACGGCATCACGCTGGAGCTGTTCGCCCCGCCGTCTTGATGATCCTGACGGTCACGACCGTCACGCGGTCCGCAGGCGTGCCGCCCGCCACGCACCGGGCGACACGCCTCGGCTCCGCTTGAACGCTCGGCTGAACGACTCCTCCGCCTCGTAGCCCACGCGGCGCGCCACCTCGCCGAGGTTGTGCGTGGTGGTGGCCAGCAGGTCGTCGGCCACGTGCATCCGCCACTCGGTCAGGTAGCGGATCGGCGAGCTGCCCAGGACGGTGCGGAACCGCTCGTCGAGCACCGACCTCGACACGGCTACGGCGGACGCCAGCTCCGCCACCGTCCACTTGCGCTCGGGTGCGGCGTGCAGCTCGCCCAGCGCCGGTGCGAGCACCGGGTCGCGCAGCGCGGCGATCCAGCCGTGGTCGGCGGCCGGCGCGGTGGCGAGGTGCAGGCGCAGCACCTCGATGAGCAGGAGCTCGGGCAGGCGCGTCGACGGCACGCGCGCCGGCGCCGCGGGATCCGACGCCGCCAGCGCGTAGGTCACGCTCGACTCGACCCACGACGCGGTGGGGCCGGCCGGCGGTCGCACGACGAACACCGGCGGGAAGGCCCGCAGGGCCGGATCGAACAGCGGGTCCTCGGAGTAGAGGTAGCCGCACACGATGTCGGTGCGGTCGCCGCCGGCGCCGTGGCGCAGCACCGGCAGGTCGTCCCACGGCGGCCGGGCGACGAGCGTGAGGATCGGGACCACCTCCGCGCCCAGGTCCTCACCGCCCATCGCGTAGTCGTCGCCGTAGGGCAGGACGATCACGTCGCCCTGCTGGGCCCAGTGGCGCTCGCCGTCGACCACGGAGACCCAGCACGTGCCGGCGGCCACGATGTGGAACAGGATCATCCGCTCCGCGCCGGGGCGCATGATCCCGGCGATCTCGGCCACGGGCGAGTCGAACGCCCACTGCTCGGTGAACTCGCCGCGGAAGAAGATGGCGCCGTCGAGCCGGATCAGCTCGAGCGACGCGTCGAGCGATGGAGGATCTGGAGTCGCCACCGTGCGCTCGGCCATCGGCCGGAACCTAGCCCTCGAACCTGACGGAGGACGCCGGGAACCGCCGCGCACTTCGTTCAGGAAGCGCACTCGGACACGTATGTGAATGGAACCTGTCTGTTTACGGACAGGACACGGCTCCGAGATTCCCCTTCCGTACGTTGCGCTCCGACCGATGAGGCGCACGCGCTGCGTGCCAGGAAGGGAGTTGCTGTCATGGCTGCACGCCACGAACGAATCCGGGCGGGAGGGCGATCATGAGAGGTCGCTACAAGAAGCTCATCATCGGTGGCGCCGCCACGATCGGAGCGACGACGTGCGGCCTGCTCGCCTCGGGCGTGGCCGGCGCCCAGGCGGGGCCGAGCGAGGTCGAGCTGCTGGGCAAGCAGATCAACCTGCTGTGGGTCGTGCTCGGCTCGGTGCTCGTCATCTTCATGCAGGCCGGGTTCGCCCTGGTCGAGACCGGCTTCTGCCGGGCCAAGCACGCCGCCCACGTGATGTCGACGAACTTCGCCATCTTCGGCGTCGGCTTCGTCGCCTTCTTCCTCATCGGCTTCCCGCTGATGTTCGGCGGGTACTCGCTGCCGGTCATCGGCTTCGACGAGCCCGTGGGCCACGCGCTGATCGGGTCGGGCCACTGGGTCTTCGCCTACGGAGGCGGCTGGGGCGGGAGCGGCAAGGCCTTCTACACGGCCGGCGGCATGGGCTTCTTCCTCTACATGGCGGCCTTCATGGACACCGTCGCCACGATCCCCACCGGGGCCATGGCGGAGCGGTGGAAGTGGAACGCCTTCGTCGGCTGGGGCTTCTTCTGCGGCGCCATCTACTACCCGATCTTCGGCGCCTGGACCTGGGGCGGCGGCTGGCTGGCCCAGCTCGGCAACTCGATGGACCTGGGCTACGGCTACGTCGACTTCGCCGGCTCCGGCGTCGTGCACGCCGTCGGCGGTGTGGCCGGCCTGGCCGGTGCCATCGTCCTCGGACCCCGCATCGGCAAGTTCAACAAGGACGGCTCGGCCAACACCCTGGCCGGCCACCACATCCCGATGGCCATGCTCGGCACGTTCATCCTGCTGTTCGGCTGGTTCGGCTTCAACGCCGCCTCGACCTTCGCCGCCACCGACGTGCGGTTCGCCGTCGTCGCCGCCAACACGGCCATCGCCGGCGCCTTCGGTGCCGTCGCCGCCATGTTCTTCATGCAGATCCGGACGGGCAAGCCCGATCCCGGGATGATGGTGAACGGCATGCTCGGCGGCTTGGTCATCGTCACGGCACCGTGCGCCTTCATCCAGCCCTGGGCCGCTGCGGTCCTCGGCATCCTCGGTGGCACCCTGATCCCGCTGGCGGCAGAGTTCATCGAGAGCCGGGGCATCGACGACCCGGTCGGGGCCGTCGCCGTCCACGGCGTGGGCGGCACCCTCGGGGTGCTGGCGGTCGGCATCTTCGCCGATGGTCAGTACGGCACGCCGGTGGACGGTGTCGCCTGGAACGCCACCGAGACCTCCTCGAGCCACGGCGTCATGGGCATCCTCTACGGCACCGACGGGTGGGGCCAGCTGGCCTCGCAGGCCATCGGCGCCCTGGTCATCTGGACGGTGATCTTCGGCATCGCTTACACGTTCTTCAAGGTCCAGAACAAGGTCATGAAGGGCGGCATCCGGCCGACAGCCGAGATGGAGCTCGAGGGCATGGACATCCCCGAGATGGGCGCCCTCGCCTACCCCGAGTTCCACCTCCACGACGACCAGGTCACCGGGCACGGCGGCGGCAGCCCGACCGAGGAGGAGCTGGTCTGAGGGCCCCTGTGCAGGACCTCAGCAGTTGAACCTGCGGTCCGGCGCCGCTCCCGGCGCCGGACCGCAGGACCCTGATCGAAAGGAAGGAGCAGCGCCGCGAGCCGGTGCTGAAGACGCTCCGTGTTGACCGTGCTGCTCATCGCCCCCATCACGGCGGGCCTCCTGCTCCTCTCCTTCGGAGGGCCCCTCGGCCGGCGGTCGTTCCTGGTGGCCGCGGCGCTCCCGCTGCTGGTCTTCGGCTGGGCCGCTGCCCAGATCAGCGGCGTGCTCGACGGTGCGGTCCCCGCCGCCGGCGTCGCCTGGGTCCCCGAACTGGGGCTCTCCCTCGACCTGAGGCTCGACGGGTTCAGCCTCCTGTTCGTGCTGCTGGTCGCCGGCATCGGCACGCTGGTCCAGCTCTACGCCTCCCAGTACTTCCCGGCGGACCGGGCCGGGCTGCACCGCCTGGCCGGGCTCCTCCTGATCTTCACCGCCGCCATGCTCGGCCTGGTCACGGCGGCGAACCTCCTCGTGCTGTTCGTGGCGTGGGAGCTGACCTCGGTCACCTCCTACCTGCTGATCGGGTGGACCGACACCGATCCCAAGGCCCGGGCCTCCGCGCTCCAGGCCCTCCTCACGACCGGCCTGGGCGGCATCGCCATGCTCGGCGGGTTCGTCCTCATCGGCGAGGCGGCCGGCACCTACGACCTGGCGGCGCTCGCCGCCCACCCGCCCACGGGGACCACGGTCGAGGTGGGCCTCCTGCTGGTGCTGCTGGGCGCGTTCACCAAGTCGGCCCAGTTCCCCTTCTCGGCCTGGCTGCCCGGCGCCATGGTCGCGCCCACGCCCGTGAGCGCGTTCCTGCACTCGGCGACCATGGTGAAGGCCGGGGTGTACCTCATCGCCCGGTTGGCGCCGATCTTCGCCACCCAGGGCCTGTGGCGACCGGTGGTGCTGGTGGTCGGGCTGGCCACCATGCTCACCGGCGGCTGGCACGCGCTGCACCAGTACGACCTCAAGCGGATCCTGGCGTACGGCACCGTGAGCCAGCTCGGGTTCATGGTCGTGCTGTTCGGCGTGGGCACGCCCGAGGCCACCACCGCCGGGGTGATCGTGCTGTTCGCCCACGCGCTGTTCAAGGCCGGCCTGTTCCTCGTGGTCGGCGTGATCGACCACCAGGCGCACACCCGCGACATCCGGCGGCTGGGCCGCTACGGCCCCGGGTGGGCCGGACCGATGGTCATCGCCACGATCTGCGGAGCGTCGATGGCCGGCATCCCGCCTCTGCTGGGGTTCATCGGCAAGGAGGCGGCCTACGACTCGTTCGTCGACATCGGCATCGTCGGCGGTCCGATCGTGCTGGCGGGGCTCGTCGCCGGATCGGTCCTGACGTTCGCCTACACGGCCCGCCTGCTGCTCGGGGCGTTCCGCCCCGGGGTGGTCACCGAGGGCCTGGCCGAGGACCCCGACCTCGCCATCGATCCTCCGCCCGCCCCGAAGGTGGCGTTCTGGCTGCCGGCCGCGCTGCTCGGGCTGCTGACCGTGCTGTTCGGGCTCGTCCCCCGGCTGATCTCGCACCTGGTCGAGGTGGCCGCGCACAGCCTCGATCCCCTGGCCGAGAGCGAGCACCTCGCGCTGTGGCACGGAGTCGGCCCCGCGCTGGTCCTGTCGGGGCTGACGGTCCTGCTCGGCGCCGCGCTCACCGTCGCCGGTCCCGCCTTCGCCCGGCTGCAGCACCGCCTGCCGAGCTCGATGGCCGGCGAGCGGGGCTACCTCGGCGCGATCCGCGGCCTGAACGTCGTGGCCAACCGCACGACCGGGTTCGTGCAGCCCGGCTCGCTGCCCATCTACATCGGCGTGATCCTGCTGACCGCGGTGCTGGTCCCCGGCTTCGCCCTCCTGCGGGCGCCGCGACCCCCGATGCCGCCGCTGGTGTCGAGTCCGGGCGACTGGGCGGCGGCGGCGTTGATGATCTCCGGCGGGATCGCCGCGGTCGTGGTCCGCCACCGGATGGCCGCGGTGCTCTGCGCCGGCGCCGTCGGGTACGGCATGGCCCTGGTGTTCGCCCTGCAGGGTGCGCCGGACCTGGCGCTCACGCAGGTGTGCGTCGACACGATCGGCGCCGTCATCTTCGTGCTGGTGCTGCGCCACCTGCCGGCGTGGTTCAGCGACCGGCCCACGTCGGTGGGCCGGATCAGCCGGATCATCGTGTCGGCGGCCGTCGGGATCTTCGTGTTCTCGTTCCTGCTGGTGGCCGGCGACTCGCGGGTCGATCCGACCATCTCGACCGAGTTCATCGACCAGGCGTTTGCCGAAGGCGGGGGCCGCAACGTGGTGAACGTGGTGCTGGTCGACATCCGCGGGTTCGACACCATGGGCGAGATCACGGTCCTGTCGGTGGCGGCGATGGGCGTCTACGCCCTGGCCCGCCTGTCGCGCCGGGAGCGCGGCGTCGACCGGTCGTTCAGCCCGAGCCGGCGCATCGGTGAGCGGAGGCCTCGCTCGTGAGGCGGTCGCTCATCCTCGACGTCGTCGTGCGCCTCGTGTTCCACTCGGCCCTGCTGCTGGGCGCCTTCTTGCTGTTCACCGGGCACAACCGGCCGGGCGGCGGGTTCGTCGGCGGGCTCGTCGTCGGCGCCGCCATCTCGTTGCGGTACGTGGCCGGCGGCATCGACGAGGTCCGCGCCACGCTGCCCGTCCGGCCGTGGACGCTGCTCGGCACCGGCCTCGCCACCGCCACCCTCACCGGCCTGGTGCCGCTCCTGTTCGGCCGGCAGCTGATGGAGCACGCCAAGCTGAACGCCCACCTCGGGCCGCTGGGCGGCTTCCACCTCAACACCGCGCTGTTCTTCGACATCGGGGTGGCCCAGGTGGTCATCGGCATGGTGCTGCTGCTGCTCGTGTCGTTCGGCGAGCGGCTGCCGCTCTTCGGTGCGCCCTGGACCCTGCGGGCGGACTCGGAGTGAGCCTCGTCCTCGCCCTCACCACGGCGATCCTCTTCTCGCTCGGCACGTGGCTGCTGCTCCAGCGCCGGCTGACCCGGATCATCATCGGTCTCGGGCTGATCGGCCACGGCGCCAACCTGCTGCTGCTCCAGACCGGGGAGCGTCGAGGCGTCGCCCCGTTCGTCGGGTCGATCTCCGGGCGCACCGTCGCCGATCCCATGCCCCAGGCCCTCGCCCTGACGGCGATCGTCATCTCGTTCGGGGTCGGCGCCTTCCTCCTGGCGCTGGCGTACCGGAGCTGGCAGCTCACCGGCGACGATCTGGTCGAGGACGATGTCGAGGACCGGCGCATCGCGGAGGAGCGGCGGCTCGACGACGAGGAGCTGGCCGATCAGCGGCTCCTCCGCGAGGAGGCGACGTGATGCGCGTGCTGCTCCCGCTCCCGGTCGTGCTCCCGCTCCTGGCGGCCGGCCTGTCGATGGCGGCGGCCCGGCGGCGCTGGTTGCAGCGCGCCATCGGGATCGTGACCCTGTCGATCACCACCGCGGTGTCGATCGCGATCCTCGTCCACGTCGACCAGCACGGCGTGGCCACCGCGGTGATGGGCGGCTGGGACGCCCCCGTGGGCATCTCGGTGGTGGCGGACCGCCTCACGGGCCTGATGCTCGTGGTGGCGTCGCCGGTGCTGCTCGCCGTGCTGGTGTTCGCCACCGGCCAGCCGGGCACCGAGCGCGAGCAGCCCGCGTTCCACCCCGTGTACCTGGTGCTCGCAGCGGGGATCGGGCTGTCCTTCCTCACCGGCGACCTGTTCAACATGTTCGTGGCGTTCGAGATGATGCTCACTGCCAGCTACGTGCTGATGACGATCGGCGGCCGCGCCGACCAGGTGCGCACCGGCATGACCTACGTGGTGATCAGCCTCATCGCGTCGACGCTGCTGGTGGCGATGATCGGCCTGCTCTACGCGGCCACCGGCACCGTGAACATGGCCGACCTGGCGGTGCGGATGTCCCACCTCCCCGAAGGCGTCCGGGTGGCGTTCGCGCTCCTGATGTTCATCGTGTTCGGGATCAAGGCGGCGATCTTCCCGCTCTTCTTCTGGCTCCCCGACAGCTACCCGTCCGCGCCGACCGCGGTCACCGCCGTGTTCGCCGGCCTGCTGACGAAGGTGGGCGTGTACTGCATCATCCGCACGCAGACCCTGCTGGTGGCGCCGGCCGACCGGCCGGTCGGGTTCATGCTCGCGATCGCCGCGCTCACGATGGTGGTGGGCGTGCTCGGCGCCATCGCCCAGAACGACATCAAGCGGATCCTGAGCTTCCACATCGTGAGCCAGATCGGGTACATGATCCTCGGGATCGCCCTGTTCACCGTGGCCGGCCTGGCGGCAGCGATCCTCTACCTGCTCAACCAGATCGTCCTGAAGAGCACGCTGCTGCTGGGTGCCGGCGTCGTCGACCACGCGGCCGGCTCGTCGCGGCTCGCCGAGGTCGGCGGCCTGGCCCGCCGGTTCCCGCTCGTGGGCTGGCTGTTCCTGCTGCCGGCGCTGAGCCTGGCGGGGGTGCCGCCGTTCTCGGGCTTCGTCGCCAAGCTGTCGATCATCAGCGCCGGCTTCGGCACCGGCTCCTGGGTGGCGGTCGGGGTGGCCCTGGGGGTCAGCGTCCTCACCCTGTACTCGATGACCAAGATCTGGGGCGGCGCGTTCTGGGGGGAGATCGAGGTGGTCTCCGAGCCGGCCGACGCCATGAGCCTCCGCCACGGCGGCACCGTGCCGATGCTGGCGTCGACCGGTGCCCTGGTCCTCGGTTCCCTGGCCCTGGCCGTGTTCGCCGGCCCGCTGTTCGGCCTGTGCGACCGGGCGGCCGTCGACCTGCTGGACCCGTCGGCCTACATCCAGGCGGTGCTCGGGTGAAGCGCGAGGCGTGGTTCGGGCGCGCCGTCATCGGCGTGTGGCTGGTGGTCATGTGGCTGCTCCTCTGGGGTGACCTGAACCTGGCCAACCTGCTGGGGGGCATCGCGGTGTCGGCCTTCCTGGTGGTGGTCTTCCCGCCCGACGACACCAACGACGACCCCATCGTCATCCGACCGGTGAAGGCGGTCTCGTTCCTCCTGTGGTTCGCCTGGGCGTTGATCGTCACGAACGTCGCCGTGGCCAAGGAGGTCCTGCTCCCTTCGAGCCGGTCCGACATCAACCCGGCGGTGGTCGCCTGCTCGCTGCGGACGGGCTCGGGTCGGTTGGCCACGCTCGTCGCCAACGCCATCACCCTCACGCCCGGCACCCTCACCATCGACGCCCGCAACCGGCCGGCGGTGCTGTACGTGCACGTGCTGGCGTTCGAGAGCATCGAGGCCACCCGGGCCGAGGTCGCCGACCTCGAGCGCCGGGTGGTGGCGGCGTTCGGGACGGCCGCGGAGGTGGAACTGGTGGCCCAGCCGTGATCGCCCTCGCCCTCGGGCTCGTCGCCGTCGGCGGGGCCGGCTTCCTCTACCGCCTCGTGCTCGGCCCCACGCTGGCAGACCGCGTGGTCTCGCTCGACGGGATGCTGACCGTCATCGTCATCGGGATCCTGGCGTGGAGCGCCTACCACCGCGACGGCACCTACCTGACCCTGGGCGTGGTGGTGGCGCTGGTGGCGTTCCTCGGGACGTCGGCGTTCGCCCGCTTCGTCGAGGGGAGGCGACGGTGACCGACCTGATCGGGGGCATCCTCATCGTGCTCGGCGCCGCGCTGACCGCGCTGGCCGGCATCGGGCAGGTGCGCTTCGGTGACCTCATGACCCGGATGCACGTGGCCACGAAGCCGTCGACGCTCGGCCTGCTCCTGGTGGCGACCGGGGCCATGTTCCGCATCCAGGCCACCAGCGCGATCTCGCTCCTCTCGCTGACGATCGTGCTGCAGTTCGTCACGGGCCCGGTCTCGGCCCACCTGGTCGCCCGGGCCGCGCACCGCCACGGCGACTGGGACCGCGCCGGCGCGGTGCTCGACGAGCTGGCGGAGATCGACGAGCTCTGACGGGCGATCGAGCGAGCTCCACCCGCGAGCGCAACGACCGGGACACATTGCCGAAACATCCGCTGCGTACCTTCTCGATGTGATCTCCTCGGCTCGCGAGCGCTCCCGGCCCGCCCTGATCGGCTGGCCGGCCGATGCCTCCCGGCGCGAGGAGCTGGCCGAGGCGGGCACGCCGTGCCTGCTGCTGGTCGACGATGGCGCACCGATCCCGGCGGTGGCCGAGGGCGAGGACTGGATCCACCGTGGCGCCGACGAGCGCGACGTGGCGGCGCGCCTCGCCGAGCTGGCCCGCCGCGGCCGCTCCGTGCGGTCCGTCGACGCCGTGCCGATGGCGCTGCCGGCCGGCCTGACCGCCGACGAGCACCGGGTGGCCGTCCGCCTGGTCGCCACGGTCGGCAGCCTGGTGCCCCGTGCGGACCTGCCGGTCGGTGACCTCGATGCCACCATCGCCAGGCTCCGCCGCCCGCTGGGCCGCGACGGCTGGACGATCCTCCGCATCGGCGCCGCCGGGTTCCTGATCGAGCGCACCGGCGGTGGCTCGTGCTGAGGGCCACCGTGGTGGCCGCGGTCCTGGCGTCGGTCGCGCTCGTCGGCGTGGTCGCGTGGCCCTCCACGTGCGACGCGATCGAGTCGGTCGTGGTGACCGCCACCTCGGGACCGGTGTCCAGTGCGTCGGCCCCGGCCACCTCTGCCGCCACGTCGCTCTCGTCCGATGCCGGTGCCCGGAGCGTCCGGCTCGACCGGGTCACGTCGGTCACCTCGAGCCGGACGAGCGCCCGATCGCGCCCGATCGTCCTGCTCCTGCTCGCCGCGCTCGTCCTCGCCGGCGCGGCCCGCAGGAGCAGCCGCATCCGCCGCCGCCCGGTCCTCGACCTCACCGTCCGCCCGCGCTCCCGCTCTCGTGGCCCCGATCCATCGAGAGCACCTCCTGTCCCTTCGAGCACCCATGCGGTCCGCCACCTGGCGTCCCGCTCGGAACTCGCCTGCGCCGTGCGCAGGCAGAAGCTCGGAGGCACCCCATGTTCGACACCACTTGCGTCGCAAGTGATCCCCTCAGCACCACGATGTCCTGGATCTCCACCCGGGGGGTCGAGACGCGCGGCTGGCCGGCTCGCGGTCACGGGTCGGCGGCCGACCCGACCGATCACCCGGTCCTCTACCTCGTCGACCAGGGCGCGGAACCACCCGCCTGCTCGCTGCTCGAGGACTGGATCCGGCTCCCGCTGGAGCTCGACGAGCTCATCGCTCGCACCGACCGGCTGATCGCCCGGTCGCGCCGCGCCGGCTCGGTGTTCACCCGCGTCGACGAGGACGACGTGCTGCGCGTGGGTGACGACATGGTCGTGCTCAGCCCGCTCGAGGCGCGGCTCCTCCGGCCCCTGATCGACTCGATGGGCATGCTCGTCACGCGCGACGAGCTGATCGAGGCGATCTGGCCCGAGGACGTGCCGGCCGATCCGCGGGCGCTCGACAACCGCACCAAGGCGGTGCGCCAGCGGATCGAGGGCCTGCCCCTGCGCATCCACACGGTGCGCGGCCGCGGCCTGCTCCTCGAGCGCCTGACCGAGGAGCAGGTGCCGGAAGCGGGCTAGGCGTGCTCCGGGAGGAGCAGCTGGAAGGTCGTGGACTCGTCGTGCGTGACGAGCAGGCGCCCGCCCTCGGCTTCGGCGAGCGACCGGGCGAGCGCCAGGCCGAGGCCGTGCCGCTCCGCCCCCGGCGGGCGCCGCGAGAACCAGGTGGTGGCGTCCGGGGGCGCCGTGCCGTGGTCGGCCACGGTGGCGACCAGGTGGTCGGCGTCGGCGCTGCCGATCTTCACGTCGATGGGACCAGCGCCGTGGCGCAGGGCGTTGTCGATCAGCACATCGAAGATCTCGTCGAGGACGGGCACGCTGACGCGGGCCGCTGGGCGTTGCATGGTGGTCACGTTCAACGGTCGGTGGAGGTCGGTGCTGGCCTGGCCCCACCGCGACCGGACCCGCGCACCGATCGCGTCGATCTCGACGGGTTCGTAGGTCCTCGGCAGGTCCCGGGCCACCGCCAGGAGGGTGGCGATGGTGGTCTCGAGGCGGTCGAGGTCGTGGAGCACGTCGCGGAGCACGACGGCGCCGTCGCGGCTGGGCACCGCCAGCTCCGACTCGATCGCCAGGCGCATGCTCGTGATCGGCGTGCGGAGCTGGTGCGACGCGTTCGACGAGAACGTCCGCTCGCGCTGCAGCCCGGCCTCGAGGCGGCTGGCCGTGTGGGCCAGCGCGTGCGAGGTCTCGTCGATCTCCTCCACGCCGCTCGTCCGCTCGCCGATCGTGAAGTCGCCGTCGCCCAGGCGCACCGCGTCGTCGCGGATGAGGCGGAGGGGACGGGCCAGGCGGGCCGACAAGATGGCGCCGACGATCACCGCCACCGCCACCGCAGCCAGGTCGACCACCAGCAGGAGCAGCAGGTCCCGCCGGGTCGCGGCCGCGGCCTCGGCCACGGGCTCGGCCACGCGGATGGTCGCCACGCGCTCGGCGTCGACGGTGATGGGCCGGGCCAGCACCCGCTCGTCGCCGACGGTGCCGTCCCTGGTGGTGACCCCCTTGGCGGCGGTGATGGGGTCGGCCACCGCCGGGCCCGTCCCCCCGATCAAGCGGCCATCGGGGCCGTAGACGCCGATGGTCACGCCCCGCTCCGCGTGCGACACCTCCACCTCCGCGTCGACGTCGCCGATGTTCGGCTCCAGGTTGGCGGCGGTCCGCTCGGCGGCCCGCTCCAGCTCGACGATCGCATCGGCCTGCTTGCGGTTGGCCAGCACCACGGCGAGCGGCAGGGTCAGGACCAGGCTGGCGAGGGCGACCACGCCCACGATCGCCGTGAGGATCCGGCGCCTCACCGAGCGGCGGTGGAGGGCGCGCCACCGCTCACGACGAGATCTCCCAGCGGTAGCCGACGCCGCGCAGCGAGGTGATGCGGCTGGGCTGGCCGGGGGCCTCGCCGAGGCGCCGGCGCAGCGAGGACATGTGCACGTCGAGCGTCTTCGTCGACCCGTACCAGTGCTCGTCCCACACGTTGGTCATGAGCGCCTCGCGCGTCACGGCCTCGCCCTTGTGCTTGAGGAGCTCGACGAGCAGGTCGAACTCCTTGGCGCGCATCTGCACCTCTACGCCGTCGAGGGTGGCCCGGCGGGCAGTGGGGTCAGCGGCGACGTTGCCGTCGGACAAGACCCGGAGCCCGCTGGTGGAAGGGGCGTGGCGGAGCTGGGCGCGCACCCGGGCGAGCAGCTCGGCGAGCCGGAACGGCTTGGTGATGAAGTCGGCGGCGCCGGCATCGAGGCCGACCACGACGTCCATCTCCTCGGTGCGGGCGGTGAGCATCAGGATCGGGAGCGCGGGCCACCGGCGGAAGTACTCGTGGGCCACGTCGAGGCCGTCGCCGTCGGGCAGCCCGAGGTCGAGCAGCACGAGGTCGGGAGGCGCGGCGATGGCGAGGGCCTCGGCCACCGAGCCGACCCGTTCGACCCCGTACCCCGCGTTCGCGAGGGCGCGCTCGAGGTTGGCACCGATGCCGGGATCGTCCTCCACGACGAGGAGGCGCTCACGGGCCTGGTCGCCGGCGGCGGCGGGGTTGTCGAGGGAAGCAGCGGACATGGGCTGAACCTACGGATGGCCCGGTAAGCCCGGCCCCCCGCTGAGGTAAGCGCACGGCAAAGTCGCCGGTCCGGCTGCCGCGATGAGGGGTTTTGCTCCGTTCTGACCGTCCGGCGATCAGCGCTTTGCCGTGCCCTTCGTACGTTCCGAGGAGACCGCTCCTGACTGGAACCCGATGACCGCCACCCTGGAACGCCCCGACGAGCTCGCCGGCCCCGAGCACCCCGGACCGCCGGCACGGCGCCGACGGTCCCGCCGCCGACGAGGGGCCATCGCGGCCGTGGTGATCCTGGTGCCGCTCGTCCTGGCCGGCTGGTCCTTCACCCGCGCCATGACCTATCCCGGCTCCGAATCGGCATCGGTGCGCTCGGTCGACTGGCTGCGGTCGCACGGCGGCGCGGGCATCGTCGATCGGGTGGAGATCTGGCACTACTCGCACCAGGAGCCGCCGACCAGCGGTGTCCCCACGGGGCCGCTCCCGCCGGTCCCCGATGCCGCCCAAGCGGCCCGCGCCGCGACCGACACCACCGGCGGCAACGTCCCCCTGGTCTTCCCCGCCGTCCGCCCGACGCTGCCCGGCGAGGCGGCCCTGACGCCCGGCCCGGTCGACGCCGCCGGCCGGACCGCCACCTACACCACCTGGTTCCGCCCCGACCCGAAGCACCCGACCGTGGTGGCCGGCGTGCTCTGGATGGACCGGGCGGCCACCCGCCTCCACCTGGTGGCCGGCACCAAGGAGCCGGGGCACGGACCGTGGCCGGGCCACGCGCAGATCCCGCCCTCGCAGCGCTCGCGCACGCTCGCCGCGTTCAACGCCGGCTTCTTGATGCGCGACAGCGGCGGCGGGTTCTACGAGGCCGGGCACACCTCGGGGAAGCTCACCGCCGGCGCCGCCTCGCTGGTGATCGACCGCAACGGGGTCGCCTCCCTCGGCGCATGGGGACGCGACGTCCGCATGGCTCCCGACACCGTCGCCGTGCGCCAGAACCTCCACCTGATCGTCGATGGCGGCCACGCGGTGAAGGGCCTGACCCACAACGCCGACCGGCTCTGGGGGTCGCGCCGCAGCCAGCTCCAGTACACGTGGCGCACCGGGGCGGGCATCGATCGCAACGGCAACCTCTTCTACCTGGCCGGCAACCACATGACCCTGGCGATGCTGGCCGACGCGCTGGCGGAGGCCGGCGCCGTGCGGGCGATGCCGCTCGACATCCACACGCCCCTCGCCACCGCGAACATCTTCAAGCTCGGCTCGGACGATCCGCGCACCGCCCCGGTGAAGCTGCTCCCGGCCATGTACCGCCCTGCTGATCGCTACCAGGCTCCCGACCAGCGCGACTTCTTCACGGTCACGATGCGATGACCCCACGGCGCCCGCCCCGGCCGGTGGCGGCCTGGTCGCTCGCGTCCCTGGTGCTGCTGCTCGCCGCCGTCGTGGCTATCGGTCTGGTGCGCCCGCTCACCACCTCACGGCGGGGACCGACCGGCGCCTCAGGTTCGCTGGTCCGCCTGGGTCGGCTTCCCAGCGATGGATCAGGCGGCCGCGCCCGGCCTCGGCACCAGCCCCCGCCGGGGTGGCCGGTGGCCCGCTGGTCGAGCGGCGATCGCCCCCTGATCGCGACGACCATCGTGCACCCCGAGGGCGACGCCACGTTCGCCGCGGCCGCGTGGCTGGCTCCCGCCGGGCTCCGGTTCACGCTGGTGCCGGGCACCCAGCAGCCAGGAGGGAGCTGGCACACCGTCGGCGAGATCCCTCCCGGCCAGCGGGCGTCGTTGGTCGCCGTGTTCAACTCGGGCTTCAAGTACATCGACATCGACGGCGGGTTCCGTGCCGAGGGGCGCACGCAGGTGCCGCTCGTGCCCGGCGAGGCCTCGTTCGTGATCCGGAGCAGCGGTGGGGCCGAGGTGGGGGCGTGGGGCGAGACCATCCGCGACCGGAACGACATCGTGGCCGTGCGCCAGAACCTGAAGCTGATCGTCGCCCACGGCGCGGCGGCCAAGGGCCTGCTCACCAACCACGACGGCTCCTGGGGGAGCAAGCACCACCAGGTGCAGTTCACGCCGCGCTCGGGCATCGGCGAGCTCCGCGACGGCTCGCTCGTCTACGTCGCCGGCCCCGACCTCGACCTCCAGCAGCTCGCCGACGCGTTCGTGGCCGTGCACGCCGTGACCGCGATGCAGCTCGACATCCACCCCAACATGACGGTGTTCCACCTGTTCGACGCGGGCAGCGGCACGACGGCCGGGCCGGCGCACGCCCTCCTCGACGTCATGACCGCGCCGCTCGACCGCTACCTCACCACCGACCGGCGCGACTTCATCGCCGTCAACGAGCGATGACCCGAGCGGGCTGCCGCCGCTCGCGGCCCGTGGCGGCGACGGCGTTGTCGTCGCTGCTGCTCGCGCTGGTGCTGGGCGGGTGCAGCTCGACCCCCGCGGAGGAGCCCACCGCCGGGCCCCGCCCGTCGATCGCCCGAGCCTGCGCGGGCGTAGCGAGGGGCACGGTCTCCACCCGTCACCTGACGAGCGCAGCGACCCGGCGACGCGAGCCGTACGTGATCTACCAGCCGCCCGGCACGACGACCGGAAGCCGGTTGCGCCTGCTGGTCCTCCTGCACGGCGCCAGCGCCGACGTCACGCAGTGGCTCGACGTCGGCGTCGCGTCGACCGCGGACTGCATGGGTGGGCGGGGCGAGGGCGACCGCACGCTGATCGTCCTCGTCGACGGGTCGGGCGTGGAGCACGACCGGCGCGGCGCGCCGGCGCCCACCGAGCGGCTGGTCGTCGACGAGATCCTCCCGGCGGTGCGCGCCAGGTACCCGCACCTCGAGGGCCGGGCCGGGACGGGGATCGGTGGCATCTCGTTGGGTGGGGGCTGGGCGTTCGAGATCGCCGCCCACCACCCCGACCTGTTCTCGGCGGTCGGCGGTCACAGCCCCACCGTGGCGCTGAGCGCAGCCGAGGTGGAGACCCTCGCCCGGCACGACGTCCGGGTGTGGATCGACGTGGGCACGAGCGACCCGCTTCGCCCTCGTGCCGACCGCGAGGCGGCCCAGCTCCGCGCCGCCCACGTGGCGACGATGACGGCGCACTGGGTCGGGGCCCACGACCGTCGGTACTGGAGCCAGCACGTGGCGGACTACCTGCGCTTCTACGACCGGGCGTGGTGACGGGGGCAAGGTTTGCCGCGCCCTCACCGTCCCCTGACCGTCTCGTCGGTGCCCCCTGACCAGGGAGTTCGTACGGTCCGACCATGACCTTGCTGACGAAGGACCCGCCGATCGGCACCACGGCCACCCGAGTCGGCGATCCCGTGGCCCCGCGGCTCGCCCACCCGCTGCTCACCGCGTGCCGGCCGCACCAGTGGGTGAAGAACCTGCTCGTGTACGCGGTCCCGTTCGCGGCCGGCCGCCTGATGGATCCGCGGACCTTCGTGCAGGCGTCGCTCGCCGCCGTGGTGTTCGTGCTCGCCTCGAGCGCCACCTACCTCCTCAACGATGCGGGCGACGCCGCCGCCGATCGCCTGCACCCGGTCAAGTGCCGGCGCCCCATCGCGTCGGGCCAGCTGCCGGTGCCACGGGCCCGACGGGCTGCGGCGCTGCTGTTGGCCGCGGCGATCGCCGCTGCGGTGGCGATGGGCCCGGGGATGGCGGCGATCATCGCCGCCTACCTCATCTCCACCACGGCGTACACCCGGTGGCTGAAGCACGTCCCGCTCGTCGACGCGGTGGTGGTGGCGGCCGGGTTCCTGCTGCGCACGGCGGCAGGAGGCGCGGCGACGGGCCTGGCGCTCTCTCCGCTGTTCCTCGTGGTGGCCTCGGCCGGGTCGCTGTTCATCGTGTTCGGCAAGCGGCTGGGCGAGGTCATCCTGCTCGGGCCGGCAGCCGGATCGCACCGCCGGGTGCTCGGCTGGTACACGCCCCAACGGTGCCGGGCGCTGCTGGCCGGGTCGCTCCTCACCACCGTCGCCGCCTTCACCGCCTGGGCGCTCGGCGCCTCGGAGCCGGGCGCTCCCTCTGCCCTGGCGACGGGCTCGGTCTCGGTGGCGTCGGTCGCCATCATCCCGTTCCTGGGTGCCGCCGCGCGCAGCTGGGAGCTGATCCGTGCCGGTCGGGGCGGCGATCCCCTGCGGCTCCTCACGACCGATCGCCTGCTGCCCCTCCTCGGCCTGGCCACGGTGGTGCTCGTCGGCGTCGCCATCTACGGATGACGCGACGGATCCGGGCGTCGGTTGACGTGGCGTTTACCCACCGGCCCGGTGCCGTTGACCGGCCCGTTCCTATGGTCGACCGGTGCTTGCGATCCGACCAGATGACCGCTGACGAGCCGGCCACCTGATGGTGGCCCGTGTCCGGGAACGGTCTCGTCCCAGCCCGGTCATCCCGGCCTTCGGCGCGGCGCGACTGGCGCGCCGGAGGTCGATGGTCGTCGTCGCGTGGCTGCTGGCGGTCGTCGTTCTCGCCTGGGGGGTCGGCGAGCGCCGGGCGCAGGGCGCGCTGGACCAGCGCGCCCTGCGCTTCGTCGTCCGCCAGCGCCGCGACGTCGTGGTCTCGCTGGCCCGCACCGTCTCGCACCTGGGTGACCCGCTCGTCCTGGTGGTGCTGGCGGTGATCGCCACGGCCTGGCTCGCCACCCGTCGGCCGCTCGTCGAGGCGCTGGCCCCGGCGGCGGCCCTCGTGGGCGCGTCGATCACCGAGTCGCTGCTCAAGGTCGTGGTGGGCCGGGACCGGCCGCCGGTCGCCCTGCACCTGCTCCACGAGACCGACGCGTCGTTCCCGTCGGGGCACACCACCGGCTCCGCCGCGCTGTTCCTCGCCTTCGCGCTGGTGGTCTCGTCATCGTGGCGCTCGCGGCGGGCGCGGGTGGCGCTGGTCGCCGCGGCCGGCGCCCTGGCCGCGGTGGTGGGCCTGTGCCGGATGGTGCTCGGGGTGCACTGGCTCACCGACGTGATCGCCGGCTGGTCGCTCGGCGCCGCGTTCGCCATCATCGCCGTCCAGGCTGCGCAGGAGATCGCGGCCTGGACGGCACCACCCGACCCGTGACGCGCGCCGCCGGCGCCTAGGCGGTGCGGGGACGGACGAGCGATCGACGCTCGGGCCACATCCCCAAGGACACGGCTCCGATGGCCATGCCGAAGGTGGCGGCCATGAAGACCGCCCCGAACCAGTCGTCCGGAACGAGCCTCGCCAGGACCGTGCCGGCGACGATCGCCCCGGCGACCAGCAAGAGCTCGTGCCGACGGCCCGGACCGTCCGGGAGCTCCGAGCCGTCGCGGCTGGTGCGGAGGAACGGGCGGAGCAGTTGGCGCGCCACCCAGCCCGCGCCGACCATCACGACCGCCGAGAGCGCGCCCAGGACGAGGCGGCCGACGAGATCGTCGGCCAGGTCGAAGACGACGAACACCGTGAGCGGTAGGCACACGACGACGAGCACGGCGAGGAGCCCCCGGCCGTCGGGCACCGCCGTCGCCGCGGCGCGCTCTGCCCCCTCGGTCGGCTCGGTCACGCGTCGGACTCTAGGAGCGGGCGCGGGCCCGGGCTGCGACGATGGCCACCTTCACCCGCCAGCCCAGGAGCACCCGATGGACGACCACGATGACCTGCAAGAAGCCCGGGCGCTGCGCCGCCGGATCGTCGGCGACGCCTACGTGAACGAGGCCACGTCGTCGACCGACCCGGTGGCGGTCGAGTTCCAGGACTACCTCACCCGCACGGCGTGGGGCGTCTGGACCCGCGAAGGCCCGCTCTCGCTGCGCGACCGCAGCCTGCTCGTGCTGGCCATGACCGCGGCGCTCGGGCGTATGGACGAGTTCGCCCTCCACCTGGCGGCCGCGCCGCGGGCCGGCGTGACCGACGCCGAGATCGATGAGTTCCTGTTCCAGCTCGTCGCCTACTGCGGCGCACCCGCGGGCGTGTCGGCCCGACGGGAGCTGGTCAGGGTGCGGGCGGCCCGAGACGCCGAGCCGCAGCCCGAGGGGTAGCGCTACTGCACCGCTTCCTTGCCGAACAGGGTGGTGCGGTGCATGTCGCGGGGCGAGGTGGCGTCGTAGGGCAGGGCCCGGTGCAGCACGCCGGTGTTGTCCCAGATCACCAGGTCGCCCACCTGCCAGGTGTGGCGGTACACGCGGTCGGGAGCGGTGGCGCGGGCGAGGAGGCCATCGAGAAGGGCCCGGCCCTCGTCGGCGTCCATGCCCTCGACGCTCTCGGTGGTGGAGCCCAGCACGAGCGACTTCCGGCCCGACAGGTGGGTCCAGGCGATGGGGTGCACCTTGGGGGGCCGGCGGTTCCACACCGCCACCTCCTCCTCGGTGGGGTTCGGGTTGAGCAGCCGCTGGGTGGCCGCGATCGTGTGCACGACCCGGATCGACGCGAAGCGCTCCTTGTCCTCGTCGGAGAGGTCGTCGTAGGCGGCGTAGGTGCTGGCGAACTCGGTCTCGCCGCCCTCGGTGGCCACGGCGCGGGCGGTGAGGAGGGTGGCCATGATCGGGATGTCCTCGGTCATGCCGTCGATGTGCCAGTCGAAGGTGCCCCGCAGGTAGGCGGCCGCCCGGTTCTTCTTCGGGTCGAGCGTCACCAGGAAGATCTCCGGGTGCTCGCCGGTGCCGAACACCTCGACCTTCCCGAGCCGCTTGCTGAACGCCACCTGGGCGGCGTCGTCGAGGTGGAGGCCCCGGAAGACCAGGACGCCGTGGGCGTCGAGCGCCTCCAGGGTCCACGCCGCCAGGTCCTCGTCGTTGGCGACGGCGTCAGCGGTGACGCCGTGGACCTCGGCGCCGACCGTCGGCGAGAGCTTCTCGAGGGTGATCGTGGACATGAGCGGTTCCTTCCGGGCAGGGGAGTGCGATCAGGGGGCCGAGTAGCCGCCGTCGACGACCAGGGCGGTGCCGGTCGTCCAGCCGGACGCGGGCCCGGCGAGGTAGTCGTACGCGCCGACGAGGTCGGCGACCGCCCCGAGCCCGAGCGGGTGCTTGGCGGCGATCGAGTCGAGGGCGGCCGGCGGGAGCTCGGCGTGGATGGCCGACTCGAACGTGCCGGGGCAGACGCAGTTGACCCGGATCCCGTCGCGGGCGTACTCGACCGCGGCCACCTTGCCGAGCTGGATCACGGCCGCCTTGGTGGCGCAGTAGGGCGCGGCGTGGGACCAGGCGGTGAGGCCCGAGACCGACGCCGTCAGCACGATCGTGCCCGCCTGCTGCGCCCGCATCACCGGAACGGTGGCCTTGATGCCGTTGACCGCGCCCAGCACGTTGACGCGGAACGCCCGCTCCCAATCCTCGGTCTGCAGGTTGTGGATGCGGCCGTTGGGGGAGAGGATCCCGGCGTTGCTGATGAGGGCGTCGACGCCTCCGAACCGCTCGACGGCTCGGGCGATGACGGCCTCGACCTGGTCGAAGTCGCCGACGTCGGCCACCAGCGCCTCGACGGAGCCGCCGCCCGAGGGCAGGCCGGCGAGGGTGGCGTCGAGCGCCGCCTGGCTCACGTCGCTGAGCACCAGGTCGGTCTGGGGGTCGGCAGCGAAGTGGGCGGCGAGCGCGCCACCGAGCGACCCGCCGGCGCCGTTGATCACCATCGTGCGCCGGGTCATGCGAGCAGGTACCCCCCGTCGACGTTGAGCACCGCGCCGGTGACGAAGGCCGACGCGTCGGAGGCGAGGAACTGGTAGGCGCCGGCCAGGTCGGTGGCGTCGCCCCACCGCTGCTGCGCGGTGTGGCCGAGGATGGCGGCCGACAGCTTGGGGCTGTTCTTCCAGCCGTCCATCAGCGGCGAGTCGAACCAGCCGGGGGCGACCACGTTGACGGTGATGCCCTGCGGCGCGAGGTCGAGGGCGAGGCTCTTGGCCATGCCGACGAGCCCGGCCTTCGAGGCGCTGTAGGCGGACAGGCCCTTGCCGGGCCGCTCGCCCAGCACCGAGCCGGTGAAGATGAGGCGCCCGCCCGGCTCCATCACGCGAGCGGCGGCGCGGGCCCCGAGGAACCCGGCGGTGAGGTTGACCTCGAGCACCTGGCGCCAGACCGACGGCTCGGTGCGGTCGGGCCCGGCGACGACGGGGGAGATGCCGGCGTTGGCGATCCAGACGTCGACGCCGCCCCACTCGGCGACCGATGCGTCGGCCACCTGCTCGTTGAAGTCGTCGTCGGCCACGTCGCCGGCGCACACCAGCGAGGGGCCGGGCAGCTCGGCGGCCACGGTCTTCAGGTCGGCCTCGGTGCGCGAGACCAGCGTGACGAGCGCACCGGCCTGCGAGAACCCGTGGGCCAGCAGACGGCCGAGGCCGCGGCTGGCGCCGGTGAGGACCACGCGCTTGCCCTGCACGTTGCCGCCCTGCGGCATGAGGGGCGGGATCTCGATCTGGTGGCTCATCGTTCCTCCCGTCCGTGTCCGGCCAACCTTGTACCGACCGGTACACTAGTTCTTCATGGCCTCCGATGACGACCTGCTCGAGATGCACCGGCGGATGCTGGTGATCCGCGGCTTCGAGAAGCGCGTCGCCGTGCTCTACCGGGGCAACGAGGTGCCGGGGTTCGTCCACCTGTCGGTGGGGCAGGAGGCGGCGGCGGTCGGCGCGTGCTGGCCGCTCGGTCCGAGCGACGTGATCACGTCGACCCACCGGGGCCACGGCCACTGCCTGGCCAAGGGCCTCGACCCGCTCGGGATGTTCGCCGAGCTGATGGGCAAGGCCACCGGGACCAACCGCGGCCGGGGCGGCTCGATGCACATCGCCGATCCGAACCTCGGGATCTTCGGCGCCAACGGGATCGTCGCCGCGGGCCTCCCCATCGCCGTCGGCGCCGCCACCGCCGCCCAGCTCCGCCACGACGGCAGCGTGGCGGTGGCGTTCTTCGGCGACGGCGCCGTCGCCCAGGGCGCGTTCCACGAGGCGGTCAACCTCGCTGCGGTGTGGCACCTGCCGGCGGTGTTCTTCTGCGAGAACAACGGCTACGCCGAGTTCTCCGCGTCGTCGGACCAGCACGCGGCGCCGCTCAAGAAGCGGGCCAAGGGCTACGGCGTCGGCTACGTGGCGGTCGACGGGAACGACGTGGTCGCCACCGCCGATGCCATGGCGGAGGTGGTCGACGCCATGCGCGCCGGCGGCGGACCGGTGATCGTCGAGGCGGCCACCTACCGCTGGCACGGCCACTACGAGGGCGACCCTCAGCACTACCGCACCACCGAGGAGCGCGCCGAGGGCGAGGCGGGCGACCCGCTGCTCGTCCACGCCGCCAAGCTGCGGAAGGCGGGGATCGAAGACGACGTGATCGACGCGCTCGCCGCCGCGGTGGCGCGCGAGCTCGACGAGGCGGTCGATGCGGCGCGCCAGCAGGCCGACCCGCCGGCGAGCTCCCTGTTCGACTTCGTGGCCCGGCCCCGACCGGAGATCCCCGAGCCCGCCGCCCTGCCGGCCGACGCGCCCGTCTTCCGCACGATGGACGCCGTCCACCACGCGCTCGAGGCCGAGCTGGCCACCGACGAGCGGGTCTTCGTGGCCGGCATCGACGTCGGCGCCGGCGGCAACGTGTTCGCCCTCACCCGCGGCCTGCACGAGCGGTTCGGCGACCGCCTCCGCGACACGCCCATCTCCGAGACCGCGGTCATGGGGGTCGGCGTGGGGGCGGCGATGGCGGGGATGCGGCCGGTCGTCGAGCTCATGTACCTCGACTTCGTGGGCGTCTGCCTCGACCAGCTGATGAACCAGGCGGCCAAGATGCCGTTCATGACCGGCGGCGCTGCCCAGATGGGCCTCACCGTGCGGACCCAGTTCGGCGCCGGGCGCTCCTCGGGGAGCCAGCACTCCCAGAGCCTCGAGGTGCTGCTCGCCCACATCCCCGGCCTGACCGTCGTGATGCCCTCGACGCCCGCCGACACCTACGGCCTGCTGCGCGCCGCCATCCAGGACCCGAACCCGGTGATCTTCATCGAGAACCGCCTGCTCTACGGGATGAAGGGCCCGCAGCCGCCGGAGGACCACCTCGTCCCGATCGGTCGTTCCAAGGTGGTGCGCGCCGGCACCGACGTCACGGTCGTGTCCGTCTCCCGCATGGTCCACGAGGCGCTGGCGGCGGCCGACGCCCTGGCGGAGGAGGGGATCTCGGTGGAGGTGATCGACCTGCGCACGGTGGCGCCCCTCGACATGGAGCCGATCCTGGCCTCGGTCGCCAAGACCAGCCGGCTGCTCATCGCCCACGAGGCCGCGGTCCCGTTCGGCATCGGCGCCGAGATCGCGGCCGTCGTCGCTCGCGAGGCGTTCTGGGACCTCGACGCCCCGATCGAGCGGATCGGCACCGCCGCCACCCCCGCCCCCTACGCGCCGGGGCTGGAGCAGGCCTGGCTGCCCGACCGAGACGACATCGCGGCGCGGATCCGGAGCCTCAACGAGGTCTGATCAACGAGGTGTGATCAACGAGGTGTGAGGGTGCGGGCGATGACGAGGTGCTGGATCTCGTTGGTGCCCTCGCCGATCTCCAGGACCTTGGCGTCGCAGTAGAAGCGGGCGACGGGCGACTCGAGCATGTAGCCCAGGCCGCCGTGGATCTGCACCGCCTCCGACGCCGCCGCCACCGCCAGGCGGCTGGCCTTGAGCTTGGCCATCGACGCCTCCTTGAGGAACGGCTGGCCCGCGTCGCGCAGGGAGGCGGCGCGGTACGTGAGCCAGCGGGCCGCCTCCAGCTCCGTGGCGATGTCGGCCAGCTTGAACTGGATGGCCTGGAAGTCGGCCAGCTTCTGGCCGAACTGCACGCGCTCGTGGGCGTAGGCGGTGGCCAGGTCGAGCACGGCCTGGGTGAGGCTGAGCGAGAGGGCGGCGATGGAGATGCGGCCCACCTCGAGCGTGCCCAGGAACTGGGCCATGCCCATCTCGGGGTCGCCGATGAGCTGGTCGTCGGGGACCCACACGTCGTCGAAGAACAGCTCGCGGGTGTCGAGGCCGCGCCAGCCGATGCCGCGCATCTTCGGGCCCATCGTGTAGCCGGGGGTGTCCTTGGCCACCACGAAGCTGCCGTACTGCGGGCGGCCGCCCTCGGGGCTGGGCGTGCGGGCGAGGAGGGTGACGCCGAAGGACATGTCGGTCCCGGCGTTGGAGATGAACGTCTTGGCGCCGTTGATGAGCCACCCCCCGTCGAGCCGCTCGGCCCGGGTGCGGATCCCGCGCGCGTCGGAGCCGGCGTCGGGCTCGGTGAGGCCGAACGCGCCGAGGGCGCGGCCCTCGGCGAGCGGCCGCAGCCAGCGGTCGCGCTGGGCGTCGTCGCCGAACAGCAGCAGCGGCAGCGAGCCGATGGTGACGTGGGCCTGCCACGCGGCGGCCACGGACTGGTCGGCCAGGCCGAGCTGCTCCATGGCGGCGACGAAGCCCACGGTGGTCATGCCGATGCCGCCCCACTCCTCGGGGACGAGCATCCCGAGCAGGCCGAGCTGGCCCATCTCCCGCAGCAGATCGGTGGGGCAGACGGCGTCCTCCCAGGCCTGCGGGGCCCGGGGGGCGATCTCGTTCTGGGCGAAGTCGCGGCAGAGCCCGACGAGGTCGCGCTCCGTCTCGGTCAGCGAGAAGTCCATGACTTATACTAACCGGTCGGTACAATTTTGTGTCCAGACGAGGAACCCGATGGCAGCTCCAGATCCCGCACCCGATGTCGACGTCCTGGTCGTCGGGACCGGCGTCACCGGCATCTACCAGCTGTACACGGCACGCGAGGCGGGGTTCTCGGTGGAGGCGGTCGAGGCCGGCGCCGGGGTGGGCGGCACCTGGTACTGGAACCGCTACCCAGGGGCCCGGTTCGACTCCGAGAGCTACACCTACGCGTACCTGTTCTCGAAGGAGCTCTTCGACGACTGGACGTGGCAGGAGCACTTCGCCGAGCAGCCCGAGACCGAGCGCTACCTGAACCACGTCGTCGACCGGTTCGACCTCCGGCGTCACATCCGCTTCAACGCCAAGGTCACGTCCGCCACCTGGGACGAGGAGGCGCGGGTCTGGGTGGTCGCCCTCAGCGACGGCGCCGTCCGGCGGGCACGGTTCCTGGTGGCCGCCACCGGCGTGCTGTCGGTGCCGTTCTTCCCGGCGGTGCCCGGCCGCGAGGACTTCGGCGGCGAGTCGTTCCACACCGGCCGCTGGCCCAGCACGCCGGTCGACCTGGCCGGCAAGCGGGTCGCGGTCATCGGCACCGGCTCCAGCGGCGTGCAGGTGATCCCGGTCATCGCGGACGAGGTGGCCTCGCTGACCGTGTACCAGCGCAGCGCCAACTGGTGCACGCCCCTCAACAACTCGCCCATCAGCGACCACGAGCAGGCGCAGCTGCGGGCCGACTTCGAGGAGATCCGAGAGATCCTCAACACCTCGATCGCCGGGTTCCTCCACGAGCCCCACGACCGCGGCGCGTTCGACGACTCCGACGAGGAGCGCCAGGCGTTCTTCGAGACCATGTGGCGCAGCCCCGGCTTCTCCAAGCTGTCGAGCAACTACCTCGACCTGCTCTTCAACGAGGCGGCCAACCAGGCGTGGTGCGACTTCATCGCCGCCAAGGTCCGCGCCACCGTCGACGACCCCGAGACGGCCGCCAAGCTCATCCCGTCGGACCACCGGTTCGGGGAGAAGCGGCCGCCGTTCGTCACCGGGTACTACGAGACCTACAACAAACCCAACGTCTCGCTCGTCGACCTGAAGGCCACGCCGATCCTGCGGGTCACCGAGACCGGGATCGAGACGGCCGACGGGGAGGTCGAGCTGGATGTCATCATCTGGGCGACGGGGTTCGACTTCGGCACGGGGGCGCTGAACCGCATGGGGATCCGCGGCCGCGACGGCCTGGCGCTCGAGGACCACTGGGCCGACGGCCCCACGACGTTCCTGGGCATCCAGACCACCCGCTTCCCGAACCTCTTCTTCCCAGGCGGCCCGCACGCCGCCGCGGGCAACAACCCTCGCTACAACGGCGACCAGGTCGACTTCGTCACCGACGCGCTGGTCCACGTGCGCGACCACGGCTTCGACACCATCGAGGTCGAGCTCGACGCCGAGGAGCGCTGGACGGCGATGGTCGACAAGGGCGCGGAGACGGCGCCGTTCGGCGAGGCCAGCTACTTCTTCGGCACCAACATCCCGGGCAAGCCGCGCAAGTACCTCCTCAACTCGGGTGGGCGGCCCAAGCTGTTCAAGGAGATCGCGCGGGTCCACGACACCGACTACCGGGCGTTCCGGCTCTCCCGCTCATGACGACGTTCCGCGGGCCGGCCGTCGATGGCCTCGCCGGTGTCGGCGCGCTCACCCTCGGCGGCGTCCTCGAGGAGGTGGCCGACCGGTTCGCCGGCAACGACGCCATCGTGTTCGACGATCCGCTCCGCGGTGGGGAGACCGTCCGCTGGACCCACGCCCAGCTGCGCACCGAGGTCCGCGCCATCGCCAAGGCGCTCATCGCGGCGGGCGTCGAGCCGGGCGACTTCGTCGGCATCGTGATGGGCAACCGGCCCGAGGCGCTGGCGTCGATCTTCGCAGCGGCGATGGCGGGGGCGGTGGCCGTGCCGCTGTCGACCTTCGCGCCGCGGCCCGAGCTGGCCGCCATGCTGCAGATCGCCGGGGTCTCGGTGGTGCTGACCCAGACGCAGCTGCTGGCGCGCCGCTTCGGCGACGACGTCGAGGCCCTGCGGCCCGAGCTGCCCGCCCTGCGCACCGTCGCCGTGCTGGGCGACGGCTCGTGGGACCGGTTCCTCGCCGGCGGCGGGGCGGTCACCGACCAGCAGCTCGACGCGCTCATCGAGGCCGCCGACCCGGAGGATCCTGCGCTCGTCATCTTCAGCTCCGGCACCACCAGCGCGCCCAAGGGGATGCTGCACGCCAACCGGGCGCCGAGCCGCCAGCTGTGGGTGCAGGCCCAGATCTTCGGCCGCCACGAGCAGACCCGGATGTGGACGGCCCTGCCCCTGTTCTGGACGGCCGGCTTCAACACCGCGGTCGGCGCCACCCTGGCGGCGGGCGGGTGCTGGGTGGCCCAGGAGACGTTCGAGCCGGGTGAGGCGCTGGCCCTGCTGGCGCGGGAGCGGGTCACCGAGCCGTACTCCCTGCCGCACCAGACCGGCGCGCTCGAGGAGCACCCCGACTGGGCCACCACCGACCTGTCGTCGCTCACCTGCGTGTACGGGAAGTCGGCGTTCGCCCGGCACCCCACCGTGACGGGCGATCCCGGCTGGCTGATGCCCGTGGGCTACGGCATGTCCGAGACCTGCGCGTTCGTGTTCACCCACTGGTCGAGCGCCACGCGGGAAGCCACCCGCCGGTCCATGGGCAAGCTGCTGCCGGGCAACGAGCTGCGCGTGATCGACCCCGACGACGGCACGCCGCTCGGCGTCGACGAGGTCGGCGAGCTCATCGTGCGCGGCCCCACCCTGATGCTCGGCTACCTCGGCCGCGACCCCGCCGACTGCTTCGATGCCGACGGCTACTTCCACACCGGCGACGCCGGCCACGTCGATGCGATCGGCGAGGTGCACTTCGGCGGCCGGCGCACCGAGATGATCAAGACCGGCGGGGCCAACGTCTCGCCCGCCGAGCTCGAGGTGGCGCTGCGCGCCTGCGCCCCGGTGAAGCTCAGCCGGATCGTCGGCGTCGACGACCCCCGGCTCGACCAGATCGTGGTCGCCTGCATCGTCCTCAAGGACGGCGCCGACGCCACCGAAGCCGACATCCGCACCTTCCTCAAGGAGCGGGTGTCGTCGTACAAGGTCCCCAAGCGGGTCCTGTTCTTCGCCGACGGCGAGATCCCCATGACGGCGAGCGAGACGAAGGTCCGCGACGATGCCCTCGTGCGCCTCGTCCACGAGCGCCTCGTCCGCCAGCCCGTCGCCGATCCGATCGACACCCAGATACCGGAGCCCACATGACCGATGAGCAGACCCTCGACACCTCCGACCTCGACCGGCACATGGGCGTGCCGATGGAGCCGGGCGAGCTCAAGGAGCCGGTGGCGCTCAACGACATCCGTCGCTGGGTCCAGGCCATGCACTACCCGAACCCGCTGCACTACGACGAGCGGTGGGCGGCCGAGAGCCACTTCGGTTCGATCGTGGCCCCGCAGTCGCTGACCGTCGCCACCGACACCAGCCACGGCTGCTCGCCGGCGCAGGTGGGCAAGATCCCCAACAGCCACCTGATCTTCGGCGGCGACGACTGGTGGTTCTTCGGCCCCCGCATCTGGCCCGGCGACCACATGGTCTGCCACCGGATGCCGTACGACTACAAGGTGAGCGACACGAAGTTCGCCGGCCCCACCTGCTTCCAGCGCGGCGACACGCTGTACATCAACCAGCGCGGCGAGCGCGTCGCCCTGCAGCGCTCGACGGCCATCCGCTACCAGGTCAAGCAGGCCGCGGAGAAGAAGCTGTTCGCCGAGCCCACGGACCCCGAGTGGACCGACGAGCAGCTGGCCGAGCTCGATGAGACCAAGCAGCTGTTCATCGAGCAGATCCAGACGCTCCACCACGACCCGCGCTACTTCGAGTCGGTGAAGGTCGGCGACGAGCTCGCCCCCAACGTGCTCGGACCGCACAGCCTGGCCAGCTTCACCACCGAGTGGCGGGCCTACCCGATGACCACGTGGGGGGCCACCGCCAAGGGGCCCACCACCGTGCGCGCCGAGGAGTTGGGCTACACCAAGGAGATGGCGGGCTTCGAAGGCGACCGCCGCATGGAGCGCACCAACCCCGAGCTCACCGACGGCGCCTACTACGGCCCGTCGCGCGGCCACCTGCAGCCCCGCTGGGCCCAGCACGTCGGCATGCCCCGCGGCTACGGATACGGCGCGTCGATGGGTGCGTGGGTCATCGACTACGTGGCGGCGTGGGCAGGGGAGTGGGGGCTGATCACGCACTCGTCGGCCCAGTACCGCAACCCCGCCTTCACCGGCGATGCCACGTTCATCAGCGGCGAGGTCATCGACACCGTGGTGCTGCGCAAGCGCAAGCACCGGGTGATGGTGGCCGTCGAGCTGCGCAACCAGGACGACGCCGTGATGGCGAAGGCCAAGGTCGAGGTCGAGCTGCCCAGCGAAGCCACCAGGAGCGCATCGTGATCGTCATCGTCGTCAAGCAACCGGTGCGCGCCAAGTACGCCGACGAGTTCAACACCCTGGTGAAGGACTTCACCGAGGCCACCCGCGCCGAGCCCGGCAACGTCTCGTTCGACTGGTACCGCAGCCCCGAGGACCCGAACCTCTGGGTCGGCGTCGAGGTGTTCCTCGATGCCGACGCCGGCAAGGCGCACGTGGAGTCGGAGCACTTCGCCAAGGCCATGGCCGACATGCCGCGCTGGCTCGCGGCCGTGCCCGAGATCATCCACTGCGACGGCACCAGCATCGGCTGGGGCCTCGCCGGCGAAGCCTCCGGCTGAACCGGGACGCGCCTTCGACCCTGCCAGCTCGCGCTGGCGGGGTTCGGCTTGGTCCGGGTGACGTCGGTCCTGTGCGGGTCAGGTCTCAGCCGCTGGCGGCGGTGGCGGCCGCTCGTCGCCGGGTCGCTCGGCCTGCTGGCGCCGGTGCTCCCGGTCGTGCTGCTCTCGCCGGGTGAGGAAGCGGGGCTCGGCGGTGCGACGGGGTGGTCGGGGTGGCGGTGCGGGCCCGACGGGTGGCTGGCGCTGGTCGGGGTCGATCTTGTGGCCGCGCCGGACCATCTCGACGTGGGAGCCGTCGGGCTTGACCAGGTGGAGGTGGCCGTCGGTGTGGCGCCAGAGGGTCCAGCCGCCCTCGTGGACGAGGTGGTGGTGGTGCGAGCAGAGGGTGGCGAGGTTGGCGAGCAGCGTGGGGCCACCGTCTTCGTAGGGGGTGAGGTGGTGGGCCTCGCACCAGTCGAACGGCGCCGAGCAGCCGGGGAACACACAGCCGCCATCTCGCTCCCGGAGCGCCTTGCGCTGACGCGCGGTGGCGTCTCGAAGCAGGTCGGTGATGCCGACCGTCTCGATCGTGCCGTCCTCGGTCATCCGGTGGAGCAGCGTGGTGACCCGGGCGGTGCACAGCAGCCGCTCGGCGGTGGTGCGGCTGACGGGTGTGCCGTCGTCGAGGTGGCAGCGCCGGGTGGCGAGATCGTCGATGTCCTCGACGGGCTCGCCCCTCAGCGTGCGCTCGTCGAGGTGGACCGACACCGAGGGCCGGGGGTCTCCGTGCTTGGTCTGGTTGGGGACGGCGCCGCGCAGGGCGAGCTCGACGAGGGCATCGATGCGGCGACGGGCCATCGTCACGCCGTCGCCGTTCCAGTAGGTGCCGTCGTGGAACTTGCGGTCGATGACGCCGCCGATGGCCTCGGCGAGCTGGGTGCCGGAGGCGGCATCGAGATCGAGGTCCCCGACCCAGCGGCCGTCGAGGGTCATCGAGAGGTGCAGCTCGTTGTCGGCCAGCGGATCGGCCGAGTCGCCATCGTCGGGGTGCTCGCCGGCGCGCTCTCGCTCCTCGGCGGCGCGGGTGGCTTCGGCGAGGGCCGCCCAGCGCCGCAGGAACAGCTGGGCGTGGGCGACGGTGAGGTGCTCGACCGTGGCGACGAGGTACGCCTCGTGCTCGGCGAACAGGTCCGCGAACTCCTCCCGGGCTCGCAGCAGCGCCAGGACCTTGGCGGTCCCGAGCTTCCCGCTCCGGTAGGACGGCTCGATCACCGGGCAGGCCCGCAGCGCGCGAGCGGTGGCGACGATCCCAGCCGCACGCGCCGCTGACAGCTCGGTCCGGGCGGCCACCCAGCCCCCGCCGGAGCGAGCGCCATCGCCCGCCCACAGGGTGTTCGCATCGAACGCGCCGACCCACGCCGCCAGCTCCGCGTCGACCAGCCCCGAGAGCGCCACGAGCGCCAGCACCACCTGCCGGACCGTCTCGTCGGGGCAGTCCGCCGGAGAGGCGCCGTCGACCACGTCGGCCAGCTCGCGCAGCAACGAGGCCAACGGCGATGGCGGTGGGCCGTCGGCGGAGTCACGAGGTGGGGTCATGCCTCCACGGTAGATCGAACGTACGTTCGATGCAATCACATGTCCGACATTGCCCTGAAAGAACCCGAAAATGTCCGATTCGGCGGGGAGGGCGGGGAGGAGGGGGCGAATGAGTGGACCGATCGGTACAGGATCTCTACGATGCGCCCATGGCGACCGACCGCACCCCGCCCGCGTTCCCGAAGTTCGCGTCGGTCGACGACGAGCGCCGCCACCGCAAGCAGCGGCTGGCGGCGGCGTTCCGGCTGTTCGGGCACTTCGGCTTCGACGAGGGAGCAGCCGGGCACATCACGGCGCGGGACCCGGAGCGGCTCGACCACTTCTGGGTGAACCCGCTCGGCATGAACTTCAAGCGGATCCGGGTGAAGGACCTCCTCTTGGTGAACGACCAGGGCGACGTGGTCGAGGGCACGTGGCCGGTGAACGAGGCGGCGTTCATGATCCACTCGCACGTCCACGCGGCGCGGCCCGACGTGGTGGGCGCCGCCCACTCGCACTCGCTCTACGGCAAGGCGTTCTCGTCGCTGCGCAGGCCGCTCGATCCGATCACCCAGGACGCCTGCGCGTTCTACGGCGACCACGCCGTGTTCGCCGACTACGGCGGCGTGGTGCTCGAGCACGAGGAGGGCAAGCGCATCGCCGACGCGCTCGGCCACCGCAAGGCCGCGATCTTGGCCAACCACGGCCTGCTCACGGTGGGGCAGACGGTCGACGAGGCGGCGTGGTGGTTCATCACCATGGAGCGGTCGTGCCAGGCGCAGCTCGTGGCCGAGGCCGCCGGCGAGCCGGTGCCCATCGATCCCGACGAGGCGGAGAAGACGGCCCGGCAGGTCGGCAACCGCGGGGCCGGCTGGTACGGCTTCCAGCCCCTGTACGACTGGATCGTGGAGGAGCAGCCCGCCCTGCTCGACGAATGAGCCGGCCCGGATGAGCACCGCGATCCCCCGCACCATCGCCCAGGTCCTCGATCGAGGGCTGGCCGGCGATCCGCACCGCGAGGCGCTCGTCACCCGCTCGCGGCGGCTCACCTACGCCGAGCTCGATGCCGAGGCCGACCGGGCCGCCCACGCACTCGCGGCGCTGGGCGTGAAGCCCGGCGACCGGGTGGCGGCGTCGCTGCCCAACGATGCCGCGGTGGTCGTGGCGTTCCACGGGGCCATGCGCCTCGGCGCGGTGTGGCTGGGCATCAACCGGGCGCTGGCCCCGCCGGAGAAGCAGTTCCAGCTCGACGACGTCTCGGCCTCGCTCCTGCTGTGCGACGACGAGCTGCCCGACCTCGGCACCCGGGTCGTCGCCGCGGAGGAGTGGCAGGCGCTGATGGCCGATGCCGACGGCGGGCCCATCGGCATCGACGTCGATCCGGAGGCGCTCGCCGGCATCGCCTACACGAGCGGCACCACCGGGCGGCCCAAGGGCGTGATGCACAGCCAGCGCGGCCTGCTCACCCCCGGCGCGCTGCTGGTCGAGAGCCGCGGGTACGACGCCACGCTGCGCAAGGCCGACTGCTTCCCGTTCACGATCCTCAACCTGGCCGTGCTCACCACCCTGCTCGTGTCCCAGGCCGGCGGCACCTCCATCGTGATGGACCGCATCGACGCCGAGGGCGTGGCCGAGTGGCTCCGCACCGAGCGGCCCAACGTGTGGAACGGCCCGCCGGCGCTGCTGCACTCGCTCGCCGCCATGGACGAGGTGGCGGCCGGCGACCTGGCGTCGCTCGAGGAGGTGTGGACCGGCGGTGCCGACTGCCCCGAGGCGATCCGGCGGGCGTTCACCGCCAAGTTCGGCCAGCTCGTGCTCTCCAGCTACGGGCTGACCGAGGCCCCGACGGTCATCTCCATCGACCCGGTCGGCGGGCCGCACGTGGCCGGGGCCAGCGGCATTGCGCTCCCGCACCTCGACGTGCGGATCATCGACGGCGAGGTCTGCGTGGTCCCGGCGCCCGGCGACGACCGGTACCCGTTCACGCTCGGCTACTGGCAGCGCCCCGACGCCACCGCCGAGCTCCTGGCCGGCGGCGTGCTGCACACCGGCGACATCGGCTTCCTCGACGACGACGGCTACCTGCACCTGCGCGACCGCAAGAGCCTGGTCATCCTGCGCGGCGGCGCCAACGTCTACCCGGCCGAGGTGGAGCGCGTGCTCCAGGAGGTCGACGGCATCGCCGCGTCGGCCGTCATCGGCGTGCCCGACGAGCGCCTCGGCGAGCGGGTCGTCGCCGTGGTCGAGGTGAGCGACAGCACCGAGGTCGACCTCGACGCGCTGCGGGAGCACTGCCTCGGCCAGCTCGCCAAGTACAAGGTGCCCGAGCGCTTCGTGGTGGTCGACGCCCTGCCTCGCAACGCCATGGGCAAGATCGTCCGCACCGAGCTGCCGGCGCTGCTCTAGCTCGGCCCCTCGTCAGCTGGGCAGCTCGGTCCGGCCCAGCTTCCGGGCGGCCTCGGGGACGAAGGCGTCCGGCGCGAACGGGCCGGTGCCCACCGACGCCACCTCGATCTCGGGGAGCAGCACGTTGCCCGGGAGCGTGTCGAGCCAGGCGATCGCCTCCACCACGTCGGAGGTGGCGAGCGTGAGCATCGGGAAGTGCACGTCGTCGAGCATCGGCGTGGCGACGGGGCCGGTGGTGACCACGTGCACCGCGATGCCGTCGCGCTCCACCTCCTTGGCCAGCGCGGCGGCGAACGCGTTGAGCCCCGCCTTCGATGCCGAGTACGCCGACCTGCCGGGCTGCGGCGCGTGGGCCGAGCTCGACGACAGGAAGACCATCCGGCCCCCGGCGGCCATCGATCCCAGGGAGGCGTGGGCCACCACGAACGCGGAGGTGAGGTTGGTGCGCAGCACCGACTCGAACGTCTCGATCGACTCCTTGCGCACGAACGTCCCGGCCATCACGCCCGCCGCGTGCACCAGCAGGTCGACCCGACCCGCTTCCTGCACGACGGCGGCGAACGCCTCGGGATCGGCGCAGTCACCGGCCACCCACCGCGCCCCGATCGACTCGGCCGCGGCCTGGAGCGTGGCCTCGGTGCGGGCCGTGAGGACCACGTCGTAGCCGCGTCGCACCAGCTCAGCGCCGGTGGCGAGGCCGATCCCGCTGCTCCCGCCGGTGATGACCGCGACCCGCTTGCCGTCCCCCTGATCCTGCACAGAACGACCTTATCGTTTCGCTCCTATGGCGTTCTCCGATGTCGCTATCATGCCGAGGTGCCGACCTTCAACGCCTTCCTCCTGACCAAGCCCGACGATGGCGAGCAGTCGCTCGCGTGGACCGAGGTCGACGAGGCCGACCTGATGGACGGCGACGTCACGGTCGAGGTCAGCCACTCGTCGCTGAACTTCAAGGACGGCCTGGCGATGACCGGCAGCTCGCCGGTCGTGCGGCGCTGGCCCATGATCCCCGGCATCGACTTCGTGGGCCGCGTCCGCGAGTCGTCGCACCCCGATCACCCGGTCGGCAGCACCGTCGTCCTCAACGGCTGGGGCGTCGGCGAGACGCACCTCGGCGGCTACGCCGAGCTGGCCCGGGTCCCCGGCGACTGGCTGGTGGCGCTGCCCGACGGCATCTCGCCCGCTCAGTCGATGGCCATCGGCACCGCCGGCTACACGGCGATGCTGTGCGTCATCGCCCTCGAGCGCCACGGCGTCGCCCCCGGCGACGGGCCGATCATCGTGACGGGCGCGGCGGGCGGCGTGGGCAGCGTGGCCACCGCCATCCTGGCCAAGCTCGGGTACCAGGTCATCGCCTCCACCGGCCGCGCCGACACCGAGGGCGACTACCTCCGCTCGCTCGGGGCCACCGAGATCATCGACCGCGCCGAGCTGTCCGGGAAGGGCCGGCCGATGGGCAAGGAGCGCTGGGCCGGCGCCGTCGACAGCGTCGGCAGCTTCACCCTGGCGAACGTGCTGGCCCAGACCCGTTACGGCGGCACCGTCGCCGCCTGCGGCCTGGCCCAGGGCATGGACCTGCCCGGTTCCGTGGCGCCGTTCATCCTGCGCGGCGTGACCCTCGCCGGCGTCGACAGCGTGATGGCCCCGCTCGCCCGCCGCCAGGAGGCGTGGGCCCGCCTGGCCACCGACCTCCCGCTCGACCTGCTCGACTCGCTCACCGCCACCCACCCGCTGGCCGACGCGCCCGAGCTGGCCCCGCAGATCCTCGCCGGCACCACCCGAGGCCGGGTCGTCTTCACCGTCGCCTGACCGCCCCGACCCGCTGACGCCAAGACCGGCGCCACCACCCGCCGGCGGACGTCGGTAGCGTTGGAGGCGACGGAAGGAGTCGCGGCATGGATGGCAGCGATGTCGGACGGGTCCCGGTCGTGCTGGGACCGGGCGGAGGGCGAGCGTTCCCGATGGGCCGCCTCTCGGCGGTCATCAAGGCCGACGGCGCCGAGTCCGACCACCGGTACTCGATATCGGAGTGGTGGCTCGAGCCGCACACCAAGGGCCCGGGTGCGCACCAGCACCCCGAGGACGATGTCTTCTTCGTGCTCGGCGGCACCATGCACGTGATGGTGGGCACGGAGTGGGTGGAGGCCGCTGCCGGCTCCTTCGTCCTGGTCCCGGCCGACACGCCCCACGACTTCGAGAACCGCAGCTCGGAGCGGGCCGGCTTCCTCAACGTGTCGGCCCCGGGTGACTTCGAGCAGGCCATGCCCGGCATCGCCGCCTGGTTCCGGGACCGGTCCGAGGAAGACAGCCGGGCCTGACCCGCGAGGGTTCGAGCACGCCGCCATGGCCCGCCGGTTCGGGTCAGACGGTGGCGATGGGGGTGACGGGGGATCCGACGATGCCGGGGAGGCGGAGCGGGGGCGCGGTGAGCAGGAAGCGGCTGCGCTTGTGCTCGCGGAGCCAGGTGGCCAGCTCGTCGAGGTACCACAGCTCGCCCAGCGGGACGCCCAGCTTGAACAGGCACAGGTGGTGGATCGGCAGGAACGAGTGGCGGCTCGGATCGCGGTCCTTCCCGAGGAGGCCTTCGACCGAGTAGTTGTCGGCCACCAGCCCGGCGATCTGCGATTCGGCGATCCAGTCGAGGAGCGCGTCGTCGTGGGCGTCGAGGTACGAGCACGTCGTGAAGATCTTGCGGGGATCGGGGTTGCGGTCCATCGCCAGGAGCTCGGTGGCGAAGCCGGTGTGGAGCAGCAGCACGTCGCCCGGCTCGACCACCACGTCGTCGGCCTTCATGATCGCCTGGAGGGTGTCGAGGTCGACGGCCTTCCAGTCGTGGCCGAGGTGGTGGGCCAGGTCGACGAGGACGCCGCGGCCCTGGACGCCGTGGAACGCCATGTGCTCCAGGCCGAGGTGGCGGGCGAAGGCTCGCTGCCCGGTGCCGTCGCCGGCGGCGTCGTCGTGGGGGCCGACGAGGTCGGTGCCGGCGCGGTAGCCGTTGTAGTAGACGGCCTCCTCGACGCCGTCGCCGTCGGCGTCGAACTCGGCGCCCACGTGCGCCAGCGAGTCCCACTGCGTGGAGTACTGGAGGGAGAGGGTGACCACGTCGTCGGCCCACACGTCGACGTACTTGGGGTCGCCGAAGTCGGGCATCTCGCTCATGTGGACGTTGTAGAAGGTGCCGGCGTTGCCATCCATGTCCTCGGTGGGCGCCACCACCGGCGGGTGGCGGCGCTGGTTCAGCGCGTTGCCGCCGGGGAAGTCGAGCGGGAGGCTGAGGCAGAAGGTGCGGCCGGCCTGCACCTCCTGCACGCCCTGGAGGACCTTCTCGGTGGTCATCAGGTTGATGCGCCCGAGCTCGTCGTCGTCGCCGAAGTCGCCCCAGGTGGAGCCGTCCGGCCGCTGCTGCCATCGCTTCGTCATCGTTGCCCCCTGGCTGTCGGGAGAAGACCCTATCCGTTGCGGTGTACCGACCGGTTGGTCTAGCGTCTAATCAAGTTCGCGTCCCGCGAGAAGACTGTTTCCGGAGCTGATGCCATGACCACCCAGGACTTCGTCGTCTCCGCCGACGGGCACCTGCTGGAGCCCGTCGACCTGTTCAAGACCCGCCTGCCGAAGCACCTGCGCGACCGGGCGGTGTGGGAGGAGGACTTCGAGATCGAGCCGTTCGTCGAGGGCGGCGCCACCCACTTCCGGCGGCTGCACACCGCCGGGTACGAGGGCTGGACCATCTCCCGCTACCGCCAGACCAGCGGCCGCACGCCCGAGGGCGACCCCGAGCTGATCCTCGAGGACATGGCGTCCGATGGCGTCGACGTCCAGGTGATGCACCCCAACCTCTCGCTGTTCGGGCTCTACTCCGACGACCACGAGCTGTCGATCGCCCACGCCCGCGTCTACAACGACTACGTCCACGAACGGTTCTCGCCCTACTTCGACCGCATCTGCCCCACGGCGCCCATCCCGCTGTCCGATGTGGGCGATGCCGTCACCGAGATCGAGCGGGTGGCCGACGCCGGCTTCCGCACGGTCCTGCTCCCCGCCACGCCGCCGCGCAGCTACTACACGCGAGACCTCGATCCGGTGTGGGACGCGCTCTCGGCCACCGGGCTCCAGCCGTTCTTCCACACCCAGACCGGCGGCGTGAGCGTCAACGACACCGAGGCCACCACGCTCAAGGTGGTGCTGGAGAACGCCGCCCAGGTGAACCAGCCGATGACCGAGCGGGCCGCGGCCAAGCGCATGGTCACGCAGGCCGTCTACAGCACGCTCGCCCCGTCGCAGCTCATCTGCCAGCTGATCGGCGGCGGCGTCGCCGAGCGCTACCCCGACCTCCACTTCTCGCTGATCGAGTTCAACGCCCACTGGCTGGCGTCGCTCGTCGGCGGCATGGACAAGTGCTGGGTCACCGGCATCGGCCAGGACGCCGACTGGTGGCTGGGCAAGTGGGACGACACCCGGCCCATGGACGACCAGCCCGACATGGCCCAGCTCTTCCGGCTCAACGAGAAGTGGCCCTACGCCCTCAAGCCGAGCGAGTACGTCCAGCGCCAGTTCCACGTCCAGTTCCAGGACGACCCGGTCGCAATCGCCTGCCGCCACATCACCGGGCTGTCGACGCTCGTGTGGGGCAACGACTACCCGCACGCCGAGGGCACGTTCCGCGGCAGCCAGGAGCTCAACGCCCAGCAGTTCGCCGGCGTCCCCGACGACGAGCGCAAGGCGATCTTGGGCGGCACGCTCGGCAACCTGCTGGGGTTCGCCCCCGTGCCGGCGTAGCTAGCCCTGGATGCCGCGCAGGAAGATGTCGCCGAACGGCTTGGCCACGTCGTGGGCGTCGAGCCGGCCGTCGACCTTGAGCCACAGGTAGGTGTAGTTGTGCATGCCGAGCCACGCGAGGGCGGTGAGCCGGGGATCGATGGCGCGGAAGTCGCCGCTGTCGATGCCGGCCTGCAGCACCGACTCCACCTGGCGCTCGTAGGTGCGGCGGCGCACCCGGAAGCGGTCGGCGCGCTCGCCGGTGAGGGCGGGGAACTCGTGGAGGAACACCCACACGTGATCGGGGTAGCGGAAGATCACGTCGAGGAGCTCGTCGCCGAGCAGGCCGAGCTGCTCCGACGGCGTGCCGCCGGCGGCCACCGCGCGGTCGCCGCCCGCCAGCACCTGGTCCATCACCCGGTCGTGGATGGCGGCGAGCAGCTCCTCCTTCGACCCGATGTAGTGGTAGAACGCGCCCTTGCCCAGCCCGTTGACCTCGCACAGCTCCACGATGCCGGTGGCGTGGTAGCCGTTCTTCGCGAACACCTCGGCCGACGTGTCGACGATGGCGTCGACACGGGCCTGCCACTTCTCGCTGCGACTCGGTTCGTCGCTCGCCGGCGTCCTGGGCATCGGGTGCGACGGTACACGGGCCGCGGCCACGTCTCGTTCGGAGGAGCTCACTGATGGACCCGCTTCGCTTCGATGGCCGCACGGCGATCGTCACCGGTGCCGGGCGCGGCATCGGCCGCGCCCACGCCCTGCTGCTCGGTGCCCGCGGCGCCAGCGTGGTGGTCAACGATCTCGGCGCGTCGGTCGACGGCGACGGCGACGACACCGGTCCTGCCGCGGCGGTGGCGGCGGAGATCGTGGCCGCCGGCGGCACGGCCGTCGCCGACACCAGCGACGTCTCCACCACGGCGGGGGCCGAAGCGCTGGTGGCCGCGGCGGTGGAGGCGTTCGGCGGCATCCACATCGTGGTGAACAACGCCGGCATCATCCGCTGGGCGGGGCTCCCGGCCGCCGACCTCGACAACCTCGAGCGGCACCTCGCCGTGCACGTGGCCGGCACCTTCAACACCATCAAGGCGGCGTGGCCGCACCTGGTGGAGCAGGGCTACGGCCGGATCGTGAACACCACGTCGGCCGGCCTGTTCGGCCTGCCCGCCAACCTCTCGTACGCCACCGCCAAGGGCGGCGTGATCGGGATGACGCGGAGCCTGGCGGTGGCCGGTGCCCGCAAGGGCATCAAGGCCAACCTGATCGCCCCGGCGGCGGTCACGCGCATGGCGGGCCCGGAGGCCGAGGAGACGCCCGCCATGGCTCCCGGCCTGGCGGCGCCGATGGTCGCGTTCCTCGCCCACGAGGACTGCCCCGTCACCGGCGAGGTCTACGCCGCGGGTGCGGGGCGCTTCTCGCGGATCTTCATCGGGTCGACGCCGGGCTACGTGGCCGACGGGCCCGAGCCGTCGGTGGAGGACGTCGCCGAGCACTGGGCGGCGATCAACGACGAGGACGGCTACACCGTCCCGACGGACCTCATGGCCTGGTCGGCCACGTTCATGTCCCACCTGGGTGCTCCCGGAGCTCCCGCTTGAGGACCTTGCCCGACGGGTTGCGCGGCAGGGCCTCGATCAGCACGACGTCGCGGGGGACCTTGAACTTGGCCAGCTGGCCGCGGCAGTGCTCGATCAGCTCATCGGGCGTGGTGGGCGAGTCGGCGTCGACCACCACGTAGGCGATCGGCACCTCGCCCCACCGCTCGTCGGGCCGGCCCACCACGGCGGCCTCCACCACGGATGCGTGCTCGTAGATGACCCGCTCGACCTCGGAGCTGGCGATGTTCTCGCCGCCCGACACGATCATGTCCTTGAGCCGGTCGACGATGAACACGAAGCCGTCGTCGTCGACCACGCCGATGTCGCCGGTGTGGAACCAGCCGCCGGCGAACGCCCGCTCGGTGGCCACCGGGTCGCGCCAGTAGCCCTTGAACACCTTGGGGCCGCGCAGCACCACCTCGCCCCGCTCGCCGGCGGGCAGGGGCGTGCCCTGCTCGTCCCAGATCTGCAGGTCGAGGTACTGGCACGGCCGCCCGACGCTGCCGAGCTTGGTGATGGTGCTGTCCCGATCGAGGAAGGTGTCGCCCGAGACCGTCTCGGTGAGCCCGTAGGCGTCGGCGAGCCAGGCCGAGGGGAACGTGGCGCGCAGCCGGTCGATGGTGGGGATCGGCAGCTTCTCGCCCCCGGCGATGATCACCTTCACCGACGACAGGTCGCGGGCCTCGACGCCGGGGACGTCGAGGATCGCTCGGAGCATCGCCGGTGCCGCCCAGACCACGGTGACCTGCGAGCCCTCGATCTCGTCGACCACCGCGGCGGCGTCGAACGCGCGGTGGACGATGGTGGTGGCGCCGACCGAGATCATCGACGTGGTGACCAGGTCGAGCGCACCCACGTGGTACAGCGGCCCGCACGCCAGGCCCACGTCGGCGCTGGTGAAGCCCAGCTCGGCCACGTGGGCGTGGTTCTTCCACGCCAGGTTGGCGTGGGTGAGCATCACGCCCTTGGGACGGCCCGTGGTGCCCGACGTGTACATGAGCCGGTGGGTGTCGTCACCCTCGACCGCCACCCGCTCGACCGCCGGGTCGCCGGTCCCGATCTCTGCGAAGCGCTCCCACCCTTCGGGGTGCTGCTCGGTGACGCAGACCTGGACGAGCCCGGGCCCGCCGAGGCGCCCGATCGCGTCGGCCGCGAGGGAGACGAGCGCCTCGTCGCACACCAGGGCCTTGGCCTGGGAGTGGTCGAGGATGAAGCGCACCTCCTCGGCCGCCAGGCGCCAGTTGATCGGCATGGCCACGGCACCGAGGTGGTTGGCGGCGAAGATCGTGGTGAGGAACTCGACGTTGTTGTACGAGAGCAGGCCCACCACATCGCCGGCACCGACGCCCCGGGCGGCCAGGCCGGCGGCCACGGCCCCGGACCACGTGACCATCTCGCCGTAGGTGACGGTGCGGCCCTCGAAGGTGGCGATGGGCGCGCTCGGCGTGCGGAGGGCGTGGTGCTCGAGCACCGACACCCAGCTCAGGTCGGACTGCACGCGTGCCTCAGGCGACCGTGCGGCGGTGGAACATCCACCCGCCGTCGTCGTCGTGGTGGAGCACGTCGGTGTAGCGGGCCACGAACTGCACCTTCCACGCCGAGTCGATCTGGATCAGGAGGACCACGTCGCTGGTGGCGGTGGCCTGGTGGTCGTCCCACTCGGAGACGAGCGTGTTGGAGATGAGGTGGCGCTGGGGGACCCGCGGCGCCCACTTGGCGTAGGCGGCGCGCAGGGCGTCGTGGCCCTCGAACGTGCCGGTGCCGGGCAGGTCGAACACCCCGTCGGGGCAGTAGGTGTCCACCACGTCGTCGGTGCGCCCGTCGTCGAGGGCGTGGGTGTAGCGGGCGATCGTCGCCTTCACGCCCTCCGCCACCTCGGCGTACGTGGATGCGGCCATGCTCGGTCCCCTTCGCCAGGGTCGGTGCCGTTGCTTGTACCGACCGGTTGGTCTAAACCTAGTCGGCGACGAACAGAGGAGCACGTGGTGGCGCAGAAGGTTCCGTTTGCGATCGAGGTCCCGGACCGGGCACCGAAGCAGCGCTACTACGACCCGGACTTCTTCGCCCTCGAGGCCGAGCAGCTGTGGTCACGCACGTGGCAGATGGCCTGTCGGCTCGAGGAGATCCCCCAGCCCGGCGACTACGTCACCTACGAGATCCTCGACCAGTCGGTCATCGTGCTGCGGGGCGACGACGGCGAGGTGCGGGCGTTCGAGAACACCTGCCGCCACCGCGGCGTGCGCCTGGTCGAGGGGCCGGGGGTCTGCGAGCAGCAGTTCACGTGCTCGTTCCACGGCTGGTGCTACGGCCGCGACGGCGCCAACACCCGCATCCCGATGCGCAAGTCGTTCGACCTCCACAACCTCGAAGCCGGCGACACCGACCTGCGCCCGGTCCGCTGCGAGCGCTGGGGTGCCTGCGCCTGGATCAACCTCGACGACGCCGCCCCGCCGCTGCGCGAGTCGATCGAGCCGGCCGCCACCATCCTCGACGCGTGGGACGTGGAGACGCTGCGCACCGAGTGGTGGTACGCCTGCCGGCTCCCGGTGAACTGGAAGCTGGCCGAGCAGGCGTTCCAGGAGCAGTACCACGTCGTCCAATCGCATCCGCAGCTGGTCATCCCCGGCATGCGGTACGGCGCGCAGGGCGCCACGTTCGACCCGCGGGCGTTCGTCGACGCCGAGATCCAGTACCTCCGCACGATGAGCGACGGCATGGCCGGCATGGTCCACGCCTCCGACGTGAAGGTGGCCGAGGGCCTGCGCGACATCGACCTGCCCGCCGATGCCGACGAGGCGGCGGCGATCTGGAACCGCACCCTCAACGACGCGGTGGTGGCCGCGCACCGCGCCGAGGGCCACCCCATCCCCGACCTCAACGAGCTCGACCGCACCGGGAAGAACGAGCCGATGGGCTACTGCTTCCCGCACTACTTCGTGCTCCCGATGTACAGCAGCGCGTCGTCGTACCGGTTCCGGCCCCTGGGGCCCGAGGAGACGCTCATGGAGATCTGGTCGCTGACCCGGTTCCCCGAGGGCGCCGACCGGCCGAAGCCGACACCGCCCGAGGTGTGGGAGTGCGACGACGAGCGGTGGCCGCCCATCCCGGCGCAGGACTTCTCCAACCTGCCCCGCCAGCAGCTCGGCCTCCACAACCGGGGCTTCGAGTACATGCGCCTGTCCGAGAGGGCCGAGGGCCACCTCTCCAACATGGAGCGCACGATCGACGGGTTCCTCGCCGGGCGGACCCACGAGGAGCTGGCGCCGGCGCTGCGCGAGGTCAACGTCAACCCGCTCGTGCGCCCGATCGTGGAGCTCGACCTCTAGACCGGAATCCCCGTTATACTCATGGAAGAGGGACGTTCTCTCCGAGGTTGACGGAAGGTGGTCCGCATGCGGATCGGCGTGATGCTGGGGCCGGAGCGAGGCCGCTACGGCACCAAGGTCGAGCGGCTCCTGGCCGACGCCCGCCTGGCCGAGGAGTCGGGCTTCGCGTCGGTGTGGATCCCGCAGATCCCCGACGACTTCGACGCCCTCACCGCCGCCGCCATCGTCGGCCAGGCCACCACGCGCATCGAGATCGGCACCGCCGTCGTGCCCATCCAGTCGCGCCACCCCATCGCCATGGCCCAGCAGGCGCTGTCCACGCAGGCGGTGTGCGGCGGGCGCCTGGCGCTCGGCCTCGGCGTCTCGCACCACTGGGTGATCACCGAGATGCTCGGCCTCCCCTACGAGCACCTGGCTCCGCACCTGCGCGACTACCTCGAGGTGCTCGCCGCCGCGCTCGGCGGCCCCGGGCCGGTCGACGTGACCAACGAGCGCTACCAGGTGCACAACCCGCTCGACATCACCGATCTCGCACCCAACCCGGTCCTGATCGCGGCGCTGGGCCCGCAGATGCTGCGCCTCGCGGGCGAGCGGACCGACGGCACCATCTTGTGGCTGGCCGACGAGCGCGCCATCGGCAGCCACGTCGCGCCCCGGATCAGCGCGGCGGCCGAGGCCGCCGGCCGGCCCGCGCCGCGCATCGTGGCGGGCGTGCCCGTGTGCCTGTGCGCCGACGACGAGATCGACACGGCCATCGCCCGGGCCAACACCCTGCTGTCGGAGGCCGAGGTGTCGCCGAACTACCAGAAGCTGCTCGACCTGGGCGATGCCACCTCGGTGGGCGACATCATGGCGGCGGGCAGCGAGGCGAGCATCGAGGCCCGCCTCCGGTCGTTCGCGAGCGCCGGCACCACCGACGTGTCGCTGCGCGTCGTGCCGATCGGCAAGGACCGCGACGAGCGCCTCGCCTCGTCGCTGCGCACCCGCGAGTTCCTGGCGTCGCTGAAGGGCGAGCTCTAGCTCCGGCTCAGGAGCGGGGCAGGCCGAGCACGCGCTCGGCGATGATGTTGCGCTGGATCTCCGAGGTGCCGCCGGCGATGGTGCCCGCGAAGCTGCGCAGGTAGCGCTCGAACCAGCTGGCGTCGTGCGACTCGAGCTGGAGGTGGTTGTAGGGGCGGCTCGGGGTCTCGTCGTCGAGGGCGAGCGGGCCCAGCCACTCGACGGCGTCGAGCTGCGCCTGCTGGCCGGCCTCGGAGCCGAGCAGCTTCAGGATCGACTGCTCCTTGGGCGACATGCCCCGCCGGGTCTTGGCCAGCGTCTGGTAGCCGAGCAGGCGGAGGGCCTGGGCGTCGATGATGGCGCGGGCGTAGTCGTCGACGGCCAGCGGATCGTCGGCCAGGCCCAGCGGCTGGGCCTTGGCCCGGAAGGCGTCGAGGTGGTCGTCGAGGCGGGCGGAGTAGTCGAGCCAGAGCATCGCCCGCTCGTGGCCGAGCGACCCGTTGGCCACCCCCCATCCGCCGTGCAGCGGCCCGAGGAGGTTCTCGGCGGGGACGTGCACGTCGTCGAAGAAGACCTCGTTGAAGTCCTGGTCCTCGGGCGAGATCACCGAGCCGAACGGGCGGCGGGTGAGGCCCGGCAGGTCGGTCGGGATGATGAGGGTGCTGATGCCCTTGTGCTTGGGGGCGTCGGGGTCGGTGCGCACGAACGCGAGGATCACGTCGGCGTGGTGGGCACCGGAGGTCCACACCTTCTGGCCGTTGACCACGAACGAGTCGCCGTCGCGCACCGCCTTGGTGCGCAGCCCGGCGAGGTCGGAGCCGGCGTTGGGCTCGCTCATGCCGAGCGCCGCGGTGAGCTCGCCCTTCAGGATCGGGATGGCCCAGCGCTCGATCTGCTCCGGGGTGCCGAACGACAGGATCGACGGCGTGATGATGCCGAGGCCCTGCGGGTTGAAGCTGGTGTAGATGCCCCGGTCGGACTTCACCTGGTGGCAGATGAACTGCTCGATCAGCGTGGCGTTGCGGCCGCCGTGCTCGGGCTTGTTGCCGGGGACGAGCCAGCCGGCGTCGAACATCTTGCGCTGCCAGGCGCGCGCCCACGGCGGCGAGTCCGCGCTCGAGCGGGGGCGCACGGTGGCCTCCTCCTCGGCGGGGACGTTGGCATCGAGCCAGTCGTTGAACTCCTGGCGGAAGGCTTCCGTGCCCTCGTCAAACGTCAGCTGCACCGGTCAGCACCTCCGTGGATCGTCGTGGGTCATCGAGCAGCAGGCGGCCCACCCGGGCCCGGTGCTCGGCTGCGCCGCCGAAGAGCAGCTCGGTGCCCTTGGCCCGGCGCACGTACAGGTGCACGTCGTTCTCCCACGTGAAGCCGATCCCGCCGTAGAGCTGGATGGCGCCCTGGAACACGAGCCGCTGGGCGTCGCCGGCCGCGGCCTTCGCCATCGAGGCGGCGAGGGTGCGGCGGGGGTCGTCCTCGGTGATGGTCAGGGCGGCGAAGAAGGCCAGGGCCCGGGCCCGCTCGATGGCGACGTACATGTCGACCACCTTGTGCTTCACCGCCTGGAACGAGCCGATCGGCACCCCGAACTGCTCGCGGCCCGACACGTACTCGATGACCAGGTCGAGCGCCCGCTGGCAGGCGCCCACCGAGACCAGCGCCAGACCGGTGACGGCCTGGTCGAGCGCGGCGGCCGCGCCGGCGGCGGTGGCGCCCGCCGCGAGGTGGCGGTCGGTCCCGACCACGGCGCCGTCGAAGCACACGTCGCTCACGGGGAGGGCCTTGTCGAAGGAGGGGAGCCGGGTGGCCTCGACGGCGTCGGCGGGCACGACCAGCGCGACCGGCCCCTCGGCGGACTCGGCGACGACGGCGATCTCGGTGGCGCGGTGGCCGTCGACCACGAACCGGGCCGTGCCGTGGAGCTCCCAACCGGCATCGGTGCGCTGGGCGGTGACCGCGGAGGCGAGGACGGCGGTGCCCGGCCGGCCGTCGGCGGCGATGGCCCCGAGGAACCGCTGGCGCTGCTCGGGGGAGCCGCAGGCGGTGACGAGCGGGGCGAACTGCGTGGTGGTGGCGAGGAACGGGGTGGGGTCGGCGACGTAGCCGAGCTGCTCCAGGACGATGGCCAGGTCGAGGAACGACATGCCCACGCCACCGTCGTGCTCGGCGATGGCCAGCGCCGGCCAGTCGAGCCCGACGAGCGTGGACCACAGCCCGGCGGGGTCTTCGGCGCCCTCCATCACCGACCGGAGGTACGCCGAGGTGCACTCCTTGGCGAGCACATCGGCCACGGCGGTCTGCAGCGCGAGCTGGTCATCATCGAATACGAAGTCCATGCGGTCCGAACCTCCTCGATAACGACGCTATCAGAACGCGCATGCAGCATTTCCAGTTGAGATGATCTATGTTCTCAGTTCATGCAAGCCCTCGACGGGATCCGCGTCCTCGACTTGGGGAACTACATCGCGGGCCCGTTCTGCGCCACCGTCCTGGGCGAGTTCGGCGCCGACGTGATCAAGGTCGAGCGGCCCGGCACGGGCGACCTGACCCGCCGCTTCGGCACCGAGACCGAGTGCGGCGACACGCTCGTGTGGCTCAGCGAGGGCCGCAACAAGCGCTCGGTCACGCTCGACCTGCAGCAGCCGCAGGGGCGCGAGCTGCTCGCCGAGCTCATCGAGGGCGCCGACGTCGTCATCGAGAACTTCCGGCCCGGCGTGATGGAGCGGTGGGGGTTCGGCCCCGATGCCATCAAGGCCCTGAACCCGCGGACCGTCGTGGTGCGGGTGTCGGCCTACGGCCAGACGGGGCCCAACAGCGATCAGCCCGGGTTCGCCCGCATCGCCCACGCCTTCTCCGGCCTGGCGTACCTGGCCGGCGAGCCCGACGGTCCGCCCGTCACCCCCGGGTCCACGTCGCTGGCCGACTACGTCACCGGCCTCTACGGCGTGGTCGGCACCCTGCTCGCGCTGCGGGCGCGCGAGACCACGGGCGAGGGCCAGGTGGTCGACCTCACGCTGTTCGAGCCCATCTTCCGGATGCTCGACGAGCTGGCACCGGCGTACCAGCAGTTCGGCACCGTCCGCGAGCGCATGGGCGCCGACACGGTCAACGTGCTGCCCCACAGCCACTACGAGTGCCGCGACGGCACCTGGTTGGCCATCGCCTGCACCAACGACGAGATGTTCCGCCGCCTCGCCGGCGTCATGGGCCGCCCCGAGCTGGCCGACGACGACCAGTGGGGCCCCAAGGCCCGCCGCCTGGCCGCGCGCGACGAGGTCAACGCGGCGGTGGGCGCGTGGGTGGGCTCGGTGACCTGCGACGAGGCGCTCGCCGCCTGCCGCACCCACCAGGTGCCCGCCGGCCGCCTCAACTCGATCGCCGACATCTTCGAGGACCCGCAGTACCTCCACCGCGAGACCATCGTCGAGGTGCCGTCGCGCATCGGGCCGCTCAAGGTGCCCGGCACCATCCCGGCCCTGTCCGAGACCCCCGGCGAGATCCGGTTCCTCGGTGCCGAGCTCGGGGCCCACACCGACGATGTGCTCGGCGAGCTGCTGCACCGCACCACCGAGCAGATCGCCGCGCTCCGCGCCGACGGCGTCATCTGAACGCCGACGAGCCCGAACCACAAACAGGAGAAGACATGACCGATCAGCACGAGCCGCGAGTCGCCGTCGTCACGGGCGGAGGGTCGGGCATCGGCCGCGCCATCGCCCGGCGCCTGGCCGCCGACGGGCTCACCGTGGCGATCGTCGACCTCAACGCCGCCGCGGCCGAGGCCGTGGCCGAGGAGCTGCACGCCGAGGGCCACGCGGCCGCCGCGTTCGGCGACGTCGACGTGTCCGACCGCGCCCTGGTCAACGCCGCCATCGAGCGCGTGCGCACCGAGCTGGGCCCGCCGCTGGTGCTGGTCAACAACGCCGGCCTCCAGGGGTTCGACAAGTTCCTGTCGATCACCGACGAGACGTGGGACCGGATCATGGCCATCAACCTGAACGGGCCCTTCTACCTGTGCCAGGCCGTGCTCCCCGACATGATCGAGGCCGGTTGGGGCCGCATCGTCAACATCTCGTCGTCGAGCGCCCAGGGCGGCCAGCCCTTCATGACCCACTACGTGTCGTCGAAGGCCGGGCTCATCGGGCTGACCAAGGCGCTCGCCCTCGAGTTCGGGCCCAAGGGGATCACCGTCAACACCATCCCCCCCGGCTTCATCGACACGCCGATGCTGCGCGACTCCGAGAGCAAGGGCCTGCTGGGAGGCAAGGTCGAGGACCACGAGACCCGCACCCCCGTCCGCCGCATCGGCACGCCCGACGACATCGCCAACGCCTGCTCGTTCCTGGTGGACGAGCGCTCCGGCTACATCACCGGCCAGGTCATCGGCGTCAACGGCGGCCGCAACACCTGACCCTGCCGGTCGGGCCTACATCGCCTCGAACTCGATGGTCACCGAGGCGGTGGTGGGCTCGGCCTGGCAGGTGAGGACCCAGCCCTCGTCGAGCTCCTCGGGGGTCAGCGCGTTGTTGGCCCGCATGGTGACGGCGCCGTCGAGCACGAGCGCCATGCACGTGGCGCAGTTGCCGGCCTCGCACGAGTAGGGCGTCACCACCCCGCCGCGCCGGGCGGTGCCGAGCACCGTGTCGCCCACCCGATGGGGGAGCGTGGTGCGCTTGCCCTTGATGATGAGGGTGATCTCCTCGGGCTCGCTCGGGGCCGGGGCGGCCTCCAGCGGGGGGAGATCGTCGGCCACCACGAAGCGCTCGATGGCGATCCGGTCCTGCTCGATGCCCACGCCCAGGAGCGTGGCCTCCACCAGGTCCATGAACGGGCCCGGGCCGCAGATGTAGTGGTCGCCCCCCAGGTCGGTGCCGGCGAAGTCGAGCACCGCGGCGGCGTCGAGGTAGCCGCCCGAGCTGTCGAGGTGGTGCCGGACCTCGAGGCGGTCGCCGTGGGCGGCCTGGAGGGCGGCCAGCTCGTGGTCGAAGATGACCGAGCGCTCGTCGCGGTTGGCGTAGAGCACCCGCACCCGCCGGTCGGTGGCGGCGAGGGTGCTGCGCAGGATCGACATGACCGGCGTGATGCCGCTGCCGCCGCAGTAGGCCACCACCGGGCGGTCGTCGGGGCGGGGGCAGAACACGCCGGCGGGCCGGGTGACCTCGAGCACATCGCCCTCGGCCACGTGGTCGTGCAGCCAGTTCGACACCAGGCCCCCCGGCACCCGCTTGACCGTGACGGTCAGGTCGTCGTCGGTCTCCGGGGCGCTCGACATCGAGTAGCAGCGCAGCACCTCGTCGTCGCCCAGGTGCACCCGGAACGTGCAGAACTGCCCGGGGAGGTAGGCGAAGGCGCCGCGGAGATCGGGGGGCACGTCGAGCACGAACGACCGGGTGTCTCCGGTCTCCTGCACGATGCGCTTGACCGGGACGGGGTGGAATCCGTGGTCCCGCATCGAACGAGACTACCATCCAACGGAAACCCCGTTCTCATATTTCGACAGGACACCCCGTGAGCACCTCCATCGACGACTACGTGGCCGCCCTCCAGCTCCAGCCCACCGGTCCGGGCACCTTCACCGCCCCCAACGTCTCGTTCGGCCACGGCGGCCCGGTGTTCGGCGGCCAGCTCATGGCCCAGACGATCATCGCCGCCCTCGCCGGCCAGGAGGGCAAGACCGTCAAGACGGTCCAGATCATCTTCGCCCGCGGCGGCGATACCAGCGTGCCCATCGAGATCACCGTCGAGCCGCTCCACAGCGGCCGCAGCTTCGCGAGCAGCACCGTGACCATCAGCCAGGGCGACCGGGTCTGCACCCGGGCGCTCGTGCTGCTGTCGGCCGACGAGCCCGACCTCATCCGCCACGCCGTCGAGCCCACCGTCACCTCGGCCCCTGCCGATGCGGCCGAGGGGGCCCACCTGCCCGGGGCCTGGGAGGTGCGCACCGTCGACGGCGTCGACATCAACGACCCCGACGCGGTCGGTCCCGCCGAGCTCGACGTCTGGACCCGCTTCGTGGGCGCCCCCACCGATGCCGCCACCGGTCAGGCCCTGCTCGCGTTCGCCACCGACGGCTTCCTCATCGGCACCGCCATGCGCCCGCACGACGGCGTCGGCCAGGCCCAGGCCCACGTCACGCTCACCACCGGCGTGGTCGGCCACACGCTCACGTTCCACGAGCCGAGCCGGGCCGACCAGTGGATGCTGCTCGAGCACGAGAGCCCCTACGCCGGCCACGGCCGCGCCTACGGCCGGGCCCACGTGTTCCAGGACGGCGCCCTGGTCGCGTCGTTCGTCCAGGACAGCATGATCCGCGCCACGCCGCCCCGCAGCTGAGGCCGGCGCGGCAGCCCGCTACTCGGGCCGGGGGCGGCGGGGCATGACGGCGACCGACGGGATGGTGGCGGTGCCGCCGAGGGTGATCACCGTGTCGACCGCGGTGACCAGCTCGTCCACATCCATGAGCGCACCGATGATGAGCTGGCGCTCGACCCAGCCGGGCACCACCTCCATGGCCACGTCGCGGTCCCAGCCGGCGTTGAACTCGACGGCGGCCCCGCCCTCGCCGCCGCCGCAGTCGCCGATGATGACGCGGGTGAAGCCCAGGTGCGGGTGCTCGGCGCGCCAGGCCTCGACCATCTTGTCGAGGGCGGCCTTGCTCACCGCATAGGAGCCGAGCCCGGGCCACGGTTCGGTCATCGAGGCGCTCACCGAGGTGAAGTACAGCGCCACGCCCGACGACTCCTCCAGGTGGGGGAGGGCGGCGGCCGTGGTGATGGCGGCCCCGGTCACGTTGGTGGCGAACTGCTGGGCCCACGTCTCGGCGCTGACGTCGGCCATCTTCTGGAGGTGGCCGATGCCGCTGGCGTACACGAGGGCGTCGATGCCGCCGAGGGTGGTGGCCGCCTCGTCGATCGCCGCGTTCACCGAGTCGGTGTCGGTGACGTCGCAGGCGATCGAGGCGGCGTCGGGGCCGGCTTCGGCCGCGGCCTCGTCCAGCCGGTCCTTGCGGCGGGCGAGGAGGGCGAGCCGGTCGCCCTTGGCGCCCAGGCCGGCGGCGACGCAGCGGCCGAGCCCGCTCGACGCGCCGACGATGACGACCCGGCGCGGGGTCCGGGTGGGTTCGGTGGGGGTGCTCATGTCGGTTCCGTTCCGATCCGTTCGGATCGTGGGGGAGGGTCAGGTGGAGGGGGCGCCGGAGATGGCCTTGGCCTCGAGGTAGCCGTCGAGCCCCTCGGAGCCGAGCTCGCGGCCGATGCCGCTGGCCTTCATCCCGCCGAAGGGAGCGGCCGGATCCATGCTGTAGGGCTCGTTGATCCCGAACGATCCGGTGCGGATGCGGCGGGCCACCTCGAGCCCCCGCCCGGCGTCGGCGGTCCACACCGAGCCGGAGAGCCCGTAGTCGGACTCGTTGGCCAAGCGGATGGCGTCGTCGGTGTCCTGGTACGGGACGACCGACAGCACCGGGCCGAAGATCTCCTCGCGTGCGATGGCCATGGTGTTGGCCACGTCGGCGAAGAGCGTGGGGCGGATGTACCAGCCGTGGTCGAGGCCGTCGGGCCGGCCGCTGCCGCCCACCACCAGCCGTGCTCCTTCGGCGACGCCGCCGTCGATGTATCCCCGGACCCGCTCCTGCTGGCGCCGGGTGACGAGCGGCCCGATCTCGGTGGCCTTGTCCTCGGGATCGCCCACGACGAGCGCCTCGACCATGGCGGCCAGGGCGTCGACGAACTCGTCCTGCCGGGCGGCGGGCACCAGCACGCGGGTCTGGGCCACGCAGGCCTGGCCGCTGTTCATGAGGCCGGCCACCTTCACGCCCTCGGCGGCGGCGGCCGGGTCGGCGTCGTCGAGCACGATCGCCGCCGACTTCCCGCCCAGCTCGAGGCTGACGCGCTTGAGGTCGCGGCCGCACTGCGCCGCCACCAGGCGCCCGGCCGCGGTGGAGCCGGTGAAGGCCACCTTGTCGACACCGGGGTGGGCGACGAGCGCCTCGCCGACCTCGCGGCCGCCGGGGAGGATGCTGACGACGCCGGGCGGGAGGCCGATCGAGTCGATCACCTCGGCGAGCAGCAGGGCGTCGAGCGGGGTCTCGGCCGCGGGCTTGATCACGATGGAGCAGCCGGCGAGCAGGGCAGGGGCGAGCTTCCCGGCGATCAGGAACTGGGGCATGTTCCACGGGACGATGGCGGCCACCACGCCCGTGGGCTCCTTGCGCACGAGGATGTCCTGGCCGTAGGCGCCGGGCCGGGTGGACTCCCACGGGTAGCCCTCGGCGATGTCGGCGAACGTGGTCATCAGCACCATGGGCAAGGTGGCCTGGGCGAACTTGGAGAACGAGATGGGCGAGCCCATCTCGGCGGTGATCAGCGCCGCCATCTCCCGGCGGCGCTCGCTGTAGGCGGCGGCCAGGCGGCGCACCGCATCGACCCGCTCGGCGGCGGGGAGCCGCGGCCAGTCGCCGGTGTCGTGGGCGGCGCGCGCCGCGGCGACGGCGCGGTCGACGTCGGCGGGTCCCGCGGCGGCGGCGGTGGCGAAGACCTCGCCGGTGCGGGGCGAGACCACGTCGATCACGCCGTCGGTGGTCGGGTCCTGCCACGTGCCCCCGACGAACAGACGGTTGTGCGCTTCCACGTCGCCTCCTCAGGCCGAGCCCCTGTGCCCGCGATGAGACGGAGGTTACACAATTCCAAGAGGCACGTTCTCGGCCCGGGACCGGCGTTGCAATCGAGACTCTCCTGGACCAATAATGGAATTCTCATTCGGATGAGGAGACCAACGATGACCGCCTACGAGCTCGCCTGCCCGGTGTTCGACGCCGACAACCACCTGTACGAGACCGAGGAGGCGCTGACGAAGTTCCTGCCCGCCCGGTACCAGCGCGCCATCGAGTACGTCGAGGTCCGGGGGCGCAAGAAGATCGTCGTGCGGGGCCAGATCAGCGACTACATCCCCAACCCCACCTTCGAGGTGGTCGCCCGCCCCGGCGCCCAGGAGGACTACTTCCGCAAGGGCAACCCCGACGGCCTGAGCCGCCGCGAGATCTTCGGCGAGCCGATGCGGGCCCTCCCCGCCTTCCGCAACCCCGAGGACCGCATCAAGCTCATGGACGAGCAGGGCCTCGACCGCGCCCTCATGTTCCCCACCCTCGCCAGCCTGGTCGAGGAGCGCATGCGCGACGACCCCGAGATGATGCACGCCGTCATCCACGCGCTCAACGAGTGGATCCACGAGACCTGGGGCTTCGACCACGACGGCCGCATCTTCACCACGCCGATCATCACCCTCCCCATCGTCGACAAGGCGATCGAGGAGCTGGAGTGGGTGATCGAGCGCGGCGCCAAGGCCGTGCTGATCCGGCCGGCGCCGGTGCCGGGCTACCGCGGGCCCCGGTCCTTCGGCCTCCCCGAGTTCGACCCCTTCTGGGCCAAGGTGGTGGAGCACGACATCTTGGTCACGATGCACTCGTCGGACAGCGGCTACGAGCGCTACTCGAACGACTGGATGGGCAGCGGCACCGAGATGCTGCCGTTCCAGCCCCAGGCGTTCCGCATGCTCTCGGCCTGGCGGCCGATCGAGGACGCGGTGTCCGCCCTGATCTGCCACGGTGCGCTGAGCCGGTTCCCCGAGCTCAAGGTCGCCGTCATCGAGAACGGCAGCAGCTGGGTCGAGCCCCTGCTCAAGAACCTGGCCGACGTCTACAAGAAGATGCCGCAGGACTTCTCGGAGAACCCGGTCGAGGTGTTCAAGCGCAACATCTACATCTCCCCGTTCTGGGAGGAGGACCTGGGCGAGCTGGCCGAGCTGATCGGCGTCGACCACGTCCTGTTCGGGTCGGACTACCCGCACCCCGAGGGCCTGGCCCACCCGCCGAGCTACGTCGACGAGCTCGCCGGCCTGCCCGACGAGACGATCCGCAAGATCATGGGCGGCAACCTCGCCCGCCTGATGAACGTGAAGGACGAAGTCCTGCGATGACCGACGCCACCGAGGGTGCCCCCGCCAGCATCGCGGCGCTGCTGGCGGAACGAGGGGCGCGCTCCGGCGACCTCCTCGCGGTCGTCGACGGCGAGATCTCGCTGACCTACGCCGAGCTGCTCGCAGCGGCCGACGCGTTCGGTGCCGGCCTGGTCGACCTCGGCATCGAGCCCGGCGACCGGGTGTCGATCTGGGCGTTCAACAGCGTCGAGTGGATCGTGGCCGCGCTCGGGATCTTCCGCGCCGGCGCCGTGCTGGTGCCGGTGAACACGCGGTTCAAGGGCGTCGAGGCGGCCGAGATCCTGCGGCGCAGCGGCGCCAAGGCCCTGATCACCGTCACCGACTTCCTCGGCGTCGACTACCTCGAGCTGCTCGCCGAGCACCGCGCCGCGCTGCCCGACCTGGCCACGGTGGTGGTGGCCCGCGGCCCCGACCGTCCCGGCACCGAGTCGTGGGCCGCCTTCGCCGCCCGGGCCACCGACGACGGCCGCGCCGAGGTGGCGCGGCGCAGCGCCGCCTTGGGTCCCGACGACCCGTCCGACATCCTCTTCACCTCTGGCACCACCGGTGCGCCGAAGGGGGTCGTCCAGACCCATGGCCGGACCCTGCGGGTGGCCACCGACTGGGTGGCGATGACCGGCCTCGAGGCGGGCGACCGCTACCTGATGGTCAACCCGTACTTCCACATGTTCGGCCTGAAGGCCGGGATCCTGGCGTCGGTCGCCGCGGCCGCCACCATGCTCCCCGAGGCCGTCTTCGATGCCGACCGGGCCCTGGCCCGCGTGGCCGAGGAGCGCGTCACCGTGTTCCCCGGCGCCCCCACGCTGTACCAGTCGATCCTCGACCACCCCGACCGGGCCCACCACGACCTGTCCACCCTCCGGGTGGCGGTCACCGGCGCCGCCGACATCCCCGTCGAGCTGATCCGCCGGATCCACGACGAGCTCCCGTTCTCGGTGATCATCACCGGCTACGGCCTCACCGAGGGCGGGACGGCTGCGGCCACCTCCCCGGGTGACGACTTCGAGACCATCGCCACCACGGTCGGCCGGCCCCGGCCCGGCTTCGAGCTGCGCATCGTCGACGGCGAGGGCGCCGACGTCCCGGCCGGCGAGCCCGGCGAGGTGCTCCTGCGCGGCGGCAGCGTCATGTCGCACTACCTCGACGACCCGGGCGCCACCGCCGAGGCCCTGGCGCCCGACGGCTGGCTCAGCACCGGCGACCTCGGCACCGTCGACGCGGCCGGCAACCTCCGCATCGTCGGGCGCTCCAAGGACATGTTCATCGTCGGCGGCTTCAACGCCTACCCGGCCGAGATCGAGAACCACCTGCTCCGCCACCCCGACATCCGCCAGGCCGCGGTCATCGGGATCCCCGATGCCCGGATGGGCGAGGTGGGGATGGCGTTCGTGGTGCTCGCCCCCGACTCGGCGCTCACCGGCCCCGACCTGGTGACCTGGAGCCGCGAGCAGATGGCCAACTACAAGGCGCCCCGCGCCGTGCAGATCGTCGACGAGCTCCCGGTCAACGCCACCGGCAAGGTCGTCAAGGACACCCTGCGCGCCTGGGTCCAGGGATGACCGCCGCCGAGGCGCCCGGCCTGTCGTCGTTCGCCGACCTCCGCGTCATCGAGCTGGGCGTGTGGGTGGCGGCACCGTCCACCGCGGCCCTCCTCGCCGACTGGGGGGCCGACGTCATCAAGGTCGAGGCCCCCACCGGCGACCCGATGCGCAACGTGTTCGGCTCGCTCGGCATCGGCGACGAGATGCCCAACCCGGCCTTCGCCCTCGACAACCGCGGCAAGCGCAGCGTGGTGCTCGACCTGCGCGACCCCGACTCGCGCCAGCGGTTCGAGGACCTGCTCGCCGGCGCCGACGTGTTCATCAGCAACCTGCGGCCCGACGCCCTCGACGCGCTGGGCCTGGAGCCCGAGGCCACCGTCGAGCGCCACCCGCACCTCGTCTACTGCAGCGTCAGCGGGTACGGCCTCCACGGCCCGGAGCGGAACCGGCCCACCTACGACATCGGTGCCTTCTGGGCCCGCTCCGGCCTGGCCATGCAGATGGCCGATGCCGACGGCAACCCGCTCAACGCCCGCGGCGGGATCGGCGACCACATCACCGGGCTGGCCGCCCTCTCCGGCGTGCTCGCCGCGGTGATGGAGCAGCGCCACACCGGCAAGGGCCGGGTGGTCGAGGCGTCGCTGCTGCGCACCGGCACGTTCGTGCTCGGCTGGGACCTCGGCCTGCAGACCACGCTCGGCAAGGTGGCCAAGGCCGAGCCGCGCCACCGCAACCAGGCACCCCTCATGAACCCGTACAAGACGAGCGACGACCAGTGGTTCTTCTTCACGGGGCTCGAGGCGGCGCGCCACCTCCCCGCGGTGCTGCGCGCCCTCGGCCGGCCCGAGCTGGCCGACGACGAGCGCTTCGCCAGCGCCGGAGCCGTCCGCCGCAACCGCACCGAGGTCATCGCCCTGCTCGACGAGATCATCGCCACCCGCCCGTTCGCCGAGTGGGCCGAGGTGTTCGATCGCGAGGGCGTGTGGTGGGCGCCGGCGCACACCCCGGCCCAGGTGGTGGAGGACCCGCAGCTGCTCGCCAACGACGGGTTCATCGACGTCGACGGCGGCGCCCTGCGCTCGGTCAACGGCCCCATCACCTTCTCCGGGATGATCAAGCGCGAGGCCCGCGTGCCCGGCCTCGGCCAGCACACCGACGAGGTCCTCGCCGAGCTCGACGAGCGCTGACCCGTCGGGGCCCCCAAAGGTCCCGCCGGGTCCCGCCGTCAGGGCTCGATGACGACGCGGATGGCGCCACTGCTCCGGTCGGCGGCGACGCGGAAGGCTTCGGGGGCGTCGTCGATCGGGAAGCGGTGGGTGATGAGGGCGCGGGCGATGTCGGGGTCGTCGGCGAGCATCTGGGCGGCGTGCTCCATCTCGCGGCCGCCCTCGTGGCTGCAGTAGCCGAGCGATGGGAGCAGGTGCGCCTCGCGGTGGAACAGCGGCATCCAGTCGAAGGTGACCGGGCCGAAGTGCACGCTCAGCACCACCACCGTGCCGCCCGGGGCGACCGCCTCGATGGCCTGGCCGATGCTGGCATCGGTGCCGGCCGCCTCGACCACGACGTCGAAGCGGCCCGTGGCGCCGATGGTGGCGCCGAGCCGCTCACCCGCCTCGCGCTGGAAGGGGTGGCGCGCTTCGAGGGCGACCGCCTCGGCGCCCATGCGGCGGGCGCACGCCACGGCCAGCAGCCCCAGGCCGCCGGCGCCGATCACGGCCACCCGCGAGCCCGGTCCGGTGCCGGCGATGCGCAGGGCGTGCCATGCCACCGACGCCGGCTCGACGATGGCGGCGTCGCGCACGTCGAGGCCCTCGGGGAGCACGACCAGCCGCTCGGTCGGCGCGCGGAACCGGGTGGCCATGCCGCCGTCGGCGGAGATGCCGAGCGCCCGCTGGCCGTGGGTGGCGCACAGGTTGTACGAGCCCTTGAGGCACTGGTCGCAGGCCATGCAGCCGTACAGCGCCTCGACCACCACCGGGGTGCCGTCGGCGCGGGTGCCGGCCAGCTCGTGGCCCAGGATCTTCCGGCTGCCGAAGCGGAGGTACGAGAGGTCCGACGCGCAGATGCTGGTGGCCTGCATGTCGAGCACCTCGCCCACACCGGGCGGCTCGTCCAGGTCGACGACGACGACCCCGCCCTCGGCGCCGCGCACGGCCTTCACGGTTGGGGCACCACCCGTCGGTCCATGGCGAGAACGATACCTCTGCGTTGGTGTTGACGTCGATATCAAAAATCGAGAATACTGTTTCCATATGGCCGCCTACCTGCACCACGCCCTCGAGCAGGCCGCCGAGCGCCACGGGCAGCGGGCGGCGGTGCGCGCCGGCGACGAGCAGTGGTCGTTCGCCGACCTCGACCGGGCGAGCAACGCGTTCGCCCGCCACCTCCGCTCGTGCGGGATCGGCCCGGGCGACCGGGTGGCGCTGATGATGGCCAACCGGGTCGAGTTCGTCACCGTGTTCAACGCCATCAGCAAGCTGGGTGCCGCGGCGGTGCTCATCAGCCCGGCCTGGAAGGCCATCGAGGTCGGCCACGCCGTCGAGCTGACCGGCCCCGCGCACGCCGTGACCGATGGCAGCGCCACCGCGATCTTCGCCGAGCTGCTCGGCACCGACGAGGTGACCGACCTCGACGACGAGGTCGGGGCCGCCGCCGCGTTCGCCTGGAGCGGCGACCGCCTCGACGAGGCCCACGACCCTCCCGCCGACGAGGCCGTGCTCGTCTTCAGCTCCGGCACCACCGGCCTGCCCAAGGCGGTGCGCCACACCCACACGTCGATGGGCCACGCCACCCGCCACTGGATCGACGCCCTCGGCCTCGGTCCCGACGACCGCTTCCAGGTGGCCACGCCGCCGTCGCACATCCTCGGGCTGCTCAACCTCCTGGCCGCCGCGGCCGCCGGGGCCACGGTCCGCCTGCACCGCCGCTTCGACCTCGACGAGATCCTCCACCGGATCGAATCGGAGCGGATGACCCTCGAGATGGCCGTCGCCCCCATCGCCCTCGCCCTGGCCAACCACCCGAGGCTCGAGGACTTCGACCTGTCGTCGCTGCGCTACATCATGTGGGGCGCCACGCCGGTCACCGAGGCCGTGGCCCAGGTCGTCACCGATCGCACCGGGGTGCGCTGGCTGCCGGCCTACGGCGCCAGCGAGCTGCCGGTCATCACGTGCAACCCGGTCGACCGGCCCGAGGTGTGGCGGCTCGACTCCGCCGGCCTGCCGCCCGCCGACGTGGAGCTGCGGGTGGTCGACATCGGGACCGGTGCCGTCCTCGAACCGGGCGCCACCGGCGAGCTCCAGGCCCGGAGCCCGTCGCTCATGTCCGGCTACCTGCCCGACGACGAGAACGCGGGCGCCTTCGACGACGGTTGGTACCGCACCGGCGACGTCGGCTGGATCGAGCCCGAGGGGTGGGTCCACCTGACCGACCGCTCCAAGGAGATGATCAAGGTCAACGGCTTCCAGGTGGCGCCGGCCGAGATCGAAGCGGTCCTCCACGGCCACCCCGCGGTGCTCGACTGCGCCGTGTTCGGCCTGCCCGACCAACGGGCCGGCGAGGTCCCCGTCGCGGTGGTGGAGCTCGACCCCGACCGCCCCCTCGCCGACGGCGAGCTCGAAGCGCTCGTCGCCGACTCGCTCGCCACCTACAAGCAGCTGCGCCACCTGGTGGTCGTCGACACGATCCCCCGCCTCCCCTCGGGGAAGGTGCTGCGGCGCACGCTCCGAGACGACTGGACGCCGGTGCTGCTGGCGAAGGCCGAGGACCACTGATGGACGTACGGCTCTCACCAGAGCAGCAGGCGCTGCGCGACTCGGCGGCCCAGGTGGTCGACCGGCTCGGACCGAAGGCGGTGGGCGAGCTCGACGACGCCGAGCGCACCGCCAAGCTCGACGCTGCCATCGCCGCATCCGGCTGGCGCGAGCTGCGCGTCGCCGACGAGGGCTCGGCGCCGCTGGCCTCGGGCGTCGAGGCCGCGCTCATCGCCGAGGAGCTGGGACGCGGCCTGGCCGACGCGCCGTTCCTCGGGCCCACGCTCGCCGCCGACCTCCGCCGCCTCACCGGGGCCCCGTGCGCCTCCGGCCCCGAGACCGTGGTCCTCACCCACGATCTGGCCGCGCTCGCCCCGGTCGTCGGTGGCGTGCTGCCCCACGACGCGGTGGCCGTCGATGCCACCGACGCCGCCCTGGCGCTGGTCCTGGTCGCCGGCCCCGACGGTCCGGCGCTGGCCGAGGTGCCGGTCTCCCCGGCGGAGACGCAGATCGACCTCACCCGCTCGGTCGCGGTGGCCGCCGGTGCCGATGCGCTGGTGGTGGTCGCCGACCAGGCCCGCTCCCTGAGCGACGACGACCTCGCCCGGTGGAGCGCGCTGGCGCTGGCCCTCACCAGCGCCGACCTCGTCGGCGTCATGCGCGGGGCGGTCGACCTGTCGGTCGCCTACGCGGCCGAGCGCCGGCAGTACGGCGCGGCCATCGGCTCGTTCCAGGCCGTGCAGCACCTGCTGGCCGACGCCTTCGTCGCCATGGAGGGCTCGCGCAGCCTCACCCTCCACGCCGCGTGGGCGGTCGACGCCCTGCCGCCCGCCGACGCGGTCGCGGCGGCCTCGATGGCCAAGGCGTACAGCGCCCGGGCGGCGCTCGCCGTGTGCGAGACGGCCATCCAGGTGCACGGCGGCATCGGCAACACCTGGGAGTGCCTCGCCCACGTGTACCTGCGGCGGGCGCTGCTGTCGATCGACGTGCTCGGCGGGGTCGGCCCCAACCTGGATCGCGTGCTCGCCCACGCCGGCATCGGAGGCAGCTGATGGACTTCGCCGACTCGCCCGACGAGGCCGAGTTCCGCCAGCGGCTGCGGACCTGGCTCCAGGCCAACAACCCGGGCCTGCCGTCGTCGTCGACCGACGACGACTACTGGGCCGGCATGGCCGCCTGGCACCAGGCGCTCCACCAGGCCGGGTTCTTCGGGCTGTCGTGGCCGAAGGCGATCGGCGGCCAGGGCCTCCCCAACGTGTACGAGGTCATCGTCGACGACGAGCTGGCCGCCGCCGGCGCCCCGCCGCGGCCCAGCCTCGGGTACCTGGTCCAGGGGATGCTCGAGCACGGCAACGAGGACATCCAGCAGCGCTTCCTCCCCGGCATCATCAGCGGCCACGAGCGGTGGTGCCAGGGGTTCAGCGAGCCCGACGCCGGGTCCGACCTGGCCTCGCTGCGCACCCGGGCCGACCTCGACGGTGACGAGTACGTCCTCACCGGCCACAAGGTCTGGACCAGCTACTCCGACGACGCCGACTGGTGCCTCGTCCTGGCCCGCACCGACCACGACGTCGCCAAGCACCGCGGCATCTCCGGCTTCATCGTGCCCATGCACCAAGACGGCATCGAGCAGCGGCCGCTGCGCATGATCAACGGCATCACCAAGGAGTTCGGTGAGGTCGTCTTCGACGGTGCCCGCGTGCCGGCCGCCAACATGATCGGCCAGCCCGGCGAGGGCTGGCGCCTGGCCATGACCGTCGTGAGCCACGAGCGCGAGCCCGGCGAGCTCGGCTTCGTCGCCCGCTACCGCAAGACCGTCAAGACGCTCGCCGGCCGAGTGCGCGACGAGCCGGCCCGCTACGGCACCGAGCAGACCCGAGACCTGGGGTGGGCCATCGTCGAGTCCGAGATGCTGCGGCTCCACGTGAGCCGACGGCTCTCCGATCGCCTCGACGGGATCGAGCACGGGCCCGAGGGATCGGTCGACAAGCTCCTCATGACCTACGTCGAGCAGGCGGTCGGCCATGCGGCCATGGCCGTCGGCGGCACCGGCCACGCCGGCGACGACACCTGGATGAAGACCTACCTGTACAGCCGTTCGCAGAGCGTCATGGGCGGGACCTCGCAGATCCAGCGCAACCTCATCGCCCAACGAATCCTGGGACTACCGACATGACCGAGTACCACGTTCCGCCCGAGATCCAGGTCGAGGCCGACGGCCCCATCCTGATCATCCGCCTCAACCGGCCCGAGGCGCTCAACGCCACCAACCACGTGCTCCACGAGGCCATCGCCGACCTCTGGCCGCAGGTCGACGCCGACCCCGACGTGCGCGCCGTCGTGCTCACCGGCAACGGCCGGGCCTTCTCCGCGGGCGGCGACTTCAACTACCTCGACGACCTCACCAAGGACGCCGACCTCCGCCGCCAGACCCTCATCGCCGGCCGCAAGATCGTGATGGGGATGGTGGCCTGCAAGGTGCCCGTGGTGGCGGCCGTCAACGGTCCGGCGGTCGGGCTGGGCTGCAGCCTCGTCGCCCTCTCCGACGTGGTCTTCATGGGCGAGAGCGCCCACCTGGCCGACCCGCACGTGGCCGTCGGCCTCGTCGCCGCCGACGGCGGGCCCGTCACCTGGCCGCTGCTCACCAGCCTCCAGCTGGCCAAGGAGTACGCCCTCACCGGCGACAAGATCCCCGCCGAGCGCGCCGCCGCGATCGGCCTCGCCAACCACGTCTGCCCCGACGACGAGGTCTTCGACCAGGCCATGGCCTGCGCCAAGAAGATCGCCCGCCTCCCCAAGCAGGCCGTCCAGGACACCAAGCGCATCCTCAACATCCACATGGAGCGCGCCGTGCTGGCCACCCTCGACTTCGCCCTCGGTGCCGAGGACAAGTCGTTCGAGTCGCCCGAGCTCCGCAAGAACATCGACCGCTTCCTCGCCCCCAAGCCCTGACCAACGACGATCGCGTCCCAGTACGATCTCGGCGGTGACCCGGGAACGCCGTGACGAGGACGCCTCGCCGATCATCCCGGCGGCCACGGTGGTCGTGCTGCGCGACCACGCCGACGGTGGCGTCGAGGCGCTGATGCTCCGGCGCAACGCCAAGCTCGAGTTCGCGGGCGGCATGTGGGTGTTCCCCGGCGGGAGGGTGGACGACGGCGACCGGGCCGGCCTGGCGGTCGATGACGCCGAGGGCGCGGCTCGACGGGCCGCGGTCCGCGAGAGCGCGGAGGAGGCCGGTGTCGAGCTCGACCCCGACGCGCTCGTGTGGTTCTCGCACTGGACACCACCGCCGATCGCACCCAAGCGCTTCGGGACCTACTTCTTCGCCACGGCCGCGCCTGCTGCCGACGTGGTGGTCACGATCGACGGCGGTGAGATCCACGACCACGCCTGGATGCGGCCGCGCGAGGCGATGGCACGGCGAGACGCGCAGGAGATCCAGCTCGGGCCGCCGACGTGGATCACCCTCGCGGAGCTCGCCCGCCACGAGACCGTGGACGCCGCGCTCGACGCCTTCCGGCAGAGGCCCGCGGAGCACTTCGCCACCCGCATCGCCTCCATCGGCGACCGCCTCATCGCGCTCTACGACGGCGACGTCGCCTACGACGGTGGGGATCCCGATGCCGACGGTGGCCGCCACCGCCTCTCGATGGCCGACGACGGTTGGCGCTACGAACGCGACGGCTGGGGCTCGTAGTACGGATCCTGAGATCGGACATCGAAAGTGTTTGAGGATGTCTGATATTGGTGGTGGTTGACGGGCTTGGGTGTCAGACCCTCGGCGTAGCATGGAACACATGTTCGATGGACCCGACGCCGATGCTGCTGCTGCCCGCCTGGTGCGGGCGCACGCCCTGGTCGACGCGGTGCTCGGGCTCGATGTGCGCGGGGCGACGGGGGCGGAGCTGTCCGGGCTCCTGGAAGCGCGTGCGGAGCTCGCGGCGATGGCCGACGGGGCCGCGGTCGCCGCGGTGCCGGGGTGGGAGGCGTCAGGCGATTGGACCGGCGACGGGTCGTCCACGCCGGTCACGTGGCTGGTCAACCACACGGGTGCGGGCCGCACCACGGCGGGGGCGCTGCGCCGCACCGGCCTGTTGGCGGCATCGATGCCCCACGTCTCCGCCGCCGCCGCAGCGGGGTCGCTGCCCCTGTCGCACCTGCACCAGCTGACCCGGGCCCGCCGCGCCGAGGTGGCCGAGGTGTTCGACCGCGACGAAGCCCTCCTCGTCACCGAAGCCACCGGTCTCACCGCGGACCGGTTGGCGGCCCGCCTCATCGAGTGGCGCTACGGAGCCCTCGCCGAGCTCGGCCGCAACGACCCCGACCGCGATCCCGGCCCCCAGACCGACGACGACACCATGACCATCGTCGTCGGGTTCCAAGGCCGCGGCCTCGTGGCGATGGACCTCACCCCCGAATCGCTCGCCACCCTCGTCGAAGCCCTCGACGCCCGCATCGACACCTGGCGGCGCACCGGCCAACTCACCGGCGACGACCGCACCCACCCCCAACTCGTCGCCGCCGCCCTCCTCGACCTCATCGCCGACGGCTCCACCAGCAGCCGGCGCGGTCAGCCCCGACCCCTCGTCGTCATCACCGCCACCCTCGCCGCCCTGCTCGACCACGCCAACCTCACCGGCCCCGAACGAGACCGCTGGGCCGCCCGCATCCTCGGCGGCGGCTCCATCGGCCGCCACACCCTCCGCGAGCTCCTCGAACGAGCCAACATCGCGTTCGTCGTCACCGACGACGACGGCGAACCCCTCCACGTCGGCCGCACCCGCCGCCTCATCACCGCGGCGATGCTCACGGCCCTGCTCGCCCGCTCCGGCGGCACCTGCGAACACCCCGGCTGCCACGCCAACCACCACCGCTGCCAAGCCCACCACCTCACCTGGTGGCGCCACGGCGGCGAAACCAACATCGACAACCTCGTCCTGCTCTGCAAACACCACCACCGCCTCGCCCACCACGGCTGGCCCATCACCCGAGGCCCCACCGGCCTCGAGTTCCGAAGAACCAACCACACCCCCATCCCCCCACCCCGCTACCACCACACCGCCTGACGCTCAAGGGCCGAGGTCTCGGGACGGAGAGCCGGGCCAACCGAGGACGGAAGCGAACGGGGAGTGGTCGATCACATCGGTGCCGGGCAAGCGCCCGACGAACCACCAACTCGCCCGCACCACCGCGGGCGAGTTGACGCGCCGGTACGTCGGAGACGGCAACAGCCGGTCAAGGCCTCACCGTCGGCCCGAGGTCCTCGCCGGCTGCGCTGCCGGCTCGGTGACGGTCGGCAGCGGGGGTGTCAATCCTGACCAAGTCGGAGCTGGTCGAGGCAGGCGGATCGGACCTCGACGCGCAGTTCGGTGTCGGACCGGCCCCACCCGCCGATGTGCTCGTCGTCCACCCCGTACGTGGCACCGAGGGGCTCATTGATGACTCCATCGTCGTACTCGGACTCGATGTAGATGCGCTCGACCCACGCGACCAGCTCGAACTCATCCAAACGGCCGGCTAGGCAATCCGCCGCCCGATCCGTCGCGACCACTCGCCATGCCTCGACGAAAGGGGGCACCGCGATCCCGAGTTCGTCCATGGCGGGCCGCAGCGCATCGCGGACATCGAAGGCGTCGTCGCCGGTTAGACCGGCGAGCGCCACGACGCATGGACCGTCGTGACCACTCGCGACCCACCATGCCGCCCATGTTGGGACGAGTGATGCGTCGAGATCCCCGATGACGTACCGCGCCGCAACCAGATCGGGACTTGGCGCCCCTGCTGCCCCATCGTGTGCCACCACCGCATCCTCCCAGACGGTGTGCCCCAGAACGCCGGGGCTGTGACTCCCTACAAGGGCAGGAGCGGGGGGAGCTGGCGGGACTCGGTGACGGCCCGTCCGAGATCGGCGGTGAGGGTGCGGGTGCTGCCGAACAGCTCGTCGAGGGCGAGGGTGCGGCGGACGTAGAGGTGGAGGTCGTGCTCGGTGGTGAAGCCGATGCCGGCCAGGACCTGCTGGGCATGTCGGGCGGTGGTGCGGGCGGCTCGGCCGGCGGCGGCCTTGGCCATCGCGGCGGTGACCGGGTGGCGGTCGTCCCAGGCCCCGTCGAGCAGCGCCTGGGCCGATTCGATGGCGATGAGGGCCTCGGCCAGACGGTGGCGGATGGCCTGGAAGCCGCTGATGGGCTGGCCGAACTGCACCCGCTCGAGCGCGTGCTCCCGGGCCAGTTCGAGCATCTTGCGAGACGCACCGACCAGCTGGTGGCCGACGGCGAGCTGGGCGACTGCGATGGTGTCGGCCCAGGCGAGGGGGTGGGCAGCCGTCGGGTCGAGGCCGTCGACCACCGCGGTGACGGTGACCAGGCCCAGGTCGGGATCGAGGCCGGTGACAGGGCGGAGCGTCAGGTCGGCGGCGGCCACCACCACGCCGGCGACGGCGTCGTGCGGGGCGGCTTCGTCGGCGGCGAGGGCGCAGGGGACGAACACGGTGTCCTGGCGCAGGATGCGCTCGGTGGCGAGGCCCCGCACCCGGAGGCGGTCGCCGTCGAGGCGGCCGGGAGGGTCGACGGCGCCGAGCCAGGGGAGGACCACGCCGTGCTCGCCGCCGGTGACGAGGAAGTCGAGCGCAGCGCAGGTGGCGTGGTTGCGGCCGAGCTGCTCGAACAGGACGGAGACGGCCGCGCGGTCGTCGTCGGCCAGGGCGTCGAGCCAACCGAGGTCGTGGAGGGCATCGTCGAGGTCGGCGCCGAGCAGGGCGGGATCGGCGGCGGCGACGGCGTGCCCGATGGTCCGCTCGAACAGCTCCAGGTCGTCGGCGTCCATCAGCGGTCGCTCCCCAGGTCGAGCAGGCGGCGGGCGATGATGTTGCGCTGGATCTCGGCGCTGCCGCCGTAGATCGTGGCGGCCCTCGAGTAGAGGAACTCGCTGCGCCACCGCTCGGCGGCGTCGTCGTCGCCCAGGACGATCTGATCGGCGAGCGCGTCCTCGGCCAGGTCGAAGACGGCCTGCTCCACGGTGGCCAGCAGCACCTTGTCGATCGACGTCTCGGCCCCGAGCTGGCCGCCCGACGCCATGCGGTACTGGGTGGCCCGGGACCGGAGGCGGAAGGCGTAGAGCAGCTGGGTGACCTCGCCGACGCGCGCCGGATCGAGCGAACCGGCCGGGGCGGCGTCGAGCAGCAGCTCGAGCCGGCGGTGGAGGTAGGCCGCGCGGTGCCACAGGGCGGTGCTGCGCTCGAACGGGAGCAGGTCCATCGCCGCCGCCCAGCCCTGCCCCTCATCGCCGAGCATGCGGTCGAACGGGACCACCACGTCGTCGAAGAAGACCTCGCAGAACTCGGGGGCGCCGTGCATGGTCTCGATGGGGCGCACGGTGATGCCGGGGGTGTCCATATCGACGAACAGGGCGGTGATGCCGCGGTGGGCCGACTCGGTGGTCCCCGTTCGCACGAGCAGGACGCAGCGCTGGGCGTACTGGGCCAGGCTCGTCCACACCTTCTGCCCGGTGACGCGCCAGCCGTCGTCGGACCGCACGGCGCGGCAGGCGAGCGAGGCGAGGTTGCTGCCGGCGTCGGGCTCGGAGAAGCCCTGGCACCAGGTCTCGTCACCCCGGAGCATCCGCGGCACCATCAGGGCGGCCAGCTCGGGCGACGCGTAGTCGATCATCGTCGGCACCAGCACCTCGGTCATCGAGTAGATGCCGGGCTCGACCAGGTCGCGGCTGGTGAGCGCTTCGCCGAGGTAGGCGCGCAGCAGCGAGGACCCGCCGAGGCCGCCCACGTGCTCGGGCCAGCCCCACCGCATCCAGCCGGCGTCGTAGGCCGTGCGCTTCACGTGGGAGAGCTGGTCCATGTGGTCGTCGAGCGAGCCACCGGCGGCGTGCTCGCCGCGCAGCTCGGCGTCGTGCTCGTCGAGCCAGTCGTCGAGCGCGGCGCGGAAGACGGGAAGGTCCATGGCGGGGCCCTGGCCGATCAGGGAGCGGTGGGCTGGGGGCGGGACGGGTCGTGCGGCCGGCCCGAGTCGCGGACGCCGCTCTTGCGCAGGAACGTCATCGACCGGGTGTGCAGGCGCCACCCGGCATCGGTGCGGCGGTAGGTGTCGGTGTACCAGCCGATGCGCATGTCGTGGGTGGTCTGCTCCACGAAGCACAGCGGCTGGCGGCCGGTCCCGGTGCCGGCGGCCCCGTCGAGGTCGAGCGCCGGGGTGCCCACCATGAACAGGCCCTTGGGCGCGGCGGCGACCAGCGCCGGGAAGTCGACCAGGGGGTAGGTGTCGCCGAACGCGGAGTAGGAGCCGTCGGTGGTGAACACCTCCATGACCGAGTCGATGTCGTCCATGGTCATGCCCACGGCGTAGCGGGCGAGCAGCTGCTCGATCTCGGTGATGTCGCTGAGCTGCGCCTGGTCCACCATCTGCCCTCTGGTTTCGGTCGGTGTAAACATGGGTTCTGTCGGACGATAACGAAGTTCTCCAATTCCGGCAACAAGGCTGATCGAGCGAAGGAGTGGCGTGATGGGTGCAGCCAGCGGATCGTTCACGGACGGTTGGACGCCTCGGGCGGTGCCGGCCGATCTGGCCGCGCGCTACCGCGCGGAGGGCTGGTGGAACGACGCCTCGCTGGGGTCGACCGTGGCGCTCGGGCTCGAGCAGATGCGCGACGAGGTCTTCACGGTGCGCTCGCAGGTCCGGCCGTGGCGGGGCACCTTCGCCGACGTCGACCGGGCGGCGCGGGCGCTGGCCGGCTCGCTGCGGGCCCGGGGCGTGGGCGCCGGCGACGTGATCGTGTTCCAGCTGCCGAACTGGGTCGAGGCCGGCATCACCTTCTGGGCGGCGAGCTACCTCGGCGCCATCGTCGTGCCCATCGTGCACACGTACGGGCCCAAGGAGGTGGGCTACATCCTCGGGGCCACCGCGCCCGACGTGCTGGTGACCGCCGACGCCTTCGGACGCACCGACTTCCTCGCCAACTACGAGGGCCTGCTCGCCGACCACCCGGTGCCGCTCTGGCTCGTCGCCGGCGCCACCCCGGCCGCCCAGCTGCCGCCGGGCGCCACCGCGTTCGACTCGCTCCTCGACGGTCCGCCGGTCTCGGAGCCGGCGGCCGTCGACCCCGATGCGCCGGCGATCATCGCCTTCACCTCGGGCACCACCCGCAACCCCAAGGGCGTGGTCCACACCCACCGCACGATCGGCTTCGAGACCCGCCAGCTCGACTTCATGTTCCCGAAGGGCGGCCCGCCGCAGATCACGGGGGCGCCGGTCGGCCACTTCATCGGGATGGTCAACGCGTTCCTGGTGCCGCTGCTGCGGATCCGCTCGGTGAACCTCATCGACGTCTGGGACCCGTCAGAGGTGCTGCGCCTCATGGACGAGGAGGGGCTCGGCGTCTCGGGTGGCGCCACCTACTTCCTCACCAGCCTGCTCGACCACCCCGACTTCACCGACCGGCACCTCGCGCTCATGCCCTACGCCGGGCTGGGCGGATCGAGCGTGCCGATCGCCGTCACCCAGCGCGCCACCGACCTCGGCATGAAGGTCTTCCGCTCGTACGGCAGCACCGAGCACCCGTCGATCACGGGCTGCCTGCTGACCGATCCCGAGGTGAAGCGCCTCACCACCGATGGCCGGGTGATGCCCGGCGTCGAGCTGCGCCTCGACGCTGACGGCGAGATCTCCAGCCGCGGGCCGGACTGCTCGATGGGCTACACCGACGCGGAGCTGACGGCGGCGATGTTCAGCGCGGACGGCTGGTACCGCACCGGCGATGTGGGCGTGCTCGACGACGAGGGCTACCTCACGATCACCGACCGGGTGTCCGACATCATCATCCGGGGCGGCGAGAACATCAGCGCCCAGGAGGTCGAGGAGCTGCTGATGGGCCTGGCCCCGGTGGCCGAGGTGAGCGTGGTTGCCGCACCCGACGCCCGCCTGGGCGAGCACGCCGCGGCCGTGTTCAGCGTGCGCGCCGGCGCCGCCGCCCCCACGCTGGCCGAGGTGCAGGCCCACCTGGCCGGTGCCGGCCTGGCCAAGCAGAAGTGGCCGGAGTCGCTCCACGAGGTGGCGGCGTTCCCCCGCACGCCGTCGGGCAAGGTCCAGAAGTTCAAGCTCCGCGACCAGATCCGCGACGGAGAGCTGCCGCCGTACTCCTGATGGAAACGACGTTCTTCTTCTTGTATAGTCACCTTCTGCACAGGCACGAGCCGGAGGACGAGACATGGCTGCACTGACGACGGAGAGGCTGGGGGACGCGGTCGGGGCGCAGGTCCTGGGCGTCGACCACGACCGCCTGCTCGACGACCCGGAGCTGCCGGCGCTCATCCACGACGCGCTCGAGGAGCACGGCGCGCTGGTGTTCCGCGGCCTCCACCTCGACGACACCACCCAGGTGGCGTTCAGCAAGCGGCTCGGTTCGGTGGAGACCTCGCCCCGCTCCGATCCGCCCGAGATCTTCCGGGTCACCCTCGACCCGGCCAAGAACCCGTCCGCGGCCTACCTGCGCGGCACGTTCGACTGGCACATCGACGGCATGACCGACGACATCCCGATCATGGCCACCATCCTGAGCGCCCATGCGGTGGCCGCCACCGGAGGCGAGACCGAGTTCGCCAGCTCGTACGCCGCGTACGAGGACCTGAGCGACGATCAGAAGGCGTACTGCGAAGCGCAGCGGGTGGTCCACACCTTCGAAGCGGCGCAGCGCCTCAGCAACGACGACCCCACGCCCGAGGAGCTGGCCAGGTGGCGCCAGCGCCCCTCCAAGGAGCACCCGCTGGTGTGGCACCACCAGTCGGGCCGGAAGTCGCTGGTGCTCGGCGCCACCGCCGACCACGTCGTCGGCTTCGATCCCGACGAGAGCAAGGCGCTGCTGGCCGACCTGCTCGACCGGTCCACCGCACCCGAGCGGATCTACCGCCACGAGTGGGCGGTGGGCGACACGGTCATCTGGGACAACCGCGGGGTGCTCCACCGGGCGTGCCGCTACGACCCCACGTCGGCGCGCGACATGCACCGCTGCACGCTGGCCGGCGACGAGCCGGTCAAGTGACCGTCCCGGTCCCGCCCGCCGACGGCCCTCGCATCGCGCCGCTCGCCCCCGCCGACTGGCCGCCCGAGATGCGCGGCGCGCTCGCCGCCATCCGCCCGGCCGAGCCCCGCCACCCGTTCCCGTCGCGCGACCCTGGGCGGCCCAAGGGCCTGAACGTGCTGGGGACGCTGGCGCTGCACCCGCAGCTCGCCACCGCCTTCCACACCTTCAACGGCCACCTCCTGTTCAACACCACGCTGACCACGCGCCAGCGCGAGCTGCTCGTGCTGCGGGTGGCAGCGGTGCGCGGCTCCGCCTACGAGTGGGCGCAGCACGTGGTCCTGGCGGGCGACGTCGGCCTCGAGCCCGACGAGGTCGAGCGGATCGCGGCCGGCGGTGCCGAGGGATGGGATCCGCTGGAGGCGGCGATGCTCGCCGCGGTCGACGAGCTCATCGCGGAGGGGGCCCTCGGCGACGCCACGTGGGCGGCGCTGGCCGAGCACCTCGACGCCCAGCAGCTGCTCGACCTGATCTTCACGGTGGGCGCCTACGACGCCCTGGCGATGGCGCTCGGATCGTTCCGCGTGCCGCTCGATGACGACCTGATCCAAATCCGGGAATGACCTTCTCTTTTTCAGAGACCCGTGATATCGTCTCCTGACGAACCGACGAAGGAACGCACGACATGGCTCACTTCCCGAAGCCCGCCGAGGGCAGCTGGACGCAGCACTACCCCGACCTCGGCACCGGCACCGTGTCCTACGAGGACTCGATCTCGCCGGAGCACTACGAGCTCGAGCGCAAGGCGATCTTCTCCCGCACCTGGCTCAACGTCGGGCGCATCGAGCAGCTGAAGCGCACCGGCAGCTACTTCACCAAGGAGCTCGCGGCTGCGGGCACGTCGGTGATCGTGGTGAAGGGCGGCGACGGTGAGGTCCGCGCCTTCCACAACATCTGCCGCCACCGCGGCAACAAGCTCGTGTGGCAGGACTACCCCAAGGAGGAGACCAGCGGCAGCTGCCGGCAGTTCACCTGCAAGTACCACGGCTGGCGCTACGACCTCGAGGGGGCGCTGACGTTCGTCCAGCAGCAGGACGAGTTCTTCGACCTCGACCTGTCGGAGTTCGGCCTCGCCGGCGTCCAGACCGAGGTCTGGGAGGGGTTCATCTTCGTGAACCTCGACCCCGACAACACCACGACGGTGGCGGAGTACCTGGGCAAGCTCGGCACCGGGCTCGAGGGCTACCCGTTCGGCGAGATGACCGAGGTCTACAAGTACCGGTCCGAGATCGGCGCCAACTGGAAGCTCTTCATCGACGCGTTCGCGGAGTTCTACCACGCACCCGTCCTGCACGCGAAGCAAGCCACCGACGAGGAGTCGCGCAAGCTCCAGGGCTACGGCTTCGAAGCGCTCGACTACCGCATCGAGGGCCTCCACGGCATGGTCTCGTCGTGGGGCGGCATGGCGCCGCCCAAGGACCCGGGCATGGTGAAGCCCATCGAGAACGTGCTCCGCAGCGGCCTGTTCGGCCCCTGGGACCGGCCCGAGATCGACGGCCTCGACGTGCTGCCCGAGTCGCTCAACCCCGCCGGGCACCCGGCGTGGGGCGTCGACACCTTCGTGCTGTTCCCCAACTTCATGCTGCTGGTGTGGGCGCCGGGCTGGTACCTCACGTACCACTACTGGCCGACGTCCTACAACACCCACACCTTCGAGGGGACCCTCTACTTCGTGCCCCCGAAGAACGCCACGGAGCGCCTCCGCCAGGAGCTCGCCGCCGTCACGTTCAAGGAGTACGCGCTCCAGGACGGCAACACCCTCGAGGCCACGCAGTCGATGATCGAGTCGCGAGCGGTGACCAGCTTCCCGCTCAACGACCAGGAGATCCTCCTGCGCCACCTGCACAAGACCGCCCGCGACATGATCGCCGACTTCGAGCAGCCCGCCGAGACGCCCGTCGGCATCTCGGCCGCCTCGTGACCCAGGAGCCCTCGATGACCGCTTCCCTTCCCGCCGAGTTCTCCGACCTCGCCCCGTTCGCCGACTGGGTGCTCGAGCACGAGGCCGAGCGCTACGCCAAGCGCCTGGCCAGCTCCATGGACGAGCTCCAGGTGTTCTACGACGCCGCCTTCCCGCGCCTGGCCGACGCCACCGCGTACCTCGACGGCTTCGAGCTGGACGCCCTGCCCGACGACGCCACCCACCTGCTGTGGCTCCTGTACTCGCTGGTGAACGTGTCGTTCCCGGTGGAGGTGTGGCGCCAGGCCCGCGTCCCCGACAGCGGGGCCGCCACCATGGACCAGATCGTGGAGCCTGCGGTCTGAGGTTTCGGCGTCTGAGGTTTCGACACGGAGGGCCCGATGTGAAGATCGTCACTCTCCGCTTGCGCAAGCGCTCATCAGGCGTCGCAAGACTCTCGTTCTACCCCACCTCGGACTAGCCTCTCATCCATGGCCACGAACGAGACCCCTGCCGATCCGCCGGCCCCCGCCAGCTGGCGGGACCAGGCGGTCGCCCGCTCGCTCGACTCGGCTCGCGTGCGCGCCGAGAGCCGCGTCCAGCGCTTCCTCGACGCCGCCCTGGAGCTGATGAACGACAACGCCACCGGCAAGGAGTTCACGGTCCAAGAGGTCGTCGAGCGCTCCGGCCAGTCGCTGCGCAGCTTCTACCAGTACTTCGGCGGGAAGCAGGAGCTGCTGCTCGCCCTGTTCGAGGAGTCGGTCCGCTCCACCGCCGACCTCCTCGGCGACAAGGTGGCCGCCGAGCCCGACCCGCGCGAGCGCCTGCACCTGTTCGTCGTCGAGTACTACCGGATCTGCCGGCCCACCAGCCGCGGCGCCACCCGCAAGGCGCCGGCACGGGCCCTGGCCGAGTTCGCCCAGCAGCTCCTCACCGCCCAGCCCGACGAGGCTGCCCGCGCCTTCGACCCGCTGGTCACCCTGTTCGAGGGCGTCCTCAAGGACGCGCAGGAGGCCGGCGTGATCCGCGCCGGCGTGCCGCTGCGCCGCGTGGCCGGCGTCGTGCTCGAGGCCATCATGTTCAACGCGTTCTCGAGCACCATCGGCGGCGCATCGGCGGGCACCAAGACCGACGATGCGGCCGAGGAGCTGTGGGGGCTGATCTTCTACGGGATCGGCGCCCCGGAGGCCTGATCAGAAGCCGTTGATGATCACGCCGTGGCTGGTGGTGGCGGCCTGACGGACGGCGGCGGCCTCCTGGTAGGCGGGGGAGTCGTACCACTCGCGAGCCAGCTCGGGCGTGTCGAACTCCAAGATGACGGTGCGGCCCGGCCACTCGCCCTCGAGCACGTCGGCGTTGTCGTCGAACGCCAGCACGCGGGCGCCTGACGCGCCGATGGTGGGGATGGCGAGCTCGTTGTACTTGGCGATCCCCTCCTCGTCGTGGATGGTCTCGGTGAAGATCACGTAGGCCTTGCCCATGGTGGTGCGCTCGTCTCTGTGCGGGGTGGTCGGTCGGAGTCGTTCTAGTCGCGGCGGTAGACCCGGCCGCCCTTCATCACGAAGCGGACCTGCTCCGTGACGCCGATGTCTTCGAGCGGGTTGCCCGGCACCGCGATCACATCTGCGAGCAGGCCGGCATCGAGGCGGCCGCGGTCGTCGACGTCGATCAGCTCGGCCGCGACGGTGGTGGCGGCGCGGATGGCCTGGAGCGGGGTCATGCCCCGGTCGACGAGGGCCAGCAGCTCCTTGGCGTTGCGGCCGTGGGGGATGGCGGGGGCGTCGGTGCCGCAGGCCACCTTGGCGCCCTGGGCGATGGCCTTCGAGATGGTGGCCTTGGCCTGCGGGAAGACGATGGCCGCCTTCGCCTGCAGCTCCGGCGGCGCGTGCGACACGTCCATGCCGTCGGCCAGGTAGGTGGTGGCGACGAGGAACGTGCCCTGCTCGATGAACGTGGCGAGCGTCTCGTCCGACATCAGCGAACCGTGCTCGATGCAGTCGATGCCGGCGGCCAGCGCCGCTTTGATGCCCTGGTCGCCGTGGGCGTGGGCGGCCACCTTGAGGCCGGCGCGGTGGGCCTCGTCGGCGATGGCGGCCAGCTCCTCGTCGGAGTACTGCTGGGCGCCGGCGGGACCGGTGTGGCTCATGACGCCGCCCGAGGCGCAGACCTTGATGACCTGGGCGCCGTACTTGATCTGGTAGCGGACGGCCTTGCGGACCTCGTCGATCCCGTTGGCGATGCCCTCCTCGACGGTGAGCGGCAGCACGTGCGGGGCGAACGCCTGGAACATGGTGGGGTCGAGGTGGCCGCCGGTGGGGCAGATGGCGTGGCCCGCCGGCACGACGCGGGGGCCGTCGACCCAGCCGAGGTCGATGGCCTTCTTGAGGGCGACGTCGAGGAGGATGCCGTTGGTCTGGATGAACAGGCCCAGGTTCCGCACGGTGGTGAACCCGGCCCGCAGGGTGCGGGCGCCGTTGGTGACGCCGCGCAGGGTGCGCACCGCCGGGTCCTCCTGCACCGCGGTGAGCGGGCTGCGGTGGTCGGGGCCGCCGAGGAACAGGTTGACCTCCATGTCCATGAGGCCGGGGAGGAGGGTGACGTCGCCCAGGTCGATCACCTCGGCGTCGTCGGGCACCGAGGTGGGGGAGACCTCGGCGATCCGCTCGCCGTCGATGAGCAGCGAACCGGGCTCGATCAGCTCGCCCGCCGTCACGTCGAGCATGCGGGCGGCGCGGACGTGGATCGGGTGGTCGGGCAGGCGGCGAGGCATGGGGGCTCCTGGGAGATACGGCGTTATCGCTGGACGCGAACGTAGTTATCGTAGAGCAACGGCGCCGGGTCCGCTCGGCCGGTACGGTCCGCCGCATGACCGACCTGAAGGCCCTGCACGACCTGACCGGCAAGGTGGCCGTCGTCACCGGCGGCTCGCGAGGGATCGGGCGGGCGATCGTGCAGATCCTCGCCGAGGCCGGCGCCGACGTGGTGATCGCCTCCCGCAAGCTCGACGCGTGCGAGGCGGCGGCGGCGGAGGTGCGGGCGTCGACGGGCCGGAGGGCACTGCCGGTGGCCTGCCACGTCGGCCACTGGGACGAGTGCGACCTGCTGATTGACCGCACGCTGGCCGAGCTCGGCCGCCTCGACGTGCTCGTGAACAACGCCGGCATGTCCCCGCTGTACGAGCGGCTCGACGCGGTCACCGAGGAGCTCTACGACAAGACGCTGGCGGTCAACCTGAAGGGCCCGTTCCGGCTGGCCGTGCTGGCCGGCACCCACATGGCGGCGCACGACGGCGGCTCGATCATCAACATCTCCACCACCGGCTCGCTGGTGGCCAGCACCCACGAGCTGCCCTACGCCTGCGCCAAGGCCGGGCTCAACGCCATGACCGTGGGCCTGGCCGAGGCCTTCGCCCCGAAGGTGCGGGTCAACACGATCCTGCCCGGGCCCATCCGCACCGACATCACCAACGTGTGGCCGGCCGAGGCGCTCGAGGGCGGCTTCGTCCCGCTCAAGCGGCTGGGCGAGCCCGACGACATCGCGCCGCTCGCCCTCCACCTGGCGAGCGCGGCGTCGAGCTACACCACCGGCGCGAGCATCCGCGTCGACGGGGGCCTCACGCGGAAGGTGTGACCGCCCCGAGGCAGAAGGCCACGATGCGCCGCTTCACCGCCGGGGTGGGGCGCTCGCCGGCCCACAACAGATCCGAGAGCAGGCCGACCACGGCGTGGGCCACCAGCGAGGCGTCGAGCTCGGGGTCGCTGCTGCCCAGCTCGGCGAAGGGCTCGTGCAGCAGGGTGCCGAGCGGGGCGCTGGCCGAGGGCCGGGTGGCGGTGTCGATCGCGGCCCCGCCGCCGTTCCAGAGCACGGCGAGCGTGGTGGCGGCGATGTCGGGGTCGGCCGCCTGGGCCAGCACCCCGTCGACCCAGCGGGCCACCGCATCCTGCGGGGTGGCCGCCTTCGACATCTGGTGGGCGAGGTAGCTGCGCAGCCGCTCGGTGCCGTCCTCGAGGATGGCGGCCACCAGCCGGTCCTTCGATGCGAAGTGGCGGTAGAAGGCGTCGTTCGACAGGCCGGCGGCGGCGACGATGTCGGCCACACGGGGCTTCGAGCCGGTGCCGCGCTCGCGCATGGCGTCGCGGCCGGCATCGAGCAGGCGGCGGACCTCGTCGGAGTAGCTGGCCTCGCGCCCCGCCACCGTGGCCGCGGCGATCCGGGCCGCAACATCGTTCCCCGTGACGCTAATTGACTTCTCCATATCCAGAATTCTATTCTGACGGCACAGGGAGGTGCCAACATGACATGGGACTTCGAGACAGAACCCGACTTCCAGGCCAAGCTCGACTGGGCCGCGGCATTCGTGAAGGAGGAGGTCGAACCGCTCGACCTGCTCTTCCACGGGCTGGCGTTCACGCCGCCCGACGCCAAGCTGAAGGCGATCATCGACCCGCTCAAGCAGCAGGTCCGCGACCAGAAGCTGTGGGCCACCCACCTCGGGCCCGAGCTGGGCGGTGAGGGCTACGGCCAGCTGAAGCTGTCGCTGCTGAACGAGATCCTCGGCCAGTCGTCGTGGGCGCCGATCATCTTCGGGTGCCAGGCGCCCGACACCGGCAACGCCGAGATCATCGCCCACTACGGCACGCCCGAGCAGAAGGAGCGCTACCTCGAGCCGCTGCTGGGCGGCGAGCTGTTCTCCTGCTACTCGATGACCGAGCCGCAGGCCGGCTCCGACCCGTCGCTGTTCGAGACCAGCGCGGTCCGAGACGGCGACGACTGGGTCATCAACGGCTGGAAGTTCTTCTCCTCCAACGCCAACACCGCCGCGTTCCTCATCGTCATGGTGGTCACCAACCCCGACGTGAGCGTGTACGAGGGCATGTCGATGTTCCTGATCCCGACCGACACGCCTGGGATCGACATCGTCCGCAACGTGGCCCTGGCCGGCGAGCCCGATGCCGAGGGCTCCCACGCCCTCATCCACTACGACAACGTCCGGGTGCCGGCCGAGGCCCTGCTCGGCGGTGAGGGCCAGGCGTTCGCCATCGCCCAGACCCGCCTGGGCGGCGGCCGCATCCACCACGCCATGCGCACCATCGGCATGGCCCAGAACGCGCTCGACATGATGTGCGAGCGGGCGCTCAGCCGGAAGACGGCCGACGGCCGCCTGGCCGACAAGCAGTTCGTGCAGGGCTACATCGCCGACTCGTACGCGCAGCTCAAGCAGTTCCGGCTGTTCGTGCTCTACACGGCGTGGTCGATCGACAAGCACAACGACTACCGCAAGGTGCGCAAGGACATCGCCGCCATCAAGGTGCTCATGCCCGGCGTGCTGCACGACATCGCCCAGCGGGCCATGCAGGTCCACGGCGCGCTCGGCGTCAGCAACGAGATGCCCTTCCACAACATGATGCTGGGGGCCGCCGTCATGGGCCTGGCCGACGGGCCCACCGAGGTCCACAAGGTCACCGTGGCCAAGCAGGTCCTGCGGGACTACCAGCCGAGCGACGACCTGTGGCCCACCCAGCACCGGCCCAAGCGCCTGGCTGCCGCTCGCGAGAAGTTCGCCGAGCACCTCGAACTCGAAGTGGGGAACCTGTGATCGACACCGACCGCCTGACCACCTGGCTCGACGAGACCGGTCTCGTCGGCGACGGCAGCCCGCCCAAGATCACGTTCGTGTCCGGCGGGACGCAGAACGAGATCTACGAGATCGAGCGCGGCGACCTCCACGGCGCCCTGCGCATCCCGCCCCCCGAGGCGCCCGAGAGCCGGGACGACGGGATCCTCCGCGAGTGGCGGATCATGGAGGCGCTCGAGGGCACCGACGTGCCCCACCCGCCGGCGCTCGCCGTGTGCACCGACAAGAGCGTGCTGGGCCGGACCTTCTACGTGATGGGCTACGTCGACGGCTGGTCGCCCATCAACGTCGACGAGTGGCCCGAGCCCTTCTACTCCGACCTCGACGCCCGCCAGGGCCTGGCGTACCAGCTGGTCGAGGGCATCGCCCTGCTGTCGAAGGTCGACTGGCAGGCCAAGGGCCTCCAGGACCTGGGCCGGCCCGAGGGGTTCCACGAGCGCCAGGTCGACCGGTGGACCGCGTTCTTCGACCGCGTCAAGGCGCGCGAGGTCCCCGGCTTCGACGAGGCCGCCGCCTGGCTGCGGGCCCACAAGCCCATCGACTACATCCCCGGGCTGATGCACGGCGACTACCAGTTCGCCAACGTGATGTACGAGCACGGCGGGCCGGCCAAGCTCGCCGCCATCGTCGACTGGGAGATGGGCACCGTCGGCGACCCCAAGCTCGACCTCGGCTGGGTCGTGCAGAGCTGGCCCGAGGACACCAGCGGCGGGGCGGGCACCGTCGCCGGCTACGTCGACATGACCGGCATGCCGTCTCGCACCGAGGTGCTCGAGCGCTACTCCGAGGTCTCGGGCCGCCAGGTGGACGACATGGACTACTACACGGTCCTCGCCAAGTGGAAGCTCGCCGTGGTGCTGGAGCAGGGCTTCCAGCGGGCGGGCGACGACATCAAGCTCCAGTCGTTCGGGCCCGTCGTCCTGCAGTCGATGCAGGAGGCGGCCGACTTCGCCGAGTCGTCGGACTACCGGGGATGACCGACGCGGACGACGATCTCGTCTTCGAGCGCCACGGCGGGGTGCTGGTCCTGCGCCTGAACCGGCCCGACGCCCGCAACGCCCTCACGTTCGAGATGATCACGCAGATCGGCGAGACCATCCTGAGCGCGGAGGCCGACCCCGCCGTCCGGGTCGTGGTGCTGATCGGCACTGGCGACAAGGCGTTCTGCGCCGGGATGGACCTGCGGTCGTTCGCCGCCGGCGCCACCTTCGAGTCGGTCCCCGCCGCCGAGCGCGCCGCGTACCTCCGCCTGATGCGCGGCGAGGTGGAGGTTCCGCTCGTCGGCGCGGCCAACGCCACCGCCCTGGCCGGCGGCCTGGAGCTGCTGCTCGGCTGCGACCTGATCGTGTCGTCCGACCAGGCTCAGTTCGGGCTGCCCGAGGTGAAGCGCGGCCTGTTCCCGGGCGGCGGCGGGACGTTCATCGGCCAGCGCATCCCCATGGGCATCGCCCTGGAGCTGGCGATGACCGGCGTGCCGATCAGCGCGGCCCGGGCCTACGAGATCGGTCTCGTCAACGCTGTGGTCCCGGCGGACGACGTGCTGGCGACGGCCGTCCGCCTGGCCGAGAAGATCGCCGCCAACGCCCCCCTCGGCGTCGCCGCGTGCAAGGACCTGGTGCGCCTCGCCGTCGCCGACCCCGAGCGCGCTCGGGAGAAGCTCGCCGAGTGGCAGCCCCGGGTGTTCCAGAGCCAGGACGCCATCGAGGGCTCGACCGCCTTCGTCGAGCGCCGCGACCCGGTCTGGCAGGGCCGCTGACGTGCGGGCGGCCGTGTGCTCGTCGTACGGCGGGCCCGACCAGGTCTCGGTCGCCGAGATCGATCCGCCGCCGCTCGGCCCGGGCCAGGCGCGCATCGCGGTGCGCGCCGCCGCCGTGAACTACCCCGACGTGCTGGTGATGGCCGACAAGTACCAGATCTCGGTGCCCCTCCCGTTCGTGCCCGGCAGCGAGATGGCCGGGACCATCATCGAGGTGGCCGACGACGTGCAGGGCCTGGCGGTGGGCGACCTCGCCATCGGCACCGCGATCGCCGGAGGGTTCGCCGAGGAGGTGGTGCTCGGCGCGTCGGCCGTCATCCGGCTCCCTCCGGGCGCCGACCTCCAACGGGCGGCGGCCTTCGGTGTCGCCCACCGCACCGCCTACCACGTGCTCCGCTCGGTGGCGCGGGTGCAGCCCGGCGAGGAGCTGGTCGTCCTCGGTGCGGGCGGTGGTGTGGGCCTGGCCGCCGTGCAGCTCGGCGCCCTGCTCGGCGCCACGGTCACCGCGGTGGCGTCGTCGGCCGAGAAGCTCGCCGTGGCCCAGGAGCTCGGCGCCACCCGCGTGCTCGACCACCGCGGCGCCGACGTCCGCAGCGCGCTCAAGGAGCTGGTCCCCGGCGGCACGGACGTGGTGGTCGATCCCGTCGGCGGTGCCCTCGCCGAGCCCGCGCTGCGATCGCTCCACTACGGCGGCCGCTTCGTGACCGTGGGCTACGCCTCGGGCGAGGTGCCGCGCATCCCGCTGAACCTGGTCCTGCTCAAGGGCATCGAGATCGTGGGCTTCCAGTTCATCGACTTCGTGGGCCACCACACCGACGAGTGGACCCGCAACGAGGCCGAGCTCCTCGACCTGTTCGTGTCCGGCCGGGCCACCCCGCACATCGGCGCGACCTTCCCTCTCGACCGTGTGGCCGAGGCGCTGCAGCTCGTCGCCGACGGCGGTGCCATCGGCAAGGTCGTCATCGACCTCGGGACGTGAGCCCTACATGTACATGCCGCCGTTGACGCCGATGGTCTGACCGGTGATCGAGCTGCCCTCGTCGGAGCAGAGGAAGGCACAGGTGCCGGCGATGTCGGCGGGGGTGCTGGCCCGGCGGATCGGGATGAAGTCCTTGATCACGTCGAGCGGTGGGATCACGCCCGTTGCGACACCGGCCTGCGCCATCGGCGTGTCGACGATCGACGGCGGGATGGTGTTGGCGGTGATGCCGTGCGGCGACAGGTCGACCGCGAGTGCCTTGGTGAAGGCGATCACGCCACCCTTCGAGGCCACGTAGGCCGGTCGATCGGGGGCGCCGGACTGGGCGCTCGACGAGGAGATCGTGACGATCCGGCCCCAGCCGGCGGCGATCATCTCGGCCACCACGGGCTGGGTGCAGTTGAACGTGCCGGTCAGGTTCACCCGGATGGCGCGGTCCCAGGCGTCTTGGGTCAGCTCGGCGAACGGGCCCGAGACGTCGACCCCGGCGCACGTGATCACGATCTCGATCGGGCCCAGCTCGGCGCGGACCACGTCGAAGGCCGCCTCGACCGCAGCCCGATCGCCGACGTCGACGACCTGGCCGAGCACGCCCAGGTCGGCCGCCACCTTCTGGACCGCCTCGGGCTGGATGTCCCACGCCGCCACCTGGTGGCCGTCGGCGGCGAAGCGCTCGACGACCCCGAGCCCGATGCCTGACGCCCCGCCCGTCACCACCACGACCCGGCTCACTTGGCCACCTCCGCCGGGGTCAGCAGGAGGTGGAGCGCCTGGAGGCCGTGGAGGATGTAGATCGGCTCGAACTGCCAGCGGCGGTCACCGGGAGGGCCGTGGAACTCGGGGTCGATCTGGATGTCGGTCGTGCGATCGAGGAACCGCTCGAGCGCGACCCGTGCCTCGATGCGAGACAGCGGGCCGCCCGGGCACGCGTGGATCCCGCGGCCGAAGGCGAGGTGCTCGTTGGCGTTGGGGCGGTCGGGCCGGAACTCGTCGGGGTCCTCGAACCGGGCGGGGTCGCGGTTGGCGCAGCCGGGGAAGATGCCGATCGACGTGCCGGCGGGGATCTCGACGCCGGCGATGGTGGTGGTGCGGACCGCGGTGCGCCCGGCGGTGCGGACGACGCCGTCGTGGCGCAGCACCTCCTCGACGAAGTTGGGGATGCGCTCGTGGTCGGCGCGGAGGTAGGCCTGGATCTCGGGGTCGTCGCCGATGATCCGCAGGCCCGCGGTGATGAGGCGGGCCGTGGTGTCCTGGCCGGCGGCGAACACGAAGGTGGCCATGCGGCAGATCGTGTCGATGTCGGGGATGGAGCCGTCGGCGTAGGTGGCCTGGGCCAGCGAGGTGAGCACGTCGTTGCGGGGCTGGCGGCGGCGGTCCTCGATGTACCCGGCGAACTTCTCCTGCAGGAACGCCAGGGGGTCGTGCGCCACGGTGCCGCCGTCACCGGCCTCGTCGAGGGTGGGCAGGCCGCCGAACGTCTTGCGGAGCTCGGTGTGGTCCTCCTCGGGGACGCCGAGCAGGTCGGCGATGACCAGGAGGGCGAACACCGGGCCGAAGTCGCCCTGCGTCTCGATCTTGCCGGTGCCGATGTGCTCGTCGATGAGCCGGTCGGCGAGGCCGTACATGAAGGCCTCGTTCTCCTTCATGCGCTTGGGGGTGAACAGCCGCATGATCAGGGCCCGCTGGGCGTTGTGCTCGGGCTCGTCGAGCGCCACGGCGTACTCGCTCATCGGCAGCTCGGCACGGTGCTCGGCGATGAACGCGCTGAGGTCGTCGCTGGGCTCGGGCTTCACCGAGAACCCCGGGAAGGGGCCGCCCACGGCGTTGCACGAGGAGAACGTCTCGTGGTCGCGGAGCACCTCGGCGGTGGCCTCGTAGGTGGTGACGGCCATGACGTCGTGCTGGGGGAGGTGGACCACCGGGCACTTCGACCGGATGTGGTGGAAGTACGGGTGCGGATCGTCGGCCAGCGACGGATCCAGGTAGTAGTCGACGTCGTCGAGGTCGGTCACGATCGGTCCCTTGGGTGCTCGATGCTGTGCGACTGCTCAGCATTCCGCCGACTGCCTACCACCGCACGTCGGGGTGGGTCAACGGGCGGGGCCCTCGACCTCGGTCAGCCAGCGCTCGATCAGCGACCGGGTCTCGGCGTGGCCGATCGACATGTCCAGCCCCTCCTCCATCACCAACATGCGCGACAGGCTGGTCATGAACACCAGGAGCACCACCGGTGGCAGCTCGTCGGGGTCGATGCCGTGGCCGGCGAGGGCGTCGGACAGCGACGCGAGCTGTCGGATGCGGAACTGCTCGGCGTAGCCGCCGACCTCGGCGCGGATGGCCGGGCGGTGCCGGGCCAGGGCGGCGAACTCCATGGTGAGCGCGGTGCCGCCGCCCTCGTTGCTGAACGCCCAGAGCGCCCGCAGCGGCTGGGGCGACGCCAGCGCGTCGGCCTGGCGCTCGAGGCCCTGCTCGGCCCGGCGGCGGAACACCTCGAGGTAGAGGTCGTCCATGGTGCGGAAGTAGTAGTGGACGAGCTGGGGCTTGAGCTCGGCCCGGCTGGCCACCCGGCGCGACGTGACCGCCGCGTAGCCCTCCTCGAGCATCAGCTGCTCGGCGGCATCGAGCAGGGCCGCCCGGGTCAGCGAGCTCTCGGCGCCGATCCGGCGGCTGGAGGCCATGGCGTGTTCCTACCAGATGCAGGGCTTCTCATCGGACGAGAATGCGATATACACTTTCCAAGAAGGGCATCTCCGCATGGCGGTCGGGGCCCGTGGGACGGACGAACGAGGAGCGCACACGTGGAGCGAGACCCGAAGCGGCAGATGTCGTTGGTGGGGTTCATGCAGGCCGGCAACGCCACCGTGTACTCCGGTTCGTGGCGCCACCCGGCCACCGAGCACGGCTTCCTCTCGGCGAGCTACTACCAGAAGCTCGGCCGCACCCTCGAGGAGGGCTGCTTCGACCTGATGTTCTTCGACGACCGCCTCGCGATGCCCGGCGTGTACGGCGGGTCGGTGGCCGAGGCGGTCCTGCGGGGCGCCCGGCCGGTGAAGCTCGACCTCAGCGTGGTGCTCGGCGTGGTGGCCGCCGCCACCCGGTCGATCGGCCTCGGCGCCACGTACTCCACCACCTACTACTCGCCCTTCCACGTGGCCCGAACGTTCGCCACGCTCGACCACCTGTCCGAGGGCCGCGCCGCCTGGAACGTGGTCACGTCGATCAACGACAGCGAGGCCCAGAACTTCGGGCTCAGCGAGCACCTGGGCCACGACGAGCGCTACGACCGCGCCGACGAGTTCCTCGAGGCCACCACCGGCCTGTGGGACACGTGGGAGGACGACGCCCTGGTCCTCGACCGGGAGAACGGCATCTTCGCCGACCCCGACAAGGTCCACGAGCTCAACTACGAGGGCGACTGGTACAAGGTGCGCGGGCCGCTCACCGTGCCCCGCACGCCGCAGGGCCGGCCGGTGCTGCTGCAGGCCGGGTCGTCGGGCCGCGGGCTGGCGTTCGCCGCCCGCTGGGCCGAGCTGATCTTCACCGGAGACCCGGGGATCGAGGTGGCCCGCTCCCACTACGCCGAGCAGAAGGCCAAGATCGCCGAGGCCGGCCGGGACCCCGACGCCGTCAAGATGCTGCCGATGGCGTACACCGTCATCGGCGAGTCCGAGGACCACGCCCGCGAGCGCGAGCAGCTGTTCCTGAACGACCTGGTCCACCCGATGGCCTCGCTGACCCTCCTGTCCGAGCTCATGAACTACGACTTCTCGGGCATCGAGCTCGACGCCCCCATCACCGACGAGCTCATCGAGTCGTCGTCGGGCGTGCGGGGCCTGGTCAAGAACCTGCGGGCCAACTTCGGCGGCGAGACGATGACGCTCGCCGACCTGGCCGGCCACCGCGCCACGCTGCTGCAGGGCCCCCGGTTCGTCGGCACCGCCACCTCGGTGGCCGACCAGATGGAGGAGTGGTTCGACACGGCGGCGTGCGACGGGTTCGTGCTGGCCGCCACCCACTCCCCGGGTGCCTACGAGGACGTGGTCCGGCTGGTGGTCCCCGAACTCCAGCGGCGCGGGGTGTTCCGAGACCGCTACACCGGCACCACCCTGCGCGACCACCTCGGCCTCGTCCGGCCCTGATGCGCGCTCCCCGCGTCCGACGATCCGAGCTGGCCACGCCGGCGAGCAGCGAGAAGATGGCCGCGAAGTCGGCCGCGTCCGGCGCCGACCTCGTGTTCCTCGACCTCGAGGATGCCTGCGCACCGCTCGCCAAGGAGGCCGCCCGCGGCACCGCCGTGGCCGCCCTCACCGAGCAGGACTGGGGCCGGACCGTCCGCGCCGTGCGGGTCAACGGGCTCGACACGCAGTGGTGCCACGACGACATCATCGAGATCGTCACCGGCGCCCGCGACGCGCTCGACGTGATCATCGTGCCCAAGGCCCGCACCGCCCGCGACGTGTGGTGGGTCGACGTGCTGCTCACCCAGCTCGAGGCCAAGCTCGGGATGACCAAGCGGATCGGGCTCGAGGTCCTCATCGAGGAGGCCGAGGGCCTCCACAACGCACTGGAGATCGCCCAGGCCAGCGACCGGCTCGAGGCGATCATCTTCGGGGCGGGCGACCTGTCGGCGTCGCTCAAGGCCCGAGTCGACGGCAACTTCGACCCGGTCGGGGAGTACCCGGGCGACTTCTGGCACTTCGCCCGCGTGCAGGTGCTGGCCGCCGCCCGCGCGGCGGGGATCGACGCCATCGACGCCCCGTTCCCGGCGTACCAGGACCCCGACGGCTACCGGCGCTCGGCCACCCACGCCAGCCTCCTGGGCTTCGACGGCAAGTGGTGCATCCACCCGGGCCAGATCCCCATCGCCAACGACGTGTTCGCCCCGACCTCGGCCGAGGTGGCGGCGGCCCGCGAGGCCATCGACACCTACCGCGCCTCCGAGGCCCAGGGCGTGGGAGCCATCGGCCAGGACGGCCGCCTGGTCGACGCCGCCCACATGCGCTTGGCCGAGAACACCCTCTACAAGGCCGCCCTCGCGAACGGAGAACAGCCATGAGCGCCGTCCCCCTCCGGGTGGTCCAGTGGTCCACCGGCAACATCGGCACCCGCTCGCTCCAGGGCGTGATCGGCCACCCCGGCATGGAGCTGGTGGGGGTCTACGTGCACGGCGACGACAAGGCCGGCCGCGACGCGGGCGACCTGTGCGACCGGCCCGCCACCGGCGTGATCGCCACCTCCGACATCGACGAGATCGTGGCGCTCGGCGCCGACTGCGTCCTGTACATGCCCAACGCCTGCGACTTCGATGTGGTGTGCCGGCTCCTGGCATCGGGCGCCAACGTGGTGACCACCCGTGGCGAGTTCCACCGGCCGGCCAGCCTCGTGCCGGAGCTCCGCGAGCGGGTCGAGGAGGCGTGCGCTGCCGGCGGCACCTCCATCCACAGCACGGGGAGCAGCCCCGGCTTCATCAGCGAGGCCATCCCGCTGGTGGTCACCTCGATCCAGCGCCGCCTCGACGCGCTGACCATCGACGAGTTCGCCGACCTGTCCAAGCGCGACTCGCCCGAGCTGCTGTTCGACATCATGGGCTTCGGCAAGGCGCCGTCGACCTTCGACGAGGGCACCCTGGCGTACCTGCGCGACAGCTTCGGGCCGTCGCTCCAGGTGGTCGCCGAGGCGCTGTCGATCCCCCTCGACGAGCTCGAGGCCACGGGGGAGGTGGCCACCGCGCCGCACCCGATCGAGATCGCCGCCGGGACCATCGAGACGGGGACGGTTGCGGCGCAGCGGATCTCCGTCACCGGCAGCCGAGACGGCCGGCCGCTGCTGCGCTTCCGGGCCACCTGGTACTGCAGCACCGAGCTGGAACCGGCGTGGAAGCTGCTCGACACCGGCTGGCACGTGTCGGTCGAGGGCGATGCCCCGCTGGAGATCGAGCTGCGGATGCCGATCCCGCTCGAGCGGATGGCCGAGACCACGCCGGGCTATACGGCCAACCGGGCCGTCAACTCGGTGGCGGTGGTGTGCGGGGCAGCGCCGGGCATCCGGACCACGCCCGAGCTCCCGCCGGTTCTCGCCGACCTGTCCTGACCGACTACCTTTCTTGACGTCGAAGTCAAGATGATGCCAGGGGGCACCACGCCGTGACGGGATCCGAGCCAACAGGGGACGCCGTCGTGCCGGTCCGGAGCGCCGGGTCGCTGCCGGAGCTGACCCCCTTCACCGAGTGGTTCTGGACCGCCGGGTCCTCGGGCCGGCTGTCGATCCAGCGCTGCGACGACTGCCGCACGCTCGTCCACCCGCCCGTCCCGATCTGCCCCGTCTGCCGGAGCCGGTCGTGGTCGCCCTCCCAGGTCTCGGGTCGAGGCACCGTCGTGGGCTTCACCGTGAACTCGCAGCCGTGGTCACCCGACTTCACGCCGCCCTACGTCGTGGCCAACGTGGCCATCGAGGAGTCGGCCGACGTCCGCCTCACCACCAACGTCGTCGGGTGCGACCCGGGCGACGTGCACATCGGCCAGCAGGTGGCCGTCCGGTTCGAGCACCACGACGACGTGTGGCTCCCGGTCTTCGCCCCCACCGGCGCGCCCGACCTGGACATCGACGTCTCGCCCAAGCTGCCCGCCCCGCGCCGCCCGCTCACCGACGACCGCTTCGAGCACCGCGCCGTGCTGTCGGGCGTGGGCCGCTCGGCGATCGGCCGGCGGCTCATGCGCGACCCCCTCTCGCTGGCCGTCGACGCCTGCCTCGAAGCCGTGGCCGACGCCGGGCTCACGCTCGACGACATCGACGGCCTGTCCACCTACCCCGGCGGCATCGGGATGGGCATGAGCGAGGGCGGCGTCACGGCCGTGGAGGAGGCCCTGCGCCTGCACCCCACCTGGATCAATGGCGGCATGGAGCTCCCCGGGCCCGGCGGGTCGATCATCGCCGCCGTGCAGGCGGTGGCCAACGGCCTGTGCCGCCACGTCCTGTGCTTCCGCACGGTGTGGGAGTCGACCTACGCGGCGCTGGGCCTGCGCCCGACGGGCGGCGGGCGCGCCTCGGGCGGCTCGCAGTGGCGGGCGCCGTTCGGCGCGGTGTCGCCCGCCAACTGGATCGGCATGAACGCCAACCAGTACCTCCACCGCTACGGCGCCACCCGCGAGCTCCTGGGCTGGATCGCTGTCAACGCCCGCACCAACGCCGGCCGCAACCCCGACGCCATCTACCGCGACCCGATGACGATCGACGACTACTTCGCGGCGCGCCCCATCACGTCGCCGTTCGGCCTCTACGACTGCGACGTCCCCTGTGACGCGTCGATCGCCGTCGTCGTGTCCGATGCCTCGGTGGCCGGCGACCTGCCGCACCCGGCCATCCGGATCGACGCGGTCGGGACCCAGATCGCCGAGCGGGTGTCGTGGGAGCAGGGCACCATCACCCACGAGCCCCAGGTGCTGGGCCAGGCCGCCCACCTCTGGACCCGCACCAGCCTGCGCCCCGCCGACGTCGACCTCGCCCTGCTCTACGACGGCTTCACGTTCAACGCCGTCTCCTGGCTCGAGGGCCTGGGGTTCTGCGGGCTCGGCGAGGCGACCGACTGGCTCGACGGCGGCCGCCGGATCGCGCTCGACGGCGAGCTGCCGGTCAACCCTCACGGCGGCCAGCTGTCGGAGGGCCGGACCCACGGGTTCGGCTTCCTCCGCGAGGCCATCGTGCAGCTGCGCGGCGACGCCGGCGAGCGCCAGGTGGCCGACGCCCGCACGGCCGTGGTGACGTCGGGGGGCGGCACGCCCTCGGGCGTGCTCCTGCTGCAGCGAGACGGTGCCTGACATGATCACCACGAACAGACCGAAGGAGCACGGGGAATGATCGAAGCCAAGCCTGGAGCGCGCGTGCGCTCGGCGGTCTGCGACGCCGAGGCCGTCATCGTGAAGGCGCCCGCGGGCGACCTCGACCTGCGCTGCGGCGGCGCGGCCATGCACGGGCCCGACGAGGCCGCCGCCGATGGCGCCGTGCTCGTCGCCGGCTTCGACACCGGGTGCCTGATCGGCAAGCGCTACGTCGATGCCACCGGCGACATCGAGGTGCTGTGCACCAAGTCCGGCACGTCGGCCCTGTCGCTCGGCGACGAGGTGCTCGTGCTCAAGGACGCCAAGCCGCTGCCGTCGTCGGACTGAGGAGGGCGTCGTGCACCTGGGGATGCTCCTGCAGATGGCGGCCGACGGCATGGGCGACCGCGTGGCGGTCGGGTCCCGCCCCGGCGGCACCACCATGGCGGAGCTGGCCCTCCGGTCGGGACGGCTCGGCACGCTCCTGGCCGGGCGGCCCGGCGAGCGGGTGGTCCTGATCGACCTCAACTCCGAGGCGGTCCCGCTGGCGCTGTTCGGCTCGGCGCTCGCCGGCAAGCCGTTCGTCCCCATCAACTACCGCCTCACCGACGACCAGCTGCGAGACATCGTCGTTCGCACGGTGCCGGCCACGGTGATCGTGGGGGAGGGCGTGGCGGAACGCCTCGGCCCCATCGACGGCGCCGACGTCCTCACCACGGCCGAACTGCTCGCCGCCTCGCTCGACGAGGCGATTGAGCCGGCCGACCCCTACGCCGGCGACCCCGACGCCATCGCCGTGCTGCTCTACACGAGCGGCACCACCGGCGCGCCGAAGGCGGCCGTGCTGCGCCACCAGAACCTGGCCTCCTACATCCTCTCGACGGTGGAGTTCGCCGGCGCCGACGAGGACGAAGCCGCCATCGTGAGCGTCCCGCCGTACCACATCGCCGGGATCTCGACCGTGCTGTCGTCGCTCTACGGAGGGCGCCGGCTCGTGTACCTCCAGGCGTTCGATCCGGCCGCGTGGGTGGCCACCGTGGAGGCCGAGCAGGTCACCAACGCCATGGTGGTGCCCACCATGCTCACCCGCATCCTCGACGTCGTCGACGACGGGACCGAGCACCTCTCGTCGCTGCGGGCGCTGTCGTACGGCGGTGGCCCGATGCCCGCCGCGGTCATCGAGCGGGCGATGGCCCTGCTGCCCGACGTGTCGTACGTGAACGCCTACGGCCTCACCGAGACGTCGAGCACGATCGCCCTGCTCGGCCCCGACGACCACCGCGAGGCCTTCGCCAGCGCCGACCCCGAGGTGCGGGCGCGGCTGGGCTCGGTGGGCCGACCGCTCCCGTCGATCGAGCTGACCATCCGCGATGCCGGCGGCCTCGAGCTGCCGGTCGGCGAGCGCGGCGAGATCTGGGTGCGCGGCGAGCAGGTCTCCGGCGAGTACCTCGGCGTGGGCGATGGCCTCGACGACGGGTGGTTCGCCACCCGCGACGCCGGCCACCTCGACGAGGCCGGCTTCTTGTACGTGCACGGCCGCCTCGACGACGTCATCGTGCGCGGCGGCGAGAACCTGTCGCCCGGTGAGATCGAGTCGGTCCTGATCGACCACCCCGCCGTCGAGGCCGCCGCCGTGGTCGGCATCCCCGACACCGAGTGGGGCGAGGCGGTGGTGGCCGCGGTGGTCACCTTCCCCGGGACCCAGGTCACCGAGGACGAGCTGCGCGACCACGTGCGGACCCGCCTCCGCTCCACCAAGACCCCCGAGCACATCGAGGTCCGCACCGAGCTGCCGTTCAACGAGACCGGCAAGCTCCTCCGCCGGGTCCTTCGCGACGAGCTGTCCGCCACCTACGGCCAGCGGTCGGTGTAGACCACCGACGCCAGCGGCTTGCGGCGGACCGGGCCGTGGTGGCCCCGGGGCCAGCCCACCACCACGTGGCCGGCGAGCATCCAGTCGTCGGGCACACCGACCGCCTCGCGCAGCATGGCCTCACCGCCGTAGGAGGCCCAGCTCGTGAGGCAGGTCCCCAGGCCCAGGGCCCGGGCGGCGAGCACGAAGTTCTGCACGGCCGGGAAGATCGAGCCGCCGAGCAGCAGGTCGGAGGCCGAGGAGAACCGCTGCTGGGTGAACAGCACGGAGGTGAGCTCGCCGGCGCGGTCGTGGATCTCGTAGGTGGCGCGGTTGGTGCGGGCGACCCGGCTGTCGTCGTCGGGGCCGGGCCGCGACATCCCGTAGACGGGCTCGATCACCTTCAGCGCCTCGGCCGCGGCCGCGGCCACGACGGCGCGCACCTCCGGGGACCGCAGGACGATGAAGCGCCGGGCCTGCATGTTGGCGCCCGACGGCGCCCACGAGGCCGCCTCGAGGCACCGGGTCAAGGTGGCGTCGTCGACCGGCTCGTCGGTGAAGCGGCGGATGGTCCGGGCCGTGGCCATCACCTCCCAGACGTCGTCGGAGGTGTCGCTCATCCGAACACGCCGCTGGCCATGACGGCCTTGCTGAACGGCTTGGCCAGGGCGCGGAGCCGCTCGCACCCCTCGGCGCCGAGCGCCTGCCACGGCGCCGCCGCGAGGCGATCGGTGGTGGCTTCGATCTCGGCGCGCAGGGCGCGCCCCTCGTCGGTGAACGCGCCGGTGCCGGCATCCACCAGCCCTCGGTCGGCGAGGCGCTGCCCGGCCGCCGCCCAGTCGGCATCGGACCAGCCGCGGCTCGACTGGAGGATCGAGGCCGGCACGTCGCCGGCAGCGGCATGGGTGACGAGCGCCTCGCAGCCATCGAGGCCGGCCATCGTGAGGGCGGCGAGGTGGCCGTCGCCGCGGAACTCGCGCAGCAGGGAGATGGCGTGCCACAGCACGAGGTGGTGTTCGTCGGGCCACGGCAGGGACGCGTGCCCGGCGAACAGCGGCCGGCCGTGGAGCGGCAGGTCGGTGGCGGCCTGACGGGCGAGCGCGGCGGCCTCGGCCATGTCGGCACCGGCGAGCACGTCGGGCCCCAGCACCGATCGGAGGGTGGCGTCGGCCGCGTCGAGGCGGGCCTGCACCAGGGCGGCCGGCGTGGTGGTGGCCCACACGCCGGCCATCGCCCGGGTGACCAGCGCCGGGTCGAAGTTGAAGAAGGTGGCGATGACCACCTCGGCCGGCACCGCCCCCATCGGGGCGCTGCGCGACGCGAAGTACCCGGACCGGCCCGTGATGCCGAGCGCGGCGTAGGCCTCGATGGCGCTCGGGGCGAAGTAGATCATCCCGTGGTACGCCTCGAGGCTTCCCCACATCTTCCGGACGACCAAGGGCTCCATCGGTGGGCTCGAGGTCAGGCGAAGATGGCCGTGATGCGGTCGATCACGGCCTGCTCCTCGGGACTGGTGCCCTTGGCCGCGGCCGCGATGGCCACGGCGATGTGCGCCAGCCAGGCGCGGACGCCGGCGGCCTCGTCGTCGGGGAGCTTCTTCAGCGCGCTGGAGGCCGCGGGCAGGTCGGCGAGGAGCGTGTCGACCATCGCCGGCAGGGTGCTGGCCTTGTGGTCCTTGACGTCGTGGCGGGCTTCCTTGCTCTTGGCCACCTCGATGATCTCGGCGATGAGCTCGTTGGCGGCGCCGTGGTCGGCCGGTGCGGCGATCGCCTTGGCCGACGCCGTCGACTCCTTGATCATCGAGATCGGGCCGTGCGGTCCGACCACCGACATCGCCATCGAGATGAGCAGCGGTGCCTCGCTGAGGGCCTGCCATTCGTCGTCGGTGAACACGCTCTTGTCGGACACGGGGTCTCCCTGGGTTGCGGAGTGGCGAGCCTACCGACGCCCGGAGGGGCCGGCGATCAGAGGACGATCTCGCCGTACATCTCGCCCAGCGGGTCGGCGATGAGCTCGACGCGCTCGCCGTCGGGGCCCAGGAAGTAGATCGAGGTGCCGTCGATGTGGGCGTACTCGATCCCGGCGTCGTCGAGCTTGGCCTTGAGGTGGGCCCAGCGCTCGGGCTCCACCGATATGGCGAGGTGGTGGAGGCCGCCGAGCACCTCGGCGTAGGGCCCGAGGTCGAGGCCGGGCAGGTCGAAGAAGGCGAGGCAGTTGCCGTTGCCGATGTCGAAGAAGAAGTGGGTGGAGCCCCGGTAGTCGCGGTTCTCGAAGAGCGTGGTGAGCGGGAACTCGAGCAGCCCTTGGTAGAAGTCGATCGTGGTCTCCACGTCGTGGGAGAGCAGGGCCACGTGGTGCACGCCCCGGGCCGACGACTCCGGCCGCTCGCCTGGCGGCCGGAGGTGGCGTCGGCGCAGCTCGTCCCACTCGGCGGTGCGATCGATCTGCGCCCCGTGCTTGGCCGGCTGCTGCTCGGTGTCGCCCATGCGGCCCGAGGCTACGCCGTCACGGGTGGACGAGGGTCTCGTAGGCGGCGCTGTTCAGGTAGACCAGCGCCCCCCACTCGCTCATGTGGTGGTCGCGTGAAGCCTTGGCCGACTCGAGCCACAGGGCCTTGGGCGGCATGGCCTTCAGGGTGCCCAGGCCGACCAGCGTGGCGTCGACCTCGGGGGAGAGCGTGCGCTGGCCCTCGCTCGACTCGGAGAAGGCCACCATCACGTCGCCGCGGCTGAGGCCGCCGGCCATCTTCGCCACCCAGTAGTCGAGCCCAGGCTGGTCGGGCTTGCGCTGGAGGACGTTGCCGTAGACCAGGTTCACGAAGGTGGGGTCGTCCACCGTGCCGTACGCCGTCTTGAACTCGTTCGACGTGGCGAACGACTTGGCGATGACCGACAGCGACGTGCCCTTGGACCGCTTGGTGATCCAGTAGTTCAGGCCGTTGAGGTCGGGCTCCCGGTGGAAGTACGCCTGGTAGAGGCGGGCGACCGGCGCCCGGTACTTGGCGAACGCGGGGGCGTGGGCCAGCTCCATGATGAAGCGCCCGGAGGTCAGGCGCCCGTTGTAGAGGTCGTCGACGGCGTTCGGGTGCACGTTGTCGATCCCGAACCGGTAGCTGAGGTCGGCGATCATGTCGCCCAGGCCCATGGCGTGCGGGCCCGAGGACTCGTAGCGGCGGGCGAACGCGTCGCCGGCGCCGTTCGTGTCGGCGGTGACCAGGTTCGTGGCCGCCGAGTTGAAGGCGGTCGCACCGTTGCCGTCGGCGTACGACGGGCCGGAGGCGGACTGGTTGCCGCTCGTGTGGGAGACCGTGTCGATCTGGGTGGTCAGGGCACCCGACACGTCGCGGAGGAACACGTCGGCGTGGCCGTTGGCGGTGACGTTGTAGTCGATGTCGTCGGCGTTGGACTCGAACACGACGTAGGCGCCGGTGGCGGAGATCTCGGGTCGGCCCGAGTCACCGTTGCCCTGGGGGGTGGCGTCGAGGTTGCTGGCGATGCTGACCCGGAGCGTGCTCGCGGTCGACAGGTACCGGATGAACACGTCCTGGCTGTTGTTGGTGTCGCCGGCGACCAGGTTGTTGCCGGTCGACGAGAAGGCGACGGCCTGGCCGTTGTCGCTGACCGACGAGTGGTCGCTGCCCAGGTTGGGCGCGCCCTCGGTGTCGGTGAGGCTGATCCGGGTGGTGAGCCCGGTCTGGCGGTCGCGCTCGAACACGTCGGACACGAAGTTGTCGTCGCCGGCGACGAAGTCGGAGCTGCTGGTCGTGAACGTCACGTAGCGGGCGTCGGGGCTGATGCTGGGCTGGCCCGAGCCGCCGTTGCCCTGCGCCTCGGTGGAGGACACGTCGATCTGCTCGACGAGGCCCGAGGCGAACTGGTAGGCGAACACGTGGTTGGTGGTGGCCGTGTACACCACGTAGCTCGCCTCCGAGGCCAGCACGTTCTCGCCGGGCTTCACGGCGATGGCCACCTGGCTGCCGGGCAGCTGCTTCATGTTGACCCGCCTCGTGTGGCCGGTCTCCAGGTCGCGCACGTACAGGTCGAGCGCGGTGGCCGGGCCCTCGCCCATGTTCGTGGCCGCCGTCTCGAACAGGACGCGGCTGCCGTCCTTGCTCACGCCGTCGACCTTGGACGGGGCGTTGGCCGGCTGGTCGGCGTCGTTGAGCGAGACCAGCTCGGCCTCGCCGCTCACCAGGCTCTTGAGGTAGCTGCCGGTGCCGGTGAGGCGGCTGAAGGCGAGCCAGTTCCCGTCGTCGGACACGTGGGCCGAGCCCGTCCCGCCGGCGTACTGGCTGCCGCCGGAGTCCGTCGCCCGGACCTGGACGATCGAGTGGTACGTGGTCTGGGCCGACGCGGGGGTGGCCGCGAGCGGGACCACGGCGGTGGCCGCAGCGAGGGTCAGGCCCGAGACGGCCAAGCGGAGACGGGTGCGGGTCATGAGGGGGTGCTGGTCCAGTCGATGGTGAAGGCGGTGGGGTCGGTGGCGCTGAGCTGGGCGGGGAGGGTGGCCCCGGCCTGGACCAGGTGGATCGAGGTCATCGGCACCATCACGGCGGCCGACGCGGGCACCGGTGGGCGGCCCGGCGCGAGCAGCAGCACCGACAGCTGGACCACCGGGGTCCCGCCGATGGACGACGTGGTGGGGGCGGCCGACACGATCTGCGCCGTCCCCTCGACCAGGTCGCCGGGAGCGGCGGTGAGCACGGCGGCCTGCTGGGCCATCGAGGCGTTCAGCACGGCCATCTTGGCGTTCATCTCGCTCAGGCGGGCGCCCGGGGAGCTCGTCGCCTCCATCTGCTTCGTCTGCGCCTTGATGGCGCTGAGGTCCTTGAAGAAGCCCATGTCAGCGGCCCGTGTACAGGGCGTTGAAGCGCGAGGCGACGGTGGGGTTGTTGGTGATGCGGTCGTTCCAGCCGGCCAGGGCGAGCTCCCAGTCCGTGGCCGACACGCCGTGGCGCGCCGCCAGCTCCGGGCCCTTGGTCTGGTCGTAGCCCACCTCGGCGAACGAGCGGGAGATCTCGGCGTACAGCTCGATGCTGACGCCCGCGATCGGGGCCATGTCGCCGCTGACCGCGCTCGACAGCGACGACGCGAACGTGGTGGGGGCGGTGGCCCCGGCCATGGCCTGCTGGGCCTGGGCCTGCTGCGCGGCCGCCATCACCTGGGCGTTGGCCGCCATCTGGTTGGACTGGGCGATCAGATCGGGAGCCTCGTGGACCATGTCCTTCATGTCCTTGACCTGCTTGAAAAACCCCATCGGGATGCCTCCTGGCTGCGGCGCGGGGCGGGCCCCCGTGCTCGTCACCCACTGTCCGCCCGATCCGCGCCGTGGTCATGAGTACCGGCTACTCAACCTGCGGCGGCGTCGTAGCCTCGACCCCATGCCCCTCGGACTGCTCCCGACCCCCGCCGACGCCGCGGCCGCCGCGCCCACCGACCCGCAGGCGGTGGTGGAGGCGTTCCTCGCCGCCCTGGCCGACACCGACCTGGCCGCCGCCCTGGCGCTGGTCGACGACCACCTTGTGTACACCAACGTCGGCCTTCCCACGGTCCACGGCAAGGCACAGCTGGCCAAGGTGTTCGCGGCCATGGAGCGCCCCGAGGCCGGCTTCGAGGTCTACCTCCACGCCATCACCGCGGAGGGCGCGATCGTCCTCACCGAGCGCACCGACGTGATCCTCTTCGGCCGGCTGCGCGCCCAGTTCTGGGTGTGCGGGCGCTTCGACGTCCACGACGGGAAGATCACCCTCTGGCGCGACGCCTTCGACTTCGTGGACATCCTGCGCGGCACCGTGCGCGGCCTTGCCGGGATCGTGCTCCCGTCGCTGCGGCCCAAGGCCCCCACCGACCTCCGCGCCGCCCCCGGACGGCCACCCCTCTGACCCGATCGGGGTATGGAACCGGCGCCTCTGAGGAACTAGGGGTCAAGTACCCCCCTAGGAAGGCGGTTGGACCATGACCGCAGACAGCGACACCCAACCCGATCTCGGAGCGCCCCCCGACGACAGCTCGATGCGCGGCATCCTCCTGAACCTCGCCGCCGAGGGCTTCGGATCCCAGTTCGTCCCCGGACCAGCGGCCGGCGTGCTGCGGTGCACCGCCTGCGGCTCGGTGTCGGCCGGGCGCGAGTTCCGCATCCAGCGCGAGCGGCGCCTCGAAGGCGCATCCGATCCCGACGACACGATCCTCGTGGTCGCCGCCGCCTGCCCGGTGTGCCGGACGGGCGGGACCGTGGTGCTCGGCTACGGGCCGAACGCCAGCGCCGACGACGCCGACCTCATCGTCGCTCTGGAGCGCCACGCACCGGCGTGACCGGTGGCTCGCGCAGGAGGTCTTCCGGCGCGTACAGCGCACCGGTCAGGCCCGTCAGGTCGACCAGGCGCAGGAACGAGCCGGTGGCCCCGCTCACCTGAAGCGTCCGGTCGGCCGCCGTGCTCTCGCGGCGCAGGCGCACGATCTGGCTGAGGCCGTAGCCGTCGCAGAAGGTGAGCCGCGACAGATCGAGGAGCACCTGGCCCCCAGAGGCGTGCATCGCCGCCTCGACCGCGTCGGCCAGCAGGGACCCCGAGCTCACGTCGAGCTCACCCACCGCGTGCAGGACCACCCAGCCCGGTGCTTCGGAGCACTGCACGTAGAAGAGGTCTCGAGAACCCGGCATCGCACAGCCTTCCTGCTGGACGCCCTCATCGTGACAGGGCGACGATGGTGTGACGACCCCCGATCGGGTGATCTTCCGCTCCCCCTGCAGTGGCAGGATCGGGCCGACAGGAGGTGGGCATGACCGACCAGCAGGTCCGATGGGGGGTGGCCGCGACCGGTGGGATCGCGGCCCGCTTCGCCGCCGCGATGCAGCTCGTCGACGATGGCGGGATCGTGGCGGTGGCATCGCGCTCGCAGGAACGGGCCGACGAGTTCGGCGACGCGCACGGGATCGGGGTGCGCCACGGCTCCCTGGCCGCCCTCGCCGACGATCCCGACGTCGACGCGGTCTACGTGGCGAGCCCGCACGCCTTCCACGCGGCCGACGCGATCCGCTTCCTCGACGCCGGCAAGCACGTCCTGTGCGAGAAGCCGCTGGCGCTCGACGAGGCCGAGGCGGCGACCATGGTCGCCGCCTCCCGCCGCCAGGGGGTGTTCCTGATGGAGGCCATCTGGAGCCGCTTCCTGCCCGCCTACGTGCACCTCCGCGACCTCCTCGACCAGGGGAGGATCCGGACGCCGACCGGGGTGGAGGCCAGCCTCGGGTTCGCGTTCCCGTTCGACCCGGACCACCGGCTCTTCGATCCTGAGCTCGGCGGCGGGGCCCTGCTCGACCTGGGGATCTACCCGATCCAGCTGTGCTCCCTGGTGCTCGGCCCTCCCGACGAGGTGTCGGGGCTCGGGCACCTGGGTCCCACCGGCGTCGACGAGCGGGTGGCGGCCGTGCTGCACCACGCCGACGGCGGTCTCGGGGTGATCCAGGCGTCGATCACCTCGTCGCTGGCGTGCACGGCCCGGATCACCGGCACCGGCGGGTGGATCGATGTGCCGGCCCTGATGCAGGTGCCCCAGCACGTGAGCGTCACCACCCCGGCCGGCACGGAGGTGATCGACGGGTCGTTCGAGGGCGAGGGGCTGCGCTTCCAGGTGCCCGAGGTGCACCGCTGCATCCGGGCCGGCCTGGTCGAGAGCCCGGTCGTGCCCCACGAGGAGACCCTGGCGATGGCGCGGACGATGGATCGGATCCGGGCGCAGATCGGGCTGCGCTACCCCGGGGAGACCGCCTGACCGGTCAGGACCCGTCGGAGACCCGCCGGCGCGGCGCCCACACGATCGGGGCGCGCAGGTGGGCGGCGATGGCGACGCTGATCACCGCGGCCCACGCGCACCACAGGGAGATCAGCGCCGTCTTGGCGATGAGCGCCAGCGCGCCCACGGCGATGAGGTTGGCGAGGCCGTACCAGCGGATGGTCCGGTCGCGCGCCGCCAGCAGCGGCCCGCACGTCGCCAGCACGTACAGGGCCACGACGACCCCGCCGCCGAGCAGCCCGGTGCGGTACGCCACGTGGTGGCCCACGATCCGCGCCCCGACCGGGCCCACCGCGATGGCGTGCAGCAGCACCGCGGCCACGCCCACCCCGACGGCGATGAACGCGCCGGACCGCACGCGGGTCGCGGTCGGGTCCATGCCCGCCACCGCCACGGGGACGAGCACCGGGACCACCACGAACGCGACCAGCAGGTACGCGTACAGCGCCGGGCGCCACGCCGACGGCGCCAAGCCGTCCTGGAGGCCCCGCCACACCTGCACCTCCGTCAGCAGGTGGGCGCCGAGCACGAGCGGCACCGCCGCCATCGCCCGCTCCGACCGGTTGCGGGCGTGGAGCACGGCGTCCACACCGATGCCGGTGACCGTCAGACCCACGAGCACGTCGGCCTGCGGGGAGAAGCACATGCTCGGACCTTCCCCGGGCGAGGGGGGATGAAACCTGGAGTTGAACCAGCGTTGACCGTGCGGCGGGCTGGCGCTGATCGGCCCTCCCGTACGGTCCCGGCACCCATCCTCGAGGCGGAAGGCGCCACCGTGATCGCAGTCGGCCCGGTTCACCAGGCGTGGGCGCTGTGGCCGTCTGGGGCGGTGTCGAGCCTGGGTGCCGGGCCGCCCCGCACGCTCCTCGCCGGCCTGGTGGTGGCGGTGCTGGCGCTGGAGCGCCGGTGGCGGGCGGCGGCCTACGTGCTGACCGCGGTGACCCTGGTGCACATGCTCGACCGCGCCGCCAAGCACCTGGTGGCGCTGGAGCGGCCGCCGGACCCGCAGCGCGGCTACAGCCTGCCGAACCTGGTGGTCGTGGTGCTCATGGCCTCGGTCCTCGTGGCGGTCTGCGCCCTGCTCACGCGGCGCCGGCTGGCGGCCCTGTGGTTCGTGCCCGGGGCCTACCTCGTCGCCATCGCCGCGGATCAGCTCGTGCGCGTCGTCCCGGTCGGCACCGGCGTCGACTCGTTCCCGAGCGGCCACGCGTCGAACAGCATGGCGCTGGCCCTGGCGGTCGTCGCCGTGCGGCCACGGGGGGCGCCCTGGGCGCCCTGGTGCTACGCCATCGTCGGCGCTGCGGTCGTGGTGGGCATCTCCCGGGTGACGCTCGGGTTCCACCGGCCGACCGACGTGCTGGCCGGCTGGTTCCTCGCCGTGGTCGTGACCACCGCGCTCCAGCCCCTGTTCGGCGTGCGCTGGGCGCCGGAACCGGCCGCGGTCGAGTTGAACTGGCGTTGACCTGGTGGAACCCAGGCGTTGACGGCCTGCTCCGTACGTTCCTGGCCGACCACGTCCACCGCTGGAAGGCCATCCCATGACCCAGACCGACGAGCGCACGCTCGCCGCCACGATGCTCAACAAGGTGCCGGCGATCACCGCCATCTTCTGGATCATCAAGATCCTCGGGACCACGGTGGGCGAGACCGCCGCCGACTACCTCAACGACACCCTGGGCCTCGGGCTCAACAAGACGTCGGTGGTGGTGGGCATTGCGCTCGCGGGGGCGCTGGTCTTCCAGTTCAAGGCCCGCAAGTACGTCCCCGCCATCTACTGGCTGGTGGTCGTGCTGATCAGCATCGCCGGGACCCTGATGACCGACAACCTCGTCGACGGGCACGGGGTCAGCCTGAACGTGACGACGATCGGGTTCGCGATCTGCCTCGCGCTCACCTTCATCGGTTGGTACCGCAGCGAGGGGACGCTCTCCATCCACACGATCGTGACCACCAGGCGCGAGGCCTGGTACTGGCTCACGGTGCTGTTCACCTTCGCCCTCGGCACATCGGCCGGCGACCTGGTCTCCGAGAAGCTGGACATCGGCTACTTCAAGACCGGGCTGATGTTCGCCGCCCTCATCGGGCTCGTCGCCCTCGCCCACTTCGTGTTCGGGATGGGCGAGATCCTCTCGTTCTGGCTGGCGTACATCCTCACCCGGCCGCTCGGCGCCTCCCTGGGCGATCTCCTGCTCCAGCCCCCGTCGGCGGGAGGCCTGGGCCTCGGTACCGGCGTCACGACGTTCGTCTTCCTCGGCGTGATCGTGGCCGCGGTCACCTACCTCACGATCAGCCGGGTCGACCTCATGCCGCCGGACCCGGAACCGGAGCTGGCGTGACGCCGTCGACCGGCCCCTCCGGGGTGTTGCGGTGCAGCACCAGGAGCAAGACGTCGTAGCTGAACTTCACGGTGCCGGCGATGAGCAGCGGCCACCCGAACGTGGTGCGCGTCAGCAGGGCGCCGGCGATCAGCGGGGTGGTGGCCGACGCCAGGCTGCGCGGCACGTTGGTGATGCTCGACGCCGCCGCCCGCTCGTGCGCCGGCACCACCGCCATCACGAACGCCTGCCGGGCCGGGACGTCCATCTGGGCGAACAGGGCCCGGACCAAGAGGAGGGCGATCGCCACCGCGCCGCTCGGTGCGAACGCCGCCAGCGCGAGCAGCACGTTGGCCGGCATGTGGGTGAACGCCATGGTCCGGACCATGCCGAACCGGTCGGCGAGCACGGGTGCCAGCAGCTGCGAGCACGCCCCGAGCAGTCCGGCGGCGAAGAAGACGCCGGCCGTCGTGCTGGCGGTCAGGTCGAAGCGCAGGTGCAGCCACAGCACGAGCATCGACGTGACCACGAACCCGCTGCCCGCCGAGTCGAGGCTGAACAGGGCGGCGAGGTCCAGCACGATCCGGCGCGAGGCCCCGAGCGCCGGGGGCCGGGGCGCCGGCGCCCTGGTGTCGTCGACGGCGTCACCGAGCGGGGCCACGACGGCTGCCTGCTCGACGCTCGGTTCTCGCCGGGGGATCGAGCGGTAGAGCGCCAGGATCACCAGTGCGGCGAGGGCGTAGAGCACGAACCCCAGGCGCTGCGCCGAGGTCAGCTCCCAGCCGGTGGCCCGCGCCAGGCGAGCGGGGAGGCCCGAGGCGAGCGCGCCCACGGCACCGGCCAGCACCGCGCCCAGGTTGTACACGGCGTACTGCCGGGTCCGGGCCCGGCCCTCCACGCGGTGGGCGATGAACGCCTGCTCGGTGGGGAGGAACACGCTCACGTCGCCCGACGACGGGTTCATGGTGCCCACCACCGCGATGACCAGCAGCGGCCAGAAGGAGGTGGTGGCGGCGAAGCCCGCACCCGTGGCCGCCATCAGGACGCAGGCCCAGACCAGGAGGCGGCCGAGCGTGGTCCGGTGCGCCCGGAGGCCGAACGCCAGGGTCAGCGCGGCCGAGCCGAGGAGGGTGCCGGTGACGATGGCACCGACCCGCAGCGGCGAGAACCCGAGATCGGTCAGGTACTGGGCGAGCAGGACGCTCACGAACCCGTCGGCGAACCCGCGGATGCACCGACCGACAACGACCCGGCGCACGTCATCCATGGGGGCAACCTACGGCGTCATCCGTCCAGCCCTAGGTTGAGGGCGTGACCCTGCGGGTGCTGGTGGTGGAGGACGATGCCGAGATCGGCCGTTCGCTTCGCGACGCGCTCGTCGCGCACGGCTACGACGCCGAGCTGGTGGCCACGGGAGCGGAGGCGTCGACCCGGGTCGAGGAATCGGTCCCCGACCTGCTCCTGCTCGACGTGGGGCTGCCCGACATCGATGGCTTCACGCTGTGCCGCTGGGTGCGCGAGCACGACGCCTCGGTGCCGATCGTGCTCCTCACCGCTCGCGACTCCGAGATCGACACCGTCGTCGGCCTCGACGCGGGGGCCACCGACTACGTCACCAAGCCGTTCTCGATGGCGGTCCTCCTCGCCCGGATCCGCGCCCACCTGCGCGGGGCCGACGGCCACGATCCCGGCTCGGCGTTCGACGTCGGCGCGCTCCACATCGATCCAGCCGGGTACTCGGCGCGGGTGGCAGGCGAGCCGGTGGCGCTGCGGCCGCGCGAGCTGGAGCTCCTGGTGCTGCTCGGACGCGAGGCCGGCCGGGTGGTGACCCGCGAGCGCCTGCTGTCCGAGGTCTGGGACGTGCACTGGGACAGCTCGTCGAAGACGCTCGAGATGCACGTGCTGGCGCTGCGCCGGAAGCTCGAGGCGGCGATCGAGATCACCACGGTGCGCGGGGTGGGGTACCGGCTGGACCCGCGGTGAGGCGGCGCATCCGCGAGGCGATCGTGGGCGTGTCGGCCATCATCCTGATCGCCCTCGGCATCCCCCTCGCCATCGTGGTGCACCAGTCGGTGCTCGACTCCGAGGTGGTCGAGCTGCAGGCCACCGCCGCCACCGCCCTGGCCGAGATCGATGTGCCCCTCAGCCGCGCCCAGCTGCGGGCGTTCGCCAGCGAGCCCGATGCCCCCGAGCACTTCGGCGTGTACGGCCCCGACGGCCGCCTGCTCTACGGGTCGGGCCCCGCCGGCGCCGACGAGGTGACCAAGCAGGCGCTCGCCGGCCAGCCCGCCTCCAGCGTGGAGGGAGCCATCATCGTGGCCTCGCCCATCGTCGAGACCGGCTCCGAACGGGTCCGCGGGGCGCTGCGGGTCACCGAGTCGCTCGACGGCGCCGACAAGCGGGCGCGCACGGCGTGGCTCGTGATGGCGGTCGCCGGCGCGGCCGCCCTGGGGCTGGCCTGGGTGATCGGCAACCGCTTGTCCCGGGTGCTGTCGGAGCCGCTCACGGAGCTCGCCGCCTCCGCCGGCGCCATCGGCGAGGTGGGTACCACCGTGTCCCGCTCGTCGTCCGGCATCGCCGAGATCGACGACCTCGCCGTGGTGCTCGACCACCGCTCTCAGGAGGTCCAGCAGGCGCTGCTGCGCGAGCGGCAGTTCGGCGACGACGTCTCCCACCAGCTGCGCACGCCGATCACCGCGCTGCGCCTCAAGCTCGAGCACGCCCAGGCCGGTGACGGGTCGACGGACGTCGAGGGGGCCCTGGCCGACCTGGACCGCGTCGAGGAGACCATCGCCCACCTGCTCGCGGTCGCTCGGGACTCGATCCCGCAGGCGGCCGAGCTCCGTCTCGACGAGGCCGTGGCCTCCGCCGTGCAGCGCTGGCAGCACGCCGCGGGCGCGGCCGGGCGCACGGCGGTGGCGCTCCCGGCGGATCCGGCCACGGTGCTGGCGAACCGGGCGTCGGTCGACGAGGTGCTCGACGTGCTGATCGACAACGGGCTGCGCCACGGCGCCGGGACGATCGAGGTGTCGCTGCGGCACCTGCCCGGCGCCGTCGCGGTCGACGTCCGCGACGAGGGGAGCTCCATCGCGACGCTCGACGCGGAGCGGGTCTTCACCCGGGGTCACGGCTCCGGGAGCGGCTCGGGCATCGGGCTAGCGGTGGCCCGGTCGGTCGCCGAGGCCGAGGGTGGCCGCCTGTTCCTGACCGGGAACCGGCCCACGACGTTCTCCCTGATCCTCCTGGTCAGCGGCCCGGGCTCCGCCGCCTGACTCAGGCGGGCGGCGGCGTGGGGGCGGCGGCGCCGATGGCGTGGACGCCGCCGTCGACGTGGACGATCTCGCCGGTGGTGGCGGGGAACCAGTCGCTGAGCAGGGCCACCACGGCCTTGGCGGCGGGCTCCGGATCGTCGACGTCCCAGCCCAGCGGGGCCCGCTCCCGCCAGCTCGACTCGATGTCGGCGAAGCCGGGGATCGACTTGGCGGCCATGGTGCGGATCGGCCCGGCGGCGACGAGGTTCACCCGCACGCCCGTGGGCCCGAGGTCGCGCGCGGTGTAGCGGGACGCCGACTCGAGCGCGGCCTTGGCCACGCCCATCCAGTCGTAGGCCGGCCACGTGACCGTGGCGTCGAAGTCGAGGCCCACGATCGACGAGCCGGGGACCAGCAGCGGCCGCAGCGCGCCGGCCAGGGCCGGGAGCGACCAGGCGGATACCTGCAGCGTGGTGGCCACATCGGGCCACGTGGCACCGAACAGCCCGTCGGGGTGGCCGAGGCAATCGGCCGGAGCGAAGCCGATGGCGTGCACCACGCCGTCGATCTGCGGGTAGGTGGCCGACAGGTTGCCGGCCAGCGCCGCCAGGTCGTCCTCGCTGCTCACGTCGAGCTCGATGACCTCGGCCGGGTTCGGCAGCCGCTTGGCCGAGCGCTCGGTGAGCGACCGCACCCGGCCGAACGAGGTGAGCACCACGGTGGCCCCCTGCTCCTGGGCGATGCGGGCGCACGAGAAGGCGATGGATGCGGGCGTCAGGACGCCGGTGATCAGCACGGTCTTGCCGTCGAGCAGCATGGTTCTCCAGAGGTCGGTACGGGTCAGAGGGGGCCGTTGTCGTGGGCGCGGGGCGGGATGTGCGGCCGCTTGTTGGCCAGCCGCCGGACGCCGGCCACGAGGTGGCGGCGGGTGTCGGCCGGATCGATGACCGCGTCGACCAGGCCGTGCTCGGCGGCGATCTCGGGCGTGCAGTACCGCTCCTCGTACGCCGACTCGAGCGCCACGCGGGCCAGCTCGGGATCGTCGGCCGCGGCCAGCTCGCGCCGGTTCAAGATGGCGACCGCGCCGGCGGCGCCCATCACCGCGATCTGCGCCGTGGGCCAGGCCAGCACGAGGTCGTTGCCCATCGTGCGGGAGTCCATGACGATGTACGCCCCGCCGTAGGCCTTGCGGATGATCACGGCGATGCGCGGGACGGTGGCCGACGCGTAGGCGTGGACGAGCTTGGCGCCGTGGCGGATCATCCCCCGCCACTCGAGGTCCCGGCCCGGCTCGTAGCCCGGCGTGTCGACGAAGGTGATGAGCGGGAGCCCGAGCGCATCCGCGCACCGCACGTGGCGGGCGCCCTTGCACGACGCCGCGATGTCGAGCGTGCCGGCCCGCACGAACGGCTGGTTGGCCACGATGGCGACCGAGATGCCGCCGAGGCGGGCATAGGCGCACACCAGGTTGGGGGCGTGGTCGGCGTTGACCTCGAGCAGCGAGTCGTGGTCGAAGACGTCGGCCAGGACGTGGCGGACGTCGTAGGACTGCTTGGCGCCGTCGGGCACCGTCCGCGCCGCCACCGAGCTGCGGCGGTCGGCGGGGTCGGTGCTGGGCGGGACGAGGGCGGGAGCGAGGTAGTTGTCGGGGAGGTGGGCGAGCAGCTCCGCCACCGCGAGGTCGGCGTCGTCGTCGTCCTCCGCGATCATCGTCGCCACGTTCGAGCGGGTGGCGTGGATCGTGGCGCTGCCGAGCTCCTCCGGCGTGACGCTCACCCCGGTGACCCGGCGGACCGGGCCGGGACCGTTCAGGTAGGCGGTGGCGGAGCGGGTCATGACGACGTGGTCGGCCAGCCCCAGGATCAGCGCCAGGCCACCGTGGACGGGACCGTTGACCACCACCAGGAGGGGGACCACGCCCGACAGCCGCACCGCCCGCCGGGCCACCCGCCCCCAGGCGACCAGCCCGTCGAGCCCGGCGGCCTGGGGGTCGATCGCCACCGACACGATCTTGACGACCACCGGGCAGCCCAGCTGCTCGGCCAGCTCCAAGGCCCGGCCGACGGTGTCGGCCTCGGCGGCGCCGCTGCCGCCGGGCCGGAGGCCGTCGACCTCGGCGTACGCCACCGTGCGCCCATCGATCTCCCGGAGGTCGGCGCGCGCTGCCCCCGGCCGGTGGGCACCGAGGGGCGTCGGCTCAAGGGCGAGCATCAGGCGGGCGCCAGCACCAGCGACGTGTTGTGGCCGCCGAAGCCGAAGCTGTTCGACAGCACGGGCCCGGTCTGGATGGTGCGCACCTCGCCGCGGACGAGGTCGATGTCGGGGTCGACGTCGGGGTCGGTGAGGTTGGCGACGGGCGGGACGAGCCCGGCCACCGCCGAGACGAGGCCGAAGACGGCCTCGACCGCACCGGCCGCGCCGACAAGGTGGCCGGTCACGCCCTTGGTGGAGGTGACCGGCGGACCGGAGGCCCCGAACACCTTGGCGATGGCGATCGCCTCGGCGCTGTCGTTGAGCGGGGTGGACGTGCCGTGGGCGTTGATGTGCGCCACCCCGCCGGGGGCCAGGCCGGCGTCGGCGAGGGCCAGCGACATGCAGCTGACCGCGGCGGTGCCGTCGGGGCTGGGCGCGGTGATGTGGTGGGCGTCGCACGTGCTGGCGTGCCCGACCACCCACCCGAGGATGGTGGCGCCCCGTCGGGTGGCGACGGCCTCCGACTCGAGCACCAAGATGCCGGCGCCCTCGCCCATCACGAACCCGTCGCGCTCGCGGTCGAACGGCCGGGAGGCGGCGGCGGGATCGTCGTTGCGGCCGCTGAGCGCACCCATGCGGGCGAACGCGGCCATGGAGGTGGGCGTGATCGATGCCTCCGTGCCGCCCACGATGACCACGTCGGCCCGGCCCGAGCGGATGAGCTCGACGCCCTCGCCGATGCTGTTGGCGCCGGATGCGCACGCGGTGGAGATGGCCATGCACGGTCCGGCGAACCCGTGGCGCAGGGCCACGTGGCCGGCCGACGCGTTGGCCATCATCATCGGGATCAGCAGCGGGCTGACCCGCGACGGCCCGCGGGTCACCCGCGTCTCGATCTGCTCCTCGATGGAGATGAGCCCGCCGACGCCTGAGCCGATGACGACGCCGATGCGCGCCGGATCGATCTCACCGGGCTCGAGCCCGGCTTGCGCGATGGCCTCCTCGGTGGCGCCGATGGCGAGCAGCGACACGCGGTCGATGCGCCGGGCGTGGCGGGGCTCGACCCACGGGGTGGGGTCGAAGTCCTGCACCTCCGCGGCGATGCGCACGGCGTGGGCCGACGCATCCCACGCGGTGATGGGGCCGGCGGCGGAGCGCGCCGCCCGCACGGTCTCGAGGTTGGTGGCGACGTCGGCGCCGGCGGGGGTGATGGCCCCCATGCCGGTGACGGCGACGCGGACCCCGGCCTCAGGCATCGGCCGGCGCGATCTTCATGACCATGTCGACCGCCTGGCCGATGGTCTCGACGCCCTCGAGCTGGTCGTCGGTGATCTCGACGCCGAGCTGGTCCTCGAGGGCCATCACCACCTCGGAGAGGTCGAGCGAGTCGGCCTCGAGGTCGTTGGCGAAGTGGGTCGACTCCGAGAGCGTGCTGCGGTCGGCCCGCAGGAGCTCCTCGCAGGCGTCGTACACAGCATCGGTGACGGTGGTGCGGTCCATTGTGCTTCCTTTGGTGTTGGTGAACAGGGGGTGATCAGTGGCCCATGCCGAGGCCGCCGTCGACCGGCAGGACGGCGCCGGTCACGTACGACGCGCCGTCGCTGCAGAGGTAGGCGACCGCGGCGGCCACGTCCTCGGGCCGGCCGACGCGGCCGAGCGGGACGGCGGCGGCCAGCTCGTCGCGGCGGTCGTCGGAGACGGCGCCGAGCATGGCGGTGTCGATGGGCCCGGGGGCGACGACGTTGGCGGTGATGCCGCGCGGCGCCAGCTCCCGGGCGATCGACCGGGTGAAGCCCACGAGGCCGGCCTTGGCCGCCGCGTAGTTCGCCTGGCCGGCCGATCCGGTGAGGGCGACGACCGAGGAGATCGTGACGATGCGGCCCCAACGGGCCCGCATCATCTTCGGGGTCACCCGGTGGATCAGGTGGTAGGTGCCGTCGAGCGCGGTGTCGATGGGCAGGCGCCACTGGTCGTGGTCCATGCGCATGAGGAGGCCGTCGGCGGTGGCGCCGGCGTTGCTGATGGCGATGGCGACCGGGCCGAGCTCGGCCTCCACCGTGGTGACCGCAGCATCGACCGAGGCGGCGTCGGTGACGTCGGCCCCGAGCGCGAGGGCGGTGCCGCCATCCGCCTGGAGCTTGGCGGCGAGCGCCCGGGTGGCCTCGCCCCCGCGGTTGTGGATGAGGGCGACGGGGTGCCCGGCCTCGGACAGGGCGGTGGCGATGGCCGCGCCGATGCCGCCGGAAGCACCCGTCACGATCGCCACGCGTTCCGCCGCGGTCACCGGCCCCACCGCAGCAGCAGGCTGGTCCAGTCGATGCCGGCGCCGATGGCGCTGAGCAGGACCACCTTGTCCTGGTCGAGCCGGCCGTCGGCCGCGATGCTGGACAGGGCCAAGGGGATCGATGCCGCCGACGTGTTGGCCCGGTCGGTGAGGTCGACCACCACCTGGTCGGGGGTGAGGCCGATGCGCTCGGCCGCGGCCGAGATGATCCGGGAGTTGGCCTGGTGCGGGACCCACAGGTCGACGTCTTGGGGCGTGAGCCCGGCCCGCTCGAGGGTGGCGAGGGCCGACGAGGCCAGCGAGCGGGTGGCCCGCCGGTAGAGCTCGGGCCCGTCCATGCGCAGGTACGGGGAGGTGGTCGGGACCTCGAGCACGGCCAGCGCAGACGGGGCGCCGCCCAGGTCGGCGGCCAGGATCCCGGTCGCCCCCGCTCCGCCGATGCCGGCCGCCACCACGAGGGCGCCGGCGCCGTCGCCGAACAGCACGGCGGTGGCGCGGTCGTCGGGGTCGACCAGCGTGGTGAACCGCTCGGCACCGATCACCAGGGCGTTGGTGGGCGGGCCCACCGCCACCATGGCGGCCACGGCGTGGAGGGCGTGCACGAACCCGCAGCAGGCGCCGTTCACGTCGAACGCGGCGGCCTCGATGCCCAGCACCTGGGCCACGCGGGCGGCGGTGGACGGGCATGCCGAGTCGGGGGTGGCGGTGGCCACCACCACCAGGTCGATCTGCTCGGGGTCGAGCCCGGCTGCGGCGAGGGCCCGTGCGCCCGCATCGGCCGCGAGCGCGGTGGTGGTCTCGGCGGCGGCCGGGTCGGCGACGTGGCGGGCCCGGATGCCCGTGCGGGCGGAGATCCACTCGTCGCTGGTGTCGAAGTGCTCGGCCAGATCGTCGTTGGTCATCCGCAGGGCGGGCAGGGCGGCGCCGGCCCCGAGGAACCCGAGCGGGATCTCGGGCGCGGGCCGGCTGTCGACATCGTCGTCGTCGTCCCCGGCGATGGTGAAGGCCGACCCCGTGGTGTCGACCGGCTGGATCCACACGAGGGGCTGGCCCGGCCGGACCCGTTCGCCCGGGTGGGCGAGGGTGCGGACCACGTGGCCGTCGCAGAAGGTGGCGACGTCGACGTCGGAGCTGGGGCCCTCGATGTAGCCGACGACCGTGCCGGCCTGGAGCACGGCGCCCCGCTTGCCGTTCTGGCCCTCGGCGGCGGGACGGAAGGTCCCGGCCGACGGCGCCACCACCAGGCGCAGGTCGACGTGGACGCTGTCGCCGTCGGCCGCGGCCACGGTGGCCCCGGTCATCGGACCGCTCCGTGCACGAGGGCGCCGAGCGCCGCCAGGTCGTCGGGCACGGCCACGTTGGCCAGCTCGAGCTCGGGGTCGATGCGCCGGGCCAGGCCGGTGAGCGTGGAGCCGGGGCCGACCTCGATGAGGGTGTCGGCTCCGAGGCCCCGCATGGTGCGGACGGTGTCGGTCCAGCGCACGGGGCGCACGAGGTGGGTGCGCAGCCGGTCGGGCCAGGCGGCCGGATCGGCCACGACGGCGCCGTCGTCGTTCGCCACCACGGGGATGGCCGGGACCACGAACGGCGTCTCGTCGAGCACCGGGCCGATGGCCTCGGCCACCTCGACGAGCATCGGGGTGTGGAAGGCGCCGCCGACCGGCAGCCGGGTGGCGCGGCGGGCGCCCAGCTCCTTGGCCCGGGCCGCCACCGCATCGAGCCCGTCGGCGTGGCCTCCCACCACCACCTGGCCCGGAGCGTTCACGTTGGCGAGCCAGGCCCGCCCGGGAGCGGCGTCGCAGGCGGCGACGGCCACGTCCTCCTCGGCGCCGAGCAGCACCACCAGGCCGCCGGGCGCATGGGCCTGGGCATCGGCCGATGCATCGGCCCGGGCCACGGCGAGCCGCATGCCGTGGTCGAACGCCACCGTGCCCGAGGCGATGAGCGCGGTGATCTGACCGAGCGAGTGGCCGGCCATGGCCACCACCGGCTCGTCGAGCCGCGGCTCGAGCGCGGTCCACGCCAGCAGGGAGGCGAGCAGGACGGCCAGCTGGCTGTGGCGCGTGTCGGCGAGCTCCTCCGCCGGCGCATCGAGCAGCAGGTGGGCGAGGGGTCGACCGGTGGCGCGCTCCGCGTCGTCGACGATCGACCAGGCGGGGTGGTCGCGCCAGGGCGCGCCCAGCCCAGGCGTCTGCGCGCCTTGACCAGGAAAGGTGATGGCAAGGCTCACGCCTGGCTCCTCGGGGGGATGGACTCGGTGCGGGGGGAGCGCACCGGGCGGGGTGTGCGTAGTCAGACAGAGCGTCACCGGCCTTCGTTTCATCTACCGGTCGGTAATGTTGAGATTTCGTGTCACGGGCTGGTGGCGGGCCCGGTCCGACCTCAGGTGACCGATCTCGTGAGCCTCCTCCCGCACCGTCCGCCGTTCCTGCTGATCGACCGCGTCGACGCGTGCGAGCCCGGCCAGTCGGCCACGGCGCGCTGGAAGATCACGGGCGACGAGCCGTGGCTGGCGGGCCACTTCCCCGGTCGCCCGGTGGTGCCGGGCGTGCTCCAGCTGGAGTCGCTGGCCCAGACCGGCGCGGTGGGGATCCTGGCGGACGAGCGCTACGCAGGGCGCCTCCCGCTGTTCGGCGGGGTGGAGGAGGTGCGGTTCCGCCGTCAGGTCGAGCCCGGCGACGAGCTCCTCCTGGAGGTGGAGATCGAGCGGCTCGGCCGGCGGGGCGGCTGGGGCCGGGGGCGGGCCTCGGTGGAGGGCGAGACCACCTGCGAGGGCCGCCTCCTGTTCATGCTCGTCGATCCCTGAGGAGGGTGGCGGCGACGACGCCGTCGCCCAGGATCCAGAGGCGGTCGCCGGTGGTCTCCACCGACACCTCCTGGCCCTGCACCAGGCCGTCGCGGTGCTCGATCTCCGCGCACCACGGCAGCTCGGCCCGGTCGAGCGCCCACGCCTCTTCCGCCACGGCCCAGTACTGGGCGTTGTTGACGTGGTCGAACAGATCGAGGTCGGTGCGGCGGACCGTCCAGTGCGGCCCGGCCTCGATGGCCTCGTCGGGGGGCGGGTCGCGGTGCACGAGCCGGGCCCCGACCGAGCGGCCGCCGGCGGCCTCGCCGTAGGTGGCGAGGAAGTGGTCGTCGAGCCGCTTGGGGCGGCCGGTGCCCACGTCGACGTAGATCCACAGCGACGCCGCCTCGACGTGCCCGCCGTCGGCGCCGGTGATCGACGTGCGCCGCTCGGCCCACCGGCTGCCGATGCCCGAGCCCCACGTGGTGAGCTCCAGCGCCTCGTTGAAGCGGGGGAAGCAGCGGACCGAGATGGTCGTCCGGCGCACCACCCACCCGAGCGCGTCGGCGCCCAGCACCGGCGTGGCGTCGTCGTTGGCGACGTCCTGCAGGTAGCGGGCGGTGGCATCGAGGCGGAGCCGGCCCGTGGGGGACACGTCGCCCAACCGGACCCGGCGGGTGGCGGTGAAGGTGCGCCCACTGGTGGGCCGATCGACCAACGGCGACAGCCCGCCGGGGACCTCGTCGGTGCTCAAGCGCCCGTCGGCCCGTCGACCATCACGGCTTCCTCGGTGATGAAGAAGGGGGAGTTGGGCAGGTCGACGAAGGTGCGCTCGTCGGCCAGGAGGGCCGCACCGGCCGCTCGCCCCTCCTCGGTGGCCGCGGTGGCGGCGAGCGCATCGAGGTCGTCGAACCACAGCTCGGCGACGCCGTCGAACGGTGCCGGCGGGTTCCGCTCCCCCGCGACCAGGAGGCTGATCGAGTCGTCGATCGAGTGCTCCTGGACGTAGCGGCGGATGCCCAGCGCCTCGGCGTGGGCCTGGACCAGGGGAGCGTGGTGCTCGCGCCAGTACCGCTGGAACTCCTCCCGAGACAGGTCCGGGCTCCTCCGCAGGCAGAAGATGACCTTGAGCACCTCCGCAGCGTAGGCGGGCGGGTCAGCCCACGGCGTGGCGTCGGGCGTCGGGGCCGGGCTCGGCGGCCAGCGCCAGCGCCAGGTGGTCGGCCAGGACCAGCGCGGTCCGGCGGCGGTCGCGGGAGATGCCGACGGTGCCGGGGGCGGGCCGGCACACCAGCCAGCCGCGCTGGACGCCGCCGTGGCGCAGGGCGATGACCACCCCCTGGGCGGGGAGGACGAAGCCGTCGCCCATGTGCACGTACGGGGCGTCGACGCGGCCGTCGGGGTCGAGCTCGGGGAGCGGCTCGAGCGGCGGGAGCGCCTCGAAGCGGCACTCGTCGAGGCGCAGGACCTGCGCCACCTCGCGCTCGACGGCGGCGATCACGGTGGTGATGTCGGCGCCGTCGGCGCTGATGCCGGCCACGCGGTAGACGCCGGCCACCTCGTCGGTGCCGGCCTGGCTGGCGGCGCGGGCCTCGTGGCCCCTCGATGCGATCTGGCCCACGGCCAAGCCCACCACGAGCATCAGGCCGGTGGCGATGACGTCGTCTCGGTTCTTGATGGCCAGCGAGCCGTAGGGCCGGACCAGGAAGAAGTCGAAGGATGCGGCGGCGAGCAGCCCGGTGGCCACGCCCGCGCGCCGGCCACCCGAGTACCCGGCGGCGATGATCACCAGCACCAGCAGGAGGGCGCAGTTGGCCTGGCTGATCTGGGTGCGCACGGCGCCCAGCAGCCCGGCGACCACCATGGCCGCCATGGCGCCGAGCGCGGCGCTCACCACCTCGGTGTCGTTCCACGTTCTCTTCATGGAACCGTTGTACGACGGAACCTCCGCCCGTGGTGTGAAGGCCGCGACAGGATCCGGGCGCCCCGCGTCAGGAACGCGTCAAGGCCGTATCCAGCGCCTGGTGCCCGGCGTAGACCGCCGTCCATGAGCGACTTGATCTACCTCGCGCTGGTGGTTGCCTTCTTCGCAACCTGCGCCGGCTTCGTCCGGGCCTGCGAACGCATCATCGGACCCGACGACGAGTCCCGGCCGTGACCGCGGACAACGTCATCGGCCTGGTGCTGGCGGTGGCCATCATCGGCTACCTCGTGGTGGCCCTGATCTTCCCGGAGCGGTTCTGATGAGCGGCCAGGCGTGGCTCCAGCTCCTCGCGCTCGTCGCCGCCGTCGCGGTGGGCACGCGGCTCCTAGGCCCGTACCTCGCCGCCGTGTTCGGTGACGAGGAGCAGGCGCCCGGCGACCGGTTCTTCGGTCCCATGGAGCGCTTCGTCTACCGCCTGTGCGGGATCGATCCCGACCAGGAGCAGCGCTGGACGGGCTACGCCGGCTCGCTGCTGGCGTTCAGCATGCTGTCGGTGCTCGGGCTCTACGCCCTGCTGCGCCTCCAGCACGTGCTGCCGTTCAACCCGACCTCGGCGCCGAGCATGCCGAGCCCGCTGGCGTTCAACACGGCGGTCAGCTTCGTCACCAACACCAACTGGCAGAACTACGGCGGGGAGCTGGCCATGAGCCACCTCACCCAGATGATCGGCCTGGCGGTGCAGAACTTCCTCTCGCCGATGGTCGGCCTCTGCGTGGCGATGGTGCTGGTGCGCAGCCTCGCCCGCCGCCGCATCGCGCTGGTCGGCAACTTCTGGGTCGACCTGGTCCGAGGGACCGTGCGCATCTTCCTCCCGCTGGCGCTCCTGGTGGCGATGGTCCTGGTCAGCCAGGGCGTCATCCAGAACCTGCACGGCTTCCACCAGGTGGCCACGGTCAGCGGCGGCACCCAGTCGATCCCCGGCGGCCCCGTCGCCAGCCAGGAGGCCATCAAGGAGCTGGGCCAGAACGGCGGCGGCTTCTTCAACGCCAACTCGATGCACCCGTTCGAGAACCCGAACGGCTTCACCGACTTCCTGCAGATCTTCACCATCCTGCTGATCCCGTTCGCCCTCACCTACGCCTACGGGCGCATGGTCCGCGACCAGAAGCAGGGGTGGGTGGTGTTCGGCGCCATGTTCCTGCTGTGGGCGGCGAGCGTCGCCCTCATCACGGGCATGGAGGTGAACGGGAGCCCGCAGCTGACCGCCCGGGGCGCGGATCAGGTGAGCAGCTCGGTCCAGTCGGGCGGGAACCTGGAGGGGAAGGAGACGAGGTTCGGCGCGGCCGGCTGCGGGCTGTACGCCGCCACCACCACCGGCACCTCGACCGGTGCGGTGAACTGCGCCCACGACTCGTTGACCCCGATGGGCGGCGGCGGCGCCCTCATCAACATGATGCTGGGGGAGGTGAGCCCCGGAGGCTCGGGCTCGGGCCTGTACGGCATGTTGATCTTCGCCCTGCTCTCGGTGTTCATCGCCGGGTTGATGGTCGGGCGCACCCCGGAGTACCTCGGCAAGAAGATCCAGGCCGCCGAGATGAAGCTGGTGGTGATCTACATCGTCGTGGTGCCGCTCGCGGTGCTCGGCTTCGCGGCGGTGTCGGTCCTGATGGCCACCTCGAAGGCGTCGATCCTCAACGCCGGCCCCCACGGCCTGACGGAGGTGACCTACGCCTTCACGTCGGCCGCCAACAACAACGGGTCGGCCTTCGCCGGGCTCACCGGCAACACCGACTGGTACAACTCCACGCTCGGCCTGGCGATGCTGGTCGGCCGCTTCTTCCTGATGATCCCGGTGCTGGCCATCGCCGGCTCGCTGGTCCGCAAGCAGCGGGTGCCGGCCACCTCGGGCACGTTCCCCACCGGCACCGGGCTGTTCGCCGTGCTCCTCACCGGCGTGGTCGTGATCGTCGTCGGGCTGACCTACTTCCCCCTCCTCTCCCTCGGCCCCATCGTCGAGCACCTCGGCCTGTGAAGGACCCCATGGATACCGCGACCCGACCCCAGATCACCGCCGACGAGGCCGAGGTCGACCTGATCGACGAGGCCCCCGGCCGCGCCGCCCTGTTCGAGCCCGCGATCGTCCGGCGGGCGATCGGCGATGCCGTGCGCAAGCTGGACCCGCGCCAGATGGCGAAGAACCCCGTGATGTTCATCGTCGAGATCGGCAGCCTCCTCACCACGCTGCTGTTCCTGCGAGACCTCCCGAAGGCCGGCCAGCCCCACCTGTTCACCGGCCTGGTGAGCGCGTGGCTCTGGTTCACCGTCCTGTTCGCCAACTTCGCCGAGGCGGTGGCCGAAGGGCGGGGCAAGGCCCAGGCCGACACCCTGCGCAAGACCCGTTCGGAGACGCTGGCGCGGGTGCGCCTCCCCGACGGCTCGCTCGAGGAGCGGCCGTCACCGGAGCTGCGGCCCGGCGACCTGTGCGTGGTGCGGCCCGGCGAGACCATCCCCGGCGACGGCGAGATCGTCGAGGGCATCGCGAGCGTCGACGAGTCGGCCATCACCGGCGAGTCAGCCCCGGTCATCCGCGAGTCGGGTGGCGACCGCAGCGCCGTCACCGGCGGGACCCGGGTGCTGTCCGACGAGATCGTCGTGCGCATCACCCAGGAGCCCGGCGCCGGGTTCATCGACCGGATGATCGCCCTGGTGGAGGGGGCCGAGCGCCAGAAGACCCCCAACGAGATCGCCCTGAACATCCTCCTGTGCGGCCTGACCATCGTGTTCGTGCTGGCGGTGGTGACCCTGCAGCCGTTCGCCATCTACTCCGGCAACGAGCAGTCGATCGTCATCCTCGTGGCCCTGCTGGTGTGCCTGATCCCCACCACGATCGGCGGGCTGCTGAGCGCCATCGGCATCGCCGGGATGGACCGGCTGGTGCAGCGCAACGTGCTGGCCATGTCGGGCCGGGCCGTCGAGGCCGCCGGCGATGTGTCGACCCTGCTGCTCGACAAGACCGGCACCATCACCTACGGGAACCGGATGGCGGCCGAGTTCCTCCCGGTCGACGGCGTGGGCGAGGCCGAGCTGGCCGAGGCGGTGCTCCTGTCGAGCCTGGCCGACGAGACCCCAGAGGGCCGGTCGATCGTGACCCTGGCCGTGGAGGAGCACGGCCTGTCGGCCGACCGCGAGCTCGACGACGCCGAGCTGATCCCGTTCACGGCCCAGACCCGCATGTCGGGCGTCGACTTCACCGACCAGGGCCGGACCCGGCAGATCCGCAAGGGGGCCACCGACTCGCTCGTGCGCTGGGTGGCCGAGCAGGGCGGTGAGGTGCCCCCGAGCCTCCAGCCGATCGTCGAGAAGATCTCCACCACAGGCGGCACCCCGCTGGCGGTGGCCGACGGCACCCGGATCCTCGGGGTGATCCACCTCAAGGACACCGTCAAGGCCGGCATGGTCGAGCGCTTCGCTGAGCTGCGGGCGATGGGCATCCGCACCGTGATGATCACCGGTGACAACCCGTTGACCGCCAAGGCCATCGCCGCGGAGGCCGGGGTCGACGACTTCCTGGCCGAGGCCACGCCCGAGGACAAGATGGCCCGCATCCGCTCCGAGCAGGCCGGCGGGAACCTGGTGGCGATGACCGGTGACGGCACCAACGATGCCCCCGCCCTGGCCCTCGCCGACGTGGGCGTGGCCATGAACACCGGCACCCAGGCCGCCAAGGAGGCCGGGAACATGGTCGACCTCGACAGCGACCCCACCAAGCTCATCGAGGTCGTCGCCATCGGCAAGCAGCTCCTCATCACCCGGGGCGCCCTCACCACCTTCTCCATCGCCAACGACGTCGCCAAGTACTTCGCCATCATCCCGGCGATGTTCGTGGCCAAGCTCCCCGCGCTCGAGACGCTCAACGTCATGCGCCTGGGATCGGCGGACTCGGCGATCCTCTCGGCGGTCATCTTCAACGCCCTCGTCATCGTGGCCCTGATCCCGCTGGCCCTGAGGGGCGTGAAGTTCCGGGTGGGCGGCGCCGCCGAGATCCTGCGCCGCAACCTGCTCGTCTACGGGCTCGGCGGCCTGATCGCCCCCTTCGTGGGGATCAAGGCCATCGATCTCATCATCAACGCCCTCGGAGGCTTCTGACATGCGCCGCCAACTGCTCCCCGCCCTGCGGATCCTCCTGGTGCTGACCGTCCTGTGCGGGGTCGCCTACCCGCTGCTGGTCACCGGCTTCGCCCAGGTCGCGTTCGCCGACAAGGCCGACGGCAGCCTCGTCCACGACGCCGGGGGAACCGTCGTGGGCTCGTCGCTCATCGGCCAGGACTTCGAGGGCGACCAGTGGTTCCACGGCCGGCCGAGCTCGGCCGGCGCCGGCTACGACGCCACCGCCAGCTCGTCGAGCAACCTCGGCCCCACCAACCCCGAGCTGCTGAAGGCGGTGGCGGCGCGCGTCGTCGCCTACCGCCACGAGAACGGGCTGGCGACCGACGCCGAGGTGCCGGTCGACGCCGTCACCGGATCCGGCTCCGGCCTCGACCCGCAGATCTCCGTGGCCAACGCCCGGCTCCAGGCGCCGCGGGTGGCGAAGGCCCGGAACCTGCCGGTGGCCGAGGTGCTGGCGCTCATCGAGCGGCACACCGCCGGCCGCTCGCTCGGCTTCCTGGGCGAGCCCGGCGTCAACGTCGTCACGCTCGACCTCGCCCTCCCGGCCTGACCCGGATCTAGGTTCGCGAGATGGCTGCAGGCGCCCGGGGCCACCTCCGGATCTACCTGGGCGCGGCGCCCGGCGTGGGCAAGACCTACGCGATGCTCGGCGAGGGCCACCGGCGCGCCACCCGCGGCACCGATGTGGTGATCGCCTACGTCGAGAACCACGCCCGACCCAACACGCTGGCGATGACCGTGGGCCTGGAGACGGTGCCGCGGCGGATCCTCGTCCACCGCGAGCGGCCGTTCGAGGAGATGGACCTGGCCGCAGTGCTCGCCCGCCACCCCCAGGTGGCGCTGGTCGACGAGCTCGCCCACACCAACGTGCCCGGCGCCGGCAACGAGAAGCGGTGGCAGGACGTCGAGGCGCTCCTCGACGCAGGCATCGACGTGATCTCCACCGTCAACGTGCAGCACCTGGAGTCGCTCAACGACGTGGTGGAGCGCATCACCGGTGCCACCCAGCGCGAGACCGTCCCCGACCGGGTGGTGCGCGCCGCCGACCAGGTGGAGCTGGTCGACATGACCCCCGAGGCGCTCCGGCGCCGCATGGCCCACGGCAACATCTACGGCGCCGACAAGGTCGACGACGCCCTCACCAACTACTTCCGCGTCGGCAACCTCACCGCGCTGCGGGAGCTGGCCCTCACCTGGCTCGCCGACAAGGTCGACGATGCGCTCACCGACTACCAGGACGCCCACGGCATCGACCGCACCTGGGAGGCCCGCGAGCGGGTGGTGGTGGCCCTCACCGGAGCGCCGAGCGGCGAGCACCTGATCCGCCGGGCGGCCCGCGTGGCCGGCCGGGCGCGCGGCGAGCTCCTCGGCGTGCACATCCGCGCCAGCGACGGCCTGACGTCCACCTCGCCCGGCGGGCTCGACCGCCAGCGCACCCTCCTCGCCGATCTGGGCGGGGCGTACCACGAGGTGGTGGGCGACGAGGTGGCCGCGGCCCTGGTGCAGTTCGCCCGCGCCGAGCACGCCACCCAGATCGTGCTCGGCGCCACCCAGCGCACCCGGTGGGCCGAGCTGTGGCAGGGGTCGATCGTCACCCGGGTGGTCCGGGCCGCCGGCGACCTCGACGTCCACGTCATCTCGCGGCCCGCCGACGACGACGCCACCGAGCGCCGCCCCGGCCGCTGGCGGCCGCGGGTGATGCGCTCGCCGCTGTCGCGCCGGCGCCGCACGATGGGGTGGCTGCTCGGCGCCATCGGGCTCCCGCTGCTCACCGTGCTGCTGGTGGCCCTGCGCGACCAGTTCGGTCTCCCGGGCGACCTCATGGCGTACGTGCTGCTCATCGTGGCCGTGGCCGCCGTGGGCGGCGCCGGGCCCGGCATCACCACCGCGATCGTCGCCGGGTTCACCGTCAACTGGTTCCTCACCGAGCCGTACCAGACCCTCACCATCGCCGAGGCCGAGAACGGCGCCGCCCTGCTGGCGTTCGTGCTGGTCAGCGTGGTCGTCAGCCTCCTCGTGTCACGGGCCGAGCAGCGGGCGGCCGATGCCCGGCGGGCCGGGCGAGAGGCCGAGGCCCTGGCCCGGGTGGCGGCCGGGCTGGCGCTGAGCGACGACCCGGTCCCGTCGATGCTCGACCGCATCCGCAGCACGTTCCAGCTGGAGACGGCCGCGCTCCACACGTTCGACGGCACGGCGTGGCACCTCGAGCACGCGTCGGGGCTGCCGGTGGGCGACGATCCGTCGTCGGCCACCGTGCAGGTGCCGGCGGGGGAGCGCGCCGTGCTCGCCCTCACCGGTGACGTGCCCACCGCCGACGACCGGCTGGTGCTCAGCGCGTTCGCCGCCCAGATGGCCACCGCGCTGGAGCAGCGCCGCCTGCGCGCCGAGGCGGCCGAGGCCAGCGTGATCGCCGAGGGCGATGCCCTCCGCACCGCGCTGCTGCGGGCGGTGTCGCACGACCTGCGCACGCCGCTCGCCTCGATCAAGGCGTCGGTCTCGAGCCTCCTGCAGGACGACGTGACGTGGTCCGACGAGGACCGCCACGAGTTCAACCTCACGATCGACGAAGAGACCGATCGCCTCAACCGCCTGGTCGGCAACCTCCTCGACATGAGCCGCCTCCAGACCGGCGTGCTGCAGATGGTCACCCGCCCGATCGGCTGGGAGGAGGTGGTCGCGGCCGCAGCCGCGAGCATCACGGTGGACGAGGGGCAGCTCCGCATCGACATCGACGAGACGCTCCCGCCCATCACCGCCGATGCCGCGCTGCTCGAGCGCTCGGTCGCCAACGTGGTGGCCAACGCCCTGCGCTACGGCGCCGGTGCCCCCGTCGAGGTGCACGCCCGGCAGGTGGACGACGGCGTGGAGCTGAGTGTGGCCGACCACGGGCCCGGCGTCCCCGAAGCCCAGCGCCACCGCCTGTTCGAGCCGTTCCAGCGCCTCGGTGACACCGGCGGATCGGGCGTCGGCCTCGGCCTGGCCGTCGCGCATGGTTTCATCTCCGCCATGGACGGGACCATCGCGGCCGACGACACGCCGGGCGGCGGCCTCACCGTCCGCATCGTCCTGCCCGCGTCGCACGCGGTCGTGGTGCCGGAGCCGGAGCCCGAGGAGGAGCCGTGACCCGGATCCTGGTGGTCGACGACGAGCCGCAGATCCGGCGGGCCCTGCGCACCAACCTGGCCGCTCGCGGGTACGACGTCGACCAGGCCGCCACGGGCGAGGAGGCGCTGGTGCAGGCGGCCGCCCACCTGCCCGATGTCGTCATCTTGGACCTCGGGCTGCCCGGGATCGATGGGATCGCGGTGGTCGAGGGCCTGCGCGGGTGGACCAGCGTCCCGATCATCGTCCTGTCGGTGCGCGACGCCGAGGCCGACAAGATCGCCGCGCTCGACGCCGGTGCCGACGACTACGTGACCAAGCCGTTCTCCATGGGCGAGCTGCTCGCCCGCCTGCGGGCCGCCTCGCGCCGGGGCGCTCCCGGACCAGAAGACGAGCCGGTGGTCGCCACCACCGCGTTCGCCGTCGACCTCGCGGCCAAGCGCGTGCACCGTGACGGCGAGGAGGTGCACCTCACGCCGACCGAGTGGCAGCTGCTCGAAGCGCTGCTTCGCCACCCGGGCCGGCTGGTCAGCCAGCGCCAGCTGCTGCACACGGTGTGGGGGCCGCAGTACGAGCGCGAGACCAACTACCTGCGCGTGTACATGGCCCAGCTCCGCCGCAAGCTCGAGCCCGATCCGAGCCGGCCCCGCTACCTGATCACCGAGCCCGGGATGGGCTACCGCTTCGAGCCCGACCCGCAGACGTGAGCGAGGCCGCCGACGCGCTCCGGACCGTCGCGCCGGCGCTCGCCTTCCTGCTGGTGGGGGTGCCCCTGGCCGCGCTGCTCGACGAGCTCGGCTTCTTCGATGCGGCGGCGGTGCTGGTCCAGCGCCGCTGGCCCGATGTGCCGGTGCTGGCGCTGTGGGCGCTGGCCGCGGCCACCACGATCGTGCTCAACCTCGACACCACGGTGGTGCTGCTGACCCCGCTCTACGTGCGCCTCGCCCGCCGGGCCGGCGCCGACCCGCTGCCGCTGGCGCTCGTGCCACTGCTGCTCGCCGCGTTCGCGTCGTCGGTCCTGCCGATCTCGAACCTCACCACCCTCATCGCCACCGAGCAGCTCGACCTGTCGGTGGGCGACGTCGTCCGCCACCTCGCGCTGCCCAGCGCCGCCGCCGTGGTGGTCGGGTGGGCGTGCTACCGCCGCCGGCATCCGACCCACCTGCGCGGGAGCGGGCCCGTGGCGGCGGTCGACCTCCGGCCAGTGGCCATCGGCGCGCCCATCGTGGTGGCGGTGCTCGTCGGCGTGACCCTCGGGCCGTCCTTCGGGGTGCCGCCCTGGGTGGTGGTGCTGGTGGTCGACGCCGTGCTCGTGGGGATCACCCGCCTGCTGCCGTGGCGGACCGTCCCGGTGGGCACCGCGGCCGCGGTCGGTGCGGTGGCCGCGCTGGTCGGCTGGGCGGTCAGCCCCTCGCTCATGGACCCGATCCGCCGCCTGACCGGCCCGCTCGCCGTCGCCGGCGTGGCGCTGCTCGGCACCGCCACGGCCAACGTCGTGAACAACATCCCGGCGACGCTGCTGATGGTCGAGGGCTCCTCGCACGCCTCGCCGGCCACGTGGGGGTGGCTGCTCGGGGTCAACGTGGGGGCGGCGATCGTGCCGATCGGGGCGCTGGCGAACCTGCTGTGGCTGCGGATCCTGCGGGCGGAGGGCATCGACCTCGACCTCCGCGGCTACCTGCGCCTGGTGGTCGGCATCGCCGTGCCCGCGCTCGTGGCGGCCATCGCGGTGCAGGCGCTCCAATCGGTGGTCATCGGCCACGGCTGACAGAACCCGTAAAGATCCGCGGGGTTCCGGCCGACAGGGAGGCCATGCGTCCCGCCGGGAAACAACGCCTCGCCCAACGGCACGAGGTGGTCACGACCCCGATCACGTGGAAGGTGCGCAAGCGCGGCCGTACCCGGCTGAGCGTGGCCGAGGCCGCGGTGGTGCAGCTCTCGGTGGTCGGCGCCGCGATCGTGGCCCCCGATCGGTGGGAGGCCCCGGTGGGCACCCGCGTGGAGGTGTTCTGGGAGGGTTACGCCGCGTGGGTGGTCGTGCGCCGCGAGGCGCCCTACCAGGACACGGAGAACTTCAGGATCTACGGGGTGGAATACTGCGACGCCCGTTCGGAGCTGGGCCCGGCGATCTACGACCGGCTGGTGGTCGAGGCCCAGGCCGCGCCGATCGGCCCGGCCCTGTGGTTGCCCCCGGAGTGAACCGGGCTCAGCGGGTGCGGTGGTAGTACTCGTTGCTCGACGCCAGCTCGAGCGCCAAGGCGATGTCGCCCTTCGCCTTGATGATCCCGGCCCAGTAGGTCTGCCCGGCGGGGTCGGGGTTGCGGTGCAGGAAGTGCAGGTACAGGGCGGTGACGCGCTGCCGGCGTGATCCCTCCGACTGGTAGACGGTCCGACCCGCCGTGCCCCGGGCAGTGCCGTGCGCGAGCTGGGTGGTCAGCGCGCTCCGCTCTGCCGTGGTGGGCTGGCGGTCGAGCAGGGCCTGGTAGGTGGCGTCGACGAACCCGGCGTTCGTGCTGCCGGCGTGGGTGAAGAACTCGTTCGACCCGATCAGCGAGCTGACGAGCGACGACTCGGTGAGCCCCGTGCGCAGCTTCCCGATCCAGTACGTGCGGCCGGCCGCGTCGGGGCTGCGGCCCAGGATCTGCTCGTAGCGCTGGTCCACCTCGTGGCCGAGGTACTCGTTCGAGGTCGCCAGCTTGGTGGTGAACGCCCGCCGCGTGAGCGTGCCGTTCGCCAGCTTGGTGTGGTTGCTGGAGAGCTCGGCGCTGGTGGGCGGCCGGCCCAGGAAGTCCTGGTACGACCGCGTGATGAACGGGTCGAGCCCGGTGGCCGGCGGCGCGCTGATCGAGATGGCGGCGTCGACCGTGGTCACCCCGTGCACGTCGGGCGACGCGGCCTCGGAGTGGACCACCCCGGCGCCGGCCACCGTGCCCCTCACGCCGACGCGCAGCGTGTAGCTGTCGCCGGGCACGGCATCGGTGCTGGGCACGAAGAAGTCGGACGGGAGCGGGTCGGCGTCGAGGTCCCAGCCGGCTCCTTCGCCGAGCTCGTTCTGAACGCCCACCGTGGCCAGCGGGTCGCCCGGCTCCTGCTCGATGTCCGACGTGTCGGGGATGTGGTCGGGCGGGTAGTCGATGGTGATGTCCTGCGACCCGTTGAGGCCGATCCAGACCTGGTTCACCTTCGAGCTGTGGACGGAGTCGCCGTCGCAGCAGTCGGTCAGGCGGGACTCGACGACGAGCCAGCTGTTGCCGCTGTCGTCGCTCAGGACCGCCGTGTAGATGCCCAGGTCGGGCTCGCCGCCGGGCGTTCCGGTGTCACCGGAGAGGTCGGACCAGAACGGGGCGATCACGTTGTTCGGCGGGGCCGAGTCGGGGAACCCCTGCGGCGGGCAGCACACGTCGTCGGCCGAGGTGGCCGGCCCGACCACCAGGTAGCCGTTGGAGTTGACGTTGACCTGGTCGTAGCTCTGGCCGTTGTAGAGGAACGAGCCGAAGCCGGTGTACTGGAGGAAGTCCTCGTCGCCGATGGGATCGGGGCTGTCGACGAAGTCGCCGGCCAGCTCGAGGTAGCCGTCGAAGCCGTCCTGCGGGTCCAGGGCAGGCACGCCGGGTTGGCGCCCGGCCAGCTCGACGCCGTCGGCCTGGGCCGAGGTGGCGGTGTGGGTGGCGCCGTCGCCCGTGGCCGAGGTGACCTGGAGCTTGTCGTTGACGGTGGTGTGCACGTCGGCGGTGGTGGGGGCGAAGGCGTCGTTGCGGACGGTGACGTCGCAGCTCGTGGATGCCCCTGAGACGATGGTGGCCGAGGCGCAGGTGCTGGTGGCGCTGAGCGATCCCTGGGTGGGGATGAACGCCACGGGCAGGTGCAGAGCGGTGCGCCCGGCGGCGGCCAGGGTGAGCTGGCCGAAGCGCTGGACGCCGTCGTGGGCCGCGGAGCTGATGGTGATCTGCACCGACTTGCTCTGGCCGGCGGCCACCGTGAAGCTGGTGGGCGACACGGTGATGGAGCTGTCGGCGGGGGCGGACGCCGCCACTTGGTAGGTGGCGGAGCCGGTGCCCACGTTGGTGAACGTGCGGGTGGTCGTCTCTCGCCCGGGCATGATCGGCGCGTCGATCGACGGGATGTTGAGGTCGATCGTGTCCTTGCCGCCGGTGAGGTCGCGGAACTGCTGGGCCGACTCGTCGAGGGTCAGGCCGGGGGCGCTGGCCTTGGCGATGTCGATGCGGCCCGCACCCATGTCGAACGGATCGGCCGGCGTGGTCTCGTCTTCCTTGACCACCGCGGTGGTGGCCGTGGTCATGAGGGCGGACTTGATCTGGCCGGGCGCCCAGTCGGGGTGGGCCGCCTTCAGCAGGATGGCCGCGCCCGCCACGTGCGGGCCCGACATCGAGGTGCCGGCGATGGCCTGGTAGTACTCGCCCGCCGGGCCGAGGTCGACGGCGTCGGGGGTGGGGGTCTGGCCGGCGAGGATCGACACGCCGGGTGCGGTGATGTCGGGCTTGATGATCGAGCCGGCGGGGCCGCGAGAGGAGAACGCGGCCATCACGTCGCCCTGGCCGGTGGTCTTCTGGCCGGGGGTGAACGTGGCCGTGACCGGTCCGTGGTCGTCGATGAACTGCACGAGGTCGGTGCCGTCGGCGACGTGCACGGCGGGCAGCCAGTGGTTGTCGGTCTCGATGTCGGCCAGCTCGGGGTTGTAGAGGATCATCCCGGACGCGCCGCCCTGGTGGACGTTGTAGCCCTTCTCGATGCGGGCGTTGCCGCCGCGCTCGCACAGCACGATCTTGCCGGCGAACTCGGTGTCGGAGCTGGGCTCCTGGTCGCACAGCGAGCTGCTGTACGGGGCGTCGGCCGCCATGACCACAGGGGTGGGCGTGTCGATGCCGGCCGTGATCGAGGCGCCAGAGAACTGGGCGGTGGAGCTGTCGGCGCCGGTGAGCGTGATGGTGGACTCGAAGGCACGGGACTGGGTGGAGGCGGCCACGGAGGTGACCCACGGGGAGAGGTGGTTGGCCGTGGACGCTGCGGGCCCGTCGTTGCCGGCCGAGGCGGCGACGAAGATGCCGGCGTCGTACGCGTCGAGGAACGCCAGCTCCACGGGGTCGGTCAGGGGGTCGGTGCCGCCGCTGATGGAGAAGTTGATGACGTCGGCGCCGTCGACGATGGCCTGGCCGACCGCTTCGGCGGAGTCGCTGGCGAAGCAGGTGACCTGGCCGCAGACCTTGTACTCGATGACCTGCGCGCCGGGGGCGAGGCCGGAGATCTGGCCGCGGTCGACGCCGAGGGGATCGGCGTGGTCGACGATGTCGCCGGCCGAGGTGGTGGACGTGTGGGTGCCGTGGCCGTCGCTGTCGCGGGCGGTGCTGCCGTAGAGCTCGTCGTCGAGGCCGATCGCCGCGTCGTACGTGTTGAGGAAGCCCTCGCCGCCGACGAGCTTGTTGTTGCACTCGAAGGGATCGCTGCCGGGGGTGATCGGGTTGTCGCCGAAGTCGCAGGCCAGCTCCGCGCCGCCGGGCGCCGTGGGGCGGGCGGGGAGGTCGGGGTTGGCGGCGAACGACGGGTGCTCGGGCCAGACGCCCGAGTCGAGGTCTGCGAAGAGGACGCCGGCGCCGGCTGTGGCCTGGCCGCCCAGCTGGTTCCACACGGGCGGAGCGTCGACGAACGCCGGACTGGAATCGGTGAGCTCGTGGTTTCGGGCGTCGACCTGCACGGCCACCACGCCCGGGACCTTGAGCAGGGCCTTGGCCTGGTCGGCGGGAACGACCATGGCGACGCCGCCGTAGACCACGCGCAGGCTGGAGCCGATCTTGGCGTCGGGCACGGCGCGCTTCACGGCCGCGTTGATCCCGGCCTCGGTGCGGGCGACGACCCGCGCGTAGGTGCCGGTGGTGGTGTCGCTCTGGGTGAGGGCCCGGCCGGTGGCCGAGGGCGCCGTGGCGGGGGCGACACCGGCCTCGCCCTGGAAGGTGGCGATGGAGTCGTAGTCGTACTTGACCACCACGGGCACCGGCTTGGCGTCGGTGCGGGCGAGCAGCGTCAGGTCGGACTTGGCCAGGCGGCTGGTCGACGACTTGGCGACCGTGCGCCGGCCCGAGGCCGTGAGCGGCGCGCCCGTCAGCCCCGTCCGATCGGCCTTGTCGGGCTGCTGGGCGGCCTTCGCCGAGGCGGGAGCGGCGAACGCGCCGAAGCTCAGGAGGCCGGTGATGCAGACGGCCGCGGCCGTCCTGGATCGGGTCAGGTGCACGAACTTCCTCGTTCCATCGTTCGCCGACGGATCGGCGGGGGCAACTACGGCGTGATCGAAGCGGCCGACCATAGCGATGGCATGGAGGGAGTACTGGGGATCGTCCCGCACGATCGTGGCCCCGCTACCCCGTTTCGGCGGGCTCCAACCCCGAGCGTGCCAAGGTGCCGCGCTTCCTCGGCCTGGGTCATTCGATCTCCGTGCCGTCGGGTCGGTGGACGTGGAGGCGGCCGCGCTGGTCTCGACGGACGGTGAAGCCGTGTTCCTTGAGCCGGTTGTGCCGCCCGCACTCGGGTGCCCCGTTGCCGGGGTTGGTTCTGCCGCCTTGTCGTCTCGGTGTGAGGTGGTCGCTCTGGCAGTGGGTGACGGTGGTGGTGCAGCCGGGCCAGTAGCAGGTGGTGGCGGAGAGCCGGACGGCGTGTTGGAGGGGTCCGGTGAACAGCGTGAGGGCGCTGAGGTCGAGCACGACGCTGTTCGCTCCGATGACGGCGCGGCGGAACCGGCCGACCAGCGCGTTGGCGACGGCTTCGGTGGGGTCGACGGGGTGCCCGTCGAGGGTCTCGCACCGGAACCGCGGCCGACCGCCGGTCTGGTGCGGGCCGGGCTCGCCGGACGGGTCGTCGTCGGGGAGGGGGCCGAGGTCGATGTCGTCGCGGGGTTCGGTGTCGTGGCCGGCGATGCGGCGCAGCTCGCGTTCGAACGTGGCCTGGTCGATGACGATGGTGGTGTCGATCGGGGCTCCGCCCGGTGCGGTGGCGAACGCATCTGCGGCGAGGTGGAAGATCCGCTTCACGGCATCAGCACGGCGCTGCGCGTCGGTGCGGGCCAGGTGCGCCACCGTGGTGGCTTCGCCGTGGAGGGCACGGGCTTCGGTCCAGTCGGCCTGGAACTCGGCTTCGATGAACGCGCAATGGATCGAGTGGAGCTGCGCCCCATCGAGGCCACCGAAGCCGCCCAGCAGGTCCCAGCCGCCGTCGAACTCATCGACGAACCGGGCATCACGGTTCTCGTGACGTCGCCGGGCACGATCCGCGGTCCCGTCCTCGTCGACCTGGCGCACCCAGTTCGTCAACCGCCGGTCGAACTCGTCGTAGGGCAGCCGCGCCGCCAGCACCGCCAGCTGCGCATCCAACGCGATGAACCGCTCCCGCACCCGCGGGTTGGCGTGCACCAGCGCCACCCGATCCACCTGGCACGCCCCGATCGTCCCCACCGCCAACCCAGCCGCCACCGACGGCAGGTCGGCCAGGGCCCGGGCGGTGCGGCCCCGCCGCTTCGCCGTGCGCGGCGCCAGCTGTCCGGCGTGGCCGACCATCACCGCCGCCGACGCGTGCCCATCAGGCCGGTGCAGCTCGCCCGCATCGATCGCCGCCACCACCCCGACCTGCACCGCATGCACCCGGCGCGACAGCTGCTCCACCTGCCGGATCAGCTCCAGCGCCCCGGTCACGTCGTCCGGCGACAGATCGAGCGATGTCAGCTCGTCGAGGGCCGCGTGCAGCCGCGCCAGCACGCTGCTCGCACGGGGATCAGAGATGGAGACCACGCGTCGAACCATACGAAGGGGGTATGACGGTGAACCCCTCTCTGTCCGTTTTGTTCCCTTTCGAGTGGCGAACGTCACGGGGGCGTCGGCGGTCACGCCCGGGCGGCGGCCTGATCGATCAGCGGGCCCGTGCGGTGAGGCGGATCGTGAAGCCGTCGTCGCGCTTGCGCAAGGCCACCTCGTCGCAGAGCTGGTTGGCGATCCAGAGGCCCAGCCCGCCCTCGCCCGGCAGGCGGGGCACCGGGGCCAGGCCCACGGTGGGGTCGACGGGGCCGGTACCGCCGTCGGCGACGGTGACGACGATCCGGTCGGGCTCGGTCCACGCCCGCACCTCCACCGGCGGGCGCCCGTGGACCACGGCGTTGGTGACCACCTCGCTGACGGCGATGATGAGCCCGTCGAGGCGCTCGCCTTCGACCCGTCCCCCCGCCGCGGCGTGGTCGACGGCGTGGCGGGCCTGCGCGGGGCGCGGGTCGATCAGGTCGGCGACGGGGCGGTGGGCCTGGAGCGGGTCGTCCTCGAAGTCCATGTGGGCCTCGAGGAACGCGGCGGGGTCCTCGAAGCGGTCGTTCTCGGCGTGGGCGTGCGGCGTGGCGAGGTGGGTGTGGGTGCGTCGGGCGTCGTCGAGCACGTGGGCCGGGCTGGTCCGGGTGTCGAAGACGCACATGCCCCACAGGGGGAACGAGGCGAACGCCTGGTTGCTGTAGGCCTCGTAGCGGGCCCACGGCTGCCAGGCACCCGGCGGCTCCGGCACCGGGATGTTCCCCAGCACGCGGATCTGGGTGGCGCCCTCGGCGACGAGCTGCTCGAAGCGCGTCAGGAACGACTGGATGGCCAGCGCGGGTCGGTCCGGCCGTCCGGCGGCGGGCACCACCTCGATGCCCTCGGTGGGGCCGAGCGCCGCGGTGATCAGCGCGGTGCGCTCCTCGTCGAGGGCGAGGATCGTCGGCTGACCGGCGCGGGCCCCGTCGGTGAGGAAGGGGACCGCCACCGCGAGCAGCTCCTCGTCGGTGTCGTACAGGACCGCCGAGTGGCAGAAGCCGTGCGGGGCCACCCCGGTCGCGGCGGTCACGTGGGCACCCGCTCGCGGCGGTGGGCCGCGGAGCAGGGGCGATCGAGGTCGACGAGCAGGGACGTGGTCACCAGCGATCCCTCCAGGTCCGGGGCAGCCGGGAGGTCGGTACCCACTCCCGGACCCGCTCAACCGCGCCGGGTCAGATGGATCCGGTGGCCTCGGACTCGGGCGCAGGATCGTCGCAGGACCACGTGCGGGGGTGGTCGCCCCGCGCCTCGGCCAGGAGGCGGGCCAAGCCCGGCCGCGCCGCGTCGGCCCACAGCTGGTGGCCGGTGCGGTTGGGGTGGAACAGGTCCTCGCCGAACACGCCGCGGTCGCGGAAGCCCACGTCGGAGGCGGTGACGTCGAGCAGGATGGCGCGGTCGTGCCGGCCCACCACCTGCTCGATGCGGCGGCTGATCGAGATGCTCCGCTGGCGCAGCACCGAGCTGAGCGGCTGCGGCACCCGGACGACGTTGCCGAGGTCTCCGACGTTGCCGACGCCGATCGCGCTGGTGCCCTGCAGGAGCGTGGTGATCAGCTCGTCGAGGCCATCGGCGAAGGCGCGGACGTTGGTGCCGTGGATGGCGTCGTTGGAGCCGGCCGCCACCACCACCACGTCGGGCTCGAGCTCGAGGGCGTGGTCGGCGGCGGCCCGCACCTGGGCGAGGCGCGACCCGCCCACCGCGAGCGACACGAGGTCGACGGGGTACGGCAGCGCCAGGTCGGCGAGCGCCACGCGCAGCCAGATCTCCTCGGGGCCGGCGAGCCCCGGCCCGGTGAGCGTGCTGTCGCCGAGGGCGACGACGCGGAGGACGGGGCCGTCGGCCGTGCCCGGGATCCAGCCCGACGCGTCGAGCCCGATGAGCGAAGGGAGCTTGCGGTGAGCGGTCCAGAGCACCTGGCCCCCGAGCGTGGCGACGCTGCCCGCGACGAGTGCGGTGCCCGCACCGAGCACCGCACCCCTGGCCGAGGGGCGGAGGGGGAGGTGGGGAAGGTGAGGGAGACCCACGCGCAGCTGCACGAAGTCGCAGGCTAGGGGCGACGTGCCCGTTTCCGACCTGTGCGGAGGGTTTCGGCGTCAGCGCAGCGCGGAGCGGGCGAGCAGGTCGACCAGCGGTGCCCGCAGGGCCGGCAGCGCGTCGAGGTCGCCGGCGACGAGCGGCGCGGTGACGAGCGCGCTGGTGGCGGCGACGAGCGCCTGGCACGCGAAGCGCCCCGGCTCGGTGGTCACGTCGAGCAGGGCGGCGATGGCATCGGCGATGGTGGCCTGCAGCGCCACCCTCCGGGCGATGGCCTCGGGGCCGGCGGCGTACACCTCCACGAGGAACAGCCGGGCGAAGGCGGGCTGCGCCGCGAGGCCGGCGAGGTAGGTGCCGAGGAGCTCGTCGAAGCGGGCGAGGCGCGCCGCGTCGCCGAGCGGGGGGTCGGTGCCGGCGACCGGGCCGAGCGGTCCGGTGAGCGGGGCGAACAGGAGGTCGGCGGCGGCGTCGAACGCGGCCAGGAAGCAGTCGAGCTTGGAGTCGAACTGCTGGTAGAAGGTCTCCCGCGAGACGCCGGCCCGGGTGATCACGTCCGCCACCGAGGTGCCCACGTAGCCCTGTTCGGCCATGGCCTCGGCCAGTGCCAGCATCAGCCGGTCGCGCTGGGACCGCCGGACCTCGTCGCGGCTCAGGCCGTGGCGGCCGCGGGGGAGGCGCCCGGGAGCGTCGACGGTCACGGGCACGAGTCGGGCGGCGCCTTGCCCGCCAGGCGGTCGTTCATCCACGCGGCGGCCTTCGGCGCCGCGGCAGGGACGATGCCGCCGTGGTCGGCGCCGGGGACGATCAGCAGGTCGGTGACCTGGCCCAGCTTGCACACCCGGGCGAAGAAGTCCTTGGTCCGCTGCACGTTCACCCGCTCGTCGCTGGTGCCCTGCGCCAGGAACAGCGGTGAGGGCGTGGCCACCAGGCCGGGCTGGTTCTGCTGCAGGTCGCTCTTGGCCGGCTCGGTCTTCAGCGGGTCGTGGGCGTAGAACTCGTCGGCGGGGATGGCGGCCATCGCCGGGATGATCTGATCGAGGCACCCGGTCTCGAACACCTTCGACGCCGCCTGGAGCGCGGTTCCGGCGTAGTCGTCGAAGTGGATGTCGGGGTGCTCGCTCGACGCGCCGTAGAGCATCATCACGCCGACGATGCGCGAGACGACCTCGTCGGCGGGCCCGTAGGTCTTGGTGAGCTCGGTTGCCGGCGCCATCGACACCGTGCCGAGCAGGTCCAGCTCGGGCGCGTACGACGCGGCCCGCTCGCCGGCGAAGAGCGCGCCGTGGCCGCCCTGCGAGTGGCCGATCGAGAACCACCGCGCGCCGGCGTGGGCGTCGGGGAGGTTGCGGGCGGCGCGCACCGCATCGATCACGCTGTCGCCCTCGCTCGGGCCGGACAGGTACGGGTGGATCTCGCCGACGGGCCCCAGCCCGATGTAGTCGGTGACGGCGTGGACGCCCTCCACCCCCCAGTCGCCGGGGGTGGCGCCGTTGCGGCTGAGGGCGCACTGCGGGGCCAGCCCGACGGTGCCGTTGGCCAACGAGGTGACCGGCCACCCGTCCTTCGGTGCCGGGGTGGTGGGGTAGCTGATGAGCCCGGTGACGGCCCGGTCGGCCCCGGCCGCGTCGCGGGAGTGGTACATCACCCGGACGGTCTGCACGTCGCCCTTCTCGCCCAGGTCCTGCACCCGGATCAGCTGGCCGGGCGCGCCCTTCGGCAACGGATCAGGGACCTCGTAGAACCCCTCGGTCGTGCCCTCGTAGGCCTCGGGCGCCGGTGCGGTGGTCGTGGTGGAGCGGCCTGTCGACGCCGACCCGTCGGACCCGGCCGAGCTGGAGCACCCGGCGCAGACGGCCGCGAGCGAGGCGAGGACCAGGGCCGCGGCGGCACCGCGGCGGCGCCGCGAGGGCGAGGAGATGCGCATGCGGCGACCCTACGGCATCAGCGAACAGCAGTGTTCGTGGATCGGACGGCCCCGGGACCGTGTCATCGATCGGTGTCGTGGTCGCCGGATGCGCCATGCTGGTGGGGATCCACCGCTGCAGGCCGGCTCGGCGGCCTCGAAGGAGCAGACGTCATGAAGCAGTTCCAGGGCCGTGTCGCCGCCATCACCGGAGCCGGCTCGGGCATCGGTCGGGCGCTCGCCATCGACCTGGCCGGGCGCGGGGCCCACCTCGCCCTGTCCGACATCGACGAGGCCGGCCTCGCCGAGACGGTGGGCCGGTGCGAGGGCGCGGGCGTGAAGGTCACGTCGCAGCGCCTCGACGTGGCCGACCGCGAGGCGGTGTTCGCCTGGGCCGACCGCGCGGTCGACGAGCACGGCCAGGTCAACCTGATCTTCAACAACGCCGGGGTGGCGCTCGGCGGCACCGTCGAGTCGCAGTCGATCGAAGACTTCGAGTGGCTGATGGGGGTCAACTTCTGGGGCGTGGTCCACGGCACCCAGGCCTTCCTGCCCAAGCTCAAGGCGTCGGGCGAGGGTCACGTCATCAACATCTCCAGCGTCTTCGGCCTGGTGAGCATCCCGTCGCAGTCGGCCTACAACGCCGCCAAGTTCGGGGTGCGGGGCTTCACCGACGCCCTGCGGATGGAGCTCGAGATCGAGGGGGCGTGCGTCTCGTCCACCACGATCCACCCCGGTGGCATCAAGACCAACATCGCTCGCAACGCCCGCATCGACGACAGCGTGAAGGTGTTCGGCGCCAGCTCGGGCGACACCGCCGCCGACTTCGACAAGCTGGCGAAGACCACGCCCGCCAAGGCGGCCCAGCAGATCCTGGCCGCCGTCGAGCAGAACCGGCGCCGGGCCCTGATCGGACCCGACGCCAAGCTCTTCGACCTGGCCTCGCGGCTGCCCGCCGGCGTGTACCAGCGGGCCCTCGTGTTCGGGGCCAAGCGCCGCCGCTGAGCCCACCGGCCGCGGCGGGCCGCCGGTCAGGCGGCTTCGGGGGCGCCCAGCCACGTCACCAGGGTGACGACGACGGCCACCACCACGATCACGCGGGTCGCGGCCACGCACCAGGCGGGGAAGCGGAGCACCGCGTCGTCGGTGGTGCGGCCGAGGCGGACGAGGTCGGCCGCGGCGACGGCGGCGACGGGGTGCACGAGGCCGAACACGGCCAGGGCGGCCACGCTGCCGCGCACGGCGCGGTGGCGGCTGCCGATGAGGGTCTCGCCCACGAGGGCGGCCCACACGAGGGCGATGACGAAGCCGCCGCCGAGGTAGCAGAGCAAGAGGGTGGTCTGGTCGAGGGTCATGGGGTCCTTCGGTTGGTTGCGCCGCGCGCGCGGGAGCGCAGCAGGCGGCGAGGAGCAGAGGTGGGGCGCGCCCGGGTGCGGGCGCGCCGGCAGGGCGAGCGGGTGCTCGAGCCCCGTTGGGTCAGGCGGGCAGGGCGGCGGGTGGCGCGCGGCCGCGCCACGGCCCGGTGGGCCGGCGCCGCACCACCACGGTCCCCGCGGGGGCCGGTGTGCGGCGCCCGATCAGCAGCGCGGCCAGGGCGGCGAACGCCGCGCCCAGCACCCAGGTGGGCGTGCGCACCTTGCTCGACCCGTCGTCGGGGCCGGCATGGGTGGCGGTGAGGCGGTCGAGCGAGGCGGGACCGCGGCCGAGGCGGCCCGAGGGCGACCCGCCCGCAGCGGACGAGCGGTCGGGGCCGCTCGTGGGGGAGGGCTGGCCGTGGACCGCCAGCACCGCCACCAGCGCGAGCGCCAGCACGGCGATCCACAGGGAGAGCCGACGGACGTGGACCATGGCGGTCGAGCGTACGGCACGACCCCCAGTGGGTTCGTTCCCGGAGCGGTCGGGTACTGGGCCCGCATGGATGCCATCACGATGCTCAAGCAGGACCACCAGGCCGTCGAGGACCTCTTCAAGCAGTTCGAACGGGCGGGCGCCAACGCCCACGTCACCCGGCGCAACCTCGTCGACCGCATGATCCAGGAGCTCTCGGTGCACGCCGCCATCGAGGAGCAGATCTTCTACCCGGTCACGCGCGAGACGGTGCCGGCGGTCGAGGACCAGGCGCTCGAGGGGCTCGAGGAGCACCACCTGTTCAAGCTCCTCCTCGACGAGCTCGACGGGATGGACCCGACCGAGGAGCGGTTCGCCGCCAAGGTGACCGTGCTCATGGAGAACGTCCGCCACCACCAGGACGAGGAGGAGGCCGACTACTTCCCGAAGGTCCGCGAGGAGCTGGGTCGCAACGCGCTCAACGAGATCGGCGACGCCATGGACGAGGTGAAGGCGTCGGTGCCGACGCACCCGCACCCCTACGCGCCCGACACCCCTCCCGCCAACGTGGTCGTCGGCGCCGCGGCCGGTGTGGTCGACCGCGTCGGCGACACCGTGAGCGGCTTGGCCCAGGGCAGCGTCAGCGCCGCGCTCGACCTGGTCGCCCGGGTCCGCGGCACCAAGAAGTCCCAGCCGGCCCCCACCGGCTCGCCCACCGCCAAGAAGGTGGCGGCCGACGTGCGGGCCAAGACGGCCGAAGCCGTCGACAAGGTCGCCGGGGCCAAGGACGAGGCCGAGCGGACCGGCCGGGCCACCACGAAGGCGGCGACCAGCGGGGCCAAGGCCACCGTCACGTCGGCCCGCAAGGCGGCCACCGGCACCGCTCGGTCAGCGGCGACCGGGGCGCAGCGGACCCGCAAGACCGCGGCGACGGGTGCGAAGCAGACGCGATCGACGGCGAAGCGGGCCGCCACCAGCACCAAGCGCGCCGCCGACGCGAAGCGCTGAGGCCGGGCGCCGGGTGCTTCAGCCGGCGGCGGGGTCGGCCAGGTGGCCCGCCACCCGCGCCAGGTGCTCGCGGTAGCGGGCGGCGAACGCCTCGTCGTCGGGCCGCGACCCGGTCATCACCTCGCACACGTCGGGCAGCAGCACCGGGTACAGCGCGGCGCCGAGCAGGGTGAGCAGCAGCAAGGTCGGGTCGAGGTCGGCAGGGAGGCGCCCCGCTCCCTGTTCGGCCTCGATCCAGGCCACGCGGTCGGCGTAGCGGGACCGGCGCTCGCCGAGGGCGGGCAGGTGGGCGTCGGGCTCGGGCTCCTCGAGCGCCTCCCACAGCAGCACCCGCACCCACTCGGGGTCGGTGCGGGCCCGGTCGAAGAACATGGCCAGCGTCTCGGGCACCTGGGCGGTGGCCCCCTGCAGCTCACCGCCGCCCTTGAGGCGCCGCTCCTGCATGACCGACTCGTACAGGCCGCGCTTGCCGCCGAAGTGGTGGGAGATCAGCTGCTTGTTGAGCCCGGCGCGCGTGGCGATGGCCTCGACGCGAGCCCCCGCGTAGCCGTGGGCGGCGAACTCCTTGAGGGCGGCATCGAGGATGCGCTCCCGGCTGCGCTCGGGATTGCGCTCTCGTGTGGACGGGGCCGATCCTCCTGCTATCATCCAAACGGATGATAGCAGAACAGGACGCCGAGCTCGACCCCCACGCCGACCCTCGGCGCTGGTTCACGCTGGCCATCGTGCTCACCGCGGTGCTGATCGCCGCGCTCGACTCCACGGTCCTCAACGTGGCGATCCCCACCATCCTGCGGGAGTTCGACACCACCCTCCCCGCCCTCCAGTGGGTCATCACCGGCTACTCCCTCACCTTCGCCGCCCTGCTCATCATCGGTGGCCGCCTGGGTGACATCTTCGGGGCCCGCCGCATGTTCATCGTGGGCGCGGCCATGTTCGGCGTCGGTTCGCTCATCGCCTCGCTGTCGCACGGCGTCGTCGTGCTGGTGATCGGCGAAGCGATCATCGAGGGCATGGGCGCCTCGCTGATGCTGCCCGCCACCATGGGCATCCTCTCGTCCACCTTCGCCGGGCGCGAGCGGGCCACCGCCTTCGCCGCCTGGGGTGCGGTCATGGGCTCCGCGGTGGCGTTCGGCCCGCTCATCGGCGGGTTCCTCACCACCAACTACTCGTGGCGCTGGGCCTTCCGCATCAACGTGATGGTCGTCCCGTTCGCCATCCTCGGCGCCCTCCTCCTGATGCCCCGCGGCACCCCGTCGACCAAGCGCCGCGAACGCATCGACGTGCCTGGCGCCCTGCTCATCGCCACGGGCATGTTCCTCCTCGTGTTCGCCATCAGCGAGGGCAGCACGTACGGCTGGTTCGAGCCCCACAAGGCGTTCGAGATCGCCGGCCACGAGATCTGGTCGGCCACCGCGCCGATCTCCATCGTGCCGGTCGCCTTCGCCCTGTCGTTCGCCTGCCTCTTCGCCTTCTACAAGGTCCAGCGGTACAAGGAACGGGTCGGGGCCGACCCGCTGTTCGAGTTCAGCAACCTGGCCCGGCCCGGCTTCCGGTGGGGCACGTTCACCCTGATGCTCATGGCGATGGGCCAGGTGTCGTTCCTGTTCGTGATGTCGGTCGTGCTCCAAGACGGCCAGCACCTCTCGGCGGTCGACACCGGCCTCTGGCTGGTCCCGTCGGGGCTGTTCATCGTCGCCGGCTCGCAGATCGGCAACTGGCTGACCCGGCGCATCGGCACCACCAACGTGGTGCGCACCGGCCTGGTCCTCGACGGGTTGGGCCTAAGCGCCGTGTGCATCGCGCTGTCGACCGACATCTCGCTGTGGCAGCTGCTCCCGGGGTTCGCCCTGTTCGGCATGGGCATCGGCTTCGCCGGCTCGCAGCTCAACAACGTGATCCTCGCCGACGTCCCCGCCGATCGGGCCGGCGCGGCCAGCGGCGCCAACACCACCGTCCGCATGATCGGGTCGGCCCTCGGCATCGCCATCGCCAGCTCCCTTCTCAGCACCCAGACCGTCCGCCACGCGGTCGACAACGTCACCGGCGCCGGCCTGCCCGGGGGCGTCACGAGCCAGACGGTCGCCCAGATCCGTTCCAACGGGGTCAGCTTCTCGCCGCGGCCCGGCCTCTCCGGGGGACAGTTCGCCAAGATCACCTCGGCCATGGAGCAGGCCGTCGTGTCCGGCGCCCGCGGCCCGCTGATCTTCGGTGCCATCGCCGTGTTCATCGGCGCCGGCCTGGCCTGGCTCATCCCGCAGGTCGGTCCCCGTGGCAGCCGCCAGGAGGGCGGCGACGACACCCGCTTCGACGACGAGACCGAGCTGGTCATCGCCGAGTCCGAGGCGATGGCGGAGTCCGTCACGGTCCAGTAGCCCGAGGTTCTGTGTGTGGCAGCCCCCGCTCCCGGGTAGGGAGGGGGGTGAAGGGGGGCCGGACAGGAGGAACGATGGAGATCACGCTCGAGTGCCCCCGTTGCTCGTCGACGGTGTCGGTGCGCTCGGGCTCCCGGGGCAAGCGCCAGGTCGGCACGTGTGCAGGGTGTGGATCGGTGTTCAGCTTCTACGCCGGAACCCTCACGTACATCGATCCCACCCGGCGCCGCTGGCGCCCGTCGTCGTGGCGCTTCCGAGACCTGGTGGAGGCCGAGCGCCAGCGCATGCTCGCCCAGCCGCTCGACACCACGCCCGACCCCGAGGATCCTCCGGAGGCGCCGTCAGGCGCGTGAGCCCCCGGCCTGCTCTTGGGCCCAGGCCACCGCGAGCGCCAGGTTGGCGAAGATGCGGGTCTCGCCGATGCGGTCGGTGAGGCCATCGGCCCGGGCGATCGACGCGGCGGGCCCGTGGAGGTGGGCGAGGGCGAGCACGATGCCCCGCTTGGCCAGCGACTCGGCGAGCTTGTCGAGCGCCGCGGTGCTGGTGATGTCGAGCTCGTCGTTGCTGTCGAGGTCGATGATCACCACCGATGGCTCGGCGGCGGCGCGGTCGACCTGGGCGACGATGTCGTCCTGGATGGCCTGGGCGTTGGCGTAGAAGAGCGGCGCATCGGGGCGCAGCACCAGCACCCCGGGCGTCGGGACGGCCTCGGGGTGGCGCACGGCGTCGAGGAACACGCCGGGTGCCTGCGGCGGCTGGCCCAGCACCGACAGCTGCGGCCGGCTGGCCCGGTACACGAGCAGGATGATCGACACGACGACACCGATGATCAGGGCCGGCAGGACGTCGAGCACCAGCACCGCGCCCAGCGTGATCATCCCGAGCCAGAACTCGCGAGGCGCCAGCCGGTAGAAGCGGCGCATCTCCGGCACCTTCATGAGGTGCGAGACGGCGTGGACGATGAGGGCGCCCAGCACCGCTTCGGGCAGGTCGGTGAACAGGGGGGTGAGGGCGATCACCGTGACCAGGGCCAGCACGGCGGCGACGATCGTCGACATCTCGCTCCTGGCGCCGGCGCCGTCGTTCACCGCGCTCTGCGAGAGGCTGCCGCCGCACGCCAGGCCGCCCAGCAGCCCGGAGCCGATGTTGGCGGCGCCGAGGGCGATCATCTCCTGGTCGGGATCGAGGCGGTAGTCGTACTTGTCGGCGAAGTTCTGGCCGGCGCCGAGCGCCTCACTGAAGATCACGAGCATCAGGCCGGCCGCGCTGGGCAGCAGGACCCACAGGTCGTGCAGCGCCACGTCGGGGACGTTCGGGGTGGGCAGCCCGGTGGGGATGGAGCCGACGGTGGCCACGCCGTGCGCCGCCAGGTCGAGCGCTGCGCTCACGCCGATGGCGACCACCAGGAGGATCAGCCCGCCGGGCAGCTTGGGCAGGAAGCGCTCGAGCAGGAACAGGGCGGCGAGGGCCAGCCCGCCGACGGCGAACGTGGTGAGGCTGGTGTCGCCGAGGTTCCGGACCAGGTGGCCGAGCTGCTCGATCGAGTTCCCGTCGCCCTTGTCCAGGCCGAAGAGCTTGGGGAGCTGGCTGATCGTGATGAAGATCGCCAGACCGAAGACGAAGCCCTCCATCACCGGCTTGGACAGGAACGCGGTGATGAACCCGAGCTTGCAGAGGCCGGCCACCACGAAGAGGATCCCGGTGAGCACGATCAGGCCGGCGGCCAGGGCCATGTAGGTGGTGGGGTCGGCGGGCTTCAGGTCGGTGATCGTGGAGAACACCAGGACGGCCGCCGCGCTCGTGCCCGCCACCACGAGGTGCCGACTGGTGCCGAACACGGCGTACAGCACGAGCGACGCGATCAACGTGTAGAGCCCGGCCTGCGGCGGGAGGCCGGCGAGGCCGGCGTAGGCGATCATCTCGGGGATCAGCAGGCCCCAGATGGTGGCGCCGGCGATGGCGTCCTTGGAGAACCAGCGCTTGTCGTACCTCGGCAGCCAGCCGACGATGGGCACGAACCGCTGGAGCGCGGAGGGCGCCCCGGCTGCCGGCCCGGCGGCCGACGGTGAGGGTGCGGTCATCGCGCCGTGCGGCCCGACGGGTCGGTGTCGGTGACGCAGCGGAAGCCGAGGTGGCACGTGGCCGTGTCGATGGCTTCGGGCTGGCGGGCGGCTGGTCGGAACCGCAGGCAGTAGTTCGGCGAGCAGAGGTGCGACCCGCCCTTGATGACACGGCGCGGCTGCAGCTCGCCGGGCGCCTTCGACGCCTCGGGGTCGCCTCGATCGACGGTGGGCCCGCAGCACGAGTGGACGGCGCCGTGCTGGTCGGCCCACCAGTCGGTGGTCCACTCCCACACGTTGCCGGCCATGTCGAACAGGCCGAGCCCGTTGGCCGGGAACGCGCCCACCGGCGATGTGGCGAGGTAGCCGTCGAGGTTGGTGTTCTCCCAAGGGAACGACCCCTGCCAGCTGTTCGCCAGCTGCCGGCCGCCGGGGTAGGGCTCGTCGCCCCAGCAGAACTCGGCGCCATCGAGGCCGCCGCGCGCCGCCAGCTCCCACTCGGCTTCGGTGGGGAGCCGGGCGCCGCGCCAGGCCGCGTAGGCCTCGGCATCCTCGAACGCCACCTGCACGACCGGGTGGTCGCCGCGGCCGTCGGTGCTCGACCGAGGGCCGAACGGGGTGCGCCAGCTGGAGCCGGGCACGTAGGCCCACCACCGGGTGAAGTCGTCGAGCGGCACCGGCCCCGGAGGCGGGTCGAACACCAGGCCGCCGGGCACGAGCAGCTCGGCGGGGGCGCCGGGGAACATCGCCGGATCGAGCGGGCGCTCGGCCACGGTCACGTACCCGGTTGCGGCGGTGAAGGCGGCGAACTGCGCGTTGGTGACCAGGTGCCGGTCGATCCAGAAGCCGTCGACGGTCTCGTCGTGGATCGGCCGCTCCTCGGGGTAGAAGCGCTCGGACCCCATCGCGAAGGTGCGCCCGGCGATCTCGACCATGGCGGTCGTCGCGTCGCCCACCCCGGCGTTCGTGGTCACCCGCGGGAGCCTACGCGAGCGGATCGGACATGCATCCCGGGGCCCCGTCGACCGCCGCCCGTAGGCTGACCAGCACATCCGCCGCGTCGAGCCGACGTCCCGACCTCCCGGAGCGCACCGTTGTTGATCCAGGCCATCGGCCAACTCCTGCCGGCGGCGGTCGCCGTGGCCCTCAGCCCGATCCCGATCATCGCGATCGTGCTGATGCTCGGGACCCCCAAGGCGCGGACCAACGGGCCGGCGTTCGCGGTGGGGTGGGTGGCCGGGCTCGTCGTCGTCATGGCGGTCGTGCTGGTGGTCGCCGGCGGCTCTGACACGTCGAGCACCGCATCCGACACGGTCAACTGGTTCCAGGTGGCGGTCGGCGTGCTGTTCCTGGTGATGGCCGCCAAGCAGTGGCGGGGCCGCCCGAAGAAGGGCGAGGTGGCCGAGATGCCGTCGTGGATGGCCACGGTCGACAAGATCGAACCGGGCAAGGCCCTGCTGCTGGGCGCCGCCCTCTCCGCCGCCAACCCCAAGAACCTGGCGCTCACCGCGTCGGCCGCTGCGGCCATCGCCCAGGCGGGCCTGTCCGACGGCGACACCGTCCTGGCGGCCCTGGCCTTCGTCATCATCGGTTCGATCACGGTGGCCGGCTCGGTGGTCTTCTACCTGGTCGACACCGACAAGGCATCGGTGGCGCTTGCCTCGGTCAAGGACTTCATGACCGAGCACAACGCCGTGATCATGATGGTCATCCTGCTGCTCCTCGGCGTGAAGATCCTGGGCCAGGGCCTCGGCGGCGTCGCTTCTTGACCCCTGGGTGAACAGCCGGCGGCGTCGGCCGCGTGGGGTCGAGGGGCCGTGTACCGTCCGGCCACCACCACCCCCAGGAGCAGCACCATGCCCGTCGACACCTTCTTCGCCTACATCGGCGTCTACGCCGACGTCGAGGACGCCAAGTCCGACTACGAGGTCATCAAGGACCTCCACACCGATCTCGGCCTCATCGACGCCTACGACGCGGCCGTCGTCGAGCGCCGCAGCGACGGCAAGGTCAAGATCGTCAAGAAGCACGAGACGCCCACCCGCGCCGGCGGTGTCCTGGGTGGCGGCGTGGGCCTGGCCACCGGCCTCGTCATCGCCCTGTTCCCGGCCGCGGCCATCGGCACCGGCCTGCTGGTCGGCACCACCGCGGGCGGCACGCTGCTCGGCTCGGTCGCCGGCCACGCCGCGGCCGGCATGAGCCGCTCCGACCTCAAGGACGCCGGCGAGGCCCTCGATGCCGGCACCGCCGGGCTGGTCGTGGTCGGGGTGTCCGACATGCAGTCCAAGATCGAGGCGGCCATGAAGAAGGCCCAGAAGGTCGAGGCCAAGCAGCTCAAGGCCGACACCAAGGCCATCGAGGACGAGGCCAAGTCCGAGTAGCACCGCGGCCGGGGGGTGGCGGTCGGTAGGGTCCGCGTCCGTGCGGTCCCACCCGTCCTCCTCTCCCCGGCGCCGTGGCGCCCTGCTCGCCATCGGCGTGGCGCTGGCCCTGGCCGCCACCGCGTGCAGCGGCAGCAGCGCCGGCTCCGACGGGACCAGCGCCACCACGAGCGGTGCCACCACGAGCGGTGCCACCACGAGCGGTGGCGCCGCGGGCCAGGCCAGCACCACCACGGCGGCGGTCGTGGCCACCCCCGGGTGCGGGAAGAGGGCCGACGTGGCGGCCATCGGCGCCCAGGCGCCGGGCGACGTGGTGCAGACGCTGCCCAGCGGCGGGGTCGACCGGTCGTACCGGCTCGCCGTGCCCACCGGCTACGACCCCGCCGAGCCCGCGCCCCTGGTGCTCAACCTGCACGGGAGCGGGTCCAACGCCCTCCAGGCCAGCATCTACGGCGATGTGCCCCGGCAGGCCACCGGCCGCGGGATGATCGTCGCCACGCCCGACGCCGTCGACGGGAAGTGGCAGATCGCCCCCGCCGGCGCCGATGCCGACTTCCTCGACGCGCTCGTCACCGACCTCGAGTCCCGCTACTGCATCGACCAGGACCGCGTCGACATCATGGGCATCTCGCTCGGGGCGTGGAAGGCCGCCGTGACCGCCTGCTCCTCGGGTGACCGCTACGCCGCCGCGGTGCTCGTGGCCGTCGAGGTGCACCCCAACGACTGCCGGCCCCTGCCGGTGATGGCGTTCCACGGCACCGCCGACCCGGTGGTGCCCTACGGCGACGGGGCCGATCCGGGCGTCGTCGTCACCGGGAGCAACCGTGGCCTGCCCGGCGCGCTGTTCAACATCGCCGGCTGGGCGAAGGGCGGCGGTTGCGACCCGGAGCCAGAGATCACCACCATCGGCGACGACGTGGTGCTGCGCCGGTTCCACGGCTGCGACCCCGGGGTGGGAGTGGAGCTCTACACCGTGAAGGGCGGGGGTCACACCTGGCCCGGAGCCGCCATCAAGATCGGCGGCGACCCGAAGCTCACCACCGAGACCATCGACGCCACCGACCTGGCGCTCGACTGGTTCGAGGCCCACCCTCGCCGGAGCTGACGAAGGGCGGGCCGCAGGTCAGGAGCGGGTGGGGGGCGACGATGATGAGGTGCCCTGACCCATCCGGGTGAGCAGGCACTGACCCGATCTCGGCCACGCGGGTATGCGATCCGACCACGGTGGGTAGTGACGGCCATGAGCCTCCGTCAACGGCGTGCGCAGCGTCGGGCCCAGCGCTCGGCCGCAGCCGAGCGCGGCGTGCGCGGCGGGCCCGACCCTGTGGCCCAGCCGGTGGCCGTGCCCTTCGAGGCCTCGGTCACCAGCGGCAGCACCGCCGCCACCGTGCGGGTGGCCGGCGAGCTCGACGCCTCGACCGCCCCTGCCCTCGGTCCCATCCTCGTCAGCGCCGGAGCAGGCGGTCGGACCGTCCTGCTCGACCTCGACGAGACCTCGTTCATCGATTCCGCCGGGATCCGGATCATCGTGCGATCGAGTCGGTTGCTCGACGAGTCCTCATCCAAGTTGCGCATCGTCGCCGTATCCCCCAATGCCGAACGGATCCTGTCGATGACCGGAATCCTCGAGGCCCTGAAGGAGCCAGAAGCATGACCGATCGCCCCCTGCGAGTGATCCTGTCCAACGATGTCGAGCTGATCGTCGAGGGCCTGCGCGGCCTCCTCGCGCCCTACGGGGACCGCGTCGAGGTGGTGGGCACGGCCACGGGGGATCCGGAGATCCTCTACGAGACCTTCGCCGATGCCGACGCCGACATCATGTTGATCGATGCCTTCGGCCGGACCGGGGCGGGGCTCGATGCCGTCGAGATGGTGCTGGCCACCGATCCCAGCTTCGCGGTCACGGTGTTCACCGAGGCCGACGACCTCCGCCACCTGTTCGCCGCCCTGCGCGCCGGCGTGCGCGGGTACCTGCTCAAGTCGATCGCCACCGAGGACCTGGTGTCGTCGCTCGAGCGCATCGCCCGCGGTGAGGTGGTCGTCGACCCCGGGCTCGCCACCGAGGCCGCCGTGCTCGCGGCCCGCTCGTCGGCCCGGCAGAAGTGGTCGGGTGCCCACCTGGGCCTGTCGCGCCGCGAGGCCGAGGTGCTCCAGGCCATCGCCAAGGGCGGGTCCGTCAACGGCGTGGCCGACCAGCTGGGCGTGGGCCGAGAGACCGTCCGCACCCACCTCCAGCAGATCTACCGCAAGCTCGGGGTCAACGACCGCGGCGGCGCGGTGGCCAAGGCCTGGCGCGAGGGCCTCGGCGCCTGATCACCCCACCCCACCCGCCGGGCCGGCGGGGTCGGCAGCGTCGCCGTCCTCGTCGGTCTCGGCCGGTTCGACCTGCTCCCTCAGGTCGCGCAGCGCCCGGCGCAGGAGCCGGGACACGTGGACCTGGCTCATGCCCACCTGGGCGGCGATCTCGGACTGGCTGAGGTCCTCGAAGAAGCGCAGGTAGACGATGGTGCGCTCGCGCTCGGGCAGTGACTCGAGCAGCTGGGTGAGCAGGACGCGCTCGTCGGGCGGGAGGCCGTCGCCCACGTCGGCGCGGGCGATGGCGTGGCTGGCCGCGGTGGCGCCCTCGGTGGTGTCGCTCGACGTGGTGCGGTAGGCGGAGCCGGCGTCGAGCGCGTCGAGCACCTCGTCGAGGCTCACGCCCAGCTCGGTCGCGATCTCGGCGGGGGTGGGCGAGTGCCCGGTCTGGGCGCTCAGCCGGCTGATGGCGGTGGGGATCCGGACGTGCAGGTCCTTGGCCCGACGGGGCACCTTCAGCGCCCAGGTGGCATCGCGGAAGTGACGGCGCAGCTCGCCGGTGATCGTGGGCACCGCGAACCCGCCGAACGGCACCCCGAACTGCGGGTCGAAGCGCTCGACCGCCTTGACGAGCCCGAGCATGGCCACCTGCTCGAGGTCGTCGAGCGGCTCGCCTCGGTTGGCGAAGCGGCGGGCGCAGGCTTCGGCCAGCGAGCGGGTCTCGGCGACCAGCTCGTTGCGGAGCCGGCGGTCACCGGTCTCGCGGTACTGCTGGAACCGGGCGGTGAGCTCGGCGGGGTCGCCGTCGCCGTCGCCGCGCGGCGGGGTCACGGGGTCCCGGCGTCGACGCTGCTGCCCTCGCGGTCGAGGCGGCGCTCCAGCCAGCAGTTCACCGACCGGTCGTCGGTGGTGTAGCCGTACTCGTCGGCCACGACCGACAGGATCTGCCGCGAGAACGCGAAGCGCTCTTCGTCGAAGCCGAGCGTCCCCTTGGGCACGGTCCCCTCGATGCGGAGGCTGGTGCCGACCTGGGCGCAGACCTCCAGGCGGAGGTCGTCGCCGTTGCCCGCGTCGACCAGGGCGGCGCAGACCTCGTCGACCGCGATGCGCAGGTCGTCGATGGCCTCCACGTCGAAGCCGACCAGGGTGGCCAAGCCGCCGACCGCCAACCGGACGGAACGGAAGAAGCGCACGTCGGCCGGGACCGTGATGGTCACGATGGGGCTCTCGGGTGTGTCCATGTCGTCATCCTCGCACCGAACGAAGGGTGCCTGGCCGTGTACTGACCGGTACCCCTGCCGGTGGTGGTCCATACGGTGCCCGATCCCGGCCTGCGGGTATGGCGGGGAGCACGGGCGGGTACCGGCCCTCCAGCCACGGGCACCGAGCCCGGGGCGCAGTCCGACGCAAGAAGGAGCACGTCCGATGGGTAGTTCGATGGATGAGACCAAGGGCCGGGTCAAGGAGGCCGTGGGCGATCTGACCAACGACCCCGACAAGAAGCGCGAAGGCCAGGCCGATCGGGCCGGGGCCAGCGTGAAGGAGTTCGCCGAGAACGCCAAGGACAAGGTGGACGACGCGGTCGACAAGCTCAAGGACAAGCGCGACTGATCGGAGCGGAGCCCGCTCCGCCTGAGACCCCACCACGAAGCGGCCCCCGGCGAACGACCGTCGTCGGGGGCCGCTTCGCGCCCCGATGCCGCACGGCGCCGTGGACGCTCACCCGTCGTCGCGGCGACGGGGGAGCTGGGCCACGTTCAAGAAGAAGTGGTCGATGCTGCGGACCACGTCGTGGAAGCGGTCGAAGTCGACGGGCTTGGTGATGAAGGCGTTGGCGTGGAGCGCGTAGGTCTGCAGGACGTCCTCGTCGGCGGCACTGGTGGACAGCACGATGACCGGGATCGGGGCCAGGTCCGGGTCGCCCTTCACCTCGGCCAGCACCTCGTGGCCGCTGACCTTGGGCAGGTTCAGGTCGAGGAGGACCAGGTGCGGGGTGGGCGCGTCGGCGTAGGCCCCCCGCTTGTGCAGGTAGTCGAGGGCCATCTGGCCGTCGTCGACGACCGAGAGGTCGCACGCGACCTGCGATTCGGCGAGCGACTCGCGGGTGATCAGGACATCGCCGGGGTCGTCCTCGACGAGGAGGATGCGAGCCGGCTCGCTCGGCCGGCGCAACGGGTCCGTGCTGTTCATCAGGTTCCTGACGTGGGAGGTGGAGAGGGGAGGGGCGCCGGGTCGGGCGCTTCGAGCGGGAGGGTCCAGCGGACGGTGGTGCCGGTGCCGCCGACGGGATCGTCGATCCAGATCCGGCCGCCGCTGAACTCGACGATCTTCCGGCACAGGGCCAGGCCGATGCCGGTGCCGTCGAACTCGTCGCGGCCGTGCAGGCGCTGGAAGATGGCGAACACCCGCTCGCGGTACCGGGGCTCGATGCCGATGCCCTCGTCGGAGCAGGCGAAGGTCCAGTGGTCGCCGTCGCGCTCGGCCGACAGGCGGATGGTGGGGGCGGAGCCCTCGGTGCGGTACTTCACCGAGTTGCCGATGAGGTTCTGGAACAGCGCGCCGTAGAGGGTGGCGTCGCCGCGGACGGTGGGCAGCGGCTGCACGTCGATCGTCGCGCCCTCGAGCTGGTCGGCCCAGGCGTCGATCGCCCCGTGCGCGATGGCGTCGAGGTCGCACGGCACGAACGAACGGGTGCTGCGGCCGAGGCGGGAGAACTCGAGCAGGTCGGCGATCAGCGCTTGCATCCGCTTCGCGCCGTCGACCGCGAACTCGATGTACGAGTGGCCGCGCTCGTCGAGCTGGTCGCCGTAGCGCTGCTCGAGGAGCTGGCAGAAGGAGGCCACCTTCCGCAGCGGCTCCTGGAGGTCGTGCGACGCCACGTAGGCGAACTGCTCCAGGTCGGCGTTGGACCGGGCCAGGTCGGCGGCGCGGCGATCCAGCTCCACCCGGGCCGCCTCGACGGCCGCCAGCTCCCCGACGATCCGGTCCCGCATCTCGCTGACGCGCTGCGCGAGGTGCTCGATCTCCGCCGGGCCCGTGACCTCGATCGGCTGGTCGAGGCGGTCCGTCGCCACCGCGTCGGCCGCGGTGACCAGCTCCTCGACCGGATCGACCACCCGGCGCCGCAGGATCCAGCTCCCGGCCAGGCTCACGAGCGCGAACAGGCCGATCGCGGCACCGATCGAGATGACCAGGCGCGTCGTGGTGCGGTCGAGCTCGGCGCGCGCGTCCGCCTGCTCGGCGATCAGCGCGCGCTCCAGGTCGTCGAGGCGGTGGCGGACCGCGTCGAACGAGGACTGCGATCGGAGGAACACCGCATCGACATCGGCGCGGTCGACGCCCGACTCGAGCAGCGGGTCGGCCACGTCCTTGCGCCACGAGGCCATGGCGGCATCGACCTTGGCCAGCCCGGTCACCACCTCGGGACGGAAGGCGTCGGCATCGAAGTCGGCGAGGATCGACCGCTCGGCGGCTACCTGGTCGCGCTGGCCGAAGCGGTACGGATCGAGGAGCCGGTCATCGCGCGTGATGGCGTAGCCCCGGATGCCGGTCTCCTGGTCGACGAGGCTGGTCCGCAGCTCCTGCGTCGACACCAGGGCGGGCTGCAGGCGGTCGAAGGCGCGGGTACGGGCGTCGAGCAGCTGGGTGAAGCCCACCCAGATGATGGCGGTGCCGGCGACGAGCGCCACCAGGGCGGTGATCCAGGCGGCGGTGGAGAGCTGCTCGAGGGAGTGGGCGCCCGATCGCGCGGGGCTCACGGGGCGCCGGCCCCCGGGTGGTGCTCGACGACCAGGACCGCCACATCGTCGCGCCACCCGTCGACGGCTCGTCCGGCGAAGCCGGCGATGAGGGCGTCGGCATCGATCCCCCGGTCCCGGGCCGCGGCCTCGACCGCGCCGGGCACCTGGTCGACCGGGAGGATGGCGCCGCTGTGGTCGCGCACCTCGAAGAGCCCATCGGTGTAGGTGGCGATGCTCCACCCGTCGGCCAGCTCGTAGGCGGTTCCGGGCAGGCCGCCGTCGCCGAGGCGGATCCCCAGGGGCGATCGTCCGTTGGTGTCGTGGAGGGCGCCCGTGCCGGCGAGCACCGGTGGGGGGTGGCCCGCGCTGCGCACGCAGACCCGGTGGAGGTCGGAGGCGATGGTGAGGTCGCAGACGGTGGCGAACTCGTCGCCACGGGGCCGCTCGGCCAGCAGGAAGTCCTCGAGCGAGAGCAGCACCGCGGCCGGATCGAGGCCGGCCAGGACCAGGGCCCGCCAGGCGGCCCGGAGGCCGACACCGAGCGCGGCCTCGTCGGTGCCGTGTCCGGCCACGTCGCCCACGACGAACCGCAGGGTGCCGTCGGGCAGCTCGATGCCGTCGTAGAAGTCGCCGCTGACCACCCCTGCCCGAGCGGCGATGTAGCGCGTGGTCCACCGGACATCCGGCCGGACCACCGCCGGCTCGATCAGCAGGGCCCGCTCCAGCCGGTGCTGCTCCTGTTCGCGGTGGTTGGCCTCGACGAGGGCGGCCGCCGCCAGCTGCGAGCGCTTGCGCTCGACGGCGAAGCGGATCGACCGGGCGATGGTGCGGCCGTCGACCTCGCCCTTCACCAGGTAGTCCTGGGCCCCGCGCGCCAGGGCCTGGATGCCGGCCTGGGCATCGCCCCACCCGGTGAGGACCACGATGGCCGCGGGCGGGCCGAGCTCGACGATGTGGTCGAGCGCCTCGAAGCCGGTGGCCCCCGGCAGGCCCAGGTCGAGCACGACGCACGACACCCGCTCGGTGGCCGCCAGCGCCAGGAGGCCGGCGGCATCGGTCACGCAGCGCAGCTTCAGCTCCGGGTCGGCGTCGCGGATCGCGGCCTCGAACAGGATGGTGTCGCCCGGATCGTCTTCCACCAGCACCACCAGGTGCGGCGCGTCGCGCGGCGACATGTGCTCGGGCGGGGCCCAGGTCTTGGCAGGGAGGTCGGTCATGGGGAGACCTGCATGTTTGCCGAGGTGAGCCAGGACTGCACCCCCCGGCCGGGTGAATTCTCGCTCACCCGGCGGATGGCCGCCTCAGGACGCGAGGAGGGCGCTCAGCCCGGTCATCTCGAAGATGCGCCGGACGGCATCGCTGGCGCCCGAGATGGTGAAGGCCTCGCCCGTGTCGTCGGCCCGAGCCACCTCGGCGGCGATGACGCGCAGGCCCGACGAGTCGATGAAGGTGACGTCGGTCAGGTCGAGCGCGATGCCGGCTGCGGCCCGTTGCGCGTCGGTGAGCGCCGTGGCCAGCTGGTCGGCCGAGGCGGCATCGAGCTCGCCGGCGGCCGTCACCCGGACGGGTCGGGAGCTGCCGTCGATCTCCACCCGGAAGTAGGACTCGCCCATCACCATGTCCGGAGCGTAGCCGCACGCAGTCGCGGAGTGACCGAGCCCTCGGCACCCTCTCGACGGGTCGGCGGGACGGCATGCGGGTACCGGGTCGCTCGTCGAACCAGACTGTGGCGACCGGTCGACACACGTGAGGGTGCGCTCAACATGCTCGAAGGCTTCAAGAAGTTCGTCATGAAGGGCAACGTCGTCGACCTGGCGGTCGGCGTCGTCATCGGCGCCGCGTTCGGCGCCGTGGTGAAGCAGTTCACCGACTCGTTCATCAGCCCGCTGATCCGGCTCATCACCGGAGGCGGCATCAAGGGCGGCTCCTTCACGATCGACGGGCAGGTCTTCGACTACGCGGCGTTCATCTCGGCGCTCATCACGTTCGTGATCACCGCGGCGGCCATCTACTTCGTGGTCGTCGTCCCGATGAACGCCCTCAACGCCCGCCGCGCTCGCGGCGAGGAGCCCGAGGGCCCCACCGAGCAGGAGCAGATGATCGCCCTGCTGCAGCAGATCGCCGACAAGCCCTCGGCGCCCTGAGGCGGGGAACCGGCCGTGGCTGAGCCGTTCGATGTCCTGATGGGGTCGATGGACCCCGCGATGGTCATCGTGACGGCCGCCCACCAGGGAGGGCGCTCGGGGTGCCTGGTCGGGTTCCACTCGCAGGTGAGCATCGAGCCGCTGCGCTACGGCGTCTGGATCTCGAGGGCGAACCACACGTACCCCGTCGCGGTCGCCGCCTCGCACCTCGCCGTGCACGTGCTCGGTGCCGACCAGCGCGCCCTGGCCCACCTGTTCGGTGCCACCACCGGCGACGACACCGACAAGTTCGCCCGCTGCCGGTGGGCCGAGGGGCCCGGCGGGGTGCCGGTGCTGCTCGACTGCCCCGCGCACATGGTCGTCCGTCGGATCGACGTGGTCGACGACGGCGGCGATCACGTCGGCATCATCACCGAGCCGATCGCGTTCGGCTCCGCCGAGCCGGTCGCTCCGATGCGCCTCGCCGCGGTCGAGGACATGGAGCCGGGGCACCCAGCCGGGGACCCGCCCGCCGGCGGCTGAGCCGAGCGGTCGTCGGGTCAGGCCTTGGGGTGGGCCTGGAGCCAGTCGATGATCTGGGTCGAGAAGTCGTCGGTCCAGCTCGGGATGTGGGTGCCGTCGGGCTGGGTCCAGAGCTCGACGCCGGTGTGGGCCCGGCAGCCGCCGTACCGGGTGACCGTGGCCGGCGGGTGGTCCTTCTCGATCCGGCGGTCCGCCGGGGCGGGGCGGACAGGGGTGGGGTCGCAGCCGTCGTAGCCGGCCCAGGTCTTCACCGTCTGGGTGGCGCTGGGGTAGGCCGAGCCCAGGATCGAGCCGCCGTCGTAGGCGATGGTCTCGTCGGCGGTGCCGTGGATCTCGAGCGCCGAGACGGGGGCGGACGGCTGGCACCGGCTCGGGTCGTCCCACGTGGCGCCCTCGATGCTGGCCACGGCGGCGATCACGTCGGCGTGGTCGCAGGCCATCCGGTACGACATGAACCCGCCGTTGCTGTGGCCCACGACGAACACCCGCTTCGGGTCGACGTCGTACTGCGCCTTCACCTGGTCGATCACGGCCAGCAGGTAGGTGGAGTCGTCGACCGGGTTCCGGCCCTTGGCGCAGCAGGCGTCGGTGGCGTTCCAGAACCGGTTGCCGAGCGCGTTCTTCGTGCCGTCGGGAGCGACGTAGAGCATCCCGGCCGCATCGGCGGCCTGGGGCATGTGGAGGTAGGCGCCCTGGAGCTTCCCGTCGGCGGTGTAGCCGTGGAGGAGCACCAGGAGGGGAGCAGGGGAGCCGGGCCGGTAGGTCTTGGGGACCGCCACGTCGATGGGCCGGTCGGCAGGCACGGTGGGACTCGACGCTGCGGTCGTGGTGGTCGTCGAGCCCGGTGCCGTCGAGCCCGTGGTGGTCGACCCCGCCTCGGCGCTGGAGCCGCTGGTGGAGCACGCGGCGAGGAGCACGCCGAGCGAGGCGGCGATCACGAACGCCGCCCGGACGCGCCGGGCGCGAGCGGGCGGCGGGGAGGGCGGGGTGGGCACCGGCTCACCGTAGCGGTGGCCTGTCGCGCCGCTCAGTCGCCGATGACGAGCTTGCGGGTGCCCGCCACGTAGCAGGCCGACACGTCCAGGTCCTGGGCGCAGCCGGTGGCCACGGCGTCGTCGGGCTTGGCCTTCCACCCGGCCGCATCGGTGATCGACGCCGGCGGGGTGAGGCCCAGCCGGCCCACCTCGTAGCAGGCGAACTCGTCGCCCGTGTTGCACGAGGCGATGGTGGCGGCGTCCTCGGCGGAGGTGGGGGCGGTGGTCGGGGGTGCGGTCGTGGGCGGCGCGGTCGTCGGCGGCGCCGTGGTGGGAGGCGCCGTGGTGGGCGGGGCGGTGGTGGGGGCCGCGGTGGTCGAGGTGCTCGACGTGCTGGTGGAGCTGGAGCTCGTGGTGCTGCTCGTCGTCGTGGTGGTGTCGCGGCCGCCGTCGTCGCCCGACCGGACGATCACGGCCACCACCACGAGGATCAGGAGCACGATGGCGAGGCCGATCGCCGGCAGCCAGCGCTTGTACTCGGGAGGCTGGTCCGCGCCGCTGGAACCGGTGCCGCCGGTGCCGCCGGGGTCGGTGGGGTCGGTGGGGTCGCTGGGACCGTTCGGCGGCGGCGTGGTCGGGGTGGTCACGAGATGGTGCCTCGGTAGTCGGGGAGGTGGAAGACCCAGCGGGCGAGGGCCACGTTGGAGAAGCGGCCGAGGTGGTCCTGGGCGGTCCAGTAGGCGAGCTCGTTGGGGTACGGCGTGCGGCCCAGCATGAGCAACGTGGCCACCGACAGGTTGATGGGCACCTTCTGGGTGCGGATGTACTCAGACGACTCGGAGAAGCCCACCATCACCTGGCCGCGGGTCTTCTTGTGGGCGTCGAGCTGACCGGTCCAGTACGCCACACCCGACGCCTCACCGGGGCGGCCGAGCACGTTCTGGTAGACGAGCGCGACGAACGCGTGGTTGGAGAGCGGGCCGTACGCCCGCTTGAACTCGCTCGACCCGGCGAACGTGCTCGAGATCCCGTTGAGGGACGACCCGTTGCGCCTCTTCGAGATCCAGTACGAGAAGCCGCCCGGGTCGGGATCGCGCAGGAAGTAGGCCCGGTACAGGCGGGCGACCGGATCGACGTTGGTCGTGTTGTCGGTGGTGCCGCGGAGGTCGGAGACCAGCTGGTACTGGTCGCTGCCCTTGGCCGTCATCCGCGCGATCCAGTTGTTCCGCGTGGCGGTCGTGGGGAGGGCGCCCTTGAGGTCGAGGTACTGCCGGTCGATCAGCTTGGCCCATGACGCGAACGGGTCGGGGCTCGTGCCGCCGTCGAACGTCCACGTGAACTCCAGCGAGCCCTGCGGGATGCGGATCGTGTCGTTGAAGCCGTCGACGGCGATGCGGTACGTGGTGCCGCCGGTCACCGACACGCCCCAGAGCGCGCTGGTGTACCAGCTGTCGTCGTCGTCCGACGCGATGGGCTGCAGCGATCCGACGGCCGACCCGGTGTACACGGCGAGGGTGCTGTCGAACCCGGTGTTCGTCATGTCGATCGACAGGGTGCCGCTGGCCGGCGCCGTCCACGAGTACCAGACCGACGCGCCGCCAGGGTTGTCGGCGTGGGCGGGCTCGCCCGCCTCCTTGGTGGCCTGCGTGCTGGACGAGGCGACCCGGCCCGACGTGCCGTTCAGGACGGTGGGGGAGGCGAACGCATCGTTCACGGGCACGTAGCTCGACGGGCTCGACACCGTGATCGACTTCGATGCCGCGCACGCCCCTGCCGGCACGGTGACCGACACGCTGGTGGCCGAACCGTTGTAGCGGCGGCTGTTGGGGTTGGTGAGGTTCGTGAACGACGTGTTCCCCTCCGATCCGGGGAAGGGGTCGCCGTCGTCGCCCCGGTTGTCGCCGCTCGCCAGGTCGCCGTTGCCGTCGGCCTGCTCGAGCCCGACCAGGAACCGCGTCGTGCTGGAGTTGGGCCAGTCGGGGGACTGCGACTCGTCGATGTGCCAGATGAGGATGCCGCAGCCGGGCAGCCCGCCGTCGTACCCGGTCTGGGTGCGGTTCTCGATGAGGAAGTACTCGCCGGTGCCGGGCTGGTTGCCCGAGATGCCGCTGGCCCAGTCGATCCCGTTCGGGTTGGGGAGGACCTGCACCACCTTGGGCGCGACCGGTTCGGTGGCGGCCGGGATCGACACCACCTGACCCGCGCCCTGGACGACCGTGGGCGTGACCCACCCCTCGTACACGCGGCTGAACGCGTCGGGCAGCGCCGGGCTCGACCCGAGCGGGGCCGTGCCCGTGGTCAGCCACGAGCCGTACGCCATGAGGCTGAACTCGCCGGTGTCGCCGCCCTCGACGCCGTACGCGTACAGGTCGGGCAGGCCCAGGTCGTGGCCGAACTCGTGGGCCATGATCCCCATCGTCGCCTGGTGCGAGGCGCCCGGATCGTTGTTCGAGCAGTGCCGCTCGCCGAACATCTGGTAGCCGCCGTCGCCGTCGAACGAGCCGACCTTCACCCCGTCGACGGTGGGGACCTGCGAGCCGTAGAGCGCGCCGCGGTGGCCCCACAGCATCTTCCCGCAGGGGGCGTACGAGTCGAACGACGCTTCGTAGCCGGCGGCGATCACGACGACGTGGAGCTCGTGGCTGTCGATCGCTCCGTCGTGGTTCGCGTCGTAGCTGCCGAAGTCGACGTACGGGTTGGCGGCCTTGATCGCGTTGGTGGCGACGGCGTACACGGCATCGGTGAAGTCGGCGGTGTTCGGGTGCTTGGTGCCCACGGACACCCAGCCGACGATGCCGTCGTTCGTGCCCGACGTCTCCGTGGCGGGGGTGAGGTCGAGGTTGCCGTACGACGCCTTGTCGTAGAAGTCGGCGATGCCGTAGCCGCTGCCGAAGTAGCGGGTGGCCCACTGGGCGGGCGTGGTGGCGCTGGTCTGATCGGTGAACTTGGCGAGGATGACCACGGTGGGGGCCGGGCCGTCGTGGGGGACGCGCACCGCGTTGGTGGTGGCGCCGTCCGCCGCGGCCTTTTCGGCATCGGCGTCGGCCGAGGGCGCGGCAGCGGCGGGCTCCGGGCGCAGCTGGGTGTCGGTGCCGGCGGGCGGCGCGCTCGACCCCGCCGCCGACCGCCCGGCGACCAGGTCGCCACCTCGGTCGACCGCGGTGGCGTACACCCAGGTGCCGTCGGCCCGGCGGGTGACGGTGTAGCCCGACGCGTCCTGGTAGCCGTGTGAGGTGCCATCGCCCCAGGCGGTGGCGCTGAACGTCGTCCCGTCGGGTTGCACCAGCGTGGTGGCCGCCGGGTTCACCGGGGCGGCCGTGGTGCCGGGGCGGACGGCGTGGGTGGCCTCGGGCTCCGCGTCGGCCGACGCGGTGTCGGCCGCCGTGGGTGCCGGCAGGGCCACCCCCGGGTCACCCGCGGTCCCGGCAGGAGGCGTGCTCGTGATGGGCGCCGTGGTGGCCGGGACGAGCTGCGCGGCGTCGGCGCCTGCGGCCGCCGGCACCACCACGATCGCCACCGCGACGGCCAGGGCCGTCCATCGTGCTCGCACGCGTTCCTCCGCAGGGTCCAGACGGGCACCGCAACCCGCCGGGCGAGGCTACGCGCCCTTGGGGCGGATCGCCACGGTCGGTCCCATCGGGACGGGCCGGATCAGAGGGGGAGGGGCCGCTCGAACACCAGCTCCCAGCAGGCATCGTCGTCGTCCCACGCCGCGCCCACCTCGTCGAACCCGAGGCGGGCGGCGATGGCCTTCGAGGGCCCGTTGTCGGGCCTCGTGCACAGCCGGGCCCGGTCGGCGCCCTGCTGGTGGGCCCAGCCGAACCAGGCGCGCGCCGCCGCCGTGGCCAGGCCCCGCCCCTGGTGCGCCGCGGCCACGGTGTACCCGATCTCCACGCTCCCGTCGTCGCCGGGAGCGCCGTGCCCGCCCAGGTGCCCGACGACGAGGGGGGTGCCAGGCCGGTCGGGATCGTCGATCACGATCGCCCGCACCAGCCACCGGGCGAGCGCCGGATCGTCCGCCAGCTGGTCGAGGCGCATCCGGGCCGGCATCCCGGTCCACAGCTCGGGGGAGAGGTCGCCGACGGCCGGCCACGGCACCGGGGCACCGGCGTCGTCGCCCCCGGCGCGAGCGTCCTGGGCCTCGCCGACGCGGCGCAGCACCTCGGCCGGGACGGCCACGAGGCGCAGGCCGGCCGCGGTGATGTCTTCGATCTCGCTGGGCATCGGGGCGAGGGTAGGCGTGTGGTTGGATGACGGCGATGCGCCCGGACGACAAGCCGCTCGACCTGGCCCGCAACCGGCACCTCTGGTCGCTCGTCAACGCCCAGTTCACCGACGACGACGCCGAGGCGATGTGGGCCGCCCCCGAGATCAGCTGGGGCCTGTTCCGCATCCCCGAACGAGACCTCGGCCTGCTCGGCGACGTGACCGGCGCCGCGGTGGTCGAGCTCGGGTGCGGCACCGCCTACCTGTCGGCGTGGCTGGACCGAGCCGGGGCGCGCCCGGTGGCGGTCGACCTGAGCCCCGACCAGCTCGACACGGCCCGGCGGTGCCAACGACGGACCGGCCGATCGTTCCCGCTCGTGGAGGCGAACGGCGAGCAGGTCCCGCTGCGGTCGGGCGCCTTCGACCTGGTGATCAGCGAGTACGGGGCGGGCCCGTGGTGCGACCCGAAGCGGTGGCTGCCCGAGGCGGCCCGCCTCCTGAAGCCCGGCGGGCGGCTGATCTTCCTCACCAACAGCGTGCTCGCCGGGCTGTGCGTCCCCGCGGACGAGGGGTTCGCCGGCGAACGGCTCCTGCGTCCGCAGCGCGACCTCTACCCGATCGCCTGGGTCGACGGCGGGGTCGAGTTCCACCCCGGCCACGGCGACTGGATCCGCGAGCTCCGCGCCGCCGGCTTCGTGGTCGACGCCCTCCACGAGCTCTACCCGCCCGAGGACGCACCCACCCACGAGTACTACGACATCGTCACCGCCGAGTGGGCGAGCCGGTGGCCGGCCGAGGACCTCTGGGTGGCCCACCTCGCCGGCTGACCCGGAGGGGCGTGCCGATCAGGCGGTGATGAAGATCAGGCCGATCGCCGCCGCCACCACCAGGACCGCGATGATGATCGCCGTCCACTTGCCCCCGAAGACCCCGAACGCGTCCTTGCGCTCGCCCTCGTGGCGCCACTCGAGGTTCTGCGGCGTGCCGACCTTGGGCAGGTGCTGCGGATTCTGGTGGCCCTTGCGCGGCTTGCTCTTGCTGCTACCCATGGCGCCGGAGAGTACTCGGTAAGCTCCGCGCCCAGGCCGCCCAGCAGGGCGTTCGCGTGCCGGGACCGGGGGGCGAGAGGCAGTGGGACATCTCCTGGCCGTGAACCCGGTGCCGTGGGCCCGGTCCCAGATGGCGTTCACGCTGGCGTTCCACATCATCCTCGTGCCGCTCGGCGTGTCGTGGGCCGCCCTCATGCTCATCGCCAACTACCGCGGGCTCAAGCACGACGATGCCGACGCCATGCTGCTCGCCCAGCGGTGGTCGAAGTACATGGCGGTCACCCTGGCGGTCGGTGCGGTCACTGGCACCGTCCTCACCTTCGAGTTCGGTCTCCTGTGGCCGCGCTTCATGGGCCGGTGGGGTGAGGCGTTCGGCATCCCCTTCGCGTTCGAGGGCCTGTTCTTCTTCACCGAGGCGATCTTCGTCTCCATCTACCTGTTCGGCTGGAAGCGGCTGAAGCCCTGGGCGCACTTCTGGGCGGGCGTGCCGATCGTGATCGCCGGGATCATGGGCAGCGCGTCGGTGGTGGCGGCCAACGCCTGGATGAACTCGCCGTCGGGCTTCACGCTCGACGCCGACGGCAACGTCTCGAAGGTGAACCCGTGGGAGGTCATCTTCAACAAGGGGATGCCGCTCGCATCGCTCCACATGATCGTGGCCGCCTACATCGTCGGCGGGTTCCTCGTGGCCTCGGTCTACGCGTTCGGGATGCTGCGGGGCCGCAACGACCACTACCACCGGCTCGGGTTCACCATCGCGTTCACCGTCGCCGCCATCGCCATGCCGATCCAGATGGGCGTCGGCGACTCGCTGGCCCGGTGGGTCTACGAAGAGCAGCCCACCAAGTTCGCCGCCATCGAGCTGGTGCCCGAGACGAAGGGCGACGTGCCCGAGACGCTGCTCGGCCACCTCAACGAGGACGGCACCGTCACCGGCGGCATCCCGATCCCCGGCCTGGCCTCGCGGCTGTCGGGCCCGTCCACCGGCAAGGACACCGTGGTCCAGGGCCTGGACGAGTGGCCGGCCGACGACGAGCCCACCCTGTCGCAGGTCAACACGGTCCACCTGGCCTGGGACGTCATGGTGGGCCTGGGGACGCTGATGTTCCTCGTGTCGCTCTACTACGGCGGCTTCTGGCTGGTCCGCCGCCGGCTCCCTCAGGGGCGGTGGTTCCTCCGGATCGCCACCGCGTTCGGCGTGCTCTCGGTGATCACGATGGAGGCCGGCTGGGTGGTCACCGAGGTCGGGCGCCAGCCTTGGATCGTCTACAACTACATGCGCGTCGAAGACGCGGCCACGGGGAGCACCGGCGTGTGGATCAGCTTCGTGGGCGTGGTCCTCCTCTACGCCGGTCTCGGCGTCACCACCATCCTCGTGCTGCGCGGGATGAGCCGGCGGTACCGCCAGGGCGAGGTGGTCGATGAGGAGGACGTGCCGTACGGGCCGTCGGGCCGGATCGAGCACGGGGCGTCGGCGCCGTGAGCACGGCGATCGCCTGCATCTTGTTCATCGGGGTGCTGGCGTACGCGATCTTCGGCGGCGCCGACTTCGGCGCCGGGATCTGGGACCTGCTCGCCGGTGGCGCCCGGCGGGGTGCCCGTCCGCGCGAGGTGATCGACCGGTCGATCGGACCGGTGTGGGAGGCCAACCACGTGTGGCTGATCTTCGTGTTCGTGGTGCTGTGGACCTCGTTCCCCACCGCCTACGCGTCGATCACCTCCACACTGTTCGTCCCCCTCGTGCTCGCCGCGCTGGGCATCGTGCTGCGGGGAGCGAGCTTCGCCTTCCGCAAGGCCGTCTTCCGGACCCGCGACCAGCGCAACTTCGGCGCCGCCTTCGCGCTCGGGTCGCTCATGGTGCCGTTCCTCTTCGGCACGGTGGCGGGCGCCATCGCCACCGGGCGCGTGCCCGCAGGCGGCTCGGCCGGCGACCCGTGGTCGAGCTGGCTCAACCCCACGTCGCTGCTGGGCGGCGTGCTCGCGGTCGTGGCCGTCGCCTACCTGGCCTCGGTGTACCTGGTGTTCGATGCCCGGCGCATGGGCGAAGACGACATGGTCGAGTACTTCCGGCGCCGGGCGATCGTCTCGGCCGTGGTGGCCGGCATCGTCGCCATCGCGGGGATCTTCGTCATCCACGCCGACGCCTCGTACCTGTTCGACGGGCTGACCTCGCGTGCGCTCCCGCTGGTGCTCGTCTCGGCCGTGGGCGGGGTGGGCTCCCTCGTGCTGCTCGTGCGCGGCTCGCACCGCTTCGCCCGCATGGCCGCCGTCGGCGCGGTGGGCGGGATCGTCGCGGCGTGGGGCGTCGCCCAGTGGCCGTACGTCATCCCCACCACCATGGAGATCTCCGAGACCGCGGCGCCCTCGGGCACGCTCGGCGCCGTGCTGGTGGCGTTCGGGCTGGCGTGCGTCATCGTCCTGCCGGCGCTGGCCCTCCTGTTCACGCTCGACCAGAAGAACCTGCTGCCCGAGGAGGGGGCGCCCGAGCCGCCCGCCACCCCCACCGAGGCGGCACCGGACCCGGCTTGAACGCCGCCTGAACGCCGTCTGACCAGGGCGAACCTGCCCCGGGGGCACCCCGGCGCCGCCCAAGGGCCGCTGCTATCGTCCGCGAGCGGCGCGGGCCGTGGTCGGTCGCACTCGACCCGACGAGCACCTGGAGGGGTCATGGCAGCCAGCGGGCCGAAGTCCGTCGATGTGCGGGGGCAGCGGCTCCTCGCCGACCCCACGCTGAACAAGGGGACCGCGTTCACGGTCGAGGAGCGCGATGCGTTCGGCCTCCACGGGCTGCTGCCCACCCACATCGAGACCATCGAGCAGCGCGCCGACCGGGTGCGCTCGCAGCTCGACGACGAGCCCACGCCGCTCGGCAAGCACATGCTGCTGCGCAGCGTGCAGGACACCGACGAGACGCTGTTCCTCCGCGTGATCCTCGACGACATCTACGACCTGCTTCCGATCGTCTACACGCCCACCGTCGGCGAGGCGTGCCAGCAGTTCAGCCGCATCTACCAGCACCACCGCGGCCTCTTCCTCTCGTACCCCGACATCGACCGGATCCCCGAGATGCTGCGGTCGGTCCCGCACGCCGAGGTGGCCGTCATCGTCGTGACCGACGGCGAGCGCATCCTGGGCCTCGGCGATCAGGGCGCCGACGGGCTCGGCATCCCCATCGGGAAGCTGTCGCTGTACTCCGCGTGCGGCGGCATCGACCCCGCCACCACGCTGCCGATCGTGCTCGACGTCGGCACCAACAACGAGGCCCGGCGCCACGACCCCGACTACCTCGGCTGGCGCCACGAGCGCATCGTCGGCGCCGACTACGACCGCTTCATCGAAGCCGTCGTCCAGGGCGTCATCGAGGTCTACCCCGACGTCCTCTTCCAGTTCGAGGACTTCGCCGAGCACCATGCCCACCTCCTGCTCGACCGCTACCGCGACCGGCTGTGCACGTTCAACGACGACATCCAGGGCACGGCCACCGTCGCCCTGGCGGCCACGCTCTCGGCCCTGCGCCAGTCGGACCGGGCGCTGACCGACCAGAAGATCGTGATCGTGGGCGCCGGGTCCGCAGGCTCCGGCATCGCCGAGCAGATCGTGCAGGCGATGGTGGCCGACGGGCTGTCCGACGCCGACGCCCGGGCCCGGTTCTTCATGGTCGACCGGCCCGGCGTGCTCGTCGACGACATGGACGGCCTCGAGCCGTTCCAGGTGCCGCTCGCCCAGCACCGCGCCGCGCTCGACGGCTGGACCGTCGCCGACCCCACCGACATCACGCTCGTCGACGTCGTGCGCAACGCCCGGCCGTCGGTGCTGATCGGGGTCACCGGCGTGCCCGGGCTCTTCACCGAGGAGGTCGTGCGGGCCATGGCCGCCGGCAACGACCAGCCCATCATCTTCCCGCTGTCGAACCCCACGTCGCGCGCCGAGGCCACCGCCGACGACGTGATCGCGTGGACCGACGGCCGGGCCCTCGTCGCCACCGGCAGCCCGTCGCAGCCGGTCACGCACGGCGGCGTCACCTACACGATCGCCCAGAGCAACAACTCCTACATCTTCCCCGGCATCGGGCTCGGGGTCCGCGCCGCCAAGGCCACCCGGGTGTCCGACGAGATGTTCATGGCCGCCGCCCACGCCCTCGCCCAGCACGTCGACGCCCGGAGCCCCGGCGACAGCCTGCTGCCCGCGCTCGTCGACGTCCGCGCCGTCAGCCGGGCGATCGCCATCGCGGTGGGCCGGCAGGCGGTGGCCCAGGGCCTGGCGCCGGCCGCCACCGACGACGAGCTCACCGCCGCCGTCGACCGCACCATGTGGGTGGCCGACTACCCGCCCTACGTCCCGGCCACCTGAGCCCACGAACCCGCCGAGCCCGCGTGCCCCGCACCGGAACCAAGGAGCCACCCGTGATCGACCTCTCCACGTACCAGCCGAAAGGCGACAAGGAGAACTCGGCGTTCTTCTGGGAGTACCTGCCGAAGATCTACCAGCGCCGCGCCGACAGCGGGATCGACGACGTGGTGGGCGACATGGCCGCGGTGGTGGTCCAGGTCGAGCACGGTGACGCCGTCCCCTACATCGCCGAGCTGGCGGTGATGGGCCCGTACCGGCTCACCGAGGCCCGCCTCACCGAGACCCACAAGGTCTTCTCGCTCACCTCCAGCCCCGACTACCCCCGGCTGCTCGTCCTCGAGCCGCTGTCGGCCACCTACGAGGACAAGCTCACCGAGTGGAACAGCCTCTACCCGCTGTCGGCCCGCAAGCCCAACGCCCGCTACGTCGGCGAGGTCTACCAGGCCACCTCCATCGACGCCGTCCGCCGCGCGCTCGAACCGCAGAGCATCCGGTTCGTCTACCCGCGAGACACCATCGCCCCGCTCTACGCCACCGACCACCTGCTCTTCACGTTCCTGTCCGACCACACCTACAACCGCGTCGGCTACGTCGACGTCGACATCGACGACCTCGACGCGGTGGGCTTCGGCGAGCGCCTCACGCTGACCCCCGCCGAGCAGGCCACCATCGATGCCGCCGCCGCCCTGCAGGACGGGCACGACATCGCCGACAAGGTGCTGGGCCTCGACCACATGGCCACCCGCGTCCTGGCCGGCGACCGCGAGGACGCCATCCTCGAGTACCTCACGATGGTCCCGTACTACTTCTGGGGCGCGTACAACATCAGCGAGATGAACTCGTCGACCAACGTCACGCGCACCCGCACCGCCGACGACGACAAGAAGTCACCGGCCCGCGTGTTCACCGCCAACAACACCCCGGCGTTCGTGAACTCGTTCGAGGGGCTGCCGATGCCGACCGAGGACTTCGTCCGCAACTTCGGCCGCCGGATGCACCACATGGCCTACGCCGTGGTCGACGGCCACGTGGTCGACGAGAAGAACGTCGACTACGTCGTCCGCCAGCTCAGCGAGATGGGCACCCCGTTCCTCGCCGACGTGGTGGGTGAGTGCAAGGACGAGCCCAACCTCAAGCAGATCTTCTCCAAGAGCTCGCCGTACTCGATGCTCATCACCGAGTACGTCGAGCGCTGCCACGGCTACGAGGGCTTCTTCACCAGGGACAACGTCGCCGCCCTCACCCAAGCCGCCGGCGAAGACGAGCGCTACGACCACGGCCACGTCTTCGACTGATCGGGCGGTCTGGGGCTAGAGGGACTTGAGGGTGTCCTTGTGCAGGTTGGCCTTGAGCTCTTCGCGCCAGCCGTCCCACTGCTCGTGCTCGCCCTTGATGCCGATCAGGGCCTCCTTGACCTTGGAGATGCCGAAGCCCCAGGCCTCCTCGACGGTGATGTGCGGGGGCATGGTCAGCTCGCCGGGGCTGACGATGGCGTCGATGATCACGGGGCCGTCGTGGGCGATGGCCTCGTCGATGGCGGCGGCCACGTCGGCGGCGTGCTCCACCCGGATGCCGTGGCCGCCGCAGGCGCGGGCGTAGGCGGCGAAGTCGGGGTTCTGGAGGTGGGTGGCCACCGTGTTGAGCGGGAGGCCGGCCACCTCGGTCTCCATCTTCACGAAGCCCAGCTCCGAGTTGTCGAACACGATGACCTTGACCGGCCAGTTGAACCGGACCGCGCTCACGAAGTCCTGCATCGCCATGCCGAAGCCGCCGTCGCCGCACAGCGCCCACACCTGGCGCGACGGGTCGAGCGCCGCGGCGCCCAGAGCGATCGGGAGGGCGGAGCCGAGCGAGCCGTGGTTGAACGACCCGGCCATGCGCCGGCCGCCCGGGAGCCGGAGGTGGCGGGCGGCCCACACCGTGCACTCACCCACGTCGACCGCGAAGAAGGCGTCGTCGGCCGCCTTGTCGTTGATCGTCTTGGCGAACAGCTGGGGGTGGATCGGCTCGTCGTGGCGGTCGAGGCTGGCCTGTTCGTCCATCGCCTCCAGCCACCGGTCGCGCACCTTGCCGAGGTGGTGGAGGAAGCGGCCGCCGCGCTGGTGGTCGACCATCGGGGTGAGCTCCTGGAGCGTGGCCTTCATGGTGCCGACCAGGCCGACCGTGACCGGCGCCCGCTTTCCGATGTTCTCCACCCGCTCGTCGATCTGGACGATCTCGATGCCGTCGGGGATGAAGCCGTCGTAGGGGAAGTTGGTGCCGAGCATGACGAGCACGTCGCAGTCCCAGACGGCGTGGTAGCCGGACGGGTTGCCGATCAGCCCGGTGAGGCCGACGACGTTGGGATCGCCGTAGTCGAAGATGTCCTTGGCCCGGAGCGTGTGGACGATGGGTGCGCTCAGCTTCTCGGCCAGCGCCAGGACCTCGTCGCGTGCGTGGCGGCAGCCCACCCCGCAGAACAGCGCCACCTTCTTCCCGCCGTCGATGACGTCGGCGGCGCGGGCCAGGTCGCCGTCGGACGGGGAGAAGTGCGGCTTGGTGTGGGTCAGCGGGTGGAGGAAGTGCCGGCCCTCCACCTTGGCGCCGATGATGTCGACCGGCAGCTCGATGCGCACCACGCACTGCTCCACCAGTGCCTTCTGCACCGCGATCTCGCACACCCGGGTGACCTGCTCGGGCGTGTTCACGATGGCCTGGTAGTCGCAGATGTCGTCGAAGGCCTTGGTGAGGTCGACCTCCTGGAAGTACCCGGTGCCCTTCTCGATGTGGGCCACCTGGCCGGTGATCGCCACCACGCCGGCGCCCTCGCGCTTGGCGTTGTAGAGCCCGTTGATGAGGTGCAGCGAGCCCGGGCCCACCGTGCCGGCGCAGACCCCGATGCCGCCGGAGAGCTCGGCTTGGGCGTAGGCGGCGTAGGCGGCGTTCTCCTCGTGGCGCATCCCGTACCAGTGGAAGCGGTCGTCGGTCCGGATCCCCTCCAGCAGCGTGTTGAGCGCGTCGCCGGTGACCCCGAAGATGTCTCTGGCCCCGGCGTCGGCGAGGATGTCGAGCAGGACCTGGGCGACGTTCTTGGACTCGGCCATCGGGGGCCTCCTGGGGTCAGGTGGGGCGCGGGCTCAGCGGCTGACGCGGCCCACGGCGGGGCGGAAGACATCGGGGGACGCGTTGTCCCAGGCGAACTGGAAGCGGTCGGGCGCGGTCCCGTCGAGCAGCTCTCCGGGCTCGAAGGGCTTGTGGATCTCGCCGAACGTGCGCACCTCGTACTGGCTGACGCGGCGGATGACGTGGTCGTAGCTGAGCTGCGACGTGTGGTCGAGGCCCATGGCGGCGATCATCTCGGCCAGCGCCTGCACCGTGTTGTGGTGGAACTGCTCGACCCGCTTCGACTTGTCGGGGACCACGAGCGCCCGCTGGAGCCGCGGGTCCTGGGTGGTGACACCCACCGGGCACTGGTTGGTGTGGCAGCGCTGCGACTGGATGCACCCGACGGCGAACATGAACGCCCGGGCCGAGTTGCACCAGTCGGCGCCCAGGGCCATCGACTGGGTGATGGCCGAGGCGGTGACCATCTTCCCGCTGGCGCCGACCTTCATCCGGTCTCGCACCCCGGCGCCCACCAGGATGTTCTGCACGACCATCAGCCCCTCGACGAGGGGGAAGCCCAGGGAGTCGGAGAACTCGAGCGGCGCGGCGCCGGTGCCGCCCTCGCCGCCGTCGACGACGATGAAGTCGGGGTACGTGTCGCTGGCGATCATCGCCTTCACGATGGCCATGAACTCCCGCGGATCGCCGATGCAGAGCTTGAAGCCGACGGGCTTGCCGTTCGACAGCTCGCGCAGCTGGGCGATGAACGCCGTCATCTCCAGCGGGGTGGAGAACGCCTTGTGGTACGTGGGGGAGAAGACGTCCTTCCCGGGCTCGACGAGGCGGGCCTCGGCGATCTCCTCGGTGACCTTGGCGCCGGGCAGGATGCCGCCGTGGCCGGGCTTGGCGCCCTGCGAGACCTTGATCTCGATCATCTTCACCTGCTCGTGCGCCGCGTTCTTGGCGAACAGCTCGGGCGAGAACTCGCCGTCGGTGGTGCGGCAGCCGAAGTAGCCGGTGCCGATCTGCCAGATGAGGTCGCCGCCGTGCTCGAGGTGGTACTTCGACAGGCCGCCCTCGCCCGTGACGTGGGCGAACCCGCCGTTCTTGGCGCCGAGGTTCATGGCCCGGACGGCCTGGCGCCCGAGGGCCCCGAAGCTCATCGCGGAGATGTTGAGCACCGACAGCGAGTACGGCTGGGCGCACTGCTCGCCGCCGACGGTGATGCGCAGGTCGGCGACGGGGTCGGCCACCCTCGGCTTCGGGGCGATGGAGTGAGCCATCCACGTGTAGCCGTTCTCGTAGACGTCGAGCTCGGTGCCGAACGCCTTCTCGTCGGCGACGCCCTTGGCCCGCTGGTAGATCAGGGAGCGGGTGTCGCGGTTGAACGGCCGGCCGTCCTCGGAGTTCTCCACCAGGTACTGGTGCAGCTCGGGGCCCATGTCCTCGACGATGAACCGCAGGTGGCCGATGATCGGGTAGTTGCGCAGGATGCTGTGGCGGGGCTGGGTGTAGTCGTAGATCCCGACGATCGCCAGCGGCACGAAGAGCAGCTCGAGCAGCAGCCACCAGGGGCTGATGAGCGCCAGGCCCAGCGTGGCGATCGCTCCGATCACGCAGCCGACCAGGGCACCCGAGCGGATTCGCTGGATCATGGACTTCCCCTCCGGCACCGATCGCGACCGGTGCAACGTCTCCCGGGCGCTCCGCTGCACCGGTGGTGCGGCCCCCGCGCGGACGATAGCCCACCCCTGATCGGGCGGGCGGGGAGGTCATGGTGGCTTTCGCGCGGCACGGGCGACGTTGCTCGCGGGGTGCTCCCGGCTCGCCGGTAGCCTCGTCGGTCCGGGCGCCGGTGCTCGATGTGGAGGGTCGCGATGAAGCGTTCGGTCGTGGTGGTGGGTGGCGGGTTCGCCGGCGTGGCGTGCGCGAAGCGCCTGGCCAAGCACGGCGTCGAGGTGAAGCTCGTCGACCGGAACAACTACCACCAGTTCCAGCCGCTGCTCTACCAGGTGGCCACCGCACAGCTGGGTGTGCCCGACATCGCCCGTCCCCTGCGCGACATCTTCGTCCACTACCCCAACGTCCGGGTCACCACCGGTCACGTGGCGTCGATCGACCTGGAGGCGAGGTCGGTCACCACCTCCGACGGCGTGACCCTCAGCGGCGACGTGCTCGTGCTGGCGGCCGGGGCGCGGCCCAACTTCTTCGCCACACCGGGGGCGGAGGAGCTGGCCTTCCCGCTCTACTCCGTCAACGATGCCGAGCGCCTCCGCTCCCGCCTCCTCGGCATCATCGATTCGGTCGATCGCGACGCCAAGTACCTGGAGCAGGGCGCCCTCAACTTCGTGGTGGTCGGGGCCGGCGCCACCGGCGTGGAGACGTCCGGGGCGGTGGCCGAGATGATCCACGAGGTGATCCCGCACTTCTACCCGGAGTTCCCCGTCGACCGGGCCCGCGTCATCGTGGTCGACCACGGATCCCACGTCCTCAACGGGTTCACCGAGAAGTCGCAGCGCTTCGCCACCGATGCGCTCGAGCGCGACGGCGTCGAGTTCCGCTTCGGGACGGGCGTCGCCGAGGTGCAGCCGTCGAAGGTGGTCCTGAGCGACGGGAGCGAGATCCCCACCCACCTGGTGATCTGGGCGGGCGGAGAGCAGGCGTCCACGGTGATCGGCGCATCGGGCCTGCCGCAGGGCCGCGGCGGGCGCATCGACGTCGAGCCCGACCTCAGCGCACCGGGCCACCCCGACGTCTACGTGCTGGGCGACGCCGCCAACATCACCGACCAGCACGGCAACCCGCTGCCCCAGCTGGGCTCGGTGGCCCAGCAGGCCGGCACCTGGGCGGGGGCGAACATCATGGCCAACCTGGCCGGCCGGGCGACCACCCCGTTCGAGTACCACGACAAGGGGATCATGGCGATGGTCGGGCGCAACGCGGCCGTGGCCGAGCTGGGGGCGAAGCGCCACGAGATCGACGGGCCGATGGCGTTCGCCGCCTGGCTCGGGGTCCACGCCTCGCTGCTGTCGGGCACCCGCGACAAGATCGGGGCCCTGCTGGCGTGGAGCAACGACTACGTCAGCAAGAAGCGGCCCGCCGCGCTGGTCGACCACCCCGACGCCTACCGCATCGATTGGGAAGCCGACGACTAGGCGCGGCCGGTCCGTGGCCCTCGCCCCGCTGCGCCACCGCAACTTCGCGCTGGTCTGGTCGGCGGGGCTGATCTCCAACGTCGGCACGTGGATGGAGACGGTCGCGGTGGGCGACCTCGTCGCCAACCGCACCGGCGAGGCCGGGTGGACCGCGTTCGTCGCCGCGGCCGGGTTCCTCCCGATGGGGCTGATGGGGCCGATCGGCGGCGCGTTCGCCGATCGGCTCGACCGTCGGAAGCTGCTGATGGCCATGACCCTGGCGCAGATGGTGTGCGCTGCCGCCCTCACGCTGCTGTCGTTCACCGGCCACACCACACCGGGCGCGGTGGCGATCGTCGTGTTCGTCGCCGGGTGCGTCGCCGGGTTGGGCTTCCCCGCGTACAGCGCCATGCTCCCCGACCTGGTCCCGGCCGACGAGCTCCTCGCCGGCGTGTCGCTCAGCCAAGCCCAGTGGAACCTCGGGCGGGTCGTGGGGCCCGCGATCGCGGGCATCGCGATCGCGCTCGGCTCGTACACGGCCGCCTTCGCCATCAACTCGCTGTCGTTCGCGGCCATGGTGCTGGCCCTGTTCGCCCTCCGGTTGCCGAAGCACGTGCCATCCACCGACGACGCCGGTCTGTGGACCCGGATCCGCGTCGGGGCTCGGGCGGCGCGCGACGAGCCGGGGGTGCGCTCGGCCATCTTGATGATCTCGGTGGTGGCGCTCACCGCGTCGCCGTTCATCGCCCTGATCCCGGCGATGGCTCGGGTGCGATTCGACGGGGCGTCGAGCCTGACGTCGTGGTTCGTCACCGCCCAGGGCGTGGGGGCCGTGGCCGGCGCGCTGGTCCTGCCCGTCCTCGCCGCCCGGCTGGGCCGGTACCGGATGCTGCTGCTCAGCTTCGTGCTGCTGCCCGCCGCGCTGGTGCTCTACGGCCTGGCGCCCACACCGGAGCTGGCCACGCTCGCGCTGGTGGGCGTCGGGGCCACGTACATGTTCGTGTTCTCGGGCATCGGCACGGTGGTCCAGCTGCGGGCGCCGGCCGAGCTGCGGGCCCGCGTGCTCAGCTTCTACTTCCTCGCCCTCGGCGTGCTGTACCCGGTCGGCGCCACCCTCCAGGGCCCGCTCGCCGACCACTTCGGCCTGGGCGAGGTCACGATCGCGTCGGGCATCACCCTGTTCGCGGTGGTGGCCCTGCTGCGGCTGCTCAAGCCCGAGCGCCTGGCCGCGCTCGACGATCCGGCCGCCGTGGTGGCGCCGGTCACCGCCCGCCCCTGAGCCGGTACGGTCCTGCGGCCATGGACCGATCGGCGGCACCCGTCTCGTTCACCCACCGCGGCGCGATCGCGGCGGTGGCCGCGGCGGGCCTGGTGGCGTCGTGGATCGTGGCGGCGCACCGACCGGTGCCCGGCGGCGAGCTGCGGCTGGAGCGGTGGATCAACGCCGTGCCTGCCGCGGTGGGCACGGCCCTGTTCCCGATCATGCAGCTGGGCACGTTCGGGGCCCCGCTCCTGGTGGCGGCGGGCATCGCCGCGTTCCGGCGCGACGGGCTCCTGGCCCTGGCCACGGTGGCCGTCGGCTGGGCCAACTGGCAGGGGGCCAAGGCCATCAAGGGCGTGGTCGAGCGGGGGCGGCCGATCGCCTACCTCCCCGACATCCACCTCCGCGAGGCCGGGGCCACCGGGTTCGGCTACATCTCGGGCCACAGCGCGGTGGCGGCCGGCTCGGCGGTGATGGTGGCCGCCACGGTCCCCGCCCGCTACCGGTGGATCCCGGTGCTGGCGGCCGGGCTGGTCGGCGCGGCCCGCATGATCGACGGGGTCCACCTCCCGATCGACGTGATCGGCGGGTGGAGCTTCGGCACGCTCGTCGGGTTGGCCGGGCTGCGGCTGGTCGACCTCCGCGTCCCTCGAGGCCGGCCGAACATTCCCCAGGCGGACGCGCCGACCCCCTAGGTTTCGGAGATGTCCGACCGGGAGGGGAGCGCATGACCACGCTCGTCGGGCTGCCCGCGTGGCTGGTGGTCCTGGTGTCCGCGGCCGGCTGCGCCTCGCTCGCGATCGGGTTCCGCTGGATCCTGCGCCACCACCTCGGCGACGACGTCCGGTCCACCAGCCTGGTCGCGGGGCCGTTGATGCCGGCCCTCGGCGCGGTGTTCGCCCTCCTCACGGCCACCACCCTGAGCGCAGAGGCGACGCAGTTCCGTTCCGCCGAGGACAACGTCAGCGCGGAGGCCGCCGCCGCGTCGCGCATGGCGTGGGCGGCCACCAGCCCGGGGATCGACACCGTGGCGATCCAGAAGGAGCTGGTCTCGTACCTGCGGCTCACCCGCCTCCACGAGTGGTCGGGCGGCGACAGCGACGGCAGCCCCGCGGTGATGACGGCGCTCAGCGCGCTCGAGCGCACCGTGCGCACCGAGGCGGCGCAGGAAGAGGTCGGCAGCGCCCAGGGCGGTGAGCTGCTCGGCGCGCTCGACTCGCTCACCAGCCTGCGCCGCCAGCGCCTGGCCACCAGGGCCAACGAGCTGCCCGACCTCTACCTCATCGTCGTGCTCATGTCGGGCCTGGCGCTGATCGCCAACTCGGCGGCGCTCGCCCTGGACCACCGGCCGCGCGTGGCCGCCCTGACCGCGGGCCTGGTCGTGGTGGTCGCGCTCGCGATGGCCCTGCTCCTGGCCATCAGCGCACCCTTCAGCGGCGGCTTCATCGTCGATGGCGGACCGATCGACGTGATCCGCGCCAGCCTCGCCGCGGGTGGGTTCCAGCCGTGAACCTCTTCGTCTGCGTCGCCATCGTGGCCGTCTCCGTGGCGGTCGGCATCGCGCTCATGCTGTTCGCCCGCACCAAGGCGCCCGACGGCAGCTGGTTCCACGACGGCGACCGGGCGTCGGGCGTGTTCGGCGTGCTGGCCACCGGCTTCGCCGTGCTGCTGGGCCTGGTGGTCGTGCTGGCGTTCACCAGCTTCGACCAGTCCCGCAGCGGCGCCGAGACGGAGGCGCTGGTGGTGTCGCAGCAGTACGAGACGGCGCAGTTCCTGCCCAGGGAGCACCGGGACGACCTCAGCGCCGAGCTGGTCTGCTACGCCCGCTACGTGGTGCACCAGGCGTGGCCCCGGATGCAGGACGGCACCCAGGGCGACACCGCCAACCCGTGGGCGGTCGACATGTTCAAGACCACCAAGCAGATCGAGCCGCAGACGAACGCCGAGCAGACCGCCTACAGCAAGTGGATCGACCAGACCTCGGACCGCGAGGCGGCGCGCAACGACCGCGTCCACGGCGCCGTCGGCGTGATCCCGGGCCCGCTGTGGGCGGTGCTGCTGTTCAGCGCGGCGGTCATCTTCTGGTACATGCTCCTGTTCGCCGACAGCGGCGAGGCCCGCTTCGTGCAGGCCACCCTCATGGGCTCGGTGGTGGCGGTGGTGGTGTCGAGCCTGCTGCTGATCAACGTGCTCGACCAGCCCTTCAACAAGGGCGTCGGCGGCCTCAAGCCCGTGGCCATGGAACGCACCCTGCGCGTCCTCGACCAGATGCAGGCGATCGCTCCCGCCGGCCCGCTGCCCTGCGACGCCCAAGGCCTCCCCGCCAGCTGACCGGCGGGGTCAGGCGGTGCCGGGGGCCTCGACCTCTTCGGGGATGAGGAAGATGGCGCCGAGGAGGAAGCAGACGCCGCCCACCCAGGTGCCCGCGTTGGCGACCTGGGCGTTGCGCAGCGAGCCGTCCTCGATCACGAAGGCGGCGAGGGCCGACGCCATGAAGGCGATGGAGCCCACCATGTTGAGGGTGGCCACCGACCAGTCGAGGTCCCGGGGCCGCCACGTGACCCACGGCTTCCGCACCACGGCGTACGCCAGGGCAGAGGCCACGAGGAAGGCGATGGAGCCGAAGAAGTCGGGGGCCCACACGCGGTGGTCGGACTGCTTGGCCGACAGGCTGTGCTGGAGCGCGAGGAACGTCGACACGTTGAAGCAGAGGGTGCCGGCGAACTGCACGATGCCCGCCCACCACTCGGCCCGGCGCGGCGCCCGCGCCACCGTGCGCCAGCGCGCCGCCCGCCGGGTGCGGATGCCGCGTCCGATCGCGCCGGTGGACACCAGCACCTGGAGCCACGCCGCCGTGGTGAAGAAGAGCGAGCCGATGAAGTAGGTGACACCGTCGGCATCGGCCCCCACGAGCGACTCGTAGCCCGGGGTGGCGCCCAGGATGAAGCAGCTGGAGCCCACGGCGAAGTTGGCGGCCACCCACCAGTCGGCCTGCCGTGGGTCCCACCAGATGGAGCCGCCGGTCTTCGGATCGATCTTCGCCACGGAGGTGCGGCTCAGAGGTGGTTGAAGCCGGCGGACTCTTCCTTGGTCATCGGCACCGTGACCGGGTGGCGGCCCAGGTGCTCGATGGCCTCGCGGAAGTCGTCCATGAGGAGGCTGGCGAGGTCGCGGCTGACGTCCTGGCGCACCAGCACCCGCTGGACCGCGATGTCGGAGGCGTCGCCGGTGAGCGTGTACGCCGGCACCTGCCAGCCCTTGATCCGCAGCCGGTCGGCCAGGTCGTAGAGGGTGAAGCCGAGGTCCTCGCCCTCGGGCACGCGCCAGGTGACGCAGGGGATGCCGGTGGCCGGGTCGCTGTCGTGGAGCAGCTCGAACAGGCCGATGTTGGTGATCTCCTGCGCGATGTAGCGGCCGGTGGCGTAGGCGGCGTCGTGGACCCGCCGGTACCCGTCGCGGCCGAGGCGGAGGAAGTCGTAGTACTGGGCGACGATCTGGCCGGCGGGGCGGGAGAAGTTGATCTGGAAGACGGGCATGTCGCCGCCCAGGTAGTTGACGTGGAAGATCAGGTCGTCGGGGAGGTGCTCGGCGTCGCGCCACACCACCCAGCCCACGCCCAGGGGGGCGAGCCCGAACTTGTGGCCCGAGGTGCTGATCGACTTCACGCGGGGGAGGCGGAAGTCCCACTCGAGGTTGGGGGCGCAGAACGGGGCGAGGAACCCCCCGCTGGCGGCGTCGACGTGGATGTCGACGTCGATGCCCGTGTCGGCCTGGTACTGGTCGAGCACCTCGGAGATCGGCTTCACCATCTCGTAGGCGCCCGTGTAGGTGAGCCCGAGGGTGGGGACCACCATGATCGTGTTCTCGTCGACCCGGGAGAGCACGTCTTCGGGGGTCATGAAGTACTGGCCGTGCGCCATCGGGACCTCACGGATCTCGATGTCCCAGTACCTGGCGAACTTGTGCCAGACCACCTGGACCGCGCCGCACACCATGTTGGGCTTGTCGGTGGGCTTGCCGGCCGCCTCCTGGCGGGCCCGCCAGCGCCACTTGGCCGCCATGCCGCCGAGCATGCACGCCTCGGACGAGCCGATGGCCGAGGTGCCCACGGTGTTGGCGGAGTCGGGAGCGTTCCAGAGGTCGGCCATCATGTGGGTGGCGCGGCGCTCGATCTCGGCGGTGGCCGGGTACTCGTCGCGGTCGATCATGTTCTTGTTGACCGCGAGCTCCATGAGCCGGATGACCTCGGGCTCCTCCCAGGTCTGGCAGAAGGTGGCCAGGTTCTGGCGGGCGTTGCCGTCGAGCATGATCTCGTCGGCGATCACCTGGTAGGCGTGCCCGGGAGAGATCTCCTCCCCGGGGAAGCGGTACTTGGGCAGCGCGCTGGACAGGTCCTGCCCGGCGAAGACGCTGTCTTCCATCTCGTGGCGGATCGAATCGCGATCGTGCAGGGCCATGGTCGTCTCCCGATGAGGCCGAGCGGCCGGGGTGGCTCGGCGTTGTCGGTGCACGGCCTACCACGCACCGATCCACCCGTGCTCACCCGATCGGGGTGCGGGGCCTCCAGGTCAGGCGGCGCGCTCCTGCTGCTCGTAGATGAGCCGCAGCAGCCAGAACCGCAGGAAGCGGCCGATCGAGTAGCGCAGGAACACGGCCATGCCGGCCACGGCCAGGGTCAGGCCGAAGACCGCCAGGATGATCATGCTCGACACGTCGCGGGGGTCGGCCTGCGAGGTGGACACGATGTAGGCGACGAGGGCCACCGCCGCGCCCACCACCATGAGCACGATGCCCAGCGCGATCATCCGGGGCTCGCCTGCGGCGCCGCCGGTCTTGACGCGGACCTTGGCGATGTCGTCCTCGAACTGCTGGCGCCGTTCGGGGGCCATCCCTTGGGTGGTCTTGGGGTCGTCCACGGTGCGTTGCTCCTGGAGGTTGCTGGTGGGCGGTTGGGTCACGACGGCGCCATGGCGCCGGAGAGGTAGGCGGTCTCGAGCTCGGCGGCGATCTCGGTGGGCGGGCCGACCTTGGCGATGCGGCCGTGCAGCATGATCGCCGCCATGTCGGCGACGCCGAGGACCTCGTGGGCGAACTGCTCGACCACGAGGATGGAGATGCCGGTGGAGGCGATCTCGGCGACGCGCTCGTAGAGCTCGTGCACGACGATGGGCGCCAGGCCCATCGAGAGCTCGTCGAGGATCAGCAGGGCGGGATCGGTGCTCATGGCCCGGGCCATCGCCAGCATCTGCTGCTCGCCGCCCGAGAGGGTGCCGGCGGTCTGCCCCCGGCGCTCACCCAGCCGAGGGAAGCGCTGGTAGGCGATCTCCTCGACGTCGTGGCGGCGGGTGCCGGTGTGGGTGGCCATCCAGAGGTTCTCGGCCACGCTCAGGTTGGGGAACACGCCGCGGCCCTCGGGCACCATGCAGATGCCGGCGCGGGCCAGGGCGTCGGCGTCGGCTCCGAGGATGCCGCGGCCGCACACGGCCACGGTGCCGCTGCTGGCCGGGAGCAGCCCGGCGATGACCTGCAGCGTGGTGGTCTTGCCGGCGCCGTTGGGGCCGAGCAGGGCGAACACCTCGCCGGCGGGGATCTCGAAGCTGATGCCGTCGATCACGTCGAAGTCGCCGTAGCCGGCGCTCAGGTCGCGGACCTCGAGCACCGGGATGGCCGCTTCGACCAGCTCCTCGTGCTCGGGCTCGGTGAGCTCGCCGCCGCCCCCTGCGGTGCCGATGCTGGCGGTGGCCGAGCCGGCGGGCGTGTTGGGAGCGGGCTCGTCCTGGTCGCCCAGGTAGGCGGCGCGCACGGCTTCGTCGGCCTGGATGGTGGCCGGGTCGCCCGAGGCGATGATGCGCCCGAAGTCGAGCACGTCGATGTGCTGGCAGGCGCTCATCACCAGGCTCATGTCGTGCTCGACGAGGAGCACGGCGAGGCCATCGGTGGTGAGCTGGTGGAGCACGACGGCGAACTCGCCGGTCTCGGCCTCGTTGAGCCCCGACGACGGCTCGTCGAGCAGCAGCACGCGGGGCCCGTTGGCCAGCGCCCGGCCCACCTCGACCAGGCGGGCCCGTCCGGTGGGCAGCCCGTCGACGCGATCGTCGGCGACGTCGCCCAGACCGAGCCGCTCGATCAGCTCGTCGGCGATGGCCGTGGCCCCGCGGCGGCCGCCCGCCTTGCGCTGGCGGAACTCGGCACCGGCGAGGATGTTCTCGCGGACGGTGAGCAGGGAGAACGTCTCGAGGCGCTGGAAGGTGCGGCCCAGGCCGAGCCGGGCCCGCTTGTGCGGCGACAGGGACGAGATGTCGCGGCCGTCGAGGGTGACCTTGCCGCGGCTCACGTTCTGGAGGCCGCACAGCGCGTTGAACGTGGTGGTCTTGCCGGCGCCGTTGGGCCCGATCAGCCCGGTGACCGTGCCGGCACGGACCTGGAGGTCGATCTCGGACACCGCGACGTGGCCGCCGAAGCGGACGGTGAGCTCCTCGGCGGCGAGCAGCACGGGTGCATCAGCCACGGGCCAGCACCTCCCGGGCGCCGGTCGGTGCTCGCAGCGGACCGTAGAGCGGTTCGGTGTCGAGCCCCGTGGCCCGGTCGAGCGCGACGCGGTCGGCGTCGGTGAACCCGTCGAGGCCCATCACGTCGAGGTCGGATGGCGCCGCGACCCCGGCCGCCTTGGCAGCGGCGGCCGCCCGGCGCTCGGCGAGCAGGGCCTTGATCGACCGGGCCGTCTCGTTGACGGCGCCGTTGGGGTTGCGCCCGAGGCTGATGCCGGCGAGGGCGGGGCCGAGGATGAGCAGGTTGGTCAGGCCCGGGTACACGTCGGGGATGATCAGGTAGGTGAGGGCGTAGATGACGCCGCCGAACAGGGCGCCGCCCACCGCGGCGATCCCGCCGATCACCGCGAACAGCACGATGGGCAGGCCGGTCAGGAACTGGAACGTGGGCGGGCTGATCGAGTTGAGCTGGGCGCCGTAGAGGGCGCCGCCCAGCCCGGCGATGCCGGCCGACAGCGTGAACACCTGGAGCTTGGTGGTGGCCAGGTTCACGCCGAGCGTGACGCAGGCGGCGTCGCTCGACTTCATGGCCAGCAGGCGACGCCCGAAGGGCCGGTCGCGCATCCAGACGATGAGGGTGGCCACCAGGCCGAACACCACGCCGATCAGCACCAGGTGGGCCCGGTCGCTGTCGAAGGAGAAGCCGAAGATGTCGAGGCGGCCGACGGCGAGGTTGCCGTTGGGGATGATGGCGTTCTGGTTGAACACGAGCTGGTCCATCAGCACCGCGAACGCGGCCGTGGCCAGGGCGAGGTAGAGCCCGCGGAGGCGGATGGCCGGCAGGGCCACCAGGGCGCCGACCGCGGCGGTGACGACCACGGCCGCCACCAGCCCGAACGGGGTGCCGTGCCCGCCCCAGCCGCCCATCACGATGGCGCCGATGCCGGCGAACGCCATGGGGGCCAGCGAGATCTGCCCGGCGTACCCGATGAGCGGCACGAGCGAGAGCATCACGATGCCGAGGGCCAGGCCCTGGCCCATCTGGAACGTGCGCAGCCCGGACCAGATCGTGGCGAAGGCGTAGGCCGAGCCGGCGAGCAGCACGGTGCCGATCAGCCAGCGTCGGGGCCCGGGCGACGGGATGATCTCGCGAGACTTCAGCTGGGCGCCGGCCCGCACCTTGAGCGGCGGCAGGAACAGCAGCACCACGAACAGGGTGATGATCGGGATGGCCGCCCGCAGGCCGTTGAGCGAGAGCCCGGTGGTGAGGTGCAGACCGGCGATCGAGTTGAGCGGGGTGTCGAGCGAGAGGTAGCCGACGGCGTACGACTGGGCGAGGCCGATCAGCACCGCGCCCAGGAACGTGAGCGGCAGGCTGCGCAGCCGGCCGAACATGGCCGCGCCGTAGGCGTTGATCACGAGCAGGGTGAGCGGGATGTGGGCCAGGGTGCCCTGGCTGCCGGCCAGCAGGATGCCGGCCAGCGCGGCCAGCGACGAGCCGATCGCCCAGGACAGCATCGCCGAGCGGTCGGGCCGCCCGCCGTTGAGCCGCGACAGGTCGCGGTCGTCGACCACGGCCCGCATCGCCACGCCGCTGCGCGTCCCGAACAGGAGGAAGCGCAGGGCGATGGCGGTGACGATGGCGGCGGCGATGGTGATGCCCTCGTGCCACGACATCTGGTACACGCCCAGGTCGATCGAGTTCCCGGCGAAGAAGCCGGGCATGTTCCGGCCGACCGTGGGCGAGAAGAAGATGTTGGCGGCCTGGTACACGCCGAACAGGAGGCTGATCGACACGATCAGCTTGGTGACCTCGGAGACGTTCCACAGGCCGCGGATGATGACCCGCTCCACCGCCGCTCCGAAGAGCGGCGCCAGGACGAGCAGCACCGCGACCAGCGCGATCGGGGCCGGCCAGTGCCACTGGACCCGGAGCTGCCAGTACACGAACGCCGCGAACATGCCGAACGCGCCGTGGGCGAAGTTGAAGATGCCCGAGGTGGTGTACGTGACCACGAGGCCGCTGGCGGCGACCGCGTAGAGGGCTCCGGTGACCAGCCCGATGATCGTGAACGTCAGGAAGTGGTCCAAGGCGCCTACTTCGCCGCCTTGACCTTGGCCACGTTGCCGGGGTCGCAGCTGAAGTCCTGGTCGGTGGGTGCCCACCGCACGAACTTCAGGTCCTTGACCTGCATCACCATCTGGCAGTCGGACGGCTCGTTCTTCGAGGGGTTGGAGGCGGCGTGGAGGCCGCCACCGGTCCACTCGGTCACCGCGGATGCGCCCTTCAGGATGCAGTCGCGGGTGAGGTCGTTGTCCTGGTCGCACTGCTTGGCGAGGGTGGCGAACAGCAGCCAGGCCGACGTGCTCTGCAGGCCGAGGAGGGCCTGCTTGCCGCCGTACTTCTTGATGTTGTCGACGTAGCGCTGGGTGGCCGGGTGGGTGCTGGCCTCCTCGAGCGGGATGAACGAGGTGCTCACGAAGGCGCCGTTGGCCGCGGGGCCGGCGGCGTCGAGGAACGCCTGGTCGTAGAAGTTGGTCTCGTAGTAGCGGACCTCGGGCTTGTAGCCGATCTGCTGCATGGCCAGCTCGAGCCCGGCGGCGTTGGCGCCCTCACCGATGAACTTGACCCACTTCACGCCCTTGTTCTGCAGGGTGGTGGCGAACGGCTTCCAGTTGGCCTCGCCGTTCACGCCGTAGGTCTGCGTGTCGACGATGGTGGCGCCGGCCTTCTCGAAGCCCTGCGACTCCTTGGAGTACTGCGCCTGGAGCGTCTGGAAGTCGGCGTAGAGGAAGCCGGTCTTGTCGAAGGCGCCGGGGTACTTGGCGTCGACCATCTTCACGCCACCGATCGGGTAGCGGTCGCCGGGGTTGGGCACCGGCTGCACCGTGCGGCTGGCCGTCGGCGAGGTTCCGGCGAGGCCGGCCTTCTGCGGGGTGACCGCGAAGCCGGCGATGTCGATCAGGTTGCACTTGAGCCCGGTGTCGGCCCACAGGTTGTCCTGCACGGCCCCGCCGCCGACCATGGAGAAGTCGGTCTTGCAGGCCTGCTCGATGACGGGCTGGTAGTTGGTGAGCGCAGCGTCGTGCTTGTTGAGCTTCAGCGTCTTGCCGTTGATGCCGCCGGCGGCGTTGCACCACTTCACGAAGGCATCGCCGGCGTCGAAGATCTCCTGGTTGAGCCCGGGGCGTCCCGAGAAGCCGGGGTCGGCCACGGTGCCGAGGGTGATGCCGTCGGCGCTGACGCCCTGCGAGTCGGTGCCCGTGGGGACCTTGCCGCCGCCCTCGTTGGGGCCGCACACGTCCTTGAGCGTTCCCCAGTCTCCCGCCCCTGCGGTGGCAGCCGCGGTGGTGGTCGACCCGGAGGACGAACCCGAGGTGTCGGAGCCTCGATCGCCACAACCTGCGGCGACGACGGCAAGGGCAACAACGGCGAGGACGCCGACGAGCTTCTTCATGTTTTCCCCATCTGTTTGCCACCGCCGGACCGAGGTGTTGGTCCCGATCCGGAGGAGCCCCTAGTGCAACTCTGCGCGTCCAGCGGTGCCGGACGCGGCTGAACCTACCCGCAACCGAACGTGCTGTGCTGGGCGATCGCGCAAGTTCCTGACGGACCGTCAGGATCGCGCCAGGACGGCGGGCTACGTTCGGCGGCGATGCCCTCCGATGATGACGTGGACCCCCACCCCGCTGCCGGCGCCGCTCCGTCAGCCTTCGAGCCGGCGCAGCTGGGACCGCTCCGGCTGCGCAACCGGGTGCTCAAGGCGGCCACCTTCGAGGGCGTCATGCCCCGGGGCGCGGTCACCCAGGAGCTGATCGACTTCCACGTCGCCGTCGCCCGCGGTGGGGCGGCCATGACCACCCTGGCGTACTGCGCGGTGTCGAAGGGCGGTCGGGTCAGCCGCGACACGCTCGTGTTCACCGAGGACCAGATCGACGACCTCCGGCGCCTCACCGAAGCGGTGCACGCGGAGGGGGCGGCCATCTCGGCGCAGCTCGGCCACGCCGGCCTCGTGGCCCAGAACCAGTCGAAGCGGTACCCGAGCCTGGCGCCGTCGACCCGCTTCTCGATGCCGGCCATGGGTCGGGTGCATGGTGCCACCCACGAGCAGCTCGACGAGGTGGTGGCGCAGTTCGAGCGGGCGGCCCGGGTGGCGATCGAGGCCGGCTTCGACGCCGTCGAGGTCCACCTCGGCCACAACTACCTCCTGAGCTCGTTCCTGAGCCCCAACCTCAACAAGCGCACCGACGACCTCGGCGGCAGCATCGCCAACCGCTCGACGTTCCCGCGCCGGGTGGTCGAGGCCGTGCGCACGGTCGCCGACGGCCGCGTCGCGGTGCTGGCGAAGTTCAACATGGCCGACGGCGTGAAGCAGGGGCTGTGGCTCGACGAGAGCCTGCAGTTCGGCCAGCTCCTCCAGGACGATGGCCACCTCGACGCCATGGAGCTCACCGGGGGCAGCTCGGTGCTCAACGGCATGTACTTCTTCCGCGGCGAGGTGCCGATGAAGGAGTTCGCGGCATCGCAGGGCCGCCTCGTCGGGCTCGGGTTCCGCGTCTTCGGCCGCCGGATCTTCCCGACCATCCCGTTCGAGGAGGGCTTCTTCCTCCCGTTCGCCCGCCAGTTCCGCGAGCAGCTCACCATGCCGCTGGTCCTGCTCGGCGGCATCAACGAGGTGGCCACGATCGACGGCGCCATGGCCGAGGGCTTCGAGTTCGTCGCCATGGCCCGGGCGCTCCTGCGCGAGCCCGACCTCGTCAACAAGATGGCGGCCGGGCGGTCGGCGGCGGGCATCTGCATCCACTGCAACAAGTGCCTGCCCACCATCTACAGCGGCACCCGGTGCGCCCTCGTCGACCCGGAGCCGCCCGCCCGCCCCCAGCCCCTGACCGTGAGGACCGATCCATGAGCAGCACGCGCACCGTCGTCGTCACCGGGTCGGCCTCCGGCATGGGGGCCGCCACCAAGGCGGTGCTCGAGGCCGACGGCCAGCGGGTGATCGGCGTCGACCAGCGCGACGCCGAGGTGATCGCCGACCTCGGCACCCCCGAGGGCCGCGCCGCCGCCATCGCCGCGGTCACCGAGGCCAGCGGGGGCGCCATCGACGGGCTCGTCACCTGGGCGGGCGTACCCGGGCTGACCCACGTCCCCGGCAGCGTCCTGGTGTCGGTCAACCACTTCGGCACCGTCGCGCTGCACGAGGGCCTCCGCCCGCTGCTCGCGCTCGGCGATCGGCCTGCCGCGGTCGCCATCAGCTCGAACTCCACCACCTGCCAGCCGGGGGTGCCGATGGACGTGGTGCAGCTGTGCCTCGATGGCGACGAGGCCGCCGCCCGCGACGCCGCCGACGCGGCCGGATCGCTGGGCACCTACCCGGCCACCAAGACCGCCATCGCGTGGTGGGCCCGCCAGCAGGCCACCACCGAGGCGTGGGCCGGGGCCGGCATCACGCTCAACGTGGTGGCTCCGGGTGCGGTGGAGACGCCGCTGCTCCAGGCCTCCCGGGACGATCCCACGATCGGCCAGTTCATCGACCAGTACCCGATCCCGATCGGCCGCAAGGGCACGGCCACCGAGCTGGCCGAGGTGGTGGCCTTCCTGCTCGGACCGCACGCCCGCTTCTTCTGCGGATCGGTGGTGTGCGTCGACGGTGGCACGGACGCCTTGTTCCGTGCCACCGACAACCCCACCCCGTGGGTGCCCTGAGGCGAGCTACTTCACCACCACGTTGGCGTACTCCGCCGACGTGAGGATGTTGGAGATGAGCACCTCGGTGGGCTGGCCCCCGCTGACCTCGAGCAGCGCCACGTAGCCGTTGAACTCGCCCTTGCTGGGGAGGCGGTGGAGCATGCCCAGCGAGACGAGGACCGTGTCGACCTCGCCCCGCATGCGGCGGACGCCTTCGGACGACTCGGAGAAGCCGACCATCATCTCGCCGCGGGAGACACCGTTGCCGAGCTCGGCGACCCAGTGGGCCAGGCCCGCGGCATCGGGGTTGCGCTCGAGGACGCTCTGGTAGACGAGCGTGACGAACGCTGAGTTGCTGAGCTGCCCGTACTTGGTCTTGAACTCGGAGCTCTTGGCGAACGAGTTGGCGATCTGGCGCAGCGTGGTGGGGCCGGCTTCCTTGGCGGACCAGTAGTCCAGCCCGTTCAGGTCGGGCATGCGGAGGAAGAAGGCCCAGTAGAGGCGCATGATCGGACCGCGGTGGTCATCGAACGTGCCGTGGGCGAGCCCGTTGATGGTCGATTCGGAGCTGGCCACCCCGTAGAGGACCCGGTTGTTCAACCCGACGATCTGGCCGATGGTCGGGGCCGTCCCGGTGAAGTCGATGAGGTTGCGCTGGATGAGACCGGTCGTGTTGGCGAACGGGCCGAGCTCGTTACTGGCCCGCACGTACACGTCGAGGTTGCTGCTCCCCTGCTGGTCGTAGCCCAGCTCCGAGGCGGTGGCGTAGCCGGCGGCCGTCCCGTCGGGGCTGATGCTGGGGAGGATCGTGTACGAGTTGAGCTGGCCGCCGCTGCTCGTCGTGCTGGTGCGCACGGTGGTGGAGGCGGCGAGGTCGCGGACGAACGTGTCGGTGACGCCGTTCGTGTCGCCGCTGACCAGGTTGGTGGCGCCCGAGGTGAAGGTGACCTTCAGGCCGTCGGCGCTCATGTCCGGGTCCCAACCGCCGGTGTTGGCCGGCTGCCCGGCGGTGTTGCGGGACACGAGCACGGTGGTGGCGAGGGTGCGGTCGCGTCGGAACACGTCGTAGCTCGGGGCGTCGACGGCGGGGGTGAGGTCCGTCGCAAGGGACTGGAACGTGATGAAGCGGCCGTTGTCGCTCACGCTGGGCCAGTACGAGTCGCCGTCGCTCTGGTCGCCGTTGCTGGCCGTGCTGACCTTCTCGGTGGTGCCGAGCTGGCGGTCGCGGAGGAACACATCCTTGTGGCCGTTGGTGTCGACGCCCACCTGCGTGGTGTTCGAGCCGAACACCACGTAGCGGCCGTCACCGCTGAAGGCGGGGTAGTCGCTGGGCGAGGTCAGGGCGGCATCGGCGCTGGTGACCGACTCGATCTCGGTGGCCCCGGCGGTGAGGTCCCGGACGAAGATGTCGGTCGCGTTGTTGAGGTCCCAGTCGACGACGTTGGTGGCATCGGACTGGAACAGCACCTGCTTGCCGTCGTAGGAGATGCTGGGGTGGGCGGAGTCGCCGCCGGTGAGCTGGTGCGCCCCGTTGTTCGTGAGGCTGACCCGGACCGTGGTCTTCAGCTGCAGGTCCCGCAGGAAGATGTCGGCCTTCCCGTTGGTGTCGCCGGGCACCAGGTTGGTGGCCAGCGACCGGAAGACCACCCAGCGGCCGTTGTAGCTGATCGCCGCCTGGTCGCTCAGCCCGTTGCCCTGGACGTCGTGGCTCGAGACGCTGACTCGGGTGGTGGTCTCCGAGAGGGTGCTGCGGACGAACACGTCGCCGATGCCGTTGCTGTCGCCGGCGACGAGATCGCTGGCGTCGGAGTTGAAGGCCACGAACCGACCCAGCCCGCTCAGGTCGGACGAGGTGGAGTCCTTGTTGCCGGTGTGGTCGTTGGTGGCGACGGAGATCAGGCCGTTCACGGGGGCCTTGCCGGTGGTGGCCCCAGCCGGTGAGGCGGGCAGCGCGAGGGCGGTGAGCGAGGTGAGGAGGGCGAGCCCGACCCCTCGGAGGGCGGTGGTCTTGTTCATGCTGAGCAACGTACGGAAGCCCTGCTCAGGGGTCATGAGCACTCGCTACTCATTCGCTCGGGCGGGCGCGCGGGGGCGGGCGCGGTGAGGGGCGGGCCCGTGCCGGACCCGCCCTGCCTCCCGCCCGTTCGGGTCAGTGGACGACGGAGGAGTACTCCCCGCCCACGAGGAGGTTGACGATGAGGACCTCGGTGGGCTGGCCGCCGCTGAGCTCGAGGGCGTTGGTGTAGCCGACGAACTCGCCGCTGGTGGGGAGCCGGCCGAGCATCCCGAGGATCACCAGGACGGTGTCGACCTCGCCGCGCATCTTGCGGATCCCCTCCGACGACTCGGAGAAGCCGACCATCATCTCGCCGCGGGTCACGCCCTTGGCCAGCTGGCCGACCCAGTGGGCCAGGCCGGGCGCGTCGGGCTGGCGCTCCAGGACGTTCGTGTAGACGAGCGTCACGAAGGCCGTGTCGGAGCCGGTGCCGAAGTTGGTCTTGAACTCGGAGCTCTTGGCGAACGAGTTGGCGATCTGCTTCAGGGTCGTGCCGTGGCCGAGCTTGTTCGTCCAGTAGTCGAGGCCGTTCAGGTCGGGCATCCGCTTGAAGAACGCCCAGTAGAGGCGCATGACCGGGCCCCGCTGGTCGTCCCAGGTCCCGTGGGCGTAGCCGTTGATGATCGACGACGTGCTGGTGGTCCCGTGGAGGAGCTTGTCGTTGGCCGCCGCCAGCGCAGCGGACGACAGGGCGGCGCCGGTGAAGTCCTTGGCCGTGCGCTGGAGGAAGGGGCCGGTGTCGCTCCACGGTCCGAGCTGGATCGCGCTGCGCTCGTACACGTCGAAGAGGCTGTTGGCGTCGCCCGCGTAGCCGTTGGTCGAGAAGCCGGCGAACGTGACGGACTGGCCGTCCGCGCTGACCGCCGCCATCGAGCTGGCCTGGGGGAGCTGGGTGCCGGTGGTGCTGACGCTCACCCGGGTGGGCACGCCGGTGGCCCGGTCCCAGCTGAAGACGTCGGTGGAGGCGTTGGTGTCGCCGCTCACGATGTTGGGCGAGGCCGAGGCGAACACCACCTTCGACCCGTTGGCGCTGATCGCCGGGGCGCTGCCGCTCATGCTGCCCGGGATGCCGGTGGTGCTGCGGCTCGCCAGGTCGGTGGCGGCGGTGTTCCGGTCGCGCACGAACACGTCGGCCTGGGCGTTGTTGTCCTGGTACATGGTGAGGTCGGTGGCGGTCGACTGGAAGGCGACGTAGCGCCCGTCGTCGCTGACCGTGGCGTCGTCGGAGATGCCGTTCGGGTGGCTGGAGTCGCTCGACAGGCTGACCCGCTCGGTGGTGCCGGCGGCGCGGTCGCGGAGGAACACGTCGGGGTAGCTGTCGGCGAACGTTCCCACCTGGTTGGTCATCGACGTGAACACCACGTAGCGGCCGTTGGCGCTCATCGACGGCGTGCCGGCCCCGTCGACCAGCAGCGCCTCGTTGCTCGCGACCGAGGCGATCTCGGTGGTGTTGGCGTCCTGGTCGCGGACGAACACGTCCTTCTTGTTGTTGGTGTCGCCGGGGAACAGGTTGGTGGCGGTCGACTCGAAGGCGATCAGCAGGCCGTCGCTGGACACCACCGGGTGGGCCGACGCGCCGCCGGTGGCCTGCGCCTTGGTGCCGCTCGCCACGTCGACGCGGGTCGTCGTGTGGTTCTTGAGGTCTCGCACGAACACGTCGCCGAGCCCGTTGGAGTCGCCGGCGACCAGGTTCGAGGCATCGGAGCGGAACGCCACGAAGCGCCCGTCGAAGCTGATCGACGGCTGGTCGCTCTTGCCGTCGGCCTGGGTGCTGGTCCCGGCCACGCTCACCCGGGTGGTGGTCTCGGTGAGGGTGTCGCGGACGAAGACATCGGCGGCGCCGTTCGTGTCGCCGGGGACCAGGTCGGTCGCCGTCGAGGTGAACGCGACGAACCGGCCGTTCGTGTTGACGTCGCTCTCGGTGCTGGTGCCGGCGCCGGACTTCCCGTTCGGCGCCGCGGAGATGAGCCCGGTGAGCGGCTTGGTGTTGGAGGTGGCGCCCGCCGGCGAACTGGCGAGCAGGGGGGCGGTCAGGGCGGCCAGGGTGAGGATCCCGGCGGCGCGGAGAGCGCGAGGTGCGCGGTTCGTGTGCATGGGCTGAAGGTACGGACGACCCTCGGAACCGTCACGAGTAGTGACTACTCATTCCCCCGGGCGCGATCCCCTGACCACCCACCCGACCTGCCCCAACCGCCCCGACCCCGGGCAGCTCTTCGTGACGTCGGTGGCGGGGCGACCAGGATCACGAACAGTCCGGGCGTGGTGGTGGTCAGGCCTTGCCCATGGCGGCGGCGAGCTGGTCGCGCTTGTTGACGCCGAGCTTGGCGTAGGCCTTCTGGAGGTGGTTGTCGACGGTGCGGATCGAGAGGTACAGCCGGTCCGCGATCTCCTGGCTGCTGAGCCCGTCACCGGCCAGCGAGGCGATCTCGCGCTCGCGCGTGGTGAGCGGCACGGTGGCCTCGGTGGGGGCGATGGCGGGGCTGCGCACCCCGGGGCAGCGCTCCATCAGCAGCGCCGCCCGGTTGGCCAGGGCCGCGCCCGGCCGCGGCTGGCCCTGGCGCCGGTGCGCATCGGACGCAGCCGATGCCGCCTCGGCGGCCAGCAGCAGCGCCCCGAACGCCTCGAACTCGTCGGAGACGGCGGCCAGGGCGGCGGCATCGTCGGCGTCGAGGGCGGCGACGTGGGCGGCGCGGGCGGCGATGAGCCGGCTGTCGGAGCGCCCGGCCAGCTCGACGAGGCGCGGCGCCAGGCCCCGGGCTCCGAGGCGGGCGGCGTCGTGCCACAGCCACGCCGCCGAGGTGGCGTTCGAGCCCACGACCGCGGCGTCGGCCTCGGCCAGCAGGATCTCGCGGGCCCGGGCCGGTTCGCCGTTGGCCCACGCCGACCAGGCCACGCCGATGGCGTGGTCGTGCCCGAAGAACGGGAAGCGCGGGAGCGTCTGGTACTCGTCGATGGCGGCGGCGGCCTCGGCGGCGCGGCCCAGCATGGCGTCGGCCATGGCCTGCCCGGCCAGGGCGCCGCTGAGCGGGCCGCGGAACCCGTGGAGGCGGGCGGTCGACGCCCCCTCCTGGTACCACCGGAACGCCTCGTCCATCCGGCCCCGGCAGCCCGCGGCCTTGGCCAGGACGAGGGCGAACCAGATCTGGGCGATCGGCACGCTGTCGCCGACGGCCACCTCGTAGCCGAACGTCGCCAGCTCCTCGGCCTCGTCGAGCCGCCCGGCCTCCACCAACGAGAACGTCTGGTTGACGATGTGCGTCCCGGGATGGGCGAGCGCCAGGGGCTCGGGCATGGCGCTGTGCACCGCGAACCCCTGGGCGGACACGTCGACCGCCTCGGCGGTCCGGCCCACCGCGGCGAGCGCCGGCCCCTCGATGATGGCCACCAGCACCTGGGTGCGCGGGACGCGGGCATCGATCGTGGCCAGCACGTCGAGCGCCGCCTGGGGCAGGCCGGAGAACAGCAGCACCGAGCCCTTCTCGGCCACGAGGTCGGCACCGTGCTCGATGCCCACCTGCTCGAGCGCGTCGGCCACCACCTGCATGGCGCCCTCCCAGTCGCACAGGCCCCACTGGCAGTTCTTGGTGCGCAGGGTGGCCCGCTGGATCAGCAGGTCGATCGGCGTGTCGCGGGGGACGGGGGCGGCGAGCACCGCCTCGGCCGCGTCGAAGTGGCCCATCTCGTAGTGGGCCTCGCCCAGCAGCACGCTGGCCTCGGCCGACGGCGACGAGGCGTCGAGCACCGCCCCGAGGCGCTCGACCTCGGCGAAGTCGTGGGCGTAGCGCGCCACCCGCGTGGCCTGGAGGAGCAGATCGGCGTCGGGGGTGCCGCCGGCATCGAGGCGCCACGTGGCCACCCGGCGCGCGTCCTCGCGCCGCCGGGCCCCCAGCTCCTCGACCCGGTCGGCGGCGGCCAGCAGGATGGCGCGGCGCCGCAGGACCGGGAGGTCGGCGCGCAGGGCCTCGCCGTAGAGCGGGTGGGCGAGCACGAGGTGCTGGCGGTGGTCGTCGAGCAGCACCCGGATCAGGCCGGCCTCCTCGAGCGCCTCCAGGTCGTGGGCCGTCGCCTCGCCCGTGAGCTCGGCCGGGCGCAGCGGCGCGCACAGCGCCAGCTGCTCGAGCACGTGGCGCGACGCGTCGGGCAGGCCGGTGAGCCGGGCGGTGAACAGCTCGGTCAGCCGGCGGCTGGGCGGGATGGCGCCGGCGATGCGCCAGGTGCCCGAGTCGTCGCGCAGCCGGTCGGCATCGAGCGCCTGGAGCACCAGCTCGCGCAGCAGCAGGGGGTTGCCGCCGCTGGCCAGGTGCAGGCGGCGCACGGTGTCGGCGCCCACCTCCCCGCCCAGCGCGCCGCGCAGCACCTCGGCCGTGGCCGGCCGGTCCAGGTCCTTGAGGTCCATGCGGACGGCTCGCTGGCTGCGCCACCACCCGGCCACCGCGTCGGGCACGGCTTCGCCGTCGCGGATGGTGGCCACCACGAACACGGCGCCGGCCTCGATCAGCTGGGTGAGCAGCACGGCCGACGAGGTGTCGAGCAGGTGGGCGTCGTCGACCAGCAGCACCAGGCGCCCGTCGCCACCCATGGCGGTGAACTCGGCGCGGGTCCGCTCGAACAGCTCGCGGGCCGTGGCCGTCGACGACAGGTCGTGGGGGAGCACCGGTGCCAGGGCGCCGAGGGGCATGAGGGCGGCGGCCTTGCTGGCCATGACCCGGGCGGTGAGGCGGCCCTGGGCCTCGGCGGCGTCGAGGCACGCGTCGGCCAGGCGCGACTTGCCGACGCCGGCCGGTCCGTACAGCACCACCACGTTCGTGCCGGGGTCGATGAGCGCCGTGGTGAACGCATCGAGCTCGGGTGCTCGACGGGCCAGCGGCCACGGATTGCTCGCCTGTGCCATCGCCCTGCCCAACGTGTCGGAACCTCCGCCGAACGGTAGTCCCGCAGGCCGCCGCCCCGTTCCCAAGCGAACGGGCCTCGCGCCGCGAGCCGGGCAGGTAGACCTGGCACCCATGTCGCTGTCTGCCTTCGGTCCCCGCTCGTGGGCCCGGCCCGAGATGATCGCCTTCGGTCGCGAGACCACCGCCACGCACCTGCCCCGCCCCGGTGAGGTCTCGCTCGACGGGGCCTGGTCGTTCGTCCTCCGGTCCCGGCCCGAGCTGGTGACCGACGACGACCTGGCCGGCCCGGCGGACCCGGCGCACGGGTTCGCCGAGATCCTCGTGCCCGGGTGCTGGACGATGCAGGGCTTCGACCGCCCGCAGTACACGAACATCGACATGCCGTTCCCCGGGCCGCCGCCGGCGGTGCCCGACGAGAACCCGACCGGCGTGCACCGCCGCACGGTCGCCGTCCCGGCCGAGTGGGCCGGGCAGCGGATCGTGCTGCACGTGGGCGCGGCGGAGGCGGTGCTCTACGTGCACGTCGACGGGACGCCCATCGGCATGGGCAAGGACTCGCGCCTGCCGCAGGAGTTCGACCTGACCGGTGTCGTCACCCCGGGGAGCACCTTCGAGCTGGCCCTGTCGGTCGTGCGCTGGTCCGACGCCACCTACCTGGAGGACCAGGACCACTGGTACCACGCCGGGCTGCACCGCTCGGTGCGGCTGTACGCCACACCACCCGTGCGGGTCGCCGACCTGCACGCCGTGGCCGACCTCGACCCGGCCGCCGGCGCGGGGCACCTGGTGCTGCGCGTGGCGGTCGAGGCCCCCGGGGCGGGACCGGACGGCTGGCGGGTCCGCGCCGAGATCGACGGCCAGGTGGCCGAGGGCCCGGTCACCTGGGAGCACCCCACCGACTCGCTGCAGAACTGGATGATGTTCGCCGGGCGCCACGTCGACCTCGCGTTCGACCTCCCCGACGTGGCGCCCTGGACCGCCGAGACCCCGAACCTGCACCCGGTCGCCGTCACCCTGCTGGACGCCGAGGGCGAGCCGGTCGACCAGGTGGCGATCACGGTCGGGTTCCGCCGCGTCGAGGTGGTCGGCGCCGAGCTGCTCGTGAACGGTCGAGCCGTCCTCATCAAGGGCGTGAACCGCCACGACCACGATCCCCGACGCGGCAAGGCCGTGACGGCGGCGTCGATCGAGGCCGACATCGTGGCGATGAAGCAGCACGGCATCAACGCCGTCCGCACCTCGCACTACCCCAACGACCCGCACCTCTACGACGTGTGCGACCGCCTCGGCATGTACGTGGTCGACGAGGCCAACATCGAGACCCACGCGTACCTCCGCAGCCTCAGCAAGCAGCCGCGGTGGTCGGCCGCCATCGGCGAGCGCGTGGCCCGGATGGCCCTGCGCGACAAGGACCACCCGTCGATCATCTGCTGGTCGCTCGGCAACGAGAGCGGCATCTCGCCGGCCCTGCGCGCCGCGGCCGAGTGGCTGCGGGCGTACGACCCGGGGCGGCCGATCCAGTACGAGGGCAGCATCGGCGAAGGCCTGTTCGGCGGCTTCGCCGACGGCGAGATCCCCGACATGGCCGAGCTGCTGGCCCGCCCCAAGCCCGAGTCCGACGTGATCGCGCCGATGTACCCGTCGGTCGAGGACCTGGTGCACTGGGCCACGGCCGCCCCGCCCACCCGGCCGCTGATCATGTGCGAGTACATCCACGCCATGAACAACTCGTGCGGCTCGCTCCACGCCTACTGGGACGCCATCCGCACCTACCCCGGCCTGCAGGGCGGGTTCGTGTGGGACTGGGTCGACCAGGCGCTGCTCCAGCGGCTGCCCGACGGCACCGAGCGGCTGGCCTACGGCGGCGACTTCGGCGACACGCCCAACGACGGGCCGTTCTGCCTGAACGGCCTCGTCGCCGCCGACCGCACCCCGCACCCGTCGCTGCACGAGCTGGCGAAGGTCATCCAGCCGGTGCAGATCCGCGCGGTCGACCCCGCGGCCGGTGTGCTGGAAGTGCACAACGAGCACGACTTCACCGCGCTCTCGTGGCTCGAGCCCACCTGGACGCTGGCGGTCGACGGCGTGGTGACCCAGACCGGGTCGCTCCCTCCGCTCGACCTGGCTGCCGGCGCCACCACCTCGCTCACCGTCCCGTTCCTCGCGCCCGTGCTCGGTGCGGGCCAGGTCGCCCACCTCACCGTGGGCTTCCACACCACCGTCGACCTGCCCTGGGCGGCGGCGGGCCACCTGGTCGCGTGGGAGCAGGTCGAGGTGGGTCGTGGCTCCGGTCCGAGCGATGCGCCGGTCGACGAGCCGGCCGGTGGCGGTGGTGGCGGCGTCCTGGCGGCCGGTCCGCTCGATGAGCTCGACCCGACCATCTCGCTGTGGCGGGCCCCGATCGACAACGAGACGTTCGGCCCGACCATCGGCTGGAAGCACGCCGCCCGGTGGACCCACCTCGGCCTGCGCGACGCCGCCACCCGCGACGACCTGCCGAGCCTGGTCACCGATGCGGTCGGCGGCTCCGACGGCCGGGCCGTCTCGCACACGGTCGTCGTCCCCGACGGGCTCGCCGACATCGCCCGCGTCGGCGTGCGGCTGCGCTTGGGCTCGGGGATCGACCGGGTCGAGTGGCTGGGCGACGGCCCGCACGAGGGCTACTCGGACCGCCGCGCCGGCACCCGGGTCGGGCGGTGGACCACGCCGGTCGACGAGTGGCCGGTGCCGTACGTGCACCCGCAGGCGAGCGGCAACCGGACCGGCGTCCGCTGGCTCCGGTTCCTCGCCGACGACGGCACGGTGCTGCTCACCATCGACCGCCTCGCCGGCGAGGCTGGTGGCGACGGCCTCGACGTGACCGTGTCGCGCTGGACCGATGAGGAGGTGGCCGACGCCGATCACCTCGAAGACCTGCCGACCCGAGCCGACCGGGACGACTGCTACGTGTGGCTCGACGCCGCCCACCGCGGCGTCGGCTCCGCTGCCGTCGGCCCCGAGGTCCGCCCCGAGTTCCAGGTCGGTCCCGGCACCTACCGCTGGTCCTACCGCCTTCGCTGACCGCGCCCGTCCGCCACCGGCCCGTGGGATCGTCGATCCCGCCTGCCATGCTGGTGGCAGCTGCTGGCCGATCGAGGAGGCACCGATGTCCGATCCCACCGACGAGCGTCCGCCGTTCCACCTGGCGTTCCCGTGCCTCGACATCGCCGAGTCGGTGGTGTTCTACGAGGGCCTCGGGTGCAGCATCGGGCGCACGAACGAGCACGCCGCGATCATCGGGTTCTTCGGCCACCAGATCGTGGCCCACCGCGTGCCGGCCATCGAGCCGCAGCCGGGCATCTACCCCCGGCACTTCGGCGTGATGGTCAGCTACGAGGTGCTCGACCAGATCGAGGCCAGCCTCAACCGCCTGGCACCCGACGCCACCACGCGGGCGCACCGCTTCCCGGGCGAGCCCATCGAGCACGACTCGGTCCAGTCGCTCGACCCGTCGGGCAACGTCCTCGAGTTCAAGACCTACCGCTACCCCCACGCACCGTTCGCTGCCGTCGACGACGTCCGCATCGGCGACGTCAGCGTCTGACCGCCGCGCCACGATCCGCATGGCCTGAGATCGGGTGGGCATCTTCAGCTGGTGGCGATGGATTCGTAGACGGCGTCCATGAGGGCGCGGTTGCGGCTGCTCTGCCACCGGGGGACCACGTGGTTCATGGCGTACCCGAAGGCCACGCCGGCATCGGGGTCGGCGAAGCCCAGCGACCCGCCGGTGCCGAAGTGGCCGAACGTGCGGGGGTTGGGACCGAGCGGGCGCTTCGGCGTGGTGGGCTGGAACCCCAGGCCGTAGGTGACGTCCTCGCCCAGGATCGGGCAGAAGCCGTGGGCGCGCGGCGTGGTGGCGTGGGCCAGCAGGTCGGGGGACAGGAGGCGGCCGGGCTGCAGCAGGCCGGCGTAGATCCGGGCGATCCCGGCGGCCGTGGCCTGCCCGCTGGTGGAGCCGATCTGGGCCGACCGCCACGCCGCCGTGTTGGCCACGCCGACCGATGAGTACCCGGGTGGGTTGAGGTGAGCGAGGACGTTCAGGAGCAGGTCGCCCTCGAGCCCGTCGAACGAGGTGACCACGGGGATCGGCTTCGGCGGGGCCCAGATCACCTCGGCGCACCGGTGCTGCTGGTCGACCGGCACCCCGAACCAGACATCGGCACCGAGGGGCTCGGCCACCCGCCGCAGGCGGTCGCCGGGCGCGGCGCCGGTGACCCGGCGGACCAGCTCGCCCACGAGGTGGCCGAACGTGTTGGTGTGGTACACCAGCCGCTCGCCGGGCCGGTACCAGGCGTCGGTGGCCGCCACCGCCGCGGTCATCCGCTCCCAGATGAACAGGTCGTCGTCGGTGAGGACCTCGCGGATGGCGGGGACTCCGGCCCGGTGGGTCAGGGCGTGCGCCACCGTCGCCGTCCCCTTGCCGCCCGCGCCGAACTCCGGCCACACCTCCGCGATCGGCTGGTCGAGTCCGAGCCGACCCTCGTCGACGAGCTGCAGGGCGAGCAGGCTGAGGATCGCCTTCCCCACGGAGTAGATGCCGACGAGCGTGTCGGGCTGCCACGGCTGGGTGCGGGCCTCGTCCCGCCATCCGCCGACGAGGTCGACCGCCACCTCGCCGTCGACCACCACGTGCACACCCGCGCCCACCTCGCCGCGCTCGGCGAAGTTGGCGGCGAAGGCGGCGCGGACCGGTTCGAACCCCGGTGCGCACCACCCGTCGATCGGGGTCGGCGCCCCGTCGCCGGCGTCGCCCGACCCGCCCGGGTCGGTCATCGCTCGGAGCCGGCGTCCGTCGGCTCGTGGCCGGTGAGGACGGCGTCGCCGAGCGCGGGGAACACCTTGGCGACCTTGGCGGTGAGGTAGTCGCCGTAGGTGCCCGACCAGTCGTGGACCGAGGCGCCGTCCCAGCGCTCGTCCCCGGTGGACGCGGTGCCGGCCTCGCCCCGATCGTCGGCGAGTGCCGCCTCGGGCACCGGCAGGATCTCGGCGTCCCACCCCGGGTCGAAGAAGAACGGGAACGACAGCCGGTCCGTCGCCGAGCCGTCGGCGCCGATGGCGGCCGCGTGGCGGACCCGGTGCGGGGTCGACAGGTAGCGGCCGCCGGTCATGCGCTCGAGCATGTCGCCGAGGTTCACGACGAACGTGCCGTCGACGGCCGGGACATCGATCCACTCGCCGTCGGCCCGGACCTGGAGGCCGGGCGTGCCGTCGTGAGCCAGCACCGTGAGCAGGCCGTAGTCGGTGTGCTCGGCCACGCCCCAGCCGTCGTCGACCGGCGGTCGCGGCGGGTAGCGGAAGATGCGGAACAGGACCGTGGGGTCGGCGGTGAGGTGGCGATCGAACCAGTCGGGCGCCAGCCCCAGCCCGATGGCGAGGCCCCGCACGAGCGCGTGGCCCAGCCCGGTCATCGCCTCGATCCAGGCCAGCACGGCGGCCCGCAGCTCGGCCGGGCTGGCGGGGAACTGGTTGGGGCCGTGGAGCGGCAGGCCCGCCCGCACCCGCGGGTCGTCGGCGGGGAGCTCGGCGCCGAAGTACAGGCCCTCCTTGTGGTCGGGCCGGCCCGACGTCAGCTCGCCGCCCTCGGGGAACCAGCCCCGCCACGCCCGGCCGCCGTGGGCCATGGCGATGGCGGCCTTCTCCTCGTCGGGGAGGGCGAAGAACCCCCGGGCCAGCGCATCGAGCCGAGCGAGCGACGCGGGATCGACCCCGTGCCCGCTGATCAGGAAGAACCCGAAGGACCGGCACGCCCCGTCCATCGCCTGGGCGGCCGCCGCCTCGTCGGCCGCCACCGCCGCGGCACCCCTGCCGGCCACCAGCGCCGACACATCGATCACGGGCAGCTCTCGCACCCGCCCAGTCTGCCCACCCGACCCCCGGAGGCCCCACCCGGGTCCGAACCCCGCGGGCGGTCCCACCGGGTGGCGATCGGGGCCAGACTTCGGGCGTGACGACGACCGGTCGATCGGCGGGAGGGGCGGACGGCCTGGCCGGGCGCGCCGTCGACGAGGCATCCGCGCTGATCGACGCCATCCTCCCCACCGAGGCGGAGCTCGACGACGACCTCCGGTCCGGACCGGCGTGGCGGCGCCACCCGGTCGACACCGCGCGTCTGGTGGTGTCGGTCCTGGCCCTGATCGCCTTCCTGGCGATGGCGTTGCGCAGCCCGAGCGAGGTGAAGTCGGTCTCGGTCGACCTGGTCAACCTGGTCAACGAGCTCCCGAAGTGGGTCGAGGACGTGCTCCTCGGCGTCACCCAGCTGCTCGCCATCGCGGTGCCCATCGCCATGCTCTCGGTGCTGGTGCGCAGCCGCCGCCTGCTCGCGATGGGTGTGGGCGCCGCCCTGGTGGCCGCGGTGGCGATGGCGTCGCTGCAGCGCCGGGTCGACGAGATCGTGCCCAACCGGGTGGTGCTGGTCACCGAGCGCCCGTCGTGGCTGTTCGGCGCCGCCTTCCCGTCGGGCGCCTACATCGCGGCGTACATGGCCGTGATCATCGTGATGGGCCCGGTGCTGTCGCGCGGCTGGCGGCGCGCCGCGCTCGGCGGGCTGGCGTTCGGGGTCCTGAGCCGGGTGGTCACCGCCGTGGCCGTGCCGCTCAACCTGGCCATCACCGTGTCGGTCGGGGCCCTGGTGGGCTCGGCCGCCCTGGCCGCGTTCGGCTCGCCGCGCCGCACCGCTTCCCGCCGGGCGGTCCTGGGCGCGCTCGGCTCGGCAGGGTTCCCCGCGGTCGCCATCGAGCCCACCGACGTCGGTGCGTGGCACGCGCAGACGTTCACCGCCACCTCCGCCGACGGCCGGCGCGCCTTCACCAAGCTCCTCGGCAGCGACGAGCGGTCGGCCGACGTGCTGTACCGGATGGTGCGGATGCTCCGGGTCAAGGACCTCGACGACGAGCGCCCCGCGTGGACACCGGCGCGGCTGGTGAACCACGAGGCGTTCAGCGGGCTGCTGGCCGGACGCAACGGGGTGCAGGTCGCCGATGTCGTCGCCGTGGGCGAGACGCCCGGCGGCGACGGGCTGCTGGCCCTCGAGGTGCTCGACGCCACCGCGCTCGACGACTGCGAGCTGGAGCAGGTGACCGACTCGGTGCTCGACCTGGCCTGGGGCCAGCTGGCGGCCCTGCACGACCAGGGCATCGCCCACCGGTGGATCAGCGCCGGCCACCTCCTGCTCACCGAAGCCGACCCCACGGGCATCGACCCTGCGCCGGAGCGCGTCACCGTGATCGACTTCCGCTGGGCGGTGCACCAGGCGTCGGCCAACCACCTCGCCGCCGACGTGGCCATGCTCGCGGTGAGCCTGGCCACGATCGTCGGGGCCGAGCGGGCGGTCGACGCGGCGGCGCGGGTGCTCAGCCCCGACGACCTGGCCCGCGCCCTCCCGCTCGTCCAGCGGCTGGCCCTGCCCGAGGACGTGCAGCACGCGATCGCCGGCGACAAGGGGATCCTGCCGCTCGTGCGCGGCCGCATGCAGGACGCGGCCGGTGGCGCGCCCTACGAGCTCGCCGACATCGAGCGCGTCGGGGCCCGCCAGGTCGCGGCGCTCGTCGGTGGCGTCTTCATCACCTACTCGCTGCTCTCGTTCGCCTCGAACTGGGCCGACATCTGGACGGCGATGCAGCAGGTGTCGCTGGTCGACCTGCCCCCGCTCGTGGTGCTGTCGGCGCTGCCGTTCGTGCTCGGCGCGTTCGCCCTCCTCGCGGTGGTCCCGAAGCCGCTCCCGTTCTGGGAGGCGGTGGAGGTGATGTTCGGCCAGTCGTTCCTCAACCGGTTCACCCCTGCCAACAGCGGCGGCATGGCGCTGCGGGTCCGGTACCTCCAGAAGCGCGGCGTCGACCTGGGCGGCGCCGCCGCGGGCGTCGGGCTCACCAGCGTGGCCAGCGGCATCTGCCAGGTGGTCGTGCTGGTGGCGTTCGCGGCGTGGGCCGGATCGAGCGCGGGCGTGAAGTTCTCGCTGCCCCGCGCCAACGACATGGCGGTGGCGCTCCTGGTGGTCGCCCTGGTGGGCGGCCTGGTGTGGTTCACCCCGTTCGGGCGCAAGCAGGTGGCGCGCCGGGTCAAGACCTCGGGGGAGCAGGTGATGAAGACGCTCCGGAAGCTCAGCCGCCAGCCGGCCCGGTTCGTCACCCTCTTCGGCACCACCCTGCTCGGCAAGTTCGCGGTGGTCGCCGCCTTCGCCCTCTCGTGCGCCGCGGTCGACATCCACCTGTCGGTGCCCCGGCTCGGGCTGCTCTACCTGACCGCCTCGTCGGTGGCGGCGGCGGCGCCCACGCCCGGGGGCGTCGGTGCGGTCGAAGCCGCGCTCACCGCGGCGCTCACCGGTGTGGGGGCCCCGCCGGCCGACGCCCTGTCCGCCGTGTTCCTCTTCCGGCTGCTGACCTACTGGCTGCCGGTGCCGTTCGGCTGGCTGGCGCTGCACCGCCTCCAGCGCACGGTGATCGCCTAGCGCCACCGCTCCGGATCGGGTGAGGGCAGGGCGGGCCACCGAGCCCGATGCGGCTCGCTGACCGGGGCGAACGGGACCCGGCCGGTAGCGTCGGGCTGCCGTGAGCACCGAGACCGTCACCTTGTTCTTCGCCCTGCTGGCCACGTTGGCGCAGGTCGTGGTGGTCGTGGCGGTCCTGCTGGCGCTCGGGTCGCTGGTCTCGCCGGCGGTGGCGCGGGTCAAGGACCAGGTGCTGGCCGAGGTCGGCCCGCAGGCCCTCACCATGGCGGCCATCGTGGCGCTGGTGTGCACCCTCGGGAGCCTGTACCTGTCGGAGGTGGCCCACTTCCCGCCGTGCAAGCTGTGCTGGTACCAGCGCACCGCCATGTACCCGCTCGTCGTCGTGCTGGGCGTGGCCGCCGCCCGCCGAGACACCGGCATCCGGCTGACGGGCGCCATCCTCGCCGGGCTCGGGGCGTGCGTGTCGGTCTGGCACCTGCTGGTCGAGCGCTACCCCAACCTGGCGTCGAGCTCGTGCGACCCGAACAACCCGTGCTCCATCAAGTGGGTCGAGCGGTTCGGCTACCTCACCATCCCCGGCATGGCGCTGTCGGGCTTCGCCCTCATCCTCGTGCTGCTCGCCGCAGCCCGTCCCGTCCCTTCGGAGGACCACTCGTGACCAGCCCTGAGAAGTCCCGCAACGGCTCGGTGATCTGGATCGGCGTCCTCGCCGTCGTCTTGATCCTGGGCCTCGTCGCCATCATCGCCTCCCGGGGCGGGAGCAGCGACGGTGACGACACCGCCACGGGCGGCGGCGCCAGCACCACCACCGTCTCGGTGCCCACGTCGGTCGACCCGGGCTCGGCGCCGGTCCTGCCGGCCTACGACGCCAACGCCGACCCCGACCCGGCCGTCGGCCAGACCATCCCCACGGCCACGGGCAAGACCTTCGACGGCGACGACATCACCATCGGCCCCAACGGCAAGGCCCAGATCATCTTGTTCGTGGCCCACTGGTGCCCCCACTGCCAGCGCGAGATCCCGCTGCTGAAGGCCCACCTCGACGACCACCCGATGCCCGACGACGTGGCCCTCACCACCGTGTCCACGTCGGTGCACCCGGGCGCCGACAACTACCCGCCCCAGGAGTGGCTCGAGCGCGAGGGGTGGAAGGCCCCGGTGCTCGACGACGGCGAGGACAGCCTGGTGGCCAACGACTTCGGCCTCACGTCGTTCCCGTACTTCGTGGCCGTCGACGCCCAGGGCAAGGTGGTCATGCGGGCCAGCGGCGAGCTGACCACCGACCAGTTCGATGCGGCGGTGAAGGCGGCCCAGACCGGCCAGGCCTGATCGGCCTCGGCCCGACGCCCGCCGGGCTCAGGGCTCGTAGACGCGGGCCAGCCAGGTGCCGGTGAGCGGCACCACGCTGAGGATGTGGGTGGCGGTGAGCAACCACCAGAGGGCGTGGTCGGTGTCGACGTCGCGCGGGCTGGTCACCACCAGGCCGCGCCGGGGGTGGTCGGCCACCTTGAGCCAGCCGGCCTCGAGCGGGCTCTCGAACCGGGCCAGCTTGGCCAGCGCCTTGGGGCCCGAGCCGTGCTCGACGCCGAGCGTGGCCCGGCCGCCCAGCTTCTCCGGGGCGTACCAGGTGGCCATCGGGACGGCGTCGCCGCGGGCGGAGAAGATGGCGACGACCGGGTTGCGGGGCTCGGGCTCGTGGCCCTCCTCCACCTCCGGCACGAAGTTGATCCAGCCCGACGCGGCCGCGGCCATCTGATCCATCACCGCCGTGATCGGCGTGAGGTCGTCCTCGTCGAAGGGCAGCTCGCGGCTGTGGGCGTACGCCATCGCGGCGAACCTACCGCCCGCCGCCGCGGGTGAGCCGCACCGCGACCCACCCGTCGTCGGCCACGACCGCCACGGGCACCAGCGGGGCGAGGGCCGGCATCGTGGCCTCCCACCGGTCCTCGAGCAGGCCCGACACCACCAGGACGCCGTCCGGCGCGGTGCAGGCCACCAGGGCCGCGCCCAGCTCGACGATCACCGGCGCCAGCAGGTTGCCCAGCACCACGTCGTAGGTCCGACCGTCGGCAGCCAGGTCGGCCAGGGGCCGGTCGGTGGCGGTGATGCTCCCGGCCACCCCGTTGCGCTCGGCGTTGGCCACCGTGGCGGCCGGCGCACCCGGGTCGATGTCGGTGGCCACCACCGAGCCTGCACCGCACCGGGCGGCACCGACGGCCAGCACCCCGCTGCCGCACCCCACATCGAGCACCGAGGCCCCCGGGGCCACGAGCTCATCGAGCAGGGCCAGGACCAGGCGGGTGGTGGGGTGCGAGCCGGACCCGAAGGTGCGGCCGGGGTCGATCCAGAGCACCTCCTCGCCCGGCCCGGTGCTGGGGGCATCGACCCACGGCGGCGTCACCCAGAAGCGGCCGGCGCGCTCCGGTGCGGCCCAGGCCCGCCAGGCGTCGAGCCCGTCGTCGTCCACCTCGAGCACCTCGGCGACCAGGCCCATCCGCTCGGCCGTAACGCAGGCGCCGGCGGCATCGGTGCGCTGCTCGAACCCGCCGATGAGCCGCGTGCCGCCATCGACGTCTTGCTCCTCGACCCCTGCGGCACCGGCCTGCCAGAGGAGGTCGGCCACCACCTCGGCGAGCTCGACCTCGGCCACGATGGCGACTCGAGCCCACGCGGACGCGACGGGATCTTCTCCGGGAGCGGTGGCCACCGGGAGACGCTACCGAGGTTCCTCCGGATATGTCGGTTGAGCAGGGCACCAGCGGGGTACGGTCGCCGCCGATGTCGGACTCGATCGAGCTGTCGCCCACCCCGGCGAGCGTGGCGCTGGCCCGGCGGTGGAGCCAGGGCGTGGTCGAGCGCTTCGACGATGCCGACCTCGCCGACACCATGGCGCTGCTCGTGAGCGAGCTCGTGTCCAACGTCGTGCTGCACGCGCGCACGCCGTGCTCGCTCAGCATCTGCGAGGCCGGTGACCGGCTGCGCGTCGAGGTGCAGGACGGCAGCGACCGGATGCCCGGGATCCAACAGGAGACCGATCCGATGGCCCAGTCGGGCCGGGGGATGATCCTCGTCGACGGGCTGAGCGCCGCCCACGGCGTCGAGCCCGAGCCGCTCGGCGGCAAGCGGGTCTGGTTCGAGCTCCTCGTGCCGGGGGTGGCGTGACCGACCCGCACGCTCGGATCACGGTGGTCCTCGACCGGCTGCCCACCGATCCGTTCCGTGCCGCGGTCCTGTACCTCGACGATGCCCGGCGCGAGTGCCAGCTGGTGCTCGTCGCGCACGAGCAGGGCCTCGAGTCCGATCCCGACCTGGTCGCCGTGGCCGAGGGGCTGATCCCCGACATCGAGGAGATGGACGACGCGCTCACCGCGTCGGACGTGACCGTCAACGACGACGGCACCACCCGGCTGGTCGGCTCGCTGGAGGTCAGCCAGGCCGGCACCCTGGCCCACCTGCAGATGCAGCTCGTCCAGCTGCGCCTGATCGAGCGCCGCGGCGGCCTGCTCCTCGAGAGCGACCCGCACCTCGCGCAGCTGCTGGCCTGGATCTGGGACGAGCTGGCCGACCAGCTCCACGGCCGGCCGCCGCGTGCGTACCGTCCCGCCACCTAGCGTCGGGCCCGCCAGCTCAACACCAACCCAGGGAGGCCCGGTGGCTGCGGCCAACGTGCTGTACATCACCGTCGATCAGTGGCGGGGCGACTGCCTCGGCGTCGGCGGCCACCCCGTCGTGCGCACCCCGAACCTCGACGCCCTGGCGGCCCGGGGCGTGCGGTTCGCCAACCACTGGTCGGTCACCGCGCCGTGCGGCCCGAGCCGGGCGTCGCTGCACACCGGGCTGTACATGATGAACCACCGGTCGGTGAACAACGGGACCCCGCTCGACGACCGGTTCGCCAACATCGCCCGCGAGGCCCGAGCCCTCGGGTACGACCCCACGCTGTTCGGCTACACCGACACCTCCGTCGACCCGCGCACCGTCACCGAGCCCGACGACCCCCGCCTGTTCGACTACGAGGGCGTCCTCCCGGGGTTCACGCCCGGCACCGTGCTCACCTGGCACAACATGGCCCCCTGGCTGGAGTGGCTCGAGGGCCACGGCCACCGCCTCCCTGCGACCTGGGAGGAGCTGTTCGAGGCCAAGCCCGGCTACCCGGGCGCCTCCGACCACGGGAAGACCTGGGCCCCTGGCCGGTTCCCCGCCGAGCACACGGAGACCGCGTTCATGACCGAGCGGGTCATCGAGTGGCTCGACCGCCGTCCCGACGGCTCACCGTGGTTCGCCCACGTGTCCTACATCCGGCCCCACCCGCCGTACCGCGCGCCCGAGGGCTACCACGACCTGTACGACCCCGACGACGGCCCCGCCTTCCGCTGGCTCCCCGATCGCGACGCCGAGCTGGCCGCGCACCCGATCCACGCGGCAGGGGCCCACATCACCAAGGCGCCCAAGACCGAGTACGAGATGCGCCAGCTGCGCGCCACCTACTGGGGCAACATGACCGAGGTCGACGACCAGCTCGGCCGCCTGCTCGCCCACCTCGATGCGCTCGGCCAGACCGACGACACGCTCATCGTCCTCACCTCCGACCACGGTGACCAGCTGGGTGACCACTGGCTCGTGGAGAAGCTGGGCTGGTGGGACGAGAGCTACCACGTCCCCCTGATCGTGGTCGACCCGCGCCCCGAGGCCGACGCCACCCGCGGCCGCGCCGTCGACGCCTTCACCGAGTCGGTCGACGTGATGCCCACCCTGTGCTCGTGGATCGGCGCCGAGGTGCCCCTCCAGGTCGACGGCCGGGAGCTCCAGCCGTTCGTGCACGACGGCGAGACCCCCGACGACTGGCGCACCGAAGCCCACTGGCAGTGGGACTTCCGCGACCCGGTCGACCACGTGGCCGAGGACATCTACGGCGTGACGATGGAGCAGTGCAGCCTCGACGTGGTGCGCGCCGCCGACCACAAGTACGTGCACCTCGGCAACGGCGAGTGCTTCTACTTCGACCTCGACGACGACCCCGACCAGGTGGCCGACCGCTCCGACGACCCCGGCGCGCTCGGGGCCGTCGCCGCGGCCCGGGGCCGCCTGCTCGAGTGGCGCATGCGCCACGACGACCGCACCCTCGCCGGCACCAAGCTCACCGCCGAGCACGGGATGGTCGTCCGCCGCGACCCCCGCCGCTGACCGGAGCGGCCGGGGGCGAACTGGGCCGATCGGCCCCTCAAGAGCGCGCCGGTTCGAGTCGATGACAGAGGATGGCCGACTTCACCCGTCCCGATGTCGTGCACCTGATGCGCCGCGCCGGGTTCGGGGCCACGTCGGCCCAGGTCGACTCCCTCATGACCTCGGCGTCGTGGGCGGCCGTCGTGGACCGGGTGCTCGACACGTCGGCCAACCCGGTGGACACGATCCCCGCGGCGGTCGACGACCTGCAGGACCAGTACTACCCGCCGTGGGTGGCGGCCGTGCAGTACTGGCTCGACCGGATGGCCACCACGCCGACGCCGATCGTCGAGAAGATGACGCTGTTCTGGCACAGCAACCTGGCCTCGTCGACCGACGGGGCGCTGCCGCGGCTCGTGTTCCGGCAGATCAAGACGTACCGGGCGCTCGGGCTGGGTGACGTCCACGACCTGTTCCAGGCGATGGCCCTCGACCCGGCGATGCTGCTCTACCTGGACAACGCCAGCAACGTGGCGGCCCAGCCCAACGAGAACTTCGCCCGGGAGCTGATGGAGCTGTTCACCCTGGGCAACGGCGCGTTCGCCGAGGCCGATGTGGTCGGGATGGCCCGGGCGTGGACCGGGTACAACTACGACAGCGTCGGCGAGCAGTTCCTCTACCGGGCGAACAAGCACGACAACGGCCAGAAGACCATCTTCGGGATCACCAAGGACTGGACCGGGCCGCAGGCGCTCACCGAGATCGTCCGGGGCTCGCGCCAGCAGACCTGCGCCCGGTTCCTGACCACCAAGATCTGGTCGTTCTTCGCCTATCCCAACCCGGCCGCCGATCTGGTCGACGCGCTGAGCGCGGCGTTCATCGCCTCGGGCATGAACGTGAAGGCCCTGCTGCGGGCCCTGTTCCTGCGCCCCGAGTTCCGTCTCGCCACCACCCGCACCGCGCTCGTGCGCAGCCCCGTCGAGTGGATGGTCGCTTCGATGCGGGCGCTGGGCATGCCCGCCGCCACGCTCCACCCCGAGTGGTGGCTGGAGCGGATGGGCCAGCCGCTCTACCAGCCGCCCAACGTGGCGGGCTGGAAGCAGAACGCGGCGTGGATCTCCACGTCGGCCCAGTGGGCCAAGGGCTCGTTCGCCGGCTGGGCCCGGTGGAAGGCCAACGACGCCGGCATCTTCGCCGGGGCCGGGTCGCTCGCACCGGCGGCCGCGGCCGACGCCGCGTTCGCGCGGTTCGGCATCGAGGATCCGTCGCCGCTCACGCGCTCGCAGGTCGAGGCGTACGTGGCCCGGGAGAAGGCCGCGGGCCGCTCGTGGGCCATCCCGCCGAACCTCGTCACCCTGGCCCTGCTCACCCCCGACTTCCAGCTGGCGTGAGGACGATCTGATGGCAGACCTCGAGCTCGACGAGATCCACCGGCTCCTGTCGGTGCCGGCCGACACCCAACCCGGTCACGTCTCGCGCCGCCGGTTCCTCCAGGGCGCGGTGGCCGCCGGCACGCTCGCCGCCTCACCGGTCTGGTTCGACCGCCTGGCGGCTGCGGCCACGCCGGTCGGGGCGACGGAGGGGATCCTCATCGTGATCCACCTGGGCGGGGGCAACGACGGCCTCAACACCGTGGTCCCCATCGGCGACGCCGCCTACCGCACCCTGCGCGGCGGCCTCGCCATCGCCAGCCCGCTGCCGCTGAGCCCCACGTTCGGCTTCCACCCGGCCCTGGCGGGGCTGAAGAGCCGGTTCGCCGCCGGCAAGGTGGCGATCGTCCACGGCGTCGGCCAGTCCACCGTCACCGACCTGAGCCACTTCTCGTCCACGGCCAGCTGGATGGCCGGCACCGCCGGACCGTCGCGCACCACGGGCTGGCTGGGCCGCTGGCTCGACGGCGTCTCGGAGTCCGAGCTCGGGCTGCGGGCCGTCACGGTCGGGTCGTCGGTCCCGCTGCACCTGGTGGGCCAGAAGTCGCTCGTCACCGCGCTCGACCTGGGTGGCGACCTGTTCGGCTCCGACCGCAGCGAGCCGTGGATGACCTCGGTGTACGACGCGGTCACCGGCTACGGGTCGGGCCCCACCGGCAAGGGGGCGTGGGCCGACCGGCTGGCGTCGGCCGGGTCCAGCTCGGTCCGCCTGGCCGACGACCTCCACCCCGTGTTCACTCCGGAGCTCCCCGACGACTCGGTCGCCTCGCAGCTCACCCTCGTCGCCCGCCTGATCAACGCCAACCTCGGCATCCGGGTGTTCAACGTGGCGCTCGGCAGCTTCGACACCCACGACAACCAGGCCTACCGGCAGCAGCAGCTCCTGGCCGACCTCGACGCCGGCATCACCGCCTTCTACGCCGCGCTCGGATCCACCTGGAACAAGCGGGTGTCGATGATGACCTTCTCCGAGTTCGGGCGCCGGCCCGGGGCCAACGCCTCCAACGGCACCGACCACGGCACGTCGTCCGCGCTGATGGTGATCGGCGACAACGTGAAGGGCGGCTTCTACGCCGAGCCGCCCAAGCTCACCGCGCTCGACAGCCGAGGCGACCCCACCGTCTCGGTCGACTACCGCAGCGTCTACGGCTCGGTCCTCACCGGCTGGCTCGGGGGCGACGCCGCCGCGCTGCTGGGCGCCAGCTACCCCGACCTGGGCCTGTTCAAGGCCAAGCCGGGCGGCTCGGTCACGCCGCCGGTGACCACCGGCCCGTGGGTGCCGTTCGCCACACCCAGCGACCTGGTCCGGCAGCAGTACCTCGACTTCTACGGCCGCGTCGGCGATGCCGACGGCGTCACCTACTGGACCGGCCAGCTCACCGGCGCCAAGAGGACGATCGCCGGGGTCATCGATGCCTTCCTGCACAGCACCGAGTTCGGCCGCTCCGTGGCTCCGGTGGCCCGCCTGGCGCTGGCGGGCCTCGGCACCACGCCCGCGTTCGACGACCTGATGGCCTGGGCCGCCCTGGTCAAGGCGGGCACGCCGCTCGCCACCGTGGCCGCCACCGTGTGCGCCCGCCCCGAGTTCACGTCGGTCTACGGCTCCTCGACCCCGGCCGCGTTCGTCGCCGCCATCTTCCCGGCGGTCCTGGGCCGGACCCCGACCAGCACGGAGAAGACCGACCTGGTCGCCAAGCTCACGGCGGCCACCCTCACCCGGCCGGCCCTGGTGGCCGACCTGGTCAACCGGAGCGAGGCGGTCACCCGGTACCAGGCCCGGGTCGAGGTGCTCATGACCTATGCCGGGCTGCTGCGCCGCCGGCCCGACGCGTCGGGCTGGACGTACTGGGTGGGGAAGGTGCAGGGCGGCACCTCGATCCAGCGCCTCATCGCCCAGTTCTTCGCCTCCGCGGAGTACCGCAGGCGCTTCGCAGGGTGACCGCTGAGGTCGATTTGGGTCAGATGGCCCGGTGACGAACAGATGGCCCTCGCGTAGCCTCGAATCGACATGGTTGAGCGAACGAGGTTCTGGCGATCGCCGCGATGGAGAGACGCACTCCGGCCTGACGCCGACATGGCGCAGGCCGAGGGCCTGGCGGCGGGAACCGGGCTGCTGACCGGCGAGGTGGTCAGGAGCGCGGGCAGCCGGGCCGCAGCGGTCGTCAACCCGGAGTGCCCCACCTGCGATGGCGTGAGCGAGATCGTCGTCGTCGACCTGGTCGTCCACAGCACCACCCTCCGCTGCCAGGCGTGCGGTCGGCGGTGGACCGTCGCCACCTGACCGACGCTGCTCCGACCGCTCCGGGGGACCCGCTAGGGTTCGCCCGTTCACGGTGACCGGGGGGGCCGGATGGCGCGAGGGGCTGCGAAGAAAAGTGGACCGGCCAAGGCCGGACCGGCCAAGGCCGGGACGCGCGTAGGTCCACCGGTCCTGGTCCTGATCCTGGGGTTCGCCTCGGTCCTCCTCAGCCTCCCGATGATCGGGTTCGACGGGATCCCCTGGCACGTGGTGGGGTACGTCACCGGTGCCCTGATCCCGATCGTGATCATCGGGCTCGTGCGCCGCATCGATCTCGACCGTCGCCGCAGCCCGTACTACGTGGTCGCCTCGTGGTTGCAGCCGGCCATGGTCGTGCTGGCCATCGCCGCCGTCGTCGCCGCCGGCCTCCACGTGTGGCCCGTCGCCACGGAGCTGGCCTCGTGAGGGCGGCCGCGGTCCGCCTCCTCCTGGCGCTCGTCGTGGCCACCCTGGCCCTCGGCGTGGTGGCCACCGCCCCCGCCGGCGCGCAGGGCACCCCGTCCACCACGTCGTCGTCGGCCACCGGAAGCGCTCCGAAGACGGCGTCGGGCGACGCCGCCATCGATGACCTGGTCGGGTGCGTCCAGGGGTCGCGCCGCCTGCTGGTGCTGTTCCTGATCGACGAGTCCGCCTCCCTGCACCAGAACGACCCGGAGAACCGGCGGGTCGACGCCGCCCGCGGCGCCCTCGACAGCCTGGTCGCCATGGCCGGTGGCGAAGGCGCCAACTCGCCCGAGGTCCAGGTGGCGCTGGCCGGGTTCTCCAACGAGTACCGCCTGGTCCAGGACTGGACCCCGGCGAAGGCCGGCACCTCGAAGGAGCTGAACGCGGCGCTCGACGAGTTCGCCGGCTTCAACCACGGCATCGACACCGACTTCGTCAACGCCCTGTCGTCGGGGCGCTCGGCCCTGGCCGAGCAGGCCGCCGCCATCACCGAGACCGGCGGCGAGCCCCCGTGCCGGGCCGTCATGCTCTTCACCGATGGCGGCTTCGACATCGCGGTCCGGACCACCGAGAAGGACCAGAAGCGTCTCGGCACCACCAAGCCCTACGCCCCGGGCATCGAGCTGACCACGCCCGACAACGTGATCGCCGCCGAGCGCGCCGGCCGCGCCGCGCTGTGCGAGCCCGGAGGCCTGGCCGACAAGCTCCGCGCCGACGACATCACGCTGCTGACCGTCGCCCTCGCGGGCAAGGTGTCGCGGCGGGCGCAGATCCCGCTCGCGGCTGCCACCGTGGGGGCCGCCGACGGCGTCCCGTGCGGCACCCAGCCGGCCAAGGGCCAGACCGCCCGTCCCCAGGGCGCCTACCTCCCGGCCGACGACATCGGCCTGCTCGTCACCCAGTTCTACGGCGTGGGCATCCGGCTGGCCGGCGGCAACCCGGTCGAGGGCTCCGACCAGGTGAAGATCTGCGGCAAGGACGCGTGCGACGAGGGCACCCGCACCTTCAAGCTCGACTCCTCGCTGCGCCGGGCGCAGATCCTCTCGCTCGCCCCCAAGCCCGGGACGGCGGTGAAGCTGACCGCGCCCAGCGGCGCGACGGCCACGATCTCCGACGTGGGCACCTCCCAGGTGGGCGGGGTCACGGCGGTCGCCCGTCAGGTGGCGGGACGGGGCCTGACCATCGACCTCGACCGGCCCGCCGGCGCCAAGGACTGGTCGGGTGCGTGGAAGGCCACCGTCCTCGATCCCTCGAAGGCCCAGGAGGGCGACGCCGCCACGCTCCAGATCTACGTCTTCAGCGACATCGGCGTCGCGCTGGGCCAGGCCGAGCGGTTCGAGCGAGGCGCGCCCACGAAGATCGAGGCGGTGCTGAAGCTCCCGAAGGGCACCAAGGCCGAAGATGTGGTCGCGACGGCCAAGGCCCAAGCTCGCGTCTTCGACACGGTCGCTCGCACCACCACGACCGTCGCCCTGACCGGGCCGCCCCAGGGGCCCTACACCGGCACGTACACCACGCCGGCGAACACCACCTCGAACGAGCTCGAGGTCACGGTCGAGGTGCGGATCGCCACCGCCAGCAACGCCGCCCTCGTGTCGCAGTCGCCGCCCACCTCGATGCTGGTCCGCCGCCCTGGCGGCGCTATCCAGTTCGCCCCGCCCAGCCTCCAGATGCCCTCGATCACCGGTGCCGGCACCACCGAGACCGAGCTCATCGTCCTCGGCGGGGACAAGCCGGGCTGCGTGTGGTTCGGCACGGCCGACATCCCCGAGCCCGTCGAGGGCGCGGGCGCCACGGCGTTCACGCAGGAGGGGAAGGCGCTGCCCGGTGAGGCCGACTGCATCAAGGTGGGCGCCAAGGCCCAGCTGAACCTCACGATCGCCGCCCAGCCCGATGGGCGAGGCGCGGGCACGGTCCGCGGCAACCTCCAGGTCTTCGAGAAGACGCAGGGGGCCAAGGCCGCCAGCACCACCGCGATCCCGTTCCGGTTCGACCTCGCCCGGGGCGTCGACCAGGCGCAGCGGTTGCTGCTCAGCGTCATCCTGCTGATCATCGGGCTCGCCCTGCCGCTGCTCGCGCTGCTGCTGATCAACGCCATCTCCGCCCGGTTCCAGACCCTCGACGTGGTGCGCGGCGCCGCCGTGCCCGTGGTGGTCAGCGGCAAGCTCGTGTCGCGGGCGGGCGGCACCTACCGCCGGGCCCTCACGCTGCGCGACAGCGACTTCGGCAGCCTCGCGGGCACGGGCAGCGACCGGCGGTTCGCGTTCGGCGGCGTCGAGTTCCGAGCCCGGGCCTCCCGCAACCCCTTCGGTGCCACCGTCGCGATGGCCGCACCCGAAGGCGGGGCCGAGAAGCTCAAGGGCAAGGCCGGCAGCCGGGTCGAGCTCGATCCGGGCCTGTCCGGCTCCTGGGTCTTCCTGCTCGATCCCGACGCCAGCCGCGAGACGCAGAAGGGGGAGGCCCACGGCCTGCTCATCGCCTTCGTGGCCGAGGGCGACGTCGACGCCCAGATCGCCCGCCTGCTGCCCGACATCAACGATCGCCTCCCCGCCACGGCCGAGCGCCTCGAGCGGCTGGTCCGCGAGACCCCGGCCAAGGCGCCCAAGCCCGCCAAGGCCTCGAAGGCCGAGAAGGCCGCCTCCTCCCCGGAGCAGGAGCAGGAGCCGGTCGACGAGCCGGCGGCGGCTCCCGAGCCCGAGACGCCGGCAGCCCCGCCCACGGCGTCCCCGTCCCTGGCCACGGCCACCGGCGTGATCGAGGTCGGCCTCACGGCGCCGCCCGCGGCCGAGCCCGTCGAGGCCCCCGCGGACGACCCGGAAGAGCCGACAGCGCCTCCCGCCCCGATCGCGCTGCCCGCGCCCGCGTCGGACGACCACGCCGCACCCATCGCCCTCCCGCCGCCCTCGGCCGAGTCCTGAGCTCCCCGGTCAGCCGGCGGCGATCGCCGCGATGCCGGCGGCCGCCAGCGCGAGGCCGAGCACCTGCACGCGGTGCAGCCGCTCGCCCAGCACCACGCGGGCGAGCACCACGGTGGCCGCGGGGTAGAGCGAGGAGATGACCGCCACGATCGACAGCAGCCCGGCGTTGGTGGCGGCCAGGTAGAGGGCGTTGGCGGAGATGTCGAGGATGCCCGCGCCGGCGACCATGGGCCAGGCCGACCGGGCGGGGATGATCCCGGTGCGCGCGTCGGTGCCGGACCGGCGGGCCAGGAGGAACGCCACCGATGCCGTGGCCGCGACCGACAGCGGCCGCGACACGAGCAGCGGCCAGAGGCCGGCGTGCGAGCTGGTGGATCCGAGCAGGACGAAGATGGCACCGAACCCGAGGCCCGAGAGCACCGCGGGCGGGACCACCTTCGACATCGGGGCCAGCGCGGCGTCCTCGGGGTGGTCCGCGTGCTCGGGCGCCCCGGCGATCAGCACCACCGACACCAGGGCGACGGCCACGCCCACCAGCGCCACGGTGGACGGCCGCTCCCCGTCGGCCAGGCCCCACGCCAGCGGCACGATCGCCGCCACCACCGCGGTGATCGGGGCCACCACGCTCATCCGGCCCATGGCCAGGCCGCGGTACAGCAGAGCCACGGCCACCGGGCCGGTGAGCCCGACCGCCACCCCGAGCCACAGGTCGTCGGCGGCCGGCGTGGGCGGGGTCCCCACCGCGAACCAGCCGAGCGTGGTGAGGGCCACGAGCACGGTGCTCAGCCCGAACGAGCCGATCACCACGGTGATGGCCGCGGTGCGCTTGGCGGCGAGCCCGCCGAGGAAGTCTCCGGACCCGTAGAAGAGGGCCACCAGCAATCCGAGCACGATGGCCATAGGGCGGCGACGGTACCCGCCGGGCCGGCCCGGGGAGCGAACGCGTTCTCCCGGTCCGGGGCCGGGTGGCGCCGCTACCGTGACCGGCATGGCAGACGAGATCCTCGAGGTCGACCTCCTCGCGTTCGAGCAGGGCTCGGCCGAAGCGCAGCGAGCGGTGGTCGACGGGCTGATGCGATCGCTCGCGACCGGCTTCGTGTACGTCACGCACGATGTCAGCAGCGACCTGATCGACGAGGCCTACGCCGGCCTGGAGCAGTTCTTCTCGCTCCCGGCCGAGACCAAGGCCCAGTTCGTCGCGCCCGGCACCCACGGCCAGACCGGTTACACCGGCCTCCTCGTGGAGACGGCGGCCGCGGCCGATGTGGCCGACTGGAAGGAGATGGTCAACTGGGCGAGAGACGTCCCGGCGGCCCACCCGCTCCGCGCCCGGTTCCCGCACCGCTACCACGATCAGGTGCTCCCCGAGTCGGCGGTGCCGGGCATCACCGAGGTCCTCAACGCCTTCCACGACGCCATCGCCGACCTGCAGCGCCGGATCCTGCGCATCATCGCCGTCGGCATCGGCTGCCACGAGTCGTACTTCGAGAAGATGCTCGTCGACGGGTCCACCCTCAGCCGGGCCATCCACTACCCGGCCATGGAGTCGGCGCCCGACGCCCCCCACGTGTGGGCCGGCGCCCACGCCGACATCAACCTCATCACCGCCCTGCCGCGGGCCACCGCTCGCGGGCTCGAGGTGCAGCTCAAGGACGAGGGCCGCTGGATCGATGCCGTCGCTCCGCACGACGGCGCCATCATCAACACCGGGCTGATGCTCGAGATCATCACCAACGGCGTGATCGCTCCGGGCATCCACCGCGTCGTGGCGTCGCCCGACCAGCCCGGTGATCGCTACTCGGTCGTGCAGTTCTGCCACCCGACCCCGTGGACCATCCTCAGCCCGGTCGCCACCTGCGTCAGCCCGCAGCACCCGCAGTGCTTCGCGCCCATCGCCGCCGCCGACGCCCTCGACCTCGTGCTCTACGAGATCAACCTGATCGAAGGCGCCCGCGGCTCCTGACGCCGGAGGCCCGTCGCGCTAGTCGACGTAGCGGACGGTGACGCTGCCGTTGTTGCTGCTGGCCACCACCCGGTGATCGCTGGTGGAGTCGGTGCGCACCAGGTTGTCGGTGCCGCCGTTGTCGCTGGAGATGTCGACGTCGTAGCCCTGGGTGCCGCGGGGCAGGGCCACCTCGACGGCGCCGTTGTCGGAGTCGGCGATCGTCGAGCGGGGCGGCGACTCGAACTCGAGGCGCACCGATCCGTTGTCCGACGACGCCTGGATGCTGGGGGTGCGGAGGCGCGTGCCGCGCACCGCGCCGTTGGACGAGCGCAGCAGCACCGCGCCCGACAGGCCTTCGGCTTCGATGCTGCCGTTGCTGGCCTGGGCCTCGACGCGGCCGGTGAGGCCTCGGAGCGAGATGTGATCGTCGTCGGAGTGCACCTTCACCTCGAGGTCCCGAGGGACCACGATGCGCAGCCCGGCCCGGCACCACGGTCCCGTGATCACGGCCCGGCAGCGCACCCGCACCTCCAGGCGGTCGCCCACGACGGTGTGCTCGAACCTGGTGGGGACGAGCCCGTCGCTGATGTGGGCGGTGATGCGGACGCTGCTCACGTCGGCGCCGACCACCTCGATGCGGCCGCCGTCGCTGGCCACGTCGAGCACCGCGACCGCGGGATCGGCGATGGTGGCCACCTCGGTGTGCTCCTCGTGGGCGACCAGGCCCACGGCTTGGACCGTGCCGAAGGCGAGGCCGACGAAGGCGGCGATGCTGCCCACCAGGAGCCACGCCATGCGCACGCCGGGACTCGGCGCCACGAGGGCGGGGCCGCGACCCGGCGATGGCGGAGGAGGAGGCGGGAGGGTGGGGGCCGCCACGAGGGTCGGGTCGTTCGGATCGGTCGGCATCATCCCTCCAACCACCGGAGGACGGCCAGGACGCGACGGTGGTCGTCGGTCGCCGGTGGCAGGTCGAGCTTCAAGAAGATGTTCCCCACGTGCTTCTCCACGGCCTTGTCGCTCACGACGAGCTGGCGGGCGATGGCGGGGTTCGTGCGGCCCTCGGCCATGAGGGCCAGGACCTCCGTCTCCCGCGGTGACAGGCGCTCGAGCGGATCGCGGCGGCGCGAGCGGGCGAGCAGCTGGGCGACGACCTCGGGGTCGAGGGCGGTGCCGCCCTCGCCGACGCGGCGCACGGCTCCCAGGAACTCGCTCACGTCGGCGATCCGGTCCTTGAGCAGGTAGCCCACCGACGACGTGTCGCGGGCGAGCAGGTCGGTGGCATAGCGCTCCTCGACGTACTGGGACAGCACGAGGATGGCCACCTGCGGCCAGCGCTCGCGGATCTGCAGCGCGGCGCGGATCCCGTCGTCGGTGTTGGTGGGCGGCATGCGCACGTCGACGACGGCCAGGTCGGGCTGGTGGCGCGCCACCACCGTGATCAGCTCCTCGGCATCGCCGACGGTGGCGACGATGTCCTCGCCGGCATCGATGAGGATGCGGGTGAGCCCGGCGCGGAGCAGGACGGAGTCCTCGGCGATCACGATGCGCACGGGAGCTCCACCGAGATCGTGGTGGGGCCACCGGCCGGGCTGATCACCTGGAGGTTGCCGCCCAGGCCGTCGACCCGCTCGCGCAGGCCCTGGAGCCCGGTGCCCTGCGACGCATCGGCCCCGCCGACGCCGTCGTCGCGCACCTCGATCACCAGCCGCGACCCGGACCGGGCGATGGCGACGTCGGCGCGGGTGGCCTGGGCGTGGCGAGCCACGTTGGTGAGCGCCTCGTTGACGATGAAGTACGCGGCGCTCTCGACCGCCGGCGAGGGCCGGGGGTCGACGTCGACCGCCAGGCGCACGGGCACCGGGGACCGGGCCACCACCGCCGACAGGGCGGCGTCGAGGCCGCGGTCCTCGAGGATCACCGGATGGATGCCGCGCACCAGGTCGCGGATCTCCTTGAGCGCCGACTTGGCCTCCTCGTGGGCGTCGGCCACCAGGGCCTTCGCCTGCTCGGGATCCTCGTCGAGCTTCTCGCGGGCGGCACCCAGGCCTGCGGCCAGGGCCACCAGCCGCTGCTGGGCCCCATCGTGCAGGTCCCGCTCGATGCGGCGGCGCTCGGTCTCGGCGCTGTCGACGGCCGCGCTGCGGCGGCCCTCGGCCCGGCGCAGCAGCTCGGCCATCTCCGCCTCGCTCGTGCGGCTCAGCAGGCGGCGGGAGATCCCCGACTGGAGGTTGGCGGCACCGAGCGTCGCCCACGGCGCCACCGACGCCAGGCCGAAGAGGCCCACCGCCGAGGCCACCCAGGTCCAGAGGCTGGTCGGAGATCCGGGGGGACCACCCAGCGGGCCCGCCCCCGACCCGAGCTCGAACAGCCAGAACTTGGCGGTGCCCCCCGGGAGGTGTCCGGCGTACAGCGGCAGGGCGACCAGGGCCAGGGACCCGGCCCACAGCACCGTCGTGACCATCCAGCACCCCAGCGCCACCGGGAACAGCAGCAGGCCGTTGGCGATCTCCCGCCAGCGGGAGCGGGTGCGGACCCGCTCCCAGAGGCGCTTGAACCAGTTGGTGCTCTCGAGCGGCGGGACGGCATCGACCATCTCGATGCCGAGCAGCGCCACCGCCCGGCTGCGGTCGATCTCGCCCAGGACCCGCCCGGCGAGGAACACCGTCCAGGCCGCCGGGACGGCCAGGACCAGGGTGACCAGCAGCCCGACGGTGGTGGCGAGCAGGGTGACGAGCACCGTGAACGACGCGATCCCGAGGGGCACGCCCACGGCCAGGTAGGCCAGCGAACGCCAGAGGCGCTCCGGGTTGCGCCAGGGGCGGAGGAACAGGGGCATCTTCCCCCTCACGTTACGGTCGGTCATCGGATCAGGCCGGCTTCAGCGCTCGGCGATGGCGTCGAGCACATCGAGGCGGGCGGCGCGCTGGGCGGGCCGGACCGAGGCCAGCACCCCGGCGCCGATCGACAGGGCGAGCACGGCCACCAGCGTGGTGGTCGGGGCCTGGAAGGACACGAACCCCTGCTCGGCGCTCAGCGCCCGGACCAGGCCCCAGCCGAGGAAGGTCCCGATGGCCAGCCCGAAGACCGTGCCCACCACCGCGGTGATCACCGACTCCCAGCGGACCATCGACCGGAGCTTGCCCCGGCTCAGCCCGACCGCTCGGAGCAGCCCGAGCTCCCGGCCCCGTTCGTGGATCGACAGCGACAGGGTGTTGGCCAGGCCGATGAGGGCGATGAGGATGGCCAGGACGAGCAGGCCGTAGACGAGCGTCAGGAGCTGGTTGACCTGCCCGGCCACGCTGTCGATGTACTGCTTGCGGTCCTGGACGGTGGGGGAGCCGTGGGTCTTGGCCACGGCCTCCACGGCGGTGCGCCCCTGGTGGAGGCTGGTCCCGTCGTGGAGGCCCACCAAGATGGCGACGGCGCCGGGGCGCAGGGCGTGGGGGTCCCAGTCCTGCGACGTCATGACGATGTCGCCGAGCAGATCGCCCACGCCGTAGACGGCGCCGACCCGGTAGGTGGCGTGCTGGCCGCCCGTGAAGCCCATGGTGACCTTACTGCCCAGCTGGAGGTGGTGGTCCTCGGCGTAGGTGTCGGTCACCGCGACCTGGCCCGGCCGCATGGTGGCCAGGGAGCCCTGCTGGACGTCGAGGTCGAGCAGGGAGGCCATGGCCGCCGGGTCGCCGGCGGTCGGGTTCTGGGTGGACCCGTCGATCGTGACCGTCGCGTTGGTCAGCGCCACGGTCTTGTCGACCTCGGGCAGCGCCGCGATCGCGGGGGTCAGCTTCGGGCTGAGGCCGGCGCCGCTGAAGCCGTCCTGGGTGACGACGAGGTCGCCGCCGAAGCTCTTCTGCACGGTCTGGTCGATCGAGTTGCTGAGCGACGATCCGAACGTGGCGAACAGGGCGACGACGGCCGCCCCGATCACCAGGGCGAGCGCAGCCCCGGCGGTGCGGCGCGGGTTGCGCATGGCGTTGCGCCGAGCCAGCTGGCCGACCAGGCCGCGGCCGGCGGCCACGGGAGCACCGACCACCGACGCCGCGGGGCGGGCGATGACCGGGCCCAGGACCACGGCCGAGACGAACACCGTGAGGGCGCCCAGCCCGGCTCGGGCCAGGGCGCCGCCGGTGCTGCGGGTGGCGGTGATCAGCACGGCGCTGCCCGCCACGGCCAGGACCACGCCGAGGACGGCGCGCACCTTGGAGACGCGGACCGACTCGGCCGCCGAGTCGCGGAGCGCCTCGATGGGCGCCACTCGAGACGAGCGGATCGCCGGGACGATCGCCGCCACCATGGTGGCCAGCAGGCCGACGCTGAAGCTGATGGCCAAGGCCGCCGGCTGCACCACCAGGCCGTCACCGGGGAGGTCGAGGCCGAACGAGCCGAGCAGGGCCTTCAGGCCGACGGCCAGCCCGAGGCCGGCGACCAGGCCGATGGCCGAGGCGATGGCGCCGATGGCGACGGCTTCGATCAGCGCGGCCGACAGCACCTGGCCGCGCCCGGCACCGATGGCCCGCATGAGGGCCGACTCGCGGCTGCGCTGCGCCGCCAGGATCGTGAACGTGTTGCTGATGCTGAACGTGGCGACCACGAGGGCCACCCCGGCGAAGGCCAGCAGGAAGTTCTTGAGGAAGCCCAGGAAGTCGCCCTGGATGTCCTTCTCCTGCTCGGCGGTCAGCTGGGCGCCGGTCACGGCCTCGACCTGGTGGGGGACCACCTGGGCGATGCCGTCGCGCACCTGGTCGTCGGTGCGGGTCCCGTCGCTGCTGACGCGGAGCTCGGAGACCTGGCCGGGGGTCCCGAAGAGCGAGACGGCCTGGTCGTGCGAGAAGCCCGCGTAGGTGGCGCCGGCCATGCCGCCTCGGGTGCCGAACCCCACGAGGCCGACGATCTCGGCCTTGACGGGGTCGGGTGTGCGGATGGTGACGGTGTCGCCCACGGCGAGGTCGCCCTTGTCGGCGCTGTCGGCGTCGATGACCACCTCGCCCGTGACCTTCGGGGTCCGGCCCTCGGTCACGTGGTACGGGTTCAGGTCGGCATCGTCGACCCAGGCCGACGCGTCGGTGGGCGGGCCCTGGCCGCCGATCGGGTTGCCGTCGGCGCCCACGATCTGGGCGGTGCCGTCGATCTCGCCGACCACGGTGGCCACCCCGGGGACCTGTTCGACCTTGGAGGCCAGGTCGGCGTCGAGCGTCGGGCGGAGGCGGCCCTGGTCGGTGTTGACCGAGCTCTCGCTGCGGACCACCACCGCGGTGCCGGCGTTGGCCTCCTTGAACAGCCCGCTGAAGCTGGCGTCGAGCGTGTCGCCCAGCACCAGGGTGGCGGCCAGGAAGGCGACGCCCAAGACGATGGCGGTGGTCGTGCCGACCACGCGCCGCTTGCGGGCCCAGAGGCCTTGGAAGGTTCGGCGGATCATGATCAGTCTCCCAGGGCCTTCATGCGGTCGAGCACGGTGGTGGCGGTCGGGTCGGTGAGGTGGTCGACGATCCGGCCGTCGGCCAGGAACAGGACGCTGTCGGCGTAGGACGCGGCCACCGGGTCGTGGGTGACCATCACCACGGTCTGGCCGAACTGGTCGACCGCGCTGCGCAGGAACGAGAGCACCTCGGTGCCGCTGCGGCGATCGAGGTTGCCGGTGGGCTCGTCGGCGAACACCACCTCGGGCTTGCTGGCCAGGGCGCGGGCCACGGCGACGCGCTGCTGCTGGCCGCCCGAGAGCTCGCTGGGCCGGTGGTGGAGGCGGTCGGTCAGCCCGACCGTGCGGATCACCTGGTCGAGCCAGGCCCGATCGGGCTTCCGGCGGGCCAGGTCCATCGGGAGGGTGATGTTCTCGGCGGCCGACAGGGTGGGCAGCAGGTTGAAGGCCTGGAACACGAACCCGATCCGCTCGCGGCGGACCCGGGTCAGCTCCCGGTCGCTGAGCGAGCTCAGCTCCTGGTCGCCGATGAACGTCTCGCCGCTGGTCAGCGTGTCGAGGCCGGCGAGGCAGTGCATCAGCGTGCTCTTGCCCGAGCCCGATGGGCCCATGACCGCGGTGAACGTGGCGGTGGGCACGTCGACCGAGACGCCGTCGAGGGCCCGCACCTCGGTCCCGCCGGTGCCGTACACCTTGACGGCGTCGACGGTGCGGGCCGCGATGGCGGCCGGCGGGCGGGCGTCGTGGCCGTTCACGGTCCCGACAGATCGGTCCGCTCGGGAGGAGGGGTCGGTGGTGGAGCTGGAGGTGGCGAGCGGCATCGACCGCGTCCCTTCGTCGTCGTTCGAGCAGCGTTCGTGCTGCCCTGATGACGGTACGGATCGCAGGTCAGGCGGGCGATGGGGCCGCCCGGTGTCTCCACGGTGGGGTGTTCCCTACCCCTAGGGGTCGCCGGTGCGGTGCGCCAGGGTGTGCCGGCCGAGCTGAGCCGGCCTCAGCTCCCGTACAGCGGAAGGGAGACGGTGCAGGCGATGGGGCGCTGGTCGCTGGGGTCCAGCGCGTTGAGCACCAGCTGGTACACGTTGGTGTCGTAGACGATGCCCAGGTGGTCGGTGAGGTCCTGGCCGCACACGTCTTGCAGGGTGATGTTCTTCACCGTGGCGCCGGCTCCGGCGGTGATGAACGCCTGGCGGTAGGGCGTGACCACCTCGTCGAACTTGGTGGCGATGTTCGTGTAGCTGATGCCCGAGCGGGTCTCGCCGTTGCCGTTGAGGTTCTTGAAGAACGTCGAGCCGGCATCGGACTGCTGCTGGAGGGCGGGGAGCCCGATCCAGTTGGTCAGGGCGAAGATCGGGTCGACGGCGCCCACGAAGCGGCCCAGGGTGAGCAGGCCGCTGACGTTGGTGGCGTGGTTCGACGGGGCTAGCCCGACCACCGAGCGCACCTTGGCCGAACCACCGATCAGGTTGGCGTAGTAGCGAGCGACCGAGCCGCCCTGCGAATGGCCCACCAGGTCGACCTTGGCGCCCCCGGTGGCGGCGCGGACGCCATCGACGAACCGGCCGATCTCGGCGGCCGAGGTGGGGATGTCTCCGGTGCCCTTGAAGATCGAGCTCGACGAGGCGCCGTAGTTCACGGCGAACACGCAGTAGCCGTACGACTTCAGCACCGGGGCGAGCCCGCTGAACGAGTCGTAGGCGTTGCCGAGGGTGCCGTGGACCAGCACCACCGGGTTGGGGTGGGCGGTGCTGGGCTTGCACGAGTAGTCGTTGGTGCCGGCGGGGGACCGGCTCGGGTTGAGGGCCGAGGCGATGCCGCCGGCGACCACGTTGCCGGGGGCGCCGAGCTTGGCCGGCGGGATGGTCCGGGCGTTGGCGGGCGGGGGCTGGCAGGCCGCCAGCGTGACGAGGGCGACGAGCGCCGCGAGCGCGATGGTGGGCTTGCGCAGTCGAACCATGTGTCCCCCTGGGTCGGTGCCGGGTCCCCTGACCCGCAGCGGTCAAGCTACCGCGCGGTCACCTGGCGCGCCCGGCTCTTCGACACCGATCGGTGTCGAGGTCCTGACCTGCGGTTCCGGGGAGACGAGCGGTCAGACGGAGGGGGCGTCGATGCTGTCGAGGTCGGCGACCACGTCGGCCAGCACCCGTTCGATCAGCTCGGCGCGGGCGTTGAGCTTGGTGGCCGCGTAGGCGCCCGTGCGGATCTGGCCGAGGCGGCGGGCCTCGTCCATCGCGGTGCTGACCAGGTCGGCCTCGGGCACCACCACGTCGAGGAAGCCGGCCTGCTGGGCCCCGGCCGCATCGAAGATCTGCGCGCCCATGGTGGCCGCCGTGAACGAGGCCTTGGTGAGCCGGTCGCGCGCCAGCTCGACGGCGAACTTGGGCAGCGTGAGCCCGATCGCCACCTCGTTGAGGCCGATCTTGGCCGGCACGTCGGCGCCGACGCGCCGGTCGCACGACAGCAGCGTGATGGCGCCGCCGGCCAGCGCGTGGCCGGTGCACGCTGCGACGGTGGGCATGCCGAGGCCGTAGATCCGGAGCCAGAAGCGGGCGCCCTGGACGACGAGGGCGCGCATGCCCTCGACGGTGGCGGTCATCTCGTCGAGGTTGAACCCGGCCGAGAAGCGGCCGGGACGACCCACCAGGACCAGCGCCCGCGCCCCGTCGGCCTCGGCCTGGTCGACCAGGGCCTCGAGGTGCGTGAGCGACGCCCTGGAGAAGACGTTGGCCTTGCCGTCGTCGAGCGTGATGACCGCCACCGAGTCGTCGAGGCGGTACGTGGGCAGGGTCTCGTCGGTCATCGCCGAAACCTAGACGCGGCCGGTGGCGCCGACCGACGGCCGCGCCGCCAGGGCCCGGTGCAGCGCCGTGGGGTCGAGCGTGCCCGTGATGCGCCCGTCGGCGGTGACCACCAGCCCGGTGCGCACGTCGGCGGACTCGAGCTTCTGGAGAGCGGGGAGCAGCAGCTCGTCGTCGCGGATCAGGGTGAGCCGGTCGAGCGGGTAGGCCAGCGCCATGACCGCCATCTGGTCCCACGCCTCAGGTGGCACGGCGCGGATGGCCGCGGCGGTGAGCAGGCCGGCGACCTGCCCGTCGGGGCCCACCACCGGGTAGGCCTGGTGCTCGGGCCTCGGGGAGCTGGTGCGCAGGAACTCGCCGACGGTGGCCCAGGAGGGGGCCGTCGGCGGGTGCGCGGCCATGCTGTCGGCCACGGTGACGCCGTCGAGCGCACGGAGGAGCGGGGCGTTGCGGATCTGCTGGAAGGCGGCGAAGGCGATGAACCCGCCGGTGAGCACGAGGAACCAGCCGCGCTGGCCCACCGCAGGGTCGTTCAGGCGCCGGAACCCCCAGGTGGCGATGGCCATGCCGGCGACGATGCCGGACGCGCCCGCCCACGTGGACGCCTTGGACTGGTCGCCGGTCGTGCGCCAGATGGCCGCGGAGAGCACCTTGCCGCCGTCGAGCGGGGTGGCCGGGATCATGTTGAACGCGGCGAGCAGCAGGCTGAAGTACCCGATGAGGAAGAAGACGGAGCCGATCACGCCGCTCACCCCGCGGTCGGGCGTGATGAACGAGCCCACGAGCAGGACGATGCCGCAGGCGGCGCTGGCCACCGGACCGACGACCGACACGCGGAACTCGGCGCCGGGCGTGGTGGGCGAGGTCTCCATGCGGGTCACGCCGCCGAGCATGTTGAGGCCGATGCTGTCGACCCCGATGCCCTCGTCTTGCGCCACGAGGGCGTGGCCGAGCTCGTGCACGAGCAGGGTCACGAAGAACAAGATGGCCCCGGCCCCGCCGGCGATCCAGTACGTGGTGCTGCCGTGGCCGGGCTGGTCGTGGGGGAGCCACGTGGTGGCGAGCATCACCGAGAGGTAGGCGGCGATGAGGAACACGGTGACGTCCATGCCGACCTTGATGCCCGCGATGCGGCCGAGGGGGATGTCCTTGCCCATCCGCTGAATCTACCGGCGATGCCCGGCGACGCCCTGTCGGGATGGCGATAGGTTCCGGCCATGGACATCGGCCGCATCGGGATCTGGACCTTCACCCTCGACCTGGTGCCGTCGGCGCAGGCCGCCGAGCACGTCGACCAGCTCGACGAGCTGGGGTTCGGCGCGGTGTGGGTCCCCGAGGCGGTGGGTCGGGAGGCCTTCACCAGCGCCGCCCTGCTGCTGCGAGGGGGCACCGACATCGTGGTGGCCACCGGCATCGCCGGGATCTACGGCCGGGACCCGATGGCCGCGGCGGCGGCGCAGAAGACCCTCACCGAGGCGTACCCCGACCGGTTCCTCCTCGGCCTGGGCGTCAGCCACCAGGTGATGGTCGAGGGCATCCGCAAGCACGACTACTCCAAGCCCTTCTCTGCCATGCGCGACTACCTCGATGGCATGGACCAGGCGATGTTCTTCGCGGCGCCGCCCACCACCGAGCCCCAGCGGGTGCTCGCGGCGCTCGGCCCCCGCATGCTCGAGCTGGCCCGCGACCGCGCGGCCGGCGCGTTCCCGTACTTCGTGCCGCCGGAGCACACGGCCATCGCCCGGGAGGCGCTCGGCACCGGACCGCTCCTCGCGGTGGAGCAGGCCGTCGTGTTCGAGACCGATCCGGCCAAGGCCCGCGAGATCGCCCGCTCGCACACCAAGACCTACACGGGGCTCCCGAACTACGCGAACAACCTGAAGCGCCTCGATCCCACGCTCACCGACGACGACTTCGCCCATGCCGGCAGCGATCGGCTGGTCGACGCCATCGTCGCCTGGGGCACCGAAGACGCCATCGTCGCCCGCATCCAGGCGCACCTCGATGCCGGTGCCGACCACGTCTGCATCCAGGTCATCACCGAGGGCACCGAGGTGCCCACCCCGGCCTGGCAGCGGCTGTCCGACGCGTTCGGCCTGCGGAGCGCCTGACCGTGCCGCCCGGCTCGTGGGACGACACCGGGATCGACGCCATCGACGACGACCCGTGGGACGACGGGGACGACGACGACGGCGACGAGCGGCTCGGCCTCGACGGAGGTGCCGCGGTCGGGCGGGCGCCCATCTGCGGGTTCTGCGGGGTGACGATGCTCCCGGCCGATCCGGCCAACGTGGTCGACGCCGGGTTCGTCTGCGACAACGACGACTGCGACAACTTCCGCAACCGCGGCTGAGCCGCAGCCGCGCGTCAGCCGTCGAGGCGGGCGAGCAGCTCGTCGACGATGTCGCCGTCGACGGCCGGGCCGAGCATGGTGGCCAGCCGGGTCATCGGGAACGAGCCGAGCATCCGGACCTGCGCCGGGTCCTGGGTGAGGCCGGTCATGTCACCGCCGGGGCTGCGGCGCAGGGCGTCGAGCAGGATCTCGTGGCCGACGGGGTGCTCGAGCCACTCGCCGAGGGTGCTGCTGCGGTCGAGCGGGTAGGCGATCGGCGCGCCGGTGATCGCGACCGCCGCGGTCAGCCGCAGGTCCCGCGACGACGCGCCCACCGCCACCTCGAACATGCCCGGCTCGAGCACCCAGCCGCCGGTGCGCGTCGACCAGTACGAGAGGTCGCGCTCGGTCAGCGTGAACGACACGGTGGCCGATTCGCCCGGCTCCAGCGCCACCTTGGCGAACCCCTTGAGCTCCCGGACCGGTCGGGTGACCGCGGCCTCGTGGTCGGCCACGTAGAGCTGCACCACCTCCTTGCCGCGCACGGGCCCGGTGTTGGTGATCGTGGCGCGGACCGCGAGCCGCGGCGCACCGGTCCACCCGGCGGAGGCGGCGCTCCCACCCGGGTGGTCGTGGACCTCGACGGTCAGGTCGGCGTAGTCGAACTCGGTGTACGACAGGCCGTGGCCGAACGGGTAGCTCACGGGCAGGTCGCGGGCGTCGTAGTGGCGGTACCCGATGTGCAGGCCCTCGCCGTAGCGCACGTGGCGGTCCTCGCCAGGGAAGCTGAGGTACGACGGCGTGTCCTGGATGCGGAGCGGCACCGTCTCCGCCAGGCGGCCCGACGGGTTCACCGCACCCAGGAGCACGTCGGCGATCGCGCTGCCGCCGGCCTGGCCGCCGAGCCAGCCCTCGACCAGGGCCCCGGCGTGGTGCCGCCATCCCTCGATCGCCACCACCGAGCCGTTGGCGAGCACCACGACCACCCGCTCGGTCGCGGCCGCCACGGCTTCGAGCACGGCCACCTGCTCCGGTGGCAGGTCGAGGTGGTCTCGGTCGTAGCCCTCGGACTCGAAGCTCGGCGGGAGGCCCAGGAACACGATGGCCACGTCGGCGCCGGTGGCGGTGGCGACCGCCTCGGCCCGCAGCGCCGCCGTGTCGGCCGAGGGGTCGTCGACGCCGAACCCGGGCGCGAAGTCGACGGTCACGCCGTCGGCCACGCCCGCCCGGAGGGCGGTGAGCGCGTCGTCGACGCGGGTGGGGTTGACCTTCGAGCTGCCCGCGCCCTGGAACCGGGGCGTGCGGGCGAACTCGCCGATGACCGCGATGCGGCCCTGGTGGAGGAGGAGGGGGAGCAGACCGTCGTTCTCGAGCAGCACCACGCAGTCGGCGGCGGCCTCGCGGGCCAGGGCGTGGTGGGCGTCGGCGTCGTAGGCGTCGTCCGACTCGACGCCGGGGAGGGTGCGATCGAGGAGCCGGAGCAGGCGCTCGATGGCCGTGTCGAGCGCGGCCTCGTCGAGGTCGCCGGCCTGCACGGCGGCGGCGATCCTCCTCGCGCTCGCGCCGCCGGTGGACGGCATCTCGAGGTCGAGGCCGGCCGGCAGCGCCCGGGTGGGATCGTCCACCGCCCCCCAGTCCGACACCACCACGCCGTCGAAGCCCCACTCGCCGCGCAGCACCTCGGTCAGCAGCCACGGGTCCTGCGAGGCGTAGACGCCGTTGATGCGGTTGTAGCTGCACATCACGGTCCACGGCCGGCCGTCGCGGACCACCCGTTCGAACCCGGCCAGGTACAGCTCGCGCAGCGGCCGCTCGTCGACGTCCGCGCTGACGCGCAGCCGATCGTGCTCCTGGTTGTTCACCGCGTAGTGCTTGAGCGACGTGCCCACGCCCTGGCTCTGGATGCCGTCGACCATCGCCAGGCCCAGCTCGCCAGCCACCACCGGGTCCTCGGACAGGTACTCGAAGTTGCGGCCGCACAGCGGCGACCGCTTCAGGTTGATCCCCGGCCCCAGCACCACCGCCAGGTCCTGGCCGCGGGCCTCCCCGCCGATGGCGACGCCGACCCGGCGCACCAGGTCTCGGTCCCAGCTCGACGCCAGGGCCGACGCCGTGGGGAAGCACGTGGCCGGCACGCTGCCCCCGATGCCGACGTGGTCGGTGCTGCGCTCCTGCTTGCGGAGCCCGTGCGGCCCGTCGCTCACCATGATCGACGGGATCCCGAGCCGCTCGATCTTCCGCGTCCACCAGAACCCGGACCCAGAGACCAGCGAGGCCTTCTCCTCCAGCGTCAGCTGATCGAGCAGGGCAGGCACATCGAACCGGGAAGCCGTCATCCCCGACTCACTACCACGCCCCACCCCCTCGAACGTTCTGTGACGGCCCGGGCAGAACGCCGGGTTCTCACAGGAAGTTCGGTGGGGCGGGTGGGTCAGACGTTGCGGCGGTAGCGGCCGCCGACCTCGAACAGGGTGTGGGTGATCTCGCCGAGCGAGCACGAGCGGGTGGCGTCCATGAGCACGTCGAAGAGGTTGTCGCCGGCGAGGGCGGCGTCTTGGAGGCGGTGCAGGGCCGCGGGGCGCTCGCCGGTGTGGCGCGCCTGGAAGTCGGCCAGGCGGCGGAGCTGCGACTGCTTCTCCTCGTCGGTGCTGCGCTGCAGCTCGATCTCGACGTGCCCGTCGTCGTCACCGTCGTCGGCCGCGGGCGGGAGGAACGTGTTGACGCCGATGAGCGGCAGGGTGCCGTCGTGCTTGCGGGTCTCGTAGAGCAGGGACTCGTCCTGGATGCGGCCCCGCTGGTAGCCGGTCTCCATGGCGCCCAGCACGCCGCCGCGCTCGGCGATGCGGTCGAACTCGGCGAGCACGGCGGCCTCCACCAGGTCGGTGAGCTCGTCGACGATGAACGAGCCCTGGTTGGGGTTCTCGTTCATGGCCAGGCCCCACTCCTCGTTGATGACGAGCTGGATGGCGAGGGCCCGGCGGACCGACTCGGCCGTGGGGGTGGTGACGGCCTCGTCGTAGGCGTTGGTGTGGAGGCTGTTGCAGTTGTCGTAGATCGCGATGAGCGCCTGGAGGGTGGTGCGGATGTCGTTGAACGCCATCTCCTGGGCGTGCAGCGACCGGCCGCTCGTCTGCACGTGGTACTTCAGCTTCTGGCTGCGCTCCGCGGCGCCGTAGCGGTCCCGCATGGCGACGGCCCAGATGCGCCGGGCCACCCGGCCCAGCACCGTGTACTCGGGGTCCATGCCGTTGCTGAAGAAGAACGAGAGGTTGGGGGCGAAGTCGTCGATCGCCATGCCCCGGGCCAGGTACGCCTCGACGTAGGTGAACCCGTTGGAGAGCGTGAAGGCGAGCTGGCTGATGGGGTTCGCGCCCGCTTCGGCGATGTGGTAGCCGGAGATGCTGACGCTGTAGAAGTTGCGGACCTGCTCGGCCACGAACCACTCGGCGATGTCGGCCATCATCCCGAGGGCGAACTCGGTGGAGAAGATGCAGGTGTTCTGGCCCTGGTCCTCCTTCAAGATGTCGGCCTGGACGGTGCCGCGGACGTTGGCGAGGACCCAGGCCCGCAGCTCGACGGCCTCCTCCGCGGTGGGCTCGCGGCCCTCCTCGGTGCGGAACCGGTCGAGGCGCTGGTCGATGGCCGTGTTGAGGAACATGGCGAGGATGGTGGGCGCGGGGCCGTTGATGGTCATGGAGACCGACGTGCTCGGGTCGCACAGGTCGAAGCCGTCGAACAGCACCTTCATGTCGTCGAGGGTGGCGATGCTCACCCCCGAGTTGCCGACCTTGCCGTAGATGTCGGGGCGCAGGTCGGGGTCGAAGCCGTAGAGCGTGACGCTATCGAACGCGGTGGACAGGCGGGTGGCCGGCTGGCCCTCGGAGAGGAGGTGGAAGCGCGTGTTGGTCTTGAAGGCATCGCCCTCCCCGGCGAACATGCGCGCCGGCCGCTCCCCGTCGCGCTTGAACGGGAAGACGCCGGCGGTGAACGGGAACCGGCCGGGCAGGTTCTCGAGCATCAGGAACCGCAGCAGCTCGCCGTGGTCGGTGAAGCGGGGGAGCGCCACGCGGGGGATCTTCGACCCCGACAGCGACTCCTTGGTGAGCTGGGTGTGCAGCTCCCGGCCGCGGATCTCGATGACGTGCTCGTCGCCGGAGTAGTCGGCCACGGTCTGGGGCCAGACGGCGAGCAGCCCGCGGGCCTCGGCGCCGAGGCGCTGGTCGGCGGCTGCCTCCAGCTGGGGCAGCTTGGCCGCCTCGGCATCGCCGCCCGTCTCGGCCACCAGGGCTCGAACGGCTCGGAGCTGCTGGAGCTCGCGGGCCACCGCAGCTTGGTCGGCGACCGTGGCGTGGTGGTCGCGCACGTGCGCGGCGATGTCGGCGAGGTAGCGGGCCCGGGCGGCGGGGACGATGGCGGTGTCGGCGGAGGAGACCTTGGTGTCGACGTGGGGGAGGACCCCGCCGCCGGCGACGCTCGTCAGCCCGTGCGCCTGCAGCCGGGAGCGCAGCTCCTGGTAGAGGCCGGTGACCCCGTCGTCGTTGAACCGGGATGCCACCGTGCCGAACACCGGCATCTCGTCGGGCGAGGAGCCGAACGACTCGGAGTTGCGGACCAGCTGGCGCCGGACGTCGCGCAGGGCGTCCTCGCCGCCGCGGCGGTCGAACTTGTTGATGGCCACGACGTCGGCGAAGTCGAGCATGTCGATCTTCTCGAGCTGGCTGGCGGCTCCGAACTCCGGGGTCATCACGTAGAGGGACAGGTCGACGTGGTCGACGATGGCGGCGTCGCCCTGGCCGATGCCGGGCGTCTCGATGATGACGAGGTCGGCGCCCCACGCCTTGGCGGCGGCGACGATGTCGTCGGTGCCCTGCGGGACCACGGTGCCGGCGGTGCGGGTGGCGAGCGAGCGGAAGTAGATGGTCCCGGGGTCGATCGAGTTCATGCGGATGCGATCGCCCAGCAGCGCGCCGCCGCCCTTGCGCCGGGTGGGATCGATGGCGATCACGGCCACCTTGAGCTTGTCCTCGTGGTCGAGGCGGAAGCGGCGGACCAGCTCGTCGGTGAGCGACGACTTGCCCGAGCCGCCGGTGCCGGTGATGCCGAGGACCGGCACGGTCCGCGCCTCGGCCGCGGCCCGCAGCTCGGCGCGCTGCACCGACGGCAGCGTGTCGGACTCGATGGCGGTGATGACGCGGGCGAGCACCGCGTGGTCGCCGCCGAACAGGCCGTCGAGCGTGCCGGGCAGGTCGACGGCGAGCTCGACGTCGGCCGCCTGGATGAGCGTGTTGATCATCTGCGGCAGGCCGAGCGACTGGCCGTCGTGGGGCGAGAAGATGCGGCTGACCCCGTAGGCGTGGAGCTGATCGATCTCCGAGCGCACGATCACCCCGCCCCCTCCGCCGAAGACCTTGACGTGACCGGCGCCCCGCTCGCGCAGCAGATCGACGAGGTACTGGAAGTACTCGACGTGGCCGCCCTGGTACGAGCTGATGGCGACGCCCTGCACGTCTTCTTGCACGCAGGCGGTGACCACCTCGTCGACCGAGCGGTTGTGTCCGAGGTGGATGACCTCGGCGCCCTGGCTCTGGAGGATGCGCCGCATGATGTTGATCGATGCGTCGTGGCCGTCGAACAGGCTGGCCGCGGTGACGAACCGGACCGGGTGGACGGGCTGGTGGAGGGCTTCGCTGGTCACGGGGAACAGAATACTTTGACTTCCAACTATCTGTCTACCGACTGTCGGATGACCGAGCGACTACCCTGGTCGGCCATGGTGCGCCCGCTGCCCTTCGACCCCATCGCCGAGGCCGGCCGCCAGTGGGACGGCCAGGGATGGGACGAGTCCGCTGCCATGCAGGCCGCCACCTCGATCATGCGGGCCCAGCAGATCGTGCTCTCCCGGGTCGACGAGGCCCTGCGCCCGTGGTCGCTCACCTTCGCCCGCTACGAGGTGCTGGTCCTGCTCCACTTCTCGAAGCAGGGCGTGCTGCCGCTCGGGAAGATGGGCGACCGGCTGATGCTCCACCAGGCGAGCATCACCAACCTCGTCGACCGGCTCGAGCAGCAGGGCCTCCTGAAGCGGGTGCCGCACCCCACCGACCGCCGCACCACCCTCGCCGAGCTCACCGCCGAGGGCCGCGCCACGGTGGTCGATGCCACCAAGGCCGTCGTCGCCGCCTCCGTGGGCGTGACCGAGCTCACCGACCGGGACAGCGCCGACCTCAACCGCATCCTGCGCAAGCTCCGAGCCGGCGCCGACGACTTCGACACCTGACCGCTCCCCGCGGACCGGCCCGCGAGGTCAGGCGGCGGTCGCGCCGATCGGCAGGCGCAACGTGATCGTCGATGGTCGGTGATCGTGGACGACGGCGTGGCAGGCTCCGGGCGTGCTGCGCCCTGCCACCACCGAGGACCTGCCATTCCTGTGGGAGATGCTCGGGCACTCGTCGGCGCCTGACGGCCCGCCGAACACCGTCGAGGCCATGGAGGCGATCCCCGGGCTCGCCCGCTACCTCGACGGGTGGGGGCGGGTCGGCGACACGGGCCTGGTGGCGGTCGACGACGAGACCGGCGAGCGGTTGGGGGCGGCCTGGTACCGCTCCTTCCCGGCCGACGCGCCCGGCTACGGCTTCATCGACGTGCAGACGCCCGAGATCGCCATCGCCTGCACGCCGGCCGCTCGGGGCCGAGGCACCGGGCACCAGCTGATCGAGGGGCTGCTCGCCCGGGCGCACGCCGACGGCCTCGCCCGGCTGAGCCTGAGCGTGCGCACCACCAACGTTCCCGCGGTCCGGGTCTACGAGGACAGCGGCTTCGTCGGCGTCCTGCTCGAGCCCGACGGCCTCCACCTCACCATGGCCGCGCCCACCCATCCCGAGCCGGCGCCGGACGAGCGGCTCGATATCCGGTCGCTGGCGCCCGGCGAGCTCGACCTCTCGGTCCTCCCGCCCAGCGAGTGGGGGTCGACGATCGTCAGCGTCGGCGTCGAGCACCGCGTCGCCGACCTCGGAGCGCTCCTCGCCGAGATCGGGGGCCGGCCCGCCGGCCTCCTCACCTGGCGCCGGGTAGAGGCCGCGAACGAGATCGAGGTGGTGGGCCTCGAGGCGTGGGTGCGCGACCGCGGCGTGGGCTCGGCGCTGCTGCGGGCCGTGCGGAGCGAGGGCCGGCGCCTCGGTGTCGACCGGCTGTGGCTCATCACCAACAACGACAACACCGATGCCCTGCGCTTCTACCAGCGGCGGGGCTGGGACCTGGTGGCCGTCCACCGCGGCGGCGCCGATCGCTCCCGGGACGTGAAGCCGTCGATCCCGCTCGTCGGTGCTCACGGGATCCCGGTGCACCACGAGGTGGAGCTGGAGCTCGTCGTCGATCCGTCGGTCTGAGCTGGGCGTTGCGGGCCCGGGTGCTCACGTTTCGGGTCGCACCGGCCGACAGGAACCGGGTGGTAGAGGTTGCCGACGACCGATACGCGACCGGCTCCGGCGCGTCACCCCCGCTGCACGCGCCGCGCCCCGAGGTCGAGGTGGTCACCGCCGCCAAGCGCACCCGGCGCCAGCGCGAGGCCGCCACCGTCATCACCGCCGACGCCCGGTGCACCCCGGTGCTGGTGCGCGCCGCGATCGTCGGCAAGGCGCGCATGCCGCGGGCCGCGCTCGAGATCCTGGCGCCGAACGGGGCGGTCATCGGCAACGTGGCCCTGCCCAACACCTCGGCCGACTTCGACCTCCACCAGCGCTTCTGGCTCGTCGGCGATCCGACGCCGGGGTCGGTGGTGGCGATCGTCGCCGAAGGCGGCCGCCAGATCATCCTCCCGGGCAGCCGCCTCCGGTCGGGACCGGCCGAGGGGCAGGACTGGTCGGGCGTGGCGTGCCGGATGCTCGGCTGGGAGCGGCGCGTGGCGCCCACCGATGCGCCTGCCGGCTTCCAGGCGGTGTTCTCCTCCGACCACCCGACGATCGACGGTCCGGGTTTCACGAAGGCGGTCCGCCGGTTCCGCACGGCGGCGGTGACGATCCCGCTCGTCTTCTTCGGGTTCTGCTTCCCGTTCCTCTTCGTGATCCCCCGGCTCGTGCAGTCCGGCACCTCGACCCTCTCGCTGCTGGTGCTGCCGGTGCTCGGCGGTGGGCTCATGACGATGTGGTCCGCGCACTGCCGGCGCGAGGTCGCCGCCCAGGCCGAGCTCGTCGAGGGCGGCGCGGCGAGGTGGGGCAAGGAGATCGCGTTCACCCAGTCGTACTGGGCCTCGATGCGCAAGCCCTCCGCCGCATGGGACGGGCCGATGCCCGCCGCGGCGGTCTGACCACCGGTCAGCAGATCGCGGCGACCGCCTCGGCGAACGCCGCGGTGTGGGCGTCGACGTCGGCCTGGGTGGTGCTCGGCGCCATCAGCGCCATGTTGTGGAACGGGGTGATCAAGATGCCCCGGTTGGCCATGGCCAGGTGGAGGTACTCCTCCACGTCGTCGTCGCCTGCGGCCGCCGACTCGGTGCCGGTGCGCGGCGCCGGGCGCGCGAACCGGTACTCGGCCCGGGCGCCGAGCTGCACGATCGACCAGGGGAGGTCGTGGCGGTCGAGCGTGGCCTGCACCCCGGCGGTGAACGACGTGGCGAGATCGATCATGGCGACGAACGCGTCGTCGGTGAGGACCTCGCCGAGGGTGGCTCGCGCCGCGGCGAGCGAGAGGGCGTTGCCGGCCAGGGTGCCGCCGACCCCGCCCACGTCGACCAGGTCGGCGTCGGAGGCGTCGACCTTGGCCTGGAGCCGGGCGGCCACCGCAGCCGAGAGCCCGTAGGCGCCGATGGGCACGCCGCCGGCGAACGACTTGCCGAGCGTGACGATGTCGGGGCGCAGGTCCCAGGCCTGCGTGCACCCGCCCGGACCGGCCGACAGCGTGTGGGTCTCGTCGATCAGGAGCAGCGTGCCCGTGCGGTCGCAGGCGGCGCGCAGCCCATCGAGGAACCCGGGGTCGGGGAGCACGATGCCGATGTTGGTGAGCGCCGGCTCGGTGATCAGCACCGCCACGTCGCCGGGGGCCAGCGCCGCCTCGACCGAGTCGAGGTCGTTCCACTCGACGGCCCGGGTGGTCTCGGCGGGCGGGACGGCGGGGCCGACGTTGCCGACCCGGGCCACCGTGGAGCCGTCGTCGGCGCGCACCACGAAGGTCTCGTCGACGGTGCCGTGGTACGCGTACGCGAACGAGGCGACCAGCGGGCGGCCCGTCACCAGGCGGGCGAGCCGAAGCGCCCAGCGGTTGGCGTCGGTGGCGGTGAGCGCGAACGACCAGCGGGGCACGCCGAAGCGGCGGGTCAGCTCGCCGGCGACCCAGGCGGCATCGGCCGTGGGCAGCATCGCGGTCACGCCCCCCACCTCCTCGACCTGGTGGCGGATCGCGGCGATGGTGGGCGCGGGGGAGTGGCCGGCCATGGCGCCCGTGTCGCCCAGGGCGAAGTCGATGTAGGTGTGGCCATCGACGTCGGTCACCCGGCTGCCGCGGGCCTGGGCCAGGAACATCGGGAAGCCGCCCACCCACTTGGCCATCCACGTCATCGGCACCCCGCCGATCAGGTGCTCGGCCGCCTCGGCAGCAGCAGCCCTCGACGCGGGCCGGGCGGCGGCGAAGGCCGCCTGCTCTGCTGCGAGGCGCTCGGCGAGCTTGGTGCGGTCGACGTCGGCCATCGGTTCCTCCGGCAGGTGGGCGCTGGCCGGACCGTACCGTGCGAAGTGGGAGCGGGTGCCGGGGGAACCGGGTCCCGGCACCCGCCCACGTCCGAGCGAGCAGCGGTGTCGGTCGCCGCTCGTTCGGGATCTCGGGTCGATCGTGGTGATCAGACCGTGCGCAGCTCCGCGGGGACGCGAGCCGGGCGGGTGAGCGTCTCGGCCTCGTCCATGCCGAAGGGCCAGGTGGCGCGGGCCTCGACCCGGCCGGCCTTGGCGAGCTCCTGCACGACGCGGACCTCATGGCCGACGCGGCACTGGTCGAGGCAGATGAGCAGGAGGCCGAGCGGGGTGGGCAGGGACCGGAAGACCGAGTGGCGGTGGGTGCCGTCGCCGTCGATGAGGAGGTCGACCCGGACCAGGTCGCACCCGTCGAGGCGATCATCGAGCCAGCGGTGCGCGTCTTCCGTGGCGGAGCGGAGGGCCTGGGCGACCACCCGGCGGCGCTCGCGCCCGTCGGCGAGGTCGCCGGCGAACCACTGCTCGAGCTGCTCGAGCAGCCAGGCCTGACGGGCCGGGTGGGCGGCGGCGCCGCCCTGGAAGAGGGTGAGCGGATCGGTGGGGACGTGGGGTTCGGCGGTCATGGGTCCTCGTCGGCAGCGGTGTTAGGCATGCTTAACACACCACGCCAAGGGGTTGTCAAGAGGCGGCCGGGATTCCGCCTCGTTGACCGAGCCATCGCCGCGATGGCACAGTCCCGGGCCATGACCGCCGCGGCTCGCCCACGTCACGGCCGAGCCGATGGGCGCGAGCGCCGGGTGGCCGGCTTCGGTGGGCTCGAGCTCCAGGTCCACGAGCACGGCCCGGCCGGTGCACCCACCGTCGTCCTGGTCCACGGCTACCCCGACGACCACGCCATGTGGGACCCGGTCGTCGAGCGGCTCGCCCCGCGCCACCACGTGGTGGCCTACGACGTCCGCGGCGCCGGCACCTCCGGTGTGCCGCGCGCCCAGCCCGACCTGGTGGCCCGGCTGGTGGCCGAGCAGGTGGCTGCGGTCGAGGCCGCTCGCACGACCTGATCGACGGCTCCTCCGCGATCAGCTGCCGGCGTCGACCTCGGCGTCGGCCTCGGACTCGGCGATCTGGCGCCGGATGTCGTCCATGTCGAGGGCCTGCACCTGGCTGACCAGGTCTTCGAGCGTGGCGGCTGGAAGGGCGCCCGGCTGCGAGAACACCAAGATGCCGTCGCGGAACACCATCAGCGTGGGGATCGACTGGATGCCGGCGGCGCCGGCCAGGCCCTGCTCGGCCTCGGTGTCGACCTTGGCGAAGGTGATGTCGGGGTGGTTCTCGGACACGGCCGAGAAGGTGGGTGCGAACGCTCGGCACGGTCCGCACCACGACGCCCAGAAGTCGACCAGCACGGTGCCCTCGGCGCCGACGGTCTCGGGGAAGGTTGCTTCGGTCAGGTCGATGGTTGCCATGGGTGCTCCGGTCGTCGTGGTGGCACTGGCTCCAACGATGCGAGGGCTCCGGTCATTCCCCGCCCCTGCCTCAGGCGCCGGGCGGCTCGGTGACGAAGTCGATGAGCTCCTCGACCGCGCCGATCAGCGGCGGCTCCAGATCGGTCCAGCTGGTGACCCGGCCGAGCAACTGCTTCCAGAACTGCCAGGGCTCGGCGTCGACCCCCAGGCGCCGCAGCACGCCCTCCTTCCACGGCTCGCCGCGAGGGACCTCGGGCCAGGCCGCCACCCCGAGCACGCTGGGCTTCACCGCCTGCCAGATGTCGATGTAGGGGTGCCCGGTCACCAGGACGTCGGGGTGGGTCACGGTGGCCGCGATCCGCGTCTCCTTCGAGCCGTCGACCAGGTGGTCGAGCAGGATGCCGAGCCGCCGGCCGGGCTTGGGCGCGAACGCGCGCACCACGTGGTCGAGGTGGTCGGCGCCTTCGAGCTGCTCCACCACCACCCCCTCGGCGCGCAGGTCGTCGCCCCACACCTTCTCGACCAGCTCGGCATCGTGGAGGCCCTCGACGAGGATCCGGCTGGCCCGCGCCACCTGGGCCGGCGCCCGGGGCACGGCGATCGAGCCCGACGCGGTTCGAGCCGCCGTCGCCGGACCGCTCGCCCCGGGGGCAGGGCCACGGGGCTCGACCAGCGTCACGACCTTGCCGTCGACCTCGAACCCGCCCTTGAGCATCGTCATGCGGTGCTCGAAGCCCTGGCGGTCCTTCACGTGCAGGTAGCCGTTGACCACGCCCACCACCGTGCCGGTGATCGGGGTGCCGCGCTGCTTGACCACCAGCCCGGCGCGGGCTGGGACCTGGGGGTGCTGGACCCGCGGGTTGCGCGGCCCATCGAGGTCGATCGGGTCCGACAAGATGCCGTCGTTGCGGCGGCGAGGCGGGGGAGCGGCCATGGCCCGAGGGTACGCGGCGCACCGGCACCGGCCGTCGACCCCCTCCCGTGGCGCTGCGGGCCTGGTCGCGGGGTGCTTGCGGCTCCGGTGACGGGAGGTGCGTACCCTTGACGGCCATGAGCGAACGCGCCTGGTCGGTCACCCCCTCGGGTCCCCTGCGGGGCGATGTCTTCATCCGAGGGTCCAAGAACGCCGTGACCAAGCACATGGTCGCCGCCATCTTGGGCGAGGGCGCGAGCACCATCCGCCAGGTCCCCGAGGTCGGCGACGTCGCCATCACCGCCGACATCCTCCGGTCCCTGGGCGTGGGCGTCGAGCACGACGAGGCCGCCGGGGTCATCACCGTCGAGCCCCACGAGGGCGTCACCACCCGCGTCCCGCTCTCGTTCAGCGGGCTCAACCGCATCCCGATCCTCCTGCTCGGCCCGCTGCTGCACCGCACCGGCGAGGCGTTCGTCCCCCTGGTCGGCGGCGACAGGATCGGCCGCCGCCCGGTCGACTTCCACATCGAGGCCCTCACCGCGCTCGGCGCCGAGATCGAGGAGACCGACGAGGGGCTCCACGCCAAGGCCGCCCAGCTGCGCGGCGCCAAGATCGAGCTGCCCTACCCGTCGGTCGGTGCCACCGAGACCGTGCTGCTCACGGCCGTGCTGGCCGAGGGGCGCACCGTCCTGCGCAACGCCGCCACCGAGCCCGAGGTCATCGAGCTCGCCCTCTTCCTGCAGCGCATGGGTGCGCGCATCGAGCTGTCGCCGGGCCGCAAGTTCACGATCGACGGGGTGTCGTCGCTGCGCGGGGCGGAGACCACGCTCGAGGGCGACCGCAACGAGGCGTTCAGCTACCTGGTGGCCGGGCTGCTCACCAAGGGCGAGGTGCGGGTGCACGGCTGCGACCAGGACCGGCTCGTCACGGCCATCACCACGCTCAACCGCATGGGCGCCCAGTTCGACATCACCGACGAGTACATCTTGGCCACCTCGCCTCGCGGCCTGTCGCCGGCCGCCGTGCAGACCGACACGCACCCCGGGTTCATGACCGACTGGCAGACGCCCCTGGTGGTCCTGTTCACCCAGGCCGACGGCATGTCCGTGCTGCACGAGACGGTCTACGAGGACCGGCTGGTCTACGTGCCCGCGCTGAAGCAGATGGGTGCTGAGATCGAGCTGTTCTCCACGTGCCTCGGCGGCGAGTCGTGCCGCTTCCACGACACCAACGCCGTGCACTCCGCCGTCGTCAAGGGCGTGTCCAAGCTGCGAGGGGCCAAGGTCGAGGTGCCCGACGTGCGGGCCGGGTTCTCGTCGGTCATCGCTGCGGCCATCGCCGACGGCACCTCGGAGATCAGCGGCATCCACCACCTCGAGCGCGGCTACCACCGCCCGATGCAGCAGTTCGCCGAGCTCGGCCTCCCCATCACCACCGTCGAGATCTGACCTCACGCCCGCCGCCCGCCTCGTCGCGGCTGCGCGGGGTCACGGGTGGTCGGTGGGCAGTGCCTGGTGACCAGAAGGTGGGCGGGGCGGGTGCGAGGTCGGGGAGCGGCGGCTCGTAGCGTGGGCGAGCCATGATCCTGCTCGACGCCACCGGCCTGTCCGCCTCCCGACCCGGTCGGCAGCTGTTCTCCGACGTGTCGCTGACCCTGTCGACCGGCGACCGGCTGGGTCTCGTCGGCATCAACGGCACCGGCAAGTCGACGCTGCTGCGGGTGCTGGCGGGCAAGACCGATCCCGAGGACGGCACCCTCCGGCCCGGGCGCGGCTCCCGGGTCGTGATGCTGGACCAGGCCGACGACCTGCCCGTGGGCACGGTGCACCACGCCGTGGCGCCCGGCGCCCATCCCGAGCGGGAGTGGGAGGTCGACGTGATCCTGAGCCGGCTCGGCATCGGCGACCTGGCCGACGTGGCCACCGACCGCCTGTCGGGCGGGCAGGCCAAGCGGGTGGCGCTGGCCCGGGCGCTCGTCGAGGTGGGACCCGGCGGCGGGCCCGACGACGACTCCGTCCTGCTCATCCTCGACGAGCCCACCAACCACCTCGACATCGATGCCATCGCCTGGCTCGAGGACCGCCTGGCCGGCCACCGCGGCGGCCTCATCCTGGTCACCCACGACCGTCACGTCCTCGACCGGCTCACCACCCGCATCCTCGAGCTCGACCGGGGCAAGGCCTACGTCCACGAGGGCGGCTACTCGTCCTACCTCGAGGCCCGGTTCGAGCGCGACGCCCAGGCCGCCACCGCCGAGTCGGTCCGCAAGAACCTGGCCAAGAAGGAGCTGGCGTGGCTCCGGCGCGGCGCCCCGGCGCGGACCGCCAAGCCCAAGGCCCACATCCGCTCGGCCACCGCGATCGTCCAGGGCAAGGCTGAAGCGCCGGCGCGGCGCGGCGAGATGCCGCTGCACGTCGAGACCCCGCGCCTCGGCGACCAGGTGATCGAGCTCCACGGGGTCGGCCACCAGTTCGGGCCCGACGCGCCGTGGCTGTTCCGCGGCGTCGACCTGCTGCTCGATCCGCGCGAGCGCCTCGGCGTCGTCGGTCCCAACGGCGCGGGCAAGACCACGCTCCTGCAGATCATGGGGGGCCGCATCGCGCCCGCCGAGGGCCGCGTCGTGGTCGGGTCCACCGTCGAGCTGGCCGTGTGGGACCAGCGCGGCGCCGACCTCGACCCCACCATGCGCGTGCGTGACGCGGTGTCGGGCCCGGCCCGCCACGCCGACTGGTCCGATGCGTCGCTCCTCGAGCGGTTCTGGTTCGACGGCGATGCCCAGTGGGCCCCCATCGGGACGCTGTCCGGCGGGGAGCGTCGCCGCCTCCAGCTGCTGCTGACCCTGGCCAAGCGGCCCAACGTGCTGCTCCTCGACGAGCCCACCAACGACCTCGACCTCGATTCGCTGCGCGCCCTCGAGGACTTCCTCGACGACTGGCCCGGCGCCCTGGTCGTCGTCAGCCACGACCGGGCGTTCCTCGAGCGCACCGTGGCCGACGTGGTCGTCATCGACGATGCCCACGACGTCGAGCGCCTCCCGGGCGGCTACGCCACGTGGGAGCAGGGCCGCCGCCAGACCGGCTCGTCGGCGGGCGCCACCAGCGCGTCGCGAGGCGGCGGGACGAAGGGCAAGGGCAAGGTCTCCGCCGGCTCCACCACGGCTGCTCCGGCGGGCCGGTCCGCATCGCCGGTGGGGGCCCAGAAGCGCAGCCCCAGCACGCTGGGGCGGCTCATGAAGGACGCGGAGAAGGAGATGCGCAAGCTCGACAAGGCGCGCTCCGCCCTGGTCGACCGGCTGGCCCAGGTCGATCCCACCGACCACCAGCAGCTCGCCGCCGTCGGCCACGAGGTGGCGGAGGTCGATGCCAAGCTGGCCGACACCGAGGAGCGCTGGCTCGCCCTCGGCGAGGAGCTCGAGGCCTGACCCTCGGCGGGCCCGTCGGGTAGCGGCCCGCTCGGGACCGGCTGCCCTCGGGTGCGCGGCGACGTGGTTGACTGCCGCGATGGCCACCAGCGAACCCGAGATCACCCAGCCGGTCGACCTGTGCCTTCCCGGCGGGAAGGTGCTGAACCCGGCGGCGCGAGGGTGGTCGCGCACCCCGCTGCACACCGGCAACCTCCGCGGCCGCTGGGGGCGCACGAAGCGGTGGGACTACTGGGCGATCCTCGCCGGCGACTGGTCGATCGCCATCGTCTACGCCGACGTCGACTACCTGGGCATCGCCGAGGTGTGGTGGTGCCACCTGCCCACCGGCGAGACCGGAGGCCGGGCCGCCAACGTGCCCGGTGCCCGAGGCATCGCGCTGCCCGACCGGCCGGGGTCGGCGCCGCTGCGGTACGAGTCGTCGAAGATCGAGGTCGCCCTCACCGACGACCCCGAGGGCACCACGATCGCGGCGTGGTGGACCGACGGCGACGGGCAGCGCAGCTCGCTCAACGCCCGGATCGACCTGCCCGCCGGCCACGAGTCGCTCAACGTCGTGATCCCCTGGTCGGACAAGCAGTTCCAGTACACGTCGAAGCACCAGGCCCGACCGGCCCACGGCACGCTCGAGGTCGGCGACCAGGTGGTGCACTTCGGGTCGTCCGCGGCGTCGGCGGCGATCGATGCCGAGGTCGATCCGGAGGGGACCCACCGCGTCGACGAGGCGTGGGGCGTGCTCGACGTCGGTCGGGGTCGCTGGCCGTACGAGACCCGGTGGAACTGGGGCGGGGGCGCCGGGCGGTCGGCCGAGGGCGCCGTCGTCGGCATCCAGATCGGGGCCAAGTGGACCGAGGGCACCGGGTTCACCGAGAACGGCGTCATCGTCGACGGCGTGCTCACCAAGATCGGCGAGGAGCTGACCTGGGACTACCGCTGGGAGCAGCCGCTCGAGCCCTGGCGGGTGCACCACCCCGACGGCTCCTTCGACCTGACGCTCACGCCCACCTACGACAAGCACTCGCAGGTGAAGGCGGTCGTCATGGGCACCGAGGTGCACCAGGTGTTCGGCACCTGGTCGGGCCACGTCACCACCGACACCGGCGCGGTCCACCACGTCGACGGGCTCCAGGGCTTCGCCGAGGAGTCGCGCTCGCGCTGGTAGCAGCGGGCCGCGCCGCGGCGGCGGGCGGGTGCGGGGGATCCCGGCACCTCACGCGGCATCGGCAGCGGCTCCCGAGCGGTGCTCGATCGTGGAGCTGCCCACCTCGGAGCTGGTCGACGAGCGGGCCGACGCCGCCGCGCTGATCGGGGCGATCGCGGCCGCGGTCACGCCGACCGAGCCGGTCGTGATCACCGTGGCCGCTCGGGGATCCGGGCTCCCGCACGCCGAGAGGATGAGGGCGGCGCTGAGGATCCCAGGGCCGAGGACGGTTCGTGGCTTCGTCATGGGGGCATCGTCCGCCCACCACCTGGGAAGGGGCGCTGGGCACCCTTGGAGGTCCCGGGGAGCGGGCCCTGCGGACCAGGCTCGGACGCCGGGTACCGCCTAGCCTGCTCCGGCGGTCCTGCGCCCGACGTCGTCGGCCGCCTGCGGCGCCGCCTTCCATCCCCTCTCAACGGAGACCTCAGTGTCCGACCCCACCACCGACATCGCCCCCGCCTCCGGCAAGCTGGGCATCCTGCTGCCCGGCATGGGCGCCGTCGGCACCACGTTCATCGCGGGCTGCCTGGCCATCCGCAAGGGCCTGGCCAAGCCGATCGGCTCGCTCACGCAGATGGGCACCATCCGCATCGGTGCCCGCACCGACGACAACGTCCCGCTGATCAACGACTACGTGCCGCTCGCCCAGCTCGACGACCTGGTGTTCGGCGGCTGGGACGTGTTCGAGGACGACGCCTACGTCGCCGCCTCCCGCGCCGGCGTGCTCGACGGCCACATGCTCGAGCAGCTCGGCGAAGAGCTCCGCGCCATCAAGCCGATGACCGCGGTGTTCGAGCAGGCGTACGTGAAGAACCTGCACGGCAACCACATCAAGGAGGGCACCTCCAAGTGGGACCTCGCCGAGCAGCTGGCCACCGACATCCAGACCTTCAGCGAGACCAACGGCTGTGACCGCCTGGTCGCCGTGTGGTGCGGGTCCACCGAGGTGTACCGCGAGCCGTCGGCCGTCCACCAGACCGTCGCCGCGTTCGAGGAGGGGCTGAAGAGCAGCGATCCCGACATCGCCCCCAGCCAGATCTACGCCTACGCCCTGCTCAAGCTGGGCATCCCGGTCGCCAACGGCGCCCCCAACCTCAACCTCGACACCCCGGCCCTGCTCGAGCTGGCGGCCCGCAACCACGTGCCCGTCACCGGCAAGGACTTCAAGACGGGCCAGACCCTGATGAAGACCATCCTCGCCCCCGGGTTCAAGGCCCGCATGCTGGGCGTCGAGGGCTGGTACTCCACCAACATCCTCGGCAACCGCGACGGTGAGATCCTCGACGATCCCGAGAGCTTCAAGGCCAAGGAGGTGTCGAAGCTCGGCGTGCTCGACACCATCTTCGAGCCCGAGCGCTACCCCGACCTGTACGGCGACATCACCCACGTCGTGCGCATCAACTACTACCCCCCGCGCGGCGACAACAAGGAGGGGTGGGACAACATCGACATCTTCGGGTGGCTCGGCTACAAGATGCAGATCAAGGTCGACTTCTTGTGCCGCGACTCCATCCTGGCGGCGCCGTTGGTGCTCGACCTCGCCCTCTTCCTCGACCTGGCCAAGCGGTCGGGCCTCGAGGGCGTCCAGGACTGGCTGAGCTTCTACTGGAAGAGCCCGCAGGCGTCGGTGCCCGGCCTCAACCCCGAGCACGACATCTTCATCCAGCTCATGAAGCTGAAGAACACCCTCCGCCAGCTCAAGGGCGACGACCCGGTGACCCACCTCGACCCCGAGTACACCGACTGACCGACCCGTTCCTGGAGCACCCTGCGCCGGGTGCACGAACCTGCGAGCGCCCGGCCCCGGTGGCCGGGCGCTCGTCGTTTCCGACGGCTACCAGGTGAGGCCGAGCAGGTCTCGCATGGCCGCCGTGAAGTCGTGGTCGCCCAGCTGCTTGCGCGTGGCCAGGACCATCTCGGCGTCGGCCCCCACGGGGACCCGCAGCGGCGTGGCCGGATCGGCGATCGCGGCGGCGATGGCCTCACCCACCAGCTCGGGGGCGGGGCGGCCCTCGGGCCCGACCATCGTCTCGTCGGCCCCGCTCCACTGGCGGCGGAGCTCCTCGTACACCGTCCCGTCTTCACCGTGGCGCACCGCGTTGCGCATGCCCGGAGCGATGTAGCCCGGCTCCACGATCACCACCCGGACGCCGAAGTGGCCCACCTCGAACGACAGCGACTCGGACATGGCCTCCAAGGCGTGCTTCGTGCCGCAGTACCCGCCGGCGAGGGGGGCGGCCACCTTGCCCTCGACCGACGTGACGTTGACCACCACGCCCTCGCCGCGCTCGCGCATGGCGGGCACCAAGGCCCGGATCATCCGCATCGGCCCGAACACGTTCGTCTCGAACATCTTCAGCAGCACGTCGTGCGGGTAGGTCTCCATGGGGCCGGTCTCGGTGATGCCCGCGTTGTTGACCAGCACCTCGATGTCGCCGGCCGCGGCCACGCAGGCCGCCACGGAGGCCTCGCTGGTCACGTCGAGCGGGAGCTTCAGGGCCACGTCGAGGCCGTCGAGCGTCTCGAGCCGACGGGCGGTGGCGACCACCTGGTGGCCATGGCCGCTGAGCACCCGGGCGGTGGCCTCGCCGATGCCGCTGCCGGCGCCGGTGACGAGCACCCGCACCTCAGGCCCCTTCCGTGCGGTCGTCGTCGATCCGCGACCCCGGATCGGGTGGCGACCAGGCCGCCGGATCGTGCTCCAGGCCCGGCGCGGGGGTCGACTCCTCGTCGGCGAACGGCGGCTGGAACGTCCCCGGCGCGGTGGGGTCCGACGCCGACGCGGGCGCCGACGGGGGAGCGGCGGGCGTCGCGCTGGAACCCCCGGCACTGGCGATGATGCCCACGACGTAGGCCGCCGACAGGCCCAGCGTGCGGCCGGCATCGTCGATGATCTGGCGCTGGCCCGCGCTCATCGGCCCACCTGCGGTGGCCACCCGGACCAGGTCCGACAGGAACCGCTCGGCCCCGGCCGGCGCCAGGCCCTCGGCGAGCGGCGCCACGTACTGGGTGGCCAGGCCCGGATCCATCACCTGGAGGTCGCTGTCGAGCGTGTCGCCGCCGTAGCCCGGCGCCACCGACCCGACCAGCTCCACCGCCTTGGCCCGAACCGGCCCCGACCCCCGATCGCCCGCACCCACGATCATCACGGCCAGGGCGCGGATGGCGTTGTCGAGCGTCTGGCCCAGGGCTGCGGTGGTCGGCCGCTCGAGCACGTCGGGCCGATAGGTGCGCGAGCAGGTCTCGCAGCGGACCACCTCGCCCACCACGTTCAGCGGGATGATCGGGATGAAGAAGAAGGTGAACCAGCGCCGGGCCACCTGGCGCAGCCCGTTGCGGTCGCCGCCGCACCCCGGACAGAAGAACACCAGCGTCCCCACCGTCTTCATCCGCACCCGGAACCCGAAGATCAGCAGCATGTTCGACCCCTACGTCGTCGGCTCCTCGGATCGTACGGCAGCCGAGCACGAGGTCACCTGCGGTCCTGACCGATGTCGTCCACGGATGGCTGCCCTGCAACCGTTCGTCACCCGATCGCCGAGGTGCGCCCTCGCTCGCGTCGTGGCGCAGGTGCCCGGCAGAGGCGGGCGGACGTAGGAGGGAGGCCGCGGGTGGGGCCAGGCGTGGATGCGCAGCGGCCGCCGGGGGTGGTGGAGGCGGCGGTGGTCGGCGGAATGCTCAGGGACGGTCGGCGGGATCGTCGGCGGCGGGCTCCACCGCGGCCGCCACGCCCGAGATGATGCCCGTCACGTGCAGCGGGGTGAGGCCCAGACCCTGGCCCGCGGCTTCGAGCAGCCAGCGTTGGTGGCCGGTGATGGTGTGGGCCGCCAAGGCCACCTTCACCATGTCGGCGACGAGCGCCTCTTTGCCCTCGGCGACCATCGCATCGTCGAGGGGCTCCACCAGGGCGGCCACCTCGGCGGGATCGAGGCGCGCCATGTCCCGGTCGAGATCGTTCTGCGTGTAGGCCGGCCGGACGGTCCGAACCATCTGGACGGCCCGACGGCGCAGCGCCGGATCGGTCGCGCCGCCCGTGCGGACCGTCATGGCCGTGAGGGCCACCCGCACCTCGGTGAGCACGAGGGCCAGCGCGGCGGAGGTCAACACGTCGAGGGCCGCAGCCGGGTGGTCCGACCGGCACGAGCAGCACGTCGCCCGGTCATCCGATCCGCGCCACGGCAGCACGGCCAGCGGTCCGACGCGCACCCAGCGCCTCCCCTGGCGGACGATCGCCGTGCGGTCACCACCGCAGACGGGGCAGAAGAAGCCCGTCGTCCGACGGGTCGATGCCGAGATCGTGATCAGGGAGGGGGGAGCCATGGCCGAGATCCTGTGGGGGAGGGTCGGCCGCGAGCGTACCGTTCGAGCATTTCGGGCACCCGGCGGGATCATGATCGGTACCTGACGCCGCCGGAGGGTCGGTCTCCCTCGCCCCCCGGCAGCGGTCGGCCGGCGCCCCGGTGCGGGACCGGCCCGTGGCTCCGAGGTACGTGGCCGATGCCGATCGACGGGTCTCACGGGCCTGCCGGTAGCCTTGGAGCCACCATGGAAGACGCCCCCACCACCGCCGACGACACCGCTCCCGTCGTCACCAAGCCGGTTCCGCTCAAGGTCACCGACGCCGCCCTCACCCAGGTGCTGAGCATCCTGGGCGCCGAGGAGAACCCCGAGGCCCTGGGCCTGCGGGTGGCGGTCACCGGCACCCGCGGCGTCGAGTACGCCTACGACCTCTCCTTCGAGGAACGGGTCGATGCGGCCGACGACGACCTCATCTACGACCAGGGCGACCTGATCGTGATGATCCCGGCCGACAGCGTCGATGCCCTGTGGGGCGCCACGCTCGACCTGCCCTCGGCCGAGGGCCAGGGCGGCCTCGTGATCCGCAACCCCAACCGACCCGATCCGCTCCTTGGCGCCGAGGTCGAGCTCTCCGGCACGGTCACCGAGCGGGTCAACCAGCTGCTCGAGCAGTCGATCAACCCGGCGCTGGCGTCCCACGGCGGGTTCGCCAGCCTGGTCGAGGTGATCGAGCCGGCCGACGGCCAGACCGGGAGCAGGGCCGTCGTCACCATGGGCGGCGGCTGCCAGGGCTGCGCCGTCAGCGCCCTGACCCTGCGCGAGGGCATCCAGAAGTCGATCCTCGAGCACATCCCCGAGATCACCGAGGTCGTCGACGCCACCGACCACGACGCCGGCGTCAACCCCTTCTACACCGACGCCTGACCCCCGTTTTTCTGGTCGATCTTCCCCGCGCGACGTGGAACATCGACCAGAGCCCGGGCAGCCCTCGCCTTTCTGGTCGATCTTCCCCGCGTGAGGTGGAAGATCGACCAGAGAACCGGCAGGGCGTCAGGTCGAGGCGGCGATGGCCGCCAGCACCGTCTCGCACAGGTAGCGGTCGGTCATGGTCCACGTGAACCGCAGGACCGTCCACCCGAGCAGCGCGAGGTCATTGCCCCGGACGCGATCGGGATCGAACGCTGATCGCAGGCCGTGCTCGGCCCAGCCGTCCAGCTCGATGGCGATGTGCCACCGCGGGTACGCGAGGTCGATGAAGCCGGAACGCCCGTCGGGTCGCTTGACGGGGTGCTGGCGGACCGGCTCGGGGCAGGAGCCGTGAGCCAGGGCTTGGATGGCGCGCGACTCGAGCACGCTCCGACCGGGGTCGTAGCCCGGTTGTCGGGTGACGATGGCTTGCATCGCCGACAGCGGCTTGGGGCGTCCCCGGACGGTGAGGCGGGTGATGCACCCGGCGAGATCTCCGAGGTCGAGGTCGTGCTGACGGATCCCGACGTCGATCCACCGGCCCACCACCTCGGCGCTGTTCATCGGGGCGAGGTCGACGATGGTTCGGGCGAGCGACGTGACCGGCACGCCGGCGACCGTCGTCCGGTCGAGGTCGGGGAGCAGGATCGACCGGTGCACCGTCACCCCGGGCAGGCGGACGCGGCGGTGGGTGTCCATCGTGATCTCGACCCGTCCCGAGCGGGCGACCAGGTCCCAGATCCGGGCTCCGGTCCGATGGCTCCCTGACGCGTCACCTCCGGCAGCCAGACAGGCTCCGACGACCCGCTGCTCCCAGGTCGCCGGCGTCGCGCCCACGACGTAGACGCCGGATCGCTCGCGGCTCCACCCGCCGCGGGCCAGTCGGTGGTCGATCTGTCGATCCGTCGCATCGAGAGCCAGGGCTTGCGCCCGGGAGATGAGCCCGTGCTGGCCCTTCGCAACGCGCACGATGGCTGCCTCGTCCACGATCCGGTCCTTCCGCCACGTCGTCTCGACGACGACCATCTGGTGTGGGGAAGGCAGCTGTCATCTACCCCGTGGCGGAGCGGAGGGCTCCCGGTGCTCCGCAACTGGCGCAACCGTGCCACCCAATTCATCTGGTCGATCTTCCCCGTGGGAGGTGGGATATCGACCAGAGGATCGGCGGCACTTCACCTTGTGGTCGATCTTCCCCGCGTGGGGTGGGATATCGACCAGAGAACGTCTGGGGGGGGTTAGGCCAGGAGGGTCTGGGTGGTGGCGGCGATGCCTTCGGCGTCGAGGCCGAGGGTGGCGAGGATGGCGTCGGGCTTGCCGTGGGGGAGGTAGGTCACGGGGACGCCCTGGACGCTGACCCGGGGGGTGCGGCCGGTGCCGACGGTGCGCTCGCCGACCTCGCGGGCGATGGCCGAGCCGATGCCGCCCTCGCGGAGGCCGTCCTCGACGGTGACGACGACATCGAAGGAGGCGGCGTCGTCGAGCAGGGCGGGGTCGAGGGGCTTGACCACCCGCGGGTCCCAGACCGTGGCCTCGATCCCCTGGGTGGCGAGCAGGTCGGCGGCCTCCATGCAGGCGCCGAACATCTTGCCGACGCCGATGAGGCACACGTGCGCACCGCTGCGGGCCTTGCGAGCGGACAGACCGTGGCCGACCTCGCTCTCGTCGACGACGGGGGCGGCGGTCTTGGGCCAGCGCAGCGAGGCGGGGCCGTCGCACAGCTCGAGGGCATCGTGGAGCATCACCTGGAGCTCCTGGTACGAGGACGGGGCGAACATGGTCATGCCCGGCACCTTGGACAGCAGGACCATGTCGAGGATGCCGTGGTGGGAGGGGCCGTCGTCGCCGGTGATGCCGGCCCGGTCGAGGCAGAACACCACGGGCAGGTGGTGGAGGCCGACGTCGAGGTTGGCCTGGTCGAACGCTCGCGACAGGAACGTGGAGTAGACGGCGACGACGGGGCGCAGCCCGCCCATGGCCATGCCGGCGGCGGCGGTGACGGCGTGCTGCTCGGCGATGCCGACGTCGACGAAGCGCTCGGGGAACCGCTCCTGGAACGGGAGCAGGCCGGTGGATCCGGGCATCGCGGCGGTGATGGCGATGAGCTCGGGCCGGGCCTCTCCCTCCTTGACGATGGCCTCGGTGAAGGCGCTCGTGTAGCTGGGTGCGCCGGGACCCTTGGGCTGGGGGCCGAGCTCGGGGTTGAACACGCCGGACGTGTCGTGGAGGTGCTTCTCCTCGTCCTCCTCGGCGGGGGTGTAGCCCTTGCCCTTCTTGGTGAGGACGTGGACGACGACCGGCCCGTCGAACTCGGCGGCGTTGCGCAGCGCCTCTTCGAGGCGGGGGATGTCGTGGCCGTCGAACGGGCCGCTGTAGCGGACGCCGAGCGTCTCGAAGAAGATCGGCGGCTCGAGCATCTCGCGCAGGCCGGCCCGGGCGCCCGACAACCCCCAGGCGACGTGCTGGCCGACCATGGGCACCTGGCGGACGATCTCCTCGGCCCGGCGGCGCTGGCGGACGTAGCGGGGGTCGAGCCGCAGCCGCGACACGCTGGCGGTGAGGCGGCCGACGGTGGGGGCGTAGGACCGGCCGTTGTCGTTGAGCACGATGATGGCGCGCTGGCCGGTGTGGCCGAGGTTGTTGAGCGCCTCGTAGGCCATGCCGCCGGTGAGGGCGCCGTCGCCGATGACGGCGACCACGTGGTTGCGCTTCGGTGCGTCGCCCCGGTGGCGGGCGGTCTCCTCGTCGGCGTGCTCGGCCATGGCCAGGCCGTGGGCGTAGCTCAGCACCGTGGAGGCGTGGCTGTTCTCGATCCAGTCGTGCTCGGACTCGTCGCGGCTGGGGTAGCCCGACAGCCCACCGGCCTTGCGGAGCTGGGCGAACTCCTCCTGGCGGCCGGTGACGAGCTTGTGGACGTAGGCCAGGTGGCCGGTGTCCCAGAGGATGCGGTCGGAGGGGGAGTCGAAGACGCGGTGGAGGGCGAGCGTGAGCTCGACGACGCCGAGGTTCGAGCCCAGGTGCCCGCTGCCCGAGCGGGCGACGGCCCCCACGATGAAGTCCCGGATCTCCTGCGCCAGCACGGCGAGCTCAGGCTCCGAGAGCGAGCGGAGGTCTGCGGGGCAGGTGATCTTTTCCAACAGCATCGGCAGCGGGGCCTCCAGGAGAACTGCACGGCGTCTGGGCGTGGCACCACGGCCCGAACCCGGCACGTCACGCTACCTTCCCGGCCGCGCGAACTCCTTGCGGGGTCCGAGGACCGTCGGACGGGCACGCCTCGGGATCGTCGGCGGCAGGCCCCACCTACGATGGGCGGATGGCGCCAGTCGAGCGGGCAAAGGTCGTGGGCGAGGCAGCGATGGCGTCGCTGCGGCGCAGCGTGTCGGAGCGCCTGGCCGACCTGATCCGCAGCGATCCCGAGTGGGCGGCCCAGGCGGCCGACGTCGGGCTGGTGGACCGGGCCTGGTTGGAGCACCCGGCGGAGAACCCGTTCCGCACCGCGCCGCCGGCCGAGATGGTGGAGCGGTTCCTGGAGCGCACCTCCGAACGGCACCCGTCGACGTTGGCATCGGTGGGGCTGAGCGCCCTGCAGGGCCTGTCGCTCGGGCGGACCGACGCGGAGGAGGACGTGCCGTCCCAGCCGGTCACGGTGATGTTCACCGACCTCGAGGGCTTCACCCGGTTCACGGCGCAGGAGGGCGACGAGGTGGCGGCCCAGCTGATCGCCGACCACCAGCGGCTGATGGGACCGGTGGTGCGCAGCCGCGGCGGCCGCATCGTGAAGCGCATGGGCGACGGGCTGATGCTCACGTTCCCCGCGCCGGAGGCCGCGCTGCTGGCCGCGCTGGAGCTGGTCGAGGCCATCGATCAGCCCCTGCGGCTGCGGGCGGGCCTCCACGTCGGCGAGGCGGTGGTGACGCGCGACGACGTGCTCGGGCACGTGGTGAACGTGGCGGCGCGGATCACCGAGGCGGCCAAGGGCAGCGAGGTGCTGGCTTCGGTCGACGTGCGATCGGCGGTGGGGCCCATGCCGGGCGTGGCGTTCGGCCGGGCCCGGCGCAGGAAGCTCAAGGGCGTCGAGCCGATGTCCCTGGTCCTGGTGACGTCCGCCCCGTGACGCTCAGCGATGCCGCGCAGCGCACGCTGCTGGAGACGATCGAGACGCAGCGCTTCGGGTGCGAGCTCACCGGCTCGGTCCTGTACTCCGACGTGCTGGAGGCGGTGGCCGCCGACGTGGAGCGCCGCGGCCCCATCAGCGTGCTGCTCGAGCCGGTGGCGACGGCGCCGTTCGGCGACGCGGTCCTGCTTCGCCTCCTGGGCGCGCTGCACCTGATCGTGCTCGACGGCCGGGCCCCCGAGCTGGCCCGCCACTACCCCTCGGTCGGAGGCCACCAGCAGCGCGGCCTGGCCGCCGACGTGCTGACGGTGGCCGAGCACAACGCTCCCGAGATCGCCGACCTGCTCACCCGCGGGGTCCAGACCAACGAGGTCGGTCGGAGCGCGTCGATGCTCGGCGGCCACCTGGAGCTGGCCCGGCTCGGCCTGCCGCTTCGCGTGCTCGAGGTGGGGTCGAGCGCGGGCCTCAACCTCTTGTTCGACCGGTACCGCTACGTCGATGACGGCGGGGTGTCGTTCGGGCCGGCCGACAGCCCGCTGGTGTTCGACCGCCCGTGGTTCCCCCGCGGTCCCGACCTGTCGGTCCCGTTGGTCGTGGCGGAGCGGCGTGGCAGCGACATCGCCCCGATCGATGTGGCCACGGCGCCGGGGCGCCTCCGCCTCCGCTCGTTCGTGTGGCCCGACCAGCTCGAGCGCCTGGCGCGGCTCGACGCCGCGCTGGCCGTCGCCGCGGCCGATCCGCCGGTGGTCGATCGTGCCGACGCTCCCGATTGGCTCGAGCAGCAGCTCGCCGCCCCGGCTCCGGGACGCTGCACGGTGGTGACCCACTCGATCATGTTCCAGTACCTGTCGGCGCCGGCTCGCGAGCGGATGCTCAACGTCATCGAGGCGGCGGGGCGGGCGGCGTCGAGCGAGGCGCCGGTGGGCTGGCTCCGGCTCGAGCCGGGAGGCGACCAGGCGGAGCTGCGGCTGACCCGGTGGCCAGGGGGATCGACGGAGGTGCTGGCCACCAGCTCGTACCACGGCCCGCCGGTCGTGTGGCGGGGCTCCGCCACCGGGTAGCCCGAGGCCAGGCCGAGCCGGTCTCCAGCCTCCAGGCGGGAAGGGCTAGGCGGCGGAGGCGGCGGTGGTGTCGGCCGCGGCCGCTCGCCGGGCGAGGGTGGCGGCACGGATCCGGTCGCCCAGCACGGCGATGAGCAGGCCGCCGCTGAGGGCGACCAGGCCGAAGAAGGCGTCGAGCCAGTAGTGGTTGCCGGTGACGAGGATGCAGAAGAACGTGCTGGCCGGGTAGAGGAACCAGAGGTACCGCTTCCACCCACGGCCGATCACGATGCACATGCTGAGGGCGCACCACGTGGACCAGCCGATGTGCAGGCTCGGCATGGCGGCGTACTGGTTCGAGATTGCGGCCATCCCGCCCGAGCCGAACGTCCACAGCCCGCCCCAGTGGTCGATCGTGTCGACGATGCCGTAGCCGTGGCAGTCGACCGCCTTGTTGAGGCAGGCGCCGTAGATCGACGTGTCGCCGAGCAGCCGCGGCGGCATGAGCGTGAAGGAGGCGAACCCGATCAACGCCAGGCCGGTGGTGCCGGCGAGCGTGGTGCGGATGAACCGGTAGCGCGCCGGCGCCTTCCGGAAGGCGATCACCAGCACGGCGATGGTGACGATGAAGTGCGCGGTGCCGTAGTAGATGTTCCAGAACCGGATGTACCCGTTGGACGGCAGCGACAGGTACCAGTGCTGGAGGTGGGGCTCGATCCACAGGTGGAGCGTGTCCTCGACCTTGATGACGTCCTTGGCGTGCCCGAAGGCGATGAGCCGCGACTCCGGGCCGGCGCCGAAGAAGTTCCGCACCTGGGAGTACACGAGGTAGAACGCGCCGGCGAGCAGCACCTCGTGCCACCACTTCAGGCCTTCGGACTGGGGGGTGTGCTCGACGGGTGCTGGGTCGGTGTCGGTGTCGGTGGAGGTGGCTGCGGTCATGGTGTGGAGGGGCGGACCCGGTGGCCCACGGCGAACGCCGGGGCTCCGAACAAGCTCACCACGAGGTTGAGCAGGTACATGAGCAGCCCCAAGGCGATGGCCTGAGACTGTGGCACGCCGAGGGGGTGCAGGAACAACACGAACAGGCCTTCGCGGACGCCGAGGCCGGAGATGGAGATGGGCAGCACCTGGGCGATGAGCACCGCCGGCACGAACGCGAGCAGCGCGGTGGGCCCGACGCCGGCGGGCATGCCGAGCGCCTTGGCCGCCATGAGGGCCGAGCCGATCAGGATCAGTTGGTACGCCAGGCCCGTGAGCAGGATGCGGGCGGTGGCCGCCGGCTCGTGGCGGAGCTTCTGGATGCCGAGCCGCACGGCGCTGGTGAAGCGACGCCAGCCCTCGTTGTGCTCGAACTTGCCCTCGATGCCCTTGCCCTGGCGCGACGTGAGGAGGAGCACGACGACGAGGAGGAGCAGGGTGGCGGCCGCGGTGACGAACGCGATCATCGACGCGCGGCCGAGCTCTCGGAGGCCGGGGTTGATGACCAGGGCGGTGAGGGTGAGGATCGGCAGCACCACCCAGCCGCTCATGCGCTCGAGCACCACCGAGGCGAACGTGGTGGGCGTCTCCCCGTTGTCCTTCGACAGCCGGGTGACCCGGAGGGCGTCGCCGCCGATCGTGCTGGGCAGCACGTTGCCCATGAACTGGCCGGCGAAGTACAGGGAGAGCAGGCGGTTGAAGGGGGTCTTGAGGTCGAGCGCCTCGAGCACCGCGCTCCACCGGACGGCCGACAAGATGACCGCGGCGAACGTGAGGATCAGCGCGCCGGCGAGCCAGGCGAACGTCGACGCCTTGGGGTCGGGCGCGGCCTGCTTCCAGTTGTCACCGATCTTGACGACCAGCACCCAGAGGAGAAGGGCGCTGACCACCAGACGGGCGATCATGATGAGTCGCTGCTTGGTGGTGGGTTGCACGCGCGGCACTGCTCCAGTCCATGTTGCCGCTAGACCCTATCCGCGGCCCTTTGCCGTCACCTTTCCCAGTACGATCGCTGCCGGTCGCGGGGTCCTTCGTCGTGGAGGGCCGGCGAGGTCCCTGGGGGGTACCCGTGAAGAACCTGCTCGTCCGACGGTCGCTGATCGTGCTGGCCACCTCGCTCAGCGTCGTGGCGGTCGGCTGCGGTGCCACCGGCGGCAAGGCCGAGTCCGTGTCTGCGGGCCTGGCGCCCAAGACGGGATCCGCTGCGTTCCTGGCCGGCGCGGCCAAGACCACCTCGGCGGTGTCGTCGGAGAAGGTGCAGGTCACCGTCGAGACGACGCCGGCCGGCGCCGGCCCGTCGATCTCGATCACGTCCACCGGTGAGATCGACGCCGCCAACAAGAAGGCCCACCTCACCGCCGACCTGTCGGGGTCGATGGGCGGCACGTCGAAGCAGGCTGCGATCGAGACCGTGTACGACGGCGACACCGTCTACCTCAAGGCCCCGTTCCTCCAGGTGTTCGGCGCCACCAAGCCGTGGATCAAGGTGACCTCGCCCAAGATCGCCGACGCCGTGTCGAAGCTCGGTGGCTCGGTCCAGCCCGACCCCGGCACGCTGCTGACCTTCCTCGAGGGCGCCGGCGGTCCGGTGAAGGAGCTCGGCACCGAAGATGTCCGGGGCACCCCCACCCGCCACGTCAGCGTGGAGCTCGACGTGGCGAAGGTGCTCGACCAGGCCGGCGTGAAGGATCGCAAGAAGCTCGAGGAGCACCTCACGCAGCACGGCGTGGCACTCGGCGACCTCGGCCCGATCCCGGCCCAGGCCTGGATCGACGGTGACGGGTACGTCCGGCGCTTCTCGGTCTCCTACGACCTCGGCAAGCTCGCTTCCCTGCACCACGACGGCAAGGCCACCGGGCCCTCCGGTCAGGCACCCACGATCACCGAGACCATCGAGCTCTACGACTTCAACCAGCCCGTCGACATCACCGTGCCGCCCAAGGCGGACGTGAGCGAGCTCGACCTGTCGAAGGCGTTCGGCCACTGATGGCGAGCGTGACCCCGCGGACCGTCGGTCCGGTGCAGCTCCAGGTGCTCGAGGCGGGGGAGGGCGGCCGGCCGCTGCTCCTCTCGCACGGGTTCACCGGGGCCAAGGAGGACTTCGGCGACTGGATGGACGCGTTCGCGGCCGAGGGCTGGTGGGTCGTCGCCCCCGACCTGCGCGGCCACGGCGACAGCGACCAGCCCGCCGAGGAGGAGCTGTACTCGCTCGGCACCTACGCCACCGACCTGTTCACGCTGGCCGACGATCTCGATTGGGCGCGGTTCTCGATGGTCGGCCACTCGATGGGCGGGATGGTCGCCCAGGAGATGGTGCTGCGGTCGCCCGATCGCATCGAGCGCCTCGTCCTGATGGACACCCACCACGGGCCGGTCGAGGGCCTCGACCCCGACACCGTCGCGGTGGCCGTCGACGTGCTGCGCACGCAGGGCCTCCCTGCCCTGCTCGAGCTCATCGCCATGCTGCCCCAGGCCCCGAAGGCCCCCGCCGACCTGCGGGTGCGCGCCGAGCGGCCCGGCTACATCGAGTTCGGCGAGTCCAAGGTGAACCGGTCGGCACCCGCGATGTACGCGGCGATGGGGATCGAGCTCTCGTCGCGGGTCGATCGGCTCGCTGAGCTGAGCGGCCTCACCATGCCCGTGCGCGTGGTGGTCGGCGCCGAGGACAAGGGCTTCATCGGGGCGTCGCGCCGCATGGCCGACGCCATCCCCACCGCAGACCTGGTGGTCATCCCCGACGCCGCGCACAGCCCGCAGTTCGAGAACCCCGAGGCGTGGTGGGCGGCGGTGGAGCCGTTCCTGGCCGCCCGCGAGGCCGCTCAGCAGCTCGTCGACTGAGCCGCCCCCAGCGGGAGCGGCCGGGTCAGCGCTGGGTCTCGAGCCAGGCCGGGAGGTCGGCGATGGTGTCGAGCGTGGGCACCGTGCCGTCGTGGTCGGCGTGCTCGGCCTCCCAGGTGATGTGGTACGGGATGTGGACGGCGCGGCCGCCCAGCTCGAGCACCGGCAGCACGTCGCTCTTGACCGAGTTGCCCACCATGCAGAACTGCTCGGGCGGCACCTCCATGGAGGCGATGACCCGGCGGTAGGTCGCCACGTCCTTCTCGGCCACGATCTCGATGCGCTCGACCCGGTCGGCCAGGCCCGAGGCCATGACCTTCATCTCCTGGTGGTGCAGGTCGCCCTTCGTCACGATGACCAGGCGGTACCCGGTCTCGGACAGGTAGGTGATGGTGTCGTCGACGCCGTCGATGAGGTCGACGGGGTGGTCGAGCATGGACCGGCCCGCCGCCAGGATCTGCTGCAGCTCCTCGACGCCGATGGCGCCGTCGGTCACCTCCATCGCGCACTCGAGCATCGACAGCGTGAAGCCCTTGATGCCGTAGCCGTAGCGGACGAGGTTGCGGCGCTCGACCACCTCGAGGGCCCGGTGGACGTCGATCCCGTCGTCGACGTAACGGCCGACGAGCTCGTCGAAGCGGCGCTGGGTCCGCTCGAAGTACACCTCGGAGTGCCACAGCGTGTCGTCGGCGTCGAGGCCGACGACCTGTATCTGACCGGTGGTCATGACAGCCAGCGCTCGCTTTCGCCGCAGGCGAGGGAGCCCGAGCGGCTCGGTGCCGGCGAAGGAGGCGCCAGAAGCGGGAGAGACAGCATGGTCTGCTCCGAGGCGCCAGCCGAGGAGAAGCGGTTCAGCGCGGCGGTGGTGAGCGACGGCAACGGTCTAGAGGCACTTGTCCATGAAGCGGTCGCGTTCGACGACCACCCGGGTGACCTTGCCGGCGGCGACGAGGCCGCGGGCGTCGTTGACCGAGACGGAGAACTTGAGCCGCCGGCCCTCGACCTTCTCGAGCTTCGCCGTGGCGGTGACCGTGCTGCCCACCGCGGAGGGGGCCAGGTGGTCGAGCTGGACCCGCATGCTGACGGTGGTCTCGCCCTCGGCGAGCTGGCCGGCGACGGCGGCGACGGCCGCTTCCTCGCACAGGGCGACGATGCGCGGGGTGGACAAGACCGGGACGTCGCCCGAGTGGGCGGCGACGGCGGTGTCGTCGTCGGAGACGATGAGACTGGCCTTGGAGGTCAGTCCGAGATGGACAGGCACCTCGGTACGATAAGCCGCTCTCGGACGGGCGTTCCAAGCGCCGGTCCCGCTGTCGTCAACGCAAGAGGTCCGTCGTGATCGATGAAGCCGTGGTGTCCCGGGTGCTCGGCACCGCTCTGCAGACCGGTGGCGAGTTCGCCGAGGTGTTCGTCGAGGACAAGCGATCGTCCTCCGCCCGCTTCGACGACGGCAAGATCGAGGAGCTCGGTTCGGGCCGCGACCGGGGCGCCGGCATCCGGGTCGTCGTGGGCGAGACCACCGGCTTCGCCCACACGGCCGACCTGTCCGAGCCGGGCCTGCTGGCTGCGGCGGAGGCGGCGGCTGCGGCCGCCCGGGGTGGCGGAGGCGGGGTGCGCACGGTGGCCCTCACCGAGCAGGCGGTCACGTCGCAGGCCGTGCTCACCCGGCCCGAAGAGGTGGCGAAGGCCACCAAGGTCGAGCTGCTCCAGCGCGCCGACGAGGTCGCCCGCTCGCACGGCAGCTCCATCAAGCAGGTGTCGGCGTCCTACGGCGACAGCCGCCGCCGCATCCTGGTGGCCAACTCCGACGGCCTCCTCGCCAACGACGACCAGACGCGCACCCTGTTCGTCGTGGGCGTCGTGGCGTCGGGCGACACGGGCATGCAGACCGGCCGCCGCTCCATCGGCCACACCATGGGCTTCGAGCTGTTCGACCGCTACCAGGTGGAAGACCTCGCACGCGAGGCCGCCGAGCAGGCGCTCACCAAGCTCAAGGCCCGGCCGGCACCGTCGGGCGCGCTGCCCGTCGTCATCGGCAAGGGCGGCGGCGGGGTGCTCTTCCACGAGGCGTGCGGCCACGGGCTCGAGGCCGACCACATCCAGAAGAAGGTGTCGGTGTTCGCCGACCGGGTCGGCCAGCTGGTGGCGTCGCCGCTGGTCACCATCATCGACGACGGCACCATGGGCAACGAGTGGGGCACCTTCGCCATCGACGACGAGGGCACGCCCGCCCAGCGCAACGTGCTGATCGAGGACGGCGTGCTCACCGACTACATGTGGGATCAGCTGCGGGCCCGCAAGGAGGGCCGCCGGCTCTCGGGCAACGGGCGCCGCCAGAGCTACAAGCACCTGCCGATGGTCCGGATGACCAACACCATCCTCACCAACGGCGACACCGACCCGGGCGACATCGTCGCCGACACGCCCAACGGCGTCTACGTCGCCCACCTGGGCGGCGGCCAGGTCAACACCGCCACCGGCGACTTCGTCTTCGGGATGACCGAGGCGTACCTGATCGAGGACGGCAAGATCACCGAGCCGCTGCGCGAGGGCAACCTCATCGGCAACGGGCCCAAGGTGCTCGAGCTGATCGACGCCGTCGGCAACGACTTCGAGATGGGCCCTCCCGGCACCTGCGGCAAGGACGGCCAGGGCGTCCCGGTGGGCGACGGCGTGCCCACCCTCCGGGTGTCCTCGCTCACCGTCGGCGGAACGGCGGCCTGACGATGTCGATCGGAGCGGTGAGCGGAGCGAGTGCGACCGATGGGTACGGCATGGGTTCTCGATGTGGAGCTTGCGGAGCAGCGAGTGCTCTTCGTGCCGGAACGGTGAGCGGCGATGAAGGGGCCTTGATGGAAGAGGGTGCACGGCGATGAGCGAGGAGCTGCTTCAGATCGGTGATCGGATCGTCGCGCTGGCCAAGGCGGGCGAAGAGGTCGAGGTGGTGGTGGGGCGCGGCACCTCCACCGAGGTGCGCGTGTACGAGGGCGACGTGGAGCAGCTGGCGTCGGCCACCTCGGCGGGCATCGGGGTGCGGGTCATCGCCGACCACCGGCAGGGCTTCGCCTACGCCGGATCGCTCGACCCCGACGTGCTGGAGGAGACGCTCGCCGAAGCGCGCGACAACGCCACGTTCGCCACGCCCGACGAGTGGCTGGGCCTGGCCGAGCCCGACGGCTTGGCCATCCCCCAGCTCGACCTGTACCGCGAGAGCCTGTCCAAGTTCTCCACGGAGGCCAAGATCGACCTGGCCGTCGAGCTGGAGAAGGCGCTGCGCGGCACCGACACCCGGATCACCGGCGTCGATGCGGCCGACTACGCCGACGGCGTGTCCGAGGGGGCGGTGGTGTCCACCACCGGCATCCGGGCCTACAGCCGCGAGACCTCGTGCTACGTGTCGGCGTCGTGCGTGGCCCAGGACGGCGACGACACCCAGACCGGGTTCGGCTTCTCGGTGGGCCGCACGCCCGAGGACATCGACATCGCGGTGGCCGCCGCCGACGCGTCGCGCCGGGCCACCCGCCTGCTCGGGGCCACCCAGCCCCAGAGCGGCCGCGTCACCGTCGTGCTCGACCCGTACGTCACCGCCCAGCTGCTGGGGATCATCGGCTCCACCCTGTCGGGCGAGTCGGTGCTCAAGGGGCGCTCGCTGTTCGCCGAGCGCCTGGGCGAGGAGGTGGCCTCGGCCGCCTTCACCCTGATCGACGACGCCACCAACCCGCTGGCCTACAGCTCATCGGAGACCGATGGCGAGGGCCTCGCCTCCCGGCGCAACGTGCTCATCGATGCCGGCCGCCTGAACCAGTTCGTGCACAACGCCTACACCGCCCGGCGCTCCGGCACCGCGTCGACGGCCAACGCCGTGCGGGGCTTCTCGTCCACGCCGTCGGTGGGCTGCCGGGCGCTCAGCCTGGTCCCGGGCACCAAGCTGCAGCCCGAGCTGCTGGCCGAGGTGGGCGACGGCGTGCTGATCAGCTCGGTGTCGGGGCTCCACTCCGGCGTCAACCCGGTCTCGGGCGACTTCTCCACGGGCGCCGAGGGCCTGCGCATCACCGGTGGCGAGCTGGGCGAGCCGCTGCGCGAGTTCACCATCGCGTCGTCGCTCCAACGGATGTTGGCGGAGGTCACCGCGGTGGGGGCCGACATCGAGTGGCTCCCGATGCGCTCGGCCGGCGTCAGCCTCGTCGTGCACGGCATCACCGTCTCCGGCAGCTGACCGCCTTCTCCGCCTGATCCCGCCGGTGGCGGGCCGGGCTCAGCCGCCCACGGGGACGGTGGTGGTGTTGTCGACCTCGAGGGGCGGGACCAGCACCACCTCCTGCGTGGTGGTGGAGGTGGACGTGGCCGTGGTGGTCGTCGGGGCCGGGGAGTCGTCGCCGAGCAGCGAGAGCACCCCCACCAAGACGACGGCCGCGAGGAGCAGGCCGCCCAGGACCCCGGCCAGCACGATGCGCCGGTAGGGCCGGGAGGGCCCGTCGGCCGGTGTCGGCCCATCGCTCGCATCCATGACCGGGGCCTCCTCCAGGTCGTCCCACCCGCGCCGCACGCCCTGCGACCCCATCAGCCAACCACGGCGGGGCCCCGGTTGGAAGGATGTCCGGGGCTGGTGCCCGATGACCTTCCACTTACCTTCCAGATGGCAAGGTGGTCGGCCATGTCGTACTTCGAGGCCGTCATCTTGGGCATCGTCCAAGGACTCACCGAGTTCCTGCCCATCTCATCGAGCGGGCACCTCCGGATCGTCCCGGAGCTGTTCGGGTGGGGCGACCCCGGAGCGTCGTTCACGGCCGTGATCCAGCTGGGCACGATGGCCGCGGTGGTCATCTACTTCTGGAGCGACCTGTGGCGCATCACCATGGCGTGGTTCGCCGACGCCTGGCGGGTGGGCCGCTCGCTCGTCGGGCGGCGGAAGCTCCCCGAGGGGCGCTCCACCGACGACGCCCGCATGGGCTGGTACCTCATCGTGGCCACCATCCCGATCTCCATCTTCGGCCTGGCGTTCAAGGACCAGATCGAGAACGGGGCCCGGGACCTCCGGCTCATCTCGGCCACCCTCATCGTCGGCGGCCTGATCCTGCTGTGGGCCGACAAGGTGGGGAAGCGCACCAAGGAGATCGAGCACGTCTCCACCAAGGACGGTGTGACCATCGGCGTGGCCCAGTCCCTGGCGCTCGTCCCCGGCGTGTCGCGCTCGGGTGCCACCATCAGCGCCGGCCTGTTCCTCGGCTTCACCCGGGAGGCGGCGGCCCGCTTCTCGTTCCTGCTGTCGATCCCCGCCGTCGTCCTCTCCGGCGTGTTCTCGCTCAAGGACGTCGGCACGTGCAGCGTGGGCGCAGGGCCCACCATCGTGGCCACCGTGGTGTCGTTCGTCGTGGGCTTCGCCGCCATCGCCTGGTTCCTGAAGTTCCTCACCGGGCACAGCTTCGTGCCGTTCGTGATCTACCGGGTGGGCCTCGGGGTGCTGCTCATCGTGCTGCTGGCGGCCGGCACCATCGACGCCAAGCCCACCGACGCGTGCATCGCCCCCAGCTCCTCGGCCGCGGCCGCGCCGGCGGCCCCGCAGCACTGATCACCCGCTGCCCACCAGGGTGAGGTCGGCGCGGGCGGCGGCCTCGGCCAGGAGCGGCACCTCGGCGGGCGGCACCGACAGCACGGCTCGCTGGTCGTCGACCGAGAGCACCCGGGCGTCGCGAGCGACGCGGACGGTGGAGGCGTCGCCGTCGGCGACGTCGGTGGGATCGCGGGTGGCCCACACGTCGACGCGGTCGCCGCGCTCGACCGGCAGGTGCGCATCGGCCAGCGGGACCGCCACCGACCGACGGTCGCCGGCTCCGGGCGCCGGCGGCTGGATCGCCGACGCGGTGAGGGGCACCCCGCGATCGAGGGACGCGCCCGCTCGGGCCGAGGTGGGCAGCCGGTCCACGGCCCCGACGGGCACCAGGTGGACCGGCCACCGCTCCGACCTGGTGGCGCCGGCGAGCGGTTCGCCCTCGGCCAGGTGGCGGGTGGCCACGAGGACGGTGCGGGTGCGGCCCCAGGCCTGCTGGGCGGTGGCGGCCTCCTGGACCGCATGGGCGACGACGGCCGCCACCACGCACGCCAGGGCGGCGACGAGCAGCCAGTAGCGGATGGCGGCGGGGTGCAGGCGCAGGCGGCGGTGCCACGCCACCCGGCTGCGGGGCACCGAACGGACACGACCCACGGTCGCGCACCTCCGAGGGAGAGCAGCGGACGGGGAAGGCGTCCAGAACCTAGGTGGAGGTGGCCGTCGGGGCCAGGGGTGCTCCCGTGATGGCGCACCCGGTGCCGGCGAGCGTCAGAAGCCGGGACCGGCCTCGATGCGGTCGGCCGGCAGGGGCGACTGGAGGGCGCGGAAGAGCACCCGGCGGACGGTCTCGACGTTGGCTTCGAAGAAGGCGAAGACCTCGTCCTGGGTGACCGCCGGGATGTCGGTGCCCTCGAGGCCGGCGTCGAAGTCCGTGATGAGGGCGATGGCGGCGTAGCGCAGGCCGGCTTCGCGGCAGAGGACGGCCTCGGGGTGCTGGGTCATGTTGATGACCTCCCAGCCGTGCGAGCCGAACCACTGCGACTCGGCGCGGGTGGAGAACCGAGGGCCCTGGATGGTGACGACCGTGCCGCCGTCGTGCACCTCGACGCCCTCGGCCCGGCAGGCGGCCAGGGCCACGGCCCGCAGCCCGTGGTCGTAGGGCTCGCCGAACGCCACGTGGTGGACCGGCCCGCCGATGCTGCCGTCGAAGAACGAGTCGGCCCGACCCCACGTGCGGTCGACCAGCTGGTCGGGGACCACGAAGCTGCCGGGGACGATGTGGGCCTGCAGCGACCCGGAGGCGCAAGGCCCGAAGACGTTGGTGACGCCGAGCGCGTGCATGGCCCAGACGTTGGCGCGGTAGGGCACCAGGTGGGGCGGGTGCTCGTGGCCGCCCCCGTGGCGCGGCAGGAACGCCACCGTGCGCTCGCCGATCGACCCGATGGCGATGGGCGCGGAGGTGGGCCCGTACGGCGTGTCGACGACGACCTCGGTGATGTCGTCGAGGAAGCGGTAGAAGCCGGAGCCGCCGAACACCCCGACGTCGGCCTGCGGTGCGGCGCTCACCGCAGGGTCAGGCCGAGGTGGTGGAGCTGGACGACCCGGACGACCCCGACCCGGAGCCGGAGGAGCTCGACGAGCTCGACCCGTTCGACGAGCTCGTCGACGAGGTGCTGGAGCTCGACGAGTCGGTCTTGGTGGTGGACGACGTGTCGGCCTTGTCGGCCTTCTTGGTGCTCGACCCGTTGTCGGACTTGTCGGCGTCTCGGGCGGAGCCGAACGAGCCGGCGGAGCGGCTGTCGGTCTTGTAGAAGCCCGAGCCCTTGAACGTGATCCCGACGTTGCCGAAGACCTTCTTCAGGGTCGATTCACCGCACTCGGGGCAGATGGTGAGCGAATCGTCGGCGAACGACTGGATGATGTCGAACTGGTGGCTGCAGTTCTTGCAGCGGTACTCGTAGGTGGGCATCGGCGCTCGCAGGGCGGATCGGCGGTTAGCAGTCTCACAAGGAGACTGCCAGTGTAGGGATCCCGCTCGGGTTGCGGCACATGCGCTGGCAGCGGGCGGCCGCCGCGCCGCGGTGGCGCTGCGCGAGACTGCCCGACGTGAGCACCCCGAGATCAGCAGTTCGCAAGGCCGTGATCCCCGCCGCGGGCCTCGGCACGCGCTTCCTGCCCGCCACCAAGGCGCAGCCCAAGGAGATGCTGCCGGTGGTCGACAAGCCCGCCATCCAGTACGTGGTGGAGGAGGCCGTCGCCGCCGGCATCGACGACATCTTGATCATCACCGGTCGCTCGAAGCGGTCGATCGAAGACCACTTCGACCGCCAGTTCGAGCTCGAGTACCACCTCGACAAGTCGGGCAAGACCAACGAGCTGGCCGAGGTGGTCGACCTCGCGGAGCTGGCCGACATCCACTACGTGCGCCAGGGCGAGCCGCTCGGCCTGGGCCACGCGGTGTCGGTGGCGCAGAAGCACGTCGGCGACAACCCGTTCGTGGTGCTGCTCGGCGACGAGTTCATGGCCCACGGCAACTCGCTCCTGCGAGACATGATCAAGATCCACACCCAGTACGGCCGGTCGGTGCTGGCGCTGCAGGAGGTGGCCGAGAGCGAGATCAAGCGCTACGGCTGCGCCAAGCCCGAGCGCATCTCCGACCACCTCGTGCAGATCCTCGACATCGTCGAGAAGCCCGAGCCGGCGGTGGCGCCGTCGAACCTGGCGGTCATGGGCCGCTACGTGTTCACGCCGGAGATCTTCGAGAAGCTCGAGCAGGTCGAGCCGGGGGTCGGGGGCGAGATCCAGCTCACCGATGCCATCGCCCTGCTCCTCGCCGACCAGGCCGTCTACGGCGCCACGTTCGACGGCGGCCGCTACGACACCGGCACGGTCCCGGCGTACCTGCAGACGATCGTCGAGCTGGCCCTCGAGCGCCCCGACCTCGGCCCCGCGTTCGGCCGGTTCCTCGCCGAGATCTGCCGTCGCCACGGCCTCCACGCCGAGTAGCGCCCGATGATCCCCCTGGCGGAAGCCCGAGAGCACGTGCTGTCGCGCTGCCACCCCCGCGGCCCGGTCCCTGTGCCGCTCATCGACGCGGCGGGCTGCGTGCTGGCCGGCCCCGTGGTGGCTCCCGAAGCCGTGCCGCCGTGGGACAACTCGGCCATGGACGGGTTCGCGGTCCGCGCCGCCGACGTCGCCGGCGCGTCCGAGGACCGGCCCGTCACCCTGCCCGTCGTCGCCACGGTCGCCGCCGGCGCCGCCGCCACCACCGAGGTGGGCCCGGGCCAGGCCGTGCGCATCATGACGGGTGCGCCGATGCCCCCGGGCGCCGACGCCGTGGTGATGGTCGAGGCCACGCGGGGCGGGCCCGACGCCACCGAGATCGAGATCCTGGCGTCGGTCGAACCGGGCCGGAACATCCGCTCGGCCGGCAGCGACATCACCGCGGGGGAGCAGGTGATCGACGGCGGCACGCTGCTGGGCCCCGCCCACCTCGGCGTGCTCGCGTCGGTGAACGTGCGCCGGCCCGTCGTCATCCGCCGGCCGCGCCTCGGCGTGATCTCCACCGGCGACGAGCTGATCGACGACGACCGCCCGCTCGCCCCTGGTCAGATCCGAGAGAGCAACCGGCCGATGCTCGTGGCCCTGGCCCGGTCCTTCGGCATCGACGCCGTCGACCTCGGCACCGTGGCCGACGATCGCGATGCCCTCGCAACCGCGCTCCGCGACGCGGCTGCCACCTGCGATGCCGTGGCCACCAGCGGCGGGGTGAGCATGGGCGACTTCGACCTGGTGAAGGTGGTGCTCGGCGAGCTGGCCGACATGCGGTGGATGCAGATCGCCATCCGCCCGGCCAAGCCGTTCGCGTTCGGCATGCTCGACGGCACGCCGGTGTTCGGCCTGCCGGGCAACCCGGTGTCGTCGATGGTCTCGCTGTCGCTCCTCGGCGTGCCGGGGCTGCGCCGCCTGGCCGGCCGCTCCGACCTCGACCTGCCGCGCGTCACCGCCACCAGCGCCGTCGAGCTCTCGGGCGCCGGCCCGCGCGACGTGTACCTCCGCGTGGCCTGCACCTGGGACGGTCCGGGCCTGCGCGCCGCGCCGGTCCCGGCCCAGGCCAGCCACCACCTGTCGGCCACCGCCGACGCCAACGGCCTGGCGCTCATCCCGGCCGGCACCACCGTGGCCCCCGGCGACCAGGTCACCGTGGTCCTGCTCTCCGCGCCCACCTGATCGATCGAGACCCGGCCCCGGGCTGAGGCGGTCGGGCGCGGCGCGCCGTAGCCTGGGGGGATGACCGTCCCCGTCGACCTCGCCCGCCCCTTGGCGGACCGGTTCGGTCGCGTCCACCGTGACCTGCGGATCTCGGTCACGGATCGCTGCAACTTCCGGTGCACCTACTGCATGCCGGCCGAGGGCATGGACTGGCACCCGCGCTCGGACCTGCTCACCTTCGAGGAGCTCACCCGCGTGGCCACGGTCTGCGTGGAGCGGTTCGGGTTCGACTCGATCCGGCTCACCGGTGGCGAGCCCACCGTGCGGGCCCGGCTGCCGCACCTGGTCGAGATGCTGTCGCCGCTCGGCGTCGACCTGGCCCTCACCACCAACGGGTCCACCCTCACCACCATGGCCCACGACCTGCACGCCGCCGGGCTCGACCGCATCAACATCTCGCTCGACTCGCTCCAGCCCGAGCGCTTCGCCGCGCTGACCCGGCGCGACGAGCTGCCCCGGGTCCTCGACGGGATCCGTGCCGCCGTGGCTGCCGGGTTCGACCCCGTGAAGGTCAACGTCGTCGTGGTCCGCGGCGTGAACGACGACGAGATCGTCGACTTCGCCCGGTTCGGCCGCGACGAGGGCGTCGTCGTCCGCTTCATCGAGTTCATGCCGCTCGACGCCGAGCAGAAGTGGACCAGCGGCTCGGTGCTGCCGTCGGCGGAGATCGTCGCCGCCATCGACGCCGTGTTCCCGCTGGAGGCCATCGAGCGTGGATCCGATCCGGCCCAGACCCACCGCTACCTCGACGGCACCGGCGCGGTCGGGGTGATCGGCACGGTCACCGAGCCCTTCTGCTCCAGCTGCGACCGGGTGCGCCTCACCGCCGATGGCCAGCTGCGCGCCTGCCTGTTCGCCACCGACGAGACCGACCTGCGGACGCTGCTGCGCTCGGGTGGCACCGACGACGACCTCGAAGCGGCGCTGGTCGCCACGGTGGCCGGCAAGTGGGCGGGCCACGGCATCAGCGAGGTCTCCTTCACCCGTCCCACCCGATCCATGTCCGAGATCGGCGGCTAGCGCCGCCCGCTCGAGCCCTGGGCGGTCAGCCCCGGATCGAGTGGTCGATCAGCAGGTCCTCCTGCAGGTCGGGTCCCGGCGGTCGTTCGGCCAGGCACTGGAACTCGCGCTCGCCGGCGGCCCAGTCCGTCACGGTCATGCCGAGCCGCGTCGCCACCACCTTCCCCGCGTGGACCTCGGCCGATGACGGCGCGTACGCCTTCAGGAGGGCATCGCAGCGAGCGTCGACCTGGCGGCGGAGGTCCGCGGTGCTCGGGTACGGCGCGCCCTTGGGTGCCGTGGCCTTGGCGCTGCCGATCGACTCCCACCCGTGGGGCTGGTCACACGGCACCAGGGCGGCGAGGTGCGGCTGGGCGACCTGCTGGTGGTACGAGGAGTGGCAGGTCCCGGCCGGGATGATCAGGCGCTGCGACGCACCGCGGGCGTCACCGGTCCGCATGACCGCCAAGCGCCCGGTCCCGTCGGTCCCGTCCATCTCGGCCAGTCCGCACCAGTAGGTGCGCTCGCCCTCCTGCCACCCCTCCGGCGTGATGCCCAGGCCGTAGAGCGAGAACCGCCCGTCGGCCTCGAGGGGTTGGCCCAGCAGGGCGCTCGCCTTGGCGGTGCACGGTCGGCGGACCCGGAGATCGGAGGCCTGGGCGGTCGGGTACCCGGTCCCGTCGTCGCGCACCTCCGTGGACCCGGTGATCTCCATGACGTGGGGCTTCGAGCACGGGACGATCGCGATGGCGCGGGCGTCGGCCTTCTGGCGCTGCTGATCCCACGCCACGCAGTCGCCCCGCTGGTAGTCGTGGTAGGTCAAGACGTAGGTGGTGCTGGTGCTCCCCGACGCCTTGGAGTGGTCTCCGGCGGCGGTGCACGATGCGGTGGCCGACGCCACGCCGATCGCCAAGGCCGCGGCACCGAGCGCCGCCCTCCACCCCACGGACGGAAGGGTACCGCCCGGTCACACCTAGACTCGGACGATGCCTGAGCGCCTCACCCACCTGGACCCGCTGGGCCGTGCCCGCATGGTCGACGTCACGCCCAAGGACCCGTCGCACCGCCGGGCCGTCGCCCGCGGCCGCGTGCACATGCAGCCCGAGACCACGGCGCTCGTGGCCCGCGGCTCGGTTGGCAAGGGCGACGTGCTCAACGTCGCCCGGGTGGCCGGCATCCAGGCCGCCAAGCGCACCTCCGACCTGATCCCGCTGTGCCACCCGCTGCTCGTGGGCGCCGTGCTGATCAACTTCCACATCGACGACACGTTCATCGAGATCGAGGCCCACGTCGACACGATCGACCGCACCGGCGTCGAGATGGAGGCGCTCACCGCGGTGTCGGTCGCGGCCCTCACGATCTACGACATGTGCAAGTCAGCTGACCGTTCCATGACGATCGGCGACGTGGCCCTCTGGGAGAAGACCGGGGGGCGTTCGGGCACCTTCCGGCGCGAGGCCACCGACCCCGAGCTCGACCTCGGTCTCTGACCGCTGACCTGGGAGTTCGTCCAGGTTTCGGCTGGCCCTAGGCCCTAGTGGGCGGGCCCTCCACGGAGTCGGGAGGAGTGTCCGGATCGATGTGACGCCCGTCGTCGAGGTGGACCTGCAGACCCGATCCGTAGTAAAACCGTAACAACTGCAGCCGCCCGGTCACCTGGTGATCAGGAGATGGACGGAGCAGGTTCACCGCACGTTCGTGCCATCCACCCCTTCAGCGGGCGGGATGCGTACGGTCTGCACGACAGCAATGAGGAAGGTTCACCACGTGGAGATGCTCGCATTCGTGTGCCTGGCAATCGTGTGGGCGTTCTTCCTTGTCCCTCCGATGATGCGCAAGCACCGTGAGGGCCGCCCGGCGAGCTCCGTCGTGTCGTTCCGCCGCCAGCTGTCCACCCTCGAGCGCGCCACCCCCGGCACCTCCCTCCGCCCGGTCGGCACCTACGCCCCGTACCGCCCCACCGGTTCGGCCACCAACGTCGGCACCGCCCAGATGAACCGCAGCCAGGTGGTCCGCCGCCGCCAGAACGTGCTCGTGGGCCTCGGCGTCGCCACCATCGTCTCGATGCTGCTCGTGCTGGTCTCCACCAGCGCCATGACGATGCTGCTCTTCCTCGCCTCGGCCGGCGCCCTCGGCGCCTACATCTACGCCCTCGTCCAGCTCCGCGTGCGGGCCGACGAAGCCGCCGCCAAGGTCCGGGTCCTGCGCCCGCAGGCCGCCCCCCGCGTCGCCAGCACCCCCACGCTGGCCATCCGCCGCTCCGCCTCCAACTGAGGCCGGGCCCCGACCAGGGGCACCCCTCGTGCGTGCGGTCGTCTCTGCTCGACCGCGCTCCGGCTTGAGCCGGGGCCATGATCGTCCCCCCTTTTGTGGTCGATCGTGCACCTGTGGGGTGGAGGATCGACCAGCTTGTGAGCGGGGCCGGTGGCGGGCGCCGAGTCGTCCCTTCTTGTGGTCGATCGTGCACCCGTGGGGTGGAGCATCGACCAGATGATGGGCGGGGCCGAGCTCTGGCTTGGGCGGCGGTCTGGCGGCGGGCCGGTGGCGGGCGCGACGGAGGCCGGGCCCCCGGGCCCGGCCTCCGCGAGGTGCCGTCAGGAAGCGACGCTGCTAGCAGGTCTTGATGAAGACCTGGACGGTGTAGACGCGGTTGCCGTTCTTGGCGAACCCGACCCCGGCGCCGTTCCACTTGGTGTTGAGGATGTTGGCCTTGTGGCCGGGGGAGTTCATGTAGGCGTCCTCGACGGCCGGCACGCTCGGGCCGTAGCCGACGTTCTCGCCGATCGAGCACCACTTGACGTTGATGCCGTCGGGGAGGTTCGAGTGGTACAGCTTGTTCTCGCGAGCGAGCTTCTCAGCCCATGCCTGGGCCTTGCGCTGCGCGTCGGCCTGGGTGCCGAGGGCACGGAGGTGGTTGGCGGTGCGATCGCCGTTGAGCTCGGAGAGCACCTGCGACTGGGGGGCGCCGAGGCAGGCGGTCAGCAGCCCGAGGCTGAGGGCCACCGCCAGCACCAGCAGGTGCCGGGGCTTCGGGAGTGAGGTCTGGGACACGGATGCCATACCTCTCTCTCGGCCGCGACCACCCCACACTTGAGGGTCGATTCCTGCCCTCCGTGACCGAAATACCACGCCGTGTGGCTGAACTGGGGCTTTGTGAGGCGGGTGTCGGGAGAAATGGTCCGGGCGGCCTAGATCTGGCCCCACCGAAGGTGACGCACGATGAGTAGCGACACGAGCACGGGCCGTGACGACGTCGTCATCGGGGCATCGGAGTGGCAGCGGGGCGGAGGGGTCGCGCTAGGGTTCGATTCCCGTTTCGGGGGTGTAGCTCAGTTGGTAGAGCGCCTCGGTCGCATCGAGGAGGCCAGGGGTTCGATTCCCCTCACCTCCACCCCGCGCGATGCCTCGGGACACCCTTCGGGGCTGTCTCGGGGCATCGTTCACGTTTTGGGCTGGCGGCCCGGTGGCCGTCCGAGACGCCATCCCGGCGCGGTCGAGCACGCAGGTGGGCCCTGGTCGCCCCGGGTGCGCTTGCGCGCATTCGCTCTCATCGCGCGGCCACCCACGAGCAGCGGCTACGTTGCCGGGAGGAACCGGTTCCACCCCCTGGAGGCGTGATGCGAGTGGTTGTCGACTTCGATCTGTGCGAGAGCAATGCGGTCTGCATGGGCATCGCGCCCGAGGTGTTCGAGGTGCGCGACGACGACTTCTTGTACGTCCTGCAGGAGGAGCCCGATGAGAGCCTCCGCGCCAAGGTGACCGAGGCCGCGGCCCGCTGCCCCAAGCAGGCCATCAGCATCGAGGGCTGACCCGCTCTCGCCGTCCGCCTGGGTCGCCGTCGCCTCGGCGGTGCCACCCCCCGCCGACGGCCACGTCACCCAAGGACGCACCACCCGTGGATCACATCGTCATCGTCGGAGCCTCGCTCGCGGGTCTCCGCGCCGCGGAGACGCTGCGCACCGACGGCTTCGTCGGCACGATCACCCTGGTGGGTGACGAGGCCCGTCGGCCCTACGACCGGCCCCCGCTGTCGAAGCAGGTCCTGCGCGGCGACTGGGACGCCGAGCGGGTGGCCCTGCCCGGTGGCGCCAACGAGGCGCTCGACCTCACCTGGGAGCTGGGCGCATCGGCGGTGGGGCTCGACCTGGCGGCCCGGCAGGTGGCGCTGGGCGACGGGCGGACGCTGGCCTACGACGGCCTGGTCATCGCGTGCGGCGCCGCGCCGCGGATGATCCCCGGCACCGAGGACATGGCCGGCGTCCACGCCCTCCGCACCCTCGACGATGCCCTGGCCGTGCGCGATGCGCTCGATGCGGGCGCCACCCGGGTGCTGGTGGTCGGGGCTGGGTTCATCGGCGCCGAGGTGGCGGCGTCGTGCCGAGAGCGCGGGGTCGAGGTCACCATGGTCGAGCCCCTCCCGGCGCCGCTGGCCCGGGTGCTGGGCGCCGAGATGGGTGCGGTGGTCGCCGACGTGCACCGCGACCACGGGGTCGACCTCCGGCTCGACACCGGCGTGGCCTCGATCGACGCCGGGTCGCCGCTCGCCGTGCACCTCACCGACGGCACCACGGTCGCCGCCGACCTGGTGGTGGTGGGCATCGGGGTCATCCCCAACACCCAGTGGCTGCAGGACAGCGGCCTCACGCTCGAGGACGGCGTCCTGTGCGACGCCACCACGCTCGCGGCCCCGGGGGTGGTGGCCTGCGGCGACGTGGCCCGCTGGCCCAACGAGCTCTACGACGAGGTCATGCGCGTCGAGCACTGGGAGCACGCCCTCGACATGGGCGCCCACGCCGCCCGCCGGCTTCTCGCGGGCGATGGTCCCGGTGATGCGTTCGCCCCGGTGCCGTTCTTCTGGAGCGACCAGTACGACCGCAAGATCCAGCTCGCCGGCCGGGTCCGGCCCACCGACGACATCGCCATGGTGGCCGGGTCGCTCGAGGACCGGCGGTTCTGCGCCCTCTACGGCCGCGACGGCAAGGTGGTCGGCGCCCTCACGATGAACATGCCGGCCAAGGTGATCCGCTACCGCCGGGCCATCGCCGAGGGGCTGGGATGGGACGACGCCCTCGCCGCGGCGGCGGCCGCTCCGTGACCGACGGGCCCGCCTCCGGTGCGGGGGCCGAGGCCGCGGCCTCGGCCGCCCGGGAGCTGGTCGAGGTGGTCGACGAAGCGGGCACGGTGCTCGACGTGGTCACCCGCGCCGAGATGCGCTCGCGCCGCCTGCGCCACCGCTGCACCTACATCGTGGTGGTCGACCGCGACGAGCAGCTGATCGTGCACCAGCGGGCGCTCTGGAAGGACGTGTGGCCGGGCCGCTGGGACGTGGCGTTCGGCGGCGTGGTCGGTGTGGGCGAGGACTGGGGCGATGCCGCCCTCCGCGAGCTGCGCGAGGAGGCGGGCGTCGAAGCCGGCCTCCAGGAGATCGGTGGCGGCGCCTACGACGACGCCGACGTGTCGCTCCTGGGCCGGGTCTACCTGGCTCGCCACGACGGCCCGTTCACGTTCCCCGATGGCGAGGTCCTGACGGCCGACCGCATCCGGCTCGACGACATCGAGCAGTGGATCGCCGGGCGCCAGCTGTGCCCCGACTCGCTCACGCTCGCCGCTTCGGCGCTGGGGGCCCTGATCGATCCCGGCCCCGGCCCCGAGCCCGGACCGCCTCCCGCACCCCACGGGTAGTGTCGGCCCCCGTGCACCAGGGCTGGAAGAGGCGATGACCACCACGTCGTGGGTCCTGCTGGGCCTGACCTTCGCCTTCGCGCTCACCGACTGGTGGGCCACGTGGGTGGGCCGGGTCTCGGTCCGCTACGTCGCCAAGCCGGCCACCCTGGTGTTCCTGATCGGCGTGGCTGTCACCCTCGACCCTGTCGACAGCAAGATCCGCACCGCCATGGTGATCGGCCTGCTCCTGTCGCTGGCGGGCGACGTGTTCCTGATGCTCGACGAGAAGTGGTTCGTGGCCGGGCTGGTCTCGTTCCTGCTGGGCCACATCGCCTACATCGTGGGGCTGCAGCTGGCGCCCACGTCGCTGGGCTGGAGCCTGGTGGGCCTGGCCGTGGTGGTGGCGTGCGTCGCCGTGGTGGGCCGCTCCGTGGTGCAGACGGTGAGGAAGACCCAGCCGGAGATGGTGGGGCCCGTCATCGCCTACCTGGTGGTGATCTCCGCCATGGTGGTCAGCGCGTTCGGGACGGCCGACCCGTGGGCCATCGCCGGCGCCTCGCTCTTCTACGCCTCTGACGCCACGCTCGCCTGGAACCGCTTCGTCGACCAGCGCCGGTTCGGCCCCCTCGCCGTGATGGTCACGTACCACCTCGGCCAGATCGGCCTCGTCGCCTGGCTGGTGTGATGCGACGGACCGGGGCGGCGATGGTGCTGGCGGTGGGCCTGCTCGTGGCCGCCGCCGCGTGCAGCGATTCGGCGAGCACGCTCGACCAGGCCGCCACCGAGCGCGCCGTCGGCCGGTCGGTGGCCGCCAAGGTGGAGCCGGCCGTGAAGTCCACGACGTGCCCGGCCGACCTGCCCAAGGGCACCGGCCGCACGTTCGAGTGCCGCATCGTCCTGGGGTCGAAGGCCGGCACCCTGCGGGTCACCGTCCGCCAGACCGACGACCGGGGCACGCTGCGCGTCACGCCGCTCGCCGCCGTGGTCTCCAGCGACCAGGTGGCCGCCAAGCTGAGCGCGTCGCTCGCCAAGCAGTTCGGCCGGAAGTTCCTGGTGGACTGCAGGAAGGGCGGGTTCGAGGTGCGTGCTCCCAGGAGCACGTCGACGTGCAGCGCCGCCGACCTCACCAGCAAGCGCTCGGTCACCGTCACCGTGGTCGACCCGAGCGGCACCCTCTCGTTCACGGTGAAGCCGGCCCAGGCGAAGTAGCCGGGCGCAGGATCGATCCGCCTCAGGGTGCGGCCCACCTCAGGGGTGGCGCCGGCTCCAGGCGATGTCGAAGCAGCGGGCGTCGAGGCGGCCGGGGGCGGCGTGCTCCCAGGCGCCGAAGGCGGCGACACGGCTGTAGTCGGTCCAGGCGATGGCGTCGGGGGCCTGCGTGCGGCGCACGATCTGGCGCATGCCGCCCTCGTGCACCACGTAGCCGGCCCACACGCCGGGGAAGTCCTTGGTGGAGCCGACCTGCGTCACCACCACACCCGCTCGCCCCCAGCGGCGGTGGCGGTGGGTGTGGCCGCTGGTGACCAGCACGTGCGGGTGGGCGGCCCCCAGCAGATCGAGGAACGACGCGCTCTCGTCGCGCCCGATCCCGGGCGGCCAGCCCTCGGGGAGGCGGTGCGGCTGGAGCTGGTGGTGGAGGGCGATCAGCACCCCGCCCGCCGGATCGGCTTCAGCCACGGCGTCCATGACGTCGTGCAGGACCGGCGCCAGCGTGCCGCCGTGGCGTCCGCCTCGGGTGGTGTCGATGAGCAGGACGCGCAGCCCGGGCAGGTCGCGCACCGTGAGCGGCTGGGCGATCGAGAGCCCGAACGCACCGGCGGCTTCGGCAGGGGTGAGGGCGTGGCGGGCCTCGGGGTGGCCGTGGTCGTGGTTGCCGGGCAGGCCGTCGACGGGCACCGGCACCTCGGCGAGGAGGTCGGCGTACTGCCGCCACTCGCTGGGGTTGCCCTTGTTGGTGAGGTCGCCCTTGGCGACGATGGCTTCGGCACCCCACGCCACCGCCTCGCCGAGCGCGGCGCGGGCGCAGCGCACCGGGTGCGGGTCGGGGTGGAGGAACGGATCGTCGATGGTGCCGCGGTGGCCGAACACCTCGGTGCCGAGGTGCAGGTCGCTGACGGTGGCGATCCGGCAGAGCTCTTCGCCGGGGAGCGCGGCGAGGGTGCGGGCCAGCAGGCGCACCGGTCCGGCCAGGGAGGCGCCGCTCGCCTCGACGGTGAGCAGGCGCCCGGACGGCAGGCCGGTGAGGAGGACCGCCCCCGGCGTGGCGTCGACCTGGAGCGTGACGTCGCAGTCGACGTCGTCCTCGACCACCCGCAGGCGCAGCGGGCCGGGCGCGAGGAGGCGCCAGGTCAGCTGGATGGCGTCGTGGTCGACACCGAACACCCAGATCGACGGGGTCCGGCGGTTGAGGATCACCCGAGCGCCGCGCCCAGCTCTGCGGGCACCCGATCGGCCAGGGCGACGGTGACCCACATCCGCTCGATGTGCTGGCGGACCAGCGTGGCGCCCTGCTTGGGCGGGTTGGCCTCGAGGAACTCGACCACCTGCGTGGCGAGCTTGCGGTCGGTGATGCCGCGGATCCCCTCGATGAGGCGGGGCACGGTGCTCGACGGGAACTGGGTGGTGATCTGCTCCCACCGTTCGGTGAGGAACGTCCACACCTCGGCGCTGGCGTGGCGGTTGGCGAGGGCCCGGCGCAGGAGGAACAAGGCGTCCTGGGCCCGGATCTCGTCGGTGAGGCACAGCTCGCAGAACCGCAGCACCAGCGACGTGTCGTCGGTGTCGGCGAGGGCACCCTGGTGGCGGAGGGTGTCCTGCGCGGTGCGGGCGGCGGCGGCGCGGCGGCGCAGCTCCTCCCACGTGTCGGCGTTCGCGGTGGAGGCCACGACGCGCACGACGGCATCGGCCAGGTCGGCATCGACCGCGGCCGGGTTCTCGCCGAGGGCGGCGAAGTGGGCGGCGGCCTGCTCGCGGCGGGAGGTGTCGTTGCCCGTGCGGGCGAGGGCGTCGAACAGCGAGGCCCGCAGCGCGGTGGTGCGCTCGGGCTCGCCCGGCACGCGGGTGTCGCCGAGGCGCTGGAGCGCAGGGCCGAGCAGGGCGCGGACCCAGCCCTCGAACGACGCCTCGTTGTCGTCGCCGGCCGTGCGGCTGAGGCTGCCGAGGGCACCGATGGTGCGCTGCCAGACCGAGAGGTCCTCTTCGTTGGCCAGGCTCCGGGCCAGGTTGAGGAACCCGGCGACCGAGCCCCGGCCGGCCAGGATCAGGGCCCACTCGTCCTCGACCAGGCCGTAGCGCTCGAGCGGCGACGCCACCTCGAGGGCACTGGCCGCCAGGGTGGCCAGCTCGGCATCGGCGAGCTCGACGCGGTAGAAGCCGTTGCCCTCGTGGTTGCCGACGATCCAGTCGGGCACGTGCTCGACCTCGACCGTGGCCTGGTGCTCGGTGAGCAGCAGGCGGTGCAGCGACGTCTCGTCGCCGTGGCCCAGCCGCAGCACGACGGGCACCGACCGGGGCTCTTCGGTGGGGAGCTCCACCCCCGCGGCGGCGTCGGGCTGGAACGAGAAGCGGTCCTGGGTGACGGTGAGCGAGGTGCCGTCGGCCGACCGCTCGATGCCGATGACCGGGTGGCCGGGCCGGAAGATCCACGAGTCCATGATCTGGCGGACCGGTTCACCGGTGGCGTGCTCGATGGCGTCCCACAGGTCGGTGGTCTCGGTGTTCGAGAACTTGTGGGTGTCGAGGTAGTGGCGGATGCCGGCCTGGAAGCGGTCCTCGCCCAGGTACTGCTGGAGCATCCGGACGACCGACGCGCCCTTCTCGTAGGTGAGGACGTCGAACATGCCCTCGGCGTCGGCGGCGGTGACCACCTCGTACTCGATGGGCCGGGTGGTGGTGAGCGAGTCGGTGTCGAACGCGGCCGACCGGGCCAGCCCGAAGTCGGTCCAGCGCTCCCACTCGGGCCGGTAGGCGTCGGTGGTGAGCATCTCCATGAACGTGGCGAAGGCCTCGTTCAGCCAGATGCCGTTCCACCAGCCCATGGTGACGAGGTCGCCGAACCACATGTGGGCGATCTCGTGGGCCACGACGTCGGCCACCCGCTGCAGCTCGGCCTGGGTGGAGTGGTCCTGGTCGAGCAGGAGGGCGGTCTCGCGGAACGTGACGCAGCCCAGGTTCTCCATGGCCCCGAACGCGAAGTCGGGGATGGCGATGAGGTCGAGCTTGTCGCCGGGGTAGGGGATCCCGTACCACTCGGCCAGGAAGTGCAGCGAGAAGGCGCCCACGTCGAGCGCGAACGGGGTGAGGTCGGCCTTGCCGGGAGGGGCGATGACCCGCAGCGGCACGCCGTCGACGTCGACCGTCTCGCTGGCCTCGAGCGGCCCGATGATGAACGCCACCAGGTAGGTGGACATGTGCATGGTGGGGGCGAAGTGGACGCGGCGCCGGCCGTCGGGCAGCTCGTCGACCGCGGTCTCCATGGCGTTGGACACGGCGAACAGGCCGTCGTCGACCACCAGGCGGATGGCGAAGGTGGCCTTGAACGCCGGCTCGTCCCAGCACGGGAACGAACGGCGGGCGTGGGTGGACTCGAACTGGGTGCACGCCAGCGTCTGGGTGACGCCGGCATCGTCGACGAACGTGGACCGGTAGAAGCCCACCAGCTTGTCGTTGAGCTCGCCGGTGAAGCTGGTGTGGAGGGTCCAGGACCCCGGCTCGGCGGGGGTGGAGAGCGTGAGCGTGACGGTCTCCGACGGGGTGTCGAACGAGGGGGTGGCCTCGATGCGGACGTCGTCCTGCTGCAGCCACGCCTCGGAGATCTCCAGGTCGAGGGCGTGCAGGATGAGGGTGTCGGTGGCCTCGGCGACCACCACCGTCACTGCCTCGGTGCCGGTGAACGTGGCGGCGTCGAGGTCGGGGATCAGCTCCAGGTCGTAGTGCGACGGCACCACGGTGGTGGGCAGGCGGTTCAGGTCGTGCTCGGGCACGGGGTTCCTCGTCAGCAGGTGGCGATCAGGACCCGGCCGAGGCTACCGGCGGGGCCGTGGACCTCAGGGCAAGAACACGCCCTCGATGCTCGACACCGTGGTGATGCCCCGCACGTTGCCCACGTCGATCTTGTACAGGAAGTCGGTCTTGGCCACCTCGGTGACGCTGGACGGCACCGGGTCGGGCGAGCCGCCGCTCAGCGAGGTGACGGTGGCATCGGGGACCACGGCGAGGCGCCGGACCGTCTGGTTCTGGTTGCGGATGTAGTAGTCGTTGTCGACGAAGTCCTGGTCGGCGGGGATGGCGCCGTCTTCGTGGGCGGCGGCCACCGCGTCGGCGCCGGTGAGGAAGTCGACCTTGTCGAAGATGATCACCTGGACGGCCTGGCCCTCCACCGTGCCGTTCTCGATGCCGGCGATGTAGCCGTAGTGCTTCCCGTCGGGGAGCGTTTCGAGCTTGGTGGTCTCGGTGTCGACCCCCTCGCTGCTGAGGGTGGTGGACGTGGTGCCGCCCGCAGCGCTGCTGGTGGAGGTGGTGCCGTCGGTGGTGGAGGTGGTGGTGCCGGCATCGGCCGTGGTGGTGGAGGCGGCGGTCGTGGTGGTGCTGTCCGCCTGGTCGCCGCCGCTCGAACCGCAGGCGGCCAGCAGCGCGGCCATCGCGACGGCGGCCGCGGCGGTGCCGAAGCGAAGGGTGGACGAGCGGGTCATGGCTGGCTCCTGGGGAGGGGGAGGGCACGGTCGTGACGTGGGCGCCCACGCTAGACGGGCCGGTGCCGCGCCCCTGGCCAGCGGTCCAGGTTCCGTCCGAGACGCCCTGCCCGCCTAGGGTTTCCGCCTTGTGAGCAGCCCTACGGACCAGTCACCCGCCTTCGACGTGCTCGGGATCGGCAACGCCCTCGTCGACGTGCTGAGCACCGAGGCCGAGTCGTTCATCGACGAGCTGCACCTCACCAAGGGCTCGATGACGCTGATCGACACCGAGCGGGCCCAAGAGATCTACGCCGCCATGGGCGACGACAAGACCGAGGCCTCCGGTGGCTCCGCGGCCAACACGCTGTCGGGCGTCGCCTCCTTCGGCGGGCGGGCGGCCTACATCGGCCGGGTGAAGGACGACGGCCTGGGCAAGGCGTTCGGCCACGACCTCAACTCGCTCGGGGTGCACTTCTCCGCCGACCTGGCCACCGATGGCGACCCCACCGGCCGCTGCATGATCGTGGTCACCCCCGACGGCGAGCGCACCATGAACACGTACCTCGGCGCGTCGGCCACCCTGTGCGCCGACCACCTCGACCTCGACCTGATCGCGTCGGCCAAGGTCACCTTCCTCGAGGGCTACCTCTTCGATCGCGACGAGGCCAAGGCCGCCTTCCGGGTCGCCGCCGAAGCGGCCCACTCGGCGGGCCGCAAGGTGTCGCTGACGCTCTCCGACAGCTTCTGCGTCGACCGCCACCAGGCCGACTTCCTCGAGCTGGTCCAGGGCGGCGTCGACATCCTCTTCGCCAACGAGGAGGAGATCATGAAGCTCTACGGCGTCGACTCCTTCGATGCGGGCATCGCCGCCGTGCGGGGCAGCTGCGAGATCGCGGCGGTCACACGCGGCCGCCACGGGTCGGTCGTGGTCACCGCCGACGAGGTCGTCCCCGTCGAGGCCCACCAGGTCCCCAAGCGGGTCGACACCACCGGCGCCGGCGACCTCTACGCCGCCGGGTTCCTCTACGGCTGGTCGCAGGGCCGCACCCTCCAGGAGTCGGGCCGCCTCGGCTCGATCGCCGCCGCGGCCGTCATCGGCCACATCGGTCCCCGTCCGGGCATGAACCTCGCCCAGACCGTCTCCCTCCTCGGCTGACCCGCCGGCGTTCCACCTCGCCCGCCCGGCATCCCGGGTGGCGGTGCGGTCTCGTGTCGCAGGGACACGGTTCTGCACGTCGGCGGGGGTGCTCGGGCAGACTGGCCGCCATGAGCTTCCCTGATCCGGTCGAGCAGCCCTACGAGGCGGCCCAGGCATCGGCGGCGGCGCTGGCGGCGGCCACGGGCGCCGATCGCCACGACATCGCCATCGTGCTCGGGTCGGGGTGGAAGCCGGCCGCCGACCAGATGGGCGAGGTGGCGGCCGAGCTGCCCATGACCGACCTGGGCGGGTTCCCCGAGGCGTCGGTGCAGGGGCACGGCACGTCGGTGCGGTCCATCGTCAACGGCGACCGCCGCATCCTTGCGTTCATGGGCCGCGTCCACCTCTACGAGGGCCACCACCCCAACGTGGTGGCCCACGCCGTGCGGACGGCCGTCCGGGCCGGGTGCTCCACGGTCGTGCTCACCAACGCCGCCGGCGGCCTGCGGCCCGGCATGTGGCCCGGCCAGCCCGTGCTCATCTCCGACCACGTGAACCTCACCGGGCGCACGCCGCTGCTCGGCCCCAACGACGACCGGATCGGGCCGCGGTTCCCCGACATGTCGACGGCGTACTCGCCCCGGTTGCGAGACCTGGCCCGCTCGGTCGACCCCACCCTGGAGCAGGCCGTCTACGGCGGGTTCCTCGGCCCCACCTACGAGACCCCCGCCGAGGTGCGCATGGCTCGCACGCTGGGCGCCGATCTGGTGGGCATGTCCACGGTCATCGAGACCATCGCCGCGGTGCACGCCGGCGCCGAGGTGCTGGCCGTCTCGCTGGTCACCAACCTGGCGGCCGGGCTGTCCGACGAGGTGCTCGACCACGACGACGTGCTGGCGGTGGCGGCCCACAGCGCCGAGCGGATGGGTGGGCTCATCGCCCAGATCGTGGGGCGGACCTGATGGCCGGCACCGCCAACCCACCCGTCGATCCCGAGCTGGTGCAGCGGGCCTGGTCGTGGGTGGCCGCCGATCCCGACCCCACCACCCGCGAGGAGCTCGACGCGATCATCGAGGCGGCCGAGGGTGGCGACCCTGCGGCTGCGGCCGACCTCGCCGAGCGCTTCGCCGCCGACCTCGACTTCGGGACGGCCGGGCTCCGCGGCGCCCTGGGCGCCGGCCCCAACCGCATGAACCTGGCGGTCGTCACCAGGGCCGCCAACGGCATCGTGTCGTGGCTCCGCTCCGACGGTCCGGCCGATGCCGCCGCCCGGGGCGTGGTGGTGTGCTTCGACGCCCGTCACCGCTCCGCCGACTTCGCCACCCGCAGCGCGGCCATCTTCGCCGAGGCCGGGATCCGCGCTCACCTGCTGCCGGGCCCGCTGCCCACGCCGGTCCTGGCGTTCGCCGTGCGCCACCTCGGTGCCGCGGCCGGCGTGATGGTCACGGCCAGCCACAACCCGCCGCAGGACAACGGGTACAAGGTCTACGACGGGACCGGCCGCCAGATCGTCGGCCCGTTCGATGCCATCATCGCCGCGGCCATCGACGCCACGCCCCGTGCGGTCGACGTGCGCTACGCCGACGACGGCGACCCCGACATCGTCCACGTGGGCGACGAGCTGCTCGCCGCCTACGTCGCCGGTGCCTCGCAGGTGGGCCTGGTGCCCGAGGCTCGCTCGGTCCGGGTGGCCTACACCGCGATGCACGGCGTGGGGGCCGCCACCTTCCGCCGGGTCTTCGAGGCGGCCGGCTTCGAGCCCGCCCACGAGGTGGCCGAGCAGGTCGAGCCCGACCCCGACTTCCCCACGGTCGCGTTCCCGAACCCCGAGGAGCCCGGTGCTCTCGACCTCGGCCTGGCCACGGCCCGCCGGGTCGACGCCCAGGTCCTGATCGCCAACGACCCCGATGCCGATCGGTTGGGAGCCGCCGTGCCCGACCCGGGCTCGCCCGGCGGGTGGCGAGCGCTGCGGGGCGACGAGATCGGCGCGGTGCTGGCCGACCACCTGCTCTCCAACGGGGGCATCGCCCCGGGCGCCACCCTGGCCACCACCATCGTGTCGTCCACGCTGCTCGGGAAGATGGCCGCGGCGGTCGACGTCCGCTTCGTCGAGACCCTCACCGGGTTCAAGTGGGTCTGCCGGGCGGCGGGGCCCCACGGGCACCTGGGCTTCGGCTACGAGGAGGCGCTCGGCTTCTGCATCGGCGACCTCGTGCACGACAAGGACGGCATCACCGCCGCGGTCGTGTTCGCCGAGGCCGTCGCCGCCCTGGCCGACGAGGGGCTGACGGTGCTCGACGTGCTCGACGAGCTGGCCATCGCCCACGGCGTCCACCAGACCACCCAGTGGTCGGTGCGGATCCCCGGCGCCGATGCGATGGAGGTCATGGCGGCGGCCATGCACCGCATGCGGACCGGCCCTCCGACGGAGCTGGCCGGTCGTCCGGTGATCCGCACCGACGACTTGATCGATGGCGATGCCGGACGTGGCTTCGTGCCCAGCGACGTGCTGATCTGGCACCTCGACGGGGCCCGGGTGGTGGTGCGGCCGAGCGGCACGGAGCCCAAGCTCAAGGCCTACGTCGAGGTGGTCGAGCCCGTGGAGTCGACCACCGAGCTGCCCGAGGTGCGGGCGCGCGCCGTCGCCGAGGTGCAGCGCCTGGTCGACGCCGTCGCCGCCGCCACCGGCCTCACCTGAGGGGTCAGTCCCTGGGGGAGAGGACGCAGAGCTCGTTGCCCTCGGGGTCGGCCAGGACCACCCAGGACTCGTCGCCCTGCTGGCCGACGTCGACGGGGCGGGCGCCGAGCGCCTCGAGGCGGGCCACCACCTCGGCCTGGTCCTGGTCGGCGGCGGGGGCCAGGTCGAGGTGGATCCGGTCCTTGGCGTCGCTGGCGCCCATGGTGGGGCGGGTGATGATCTCGAACGGGAGGCCGCCGTCGGGCGGGGTGAGCACCACGTAGTCGGGGTCGTCGCGGGTGACGGTCCACTGGGTGGCCGCGGCCCACAGGTCCTTGAGGGCGCCGGCGTCGTGGGCGGCGAGCGTGAACCCGGCGACCGACCCGAGGTGCGCGTACTCGGGTCGGGGGTCGAGCACGCAGAAGTGGTTGCCCTCGGGATCAGCCAGCACCACGAACGGGGCATCGTCGGCCTGGCCCACGTCGGCTGGCGTCGCACCCATCTCCGTCAGGCGCGCCACCGTGGCCTGCTGGTCGCTGACCGAGAAGCTGTTGAGGTCGAGGTGGATGCGCTCCTGGCCCTCGTGGGGGTGCTCGACCGCCACGAACGACAGCTCCGGGTACGGGTGGGTGCCGTCGGGGTCGAGGCGCTCGCAGAGGTTGACCTCGCCGTCGCCCTCGTAGCAGATGATCCAGCCGAGGGCCTCGGACCACCACGTGGCCAGGGCCTCCGGGTCCCGGGCGTCGACGGTGAGGCTCTCGAGGCGCATGCTCATGACCTTCCCCTACCCGTCGGGACGGCCGGGCACACGTGGCGCTGGTGGTGGCGCCGCGATCGGGCCGCTCAGGCGGTGCCGTAGAGACGGTCGCCGGCGTCGCCCAGGCCCGGGACGATGTACGACACCTCGTTGAGGTGGTCGTCGATGGATCCCACCACCAGCTCGTCGGCGAGGCCGCTCCGGTCGAGCGCGGCCACCCCCTCAGGCGCGGCCAGCACGCACACGGCGACCAGGCGGCCGGGGTTGCGGTCGCGCAGGAGCCCGCACGCGTAGATGAGCGATCCGCCCGTGGCGAGCATGGGGTCGAGCACCAGCACGTCGCGGCCGTGGAGGTCGTCGGGGACCGAGTTCATGTACGGCTCGGGGATCAGGGTCTCCTCGTTGCGGGCCACGCCGATGAACCCCGTGGGGCAGTCGGGCAGGTAGCGCAGCACACCGGGGAGCAGTCCGAGCCCGGCGCGCAGGATCGGCACCGCCATGGGAGGCTCGGTGACCCGCACCCCCTCGGTGACGGCCATCGGGGTGGTGATCTCGACGGTCTCCACCCGCAGGCTGCGCGTGGCCTCGTAGACCAGAATGCCGGCCAGGTCGTCCATGGCGACGCGGAACGCGGCCCGATCGGTGTCCTGGTCGCGGAGGGTGGACAGGGCCCGGCCGGCGAGCGGGTGGTCGACGACGGTGGTCAGCACCCTCCCATGATGCGCACACCGGACCGGTCGGGTGCGGGAGGGTGGCCGAGCCTCCTGGCTGACACCGTCGTCGGTGGGTTCGGCCCCAACTGCTGGCACCATGGCTCGATGCAACGTGCCGAGCTCGCCCGGATGATCGACCACACCCTGCTCGATGTGGCCGCCACACCTGGACAGGTGGCGATGTTCTGCGGGGAGGCGTCCGACTTGGGGGTCGCCGCCGTGTGCATCGCCCCGAACCGCCTCCCGCTGGCGGCCTACGCCGTACCCGACGACATCGCGGTGTGCACGGTGGTGGGCTTCCCCTCGGGTGCGCACCGGTCCGAGGCCAAGGCGGCCGAGGCCGCGCAGGCGGCCTCCGAGGGGGCCACCGAGCTCGACATGGTGATCGACCTGGGCTTGGCGTCCGCCGGGCTGTGGCACCGCGTGCGCGAAGACATCGCCGCGGTGCGCGCCGTGGTGCCGTCGCCCCTGATCCTCAAGGTGATCATCGAGTCGGCGGCGCTGGCCGACGACGACGCCATCGTCTCGGCCTGCCAGGTGGCCGAGGATGCCGGTGCCGACTTCGTGAAGACCTCCACCGGCTTCCACCACGCCGGTGGTGCCTCCCTGCACGCCGTGGCGCTGATGGCCAAGACCGTCGACGGCCGGCTGGGCGTAAAGGCGTCGGGCGGCATCCGCAGCCTCGGCGCCGCGCTCGACATGATCGACGCCGGCGCCACCCGCCTGGGGTGCTCCGCCAGCCGCCAGATCCTCGAAGCCCTGTAGATCCGTCGAGCGGCCCGACCGTCACCCGTCCAACCGCACGAACTTGTTGCACTGAGTGCTGCATGGAGCACTGGCTGCAACAAGTTCAGGTTTGGGTCGGGTTTGGGGCGGGTGTTGGCGGGGTCAGCGCTCGTCGGGGGTCAGCCACTTCGAGGTGGTGACGGGCTCCCAGGCGGCGAGGGCGTCGAGGAGCTCGGTGCCGTCGGTGGAGGACACGATCATCTGCCGGTGGCCGGGGCGGAGGAAGCCCTGCTCCACCGTGGTGTCGAGGAAGGCGAGGAGCGGGGCGTAGAAGCCGGCGACGTCGAGCAGCCCGACCGGCTTCTCGTGGATGCCGAGCTGGGTCCACGTGATGGCCTCGAACAGCTCCTCGAGGGTGCCGACGCCGCCGGGCAGGGCGATGAACGCGTCGGCCCGGTCGGCCATCGCCATCTTGCGCTCGTGCATGGAGCCCACGATGAGCAGCTCGGACAGCCCGATGTGGCCGACCTCCCGGTCCCACAGGTGCTGGGGGATCACGCCGGTGACCTCGCCGCCGCCGGCCAGCACGGCGTCGGCCACCACCCCCATCAGGCCGACGGCCCCGCCGCCGTAGACCAGGCCGATGCCGCGCTCGACGAGCAGGCCGCCGAGGTGCTCGGCCGCGGCCGCGTAGGCGGGCTCGGTGCCGTGGTTCGACCCGCAGAAGACGGCGACGCTCCGGATCGGGCCGCTCACGGGGCGGTGCGGACCGACGTGCCGAGGCCCGAGGCCTTCAGCGCGGCGTATCCGGGCTTGATCTGGTCGTCGATGATCCGCAGGCGCTTGTCGAACGGCCAGAAGCTGCTCTTCATGGCGTTGATCGTGAGCCACTCGAAGTCGTCCCAGCCCCACCCGAAGGCCTCGTGGAGGTTGGCGAACTCGCGGGACATCGAGATGTCGCTCATGAGACGGTTGTCGGTGTTGACCGTGACCCGGAACCGGAGCTGCCGGAGCAGTCCGATCGGGTGCTCGGCGACCGTGTCGCACACGCCGGTGTGGACGTTGGAGGTGGGGCACATCTCGAGCGGGACCCGCCGGTCGCGGACGAACGAGGCGAGCCGCCCCATAGAGATCTGCCCGCCGTCGCCCACCTCGATGTCGTCGATGATCCGGACGCCGTGACCCAGCCGCTCGGCGCCGCAGATCTGCAGCGCCTCCCAGATGGACGGCAGGCCGAACGCCTCGCCGGCGTGGATGGTGATGTGGGAGTTGGCCTGGGCGATGGTGCGGAAGGCGTCGAGGTGGCGGCTGGGCGGGTTGCCCGACTCGCTCCCGGCGATGTCGAAGCCCACCACGCCTTGGTCGCGGTGGCGCAGGGCGACCTCGGCGATCTCGGTGGAGCGGGCGGCGTGGCGCATGGCGGTGACGAGCAGGCCCACCTCGATGCGGCGGCCGGAGCTGGCCTTGTCGAACCCGGCGAGGATGGCCTCGACCGCCTCGTCGGGGGTGAGGCCGCCGTCGATGCACAGCTCCGGGGCCATGCGCACCTCGGCGTAGACCACGCCGTCGTCGGCCAGGTCCTCGACGCACTCGGCGGCGACGCGCTCGATGTGCTCCGGGGTCTGCATGCAGGCGACGGTGTGCTCGAAGGTGTCGAGGTAGAGGTCGAGGTCTCGCCGGTTGGCACCCTCGGTGAACCAGGCCTGGAGCGCGTCGGGGTCGGTGGTCGGCAGCTCGTGGCCGACCTCGGCCGCGATGTCGATCACCGTGGAGGGTCGCAACCCGCCGTCGAGGTGATCGTGCAGGAGCACCTTGGGCGCCCGCCGGATGGAGTCCATGTCGATCCGCTCTGCCATCAGAGGACCATACCGGCGGCCACGGATCGGTGAGCGGCCGTTTGGTGAACGCCTAGTGGAAGGTGGGGCCGGGCCACGACATGGTGAGGAGGCGGCGGACCTCGGAGGGGGCGTCGGGGTCGGGGAGGTCGATGCCGGTGTCGGTGAACCCGGCCGCCCGGTAGGCCCGCATGGCGCGGAGGTTGCGGGGGTTGGGGTCGATCCAGACCTCGGGCGAGTCGGGTGCTCGGGCGCGCAGGACGTGGTGCACGAACTCGAGCACCAGGCGGCGGCCGTGGCCCCGGCCGACGTAGTCGGGATCGCCGATGGCGATGTCGAGGGCCACGGTCCCCGGCGGGATGGCGAGGCCGGGGTACCACTCGGCTTCGTCCTCGACCCGGTACCACTGCACGAACCCGACGGGCACGCCCTCGACCTCCATCACCCACGGTTCGACGGGGTGCTCGCCCTCGACGCGGTCGCGGTACTTGGCCTCGACGCCCTCGACGGTCTCCGATGCGTCGTCCCACCACTCGGCCACGTGGGGCTCCTGGAGCCAGGCGCTGAGCTGGGGCAGGTCCTCGAGGACCATGGGCCGGAAGCTCAGCTGCTCGTCGTGGCGGTCCGGCGTCATCGTGGATCGATCCTCATCTGCCCGGGTGGGGGATCACGCGGCGTCGAACCCCCGGAGCGGGAGGTCGGGTGAACGCTGCAACCAGTTCTCGGCGGGGTAGCTGGTGGCTCCGTCGATGATGTGCACCGTATAGGCGTGCCGGCTGCGCGCACTGCGATTGACGTCGCTCCAGTGGGGGAGCAGACCGTGGAGGAGCACCATCGTCCCGGCCTCGGCCTCGAGCGGGACGAGCTCGCTGCCGCCGGGCTCCGGGAAGGGCGTGGCGTCGAGCTCCTCGAACGAGGTGCCACCGCCGGGCTCGCGCACGAACCGCTTGCGCAGCGGGGTGCGGTGGCCACCGGGCTGGGCCCACAGGCACCCGTTCTCGAGGGTGGCGTCCTGGAGGGCGACCCAGAAGCCCACCACCGACATGGGGTCGGTGTAGAGGAACGTGGAGTCCTGGTGGCAGCTGACCTCGCCCCCGATGTGCGGCGGCTTGAAGATGTACATCGACTGGAGCAGCAGGGGGCGGGCGATGCCGATCGACGCAGCTGCGTCGGCGAACGCGGCCTGCCGGCTGAACGAGTCGAACACCGGGTCGAGGTCGTGCATGGCGTGGCCGATCTTGTTGATCGACCGCGCCTTGTCGTGGACGAGCCGGCCGTCGGGGCCGAACGCCTCCTCCTCGAAGAAGCAGGAGATGTTGTCGCCCGATGCCATGAAGTACTCGTCGGAGGTGCGCGTCTGCTCGTGGGTGGAGAAGATCGACACCGTGGCCGGGTCGAACGCGGTGACGATCTCGTCGGCCCGCTGCATCAGCTCCTGGCAGCGAGCGGGGTCGATCGCGCCGGGGATGGTGAGGAAGCCGTCGCGCTCCCAGGCATCGAGCTGGTCGGCATCGAGGTGCATGGCTCAGGTCCTCTCGGGGCCGGGGGCGAGCGGCACGCCCGCCCGCTCGAGCGCGTGGGCCACCTCGCCGTCGGGGCGGACGAACGAGCGGTAGTACCGCTGGTTGGCCTCCATCATCGCCCGGCGGCGGTCGAGATCCTCCATGAGCAGCGTGCACTGCTCGACGCACTGATCGGGGTCCTCGAAGGTGAGGTGGTTGGTCCCCTCGGCGAAGCCGCCCGGCACCTCCGACTGGAGCGGCTCGGTGACGATGCACTTGGAGGCCGCGAGGTACTCGCCCAGCCGCCAGCCGTTCGAGCCGCGGAGGCCCGCCGTGGCCACGCCGATGTCGGCGGCGCGCATGAGCCGGAGGTAGTTCGGCTTGGCCGCGACCGCCTCGTCGATGACGCAGTCCGGGTAGAACCGCTGGGCGTAGTCGCTGGGGGCGATGCCGCACGTGGCGGCCGATCCGAAGTGCTCTCGAACGGCGCGGACGCATCGGGCCCGGTCGTCGTTCATCTCCCGCCACTGGTCGGCCTTCTCGCCCTGGATCCGCGTGTGGTCCCACACCCTGGTCATCATCACGATCCGCGGATCCTCGGACGCCCGCGGCTCCTGCTCCAGCGTCTCGACGTCGGCGTGCAGGCAGCCGCCGTTGGGGGACAGCACCTTCGACAGCGGACGGTTGAGCCGCACGATCTGGACCATCGCGTCCTTGGCCGTCTTGGGCCGGGCGCTGCGGAGGGACCACCACGCCCGGGTGCCCCGCCAGTCGCCAGGGGTGTAGGCCGGGTAGTTGAGCCCGAGGGGCAGGACGCGGGCGTCGTCGCCGTGCTCGGAGCTGCGGTAGCTGCGCTTGAAGTAGGTGGTGGCCCAGTCGAGGTCGTCGGGGCGGAGCTGCGGCCCGTCGATGAGGTCGAACGCCAGCCGCAGGTCGCCGTCCACCACGGCCCGCAGGCTGGTGGAGCCGTTGGCATCGGGCCGGTACACCGCCGCCCGCGTCATCGCCACGTCGGCCCGGCCCTGCTGGTGGAGCAGCCCGAACCCGGAGAACAGGTGGGAGAGGGCCTCGCCGGAGCCGTCGGCGATGAGCTGGATGTGGGGAACGTTCCGAGCGGAGCGGCGTTGCAAGTCGACCTCGCGGCGTCAGTGGAGGTGGCCGTCGCTCGCGGCCTCGGGATGCCCATCGCGTCTGGAGCGGCGGGGGCGCCGCACCCTGAAGCGGGGCCGAGCGTAGCGGCGCGGTCGGATCGGGCCGTCGACCCGTGTCGAGGTGCCGGAAGGCTCGTCAGCGCTGCCAGGTGTCGGCGGCGGTGATGGCCACCTCGATGGCCCGGGCGACGGCCTCGTCCTTGGCGTTGACGTGGACGTCCTCGCCGGCCGTGCGGGCGGCGACGATGGCGCAGACGCAGCCGGCCGAGAAGCCGTAGACGCCGCCCATCTTGAAGATGGTGCCGGCCTCCATCTCGAAGCTGAGGACGCCGAGGGCGCGGTACTCGTCGGTCATGCCGCGGTGGCGGCGCAGGAGGTCCCGGTTGGCCGACGACTCCGACCGCTCCTGGCCCTCGAAGAACGTGTCGGTGCTGGCGATCGTGCCCACGTGGTGGGTGATGCCGAGGCGGCCGGCGGCGACGGCGAGGGCCACGGTGAGGAAGGGGTCAGCGGACGCGGGGTACTGCGGTGGGGCGATGTCGTCGGCGGCCCCCTGGTTGGTGAGGGCGGCGGCAGCGATCACGATGTCGCCCACCCCGACGTGCTCCTGGATCGAGCCGCTGGTCCCGATCCGGATGACGGAGGTGATGCCCGTCTGGACCAGCTCGTTGACGACGATGCTGGCCGACGGTGCGCCCATGCCGCTGGTGGCGCACACGACCGGTCGGCCGCTGGGGAGCTCGGCGGCGAACGCGTCGAGCCCACGGTTGCGCGCCAGCACGCGGCTGTTGGCCAGGTGCTGCGTGGCGACCAGCTCCGACCGGTCGGGGTCGCCGCAGAGGAGCACGGTGGTGGTGCCTTCGGGCAGGTCGGAGCGCCCGAAGCCGAGGTGGTACTTCTGGTCGTCGCTCATGGTCTCCGCCCTTCGGGGAGGTCGTGGGGGCCGAACGCTCCGGGGAGGAGCTCCTCCAGGGTGACCACCCCGCCGGCCGTCTCCACCAGGAGCTCGCGGCCGCCGAACTCGAACAGGATCTGGCGGCACCGTCCGCACGGCGCCAGGTAGCTGCCGTCGGTGCCCACGACGACCAGCGCCACGAGCCGCCCGCCGCCCGACGCGGTCAGGGCCTGGGCCACCCCGCACTCGGCGCACAGCGACAGCCCGTACGACGCGTTCTCGACGTTGCACCCGGTGACCACCCGGCCATCGTCGACGAGCGCCGCGGCCCCGACCCGCACCCGCGAGTACGGGGCATAGGCGTGGTCGAGCATGGCGCGCGCGGCGGTGCGCAGGTCGTCCCAGGGGACGTCAGCCACGCGAGGCCGCCGCGCTCATCGCCCGCCCCTGCGCCAGACCTTGCCGTCGGCGGCGGGAGGTCGCAGCCGTTGGCTGGCGAACACCAGCACGAGCAGGGTGGTGACGTGCGGGAAGTACGGGATGATCTCGCTCGGAAGCTCGTCGGTGGTCTGGTACCAGTACGCGCACCCTGCGGCGAGCAGGGCGAACACGGCGGTCGACACCCACAGGCGGCGCCACGCGCAGGCCAGCCCGGTGATCACGAACGCCAGGGCGGCGCCGATGAGCAGGGCGTGGCTGGTCGCGGTGACCTGCGATTGCATCGAGTCCATGAAGCCGAACAGCCCGGCGCCGACGAGGAGCCCGCCCGGTCGCCAGTTGCCGAAGATCATCGCGGCGAGGCCGATGAAGCCGCGGCCACCTGTCTGCCCGTCCTGGAACTTCCCGCTGAAGAGGTAGACGAGCACCACGCCGGCGAGGCCCGACAGGGCCCCGGAGATGGTGACCGCCACGAACTTCATCCGGTACACGTTGACGCCGAGCGAGTCGGCGGCGTCGGGGTCTTCGCCCACGCTGCGGAGCCGGAGCCCGAACGGCGTCCGCCACAGGATCAGGTAGGTGAGCGGGAACAGCAGCAGCGCCAGGATCGTGAGCAGCGACACGTGGGTGGTGATCGACAGCACCATGCTCGACAGGTCGGACAGGAAGAAGCGGTGCTGCCCGCTCAACGTCCTCAGCGGACTGTTGAGGAACGGGAGCAGGTCGACGTTGCCGACGTTGCTGGGGATGGTGGGGGACTCACGGGTGGACACCCCGTTCCAGCTGACCGACGTGAGGAACTGGCAGAACCCCACGGCGAGCAGGTTGATGGCCACGCCGGAGATGATGTGGTCGACGCCGAACACGACGGTGGCGAGCGCGTGGAGCAGCCCGCCGACCGCCCCGCCGACGATGCCCAGCGCGATGCCCTGCCACGGTCCGTAGGCGATGCCGCCGTACGCCCCGAACCAGGTGCCGAGGACCATCATCCCCTCGAGGCCGATGTTGACGACGCCGGCCCGCTCGGACCAGAGGCCACCGAGCCCGGCGAGGGCGATGGGCAGCGCCAGGTAGAGCGCCGATCGCATGGTGTTCTCGGCCGTCAGCTGGCCGGCACCGGTCAGGACCCGGGTGAGCGACAGGACGCCCACGCCCAGGCAGATGTACAGGACGCCCTTGGCCCAGCGGGGGATGTCGGCGAAGCGCTGGCGCGGGGGGAGGTCCTTGATCGCTTCGGGAGGGTTCATGAGCGAGGTCATGCCGGCGCCACCTCCGGCCCGGAGGGCCCGCTCGGGGCGCCGGGTGTCGGTTGGGCGCCACCGGCGGTGACCTCCCGTTTGAGCCCGGAGAGCTCTTGGCGGGCGGCGACCCGGCGGACGACCTCGTAGGCGATGACCACCGACAGCACCGTGATGCCCTGCATGATCGAGGTGATCTGCTTGGGCAGCTGGGCGGTGGACAGGGGGGTCTGCACCGCGTCCATGAAGGCCCAGAGCAGCGCCGCGAACGCGATGCCGATCGGGTTGTTGCGGCCCAGCAGCGCGATGGCGATGCCGGTGAAGCCGAGGCCGCCCACCACCGACACGTCGCTGTAGCGGCCGGCCGGACCGAGGACGTTGTTGAGGCCGATGAGGCCGGCGACGGCGCCCGACAGGAGCATCGCCGTGATGATCATGCGCTTGGCGTTGACGCCGCTGGCCGTGGCCGCCTCGGGGTTGGAGCCGGTGGCGCGCAGGTCGAACCCGTAGCGGCTGCGCCAGATCAGCAGGTAGTAGGCGATGCCCACGGCGAGGGCGACGAACACGTAGGACTGCACCCGGATGGCGTCGGGGACGTTGATCCCGATGACGCGGAGGGCGTCGTTGAGCGTGGGCATCCGGGCCGACAGCGGGAGCGGCTTGGTGCCGAGGACCGGGCTCTCCGACGCCGGCTGTCGCAACCACCGGGTCAGGAAGAAGGCGCCCACGCCGAGAGCGGTGGCGTTCAGCATGATCGAGGAGATGACCTCGCTGACGCCGCGGTAGGCACGCAGCAGGCCCGGGATGGCGGCCCAGGCGGCGCCGACCGCCATCGCCACCACCATGATGAACACGAGGTGCAACGGTCCCGGCAGGGTGACGGCGGCGCCGGCCGCGGCGGCGAACAGTGCTGCCAGCTTGTACTGGCCCTCGACGCCGATGTTGAACAGGTTCATCTTGAACCCGATGGCGACCGCGACGCCGGAGATGTAGTACGGCGCCGCCCGGTTGACGGTCTCGACCATCACCGCCCGGCTGAAGCCTTCGGTGAAGATCACGTGGAAGACCTCTCGCGCGCTGTTGCCGGTGATGACGAGCATCAACGACGAGACCGCGATGGCCACGGCGAGGGCCAGGGCGGGGGCGATGAGGGCGAGCGTGATGCGGCGGATCATCCGGCGCCTCCCGTGGCTGAGCCGGTCATGTACTCGCCGAGGGCGGTGGGGGTGGCCGTGGCCGGGTCGAGCGTGGCCACGATGCGCCCTTCGAAGATGACGAGCAGCGTGTCGGACAGGCCGATGAGCTCCTCGAGGTCGGCCGAGACGAGCAGCATGGCCAGCCCCGCCTTGCGGGCGTCCTTGAGCTGGTCCCAGATCGAGGCCTGGGCGCCGACGTCGACCCCGCGGGTGGGGTGGGCGGCGATCATGACCACGGGCTCTGCCATCAGCTCCCGGCCGATGATCAGCTTCTGCTGGTTGCCGCCGGAGAGGGCTTCGGCGCTGACCTCGATGTTGGGGGTGCGCACGTCGAACCGCTCGACGATCTCGGTGGTGCGGCGGCGGGCCCCCTCGCGGTCGATCCACGGCCCCTTGACGTTGGGGGCCCGGGTCTGGTGGCCGAGGATCTCGTTCTCCCACAGGGGGGCGTCGAGCAGCAGGGCGTGGCGGTGGCGGTCCTCGGGGACGTACCCGATGCCGGCGTCTCGTCGCTCGCGGGTGGACCAGGTGGTGATGTCGGTGTCGCCGAGGACCACCGCTCCGGAGGTGGTGGCATCCATCCCCAAGATCGCGGCGATCAGCTCGGTCTGGCCATTGCCCTCGATGCCGGCCACCCCGACGATCTCGCCGCGCCGGATGGCGAACGACACGTCGTCGAGGATCGGCCGCCCGTTGGGCCGTTCGATCGTGAGGCCGCGCACCTCGAGCTCCACCTGGTCGGTGACGGTGGACTCGCGGGTCTCGGGGGTGGGCAGCTCGCTGCCGACCATCAGCTCGGCGAGCTGCTTGGCGGTGACGTCGGCCGGCTTGCGGGTGGCGACGGTGGTGCCGGCGCGGATGACGGTGATGTCGTCGGCGGCGGCGAGCACCTCGTCGAGCTTGTGCGAGATGAACAGGATCGTGATGCCCTCGCGCTTGAGCTCTCGGAGGTTGGCGAACAGCTCGTCGACCTCCTGCGGCACGAGGACGGCGGTGGGCTCGTCGAGGATCAGGGTGGTGGCGCCTCGGTACAGCACCTTGAGGATCTCCACCCGCTGGCGCTGGCCGACCCCGAGCGTCTCGACCAGGGCGTCGGGGTCGACGGAGATGCCGTAGCGCTGGCCCAGCTCGCGGATCTGGGTGCGGGCGGCGCCGTGGTCGACGAGGAAGTTGAGGGGGAACGATCGGCGCGGCTCGTAGCCCAGCACGATGTTCTCGATGACGGTGAGGTTGTCGGCGAGCATGAAGTGCTGGTGCACCATCCCGATGCCCGCATCGATCGCGTCGTTGGGGTTGCGGAAGTGGACGACCTCGCCGTTCCTCGAGATGGTGCCCTCGTCGGGGGCCTGCATCCCGTAGAGGATCTTCATGAGCGTGCTCTTGCCGGCGCCGTTCTCACCGACGATGGCGTGGATGGTGCCCGCGGTGACGCGGAGGTTCACGTCGCGGTTGGCCACCACGCCGGGGAAGCGCTTGACGATGCCCGCGAGCTCGACGGCGGGCGCGGCCGACTCGTCGGGTGCTGGAGCGGGGGGATCTTGCGTGGGAACGGTCATCGGCAGCCTCCAGAACGCCAAGACCCGGGACCGGCGGACCGGTCCCGGGTCTTGATCGGGTTCACGGCGTGGATCAGCTGGGGGTCGTGGGGACCTTGATCTTGCCGTCGATGATCTGCTGCTTCAGATCATCGATCTGGGCCTTGTCCTTCACCTGGCCGCCGGCGACCGAGTAGTCGATGCCGCCGTTCTTCAGGTCGAACACCTGCACGCCGCCCTTGTCGGTGCCGCTGACGTAGGTGGAGATGGTGTCGTAGACGCCGACGTCGACGCGCTTGATCATCGACGAGAGCATGCACTTCTGCTGGCCGGCATCGACCTGGAAGTACTGGTCGGAGTCGACGCCGATCGCCAGGCGATCCGCGCTCTGGGCGGCCTTGAACACACCGGAGCCGGAACCGCCGGCCGCGTGGAACACCACGTCGGCGCCGGCGTCGTAGAGGCCCGCAGCGATGGTCTGGCCCTTGGCCGGATCGTTGAAGCCGGAGAAGTCACCATCAGGGGTGATGTACTTGACCTCGACCTTGGCGTCGGGGTTGACCTCCTTGACACCCGCCTCGTAGCCGGCCTGGAACTTCTTGATCAGGTCGGTCTCGACGCCGCCCACGAAGCCGATGTCGTTGGTCTTCGTGGACTGGGCGGCGATGGCGCCGACCAGGTACGAGCCCTGCTCCTCGGCGAACGTGATGGACGTGACGTTCGGGGCATCGACGACGCTGTCGACGATGGCGAACTTGATGTCCGGGTAGTCCTTGGCCACGGCGGTGATGCCGTCGGCGAAGTTGAAGCCGACGCCGATGATCAGGCCGTTGCCGGCCTCGGCGAGCTGGCGGAGGAGCGCCTCACGGTTGCTGCCGGTGGCGTCGGGCTCCAGCGTGGTGGGGGTGATGCCCATGTTGGTGGCGGCGGCGGTGATGCCGTTGTAGGCGGACTCGTTGAACGAGTGGTCGTCCTTGCCGCCGATGTCGAACACCATGCCGACCTTCTTGCCCTTGCCGTCGGGATCGTTGGTGCCCCCGAGGTCTGAGGCCTCCTGCTTCTCACCCGTCTTGCCCTGGCAGGTGGCCGCAGACTCTCCGCCCGAGGTCTTGCTGCCACCATCGGAGCCACCGCCGGAATCGCTGCTGGCGCAGCTGGCGAGGATGAGTGCGAAGGCTGCGAAGAGCAGAATCAGCAGTTGCCTGCCTGATCGATGCTTCACGAGTTTCTCCCTGTGTCCGGACCCCGGTCGCCTGGTTGCGTCGGGTGGAACGTGAACCTACAACGCGTTCCCGGGGCGTGCGCCGGCTTCTGCGAGCGGACCGGAACGATCGCTGACCGAACCGGAGCCGGATCGAGAGACCCTGGACACATCCCAATAACGACCGTTATCGTGCAGGGGTGTCTGCGCAGTCGATGGAGCCCGGTCCCGACGACGATCCGCTGGGGACGCGCCTGCTCGCGGCCGCCACCCAGGTGTTCGCGGAGAAGGGCTACGCGGGCGCCGGCGTCGCCGAGATCGCCCGCCGCGCCGGGGTGACCACCGGCGCCATCTACTCGCGGTTCCGCGGCAAGGACGAGCTGCTGGCCTCGGCCATCGAGGCGGCCACCGCCGGCGAGTTCGACTCCCTCTTCTCCGACCACCGGTTCGAGGGCCGCATGGAGGACATCCTGCGCATCGCGGGCAGCCACCTCGTCGAGCGCAACCAGACCCCGACCGACCGCGAGCTGTACGCCCCCGGGGTGCTGCTCGAGTCGTTCGTCGCCGCCCGCCACGAGCCCACCGTCCTCGCCTTCTTGAAGGCCCGGATGAACGACCGCCGCGACCGCCTGGCGGAGATCGTCGAAGGGGCGAAGGCCACGGGCGGCATCGACCACGACGTCGACACCGACTCGCTGGTCACCTTCTGCCACGCGGTGGGCCTGGGCTTCCTCCTCCTCGAGGTGCTCGACCCGCCGATGCCCGACACCGACGCGTGGGAGGCCCTCATCGGCCGGCTGCTCGCCGCCACCGGCGACCCGGCCGCCTTCCTGAGCAGCGCCCTCACCGAGCCGACCCCCCAAGGAGATCGAGATGCCGACTGACGAGGAGATCCTGGGACGGTCGGGGGTCGACGACCTCGACGCCATCTTGTCCGTGACCCGCGCCGACGTCGACGACGCCGTCCACGTGGTCGCCGACAACGCCGATGCCATCTTCACGTGGGACTACGAGAAGGGCGCCCGCCCGCAGCTGAACAAGCTCTACGAGAAGGCCAAGCACGCCCAGTGGAACGGCGAGACCGACCTCGACTGGTCGATCGAGTCCGATCCCGAGGAGCTGGCGCGGGCGATGAACGGCCCCCGAGCCGAGGCGTTCGCCCACAAGGGGGTGGACCTGTCCGGCACGCCGGTGGCGTCGTGGGACGACGACACCTGGACCGAGTTCGGCATGGAGGTCCAGAAGTGGAGCCTCAGCCAGTTCATGCACGGCGAGCAGGGTGCGCTGCTGTGCACCGCCAAGATCGTCGAGACGGTCCCGTGGATCGACGCCAAGTACTACGCGGCCACGCAGGTGATGGACGAGGCCCGCCACGTCGAGGTCTTCGCCAAGTACCTCGACACCAAGCTCAACGGCCACTACCCGATCAACGCCCACCTCGGCCTGCTGCTCGACGACATCATCAACGACGCCCGCTGGGACATGACGTACCTCGGCATGCAGGTGATGGTCGAGGGGCTGGCGCTGGCGTCGTTCGGGATGGCCATGCAGGTCACCCAGGACCCGCTCCTCAAGCAGCTCCTGCGCTACGTCATGAGCGACGAGGCCCGCCACGTGGCCTTCGGCGTGCTGTCGCTGAAGGAGTTCTACGAAGGGCTGACCGACGCCGAGATGCTCGAGCGCCAGGAGTTCGCCTTCGAGGCCGCCGTCCGCATGCGCGACCGCCTGCTCCAGCAGGAGGTGTGGGAGCGGATGGGCGTCGATCCCAAGGTGATCATCCCGCGGCTGCGCGTCGGCGACCGCAACCAGGATCCGTTCCAGCAGCTGCTGTTCTCCAAGATCGTGCCCAACTGCAAGAAGCTGGGCCTGCTCGACGCCAACGACGGGTGGCTCCGCGCGCGCTTCGACACGCTCGGCGTCTCGCAGTTCGAGGATTGGGCCGACACGAGCGAGGAGTACCTCGACCTCGACCTCGACGCCGTCTCCGCCGACCGCCTGGATGCCGCAGCGGGCTGACCCCGTGCGAGGGGCCGGTCCCGACACGGGCGGCGGATGTGGGATCGTGGGCGCATGACCGCGCCCCGACGTCGACCCCGCCTCCGGTGGTGGCAGCGCAGTGGGCCGTCGATCCTGGTCTTCTGCGTGGTGCTCACGGTGATGGCGCTGGCGGCGATCGTGCTGTGGAACAGCATCTCCGATGTCGTGCCCGTGGTCGGCAAGGACAAGCAGGGCGAGGACCCCTGGCAGGACCCGGTCGGCATCGAGAAGGTCGGCGGCTTCCAGGTGGTCCACATCCCCGACTGCGCTGCCGCGCCGGTGGTCCGGGTGGCGCTGTGGGACGAGAAGAGCAAGCCGTACTGGGAGGTGTCGGGCCCCGGCATCCCCATGGCCAGCTTCGCCATCGGGGCCACGCCGCAGGGCTTCAAGGTCGACACCCCCTACACGGCACCGCCGCCCGGCGCGGTGCTGCGCCTCGCCGTGGTCCGTTCGGTGAAGGGCGTGGCCGGTGTGCGCTACACCACCTCGGATCTGCGCACCGGGTACGTGGCCGCGGGGCAGCCCATCAGCCGGTACCTGGTCGAGGACTTCCAGACCGGCAACGTGTGCGGCGATCAGATCAAGGCCACCACCACCACCACCTCGGTGTCGTCGGGCGGTTGATCCGCCCGTCGGATGGCGTCGCTCAGAGCTGGCCGCGGCCCCGGTCGGTGATGCCCTGGCGCCGGCGCTCGATCTCGTCGGGGTCGAGCCCCTGGCCCTGCCAGGCGGCGGCCACATCGTTCTCGACCATCCACGCATCGCCCACCGTCACCCGCGACCCGCGGGCGTAGGTGTCGTAGATCTGGCGGACGGCGCGCTGGTCGCTCGACACGATGTCGGCGGCGAGGCCCCGGGTGAACGGCAGCAGGTGGTCGTGGGGGACGACGTGGTTGACGAGGCCCCACTCGAGCGCCTTCTGGGCGTCGCAGAAGTTGCCGGTGGCGCTCATCTCGCGGGCCCGGCGCAGGCCGATGGCCTGGGGGAGCAGGACCGTGAGGCCCCACCACGGCTGGATGCCGACGCGGGCGTGGGTGTCGGCGAACCGGGCCCGGTCGGAGGCCACCAGGAAGTCGCACGCCAGGGCCAGCTCGAAGCCGCCGGTGATGGCGGCGCCGTTGATGGCGCCGATCACGGGCTTGGGGCCGGGAGGCAGCGGGCCGCGGCGCTCGACGGGCGTGTCGTCGCGGGGTCGGGTGCTGGTGAGCGTGCTGGCGCCGGCACCCAGCTCCTTGAGGTCGAGGCCGGCGCAGAACGCCGGGTCGGCGCCGGTGAGGATGATCACGCTGACGGCGTCGTCGGCCTGGGCGGCCTTGACCGATGTGACGAGCTCCTTCAGCAGCGCGCCCGAGAGCGCGTTGCGAGCGTCGGGGCGGTTGAGCGTGATGGTGGCGATCTGGTCGGCCACCTCGGTGAGCACGAGGTCGGTCATCGTGGGCTCCTTCAGTCGGAGGGATCGTCGGGTGGGCAGAACTCGAACGTGAGGTCGCCCAGCCGAACGAGGGTGGAGGCGATCCAGCCGCCCATCGAGCTGAAGTGCTGGTCGAGCTTCGACCCGTCCTCCAGCACGTCTTCTTCGAGCTCGTAGGTGCCTTCGTAGGACACCTCGATGGCCCACTCGACCTCGTCGAGGTCGTCGCCGTGGATGATCTCGACGGTGGGCCCGGAGCGGATGAGCCGCTCGGAGCCGATCAGGCTCGACTCGGCGGGCAGCACCTCGAGCACCCGCTTGGGGTCGGGCTGCTCGGCCAGGCGCTGGATGCGCAGGACGATCTCGATCTCGATGCGCGGGGGCTCCTCGATGGCGTCGCCGATGTACCAGGACCGGTAGGCGGTCTGGGACCACGTGGGCCAGTCGAGCGTGAGGTCGGCCCGGGTGCGCGGCGGCGAGCCCTCGCCGGGCAGCGCGTACGACGTCTCCCAGGTGAGGTCGCCCAGCAGCACGTCGGCCTGGAAGCGCTCCTCGAACGCCTGGCGTTCGAGCATGGCCCCCTCGACGGTGTCGCGGAGGGCGCCGATGGCATCGGTGAACACGTGATCGAGCATGCGCGCCGGACCCTACCGGCCACCGTGGTGGTCCATGGCCGCGACGGCGACCGACAGGCCGAAGTGCTTGTGGCGCAAGGTGGCGATGCGCCGTCCCTCCTGCACGGCGACCTTCACGGAGCCCAGCCCGTCGCCCAGGAACGCCGCGGTCTCGTCGAGATCGTCGACGTCGACGGCCAGCCCGAACCACGTGGCCGGAGCGTCGGCGGCGGGTCGGCCCGAGCCGGTGTCGCCGCTGACCACCTCGAGGATGGTGGGGCCGAGGCGGAAGAACGCCTGGCGCATCGCGGCCCCGTGGCTGGTGGTGTCGCGGATGCGGCGCAGCTCCAGGCCGGCGCCGGCCAGCGCGTCGATCGTGCGGTCGAGGTCGGGGGTGGCGACCACGACGTGGTCGAGCCCGGTCACCCCGTTCGGGTGCGGTCCGGGTGTCGGGTCGTCGGAGGCGGCCACGTCGGAGCGACAACTCGTGGGCAACCCATCGAGGTGCCCGTCGGTGACGGCCAGGCCCGAGACGGTCCAGCCGGTGATGCCGCGACGCGATCCGTCGGCCGGCCGACCGGTCAGCTCCAGGCGGACGCTTCCCACCACCACCGAGCCGTCGATGACCGTGAAGCCCGCGGCGGCCCACGACGACGGGTCATCGGCGATCTGCAGAGCCACGAGCCGTGGGCCCGGACCTGCGGCTCCCGCTCCTGCGCCCATGGCCCCGGACCCTACCGGCGGCCGGTACCGAGTTCGGGTGCGACGGGCGCGCCCGGTACCGTGAGCGCGACTGGCCGTGGCGCAGTTTGGTAGCGCACCGCGTTTGGGACGCGGGGGCCGTGAGTTCAAATCTCACCGGCCAGACCACGGGTTGACGACACAACCCTCCCAGCAGTGCCGACAGAACCCGCCGGAACACGCGGGGGAGGTCGCGAGAGCGGGCCGCCGGATGGTTCCGGCGGCCCTTCTGTCGTGTCTTGGTGGGTGTTGAAGGATGGAGGGTCCGGGGACGGTCGGCCGCGGAGCGCGCCACCGCGTCGTGGTCAGTGGTACTGCGGGCAGGTCCTCTGTCGGGGACCCTCGTCCGGGAGGTACCTGGCCCACTCCTCGTCGGTCAGGTTGCGGCCGGCCAGACGACAGGCCTCTCGACGCCAGACGACGGGATCGACGGAGAGCAGCGCGCCGCCCCTCGGGGTGGACGTGCCGAGGGTCTTGCTGTCGCTGCTGAAGACGGGCCCGGTCACGGGGCCCAGATCGAGGATCGGCCCGACGACCTGACGGGTCGCCACGTCGAGGAGGCGGGCCGTGTTGCTCGGGTCCGAGGTGACGATCGTCTTGCCGTCCCGGCTGAACGCGATCCAACTGATGGGGTTCGCATCGACGTGAACAGGCGCACCGATCAGCGCCTCGGTGGCGAGGTCGACGAACGCCACCGAGCCGCCGCTGCCGATGGCCATCGTGCGGCCGTCAGGTGAGATGTCCATCCCGGCGGGGCCCGAGCTGGCCTGGGTGAAGTGGGCGAGGTGGGTGAACCGGCTGAGGTCGTCCACGACGGGTGATCTGCGCTCGAGGTGGCGGAACACGACCGCTTGGCCGACCGCGGAGGCGACGAGATCCCCCAGGGGCGTGAAGGCGAGCCCATCCACGTAGGTGGTCAGGTGGCTCTCCAGCCGGCGCACGCGGTGGCTTCCGAGGTCGACCAGCGCGATCTCGCCCTGGTAGCCACCCACGGCGATGGTGCGCATGTCGCGGGAGTAGACCGCGTACACCGCGGGAAAGCCGAGCTGGAACGGCGCGCCGATCGGTCGTCGTGACGCCACGTCGTAGCGCTGCATCGTGCCGGCCCGGTTGATGACCGCGATCTGGTCGCCGTCGTAGTAGCTCGCGGCGAAGGCCGTCGGGAAGGGGAAGTGGAGGCTCGGTCCCGGACCTGGGCTCAGCACCGGAAGCAGGGGGCGCAGCGTGCGGGCGTCGTACAAGGTGACCGAGTCCTTGCGGTCGGGTGCCGCGATGAACCTGCCCCCGGCCATGGGGAACACGTAGGTCGGGGCGCCCGGAAGCGGGCGCACGAGCACCGACTGACCCTCGAGGTCCCACAGGGTCGCCGGCCCGCTGCGTCCGCCGACCAGGATGCGTCCCCGGGAATCGAAGCGAGGGGAGGCCAACCCCGTCTGCGCGACGATCGGGGCGCCGATCCGGTGGAACGTCTTGGCGTCGTAGACCTGCACGACACCGTCGCCACCCACGACGAGGCGGGCACCGTCGGCACTCCAGGCCCCGTCGGCCTCGCTCGCCGAGCCCAAGCTCGTGATCTCGTGGGTGTCGAGGTCGAGCACGGCCTCCCCTTGCGAGAGCGCGCCCACCGCGATGCGGTTCCGGGAAGGGTCGGAGCTGACCGACATCACGAGCCCGCCCATGCCGCGCGGCGCGCCCAGCATCGCTCCGGTCGACGCGTCGTGCAGGACGATCGCCGCGTCGTCGCCCCCGGTGATGAGCACCCGGCCATCTCGGCTGAAGGCCACCGCGGTGACCGGCCCGGAGTTTCCCCCGTACCTCGCGGGCAGCTCTTCGCCCGTGGCCGTGTCCCAGACCCGCACCGAGTCCTCCCCCTTCACAGGAGCGGGGTCACCCACGATGCCGAACGCGGCGGCCAGGAACCGTCCATCGGGACTGAACGCGAGGTCGCCCGGACCCAGACCGAACCCACCGGTCTCCACCCGACCGATGGTCCGGCCCGGTCCGGGCCCCATGTCGGCAGCGGCGTGGATCTCGACGTCGCGGGCCTTGCCGGAGGGATCGACCAGGACCATCGACCCGTCCGCCCGGCCAACGGCGACGGTGCCGGAGGGCGCGACGGTCAGTGCGGTGGCGAACGGACCGGGAAAGGTCCCGAGCCGCTTGTCTGCTGCGAGGTCCCAGCGCTCGACGCGACCCTGCGTCAGCACCAGCGCGCTGCCGTCGGACAGCGGTGCGACCGCATCCGAGGTCGGCGTGGGGATCGTCAGCACGCGTTGCGGGTCGTCGAGCAAGGCGCTGAGGAGCGCACCGCGGGTCTGGGGATCGTCCCGGAAGTGGTTCGCCTCGACGGCGAGGAGCGCCCCGAGGTAGCGGTTCTCGCTCTGCAGCGTCTTGGACTGGGCGACCAATCGACCCACCGTGGCGTCGAGCGAGGCCGCCCGCGCCGACGTCGCCTCGTCGTTGGCCCGGTTCCGCTGGACGACCGCCGTCGCGCCGGTGGCGAGGGCGAGCACGAGCGCAACTCCGACCGCGACGAGGAGTGCCCGCAACCGATGGTTCGAGCGCTCGCGAGCGCTGGCCTGCTCCTCCCGTGCCGCCTGCTCCGCGCCTTCGCGTGCAGAACTGGCCTGCAAGAAGGCCGCCTCGAGCGCGTTGAGGTCATCGCGGTTCCCTGCCTGTGCCAACCACTCCGAAGCGGCTGCGAGGCGCGGTCCTCGATAGAGCTCACCGGGCTCGTGACCGAGGGCCTCCCAGTCGCTCGCCGCGTGGGTGAGGTGGCGATGGACCCGCCGTCCCTCCCGGTCGTCGTCGAGCCAACCTTGCAGCCGCGGCCATTCGCGGATGATCGCCTCGTGCGCCACCTGCACGGTGTCCGCGTCGATCGTGACGAGCCGCGCCGCGGCGAGCTGCTGCAGCACGGCGTCGGGTGGCGTGCCGTCTCCGTGCGCGACGAGCTCGTCTCGGCTGACCCGCCTGCTCGTGTCCTCGGTCCCGTCGCCGAGCTCGGTGAGGCGGAGGAACAGCTGGCGGGCACGAGCCTGCTCCCGAGGATCGAATCGTCGGTACAGGGATTCGGCCGTCAGCGCGATCGCACCGCTAGCGCCCCCGGCCTCGCGATATCCCGCCACGGTGAGGGCACGACGTCGGCGGCGCTTCCACGTCTCCAGCAGCGCGTGCGACAGCAACGGCAGCGCGCTCGGTTCCTCGCCGATGTCGTGGACGACGAGCTCGACGAGCCCCGGCTCCACCTCGAGCCCGGCCGTGACCGCTGGCCCGGTGACGGCCTCCCTCAGCTCATCTGGCGCCATCGGGCAGAGCAGCGTCGAGCTGCGGTCGAGCAGGGCGGCGAGCTCGGGATGGGTCGCGCACTGACCGTAGAAGTCGGCACGGATGGCGAGGGCCACCGTCACGCGACCACCGACGTCGTTGAGCGCACCCACGAGCAACGCGACGAACCACTGACGCTCGGCCGCATCGCGGGTCTGGGTGAACAGCTCCTCGAGCTGGTCGACGACGATGGCGAGCTGTGCGCCCGAGGGCACCCGATCGCGGGCCAGCGACGCCAGCCCACAGGGGTCGACCTGCAGCTGGTCGGCCACCTCCGACACGGGACGCTTCAGCGCCAGGGCCAGGCCGGAGGCCAGCTCCATGAGCGGGTGCGAGCCGGGCGTCATCACCATGGTCGGCCATGCCTCGCTGCCAGGCAGTCCGCCATCCCGCAACGACGCCAGGAGCCCTGCCCGGATCACGGATGACTTGCCGCTCCCGGAAGCCCCGACCACGACGACGAAGCGATCCCGGCCGACGCGGCCGAGGAGATCGGCGACCACCGCCGTGCGTCCGAAGAAGAGCGCGCGATCCTCGGCTTCGAACGGCATCAGGCCCTTGTAGGGCGACGTCGCCGACGGGTCGCCCTCGTCGTCTCCAGCGACCACGGCGTCGGGGAGCAGGTCGAGGGACCCGTCCTGGGCAGCGATGGCGCCTTCGAGCGCGCGGAGCTCGGGCCCGGGCTCGATGCCGAGCTCGTCGCCGAGCAGGGTGCGGGCCCGCTGATAGGTCCGCAGGGCATCGGCCTGACGTCCGCACCGGTAGAGGGCCAGCATGAGCATCGCCCAACGTCGCTCTCGGAGCGGCTCCTCGGCCACCATCGACTCGAGCTCGGCCACCGCCGACGCCGCACGGCCGCAGGCGATCTCGGCGTCGACGAGCTCCTCGGCCGCGACTCGTCGCAGCTCGGAGAGGCGGGCGGCTTCGGCATCGGCGGGCGCCCACCCTTGGAGCTCTTCGAGGGGCGCGCCCCGCCACAGACCGAGTGCCTCCCTGAACCTCGTGGCCGCGTCACCGGGCTGGCCGGCGGCACGTGCGTCGAGCGCGGATCGGACCACCCGGTCGAACTGCCACGAGTCGATCAAGCTCGGCTGGCCGGCGAGGCGATAGCCGGGGCTGCAGGTGTCGATCACCCCGGGACCGAGCGCCTTGCGCAGCTTGAGCACGTTGTTCTGCAGGGTCTTGGCCGCAGAGCGCGGGGGGTGGTCCCCCCAGAGCGCGTCGATCAGGCGGTCGGCGCTGACGACGTCGCCGCCGGCCAGCACGAGGGCGGTCAGCACCGCCCGCTCCCGCCGGCTCCCCAGTCGGATGGACTGGCCCGCCTCAGCTACCTCGAGGGGCCCGAGGATCCGGAACTCCATCAACGGGGACATTAGCGACAGGCCGCGGTGAGCAGGGTGTGACCGATCACGGACTGCCACGAGACCGGCCGGATCGATGCTCGAGGCGACACCACCGGGGTGAGCGAGCCGATCGGCCCATGACGTGGACGATGCACCCATGAGACGCACTCTGACCGGCCGCGGTCTCGCCCTGGTCTTCGTCGTGCCTGGTGGTTCGTGAGCTGGCCGCGGGGGCAACCGGCCTCGTGTTCGACCTCGGACCGCCGGCAGCGGACCGGGCGACCGCCGAGCGACCGGTTGTGGACCGGGATGAGACCGGTCGGACCGACGATCGCAGGGACAACGACGGGACGGCGCACTCGCCCGGCCCACGATCCGGAGGAATGACCCATGAAACGCACACTCACCATCCGCTGCCTCGCTGTGGGGCTCGTCTGCTTGGCGATCAGCGGCCTGAACGCCGGTTCCGCTTCCGCCTTGGGCCGCGTCTCGCACCACCACACCGTGGTGACGGCGTCTGGCACCTGGGTCGATCCCGGGCCCACCATCACCTCGGTCACGCCGGCCGGGGACAAGTACCAGGTCGATATGACGGGAGGGACCACGAGCACCGGCGACTTCACTGGTGTGAGCACCTACACCCTCAGCGTGATCTTCGACCCGGCGCTCAACACGTTGATCGGCTGTGCTCGTGAGACGTACGCCGCTACCCTTGCCGGACGCGGGAGCGGCCACGTCACCTTCGCGGAGCGCGTCCGCGTCAACGCGGACGGCTCGGAGGTCGTGACCGGGTACATCGTCGCCGGTGACGGCGTCTTCCGTGACGCTCGGGGCCTCGCAGTCTTCCGTGGGACCACCGACCCAACCGGGCCGAATCCGAGCACCGGCAGCTACCAGATGCTGATCGAGCTCGCCCAGCCGTAGCCCGTCCGGGTGCGCTCTGCCTGATCCGGTGTGGATCCGTCGCCCCGTGGGCTGACGGATCCACACCGGCGCGAAGGGTCGCCCATGGAGGAACGGTACGGGCGCGGTCACGCCCCTGACCACGGTTCTGGCCGACTTCTAACCGTCCGCTCGCCACATCTGAGGTCGCCGCTAGCCGACGCATCCGTACGCTGGGCTCGTCCCTCATCCGCGACCTCGAGGTGGACTCAGATGCGCCGCTCACGGCCCGCTGCCCGCCCGCACCTGCCGACCCCGCCCACCGCCGCCGTCGTCGTCTTGGCGCTCGCGATCGCGCTGGCCGGGTGCGGCTCGTCTGGCTCGTCGTCATCATCATCACTGCCTGCGCGTGATGGATCCGCGTCCAGCACCACCGCTCCCGCCGGCGTCGCCAACCCGAACGCCCCCGAGCCGGTGACCCCCGGGGACATCCCCGACAACCAGGTGTTCGTCGCCTACACGCCGCCCGGGGCCAACTACTCGATCAAGGTGCCCGAAGGCTGGGCCCGCACGACCAACGGCTCGGCCGTGACGTTCACGGACAAGTACAACTCGGTCGAGGCGAGCTCCCACCCGTCGACCACCCGGCCGACCGTCACCAGCGTGAAGTCGGCCGACCTGAGCGACGTCTCGAAGGACCCCGACTTCCATCTGGGGAAGGTCACCACCATCACTCGGAAGTCCGGCCCAGGTGTCCGTGCCACCTACACCATCGGCTCGGCGCCGAACCCGGTGACCGCCAAGAAGGCGCTCCTCGCTGTGGAGCGCTATGTGTTCAACCGCAGCGGGACGACCGTCGTCCTGACCCTCTCCGGGGCCAAAGGTGCAGACAACGTCGATCCGTGGCGGACCGTCAGCGACTCGCTCACCTGGAAGTGAGCGGCGATGACCGCCGACCCGGCACTGCGTGCCTTGGACCTCTATCGCTTCTTCCACACGGGGGACGACGAGACGCTGGCGCTGCGAGGAGTGTCGCTCGAGCTCGACCGCGGCGAGGTGGTCGCGGTGACCGGGCCGTCTGGCTCGGGCAAGTCGACGCTCATCGCGTGCCTGGCAGGTCTCGACGAGCCCGACGGCGGCACGGTGGCCTACGGGACCGCCAGCATGACTCGACGCAGCGAGGTCGACCGAGCCGCACTGCGCGCGCAGCTCGTCGGGGTGCTGTTCCAGTCCGGCAACCTGCTCGACCATCTCACCGTGGAGCAGAACATCACGGTCGCTCAGCGACTCGCCGGCCGGGCGCGCCCCGCGGAGCGGCGAGACCTCCTGGCCCGCGTGGACCTGTCCGACCGTGCCGCGGCCTCACCGCTGACGCTCTCGGGGGGCGAAGCAGCGCGTGCCGGGCTCGCCGTCGCCTTGGCGAACGATCCAGCGGTGATCCTGGCTGACGAGCCCACAGGTGAGATCGACGAGGCCAGTGCCGACCGCCTCCTCGTCCTGCTCCGCAGCCGTGCCCGCGCCGGCGCTGCGGTGCTGGTCGTGACCCACGACCCGTCGGTAGCGGCCGCCGCCGACCGGAGGATCGAGCTGGTCGACGGCCGGGTCGCCACGGGAGGGGGCTGAGCCGTGGCCCGCACCGTGCTCGTCGACGTGTCCGGCGTGGCCCGCACGTTCGGCAGGGGCCCCGAAGCAGTAGTCGCCGTCCACGACGTCACGTGCACGATTCGCGCCGGCGATCGCATCGCGCTCGTCGGGCCATCCGGCTCGGGGAAGACCACGCTGCTGCACCTGCTGGCCGGCCTCGATCAGCCGACCACCGGGTCCATCGAATGGCCCGGGATCGGCGGGCCGAACGACCTCCGGCCTGGCGCGGTCGCGGTGGTCTTCCAGGCACCGAGCCTGGTGCCGCCGCTCGACGTGACCGAGAACGTCGCCCTGCCGCTGCTGCTCTCCCGCGCCGACCGGGCTGTGGCCCGGGCCCGGGCCCTCGATGCGCTCGCCGCCCTAGGGCTCGCCGAGCTGGCCACCAGGCTTCCCGAGGAGCTGTCGGGCGGTCAGGCCCAGCGTGTGGCTGTCGCCCGCGCCGTCGCCGCCGACCCGAAGCTCCTGCTGGCCGATGAGCCGACCGGGCAGCTCGACCACCACGCGGGCGCCGCTGTGGTCGACGCCCTGCTCGCAGCGGCCGACCGCACCGGCGCGGCCCTGGTGGTCAACACCCACGATCCGGCCGTCGCCGACCGCCTCGGCCTTCGCTGGTCGATGACCGACGGCGGCCTCCGAGCGCCAGAGCTGATCGAACGATGACACGGCGTCGTGCCGTGGCTCCTGCGCTCTCAGCGCTGTGGCTAGGCGGGCTCATCCGGCGAAGGGCCGGACGGCTGCTCGTGACCTCGGCAGGCATAGCGCTCGCCGTGGGACTGCTCGCCTCCATCGGTGCGTTCCTCTCGGCATCGAAGGCCACCATGACCACCCGTGCCATCGCCACGGTCCCGGTCGACTGGCAGGTCGAGACCCAGCCCGGGGGAGACCCTGCGGTGGTGGCGCATCAGACCGCCGCGGACCCCCACGTGAAGGCCGCAGAGCCGGTCCAGTTCGCCACCGTCGACGGCCTCGAATCGACCACCGGGCCCCCGGACCAGTCGACGGTCCAGACCACGGGCGCCGCGCAGGTCCTCGGCGTCAGCGACACGTATCGGCGCACCTTCCCCGACCAGTTCCGCACGCTTGCGGGCTCGTCGGACGGCGTCCTCCTGTACCAGCAGACCGCTGCCAACCTCCATGCCGCACCGGGCAGCGCGGTGATCGTCCACCGCTCCGGCCTTCCACCGGCGCGCGTGCGCGTCGCCGGCGTGATCGACATCCCGCAGGAAGATCCGCTGTTCCAGAAGGTCGGAGCGCCCCCGGGCGCGCAGGCCCAGGCGCCGCCGGACGACGTGCTCATCCTCCCCGCGGCCACCTGGCACCGCCTGTTCGATCCGCTGGCGGCGCACCGCCCTGACCTGGTGCGATCCCAGGTCCACGCCCGGCTCGATCGCCAACTGCCCACGGACCCGGCGGCCGCGTACAGCGCGGTCTCCGGCCAGGCCCGCAACCTCGAGGTGACGCTGGCCGGCGCGGGGCTCGTGGGCGACAACGTGGGCGCCGCCCTGGCCGGTGCTCGCGAGGACGCCCTCTACGCGCAGGTGCTGTTCCTGTTCCTCGGCCTGCCCGGCGCCGTGCTCGCCGGGCTGCTCACCGCCACCGTCGCCGGCTCGGGCCGAGACCGCCGTCGGCGGGAGCAGGCCCTGCTCCGCACGCGCGGCGCCATCGTCGGGCAGCTGACGTGGCTCAGCGTCACCGAGGCGCTGCTCGTGGGTGTCGTCGGCGCCGCGCTCGGGCTGGGCATCGCCTACATCGTCAGTCGCGCCGCGTTCGGCACGGCCCGGTTCGGGGCCACGACGAGCGCGGCCGTGGTGTGGTCTGCTGCCGCGGTCCTGGCGGGGCTCCTCATCGCCGCCGTCTCGATCGCTCTGCCCGCGTGGCGTGATGCCCGCACCGCCACCGTCGCCGTGGCCCGCCAGATGGTCGGACGTTCCGGCGACCCGCGGTGGATGCGCTGGTACCTCGACCTTGCCCTCATCGCAGGAGCCCTCGCCGTGTTCTGGCTCACGTCTCGCAACGGCTACCACCTCGTCCTCGCCGTAGAAGGCGTGCCCACCATCTCGGTCAGCTACTGGGCGTTCGCCGGCCCTGCCTTGCTCTGGATCGGTGGCGGCCTGGTCACCTACCGGCTCACCGCCGTGCTGCTTCGCCGCGGGCGACCCGTGCTCGACCGGGCGCTCCGGCCCTTGTCGAGCGACCTCTCCGACACGGTGGCCGCCTCGCTCCAGCGGCAGCGCCGGCTGGTTGCCCGAGGCGTCGCCGCCGTGGCGCTGACGATCGGGTACGCCGCGTCGACCGCGGTGTTCAACAGCACGTACCGCCAACAGGCCGAGGTCGACGCCGTGCTCACGAACGGCGCCGACGTCACCGCCGCGGTCTCGCCCGGGGCCCAGGTGACCCCAGGGTCATCGCTGGCCCGCGCCATCGCGTTGACCCCCGGGGTGCGCCACGTCGAGCCCCTCCAACACCGCTACGCCTACGTCGGCGCCGACCTCCAAGACCTGTACGGGGTGGACACCTCCACGATCGGCGACGCCGGGCGCCTCCAGGACGCGTACTTCCAAGGGGGCAGTGCCAAGCAGCTGCTGGCCGAGCTCGCCCAGCACCCCGACAGCATCCTGGTCTCGGCGGAGACCGTGCACGATTTCCAGTTGCTGCCCGGCGATGCCGTCACCCTGCGGCTCCAGGATTCGCGCACCAAGCAGTACCGAAACGTCACGTTCCACTACGTCGGGATCGCCAAGGAGTTCCCGACCGCACCTCGCGACAGCTTCCTGGTCGCCAACCGCGGCTACATCGCGCAGAAGACCGGGTCTGCCGGTGTCGGCACGTTCCTCGTCGACACCGGCGGTCACAACACGCAGGCCGTGGCCCGTGCGGTGCGAGCGAGGGTCGGCACCGCAGCCACCGTCACCGACCTCGCCAGCAGCCGCAAGGTCGTCGGGTCCAGCCTGACCGCGGTCGACCTGTCCGGTCTGACGCGCGTCGAGCTCGGGTTCGCTCTCGCGCTCGCCGCGGCCGCCACCGGCCTCACCCTGTGGCTGGGGCTGGTCGAGCGGCGCCGAACCTTCGCCATCGTGACTGCGCTCGGCGCCACGCCCCGGCAGGTCGGCGCGTTCGTGTGGGCCGAGGCGCTGGTCGTGACCGTCGCCGGCCTCGCCGCCGGCGCGGTCATGGCCTGGGCCCTTGCCAACATGCTCGTCAAGGTCCTCACCGGCGTCTTCGACCCGCCGCCGGCCACGCTCTCGATCCCGTGGGTCTACCTCGGCGCCCTCACCACGGTGAGCGTCGCCGCCACGGCACTGGCGGGCACGCTCGCCGTGTCCAGCGCCCGCCGCCCCCGGATCGAGCTGCTCCGGTCCACATGATCGGAGTCCGCCGAGATCGTCGATGTCGCGCTCCCGTGGCCAGCGCGTGCGCTCCGGTCAGGTGACGCGGTTGGCGTACTCGGTGGAGCGCTGGAAGCCGGTGATCAGGGCGTCGGTGCCGCTGGTCTTGGCCTTCGGCACCCAGTAGGTCCAACCGCCGGCGTCCGGGGCGCGGCCGAGCATGCCGAGGTAGACCATGGCCACGTTCACCTCGGGGGTGAGGCGGGCGGCGCCCGTGGCGCCCTCGGCGTAGCCGCTGGCGAGCTGGCCGCGGGTGGTGCCACCGGCGAGCTTGGCCTCGTCGGCCGCCTGCTCGGTGGGCGACGGCGAGCGCTTGTAGACGTGCAGGTAGACGTTGGTGACGAACTGCGCGTCGCTGAGCAAGCCGATCGCGGCGTCGTGGGCGAAGGTGTCCGTGATCTGGGCGGCCGTCTTGCCCTGGCGCAGCAGGGCGACCGCGTCGTCGACCGTGGCGGCGGTGGGCGGATAGGTGCCGTGGGTGGCGAGGTAGCCGCGCACCACCGGTGCGACCACCCGTCCGAACTCGCTGGAGTCCATGAACGATCGGATGACGGAGCTGCCCGTGTTGCCCTTGTGGAGGCGGTCGGTCCAGTACGCGCTGCCGGGGGCGTCGACGCCGCGGCCGAGGAAGTCGCGGTACTGGCGGGCCACGAACGTGGCCGGGCAGTGGAAGGGGATCCATCCGTCGGCGCCGCTCTTCCAGGTGCCGTCGCGCCGGGCGTTGCGGTGGAACTGCGGCCAGTCGGCCTCGCACAGGCCGGTGCCGGTGGTGAAGACGTACACCTTGGTCACGTCGCCGGCGGTGCCGAACCAGTTGCCGGCGTGGTTCACGTACATCGACGGCTGCACGATGACCGCGTTGCCGTCCACCTGCGCCACCGCCGGTGAGGTGCCGCCGGGGAAGCTGTTGGCCGACATCGTGTAGGTGGCCTCGACGGCACCGTTGCGGCCGTCCATCACGCGCACGGCGCGCTCGAGGGTGGAGATGACCTCCTGCACGCCGTCGCCGTCGACGTCGGCGATGACGGTGCCGCCCTTGGTGGTGCTGGTGGGGCACGACCCGGCGGTGCGGTTGCACGCCCGCCACTTGCGGGTGCCGTTCGCCTCGTAGGCATACACGTAGCCGTAGTCGCTGGCGAAGGTCACCTCGAGCTTGCCGTCGTCGTCGATGTCGCCGACCGCGGGGGAGGCCATGACCTGGCCGTCCACGGCCACGGGCCAGCCGGGCAGGTTGGCCTTGTTGCGGGCGGTGAACGCCTCGACCCTGCGGCCGGCCGGCTCGCCCCAGTTGGCGCCGGAGCCCACGATGATGTCCGGGTACTTGTCGCCGTTCAGGTCGGCCACCGCGGGCGACGACCACACGGTCTGCCCCGGCGCGGTGCGGGGGTAGTTGCCGTAGGTGGTGCCGTTGGCCTTGAGGATCCAGACCAGGCCGCCGGCGGGGACGCCGAGGTTGTTGCCGGCGTAGATGTCGCCGCCGAGGATGATCTCGGGCCTGCCGTCGCGGTCGACGTCGGCGATGACCGGGCTGGACCAGAGGGAGTCCTCGAGGAAGCGGCGCCACAGCAGGGTGCCGCCGCGCGACCAGGCGTAGACGGAGTGGTCGTAGCTGGGGGCGACGATGTCGAGCAGTCCGTCGCCGTTGATGTCGGCGACCGCGGGGGTGGCGAAGAAGCCGTCGGGCCGGCAGTCGACCCCGGCGGGGCAGTGCTGCGGTGCCCCCTGGCGGAAGGTGCGCACGACGGCGCCGGTCGGCCCATCCAGCCAGACCACCCGACCGTCCATCGTGCCGATGATCACGTCGGGCTTCCCGTCGCCCGACAGGTCGGCGAGGGTGGGCGACGCCTGGATGGCGGTGTTGCCCAGGTCGCGGGTCCACAGCCGCGCCCGGTCGGTGGCGCGGAACGCCTCGACGGTGCCGTCCATGTTCGCCACCACGATCTCGGGCTCGGCGTCGCCGGTGATGTCGCCGACGGCCGGGCTGGCGTACGACTCCTTCGGTCCGGCGCCGGGGTACACGCCGCCCAGCGTGTGGTTCACCGTGCCCTGCAGGGTGAGGGTGGTGGTGGCGGCACCGGCAGGCATGGACCCGAGCGGTGCGCCGACGGGAGCCAGCAGCGGGACCGCCAGCAGGCCGGCCGCCCCGATCCAGCGCCAGCCGCCTCGAGCCCCGTGGCGCGGCCGGCGCTCACCCGTTCTCGCGGCGCGGCGGGCCCGGAGGGGGTGGGGTGGGGCCTGGCTCACCCCGGATCGCTCGATCACCGGCACCTATCGGCAGGAACGCGCGTCCCGACAGCACTCGGCGGAGGAACCGGCGGTCCCGCGGCGGAACCTGCGGTCCCGGGGGTGACGGATGACCACGAGGAGGGGCTCGGGAAGGCGCCGCGAAGGTGTGCGTCAGGGTCCGTACAGACGATGATGGCCCCATGGCTCGTCCGATCGATGTCGACGATGTGCTGCAGCCCAAGCCCACCCCCGCCGTGCTCCTGCGCCGGGGCTTCCTCAAGCACTGCCCGCGGTGCGGCGGCGGCCACGTCTACCGGTCCTGGTTCCGCATGAAGGAGCGGTGCCCCACCTGCGGGTACCTGTTCGAGCGCGAGCCGGGGTTCTTCGTCGGCGCCTACCTGATCAACTTCGCCATCGTCGAGGGCTTTCTCTTCCTCATGCTGATGTTCTTCATCGCATGGAAGGACCAGCACCCCGATGCCGGGATGACCCTCGCCATCGTCCTGGGCCTGACGATCGGTCTTGCCGGCCCGGTGGTCTTCTACCCGTACTCCCGCACCATCTGGTCCGCGCTCGACCTCATCATGACGCCGCTCGAGATGGGCGAGATCGTGGCCGCCGCCGACGCGGTGGGCGACGATGACGATGACGCCGTCGACCCCGACCGGCCGCCTCCGACCGAGGGCACCGCGCCCGATGCCGAGCCGGCGAACGGCGACGGGACCGGCGACCCTCCGCCGCCGGTCACCTGAGCCGACGGGTCAGTTGCCCGGGGTCGCCACGTCGTGCTGGTCGGCCCACGCCAGCACCTCTTGGTCGGTGAGCGCGTTCGAGACGCCGTCGCCGCCGGTGTAGGCGAGCTGCGGGCAGGCATCGGTCTTGGTGGCGATCGTGCCCGAGGTGACGGTCTTGCCCGTCTGGAGCTCGATGATCTGCACGTCGTAGGTGGTCTGGAGCAGCTTGGCCGTCACCCGCTCGCCGACCTGGTCGGGGTTGGTGAGCTCGTAGTCGCACGTCCCTCCGGTGGGCTTGCTGGAGGTCTGGTCGAAGCACATGGCCAGGCTCACGAGCGGGAGCGACTTGGCGAGGCCCAGCTCGATCCGTGCCGACGGCGGCGGCGACACCTTGATCACCCGCTCGGGCGGCAGGTCGGTGGAGCTGGCGGGCCGGGGGATCCGGGTGAACGCCACGGCCGGGTTCCCCGGGGTGAACGCGACCACGCCGGCCGACGACGGGAGCACCCGAGGATCGGCGCAGTACCCCCGGACGGTGGCCTCGGTGCCGGAGCCGGCCGCGGAGGAGAAGGTGTCGGCGGCCTTCGAACCCTGGTCGCGGCGGTCGAGGAAGACGAACACGCCAGCGGCGACGCCCACGCAGACGAGGATGGCGACGAGCGCGAGGAGCACCCGTCGGCCGCGGCGACGCCGGGGAGGCTTCCCGCCGGACTCCGGTGCCGCGGGCGCGCTGGCCGCTGCACCACCGGAGGCCCCGCTGATCTGGGCGGTGCCGAGCGGTCGCACGGTGCGCGGGGCCACCACCGTGGGCGTGCCCGAGATCGGCGTGGACGCACCCGAGGTGGGAGCGGCGCTCGCCGGCTGGAGCAGGCCGCAGCGGGGGCACACCGAACGGCCGGCAGGCAGGGGGTTGCCGCACCCCGCACAGTCGCGCGCTGGTTCGGTCACCTCCCCCTCCGTCACGGCGACGACGCTACCCGTAGGAGCGGGCCGCCTCGTCGACCGGCCCGCCCGCGGTGGCGACCGCCGCCGGAACCCGCACAGCCCGTACCCTGGCGACGCCGTGGACGATCCGACACCGACCGCGCCCGAGGCGCTCGAAGACCCCTGCCCGCACTGCGGGCAGCCCGTCGGCGACGCCTGGCTCGTCTGTGCCTGGTGCGGCACCCAGATCGCCGCCCCGGCCGAGCTGGAGGTGGGCACCACGCTCGCCGATGGCCGCTACCAGGTGCTCGGCATCATCGGCCGAGGCGGCTTCGGCATCACCTACGAGGTGGGCGACACCCGCCTGAAGCGGCGGGTCGCGGTCAAGGAGCTGTTCCCGGAGTCGGCCGTGCGCCACGGATCGATGGTCCTGACGCCGCCTCACGCCCGCGCGTCGTTCCGGTCGTCCCGCGAGCGGTTCCTGCGCGAAGCCCGGGTGCTGGCCCGCTTCACCCATCCCGGGATCGTGCGGGTCTACGAGGTGTTCGAGGAGCACGGCACCGCCTACCTGGTGATGGAGCTGCTGAGCGGGCGAACCCTCGTCGACATCATGCGGGCCCGCGACCGCCCGTTCACCGAGCCCGAGGTCCTCGACGTGGCCGGTCGGGTGGCGGCCGCCCTGCGGCCCGTGCACGCCGCCGGGGTGCTGCACCGCGACATCAACCCCTCCAACGTCATGCTCACCGAGCACGGCCGCATCGTGGTGATCGACTTCGGCCTGGCCCGAGACTTCGACCAGGACCAGACGATGGGCATGACCCGCATGGTCACCCCCGGGTACGCGCCGCTCGAGCAGTACCGCGGCGAGGGCCGGTTCGGGCCCACCACCGACGTCTACGGCCTGGCCGCCACCTGCTACCGGCTGGCCACCGGCCGCGTCCCCGTCGCCGCGGTCGAGCGCGACGGCGGAGCCGAGCTGCCGCCGCCCCGCCGGCTCAACGAGGCCATCACCAAGCCCGTCAGCGACGCCATCCTCGACGGGCTCGAGCTCGAGCCGGCCCACCGCCCGCAGGACCTCGACGCCTTCCTGGCCCGGATGCACATCCGCTGGCTGCCCGACACGCCGCGGTCGATCCTCCTCGGGACCGAGGGGGCCATGACCACCGACCTGGCCGGCGCGCCGCGAGACCTGCAGCCCACGTTCGGCCTCGCCGACCCCGGCCCGGCCGTCTCCGTGGGACCCACCGCGGTGGCGCCCCTCGCCGCCATCGCCTCGCTCGACGAGGTCGATCACGTCGAGCCCTTCCGCCCGTCCGAGCCGCCCGACCTGGACGGGTCCGAGGGCCACGAGCACGAGGACGAAGGGTCCGCCGAGGACGAGGACGAGGACGAGTACGTCGAGGCGGCTACGGCCGAACGGTCGGCCGAGGCCCGGGCGGTGCTCGCCACCGAGCTGGTGGCCGGCCCCGGCCCGGTGACCGTCACCACCCACTGGGCTCCCGCCGTCGATGGCGACCTGACCTCGCCCCTGGGCGCCGGTGCCGCCCCGCCGGCCGTCGACGACCGCACCTGGGTCCCGCAGGGCTCCGCTCCCGGCCGCGACGACCGCACCCAGGCCGACGAACACACCCGCGGCGCCCCGCTCGATCCGCGCCTCGACGAGGAGCCGCCGGCGCCGTACGCCCCCGGCCACCCCGAGCTCGTCCCGACGCGGGGCAAGGTCACCGTGCCGCTGGCCATCGTCGCCATCGCCGTCGCCAGCGCCGCACCGGTCATCGGCCTGGGGGCGGTGGTGCTGCTCGTGCTGCCGGCGCTGGCGACCCTCGGAGACGCTGTCGCCCGCCGCCTGCGCGCCGACCACGGGGTCGCCGGCCGGTGGGGCGAGCGCCACCTCCCTGCGGTGCTGTGGCTCCCGCTGCGCTTCGTTCGCAACGTCGTGGCGTCGGTGCTGCGCACCTCGCCGATCATCGGGGTCACCGCGGTGCTCCTCGCCGGTTGGTACGCGCTCGATGCCACGTCGCTGTCGGTGACCGTGACGAACGTGCTGCTGCGGATCATCGGGGGCGGCGCGGTCGCGGTGTCCCTCCTGACGGCTCGCGAGGGCTCGTCGCGGTTCCGGACCGGGATGGGCATCGACGAGCTGGCGGCGCGCAGCGCCCCTGAGGGGCGCACCACCGAGCGGCTGATCGTCGCCTGGTTGGTGATGGCGATCATCGTGGTGGCGGCCCTGTGGCTCGACCCCGACACCTTCCCCCTGCCGTGACCGGCCCCGCCTGGATCGACGAGATCGCCTGGGCGCCCACCGGACCACCGTGGCTGGCGATGGGGTTGTCGCGCATCGACGACGCCGCCTGGCTCCTGCCCGACGAGGCCCGAGATGGCGAGCTGGCCGAGCGGGCCCGGCTGCTCGACCAGCGTCGCGACGAGGTCTTCGCCGCCCTCCCAGGCACCGAGGCGGCGTCGGCCGAGGTGCTCGCCCTGGTGCGGCAGTGGGAGCGCCGGCACCGTCCCGACCTGGCCGAGGCACCCGTCGATCCGTCGCTCCACCCGCTCGAGGCCGCCGGCCGCCGCACGCAGGAGGACCTGGTCCTCATGGTGGATCGCGACGGCAGCGCCCACCTCGATGCGGCGGTGCTGTGCTTCCCGTCGCACTGGCGGCTGCGCGACAAGGTCGGCGGCAGCGCCCTCGCCATCCACGGGCCCGTGCCCCGCTACCGCGAGGACCTGGCCGAGAAGGTCGACCGCTTCCTCGACCGGCTGCGGCCCGATGTGCTGGTGGCCCGCCGCAACTGGAGCGTGCACCTCGACGACGCCCTGTTCTCGCCCGACCCCCCGCTCGACCCCAGCCCGGTCACCGCCGGCGAGGTGGGCGATGGGCTGTGGCTGCGCAGCGAGCGCCAGACCCTGCGCCGCCTGCCGTCCAGCGGGGTGGTCCTGTTTACGATCCGCGTGCAGCAGGCTCCGTTCTCGGCGTTCGCCGGCCATCCCGGCGCCGCCCGGGCGATGGCCGACCGCCTCGAGGCCCAGCCGGCGGAGCTCACCCGGATGAACGGCATGGCTCCGCACCGCGTCGCCGCGGTGAGCTGGCTGCGATCGGTGGCCCCAACTCGTTCCTGAGCCGTCGCGGCGCACCCCTAGGGTCCTGGTGATGGCAGCGCGGGCGTGGGATTCGACGGTGGTGGAGCCGATGGGCGACGGCCGGTACCGCGCCACGATCGGCGATGAGTGGGTGCTGGTGATGGTCCCCCAGGGAGGGATCGTGTCGGCCGTCGCCGCTCGGGCCATGGCGGTCGAGCTCGGCACCGACCAGCCCCTCCGATCGATCCACGGCGTGTTCGTCCGGCCCGTCCCGTCGGGCCCGATCGAGGCGCACGTGACGGTCCTGCGGCGCGGCCGCTCGGTGTCGCAGGCCCGCGTCGACATCTGCGCCGCCGACGGCGAGGTGGGCTACAGCGCGGTCGGGGTGTTCGGTGGCGACCGCACCGGGTTCTCGTTCACCGAGCTGGCCTACCCCGACGAGGTGCCCGACCCCGACGACTGCCCGTCGTTCCGCGACCCGCCGCCGCCCGAGGCCGGCGACGAGTGGCTTCGCGTCGACGGGCCGCTGCCGTTCTGGGCCGAGGTGCTCGACGGCCGCGGCGGGATCGGCCACGCGCCGTGGGACGACACGCCGCGCGGCGCCGCCGAGGTGGCCAACTGGTTCAAGTTCGACGACACCCCGGTGCTCGCCGACGGCCTGATGGACCCGCTGGCCCTGCTGGTCATGGCCGACGTGATGCCCGGGGCCGTGTTCGAGAAGCTCGGGCCCCGCGAGTCGGGGTGGTTCGCGCCCAGCGTCGACCTGAGCCTGCACCTGTTCGGCCACGCCACCCCCGGCTGGATCCTCGCCCACGCCAAGGCCCACCTGGCCGGCGACGGCTACGCCTCGGCCGAGATGGCCCTGTGGGACCCGAGGGGCGCCGACGGCCCCACGCTCGTCGCGTGGGCGGCCCAGCAGATGTTCTTCACCAGGGTCACCTGAGCGGCCTGTGGCGCGGAGCGGCCGCCGCCACCCCAGGGGTGACGACGGCCGATCCGGCTCGCTCGGGACGGGGTCAGCGGGTCAGCTGAAGCCGTTGTCGGAGAGCCACTTGCTGGCCACGTCGGCCGGCTCTTCCTTCTCGACGTCGGTGGCCTGGTTCCACGCGGCGAGGTCGGCGGTGGTGATCTTGGCGCTGATGGTGTTGAGCGCCTTGGTCAGGGCATCGCTGGCGACCGCGGTGCGGAACACGGGGACCACGTTCTGGGCGCTCTGGAGGCCCTTGTCGTCCTTCAGCTCGACGATCTTGCCGGTGGCGATCTCCGGAGCGGTGGAGCCGTACTGGGCGACCTGGATCTCGTCCGCCTGGAGGGCGGCGACGAGCGGCGGCCCGTAGTCGACGGCCTTGAACTTCAGGTCGAGGCCGTACTTGTCCTTGTAGCCGAGGAGGCAGTCGGGCCGTGTGGCGCACTCGGCCGCACCGCCGAGGGTGATGGTGCCGTCGACGCCGGACAGGTCGGAGATCTTGGTCACGCCGTTCTTGTCCGCCCACGACTTGAGGGCCACCAGCGCGTTGGCATCGGCCGCTTCGGACTGGTCGCTGGCCTGGAGGTCCTTGGGCTTGAGCAGGGTCTGGAGGGCGGCGAAGGTCGCATCGGCGTCTGAGGTGGCCTGGCTCGTCTTCACGTCGGTGCCCTCGAGGAACGTCACCGCGCTGCCCGAGTAGTCGAGCTGGAGGTCGAGCTTGTCGGCCTCGAGCGCGGCGTAGATCTGGTCGCGGGTGCCGATGGGCTTCTGGATGTCGACGTCGAAGCCCTGCGCCTTGAGGTACTGGCCGTAGACCTGGGCCAGCGTCTTCTGCTCGCTGAAGTCCTGGCTGCTGATGCGGATCTTCTCCGCCGTCGCACCGGACGGCTTCGTCGTGCTCGACGAGTCGCCGTCGGACTTGTTGTCGCTGCACGAGGCCAGGACCAAGACGCCGACGACGGCGATCAGGCTGATGGCCCGCAAGCGGCGGGAACGCGGGGTGTTCTTCATGGGGTCCCTCCGAGGGATGGGTTGTTGATGGAGATGGGTTCGATGGGGCGGCTGGGCTTGAAGGCGCGCCGGCTCGAGGGCACGGGGCGCAGCGGCTTCGGGACGAGGAAGCGGGTGACGAACCAGAAGGTCAGGTCGACGGCCATGGCCAACCCGGCCACCAGCAGGGCGCCGGCCTGGATCTCGTAGATGTTGTGGTTGGCGAAGCCGTAGTAGATGTAGATCCCGAGGCCGCTGCCACCGAACAGGGCGCCGAGCGTCTCGGTGGCCACCACCTGGGTGAGCGCCACGCGGCTGGCGGCCAGGATCAGCGGGGTCGCCAGCGGGAGCTCGACCCGGCGCAGGATCTCCATCTCGGTCAGCCCCATGGCCCGGGCCGCATCGACGGCCTCGGGCGACGCGGCGCGCACCGCCGTGTACGTGTTGGCGTACAGCGGGGGCAGGGCGAGCAGCACCAGGGCGATCACGATGGGCCAGGGCTCGAACCCCAGCCCGTTGCGGAGCGACACCAGGGCGAGCAGGCCGACGATCGTGACGGTGGGGATGACCCGGCCCAGGTTGACGATCCCGTTCGACAGCGCCTCGGCCCGGCGGAAGTGGGCCAGCACGGCCGCGGTGGGGATGGTCATCAGCGCGGCGATGCCGAATGCGAGCAGGGAGTGCCAGAGCGTGGTCCACACCTGGGCGGGGATGGCCCCGGTGACCGGGCGCTGGCTGCTGTCGCCCAGCCACTGCCACAGGTTGGTGGGCTCACCGGCGGCCAGGAGGTGCGAGGCGGCGGCGATCACGAGGCCACCCGCCGGTGGGCCCACGGCGTGGCCACCCACTCGATGCCCCGGATGAGCAGGTCGAGGACGACGGCCAGCAGCACGATGGCGACGCTGCCCAGGAGCATGACCGTGGAGTACTGCCGCCGGAAGCCGTCGAAGATGTAGGTGGCCAGGCCGCCGAGCTGGATGACCACCGAGATGCCGACGAGGCCGACGGTGGTCACGGTGGCGACGCGGATGCCGGTGAGGATGACCGGCATCGCCAGCGGCACCTCGACCTTGCGCAGGCGCTGGGACCGGCTCATGCCGAGGCCGTCGGCGGCGTCGAGCACCGGCTGCGGGACCGCATCGATGCCGGCGACGATGTTCCGGGTGATGATGAGCAGCGTGTAGCTGGTGAGGGCGATCACCGCCGACTGGAAGTTGGTGTTGTAGGTGGCGAGCACCCCGAACAGCGCCAGGCTCGGGATCGTGTAGAGGAACCCGGCGAACGTGAAGATCAGGCCGCGGAGCCAGTTGAAGCGCAGCACGAGCACCGCCAGGCCGGCCGACAGGATCGTACCGAGCACCACGGGCACGAACGTGAGCTCGAGGTGCTGGCGGGTGGCGGTCCACAGCTCCGACGGCGTCTGCTCCCGCTTGAACAGGTACTCCCACCGGAAGATCGGGTCGGTGGCCTGGGTGGCGGAGCTCAGCCCGTCGATGCGGTGCTTGGCCCACACCGCGAACGCGACCACGGCCACCGCGAGCACGGCGTAGGTGACCTTGCGCCTGGTGGTCACGACGACAGCCCCTCGCGGATGCTCTCGAGGGTGACCGAGCCCAGGTAGTGATCGCCCTCGTCGACCACGAGCGCGACCGACGACCGAGCGGTGAGGATGACCTCGAGCGCCTCGCGCAGGGTGGAGGAGGGGTGCAGCTGGGCGACCGCCGGCTCGGGCGCCAGCGCCTCGAGCGGCTGCTCGCGGATCTGCTCCGCCGGCACCCAGCCGAGGAACCGGCCCTCGCGGGTGAGCCCGAGCCAGTCGAACCCGCTGCTCGACAGGAGGGCCTTGGCCTCGTCGAGCGGGGCGCCGACGTCGAGCACCGGACCGGGGTCGAGCGCCAGCCCGGCCACCGTGGCGAGCGACAGCCGCTTGATCGAGCGCTCGTTGCCCACGAACGAGGCGACGAACTCGTTGGCCGGGTTGGCGAGCAGCTCGTCGGGCGCAGCCACCTGCTCGAGGATCCCGCCGACGTTGAGCACGGCCACCCGGTCGCCCAGCAGGATCGCTTCGTCGATGTCGTGGGTGACGAGGACGATGGTCTTGTGCACCCGTTCCTGCAGCGCCAGCAGCTCGTGCTGGAGGTGGGCGCGCACGATGGGGTCGACCGCGCCGAACGGCTCGTCCATCAGCAGGACCGGCGGATCCGCGGCCAGGGCCCGGGCCACGCCGACGCGCTGCTGCTGGCCACCCGACAGCTCGGCGGGGTAGCGCTTGAGCATGGTGGCGTCGATGCCCACCAGCTCGGCCAGCTCTGCCACGCGGTCTTCGGTCTGGGCCTTGCTCCACCCGAGGAGCTTGGGGACGGTGGCGATGTTCTGGCCGATCGTGCGGTGGGGGAACAGCCCGATCTGCTGGATCACGTACCCGATGCCGCGGCGCAGGTCGGTGAGCGACTGCTCCCGGATGTCGACGCCGCCGATCGTGATCGTGCCGTCGGTGGGGTTCACCAGCCGGTTGATCATGCGCAGCGTGGTGGTCTTGCCGCAGCCCGACGGCCCGATGAGGACGGTCAGCTCACCGGCGCGCATGGTGAGGTCGAGCGGCGCGACCGCAGGGCGCTCCGCACCGGGGAACGACTTGGTGACGCCTCGGAGCTCGATCGCGGAGTCGGTCATGCTGCCCGCCCCGTACCCCAGATGACGGGCGCGTCAGACCGGCGAGCCGTCGGGTTGTCGGTGGCTCCACCCTGCACCTCGCAGTTCCCGGAGATCCACCGCGCACGGCGCTGGGGAGCGCGTCGCTGGGTCTTGATGGCGGAACCCTACCGCTCTGTCCAGGGAAAACCCGACCATTTGAGTAGGCAATCGGGTTCGGCGGCGGGCGTCAGCCGGACCCGCCACGGGCCCAAAACGGACAAGAGACCGGGCAGGCCACCCCGGTCTCGTTGTTCAGCGGCGAGGGAGTTTGATCCCTGTGGGCCGCATATGGGCCGCCACGTCCGGGCCTTGAAGGCCCGGAGAGGCGGAACGGTCAGCGACCGGCGTTCGGCTTGGTGCCGTGGTTGGCCTTCTTGCGCCGGGCGTTGGTCTTGCGCTTGTCGGTCTTCTTGGACATGGGGGTCGACGCTACGCCGCGCGCCGGTCCCGGGTCCAGGCGAGCAGGTCGTCGGCGGTCCACGTGTTGATGATCCGGGCGGGATCGATGCCGTGCTCGACGGCCTTGTCGCAGCCGTAGTTGAGGAACTCGAGGTGGCCGGGGGAGTGCGAGTCGGTGTCGATGCTGATGAGGCAGCCGGCGTCGAGCGCCAGGTCGAGCAGCTCGGGCGGCGGATCCTGGCGCTCGGGGCGGCAGTTGATCTCGACGGCCGTGCCGTAGACCGAGCAGGCGTCGAAGATCAGCTGCTCGTCGTAGCTCGAACGGGCCCGGATCTCCCGCAGGTCGTCGCCGAAGCCCTTGACCTTGCGGCCGGTGCAGTGGCCCAGGACGTCGACGTGGGGGCTGGCGACCGCCTTGAGGATGCGCTCGGTCATGGGGAGCGGGTCCATGGTCAGCTTGTTGTGGACCGAGGCGACCACGATGTCGAGCCGCTCGAGCATGTCCTCGTCGCCGTCGAGCCCGCCGTCGAGGAGGATGTCGACCTCGACGCCGGTGAGGATGCGGAACGGGGCCAGCTGCTCGTTGAGCGCGGCGATCTCGTCGAGCTGGGCGAGGAGGCGCTCCCGGTTGAGGCCGTGGGCCACCGTGAGCCGGGGCGAGTGATCGGTCATGACGAGGTACTCGTGGCCGAGCGCCATGGCGGCGCGCGCCATGGTCTCGATGGAGGCGCCGCCGTCGCTCCAGGTGGAGTGGGCGTGGAGGTCGCCCTTGAGCGCGGCGCGCAGGTCGGCACCCGCGCCGAGCGGGATCACGGTCTCGGCCTCGAGCTTCACGATGCGGTCGGGGACCTTGCCCGCCAGGGCCTGCGTGATGACCTCGCCGGTGCTGGCGCCGACCGATGGCAGCTCCAGCAGGGTGCCCGACGCGACCCGCTGCTCCAGCTCGCCCGGTGGCAGCTGGCTCACCACATCGGCCGCCTTCAGGAAGGCCGCCGTCTTCTGTGACGGGAGCAGGCCGCGGTCTTGGAGGTACGCCACGCGCAGGAGCGCTTCGAGAGGATCCATCGGGGCCGAGGGTAGCGACGGAACGGACCGCGGGCACCGACCGCTGCACCGCTACCGTCGCCCTCCGTGCAGTACCGAGCGATCGCCACCGACCTCGACGGGACGCTGCTGCGGGGGGACAAGACGGTGTCGGCGCGCACCCGGGCGGCCATCGATGCCGCCGAGGATGCCGGCCTGCTGTTCATCGTGGCCACCGGCCGTCCGCCCCGCTGGATCGAGCCCGTGGTGGAGCAGATCGGCCACCGGGGGCTGGTGGTCTGCGCCAACGGCGCCTCGGTCTACGACCCTGCCCAGGACCGCCTGATCGCCCGCACCGACATCGCCGTCGACGTGGCCGTGTCGATCGTCGACGACGTGGAGCGGGCGTTCCCCACCGCCGTCCTGGGCGTCGAGCAGGGGATGGTCTTCTCCGCCGACACCTCGATCGAGGCGGCAGGGTCGCCGCAGCTCGGCGACCTGCTCCTGGCGGGGCTCCGGGTCGGCCCCATCCGCTCGTTCCTCGACGAGCCGGTGACCAAGCTGATCATCCGGCTTCCCGAGGACACCCAGCCGGGCGCGGCGGCCCAGGTCCAGGCGCTCGTGGGCGACCGGGCCCTGGTCACCCACTCCACCACCGAGACGTTCCTCGAGCTCTCGCACCCGTCGGTGCACAAGGCATCCACCGTCGAGCGCCTGCTCGGCGAGGCGGGGATCGCGCCGGCCGAGACCGTGGCGTTCGGCGACATGCCCAACGACCTCGAGCTCATCCGCTGGGCCGGCCTCGGCGTCGCCGTCGCCAACGCCCACCCGATCCTGCTCGCCGAGGCCGACGAGGTCACCGCCAGCAACGAGGACGACGGTGTCGCCCTCGTCATCGAGCGCATCCTCGCCGCCGGCTGACCCGGGCGCGCCACCGCTCGCGGCTTCGGGGTGGGGGAGGGGCGGCCGGTAGCGTGCGGCGCAATGGAACGCTTCGGCTTCGTCGGCCTCCCCAACTCGGGCAAGTCCTCGCTCTACAACGCGCTTGCGGGCGGCGGCGCGCTCGCCGCGCCCTACGCCTTCGCCACCACCGATCCCAACGTGGGGGTGGCCAAGGTGCCCGACCGGCGGCTCGACCTGCTCGCCGAGATGTCGCAGTCGAAGAAGGTCGTGCCCGCCAGCGTGCAGTTCGTCGACATCGGCGGCCTGGTCGAAGGGGCCAGCACGGGCGAAGGCCTGGGCAACCAGTTCCTCGCCCACATCCGCGAGGTCGACACCGTCGTCTTCCTGCTGCGGGCGTTCGTCGACTCCGACGTCCCCGGCCCCGACGATCCGCTCGAGTGCCTGCGGGTGCTCGAGATCGAGCTGGCGCTGGCGGATCTCGAGACCGTCGAGAGCCGCGTCGAGAAGCGGCGCAAGGCCGCCAAGCAGGACAAGAGCCTCACGGAGCTGGTCGAGGCGCTCGACGCCGCCCACGAGCTCCTCGCCGAGGGCACCCCGATCTACCGGGGCTCGCTCACCGCCGACCAGCGCACCGTGCTCAAGGAGGAGTTCCTCCTCACCAACAAGCCCGTGCTGGCGCTCGTCAACGTCGGCGAGGGCGACCTCGAGCGCATCCCCGAGATCATCGCCCCGGTCGAAGCCGAGCTGGCGGGCCAGGCCGAGGTCATCGGCATGTGCGTCCAGCTCGAAGCCGAGGCCGCGCAGTTCACCGGGTCCGAGCGCCTCGAGATGCTCGACGCCCTGGGCCTCGGCGAGGGCGGGCTCGAGCGCTTCATCCACGCGGCGTACCACCTCATGGGCCTGCGCACGTACCTCACCACGGGCGAGAAGGAGAGCCGGGCCTGGACCTTCCGGGCCGGCTACAAGGCGCCGCAGTGCGCCGGCGTCATCCACTCCGACTTCGAGCGGGGCTTCATCCGCGCCGAGGTGATCCACTGGGACGAGCTGCTCGAGCTGGGCTCGTGGAACAAGGCCAAGGACGTGGGCAAGCTCCGCGTGGAGGGCAAGGACTACGAGGTTGCCGATGGCGATGTCCTCGAGTTCCGCTTCAACGTCTGATCCGTCCCGGCCCGTGCGGCCGGGCCGCCTGGTGCTGGTGGGCACGCCCATCGGCAACCTGGGCGACCTGACGCCGCGCGCCATCGAGACGCTCGCCGCCGCCGACCTCGTCTGCTGCGAGGACACCCGGCGCACCGGCCGGCTGCTCCAGCACGCCGGCATCCGCGCCGCGGCGCTGCGCGTCGTCAACGACCACACCGAGGACGGGGCCGTGGGCGACGTCCTCGCCCGACTCGGCCGGGGCGAGGTGGTGGCCGTCGTGTCCGACGCCGGGATGCCGGGCATCTCCGATCCTGGCGAGCGGCTCGTGGCGGCCGCGGCCGAGGCCGGGTTCACCATCGAGGTGGTGCCCGGCCCGTCGGCCGCCATCAGCGCGCTGGTGGCCAGCGGGCTGCCGGCGGGCCGGTTCGCGTTCGAGGGGTTCCTGCCCCGCAAGGGCTCCGGGCGCACCGAGCGCCTGGCGGCCATCGTCGGCGAGCGCCGCACGGTCGTGCTCTACGAGGCGCCTCACCGTGTGGCGCGCACCCTGGCCGACCTCGCGGCGTCGTGCGGCGGCGACCGGCGCATCGTGCTGGCTCGGGAGCTGACCAAGCTACACGAGGAGCACTGGCGGGGGACGCTGGCCGGCGCCGTGCAGCACGCCGCCGACGTGGAGCCCCGCGGCGAGTACGTGCTGGTCCTCGACGGTGCCCCCGAGCCTGCCGAGGTGACCGACGGCGACATCGCCGCCGCCCTCGCCCAGGCCCGAGCGGCCGGCGCCTCCACCCGCGACGCGGTCACCGAGGTGGCGGCCGACCTCGGCGTCGCCAAGCGCCGCGTCTACGCCCTCGCCACCTCCTGACCCCGCCGATCTCAGGTCACGGAACCACCCCCGAGGTGGCCGGGCGACCCGAACGCGGCGGGTGCGGGTCGGCGGGGGCGGGTCTACGGTCCGGCGATGCTCATCTCCACCACCTTCGACCTGGCCGGCTACGACGTCACCGCGACGCTCGGTGAGGTGTTCGGGCTGACCGTCCGGGCCCGCAACATGGGCGCCGGCTGCGTCGCCGGGCTCCGCTCGATCGGCGGGGGCGAGATCCCCGAGTTCACCAAGCTGCTCGTGCAGAGCCGCAACGAGGCCATGGCCCGCATGGTCACCGAGGCCCAGGGCCGCGGCGCCAACGCCGTGCTCGGCATGCGCTTCGACGGCGGCGCGTTCGGCCAGTGGTCCGAGATCTGCGCGTACGGCACGGCGGTGTGGGTCACGCCCCAGAGCGACTACGCCAAGGACCAGTACGAGGCGATGGTCCAGCAGGGGCAGATGCCGCACCAGAGCGGCTACGGGGTCCAGGTCAGCGAGTGGGCACCCGGCCAGGCCCCCAGCGGCGTGCCCGGCACCTGAGCGTGGTCATCGCCGATCCCACCGCCGACCTCCTGCGCCTCGTCACCGAGCCCGGCGACCCACCGCCCGCGGAGCCCACCGCCTCCGCGGCGCGCACCGCAGCGCTGATCCGACGCCGGTTCGGGCTGTCGCTCCCGCCACCGTTCGCGGGAGCGCCGGGTCCCGACGAGCCCATCCGGGTCGCCGCCCCCACCGACGGGGCCGCGATCGCCGCGATCAAGTGGCGGGCGTTCGGCGCCAACTACCGCGGCGGCGTGCTGGCCGATTCGTTCCTCGACGCTCGTGGCGTGGTGCCACCGGCGTCGTTCTGGGTGGGGCGGGCGATGCTCCCGCCGTCGCGCCGCCACCGCCTCCTGGTGTGGGGCCGCCCGGGCACCGTGTTCGGCTACCTCGATGCCGGACCGGTCCATCCTGACGATGCCGATCCCACCCGCCCCGACAGCGGCGAGGTCTACGAGCTCTACGTCGATCCCACCGCCCAGGGCCGTGGGGGCGGGGGCCGGTTGCTGGCCGAGGCCGAGGACTGGTTCCGCTCGGTGGGGTACGTCCGCGCCGAGCTGTCCACGTTGGCCACCAACCCCTCTGCCCAGGCGTTCTACGAGGCGCACGGCTGGCGGCCCACCGGCCGGATCGTCCCCGTCGACCTCGGGGTGGTGGCCTTCGAGGAGGTTCGGTACGCCCGCCGACTCGCTCCCGGCTCCCCGTAGGCTGCCGGCCATGGAGGAGGCGCACGGATCGAGCCAGCCGCCCGACCCCCGCGACGCCGGGTCCTCCCACACCGGCCCCGACGACGGCCTCGACCACGACTACGACGCCGAGGTCATGGCGGTCCTCGACGCCTGGGAACCGCCCGACTACCTGCGTGACCGGCCGGCCACGTCGAAGCTGGTGGCGTGGAGCCGCAGCTCCCTGCTCGGGGCGGTGATCACCGGATCGGCCCTCGGCCTGCGCGAGGTGCTCGAGCCCAAGCGGGACGAGCAGATCGTCATCGAGGTCGATGCCGACGGCGAGCCGCACGACCTGCCCATCCGGCTGATCCTCGATCCCGACGATCCGGCGGGCAGTCTGTGCATCGTCCGGAGGGACCCGCCGGAGCCGCTGGTGTGACCGCAGAGTGACCGATGGGTAACCAACCGCAGGTCACGCCCGCAAAACCCGAATAATCACTCGAAAATAGGCCATATGGCCTATGCACGATGACATCGTTCCGTGTTGAATCTCGTTCAGCGAAACTTGGTCCTCGGCTCAAGGATCGTTCTGCATCGCAAGGTGCGGGGGGAGATGTCCGGCAGACGGTTCGGGGGGAGCGTCGGTCGGAATGGTGTCGGGGGTGTCGGTTTCACCGGCACCCCCGTCCCGCGTCCTGGGGGCGGTTGCAGCCCCTCCGCCGACTTCGGTCGGCGTCCCGGTCGGCACTAGCGTGGCCGGGTCGTGAACAAGGAGCCAGGCGTGTCCGCAACCCCGATCCGTCGTCGAGCCACCCGCGTGGTGGCCCTGGCGGCCGTCTCCCTCATCATGCTCGGGGGCTGCAGCGCCGCTCAGCGCGCCCCCAGCAGCTACGACGGGGCCCGGGACAACTTCATCGAGGGCTGCGAGAGCGTCGCCAAGTCCGACAACAGCAACGCCGATGCCAAGGGCCAGGCCGACGTCACCAAGATCGCGTCGCCCAAGGACTACTGCACCTGCGTCTTCGCGGCGTACAAGAAGAACGTGCCGTACTCCGACTTCAAGAAGACCAAGGCGCGGATGGACGACGAGGGCGGCCCGCTGCCCGACTCGTTCATCAAGGCCTTCAGCTCCTGCAAGGCCGACGCTTCCTGATCCGGCTGGTGGGCCTGCGCTGATCGGCGCGGGCCGCGCCGGTTCCCCGCGCCCGGGCCCTTGCCCAGGCGGTGGGCCTTGCTCAGGCGGTGGGCGGCTCGGCCGGCGGTGACGCCGGCTTGAGCTCGGCGTCGGCCTTGGCCGGCTCGGCGCCCTCGGCCTTCGCCGCCGCCTCGGGCTTGGGGCCCGCTTCGGCGGCCGGCGCGGCCGCCTTCTTCTTCTTGGGCGGGGGCGGGGGCATCAGCTTGGGGAAGCCGATGGCCTGCTCGGGCCAGCGGTTGCGGCTCACCCGGGACAGGCGGTCCATCAAGACGATGGCGGCGGGGTCCTCCTCGGCCGGCTTCACCTCGATGACGCCGGCCTTGGCCATGCGGGTCATGACCTCGCGGCCCAGCTCGGTGCGCACGACGGTGAGCGTGTAGTCGTTGAACTTGCCGATGCCGCCGGTGGAGATGTCGGCGTGCTCGGCGGCGAAGTCGGGGCAGTGGTTGCAGCCCTCTCGGGTCCAGGCGTGGCACTCCTTGAGCGGCACCTCGTGGTACTCGCCGTCGTGCGTCCAGATCTGGAACACGCCCTTGATGTTCATCTTCTTGATGGTCTCGCGCTTGATGCCGTACTTGGCGTCGAACAGCTCGTCGAAGATGCGGTCGTCGAACGTCTTGGAGCAGAGCAGGCCGATGTTGAACTTCACCGGCTTGCCGACCTTGCCGATCTTGCGGGCCCACATGACGGGGGCCGCCGAGGTCTGGCAGCCCATCCCCACGAGGGCCAGGTTCTCGAGCCCCTTCTCCCTGGCCTCGTCGTAGGCGAGCCAGTTGGCGGAGTACGTGTAGCGGCTGCCGGCGGTGGCCAGCACCTCGTCCTTGTTGGTGGCGACCATGGGCTTGGCCCTCCAGCTGGAGCCGTCGCCTTCGAGGCCCGACACCAGGGCGCCGTCGATGTAGCCCTCGTCGAGCAGCCAGATGAGGATGGCCGACACCAGGCCGCCGTCCTGGCCCGTCTCGTGGACGTGGTCGTCGGCGGCACGGACCAGCAGGACCTGCTCGGCGATGCCGTGGATCTCCTCGGTCTCGCGGACCCGAGCGAACAGGTGCTCGTCGGCCGTGGGCTCCCAGTCGCGGAAGCGGGGGCACGCCCGGGTGCAGCTGGTGCAGCCCTTCTGGCCGTGGGTGCAGTCGCCGGGGCCGAGCTCATCTTCGATGTGGAAGGGCTTGTAGCCGCCCTCCTTGTGCTCGTAGCCGATGACGTCGTGGGGGCACGCGATCACGCAGGCGGAGCAGCCGGTGCACAGCCCGGAGGTGATGACCTCCTCGTACAGCTCCTTCCACTGGTGCGTCCAGCGGCCCTCCTCACGGGTGAAGGAGGGCTCGGGAGCAAGGGCGTCGCCGGCGGGGGCTTCGGTCACCGTCATGAGCCGAACCTAGCGGCATCGAACGGGTGGCACGCCCGTTGACCGGCGGGTCAAGATGGGCGCATGGACCTGACCTACCCGCCCGAAGCAGAAGCGTTCCGCACCCAGATCCGGGGCTGGCTGGAGGAGAACCTCCCCGCCGGCTGGTTCGACGAGGGGTTCGAGCAGACCGCCGACGAGAAGAAGGCGTTCAACGAGGCCTGGCCCGCCAAGCTCTACGGCGGCGGTTGGATCTGCGCGTCGTGGCCCAAGGAGTACGGCGGCAAGGGCTTGTCCACCATGGAGAACGTGGTGCTGGCCGAGGAGTTCGCCCGGGCCAAGGCTCCGCTGCGCGCCGACTTCTTCGGCGACACGCTCGTCGGCCCCACCATCCTCCAGCACGGCACCGAGGAGCAGAAGAAGCACTTCCTCCCGGCCATCATGAAGGGCGAGATGGCGTGGTGCCAGGGCTTCTCCGAGCCCGACTCCGGCTCCGACCTGGCCTCGCTGAAGACCACCGCCGTGCTCGACGGCGACGAGTGGGTCATCAACGGCCAGAAGGTCTGGACCACCCAGGCCCAGTTCGCCGACTACTGCTTCCTCCTCGCCCGCACCGACCCCGAGGCGCCCAAGCACAAGGGCATCTCGTACCTGCTCGTGCCGATGCAGCAGGACGGCATCGAGGTGCGCGGCATCGTGCAGCCCGATGGCACCGCCGAGTTCAACGAGGTGTTCTTCACCGACGCCCGCTGCCCCAAGGACAACGTCGTGGGCGGCCTGAACGACGGCTGGAAGGTGGCCAACTCCACCCTCAGCCACGAGCGCGGCATGTCGGCCACCACCGGCTACCGGCGCTTCCAGCAGGAGTTCAACCTCATGGTCGACGAGGCCAAGGCCAACGGCAAGATCAGCGATCCGATCGTGCGCCAGGGCCTGACCCGCTACTACTCCAAGATCCAGATCCTGCGCATCAACGGGCTGCGCGGCCTCACCCAGACGCTCAACGGCACCAAGGACATGGGCGTCATCTCGCTCAGCCTCACCAACAAGATGTTCTGGTCGGAGATGCACCGCGACGCCATGGAGCTGGCGCTGAACATCTTCGGCGCCGCCTCGATGCTCGTCGACAGCGGCCCGGCCAGCGGAGCGTGGCCGGCGGTCATGCGGGCCAAGGGCCGAGACTCGTACAAGCCCAGCCCGATGATGTCGTCGTTCTTCTTCAGCCGGTCCGAGACCATCTGGGGCGGCACCGCCGAGATCCAGCGCAACATCGTCGGCGAGCGCTTCTTGGGCCTCCCGCGCGAGCCCAAGCCCCCGACCCCGGCCAAGTAGCCGCCCTCCGCCGCCCGGCCCGCGTACGGTTGCCGCGGTGGCGGACGAGTCGGCCGGTCCAGACGACGAGGTGCCGGGGGACGATCCGTTCCGCGCGCTCCTCGACCCGGAGTTCGCCCGGGCCGCAACGGTGCGTGAGCCGAGCGCGCAGGACCGCGCCGAGGCGGCCCGGCGCGCCGAGCGCGCCTCGTCGCTCGCGGCCCGGGTGGCCGCCGATGGTGCGGCGCGAGCGCACGAGGCGAGGCGGGTGCGCCGCCGTCAGCGCCGGGGGTGGATCGTGCTCGGCCTGGTCCTGGTGCCGCTGATCGGGCTCGCGGTCTGGCGCATGAGCGTCCACAGCACCGGCTCCGGCGGCGACCTCAGCTCCGGCCACCCCGCCCCCGATCTCTCGGCGGCGCGCTCGCCGCTCGGCAAGCCGCCTCCGTCCCCGCGAGATCCGGGCCCGTTCGCCTTCATCCACTCGCACGCCGACGGCTCGCCCGTGACCTGGGACCCGTGCCGGCCGATCCGCTACGTCGTCAACCCGGCCGGAGCACCGGCGTCGGGTGACGAGGTGATCCGCGGTGCCATCCGGCGCACCTCGGAGGCGACGGGGCTCGAGTTCGAGGCGGCAGGGGAGACCGACGAGGCGGCATCGGTGAACCGACCGCCCTTCCAGCCTGGCCGCTACGGCGACCGGTGGGCGCCCGTCCTGATCGCCTGGTCCGACGAGGAGGCCACGCCCGAGCTGGGCGGGGCGGTGGCCGGGTTGACCGTGCCCCTCGCGGCGACCGATCCGCAGCGCGACGAGCTGGCGTACGTGAGCGGCGTCATCATCCTCGACACCGACGTCTTCGCCGGCGCGGGATCGGTGTCGGGCGACCGGGCCCGGGCCATCGTCCAGCACGAGGCCGGCCACCTGGTCGGGCTGGACCACGTCGACGACGCCCACCAGCTCATGTACCCGTCTGCCCGCGAGCGCAGCGCGCTCGACTGGGGCTCGGGCGACCTCGCCGGCCTGCACCAGCTCGGGTCGGGAACCTGCCGCCCCGCCCTCTGAGCTCCCACGGGCGCGAAGCGGCCCGGCGCTGGAGCGCCGGGCCGATCGTCCTTGTGCCCTCGGGGCGATTCGAACGCCCGCACACGCCTCCGGAGGGCGATGCTCTATCCCCTGAGCTACGAGGGCAGGGGTCGTCACCCTAGATCGTGCCCTGCACCTGCCCAAAGCGGTTGGTCCGACGCATCGGTTGGGGAGGCGTGAGAGGGGCGCAGGTAGCCTCGCCAGTCCACACCCGTCCGTCCTGGAAGGACCATCTGCCGTGATCCGCGATGACCTCGCCGAAGCCGTGCGCGGCGCCCTGGTGGCGCTCGCCGTCGAACCGCTTCCGGAGCAGGTCTCGATGGAGCGACCGGCCAACCGGGAGCACGGCGACTGGTCGTCCAACGTGGCGCTGGCCTCGGCCAAGAAGGCCGGCCGCAACCCCCGTGAGCTGGCCGCCCAGCTCGTCGAGCACCTCAACGCCAACCTGCCGAAGCACGTGGTGTCCGTCGAGATCGCCGGTCCCGGCTTCGTGAACTTCCGCCTCGCCCCCACGTGGCTGCACGACGTGCTGTCCGAGGTGGTGGCCTCGGGCGTCGAGTCCTACGCCACGCCCGAGCTGGGCCACGGCGAGAAGGTCATGGTCGAGTTCGTGTCGGCCAACCCCACCGGGCCCATCCACGTCGGCAACGGCTGGTTCGCGTCGTACGGCGATGCCCTCGCCCGGCTCCTGGCCCGCACCGGCCACGTCGTCAGCCGGGAGTACTACGTCAACGACACCGGCGGGCAGATCCGCCGCCTCGGCGCCAGCCTGCTGGCCCACCACAAGGGCGAGCCGGTGCCCGAGGACGGGTACCCCGGTGCGTACGTGGCCGACATCGCCAAGGGCTACGACGGCCCCGACGACGTGACCGTCGCCGGCCAGTGGGCCGCGGAGCGGATCCTCGGTGGCATCCGCACCACCATGGAGTCCATCCACATCCACTACGACGAGTGGTACAGCCAGGCCTCCATCGAGGAGAGCTCGGCGGTGGCCGAGACGGTGGCCGAGCTGCAGGCCAAGGGTCTCGTCACCGAAGAGGACGGCGCCCTCTGGTTCGAGTCGAAGGAGTTCGGCGACCCACGAGAGCGCCGGGTGCTGCGCAAGGGCAACGGCGACTACACGTACCTCGCCGGCGACATCGCCTATCACCGCAACAAGTTCATCACCCGGGGCTTCGACCGGGTCATCAACGTGTGGGGCGCCGACCACCACGGCCAGGTGGCCTCTCTGGTGGCGGGCGTGCAGGCGCTCGGCGTCAGCAAGGACCGCATCGAGGTGCGGCTCGGGCAGATGGTGTCGCTCGCCAGCGGCCGCATGGGCAAGCGGCTCGGCAACGCCGTCGACCTCGATGACATCGTCGCCGACATCGGCGCCGACGCCACCCGGCTCCTCTCGCTGCTGGCCTCGATCGACCAGGCCGTCACCATCGATCTCGAGAAGGTGCGCTCCGAGTCGAAGGAGTCGCCGGTCTTCTACGTGCAGTACGCCCACACCCGGATCGCCTCGATCAACCGGGTGGCGGCCGAGCGCGGCGTCACCCGCCTCCCCGTCGACCAGGTGAGCCTCGGTCTGCTCACCCACGAGCGCGAGCTCGAGCTGCTGCGCACGCTCTCCGAGCTGCCCGACATCGTCCGCATCGCCACCACCGACCGCGCCCCGCACAAGGTCGCCACCTGGGTGCGCGAGCTGGCCGACCGGTTCCACGGCTTCTACCACGACTGCTACGTGATGGGTGATGGGGTCAGCCCCGAGCTCACCCAGGCGCGCCTCTGGCTGGTCGAGTCGGCTCGCATCGGCTTCGCCATCGGCCTCGACCTGCTCGGCGTCAGCGCCCCGGAGTCCATGTGAGCACCCGCACCCCCCTCCTTTCTGGTCGATCTTCCCCCTGGGAGGTGGACGATCGACCACAAGGATCCGCGGCCGTCCGCGCCTCCGATCCTGTGGTCGATCTTCCCCCGGTGGGGTGGACGATCGACCAGGCGACGACGGGGGGTGCCGCGTGAGCGCGCTGCCCTGGGGGCTGCTGCCCGACTCGAGCACGGTCGGGGTCGACGGTCAGCTGCTCGTCGGCGGCTGCGACCTCGCCGAGCTGGCCGAGGAGTTCGGCACGCCGCTGTTCGTCTACGACGAAGCCCAGCTGAAGGCCCGGTGCGCCGAAGCGGTGGCCGCGTTCGGCGACGGGGTGGCCTACGCCACCAAGGCGTTCCTGTGCCGCGCTATGGCGCGCCTGGCCCACGAGCAGGGCATGCACCTCGACGTGGCCAGCGGTGGCGAGCTGGCCGTCGCGCTGTCGGCAGGGGTGCCGGCCGACCGCATCGTCCTCCACGGCAACAACAAGAGCGACGAGGAGCTGATCACCGCTCGCGACGCGGGCGTGGGCCGCATCGTCGTCGACAGCTTCGACGAGCTCGACCGGCTCGAAGGCCTCTTCGGTGCCGACGGCATCGTCCCGCAGATCCTCCTGCGCATCACCCCGGGCGTCGAAGCCCACACCCACGAGTTCGTGATGACCGGCCAGGACGACTCCAAGTTCGGCTTCGGGCTGAAGGTGGGCGACGCGGCCAGGGCGGTCGAGCGGGCCCGGGCCATGGACGCCGTCGAGCTGGTCGGCATCCACGCCCACATCGGCTCGCAGGTGTTCGTGGCCGGGTTCTTCGAGCAGGCCATCGAGGCGCTCGCCCCGTTCGTCAACCAGACGGGGCTCCCCGAGCTCTCCATCGGTGGCGGCATCGGCGTGGCCTACATCGAGGGCGAGGAAGCCCCCAGCATCACCGAGTGGGGCGCGGTGGTCCGCAAGGCCTGCGACCACGCCGGCATCACCGCCCGGGTCTCCGCCGAGCCGGGCCGGGCCATCGCCGCGGCCGCCGGGATCACCGTCTACCGGGTGGGCACCATCAAGGAGGTGCCGAGCATCCGCACCTTCGTGGCCGTCGACGGCGGCTTCATCGACAACCCGCGCCCCGCGCTCTACGGCTCTGGCTACGAGACCTTCGTCCCCGCCGCCGTCACCGCCGACCGCACCGAGGTCGTGCGCCTGGTCGGCAAGCACTGCGAGTCCGGCGACGTCCTGGTGTCCGAGGCCAAGGTGCCCGCCGGGCTGGTCGTCGGCGACCTCATCGCCACGCCGGTCACGGGGGCCTACGGCCGCTCGATGGGCTCCAACTACAACCTGCTGCCGCGTCCCGCCGTGGTGTTCGTGGCCGATGGCCAGGCCCGGCTCGTGATCCGCCGCGAGACCGAGGCCGACCTCCTCGCCACCGACGTCGGCTGACCCGCCGGCCACCTCCCGAACCACCCGGCACGGTTCCACGACGGTGGTGTCCGACATGGGTGCCAGGTCCGATGGGGGTCTGGAACCCGGCAGGGTTCCGGGACGGTGGTGTCCGGGATGGGTGCCAGGTCCGATGGGGGTGGCGTTCTCGTTCGGGGCGCCGTCGGGCCGACCGGTAGCCTCGCTCCGTGAGCGAGACGACCTCTGACAAGTCCGTGGTGCGGGTGGGCGTGCTGGGCTGCGGCAACGTGGGCGCAGCCCTCGTGCAGCTGGTGGCCGACCGTGGCGACGAGATCGCGGCCCGCACCGGCACCAAGCTCGAGATCGCCCGCGTGGCCGTCCGCAGCCTCACCCGGAAGCGGCCCGTGGACCTCGACGAGTCGATCCTCACCCGGGACGCCAACGAGGTGGTCGCCGACCCCGACATCGACGTGGTCGTCGAGGTGATCGGCGGCATCGAGCCGGCCCGGGAGCTGATCCTCGCGGCCATGGCCGCCGGCAAGCCGGTCATCACCGCCAACAAGGAGCTGCTGGCCAACCACGGCGCCGAGCTCTACGCCGCCGCCTCCGCCGCCGGCGTCGACCTGCTGTTCGAGGCGGCCGTGGCCGGCGGCATCCCGATCCTGCGCCCGCTGCGCGAGTCGCTCGCGGGTGAAGACGTGCGCCGCATCATGGGCATCGTCAACGGCACCACCAACTTCATCCTCACCCGCATGTCCGAGCAGGGCACGAGCTACGGCGAGGCGCTGGCCGAGGCCCAGGAGCTGGGCTACGCCGAACGAGACCCCACCGCCGACGTGGAGGGCTTCGACGCCGGGGCCAAGGCGGCCATCCTCGCCTCGCTGGCGTTCGGGGCCAAGGTCGTGGCCGGCGACGTGTACCACGAGGGCATCTCCAACATCTCGGCCATCGACATCGAGTTCGCCGGCCGCCTCGGCTACGTCATCAAGCTGCTGGCCGTGGCCGAGCTGGTGCCCGTGGCCGGTGGTCCCGACGAGGTCGCCGTGCGCGTGCACCCGGCCATGGTCCCGACGTCGCACCCGCTCGCCGGCGTCCGGGACTCGTTCAACGCCGTGTTCGTCGAAGGCGCTGCGGTCGGCGACCTCATGTTCTACGGCCGCGGGGCCGGTGGCGATCCCACCGGGTCGGCCGTGCTGGGCGACCTGGTCGATGCCGCGGGCAACCTCCGCAAGGGCACCCACGCCGACCTCCTCACCCTCACCCGCCGCCCGATCCGTCCCATCGACGAGCTGCACTCCAGCTACTACGTCAACCTCGACGTGGTCGACCGGCCGGGCGTGCTGCGCGCCGTCGCCGAGGCGTTCGAGCGCCACGCGGTCTCCATCCGCTCGCTCGAGCAGGAAGGCGTCGGCGCCGACGCCCGCCTCATCTTCATCACCCACCAGGCTCGCGAGGCCGACGTGCAGGCCACGCTCGAAGACCTGCGGGAGCTCGACGTCATCCACCGGATCACCTCCGTGCTGCGGGTGATCGGCGACGACCAGGAGGCGTGACGTGAAGTACGTGTCCACGCGAGGCCAGGCTCCCGTCCTGGAGTTCGGCGACGTGCTCCTCGCCGGCTTGGCCACCGACGGCGGCCTCTACGTGCCCGACGAGTGGCGCCAGCAGCCCGGGCTGAGCTTCGACGCCAGCTACGTCGACGCCGCGGTCGCCGTGATGGCGCCGTACGTCGCTCCGTCCCTCGACGAGGCCACCTTCCGGGCCATGGTCACCGAGGCGTACGCCACGTTCGACCACCCCGAGGTGTGCCCGGTCCGCCCGATCGACGACGGGCTGTGGCTCCTCGAGCTGTTCTGGGGCCCCACCATCGCGTTCAAGGACGTGGCCCTCCAGCTGGTGGGCCGGCTGTTCGACCACGAGCTCACGGCCAGGGGCGAGCGGGCCACCATCGTCGTGGCCACCTCCGGCGACACCGGCTCTGCGGCCATCGAGGCCTGCCGCGGCCGGTCCAACCTCGACATCGTCGTGCTGCACCCTGCGGGCCGGGTGAGCGACGTGCAGCGCAAGCAGATGACCACGGTCCACGAGCCCAACGTGCACAACGTGGCGGTCGAGGGCACGTTCGACGACTGCCAGGACCTCGTGAAGCAGATGTTCGCCGACGTCGCCTTCCGTGAGACCGTGGGGCTGTCGGCCATGAACTCCATCAACTGGGCGCGGGTGATGGCCCAGGTCGTCTACTACGTCACCTCGGCCAAGGCCGTCGGCGCCGGCGAGCCCGTGTCGTTCTCCGTGCCCACCGGCAACTTCGGCAACGTCTTCGCGGGATGGGTCGCCCGCCGCACCGGCACCCCCATCAGCCAGCTCGTGGTCGGGTCCAACAGCAACGACATCCTCACCCGCTGGCTCGCCACCGGCGTGATGGAGAAGACCGGCGTGCACCCCACCATCAGCCCGAGCATGGACATCCAGGTGTCCTCCAACGCAGAACGCCTCCTCTTCGAGCTCTACGAGCGCAACCCGCTGCTCCTGGCCGACCGCATGGCCGAGTTCAAGGACGAGGGCCGCGTCGAGACGGGTGACACCCGCCTGGCATCGGTCACCGAGGTGTTCGACGGGGCCTCGTTCGACGACGACCAGACCCGGGCCGAGATCCGTCGCACCTACGAGGCCACGGGCGTGGTGCTCGATCCGCACACCGCGGTGGGCGTCGCCGCGGCCCGGGCCGCTCGGCGCGACCCCGACGTGCCGATGATCTGCCTCGCCACCGCCCACCCGGCCAAGTTCCCCGACGCCGTCGAGCAGGCCATCGGCATCCGTCCCGAGCTTCCCGAGCACCTCGCCGACCTGTTCGACCGGCAGGAGTCCTACGAGACCAAGCCGGCCGACCTCGCCGTCCTCGAAGCCCACGTCCAGGCCCTCACCGGCCACTGACCCCTTCGGGTCACCGATGGTTGCCCGGGCGCTGCTCGTGACCTGATCGGGCTCGGTCGGAGCGGCCGGTCGGGGATCGGTGGCAGGCTCGAACCATGGAAAAGGTCGACGGCATCGGTGGGTTCTTCTTCACGGCGGCGGACCCGGCGGCGCTCGGCCGGTGGTACGCCGAGCACCTCGGCGTGGACGAGATCCCGACGTCCTACGACGCCGAGGTGTGGACGCAGGCGGCGGGCCCGACGGCGTTCGCCCCCTTCGGCGCCGAACTCGACGGCCCACCGCTCGGGCCCGCCGGCTGGGGGCTCAACTTCCGCGTCCGCGACCTGCAGGCGATGGTGGCCCAGCTGCGAGCCGCGGGGATCGGTGTCGAGGTGGATCCGGAGGAGTACCCCAACGGCCGGTTCGCCCAGCTGAGCGACCCCGAGGGCAACGCGATCCAGCTCTGGCAGCCGGCCTGATCCCGTGGCGCATCGCTGGTGTATCGTTGGTGTATGGCTCGCACCAACATCGACATCGACGAGGACGCCTGCGCGGCCGTGATGCGGCGCTACGGCTGCAAGACCAAGCGAGATGCGGTCAACCTGGCCTTGCGCGAGGCCGCCCGGAGCATGACCCTCGATGAGGCGCTGGCCATGCGCGGCACCGGCTGGGACGCGGACCTCGACGAGATCCGCTCGGGGATGGGTGCGCCCGAGTCGTGGTGACGCTGATCGACACGTCCGCGTGGATCGAGTACCTCCGCGACGGGAACCTCCGCACCGCCGATGCGGTCGAAGCGCTCCTCGACGATGGAGGAGCGCTCACGGAGCCGGTCGTCATGGAGGTCCTCGCCGGCGCTCGGTCGGGTCGTCACGGCGAGCAGCTGCGTGCACTCCTCGGGCGAGTCGAGCTGCTGGAGGTGACCTCCGAGGACTGGGCGTCGTCGGCGCTCCTCTACCGGATGTGCCGAGTCAACGGTGCGACCGTCCGTTCGATGGTCGACTGCCTGATCGCAGCGGTCGCCGTGCGCCACGACGTGCCCGTGCTCGCCAACGACCGAGACTTCGTCGCCTTGGCCGCCCACACCCCGCTGCGCCTCGCGGCCTGATCGGCCGACCAGACCGAGCTCGGTTCAGTCGGCGGCGGCGACGGCAGGCTCGCCGCCGGCGGCGGGGGCCTCGCCGCTGAACGCTTCCCAGAGGCGGGCGTAGACGCCGTCGGCGGCGATGAGGTCGTGGTGGGTGCCCACCTCGGCGACGAGGCCCTCGTCCATCACCACGATCTTGTCGGCGGTCACCGCGGTGGACAGGCGGTGCGCGATCACCAGCGCGGTGCGACCCGACGCCACCATGCCCATGGCCTCGCTGACCCGGGCCTCGCTCGCCAGGTCGAGGTTGGCGGTGGCCTCGTCGAGCAGGAGGATCTTGGGATCGACCACCTGGGCCCGGGCCAGGGCCAGCAGCTGGCGCTGCCCGGCCGACAGCGACCGGCCCTGTTCGCCCACCACGTGGAGGTAGCCGCCGGGCAGGGCGGCGATGACCTCGTGCGCGCCCACCGAACGGGCGGCGGCCTCCACCCGCGCATCCGACGCGTCGGGCCGCCCGTAGGCGAGGTTGTCGCGGATGGTGCCGGCGAACAGGAAGGCCTCCTGCGGCACCACGCCGAGCTGCTGGCGGTAGCCGGCCAGGTCGAGGGTGCGGATGTCGATCCCGTCGATCAGCACCCGGCCGCCGTCGACGTCGTAGTAGCGGGCGACGAGCTTCTCCAGCGTGGACTTGCCCGCGCCGGTCTCGCCGACGATCGCCACCGTCTCGCCGGGCTCGATGACCAGGTCGACCCCGTGCAGCACCTCGACGCCGGTGGACGAGTAGGAGAACCGCACGTCGTCGAACTCGATGCGCCCGGTGAGCTCCCCGGGCTCGACCGGGTCGGCGGGCTCGGGGATCGATGACGGCTCGGCCAGCAGGCCGCCGATGCGGACGAGGGCCACCCGCGCCTGCTGGTAGGTGTCGAACACCTGGGACAGCTGCTGGATGGGGGAGAAGAAGAGGTCGAGGTAGAGGACGAACGCGATGAGGGCGCCCGAGGTCAGCGACCCGTTGCGCACCAGGGCGGCGCCGCCGGCCAGCACGATGGCACCGGCCACACCCGAGAGGAACTCGACGAACGGGAAGTAGATCGCCACCAGCTGCTGCGCCCGGAGGCGGGCGCCCAGGTAGTCGCGCGAACGGCTGGCGAAGCGCTTGGTGTTCTGGTCCTCCCGGGTGAACGCCTGGGCGACACGGACGTCGGTGAGGCTCTCCTGGAAGTCGGCGTTGACCACGGCCACCTTGTCGCGGGCGTCGTCGTAGGCGGCGCCCGAGCGGCGGCGGAACCAGACGGTGGCGATGACGAGCGGTGGCATGACGATCATCGCCAGGAGGGCCAGCCGCCAGTCCATGACCACGAGGGCGATGCCGACGCCGACGCAGGTGAGCAGGGCGACGACCGCGGTGACCAGGCCGGTCTGGAGGAGCTGGGTGAGCGCCTCGATGTCGGAGGTCATGCGGGTCATGATCCGCCCGCCCATCTCCCGGTCGTAGTAGTCGAGGCCCAGGCGGTGGAGGTGGGAGAACACCTTCACCCGCAGCGACCACAGGGATCGCTCGGCGGTGCGACCGGTGATGAACGTCTCGAACGTCATCACGAAGAAGTCGGCGGTGACCACGAACAGGTAGGCGAGGCTCGCGACCCAGACGGCCTGCATGCTCTGGGGATCGGCGTCGATGCCGGCGTCGATGCCGTGGCGGATGAGCAGGGGCCCGGCGAGCGAGGCCAGCGCGTCGAGCGCCACCAGGCCGAGCCCGAGCGCCAGCTGCTTGCGCCACGGCCGGATGAACCGGGTGAACTTGAACGAGGCGTCCTCGGCCCGAGCGTCGTCGAAGGACTGGTCGGGCGCATCGGTGGCCGCGGGCAGGGCCGCCACCCGGGCCATCAGCTCGGGGGTGGCCGGCATGCCGCCGAGCATCCCGCCGGCACCTCCGCCTCCGCCGCCGCCCATGCCGGCGCCGAGGCTGCCGGTGTCCTGGCGGCCCGCGGCGGCGAGGGCCAGGTCGGTGGCGTCGTCCTCGGTGCCGGTGCGCACCCACAGCGCCGGCGTGATGCCGTCGACGACGGCGGCTTCGGCGGGCGGTTCGGCCATGTTGTCGGGGTCTTCGACCAGCTCGTCGCCGGGGCCGGTGAGCAACAGGCGGTAGAGCCGGCACCGCTCCTGGAGCTCGTCGTGGGTGCCGACGTCGACCACCCGGCCGGCGTCGAGCACCGCGATGCGGTCGGCCAGCAGCAGGGTGGACCGGCGGTGGGCGACCAGGAGCGTGGTACGGCCGGCGAGCACCTCGCGGAGGGTCTGGTGGATCTCGGCCTCGATGCGGCTGTCGACCGCGGACGTGGCGTCGTCGAGCAGCAGGATGCGCGGATCGGCGAGCACGGCGCGCGCGAGGGCGATGCGCTGGCGCTGCCCGCCCGAGAGCGTGAGCCCGCGCTCGCCCACCTCGGTGCCGTACCCGTCGGCCAGGGCGGCGATGAAGTCGTGGGCGCCGGCCACCCGGGCCGCGGCCTCGATGGCCTCGGGAGTGGCTTCGGGGCGTCCGTAGGCGATGTTGGCGCCGATGGAGTCGGAGAAGAGGAACGTGTCCTCGAACACCAGCCCGATCTGCTGGCGCAGCGACGCGATGTCGACGGTGGAGACGTCGGTGCCGTCGACGGTGATGGACCCCGACGTGAGGTCGTAGAACCGGGGGACCAGCAGGGCGATGGTGGACTTGCCCGAGCCGGAGGTGCCCACCAGGGCGAGCGTCTCACCCGGCTCCACCATCAGGTCGAGGTTGCACAGGACCGGCTCGCCGCGGGTGTAGGCGAAGGTGACGTCGCGGAACTCGAGGCGGCCCTCGGTGACCTCGAGCGGCGGAGCGTCGGCGGCGGAGGTGACGGTGGCGGTGGCATCGAGCAGGTCGAACACGCGCTCGACGCCGGCGCGTGCGGCCTGGCCGATGGTGACCAGCCCCGCGAGCATCCGGGCCGGCGCCTGCAGCTGGCTCACGTAGCTGGAGAACGCCAGGAACGTGCCGAGCGAGATGCGCCCTTCGATGGCGAGCCAGCCGCCGAGGGCCAGCACCGCCACCTGGGCGAGCGCCGGCAGGGTCTGCAGCAACGGCTGGAAGCGGGCCTGGAGGCGGACGGCGCGGACGCGGCTGGCGTAGAGGCGCTCGGCCGACTCGGCCAGGCGGGCCACCTCGCGCTCCTCCTGGCCGAACCCCTTGACGACCCGGACCCCGCTGACCGACTCGTCGACCACCCCGGCCACGGCCCCGGCCTGCTGCTGGGCGTCCCACGAGGCAGGGAAGACCGACCGGCGCAGCCGCATCGACACCAGGACCATGATCGGCGTGATGACCAGGGCCACCATCGTGAGCAGCGGGCTGAGCCAGAGCATGGCGGCGAGGGCGACGGCAAGGAACAAGATGTTCGACAGCACCATCGGCAAGAAGGCGAGCAGCCCCTGCACCAGGCCGATGTCGGAGATGGCGCGGCTCACGAGCTGTCCGGTGGACATCTCGTCGTGACGGGCCACGTCGAGGCGCTGGAGGTGGTCGTACACCTCGGTGCGCAGGTCGTTCTGGACGTCGAGGCTCACCCGGCCCGCCCAGTAGCGCCGCACGAACGCGGTGCCGAAGCGGATGGCGGCGAACACGAGCAGCACGATCAGCGACGGGATGATCGGCGAGGTGCCGGCGATGACGACGTCGTCGATGATGAAGCGCTCCACCAACGGGGTGAGCGCAGCGATGACCTGCCCTGCGCCGGCGGCGCCGAGGGCGATGGCCACGTTGCGCCGGTGGGGGCGGAGCGCACCGCCCAGCCGGCGCAACCAGCCGGGTGGGGGAGGTGCGTCTGTCATGCAGGTGGCAGGGTACCGACCACCCCCGACAACGAGGCGGTCAGGCGGACTGACCATCGGCGCGGGGGCAGCCCCCGGCTGCTGATCAGGTCAGCTCGGCGGTGATGGCATCGAGGAGGTCGTCGTACTCGTCGAGCGCGGGGAGCTGCGGGAACTCGGCCTGGACGTTGGCCGGCGAGTGGAAGAGGAAGCCCGCTTCGGCGGCCAGCAGCATGGTGGTGTCGTTGTACGAGTCGCCGGCCGCGATGACCCGGAAGTTGAGCCCGTGCAGCGCTTCGACGGCGTTGCGCTTCGGGTCGGCCATCCGGAGCGTGTACCCCACGACCCGGTCGTCCTCCACCACGAGGCGGTGGCACCAGATGGCCGGCCAGCCGAGCTGGGCCATGAGCGGTTGGGCGAACTGCTCGAACGTGTCCGAGAGGATGACGACCTGGGTGCGCTGGCGGAGCTCGTCGAGGAACTCCTTGGCGCCCGGCAGGGGCGACAGCTGGGCGATGACGTCCTGGACCAGCGACATGGTGAGCCCGTGCTCGGCCATCAGGTCGAGCCGGTACTTCATGAGCACGTCGTAGTCGGGCTCCTCGCGAGTGGTGCGGCGCAGCGCGTCGATGCCGGTGCGCTCGGCCACGGCGATCCAGATCTCGGGGACCAGCACTCCCTCGAGGTCGAGGCAGACGATGGACTGGGTGCGCTCCGCATCGGTCATGGCGACAGCATCCCCCATGGCCACCGTCCCGAGCCACGTCAGCCCGGCGCCGGACTGGTCTGCGCAGCGCTGGTTCGGGCTCGGACCCGTCGGAGCCTCGGGTGCAGCCAGCACCAGTGGACGAAGCCGGTGCGGTCCCGGCTGGGCGCGCCACGAGCCACGTCGTCGTCATCGCCCCGGCGAACTTGTTGCAGCCAGTGCCCTGTGCGTTCCTGGCTGCAACAAGTTCCGTGGGGTGGGCGGGTGGTTCGCGGGTGGGGTGGGGAGGTCGCTACGATGGACAGGTCCCAGTGCACATGGTGCCTGGGCGACGGGGAATCCCCCATGGCGTTCGCAGCCGGGGCTTCGGTTCGAGTCGGTAGCTCATCGACTGCGCGGCCGGGCATGCCACGGGCGCCCCGCACGATGCATCGCTGAAAGAGGCACGAGATGACCGAGCACGTCACCACCAGCAAGGCCGCCGCATGAGCGGGTTCGACATGACCCTCCTCGAGGGCAAGGACCGCGCCGAGCTCGCCGCCATCGCCGAGCAGCTGGGCCAGAAGCCCGGAGCCCGGGCCAAGAAGGCCGACATCGTCTCGCTGATCATGCGCCTCGTGGGCGCCGACGAGGGTGCCGCAGCCGCCGAGGACCCAGGTACCGACACCGACGCGCCCGACAGTGCCGAAGGGGCCGAGACCTCCGAGCCCGCCGACGAGCCGCAGGGCGACGAGGCGTCCGACGACGATGACGACAGCGACTCCGAGGGCGCACCGGCCGACGACGCCGAGCCCGCCGACGAGGCCGGAGCCGGCGATGACGACGACGCGCCCGCCGGGCAGGGTCGGCGCGGCGGCGGCCGCAACGGCAACGCTGGTCAGAACAACAACCAGCGCGACCAGGTCGAGCAGGGGAACCAGCGGGATCAGGGGAACCAGCGCGATCAGGGGAACCAGCGCGATCAGGGGAACCAGCGGGATCAGGGCAACCAGCGCGATCAGGGCAACCAGCGCGATCAGGGCAACCAGCAAGACGGCGGCCAGAACGCCAACCAGGGCGGCAACGGCGGGGGCGACGGCCAAGACGGCGACCTCGAGTCGGGCAACCGGCGCCGGCGCCGTCGGGGCCGCGACCGCGACCGCCGTCCTGAGGGCGACGACCAGGTCCAGCCCGAGCCCATCGCGGTCGAGGGCATGGTCGACCTGCGTGACGAGGGCTACGGCTTCCTCCGCCTGCACGGCTTCCTCCCGTCCCGCGACGACGCCTACATCTCGGTCAAGCAGACCCGGCAGTTCGGCCTGCGCACCGGCGACATGGTCAGCGGCAAGAGCCGTCCCCCGGCGCGCAACGAGAAGAACCCGGCGCTGCTCCAGGTCGACACGGTCAACGGCCACGAGGCCCACAACCAGCCGCCCCGTCCCAAGTACGAGGACCTGACGGCGCTCTTCCCCGATCAGCGCCTCACGCTCGAGCTGCCCGATGATCCGAGCAACACCACGGTGCGGATCATCGACCTGCTCTCGCCCATCGGCAAGGGCACCCGCGGCCTGATCGTGTCGCCGCCGAAGGCCGGCAAGACCACGATCGTCAAGAACGTCGTGCGGTCCATCGAGGTCAACCACCCCGAGGTCGAGCTGATCGTGCTGCTGGTCGACGAGCGGCCCGAAGAGGTCACCGACATGAAGCGGTGGCTGCTGCGAGGCAGCGTCGCGGCGTCCACCTTCGACCGTCCGGCCGAGGAGCACACCGCGGTCGCCGAGCTGGTGATCGAGCGGGCCAAGCGCCTGGTCGAGAGCGGCAAGGACGTCGTGGTGGTGCTCGACGGCATCACCCGCCTGGCCCGCGCCTACAACCTGGCCGCCCCCGCTGGTGGCCGCACCATGGCCGGCGGCATCGAGACGAGCGCCCTGTACCCGCCCAAGAAGTTCTTCGGTGCGGCCCGCAACGCCGAGGAGGGCGGCTCGCTCACCATCCTCGCCACGGCCCTGGTCGAGACGAACACCCGCATGGACGAGGTGATCTTCGAGGAGTTCAAGGGCACCGGCAACATGGAGCTCAAGCTCGACCGCCGCCTGGCCGAGCGCCGGGTGTTCCCGGCGATCGACGTCGATGCCTCTTCCACCCGCCACGAGGAGCTCCTCTTCGACCGGGCGCAGCTCAAGCAGATCGTGAAGCTGCGCCGGGTCCTCGGCGGCCTCAAGGACGAGACCGGCTCCAACGCAGCCGGGCTCGAGATGCTCACCGAGCGCCTCGGCTCGTTCAAGACCAACGCCGAGTTCCTGGCCGAGATCGCCAAGGGCTGAGCCCCAGCAGCCGCTGCCCTCGCCCCCTGGTCACAGGCCTCGGGAATAGGGCGTGGTTGTTCCATTTGGAAGACAACACGCAAACCGCCACACTGGAGTCATCATGAAGGCCGACATCCATCCCGACTACGTGGTCACGCAGGTCAAGTGCTCCTGCGGGAACACGTTCACCACGCACTCCACGCAGGCGGCCATCTCGGTCGAGCTCTGCAACGAGTGCCACCCGTTCTACACAGGCAAGCAGAAGCTGGTCGACACGGGTGGCCGCATCGATCGGTTCGAGCGCCGCTACGGCCGTCGTCCCGGTTCCACGGTCACCACCGAGAACATCGACGCTGCCTCCAACTAGCTCACAAGCTCGTCGACGATTCCGCCAGGTCTCCTGGCGGAATCGCCGCGTCTGGACCCGATGAACGACGACATCGACCCCCGCGCCGGACTGCTAGCCGCCAAGCTCGGCGCGCTGGTCCGAGGCCGGTGGGCCGACGTCGCCGCCTCGGCGCGCCCGGGTACCTTCCCGGGCGGGGCCACGCTCCTCGACGCCGAGGGCGGCCGGGTGTGGATCCTGCTCGACGAGGATGCCGACCGCCGGCTCGGGGCCGCCCTGGCCGTGGCCCAGCGGGCGCAGGCCGCCGAGCTGCACCTGCTGGTCGACGACGCCGTGGCCGGTGGCGTGCTGGCGCGCCGAGCCGCGCTGTTCGCCGATGGCCCCACGGTCTGGGCCGTCACCGGCCGAGAACTGTCCGTGGTGGAGCCCGCCCCGCCGGCGGTCGACCCGGCGCCGTCGCCGGGGGCCGAGCTGTACCGCCCGGTCCTGACCGCCGCTGGGCTCGAGGCGGTGGTCGAGGACGGCAACCTGCTGGGCGAGCTGCTCGGCCTCGAGGTGGCGCGCGTGGTGGCCGACGACGCCGATGTCGCCCACATCGAGGTGGGCGTCGGCCGGTTCGACCGCGAGGTCGGGGCCATGATGTTCGCCGAGCTGGCCGAGGCCGATGCGCTGAGCCGGGCGATCGACTTCGTCGCCGCGGTGCGCGCGCCCGATGCGCAGCGCCATCCCCTCAACCAGCTGGTGCCCGAGCGCTGGCTGCGAGCCGTGATCGTGGCCGACCCGGGGCTGGTGGGGGCGGCCCACCTGCGATCGGTCGGGTCGGCGGTGCCCCGCCGCAACCTCAAGGAGCCCGGTGTGGCCACGGCCGTGGGTGAGGACCTCGACGGCCGTCCCCTCGTCGTCACCTGCTCCACGGGCGTCGACCTCGAGCTCGTCCCCAGCGCCGCCGACGATCGCTTCACCCACGCACCGGGTGCCCGGCTGGTCCTGGCGGTCCCGTCGCGCGACGCCCTGCCCGTCACCACCGAGCTGGCCCACCACCTGGTCCAGCCGGCCGAGGTGGTCCCCGTGGCCGACGCCTGGCGCGACGTGCAGCCCGGGGGAGCGGGCTGATGCTCGGACGACTCGAAGGGCTGGAGCGCGAGTTCGCCGACGTGGAGGCGCGCCTCGCCGATCCCGACGTCTTCGCCGACCAGGACAAGTACCGCGAGCTGGCCAAGCGCCACCACGAGCTGGGCGCCATCGTGAGCCGCAGCACCGAGCTGCGCCAGCGCACCGAAGATGCCGAGACGGCCCGCGAGATGCTCACCGACCTGGCCGGTGACGACCGGGAGATGATGCGCGTCGAGGCCGCCGAGGCCGATGCCGACATCGCCCGCCTCACCTCGGAGCTCGAGCTGCTCCTGCTGCCCAAGGACCCCAACGACGGGCGCAACGTCATCGTCGAGATCCGCGGCGCCGAGGGCGGCGAGGAGGCCAACCTCTTCGCCCGGGACCTGTTCGGGATGTACCAGGGGTACGCCCAGCGCCAGGGCTGGAAGCTCGAGGTCCTCAACGCCGTGCCGTCCGACATGGGCGGGTACAACGAGGTCACCTTCTCCCTCGCCGGCGACAGCGTGTGGACCCGCATGAAGCACGAGGGCGGCCCGCACCGGGTGCAGCGCGTGCCGGTCACGGAGTCGCAGGGCCGGATCCACACCTCGTCGGCCACGGTGACGGTCCTGCCCGAGGCGGCCGAGGTCGAGGTCGACATCGATCCCAACGACCTCCAGGTCGACTACTACCGGTCGTCGGGGCCGGGCGGGCAGTCGGTCAACACCACCGACTCCGCGGTGCGGCTCACCCACAAGCCCACCGGCGTGACGGTGTCGATGCAGGACCAGAAGAGCCAGCTCCAGAACAAGGCCAAGGCGATGATCGTCCTGAAGTCGCGGCTGCTCAAGCTCGAGCAGGACCGCCAGCGAGACGAGCTGTCCGAAGCGCGCAAGGACCAGGTGGGCGGCGGGGGCCGGTCCGAGAAGATCCGGACCTACAACTTCAAGGAGAACCGGGTCTCCGACCACCGCATCGGCCTCACCATCTACAAGCTGGAGAAGGTCCTGTCCGGCGAGCTCGACGACGTCAGCGATGCCCTGGTCCAAGACGAGCAGACCCGTCGCCTGACCGAGGGCGACTGAGCCCGCGGGCCTCCGATGACCGACGAACCCACCTCTCCGGGAGGTCCCGACCTCGACGGCACGGTGTCCTGGCGCGAGCTGTGGACCGAGACCACCGGCCACCTCACCGGTGCCGGGATCGCCCAGGCGTCCACCGAAGCCAGGTGGATCGTCGAGGAGGCGAGCGGCATGGAGGGGTCGGAACTGGTCCTCGGGCTCGACTCGCTCGCCACCGTGCGCGGCGTGGCCCACCTCGACCACCTCGTCGGCCGCCGGGTGGCGGGGGAGCCGATCCAGTACGTGCTCGGCCACTGGTCGTTCCGGCACCTGGACCTGTTGGTCGACCGCCGGGTCCTGATCCCGCGGCCCGAGACCGAACAGGTCGTCGAGGTGGCGCTCGACCAGCTCGATCGCCTGGCCATCACCCGGCCGTCGGGTCACCGCCTGACGGTCGCCGACCTCGGCACCGGCTCGGGTGCCATCGCCCTGGCCATCGCCACGGAACGGCCCTCGACCCACGTGTGGGCCACCGACCGGTCGGCCGATGCGCTGGCCGTCACCCGCGCCAACCTGGCCGGTCTGGGCATGGCCGGGTCCCGGGTGCGCGTGGCGGAGGGCAGCTGGTTCGGTGCGATCGACCCGGACCTGCGCGGCCGGTTCGACGCGGTGATCTCCAACCCGCCCTACATCGCCGCCGACGAGGAGCTCCACGCGTCGGTGGCGGACTGGGAGCCGGTCGCCGCCCTGGTGCCCGGGCCCACCGGGCTGGAGGCCTACGAGGACCTGCTGGCCGAGGCGGGGGCGTGGCTGGCTCCCGGCGGCATCGTGGTGCTCGAGATCGGAGCGACCCAGGGGGAGGCGGTCTGCCGCCTCGCCACGTCGGCCGGGCTGGTCGACGCCACGGTCCACCCCGACGTCGCCGGCCTCGACCGCACCGTCGTCGCCCGCCGTCAGAGCTGACCTGCCGGCCGCTGGCGCGTCGCGGCGGCCTCTGGTGGTGGGATCGAGGGTGCGCCAGCCCCTAGCGTTCCGTGCTGTGTCCGAGCTCGGTGCGCCTGCCGTCGATGCCAGCCATCCGTCTGCCCTGGAGCAGGCCATCGCCGTGCTCGAGGGCGGGGGCACGGTCGTGCTGCCCACCGACACGGTCTACGGCCTGGCCGCCCTGCCCACCCGAGACGGGGCCACCAGGGATCTGTTCGCGCTGAAGGACCGGGCGGCCGACCACCCGCTCGCGGTGCTGGTGGCCGACCTCGACCAGGCGCTCGAGCTGGTGGAGTTCGACCTGCCCGAGGTGGGTCGCTGGATGGCCGAGCTCTGGCCCGGCCCGCTCACGATCGTCTTGCGCCGGTCGGCGGTGGCGGCGGCGCTCGACCTGGGCGGCGATGCCTCCACCATCGGCGTGCGGTGCCCCGACCACCCGTTCCTCCGGGCGCTCGCCGCCGAGGTGGGCCCGATCGCCACCACCAGCGCCAACCGGACCGGCGACCCCACGCCGCCGACGGCCCACGCCGCGGCCGCATCGCTGGTCGGGCCGGTCGACCTGGTCGTCGACGGGGGTCCAGCGGGCGCCGCGGCCAGCACGGTGGTCGATGCCACCTCGGTCCCGTGGAGGGTCCTGCGGGTCGGTGCCATCACGGCCGACCGGCTCGCCTGACGGGTACCGCGCCCTCCGGCACCGGCGACGCACCGATCTGAGCGGGCGTCTCGCTTCGACGTGGCGCTCGCGGTCATGCTGGCGGGGTGACGACGAAGATCGGCTTCTCGATCATCATCGCCGGCGTGGTGCTGATCTGCCTTCGAGCGGTCAACTGGGTCGACAGCGAGATGGCCGACATCGTGTCGGTGCTGGCCATCGTCGTCGGCGCCCTGGCGGTGGCGATCGACGGCGAAGAGGCCGACCAGTCCACCAAGCCCAAGCGCCGGGGCGGCTGAACCCGGCCGGCCTCGACCGGGCCGGGCTCAGGTGAAGGTGAAGGCGCCGTCGGCGTCGATGCGCCCGGCCGCTCCGGCGGTCTCGCTGGTGATCATCTGCTTCATGGCGACCGCGTCGGAGGTGTTGCCCCAGGCCCGCCGCCCATCGGCGAGGAGGCCCGACACGATGGCGGCGTCGGGCTGGCTGTCGCGATCGTGCATGACGACGGTCGACTCGACCGTGACCGCGTCGTCCACCACCGTGGCGAACTCTCGGCTGGGGCGGGCGTCGACCTCGTCCTGGGGGCGGACGTGGCGCCACGGCCGGGGCGGGGGCGTGGTGGAGTACACGCCGAACGCGTGCTTGGTGAGGAAGCCGCCGTTGCCGGTGACGAGGCCCAGCGAACCGGCGTCGCCGCGGAGCCGCTCGACCATGGCCGCGATCGAGTGGCTCACGTAGTTGTTCCACGGCCCGCCGCCGAACGAGAGGCCGCCCGTGACGGTGAGCGACCGGTCGGTCCCGAGCCCCAGCTCGGCGGCGGCGATCTGCACGGCGCTGGGGAAGCACGAGTAGACGTCGATGTGACCGAGGTCGTCGGGGCCGACCCCGGCCAGGTCGAGGGCGCCCCGGCCGGCGATGCCGATGGCCGGCGCGGCGCCGAGCGACCAGCGGTTCGACACGAACCAGTGCTCGTGGGCGTCGGAGCCCGACCAGGGGAAGACCCAGCGGTCCGACGAGATGCCGAGCGAGCGGGCGTGCTCGACGGAGGTGACGACGAAGCACGCGGCCTGCTCCACGGCGTTGTTGGCGTTCATCACCTTCGTGTACGGGAACCCGACCATCCGGTTGCGCGGTGAGGGCTCTCGGATCTCGTCGGCGGTCCAGGGCGTGCGGATCCAGGCGTGCGGGTTGGTGACCGCCACGGCGCTGAACCCGGCGTAGAGCGCCGCGAGCCGGTCGCGGTGCTCGTCGAGCGACCAGCCCTGCGCGGCGCGCCACTGGTTCTCGAACAGGGCGTAGATGCTCGCGGGGAGCACCACGCCTCGAGCCCACTCGCCCTCGTGCGACAGCGGGAGGTGGTTGGTGACGTGCTCGGTGGGGGCCACGTCGTCGCCCTGCTTCGACCAGCCCAGATCGACACCTTGGGCCCGCGCCGCCTGCCGGGTGCGCCAGGTCTCGGCGCCGCCGATCAGCCACGTCTGCGAGGAACCGGCCTGGATCTCCGCGCAGGCCCGGTTGAGCAGCGACTGGGGGTAGTTCCCGCCGTCGTCGGTGTGGATGGTCCGGGCCGGGGCCACGCCCAGGTCGGCGGCCAGCAGGGCGGCGGGGTCGAGGTAGTGGTGGGAGAGGATGTGGATCACCGCCATGGTGTCCACCGATGCCAGCAACCGGTCGGCGCCGCTGTCGGCCTGGGCCGCCCGGGCCGCCTCGGCCAGCAGCGCGGTGGGCTCGAGCGCCTGGTCGAGGTCGGAGGTGCGCTGCTCCACCTGTCCCACCGCCACGACCACGGGGGTCCGGGGATCGAGGGTTGCCTCACCTTGTGTCATCGGGTCTCCTTGCGGGCTGGAGCGAACAGTCAACGGCGATCTTGACCACTCGGTCAAGATCAGGCACCTGCGAGGCGCCAACTACGATTCGCGCCATCGACATCGTCTTCGTCTGCACCGGGAACATCTGTCGTTCCCCGATGGCCGAGGCGCTGCTGCGCGCTCGCCTCGTCGACGTGGCACCCGCGGTCACGGTCGGCTCGGCCGGCCTGCTGTTCGACGGCCGCCCGGCCGAGCCCAACGCCGTGAAGGCGATGAGCCGCTACGGCCTCGACATCTCGACGCACACCGCCCAGAAGATCTCGCTCGAGCTGCTCCAGGGGGCCTCGCTCATCTTGGGCATGGAGCGCCAGCACGTGCGGGAGGTGGCGGCCCTCGACGCCGCGCTGTTCCCGCGGTCGTTCACCCTCCCCGAGCTGGTCAACCTCGGAGAGATCGGCGATCGTCGCCCCGGGCAGTCCCTCGACGACTGGGTCCACGAGATCGGTGCCGTCCGGTCCCCGGACGGCTACGCGGCCAGCGATCCGCGTCTCGAGATCGCCGACCCGATGGGTCGGTCGCTGCGTGCCTTCCGAGCCTGCGCCGTCGCGATCGACCAGTCGGTCACCGCCCTCGTCGCCAGCGCCTGGCCGACCCCACCCCCGAGCGACCACCCGGTCGCCCCAGCCCCCTCCGGAGGCATCCATGCGGATCGCGATCGGCGCTGACCACGCCGGGTACGACCTGAAGGTCCACCTGGTCAACATCTTGACCGGGCTCGATCACACCGTGATCGACCTGGGGACCGATGGCCACGAGTCCGTCGACTACCCCGCCTACTGCGCCGCGGTGGCCCGCGCCGTCGTCCGCGGCGACGCCGAGCGCGGCATCGTGCTGGGCGGCTCCGGGCAGGGCGAGCAGATCGCGGCCAACAAGGTGATGGGGGTCCGGGCGGCCCTCTGCAACGACCTCTACACCGCACGGATGGCCCGCGAGCACAACGATGCCAACGTGCTGTCGATGGGCGGGCGCATCGTCGCCCCGGGCCTGGCCGACGAGATCGTGATCTGCTTCCTGCAGACCGACTACCAGGCAGGCCGCCACCAGCGCCGCGTCGACCAGCTCGGCGCGATCGCCGAGCTGAGCGGCGATGGCCGCGCCCAAGACCGATACCTCGATTCGCTGGTCCCGGGCATCACCGCCCGCGCGTCCGGCGCCGCCAAAGGAGCACCCTCATGAGCTGGCCCACCGACCGTGACACCGAGCTGTTCTCGATCATCGATGCCGAGCGCGACCGCCAGAACCGCACGGTCCAGCTCATCGCCTCGGAGAACTTCACCTCGCCGGCGGTGATGGAGGCCACGGGCTCCGTCCTCACCAACAAGTACAGCGAGGGCTACCCGGGCAAGCGCTACTACGGCGGCAACGAGATCATCGACCAGGCGGAGGAGCTGGCCCGCGAACGGGTCAAGGCCCTGTTCGGCGCCGAGCACGCGAACGTGCAGCCCCACTCGGGCGCCAACGCCAACATGGCCGTGTACCTCGGCCTGCTCGACCACGGCGACACCGTGCTCGGCCTGCGCCTCGACCAGGGCGGCCACCTCACCCACGGTTCGCCGGTCAACGCCAGCGGCATCCTCTACAACTTCGTGTCCTACGGCGTGACGCCCAGCGACGAGCGCATCGACTTCGACCAGGTCCGAGACCTGGCCCTCGAGCACCGCCCCAAGATCATCGTGGCCGGCGCCACCGCCTACCCGCGGATCATCGATCCCCAGCCCTTCCGCGACATCGCCGACGAGGTCGGTGCGCTGTTCATGTTCGACGCCGCCCACATTGCCGGCCTGATCGCCGGCGGCGTGCACCCCAACCCGGTGCCGGTCGCCGACATCGTCACCTTCACCACCCACAAGACGCTGCGCGGTCCGCGCGGCGGCTGCATCCTCAGCAAGGCCGAGCACGCCGCCGCCATCGACAAGGCGGTGTTCCCGGGCTCGCAGGGCGGTCCGCTCGACCACGTGATCGCGGCCAAGGCGGTGGCGTTCCGCGAGGCCGCCACCCCCGAGTTCACCGAGTACGCCCAGCGCGTGGTGGCCAACGCCGCGGCCCTGGCGGAAGCGCTCGCCGGCCACGGGCTGCGCCTGGTCTCCGGCGGGACCGACAACCACCTGATGCTGGTCGACCTCCGCCCGTTCGACGAGGACCTGTCGGGCAAGAAGGCCCGCCTGGTGCTCGATCGCGCTGGCATCAGCCTCAACGAGAACACGGTCCCCGGCGACCACCGTCCGCCCTACATCACCTCGGGGCTGCGCATCGGCACGCCAGCGGTCACCACCCAGGGCATGGGCGCTCGCGAGATGCGCGAGATCGCCTTCCAGATCCACCGCGTCCTCACCCACCGCGACGACGACGCGGTCATCGCCGAGACCCGTGAGGCCGTGGCCACCCTCTGCTCGAAGTTCGCCCCCTACCCCGGCTGATCGCCGCCGGCGGCGAGACTGGTCCGCACATGCCCACCACCTTGGCCTACGTGGCCGTCTTCGCGATCGCCCTCGGCGTCACGTTCGCGGTCACACCTCTGGTCAAGTGGATGGCCAAGCGCCTCGGGGTCGTGGCGCTGCCGTCCGACCGGGCGGTGCACGACCGGCCCATGCCCCTCCTCGGCGGGCTGGCCATGCTCGTCGGCTTCCTGGCGGCCATGGCGGTGGCGTGGCTGTCGGGTGGGTTCCCGGCCATGTTCGACGGGATCTCCACCCCGCTCGGGGTGGTGCTCGGGGCGGTCATCATGTGCGGCGTCGGCACCCTCGACGACGTCCGCGACGTGTCGGCCCCGGCCAAGACCGCCGGCATGGTGCTCGCGGCGTGCGTCATGTACCGCTACGGCGTCAGCCTCCTGTTCTTCCGGCCGCCGTTCGTCGACGGCCTGTTCGTGCTGGGCCCCGACCTGGCGCCGCTGATCTCGGTCCTGTGGGTGCTGGGGATGGCCAACGCCGTGAACCTGATCGACGGCCTCGACGGCCTGGCCGCCGGCATCATCGCCATCGCCGCGGGCTCCTTCTTCCTGTACGGCCACCACCTCGTCACGGGCGGGGTGGGGGTGATCGGCCCCGAGAACCCGAGCCCGCTCATCTGCGTCATCACGGCCGGCATCTGCCTGGGCTTCCTGCCGCACAACTTCAACCCGGCCCGGATCTTCATGGGCGATGGCGGCGCCCTGATGCTCGGCGGGCTCATGGCGGCGTCGACGATGCTCGTGGGCGGCCAGACGAGCGTCGAGTCGTCGGGGCAGGTCTTCTTCTTCTTCGCCCCGCTGTTCATCCCGTTCTTCGTGATGGGCATCCCGATCATCGACACGGCCTTCGCCATCGTCCGGCGGGCCCGCAAGCGCTCCGGTCTGGCCGAGGCCGACAAGGACCACCTCCACCACCGGCTGATGCGCCTGGGCCACGGGCAGCGCCGCAGCGTGGCCATCCTCTGGCTCTGGTCGGGGCTGCTGTCGCTGTTCGTGCTCTACCCCGTGTACACGGGCAAGGGCGATGGCCTGGTGCCCATCGGCGTGGCCGCGCTGGCCCTGATGCTGCTCACGTTCTTCCACCCCGGCACCCGGCGGGCCCGCATCGCCGAGGCGGCCGAGGAGGAGCACCGGCGCCTGGCCCAGGTGGCCGCGGTGGAGGCCCATCCCGTGGGCGACGACGCCGTCGACGTCGGCGAGCCGGCCCCCGAGCGGGGCGCCACCTGACTCGTGGGGCGCAAGATTTGCCGCCTCGCGGCGTTGCGCCTACATTGAGATTCGATTCACAAGCGGCACTGAGGCACACCTGCGAGACTGCAGCGCCTTCTGCTTGGACCCACACCTCCATGAGCGACTCCACGCCACTCACCCCGGGCAACGAAGCCCCCGCCGCAGCGGCCAGCACGCCTGCTGCGACGACCCCGGTGAGCCCCCGCGCGGCCTCGGCCGACCCGTTCAGCCGCAGCGCCTACTCCCAGTCGCTCAACAGGGGCTACGGCGACGCGATGGGCCGGGGCCTCGAGCTCGCCGTCACCCTCGTCTTCATGGTCGGCATCGGCCGCCTCGTCGACCTGCTCTTCGGCACCTACCCCCTCTTCACCATCGTCTTCTCCGTCCTCGGCTTCGCCGGGATCACCGTCAAGCTGTTCCTCGGCTACGACCTCGAGATGAAGAAGCACGAAGAGGGCGCCATCTGGAACCGCAAGAGCGGCGCCGCCTGATGGCCACCACCGTCCGCCCCAAGCCCTCCGCGCTCGAGACCCGAGACCTCGGTCCGGCGCCCGAGGCCCAGGTCGCCCGAGACCTCGTCAAGCACGGCCTCATGGTGCTGCCGGTGGCCCTGCTGCTCGGCGCCCTCGGCTGGGGCTGGGCCGGCGTCGCCTCGGTGGGCTACGCCTACGCCCTCATCCTCGTGAACTTCGCCGTCGCGGCGGCCCTCCTGGGCTGGGCGGCTCGCATCTCGCTCGGCCTGCTGATGGGCGTCTGCCTGTTCGGCTTCCTGATCCGCATGGCGGCCATCACCGCCGCCGTGCTCCTGGTCCGTGACCAGCCCTGGGTGGCCCCCGTGCCGCTCGGGGTGACGCTCATCGTGACCCACCTCGGTCTCCTCTTCTGGGAGACCAAGTTCGTATCCGCATCTCTGGCCTTTCCGGGCCTCAAGCCTTCTGCTGAGGAAAAATGAGCGTGCTCGCCCTTGAATTCCCGCCGCTGAGCCACATCACCAACTGGGGTGGCATCGCTGGCGATGGCACCTGGTGGGAGATCAACAAGGTCGTCCTGATCTACGCCATCGCCCTGTTCCTGGTCGTGCTGCTGTTCACGCTGGGCAACAAGAAGAAGGCGGTGCCCACGGGGGCCCAGAACCTGGCCGAGATGGCCATCGAGTTCGTCGAGGACGGCATCGTCATGGACACCATGGGCGAGGAGGGCAAGAAGTACACGCCGCTCCTGCTCAGCCTGTTCCTCTTCATCTTCTTCACCAACATCTTCGAGGTCATCCCGGGCTTCCAGATGCCGGCCTCGGCCCGCATCTCGCTGCCGCTGGTCCTCGCCCTGACCGCCTACGTCTGGTACCACGGCGCCGGCTTCAAGAGCCACGGCGCCGGGTACTTCAAGCACGCCCTCGTGCCCCCGGGCGTGCCGGTCGCGATCCTCCCGCTGGTCGTGCTCATCGAGTTCGTCTCGAAGTTCCTCGTCCAGCCCTTCAGCCACACCGTGCGTCTCTTCGCCAACCTGCTGGCCGGCCACATCCTGCTGGTCACGTTCGCGGTGCTCACCAGCGCCCTCATCACCCCCAAGTGGTACGCGATCTTCGCCCCGCTTCCCTTCCTCGGCGTGGTCTTCTTCACCGCCTTCGAGGTCTTCGTGTCCTTCCTGCAGGCGTACGTGTTCACGCTCCTCACGGGCGTGTACATCAATGCGGCTGCGAGCCACGAGCACTGATCCAACCGATCACCCAAGTCCCACAAGCACCAAGCACCTGCCAAAGAAAGGCTCCGAAATGAGCATCGACGTACTGGCCGCCGCCACCACCTCCGGCCTGACCAACAAGGGCGTTGCCGCCCTGACCTACGGCCTCGGCGCCATCGGCCCGGGCATCGGCATCGGCTACCTGGTCGGCCAGTCGGTCCAGGCCATGGCCCGTCAGCCCGAGTCCGCCGGCATGGTGCGCACCACCATGTTCCTGGGCATCGCGTTCGTCGAAGCGCTCGCGCTCATCGGCTTCGTGGTGTTCTTCCTCGCCGGCGCCTGATCGGGAGACGACCACATGCAACGAATTCGACTGCTGCTCGTAGCAGCCGCGATCGTGCTGGTGTCCACCGTTGGCCTCACGCATCCGGCTTCGGCCCAGGAGAGCGCCAACTACAAGGACCACAGCACCGAGGAATGCGCCAAGCTCCTCGCTGAGGGCCAGACCATCGACGATTGCCAGAAGGCTCCGAACCCGTTGGTCCCCGAGGCCAACGAGCTCATCTGGGGCTTCATCGGCTTCGCGCTGGTGTTCGCCTTCCTGACCTGGAAGGCCCTCCCGGCGATGAAGTCCGGCATGAACGCTCGGACCGAGCGGATCAAGGGCGATCTCGACTCCGCTGAAGCCCAGCGGACCGAGGCCACCGAGATCCTCGCCCAGTACCAAGCGCAGCTCGCCGACGCCCGCTCGGAATCGGCCCGCATCATCGAGGAGGCCCGTCAGGCCGCCGACGAGGTGCGGTCCACCCTGCAGGCCAAGGCCGAGGCCGACATCTCCGAGCTCAAGACCAAGGCGACGACCGACATCGAGTCGGCCAAGGTCCAGGCCATCGCCGACCTCCGTGGCGAGGTGGCCGCGCTGGCCATCGGTGCCGCTGAGCAGGTCGTCGGCCGCAACCTCGACCAGGAGACCAACACCGCACTGGTGGAGGCCTACATCAACCAGGTGGGAGCGAACAGCTGATGGCCGACGACCGCACCACGGCATACGCCGAGGCACTCTTCGCGGTCGCTCGGACCGAAGGCCCCCTCGCCGAGGTCGAAGACGAGCTGTTCCGGGTCGCCCAGGTGGTGAAGGGGAACGACGAGCTGCGTGACAAGCTCGCCGACCCCCACATCCCTGTGGCCACCCGGCAGCAGATCATCGTCGACCTCCTCTCGGGCAAGGCCACGCCCACCACGGTGAGCCTCGTCTCGCTCGTGGTGGCCAACGGTCGCATCCGCGAGTTCCCTGCGATCGTCGACGAGCTCGTCGCCAAGACCGCAGCGGAAGGGAACAAGGAAGTGGCCGAGGTTCGCTCGGCCATCGCCCTCACCGAAGACCAGAAGTCCCGCCTTGCCGAGGCCCTCGGCAAGGCCACGGGCAAGCAGGTCGAGGTCAAGGTCATCATCGACCCGTCCATCCGTGGCGGGCTCGTGGCCCAGGTGGGAGACACCGTCATCGACGGCTCCGTCCGCCGCCGCCTCGAACAGCTCAAGAACGCCCTCTAAGACACGCCCACCAGGCTTCAGGAGAAACGGCACATGGCCGAGCTCACGATCAACATCGAAGACATCACCTCTGCGCTTCGCAAGAACCTCGAGGGCTTCAAGCCCGACATGTCGGCCGCTCAGGTCGGCCGTGTGCTCGAGGTCGGCGACGGCATCGCATCGGTCGGGGGCCTCCCCGACTGCGCGGTCAACGAGATGCTCGAGTTCGAGGACGGGACCATCGGTCTCGCCTTGAACCTCGACGAAGATTCCATCGGCGCCGTGGTGCTCGGCGAAGTTGGAAGCATCGAGGAAGGCCAGATCGTGCGGGCCACGGGCGAGATCCTGTCCGTCCCCTGCGGCGACGGCATGCTCGGCCGGGTGGTCAACACCCTCGGCGAGCCCGTCGACGGCAAGGGGCCGCTCACCAACGTGACCACCCGCCGCATGGAGGTCCAGGCTCCTGGGATCATGGGCCGCAAGCCCGTGCACGAGCCGCTCCAGACCGGCATCAAGGCCATCGACGCCATGACGCCCATCGGGCGGGGCCAGCGCGAGCTGATCATCGGCGACCGCAAGACGGGCAAGACCGCCGTCGCGATCGACACGATCATCAACCAGAAGGGCCTGGGCGTGAACTGCGTCTACGTGGCCATCGGGCAGAAGGCATCCACGGTCGCCCAGACCGTCGCCACGCTCGAGAGCTACGGCGCCATGGACTACACGGTCGTGGTCGTGTCGCCGGCATCGGATCCGGCGCCGTTCAAGTACCTCGCCCCGTACACCGGCTGCGCCATCGGCCAGCACTGGATGGAGAACGGCCAGCACGCCCTCGCGGTGTACGACGACCTCTCCAAGCAGGCCGAGGCCTACCGCTCGGTGTCGCTGCTCCTCCGTCGCCCCCCGGGGCGCGAGGCCTACCCCGGCGACGTCTTCTACCTGCACTCCCGCCTCCTGGAGCGCGCCGCCAAGCTCAGCGACGAGAACGGCGCCGGCTCGATGACGGCCCTGCCGATCATCGAGACCAAGGCCGGCGACATCTCGGCGTACATCCCCACCAACGTGATCTCGATCACCGACGGCCAGGTCTTCCTCGACGACGACCTGTTCAAGTCGGGCAACCGCCCGGCCATCAACGTCGGCCAGTCGGTGTCGCGAGTCGGTGGCGCCGCCCAGATCAAGGCCATGAAGACGGCCGTGGGCACGCTCAAGGGCGACCTCGCCCAGTTCCGTGAGCTCGAGGCCTTCGCCTCGTTCGGCTCGGAGCTCGACGCCGTCTCGCAGGCCACGCTCGACCGGGGCTACCGCCTCACCGAGCTGCTCAAGCAGGGGCTCAACTCGCCCCTGTCGGTCGAAGCCCAGGTCGTGGTGCTCTACGCCGGCACCCGCGGCTACCTCGACCAGGTCGCCGTCTCCGACGTGCGCCGCTACGAGTCCGACCTGCTCACCTACCTCGGCGCTCGCTACAGCGGTCTCATGACCGACATCCGCGACACCGGCAAGCTCGACGAGGACGCCCTCAAGGCCGCCCTCGAGGAGTTCGGCAAGGACTTCGACATCTCCTCCGAAGCTTCGGCCTGAGGGAGCAGCTGACATGGCAGGTGGCCAAGAACGAGCCCTGAAGCGACGGATCAAGTCGGTCCAGTCGACCAAGAAGATCACCAAGGCGATGGAGCTCATCTCTGCGAGCCGCATCGCCAAGGCTCAAGAGCGCGTCGCGGCCGCCCGTCCCTACAGCGAGCGGATCACCGACGTGATCCGGAACCTGGCTGCGGCGGGCGCCGGCGGCGACTCGCCGCTGCTCAACCCGCGGCCGGAGATCACCACCGTCGCGTACGTCGTGGTCGCCGCCGACCGCGGCCTCGCCGGCGGCTACAACTCGTCGGTCATCCGTGGCGCCGAGCGCGCCATGGCCGCCGACAAGGCTGCCGGCCGCCAGACCGCCCTCATCACCGTGGGCAAGAAGGCGCAGGGCTACTTCCGGTTCCGCGGCTACGAGATCGCCGAGAGCTTCTCGGGCTTCTCCGACGACCCGTCCTACGAGGACGCCCGTCAGGTGGCCGCCCACGTGGCCGCCGCCTTCGAGTCGGGCGAGTACTCCGAGGTCCACATCGCCTACACCAAGTTCCTGTCGATGGGCACCCAGGTGTCGCAGGTCGTGCAGTACATGCCGCTCGACACCACGGCCCTCAGCGAGAGCACCGAGGCGTCGGGCCCCACGGCCGACTACGAGTTCGAGCCCAGCCCCACCGAGATCCTCGAGCGCCTGCTGCCCCGCTACGCCGAGGCCCGCCTCTACGCCGCCATGCTCGACTCCGCGGCCTCCGAGCACGCCGCTCGCCAGCGGGCCATGAAGTCGGCCACCGAGAACGCCGAGGACATGATCGTCAAGCTGAGCCGGGTCATGAACCGGGCCCGCCAGGACGCCATCACCACCGAGATCATGGAGATCGTCGGCGGCGCCGAGGCGCTCCGCCAGACGCAAGCCGATGCCGGCGACCTTCTGATCGACCACGTCAACATCGAAGACATCTTCAACCCTTCGCACGAACACCCGCCCGCCGTACGAGCGAACCACTTCAGCTCAGAGGAGCAGTCATGACCATCACCAACGAGCCCAGCACCGAGCTGAAGACCGGCCGCGTCGTCACCGTCGCCGGCCCCGTGGTCGACGTGGAGTTCCCCCCGGACTCCCTGCCCGAGATCAACACCGCCATCGCCATGACGATCGTCGAGCCCGACGGCACCTCCACCGAGGTCCGGGCCGAGGTCGCCCAGCAGATCGGCGACGGCCGCGTGCGCGCCATCTGCCTCAAGCCCACCGACGGCCTCCGCCGCGGCACCGAGGTCCGCAACACCGGCGCCGGCATCACCGTGCCCGTCGGCGACAAGGTCCTCGGCCACATCTTCAACGTGATCGGCCAGCCCCTCGACATCACGTCCGAGGAGCTCGGCGAGGTCGCCGACCGGTGGGAGATCCACCGCCCGGCCCCCAGCTTCGACTCCCTCGAGCCCTCGGCCACCATGTTCGAGACGGGCATCAAGGTCATCGACCTCCTCACCCCGTACAAGCAGGGCGGCAAGATCGGCCTGTTCGGCGGCGCCGGGGTGGGCAAGACCGTGCTCATCACCGAGATGATCCGCCGCGTGGCGCAGAACCACGGCGGCGTGTCGGTGTTCGCCGGCGTCGGCGAGCGCACCCGTGAGGGCACCGACCTCATGCTCGAGATGGAAGAGTCCGGCGTGCTCGAGAAGGCCGCCCTCTGCTTCGGCCAGATGGACGAGCCCCCGGGCGTGCGCCTCCGCGTCGCCCTGTCGGCCCTCACCATGGCCGAGTACTTCCGTGACGTGCAGCAGCAGGACGTGCTCCTGTTCGTCGACAACATCTTCCGCTTCACGCAGGCCGGCTCCGAGGTGTCCACCCTCCTCGGCCGCATGCCGTCGGCCGTGGGCTACCAGCCCACCCTGGCCGACGAGATGGGCGTGCTCCAGGAGCGCATCACCTCGACCCGAGGCCGGTCCATCACCTCGCTGCAGGCCGTGTACGTGCCCGCCGACGACTACACCGACCCGGCGCCGTTCACCTCGTTCACCCACTTCGACGGCACCACCGAGCTGAGCCGCGACATCGCCGCCCTCGGCATCTACCCCGCCGTGGACCCCCTGGCCTCCAGCTCCACCATCCTCGCTCCCGAGGTCGTGGGCGACCGTCACTACGACGTGGCCCGCGGCGTGCAGCAGGTGCTCCAGCGGTACAAGGAGCTCCAGGACATCATCGCCATCCTCGGTCTCGACGAGCTGTCGGAAGAGGACAAGGTCACGGTGGCCCGGGCCCGCAAGGTCCAGCGCTTCCTCTCGCAGCCCATGTACGTGGCCGAGGTGTTCACCGGGCTCCCCGGTGTGACCACCCCCGTCGAGGAGACCGTCGACTCGTTCGAGGCCCTGCTCCGCGGCGACCTCGACGACCTGCCCGAGCAGGCGTTCCTCAACGTGGGTGGCGCCGACGCCGCCCGCGCCAAGGCCGACGAGCTCCGCAAGTCCGCGGGGGAGTGATCACCCGATGACGATGCAGGTGCAGGTCGTGTCCCCGGAGCGCATCCTGTGGGCCGGCGAGGCCGAGATGGTCACCGCTCGCACCATCGAGGGCGGTGACATCTCGTTCCAGACCGGCCACGCGCCGTTCGTCGGCGCGCTCCAGATCGGCAAGGTCATCATCCGCCCCGGTGATGCGGATCCGGTGGTGTTCGCCGTGCACGGTGGTTTCGTCGAGGTCAGCAACAACGAGGTGTCGCTGCTGACCGACGTCTCCGAGTCGGTCGCCGGCATCGACGTCGCCCGGGCGGAGGCGGCGCTGCAGAACGCCAAGTCGGCCCTCGCCGAGGGACCGCTCGATCCTGCCGCGATCGAAGCGCTCAGGCGGGCGGAGCTGCGGCTCGAGGTCGCCGGGGCCGTCTCCGTCTGACGACACCATCAGCGGTAGCATCTCGGGGCCAGGCGGGTTGGCCGGTGGCAGGGGGAGAGCACCAATGACCGACTCCGAGGCTGTCCCGGAGCGCAGCGGAGGTCCACAGTGGCTGCGAGGGCCCCAGCGCGCGCCGATGGTGGGATCGCCGTCTGCGGTGGGCGGGGCCGGAGGCGGGTCGCGCTCGTACGTCGCCGGCACCACGCCCGGCCAGTCCGACGACCTCTTCGTCAGCCGCTACGCCTGGTCCGGCTCCTCGCCGCTCCCGTACCTGGTGGCATCGCTGGTGGCCATGGGTGCCGCCTGGTGGGCCCTCGACTGGGCCAGCTACGTCCGTGGCGCGCCCGACCCCGTGCGCAGCTCGGAGTGGTGGACCAACGTCACGGCCGTCCTGCTCCCCGGTGAGCCCGTTCGCGTGGCCGCCTACAGCGAGACCCGGATGTGGATCGCCCTGGGGCTGCTCGCGTTCGCGGCGGCCACCCTCTGCGTGTGGATCGGGCGCATCGGCCGCAACCTCCGGTCGGGCGACTCCCCGTTCGGGTCCTTCCTCCCGATCGTCACGTTCGCAGCCTGGTGGATCCTGCCGACCACCATCGCCCTGAGCGCCGACGGCACGCGCGCCAACTCCGACGTGATGATCCGCTACCTGGTGGCCTTCGGCATGCTGCTGGGCCAGTTCGTGCTCCTGCGGTGGCCGCTGCTCAACCGCATCTGGCGCTCGGGCCACCTGGGCTACGACATGGCATCGGTGGTGCTGTGGCTGCCGAACTTCATCCCGTGGGCCATGTTGTTCCTGTCGACCTCGTACACCTACCTGGCCATGGGCGACGACGGCTCCTTCGCCGACTCGGCGTGGCGGCCGACGCCGGCCATGCTCGACTGGGCCCGGTGGACGTCTCGGGCCAGCGCCGTGGGCCTCCTCGTGCTCCTGGCCGTGGTCTCGGTGGTGCAGCACCTGCGGATGCGCCAGGACCGGGCTGCCGACCTGGCCCGCCGCGCCGCCTGAGCCCGCCCCGTCCGCGATGGCCTACGGACACCCGCCCGACCTGACCGTCTACGCCATCCCGGTGTTCGTCGGCCTCATCGTGGTGGAGCAGCTGGTCCTGCGCCGGCGCCGCCGACGGATCGACACCAAGGACTTCTGGGCATCGATCGGGATGGGCGTCGGCTCGCTGGTCACGATCAACCTGGTCGGGGCGATCATCGGCTGGTGGCTGGCGACGCACCTGTGGCCCCACCGGTTCTTCGACCTCGGCACCGGCGTCGTCGGCTGGACCGTGGCCCTGGTGGGGTGGGACCTCATCTACTACTGGGACCACCGCATCAGCCACGAGCTGCGGTTCTTCTGGGCGTCGCACGTCAACCACCACTCGAGCCTCGAGTTCAACCTGAGCACCGCGCTGCGGCAGCCGTGGACCGCCTTCCAGACCGAGATCCTGGTGGCACCGCTGGCCCTGGTGGGCGTGCGGCCCGACCTCATCGTGGTGTCGGGGGCGATCAACCTCATCTACCAGTACTGGATCCACACGGAGGTGATCGACCGCATCGGGCCCTTCGAGCGGCTCTTCAACTCGCCGAGCCACCACCGGGTGCACCACGGATCGAACCCGCAGTACCTCGACAAGAACTACGGCGGGATCCTCATCATCTGGGACCGCCTGTTCGGCTCGTTCGCGGCGGAGGACGCCCCCGTGGTCTACGGGCTCACCAAGGACATCGACAGCTACAACCTCTTCCACATCGCCTTCCACGAGTGGCGGGCCCTGGGACGAGACGTGCGGGCCACCCGCGGGTGGCGAGACCGGTGCCGCCGGCTCTACCGCGGCCCGGGCTGGGCACCGGCGGGCCGCGCCGCCGAGCCCCAGCGGGTCAGCTGAACTCCACCACCGAGTACTCCTTGAGCTTCTCGAGGCGGTGGTGGGCGTTGACCAGCCGCACCGTGCCCGACTTGGAGCGCATCACGAGCGACTGGGTGGTGGCGCCGCGGTTGTCGTAGTGGACGCCCTTGAGGAGCTCGCCGTCGGTGATGCCGGTGGCGGCGAAGAAGCAGTTGTCGCCGGCCACGAGGCGCTCGGTGTCGAGCACCTCGTCGAGGTCCCAGCCGCCGGCGATCGCCGCCGTGCGCTCTTCGTCGTTGCGGGGCCAGAGGCGGCCCTGGATGGCACCGCCCATGCTCTTGAGCGCCGCCGCGGTGATGACGCCCTCGGGCGTGCCGCCGATGCCGAACAAGATGTCGGCGCCAGAGTCGGGCCAGGCGGTGGAGATGCCGCCCGCCACGTCGCCGTCGGGGATGAGGCGGATGCGGGTGCCGGCCTGGCGGATCTCGCCGATCAGATCGTCGTGGCGGGGGCGGTCGAGCACGACCGCAGTGAGCTCGGTGACCCGCTTGCCCAGGGCCTTGGCCACGGCGTGGAGGTTCTCGGTGGGGGTGGAGGTGATGTCGATCACGTCGGCGGCCTCGGGGCCCACCGCGATCTTCTCCATGTACATGACCGGTCCGGGGTCGTACATCGAGCCCCGCTCGCCCACGGCGATCACGGCGATGGCGTTGCCGCGGCCGAGGGCCGTGAGCGTGGTGCCGTCGATCGGGTCGACCGCGATGTCGGCCTCGGGCGGGGAACCGTCGCCGATGCGCTCGCCGTTGTAGAGCATCGGGGCTTCGTCCTTCTCGCCCTCGCCGATGATCACGATGCCGTCCATCGGGACGGTGTCGAGCACGACCCGCATGGCGTCGACCGCCGCGCCGTCGGCCGCGTTCTTGTCACCGCCGCCGACCCAGCGGGAGGCGGCCAGCGCGGCGGCCTCGGTGACCCGGACCAGTTCCATGGCCAGGTTTCGGGTGGGGACCTGCTTCTCGGGCATCCGACGATGATAGTTGTTGGTCCTGCTCGCACCGGCGGTGGACCCGCTGGGGGTGCGGTGGTCCCGCGGTGGAGGGGTCAGCGATCGGTGGCCGGGTCGTGCCGGCCCCGCGCGACGGGGCCGATCAGGGCCGTCGCCGCCCCCAGGCCACCCGCGAGCACCGGCACGGCCAGCAGGGCCACCACCACCGAGGTCGGCAGCGACCAGGGGATCGGCGCCAGCACCACCGCGGTGCCGAGCCGGCTGTGGGTGTTGTAGCTGTGCAGGTCGAACCGCGTGGCCGCGATGGCCAACACCGCGCCGAAGAGGGTCGCCACCGCGGCGATCGATGCGCCCCGCGCCCCGCTGACGAGGGCCATCGTCCGGCGGCGGGCTCCCAGCACGTCGAGGACGGCATCCTCCCGTCGGACGGCGAGCCGGAGCGTCAGCAGGGCCACGGCCGTGGCGATCAGCGCCATGGCGCCGAGCCCGAGCAGCAGCTCGCGGATGTCGGATGGCGAACGCACCCAGATCAGCGACGTCCGATCGCTCCGGTTCGAAGCGGCCAGATCGACCTGGCGACCGCCGCGGTGGATCTCGGCATCGGGCCGCGCGTCGTGCAGCCCCTCGATCTGGGCATCGGTCGGGCGCTCCGGGTACCGGACCACCAGGTCGTGCGGGGTGGTGGCCCGGCCGTGGGGGCGAGGGCGGGTGACCCTCGCCGGCAGGCCCTTGAACACCGGCGCCGGCAGGAGCACCTGAGGCAGGGCGGTCCAGGCGGCCCCGGGCACGACGACGGTGGCCGAGCGGAGCGCCTGGGGGCCAGCCGCCCGGGACCCGATGAGGTCCTCGTCCGGTGCGATCAACCGCACCCGGCCCTGGTCGTCGATCACCCGGCGGTCGAGCACCAGCGCCCGGTCGCCGGACGCGAGCGCGGGATCGAGGCCCAGCGCATGGAGCAGCTGCGGGGTGGCGAGCGCGACCGAGCCCCCCGGGTCGTCGAACAGGCCGCCCGTGCCCTGGGCGACATCGCCGAACGGACCGCCGGGAGGCGCCATCTCCACCGAGAGCGGCACCACCTCCGCCGTGGTGCTGCCGGCCGGCACCACGTCGGCCAGGCGCGTGGACGGCGGCTCGGGCGAGGCGCCGGTGCCGAACACCCGCGTCGCCGCCCGGTCCACCACGACCACCCGGTCGGTCCCGGCCGCCGTCGCCGGGCCGAGAGCGCGGATGGCGGCGACCCTGGCCTGCTCCCGGACGCCGAGCCCGTGCCCGACCGTCGTCTGCACCACCAGGACCGCCGCGAGCGAGGCGAGCAGGGCGATGGTCATGGTGAGCCCGCGGCGCTGGGGGGCGAGCGTGGCGGCCGCCACCCGTGCCGGCACCCAGGGGAGCCGGGCCGTCATCGCCGTGGCGGCCCGCGCCAGGCCTGGGGCCAGCCCGACCAGGCCGACGATCACCAGGAACGCCCCGAAGATCAGGCTCAGGTCGAGGGTGGCCCCGCTGTCGCTGCCGGCAGGGGTCGCGGCGCCGAGCAGGAGCAGCCCGGCGCTCGCCACGGTGCGGACCACCGCGCCCGTGCGGCTCGCCCTCGGTGAGGTGCCCCGGCGTGCCGGCAGCCGGGTGCCGGCGGTGGCCGCGGCGCCGGCCGCGGTGAGCAGCAGTGCCGGCAACCACATGTTCCCGACGTTGGTGGGAGGCGTGGCCTGACCGGCAGACGCGGAGCCGCGGATGGCGGCGGTGACCGCGGCGGCGATGGCCGCAGGGACGCCGAGGGCGACCACGCTCCCCGCCCACGCCGCGATCCGGATGACCAGCCTGGGGCAGCCCAGCCGCACCAGCACGACGGCATCGTCGCGCTGGATCGGATCGGTGGTGTCGGCGAGGGCCGCCGCCGTGGTCAACAAGACGAGGGCCGACGCCAGCCGGACGGCGCCGTGGTCCGGACCGCCGAACGCCCCGGCGAGGCCGGCGCCGGCGACGAGGCCCACGGTGATGCCGAGCCGCGTGGCCGTCCGGCGGCTCCGCAGCTCCCGCGCGGTGAGCCGGGTGATCGTGCCGACACCGAGCCACCGGGGCGGCCGGGGCCACGCGGTGGGCCCGGTCCAGGTGGGCGGGGGTGGGGCCGGCGGTGGCGGCGGCAGGGGGAGGGGGAGGGTCATGGCCGACCCGACGGCGCCGGACGGATCTCGTCGGTGACGATCCCGTCGCGCAGGAGCACGGTGCGGCCGGCCCACGAGGCCTGCTGGCTGTCGTGGGTCACGAGCAGGATCGCCCGACCCTCGACCGCCAGGTCGGCGAGGAGCTCGGTGGTCTGGTCGGCCGCGGTCCGGTCGAGGGCGGCGGCCGGCTCGTCGGCCAGCAGGATCGGCCGGTCGCCGACGATGCCGCGTGCGATCGCCACCCGCTGCTGCTCACCGACCGACAGCCGTGCGGCCGGCGTGTCGGCGACGTGGGCGATGCCGACGCGGTCGAGCGCCAGACGAGCGGCGGCCCTGGCGGCGCGGTGCGGGCGGCCGAGCAGGTCGAGCGACAGGGCCACGTTGTCGAGGGCCGTCAGGCCGTGCAGCAGGTTGAGGCGCTGGTGGATCACCCCGATCGTGTCCCGGCGGCGGTCGCTCCACCACGAGGTGCTCAGCACGCTCGGGGCGCGGTTGCCGAGCGAGATCCGTCCGGCGGTGGGCGTCACCAGGCCGCAGCACACATCGATGAGGGTGGACTTGCCCGCCCCGCTCGGTCCCATGACCGCCACCATCTCGCCGCGCCAGACCGCGATGGACACCTCGTCGAGGATGGTGCGCGACGCCGATCCGTCGGTCACCGTGACGGTGATCCCGGCGAGCGCGAGCGCAGGGGGGTGGGAAGATCGGTCCATCAGGTGCTCCCGTGCTTGGTGAGGCGCTGCTCGCACCGGTCGAGCCAGTGCAGGTCGGATTCGAGGCGGGCCACGACGGCGTCGGCCGCCAGCTGCGACCGCAGGTCATCGGGCAGCCGGCGCTGCTGGCGGCGCACGGACTGGAGCTGGGCCAGGAGCGCACGGCGGTGGTCGGTGACGATGGCGAGCGCCTCGGCGGGTCGGTCGGCCACGAGCAGCACCTTCATGAGCAGCTCGTCGCGGTGCGGCTCGGCCGACCACGACGCCGCGTCGAGCCACTGCCGCAGCTCCTGGCGGCCGGCGTCGGTGACGCGATAGAGGCGCCGACGGCCGGAGTCGTCGTCGGGGTCGTCGGTGGCGTCGACGAGCCCGTCGCGCTCGAGGCGGTCGAGGGTCGTGTACACCTGCCCGCTGTTGATGCGCCACAGGTCGGCGGTCTTGGCCTCGAAGCGGGAGCGCAGGTCGTAGCCGTGGCGCGGCTGCTCGACGAGCAGGGCGAGCAACCCCTCACGGACGGCCATGCGCATGACTATCCAGTAGTCACTACTCAGTAGTCAAGCGGTTTCTCCGGCGCGGGAGCGCGGCAGGGCACCACTAGCCTCGATCCAAGTGCCGGACCCCCTTGCTGCTGTCGACGTCGGGACCAACTCGCTCCACCTGGTGGTGGCGCGGACCACCGACGGCGATCGGTTCGAGGTGCTCACCCGCGAGAAGGAGATGGTCCGCCTCGGGTCGGGGTCCACCGACATGAAGACCCTGGCGCCCGCGGCCATCGACCGGGCCGTGGCGGCCCTGGGCCGGTTCCGCAAGATCGCCGACAGCCAGGGGGCCCCGCTGCGGGCGGTCGCCACCAGCGCGGTGCGCGAGGCCGAGAACAGCCACGACCTGCTGATCCGCGCCCGGCTCGAGGCCGGGGTCGAGATCGAGGTGGTCTCGGGGGTCGAGGAGGCCCGCCTCATCCACCTCGGCGTGCTCCAAGCCCTCGAGCTCTACGACCGTCGCCTGCTGCTGTGCGACATCGGCGGTGGCTCCACCGAGCTGCTGATCGGCGAGCAGGGCGAGGTGCTGGCGTCGGTCAGCTTCAAGCTCGGCGCGGTCCGGCTCACCAACCGCTTCTTCGCGGCCGAACGGCTCCACCCGTCCTCGGTCGACTCCTGCCGCCGCCACATCCAGGAGGTGCTGGCCTCGTTCGACCGGTCGGTGCGCGACCACCCCTACGAGGTGGCCGTCGGGTCCTCGGGCACCATCGAGCAGGTGTACCGGCTCGCCCGGGCGCTGGCGGGCGACGATCCGCTGCGCACGCTCAACGGGGCCACGCTCACCAGCGAGCAGGTGCGCAACGTGGTGGCCGTGCTCATCGAGGCCCGCGCCGCCGGCACCACCGCCGACCTCCCCGACCTCGACCCCAAGCGGGCCGACATCATCCTGGCCGGTGCGCTCGTGCTCGAGGGCGTGGTCCTCAGGTTCCGCATCGAGGAGCTGCTCCTCTCCGAGTACGCCCTGCGCGAAGGGGTGCTGCTCGACACCATCGCCCGTCAGCGGGGCGGCTCGCTCCCGCACCTCCGAGACGTCGCCCGGCGCAGCGTGCTCGACCTCATGCTCGCCTGCGACGAGGATCCGCAGCACTCCGAGCACGTCGCCCGCCTCGCGCTCCAGCTGTTCGACGCCACCATCGACCACCACCACCTCGACAGCGACGCCCGATCGCTGCTCGAGGCGGCGGCGCTGCTCGCCAACTCGGGCCTGCTCATCTCGCACGCCAAGCACCACAAGCACAGCTACTACCTCATCAGGAACTCCGATCGCCTCGTGGGGTTCACCGACCAGGAGATCGAGGTGGTGGCCCAGATCGCCCGGTACCACCGCAAGAGCGCGCCCAAGGCGAGCCACCCCGAGTGGGGGCTGCTCGACGACCACGAGCAGCGCGTGGTGCTGGTCGGCGCCGGCGTGCTGCGGGTCGCCATCGGGCTCGATCGCTCCCACCAGCAGGCCATCACCGACCTCGTCGTCACCGACCGCGGGCCCACGCTGGTGGTCGAGGCGATCACGCGGTCCCCGGGCTTCGACATCGGCCTCGAGCTGTACGCGGCCGACGAGCGCAAGCAGCTCCTCGAGCAGGTCCTCGACGTCGAGGTGGTCATCGAGCAGCGCGAGCCGGTGCTGGCGCAACCGCCGGCGGACCGGTCTGCTTAGCTTCCGGCATGGCGACGCGCGTGTGCCCCAACTGCGGATCCCAGTACGTGGCTTCGGTCCGGCGCTGCATCGATTGCGATGTGATGCTCGTCGACGAGGTCGGACCCGGCGGCGAGGAGGCGGTGCCCACCGTCGCCACCCCGCTCGGTGAGGGCGACCAGATCGCCTACGAGCTCGACGGGTGGGGCAACCAGCTCCGCGTCACGCTCTCGGGCATGCTCGACCTGGCGAAGATCCCGCACGTCTGGGAGATCGGCGCCCTCGTGGTCGCCGCCCCCCACGAGGAGGCCGTCGATGAGCTCATCGCCGCGGTCGAGGGGGGCGAGGCCGAGGAGCTGCCCGCCGACGTGGCCCAGGTGGCCTTCGAGATCGAGGAGGTGAGCGCCGACGAGCTGGCGGCGCTCGACGCCGAGCTCATCGCCGCGCACATCCCCCACGCCTGGCAGGAGACCGGCGAGCTCCTCGTGCCCGAGGAGTCCGAGGAGGCGGTGGCCACCATCATCGACAACGTCCTCAACCCGGAGGAGCAGACCGAGGAGGACGGCCTGGCCACCCACGCCGCCCTCGACCGGCTGTACGTGGCCGTCGACAAGCTCGGGAAGGCGCCCACCGACGACAAGCTGGTGGCCCGCTACGTCGACGCCGCCGACGGGCTCGACGGGCTGGGCGTGCCGTACGGGATGTCCGGCCACGAGTGGGACGAGCTGCTGACCCAGGTCGCCCAGCTCCGCTCGGTCCTGGCGGGCCCGATCGACCCCGAGGCGGCGACCGACGCCGTTGCGGTCGCCGACGCCGACACTGGGCACGAGGCCGAGGACGACGGGGCCGACGACATCGACGGCGAGGGCGACGGCCGCGCCGCCGACCTGCTCGACGACGACGATGAGGCCGAGGTCGAGGTCGAGGGTCCCGGCGAGGACGACGGCGCTGCGGTCGTCGACCGCGCCGTGCTGGCAGGGCAGCTGGTGCACCAGCTCCGCACCCGGATGCTCGACCTGGTCTGACCGGCTGGACCGATGGCCATCGCTGCCAGCAGGACGTGAGCCCCCGCACCCCTCCCCGGTAGCGTGTCCTGATGCTGCTCGCGGAGTTGGAGGTCTTCCACTCGCGACCCATCGCGCCCACGCGCCGCGTCGCCATCGGCGTGGCAGTGCTCCCCACCTCCCCGGCACCGGGGTTCGGCGGCCTGCTCCTCGGGGGGATCGTCGCCCGTTTCATCCCTGAGGTCGACCCCGACCTGCTCGACGAGCTGACGCGCCTCACCCACCAGGTCGAGGCGGGCCAGCGCATCGCGCAGCCGCGGCTGCGTCACCGGCTCCAGGACGACCGCGTCGGTCTCACCAAGTGCCCCCACCGCCTGATCGGCACCGGTGAGGAACTGCTGTTCGAGCTGCACGAATCGGTGGCCGCGGAGCCCAACGTGCTCGCTGCCGTCTACGCCGCGGGCCGCCTGGCCCCCGAGGTCCGGCCATCGGTGATGAGCGCCATCCGTCGCTCGATGCACTGGCGGGCCGAGCTGGGCCCGGAGTTCGTCGAGTACCTCACCGAGACGCGCAGCACGGCCAACTGGTCCACGCTCGGCGGTCGGGATCCGGTGGTCTGGGCACTCGGCGTGCTCGGCCTCACCCCCGAGCTGACCGGCCGCAAGGTGGTGCAGAACCGGTTCCGGGAGCTGCTCCGCGACGCCCATCCCGACCACGGGGGCGACTCCGACGACGCCGCCCAGCGGATCTCCGAGCTCACCGAGGCTCGCCGGATCCTGCTGCACGGCTGAGCGTCGTGGGTCGCGCTCGCCCCGTCGGGGCCCTGCTCCTCACCCACGGCGCCGGCGGCCACCGCGACCAGCCGGCCCTGGTGGCGATCGAGGACGAGCTGGCCCCGCTGCCGGTGCGGCGCATGAACTTCCCCTACCGCGACCTCGGCCCGAAGCGCCCGCCCGATCGGGCGCCCAAGCTCATCGCGTCGATCCGCGAGCAGGCGGCCGATCTCTGCGCCGAGCGCCACATCCGGCCCGGCCGCCTGGCCCTCGGCGGACGCTCGATGGGCGGGCGGATGTGCTCGATGGCCGTCGCCGACGGGCTGCCCGCCGCCGCCCTGATCTTGATCGCCTACCCCCTGCACCCTCCGGGGAAGCCCGACACGCTCCGCATCGAGCACCTGCCCCAGCTCGAGGTGCCGTGCCTGTTCGTGTCGGGCACCCGCGATCCGTTCGGCACCCCCGACGAGCTCGAGGCCGCCACCGCAGTGATCCCCGGGCCGGTCACGCACCACCGCGTCGAGGGCAAGGGCCACGACCTCAAGGGCTCCGACCAGGCGGTGGCGGCGGTGATCCACGAGTGGATCCGGTCGCTCTGACCCGCTGGCCGTTCAGAGCATCGGGGGCGCCACCGCGATGGCGCTCGACGCGTCCTCGGGGTTGAGCACCTCGAGCTCCACGTGGGCGGTCTCGGGGTACAGGGTCAGCACCAGCACCGCGACGATGATCGGGCCGAGCGCCAAGACCGCCATGCCCGGGCCGAGCCCGCCGAAGTGGGTGTCGAGCCGGCCCGCCAGGATCAGCCCGATGCTGCTCCCGCCCACGCCGGCCAGCGTGATGAGGCCGTTGGCCCGGCCGCGCAGCGCGGTGGGGAACAGCTCGGGCCCGTAGACGCCCAGCGCGGGGATGGTGGCGGCCGCCACCACGGTGCCCGCCATGAACGCGAGCCAGAGGAAGGCCCCGCTCGCCTGGTACCCGATCGACAGCAGGACGGCGCCGCCGATGAGGCCGACCGCGCCCACGATGCGGCGGCCCCGGAGGTCGGCCAGGCGCCCGCCCACCACGATGCCGATCCCGCCTGGCGTGTTGGTGGCCAGCGTGAACAGCGTGATCTGGAGCGCGCTGAACCCGTGCTCAGACCGCAGGAACTCGTTCTGGAACTGGCTGACCGGGGCCAGGAAGATGAGGCCGAAGAAGCTCGCCGAGGCCAGCAGGACCAAGCGCTTGCGGTGGCCGCGCATCGTGGCCCGGCCGTGCGGCTTCACGAAGCGGCGGCTCTCGGGGAGCCGGGTGGCGACCCGGACGAAGAACGGCAGCGCGACCAGCGGGACCGCGTAGATGATCCGCCAGGCGTACAGGCCCATGTCGGCCACCGGCAGCAGGATCACCGCCATCCCGGCGCCGAGGGCGGCGGTCATCGCCAGCACGCTGGCTCCGTAGGCCCGCCCGCCGGCGGGCATCTCCTCCACCGACACCACGCCGATCAGGAGGGCCAGGGCGGTGGCGAACGCCCGGGCGACGGTCTGCGTGCCGCCCAGGGCGATGAGCCCCGGCGAGGCCGCGCCGGCCACCGACGCGAGGATCCCGCCGACCGCGCAGATCTTGAGGAGGCGGTGGCGGCCGCGCCGGTCCGACATGGTCACGAGCACCAACGACAGCAGGACCCCGACCCGGACGGTGGCCAAGGTGGCCCCCTGCGCGGCCGTCGAGGCGCCGAACTCCTTGGCGGCGTAGGTCATGGTCTGGGTGAGCGTCGTGCCCAGGTAGCCCGTCAGCATCGACAGGCCGCAGAGCAGGCTGAGGATCGACGACGACCGGGCGTCGAGGCGCGCCGGCGGCGACCACCAGGGCGCCCGCTCCGCCTCCTCTTCCTCCGAGAGCAGTCGCGGGGCCTCGGAGCGGCGGAGCTGGCGGCCCACGAGCGGCCGGAACAGCGCACCCCACAGCGGGATGGCGACGTCCCAGAGGATCTCCTCGTGCACCAGGTAGCGGCCGCCTTCGATCGGGGTGGCCGCCACCGTGCGGTCGTAGGTCTCGAACGGGCCCGAGTCGCAGGTGAAGTGGGCTGAGCGCGTGCCGTCGTCGTCGGCGGGGCGGTCGGCCGGGTCGGGTGCTTCGAGCAGGAGGTCGTCGCGCGCGGTGCACAGGGCCTGCAGCCCCGGTCCGTCGACCTCGAAGTCGTTCACCGTGGTGCGAGGGCTCACCGATCGTCTCGCCCGTCTTCGCCCTCGTCTTGGCGCTCGGCTCGGACCTTCGCCGCCCAGAGGAGCCCCACGAACAGGCCCACGGGGACCAGCACCGTCAACGCTTCATCCCAGCCGCCCTGGTGGGCGAGCACCTCGACGACGGCGAACACCGGGCCAGCATCCCAGATCGGCGGGAACACCGGTCACTTCCGAAGCGTTGACCACCGTGCGGGGTTCGCCACCGCCGGAACCGCCGTGAGAGAATTTCTCCGGCACCCTGAGGAGCATCGTGGAAGAGCAGGTACGCAAGACCATCGAAGTGATCCGTCCGGCCATCCAGGCCGACAACGGAGACATCTTCTTGAAGAGCGTCGACGAGGCCAGCGGTGTGGTCACCGTCGAGCTCACGGGCGCGTGCGTCTCGTGCCCCGCGTCCACGGTCACCCTCAAGGCCGGCGTCGAGCGCATCTTGAAGGACCGCGTCCCCGGGGTCACCTCGGTGGAGCAGTTCGGTGCCGAGCCGGTCGAGACCGAGTCTGCGGTCTCGCTCTGACCGCAGCCCCGCGTGCCGGTGCTGCGGACGCCGCCCACCTCGTGGAGGCGGCGCGCGGCGGTGACCGGCGGGTCCTGGCGCGCCTCCTGAGCGCGATCGAACGGGGCGACGACCAGTCCCGGGCCATCGACCAGGCGGCGTTCGGACTGGTCGGCCAGGCCTACACCGTGGGCATCACGGGCGCGCCGGGCGCGGGCAAGTCCACGCTCACCAGCGCCACCGTGGCCACCGCCCGGGCCCTCGGCGAGCGAATCGCCGTGCTGGCCATCGACCCGTCCTCACCGTTCAGCGGCGGCGCCCTGCTCGGCGACCGCACCCGCATGAACGAGCACGCCCTCGACGACGGCGTGTTCATCCGCTCGATGGCGACCCGCGGGCACCTCGGGGGCCTGGCCCTCGCCACCAGAGAAGCCGGCCGCCTGCTCGATGCCGTCGGCTTCCCGTGGATCCTGATCGAGACCGTCGGCGTCGGCCAGGTCGAGGTCGAGGTGGCGGGCGCCGCCGACACCACCGTGGTGGTCGTCAACCCGGGATGGGGCGACAGCGTCCAGGCCAACAAGGCGGGGCTCATGGAGATCGCCGACGTGTTCGTGGTCAACAAGGCCGACCGCGACGGCGCGGCCCAGACGGCCCACGACATCGAGGGCATGCTCGACCTCACCCGCGGCGTCGCCGACGACGGCTGGCGGCCGCCGGTGGTGTCCACCGTGGGGACCACCGGGGCGGGCACCCAGGAGTTCTGGGATGCCATCGTCGCTCACCGCTGCCACCTCGAGTCCACCGGCGGCCTCGAGCAGCGCCGTCAGGACCGGCTGCGCGACGAACTGGTCCTCGTGGTGCAGCACCGGCTCCGCGCCGAGGCGGAGGCCCGCGTGGCGGCCGCCGATCGCGAACGCATCGAGCACGACCTGCTGCACGGTCGCATCGACCCATGGACAGCCGCCGACCAGGTCCTCGGCGACCGGTAGGGTCGCGGGGATGCCCGACGCCCCCTCCCCGCTGGTCACCATCGACCGTCACGACGACGGCGTGGCCGTCCTCACCCTGCAGAACCCCAAGGTCAACGCCATCTCGTCCGAGGTCCTGCGCCAGATCCGGGCCGCCGTCGACGCCCTCAACGAGCACCTGCCGGGTGCCGTGGTCGTCACGGGCGGCGAGCGGATCTTCGCCGCCGGCGCCGACATCACCGAGTTCTCCGGGCCCGACGAGGCGCGGGTGATCGGCGGCCTGTTCCTCGACGCGTTCAACTCGCTCGCTGCGCTTCCGCGGCCCACCATCGCGTCCATCTCGGGCTTCGCCCTCGGCGGCGGGTGCGAGCTGGCGCTGGCCTGCGACTTCCGGATCGCCTCCACCAAGGCCAAGCTCGGCCAGCCCGAGATCCTGCTGGGGATCATCCCGGGCGGGGGCGGCACCCAGCGCCTCGCCCGCCTGGTGGGACCGGCCCGCGCCAAGGACCTCATCTTCTCCGGCCGGCAGGTCCGCGCGGAGGAGGCCCGCGAGATCGGGCTGGTCGACCGGGTGGTCGAGCCCGACGAGCTCCACGAGGCGTCGCTCGCCTGGGCCCGCGAGCTCGCGGCCGGACCGTCGGCGGCCATCGCCCTCGCCAAGGCCGCCATCGACCAGGGCCTCGAGGGGTCCGAGGCGGCCGGCCTCGACCTCGAGCAGGACCTCTTCGTCGAGGTCTTCGGCACCGCCGACGCCCGCATCGGCATCGAGTCGTTCCTCGAGCACGGCCCCGGCAAGGCCGACTTCACCGGAGCCTGACCCTCCTCATCGAGCTCGGCACGGATCGGGACCCGTCCCGTCCGTGATCCGTGCCAGGTTCCCGGGTGGGGGCGGTCAGGCGAGGGTGGTGAGGCCGAGGTCGACCGGGGTGGGGAGGTCGGCGTGGGTGGGGATGGCGCGCACGGTGAAGCCGTAGCGGCCGGGCGTGGTGCAGGTGACCGTGCCCGAGTACGTGGCCGGGTGCGCGGACGGGTCGGCGCACGCCAGGTCGGTGGTGGCGGTGTCGACCAGCTCGTCGTGCTGGCCGACGCGGCCGTGGATCAGCTGCACCGCCACATCGGTGGGTGACAACGAGCCCAGCTCCAACGTGACCGAGATGGTGCGCTCGGCACCCAGCTCCGCGGGCTCGTCGCTGGCGTCGACCTCGGTGACCTTGACCCCGCCCCACGCAGCTCGCACCCGCTCCTTCCACCTGGCGAGCTCCTTGGCCCGGGCGAACTCGTCGCCGCGCAGCGAGTCGGCAGCGGCCGCCGTGGGCTCGTAGAGCTCGGTGGTGTAGTCGCGCACCATGCGGGAGGCCACGACGGCCGGCCCGAGCGACACCAGGTTGGACTTCACCCGGCGGAGCCAGCCGTCGCCGGCGGCGCCGCCGGGCCGGTCGTGGAAGAGCGGGACGATCTGGTGCTCGAGGAGGTCGAAGAGGCTGTCGGCCTCGATCTGGTCGCGGGCGCCCAGGTCGTCGAGATCCTCGGCCGACGTGATGGCCCAGCCGTTGTCGCCGTCGAACATCTCGTCCCACCAGCCGTCGAGGATCGAGCAGTTGAGGGTGCCGTTGAGCGCCGCCTTCATGCCGCTGGTGCCGCAGGCCTCCTGCGGACGCCGCGGGGTGTTCAGCCAGATGTCGGCCCCTTGGTAGAGGGTGCGGGCGACGGAGATGTCGTAGTCGTCCAAGAAGATGAAGCGGTGCCGGACGCCGAGCTCCTTGGCGAAGTTGACGATCTGGCTGATCATCTTCTTCCCCTCGTCGTCGGCGGGGTGGGCCTTGCCGGCGAAGATGAACTGGACCGGCTGATCGGGGCTGAGGAGCAGGTCCTGGAGCCGCTCGGCCTGGGCCAGGAGCAGGTTGGCCCGCTTGTAGGTGGCGAAGCGGCGGGCGAAGCCGATGGTGAGCGCGTGCGGGTCGAGCAGGTCGTCGGCCCACTGCGCCTCCGACTCGGAGATGCCGGATTCGATGGCCCGCAGCTTGACCCGGAGGCGGACGAACGCCACGAGGCGGGCGCGGGCCTGCTCCTTGACCCGCCACAGCTCGTCGTCGGGGGTGAGCCACACCCGTTCCCAGCTCTCGGGACTGGCCTCGTCCCACTCGGGCAGGACGTGGCGGGCCAGCAGGTCGCTCATGTCGGCGGAGACCCAGGTGCCGCTGTGGACGCCGTTGGTCACCGAGGTGATCGGCACCTCGTCGGCGTCGAGGTCGGGCCACAGCTCGTTGAACATCTCCCGGCTGACGGCACCGTGCAGCTTGGCGACGGCGTTGGACCGGCCGGCGAGGCGCAGGCCCATGACGGCCATGTTGAAGCGCTCGTCGTCGGGGGCGGCGGCCTCCTCGCTCGGGCGGTGGCCGAGCGACATCAGCTGGTCGATGTCGATGCCGCACTCGGCCGCCCAGCTGCCGAAGTACTGCTCGATCAGGGCCCGCGGGAAGCGGTCGATCCCGGCGGGCACCGGGGTGTGGGTGGTGAAGATCGACGCGGCGCGCGTGGCCTCGACCGACTCGTCGAACGTGAGCCCGTGCTCGACGATCGCGCGGCGCATCCGCTCGAGCCCGAGGAACCCGGCGTGGCCCTCGTTGGTGTGGAACACCTGGGCGTCGACCCCGAGGGCCTCGAGCGCCCGGACGCCGCCGATGCCGAGCAGGATCTCCTGACGCAGGCGGTGCTCGACGTCTCCCCCGTACAGGCGGTCGGTGACCCCGCGCAGCTCGTCGGGGTTCTCGTCGACGTCGGTGTCGAGCAGGTATAGCGGGATGCGTCCGACATCGGCCCGCCACACCTGGGCCTGGAGCGGTGCGCCCGCCAGCTCGACCTGGATCCGCACGCCCTCGCAGAGCGTCAGCGGCATGGCGAACGGGTCCTGGTCGGGGAAGCGCTCCTGCTGCCAGCCCTCGCTGTCGAGCCCCTGGCGGAAGTAGCCGTGGCGGTAGAAGAGGCCCACGCCCACGAGCGGCACGCCCAGGTCGCTGGCCGACTTGAGGTGGTCGCCGGCCAGGATGCCGAGGCCGCCGGAGTACTGGGGGAGGGCCTCGGCGATGCCGAACTCGGGGGAGAAGTAGGCCACCTGGCGCAGCGCGCTGGTCCGGTTCTGGAACCAGCGCGGCTCCTCGAGGTAGCGGGTGAGGTCTTCGTGGACCGAAGCCTGGTAGCGCAGGAACGCCGGGTCGGCGGCCAGCTCGGCGAGGCGCTCGGGTGAGGTGGTGGCGAGGGTGCTGATCGGGTCGTGGCGGGTGGCGTCCCAGGCGTCGGGGTCGACCCAGCGGAACAGGTCGCGGGTGCGGTCGTCCCACGCCCACCGCAGGTTCATCGCCAGCTCCTGGAGGGGCGCCAGCGCCTCGGGGAGGTGGGGTCGGACGGTGAAGCTCCGCAGCGCTCGCATGCGCTCGACCGTAGCCAGCGATCTCCGGTGCGGCACCTGGTGCCGGGACATGTTCACGCGCCCGTCATCGGCATCGCGCGGCACACTCGTGGGATGACCGACGCCGAGCTACCGATCCTCGATGTCCCGACGGCCGTCGACGAGGTGATCCGCACCCGGCGCACGAGCCTGCTGATCGACCCCGACGACGAGGTGCCCGCCGAGCTCCTGTCGCTCCTGATCGAGCTGGCCACCTGGGCCCCCAACCACAAGCGCACGTGGCCGTGGCGCTTCACGGTGATCACCGGCGATGCCCGCTACCGCTTCGGCGAGGCGCTCGCCTCCGTGGCCGAGCGCGAGGGGGTCCCGCCGGAGAAGGTGGCGAAGCTCCCCACCAAGTACGCGCGGAGCGCGGCGGTGGTGCTGGTCTGGGTCGCCGTCGACCCGCAGCCCGTGCGGGCGCGTGAGGATCGCGATGCGGTGGCGGCGGCCGTGCAGAACCTGCTGCTGGCGGCCACGTCGTTCGGGCTCGGCAACTACTGGGCCACCATCCCCGATGTGCTCGACGAGCCCACGCGCCACTTCGCAGGCGTCGATGGCGACCACGACCTGGTGGCGCTGGTGTACCTGGGCTGGCCCACGGGGAGCGCGCCGCCGCCCCACCGACCGCCTGCCGAGGTCACCTGGCTGTCCTGACCGGTCTGCCGGCCCCGTGGACCGCCGTCATGTGACGTTCGACACATTAGATGACGAATCTGTCAGGACATGGCAGGGTTTCGCCCAGTTCCTCGGACGAGGCGGCGTCCTGAGGCGGGACCTGAGGGAGGGCAGGCGCAAGTCGGCTCTCCCGATGGTCGCGCCCGCACGGCCCGCCACCTGGCCCTCCGGCCGGTGGGCCTTGCGCTCGTCGTTACGATCCCCACGATGAACAGCGACGATCCCGGCTGGTACCAGCGGGCCATCTTCTACGAGGTCCTGGTCCGCGGGTTCCGTGACTCCAACGGAGACGGCACCGGGGACCTGCGCGGGATCACCGAGAAGCTCGACTACCTCGAGTGGCTCGGCGTCGACTGCCTCTGGCTGCTGCCCTTCTACTCGTCGCCGCTCAAGGACGGCGGCTACGACATCTCCGACTTCTTCACCGTCCACCCCGACTACGGCACCGTGGGCGATGCCGCCGAGCTCATCGACGAGGCCCACCGCCGGGGCATCCGGGTCATCGCCGACATGGTGATGAACCACACAAGCGACCAGCACCCGTGGTTCCAGGAGTCGCGGTCGTCGAAGGACAACCCCAAGGCCGACTGGTACGTCTGGAACGACGACAACGACCGCTGGTCCGAGGCCCGGGTGATCTTCGTCGACACCGAGCCGTCGAACTGGACGTGGGAGCCGGGCCGCGAGCAGTACTACTGGCACCGCTTCTTCCACCACCAGCCCGACCTCAACTACGACAACCCCGAGGTGGCCGACGCCATGCTCGACGTGGTCCGGCACTGGCTGGGCCTGGGCCTCGACGGCTTCCGCCTCGACGCGGTGCCGTACCTGTTCGAGCGCGACGGCACCAACGGCGAGAACCTCCCCGAGACCCACGAGTACCTGCGCCGCGTGCGCCAGGTGGTCGAGGACGAGTTCCCCGGCCGCGTGCTGCTGGCCGAGGCCAACCAGTGGCCCGCCGACGTCGTCGACTACTTCGGCGACGCCGACGGGCCCGAGTGCCACATGTGCTTCAACTTCCCGCTGATGCCGCGCATGTTCATGGCCGCCCGCCAGGAGAGCTCGCGGCCCATCCGCGAGATCATGGCCCAGACCCCCGAGATCCCGGGGGGAGGCCAGTGGGGCATCTTCCTGCGCAACCACGACGAGCTGACCCTCGAGATGGTCACCGACGAAGAGCGCGACTACATGTACGCCGAGTACGCCAAGGACCCGCGCATGAAGCGCAACGTCGGCATCTCCCGGCGCCTCCTCCCGCTGCTCGAGAACGACCGCCGCATCGCCGAGCTCTTCCACGGCCTGCTCTTCAGCCTGCCCGGCAGCCCGGTCATGTACTACGGCGACGAGATCGGGATGGGCGACAACATCTACCTGGGCGACCGCGACGGCGTGCGCACGCCCATGCAGTGGACCCCCGACCGCAACGGCGGCTTCTCCACCGCCGACTTCGCCCAGCTCTACCTCCCCGCGCTGATGGACCCGGTGTACGGGTACGCCGCGGTCAACGTGGAGTCGCAGCTGCGCAACCCCGGGTCGTTCCTGCACTGGGTCCAGCGGATGGTCCAGGCCCGCAAGCAGCACCCGGTGTTCGGCACCGGGTCGTTCGAGGCGCTCGACGTGGCCAACGAGGCCGTGCTGGTGTTCCTGCGCCAGCAGGCCCGCGACGACAGCGCCGACGACATCGTCCTGTGCGTCAACAACCTGTCGAAGGTGGCGCAGCCCGTCGAGATCGACCTGTCGATGCTGGCGGGCAAGCAGCCCATCGAGCTGTTCGGACGCGTGGAGTTCCCGTCGATCGGCGAGCTGCCGTACTTCGTCACCCTGCCGCCGTACGGCTTCTACTGGTTCTCGTTGGTCGACGAGCCCGATGATGACCTGAGGTAGCGGGCCGCTACCGTCGGCCCCGTGGAGACCGGCTTCCAGACCTGCTACCGACACCCCGACCAACAGGCCGGGGTGATCTGCCAGCGCTGCGATCGTCCGATCTGCCCGCAGTGCATGCACCAGGCCTCGGTGGGCTTCCACTGCCCCGAGTGCACCAAGCAGGGCGCCCAGAAGGTGTACCAAGGCGCCGCCGCCCTGCGGGATCGCCCGATCGTCACCCAGGTGCTGATGGGGCTCAACGTGCTGGTGTTCGTGCTCGGTGCCATCGCGGTGAGGAACGCCGACTACCTCAGCGGGTCGATCACCCAGTTCCACATCGACTTCGCATCGATCGCCAAGGCGTACACGAACTCGAACCAGGGCATCCAGCAGATCGGGGTCGGCAACGGCGAGTGGTACCGGCTGGTCACGTCGGGCTTCGTCCACTTCGGGATCATCCACATCGCGGTCAACATGTGGTCGCTGTGGATCCTCGGCACCGCGCTCGAGCAGTACGCCGGCCGCCTGCGCTTCGGCATCATCTACGCGGTGTCGCTCCTCGCGGGCTCGTTCGGCTCGCTGATCGTCACGCCCGACGCCCTGTCCGCCGGCGCTTCCGGCGCGATCTTCGGGCTCATGGGGGCCCTGTTCCTGGCGTACCGCGAGCGGGGGATCCCGCTGCGGTCGTCGCCGCTGCTCAACGTGCTGATCCTCAACATCATCATCACGTTCGCCATCCCGTCGATCTCGAAGGGCGCCCACCTCGGCGGGCTGGCCGGCGGGGCGCTGGCGGGCTGGCTGTTCTTCGACCTCGCCCGCCGGCCCGGCGTCGGCACCCGTGGCGCCTACGTGATGTCCGGCGCGGTGATGGTGGCCCTCGTGGTGGGCGCGGTGGTGTTCGCCAACGGCTACCAGCCGGGCTGACGCCGGCTAGCCGCGGCCGCTCTCCACGAGGGCCTTGAGGACGCGCAGGTTGCGCTTCCAGATGCGGCGCATGATGCGGCCTCCGACGACGCCGCCGACCGGCCCGCCCAGCCACCAGGGGAACTTCAGGCGCTCGTCCCACGTGAAGCGGCTGCGCCCGCCCCGGGCCCTGGTGACGGTGAAGCGGCCCGACCCGGTGACGAGGCCCACGTGGACGACGCCGATGAGCTTGCCGTCTCGCCAGTCGGTGATCTCCATGCGGTCGGTGAGGCGGATGGGGCCGACCTTGGTGCGGCAGTCGAACGTGGTGCCCACACCGGAGCGGCGCCGCGACGTGAACCGGATGCTGTCGGCATCGGCCATCCAGTCGACGTGGCGATCGATGTGGCGGACCTCGTCCCACACCACCGCCGGGGCCGCGTCGATGATGGTGGAAACCCGGACTCGAGCCATCGGAGCAGCCTAGGGAGCGCCGACCCCGGCCGAACCGTTGGCTGCACCGCGATCTGGAAGGCTGCGGCGCATGGACACGAGGGGCTTCACGATCACGGCCCTCGTGGTGGCCCTGCTCGTGGTGGCGGCCGTCGTGGTGGTCGCACGTCGGACGACCGGGCGCTTGCGCCTTCGCTCGCTGCTGGTGCCGGGGGCGGTGCTGGTGGTGGCGGGGATGGTCTCGGTGGTCGCCGCAGGGGGCCTGGCCCGTTCCTCGACGACGTTCTCCGCGATGCACGTGGCGTACCTCGTGATGGGGATCGCCGTGCCTGCTGCCGGCGTCGCGGTCATCGTGGCGTCCATCCGCCGCGGGGCCACCTGGCCGGTCTGGGTGGTGGCCATCGCCCTCCTCATCCCCGCTCCGGTCACCTGGTACGGGACCCATGTGGCCCCGCACCGCCTCCGGGTCGAGCGGGCCGAGGTGGCCCTGCCGCCGGAGCGGGCCGGTTCCGACCCGATCCGCATCGGGGTGGTGGCCGACCTGCAGACGACGCGGGTGACGGCCTACGAGCAGCGGGCGGTGACGCGCCTGCTCGCGCTGGCGCCCGACGTGATCGTCATCCCCGGCGACGTGTTCCAGGGCAGCGACCGCCAGTTCGAGGCGCAGCTCGGCGCCCTCCGCGCCCTCCTCGGCCGCCTGCACGCGCCGGGCGGGGTGTACGCGGTCCGAGGCGACGTCGACACGGGACACCGCCTCGATCGCATCGTCGCCGGCACCGACATCCAGATCCTCGATGACGTGGTGGAGACGTTCCGGGTGGGGGACCGGACGGTCCGGATCGGGGGCAACCCCCTCCTCTGGGCGCCGCCGCCCGCCGTCGCCATGCGCCGCGCGCTGATCGCGAGCGACCCGAGCGATGTCCGCCTCCTGTTGTCCCACCGTCCGGATGTCGTGAAGCTGCTCCCCCCATCGTCGGGCGTCGACCTCACCATCTCGGGCCACACCCACGGCGGTCAGGTGGTCGTGCCGCTGTACGGTCCGCTCGTCACGGCCTCGACCGTGTCGCGGTCCGTGGCCCGCGGCGGTCTGCACGAGGTGCAGGGCAACGCGATCTTCGTGAGCTCCGGCGTGGGGCTGGCCCGCCTCGACGCCCCGCAGGTCCGGATCTTCACCCGGCCGGCGATCGGCCTCGTGGTCCTGCGCTGAGCGCCGGAGGGATCAGCCGGCCAGGAAGGCGGCGGCGTCCTCGGGGGCGACGATGTTGATGGGGACGCCCGTGCCCTGCTCGAAGCCGCCGATGCTGTGGACCCGCGGCGTGATGTGGGCGTGCCAGTGGAACGGGTCGTTCGAGCGGTGCGGCAGCGTGTGGAAGACGATGTTGTAGGAGACGTCGCCCAACAGGGTGCGGAGGCGGGCCAGGGCATCGCGGACCGCCACCCCGACGGCCACCAGCGATTGCGGCGTCGATTGGTGGAGGTGCCGCTTGTGGTCGATGGGCAGCACCAGCAGCTCGAACGGGGCGCCGCTCCACCACGGGGCGATCACGGCGACGTCGTCGTCGAGGGAGACCACGCGGTGGCCGGCATCACCCTCGGCCTCGATGGTGGCGCAGAGCAGGCAGCCGCCATCGAACCGGCGGAACCCGGAGAGCTCCTCGAGGATCTCGCCAGGGACGAACGGGATGCCGAGGAGCTGGCCGTGCGGGTGCCGCAGGCTGGCCCCGGCCGCCTTGCCGTGGTTGACGATGGCCTGGCTGTAGCGGATGCCGGCCGCGGCGGCGTGGTCCTCGAGGCGGTCGCGAAGCGCCGACATCACCAAGCCGGTGTGGCGGTCGTCGAGGTCGGCCCAGCTGTGCTCGTGCTCGGGCGTGAGCACGAGCACCTCGTGGATGCCGGTGGCGGGAGCCTTCGCGAACAGGGGGCCGAGGCGCTCCACCTTCATCTCCCCGGTGCCGTCGAACGCCGGGTACTTGTTGGGCACGACGCGCAGCGACCACGCCCCGCTGGTGCCGTAGGTCTCGAGGGCCGGAGGGAGCTCCTCCTCGTGGCCGGGGCAGAACGGGCAGCCCGATGCCGGATCGCCCTTGGGGTGGCTCTGGTCGACGGCGAACTCACCGGGGCGCGAGGCCCGGCCCGTGGACACGGTGACCCAGCGGCCGGTGAGCGGGTTGAGCCGAAGTTGGTTCACTGCCCGCATCGTAGGCACCTGGCCTGGCCCGCAGGGCCAACGTCGCCGGGGTGGAACACTGACGCGATGGACGGGTACGACCACGCCACCTACGGCGATCGCTTCGCCGCGGTCTACGACGACTGGTACCAGGGGATCACCGATGCGCCCACGTGTGCGGCGCTCCTCGCCGAGCTGGCCGATCTCGAGGGGCACGCGGGTGGGGGTCCGGTGCTCGAGCTCGGCGTCGGGACCGGGCGGCTGGCGCTGCCCCTGAGCGCCATGGGCGTGCAGGTCGTGGGCGTCGACGCGTCGGAGGCGATGCTCGCCGAGCTGGCTGCGAAGGACGGGGGCGGGGCCGTCGAGGCGGTGCTGGGCGACATGGCCGCGCCGCCGCTCGGCGACCGGGCGTTCGCGGTGGTGTTCGTGGCCTACAACACGCTCTTCAACCTGGTCGACCCGGCCGACCAGCAGCGCTGCATCGCCGACGCCGCGGCGCGGCTGCTCCCCGGCGGCTCGTTCGTCGTGGAGGCGTTCGTGCCCGTGCCCGGCCGGGCCCAGGAGGCGGTGGCGCCCCGCACCATCACCGCCGACCGGGTGGTCCTGAGCGTGAGCCAGACCGATCCGGGACGCCAGGAGGCGCTGGGCCAGTACGTCGACATCACCGAGGCGGGCATCACGCTCCGCCCGTGGCACATCCGCTGGTCGACGCCCGAGCAGCTCGACGACATGGCGGCCGCCGCAGGCCTGGTGCTGGCCGACCGGTGGGCCGACTGGGAGCGCACCCCCTTCGGCCCCGACTCCCCGTCGCACGTCAGCCGCTACACCGCACCCCCCACCTGAACGTCGTAGGGGCCAGGGCGCCACGCGTCCTGGCACCACGCGGCCGCATCCCTGCGAAGTTCGACGGGGAGGGATGGGGACGGGATCGGGTCAGGCACAGGGGCCGGGCAGTGGTGGGGGTGGGGAGGGGTCGTAGCCTTGCGGGGTGCCTTCTGCCTACCTCGACCACGCGGCGTCCACGCCGATGCGGCCCGAGGCCGTCGCGGCCGTGGTCGAGGTGCTCGAGCACACGCCCGGCAACCCCTCCGGGCAGCACGGCTGGGCGCGAGCTGCCCGCCGCGCCCTCGACGACGCGCGCGACGGGATCGCCGACCTGCTGGGCCTGCACCCCGGCGAGGTGGTGTTCACGTCGGGAGGCACCGAGGCCGACAACCTCGCCGTGGCGGGGGTGGTGGCCGCCACGGGCGGCGCGCCGGTCTGCTCCGCGGCCGAGCACCACGCCGTGCTCGACGTCGTCCACGCCCTCGGAGGTGGGACCATCGCCGTCGACCCGTTCGGCCGCGTGGACCTGGAGCACCTGGCCTCCGAGCTGGCCGCCGACCGATCGATCTCGGTGGTGTCGGTCATGCTCGCCAACAACGAGGTCGGCGCCCTCAACGACCTCGATGCCGTGGCCGACGTGGTGGCCGCGGCCCGGCCGGCGCACCCCGACGGCCTGTGGCTGCACACCGATGCCGTGGCCGCGGCGGCGTGGGTCGACGTGCGCACCGCGGCGGCTCGGGCCGACCTGATCACCATCAGCGGCCACAAGGTCGGCGGGCCCAAGGGCGTCGGCGTGCTGGGCGTCCGGGCCGGTGTCGCACTGGCCCCGATCCTGCTCGGCGGCGGCCAGGAGCGCGAGCGCCGCAGCGGCACGCCCAACCTCCCCGGCGCGGTCGGCCTCGGTGTCGCGCTCGCGGTCAGTGCCCGCGACCGGGCCACTGTCGCCGCACGTGTCGCGGAGCAGCGCGACCGCCTCGTGGCCGGGTTGACCGACGGCCTCACGGACGTGCGCGAGACCGTGCCGGGCACGGTGGTCGACCGGGTCGCGAACATCGCCCACCTGTCGTGCCAGGGCGTCGACAGCGAGGCGGTGCTGTTCCTCCTCGACCAGGCCGGCGTGGCCGCGTCGGCCGGATCGTCGTGCGCGTCCGGCGCGCTGGAGCCGTCGCACGTCGTGGCGGCGATGGGCGTGGCGCCCGACTGGGCCCACGGATCGGTGCGGCTGTCGCTCGGTTGGAGCACCACCGACGACGAGATCGACCTGGTCCTCGCCGCGTTCCCCGCGGCGCTCGCCCAGCTGCGCTCGGAGCGGGAGCCCGTGTCGTGAAGGTCCTCGTGATGATGTCGGGCGGGGTCGACTCGTCGGTGGCCGCCGCGCTGCTGCGCGACCAGGGTCACGATGTCGTCGGCGTCACCCTCAAGCTCTGGGGTGGCGAGAGCGACTCGGGGTGCTGCTCGGTCAGCGACGTCGACGACGCCCGGCGCGTCGCCGACGCGCTGGGCCTCGACCACCACGTCTTCAACTTCGGCGACGCGTTCACCGAGCACGTGGTCGGCCCGTACGCCTCGGACCACCAGGCCGGCCGCACGCCCAACCCGTGCATCGAGTGCAACCGCCACATCAAGTTCGCGGCGGTCGACGAGCGGGCCCGCGCCCTCGGCTTCGACGCCGTCGCCACCGGACACCACGCCCGCATCGTCACCCGGCCCGATGGCACCCGGCGCATCGCCCGCGGCGCCGACGCGGCCAAGGACCAGAGCTACGTGCTGCACATGCTGGGCCAGGAGCAGCTGGCCCGCACCCTCCTGCCCCTGGGTGCCATGCAGAAGGACGACGTGCGGGCGCTGGCGGCCCAGCTCGGCCTGCGCACGGCATCGAAGCCCGACAGCCAGGACGTCTGCTTCATCACCAAGACGAGCGGCCGCAGCGCCTTCCTCGACCGGTTGATCCCGCTCACGCCCGGCCGCGTGGTCGACGGGTCGGGCACCGAGGTGGGCTCGGTCGACTCGGTCCAGCTGGTCACGCTCGGCCAGCGCAAGGGCCTGGGCCTGGCGGGCGGGGGCGCGCCTCGGTACGCGATCGATGTCGACCTGGCCACGGCCACCGTCACCGTGGGCTCGAAGCGCGACCTCCTGGTCGACGAGCAGCGGGTCACGGGCTTGCGGTGGTCGGCCGCTCCCGTGGACGGTCCCGTCCTGCTGCAGGTCAGCGCCCACGGCACCCCGGCGCCGGGGGCGGTGCACGTGCTCGACGCCGCCGCTGGTGCGGCCGTGGTGCGGTGGGCCGAGCCGCAGCGGCGGGTGGCACCGGGGCAGAGCGTGGTGGCGTTCGACGGCGACGAGGTGGTCGGCGGGGCCATCGCCACCTGATCTCGGATGTTCGCCCGCAGGTCGGGCCGGCGTCGGCGATGTTCACCGTCCGTTCGCGGTGGCCGTGCCACCATGAGCGTCGATGCCCAACCACCAGGACAACTCGGTCGGCCACATGGTCCGGCGGATCCGCCGGTGGCTGCGCCAGGGCCGGGCGGCGGGTCGCAACGACTGGACCCTGCCGGTGTCGGCGCCGGAGGGCAGCCGCGACCTCGGGGCCGAGCGGCCCCTCACCACGCTCGACGCCACCATCCGCCCGGTGGGCTCCGGCCGGTACCGGCGTCTCGCCTGGGCTCCGGGCGAACCGCACCTCCTGTGCACCGACCTCGGCGTCGCCCCAGCGGACGATCGGGCGGCCACCCGCCGCTCGCTCCTCTACATCGGCCACCACACCGACACCCACGTCTGCGATGCCCAGTCGCCGGCGCGCCTCGAAGGGGGCGAGACCTTCGGCTGGTTCAACCCGGGCGCCGACGGTGGCCACCGGCCCCAGGAGCTGTGCACCACCCACGTGCTCGATCAGCTGGTGGTGGCCACCAACGCGGTCGCCGCCAGCCCCGTGACGGGCGCGCCGATGGCCTGGTGCGCCCAGACCGGCGACAACACCGACAACCGCACCGAGGCCGAGGTGGCGTGGTGGCTGGGCGTGCTCGAAGGCCACGAGGTCACGCCGAACACCGGTGCCCCCGGCCGCTACGAAGGGGTCCAGCGCTCGGGGTGGCGCGGCGTCTGGCACCCCGACGACCCGAGCCACGACATCTACGGCGACGCCGGCTTCCCGGCGCTGCCCGGCTTCCTCGATGCGGCGGTGGCGCCCTTCCAGCCGACCGGCCTCACCGTGCCGTGGCTCGCCGTGTTCGGCAACCACGACGTGCTCTACCAGGGCACGTTCGGCTCGGACGTCGCCAAGGTCGGCGACCTCCTCGCCTCCGCCTCGGCCAAGCCGCGCGGCACGATCGGGCTCATCCGGACGAGCCTCCACACCCGGCTGCTCGGCGGCGGACGGGCGCGCTGGGAGCGCCTGAGGCGCGGCCCCGGCATCCAGCGCGTCGCCGCCGATCCCGAGGCCCGCCGGTCGGTCCCGCTCGACGACTTCCTCCGGAAGGTGGTCGATGCCGGCGATCACGGGTTCACCGCCGCCAACCTCGAGGAGGGCACCTCCTGGTGGTCGCGGCCCGAGGGCGACCAGGTCCAGGTCCTCGGTCTCGACACGTGCAACCACGCCCAGGGGTCGGGCGGTTCGCTCGGGCCCCGCCAGACCCAGTGGCTGGAGCTGGAGCTGCAGCGCCACCACCGGCGCTGGCGCGATCCGCAGGGTCGGTGGGTGCAGGGCGACGGGGCCGACCGCCTCGTGGTCATCCTCAGCCACCACAACTCGTGGACCATGGACAACGGCCACGACGATCCGGCCGATCCCGGTCCCCGCACCTCGGGGCCCGACCTGGTGGCGCTGCTCACGCGCTACCCCAACGTGGTGGTGTGGATCAACGGCCACAGCCACGAGCACAAGATCCTGGTGCACCGCGGGTTCGGCCGAGGTGCCGGCTGCTGGGAGATCGACACCGCCAGCGCCATCGACTTCAGCCAGCAGGGCCGCACGTTCGAGCTGCTCGACAACGGCGACGGGACCGTGTCGATCCTGGTGACGGTGCTCGACCACGCCGGAGCCCCCGCCACCGACCACCGCACCGACGACCGCTGGACGGTCGCCGAGCTGGCGTCGATCAGCCGCGAGCTGGCCGCCAACGACGACCGCTGGATCGATCCGATCGCGCTGCTCGGCCGTCCCGAGGACCGCAACGTGGAGCTGGTGGTGGCGGCGCCGTTCCCGCTGCGCTGACCGACCGGTGGGTCAGCCCGGCCGCGGGGTCACGCTACCGGCAGGCGGCGCTTGCGGCCCTCGGCCAGCAGCTCGGTGGGCAGCGCCGGGCTGAACAGCACCCGGTCGACCGAGTGCAGGGTGGTCTCCCCGCGGCCGGCGGGCACGAGCAGCTCGACCGGCTCGGACAAGGTGAGCGACAGCACCAGGCCCGACGCGCCGGCCGTGAGGTCCTGGGTGACGAGCGCCTCGTCGGCGTCGGTCTCGGCGGGGCCCAGCCGGGCCATGGTCTGGCGGAGGAACAGCTGAGGCTCGGGCATCACCAGCGGGTCGTGGATCACCATGCCCGTGGGGACGAGGACGAGCCACCGCCTCGACAGCTGGTGGATCGAGCGGACGCCCAGGAACACCACCGCGGCGCCGAGCAGCACCCCGGCCGCCCCTGCGGCCCACTGGCGCGAGGCGAGCAGCAGGATCCCCACCGACGCCCCCAGCACCACGACCGCCTCGGTGATGGTGGCGAGCAGCGTGAGGACCAGCGGGGTGCGCAGGGCGATGCGCCGCTCGGGGCCGTACGACGAGCCGTCGACGAAGGTGTCGGTGACCCACGGCGCCAGCGCGAACACCAGGGCGCCCGTGGCCGCCACGAGCGCGAGCGCGTCGAGCGCGGTGATGTCGTCGCCCACGGCGACGGCGGCGATCGTGGCCATCCACCCGGCGGGGACGAGCACGCGCACCACGGTGAGGCTCGAGGTGCGGGGGAGCAGCATGGCGACGAGCGCAGCCGTCCAGCCGAGCCACGACCAGGTGGCCACGGACGCGACGACGGGCGTGGACCGGCCATCGAGCGCGTCGCTCGCGACGGGACCGGCGCTCAGTGCGAGGAGCACCCAGAGGACCCGAAGGGGCCAGAGACGGAGGCGAATGATCGCGGACATCGGTCCGAGATTTGCCGACGCGCCGCGCCGGTCGCTATTCCAGTGTCAGGGGGAGATGGCCGGGTCACCGGCATCTTGGGAGTGGAGAGGCAGTTTCGTGGGTCTTGCGAGCGCAGCTGGTGAGGTGACGGGTCGTCCCGACACGCTGCCGCTCGGCGCGCCCACGTCGGTCGGGAGCCTCCCGCACCGAGACCGCGATGCCGCCATCGCGTTCGTCCTCGACCGCACCGCGGAGCTGCCGGCCGCGCCCACCCTGCCCCGCCTCGATCCGCTCGAGATGATGATCCCGCAGGCGCTCTGGGGCATCGAGGGCGTCGTGGTCGACGACGACGGTTCGTTCTCGATCCCCGACCCCGGCCTCCTCGATCCCACCCAGGAGCTCGGTGACCGATCGCTGTCGGGGCGGCCCTTCACCACGTGGCGCAAGTTCCTCGACGCCGTCGCCGGTCGCACCGATCCCATCAAGCTCCAGCTGACCGGGCCCATCACCGCGGGCCTGGCTCTGCTCGACGCCGGAGCGCCCGCCAACATCGCGTTCGCCGTCGCCAGCGGGGCCGTCGCCACCCGGGCCCGAGACCTGGTGGCCCTCGCCGAGGCCCGCGCCCCCGGCGTCCCGCGCGTCGTGGTCTTCGATGAGCCGGGCCTGGTGGGCGGCCTGCGGTCCGATCTGCCGCTCCCGGGCGATCAGGTGGTCGACGTGCTGTCCGGGGCGCTGGCGGCCATCGAAGAGGGCGCCCTGACCGGCGTCCACGTCTGCGGTCCCGCCGACTGGCGCCTCATCATGCAGGCCGGCCCCGGCCTGCTGTCGATGCCGCTCGGTGCCGACGTCACCGGTTCAGCCGGTGCCCTGGGCGCCTACCTCGAGCGCGGCGGCTGGGTGGCGTGGGGCGCGGTGCCCACCGACGGGCCGATGGGCGAGTCGAACAGCCGCTACTGGCGCCAGCTGTCGGCGCAGTGGTGCGAGCTGGTCCAGAACGGCTGCGACCCGGTCCTGCTGCGCCGTCAGGCGCTCGTCACGCCCGTGTGCGGCCTCGCGATGCACTCCGAGTCCCAGGCCGACCACGTCTTCACCCTGACGAGGGAGCTGGCCGAGAAGATCCACGACCAGGTCATGGGCATCCGCCTCAGCGTGGGTGCCTGACCGACCGACCCCGTTGCGGCCCCGCGCCGCGGCTCCTCGGCGGGTTTAGCACTCATTGGGGGCCGTTGACGCGGGTGGAATTACAGGCCTGTTATCTAGGCCATGTCGATCGTCGCCCCGCCCTCCAACGAAGCCGAGCCGGAAGCAGAGCGCGGCGCCGGTGCCGAGGCCGTCACCGCCCCTTCCCGGATGCAGGTGCGCAAGCGCAACGGGGATCTCGAGGCGGTCGACCTCAACAAGATCGTCCGGGCCGTCGAGCGGTGCGCTGTGGGCCTCGCCAACGTCGATCCGCTCCGGGTGGCCACCAAGACCATCAGCGGGCTGTCCCACGGGGCCACCACCACCGAGCTCGACGAGGTGTCGATCCGCACCGCCGCCAGCCTGATCACCGAGGAGCCGAGCTACTCCCGCCTGGCCGCTCGGCTCCTTGCGGCGTGCATCGACAAGGAGGTGCGCAACCAGGGCATCCAGTCGTTCAGCCAGTCGGTGGCCGCGGGCGTGGCGCAGGGGATCATCAACGCCACGACGGCCGACCTCGTCGCCCGCAACGCTCGCAAGCTCGACGACGCCATCGACCACTCGGCGGACCTGGAGTTCGAGTTCTTCGGCCTCCGCACCGTCTACGACCGCTACCTGCTGCGCCACCCCGAGACCCGGGCGGTGATCGAGTCGCCGCAGCACTTCCTGCTCCGGGTCGCCGCGGGCCTGTCGACCTCACCCGACGAGGCCATCGACCTGTACCGCCTGATGAGCGCGTTCGAGTACCTGCCGAGCAGCCCCACGCTGTTCAACTCCGGCACCAGCCACCCGCAGATGTCGTCGTGCTACCTGCTCGACTCGCCGGCTGACGAGCTCGGCGCGATCTACGACCGCTACAAGGACGTGGCCCAGCTGTCGAAGCACGCCGGCGGCATCGGCCTCTCCTACAGCCGGGTGCGCAGCCGCGACTCGCTGATCCGGGGCACCAACGGGCTGTCCAACGGCATCGTCCCGTTCCTGAAGACGCTCGACTCGTCGGTCACCGCGGTGAACCAGGGCGGCCGGCGCAAGGGGGCGGCGTGCGTCTACCTCGAGACCTGGCACGCGGACATCGAGGAGTTCCTGGAGCTGCGCGACAACACCGGGGACGACGCCCGCCGCACCCACCACCTCAACCTGGCCCACTGGGTGCCCGACCTCTTCATGGAGCGGGTCGAGCACGACTGGATGTGGTCGCTCTTCGACCCCAAGGAGGTGCCCGAGCTGGTCGACCTGCACGGCGATGCCTTCGCCGCGGCCTATGCCAAGGCCGAGCAGGACGGGCGCTACGTCCGGCAGCTCCGCGCTCGCGAGCTGTACGGGCGGATGATGCGCACGCTGGCGGAGACCGGCAACGGCTGGATGTGCTTCTCCGACACGTCCAACCGCACGTGCAACCAGGCCGCCGAGGCCCAGAACGTGGTGCACCTGTCGAACCTGTGCACCGAGATCATCGAGGTCACCGACGCCGACAACACCGCGGTGTGCAACCTCGGGTCGCTGAACCTCGGCCGCTTCGCCACGGTCGGCACCGATGAGCCCATGGACTGGCCGCGGCTCGAGACGGCCGTGCGGACCGCCGTGCGGTTCCTCGACCGGGTGATCGACATCAACTTCTACCCGACCGACGCGGCGGGGCGGTCGAACGAGGGGTGGCGACCGATCGGCCTCGGCATCATGGGTCTGCAGGACGTGTTCTTCGCCCACCGCATGGCGTTCGACTCGGCGGACGCGCTGGCGCTGTCGACCCGCATCTCGGAGGAGATCTACCTCGCCGCGCTCGATGCCTCGGTCGACCTCGCGGTCGAGGCCGGCGCCCCGCACCCTCGCTACGCCGAGACCTGGGCGGCCCGAGGCCGCCTCCAGCCCGAGCTGTGGGGCGTCGAGACCACCGACCCCCGCTGGGATGCGGTGCGGGCTCGGATCGCCGAGCACGGCCTGCGCAACTCGCTGCTCCTCGCCATCGCGCCCACCGCCACCATCGCCTCGATCGCCGGCGCCTACGAGTGCATCGAGCCGGCCGTCTCCAACCTGTTCAAGCGGGAGACGCTCTCGGGCGAGTTCCTCCAGGTGAACACGTTCCTCGTGCGCGACCTGCAGGCGCTCGGGCTCTGGGACGACCGCATGGTCGACCGCCTGCGCGCGGCCAACGGCTCGGTGCAGGACCTCGGCGACGTGCCCGACGAGCTCAAGGCGCTCTACCGCACGGCCTGGGAGATCCCCCAGCGCTCCCTGATCGACCTGGCGGCCGCCCGAGGCCCGTTCCTCGACCAGAGCCAGTCGCTCAACCTGTTCCTCGAGTCGCCCACCATCGGGAAGCTCTCGTCGATGTACGCCTACGCGTGGAAGCAGGGGCTCAAGACCACCTACTACCTGCGCTCCCGGCCGGCCACGCGCATCGCCTCGGCCACCTCCGGCAGCGGAACCATCGCCCCGCCGCCGCCCACCCCCGGTCCCGGGTCCTCCGCCCCGGCCCCGACGGCCACCGTCTCCGACGACGACGCCGTCGCCTGCTCGCTCGAGAACCCTGACGCCTGCGAGGCCTGCCAGTGACCGCCGTCCGCCGCGACCAGCTCGACCAGATCGATCTGCGGGAGGCCCCGGCCCACGCCCCCCTCCCCGTCCGCCGGCGGGGGAACATCCTCGATCCGGGCTTCGAGCTGACCCTGCGCCCGATGCGGTACCCCGTCTTCTACGACATGTACCGCGACGCCATCCGCAACACGTGGACGGTGGAGGAGGTCGACTTCTCCGACGACCTCCAGGACCTGGCCCGCCGCCTCGACCCGGCCGAGCGCCACCTCATCCAGCGGCTCGTCGCCTTCTTCGCCACCGGCGACTCGATCGTCGCCAACAACCTGGTGCTCAACCTGTACCAGCACATCAACGCCCCCGAGGCCCGGCTGTACCTGAGCCGCCAGCTCTACGAAGAGGCGCTGCACGTCCAGTTCTACCTGACCCTCCTCGACACGTACCTGCCTGACCAGGCCGAGCGCGAGCAGGCGTTCGCGGCCGTCGAGACCATCCCCTCGATCCGGGCGAAGGCCGACTTCTGCCACAGGTGGATGGGGTCCCTGAACGGTGTCCAACGGCTCGAGACCCGTGAGGAGCGGCGCGCGTTCCTGATGAACCTCATCTGCTTCGCCACCTGCGTCGAGGGCCTGTTCTTCTTCGCGGCGTTCGCGTACGTGTACTTCTTCCGCTCCAAGGGCCTGCTGAACGGCCTCGCCTCGGGCACGAACTGGGTGTTCCGCGACGAGTCCATGCACATGAGGTTCGCCCTCACCGTGGTGGAGACCGTGCGGGCCGAGGAGCCCGACCTGTTCGATGCCGAGCTCACCGCCCAGGTCACCCAGATGCTGGAGGAGGCGGTGGAGGCCGAATCGGCGTTCGCCGAGGACCTCCTGTCGGGTGGGGTGGCCGGGCTGTCCGTGGCCGACACCCGCCAGTACCTGGAGTACGTGGCCGACCAGCGCCTCGACAACCTCGGCATGCCCGCCCGGTTCGGCACCAAGAACCCGTTCGACTTCATGATGCTCCAGGACGTCCAGGAGCTCTCCAACTTCTTCGAGCGACGCGTGAGCGCCTACCAGGTCGGCATCACCGGCGACGTCGGCTTCGACGAGGACTTCTGAGCGGCTCCCCACCTGAGCGGCTTCGACGCGCTCCCGGCCCGCCGGTACGATGGCGGTCTCGGCAGGGGGGAACACCGGTGGGAATCCGGGGCTGTACCCGCAACGGTCACCGTCGCTCGCGACGGGAGCCCGACACCCGCTCGTCGTGATCGCCGACCAGACGCGGGAGCACGTCGTCCTCATGGACCAACCCACCGATCAGCCCACCTTGGCCGCCCCCGCGGCGGCCGCCGCCAAGGCCGGCGACCTGCCGGCTGCGCTGAACCTCAAGCAGGTGGCCCGCCTGCTCGACGTCCACTACATGACCGTGTACCGCTACGTGCGCCACGGGCGGCTGCCGGCCCATCGGGAGGGCACCGGCTGGCTGGTCGATCGGGCCGATGCGCTGGCCTTCCGGGCGGGCGCGGCCGTGGCCGCGCCTGGAAGCACCGTCGACTGGGCCGAGCGCCTTGCGGGCCGGCTCCGGGTCGGTGACGAGGTGGGCGCGTGGTCCGTCGTGCGCGACGCCCTCTCGGCGGGGCACGACGCCGAGCGCGTCCACCTCGACGTGATCGCGGGGGCCATCGCCCACGTCGCCGGCGCCGAGACCACCGCGGTCGAGGTCGCGGTCGACGAGCGCATCGCCCTGACCACCGCCTCGCGGCTGGTCGCCCGCCTCGGCGGACAGTTCACCCACCGAGGCCGCAAGCGGGGCACGGTCGTGCTGGCGACGCCGCCGGGCGAGCACCACGGCCTCTCGTTGGCGATCGTGGCCAACCTGGTGCGCCACGCCGGCTTCCAGGCCCTCGAGCTCGGCACCGACGCGTCGGCCGCCCACCTGCTCGCCGCCGTGGGCCGGGTCGATGATCTGGTCGCAGTGGGGCTGAGCGTCACGGTGGCCGATCGCTTCGAAGCCACCGTCGGCATCATCCGCGAGCTGCGGGCCGTCCACCCCGACCTGCCCGTCCTGGTCGGTGGTCAGGCTGTGCGGAACCGAACCGTCGCCGACCTGGCCGGAGCCTCGGCTTGGTCAGCTGGACCGGACCTCGTGCCCACGCTGGAGCGCTTGGCCGCCGACCGGGCGACCGCTCGGGCGTCGGTCAGATCTTCTTGAGGGCGCCCATGAGGCGCTTGAGGGTGGAGACCCTCGCTTCGCCTTCGACCTCGGCGGCCTTGAACGCCACGTCGAGGGCCTGGGTGTCGCCCTTCTTCTTCTTCTTGCCACTGCCGCCGTTGGCGCCGGCGAGCTCGGGCTCGTCGATGAACTGGGCGTAGAGGTCGGCGAGCCAGGCGGCGTTGGGATCGGCCGGCCGGGGGTCGTCGAGCGAGGTCGGCTCGATCGAGTCGTGGTGCAGCGCGTTGCCGTCGGCGAGGCGGCGCGACTCGTCCCAGCTGCCGGCATCGTCGTCCGGGGCCTCGTGGTCGACCTCGGACAGGTCGGCGAGCGCGTTCCGGAAGGGGTCGAGCGGGGTCGGCTCGGCGGCGCGCCGGTCGGTGTCGGCGGCCAGCGCGTCGGCGATGGTGTCGCCGATGTGGGTGGTCAGCGGGTCGCTGGCCTCGACGATGCGCGACCGGTGGGGAAGGCCCATGTCGAGCAGCGGATCGCGCTCGAGGTCGTCGGCGGTCGTCATCGGCTCGGGGTCGGGCCGGCGGATCGGCACGATCGTGGCCTCGAGGTCGTTCGACACGAGCTCGACGAGGCCGGCCTGCTGGAGGCGGTGCACCACGCGTGCCGTGGAGTAGGCGCCTCGGCCCAGCTCGGTGGCCAGCTCGCTGATGCTCCGGGGCCCGGTGAGGGCGGTGACCAGCTCCCAGTCCTCGCGCAGCAGGGTGACCTGGGCCGCGGAGCCGGGGAGCGTGCGGCGGGCCTCGACCCACACGTCGAGCGACGGGATCGTGGCGCTCCACTCGTCGACCTCGCGGACCCGCTTGCGGACCTCGCCCACGATGGCGTCGACGGGGAAGGCGCGGAACGGGCCGAGCCAGTGGACGGTGTCGGTCTCGAAGTCGAAGTCGCCGGTGCCGTCGCGGAACAGCTCGATCAGCGGGTCGTAGACGACCGAGAGCACGACCGAGGCGAGGAGGTCGGGGACGATCGCCCCGTCGCGCACCAGGAGCTCGCCGACCATGGGTCGTTCGCCCGAGGCATCGATGGCTCGGCCCCAGTCGTCGGCGGTGAGCCGACCGGGCCGGACCAGCGCCGTGGCGAGGGCCTCATCGGTGGATTCGTTGCGAGCGAAGTACAGCTGACCCCGGTGCAGGTAGACGGTGCAGCCGGCAGGGCCGCCGAAGCGTGCCGCGCCCGTTCGCCCGTCGGCAGAGAGCACCTTGAGGATGCCTGCGGGGGAGAAGTCCTCGAGTGTGCCGTTGAGCGTCATTTCGGATCCGCGTCCCTCGAACAATGGTGTGGTACCGATACCGACCAGTCGGCGTGATCTGCACCGACTTGAGGCTTTCGGCCTACGGGAAGCGCCGATCGCCGGGTGTTCCGACCCGCGTACGCTGCCATAGGTCACAGGTAGGGTGCTCGCCGATGACCGAAGACCACGTCGCGGCCCGCGCGCAGGCCCTGCGCACCGAGATCGCCGAGCACAACCGGCGCTACCACGCCGAGGATGCCCCCACCGTCTCCGACGCCGACTACGACGATCTGGTCCGCGAGCTGCGGGCGATCGAGGAGCAGCACCCGGAGCTGCTCGTCGACGGCTCGCCCACCTCGCTGGTGGGGGCGGCGCCATCGGCCACGTTCGCTCCGGTGGTGCACCGGGTCCCGATGATGTCGCTCGACAACGCCTTCTCGGCCGCCGAGCTGGTGGCGTGGGGCGAGCGCTTGGCCCGGCGCCTGGCTCGCACGGCCAAGGCCGCCGAGGTGGCTGCCGGCAAGGCCGAGGCCGCGTCGTTGTTCGACGATCCCGATCCGGAGCCGGTCGTGGTCGACGACGTCGATCCGGACCTGGCCGACGTCGCTCCCGAGGTGGAGGCGGCGGTCGGCTACTGCTGCGAGCTCAAGATCGACGGGGTGGCCATCTCCCTGCGCTACGAGGACGGCGCCTTGGTCCAGGCGGCCACCCGGGGCGACGGCAAGGTCGGCGAAGACGTCACCGCCAACGTCCGCACCATCGACGACATCCCCGAGCGCCTGGCCGCCACCCCGGCCGGCATCCCGCCGGTCCTCGAGGTGCGCGGCGAGGTCTACATGTCCCTCGACGCGTTCCGGGACCTGGTGGCGTTCCAGGAGGACGAGAACCGCGTCCGGGCCGAGGCCGGCCGCAAGCCCACCCCGGTCGCGTCCAACCCTCGCAACGCGGCGGCCGGATCGCTGCGCCAGAAGAACGCGCAGGTGACGAGGCGGCGCAAGCTGTCGATGTGGTCGTACCAGCTCGGCGAGGTGGTCGGCGGCCCGGCGTTCACCACCCACAAGGAGACGCTCGACCAGCTGGCGGCGTGGGGCTTCGCGGTGAACCCCGAGCACCGGGTCCTCGAGACCGCCGAGGAGGTGGCGGCGTTCTGCGACCACTGGCAGCACCACCGCCACGACCTCGCCTACGAGATCGACGGCGCCGTCGTGAAGGTCGACGACCTGGCTCGCCGAGAGGCGCTGGGCGTCACCTCGCGCGCCCCCCGCTGGGCCATCGCCTACAAGTTCCCGCCCGAGGAGCGCACCACCGTCCTCGAGCGCATCGACGTGTCGGTCGGCCGCACCGGCCGGGTCACCCCGTTCGCCGTGCTCGATCCGGTTTTCGTGGGCGGCGTCACCGTCGCCCGGGCCACGCTCCACAACCAGGACCAGGTGGCCGTCAAGGACGTGCGCGAGGGCGACACGGTGATCGTCCGCCGCGCCGGCGACGTCATCCCCGAGGTCGTCGGCCCCTACCTGCCCGACGCCAGGGCCAAGAAGGCCCACGAGGCGCGGCCGCCATGGGAGTTCCCGCGGTTCTGCCCGTCATCGCGTCCCGTCGAGCTGGTGCGCCCCGAGGGCGAGGCCGACACCCGCTGCCCCGACCCGGAGTGCCCGTTCAAGGTGGCGGGGATGATCGAGCACTTCGCGGGCCGCGGATCGATGGACATCGAGGGGTTCGGCGTCCAGCGCATCCAGCTGTTCCTCGACCTGGGCCTCATCCGCGACGTCGCCGACGTGTTCACGCTCGACTGGGACCGCCTCGCCGCCCTGCGCGCCGAGGTCACGAGCTGGTCGGGCGATGCCCTGGCCGCCGCCCGCACCCGGACCCAGCGGCCCAAGGCCACCTGGGACGAGATCGTGCTCCCCGACGACGTGGTCGCCGCCCAGCCCGCCGAGCTGTCCCACGACCTGCCCGAGGCCCTGGTGGCCGCCTGCGTCGAAGACCCGCAGCAGCTCAAGTCGGTCGCCGGCACGCTCGGGGGGCTCGGCGACGAGGGCGTGGCCAACCTCAAGGCCGCCATCGAAGCCGCGAGGGACCGCCCGCTGGCCAACCTGCTCGTCGGGCTCAACATCCGGCACCTCGGGCCCTCGGGATCGTTGGCGCTGGCCCGGGCGTTCGGCCACCTCGACAAGATCGTCGAGGCGCCGGTCGAGGCCATGGCTGCGGTGGATGGGGTCGGCACGGTCATCGCCGAATCGGTCCAGGCGTGGCTCGCCGTCGATGCCCACCGCGACCTCATCGCCCGCCTGCGCACCGAGGTCAACGTCGAGGGCCCCGAGGTCTCCACCCTGCCGCAGGTCCTGCTGGGCAAGACCGTCGTCGTGTCGGGCACCCTGCCCGGCTACACCCGCGACAGCGCCGAGGCGGCCATCACCGACCGGGGTGGCAAGTCGCCCGGGTCGGTGTCGAAGAAGACCACCGCCCTGGTGGTGGGCGAGTCGCCCGGAGCGTCCAAGGTCACCAAGGCCGAAGACCTGGGCATCCCGGTGCTCGACCTGGCCGGCTTCGAGCACCTGCTCGAGACGGGCGAGGTTCCCGCCTGAGCCCGGGAGCGGCGGAGACCGGCCGGATCAGTCGACCCGGATGGTCCAGGTGACGGTGTTCGCGGTGGTGGCCTGGCGGCCGTCCTTGAAGTACTTCATCTGGATGGTCACGGTGCCGTGCTCGAACTCCTCGATCACCTTGCCGGGACCGGGCTTGAAGTAGACGCTGTTGCGGTTGTTGGGCCGCACGCCGTTCTTGGCCAGGTCGGCGGGATCGACCGTCTTCGGGTCACGGGCGCCGACCATCTGGTCCTCGGGGATGGCGATCCCGTTCACCGTGAGCCGCCCGTCGTACCCGACGGCCAGCTCGGCACCCACCTCGGTCTGGCGCAGCGCCTGGGCTCCATCGGGAGGCGTGAGGCTGACGATCGCCCCGCTGACCTCCTGGTTGCTGGTCCCCGATCCGGCCGAGTTGGAGGCCCACACGGCGAACCCGAGGGCGCCCAGCAGCACGACGGCGATCACCGTGCGGCGCACCCAGGTGGGCCACCCGCCGATGTCGACCGGGGGTGGCGCGGGCAGCTCCTCCTGGGCCGGGGCCTCTTCGGCCGAGCCAGTTTCCGTGCCGGTGCCAGTCATCTCGTCCATCTTGCCGGGTCGTACCCCCGTGCACCCATCGCGACCACCGAGTTCCCCTGGCGTCCCCGATTCGGGTCGGGCTGGGCGGTACCCTCCATCCGTGGCCAATCCCCGCATGACGGCAGAGATCGGCCGGGTGCTGGGGGGGCGCTACCGGCTCGTTGCACCCATCGGCATGGGCGCGTCCGCGCAGGTCTACCTGGCCGACGACGTGAAGCTCCGCCGCCGCGTGGCGGTCAAGATGCTCCACGACGCCCTCGCCGGCGACGCCGAGTTCCTGCGGCGCTTCCGCGCCGAGGCCCGGGCCGCCGCTGCGCTCAGCCACCCCAACGTGATGGCCGTCTACGACTGGAGCGACGGTGCGGCCGAGGGCGAGGTGGCGTTCATCGTCACCGAGTACCTGCCCGGCGGGAGCCTGCGCGCCCTGCTCGACTCCGGAGCGCTGCTCACGCCGTCACAGGCCCTGGGGGTCGGCCTCGAGGCCGCCCGGGCGCTCGACTACGCCCACCGGCGCGGCTTCGTCCACCGGGACATCAAGCCCGCCAACCTGCTGTTCGGCGAGGACCAGCGCCTGCGGATCGCCGACTTCGGGCTGGCCCGGGCTCTGGCCGAGGCCGCCTGGACCGAGCCGCAGGGCGCGGTGCTGGGCACGGCGCGGTACGCCTCGCCCGAGCAGGCCAAGGGCGAGACCCTGTCCGGCAAGGCCGACGTGTACTCCCTGGCCCTCGCCATGATCGAGTCGGTCACCGGCGAGGTCCCGTTCGTGGCCGACACCACGCTCGGCACCCTGATGGCCCGCGTCGACCGACCGCTGATCGTGCCCGACGAGCTCGGCGCCCTCCAGCCCATCCTCGCCGACGCCGGCGCCGCCGACCCCGAGCGCCGCATCGATGCCCGCACCCTGGCCAAAGGGCTCCTGCGGGCCGCCAGCGAGCTGCCCCGCCCGGCGATGCTCCCGCTGGCCGGCGCCCTCGCCGCCGGCGTCCTGGCCGGCACCGATCTCGATCCCACGGTCCACGCCCCGAGCCCGCTCGACACCGAGGCGGCCCCCGCCAGCGACCTCACCGCCGACGACCTCGGCCTCGACCCGCCCTCGTGGGTCAACCAGGCCGACCCGGTCGTGGCGCTGGCCGGCGTCGGCGCGCTGGGCGGGGCGAGCTGGGCCTCCGGCGACGCGCCGACCACGGCGGAGCCCGAGGGCCGCGGCGGCGACCGCGAGGATCCGCACGAGGGCGACGACGCCGACGATGCCGACGATCAGATCGTCGATCTGACCGCCCACGAGGCGCAGGCCGAAGCCGACCGCGACGCCACGGTCATCACCGAGGCCCCCGTCGCCACCGACCACCCCACCGGCGAGGTGGCCCTCGTCGGTGCGCTCGTGGGGGCCGACGGCGTCGACGGGACCGACGCCGATGGGGTCGACGAGGGAGATGGCGCCCCGCGCCGCCGTCGGCGCTGGCCGTGGGTGGTGCTGGTGATCATCGCCCTGCTCGGCATCGGTGGTGCCGCCGCCGCCGTGGTCGCCAACCAGGACGACACCCCCGCGCAACCGCCCGTGGTGCTGCCGGTGCCCAACCTGGTCGGTCGCACCGAGGCCCAGGCCCAGGCGGTGGCCCGCGCTGCGGGCTGGACCACCTCATCGGTCCACATCCGCCAGGACGGCACCACCCGGGGAGAGGTGCTCAAGACCGCGCCGGTGGCCGGCACCCGGCTCCCGTCCGGCCGCACCATCGCCCTCACCGTCTCGGCCGGCCAGACCATGGTCGCCGTGCCCACCGACCTCGCCGGCCGTTCGCTCGACGACGCCACCACGGCCGTCGAAGCCGTCGGGCTCAAGGCCTCCACCGCCGACACGCCCTACAGCGAAGACGTCGCCAAGGGCGACGTGATCAAGGTCGCCGACGGGACCCCGGCGAAGCTCGAGAAGGGCAGCACGGTCCCGCTGATCGTCTCGAACGGCCCCGAGCCCCGCACGGTGCCCAGCGGGCTGGTGGGCAGCACCCAGGCCGCCGCCACCGAAGCTCTGCAGGCCCTCGAGCTCAAGGTCGGCGTGGTCAGCTCCTACAGCGACCAAGCGCCCAAGGGCCAGGTCATCTCGGTCCTGCCCAAGTCGGGCTCCACCGTCCCCCGAGACTCCACCGTCACGATCGAGGTCTCCAAGGGCCCGCAGCCGGTGGCCGTCCCGTCGATCAAGGGCGCCAGCTCGATCAAGGAGGCCAGCGCCATCCTCCGGGCCCAGGGCCTCAAGCCGGGCAACGTGAGCGGTCCCGCCGACGGCACGCCCAAGCGCACGTCGCCGAAGGCCGGGACCCTCGTCCCGCCCGGCAGCACCGTCGACATCGTCTTGGGCTGATCCTCGGGGTGACCATCGTCATGGTGGTTCGCCTGCGATCTTGACCCGCGGGTCAAGTACCGTTCGGGGTCGTGTCCGACCAGCCCGCGGCGACCCCCGACCCCTTGGCCGCGCCGCCCAACCGCTGGCGGATCCTGGTCGCGGTGCTCTTCGGCCTGTTCGCCGTCAACGTCACGGTCACCATCTTGGCGGTGTCGATCCACCGCATCGCCGGCGAGTTCGGCACGGCGGAATCCACCATGACCTGGGTGGTCACCGGCCCGATGCTGGCGTTCGGCGTGGTCGGGCCGCTCGTGGGCAAGCTGGGCGACCGCATCGGCATGCGCCGGATCTACCTGTGGGGGCTCGCCGGTGCGGCGGTCATGTCGGCGGCGTCGGCCCTGGCCTGGTCGGCGGGCGCGCTGATCGCGTTCCGCACGCTGGGGGCGATCGAGGGGGCGGCCACCGGGCCGGCCTCGTTCGCGGTGATCTCGCGGATCTTCCCCAAGGAGGAGCGCGTCCGAGCGCTCGGGTACTGGTCGATGGTGGCCGCGGGCGCCCCGGTCGTGGGCGTGGTGATCGGCGGCCCCCTGGTCGAGGCGTTCGGCTGGCGGGCCCTGTTCTGGGGCCAGGTGCCGCTCATCCTGACCGCGTTCGCCTTCGCGTTCCGCCTGTTCCCCGAGACCCCCAAGCACCTGACCGGGAAGTTCGACGTCGCCGGCGCCGCCCTGATCGCGGTCGGGGTCACGCCGCTGCTGTTCGCCCTGAACGAGGGACCCCGGATCGGGTGGACGGCGCCGATCGTGCTGGCCTCGCTCGTCCTCGGCCCCGCCGCGCTGTACGGGTTCGTGCGGGTCGAGCGCGTCGCCGAGCAGCCGCTCCTGCCCCTGCGCTACCTCCGCGTGCCGGGGTTCACCTATGCCATCGTCACCCAGGCGGTCCTGAACGGGGCCTACATGGGCTCGTTCATCCTCACCCCGCTGCTCCTCCAGAACGTCCTGGGCTACTCCGAGACCAAGACTGGGCTGGTGAGCATCGCCCGGCCCCTGGCGTTCGCCCTCGCTGGGCCGATGGCGGCCCGGGTGGTCCACCGCGTCGGCGCGCGCAAGGCGGCATCGGGTGGATCCGTGGCGGTGGTGGTGGCGCTGGTGGCGATGGCCACGCTGGGTGCCAGCTCGACGGTGCTGATGGTGATGGCGTGCCTCGCCCTGGCGGGCATCGGGATGGGCACGGCCATGCCCCCGTTGGCGGCGAGCGTCACGGTCTCGGTGGAGGAGGCCGACTACGGCATCGCCGGCGCCGCCCAGCAGATGATGATCCAGGTCGGCGTCGTGTTCGGGATCACCGTCATGCAGTCGGTGCAGCAGACGCGCCTGCCCGCCGTCGGCCTCGAGGCCAGCTACCACTGGGGCTACGCCGCGGGCGTGGTCCTGGCCGCGGCCTCCGTGCTGACGGCCACGCGCATCGCGTCGACCCACCGCTCCGAGGCGGCGCTGCACCCCGAGACCGAGCCGCTCCCCGCCCTCTGACGGCGACGGAGCCCGGCCGGAGCGACCGACCTCAGTCGGTCATGTCGCGGAGCTTGCCGCCCATCTCCAGCGCCACCGCGTCGGGTGCACCCTGGCCCAGGGCGAGCACCTTCGTCATGTCGCCCGAGATCTTCACCTTGCCGCTCATCACGGCCTGCATGACGACCTGGGGGTTGCCCTCGACGAGGAACGCCTTGGCGGTGTCGTACTCCAGGGTGATGCTGGCGTCGGGCGAGTCGAACGCGCCGAGGTCGAGGTCGGGTGCGCCGTCGGTGGTGTCGATCTTGGCGGAGATGGGGCCCTCGTGGACGTCGGCGGGCACCTCGGTGATGGTGAGGTTGATGCGCGCCTGCGCAGCGGGAGCAGCGGCGCGGTCCTTGTACTCGGCCTGGAGGGCACGGGCGCCGGCCACCCACTCTTCACTCAGGAACTTCGCCACAGGTGGTCTCCTCGAACGTTCTGCATTGGGGGTGCGAAATGCGCAGCGGACCCTACCGGGTGGTCACCTCGGGCGTGGGCCAGAGGGGGTTGCGCCGTGCTGATGCTCGCAGCGGCCTGACCGGCGGCGGTCAGACGTGGGCAGGCGCGAGCACGCGGCGAGCGATCGTCTCGTCCGATGCGAGCGCGCACACGACGAACCGGCCGACGAAGGCCGCCAGCTCGTCGACCGGGAGCGGGAGCCGGCCGGTGCGGTGGAAGTGCCCGTAGTAGCCGACCGTCCCGACCACGCCGTAGGCGGCCACCTCGGGGTCTTCGTCGCGGATGCTCCCGTCGGCCACGCCCCGGCGGATGATCGACGCCACGTCGGCGGTGTGGATCTCGGTGCCCTTGCGGAGCTCGTCGGCGAACTGCTTCTCCAGGTTCTCCACCTCGAGCAGCGAGAAGAAGTGGGCGTACTGGGCCATGTACCGCACCGACGCCTCGGCGCCCTGGCGGATCTGGAGCAGGGGCTCGGCCTCGGGATCGATGGCTTCGGCCTGGGCGCGGCGCAGGTTGAGGCGGTTGAGCTCGACCAGCTCGCGGAAGAGCGCCTCCTTGTTCTCGAAGTACCAGTAGAAGAGGCCCTTGGCCACGCCGGCCGCCTGGACGATGTCGAGCACCCTGGTCTCGGCGTAGCCCCGCTCGGCGAACAGGATGGCGGCTTGGTCGAGGAGCTGCTGCTTGCGCTCCTGGCCCTGGGTGGTGAGCCGGCGGTCTTCGGTCATGGTGGCGGCAAGTGGAGCACTGCATTGACCGCCGGGTCAAGGAGGGGCGGACGCCGGCACGCGACGCGGGGACCGTAGGGTTGGCCGTCGGGGACCGAACGCGCACACCAGCGCTGCCCCGCGCCTCGGAGGAGCTCGCATGACCGCAGACCAGAACGCCCCGATCATCCCCGGAGCCGAACCCACCTTCTACGAGGGCGGCCCCGTCGGCGTGCTCGTGCTGCACGGGTTCACCGGGAACCCCGGATCGATGCGGGCCCTGTCGGAGCGGCTGGCGGCCGCCGGCTTCACGGTCGACATGCCGCTGCTCCCCGGTCACGGCACCACGCTCGAGGCCATGATCCCCACGGGCTGGACCGATTGGCTGGCCCACGCCGAGGAGCGCTACGCCGCCCTCGCCGAGCGCTGCGAGCAGGTCGTGGTGGTCGGCCTGTCGATGGGTGGCGCCCTCACGGCGTGGCTCGGGTCCGAGCATCCGGAGATCGCCGGCCTCGTGTGCATCAACGCCGTCGTCTCGGTGCCGCCGGGCATGCGGGAGGCCGTGCAGGAGGTGCTCGCCACGGGCGCCGACCGCTTCGCCGGGATCGCCTCCGACATCGCCGAGCCTGGTGTCGAGGAGAGCGCCTACGCCGAGACGCCGCTCGCGCCGCTGCTCACCCTGTTCGACGCGGCCGACAACCTCGGCGATCGCATGACCCGCATCACCTCGCCGCTGCTCGTCATCACCAGCCGCCAGGACCACGTGGTCCCACCCGAGAACTCCGACCTGCTGGCCGCGTCGGTGTCGGGGCCGGTGGAGCGGATCTGGTGCGAGCGCAGCTACCACGTCGTCACCCAGGACTTCGATCGCGAGATCGTCTTCGACGCCACCGTGTCCTTCGCCCAGAAGGTCACCGCCGGCGCCTGATCGCCTGATGCAGACCGTCCCCACGCGTCGGCCGAGCCCACGGCCCGGCGGGATCGCAGGGGTTTCGATCGAGTACGCAGCGTCACCGTGCGCGCCCACCGTGACCTGCGCCGATGCGTGATCCCCGGATCCTTGACAGCCGGGAGGGCACCTGTCATCGTCGGACCTCGCAGCGCAATCCGGCGTTGCTGGTCGCACAGGCGGTTCCCCATGGCTGGTCCTTCTTCGTCGCGCTCGTCGGGTCGCACCGGAGCCTCCCGGCGCACGAGATCTGCGCTCCTGGCGGCGTTCATCACCGTCGCCCTCCTGTCGATGCTGCCCACAGGGCGGGCGGAGGCGTTCACCGGTCCGCCGGTGGCAGGAGACCTCCACGATCCGATGACCTTGGCGGCCCAGGACGGCGTCACCTACGTCACCTATGCCTCGACGCCTGCGCAGCCGATCGCCAGGTGCTCCGCCTCCGCGGCCACGCTGTGGGTGCCGTACATCTGGCACGGAAACGGTGAGACGCTGGCGCTCGACGGTCAGTGCGTCGACGGCGATGCGATGCCGAACGGCCCGGGCGACTGGGCGAACCCCAGCAAGATCGCTGGACAGGTGTGGGCGCCGTCGGTGGTGTTCTGGAACAACCACTACATCATGTACTACACGGCACGAGTCGCCGGTTCGTCCAACGAGCGCTGCCTCGGCATCGCGTTCAGCCCCAACGCCCGCGGCCCGTTCACGGCCAGCGACACGTCGATCAACTGCTCGTCGAACGGTCGGTGGAGCATCGATCCGGAAGCGTTCGTCGACAACGGCCACCTGTACCTGACGTGGCGCGACGACAACCCAGGCGAAGACAACGACCATGCCGCCATCTCGGCCATGGAGATGTCGTCGACCGGCTACCCGATGCTGTCCACCCGCCAGACGCTCCTGAAGGCGTCGTCGGTCTCGTACAGCGGACCGACGCCCGGCGAGAACAAGTACATCATCGAGAACCCCACCCTGATCCGGGTGACGACGAACAACACGATCTACCTGTTCTTCTCGGCGTATGCCTGGACGAGCGGGAACTACGTCACGGGCATCGCCAACTGCGGGACGTCCCTGTTGTCCGGATCCTGCGCGCTCACCAACTCCACGGCGTACTTCGCCTCCGGCCCGGCCAGCGTGCCCAGCGTGAAGTCGTTCCCTGCGGGCGCGAACGACGATCCAGGTGCGGCGGCCATGTCGATCTTCCGGACGCACGCCGGGGCAGCGCGGGTGGTCTGGGCCTATCAGACCAACTACCCGTTCGGTGACCCCCGCACGAGGTCGATCAAGGCCGGTGTCCTCTCGTACAGCACCGGCGGTGTCGGTTTCGACATCTCGTAGCAGTCGCTGAGGTAGGCGCGACCGGCGCAGCCCGCTGACATCAGCGGGCTGCGCCCGCGCTCGACCCGGGACCGGCCGGGAACGGGCGACGGGCCGATCGGGCGCATCCCGTACGATCGACCTCCATGTCTTCGCAGATCTCTCGGGACGACGTCGCTCACGTCGCCAAGCTGGCCCGGCTCTCGCTTGGCGATGACGAGCTCGACACGTTCACGGCCCAGCTGGGCGCCATCCTCGAGCACGCCTCCGACGTGGAGGCGCTCGACCTGGCCGAGGTGCCTCCCACGTCGCACCCCTACCCCCTGGTCAACGTGCTCCGGCCCGACCAGCCGGGTGCCACCCTCACCCCAGAGGCGGCGCTGGCGGGAGCCCCGCAGGCCGAGGACGGCCGGTTCCGCGTGCCCACGATCCTGGGTGAGGCACCGTGACCGGCGAGACCACTGCGCTCGGCATCGCCGCCGCCATCCGCTCGGGTGAGCGGAGCGCCGTCGACGTGATCGACGCCCACCTGGCCGCCATCGAGGCAGCCGAGCCCACCATCCACGCCTTCAACACGGTGACGGCCGACGAAGCCCGTGCCGCGGCGGCGGCCGTCGACCGGGCCCTCGCTTCGGGTCAGCCGGTCGGACCCCTCGCCGGTGTCCCCGTGGCGGTCAAGGACAACCTCTGCACCGACGGCGTGGCCACCACCTGCTCGTCGAAGATCCTCGAGGGCTGGGTCCCGCCCTACGACGCCACCGTCGTCACGCGCCTCGCCGCGGCCGGAGCCATCACCGTCGGCAAGACCAACCTCGACGAGTTCGCCATGGGCTCGAGCACCGAGAACTCGGCGTTCGGTCCCACCCGCAACCCGGTCGACACCGACCGCGTTCCGGGCGGTTCGTCCGGTGGTTCCGCGGCGGCGGTGGCCGCCGGGTTCGCGCCGATCTCGCTCGGCTCCGACACCGGCGGGTCCATCCGCCAGCCCGCCGCCTTCTGCGGCGTGGTCGGCGTCAAGCCCACGTACGGCACGGTGTCGCGCTACGGGCTCATCGCCTTCGCCTCGTCGCTCGACCAGGTGGGCCCGTTCGCCAACACGGTCGCCGACGCGGCCGCGCTGCTCGAGGTCATCGCCGGCCACGACCCGGCCGATGCCACCTCGATCCCGCAACCGGCCCCGTCCATCGTCGAGCACCTCGACGACGGCGTGCAGGGCCTGCGCGTCGGGCTGATCACCGAGCTCATGGGCGAAGGGATCCACCCCGAGGTCGCCGCCCGCGTGCGCGAGTCGGCCGAGGCCCTGGCTGCGGCCGGCGCCATCGTGGAGGAGGTGTCGGTCCCGGCGGTCACGTTCGGGCTGTCCGCCTACTACCTCATCGCCCCCGCCGAGGCGTCGAGCAACCTGGCCCGCTTCGACGGGGTCCGCTACGGCCTGCGGGTCGAGGCCGCCACCACCAACGAGATGATGGTGGCCACCCGCACCGCAGGGTTCGGGCCCGAGGTCAAGCGGCGGATCATGCTCGGCACCTACGCCCTGTCCGCCGGCTACTACGACGCCTTCTACGGCAAGGCCCAGAAGGTCCGCACCCTGATCTGCCGAGACTTCGCCGCCGCCTACGAGCGCTTCGACGTGCTGCTGTCGCCGGCCACGCCCACCACCGCCTTCGAGCTCGGCGCCATCGCCGACCCGCTCACCATGTACCTCAACGACATCTGCACCATCCCCAGCAACCTGGCGGGCGACGCGGCCATGTCGATCCCGTTCGGGACCGATGCCGGCGGCCTGCCCGTGGGCGTGCAGGTGCTGGCGCCGTCGCTCGGCGAGGTGCCCATGTTCCGGGCCGCGGCCGCCATCGAAGCCGCCGCCCCCACCACCGGGAAGGACGCCTGATGACCGACGCCCCCGCCATGCCCACCGATTCGCTCGGCAACACCATCACGGTGGCCGAGTCCGACGACATCCTCGTGGTCGAGGCCTCCGACGGCTCCCGCTGGGAGCTGGTGTGCGGCCTCGAGGTCCATGCGGAGCTGGCCACCGCCACCAAGATGTTCTCGGGCGCGCCCAACCACTTCGGCGACGAGCCCAACACCAACATCGACCCGGTCACGCTCGGTCTGCCGGGCACGCTGCCGGTGGTGAACCAGCAGGCCGTCGAGCTGGCCGCCCGCTTCGGGTGCGCCGTCGGCGCCACGGTCCAGCGCTCGATCTTCAGCCGGAAGAACTACTTCTACCCGGACATGCCGAAGAACTTCCAGATCTCGCAGTACGACCAGCCCATCGTGGTCGATGGCACGCTCGAGCTGCCCTCGGGCCACGTCGTCGGCATCGAGCGGGCCCACCTCGAAGAGGACACCGGCAAGTCCACGCACGTCGGGGGCGCAGGGCGCATCAAGGGCGCCGACCACTCGCTCGTCGACTACAACCGCGCCGGCGTCCCGCTCCTCGAGATCGTGTCGCGCCCGCACGTGCGCTCCGCCGACCAGGCCCGGCAGTACGTGGCCGAGCTCCGGTCCATCCTCGTCGCCTGCGGCATCTCCGACGGGAAGATGGAGGAGGGGTCGATGCGCGTCGACGCCAACATCTCCGTCCGCCGCGAGGGCTCCGCCGAGCTGCGCACCCGGTGCGAGATCAAGAACGTCAACTCGCTGCGCTCGCTCGTGCGGGCCATCGAGTACGAGGCGCGCCGCCAGGCCGACCTCCACGCCTCCGGCGAGAAGGTCACCCAGGAGACGCGCCACTGGGACGAGACCGACGGCCGCACGCACACGATGCGCTCCAAGGAGGAGGCCGACGACTACCGGTACTTCCCCGAGCCCGACCTCGTCCCCGTCGACCTCGGCGCCGAGCGCGTGGCCGAGATCGCTGCGGGCCTGCCCCTGCTGCCCGCGGCCCGACGGCACCGCCTGGCGGCGGTCACCGGGGAGCCGGTCACGGCCGAAGCCGTGGTCGTCACCGTCGAACGGGGCCAGGACGACCAGGCCCTGGCCGCGCTGGCGTGGACCTCGCAGCTGTCGCCCGATGCCGACGGCGACCGGTCCGGTGCCACCGAGTCCGGCGCCGACATCGCCGGGCGCTTCATGACCGAGATCGACACCCCGGTCACCGGGGCCGGCAGCCTCGATGGCCACCAGCCCGACGCTCCCGGCCGCCCGTCCCCGTGGCAGCTGACCGACGCGGGGGTCGACGCCGCGCTGGCGGCATCCGACGCGGCCAAGGCGCGCGTCCTGGTCCACGTGGTCCAGAACCTCGCCGTCGAAGGCGGTCCGGCCGTCGCCCCCGTGCGCCTGGCCGAGCTGGTGGCCCTGGAGGTCGCCGGCGACCTCACCGCCACCCAGGCCAAGCAGGTCCTCGCCGAGCTGGTGGCCGACCCGTCGGCCTCGGCCGCCGACGTGGCCAAGGCCAAGGGCTTCGAGGCCATGGACACCGGTGCGCTCGAGGCCATCGTCGACGGCGTCATCGACGCCAACCCCACGGAGTGGGCCCAGTTCCGCGAGGGCGACGACAAGGCGCGCAAGAAGCTGGCCGGGTTCTTCACCGGCCAGATCATGAAGGCCTCGAAGGGCCAGGCCGACGGCAAGCTCGTCGCCCAGCTCCTCGCCCAGAAGTCCCAGTAGCGCCTCCTTCCCGGAGTCACCGGCGCCGTCGCCGGAGCCGACGACCCACCGAGCTCGCTTCGCCGCGCCTGGTCCCAGGGGATGGGTCGCGCTCGGGTGCTGGTGGGGCCCAGGGCGGGACGTGACGGATATCACTTCCGAGAATGGATGGTTTCGGAACTGATCGGTGCTGTAATAGCCACAATCGCACGGTGCCGACCGGCAGCGGCCGCTGGTCCTCCCACACCCCCAGCGGCCGACCGGTCGGCGCCGTGCAACCGAGCAGAAGGCAAGGCCGATGGATACGAAGACCGCATACGACCGGCGCTGGATCGCCCTGGGGGTGCTCTGCATGAGCCTCCTGGTGGTCAGCCTCGACAACACGATCCTGAACGTGGCCCTGCCTCGGCTGTCCGCCGACCTGCACGCCACCACCAGCCAGCTGCAGTGGATCATCGACGGCTACACCCTGGTGTTCGCCGGCCTCCTGCTCACCACCGGCAGCCTCGGCGACAAGTTCGGCCGGCGCTCCGCCCTGTCGCTCGGCCTGCTCATCTTCGTGATCGGCTCGATCGCCTCGGCCTTCGCCCCGTCAGCGGAGTTCCTGATCCTGACCCGCTCGTTCATGGGTGTGGGCGGCGCGCTGATCATGCCCGCCACCTTGTCGCTGCTCACCAACATCTTCACCGACCCGACCGAACGGGCGAAGGCCATCGGCATCTGGGCCGGGCTCTCGGGCGTCGGCGTCGCCATCGGCCCGATGCTGGGCGGCTGGCTGCTCGAGCACTTCTCGTGGGGCTCGGTGTTCCTGGTCAACGTGCCCGTCGTGGCCATCGCCCTCCCCGCCGGCTACTTCCTCCTGCCCAACTCCAAGGCCGAGAACAGCCCCAAGCTCGACCCGTTCGGCGCGGTCTTGTCGATCGTCGCCCTCGTGTCGCTCGTCTGGGCCATCATCGAAGCGCCGGCCAAGGGCTGGACCTCACCTGGGGTGCTCGCCGCTCTCGGCGTGGGCGCGGCCACCATGGCCGTGTTCATCTGGTGGCAGAACACCACCGACCACCCGATGCTCGACATCAAGTTCTTCAAGAACCCACGGTTCAGCGCCGCCAACGTGGCCGTGACCCTCACGTTCTTCGCCATGTTCGGTTCCATGTTCATGCTCACGCAGTTCATGCAGTACGTGCTGGGCTTCACGCCGCTCGAGGCCGGCGTCCGCTCGGTGCCGCTGGCCCTGGTGATGCTGGTCGTGGCGCCGCAGTCCACACGGCTGGTCCGCCGGGTCGGCACCAAGCTGGTCGTCGCCGGCGGCCTCGGCACGGTCGCCATCGGCCTGGCCGTCGCCGCCACCGCCACCCCGGAGCTCGGGTACGCCCGGGTCCTGCCGGCCCAGCTGCTCCTCGGCCTCGGCATCGCCCTGGCGATGGCCCCGGCCACCGAATCGATCATGGGCTCCCTGCCCCGGGAGAAGGCCGGCGTCGGCTCAGCCATGAACGACACCACCCGCCAGGTTGGTGGCGCCCTCGGCGTGGCCATCATCGGCAGCGTCTTCTCGTCGCAGTACGCCCCTGCCATGGCCTCGAGCCTCGGTGGCCTCGGCCTGCCGGCCGCGGGGCTCGGCGCCGCCAAGGACTCCATCGGCGGAGCGTTCTCCGTCGCCGCCCAGGCCGGTGGCAACCCCAACACGATCGACACGCCGATCGGCCACCAGATCGCCGACGCCGCCCGTGAGGCCTTCTCGCACTCGATGGGTCGAGGCCTGCTGGTCTCCGCCGCCATCGCCCTGGTGGGCGCGCTGGTCGCCCTGGTCTTCCTGCCGGCGCACGCCGCGCCGGTCGCCGGCGCGGTCGACATGGATGAGGACGACGCCGTCGAGGTGCGCTCCACGCTCGGCATCGGCGGCACCGAGGCGGCCCTCGCCCGCCAGGAGGCCATCGACGAGTCGCACCTCGAGGAGCACGAGCACGAGCTCGCCTCGGCGACCGCCGGGGACCGTCCCCCAGAGGACTGAGCGATGAGCCGGACCTCCTCCTCCACCGCAGTGCGCTCCCGTGGCGCCTCGGTGGGGGAGACTGGCCACGTGACGGAGGAGACCGAACGTCGGCGGCCCGGTCGTCCTCGCGATGCCCGGGCCGACGAAGCGATCCTCGCCGCGGTGATCGAGCAGCTCGCCGAGTCGGGGTTCGGCGGTCTCACGATCGACGCCGTCGCCCATCGGGCCGGCGTGGGCAAGGCCACCATCTACCGCCGGTGGTCGGGCAAGGAGCAGCTCGTCCTCGACGCGCTCGCCGCCGGCCACCTGCCGGTCTTCGAGCCCGACACGGGCACCCTGCGCGACGACCTGATCGCCTACTACGAGCCGCTCGCCGAGGCCGAAGCCCAGCAGGCTGCGGTGCGCCTCATGCCGGCGCTGGCCGCCGAGGCCGCGCTCAACGAGGAGCTGGCCGGGCAGCTGCGCTCGTTCGTGGCCGACCGGCGTGGTCCGGTGGCGGCGATCCTCGCCCGCGGCCGCGACCGCGGTGAGATCGCCGAGGGGATCGACATCGACCTCACCGTCGACCAGCTCACCGGCCCGATCATGTACCGCCTCTACTTCAGCGGGGCCCCCGTCAACCCCAAGGTGATCGCCGCCCTGGTCGACCGGGTGCTGCGGGGCATCAGCCCCGATGCCGTCGGCTCCTAGGCCAGGAACCGCACCGCGGCGACGGCCACCACGAACGCGGCCTCCACCGGGATCGCCATCCGCGTGTACGGGTGGGTCCGTCCGCCATCGACGATCGTGCCGATCACCCGCACCGCGAACACCGCGGTGGCGAGGAACAGCACTCCGGTCAGCGCCTCGACGGCAAGGTCCTGGGTGAGCAGGTACACCAGGAACCCGGCCAGGGCCCACGACACCGCCCCGTAGTAGCAGCGGACCTCGGTCTTGCCGGCCGGGTCGGTCCACCGGAGCGCGAACCGCTCCACCAGCTCCGGCTTGAACACGAAGCCCGTCCCGAAGACGGCGAAGTAGGTGGCCGCAGCAGCTACGGCGAGGTCGGTGACGGTCACGCGAGGACCCTACGCGGGCCGGGGGGAAGGCCCGATCAGGCGACGTCGGTCTTGGCGAGGCGCCGGCTGGCGTACAGCAGGGCCACGGCGCCGGCGAGCAGCGGCACGGTGATGCCGACCCAGAGCGCGTAGTTGCCGAGCTTGAGCTCGACGCCGGTCATCGACGTGAGGATGGACCGGACGTAGGAGCGCACGGCCAGCTTCGTGGCCGTCTTGCCGGCCGAGGCGATGAAGCCCTCCCAGATCAAGATGTAGACGAGCCCCCACGGCAGCGCTCGTCGGAAGCGCACGCCGAGCATCACGAAGATGCCCGAGTACGCGGCGGTGGCGACGAGGCCCCCGAGCACGGCAGCGCCGAGCAGCGACGCCGAGGTGTCGATCATGGCGGTGGACGCCACCACGGGCACCAGCACCAAGGGCACCACGACGGTGACCGTGGCGGCCCAGGCTGCGACCACGTGGACCCAGGTCGGGATCGGGCGGAGCCACAGGTAGACGAGCGACCCGTCGTCGATGAGGTCGCCGATGGTGGCGGCGCCGAACACCAAGACGGCGACCGGGATGAGCGTGGCCACGTTGGTGTTGACGTAATCGACCCCGGCGCGCACGCCGTCGTGCTCGTTGCCGAGCCGCACGATCAGCGCCGTCAACACGCTCAACATCGCGAGCGCGCCGATGGCGATGAGGCGGCCCCGGGTGCAGACGCTGCGCAGCAGCAGCCAGTACTCGGCGCGGAGGACCCGTCCGAGCTGCGGGGCCTGCGGAGCGGTGGCTCCGGGCACGTGGGTCTGCGGCGTGGCCATCAGCGCTGCACCAGGTAGCGGAAGACGCTGTCGAGGTCGTCGTCGAGCGGGGCCACCTCGAGCATGGCGCCATCGACGGCTTGGGCAGCGAGGGCGACGGAGCGCCGGAACAGGGGAGCGTCGGTGGTCTCGACGATCACCGCGCCCGGCCGTCCGGCTGACGGCGGCTCGAGCCGCACCGCCAGCACGCCCGCGCGGGCGATCAGCTCGGTGGCCAGCTCCCGGGGCTTGTCGGTGCGGACGCGGATGCGGTGCGGCCGGTCGTCCATCAGGTCCCGGATGGCGCGGAAGTCTCCGGTGGCCGCCAGCCGTCCCTGCGCCACGACGAGCACCCGAGATCCGAACCGCTCGACCTCGTCGAGCACGTGGCTGGACACGATCACGCACCGGCCCTGCTCGCCCAGACGGCCGAAGAGCTCGATCAGGTGGGCTCGCTGGCGCGGGTCGAGCCCGGTGAGCGGTTCGTCGAGCACCATGACCGAGGGATCGTTGACCAGGCCCTGGGCCACCTTCACCCGCTGCTTCATGCCCTTCGAGTAGGTGGTGGTGCTCCGGTGGTCGTCGGGGTCGAGCTCCACGAGGCCGAGGGCCCAGCGGGCTGCCGCGTCGGGGTCGGGGACGCCGTGGAGCAGCCCGGCGAGGCGGACGAACTGGAAGGCGGTGAAGGCCTCGAACATCGCCTCCTGCTGGGGGACGATGCCGATCCGGCCTCGTACGGCGAGGTCGGTGCGAGGGTCCTGGCCCAAGATGCGCACCGAACCGCGGTCGGGTGGCGTGAGGCCGCAGAGCATCCGCAGGAGCGTCGACTTGCCGGCGCCGTTGGGCCCGAGCAGGGCCGTGACACCAGGCCCGATGCTGAACGAGACGTCGGACACCGCGACGACGTCGCCGAACCACTTGGACGCGTTGTCGACCTGGATCATGGGCCCGTCGCCGACAGGCGGGGCGGGGCTGGCCGGAACGGGGGCGGTCATCGCGTCACCGGCAGGTGGTGGAGGCGGTTGCGGGCCAGAGCGAACCCGCCGACGGTCCAGCCGGCCCAGGCGATCCAGATGGTGATGTCGGGGACGCCGCGCATGATCGGGCTGTAGTCGCCGTGGATGCGCTGGGCCAGCTCCAGGCCGAGCAGCGTGGGGGCCAGCGTGTAGACGCCGCGGGGTGCGCCCGCCGCGTGGATGGTGGCGGTCATCGAGATCGAGACCAGGAACAGCAAGATGATGGTGGCGGAGGCCACCGCCTTCCGGTCGGTCAGGCTCGTGAGCCCCATGGTGATGCCGGTGAACAGCGACGTGATGACCGCGCCGCTGAGGAGCACCCGCCACCCGGTGGCGATGATGTCGCCGACGCCATCGGGGCCGGTGCTCTGCAGGACGTTGGCCACGAACATGAGCAGCGGCGGGCCCAGGCACACCAGCGACAAGACGGCGGCGATGCTCGTGGCCTTCGCGAAGAGGTAGCTGTCGCGGTCGAGCGGAGACGCCAGGTACACGCCGAGCATGCCGGTGCGGCGGTCGGTGCAGAGCACCTCGGGGGCGACGAGCGCCACGAAGATCATGATCGCCGAGATGACGTAGCCGTAGTAGTCGCCGTAGCCGGGCAGCAGGAAGTCGGTGGCGCGGTTCTTGGGGAACAGGGCAACGATGCCCACGAACACGATGGCCGGCACGTAGGCGAAGGCGATGGTGATGGTGGGCAGGATCTTGGCCCACACGCTGCGGCGCATGCCCAGCGCCCGCTGGATGCTGTGGAGGACCACGGCCTGCACCGCGCCGGTCACCCCGGTGCGGGGCCCGTCGTACTTGCGGTACCCGCGGTCGAGGATCTGGGCGTCGGCGCCGGAGAAGGTGTCGGGCGCGCTCACGGCTGCCCCACCGGAGGCCGACCGGGCGGAGCCGGGGGAGCGGGCAGGGCTGCCGGTGGAGGCGGCAGCCCGGCGAGGCGCGGGTCCTGCGCCGGGTCCGCTCCGGCGCCGACGCCGAGGAAGACCTCTTCGAGCGACACCGTGCGCCGGCCGAGGCGCCGGACGCCCACGCCGCTCGCCGCCACCGCATCGCGCACGGTGGTGAACAGGCCCTCGTCGCCGCTGATCACGTAGCCACGGGTGTCGTGGCGGATCTGGGCCCCGGTGCCGTGGATGGTGGTGAGCGTGGCGTCGATGAGCTGCTGGTCGCCGTCGAACTCGATGGCCACCCCCTCGCCCGAGCCGCGCAGCGAGTCGAGCGATCCCGCCGCGGCCACCACGCCGCCGCTCAAGATGATGGCGGCGTCGCAGATGCGCTCGACCTCTTCGAGCAGGTGCGACGACAGCAGGACCGTGATGCCGAACTCGTGGCCGATGCGGTGGATCAGCTCGAGCATGGCGTCGCGCTGCATCGGATCGAGGCCGTCGGTGGGCTCGTCGAGCAGCACGAGCTGCGGGTCGTGCGCCAGAGCCTGGGCCAGCTTCACCCGCTGGCGCTGGCCGGTGGACATGGTGCCCAGCGGCCGACCGCGCTCCTCGCCCAGCCCCACCTGCCAGAGGACGTCGGACGCCCGGTTGGTGGCCTCTCGGCGCGGGAGGCCGTGGATCTCGGCGACGTGGCGGACGAAGTCGACCGCCTTCACGTCGGGCGGCAGCAGGTGGTGCTCGGGCGAGTAGCCGAGGAGCGCTCGCACGTCGGGCCCGGCGGTGGCCGGGTCGATGTCGAACACCTTGATCTGGCCCTCATCGGGCTTGTCGAGGCCGAGGATCAGGCCGAGGAGGCTGGTCTTGCCCGCCCCGTTGGCGCCCAGGAGCCCGGTGACGCCCGGTCCGACGCTGCACGTGGCTCCTCCGAGCGCCAGGGTCTGCCCCCAGCGCTTCACCACCCCGCGCACCTCGATCACCTCGCCCACGACGTGCAACCTAGGAGCTAGCGATGCCGGCTCGCGGCGCGCCCTCCGCCACAACTCCCTCGCCAGTTGGTCGAACACTGCGATGCCCTTCGTCTCCGCCGTCAACGGGCCAAGCACCGGGGCGATGTCCTCATGACGGTCCCATGGCGATCTTGGGCGATGGCCCGCCCGTCAGCACCGGTGCCGCTCGTATGCGTCCAGGGAGCGGCCAGCGCCTGCCAGCAGCGACGAATCGATCCTCGCTCCCCGCTTGGCCTGCCCGAGTCCGAGCTTGAGCAGCCCCTCGTCCAGGGCGGTCTCGTGCGGGTAGCCCTCGAGGGCCTGCAGGTACTGCGAGGTGACGAACAACTCGTGGCGGGCCTGCCAGGCATCGAGATCCTTCGCTGGAGACGTCGGGGGCTCGTCGGCGGGGCGCTTGAGATCACCGGCGATGGCGGACCGGGTGAGCATGGTGAACGATCGGGCCGCGTGGGTCGGGCCCACGTAGGCCTGGACGTTGTCGCACCAGTCGCGGATGGTGGCGGCCGAGTCGTCCCAGTTCGAGGGGTCGTCGGGGTCGTTGGCGGAGGATGTCGCGAGGGCGTAGACCAGCCCGCTGAGCGAGCTTGCCAGCAGGACGGCGGCGATGATCGCGAGGGTCGTGCCTGACGACGAGCGCCGGCTCATGCGTCGCCCCGCTTGCAGCCGGAGGTACCGACACCCTTGTGGGTCAGGTTCCTCGAGGGCGCGAACGTCCAGGCGAAGCACCGACCGTGCTGGCCGGCGTAGCTGAGGGCCTCCCAGAAATCGCCGCGGTTGCGGATGTCGCTCTTGAACCAGCTCACCAAGGTTCGGCCGATCTGATCGGCGCTGGCGCACAGCGCCAGGTTCACGACACAGATCGCGGCTCGCTGCTTCACGGTGATCGGGATCTTGGACGGGGTCTGCGACAAGACGACCGACCTGCTCACCGTGGGCCCGCCGGCCTTGCCGATCCTGTAGAGCCCATTGGTAGATGCCGTGTGGATGACAAGGTTCGCCCGGTTGGTCTCCAAGCCGACGGCGTACGTCTTGGTGTTGACCATCCGGAAGCAGCCAGTGCCGAACAGGGTGAGCACGAGCAGCCCGGCAACCAGCGACGGTCGCAGCAAGCCGTGGGGGTGGGTGGTGGGGTGATCCTTGTGCGGCATGTCCGCCTCCTCATCTCAGGGTTCGAACATGGAAACACCAGAGATGTGCTGACATGACGGGGCGCCAGTCTTGCTGTCGTTTGATGCGCCAGAGAGGGAGCAGGCGCGACGGACCCAAACGGTTCGGCTCCTCTCAGCTGCCGGAAGTACCGTCTCGATCTATGGCTGAACCGACCGATTCCACCCCTGCGGCACCCTCCGATCCCTCGGAGTCGTCGGTGGACATCAAGCCCCGGAGCCGCGACGTCACCGACGGCTACCGCCGCGCGCCCAGCCGGGCGATGCTGCGCGCTGTCGGCATGACCGACGACGACTGGGACAAGCCTCAGATCGCCATCGCCTCGTCGTGGAACGAGGTCACCCCGTGCAACCTGTCGCTCGAGCGCCTCGCCAAGCGGGCCAAGGACGGCGTGCGCAAGGGCGGCGGCTTCCCGATCCAGTTCGGCACCATCTCGGTGTCCGACGGCATCTCCATGGGCCACGAGGGCATGCGCGGCTCACTCGTGTCGCGTGAGGTCATCTGCGACTCGGTCGAGACCGTGGTGTTCGCCGAGCGCCTCGACGGGTTCATCGGCCTGGCCGGCTGCGACAAGTCGCTGCCCGGGATGATGATGGCGGCCGCCCGCCTCGACCTGCCGATGGTGTTCGTCTACGCCGGCTCCACGCTGCCCGGCAACCACAACGGCACCGCCACCGACATCACGTCGGTCTTCGAGGCCGTCGGCGCCGTCGCCGCCGGGAACATGTCGCAGGAGGAGCTCGGCGAGATCGAGCGCACCGCCTGCCCCGGCGAGGGTGCGTGCGGCGGCATGTTCACCGCCAACACCATGTCGTCGATCGGCGAGGCCATCGGCCTGTCGCTGCCCGGCTCGGCCAGCCCGCCGGCGGTCGACCGTCGCCGCGACGACGATGCCGTCCGCGCCGGCGAGGCGGTCATGAACCTGCTGCGCCTGGGAATCACCACCCACGACATCCTCACGAAGAAGGCGTTCGAGAACGCGATCGCCGTCACCAACGCCCTCGGCGGCTCCACCAACGCCGTGCTCCACCTCCTGGCCATCGCCAACGAGGCCGGCGTCGATCTCGACCTCGACGACTTCAACCGCATCGCCGGCCAGGTCGCCCACATCGCCGACATGAAGCCGGGCGGCAAGTTCCACATGACCGACCTCGACCGCATCGGCGGCGTCCCGGTGGTCATGAAGGAGCTGCTCGACGCGGGGCTCCTCCACGGCGACTGCCTCACGGTGACCGGCAAGACCATCGCCGAGAACCTGGCGGCCATCGACCCGCCGGCGCCCGACGGGGTCGTCGTCCATCCGCTCGATGCGCCCATCCACGCCGAGGGCAGCCTCAACATCCTCACCGGCTCGCTCGCCCCCAAGGGCTCGGTCGTGAAGGTGGCCGGCCTCTCTGCCGACCAGCTCCTGTTCGACGGCCCGGCCCGGGTGTTCGACGGCGAGGACGGCGCCATGGACGCGATCCTCGCCGGCGAGATCCAGCCCGGCACCGTGATCGTCATCCGCTACGAAGGTCCCAAGGGCGGTCCGGGCATGCGCGAGATGCTCGCCATCACCGGCGCGCTCAAGGGTGCCGGCCGCGGTTCCGACTGCGCGCTCATCACCGATGGTCGGTTCTCGGGTGGCACGTGGGGCTTCTGCATCGGCCACGTCGCACCGGAGGCCGTCGACGGCGGGCCCATCGCGTTCGTCCGCGACGGCGACCGCATCGTGATCGACGTCCACCAGTTCAAGCTCGACCTGCTGGTCGACGACGCCGAGCTGGCCAAGCGCAAGGAGGGCTGGACCCCAAACCCGCCGCGCTACACCCAGGGCGTGCTCGGCAAGTACGCCCGCCTCGTGCAAGGCGCCGAGACCGGCGCCATCACCAACCCTCGCTGACGAGCGGACCGATCCCGTCTTCTGGTCGAACATCCACCCCTGCGGTGGAACATCGACCAGAAGACCCGAGGTGGGTGAGCGAAACCGGGTTGTCAGATCGGTGGGGGTCCGTCATACTTCGCAGGTGATGAAGACGCCGACCATCCTCGTAGTACTCACGTAGCGCACGCCGTCTTCACCATCCGCGTGCGCTTCTCGACCTCCCCAACGGGAGGTCGTTGCAGTTTTCGGCGCCGGATGCGGCACCGGGCAGACTGCAAGGAGCGCCGCAGGAACCACCGCCCACCTGCATGCACACCGCACCGAATCCCAAAGGGAACACCATGAAGCTCAACGGAGGCCAGGCACTCATCAAGTCCCTGGAGATGGAAGGGGTCGAGGTCATCTTCGGCCTGCCCGGCGGGGCCATCCTCCCGGTGTACGACCCGATCATCGACTCGCCCATCCGCCACATCCTCGTGCGCCACGAGCAGGGCGCCGGCCACATGGCCGAGGGGTACGCCCACGCCACCGGCAAGCCCGGCGTGGCCATGGTGACCAGTGGCCCCGGTGCCACCAACATCGTCACCCCGCTCGCCGACGCCTACATGGACTCGGTGCCCATGGTCTGCATCACGGGCCAGGTGCCCACGGCCGCCATCGGCACTGATGCGTTCCAAGAGGCCGACATCACCGGCATCACGCAGTCGGTCACCAAGCACAACTTCCTGGTGACCAAGGCGCAGGACATCCCGATGGCCGTGCGCCAGGCGTTCCACATCGCCACCACCGGTCGTCCCGGTCCGGTCCTGGTCGACATCCCCAAGGACATCGTCGACCCCACCAACCCGAACAGCGCCATGGAATGGGAGTGGCCGACCGACGAGGAGGTCGTCGCCGCCCTGCCCGGGTACAAGCCCACCACCGTCGGCCACCCCAAGAAGATCAAGGAGGCGGCGGCGATGATGCTCGCCGCCGAGCGGCCGGTCATCTACGCCGGCGGCGGCATCCTGAAGGCGCGGGCCGCCGAGGCGCTCAGGGAGCTCGCCGAGCTGCTTGACTTCCCGGTCGTCACCACGCTCATGGCCCGGGGCGCCTTCCCCGACGACCACCCGCTGTGCCTCGGCATGCCCGGGATGCACGGCAACTACACGGCCATCATGTCGATGCAGGAGAGCGACCTGCTGATCGCGCTCGGCTCCCGGTTCGACGACCGGGTCACCGGCAAGGTCCCGAGCTTCGCTCCACACGCCAAGATCATCCACGCCGACATCGACCCGGCCGAGCTCGGCAAGGTCCGCCGCCCCGACGTGCCGATCGTCGGCGACGCCCGGCTGATCATCGAAGAGCTGGTCAAGGAGATCAAGGCCCTGCTGGAGAAGGGCACCGACAAGCCCGACATCACGGCGTGGCGCTCCACGCTGTCGGGCTGGCAGGAGACCTACCCGCTGGCCTACGAGGAGCCCGCCGAGGGTGATCTGCTCAAGCCGCAGATGGTCCTCGAGGCGCTGCGCGACTCCGCCCCCGAGGACTGCATCGTCGCCAGCGGCGTCGGCCAGCACCAGATGTGGACGAGCCAGTACTGGAAGTTCCGGCACCCGTACACGTGGGTCAACTCCGGCGGCCTCGGCACCATGGGCTTCTCGGTCCCGGCGGCCATCGGTGCCAAGGTCGGCCGGCCTGACCGCATGGTCTGGGCCATCGACGGCGACGGCTGCTTCCAGATGACCGCCCAGGAGCTGGTCACCGCCGCGGCCGAGCGCATCCCGGTCAAGATCGCCATCTTGAACAACGCCTACCTCGGCATGGTCCGCCAGTGGCAGGAGATGTTCTACGAGGAGCGCTACTCCGAGGTGTACCTGTCGCCCGACCTGCCCGACTACGTGAAGTGGGCCGAGGCCATGGGCTGCGTCGCCTTCCGCGTCGAGCACCCCGACGACATCCAGCCCACCATCGACAAGGCCAACGCCATCGATGACCGGCCCGTCGTCATCGAGTTCCGCACCGATGCGTCGGAGAAGGTCTTCCCGATGGTCGCCGCGGGGCACTCCAACTCCGACGTCCAGGTCCCGCCGTTCCAGCAGGCACGTGGCACCGAGCAGGGGAGCGACTGATGTCCGAAGACCTGGCCCACCACACCCTGTCCGTCCTCGTCGAGAACAAGGCGGGCGTGCTCGCCCGCATCGTCAACCTGTTCTCGCGGCGGGCGTACAACATCTACTCCCTGGCCGTCGCGCCCACCGAGGACGAGCGCTTCAGCCGCCTCACGGTCGTGGTCAACGTCGACTCGGCGCCGCTCGAGCAGATCGTGAAGCAGCTCCACAAGCTCATCAACGTCGTGAAGATCGTCGAGCTCGACCCGTCGCACTCCGTCGAGCGCGAGCTCATGATCGCCACGGTCCGCTGCCCGGGCGACCAGCGCCACCAGGTGGCCGAGCTGGTCCGCATCTTCGAGGGGAAGATCCTGGCGGTGAACCACGGTGCCCTCACGGTGTCGCTCGAGGGCCACCCGTCGAAGGTCGATGACTTCGAGGAGATGCTGCGCCCGTTCGGCATCGCCGACATCCAGCGCACCGGGCGCATCGCCCTGCCCAAGCTCGATCGCGACGCAGGCCGGCTCCGCTCGGTCAAGGGCGCCAAGGCGGGCTGACCCAGACGCACCCGGCGATCGGCGGTGCCGTAGCGTCACCGTCGTGACGGACACCGGGGCCCCGCTCGTCGACGCGCCCGACCCGCCCGGCTCCGCGGGCCCACCCGCGGCCGCTCCCCTCGGCAGCGGCACCGTGGTGGCCATGGCGGGCATCGCCGTGCTCGCCGTGTTCAACTCGTTCTGGCGGCTGGGGACGGCCGACTGGAAGATCGACGAGTCCCTCGACGGCGCCTATGCCTGGGAGGCGGTGCGCCACGGCACCTGGGGGCTCGAGGACGGCCACCCGGTCGCCATCCGCTGGTTCATGGGCCTCGGTCAGCTGGCCTTCGGCCAGGGCCGGTGGGGGATCCGGGTGAGCGGTGCGCTGGCGTCGGTCGCCGCGGTGTGGCTGCTGTACCTCGTGGGCAAGCGCCTCCACAGCCGCACCGCGGGGCTGGCCGCGGCGGCGATGTGGGCGGCGCTGCCGCGGGCCCTCGTGCTCGGCCACGAAACTGTGGGCCCGCTGCGCGCCGATCGCTTCGGCTACCTCGAGCCGTTCATGGTGGTGGCCCTGCTGGGAGCCACGCTGACGGGCTGGAACTGGATCCAGCACACCCGGATGCGCGACGCGGTGGCCACGGGCCTGCTGATCGGGACGGCCACCGCGTTCAAGCCGACGGCGATCGTGGTGGTGGTGCCGGTGGTGGCCATGGCGATCTGGCGCCGGCGGTCGGTCGGGCCGGTGCTGGGCGGCGCCGCGGTGATCGCCGCGCTGGCCGTGGTGGTCCTGCCGCTCACCTACCTGCCGCTCGGGACGACCGGTCCTGGGCACCTGCGCACGTTGATCGACTACCAGCTCGACCACGCCCGCACCGGCCACTTCCTGGTGGTGGACGGGAAGCTCATCGACCACGAGGCCCGGTACTCGCACCTGCTGTACCAGTGGCGGGGGATGGGGTGGGCGGCGTGCACCGGCCTGCTGATCGGGATCGTCGGGGCCTGGGTGGGGCGACGCCGCCGCAGCATCGACTACGTGACGGCCATCTTGGTCTCGCTCCTCGGGTTCCACCTGCTGTCCACGGTCGCCCTGCCGCACTACTACATCCTCTGGGCGCCGTTCTCCGTGCTCCTGGCGTCGATGGGGCTGGTCGAGCTGGCCCGCCGCGGCGCACCGAGCCGCCCGCCGGGGGATGCCGCCGCGGCACCGTCCCCGGTGGGTGCCGACCTGGTCGGGAGGGGGCGCCGGGCTCCCGGCGCGACGACTGCGGTGGTGATCGCCACCGTGCTGCTGGCGGGGAGCGGTCTGGCCGCGACGGTGGCCACCGCCAACCTCCAGCCCGGCGACTACGCCCGCCTGACCGACGACCTCGACGCGGCCGGAGTGCACCCTGCGGCGGTGCGCTACCAGGGCGAGGCGGTGGACCGCTACTTCCCCCATGCGGTCAGCGGCCAGATCGGGTTCACGGACGCGTCGGCCCCGTTCGACCTGCTCGTGCTCGATGCCCGCGACGTGCCGCTGCTGCCCGCCGGGACTGCCGACGAGGTGCGGGCGATGGCGCGGTCCGAGGGGCTGGTGGTGCACCACGTCGGTCGCCTCGAGGTCTGGTACGCCGATCCCGGTGGCGGCACGTGAGACCCTTCGACGCCGATTCCCTACTTGATTGGTAGGAAATTGCCGATACGATGCCCGCCATGAGCAACGACGCCTGGGGTTTCGAGACCCAACAGATCCATGCCGGCCAGGAGCCCGACCCCACCACAGGGGCTCGAGCGGTGCCGATCTACCAGACCACCTCGTACCAGTTCCGAGACTCGCAGCACGCCTCGAACCTGTTCGCGCTGGCCGAGATCGGCAACATCTACACCCGGATCATGAACCCCACCCAAGGTGTGGTCGAGGCCCGTGTGGCCGCGCTCGAAGGGGCCACCACCACCGCGGTCGGGCTGCCCGGCGCGCTGGCCGTCGCCTCGGGCCAGGCGGCCGAGACGCTCGCCATCCTCAACCTCGCCGAGGCTGGAAGCCACATCGTGGCGTCGGCGTCGCTGTACGGCGGCACCTACAACCTCTTCCACTACACGTTCCCGAAGATCGGGATCGAGGTCACGTTCATCGACGACCCCGACGATCTCGACGCCTGGCGCGCCGCGGTGAAGCCCAACACCAAGGCCTTCTACGGCGAGACCATCGGCAACCCCAAGAACGACTTCCTCGACATCGCCGCCATCTCCGCCATCGCCCTCGAGGTGGGGGTCCCGCTGATCGTCGACAACACCGTCGCGTCGCCCTGGCTCATCCGCCCGTTCGAGCACGGCGCCGACATCGTCGTGCACTCCGCCACCAAGTTCATCGGCGGCCACGGCACGTCCATCGGCGGGGTCATCGTGGACGGCGGCTCGTTCGACTTCTCGGCCAACGACAAGTTCCCCGGCTTCACCGAGCCCGACCCGAGCTACCACGGCCTCTCGTTCTGGCCCGCGCTCGGCGCCGGCTCGTACATCATCAAGGCGCGCGTCCAGCTGCTCCGCGACATCGGCGCGGCGATCAGCCCGTTCAACTCGTTCCTGCTCCTCCAGGGCCTCGAGACCCTCAGCCTCCGCATGGAGCGCCACAACGCCAACGCCCAGGTGGTGGCCGAGTACCTGGCCGAGCACCCGCAGGTCGAGCGCGTCCAGTACGCCGGGCTGCCCGACTCGCCGTGGCACGAGCGGGCCAAGGCCATCACCGCCGGCCGGGGCTACGGCTCGGTGCCCGCGTTCGTGATCGCCGGCGGCAAGGACGCCGGCGCCAAGTTCGTCGAGGGCCTCTCGCTCCACAGCCACGTCGCCAACATCGGCGACGTCCGCAGCCTCGCCATCCACCCCGCCTCCACCACCCACAGCCAGCTCTCGCCGGCCGAGCAGGTGACCGCCGGCGTCGACCCCGGCCTGGTGCGGCTGTCGGTCGGCCTCGAGTCGATCGACGACATCATCGCCGACCTCGATCAGGGGTTCGCCGCCGCCAAGTGACCGGTCCCCGCGGCCGGTGGTGAACAAGGGCCCCTCCGGCCCGATAAGATGGATGGCTCGTCCGGTACGCCGGACTTCGGATCCGTCGCAGCATCGCCCAACCCTCCCCCCGGGTGATGTGTGCGGCGGATCCGTCGTTTTGGCTGGTCACGTGCCAGAACCGGCGGAAGACCAGGTCACCGTGGGTGAGGAATCAGCCGCGCAGGGCGCGAGCCGCGCCGGCGACGGCGAAGCCGAGGGCCGCCACGAGCGTGATCGTGGCGCCGCTCGGCACGTCGAGGTGATAGCTCGCCACCATCCCGACGAGCCCCGCCGCCGCGCCGAGCGCGGTGGAGATCACGAGCATCCGGCCGAAGCTGTCGGTCAGGAGCCGGGCGGTCGCCGCCGGGATGACGATCGCAGCCGACACGAGCACGGCTCCGATCACCTGCATCGTGCCGAGCACCGCGAGCGCCAGCAGGACCATCAGCAGCGCGTCGATGCGGGCCACCGGCACCCCGGCCGCGCCGGCCACCTCGGGGTCGAAGCTGGTGAAGACGAGCGCCCGGTACCGCAGCGCGATGGCCACCGCGATGCCGATGGCGATCGCGGCCACGATGGCGAGGTCGGCCCGGCCCACGCCGAGGATCGACCCGAACAGGACGGCCTCGATGCCGCGGCTGGCCTGGCCCCACAGCGCCAGCGCCACCACCCCGATCGCGAACGAGGCGGTGCTGACCACGCCGATCGCCGCGTCGCTGTGGATCACCCGCCGTCCGCTGATCCGGCCGATCAGCAGCGCGGCGCCGATGCCCCAGGCGCCGGCGGCGGGGTAGTAGCCGATCCCCGCGGTGGCACCCAGGGCGGCGCCGCCGAAGACGGCGTGCGACAGCCCGTGCCCCAGGTAGCTCATGCCGCGCACGACCACGAACGCGCCCACCAGGCCGCACAGCGCGCCGGCGATCACCGCCACCGCGAGCCCGTTGCGGAAGAAGGCGAACTCGAACGGCTCCCAGAACCCGCTCATCGAATGTCCTCGTGGTGATCGGTGCCGTGGTGGTGGTCGGTGCCGACCCTGGTCGAGTGGTGGTCTCGATGGTGGGCGTCGAGCACCACCGGGAGCCCGGCGTGCACGAGCACGTCCATCGACGCGCCGAAGGTGTGCTCCAAGGTGGCCGGCGTCAGCACGTCGAGCGGGGCCCCGCTGGCCTGGACCTCGCGGTTGAGGCAGATCAGGTGGGGCAGGTGGGCGGCCAGCCCGTTGAGGTCGTGGGTGGTGAGGAGGATGGCGACCTCGCCGTGGTCGTGGAGGTCGGCGAGCAGGTGGAGCAGCTCGTGGCGGGTGCGGACGTCGACGCCTGCCGTCGGTTCGTCGAGCACCAGCAGATCGGCCCCCTGCAGCAGCGCCCGGGCCACGAACACCCGCTGCTGCTGGCCGCCCGACAGCTCGCTGATGTGGCGGTCGTCGAGCCCCTCGAGGCCGAGCTGCTCCAGCACCCGCGCCACCGCGGCTCGCTCCGTCCTGCTCGCCCACGGCCACCGGTGGTCGGGCGGGCGCCCCATCAGGGCGACCTCGCGGACGGTGACCGGGAAGGACCAGTCGACCCCTTCGATCTGCGGCACGTAGCCCGTGGTCAGGTCCGCTCGACGGTGGACCGCCCCCTCGGTCGGCGTGATCGACCCGAGGAGGATGCGGAGGAGGGTGGTCTTGCCCGCTCCCGACGGGCCGACGATGCCGGTGAACGTGCCGGCCTCGATGGTGAGGTCGACGCCCTCGAGGACGGGGGCGTCGTCGTAGCGGTGGGTGATCGAGCGGAGGTCGACGAGCGGTGTGTCCATGTCGCGCCGGGCCTACTGCGGGTAGTCGGCGTGGTCGGTGGTCACGTCGCTGGTGTCGACGGCCTTCAGCGCGCGTGCGTCGCCGCCGAGGGCCTCGACCATCGTCACGTAGTCGAACCGCATCAGCCCGGCCCACGAGTGCTCGGCATCGCCCGGCTCGCCGGGGAGGTCGTCGTCGCGCAGGTCGTCGACGTACTTCGCTCCCGTCTCATCGGCGATCTGGGCGAGCACCGGAGAGGGGAACACCTCGGATCCGAAGATCGCCGGGACCTCCTGCTGGCGGATCTGCTCGATCAGCTTGGCCACCTCCTTGGCCGTGGGGTCGGCGAAGTCGGACGGCTGGATGGCTCCCACGACCGTCCAGCCGTAGTGCTGGGCGAAGTAGGCGTAGGCGTCGTGGTAGGTGAGCAGCCTGCGGTCGTTGCTGGGGACCGTTGCCGTCGCGGTCTCCATGGCCTGGTCCAGCGCATCGATCCTGGCCGCGAACGCCGTGTAGTTGTCCTGGTAGGTGCGGGCGTGGTGCGGGTCGGCCTCCGCCAGGGTGTCCCGCACGACCTCGGCGTACGCCTTGGCCATCGGCGGGTCGGTCCAGAGGTGGGGGTTGGGCTTGCCGCCGCTCCTGGGGAACGAGAAGTCGTAGATCCAGTCCTTCTCCGGGAGGATGTCGTTGCCGAGCTTCACGATGGGCACGCCGTCGCCCACGTTGGCCTTCGCCAGGTCTTCGGTGGGGTCCTCGAGGTCGAGGCCGTTGAGGAAGACGACGTCGGCGGTGGCCAGCGTCTTCGCGGCCGACGGCTTGGGCTCGAACGTGTGCGAGTTGGTGCCCTCGGGGACGATGCCGGTCACGTGGACGGCGGGGCCGGCGATGTTGGCGACGATCGAGGTGATCGGCGCCACGGTGGTGACGACCCGCAGCTGCCCGTCATCGTTGGAGTCGCTCGAGCAGCTCGCCACCGTCGCCGCCAGGGCCGCGAGGGCGATGACGAGCGGCAGGGCCGGAGTGAGGCGCACCGACCGACCCTAGGTGCAAGTCACTTGCACCTGCGACAAGCTCGCCAGAGCAGGGGCGCGACCACGCACGACGAGATCGGTAGCGTGCCGACCGTGTCCGACCGAGACCGTGCCGCCGAGATCCTGGAGCAGCTGCGCGCCCGAGGCGGACGGGTGACGCTGGCCCGCAAGGCGGTCGTCGACGCCCTCGTCAGCGTTCCGGGCCACCACCCGACGGCCCCGGAGGTCGTCGAGCGGGTGCGCGCCGTCGACCCCGACTTCCACGAGTCCACCGTGTACCGCACGCTGGACACGCTGGCCGACCTGGGCGTCGTCACCCGCATCGAGGGCGCAGGTGGCGCGGTGGTCCACCACCTGCCGGAGGCAGCCCACCACCACCTGGTCTGCGACCAGTGCGGCGAGGTGACGGGAGCCGACCCCAGGCTGCTGTCGTCGGTGGCGCGCAAGGTGCTGGCCGAGCACGGGTTCGTGCTGCGGACCGAGGCGATCACGCTTCCCGGCCGGTGCGCCGCGTGCACCGCCGACCCGTCGCGGGGACGCGATGACGGGGTGCACCCGGCCCACCACCACCACGACCACTGAGGTCGGGCGGGGGAGGACGTCAGGCGGAGCGCAGCTCGTTCACGACGTGGTCGATGCTCCTGGTGAGCTGGGCGATGTCTTCGCTGTCGATCGCCGGGAACATGGCGATGCGCACCTGGTTGCGGCCGAGCTTGCGGTAGCTGTCGGTGTCGACGATGCCGTTGGCCCGCAGGACCGCCGAGATGGTGGTGGCGTCGATGGCGTCGTCGATGTCGATGGTGGCGACCACGTTGGAGCGCAGGGCCGGGTCGGACACGAACGGCGTGGCGTAGTCGGACGCTTCCGCCCACGAGTACATGATCTCGGCGCTCTTGGCGCTGCGGGCCGACGACATGCCGAGCCCGCCGTTGGTGTTGATCCACTCCATCTGGCTGACGGCGAGGTGGATGGTGGCCAGCGCCGGCGTGTTGTACGTCTGGTCCTTGAGGGAGTTGTCCTTGGCGATCTTCAGGTCGATCGACGCTGGGATCCAGCGGTCGCTCTGGGCGATCCGGTCGATGCGCTCCTGGGCGGCCGGCGACACCGCTGCGATCCAGAGGCCACCGTCGGAGGCGAGGCACTTCTGGGGCGCGAAGTAGTAGACGTCGGTCTCGGCCGCATCGAACTTCAGGCCGCCGGCGGCCGAGGTGGCGTCGACGGCGACGAGGGCACCGGCGTCGGTCCCCGCGGGACGCACGATGGGCATGGCCACGCCGGTGGAGGTCTCGTTGTGGGTGAGCGCGTAGAGGTCGATGCCCGTCTCGCCCTCGGCCTGCGGTGCCTCGCCGGGCGGGGCGCTGATGACGGTGGGCTCACCCAGGAACGGGGCCCGGCTGGCGCACTCGGCGAACTTGCTGGAGAACTCGCCGAAGGTGAGGTGCTGGCTGCGCTGCTCGATCAGCCCGAAGATGGCGGCGTCCCAGAACACGGTGGTGCCGCCGTTGCCCAGGATCACCTCGTAGCCGTCGGGCAGTGCGAACAGCTCGGCGACAGCGTTGCGCAGCCGGCTGACCATGAACTTCACGGGGGCCTGGCGGTGGGAGGTGCCCAGGTAGGTGGGGGCGTCCTCCATGAGGGCGGCGAGGGCCTCCGGCCGCACCTTGGAGGGACCGCAGCCGAAGCGCCCATCGGCGGGGAGGAGGTCGGCGGGAATGGTGATCGAGGGGGTCGCAGCCATGGGCGCCAGTGTCGCAGCCCAGCTCACCCTGGTCGAAAGCCGAATCCACCCCCGAAACCCGGCACCGATCACGGACACCGGTGCCTGTGATCGGTGCCGGGTTCGGGAGGGGGTGAACCGGGTTCTTGGTGGAGGAGGGGGCGTGGCACCATGGCAGGCATGGGTTCACGAGTCTCTGACCGCATCGCCGCCATCGCTCCTTCGGCCACCCTGGCCGTCGACGCCAAGGCCAAGGCGCTGAAGGCCGCGGGGGAGCCCGTGATCGGGTTCGGGGCCGGCGAGCCCGACTTCCCCACGCCCGACCACATCGTCGAGGCGGCCATCGCGGCCTGCCGCGACCCCAAGAACCACCGCTACACGCCGGCCGGCGGCCTACCCGAGCTGAAGGAGGCCGTCGTCGCCAAGACGGCCCGCGACAGCGGCTACGACATCGACGCCGGCCAGGTGCTGATCACCAACGGCGGCAAGCACGCGGTGGCCAACGCCTTCGCCACGCTCATCGATCCGGGCGACGAGGTCCTCCTCCCGGCGCCGTACTGGACCACCTACCCCGAGCCCATCCAGCGCGCCGGCGGCAAGGTGGTGGAGCTGGCCACCGATGAGGGCACCGGGTTCCGGGTCACCGTCGACCAGCTCGAGCAGGCCCGCACGGCCAAGACCAAGGCGCTCGTGTTCGTGTCGCCCAGCAACCCCACGGGCGCCGTGTACCCCCGCGACGAGATCGAGGCCATCGGCCGCTGGGCCGTCGAGCACGGCATCTGGGTCATCACCGACGAGATCTACGAGCACCTCACCTACGGCGACGCCGAGCACCACTCCATGCCGGTGCTGGTGCCCGAGCTGGCCGACACCTGCCTCGTGCTCAACGGCGTGGCCAAGACCTACGCCATGACCGGCTGGCGCGTCGGCTGGATGGTCGGTCCCACCGACATCGTCAAGGCCGCCACCAACCTGCAGAGCCACGAGACGTCCAACGTCGCCAACGTGTCGCAGCGCGCCGCCCTCGCCGCCCTCACGGGCGGCCTCGACGACGTCGCCCGCTTCCGCGAGTCGTTCGACCGCCGCCGCATCCACATGTACAAGGCCCTGCGCGCCATCCCGGGCGTCACCGTCCTCGAGCCCGAGGGCGCGTTCTACGCGTTCCCGAGCTTCAAGGCGATCCTCCAGCGCCCGGTGCTCGGCCGCGAGGTCCGCACCACCCTCGAGCTCGCCGACCTCATCCTCGAGGAGGCCAAGGTGGCCATCGTCCCCGGCGAGGCGTTCAGCGCCCCCGGCTACGCCCGGCTGTCGTTCGCCCTCGGCGACGACGACCTCGGCGAGGGGATCCAGCGCATCGCCGACCTGCTGGCCAAGTGAGCTCCGGCCTGGTCATCCGGCTCGAGGAGCCCGATGACCAGCCCGCCGTGCGGTCCGTCGTGGCCGCTGCCTTCGGCGACGACGCCCTTCCTGCGCTCCTCGACGACCTCCGTGGGTCAGCCGCCTGGCTCGGCCTCTCGTTCGTGGCCGTGCTCGACGACGAGGTCATCGGCCACGTCGCCTACTCCCGGGCCTGGGTCGACGATCCCACCGAGCTGGTCGACGTGCTGGTGCTCAGCCCGCTGTCGATCCGACCCGACCACAAGAGCCGGGGCATCGGCACCGCGCTCGTGGTGGAGTCGCTCGAGCAGCTCGGCGGGCGCGACGAGCCGCTCCTCTTCCTCGAGGGCGACCCCGGCTTCTACTCGCGGCTCGGCTTCGTGCCGGCCGAGCCGCTGGGGTTCCGGTCGCCGTCGGTCCGCATCCCGTCGCGTGCGTTCCAGGTGCGCCCGCTGCCGGGGCGTCCCGGCCGGGTGACCGGCGCGCTGGTGTACCCCGACGTGTGGTGGCGACACGACGCCGTGGGTCTCCGCTCCAGCGACGGCTGACCACGCCGGATCGGGTCGTGGTCGTGGCACCATGGCGGCCATGACGCACCCGAAGCCCACCCTTCCGTACGGTTCGTGGCCGTCGCCCATCACCGCGGCCCGCCTCGTCGAAGGGGCGGCGGGGGTCGGTGAGATCCGGGCCGATGGGGCCGATGTGTGGTGGAACGAGCAGCGGCCGGCCGAAGGCGGCCGCTACCAGCTCGTGCGCTGGTCCAGCGGGAACCAGCGCCACGATCTGTTCCCGCAGTGGGACCCGGCCGGTGAGGGCGCGCAGTGGAACGCCCGCACCGCGGTGATGGAGTACGGCGGCGGGGCGTGGGGCGTCCGCGACGGTGTCGTGGTGTTCGCCAACTGGGCCGATCAGGTGCTGTACCGCGTCGATCCCGGCGATCGGTGCGACCCCGTCGCCATCTCGCCGGCACCGACGGTCGCCCGGGGCTTCCGGTGGAGCGAGCCGGTGTGGCTCGATGACGACTGGCTGGTGGTCGTGCGCGAGAGCCACGAGCCCGATGCGGTGGCCGCCCACGGTGAGGCCGTGAACGAGCTGGTCGCCCTCCCGCTCGACGGCCGCGCCGTCGCCGACCCGTCGCTCGTGCGCGTGCTGGCCGGAGGAGCCGACTTCGTCCACTCGCCGGCGGTGCAGGGCGACCGGGTCGCGTGGATCCGATGGGACCACCCGCGCATGCCGTGGGACGGCACCGAGCTGCTGCTCGCCACCATCCAGCGCGACGCCGCCGGCGCCCCGGTCGGGCTCACCGGCGAATCGGTGGTGGCCGGCGGCCTCGCCGAGTCGGTGATCCAGCCCGGGTTCCTCGCTGATGGCACGCTCCTGTTCTGCACCGATCGCACGGGCTGGTGGAACCCCTGGCGCCTGCCGCTCGGCGGGGGCGCCATCGAGCCGGTCATCGCCGGCGGCGGGGTCGAGGGCGAGATCGGCGGCGCCCTGTGGGTCGGCGGCCTGCGGTGGTGGGCCGAGATCGCACCGGGCCGGCTGGCGGTCACGCTCACGAGCGACGGTGCCGACCAGCTCGCGATCATCGAGGACGACGGCCTGCTGCGCGTCCTCGACACCCCGTTCTCCGAGGTCGGACAGGTCGTCACCATCGGTGACACCCACGACGCCCTGGTGGTGGCCGGCACGCCTGCATCCGAGGTCGCGCCGTACCTGGTCGATGTGATGGAGCCGAGCGGCGACTGGCCCACCGCCGGGCTCGAGCGCCTCCGGCCCCACCGCGACCTCGGCTTCGGGCCCGAGTGGTTCTCGGCACCCGATCACATCACGTTCCGGTCGGCGGGCGGCCGCCACGCCCACGCGCTGCACTACCCGCCGGTCAACCCCGGCGTGGCGCCCTACGACCAGCAGAAGCCGCCGCTCGTCTTGATGATCCACGGCGGGCCCACCTCCGCGGCCCGCAACCGCCTCGAGCTGTCGAAGCAGTTCTGGACCAGCCGGGGGTTCGCGGTGGTCGACGTGAACTACGGCGGCTCCACCGGGTACGGCCGCCCGTACCGCGACCTGCTGCAGGGGCAGTGGGGCATCGTCGACGTGGAGGACGCGGTGGCGGCGGCCCACCACCTGGCCACCGAGGGGTTCGTCGACCCCGACCAGCTCGCCATCCGCGGCGGCTCGGCCGGCGGCTACACCACCCTGGCCGCGCTCTGCTTCCACCGCGTCTTCAAGGCCGGCGCCAGCCACTACGGCGTGGCCGACCTCTCGGCCCTGGCGCAGGAGACCCACAAGTTCGAGAGCCGCTACCTCGACGGCTTGGTGGGCCCGTACCCGGAGGCCAAGCCCGTCTACGACGAGCGGTCGCCGATCCACCACACCGATGGGTTCTCGGTGCCGCTCATCGTGTTCCAGGGGAGCGAGGACGAGGTGGTCCCCCCGGCGCAGTCGGAGATGATCGTCGAGGCCCTGGCCGCCAAGGGCATCCCCCACGCGTACCTGCTGTTCGAGGGCGAGCAGCACGGCTTCCGCAAGGCCGAGAACATCGTGCGCGCCCTCGAGGCCGAGCTGTGGTTCTACGGGAGGGTGTTCGGGTTCGACCCCGCCGACCCGATCGAGCCGGTCGCCGGGGCCGTCGGCCTCTGACCGGTCGGCCCCAGGGCGACCTCAGCGGGGCCAGAAGGCGCCGTGGTGGCTCAGCTGCTGGGCGGTCAGCGCACCCAGCATGAGCACGGCCCAGATCAGCCACCACTTGCCGCGACCGGACAGCCGGTTCTTCTCCCAGGCATCCCAGTCGACCTTGCCGCGGGGCTCCTCCGGCTCGTCGGCGTCGTACACGATGTCCACGGTACGCGGGCATTGGCGGGTCGCGCGGGCCACCCGGCAGACTCGGGCACCTATGGCTCGCGTGCTGGTTTCCGAGAAGATCGCTGATGGAGGCCTCGACGCGCTGCGTGCGGCGGGCCACGAGGTGGATGTGCGGCTCGGGCTGGCCCCCGAGGAGCTGGTCGAGGCGATCAAGGGCGCGCACGCCCTGATCATCCGCTCGGCCACCACCGTCACCCCAGAGGTGCTCGACGCGGGCACCGATCTGATCGTGGTCGGCCGCGCCGGCATCGGCCTCGACAACGTCGACGTGGCCCACGCCACCACGCGGGGCGTCATGGTGGTCAACGCGCCGCAGAGCAACATCCTCTCCGCCGCCGAGCAGACCATGGCCCTCCTGCTGGCCCAGGCCCGCAACATCCCCCAGGCCCACAACGCCCTGGTGCAGGGCCGCTGGGAGCGCTCCAAGTGGGAGGGCGTCGAGCTGGCCGACAAGACCCTCGCGGTCATCGGCCTCGGCCGCATCGGCAAGCTGGTGGCCCAGCGGGCCATGGCGTTCGGCATGCGCATCATCGCCCACGACCCGTTCATCGCCCCCGACCGCGCCCGGGCGATGAACATCGAGCTGGTGAGCCTCGACGAGGTGGCCCTCCAGGCCGACTTCCTCACCCTCCACGTCGCCAAGACGCCCGAGACCATCGGCCTGATCGGCGCCGAGTTCCTGGCCAAGGCCAAGCCCGAGCTGCGGGTGATCAACGTGTCGCGCGGCGGCATCGTCGACGAGGCCGCGCTCGCCCACGCCATCAGCACGGGGCAGATCGCCGGCGCCGCCCTCGACGTGTTCGAGAAGGAGCCCACCACCGAGTCGCCGCTGTTCAGCCTCCCGTCGGTGGTCGTCGCCCCGCACCTCGGCGCCAGCACCCGCGAGGCCCAGGACAAGGCCGGCGACACCATCGCCGAGCAGGTCGGCCTGGCCCTCGCCGGCGAGTTCGTGCCGTTCGCCGTCAACGTCGCTGCGGCCGAGGCCAGCGAGACGGTCCGCCCCTACCTCGGGGTCGCCGAGCAGCTGGGCCGGCTCTTCGCCGGCCTCGGTGCCGGCACGCCGGCGTCGGTGGAGATCGAGTACCAGGGCGAGCTGGCCGGCTACGACACCCGCATCCTCACCCTGTCGGTCCTCAAGGGCCTGTTCGGCACCATGACCGACGAGCCGGTCTCCTACGTGAACGCCCCGCAGCTCGCCGCGGAGAGGGGCATCGAGGTCAAGGACTCGTCCACCTCGAGCAGCGTCGACTGGATCAACCTCATCAGCATCTCGGGCGGCGGCCACCAGATCGCCGGCACGCTCGTGGGCCTCAAGGCCGACGCCCGGGTCGTGCAGATCGACGGGCACTCCCTCGACGTGCCGCCGTCGGCCAACCTCTTGGTGGTGCGCAACGACGATCGTCCCGGCGTGATCGGCCGGGTCGGCACGATCCTCGGCAACGCCGGCGTGAACATCGCCGACATGGACGTGGGCCGCTCGTCGCAGGCCGCGAGCGCCCTCATGGTGATCGCCACCACCCAGCCGGCCCCGGCCGAGGTGGTCGACGCCCTGCGGGCCTGCGATGGCGTCACCGAGGTGGCGGTGGCCGCCGGCGCCTGACGCTCAGGCGTCCGGCTGGAGGACGGCCGGGACCTTCACGCCGTGCCGTCGGCCTTGCGCCGGGGGGCCCGGAGGCCGTCGGCCTCGGCGGCCTCCGCCGTGGGGTAGCAGCGGTCGGGCTTGGTGCGGGGGTACGTGGGCGTGCCCGGCAGGTGGTAGATCCCGCTCTTGACCTTGGCCTTGATCGGGTGGCTGTCGGGGCACTCGCCGTCGATCGGCAGCACCCACGCCACCTCACCGGAGGACGCGGCCGCGGCCGGCGCCGGCTCGGTGGGCTCGGCAGCCGGTTCGGGCTCGGCCGCCGCTTCGGGCTGGACCGCTTCGGCTTCGGGCTGGACCGCTTCGGCTTCGGGCTCGACGGGCTCGGTCACGACGAGCGTGGTGATCTCGGTGGTGCCGGCGCCGGCCGCCGACGGACCGCCGGTCACCGTGGGGTGGTTGGAGAACTGCGGCGCCGGCCGGCCCCGCAGCGACTTGAACAGCGCCGCTCCCGCGCCCACGACCAGGGCCACCACTGCCAGCTTGCGCACCTTGCCACCCCGCATGGGCGCACCCTACAAGCGATCTGGGGAGGTGGTGCACCGGCCCTCGCGCCGGTCAGATGTTCCCGCAGCGCTTGAGGTAGTCGACGATGATCTCGGCGAACGCGGCCTTGCTCCTGGTGGCGGCGAGCTCGTCGACCTGGTCCTGGATCTCCCGCGGGGTGTCCACCTGGAAGCGGGAGACGTCGACCTGGTCGACCCGATCGAGGATCCGCTGGACCGGCGGGGCCGCGCCCGCACCCATGTCGACGGAGTCGGCGACCGAGCCGGCGATCTCGATGGTGGCGTTCGAGCAGTAGCCGCCCTGGCGGCTCGGCTCCTGCCGGGCCCACAGCAGCCAGCCGCCGACGAGGAGCGCGACGACGAGCGGGGCGAGCACGACGACGATGTCCCTTCGGCGGTTCACGAGCGCAGGAACACCGTGATCGTGCCGCTGCCGTCGTCGTCGGCGTCGAGCGGGACGGTGGCGACCACCTTCTCGTCGGCCGCCGCCGTGGCGTCGTCGCGGGAGGAGACGCGGATGGTGGGGGCGCCGGGCGCCCGCTCGGTGCGCTGGCTGCCGAAGCCGCGGCCGAACGCGTTGTCGTCGACCCGCACGTGGAACCCGTCGGCCTCGAGCCGGTAGGCGAGGGCGGGGCCGATGGTCAGCAGGGCCTGGTCGCCCTCCAGCTGCAGGTGGTACGTGCCCTTGGGCAGCTTGGCCGTGGTGGCATCGGCGAGCTCGTCGACCGAGGGCATCAGGCCACCGTCGCGCACATCGGTCAGCTGGAACGTGGCGAGCGAGCCGATCGCGGCCAGGGCGACGATCACCGCGGCCACGTACAGCGGCGCCTTGCCGGTGCGGGCGGAGATCCGGTCGGGTGCCGTCCACCACGCGCACCAGGCCAGGGCCACCCAGACCGCGAGGCTGACCACCCACAGCCAGCGAGCGGCGTCGGGCCGGAACGCGGACAGCGGCGGCTGGCGGCTCCCCATCCACGTTGAGGTGAGCATCGGCAGCATGACCAGGGCGACGAGCCAGGGAGCGCTGCTGCGCGGGAACGCCCGGCGCAGGTGGAGGGCCAGCGACCCCGCGCCGCCGATGATGGCGGCGGCGACGAGCACCTGGAGCGCCGAAGGATCGGCGAGGAACGGCGCCCGGTGGAGGAAGGCGGGGGTGGGGGCGACGGCGGCAAGGAGGCGCTCGAGCATGAAGACCAGCCCGATGCGCGGCCGGTCGACCGTGGCCGTGGCCCACAGCGCGCCGATGTTGCTGGGCCCGCTGCCCAGCTCGTTGGCCAGCACCGGCAGCCACGTGACCAGCACGATGGCCGCCGCGCCCAGCAGGTAGGCGGCGTCGCGGCGGAGGGCCTTCGGCCGGCGGCGCCCGACGAGCACGAGGGAGACGGCGGTGACCAGCACGAGGGGAGCCACGAACACGGCGCCGGCCACGTGCACCTGGGCGGCGACGGTGGCGGACGCGGCGAGGACGGGCAGGACCCGGAGGTCGCCGATGGTCACGCACCAGGCCGCGAACACGGCCAGGAGCATGGGGTAGGTGGCGAGCTCGGAGTTGAACGGCGTCCACAGCGAGACGGCGCCGAGGGTGAGCACCATGCCGGCCAGGGCCGCGGCGGTGAGCGCGAGGAGGTCGGGGCCGCCGCGCCGGAACGCGAGCCAGGCGATGCCGACCAGCGCGGCCCCGTTCACCAGCGCGGCGCCCACCGCCATGCCCAGCTGGGCGCCGAGGACGCGCACGGTGATGCCGAGCCACCAGTACTCGATCGGTCCCGGGTGGTTGGAGGGCTTGCCCGTGAGCCCGTCGCCGGTGGTGGGCTGCCCGACGAGCGGGGCGTGGCTGGTCCACGCGTCACGGGACCGGAGCCCGATCAGCGCGGAGTCGCCCGTGGCCTCCCAGCCCCGGTGCACGGCGAGGACCGCGGCCGCGATGGGCAGGACGGCGAACGCCGCGAAGACCCCGAGGACCAGCCACCGGGTCGGTCCGCTCAGCGCGCCGACCCTCATCCCCGTGCGGGGAGCGCGCTCGACCATCGGGATGGTCTAGCGCGTGGTCGGGAGCCAATCGGGACGGTGGGTCTCGAACGCGGAGATGTCGTCGAGCTGGCGCATGGTGAGCCCGATGTCGTCGAGCCCCTGCAGGAAGCGGTTCTGCGTCGACTCGTCGAGGGGGAAGTCGACGACGAGGTCGATGGCGGGCACCTCGAGCGTGCGGAGCATCACATCGATCGTGATCTCGAGCGTGGGATCGGCCTCGACCGCGCGCAGCAGCTGCTCGCCGACCTCCGCCGACACCACCACCGGGACGAGCCCGTTCTTGGTGGAGTTGTTGCGGAAGATGTCGCCGAAGCGGGGCGAGATCACGGCCTGGAACCCGTACTGCTGGATGGCCCACACGGCGTGCTCGCGCGACGAGCCGGTGCCGAAGTTGGGCCCGCCGATGAGGATGTTGGCCCCGGCGTACTGCTCCTGGTTGAGCACGAAGTCTCGGTCGTCGCGCCACTCGGAGAAGAGGCCCTTCTCGAAGCCGGTGCGCTCGACCTGCTTGAGCCAGTCGGACGGGATGATCTGATCGGTGTCGACGTCGGACCGATCGAGGGGGACCGCGGTCCCGGTGACGATGCGTACGGCTTCCATGATCAGAGATCCTCCGGGGTGGCGAAGTGGCCGGCGATGGCCGTGGCGGCGGCGACGGCGGGGGAGACGAGGTGGGTGCGCCCGCCCCGGCCCTGCCGGCCTTCGAAGTTGCGGTTGCTGGTGGATGCCGACCGCTCACCGGGAGCGAGCTTGTCGGGGTTCATGGCCAGGCACATCGAGCAGCCCGGGTCGCGCCAGTCGAAGCCGGCTTCGGTCAGCACCTTGTCGATGCCCTCGGCCTCGGCCTGCTGCTTGACGGCCCACGAGCCGGGGACGACGAGCGTGCGCATGCCGGACTGGACCTTGCGGCCCTCGGCGACGGCGGCGACGGCCCGGAGGTCCTCGATGCGGCCGTTGGTGCACGAGCCGATGAACACGGTGTCGACGGCGACCTCCTTGAGGGGCGTGCCGGCGGTGAGGCCCATGTACTCGAGGGCCCGCTCGGCGGCGTTGCGCTCGGCCGGGTCGGCGATCGATGCCGGGTCGGGGACCGCGGACGTGATGGGAGCGACCTGGCCGGGGTTGGTGCCCCAGGAGACGTGCGGGAAGATCTCGGCGGCGTCGAGGACGACCTCCTTGTCGAAGGTGGCCCCTTCGTCGGTGGGCAGCGTGCTCCAGTAGGCCACGGCCTCGTCCCAGGCGGCGCCCGTGGGGGCGTGGGCCCGGCCCTGCAGGTAGTCGAACGTGGTCTGGTCGGGGGCGATGAGCCCGGCCTTGGCCCCGGCCTCGATGGACATGTTGCAGACCGTCATGCGGCCCTCCATCGACAGGGCCCGGATGGCCGAGCCGCGGTACTCGGCGATGTGGCCGATGCCGCCGCCGGTGCCGATGCGCCCGAGGATGGCGAGGATGACGTCCTTGGCCGTGCTGCCGTCGGGCAGGTCGCCGTCGACGGTGATGGACAGCGTCTTGGCGGCGGGCTGCGGCAGCGTCTGGGTGGCGAGCACGTGCTCGACCTCCGACGTGCCGATGCCGAACGCCAGGGCCCCGAACGCACCGTGCGTGGACGTGTGCGAGTCGCCGCACACGATGGTCATGCCGGGGAGGGTGAGGCCCTGCTCCGGGCCGATGATGTGCACGATGCCCTGGCCGGGCGTGTTCATCGGGTGCAGCGTGATGCCGAACTCGGCGCAGTTGTTGCGCAGCGTCTGCACCTGCTTGCGGCTGATCGGGTCGGCGATCTCGAGGTTGGTGTTCTCGGTGGGGACGTTGTGGTCCTCGGTGGCGATCGTGAGCTCGGGGTGGCGGACGCCGCGCCCGGCCATCCGGAGGCCGTCGAAGGCCTGGGGGCTGGTGACCTCGTGGACCAGGTGCAGGTCGATGAAGAGCAGGTCGGGCTCTCCCGGTGCCTGCGACACCACGTGGGCGTCCCAGACCTTCTGGCTGAGTGTCTTCGGTGCGGACATGACGGGCTCCGTTGCGGTTCCGGGGTGCTGCTTGCTTTGTCTCAACATGTGAGACAAGAATGTCAACTGATGGAACAGACGATAAGCGGTGTCGGCGTCCTCGACAAGTCGGTTGCCGTGCTCGACGCGGTCGCCATCGCCGACGGCCCCTGCACCCTCGCCGATCTCGTCGCCGCCACCGGCCTGCCCAAGGCCACCGCCCACCGGCTGGCGGTGGCCCTCGAGGTCCACGGCCTGCTGCGCCGCGACCAGGACGGCCGCTTCCTGCTCGGCGTCCGGCTCATCGGCCTCGGGCGCGCCGCCGCCGACGACTGGCCCCTGGCGGAGGCGGCGCGCCCCGCCCTCGAGGCCCTGCGCGACCTCACCGGCGAGAGCGTCCAGCTGTACCGGCGCGACGGGGAGCACCGGGTGTGCGTCGTCTCGCTGGAGTCGCCCCACGAGTTGCGCACCATCGTCCCGCAGGGGGCCCGGCTCCCGCTGGGCCTCGGGTCGGCGGGGCGGATCCTCAGCGGCGAGGCGGGCGCGGCCCGCTGGACCGACAGCGTGGGGGAGCGGGCGCCGGGCGTGGCCTCGGTGAGCGCTCCCGTGGTGGTGGCCGGCGAGCTGGTCGCCGCCGTGGGCATCTCCGGCCCGCTCGGCCGCCTGGGGGACCACCCCGGTGCGCGTCACGGCGAGGCCGTCGCGGCGGCCGCGGCCGAGATCGCCGCTGCCGTCGGCCCCCGGTGACGCCGGCCCTCCGGGGCTGCCAGACTGGTCGGGCGATGGTCCTTCCTGCCCTGGCCGCATCGGCTCCAGACCCTCTTCGTCCGCGGACCCCTGCGGAGCACCGGTGCAGCTGAACCCCGCCAAGATGGCGCGCCCGGTGCACGCCGACGGCCGTCGCTACGTGCCGGCCATCGACGGCCTGCGGGTGCTGGCGGCGTGGGGGGTGATCTCCGCGCACGTGGGGTCGGAGTTCGGTCCGACCCACACGTTGGTGGCGTACTACGGCGCGGCCGCCTACCCGGCGCTGATCGTGTTCTTCACCATCTCCGGGTTCCTGGTCTACCGGCCGTTCGCCCGGGCGGTGCTGGCCCCCCGGGTCAAGACCGCCGCCGACCGCAGCACCAACTTCTGGATCTACCTGCTGCGCCGGGTGCTGCGGATCTTCCCGCTGTACTGGGCAGTGCTGGCCGTCGCCGTGATCTGGAACGGCCCCGGCACCCTCCACTCGCTCACCGACTGGGTGCAGGCCATCTTCCTGCTGCCCCTGCCCCACCCGATGAAGCTGCTGACCGGCCCGCTCGGCATCGCCATGTGGACCCTCGCCATCGAGCTGCCGTTCTACGTGGTGGTGCCGCTGTTCGCCGCCGGGATCAAGAAGGGGCGGGCCCGGTTCGCGCCCGACCTCGGCGTGTTCGAGTCGCAGGTCATCACCATCGGCTCGCTGATCGTCATCATCTTCTCGCTCGGCCTGATCTTCGGCGGGGCGCTCGCCTTCCCCGTGATGAGCCTCCCCGTAGGGATGCTGTTCGCCGTGCTGGAGACGCGCCAGGCGCTCATCCGGCGGCGCTACAAGCTCATCCGGATCCTGGCCGACAACTGGTGGGTGTGCCTCGTCGGGTACGTGTGCCTGGTGTTCATCGCCGCCCGCCTGGCGCTCGACGCCTACGACGTGCCGGGGGTGACCGACCCCTACGCCCACATCCGGTCGATCTACTTCCCGCTGCAGATCACGATGGCGCTGCTGCTGTTCATCCCGGTGGCGTTCGGAATGCGCCGGTCGCTGATGGTGCGGTTCATGGCGGCGGCGCCCCTGCAGATGCTCGCGCCGCTCACCTACGGCATCTACCTGTGGCACGTCCCGCTGATCCGCCACACCGCCGACTGGTTCGGTCCGGGCTTCCTGGGCTTCCCGATCCCCGGCACCACCGGGTTCGGTCTGCCCACCCTCTTCCTCGCGATCGTCCTGGCCATCACCACCTTCGTGGTGGTCGAGCTCCCCGCGGCCAAGCTGCGCGAGCGCGTCGACCAGTGGAGCCGGGGCCGGGAGCAGCGGGCTGGTGCAGGCGCCGGATCCGACGACGACGTGGAGTTCGGCGAGGCGGGGTACGCCGCCGACCTGATGGTCGAGGAGGCGGAAGAGGCCCGCGAGGGCCGGGCCCGGCCCGAGCCCACCGAGGCCGAGCTCGATGCGGCGGTGCCGTTCGACGACGAGCCCCAGCCCGAGCACGACAGCATCGAGGGCGAGCTGGCGGAGCTGCGCGCCGACGCCGACGCGATGCACGCGAACCTGCACCGCGCCGGCACCACCGACGTGCCGGGAGCAGCCGCGCAGTGGTGCGAGCCCATCGACGGGTTCCGGGCCATCTGCGCGTGCCTGATCGTGGCGGGCCACACCTTCCTGGCCACCTCGATCATCCCGTTCGCAGGCGTCATCCACGTGATCGGCGCCTCGGTGGCCCTGTTCTTCGCCATCTCGGCGTTCGTGCTCTACCAGCCGTTCATCGAGGCCGACGTGAGGCGCCAGCCGCGCCCCGGCGCCCGCAAGTTCTGGACGCGCCGGATGCTGCGCATCTTCCCGCTGTTTGCGTTCGCGCTCACCGTGTACCTGATCGTCCTGCCCGAGGTGCGGCCCGACAACCTGTGGGGCTACGTCCGGCTCTACGGCTTCCTGCAGATCTTCGGCCACGAGCTGAGCGCCTTCAAGGGCATCCCGGCCGCCTGGTACCTCTGCAACGAGGTGATCTTCTACCTGTTCATCCCGTTCATCGCCCTCGGTGCCGCCCGGTGGTCGAACAACCGGCGGCTCCGCAAGCCGGCCGATCGGCTGCGGGCCCACATCGCCATCGGGTGGGGTCTGGTCTTCTTCGGTCCGCTGCTGCGCACGCTGCTCTACGCCGCCGACGTGCCGGCGCCGTCGTCGCTCCCGTTCAGCCACCTCGAGTTCTTCGGCTTCGGCATCGTGGTCGCCGGCTACGCGGTGGGCAGCCGGATGGGGATCGAGCCGCCCTCGCTGATCCGCTGGCTGCGCGACCACTCGTCGATCACCTACGCCCTCGTCCTCGTCCCCGTGCTCCTGCTGGCGGGGATCGGCCAGCACTGGGGCGACGGGTCGGGCCTGTGGAAGGACGGGAACATGGAGGACCGGCTCCGGTTCTTCCCCTACCTGATGCTCGTGGTGCTGCTGATGACGGCGGCGGCCCTGGCGCCGTCGCGAGCCAAGGCCAACGCGTGGCTGTCGCAGCAGCGCTTCAAGGTCCTGTCGGCCCTCGCGCTGCACATCTTCCTGTGGCAGCAGCTGGTGCTCGGCGTGCTCAACAAGATCGTGGGCGGCAACGACAAGGTCGACCTGGGACCGCGGTTCCTCACCTGCCTCGTGATGGTGGCCGTGGCCCTCGGCGCCACCATCGCCGTCGCTTGGGTCACCCAGCCGCTCACCGACTGGCCCTACGAGCAGTACCGCAAGCGCAACGGGATCCTCCGGCGCCGGGGCACCCCGCCGCCATCCCGGTCCGATCGGGGCCCGGGGCCGCGCACCGTCACCGCCGGCTGAGCGAGCCGGCGGTCGCTCGGTGCCGCCGAGGAGCCGGGTAGCTTGCTCCCGTGACCGCCGCCGTCCTCAGCGCCAACCCGGCCGTCGCCGTCGCGTGCGCCGACCAGCTGGGCGCGGCCGGCCACACCGCCACCGTGGTGATCTCACCATCGGGGTTGGCGAGCCTGCTGGGCGAGGGCACCGAGATCGACGTGCTGGTCGTCGTGGGCCCGCCGGCCGGCTCGAAGTCGGGAGCCGCGGCCGCCTCGCTCGCCGCCGCCACCGAGGCGATGGAGCTCGTCGTGGCGCCGATGCAGGCGCGGGGGTACGGGCGGATCGTGTTCGTCGTGCCCGTCACCGGGCTTCCGGGCGGGACCTGGGCCGATGGATCGGGCGCCGGGGCGTGGGGCACGGTCGGCCTCGCCCGCACCGCTGCTCGAGAGCTCGCCGCCACCGGGATCACCGTCAACGTCGTGCGCTCCGGCCTGATCGACACCGGGGAGGCTGCGGTCGACCCCGCCGTCGTCGCCGGCACCCCGCTCAAGCGCGCCGGCAGCCCCGCCGACGTGGCCGCCGCGGTCGCGTTCTTGGCCTCGGCCGACGCCGGCTACGTGACCGGGCTCGTCCTGCCGGTCGACGGCGGCCTCACCATGGGCCTCGGCGCCTGATCCCGACCCCTGTGGGCGGGCTCAGAAGGCGAAGTACACGAAGCTCTGCGGGGCGGGCCCCGAGTACACGATGATCCCCGTCACCATGACGCCGAACGCCACGGCACGGGCGATCGTCACCGGATCGCGGTGCCCGGCCTTGGCCTCGCGTCGGGCCTCGCGCCGGTCGAGCACCACCACGCCGATGATGCCGAGCATCGTCATCCAGAGCAGGTCGGCGCTCGGCTGCGTGCCGCCGAAGCGCCAGATCGAGCGGTAGAGCGCCAGGGTGTCGGCCCAGTTGCCGGCGGCCACGAGCGGGAACGTCGCCATGACCAGCACGAGGGCGATGGTCAACGAGACGTAGGGGTTGGGGGGACGGGGGAGGAGGCTCTTGTCGCGCTCCTTGCGGGCCCGCTTGGTCTGGGCCCGCCGCTTGACCGACCGCCGGGTCTGGAGCGAGCGCTCGGCGATGATGATCAGGCCCGAGGCGATGCCCCACAGGGTCCAGCCCAGGGTGAACCCGTGCCAGATCCCGAGCACGAAGAACGTCCCGAACAGGGCCAGGTGCTCGCGCCACGCCCGGTGCTCCGGGCCGCGCAGCGGCTTGTACACGTAGTCGCGGAACCACATCATCACGGTGAGCTGCCAGCGCCGCCAGAAGTCGGCGTAGCCGGTGCTCTTGGTGAGCGGCATCAGGGCGTTGCGCTGCATGTCGATGCCCAGGAACTTGGCCGAGCCGCGGGCGATGTCGATGTAGCCGGTCACGTCGAAGTAGGCCCCGACCAGGACGGCGACGAGGAACACCAGGGCGTGCGCGGGGCCGATGGCCGCCGGCTCGTGGAACGGGCTGACGCACAGCAGCAGGATCGGGTCGGCCAGCGCCACCTTCTTGAACACGCCCACCAGGACCAGCTCGGCGGCCTCGGCCCACTGCACCGCGTCGGGCGTGCGGGGCGTGCCGTGGAACTTCGGGATGAGCACCTTGGCCCGGACGATGGGGCCGGCGAGCAGGTGGGGGAAGAACGCCAGGTACAGCGACACGTCGATGATCGACCGCGAGGGCTCGATCTCGCCGCGCTGCACGTCGAGCACGTAGCTGATGGCCTGGAACGAGAAGAACGACAGGCCCACCGGGACGATGAACTTGGCCGCCAGACCGGTGTCGGCCTTGTCGATGCCCACGGCTTCGAGGATCTTGAACACCGCGAGCGAGCCCGCCGCGATGATCACCGTGACCGCGGTGAGCACCACCCGCGCCCGGTCGTTCAGGCCGGGCAGGGCCCGACCGGTCACGTACACCAGCAGGCAGATCGCCACCAGGATCGCCAGGGCCGGGACGCTCCACGACGCGTAGAACGCCAGGGAGGCCGCGAGCAGCCAGGCGGGGCGGAACCGGGTGGGGAGGAGCCAGTTGACGGCGACGACCGCCAGCAGGAACCCGGCGTACTCGAACGAGGTGAAGATCACAGCGAGACGATGGCCAGCTCTGGGGCGAAGCGGGCCAGGCGGCGCAGGGTGTCGCCGGGGCCGGCCTCGAACGCCCGATCGACGCCGAGCGCGGCCGCCGCTTCGATGGTGGCCGGCCAGTCGACGGCCAGCACCAGGCTCCGGGCGAGGCCGTCGACGAGCTCGTCGACGGTGCGGAGGGGTAGCTGGAGGGTGGACGACAGGACCGGCACGCGGGGCGCCGCGGTGACGGCGTCGCCCACCTGCGCCCGGAACGCCACGAGCGCCGACGCCATCAGGCTCGAGTGGTAGGCCCCGCCGATGGGCAGCCGGCGAGCCACCGCGCCCTGCTCGTTCGCCTGATCCGTGGCCTGGTCGACCAGCGCCTCGTCACCCGAGAGCACGATCTGGGTGGGGGAGTTGACGACGGCGACCTCGAGCGCCCGGCCGGGTGACCGGCCCGCGACGGCTGCGGCCAGCTCGGCGACCTTCGGCCGCTCCCAGCGGTTGATCGCGGTCATGGCGCCCGGACGGTGGTCCTGGGCGGCGCGCCCGAGCGCACCCCGGGCCACCATGAGGTCGAGGCCGGCATCGAAGCTCAACGCGCCGGCCCAGGCGGCCGCGGTGATCTCGCCGAGCGAGTGGCCCATCGCCAGGCTGATCTCGTCGACCGGCGCGGTGGCGGCGGGCCCGACCAGGCCGGCCACGTAGATGGCGGGCTGGGCGTTGGCGGTGTCGAGGCCGTCGAGCGCATCCCAGCGGTCGGTGCCGAGCCGATCGGCGAGGGCGCGGACGAGCGGGTGGCCGGCCTGAGCGCCCAGGACCGCGGTGGTGGCACGCCAATCACCGCCCTGACCGGGGAACGCGATCGCAGCAGGCCCCGTCGACATCGGCGGCATGGTACCGGAGCCGCCAGAGGGTCCCGGGTAGCGTGACCGACCGTGACCGTGCCCGAGCGCCAGCAGGTGGCGTCCCAGCTCCGGGCGCTCGCCGACCGCTTGGCCACCGACGATCTCGACGAGGCGGGGTGGGCCCACGTGAGCCGCTCGCTGCAGGCCGCGCAGGACGCGTTCCCGGCCGAGCCCACCGAGCGCACCCGCTTCGCCCGCGGCTTCGTCGATGCCGCCCACCACCCGATCCCCGAGGCCACCAGCGGCGTGTACCCGCCGCTCGAGCTCGAGGAGCACGACGGGCGCCTGATCGGCCACGTGCGCTTCGGCCCGGCCTGGGAGGGGCCGCCCGACATGGTCCACGGCGGCTACCTCGCCGCAGGGTTCGACATGGTCCTGTCGACGATGGCGCACCGCCTGCTCGGCCACTCGGTCACCCGTCGGCTCCACGTCCGCTACCTCAAGCCCACGTTCTGGGGGGCTCCCCTCCGCTACGAGGTCGAGGCCGATGCGCCGCAGGGCCGCCTGCTCGAGCTGCGCGGCACCCTGCTCGCCGACGGCAAGGTCACCATGCGGGCCAGCGCCCAGTTCGCGTCGGTCGACGTCGAGCGCTTCGCCGACCGCCGTCCTCCTGCCTGATCAACACCCCTGGGAGGGTCGGGCCGGGCCGCAGGGCGCGGTACCCTGACCGTTCCGGGCGGGAGTCGGCCGGAGCGCCCTGCGCCCATCCACCGAGGTTGCGAGCTTCCCGATGGCGATCCTCATCTTCCTGGACACGGCGGGACCGGTCGTCCAGTTCGGTGATGCCGAGGTGGTCACCGACATCGGTGGCCTCGAGGTCATCGCCGGGCTCCTCGCCGGCGCGCCGATCGACGTCGACGCCATCGCGGCCCGGTGCGGGTCCGACCCCCAGGACCTGCACGACCTCGCCGAGCGGGTCCGCCACCTGGGCACCATCGCCCCGCTCCCGGAGCTGCCCGAGCCCCACCCGGTCCCGGCCGAGCCCCACCCGGCGGCCACCTACGCGCCCGACCTCCTGCTCCAGGCCCAGCTGCCCCAGCCCGTCTTCGCCACCTCGGCCGGCTTCGTGGTCTGGCCCGTCGGCCGGCCCGACGGCGTCGTCCTCGATGCCCAGCAGGTCGGTCTGCTCGGGCTGTTCGCCATGCCCACGCGCGGCGAGACGATCGGCCCCGACCGCCAGCCCGGCAACCCCCTCGCCGCCGATCCCGCCGCTCGCGACGCCGCGCTGGTCCACCTGTGCGAGGCCGGCCTCATCGACGAGGAGGTGGTGGTGCCGTACCGCACCGGCTGGGACCAGGGGAAGGCGTCCACCCGCCGCGTCCACCCCCGCACCCGCACGCTCGTGCGCCAGCAGGTCGAGCAGCTCGAGGCTCGTCCGCCGCGCAACGGCCGGGTGCCGGTGTTCCCGGTGGAGCGCAGCGCCAAGAACCACCCGCCCCTCGCGCTCGGCATGCTCATGGCGGCCTGCGAAGCCCACGACGGCGGTGCCCTCACCGAGGTCTACGACTTCGTGCCCGACTGGCAGGTGCGGCCCGCGTCGATCCGTCGCTCCACCGTCGACGGCCCCGCCGTGTTCCTGTTCTCCAACTACACGTGGTCGAGCCCGGGCAACCGCACCATCTCGGCCAAGGTGAAGGAGCTCAGCCCCCACAGCCTGGTCATCCACGGCGGCCCCGACACGCCCAAGTTCCCGGGCGATCGCGAGCAGTACTTCGCCGACAACCCCTCGGTCGACGTCATCGTGCACGGCGAGGGCGAGGTGACCATCGCCGAGGTGCTCGCCGCGGTCGACGGCAAGCTCGACGGCGACCTGCGGGCCCTCCACGACGTCGCCGGGATCACGTTCAAGCCCACCCCCGACGCCGAGCCGGTCACCACGGCAGACCGGGCCCGCGTCGAGGTCCTCGATGACCTGCCGTCGCCGTACCTCACCGGCCTGTTCGATGCGTGGAAGGAGGCCGCGGTGATGGTCACCATCGAGTCCAACCGCGGCTGCCCCTACGGGTGCACGTTCTGCGACTGGGGCTCGGCCACCAACTCCCGCATCCGCAAGTTCGACCTCGACCGCGTGTTCGCCGAGATCGAGTGGGCCGCGACGTCCAAGATCCCGATCGTCATGATCGCCGATGCCAACTTCGGCATCTTCGAACGAGACGTCGACATCGTCCGGCGCATCGCCGAGCTCAAGGAGTCGTGCGGGTTCCCCGAGCGGATGCTCACCAACTACGCCAAGAACACGGTGAAGCACCTCGAGCCCATCGTGCAGATCCTGAGCGACGCCAAGCTCGACGTGAACGGGATCATGTCCGTGCAGTCGTTCGACACCAACGTGCTGGCCATCACCAAGCGGAAGAACCTGAAGAGCTCCGAGTTCGAGCGCCTGGCCAAGAAGTTCCGGGCCAACCAGATGCCCATGCTCAGCGACGTCATGCTCGGGCTGCCCGGCTCCAACGTCGACACCACGCTCTCCGACCTCCAGGGGATCATGGAGCACGAGGTCAACGCCAACATCCACGCCACGCAGCTGCTCCCCAACAGCCCCATGAACGAGCCCTCGTACCGGGCCGAGTGGGAGATCGTGGTCGACGAGCACGCCCGGCTGGTGTCCACCAAGAGCTACACCGCCGACCAGCGCGCCGAGATGGACCGCATCGTCGACTCGTTCCACGCGGCCGAGACCTACGGCGTGCTCCGCCTGGTGGTGCGCTGGCTCGGTGCCCGGCTCGAGGTGCGGGAGATCGATGCCCTGGAGACGATGCGCCTCGGTGCCATCGGCGATCCGGGCGCGTACCCGCTGCTCGCCTGGGTGCTCACCCGGTTCCTCGACTCCACCACCCCGCCCGGGCCGTGGTGGCTCCTGCTCGACGAGGTCGGCCGCTTCATCGACGACGAGTGGTCGATCCAGGGCGACGACGCCGAGTGGCAGACCATCCGCACGCTCCAGCTCCACGCCCTGCCCGACCACGGCCGCTCCTTCCCCGACGTGGTGGAGCTGCCGCACGACGCCGTGACCTGGCTCCACGACCTGATCGAGAACCGCCGCGAGGGCACCCCCACCGCTGCGCTGCGCACCTACCCGCCCGCGACGGTGGAGATCGACGATCCCCACCACACGTGCGCCACCCTGGGCACCCGGCGCGGCGTCACCGACCACCACAGCTTCGAGCTGGCCTGGCCCGGCGCCCGCCACATCGTCCACCGCTGGGCCCCCGACTGATCCGACCCCGCCGGAAGGCCGGAAGGCTGGATTAGCGGACGGGGCCGAGGATGAGGCAACCGTTGTGGCCGCCGAGGCCGAACGAGTTGCTCAGGACCGGCCCGGGGCCGACGCGGCGGGGCGGGCCGGTGATGAGGTCGAGGTCGAGCGCCTCGTCGGGCTCGACGTCGGTGCCGAGCGACGGGGCCACGCCGGTGTGCACGGTGAGGGCGGCGGCGACGGCTTCGAAGGCGCCCGATGCGCCGGCGGCGTGGCCGAGCACCCGCTTGATCGAGCTGACGGCAGGCGGCCGTGCGCCGAACACCTCGTGCAGGGCTTCGGCTTCTCGCAGGTCGTTGACCAGGGTGCCGGTGCCGTGGGCGTTGACGTGCACCACCTCGGCCGGATCGATGCCGGCGTCGTCGATGGCGTCGCCGATGCACTCCACTGCGCCGGTGCCCGTGGGGCTCACCAGCGAGGCGGCGTCGTTGGTGTGGCCCGAGCCGAGCACCTCGGCGTAGATCCGCGCGCCGCGCGCCTGGGCCGCCTCGAGCGGTTCGAGGATCAGGGCTGCGGCCCCCTCGGCGAACACGAACCCGTCGCGGCGGCGGTCGAACGGGCGCACCCAGCCGCTGGGGGAGAGCACGCGCAGGTTGGTGTAGGCCGCCATGAGGACGGGGGTGATCCGGCCCTGAGTCCCCCCGGCCACCACCAGGTCGGCCCGGCCCGACGCCACCAGGTCGGCGCCCTCGCTCACGGCGTGGGTGCCGCCGGCGCAGGCGGTGACGATGAGCCGCGACGGGCCCCGCCACCCGAGGTCGGCCGAGACCATGGCGGCCACCACGTTCTCGCACGATGCCACCGGCAGGTTCGGGGAGACCGCTTCGGGCCCTTCGGCCTGCAGCAGGTCGCGCTCGGACTCGAGCGACTCGAGGGCGCCGTAGACCGTGGACAGGACCACCGCGCCCCGTCGGGGCTCCACCGCCCCGGGCTCGAGCGCGGCATCGGCGAGCGCCAGGCGAGCGGCACCCACGCCGTAGCGGGCGAACGGGTCGGAGCGCCGGACCGCCTTGGTGGTGAGGAACTGACGAGGGTCGAAGCCGGTGACCGGGGTGGAGACGGGCGCCGGGTCGGCGGCGGTGACCCACCTCCAGAACGCGTCGAGGTCGGTGCCGGACGCGCTCACCTGGCCGAGGCCGGTCACCACCACCCGTCGACCGGCGCGCATCAGGCCAGCCATCCGCCGTCGACGGGCACGAGCGCGCCGGTCACGAACCCCGCGCCATCCGACGCCAGGAAGGAGATGGCGGCGGCCACCTCGTCGGGCTCGCCCATGCGCTGGGCGGGGACCATGCGCCGCCACCGCTCCTGCAGCTTGGGGCTCATGGCCTCGATGAGCTCGGTGCGCACCGCGCCCGGTGCGACCACGTTGACGGTGACGCCACGGGGCCCCACCTCGCGGGCCAGGGCCCGGGCCATGCCGAGCTGGCCCGACTTCGCCGCCGCGTAGTTGGCCTGGCCGGCGTTGCCGTACCAGCCGCCCACCGACGAGACGATGAGCAGCCGGCCCCAGCGTCGTGACGCCATCGGCGCGAGGGCGGCGCGCGCCACCCGGAAGGTGCCGGCCAGGTTCACGGCCACCACCGCGTCGAAGTCGTCGTCGGTCATGCGGCTCGACAGGCGGTCGCGGACCACCGCCGCGTTGGCGACCACGATGTCGTAGGGGTCGTCGCCGGCCGTCGCGAACAGGGCGTCGACCGCGGCGGGATCGGTGATGTCGCAGCGCGCCCACGTGATCGGGACGCCCGAACCGCCGTCGGCGTCGCCCGGCTCGGTGCGGTGCCAGGTGCCCGTGACGCGGTGGCCGTCGGCGGCGAGCCGGTGGGCGGTGGCCCGCCCGATGCCCTGGGCGGCCCCCACCACGAGTGCTCGGCGCACGCCGGCCCCGTCAGTCCGAGGTGGGCGGGAGGGAGGGGACGGTGAGCAGCTCGACAGCCAGCTCGGCCAGGTCCCGGACCGCAGCCTGTGCCTCGGCCGACAGGAGATCGCCGGCCGGCGGCTCGATGTCGGCCACCTTGCGGAACCGCAGGATCGTGTACTGGTACTCGTCGTTGGTGAGCAGCTCGTAGAGGTGGGACCCGCTCTCGCCCACGTACTCGAGCACCGCGGCGCTGTCGTCGTCGGGCCGCGTGCCGTAGGCGAGCTTCTGGCGGGCGGCCCGGGCGTCGCGCGAGGCCGAGACGTTGGGGGTGATGTCTCGGCGGTGCTCGAGCTCCATGCCGAGGGCGGTGAGCGTGGCGATGAACGGCTCGATCAGGCCCACCTGCATGAGGTCGGTGTAGAGGAAGTGGCCGCCGACCGTGAGGATGCGGGCTACCTCCCGGAAGAACGACTCGATCCGGGGGTAGGTGCACGACGTCTCGACGCTGAGCACGATGTCGGCCGACCCGGTGCCGAGCGGCACCCGCTCGGCGTCGGCGACGACGAACTGGGCGTCGGGCTCGGGCATCGAGGAGCGGCAGTAGGCGATGGAGCGGTAGGCGATGTCGACACCGGTGACGCTGGCGGGGCCGAAGCTGCGGCGGACGAGCCACAGGTTGCCGCCGCGGCCGCAGCCCACCTCGGCCACCCGCTTGGCGGCCAGGTCGGTGTCGCCGATCACCTGGAACAGCAGCTGGGCCGAATCCTTGTTGGGGAACCCGGCGCCGAGGGCGGGGCCGACCGGCTGGTCGTCGCCGAGCGGCCGGTACCCGAAGTTGAAGAACCGCACGTGACGGTCGAACGGCGAGTCCGCGACCATCTCGTTGAGGTTGTCGAAGTTGTCGGCTTGGAGCGCCTTCAGGGCAGCGTCGTCGACGTCGAGGGCCATGACGAGCTAGCTGGGGGCCTGGGCGTCGAGCAGCTCGACGAGCTGGCCCACCGTCTCGAGGTCGTAGAGCTGCTCCTCGGCGATGGTGATGCCCCGCTCCTGCTCGGCCTTGTTGACCACCTCGATCAGATCGATGCTGTCCGCGTCGAGGTCGTCGGCGAAGCGGCTCTCTCGCGTGATCTCTGCGGGATCGATCTCCAGCACCTCTGCGAAGCGCTCGCAGACCCACTGGTAGGTGTTGTCGGCCATGGGGCTCCTTGGCATCGGGACCGGCTCACGATAGCCGCCGACCGGCAGGGAGCCGTGCTACCCGAGGCCCATGCCGAAGCCGCCGTCCACCGCGAGCGTGGTGCCGGTGACGAAGGCCGCGCCCGGGGAGGCCAGCCACGCCACGGCGGCGGCCACCTCGTCGGCCGTGCCGGCGCGGCCCACCGGCGTGGCGGCCAGCCAGGCATCGTCGGCCCCGCTGGTGGGCCGGTGCGCCTCGATGCGGTCGACGGCGTCGTCGAGCATGCCGGGGGCCACCACGTTGACGGTGATCTGCCGGGGGCCGACCTCGCGGGCCAGCGACCGGGCCAGGCCGACCAGCCCGGCCTTCGATCCGGCGTAGGCCGTGACCCCGGGGACGCCCCAGTGGCCGGCGACCGAGCCGATGAAGACGATGCGGCCGGCTCGCCGCCTGGTCATGGGGCCCAGCGCGGCGCGGGCGACCAGGAACGACCCGGTCAGGTTGGTGTCGACGACCTCCCGGAACTGCTCGGGGGTGACGCGCAGGGCGAGGTCGAGGTGGGCGTGGCCGGCGTTGGCCACCACCGTGTGCACCGGCCCGTGGGTGGCCTCCACCTCGGCCAGCGCGGCGGTCACCTGCTCGGCGTCGGTGGTGTCGAACCGCACGGCTCGCAAGTGGCGCGGATCGGTGCTGCGCCAGCCCGCCACGGTGGTGAAGCCGGCTGCTTCGAGGCGGTGCAGGCACGCCTGGCCGATGGCGCTGCCCGAGCCCGTGACCAGGGCGACCGGAGGCAGGGGTTCGGCTCCGGGCACGCCGCTACGCTAACCCAGGCCATGGTCGCACCTGCCCCTGCCCCTGCTCCGTACCGGCGCGTCGTCGTCACCGGGTTGGGCGTGCTCAGCGGGCCGTGCGTCGGCCACCAGGACTTCTGGGCGGCGCTCACCACCGATGCCCCTGGTCCCACCCACCGCAAGCTGGTGGGCTTCGAGCCGCGCCGGTGGCTCGACCGCCGGGCCGTGCAGCGGACCGACCTGTTCTCGCAGGTGGCCGTGGCGGCCGCCAAGCTGGCCTTCGAAGATGCCGGATCGCCGGTCGACGACCCGGAAGGCGTCGCGGTGATCATGGGCACCGGCAACGGCGGTGCCGGCTCGCTGATCCAGGCGTACCTCGACTTCCAGGAGCACGGACGAGCCGGCGTCAACCTGCTCACGGGCGTCATGTCCATGAGCAACGCGGGCAGCGCCAACATCGCCTTCCAGCTCGGCAGCCGCGGCACCACGTACAGCCTGGCCAGCGGCTGCGCGTCGGGCACCCACGCGGTGGGCGACGCGTTCCGCATGGTCCGCGACGGGCGGGCCGACGTGGCCTACTGCGGTGGCGCCGAGGCCGCGGTCAGCGGCGACACGCCCGACGACGACCCGATGGCGTCGTCGCTGCTCAACCTGCGGGTCCACACCGAGGAGCCCATGTCGAGGCCGTTCGACCTGAAGCGCCAGGGGTTCGTCCTGTCCGAGGGCGCCGGTGTGCTGCGCCTCGAGACGCTCGACGCCGCCCGGGCCCGAGGCGCCCACATCTACGCCGAGGTGCTGGGCGGCGCCAACACCGTCGATGGCTACGACCTCATCCAGCCGTCGCCGCGCGGTGAGGGGCTGGGGCGGGCGATGCGCCTGGCGCTGCGCGAGGCCGGAGCCGATCCCGGCGAGGTGGGCCACATCAACTGCCACGGCACCGGCACCAAGCACAACGACCAGGCGGAGTCCGACGCCGCGGTCGACCTGTTCGGGCCCGACGGACCGGCGCTCACCTCCACCAAGGCCGTCACCGGCCACCCCGGTGCGGCGGCCGGCGGCCTCGAGGCCATCGCCCTGGCGCTCAGCATCGACAAGGCGCTCATCCCCCAGACCCAGTGGTGGTCCACGCCCGATCCCGAGATCACCGCCGACGTGGTGGTGGGCTCGGCGCCGCGGCCGTGGGAGCCCGGCCTGGGCATCTCCAACTCGGTGGGCCTCGGCGGCCAGAACGGCACCGTCGTGATGGGCCCGGCGCCGCAGTAGCGGCCCCTACTTGGAGCAGGCCTCGGGCAGCTTGCCCTGGTCGCACAGATCGGCGAGCGCCGCTCCCATCCGGGCCGACCAGGCCTTGGCCCCGGCGACGTCGACGTGCTGGCGGTCGTGGAACCAGTCGGCCGGCCACTTCTGCTCGAACTCGTCCACCACGGGCACGTCGCGCGCCGCGGCCCACTGCGTGAGCTGCTTCGTGATCTCGTCGAGGCCCGAGAGGTCGGCCCCCTGCACCTCGAGGGTCGTGCGGTCGACGGGGGCGATGGCCAGCACGGGGGTCGCCCCGGAGGCCTTGATGGCGTCGACCAGCTTCTGGAGCTTATCGAGGTCCGTGGGGAACTTGGACGCCTGGGAGAACGCGGCGGTGGCCGCCTCGGCCTCGGTGATCGGCGGCGAGGCATCGTGGTACTCGAGGATCTGCCCGTCCGGGCCGGTCATCGCGAGGACCCGGGCGGGGTCCTGTTCGGTGTCGGGGTCGAGGCGGTAGTCGGTGGGGTCGGCGGCGTCCTTGCCGCCCTTCAGCGTGGCCTTGACGCCCTGGTAGACGGCGCTGGGGCTGCGGAGGTACGGGCGGTACTTGATGAGGGCCGAGCGCTGGCGGAGGTGCCAGCCCACCGACCCGAGGCCCCCGGGGTCGATCTGGTCGAAGGCCGACTCGTAGGCCGGCGTGGTGTTGCGCGACGGGTCGATCTTGGACTTCGACAGGTCGAGCACGGCGCTGGGCTGCATCCCGATGACGACCACCTTGGGGTGGAGCTGCGGCAGCACCACCCGCTCGGCCCACTCGGTGGTGAGCTTCAGGTTCGATCCGACGAGCGCAGCGTTGTACGCCCCGTCGAGCTGCGGCGCCTTGGCCAGCACCGCGGAAGGCACCAGCCCGGCCGCGGTCTCCGACGAGCCGAGCATCACCACGTCGGTGGAGCCGGAGCGCCGGTAGATCTGATCGGCCTTGATGAACGCCCGCTCCTCGGAGCCCGAGCGGCGGGGGATGTTCGGGCCGACGATGCGCGCCCCCACCTCGGCCGCCAGCAGCACCGCCACCACCACGAGGGGGACCGCCCAGAACGGGACCGCGCGGCGGCGCTGCTTGGCTCGCCGGTCCGATGACATGGGCGCCGAGCCTAGAGGGAGGCTGCGTGGCGCACGGCGGCAGCGAGCACCGGGACGTACTCGTCGGCGCGGGTGACGATCGAGTCGTGCGGCCCGGCCACCTCGAACGCCTCGGCCCCGGGGATGGCGGCGGCGAGGCGGCGCTGCGCCCAGGCCGGGACGGTGCGGTCCTTGGTGGTGATGACGACCGAGGTTGGCACGTCGACCGAACCGATCCACTCGTTGGAGCGGAACGCCCCGACCGAGCGCATGGAGCTCAAGACGCCGGCCGGGCTGACCCGCTCCAGCTCCGAGCGCATCCACCGGGCCCGTTCGCTGCCGCGCACCCGGCGGTCGACCCGCCACCGCACCACCGCCTCGGCGGGCCCGTTCACCCGGTGGGCCGCGTGGGCGAGCGGCGTGTACGACCGGTACCAGAGGCCCGAGATCGGCCCGCCCTGGAAGTGGCGGGCGGTGGAGGCCAGGACCAGCCCCGACACGCGCTCGCGGTGGCGGTGCCAGAGGAGCTGGGCGACGGCGCCGCCCATCGAGTAGCCGACGGCGACCGCCCGATCGATGCCGAGCGCGTCGAGCACCGCGGCGGCGTCATCGGCGCAGTCGGGGAGCCGGACGATGCCGTTGGCCGGCCGGATGCCGCGTCCGTGGCCGCGGTGGTCGAGCGCCACCACCCGGTACCGAGCCGCCAGCGCGGGGTAGGCCGGGAACCAGTTGAGGTCGGCGGTCACCGCCCACCCGTGGAGCAGCAGCACGGCGGGGGCGCCGGGCGGGCCGCCGCTGTCGCGCACGAACGTCGTGCCCCGGCCGGGCAGATCGATGGGCTGACCAGGGGGGACCCAGGGCGCGTCGAGGGCCGCGCCGTCGGCCGGCTCGGCGCCTTCGTTCGCATCGACCACTGGTCGCGACGTCATCGGTCTCCCATCAGCGGCCCACAGCCTGCCTGAATACGGGGCCGGAGCGGCGGGTGGATGGTTTCTTGACCCGCGGGTCAAGTAGCGTCACCGCCGGTGTGCGCTCCCGTGGAGCGCCGACGAACACACGCAGGGGAACACCGATGACCGACACGCTGGCCGCCACCGATTCCGCCGAGGACACCCTCGAGGAGCTCAACACCTGGTTGGAGGACAACTGGGACCCGGACCTCACGGTCGCCCAGTGGTGGGAGCTGCTGGGCCTGGCCGGCTGGGCCGCCCCCACGCTGCCCACCAACGCCTACGGCAAGGGCGTGGCCCGCAGCGTCGGCGTGCGCATCCAGAAGGACATCGCCGCGTTCGGCGCCCTCGGCGCCCCCGCCGGCCTGGGCCTGCTGCTCGCCGCCCCCACGATCGCCGACCACGGCACCCAAGAGCAGATCGACACCATGGTCCGCGACATCGTCACCGGCCAGCGGGCCTGGTGCCAGCTGTTCTCCGAGCCCGGCGCCGGGTCCGACCTCGCCGGCCTGACCTGCAGGGCCGTCAAGGACGGCGACGAGTGGATCGTCACCGGGCAGAAGGTGTGGACCTCGCTCGGCCAGACCGCCGACATGGGCATGCTCATCGCCCGCACCGACCCCGATCTGCCGAAGCACCAGGGCATCACCTACTTCGGCATCGAGATGCAGCAGCCCGGCATCGAGGTCCGTCCCCTCCGGGAGATGACCGGTCACGCCATGTTCAACGAGACCTTCCTCGACGAGGCCCGGGTCGCCGACGCCAACATCATCGGCGCCCTCAACAACGGCTGGGCCGTGGCCAACAGCACCCTCGGCCACGAGCGCGCCGGCCTCGGCGCCGGTGGCGCGGGTGGCGGCGTCGGCGGGGCGACCCCCGGCCAGATCGCCGGCAACCTCGCCATGCGCGCGGGAGACTTCGCCTCGGGCAAGGCCAAGAAGGCCGTGGCGTCCGCGGCATCGGCCGTGGCCGAGGCCGCCGACGCGGCCCCCAAGCCGGCCAAGAAGAAGAACGATGCGGGCAGCGCCGCCATGCTCGTCGGGATGGCCAAGCACTACGGCTGCATCGACGACCCGATCGTCCGCCAGGGCCTCGTCGAGCTCTACACGCTCGGCGAGATCGGCCGGTACACCGCCGAGCGCTCGAAGGCGGCCCGTGCGGCCGGCAAGGACATCCCCGGTGTCGGCAACATCTCCAAGCTGGGCATGAGCAACATCATGCGCCTGCAGCGAGACCTCGGCCTCCACATCGTGGGGGCGGCCGGCATGCTCCACGCCTACGAGGGCGATGCCCAGAAGGTGCTCAACGAGGCCACGGGCAACCCGTTCCTCACCGCGGTCACCACCACGGCGCTGTACGCCCAGGCCCCGCCCATCTACGGCGGCACCGACCAGATCCAGCGCAACATCATCGGCGAGCGCGTCCTCGGCCTCCCCAAGGAGCCCGGCGACAACAAGAACGTCCCGTTCTCGGACCTCCCCAAGAACGCCTGACCCACGCGGCGCCGGGTGGGTGGCTACTCGCCGAGGGTGACGATCTCGACCTTGAGCTTGGCGCCCGTGGGGGTCTCGTACTCCACGGTGTCGCCGACGCGGGCGCCCACCAGGGCGGTGCCGAGGGCCGATCCGGGTGACATGACCTCGACGCCCTCGACGCGCTCCTCGATCGACCCGAGAAGGTAGCGCTCGACGTCGGTGTCGCCCTCGTAGCGGATGCCGACGATCACGCCGGCCTGCACCGCGTCGGACTCGCCCGACTCCACGATGACGCCGTTCTCGAGCAGGTTGGCCAGGTGGTTGATCCGCCCGGCCATCTTCCCCTGCTCCTCCTTGGCGGCGTGGTAGTCGCCGTTCTCGGAGAGGTCGCCGAGCTCTCGAGCCGCCTCGATCTTGCGGGCGATGTCGATCTTGCCGCGCGTGACCAGATCGTCGTGCTCGGCCTTGATGCGGTCGTAGGCCGCCTGGGACAGCGGGATCGGGTCGTCATTCATGGGCGTGATTGTAGGAGAGACGGGCCCGGCCCGATCCCGTCGGAGGTCAGCCGACGAGCGGACGGCGCCCCGGCCAGCCCGCCACGATCACCGCGGCGATGGGAGCCAGGGCCCAGCCGATCACCTTGGTGTGGTTGATGTCCCACCAGCCCTGGTACACGTCCTTGGCGTGGGAGAAGCCCTGCCACAACGGGATGTCGGAGCTGCGGCCGGCGTCGGCGAACGAGTTCAGCGTGATGGTGCGGTCGATGAAGTACACCGCCGCCAGCACCGCCAGGGTGGTGACCACCACGGCGATGATCCCCGAGGCCAGACCGCCGCGGCGCGAGCCGAGGAGGACGCCCTGGCCCACGACGAGCCCGACGACGATGGCGCCGAAGTGCCACCACTCGGTGTCGACGTTGGTGGCGATCGCCCACCAGGCCACGCCGGCGAGGAACGCGGTGGCGGTACCGGTGAGGATCCCGTCGAAGACCCGGGTCTTGATCACCAGCTCCGAGGCACCGGCGGGGGTCATGGTGGTGGGAGGCGTGGTCCACGGCGCCTGGCTCATGCGGCCCGAGACCGACGGGGCCGGGGGAGGCATGGTCCCGGGGGAGGCGAGGGCCCGTGCCGCGCACGCCGCGCACCAGTCCGGGTGGGTCGGATCGGCAGGGACGGCGGGCAGCGATGCTCCGCAGCGCACGCAGGACGTGGACAGCAACGTGGTCACCTTCCGGGGTGGGTCGGGCCGACCGTACTCGGGCTGGAGTTCCTTGCGGGGGAGCGTCGACGGGCGCCTAGACTTGCGGGCATGCCGCATCCCGCCTTGGTCATCACCATCGCGTAGCGCACGCCGGAACGTTCGGTGTGCGCCTTCGAGCCGTCCACTTCGGTGGGCGGCTTTGTCGTTGTCAGCACCCCTGGATCTTCGGCGCCCAGGGGTCACGAGTTGAGTCGAATCGCAGAGGAACGGAGCACGTGGTGGCACATCGGATCGCAGTGATCGGCGGAGACGGGATCGGCCCGGAGGTGATCGCGGAGGCGCTCAAGGTCGTGCGCGCGGCGGGGGTCGAGCTCGACACCACCGACTTCGACCTCAGCGGGGCGCGCTACCTGCGCGACGGCACGGTGCTGCCCGACGAGGTGCTCGAGGAGCTGCGCGGCTTCGACGCCATCCTCCTGGGGGCCGTCGGCACGCCCGACGTGCCTCCTGGCGTCATCGAGCGGGGCCTCCTGCTCAAGATGCGGTTCGCGCTCGACCAGTACGTCAACCTGCGGCCCTTCAGCCTCCCCGAGCAGGGCATCGACTTCCTCGTGGTGCGCGAGAACACCGAGGGCACCTATGCCGGCGAGGGCGGGTTCCTCCGCAAGGACACCCCCAACGAGATCGCCACCCAGGGGTCGGTCAACACCCGCCTCGGCGTCGAGCGGGTCATCCGCTACGCCTTCGAGCTGGCCCAGAGCCGGCCGCGCAAGCACCTCACCATGGTCCACAAGACCAACGTGCTCACGTTCTCGGGCGACCTGTGGCAGCGGGTGTTCGACATCGTCGCCGCCGAGTACCCCGACGTGACCACCGCCTACAACCACGTCGACGCGGCGTGCATCTACTTCGTGCAGGACCCGCAGCGCTACGACGTCATCGTCACCGACAACCTGTTCGGCGACATCCTCACCGACCTCGGCGGCGCGGTGTCCGGCGGGATCGGGTTCGCCAGCTCCGGCAACCTCGACCCCACCCACACGTCGCCGTCGCTGTTCGAGCCGGTCCACGGATCTGCCCCCGACATCGCCGGGCAGGCCAAGGCCAACCCCATCGCCGCCATCTTGTCGGCGGCGATGATGCTCGACGTGCTCGACGAGGCCGATGCCGCCGAGCGCATCCGCAAGGCCTGCGCCGCCGCCACCGACCTCACCGCCTCCACCCCGGAGATCGGCGACGCCATCGTCGCTGCGCTCTGACACCCCCTCTCCCCACCTGCCTGCGCTGAGCTGCAGGCCCATCCCAACACCACCGAAGTCGAAGCAAGGGAACACCGATGCCGATCACGCCCACCGAGAAGATCTGGATGAACGGCGAGCTCGTCGCCTGGGACGACGCCAAGATCCACGTCCTCACCCACTCCCTGCACTACGGCATGGGCGTGTTCGAGGGCGTGCGGGCCTACGAGACCGCTGAGGGGCCGGCCGTGTTCCGCCTCACCGAGCACATCGAGCGGCTGTTCAACTCGGCCCGCATCATGATGATGGACATCCCGTACACCGTCGACGAGCTGGTCGAGGCCACCAAGCTCGTCGTCCGCGAGAGCGGGCTGCCCAGCTGCTACATCCGCCCGATCGCCTACTACGGCTACGGCGAGATGGGGCTCAACACCCTGCCCTGCACGGTCGACGTCTCCATCGCCTGCTGGCCCTGGGGCGCCTACCTGGGCGACGATGCCCTGACCAAGGGCGTGCGCCTCAAGACCTCGTCGTGGACGCGCCACGACCACAACACCATGCCGCCCGCCTCGAAGACCACCGGCAACTACGTGAACTCGTCGCTGGCCAAGGTCGAGGCCCTCAAGGCCGGCTACGACGAAGCCATCATGCTCAGCCCGCAGGGCTACATCGCCGAGTGCACCGGCGAGAACGTGTTCGTCGCCCGCAAGGGCCGGTTCCTCACCCCGCCGCTCGCCGCCGGCGCGCTCGAGGGCATCACCCAGCACTCGGTGATGACCATCGCCAAGGACCTGGGGATCGACGTCGAGCTGTCGAACATCGTGCGGTCCGACGTCTACATCGCCGACGAGATGTTCCTCTGCGGCACCGCGGCCGAGGTCTCGAGCGTGAGCTCGGTCGATGACCGCCCGATCCCGTGCCCCGGCCCCATGACCCTCGCCATCGCCGAGGAGTACCACAAGGCGATCCGCGGCGAGACCGACCGCTACAAGGACTGGGTCGAACATGTCTCCTGACCAGAAGGCCCAGGCCAAGGCCCACGTCGACGAGCCGGTCGTCGACGACCTGCCGGCGCGCGACCCGGGGCTGCCCGAGTCGGTCGAGATCTACGACACCACCCTCCGAGACGGCGCGCAGCTCGAGGGCATCTCGCTCACCGTCGACGACAAGCTCCGCATCGCCGACGAGCTCGATGAGCTGGGCGTCCACTTCATCGAGGGCGGCTGGCCCGGCGCCAACCCCAAGGACGTCGAGTTCTTCGAGCGGGCCGGCCGCGAGCTGCGCTTCGAGCGGTCCACGCTGGTGGCCTTCGGCTCCACCCGCCGGCCCCGAGGGAAGGTCGACGACGACCCCACCCTGCGCAACCTGCTCGACGCCCGCACCTCCGCGGTGTGCATCGTCGGCAAGAGCTCCGACTTCCACGTCACCGAGACCCTCAAGACCACGCTCGACGAGGGCGAGGCCATGGTCTCGGACTCCGTGCGCTTCCTCCACGCCGCAGGCGTTCGGGTCCTGTTCGACGCCGAGCACTTCTTCGACGGCTGGAAGCACAACCCCGAGTTCGCCCTGCGCGTGCTCGAGGCCGCGGCCGAGGAGGGCGCCGAGACGCTCGTGCTGTGCGACACCAACGGCGGCTCGCTGCCCCACGAGGTCGAGCACGTCGTGCGCGAGATCACCCGCCACTTCCGCGACGACGTGAAGGTGGCCGTCCACCTCCACGACGACACCGGCTGCGGCGTGGCCAACGCCCTGGCCGGCGTGCGCGGCGGCGCCGTCCAGGTGCAGGGCACCATCAACGGCTACGGCGAGCGCACCGGCAACTGCAACCTCACCACCATCATCCCCAACCTCACGCTGAAGATGGGCGTGCGCACCCTGCCCGACGGGCGCCTCACCCGGCTCACGTCGGCCAGCAACCGCATCGCCGAGATCGTCAACTTCACGCCCGACCCGCAGGCGCCCTACGTCGGCTCGTCGGCGTTCGCCCACAAGGCGGGCCTGCACGTGTCGGCCATCGCCCGGCGCAAGGACGCCTACGAGCACGTCGACCCCGAGTCGGTCGGCAACGGCACCCGCTTCGTCGTGTCCGAGATGGCCGGCAAGGCCACCATCGACCTCAAGGCCAAGGAGATCGGCATCGACCTCGACGGGCCGGCGCTCACCAGCGTCATCGACGAGCTCAAGCGCCTCGAGCACGAGGGCTACCACTTCGAGGCGGCCGACGGCTCCCTCGAGCTGCTCATGCGCCGGGCGGCGGGCTGGACCCACCCGTTCTTCTCGCTGGAGTCGTACCGGGTGATCGTGGCCGAGGGCGAAGACCTCCGCCACGACACCGAGGCCATCGTGAAGCTGGTGGTCGACGGCGAGCGCATCGGGCGCATCGGCGAGGGCAACGGCCCGGTCAACGCGCTCGACGCCGCGGTCCGCGCCGCCATCGGCGCCAAGTACCCGCAGCTGTCCAAGGTGCACCTCACCGACTTCAAGGTGCGCGTCCTCGACACCGCCAAGGGCACCGGCGCCGTCACCCGCGTCCTCATCGACTCCACCAACGGCCGCCGCAGCTGGTCCACCATCGGCGTCAGCGAGAACATCATCCAAGCCGCCTGGCAGGCCCTCGAGGACTCCCTCGTCTACGGCCTCCTCCACACGGCCGAGTAGTCCTCTCGTCACTGCACTCGCTGCGCTCGCTCCGTTCCTCGAACTGGAGGAACGGCTGACGCCGCCGTCTTCGCTCGGGCACCGGCGGAGCCGGCGCCCTCGATCGGGGGGCTCCCACAAGCTCTGCCCCCCGAACCCCCCGGGCTCGCTTCGCTCGGAACCCATCGCCTCGCGTCCTCCGTGCCGGCGCGACCGGGGCTGTTCGGTCGGTTCGGGCGTTGTGAGCCGGGCATCCGGCTGCGCATAGAGTCGCGGGCGATATGGCTGCTCCTGAGTTCGTCCCCCTCAAGCCCAACGATCGGCCGCGCAGCTACTCGTCGCCGCCCGGGCGCGACGACGACTGGCACGCCGACCGGCCGGCCGAGGTGGTCAACACCGGGGGCCAGCCCGAGGTCGACGCCGGGCGCATGGGCGCCCCCGGCCCCGACCAGGGCTACCTGCTGGGCCTCGTCCCGCTGCTGCGCGGCGAGCTGAAGCTGGGCAAGGGCGAGCAGCAGGCCGACGTCGAAGCCGGCGGTGTGGCCGTGGCCCTGAAGCGGGCCTCGCTGTTCGGCCGGGCCCCGGTGGTCCACGACCTGCGCGTGGCCTACACCGTCTGGGGCTTCCTCGACGACGCCGCACCGGCCGAGCTGGTCACCGAGCGCACCCGCCGCTTCGAGGGCGTCCACCTCACGGCCCACCACTACCCCGAGCTGCGCGCCGTGGCCGACGCCGTGCCCGAGGCCACCCTGCGCCTCAACCCGGCGGAGGCCGCCTCCGCCCACGCCGCCGACTGGCGTTCCCTCCTGTCGCTGTGACTCGCGGCCCGTCGTGGGCCGAGAAGTGGCACCCTGTCCTTGGCGCTCCTGCGCGCCACCTCTACCCCCGTCGACAGAAGCCCGTGTGAAGATCGACCGCGACGGCGTGCCGTTCATCGCTGCCAGCGCCCTGCCTGCAGCCGCGGCTGCGGCCACGGGCCGTCGGAGGCTGGCGGCCGCCCTGGCCGTGCTGCCGGTGGCCGTGGCCGCCTTCTTCCGAGACCCCGACCGGGCGCCTGACCTGGGCGCACCGGCTGATCCCGACGTGATCCTGGCGCCCGCCGACGGCAAGGTCATGCACGTGGGCACCCCGCAGCCCGGGGTCGCACCCGAGGGCGTGTGGCAGCAGATCAGCATCTTCCTGTCGCTCGCCGACGTGCACATCAACCGCACACCCATGGCCGGCACGATCGTGTCGCTCGGCCACCGCCCCGGCCGGTACCTCGCGGCCTTCAAGGCCGAGAGCGCCCACGAGAACGAGCGGAGCGAGCTCCAGGTCGACGCCGTCGTCGGTGGCCAGCACCGCTCGATCATCTACCGCCAGATCGTCGGCCTGGCCGCCCGTCGGGTGGTCACCCGCGTGGGGGTCGGCCAGGAGCTGGCGGCGGGGCAGCGCATCGGGCTGATGCGGTTCGGCTCCCGCATGGACGTGTTCGTCCCGCCCGGCGTCCAGATCGAGGTGGAGCTGGGCGACAAGACCGTGGCGGGCGAGTCGGTGATCGCCCGCTGGCCCGTCGCCGCGGGGGTCCCGGTGGGCTCGTCGTGAGCGACACCGACGACCTCGACCAGGTCGGCGGTGCCGACGCCCCGGACCGGCCCCGGGCCGCTGACGCCGCGTCGCAGCTGGGCGCCAGCCGCCACACCCACGTCGACAGCGACCACGACTTCCGGCTCGTCTCGCCCGCCGGTGCCGCGGTCGTCCGACCCGACCGCCTCGACGCTCGCAGCCGGGCCCGAGCCATGCTCCCGAGCGCGTTCACCCTGAGCAACATGCTGTGCGGCTTCTCGTCGATCCGGGCCGCCGAGTCCGGACGGTTCGACCTGGCCGCGGTGCTCATCGGCGTGGCCGTGCTGTTCGACATCTGCGACGGCGCCGTCGCCCGGGCCGTGGGGGCCATCACCCCGTTCGGCCTGCAGTTCGACTCGCTGGCCGACCTGATCTCGTTCGGCGTCGCCCCAGCCGTGCTGCTGTGGACGTGGTCGCTCAACGACTTCGGGCTGGGCGGATGGGCGCTGGTCTGCTTCTGGCTGGCGTGCGCGGCCTATCGGCTGGCCCGCTTCAACGTCACGATCGACCCGCTCTCCGACAAGCGCTACTTCGTCGGGCTCCCCAGCCCCGGCGCCGCCGGCCTGGTGATCGCGTCGGTGTTCGCGTTCGACGGCGACTTCACCGGCTGGCACCGGTGGGGGCCCGTCGCCCTGGCGGTCATCCCCGCGGCGCTGATGGCATCGTCGTTCCGGTTCACCTCGTTCCGGTGGCTGGCGTCGCCTCGCCGGGACCGCATATGGGTCACGGTGCTGGTCGTGGCGCTGCTCGTCCTCGGGCTGGTGCTGGCACCCGAGGCGACCGGCCTGGTCGTGTTCTACGGATACGCCGCCCTGTGCCCGCTCGGGTGGATCACGGCGCCCTTGCGGCGCCGTTGGTTCGGGCCCGACGCCGTCGCGCCCACCCGCGGCCACATCCCGTCGGTGTTCTTCCTGGTGGAGGACGCCGATGGCTGACCGGTCTCGCCCCCGTCCGGTGCGGTCCGTCGCCCGACCGGTTGATTTCCGCGCGGTGCGACCGATCGGGAGGGACCGAGCAGCCACGGGGAGGTGGCCATGAGCGTCGACATCCACAGTTCCGCCCGGCCCCTGCTGCGGGGCCGCCTGCACCAGCTGGCGTTCCTCGCCTCGCTCGTCGGCCTGATCTGGCTGGTGGACACGGCGCCCACCGCCCGGGCCCGGGCCGTGGCCTGGATCTACGGCCTGGCGTCGGCGCTCCTGTACCTGACCAGCTCCAGCTACCACGTGTTCGCCAAGTCGCCCCGCGCCCGGCGGATCATGCAGCGCCTCGACCACTCGATGATCTTCATCCTGATCGCCGGCACCTTCACCCCGATCGCGGTGCTCGGCGTCCACGGGACCTGGAAGTGGCCGGCGCTGGTGGCCGTGTGGGCCGGCGCCCTGGGCGGGGTGGCCTTCAAGATCTTCTGGCTCGACCGGTTCCCCAAGCTGGGGGGCGCCATGTACATCATCGTGGGCTGGGCGGGGATCGTGATCCTGCCGGCCATGTGGCACCGGCCCGGCACGTTGGCGCTGATCGCCGCAGGCGGCGTGCTCTACACGCTCGGGGCCATCCTGTTCGCCCTGCACAAGCCGATCCTGTCGGAGCGGTGGTTCGGCTACCACGAGGTGTGGCACGCCTTCGGCATCGCCGCCGGGGTGGTCCTGTTCGTGGCCAACGCCGGGCTGGTGCGAGCCGGCTGAGCAGGCTGGCGGTCTGGTCCCTAGGGTCGGCCCGATGGGTGCAGAGCAGCTTCAGCTGACCGTCGGTCCGTACCAGTTCGATGCCGTGGCCTGGGGCCCGGCCGAGGGGGCGCCGGTGCTGCTCCTCCACGGCTTCCCCGAGTCGTCGTGGGCGTGGCGCTTCATCCAGCCGCCTCTGGCCGATGCCGGCTACCGATCGGTGGCGCCCGATCTCCGGGGCTACTCGCCCGGCGCCCGCCCACCCGAGGCATCGGCGTTCGCTATCGAGGCGCTCGTCGACGACGTGTTCGGCCTGGCCGACGCCCTGGGCTGGGAGCGCTTCCACCTCGTCGGCCACGACTGGGGCGGCGTCGCGGCCTGGCACGCCGCCGGCCGGGAGCCCGAACGGATCCTCACCCTCACCGTGGTGGCCACCCCGCACCCTCGGGCGCTGCAGGCCGCCCGTGACGGTGGGCCGGGCGACGACGGCGACGATCAGGCCGCCAAGTCGGCCTACCTGGAGTTCTTCCGGGCGCCGGGGGCCGAGGATGCGTTCCTGGCCGATGACGGCGCCGTGCTCCTCGCCGGCCTCCAGGGGACCGGCATGGCGGCCGCCGATGCCGCCCACTACGTCGCCCGGGCGGCCACGCCCGAGGCCATGGTGGGGATGCTCAACTGGTACCGGGGAGCCGATCCCACCGATGCGGCCAAGGTCGGGCCGGTCACCTCGCCCACGATGTACGTGTACCCCGATGCCGACACGGTGTTCGGCCCCACGGCCGCGGGCGCCACCGCCGCCGAGGTGGACGGCCCCTACCGCTACGAGGTCCTCGACGGGGTCAGCCACTGGGCCCCCGAGGAGGCGGCCGACGACGTGGTGACGCTGCTGCTCGAGCACCTGGCCGACGCGCCCGCCTGACCGGCCGGGCCCGGAGGACCGGATCGAGCGGAACCGCAGGTCAGCGATAGTGCCAGGGGCGGTCGGAGGGGCGCCGGTAACCTGGCCAGCGTGCCTTCCCCCGTTCGCGTCCGCTTCGCTCCTTCTCCCACCGGTTTCCTCCACGTCGGATCGGGGCACTCGGCGCTGGCCAACTGGCTCGTGGCCCGCCACACGGGCGGCGAGTTCCTCCTGCGCATCGAGGACACCGACGCCGAGCGCGACCGGCCCGAGCTGATCCAGAACGTGCTCGACATGCTCGAGTGGCTCGGGCTGAAGTGGGACAACACCCCGCCGCGCCAGAGCGAGCGCCACGACCTCTACGCAGGGGCGGCGGCCAAGCTCCTGGCCGACGGTGCCGTCTACCCCTGCGAGTGCACCGGCGAGCAGGTGCAGGCCCGCAACAAGGAGGCCGGCGGCAAGCCCGGCTACGACGGCTTCTGCCGCGACCGCGGCCTCGAGCCCGGCCCCGGCCGGGCACTGCGGTTCCGCACGCCGCGCGAGGGCCGGACCGGCTGGACCGACCTGGTCCGCGGCGAGATCTCCTTCGCCAACGCCGACATCGAGGACTTCGTGGTGCAGCGCAGCAACGGCGCGCCCATGTTCCTGCTGGCCAACGCGTTCGACGACGCCGACATGGGCATCACCCACGTGATCCGCGGCGAGGACCACGTCAACAGCACGCCCAAGTACCTGCTGCTGCTCGGGGCGCTCGGCCTGACCGCTCCCGAGGCGTTCGCCCACATGCCCCTGCTGGTCAACGAGGGGCGCAAGAAGCTGTCGAAGCGCCGCGACGACGTCTCCATGGCCGACTACCGCGATCGCGGCTACCTGCCCGAAGCCATGGTCAACTACCTCGCCCTGCTCGGCTGGGGCCCCGACGACGGCGTCGAGGTGCGGCCCATCGCGGAGATCGTCGAGCGCTACCGCCTCGAAGACGTCAACGCCTCGCCGGCGTTCTTCGACCAGAAGAAGCTCACCTTCGTCAACGCCGAGAAGATCCGAGCCCTGCCGGTCGACGAGTTCATCGACCGGGCCACGCCGTTCCTGGCGCTCGGCGAGCCGGCCGTCGAGGCCCTGCGGTCGATGGCGGTCGAGGTGCAGGAGCGCGTCCGCACGCTGGCCGAGGTCGAGCCCATGATCGAGTTCCTGGTCGTCGACGAGCCGGTGATGGACGAGGCGTCGTGGACCAAGGCCGTCACCAAGGGCAAGGCCGTCCCCGAGATGCTGGCGGCCACCGTCGCCCGGCTCGACGCCCTGCCCGCCGATGGCTGGGTGCCCGACCAGATCGAGGCTGCGGTCCGCTCGGCCGCGGTGGATGCGGGGATCGTCAACGCCGAGGGCGAGCCGCAGCTCTCGAAGGCCCAGGGACCGGTGCGGGTGGCCATCAGCGGCCGCACCGTCGGTCCGCCGCTGTGGGAGTCGCTCGCCGTCCTCGGTCGTGCCCGCACGATCGACCGGCTCCGAGCCATGCAGGGCAAGCTCGATTGACCATGAGCATCTCCGACCGCGACACCGCCGAGATGGAGGCGGTCGCGGGTCCTGAGATCGGGGACGGACCGGGTGCCCCCTCGTCCCGGCGACGGCGCTCGTGGGGCCGCCGCACGCTGTGGGTCGCGCTCGGGCTGCTGGCGCTGCTGGTGCTCTACGTCGGCGGCACGTTCGTGCAGGTCTGGAGCGCCAGCCGCACCGATGGGGCCCGCAAGGCCGAGGCCATCATCGTGCTGGGCGCGGCCCAGTACAACGGCAAGCCGTCGCCGGTGCTGCGCAACCGCCTCGACCACGCCCTGGCCCTCTACGACGCCGGCAAGGCGCCCCTGATCGTCGTCACGGGCGGCCGCCAGCAGGGGGACCGCTACACCGAGGCCACCGCTGGGTACAACTACCTGCGGGCCCACGGCGTACCCGACCGGGCCATCCGCAAGGAGGTCCAGGGGCGCACCACCTACGAGTCGGTCGCGGCGGCCGCGCGGTTCCTGCGGGAGGAGGGCGTCGACGACGTGCTGCTCGTGTCGGGCCCGGCCACCTCGAAGCGCCTCGACGGCATCGCCGCCGACGTGGGCATCACCGCGTCCACCTCGCCGTCGCAGGGCACGCCCTCGCTGCGATCGCTCATCCGGGAGACCGCAGCCGTCTCGCTGGGGCGGCTGGTGGGCTACCGCCGGCTGGAGCGCCTCGACTCCTGAGCTCGTCGCGCCGGGTGCCTCGGTAGCATCTCGCCGTGAGCAACTCTCCTGAGAACGCCGTCCGCCGCTACCTGGCCTGGGTCGACGACCCCAGCACGGCCATCGACCAGGACGCGGTCGATGCTGCCGATGCCGCGTTCGCGGCCGCCACCGACCCCATCGAGCGGCTCCACGCGGCCGCCGCCCGCGAGCGGGCCCAGGCCACCGACGCGGCAGGGATCGAGCACGAGTTCGTCGTGCACGCCAAGGCCTACGCCGACGCCGAGGGCATCCCCGCCGCCGCCTTCTCGGCCCTGGGCGTCTCCTCGGACACGCTGGCCCAGGCCGGCTTCGCCGTCACCCCCACCCGGGGCCGCCGCAGCGCCTCCGCCCGGCCCGACAGCGGGCCGGCTGCTCCCCGGGCGCCCCAGGTGCCGATGACCCAGATCAAGGCCGTCGCCCTCCAGATGCCCAAGCGCTTCACGTTGGCGCAGGTGGCCGACCGCGCCGGCGGCGGCTCGCCCGTCACGGTGCGCAAGGCCGTCGACGAGCTGATCGCCGAGGGCCGCGTCGTCAGCACCGGGCCCGACGCCAACCACAGCGGTCCGGGCCGGGCGCCCACCCTCTACGAGCTGGTCTGACCCTCCGCCGTCACGCCGGCGCGGCCGGGCTGGCCGGCGGCGAGCCCGGGTCCGCCTCGGCGCTCGGGTTCAGGTCGAAGAACCGGGCGACCGCCGGGTAGCGCCGGGGGATGGCCCGGATGACCGGCACGGCGAACACCAGGCGCGACAGGCTGCCGAGCCGCTCGAACACCACGGCGTCGATCACGAAGCTCACCGCGATCAGCCGGCCCATCAGGAACAGGTAACCGAGCGCAGCCATCGACATGCCCAGCTGGCCGGCGAACTCGTTGGCCCGGGTGATCTTGTCGGGCAGGTAGAACTGCATGAACCACTGCAGGGCGGTGAGCGTGACCCCCATGAACGCGGCGCCGGGCAGCAGCGCCCCCGGATCGGTGGTCTTGCGGGGGAGGGCCCAGGTCACCAGGAACCAGGCGCCTGCGAACAGCACCCCCGTGACGGCCCACGACGTGGTGTCGGCGGCGAAGCCGTGCTTGTCGCGGAGGCGGTTGAGCACCAACGTGGCGCCGAACATGAGCGTCACCGTGCCGGTGATGGCCCCGGTGGCGATCATGGTGGCCTTCGTCTCCTTGGCGTCCATGCGCCAGGCGCGACCGGCGCTGGCGGCCAGGACCTTGGTGAGGCTGCGGCCGGCCCACAGCGTCAGCCAGAGGGCCACGATGAACAGGGCCAGGCCCGCACCCCGAGACCCCGAGGCCGCCGAGCTGATGTCGTGGGCCAGGGTGCCGGAGATGCCGTTGCTCGTCAGGGCGCGGTCGACGCTGTCCTTGCCGAGCAGGGCGATGGCCAGCCCGACGATCATGGCGACCACCGGGATGATGAACAGGTAGAGCCGCAGGGCGATCGCGGCACCCAGGACCGAGGCGATGGCCTCCTTGTCACGGTCGTAGTAGGTGACCGCCAGCTCCACCAGGGGCTGCTTGCGCCGCCGCTGCTCCAGCTCGGTCGCGGCGCGCTCGCCCAGCTCGGTGGCCTGCTGGCGGAGCCGGGCCGTGCGCGTGGGCCGGGCCTCCTCAGGAGGGGGCGGCGCCTCGCTGTGGTCGGTGGGGTGGTCTGGGTCCATGGCCCGCTCGGATCGTCGGCATGCTCACGGTAGGGCCGCTCGCCCGACTCGGGTCAGGAGTCGCGCATGCGCTTGCTCAGCGCGTTGAGGCGAGCCTTCTCCTCGGCGGTGAGCGAGTCGATGCCGCCGGCGCTGATGCGGTCGAGCAGCACGTCGAGCTCGGCCTGCTCCAACGGCGTGGGCCCACCGGTCTGCGACCACGGTCCCGAGACCACCTCGCCGTAGGGGCCGGCGTTGGTGGTGCGCTTCGGCTTGGCGCGCTTGCGGCCGAACCGGCCCGACTTCTGCTTGGCCGAGCTGGGCGAGCCGTACGGCGACAGCGTGCTGCCCGCGAGGCGCTTGGACCGCGGGATCCACTCGAACTCGGAGAGCAGGCCCCGCTGGGCGGCGCCGAAGCAGCCGATGGCCATCACCAGGCCCAGCAGGATGAGCTGGGCCCAGGCCCGCACGCTGACCAGCTGCAGCACCTCGATGCCCACGATGGCCGCGGCGATGACCCAGCCCGGGATGCCGAAGAAGAAGCGGGCGTTCGGGTTGTCGAGGACGAAGAGGGTGAACAGCACCACGGCGAAGACGGCGACGGAGAACGAGTACGCGGCCCACTGGCCGTTGCCGCCCTCGTTCGACGCGTTCAGCAGCGAGACGAACGCCGCCGGGATCACCGTCATGCAGGCCAGGAGGACGGCCATGGGCTTGCGGCCCATCTGCTCCTCGACCATGTTGCCGAAGTACCAGAAGAGGGCGATCTCGATCAGGCCCCAGATGGTGGGGGGGTTGACGAGCGGCCAGGTGAACACCCGCCAGACCTCGCCGTTGCGGACCAGCTCCGAGATGAACGCGCCCTTCATCGTGAGCTCGGCATCGATGGCGTACAGCAGCATGGACGCCAGGCTGACGAGCGCGACGAGCACCGTGGTGGTGATGTCGAGGGTCCCGATCCGGAACCAGCCGTCTCGTTGACGGGGTTCGGGGAGCGAGAACGAGTACCGGCCGGACATGCAGGCGAGGTTAGCGGTGCGCCGAATCGTCCCCCGCTCGTCCCGCTGGCCAGGGCCGATGGGGGGTGGGGCCCGGCCGGCAGCGCGCATGGGGCCGAGACGCGGCGAAGCCCCTGGTGGACGTCCGCGGTCGGGGCGTTCACCAGGGGCTTCGCTCGTGGCACCCCCAACGGGATTCGAACCCGTGCCGCCACCTTGAGAGGGTGGTGTCCTAGGCCGCTAGACGATGGGGGCCAGGTGCTGAGCGGTCATTTCTAGCACCTCGCACCGAGCCGACTCCAAGCGACTTGGATCGCCGCGCCGATGGGGCGCCCGGGCCGGGGGCCGGTAAATCCGTTGTCCGGGTGCGGGGCCGACGCCTACGTTCACGACCATGTTGCTGTGACGAGCCCGCACGCCCGAGCGTGCCCCTGTCGACGTGCGGCCCCCGCCCCGTCGACCCCCACCGGCCTCCACCGACCGGCTCGTCGACCTCGCCGCGCGTCCGCGCCGGCCGCCCGGCGAGCTGCAGGAGCCACCGGTCGCCCGAACCCACCCGGCTCGGCACCACCTCGGACCGAGCCCGATCCCCCGAGAGGATCCCCCATGCCTGCGAACCACCGATCCCCCAAGAAGCGCTCCCGGTCCGGCCCGTCCGGCCCGTCGGGCCGGACCACGCCCAAGGGCACCCGCCCTCCAGGGGCCGACCGCCGAGCGGGCGGAGACGCTCCCTCGGTCGACCACCACCTCGACGTGGCCGCGCCCAAGGACCTGCACGGGCGTTCAGCGCCACCGAACGCGCTGCGCCAGCGCTCCGGTCACCGCGGTGGCCGCCCGACGCGCTGATCGCGGCCCGAACGCGCCGGTGCCCAGGCCGAGGGCCTGGGCACCGTGCGCACTTCGTTGGCTCGGGGGGGAGGACTCGAACCCCCAAAGGCAGCACCAGAAGCTGCTGTGTTACCAATTACACCACCCCCGAACGGGCAGGCAGAAGACTCTAGAACACGGCCCCGTCCATGGAAAAACGGTTGCCGCCACCAGGCCTTCGGGGCTCCGGGGGTGAGCGGCTACCAGCCCCGGTAGGCGGCGCTGCGGCGCTCGATGAACGCGGCCACGCCCTCGTTGGCGTCGACGGTGCTCATGTTGAGCTCCTGGGCCACGGCCTCGTTCTGGAAGGCGGTGGTCCGGTCGCTCTCGAGCGAGGTGTTGACCAGCCACTTGGTGAGCGCCAGCGCTCGGGTGGGGGCGACGGCCAGGCGGGCGGCCCACTCCTCGACCGCGGCATCGAGCTCGCCGCCGGGCACGACCTTGTTGATGAGCCCGAGCTCGGCGGCCTCGGCGGCACTGAGGTCGTCGCCGAAGTACAGGAGCTCCTTGGCCCGGCGCACGCCGACCATGCGGGGGAGCAGGTAGGCGCCACCGCCGTCGGGAACCAGGCCCCGGCGCACGAACACCTCGATGAAGCGCACGCCGTCGGCGGCCACGACCAGGTCGCAGGCCAGGGCGATGTGGGCGCCGATGCCGGCCGCGGTTCCGTTCACCGCGGCGATGACCGGCTTCTCGCAGTCGAGGATGGCGGCGATGAGCGCCTGGGCGCCCTCGCGGATCATCTTGGCCACCTCGCCGACACCGCGGGCGGGGGCGTCGTCGGGGCGGGGCGCAGGCGGGCGGTTGGCGCGCAGGTCGGCGCCGGTGCAGAAGGCGTCGCCGGTGTGGCCGAGCACCACGGCCCGCACGCCGAGGTCGGTGCTGGCTTCGCGGAGCAGGGCGATGACCCGGTCGCGCTGGTCGGGGCTGATGGCGTTCTTCACGTCGGGCCGGTTGAGGGTGATGTACGCGATGCCCCGCTCGTCGACGCGGTGCTGGACCTGGTCGGTGAGGGGGAGTTCGGACGACGGCGTGGACACGGGTGGTGCTCCTCTGGGTGGTGCGACGCTGGCCGCAGCGTACGAGGTGACCTGACGGGTCGTCAGATCTGCGGCGGGTCGACCAGGCGGGCCAGCCGGCGCCGATCGACCTTCTGCATGGCCGTGAGCGGGATCTCGTCGACGAGGAGCAGGGCCTCGGGCAGCTTGTGGTGGGCCAGGCTGGCCTCGGCGTGGTGGCGGAGCTCGGCCAGCGTGGGCGGAGCCGCCGGGTCGGCGGGCACCACCACGGCCACGCCGATCTCGCCGAGCACGTCGTCGGAGCGGGGGATGAGGGCCACGTCGGCCACGTCGGGGTGCGATGCCAGCACGCCCGCCACCTCGGAGGGGAACACGTTGTAGCCGCCGCGGATGAACATCTCGCCCTGCCGGCCGGCGAGGGTCAGCAGGCCGGTGGCGTCGACCGTGCCGAGGTCGCCGGTGCGCAGCCAGCCGTCGACCAGGGCGTCGGCGCTGGCCTCCGGGTTGCGCCAGTAGCCCGACATGGAGGCGTCGGACCGGAGCCACACGGCGCCGACCTCGCCGTGGGGGAGGGGCAGATCGTCGGTGCCGCGCACCTGCACGCCGATGCCCGGCCGCGCTCGCCCCACGGTGTGGAGCGCTTCGTCGTCGGGCGCGTCGGGTGCGGTCCCCGTGCCCACGCCGCCGGACTCCGTGGACGACCAGCGGATCGAGTACGCCGCGCCGAAGCGTCGGCGGGCCTCGTGGACGAGCGCAGGCGGTGAGGCGGCGCCGCCCATGACGATGAGGTTCACCGACGACAGGTCGCGCCGGTCGAAGTCGGGGTCGCGCAGCATCAGGGCCACCTGGGGGGCGACACCGCCGAGGGTGGCCAGGCGCTCCCGCTCGATCAGGTCGAGCACGTCGCCCGCCCGCCACCGGGCGAGGAGGTGGGTGGTGGTGCCCATGCGCAGGTACCACGGGAGCTTGGTGGTGAACCCGACGTGGGCGAACTGGGTCGCGCCGTACTGGGGGATCAGCCGATCCGTGCCCACGGCGCCGCCCACGTCGTAGGTGGTGACGGCGTGGAGCTGGCGATCGGTGAACCAGGCGCCCTTGGGGATCCCGGTGGTGCCCGAGGTGAACACGATGGCGACGGGCCGGTCCCGATCGGGCGCGATCGGATCTGGGCGGCCACCCGTCCGGGCCAGGGCCTGCACGTCGCCCGCTTCGGCCAGCACCAGGTCCGGCTCCACCCGGTCGAGGCACGCCACCTGCTCCACCGCGGTGAGCCGGGGGTTCACGCCCGCGACCGCGGCGCCCACCTTGGCCGCCGCTGCGTACGCCACCACCCACGCCGAGTCGGACGGGAGGGTTAGGGCGACGACCGCCCCGGGACCGATGCCCTTGGCGGCCATGCCGGCCGCCACCTCGTCGCTGCGCTCGTGGAGCTGGGTGTAGGTGAGCCGCGAGCCGTCGGGATCGACGAACGCCGGGCGCTCCCCGAACCGCTGCGCCGCCCAGGCCACGGTGGCAGGCACGTAGGCCGAATCGTGGGGATCAGGCGGCGCGGCTGAGGGCACGGCTGCCGACGTTAGCGACGCCGGCTCGGACCAGACGGGTCGTCAGCCCGACGGGATGGAGGTGTCGGTGGACAGGGTGGTGGTCACGTCACCCGCCGGGTTGCCGGGGTTGCCGCTGTCGGTGCGGCCGCCGCAGCCCGAGAGCACGGCGAGCCCGGCCACGACGGCCAGGGCGGCGAGGACGGTACGGGTTCGGCGGCGCATGCGGGATCCTCCGGTGAGCTCTCCCGTCCATCCTGCCCGATCGGATCGCCGCGCCGCGATCGGCGCCGCGTCCGCCATGATGACCAGCCATGGCCGCGCCCGTCACCCTCTCGGCCGACCAGGCGCGGCGCATCGCCCTCGGTGCGCAGGGCTTCGCCGATCGGCCGCCCGGAGGATCCGTCGACCGCCGGCACGGCCGCCGGGTGCTCGACCGGGTGGGCCTCATCCAGATCGATTCGGTCAACGTGGTCGTCCGCTCGCAGGAGCTCCCGCTGTTCGCCCGTCTGGGTCCGCACCGACGAGACCTCATCCCCTCGATGACCAAGGCCGGCGACCTGTTCGAGTACTGGGCGCACGAGGCATCCCACGTGCCGGTGGCGCTCCAGCCCCTGCTGCGCTGGCGCATGGACGACGCGCGCGAGGGACGCGGCACGTGGGGCGGGGTGGCCGCCATCGCCCGCGACCACCCGGCGCTGGTCGCCTCGGTGCTGGCCCAGGTGGCCGAACGGGGCCCGATGACCACGGCGATGATCGAGGGCGGCGGCGAGCGGTCCGAGGGCATGTGGGGCTGGAGCCCGGGGAAGCTGGCCCTCGAGTACCTGTTCTGGAGCGGACAGGTGACCGCCCGGCGCGGCGCAAACTTCGAGCGCTGGTACGCCCGGCCCGAGCGGTACCTGCCGGCGTGGGTGCTCGACGTGCCCACCCCCGCCCGCCCCGACGCGCTCAAGGAGCTGCTCGTGATCGGGGCCCGGTCCCACGGGATCGGCACCGCCCGCGACCTCGCCGACTACTTCCGGCTCAACATCCCCGAATCGCGCCCGCTGCTGGCCGAGCTGGTCGACGAGGGTCGCCTCCTCCCCGCCGAGGTGAAGGGCTGGAAGGACCCCGCCTACCTGCACCCCGACGCCCGGCGCCCGAACAACCCCAAGGGCCGGGCCCTGCTGTCGCCGTTCGACTCCTTGGTGTGGGAGCGGGCCCGCACCGAGCGCATCTGGGGCTTCCGCTACCGCATCGAGATCTACGTCCCGAAGGAGAAGCGGGTCCACGGCTACTACGTGCTGCCGTTCCTGCTCGACGGGCACCTCGTCGCCCGGGTCGACCTGAAGGCCGACCGCCAGGCCGGCGTGCTCCTCGTCCAGAGCGCCTTCGCCGAGGACCACGTCCTCGACACCACGGCCCGCACGGTGCAGGTGGCCGACGAGCTCACCGCGGAGCTGTCATCGCTCGCCGCGTTCTTGGGCCTCGACGGCGTCGAGGTCATGCCCAGAGGCGATCTCGCCCCGGCGCTCATCGCCGCAGCTGCCGCCGTTTCTGGTCGATAGTCCCCCTCACGCGGGGAAGATCGACCACAAAGCTGAGGTGCTCGGATCTTCTGGTCGATGATCCCCCTCACGCGGGGAAGATCGACCAGAAAAAAGGGGAGGGGTTAGCGGATGCGGGGCTTGGCGCGCTCGCCTTGGAAGACCTTCTGGCCTTCGGCCATCGACTCGGCGGACATGCCGAGGTTGAGGAAGGTGTTGCCCAGGTCGAGCGCCTGGCCGCGGCTGAGCTCGCGGCCGGCCCAGAGGGTGCGCAGGGTGGCCTGCATCGGTCCGGCGGGGGCGGCGGCGATGGTGTCGGCCAGCCAGGCGGCCTGCTCCTCGAGCTGGTCGCTGGCGCAGACCTCAGACAGCAGGCCGATCTCGAGGGCCCGGGCCGCCGACAGCCGCTCGTGGTTGCCGAGCAGGGTCATGCGCAGCACCTCGCCGAAGGGCATGCCCCGGTGCATCATCAGCAGCGGCTCGTAGACGGCCGGCATGCCGTAGGTGACGTGTGGGTCGAAGAACGTGGCGTGGTCGGCGGCGATGAGGATGTCGACCTCGCCGAGCAGGTAGAACGCGCCGCCGCAGGCCATGCCGTTGACGGCGCAGACGACGGGCTTCCAGAAGTCGTTGGCCTTGGGACCGAGGAGCTTGCCGGGGTCGTCGTAGGTGTAGGGCGTGAACTCGTACTCGACGCCGCCCTCGGCAGGCACGAAGTCGCGGTCGATGCCGGTGCAGAACGCCTTGTCGCCGGTAGCCGACAGGACCACCGAGCGCACCGAATCGTCGGTGCGGAGCGTCCGCCACAGGCCCGACAGCTCGTCGCACATCACCTTGTTGAAGGCGTGGTAGCGGTCGGGGCGGTCCAACCAGATCCAGCCGACGGCGCCGCGCTGCTCGTAGCGGAGCGTCTCGAACTCGGGGGTGTCGGTGCTGGCCATGCGCGAGAAGGTACCGGGGCTGGTCAGGCGTCGGCGCCGGTGGCCAGCTCGTCGACGCCGAAGTGGACGGGCGACGGGTCGGTGGACGGCACGTGGTCGGCATCGAGGTCGAGGTGCAGCATGCGGATGGCGTTGCCGCGCATGACCTTGTAGATCTGCTCCTCGGTGAGGCCGTCGACGAGGGTCTCGGCCACGGCCTTGGTGTGGGGCCACGTGGAGTCGGTGTGGGGGTAGTCGGTCTCGAACGTGACGTTGTCCTCGCCGACGACGTCGAGCGACACCAGCCCGTGGCGGTCGCGGAAGAAGCAGCCGAACACGTTGCGGTAGTAGTAGCTCGACGGCGGCTCGGGGATCAGGTCCTTCACGCCGCCCCAGGCCCGGTGCTCGCGCCACACGTCGTCGACCCGCTCGAGCAGGTACGGGATCCAGCCGATCTGGCCCTCGCTGTAGGCGATCTTCAGATCGGGGAACTGGACGAGCTTGCCGCTGAAGAGCCAGTCGCTCATCGAGGCCATCGAGTTGTTGAACGACAGCGAGGCCGCGACGGCGACGGGGGCGTCACCGGAGGTGGCGGGCATCCGCGACGACGAGCCGATGTGCATGTTGATCGTGGTCTCGGTCTCCTGGCACGCCGCGATGAACGGGTCGAAGAAGCCGGAGTGGATCGACGGCAGCCCGAGGTGGGGCGGGATCTCGGAGAAGCACACGGCGTGGACGCCGCGCTCGGCGTTGCGCCGGACCTCGGCGGCGGCCAGCTCGGCGTCCCAGAGCGGGACGATGATCAGCGGGATGAGGGCGCCGTTCGAATCGCCGCACCACTCCTCGACCATCCAGTCGTTGTAGGCCTGCACGCACGCCAGGCCGAGCTCTCGGTCGGGGTGCTCGGTGAAGGTCTGGCCGCAGAACCGCGGGAACGTCGGGAAGCACAGCGAGGCCTCGACGTGGTTGACCTTCTGGTCGGCGACGCGGGCCTTGGGGTCGTAGCAACCGGGGCGCATCTCGTCGTAGGTCATCGGCGTCATGGTCATCTCGTCGCGGGAGTACCCGACGGCGGCGACGTGGCGCTTGTGGATGTAGACGAGATCGCCGAACACCCAGCAGTCGGCCGGGCGGCCGTCGGGGTCGAACTCCTGCTCGTAGACGCCGCCGCCGATGTGGGCCATGGCGCCGATGCCGCGGCGCTCGACGTGCGGGCCGTCGGCCTTGAACCGCATGGGGAGGTAGTTCTCCCACACGTGCGCGGGCTCCACGACGTGGTCGTCGACGCTGATGATCTGCGGCAGTTGGGCCACGGGGTGCCCCTCTCAGGGTTTCTGACGGTCCGTCAGATGCTACCCCGAGACCCGGGGCGCCCGTACATCTCCAGCCCGGCTTGCCGGCGACGGAGGGGCAACTGCCACCATGTCCCGATGCGGCGCACGCCCTCGCGGCTCCCGGTGGTCCTGGCCTGCCTCTCGATCGTGGTCGCGACGGCGGTCACGGGGTGCACCGTGTCGGGTGGATCCATGACCGGCACCGTCCCCGCTCCGGCCGGGAGCGGTGCCACGACGACCACCGTCGCGGTCGCGCCGGTGCACGATGCCGGCGAGGCGCTCGCGGCCACCCGCTCCTCGCTGGCCCTCGTCGACACCCCCTTCGCCACCGGGTCGGCGATCCTGCTGGCCGACGGCTACCTCGTGACCAACGCCCACGTGGTCGATCCGTTCGACACGGTCGACCTGGCCTTCGAGGGCGGGGAGCGCCACCGCGGCGTCCCGGTGGCGGGCATCGACCTGGTGGCCGACCTGGCGCTGCTCGGTCCCATCAAGACCAGCCGCCCGGCCCGCACGCTCGACGATCCCGACGACCTCCGCTCCCGCGACCCGATCTACCTGGTGGGCTTCCCGGGCGACCAGGAGGCGGGCAGCCCGAAGGCCGAGGTGCAGGCGGGCACGATGACGCGCCACCGGTACGCCGGGTCCTGGGGCCTCGACTACCTGCAGGCCCACGTGAAGATCCCCGAGGGCCAGAGCGGCGGCGCCATGGTCGACCAGCAGGGCCGCATCGTCGGCATCTCCGCGCTGGAGGCCGACAAGGACGTGGCGCTCTCGCTCAGCGGGCCCGACGCGGTGAAGGCCCTGGCCCGGATGCGGGCCGGCCAGAAGACGGAGTGGGTGCCGATCCCGGACTCGGGCTCATCGATCCACCACTCGATCCACGTCGACGGCCCCGACGACATCGCCGTCCTCTACGTCTCGGGCGAGGAGGGGGTCGATCACCTCTCGGCGACGGTCAAGGGCCCCCAGCCCCGGATCGCCGTCTCGGACCCCGGCTGGTACATCCAGGCGCGCAACGCCGCGGCCACCGCCGCCGCCCAGCACGGCGGGTTCTGGTCGCTGACCGACGAGGACGTGGCGACGCTCACGCCCGACGGCACGGGGGCGGTGCGGGCCGACGTCGAACGGGGCTACGACAAGCTGCTGCTCGTCGGCAGCGACGCGCCCGGAGGCGCCGACCTCGAGGTGACGACCTCGCCGCCGAGCTTCGAGGTCGACCCGATCCCGCCTGAGCAGCACGTGGCCCCGGGCGACGACGTCGACGGCACGGTCGACTACCTCGACGCCATCGACGCGTACGCCGTCGACCTCGCGGCCGGTGAGCGGGTGCTGCTGACGGCGTCGGCGCCCTCGGGCGACATGGCCTTCGTCGTGGCGGCCCCCGGGCAGCCGTGGGACCAGGCCGACGAGTACGACGACGATGGCGGCGGGCTCCTCGGCGCCGATGCCTACACGCGCTTCACGGCCGGGGCCGCCGGCACGTACCACGTGCTGGTGTTCGCGGCCGATGCGTCGCCCACCGTGTACCGGCTCGCGGTCGAGCCCGCCTGACCACCCGCCGGCAGCCGATCCGCCGGCTCAGGGGGTCGGCGGCGCCTCCGCCCCGTCGACCGGGGGGAGCCCGGCGGCGAAGGTGAGCGGGACCCCGGGGCCGTCGTCGAACGCGTCGGCGGGATGGGCGACGACCGAGCAGGCTCCCTCGAAGGCGGCGCAGTCGTTGGGCGTGTCGAGCACGTCGAGCACCCGCTTGACCGGATAGGTCAGCCGGAACGATCCGTCGGCTGCGACGGTGGCCGTGGCCGTCGTCGTCACATCGCACCCCGCCAGCCCGTTCGAGGACCGGAAGCCACCGGAGAGGCAGGCCGTCACCGAGATCGGGCCCGGCGGGAAGTTCGTGCCCGTCAGCGCGACCGTGCCGCCGCCGGCGCCGAGCGGCGCCGCCTTGGCGGTGGTGAGCGTCGCTCGGGCCAGGGTGGCGCCGGGCAGGGTCAGGTTGGGGTCGACGCTGGGCGAGATGTCTGCTCCGCCTGGGCCGGTGCTGCTGGGCCGGTGCTTCGGCCCGGAGACGCCCGTCGTGGCCTGTGACCCGAGCCAGACGGTGATGCCCACCGCCAGCAGGATGCCGACGAGGGAGAACCCCGCGCACCCCGCACCGACGGCACCTCCCACAGCCCGGTTCCCCATGCGGGGAGGCTAGGGCGGCGCCGCCGACCGAGGTGTCCGCCGCCGCGGGCGGACCTCGCGCCCGCCTGACGGGGCGTCAGTTACGCTCGCCCCCCGTATGCCTGCCCCCTCGATCGCTGACCTCGTCGCCTCCGGCACCGCTGCCGTCGTCACCTCCGAGGTGCAGAACGGGGTGGTGGGCGAGCGCTCCACGCTGCCGGAGCTCGCCGCCGTGGCCGCACCGATGATCGACCGGCTGGCGGTGCTGTGCGGCGCCGCCCGCGCCGCCGGCGTCCCGGTCGTCCACGCCACCTTCGCTCGGCGCGCCGACGGGGCCGGCGCCAACACCAACGCCCGGCTCTTCCTCGGGCTCCAGCGCTCGCCGGTTTCGATGCTCCCGGGCTCGTTCGAGGCGTCGGTGGTGCCGGCGCTCGGCCCGGAGCCCAGCGACCTGGTGCTGAGCCGGCTGCACGGCCTCAACCCCATGGCCGGCACCGACCTCGACCCGGTCCTGCGCAACCTCGGCGTCACCACGATCATCGTCACCGGGGTGTCGGTCAACGTGGCCATCACCAACCTCGTGATGGACGCGGTGAACCTCGGCTACCAGGTGGTCCTGCCCCGAGACGCCGTGTGCGGCATCCCGGCGGCGTACGCCGATGCGGTCATCGACAACACCCTCGCCCTGCTGGCCACGGTGACCACGGTCGACGCCGTCGTCGGGGCTTGGAACGATCTCGCCGAGGAGCGGTCATGACCGATGCGCCCACCGATCCCGCGCCGGGCGGGTCTGCCGGCGACCCCGATCCCGACGGTGACGATCCCCGCGCCGACCTGCGCTGGGGCACGATCGCCGCGGCCACGGTCGATGCCGTCGCCCGCGGCGGCGACCGAGAGGCCGTCGTCGACGGCGACCGCACCTGGACCTGGCACGAGCTGGGCACCGAGATCGACCGGGCGGCCAAGGCGTTCCTCGCCGCGGGCATCGAGCTCGGCGACCGGGTCGCCATCTGGGCGCCCAACTGCGCCGAGTGGGTGGTGGCGGTCCTCGGCCTCCAGTCGGCGGGCGCCGCGCTCGTACCGCTGAACACCCGGTACAAGGGCGCCGAGGCGGGCGACATCCTGGGCCGCAGCCGGGCCCGGATCCTGATCACGGTCGACGGCTTCCTCGACAACCGCTACGTCGGCATGCTCGACGGCCACGACCTCCCGCACCTCGAGCGCATCGTCGTGCTCCGAACCGAGGCCGGCCAGGAGCTCCCCGCCCAGGCCGAGTCCTGGGACGCGTTCCTCGCCGCGGCCGACGGCACGCCCGACGCCGACCTCGCGGCCCGCCGGGCCCAGATCACCCCCGACACGGTCGCCGACCTGCTCTTCACCTCGGGCACCACCGGCAAGCCCAAGGGCGTGATCTGCGCCCACGCCCAGACGCTGCGCACCGTGGCCACCTGGGCCAACGTGGTCGGCCTCGACGAGACCGACCGCTACCTCGCCATCAACCCGTTCTTCCACTCGTTCGGGTACAAGGCCGGCATCATCGCCTGGCTCGTCACCGGCGGCGTGCTCGTGCCGATGCCCGTGTTCGATGTGCCGGGGGCGATGCAGCTCATCACCGAGCAGCGGATCTCCATGGTCCCCGGGCCGCCCACGCTCTACCAGACCATCCTGAACCACCCCGACCGCGACCAGCTCGACTCCTCGAGCCTGCGCCTCGCCGTCACCGGCGCGGCGTCGGTCCCGGTGAGCCTGGTCGAGCAGATGGGCACCGACCTCGGCTTCGACACGGTGATCACCGCCTACGGCCTCACCGAGGCGTGCGGCTTCGCCACCATGTGCCGCCGCAGCGACGACGCCACCACCATCGCCACCACCTCGGGCCGCGCCATGCCCGGCATCGAGGTCCTCGTGGTCGACCCCGACGGCAACGCGATGCCGGCCGGCGAGCCGGGCGAGGTGGTCATCCGGGGCTACAACGTCATGCGCGGCTACTTCGAGAACCCCGACGCCACGGCCGAGACGATCGACGCCGACGGGTGGTTGCACACCGGCGACGTGGGTGTCATGGACGACCGCGGCTACCTGCGCATCACCGACCGCATGAAGGACCTCTTCATCGTCGGTGGCTTCAACGCCTACCCGGCCGAGATCGAGAACCTCCTCCTCGCCCACCCCGACATCGCCCAGGTCGCCGTGATCGGCGTGCCCGACGAGCGCCAGGGCGAGGTGGCCGCCGCGTTCGTGGTGGCCACCACCGGCACCACCCCCGATCCCGATGAGATCATCGCCTGGTCCCGCCAGAACATGGCCAACTACAAAGCGCCCAGGCAGGTCCACGTCGTCGACGCCCTGCCGTTCAACCCGGGCGGCAAGGTCATGAAGTTCGAGCTCCGCAAGCGCCTCGAGGAGGCCCCCTGATGTCCCTGTTCGCCACCGCCAGCCTGCCCTCCAACTACTGGGACTCGTTCAGCACGATCACCCTGCTGGTCCGGGTGATCGTGGGGGCCACCTTCGCCGCCCACGGGTACAAGCACATCTTCCTCGGCGGGAAGCTGGCCGGGACCGCCCGCTGGTTCGACTCGCTGGGCATGAAGCCCAACGGGATGATCCACGCCGTCCTCGCCTCGGCCACCGAGCTGGCCTGCGGGATCATGATGATCCTCGGACTGCTCACCCCGTTCGCGGCGGCCGGCTACGTCGGCGTCCTGCTCGTGGCGGCGTGGACCAACCACCGGCCCCACGGGTACTGGAGCGACTCGGGCTGGGAGTACGTCTCGATCCTGGGCACCTTCGCCGTCTTCATCGCCTCGGTGAGCCCCGGCAAGCACTCGCTCGACTGGGCGCTGGGCCTCGACTTCGCCTTCAAGCCGTTCACCGCGTTCGCCATCGCCGTCGTCCTCGGCGTCGCTTCCGGGGTCGGTCTCCTCGTGGCCTTCTACCGGCCGGACGCCCCCGCCGCGTCGGACGCGTAGCCTCGCCCCGTGACCGCTGACCAGGTGAGCCAGACGGAACCGGCCGAGGAGCCCCGAGCCGCCGATGGGAGGGTGCCCGGCCGTCGCGGCCAGGCCACCCGCCAGAGGCTCCTCGACTGCACGGCCGACATGCTGCGCACCACGTCGTACCGGGACCTGAAGGTGGTCGACATCGCCCGCGAGGCCGGTACCTCCCCGGCCACCTTCTACCAGTACTTCCCCGACGTGGAGTCGGCCATCTTGGTGCTGGCCGACGAGATGGTGGCCACCGGGGTGGAGCAGTTCGCCGACCTCGTCACCGCCAACTCGTGGAAGGGGAAGGCCGGCTACCAGGGCGCCGAAGCCCTCGCCGGCGCCATGCTCACCTTCTGGGGCCAGCACCAGCCGGTCCTGCGGGTGATCGACCTGGCCACCGACGAAGGCGACCCGCGCTTCGCCAACATCCGCATCCACCTGCTCAACGATCTCAACAACTCCCTGGCGGCGGCGGCCAAGGAGCACCAGAAGGCCGGCAAGGGCCAGCCCGACATCGCGCCCGACGCGATCGCCGGCGTCCTGGTGGCCATGCTCGCCCACGTGTCGGCCCACCGGCTCGGGTTCGAGCTGTGGGGCGTGCGCGCCGACGATCTGCAGGCCACCATGGCTCGCATCGTCTACTGGTCGGTCACCGGCCAGAAGCCCGCCACCTGACCCGCTCACCCCAGGCAGCTGACGGCTGGAGGCCTGCATGAAGCTCGATGACGTCGATGGCGACGACTTCCAGATGGAGGATCGCCGGGGCCAGGCCTCGGGCGGCGGCGGCCTGGGCGGGCTCGGCTCGATCCTGGGCGGCAGGGGCAAGGGCGCCAAGATCGGCATCCCCGCCCTGATCGTGGTGGTGATCGGCCTGTTCATCAGCCAGGCCACCGGAGGCGGTGGCGGCTCGGGCACCGGCGGGCTCGACGACGTCCTCAACCAGCTCGGGGGCCAGACGCCCACCGAGCACACGGCGCCGGCCAACACCAACGGGTCGAAGGACGCGCAGTACGTCTTCGTCGGGAAGGTGGGCACGCTGCTCAACGAGTACTGGGCCAGCTACTTCAAGAGCGCCGGCGAGTCGTTCAACCCGCCGAAGGCGGCCGTGTTCGACGCCCCCACCGACACCGGCGGCTGCGGTGTGGGCCAGCCCGAGGCGGGGCCGTTCTACTGCCCGCCCTCGCAGGAGATCTTCATCGACTTCGGGTTCTACGAGCAGCTCGAGAAGCAGCTCGGGTTCAAGGGCGACTTCGCCATGGCCTATGTGATGGCCCACGAGTACGGCCACCACATCCAGAACCTGCTCGGCATCGACGCCGACGTCCGCAAGGCGCAGCAGGGCGCGTCGCAGGCCGAGGTGAACGCCCTGTCGGTGAAGCTGGAGCTGCAGGCCGACTGCTTCGCCGGGGTGTGGGGCAAGTCGGCCTACCAGGACAAGCTGCTCGACGACGGCGACTTCGACGAGGCCATCGACGCCGCTCAGGCCGTCGGCGACGACGCCATCCAGGGCTCGAACGCCAACCAGGAGTCGTTCACCCACGGCACCTCGGCCCAGCGCAAGCAGTGGTTCACCACCGGCTTCCAGTCGGGCGACGCCAGCAGCTGCGACACCTTCTCCTGACCGGCCCCCTCCCCACTTCGTCGGTCCCAGGGTGCGGGGCGCCCTGACGCAGACGAGGTTCGCCGGGGAAAACTGCAACACGTTCTAGAAACGTGCCACAGTGTCAGCTCATGGGGACCGTCTTGCCACAGGGGCGGCTGGTCGTGGGCATGCAGCTCCCGATCCAGTCGAAATCGACCACGTTCGTGGAGCCGTGGGAGGCGCACGCCGGAGCCCCGGAGCTCGCGGCCGTCGCCCAGGCGGCCGACCGCGCCGGGTTCTTCTACGTGGGGGTGTGCGACCACATCGCCATCCCGTCGGAGAAGGCCGAGGTCATGGGCACCGAGTGGTGGGACACCGTGGCCACCCTGGGTTGGCTCGCCGGCATCACCACCGACGTCCGGCTGCTCAGCCACGTCTACGTCCCCGCCTACCGGCACCCGCTGATGGTGTCGAAGGCCTTCGCGACCATCGATGCCATCTCCGGCGGCCGGGTGATCATGGGCGTCGGCGCCGGGCACGTCGAGGCCGAGTTCGACCTCCTGGGCCTCCCGTTCGCCAAGCGCGGCAGCCTCCTCGACGAGTCGATCGACGCCGTGCGCGCCGCGTTCGCCGAGGACTACGCCACCCTGCCCGGCCCCGTGTGGCCCGCCGCCGACCTGGGCCAGCACCCGCGGGCCGTCCAGGAGGACGGGCCGCCGATCTGGGTGGGCGGCTCCTCGCCTGCCGCCCTGCGCCGCGCCGCTCAGCGCGGCGACGGCTGGCTGCCCCAAGGACCGGTCACCCCCGAGATCATCAGCGAGATCAAGGCCCTGCGCGACAAGGCCGGCCGCCACGACGACTTCGACTTCGGCGCCCTCGTCGGGCCGGTCTACGTCGGCGAGGCGGACTGGGACTTCGGCTCCCCGACGCTCGCGGGCTCGCCCGACAAGATCGCCCACGTGCTGCGGAAGTTCTCGGCGATGGGCGTCGGCCAGGCCCAGGTCCGGCTCCGCTCGCGCTCGCTCGACGAGCTCATCGACCAGATCGGCCGCTTCGGCGCCGACGTCATCCCCCAACTCGGCTGAACCCAGCCCCCCCCCGCACGGATCAGGAGAACACATGTTGCTCGAAGGCAAGGTCGCCATCGTCTCGGGGATCGGTCCCGGCATGGGCCGGGACATCTCCCTCGCGTTCGCCCGCGAAGGGGCCAGCGTCGCCCTGGGCGGTCGCACGCTCAGCCGGCTCGAAGCCGTGGCCGAGGAGGTCGAGGCCCTCGGCGTGCGGGCCTTCCCCATGGTCTGCGACATCGCCGACGAGGCCGCCTGCACCGAGGCGGTGAACTCGGCCGCTGCCGAGCTGGGCCGCCTCGACATCCTGGTCAACAACGCCTACGACGGCGGCGACGCCAAGGCGTTCATGGACGCCGACTTCGACCGGTGGCGCCAGACCATCGAGGTGAACCTGTTCGGGTCGCTCGCCATGACCCGCGCCGCCGTGCCCCACCTCGAAGCCACGGGCGACGGGCGCGTGATCATGATCAACACGATGTCGACGCAGCGCATCCAGGAGAAGTGGGGGTCCTACGCCGCTTCGAAGGGCGCGCTGCAGACCGTGATGAAGACGCTGGCGCTCGAGCTGGGCCCGAAGGGCATCCGGGTCAACGGCATCCACCCCGGCTACATCTACGGCGACTCGGTGGAGTGGTACTTCAACCACCTCGCCGAGAAGCGGGGCATCACCTTCCAGGAGGTCTACGACGAGGTGGCGTCGGAGACGTGCCTCAAGTACCTGCCGCACTCCGAGGAGATCGCCGGCACCGCCGTGTTCTTCGCCTCGCCCCTGGCCAAGCCCGTCACCGGCCAGATGATCGGCGTCAACGCCGGCCACTGGTTCAACGGCTAGCGCCACCCCGACCGAGAGGAGCACGACCATGCAGCTGTTCGCCTTCGTCAAGCGCAAGGAGGGGATGTCCCGCGAGGACTTCCTCACCTACTGGCACACCCAGCACGGGCCGATGATCCGCGAGACGCCGGGGCTCGGCGGCCTGACCACGGGCTACGTCCAGTACCCGTCGGCGCCGCAGGACCAGTCCGGCTGGGACGGGGTCGCCGTCCAGGACTTCGCCTCCTGGGACGACTTCATCGCCATGATCTCCGGCCCCGACGGCGAGATGATGCGCCAGGACGAGGCCAACTTCCTCGACTCGTCGAGCATCAAGGTGGTGTTCACCGAGGGCAAGGTGGTCATGATCGATCCCGAGAACCCGACGGCCGCGCCGTGAGCGGCCGCTTCGAGGGCCGCCAGGTGCTGGTGACCGGCGCCGGGTCCGGCATCGGCGAGGCCACCTGCCGCCTGTTCGCCGCCGACGGGGCCGCCGTCACCGTGCTCGACCGCGACGGCGACGCCGCCGCCCGCGTGGCCGCCGACATCGGCGGCCGGTCGGTGGCCTGCGACGTGCGCGACGGCGAGGCCATGCACGCCGCCATCCACGATGCGGCCGCCGCCATGGGCGGGCTGACCGACCTGGTGAACAACGCCGGCCTCGGCACCGCCAAGCCGCTGCTCAGCTACACCGACAAGGAGTGGGCGCTGCTCATCGGCGTCAACCTCACCGGGACCTTCCTGGGCATCCGCGCCGCGGCGCCGATCATGCTCGAGGCCGGCAAGGGCTCGATCGTGAACAACGCGTCGCTCACCGGCGTGCGGCCCACCCGTGGCGAGGCGCCGTACTCGGCCGCCAAGGCCGGCGTCCTCAACCTCACCCAGAGCGCGGCGCTCGAGCTGGCGCCGGCCATCCGGGTCAACGCCGTGGCGCCGGGGATGATCCACACCCCGCTGACCGACATCGTCGTGACCAACGACGAGTGGCGGACCGCCGCCGAGTCGGGCACGCCGGCGGGCCGAGTCGGCCGGGCCGACGAGGTGGCCGAGGTCATCGCCTTCCTCGCCAGCGACGCGGCGTCGTACGTGACCGGCCAGACCATCGTGATCGATGGCGGCTCCGTCCTGCCCAGCCTCCAGTCCGACTCGCTGCTGCGGGCCATCTCCGAGTCCGGCTTCGGGCTCGGCTGATCGACGGGGTGACGAAGCGCTCGTGCTGACCGACACCGACCGGATCCGCAACCTGCTCGGCCGCTACTGCGACCTCATGGACGCGGGCGACTTCGACGGCCTCGGCGAGCTCTTCTCGGGAGCCGTGATGGCCGCGGGCGACGGGCCCCCGTTCCTCACCAGCGGCCCGGCCATCGCCGAGTTCTTCCGCGCCGGCACGCAGCTCCACGATGGCGAGCTGCGGACCAAGCACCTCATCGCCAACACCCGGTTCGACGAGCCCGCGCTCGACGGCACCGTCATCGCCCGGTCCTCCTACGTGGTGCTCCAGGCCGTCGAGGGGCTGCCGCTCCAGCCGATCATCGCCGGCCGCTACGTCGACACCTTCGGGCGCGACGCCGACGACGCGTGGTGCTTCACCGAGCGCCGCTTCCACGTCGACCTCCTCGGCGACCTGTCCCACCACCTGGCCGACCCCACCATCGCCGACCGCCCGGGCTCGTGACCGGCGCCGTCGTCGCCGTCGTCGCCTCCTCGCCGTCTGACCCGCCGCGGTGGTCGTCGGTGCGGTGATCCCGCCGGTACCGTCGGAGCGTGCGTGCCGATCGGACCCCTCGATGACCAGCGGCGACGGCGCGGTCGTGCTCCGCTCGGACCGGGGCCCGGTCGCCACCCTCACGCTCGCCCGGCCGGAGGCGCGCAACGCCCTGTCGCTCGGCGTGCTCGATGCCCTGCTGGCCGAGCTGAGCGGCGTCGACGCCGACCGATCGATCCACGTGGTGGTGCTGGCGGGGGAGGGGCCCGCGTTCAGCGCCGGCCACGACCTGCGCGAGATCGTCGATCAGCCCGACGACGCCTACCGCCACGACCTGTTCACCCGCTGCTCCGAGGTGATGATCGCCCTCACCCGGCTGCGCCAGCCCGTGATCGCCAAGGTGGCGGGCGTGGCCACGGCGGCAGGGTGCCAGCTGGTGGCGTCGTGCGACCTGGCGGTGGCCGCGGCATCGGCCCGGTTCGCCACGCCCGGGGTCAACATCGGGCTGTTCTGCACCACGCCGATGGTGGCGCTCACCCGCAACGTCGCCCCCAAGGCGGCCATGGAGATGCTCCTCACCGGCGCGCTGATCCCGGCCGACGAGGCGCTGCGGATCGGCCTGCTCAACCGGGTCGTGCCCGATGGGTCGCTCGACGCCGAGGTGGACGCGCTGGCGGACCTGATCGCCTCGAAGCCTCCCGAGACGGTGGCGCTCGGCAAGGCGGCGTTCTGGCGGCTGCGAGACCTGCCGCTGGTCGACGCCTACGCCGACGCGTCGCGGGTCATGGCGGCCAACCTCGGGATGGACGAGGCCGCCGAGGGCATCAGCGCGTTCCTCGAGAAGCGTCCGCCGCGCTGGGGCCACGGGTGACGGCGCCCCTGCCGTCGGCCACCTGGATCACGCCGCTCGACCCCGACCTCGATCCGCTGGCCGCGCCCGACGGCATCCGGGTGGCCGTGAAGGACTGCATCGACGTGGCCGGCGTGATCACCACCGCGGGGTCGCCCGCGGTGGCCGCCGTGGCCGAGCCGGCGCCCGTCGACGCCCCGTGCCTCGAGCTGGCCCGGGCCGCGGGGGCGCGGATCGTGGGCAAGGCCAACCTCCACGAGCTCTGCTTCGGTGCCACCGGCATCAACCCGCACTACGGCACGCCCGAGAACCCGCTCGACCGTCGCCGCATCCCGGGCGGGTCGTCCAGCGGCTCGGCGGTCGCGGTGGCCGGCGGCGAGGCCGAGGTGGGCATCGGCACCGACACCGCCGGCTCGATCCGGAACCCGGCGGCGTGCTGCGGCATCGCCGGGCTCAAGACCACCTTCGGCCTGGTGCCGGTGGAGGGCGTGCGGCCCCTGGCCCCGTCCCTCGACACGGTCGGGGTGCTCGCTCGCGACGTGGCCGACCTGGCCGCCGGCGCCACGCTCCTCGACCCCCGGCTCACCGACACCGCCCTCGTCGCCAGCCCGACGGCCGGGCGGCTGCGGCTCCCCGACACCGACCCCACCATCGATGCCGCCATCGACTCGGCGCTCATCGAGGCCGGGATCGAGGTGGTCGACATCGAGCTGCCCGGCTGGGACGCGGCCCACGCGGCGGCCATCACCGTCCTGTTCGGCGAGGCGCTCATCGTGAACGACGACATCTGGCGCCACCACCACGCGGTGCTGGGCGACGACCTCGTCGAGCGCTTCACCTTCGCCCAGGCCATCAGCCCCGCCGAGCTGGGCGATGCCCGGGCCCGCCGCGAGCCGTGGCGCTCGGAGCTGGCCGAGGTGCTCGGCACCGTCGGGCTGATCGTGCTGCCCACCATGACCGCGTACCCGGCGCGCGTCGGCAGGCACGCCGTCGCCCCCAACCCGGCCTGCCCGGCGATCAACCTCGCCGGCCACCCGGCGCTGTCGCTCCCCGTCCCGTCGGGCGGCCTGATGCCGGCCAGCATCCAGCTCGTCGCCCCCGACCACCACGAGCCCCGCCTCCTCGCCACCGCCGCCGTCATCGAGGCCGCCGTCACCTGAGCCGACCGCTCTGTGCCTTCACGTCAGCACGCGCTCGGTGCCGCTGGCGATCGGATCAGGCGAGGGGCTCCATGAGCTCGATGCGGTTGCCGAAGGGGTCGAGCACGTAGACGCGGTCGTAGCCCTCGAGCGGCTCGTCGTCGATCACCTTCAGGCCGGCGGCGAGCACGGCGGCCGCCAGCCCCCGCACGCTGTCGACCAGGAACGCGGGGTGGGCCTTGGTGGCGGGGCGGAAGTCGGGGTCGACGCCGAGGTGGACCTTGAGGTCGCCGCGCTCGAACCAGCAGCCGCCTCGCACCGCGAGGTGCGGCGGCTTGGCGACGTGGGGGATCTCCAGCACGCCGGCGTAGAACGCCACGGCCTCGTCCTCCCGACCCGCCGGCATCGCCAGCTGCACGTGATCCAACCGGATGATCGCCATCGGGCCCGGCCCCTCAGCTCGACCAGGGGCCGACGCCGCCGACCCGGTCGACCGTGATCCGGATGACGTGGCCCGCGGGCGGGTCGGCCATGGGCGGGAACTTCACGCCGGGGCCGATGTAGGTCTCGGCCAGCCGTTGGAGCAGCTCGGGGGCGCCGCCCTCGTCGAGGCGGGCGGTGCCGTAGACGATCAGGTAGTTGCCCATGCCGGCGTGGGCGCTGCCCTCGGCCTCGACGGTGAGCGCCACCCGCGGGTCGTGGGCGATGTTGGTGACCTTCCGCCCGCCCATGAGGTGGCCGATGACGATGTCGTCGCCGTCGAGCCCGATCCAGACGACGCTGAGCTGCGGGCTGCCGTCGGGGTTGAGCGTGGTGAGGTGGGCCAGGCGGCCCGCGGTGATCGCGGTGCGGACCTCGTCGGTGAGCAGGGTCATGCTGATCTCCTGGTTCAGAGTCCGGTGCCGTGGGGGAGGAGGTCGTCGAACGCCGGCTCGCGGCCTTCGCCCTTGGCGACGAACGTCTCCATCATGTCGGCGGGCTGGAACATCCCGGACTGCCAGGCCGCCATGTGGCGCAGGCTGTCGGCGACCGGGTGGTCGCGGGTGTAGGTGGCCATCTCCTTGGTCCCCCAGATGGCGAGCGGGCTCTTGGAGGCGATCTCCTGGGCGATCGCCAGGGTGCCGGCCACGAGCTCCTCCTGGGTGCCGAACACCTCGTTGACCAGGCCGATCTCCCGGGCCCGCGCCGCGGGGACGCGGTGGCCGCGGTAGGCCATCTCGCGGGCGATGCCGTCGGGGATGATCTTGGGCAGGCGCTGCAGGGTGCCGACGTCTGCGGTCATGCCGATGTTGATCTCCTGGACGCAGAAGAAGGCGTCGGCGCTGGCGTACCGCAGGTCGCAGGCCGACACCATGTCGACGGCGCCGCCGATGCACCCGCCCTGGATGGCGGCCAGCACGGGGAAGCGGGCCTGCTCGAGTGCGGTGAACGTGCCCTGGAGCGAGAGCACGGTCTCGCGCAGCTGGGCCCGGACCCGCCCGGTCTCCCGGGACCCGGCGGGCGCTCCCGCCCCATCGCTGCCCGCGCCGCCGGTGAAGACCGCCAGGTCCATGCCGGCGCAGAAGTGCTTGCCCGTCGACGAGATCACGAGCGCCCGGGTGGTGCCGGTGGCGTCGAGGGCCCGGACCGCCTCGGGCAGCTCGGACCAGAACTCGCGGGTCATCGAGTTGTAGGCCTCGGGCCGGTTGAGCTGCAGGTGGGCGACGTGGTCGAGGTGCTCGATGGTGAACGTGGTGCTCATCTCCGCATGTTCGCGCCTGGGTGCCCGACCTGCCGCCGTCGCCGCGCGAGCGATGGCGCGGCCTCCCGATCGGCGTGGCACACTGAAAACGAGAACACGTTCTCGTTTTCGATCGCCACGGCACCGACAGGGGACCCACGTGCAGGACTTGGGAAGCGGCAAGACGGCAGAGCGGCCGGTCCGGTTGGGCGGCGCGCTCGTCACCCTGGTCGAGCCGCACCGCGGCCACGAGGTGGCGTACAACCGCTGGTACGAGCGGGACCACTTCTACGCCGGCTGCATGATCGGCGCCTGGAACATCAGCGGCCAGCGCTTCGTCGCCACCAAGGACCTCAAGGCGCTGCGCTACCCGGCCGACTCGCCGGTGATCCCCGACGCCGACACCGGCTCGTACCTCGCCCTGTACTGGGTCCTGGCCGGCAAGTTCGGCCAGTGGATGCAGTGGGGGAGCGAGCAGGTCAAGTGGCTCCACGAGAACGACCGCATGTTCGAGGAGCGTGACCACATCCACACGCTGATGTACAAGTTCCGCACCGAGTTCGAGCAGCCCGACGGCGTGCCGGTCGAGCTGGCGCTGGAGCACCACTCGCCGTACGTGGTGGTCGTCATCGGCGAGCCCGCCGAGGGCAAGACGCTCGACGACGTCGACGCGTGGTTCCGCTCCCGCCCCCTGCCGGGCGTGGTGGGCGCCGAGCTCACCGCCATCCCGCTGCCCGCCGACGCCGCCAAGGGCGTCAAGGCCGATTCCGCCGAGAACCGCTTCTGCCAGCTCTGGTTCGTCGACGACGACCTCCCTGCCACGTGGAGCGGCGCCGGCGGGTTCGCCGCCCTCGGCGAGGAGTTCACCGCCGCCGGCCTCGGCCAGCTCGTCCTCGTCGCCCCCTTCCGCGCCACGATCCCCGGCACCGACACCTACACCGATCAACTCTGGGACATCTGACGATCCGTCAGGTTCACGAATAGGATTGCCCCCATGGATGAGAACTTCCCGAAGATCATCTCGGTCGATGATCACGTCATCGAGCACGGCCGGGTGTGGCTCGACCGCCTGCCCGCCAAGTACCACGACGTCGGCCCGCGCACCATCCAGGAGCGCGGCGACATGAAGTTCGTGGGAGGCGTGTTCAGCTACGAGCCGTCCGATGATGGTCAGCTGTGCGACTGGTGGCTGTACGAGGACAAGAAGGTCCCGCAGACCCGCCTCTCCGCCGCGGCCGGGTTCGATCGCGACGAGGTGAAGGTCACGGGCATCACCTACGAGGAGATGCGCAAGGGGTGCTGGGACCCCAAGGCCCGCCTCGAGGACATGGACGCCAACTGGACCGAAGCCCAGATGTGCTTCCCGTCCTTCCCCCGCTTCTGCGGGCAGGTGTTCATGGAGGCCGAGGACAAGGTCCTCTCCGACCTCTGCGTCAAGGCCTACAACGACTGGATGGTCGAGGAGTGGTGCGGCGACAGCAACGGCCGCCTCATCCCGTTGACCATCACCCACCTCTGGGACGCCGACCTTGCGGCCGCCGAGGTGTACCGCAACGCCGCCCGCGGCGTGCGCGCCGTCTGCTTCAGCGAGATCCCGCCGTACCTCGGCCTCCCGTCGATCCACAACGACTACTGGGAGCCCTTCTTCCGGGCCTGTTCGGAGACCGGCACCAGCATCAACATGCACATCGGCTCGTCGTCGAAGATGCCGTCGACGTCGGCCGACGCCCCTGCGGCCGTGGGCTCGACGCTCACCTTCGGCAACGCCATGAGCTCGATGACCGACTGGTTGTTCTCGGGCTGGCTGGCCAAGCTGCCGGACCTGAAGCTCGCCTACTCCGAGGGCCAGATCGGCTGGATCCCCTACATCCTCGAGCGGGCGGACAACGTGTGGGAGGAGAACCGGGCGTGGGGTGGCTTCGGCGACAAGGTCCCCGAGCCGCCGTCGACGTACTACTACCGCCAGATCTACGGCTGCTTCTTCGACGACGTGTACGGCCTCGAGAACATCGAGAAGTGCGGCATCGAGAACATCTGCTTCGAGACCGACTACCCGCACTCCGACTCCACGTGGCCCAACAGCCGCGAGGTCGGAGCCAAGCTCATGCGCGACCTGCCCGAGGACGTCATCTACAAGCTCGTCCGCGGCAACGCCATCAAGCTCCTCGACCTCGACTTCGACAAGTAGCCCGCCGGCCGGGCCGTACCGATGCCACCCCACCTCGAGGTCGTCGTGGGGGACATCACCGTGCTCGAGGTCGATGCGATCGTCAACGCCGCCAACTCGTCGCTCCTCGGGGGCGGCGGGGTCGACGGCGCCATCCACGACGCGGCCGGGCCGGAGCTGCTCGCGGCCTGCCGGCTCCTGGGCGGGTGCCCGACGGGCGGCGCCAAGGTCACGCCCGGGTTCCGCCTGCCGGCGGCCTGGGTGATCCACACGGTCGGGCCGATCTGGCACGGCGGGTCCGACGGCGAGCCCGACCTGCTGGCGAGCTGCTACCAGCAGTCGCTGGCCCGCGCCGACGAGGTCGGCGCCCGGTCCGTGGCCTTCCCGGCCATCTCGACGGGCGTGTACGGGTACCCGGTCGGCCCTGCCACCGAGATCGCGGTCGCCACGGTCCGGTCGACGCCGACCGCCGTGCGGCTCGTCCAGTTCGTCTGCTTCAACGATGCCGCCCGTCGCGCCTACGCCACCGCCTTGGCCTGATCGCTGCGCCCTGACGGTGCCAACGGCACCGCCTTGGCCTGACCGCTGCACCCTGACGGCGCCAGACCCGGGCTGCCCGATCATCGGTTCAGCACCGGGTGGGCTGGCCAAGCCCCAGGCGGCGCTTGAGACGGCGTTCGATCTCGTCGGCCTGGGCGTCGGTGACGGGACCGGTGGCGTGGCCGTGCGTCGGGGTGGGCGTGGGGTCGGGTGGGAGGAAGGCTCGGGCTCCGTGCCCGGGCTCGAGGTTCCAGCCGTGGTGCGTCTTGCGCCGGTGGCAATCGGGGCACAACGGATCCTGGTTGGAGAGCTCGGTGATCTGCTCGGTGGCATATGGGACGCGGTGGTCGATCTGGATGGCAATGGTCTTGTTGCACGCGATGTTCGTGCAGCGCAGGCCCATGGCTTCGATGGCGGTGCGCTGGTGGGCGCTGAGCCCGCGCCCGAGGTGGGCGACGTTGACGACGTCGCGACCCTTCGTGACGACGGCGGCGAGGAACGCGTCGCGCATCAGCTCCTTGGCGGCGGAGACGGGGATCGGACCCAGCCCGGCGACTTCGCACGTCTCCCCGGCGATCGTGTGCCCGCGGGCGAGAGCGGCGTGGTCGATGCGCACGATGACCTTCACGTTGTTCCCACCGGGCGGCTTGGGGGCCGCAGCGGGCGGGGACGGTCTCGGTGCGGTGGCGGACGCGGTGGCACGAGCCGTCGCCTCGGGGTCGGCGTCGATGTCGGTGCCGGTGTCCCGAGGCGCCATCACGTGGCCGGTCCTGGCAGGAGACGGCCCGGCAGCACCAGGTGCCGGGGCGCGCACCCGCTCGGGTTCGGAGCTGGGTGCAGGCGTTGCTCCGGACTCGGGTGCTGCGGTGAGCGTGGTGCTGAAGTCGATGCCCGTGAGATGGTGCACCAGGGCGAAGAAGCTGTCGTACTGGCGGTTGTCGAACGTGTCGCGGGTGCCATCGGTGCGCCCCGACCGGAACACCTGCTCATCGAAGGGCCGCAGCAGGGCCTGCAGCTTGACGATGTCGACCGCAGGTCCCTGGATCCACAGGGATCCGGCGCCATCGCCGCCGATTCGGATCCGTCGGCAGCGCGAACGGCGGATCTGCCGCTCGCGCTCCGCTGAGTCCGTGGCCGCGGCCTTCGCCTTGGCGGCCTTGTCCTTGAGCGCCTTGTTGGTGTCGTTCGCCGCCGCCTCGAGCAGATCGTCTTCGGCGGAGGGGTCGGCCGCGGCGCCATCGGTGACCGCGCCCGCCTGATCGGGCGAGAGCTCCCCGTTGTCCATCGCCGCCTTGGTCTTGGGCAGCTGGTTGGCCTTGCGAGCGGTCCCGAGCTGGGCGTGCGCCGCGCTCACGGAGATGCCGGCTTGGGCGGCCAGCCAGTCCGCGGCTGAGGCGTGGCCCTGCCCGCGCCAGGCATCGGTCTTGGCGACGCGCACCGCGGCGAACATGCGGCCCGTGGCTGCGGCCTTCTCCACGACCGACAGGTCCGCGACCACCCGCGCCGCCTCCTCGCCCGTCATGGCGGCTGGATCGAGCGTCTTCACCACCCGCAGTGCATCTGCGCAGAGATCGCCGGTCGTCGTCATGGGCTTCACCCTATCGAACGTACGTTCGATCGGCAATGGAAACATGAGAAATGGATGGAAAGACCCAAATCGGACATCGGACATCGGACATCGGACATCGGGCTTCGGAACCAGCCGGTGGTGAGGGCGGCAACCGCCGCACGATCGGCCGAAGTGGGGAGCAGAACTAGAACCCGTTACAGTTTCGGACTGTGACTGACACCGGGTACGGGCTGATCATCGGGGGCGAGAAGGTCGAGGCCGCAAGCGGCTACGACATCATCAACCCCGCCACCGAGCAGGTCGTCGGGGTGGCCCCCGACGGCTCCGTCGAGCAGGCCGCCGCCGCCTGCGACGCCGCGAAGACCGCGTTCGACAGCTGGCAGCGCACCACGCAGGAGGAGCGCCGGGCCCTGCTCCACCGCTTCGCCGACGTGTGGGACGCCCACGCCGCCGAGATGGTCCCGCTGGTCCAGGCCGAGACGGGCGCCACGATGCGCGTGGCCAAGACCATGCAGGTGCCGCAGGTGTCGGCCCGGTTCCGCCGGTACGCCGAGCCCGAGAGCAACCTCGTCGCCCTGCCGCCCGCCGTCATGCCCGGCACCGCCCTGGCCCCCGGCGGGATCATCGGCGGCGTCGAGCACCGCGCCCCGGTCGGCGTCGTCGCCTGCCTCGCCGCCTACAACTTCCCGGTCACCAACATGGCCGGCAAGATCGCCCCCGCCCTGGCCATGGGCAACACCGTCGTCATCAAGCCCCCGGTGCAGGACCCGCTGGCGATCATCCGCATGGGCGAGATGTTCGAGGAGGCCGGGTTCCCCGCGGGCGTCGTCAACGTGGTGTCGGCCAACAGCGTCGAGGCCGCCGAGGCCATCACCACCCACCCCGACGTCGACATGATCTCGTTCACCGGCTCCACCGGCGTCGGCTGCCGCATCGCCGAGGTGGCGGGCGTTCAGATGAAGCGCACGCTGCTGGAGCTGGGCGGCAAGGGCGCGGCCATCGTGTTCGACGATGCCGACCTCAAGAACGTCATCTCCAACGTCAGCAGCACCTGGACCTTCCACTCCGGCCAGATCTGCACCTCGCCCACCCGGGTGATCGTGCAGCGGGGCGTCTACGACGAGCTGGTCGGAAAGCTCACCGGCATGGCCGGCCACCTGAAGGTCGGTGACCCGCTCGAGCGCGACACCGTGCTCGGCCCGGTCATCACCGGCACCCACCGCGACCGCGTCGAGGGCCTCATCCGCAGCGCCACCGACGAAGGCGCCACGCTCGCCACCGGCGGCAAGCGCCCCGAGCTCGACACCGGCTTCTACGTGGCGCCCACCCTGGTGGTCGACGCCACCAACGCCATGACCATCGCCCGCGAAGAGGTGTTCGGTCCGGTGATCACGGTGATCCCGTTCGACACCGAGGACGAGGCCATCGCCATCGCCAACGACAGCCCCTACGGGCTCTACAGCTACGTGTTCAGCGACGACAGCGGCAAGGCCATGGCCGTGGCCAAGCTCCTGCGCTCCGGCAACGTCGGCATCAACACCCTCCAGCGCAACCACGAAGCCGCGTTCGGCGGGTTCAAGTACTCCGGCATCGGCCGCGACGGCGGTTCCTGGGGCCTGCACGCGTACAGCGAGATGCAATCCATCATGTGGAAGGGATAGTTGGTCTCCTCACTCGTTCGCTGCTGTCCGCCTCTCCGGGCCTTCAAGCCGGGCTGCTGACTGGCTCCCGTCACCTCTCGGACCGAGCGGTTCGCTGCTCGGACCGCACCACGCACGATTCACCACTCACATCGCACAGGGGACACATCTATGAAGGCAATCGTTTGGACCGGTCAGCTCGAGGTTCGAGATGACGTGGAGGTCCGGGGCATCCGGGCTGATGAGGTGCTGGTCAAGATCCACGCGGCGGGCCTGTGCCACTCCGACGTGTCGGTGGTGAACGGGACCATCCCGTTCCCGCCCCCGGTCGTGCTCGGCCACGAGGGCGCCGGCGTCGTGGAGGAGATCGGCGCATCGGTCACCAAGGTCAAGGTGGGCGACCACGTCGTGCTGACCACGCTCGGCAACTGCGGGCGGTGCGACGCGTGCGACCGCGGCGCCCCCACCCACTGCCGCGACACGGCCGGGAAGCTCAAGGCGCCGTTCACCGTCGGCGGCGAGAAGGCGTTCCAGTTCGCCAACGCCGGCGTGTTCTCCGAGTACACGGTGGTCACCGAGACGCAGGCCATCGTCATCGACCGCGACGTGCCGCTCGCCAGCGCCAGCCTCATCGGCTGCGCCGTGCTCACCGGCACCGGCGCCGTGCTCAACCGGGCCAAGCCCCGGCCGGGCTCATCCGCGCTGGTGATCGGCCTCGGCGGCATCGGCCTCAACGTCCTCCAGGGCCTGGCCCTGAGCCAGTGCGGTCCGATCATCGCGGTCGACACCAACCCGGCCAAGGAGGCGGCGGCCAAGCTGTTCGGCGCCACCCACTTCATCTGTGCAGGCCCCGACGTCGACACCAACGCGGCGGTCAAGGAGATCTGCCCGCTGGGCGTCGACTACGCCTTCGAGTGCGTCGGCCATCCGGCGCTGATCCGCCAGTGCGTCGACCTCCTCGACTGGGGCGGCAGCTGCATCCTCCTCGGCGTCCCGAAGTTCGGCACCGAGGCCAGCTTCGTGGTGCAGTCGCTCTACAACGACAAGAGCATCCTGGGCTGCCGCTACGGCGCCGCCCGCCCGCACCACGACATCCCCCTGTTCGTCGACCTCTACAAGGCCGGGAAGCTGAAGCTCGACGAGCTGGTCAGCGCCACCTTCCAGCCCGAGCAGGTGCAGGAGGCGCTCGACGCCATGCACGACGGCTCCCTCAACCGGGCCGTGCTCAACTTCGTCTGACCGGCGCGTGGTGCTCGCGGGCTCGCCCGCGAGCACCGGCTCGGTGGGATCGCTGCCGGCCTCGCCGGTCTGGACCCGCCACAGCGCGGCGTACAGCCCGCCCCGTGCGACCAGTTCCTCGTGGGTGCCCGACTCGACCACGCGCCCGGCCTCCATCACGTGGATCCGGTGGGCGAACCGGACCGTCGACAGGCGGTGGGCGATCACGATGGTGGTGCGGTCCTTCGACACCTTCTCCATCGAGCGCTGGATGGCGGCCTCGGTCTCGTTGTCGACCGCTGAGGTGGCCTCGTCGAGGATCAGGATCGCTGGGTCCCGCAAGATGGCGCGCGCCAGCGTGAGCCGTTGGCGCTGGCCGCCCGACAGCTTGTGGCCGCGCTCGCCGACGAGCGTCTGGTACCCGTCGGGGAGGCTGTCGATGAACGTGGCCGACTCGGCCAGCTCGGCGGCCCGCCGGACCTCGTCGTCGGTGGCGTCGGGCCGCCCGTAGACGAGGTTGTCGCGGATCGTGCCGTGGAACAGGAACACGTCCTGGGCGACGAAGCCCGTGGCCTGCCGCAGCGAGCGGTAGGTGAGGTCCTCGGTGGGCACCTCATCGACCGAGATCGTGCCCGCCGTGGGCTCGTACAGCCGCAACAGGAGCTTGACCACGGTGGACTTGCCCGACCCGGTGGCCCCCACGATGGCGTGGGTCTCGCCCGCGGGGACGTCGATCGACAGGCCGCGCAGCACCTCGGTGCCGCCTGCCGAGTAGGCGAAGCGCACGTCGTCGAAGTGCACGTGGCCGCGGACGGGGAGCTCGAGCTCCAGGGCACCCGGGTGGATGGTGGGCTCGGTCTTGAGCAGGCCGAAGATGCGCCGGCACGAGGCCATCGCCCGCTGGTACAGGTCGAGCGTCTCGCCCAGGGCGGTGAGCGGCCAGAGCAGGCGCTGGGTCATGTAGACGAGCATCGAGAACGTGCCGATGGCCATGTCGCCGCGCAGCGCCATCCGCCCGCCGATCAGCAGGGTCATCGAGAAGCCGGCCAGGACGGCCATGCGGATGAGCGGGTTGAACGCCGTGGACGAGGTGATGGCCTCCCGGTTGGCCTGCTGGTAGGCGTCGCTCTCGTTGCCGACCAGCGTGGCTTCGCGCTCCTCGGCGCTGAACGCCTTGATGGTGGCCATGCCGCCGATGGCGTTGGTGAGCGTGTCGCTGATGGTGCCCGCCGCGGCGCGCACCTTGGCGTACTTGGGCTCGAGGCGGGTCTGGTAGCGCAGCGATCCCGCCACGATGATCGGGATCGGGAGGAAGGCGAAGACGGCCAGCAGCGGCGACACGATCACGAACACCAGCCCCACGAGCACGACGTTGGCGGCGGTGATGATGAGCTTGTGCGGCCCGAGGTCGAGGAAGCGCTCGAGCTGGTTGACGTCGTCGTTGAGCACCGCCATCAGGCCGCCCGACGTGCGGTCCTCGAAGTACGACATCTCGAGGTCCTGCACGTGGCGGTACGTGTCCATCCGGGCTTCGTGCTCGATGGTCTGGGCCAGGTTCCGCCAGGTCACCACGGCCACGTACTCCGTGATGCTCTCGAGGATCCAGATCACGATGGTCAGCACCACGATGATCGTGAGCTGGGTGAACTTGTCCTCGACCCCGAGGAGGCCGGCCACGAACGAGTCCGATCCCTTGGCCACCACGTCGACGGCGGCGCCGATGAGCAGCTCCGGAGCGATGTCGCAGATCTTGTTCAGCACGGAGAACACCGACGCGAAGATCACGCGGGCCCGGTGCGGGCGGGCGAACGCCCACAGGTCGTCGAGGGGTGGGGTCTCCGACAGCGGGACCGCCGCGAACGGCGCAGGTTCAGCCATCTCCCGACGATACGAGCGGCCCCTCGACGTCGGGCCATCCGTTCCGGGGATCGCTCACGGGCTGCCCGGTGGCGGCCGATGATGGAGGCATGGAACGAACGAGGCGGGGCGGGGCCGCGGGTCTGCTGCTGGTGGGCGTGCTGGTCCTCGGGGCCTGCGGGACGTCGGGTGGCAGCGAGGGGGCCACGATCGCGGCCGGCGACGGCTCGCCGTCGACCACCTCATCGACCGCCTCATCGACCGGGTCGTCGACCACGTCGTCGGTGACGCCCGGGACGGACGGCGAGCCGGGTGCCGTGGACAAGTGCGCGGCGATCGGCACGGTCCTGCTCATCCCGGCCCGCCTCGAGTCCGAGTCCGACTCCCTTCCGTCGGTGAAGGAGCAGGTCGCGGCCCTGCACACGATTGCGGCGATGGTGCCCGATTCCGAGCGGGAGGCGTGGACGAAGGTCGTCGACATCGCCGACCGCAACGGCAGCGACCCGACCTCGGTGACCGAGGCGGAGGCGAAGGCCGCGGTGGCCACCCTCGATGGATCGGTCGCCTGGGCGCTGGCGACGTGCCCCGACCTGCCACCGTCGTGGAGGTGCCAGGTGCACGGCAGCTTCCACGTGGTCGGCCAGGGGATCGACCCCGACGGTTCCACCGACGATCCGGCGGGTCACGCGTCGCCCGAGGCCGCGCTCGCCCAGCTCGCGTCCGACGATGGGGATCTCGCCGCCGATGCGGCCATCGAGCTCGATCGGTCTGATGGTGCCGTGCTGTACGGCTGGGTCGACGATGACGGCCTGGTGACCCGCGCCGTCGAGGTGGATCGGACCGATGGGGCGTGGGCGATCGGCACCGACTCGTCCTGTGACTCCACGTCGTTCGGTGGCGGCGCCCCGATCGGGGGCGGCACCACCACCACGCCCGGCGGCTGACCGGTTTCGATGTGGGCCGCAGAAACGTGTGCTCCTAAGATCTGACGCCTAGTCAGAAACGGTCCGGACCGGGCCAGGACACGCGGAGGCGCGAAGACCGATGGGCATGCTCGACGGCAAGGTTGCGATCGTCACGGGAGCGGGGCACGGCATCGGCCGCGGCCACGCGCTGGAGCTGGCCAAGCACGGCGCCAAGGTCGTGGTCAACGACCTCGGCGTGTCCGTGAAGGGCGAGGGCCAGGGCAAGGACGCCGACCTCACCGTCGACATCATCAAGGAGCGCGGCGGCGAGGCCGTCTCCAACTACGAGAACGTCGCCGACTACGAGGGCGCCGGCCGCATGATCGCCCAGGCCGTCGACGCCTTCGGCCAGCTCGACATCCTGGTGAACAACGCCGGCATCGTGCGCGACAGCGCCATCTGGAACATGTCCGAGGGCGACTTCGACGCCGTCATCGCCGTCCACGTCAAGGGCACCTGGGCCCCGGCCCACTGGGCCGCCCGCCACTGGCGCGACCGCAACAAGGCCGGCGAGGCCTTCACCGGCCGGATCATCAACACCACCTCCGGCGCCGGCCTGGTCGGCAACTTCGGCCAGACCAACTACGCCACGGCCAAGGCCGGCATCGCCGGCATGACCCAGACCCTCAGCCTCGAGCTGGCCAAGCTCGGCGTCACCGTCAACTGCGTCGGCCCCGCTGCTGCCACCCGCATCACCGGCACCATGCCCGGCGCCCCCGAGGTGATCGAGGCCGACGACGTGCCCGACGGCGAGTGGAACCGCATGGACCCCTCGGTGAGCTCGCCGCTCGTGGCCTGGCTCGCCAGCGACGAGTCGCAGCACGTGACCGGCCAGATCATCCGGGCCGTGGCCGAGAACATCATCTTGATGAAGGGCTGGGCCGACGGCCCGACCATCAACAACAAGGGCAAGCGCTGGGACGCCGAGAAGCTCGGCTCGCAGCTGGCCACCGACGTGTTCTTCACGCGGGCGCCCGGCCTGCGCTACTAGTCACCCGTCCGGGGGAGCGCCCGTCCCCCGGCCCCACATCTCCGCGACCGGCCCCACCCCGGCACGATGCCCGACTTCGTGCCAGGCTCGGGGCCGTGTCCGCGCGCCTCAGGGGGGTGCACCGGGACCGCTGTTTTGGGTTCCCCGGACATGCGTGTGCAAGAATCAAAGAACAGTCTTTGGCGACGTCCGTCGTCCGACGAAGGGGAACCATCCAATGACCAACCGGACCTGGCGCCTGCTCGGCACCGCGGCGGCCTTCTTGGCCCTCACCACCGCGGCCGTCGGCTGTGGGAGCGACGGGGGCAGCAGCAGCTCCTCCACCACGAAGCCCAGCGGGACCGACGCGGGGAAGACGATCAACGTCCCCGCCGACTACCCCACCATCCAGAAGGCGGTCGACGCCGCCAAGAAGGGCGATCTCGTCCTCGTGGCCGAAGGCACCTACAACGAGGCCGTCGACGTCACCACCCCCAACATCACCATCCGCGGCCTCGACCGCAACAAGACCATCCTCGATGGCCAGTTCAAGCTCGAGAACGGCATCCGCATCCTCGACACCGACGGCGTGGTCGTCGAGAACATGACCGCCCGCAACTACGTGTCGAACGGCTTCTTCTGGACCGGCTCCGACTACTACCGCGGCTCGTACCTCACCGCCTACCGCAACGGCGACTACGGCGTGTACAGCTTCCAGGCCCACCACGGTCAGTTCGACCACTCCTACGGCTCGGGCAGCCCCGACGCCGGCTTCTACATCGGTGGTTGCTACAAGTGCGACGCCGTGATCGACACGGTGGTCTCCGAGTACAACGGCCTCGGCTACTCCGGCACCAACTCCGGTGGCGACCTCTACATCATCAACTCCGAGTTCGCCCACAACCGCGCCGGCATGGTGCCGAACTCCGGTTCGTACGAGCCCTGCTACCCGGGCCGCGCCAACACGATCGTCGGCAACACCGTCCACGACAACAACTACCTCGACGGCCCCGGCATCGACGCCTCCCTGCTCGCCCAGGGCAACGGCATCCTCCTCGCCGGCTCGATCAACAACGACGTCGAGCGCAACCTCGTCTACAACCACGACCGCACCGGCATCGCCGCCGTGCCGTTCCCCGAAGACGACGCCAGCGACACCCCGCCGCCGGCCAGCGAGCTCGACAAGACGTGCGACCCGCAGGACACCTCCGGCGTGCCCGCCAAGTCGCCCGGCTTCGTCCTGTGGCCCGCCACCGGCAACAAGATCATCGGCAACGTGATCTCCGGCTCCGGCCTGGCCGACATCGCCGAGGGCACCATCCCCGCCGATGCCGCCACCATCAAGGCGCTGAACAACTGCTTCTCGGACAACGAGGTCAAGAGCACCTCGCCCACCAACCTCCAGGAGCTCGCCCCCTGCGAGGGTGAGGGCAGCGGTGGCGACTTCGCCGCCGGGGCGCTCGACATCACCGTCCTGGTGGCCGAGCAGCCCGCCAAGCCCGACAACACCAAGCTGTACCGCACCCAGCCCACGCCGCCCGCCCAGGAGAACATGCCGGACGCCGCCAAGGCCCCGGCTCCGCTCTTCAAGGGCCCTGCGACCCCCGACGTGGCCTCCATCAAGGTGCCGCAGAAGCCGAGCAATTGAGCCTGAAGAAGCGCTCCGCTCTCCTGGGCATCGCCGGGATCGCCATCATCATGGTGGCGATCTCGGTGGTGGCCACGAGCGGCTCGGACCGAGGCACCTCCGCGGCCAGCTCCGACAAGCTCCCCACCAGCGAGCAGCCCAAGAAGGCCGCCGGCACCGGCGTGCCCGGCGCCGTGCCCTCCCGCTACCACGGGCCCCAGGGCAACGTCGGCCAGTTCGTGGCGCACTGCAAGTACAGCCACTCCGGCACCAACGATCCGATCGTGCACCCCGACATGGCGGGCATGTCCCACCTGCACGACTTCTACGGATCGGTCGACACCAACGCCCAGTCCACGCCCGAGAGCCTGCACAACAGCCCGACGACGTGCGACAAGGAGTTCGACAGCGCCGGCTACTGGCACCCTGCCCTGTACGACCACGGCAAGAAGGTCACGCCCTACGACCTGAGCGCCTACTACCGGGCCGCGCCCGGGGTCGACGCCAAGGCCGTCGTGCCGTTCCCGTTCGGGATCAAGCTGCTCGCCGGTGACCAGACGGCCACCAAGCCGCAGCCGGGCGAAGCCGCCGGTTGGGCCTGCGGCGTGCGCACCGACATCTACGACGTGCCGCCGACCTGCCCGACGGGTGCGCCGCTGCACCTGGTGCTCACCTTCCCCGACTGCTGGGACGGCAAGTACCTCGACAGCGTCGACCACGTCTCCCACGCCACCTACTCGGCGCACGGCGACTGCCCGAAGGGCTTCCCGGTCCACATCCCGCAGCTGACGCTGGCGATCCGGTTCCCCATCGTGGGCACCGGTCACGACCTGAAGCTCGCCTCGGGCAGCGTCTACTCCGCCCACGGCGACTTCATGGACGGCTGGGACCCGGCCGGCCTCAAGCGCGAGGTCGTCGGCTGCATCAACCGCGGCGCGGTGTGCGACCTGGCCACCAACCGCCAAGAAGAAGGCCTGTTCAGCTACACCACCTGAACCGGCCGGTGGCACCGACGCCACCGACGCACCGGCACCGCCCGGTGCATCACAAGCTCCCCCCGCTGCGAGCCCCGGCCTCAGGCCGGGGCTCGTTGCTCGTCCGGCGCCGGGCCGGGCGATCCGGGGGAGGGGCCGGGCGGTCCGCCCTGGTCCTGGCGCCGGCTCTGCTCGTGGCGCGGGCCGGGATCCTGGCGATGGCGCTGGCTGGGCGCGGGACGCGGACGGACCGCCGGCGCGGCCTTGCCGCCGGTTCGGGATCGCGGCTCCGACTCGACGAACGGACCGGCCACGAGGCCTTGCCGCGTCGGATCGGGATCGGGGCCCGGACGCGACGAACGGACCTCGGGGGAGGTCCGTTCGTCGGAGAACCTTGGGCGGCGGGGGCCCGCGGCCGGTGGTGGCCGGGGGCGGGCCGGCTACTGCAGGACGCGGACGGAGCCGATCATGCCCTTGGTGGGCGTGCCGTGCAGCGTGCAGTAGTAGGCGTAGTCGCCGGGCTGGGTGAACACGACCTTGCCGGATTCGCCGGGATCGAAGCTCGCGGGCGGGATCTCCTTGAAGGCGCCTGGCGTGGCCGGGGCGACGTCGTGGATGTTGCGGCCCTTGTTGTCGAAGGTGACCGTGGTGCCGGCCTTGATCTCGATGTTCGGGGCCACGAACTGGTTGTCCCGGGCCTGCACGGTGACGTTCGAGTCGGCGGTCAGGTCGGTGAACTCCACCGCCGAGAGGTCGGGGCCGGCCGGAGCGGCACCGGATGCCGCTGCGGTGGTGGCGACGGCGGCTTCGGTCATGGGGACGGCGGGCTCGCCGTTCCCGCAGCCGGCGGTGACCGCGGCGGCGGCCGCGACGATGAGGAGGGCACGGGTGCGCATGGCCCGATGCTACTGGGAGCGGGGTGTCCGAATACAGCCGAAGAGCAATCTTTGTTTCCCAGGTCAAGTGGAACGCTCGCCGTGCGCGCGGCCCCATCGGCCAGAATCGTCGGGCCATGGTCGATCAGGAGCTCCGCGCCACGTCATCTGCTGCCGCGGCGGCCGACACCATCCCGGCCTCGGAGCGCGCGTTCTACGTCACCGAGTTCAGCGGCGCCACCATCGTGGCGTCGATGGCGGCGCCGTCCCCGGAGACGGTCGCCTCGGTGGAGCGGGCGGCCCGATCGCTGGCCGCCGGGGCGGCCCGACTGGTCCTCGTGGTCGGGCGCGACCAGCCCGATCCAGCCTTGGCCGCCGCGTTCCCGGCGCCACCGGTGGTCCTGGCCGCGCCGGCCGGCCGGCTCGCCCCGGCCTGGCTGGCCGAGCTGTGGCTGGCCATCACCGACCGCCAAGAGGTGCTGGTCACCACGGTGCCAGGCCAAGAGGCCGGCGTCGGGGCCCGTCTCGCCGTGGCCCTGCAGGCGCTCAAGCTGGTCCTCACCGACGCCCAGGGCGGGTGGGGCCGGCCGCCGCGGAGCTTCGCCGACATCGCCACCCACGCCGACGCGTTCGAGCACCAGCTCGCCGATCGCCAGGGCGGTGCGGTGGTGGCCGCGCTCGACGAAGCCCTCGCCGGGGGCGTCACCAACGTCAACCTGTGCCGGCCCGAAGACATCGACCGCGAGCTGTTCACGTTCGACGGCGCCGGCACGCTGTTCACCAGCGGTGCCTACCTGGCCCTCGGGTCGCTGCGCGTCGACGACCTCCCGGCGGTGGAGCGCCTGGTGGCCCAGGGCACCGCCGACGGCCTGCTCCGGCCGCGCACCCGGTTGGAGGTGGCTCAGCTGGGGGTGAGCGGCATCGGCGCCCGCGTGGTGGGGAGCGGCCACCTCGCGGGGATCGTCGGCCTCGAGACCGAGGCCTACCGGGCCGAGGGCGTGGGCGAGGTGTCGGGTCTCTACACGGTGAGCCGCTTCTCCGGCTCGGGGGCGGGCGGCCTGCTGATCGACGCCCTGATGGACCGGGCGAGCGAGCTCGGGCTGGCGTCGGTCTTCGCCATCACGGTGTCCGATCTGGCCGCATCGTTCTTCGTGCGGAAGGGGTTCGCCGAGGTGGCCCACGACGCCATCCCGTCGGTCAAGTGGGCCGGTTACGACGCCGAGCGCCTGGCGCGCGCCCGGGCGTTCGTCCGCGACGCCGCGCCCGCGGGCGACCAGGGCTCGTTCGGTTTCTGACGCACCGTCAGATCACGGTACGGTTCGCCCATGGATCTGCGCTTCTCGGACGAGGACGAGGCCTTCCGCATCGAGGCGCGGAGCTGGCTGACCGAGGCCCTCGATGGCGACTTCGCCAACGTCAAGGGCCGCGGCGGTCCCGGCGACGAGCACGTGCTGTTCGACGAGCGGCTCGTGTGGGAGCAGCACCTGGGCGCCAGCGGGTGGAACTGCGTCGGGTGGCCCAAGGAGCACGGCGGGCGCGGCCTCAGCCTGCACCAGCAGGTGATCTGGTTCGAGGAGTACGCCCGCGCCGGCGGCCCCGGCCGCCTCGGCCACATCGGTGAGGGCCTCGCCGGTCCCACGATCATGGCCTTCGGCGACAGCTACCAGCAGCAGCGGTTCCTGCCGCCCATCGTGGCCGGCACCGAGCTGTGGGCCCAGGGCTACAGCGAGCCCGATGCCGGCTCCGACCTGGCCAACGTGCAGACCCGCGCCGAGCCCGACGGCGACGACTGGCGCATCACCGGCCAGAAGGTCTGGACCTCCCTGGCCCACTGGTCCGACTGGGTCTTCGTGCTGGCCCGCACCGACCGCGACGCCCAGCCCAAGCACCGCGGCATCACCTACTTCCTCATGCCCCTGCGCCAAGAGGGCATCGAGATCCGGCCCATCCGCCAGGTCACCGGCACCAGCGAGTTCAACGAGGTCTTCTTCGACAACGCGCTGGCCAAGGGCGTCGACGTCGTCGGCGGCGTCAACAACGGCTGGAAGACGGCGATGGGCACGCTGGCGTTCGAGCGCGGCGCGTCCACGCTCGGCCAGCAGATGGCGTTCCGCAACGAGCTCGACGACCTGATCGCCGCCGCCCGCCGCAACGGCAAGATCGACGACCCCATCGTCCGCCAGCGCATCGCCGCCGCCCACAGCGGCCTCGACATCATGCGCTGGAACACCCTGCGCGTCCTCTCCGGTCCCGACGACGCCGCCCGCGTCCCTCCCGCCACCATGATCACCAAGCTCTACTGGGCCAACTGGCACCGCGACCTGGGGGAGCTGGCCATGGACGTGCTCGGCGCCGAGGCCCTGCTCGGCGAGCAGGCGGTCGCTCCGGGCGACGGCTACGAGCTCACCGCGGCCCAGCGCCTGTTCCTGTTCACCCGCAGCGACACCATCTACGCCGGCTCCAACGAGATCCAGCGCAACATCATCGGCGAGCGGGCCCTCGGCCTTCCGCCGGAACCGAAGGTCGCGCCGCCGACCGCCAAGGAGTGACGATGCCCGTACCTGCACCCGAGTACGTGGGCGGCCACGGCCTGCTCGCCGGCAAGACCGTGGTGGTCACGGCCGCGGCCGGCACGGGGATCGGCTCGGCCGTCGCCCGCAAGGCCATCGAGGAGGGCGCCACCGTCCTCATCTCCGACTTCCACGAGCGGCGCCTCGGCGAGACCGCCGACCGGCTCGGCGAGGAGACCGGCACCCGTCCCGACACCCAGGTCTGCAACGTCACCGACGAGGCCCAGGTCCAGGGCCTCGTCGACGCAGCGGTGGAGCGCCTCGGCCGCATCGACGTGATGATCAACAACGCCGGCCTCGGCGGCTCGGCGGCGGTGGTCGACATGACCGACGAGCAGTGGAGCAGCGTCCTCGACGTCACCCTCACCAGCACGTTCCGCTGCACCCGCGCCGTGCTCAAGCAGATGTACCAGCAGGGGAGCGGCGTCATCGTCAACAACGCCTCGGTCCTCGGCTGGCGGGCCCAGGAGGAGCAGGCGCACTACGCGGCGGCCAAGGCCGGCGTCATGGCGTTCACCCGCTGCGCCGCCATCGAGGCCGCGCCCCACGGGATCCGGATCAACGCCGTCGCCCCGAGCCTGGCGATGCACCCGTTCCTGGCCAAGGTGACCACCGACGAGCTGCTCGCCGAGCTGACCGAGCGCGAGGCGTTCGGCCGCTACGCCGAGCCGTGGGAGATCGCCAACGTGATGGTCTTCCTTGCCAGCGACTACTCCAGCTACCTGACCGGCGAGATCATCTCCGCCAGCTCCCAGCGAGCCTGAGCCCGAGGACACCCATGGCTGCCACCACCTTCGAAGGCATCGACGCGGTCCGCGCCGCGGTCGGGACCCACCTCGGCTTCAGCGACTGGACCACGGTCACCCAGGAGCAGGTGAACACCTTCGCCGACGCCACCGGCGACCACCAGTGGATCCACGTCGACGTCGAGCGGGCCAACGCCGAGTCGCCCTTCGGTGGGCCCATCGCCCACGGCTACCTCACGGTGTCGCTGACCAACCTCTTCCTCCCCCAGGTGGTCGAGGTGCGCGGGGTCTCGATGGGCGTCAACCGCGGCACGGGCAAGATCCGCTTCCCCGCCCCGGTCCCGGTCGGCTCCCGCCTGCGCGGGGGCGTCGAGCTGGTCGCGGCCGTCGACGTCGAGCGCGACGGTGTGGTGACGGGCATCGACACCACGATGGTGATCACGGTCGAGCGCGAGGGTGCCGACAAGCCCGTGTGCGTGGTCGAGAGCCTCAGCCGCTACCTGGCCTGAGGGGCGGGGCGCCGAATCGCCCACGGCGGGGTGACCTGACGCCGGATCGCCGGATTGGGGGGTTCCCCCAGGCGGATCTGGGGGCCAGCGCCCACCGCTGAACCGGACATCGGCGCGGACGATGGCGGCATGACCACTCCCGCCGCTCCTCCCGTCTGGCCGTCGGCCCCGGCCCCGCCGCCCCAACCCGGCTGGAGGCCGCCACCGCCCCAGCCGCCCGCCGGGTGGGACTCGGATCCATCGGGCCCCGAGCGGTCCCGACCGCCCGTCGGCCTGCAGAACCTGCTGCTCGGCCTGGGCACGTCGCTGGTGGCGGTCGCCGTCACCGTGTTCACGGCGGTCAACTGGCGCCAGCTCGATGCCAGCGTCCAGGGGCTGATCCTGGTGGGGCTCACCGTGCTGGCGGGCGCCGCCGCCGCGCTGGCTTCGCACCGGGCGATGCCGTCCACCGGCGAGGCCCTCGGCGTGGTGGCCGTGCTCCTGGCGATCGCCGACGTGCACGCGCTCCGCGTGGGCCTGGCCCCTGGCGCCGACGCCGGGCTGTTCTGGGCCGGCGGGTTGGCGGTGGTGGCCGCCCTGGCCTGGGTGCTCGGCCGATCGGCCGGGATCGCGTCGCCCCAGATCGTGGCCGCCGCGCTCGCGCAGGTGCCGCTGCTCGCGGTGCTCGGCTCGATCGAGCCGGCGCCGGCGGCTTGGCTGCTCGCCCTGGTGGCGCAGGCGCTGGTGGTCACCTTCGCCGCCGACCGGGTGGTCCCCGGACCGCCCTGGGTGGGTCGGATCGCCTGGGGCTGGGCCCTCGGTGCGGTGGCGCTCGCCACCGTGGCGGTGGCCCTCGATGCCGCGGTCGCCCTGGCGTTCGGTGACGAGGGCGCGGCGGCCACGAGCGCGTGGGCAGCGGCCGGCCTGCTGGCGGTCGCCGCGCTGGCGCTGTGGGTCACCTGGCTCCGAGTCGAGTCCGTCGTGGTGCGCACCTTCGGCTCCCTGGCCGCCGCGGCGATGGTCCTCGGGTCCGTCTGGTTCGCCGCCATGGCCGCCACCGACGGGTGGACGGCGCTGGCGCTGGTCGCCGTGGCGGGGGCCGTGCTCCTGTTCGTCACCCTGCGCCTGCCCCGAGTGTGGGGCGAGCCGGCGTCGATCCTCACGGGGGCGACCGCGGCCGTCGCCTCGCTGCCCCTGGTCGGCGCGGTCGCGTCGATGCTCGTGGCGGCGTCTCGGGTCTCGCCGAGCGCCTGGCACGTCGCCGCCACCCAGGCCGCGGCCGGCCTGCAGGTGCCCAGCACCGATGTCCCCGGGCCGGCGGCGCTCGGCCTGCACCTGCTCGCGCTGGCGATCGGGGTGCTGGCGTTCGCCCGCCGCGGCACCAAGGCGGTGGCCGCCGGCGGCCTCGCCGTCGTCGGCCTGACCGCCCTCGTCCTCAGCCCCCTGCTGGCCTCGCTGACCATCGCCGCCACGGTGGGGCTCGCCCTCGGGGCCGTGATCGCCGCGACCGTGGCCGCCGTGGTCATCGGCGGCCGCGGTCCGGCATGGTTCGCCGCCATCGCCACGGCGCTCGCGGCCTACGCCTGGGCCACCCCGTGGTCGCTGGCGACGCCCACCCTGACGTTCGCCACCCTGGGGACCGGCCTGCTGGCCGCCGTGGCGATCGGGGCGGTCGCTCGCCGCGACGAGGCCGTCGAGGCGGCCGCGTCGGCCTCGATCTGGGTGGCGGCGGCCGTGCCGCTGCTCGCCGGCCTGGTCGCCGTGGACGCCGGCCTCGCCGCCCACGACTGCTGGGCCGTCGTGGCGGTGGCAGCCGCGGTGCTGAGCATCGTGGGGGCGTTGCTGCTCGATCCCGAGGGCGACGCCGGTCCCGTCAGCCAGGCCATGTCCACCTCGATCGAGCTGACCTCGCTGCTGGCCTACCTGGCCGCGTTCGCGGCCGTCGTCGAGCTCGATTCGATGCCGTCGCTGAGCCTCGTGCTGGCCACCGGCGTGCTGGGCTTCGGCCTCCACGCCGCTCGTCCCCACCGTCGGCTCGCCGGGCTGGCGGCGGGAGTGGAGGCGCTGGCCTTCGTGTGGATCCAGCTGGGCTCGGCCCACGTGACCACCGTCGAGGCGTACTCGTTGCCACTGGCCCTCCTGCTCCTCGCCGCCGGGCTGGTGGGGGAGCGCCTGGCCCGGGCCAACCGCCACGAGGTGGGGTCGTGGGTCACCTACGGCCCGGCGCTGGTGGTGGCGCTCGCCCCCACCGTCTGGCTGTCCTTCACCCAGCCGGGCGCGGTGCGGCCCCTGGTGGCCCTGGTCGCCGGGGCCGTGGTGCTGGTGGGCGGGGTGGCCTCGGGGCGTCGGGCCCTGGTCGACGTGGGGGCGGCCACCGTGATCCTGCTCGGGCTGCACCAGATCGCACCCGTGGTCGGGTCGATGCCGAACTGGGCGACGATCGGCGCCACGGGCGTGCTGCTCCTGGCGGTCGGCGCCACCTTCGAGCAGCGCCGACGTGACCTCAAGGCGGTGCTGCGCCGCTACACCGCCCTCCGGTAGGGCGAGCGCTCCCAGGCGGCGGCCAGCAGGTGCGGCGATCGGGCCCTCGGGCGCGGTCGCCGCATCGGCGCGACAGTGGACCCATGAGCGACGTGCACCAGTGCCCCTTCTGCGAGCTCCGCTTCGTCAACCTGGCGGAGCTCCAGTTCCACATCCAGCTCGACCACCCCGACCGAGAGGTCCCCGAGCGCGAGTACTGACCCGCATCGGTCGCGGAGCCCGCCTCACCGATCGATCACGCGGAGCCCGATGTCGGCGGCCTCGGCCGCGGCGGACAGCGGCGGGTTGTCGTCGGCACGAGCGAGGCAGATCTCGGCGCCGAGGTGCCGGGCCGCGGCCAGCGCCTCGAGCGACAGCAGGTTGAGGTGCGCTCCCGCGGCGACGAGCCCGGCCATGGGCCAGGCCAGCTCGCGGAGCGACACGAGGCCGATGGTGGCGGGCAGCGATGCGACGGCCGCGACCACCTCAGCCGCGAGGGCGGGAGGTGCGCTGCCGAGCCGGCGCGACATCGACCCCGTGACGGCCTGGTCGCTCAGGGCCCGCCCGAGGCGGTGGTACCAGAGGCCGGTGGTGAAGAGCTGGGCCCCACCCTCCCGGAGCGATGCGGGCTCGTCCGCGAGCAGCACCCGGAGCAGGAGGTGGTCGTCGATGAGCAGGGGACGGTCGGTCACGCGAGGTCGGGATCGGCCTCACGGGCCCGCTCGACGAGGGCGTCGTAGCCGCCGGCCTCGTCGATGGCCTGGCCCAGCATCGCGGTGAGGCCGCCGCGCCCGGCCGGCACGATGACGAGCGCTTCGCCCAGGTCGACCACCTCGACGGTGCCGCCCTCGGTCATCTCCCAGCGGCGGCGCGTGACGGCGGGGAGGGCCATCTGCCCGCGGTCGGACACCTTGAACGCAGCAACAGCCATGTGCTCAGGTTACAAGGCAGTTGTGTGATCTGACAAGGCTGCCTTGGCCGCTCAGGTCGGCCCGGGTGCCTAGCGGGTGAGCAGGACGGCGGAGCCGTGGCCGAAGAGGCCCTGGTTGGCGGTGAGGCCCGACGTGGCGCCTTCGACCTGGCGGCCGGTGGCCTGGCCGCGGAGCTGCCAGGTGACCTCGCAGATCTGGGCGATGGCCTGGGCGGGGACGGCCTCGCCGAAGCAGGCCAGCCCGCCGCTCGGGTTCACCGGGATGCGGCCGCCCAGCTGGGTGTCGCCGTCGTTGAGCAGGCGCTCGGCCTCGCCCTGCTTGCACAGGCCGATGTCCTCGTACCAGTCGAGCTCCAGCGCGGTGGAGAGGTCGTAGACCTCGGCGAGCGACAGCTCGTCGGGGCCGATGCCGGCCTCTTCGTAGGCGGCGTGGGCGATCGACTGCTTGAACGTGCGCTCGTTGCGGGCGACGACGGCCGTGGAGTCGGTGGCCATGTCGGGCAGGTCGATGACGGTGTTGGGGTAGGTGGGCGTCACGGTGGACACGCCCGCCACCCGCACCGGGGCACCGGACGAGCCGGCGTGGCGCTTGGCGTACTCCATCGAGCACAGCACCACGGCGGCGCCGCCGTCGGAGGTGGCGCAGATCTCGAGCAGGTGCAGCGGGTCGGCCACCATCGGCGAGGCGAGCACGTCGTCGACCGTCACCGCCTTCTGGAAGCGGGCGTTCGGGTTGGCCAGGCCGTTGGCGGCGTTCTTGACCTTGACCTTGGCGAAGTCGGTGCTGGTGGCGCCGTACAGGTCGATGCGGCGGCGGGCGGCCAGCGCGAAGTACGTGGGGTTGGTGGCACCGACGAGCCGGAACCGCAGCCAGTCGGGGTCGGAGGGGCGGTCGCCGGCGTTGGGGGCCAAGAAGCCCTTCGGCGTGGTGTCGGCGCCGACCACGAGGGCGACGTCGCACAGCCCGGCCAGGATGCGGGTGCGGGCCGCTTCGAGCGCGGTCACGCCCGAGGCGCAGGCGGCGTACGACGACGCCACGCGGGCGCCGGTCCAGCCGAGGGCCTGGGCGAACGTGGCGCCCGAGACGTAGCCCGGGTAGCCGTTGCGCATGGTGTCGGCACCCGAGACGAAGTCGACGTCGGACCAGTCGATCCCGGCGTCGCGCAGGGCGTCCTTGGCGGCGGCGACGCCGTACTCGACGAAGTTGCGGCCCCACTTGCCCCACGGGTGCATGCCCACGCCGAGCACGGCGACATCGTGATCGCCCATCAGGCCACGGCTCCTTCGGTCGAGACCGGCTTCCACTTCCAGATGAGGTGCTCGGTGTCGTCCTCGCGGTAGAGGACGTCGACCACCAGCTCCATGCGCTGGCCCACGGTGAGCTCGTCGACGGTCACGCCGGCGACCACCTGGCCCATGATGACCAGGCCCTCGTCGGCCAGCTCGACGGCAGCGATGCAGAACGGGACGTGCTCGTCGGTGGGGACCACGTAGGGCGCCGGCGGCTGGTAGCAGGCGTCGGTGTAGCTCCACACCGAGCCGAACCGCGACAGCCGGACCTCGTCGAACTCGATGCCGGCGCAGGCCGGGTTGGGGCAGCCGTAGGCCGCCTTGGGGAACACGTACGTGGCGCACGTGGTGCACCGCATGCCCAGGAGGGCAGGCTCGGGATCGTCGAGGGTGAACCACCCCTCGGAGCCCAGCGCGGCGACGCGGGTGGTGGTGGTCATGACAGGCCCCTGCGGTCTCGGATCACGTTTCTGATGGTACGTCAGAAACGCCAGCGGGCGACAAGCCGCCGTCTCGGCCGCGCGCGGCCGTGCGTCCGGCCTTCACAGCGGCGAAACAAACAGGAAACGTCGCACCCGTACGGTTCCACGTCATGCAGGTGGAGATGGTCCGATGGCCCGCCGAGGAGGCTCGCCTGGCAGAGATCCGTGTCTCCGGTCAGCCCCGCCTGGTCCTGGTCCCCGAGGGCGTCGCACCCCCGTTGACCTCGGATCCCCTGGAGGACTGGGTGCGCCTGCCGGCGTCCGACGAGGACGTCCGGGCCCGCGTGCGGGTGCTCGAGGACCGTGCCCGAGGCGCCGAGGAGGCCAACGTGCCCGAGCTCGACGAGAACGGCCTGCTCCGCCTGGGCGGCCAGTGGGTGTCGCTGCCGCCGGTCGAGCACCGACTGATGGGTGTGCTGCTCGACCGCTACCGCGCCGTGGTCAGCCGCGACGCCCTGGCCCGCGCCGGCTGGCCCGACGGCATCCCGGGCCGCAACGTCCTCGACGTCCACATCGTCCGCCTGCGCCGCCGCCTGGTCCCCCTGGGCCTGGTCATCCGCACCGTCCGCAGCCGCGGCTACCTCCTCGAGCAGGGCCGCATCGAGGCGGCCACCGGTAGCTAGGGGTCTCGTCACTCGCTCGCTGCGCTCGCTCCGTTCCTCGAACTGACGGAACTCCTGACGTCGCCGTCTTCGCTCGGGCACCGGCGGAGCCGGCGCCCTCGATCGGGGGGCTCCGCAAGCTCTGCCCCCCGAACCCCCCCGGGCTCGCTTCGCTCGAAGACAAACCCGACCTCGCCGCTCGAATCTGGATGGGGGGAGGGCAGACTGCGGCCATGGCGCTTTGGGGACGACGATCGAAGTACGAGCTGCCGGCCGACTGGGAGGCCACCGTCGGCGGGAGCGTGGCATGGTGGTTCGACTTCACGCCGGAGGAGCGAGCGCGGCTGCGGGACCTGATGGTCCGGCTGCTCGGCGAGAAGCGGTGGGAGGCAGCCCGGGGGTTCGATCTCACCGAGGAGATGCGCCTGGTCATCGCCGCCCAGGCCGCGCTGCTGGTGCTCGAGCTCGACTTCTCCGCCTACCGGAAGGTGGGCAACATCATCGTCCACCCCACCACGATCGTCCTCGAGGGCGAGCGGGCGTCGGCCTCGGCGGCCGGGCTGGCCACCGACGAGCCCATGGCGATCCTCGGCCAGGCCGCTCACGAGGGCGGGCCGATCGTGCTGGTGTGGGACGAGACCGTGCGCAACGCCCGGCACCCCGAACGAGGGTTCAACGTGGTCTTCCACGAGTTCGCCCACAAGATCGACATGCTCGACGGGGTCGTCGACGGCACGCCTCCGCTCGCCACGCGGGAGCAGGCCCAGCGCTGGGTCGAGGTGTGCACCAAGGAGTTCGAGGACCTGCGGGCCGGGTACGGCAGCGACCTGCTGCGCGACTACGCAGGCGTGAACGCGGGGGAGTTCTTCGCCGTGGTCACCGAGGTGTTCTTCGACCGCGGCGCCGACCTGCGAGCCGACCGCCCCGACCTCTACGCGGTCCTCGCCGACTTCTACCGCCAGGACCCGGCGTCCCGGGAGCGCGCGACCCGCTGACGAGCGCCGCTCGGATCTGCGGGCTCGACGGCGCTCGCCGTCAGACCCCCTCAGTACGTTCTGCTGCGAGGGCCGAAGGACCAGGACAGGGGGCACGCAGAGGAGCAGGATCGGTATGATCTTTGTATGCGCACGAAGGCCCGGATCACGGTGACGGTCCCCAAGGAGCTCCTCGATGTGGTCGAGGCCGAGGTGGCTGCGGGTCGGGTCGCGTCGGTGTCGGCCTGGGTGTCCGAAGCGATGCAGGCCAAGGCCGAACCTCGGACGGTGGCCCAGATCATCGACGACCTCGCCGACAGCTGGGGTGACGGCCCGCTGACCGAGGAGGAGCGTGCGTGGGCGCGCCAACGCCTCGCCCCGTAGTCGTCGACTGCGGAGCGCTCATCGCGTTCGAGCGCGGCGACCGGTCGATCCGGGCGCTCCTCCGGGAGGCGGACCACCTGATCATCCCCGCCGGCGTGGTGGCCCAGGTCTGGCGCGGCGGTGCTCGGCAGGCCCGGATCGCTCGGCTGCTGCAGGCGCAGAACGCCACCATCGAGCCGCTCGATGCCGTCACCGCCCGCGTCATCGGCGTGCTGTGCGCGCACACCGGCACGTCTGATGTGGTCGACGCGAGCGTCGCTCTGGCCGGGCAGCTCCACGACGCCGTCGTCGTCACCAGCGACCCCGACGCTCTGCGGGCGCTCGCGCCCGGCCTCGATCTGCAGGTCTGCTGAGCCAGGGCCTGGCGTGGCGGCGGTTCAGCCGCGCTGGTGGTCGAAGAAGGCCAGGCGCTCGCCGCCGCCGTGGACCACCAGGTTGGTGCCGCTGACGAACGAGGCGAGCGGGCTGGCGATCCAGGCCACCGCGTTGCCCACATCGGTCGGTTCGGCGACCCGCAGCAGCGGGACGGTGGCCGACACCGCGGCCGCCCCGTCCGGACCGCCGTAGTAGTCCTCGAACACCTCGGTGCGCACCATGCCGGCCGACACCATGTTCACCCGGACCTTCGGTGCCCACTCCATCGCCAGCGTGGTGGTCAGGCTGAGCAGGCCGGCCTTGGCTGCGCCGTAGACGGCGGTGCCCGGGGTGGGCCGGAGGCCAGAGAGCGAGCCGATGTTGACGATGCTCCCGCCCTCGTCCTGGGTCTGCATCACGGCGTTGGCGGCCTGGCCGACGTGGATGGCCGCCATGAGGTTGAGCGCCAGGATCTTGTCGCTGAAGCGCGGGGAGGCGGTGGCCGCGTCGGTGCCCGGGGAGCCGCCGGCGTTGTTGACGGCGATGTGGAGCGCGCCCAGCTCGCCCACGACCGTGTCGATCAGGGCCTGCACCGACTCGGGCTCGCGCACGTCGGCGGGGACGAACAGCACGTCGTCGGGCAGCGCTCCGGGCTCGGGCTGGTTGCGCCCGCACACCGCCACGGTGGCCCCGGCGGCGCGGAGCCGGTCGGTGATGCCGCGTCCCACGCCCCGGGCTCCGCCCGTCACCAGCGCCACCTGTCCCGCAAGGTCGATCTCGATCGTCACGGCCGTCACCCTGCCACACCGCCGAGGGGCCTCGGCTACGGTGACCGCCGGAATCTGACGACCTATCAGAAAGTCCCGAGATGGGCATCACGTCGACGCTCCACCCCAGCGGCATCGCCGAGGTGGTGATGGACAACCCGCCGGTCAACGCCCTCAACGTGGCCGGCTGGTTCGAGCTGGCCACCATCGTGCGCGGCCTCGGCGAGCAGGACGACGTTCGGGTCGTCGTGCTCCGGGCCGAGGGCAAGGGCTTCAACGCCGGGGTCGACATCAAGGAGATGCAGGCCACCGAGGGCTACACCGCCCTGATCGGCGCCAACCGCGGCTGCTACGAGGCCTTCGCCGCCGTCTACGAGTGCAAGGTGCCCGTGATCGCGGCGGTCAACGGCTTCTGCGTCGGTGGCGGCATCGGCCTCATCGGCAACGCGGACGTGATCGTGGCCGCCGACGACGCCACGTTCGGGCTGCCCGAGGTCGACCGGGGGGCGCTCGGTGCGGCCACCCACCTGAGCCGGCTGGTCCCCCAGCACAAGATGCGGGCGATGGTGTACACGTCGGCCACGGCGACGGCCCAGGAGCTCCACGCCTTCGGGTCGGTCCTCGAGGTCGTCCCCCAGGCCGAGCTGCGCGACGCCGCCTTCCGGGTGGCGGAGCAGATCGCCGCCAAGTCGCCCACGGTCATCCGGGCGGCCAAGGAGTCGCTCAACGGCATCGACCTCTGGGACGTGAAGAAGAGCTACCGGTTCGAGCAGGGCTTCACCTTCGAGCTGAACCTGTCGGGCGTGGCCGACGAGCACCGCGACGCCTTCGTCGCCAAGCGAGACACGGATGTGACCAAGTGAGCGCAGCGACCATCGACGAGGCCTTCCCGGCCCGCAAGGACAAGCGGCTGAGCGAGGAGGACGTCGTCGCCCAGCTCCGCAGCGGCATGACCATCGGCATCGGCGGGTGGGGGAGCCGGCGCAAGCCCATGTCGATCGTGCGGGCCATCCTCCGCAGCGACCTCACCGACCTCCACCTCGTGACCTACGGCGGGCCCGAGGTCGGCATGCTCTGCGCCGCCGGCAAGGTGGCGCACCTCACGTTCGCCTTCGTCGCCCCCGACAACAGCACGTCCGCCGTGCTCCTCGAGCCGCACTTCCGGGCCGCCCGCCAGTCCGGCGCCATCACGTGCACCGAGCTCGACGAGGGCATGCTCGGCCTCGGCCTCCAGGCCGCCGCCTGGCGGGTGCCGTTCCTCCCCACCCGAGTCGGCCTCGGCTCCGACCTGCACCTGGTCAACGACTACAAGACCGTGACCTCGCCCTACGCCGACGGCGAGGAGCTGATCGCCCAGCCCGCCATCGCCCTCGACGCCGCCATCTGCCACCTCAACGTGGGCGACGAGCGCGGCAACGCCGCCTTCACCGGCCCCGACCTCTACTACGACGACCTGCTGCTCGAGGCGGCCGAGCGCCGCTTCGTGTCGGTCGAGCGCATCGTGCCCACCGGCGGCCTGGTCGACGCGGCCGGCGACATCACCCGCCTGCGCATCAACCGCCTGTTCGTCGACGCGATCGTCGAGGCGCCCAACGGGGCCCACCCCACCGAGTGCGACCCCGACTACGGCCGCGACCTCGCCTTCCAGAAGGAGTACCTCGGCACGGCCAAGGACCCCGAGCTGTGGGAGGCCTTCCGCAGCCGGTGGCTGTCGTTCGGTTCCGAAGCCGAGTACCAGGCCGCCCTGGCCGCCCGACCCGTGGAGGATGCCAAGTGAGCGCCACCGACCTGTCCTCGCTGGTGACCCGGGCCGACGTCTGCGCCGTCGCCGTGGCCGACTGCTTCCGGGGCGACGGCGAGATCCTCGCCAACCCCATCGGCACCATCCCCATGATCGGCGGGCGCCTCGCCCGCGCCACGTGGGAGCCCGACCTGATGATGACCGACGGCGAGGCCGCGCTCATCGCCAACGACGAGGCCATCCCGGCCGTCGGCGACCGCCAGTACGAGACCTACAACCCGTACCGCCGCATGTTCGACGTGGTGTGGAGCGGCCGGCGCCACGTGATGATGGGCGCCACGCAGGTCGACCGCTTCGGCAACCAGAACATCGCCGGGATCGGCGGGACGCCCGACAAGCCGCGCACGCAGCTGCTCGGGTTCCGCGGCGCCCCCGGCAACACCATCCACAACACCACCTCGTACTGGGTCCCGGCCCAGAGCTCGAAGGTGTTCGTCGAGGCCGTCGACATCGTCACCGGCATCGGGTACGACCGGGCCGCCGCGCTGGCGCCCGAATCCGCGCGCCACCACGAGATCCGCCGGGTGGTGTCGAACCTCGCGGTGTACGACTTCGAGACCCCCGACCACCGCATGCGGGTGCGCTCGCTCCACCCCGGCGTCACCGTCGACGAGGTCGTCGCCGCCACCGGGTTCGAGCTGGTGATCCCCGACGACCTGCCCACCTCGCGGCTCCCGACCCCCGAGGAGCTCCGGCTGCTGTCCGAGGTCATCGACCCCAAGGGCACCCGCCTCCGTGAGGTCCCCGAACCGGTCTGACCCCTCGCCCCTCCCTGCCGCCCTGCCCCGCCGAACCCTTCGTGATGGTGGTGGCAGGACCACCACGAGCACGAAAAGTTCGGGGCAGGTGGGGAGGAGGTGTCCGAATGGCGACGCAGAGGGTCGCCACGCGCCTACGCTCCGCGCCGTGGTGAGTGATCGGTACCGGCTGCACCGGCTGCGACAGGGTGACGAGTGGGCGCTCAGCACGCTCGCCAAGGGCAACGCGCGCTTCGGCGAGGGCGAGGACCGGCCCTGGGTCCCACCGCTCAGCAGCGACGAGGCCAGCGAGTTCGTCAACGACCCGCGGACCATCTGCGTGGTGGCGATCCAGATGGAGACCAACCACATGGCGGGCTTCGTCTACGGCGGGGTGCTGTACCGGCGCCACACCAAGCTCCGGCACCTGTGCGTCTACGAGATCGGGATCGACATCGATCACCGCAACGAGGGCGTGGGGAAGATCCTGCTCGAGGGGATCGGCGCCGAGGCCCGCCAGATGGGCATCGACCGCGGCTTCGCCTTCGCCGCGGCAAGCGACCGCGAGGCCCGAGCCATCTTCGACAGCGCCAACGGTCAGCACAGCGCCGACTCCGAGATCCTGTACGGCTTCGAGTTCTAGGGCCCACGCTCCCCGCCAACCGGCACGGCGCCGCTCACGGTCCTCGACCTCGCGTGGCTCTGGTGCACGGGTGCGCCGGATCCACCAAGGACGGGCGGAGGCGATCGGTCGGGCGGGGTTCGTGAGCGGTCCGGTGGTCGTCGTACGCTGCGGGCCATGTCTGACGGGTCATCAGAAACTGTTCCCCCTGCCGAGCCTGCGGGCGAGCGAGACGTGCTGCGGACGCGGCTCGTCGACCTGCTGGGGTGCCGGTACCCGATCGTGCAGACCGGCATGGGGTGGGTGTCGGGCGCCAACCTGACCGCTGCCACCAGCGCCGCGGGCGGCTTCGGCATCCTGGCGTCGATCACCATGACCAGCGACCAGTTCGCCGACGCGGTCCGCACCGTCAAGGAGCGGACCGACGCCCCGTTCGGCGCCAACTTCCGGGCGGGGCAGCCCGACCTCGACGAGCGCATACGCTTCGCCACCGGCGAGGGGATCCGCCTGTTCTCGTTCGCCGGCGCGCCCACCAAGGACGCCATCGCCAAGATCCACGACGCCGGGGGCCTGGTCATGCCCACGGTCGGCGCCCGCCGCCACGCCGAGAAGATGGCCGAGTGGGGCGTCGACGCCGTCATCGCCCAGGGTGGCGAGGGCGGCGGCCACACCGGGTCGGTGCCCACGTCGCTGCTGCTGCCGCAGGTGGTCGAGGCCGTCGGGGACCAGATCCCCGTGGTCGGCGCCGGCGGCTTCCACTCGGGCCAGGGGCTCGTCGCCGCCCTGGCGTACGGCGCCGACGGCATCGCCATGGGAACCCGGTTCCTCCTCACCCAGGAGAGCCGCGTGCCCGAGGCCATCAAGGGCGACTACACCAAGGCGACCGTCTTCGACACGGTCGTGACCACGGCCCTCGACGGGGCCCCGCAGCGGGTGATCCGCACCGAGCTCATCGACGGGCTCGAGAAGGCGTCGATCGTCACCCGCATGCCGAAGGCGGCGCTCAAGGCGCTCGAGTTCCGCAAGCAGACCGGCACCTCGCTCAAGGAGCTGTGGGCCGAGGGCATGGCGATGCGCAAGGACCAGGACCTCACCTGGGCCCAGCTGGCCATGGCCGCCAACGCGCCGATGCTGATCAAGACCGCCCTGGTCGACGGCGACGCCTCGGTCGGCGTGCTGCCCACCGGTCAGGTCACCGGGGTCATCGACGACCTCCCTACCGTCGAGGCCCTCCTCCAGCAGCTCGTCGCCGAAGCCCGCGCCACCCTCACCCGCCTCACCGCCTAGCACGAACCTGGCACCGATCCCGGACCGTGGTGTCCGGGAACGCTGCCGAGCTCGAGTGGTGGCGGCGGCGGCGGTGCGTGGGAGCGGTGGGTCGGGGCGGAGTTCGGGACCTGACGGGTCGTCAGATACGCTCCGCAGCTGTATGGACCTGACCTGGAGCGCCGACGAGGACGCCTTCCGCGCCGAGGTGCGGGGCTGGCTCGAGACCGAGCTGGCCGCGTGGCGGTCCCGCCACGATGACCGCATCTTGAGCGGCGACACCACCGAGGGCTTCGCCCAGCACCTCGACTGGGAGCGCACGCTGTTCGCCGCCCGGTACGCGGTGGTGAGCTGGCCCGAGGCGTTCGGTGGCCGGGCCGCCAGCCGGTGGCAGTGGCTCATCTTCGAGGAGGAGTACTACCGGGCGGGCGGGCCCCAGCGGGTCACCCAGAACGGGATCTTCCTGCTGGCCCCCACCATCTTCGAGTTCGGCAACCCCGAGCAGCAGGCCCACATCCTCCCCCGCATGGCGGGCGCCGAGGACCTGTGGTGCCAGGGCTGGTCCGAGCCCAACGCCGGCTCCGACCTGGCCAGCCTCACCTGCAAGGCCACCCGCGACGACGAGCGCGGCGGCTGGGTGCTCGACGGCCAGAAGACGTGGACCACTCGCGGCGCGTTCTGCACCCACCTGTTCGGCCTGTTCCGGACCGACCCGGAGAGCGAGCGCCACAAGGGCCTCACCTACCTCCTGGTCCCGCTCGACATCGACGGCATCACGGTGCGGGGCTTCGGCCGCCTCGACGGCGACGAGGGCTTCGCCGAGGTGTTCTTCGACGGTGCCTTCCTCCCCGACGACGCCGTCCCGGGCGGGGTCGTGCTCGGCGGCGAGGGCCAGGGCTGGTCGGTCGCCATGGCCACGACGTCGTCAGAGCGGGGGCTCACCCTGCGGGCCCCCGGTCGCTTCACCGCCACCGCCGACCGCCTGGTCGACCTGTACCGCGAACGGGCGGGGTCGGCCGCCGCCGACGAGCTCGATCCGGGGCTTCGAGACCGCGTGGTCCAGGGCTGGATGGAGGCCGAGGCCTACCGGCTCCAGACCCTGCAGACCGTGACCGACGATGCCGAGGGCCGCAGCGCCGGTGCCGCCAGCAGCTTCGTGAAGCTGTGGTGGAGCGAGCTCGACGTGAAGCTCAACGAGACCGCCCTCGACGTCCTCGGCCCTGAGGCCGAGCTCGACGGGCCCTGGAGCAAGGGCTGGCAGTTCGCCCTCTCCGGCCCGATCTACGCGGGCACCAACGAGATCCAGCGCAACATCGCCGCCGAGCGCGTCCTCGGCCTCCCGAGGAAGTAGGGGCCGAGACGATGCGCTTCGCCTTCACCGATGATCAGCTCGACTTCCGCGACGCCGTGCGCGACCTGTTGGCCAAGGAGTGCGCGCCCGAGGTGGTGCGCGCCGCCTGGCCCGACGGCACCGACGACCACGGCGCCCGCAAGGGCGAAGGGTCGCGGGCCGACGCCGGCCAGGTGACCAAGGTCTGGGCCGACCTGGCCGAGATGGGCGTGCTCGGCATCGGCGTGTCCGAGGCCAACGGTGGCCTGGGCCTGGCCGAGGTCGACTGGGTCCTGCTGGCCGAGGAGACGGGCTACGCCGCCTTGCCGCACCCGTTCGTGGAGACCGCCTGCGTGGTGGCCCCGCTGCTCGACGACACCGACGATCCCCACGGCGTGCTGGCCGAGCTGCTCGACGGCTCCCGCCAGGCGGGCGTGGTGCCGCTCAACTCCGCGCTCGTCCCGTGGGGCGACGCCGTCACCTACCTGGTGAGCCTCGGCCAGCGCCCGCAGTGGCAGGCGATGCGGATCGACCGGGGCGTCGCGGTGGGTGACACCGACGAGCACCGCCGGACCCTGGCCGACGCCGTCGACGGCGGGCGGCGCGTGGTCCAGCTCGGGATGTGGAAGGCCGATGGCGGCCTCGGCGACGAGGGAGCGGCGGCGCGGGCCTTCGACCGTGGGGCCCTGGCCACCGCCGCGCAGCTCGTCGGCCTCGGGCGCCGCATGCTCGACCTCACCGTGGCCTACGCCATCGAGCGCAAGCAGTTCGGCGTCGCCATCGGCACCCAGCAGGCCGTCAAGCACCACCTGGCCGACGCCGCCATGAAGCTCCGCTTCGCCGCCCCGGCGGTCTACGCCGCGGCGTGGGAGCTGAGCACCGGCGCACCGACCGCCAGCCGTACGGTGTCCACCGCCAAGGCGCTGGCGTCGGACGCGGCCCGGTTCACCGCGGCGCAGGCCCTCCAGTGCCACGGCGCCATCGGCTACACGGTGGAGTACGACCTCCACCTCTACCTGAAGCGGGCCGAGGCGCTCAGCCGCAGCTGGGGCGATGCCGCCTGGCACCGTCGCCGGGTGGCGACGGCGCTCGGCATCTGACTCAGTTCGAGTACAGGAAGCTCTTCACCACGGCGGCGGTGGTGTTGGTGGTGTTCGTGGTGATGGTGGCCTGGCTGTAGCCGCCGCCGTTGAACTTCCACAGGGTGGCCTTGCCGCCAGAGCTCCACGCGATGTCGGCGTAGCCGTTGCCGTCGAAGTCGCCGACGGTGTGGTCGTACGTGCCCTTCACGGTGGGGGGCTCGAGCTGCTCGAGGTTGCCGTCGTCGTCGAACGTGATGAAGCGCTCCGACGCGGTGCCCGGCCGGTAGAAGAGCACCGAGTCGTTGAGCTTGTCGAGGAAGTTGCCCACCACCGGCTGGAACGAGCCGTCGATGTTGGGCAGCGGCTCCGAGATGTGGTTGGCCACCGAGTCGAACGTCCAGATGGAGTCGGCGCCGGCCTTGTTGAAGAAGATGATCCGTCGCTGCGGGGACCCCTCGGGGGCGAGGCCGAAGTAGCCCGGGATCAGCTGGTAGTCGCCTGCGATGCTGAGCGCCTTGGTGGTGTGGTTCCCGTTGGGGCCGAAGCGCCAGATGGAGTCGGCGGCCGAGCCCGGGGCGTACCAGATGATGTCGGTGTAGCCGTCGCCATCGGTGTTGATGGCCAGCGGTCGGTAGGTGCCGCTCACCGACACCGACTTGGTGATGTGGGTGCCGTTCGCCTTGAACAGCCAGAGCGAGTCGGCGGCGGCGCCCGGGGCGTACCAGAAGATGTCGTCGATGGCGTTGCCGTCGAAGTCGCCCACGAGCGGGGTGTAGGTGCCGCTGACGGGGGTGGCCTTGAACGAGCTGGTGAACGACGAGCCCGAGGGGGTGATGTGCAAGATGCCGTCGGCGCCCGACCCCGGGTTGTACAGGAACAGGTCGGTGCCGGGGTTGCCGTCGAAGACGCCCGGGAAGGTCTGCTGGGTGGTGCCGTAGGTGGGCTGGGAGATGTTGCCGTTGCGCCAGATGGTGAACGTCTGGCCGTTGTAGGGCACGAACACCAGGGTGTCGCTGTCGACCGGGTCGGCCCCGGCCGGCGTGGTGGCCAGCCCGATGATCGCCATGGTGGCCACCAGGGCCGCGGCCGCCATCGCGAGGGGGTGGTGCTTGTTGGATCGGATCATGCCCGAGCTCCGTCTCTAGGGTTGGGCACCGGCTGGGGAGGTGTCCGGCGGCGCCGAACCCTACCGAAGGACCATCGCGGCGTCATGGGCCTGGAGGCCCGTTCGCCCTGGTGGGACCAGGTTGGGACCGGCTCAGTGCTGGGTGACGGGCCGGACGAGCGCCCCCGACGGCAGCCCGGTGAACACGTTCTGGGTGTGCGACCCGGAGTCGGTGAAGTTCCACACCGTGGTGGTGGTGCCGCTCGTGAAGGCGATGTCGGTGAAGCCGTTGCCGTCGAAGTCGCCGACCTGGGTGGTGTAGGTGCCCGCGATGGCCGGGATGTCGTCCTCGGGGGCGACGTCGCCACCGGGCCCGGGGCCGAACGCCCACTCCTTCTCGGGGAGCGAGCCGGGGCCGTAGAACACCAGGCCGCCGTAGGTCTCCTCGAAGAACTGGCCGGGGAGCAGCTTGTAGCTGCCGTCGATGGCCGGGAGCAGCGCCGACGTGTGGTTCCCGTGGGTGTCGAAGGTCCAGAAGTAGTCGTTGCCGCTGGGGTTGTAGAAGACCACGCGGTCCTGGGGCTGGCCGGCGGCGGGGAGGCCGAAGTGGCCGGCGACGATCTGGTAGCCGGGGCCGGCGGTGATGGCCTTGCTGACGTGGCTGGTGGCGCCGCTGCCGAACAGCCACAGCGAGTCGGCGCCCGACGAGCTGTACCAGAGGATGTCGTCGCGGCTGTCGCCGTCGGCGTCGAGCACGGTGGGCCGGTAGCTGCCGCTGATGGAGACGGCGACCGACGTGTGGGCGGTGGCGCCGGTGAACAGCCACAGCTTGTCGGCGCCGCTCCCGGGTGCGTACCAGAGGATGTCGTCGATGCCGTTGCCGTCGAAGTCGCCGATGACCGGGATGTAGCTGTTGGTGACGGTGAACGTGGTGAACGTGGCCGTGGCCGGGATCGAGTTCGACATGTGGGCGATGTAGTCGGTGCCGGCACCAGGCGAGTACACGAGCAGATCGGCGCCCGTGGCCGACGAGAACGTGCCGGCGAAGGCCTCGGCCCCGGACCCGATGGCGAGGGTGGAGGCAGCGTGGTCGCGGATCATGGTGGACGGACCGGGCGCCGTGGGGAGGACGATGAGCCGGCCGCTCGGGGGCGTGTCGGCCGAGGCCGGGCCGGACCCGATCCCGCAGACGGCGATGGTGGCGGCCGCAGCCACCGCGATCGATGCCACGCGCCTGCGCGTGGAGGTGACCTTGAACATGCCCCGCTCCTTGGTGTCGGTTCCCGCGGTCCCGAAGGCCCGAGCGCGTGAAGCTACCAGCGGTCCCCACCCGGACGGCCGATGGCCATTGGAGCGGTTTTCTGACGGGGCGTTAGATTTGGGCCCATGCCTGAGGCCTACATCGTCGACGCCATCCGCACGCCAGTCGGGAAGCGGGGTGGATCGCTCAGCGGCGTCCACCCGGCCGACCTCGGCGCCGCCTCCATCAAGGCCCTCCTGCAGCGCACGGGCATCGACCCGGGCGCTGTCGAGGACGTCATCTTCGGCAACGTCGACTCGGTCGGCGGCCAGGCCGGCGACATCGCCCGCACCTGCTGGCTGGTGGCCGGTGGCCCCGAGCACGTGCCCGGCACCACCGTCGACCGCCAGTGCGGCTCGGCCCAGCAGGCCGTCCACTTCGCCGCCCAGGCCGTGATGGCCGGGGTCAACGACCTCGTCGTCGCCGGCGGCGTGCAGCAGATGAGCCAGATCCCGATCAGCTCGGCCATGACCTGTGCCACCGACCTGGGCTTCCCCGACCCGTTCACCACCTCGCCCGGCTGGGTCGAGCGCTACGGGCCCAACGAGGTGAGCCAGTTCACCGGCGCCGAGATGATCGCCGAGAAGTGGGACCTCTCCCGCGAGGAGATGGAGGACTTCGCCATCGAGTCGCACACCCGGGCCCTCAAGGCCCAGGCCGACGGCCGGTTCGAGGCCGAGATCGCCCCGCTCAACGGCCTCACCTTCGATGAGGGCCCGCGCGAGCCCAACGTCGAGAAGATCCGCTCGCTGCGCACCCTGGTCGAGGGCGGCCGCCTCACCGCCGCCGTCGCCAGCCAGATCAGCGATGCCTCGGCGTCGATCCTCATCGCCTCCGAGCAGGCGGTGAAGGACCACGACCTCACGCCCCGCGCCCGCATCCACCACATGAGCGTGCGCGGCGACGACCCGATCTTCATGCTCACCGCCCCCATCCCGGCCACCCGGTACGCGCTCGAGAAGACCGGCCTGACGATGGACGACATCGACACCGTCGAGATCAACGAGGCCTTCGCGTCGGTCGTGCTGGCGTGGGCCAAGGAGCTCCGCCCCGACATGGCCAAGGTCAACCCCAACGGCGGCGCCATCGCTCTGGGCCACCCGCTCGGCGCCACCGGCGCCCGCCTGATGACCACCATGCTCAACCACCTCGAGCAGACCGGTGGCCGCTACGGCATGCAGACCATGTGCGAGGGCGGCGGCCAGGCCAACGTCACCATCATCGAGCGCCTGGGCTGAGCCTCGGCCAGACTGCCCGGCATGGGTGACGGGACCGACGACGACCAGGCCGCGGGCAGCATGGGGCTGCCCTCGGTGACCGATCTGCTCGGGTGGGGCGCGGTGCTGGGCGGCGAGGTCGCCCGGCTCCCCACCACGGTGGCCAACGCCCGGCGCACCGTCGCCGTCCTGCCCGACCAGCTGGCCGAGCTGATCGGCGCGCTCGACCGCTTCACCGAGCTGCTCGACACCAGCCTGGGCGAGGTGCGCGATGCGGTCAGCGACGTGAGCGGCCGCCTCGACCTGCTCCAGACGTCGATCGACGGGCTGGCCAGCGAGCTGAGCTCCACCGCGTCGGGCCTCGATCAGGCGCTGCCCCTGGTGTCCGACGTGGTGGTCCGCCTCGACGAGCGCGTCGAGCGGATGGACGACCTGCTCACCCAGGTCAGCGGCTCGGTGGTGGGCACCATCAACGCCGTGCCCGGCCTGCGCCGGGTGACCCGCCGCGGCAAGCCCGCCGACGCCGACTCCTAGCGGGATCCGGGCCGGTCCCTAGCTGACCACCGAGAAGCCGAGGCCGGCATGGGCCTCGAGGCGCTCGATCAGCCGGTCGCCGAACGCGGTGGAGGTGGTCCAGAACCCGCCGGGCACCTCGGCCGGGTCGAGGTCCAAGAAGGCCACCGCCGTCTCGCCGAGCATCTTGGCGGTGCTGCCGTAGCCCGGGTCGCGGTCGCCGGTCACCTGCGTCTCGATCGTGCGCCCGTCGGCGGTGGTGCCGGTGAAGCGGAGGTCGAACGAGCCCTTGGCCTGAGCAGCCGGCGACGGGCCCTCGCCGGGCTTGGGCAGCACCCGGCCGAGCAGCTTGCGGGTGGGGCCGAGCGCACCGAGGCCGAGCATGGTGACGACGCCCGCCGACAGGCCCGATGCCTTGGCCGCGCCGACGGGGCCCTCGCCCATGGCCATGGCCTCTCGGTAGCGGAAGCCCGGTCCCCACGGCCGGCCGAGGAGGGCGTGGCTGCGGTGGACCACCCGGGTGTTGACGCCGGCCATCACGAACGGCGCCAGCCAGCGCCCGGCGTCGTCCTTCGTGGGGCGGTTCAGGTCGGGCTGGGCGGGACCGCTGCGCAGGTCGGGCGGGGCGAGGAGGTACGGGTTGGCCAGCTCCTTGCGCAGCACCGGGTCGGCGGACGCCTCGGCGACCAGGTTGAGCATCGAGGCGATGGTGCCGCCGCTCGCCCCGCCCTTCATGGTCTCGACGCGCATGTCGATGCGGGTGCAGGGCTCGTCGAACCGCTCGGCGGCGCGCTGCTGCGTGAACCACACGCCGAGGTCGGAGGGGATCGAGTCGAACCCGCAGGCGTGCACGATCCGGGCGCCCGACGCTGCCGCGGCGGCGCTGTGGGCATCGATCATCTTGCGCATCCACTGCGGCTCGCCGGTCAGGTCGCAGTAGTCGGTGCCGGCGGCGGCCACGGCGGCGACGAGCGGCGACCCGTAGAGCGCGTACGGGCCGACCGTGGACACGACCACCCGCGTCGACGACGCCAGGTCGGCCAGGGCGGCGTCGTCGGAGGCGTCGACCACGATGCGCTCCACGTCGGCGCCGGTGGCCGCCGCGACCTGATCGAGCTTGGCGGCGCTGCGGCCGGCGATCGCCCACCGCAGCGAGCCGTCGGTGCCATGGCGGTCGACCAGGTGCCGGGCCAGGATCTGGCCCACGAAGCTGGTGGCCCCGAAGAGCACGAGGTCGAGGCGGCGGTCGTCGGTGGCGGGCATGCGCCGAAGGGTAGGCGGCCGCGCTACTCGTGGGGGCGGGGCTCGAACAGGTAGTGGCTCACCCCGAAGTCGCGGCCGTCCCGGTAGCCCCAGAGCTGGGCGCAGCCCGTGAAGAACGCGGTCCACCGGCGGTACCAGACCCGCGCGTGGCGGGATCCGCCGTCGGCAGCCAGCACCGCCAGGATCTGCTTGCGGTGGGCGCGGTGGTTGTCGATCCAGGCGTTCGCGGTCTTCTCGTAGTGCTCGCCCGAGAGCTGCCAGTGATCGGTGCACACCAGGTCGGACTGGAGGTGGAGGAACCAGTCGTCGCTGGGCATCAGGCCGCCGGAGAAGAAGTACCGGCCCATCCAGTCGCGGGGATCGTCGGCGTCGTACGCGAACGCGACGTCGTTGCCGGTGAAGATGTGGGCGAAGAACCGGCCGTCGGGGGCCAGCCAGCGGGCGATGCGGGCGAACAGTTGCTCGTGGTTGCTGACGTGCTCGAGCATCTCGATGGACACGATGCGGTCGAACGGGCCGGGCTCGCCCAGGTCGGCCGGGTCGAAGGTGGTGATGTCGGCGGTGAGGACCGTGAGGTTCCCCAGGCCGCGGGCGGCCGCTTCGGCCTCGATGTGCCGGCGCTGGGTGCGGGAGTTCGAGACGGCGACGATCTCCGACGACGGCCAGCGCTCGGCGGCCCAGAGGCAGAACGAGCCCCACCCGCAGCCGAGCTCCAGGATGCGCTGGCCGTCGGTCAGGCCCGCCCGCTCTGCGTAGAGGCCGAGCATGGCGTCCTCGGCGTCGGCCAGCGTCTCGACGCCGGTCGGCCAGTAGCACGACGAGTACTTGCGCCTGGGTCCGAGGACGTGGCGGAAGAACTCGGTGGGGACCTCGTAGTGCTGCTGGTTGGCCTCGGCCGTGTGGGTGGCCACGGCCCCCTTGCCGAGCCGCTCGCGCAGGGCGCGGGTGCGCTCGGTCTGCTCGTCGAGCGAGCCCGCCCGCTCGACCTCCAGGCGGTGGCGGGTCCGCAGGGTGCACACGGCGCGCAGGACCGGTTGGGGGACCAGGCCCCAGTCGAGGAGGCGGAACGAGAGGGGCGTGGGCAGCGGCGTCGGTGCGCTCACGGCCGGACCTCCAGGGTGGTGGGGACGGCACCGGGCCGGTCGAGGACCAGCTGCACGAGCGAGACGTACCGCTCGGCGAAGGCCCCCTCGCAGTAGGCCAGGTAGAACGCCCACAGCCGCAGCAGGGCGTCGTCGTAGCCGCGGGTCCGCGCCTCCTCCGCGTTGGCGTCGAGGGCCTGGCCCCAGCGGTGGAGCGTCTCGGCGTAGTGCTGGGGGAACTCGTCGAGCCGGGTGAGCCAGAAGTCGCCGGAGCGCGAGCACGACCGGGTGATGGCGTCGACCGACGGGATGCACGAGCCCGGGAAGATGTGGCGCTTCACGAAGTCCTCGGTGTGGCGCACGCGGGCGAAGCGGCTGTCGGCCACGGTGATGGCCTGGATGGCCATGCGGCCTCCCGGCTCGAGCAGCCGGTTGCAGGCGCCGAAGAAGGCGTCGTGGTCCCGCCAGTCGACCGCCTCGACCATCTCGACGGACACCAGCTTGTCGTAGGTGCCGGTGAGGTCGCGGTAGTCGTCGAGGAGCACGGTGATCTGGTCCTGGAGGCCCAAGAGGTTGACGAGCTCGGTGGCGTAGCGGTGCTGCTCGACGCTGATCGTCGTGGTCGTCACGCGAGCGCCGAAGATCTGGGCGGCGTGGACGGCCAGGCCGCCCCATCCGGTGCCGATCTCCAGCAGGTGCTCGCCGGGCTGGAGGTCGATCGACCGCAGGAGCCGGTCGTACTTGGTGACCTGCGCCTGGGCCAAGGTGGCGTCGGGTGAGGTGAACAGCCCGCACGAGTACGCCATCGTCGGATCGAGGAACAGCTCGAAGAAGTCGTTGCCCAGGTCGTAGTGGGCGGCGATCTCGCGGCGGTCGCGCCGCTTGCTCGGGGGCCGCAGCCGGCGCCAGGTGTCGGCCACGGGCGAGCTCACCTTGGTCCACCGGTTGCGGAGCCGGTCGAGGCCGTCGAGGTTGCGGACCAGCAGGCGCATCAGGCCCACCAGGTCATCGGTGGTCCACCAGCCGTCGACGTACGACTCGCCCAGGCCGCGCGAGCCCTTGCCCGCCACCTCGCGCCACACCGCTGCGGTGTGGAGCCGCACGGTGACGTCGAGGCCATCGGGGTGGCCCAGGTCGCCGTGGGTGGTGGTGGTGCCGTCGTGCTCGACGATCGTGAGCCGGCCGCCGTGCAGCTCCTGCAGCAGGCGGAGGAGGAGCGTGCGAGCGGCGGTGTCGAGCCGGGTGGTGCGGGCCGGAGCCGGCCGGACGGTCGTGGGCCGGATGGCGCCGGCCGCCGGATCGGGGAGGCGGTCGACCAGCCGGAGGCGCGGCGGCGGCACCTCGGCGAGGTCGGGGCCCGAAGGGGTCAGCATGGAGGTCACGAGATGCTCCTCGTCGTGGTGGTGATCGGTTCGGGGGGATGCGAGCTGGTGGACCGGGTGGGGCCGACCGGTTGCGGGTGGTGGCGGAACGGCGCCTGCTTCCACCGGAGCTTCAGCGCCTCCCGGTAGATCCCGGCCGAGACCCGTTGGGCCGGCAGAGGGTGGCGCCGGAGCGTCCGGGCCATGGACCGGTGGTCGAGCGGCAGGCGGCGCAGGCTCAGCGTGGCGGCCAGCTCGCGGTGGTCGCCGCGCCAGTCGTCCATCCGGATCGTGAGGTGGTCGGCGCCCGGCCGGGTGAAGGCCAGCGAGTGGTCGAGGTCGAGGTCGAGGAACGGCGACACGTGCATCGCCTTGGGGAACCGGACGGGCTCGACCAGCTCGGGGGCGTTCACCGGCACCACGTAGGCGTGGCGCTCGCGCCACGGCGTGTTCGTGACCTCGGCGAGGAGCGTGTCGACCTGGGAGCCGTCGGGCGAGAGGACGAAGTAGAAGGCGATCGGGTTGAACGCCCAGCCCCAGGTCCGGAGGTGGGCGAGCAGCCGGATCGGGCCCTCGGGGCGCCGGCCCAGCTCCCGCTCCACCGTGTCGCGGACCGCCGTGTCGAGGGGCAGGTCGGGGTCGCCGTGGAAGTCGCGGCGCTGGAAGCACACCGGTGCCCAGCGGCGGGCCGACCAGAGCGGGTGGGCGTCGAGGGCGGCCGGCAGCTCGTCGAGGTCGAGCCACGCCATGAGCACCTGGTAGGTGAACGCGTGCGGCGTGGCGTCGAGCCGGGCGTGGCGGACCGTGCCCTCGTACAGGGCGCTGTGGACCGGGGCGGTCATCGTCCCGCCTCGATCAGCTGGGCCACCTCGGCGCCCGATCGCGCCCCGTCCTCGTGGAACCCGTAGCCCCACCACGCGCCCGCCCAGTACAGGCCGCCGCGGCCCTGGAGCTCGTGGCGGCGGCGCTGGGCGATGATGGCCTCGGCGTCGAAGACGGGGTGGTCGTAGTCGATCCGGGCGTGGACGCGGGTCGGATCGATGTCGTCGTGGCGGTTGAGGGTGACGCAGATCTGGTGGCGCGAGGCCAGGGCCTGCAGCCGGTTCATGTGGTACGTCATCGTGACCCGGCGCTGGGCCTCGTCGAGCACGTGCACGTTCCAGCTGGCCCAGGTCCGCTCGTTGACCGGCAGCATCCGCCGGTCGGTGTGGAGGGTGGCCACGTTGCGCTGGTACCGGACGGCACCGGCGATCTCCTTCTCCGCCGGCTCGGCGTCGGCGAGGAGGCGGATGGCCTGGTCGGAGTGGGTGGCGAGCACCACCCGGTCGAAGTGCTCCGGCCGGTCGCTCGCCTTCGTCCGGACCTCGATCCCGTCACCCACCCGCTCGATCGAGGTCACCGGCGTCCCGGTGCGGATCCGACGAGCGAAGGGCGCGGTGAGCGCATCGACGTAGGAGCGCGAGCCGCCGGTGACGGTGCGCCACGCCGGCTGGTCGCCGAGCGAGAGCATCCCGTGGTTGTTGAGGAACCGGCAGAAGGTGGCGATCGGGAAGCGGTCGACCGTGGACGGGTCGGCGGACCACACGGCGGCGGCCAAGGGCACCAGGTACCACTCGAAGAAGCGGCGGGAGAACCTCCGGTCGCGCAGCACGTCGCCGACGGGTGCCAGCTCGTCGACGTCGACCGTCCCGGCCAGCACGCGCTGGCCCAGCCGGTTCCAGCGGAGGATCTCGCCGACCATGCCCACGAAGCTCGGCCGCACGGCGTTGCGCCGCTGGGAGAACAGGCGAGCCGTGTTGGTGCCCCACTCCAGCCCGTTGCGCTCGTCTCTGATGGCGAGCGACATGTCGCTGGGCTGGGTGGCCACCCGCAGCTCCGAGAGGAGGCGGGAGAAGACCGGGTAGTTGCGCTGGTTGTAGACGATGAACCCGGTGTCGACGTTCCAGGTGCCGTCGTCGAGCGCCATGGAGACGGTGTGGGCGTGGCCCCCCACCCGATCGTCGGCCTCGAACACGGTGATGTCGTGGCGAGGGTGCAGGTGGTGGGCCGCGGCGAGTCCCGAGATGCCCGAACCGATGATGGCGATGCGCACGTCGGGCTCCTTGCGTGTGGTGCGGTCTGCTGGGTGTACGGAGCCGTGCCAGGGGTCGGATGGCCCGGGCCCGGCCCGTCACCTCCGGCTGACCGCGGCCGATAGGGTCGCCGCCCAACCCCGACGCGCGGCAGCGCCCACAACGGCAGGAGCCGGCCCCGTGAGCTACCAGCAACCCCCCGAGGATCCGCCCTCGGGCCCGTGGCAGCCGCCGATCGATCCGTCGCCGGGCTCCACCCCGACACCCGCGGGTGCACCTCCCGGCTTCGGCCCTCCCGGTGCCGTCCCTCCGGCCTACCCGCCTCCGGCCTACCCGCCTCCGGCCTACGGCTCTCCCGGGTACGGCGCTCCTGGGGCGGTGCCTCCGGCGTACCCGCCTCCCGCGTATGGCGCGCCCGGTCCTGCGGGCCCGGGCTACCCGCCGGGCGCGATGCCCCCGGGTGGCGGCTACGCGCCCAGCGGCTACGTGCCCTACGGCGGCTACGGGTACGGCCCCCGGGAGCACCCGCAGGGCACCACGATCCTGGTGCTCGGCATCTTGAGCCTCCCGCTGCTGTGCGCGTGCATCGGCGGGATCCTCGGCCTGATCGCCTGGCTGATGGGCAACAGCGCCATGAAGGAGATCGACGCCAACCCGAGCGCCTACACGAATCGCTCCTCGGTGCAGGCCGGTCGGATCATCGGCATCGTCTCGTCGGTCCTGTGGGTGGTGATGATCGGGGTCCGCGTGATCATGGCGGTCGTCGTCGCGTCGAGCACGTGACCAGCCGGCGGCCGGTAGGGTCCCGCGGCACTGACGGGCGCGCGGCGCGTCGGTGGGAGGAGTGGGGCCCGTGAGCGACGACGAACCACCCGACGACGCCCCGCCGGGCGGTCCCTGGACGCCGCCGCCGGGCCCTCCGCCGGCCGGTCCTGCTGGTCCTCCGGCCGGCCCGCCCGGGTGGCCGCCGGCACCGGGGCCCGCCTCGCCGCCTCCGGCCGGTCCGCCTCCCGGCCAGCCCGGTGGGTACCAGCCGCCGGCCGCGCCTCCCGGCTACGGGCCGCCCCCGCCGGCCTACGGGCCGCCCGGTTCCGGCTACGCGCCCAGCGGCTACGGCTGGTACCCGCCGCAGCAGCAGGAGCACCCGCAGGGCAGCACCGTGCTGGTCCTGGGCATCTTGAGCTTCGCGTGCTGCCAGATCCTGGGGCCGGTGGCGTGGATCATGGGCAACCACGCCATCAAGGAGATCGATGCCCGCCCCGGCTACTACAGCAACCGCGGCCCGGTGCAGGCCGGCCGGATCCTCGGCATGGTGTCGACGGCGCTGCTGGTGCTCGTCATCTTGTTCTACGGCGTGATCATCGCCGTCACCTTCCTCGGTGCCTCGACGAGCGGGTAGCGAACCGCGGTCCGAGGTTCAGCGGGCAGCCACCGTCGCCAGGTGGTGCAGCGCCACCGCGGCCGCTGTGGCCACGTTGAGCGAGTCGACGCCGGTCGCCATCGGGATCGCCACCCGGTGGTGGGCCGCGGCGATCGTCTCGTCGGAGAGGCCGGGGCCCTCGGCGCCGACCACCACGGCGAGCGGGCCGGGTCCCAGCACGTCGGCGCCGAGATCGGCGAGGCGGCGGTCGCCCCTCGGCGTGAGCGCCACCGTGGTCACGCCCTGCTCGTGCAGGTCGGCCAGCCGGCGGGAGCGCCCGGTGGGGACGGCGAGCACGTTGCCGAGCGACACCCGGACCGAGCGCCGGTAGAAGGGGTCGGCGCACCCGTCGTCGAGGAGGACGGCGGCCACGCCGAACGCGGCGGCGTTGCGGTACAGCGCCCCCAGGTTCTCGTGGTCGTTCACGCCCTCGGCCACGACGAGGAGCTGGGGCGAGCCGGTGTTGACGAGCTCGCTCAGCGACGGGAAGGGGCGGCGCTCGACAGAGGCCAGCGCGCCCCGGTGGATGTCGAACCCGACGACCTCGCGCAGCACGGCCTCGTCGGCCACCGCCACCGGGGCGTCGAGCGCGTCGAGCTGGTCGGCCAGCCGGTCGGCCACCTTCGGCAGGAGCGCCAGGCTGCGGACCTGCCACTGCGGCAGCGCGAGCAGCCGCTCGATGGCCAGCACGCCCTCGACCACGAAGTAGCCGCCGTCGCGCTCGACGCGGCGGCGCCGGGCGGGGTCGTTGAGGGCGGTGAAGTCGGCGAGCAGCGGGTCGGTCGGCTCGGTCACCCGGTGCATCTGCGCCACCAGGCCAGCATGGCCGATGGGCTCAGCGCTCTTCTCGTTCGTAGGCCGTGCCGAGCGCGGCGGGGGCCCCGAGACGGCGGCGGGCCCAGCCGGTGGACACGAACACCAGCACGACGATGGTCATCAGGTACGGCAGCGAGTCGAGCAGCTGCGGCGACACCTGCACGTTGCGGGCCTGGAGCGTGAGCCCGAGGCTCGAGAAGGCGCCGAACAGGTAGGCGCCCACCAGGATCAGGTCGGGCCGCCAGAAGCCGAAGATCACCAGGGCCAGCGCGATCCAGCCGCGGCCGCCGGTCACGCCATCGGACCACAGCGGGATGATGGCCAGCGGGAAGAAGGCGCCGCCGAGCCCGGCCAGGGTGCCCCCGACGACCGTGTGGACGTAGCGGTACCGGTTGACGTTGATGCCCATGGCGTCGGCGGTGGCGGGCGACTCGCCGACGGCCCGCAGGTGGAGCCCGGCGCGGGACCGGAACAGGTACCACCACAGGAACACGACCAGGGCCCAGGAGAAGTAGGTGAGGACGTTCTGGCTGAACAGCAGGGGTCCCACGATGGGGGTGCTCCCGAGGCCGCCCACGTCGAGCAGCTCGAGGCGGTGCGGCACCGGCCCCGACGCCAGGTCCCAGGTGCTGGCGAGGTACGACGAGAGGCCCGCGGCGCCGGCGAGGATGGTGATGGCCAGGCCCGACACGATCTGCTCGACCCGGAACGTGATCACCAGCACGGCGTGGAGCAGCGCGGCGAGCCCGCCCGCCACCATGGCGGCGAGGAGCGCCTGGAGGACCACGAGCCAGCCGGGCCCGCTGGCGTGGATCGCGGTCCACGCCGCTGCGACCGCGCCCATGAGCATCTCGCCCTCGACGCCGAGGTTGAGGATGCCGGAGCGCTCGGTGAGCATCTCGCCCAGGGCGGCGAGCAGCAGGGGGGTGCCGTAGAAGATGGCCGACACGGCGATGACCACGAACAGGTTGTCGTTGACGCCGCCGCCGGTGGCGATCGACTGGACCGACCCGCCCGGCACCTGCACGATGGCCCCGAGGAGCGTGGTGAGGGCGATCATGCGCCGGCCCCGATGGGCTCGGGCTGGTCGGCCGTCGGCGCGGCTGCGGCGGGGGTGGAGGAGGTGCGGCGGATCCGGTAGCGGACGAACAGCTCACCGGCGAGGGTGAACAGGAGGAGCAGGCCCTGGAGCGTGCCCACCAGGCCGGCGGGGAAGTCGGGGCCCTGGAGCGCCCGGCCGGCATTGGCCAGCCCGCCCATCAAGACGGCGACGAAGACGACGGCGATCGGGTTGAGGCGGGCCAGGGCGGCCACCACGATGCCGGCGTAGCCGTACCCGGCCTGCGACAGCGCCTTGGGATCGAGGATGTAGCGGGTGTCGCCCACGTCGGCAGCCCCGCCGATGCCGGCGATGGCGCCCGACAGGGCCAGGAGGAAGAAGATCGTGCGCTTGGTGCGCATGCCGGCGTAGCGGGCGGCGCGGGGCTCGTCGCCGATCACCTTGACCTGGAACCCGAACCGGGTGCTGCGGAACACGACGTACAGGGTGAAGGCGATGACGGTGCCGAGGAAGAACCCGAAGCCCACGGTGAAGTTGCCGAAGTCGACGCTCGGCCAGTGGGCCCCGGCGGCCAGCGGCTTGCCCTGCGGGAACATCTTCCCGGTGCCGTCGAGCTTGCGCCAGTAGCTCTTGGAGCCGAACACCAGGTAGGTGGCGATGTTGGCGGCGATGTAGTTGAGCATCAGCGTGGTGATGATCTCGTTGGTGTTGGCCCAGGCCCGGAGGGCGGCGGCGATCCCGGCCCACGCAGCCCCGCACAGCGCGCCGGCGACGACCATGCCGATCACGGTGATGAACAGCGGCCCTCCGCCGAGCGCCAGGCCGGCTCCGGAGGCGCCGATGGCACCCATGATGAGCTGGCCCTCGCCGCCGATGTTGAAGATGCGCATGCGGAAGGCCACCGCCGCGCACAGGCCGGTGAACAGCAGGGGCGTGGCCGCGGTGAGCGTGGCGGTGAAGGCGCCCTGCGAGGTGAAGCCGCGCTCCAGGATGCGCTGGTACGTGTCGAGGGCGTCGTGGCCGGTGAGTGCGAGCAGGACGGCGCCGGCCACCAGGGCGGCCAGCACCGACCCGAGCGGCACGGCGACGCTGAGCCAGCGCGGGTTGTCGACCCGTCGTTCGAGGCGCATCAGGCCGCGCCTCCAGCGAGGTGGGACGCGTCGCCGCCCATGAGGAGGCCGAGCTCCTCGACGTCGGCATCGGCGCGGTCGACGACGGCCAGGATGCGGCCCTCGTAGATCACGGCGATCCGGTCGGAGAGGCTGAGGATCTCGTCGAGGTCCTCGCTCAGCAGCAGCACCCCAGCGCCGCCGTCTGCGGCCGCGCCCAGCAGGTCGCGCACGGTCTCGATGGCGCCGACGTCGAGGCCCCGGGTGGGTGACGCCGCCACGAGCACCTTGGGGTTCGAGGAGAGCTCCCGTGCCAGCAGCACCTTCTGGACGTTGCCGCCCGACAGGACGCGCGTGGGCGTGGCGGGCCCGGGGGCCCGGACGTCGTAGCGCTCCATGAGGTCGGTGGCGCGGGCCCGGATGACCTTGCGGCGCAGGAACGGCCCGGTGCTGATGGGCGGCCGGCGGTACGAGGTGAGCGCCAGGTTCTCCTCGATGGGCAGCGAGGGCGACAGACCGGTGTGCATGCGGTCCTCGGGGATGTGGGCGAGCCCCGCGGCGTGGGCCTTGCGGGGATCGGCGGCGGTGAGCGGGGTGCCGGCGATGGTGATCGAGCCGCCTTCGAGGGTGCGCATGCCGGCGATCACCTCGGCCAGCTCCTTCTGCCCGTTGCCCGAGACGCCGCAGACCCCGAGGATCTCGTGGGCTCGCACCTGGAGACTGATGCCGTCGAGCGCGGCGTCGCCCCGGTCACCTGCGGCGCGCACGTCGTCGACCTCGAGCACCACCTCGGAGCTCGGGGCGCTGGTGACGGCCCGCGCCACAGGCGCGCGGCCGAGGAGGATGTCGCGGCCGACCATGAGCCGAGCGAGGCTCCGGCTGTCGGTGCCGGCGACGAGGTGGGTGCCCTCGGAGCGGCCGTCGCGCAGGACGGTGACCCGGTCGGCCACGGCGCGGACCTCGTCGAGCTTGTGGGAGATGAAGATCACCGAGCGGCCCTCGGCGGCCATGCGGCGCAGCACCTCGAACAGCGACTCGGCCTCCTGCGGCGTGAGGACCGCGGTGGGCTCGTCGAGGATCAGCAGGTCGGCCTCCCGCGAGAGGGCCTTGATGATCTCGACGCGCTGCTGCTGGCCGACCGAGAGCTGCCAGATGCGGGCGGCGGGGTCGACCTCGAGCCCGTAGCGCTCGCCCAGCTCCCGGACGCGGGCCTCGGCGGCGGACCGGCGGATGCGGCCGTGCTCTCCCAGGACGATGTTCTCGGCGACGGTGAACGTGTCGACCAGCCGGAAGTGCTGGTGGACCATGCCGACGCCGGCCTCGATGGCATCGCGCGGGGAGTGCAGCTCCACCTCGGTGCCGTGGCGGGCGATGGTGCCCTCGTCGGGGCGGTAGAGGCCGGTGAAGCAGTTGGAGAGCGTGGACTTGCCCGCGCCGTTCTCACCGAGGAGCGCGTGGATCTCACCGGGCAGGACCTCGAGGTCGACGGCCTCGTTGGCCACGACGCCGCCGGGGAACCGCTTGGTGATCCCGTGCGCGGCGAGTGCCGGGGGAGGTCCCCCGGCACTCGCAACGATCGGTGCCGACTCGGGCACGTGCTGGCTCAGGAGGGGGTGGGGTCGCCCACCACGCCGAGGACGAACCAGTCCATCGACAGCAGGTCCGGCAGCGAAGCCGTCGAGCCCTTGGGGATGGTCACCTTGCCGGCCTGGTCCTTGATCGGGCCGCCGAAGACCTCGAACGAACCGTCGGCGATGGCGGCGCTCTGCTTCTTGATGAGGGCCTTGGTCTCGTCGGCGACGTTGGGGCCGAAGGGAGCGAGGCTCACGAAGCCGTCATCGATGCCGCCGTAGTAGGAGCCGGTCTTCCAGGTGCCGTCGGCGACGGCCTGGATCCGCTTCGTGTAGTAGGGGCCCCAGTGGTAGATCGAGGCGGTGAGCCACGACGGGGACAGGTTCTTGCTCTGGTCGGAGTCGTAGCCCACGAACGGGAGGCCCTTGGCCTTGGCGGCCTCACCGGAGGCGGGGCTGTCCTGGCCGGAGGCGATGGCCTCGACGCCATCGGAGATGAGGCTGTCGGCGGCCTTGCGCTCCGTCTCGGGGTCGAACCAGGTGTTGGTCCAGACCACCTGCGTGGTGGCGTCGGGGTTGACCGACTGCACGCCCAGCTCGAAGGCGTTGATGTGGCGGATCACCTCGGGGATGGCGAAGGGGGCCACGAAGCCCACCTTGCCGCCCTGCGGGATGGCCTTCCCGGCGGCGATGCCGGTGAGGTAGATCGTGTCCTCGGAACCGCCGTAGTAGGTGGCCAGGTTGTCGGCGGTGGCGGCACCCGTCGCGTGCTCGAACTTCACGTCCGGGTGCTCCTTGGCCAGCTCGGCGAGGGCGTCGCCGTAGCCGAAGGAGGTGGCGAAGATGATCTTGTTGCCGTCCTTGACCAGGTCTTCCATGACCTGCTTGGCCTCGGGGCCTTCGGGCACGTTCTCCTTGTAGGTGGTGATCACCTTGTCGCCGAGCTGCTTCTCGACGTAGAGCCGGCCTTCGTTGTGCGCCTGCGACCAGCCACCGTCGTTGGCCGGGCCCACGAGGACCCACGCCGCCTTGACCGGGTCGCCGGACCCGCCCTTGGCGGCGGTGGTGGTGGACGACGAGGCGTCGTCGTCACCACCGCAGCCGGCGGCCACGAGGGTGAGGGCGGCCACGAGGGCCAGGCTGAGCAGCTTGAGGCTGCGGGACGAGGTGCGACTCACGTGGTCTCCTGGAAAGGCGTCGGCCCGCTCGCGCGGGCACGGGGAACTTGGGCGACGAAGGGGACCGGGCATCGCATCGCGAGGCCCCATCCGGCGTTCCGTCGGCACGGGACTCTAGACACCGCGCCGACGCGCCACCCCCTCCGTCTGTCACAAGCGTGTCAACGCTGTGTGAACCCGTCGTTCGGCTGCTGTTCACCAGCGCCGCCCGCTCGCTGCGACCTACCCTCGGGCATGGCTCGGGCGAGTCGGGCACGTTCTCGTGCCCTCGCTGGTCGTACGGCGGTGAAGCGGGACCACGCGGAACCGCTCCCCGAGCTGGTCATGCTCGGGACGGTCCCGTCCCCGATGGACTTCGACGCGATCTACCGCGAGGAGCGGCCCGGCCTGCTCCGGCTCGCCCGCGTCCTCCTCCGGTCGCAGCCCGTCGCCGAGGAGCTCGTCCAAGAGGCGTTCCTGCGCCTGCACGACCACTTCGGCGAGGTGCACAACCCGGCCGGCTTCCTGCGCACGGTCGTGGTCCGCCTGGCGATCACCGCGCGGGGCCGAGACGACATGGAGCGCGCCCGCCTCGCCCTGCTCCCGCCGGTGCGCCACCCGGACATGGAGGAGCCCGATGAGACCTGGGAGGCCCTGGGCCGGCTGCCGCCCGAGCGGGCGACCGTCTTGGTCCTGCGGTTCTACGAGGACCTCGGCCACGAGCAGATCGCGGAGGTGCTCGGCTGCTCGGCGGGCACGGTCCGCAGCCGGGTTCGCCGAGCGCTCGCCGACCTCCGCGAGGAGCTGGAGCGATGAGCCCACCGACCGACCTCAGCGACGGCGTCCTCGCCGATCGGATCCGGGTGGCGTGCGCGGCGCACGTGCGCGACCTCGTGGTGGATGATCGGCCCTTCGACCCCAGCCGCCCGCGGCTCGACGGTGTCCCCCTCCGGGCGCCGGGCTCCGGGCGCCGCCCGCCGTCCCGGCGAGACAAGCGGCTGCTGGTCGGCGCGGCGGTGGTGCTGCTGGTCGTGGGAGCCGTCGTCGTCACCCGCCGCTCGAGCGACGATCCGCAGCCGGTGACCGTGACCCCGAGCGTCACCACCACGGTGCCCTTCGACGGTGGGGTCGAGCTGCCGGAGGTGGCGGCGCCCTCCGCGCTGTCGCCCCTGGGGCTGCACCTGGCCGCCGTCGAGCGCTGGATCCAGCCTCCGTCGACCAGCGACCGCACCCAGCTGTTCGGTACCCGTACCGAAGGCGTGAAGGTGCTGGTCAGCGCGGATCCCAGGCTGGTGGTCGGCGTCGGGGCGCAGACGGTGGTGCGAGGCCAGCCGGCATGGATCGAGCCGGCCCCAGGCCTCGGGCCCACCGGCACCACGGTGGTCTGGGAGGAGGGCGGGGCGACGCTGTCGGCGCAGTCGGTCGGCCTGGCCGACGCAGACCTGGTGCAGCTGCTCGACTCCCTCACCCGGCGCTCCGCCGATCCCGTGCAGGGCTTCGATCCCCCTGCCGGCGGCGAGGTGATCGACCTCGGCGAGGCCGGGCCGGAGAGGACGCCCGCGTCGATCACCGAGCTCACCTACCGAGAGCCCGAGCCCGGGTCGAAGGCGGGCTCCGTGCAGGAGCTGCGCATCCGCACCACCACCAACGCGGCCACCGCCGCGAGCCCGCTGCAGGAGCCGAGCGTGGCGCACCTCCAGGCGCGGCTGGCCAACGCCTCGGATGAGGAGCGCGACGCCCCGTCGGTCCGCTCCCATTCGGCGTCGTACGACCGGGCGCTGATCATCGGTCCGGGGCGCGCCGACGTGACGATCGAGGTGGCCGAGGGACGCGGCACCGAGGAGGACCTCGCCGCGGTGGCGATCGGGCTCCGGTGGGTGCGCGACGACGACATCGACGAGCTGCGGGACTCGCTCGATGCCCAGCTCGCCGGCTCGCACCGGCTCGCCTCGGACGACCTGGGGGCCGGCGTGGTGGAGCTCTGGGGCGAGCCCGGCGATCCGGCCGTGTGCCTCCTGGTGGACGGCATCCGGCGGTGCAGCCGCGCGGAGGAGGCGGGGACGATGGCGGTCAGCGCGCTCCTCGCCGGCCACTGGTACCTCGGGCTGGCGTCGGCCTCTGGCGTCGACCTCACCGTCGGGCAGGCATCGGCGACGGGAACCGCCGCGACCGGTGAGCGGCTCGCGTCTCGCAGCAAGGCCGTGCCGTCGGGCGATCGGACGCTGACCCTCGTGGCCGTGCCGGACGAGGTGCACGAGGTGGTGGCGGGGTCGGGCGCGGGCGCCCGCGCCGTCCCGCGGCCGAGGAGCTGATCAGCCCCCGACGAAGGGTGCGTACGAGTCGAGGACCTTCAGCACGTCGTCGCGGGGCGCCGACGGGAGGCGCAGCACCGTCTCGGTGATGCCCAGGCTCTGGTAGTGGTCGAGCTTGCCCTGGTCGGGGAGGGTGCCGAAGGGGACCACCGTGAACTCGCTCGGGTCGCGCCCGACCTTCTCGCCGGCGGCGTGCAGGTCGGCCATGGCCGCCGCCACGCCCGCCCCGCCGATCGGGATCCAGCCGTCGCCGAACTCGGCGATGTGCTCGAACAGGATGGGTCCGGCGGCGCCGCCCACCAGGACGGGGACGCCCGACCGCCCGCGCACCTGCTGCTTCGGCTTGGGCCAGGCCCAGGCCTCGTCCATGTGCACGTGCTCGCCGTGGAAGGCGGCGGCCTCCTCGCCCCACAGCTCCTGCATGGCGAGCACCCGCTCGCGCACCACGGCGCGCCGCGTCTTCTTGGACCCGCCGTGGTTCTCGAGCTCCTCGATGTTCCAGCCGTAGCCGATGCCCAGCGTGATGCGGCCGTCGGAGACGTGGTCGAGCGTGGCGATCTCCTTGGCGGTCACGATGGGGTCGCGCTCGGCGAGCAGGCTGATGCCCGTGCCCATCCGCACCCGCTCGGTGACCGCCGTCATCATGCCCATGGTCACGAACGGGTCGAGGCAGCGGCGGTACTCCTCGTCGAGCGGCTCGCCCATCGGTGCGGGGGTCCGGCGGCTGGTGGGGATGTGCGTGTGCTCCGGGAGCCAGATCGACGAGAAGCCCCGCTCCTCGACCTCCCGGGCGAGCTCGATCGGGTCGATGCTCTGGTCGGTGAGGAAGATCGTGACGCCCAAGTCCATGCCGGTCATGCGTTGACAGTAACCTGACGACCCGTCAGAAACATCAGAACGAACGGGTGCGATCCATGGGTTTCCTCTGCGACGGTCGAGTTGTGGTCATCACGGGTGCGGGGCGCGGCATCGGCCGCGGCCACGCGCTCGAGTTCGCCCGCCAGGGCGCCAAGGTGGTGGTGAACGACATCGGAGCCGAGCTCGATGGCAGCGGCGGCTCCACCGGTCCCGCCGGCGAGGTGGTCGAGGAGATCCGCGCCATGGGCGGCGAGGCCGTGGCCAACGGCGACGACATCTCCACCTGGGAGGGCGGCGCCAACCTGGTGAAGGCCGCCATCGACGCGTTCGGCGACCTCCACGTCGTGGTCAACAACGCCGGCGTGGTGCGCGACCGCATGTTCGCCAACGCCACCGAGGACGAGTGGGACCTCACGATGCAGGTCCACCTCAAGGGCCACTTCACCACCGCCCGCCACGCCGCCGCCTACTGGCGCGACCAGGTCAAGGCGGGCAGCACGGTGGATGCCCGCATCATCAACACCACCTCGGGCGCGGGGCTCATGGGCTCGATCGGCCAGGCCGCGTACTCGGCCGCCAAGGGCGGGATCATCTCGCTCACCCTCGTCCAGGCCGCCGAGCTCGGCCGCTACGGCATCACCGCCAACGCCATCGCCCCCGCGGCGCGCACCCGCATGACCGAGCAGGTCTTCGCCACCACCATGGCGGCCCCCGACGACCCCGATGCGTTCGACGAGATGGCGGCCGACAACGTCGCCCCGCTCGTGACGTGGCTCGGCTCGGCCGACGCCGCCGGGGTCACCGGCCGCGTCTTCGAGGTCGAGGGCGGCAAGGTCTCGGTGGCCGACGGCTGGCACCACGGCCGGGTCATCGACCACGGCGCCCGCTGGGAGCCGATCGCGGTCGGGGCCGCGGTCACCGAGCTGCTGGCCGAGGCGCCGGCTCCGACGCCCGTCTACGGCGCTTCCTGAGCCGCTCCGGCCCGGGAGGTGAATCCCGGGCTGGAGGGACCGGGGCTGGAAGGCTGTCGGGGGTGAGCACCCCCCATGCCGCCACCCATCCCCAGGACCTGGCCGAGATCGCCGAGCGGTTCCAGGTCTTCGCCGACCAGGTGGTGACCCGGCTCCCGCTCTACCGGCGCCTGTGCACGGGCGCGGCCGGCGACCCCGACGTCTGTGCGCGCCTGCTCCTCGCCGCGCCCAACCAGCGCACCCCCAACCTGCTGCTGGCCGCGGTGCACGACGTGCTGCTGGCCGGTGCGCTGGAGCCGCTGGCCGACTGGTACCCGTCGGTCTCAGGCCGCAACCCGTCGACCGACGCCCGCAGCCGCCCGGTCGGTCGGGGCGAGGACGACCCGTGGCCGCACTTCCGTGCCATGGCCCTGCACCACCCCGAGGTCGAGCACCTGCTGCGCACCCGCAGCACCCAGACCAACGAGGTGGGCCGCAGCGCCACGCTGTTCCCCGGCCTCTACCAGGCGCTGGTCTCGGGCTCGAGCGGGCTGGGTGCCCTCCGGCCGCTGAGCCTCATCGAGATCGGCTCGTCGGCGGGGCTCAACCTCCATCCGGGCAACTACGGCTACCGGTACCGGCGGGCGGCCACGGGCGGCGAGCCCGAGCAGGTGCTCACGTCGGTCGGCTCCAGCTCGAAGCTCATGCTCGACTGCGAGCTGCGCGGCGATCTCGTCCCGCCGCTGCCGGAGGCGTCGCTGCCCATCGACGATGCGGTGGGGCTCGACGTCCACCCCCTCGACGTCACCGAGCCCCTCGACGCCCGCTGGCTCGTGGCGTGCCAGTGGCCCGAGGAGCAGGCGCGCCTGGCCCGGCTGCGGGCGGCCATCGCCCTGGCCTACGAGGATCCGCCGCCGGTGCGGGCCGCGGACGCGGTCACCGAGCTGCGGTCGTACGTGGAGCGGGTCCCGTCCCACGCCCTCCCGGTGGTGGTCTCCACGTGGGTGCTCACCTACCTGCCGATCGACCGCCAGCAGGAGCTGATCGCCATCCTCGACCTGATCGGCTCCCGACGGGACCTGGCCATGGTGTTCTCGGAGCAGCCCGAACGGGTGCCGGGCATCCCGGTCCCGCCCCGCCCCGACGGCGGCCCCGACGGGCGCGCCACGGCCCTGGTCCGCATCGAGTGGCGGCGAGGTGACCGCACCATCACCCGGCTGGCTGACCAGCACCCCCACGGGAAGTGGATGGAGTGGCTGGGCGCGTAGGGCTGCCGGATTCGGGCGCCGGTGGGGCCTTTGGCTAGACAAGTTGGTCTCCCAGGGGATCTCACAAGGAGCTCACATGCCCGAAGCCGTCATCGTTTCCGTCGCCCGCACTCCGATCGGACGGGCCATGAAGGGCTCGCTCAAGAACGAGCGCCCCGACGACCTCACGTCGTTCATCGTCGACACCGCCCTCAACAAGGTGCCCGAGCTCGACCGCAACCTGGTCGAGGACCTCATCCTCGGCTGCGGCCAGCCCGCCGGTGAGTCCGGCTACAACCTGGCCCGCATCGTCGCCATCCAGGCCGGCATGGCCAACGTGCCGGGCGTGACCATCAACCGCTACTGCTCGTCGTCGCTGATGAGCATCCGCATGGCCGCCCACGCCATCAAGTCCGGTGACGGCGACGTGTTCGTCGCGGCCGGCGTCGAGACCGTGAGCCGCTTCCTGCACGGCATGGCCGACGGTGGCCCGCACAACCCGCTGTACGCGGCCGCCGAGGCCCGCACCGCCGAGCGCACCGCCAACGCCCAGACCGAGTGGGCCCCCATCGAGGGCAGCCTCCCCGACGTCTACATCTCCATGGGCCAGACGGCCGAGAACGTCGCCAACCTGGAGAAGGTCTCCCGCCAGGAGCAGGACGAGTTCGCCGCCCTCTCGCAGCAGCGGGCCACCGCCTCGCTCGAGAACGGCTTCTGGGAGAACGAGATCACCCCGGTCGTCACCACCGACGACGAGGGCAACGAGGTCACCGTCACCCGCGACGACGGCATCCGCGCCGGCACCACCGCCGAGGGCCTCGCCGGCCTGAAGCCCGCCTTCCGCCCCGACGGCACCGTCACCGCCGGGAACGCCTGCCCGCTCAACGACGGTGCCGCTGCCGTCGTGGTCATGAGCGACACCAAGGCCAAGGAGCTGGGCCTCACCCCGCTCGCCCGCATCGTGTCGTCGGCCGTCACCGGGCTCGACCCCGAGATCATGGGCCTCGGTCCCATCGAGGCGTGCCGCAAGGCGCTCTCGCGGGCCAACATGACCATCGACGACATCGACCTGGTCGAGATCAACGAGGCGTTCGCCGCCCAGGTGATCCCGTCGGCCAAGCACCTCGGCATCAGCTGGGACAAGCTCAACGTCAACGGCGGTGCCATCGCCGTCGGCCACCCCTTCGGCATGACCGGCGCCCGCATCATGGGCACGCTGATCAACGGCCTCACCAAGGACGACAAGACCTTCGGCCTCGAGTCGATGTGCGTCGGTGGCGGCCAGGGCATGGCCATGATCATCGAGCGGCTCTCCTGATCCCTCCCCCCGCCCGCCACACCTGTCTCCGCTGAGCATCGCCGGACAGATCTGGCGCCCGCTGGGGGCTTGTCCGGAACACGAAGAAGGGGCCCCGCAAGGGGCCCCTTCGTCGTGTGGGGGGATCAGATCGGCGGGACGGTCAGCTGGCGACCAGGGTCTCCTGGCGGCGGCGCTTGAGGATCCGGCGGCGCTCACGCTCGGAGCACCCGCCCCAGACGCCGTGCTCGATGCGGTTCTCGAGGGCGTACTCGAGGCACTGCTCGCGGACGGGGCACTCGCCGCAGATCTGGCGGGCCTGGGTGACGCCTACACCGTCGCTGGGGAAGAAGGCAGCGGGCGGGTAGTAGCGGCAGTGCCCTTCCTGCATCCACACGACATCGGCCTCGTCCATCTCTGCTCCTTCGTCCCTCAACGGGTCACCGGTTGGTGTACGCCGTCGACATTGACGGATCGGACCGCAGAGGGAGGTAAAGCCGAGATGGGACCTCCGTCACGCCGCTGACCTGGGCATCTGTCGTGAAATCAGAGGATGTGGGCGTCGGTGAGGGCGGCCTGAAGGCTCAGCGCCGTCGTGAAGTGGTAAGAGCGCCAGCCGGCGGCGGCCGCGGCCGCCACGTTGGCGGGGCTGTCGTCGACGAAGAAGACGTCGCCCGGCGCCGCTCCGAGGGCCTCGGTGGCGCGCTCGAACGCGGCCGCTTCGGGCTTGGTGACGCCGAGCCGGTGCGACAGCACGAGCTGGTCGAACGCATCGCCGACGTCGGACAGCTCGGCGCGCAGGGCGGCCTCGAGGAGGGGGCCGTTGTTGGTGAACAGGGCGGTGCGGCAGGTGGCCGCCCGGATCAGGCGCAGCACGGCGCGGTCGGGCTCGAACGCCAGCGACCAGGCGGTGCGCACCGCCTGGTCGTCGTCGGGCGACGCCGCCAGGCCCAGCACGGCGACGAGCTGCTCGGTGAAGGCGGCGAGCGTGAACCGGCCGCGCTCGCCGGCGTCGTCGAAGCCGGATCCGAAGACCTGCTGGTCGATGGTGCCGGCGGGCAGGCCGGACAGCGCGGCCAGGGCATCGAGGCGGCGGTCGGGCAGCCAGCGGCAGGTGACCCCGCCGAGGTCCATGACCAGCACGGTGGGGGCCGTCATGCGTCGAGGTCGAGCTGGAGCAGCACCAGGTCGACGGGCCGTCCGAACTTGCGGCCCACGCCGGGCATCCGGGCCACCTCTCGGAACCCGAGCCGTTCGTGGAAGCGCATGGACCCGGTGTTGCTGCCGTCGATGCCCGCGATCATGACGTGCCGGCCGGCGGCCCGGGCCCGCTCGATGAGCGCGCCCAGCAGCTGCTCGCCGAGGCCGGTCCCGCGGTGGTCGCGGTGCAGCAGGATCGTGAGCTCGACGGTCGGCCAGTAACCCGACTTGGTGCGGAACTCGAAGCAGGCCGTGTACCCGAGGACCGTCCCGTGGCCGTCGTCGGCGACGAGGACGACGTCGTCGTCGCGCAGGCCGCGGAACCAGGCCCGCCGGTCCTCGAGGTCGATGACCTCGTCGAGCCAGATGGCGTCGGAGGTGAGGATCACGTCGTTGTAGATGGCGGTGATCTGCTCGAGGTCGTCCTCGGTGGCGTCGCGGATGGCGGGGCCGGTCACGCCCGCACCTCGGTGACCAGCGCAGCCAGGTCGTCATCGTCGATGCCGCCGGGCGTGCTCAGGGCCACCCGGTCGGCGCGGTCGCCGTAGCGCGCCTGCAGACGGGCGGCCACCGTGGCCGGGTCGCCGCGGAGCACCACCGCGTCGAGCAGGTCGTCGTCGATCAGCCCGGCCATCTCGTCCCAGCGGCCCTCGCGCGACAGGCGCCGCAGCTCGGGGTGGAGGCCGTCGCGGCCCTCGGTCTCGAGCACGGCCACGTACGCCGGGGTCGATCCGTAGAACCCGATCATCCAGCGCGCCGCCAGATCGAGGTCGGCCTGCTTCGAGGGGTCGGAGGTGCACGCCACGATGGACTGGCCGACGAGCGTCAGGTCGGCGGCAGCCCGGCCGGCGGCGGCGAGCCCGGCGTCGATGCGGGGCAGCGTGGCGTCGCGCAGGTGGCGGTCGGAGGTGAAGGGGTGGATCAGCATGCCGTCGGCCTTGGCGGTGGCCAGCTCCACCATCTTCCGGCCCAGCGCACCGAGCCAGATCGGGGGCGGTCCCGATGCGAGCGGGCCGGGATCGAACGCCGGGGTCATCAGGGTGTGGCGGGTGTAGGTGCCCTCGTAGGCCAGCTCGGCGCCGTCCTGCCAGCGGGCGTAGATGGCCCGCAGGGCGTCGATCCACTCGGTCATCTGCGCCACCGGCTTGGTCCAGGTCGACCCGTACCGGCGGTCGATGTGGGCCTTGATCTGCGTGCCGAGGCCCAGGGCGAAGCGGCCGTCGCTCAGCTCGGCGAGGTCCCACGACTGGTGGGCCAGGTGCATGGGGGAGCGGGGGAAGGCGATGGCCACGTTGGTGTAGACGTCGCAGCCGGTCCCGGCCCCGATGGCCAGCGGCAGGAACACGTCGTGGGGGCCCTCGAAGGTGAACAGCCCGTCGACCCCGGTGGCGGCCAGCGCCTCGGCCCGCTCGGCGAGCTGGGGCGGGCGGGCCATCAAGAGTGCGTCGACCTTCACGCGGCCGAGCCTAGGACGGCCCGGTCAGGGGTCGTACGAGAGCAGGTCGAGCGCCACGGCGGCCGACCAGGACTGGGCGGCTGAACCGAGCGGGCGGCCGCTGAAGGGCTCGACGTACTCGGTGCACCCCACGTCGCGGAGCTGATCGATGGCCGTGGTGCGGATGGTGTTGGCGGTGCGGTGGTGGCCGGCCTTCTTCAGGCCCCGCCACAGGAGCCAGGTGATCGGGGGCCACTGCGGGCCCCGCCAGTAGCCGCGGCGGTCGAAGCGCGGGTCGGTGGTGGCCGTCGACAGCGGGAGCGGCCAGACCAGCCCGTCGGCGCCGGCGTAGGTGGGACCGAGGAGGCGGTCGACCAGCACGGCGGAGCGGTCGAGGTCGCACCCGGCGATGAGCGGGGCGAAGCCGCCGATGGTGTCGGCGCGGATGGGGCGCCCGGTGATGCGGTCCTGGTCGAGGCAGGCCTGCAGGTCGGGGTCCCAGCAGCAGTCGAGGGCTTGGCGGGTGCGGGCCGCGTCGGTGCGGTGGCGGTCGGATTCTTCGGGCCGCCCGGCCACGGCCGCCAGGTCGGCGAGCACGTCGTCGGCCGTCGCCAAGATGGCGCTGAAGAAGACGTCGGCGACGCGGAAGGGGTGCTCGGCCATGGCCTTGTCCTGGTCGTAGTCGACCGCGATGAGGCGATCGACCAGGTGGCGGTAGCGCTGGTACTCCGGGTTGGTGGGCCGCTCGGCGGGGTCGGCCACGCAGGTGAGGTCGGGCCGGGGCAGGTCGTCCATCTCGTCGGGCTCGACCCTCGAGAGGGGACGGTCCCAGCGGGGCGAGTTGTCGAGACCGCTCTCCCACGGGTGCAGGATCGTGACCAGCCCGGTGCCCTCGGGGTCTCGGGCGGTGCGCAGCCAGCGGTGCCAGCGGTCGAGGCGGGGGTAGAGGTCGACGATGGCGTCGTCGACCTCGTGCAGGGTGCCGTCGGCCCGACCGGCAGCCACCTCGCGGATGCGGGCGACGGCGATGGCGTGCACCGGCGGCTGGCAGATCCCGCTGGTGGCGATGCCGGGCGGGGCGTTGAGGATGGTGCCCCAGGTGTTGGGACCGGGCTCGTACTTGCCCCGCCCGACGTTGAGGTCGAACACGATCTGCGGGATCATCCCGGTCGACCACTGGCCCCGCAGGAGCGACCACAGCTCGTTCAGCGCCCGGACCGGGTCGAGCTGGGCCCAGCCCATGGCGACGAATGCGGCGTCCCAGCTCCACTGGTGCGGGTACAGGCGGGGGGACGGCCGCGTCCACGTCCCGCGGTCGTTCCCGTGCAGCACCTCGATGGCTCGCTTCGCCAACTCGTCCACGCTGGGAGGGTACGCGCGCCGGCGGGGCTGATCGGGGCCATTCGGGCCTCGTTCACGGCGCCTTCACATGGCCGTCACAGGGGGTGACTTCGGGTCACCCGGGCCGGTCTGCGAAGATCGTTCCCCCATGCTCGAGAACACCAGCGGCGGAACGCCTCTCGACCCGGCCACCGCTTCCGGCCGCCCATCGCGCCGCCAGGTGCTGCGCTGGATGGGCATCGCCGGGGCGGCCACCGCGGTGCCGATCGGCCTCGCCGCGTGCGAGCCGGCCACGCCGCCCCAGCCCCAGCCCCTGACGCCCGATCCCTCCATGCGGGGCCTGGGCTTCATCGGGGGCACCGACACGGTGCTCGGCACCGGGGCGTGGTGCTGGTTCCAGTCGCCCCGCACCTCGTTCGGCCCCAACGGCGTCCTGTGGCTCGGGTCGAGCGTCGGCACCAGCGCCCCCGACAAGGGTGCGGTCCAGGCCACCGCGTTCGACATCAAGGCCCGCAAGGTGATCCTCAAGCGCACGCTCACCACCACCCAGGTCGACGACCACACGTCGCCGTCGGTCCTGGCGCTGGGCGACAAGGTGCAGATCTCGTGGGCGCTGCACCAGCGCGTCAACTACCTCGACATCGCCGACGGGTCCACCAACGGGTCGCTCGTGTCGCGGCGGATCAAGCGCCCGGGGGCGCTCACCGCGCCGGGACGGGGCATGGCGTACTCGTCGGCCCACATCGTCAAGGGCGTCCGCTGGATCCTGTACCGGGGCGAGGAGTTCTCGTGGAACCTCCTCACCTCGCTCGACGGCGTCACGTGGCAGTACCGGGGCCTGGTCATCAAGCCGGCGTACTCGGGCGCCCGGCCCTACGTGGTGGCGGTCAGCGACGGCGATCGCCTCCACCTCACCGTCACCGACAACAACCCCACCGAGTACCGCGGCACCAGCGTCTACGCCGGCACCCTCGAGTGGGACCTCACGATGAAGCGGTCCGACGGCACGGTCGTCGGCTCCGTGGGGGCCAAGGCACCGATGCCCAAGAAGTTCACCCGCCTGGTCGAAGGGATCCCCGGGTTCTCGGAGGCCCTCGACGACGACTTCTGGCAGTGCGACCTCCGGTTCATCGACAACCACCCCACCGGTGTCCTCAGCCACCGCGACAACTGGCCGGCCGACGGCGACCGTGAGGACGACGACGGGCCCACCTCGGTGGGGTCGTACCGCCACCGCTACCTGTGGATCCGCCAGCGGCCCACGGGCTGGATCGTCGAGCCCCTGTGCTGGGGCGGCAGCGAGCTGTGCTCCACCCAGCCCGACTACTCCGGCCTCGTCGCCCAGGACCCGTCCGATGCCACCCGCGTGGTGGTCTCCACCAACGTCCACCCCGTCACCGGCAAGGCCCTGGTGTCGGAGGCCGACGGCCGTGTCCACTGGGAGCTGTTCCAGGGCAAGCGCGTCGGCGAGGGGTCGTGGCAGTTCACCGCCCTCACGCAGGACAGCGTCCTCGACAACCTCCGCCCCTCCATCGCGGCGGGCGGCCCGTACAAGGCCCTGAGCTGGATGCGCGGCACCTACCGCGGCTGGCGAGACTTCGACACCGAGATCGTGGTGCGCCGGGCCGTCGCCCCGCCGGTCACCCCGGCGCCGTCGTCCACCTCGTCGCCGGCGGTCGCCTCCAGTGCGGCCGCTCCCGCGGCCACGTCGTCGGCCCGAGGCCCGGTCGAGGTGCCCAAGGGCCCCGACCCCACCTCCGACGACGCCGTGTACCCCAGCTGATCAGTCCTGGGGCCACGCCCGGTCGATGATCGCGGTGAGGTCGCTGCTGGGCGGCAGCGTGCCGAACGCCCGGCCTCCGTCACCGCCGAGGCGGGTGGCGCAGAACGCGTCGGCCACCGCCGGGGGCGCGGTGCGGATGAGCAGCGAGCCCTGCAGCGCCAGCGCCGCCCGTTCCACGATGCGCCGCGCCCGCACCTCCAGGTCGGTGGGATCGGCCAGCTCGGCGTGGAGGTCGGAGACGGCGCGGTCGAGGCGGGGGTCGGCGCCGGCGGCCAGGCCGATCTCGGCGAGCAGCGCCTGCACCGACTCGGGGTCCTTGGCCGCGGCGCGCAGCACGTCTAGGCAGATCACGTTGCCCGACCCCTCCCAGATGCCGTTCAGCGGCGACTCCCGGAAGAGCCTCGCCATGGGCGCCTCCTCCACGTAGCCGGCACCGCCCAGGCACTCGAGCGCCTCGTGGGCGAACACGGGGGCCCGCTTGCACACCCAGTACTTGCCGATGGCGGTGGCGATGCGCGTGAAGTCGCCCTCGCCCCGGTCGTAGCCGCCGGCCAGGCGGGTCATCAGCGTGGTGGCCGCCTCCGACTCGACCGCCAGGTCGGCGAGCACGTTGCGCATGAGCGGCTGGTCGATGAGCGGCTTGCCGAACGCGCTGCGGTGCCGGGCGTGGTGGACGGCCTGGCTGAACCCGGCCCGCATCTGCCCGGTCACACCGATCACGCAGTCGAGCCGGGTGTGGTTGACCATCGTGAGGATCGTGGGGATGCCCCGGCCCTCCTCGCCGACGAGCCGGGCGAGGGCGCCGTCCATCTCGATCTCGCTGCTGGCGTTCGACCGGTTGCCGAGCTTGTCCTTGAGCCGTTGGATCTCGATGCCGTTGCGGGTGCCGTCGGGCAGCCACCGCGGCATGGCGAAGCACGACAGGCCGGCGTCGGTGTAGGCGAGGGTGAGGAACAGGTCGCTCATCGGCGCCGAGCAGAACCACTTGTGGCCGGTGAGGGCGTACTCCTCGCCTGGACCCGCGTTGTTGGTGGTGGGCACGGCCCGGGTGGTGTTGGCCCGCACGTCGGAGCCGCCCTGCTTCTCGGTCATGGCCATCCCGGCGATGGCGCCGGCCTTGGGTCCCACCCCGTTGCCGAGCGCGTGGCGCTGGTCGGGGTCGTAGGTGGTCGAGGTGAGCAGCGGCTCCCATGCGGCGCGCAGCGCCGGCTCGGCCCGCAGCGCCGGGACGATCGAGTACGTCATCGAGATCGGGCAGCCGTGCCCCGCCTCCACCTGGGTCCACACCGCGAACTTGGCGGCCCGGCCCACGTGCGCGCCGGGGCGCTCGTCGGCCCACGGGGCGCCGCCCAGGCCCTCGGCGACCGCCACGGTCATGAGGTCGTGGTACGCCGGGTGGTACTCGACCTCGTCGGTGCGGTGGCCGAAGCGGTCGAACGGCTTGAACACCGGCGGGTACTGGTTGGCCAGCTCGCCCTTGTGGATCCACGCCGGGTCGCCGGCCAGGCGGCCCAGCCGCCGCAGGTCCTCGATGTGGAGCTCGCCGCCCTCTCGGGCCACGCCGTCGAGCAGCGCGGTGTCCAGCCCGGCCGCATCGTGGTCCTGGAGCGGCACCGACTGGTTGAACACCTCGTGCGTACCCATGGCCCCGGTCTACAGCGGACCCGCCGCCGGCTGCACCGGAGCCGGCCGTACGATGGCGGTCCGGTCGGGAGCGGGGTCCGGCTGATGGTGCGCACGACGCGGAGGGCGGCCGCGGTGCTCGTTGCGGGGGCGGTGGGGATCAGCAGTCGGTCATGGCTCGGATCGCCCGGCAGACCTCGTCGTGCTGATCGACCTCCAGGTGACCCACCCGTTCGGTGAGGAAGCTGCGGCGGATGGGTTGGAGGTTGTCGAACGACGCCACGCACGGTGCGCTGAGACCGTGCTCGGGACCGAGGGGGACCTCGCTCGGGATGCTTCGGATCGTGCGCGTGATCGGGGCGACCACGACGCGGCTGAGCACGGGGATCGCCTCGGTTCGGGTGACGATCAGGACCGGCCGCCGCTTGTCGCTGGCCTCGGCCCACCAGATGTCGCCCTGGACCGGGTTCACCACGGCTCCGCTTCGATCATGGCGATCGTCTGGTCATCGGACCAGAGGCCGTCATCGTCGTCCTGGGGCACGGCGACGTACCCCGCGACGATCTGGCGGCCGACCTCGGCGCGGCGGTGCTCGTCGACGAACCGCTCGATGGCCACCCGGATCCCCTCGGATCGGCTCGCCACCACACCGCTCGCCACGAGGGCATCGAGATCAGCGGCGAGGGCATCGTCGAGTCGGGCCACGACCTGCGTCATGGTCGAGAGCATTGCATCGTGCATTGCACAATGCAATGCGCGCGATCTGTTGCCAGGCAAGGCCTGCGACCCATCAGGCGCCCCGTAGGCGCCGCGGTCAGCGGTTGCGGGGGAGCTTGAGGCCGCGCTCGGCGATGATGCCGCGGCAGACCTCGCTGGTGCCGCCGTAGATGGTGGTCACCTGGCAGTGGCGGTAGATCGCCTCGATCCAGCCATCGTCGGGACCGGTGGTGGCATCGCCGTGGCGGCGCAGGCCCTCGGCGCCGAGCGCATCGATGAGCTCGTTGCCGGCCCACTGGTAGTGCTCGGTGGTGAAGAGCTTGGCCATGGTGCCCTCGACGCCGGGCAGGGTGCCCTCGGCCGCCATCCACGCGGCCCGCCAGCCGAGGAGGTTGGAGATCTCGTTGCCGATGGCGATGCGGGCGAGGCGCTCGCGCACCAGCGGGTCGTCGATCATCTGGCCGCCGTCGGGCGAAGGCGTGAGGCGGGCCCAGCCGAGGCCGTGGTCGAGCAGGCGCACGATCTCGCCGTACCAGGAGCTGTTCCGCTCGAAGACGAGGGCGGTCATCATCACGGCCCACCCGCCGTCGACCTGGCCGACGCGGTACTTGTCGTCGACCTTCACGTCGTCGTAGTAGGTGATGTTGGTGCGCTCGCCACCCATGGTGTGGACCGGGGTGATGCTGATGCCGGGCGTGTCGAACGGGACCACGAACATCGTGAGGCCCTTGTGCTTGGCCACCTCGGTGTTGGTGCGGGTGAGGAGGAACACGTACTGGGCCTCGTGGGCCATCGTCGTGAACATCTTCTGGCCGTTGATGGTCCACTCGTCGCCGTCGCGGACGGCCTTGGTGGTGGTGGCGGCCACGTCGGACCCCGCGTCGGGCTCGGAGTAGCCCAGCGAGCAGAGGGCCTGGCCGCTCAGGATCTCGGGGATGATCGTGGTCTTCTGCCACTCGGTGCCGTCGATGAGCAGGGTGTGGGCCACCAGGGACGCCACCCCGATGCCGTCGACCGGGGCGCCCGAGAAGTACATCTCCTCGGTGAGGCTGTTCATCTCGAGGGGCGAGCGGCCCTGGCCGCCGAACTCCGACGGCCAGCCCGCGGAGATCCAGCCCGCCTCGGCCATGGCCCGGTGCAGGCCGTGGTCGTGGATGGTGCCGGTGTGGTGGGCGGTCTCGATGACCTCGTCGGTGACGTGCTCGGACAGGAACGTCCGCACCTCGGCGCGGAACGCCTCGACCTCGGGGCCGAGGCGGAAGTCGAAGCCGCCGTCGGACGAGTCGACCCCGGCGGAGGTGGTCTCGACGAGCGTGCCGTTGACCGCCGCATCGGCCCGGCCGGTGTGGGTCATGCGGAGGCCCGAGCCGGGGATGGCGCCGGCCGCAGGGTCGGACCACAGGCGGTCGGCCAGCGCCAGGAGCTGGCGGCGCGGGTCGCCCAGCAGCAGGCGGGCGGCCTTGGCCCGGCGGAAGTACAGCTGGATGTCGTACTCCTCCATGAACCCGTAGCCGCCGTGCACGTGGAGCGCCCACGACGCGGCGCGCTGGGCGGTGTCGCCGGCGAACCAGAAGGCCATCGACGGGAACGAGGCGGCGATGGGGTCGCCCACGTCGAGCGCCCACACCGCCTTGTTGGCGAGGAGGTCGGCGCCCTCGAGGTCGGTGGCGAGGTCGGCGAAGCGGTGCTGCACGGCCTGGAACGAGCCGACGCTCACGCCGAACTGCTTGCGGTCGATGGCGTACTGCACGCCGATGGCCTGCGCCTCGCGGGCCAGGCCGATGAACCAGCGGGCGGTCAGCGCCCGGTACTCGTCGACGGCGGTGTCGTATGCCGCCACCGCGTCCGGGCCCGTGGCCAGGACGACGCGGCCGGCGCCGGTGACGTCGACGTCGGCGAGGGGCGCCGAGCCGAGGTTGCTGGGCGAGGTGGTGCCCTCGGCCACGGCGACCACGACCAGGTCGTCGCCGTCGAGCGCCACCACCGCGGCGGCCACGGCCGCACCGGGCACGAGACGAGCGGTGCCGTCGACCGCAGGCCGGGGCGCGACGGCCACCGGCGCGCCGCCCTCCACCAGATCGGTCAGGAAGGAGCCGGCCGCCTCGGCGAACCGCGCCAGCAGGCGGGCTGCGACCATGGTCTCGACCACCGGTGCGGGGGCCAGGCGGGCGCCGCAGGCCTCGGCCACCACGGCGATGTCGCGGAGCGAGGCGCCCGACCCGCCCTGGTCCTCGGCGACGCCGAGCGTGGGGACGCCCATGTCCGTGAGCCCGGACCACACCTTCGGGTCCCACCCGAGCGGTTCGGCCTCGCGCACCGCCTCCGGCGACGACGCCTTGTCCAAGAAGCCGGTGACCGCGTCTCGCAGGGCGTCTTGTTCCTCGGTGATCTGGAGGTGCATCGGTCCAGAATAGAACCGGTTCTAGTTGTTCTTCGAACTCACTCGTTCGCTGCGCTCACTCCGTGCCTTCGAGCTGATCGAACGGCTGACGCCGCCGCCTTCGCTCGGAGGCACGACTGCGTCGCACCTCCTCCTTCGGGGGGCTCCGCAGGCTCTGCCCCCCGAACCCCCCGAGCTCGCTTCGCTCGAAGCCCATCGGAGCCTTCGATTCGGGGAAGGGGCGCTACCTTGCCCGGATGGATGCACCGAGCGGCCCGCCCGATCCCAAGGCGGTGGTCGGGGGCACGTTCTCGGCCGCGGCCGAGACCTATGACCAGGTGATCCCGTTCTTCGCACCGTTCGGACGGGCGCTCGTGGCGGCGGCCGACCTGAACCGCGGGGCGAGGGTCCTCGATGTGGCGTCGGGCCGGGGCGCGTGCCTGTTCCGCGCCCTGGAGTCGGTCGGGCCGGAGGGGAGCGTGGTCGGCATCGACCTGGCCCCGGGGATGGTCGACGCGCTCGCCGCCGACCTGGCCGCCCGGGGGATCGCCAACGCCTCCGTGCAGGTGGGCGACGCCGAGGCGCTCGACCTCCCGGCGGGCTCGTTCGATGCGGTGCTGGCCGGGTTCATGATCTTCTTCGCGCCCGATCCCGACCGGGTGCTGGCCGAGTTCGCCCGCGTGCTCAAGCCGGGCGGCGTGGTGGCGCTCACGATCTTCGACGGCAGCACTCCGTCGCAGCTCCTCCGGCAGGTGGGGGAGGAGCTGTTCGGCGCCCAGGACGCTCGCGCCGCCGAAGCGTTCGACCGCTCCGAGGTGCTCGACCCCGCGCTCGTCCACGCCGGGTTCGACCGGCCCGAGGGCATCGACGTCACCGAGCGGTTCCGCTTCGACTCGGCCGAGCAGGTGGAGCGCTGGCACCGGAGCCACTTCGCCCGCCTGCTCCTCGACTCGCTCGACGACCAGCAGCTCGCCCTCTACCGCACCCGGCTCGCCGAGCACCTCGAGACGATGCGCGTCGACGGCGGCTTCGAGCTGGTCCAGCGAGCTCGCGTCACCGTGGCCTACAAGCGCTGACCGGTGGCCGCCGCTCTGGTCAGGTGCCGCAGAACGTCTGGAAGCCGTCGCCGAAGCCGGCAGGCGCGGGCTGGGCGTAGCGCTCGAGCCCGGGGCGCTCGTCGTAGGGCTGGCTGATCACGTCGACCAGTCGCTCGAACGGCGCGAGGTCGCCGGTGGTGGCGGCGGCGAGGGCCTCGTCGACCAGGTGGTTGCGCGGGATGTAGATCGGGTTCACCCGGTCCATGTGCGAGGCCACCGCGCCGCGGTCGGCGCTGGCGTCGTCGACGCGGGCCAGGTGCCGAGCGGACCACGCATCGAACGCGCCGGGATCGCGGAAGAGCGAGCGGGCGGGCTCGGCGTCGCCCCGCACGCTGGCCGACAGCGAACGGAGCGCGGAGGTGTGGTCGACCTGCTGCTCGTGGAGCAGGCGCAGCAGGTCGTCGAAGAGCTGGGTGTCGTCGTCGTGCTCGTCGATGAGGCCGAGCTTGGTGCGCATGCCCGCGCTCCACGCCGCCACGTAGTGCTCGGGGAAGCTGTTGAGCACCTCGGTGGCTAGGGCGATGGCCTCGTCCTGATCGTCGGCCAGGAGGGGGAGCAGCGCCTCCGCGAGGCGAGCGAGGTTCCACTGCACGATCTGGGGCTGGTTGCCGAACGCGTAGCGGCCGCCGTGGTCGATCGAGCTGAACACCGTGGCCGGATCGAAGGCATCCATGAAGGCGCACGGGCCGTAGTCGATGGTCTCGCCGGAGATGGTGGTGTTGTCGGTGTTCATGACGCCGTGGATGAAGCCCACGAGCATCCACTGGGCCACCAGGGCGGCCTGTGCGTCGGAGACCGCCTGGTACAGCGCCAGGTACGGCTGCTCGGCGCGGGCGGCCGCGGGGTGGTGGCGGGCGATGGCGTGATCGGCCAGGCGGCGCACGAGCGCGGGGTCGTCCATCGCCGCCGCGTACTGGAAGGTGCCGACCCGCAGGTGGCTGGCCGCCACCCGGGCCAGCACCGCGCCGGGGAGCAGACCCTCGTCGCGGCGGACGTCCTCGCCCGTGGTGGTGACGGCGAGCGAGCGGGTGGTGGCGATGCCGAGGGCGTGCATGGCCCGGCTGACCACGTGCTCCCGGAGCATCGGGCCGATGGCGGCCTTGCCGTCGCCGCCGCGGGAGAACGGCGTGCGGCCCGAGCCCTTGAGGTGGAGGTCGAGCTCGCGGCCGTCGGTGTCGTGGAGCTCGCCGAGCAGCAGCGCCCGCCCGTCGCCGAGGCGCGGGGAGTACCCGCCGAACTGGTGGCCGGCGTAGCCCATGGCCACCGGCTCGGATCCAGGGAGCACGAGCGAGCCGACCAGGACCTGGGCCGCTGCGGACGTCCGGAGGTCGGCGGGGTCGATGCCGAGCTCCTTGGCCAGCTCGTCGTCGACCACCAGCACCTGCGGGTCGGGCACGGTGGCGCCCGTCCACGCCATGCACAGCTCGGGGAGCTCGTCGGCGAACCGGTGGGTCAGCTCGAACAGGGGTCGGTCGTCCGCGTCCACCATCCGAACCTATCGGCGGGGAGAGGCGGTCACTCGGTGATGACGAGGAGGCGGACCTCGGCGACCGAGCCGTCGCTCAGGTCCTCGGCCTTCCGCACCGCGGCTTTGACCGGGAGGATGCAGGTGCCGCGCTTCGTGTCGGGGAACACCGAGGTCTGCCAGGTGGTGGCGCCGATGGTCACCTCGACCTTCTGGGAGCCGAACCCCTTGGCCAGGTGGCCGTAGCGCTCGTCGATGTCGTCGGCCACGTCCTCGGGCACGCTGAGGAAGTGCCACGTGGTGCTGTTCCCCGTGGAGAGCCAGACCTCGGCGGAGAACGAGTAGCCGTCGCGGGGCACGGATCAGGCAGGACCGTTGGGCGCGTCGGGGTGGTGCGCGGCGTAGGCGGCGAGCCAGCCCTCGAGCATCGGGCCGAAGTGCGCGGGGTTGTAGACGTCCTCCTCCGACGAGAACAGGCCGTCGCCGGCGTAGACGAGGCGGGTCCAGTTGGCGCCCTCGTACACCTGCCCGTCACCCGGATCGACGAACCGGTTCTCGACCTGGCCAACCAGGAACCCCTGCTCGGCGTCGATCGTGTACCAGTCCCACGGGAACAGCTGCATCTCGGTGAAGGGCCACACGGTCATGGTCTTGGTGATCCACGCCAGCACCTCGTCGCGGCCGTGGAACTCGCCGTAGAGGTGCTCGATGTAGTGGAGGTCGGGGGTGAAGCAGTCGACCCACGGCCCCCAGTCGCCGGTGCGGCCGGCCTCGTTGGCGGCGTCCTGGTACTTCTGGAACGCCGCTTCGATCTCTGCCCGATCCCATGCCATGGGGCAGGACCGTACCCGCCTGCGATACTCGCCGGATGGCCGAACGCAACGTGCTGGGTGGCGAGCTGGAGCCCTGCGGCACCGATCCGATGACCGGGTTCTTCCGAGACGGGTGCTGCGCCACCGGTCCCCAGGACCAGGGCAGCCACACCATCTGCGCGGTGGTCAGCGCCGAGTTCCTGGCCCACCAGCGCTCGATCGGCAACGACCTGTCCACGCCCATGCCGGAGTACCGGTTCCCCGGCCTGGTCCCCGGCGACCGGTGGTGCGTCACCGCCCGCAACTGGGCCATCGCCTACAACGACGGCGCCGCCGCTCCCGTCGTTCTGGCCGCCACGAACGAGGCCGTCCTGGACCTCGTCCCGCTCGAAGCGCTGCAGGCCCACGCCGTCGACGTGCCCGACTACCCCGACCTGGAGGGCTGACGATGACCGTCACCGCAGGACCTGCCACCGCGGGCGAGCTGCCGCACTGGGACCTCACGCCGTTCTTCCCCTCCATCGAGTCGCGCCAGTTCGGCGGCCTCGGTGAGGAGGTGGCCGCCGAGGTGGGTCGGCTCCAGCGGCGCTTCGACGAGCTCGACGTGCGCGCCGGTGCGCCCATCGAGATCACCGATGAGGTGGTGGCCACCGCCGACGAGGTGATCGGAGCGTTCAACCGCCTGCTCACCCGGATGCGCATGGTCGGCAGCTACCTGTACGGCCACACCACCACCGACGCCACGGATGCCACCGCGGCCGGCGCGCTCAGCCGCTACCAGGCCAGCGTCGCCCCGTTCGGCACGCTCGACGGCCGCTTCGACGCGTGGCTGGCCCGCCTCGACCTGGCCGCGCTCACGGCCCGCAGCACCACCGCCGCCGACCACGCCTACGCGCTGCAGCGCGGGGCCGACGCCGCCAAGCACCAGATGTCGGAGGACCAGGAGGACCTGGCCGCCGAGCTGTCGCTCACGGGGGGACGGGCCTGGGCCAAGCTCCACGGCGACCTCACCGCCCGCCTCACCGCCACGGTCGACGGCGAGGTGCTGCCGATGAGCATGGTGCGCGGCCTGGCCACCGATCCGAGTGCCGCCAAGCGGGAGGCGGCGTACCGCGCCGAGCTGGAGGCGTGGGACACCGTCACCGTGCCGCTGGCCACCGCGCTCAACGCGTTCAAGGGCGAGGCCAACGTGCTGAACCGCCGCCGGGGCTGGGCCGACTCGCTCGATCCGGCGCTCGAGAACAACGGCGTGAGCCCCGAGATCCTGGCCGCCATGCAGACCGCGGTGGTCGACTCGCTGCCGCACTGGCACCGCTACCTCCGGGCCAAGGCCGAGCTGCTCGGCCATCCGGACGGCCTGCCCTGGTGGGACCTCATCGCCCCGGTCGGCCGGCCCAAGCGCTTCGCCTGGCCCGAGGCCACCGACGCCGTGCACGCCGCCTTCGCCACCTATTCGCCCCGCCTGGCCGGCCTGGTGGAGACGGCCGTGGCCGAGGCGTGGATCGACGCCGAGCCGCGCGCCGGCAAGGTGGGCGGGGCGTACTGCATGAGCGTCACCGACGGCGTCAGCCGGGTGCTGTGCAACTTCGACGGCAGCTTCGACTCGGTGCAGACGCTCGCCCACGAGCTGGGCCACGCCTACCACAACGTCAACCTGGGCGACCGCACGCCGATGCAGCGCAACACGCCCATGGCGCTGGCTGAGACGGCCAGCATCTTCTGCGAGACGATCATGGTCCAGGCCGGTCTGGCCGCGGTGGGCGACGACGCCGAGGGCCGCCTCGCGCTGCTCGACGGCGACCTGTCCGGCGCCTGCCAGGTGGTCGTCGACATCCACTCGCGCTTCCTGTTCGAGCGGGCGCTGTCGTCGGAGCGCCAGAACGGCGTGCTCTCGGTCGACCGGCTGCGCGAGCTGATGCTCGACGCCCAGGCCGAGGCCTACGGCGACGGGGTCGACCCGCAGTCGCGCCACCACGACATGTGGGCCGTGAAGGGCCACTACTTCACCGCCTACTACAACTGGCCGTACACCTTCGGGCTGCTGTTCGGCATCGGCCTCTACGCCGAGTTCCAGCGCGATCCCGAGCGCTTCCGGGCCGGCTACGACGACCTGCTCTCGGCCACGGGCCTGGGCGACGCCGCCACCCTGGCCGCCCGCTTCGGCATCGACGTGGCCGCCACCGCGTTCTGGGCCGCCAGCCTGCAGGTGCTCACCGACCGGATCGACGAGTTCGTGGCGGCGGCGGCGGGCTGATCAGGTCCCGTCGAGGGTGGGCCACGGGCGAGGTGCTGGAGCCGGTCTGCTCCTGGGCCGTGGCGCCGCTCGACGCCCACCGCAGGGCGAGCCCCGTCGCCCCGAGCGCCACCGCGCACACCGCGACGACGGCCAGGACGATCAGCCACGGGCCGCGCCCGGCCGCCGCGAGCGGGGGCGCAGGGTCACGCTCAGGCGCGGACCGCGGGCGGCGGCGGACTTCGGGACGCAGTGCTGCCAGGTGCGCTGGCAGCTGCCGCCCATCACCAGGAGGTCTCCCGGTGCGGGATCGAGCCGGACCGACGCCCCGCCGCCCTTCGGCCGCAGCAGGAACCGCCGGGTGGAGCCGAGGCTCACGACGGCCACCAGTGCGTCGGGCTGCTCGCGCAGCACCCGATCACCGTGCCACGCCACGCTGTCGGTGCCGTCGCGGTAGAGGTTGGCGCCCAACGAGTCGAACGGGGTGCCGTAGCGCTCGCCCAGCGCGGCGGCGAGCGGGCGGACCCCCTCGGGCCACGGCTGCTCGCTGGCCGATCCCCACCACGCCGACAACCGGGGCTCGGCCACCACCTTCTCGTACATGGGGACCTCGTGGGCCTTCCACGCCACCGTGTCGAGCAGGGTGGCGAAGAGCGTGTCGGCGCCGGTCAGCCAGCCGGGGACGACGTCGACCCAGGCCCCTTCGGTGAGCTCGACGCGGCGCGCCCCGCCGAACGACGGGTCGATCGCGGGCTCGCCGTGGCCCAGCAGGGTGCCCTGCCAGGTGAGGTCGGGGAGCGTTGCCGGGAGCGAGACCACGCCCGCATGGTATCCACCGAACCGAACACATGTTCCCCTGCCACCCGAACTTGTTGCAGTCAGTGCTGCAGGGAGCACTGACTGCAACAAGTTCGGTGCGAGGGGGGTCGGGTCAGCCGAGGGCGCCGGACTCGCGGAGGGCGCCGATGCGGTCGTCGTCGTAGCCGAGGACGTCGCGGAGGACGTCGTCGGTGTGCTGGCCGACGGTGGGCGCCTTGGTGGGCACGGGCACCTCGATGTCGAGGTACTTGATGGGCGACGGCTGCTGCTCGGCGCCGAGGCGCTCGGCCGGGATCCACTCGAAGCGGGCCTGGAACTGGGGGTCGTCGGCCAGGGTCTGGGGCGTGTTGACGTTGATGATCGGGACGTTGATCTCGAGCCCGAGGTCGACCCACTCCTTGGCGGTCCTCGTGGCGAAGATCTCCTTGAGCTTCGTCCGGAGCTCGACGTTGCCCACGGCGTGGTCGGCGAACTTGGCGCCGGGGTTGGCCTCGAACAGCTCGGGCTGGCCGATGCCGCGGCAGAAGTTCTCCCAGAACTCGCGCTCGGAGGCCTGGAGGAGCACGAACGCACCGTCGGATGCTTCGTAGAACTGGTAGCGGACGCCGTCGCGCATGCCGGCGGTGCCGGGGGCGCGGCGCACGTAGTCGTCGGACGCGTTGCCGGTGACCTCGGACTCCGGCCGCTCGTAGGCCTTCCACGTCTCGGACCGGTACCAGTCCATGGCGGCCGCGGCGTCGGACTGGGCGATCTCCAGCCGGCAGCCCTCGCCGGTGGCGCGGGCCTTGATGACGCCGGCGAGGACACCGAGCGCGCCGAACAGCGGGCCGGCGTGGATGCCCATCGAGGGGTGCTCGGGGATGGCGGCGAAGCCGTCCTCGGTGATCTCGGGCTTCACCAGCCCGGCCCACACGTCGTAGGCCACGCCGTGGCTGGGCAGCTCGGCGTAGGGGCCGGTCATGCCGTAGCCGGAGATGGTGCAGAACACGATGCGGGGGTTCACCTCGCGCAGCTGGTCGTAGCCCAGGCCGCGCCGCTCGAGGCCGCCGGGGCGCATGGCCTCGATGACCACGTCGGCGTCGCGCACCAGGTCGAGGTAGGTCTCGACCGCCTCGGGCTGGCGCAGGTCGAGCACGAGCGACTTCTTGCCGCGGTTGAGGTGCAGGTGCATCAGCGACACGCCCTCGACGATGGGCCACGTCATCTGGCGGATGTAGTCGCCCGAGGGCGTCTCCACCTTGATCACCTCAGCGCCGAGGTCGGCGAGCTGGGTGGTGATGGCGGCGGGCCCGAGCATCGAGCTCTCGATGATGCGGACACCGGAGAGGGGGCCGGAGTTGGTTCCCATGACGACCTTTGCGACGACGGTTTCTGACGGGTCGTCAGGTTAGCGCCCCGGCGCCGGGGGTCAGCAGGTGAAGGTGCCGGAGACGTTGGTGGCCCCGTCGAGGCTGGTGCCTTCGGACGACCCGCTCTTGCTGTCGTGGCCGTCGGGCTGCGAACGGTGCGCCGCGGCGGTAGCTTGAAACGAGAACGTGTTCTCGTTTTGACCGGGGGAGCCCGGTCCCGCTCACCAGGGGATCCACATGACCACCGTCGACTTCGACGTCTTCGACGCCGACAACCACTACTACGAGGCCACCGACGCCTTCACCCGTCACCTCGATCCACGGATGGCCAAGCGCGCCATGCAGTGGGCGAACGTCGACGGCAAGGAGCGCCTCGTGGTGGGCGGTCGCATCAACCGCTTCATCCCCAACCCGCGGTTCGACCCCGTGGCCAAGCCCGGCTGCCTCGACGACTACTTCCGCGGCCGCTCCCCGGCCGACGACATCCGCGGCGCGTTCGGCCAGCTCGAGCCGATCAGCCCGGCGTACCGCAACCCCGAGGCGCGCCTCGAGGTCATGGACCGCCAGGGCATCACCGGCTGCTTCATGTTCCCGACGCTCGGCGTCGGCATGGAGGAGGGCCTGGTCGGCGACCCCGACGCCGCCCACGCCGCGTTCCGCGCCTTCAACCGCTGGCTCGACGAGGACTGGGGCCTCCACTTCCAGGACCGCATCTTCGGGGCGCCGTACCTCACGCTGCTCGACCCCGACCAGGCGGTCGACGAGGCCCGCTGGGCCGTGGCCCAGGGTGCTCGCGTGGTGGTCCTGCGCGCCGGCCCGATCATGGCGCCCACCGGCGGGCGCTCGCCCGGCGACGTGGTCTACGACCCGATGTGGTCGGTGCTGGCCGACGCCGGCGTGACCGTGGCGTACCACTCCGGTGAGGCCGGCTACGGCCGCTACGTGGTGGATTGGGGCGAGTCCGCCGAGTTCGAGGCGTTCCGCCGCACCCCGCTCTACGGCGTGCTCACCTCCGACCGGGCCATCTCCGACACCATGGCCGCGCTCATCTGCCACGGCGTGTTCGAGCGGCACCCGTCGCTGCGCGTGGCCACCATCGAGAGCGGGTCCGAGTGGGTGCACCCGCTCATCAAGAAGCTGGCCAAGGCCCACTCGATGACCCCCGGCGCGTTCGAGTCCGACCCGGTCCAGGCGTTCAAGGACCACGTGTGGGTGGCGCCGTACTACGAGGACGACATCCGGAGCCTGGCCGACGCCATCGGCGCCGAGCGGGTCCTGTTCGGATCCGACTGGCCCCACGCCGAGGGCCTCGCCGAGCCCAAGTCGTTCATCGACGACCTCCACGGCTTCACCGACGACGAGATCCACCGCATCATGCGCACCAACGCCGAGGCCCTGAGCAAGCCTCCCGCCTGACCCGACGGATCACCGCCGGCCGGGTTGCTGCCCGACGACACCACCGATCTACCTTTGCCGCCATGCGGCGGAGAACAGACCTCATCCTCATCGGCAGCGCGCTCGTCCTCGTGCTCGCGGCCTGCTCGAAGGGCGGGGTGGAGGCGGGCGCCACCAAGGCGACCAGCACCACCTCATCCACGTCGACGACCGTCGCGCCCAAGCCCGGGCCGAGCCGATCGTCGTACTCCTTCGCCATGAACGACAAGCTGATCGCGCCGATCGGTCAGGACGACGGCTGCGTGTCGGGGCGCATGGTCGACGCCGTGGGCGTCGAGCGCCTCAACGCCGCGAAGGTGACGCCCGAGCAGTTCACGATGCCGGTCATGTTCACCCTGATCCACGTCACGCAGAAGGATCGGGACGCGTTCGAGCAGGCCGCCACCACGGCCTTCGAGGCGTGCGGCACCAGCCGGAAGCTGGCCACCGACTTCATGAAGACCGGGTACGAGTCGATGGACGTCACCCCGTTCGTCGACTGCGCGGTGGGCCACCTCACGCCTCGGCTCGCCTCGATGGTGGTCGACAACTGGTCGGGGACCGTGGGCGGCTCGTTCACGGACGGCGCCTACTCGGCCATCTCGCTCTCGACCGAGGAGTGCCCCGACTACCAGGTCGCGGTCACCCTCGTGGAGGCCCAGAAGGCCGGCTACACCTACTCGTCGTCCGGGGTCGCCTGCCTCCGCCAGAAGTTCACCGAGCAGGCGGGCAAGCACCGGTTGATGACGAGCGAGGAGTTCAGCGGCATCATCAGCGGCTGCGACTGACCCAGCGGTAGGTTCGGCCCATGGGTGACGACGTCTTCCCGGACCGGTCGATGGCACTGCGAGACAAGTTCGCGTGGATGATCGAGACCGCCGGCTGGCTGCTGGAGCCCGTCGCCGCCAACGTCGCCACCGATCCGCCGTTCCCCGGGTACGGCTACACCATCGGCTTCGAGCAGACGTTCGGGTTCCCCGAGGTGGTCATCGTCGGCCTCAAGCCCGTCGCCGCCAAGGGCCTGGCCGGGCTCATGGCCGACCTGCTGCGCGGCGGCACCCAGATCCCGGTGGGGGAGCTGTTCCGCGGCCTGTACGACGGGGAGCAGCGCGCCGCGCTCGTCCCGCTCGACCCGGTCGAGCTCCGCGGGATGTTCGACGGCGCCGATGCCTGGTACGGCGATGAGCCCTACCGGCTGGTCCAGCTGGCCTGGCCCGACCGCACCGGCTGGCTGCCCTGGGAGCCGGGGTTCGATCCCGCCCTCGCCGCCGTGCAGCTGCTGCTGGGCGAGTTCACGGAGTAGGCCTCAGGTGCCGGCGGTGGTCAGGGCCGTCGCATCGAGCGGAGCCTCCACGACCACGACGTGGATCGGCACGTCGCCGGGCTTGAGCCCGAAGCTGGCCTCGGCGACGGTGTGGATCCCGGGCAGCCAGTCGGTGCTCGACGGGTTGGTGAGGAAGATCAACCGGACGGCGTCGTCGGGCGGGGTGGTGTCCATCGACGGCGGGAACTTCCCCGGGATGCTCCCCTTCGCGTACACGGGGTAGCCGGCCTTCTGGAGCTGGAGGGCGAGCGCGGCCTGGACCCAACCGCCCACGCCGTAGCGGGCCTCCAAGAAGATCGGCTGCCCGTCGGAGATGGTCTGCTCGATCGTCGGCAGCATCTGCTGGGCGACTGCGGCCGGGACCTCCTCGGCCCGCTGGCGCTGGAACGAGAACGGGATGGCGACGACGAGCGCGAGCGTGGCGGCCATGGCCACCCGGGGCGCGGCGGCGCGAACCGGGGCGGGGATCCGGACGATCGCCCCGGCGAGCAGCCGGCGGACGGTGGCGATGACGGAGGCGACGACGATGGCGTCGAGCGCCAGGCCCGTGGCGCCGACCGGGATCAGGTACCACTGGGTCAGGTTCTTCCCGGTGATCTGGGTGAGCGCCAGGAACGCGAGGGCCACCGCGAGCAGGGCGACCGCGATGCCGCGCAGCTCGTCGGCGGCGCGGCGCCACGCCGCGCCGGCGATGGCCAGCACCAGCACGAGCACGCCCCAGGGCGTCTCGCGGGCCGTGGGCAGCAGGAGCAGGTGGTACGCACGAGGCCCACCGGCCCACATCGGGTGGAGCGAGAACGTGGACCGCAGGACCAGCCCGAAGTCGCGAGGGTCCATCTGGCGGGCCTGCTGCGCATCGCCCGTGTAGTAGCGGGCCATGGCCGCCACGTTGCTGGAGCTGCCGTGCAGCACGAGGTCGACCGCGGCGGGGAGCCACAACGCCACGCCGACGGCGACGGCGATGGCGACGGGCCGGAGCAGCGAGCGCACGCCCACCCGTCCGCCGTGGCGTGCTGCCTGCACCACCAGCCCCACGGTGCCGGCGACCAGCAGCGGCAGCACCACCGGGGCGTACTGGACGTGGGCCTGGACCGCCCAGGACGCCAGGCCGACCGAGAGGGGCAGCGCCCAGGACCGCCGCTCGACCATCGCCCACGTGAGCAGCACGAGGGCGACCATCGGGAGCGCGCCGACGTACGGGTTCCACGGCTGGAGCAGGCGAGGGATGTGGTCGTCGAGCGCCCAGAGCAGGACGGCCCCGGCCACCACGAGCGCCAGCACCCTGCCGCCGAGGCGGCGGGCGACCGCCAGGATCAGCGCCAGCACCGCGCCGTTGAACCAGATCGTGGCGGTCAGGAGGGCGGACGACCGCTCCCCGAAGAGCTCGTAGGGCCCCCACAGGTACCAGAACAGGAGGGGGCCCGGGTGGTGGAAGGGGAGGCTCGAGTACGCCCCCGAGAGCGGGGTGTGGTGCCCGATCTGGCGGACCATCAGCTCGGTGATGGCGAGGTCCTCGACGGGGTGCCAGGTCTGCGTCGCCCAGGCGAGCCCGGCCACCACGAAGATGGCGAACGTGATCAGGGGGACGGCGTCGATGGCGGCTCGCCGCCGGAGCCGGACCCACCGCCCCGGTGCGGCACCGGACCCGGGATCTCCGTCCGCCGCCCGTTGGTCCACCCGGGCACGGTACCCACCGCTGCCCCGATCGCCGTCGCGCCCGCCGCAGCCGAGGCACCGGGTGCGGACCCGGCGGTTTCTGACACACTGTCAGATGTGACCGAGGGACCTGTTTCGAGCACCTACAACTTCGCTGATCTCTGGGAGTCGATCTGGCCGCGCTGCGCCGATCGGGTGGCGCTGGTGTGCGGTCCGCAGACCCGCACCTACGCGCAGCTGGCTGATCGGGCCACCCGCCTGGCCAACCACCTGCGGGCGGCGGGGGTCGGCCCCGGCGACCACGTCGGCCTGTTCCTCCGCAACGACTCGGCCTACCTCGAGGCGATGCTGGCGGCGTTCTCGCTGCGGGCCGTGCCGGTCAACATGAACCACCGCTACACGGGCGACGAGCTCGGCTACCTGCTGGCCGACTCGGATGCCGCGGCCCTGCTCGTCCACGAGACGCTCACGGGCGCGGTCGCGTCGGTGCCCGCCGGTGTGGATGGGCTGCGCTCGCTGCTGATCGTGCCCGACCCCGATCCGTCCAGCGTGTCCGGCGAGGTGGCCGACCTGCCCGGAGCGGTCGGGTACGAGGAGGCGCTGGCCGCCGCGTCGGCCGAGCCCGTCGTCACCGAAGGCCGCTCCGGCGACGACACCTACCTGATGTACACGGGGGGGACGACGGGTCGCCCCAAGGGCGTGGTCTGGCGCCAGGAGGACGCGTTCTTCGCCTGCATCGGGGGCGGCGACCCCATGCGCCTGGGCGGTCCCGTCGACGCGCCGGAAGACCTGCCCGCCCGGATGGTCGAGGCGTTCTGCTACTTCCCGCTGGCCCCGCTCATGCACGCGGCGGCGCAGTGGACGACCTTCTCGTGGCTGCTCGCCGGGGGCAAGACCGTGCTGATGCCCGGCGCCCTCGACCCGGAGGCCGTGTGGGACGCCGTCGACGAGCACCAGGTCAACTCGCTCACCGTCGTGGGCGACGCCGTCGCCCGACCGCTGGTGAGCGCATGGGAGGCCAACCCCGGGCGCTGGCAGGCGGCGGGCCTCTTCGCCATCTCGAACGGCGGCGCCCCGATGTCCGCCACGCTCAAGGCCCGCCTCGGTGAGCTGTTCGAGGGCCGGGCGATCATCGACGGGTTCGGCTCGTCGGAGAGCGGCGTGCAGGGGTCGCAGCGCCTGACCGCCGGCGAGAACCCGAGCGGCCTGGCCCGGTTCGCCCCCGGCCCCACCACCGGCGTGTTCGACGACGACCTCCAGGCGGTGAAGCCCGGCTCGGGCGTGGTGGGCCGCGTGGCCAACGCCGGCCGGCTCCCCGTGGGGTACCTCAACGATGCCGAAAAGACGGCGGCCACCTTCCTCGAGGTCGACGGGCAGCGCTACTGCTTCACCGGCGACATGGCCACGGTGGAGGAGGACGGGACCATCCAGCTGCTCGGCCGCGGCTCGCAGTGCATCAACACGGGCGGCGAGAAGGTCTTCCCCGAAGAGGTCGAGTCTGCGTTGGTGGACCTGCCGGCCGTGCTCGACGTGCTGGTCGTCGGCGTGCCCGACGAACGGTGGGGGAGCGCGGTCACCGCGGTCGTGGCGCCCACCGACCCGGCGGCCCCGCCGACGGTCGACGACATCCGCAGCCACCTCCGGTCGACGCTGGCCGGCTACAAGCTGCCGAAGCACCTGGTGATCGTCGACAAGGTCGAGCGGTCGCCCGCCGGCAAGGCCGACTACCGCTGGGCCAAGGCCGTCGCCGAAGAGGCCGTGGGCCCCTCCGCCTGACGGGCCCGGGAACCAGGTCGGCGCGCCGCTCGTCGCACCGACCATGGAACCGTCGCTGAACCCAGGCAACCGCCCCCGCAAGGCCGCCATCGTGGCGCTCGGCGCCCTGGCCGTGGCGGCCCTGCTCACGGGCGCGGCCGTGCTGGCGACGCCCGACCGCGCCGACGCCTCGGGGCTGCAGGCGTTCTCGTCGTGCCAGGCCCTGCAGGAGTGGGGCGTCGACGCGATGACCGGACCGATGGGCGGCCTGTCGCAGCGCCAGATCGTCGAGGCGAGCTCCGACGTCGCCGTGGCCGGTGGAGCCGCCTCCTCGGCCGCCACCACCGCCAAGGCGGCGCTCGATGGGCCGGCGCCGGCCGCCGGTGCGCCCGGTGCGCTCGGTGCCACCAACGTGGTGGTGGACGGCGTCGATGAGCTCGACCTGATCGACCACCTCGACGGCGATCGCGTGCTCGTCGTGGCAGGGAGCACGCTCGCCATCGTCGACCTCGGTGCCGCCAAGGTGGTGGCCCGCCACCAGGTGCCGCTCGGCGCCCAGGTGACCTACGACGGCGAAGCGGGCCGAGCGTGGGCGGTCGGCACCTCGGCCGACGGGATGAGCGTCTCGGTGCAGCGGATCGCGGTCGGGACGGACGACCTGCAGACCGTCGGCTCGTGGAGCACGCCGGGCCAGCTCGTCGATGCCCGGCGCGTGGGCGGCCGCCTCCACCTCGTGGCCACCGATGCCTTCCGGGTCGTGGCCGAGGGCGCGTCCGCGCGGACGCCGTTCGCCGGCGGCCCGGTCCCGTGCGACCAGGTGCTGCACCCGGCCGGCACCTCCGATGCCAACGCGACCCTGATCGTCACCCTCCCCGTCGAGGGCGCGCTGCGTCCCGTCCACGCCGCCGAGGTGGTGGGCGCGGGCCAGCTCGTCCACGTGACCACCGCGGCCGCCTACCTCGCCACGCCGCAGTGGTCCGGCGACGGCGCCGCCACCACCACCATCCACCGCTTCGACCTGGCGTCGCTCACCCACACCGGATCGGGCACCGTGCCGGGGACGCTGCTGAACGACTACTCGATGTCCGACGATGACGGCCACCTCCGCGTGGCCATCACCGCGGACCCCGCCACGGAGATGGTGGACGGCATCGGCTCCGGGGCCGACGGTGGTTCGGCGAGCGATGGCGCCGAGGCGGTCCCGCCCACCCCGACGGTGGCCCCCATGGCCGCGAGCACGTCGACCGCCAGCACGTCGAGCACCAGCACCGTGCCCACCACGTCGACCACGAGCACGTCGGCGCCGTCGAGCACGAGCACGAGCACGTCGACCACGAGCACCACGGCGCCGTCGAGCACGAGCACGACCACGTCGACCACGAGCACCACGGCGCCGTCGGCCCCGGTCACGATCCCCGGTCCGCAGCCCGGCGACCCGCTGAACAAGGTGGTGGTGCTCGACACCGACGGCGACCTCGACGTGGTGGGCGCCACCCCGTGGTTCGGTCACCCGCGCGAGCGGCTCGAGGGCATCCGCTTCGACGGGGACCGCGCCTACGCCGTCACCTACCTGAACACCGACCCGTTCTACGTGCTCGACCTGTCCAGCCCGACCGACCCGAAGGTGGCCGGCGAGCTCCAGCTCCCCGGCTTCAGCTCGTACCTCCACCCGATCGGCCACCACCAGGTCGTCGGCTTCGGGCCCGGTGACGACGGCCGGGTGAGCGCCAAGCTCTTCGACGTCTCCGATCCCTCCCGCCCGGTGCTCCAGGACTCGCTGGCGCTGGGGGACTCGTCGCCGGTCACCTCCGACCACCACGCGTTCACCGACCTCGGCGACGGCCGGTTCGCCGTGCCCGTGACCACCTGGTCCTCCGACGAGGTGCCCCCCTGTGCGATCCCGCCCGACGCCCCGGTCGGGCCGGCGGTCGACTACGGCTGCGCGCCCTCGGCGACGGTCGGGCCCGTGCCGTGCCGAGCGCCGGTCAACGGCAACTGCACCGGTCCGGTGGGGATCGAGAGCCAGGCGGTGGAGATCCGGGTGGCGGGCTCCCAGCTCCGGGACGTCGAGTGGGTGACCGCCCGGCTCCCGGAGCAGGCGTCCCGGGTGATCCCCGTCCGCGGCGATGGCGGGTGGGCCCTCCTGGGCGGCACCGGCATCGCCATCGTCGGCCACGACGGCACCACCCGGGCCACGATCGACCTGGGCTAGCGGCGGGCGCCCACGGGAGCGCTGGGCGTGAAGCGGACGGGCATGTGCTCGTAGCCGCTCACGAAGTTGGCGCCGCGGTAGCCGGGCTCCTCGCCGCCGACGACCTCGAGGTCGGGCATGCGGTCGAGCAGCTCCTCGAACATCACCTTCAGCTCGAGCCGGGCGAGGCTGTTGCCGAGGCAGAAGTGGGTGCCGAACCCGAACGCCACGTGGTCGTTCGGGGTGCGGCCCACATCGAACGTCGACGCGTCGGCGAACACGTCTTCGTCGCGGTTGGCCGACGGGTAGAGCAGCAGGACGTTGTCGCCCGCCTTGAGCTCCTGGCCGTTGAGGACGACGTCGGTGGTGACCGTGCGGTTCATGTTCTTGATGGGGCTCACCCAGCGCAGCATCTCCTCGAGCCCGGTGGTGAGGAGCCCGCGGTCGGCCTGCAGGCGCTCCCACTGCTCCCGGTTGGCGAGGAGCTGGTAGGCCCCGCCAGAGATGACGTGGCGGGTGGTCTCGTCGCCGCCGATCAGGATCAGGAGCGACTCGTCGATGATCGCCTGGTGGTCGAGGCGGTCGCCATCGACCTCGGCGTGGCACAGCACGCTCATGAGGTCGTCGGTGGGGGTCTCCATCCGCTGGGCGATGACCGCGCTGGCGTACTCGGTGTACCCCATGAACGCGAGCGTGGCGGGCTCGAGCGACTCGGGGTGGCCGGTGAGCGCCGAGAGCATGGCGTCGCTCCACTCGAGCAGCTGGGCCCGGTCCTCGGGCGCCACGCCGAGGTCGTTGCCGATCATGATCAGCGGGAGCCAGGCGGCGATGTCGGTGACGAAGTCGCACTCGCCCCGCTCGCACACGGCGTCGAGGATGTCGGTGCAGGCCTGGCGCACCTCGTCCTCCCGGTCGCGGACCCGGCGGGGCGTGTAGCCCTTGTTGACCAGCTTGCGGCGCCGGAAGTGCTCCGGATCGTCCATGTCGATCATCATCGAGAGCGGGCCCGAGTCGGGCCGGATGCCCTGGGCGTTGGAGAACGTGCCCGGATCCTTCGACACGGCCTTGAGGTCGTCGTAGCGCGTGACGCCCCACTGCTTGCCGTCCCAGTAGACCGGCGCGTTGGCGCGCATCCAAGCGAACGAATCGTGGGGGTTGCGGCCCCAGAACTCGCCGGCGGTGAAGTCGATGTCGTCGCGCGTGGGGTGGGTGGGCACCGGATGGCCTCCAGGATCTGACGGGTCGTCATATTGTGGCAGCGTGACCGTAGCGACAGCGGAGCCCGTGCTCGAAGCCCCTGGCGGGCCGCCGATCCCGCTCGGCCGGCGCGTCGAGCTGCCCGGTCGCGGCACCACGTTCGTGCGCGAGGTGGCCGGCCCTCCGGGCGCCCCCACGGTGCTGCTGCTGCACGGGCTGATGGCGAGCGGGGGCCTCAACTGGTTCCAGGCGTTCGAACCGCTGGCGGCCCACTACCGCGTGCTGGCGATCGACCACCGCGGCCACGCCCGCGGCATCCGGTCGTGGAGCCGCTTCCGCCTGGCCGACTGCGCCGACGACGCCGCCGCCCTGCTCGACGTGCTGGGGATCGACCAGGCCATCGCGGTCGGCTACTCGATGGGTGGGCCGATCGCCCAGCTGCTGTGGCACCGCCACCCCGAGAAGGTGTCGGGCCTGGTCCTGTGCGCCACCTCCAACCGGTTCGTCCCCGGCGTCCGTGAGCGCCTGGCCTTCGTGACCGCCATGTCGGCGGTGGCCGGCTCCACCCGCGTCGGCCAGCTCGCCACGCGCATCCCCGTCGCCGTGTGGCAGAACCAGATCCCGCCGGCCGTGCGCGCCCGCCCCGACAGCCTCACCCGCTGGGCGGGCGCCGAGGTGCGCCGCCACGACGTGCGCATGGTCACCGAGGCGCTGGTGGCGTCGTCCAGCTTCGACAGCCGCAAGTGGCTCAACCCGGTCGACGTGCCCACCACCCTGGTGGTCACGGCCAAGGACCGGGCGGTCCCCGCCCAGGAGCAGCTCCGGCTGCTGCTCGCCATCCCGCACGCCCAGGTCCACCTCCACGACGAGGGCCACACGTGGTGCGCCAAGCCCAGCTTCGGCCGCGCCGTCCTCGACGCCTGCCTCACCGTCCAAGGCGACGCCGACTGAGAAACCGGCTGCGGCTGGGGGCGGTCCGGGGGGCTCTGCTAGAACGTGTTCTAGTTCTGATGGACCGTCAGGAGTTGCCGTGCAGATCGCGTACACGCCCGAGCAGGAAGCTCTCCGCAAGGAGCTGCGCACCTACTTCGCCGAGCTGATGACCCCCGAGGTCATCGCCGCGGCGTCAGCCGGGGAGACCGGGAGCCCCGAGTGCCTCGAGGCCGTCCGGCAGATGGGCCGCGACCGCTGGCTCGGCGTCGGCTGGCCCGAGGAGTACGGAGGCCGCGGCTTCGGCCCCGTCGAGCAGTTCATCTTCATGAACGAGTCGTGGCGGGCCGGAGCGCCCACCCCGTTCCTGTCGGTCAACACCGTCGGCATGACGATCATGCAGTTCGGCACGCAGGAGCAGAAGGACTTCTTCCTCCCGAAGATCCTGGCGGGCGAGCTGCACTTCTCGATCGGCTACACCGAGCCCAACGCCGGCACCGACCTGGCGTCGCTGACCACCAAGGCCGTCAAGGACGGCGACGAGTGGGTCATCAACGGGCAGAAGATCTTCACGTCGCTGGCCAACTACGCCGACTACATCTGGCTGGCCGCCCGCACCGACCCCGATGCCCCGAAGCACAAGGGCATCACGATGTTCCTGGTGCCCACGACCGATCCCGGGTACTCGTACTCGAAGATCCACACGATGGTGAACGCCAGCACCTTCAACACGTTCTACGACGACGTCAAGGTGCCCGACTCGGCCATCTTGGGCGAGCTCCACGGCGGCTGGGGCCTGATCATCAACCAGCTCAACTACGAGCGGGTGGGCCTGGCGCCGCCGGGGATGATCGAGCGGTCGTACGAGGACACGCTCGACTGGGCCCGCGAGAACACGACGGCCGACGGCCAGCGGGTGATCGACCAGGAGTGGGTGCAGCTCAACCTGGCCAAGGTCCGCGCCGGGATCGAGTACCTCACCCTCCTCAACTGGAAGGTGGCGGCCCTCGAGGCCGCCGGCGAGCAGGTCAACCCGGCCGACGCCAGCTCCATCAAGGTGTTCGGCACCGAGTTCTTCACCGAGGCTTACCAGCTGCTGGCCGAGATCCTGGGCCAGGCCGCCAACCTGGTCGACGGCTCGCCCGACGCGCTCCTCGCCTCCCGCCTCAACCGCGGCGCCCAGGGCTCGCTGATCCTCACCTTCGGTGGCGGCGTCAACGAGATCCAGCGCGACCTCATCGCCATGTTCGGCCTCGGCATGCCCCGCATGCCCAGGATGTAGGAGACACCCATGGACTTCGCCCTCTCTGACGAGCAGATCTCGGTGCGCGACCTCGCCGCGCAGATCCTGAGCGAGCAGCTCCCGGCCGATCGCCTCCGCGACATCGAGGCCGGCGACGACTGGTTCGCCCCCGACACCTGGGCCGAGCTGGCCAAGGCCGACCTCCTCGGCCTGGCGCTGCCCGAGGCCGACGGCGGCGGGGGCTACGGCTTCTTCGAGCTCGCCCTGATCCTCGAGCAGGTCGGCCGCACGGTGGCCCCCCTCCCGGTGCTGTCGACGCTGGTGCTCGGCGCCCTGCCGATCGCCGAGTTCGGCTCCGACGAGCAGCGGGCCGCCTGGCTGCCCGGTGTGATCGACGGATCGGTGCTGCTCACCGCCGCCCTGTCGGAGGGCCACGACGGCCTGCCGCCCGAGGTGCCCGCCACCACCGCCACCGCGTCCGGTGACGGTTGGACGATCTCGGGCACCAAGCCCCTGGTCCCCGGCGCGGTGCACGCGGCCCGGATCCTCGTGCCGGCCCGCACCGGCGACGGCACCTCGACGGTGTTCCTGGTCGACCCGGCAGCAGCCGGCGTGACCGCGGTGCAGAACACCGGCCCCAACCTGGAGCCGCTCACCACCTTCGCGTTCGACGGTGTCGCCGTCGGGGCGGGTGACGTGCTGGGCGACGTCGACGGCGGGGCGGCGGTCACCGCGTGGATCACCGACCGGGCCATCGCCGCCTACTGCGCCGTGCAGGCCGGGGTGTGCGAGGCGGCGCTGCGGACCACCGCGGCGTACACGAGCGAGCGCAAGCAGTTCGAGACGCCGATCGCCACGTTCCAGGCCGTCGCCCACCGCGTGGCCGACGCCTACATCGACACCGAGGCCGTCCGCCTCACCGCCTACCAGGCGGCCTGGCGCTTGGGTGAGGGCCTGCCGGCGGCGGAGCAGCTGGCCATCGCCAAGTACTGGGCGGCCGACGGGGCCCACCGCGTGGTGCACGCGGCCCAGCACCTGCACGGCGGGATCGGGCTCGACACCGACTACCCGGTCCACCGCACGTTCCGGTGGGCCAAGCACATCGAGCTGAGCCTCGGGGGCGGCACCACGCACCTCCGCCGGCTCGGCGCACTGCTCGCCGCCGGCTGAAACCGGACCGTAGGGGTCGCTCCCTGCTGCGAATCTGACGGGTCGTCAGGTCGTGGCTCAGGAGCGCGCTACATTCCGAGCCGAGCAAAAAAGGGGACCTGCTTGTGAAGATTCGTGTCGTTGCGCTGTGCTGCGCACTTGCCGTGGTCGCGGCGGCGTGCGGAAGCCGCCTGTCCGACGATGAACTGGCCACCGGAGGAGGGACGGGGAGCGGCGCGGCCGCCACCGCCTCGGACGGCGGGTCCGGCACCGGAGCCGCGGGGGCCGGCATCTCCGGCGGGACCGACGGGCCCAAGATCGGCACGCTCGCAGTGCCCTGCGGCAAGGGCGACAAGGCCCCGACGGCCCCGCCCGCCGGCACGCCCGGCGTCACCGCCAGCACGATCAAGATCGCGGTGATCTCCGACAAGGCCGGCCAGGTCAAGGTCCCCACCGCCAGCATCGAGGAATCGATGCAGGCCTACGTCGACTGGTGCAACGGCTTCGGCGGCATCAACGGGCGCAAGCTGGAGCTCACCAAGATCGATTCGAAGCTCTTCAGCCACCTCGAGGCCACCAAGGAAGCCTGCAACGCCGGGGTGTTCGCCCTGGTGGGATCGGGCTCGGTCACCGACAACCAGGGCGCCCAGCAGATGGTCGACTGCGGTCTCGTCGAGGTGCCGGCCTACACGGCCACCGCCGCCAAGGGGCTGAGCGACAACCTGGTCGCCCCGCTGCCCAACCCGTCGAACTTCTACCCGATCGGCGGCGCCAACTGGGTGGCGAAGCAGCACCCCAAGGCCATCAAGAAGGCCGCCATCTTGGCCTCGTCGATCGAGACCGCCAAGGTGCAGGCCGACCGCATCGAGCAGGCCTACAAGGCCGCCGGCTACACGTTCGTGTACCGCAAGGACACCGGCGTCATCCAGGAGAGCTACGCCACCGAGGCCGCCGAGATGAAGGCCAAGGGCGTCGAGTGGGTGACCATGGTGTCGGCCACGTCCGAGACGGCCAAGCTCCTCCGGGACATGAAGACGCAGGGCTTCAAGCCCGAGGTGGTCGACCTCGGCCAGCAGTACTACGACCCCGAGCTCCTCGCCGAGCCCGGTTCCGAGGGCGCCATCGTCCAGCTCAACACCGTCCCCTTCGAGGAGGCCGACGACTCGCCGGCCCTCCAGGCGTACCTGGCGGCGTACAAGAAGCTGAACACCAAGGTGCAGCCCACATCGCTCGGTGTGCAGGCGTTCTCTGCCGGCCTGCTGTTCTCCACCGCCGCGCAGGCCCTGGGCAACGACCTGACCCGCCCGAAGCTCCTCGACGAGCTCCACTCGATCCACAAGTGGGACGGCGGCGGCCTGCACTTCCTGGCCGATCCGGGCGCCAACCTCAGCTCCGACTGCTTCATGTACATGCAGGTCAAGGCAGGCAAGTTCGTGCGGCTGTGGCCCAAGGAGGCCACCAAGTTCGACTGCGACCCGGCCTACCGGTACGACCTGAAGAACGACTTCGGCGGCGGCGCCAAGAAGTCCAACTGATGCCCGCCCCCCACGCGCGAGGCGGCGCGCGCCCATGAGCGAGCTCGGTGGCCTCCTCGTCTTCGGCCTGGCCAGCGCGGCGATCTACGCCGTCGCGGCCAGCGGCCTCGTCGTCACCTACCAGACGTCGGGCATCTTCAACTTCGCCCACGGGGCCGTGGCCATGTGGGCCGCGTTCGTCTACTGGCAGCTGAGCTCGCCCGACGCGTGGGGCCTGCCGGTCTGGCTCTCGCTCGTGCTGACGCTGCTGGTGTTCGCGCCGGCGTTCGGGTTCCTGATCGACAAGGTGCTGATGCGCCGCCTCCACGACGCGTCGCCCATCACCCGCATCGTCGTGCCCATCGGCCTGCTCGTCATGCTGATCCAGCTGGCCACGGTGGTCTGGTCGCCGGCCGAGTCGAGGACGCTGCCGCGCTTCTTCGAGGGCGACGTGGTGCGCATCCTCGGCGTGGGCGTCGACTACCACCAGATCGTCGTCTTCGTGGTGGCGATCCTCGTCGCCGTCGGCCTGCGGATCCTGCTGTACCGCACCCGGGTCGGCACGGCGATGCGGGCCGTCGTCGACAGCCGCGACCTGGCGGCGCTCAACGGCGTGTCGCCCGACGTGATCTCGTCGCTGTCGTGGGCGGTGGGCTGCACCCTGGCCGCCGTGGCGGGCGTCCTCATCGCCCCGATCCTCACCCTCGACCAGACCACGCTCACCCTGCTGGTGATCAACGCCTACGCCGCCGCCGTGGTCGGCCGGCTGCGGAGCCTGCCGCTCACCGCGCTCGGCGCCCTCATCCTGGGCCTGCTGCGCGAGTCGGCCGCCCGCTACTCCACCGACATCAACGGCTGGTTCGCCCCCGGCACCGCCCCCGGGTGGATGCCCGACCGGGTGGCCGGGCTGCTGCACACCATGGCCGGCTGGATCAACGTCGAGACCGTCCCGGTCATCATGCTGTTCATCGCCCTGCTGGTCCTGCCCCAGGAGAAGGCGTCGCTGTTCAACCGCCAGCCCGACCGCAGCCGGGTGCCCAACCCGGCGATGCGCACGGTGCTGCTCGCCTCGGCGGGCCTGGTGGCCGTGGCGCTCATCGTCCCGTCGATCATCCACGGCTCCGCGCTCGACCAGGTCGGCTACGGCCTGGCCCTCGGCATCGTGGCCCTGTCGCTGGTCCCGCTCATGGGCTACGGCGGCCAGATCTCCCTGGCTCCGCTCGCCTTCGCCGGCATCGGCGCCCTGGTGATGTGGGAGTGGGGCAGCGACGGCAACCCGCTCGCCCTCATCCTGGTGGTCGTCATCTGCGGTGTGGTCGGGGCCCTCGTCGCCCTGCCCGCGCTGCGCCTGAAGGGGCTCTACCTCGCCCTGTCCACCATGGCGTTCGCCCTGTTCTGCGAGAAGGCCGTGTTCGCGGGCGTGCCGGTGTTCGCCCAGGGCGACGCGTCCTACGAACGCATCCACCTCGGGCCCATCGACACCAGCAGCAACCGCGCCAACCTCGTGCTCATGGCCGTGGTGTTCGTGCTGCTCGGCCTGCTGGTCACCTACCTGCGCCGGGGCCCGTTCGGCCGGCGCCTCCAGGCCATGAAGGACAGCCCGGCCGCGTGCGCCACCCTGGGCCTCGACCTCACCCGCCTCAAGCTCCAGGTGTTCGCGCTCTCGGCGGCCATCGCCGGCCTCGGCGGCGCCCTGCTGGGCGGCTGGCGCGGCAAGGTCGGCACCGAGCAGTTCTCGCTGCTCCAAGGCGCGCTGCCCGGCCTGCCCCTCGTGCTCATGGCCGTCGTCGGCGGCATCGCGGCGATCGCCGGCGTCCTGCTCGGGGCGATGCTCTACGCCATGTTCCCGCTGATCGGCGACTCGCTCCCGGCGCTGCAGAACGTCATGACGATCCTCCCGGGTCTGGCCGGCATCAGCCTCGCCGCCAACCCCGACGGCGCCGTGGCCCAGACCATCGACCACCTGCGGGCGGCCCGGCGGCGGCGCTCCGGTGCCGACGGCAAGGACCCGGACCGCAACCGCGCCGTGGACCTGCTCTCGCCGCCGGTGCCGGAGCTGGTGCCCGAGCTGGTCCTCACGGGAGCCTCCGTGTCCGCCGCCGATCGCGCCGCCATCGACGGCGAGCTGGGCCTCGACTGGGGGAGGTGCCATGCCGATCCTCGAGACGCATGAGATCTCCGTCCGCTTCGGCGGGCACATGGCCGTCAACGGCGTGAGCCTCACCGTGGGCGAAGGCGAGATCGCCGGGCTGATCGGCCCCAACGGCGCCGGCAAGACCACCACGTTCAACGTCATCACCGGGCTCCAGGCCCCCACGCGGGGCACGGTTCGGCTCGACGGGGACGACATCACCAAGGTGTCGGCCCACCAGCGGGCCCGCGGCGGCATCGCCCGCACGTTCCAGCGCCTCGAGCTGTTCGGGTCGCTCACCGTGCGCGACAACGTCCGCACCGCCGCCGAGCTCCGGGGCTCCGACCCCGAGCGGGTCACCGACGAGCTGCTCGAGCGGGTGGGCCTCACCGCGGTGGCCCACCAGCGCGCCGACTCGCTCTCCACCGGTTCGGCCCGCCTCGTGGAGCTGGCCCGGGCGCTGGCCTGCCGGCCACGCGTCCTGCTGCTCGACGAGCCGGCGTCGGGCCTCGACGACGGCGAGACCGACCGGTTCGCCGAGATCCTCCTCGACCTCACCACCGACGGCCTCGGCATCCTCCTCGTCGAGCACGACGTGCCGCTCGTGATGCGCCTGTGCGCCCAGATCACGGTGCTCAACTTCGGCGAGGTGCTCGCCACCGGCACCCCGATCGAGATCCAGAAGAACCCCGAGGTGGTCGACGCCTACCTCGGCCAGGACCCGGGAGCGCCCGGATGAGCGCCGACACCCACCCCGCGCCGCCGCTGCTCGAGCTGCGCAAGGTCACCGCCGCCTACGGCCGCATCCAGGTGCTCCACGGCGTCGACCTCGTCGTGCCCCGCGGCCAGGTGGTGGCGCTGCTGGGCCCCAACGGCGCCGGCAAGACCACCACGCTGCTCGTCGCCACCGGCCAGCACCCGGCGTCGTCGGGCTGCGTCCACATCGGCGGCCGCCACGTCAACGGAGCCAAGCCCGACGCCCTGGCCCGCCTCGGCCTCTGCACCATCCCCGAGGGGCGCGGCGTGTTCCGCAGCCTCACCGTGCGGGAGAACCTGGTGATGGCCAGCTACCGGGGGATGCCCGCCGAGGCGATCATCGAAGCGGCCGTCGCCCGCTTCCCCCGCCTGGGCGAGCGCATCGGGCAGGTCGCCGGCACCCTCTCGGGCGGCGAGCAGCAGATGCTCGCCATGGCCCGCGGGCTGGCCACCGATCCCGGGTTGCTGATCATCGACGAGCTGTCGATGGGCCTGGCCCCGCTCGTCGTGGCCGAGCTGTACGAGATCGTCGCCGGCATCGCCACCGAAGGGGTGTCGATCCTGGTCGTCGAGCAGTTCGCCCGAACCGTCCTCGGCGTCGCCGACCATGCCGTGATCATGCAGCACGGCCACGTCATCGCCGCCGGTGCCCCTGCAGACCTCGAGGCCGAACTGTCGGCCGCCTACCTCGGAGCCTCCACATGACCGATACCACCGTGTCCCCCGCCGCCCAGCAGAGCGCTGCCGACCGCCTCGAGCTGGGCGTGGAGGAGATCCACGTCCCCGAGCCGTCGGCCGACGCCGAGTCGCTGCTGCTCAAGATCGGCCTGGCCCTGCCCATCTTGGGCGTGGTCCTGATCCTGATCGCCTACTGGAACGCCTCGGGCTCCAAGTACGTGGCCGACCAGGTGCCGATGCTCATCTCGGGCGGCATCTTGGGGCTGGGCCTGGCCATCATCGGCGTCGGCCTGTTCATCCGCTTCTCGATGGCCCGCCTCCTGCGCTTCTGGCTGGCCCGCATGGTGCTCGAGCAGCAGACCCAGACCGACCGCGTGGTCGAGGCCCTCGCCCGCATCGAGGACGCCCTCCAGAAGTAGCTCGCCGCCCCGCGGCCGGCGATCATGATCACCGCAGACCGGGTGCCGGCCGCTGGGCCGCGGACCGTCCACGTCGTTCCACTGACCGCCAACCTCACCCGTGGGCTCTGGGCGGAGGTGCCGATCGCTGCGGAAGGCGCCCTCCAGCCGTCGGCGGCCCAGGTGCACCTGGGCACGGCCGTGAGCACGGCGCGGATCGGTACCGGATCAGGGGACCTGAACGTGGGCCCCGCAGCCGTCAGCCAGATCCGATCGGTGCTGTCGGACCTCGTGGACCTTCCATGAGCCCTGCTCCCGGAAAGTAGAACGTGTTCTCGTTCGCGTCGTAGTCTGACGGCATGTCAGACGTCATCGCAGAAGAGCCGCACTTCCTCGCCGAGCGGGACGGCCACGTCCTCACGGTCACGCTGAACCGGCCGGCGGCCAAGAACGCCTTCAGCCCCACGATGCTCGTCGGGGTGGCCGACGCCTGGAAGATGCTCAACGATGACGACGAGCTCCGCGTCGGCATCCTCACCGGCGCCGGCGGCGACTTCTGCTCGGGCATGGACCTCAAGGCGCTGGCCGCCGGGTTCTCCGAGGAGGAGATGAACCGCATGGCCGAGGACCCCGACCTCCACTGGAAGGCACTGCTGCGCCACGGTCGGCCGATGAAGCCGATCGTCGCCGCGGTCGAGGGCTACTGCGTGGCCGGCGGCACCGAGATCCTCCAGGCCACCGAGATCCGCGTGGCGGGCGAGTCGGCTCAGCTCGGCATCGCCGAGGTGCAGCGCGGCCTGTTCCCCCTGGGCGGCTCGACCGTCCGGCTGCAGCGCCAGATCGCGTACACGATGGCCGCCGACCTGCTCCTCACCGGCCGGCTGATCTCGGCGCAGGAGGCCAAGGAGATCGGGCTGATCGGCCACGTGGTCCCCGACGGCCAGGCGCTCGACAAGGCCCGGGAGCTGGCCGACCGGGTCGCTGCCAACGGCCCCCTGGCGGTCAAGGCCGTGCTCAAGAGCATGCGGGAGACCGCGGCGATGACCGAGGCCGACGGCCTGGCCCACGAGCTCACCATCGGCGAGCCGATCATCTTCAACACGAACGACGCCAAGGAGGGCCCCCGCGCCTTCAAGGAGAAGCGTCAGCCCAACTTCACCGGCACCTGATCGGGGAGCGGGCCCGTCGGCCGAACGGTCAGGGCTTGGTGCTGAGGCTCAGGGCGAAGTCTCCGGCGGCATCGGTCCACCAGTGGGTGAGCTCGAGGCCGGCGGCGGCCAGCTCGGCCTCGACCGTCTCGCGCCGGAACTTGGCGCTGACCTCGGTGCGCAGGCTCTCGCCCGGCCCGAAGGACCGCTCGACGCCGAGCGACGGCACGGCGATGCGCTGGGGGCCGAGCGCCGCCAAGCGCATCTCGATCCACTCCTCCCCGGCGTCCCAGCGGGCGACGTGCTCCCAGCTGTCGGGGTCGACCTCGGCGTCGAGCTCCCGGGCCAGCACCCGCAGGACGTTGCGGTTGAACTCGGCGGTGACGCCGGCCGGGTCGTCGTAGGCCAGCACCAGGCGCTGGGGATCCTTCACCAGGTCGGTGCCGAGCAGGAGCGAGTCTCCGGAGGCGAGGGTGGCCGCCAGGCCGGCCAGGAGCCGGGCCCGGGGCCCGGGCTCGTAGTTGCCGATGGTGCCGCCCAGGAACGCCACCATGCGCCGGCCCCCCGCCGGGATGCACCCGAGGTGGTGGTCGAAGTCTCCGACGACGCCGTGGACGGCCACGCCGGGGTGGCGCTCGGCGATGGTGTGGGCCGACCAGCGCAAGATGCCCTCGGACACGTCGAACGGCACGAACCGCTGGAGCTGGCCGGTGGCGTCGAACGCGTCGAGCAGGAGGCGCGTCTTGTCGGAGGTGCCCGAGCCCAGCTCGACCAGCGTGTCGGCCCCGGACGCCTCGGCGATGGCGGCGGCCTCGCGCTGGAGGATCTCCCGCTCGCGCCGCGTGGGGTAGTACTCGTCGAGCCGGGTGATCTGATCGAACAGCTCGCTGCCGCGGTCGTCGTAGAACCACTTCGGCGGGAGGGACGGCTCGGCTGCTGCGAGCCCGGCGACCACGTCGGCCCGCAGCGCCCGGCCCAGGTCGGCGGCGCCGAGGTGCACGTCGATCACCGGGGGGATCACGGACGGGACCGAGGCGGGCTGGGCGGCGAGCACGTGGCGGTGGTGGACCTTCGGCGGAGCGGCGACGTCGTCGGCGAGGCGGACGGTGCTGAACGCCCAGCGGGCCGAGGCCGGGAAGAAGTTCCGGTAGGTGGCGCGGGTGTGGCCCGACGGCGTGACCGCCGCGCCGCCGCGCAGCACCATCTGGTTGCACATGAACTTGCCGTTGTACTCGCCGATGGCGCCGTCGACCGGACGGAACCCCGGGTAGGGGCCGTAGGGGCTGGCGGTCCACTCCCACCCGTCTCCGAACAGCTGGCGGACGCCCTGCCCGGCCGACCCCGGTGCCGCGGGGCGGGGGTGGAGGGCGCCGGCGCCGAGGTCGTTGGGGGCGTCGTGGGCGCCGACGAGCGCAGCGGCCACCTCCCACTCGGCCTCGGTGGCGAGGCGCGTGCCGGACCACCGGGCGAAGGCGTCGGCCTCGAAGTAGCTGACGTGCACGACGGGGGTGGCGGCGAGCACCGGCCGGGTGCCGCCGAGCGTGAAGACCGACCAGCTGTCGCCGTCGCGGTCCCAGTAGAGCGGGGCCTCCCAGCCCTGGGCCTTGACGGTGGCCCAGCCCTCGGACAGCCACAGCTCGGGCCGCTGGTAGCCGCCGTCGGCGATGAACGCGAGCCAGTCGCCTTCCGTGGCGAGGCGGTCGGCCAGGCGGAACGGGTGGATCAGGGCCTGGTGGCGGGGGCCCTCGTTGTCGAACGAGAACCCGTCGCCGCGGGCGCCGATCTCCTCGATCCGGCCGGCATCGACCTCGATCCAGCGCACGTCCTCGACCGGAGGCCCGCTCAGCGGCGCGGTGCCCAGCCGGTACACCGGGCGCATGGGGTTGCACGAGAACACGTGCTTGATGTCCATGAGGAGCAGCTCCTGGTGCTGCTCCTCGTGGTTGGTGCCGAGCTCGAGGAGGGGGAGGATGGCGGCGAGCAGCTCGCCGTCGGCGCCGTCGATGAGCTCGTCGAGCGCCTGGTCGACCGCGGCGCGGTACTCGGCGACCTCCTCGCCGGTGGGCCGCGAGATCAGGCCCCGCTCGGCCCGGGGGTGCCGATCGCCCACCTGCTCGTAGTACGAGTTGAAGAGGTAGTCGTACGCCGGGTGGACGGGCCGGTAGCCCGCCAGGTGCGGCGTGAGCACGAACGTCTCGAAGAACCACGTGGTGTGGGCGCGGTGCCACTTGGTGGGGCTGACGTCGGCCATGGACTGCACCACCTGGTCCTCGGGCGTGAGGGCGGCGGCGAGCGACTCGGTCAGCCGGCGCGTGGCGCGCAGCCGATCGATCACGCCGCCGGCGGTGCGCGTGTCGGTGGTGGTCATCGCTGAGCCCTTCCCGATCGGTGAAGTCGTTCCGAGGACCGTACCCAGGGGGAGTGACAGCGAGACGGCGATCGCGCCGATCGAGCCGCGAGTTCACCTCCCCGTAAGGGAGGTGAACCTGGTCAGGCGGCGATCGCCACGGGCCCCGCCGCCGCCGGCTGCTCCGCGACGAGCGCCCGGCCGAGCACCACGGCACCGGCACCGGCCGCGACGATCGCCGCGCTGTCGAGCACCGTGGCACCGGTGGTCCAGGTGGGATGGGTCGCCGCGGCGACCGACAGGGCCAGGGCCCCGGTGGCGAGCAGCGGGGCGCCGGCCCACGGGGTGCTGCCCGATCGGTGGGTGGCCACGGCGAGGACGAGCCACGAGGCCCCCACGAGCCCAGCCCACACCGGCACGGCCCAGGCGGCGATCGAGACGAACGCGCCCGATCCGGCGAGGCCGATGGCCATGGGCCCGGCCCACCCGATGCCACCGTGGCGGCGGATGACACCGATCAGCAGCACGAGGGCGCTGAGCGTGGCGATGAACGTGCCGACCGCGCCGACGGACCCCCACGCCTGCGACGCCGGCGACCAGAAGCCGTCCTGCTCCTCGATGCGGTCGCCGATGGCGAAGGACGCCACGGCGATCGCACCGGCGCCCGCTGCGATGAAGCCGGCGACACCGGCCGCCCGGGTGAACGCGGTGGCGACCGCCGCGCCGCCGTGCGCGTTGCGGGCGAAGGCGTCGGCCACCACGTCGGCGTCGCCCACCTCGGCGAGCGCTCGCCGCTCCGCCTCGATGGGCGTGGCGCCGCTGCGCTCGTGGCGCTCGGCCGTGGCCAGCAGGTGGTCGCGCAGCTCGACGATCACGCCGTCGGCGTCGGGCTGGCGGTCCAGCGCCGGGCGCAGGCCCGACAGGTACTCCTCGATCAGGCGGTGATCGCCCGTGTGGTGCTCGGCCATGGTGTTCCCTCCAAGATGGTGGTGATGGCAGACGAGAGCTCGGTCCAGGCCGCGTGCTGCTCGCGCAGCCGGGCCTGACCAGGGGGGGTGAGGCGGTAGACGCGGCGCGGCCGACCGCCGGAGCGGTCCCAGTCGCTGCTGAGCAGCCCGTTGCGCTCCAGGCGGTGGAGGGCCGGGTAGACGGTGCCCTCGGGCAGGTCGAACGCCGCCCCGCTGCGGTCGCGCAGCTGCTCGATCACGCCGTAGCCGTGCCGGGCGCCGTCGGCCAGGATCGCCAGCAGCAGCATGTCGAGGTGGCCCTTCACCGCGGCGCTGCCGCGGGTGCCCTCAGCGGTGCCCGCAGCAGCGGGTTCGGCATCGGCGTCGCTCATACCTAGCCAACCTATGCCTAGGATAGCTAGGTGTCAACGGACCCGGACGCACGCCGGATGGCTCAGGCGGTGGTGCTGATGGCGTCCTCGGCCACGCCGGCGGCCCACGGGTAGTCGGGCTTGCCGCTGGGCGAGCGCTGGATCTCGTTGACGATCACCAGGTGGCGAGGGGTCTTGTAGGCCGCCAGCTGGGTGCGGGAGTGGGCCGCGAGCTCCTCCAGCGTGGGGGGCGTGTCGGCGTGGCGGGGCTGGACGACGGCGCACACGGCCTGGCCCCAGCGCTCGTCGGGCACGCCGACCACCAGCACGTCGTAGACCTCGGGGTGGGCCTTGAGGATGGTCTCGACCTCCTCCGGGTAGATCTTCTCGCCGCCGGAGTTGATGCAGACCGAGCCCCGGCCCAGCAGGGTGATGCTGCCGTCGGCCTCGTGGAGGGCGAAGTCTCCGGCCACCACGTACCGGGTGCCGTCGGGGGCGTGGACGAAGTTGGCGGCGGTCTTCTCGGGGTCCTTGTAGTACCCGATCGGGATGTTGCCGCCCCGGGCGAGCTTGCCCACGACGCCGGTGCCGGCGGGCAGCGGCTCGAGGTTCTCGTCGAGCACGACCGCGTCGCGCCCGGCCTTCACGGTGGGGCCGCCGCCGCCGTGGTTGGCGGTCTGGCCCTTGGTCTGGATGACCATGCCGTTCATGCCGCTCTCGGACGAGCCGATGGCGTCGATGACCATGATGTTGGGCAGCAGCTCGAGCATGGCGTCCTTGAGCGACGGCGAGAACACCACGGCGCTCGACGAGGTCACGAACAGCGAGGAGAGGTCCCAGCGGTCGGGATCCTCCTGCAGCGTCTCGATCAGGGGGCGGGCCATGGCGTCGCCGGTGATCATCATCGTGTTGACCTTCTCGGCCTCCACGAGCTCCCACACGGTCTCGGCCTTGAACCGGGGGACGAACACGACCGTGCCGCCCTCGAACAGGAACCGCAGCGCGCCCCACTGGGCGGCGCCGTGCATGAGCGGCGGGATGTTGAGGCTGACCATCGGGGTCTCGGTGGCGGCCGCCTTCTCGGCGAGCTGGTGGCCGTGGGTGATCCGCTCGTTGGTGTAGGCGTCGACGCCGCCGCCGAGGGCGTAGAAGACGTCCTCGTGGCGCCACACGACGCCCTTGGGCATGCCGGTGGTGCCGCCGGTGTAGATGACGTAGTGGTCGTCGTCGGTGCGGGGGAGCACGGGCCGCTCGGTGGAGGCGCCGGCGATGGCGTCGCTCCACGAGATGGCGCCGATCTCGGCGGGATCGGCGTCGCTGCCATCGTCGATCATGATGAAGTGCCGCAGGCCGGGCACCTTGGCGGTGACGGCCGCGATGCGGGGGATGTACTCCCGGTCGTGCACCAGGGCCACCAGGTCGGCGTTGTCGAACAGGTAGGCCAGCTCGTCCTCGACGTAGCGGAAGTTGATGTTGATCGGCACGGCGCGGATCTTGAACACCGCCACCATGGCGATCAGCCACTCGGCCGTGTTCTGGCCGTAGATGCCGATGTGGTCGCCGTGGCCGAAGCCCTCCGCGAGCAGGTGGTTGGCCAGCTGGTCGGCCTCGTCGTCCATCTCGCGGTAGGTCAGGCGGCGCTCCCCGCAGACCAGGGCCATGCGGTCGGGAACGGCGTCGACGGCGCGTTCGAACAGGTCGGCGATGTTGAACCCCATGGGTGAGGTTCTACCACCCGAATGAGAACAGGTTCTAAGTCTCCTGACGGACCGTCAGGAAAGGTCGGACCGCATCGGCGCCTGGTTGGCGGGCGGGAGATCGGTAGCGACGTGGGCCACTTCGTCGCGCCGGGTGGCCGCGACCTCCGGGGCGTCGGCCGCGGCCTCGTCGATCACCTCGAGGGGCAGCCGGGCGGCGGCCTCCTGGAGCTCCTCGAGCGCACCCTTGACCCGGTCGGCCATGTCCCACACGTCGGGGACCAGCTCCCGGTCGACCATGAACCCGAAGTCGACCGAGCCGCGGTAGCTCATGACGGTGATGTTGAGGCCGACGCCCTCCATGACCGGGCCCATGGGGTACGCCGCCACCATCTCGGCGCCCGCGTAGTACAGCGGGAACGGCGGGCCGGGCACGTTGGAGATGATCACGTTGTGGATGGGCCGGTGGCTGTCGGCCAGCCCCCAGCTGGAGTAGAGGCGCGACGCCAGGTTGAACGTGTTCGGTGCCGCGTACTCCGCCCAGTTCTGGAGCATGTCGGCCCCGACGGCCTGGTGCTCCTCCTTGGCCCCCACCGTGCAGGCCTGGATGGCGCGGATGCGCTCGGTGGGGTCTTCGAGCTGGGTGTCGAGCGAGGCGAACATGGCCGACACCTTGTTGCCGGGCGCCGAGTCCTCGGCCGTGCGCACCGAGACGGGGCAGGCCGCCACCAGCGGGGTGTCGGGGACGTCGCCGTGGGCGAGCATGTAGGAGCGCAGGGTGCCGGCGCACAGCCCGAGCACGACGTCGTTGACCGTGCAGCCGAAGGCGGTCTTGACCGCCTTCACGTCTTCGAGCGTCACGCGGGCGAAGCCGACCGAGCGCATGGGCGACAGGGCGCCGTTCCAGGAGGTGCGGGGGGCGGTCAGCGGGGCGGCGCCCACCGCCTTGGTGGGGTCTCGGCGGCCCTGGGCCACGCGGTTGACGGCGCCGACGGTGTCGCCGAGCAGCCGGGGGAGGGCCACCAGCTTGCGGAACCGGGAGACGGCCGCGTAGCCGAGCAGCTCGATGTCGTTCGGGATGTGCTCGGCCTCGCGCTCGGTGACCTGCGGCGGGTCGGCCGGCTCGGGCTCGAGGTCGAACAGGTGGACCATGAGGTCGGCGCCGGAGCTGCCGTCGATGGCCGAGTGGTGCACCTTGGTGACGACGCCCACTCGGTCCTGCTTGAGGCCCTCGATCACCCACAGCTCCCACAGCGGCCGCGACCGGTCGAGCGGCGTGCTGGCGATCTGGCCGGCCATCTCGCCCAGCTCCCGGCGACCACCGGGTGCCGGGCAGCCGATGCGGCGGATGTGGAAGTCGATGTCGAAGTCGGGGTCCTCGACCCAGACGGGGTGGGCCAGGTTGAGCGGCACCTCGACCAGGCGGCGGGTGAACGGCGGCACCAGGTGGAGCCGGCTCCGGATGAACTCCTTGAGGTTCTCGAACGTGTAGCCGCCCGGAACCGAGGAGGGATCGACCACCATCGTCATCGCCACGTGCATGTGGTTGGTGGGGTTCTCGAGGTACAGGAAGGCTGCGTCGAGCCCGGTCAAGCGTTCCATCTGCTGCTCCCACTTCTGGTCCGCGGGCATTCTGCCAGCTTCCGACAACCCCGTGGCCGGGTGTCGGAACGAGAACGTGTTCTAGTCTTGCGGCCGTGGACTTCGATGACACCCCAGAAGAGGCAGCCTTCCGCACCGAGGTGCGGAGCTGGCTCGTCGCCAACGCCCCGGCCAAGGGCGGCCCCGAGGACTTCTCGACGGGGTTCCTCGAGCAGACGATGACCGAGGAGGAGTTCCACCGCCGCGTCAAGCAGTGGCAGGAGCTCCTCGTCGACCACGGCTGGGCGGGCATCACGTGGCCCAAGGAGTACGGCGGCCGGGGCGGCACCGCCATGCAGAACACCATCTGGGGCCAGGAGGCCGGCCAGTTCGGCGTCACCGTCAACAACTACGCGGTGGGCATCGGCATGGCCGGCCCGACGATCCTGCGCCACGGCACCGACGAGCAGAAGAAGCGCTACCTGCTCCCGATGCTGCGGGGCGATGAGGTGTGGTGCCAGCTGTTCAGCGAGCCCGACGCCGGCTCCGACCTGGCCAACATCTCCACGCGGGCCATCCGCGACGGCGACGAGTACGTGGTGACCGGGCAGAAGGTGTGGACCTCGGGTGCCGCCGACTCCGACTGGGGCATCCTGCTCGCCCGCACCGACCCCGACGTGCCCAAGCACAAGGGCATCACCTACTTCCTCGTCGACATGACCACCCCGGGCTTCGACGTCCGGCCGCTCAAGCAGATGACCGGGTCCGAGCACTTCTCCGAGGTGTTCATGGACGAGGTCCGCATCCCGGTCGGCAACGTGCTCGGCGAGGTCAACGCCGGCTGGGGCTGCGCCATCACCACGCTGTCGAACGAGCGCGGCCTCATCGCCGGCGCCAACAAGAGCAGCGACACCATGGCCCTCATCGAGCTGGCCCGGAAGCGGGGCGTCTCCGACGATCCGATCATCCGCCAGCACCTGGTCGACTGCTGGATCCGCCAGCAGATCCAGCGCTTCCACGGCTACCGGCTGCAGACGGCGCTCAGCAAGGGCGTCCCGCCCGGCCCCGAGACGTCGGTCATGAAGCTGTTCGCGGCCGAGTACCTGCGCCGCCTCGGCAACACGTCGCTCGAGGTCCTCGGGCCCGAGGGCCAGCTGCTCGACGACCACGCCCCGGCCGGCACCGAGTGGCAGGCCCGGTTCCTGTTCGCCCCCGCCATCCGCATCGCCGGCGGCTCCAACGAGGTGCAGCGCAACATCATGGCGGAGCGGGTCCTCGGCCTCCCCGGCGAGCCCCGCCCCGACCGCGACACGCCGTTCCGCGATCTCGGGCGCGCCGGATCGTAGGGTGACGGGCCAGATGGACGCCGACACCACGACGCTCACCAAGAGCCAGGCCGCCAGGCGCGAGCGGGTCATCCGCGCCGCGCTCGACCTCGGCGCCACCGGCGGCTACGACGCCGTCCAGATGCGCGACGTCGCCACGTCGGCCGGCGTCGCCCTCGGCACCATCTACCGCTACTTCTCGTCGAAGGACCACCTGCTGGCCGCAGCCATGGTCGAGTGGACCCACGACCTGGAGCGCCGGGTGGGCCAGCGCCCGCCCAAGGGCGACACCATCTCCGAACGGGTCTCCGACGTGCTGCGCCGGGCCACCCGCGCCATGGAGAAGGAGCCCAAGCTCTCCGAGGCCGTCGTCACCGCCCTGCTGTCGCCCGACCGTGGTGCGGCCTCGTGCCAGGAGGAGGTGTCGGCCACCATGACCCGCATCCTCTCCACGGCGCTGGGCGACGACTTCGACCCGGCGTTCAAGGTGCAGGCCACCCGCACCCTCGGCCACGTGTGGTTCTCGGCGCTGATCGGCTGGGTCAACGGCTGGTCGGGCATGGAGAAGGTGGCCGACGAGCTGGAGATCGCCACCCACCTGGTCCTCGACCAGTACGGCGCCCAGGTCTAGGGATCTGACGCCTCGGCCGCCCGCACCTGGGCGGCGCAGTGCTTGTAGCTGGGCTGGCGGCTGAGCGGGTCGAACGCCGGGAACGTCAGGGCGTTCACCTGCGGGTGGTGCATCGGCAGGTAGACGTTGCCCTCGCCCACACCGGTCGTCACCTGTGCTCGCGCCCGCACCGCGCCCCGGCGGGTCTGGACCACGACCTCGTCGCCGGCGGCCAGGTGACGGGCGGCGGCGTCGGCCGGGTGGATGTCGACCCACAGGCCCTCGGGGGCCAGCGCCCGGAGGGTGGCCGACTTCGACGTGCGCGTCTCGGTGTGCCACTGGCTCGCGGAGCCCCGGCCGGTCAGCAGCGCCAGCGGATAGGCGCCGCCGGGCCGCTCGCCCGGCGCCACGGGCGCCTCGAACAGGAACCGGGCCCGCTGGTCGGGCGTGAAGAAGCGGCCGTCGGCGAAGAGGCGCCGCTCGGCCGGGACCCGCCCGGTCGGCTCGGCGCCCGCCGCGCCCGTCGCGTACGGCCACTGCACGGCACCGGTGGCGACGTGCTCGTAGCCCCCGACGCCGGTGATGTCGCAGGGCTGGCCCGCCGACAGCTCCTGGAGGATCTCGAACACCGCCTCCGGATCGGACCACCGCTCGAACAGGTGCCCGCACCCCCACGCGTCGGCGACCGCCTTGAAGATGAAGAAGTCGGCGAGCGCCTGGCCCGGCGCCGGCGAGACCCGCTGGACCAGGCCGAGCCGTCGCTCGGAGTTGATGAACGTGCCGTCCTTCTCGCCCCACCCCGCGGCGGGGAGGACGAGGTCGGCGAGCTGGGCCGTCTCCGTGGTGCCGTACATGTCCTGCACCACGAGGAAGTCGAGGCGGCCGAGCAGCTCCTTCATGTCGGAGTGGTTGATCCAGCTGTGGGCCCCGTTGGTGGCCACCACCCAGAGGCTGCGGATCTGGCCGGTGCTGATCCCCTCGATGATCCGGTCGTAGGCGAGGCTCGGCCCGTCGGGGATGAGCGTGGCGTCGATGCCGAGGATGCCCGCCACCTTGCCGCGGTGGCCCTCGTCGGCGAAGTCGTGCCCGCCCAGCAGCGACGTGGTGTTGGAGAAGAGGCGCGAGCCCATGGCGTTGCACTGGCCGGTGATCGAGTTGGCGCCCGTGCCCGGCCGCCCGATGTTGCCGGTCATGAGGGCCAGGTCGATCAGGGCCTGGGCGGTGCGGACGCCCTGGTGGCTCTGGTTCACGCCCATCGTCCACCAGAACGACACGGCCGTGCCGTCGGCGATCAGGGCGGCGAGCCGGTCCACCTGGCCGGCGGCGAGGCCCGTGTCGGCGCTCACGCGCTCGGGGGTGAAGGCGCCCACGAACTCGGCGAACTCCCTGAACCCGCTGGTGTGGTCGTGCACGAAGTCCCGGTCGACCGCGCCCCGCTCGATCAGGTTGCGGGCCACGCCGTAGAGCAGCGACAGGTCCGACTTGGGCCGGGGCGCCAGGTGGAGGGTGGCGGCCTCGGCGGTCTCGGTGCGACGGGGGTCGATCACGACGATCTCGGGATCGTTCGGGTTCCTCGTGATCCGCTCCCACATGATCGGGTGGGCCACGCACAGGTTCGAGCCGACGAGGACGATCACGTCGGACTGCTCGAAGTCGCCGTACGTGTAGGGCGGGGCGTCGAAGCCGAACGCCTCCTTGTAGGCCACCACCGCGCTGGCCATGCACTGGCGGGTGTTGCCGTCGCCGTGGCGCATGCCCATGCCGAACTTGGCCAGGGCACCGAGCAGGGCCATCTCCTCCGTGGGGATCTGGCCGGTCGAGAGGAACGCCGCCGACTCGGCGCCGTGGGCGGCCTGGCTGGCCTTGAAGCGGGTGGTGAACACCTCGAGCGCCTCGCTCCAGCCGACCGGGACGAGCTTGCCCCTGGCGTTGCGCAGCAACGGCGTGGTGGCCCGGTCGGGGGCGGCGAGCGGGGTGAGCGCCTCCCACCCCTTGGGGCAGGCCGAACCCCGGTTCACCACGTGCGAGGCGCTGGGCGTGAGGCCGACGGCGCGGCCGTCCTTGAGGTGGACGTCGAGGCCGCAGCCGGTGGAGCAGAACCCGCACACCAGCCGCGTGGTGGCGCTGGGGACGCGAGCGGCCGGCACCTGCCCGATGCCGAACCCGGCGGGCTCGCGGGCGAGCAGGTCGGCGAGGTGCCGGCTCATCGGGGCGATCCCGGCATCCGGGGCGCCACGGACGCCAGGAAGAACAGCCGGTGGTCGTGGTACTCGCCGAGGCCGGTGACCACGGTGGCGAGCACCAGCGCCACCCCGACCCGCAGCGACCCGTCGGCGAGCGAGTCGGTGGCAGCAGCCGCGACCGCGAGCAGCACCAGGGCCGCGGCAGCCGCGCCGAGGCGGAGGGCGAGGCGGGCCTGCAACTGGTGGCCGAGCAGGCGGCGCGTGGTGCGGAGCTCGTCGACCCCCGAGCCGCGGCGCCGGTCGAGCGCGACCAGCGGGAGGAGGGGAGCGGCCACCGACACCGCCAGGCCGGCGATGGCGATCGCCGTCAAGAGGGGGAGCAGCGGTTCGGCCGCGGCCGGGTCCGACAGCGCCAGCACCGCCGCGGTGGCGAGCGCACCGCAGGTGACCGCGGTGCCGGCGAAGCGGGGGCCGCTCGTGCGCGCCCGCCACCAGCGCCGGCCGGTCACGGCGTACAGCTGGACCGAGCACGCCACGCCGGCCACGCCGCCGGCCACCGTGGCCGCCTGGGCGCCGTCGACCAGCAAGGTGGGGAGGCCGAGCACGTGGGCCGCGGTGGTGGCCACGCCGGCGCCGGCGAAGGTGCCGAAGGCCAGGATCTCCCGGCTGAGCCACGACCGGCGCAGGCCCAAGATGGCTCGCCAGGCGAGCATCGGCCGTCCGAGGTGGAGCACCGAGGCGCCCATCGCCACCAGGCCGGTGACGAGCCCGACCGACCCGAGGGTGCCCGGGCCCGATCCGTCGAGCCGCCCGGTCGCTCGCAGCCAGGCCGCCGCCACCGTCATGCCCACCGCGGCCTGGGTGAGCACCAGCATCACCGCGAGCGGGGTGTGGCCGTGCGACGGGTGGACCGACGACCGGTCGGCCGCCACCCAGGTGGCGGGCACCGGCTTGCGGCTCACGTACGCCGTGGCCGGCACGGTCAGATCGGACCGCGGCGCGGTGGGGACCAGGGCCGCGTCGGGTGCCGCCGCCGCTGCGATCAGATCGTCGACCGACGCGAGGGTGATGGTGATGGCCCCCTGCGGGCAGCCCTGCACGCAGGCCGGCGCCTCGCCCTCGGCCAAGCGGTCCGAGCACAGGTCGCACTTCCGCACGATCCCCAGCGACTGGTTGAAGACGGGCACCTCGTAGGGGCAGGTGAGGGTGCAGTAGCTGCACCCGATGCACGCGTCGTCGAGGTGGCGGACGATGCCGGTGACCGGGTCCTTCTCGTACGCCTGGGCCGGGCACCCCTTCATGCAGGCGGGGTCGACGCAGTGGTGGCAGGCGCTGGTGACGGTCACCGACCCCGCCGGGCCCGGTCCGGCCCCGGCATCGTGGAGCGAGCCCACCCGGCGCCACGACTCGCCCTCGTCGAGCCCGTTGAGGTTGTGGCACGCCGCCACGCAGGCCTTGCAGCCGGTGCACGAGTCGAGGTCGACCTCGAAGGCGTACTGCTGACCGGGACCGGGTGCGGTGGCCGGGAGCCGGTCGCGCCACCGCCCCTGGGGGACGGCGACGCCGTGGGCCTCCATCTGGTCGTGGGATGCCGAGAACCGCTCGACGGCCGACAGGTCCTGCTGCCGGAGCAGCCAGGTGTCGATCGGGGTCGGCTCGGTGAGGACGGCGGTCATGCGCCACCCGCGGGAGCCAACCGCCCGGCGACCGCCGTCGGGGCCGGGGCGACGGAGGCCGGCGCACCGGCGTGGTCCGAGGCCGGCTCGACCAGCCAGCGGGAGGCCACGGCCGCGACCAGCGCCGCCGCGCCCATCACCGCGAACACGCCCTGCACCGAGACGAACAGCAGGGCGGTGAGGAAGGCGATGCCGCCGACGTTGCCGTAGGCCCCGGCCATGCCGGCGATCTGGCCGCTGACCCGCTTCTTCACCAGCGGCACGATCGCGTACACGGCGCCGTTGCCGGCCTGGCCGAACAGCGACGTGAGCATCACCAGCGCGATCGCCAGGCCGAGGGGCCAGGCGCCGGTGAGGCGGGAGAGGACGAGGTAGCCGGCGCCGAGGCAGCCGAGCAGCAGCGTCAGCCAGCGCCGGCGGCTGCTCACCAGGTCGGACACCATGCCGCCGAACGGCCGGCTGACCAGGTTCATCACCGCGAACGCCGAGGCGGCCGCGCCGGCGACCGCAGTGGAGAGCCCCCAAGTGGTCTCGAAGAACGTGGGGAGGAACGAGACGGCCGCCAGCTCGGAGCCGAAGGTGCAGGCGTACGCCACCGAGAGGACGACGACCGACGAGAACGGGTAGCGCTCCTCGGCGGGGTAGCCGTCGGCGCGGGCGACCACGTTGGCCCGGCGCACCGCCACCAGCTGCACGGCGAGGAGGGCGGCCGCGCCGGCCAGCACCACCGCCAGCCCTGCGGTGGTGATGACGTCGACCTTCCAGACCCGCCATCCGATGACCCCGAGGGCGATGGCCAGCGGGATCGACAGCGCCATCAGGCCCCACACGGCCCCGGGGCTGGTGACCTCGAGGGCGGAGGCCTTCTTGGTGCGCTGGTAGGTGACGCCGGCGGGCGTGTCGGTCACGGACCGGAAGTAGACGAGGCCGTAGACCGCCGCGATGACGCCGGTGCCGGCGATCACCCAGCGCCAGGCATCGGGACCGCCGACGATGTCGGCGATCACCGGCAGCGACAAGGTGGCCGCGGCCGCACCGAAGTTGCCCCAGCCGCCGTACACGCCCTCGGCCGTGCCCACCTCCGCCGGGTCGAACCACTCGGAGACCATGCGGATGCCGACGACGAACCCGGCCCCGACCACGCCGACCAGGAGCCGGCCCACCACGAGCATCGTGAAGCTCTGCGCGGTGGCGAACACCAGGCACGGGATGGCGGCGTAGACGAGGATCGCCGAGAAGGTCCGCCGCGGCCCGAACCGGTCGAGCAGGCTCCCCACCACCAGCCGGGCGGGCACGGTGAGCGCCAGGTTGCAGAGCCCGAGGGTGACGAGCTGCCCCTTGGACAGGTGGAACTGCTTGCCGATCGTGGTGGCGAACGGGGCGAAGTTGAACCACACCACGAAGGTGGTGAAGAACGCCAGCCAGGTCAGGTGCAGGATCCGGGTGGAGGGCCCCGCCCGGAAGACGGATCGGAGGAGGTCGCGCGTGCCGGTGGTGGTCATGCCCCGCATCGTCCACTCCTCGGTTTTCCCCGCCGTGTGCCTGGCATTACGTCATCCGAACGGCAGCCGCACGGTGGCTCCGGGGCGCTGAGAGGGGTTGGTCAGCTTGGGGTCAGGCTCAGCCGGTGGCCAGGCGGTAGCCCCGGCGCATCACGGTCTCGATCGAGCTCCCCGCCGGTCCGAGCCGCCGCCGCAGCCGGCCGACGGTCACCTCGACGGCGTGCTCGTCGCTGTCGTCGTTCCACACCCGCTGGAGGAGCGCCTGCTTCGAGATCACCACGCCCTGGCGCTCGGAGAGGACCTCCAGCACCGAGCGCTCGCGGTCGGTCAGCGACACCGGTGCCTCCCCGCCCACCACGACGAGGTTGCCCTGGAGCCGCACCGGGTGGTCGTCGAGCTCCAGGTCGACCGCCCGCGCATCGAACGCCGCGGCGAGGCACTGCACCATGGCGCCCAGCCGGGGCTGCGCCGGTTCGAGCAGGCCGGTGAGGCCGGCGGCGGCCGCATGGGCCCGGGTGACGGGACCGACGCAGACCACGGCGACCTGCCCGTCACCGCACGCGGCCCGGACCCGGTCGAGCACGCCCAGGCGCTCGGCGATGGTCGTGAAGTTGGCGACGGCGTGGGCCGAGGTGAACGTGACCGCATCGACGCGGCGGTCGGCGACGGCGAGCACCACCCGCTCGGCGGGAGCGAGGTCGTCGGGGAGCACCCACCGGTACACGGGCACCGCCACCACGTCGAAGCCGAGGTCGGCCAGGAGGGCGGGGAGGTCGCTCGACCGCTCGCCGTCGAGCTGCACCGCCACACGTACCGGCCGCCCGTCGGGGTGCCGGGCGGGCCGGGCGGTGAACGTCTCGACGATCGCGGCATAGGTCGGGCTGGGCAGCGGGAGCCCGGCCCCGAGCCCGGCCGACACGATGGCGCCGATGGCCTTGGTGCCGCGGGCGACCAGCTCGGCCCCGGCGAACACCTCGAGCAGCGCCTCCTCGAGCCCCAGCCCGGCGGCGGCCGAGAACCAGCCGCGCACCCCCAGGGCGGTCGAGAGGATGACGACGTCGGGCGGCTGCTCGATGAGGGCGAGGGTGGCCTCCTCCGTCCCGCCCTCCTCGCCGAGGGGGAGCGTCTTGATGACCGGGCCGTGCAGCACCTCGGCACCGCGGCGCGCGAGCAGGGAGGCCTGCTCTTCGCTGCGTCGGTCTGCGGTCACCGCGATGGTGAAGCCGCTCAAGGTTCCCAGGGGCACCGGTGCAGTGTCCACGGGGACGGTTACGGGGTCGTTTCGGGCCCGTTGCTCGGAGGTGATGCTTCGGCGCCCACCAGCACCGTGCCGTCCCCGTCGATCCGGGTCGGCCAGGTGGCGATGCGCCGGTCCCCGTCGAGGCAGGCGCCCGTGACCAGGTCGAACCGCTCCTTGCGCAGGGGGGAGGCCACGTAGGTGACGACCTCCCCGTCGACCTGGGTCTGGCCGATCAGGCCGCGCGACAGCACCGAGGCGCCCGAGCACGGATCCAGGTTGGCGATCGCGAGCACGGTGCCGGCGCCGGTGCGGAACAGGGCGACCGCCTCGCCGTCCACCAGGGCGGCGACGCCGCGACCGATGACCATCGAGTCGAGGGCGCACACGCCCACCCAGGTCTGCCGTTCGGTGTCGATCAGGGTCATGCCATCGCTCCCACGAGCTCGTCGGGTCGGGCGGGTCGGATCTGGTGGCGCTCCCGCACGAACACCACGGTGGGGTCGGGCTCGTCGGGGGCGTTGACGAAGGTCACGAACCGGGCGAGGCGCTGCGGGTCCTCGAGCGTGGCCGCCCACTCGCACTCGTAGGCGGCGACGTGGGCCTCCATGGCCTCCTCCAGCTCGGCGCCCAGGCCGAGCGAGTCGTCCATCACCACCGCTCGCACGTGATCGATCCCGCCGTCGAGCGCCTCGATCCACGACGCCGTGCGCTGCAGTCGGTCGGCGCTGCGCACGTAGAGCTCGACGAAGCGGTCGATCGAGCGGATCAGCGATTCGTCGTCGAGGTCCTCGGCCAGCAGCTCGGCGTGGCGGGGGCGCATGCCGCCGTTGCCGCCGACCCAGAGGTTCCACCCCTTCTCGGTGGCGATGACGCCGACGTCCTTGCTCTGCGCCTCGGCGCACTCGCGGGCGCAGCCCGACACCGCCATCTTGATCTTGTGCGGCGAGCGGATGCCCCGGTAGCGCTCCTCCAGCAGGATCGCCATGGCGGTGGAGTCCTGCACGCCGTAGCGGCACCAGTTGCTCCCCACGCACGACTTCACGGTGCGCAGCGACTTCCCGTAGGCGTGGCCCGACTCGAAGCCGGCGTCGACGAGGCGCCTCCAGATGACCGGCAGCTGCTCCACCCGGGCGCCGAACAGGTCGATGCGCTGGCCGCCGGTGATCTTCGTGTACAGGTCGAAGTCGCGGGCGACCTCACCGATCGCGATCAGGCCCTCGGGCGTGATCTCGCCGCCGGGGACCCGGGGCACCACCGAGTAGGTGCCGTCCTTCTGGATGTTGGCCAGGAAGTGGTCGTTGCTGTCCTGGAGCGCCGCCTGCTCGCCGTCGAGGATGTAGCCGTTGTCGAGCGAGGCCAGGATCGAGGCCACGGTCGGCTTGCAGACCTCGCAGCCGCCGGGGGCCACGCCGTAGCGGTCGAGGACCTCGGCGAACGTGGCGTGGCGCCGCACCCGGATCAGGTCGTACAGCTCGACGCGGCTGTGGCCGAAGTGCTCGCACAGGCCCGTGGCCGCCGTGGCCGATTCGGTGCGCAGCAGCCCCTCGAGGATCGGCACGCATCCGCCGCACCCGGTGCCGGCACGGGTGGTGGCCTTCAGCGCCTTGAGGGTGTCGCAGCCCTCGGCGATGGCGCCGCACACGGCGCCCCGGCTCACGTTCTCGCACGAGCAGATCCCGGCGGACGGATCGGCGGCGGCGGGGACGGCGCCGGTCGGGGCGGGCTTGAGCAGCGCCCCGGGATCGTCGAGGGCGCGGCCCGAGCGGAACCGGTCGAGGATCGGCCCGAACGCCGACGAGTCGCCCACCAGGACGGCCGCCCGGACCCGGCCGCCATCGTCGACGTCGAGGCGCTGGTACGTGCCGGCCACCGGGTCGTCCCACACCAGCCGGTGGCCGCCCTCGGCCTCGTGGACCGAACCGACGTTCGCCACCTCGACCCCGAGCAGCTTCAGCTTGGTCGAGAGGTCACCCCCGACGAACCGGTCTTCGGGCTCGGGTGCCCCGAACGCCGCCGCGGCCAGGTGGACGGCGGCGACCCTGGCCATCTGGTAGCCGGGCGCCACCAGGCCGAAGTGCCGTCCTGCCACCACCGCGCACTCGCCGACCGCCAGCACCGCCGGGTCCGACGTGCGCAGCTGGTCGTCGACCAGCACCCCGCCGCGCTCGCCCACGTCGAGCGAGGCGCTCCGCGCCAGGGCGTCGTCGGGCCGGATCCCCGCCGAGAACACCACCAGGTCGGTGGCCAGCGGCTCGCGGCCGTCGAAGGCCAGCGCCGTGGGCTGCGTGCCGTCGTTCTCGATGGCCTGGGTGGCGCACGAGGTGTGGACCTGCACGCCGAGGCGCTCGATGTGGCGGAGCAGGGTGGCGCTGCCGCCCTCGTCGAGCTGGACCGGCATCAGGCGGGGCGCGAACTCCACCACGTGGGTCTCGAGCCCGAGCTGGAGCAGGGCGTTGGCCGCCTCCAGGCCGAGCAGCCCGCCGCCCACCACCACGCCCCGCCGGACCGATGGCCGGTCGGCGGCCGCCGCGATGGCCTCCAGGTCGTCGATGGTCCGGTAGACGAAGCAGCCGGGGCCGTCGTGACCCGGGACCGGCGGCACGAACGGCCGCGAGCCGGTGGCCAGGACCAGCCGGTCGTAGCGGAGCACCTCGCCGGATGCCGTGGTGACGGTGCGCGCCTCGCGGTCGATCGCCACCGCCGGGTCGCCCAGCAGGAGCCGGATGCCGTGGTCGCCGAAGAACCCCGGCTCGACCAGGCTGAGCGCCCCGGCGTCGCGGCCGGCGAACCACGACGACAGCCCGACGCGGTCGTAGGCCGGGCGGGTCTCGCCGCCGACCACGGTGATGGCCATGGCCCGCGTGGCTCCCGCCTCGGCCAGCGAGACGAGCAGCCGGTGGCCGACCATGCCGTTGCCGATGACGACGAGGCGGAGCGGAGATCCGGGCGCTGATGGCATGGGACCACCAAACCCGCTGGGCGTTGCCCCGCGGTTTCCCTCCTGTGAACCGGTTGGGTCGGCCAGCGGGGCGCCGCGGCCCCGAGGGTGTGCGTCAGCGCACAGCCCCTGGGAGCCGGTGTGCGGAACCTGGCGCGCGACCGTGATGAGGCGGGCGATGTTCAGGTTGCTTTACAAGAGGGTGTAGGTCTACGGTTCCGTCGTGGTCAACGATCCTGTCCGACACGTGCGCGGCCTCTGATGTTCGCCAACTACCTCATCGGCCTGCGTGAGGGTCTCGAGGCGGCACTCGTCGTCGGCATCCTCGTGGCGTACCTGGTCAAGACCGGTCGGCGCGACCTCTTGCCGTGGATCTGGCTGGGCGTGGGCATCGCCGTCGCCATCTCGATCGGCTTCGGTGCGCTGCTGACCTACGGCCCCCGGGGCTTGAGCTTCGAGGCGCAGGAGGCCCTCGGCGGCACGCTGTCGATCATCGCCGTGGCCTTCGTGACCTGGATGATCTTCTGGATGGCGCGCACGGCTCGCGGGCTCAAGGGCGAGCTGGAGAGCCGCATGGGCGTGGCCGCGGAGGGTGGCGCCGTCGCGCTGGTCCTCCTGGCGGTCCTCGCCGTCGGGCGCGAAGGCCTCGAGACCGCCCTGTTCCTGTGGGCCGCGGCCCAGGCCACCGGTGACACCACCCAGCCGCTGATCGGTGCGGTCCTCGGCCTCATCTCCGCCGTGGTGCTCGGCGTCCTCATCTACCGGGGCGCCGTCAAGCTCAACATGGCCAAGTTCTTCACCTACACCGGCGCCATCTTGGTGGTCATCGCCGGTGGCGTGCTCTCGTACGGCATCCACGACCTGCAAGAGGCCGGGGTGCTCCCCGGCATCAACAACGTGGCCTTCGACGTGAGCGCCCAGATCCCGCCGAGCAGCTGGTACGCCACCCTGCTCAAGGGCACGGTCAACTTCAACCCCACCACCACGTGGCTGCAGCTCATCGCCTGGGTGCTCTACGTGTTCCCGGTGCTCTACCTGTTCTTCCGCACGGTCAGGAAGCCGATGTCGGCGGCTCCCACGGCCCCTGCGGGCGAAAGCAACACCACCACCAACCAACCCCAGATCGTCGGAGGTCCCTGATGTCGAGGCGTTCCCTTGGCTTGCTCGGAGCGCTGCTGCTCCTCGTCCCCGTGGCTTCGGCCTGCACCGACAACAACTCCTCGTCAGCGTCGTCCGACGGCCCGTCATCCGACTCGGGCAAGCTCACGGTGACCAGCACCGGCGACAAGTGCACCGTCTCGGGCACCACCGCCCCGAGCGGCACCCTCGTGTTCAAGGTCACCAACAAGGGATCCCAGGTCACCGAGTTCTACCTGCTGGGCGAAGACGGTCTCCGCATCGTCGGCGAGGTCGAGAACATCGGCCCCGGCCTCACCCGCGACCTCGTCGTCCAGGCCGCGCCCGGCAAGTACACGGCGGCGTGCAAGCCCGGCATGGTCGGCGACGGCATCCGCTCCGACTTCACGGTGACCAAGTCGGGCTCCTCCGACCAGGCCACCGGCAAGGCCGCCGACCTGCTCGCCACCGCCACGTCGCAGTACGCGGCCTACGTGCGCGACCAGACCGAGCAGCTCGTCACCCAGACCAAGGCGTTCGCCGAGGCCTACCGCGCCGGCGACGACGACAAGGCCCGTGCCCTCTACGCCTCCGCCCGCATGCACTGGGAGCGCATCGAGCCCGTCGCCGAATCGTTCGGCGACCTCGACCCTCGTCTCGACCTCCGCGAGGCCGATCTCGAAGCCGGCCAGGAGTGGACGGGCTGGCACCGCATCGAGAAGGACCTGTGGCCCCAGGACGCCACCGGCTACACCCCCGCCACGCAGGCCCAGCGCAAGGAGCTCGCCGACCAGCTGGTCGCCGACACCCAGGAGCTCTACAGCCGCACCCGCAAGCTCACCTACACGCCCACCCAGCTCGGCAACGGGGCCAAGGAGCTCCTCGACGAGGTGGCCACCGGAAAGGTCACCGGCGAAGAGGAGGCGTGGAGCCACACCGACCTCTGGGACTTCCAGGCCAACGTCGACGGTGCTCGCATCGCCTTCGAGAACCTCGAGCCGGCGCTGAAGCTCAAGGATCCCCAGCTCGCGAAGACGCTTGCTGCTCGCTTCGCCGCCCTGCAGGTCCTGCTCGACCAGTACGCGGTGGGCGACGGGTTCAAGCACTACGACGAGCTCACCAAGGCCCAGGTCAAGGAGCTGGCCGATTCGGTCAACGCCCTGAGCGAGCCGCTCTCCAAGCTCACCGCCGCCGTCGTCCTCTGACGCGGCCAGAGGAGCACGCCGTGGACACCCCGACCCCTCCCGACACCGCACCGCCCACCGGGGCGCAGGCACCCCGCGTGTCGCGCCGCCGCCTGCTCGGCTACGCCGGCGCCGGCGTGGTGGCCGCGGGTGCGGTGGCGGTGGGCGGGGTGGCGGTCAGCCGCGACGATGGCGGGTCGGCCGAGGCGGGGCCGGGGGAGGCGGAGTCGTACCCGTTCTACGGCGCCAACCAGGCCGGCATCGTCACGCCGGCCCAGGACCGGCTCCACTTCGCCGCCTTCGACGTGACCACCACGTCGCGGGCCGAGCTGGTGCAGCTGCTGAAGGCGTGGACCGCGGCCGCCGCCCGCATGACCCAGGGCGACCCGGCTGGCACGTACGGACCGGTCGACGGTCCCTACCAGGCCCCGCCCGACGACACGGGCGAGGCCTTCGGGCTCCCGCCCTCGCGGCTCACCATCACGTTCGGCTTCGGCTCCTCGCTGTTCACCGACGCAGATGGCAACGACCGCTTCGGCCTGGCCGCCAAGCGCCCGAAGGCCCTGATCGACCTCCCCCACTTCCCGGGCGACAAGCTCGATGCGCTCCGCTCCAACGGCGACCTGTGCATCCAGGCGTGCGCCGACGATCCGCAGGTGGCGGTCCACGCCATCCGCAACCTCGCTCGGATCGCCTTCGGCGCCGCCGGGGTGCGCTGGTCCCAGCTCGGGTTCGGACGCACCTCCTCCACATCGACGGCGCAGAGCACCCCGCGGAACCTGTTCGGCTTCAAGGACGGCACGGCCAACCTCAAGGCGGAGCACCCGAAGGAGGTGGCCACCCACGTCTGGGTCGGTCCGGGTGACGACGCCAAGGCCGATTGGCTCGCCGGCGGGAGCTACCTCGTGGCGCGGCGGATCAACATGCACATCGAGACCTGGGACCGCACGTCGCTGCAGGAGCAGGAGACCATCATCGGGCGCAACAAGGGCGAGGGCGCGCCGCTGTCGGGCGGCACCGAGTTCACCGAGCCCGACTTCGACATGCAGGGCGCCGACGACAAGCCGATCATCTCGAAGACGTCGCACGTGCGCCTGGCCCACCCCGATCAGAACGCGGGCGTCGAGATGCTCCGCCGCGGCTACAACTTCACCGACGGCAGCGACGGCCTGGGCCGGCTGAACGCCGGCCTGTTCTTCCTGGCCTACCTCCGAGATCCCGTCAAGCAGTACGTGCCGATGCAGACCACCCTCGCCCGCGACGATGCGCTGTCGGAGTACCTCCAGCACACCGGGTCGGCGCTGTTCGCCATCCCGCCCGGGATCACGCGCAAGGACGCCTACATCGGCCAGTCCCTGTTCGAGGGCTGACCCGGTCGACCGCCTCAGATCTGGCGGTCGATGCCTTCCCAGTACGGGTCGCGCAGCTTGCGCTTGATCAGCTTCCCGTTGGGCTCGCGGGGGAGCGTCTCCACGTAGTCGATCGTCCTCGGGAGCTTGAACTTCCCCATGCGGGTCCCGGCCCAGGTGATGATCTCGGCCGTGAGCTCGTCGCTGGGCTCGAAGCCCTGGTGGAGCTCGACCACGGCCTTGATCTCCTCGCCCCAGTCGGCGTTCGGGATGCCGAACACGGCGACGTCCTGGATGGCCGGGTGGTTGATGAGCTCGCCCTCGATCTCGGCCGGGTAGATGTTGGCCCCGCCCGAGATGATCATGTCGGCCTTGCGGTCCCGCAGGAAGAGGTAGCCGTCGTCGTCGAGCTCGCCGAGGTCGCCCACGGTGAAGAAGTTCTCGATGCGGTTGGCCTTGGTCTTGGCCGAGTCGCCCTTGTACTCGAAGTCGGCCATGAGCTGCATGTAGACGGTGCCGATCTGGCCGGCGCCGAGCTGGTTGCCCTCATCGTCGTAGATGCGGATCTCGCTGCCGGGCCAGGGGAGGCCGACCGACCCGGGCTTGGCCATCCACTCCTTGGCGCCGATGACCGTGCCGCCGCCCTCGGTGGCCGCGTAGTACTCCTGGATCGTGTCGCCCCACCACTCGATCATGGTGCGCTTGACCTCCTGCGGGCACGGGGCAGCGCCGTGGATCATGTTGCGCAGGGAGCTGACGTCGTAGCCGGCGCGGACGTCCTCGGGGAGGTCGAGGAGCCGGACGAACTGGGTGGGGACCATGTGGCTGTAGGTGACCTTGTAGGTCTCGATCAGCCGCAGGGTCTCCTCGGCGGTCCACTTGTCCATGAGCACGACGGTGTGGCCGAGGTGCAGGGCGTTGCCCGTCCACATCAGCACGGCCGTGTGGTAGAGCGGCGACACCGTGAGGTGGACGTGGCCGTCGTGGGCCTGGATGTCGAACAGGTTCGGCAGGTACGCGAGCAGCTCGCCCATGTCGCTGGGGTCGATCTCGAACAGGCCGCGCTTCACGCCCTTGGGGCGGCCGGTGGTGCCGGAGGTGTAGTGCATGGCGGCACCGGTGCTGCGCCCCTCGGGGTCGGTGGACGGCTGGCCGTCGGTCAGCTCGGCGACCGGCCGGAAGCCCTCGATCGTGCCGACGGCGAACGACGCCTCGGCGGAGAAGCCGGCCTCGGCCGCCGCGTTGGTGGCCACCTCGGCGAAGCGCTCGTGGGCGATGAACACCTTGGCGTCGCTGTCGCCGAGGATGTAGGCCACTTCGGGCCCCACCAGGTGCCAGTTGACCGGGGTGAAGTAGAGGCCCACCTGGAGGGCGCCCAGGTAGAGCTCGATCAGCTCGGTCGAGTTGGGCATCAGCACGGCGACGGTGTCGCCGCCCTGCAGCCCGAGCGCACGGAACCCGTGGGCCGCCCGGTTGGCCCGCTCGAGCAGCTCGCCCGCGGTCAGCTCGGTGCCTTCGGGACCCACCAGCGCGAGGTGCCCCGGGTCAGCTTCGGCCAGTCTCCAGAATCCAAGATCTCCCATGGGCGGGGACTGTACGAGAAAACGAGAACGCGTTCTAGTTCTCGGCGATCAGCGGATCTGGAGCCGCCGCCGGTAGAGGCGGTACGCGGTGCTGCGGGCGTGCTCGAGCACGCCGAAGCGCGACCGGCGCAGCCAGGGGAGGACGTGGGGCTCGCCGCCGTACTTGGCCTTGTAGGAGCCGCCGCCGCCGAAGTTGAACCGGACGGCGCCGCGGTCGCGCCAGGTGCGCAGCGCGCTCCACATCAGCGCCTCGTTCGGGAGCAGGTGCTGGAGGCGGCGCTCGCTGCCGCCCATCCAGTACTCCGCGGTGCCGCCGGCCATGCCGGGGAAGATGCCGGTGGCGGCCAGCTCCCCGTCGGCGGTCCGCGCCTCGAGGAGCAGCAGGCGGCCCGTGGGCCCCAGGTGGCGGATGAGGGCCTCGACCCGCGCCTGGGGGTAGGTCGGGGTGAGGTCGCGCTTGGCGAACGCCTCGCTCACGTGGGCGTAGTAGTCGGCGGCGAAGGTGCCGGGATCGGCCGGATCGACCGGGTCGACGACGATCCCGTTGCGCAGGGCTCGGCGCACGTCGCGCCGCCCGTTGCGCTTCATGGTCGCCAGGAGGTCGTCGTCGGGGGCCAGGTCGAGCTGGTAGCCGGGCAGGCGCCCGATGACGTAGCCCTGCGGGACCACCTGCTCGTCGAGCAGCTCGCGGTCGGCCACCTCCAGGTGGATGGCACGGAGGTCCCGGAACGCGAACCGGGCCAGGCCCTCGAGGACCGCCGTCGGGTCGGCGCCCGGCTCCAGGTCGAAGCCCATGGCGGGGGTGGTCCACCCCCGCAGCGGGCTGCCGAGGAACGTGAGCCCGGCCCGCCGGATCGTCGCGCCGGTGAACCACCCGACCGGTGTGGTCCCATCGACGATGCGGGCCGCCACCGGCTCCGCCCCCTGGGTCTCCACGAGGAAGTCGAGCCAGGCCCGGGTCTGGAACACCGTGCGCGTCGCCCGCTGATCGAGGTCGGCCCACGGGACGACGGGGAGCGCCACCCGCTCGAACGAGATGGTCATGCGGCCAGCCGCCGGCCGGTCAGCCCCGCGAGGGCGAGGCTGGCGAACCCGCCGGTCGGCGTGCGGGTCACCGTGAACCCGAGCGATGGGTACAGGCGCGAGGCGGCGGGATCCGTCAGGTCGAAGCTGCAATCGAAGCGGGTCGACCCCAGGGCCCTGGTGTTGCCCAGCGCCGCCTCGACCAGGAGCTTGCCGATCCCGTGGCCCCGACGATCGTGGTCCACCAGCACGTACACGCAGAACGCGACGCCGGGCCCTTGCTCGGGCCGTGGCCCCCACGCCGGTGGCTCCGGGGCGTCAGCCCCAGACCCAGGGGGGCCGGCCGGCGGCACGAGCGGGGCGGGAGGAGCGGTGTGGGTGGCGGCGCGCAGCCGGCGCCGGCGGCGGAGCCGGTAGGGGAGCTTCCTCGCTCGGTGCCCGACCAGCTGGGCGGCGGCGACCGGGTGCCGCCACATCCAGGCGCGGTAGTACGCGGGGAGGTCGCTGTTGACCACGAGCGCGGTGCCGGCGCACTGGCCGTCGACCTCGGCGATCACCACGGTGGTCAGGGGGCGAGGCCGGACGGCGTCAGCCAGGAACGCCCGGTAGACGGCGGGGCGCCGCGATCCGGAGATGTGGGCGCGGTTGCGGATCAGGTACGGGATGAGGTCGTCGATCTCGCCGGTCCTGACCGATCGGACCGCCACCTCGCCGTCGATGGCCTCCGCCATCAGTACGGGTCCCGGATGCCGCGCACCCGCCGCAGCACGCGGCGGGTCTCGGCGCCCGCTCGGGTGCTCACCTGGTCGGTGATCCACCGGTTCTCCAGCCGGCTCCGCTCCCGCCCGGTCAGCGGGGCATCGCCGGCTCGTTCGGTCCGCAGGTGATCGAGGATCGCCGACACCGGGGCGAACCAGCCCCGGCGCTCGGCGACGCGCTGGAGCGCCTCGACCACGCGGGGATCGGGCACGCCGTCGGGGTCGGTGAACTTCAGCCCCAGGTGGGTGTAGAGGATGCAGGCGCCCCCCTGGGCCTCGAGGCGGTCGAGCCGCTCCGGGGCGAGCAGCTCGACGAAGGCGTCGGCGGTGGGGGCGTGGCTCGCCGCGAACCACCAGTTCACGTAGGGCCGGACCGGATCGTGGTACGGCATGGGAGGGCAGGCGTGGAGCGTGTCGATGTCGTGGTAGGTGAAGTTGCGCCAGTAGTCGACGCGGTCGCGGAGCAGGTCGCCCCAGAAGTACTCGCTGGTGGGGATCTCCCCCTCGGTGGGGCGGCGGTTCGGTCGCGCCGCCCGGGTGCCCAAGGCGTAGGCGTGGCTCCGCAGCCCGGTGAGGCGCCGGGATCCCCAGTACATGGCCTCGAAGTTGCCGACGTGGTCGGCGCCGATGCGCGGGTCGTGGCCGAAGATCTCGGCGAAGCGGTCGAGGGCCCGCTCGGTGGTGGGCCGCTTCGAGGGGTGGTCGCTGGCGTTGTGGATGCCGATCTCGTGACCGGCCGCCTGCAGGTCGAGGGCCCAGGCGCGGTAGTCGGCGTCGTCGCAGGTGGTGCCTCCGGTGCGGGCAGGGCCGTCGGGCAGCACCGGCCAGACCGTCTTGGTGATCCGGAGCCCGGCCGCGGTGATCGCGTCGTACACCGGAGGACCGTTGAGCAACGTGGTCATGTCGGTGTCGTCGAAGATCGAGAAGGCGAAGGCGGCGCCCCCTGGCCAGCGCGGGCCAGGCCGGGGATCAGGGGTCAAGCGGTCCTCGCAGCAGTCGGTGGGGCGTCACGATAGCGGGCGGCCGTTCGGCCCCTGGGGTGGCCGGCCCACCGTCGCGAGCACGGAGTGGGTCGGCGCGCAGTGCACGAGCGCCAGCCCGGCATCGGTGAACGGGACGACCGTCGGGGGGTTGATGTAGATCACGAGGAGCGGACGCGGCCGGGCGGCGAGCGCGGCTGCGGTGAGGCCCGCGAGGCGCTCCACCGATGCGACCCCGAACGGGTTGTTCAGGAACAGGACGCCCGTGTCGAGCGGCAGCGGCGCGTCCAGGGCGTCGCCGACCTCGACCGCACCGGCGCGCCCCAGTCGCGCCTCGGCCCGGGAGGCCAGCCCCGCGTCGAGCTCGCGGCCCAGCACGGCGGCAGCCCCGGCGCGCTCGGCCGCCTCGAGCACGCGGCCGTCGCCTGCCCCGATGTCGACGAACCGGGTGGCCCAAAGGGGCGGCGGCACCAGGGCGAAGGCGCGCTGGAGGGTGCGGTAGCGGGTGACGGCGAACGGCGTGGTGCCCGCCGGTGCGCCCGGCACCGGCTCCTGGCGGGCGCGGCCGGGGGTGGAGGCGTGCCGCACGGCCTCGCGGCCCTCGGCGATGGCGGTCCGGGCCAGTTCCGGTGCCGCTCGCCAGTCGGCTCCGGCCAGGCGGCGGACGGTCCGCCGCGTCCGGGCAGGGAGGCGGGCGATGACCCGCCCCGGGACCGGGAGCGGATCGGTCACCAGCCGCCACGGGTAGCGCAGCGGCAGGCTGAGGACCGTGCCGTCGGCGGTCGATCCCGCCATCCAACCGGCGGCGCGCAGGGCCGGGGCCAGCGGACCGGAGGCGGGAAGGAGGATGTCGAGGCGTCGGGCCCCGTCCGGCACCAGGGCGCGGCCGGCGCACTCGATCGCGGCCGTGGCGAGGACGTGGTCCGCGGCATCGGCCACGGCCAGGCGCTCGACGGTGAGGACGCCGCGGTGGCGCTCTCCCCAGCGCTCGGCTGCGGCCCGATCGGCCGATCGAGCCGGCCAGGCCGCGTCGTCGGGGACCACGGCCGGTGCCGCGTCCCTCAACCGGCCGGTGTCGAGCGCGGCGACCGCGGCGACCGGGCCGCCGACCGGCCGGGACTCGAGCCCGGTGCTCACGCACGGGTGGCGGTGCCGGCCGAGGGTCACCTCCGCCACGACCTCGGCCGCGACCGTGACGGCGACCGTCACCGACCCCGACCGTCGGTTGTGCGCTGTGGCTGACCCCACCCCCGGCTCCTCAGCTCGCCCGCCGTCCATGGTACGGGCCACGGCAGGGCCGGCCCCGAATGGAAATTGGAACACGTTCTACTAAGGTCGCTCAGGCCAATCCCAGGGGAAACCAAGGAGCACAAGACATGCGCGCTGCGCTGCTGCACAACACCGGTGACGAGAAGCTCGACATCGTCGACGACCTCGAGGTCGACGCACCGAACGCCGGTGAGGTGACCATCAAGATCGAGGCGACCGGCGTCTGCCACTCCGACCTCCACGCCATGCAGGGCTCGCTGCCCCAGCCGGCTCCGTTCGTCCCGGGTCACGAGGGCGCCGGCATCATCTCCGCCGTCGGCGACGGCGTCACCGCCCTGGCGGTCGGCGACCACGTCGTCGTCGCCTGGAGCCCGCCGTGCGGCAAGTGCAACAACTGCGTCGAGCGCAAGCAGCCGCACCTGTGCGTGATGATCCAGTTCGCCATCGCCGGCACCCCCCGCTTCACCCGCAACGGCGAGCCCGTGTTCGGCATGGCCGGCACCGGCACGTTCGCCGAGTACCTCACGGTGCCGCAGGAAGCGGCCGTGAAGATCGACGACGACATCCCCTTCGAGATCGCCTCGCTCATCGGCTGCGGCGTCTCCACCGGCGTGGGCGCGGCCATCAACACCGCCAAGGTGGAGCCCGGCTCCAAGGTCGTCGTGTTCGGCTGCGGCGGCGTCGGCATCGCCGCCATCCAGGGCGCCCACGTGGCCGGTGCGTCGATCATCGTCGCCGTCGACCTCAACGAGGACAAGCTCGAGCTGGCCAAGACCTTCGGCGCCACCCACGGCTGCAAGCCCGACGACCTCGCCGCCCTCCAGGCCGAGCTCACCGGCGACGGCTTCGACTACGCCTTCGAGGCCATCGGCCTCCCCGTCACCATGCGGGCCGCCTACGACGCCGTGCGCCGCGGCGGCACCGCCTGCGTGATCGGCGTGGGCGCCATGGACAAGGAGGTCTCGTTCAACGGCTTCGAGATCTTCTTCTCCGAGAAGAACTTCATGGGCAGCTACTACGGCTCCGTCGACGTGCGCTCCGACTTCCACCGGCTGCTCAGCCTCTGGAAGAGCGGCCAGCTCAACCTCGACGGCATGATCACCAACCGCATGAAGATCGACGAGATCAACGACGCCTTCGACATCATGCGCAAGGGCGAAGCCATCCGCACCGTCATCACGTTCTGAGACTTCGTCTCAGACCTGATCTGTCGCGGGTCCACCTGAATCGCACGTGAGCAGCCGGGGCCTTCGGGCCTCGGCTGCTCCGCGTCGCGTGCCAACATCGTGAGGGTGGGCGACGCGGGCGGTGCGGACGAGCTGTGGATCGGGGTCACGGGCCACCGCACCCTGGCCGACCGGCCCAAGGTGCTCGCCGGCGTCGACCTGGTGCTCGACCGCCTGACCGCCGGCTCCGACGCGTCGCTCGTGGTGGTCTCGAGCCTGGCCGAGGGCGCAGATCGCCTGGTGGCGCAGCGGGTGATGGCACGCGGCGGCCGTCTGATCGCCCTGCTGCCGTTCGCGCCGGTCGACTACATCGCCGACTTCGCCACCGTGGCTTCGGTGCAGGAGTTCACCGATCTGGTCGCAGCGGCCGATGAGAGGGAGGTGATCCTCGGCGCCCCCGCAGACGACTCGACCCGTGAGGCGGCGTACGAGCGCGCCGGCCGTGCCGTCCTGGATCGCTGCGACGTGCTGCTCGCCCTCTGGGACGGCCAGCCGGGGCGGGGTCGGGGCGGCACCGCGGAGCTGGTCTCCGAGGCCACGCTGCTGGGCCGCCGCGTCGAGGTCATCCCGGTGGAGCGCGGGCGGTGAGCCTCCTGTCCGACACCCGGAAGCGGTGGTTCCTGCTGGCGCTGCTGTGGGCGGCGATGCTCGTGATCGGCATCACCGGCTTCATCAAGCAGGGCTCGGCCCACGGCGTCGATCGGGGGACCTTCGACAACCTGTACCTGACGCTGCAGCTGGCGACGATCGACTACAGCGGCAGCTCGGGCCCGATGAACTGGCAGCTCCAGCTGGCCCGCTTCGTGGTGCCCATCCTGGCGGCCAGCACCATCCTCCAGACCGCGTCGGTGGTCTTCCGGGAGGAGTTCCGGCGCTACCGGCTCCGCTACGCCAAGGACCACGTCATCATCTGCGGCCTCGGCGAGACCGGCGCCCGCCTGGCCACGGCCTTCGTCGCCGCCGGCCAGCACGTGGTGGCGATCGAGCCCGACGCTGCGGTCGCCGCCCGGTCGGGTGTGGCCGAGCAGGTGGACCACGTCCTCCAGGGCAGCGGCACCGACGAGGCGCTCCTGCGCACGGCGGGCATCGATCGGGCGCGGCGGATCGTGGTGTGCTCGGGCAGCGACGCCGTCAACGTGCAGATCACCCAGGTGATCGCTCGGGTCAGCGCGTCCCGGGCGAAGGCGCCGGTGCGGTGCGCGGTGCAGCTCGGCTCGGCCAACCTGACCGGCCTGCTGCGGTCGGCCGACCTGGAGAGCCGCGGCGGCGCCCGGATCAGCTACTTCAACCTGCACGAGCGGGCCGCCCGCGCCCTCCTCGCCGATGACGGGCCGCCCGCGGTCGAGGAGCAGGCGGTGCCGCACCTGATGATCCTCGGGCTCGGCCAGTTCGGGCGCAGCCTGGTGCTCGCGCTCGCGCAGCAGTGGGCCGACGCCCACCCCGGCGTGAAGCTGACCCCGACGCTCGTCGACCCGAGCGCCCGCGGGAAGTGGGAGGCCCTTCGCCTCCAGCACCCGGCGCTGGACGACGTGTGCGAACCGACGCTGGTCGACCTCGACCTCGAGGTGCCCGACCCCGACGCGATCGACGACTTCCTCGCCCTGCTCGCCCAGGATCCGCCCAGCTGGGTGGCCATCGCGGTCGCCGACGAGACCACCGCGCTCGCCCAGGCCGGCTTCATGCACCAGCACCTGGCGTGGGGCCAGGTTCCGATCGTCGTGCGCATGCGGACGCAGTCCGGTCTCGGGGGTCTCCTCCAGCCGCTCCCCGACGGCGCGCCCGCCCTGCCCGGGGTGGAGCTGTTCCCGTTCCTCGACCGCACCTGCACGATCGCCACGGTCGACGGCGGGGTGCGCGAGCAGCTCGCCGAGGCCGTGCACGAGGACTACCTGGCCCACCTCGCCCCCGACGCGCCCACCTCCTCCTTGGCGCGGCCGTGGGCGGAGCTGACCGACGCCGACCGCGAGCTCAGCCGCAAGCGGGTCGACGGCATCACCGCCGACCTCGATGCGCTCGGCCTCGACCTCGTCCCCCTGCGCCGGTGGGGGGCACCCGAGGTCACGCTCACCGCCGACGAGGTCGATCAGCTCGCCGGCCGTGACCACCAGCGCTGGTTCGACGACCGCACCGCGGCCGGCTGGCGCCACGGCGAGGTCCGCGATGACGAGGACAAGCGGAACCCGTTGCTCGTGCCCTGGGAGGACCTGCCCGACGACGCTCGATCGTTCAACCGGGCGACCGCCGACGAGCTGCTCCCGATGCTCGCCCGGAACGGCTTCGAGGCGGCTCGCCGCTAGCCGGATCGGCCCGCCCGGTCAGCTGGTGGTTCGGACCTCGGCCCGGCGGCCCTCCAGGAACCGGCGCTCGGGCCCCGGTCCGGACCGGGCGATCGCGGCGTCGTAGGCCTCGGCCGCCTCGTGGGGCCGGCCGAGCCGGCGCAGGAGGTCGGCCCGGGTGGCGTGGTACGGCACGTAGTCGGGCAGATCGAGGAGGTCCACCTCGGCGAGCGCCTCCTCGGGCCCGGCCACCTCGGCCAGGGCGACCGCCCGGTTGAGCTGGACGACCGGTGTGGGCGAGAACGACAGCAGCTGGCCGTAGAGCGCCAGGATCTGGACCCAGTCGGTGGCGGCCGCCGTGGGTGCATCGGTGTGGACGGCGGCGATGGCTGCCTGCACCTGGTAGGTCCCCGGCTGGTTGCGGCGCAGGCACCGCCTCACGAGCGCGTGGCCCTCGTCGATCTCGGCCCGGTCCCACCGCTCGCGGTCCTGGTCGGCCAGCAGGACGAGGTTGCCGTCGGCGTCCTCCCGGGTGGCGCGGCGGGCATCGGTGAGCAGCAGCAGCGCCAGCAGGCCGAGGGCCTCGGGCTCATCGGGGAGCAGGGCGACCAGCAGCCGGGCCAGGCGGATGGCCTCGTCGCAGAGGTCGGTGCGGACCAGGGCGTCGCCCGTCGAGGCCTGGTGGCCCTCGGTGTAGATCAGGTACACGACCGCCAGCACCGACCGCAGGCGCACCAGCAGCTCGGAGCCGACGGGGACCCGGTACGGGATCTTGTTGACGGCGATCTTGCGCTTGGCCCGGACCAGCCGCTGGGCCATGGTGGCCTCGGGCACCAGGAAGGCGCGAGCGATCTCGGGGGTCTGGAGCCCGCCGATCAGCCGCAGGGTCAGGGCCACCCTCGCCGCGGGTGCGAGCGCGGGGTGGCAGCACGTGAAGATGAGGCGGAGCTGGTCGTCGGGGAGACCGGCATCGTCGATGGGGTCGGCGGGGGTGGCCATGGCGGTGGCTTCGGCCTGGCGGGCGTCGCGGGTCGACTCCCGCCGCAGGCGATCGATCTCGCGGTTGCGGGCGGTGGTGGTGATCCAGCCGCCGGGGTTGGGCGGCAGGCCCGTCTCGGGCCAGGTCCGCAGCGCCACCACGAACGCCTCCTGGACCGCATCTTCGGCAACGTCGATGTTGCCGAAGGTGCGGATCAGGGTGGCGGTGGCGCGGCCGGACTCCTGGCGGAAGATCCGTGCGATCTCGTCGGCCGTGGGCAAGGGGGCCGGAGCCTCACTCGCCCTGGAACGGGCGGACCTCGACGGGGCCGCCGCAGGCGGCCGAGCCCTGGGCGGCCAGGGCGAGCGCAGCATCGAGGTCGGGCGCCTCGACGACCCAGAAGCCGCCGAGCTGCTCCTTGGCCTCGGCGAAGGGGCCGTCGGTGGTGATGGTCTCGGCGCCGGTGGCGTCGACCACCGTGGCCATGTCGGGGGTGTGGAGCCCGCCGGCGAACACCCAGGCGCCGCTGGCCTGGAGCTCGGTATTGAACTTGTCGACCGCCTCGTACGCGGCCTGCTGCTCGGCCTCGGGGGTGGCGGCCTGGCCGTCGACGTAGTGGACGGAGAGGAGGTACTGGGTCATGTGCTCATCCTTCGATCGAGGCCGGCCCGTTGCCGGCCCTCAGCACTACTACGAACGCCGGCGCCTCGGATCGACCGGTCGGCCGAGGATTCGCAGATTTCTTTCCCGATAGGGTCCGCAGCCATGGGGACCAACGAGCGCAGCAAGATCGAGATGACCGACGACGAGATCGAGGCGTACCTCGATCGGAGCCGCACCGCCACCATGGTGACCAACGGTCCGTCGGGCCATCCGCACGCCGTGGCCATGTGGTACGCCGTCGTCGACGGGGCCATCTGGTTCGAGACCAAGGCCAAGTCGCAGAAGGCCACCAACCTGCGGCGCGACCCGAAGATCACCGTGCTCATCGAGGACGGCCACACCTACGACACCCTGCGCGGCGTCTCGCTCGAGGGCACCGCCGAGATCGTCGACGATCCCGAGGCGCTGTGGGCCGTCGGCGTGAGCGTGTGGGAGCGCTACAACGGCCCCTACACCGACGAGATGAAGCCGCTCGTCGAGTTCATGCTCAACAAGCGCGTGGCCGTGCGCGTCGACGTCACCCGCACCCGCAGCTGGGACCACCGCAAGCTCGGCATGGACCCGATCCCGCTGGGCGGCACCACCGCCGAGTTCCTGTAGCCGCTGCCTAGTTCTGGGGGGCGTTGACCGCGGCGATCATCTGGTCGAGCTGCTGGACCATGGGGGCGACGGCGTACCGGGCGGCCATGGCCCGGGCCTCCTGGAGGGCGGCGAGGGCCTCGGGCGTGCGGCCGAGCTGACCGAGCAGCTCGCCGCGGTTCGCCGTGGCGAACAGCACCCCTTGCGCGTTGCCGACCGCCTGGCTGAGCCGCAGCTGCTCGTCGACGCAGGCCAGTGCACCGGACAGATCGCCCTGCTGCTGCTTGACGATGGCCCGGTTGCCGACGCATGCGGCCAGGCCGATCTGGTTGCCGGTGCGGCGGCACACCTCGTCTTGCTCGTCGAGCAGCGCGGATGCGCCGGCCAGGTCGCCGCGGGCCAGCACCACGAGCGCGTGGTCGCCGAGCGCCTGCTGGAGGGCGTCGTCGTCGCCGAGGGCCCGGGCCGCGGCGGTGAGGTCGTCGAACACCGGGCCGGCCTCGGCGGATCGGCCGGTGCCGTTGAGGTGCTGGAGGGCCTGGGCCCCCACCTGCTGGGCCTGCTGCCACGCGCCGCAGCGGACGCACGCGTGCGTGCACGACACCAGGTCGTCGGTGGCCGACGTGTCGTCGCCCAGCACGCTGTGGACCTGCCACCGGTTGTTGAGCAGGGGGACGAGCACCATCCAGAGGTTGCGCTCGCGCAGCGCCGGCTCGGCCGCGTCGTACCAGGCCAGCCCGTTCGGCAGGTCGTTGCCCGCGATGGCGACGTTGCCCAGGTTCACCTGCGAGGTGGCCACCGCGGCCGGGTCGCCGAGCCGGGTGGCGACGGCCAGCTCCTCCTGGTGGGCGGCCGCGGCGCCCGGAAGGTCACCCAGCTCCCGGCGAGCCGTGCCCTGGCTGCCGAGCGCCAGCACGAGCGCGCCGGTGGCGCTGGCCTCCTTGGCGGTGAGGACGGCCTCGTCGGCGAGGCGGGCCATGTCGGGCCAACGGCTCTCCTCCGACGCCACCCGCGCCTCGCCGTCGAGCACCCGGGCCAGCAGGGCGCCGTCGCCCATCCGGCGCACGAGCGCCTCGGCCTCGGCGTTGCGGGCCGCGGCCTCGTCCCGACGACCGAGCTGCCGGAGCGTGGTGCCGAGGTTGAGCAGGGCCTCGGCCTGGGCACGGAGGTCGCCCGCCTCGACGGCCCACACCCGGTACGCGTCGAAGCGCTCCACCGCCGCGGCGGGGTCGCCCCGGTCCGCCAGGATCGCGGCCTGGCCCACGAGCGCGGCCCCGAGCCCGGAGGCCTCGCCGACCGATCGGCAGAGGACCTCCTGCTCGGCGAGCAGCACCATCGCCCGGTCGTGCTCGCCGAGCTGGCGGAGGGCACCGGCGTGGTTGCCGAGGCTGGCCTGCAGTCCCCACGTGTTGCCGGCCCGACGGCACAGCTCGGTCTCCTCGGTGAAGGCGGCGCCGGCCGCCTCGAGCTCGCCGCTGTCGCGGCGCGCCAGCCCGAGGTCGCCGAGCGCGGCCTGCAGGAGCACGTCGTCGCCCGCGGCGCGGCTGAGGGCGACGGCCTCGGTGAGCGGCACCTCGGCCTCGTCGAGCTGCCCCTGGAGCCAGAGCGCCGCGCCCAGGTTGACCAGCGACGCGCGCAGGCGCGCCGGCGCCCTCTCCTCGCCGGGTGAGCCGCCGGCCCGGTAGTGATCGACGAGGAAGCGGTTGAGGGCCAGCGCCTCGGTCGGGTGGCCGGCGTCGGTCACGAGCCGGGCCACGGCCCACGCCTGCTCGGGGTGGGCGGCGGGGTCGGTGAGGACCGGCCGGTAGCCGTCGACCACCGAGCGCCCCGCCTCCTCGGCGCGGGCCCACTGGCGACGGAGGTCGGCGTGGGCGATGGGGTAGGCGACGTCGAGGTAGGCGAGGTCCGAGATGGTGCGGACCAGGCCGTCGGTGTCGCCCGCCGCCAGCTGGGCCCACGGCAGCTCCTCGACCACGCGAGGGCCGAGGGGCTGGGTCGCGAAGTACCCGGCGACGGTGGTGGCAGCGGCTCGGCGCGCCTCGTCGGTGCGGAGGTACCGGTCCTCGACCGCCTGGCGGTGCAGCGGCGTGGCGAACCCGAGGACGCCGGAGCGGGTGACGAGCCCGTCCTCGGCGGCCAGGACCAGCGGCGACCACACGGCGTGGGTGACCGGCTCGCCGCCCGGAGCGCCGAGCAGCTCGAGGAGCTCGGGCTCGGACAGGCCTCGCCGCGACGCCCACAGCGCGCGCATGGCGTCGCCGACCAGGCCCGGGCGCTCGCGCTCGAAGTCGGCCTCGTAGCGGTCGAGCACCTGTTCGAGCAGGTCGTCGACGGTCTGCGCCGCCAGGTACCGCTCGATCACCTCGCCGAGGGTGAAGTGGTCGCCCCACTGGCGGAGCTCGTCGAGCACCGTCCGCAGGAACAGCGGGTTGCCGGTCTGGGCGGCGCCGGCCAGCCGGTCGACGTGGGCCGCGTCGAGGCCCTTCGACCACCGCCCGAGGAAGGCGGCGATGAACTGCCGCCGCTCGGTGTCGTCCAGCGGCGGCACCTCGCCGACCGGCCAGCCGCGGCGCGCCGCCTCGTCGACCGCCCGCTGGTCCGCCGTCGTGATGATGACCCGCACGGTCGCCGGCACCTGGACCGGCAGCCACGTGAGGTCGGGCGCGCCGTCGACGTCGATCAGCAGCTCGGCCCCGTCGACCACCACGATCGGCCGGGTCCCGTCCGCGCCGGCCCGCTCGATCGCCGAGAACAGCGCGGCTCGGCGGCCGGCGGCATCGTCGGGGAGCAGCGCCACGTCGACCGACGGATCGAGCGCGCCGACGAGGCGGGCCGCCATGGCGCGCCAGTCGGACGCGTCGGAGGTGGCCCCGACGTGGTGGACGAACGCGCTCCGGTCACCGCCCCACCGGGCGACGAGCGGGGTGACGTCGGACCCGGGCTCGCCGTGGAGGACCAGCGGGGGAGCGGTGCCGTCGACGTACCGGTCGAGCGCGGCCACGACCCCTGGCCGATCGATGTGGCCGGCGCGGCGCGCCGCGCCGAACGCGCGGTGGGCGTCGGCCTCGCGCTCGAGCGGATCGGGCACGTCGTCAGCGGGGAAGAGCTGGTCGACCATGGCCGTCAGCTCGACGAGGACCTGGCGGCCCAGGTCCTCGGGCGACAGGTAGTCGGCGCACGGATGGCCCGAGGCGCGGACCCGGTCCTTCAGCTGGTCGAGCTTGGCGACGTTCTCGGGCTCCGCCTCTCCGAGGAGCTCCTGCTCCGCCGGGGGCCGAGACGCCATCCACGATGGGTCGCGCAGGTGGAAGAACGTGTGCCCGGCGGCATCGGGGTCGTTGAGGGCGCCGTGCAGCACCTCCATCTCGGTGACCGACGTGCCGGGCAGGGTCCCCAGCCAGGGCAGCTGCTCGACGAGGTTCGGCGGCAGCTCCTCGGGCACCCACCCGTAGCGCTGGCCGAGCAGGCCGAGGAAGAACGGCCGGCTGCGATCGATCTCGGCCAGGCAGATGGGCAGGACGGCGCCCTCGGCCTTCTGCTCGTCGGTCACGCCCCAGCGCAGGTCGACCTCGGACCAGCCGACGCCGCGCTCCTCGCACAGCCGCCGGACCTGCGGGAAGACCCGCTTGACCAGCTCCTCGCGCTCGTCCTGCATGTCGCGGAACGTCGACGACACGAACACCCGGATCGCCCGCTCGCTCCCGAACCCCACCTCAGCCCCAGCCATGGCGGAGATCCTGCCAGCGCCCGGACCGACCCACACGCGCTCCGCCGACCGACGCCGTGACGCGTCGGCACGCCTCGGACCCTGCCGGTCCGAGGCGTGCCGCGATCAGCTCAGCGTTCGAGCGGCACGGCTGCGTCGATGGTGCCCTGCTCGAACCCTTCGATGTCGGAACCACCTTCGCAACCGATCGGCCTCCGGGCCTCGGCCCGAGGGGTGAGACCCAGTCACCCCCCGGGATGAACGACGAACGGTCCACCAGCGCCGGGTTTGCGAAAACGAGAACGTGTTCTAGTGTGCGCCCCGTGACGGATCAGACAGAAGCCGGGGAGATCCTCTCAGCCCCGCTCATCATCGAGTACCCGTTCAAGCGGACCACCGGACCCATCATCGGTGCCTTCCTCACGGGCCTGCGCGAGCAGGTCCTGGTGGGGTCGAAGGCCGAAGACGGTCGCGTGATCGTTCCGCCCGCCGAGTTCGACCCGGTCTCGGGCAACGATCTCACCGAGCTGGTGGAGGTGGGCCCCGAGGGGGTCATCACCACGTGGGCATGGGTCACCGCGCCTCACGCCAAGCACCCGCTCGACGATCCGTTCGCCTGGATCCTCGTGAAGCCCGACGGGGCCGACACGCCGATGCTGGGGGCCCTCAAGGCCGACAGCATCGATGCGGTCGCCACCGGCGCTCGCGTGAAGCCCGTGTGGGCCGACGAGCGCGAGGGCCACATCGACGACATCGCCCACTGGGTGCTCGTCGAAGGAGGAGCAGCCTGATGCCCGAGATCCAACTCCCCGCGTCGCTGCAGGGCGTCGAGGCCGTGCGGTCCGTCCGCACCCCCGCCCAGCTCGACTACACGTTCACCGCCGGTGACGCCACCACCCGCTTCCTCAAGGGCATCACCCAGAAGAAGATCATCGGTCAGCAGGCCACCCCCGAGAGCCGGGTGTACGTGCCGGCCCGTGGCGCCGATCCGGAGCTCGGTGCGGCCACGCCGATCGAGGTCGAGGTGGCCCAGGTGGGCACCGTCACCTCGTTCTGCGTGGTGAACCTGCAGTTCTACGGGTCCGGCATGGAGATCCCGTACACCAGCGCCCTGATCATGCTCGACGGGGCCGACCTCTCGATCATGCACCTCATCCAGGAGATCCCCGCCGACCAGGTCCGCATCGGCATGCGGGTCGAAGCGGTGTGGCGCGACGATGCCGACATCGAGCCCACGCTCGAGTCCATCAAGTGGTTCCGCCCCACGGGCGAGCCTGATGACCTCAACGTCCGCATCCCCGGCGAGATCCGGGGCACCGGCCTGGGCTCGTGGGTCGACGGCGTTCCCCCCACCGAGCTCACCGTGCGCAACCCGCGCACCGGCGAGGGCGGCACCGCTGAGTTCGGAGGAGAGAACTGATGCGCGACATCGCGGTCATCTCGTTTGCCCAGACCCCGGCCCGTCGCTCGGTTCCCGAGCTCAACGAGGTCGAGATGCTCATGCCGGCGGTCCACGATGCCCTGTCGCAGGTCGACATGACCATCGACGACATCGGGTTCACCTGCTCGGGCTCCACCGACTACCTCGCCGGCACGGCGTTCAGCTTCGTGTCGACGCTCGACGCCGTCGGCCCGTGGCCTCCCATCCAGGAGAGCCACGTGGAGATGGACGGCGCGTGGGCCCTCTACGAGGCCTGGGTGAAGCTCCAGCTCGGCGAGCTCGACACCGCGCTGGTGTACGCCTACGCCAAGTCGTCGCCCGGTGATCTGCCGATGGTGCTGACCCGGCAGCTCGACCCGATCACCGTCGCTCCGCTGTGGGCCGACTCGGTCAGCCTCGCGGCCCTCCAGGCCCGGGCCCTGCTCGACAGCGGCAAGGCCACCGAGGCCGACCTGGCCGACGTCGTCGCTCGCAGCCGCAAGGACGCCCTGGGCAACCCGAACGCCCAGCTGGCGTGGGACCGCCCGGCCGCCGACCTGCTGGCCGAGGAGTACCACATCGCTCCGCTCCGCAAGAGCGACTGCGCCCCGATCACCGACGGCGCCGCCTGCATCATCCTGGCGGCCGGCGACGTGGCCCGCTCCAGGGTCTCCCGCCCGGCGTGGATCCGGGGCATCGACCACCGCGTCGAGCCCATCCACCTCGGTCTGCGGGACCTCACCGTCAGCGAGAGCACCCGCATCGCCGGCGAGAAGGCCGGCGTGGCCGGCGGCCAGGTCGACGTGGCCGAGCTGCACGCCCCGTTCTCGCACCAGGAGCTGATCCTGGCCGAGGCTCTCGGCCTCGGTGCCGACACGGCGATCAACCCCTCCGGCGGCGCCCTCGCCGCCAACGCCATGATGACCGCCGGCCTCATCCGGATCGGTGAGGTGGCCAACCGCATCTCCGCCGGCGAGGCGAACCGTGGGGTGGCGCACGCCACCAGCGGCCCCTGCCTGCAACAGAACCTCGTCGCTGTCCTGGAAGGTGAGAACTGATGGGCCACGAACGCGTAGCCGTGGTCGGCATCGGCCAGACCAAGCACGAAGCAACCCGCGGTGACGTCTCCGTGGCCGGCCTCCTCCGCGAGGCCGCCGGCCGGGCGCTGGCCGACGCCGAGATGACCTGGTCCGACGTCGACGCCGTCGTCATCGGCAAGGCTCCCGACTTCTTCGAGGGCGTCATGATGCCCGAGCTGTTCCTGGCCGACGCGCTGGGCTGCACGGGCAAGCCGATGTTCCGGGTCCACACCGCCGGCTCGGTCGGCGGCTCCACCGCCATCGTCGCCAGCCAGCTCATCGCGGCCGGCATCCACGAGCGGGTGCTCACCGTGGCGTTCGAGAAGCAGTCCGAGTCCGAGGCCATGTGGGCCCTCTCGCTGCCGATCCCGTTCACCCCGCCGCTGCACGCCGGTGCCGGCGGCTACTTCGCCCCGCACATCCGCAGCTACATCCGCCGGTCGAAGGCGCCCGACCACGTCGGCATGCTCGTCGCCCTCAAGGATCGCCAGAACGGGCTCAAGAACCCGTACGCCCACCTCCACGAGCACGACATCTCGTTCGACTCCATCAAGGAGTCGATGATGCTGTGGGATCCGATCCGCTACGCCGAGACCTGCCCGTCGTCCGACGGTGCCTGCGCCTTGGTGCTCGGTTCGGAGAAGGTGGCCGACGAGGCCGCCGCCCAGGGCCGCAAGCCGGCGTGGATCCAGGGCACGGCCATGCGCTCCGAGCCCACGCTGTCCGCCGAGCGCGACACCGTGCTGCCCCTCGGTGGCGCCCTCTGCGCCGCCGACGTCTACAAGCAGGCGGGGATCACCAACCCCCGCAAGGACGTCGACGCCGTCGAGATGTACGTGCCGTTCAGCTGGTTCGAGCCGATGTGGCTCGAGAACCTCGGCTTCGCCGAGCCGGGCGAGGGCTGGAAGATGACCGAGGACGGCGTCACCGCCCTCGACGGTGATCTCCCCGTCAACATGTCCGGCGGCGTGCTCTGCACCAACCCCATCGGCGCCTCCGGCATGCTGCGGTTCGCCGAGGCGGCCATGCAGGTGCGCGGCACCGCCGGCGAGCACCAGGTCGACTCGGTCCGCAAGGCCGTGGGCCACGCCTACGGCGGCGGCTCGCAGTTCTTCGCCATGTGGGTCGTCGGCAAGGACAAGCCCTAGGGCCGGTGCCCGGACGACGGTGCGCCCTTCGACGGGCGCGCCGTCGTTGATCGCGATCCGCGATCGCTCGACGTGTCCCGAGCTGGTGCAGGCGGTCCTCGCCTCCTCGCCTCCTCGCTCCTAGGTCTGGCGGCGCGGGCGCGCTGATGTGCCGGCAGGGGGTGCCTGCCGGGAGGTCGATCGGTGGGATGGGCGCACGGGGCCCGGCGGCTCAGGCGGCCTGGGGTGGGCCGTTGGCTTCGGGCGGACCGGACGGCTCGGTGCTCTCAGGCCGGGCGCGGTGCTCAGGCCTCGGGGTGGAGGGACGGCCGGGCCCCGGCGTGGGGGGGCGATCCTCGGGCGGCGGAGCATCGCCGTCCGTCGGACGGGACGGGGACTCGTCCGGGTGGAAGTAGAGGTCTCGCAGGCGCATCGGCTCGCCGACGGGTGGCTGGTACGACCCGGGACGGAGGCCGGCGGCGCGTGCCGCCTCGGTGGCGCCGTCGCCGGGGGTGGTGGTGGCCGGTCGGCTGCTCGCCTGGGGGATGCGGGGGATGGGCGTGCCGGTGGGGCTCAGCAGGCGGCCCGCCTGGTCGTGGAGCTCGAGGGCGCCCGGCGTGCCGCGTGGCAGGTCGGGGTTGCCGGTGATGGCGAGCTCGTCGAGGTGGTGGCTGCGGTGGTGGGCGCGGCAGAGGCAGACGAGGTTGTGGGTCTCGGTGAGACCGCCGTCCTCCCAGTGCCAGATGTGGTGGATCTCCAACCCGACCGTGCGGCCGCAGCCGGGCACCGCGCACCCGCCGTCTCGGTGCTCGACGGCGCGTCGCATCCGGCGGTTGATGACCCGCGTCTTGCGACCCGCCCCGAGCGGGGTCAGGCCGTCACGGACGATGCCGCGGAGTGAGCAGTCGCACAGGATCAGCCGGCGCTGGTGATCGGGCAAGGGGAGCCCGAGGTGGGTCGCCAGCTGGAGGGTGCCATCGGGCCCCGCCTCGAGGTGGGCGTGGACGAGGTACCGATCGGAGCCGGGCCGAGCCGCGCCCCCGGCGTCGAGCGCGTCTTCGGCCAGGGCGAGGAGCGCGTCGGCCAGCGACACGGGTGGAACCTCGGTGCCCTCGGGCCGGTCGGCCCGGCGCTGCCGGTAGAGGTCGTCCCGCTTGGCCCGGAGCGCTTGGTCGACGACGGCGCCCTGGTCTTCGGGTAGGCGCCCGTGGAGCCACCACGACGCGTCGTCGGTACCGGTGGCGCACTCGCGGCGTTCGGTGTCGGCCTTCTCTGGCTTGTCGAACCCGTAGCGGGGGAGTGCCTTGCGGAGCTGGGAGACGGTGGCGATCTTGGCGAAGCGGGTGCAGGACTCGTCGAACTCGGCGGGGACGTGCCGGGCGATCATGGCGGCCTGGTCGAGGGTCAGCTCGCCCGCGACGAGCGCCGCCACCGCGCACGGCACCTCGTCGGCCCGGGCGGCGAGGCGGACGATGTCCTTGGCGCGTGCCAGCGACACCCGGGAGCGCCAGGCGACCCAGTGCGCCGGCGACTGGATGCCGGTGCCCGAGGTCAGCCCCTCATCGATGGCGTAGCGGGCCAGCTCGACGAGACGTCCGTGCCCGACGTTGACCGCCCCCATCACCACTGCGACCTCTCCGCAGATCTGGTCGTAGCGGCGCATCTGATCGACGTCGGGTCCGGTGGGCGGAGGGAGCATGGAGATCAGGATACCGGGCCGAGCGAACAGGTGTTCGATCGTTTCGAGATGTCTCCATGGTTTCTGGTGATCACCACCTGCGGATCCATCGACGCGAGCTATGCCCGGCAGGCGGTCGCCTGCCGGGCGCGCTCTGGGGCCGACCCCTACGGGGGCTAGGGGCGGACCTCCAGGACCATGTTGAACGGGGTCTCGGCGGCGCGGCGGACCGAGCTGAAGCCGGCTTCGATGCAGAGGTCCCGGAGGCGGGCCTCGCCGGCCTGGGCCCCGAGGCACGCCGCGCTCGAGCCGCCGTCGGAGCGGCTGGCCGGGGTGCAGATCGTCGACGACGCCGAGTAGAAGATCTTGCCGATCAGGTTGAGGTTGTCCTCGAGGGCGTCGTTGGCGTTGGGCTCCACCAGCAGCCACACGCCGTCGGGGGCGATGCGGGAGCGGATCTCCTTGGCCACCGCGAGCGGGTCGCCCATGTCGTGGAGGGCGTCGAAGATGCACACCATGTCGTAGCCACCGGGCGCGGCCTGGATGTCATCGGCCTTGGCCACCTCGAACCGGACGTGGTCGGACACCCCCGCCTTCTCGGCCCGTTCCGTGGCGATGCGGATGGATTCTGGGTGGTAGTCGAAGCCCACCACCGACAGCTTCGGGTACGCCTTCGCCAGGAGGATCGACGAGGCGCCGTGGCCGCAGCCGATGTCGGCGACCGTCCCGCCCTGGGTGAGCCGGGCGTCGAGCCCCTCGATCGCCGGGATCCACTCGGCCACCAGGTTGGCGGCGTAGCCCGGTCGGAAGAAGCGCTCGGTGCCCGTGAACAGGTCGGCGTGGTGCTGGTGCCAGCCCACGCCGTCGCCCGAGCGGTAGGCCTCGACGATGGCGTCCTGGTCGCGGTGGGTCGACGAGCCCACGGCCATGCCCCCGGCGAGGAAGGTGGGCAGGGTCTCGTCGGCCAGGCACGCGGCCTGCGCGGCATCGAGGTGGAACCGGCCGGTGGCCGGGTCGAAGTGGGCGTAGCCGGCGGCGGCCTGGGCGCTCAGCCACTCCTGCAGGTAGCGCGGGTCGTAGCCGGTCGCCTTGGCCAGGTCGGCTGCCGTCGACGGGCCGGAGCGGGCGAGCTCGGTGTAGAGCCCGAGGCGGTCGCCGATGACGACCGTCGTGGCGTGGAGCACGGCGGCGAGATCGGTGGCGAACTGGCCGACGAAGGCCTCCACCTCGGCCGGATCGGGTTCGGCGAGCTGGAGCGGGGCGTGCGTGGTGGACATGGCGTCCTCCTGGGTGTGGACGGGGGCGTCCAGGTTCCGCCCGCGGCCTTGCAGCGGCCTTGCAGCGGGACCGGGGTGCCCCGGTCGGTCGGTTTGGGGGGATCGCAGCCCGCGGTCGCGGGCCACGCCGACCATCGTGCGGGTCGCCGCCGCCGCCGGCATCGGTACGACGTACCGAACCGGGGCTGACGGGTGCTGACGCCTCAGCGGAGGTCGGTCGGTATCCCGCGCTGGAGGACCAGGTCGTCGTGCACGGCCTCGGTCTCCGCCGCCAGCTCGACCCCCAGGTCGTCGCTGATCCGGTCGCGGGTCTCGACGTAGCGGGCCAGGCCCGCCGACGGGCGGCCGGCGGCAGCGTGGGCGCGCATCAGCGCCCGCAGGGCCAGCTCGTCGTAGGGGTCGTGGGTGAGGGCGGCATCGGCGGCGCGCGCCGCGGTGACGTGGTCGCCGGTGGCGGCCGATGCCGCAGCCGCGGCGTGGTGGGCCCGGGCGATCGTGCCGGCGACGTGGGTGCGGACCGGGTCGACCCAGTCGCCGTCATCGTCGGGCAGAAGGGGGCCGCGCACCAGGCTGATCGCCCGGGTGGCCTCCATGAGGGCCGCCTCGTGGTGGCCGTCGTCGAGCGCGCGCTCGGCGGCGGCCACCCGCTGCTCGACCTCCTCGATGTCGAGCCAGTCGGTGCAGAGCCGGTAGCAGCCGTCGGTCCGCACGATCCGGTCGGCGCCGACCACGTGGCGGAGCCGGGAGACGAGCACGCAGACCTGGTCGGCCGGGTGCGACGGGGGCTCGCTGGGCCAGAGCGCCAGGCTCAGCCGACCGACCGGGACCGGGGTGCCCTCGGCGAGCGCCAGCACCTTCAGGAGCGTCCGGCCCTTCCGGCTGGCCACCTCGCGGTCGGTCAACCCCTCGACGTCGAGACCGCCGAGGAGGTGCACGCGCAGGGAGCCGTCGGTGGCCACGCCTCTGATTGTCGCGCCGTACGCCCGGGGCGAAAACCGTGACCAGGCAAAAGGCAGCGGGTCGAGCCGCGCTGGTCAGTGGTGGCCGAGGGTCCGGGCTCGCTCGAAGATGGCCAGGCTGAGCTCGGTGGCGTCGTCGATGACCTGGTCGAGGTCGTCGCCGAGGCGGCCGTCGGTCCAGGCCTCGGCCAGCTCCTCCATGGCCCCGCCGAACAGGGTGGCAGCGACGGCGGCCGCGGATGCGGACGCGGCGGCCGAGCGTCGGCCGAGCTCCTCTTGGCCCATCGCGGCGGTGCCCTCGACGAGCGCCTGGCGCGCCACCCGGCGTCGGTCGGCCAGGACCGGGTTGCCGCGACCCTCGGTGAACAGGACGCGGGCGCGGCGGGGGTCGTCGGTGATGAACCGGAGCACGGTGTCGATGCCGGCCCGGGTGCGGGCGGCGGGGGAGTCGGGGGCGGCGAGCAGCGCCGTGCCGAGGCGGTCGGCCAGCTCGACGGCGACCTCGTCGTAGACGGCGCCGAGCAGCTCGTCGCGGTCGACGAAGCTCTCGTAGAAGTAGCGGGCGTTCAGGTCGGCGCTCCGGCACACGGCCCGGACCGACGTGGCGGCGTCGCCCTCGGTGCCGAAGAGGTCGAAGGCGGCGGCGATGAGCAGCACCCGGCGGTCGCGGGTGCGCTCGTCGGCGGGGATCCCGGCCCAGCGCGACGGCTTCACGGTCCGGGTCGGGGGAGCATCCTCGTCGGGCATGGCGACCAATCTAGGTTCTGGACACGGGCGTTGCCAGACCCTATGTTGGTCACACGCGTAGCCAGACGCGGCGCGTCGGACGACCAGGAGTGCCCGTGCCCCTCATCCCGTCGAACCTCATCCCGTCGCCGCTGGTGCCGCCCAACCCGTTCGCCGAGCGGTTCGACGCGCTGCTCGACCGCGAGGTCCGGCCTCGCTTCTTCAAGAAGATGGACTTCACCGCGCCCGCCGGCGATCCCGGCTGGTTCGGCCCCGACAGCCCGGTCTGGCACGTCCACTCCCACATGCCGCTCATGTTCTTCGGCCTGTCGTGCGCCGCGTTCATGGAGAACCTCGACCCGGGCATCGCGTGGATGGGCTACGACCACTCGCGGATCGTGGAGCGGGTCGATGGCGTCCCCACCGGCCGGGTCGACCTCGAAGGGGCCAAGGTCCGCTTCGCCCACTCGCTCGCGTTCTTCACCGCCACGGCCTACGGCCCCACCGAGACCGCCGAGCGCGCCGCCCGGGCGGTGCGGGCCATGCACCACACCATCAAGGGCACCCGGCCCGACGGCGTGGTCTACGACGCCGACTCGCCCGAGTGGATCCGGTGGAACTACGCCACCGTGGTGTGGGGCATCGGCACCGCCCACGAGCGCTACCACCCGAAGGCCCTCAAGGGCGCCGACCTCGACGAGTACTACCGGCAGTTCACCAGGGTGGGCGAGGCCCTCGGCGGCACCGACCTGCCGGCGTCGAAGGGCGAGGTCCTCGAGTGCCTCGAGGCCGAGCTGCCCCGGCTGGCCCTCACCCCGATCGCCGCCGGCCGCACGTGGCCCCTGGTCGGCGCGCACGAGCCGCGGTCCAAGCAGCCGCTCACCTGGTTCGTCGACTGGGCCCAGCGCGACCTGCTCCCCGAGTGGGCCCAGCGCCTCTACCTGTACCGGCGACCCAACCCCGTGGCGGTGGTGGCTCGGCGCCAGGCGGTGTGGGCGCTGCTCAACGGCCTCCACGCCACCACCGGCCCGATGCGCGAGTTCCGCCAGTCCGAGGCCCGGGCGGCCGCGGCACCGGGCCCCGAAACCGTCGTCGCCCTCGACGAGGCGCTCCGCAGCGCCCTGGTGCCGGTGCCCGATGCGCCGATGGACCGGGGTGAGGTGGAAGCCACCTTCTGAACGGCGGCACGGGCCGCTCGGCCCATATCGGACGCCGGGCGGTCCCGAGTAGGTTGCCCGGATCCGACGCCGGTCTCGGCGCAGCGTGGAGGGCACCCCGATGGTCAACGCCGAGAAGCGACGCCGCACCGCCGCGCCGCTGAAGCCGGGCAGCGGAAAGGCCCCGTCGTCCCTGCCGGTCGCCGTCGACGACGGTCCTCCGCAGCGGCCGGCGCCGACGCTCACGGCCCAGGCGCGCTACCGGTTCGACCTGGCGCTGTCGCGGGGCCCGATGGTGGTCATCGGGTACCTCGGCGTCGTCATGCTGATCATCATCGCCCTGGCGTCGATGGTCATCTGGGCGCTCCAGCTCAAGGGCGTGAACGGCGGCGGGCCGATCGGCAGCCCGTTCGACGCGTTCTGGCAGGCCCTCCTCCGCGTGGTCGACTCGGGCACGTTCGCGGCCGACGCCACCTGGCCGACCCGGCTCCTCGGCCTGCTCATCACCATCGCCGGCATCTTCCTGGCCGGCAGCCTCATCGGCCTCATCGCCACGGCCGTCGACCAGCAGATCCAAGAGCTCCGCAAGGGCCGCTCCACCGTGCTCGAGGACAACCACACGCTGGTGCTCGGGTGGTCGCCGCGGCTGGCCACGATCCTCGCCGAGCTGGTCGAGGCCAACGACAACCTGAAGCGGGCGGCGGTGGTCGTGCTCGCCGCTGTGCCGAAGGACGAGATGGAGGACGAGCTGCGGGTCCGGGTGCCCGACACCCGCAACACCCGGGTGGTGTGCCGCACCGGCGACCCGGCGAGCCCCGCCGACCTGGCCATGGTGAACGTGCGGGGCGCTCGCTCCATCGTGGTGCTCGCCGGCGACGACGGCGATGCCGGCGTGGTGAAGGCCGTGCTCGCGGTGCGCAGCATCGACCCCCTGTTCAGCAACGCCCACGTGGTGGCCGAGCTCGACAACCCCGGCCACGCCGCCACGCTCCGCACGCTGACCGAGGGCCGCATCGTCACCATCCAGGCCGACGAGATCATCGCGGAGCTCACCGCCCAGGCCTGCCACCAGGCCGGCCTGGCCGCCGTGTTCCGGGAGCTGCTCGACTTCGACGGCGACGAGATCTACTTCACGCCCGTCCCCGAGCTCGACGGGGCGACCTACCGCGACGCGCTCCTGGCGTTCGAGGCGTGCAGCGTGCTCGGGTGGATCCGCCCCGACGGCGTCGTCGAGCTCAACCCACCGGCCGAGGCCACCTTCGGTCCCGGCTTCGAGATCATCACGGTGGCCGAGGACGACGACAAGGTGATCTTCACCGGCATCGTCGAGCCGCCGGCGGTGGCGGTCGACCCCGGTCTGGCGTTCACCGAGGAGCCCCAGCGCGTGATCATGATCGGTTGGAGCGACCTCGGGCCCGGCGTCCTGCGCGAGCTCGACGAGTTCCTCGCTGCGGGGTCGTCGATCGACCTGGTGGTCGACCCCGCGCTGGTGGTGTCGGATCTCGACGATCTGCACCCGCCGCTGCCCGAGACCGTGAACTGCGCCCTGTCGGTCCACCGCGGCGGGCGCGGGCCCGAGGCGCTGATGGCGATGGCGTCATCGGGGTACGACCAGGCCATCGTGCTGGGCTACCGCCATCCCGTGCCGGTGTCGGAGGCCGATGCCCGCACCATGCTCACCCTCCTCACGCTCGACAAGGCCTTCCACGGGCTCGAGGTGCGCCCGCGGATCGTGGCCGAGATGCTCGACCGGGCCAACGTCGCCGTCGCCCAGACCACCGGCGTCGAGGACTTCATCGTCAGCGACGAGCTGTCGAGCCTGATGATGGCCCAGCTGTCGGAGCGGCTCGAGCTCCACAAGGTGTTCGACGAGCTGTTCGACGTCGAGGGTGCGTTCATCTCGCTGCACCCCGCGCCGCTCTACGCGCCGGGCACCGAGGTGACGTTCGCCGAGATCGTGACCGCCGCGTCGCACCGCGGGCAGACCGCGTTCGGCTGGCGGGTCGCCGACACCGCCGAGGTGGTGGTCAACCCGCCGAAGTCGCAGCGCGTCGTGCTGGGCGCCTCCGACCAGGTGCTGGTGCTCGGCGCCCGCTGAACCTGGTTCCACGGCGGGGCGTCGGGGTGCAAGGGTGTGGTCATGGTTCCTGACCATCCTGTTCCCGGCATCGCCCTCCACGGCCTGACCCGTTCGTTCGGGCCGGTGCAGGCCGTCAAGGGGATCGACCTGACCGTCGCCCCCGGCGAGATCGTGGCCCTGCTCGGGCCCAACGGCGCCGGCAAGTCCACCACGATCGACCTGCTCCTCGGCCTGGGCGAGCCTGACGGCGGCTCGGTGGCCATCTTCGGCCGCACCCCGCGCGAGGCCATCGACCACGGGGTCGTGGGCGCCATGCTCCAGACCGGCGGCCTGATCCGCGAGATCAGCGTGCGAGAGCTCCTCGTCGTGATGGCGTCGCTGTTCCCGAGCCCGCTCGACGTCGACGACGTGCTCGAGCTCACCGGCATCGGCGAGCTGGCCGACCGCCGCACCGACAAGCTGTCGGGCGGCGAGACCCAGCGGGTGCGCTTCGCCATCGCCATCGTCTCCGACCCCGACCTGCTGGTCCTCGACGAGCCCACGGTGGCCATGGACGTCTCGGCCCGGCACGGGTTCTGGAACGCCATGCGCGCCTTCGCGGCGAGGGGCAAGACGGTGCTGTTCGCCACGCACTACCTCGAGGAGGCCGACCTCTGGGCCGACCGGATCGTGCTGATGGCGCGGGGTGCGGTGGTGGCCGACGGGCCCACCGGCGAGATCAAGGCCATGGTCGGGTCGCGCACCATCAGGGCCACGCTCGACGCCGACCTCGACGAGCTGCGCCGCCTGCCGGGCGTCACCACCGCCGAGCTCCACGGCCGCACCGTGGTGCTCACGTGCTCCCAGTCCGACGAGGCCCTGAGGGCCCTGCTCCAAGCGCACCCCACCGCCTGCGACATCGAGGTGACCAGCGCGGGGCTCGAGGCCGCGTTCCTGGAGCTGACCGCCGATGAGCCGGTCGACCACGACGTGGAGGTGGCGCCGTGAAGACCTCGATGTACACGCGCTCCGAGCTGCAGCGGACGTTCCGCAACTTCCGGTTCTTCGTCTTCTCGTTGGGCTTCCCGCTGGTCCTGTACTTCTTGATCGCCGGGCCGAACCGCCACCAGGAGGTGTCGGGCATCCCGCTTCCCCTCTACTTCATGACCGGGATGATGGCCTTCGGCACGATGATCGCCGTGGTGTCGTCGGGCGGGCGCATCGCCGCCGAGCGCCAGATCGGCTGGAACCGGCAGCTGCGGATCACGCCGCTCCGGGCCCGGGCCTACCTCTCGGCCAAGGTGCTGACGGGCTACGCCATGGCGGCCACGTCGATCCTGCTCATCAGCCTGGCCGGCACCCTGATCGGCGTCCGGCTCTCGGTGGGCGAGTGGGCCACGCTCGTGGTGCTGGTCCTGATCGGGCTGATCCCGTTCGCGGCCATGGGCATCGCCATCGGCCACCTGGTGTCGGTCGATTCACTGGGCCCGCTGATGGGCGGGCTGACGTCGATCCTCGCCCTGCTCGGCGGCGCGTGGGGCCCGATCGCGACGAGCGGCGCGCTGCACACCGTGTCCGAGGCCATGCCGTCGTACTGGCTGGTCGAGGCGGGCAAGACCGCGGTGGGGGGCGACGTCTGGCCGGTGAAGGGCTGGTTGGTCGTGGCCGCCTGGTCGGTGGCGATGGCCGTCTTGGCGTCGTGGGCCTACCGCCGGGACACGGCCAAGGCCTGAGCTGGCGAGCCGCTGCTGCCCGCTACTCGCCGTGCTTGGCGCTGGCGGTGGCCTTGGCGGGCGACTCGTCCATCTTCTCGGGCCAGTACGGCGGCGGGAAGACGGTGCGGGTGTCGGCGATCTGCACCTCGGTGGCCGCGTCGACGTAGAACTGGGCGTACCACTTGCGGAACTTCATGAACGGGCCGTCGTTGTCGGCGAGCGCCGGACGGGCCAGGTGGGCCTTGTGCTCCCAGATCGGCATGTCCTCGGCGAACTGCTTGTCGACCTCGTTCGCGAACGCCTGGCCCACCGTGGAGTTGGTGCCCTCGTCGCCGAGGTTGCGCACGTAGAAGTGGAACCGGGTCTCGGTCTGCTGGTCGTCGATCGGCGTGGAGGCCGTGACGAGGAGCGTGTCGATGATGCCGCTGAAGCGGACGATGCTCACGCCGGGGCCGTCGGCGATGGAGTCGATGCGCCCGTCGACGACGCCGCGGGGCGTGGGGAACTTCTGGCTCGACTCCATGTAGGCCTTGTGCCCGACCGACTCGTACTTCTCGATGACCGGGACCTCGGCCACGTTGTGCACGTAGCGGAAGTGCGCGGAGTCGACGGCGTTCTCGGCCATCTCCTGGATGCCGGCCTGCACGATGTGGTGCGTCTTCTTGGGGCCGCTGAACTCGCCGCCGTCGATCTCCAGCACGGGCTCGACCTCCCAGGTGGGGGCCTCCTCGTGCGGGTGGTACCAGGCGTAGATGAAGCCGTTGCGCTCCTGGGCCGGGTAGGTGCGGACCTTGGCCTTCTTGTTGGTGCGCTCGGAGTAGGGGATGTCGCTGTTGGCGCCCTCGGCGTCGAACTTCCAGCCGTGGAACGGGCACATGATCTCGCAGCCCTCGACCCTGCCGCCGTGGCCGAGGTGGGCGCCGAGGTGGGGGCAGAACGCGTCCTGGACGTGGACGCCGCCCTCGTCGTCGCGCCACAGCACCAGGTGCGTGTCGAAGTAGTAGGCGGCCTTGGTCTGGCCCACCTCGAGGTCGGGCGACTCGGCCACCGCGAACCATCCGGACGGGATGCCGAAGGGGTACCGGCTCTGCGCGTTGGTCTCGGTCATCAGGCCACCTGCATCCGTGCGAAAACTAGAACGTGTTCTACTGTAGCGGTCTCGTCCCGCCTGGCGAAAGGGCCGAAGGTCCCGGCGGGGCGCCGGTGCCGGGTCACTCGTCGAGCTTGAAGACCCGCATGGCGTTCTCGCGGAGGAACTTGGGCCACACCTCGGCCTTGAAGGGCACGCCCGGGAGGTCGGCGAAGATGCGCTCGAGGCTGAGGCCCATGGGGAAGTAGCCGGCGTACATCACCTTGTCGGCCCCGCGCGTGTTGGCGTAGTCGACGATGGCCTGCGGGTAGTACCGGGGCGCGAACGCCGAGGTGGAGTAGTAGAGGTTCGGCCACTTGAGCAGGAGCTTGGCGGCCAGGTCGGCCCACGGCTCGGCGCCGTGGCGCATCACGAACTTGAGCTCCGGGAAGAACCAGCAGACCTCGTCGATCAGCATGGTGTCCTGGCACGCCGAGGGGAGCCGGGGCCCGCAGATGCCGGTGGTGCAGCAGATCGGGATGTCGAGCTCGATGCACTTGGCGTAGATCGGGAAGAACTTCTTGTCGTTGATGGCGACCTGCGGGTGGAGCCCGGCGGGGAAGGCGATGGCGCTCTTGATGCCGAGCGTCTCGTAGGCCTTCACCAGGTCTCGGACGCCGGCCATGCCCCGGTTGGGGTCGACGCTGAACGAACCGATGAACCGGTCGGGGTAGCGGACCACCGCGCTGTTCTTGTCGACCCGGCCCTCCTCGAAGCCGACGCCGATCATCGCCTTCTCGATGCCGAAGTGGTCCATCTGGGCCAGCACGGCCTCGATGGGGTCGTCGCCCACCTCGGGGTGGGGCACATCGCCGAACATGTACTGGGCCGGGAACTCGTGGTCCTTCGACGACTCGCGCAGCTGCGGCCGCATGAACTCGTACCACTCGGTCTGATCACCCGAGGGGATGTCGAGCATGAGGTCGATGATGCCGATGTCGGTGGGCATGGTCATCCGGCGAGGCTACCCGCAAAAGTAGAACGTGTTCTCGTTCGGGCCACTACCTTGCGGGTATGGCTGATGACGATCTCAAGCTCGGGTTGGTGCTCGGATACTGGTTCGCGGGTCCGCCCGTCGGCGTGCCCGAGGCGCTGGCCGCCGCCGAGGACCTGGGCTTCGACTCGGTGTGGTCGGCCGAGGCCTACGGCTCGGACTGCTTCACGCCGCTGGCGTGGTACGGCGCCGCCACCTCTCGCCTCAAGCTCGGCACCGCGGTGTGCCAGATGTCGGCCCGCACGCCGGTGGCCACCGCCATGAGCGCGCTCACGCTCGACCACCTCTCCGAGGGCCGGTTCCAGCTGGGCCTCGGCGCCTCGGGCCCGCAGGTGGTGGAGGGCTGGTACGGCCAGCCGTACCCCAAGCCGCTGGCGCGGACCCGTGAGTACGTGGAGATCATCCGCCGGGTCCTGGCCCGCGAGGAGCCGCTCGACTTCCAGGGCGAGCACTACCAGCTGCCCAACCGCGGTCCGGGGACGATGGAGCTGGGCAAGCCGCTCAAGAGCATCACCCATCCCCGGCGCCCCGACATCCCGATCCTCCTCGGGGCGGAGGGCCCGAAGAACGTGGCCATGGCCGCCGAGATCGCGGATGGCTGGCTGCCGATCTTCTTGTCGCCCGAGCTCGACAAGCACTACCGCGAGTGCCTGGCGGAGGGCTTCGCCCGTCCGGGGGCCCGGCGGACCATGGACGACTTCGAGATCCCGAACATGGTCAACATCGTGGTGAACGACGACGTGGAGGCGGCGGCCGACCTGGTGCGGATGTTCCTCGGCTTCTACATCGGCGGGATGGGGGCCAAGGAGGTCAACTTCCACGCCAGCCTGTTCGCCCGGATGGGCTACGGCGACGAGGTCGAGGAGATCCAGGACCTGTTCCTGGCCGGCCGCAAGGACGAGGCCATCAAGCGGGTGCCGCTGGCCCTGGTGGAGGACGTGGCCATGGTGGGCCCGCTCGACAAGGTCCGCGAGGAGCTCGACCAGAAGTGGCGCAAGACCTGCATGACCACGCTCCTGGTCAACGGCGACCCCGCCCAGCTCCGCCTGGTGGCCGACCTGGTGAACGGCTGACCGTCCACCAGGCCGGCGACCCCGGCACTACTTCATCTTCGAGAAGCGCTTCACGGCGAGGAAGCCGAACACCAGCACGATCCCGACGCACCACGCCAGGCTGACCAGGACCCAGTAGCCGGTGGTGTGGCCGATCCCGAGCTTGTCGGTCCCGCCCACCATCAGCGAGCGCACCGCGTTGACGATGACGCTGACCGGCTGGTTCGCCGCGAAGGGCTGCATCCAGCCCGGCATGCTCTGCACCGGGACGTTGGCGCTCGAGATGAACGAGAACGGGATCACCAGCATCGACATGCCCTGCGCCGCTTGGGCGTTGCCCGAGATCAGGCCGATCGTGATGAAGATCCAGGTGAAGCAGTACCCGGCAACCAGCATGAGGCCGAACCCGAGGATCACCTTGCCGGCGCCGCCGTCGGGGCGCCAGCCGATGAGCACGCCGATGATCGCGGTGACGAAGATGCCCCAGGCGACGAGGGCGCCGTCGGCGATCGACCGACCGGCCATGACCGCGGCCCGGGGGATGGGGAGGGAACGGAGCCGGTCGTGGACGCCGGTCGATGCGTCCTCGGCCACACCGGCGGCGGCGCTCATGCCGGTCCAGAGGATCACGGTCACGAGGAAGCCGGGCACGAGGAAGTCGACGTACTCGAGCCCGCTCTGGCCGAGGTTGATGGCCCCGCCGAACACGTAGCGGAACATGAACAGGAACAGCGCGCCCTGAATGCTGCCCATGAACAGGATCTGCGGTGTCCGGAAGAACTGCAGGACCGTGCGGCGCGACGTGGTGACCGCGGTGGTGGCGAAGCCGGCGCCGGTCGTGGTGTCGGGAGCCTGTGGGGAGCGGGCCGTGGTGGTGTCGGCGACCCCGGGGATGGTGCCGTCGATGGAGGTGGTGGTCATGGTGGTGCTCCGTTCAGGCCGCGTCGGCGGCGTCGTCGTCGGGTCCGGCACTGTCGATGGGTTGACCGGTGAGGCCGAGGAAGACCTCGTCCAGGGTGGGGCGGCGCAAGCCGATGTCGTCGGAGGTGATGCCTCCCTCGTCCAGCAGGCGCACGACCGTGCTGAGCTGGTTGGCGCCATCGGTCACGGCGGCGGTGACCCGCTGCGTGTCGCGGTCGATTCGGGGGGCCTCGGAGCCGATGGTGGCGAGCACGTCTCGCACCGCATCGAGGTCGGTGGCACTGCGGGGGCGGACCTCGATCACGTCGCTGCCGGCCATGTTCTTCAGCTCGTCGGGCGTGCCCGAGGCGATGACCCGGCCGTGGTCGACGATCACCACGTCTCGGGCCAGCTGGTCCGCCTCCTCCAGGTACTGGGTGGTGAGGAGGACGTCGGTCCCGTCGGCCACGAGGCCGCGGATGGCTTCCCACAGCTCGACCCGGCTGCGCGGGTCGAGCCCGGTGGTGGGCTCGTCGAGCAGGAGCAGGTGGGGGCGGCCCACCAGGCTGGCGCCCAGGTCGAGCCGGCGGCGCATGCCGCCGGAGTAGTCGCGCACCAGCTTGTCGCCGGCATCGCTCAGGCCGAGGCGGCCCAGCACGTCGACCGCGGCGGCCGCCGAATCGGTCTTGTTGAGGCCGAAGAGGCGGGCGACCATCTGGAGGTTCTCGAGCCCGGTCATGGCGGGCTCGACCGACGCGTACTGGCCGGCGAGGCCGATGACCTGGCGGACCTGCTTGGGGTTGGCCAAGACGTCGATCCCGGCCACCCGCAGCTCACCCGCATCGGGGCGGAGCAGGGTGGCGACGGCGCTGATGAAGGTGGTCTTGCCGGCGCCGTTGGGACCGAGCAGGGCGGTGACGCGCCCGGACTCGGCGACGAGGTCGAGCCCGGCGAGCGCATGCGTGTCGCCGAACGTCTTGGTGAGGCCTCGAGCCTCGATGATGGGGGCCATGGGGGTGCTCCTGCAGTGGCGTGTGGATGGGTGACGGGTAGGTCGGGCGTGGTGTTCGGGAGGTGGACGGTGTGGAGGACCAGAACTGTTCGACCGGAAGGTCGATCGTACGAAGGGGGTCTGACAGCGAAGCCGGGTCAGGTCGATTCGGGGAGGGCGACCGAGCGCTCCCACGGGACGGGGAGCTCGCCGTAGACGGCGCCGGGGCCGTACCAGGTGCGCCAGAGGTCGATGCCGTCGAGCGTGCCCTTGCGGATCTCGATGAGCAGGTCGGACACGTAGGCCCGCTCGGCCGCGAGGAGGGCCTCGTTGTACTCGGCCTCCAGGGCGAACAGCCGGGGGAGGCCCAGCTCCACCTGGAAGACGTGGCGGTCGGACCGGTAGCGGGCCAGCTCCACGTCGATGGCGTGGACCCGGTCCTCGAGCAGGTCGGCGGCGTCTTCGGGCGGCAGCGCCGGCAGCAGCGACAGGGCCGCCTCGAACTGCGTGTACTCCTTCTGGGGGTTGGCGACGAGCTCCGCCAGCCAGTCGGTCATCTCCCGCATGCCTGCGTCGGTGATGCCGTAGATGGTCCGCTCGGGCCGGCGGCCCTCGCGGACGGTCTCGACCACCTCGATGAAGCCGTCTCGCTCGAGCGCCTCCACCACGTTGTAGAGGGAGCCGTAGTTGAGCTTGATGCTCTCGTGCTTCTTGCGGGTCTTGAGGGTGGCGGCGACGTCGTAGGGGTGGCGCGGCTGCTCGTGCAGCACGGTCAGGATCGCCAGGGCGAGGGGGTTGGAGCGCTGTCGCCGGGCCATGTCCCACAGTAGATACTCCATGTGGAGTATCTGTCAACGAGTACTTCGTCACACGGTCGGTCCCCATTGGGGTCGGTCGGGGTGGCGTCGGTAGGATCCGGCTCCATGTCGGACACCCTGCAGCCGGTCCAGATCCAGCGGAAGCCCCGCCCCGCCGAGGGCTCCCGGGAGCCGCTCAGCGCCGACGAGGCCCGGCGGATCATCCGCGCCGCCGAGACCGCGCTGCTCGACGAGCGGCGCATGCTCACCGCGGACGAGCTCGCGGCGCTGGCCTACGTGCCCGACGCATCGGTGCCGTCGCTCGCCGCGCTCGCCCACGAGGTGCGCCTGGCGTGGTGCGGTCCCGAGGTCGAGGTCGAGGGCATCCTCTCCGCCAAGACCGGCGGCTGCCCCGAGGACTGCCACTTCTGCAGCCAGTCGTCGAAGTTCGACACCGTCGTGAAGGCCACCCCCTTCCTCGACACCGACGAGGTCCTCACCGCGGCCCGGGAGACGGCCGAGCTCGGTGCCAGCGAGTTCTGCATCGTGCTCGCCGTGCGCGGTCCCGACGAGCGCACCATGGAGCGCCTGCTCGAGCTGGTGCCGATCATCAACGAGGAGACCGGGCTGAACGTGGCCGTCTCCGCCGGGATCCTCACGCCCGATCAGGCCAAGCGCCTCGCCGACGGTGGCGTCCACCGCTACAACCACAACCTCGAGACGGCCAAGAGCTACTTCCCGCAGGTGGTCACCAGCCACGACTGGACCGAGCGCGAGGAGACCTGCGAGCTGGTCCGCCAGAACGGCATGGAGCTGTGCTGCGGCGCCCTGCTCGGCATGGGCGAGAGCGTCGACCAGCGCCTCGAGCTGCTGGGCCAGCTCCGCGAGGTCGACCCCACCGAGGTCCCGCTCAACTTCCTCAAGCCCATGGTCGGCACGCCGTTCGCCCACCTGCCCGCGGTCGAGCCGCTCGAGGCCATCCGCTGGATCGCCATGTTCCGCATCGCCCTTCCCACGGTGATCCTCCGCTACGCCGGCGGCCGCGAGTTCACCCTCGGCGACCTCCAGGCCATGGGGATGACGTCGGGCATCAACGCGCTCATCATCGGCAACTACCTCACCTACCTCGGCCGCTCGCCGCAGGAGGACCTCAAGATGCTCGACGATCTGCGCATGCCCGTCGGCCTGCTCAGCAAGGTCATCTGACCCGTCCCATGACCGACGCCTCGGCCGCCTTCTGCCCGGGCTGCGGCCGGCCCGTCGCCGAGTGCGCCGGGTGCCTCTGGGAGTACGACCCGCCGCACTTCTGCCCGCAGTGCGGCACGCGCCTCGCGGTCAACGTCAGCCCCAACGGCTGGCGCGCCCGGTGCAAGGCCCACGGCGAGGTCTCGTCCCGCTAGTCCGACACGAACCGCCACGGCGCCCGTCATCGGGTGCCGGCCGTCAGGGACCGACGGTCAGAACGCCTGGGGGACGGCGCGCTGCTCGGACGCCGAGCGGAAGCGGCGGAGTCGTTCGACCGCCACGTTGACCCGGCGGGACGACGGCGTGTCGGCCAGGTCGGATGCGGCGCGGCGGAGGTCGAGGTCGATCCCCGGGCCGGTGAGGAACGCGCTCAGCTGGTGGGCGGCACCCGCGTTGAGCGGCAAGACGTCGGCGATGGTGGCGGGCAGGTCGGGGCGCAGCGGGCTCGATGTCAGCAGCTCGACCAGGTGGCCCACCGCGGTGCGCGAGACCGCCGGGTCGGGCAACGGGCCGATCGAGTCGTGCCACACCGTGAGGAAGCCGGAGATGTCGTCGATGCCCGCCGACACCTGGGCCAGCCACCGGTGGGCGACGTGCGCCGGGCGCGGGGCGACGCGCAGCATGCGGGTGAACTCGGCCAGGACGAACTGGTTGACGGCGTCGGCCTCGTCGGGCGGCCAGGTGGTCCAGCCGGCGGCCCGCAGCTGGTGCCAGACCAGCGCGCGGCTGACATCGAGGCGGTGGTCGGCAGCGAGCGTGAGGATCCGCGGCGTGACCCGCCGCAGGTCCTCGGTGGTGCCCCACGTGGTGCCGAACTTGCGGACGAACCGAGACACCAGCTCCGGCGAGAGCCCCACCACGGGCCCGGCCAGCGCGGCCACGTCGGCACCGGAGACGCAGTGGGGGCAGCGCGGCGAACGAGGGTCGGCCGGGACGTGGTCGAACGCCGCGTACAGCCCGGCGGCCGCCGGTTCGAGCGAGTACCCACCCCCGTGCGGGTGGTAGCTGCGATCGGCGAGTGCGGAGGAGACCATGGGGACCGGGGGTGATCTGGGGGGCTGGATCTCCCACGAATCTACCGAAGGCCCTCGTCCGTGCTGCACAGGCTCACCGTCGACCCGATCGCGAGGGCCTAGGGTGACCGCCAGCAGGTTGGCCGGTCGTCACGCCACGGCAACCCGCACGTCATCCGCGGTTCCACGACGGTCCGTAGGGTCCGTCTCCAAGGTGTCCAGACAGGGAGGGTTGCATGGCCAGCGTCACCTTCGACGACGTGTCGAAGCGCTACGGAGAGGTCACCGCGGTCGATGACCTCGACCTGGCCATCGCAGACGGCGAGTTCATGGTCCTCCTCGGCCCGTCGGGTTGTGGCAAGACCACCGCGTTGCGGATGATCGCCGGGCTCGAGGACATCACCGAGGGGAAGCTCTCGATCGGCGACGAGATCGTCAACGACGTCGACCCGTCCCGTCGAGACATCTCGATGGTGTTCCAGTCCTACGCCCTCTATCCGCACATGACCGTGCAGCGGAACATCGAGTCGCCGCTGCTCGTGCGCAAGTACGAGGTCGACGGTCCCGGCACCGCGCTCCGGAAGCTGAGCGCCTCCGAGCGGGCCGAGCGGGTGGCCGAGGCGGCGCGGGTCCTCGACCTCGAGCCGTACCTCAAGCGCAAGCCGGCGGCCCTGTCGGGCGGCCAGCGCCAGCGCGTGGCGCTCGCCCGGGCGTTCGTCGGGCGGCCCAAGGTCTTCCTGATGGACGAGCCCCTGTCCAACCTCGACGCCAAGCTCCGGGCCCAGACCCGCATCGAGCTCGTCGAGCTCCACGCCCGGGTCGGCACCACGGTGGTCTACGTGACCCACGACCAGGTCGAGGCCATGACCATGGCCACCCGGGTGGCGGTCATGTCGATGGGCAAGCTGCAGCAGGTGGGCACGCCCCAGGACGTGTACGCCCGTCCGGTCAACACGTTCGTGGCGCAGTTCATCGGGACGCCGCCCATGAACTGCTTCCCGGGCACCATCTCCGCCAGCGGCACCGAGGTCGACATCGAGGGCGGCACCCTGCCGCTGCCCGCGGGGATCCAGTCGCCGCCACCCGCCGGCACCGCCGTGACGGTCGGCGTCCGCCCCGAGCACCTGCGCACCGCCGACGCCGGCTCGTTCGGCGTGGTCGTGCGGGCCGTCGAGTGGCTCGGCCACGAGTGCCTGATCTCCGCGTCGGTCGGCGACGCCACCTTGGTGGTCCGCGAGGTCGGCATGTCGTCGATCCAGCCCGGCAGCGCGCTGCAGCTGGCGGTCGATGCCTCCGACGTCCACCTCTTCGACCCGAACACCACCGCCCGGATCGACTGATGAGCGTCACCGACTCGATGGCGGTGCCCAGCGACGATCCTCCGGTGCTCGAAGCCCCGAAGCGGTCTCGTCGCGGCAAGTACAACGCCAAGGAGGTGGGGCTCGCCTTCTTGTTCCTGCTGCCCTCGCTGGCGGTGTTCGTCGCCTTCTTCTACCTGCCGTTCTCGCGGCTCCTCAGCTGGGGCACCTACGAGTCGGTCCGGGGCGGCGCGTCGTACAACGAGGTGGGGCTGCGCCAGTACAAGGACGTCCTCTCCGGCAGCGAGTTCCGCCAGGGCCTGTGGCACAGCCTCCAGTTCGTGCTCTACACGGTGCCCGCCGGCCTCATCCTCGGCACGCTGCTCGCCGTCGCCGCCCACCGGCGGCTCAAGGGCATCAAGGTGTACCAAGCCATCTTCTCCTCGACGCTCGCCAGCTCGGTGGCCGTCTCGTCGGTCATCTTCTTCTTCCTGTTCAACCCGGCGGTCGGCTACTTCCGGGTCAACTGGGCGGCCGAGTCGAGCATGGCGATGTTCGCCGCCGCCCTGCCGGCCATCTGGCAGAACCTGGGCTTGGCGTTCGTCATCGTCCTGGCCGGGTTGCAGGCGGTGCCCGACGAGGTGATGGAGGCGGCGAAGCTCGACGGCTACGGCCCGTGGCGCCGGCTCACCCGCATCACGCTGCCGCTGATCTCGCCGGTGCTGATGTTCCTGCTGGTCATCTTGGTGATCTACGGGTTCCAGGCGTTCGCCCAGATCGACATCATCACCAAGGGCGGCCCGGCCGGAGCGTCCGAGACCCTCGTGTTCAAGATCTTCAAGCAGAGCCAGGACTACGGAAAGGGCGCCGTGCTGTCGGTCGGCCTGTTCTTCGTGACCTTGGTGGTCACCTTCTTCCAGTTCGCCATCTTGGATCGGAGGGTTCACTATGGCGACGAGTGAAGGTGCCGCCGTCTTGCAGATGGGCCAGAGCCCGGCGCGCAAGACCCTGGGCAAGGCGGGCACGTACCTGTCGCTGTCCCTGCTCTCGCTGCTGGTGCTCGGCCCGATCGCGCTCACCGTGATCCAGGCCCTGTCGCCCCCGTTCACCTACGTCGACCAGGGCCGGCCCCTGCACCCGGTGGCGGTGTCGTGGCAGGACCGCACGTGGTTCACCGGCGGCATCGCATCGCTGGTGTTCCGCACCGTGATCGTGCTGCTGCTGTTCGCCTGGCTGCAGAAGGTGGCGTCGGGTGGTTCGTGGCGGTCGCTGCTGGCGCCGGCCCGCCTGGTGGCCATCATCGGCGGCACCGTGGTGCTCGCCGTCGCCATGGGCCCCGTGTTCCAGTCGTTCCACAAGGGTGACGGTGGCACCGCCGTGGTGGTGGCGGTGGCGATGGCCGTGGTGGCCGCCACCCAGGTGTGGGGCTACTCGTCGGGCGGCCGGTCGATCGGCGTGGCGCTCGTGATGGCCGCGTTCACGGCGTTCGGCATCGTCGCGCTGTGCATCTTGTTCGTGGGGCCGACGGTGTGGACCCTGGCATGGACCCGCTTCGACCTCGGTCCGGCCATGTGGCGCAGCTTCATCATGACGATCTGCGTGACCGTGCTGCAGGTGGCCACCGCCATCATGGCCGCCTACGCGTTCGTGTTCCTGCGGTTCCCGTTCAAGCGCATCTTGTTCGCCCTGTTCATGGCCACCCTGCTGCTGCCGATCGAGGTCACCCTGGTGGGCAACGTGGCCACCATCCGCCAGCTCGGCTGGACCGACACCATGCAGGCCCTCGTCTTGCCGTTCGGTGCGGCGGCGCTGGGCACGTTCCTGATCCGGCAGGGCTTCCGCGGCCTGCCGTCGGAGATCCAGGACGCCACCCGGCTCGACGGCTACGGCCACGTGGCGTTCCTCACCAAGTTCGCCGTGCCGCTCACCCGACCGGTGATCGCCGCGTTCACCGTGATCTCGGCGCTCGCCGCCTGGAACCAGTACCTCTGGCCGCGGTCGGTCATCGAGACCAACTCGTTCAACACCCTGCAGATCCAACTGCGCCTGGCTTCGGCCAGCGAGGTGGCGAACGCCAACCAAGCCATCGCCGCGGCCCTCGTGGCCGCGGTGCCGGTCATCTTGTTGCTGATCGCCTTCCAGCGTCAGATCATCCGTGGCCTGACGGCCGGCGCCGTCAAGTGACCCATCCCCGAGAGGTTCCCATGGCTGTCGCCAACGCCAACGCCAACCCATCGACGTCGCCCTGTCCCGATCGCCGGGTGCGCCAGACCCGTCGGGTGGTGGCGGGCATCATCGCGGCGGGCCTGCTGGGCCTGGTGGCCTGCGGATCGCCGCCCACCACCAAGGGCACCGGTGCCGGCCGGACCGACACCCCGGCCAAGGTCGATCCGAAGGAGTGCCCGGTGGCCGCCCTGGCCAAGGCCTCGGGCAAGGTCAAGGTGAACATGTGGTTCAGCGGCCTGGTCGACCCGGCCCTCGGCGTGCTCACCGACATGGCCAAGCGCTACAACGCCAGCCAGGACAAGGTGGTGGTCACCGCCAACAACCAGGGCAACGCGTATGCCGAAGGCCTGAAGAAGTACGAGGGCGCCGCGGCCACGCCCTCGCAGGTGCCGCAGATCCAGTACCTCGAGGACACCATGCTCGGCGAGCTGGTCGACAAGGGCCAGGTGCTGCCCGCCGAAGCGTGCATGGAGGCCGACGGCTACGACCCCACCCAGATCACCCCGGCGGCCCGTGCCGCCTACAGCGTGGACGGCGTGCTCTACCCGGGCTACATGAACGTCTCGACGCCGATCCTCTACTACAACAAGGTCCACTTCAAGAAGGCCGGGCTCGACCCGGAGAACCCGCCCACGACCCTGGCCGAGATCGAGGCCGCGGCCAAGAAGCTGAAGGCCGCGGGCGTCTCGAAGAAGCCGTTCTCGTTCAAGGCCGACCAGTGGTTCATCTCCACGTGGCTGTCGGGCGTGGGCCAGGACATGGTCAACAACAACAACGGGCGCACCAAGCCCGCCACCGCCGCCACCTTCGACTCGCCGGCCGCCAAGGAGGTGTTCGGCGACCTCAAGCGCATGGACGACGAGGGCCTGCTGAACGCCTTCCCGGTGACCGACGGCAGCATCGACCACTACCTCGCGCTGGTGAACGAGGACAGCTCCATGCTGGTGGAGACCTCCACGGCGTCGGGCACCATCGCCGCCGCCCTGGGTGGCGACCTCAACAACACGAGCGGGGTGAAGATCGACACCACGGCGCTCGACGGCAAGAAGATCGTGCCCGGCTCGGGTGAGTACCCGGGCATCAAGCAGCCCGGCCAGATCTACGCATCGGGCGGCGCCTTCTACATCATGAACACCTCGAGCCCCGCCCAGCAGGCGGCCTCGTGGGACTTCCTCAAGTTCATGCTGAAGCCCGAGAACGCCACCATCTGGCACACCAAGGGCGGCTACCTTCCGGTGCTCAAGGAGATCGAGGGCAGCCCCGCCATCACGAAGTTCCAGGAGACCACGCTCGACGGCAAGCTGCTGAAGCCGGCGGTGGACCAGCTGGCCACCGCCGATCCCGACCGCTCCGGCCCGCTGATCGGCCCGTACCCAGCGTTCCAGGACATCCTCCAGGGGGCCCTCGAGAAGGTGCTCTTCAACGGAGCGCCCGTCGACTCCTCGCTGGCCAAGGCCGAGGCCGACGCCACGGCACTGCTGAAGGACTACAACGGCTGACCTGGGCCGACGCGCCCTGACCCATCGCTCGGAGGTGGCCGCCGAGCGGCCATGATGGGCCCTGTGCGCGTGATCGCGGTGACCGGGTTGAAGGGGGGCGTGGGGAAGACCTCCACCGCCGTGAACCTGGCTGCCCTGGCGGCGAGCGAGGGCTGGCGCGTGATCCTGTGGGACCTCGACCCGCAGGGCGCGGCCACGTACTGCCTCAACCTGAAGCAGAAGCTCAAGGGCGGGGCGTCGAAGCTGTTCCGCGGCACGCGCGACGGGCTGGCCGGTGTGGCGCGCACCACCGATGTCGACAACCTGGCCGTGGTGCCCGCCGACTCGTCGGTGCGAGAGGTCGACAAGGTGCTGTGGGCCAGCACCAAGCCCACCAAGCTGGTGCGGCGGCTGATCGCAGGCGTGGACAAGGACGCCGACGTGGTGATCATCGACTGCCCGCCCGGCCTGAGCCCGGTGGTGGAGGCCGTGGCCAACGTGGCCGACCTGCTGCTGGTGCCCGTGGTGCCCGAGCCGCTGCCGTTCCGGGCCCTGGCCCGCTACGAGGAGTTCCTCACCGACACCAAGGCGGCGTCGCCGAAGATCGTGGCGCCGTTCCTCAGCATGGTCGACCGCAACCTGCCGATGCACCGGCGCATCGAGGCCGAGGTGCTCACGAGCGGGCGCTTCCTCAACGCCGCCATCCCCACGTCTTCGGCCGTGGCCCGCATGGGTGAGGAGCAGGTGCCGGCGGTGCTCGGGGCGCCGCGCAGCCTGGCGGCGTCGGAGTACCGCAAGCTCTGGGCCGAGGCCATGGAGCGCGCCGGGCTCTAGGCCCCCGTTCACGAGGCCCAGGCGGCGCAGTCGCCGCCCAGGGCCGTGAGCAGCGCCGCGCCCGTGTCGGCCGGGAGGACGGCCAGCAGGTCGGGGACCAGCGCCTCGGGCGGGGGCAGGTGGCGCATGGACCACCGAGACAGGGAGCCGTCGTCGAACCAGGCGCCGGCGGCGAGCACGGTGCCGTCTGGTGGGCCCAGGGTGGCCGCCGGGAGCGGGGTCTCGGTGTGCTGCTCGCGCAGGTCGGCCCACGACCGGTGCTGGGCGTACGCCGCCACCCGCGCCGCCAGCTCCTCTGGCGCGGGCACCGGGCCCCCGCCGCGCAGGGGGTGGCGGTCGGCCAACCAGCGCCACGCGCGCCCGTGCGAGGGGCGCGCCAGGAGCCCGGCGGCGAGGCGGTCGAGCCAGGTGGCATCGACGAAGGCGCTGACGGCGTGGTCCGGCGCAGGGGTGGGGCGGCCGAGCGCTCGAGCCAGCACGTCGGGCACCAGGCCCACCGGCGGATCCTCGATCACCTGCAGGGAGCCGGCATCACCGTCGATGACGCTGGCCACGGATCCGTCGCGGTGGGCCAGCACCGTGGAGACCACCGGGCGCGGCGCCGACCGCGGCGCGTCGAGCGCGTGCAGCCGGCCGCTGGTGACCACGCCCAGCGCATCCCACGAGCGCGGGGCGACGAAGCCCACGAGCGGTTCGAGCGGATGGCCGCCGCATGGCGGCAGGTCCCAGAAGCCGAGGCTCAGCGACTCGGACGGCTCGAAGCGGACGAAGACCAACCGGGCCACCGGATCGTCGGCGGTTCCGTGGTGGATCGATTCGGCGATGGCGGCCAGCGGCGGGCGGGCCGAGGACGCGTCGGGAGCAGACGGGGTGGACCAGGACATGGGGGACCTCCGGAGCGGTGGGGACTTCCGGCGGTCCTGGCCCGATGGGCAGAGGGGACGGCGAACCTCGTGGAGCCAGTCTGCCCCGAGGGGGTGACAGCGAACCCGGGCTCAGTAGGTGACGATGGCGGGCTGCAGCACGGTGGGCGGCTGGCGGTCCTGGCGCGCCAGGCGCTGGGCGGCCACCGCCACGGGCTCGGCCTCGTCCCACTCGACCCGGTCGATCATGCGGGCCGCACCGGGCCAGCGGCGCTCGACCAGCACGCGGGCCAGCCGGGCATCGCTGGGGGCGCAGGCGTGGAGCGCTTCGTTGGAGAGGGTCTGGGTGCGGCTCGGGTGGACCGCGGAGCCGCCGATGCCGACCAGGCGACCGAGCGAGCGCAGGGAGAGGCGCTGGGCCGCGTTGGTCTCGGCGCCGTAGAGGCGGAAGGCGTCGAGGTGGCCGTGGTCGTGCCAGCCGGCGCGGTAGGCCCCGGCGTGGCCTGGCAGGGGAGCGCGGTGGAGGGTGAGGCGGCGGTCGAGGCGGAGCTTCAGCCCGAGGTCGATGCCGAGGATGCGGGCCCGGTCGGCCAGGAACGGGAGGTCGAAGGCGCTGCCGTTCCAGGTGGCGACGACGCCGGTGGGCAGGGCGGCCAGGCGGGCGTCGAGGGCGCGGAGCAGGTCGGTCTCGTCCCCGACGAACAGGTCGTCGAACGCCCGGCCCGACAGCGCGATGGCGCGGACCGAAGCGACGGCGGGGTCGAGGCCGTCCTCGGTGGTGTCGGTCTCGATGTCGAGCCCGTAGATCGCTGCCTGCTGCCCCATCGGTTCCCCAGACGGCCGTGAGAGATCCCCTGCACAGAAAATCGTAGAAGGGGCGCGCGTGCATGTGGTGGATGGTTCACGCGGCGCGCGAACGCAGGCGCGCCACGGGGCCTGGACAGGTGCCTCGCGACCTGAGCCCGGACGCGAGACGATCCCGCCCGAAGGCGAGATCGTCGACGTGCTGAGGGGCCCGAGCGGTGCTCAGGCCGGGTGGATCAGCGCTCTTCCTTGAAGATCACGTGCTTGCGGACCCGGGGGTCGTACTTCATGAGCTCGATGCGCTCACGGGTGTTGGTCTTGTTCTTGCGCGTCACGTACGTGTAGCCGGTCCCGGCAGTGGACTTCAGCTTGATGATCGGGCGCTTGTCGCTCTTCGACATGGTGTGTTGATCTTTCCCAAAGGGAGCGGCGACCTGGTTGGCCAGGCTCGTCGTGCGGACGTGCCATCGTAGGGCCGACCGGGCCACCTGCTCAACTCGGGCCGGTCGCAGCCGTCCCGGCGCCCTCTGACCACGTCGTGGCCCTAGCCTGCCCGATCGATGTCTGTCTTCCCTGCAGTGCGGATCCGGCGTGCGGTCGCAGCGGGCGCGCTGGTCCTCCTCGCGTCGCTGATCCCGGCGATGGCAGCCTCGGCCCACGCCGAGCTCCTGTCCACCGATCCGGCCGACGGCTCGGTGGTCGCCAAGGCCCCCGACGTGGTCACGATGCAGTTCTCCGAGAACGTCTCGCTGCGCCCCGACGGCGTCCGGGTGCTCGATGCCCAGGGCAAGCGCGTCGACTCCGGCGCCGCGTCCGCGTCGGGGGCCGACGTGTCCGTGCCCCTGCAGGGCGGGCTGGCCGACGGCACCTACGTGGTGGCCTGGCGGGTGGTCTCCGCGGACGGCCACCCGGTGTACAGCTCGTTCACCTTCTCGATCGGCCAGGAGAGCACGCTCAAGGCGGGGGTGGCCGACAAGGCGTTCGGCAGCGGCAACGACCGCACCTACCAGCAGCTCGACGCGGTGCTGCGCGCCCTGGCGTACATCGGGACGCTCGGGGCCGCCGGCTACGTGCTGATCGGGAGTGCGCTGCGCCGCGACGGCGACCCGTCACCGGTCGGCCGCGGCACCACCATCGCCAGCGTGATCGCCCTGCTGGCGATCCTGCTCCAGGTCCCGTTGCAGGGGGCGCTGGCCACGGGCCGGGGCCTGGGGGCGATCGGCGAGGCGGCGGTGCTGAAGCTCTCGATCGCCGACGGCATGGGCTGGGCCGCGCTCGTGGTGGGGGTCGGCCTGCTGGCGATCATCATCACGTCGGGGCTCCCCTGGGAGGGGGCCGCGCGCAAGGTGGCGCTGGCCGGCGCCGTGATCGCGCCGGTGGGCTTCGTGCTCACCGGGCACACCAGGGTGATGTCGCCGGCGGTGGTGGGCTACCTGGCCGACCTCGCGCACGTGGGCGCGGCCGCGGTCTGGTTCGGTGGCCTGGTCGCGGTGATCTACGCGGTTCGTCGGCGGCGTGCCGAGGAGGACCCGCTGGGCGCGGCCGAGGCCGTGGCGACCTTCTCCGGCTGGGCGGCCATCACCGCGTCGGTGCTGATCGTGGCGGGCGTCGTGCTCGGCTGGATCGAGGTCGGCGGGCTCAAGGCGCTCACCACCACCCTCTACGGGCGCCTGCTGCTGGCCAAGGTGGCGGCCGTCTTGGTGATCCTCGCCGCCGCCGGCTGGAACCGGTACCGCCTGGTCCCGAGGGTGGCGGCCGCGGCCATCGAGGATCCGCCGGCGGAGGACCGTCGGGCGTGGACCACGCTCATGCGCCTGATCCGGCTCGAGGTCGGGCTGATCGTGGTGGTGCTGATGCTCACGTCGGTCCTCGCCAACGTCACCCCGGCCAAGGACGCTGTCGACAAGGGCCCGATCTCGGTCACGGCTCCCCTCGGCGACGGCACGGTCAACGTGATCGTCGACCCGTCCAAGGTGGGCCGCAACGACATCCACGCCTACATCCTCAAGGCCGGCGGCGGACCCGACAGCCGTTACAAGACCGCCGAGATGAGCCTGTCGCTGCCGAGCAAGGACGTCGGTCCGCTCGACCGCACCCCGGTGTCGGCGGGGCCCGGCCACTTCCAGCTCGTGGCCACCGACCTGCCCCTGGCCGGGACCTGGTCGCTGACCATCACCGTGAAGCTCGACCGCTTCACCGAGCAGGAGGCCACGGTCACCTTCCCCGTCCGCTAACCCCGCAGTGGACGAACGTCCTGTGCGAACGGTTGCCCAGCAACGGTTCGCACAGGACGTTCGTGACCTTGGAGGGATGGTGGGACGGAGGGACTGGGGTGACCGGGGGAGGGTCAGGCGCGGGGGTCGTCGAGCAGGCTGGTGACCAGGGCGGCCACGGCCGAGCGCTCCGACCGGGTGAAGGTGACGTGGGCGAAGATCGGGTGGCCGCGCAGGGCGGCGATCACCGAGGCGATGCCGTCGTGGCGTCCCACCCGCAGGTTGTCGCGCTGGGCGACGTCGTGGGTGAGCACCACCCGGCTGCCCTCGCCCAGGCGGCTCAGCGCCGTGAGCAGCACGGGACGCTCCAGGTTCTGGGCCTCGTCGATGATCACGAACGTGTCGGTGAGGCTGCGGCCCCGGATGTGGGTCAGCGGCAGGACCTCGAGGAGGTTGCGCGACATGACCTCCTCGACCACCTCGGGGCCGGCGATCGACTCGAGGGCGTCGAACACGGCGCCCGCCCACGGGCCCATCTTCTCGTCCTTGTCGCCCGGCAGGAACCCGAGGTCCTGGCCGCCGACGGCGTAGAGCGGGCGGAACACCAAGATGCGCTTGTGGGTGCGGCGCTCGAGGACGGCGTCGAGCCCGGCGGCCAGGGCCATCACGCTCTTGCCGGTGCCGGCGTTGCCGCCGAGGCTCACGATGCTGATGGACGGATCGGCGAGCACGTCGAGGGCGATGCGCTGCTCGGCGCTGCGGCCGACGACGTCGAACAGCGAGAGGTCGCCGCGGATGAGGCGCAGCGACTTGTCGGCGTGGACCCGGGCCAGCGCGGACTGCGAGCCGGCGTGGAGGGCGACCCCCGTGTTGCACGGCAGCTCGGCCGCCTCGACCAGGTCGACCTCGCGGTGCTCGAACAGCTCGTCGATGACGTCGGGCTCGACATCGAGCTCGACGAATCCGGTCCACGAGGTGTCGGCGGCCAGCTCGTTGCGGTACTCGTCGGCCTCGAGGCCCACGATGCTGGCCTTGAGGCGCAGCGGCAGGTCCTTGGTGACCACCGTGACGTCGAGCCCGTCGTTGCGCAGGTTGTGGGCCACCGCCAGGATCCGGTGGTCGTTGTTGATGGCCATCAGGGTGGGCGGCAGGCCTTCGGTGGACTGGTGGTTCAGCTCGACGCGCAGGGTGCCGCCGTGCTCGTTGACCGGCAGCGCCTCGGTGAGCGAGCCGTGCTCGACCCGCAGCCGCTCCAGGCGTCGCAAGGTCTGTCGGGCCGCCCAGCCCAGCTCGGGATGGTCGCGCTTCGCCTCGAGCTCCATCAGCACGACGATGGGCAGCACCACGGCGTGCTCGTCGAAGCGCTCGAGCGCCTGCGGATCCGCGAGCAGCACCGAGGTGTCGAGCACGTAGGTCCGAGGACGCGACGGAACAGAAGTGGGAAGTGCGGTCACAGAGCCCCCTGGGCGGTCGGCAGCCATCGGCATCTGCGGGTCCTGCAACGGACCGGAGCGCTGACGGCTGGGCGGTGGGTCACCGGGGTCCATGCAACACCCGGGCCGAGCGCGAGCGGTGGATGCTCGGACACGATTCATCCTCCCGACATCTTGGCGCCTAGCGTGCCGGCTGCGAAGGGGAGTAGCCCCCAATCATCCGATCGACACACTGGTGCTCCGGCGCCCGGTCGGGTGGGCCTGGTCCGCCAGGCGGGCGAGACCTTCGGCTGTTGCGCCACTGCTGTGGCCTCGGCCGGAGGCAGCTCTGGTCGGGGTCCGATCGGAGAACCGAACTGATGTCGATCCACGCCCTGCTCCAAGCCTTCGTCACCATCTTCCCGGCCGAGCTGCCCGACAAGAGCATGTTCGCGACCATCGTGCTGGTGACCCGCTTCCGCCGGCCGGGCTGGGTCTGGCTGGGGGTGGTCGCCGCCTTCGCCCTGCACGTGGTGGTGGCCGTCACCGCGGGGAGCCTGCTGCGGCTGCTCCCCGGCACGCTGGTGCAGCTGATCGTCGGGGTGCTGTTCGTGGGCGGCGCGGTCCTGCTGTTCCGTGCCGGGCGCCGAGCCGAGGCCGAGCCCGAGGAGGAGGCCGTGGCGGAGCGGACCACCGTGCGGGCTGCGGTCGTGGGCAGCTTCGGCGTGATCCTGCTGGCCGAGTGGGGCGACCTCACGCAGATCGCCACCGCCAGCCTGGCGGCGAAGAGCGGCCAGCCGGTGGCCACCGCCATCGGGGCGTGGCTGGCGCTGGCGTGCGTCGCCGGCATCGCCGTGGTGTTCGGCCAGGAGCTGGTGCGGCGGGTGCCGCTGCACCGGGTCAACTACGTGGGTGCCGCGATCTTCGCCCTGCTCGGCACCTGGACCCTGCTCGAGCTGCTGTTCTGACGCCGGACGGTCAGCCCTCGAGCGTGAGGTGCGGCTGGCCGCCGACCACCAGCACGGTGCCGGGCACGGCCAGCAGGTCGAGCGGATCGCGCTGCAGGCCGATGGCGTTCACGGTGATCAGCTCGCCCTTGTGGGGGCCGCTCAGGACGGTCAGCTCGACGCTGATCGCCTGCGGTCCCTCGGTCGCATCGACCACCATCACGTCGTAGGTCCCGTCCTCCAGCACGGCCGCAATCGTAGGGGTATCCCCCAAAACGGGTCAGCAGCTGGAAATACTGGCGTCTGACGGCCCCGCGCCTACGGTGCGGGTCGCATTACCCCTACAAACCAGGAGGTTGGCTGTGGCCAACATCACCAAGGCCGAGCTCGTTGACCAGGTCGCCGCTCAGGCAGGCACCGACAAGACCACGGCCGCTGCCGTGCTGAAGGCCTTCGAAGAGGTCGTCCTCGCCGGTGTCACCGGTGGCGACAAGATCGCGCTCACCGGGTTCCTCACCTTCCAGAGCGTCGCGAAGCCCGCCACCACGGCTCGCAACCCTCGCACCGGCGAGGCCGTGCCGGTCAAGGCCAAGACGGCTCCCAAGGTCACCATCGGTGCCACCTTCAAGAAGGTCGTCAACAAGGAAGCTCCGGCTCCCAAGCTGGCCAAGTGATCTGAGCCGGCGCCTGCCGGCTGCTGATCGTCGCGAAGGGAGGGCTTCGGCCCTCCCTTCGCCGCGCTCGGGGCACAATGGGGCGATCGGGCTGCTGCAAGGGGAACTGCCATGACCGACACCGCCACCAACCGCTTCTTGTCGGGGCCCTACGCCCCGGTCACCACCGAGGAGACGGCCGTCGACCTGCGGGTCACCGGCACGCTGCCTCCCGAGCTCGACGGTCGCTACCTCCGCAACGGGCCCAACCCGATCGGCGAGGTCGACCCGGCCACCTACCACTGGTTCCTGGGCGACGGGATGGTCCACGGCCTGCGCCTCCGCGACGGCAAGGCCGACTGGTACCGCAACCGCTGGGTGCGCGGCGCCGCCGTGGCCGATGCCCTGGGCGAGGAGCGGGTGCCGGGAGCCGGGTCGTTCGGCGACACGGCCAACACCAACGTGATCGGGCTGGCCGGGCGCACCTTCGCCATCGTCGAGGCCGGGGGCCCGCCCGCGGAGCTCACCGACGAGCTCGACACCGTGTGCTTCGGCACCTTCGACGGCACCTTTCCGAACGGCTTCACCGCCCACCCCAAGAAGGACCCGGTCACGGGCGACCTGCACGCCGTGAACTACTACTGGGCCCGCCCCGACGTGGTGGAGTACCTGGTCGTCGGGCCCGACGCCACGATGCGCCACCGCGTCGACGTGCCCGTCCCCGGCAACCCCATGGTGCACGACTGCTCGATCACCGAGACCAGCGTCGTCATCTACGACCTGCCCGTCACGTTCAACCTCGACGACGCCATGGGCGGGGCCCGCTTCCCGTACGCCTGGGACCCCGGCTACGGCGCCCGCGTGGGGATCATGCCGCTCTACGGGAGCCCGGAACAGGTGCAGTGGTTCGAGGTCGAGCCCTGCTACGTGTTCCACCCGGTGAACGCGTTCGACGACGGCGACACCGTGGTCATCGACGTCGCCCGCCACCCGCGCATGTTCGACAAGGTGCGCAACGGCCCCGACGAAGGCGTGCCCGAGCTCTGGCGCTGGACCTTCGACCGCACCAGCGGCAAGGCCCACGAGGAGCAGCTCGACGACCACCCCGTGGAGTTCCCGCGCGTCGACGAGCGCCTCGTCGGCCGCCGCCACCGCTACGCCCTGACCGCCGGGCTCGGCTACACCGACGACGAGCTGGCCTGGCCCACCAGCACCCTCGTCCGCTACGACCGCGCCAACGGCGGCCGCGAGATCATCGACTTCGGCCCCGGCCAGACCGCGGGCGAGGCCGTGTTCGTGCCCCGCCACCAGACCGCCGCCGAAGACGACGGCTGGTACCTCACGCTCGTCACCGACGTGGCCCACGGCACCAGCGAGCTGGTGGTGCTCGACGCGTCGGCACCCACCGAGGGCCCCGTCGCCCGCGTGCACATCCCGGCGCGCATCCCGCTCGGGTTCCACGGCAACTGGGTGCCCACCGCCCGGTAGCGCGCCGCGCTCAGCGCGGCCCGCGGTAGAGCGTGCGGCCGCGGAACCGCACCGGCACCTCGTCGGCCTCCTCGAAGGCGTGGGCCAGCCAGCCGGCGGTGCGGGCGATCACGAAGATGGCCTCGGTGATCCCGGGCTCGCCGGCGGCGGCGAAGCCCAGCGCGCCCAGCGCGGCGTCGCAGTTGGGCGGCTCGGCGCCGGGCGGAGTCGCCACGTAGCGCTCGATGACCTCACGGCGACGGGGGCTGGCGATGGCGAGGACGCGCTCCAGCATGGGGGCGAAGCGAGGGTCGCCCACCTCGTGGACGGGGTGGCCGAAGCCGCCCAGGGCGTCGGCGGAGCTGGGGCCCAGCCCCTCGGCCAGGCGGCGGTGGACCCGGACCGCGGCGCGGCCGTGGAACGGACCGCTCGCGGTTCCCAGCCCGGCCATCACGGCCTCGGCCGGCTTGGCCCGGGTCGATGCGGCCACGCGCACGGCCAGGGTGCTGGTGGCCAGCTCGTGCTCGGCGAGCAGCACCAGCGTGGTGTCGAGGGCTCGGAGCCGAGCCGGCGTCGGTGCCTGCTCCGACACTCGGGGCCACAGGCGGCCGGCCACCGAGGCGCCGTCGGGCGCGGCGCGACCCAGGAGGGGGAGGGAGGCGATCAGGGCCTCGACCACGAGCGACGCGCCGAGCACCGACGACTCGGTGGTGGTGGCCCGGGGGATCCACGGCGAGGCCGCCGCCGCCCCCGTGACCAGCCGGGCGGTGACGGGAGCCTGCGAGGGGAGGGCGGCGGTGGCGCGCTCCACGGCCGCGACCACCGCGAGCCGGTCGCGCTCGCTGCCGTCGGACGGATCGGGGGTCGGCTCGGGCTCGGCCAGGTCGCCGGTCCAGAGGAGCTGGCAGGCGTCCTCGAACCGGGCCCAGGTCACCAGGTCGATGAGGTCGTGGTCGCGGTAGCGGACCCAGCCGTCGCCGATCTCGCTGACGGTGGTGCCGATGACGACGTCGACCGCACCGGGGCGCCGGCGCGTCGAGCGCGGCCGGGCCCGGCGGGCCAGCAGCTCCACCTCGTCGGCGTCGTACGCCGAGCTGCGGCCGTCGGGGCCGGCGTGGCGGGTCAGCGACCCGCGGCTGGCGTAGGCGTACACGGTGGCCAGCTCGACGCCGAGCCGCTCGGCCACCTCGTTGGCGGTCAGTCGTCCACTCATCAACGTTGACGATAATCAACGTTGATCAAAAAGGGAAGGGCCCGCACGATGGAGGCATGACCGATCACGACCTCACGATGCCGCTGTGGACCGACCTCGGTGGCGACGCCGCCACCCTCGAACACCTCGAGATCACCGGGCCCACGGCGGTGCTGCCCTCGATCTACGACGTCACCGGCTTCGCCGCCGCCACCGTGGGCGTCGCCGCCCTGGCCGTGTCGGAGCTGGCCGCGGCCCGGACGGGTGCGGCCGCCCCGGCAGCCGTGACGGTGGACCGGCTCGCCGCGTCGGCCTCGTTCTGGTTCGAGGGCCTGCTGACCCCGGTGGGCTGGGAGCTGCCGCCCATCTGGGACCCGGTGGCGGGCGACTACCGCTCGGCCGACGGATGGATCCGGTTGCACACCAACTACCGCCACCACCTGCGGGCCGCCCTGGCGGTGCTCGGCACGGCCGCCGACCGGGAGGCGGTGGCCGCCGAGGTGGCGCGCTGGAAGGCCGACGAACTGGAGGCGGCGGTCGTGGCGGCCGGCGGATGCGCCGCCGCCCTGCGGACGATCGACGAGTGGGAGGCCCACCCGGCCGGTCAGGCGACCGCCCACGAGCGTCCCGTGGTCATCGGTGCCCCGGTCCCCTTCTCCGGGGGGACCGGGCCCGACCTCTCCCAGCCGGTGGGGCAGTTGCCGCTCTCCGGCATCCGGATCCTCGACCTCACGCGGGTGATCGCCGGGCCGGTCGCCACCCGGTACCTCGCGGCCTACGGGGCCGACGTGCTCCGGATCGACCCGCCCGGCTTCGACGAGGTGCCGGCCCTGCTCCCCGAATCGACCGCTGGCAAGCGCTGCGCATCCCTCGACCTCACCGACGACGGTGACCGGGAGCGGTTCGAGGGGCTCGTCGCCCAGGCCCACGTGGTGGTGGGCGGCCTGCGGCCGGGCGCCATGGCTGGCCTGGGCTACGGCCCCGACGGCCTGCGGGCCCTCAACCCGTCGATCGTGACCGTCACCCACGACGCCTACGGCTGGCGCGGCCCGTGGGCCGGGCGCCGGGGCTTCGACAGCCTGGTGCAGATGAGCACGGGCATCGCCGCCGCCGGTGCCGAGGCGGCCGGCGCCGATCGGCCCACGCCGCTGCCGGCCCAGGCGCTCGACCACGGCATCGGCCACCTCCTGGCCGCGGCCACCTGCCGGGCGCTGGTCCGCCAGGTCCGCGACGGCGCGGCCGCCGACGTGCGCGGCTCGCTGGTGGGCGCGTCGAACGTGGTGAAGGCGAACCCCTCGTTCGGGCCCGCGCCGGCGGGAGGACCATCGATCACCGCCGCCGAGCTGGTGCCGGGCGCCACCGCCTGGGGCGCGGTCCGGCGGGTACCGCTCGCCGGCCGCATCGCCGGCCACCGCCCGTCGTGGCCGATCGACGCCGGCCCCCTCGGCCGCCACCCCGCCGAGTTCACCGCCCACCCCTGAGCCCGGTCGGCGGTTTGGGTGGGGTGGGGTGGGGTGGGGTGGGGTGGGGTGGGGTCAGCGGTCGGTCGGCAGGAAGCGGTAGCGCTCGGCCAAGGGGGTGCCGGCCCAGGAGCCGGCATCGACGAGGCCCTGGCGGACCTCGGCGCGGAAGCGGAGCTCCTCGGCGGCGCTGGCGACGGGGTCGTCGGTGATGAACATCGTCGACTCGTACTGGGAGCGGTGCGACTCGAGGGCCGCCACCTTGGCGGCGAGGCCGGCCTCGGTGACGGGCTCGGCGTGGTCGGGCTCGTCGGCCTCGAACAGCAGGAGGGCGTCGGGGCGGTGGTGGGCGATGCCGTGCTCGGGGAAGAAGTGCGGGTCCCGGGCGGCCACCAGCGCGTCGCAGACCAGGAACCCGGCCGCGCGGTGGTCGGGATGCAGCCGGTAGCGCTTCCACGGGTCGTGGCCGAGCAGCACGTCGGGCCGCAGCTCCCGGATCCAGCGGGCCAGCTCGGAGCGGGTGGCGCGGTCGTTCTCGAGCTCGCCGTCGACCCGGCCCAGGAACACGACCTGACCGGTGGCACCGAGCGCCGCCGCCGCGGCACGGGCCTCGGCCTGGCGGGTGGCGACGAGCGCATCGAGGTCGGCCGAGGGGTCCCAGGTGCCCTTGGAGCCGTCGGTGCAGATGAGCAGCGACACCTCGCAGCCGGCGGCGGCCCACCCGGCGAGGGTGGCGCCGGCCCCGAACTCGATGTCGTCGGGGTGGGCGCCGGTGGCGAGCGCTCGATGGGGGATCGGGAGCGGTGCCGACGTGGGGCTCACGAGGCGAGCCCCGCCGCGAGGTCCTCGCCCCCGGGGAGCTGGAGGTCGTCGGGGAGGTCGACGTCCCAGCTGAGCACCTGGTCGTCGACGATCGCCACGGGGAGGCCGAGGCGGGCGGCCTCTCCGCGGTGGCGCTCGCACGACCCGGCGCCGTACGCGAAGCGGAACCCGCAGCCGGCGGGGATGGTGATGACGTTGGTGCCGTCGTTCCAGCGGTCGGGCACGATCACCACGCCATCGCTGCCCACGACGTGGTCGAGCCCGGTGGCGAGGGGGAGGTCGGCGTGGGCCACGAGGATCCGGCCGGCGCCCTGGAGGGTCACCGCCTCCACGCCGGCCTCGACCGCGCCGATCAGCCCCAGGCCAGGCGTCCAGTGGACCGCCGCGCCCACCTCGGTGGCCCAGGCGCGGACGGCGTCGTCGTCGCAGACGACCGTGACGGGCATCGAGCCGGCCGCGCGCACCACCCGCGTGGCCATCTCCCGGGCCAGCACGGCCCGGGCCTCGGGCGACAGCGCGGGGGCGAGCCGGAGCTTGGCCTCGTGGAACGCCTTCACCGGGATCACGACGGCGACGTTCACGAGCGCCACGCTACCGGCGCCGCGGGGAGGGCCGGTTCCCAGAGCGACGTCGGTCACGACGTGCCTAGCCTGCGGCCCCATGGACATCCGGGTCTCCGTCATCGGCGCCGGCTCGTGGGGAACCACGGTCGCCGCCCTCGCCGCCCACAACGCGCCCACGGTGCTGTGGTCCCGGCGGGCCACCCTGGCCGAGCAGATCGACCAGGACCACGAGAACGGCGACTACCTGGCCGGGTACCGGCTGCCCACGCAGCTGCGCGCCACCGCCGACCTCGAAGAGGCCGTCCGCCAGGCCGACCTCCTGGTCATGGGGGTCCCGTCGCAGGGGTTCCGGGGCGCGCTCGAGTCGGTCAAGCCCTACCTGCGGCCGTGGGTGCCGGTGATCTCGCTGTCGAAGGGCCTCGAGCTCGGCACCCGCCTGCGGATGAGCCAGCTCATCGAGGAGGTGCTGCCCGGCCACCCCGTCGGCATCCTCACCGGGCCCAACCTGGCCAAGGAGATCCTGGCCGGCCACGCCGCCGCCAGCGTGGTGGCGATGGACGACCACAACATCGCCACCGCGGTGCAGCGCATCTTCGAGGCCGAGCTGTTCCGGGTGTACACGAACCACGACATCATCGGCTGCGAGATGGGCGGCGTCCTGAAGAACGTGATCGCCATCGCGTCCGGCATGGCCGACGGCCTGGGCGCGGGCGACAACACCCGGTCCGCGGTGATCACACGCGGCCTGTCCGAGGTCACCCGCATGGGCGTGGCCCTGGGCGGTGAGCCGCTCACGTTCTCGGGCCTGGCGGGCATGGGCGACCTGGTCGCCACCTGCATCAGCACCCAGAGCCGCAACCGGCACGTGGGCGAGTGCCTCGGCAAGGGCCAGACCATCGAGGAGATCATCGAGGCGATGAACATGGTCGCCGAGGGCGTGAAGACGTCGAAGGTGGTCATGGAGATCGCCGCCGACCTGGGCCTCGACATGCCCATCGCCTCGGAGGTGTTCGCCTGCTGCCACGAAGGCCGTAGCGCCGCCGAGGCCTACACGGGCCTCCTGCGGCGCGGGACGGGCCGTGAGATGGACGGGATCAGCCCGGCCAGATAGACCCCGTGGGTCATGTTCCGTCGTCGCACCACCGCGCTCGAGCCGTCGTCGGCTGAGAACCCCAGGTCAGCGGGGCTGTCGGCTGCCGAGCTGGCCGACGCGGGCTGGATCGTGCCCAAGGGCCTGGCCCCCGGGCGGGCGCAGGGCGACCCGGCATGGACCCTCGTGGGCACGGTGGGCTCGCCCACGGCCACCGCCGTCGACCCCAGCGGCCTGGTGGTGGGCGAGGGCTGGAGCCTCGACTGGTGGATCGGCGCCGATGACCGGTGGCACCACCCCGCCCGCGAGCACGGCGTGCGCCAGGGCGTGGCCGACGAGGTGCCGATCACCGAGACGCTCCTGAGGATCCCCGGAGGCGACGCGGTGCACCGCGCCTACGGCATCCGCTCGCCGCGCGGGACCGGCGACGAGTGGGTCATCACCGAGATCGAGAACCGCACCCCGGTGCCCGTCGGCGTCGCCCTCGTGATCCGCCCGTTCATGGCCGACGGCATCGGCTCGATCGGCTCGATCACCATCGAGCCCGTCGCCGGCGGCACCGGCCGAGACGTCGCCCACCTGGTGCGCGTCGACGGCCGCCCCGCGCTCGTGGTGCCGCGCCGGCCGCTCGTGCTGGCGGTGGGGAACCGGGCGACCGGCGACGTGGTCGACACGGTCGACGCCGGGCGCCTGCTCGATGCCGACGCGCCGCTGCTGGCCGCCGAGTGCCCCGACGGCCTGGCCACCATGGCCCTCGTCTACCCCGTGCCCCACACCGCAACCATCCGCGTCGCCCTGCCCGTGGGCACCGTCGACGACCGCGAGGCGGTCGGGTTCCCGGCCGTCGTGCCCGACTCGGCCACGGTGGCATCGGGCTGGGAGGTGCACCGGCGCGGGCCCCGCTTCGAGCTCCCCGACTCCCGGCTGCACGGGGCCATCGATCGGGCCCGCACGCAGGTGCTGCTCGCCCACGACGGCGAGGCGGTCCACCGCGACGGCGGACGCGCCCCCGACCTCGACCCGGGGGCCACCGAGGTCATCCTCGGCGCCCTCGACCTGCTCGACCGGCCCAGCGACGTGGGCACCGTCGTGGCCCGCTGGACCGAGCGCCTGATCGACGCCGAGCCGGGGGTCGACGCCCTGGTGCTCGCCACCGTGGCCCGCCACTGGTCGCTGCACCGCATCGATGCCCTGCTCGACTGGATGCTCCCGGAGGTGGCGGCCGCCGTCGAGCGCCTCGACCGCGCCGACCGCCGGGGTCGCCTCACCGACCCCGTCACCCGGGGTCGGGCCATCCGTGCGCTCGCGGCCGCCGCCGAGCTGCTGCAGACGTCGGGCCAGGCGGCCGCGTCCGCATCGGTCGTCGCGCTCGTCGACCGCCTCCGCTCGTCGGCCGCGCCCCTCGCCGTGGGCCCCGACCCCGCCGATCGCCTGGTCGACGCGGCGTGGCACATCGCGGAGGGCGATCGCGAAGGCATCGAGGCGCTCGACCGCGAGCTGGTCGCCGTCAGCCCCACGGGCGCCTGGCCCGGCCCCGGCCGCCGCCCCCGCCGCATCGGCCACGACCTGGCCGCGGCCGCGGCGGTGATCCAGGCCGGACGCGCCCTGCTGGTGGCCGAGCGACCCGACGGCCTGGCCCTGCTGCCGGTGTTCCCCGACGGCTGGTTCGGTGGCGGCGTGGAGCTCCACGACGCCCCTACGACCTTCGGGCGGCTCTCGTTCGCCGTACGGTGGCACGGCATGCGGCCCGCCCTGCTCTGGGAGCTCGAGCCCCACGAGGGCCTCGGACCGGTGCGCATCAGCGTCCCCGGGCTCGATCCCACCTGGTCCACCACCGAGGCGCGGGGCGACGCCCTGCTCGCCGAGGTGGCGGCACCGGTCGGCCTCGAGCTGATCCGCGAGGTGGCCGAGCACCCCGGCGTGCAGGAGCACATGCGTCCCGAGGCCGACGACGCCCCCGCGCCGCCGCCCGAGCTGCCCGAGGGCGGGATGTTCTCGTGACCGATCCGACCGATCCGACCGATCCGACCGATCCGACCGATCCCACCGATCCGGTGGAGCCCGAGGTGCCCGACCTCGGTCCGGCGCTCAACGCCGGCGACATGACCGACCTGCTGCGGTCCGCCGGCATGGACGACGACGCCATCAGCCGGGCGCGGGCCGACCGGCACCTGGAGCTGCTCGCCATCGAGCACCTCGTGCTGCCCGAGCCGGCCGACTACGACCTCGACGGCATCGCCGCGGTCAGCGGGCTCACCCCCGACCAGATCACCCGCCTCTGGCGCTCGCTGGGCTTCGCCGAGCCGCAGCCGGGCGACCACCTGTTCACCGATGTCGACGTCGACATGCTGCGCACCATCGGGCAGCTCGTGTCGATGGGCTGGATCGACGAGGAGCTCACCGTCCAGATGGCCCGGGTCATCGGGTCGTCCCTCTCACGCGTCGCCACCGCCCTCATCGACAGCATCGACCCCGACGAGCCGCGGGTCGGGCGGCCCCAGAGCGACGACGGGTTCGCCGCCATCGCGCCGCTGCTGCTCCCCATGCTCCTGCAGGTCATGGACTACGTGTGGCGCCGCCACGTCCAGGCCGAGGCCCGGGCCCGCATGGCCCGCGAGCACGCCGACGGCGACCCCGACCACCGCGTCGTCGGGTTCGCCGACCTGGTCGGGTTCACCGCGCTCAGCCAGCAGATCGATGCCCACGAGCTGGCCGCGGTGGTCGACCGGTTCGAGACGATCGCCTACGACACGGTGAACCGGCTCGGCGGCCGCGTCGTGAAGATGATCGGCGACGAGGTCATGTTCTCGGTGCCCGACGAGGCATCGGCGGTGGAGATCGCCCTGTCCCTGTCGGAGACCTACCGCGACGACGACGAGCTCTCCGACGTCCGCGTCGGGCTGTCGGCCGGGCCCGTCCTCCAGCGCGAGGCCGACCTGTTCGGCCCGGTGGTCAACCGGGCCAGCCGCATCGTCAACATCGCGTTCCCCGGGTCGGTCGTGGCGTCGGGTGAGCTGGTCGATGCCCTCGCCGACGTCGAGGGGCTCACCTGGAAGTCGATCGGCTCGCGCAACCTGAAGGACATTGGCAAGGTCCCGCTCTTCCTCGTGCGGCGCGCCTCGGCCGAGCAGCCGACCAAGTCGTCGCGGCAAGAAGCGGAGTCCCGGCGGGCCGAGCGGCGCGAGGCCCGGGTGGCCGAGATGGAGGAGCGCCGCAACGAGCGCCGGGCGCGCCGGGCCGCGGCCGACGCCGACGGATCGCCAGCGACAACCGACGGCGACGCCACCTAACCTCTGCCCATGGCGAGCGGCTGGTGGAAGGCGATCCCCAAGGCGATCCCCATCGCAGCCGCGGTGGCGGTGGTCGCCGTGGGCGCCGCCCTCGGGTTCGGCCGAGCCGAGCCGCCCGTGGTGCCCGGGTCGGTCACCCTCACCGCCGCCGCGCCCAAGGCGGCATCGATCCGCGGTGCCTGGGCCGCGTCGAAGCCCGCCACCCCCACTTCGTTCACCGTGGCCGACGCCACCGTCGACCTGGTGCACGTGTTCGAGTCGCCCGGCGTGCCCCTGGCCGCTCGCCCCACCCTGGCCAACCCCACCTGGGAGCGCCTGCCCGTGGTCTTCCTCGTGCTCGAGGACAAGGGCGAGTGGCTCCACGTGCGCGTGTCGTCGCGGCCCAACGACCTCACCGGCTGGGTCCAGCGCTCCGAGGTGCGCCTGCGCGAGGTGCCCAACCACGTGCTGGTCGAGGTCGGGGCCCGGCGGGTCACCGTCTTCCACGGCGACGAGGTGCTGCTGCGCGAGCCCATCGCGGTAGGCATCGACCGCACCCCCACCCCGACCGGCAACTTCTTCGTCGACGGCGTGGTGAAGGTCTCCAACGCCGGCGGCGCCTACGGCCCGTTCCAGGTCAGCGTCAGCGGCTTCTCGAACGTGCTCCAGAGCTTCGGCGGCGGCGTCGGCCAGATCGCCATGCACGGCACCAACCACCCCGAGAAGATCGGCCAGGCCGTCAGCAACGGCTGCATCCGCATGAACAACGACGTCATCACGAGGATGGTCGGTCTCGCCCCGTTGGGAACCCCCGTCGACGTGGTGGCCTAGGCGGCCTAGCGGCCTCTCGTCACTCGTTCGCTGGCGCTCACTCCGTTCCTCGAACTTGTCGGAACTCCTGACGTCGCTGTCCTCGCTCAGGGGCACGACTTCGTCGCACCCCTTCGAGTGGGGGGGGGTCCGCAGGCTCCGCCCCCCACACCCCTCGGGCTCGCTTCGCTCGGAACCCCTTCCTCGCGCTCGTGGCTCGGTCTGGTCGGGGGGTTACTCGTCGAGGGCGATGGTGGCGATCTGGTGGGGGCGGAGCTCGAGGGTGCCAGTGAACCTGGCGCCGGTGGGGGCGGCGTTGAGGTCGGTGAGCTCGCCGGCGCGGCCGGGGATGGTGACGGTGGTGGGCTCGTCGGTGGTGTTGACCACGCGGACCTCGATGCGGCCGTCGGCGCGGCGGGTGAGGGCGCTGACCTCGGCGCCGTCGACGCTCAGGGCGCTGCCGGTGGCGTCGGCATCGCCCAGGCCGTCCTTCTTGCCCGGGAAGCGGGCGGTGAGCAGCGGCGTGAAGGCGTCGTCGGCGATGGCGTACGGGTCTCGGTCGCCGAAGTGCAGCACGAGGTCGGCCTGGTGGCGGCCGATCATCTGGGCCGCGGGCGTGGGCGTGGGGGGCCCGGCGGGGAGCGCCCGCATGGCCATGGGGCCGGCGGAGATCAGGCCGACGCAGCGCAGCAGCGTGAGGGCCACCGACGAGGCGCGGGCGTCGTCGCCCTCGCCGTAGATGTCGACCAGCTCGTACTCGCACAGCCCGTCGTGGGCGACGGTGAGGCCGCCGGCCTGCACGAACCGGCGGGACGGGAAGGTGGGGAGGCCGATCTCGTTCGGGCCGCCCTCGGCGGTGAGGCCGCGGGTGACCGTGCCGAACGCGCACTCGGCGACCGACTCGGACGCGGGCTCGGGCAGCGGGAACCACATGCGGACGCGGTGGTCGGTGGACGGGTTGTCGAAGCGCACGTTGACGCGGACCAGGTCTTCGCCGGCGCGCAGCTCCACGCACGTGTAGATGAACACGTCGATCGGCCCGACGCGGCGGCCGTGGTCGAGCCGGGTGGGCCAGCGGTAGCAGCGGGTGATCTCGATGCGGCCCCGCACCGGGCCGGCTTCGGTGACCAGGACGTCGGTGCTGTGGGGGCGCTCGATGATGCCGTCGAACTCGGGGGGCGACCAGTTGTAGGTGTCGCCGGCGTCGCCGTCGTCGACGATCTTGCCGAGGCCGGCCACGCCGTTGACCGAGAACGTCCCGTCGCTCTGATCGGGGACGATGGTAAGGATCCCGTTGGTGATGCCCTGGCCGCTCGGGCGCACGGCGAAGTCGCCGAGGTCGGCGGGGGTGAGGCCCCGCCAGCCGAACCCGGGCACGGGCTCGGTGCGGACCAGCACCTCCTGGGTGGCGCGGGAGCGGGCCACCTCGAGGTGCACGGTGCCTTCGGGGTCGGCCTCGGCCAGGGCCTCGAGCTGGAGGCGCAGGGCCGTCATGTCCTGGAGCTTGGGCCCGTTGTCGGCCGTGAACGTGGCGATGACCGTGCCATCGGGCTGCTCCACCACGGTGGCGCTGCTCAGCTTGGGGTCGTCGATGATGGCCCGCTGGACCACCGGCACCGCAGTGGTGCGGTTGATGGTCTGGGTGCGCTCGAGGGCGTCGCGCACCGACAGCTGCTGGGCGTGCGGCGGCGGCACGTCGCCGGCGATGACGGCGCTGACGATGCCGGCGCGCTCGCGGCTGGTGGGGTTGACCACCACGGCGGCCTGGCCGGACGTGGCGAGCACGCGGATGAGGGCCCGCTCGGCGATGGCCTCGGCCACCCGGGTGGACTCGGCGTAGCGGTGCAGGACCGCGTCGTTGACCTCGTCGGCGGAGCAGCCGCAGATGGAGTCGTGGGCGGCGTTGCGGATGACGTCGCGCCACGCGTAGTCGAGGAACGCCGCCGGGTACGCCTCGGCGGGCTGCCACAGCGTGGCCAGGGGCTCGGCCACCCGCTCGAGCCAGCGCTCGACGCGAGCCGCGGCCTGCTTCACGTCGACGCGGCACGACGCCACGCCCATCAGCAGGTTGGACCGGGCACCCGAGCGCAGCTCACCCCGCCACGTGGGCAGGTCGACGCGGGGCATGCCGGCGATGTGCGCGGCCAGGGAGGTGACCGTCAGGTGGTAGTCGCTCGACGCATCGTTGGCCTCGGCGACCACCCGGCCGAGGTGGGCCTGGGGGAGGAGGTGGTCGGTGCCGTTCATCCAGAGGATCGAGTCGCCGACCTTGTTGCCCTGGGCCTCCCGGAAGGCCTCGATCTTCTCGAGCAGCTCCTTGCCGTGCTCGGGCATGCGGGCGCCGTTGCCGTAGCCGTCGGTGAGGTACTCGGCGCGCACCTGGGTGCCGTCGGGGGCCTCCCACCAGAAGCCGGGAGCGTCGATCGCCTCGGGCACGCCGCGCCACACGACGGCGTCGGCCAGGCCGAACCCGGCGAGGATCTGGGGCATCTGGGCGACGTGGCCGAACATGTCGGGCAGGTAGCCGACCTGCATCGAGCCGCCGAAGCGCTCCGCGGTGGCCAGGCCGAGGCGCAGGTTGCGGACGTGGGTCTCGCCCGAGACGAGGAACTCGTCGGGCAGCGTGTACCACGGCCCGAACGAGAGCCGGCCCGACTCGTTGAGCGCGGTGATGCGCTCGCCCTGATCCGGGCGGATCTCCAGGTAGTCGTCGATGACCGCCAGCTGGCCGTCGAGCTGGAAGTGGGCGAACGAGTCGTCGCCCTCGAGCCGCGGCAGGAGGTCGTCGAGCAGCTCGACCAGCTGCATGCGGAACAACGGGTAGGGCTTGTACCACTCACGGTCCCAGTGGGTGTGCGGGACGATGTTCACCTGGCGGGGGGTGGCGGCGGTCATGGCCCAACGCTACGAGGTCGCACTACCCTGCGGCCATGCCGAAGTACGTGATGCTGTCCACGCTGGGACCCGATGGCCACGCCCGGCTGCGAGAGAACCCGGAGCGGCTCCGCGAGGTCAACGCCGACGTGGAATCCATGGGCGTCAAGGTGCTCGAGCAGTTCGCCCTGCTCGGCCCCTACGACTTCTTGAACATCCTCGAGGCCCCCGACGACGGCACCATGGCGCGGGTGGCCAGCACCCTCGCGTCTCGCGGCACCCTCAAGACGCTCACGCTCACGGCCATCGAGGTCGAGGACTTCATCGAGATCATGGGTGGCGGCACGGGCGAGGGCTGACCCCGCTCAGTACCACCACATCGAGTTCTTGCGCTCCCGGCGCACCTCGTCGAACCCGATGGCGACGGGCAGCACGTGGCCGTCGCTGCGCCGCCGCACCCGGTAGCCGGCCTCGGTCACCGACTCCACCTGGAACCCCGAGGCCCACGACCGGTCGAACCCGGTGCGCACATCGACCTTGGTGCCCGCCTCCAGCCGCGTCACCCGGAGGGGAGCGTCACGGGGGGCGTCGGGCACGTCGCCGAGGATAGGTCTCCGTCAGGTGCCGATCGGGGCATCGGCACCCGGGTCGCCGACCCACGAGAACGCGGGCGTGACCACCACCTCGCTCGTGAGGCTGTTGGCGATGAAGCACTCGCGGTGGGCCACCGCGCACAGGTGCGCGAGCCGCTCGTCGGTGGGCCGGGCGGCGGCCGTGTCGGCGAGCACGATGCGGGGGCGGAGGTCGATCCGGGTGATGCGCATCGGTGGGTCGTCGCCGGGCATCACCGCCTCGACCTCGTCGCGGTACGACACCACGTCGAGGCGCGCCGCGGCCGCCACCGCGAGGAACGACAGGAGCTGGCACGACGACGCCGCCGCCACCAGGAGCTGCTCGGGGTTCAGCCGCGACGGATCGCCCCGGAACGCCGGGTCGGCGGTGAGGTCGAGGCCGACCGCCGCCGGGGCTGCGGTGAGGCGGTGCGCCCGGTCGTAGTGCTGGTAGCCCGACGCCGTGGTGCCCTCCCACGTGAGCGAGGTGCGGTAGGTGTGGACGTGCGCCTCGTCGGTCACGAGGTCAGCCCGTGTAGCTGGCCGTGCCGTCGACGGGGGCGGCCGGCGGCGCGGTGGGCGTCGTCTCCGCCGGCACCGTGGTGGTCGTGGTGGTGGTGGCGACGGGCAGGACCACCGGGTCGCGGTCGACCACCACGTCGGTGTGGTCGGTGCTGACGGTGCTCGTGGGCGCGTCGGTGGCGGCGGCGACGCGGAAGTCGGTGGTGAACGACTCGGCGGTCACCGTGCACACCGAGTAGCCGCGCTTGCGGGCGTTGGCGTAGCTGATCCACGGCGACTGGGCCACCGAGGCCTCGAACAGCGGGATGGCGTCCTCGCCGAAGCCGCTGCTGATCGAGGTGGCCACGATCTCGAAGGCGATGTCGGGTGAGGCCGGGTCGTCGTAGTCGAGGCGGAGCGCGGCGGCCCCGGCGAGGTGGATGTCGCCCGAGAGGACGATCGGGTTGCGCACCTGGTGGGTGACGAAGCTGTGCAGCATGCGGTTGCGGGCCGCCACGTAGCCGTCCCACTGGTCGAAGTTGAAGACCACGCTGCCGCCCACGTGCAGCGGGGTGGCGGTCATCACGGTCTGCTGGGCCACCACGTTCCACTGGGCGGTGGTGGCGGCGAGCCGATCGGTCAGCCATGCCTCCTGCGTGGCGCCGAGCATCGACTGGCTCGCCGCGTTGCGCTGGGGGATGTCGTTGCCGACCGATTGGCCGTTGGGGTACAGCGAGCGGAACTGGCGGCCGTCGAGCACGTAGAAGCGGACCAGGTCGGAGTGCTCGATCGTGCGGTACAGCGTGTAGTCGGCGCCCGTGGGTGCCGGCAGGCGCAGAGGCGAGTGCTCGTACCAGACCTGGAACGCGTCGGCGCGGCGGAGGCGGAAGGCGGCGATGGCCGCCGGGTCGCCCGCGCCCTCGCCGTCCTTGCCGAACTCGCTCACGGTGTCGTTGGCCACCTCGTGGTCGTCCATGGTGATGATCCACGGGAAGGCGTGGTGGGCGGCCTGCAGGTTGGCGTCACCCTTGTAGAGCTCGTAGCGGGCCCGGTAGGTGGGCAGGTCGACCGATTCAGCCAGGGTGAGCGGTCGAGGGCCCGAGGTCTTGGACTTCTCGTAGATGTAGTCGCCGACGAACACCACGAACTGCAGGTCCTCGGCGGCCATGCCGGCGTACGCCGTGTAGTAGCCGTCGCTCCAGTTCTGGCAGCACGACAGGCCGAAGCGCACCTCGGCGGGCGTGGCCCCGGCACCCGGGAACGTGCGGGTGCGGCCGACCGGGCTGGTGCGGCTGTCGACCGTGAAGCGGTACCAGTACCAGGTGTCGGGCTGGAGCCCGGTGGCCTCGACGTGCACCGAGTGGGCGAGCGCGGCCACCGCCGGTGCGGTGCCCGACGCGACGATGGTGGTGAACGCGTCGTCGGAGGCCACCTCCCACGTCACCGCGATGTCGCCGGCGGGCAGCGGGTCGAGCGCATCGGGCGTGATGAGGCGGGTCCACAAGATGACGCTGGTGGCGTCGGGATCGCCCGACGCCACGCCGAGCGGGAACAGCTCGCCGGCCGGGAGCAGCGCGGCGCGGGCCCGGGCCGACGCCAGCTGGCGGGGATCGAGGAGGGCGGCGCCGGCGGCGGCGAGCGCCCCGGCGAGGAAGGTGCGGCGGCTGGCCAGCCAGGGGGCAGGGGCGTCGGTCACGGGTGCTCGCTCAGGGTGCAGGTGGGGTGGACAGGTGGAGGGCCTGGGCGGCGGCGCCCGCCAGCGCGGCCCAGGCCAGCAGCTGGGCGGCCGCGGCGGTGTTGCGGTGGGAGGCGGCGGCGCCGATCGACATCGACGAGCCGGCCGAGCCGATGGACAGGAACGAGCCCGCCGAACCGATGCAGAGGCACGACCCGGCGGAGCCGATCGAGAGGAACGATCCGGCCGAGGCGATCGACCACGCCGACGCGAGCGACAGCGTGGACCGGTGGCTGAAGGCCGAGGCCACCGAGCGGCTGGAGCGGAACGAACCCACGGGCGCACGGTAGGCGAGGGGCCGGGCGCCCTGCCGGATGGGTTCCGGGCCGCGGTAGGTTCTCGACCGATGGCACCCGCAACGGCCCCGCAGCTCCGCAAGGCGCTCAAGCGGTCTGCGCCCGGCCTGGCCAACGAGCGGCGCCTCTGGGAGGCGGGCCACCAGGTGGTGGTGGGGATCGACGAGGTGGGTCGCGGCTCGTGGGCCGGACCGCTCACGATCGGCGCCGTGGTGCTCCCCCGGGAGCGGCGGGTCAACAAGATCCGCGACTCCAAGCAGCTCACCGAGCGAGAGCGCGAAGCGCTGTTCGACCGCATCACCGAGTGGTGCGACGCCTGGGCGGTGGGCCACGCCACCGAGACCGAGTGCGACGAGCTGGGCATGTCGGAGGCGCAGCGGCTGGCGGCACGCCGGGCCGTCGAGGGGCTGGGGGTGCGGCCCGACCAGTACCTGATCGACGGCAAGTGGGACTTCATCGGCGGCGGGACCACCACGATGATCGTGAAGGGCGACGCCACCTGCCTGTCGATCTCGGCCGCGTCGATCCTCGCCAAGGTCACCCGCGACCGGATGATGCGCCTCGAGGACGAGAACTTCCCGGCCTACGACTTCGCCTGGAACAAGGGCTACCCGTGCCCCCGCCACAAGCAGGCCCTGCGCGGCCTCGGCCCCTCGGCCATCCACCGCCGCAGCTGGGCGTTCATGGACGACATCCCGTGGACGGGTGCGGTGCGCTACGTGCGACCGGACCCGCAGGGCACCCTCTTCGACGTGTAGACAGCGCCCATGTCCACACCCCGGCAGGCGGCCGCCGCCCTGTTCGCCGAGCTCGATGCCATCGGGGCCGCCGCCCCGGCCGGCGGCTCGTTCGACCCCATCGCCATCACCCGCATCGCCGAGGCCGGCCTGGCGGGCGTCTCCGTGCCCAAGGAGGTGGGCGGCCTGGACCTCCCGATCCTGGAGATGGTCGACGTCTGGTCCGAGCTCGCCCGCGCCGACGGCTCCATCGGTTGGGTGGCGTTCGCGATCGACTCCGCCGTCTCGTACTTCGCGTCCTACCTGCCCGACGAGGGCGTGGCCGACCTGTTCGCCGACGGCCTCCCGCTGCTCGCCGGCCAGTTCGCGCCCAACGGCGCCGGCGCCGAGGACGGCGACGACTGGGTCGTCGACGGCAGCTACCAGTTCGGTTCGGGGCTCACCATCGCCGACCTGGCCGGCTGCGGGTTCTTCTCGTCGCCCGCCGACGGCAGCGATGCGGGCTACCGCTTCGGGGTCCTGCCCATCGATCAGGCGCAGGTCACCGGCAACTGGCACGTGCTCGGCCTCCAGGCCACGCAGTCGGTCGACTACACGCTGGCGGGCGTGCGCATCCCCGATCGGCACACCTTCGACTTCTTCGCCCCGGTCCGGTACCGGGGCTCGGCCGTGCACCACCTCGGCGTGCTGCCGCTCACGGCTGTCGGCCACGCCGCGTGGGCCCTCGGCGTCACGCGCCGGGTCCTCGACGAGCTGCAGCTCGCTGCCTCGCGCACCCGCATGGGCGCCCCGTCGTCGATCGCCGAGTCCGACCACGGCCTCATCACCATCGCCCGGCTCGAATCGAAGTACGCCTCGGGGCGGGCCTGGGTCCGCGAGGTGTGCGAGCGGGCCGTGGCCGAGTGCGAGGAGTCGGGCGACTTCCTGTCCGACCCCACGTCGCACCTCGTCCGGCAGGCGTGCGTGCACGTCAACCAGACCGGTGTCGACATCGCCGAGGAGGCGTACCGGCTGGCCGGCACCGTCGCCCTGCGCGACGGCGGGATGCAGCGGGCGTTCCGGGACCTGCACGCCGGGGGCCAGCACTTCTTCGCATCCAACGCGGCCAGCATCGACTGGGCCCGCTCGCTGCTCGAACAGGGGAACTGAACATGGACGACTTCACCGGCACCACCGCCCTCGTCACGGGCGGCGCCAGCGGCATCGGCCGCGGCCTCGCCACCTCCCTGCTCGAGGACGGTGCCGCCCACGTGGTGCTCGCCGACATCGAGGCCGAGGCGCTCGCCGAGGCCGTCGCCGCGCTCACCGGCCTCGGCTTGGGCGAGGTCTCGGGCATCCGGTGCGACGTCACCGATCCCGAGTCGGTCGAGCTGACCGCGTCGCTGGCGTGGGAGCGCACCGGTGGGCTGCGCGTGGTGTGCCTCAACGCCGGCGTGTTCGCCGGCGGGTACGCGTGGGAGACCACCCTCGACGACTGGGACTGGGTCCTGGGCGTCAACCTGCGCGGCATGATCAACGGTGTCCGGTCGTTCGTGCCCCGCCTCATCGATGCTGGTGAGCCCAGCCACCTCATCGGCACGGCGTCGATCGCCGGCATCGTGGCCGCACCCGCGTCGGCGGTGTACTGCACCTCGAAGTTCGCGGCGGTCGGGCTCATGGAGAGCGTCCAGCACGACCTCGGCCTTGCCGGCGCCACCCACGTCGCCACCTCGGTGATCTGCCCCGGCATGGTGGCCACCAACATCGACCACGGCGAGCGCAACCGGCCCGCCGCCCTCGGCGACGCCACCGACACCGAGGCGTCGCACCTGTCGGGCGACAGCATCGAGAAGATCCTCGCCGAGAGCGGCCTCGACCCGTTGGTCGGCGCCCGCCACGCCCTCGGCCAGGCCAAGGCCGGGCGCTTCTACGTGACCACCCACGAAGGCGACATGTGGGACCGCCTGGTGGGCAACGAGAACGACGACCGCCTCGCCGGCCGACCGCCCCGGTTCCAGATGTACGAGTAGGTCGCGGTCGGCTCGGTCGGCTGGGTCAGCGCGGTCGGGCGATGAGGTCGTCGGTGGGGTGCTCGTCGAACAGGCGGGCCCGCCACTCGGCCACCAGGGCCGTGGTGTCGTGGTCGTCGGGGTGGAAGTCCCGCCTCGTGTAGTCGAACAGGGCGGCGCCCATGCCGAGCCCGGCGAACGGCGAGGTGCGCAGGCCCTTGATGCTGCGCCAGACCGCGGGGAGGTCCCGCGCGGCCGGGTCGAAGGCCATCGAGGTCAGGGCGCCCGAGATGATGTCGAGGCCGGTGGTGACGACGGCCACCCGCAGGGTCCACGCCCGCAGCCAGTGGCGCCCGTCGACCGCCATGTACACGTCGAACGCGACGGCCTTGTGCTCGGCCTCCTCCAGCGCGTGCCACACCACCAGGTCGCGGATCTGGTCGTCGACCATCAGGTCCCGCACGTCCTGGCTCGAGAGGATCGCGTCGGCGAGCGTCGCCGTGCAGTGCTCCAGGGCGGCGGTGGCCGCCAGGCGGGTGCTCGGCGACAGCACCCGGTCGACGGCGCGCAGCCCCCAGTGGGCGCGGCGATCGAGGTGCCGGGTGGGGTAGCCCAGCTCGGCCAGGCGCAGGTTGAGCGCGCGGTGCTCTCGGGCGTGGACCGTCTCCTGGCCGATGAACCCGGTCACCTGCTCGGCGAGGATCGGGTCGGTCAGCTGGCTGCGGAACCGGCGGACCGAGCGCACGAAGAACGCCTCCCCCTCGGGGAAGACGGACGAGCCCATCGCGGCCAGGTGGCTCAGCACGATGTCGTGGCCGAAGAAGTGCCGGGGGAGCGGCCGCCCCTCCCACCGGTGCGTGACCTGGCGCGCCCGAACCCGCAGCGCCGATCGATCAGCCCCCTCCCGGCGAACCATCGACGCGGTCTACCACGGAACGCGTGGTCCGACGGTCAGGTCGGCTCCCCGTCGAAGGTGACCGCCAGGCCGTCGAGCAACCACGACGCCGACGCCGGGTCGGCCGCGGGCAGGGGAGCGCGGATGCTGAGGGCCTCGAGCAGGTCGACGGCGCTGCCGGTCACGCGCAGATCGGTCTCGGCCCCGCCGACCCCGGAGCGGACGTCGACCTCGTCGCCGACATCGACCACCACGTGCACGTCGGGGTCGGTGGCCTCGATGGCCAGGGTGCCCCGACGGGTCTCGCCGCGGGTCAGCGCGTAGGCCGGAGCCATCCCGGCGACGTAGCGCAGCGACGCCGCCACCTCGTCGGCTTCGACGGCGGGGGTGGTGCCCTGGGGAAGGAGGATGTCGCGCTCGTGCACCCAGCCGTCCCAGAGCGCGTGGTGGGCGAGGGCGCTGATGGTGAGGTGCCCTGGGGGCGCCTCGGCCAGGGTGGTCCAGCCGGCCGCGTCGAGCCCGTCGAGCAGGGCCAAGAACGCGTCGTTCGACGCGAGGAAGCGGTCGCGCACGGCCTCGTCGGTGTCGGCCTCGGTGGCGGCCACCAGCTGGGCGGGGGTGGCGACCGGGTCGAACGTGGCGAGGAGCTGCGACGGCTGGCCCTGGAGCCCCTGGCCGATGGCGAAGGTCCAGAACGCGTTGGTCGAGTCGAGGTGGGAGATCACGTCCCGGCTCGACCAGCCGCGGCAGCGGGTCGGATGGGCCCACTGCTCGGCGGTGAACCCGCCCACCGCGTCGGCCAGGCGCTGCCGCTGACGGATGGTGGGCCCGGCGATGGCCGCCGGGTCGCCGTCGAGCGCCAGGACCGGCCGGCTGCCGTACCTCGGAGTCAGTTGCATCAGGCCACCCTGCCACAGCTGACCGGCCGGAGGTCGGGGGGTTCAGCCGAGGATGACCCGCCCGTAGGTCACGCAGAGGCCGGCGCCGTTGATGAGCACGAGCGAGCCGATGAACGCGCCCGCCACCACCCGCGCCTTCCAGTCCCGGCGTCCCGTGACCGCAGCGGGCATGTACCACTCGGCGAGGATCGCCTGGGGAACATCGCCGGGGCGCCACGGGACGGCGTCGTCGGGCAGCTCCGCATCGCCGGCCGCGAGGGCGAGGGCCGTCAGCTCCTCGTCGGAGATGGGCGCGGCAAGGGGCTCGGCGCCTTGCTCGCTGGTGGTGGACGACATCTCGGCGACGCGCATGGCGATCTCCCGGTGCTCGGACGGCCCACCCAGGCTACGGCCGTCAGTGGGCGAGCAGCGCCGCGAGCTCGTCGCGCCGGTCGAGGAACCGCGGATCGCGCTTTGGTGGTGGGGCCGCGGCTGGCGCCGAAGGGGATCTCGATCTCGGTGTGCGCACCCGGCCGGGGGCGGGCCGCCAGCACGTAGATCCGCGGCGACAGGGTGGGCGGGGTGCAGCCGCTCCGACGTGAGCGCGGCGTGGTGGAGGTGGATGGTGGCGCAGGTGCCGCCCTCGAGATGGGAGCCCAGACCGCGGCTCCCGCGCGCTGACCGCCCCTCATCCGACCCGGCAAGCGGCCTCGTACACTCCACGCCATGCAGACCACGACCGAGGTGCCGCCGCCGCGCCTCCTCGGTCGCTACTCGTACCCCACGAGCCACCGGGTCATCGAGCTGGTGGCCATCGTGGTGTGGATCGGCTGCACGGCCGTGCTGGCCGTCCGGGTGATCGCCGCCGCGGCCGATCAGCTGTCGCTGGGCGTGGTGCTCGGCATGGTGCTGGCCGCCGGCGCGGCGTACCTGGCGGCCGACTTCCTCTCGGGCCTGGTCCACGCCCTGTGCGACAACCTCGGCTCGGTGGAAACCCCGGTCGTCGGCCAGAAGTTCATCCGCTCGTTCCGCGAGCACCACAGCGATCCGCTCGACATGACCCGTGGCGACTTCGTCCGCGTCAACGCCGACAACTTCCTGGTCTGCCTGCCGGTGCTCATCCCGGTGCTGCTGTGGGTCGATGTCGACGAGCACCTGTTCGCCGCCACCTTCGTGCTGGCGCTCACCGGCCTGGTGATCGTCACCAACCAGATCCACAAGTGGGCACACATCGCCCGCATCGGCGAGCCCGTCCCGGCCTCGGTGGGCTGGCTCCAGCGCCGCGGCGTGATCCTTTCGCCCGAGCACCACGACATCCACCACACCCCGCCGCACGAGTCGCACTACTGCATCACCTCGGGCGTCACGAACCCGTTCCTCACCCGGATCGGGTTCTGGCCGGTCCTGATGCGGGGCTGCCGGGCCGTCGGCCGCCACCTCCCCGGCTCTCCCGCCGCCGGAGGCTGATCCGGCCCGTCCCTTCAGCGGGGCACGCCACCGAACGAGCGGGCCCATCAGCAGCGCTGGGGTCGGCCGACCGGCCCGGACCGTCGGGCGGCGAGGCGGCGGCGGAGGCGAGCCTCGATCTGGTCGGCCTCGTCGTCTGACACCGGCGACGAGACCTCGCCTTCGTCGCGCCCCTCGGGGTCTACGCGCCGCAGGGGTGGCTCGGGCGCGTGGTCGTTGCGGCGGAGGCCCGCGTCGGGTGGGAGGAAGCGGCGAGGCCCCGTTCCGGCCTCGAGGTGCCACCCGTGGTGGGTCTTCCGGAGGTGGCAGGCGGGGCAGAGCGGGTCCTGGTTGGCGAGGTGCGTGATGGGGTCGTCGCCGTAGGGGACGCGGTGGTCGACCTCGATGGCGATGGATCGGTTGCACGCGCGGTTGCTGCACCGCACGCCGTCGGCCTCGATGGCGGTGCGCTGGTGGGCGTTGAGCCCCCGGCCGTGGTGGGCGACGGTGACGACGTCTCTCCCCTTGCGGACCACCACCGCGAGGAACGGGTCGTCGAGGAGGATGGCTCGGACCGCCGCGATCGACACGGGGCCGAGCCCGGCGATCTCACTGGTCTCGCCGGCCAGCGTGTGGCCGCGCAGCAGGGCGGTGTGGTCGACGTTCACGATCACCTTGACGTTGTTGCCGCCGGGGAGCTTGTGGGGGAGCGGCACCACCCGGTCGGGGTCCCACGGCGGCGACCACGTGGGCGGTGATCCTGCCGGGGGCGTGACACCCGCGGGCGCATCACTCTCTGGCTCGCGGTCGGTGGGCTCGCGGTCGGTGGGCTCGCGGTCGTGGGTCCCCTCGCCGGCAGGCTCGGGTCGTGCCGGTTCCGCCGCGGCGGCGCGGAGGTGGCCGTAGTAGGCGAGCATGGCCATGTAGGCGTCGTAGGACCGGTTCTCGTAGGTGTCGCGCGTGCCGTCGGTGCGGCCCTGGCGGAACATGACCTCCTCGAACGGCCGGAGCATGGCGTCGAAGGTGGCGGCGTCGGCGCCGGGGCCGGAGATCCGCGCCCAGAACGCGCCGTCGGCATCGGTGCCGCGGCGCAGCGACCGGCGGGCGCGGATGCGGCGCTCCCGTTCGGCGGAGTCGGTGGCGGCCGCCTTGGCCTTGGCGGCCTTGTCCTTGAGTGCCTTGTTGGTGTCTCGGGACGCCGAGTCGAGAAGGTCGTCTTCGGCGGACGGATCGGCCGAGGCTCCGTCGGCGACGGCCCCGGCCTGATCGGCGGAGAGGTCGCCCTTGCGCATGGCGTCTTTGGTTTTGGGCAGCCGGTCGGCCTTCTTGGCGGTGCCCAGCTGCCGGCTCGCCTCGGCCACCGAGATGCCGGCCTTGGCGGCCAGCCAGTCTGCGGCCGAGTGGTGGCCGTGACCTCGCCAGGCATCGGTGCGCGCCACCCGCAGGGCCAAGAACAGCAGGGCGCCGCCGAGCGCCTTGTCGGCCGTGGCCAGATCTTCGACCGCGGCCGCGGCCTGCGGACCGGTCATGAGCTCGGGCTCGATGACCGCGGCGACGTGCAGCGCCTGGGTTCGAAGATCCGATGTCACCGTCATGACCCTGAGCCTAACCCGAACACACGTTCGATGGAAACCACATCCATCAAAAAGTGCTGAAATGTCCGATTTGGGATAGACGGGTGCGGCGGTGGATACCCGCTGACCTGGGGATCGTGCCGACGAGCCCTAGAGCCCGAGCCGACGACCGAGCCGGCGCCCGGGGCGCGGGACAGGGTGGCGTCAGCCCTTGAAGATGTCCTTGAAGGGGCTCTTGGAGTCGATGCCGGGCTCCTTGGGGAGGCCCAGGACGCGCTCGCCGATGATGTTGCGGAGGGTCTCGTCGGAGCCGCCGGCGATGCGCATGCCGGGAGTGCCGCAGACGAACGTGCTCCACGCGTAGGTGCCCCACTCGCCGCTGTCGGCGAGGAGCCGAGGGCCCAGGACCCTGGCCACGAACTCGGCGGTGGCCGTGAGGTTGTCGGTGAGCATGAGCTTGCCGAGCGAGAGCTCCGGGCCGGGGACGCCGGTCGCCTTCAGCTTCTCGGCGGCGCGCTGGTTGGTGTACTTCGCCACCTGGAAGCCCGTGTAGAGGCGGGCGAGCTCGTCGCGCAGGACCGGGTCGTCGGCCACGTCGAAGTGGCGCATCATCTGGATCAGCCGGGTGGCGCTGGCGAGGCCCAGCCCGCCGCCTCCGCCGCCCCCACCGATCGAGGCCCGCTCGTTCATCAGCGTGGTGAGCGCCACGGTCCAGCCCTTGTTCACGTCGCCGAGGCGGTGGGTGTCGGGGACGCGGACCTCGTCGAAGAACACCTCGTTGAACGCGGACCCGCCGGTCATCTGGCGCAGGGGCCGGACCTCGACGCCGGGGGCGTGCATGTCGACCACGAACCCGGTGAGGCCCTGGTGCTTCGGGAGGTCGGGGTCGGTGCGGCAGATGATCTCGCCGATGTCGGAGTAGTGGGCGCCCGAGGTCCACACCTTCTGCCCGCTGATCACCCACTCGTCGCCGTCGCGCTCGGCCTTGGTGGTGAGGCCGGCCAGGTCGGAGCCGGCGGCGGGCTCGCTGAACAGCTGGCAGCCCACCAGCTCGCCCCGGTACATGCGGGGCAGGTAGGCGTGCACCTCGGGCTGGCCGTGCTCGAGCATCGTGGGGGCGACCATGCCGAAGCCGATGCCGAAGAAGCCCTGGGCCGGGACGTCGTAGCGGGTCTCGAGGGAGCGGTAGGCCTGGTCGTAGGCGCGGGGGAGGCCCCGCCCGCCCAGCTCGGTGGGGCCCGCGATCCAGTGCAGGTCGGCGGTGGCCTTGGTGCCCAGCCATGCCTTGGCGGCGGCGAGCTGGCGGGCCTCCTCCTCGGGGGTGATCTCCTCGAAGAGGGCCACGTCGTCGGAGCCCTGGCCCCACTCGAACGCGGTCGCCTCGGGCTTGGGTGAGGCGTTGGCGTCCAAGAAGGCGGTGGCCTCGGCCTTGAACTCGTCGAGCGTGAGATCGGTCATGGGGGTCCCCTGTCTGCGTGCTGGTCGTCGTCCGCCGAAGAACTTGACTGATCGGTCAAGTTACTGCGCGGGAGCGGCGCGCAGGGATCGGATCGACCGGATCGGGGTAGTGGCTGGTCATCCGGCCTCCTAAGAGGCGACACCGACACGACCTGGAGCAACTTCTCATGGACATCGTTCGCAACGACGACGGCACCCTCGTGGTCCCGGTCGATCCGCCGCGCATCCACGAGACCGACGAGACCTCGGCCGAAGAGGTGCAGGCGCAGATTGACGCCCAGCCCACCACCCGCGTGCTGCACCCCGGTGAGGGGGGCTACGACGAGGCCCTGGCCGAGTGGGATGCCCAGCAGAACCCCGACCGGGGTGCCGCGGTGTCCACCGCGTCGGGCCGGGAGCAGGCCCGCACGGTGGTGCACGCCGTCGCCACCTCGCCCGACCACGCCGTCGCGCCCGCAGTGGATGCGCTCGACGACCCCGAGGCCCTGGGCGAAGCGCTCCGCCACGTGCTGGTCGGTGGCGTCCACTCCGTCGAGGACTTCGCCGCCGAGGTGGCCGACGCCGAAGGGGGACCGCCCCTTCCTGCGCACCAGGCGACGAAGATCATCGGCGAGGTCCTCGCCGAGATCGACACCTGACGGGATTCGACGCCTCAGGGGATTCGACGCCTGACGGGATTCGACGCCTGACGGGATTCGACGCCTGACGGGATTCGACGCCTGACGGGATTCGACGCCTGACGGGATTCGACGCCTGACGGGATTCGACGCCTGACGGGATTCGACGCCTGGCGGGATTCGACGCCTGGCGGGATTCGACGCCTGGCGGGATTCGACGCCTGGCGGGATTCGACGCCTGGCGGGATTCGACGCCTGGCGGGATTCGACGCCTGGCGGGATTCGACGCCTGGCGGGATTCGACGCCTGGCGGGATCGACTCCTGACGGGATCGGCGGTGACCGGAGCCTTCGGTGACTGGGGGACGGAGCCGGCGCACCGGTACCTTCGGGTGCATGCATCGGCTCCGTCCCTATCCGGTCGCGGTCTTCTGCGCCGTCACGCTGTTCATCTGGGTGAACCGCATCTGGCTCACGTGGACGAACGGGACCGACTCGGTGGGCCGCAAGGTCCTCTGGACGGTCCCGATCGGCGCGTTCGTCCTGGCGGCCACGGTCCTGCTGGTGGCCCTGCTGAGCGGCGCCGACCGAGATGCCCGGTGGTTCCGCGTGCTGGTGCAGGCGTTCGCGGCGGGCACGGCCCTGTACTGGGCCATCCGCCTCCCGATGATCGCCCTCAACCACCACGACCTCACGCCGTCCGAGGAGATCGCCTTCAAGCTGGTGCACACGGTGCTGGCCGTGGTGTCGGTCACCGCTGCGTGGTTCGCCTGGCGCTGGGCCCGGTCCGCTCCGGCCGGCACCGATGCCGCCGGTGGGGCGCCGGGTGCGGCCGCGGGCCGGGTGCCCGCCGCTCCCTCGACCTGACGGATCTCCCCGGCCGGGCGCCGGGCCCCTGTGGTTGACTCGCCCCCATGGTCGTCCCCATCCGCGAGCTCGCCGGCTGCCGCACCGCCCACGATCGCCTCGATGAGGCCATCGCTGGGCTCACCGATCAGCAGGCCCGCCAGCCGAGCCGGCTGCCGGACTGGTCGGTCGGCCACCTCCTGACCCACATCGCCCGCAACGCCGACAGCGTGGTGCGCCGCATCGAGGGCGCCGCCCGGGGCGAGGTGCTCAGCCAGTACGAGGGCGGCCGCGAGGGCCGCGCCGCCGACATCGAGGCGGGTGCCGCGCGCCCCGCGGCCGACCTGGTCGCCGATGTGCACCGGTCGTCGGCCCGCTGCGACGAGGCCTGCGCCGCCGTGGCCGCCGAGGTGTGGGAGCGCCCCACGCTCGGGTTGGTCGGCGGCGAGTCGCCGGCGTCGTTCCTGGCGTTCTCCCGCTGGCGAGAGGTCGAGGTGCACCACGTCGACCTGGGCCTCGGCTACCAGCCGGACGACTGGCCCGCCGACCTGGTGGAGCTGTGGCTCCCCGGCCTCCTCGAGGCCCTGCCCGGCCGCACCGATCCCGCCGGGCTGCTCGCCTGGACGATCGGCCGCGCCGAGGCGCCGGATCTTCCAGACTGGTGACCATGGGGAACTCCAGGGTGGGCACGAAGGGGCTGCTGGTCGCGGCCGCGCTGCTGAGCGCGGCGCTGGTCGGGTGCAGCGGCAGCAGCGACGCCGGGGCCGGCAAGGGGAGCAGCGGCGGGGGAGCGGCCGGCACCACCACGACCACCATCGCGCCCGACGACGACCTGAAGCTGAACCAGATCCAGGTCATCGGCACCCACAACAGCTTCCACGTCGAGGACCGGCCCAACGAGATGGCCAAGCTCGCGAAGCTGAACCCCGGCGAGGCCCTCACGCGGCAGTACAGCCACCAGCCCCTGCCGACGCAGCTGGGCGAGGAGAAGATCCGCCAGATCGAGCTGGACGTGTTCGCCGACTCGAAGGGCGGGCTCTACACCCACCCGGCCCTCGCCGCGGCCGGCACCAAGGTCGATGCCGCCATGAGCAAGCCCGGCACCAAGGTGCTGCACGAGCAAGACGTCGACTTCCACTCGGTCTGCCCCACGCTGGTGGCCTGCCTCACCGAGGTGAAGACCTGGTCCGATGCCAACCCCGGCCACGTGCCGGTCGCCATCAACATCCAGTTCAAGGACGGGCCGCTGATCTTCGCCGTGCCGAACCAGGCCGTCCCCGAGAAGTGGACGAGCTCGGCGATGGACGGGCTCGACGACGAGATCACCTCGGTGTTCGACCGCGACGAGATCATCACGCCCGACGACGTTCGCGGCGATCACGCCACCCTCGAGGAGGCGGTGCTGGCCGACGACTGGCCCACCCTGGGCGAGAGCCGCGGCAAGGTCATGTTCCTCATGATCAACCCGGAGCCCTACCGCTCGATCTACCTCGAGGGGCACGCCGGCCTGAAGGGCCGGATCCTGTTCACCAACGCCGTGCCGGGCGAGCCCGACGCGTCGTACGTGGGCCTCGACGATCCGCTCGCCGACGGCGCCGAGATCACCGACCTCGTGGCGAAGGGCTACCTCGTGCGCACCCGCGCCGACGCCAACGGCGTGGAGGCCAAGGCCGACGACACCACCCGGCTCGACGCCGCCCTCGCCAGCGGCGCCCAGTGGGTCAGCACCGACTACCCCGGCCCCGATGGCGCCAAGGCGCAGTACGGCACCAGCTACGTCGCCGAGCTGCCGGGCTTCCTGCCGGCGCGCTGCAACCCCGTCACCGCCCCGAAGGGGTGCGTCGACGCGGCGGTCGAGCCCTGATCAGGCCGGTGCGCTCGGCGGGTCGGTGTCGGTCAGCGTGGTCTCGTCGGCGCCGAGGGTGATGACGTCCTTCGGCCGTCCCTCGCGCTCGTTCCAGAGGTCTCGCACCACCACCTGGATCACGCCCGCCACCGGGATGGCCAGCAGGGCGCCGAGCAAGCCGAACACCTCGACGCCGATCAGCACCGACACCAGGATCCCCAGCGGGTTGATCTTCACGGTGCGTGCCATCACCGTGACCTGCAGGACGTTGTTCTCGAACTGCTGGTAGAGGACGAAGAAGATGATGGTGGCGATGCCGACGGGCGTCGACTGCAGGAACGCCACGAGCACCGGTGGGATGGCCCCGAGCGTGGCGCCCACCAGCGGGATGAGGTCGGCGAACGCCACCCAGAGGGCCAGCACCTCGGGGTAGGGGATCCCTGCGATGCGCAAGAAGACGTACGCGGCGATGCCCGCGAGGATGCTGATCACGAGGTTGCCGAACATGTAGCCCGACACGGCGCGCGACGCGTCGGACGAGACGCGCCGCACCCGTTCCCGGCGCGATTCGGGGATGATCCCGAGGAACGAGTGGCTCAGCTCCGGTCCGCCCAGGAGCAACAAGATCGTCAGCACCATCACCGTGATGGCGGCCACCAGCCCCGAGAACACCGAGCCGACGACGGAGACGCCCTTGCTCCCGGCGCTGTTGAGCTGGTCGTCGATCGCCTTGCGGTTGTCGTTGAACTTCTTCTCGAGGTCGTACTTGGTGATGAGCTCGCCGATGCGGCCCTTGCCGGCCTGGGCGTCGTCGATCATGTGCGGGAGGTTGTCGGAGAACTTCTGGCCCTGGACGACGATGGGCCGGACGAACGCGTAGATGAGCGCCGTGAGCACGACGAGGCCGGCCAGGAACACCAGCAGCGTGGCCACGCCGCGGCGCATCTTGGCCCGGTACTGCAAGAAGTCGACCGCCGGGGTGAGGACCACCGCGAAGAACAGGGCGACCAACAGGTACGAGACGATGCGCCACAGCCGGCCGACGGCCCACACGGTGCTCGACATGGCGAAGATCACCGAGACCACGACGAACGTGGTGGTGGCCACGTAGCGGATGTCGACGCGCCGGCTGGCGGGGTGGGTGGTGGCGCCCGCGCTGGGCGCAGCGTCGGGCTCGGGCTCCATGGGGTCGAAGGTACCGACGGCGGTCGCCCGGCTGGGGGATGGCCGGTTGCGGGTCGGCCGGTGTGCCGGGGCTACCATCGCCGCTGCCATGGGTCAGTCGATCGTCGTCAACGAGAAGCCTTCTTCGACCCCCGGGGTCGTCCGCTTCGAGACCAACCGAGCCCTCACGGGCATGGACCACGAGCGCTACCGCGCGGGCACGGAGGTCTGGGGTGACCGTCCGCCCGACGAGCTCGCCCGCCGCCTCCTGGCCAAGCCCTCGGTCGCCGGCGTGCAGATCAACTCCAACATGGTGACGGTCGACCTGGCCAAGGGCTACGACGCCACGGGGCTGCTCGAGGTCATCGAGAACCTCTACCGCTTCTACCCCGACGCTCCCGAGGCGCCCGAGGGTGGAGCCGGGCCCGTCGCCGACCTCGCCGAGCCCGTCGCCGACGCGGCCGAGCCGCCTGCGGCGGAGGCTCCGGTCGATGCCGCGCCCGCCGCCGAGGTCGCCGAGGCTCCGGCCGCCGATCCCGTGCCCGACGCCGACGCTGCTGACGCCTAGGGCCGTGCTGCATCGAGCCGTGGTGGCCGGAGCGATCGTCGTGTCGCTGGGGCTGGGCGGCGTGCTCTCCGCGTGCGGGGGCGACAGCGGATCGCCGGCGCCCAAGCTCAGCGCCGCGGGCGAGCGGGGCAAGACCGTCGCCAAGGAGCAGGGCTGCACCAGCTGCCACACGCCCGACGGCGGCAAGTCCACCGGTCCCACGTGGAAGGGCCTCGCCGGCTCGCAGGTGGAGCTGGCCGACGGCACCACCGTGACGGCCGACGACGCCTACCTCACCAACGCCATCTTGGAGTCGCGCCACCAGGTGGTGAAGGGCTTCGCCAACATCATGCCGGTGTACGAGGGCGAGATCTCCGACGCCGAGCTGGCCGACCTGCTGGCCTACCTGCACGACCTGGCGCCCGCGGCCACCACCAGCACCACGAAGGCCACCGGTTCCGGAGGGTGACGTCCGCCGCTTGCCAGTATCGAACACATGTTCGATACTGGGTGGGTGGCCGTCCCTGCTCCTGATCTCGCTGCGCTCCGCCAGCTCGGCGAGCGGGTCCGTCCGCTCAGCGCCGCAGCCGAGCGGGTGCTGCCCGTGCCGCCTGCGTTCGCGGGGCTGATCCCACAGGGCGGCCTGGTCCGGGGCAGCACCGTCGCCACCGGGGGCAGCGCCGCCACCAGCCTGGCCCTGGCCCTGGCCGGTCCCGCCACCGCAGCCGGGTCGTGGTGCGCGGTGGTGGGCCTGGCACACCTGGGCCTGCTGGCTGCGGCCGAGCTGGGCGTGGCGCTCGAGCGCACCCTGCTCATCGCCGAGCCGGCACCGCAGGAGTGGGCCGGCACCGTGGCCGCGCTGCTCGACGCGGTCGACGTGGTGCTCGTGCAGCCGGCGCAGTCCATCACCCCCACCGTCCAGCGCCGGCTCGTGGCCCGGGCTCGGGACCGGGGCTCGGTCCTGGTCCAGGCCGGCGGCCGCGCCGAGGTCTGGGCCGCGCTGCCCGACCTCACGGTCACGGCGGGCCGGTCGCGCTGGGAGGGCCTGGGGGTGGGCCACGGCCGGTTGCGGGCCCGGCGCGTCGAGGTCGAGGTGGCGGGCCGCCGGGGCGCGGTCCGTCCCCGTCGTGCCGAGCTGTGGCTCCCCGGCCCCGAGGGCCAGATCGCCCTCGCCGCTCCGGCCGCGCCGGTGGTGGGCGTGGTCGACGGGCCGGCCGCGCCCGCGGTGGCCCTGCGCGACGCAGGGTGACGGCCGTGGAGGCCGAGGTCGGCACCCGCACGCTGGTCGTGCTGTGCCCCGACTGGTCCGTGCTCGCGTCCGACCCGGAGCCGGCCGCCCCGGTGATCGTGGTCCGGGCCAACCGGGTGGTGGCGGCATCGATGGCGGCGCGGGCCGCGGGCATCGAGGTGGGGTTGAAGCGCCGCGAGTCGCAGCGGCGCTGCCCGGCGGTCGAGGTGGTGGAGCACGACCCGGGCCGAGACGCCCGGGCGTTCGAGCCGGTGGCCTCGTCGCTCGACGCCATCACCCCGGGGGTCGAGGTCACCCATCCGGGCACGCTGGCGTTCGCCACCCGCGGTCCCTCGCGCTACTTCGGGGGCGACGACTCCTTGGCGGAGCGGGTGGCGTGGATGGTGTCGGGCGCGCTGGGGGGCCGGTGGCCGGTGCGGGTGGGGGTGGCCGACGGCGCCCTGGCGGCACTGCTCGCGGCGCAGCGCGCCCACCGCGAGGGCCGCGCCGCGGTGGTGGTGCCCGCGGGCGCGGGTGCCGCGTTCTTGGCCCCGCACCCGGTGTCGGCCCTGCTCGACACCATCGAGGTCCCCGAGGTCACCGACGTGTGGCAGCGGTTGGGCCTGCGCACGCTCGGCCACGTCGCCGCCCTCCCGCGCGGCGACGTGGCCGCCCGCTTCGGCCATCCGGGGGTGGCGGGGCACCGGCTGGCGTCGGGCCTCGACCTCCGGCCCCTGGCGGCGCGCCGGCCTGCGCCCGACCTGGCCGTCAGCCACGAGCTCGATCCACCCGTCGACCGGGTCGACCAGGCCGCGTTCGTGGCCAAGGCGCTGGCCGACCGCCTCCACGCGGGCCTGGGCGCCGATGGCCTGGCCTGCACCCAGGTGCTGATCGAAGCCACCACCGCCCACGGCGAGGTGCTCGGCCGGTGCTGGCGCCACGAGGGTGCGCTCACCGCAGGCGCCCTGGCCGACCGGGTGCGCTGGCAGCTCGACGGCTGGCTCACCGGTTCGGTGTCGTCCCGGCCCACCGCCGGGGTGAGCCGCCTGACCCTGGTGCCCGTGGAGGTGGTGGCCGCCCGGGGCCGCCAGCTCGGCTTCTGGGGCGGGGAGACGCTGGTCGACGAGCGCATCTGGCGAGCGGTGGCCCGCCTCCAGGGCCAGCTGGGGGCGGAGGCGGTCACCGTGCCCGAGGTGCGCGGCGGGCGCTCACCGGCCGAGCGCGTGGTGCGGATCCCGGTGGCCGCGGTCGACCTCACCGAGGCTCGTCCGGCCACCCGCCTGGCCAGCGTGGTCGAGCCGTGGCCCGGCCAGGTCCCGGCCCCGGCGCCGGCCACCGTGCTCACCGAGCCGGCACCGGTGCTGGTGGTCGATGCCCAGGGCGAGCCGGTGGCCGTCTCGGGCCGCTCCGAGCTGTCGGCGCCGCCTGCGCAGATCACCTTCGCCGGCCGGACGCCGGTGGCCATCGCGGCGTGGACCGGGCCGTGGCCGGTCGACGAGCGCTGGTGGGATCCGGGTCGCCACCGGCGCCGAGCGCGGTTCCAGGTGGTGGACCGGCAGGGAGCCGCGCACCTCTTGGCGGTCGAGGCCGGGCGCTGGTGGCTCGAAGCCACCTACGATTGAGCCGGCGCCGACCGATGTCACACCGACCTGCTGGATATTCGCACCGTCCATGCAAATAGGATGGTCGTGCAGTGCTGTGCCAGGGGGCTCGGCATCGAAGGGAAGCACCTCATGAGCGACGGCGACGCCGGTCTGTCCGATCTGGAACCGAAGCGCACGCCCGTGTCGCTGCGGTCCCGCACGTTCGTGCTGGGCGGGGTCATCGTGGTGCTGGCGGTGGCGGGCATCTTCACGTGGCGCCAGGTGAAGCCCGTGGTCGAGGCCCGCAAGTACTCCTCGGTGACCTACCAGGTGCCCAAGGCCCCCAAGCTCACCGCCGAGGCGGGCGAGACGGTGTACCGGATCGACCCCACCAAGTCGTCGCTCAGCTACGAGGTGCAGGAGACCTTCGCCGGCAAGAAGACGAGCAAGGCCACCGGCACCAGCAACGGCATCGCCGGCGACATCGCCGTCAACGCCGACGACCTCTCCGCCAGCCGGGTCGGCCCCGTGGTGGCCAGCCTCGAGCAGCTCCACTCCGACAACAACCTGCGCGACGCCCGCCTCCGCGCCGACTACCTCGAGTCCAACAAGTACCCCCTCGCCACCTTCAAGACCACCGAGATCTCCGGCCTCAGCGGCAAGCTCACCGAGGGCAAGGACTACCCGGTCACCCTCACCGGCGACCTCACGGTCAAGGAGCAGACCAAGAGGGCCACGTTCGACGGCACCGCCTCGCTGGCCGACGGTGCGCTCACCGCCACGGTCACCGCCAAGGCCAAGCTCTCCGACTTCGGCGCCGGCCCCATCCGCATCGCCGGCATGGTGTCCACCTCCAACGACGCCCTCCTCACGATGGAGCTCACGGCGTTCGATCCCACCGAGCACACCATCCCCACCACCATCACCGGCCCCCACGCCAAGGAGGCGAAGGACGCGCCGTCGTTCGCCAAGACGGTGCAGCCCATCCTCGAGGCCAACTGCGCGTCGTGCCACAACACCGGCCAGATGGGCGCCCACCAGCTCACCATCGACACCGCCGGTGATGCGCAGGCCGTGTCCGACGGGCTCAAGACCGTCACCGCCATCAAGCACATGCCGCCGTGGCCTGCGTCCGACAAGGGCGTGCCGCTGCTGCACAAGATGTCGCTCACCCAGGCCGAGATCGATGCCATCGGCAAGTGGGCCGACGCGGGCGGCGCGCTCGACGTCCCCGAGACCACGCCGATCAAGCCGTCCAAGGGTGCCATCGGCCCGGTGCCCCGCCAAGACATCGTGCTCGACCGTCCCGCCTACACCGGCTCGGTCGACAACACCAACGACTACCGCTGCTTCGTGCTCGACCCCAAGCTCACCGAGCCCACGTACCTCACCGGCTACACGTTCCTGTCCGACCAGGTCGAGGAGCTGCACCACGCGCAGGTGTTCCACATCAGCGGTGAGCAGGTGCAGTCGTCCAAGGCGATCGACGGCAAGGACGGCCAGCCCGGGTGGGGCTGCTACTCCGGCCCGAGCCTCGCCGGCAAGCGCCCCGACAAGGTCCCCGGCCGCGCTCGCACGCGCGATGCCGGGTTCCCCGGGCAGTCCAACCTCGTCGCCGGCTGGGTCCCGGGCCAGGGCCCTTCGGTCTTCACCCACGACTCGGGCATCTTGATGGAGCCGGGCGATGCCCTCGTGCTCCAGCTGCACTACCACTACAGCGGCACCCCCACCCCCGACCGCTCCACGCTGGCGCTGCAGCTCGACCCCGCCGCCAAGAAGAAGCTCAGGGCCATCCGGGTGATCAACCCGCTCGGCCCGGTGGAGATCCCGTGCGCGCCGGCCGACCAGGGCCAGCCGCTGTGCAACCGCGACGCGGCCATCGCCGACAACGTCAAGCTCTACGGCCCGTCCGGTGCGGCCAACGAGCGGGGCCTGCTGCTGCTGTGCGGCCAGACCCCGGACAAGCTCACCGCCACGTTCGACGGCCGGGTCGCCTCCTCGTCCTGCAACCAGGTCGTGCCCGAGGACGGGACGATCGTCTCGGTGCTGGGCCACATGCACACCCTGGGCAAGTCGATCCGGCTCACGCTCGACCCCGACACGGCCAAGGAGAAGATCCTCCTCGACGTGCCGGACTGGAGCTTCGACTGGCAGATGAACTACGAGCTGGCCACGCCGGTCCACGTGACCGCGGGCCAGCCGCTGCGCATCGACTGCTCCTGGGATCGAGGCGCCGATCCGCTCCGCAAGCCGAAGTACATCGTGTTCGCCGAGGGCACCGAGGACGAGATGTGCTTCGGCACCTACGCCCTCATCCCCGACAACCAGGGCTGATCCGCCGAGCGGATCCTCGGGCGATCACCGGGGCCGGCCGCGCTAGAGCGCGCGTGCAGGCCGCGGTGCCGGGGTCTGCGGAGCAGGTGTGGGTGCGCCGGGGCCGGCCCGGTGCGGGTGACCGTCAGGCCGAGGCGGCGGCGAGCTCGGGCTCGAGCTCCTCGTCGCGGCGGGCGGTGAAGCGGCGGCCCACGCGGGCGATGCGCTCCATGCGCTTCACGAGCTTGGCGCGGGCCTGCTCGGCTTCGGGCGTGAGGCCTTCGAGGGCCTCGACGTTCCAGTGGCGCAAGATGACCGGCACCAGCACGGAGTCGTGGTGCACGGTGAAGTCGTAGATGCCGGCGCGGGCGATGGCGTAGGCGTGCGACTCGAAGTCGGGGATGCCGGTTCCGGGCATCTCGAACTCGCGGACCTGGCGCTCCATGGCCAGCACCATCGACGACGGGTCGAGCTCGAGGGCGGCGGTGCCCAGGTCTCGGTAGAAGAGGTGGTGGCGGTTCTCGTCGGCGGCCACGCGCTTCATGACCTCGTAGCCCACCTTGTCGGTGAGGAGCTTGCCCGTGTTGTGGTGGGCGATGCGGGTGGCCAGCTCCTGGAGCGTGACGTAGACGATGCCGTCGGTGACGAGGTCGACCTCGGGGACCTCGCCGCCCTCGACCTGCTGCATGCGCGCCCGCTCGAGCGCCACCGGGTCGAGCATGCGGGTGACGGTGAGGTAGTCGCGCAGGACGATCGAGTGCCGACCTTCCTCGGCGGTCCACCGCCGCACCCAGGTGCCCCAGGCGCTGTCGCGGCCGAAGAGCGCCTCGATGGTCCGGAAGTAGTACGGCAGGTTGTCCTCGGTGAGGAGGTTCACGAAGAGGCTCGATCGGACCGCCGGGTCCATCGGGGCCTCGTCTTCGCTCCACACCTCGTCGGGCTCGAAGTCCCGGCCCCGGCTCCACGGCACGAGCTCGTGGGGGAACCACTCCTTGGCCGTCGCGAGGTGCTTGTCGAGGAGCCCGGCGGCGACCGGCTCCAACTCGTTCAGCAGGGCGGTCTGATCCATGGCCGCCAGCCTACCTACTGGTAGGTAGGCAGACGAGCGCGTCCCTCCTACAACCCCGCTGACCTGCGGATCTGGCCCATCCGGCCACCCTCCGCCGCCGTCCCGTCACCCGAACCGCCTGCTCACCTCGGGGCCTCGGGCGCAGCACCACCGGGGCACGGCCTGCCGGTCCGGGCGGGGCGGCCGCCATCACGGACTCCTCACACCCGGTGCGTAGAACGCTCCCCATGATCTCGGAGCTTCCCGCCGCTGCCCCTGCCGTGCCCGGCCCTCGTCCCCCGCGGTGGCGGGCCCCCCTGTTCGCCGCGGCGGCCATGGTGCTGGTGGGGGTGGGGCTGTCGGGCTGCCTCGCAGCGCCGGCCAGCGTCGACAAGGTGGAGTTCGTCGCCACCAAGACCATCGACGGCTGGAAGTTCGACCAGTACCGCAACAAGGCCTACCCGTGCTCCATCAGCGGGTACCAGACCTTCGTCATCGGCACGAAGGTGGGCCTGTCGCCCAACGTGTCGCGCCCGCTGTGGGTGAAGATGCGCGGCGGCGGCGCCGGCTGGTTCGACTCGAGCGGCACGCCCCAGCCCACCTCCGGCAACAAGTCGGAGGAGTCGTTCGCCACCTCCTTGAGCTTCGACACCCCGGGGCTCATGGAGCAGGTGAAGGCCGCCCCCGAGCACTTCCGGCTCCTGTTGGTGTCGATGTGCAGCCACGACGTCTACAGCGGCAACAACACCCCCGATCCGCACAACCCGAACACGACCCCCGACGGCAAGCTCCGGCCCACCACCGGCCTGGCCGCCACGAAGGCCGCGGTCCAGTACGCCACCGCCAAGTACCCGACCAGCGCCTACTTCTTGAACGGGACCAGCGCCGGTGGGGCCGGATCGTTCAGCGTGGGCTGGGCCCTCCAGCAGCAGGGGCTCCCGCCCACGGGGATCATCTCCGACTCGGGCGTGATCAACCAGGAGTGGGAGCTCTACGTCGCCGCCCACGGCATCTCCGGCTCGACGGGCTGCGGGAAGGCCACCGACGACCGCGGCGACGGTGTGCTCGGCCGCATCGATCCCGAGATCGGCGACATCGACAACGAGCCCGACCGCCTGGTGGCCACGGGCCGCCTCACCGTGCCGGTGCTGCACGTGTGGAACCGCAACGATCAGAACTCGTGCGGCAACGTCCAGATCCCGTGCCCGATGCACGACGGCACCACCGTCACGATGGGTGCCTCGGAGTGCCGCCACGGCCCGATCCGCAACGCGATCCTGGCCCAGGGGCCGTCGTCGAGGAGCAAGGACATGGAGGTCTGCGTGGAGGGGGGCGACGCCTCGGTGCCCTGCGACCGCCACGTGGTGACGGCGGGCGTGCTGACCAACTCCGACACGACGCACGGCGTCCCCGCCGACTTCACGACGGCCATCATGGACTGGGTCCGGGCCCGGATGGCTGACGGCTGATCCACCGGCGGGTGCGCGTCAGGCGGAGGCGGGCGCGGCGAGCTTGCGGTCGTTGAGGAGGTGGGCGCTGGCCGCGCTCACCCCGGCGGCGGTGAGCACCGCGGGCCACGCGCCGATCTTCTTGGCCAACGGGTGCGAGGCGCCGAACGACCCGTAGAAGATGCCGCTCAGGAGGGCCGTGGTGGCGACGCCGCTGGTCTTGGCCCACTGGGTCTTGGCGATGGTGGCGCCACTGGCCATCACCGCTCCGGCCAGCCGGCGATCCTTCGTGGCCTTGCCGACGGCGTAGCCGCCGACGAGCGAGACGAACACGATCGGAGCGGTGCGCACGGCCATCCGGTCAGGCTACCCGCAGCCCCTCCGGGGCGGCTCAGGCCCCGGCGGCCACGCGGCGGCGCCAGTCCTCGAGCAGGTCGGTCAGCGTCTGGCTGATCGGGATCTCGGGCTTCCATCCGGTCGCCTGGTGCAGCCGTTCGTAGCTGCCCCGCAGCACGGGGACCTCGACGGGGCGGAGCAGGTCGGGGTCGGTCTCGAAGCGCAGCGGGATCCGCGCCTGGGCGAGCAGCTGGTCGGCCAGGTCCTGCACGGCGAGGTCGATGCCGGAGCACACGTTGTAGACCTGCCCGGGCTCGCCGTTCTCCATCAGGAGCCGGTAGGCGCGCACCACGTCGCGGACGTCGGTGAAGTCTCGGCGCGCCGACAGATCGCCGATGGGCAAGACGTCGCCACCGTCTCGCTCGGCGCGGGCGATGCGCGAAGCCAGGGCCGGGGCCACGAACTTGTCGGTCTGGCCGGGGCCGAGGTGGTTGAACGCGCGGACGCGCAGGACGGGCAGGCCGTTGCCCAGCCACGCCTGGAGGCCGAGGTAGTCGGCCGCCACCTTGGACGCGGCGTACGGGCTGGCCGGGCGCAGCGGGGAGTCCTCGGTGAGCGGCAGCTCGGAGGGCTCGACCTTGCCGTACACGTCGGCGCTCGACACGGCGAGCACGCGCTCGACGCCGGTCGCGGCGGCGGCGCTCAGCACGTTGAGGGTGCCCTCCGCATTGACCCGGAACGCCTCCACCGGCGCCTTCCACGAGCCACCCACGTCGGCCCATCCGGCCAGGTGGTAGATGGCCGCGGGCTTCACCTCGGCGATGACGGCCGCGACCGCGGCCGCGTCGGTGATGTCGATGCCGTCGGGCACCCGGTCGATGCCGATGACCTCGTCGCCGCAGGCCTCCAGGTGGGCCGTGAGGTGCCCTCCGACGAAGCCGGATGCACCGGTGATCAGGACCTTCACCGGCGACATGGACTGCGAGTCTAGGCAGAGCCACCAACTACCCTTGGCCCGATGGTCGAACGAGGTGCCGGTCTTGGGTTGTGACATTTCTGTGCTCATGCCGGCCTACAACGAGGCCGAGAACCTGGTCGAGGTGATCCCCGCCACGGCGGCGGCGCTCGACGCCCTCGGCCGGTCGTGGGAGATCCTCGTCGTCGACGATGGCTCCACCGACGGCACCCGCACGGTCATGAAGGACCTGCGCAGCTCAACCGTCCGGTACATCCGGATGCGGCGCAACGGCGGGAAGTCGGCCGCCCTCGAGGTCGGGCTCAACCACGTCGCCGGCGAGTACGTCGTGCTCATGGACGCCGACGGCCAGGACGACCCGGCCGAGCTGCCCAAGATGTTCGCCAAGCTCGACGAGGGCTACGACCTCGTGACCGGCCGGCGTGAGGTGCGCAACGACCGGTTCATCAAGCGCAACACCTCGAAGATCTACAACGGCGCCACGTCGATGGTCACCGGGGTGAAGATGAAGGACTTCAACTCCGGGTACAAGCTCATGACCCGCGAGCTGGCCGACAGCCTCGAGATGTACGGCGAGCTCCACCGCTACATCCCGGTCCTCGCGGTCTGGAACGGCTTCAAGGTCAACGAGGTCACCGTCGAGCACCACGAGCGCCTCCACGGCACCTCGAAGTTCGGTCCGGCCCGGTTCTGGCGGGGCTTCCTCGACCTGGTCACGGTCAAGTTCCTCACCACCTACACGGCCCGGCCCTTCCACCTCTTCGGCGGCATCGGCTTCGGCATCGGCTTCGCCGGCACCCTGGTCCTGGTCTGGATGACCATCTCCAAGCTGCTCGGCCACGAGATCGGCCAGCGGCCGGCGCTCCAGCTCGGGGTGCTCCTGGTCGTGGTGGCCGTGCAGATGATCTCCCTCGGCCTGCTGGGCGAGCTCATGGTCAACCTGCGGCGCAGGGACCGGCTCGACTCCACCGCCGAAGGCGACCTGTCGTGACCGCGCCCGAGCGCCCCCGCTCCATCGGTCTGGCCCCCGGGCTCGACGATGCCGCCGCCGGCCAGGACGCCGCCAAGTACGGCACGTCCAACCCGGTCGTCCAGAAGCTGCTCGCCCGCTGGATGGGCACCATGCACACCATCCTGGGCGACACCACCGGGGTGGTCGTCGACATCGGCATCGGCGAGGGCTTCGCCCTCGAGCGCATGTTCCCGGAGCACACGCCCGCCATCGGTCTCGAGTACCGCCACGACAAGGCGCTCGTGGCCTCGCAGAAGCTGCCCGCCGTCTCCGTCGTCCGCGGCGACGCCGGCGTGCTCCCGTTCCCCGATCGGTCGGCAGACCTGGTCACCTCCATCGAGGTGCTCGAGCACCTGCCCGGCTACGAGCAGGCCGTCGCCGAGATGGCCCGCATCTGCGGCGGCCGCCTGGTGGTGTCCGTGCCGTGGGAGCCGTGGTTCCGCCTGGGCAACCTCGGCCGGGGCAAGAACGTCAAGCGCATGGGCAACGACCCCGAGCACGTCAACTTCTTCAACCCGCGCAAGCTCCGGTCCGCCCTCGGCCTGCACTTCGACGAGGTCAAGGTCACCAAGGCGTTCCCGTGGATCATCGCCGAGGCATCCCAGCCCCGTTGACGCCCTGCCACCGTCCGCAACGTGCTCGGGGTGCCACAGGACGCGCGAACCCGCGCGGTAACGTCGCCGGGCGCGCTCCGCTGGACGTCAGGGGAACCGCCGCACCCGCCGACCCTGGGGTCCCTCCCGAATGATCAAGCTCGAAAACGTCTCAAAGGTCTTCAAGGGGGACGTGGTCGCCCTGAGGGAGGCCGAGTGCGAGATCAACAAGGGTGAGTTCGTCTTCCTCGTCGGCCCCTCCGGCTCGGGCAAGAGCACGATGATCCGCCTGCTGAACAAGCAGGAGGAGCCGAGCACCGGCCGCATCTTCGTGGCGGGCAAGGACATCGGTGAGCTCAACAGCTGGAAGGTCCCGTTCCTCCGGCGCAACATCGGCTGCGTCTTCCAGGACTACAAGCTCCTCTCCAACAAGACCGTCTACGAGAACGTGGCCTTCGCCCTCGAGGTGATCGGACGTCCCCGCCACGTCATCAAGACGCAGGTCCCGGCCATCCTCGAGCTGGTCGGCCTGGCCAAGAAGCACAAGAACTACCCCGACGAGCTGTCGGGCGGCGAGCAGCAGCGCGTGTCCATCGCCCGGGCGTTCGTCAACCGCCCTCTGATCCTCCTGGCCGACGAGCCCACCGGCAACCTCGACCCGGCCACGTCGGTGGGCATCATGCGCCTGCTCGACCGGATCAACCGCACGGGCACCACGGTGGTCATGGCCACCCACGACCGAAGCATCGTCGACACCATGCGGCGCCGGGTGATCGAGCTGGACCGCGGCTCCATCATCCGGGACCAGGCCCGCGGCGTCTACGAGTAAGGCAACGAGGCAGAACCCATGGCCATCAACGGCAACTACGTGTTCCGCGAGACCACCGCGAACCTCACCCGAAACGTCACCCTCACCGTCGCGTCCGTGCTCACGGTCTTCGTGTCGCTCGCGATCGTCGGCACCACGGTCCTCGTGCGCCAGGGCGCGCAGAACCTGACCCGGCAGTTCGAGAACGGCGTCGAGTTCATCGTCTACGTCGAGCCCGACATCACCCCGGCGCAGCTCTCCGACGTGAAGGCGTCGCTCAACGAGAACCCCAGCATCGACACCGCCACCTACGTCGGCCGAGACGAGACCTACGCCGACTTCAAGAAGCTGTTCAAGGGCCAAGACACCATGCTCGAGAACGTGCGGGCCGCTGATCTGCCCACCAGCTTCCGGGTCCGGCCGAAGGACTCCAGCGTCGAGACCGTCCAGGGGCTGGTCAACTACTACCGCAAGCAGCCGAACGTCTTCGAGGTCCGCGCCGCCACCGACGTGATCAGGCAGATGAAGGGCATGAGCGACTTCGTCAACAAGGGCCTGTTCGCGTTCGCCGTCTTCTTGCTGGCCGCGTCGGCCCTGCTGATCCTCAACACCATCCGCACCGCGATGTTCGCCCGTCGCCGCGAGATCGAGGTGATGAAGCTCGTCGGGGCCACCAACTGGTTCATCCGCGTCCCGTTCATGCTCGAGGGCTTCATCCAGGGCTTGATAGGCGGCGTCCTCGCCATCGGGTTCGTGTTCTTGGCCCGCGGCTGGATCGACGACCTGCTGAAGAAGGGCGACGGGCTCGACCTGCTCCAGTCCTTCTCCATCAACTCGAGCGACGTCTGGCTCGCCTGCATGTGGGTCGGCATCACCGCCATCATCCTCAGCGTCGGCAGCTCCCTCCTCGCCACCCGCCGCTTCCTCGACGTCTGATCCGGGGGCGCTTGTCGCCCCAGGAGAAGTGGGCAAGGGTGAGCGCATGCCCGCGAAGCGCTGGAACGAGCTCAGCCCCCGCACCCGCAAGCTGGTCGTCGTCGGGGCCACCGTCGACGCCGTGCTGAGGATCGCCGCGCTGGTCGATCTGGCGCGGCGTCCCGCGGCCGAGGTCCGAGGCTCGAAGCGTCGGTGGGTCCTCGCCGTGACCCTGCTCAACTCGGTGGGCGTCGTCCCGATCGCCTACTTCCTCCGCGGCCGCCGACCGCAGCCCGCCTGACCCGCCCTGGCGTCCGGCAGGGAAGCGAAGCCCAGCGGCGTCGGCTGGAGCCCGGGACCTCCCGAGCGCCTGATGGGTCGTGGTCGCCTCCCCTACGATCGATCGATGGGGTCGGAGGCGGCGGAGATCGAGGTTCGGGACTTCGACGCGGCCCGGCAGCTGCGGCCCTGGCTGGTGCCGGTCGTCGCGATGGTGGTGCTCGGGGTCCTGTACGGGGTGTCGGTGCGATCGGGATGGGGCCAGCGCATCGACGAGTACGCGGTGATCCACCACCGCTACGACCGCACGAGCGACGCCGACGCCCGCGTCGTGAGCCGGCTGCTCAGCATCGCCAGCGTGATGTTCGCGCCCGTGCTCCTGTGCCGCGTCCGGCGCGACGCGCTGGCGCGGGCCGCGTGCGTCGCCGTGCTGCTGGCGACCGTGAGCGCCGAGGTCGTCCGTCGTGCCGCGTTCGCGAGGCCCGTGCTCACCGGGTCGGACTCGCTCAACGGCCCGAGCTTCCCGAGTGGTCATGCCACGGCCGCGATGGCGATCGCCCTCGCCATCGCGCTGGTCGTCCCGGCGTCGCCCCGGCTCCGGCTCGCGTCGCTCGCGCTCGCCATGGGTGTCGGCGCCGTCGCCGTGTACGTCCCGATCCACCGGGTGAGCGACGTGGTGGGCGGTTACCTCCTGGCCTTGGTGTGTATCGGGGCGCTCGCCGTGCTCCGGCCGCGGCCTTCGGTCAGGATCAGCGGCGCGTCGTACCTCGCGGTGGTCGTCGCCGCCGTTGCGGTGGTGCTCGGCGGCGCCGTGCTCGGCGCTCGCCGTGCCGGCCTGTCGCTGTCCGACTTCGGACGCGCGTTCCCGATCGGGATCGTCGTCGTGGCGGTCGGCGCCGCGCTGGTCGCCATGGCGTTCGAGCGCGAGGTGCCGTTGTCGTCGGGCCTAGTTGAGCGTGACCTGGAGGTCGTCTAGGCCGCGGAGGACGATGCGGCCGTTGTTGGTGGGGACGGCGGCCTTCTCCATGGCGGGGAAGCGGCGGACGAGTCGGCCGATGGCCTCCTGGCCCTCCAACCGGGCCAGAGCCGCACCCAGGCAGTGGTGGACGCCGGAGCCGAACGAGACGTGCTCGCGGGCATCGGGCCGGGTGAGGTCGAGCTGGGCAGCGGTGGGGCCGAACTTCGCTGGGTCGCGGTTGGCGGCACCCAGGCACGTCATCACCAGCTCGCCGGGAGCGATGTCGACGCCCTCGATCTCGAGGGGCTGCAGGGCGATGCGGCGGGAGAACTGCACCGGGCTGTCGAAGCGGAGCAGCTCCTCGGTGGCGTTGGCGGCGAGCGAGGGATCGGCGGCCAGGAGGGCCAGCTGATCGGGGTGGTCGAGCAGCGCGTTGACGCCGTTGCCGATCAGGTTGACGGTGGTCTCGTGGCCGGCCAGGAACAGCAGCACCAGGTTCTCGAGCAGCTCGGCATCGCTCAGCACGTCGCCCTCGTCCTCGGCCTGGATCATGGCGGTGAGCAGATCGTCGGCGGGGTTGGCGCGCTTCCACGCGATGGCCTCGCTGAGCACGCGCCGCATCTGGATCGACGCCGCGATGATCTCCTCGCCGTGCTGCATCGCCAGGAGCGGGTCGAGCACCTGGGTGATGGTGTGCGACCACGACCGCAGCTGGAGCCGGTCGCCGTCGGGCATGCCGAGCATCTCGCTGATCACGGTGAAGGGGAGCGGGAACGCCAGCTCGCTGATGAGGTCGACGGGCTCGCCGCGGCCGGCCAGGTCGTCGAGGATCTCGTCGGTCAGGTCGCCCGCCCGGCTGCGGATCCGCTCGACGGCGCGGGGCGTGAAGGCCTTCGACACCAGCCGGCGGATGCGGGTGTGGTCGGGCGGGTCGATGTTCAAGATGGCGAGGCTGCGCTCGATGGGAGCACCGCCGTTGGCGGCGCGGAGCTCGTTCATGCGCTCGCGACGGGACGGCCCGTCCATGGTGATGTTGCGCTCCTCGACGCTCATCCCGGGCGTCCGCAGCAGGGTGTGCACGTCGGCCCAGCGGGTGATCAGCCAGGGCCCCAAGGCGCTCTTGTGGATGGGGTCGGTGGCACGGATCTCTGCATACTGTGCGTACGGGTTGGCGTAGAAGCCGGGCTCGAACGGGTTCAGTCCGATCACGGACGTGGGTGCCTCGTCGGTCATGCCCCGACGATACCCTGCCCTGGGAAGATCTTGCAGTAGGAGTGCAAAGAGTGGTCGATCGAAGCATGCGAGGAGCAGCGGCCATCGTCGGGGTGTCCGACGCGGTGTCGCCCACCGGCGAGCTCGAGGGGAGCGTCCGCGCCCTCGAGGTGCGCGTCATCCGAGAGGCCCTGGCCGATGCGGGCCTCGCCATCGGCGACGTCGACGGCCTGTTCTCGTGCACCACGCCCGGCTGGGCCGCGTCGCTCGAGCTGGCCGAGTACCTCGGCATCGCCCCTCGCTGGACCGACTCCACGCAGACCGGGGGCTCGAGCTTCGAGATCCACGTGCAGCACGCAGCGGCGGCCATCGCCCTCGGCCTGTGCGAGGTGGCGGTGGTGGTCTACGCCGCCACGCCCAAGTCGTCGTTCAAGCGCGGCGCCGGCGGCTACGTCAGCCGCCAGACCGTGCCCGGCCCCACCCCGTCGGCCGAGTGGGAGCTGCCCTACGCCATGCGCATGCCCATGGGCGCGTACGCGCTGGCCGCCAGCCGCCACATGCACGAGTTCGGCACCACCAGCGAGCAGCTGGCCCAGATCGCCGTCGACACCCGCAAGTGGGCCGCCCAGAACCCGCTGGCGCGCCTCCAGGAGCTCATCACCATCGACGACGTGCTGGCCTCGCCGATGCAGGCGTCGCCGCTCCACAAGCTCGACTGCTGCCTCGTCACCGACGGCGCCGGCGCCGTCGTCCTCACCAGCACCGAGCGGGCCAAGGCCCTGCGCAAGCCGCCGGCGCTCGTGCTCGGAACCGGCACCTGCCACACCCACGCCATGATCAGCGAGATGCCCGACCTCACCACCACCGGTGCGGCCGTGTCGGGCCCGCTGGCGTTCGCCGCCGCCGGCCTCACGCCCGCCGACGTCGACGTGGCCCAGATCTACGACTCGTTCACCATCACCGTGCTGCTCCTGCTCGAGGACCTGGGCTTCTGCCCCAAGGGCGAGGGCGGCGGCTACGTCGCCGACGGCGTGCTGGCTCCCGGCGGCGCCCTGCCCGCCAACACCACGGGCGGTGGGCTCGCCTACACGCACCCGGGGATGTTCGGGATCTTCCTGCTCGTCGAAGCGGTCCGCCAGCTCCGGGGGGAGTGCGGTCCTCGCCAGGTCGCCGGCGCCGAGGTGGCCCTGGCCCACGGCAGCGGCGGCGTCCTCTCCGCGATGTCCACCATCCTCCTGGGAACGGAGGCCACGGCATGAGCCCGGCCGACCCCACCACCCCCGGGCCCCTCCTGGCCCCGCCCGACGGTGCGCCCGAGCGCCTCCAACCCCCGGTCTCGCCCGCCGCCGAACCGTTCTGGGCCGCCACGCGCGAGCGACGGCTGGTGATCCAGTGGTGCACCGCGTGCGAGCAGGCCATCCACTTCCCGCGCGAGGCGTGCCCCCGCTGCCTCGGCACCGAGCTGGAGTTCCGCCCCGCCGCGGGCACGGGGGTGGTCTACGCCCTGAGCGTGATGCCCGGTCCGGGCAACCCCGGCATGGCCGGGCGCGCCCCGTTCGCGGTCGCCCTCGTCGACCTGCCCGAGGGCGTGCGCATGCTCACCAACGTGCTCGGCGCCGGCGCCGCCACGGCGGGGGTGGGCGACGAGGTGAGCGTGGCGTGGGAGCCGCTGGCCGACGGCCGGCACCTCCCCGTGTTCGTGCGCACCTGACCGTCCCGCGCCGTGATCGGTGGTCGGTTGTCCAGGTAGGGGCCGACTCTGGCACAATGGTTCGTCCCCATCGGTCGAACCCGGCCACCTGAAGTGGAGTCAGATGTCGTTCAAGGTCAACGATCGCGTGGTCTACCCGCACCACGGCGCCGCCATCATCAAGAAGAAGGTGAAGCGCGAGCTGCAGGGCGAGACGAAGGAGTACTTCGTCCTCGAGATGGTGCACGGCGATCTCACGCTGTCGGTGCCGGTCGACAAGGCCGAAGAGGTGGGCATGCGCCCGCCGATCTCGAAGTCCGACGTCGATGATCTGTTCCGCCTCATCGCCAAGCGCGACGTGCGCGAGCCGGCCAACTGGAGCCGGCGCTTCAAGAACCACCAGGAGAAGATGAAGTCGGGCGACGTGTACCAGGTGGCCGAGGTGGTCCGGAACCTGGCGCTCCGCGAGAAGGGCAAGGGCCTGTCGACGGCCGAGAAGTCCATGCTCGAGCGGGCCCGCGGCATCCTCGTGTCGGAGCTCAGCTTCGCCCTGAACGTCACCGAGGAAGATGCCCTCGTGAAGCTCGAGAAGGGCTTGGAGTAGACCTCCTCGCACCGAGAACTGAAGGAGCCCCGGACCTGAGGTCCGGGGCTCCTTGCGTTCTACGTCCGCATCGGGGCGAGGCGAGGTCGTGCCCCTGAGCGAGGGCAGCGACGTCAGGAGCTCCTCAGCGTTCGAGGAACGGAGTGAGCGCCAGCGAACGAGTGACGAGAGGGCGACGTTCCCGACTCAGTCGATGACGCCGGCTTGGCGCTCCTGGCGCCGGGTGAGGCGGCCGAGCTCCTCGGCGTGGGCCAGGGCGTTGGCGACGTGCTCGGCGAGGGCGGCGCGGTTCTGGGCGATGAGCTCGTCGAGGTGCTCGCGGCGGGTGGCCAGCTCCGGGTCGGTCTCGAGCAGCAGGGCGGCATCGGTCTCGTCGGCCTTGTGGAGCCTCACGTTGTGGAGGGCAGCACCGGCCTTGCCCCAGTAGTTCTTGAACATGCCCATGTCGAACTGCCCGTCACGGACCCGGGCGGCCGACTTCACGCGGGCCGGCGGTTCCTTGAGGTCCTTGACGAGGCCGACGAAGCTCAGGCCCTTGAGCACGTAGTAGCTCACGTCGAACTCCCACCAGAAGAAGCCCTGGCGAGCCGAGGCCTGGTAGTAGTGGTGGTTGTTGTGCCAGCCCTCGCCGAGCGTGAGGAAGGCGATGAGGGCGGAGTTCCGGCTGGTGTCGGTGGTGGCGTAGCGGCGCCGCCCCATGACGTGGGCCAGCGAGTTCACCAGGAACGTGGAGTGCCACAGCAGCACGGTGGAGCCGAGGAAGCCGAAGACCAGGCCGCTCCAGCCGCCGATGAGGTAGCAGCTGACGCCGGCGACCCACGGCGGGATCCAGTCGTGCTTGGTGAGGAAGCGCAGCTCCGGGAACTTGTTGAAGTCGCGGATGCCTTCGGCGTCCCACTCGTTGTTCTTGTCGCAGAGGATCCAGCCGACGTGGCTCCACCAGAAGCCCTTCTGCGGTGAGTGGAGGTCGAGCTCGGTGTCGGAGTAGCGGTGGTGGTTGCGGTGGTGGCTGGCCCACCAGAGCGCGCCCTTCTGGGCGGACATGCCGCCACCGAACGCCATGATGAACTGCATGCCCCGGTTGAGCTTGTAGGACCGGTGCGAGAAGTAGCGGTGGTACCCGGCCGTGATGAAGAACATCCGGCCCCAGTACATGACCAGGAACAGCACGCCGGCGGTCATCGACACGCCGGTCACGAAGCTCAGCAGCACCAGGGCGTGCACCAGGAAGAACGGGAACGACGTCTTCCAGTTGACCCGCTCCACGGGGCTGCGCTCGATGGCGTGCAACTTCATCGGGTCTCGCTTCTGCTGGTGGTGGGACCGGAAACCCAGCCTACCTACTGGTAGGTAGGCTGAGAAAGGCAGCCTCGTGTGGGATGGGTCACGCGGGGCGCAGGGCAGGTCAAGAACGAGAAATCGCCCGCTCGGCGTCATGACGGACCCTCGGATCGTCTCTTCTCTGTACGGATCCACCCGGCATTTCGGGTGGCGGCCGGCCGGATAGGGCTGGGGTGGCTCAGAAGGTCGGATCGCGTGATCCGTGGTGGGGGCTCGGGCCCAGGCTCGGGCCCCCACCGCTGCGCCGGCCCCGACAGCCGCACCGCGGGGCGGCCCTGGCAGGATGGCGTCATCGATTCGCCCCCTGGAGGACCCGTGGCCGTCACCCCCGAAGCGCTGGCAGACCCGGGCGCCGACGAACCCGTCGAGGGCGACGCCGATGCCCGGACCACCGAACCACCCCGCGAGCGCTGGTTCTCGGGCTGGCACGTCGCCGCCCTCGTCGTGGCGGTCGCGTTCCTCGTGGGCGCCATCGCGTTCGTCGTGGGCCAGCGCGACGGCGACGCCGATCCTCTCAACGCCGTCGACGTGGGCTTCATGCAGGACATGGGGTACCACCACGAGCAGGCCGTCCAGATGTCGTTGCTGCTGCTGGCCAAGGAGGGCCTCGACCCCAACCTCACGTCGTACGCGCAGGAGATCATCATCGGCCAGCGCTACGAGCAGGGCGTGTTCTCGGCCACGCTCGACCGCTTCCACCACGACTCGGAGCCGGGCGACACCGTCATGGGGTGGATGGGTGAGCCGCTGCCGATCGACAAGATGACCGGCTTGGCCACCGACGCCCAGATGGAGCAGCTGCGCAACGCCACCGGCAAGGACGCCGAGGCGCTCTGGATCGCCCTGATGTCCGAGCACCACCTCGCCGGGCTCCACATGGCCGACTACGCCGCCCGCCACGGCAAGGACGAGACCACCCGCAACCTGGCCCTGTCGATGGTCAAGAACCAGCGGTCCGAGGTGCTCGACCTGGCCCGGTACCGCACCTCTCACGACCTGCCCATCCCCAAGGGCTTCAGCGACCCCACCCAGGACCAGCGCCTCAACCCGCTGAGCTTCCGGGACTCCACGGACTGATCGCCACAGAGGATCCGCCCGGTCGACGGCCGGGACGGATCGCTCCGCCTCCCCGCGGCCCAGCCCGCAGGGAGACGGAGGCGACCGACCTCAGAGGATGAAGAGCATCTCCTCGTAGGTGGGAAGGGGCCACAGGTCGTCGGCGACCAGGTGCTCCAGGGCATCGGCGGCGGTCCGCACGGCCACCATGGCCGGGAGCAGGTCCTTGCCGGCGTGGGTGGCCTCGTCCTCGACCGATCCGCCCACGTCGGCGCCCAGCGCCGCCTTGAGCGAGGCGATCCCGGTCCGGAGGTCCGCGATGAGCGCCGAGACCTCGTCGAGGGTGCTGGTGTCGGCCTCGACGCCTACGGCCACGAGGCTGGCGACGTTGGTGGCCAGCTCGGTCTGGTAGCGCGTGGCGGCCGGGAGGATCGACGTGGTGGCGATCTCCGCCATCGACTTGGCCTCCACGCTGATGCTGAGCGCGTACTGCTCCATGGCGATCTCGTAGCGGCTGTGCATCTCCCGCTCCGTGAACACCCCGTAGTGGCTGAACAGCTCGATCGACTCGGGCGTGATCAGCTCCGGCAGGGCGTCGAGCGTGGTGCGCAGGTTGGGGAGGCCGCGGGCGGCCGCCTCGTCCTGCCACTCGTCGGAGTAGCCGTCGCCGTTGAACACGGCGGCGCCGTGGTTGCTGATGACCAGCTCGAGCACCTTCTGGACCGCGGCGTCGAACCCGGTGCCGTCGGCCGTGAGCGCCTCGATCTCGGTGGCGATGTGGTCGAGCGCCTCGGCGAGGATCGTGTTGATCGTGACCATCGGCCCCGCGATCGACTGCAGCGAGCCGGGGGCACGGAACTCGAACCGGTTGCCGGTGAAGGCCATGGGGCTGGTGCGGTTGCGGTCACCCGGATCGGTGGGCAGCACCGGGAGGGTGTCGGCGCCGATGATGATCGTGCCCTTCTCCTTGGAGCTGGTGGCCCCGCCCTTCGCCACCTGGTCGAACACGTCAGCCAGCTGATCGCCGAGGAAGATCGAGATGATGGCGGGCGGGGCCTCGTTGGCGCCGAGGCGGTGGTCGTTGGTGGCCGACGCGACCGAGCAGCGGAGCAGGCCGCCGAACTTGTGCACGGCGCGGATCACGGCGGCGCAGAACACCAGGAACTGGGCGTTCTCGTGCGGCGTGTCACCGGGGAGGAGCAGGTTGCCCTCGGTGGCGTTCCCGAGCGAGAAGTTGACGTGCTTGCCCGAGCCGTTGATCCCGTCGAACGGCTTCTCGTGGAAGATGCACTCCATCCCGTGCTTCTGGGCGACGCGCTTCATGATCACCATGAGGAGCTGCTGGTGGTCGGCGGCCACGTTCGACCGCTCGAACATCGGGGCGATCTCGAACTGGCCGGGAGCCACCTCGTTGTGCCGGGTCTTGGCGGGGATGCCCAGCTTGAACAGCTCGTTCTCCGCATCGAACATGAAGGCGAGGACGCGCTCGGGGATGGCCCCGAAGTAGTGGTCGTCGAACTCCTGGCCCTTGGGCGGCTTGGCGCCGAAGAGGGTGCGCCCCGAGCTGAGCAGGTCGGTGCGGGCCGTGAAGAAGCTGCGGTCGATCAGGAAGTACTCCTGCTCGGCACCGGCGAACGACACCACCGCATCGGGCTCCTCGTGCCCGAACAGCTTGAGGACGCGCTCGGCCTGCTTGGCCATGGCCTGCTGCGACCGGAGGATCGGGGTCTTGTGGTCGAGGGCCTCACCGGTCATCGACACGAACACCGTGGGGATGCACAGCGTGTTCCCGTTGGGGTTCTCGAGGATGTACGCCGGGCTGGTCACGTCCCAGCCGGTGTAGCCGCGGGCTTCGAACGTGGCGCGCAGGCCGCCGTTGGGGAAGCTCGAGGCGTCGGGCTCGCCCTGCACGAGGGTCTTGCCGGCGAACTCGGCGATGCTGCTGCCGTCGCCCCCCGGCTCGAAGAAGCTGTCGTGCTTCTCGGCGGTGAGGCCGGTCAGCGGGTAGAAGACGTGCGCGTAGTGGGTGGCCCCCTTCTCCAGGGCCCAGTCCTTCATCGCGGAGGCGACGATGTCGGCGATCTCGGGATCGAGCGGCATCGATTGCTCGATGGTGGACATGACCGACTTGAACACCGGCTTGGGCAGGCGCTTCTGCATCACGGCCTTGCTGAAGACGTTGGATCCGAAGATCTCACCCGGGGCATCGTCGATGGACCAGAACGACGCCGGGGAGACGGCCGTCCTCACGTTCTCGATCGCCTTGAGTCGGTGCTTGCTGCCACTCATCGTCGCTCCTCAGCGGTTGCTGGGCGATCCGGTCCAGGGCGTTGGCCGGGGTGCGCCCGATCTGTCGTCGGCAACCTACGGAGGGCCTGAGTCAGGACTGTTTCGTCGCCGTGAACGCTGCCGGTGGGCCTCACTGCAGCGATCGGGCGATGCTCATCGGCGGGCGGTCGCCGCTCCGCCGCGCCCGCCGTCGCTGCCGTCAGATGTTGGCCGGGCTGCGGAGGCTGACGGCCCCAGGCAGCTGACCCTGCTGCATCACGGGGAGGCCGAGCACCTGCTCGACCGTCTTGAGGAGGCCGGCGTGCGAGCCGACGACCGAGGAGATCGCCCCTCGGTGCGAAGCGGGGGCGATGATGAGGTTCGGCACGGCACGGTCCTCGTCGTAGACCACGACGACCAGGGTCTTGCCCTGCCGATAGGACGCGCCGTCGAGGATGCGGGTCAAGAGCCGCTTGGCGAACCCGTCGACCGTGCTGTCCGAGCAGTCGTGTCCGTCGTTGCACTCGTCCGGCGTGATGAGGGCGAAGGTCGGGAGGCGGTCCGGGTTGAGGTTCCGCAGCGGGCGGACCTCTGTGGTGCAGTGCGACGCGTCCTGGGGCGCCAGGTAGTACAGCGCAGGGATGTGCTTGGTCGCGTTGCTGCCGGTGCTGCACGGTGTCGTGGCGCCGTCCACGTAGTTGCGGGGCGTGCCACCGGCGTTGCGGACCTGCCGGAAGATGTTGTTGTCGGTTGACTGGCACGTGGCGGACGGGCGGCAGTCGTTCACCGTGTTGGGGTTCGAGACGCCTGACGTGAGGCCGATGTACTGGGTGAGGCTGCTCTGGCGCGAGTTGGTCTCGGACCAGTCCCGGAAGTAGCTGCACTTGGCGGCGAGCCCGTGGAGGAACGGCATCTTGCGGGCGGAGAAACCCAGGCCCACGGCAGGGGTCCCGCCGCCCGACCAGGTCCTGTTCTCCTCGACCAGCACCAGGACGTGCTGGTAGCGGGTCGGCGGTCGGCCGGTGCGGTTGCAGGGTGCCGCGGCGGACAGGCCGCACCCGGCCAGCCCGCTGCTGAGCACCGCAAGAGCGCCCAGTGCGACGAGAACTGGGGCCACGCCCATCCTCCTCGTACGCGAAGCGAACACCGGATCAGCGTCGCGCCAGGTCGCCAGCGCGTCCATCCCCCGTCCGGCAAAACCACAAGACACCCCGAACCGACGGTTCAGGGTGTCCGGGATGCCACGCACATCACCTGGTGGAGCTGGGGAGAATCGAACTCCCGTCCGCGAAGCGGTTGACGACCGCGCTACGACCGTTCCCGTGATCGAGCCGTGGCGGCTGGCTCACTGCCGGGTCAGCTGGGCTTGCGCCCTCCGCCTCGTCTTTCCGAGATGTCAGTGGTCTTTCTCACCGTCAGCGGTCTTTCCCGCCGTCAACCCCTACTTCTGTTGCCGGGCTGTAGTGGTCAGGCCCCGTGCGCCATTGCTGGTCACGATGTCTCTCTTGGCTAGATCAGTGAATGATCAGGCGGCGAGAGCGAAGTCGCCCTTGGCGCTTCTGTTTGTGCCCCGTTTAACGAGTCTGAGCAACTCGGGTCGCACGTCCGGCTCCCAGTCCCCACGTCGAAACCGGTCAGCCCCTTGTCAAGCAACTGCCCACGAGCACGTGGTGGTGAGCAGGGGAACCATCGTACTGGTCGGGGAGCATCGGCCCACCAGGCGTCGCTCAGCCCTGCATCTGGCCGGCGATCGCCGCTTCGACCTGCAGCTCCGCCTTCGGGTCGAACGGGTTCAAGCAGGTGCTGAAGTCCGTGGCGATCACGCGGGCGCCGACCTGGCGCCAGGAGGCGTCGATGTAGTGGACGCAGGCCTGGCCTCGCACCCGGAACCCCTCGGAGGTGGAGATCCGGGTCAGCGCGGCGGAGGGGGACGCCTCGGCGACCTTCTTCGTCACCACGACCGGATCGACATCGTCGGTGCCGGCCGTCTCCCGGAGCTCGTCCTCGCGCTGGGCGAGGTAGCACGCCTCGTAGGCCTTGGCCCCTCGTGCCTCGACAGCAGCGCTGGCGTCGGCCGGGGTGTCGTACTTCACGATCGTGACGACGAGCTGCCCGTGGATGTGGCCGTCCGCATCGCCGAGGCCCCACTGGCGACCGAAGCCGCCCTGGGCGGGCTTCACGTCCGGCGCGCAGTCGGGGACGGTGTCGGACGGAGGGATGGTCTGCTCGTCGACCACCTGCCACCGGGCCCCTTCCCGGCTGATGCCCTTGATACCGGCCAGGTCGACCGTGTCGGGCACGAACGACTTCAGCTGCGCCGTGAGCGCCTCGGCATCGATCGAGTCCGCGAGCGATCCGCTGCCGTCCGAGCCGCTGTCGACGAGGTCGCTGCCGGCGGCGCTGGACCGGGGCTTGGCGTCGTCGTGGGTGGCGACGACGAACACCATCGCCCCGATGAGGGCGACGACGGCCAGCACGGCCACGATCACCGGCGTCCCCATGCGGGAGCGCTCGGGAGGTGTCGGTGCCATCGGCGGTGGCGCGATCCATCCACCCGTGCCCCAGGCGGAGCCGGGCGGGGGTGGAGGCGGAGGCCCGGCCGCGGGGGCACCCCAGGGGATCGCGGTCGGTGGGGGCGGTGGGGGAGGAGCCGCTGCCGGCGGGCCCCACGGGGTGGCGGCCGGTTGGGCGGTCGGCGCGTCCCAGGCGTGGTCGAGCGGGGGCGGGGGCGCGGCGGGGGCGTCCCAGTCGTGGTGGAGCGGAGGCGCAGGAGCCGCAGGGGCACCCCACCCCGCGTCGGCGGCCGGCGGAGGCGGCGCCGTCGGGGGCAGCCCCGCCGCCGCGTGCGGTCCGGCGGGCTGGGGATCCCAGGTGGCGGGCCCGTCCGGGTGCAGCGGAGCGCCCATCGTCGCCGGGTCCGTCGCGGCCGGCGGGGCCGGCTCGGGAAGGAGGTCGTGGTGCCAGAACGGCACCTCGTGCTCGCCGGGCACCGGGTCGTTCCCGTCGCCGTTGCCGCCAGTGGTGCTCATGGGGCCTTGTATCGGCCGTTCGGCGCCCGCGGTTGAGCGCGTCGTGCCCCGGCGCAGGTCGGAGGCCTACTCCTCGCGGCGGCGGGCGGCCATGGCCCGCTTGGCGTCCATGTCGGAGTCTCGCTTGGCGATCGCCTGGCGCTTGTCGTAGTGCTTGCGGCCCTTGCCCATCCCCAGCTCGAGCTTGGCCCGGCCGCCCTTGAAGTACAGCGAGAGCGGGACCAGCGTGAGGTGCTCCTGGTCCACCCGCGCCTTCATCTCCTCCAGCTCGTGCTGGTGGAGGAGGAGCTTGCGGGAGCGCTCGAGCTCGTGGCCGCCCTGCGCCGAGGCGCTGGAGTAGCCGGCGATGTGCAGGCCGATCAGGAAGAGCTCGCGTCCCGTGAACCGGGCGTAGGCGTCGCGCAGCTGGACCTTCGCCTCGCGCAGCGACTTCACCTCGCTGCCCTTCAGCATGATGCCGGCTTCCCAGGTGTCGATGATCTCGTAGTCGCGGTGCGCTTGCCGGTTGGTGGCGACCACGATGTCGCCGTTGCTCTTGGTTGCCATGACGGGGCGAGGCTACCGGCCGGTCCACCGTTCGGTCGGGGCCGCCCACCAGCCCACTACGGTGACGCCGTGCTGCGCATCGCCCGGTCGGCCCACCTCGACATGATCCGCCATGCGATCGCCGGGCTGCCCAACGAGGCCTGCGGCCTGCTGGGCGGTCCCGTCGGCGGCGATCTGATCTCCTCGTTCGTGCCCACGCGCAACGCCGACCAGTCGGCCAAGACGTACTCCATCGGCGCCGACGGGTTCCTGGCCGCCGATCGGGTGTTCGCCCCGCTCGGCATCGATGTCGTGGGGGTCATGCACTCCCACACCCACACCGATCCGTACCCGTCGCCCACCGACGTCCAGCAGGCCGACAACCCGCTGCTCCTCGGCTGGCACTACGTGATCGTGTCGCTCCGCGACCGGGAGCCGATGCTGCGGTCCTGGCTGCTCGACGATGGCGCCATCGTCGAGGTGCCCGTCGCCATCGTCGAGGCCTGATCCCTCGCGAGACGAGTGTGGGGTCCTCGCCGTTCGCCCCCTAGAATCCCGACCGTCCCAGTCACCTTTCGAGGAGCACGTCGTGGCGGTCTACGCCAGCGTCACCGACCTCATCGGCAACACGCCGATCGTCGACATCAGCGCACTCAGCCCCAACCCGCGGGTCAAGATCTACTGCAAGCTCGAGGGGCAGAACCCGGGCGGGTCGGTCAAGGACCGCGCCGCCAAGTCGATGATCGAGGACGCCGAGCGCGAGGGGCTGCTCCAGCCCGGTTCGGTCGTGCTGGAGTCGTCGTCGGGCAACACCGGCATCGCCCTCGCCATGATCTGCAAGATGCGGGGCTACACGTTCAAGGTCGTCATGCCCGAGAACGTGTCCGTCGAGCGGCGCCAGGCCCTCGAGATCTGGGGCGCCGAGATCATCCCGTCGCCCGCGTCCGAGGGGTCCAACGGTGCCATGGTCCGGGCCAAGGCCATGGCGGCCGAGCACCCCGACTGGTGGTTCCCCTTCCAGTACGGCAACGACGCCAACCCCCGTGCCCACTACGAGGGCACCGGCCCCGAGATCTGGAAGGACCTCCCCGAGGTCACCCACTTCATCGCCGGGCTCGGCACCGCCGGCACGCTCATGGGTGTCGGCACGTACCTCAAGGAGCAGAACCCCGACATCCAGGTGTGGGCCATCGAGCCGCCGCCAGGGGAGATGGTCGACGGGCTCAAGAACATCGATGAGGGCTTCGTGCCGCCCGTGTTCTCCGACTGGGACGGCTACGACCTCCTGGATCGCAAGATGATCGTCCACCCGCGCGAATCCATCGAGTGGATCCGCAAGCTCACCGACGTCGGCCTCTTCGTGGGCATCTCGTCGGGGGCGATCATGGCCGGCGCGGTGAAGTGCGCGGCTGCCATCGACGAAGGCGTGATCGTCACCATCGCCTGCGACGGCGGCTGGAAGTACCTCAGCACCGGCGCCTGGACCGGGCCCATCGACGAGGTCGTCGACCGGGCCAAGAAGATCATCTACTTCTAGCGACATCCCACCCTGGTCCCACCAGGGCGGCAACCTGATCAGTGGGCGGTCCGCCGCGGCGCATCCCAGACGCGACGACGCCCAGGTTCCGGACAGGGACCTGGGCGTCGCGCGTTCTCTGGGGACCTGCGGGTCAGTGGCCCCCGCCGCCGGGAGGCGGGCCGTCGTGGTCGCCCTTGGGCCGACCCTCGGTGACGAACTTGGTGATGCGGTCGGTGGCCGCGGCGTTGACCTTGTCGGCCTGGGCCTGGGTCATCTTCTTGTCCTTGACCGCGGCGGCGGTCTTGGCCTTGGCGTCGGCGACCAGTGCGTCGATCACCTTCTGCTGGTCGACGCCCTTGTCCTTGGCCACCTGGGCGATGGTCTTGCCGCCCTCGAGGGCGGTCCGCAGATCGTCCTCGGAGATGCCGATCGCCTTGGCGGCGACGTCGAGCGACGGACCGAAGCCGAAGCCGCCCCGACCGAAGCCGCCAGGCCCGCCACGGAAGCCACCGGGCCCGCCGAAGGCTCCGGCCGGCAGGGTGCCGTCGACGATCTTGGCCACCTGGTCGGGCAGCGCCGCCTTCTCCTTGTCGAGACGGGCGTTGCCGGCGGCGACGAGCGCATCGATCACCTTCTGCTTGTCGACGCCCTGGGCCTTGGCCACGTCGGCCAGGCTCTTGCCCGCCTTCAGCTGGGTCTGCAGCTGCTCGGTGGTCATGTTGAGGGCCTTGGCGGCGGTGTCGAGGTCCATGCCCATGCCGCCACGGAAGCCACCCGGGCCCCGGTGGTCGCCGCCCTTGTCGGGGGCGGTGCCGGTCTGGCCGGGGGCGGTGGTGCCGTTGGCCGCCGTGGTGGTCGTGGTGGCTCCCGCGCCGGACTCGGCGCCCGATGCCAGCGGGTTGCCGAGCGTGGCGCCGATGAGCGTCCCGCCGGCCAGGGCGGCGGCCATGGCGGCCGCGGCGATCGTCTTCTGCTTGCGCATTGCGTGTCCCTCTGTTGGCGATGGGTCTCCGGGGGCACCTGGAGTCAACCAGGCCAACCTGTGAGATCGCTGTGAGCTGGGGAACATCTTCCCGAGAGCACCATCGGCAGGATCGAGCGCCGGCTCAAGCGGGAAGCGGGGTGGCCGGCGTGCGCGGGAGCGTGATGCGGATCGTCGTGCCCTGGCCGGGGGCGGTCTCGAGGGCGATCGAGCCCCCGTGGGCGGCCACCGTGCCCGCCACGATCGACAGGCCGAGCCCCGATCCGCCCCGGTTGCGGGTCCGGGCCGGATCGGCCCGGTAGAAGCGCTCGAACGCGTGGGCGGCCACCTCGGGCGCCATGCCGTCCCCTCGATCTGCGACCTCGAGCACCACCTGGTCGGTGTCCCCGCGGACGGCGACGCGCACCGGCGTGCCGACGTCGGTGTGGACCCGGGCGTTCGCCACCAGGTTGGCCAGGATCTGGCGCAGGTGGGCCTCGTCACCGACGACGACGGCCGGCTCGGGTGCGTCGAGCTCGATCGGGCGGGCGGGCTCCACCGCCTTGGCATCAGCGACGGCGTCGGCCGCCAGGGCCGAGAGGTCGACGGGACCCATGCTCAGCGGCCGGCCCTGGTCGAGGCGGGCCAGGTCGAGCAGGTCGCTCACCAGCTGGCCCATCCGGGTGGCCTCCTGCTCGGTGCGGCGCATGGCCTCGTCGAGGTCGTGGTCCGTCTGCAGGCCACCGAGGCGGTACAGCTCGGCGTAGCCCCGGATGGTGGTCACCGGGGTGCGCAGCTCGTGCGACGCGTCGGCGACGAACTGGCGCAGGCGCCCCTCGGAGCGGGCTCGCTCGTCGAACGCGTACTCGATGCGGCCCATCATGTGGTTGAGGGCGATGCCCAGCTCACCGGCCTCGGTGCCCGGCACGGTCTCGGGGATCCGCTGCGACAGATCGCCATCGCCGATCGCCTTCGCCACGTCGGTCATCTGCTTCACGGGGCGGACGCCCAGGCGCAGCACCCAGAACGTGACCAGGCCGAGCGTGGCCAGGATGATCGCGGCGGCGATGGCCTGGATGGTGAGGAGCCGGTTGATCGACTCGTCCACCTCGTAGAGCGGCTGGGCGAACAGCGTCACCCGCCGGCCCGGGCCCTCGGCGCGGGCCAGGGCGCGGTACCGCACGCCCGAGCTGGTGGCCCCGACGGTGAACGCGCCCTCGCCCACGTGATCGGTCACCTCGGCCGCGGTGATGGACGGCGTGCCCAGGTCGTCGTCGCTGGTGGTGGGCACGTTGAGGGTGACGAGCCGACCGGTCTGGGGGTCGATGGAGGCGACGTAGAGCGCGGTCGGCGGCCCCCTGCCGTCGTCGGAGCCGTTGTACCCGTTGTAGCCGCGGTCGCCGTAGCGCCCGATGCGCGCCTGGTCGGCCGAGCGGTCGAGCTGCTTGTCGATCTGCGCCACCAGGTTGCGCTCGGTGGCGCGGTTGATCGACAGGGAGGCGATCACCAGCACCACGGCGACGACGGCCATGCCGAGCAGGAGGCGGGCGCGGAGGGACATGGAGGCTCAGGTCCTCGGTTCGCGGATGGTGTATCCGACGCCGCGGACCGTGTGGATCAGGCGGGGCTCGCCGGTGTCGAGCTTCTTGCGCAGGTAGCCGATGTAGGTCTCGACGACGCCGCCGTCACCGCCGAAGTCGTACTGCCACACGTGGTCGAGGATCTGCGCCTTCGACACCACCCGGCCCTGGTTGAGCAGCAGGTAGCGCAGCAGGTTGTACTCGGTGGGCGACAGCGCGATCTCGGCGCCGGCCTTGGTCACCAGGTGGGCCTCGTCGTCGAGGTGCAGGTCGACGCAGGTCAGCAGGGCGCCTTCCTTGGCCCTGCCTGTGCGGCGCAGCACGGCGTGGATGCGCGCCACCAGCTCATCGAGGCTGAACGGCTTGACCAGGTAGTCGTCGCCGCCCATCGTCAGCCCCCGCACCTTGTCCTCGGTGGCGTCGCGGGCGGTGAGGAACAGCACCGGGGTCCGGTCGCCGGTCGAGCGGAGGCGCCGGCACACCTCGAACCCGTCGAGGTCGGGGAGCATCACGTCGAGGACGATCAGGTCGGGCTTCACCTCGGGCAGGGCCTCGAGCGCCCCGCGCCCGTCGGCCGCAGGGTGGACCTCGAACCCGCTGTGGCGCAGCGCCGCCTCGAGCATGGATCGCAGGTTGTCCTCGTCGTCGACGAGCAGGAGTCGTTCACCGGTCACCAGGTGATCGTCGCACCACTTCCTGGGAACTTCCTGGGAACTTCCTGGCAAGGTCCCGCATCTTCGGGAACCCACTGGTCCGAAGGCGGCGGCGGGTGTGTCATGGAGGCGAAGGGATGGCCCAGCGCACCCGCCAGGAGGTGGCGAGGATGCTCGATCCCACAGACTCGCTCGATCCGGTCGATCGCCGGCCCCGGGTCGCGCCTCCGATCGGCCTGGCCGTCGACCCCCGCCGGCCACCCGCCGTGCGCCCGCGCCGCTCCCGCCGGTGGCGGGCGGCGGTCGGGGGGAGCGCCGTCGCGGTGGTCCTGGCGGGCGGGGCGGTGCTGGTGGCGCAGCAGCACGCCCGGTCGGGCCGGCCCGAGACGGTGATCGCCGGACCCGACCCGGCCGAGCTGTCCGACGGCCCCGTGACGGTCCACGCCGCCGGCCTCCAGCTGCGGATCGACGCGCCCCGCGACGCGACCGTGGGCACGAGGATCTGGCTCCAGGTCACGCTCAGCAACAGCACCAACCAGGCGATCACGGTCGCCGGCACCGGGCCGTGCGACGCGCCCGTCACCGCGGCGGTGGTCGCCAGCGGCACGGGTCGCCCGGCCGAACCGTCCGACGGGGCGGCGGCCGCTCGGCCCTCCGGTGGCGGCGTTGGCGGTAGCGGTCCTGGTGTCGGTCCCGCGGTCGCATGGGACGGCAGTCCGGGAACGCTGGCGGCCTCGCTCGGTGCCCTGCCCGCTCCGGCCCGGTTCGGCGACGCCTCCGCCCTCGACTGCGGTGGGCTGGCCGAAGGGGGCTCGGGGCCGATCGCCCCCGGTCGTCCGGTGACGCGCCGCATCCCCATCGACCTCCGGTGGGGGACCGACCGACCCCATGGCGCGTTCGTGATCGCGGTGGACACCGGTCGGATCGGCACCGAGGGCAGCCGCGGGGCGGCCCTGCACCGGTCGCTCCCGATCCAGCTCCACGACAACCCGGTGCGCGCCGCCACTGCCGGGCAGGTGAGCGGGGCGAAGGGCGTGGCCCGGGCGCCCACGTTGGGAACGTGGGTGGTGGCGTCGGGCACGCCGGTCGCGCCGTCGAGCGGGACCGGCCAGTCGTGGTCCGCCGCGCTCGGGTGGTGGAACGGCCGCTGGGAGACGTGGATCTGGCCCCGGCTCGCCTCCGCCTCGACCGGGCGCGACGTCATGCGGATCACCTGGGATCCGGTGCGGCACCGGGTGGTGGACGTGCGCACGATCCCCCAGGGCCAGCGGGCATCGGACGATCCCGACCACGTTCCGGTCGCGGGTGGCCGCCAGGAGGCGATCCGCTACCACGTCGACTGACGGTGCGGGCCCCGATCGCCCAGACCCGGACCGTGCCCCCTGCCGGCCGTAGCCTGGCGCGGTGACCCCGCCCGCCGTCGACGACCGTCCCATCGGGATGTTCGACAGCGGGTTCGGCGGGCTCACCGTGGCCCGAGCCTTCATCGACCTGCTGCCCGCCGAGGACCTGGTCTACGTGGGCGACACCGGGCGGTACCCGTACGGCCCTCGATCGCTCGGGGAGGTGGCCGGGTTCGCTCACGAGATCGCCCGGTTCCTGGTCGACGAGCACGACGTGAAGCTCCTCGTGGTCGCGTGCAACACGGCGGCGGCCGCTGCCCTCGAGGCCCTGCGCGACGAGCTCGACGTGCCCGTGATGGGCGTGATCGACCCGGGTGTCCGGTCGCTGGTGCGGGCCACCGACTCCGGCCACGTCGGCGTGATCGGCACGGTCGGCACCGTCCGGTCCGGCGCCTACCAGCGGGCCGTCGCCGCCTCCGGAGCGGCGGTCGACCTCACCGTGGCGGCGTGCCCGGGGTTCGTGGAGTTCGTGGAGCGGGGGGAGACCGGCTCCGACCAGGTGCACGTGCTGGCCGAGCGCCTGCTCGCGCCCGTCATCGAGGCGAAGGTCGACGCCCTCCTGCTCGGGTGCACCCACTACCCGTTCCTGGCTCGCACGATCACCGACGTGGTCGGCCGCGACGTCGTGCTGGTGTCGTCGGCGGAGGAGACGGCCTTCGAGGCCCTGGCGATGTTCGGTGGCGGACCCGCGGCGCAGGGGGAACCGGCCGCGCTGGCCGCGTCACCCGACCGCGTCGGCACCCACCGGTTCATCTCGTCGGGCGACGTCGACCGGTTCCAGGAGCTGGGCGCACGGCTGCTCGGTCCCGAGCTGGGCTCCGCCGAGCGCGCCCCCTGGGGCGGGTAGCCCGTATCGGTGCGCGCCGGCACCGTCTGCGACGATGGATGCCCGCCCTCCCCACCCGCAACCTCACCAGGAGCCCCCATGCGTGCCGACGGCCGCCAGAACGACCAGCTGCGCCCCATCTCGTTCGAGCGAGACTTCACCGTGCAGGCCGCCGGGTCGGTCCTGGTGTCGTTCGGCAACACCCGGGTGCTGTGCACGGCGTCGATCGACGAGAACGTGCCGCGCTGGATGAAGGGCAAGGGCAAGGGCTGGGTCACCGCCGAGTACTCGATGCTCCCGGGCGCCTCCGCCGAGCGCATCAACCGAGAGGCCGCCAAGGGCAAGCAGTCCGGGCGCACCCAGGAGATCCAGCGCCTCATCGGCCGCTCCCTGCGGTCGATCTGCGACATGAAGGCCCTCGGCGAGCGCCAGGTCATCGTCGACTGCGACGTGCTCCAGGCCGACGGCGGCACCCGCACCGCTTCGATCTGCGGCGGCTACGTCGCCCTCCACGACGCCCTGACCCGCACCATGCAGGCCGGCAAGATCACCACCCACCCGCTGCTCGACGAGTGCGCCGCCATCTCCGTCGGCGTCATCGCCGGCACGCCGATGCTCGACCTGCCCTACGTCGAAGATGCCGGCGCCGAGACCGACATGAACGTCGTGATGACCGGCTCGGGGGGCTTCGTCGAGGTCCAGGGCACCGCCGAGGGCAAGCCCTTCTCCCGAGCCGAGCTCGATGCTCTGCTCGATCTGGCTGAAGGCGGCATCGCCCAGATCGTCGAGCTCCAGCGCTCGGTGCTGGCCACGCCGCCCACCGCTCGCTGATCCATGGCCGAGCGCACGCCGATCGTGTTGGCCTCGGCCAACCCCAAGAAGGCGGCCGAGATCGTCGAGATCCTCGGCTCCCACCTGGAGCTGGTGCCCCGGCCCCCCGAGGTCCCCGACGTGGTCGAGGACGACGACACGTTCGAAGGCAACTCGCGGCTGAAGGCCGTCGCCCTCGTCGAGGCCACCGGCCTGGCGGCGGTGGCCGACGACTCGGGGCTCGAGGTCGACGCGCTCGACGGCGCCCCAGGCGTGTGGTCGGCGCGGTACGCCGGCGAGGGTGCCTCCGACCAGGACAACGTCGACAAGCTGCTGGCCGCGCTGGCCGACCGCCCCGACCCGGCTGACCGCACCGCCCGGTTCCGGGCCGTGGTGGTGCTCCGCTACCCCGACGGGTCCGAGGTGGTGGCCGCCGGCGCGGTCGAGGGCCACATCGCCGAGGCGCCCCGCGGCCCCGGCGGCTTCGGGTACGACCCGGTGTTCATCCCCGTCGACGGCGACGGCCGCACCTTCGGCGAGATGTCCCAGGACGAGAAGCACGCCATCAGCCACCGCGGCCGAGCGCTCCGCTCCCTCCTCGCCCAGCTCGACCACCGCACCGCCTAGACCAGACCCGACCGGACCGGACCGCCAGCCTCCACCGGTCCCACCCCCACGAACTTGTTGCACGGAGTGCTGGGTGGAGCACTGGCGGCAACAAGTTCAGATCTGTGCGTGGTGCCCGCACGAAGTTGTTGCACGGAGTGCTCCATTCAGCACTGGCGGCAACAAGTTCGGTCGGGCGAGTGCTGGACGGGGGTTGCGGTCACCAGTTGCGGAGGTCGACGGGCCAGCGGTCGACGACCTCGTCGCCCCGGGTGACCCACAGCTGCTCGTGCTGGGAGACGGTGGGGTCGACGTGGGCGGGCCACACCGTGACCCGGTCGCCCACGGCCGGGAGGGGAGCGCCGTCGCGCATCGAGAACACCGTGTGCTCGTCGGCGTGGTACCAGATGTCGGCGCCGTCGATCGATGAGTTGCCGTGGTCCATGCCGAGCGCCTTGAGCCCGCCGTCGGCCGTGGCCCACCCGCCCGTGCCGTTCACCGACACGACGGTGAGCTGCAGGCGCATCGCCTTGGCGAAGCCGACGCCGGCCGCCTCGTAGTGCGTGTCCATCAGGGTGAAGCTGCCAGCCTGCAGCTCGGTGACCCAGTGGTTCTTGCTCCAGCTGCCCGTCCCGCCGCCCGAGATGACGTCGCCGCCGACCTGGTCGTGGGCATCGAGGAGCAGCGCCATGGCCGACTCGACCTTGGCGCCCTGGTCGACGGGCTCGGTCATGAGGTGCCCCTCGTAGCCCATGACGCCCCGGGCGACGAGCCCTCGGGCCCGAGCCGCATCGGCCAGGCGGCCAGCGTCGGCCGGGTCGCACCCGCAGCGGGGCATGCCCACGTTCACATCGATCAGCACCTCGTGCACGCCGGCGCGGGCGGCCGCGTCGATGGTCTCGACGGAGTCGACGGCGATGGTGATGCGGGCGTCGGGCGCCCCTTCGATCACGGCCCGCAGCCGGTCGGCGTCGACCACCTCGTTGGCGAGGAGGAGGTCGTCGCCCAGCCCGGCGGCGGCGAGCCCAGCGATCTCGCGCAGCGTCGCCGTGCAGAAGGCGGTGTGGCCGGCGTCGGCTAGGCGCCGGGCCAACGACGTGCACTTGAAGGCCTTAGCGTGGGGCCGCAGGCGGGTGCCCGGCCAGGCCGCCCCCATCCGGGCGATGTTGGCGTCGAGCAGGTCGAGATCGACCACCAACGCCGGCGTGGGCAGCTCGTCGATGCGCATCCGCCGGACCCTACCCACCTCGAACTTTTCGTGAAGTTCGTTGCGGTGCCACCCACCTCACGAAAAGTTCGGGGTGGGCAGCGGGGAGGCGCGAGGGCAGGTGGTGAGAGGGGTCAGCGGGGTTGGCAGTGAGGGCAGGACCAGGTGGTGCGGCCGGCGAGCGGGTAGATGTCGAGCTCGGTGCCGCAGCGGCCGCAGCGGTCCTGCTTGTAGACGAAGCGGCCCTCGCCGCGCCGCAGCTTCGACAGCGGGCGGGGGAGCTCGTCGGCGTCCATCGTGACGATGCGGTTGCGGCGGACCCCGAGCCTCAGCTGGCGGACCGTCTCCGCCCAGAGCCGGTCGAACTCGTCGCGCTCCACCGCTCGGCCGGCGCGGCGCGGGTCGACGCCGACGATGTTGAGCAGCTCGGACCGGTACACGTTGCCGATGCCGGCCACCACGTCCTGCTCCATGAGCAGCAGGCCGACCGGCTTGTCGCTGCGCTGCAAGCGCGCCCAGGTGCGGTCCGGGTCGGCATCCTTGCGGAGGGGATCGGGGCCCAGCTTGGCGGTGACCACCCGCTTCTCCGCGGGGCTGATCGCCCGGGCGAGCATCGGACCGATCAGATCCCACGCCAGCGTCTCGTCCCCTGCGGACGGGTCGGCGGGCTCGAGCCGCAGCCGGGTGGTGGCGGTGGGCGCTGGGAGGGCCCCGTCGACCTCGTCGGGCAGGCGGCGGAACCACTTGCCGATCAGGCCCAGGTGGACGTGCAGCACCTCTCGCGAGTCGAACGTGAGGAACAGGTGCTTGCCCCACGCCTCGGTGCGGCGCAGGACGTGCCCGTCGAGCACCGCCGCGGTGGCCTCGGACCGGGCCTGGGCGCTGGACACGTGGAGCGCCCGCCCGGCGAGGTCGGCTCGCTGGTCTCGGGCCAGTCGGTGGATGGTGTGACCCTCGGGCATGGATCAGGAGGGTGGCAGATCGCCGGTACCATCGGCCACCTCGCCGGCGTAGCCCAATTGGCAGAGGCACCAGGTTTAGGTCCTGGCCAGTGCGCGTTCGAGTCGCGCCGTCGGCACCGAGCCCCCATCAAACTTCGTGTGGGTCCGGGTCGTGGGCGACAGGATCCGTACGAAGCTCGGGGGTGGGCGCGGGGTCGCGGGAAGGCGTCAGGTGGCCGCTAGCCTGCGCCGCTATGGATACCCCGTTCCCGATGCCGACCCTCCAGGGCCCCGGAGGCTTCGACCCCGGCTCCGACATCTACAACCGCCTCCTCAAGGAGCGGATCGTCTTCCTCGGCACCGATGTCAACGACACGATCGCCAACCAGCTCGCGGCGCAGATCCTGTACCTCGACGGGCAGGACTCCGAGAAGGACATCTTCCTCTACATCAACTCGCCCGGCGGCTCGATCTCGGCGGGCATGGCCATCTACGACACCATGCAGTTCGTCACGGCCGACGTGGCCACGGTGTGCATGGGTCTCGCCGCCAGCATGGGCCAGTTCCTGCTGTGCGCCGGCACCGCCGGGAAGCGGTCCGCCCTGCCCCACAGCCAGATCATGATGCACCAGCCCTCGGGCGGCTTCCAGGGCCAGGCCTCCGACATCGCCATCCAGGCCGAGCGGATGCTCTACATCAAGCGCCTCATGGCGGAGAAGATCGCCGAGCACTCGGGCCAGACGGTCGAGCAGATCGAAGAAGACTCCGAGCGCGATCGGTGGTTCACGGCCGAGCAGGCCAAGGACTACGGGATCATCGACAACGTGATCACCCGCCGAGCCGCGCTCGGCGACGACTGACGCACCGCGCGGGCGGGTCCGACGGGGGTCCGCCCCAGCCGGTCCCGCCTCAGCCCGTGGTGGTGGTGCTGCCCGACGTCGGCGGTGCCGTGGTGGTGGAGCCGCCCACCGGAGCCGTCGTGGTGGTGGGGCTGTCGGTCAGCGTGGCGTCGAGCTGCACCCCGCACTCGGTCTTGGCGTAGGCGGCCACCTTGGTGCGGGCCGCGCCCACCTGCTTGTCGACGGCCACCGCCTTGCGCAGCTGGGCGGCGGCCTTGGCGGGATCGGTGGGGTGCTGCTCCACCGCGTCGAGGATGTCGTCGACCAGCTTGACCACCTGGTCGGTCTGGACGTCGATGGCCGACGGCGCGTCCTCGGTGAGCTGGTCGTAGGCGGCGCGCGCCTTGGTGATGCGGTCGTTCAAGACGTCGGGATCGGTCTCGCTGAAGTGGGCCAGCACCGACTCGAGGGCAGGCACCTTGCGCACCTGGGCGCAGAACTTCGCCTTCGAGCCGGTCGGGTGGGAGCAGCCGACCAGGGCGGCCGCGCCGACCAGCGCGGCGAGCGCGATCGAGGTGAGGGTGGCGGGGGAGCGGCGGCGCACGTCAGGCCGCGTGGGCGCCGTGCTGGGCGGCCTCGGCCCGCGTTCGCAGGTCGGCGACGGCGTGGGCCAGACCAGCGGGATCTCGGAACAGCGCGCTGCCGGCGACGAACACGTTGGCGCCGGCCGTGGTGGCGTCGGCGATGGTGCTGGGGGCGATCCCGCCGTCGACCTCGATGTCGATGTCGAGCCCCCGGTCGAGGATGAGGCGCCGCAGCTCGGCGACCTTGGGCTCCATGCTGGCGATGTAGGCCTGGCCGCCGAAGCCGGGGTTGACCGTCATGATCAGGACCATGTCGACCAGGTCGAGGATGTGCTCGATGGCCGAGATGGGCGTCGACGGCACGATGGTCACCGCCGCCCGCGACCCGCCGGCGTTGATCTCGGACAGGCACCGGTGGAGGTGGACGGTGGACTCGGCGTGGATGGTGATCAGCTGGCAGCCCGCCTCGATGTACTCGTGGAGCAGCACCTCGGGGGTGTTGACCATGAGGTGGGCCTCGAACGGCAGGTCGACCGCAGCGCGGCAGGCGGCGATCATGCCGGGCCCGAAGGTCATGTTGGGGACGAACTGGCCGTCCATGACGTCCCAGTGGATGCGGTCGACGCCGGCGTCGGCGAGGGCCCGCAGCTCGTCGCCCATCTTCGAGAAGTCGGCGGGCAGGACCGAAGGAGCGATGTGGATCGGGCGGGGCGCAGCGTCGGTTGGCACCCGGGCATCCTATGGCCCGCCCGCGTACCGGTAGGCTGCGGGATGTGACGACGGTGGAGCTTCGGACCACCTCCATGGCGGTGGGCGGAGAGGCGGTCGCACGGGAGCCTTCGGGCCGGGTCGTGTTCATCGCCGGAGCCCTTCCCGACGAGACCGTCACCGTCGAGCTGAGCGACGAGAAGAAGTCGTTCGCCCGGGGCTCGGTGGTCGACGTGCTGGAGCCGTCGCCCGATCGGGTCGAGCCGCCGTGCCCCAACGTGGCCCTCGGCTGCGGTGGCTGCGACTGGCAGCACGTCGAGGAGGAGGCCCAGCACCGGCTGCGCCTCGGGATCGTCTCCGACGTGCTCGCTCGGTCCGGCCGCGTCGTCGACCCGCAGGTCCGCTCGGGCACCCGCCTGCCGGCCGCTGCCCTGCGCACCACCGTGCGCGGCATCGCCGACCCGGACGGCCGCTTCGCGTTCCACCGGCGCCGCTCGCACGACCTGTTCGCCATCGACACCTGCCTGGTGGTCCACCCGCTGGTCGACGAGATCATCCAGCGCGGCCGGTTCACCCCGGGCGCCAACATCGTGATCCGCGTCGGGGCCCGCACGGGTGAGCGCATGGTGGTCGTCGGGCCCACGGGCAAGGGGACCCGCGTCCCCGAGGGCGTGGCTGTGGTGGGCGAGGGCGATCTCCGGGGCGGCCACCGCGTGTGGATCCACGAGGAGGCGGCCGGGCGCACGTGGCGGGTCTCGGCCAAGTCGTTCTTCCAGGCCAGCCCCGAGGGCGCCGAGGCCCTGGTGACGGCCGTGAGCGAGCTCATCGACCTCCACGCACCGGACGCCGAGCGCATGGTCGACCTGTGCTCGGGCGTGGGCCTGTTCGCCGGCACGGTCGGCGCCGGGCGCTCGGTCGTCGGCGTCGAGCGCAGTGCGGCCGCGGTGGCCGATGCCCGTCACAACCTCGAGGGCCTCGACGTGCGCCTGGTGAAGGTGGCGATGGCGAAGTGGCGGCCCTCCCCGGCTGACGTGGTGGTGGCCGACCCCGCCCGCAGCGGCCTGGGCGCCGAGGGCGTGGCCGCCGTGACCGGCACCGGCGCCGACCTGTGCGTGCTGGTCAGCTGCGATCCGGCCGCGCTCGGGCGAGACGCAGGGCTCCTGGCCGACGCCGGCTACGAGCACGTCGGGTCCACGGTGGTCGATCTGTTCGGGCACACCAGCCACATCGAGGTGGTCTCGGGGTTCAAGAAGCAGGGTTCGGGTACCGGTCAGCCGTGACCGACCCCCCCGGATCTCCTGAGGAGATCTCATCCGCCGGCGCTGACGGCTCCGTAGAGCCAGATGTGAACGGTGACATCCGTGAGATCAGCGATGCAGCCCTGGTGATGGCGGTCAGCCGCTACCACCAGGATGCGCTCGCGGAGGCGTACCGCCGCCACGCTGGGGCCGTGTTCGGTCTGGCCCGGCGCCTCCTCAACGAGGCGGCCATGGCCGAGGAGATCGTGCAGGAGGTCTTCATCCGCCTGTGGAACGACCCCGACAAGTTCGATCCGGCCCGAGGCTCGCTGCGGTCGTACCTCCTGGCCCAGTGCCACGGCCGCTCGGTCGACCTGCTGCGGTCGGAGACCTCGCGCCGGCGCCGCGAGGAGAACGACCTGCGGCGCACCGCCGAGGGCGGCTACGACCTGGAGCGGGAGGTGTGGGACCTTTCGCTCGCCGACCACGTGCGAGACGCCCTGGCCACGCTGCCCGAAGGGGAGCGGGAGGCCATCCGGCTGGCCTACCTCGGGGGCCACACCTACCGAGAGGTCGCGGTGATGTTGGATGAGCCCGAAGGTACGGTCAAGAGCCGAATCAGGACAGGCTTGAAGCGGCTGCGCAGCGAGTTCGCCGACGCCGGCCTGGGCTTGGGTGAGTGGTCATGAGCGAGTACGAGGACGAGTTCACCGACCTCCTGGGCGCGTACGCCCTCGACGCCGTCGATGACGACGAGCGTGAGGGCATCGAGCGCCACCTGGCCGAGTGCCCGCGCTGCCGGGCCGAGGTGGCCGAGCACCGCGAGGTCGCCGCCCTGCTCTCGCAGTCGGGGGCCCCGGCGCCCGAGGGCATCTGGGACCGCATCGCGTCCGAGCTCTCCCCGCCCGCGCCGCCGATGCGGATGACGATCGCCCCCACCGCCGAGGCCGCGGCTGCCGCTCCCGGGCCCACCGCCGCTCCCGTGCCCGCCGAAGGTACCGAGGCGCCCGTCAGCACCGTGGTCCCCATCGGTGATGCCCCATCCCGTCGCAGCCTGACCACCCGCACCATGGTCGCCATCCTCGGGGTCGCGGCGGCCATCGTGGTGGTCCTCGGCGCCGTCGTGGTGATCCAGAGCCAGCACACCAAGACGCAGACCGTCGAACAGCTCGCCAGCAACGCCACCGCCGACTCCAAGCTCCAGGTCCACCTCGCGGGCGACGGCGGCGAGGCCAAGGCGGTCGTCGGCGACAACGGCAAGGGCTACCTGATCATGGACGGCGTCCCCGCCCCGGCCGACGGCGACGTGTACCAGCTGTGGGGCCAGGTCGACGGCAAGGTGCTGTCGCTCGGCACCTTCGGCCAGACGGCGGTGGTGCCCTTCTCCATCGATCCGGGGCGCATCGGCGGCATCGAGGCGTTCATGGTCACCCAGGAGCAGGCCCCTGGCGTTGCCTCTTCGCAGAACCCGCCTGTCATGGTCGGGACGGTCTGACCGACCCCACGGTCATCGACGCCGGCCCTCCCCCCCCAGGGCGCGGCGACGTCAGGAGCGCCGGGCCCTCGGGCCCGGCGCTTCGCGTACGGTGGCGCCCGATGTCCACCATGCGTGCCTTTCGGATGACCGCATGGGAGCAGCCTCCGATGCTGGTGGAGGTCCCCGTGCCCGTCCCCGGTGCCGGCGAGGTGCTCGTGAAGGTGGCCGCGTGCGGGCTCTGCCACTCCGACATGGCGATGATGGCGATGCCCGGCGCGATCGGCGACGGCTTGGGCTGGTCGATCCCGTTCACCCTCGGCCACGAGACGGCGGGCTGGGTGCACGAGGTGGGCCTGGGCGTCGACGCCGTGGCCGTGGGCGATCCGGTGGCGGTGGCTTCGCCCGCCTCGTGCGGCACGTGCCGCTTCTGCCGGGCCGGCCGGGAGAACTCGTGCCCCAACGGGCTGGTCGGACGGGGCTACGGCCGCGACGGCGGCCTGGCCGAGTACCTGCTGGTCGACGATGTGCGGGGGCTCTTGCCCCTCGGCTCGCTCGATCCGGTCCTCGGTGGCCCGCTCACCGATGCCGGCGCCACCTCGTACCACGCCGTGCGCCGCATCCTGCCGAGGCTGCGCGACGACGGCACGGTCGTGGTGCTCGGGGTCGGTGGCCTCGGCGGTTTCGTGGTCCAGATTCTGCGGGCGGTCTCGGGTGCCCGGATCGTGGCGATCGACCCCGACCCGGCCCGGCGGGCCCTGGCCGAGACCTACGGCGCCGACGTGGCGATCGACGGTGTGGACGAGGGGACCGGCCGCCAGCTGCGCACCGTGCTCGGACCTGACGGGGCCGACGCGGTGGTCGACCTGGTGGGCACCGACGAGACCATCGCCTGCGGGGCGCGGGCGCTCGGCACCGGGGGAGCGCTGGCGCTCGTGGGCGCCGCCGGCGGCACGCTCCGCAAGCCCTGGTACGGGTCGCTGCCCCGCGACGGCGAGGTGTTCACCTTTCAGGGGTCAGACCTGGCCGATGCGCAAGCGGTGATCGACCTGGCCGCCGCGGGCCGCATCGTGGTCGACGTGGTCCCGTTCCCCCTCGAGCGCGTCACCGATGCCTATGAGGCCATGGAAGCCGGCTCCCTCGCCGGCCGCCTCGTCGTCCAACCCTGACGGCCACCACCTCCCGAACCTCGTGTGTATCCGGTCCGCCTGAGCGCGACGAGGCCCGGTCGCGAGGACCGGGCCGCATCGTTTCCGCCTGGTGGTGCGCCCCGGGGGATTCGAACCCCCAACCTGTGGATGAAGACTTCATACTCCGCCGTTGGTCCGCTCAAGCGCGACGAGGCCCGGTCGCGAGGACCGGGCCGCATCGTTTCCGCCTGGTGGTGCGCCCCGGGGGATTCGAACCCCCAACCTGTGGATGAAGACTTCATACTCCGCCGTTGGTCCGCTCAAGCGCGACGAGGCCCGGTCGCGAGGACCGGGCCGCATCGTTTCCGCCTGGTGGTGCGCCCCGGGGGATTCGAACCCCCAACCTGTGGATGAAGACTTCATACTCCGCCGTTGGTCCGCTCAAGCGCGACGAGGCCCGGTCGCGAGGACCGGGCCGCATCGTTTCCGCCTGGTGGTGCGCCCCGGGGGATTCGAACCCCCAACCTGTGGATTAAGAGTCCATTGCTCTGCCGTTGAGCTAGAGGCGCGGAGCGACACTAGCCGACGACCCCCGATCGGATGCCAACCGGATGGGTGCCGAAAACGACGACGGCCGGCCGTCTGCGAGAGACGACCGGCCATCTGACTGGGCTGATCGAGGGGATTCGAACCCCCGACATCCGCGACCACAACGCGGCGCTCTGACCAGCTGAGCTACGACCAGCAAGGGGTGTCACCCTAGCGCGACGCGCCCGGCGGTCTGAATCGTGAATCGGCTCGCACCGGTGCCGAGAGCGCCTCGCCGAGCCCGGTCCGGACGCCGTCGAGTGCCCGTGGGCTGGGTGATCGCCGGGTGGGCTGCCAGTTCAGGCGCGGGGAGCGGACGGGCCAGGAGCGGTCGACGGTCAGCCGCTCGGTCTGTCCGTCGTTGACGCGCTGGGCGACGTCGGTTCGGTGGCGGTGGTCGAGGTCGAGGTGGCCGCGTCCTCTGGGGAGGGGCTTGCGGTTCGCGTGCAGTTCGCCCAGCTGATCTCGTCGATGGGACCGCCGCTGCATCGCACGGTGATGGTCTCCGCACCTCCGAAGGTGCCGTCGCAGGCCTCTGGGTCTGACTGCCCAAGGCAGGTGCCCCATCGGACAAGCCGAACGGGCCCAAGATCGGGCCGGGATCCCAGTGGCCGCCCGTAGGCTGGTGGTGTCCGGTCATCTCCTGCCACGGAGGGTCCGTGGCCCGCCGGACAGATGGATGTGGAGGTCAAGATGACGACCTCGATGTGTCAATGCTGCGGCGAATCCGTGTTCTGGTTCGCTCGGCACAGTGTGTGGCTCCATACCGGATCCCATTCCCGCTACTGCGCCCCGATCGGGTCGGGGGTGGAAGCATCCGTCGGGTCGGATCGGGTGCCGGCATTGCAGCATTGAGCGCGGGTTTCAGGAGTGCGTCGGCCCTGACGGAGCGCGGGAGCTCGTGGTGCGACACCGCGAACGCGGCCTGCCCCAGGGCTCACATCGGGCGTTCGGGACACTCCCCATGAGATCAGATCAGTGGTCGGTGCGGACGCGGTCGTCGGTTCATCGGGCGGATCCAACCTGGCGCCGAGCGTGGTCGACGTCCTTTCGGGATCGGCAGCGAATCACCTTGTCGCCGTGCGCAGCGAGGAAGGCCCGGGTGGTTGCGGTGCTGTTGGCGCCGTCTCGTGCCCGGAGGTCGTCGACGCTTGCGATCGGTCCCCGGCGGTACCCGCGGATCGCTCGGCCCGAGAGTCGGATGAAACCTCGGAGGTCATAGCGGTCAGGGCTCCCAGCCCGGAGGAGGTGGGCCTGGCGCCTGGCCACACCCACGCCCGCGAGCCGGCCGGGAAGGTCGAGCCACACGACGGTGTCGGCGGCATCGAGGAACGGTTGGGTCCACCCTGCGTACACGCCCTCGGCGACCCACCCGTCCTCTGCCGCGAGGGCCTCGGCGGTCGCGCATCTCGAGTCCCATGACACCCGCACCCAGTCCCGGAACGGCGCGTCGGACTCGGGCCCGTCCGGGGGCTCGTAGGCGGCTCGTCGGTCGAGGTCGACCGTCTGCACTTCGAGGTCATCGGCGAGGCGCCGAGCCAACGTCGTCTTCCCCGTACCGGGACCACCGATCACCAGCACCCGGTGCGTCATCGGCGCATGCTGCCACGATCTCGTCTCGTGCCCAGGGAGCGACCGTCGCGTAGATCCCCTGAGACCAGATGCGGTCGGACACGCCTGCGGCCATCGCCGGGGTCGCGTGATTGACGGCGCATCATGCCCTCGAGGTGTCGATCTGCCCCGTCACGGGCCCGGCGTTCGGGGATGCAGTTCGTCACAGGATCGAACGACGGCGGCATGCGCGTCTCATAGGCTGCGCCGGATATGGGGGAGACAGCAGGCCGGGGCCCTGGTGGAAAGCCGCCGACGTCGTCTGTCCCGAGCCAGGTGACCGTCGGAGGGCTGACAACGCCCGGCCGCGAGCAAACGAGGAAGCGCTCCGCCCGACGACGGCGCCGCAGGACAGCGATGCGGTGGGTCTTCGTGATCCTGCTCGTGGCGGGAGTCGGCGCAATCGGAGCATCTGGGTGGAAGCGCCGAACCAACAACGACGAGGACAAGCAGACGGAACACACGAAGACCACGACAACGTCCTGCGAACAGCAGCGATCCACCCTCGATGCCGCCATCGCCCATCACCGGCTCACCGCCACCGAGGCAAACCCAACACAAGCGGAGTTGGTCGCCGGCGGCTATCTCAGCAAACCGACGACCGACGCCAAGGTCCTTGCGACGGCGGTCGATGCTTGGCGTCGCGCTCGACGGCCGACGCCCACCGAGGCCCAGCTGGTGGCTGACCACGACCTCGAAGAACCAGTGGCCGATTGGGACCTCAGCCCGGCGAACCACGAGATCTTCCCAAGCGCCAACGGGCCGTGCCACGTGTTCAACGAGGCCGCGCTCATCGAGCACTACCGACAGCTCTACCAGCAGAGCTCCAACGGCACCTACAGCGGTGATCCCGAAGTCATCGACAGGTTCGTGAAGGCGACCCGCGAGATGTGCAGCCTGCCGCCTGCCGCCTTCGCCGAGAACATCCGTGACTACTCCCAGACGAACCCGGGCCACATCAAGGAGCGTGGGGAGATCACCCACATCCTCTGCCCCTGGCGGCTCCCCGAGTTTCAGAAGGCCGACACCCGCCACTCGTACTTCTGGTGACCAGGGCCCTGCGGGACCGGAAGCTCAGTCGTGGCTGGTCATGGCGCATTCGAGGTACTCGTTGATGAGTCCTTCCAGCGGCTTCGTCGTGCCCCAGACCGTTTGAGGGCACCTGCTTCCGGTGTGTGGCCGACCGCGATCTTCGCTTCGCCCGGCCGGGGAGGCCGGCCCTAGGAGCCGGTTGTACTCCAGTGCCAGGCCTCGCTGGGGAGGTTGTAGAAGCCGAAGCTGGAGGCGTGGCCGGCGAGCCACTGGTAGCAGGCGCTGCTGCGGTACGAGCAGTTGTCGAAGTCGATGGCCAGGCCGATCTCGTGCTGGCTGGTGCCAGGGCGAGCGGTGGGCGGATGGCACGACGAGGCTGACATCTCGTAGATGGCGTAGTAGCTGCTGCCGCAGTGAGCCTGGCGCAGGCGGATCTGGGAGGACGGGTCCCGGTAGCCGCCGCCGCTGAGTCCGACGCCATCGGCCCGGGCGGCGTTGAGCATGGCGCCGAGCTGCGACTGGATGGCGCAGTTGACGGTGATGCCGCCCACGGTGCACAGCGAGATGCCGCCGGTGCCGGTGCCGGAACCGCCGCCGGTGGAGATGGGGGGCAGGGGACCGGTCTCGCTGCCGCTGGGGCCCTGGTTGGTGGTGGCGGCGGTCTGGCGGGCGGCCTGCGCGGCCTGGGCGGCCTGCGCCGCGGCGGCTTCGGCGGCGAGGCGGGCCACCAGGGCGGCCTGCTGCTCGGCGATCTTCTTCGACAGCGCCCGGTCGGTCTTGCCGAGCTCGATGCTGCGGGCGATCTGGGAGTTGACGGTGGCCTGGAGCTTGTTGGCGATCTTCTGCTTCTGCGCCTTGGCGGTGCGGACGGCGTCGGTGCGCTTGGCCTGCTCGGCGCGCTTCTTGACGGCGACCTTGCGGGCGGTCTCGGCCTTCTGGCGCTGGTAGTCGATCTCGCTCAGGGCGCCGTTGAGGCGGTCGGCCACGTCGGCGTCGTCCTGTGAGCGGAGCTCGATGTAGAACTTGCGGCTCGAGGCGGTGACGAAGTCGTTGGTGTCGAGCACGGAGAGCACGTCGTCGCCCACCGGGCTCACGTAGGCCCGCACGGCGCGGCGGCGGATCTCGGCGCGGAGGGTCTTGATCTCGCCCTTGAGCTTGGTGATGGCGGCCTCGGCGTCGGCGACGTCTTGCTCGGCCTGGGCGACCTGCGCCTCGGTGCGGTTGAGCGCCGCCTCCTGGGTCTGCAGGTTCTCGTTGATGACCTGGAGGGCCTGGTCGACCTGGGCCTGGGTGGCCTTGGTGGTGTCGAGCTCAGAGGCCACCTTGGCCTGCTCGGCCCGGACCTGCTCGCGCTCGGCGCGTGGATCGTCCTTCGGCGCCGAGGAGGCGACCTCCGGGGCCACGAGCCCGATCGTCATCGCAACAGCCGCGATTGCCACCGCCAGCGAACGTCGACGCACGAGTAGTTCTCCTCACCAAGGGGTTCTGGGATGCCTCGCACCCGGGTCCGTCATCAAACCGTAACAGATGAAACACTCCCCGCAAACGCGGGCACCGTCCACGGTAGTTCCGCGTCTCACCCGGTTCGTGGCACCCTCCGTTGCGGTGGCATCACGCGTGGCGTCCGCCGGGGCCCCGGATGACGTGCCCGTGCCGACAGCTAGCGTGTCCGCAGTCCCTTCCACGCAATCCCCGCCCCCGAGGAGTGCTCCCGTGACCGATCCCGAGCTGGAGGAGTCGGCCGATGGCCGCACCGCTCGACGTGATCGGAACCGCGACGCGGTGCTCGATGCGGTGCTGGAGCTCTTCGCCGAGGACTCCCTCACACCAGGCCCGGCCGAGGTGGCCGACCGGTCGGGCGTGTCGTTGCGGTCGGTGTACCGGTACTTCGAGGACATGGATGCGCTGGTCCGGGCGGCCATCGCCCGCCACCTCGTGCGCATGGCGCCCCTGTTCGAGCTCGACCACCCCGGCGAGGGCCCGGTCGAGGAGCGCATCGAAGCCATCGTCACCGCCCGACTCCGGCTGTACGAGGCGGCGGCGCCGATGGCCCGCGCCAGCGTGGCCCGAGCCCAGAGCAACCGCATCATCCGCGAACGGCTCGAAGAGACCCGCAAGGTGCTCCAGCGCCAGGTCGAGGACATGTTCGCCCCCGAGCTGGCGGCGCGGCCCAAGGCCGAGCGGGCCCAGGTGGCGGCCTCGCTAGACGTGCTGCTCGAGCTCGAGGCCCTCGAGCACCTCCGGCGCTACCGGGCCCTGCCGGAGCCCGCGGTGCAGGAGATCCTGGTGCGGGCGGTGCGGGCGCTGCTCGGCGTCAGCGCCTGACGAGCCGACGGGGGGCGGCCGGGCCGAGCGCCGGCGGCGGCGGGCCCGGCCTGCACGTGCGATCGCCGAGGCGATCCCCTAAGGTTGTGGCAACCATTTGGACAGAAGATTCCGGCCCGGCGCGGCCAGGGGGTTCCATGAAGGACTACGAAGGCTTCGAAGGCACGATCGAGCGGACGCAGGCCGAATCGACCCCCTGGTGGCCCACGCCGCCGCACCCGGCCGACGGCGCGCCCAACGTGATCGTGATGCTGCTCGACGACACCGGCTTCGCCCAGCTCGGTTGCTACGGGTCCGACATGGACACGCCCAACATCGACCGGCTCGCCGCCGGCGGGCTCCGGTACTCCAACTTCCACGTGACCCCGCTCTGCTCGCCGTCGCGCGCCGCGCTCCTCACCGGGCGCAACCACCACGAGGTGGGCATGCGCTCGCTGGCCAACTTCAGCAGCGGCTACCCCCACATGCGCGGCCACATCTCGAACAACGCCGCCACCGTCGCCGAGGTCCTGCGCGACGAGGGCTACGCCACGTTCGCCCTCGGCAAGTGGCACCTCTGCAGCATGGAGAACGCGTCGGCGGCCGGTCCGTTCGACCAGTGGCCGTGCCAGCGCGGGTTCGACCGCTTCTACGGGTTCATGGAGGGCGAGACCGACCAGTTCAACCCGGCGCTCGTCTACGACAACCACATGGTCGACGCGCCGAAGACGCCCGACGAGGGGTACCACCTCACCGAGGACCTGGTCGACCACGCCATCGGGTTCATCCACGACTCCGTGTCCATCCGGCCCGATCGCCCCTTCTTCGCCTACCTGGCCTTCGGGGCCATGCACGCGCCGCACCAGGCCCCGCAGGAGTACCTCGACAAGTACCGCGGCCGGTACGACCAGGGCTGGGACGTCGCCCGCGAGCAGTGGTTCGCCAAGCAGATCGAGCTGGGCGTCATCCCGGAGGGCACCGAGCTGGCCCCACGGAACGCCGGGGTCGAGCCCTGGGACGAGCTGTCGGACAACGAGCAGAAGCTCGCCGCCCGCCTCCAGGAGGCGTTCGCCGGGTTCCTCGACCACACCGACGCCCAGGTGGGCCGCCTCCTCGACGCCCTCGAGCGGCTCGACCGCCTCGACAACACGATCATCGTGTTCCTGTCCGACAACGGGGCCAGCCAGGAGGGCGGCCGCTTCGGGTCGCTCCACGAGATGAAGTACTTCAACCTGATGGACGAGACGCCCGACGAAGCCGTCGAGCGCCTCGACGACATCGGTGGCCCCCACAGCCACACCAACTACCCGTGGGGCTGGGCCCAGGCCGGCAACACGCCGTTCAAGTGGTACAAGCAGAACACCCACGAGGGCGGGGTCCACGTCCCGATGATCGTGCACTGGCCGGCGGGCATCGCCGACGCCGGCGGCATCCGCCACCAGTTCCACCACGTCAACGACATCGTCCCCACCATCTACGAGGCCATCGGCGTCACGCCGCCCGAGACCTACCGCGGCCTCGAGCAGATGCCGGTCACCGGGACGCCCATGAACGCCACGTTCGCCTCGGCCGACGTGCCCGACCCCAAGACGGTCCAGTACTTCGAGATGAGCGGCCACCGCGGCATCTACGCGGACGGCTGGAAGGCCGTGACCAAGCACACGCCGGGCGTGCCGTTCGAAGACGACGACTGGGAGCTGTACCACCTCGCCGAGGACCGCTCGGAGTGCAAGAACCTCGCCGCCGAGCAGCCCGACAAGGTGGCCGAGCTCGTCGAGCTGTGGTGGGCCGAGGCCGACGAGCACGGCGTGCTGCCGATCGACGACCGCACGATCGAGCTGTTCGGCGCCCGCTTCCGCGACCACTCCCCGCACCCGAAGAGCCGGCACTACACCTACTACCCGCCGATGTCGCCCATGCCGGGCCAGGTGGGCCCGGGGCTGGCGGGCCTCGGCTGGGACCTGCTCGCCACCATCGACCGGCCCGAAGGCGCCGGCGGCGTGATCTATGCCCTGGGCACCGAGAACAGCGGGCTCAGCGCCTTCATCAAGGACGAGCACCTCGTCTTCGACTACAACGCGTTCGACGACCACTCCATCGTGACGTCCTCGGTCCCGGTGCCCACCGGTGCGTCGGTCGTGGGCATCGAGTTCCGGCGGACCGCCGCGGGGGGCCGGGCCGAGCTGGTCATCGACGGCGAGCCCGCCGGGGCCGTCGACATCCCGTTCGTCGCGTTCATGATGTCGAGCATCGGTCCGAGCGTCGGGTACGACCACGGCTCGGCCGTCAGCGCCATGTACCAAGCGCCGTTCGCGTTCGAGGGCACGCTCGAGAAGGTCGACGTGCAGATGTACCGGAGCTTCCAGGAGCTCGAGGACAAGGCGGCCGAGGCCCAGGCCCGGGCGGAGATGTCCCGCCAGTAGGTCAGCGGTCGCGGCGAACGTCCTGGCGGCGAGCGTCGTCGGGCGTCGCGCGTCGGGCCCCGACCCCACCAGCACGCAGCGTGCCGGTATTGCTTTCCCCGCCACGGAGAGTAGGGTCTGGCGACATGGAGGGAACGGCGGCCCTGGGTCGGCGCCACAGGTGGGTGGTCGGGGTGGTGGCGCTGCTGGCGGCCACCATCCCCGTCGCCGTCCACGGTGCCGACGCGGCCGGAGCCGCGCCCACGGGCCCGGCCCACTTCCAGAACGTGCCGATCGCCTCGTGGCGGGTCGATGGCGTCGGCCAGACCGCGCTCGTCGTGGGCACGACGGTCTACGTCGGCGGCTCGTTCGGCACCGCCACCAGTCCCAACGGCTCCACCACCGCCGCACGCGCCAACCTCGCCGCCTTCGACGTCAACACCGGGGCGCTGATCTCGGCGTTCACCGCCAACACCAACGGCGTGGTGCGCAGCCTCGCCACCGCCGGCGGGAAGCTCTTCGTGGGCGGATCGTTCACCTCCGTCAACGGGGTCGCGAAGGGGCGGCTGGCCGCGGTCGACCTGACGACCGGCGCCGTCGACCGCACGTGGACCGCCGACGCGAACTCGAACGTCTACGCGGTCGCGGTGGGCGGCTCGCAGCTCTACGTGGGCGGCTCGTTCAGCACGGTCAACGGCATCACCCGATCGCGGATCGCGGCGGTGGCGCTCCCGTCGGGACTGGTCATGCCCTACGCACCGGTGATGGACAACACGGTGTCGTCGATCGCCACCGACCCCGCCGGCAGCCGGATCTACATCGGCGGCGCGTTCACGACCGTGAGCGGGTTCGCCAGCCCGTGGCTGGCCAAGACCGACCCGATCGGCCAGCTCCTGCCGACCACCTGGGACCAGCTCCAGGGGCCGGCGCTGGCGCTCGACCTGAGCGACGACGGCACCCGCTTGGCTGCGTCGCAGGGCGGGGCCGGCAACCAGGGGTCCTGGTACAACGTCGACACGGGGGCCCGGCTGTGGCGCCAGCGCTGCGACGGCGACGGCCAGGCGATCCGGGTCATCGACGGGACGATGTTCACGGGGTTCCACGAGGCGTGCGAGAGCGACACCACGCAGCGGGTCACCGCCAACTTCACCGTCGACGGCGGCCGCGACCCGGACTTCCGGCCCACCTTCGATCGCTTCTTCGGCGCCTGGGGGATCGACGGCAACGCCGACCACCTCGTGGTGGCCGGCGACTTCACCCTCGTCTCGGGGGTGCCGGTCCAAGGCTTCGCCATCTTCCCGCAGCGGTACGTCCCGCCGCCCCCGGCCGCGCTGTCGGCTGCCGCCGACTGGCACTACCTCGTGACGCCCACGGCGGCCCCCGCCGGGTGGAACCAGCCCGGCTTCGCCGACGGGGGCTGGCCGGTGGGTGCGGCGCAGCTCGGGTTCGGCGACGGCGACGAGGCGACCGTCATCGGGTACGGGCCGAACGCGAACGCCAAGTACACCACCACCTACTTCCGCACCACCTTCGATGCCACGGCCGTGCCCGACACCGCGACGCTCGGGCTGGTGGCCGACGACGGGGCCATCGTCTACGTCAACGGTGCGGAGGTGGCGCGCGACAACCTGCCCGCGGGCGCGGTCACCTACGCGACGCGCGCCACGTTGGGCCGCTCGGGCTCGGACGAGAACGCGACCCGCACGTTCGCCATCCCGCCGAGCGCGATCGTGGCCGGCACCAACACCATCGCCGTGGAGGTCCACCAGGACGCGCCCACCTCGAGCGACCTGAGCTTCTCGGCCTCGCTGACCTCCACCGGCGATCCGAACGCCACCACCACGACCACCACGACCGAGCCGCCGACCACCACCACGACCGCGGCACCCACGACCACCACGACGGACGCGCCGACCACGACGACGACCACGGCCGCGCCGACCACCACGACGACCGTCGCGCCGACCACGACGACGACCACGGTGCCTGCCGGGCCGGCCGTGCTCTACACCGACACCTTCACCGGCGCCGACGCCGCGCCGTGGAGCGGCTGGGGCACCAGCGCGGCATCGGGATCGGCCACGATCGCGTCGAACGCCGGGCGGCTGTCGTACACCGACACCGCCAACGCCTTCGCCCGCGCCCAGCTGACGAACCTGGCGGCGGTGGCCGACTCGTCGGTGACGTTCTCGTACCAGTGGTCGTCGACCGCGGCGGCGGGCTACCTCAACGTGTACGCCCGCGGCTCGGGCGGATGGGCCAACGCCTACCGGCCGCGCGACGGCTACGGCCTGGAGCTCCAGTCGAACTCGTCCACCGTGGTGGTGCGCAAGGTGGCGGCGGGCGTCGTCTCGTCGGTGCGCACCATCACGGGTGCCCAGTCGGTGTCGACGCAGAAGCAGTGGCTGCGCCTGCGGGTCGTCGGCTCCACGATCCAGCTCAAGACCTGGCTCGACGGCCAGGCCGAACCAGCAGCTTGGCGGTCGACCGACACCGACGCGGCCATCACCGCGCCCGGTCAGCTGTACCTGTCGCTGGTGCGGAGCTCGACCAACGTCGGCGCCAAGGGCGTGACCATCGATGACCTCGTGGTGAGCGACGGCTCGTGAGGGTGCACCGGCGGCACCTTCGCAGGAGGGTGGCGGTCGGGGCAGCAGCGCTGGTGGGAGCGCTGCTGCCCCTCGCCGCACCGCGGGCCGAGGCATCCGACGTGCCCCCCTCGTACGTGACCACCCCGCTCTCGTCGTGGCGGGCCGATGGTGAGGGGCTGGCCACGATCGTGGTCGGCACCACGGCCTACGTGGGCGGCACCTTCGGCACCGTCCGCAGCCCGAACGGGGCCACCATCGTCGCCCGCACGAACCTGGCTGCGTTCGACGTCCGCACCGGCGCGCTGATCGCCGGGTTCCAGGCCAACGCCAACGGCGCCGTCCGGAGCCTCGCCTATGCGGGCGGCCGGCTCTACGTCGGCGGCTCGTTCACGTCGGTGAACGGCGTGGCGCGCTCGCGCCTGGCCGCGGTCGATGCCACCACCGGCGCCGTCGTGACCAGCTGGTCGGCCGACGCCAACTCCAACGTGTACGCCATGGCCGCCGGAGGCACCAGCCTCTACGTCGGCGGGTCGTTCAGCTCCGTGCGCTCGGTGGGGCGGTCACGGGTGGCGGCCGTGACACTGGCGACCGGTGCGCTGACGGCCTACGCCCCCGTCCTCGACAACGCCGTGGCCGCGCTGGCCACCGATCCCACCGGGACCGATGTGTACATCGGCGGTCCGTTCACGATGGTCAGCGGCCTGCGCGCCCCATGGCTGGCCCGCACCGATTGGACCGGCCGGCTGCGGGCGACGACGTGGGCCTCGCTCCAGGGCCCGGCGCTCGGCCTCGACCTCAACGACGACGGGACGCGCCTGGCCGTCTCGCAGGGCGGCGTCGGCAACGCGGGCACCTGGTACGACACCGCGAACGGCACCCGCTACTGGCGCCAGCACTGCGACGGTGACGGCCAGGCCATCCACATCGTCGACGGCACCGTGTACAGCGGGTTCCACGAGGCCTGCGAGGGCGACAGCACCCAGCGGCTCACCGGCAACCGCACCTCCACCGGCGTGCGCAACCCATCGTTCGAGCCGACGTTCGACAAGTTCTGGGGCGTGCGGAGCATCGCCGGCGACGCGTCGCACCTCGTGGTGGCGGGCGACTTCACGTCCATCTCCGGCGTGGCCGCTCAGGGGTTCGTGATCTTCCGCGGCACCGGTGTCGCCGTCCCGCCGACGGGCACCACGACCACCACGACCGCGCCGCCGACCACGACGACCACCACGGCGCCACCGACCACGACCACGACGACCACCACCACCACGACCCAGCCGCCGCCGGCGGGGACGACCCTCTACACCGACGCGTTCACCGGCGCGAACGGCACGGCGTGGCCGCGCTGGGCGGTGGGCGCCGCCTCTGGCTCCGCCACCATCCAGGCCAACGCCGGCGCCCTCGCCGCCACCGACGCGGCCAACGCGTACGCGCGGGCGCAGCTCACCGGCCTGGCGGCGCGCGCCGACACCTCGGTGCTGCTGTCGTACCGGTGGTCCAGCACCAGCGCCGTCGCCTACTTCAACGTGTACGCCCGCGGGTCGGGCGGCTGGCTCAACGCCTACCGGCCGCGCAACGGCTACGGCCTGGAGCTGGCGTCGAACTCGTCGACGGTGACGGTGCGCAAGGTGGTCGACGGCACCCTGACGACCCTGCGCAGCGCGGCCGGCGGGCAGGCCGTGTCGACCCAGAAGCAGTGGCTGCGGCTCCGGGTGGTGGGCACGACCATCCAGTTCAAGACCTGGCTGGACGGTCAGGCCGAGCCGGCGCCATGGCGCTCGACCGACACCGACGCAGCGGTGGCCGCGGCGGGCCAGCTCCACCTCTCGGTGGTGCGCGGCGGCGCCAACGTGGGCGCCAAGACCGTGACCGTCGACGACCTGACGGTGACCTCCAGCTGAACGGTCAGTCGGCCACCGCTGCCGACTCGGCGTGGGGTGCGCTGTCGAACGTGAGGCTCTCGGTCACGTCGCCCATCTTCGACGACAGCAGGTCGAGGACGTAGTTCTGGCGGAGCACCCACGGCGCCCGCGAGCCCTGCATCGGCATGACGTCCTTGCCGCGCTGCACGTAGCCCGACGACAGGTCGAGGATCGGCCGGGGCTCGATGAGGTCGTGCACGGTGGGGGTGGCCGAGCGGTAGCCGTGCTCGTCGAGGTGGTTGATGACGTTGCACACGTCCTGCGAGCTGATGTCGGCCCGCAGGGTCCACGACGCGTTCGTGTAGCCCACGCACATGGCGAGGTTGGGCACGTCGCTGAGCATGAAGCCCTTGTAGACGTAGGTGTCGCCCGGCTTCACCTCGGTGCCGTCGACGTGGATCTCCATCCCGCCGCACGCCTCGAGCTTGAGGCCGGTGGCGGTCACGATGATGTCGGCATCGAGGTGGCGGCCCGACTGGAGGTCGATCCCGGTGGAGGTGAACCGCTCGATCTGGTCGGTCACGATGTCGGCGCGGCCATCCTTGATGGCGGCGAACAGGTCGCCGTCGGGGACGAGGCAGAGGCGCTGGTCCCACGGGCCGTACGACGGGTTGAAGTTGGGATCGAGGTCGTACCCGACCGGCAGCTGCTTGGCCGCCATGGCGCCGATCATGCGCTTCGCGGCCTTCGGGCGCCGCTGGCAGAACTGGTAGAAGGCGGTGGTGACCAACACGTTCTTCCACCGGATGATGCGGTGGGCGAGGTGGGCCGGCAGCACCCGGCGCAGGAGGCCGGCCAGCGCGTCCTTGGCGGGAAGCGAGGTGATGTAGGTGGGGGAGCGCTGCAGCATGGTGACGTGGGCGGCGGTGTCGGCCATCGACGGAACCAGCGTGACGGCGGTGGCGCCGCTGCCGATGATCACCACCTGCTTGCCGTCGTAGTCGAGGTCGTCGGGCCAGTGCTGGGGGTGGACGACCTCGCCCTCGAAGTCCTGGCGGCCGGGGAACGTGGGCTCGTAGCCGCCGGCGTAGCTGTAGTAGCCGCTGCACATGTAGAGGAAGTTGCAGGTGTAGCGGGCGGGCTCGGCCTGCTCGCCGATCGTGGCGTCGACGGTCCACCGTGCCTCGGTGGAGCTCCACGACGCCCGCACCACCCGGTGCTCGTAGCGGATCTTCTTGTCGATCCCGTACTCGGTGGCGGTGTCTCGGAGGTAGGTCCAGATCGAGGCCCCGTCGGCGATCGACTTCTCCTCGGTCCACGGCCGGAACGGGTAGCCGAGGGTGAACATGTCGGAGTCGGAGCGGACGCCCGGGTACCGGAACAGGTCCCACGTGCCGCCGAGCGACGAGCGCCCCTCGAGGATCGCGTACGTCTTGGTGGGGCACATCGTCTGGAGGCGGTACCCGGCGCCGATGCCGGAGAGGCCGGCGCCGACGATCAGCACGTCGAGGTGCTCGACCTCGGCGGTGGGTCCGGCGGGGGCCTCGGCGAGGTCGGTCATGGGCCGATGCTACCGACGCCCTGCCGGCTGCCACGGGCCGGTGACGGCGGGCACAGCGGCGGCGAGGTCACGCGGATCAGCGGTCAGGCGGCCGAGCTGAGCTTGTCGTTCAGGGTGCCGTGGTCGCCGAACAGGTCGGAGCGCCACCGCTCGACGAGCTCGGTGGTGTCGTGGTCGTCGGGGTGGAAGTCGGCGCGGTTGTAGTCGCGCAGGCGGTGCCACAGGTCCTTGCTGACGAAGGGGGAGCGCTTGACCCGGCCGAGGCTGCGCCAGAGCTTGCCGCGGCGGTAGGTGGTCCGGTCGCCGAGGAGCGAGATGATGACCTGGACGACCATGCCGGTGATGAACCCGAACGTGAGCAGGTTCATCGTGAAGGTGCGCATGCGCTCGCTCCCGCCGACGGCCTTGTAGACGTCGAACGCCACCGCCTTGTGCTCCGACTCCTCGAGGGCGTGCCAGAGGAACAGGTCCTTGACGGCCTGGTTGCCGATCATGTCGCGCGCCTCGGGCTGGGTGAGGATGACCTCGGCGAGCGTGGCGGTGAAGTGCTCGAGCGCGGCGGTGGCGGCCAGGTTGGACGAGGCGGGCATGAACCGCTCTCGCACCTGGAGGCCCTTCTTGGTGAAGCGCTCGAAGGCCTTCACCGGGTACCCGAGCGTGTCGAGGTGGTCGTTGAACGCCCGGTGCTCGCGCCCGTGGACGGCTTCTTGGCCGATGAACCCGGTGACCTGCCGCTTGAGGTCCGGATCGGTGACCCGGTCGCGGTAGGTGCGGACGGAACGGACGAAGAAGTCCTCGCCGTCGGGGAAGACCGCCGACAGCGACGCCATGATGTGGCTCGACACCAGGTCGCCGTTGCGGGCGAAGTGCTTCGGCACCGTCTGCAGCGACTCCTCGAACGAGATGCGGCGGGTGGGCACCGTGCGGGTGGCGGCGCTCGTCTGCGGGGTGGTCATCGGAGGCTCCAGGGACGGGATGTCGTCATCAAATGATGTCACATTCACCCGGTCGCCCGAAACCCCCAGAACCCACGGGGGTGCCCAGGTGCCTCGCCCGTACGATCGGCGCATGATCACGCCCGATGACAAGGACTGGACCTGGGTGCTCGAGCGGCGCTGCGAAGAGTGCGGGTTCGACGGTTCGGCCGTTGCCGCCCCCGACGTGGCCGGCCTCCTGCGGGCCAACGCCCAGGCGTGGAGCCACCTGTTCGACGACGGCCTGATCGTGGCCGGCCGGACCGATCCCACGCGGTGGTCGAACCTCGAGTACGCCTGCCACGTCCGTGACGTGTTCCAGCGGTTCGACGCCCGCATGGACCTGATGCTCACCGAGGACGACCCGGCGTTCCCCAACTGGGACCAGGACGCCACCGCCGTCGACGACCGCTACGACGAGCAGGACCCGGCTCGGGTGGTCGAGGACCTGCTCATCGCCGCCGACCGGATCGCGGCGCGCCTCGACGGCATCTCCGGTGCGCAGTGGGATCGGCCGGGCCGCCGGTCGAACGGGTCGGTGTTCACGCTCGACACGCTGAGCCGCTACCTCGCCCACGACCCGATCCACCACCTCTGGGACGTCGAGCACGCCGGTCGCAGTTGACGGTCAGCCTCGCTGGATCTTGTCGATGGCGCGGCGGTCGCGCTTGGTGGGGCGGCCGGTGCCCGGGTCCCTCGTGAGCGGTGGCGCCACCAGCTCGCGAGGCGGCGGGGGAGGGCTGTGGTCGACGACGGCGTCGGCAGCGGCGGCTGCGCCCACCCGCTTCTCCAGGAGCTGGACCACCTCGAGGTCCCGGTCGCGCTGCGCCACCCGAGCGGTCACCCGATCACCCACGTGCACCTTGGTGGCCGCCTTGGCGGGCGATCCGTTCACGGCCACGTGCCCACCGCTGCACGCCGTCGACGCCGCGGAGCGCGTCTTGTAGAGCCGTACCGCCCACAGCCACCGATCGACCCGAACGCCGTCCACCCCCGCATCGTGCCACGGCCCCCGGCGAACTTCGTGTGGATCTGGTCCACCAGCGCCCGGATCCCTGCGACGTCGGGTGGTCGGCGGCAGTCCGGGGGCGGGTGCCGCCTGATGGGGTGGGGTCAGCCGGCTTCGATCGCCGGGGCGAGGGCCTCGACGACCGGGGCGGGCTCGTCGGCAGGACGAGTGCCGCGCGGCCACCAGCCCATGCGGCCGCCGATGACGTACACGGTGCCGGCCACGAGCACCGCCAGGAGCCCGGCGCCCACCGCGCCGGTGGGCGCTCCGAGCAGCTTGAGCGCCGAGGCCGTGAGGACCAGGACCATCACGGGCCGGATGAGCCGGTCGGGTGCTCCCGCCGACATGCGGGCACCGATGTAGACGCCGGGCAGGGCGCCGACGAGAAGCGAGGTGGTGAGCCCGAACTGGAAGTCGCCGAACAGGATGTGGGCCACCGACGCGGCGCCGACGAGCGGGATGGCCTGGACCAGGTCGGTGCCGACGAGCTGCGACGCCCGCAGCGACGGGTAGACCAGCAGCAGCAGGACCACCATCAGCGAGCCCGACCCCACCGAGGTCATGCCGACCACGACGCCGCCCAGCACGCCGATGGCCACGGTGAGCGCCGGGCGGATGGTGATGTCGTCCAGGGAGACGACGGCGGTGGTGCCCCTCCGGTGCTGGACGACGGCCTTGATCACGATGGTGGACGCGGCGAGGAGCAGCGCCACCCCGAGGAGCACCTTGATGGTGTTCTGCAGGTCCTCGCCCCCGCCGAGCGACTTGAGGAGGAGCACCCCGGCGAACGCCGCCGGCACCGAGCCCAGCACCAGCCAGCGCACGAGCCGGAGGTCGACCGTGCCCCGGCGGAGGTGGACGCTCGCGCCGACGGGCTTCATGACGAACGAGGCCACGAGGTCGCTGGAGACGGCGGTCAACGGATCGACCTTGAACACCAGGACCAGGATCGGCGTCATCAGCGCGCCGCCACCCATGCCGGTCAGGCCGACGGCGAAGCCGACGACGAGGCCGGCAAGGACGATGGGAAGGTCGATCTGCATGGTTCCAACGAGGCCGCCGCAGCAGCGCCCACAAAGACTACTGTATTGATAGATAATACAGGCAAGCGCGGGTGACAATGCCGTTGCCGGGGTGGGCCGCTCCACCCCCGGGACCTGGCTGCGGACACATGTCACCCCGTGCCGATCTGATCGGTCGACGGGGCCGCGGGTACCTTCGACGGCTTCCGCACCACCGGCCGAACGTCCGCCAGGACCGGTCGAACGTGCGGGTGGTCCACAGCGTCCTGCTCAACGTCGAGCAGGATGGGCCGATACAGACAAGGACCCGATTCGGCGTCGGCCTCACGTAGGCCCTCCGGGGATCTCACCAGATTCGCTCTCCCGGAGGATTTCCATGCCCACGCCCGTCCCTGCTCGACACGCGCGCTCGCCGCGCCGCCTGGCTCGGGGAGCGGCCATCGCCTGCTTGGCGGTGGTGGCGCTGGTCGTGGCGGCCTGCGAGCCGGCGCCGCCGGCGCCCGAGGCCGCGAAGCCGGCCTCGGGCCTGTCGATCAAGGTGGCCGGGAAGGATCTCGTCGACGCCTCTGGCCAGGTGGTGCAGCTCCGGGGCGTGAACCGTCCCGGCACCGAGTACCGCTGCGCCCAGGATCCGTCGTACTACGGCTTCATCACCGATGACAGCGGCACCGATGGCAAGACGGTCGCCTACGCCGCCAAGGCCATCGAGGCCCTCAAGAGCTGGAACAAGCCGGGAGCCGCGGGCAACGCCATCAACACGGTCCGGATCCCGATGAACGAGGACTGCTGGCTCGGGATCAACGGCGTCCCGTCGGCCTACTCAGGTGCGAACTACCAGCGCTTCATCGCGGCGGAGGTCGATGCGGCCACCGCGGCAGGGATGTACGTGATCCTCGACCTCCACTGGTCCGCGCCGGGCTCCTTCCTGGCCACCCAGCAGGACGTGGGGCCCAACGCCGACCACTCGATCGCCTTCTGGCGCGAGGTGGCCACGGCGTACAAGGACCAGCCGTCGGTCGTGTTCGACCTCATCAACGAGCCGAGGCTCTGGTGCAGCTCGGCGGCCTGCAACGCCAGCTACACCACGGCATCCCAGACCGCCTGGGGCTGCTACCGCGACGGCTGCACCTACACGTACACCGCCGATGACCACGTCACCGGGCGCACCTCCGGTCAGATCAAGATCGCCGGCTCCCAGCAGCTGGTCGACGAGATCCGCGCCGCGGGCGCGACGAACGTGATCCTCATCGAGGGCCTCGGGTACGCCAACGCCCTCGACCTCTGGACGGCCTACAAGCCGAAGGACCCGGCGCAGCAGATCGCCGCGGAGCTCCACACCTACCCCAGCAGCGGCGCCAACGTGAACAACAAGGCGTGGCTCGACGACATGCTCAGCCGCGGCGGCCTCAGCACCACCTACCCGATCGTCGTCGGCGAGTTCGGCGAAGGCGTGTGCAACGCCTCGTCCACCGGGTTCACCCAGCAGACCATGGACTGGGCCGACTCGCACGGCTACAGCTACGCGGCCTGGGGCTGGGACTCCGGCGAGGGCTGCAGCGGCCCGACGCTGGTGACCCGCAACGATGCCGGGTCGGCATCGACCTACGGCGCGGTGGTGAAGGCCCACCTCCAGAGCAAGCAGGGCTAGGCGAGCCCCTGCTCTGGACCTTGGGGCGGAGCTGGCCGCTGTCGACGGCGACCAGCTCCGCGGCCCCCGAGCCAGCTGGGGGCGGGTCCCCAGCTGGTGGAGGGGGCGACCTTCGGCGGCGGCGCACCCACCTGGTGCGCCCGCCGCAGCGACGGCTGCTCGACGAGCACGAACAAGAGGCGCGCCGCGAGCAGCGATGCGCCGATCCCCAGCACCGCCAGCACCGCGAACGCCGGCACCGGCGCCAGGCCCAGCTTGCTGACGAACAGCTCCCAGACCACCTTCTCCGTGGGGGAGTGGATGAGGTAGAGGCTGTAGGAGATCAGGCCCACCGACGCCAGCCAGCGGAACCGTTCCCGACCGGCGGGGGCCGGTCGCTCGGCGGCGGTGCCCAGCACGAACAGCGCCCCGGCCACCAGCGCCCCGGCGAGCACGTCGCCGATCACCTCCCACTGGTGGAACAGGACGAACGCGCCGAACGCCAGGCCCATCATCGCCCAGCCGACGCGCGGCCCCGCCGGCCCGGCCCGCCCGGAAGCGGTCCGCCCGGCCACCGCGAACGCGCTGGCGATGCCGAAGCAGAACAGGGCCAAGAAGTGCGGTGTGGTCGCCGCCAGGGAGGTGTTGACCACCGCCACGTGGAGCCCGACGCCGACCACCAGCCCCGCGGCGACGAGGCGACCCATCCCGTAGCGGACGCCGAGGAGGATCAGGACCGGGAAGATGAAGTACAGGTGCCACTCGACGGCGATCGACCACAGCGGGGAGTTCGGCGACGGGACCCGGAACACGTCCTGCAGGAGCAGGCCGAACACGGGGATCGACCGGAACGGCACCGGGCCCTTGCTCCAGGTGTCCGCCGCCGTCGCCGCCGACGGGCGGGAGCTGTGCGGGGCCAGGGCGAGCAGCAGGATCGAACCGAAGAGGGCGACCCAGTACGGCGGGAGGAGCCGGTACGCGCGCTTGGCCATGAACCGCCCGTAGGGCCCGGCGCTGCGGTCGGATCGGCGGGCGATGCCCAGCGCGAGCGAGTAGCCGCTCAACACGATGAAGATCGCCACGGCGACGTGACCGAAGTCGGCCCACCGCAGGTACCAGGCGGGGCGGGCCTCCCCGTTCGGCCACTGCACCAGGAGGGCGTGGTAGAGCGCGACGTAGAGGGCGGCGAGGCCGCGCATCTGGTCGACGCACGCCAGCCGGGCGCTCCCGGTCGACGGCTGGTCAGGTGAGGAGCTCATCGTGGACCTGGGCGTGGATGATCTCGGGACGGACGGCGTTCGAGGGGGCGAACGCCGCCCAGGCCACGATGGCGGTGTAGGTGGCGGCGCCGGCGGTGATGATCCACAGGCCGGCCACGAAGTCGTGGCGGGCCACGATGAGCGCCAGCGGCGTGAAGAGCACGAGCGATGCGGCGCGGGCGGTGGGCATCGCCCGCTCGCGCTGCTGGCCTCGGAGCAGGGCCAGCGGACCGGTGGCGGCGGCAGACAGGGCCAGGTAGGTGCCGCAGACCAGGATGATGGCGCGGGGCACGTGCACACGGTCGCCGTAGAGCACCGGGACGATGACCGGCTCGGCCAGCAGCAGGATCGCCGTGAGGGCCAGCGTGAACGCGGCGCTCGCCGCCGACGCCTGCACCGCCGTGCGCCGGTCCCCGGTGTGCCGGCTGAGGTGGGTGACGCCGACGATGCGCAGGCCGGCGTCGATGAACACGGCGAGGCCGAGCAGCGCGAGCGCGAGCCGCCAGTGGCCGAACGCGGCGCTGCCGGCGATCGCGACGAAGCCGAAGGCCTGGATCTGCTGGTCGAGGTGGAACAGGACGGCCTCGAGCGTCAGCCACCGGCTGCTGCACCACAGGTGCTCCCGCCACCACCGGTACGACGGTCCGGGGCGGGCGAAGTGCGCGCCCGTGACGATGCCCCCGGCGATGCACGCCGCGGTTCCGCCGAGCCCCCAGACCAGGATCGCGGCGTGGGACGAGGCGTGGGCGATCAGGTACGGGAGGGCCAGGCACGACACCGCGACCCAGGTGGCGTCCACCACGATCGCGGCACCGGTGCGGCCCCGCCGGAACAGCAGGAACCGGTACAGGTCCTCGAGCAGCAGCGGCGGGATGAACAGGGCGAGCAGGGCCAGCTGGTGGTAGTCGGTCGCCACGCCGATGACGAGCACCACCGCGGCGAACGTGACCGACAGGAGGACCGTGCTGGTGGCCGCTCGGGCGTCGGCATCGGCCCCGCCGTCGTCGGTGTCGACCAGGCGGGCCAGCAGCGCGTCGCTCACCACCGCACGCTGGAACCCCAGCGCGGCGTTGTAGACCACGAACGCCAGCGCGAACTCGCCGACCACGTGCGACCCGCCGCCGCGGGCCAGCGCCAGGAGGATGATGAAGTTCGATGCTGCGGACAGGCCCTGGCTGATGGCGGCCTGGCCGGCCGACATCGCCTTGCGCCGGTTCAGGCTCGCCGTCACGATGCCGCCACCTCCTGCCACAGCTGGCGCAGGTGGGTGGCCGCGGCACCGGGGGCGAGGTGGACGAGGGCGCGGATCCGCCCGCGCTCGCCGAGCTCCTGGCGGAGCCGGGCGTCACCCACCAGGCGGGCGAGCTCGTGGTGGAGCCGGTGGTGGTCGAGCTCGGGGACCACGATGCCCGCGTCGCCCACCACCTCGGGGAGCGCACCGGAATCGCTGGTCACGACGGGGACGCCGGCGTACATGGCCTCGCACACCACCCGGCCGAACTGCTCGGACCACCCGGGCGAGGTGAGCGACGGGACCACGACCACGTCGATGTCGGTGAGCGCCGCCGGCAGCTCCGATCCCGTGAGGGCGCCGAGCCACTCGACGGTGACGCCGGCGCGCTCGGCCTGGCGCCGGAGCTCCGCCTCGTAGGACCCGGTCCCGATGACGCGCAGGGTCACACCGTCGATCCCCGCCAGCGATGCGATCAGCCACTGCACGCCCTTCTCGGGGACCAGGCGGCCGATGTACCCGACGCACACCGGGCGCGGGCGCTCCTCGGTCGCCTCGACCACCAGGAAGGGAGAGGGATCGGGCGAGATCGCCGGGGCGACCGCGACCGGCGCCGCCGGGCCGAGCCCGTTGCGGCGCAGCACGTCGATGCCCCCCTGGTTCCACGACGCGTAGCCACCCAGCCGCCGGGCGTTGCGACCGGCGACCGCCTGGCGGATGCGGGCCTCGAGCCGGCAGCCGTGCGTGAGGCTCACGTTCTCGGCGCCGTGCGCGATCGTCGGCACCCCGGTCTCGAGGGTCTGCGACACCAGCCGGCCCCACGCCTCGCTGTGCACGTGGACCACGTCGGGGCGCAGCCGGTCGACCAGCTCCTCGAGCCCGTCGAGGCGCCACCACAGCCGGCCCCGGCTCGGCATCCCGCCGGCACCCAGCACGTGGGTGGTACCCCAGGCCGGGACACCGACCGGCCCGGGGTAGCTCTCGGACGGGTCGGACACGAGGCTGCCCGCCAGGTGCAGGTCGATCTCGGGCAGCTCGCTCGCGGCCTGCCACGTGTGCATCTGGCTCGGCACGAGTGCCGAGGTGACCACCAGGGCGCGGAGGCGATCAGGCATCGACGAGCTCCGGCACCGTCGCCGGCACCTCGAGCACCGGTGCCGCGGCGGGCCGGCCGAGCACCCGCTGGCGGCCGACCTGACGGGACACCTCGACCACGAACCGGGAGTTCGTCGTGACGTACCGGCCGGCGAGGCGCCGCGGCTCCTGGGCCATCCGGTGCGCCCACTCCAGGCCGAACCGCTGGATCACCTCGGGTGCCCGCTGGATGGTGCCCGCCAGGTAGTCGAAGGCGGCGCCGACCGCGAGCGACGGCATCGCCAGCGACGGTCCGACCGCCGCGACGAAGCGCTCCTGGCGCGGGCAGCCCAGGCCGACGAAGCACAGCTGCGCCCCAGAGGCGTTGATCGCCTCGGCGATGTCGTCGAGGCCGGCGCGATCGACCGCACCGAACCGGCTGGGCCGGGTGTGCACCTCGAGCCGTTCGCCGTAGCGCCGGTCCAGCTCGACGCGGATCCGGTCGAGCGTGGCCGGCGTGCTCCCGTAGAAGTAGACCGACGAGCGCTCGGCGGCGGACCGGTCCAGCAGCGCGGTCATGACCGTCGGTCCCGGCACCTTGTGCGGCAGCTCCACGGGGTACAGCGCGTTCAGGGCCCACACCACCGCCTGGCCGTCGGGCAGGACGGCGTCGAACCCGTTGAGCGACGCCCGGAGCCCCCGGTCGCGGGCCGACTCGATCACGCCGTGGACCGCCAGCGCCGACACCAGGTACGGGCGGCGCAGGTCGGCGGCCGCGGCGATCCGCTCCACGGCGGCGTCGAGGTCGACGGCGTCGATGCTCACGCCGAGCACGCTGCGCTTCCCCCGATCGATCACCGGAGCTCCCCGGGGCCGCTGCTCGCGACGAGCGGCCGGCGCGCCGGCTCCTCGCCGTACCAGCTGCGGAGGAGGTCGGGCAGCCGCTCCGCCACCCACCGGCGGTCGGGGTCGGGGCGGGCGCCGAGGTGCTCGAGGCACTCGGCCAGGCGCTCGGGCAGGGCCTCGCCGTCGCCGATGTCGATGGGATGGCCGTTGCGGCCGGCGAGCAGCTTGGCCCCGCCGGCGTCGAGGCAGACGACCGGGCAGCCCATCGCCGCCGCCTCGCCGGCGACCCAGGGCCCGGAGTCGTGGAAGGTCGGGATGAGCAGGGCGTCGGCTTCGGCGAAGGCACCGAAGACCTCGGGCCGGGTCCGGCGCCCGGTGAATCGGACGCGGTCGGCGATGCCCAAGCTGGCGGCCAGCTCCTCGCCGCGCGCTTGCTCGGGCCCTTCGCCGACCACGATCAGCCGCCATCCGGGTGCCAGCGCCACCGCCCGGATGGCGAGCAGCAGCCCCTTCCACGGGATGAGCCGCCCGACGAAGATGGCGGTGCGCCGGGTGTCGGGCGGGAGGAGGTGGGCCAGGACGTGGTCGTCGGTCAGGTCGAGGTCGGCCGGTTCGATGGCCAGGTTCGGCTCGACGGTGACGCTCCGGGCGATCGGGCGGAAGTGGTCGGCGACGTCGTCGTTGAACGCCACGGTGAGGGTGGCGTGCTTGGCGTTGCGGCGGCCGAACGTGGCTCGGAGGGTGCCGTTGAGGACCCGCCGGACGACATCGTCGAGCCGGCCCCGGGTGCTCAGGTACCGGTAGAGGGCGGGGGCGGTGTCGGTGCTGCCGCCCACCGGGCCCCAGATGCGGCGCGGTGCGTGCGACGCCAGGAGGGCCGACGGCAGGGAGTCGGAGGCCCAGGTCACGTGGTGCACCACGTCGATCCGCAGCTCGCGCTCGCACCGGCGCAGGGCCCGGGCGGCCATGGCCTGCCACACCAGGTAGTAGAGGAAGATGGCCTTCGCAGGGAACAGCCGTCGGATCCCGGGGCGGGGCCCGACGCCCACCACCACCACGTGGCCGCCGAGCGCGTGGGCACCGGCCCACGCCCGCTCGACGCACGCGTGATCGGTCAGCACGATGACCTCGGCATCGGCCGCGGCCGCCTTGGCCCAGGCCCAGCCGACACCGGCCTCGGACCCGGCTCCCGGGACGCACTCGAAGCAGATGAGGACGACGCGGCGGTCGTGCTCGGTGTGGACGCTCATCGGGCACCTCCCATGGCGGGGATCGGCTGCTCGGCCCGAGCACGTCCGCCGGCGCGGGCCCGGTCCGACGAGGGCACCTCCGCGGCAGCGGCCTGCTCGGCCCTTGCCTCCGAGTGGATCGCGACCAGCAGGACGTAGCAGATGAACATGTCGCCGAACCACGCCGGACTGCTCTCGGTGATCGCGTAGAGCTCGAGCAGGACGGCGATGGCGATGAGGCCGAACCGGCGCGGATCGAGCCGCGGCAGGCGCCACGATCCCACCAGCGCCGCGGCCAGCGACAGGCCCCACGCCAGCGCCGCGGGGAGCCCGCCCATGAGCCCGGCTTCGAGGTACGCGTTGTGGGCCTGGCCGATGCCGGGCAGCACCTCCTGGACCTTCTCCCCGGCCGGCGAGTTCACTGCGTCGACGCCCCAGCCCACGATCGGCCGGCGCTTGATGAGGTCGATGACGGGCGGCCAGAGGTCGGTCCGCCCGGTGAGCGAGGCGATGTTGGAGCCCGAGGCGTCGTTGCGATCGAACCAGCCCTGGCTGACGCCGCCAGCCAGCGGGACGAGGGCGAGGAGGGCGAGCAGGCCGATGGCCATCGCCCGCAGCCGCGCCGCGGGCGCCACCGATGCCGCGCCCGCGACCCCGACGGCGATCAGGAGGGCGATCAGCCCGGTGCGGCTGCGGCTGGCGAGCAGGGCGTAGGTGGCCAGGCCGGCGGCCCCGAGCAGCAGCAGGCGGAAGCGGCGGTTGCCGGCCCACAGCCCGGCCACCCCGATGAGCACGATCGCGGCGGCGAACGCGAGGTGGTTGGGCTGCATGAAGCCGCTGAGGCGCTCGGGGTCGCCGTGCACGCCGGGCACCACCTCAGGAGCGCCCGAGATGATCGACAGCACCACGTTGGCGAGGGCCGCGGCCAAGACGCCGCCCACGAGCCACGAGCCCAGCCCGAGCGACACCCCGTACAGGGCGCTCGCCACGATGAGCACGCCCTCGACGCCGCGGACCAGGTTGGACGGTCCGTACGGGCTCTGCAGGCAGCCGAGCAGCACGAAGACCACGAACACGAACAGGAGCCGGGTCGGGAGCGACGCCGATCCGACCCGGCGCGGCGGGTCGGTGCACGTGAGGCGCAGCAGCAGGGCTCCTGCTCCGGCCAGCACCAGGCCGACCGGCCGCAGCGCCAGCGGGAACTGGAACGTCGGGCTCGTCAGGGCGAACAGGAACCAGCCGCCGATGAGCATCCACGCGCCCACCCGGTCGAGCTCGCCGTTGGCCGCGAGGAGGATCACGGCCCCCGCGAGCGCGGCCGCGGCGACCAGGGGGAGGAGGGCCTGGGGGTCCATCGCTACCGGATCCCGATGATGCCGACGACGTCGGAGCCGGAGGTCCGCAGGCCGGCCATCACGGTGTCGAGCTCGGACGGGCGGACCACATCGGCTTCGACGGCGAGCACCACGAGCTGGTTGGACCCGCTGCGCTTGAGGTGCTCGGTCAGCGAGCGGACCATCACCGGCCCGTCGCTGCCGGCGCCCACCGGGCGGCGGTGGTCGGCGTCGGGGGACCACCCTTCGGGGTGGCGGGCGAGCATCACCTGGACCGCCGGCGCCAGCGTGCCGGCGAGCTGCCACGTCGCTCGGGCCGGAGCCATCACCAGCACGCTCAGCGGGCCCTTCAGCTGCACGAGCCGGGCCAGCTCGCCGGCCACCCCGAGGGTCCCGATCTCGGCGAGCTCCTTGCGCTTGCGCCCGAACCGGGGCTTGGTCCGTCGCAGCATGCCGAGCACCGGCACCCCGGCGACGGTGTCGACCTCCTCCATGACCTCCAGCGACTGGCCGGGCCGGGCGGCGATGGCCACCCAGCAGAGGGCGAGGGCCAGGCCGAGCGCGGCGCCGTAGACGAAGAGCGTGGTGGTCCCCTTGCCCATCGGCACCGGGTTGGCGGCGGCGCGGCTGACCAGCCGGGTGCTGTCGGGCGCCACCTTGCTCGCCAGCACCAGCTGCTGGAGGTTGATCGCGAGCCGGCCCTGCTGGGCGACGAGGGAGCGGTACTCGTTCCCTCCCTCAGCGCTCGAGGCCGAGGTCCGCGGCAGGGCGGCGATGGCCTTGTCGACCACGTCCTTCTGCTCGTTGAGCGAGGTGATGGCGGCGTCGTACTGCGACGCGGTCTGCGCCTGCACGGTGTCCAGGTAGTTCGACGCGCTCCCCTCGGCGATCCGGGCGCTCAGCTTCGGGTCGGGGGTCGTCGCGCTGAGCCGGATGACATCGGACTTCGCCAGCTGCCGGACGTCGAGGGCATCGACGACGACCTGGGTCGGGATGCCGAGGTCGTCGGCCACCTTGGCGGCTGCCCCGCGCGACGAGAGGACCTCGATCTGGGTCGCCACGAACCGGTCGGGCTCGCGTGCGTACACCTGGTTGGCCGAGGTGTCGACGAGGCTCGACGGGAAGGCCCCGGCGACGGACACGTCGGCGGACGAGACGTAGGCCTTGCTGAGCATCATGTGGCCGCCGATGGCGAAGAGCAGTCCGCCCACCAGGGCGCAGGCGCCCAGCCGCAGGCGGTGCCGCCAGCACGATCGCAGGATGATCTCGGCGTCCATCAGACCTCGCTTCTCGAAGGTTCGGGGGCAGGCGCGGCGGGCCTCGCTCGGTCGAGGAACTCGGTCACCCGCTGGACCAGCTCGGTCCGAGCGGCCGGCGGCGCGAAGACGTGGTCGCCGCCGTCGACCTCCACGAGGGTCATCGACCCCTGGACCAGCAGGCGGTCGAGGGTCGTGCCGCCGAAGGCCCGCAGGTACGCCGACCCCGCCTCGCCGGCCGCGAAGACGGCCATGGTGTCGATGCCGTCGGCGGCGAGGCGCTGCAGGTCGCCGGCCAGCTCGGTCCGGCGCTCGATCCGGATGCCGACGTTGCCGAGGACGCGGTGGAGCCCGGCGGTCAGCAGGTGCCACAGCCCGCGCAGGGCCCGGAGGGCGAACGGCGCCAGCTCGCCCGGGTGGGCGAGCGCCGCGCCCAGGTGGTCCCGGATCGCCTGGGGCCGGCGCAGGGTGTTGGCGGCGCGGAACGCCCGCCCCGCCGACCGATCGGTGGAGCTGTCCTCGTCGAGGTGGAAGATCAGCGGGTTCACCAGCACGATGCGCTGGACATCGGCCCCTCGGAGGGCGGCGTGGAACGACGCGAACGCGCCGGAGCAGATCCCGAAGAGGGTGACGTCGTCGACGTCGGTCTCCGACCACACCCACTCGACGGTCCGCATGAGCTCGTCGATCCGCACGTCGTCGTAGGGCCGGTTCTCGGGCTGGCCCGGAGGCGCCGGGCTGTTGCCCGTCCCGCCGAGATCGACGCGGATCACCGTGAAGCCGAGGTCGGCCCAGCGCCGGGCCAGCTGGACGTGCAGCCGGCCCGGACCGGTGTGGCTGACCGACCCGGTGTTCGACAGCACGATCGCCGACCGGCGCGAGCGCTCGGGGAGCAGCGGCTCGGACACCACGGCGAACAGGCGGTCGTCGATCCACACGGCGTGCTCGCGGTGGCTGCCCTCGATCTCCGAGCTCACGACCAGGTCGCGCGGCGGGGCCGCCGTCGGCTCGGTCCGCGCCGTCCTGGTCCCTGGCCTCGACTCCGACATCCAGCCGGCGATGGCCGCGAGCGAGCCCGTGGGCATCACCGACTCCGTCTCGTCGGCCACGGCGTAGCGGGCCCACCCGCTGCCGCGCTGGTGGTCGACGGCGGTGCCGACGGCGGCGAGGGCCTCGACGACCGCATCGTTCGGGGGGATGTCGTCGCGGTCGAGCACCAGCACCCGCTCTGCCGGCGGGTGGGTGATCGTGGTGCCGAGGTCGAGGCGGGCGAGGTCGTCGAGGGTCGCCGCCGTGAACTCGAAGCCCACGGCCTCGACCGAGCCCGGCCCGTCGGCACCCGCAGGGCGCCCGCGGCGGCCGGCCGGCGCGCCGGGGCGTGAGGCCGCCGACAGCCGGGACATCGCCCGCAGCTCCCGCACGTACTGGCGGCCGGTCGGGCACGGGGCCCAGAGCACGAGGCGGTCCACGCCGGGGTGGTCGAGCGCGTAGCGGGTGGCGAGGCAGGTCGCCACCCGGACCGAGATGAGCGAGATCCGGGTGCAGGCCTCCTTGGTACGCAGGAGGTCGACGGCGTCATCGATGCTGGCCAGGTACGCCGCGACCTGGTCGGGATCCTCGTGATCGCCGGGCGCGTCGCCGGTCCCCTCGTAGTCGATGCGGGCGACCGTGAACCCGAGGCCCGCCAGAACCTCGGCGAGGTGGCGGAACGGCCGTTGGGCGAGGAGGCCGTCGAACCCGAGGGTGTTGCAGATCACCACGCCCTCGCCCGTGGGGCGCGCCGGCCGGTGCACCATGGCAAAGGACCGGAGGTGGTCGTGGCCGAACCACACGGCCGCGGCGAGCAGGGCAGCGGGATCAGTCATCGCGTGCCTCCAACCGCACCCGGTCGAGCCCGTTGACCGCACGGACCTCGAAGCGCACCGGCTGTCCAGAGGTGGCCCGCACGAGGGCGTGGCCACCGGGCTCGAGGTCGAACGCGTCGTCGGACAGATCCGCGCCGGGGGCGCCGATCAGGATGCACCGCGCCAGGCGGTCGGTGGTGATGTCCAGCTCGTAGGTCTCGTCGTCGACCCGGCGGGAGGTCCCCGAGAGACCGAGGACCTCCCGCACTCCAGTCGACCCCTCCGGTGCGAACGTGGCCCGGGAGACGAGCGAGGGCCCGTCGAACCAGCGGGCCGACACCGCGTCGATCTGGCGGACGCCGAAGCGGTAGGCGTAGGTGACGTCGAGGAACTCCCCGAGCAGGGCCTCGATCCGGAACCGCTGCGAGGAGCGGGGCGGGACGAGGCAGGCCACCTCGGCGACCGCCGTGCAGTTGCTGCCCGCGAACGCTCGGACGACGAGCGTCCCGTCGACGGGCTCCGGGCGGTCGTTGAGCGCGTACAGGTCGAGACCGTTGAGGCCCTCGTCGATGAAGAGCAGCGCGGTGGGGCTCGAGACCCTGGCCAGCGCTCGCCAGGCGCTCTTGGGTCGGCCCTGCACGTCGAACAGCCCGTACCCGGCGCCGGCGACGAGGTCCCGGGCCTGCAGGACGATGGCCCCGGCACAGGTCGAGCCGGGCCGGCGCCACTCCGCCACGGTCCGGCCGACCAGGTCGGCCACCGCGGCGCGACCGAGGTCGAGGTAGCGCTCGGGGTCGACCGCGCGGAGCGAGGCCGGGTCGACGCCGAACTGCTCGCGCACGTAGTGGTCCCGGACGTCCTCGTGGTCCCACGCCTGGCCCGCGTCGCGGGGGACCGCGGCCTTCCACCGGGGGTCGGCCACCACCACGCCGGCGGCCCGGAGGGACCGGACGGCGTCATCGTCGGGCACCGACGAGAACGCCAGGCACTCCGACGCGAAGCGCACGTTGCTCGTGCGGGCATCGCTGACGGCCCGGCGGTACCCGCCCACCCCGAAGTAGTGGGCGATGCCCGTGTCGACCGAGAACGGCGGATCGCCACCGGTGGGGGAGTCGGGCCAGAAGCGGACGCCGGGGAGGTGCTGGGCCACGAGGTCGGCGAGGACCTTTCCGAGCGGTGCGGCGGAGACCTGGTCGAGCGGGCGGGCGAGCATGGCGGCCTGCTGGGCGATCTCGCTCCCGCCGCACACGGCCACGACGCACGGGTGGCCCTGGAGCCGACGGAGCTGGCCGGTGACCTCCGCCTCCACCTCCGCGGCGAACGCCGGATCGGCCGCTGGGTAGTCGAGGTTGGCGAACATCAGGTCGTGCCAGACCAGGATCCCGAGCTCGTCGCACAGGTCGAGGAACGCTTCGGGCTCGTCGACCGTGGTCCCGACGATCCGCACCAGGTTGGTGCCACCGGCGCGGAGGGCGCCGAGCAGACGGCGCTGCTCAGCCGGGTCGGACCGCAACCCCACCAGGTCGAGGGGCATCCAGGTCACGCCCCGGCAGAAGATGCGGGCGCCGTTGATGACCAGCTCGGGGGCATGGTCCGGTCCGAACGATGCCGAGCGGAACCCCACCGCGCCGAGCTCGATGGTGTGCTCGCCGGCACTCGTGGTCACCGTGACCGCGGCGCGGTACCGGTGCTGCTCGCCATGGGTCGCGGGCCACCAGGCGCCGGCTCCTGGGACCCGGAGCGTGCCGGTGAGCGTGGGCCCGTCCACGGTGAGCTGCACCTCCATGGGCGCCCGGTGGCCGTCGACGGTCAGGGTGGCGGCTCGTACGGTGGCCGATCCGGCGGCCACGACGAGGGTGGCCTCGATGAGGCCGTCGGTCCCGTCGTGGTCGATGCGGATGGTCCGGTCCGCGACCGGGAGGGCGGGGGTGCGGCGGAGCTCGACGGGCCGCCATGGCCCCACCGGTGCGACCCGCGGCGTCCAGGTGGCGGTCCGCCCGATGAACGAGGTGCGGATCCACCGCAGGCTCTGGCTGGTGACCATGGCGGCCTTCCACGCCGGCCGGGGTCGGCGCGGCGCGAGGTGCGGCGTCAGCGCCTCGAAGCGGATGAACAGCTCGTTGTCGTCCTCCAGGAGAGGTCCGACCGGGATCAGGTGGGAGCGGAACATGTTCTCCGAGCGCAGGAGGTGCCGACCGTTCAGCCAGACGTCGGCCAGGGTGGCGAGGCCGTCGAAGGCGAGGTCCCACGTCTCGCCGGCGCCGCGCTCGGGGCCGGCGAACCGGCAGCGGAACCACCAGTCCTCGTCATCGAACCCCCGGCTGTCGCCCAGCGTCCAGGTCCCGGCATCGCGGACGGCCGCCGCCGCGGTCCCGGGCACCGGCGCCGCGAGCCAGTCGAGCGACCGGTGCGCCAGCGCGGCGGCGTCAGCGATCGCTCCGGGCGCGATTGAGGCGCACTCCCACCCGCCGAGGGGTCGCGGCTCACCATCCACGGATCCCTGCCATCGCCTCGGTCGCGGTGTCCCACCAGTGCTCCATCTGGTCCAGCGAGCGGTCGGTGCTGCCCTTCCGCCCGGTGCTGAGCCGGGCGAGGCTGAACTGGGCGGCCTTGGCGGCCATCGAGAGCTTCAGGTACGGCTCGATCGCGGCCGCCGTGGGCGCGCCGCGGGCGGCCAGCCACCGGCACAGGTCGGCGGCCAGCTCGGCGCCGGCGCCGCACTGGCGGAGCGTGGCGAAGGCGTAGTCGTGGAAGCGGTCGATGCCCCCGTCGGCCAGCCACCCGAGGTCGGCCTCGAGCCGGCGGCGCATCGCTCGCACCGGGTTCGACCTCGGGCCCCGCTCCAGGTGGCGGGATGCGAGGGCCAGGGTCTCGGCGAGCAGCTCGTCGCCGTCGAGCGGGGCCACGGCGTCGAGGCGGATGAGCTCGATGTACGGCGGCAGCTGGGGGGTCACCTCGCCGGCTCGGGGGAGCACGCCCAGGTAGTCGTCGCCGGTCAGCTGGTGGTAGCCGGTGGCGTGGAAGTACTCGAGGCGGTGCCGGTCGGTGTCGATGCGGTTCGGGGCGATCGTGGTCTTCACGTGCTGCCGGCGGTACGAGACGCCGACGGTGTCGGGGAGGTACCAGGAGTCGACCTCGACGGTGAGCAGGTGCCCGAGGCCGAGGTGGTCGACCATGCACTGCTCGGTGCCGCGCCACGGGTTCAGCTCGACGACCTCGATCCCGTACAGGGCCCGCAGGTCCTCGGCGGGGTGCTTGAGGAAGCGCCACTGGTCGCCCTCGAACCCGCACGACAGCACGAAGGCGAGACCGGGGATCGGGTCCAGGCCCATGCTGTGCAGCAGCTCGACCCAGAGGTCCACGTAGCAGTTGACCTCCGACCAGATCCGCCGGTCGTCGTGGACGAAGTGCTCGCGGTAGTCGGTCGGGTCGAGCCGGAGCACCGGTTCCGCCCGCGTCCAGGTGGTGGTCACGTCAGCATCCCCGCGACGGTCGTGGGCCACCGGGCCAGGTCGGTGCCGTGGCGGGCGAACAGGGCGAGGACGATCCGCTCCATCCCGAAGCCGATGCAGGCCGAGTGGGCGGGGCCGCCGCCGGGTGCCTCGATGCCGAACGCGCTGGTGAGGTGGTCGAGGTGGTAGTTGGCCGAGGTGATGGCGGTCGGGTGCTCGGCATCGGCAACCGTCGCCACCACCTCGTACTTGAGGGCGGCCGCCCTCTGCCCGACCGCGAGCATCCGGCCGGCGCGGCCGAAGAAGGGGTCGTTGGCCACCTCGGCCCGGACCTCGAGGCCCAGCTCGTCGAAGATCTCGAGCGCCCGCTCCAGCCAGCGGTTGCGGAACTCGAGCGTGCGCTCGGGCGATCCGAGGTGCACGAACTCGCGCTGGTGGAACGACTGCATCCGGGCCGGGTCCAGCGAGGGCTCGTTCCGGAAGCACAGCCCCAGGACGTCGAAGACCCGGCCCTGCTCGGGCAGGACGCCGGAGGCCATCGGGTAGAGCGGGTAGCACGCTGCCGGGAGCAGCACGAGGTCGGTCGGCTCGAGCTCGTCGGACCAGCGCCCGCCCTGGTCGATCGTCTGCAGGAGGTGGGCGTGGGCGTGGTCGTCGCCGCAGAAGCTGTGGACGGCACCGACGAGGTCGGGGAACGACCGCAGGTAGTCGGTGCGCAGGAGGTCGGCGGCGGGGAGGATCGGCGGGAACCGGAACCGCTCGACGTGGGGCTGGACGCCGGTGGCGGTGAGCAGGCGATCGAGGCCGTCGAACACCTGCATGAAGGAGGCGCCACGGCCGTACAGGCCGTCGGCGCCCATGGGGACGACGGCGCCGTCGTCCACGAGCTGGTGCCGCAGGGAGGGGGCGGTGACCGGGGTGGTCGTCATCACGACTCCTTCGCCACGAGGAGCATCTGGGCGGTGTTGGCCAAGATGCGGTCGTTGTGGATCATCAGGGCGGCGCCGGCCATGTCCCGCAGCTGCAGGCCGAGGCTGTAGGGCGACGTCTCGCTGTACCCGGCCATGCCGCAGACGAACAGGGCCCGGTTCACGATGTCGGCGGCCGCGACCGAGGCCGTGGTCTTCACCGTGTTCATGCGGATGGCGAAGCCCAGCGTCGTCAGCACCTGGCGGTGGGACGTGAGCGCTTCCTCGTACTCCAGTGCGGCGCCGTGGACGACGGCCGAGAGCTGCTCGAACAGGCCGACCAGCTCGGCTACGCGCACGGCTGCAGGGGGCGTCACCCCGGGGCTGCGCCGCGCCTCGGCTCTCAGGTAGGAGCGGGCGGCGCTGACGGCCCGCTCGGCGATACCCAGCCACACCGACGCCCAGAGCACGTGGGTGGTGGGGAGCATGGTGTGCGCCGAGATGTCGCTGAACGGGTCGGCCACCACCAGGTCGGCGGGGGCCTCGGCGGTCAGCACGAACCCGTCGCTGCAGGTGCCCCGGAACCCGAGCGTGTCCCAGACCGAGGTCTGCTCCAGCTCGTAGGTGCCCGCGGGCAGCACGACGACCACCTGGTCGTTCGGCGGGCTGTCGGGTGTGCGGCGGGCGGTGGCCAAGATGCCCTGGGCCCGGTGGCCGTAGGAGATGACCGGCGCCTTCTTGGTGAGCCGGACGTGATCGCCGTCCTGCTCGACGGCGCAGATGCTGGTGCGCACGTCGCCGCCGGTGCCGAGCTCGGTGGTGGCGGAGGCCAGCAGCAGCTCGTCGCGGGCGACCTCCCGCAGGTACTCGCGCAGCCGGGGGGTCTTGCCGTGGTGCACCAGGACGGCGACCTGGATGTGGTGCATGGCGTAGATGAGGGCGGTGGAGCCGCAGTGCCGGCCGAGGGCCTGCACGGCGCTGGCCACCTCGGTGATGGTGCTGCTCCTCCCGCCGAGCTCGACGGGGACGAGGGCCGACAGCAGCCGCGCATCGCGCAGGGCGGTGATGGCTTCGACCGGGAACCGGGCGTCGCGATCGACCTCCCGTGCGGCCGGCCCGGCCACCTCCTCGCCGATCTGCTCGGCCAGCTCGAGCACCGACGGCTCGAGGGCGGTGATGGACGCCGGCACGGCGGCGTCGGCTTGGGGCTCGGTCACGGTCATGGCGCTCACCCGGCCGGCTGCGACGCGGCACCTGCCAGGGGGGTCCCCTGGAGCTGCGTGATGGCGTCCTCGATGGAACCGATCGATCCGAAGGTCGCTCGGGTGAGCAGGTGCTCGGGGAACTCGACGTCGAACGTGTCCTCGAGCGCGAGCATCAGGCTGACGCTGGCGTGGGAGGTGAGGCCCGCGCCGTAGAGGTCGTCGTCCGGGCCCAACCCGCGGGCATCGACCGCCATGCGGCCGTGCTCGTTGAGGATCGCTTGCACCGTGTCGGTGATCATGGGGTGTCCACCCTTTCCGTGGTCGTCCTTGCTGCTGCTCTCGGGCTGGTCTCGTCGTCCTCGGGGGCGATCAGCCCCACGACGACCGCCACGGCCATGCCGGCCTCGTGGCTCAGCGCGACCGTGAGCGACGAGATGCCGGAGCGTCGGGCCTGCTCGGCCATGGCGCCGCGGAGGCGGATGTCGCACCAGCCTCCGGGGTCGCGCACGACCTCGATCGTCCGCCAGTCGATGCCCGCCCGGTCGGGCCGGAGCACCTTGAAGGTGGCTTCCTTCGCTGCGAACCGGGCGGCGAGGTGCTCGGGGGCGGCCGTGGCCGCCGTGGCGCCGTCGCCGATCTCGGCGGCGGTGTACACCCGGTCGACGTAGCGGGGGCCGAAGCGGTCGATGGCCTCGGCCACGTCGGCCACGCGGCACAGGTCGACGCCGACCCGGACGGTCCCCTCGAGGCAGGTGCTGGTGGTTCGCATCGTCATGAGGGCGGCCTCAGCGTTCGGTTGTCGGCTCGCTCGGTCAGAGGCGCCGAGGCCGCTCGGTGATACGTGTCCGCCCCCGGGAGGGCCTGGCCGGTCGACGCCGCGGCCGCAGCCTCTGGCGGCTCGACGGCCTTGCGGGCTGCGAGCTGGAACCACCAGGTGCCCGAGGTGTCCTGGCCCGGGAGCACCGGGCGGCCGGTCTCGTTGTCCCAGACCTCGATGTGCTCGAAGCCGGCGTCGGCGAGCTCGTCGAGCTCCACGCCGAGCGTCGTGTAGTGGATCACGAGCGAGAAGTGGTGGGCGCCGGCGTTGGCCATGCCCCAGCCGTCGCCGTGCGGCCCGTTCACCCGGTTGCGGTGGTGGTTCCGGGCGTTGATCGGCAGGTAGACGGCCAGCTCGGCGAGGCGGCGCGGGTGGCCGAGGTCCTCCTTGTGCACGGTCCACGGGGTCTCCTGCCAGCCGCGGCCCGCGATGTTGTGGGTCGAGAACTGGAAGGTGCCTCCGGGGGCGAGCACCCGGTGCACCTCGGCCAGGATCTGCGCCCGGTCGCCGTGCTCCACGGCGTCGATGCCGTTCCACGAGAACACCACGAGGTCGAGCTCTCCGTCGCCGAACCGGGAGAGGTCGCGGGCATCGCCGACGGCTACGTCCACGTCCGGGAACCGCTTGGCGCACTCCTCGACCATGGGGGCCAGGAAGTCGATCGCCCGGTAGTCGTCGCTGATCTCCCGCAGCAGGGGGACGGTCCGTCCCGCCCCGACGCCGATGTCCAAGATGGCGCCGCCCGCGGCCCTCGCCTTCACCGATTCGATGGCCTCGCGCTCCCCGGGGTCGGACCACCCTTCGCTGCGGGCGAACTGGCGCAGCGTGGTCCGGCTGGTCCACGCGCTGCGGTTGATCCGCTCGGGACGGCTCACCAGCGCCGGGAGCACCGCGGCGCGGCCGGCCCACGTGAGCCAGGCGGCGCGGGGTGCGATGGCGTGGGTCGCCGCCAGCGCGGAGAGCAGGGGAGCGTTCACAGCGATCGCACCGGGAGGCGGGCGTGGTGGGCCTCGACGAGCTCCTCGACGATCGCGTCGAGCGAGGTGGTGAGGTGCCAGTCGGGGTAGTCCGCTCGGAGCTTCGCGAGGTCGCTGATGTAGCAGATGTGGTCGCCCGACCGGGCCTCGTCGACGTACTCGTGGTCGAGGCGGACCCCGGCTGCCTGCTCGGCGAGGGCGATGGCCTCGAGGACCGATGTGCTGTTCTCCCGGCCGCCCCCGAGGTTGTAGACCGCGCCGGCCCGGGGCGCCCGGATGAACGCATCGAACGCGGCCAGGACGTCACGGCTGTGGATCTGGTCGCGGACCTGCTTTCCCTGGTACCCGTAGATGCGGAAGTGCTCCTGGTTCACCGTGGTCTTCACCAGGTACGAGAGGAACCCGTGGAGCTCGGCGCTGGCGTGGTTCGGTCCGGTCAGGCAGCCGCCGCGGAAGCAGACGGTCGGCATGTCGAAGTAGCGCCCGTACTCCTGGACCGCCAGGTCGGCGGCCGCCTTCGATGCGCCGAACAACGAGTGCTTGCTCTGGTCGATCCGCATCGACTCGTCGATCCCGTGGCGGTCGCGCTCGTGGGCGTACTCCCAGCGGGTGGGCTGCTCGACGAGCGGGACCTCGTTGGGGGCGTCGCCGTACACCTTGTTCGTGCTCATGAAGACGAACGGCGACTCGGCGCAGAACCGCCGCGTGGCCTCGAGCAGGTTGAGGGTGCCGACCGCGTTCACGTCGAAGTCGTCGAACGGTCGGCGGGCCGCCAGGTCGTGCGAGGGCTGGGCTGCGCAGTGGATCACCACGTCGGGGCGCTCGATCTGGAAGAGGTCCAGCATCGCCTGCCGGTCGCGGATGTCCATGTCGATGTGGCGGAACCTCGGATGCTCCTCCTTGAGCCGGGCCAGGTTCCAGGCCGTGTCGCCGTCGGGGCCGAAGAAGTCGGCTCGCAGGTTGTTGTCGACGCCGATCGTCTCGGCCCCGAGGCTGTCGAAGTGCGCCGACGCCTCCGATCCGATGAGTCCGCTGCTGCCGGTGATCAACACTCTCATGACGCCTCCAGGACGTGGGTCGGTTCGTTTCCGATGTCGACGAGCTCGGCCGGTCGGTGCCGGAGCCGCCATGCGTTGCGCTCGGTCCGCCAGAGCCGGCCGGCGACGGTCAGCGGGGTCATGGCGAGGATGGTGAGGTCGAGGACCAGCGATCGGTTCTCGACGTAGAAGAGATCGAGGTGGCGGTAGGCGTGGAACGACGGGTTGTCCCGGGCCTCCACCTGCCACAGGCCGGTGAGCCCGGGTGGAACCCGCACGCGGGACCGCAGGTCGTCGTCGAACTGGGAGACCTCGTCGGGCAGCGCCGGCCGGGGGCCGACGAGGCTCATCTGGCCCCGGAGGACGTTGATGAGCTGGGGGAGCTCGTCGAGGCTCGAGGCTCGCAGCAGCCGACCCACGTGGGTCACCCGGGGGTCGCGCTCCGCCTTGTAGAGCGGTCCGGTGCGCTCGTTGCGCTCCTGCACCTCGTCGAGCTGGTCCTCGGCGCCCACGGCCATCGTCCGCAGCTTCAGGCACAGGAACAGGCGGCCGTCGAGGCCGACGCGGAGCTGGCGGAACAGGACCGGGCCGTGGTCCTCCAGCTTGATGAGGATCGCCGCCACCGCGAGGAACGGGGCCGTGATGATGAGGAGCGGGACGGTGAAGGCCAGGTCCATCGCCCGCTTGGCGGCGACCTGGGTGCGGCCGTGGGCGTTGGCCTCGACGTAGCACCAGGGGTCGTGGCCGACGGGCGTCCGCACGAGGCGGCGGTGCCCCAGCAGCCCCAGGCCGCTCGACATCTGGACGTGCAGGTGGGCCTCGAGCGCCCGGGTCACCAGGCGCTGCAGGTCGGGTCGATCGAGCGCGGTGACCGCCACCACCACGCCGGTGGCGCCGAGCGCCTCGGCCCGGTCGGCGGCCTGATCGGCTCGTCCCACCCACCGGATCCCCTCGAGCGAGCCCTCCCCGTGGGGCCTGGGGCCGGCGACGCCGACCACCTCGTAGCCGAGGTCAGGACGGCTGGTGAGGAGGACGGCGATCTCCTCGGCCTCGTGGTTGGTGCCCACCAGGACCACCCGGCGGATGCCGATGCCGCGGGACCGCCGGCCTCGGAACCAGGCGGCCACGAAGGCGCGCGTGGTGGCGAGGAGGAGCAAGGATGCCACCGCCCCTTCGACCGCCGTGGAGGAGGGCAGCCGGCCGCCCAGCACGGCGGCGGAGACGCACCCCCCGGCGACGGCCGCGATCGGGACCCGGAACAGGCGGCCGAGCTCGACGGACCGGAGCGTGCAGCTGCGGGAGCGGTGCAGGCGGGTGGCGACCAGCTCGGCCATGCCGGCCGCGGTGGCGCCGGCCGTGACGGCGATCGGAGTCGGCGTCGACGGGTTGCGGGCCACGGCGACGAGCCAGCCGGCGGCGATGCAGGTGGCGTCGAGCACGGTGAGCAGGATGTGGATCCGGTTCGCCGAGCCAGGCGAAGGCGATGCACCCGCTGCCCGTGCCGGCGGGGCGGATGGCTCCGGGGCAGGGGCAGCAGGTGTCATCTCAGGTGCCGCCGCCGGCTCGGGGGGTGGGTTCCCGGGTGGCGCGGCGTAGGGGGCGGCCGGACCTCGATTCGGCAACCGAAGCCCGACCCCGACCGACGAATGTGGCGCAGATGACACACTTGAACAGAGTCAATTGCGGTCACGGTGATACATGCAATTGAGTCAAATCACGAGAGATCTTTGGCTCATTTGCTGCACACATCGTCCTGGGAGATGCCCAGGGCGGTCAGCCCCTCGCGGAGCCGTTCCAGCGCCCGCGCCCGCGTCGGTCCGATGCTCCCGATCGGCATGTCCAGGACCTCGGAGATCTCGGCGTAGGACGGCGTGGGGTCGGTGGCGAGGAGGGCGAGCAGGAGCCGGGACCGTTCGGGGAGGTCGGCGATCATGCCCTGCAAGCACGCGACGGCCCGCTCGTCGCGCTCGATCGCGGCGTCGGTGATGTCGATGACCAGGCCGGGTGGGGTGCGCTCGAGCACCGGGTCATCGCTCGCCGGCAGGTCGCGCTTGGTCCGGCGGCTCAGCCGGATGGCCTCGCGGCGCGCCGTCGTGACCAGCCAGGCGCCGATGCGGTCGGGGTCCTCGATCGAGTCCAGGTGCTTGATGAGCTGCACCCAGGTGGTCTGGCAGACATCGGCCGCGTCGGCGGCGCCGAGGCCCACGCCGCGCGCCACCGACCAGAGGAGCCGGGAGTGCTGGGCCACGATCTGCTCCCAGGCCGCCCGGTCGCCGTCGGCGGCCGCGGCGACCAGTGCCGCGAACGAGGACCGCTCGGCGGTGTCGGCCGGGTGCTCGCCTCCGGCGGCTCGGCGGTGCCCGACCTCGACCGGAGCCCGCCGCCGGTGCGCCGGGTGGGCGGTGCGGGGTGGTCGCAGGGACGCAGGGCCCGCCGCCGGGGTGTCCGCAATCGAGGGTGGTGTCGCCATGGGTCGCGCCGCCTCATCTGGATGTGTGCACGCCCACGAGAGGTGTGGCGTGACGTCGTGAAGGCGGCGTCGGCCGAAGTTGCGTGGCCGGCCGACTCCCGGTGCTGCCGGAAGCAGATGCCCTCTTGTCGTGAAATGGAAGCTAGGCAGTGGGCGATCAATCAACAGCAAGACCCGAATCAATGCAACATCAATGCTGGTGGTGATTGAGTGGAAAACGGCCCGCCATTCATCCATACGGCGTAGGGCAGGTGATCAGCATGGATAGGTCGGGTGAACATTGCCCAAACTCTGAAGCGGCGCCGTGACAGACGCTCTAAGCTCCTCGGTGGGAGGCCGGTTCAATTCAGTTGAGCCGTCGAAGGCGATCCAGCCTGTGGGGAGGACCGGTGTCATGACCCAGCACGGGGTCACGGACGAACACGTCGGCGCGATCGAGCGCGAGCGGCGGCAGTTCCGCGATCTGTTCAAGGCGGCGCAGGGCGCGTACCTGGTCACCGATCGCCTCGGCCTGATCCGCCAAGCGAGCGACCAGGCGTACCAGCTGCTCGGCGTGGATGATCCCCGGCTGCTGCTCGGCCGGCCCCTGCGCACGTTCGTCGACCTCGGCGACCAGCGGACCTTTGCCATCACGCTCGACGCGCTCGTCGGCGACGGCGAGCCGAGGCGGTGGCCGGTCCGGCTGGTGCCCGAGCACGGCCCGGCCCTGACGGTGACGGCGCACGCGTTCCCGCTCCTGACCGGCGACGGCCCCGACCGGTGGTCGGTCCGGTGGCTCCTCATCCCCGTGGACCTGGAGGCCGGCCTCACCCCGCGGCTCGCCAAGCGGGGGTTCATCTACGAGATGGCCGACGCGCTGGGGATCGGCGCGTACGTGGCCGACGCCGACGGGGTGTGCGTCTACGCCAACCGCAGGACCGAGCAGATCCTGGGCCAGCGCCTCGTCGGCCGGCAGGTGGCCGACTGGCGCCAGCAGCACGAGCACCGGCCATCGGCATCGGTGGGCGAGGGCGACCAGGCGTTCGAGCGGTACTCGATCGTCCGCCCCGATGGCACGCAGCGGTGGGTGGCGCACGGGGTGCACACGCTGCGCGACCACCAGGGCGATCCCGACGGGTTCGTCGCCACGCTCGCCGACGTGACCGATGTGGCGGAGGCGGAGGAGCGGACCCTCGAGGCCAACGAGCGGCTCGAGGGGATCCTCGCCCAGGCCAGCGACGCGATCATCTCGGCCGACGAGGACCAGAACATCATCCTGTTCAACCGGGCCGCCGAGACGGTGCTGGGCTACCGGGCGAGCGACGTGCTCGGCCAACCCCTCCGGAGCATCCTCCCCGACGAGGTCGTCGGCCTCCACGAGGGCGACCTGCCCCGGTTCGACGACCACACCGCCGTCCACCGGTTGATGGGGGGCGCGCGGTACGTGCAGGCGACGAGATCGACGGGGGAGCCCTTCGCCGCCGAGGTGTCGATCTCGGTCGGGACCGTGCTGTCCAAGCGCGTGTACGTGGTGATCCTCCGCGACGCGTCGGAGCAGGTGGCCGCCGCCGAGCAGATCCTCCGCGCCGACCGGCGGTACCGGGCGGTGTTCGACCAGTCGCTGGTCGGCGTCCTGGTGGTCGATGCGGCCGGCGTGGTGATCGATGCCAACGATGCGTTCTGCGAGCTGGTCGGGCGCGCCGCCACCGCGGTGCGGGGCCAGGGGGTGGCCCACATGCAGCACGAGCAGGCGGCCGCCGCCGATCGGAGCGCGCAGGAGGCCTCGCTGGCGGAGGGGTCGGCCGGCTACCGCCTGGCCGACCAGCGGTACCTCCACGCCGACGGGTCGTTCATCTGGACGAACGTGGCGGTCAGCAGCGTGCGCGACCCGGAGGGCGAGGCGACCTACCTCGTGTACCTGATCGATGACGTGACGGCGCGCCACGAGCTGGAGGCCCAGCTCCACCACGCCCAGCGGATCGAGCTGGCCGCCCAGCTCGGCAGCGGCCTGGCCCACGACCTCAACAACGTGCTCGCCGTGCTCCGCGGCCAGCTGGAGCTGCTCGGCGACGAGATCGCGCCAGGCCCGCAGACCGCCAAGCGCCTGGCCGCGGCCCAGCACGCGGTCGACCGGGCTTCGGACGTGGCGACCGGTCTGCTGCGGCTGAGCCGCAAGCCCGAGTACGCCCCCCAGACGTTCGACCTGAACGACCTGGTGCGATCGGTGTCGGACCTGACCTCCGACCTGCTCGGTGGCGGCATCGCGCTGCAGGTCGAGCTGGATGCGACGGAGCCGCTGGTGCTGGCCGATCCCCACCAGATCGAGCAGGTGCTGATCAGCTTGGTGGTCAACGCCAGGGATGCCATGCCCGGCGGCGGGTCGCTGACCATCTCCACCTCAGACTCGGACCGCCTCGGGTCGAAGGACGAGCCTGCCGGGGGCGCGTCGTCGGCCCTCTCCTTGGCCGTGGTCGACTCCGGGATCGGGATGGACGCCGGCACCCGTGCTCAGGTGTTCACCCCGTTCTTCACCACGAAGCCCGCCGGATCGGGCACGGGGCTCGGCCTGTCGCAGGCGCTGCAGGCCGTGCGCCAGGCTCGGGGTCTCATCGACATCGACAGCCGTCCGGGATGTGGGGCGACGTTCACCGTCACCCTGCCGCGGGCACCGGCACCGGCACCGGCACCGTCGTCCGATCGCGCGGCGACCCTCCGGCCGGATGCCGCGGGGCGCGGCCACGGGCCCGGGGCGGTGCCGACCATCCTCGTCGTCGACGACGAGGCCGACGTGCTCGAGGTGGTGACCGAGACGCTCGTGCGGGCCGGCTACCAGGTGCTGGCGTGCACGCGGGCGAAGGATGCGGCCGCCTGCTTCGCGAGCCGGACCGACATCGACCTGGTGCTGACCGACGTCGTCATGGCCGGCGAGTCGGGCCTGGCGCTGGCGGCCCGGTTCCACGCCCAGCGACCGTGGATCCCGGTCGTCGTGACCTCGGCGTACTTCGACGAGACGATCGACCGGGATGCCCTCGAGTGGTCCCTCGACAAGCCCTTCACCTCCGCGGCCCTGCTCGACATCGTCAGCGGCGCCCTCGGAGGGTCAGCCCCGGTCGACGAGACGCTTCAGGCCTGGTCCAGCGCCGTCGATTGACGGGCCGGCCCGGGCACGGGGACGACCGCGGCCGGCACCGGCTCGAAGCGGTACCCGGCGCCCTTGAGGGTGGTGATCCAGTCGTGGTGGGATCCGTCGACGGCCAGCTTCTGGCGGACCCGACGGACGTGCTCGCTCACCGTGCCCGGTGCGCGCCAGCTCGCCGAGCCCCACACCTGATCGAGGATCTGGTCGCGGGAGAACACGCGACGGGGGGAGGCGGCAAGGAAGTGGAGGAGCTCGAACTCCTTGGCGGTGAGCCCGATCGACCGGCCGTCGAGGCACGCCTCCTTGGCCGCGGTGTCGATCGCCAGCCGTCCGAACTGGAGCTGCTCGGGCACCTGCGGCTGGGGCCGGGCGGCGGAGCGCCGGATGATCGCCCGCACCCTGGCCACGAGCTCGCGCCGCATGAACGGCTTCGCCACGAAGTCGTCGGCACCGAGCTCCAGGCCCGCCACCCGGTCGGCCTCCGCCCCGTGGCCGCTGACGACGATGATGCCCATGTCGGGGTCGTTGCCCAGGCTGCGGAGCACGTCGAACCCGTTGCCGCTCCCGAGGCCGAGGTCGAGCAGCAAGACGTCGGGGTGCAGGCGCTCCACCTGCGCCACCGCTTCGGACGCGGTGGAAGCCTGGTGGGCGATGAACCCCTCGGCCTCGAGGATGTCGACCAACGTGGCCCGCACGTCCGGATCGTCGTCGACGACGAGGACCGTGTTCCTGTCCCGCACCAGACATCCTCCAGTTCCAGCAGCCGCACCTGCTGACGGAAATGGTAGTTGGACGGCCTGCCAGATTCGGTTCCACCCTCGCGAATTGATGGAGAGTTGATCTTGGCTGGAGGCCGGGGCGGAACGCCCGTGCTGGGCGCGGCCGGTCAGGCCAGCTCGGTGAGGCCCTGGGCCACCCACTCCTTGAGGCTGTCGTCGGCGAGGAACGCCGCATCGTCGCGCTCCGCCTGAGCGAGGACCTCGTCGGCCGTCGCCCCTTGCTGCAGGCCGGCGTACAGGTAGATCACGGCCGACGACCGTGGGCCGCGCCGGCAGGTCACGACCGTCGGCCGCGGCAGGGCATCGAGGGCCGCCACGTGCTGGCGGGCCAGCGCCATCGTCATCTCGCGGGGCGGATCGGAGATCACGTTGGCCGATGCCGCCACCGCGGCCTGGACGTCGTCGTAGGACATGCCGCCCTCCATGGAGGCGAACTCCTCACCGTTGAGGTACAGCCACGACGCCGCGCTCCGCTCCCGGGCGAACCTGGCGGGGTCGGCGATCAGGCCCCGGTTGTTCGACAGGTCGGTGGGCGTCTCGAACGTCATCGGCTGCTCCTGCTCGTGTGGGAGCCGTGGAACCGCGGCTGCCCCCGGACCCGAGATGGTACGCCTCATCCGTTCCGCGGCCTGCCGGCTGCCGTCCTCGTCACCACTTTTCGTAGCGGGCCCACCGCTCCGCGTGGTAGACGGTCGTGATGAACGGACTCTCTGTCGCTCGGCGCCGGCAGATCACGGCGCCTGCACTCCTCCTCACCCTCGTCCTCGCTGCCCTCGCGGGGTGCAGCTCCTCCGGCGATGGATCCGCGGGGGACGGCGCATCGGCGACGTCCGGGTCCGACCCATCCAGCGCGTCGCACGACGACCTGGAGATCAAGCGGGACAAAGGTGCGGCGGTCACGAAGACCATCGGGGTCGAGGGCGGATCGATCGACCTGAAGGCGGCGGACGGCACGGCGTTCGCGTTCGAGGTGCCGGCCGGGGCGCTCGGCGCCGACACGAAGATCACGGCGACGCCGGCCGAGCTCGGTGGCACCGACTTCGACACCGCCCTGGTGATGTTCGAGCCCAGCGGCCTCTTCTTCCACGACCAGGCCACGCTCAAGATCACCCCACCGACGGAGGTGCCGCGAGCCCGGCAGCTGTTCTTCGGGATCTCCGACGATGCTTCCCAGGTGGTGGCGGCGCCCGCCGACCCGAAGGACACCTCGACGACGATGATCGTGGCCCACTTCAGCGGCTGGGGGCTCGCCACGGTCACCGATGCCCAGCGCTCGGCCCTGCTCGAGCGGCAGGCGTCCGATGCATCGGATCGGATCGCGTCGGAGATGGCCACCGCGCTGGACGACGCGCGCCGCGGCGGCGACGAGCAGTCCTGGCAGGACCAGTTCGAAGAGTCCGCGGCCAAGTTCGAGCAGGAGGTGCTCAAGCCCAGGCTGGAGGCGGCGGGAGGCAGCTGCGAGGCGACGAAGGCCGCGATCAGGAGCGCGACGAGCTACGTGAGCATGCGTGCGGTCGGTGGCTTCGGCCCGTCGCCGAGCGGTCTCGACCTCAAGCCGCTCCTGGCCCAGAGCCTCGCCGACGGGGGACCCTGCGAGAAGGAGGCCATCGCCAAGTGCAAGGCGGCGAAGAACCCGTCGATCCTCGCCGACTTCCTCCTGGATCGCGAGCGCGCCCGAGCCCTCGTCCTGGGCCAGGAGACCACGGTCTCCACCGAGGCCATCATCAAGCGGGCCAAGGCCGTGTGCCTGGGCGTGTACTCGGCGTCGGGCGGCGGGAGCGGGCTCACGGTGAGCGGCCAGATCGACGATCTGAGCAAGCCGTTCACGCTGAAGGGCGAGTTCCCCGGGGCGCAGGTCACCCTGAAGTACACGCCCGCCGACGACCGCAGGGGCAGCTACACCACGCAGTTCTCCGGCTCGGGCGTCAGCGGCAGCACCACCGGCTCGTACACGATCGCCGGGGAGGACGGTGAGGTCCTGACCCTCACCGGCAACGGCAACGGCTGCGTCGCCCAGGGCGGCTGCCGCGCCACCACCGAGGTCATCACCCTCACGCCCGCGGGGTAGCCGACGGGGCTGCCTGACCGCCGGCCCCCACGCTCCCGGGAGGGGCGACCTCGCCGCGGCTACCGTGCGATCCATCCAGTCGTTGGCGATCGAGGGGACCGCGAGATGACGCAGCAACGAGCCAGGGGCCGGCGCGCCCGACTGGCGGTGGCGGCCGTCGCCTCCTTGGCGCTCCTGGTGGCGAGCTGTTCGTCGTCCGCCTCGGACGGCACGTCCTCCACCACCTCGAAGGACACCTCGAAGACCACGACGACCGCCGCGCCGAGCGCGTCCAAGCGGGCGGTGAAGTGGATGGACGGGTTCAAGGCGCCTGGCACCCCCGCCCAGTACGACAAGGTCGGCATCTTGAAGGTCGGCGCCGCCGACGCCCCCAACGTGCTGGTGCTCGAGCCCGGGACCTCCGCCAGCGCCGCCTACTTCGTGCCGCTCGCCCAGGACATCGTCAAGGCCCAGCCCACCTGGCAGGTCTGGGCGGTCGAGCGCCGGCAGAACCTGCTCGAGGACCAATCGAAGCTGAACGCGTACAAGGCCGGCGACATCACGTCCACGGAGCTGTACGACTACTACCTCGGCTACCTCAAGGACGACAGCGTCACCGACCACTTCAAGTCGATCCCCGACAAGACCGTCGAGTTCGCCAAGCAGTGGGGCCTCAACGTCGCGATCGAGGATCTGCACGTCGTCATCGACCAGGCCGCCAAGGCCGGCGGCAAGGTGGTCCTCGGCGGCCACTCGCTCGGCGGCTCGGTCGTGACCGCCTACGCCACGTGGGACTTCGACGGGAAGCCAGGAGCGGACCAGCTCGACGGTCTGGTCTACATCGACGGTGGCAGCCGGCCCACGGGCGCGACGAAGGCCGAGGCCACCAAGGCCCTCGCCGGGCTCAACGCCGACACGGCCTCGCCGTGGTTGTCCTTCGGGGGCATCACCGCGCCCTACGCCGGGCTGTTCAACTCCACCGGATCGTTGACCGCCCTGCACGACCCCGACACCAAGTCCCTGGGCCAGGCGTCCGGGCTGCTGCCCACGAACATCGTCCCGCCGATCCCGGCCACGAACATCGGCCAGTACGGCTACGCCCTCAACGTCGGCACCTCGCCGCCGAGCCTGGCTGCTGCCCAGGGCCACCTGGGCACCGGCCTCACGAAGGACGGCGGTTGGAACGGTGACGGCGCCATCTCGCCGATCAAGCGGTTCGCCACGATGTTCTCCGGCGACGGGATCAAGGATGCCGACGGCACGGAGTGGTACTTCCCGCAGCGGCTGACCACCGACACCAGCGTCGTCGCCAACGGCAACGCCAACCCGGGCCAGGACGTGCTCGACGTCCACGCCACCATGGGCGCCGACCTGCCCAAGGACCTGCGCATCTACGCCTTCGGCGCCAGCCTCGGCGGCAAGGGCGTCACCACCACGGCCCAGCTCCTGGCCCGCCAGTCCGGGATCGCCGACGACCACCTCACGCTCGTCGACCGCTCCAACACGTACGCCCACAACGACCCCGCGGGTGCGGCCCCGAGCAACGACTTCCTCGACGGCCTCCTCCCGTTCCTGAAGCAGGTGGGCGGCGGTTCCTGACCGCCCTGGCGGCGGGTTCCCGTCGCCCCTCCCGGTGGGTGTTGCCCGCCGGGCTCGCCATCCCATCCAGGCCGGCCCCCGGCTACGAAGAAGGTCCGAGCCCGCCTCGATCCACGCCGCTGGCTCTCCACCAGGTCGAGCCATCGGAGCTTTCCCGTGCCCCCCTTCGTCACCCTTGGACGATCGTCCGCTTCCGCACCGTGAAACGCGGCCCCGAACTGATCGATGCCGCGCTCGAAGGCCTGATCGCGCCGAGCTTCACGCGCATCGGGTTCTCCGCCAGGCAGCGGCTGTTCGATTGGCGCCGCGTCGATTCCTACGACCTGTCCGGTCGGGTGATCGCCATCACCGGAGCAACCTCGGGACTCGGCCGAGCCGCGGCCGAACGGCTGGCGGCGGACGGCGCGACGGTGATCGTCATCGGCAGGAACGCCGACAAGTCCGAGCTCGTCGCCCGGGAGATCCGCGAGCTGACCGGCAACCCCGCCGTCTCGGTGGTGGTCGCGGACATGGGCGACCTCGACGCGGTGCGACGGGCCGCAGACCAGATCCTTCGAGCCCACGATCGGCTCGACGTGCTCATCCACAACGCGGGCGCGCTCAGCGCCCGGCGCGCCGAGTCGGCCGACGGGATCGAGATGACCGTCGCCAGCCAGGTGGTCGGACCGTTCCTGATGACGAGCCTGCTGATCGAGCGGCTCGCCGAGTCTGGGCCGGGTCGGGTCCTCACCATGTCCTCCGGCGGGATGTACAGCGCTGAGCTGACCGTGGACCACCTGCAGATGAACCGCGATGCCTACAACGGCACCAAGCAGTACGCACTGGCCAAGCGCGCCCAGGTGACGCTCTCGGAGCTGTGGGCGCAGCGCGTCGCCGCGGGCTCCGTCGTGTTCCACGCCCTGCATCCGGGCTGGGCGGACACCCCCGGGGTGGAGTCGTCGCTTCCCACGTTCCACCGGATCGTCGGACCCCTGCTGCGCGACGTCGACGCCGGCGCGGACACCATGGTGTGGCTGGCCGCCGACGACAGCGATCCGCTGGCGTCGACCGGTGGGTTCTGGCTCGACCGCCGGGTCCGGTCGATCCACCGCCTGCCGAACACGAGGCGGTCCGACACCCCTGCCCGCCGAGCCGAGCTGTGGGGCTGGGTGGGTGAACGAGCAGGCGTGACGGTTCCGGTGCCGCGATGAAGGTGCTGGTCATGGGGGCGACCGGGTACGTCGGTGGCCGGCTGGTGCCGCGGCTGGTCGAGGGCGGCCACGAGGTTCGCTGCTTGTCCCGTCGCCCCGCGAAGGTCCGAGACGTCCCGTGGGCCGATTCGGTCGAGGTCCTCGCGGGCGACGCGCTCCAGCGAGAGAGCCTCGACCCGGCCATGGAGGGCGTCGATGTCGTCTTCTACCTGGTGCACTCGATCGGATCGGGTGCCCACTTCGAGGAGTCCGATCGGCGCGCCGCCCGTAACACCGCCGACGCCGCCGGGGCCGCCGGGGTGCAACGCATCATCTACCTGGGTGGACTGGTGCCCACCGGAGAGGCGGCATCCGCCCACCTGGCTTCGCGCGCCGAGGTGGGCCAGATCTTCCTCGACGGGACCGTTCCCGCGGTCGTCCTCCAGGCCGGGATCATCATCGGCAGCGGGTCGGCGTCGTTCGAGATGCTGCGCTACCTGACCGAGCGCCTCCCGGTCATGGTCACCCCCAAGTGGGTTCGATCCCTGGTCCAGCCGATCGCCGTGCGGGACGTCTTGACCTACCTGGTCGGTTCCGTCGACCTGCCCCCGGGCACGAACCGGCGCTTCGACATCTCCGGCCCCGACATCGTCTCGTACCGGGAGATGATGCAGCGCTACGCCGCGGTCGCCGGTCTCGCGCCGCGCGTGATCGTCCCCGTGCCCGTGCTGTCGCCCTGGCTCTCGAGCCAGTGGGTGAACGTGGTGACGCCGGTCCCCAAGGCGATCGCGCAGCCGTTGATCGGCTCGCTCCGGAACAACTCGGTGGCGCACGAGCACGACATCGAGGCCTTGATCCCGTTCGCGCTCTGCCCCCTCGATGAGGCCGTCCGCCTGGCGTTGGAGAGCATCCGGCGCGGCCGGGTGGTCACCCGGTGGTCGGGCGCGCAGTGGCCCGGCGCGCCGAGCGACCCGATGCCGACCGACCCCAGCTGGAGCGGAGGAACCGTGTACCGCGACGAGCGGTCCGCTCCGATCGACGCCGATGTCGACGTGGCCGACGTGTGGCGGGCGGTCGAGGGCATCGGCGGGGACCGTGGCTGGTACTCGTTCCCCCTTGCCTGGGCGATCCGCGGGCTCATGGACCGTCTCGCTGGTGGGGTGGGCCTCCGGCGCGGTCGACGTGACCCGAACCGCCTCGAGATCGGCGACGCCGTCGACTTCTGGCGGGTGGAGGCGATCGAACGGCCGCGCCGGCTTCGCCTCCGGGCCGAGATGAAGCTGCCTGGTGATGCGTGGCTCGAGTTCACGATCGCGGACGACGGCGGCCGGCCGACCCTCGAGCAGCGGGCCTTCTTCATCCCCCGCGGGCTGCCGGGTCATCTGTACTGGTGGTCGATCAGCCCGTTCCACAACGTCGTGTTCGGCTCGATGATCAGGAACATCGCCGCCGGAGCGGAAGCCTCCGCCAGCCCTGGGGCCGGCGCGGACCGGGCCGGACGATGAGCGACGCGCTGCCGACACAGGTCGAGGTGCTGGTGGTCGGGGCCGGGCTGGCGGGGCTGGCCGCCGCCACCCTGGTCCAAGAGGCGGGGCTCTCGGTGACGGTCCTGGAGGCATCGGACGGGGTCGGCGGCCGGGTCCGCACCGATGTGGTCGACGGGTTCCGCCTCGATCGTGGGTTCCAGGTGGTGCTCACCGCGTACCCCGAGCTGGAGCGTCAGCTCGACGTGGCGTCGCTGCACCTGCGGCGATTCGACCCCGGGTCGCTGATCCGGGTCGGTGGTCGGTTCCATCGCGTCGGTGACCCGATGCGCATGCCGGGGGCGCTCGTCGGTTCGGCGCTCGCTCCGATCGGAACCCTGGGGGACAAGGCCCGCCTCGCGCTCCTGCAGCACCGCCTTCGAACGGCTGACCCGCGGTCGCTGCTGCGGGGGACCGACGTGAGCACGATCGTCGCGTTGCGCGAGGCGGGGTTCAGCGAGCGGATGATCGACCGCTTCTTCCGACCGTTGATCGGCGGCATCCAGCTCGATCCCACGCTCAGTGCCAGCCGCCGGATGTTCGACACCATCCTTCGCTGCCTGACGGTGGGCGACTCGGCCGTGCCCGCGACCGGCATGGGCGCCATCCCCGGGCAGATGGCGGCACGGTTGGTCCCCGGTTCGGTCGCGCTCCGCACGCGGGTCGCCTCCATCGGCCACGGCGAGGTGACCACCGAATCCGGTCGACGGATCTCGGCCGAGCGCATCATCGTCGCCACCGAAGGACCAGCCGCATCCGCGCTGCTCGGTCGGCCCGCAGTCGCCTCGCGCCACGCGTCGTGCGTGTGGTTCGACGCGCCGAGTGCTCCGTTCGCCGACAAGCTCATCGTGCTCGACGCCACCGGACAGGGGCCGGCGCTGAACGTGGCCGCGATGTCCAACGTGGCGCCGGAGTACGCGCCACCCGGTCGGGCCCTGATCGCCGCGGCGTGCCCGGGCGTGGCCGCCACCGATCTCGAGCCGGCGGTGCGCAGCCAGCTGCGCGGCTGGTGGGGCGCGCAGGTCGACGGGTGGCGTCACCTCCGCACGGACGCCATCACGCATGCGCAGCCGGACCATCGCCCACCGTTCGCTCCCAAGCGATCGATCGACCTCGGCGAGGGCCTGTTCCTCTGCGGCGATCACCGGGACACGCCGTCGATCCAGGGCGCGCTGCACTCGGGTCGTCGCTGCGCCTCGGCCGCGGTGGCGTCGTTGACGTGATCGGGCAGGCGGCTGGCGTGCGAGCCGTCGCTCGGTGCCGCCGCTGGACCTGGGCGGACCGGTCACCTGCGGGAACCCTGAACTGAACACCGTTTACTAGACCGGCTGGTCAAGTTATGATCGCCGCGTGCACGGGAGGGGATCCGTGCCGTGACCTCGGGGGGATCCATGCGTCGCTTGTTCGTTGCCGCTGTCACCGCAGCGCTGTTCACCGTCGGGCTGGCTACCGCCGGCGTGGCCCCCGCAGGCGCCGACGCGGCCTGTGGGAACTTCTCGTCGACCGCAGGGACGTGCGTCAACAGCCAGCTCACGGTGGCGGGGACGTCGTACAGCGTCGACTGGTACCTGCCCAACGGCACGGCGACGGGGCTGATGCTCCTCCAACACGGGTTCTCGCGGGGCTGCGGCAACCTGCGCAGCACCTCGAAGGCCGTCATGGCCAAGGGCGTCATGGTCCTGTGCCTCAACGCCGACATGTCGGGCGGCAACCCGGCGCTGGGCAACGCGCTCGGCGATCTGCTCGCATCTCGCGCCCTCACCCCGCCGGCAGGCAAGGCGCTGCCCGTCGGCTACATCGTCGGTGGCCACTCGGCTGGCGGGCACTTCGCGTCGGTGGTCGGTGCCCGCCTCGCCGCGCGGAACTACGCCGGGCTGAAGGGGGCGGTGCTGTTCGACGCCGTCGCCGGAAGTGGGTTCTCCGCCAACCTCCAGGCCATCTCGGCGGGCGGCACCCGTCCGGTCCTCGAGATCGCGGCGCGTCCTGGAGCCATCAACCTGAACAACAACTCGTTCGGCGCGCTCAAAGATCTGCCCAACACGTTCGTCGGGGTGCAGCTCGTGTGGAGCGGATTCTTCTTCGGCATCCCGTACGGCGGCAGCTGCCACACCGATGTCGAGGGTGAGAACGGTGATGCCATCGGCAACACCGCAGCGCTGTGCGTGCCGAACTCCACGGTGGTGGCCCGACTCCGAGACCTCGGCTCGACCTGGGCCAAGGACCTTGCGGCGGGCACCCGGACCACCGGCTACTGGTGCACCAACTCGGCGGACCGCACGACGTGCGGCACCAGGGTCAAGAGCCTCGTGACGGGCTCGCTGCCCACCTCGACGCTGATCGCGGTGTCCTAGCGGGTCGGCCGCGGCCGTACCCGGTGACCAGGGCCGACAGCGTCGCCGCTCGGGCTCCGGTGGATGCTCGATGCACCGGGGCCCTCGACATGCCGGCAGAGCCCTCGACGACCCGTCGTGGCTCCGTCCGCCGCGAGGTGCGCTGTCGGGGCAAGGTCGGTCGGGCCGGATCGGACGCTCCGTCGGGCCTCGGCGGCCTCGTACGATGGCGCAGTCGCCGGTTGCGGGTGGGGTGCGGAGGTTTCGCGCCACGTTTCGCACCGGTCCCGCCCCCGTAGCTCAGCTGGATAGAGCACCGGACTTCTAATCCGACGGTCGTTGGTTCGAATCCAACCGGGGGCGCCTCTTCGGGCAGGTGGTGGGGGGTGACGCGGCCTCACCCGGCTGGCGCGGATCCGGGGCGCCGGCGGCGGGGGAGGGGTACCGTGCTGGCCTCGGCGGGAGGCCGGAGGCCCAGGGCGTTCAGGGCCAGGGGGATGATGACGATGGTGCGACCTGCTCATCGAGTGCGGTTCCGGGTGCGGAACCTCCTGATCGCCGCGCTGGCGACGCTGCTCGTTCCCACCGCGGTGCTGGCGGCCTCGTCCGCGCCGGCGGCCGCGGCGGCGTTCAACGTCCGCGGCAGCGTGAACCAGGTGTACACGTGGGGCCACCCGGTGGGCTCCACCGTCGAGCTGCGCAGCCCGGCGAACGCGCTCGTCGATTCGGGCCCCGCGGATGCACAGGGGGCCAAGGCGTTCCGCGACCTTGCGGCGGGGGCGGGCTACACGGTGGTGGAGGGCGGCACCACGTCATCGGCCGTCACCGTGACCGATCCGACGGACAACCCGCCGCAGTCGTTCTACGGCACCACGCCTGCGCTCAACGAGGGCTACGGCTACATCACCATGCGCGACGGCACCACGCTGTCGGCCAACGTCACGTTCCCCAACGACGGGTCGACGGGACCGTGGCCGGTGCTGCTCGACTACTCCGGGTACGACCCGTCGCAGCCGGGCCAGACGCCCCAGGAGGCGCAGCTCTACCCCCACCTCGGCTACGTGGTGGTGGGCGTCAACATGCGCGGCACCACGTGCTCGGGTGGCTCGTTCTGGTTCTTCGAGGACGCCCAGCGCACCGACGGCTACGACGTCATCGAGACGCTGGCCCACCAGAGCTGGTCGAACGGCGACGTGGGCATGGTGGGCATCTCGTACTCGGGCTACAGCCAGCTCTACGTGGCCGCCACCAACCCGCCGCACCTCCGGGCCATCACCCCGCTGTCGCCGTTCTCCGACGGGTACAACGGGATCCTCTACCCGGGCGGGATCCTCAACGACGGGTTCGCGCTCGGCTGGGCGCAGGACCGCCAGGAGGCGGCGCTCCCGTCGGCGCACGCATGGGTCCGCAGCCGGATCAGCGCCGGCGACACCACCTGCGCCGCCAACCAGGTGATGAGGTTGCAGAGCCAGGACATCACCAACGAGATCATCGACGGCCGCTTCAACGACCCCAAGTACCGGTACCTCGACCCCAACTCCTTCGCGCCCCAGATCACGGTGCCGACGTTCCTCGAGACGCAGTGGCAGGACGAGCAGACCGGTGGGTACGGGGCGGAGCTGGCCACGATGATCGCTCCGCACGCCAAGCTGCACGCCACGTTCACCAACGGCACCCACGTCGACTCGCTCGGCCCCGAGGTGTTCATGAAGGTGGCCGAGTTCGTCGACCTCTACGTGGGCAAGCGCAGGCCGACGCTCGAGGGCAACGCGTTCTACCAGCAGGGCGTGTCTGACGGGCTCCAGAGCCTGTTCGGCACCGCCGTGCCCATCACCAACTACTCGTTCCCGTCCTTCTCCACGTACGCCGAGGCCCTGGCCTGGTACGAGGCCCAACCGCCCATCACCATCCGCTGGGAGAACGGCGGCGTGGCCGGCAAGGAGGGGGCGCCGTACTCGACGGTCACCACGTCCTACCCGTCGTGGCCGATCCCGACCGCCGCCGCCGAGCGGTGGTTCCTCCAGCCCGACGGCGCGCTCGCCAAGACGGCGCCCACCGTCGCCGCCACCGAGGCGCGCGGTGCGTCGTCGTACACCTACGACCCGACGACGAAGCGGAACACCACGTTCGACGGGTCCACCGACGCCATGTGGACCTCGCATCCCGACGTCCACTGGCTCCCGCTGACCGAGGGCAACTCGCTGAGCTTCGTGACGCCCGCCTTCACGTCGAAGGTGCCGTACGCCGGCGGCGGCAGCGCCGACCTGTGGGTGAAGTCGACGGCGGCCGACACCGACTTCGAGGTGACGCTCACCGAGGTCCGGCCCGACGGCCAGGAGGTCGAGATCCAGAGCGGCTGGCTGCGGGCCAGCCGCCGGGCGCTCGACACCGCGGCCTCCACCGAGCTGCGCCCCCGCCACACGTTCCAGGCCGTTGACGCCGCACCGCTGCCGACCGGCGCGTACGTCCCGGTCCGCATCGAGCTGTTCCCGTTCGCCCACATCGTCCGGCCCGGGTCGCGCCTGCGGCTCAACATCGAGGCGCCGGGCGGCAACCAACCGTTCTGGGCGTTCTCGACGCTGCCCGGCACGGCCACCAACACGATCGCCCACTCGGCGACCATGCCGTCGAGCGTGGTCCTGTCGAAGCTGTCGGACAACCGGGTGCCGTTCTTCTCGCCCTCCGCGGCGCCGTCGTGCGCGGTCTCGGGCGTCACCACCCAGAGCCAGTCCCTGCGCAACCAGCCCTGCCGGACGTACCTGCCCGCCCGCACGCCCACGGCCGTCACCGCGACCGTCCAGGGCAACCAGGTCCAGGTGGCGTGGCAGCCGCCCCCCGCCTGGCCGTCGGGCGCGGCCCTGGCCGGCTACCGGGTCACCGTCGCACCGGGCGGGGACACGGTCGACGTGCCGGCCGGCTCCACCACCGCCACCTACACCGGCGGAGCGAACGCCGGGCCCTTCACGTTCACGGTGGCCGCCAAGTACGGCACCACGTACGCACCCGCATCCGACGCCTCCCTCGCCACCACCGCCCCGACCCCCACCGACGTGACCACCAAGCCCGGCAACGGCGCGGTCACCGTGACGTGGAAGGCGCCGCCGGCCACCGGTGCCACCGTGACCGGCTACGTGGTCACGCCCTACCTGGGGGCCACGGCCCAGACGCCGAAGACGTTCACCACGACCGCCCTCACCCAGACGCTCACCGGCCTCACCAACGGCGCGTCCCTCACGTTCCGGGTGGCGGCCGTGTACGCCACCGCCGGAGCCCAGTCGCCGCCGAGCGCACCCGTCGTCGTCGGCGCGCCGCTCGCGGTCGAGTTCCTCTCGGCCACGCCCGCCAGCCAGAAGGCGGTCGTGCGCTGGTGGCCGGCCACGGACAACGGGTCGACCGTCACCGCCTCGATCATCACGCCCTACGTGAACGGCGTGGCCCAGAGCCCGCAGACCTTCAACAATGCCGGCAGCACCCAGACGGTCACCGGGCTCGTCAACGGCACCACCTACGCGTTCCTCGTCCAGGCCGTCAACGCCCGGGGCACGGGCCCGGGCAGCCTGAGCGCGCCGGTCCTGGTCAACCCCACGGTCCCCGGCGCCCCCACGGGGGCGACGGCGAAGGTCGGTGACTCGTCCGCGGTCGTGGCGTGGAGCGCGCCCTCGGTCGACGGCGGCGTGTCGATCTCGGGCTACGTGGTCACGCCGTACATCGGCGCCACCGCGCAGAGCCCTCGGCCCTTCTCCGGGACGGCCACCACGCAGACCGTGACCGGGCTCGCCAACGGCACGTCGTACACGTTCACCGTGGCCGCCACGAACAGCGTCGGCACCGGCACCCCCTCGTCGCCCACGGCGGTCATCACCGTCGGCACGCCGTCGGCCCCCGCCTTCTTGAGCGGGGTGCCCGGCAACAAGCAGGCCACCTTGAAGTGGTGGCCGCCTGCGTCCAATGGGCCGCCGGTCACCAGCATCGTCATCACGCCCTACATCGGCGCGGCGGCCCAGACGCCGCAGGTGTTCCAAGGGGCCAACAACACCCAGACCGTGACCGGCCTGACCAACGGGGTGACCTACACGTTCTCGGTCGCCGCCGTGAACGCATCGGGCACCGGCGCCGCGTCGGTGAGCGCGCCCGTGCTGGTGAACCCGGTGGTGGCCTCGGCGCCGACGGTGGTGACGGCCCGGTCGGGCGCAGCGAGCGCCTCGGTCTCGTGGCGGGCACCCACCACCGATGGGGGCTCGAACGTGACCGGCTACATCGTGACCCCGTACCTCGGGCTCGTCGCCCAGCCCGCGCAGACGTTCACCTCGACCGCCACCACCCAGTCCGTGACGAGCCTCACCAACGGCTCCACGTACACGTTCACGGTGGCGGCGGTGAACGCGGCGGGGACCGGTCCGGCCTCGGTGGCGTCGACGGCGCTGCTCGTGGGAGCCCCGGCGACCCCCGCGTTCCTGAGCGGGACCGCCGGGAACGGCCAGGTCACCCTCCAGTGGTGGCCACCCACCGGCAACGCCTCGCCGGTCACCGGCTACGTGATCACGCCCTACCTCGGCTCGGTGGCCCAAGCGCCGCAGTCCTTCCCGGGGATCTCCAACAACCGGGTGGTATCGGGGCTGGTCAACGGGACCACCTACACGTTCACCGTCGCCGCCGTGAACGCGTTCGGCCCCGGCGAGCCGGCCCGGACCGGCCTGCTCACGCCCGGCCCCTAGTAGAGCTCGACCGGACCTCCGCCGCGCTTCGCCCGGTAGGACGCCTCGTCGGCGCGGGCGAGCAGCTGCAGGCCCTCCTCGCCCTCGTTGCGGAACGCGACGCCGATGCTGGCGCCCACCGTCACGGTCTGCCCACCCACCTCCATCGGCTCGGCGATCCGGGCCGCGACGCGCGTGCCGAGGGCGAGAGCCCCCGCATCGCCGGCGACGTTCTCGGCGATGATCACGAACTCGTCACCGCCGAGGCGGGCGCAGAAGTCACCGGCGCGCGCTTCGGCATCGAGGCGCCGCGCCACCTCCCGGAGGACGTCGTCGCCGGTCTGGTGCCCGTACGTGTCGTTGACGAGCTTGAAGCCGTCGAGGTCGAGGAACGCCACGGCGAGGCGGGAGCCGGTGCGGCGCGACCGGGCCATTGCGCCGTCGAGCGCCTCGAGGGCGCCGGGCCGGTTGGGGAGCAGGGTGAGCGCGTCGTGGGTGGCCTGGTAGGCGAGGCGCTCCTGGAGGCTGGCTCGGTCGGCGATCGAGTCCGAGAGGAGCTGGATCGACCGGTCCATCGTGTCGCCGAGCTGGCCCGGGAGCGGTACGTCGAGCCAGGGGTCCTCGAGGTTGCCGTTGGCGAGCGCGTCGACCTTGCCCTCCAGCAACCGGAGGTTCACCACCACGTCGTTGAACGCGGCGCTGGCCTCGCCGATCTCCGCCGGTCCGTTCGTGGGGAGGGGCTCCAGGCTCAGGTCTCCGCTACCGACCCGGCGGGTGCCCTCGATCAACCGGCTGAGCGGCTGCTCGAAGGTGGAGGCGATGAGCAGGGAGATCACCACCATCACGGCGATCGCCAGCAGCACGCCGCCGAACGTGATCGCGGCGTTGCGGGTGGCGTCGTCGGCCAGGACGGTGACGGCAGCCTGCAGGCGGTCGGACCGCCCGTTGATCAGGTTGAAGAGCGTGCCGAACACCTGGAAGCTCGAGGTGAACGTGGCGGTGATCAGCTTCACGTCGACACCGTTCGCGAACGGCTCCGGCGCCTTCCCGGCCACGGCGTCGTCGATGGCCCGGTCGAGCGGCGTGCCCGGCTTGTCGGCGGCGATGTGCTTGGCATCGGCCTCCACCTTGGGGTCGGTGCTGGTCTCGAGGTCGTCGATGGCCCGGTCGAACTGCTGCGATGCCACGGCCAGCTCCGACCGGGCGGGGGCCGCCCGGGAACTGCTGGCGAGGTAGCTGAACCAGTAGTCGGCGAGCTTGGTGACCATGGTGCCGGCGGCCGACCCGGCCATGGTGGCGTCCTCCAGGTCGTCCATGCGGTGGTCGAGCGAGGTGCTCCCGGTGGACACCACGCGCGTGCGGAGGTCGGCGAAGCGCCGCTCCCACTTCTCGCTCGCTGCGGTGTCGAGGCGATCGAAGCGGTCGATCGCCGTCAGGTCGGCCCCGGCATCGGCCGCGTGGCCCAGCTGGTCGACGTCCGCCGTCCGGAACGGTCGGGCATCGGCGGGCAGGCGCTCGAGCTCGACCACCACCTGATCGAGGTCGCTCGACGAGAACTGCTCCAGGCCCAGCAGCCGGAGCGCGGTGTCGCGGTCGATCCCCAGGGCCTGGGCGCGCACGCCCACCTCGACCGGGGCCCGCGCCTCGAGGAGCACGCTGCGGAGCGTGGTGAGCTGGGCCAGGACGCCCACCTCCTGGCGCACCTCCGCCAGCCTCGTGGCCGCGCGGTGCTGCCGGAGGGCCGCAGCGCCACCGAGCAGGGCGAGCAGCAGCGCCGGCGCCAGGACCAGCGCCAACAACCTCGTCCTCAGCCCGTAGCGGTAGTGGGAGGTCATGTAGCTCCTCGGTCTCCTCTCCGGTTCCATCGGCAGGTCGGGTGGGAATCCTGATGGCGGCCCCGCAGGTGCTGGTGGGGCGGGGGGAGGAGCGGCGATGGTGGTCTGCGACACGTCGATAGGGTCCGGTCCGTGTGGTGCCTGCGAACGAACCCGTTGCACGCGTCCGTGTGGCGGTCTCGATCGAGGCCGCAGCGCCCGGTACCCGCCTCGTCGCCAAGCGATGCATCGCCCACCGCGCTCACGCGATCGGGCCCGGCATGATCGAGCGCGAGCTGAAGCGGTCGCTGGGCCAGATGGTGAAGGGGGTGCAGGTGGTCGGGGCCGCCCACGGCGGCGTCGAGCGGGCCTACACCTCCCACTGGGTGTGCCAGGTGTCGTTCGAGGAGCCGATCGTGATGGCATCGGTGTCGCCCAAGCACGACACCCACCCGCTGATCGCCGCCGGCGGCCGGTTCTCGGTGTCGATCCTCGGAACCGACCAGATCGAGGCGGGGCAGTACTTCTCCTACCCCGGCCACCGGTTCCGCTACATCGCCGACGACTTCCTCGAGACCGTCGACGGACTGCCCGTCGTGCGGGACTGCGTCGCCTCGTTCAGCTGCGAGGTCGAGGACGTGGTGGCAGGCCGCTACGACCACGACCTGTTCTTCGCCCGGGTGAGCAGCGCCCGCACCGGCCGGCTGGACGAGCCGCCGCTGCTCTACAGCTCCCGCCACGGCTGGCGGGCCACCGGCCCCAAGGCCCGCGAGCCCGGCACCTCCATCCGTGATGGCCTGCTCGCCCGCCTCGAAGACGCCGGGGGATCGACGGAGGGCCCGCCCGAGGACGGCTGATGCCAGCGGTCGCAGCGTGGGATCGTCGCCGGCGGTCCGACCGCTGGGCTTTCACCGTCTCGTCGACGGACGGCATGATGCTTCGACCGCCGATCGGAAGGGCATGACGTGCCGAACACCACCAGCGAGCAAGCGCGAGCGACGGCCGTCGAGGCCCTCCACACCCTGATGGCCGGCAACGCCCGGTTCGCCGAGGGCGTGCCCGAGCCCCACGTGGTGTCGCCGGCGCAGCGCGAGGCGCTGCTCGGAGGTCAGGACCCGTACGCCGTCGTGCTCGGCTGCGTCGATGCCCGCGTCCCACCCGAGGTCGTGTTCGACCAGGGCGTCGGCGACCTGTTCACCGTGCGCACCGCCGGCCACTCGCTGGCGGGCGTGGCGCTGGGCAGCATCGAGTTCGGCGTGCGCCGCCTCGGCGTCCCGCTCGTGATCGTGATGGCCCACAGCGGCTGCGGCGCCGTCCTCGCCGCCCTGGCCAAGGACCCGGCCGACGGCCACCTGGGCGAGCTCACCGGCGAGGTGGCCAGCCGCCTGGCTTCGGTCGTCGGCGACGATCCGGTCGGAGCCACGGGCGCCAACCTCGAGGCCACCGTCGAGGTGCTGCGATCGCTCGGCACCCTCACCACCCCGGCCGGCCACGACGCGTTCGTCGTGGGGGTGCTCTACGACATGGCCACCGGTGTCGTGCAGGTCACCGACGACGCTGGCCTCCTCCAGGGCGCCAGCTGACCTACTTGTCCCGCCAGGCCCGCTCGAACGGCAGGCGCCAGGTGTGCGGGGCGATGATCTGGTGGATGGCGTTGGGCCCCCACGATCCCGGCGCGTACGGGCGCACCGGCGGCGGGTCGTCGAGCAGCGGCATCGAGATCTCCCAGAGGCGCTCGATGCCCTCGGCCGTCGTGAACAGCGTGTGGTCGCCGCTCATGGCGTCGTAGATGAGGCGCTCGTAGGCCTCGAGCACGTCGGCGGCCCGGGCCGTCTCGTGCAGCGCGAACTGCAGGCTGAGCTTGTCGAGCTTCATGCCCGGCCCCGGCCGCTTCCCGTAGAACGACAGCGACAGCTTCGAAGCGTCGGCCAGGTCGAACGTGAGGTGGTCGGGGCCCTGCGCGCCGACGCCGGACCCGGCGGGGAACATGCTCTTGGGCGGCTCGCGGAAGGCGATCGAGATGATGCGCCCGCCCTCGGCCATGCGCTTGCCGGTCCGCAGGAAGAACGGCACGCCAGCCCACCGCCAGTTGTCGATCTCGCAGCGGAGGGCGACGAACGTCTCGGTCTCGGAGTCGGGGGACACGCCGGGCTCGTCGCGGTAGCCGAGGTACTGGCCCCGCACCACGTGGGCCGGCTCGATCGGCTTCATCGACCGGAAGACCTTGTTCTTCTCCTCGCTGATGGCCCGGGGCTCCAGCGCCGTCGGCGGTTCCATGGCCATGAACGCCAGCACCTGGAAGAGGTGGGTCACCACCATGTCGCGGTAGGCGCCGGTCGACTCGTAGAACCCCGCCCTCGAGTCGAGCGACAGGGTCTCGGGCACGTCGATCTGCACGTGGTCGATGTGGTTGCGGTTCCAGATGGGCTCGAACAGGCCGTTGGCGAACCGGAAGGCGAGGATGTTCTGTGCCGCCTCCTTCCCGAGGAAGTGGTCGATGCGGAACACCTGGTGCTCCCTGAACACCTCGTGGACCGCCGCGTTGAGGCGAACCGAGCTCTTGAGGTCGGTCCCGAACGGCTTCTCCATGATGATCCGCGAGCGGTGGACGAGGTCGGCCTCGCCGAGCAGCTGCACCACGGCACGAGCGGCCTTCGGCGGGACGCTCAGGTAGTGCAGACGCCGTGCCTCGCCTTCGAGGGTGGCCTCGGCCTCGGCCACCTTCCCGGCCAGCGCCTCGGCCCCCGTGGTCTGGCTGACGTAGGTCAGCTTGGAGGCGAACGCGTCCCACACCTCCTCGGTGATGTGGCCCCGCCCGAAGTCGTCGCACGCCTGCCGAGCGACCTTGCGGAACTGGTCATCGTCGAACGCGTCCAGCGACGTGGCCACGATCCGGCAGTCGGGCACCAGCCCCGCCCGGCTGAGGTGCAGCAGCCCCGGGAGCAGCTTGCGCTTGGCCAGGTCGCCGGTCGCCCCGAACAGCACGATCACGTGCGGGCGCAGCGGCTCCATCAGCGAGGTGTTGATGTCGTGCGGTTCCTCGTTGAAGCTCATCCCAGGCCCACCTCCGATCGTCCCAAGGGTACGAACCGTTCGTTGCCTCCACGTTTCCGCTGCACCAGCCCCAGGTGAACACGTACGATGCGCGGCGAGGGGGAGGCGGGAACATGGCGATCATCTGCGCGGTCTGTCCGGTGCCTCCGCCTCGACCACCCGCGGCCACGGTGCCGCTCGTCGACACGGGCGCGTACTACCAGAACTGCGATGCGGCCCGCGCGGCCGGGGCGGCGCCCCTCTACCGCGGCGACCCTGGGTACCGTGCCGGGCTCGATCGGGATGACGACGGGATCGCCTGCGAGACGTGAGCCGCCGGACGCCACGGAGCTGGCCCAGGAGCGCCAAGGTCACCGCCCTCGTGCTGGCCGTGGCGTTGGGCCTCGTGATCTGGCGTGCTCCCCGGTCCGAGCCGTCGGACGCGGGCGTCGAGCCCGCTCCCGCCACCTCGACCCCTGCCACGACCACCACCCCGACGGCCACGTCGACCACCCCCACCAACGCGGCGCCGTCCGCATCGGCCGGCGGCTCGCTCGACGAACTGACGGTCGCCGCATCGCCGACGACGTCACCTCCCTACCGCCGTTCCGAGTTCGGTGCTGGCTGGTCCTATGACGGTTCCACCGGGTGCAGCACGCGCGAGCGCGTCCTCATCGATGAGTCCTTGACCACACCCGCCGTCGACGACCGGTGTCGTCCGACGAACGGCCGGTGGCGCTCGGTTTACGACGGCATCGAGACCCTCGACCCTGCGGACCTGCAGATCGATCACGTGGTGCCCCTCGCGGATGCGTGGCGATCCGGTGCCGCCGCGTGGACGAGGGCACGGAGGATCGCCTTCGCCAACGATCTCGGCAGCCCCGACACCCTCCAGGCGGTCAGCGGCTCCACGAACGAGTCCAAGGCGGACCGGACCCCCGCCGACTGGCTCCCACCCGATCGTTCGGACTGGTGCAGCTATGCCTCGAGCTGGGTGCGGATCAAGGTCCGCTGGGGGCTGACCGTCACCCCGTCCGAGCACGCCGCCCTCGCATCGATCCTGGCTGGCTGCTGATCCACCGCCCGACCCGGTCCGTAGGGTTGGGGTCGGTGAGCGATCGGCCGGTGGTGACCTACGACGACCTGTCGCAGCGCGCGCTCCTCGCGATCGCCCTCCTCGGCGTCGAGGACTGGCGGCGGGCGCGAGACCTGCGCGACCCGAACCTCGATGCCCTCGTCCAGCACCTGTGGGATTGGATGACCGTCGGCCCTCGGTCGTTCGACGAGTGGTGCGATTGGGAGTCGCCGGCCCTCGAGTTCGCGCTCGAGCCGCGCTCGCTGTTCCCGTTCGACATGGCGGGGTACTGGGCGGCGGCCGGCTGCACCGAAGCCCAGGCCCGCGGCCTGCTCGCCCCGCTCGTCGAGCTGGTCGACGACCACCTGTTCACCGCGATCGACCGTGACCAGCTGCTCGCGAGGTTCAAGGACGTGCGCCGGCAGCTGGCCGTGGATGGGATCCTCTTCCGCCCTCCCACCACGTTCGCCGACTCGCCGGCCACCGAGCTCGACGGCTGGGGCCGTCGCCTCGATGACACCGGGCTCCGCGACTGGCGCAGCCGCTGACGCGCGGGGCCACCCGTCGATGGCGGGAGACCCCACGACCGCCCCGCCAGGGCGATGCGGCTAGGACCGTCCGACCGCTCCGGCGAGCTCGTCCTTCGTCATCTTCGAACGGCCCTCGATCCCCTGCTGCTTCGCCAGGTCGTAGAGCTCCTCCTTCGTGAGGTCGATCGCGGCACCGTGTTCCTCGACGTGCGCCTCGAGGCGCTCGGGGTCCATGCCATCGAGCTGGTCCGCGGCCTTGACCCGCAGCTGGGGGAAGAGCTCCTGCTCCTCCTCTTCCACATGGTGGGCGATCCCGGCTTCGAGGATCTCGATCGCCGCCTCGAACGCCCCCTCTTCGAGGCGGGTGCGGGCGGAGGCGAGGCCGTCCCGCGCCAGCTCGTGCTCGTCCGTCGCGTCGCTGGCCTCGTCCTGCCCGATGAGGTCCGAGATCATGGGATAGATGTAGCGCTCCTCCACGCGCATGTGCGTGTCGAGCGAGGATGCGAGCTCCTCGAACATGGCGTTCCGATCGGAGCCCTCGTCGCTGTCCTTCAGCTGTGCGAGCAGGCCTTCGACCTTGCGGTGCTCGCCGATCAAGTGGTCGATCACGTTCATCATGCTCTCCTCTTCGGGGTTCGGTACGTGAGCCGATACCCGATTCGCCATCGTCCGAGCCAGGCCCGGGCGACGGGTGGATCTGTCGCGGCGCTTGGTTTAGATCTCGGCCGCAGAGGTCACTGGTGATCACGGAGGCCCGCTCGGCACAGAGGCCGGGACTTGCGGGGCGATAGAGACCGGAGGCGATCCCATGGAACGTTCCAACAGCGCAACTCGAGATCATCGGGAAGCAGCGGCCGAAGCAGGTTTGGGGGGCGTCTCGCCCGTCAGCGTGCTCGCCGGGCTGGTCACGGCCTACGGCACCTTTGCGGTCGTCGCGGCGATCGCGGGGTCGGTGCTGGCGTCGGCCGATGTGAACACCGAGTTCCGCACGAACGACTGGACGGGCAGCGGGGCCGTCGCCTCGGTCACGGCCGCGGCCGTGCTGCTGGTCGCGTACCTCTTCGGTGGCTACGTCGCCGGCCGCATGGCTCGACGCCGCGGTGCCCTGCACGGGGTCTTGCTCTTCGTCGCCACCTTGATCGTGGGGGCGGTGGCGGGCGGGATCGTCGCGGCCCTCACCGACGACGCTGCGATCCGTTCCAACCTGCGCAGCATCGGCGTCCCCACCACCACCGACCAGATCACCGGGGTGGCCGTCGCCGGCGTGATCCTCTCGCTGGCCGCGATCCTGCTGGGATCGGTGCTCGGTGGCGTGCTGGGCGAGCGGTGGCACACCCGCTTCGCGGCACGACTCGCTGACCCCGAGGTGGGCACGAGCGCGGACGAGCGCCGCCGGGTCCAGGCCGAGGCCGAGGCACGCCGGGACCGCATCTACTCCGATCCGTCGATCGCCCCTCGCGGCGACGCCGTCGATGCCGACGCCCATGCCGATGGCCGTGATCGTGAACGGCACATCGACCTCACGGATGCGGAGGCAGCAGACGCGGCACCCGATCAAGAGCGGCGCTACACCGAGGCCGAGTGGCGCCGCATCGACGGTCGGATCAACAGCTGACCCGTCGATGCCGGAGCCGGTCCGGGCGCCGGTCCCGTCACGCTCGGCCGGCGGCGCACCGGACGCACCGGTCCGTGCCGAGCACGGCCACGAGCCGGTCGAACGGGACCGGTGCCCCGCAGCGGACGCAGCGGCCGTAGCGGCCCTGGTGGAGCCGGAGCAGGGCATCGTCGAGCTGCGCGATCGTGCGATCCGACGACGCACGGAGCGAGGTGACCTGGGCTCGTTCGTAGGCGGTCGTGCCGTCGGGATCGTGCTCGTCGTCGGGCGGCTCCAGGTCGGCCGCGGCCACGAGCTCGTCGAAGGTCCGGCGCAGCCCATCGACCTGGGTCTGCAGCCGTGACCGCTCCGCCGCGATCAGCTGCGACAGCAGCTCCGCCTGTTCCGTGGAGAGCGGTTCCGATGGCAGGTGGTCCTTCACGACACAGCCTCGGCCGTGGCGCCGGGCTCCACGTCGACGACGAGCGCCCGGTCGCCGCTGCAGCCGACGGTCGGGCTGTTGGCCATGGTGGCCAGGTACCCGGCCGGACGCAGCACCAGACCGAGGGGGCTCGTCGCACCTCCCCGAGGCCTACGACCCGGCGGCGGACCGCCGAGGTGCCGCCGCCGTGCTCCGTGCTCGAGTGGAGCGGGTGAGGGGAATCGAACCCCCGTCATCAGATTGGAAATTCGATTCAGTCGAACACCTGCGCACGTGGCCGCATCGCAGCGGCAGGTCAGGCCGGGTGGTCGCTCAACGCCGAACATCGGCGAACAGGGCCATACGCGCGATGAACGCGCGATGGACCTGGCGCACCGTCGGTCCAGTACGAACACGGCGTTCTCGCCGTAGAAGGTTCGCGACGCGGGTGCGTCGCCCACGGACGGTCGCGCCTCCCCCGTCGGGCTACGTTGCGCCAATGCCTCACGGACGCTATCGGGTGTTGATCGACCGTGGTCCGAGCGGCCTATACGGGTGGGTACGAGAGGTTGTCGTTGCCGCAGGTTGGGAACCTCTCGACGAGGGCGTCGGAGTCCGGGACGCCCACATCATGTTTGCCAGCGACACGCCCGACGAAGGCGTTCTCAACCTCGCTCTGGCGGCTCGCGGTACGGACTACCGCATCGCGATCATGGCTCCCACGGAGGCCATTTCGACCCTTGAGGGAGTCCTGTCGCCTCCGGAGGTGACCTTCTTAGACACGGGCCACAAGAGCACCCAAGACCGGCTCATCGCATGGCTGAGGAGCCTGGAGTCACGCCCTCTGGTCTCCGAGATGAGGTCCCGAGGTGCCATCGAGGCCCTTCACAAGAAGGTCAACCTGCTCGTCACGGAGAACGACGACCTCGTCCAGCTTCTCAACGACTACGCCGACCAGGTCGAGCAGGCGAAGGGCGATCTGACCGAGGCGCAGATCGAGGTGCGTGGCCTAAAGGCGGCGCTCGACCAGGTGCGAGACCTGAATGCCGCGCTCATCCGGGAGCTGTCGAAACCGGAGGTCGACAAGGAGTCCGCCTCGCTGATCGTCCGGGCCATCCGCAAGACTGCGGACTACGTCATGGTTGGAGCGATCACCTTCGGAGCGACCTACGCCGGAACGGTGGCCGCACAACCTCCGGAAACCGAGGCCAAAGTCAGCACGGCTCGCCTGGCAGTCGTTGTCGAATGCGACCAGGCAATCGAGACCATCGACGGCCCCTTGCCCCCCTCAAGCGAGGACGTCCATGGGGTGCTCGGTACGGACTAGGTGCACGATCTGCGCAGTCGGACAGCAGGCGCAAGATGTCATCCATGGCCGATGTCAACCAAGCACGGTGCACCACGAGGACGCCTAGAAATCAGGGTTCGATTACCGCCTCGGCCGGTGGAGCGGCCGCATCGGGCGCAGCCACCGAGTCAGAAGGTGGTGCCTCGGCGAGGAGGTCGTCGTCCTCGAGCGGAACATCGTTCCAGTCGATCGTGGGTGGGAGGTCCTCGACCCGACTCAGCGACGCCTGGACGGACCCCACGGTCTTGCGCCGCGCCAGGCGAACGCGCTTTGCACCATCCAGACAATCCGCACGGACGCTGTCCGGATAGTCGCTCGTCGTGGCCCCTAGATGAGCGTTCACCGCTGTTGTTATGAGCACCACCCACGCCTGGAGAGATTCCCCAACGTCATCGTCCCCAAGCGCATACGCCGCGACCATCGCCGAGACTGCCTCTACCCGGTACTCCTCAAGGGAGGCCACGACGGACGGGGGAACCGTCCTCCCCTCGGATGCCACCTTCAGCGACGTTGCAATCCGAACGTACGGTGCGCCCATCAGCTTCAAGGCATCCGAGTAGACCTCAAATCGACGGTCGCGCTTCCAGGCTGCCGCAGCAGCCGCTTCCTGCATCTTCGCCTGCGCCGTCAACTGGTCGGACTGACGCTTCCATCCGCCCCTAGCAATGAAGTAGTTGGCAATAGAACCGATGATGACCACAGCGACGGCCACAGCCGCAGGGATCCAAAGGGCAGGCGAGAACCCCGGAGCGTTTTGGTGGAGGTCGACACCCTTCGGAACCTCGATCACCACGCTTTGCGGCCCGGAAGTGCTCGTCGTCGTACTGGTAGATGTGGTCGAAGATGTTGTTGCGCCCGGAGCCGTCGTGGACGTTGGAGCAACCTGGCTGATTGTCACGAGGCCACCCACCATCGTCGAAAACAGATCGAGCCACCGGACGGTAGCCGCCGTTGTCAGCCCGCCTCGGCATGATCGAGCCATGGCCCCCCGCAACGACCCCGCCCGCATCCGCACCGCCAAGCTCACCGGCGCAGCGATGGCCGTGCGGGACGAGATCATGCGAGCCGACCCGGCGGCGGTCGAGGCTCAGCGGGAGGCTCTGCCTAAGCTGTGGGAGCGGATCGACTCGCTGATTGATCTACTCGGTTAGGAGGCAGCCGATCCGCTGGTTGACGAGCCCGACTAGTTCTCGTGCCTCATCTCGCCGGATCTGCCGTCCGGCCTCATACTTGGGTGCCTGGACAACCGCGGTAAGCGACTTCAGCGCAGTCCGGATCCATCCCCGAAGCTCGGCGTCCTCCAGCTTGTAGGCGTGCCGCATCGCCTCGATCTGGAGGAGGTTGATCTCGGCGATGTGTTCCACCGTGGGTTGCCATGCCGTCCCGTCGTGGATCTCTCGCGAGTGGACTTGGCGCAGAGTCTCCAGGATGGTTTCGTACTGCACGACTGCGAGGAGGGTGGTCTGTACGAGATCAAGGAGGTCTCTCCGCCTGTCGGCAGCTCGTGCCGCTTCCTCGCGCTCGAACGTCTTGTCCGCCGCGGTCGTTGTAGCGAGGTAGGTGATGCCGCCGCCGACGATCACGCCCACGAAACCAAGGAGGGCAGGTATGAACGCCTCCCACCATGGCGAGTCCGGGAGGTTGTTGACGATCTGCTGAGCGAACACGCGAGGAGAGTAGGTGCCCACGCAGTCCTACTCTCGGGATGGCAAGCTGCGCCGATTGACGAATGCGAGCGCGGCGTAGGGGCGGAGGACTGCCCTGACTGCGAGGTGCCGCCCCTCGAGGAATGGACGCCGGAGCAGCTTGACCGGCTCCGACGAGCGGCCGGCCCCGACCCGGTGGACAACTAGCGGCATTGGCTTGATCACGGGGCGGCGACCGGTCCTGCTCAAGTGTCACCCGTCGGTGGGAGGCTGGTAGGCGTGAACTACCACGAGGCCATCGCGTTCAAGCTCCCCGAGTCAACGTCCCCCGAGGCGTTCGCCCTGCTGGCCTGGAGGACCGCCGGACGCAAGATCCCCGATGGTGGGATTGACCCAGCCGTGCAAAGGCTCATCATCACGGTGCGCGGGTGGCTAACGGAGGCGTCCCGCTCCTATCCCGACCAGTTCGTTGGCGCCGCAGCCCAGCGCCGGATCGGAGCTGAGTGTGCCGATGCGATCGTGCGCGTGACCCAGCGGCCCGACGCAACGGTTCTACTGCCGCTGCTCGTCGCTCCGGGGACACAGATTGATCTCAGTGTTGACCCGAGGCCGCAGCTCACCGGGGAGATCACGAGGCTCGCAGCGTCGATGGCCGCGCAGATCACCCCCTTCGCTTACCAATAGCTCCAGCGCACCAACGGTGTCCAGAGCGTCGATCCCGCCTGAGGGGCCTCCTCGACGTGGGGGGGACTCCCTCCCCCGCCCACGCTCGCCTCCCTCGGCCTAGGCGAGGAAAACTCCCCTAAGGCGCCCCTGGCGGCTGTGAGGCGGCACCCGGTGGCGCCCACCCGCTTAGACGTCGGGCATGATTGCTTGATGAGCGGGCTCATTAGCGAGTTCAGGGCGATCGGGGACTGGGACCTCGGCGCATGGGACTTCGCCCTCGGGATCGTTGGCGTCCTCGTGTCGGCGATCGCTGCATTGTTTGCGAAGTCGGCGAGGAAGGCGGCGAAGGAGGCGGCGTCGTCACAACGTCTGCAGTCGAACCTGAACACCTTGGCAAACCGTCTCGACGGCACCGGGGCGCTCTTGCACGACCTAGAAGACGCTCGCCTGCATGGAGACGATCTCCTAGCGCGATCCGTCATCCGCCGTTGGCCAGTTACGTCAGGACAGATTGGCGGGCTAGTCGCATTGGTCGACGCTCCACCTGAATTTGAGCAGATGGACACCTTCATGGACCGAATGAAAGTTGTTGGCGAATGGTGCCAGCACGGCACGGAGAATCTCGACAATGGATACCCGGTGAAGCAATCAACTGTGATGCTGCAAGCATCACTTGTGGAGTTTATGACAATTGCCGCCATGCTTAAGACGACCATAGAACTGCGAGAATACAATGCAGAGTGACGCATGGGCTGAGTTCCTCACCGGGCTCGAAACTGCCACCGTTGAGGGCCGAGCCAAGTGGCAGATGGATTCTGCGGGCCGTGCGGTGCTGAACCGCCCGTCGGGGACCGTGATCGTTCGCGGTCTCGGTCGCGGGCTTCAGTCCGCGCTGTTCGGCGTCGGTGTGGACGTCCTAGATGGAGAGGGCGTTCAGATGGACACTCTGCCCAGCCTCATTGATCGCATGGGGGGCCACTACGGCACCTTGCCGCACGAGCCCAAAGTTGACGAACTCTCGGACCTGCAGACGCTGGCGAAGTCTTTGTACACCGCGATTCTTGCGAGCGGCGGCGGTGGCGAGCAGGTGGCAAAGGGCATCTTGGATGATCTTTGAGTAGCAACGCTCATGTTTTCCTAGAGCGCGCTCGATCGCTTGATCTGAGGAGGCGGCTCGCCCACGCGATGGCGTTGAATGTGGCAGCCACGATGCACGGCGCGCAGGTTGTCTAAGTCAAAGGGGGCGCCGCCCTTTGACAGCTCCACGATGTGATCGACCTCAGTAGCCCACGCGGTTTGCGCCCGAGCCTCCGGCACGAGCGGGTGCCAACAAATTTGGCAGTACCCGTTGGCCTGTCGAATCGCCGCCCGGCGGGCTCGCCGCCAAGCGGTCGAATCGACGTGGCCGGGAATTCGGTCACCCATGACGGGTGCCGTTCGGGGCCGGGCGCTGCGAGGTCATCGGCGCATGGCTCGAACCTCGTCCGCATCGCTCCCTAGCCGGGCGACACGCGCGCTCGGCAGGGTTGACCTTCACGCCCGGTCCCGTGGCGTTCATGGGGCGCTCACGTGAACATGCGGGCGGCGATGTCCTGCACGTCTCGCTCTCGCCGCCCAGGCCCTCGACCGCGGCTTCAGCGTCGGTCATCTCGGCGCCGAAGCGCGCGGCGTAATCATCGGCGAGCCTGCGGGCGTCGTTGAAGTTCCGTCGGTTCGGCGTTGGGGCATACGTCGTGGCGAGCTTCGAGCAAGCGGCGGCGAGCCGGGCGTGGAAACGCCGCAGGTCGACCCCTTCGGGCACGTCGTCGCGATTGAGAGCGGCCTGAAGCTGCGCCTTCGTCGGCTGATTGCCGAGCGACGCCCAGCGCAGGATCACCTGGAACGGGTGCTCCAACGGGAGGGCGGCCGGGTTGGGTCGGTTGTGGGTCATGGGGTTTCTCCTTTGATGGCTGGTTGGCATTCGTGGCCGTCGAGCACGGGGCACGACGGCAGGTGGGCGTGGAGGTAGACCGGCTTCGCCCGCCGGCCTTCGGCGAGGGTCAGGATCGGGAAGGGCTTCGGGCAGTCGCAGCCGAGGTCGGCGATCCGGTCGAGAGCGACGAGCCGGGCGAAGAAGTGGCGCCGGTTGTGACGCCGTTCAGCCGAGAGGCGGTAGCGCAACTCGTCGAGCACCCCGGCCCACTCATGGCTCCGGTCCCGGCCGGACCTCCCCCTAAGGGGGGAGGAGGTCCGGACCGATCGGGGATCGGGCGGTCCGCATCGGTCCGCAGACCCGTCCGCACCCCAAGAACCCCTGCTCATGGCTGGGATATCGGTCATCGGGCGTGACCGGTCCGCAAGCGGGGCGGACCGGTTCGACTCAGGACCGGTCCGCAGTTGGTCAGGACCGTTCATTCGTGGCCTCCTTGTTCAGCCGCGCGTGTTCGTCGGAAGGTCTGCGCCGCCAGTAGCCGCTCGTTGCTCATCGACACCCCGGCCGCCGTGAGCACGGGGCGAGCGCGGTCCTTCCCGTAGGTCGGGGGCACCCCCAGGCGATCGAGAGTGGCGGCCGCCGCGGCGGTGGGCCGGTCGTCCGCCGAGTTCTCGGGGGTGTACCGGATCGGGTTGCGCTCGCTTCGCAGCGCCAGGCGATCAGGCGCCCACGGAATCCGAGAGTGGGTGTTCGTGAGCGTCAGACGCCCCTCTCCGGCCGTGAGGCTCCACACCACGTCGGGGTCGTCGTTCTTGGCCGAGGCGCCTCGGGCTCCGCGGTCGCCGTTCTTGCCGGAGTGGTCGATGCGCCAGAGGGCGATCCCGGCCCGCTTCAGGGCCGTGGCGGTGTGGATCGCGAAGTTCTGCGCCGTGTCGTTGGCGTTCTCATCGCCACCGAGCATCTTCCCGATCGTGTCGATGACGACGAGAGCCGCTTCGCGCAACAGCGCGAGACTGAGCACGTCGGTTCCGCCCCTCGGCGTATCGAGGGGCGGAAGGTCGGGCAGCGAGTGGTAGTCGAACAGCGACAGGTCATCGCCCTGGCCGAATCCCATTGCTCGAAGCCGAGTCCGAACGTCCTCCTCTGTCATCTCGCTGTCGATGTAGAGCACCGGCGTGGGCGGGCCAGCGGGGCGACCGAGCACGGCTCGCCCTGCGGCGAGGCTCGCGGCCACGTAGAGGGCGAAGAGGGACTTGCCCGCCTTTGCGGGGGCGTAGAGAAGGTGCCCACGGCCTCGGACTAGAAGCGGCTCCACGAGCCACGGGTGCTCGTCGTCGCTCGGCGCCCAGAAGTCAGCGTCGAATGTGAGCCGGGAGGCGCTGAGGCGATCGGCCACCGCGAAGATCTCGGCCTGCCGTTGCTCCAAGGCGGCCATCAGGTCGGACACGAACTGCTCGTCGCATTCACGAATCAGGTAGGCCGCAATCGAGTACGACGGGTTTCCCAGGGCCTCGATCTCGGCCCCCCGCCGAAGTTGGTGCGACACGGGCCGGAGGAAGGTTCCGAGGTCGTCCACAAAGGGGAACCCCGCGGCGCGCTCCAGATCGGCCACGAACCGAGAAGCGTTCGGTTCCTCGGCGAGTAGATCGGCGACGAGGTTCCGGGGAAGCGGCGGCAAGGTCACGTTCCTTCTCCCGAGTCGCTGTCGGCGTACGGGTCGAACCCGAACAGATCGGTCAGGCGGCGGCGAAGCTCGGGCCACGGAGCGCAGGCGCCCCGTGACACCCGGCGGATCGGGGCGCGCTCATAGCCCGTCAGGTGGGCAAGGTCACGGAGGCTGAGCCCGTGCGCTGCGGCGACGGCCTGCATCGGCGACCATGCCCGCCTGCAGGGCCGGGAGAGCATGCGCCGCTCTGGCTCGGCCCTGCCCTTCGCCGACCTATCGGCGGTTCGGGTCTCTACGGGATGGTCGTTCGGCTGCGGCGTCACGCCGCCTGCGCCCGGCGAGCGAGGAACGCGCGCAGCGCGTCTTCGGTCACGAGGCGGCGACGGCCGATGGTGACCGACTCAAGGTCGCCGGATTCGATCAGGCCGTAGAGGGTCGTGCGACCTACGCCGATCCGTTCGGCGGCGTCGGTGATGGGGTAGGCGAGTCGGTCCACAAGTGCTCCTGCACGTTGGCGAGTACGAGGTAGTACATACATACACGTCGGACGTGTTAGCTTGCACCTATGGACGAGATTCTTTGTAATGAGGTCGTAGCCACGTCGAAGGACCGGACCTTCCTGGTGCCGAACGGTCCGATCCAGTTCGCATTCCGCTACGCGCCCGATGACTCGCCGCTCGTGGACGTGCTCGTAGGCGTCGAGGTGGTTGACCGGCGACCACGGTTCACCTCCGTGAAGCTCGACATGCACCGACCCATGAGCCCTGTCGAGGTGCAGCGCCTTCCGTGGGGCCGGATCGCGGAGGGTGCGTTGGAAGATGCGGCGCGGACCGCCGACGGCGCGAGGTCGCCTAGGGAGGTCCACGAGGCCCGACAGAAGGAGCGCCGTGGTCGACAACGAGTCTCAGAGGATCGCTTGCGCGAGATCCTTCGGCTCAAGGCCGAGGCGCAAGCGCAGGGAGTCGCCTGGGACGAGTACGCCGCCGAGCGTCTCGATCTCAAGCGGGCATATGTACGACAGCTCGGCTCCCGTGCCGAGCGCGAGTTGGGGGGTCTCTAGTGGCACGCACGAAGTACGCCGGGATTGAGCGGCGGGTGCTGGCGAGCGGCGCTGAGCGGTTCGACGTTCGGTACCGGCTCCCGTCCGGCAAGAGCCGTACGAAGACGACGACCACCATCACGGCGGCTCGTGAGTTCCAGGCGACCGTGCTCGCTCAGCGCGCACGTGGGGGGCTCGTGGACCCGAAGGCGGGCCGGGTGACCCTCGCCGACTACTCCGAGCGGTGGCTCGACGGGAAGCCCGAGCTTCGAGCGAGCACGGTCGACATGTACCGGGGCATCCTCCGTCTGCACCTGCTGCCCGAGTTGGGCCGGGTGCAGCTCTCCCGGCTCGACGTAGCGACGGTCCGCTCATGGCGGGCCGACCGCCTTCGTCACGTCGGACCGGGCACGGTGGCGAAGTCGTACCGGGTGCTGCGGGCGATCCTGAACACGGCCGTTGCCGATGGGCTGATCGTGACCAACCCGTGCCAGATCAACGGCGCCGGGCAGGAGCACCACGAAGAGCGCTCGGTCGTCGGTCCCGCCGAGGTGTGGGCGCTCGCCGACGAAGTGGACCCTCGGTGGCGGTGCATGGTCTTGCTCGCCGGGTTCTGCGGGCTCCGTCTCGGCGAAGTGCTCGGCCTGGCGGTGCGCCACGTCGATCTTCTTCACGGCACGGTGACCGTCGAGCGGCAATTGCAGGAGATCGGCCGGAGCGGGTCCCAGGTCTTCGCCGAGCCGAAGTCAAAGCGCGGCAGGCGCGCGCTCGTGCTGCCTGCCGCCGTGGCGAAGGAACTGCGCCAGCACCTTGAGCAGATGCCGGATGCCGGTTCCGACTCGCTGCTCTTCACCGGGGCTCAGGGCGGGCCGCTGCGCCGCTACCGGTGGAACCAGGAGTGGACGAGGGCTCGGACGGCGGCGGGGCACCCGACCCTCCGCTTCCACGACCTGCGGCACTCGGCGATGACCCTCTTCGCTGCGACAGGCGCCACGATCGCCGAGTTGCAGGCTCAGGCCGGGCACGCCTCGTCGGCTGCCGCTATGCGGTACCAGCACGCCACACACGATCGGGCAGTAGCCCTCGCTGAGCTTGTCGATCGGGTCATCACGGCGCCGCCCGAAGGCGAACGCGCGATGGACGCGCGATAGGCCACCGTTCGGCCCTCGGAACTACCGCCGTAATCGGGGCTCGCCGTGGGGTCTGACCTGCGGCGATGGAAGTGGAGCGGGTGAAGGGAATCGAACCCTCGTCATCAGATTGGAAATCTGAGGCTCTGCCATTGAGCTACACCCGCGGGAGGCATCACCGTACCGGTCGATGCCGACGTGATCGCAACCGCTTCTGGCCCCGGATCAGGGGACGAGGACCACCGAGCCGCCGCTGTAGTAGCGGAGCGTCCCGTTCTCGAAGTGCTGGAACCGACCGCCCGCGGTGCCGGCCGGATCGAACTCCGACGTGGGGTACCCGAGGCTGCCGGTGGGCCCGCCGTAGGTGTTGAGGTAGGCGGTGAGGATGGCACCGTGCACCTCGAAGCCGTCGGTGGTGTCGCTGGCGTAGATGTTGCCGTGCTCGAACGTGGCGTAGGTGCCCCGGCCGTCGCCGACGTCCTGCCGGTCGGAGGTGGGGTACTTGAGGTAGCCCGCGGCGTTCCCGTTGGCGAGGTAGCGGTCGTTGACCTTGCCCCACAGGGCGTGGGCGCCGGTGGTGGGCGTGTACCAGATGAACCCGCCACCGAACCACTGGGCCTTGCCCCGCTTGTCGGGCTGGGCCACGAGGTCGCCGAGGGGGTAGCCGAGCACGCCGTGGACGCCGCCGAGCTTCTCGTGGAGCGTGAACACGGCGCCGTGGACCTCGACCACGCTGCCGTCCTTCGAGTAGATCCGGCCGCTGGCGTAGTTCTGGTAGCGGCTCAGCTTGTCGCTCGAGGTGCGGACGTTGGCCGTGGGGTAGCCGAGGACGCCGTAGATCCCCTTGAGCGACTCGTGCTTCTTGAAGAACGGCGCCGGCACCGTGAACGTGCCGATGCCGGAGCGGTAGTAGATCCGCCCGTTCTCGAAGTTGGAGTAGCGGCTCTTCTTGTCGCCCGACGTGAGCGTGTCGGAGGTGGGGTACTTCAAGATGCCGTTGACGCTGGCCTGCTTGCCGAACTCGGTGAGGATGGCGCCGTGCACCTCGTGGGCGCCGGTGGTGGACGTCCAGTAGATGTTGCCGCCCTTGTAGCGGGCCACCCGGCCCCGGCCGTCGGAGTTGGCCTGCTCGGGCGTCGTGACTGCGCCGAGGAAGCCGGAGGCGCCGCCGAGGGCCTTGTACTTCTTGTCGATCGGCGTGCCGCAGTCGGTGCCGATGCACGGGGCCCCGTGGTTGACGGTGTTGTTGTCGGTGGCGCTCGAGGTGGTGCAGCTCTTGTCGTACTGCCAGGGCGGGGTGCAGGTGGCCACGCGGCACACGACCGGGCCGTAGCAGGCGATCTCGGTGTGGCACTGGCCGTAGCGGAACTGGTTGCAGCAGGTGCGGCGACCGTCGCAGCTGCCGCCGGCGCAGCGGCACGAGCACTGGGTGGGGCAGGTGGCGTTGCAGTCGATGATGTAGCGGGCGGCGCCGCAGCAGTAGGCCGCGTTGTCGGCCTTCCACCAGCCGGCCACGAAGCTGTTGGGCGGGCAGGAGTTCTTGCCGCTGTTGATCGTGCAGCAGAACGCGGTCCAGCCGTCGGAGCACACGCCGCAGGTGTAGGCGTAGGCGGTGCCCGGCTTGAGGATGAAGTCGATCGGGCCCACGGCGAGGGCCGAGCCCAGGACCGCGGTGCGGGTGAGGAACGAGCGCCGGGTGGTGCCCTTGCTGAACAGCCCGCTCGCCCGGTGGACGAGGCGCTGGGAGAACGTGGCGGTGGCCAGCGGGTCGGGGTTGGCGGTGTCGCGGTGGATGCCCTCGTGGGTGAGGTCTTCAACCACTGGGGCGTCGAGCGCGTCGGGGCGGCGGGAGGATCGGCGGGGGAGCGCGACGGTCATCGGGGGAGGATCCTCGTTCCGGTGAGAGCGGCGTTGGCCTGGGGCAGGGTGCGCAGCGCGGACGACTGGCGGCCCAGGACCGTGTAGCAGCAGAAGGCGCGGCCGGCCTGGGTGAAGAAGACCTGGCAGCCGGCCTGGCCCTGGATGGTCCGTTGGAGGGCGGCGCTGGAGAACATCGACGGGGTCAGCTTGGTGGGCATCCCCTTGCGCTTGAACAGCTCGGTGTCGGCGCACTCGGGGCCGTACTCGAACAGCACCACGAGCACGTCGTCGGTGCCCATGAGGTCGACGGCCCCCGACCCGAAGTCGCCGCGCTGCTCGGGCAGGGCGAAGTTGGCGAGGTGGACGATGGGGTTGGTGGTCTCGCCCGGATCGCCCAGCGCCCGGGAGCTGGATGCAGCTGACGGTTGGGTGCGGAGCCCGATCCGGCCCTCCCAACCCGGGGGAAGGTCCGTCTCGATCCCGTGCGCCTGGAGTCTCATGAGGCCCCCATCATCGCGAACGCGCCAGGGTTCTCAAGTCCACCGGCCCGAACGGTCACTGGTGGCCGTGATCGTGATCGTGGTCGTGGTCGTGATCGTGGGGCTCGTCGGCAGGGGCCGGAGGCACGCTGCCGGCGTCGTAGAGGGTGGGGTCGCCGGGGCGGACGCCGGCCTCGAACAGCTCGCGGTCGATGCGGGCCTCGCGGGCGGCGTCGGCATCGGGCTTGGCCACCTGCTGGCCGGCGAGCGATGTGGCCAGGCCGGCATCGACGGTGGCCTGCGACAGCAGCGACGACACCTGGTCCCAGTCGGGCCCGGTGCCCTCGCCGCGCACCCGGCCCGAGGGACCGTGCACGTAGACGAAGTACGGCGAGCCGGGCACGTCGTAGTCGGTGAACGCCTGCGTGCTCATCACCGTGGGGAAGCCGGACGGGGCGAGCGATGCCACCGATGACGGGCTCTCGCCGTCGACGCCCTTGGTCACGACGACGAGGCGGGTGCCGTCGGGCAGCTTGAGCTTGCGGGGCTTGGCGAACGCGTCCCAGAACTTCTGGCAGGTGATGCAGCCGCTGGAGAGGAAGGCGACGATGGTGTCGTGCTCCACGCCCTGGATGCGGACCGACAGCGCCTCGTTGCCGCCCGGGCTCACGCCCACCAGGTCGGCGGCGCCCCCGAACGCTTCGCGGGCGGGCGGTGCGGGCATCTGGGGCATCACCTGGAAGTCGTCGCGGGACAGGACCGGGGTAGGTGCGGGGCTGGCGGGCTGGCCCGGCTGGTCCGGGTCGAGCCCGGCGCCCAGCTGGTGGAGGCGCTTGAGGATCTCGGCGTGGCTGCGCAGGAGCCCGACGACCAGCAGCGCCAGCACGGCCACCACCAGACCGAGGAGGACGACGACGGCGGTCATGCGGGAGCTCCAACGGTGGGGGAGGGCGCCTTGGCGGCGGCGAGGGTCTCCGGCAGCGTGGTCAGGGCGACGTAGAGCAGCCAGGTGAGCAGCGCGACCAGCCCGAGGAACGGGAGCCCCGACCAGGGCGTGTCGGCCGCGGCCGACCAGATCGGGCCCGGCGCGTCGAGGGCGGCGACCCCCACGCCGACGGCGATGACCAGGTCGAGCACGACGTGCAGCGTCCCGACCGGGGCCGAGCTGGCCCCGAAGCAGCCGCAGGGCGCCGATCCCCGGGTCTTGGTGTCGAGCCGCCGGGCGAACCCGGCGAACCCGAGGTAGCTGACGGCGACGAGACCCGTCGCGACCGGCCCGCCGACGAGGATCGCCGCCAGGGCGATGGCGATCTCGGCGACCCCGAGCCCTCGGGCGGCGAGCGCGGTGCCGGGAAGTCCTGCGGACCGCAGCGCGACCCTGGTGGCGGCCGGCCGGAGGGCCTTGCCGACCCCCGCCGCGCCGAGCAGCAGGGCGGCGGCGTACACGAGGCCGGCGAACGGAGACATCGATCCGACCGTACCGGCTCCACGCTCGGCCCTGCGAAGGGCAGCGCTGCGGGAGGCGGTCGTGCCCGCCGCCGTTCCGGTCGCCCGAGCGCGAGCATCGCGTCGTGATCACCTGCACCAACGCCACCGACGCCGAGCTCCCCACCGAGCCGCTCGACCCGAGCCAGGTCGTGGAGGGAGCTCCCGTCACCGGCTCGATCGACCTGCCCGCGCCGCCCGGGTTGGAGGTGGGCATCTGGGAGCACTCGGTCGGCACCAGCACCGATGTCGAGGCCGATGAGGTCTTCGTCGTCCTCTCGGGCCGAGCGACCATCGCCGCCGATGGGGCGCCGCCGATCGAGATCGGTCCCGGCGACGTCGTCACCCTTGCCGAGGGCACGGCGACCGCGTGGACGGTCCACGAGCCGCTCCGCAAGGTCTACGTGTCCCGAGCCTGACGGATCAGCGCCTGGACACCCCGCCGCACCTCCATTCGGGGCGGGTCACCTGCCCCCGGTACACTCGGTCCCCTCATGAAGTCAACGCTCGAGCCCCAAGAGGGCAACAAGGTCAAGCTGTCCATCGCCGTCGATGAGGCAGAGTTCGAAGCCGACATCGATGCTGCGTTCAAGCGCATCGCCCGAGAGGTCCGGCTGCCCGGCTTCCGGCCCGGCAAGGCGCCCCGCAAGGTGCTCGAGGCCCGCATCGGGCTCGAGGCCGCCCGCGGCGAGGCGTTCGAGCAGGCGGTGCCGAAGTACTACCTCGAAGCGGTCGAGGAGCACGACGTCGACGTCATCGCCCAGCCCGAGTTCGACATCACCGCCGGGCAAGAGGGCGGCGACGTCGCGTTCGACGCCGTGGTCGAGATCCGCCCCGAGATCACCGTCGGCGGGTACGACTCGCTGCGCGTGACCATCCCGTCGCCCGACGTCGACCCGAGCGAGATCGATGACCGCATCGACCGCCTGCGGGAGAGCTTCGCCGAGCTCGAGTCCGTCGAGCGTCCCGCCCAGACGGGCGACAACGTGACGATCGACATCGCCGGCTCCCGCGAGGGCGAGGCCATCGACGGCCTCACCGCCGACGACTACCTCTACGAGGTCGGCAGCGCCACCATCGTCCCCGAGCTCGACGAGAAGCTCGTTGGCGCCAAGGTCGACGACGTGGTCGAGTTCACCGCCGACCACCCGCTGCCCGACGAGGACCCGGTCGACTTCAAGGTGGTCGTGAAGGCCATCAAGGAGAAGGTCCTCCCCGAGGCCGACGATGCCTTCGCCGCCGAGGCGTCGGAGTTCGAGACCATCGACGAGCTGCGCGCCGACCTCGAGACGCGCTTCGGGATGGTCAAGAAGGTGCAGGCCTCCATGGCCGTGCAGCAGAAGACCGCCGAAGCGCTCGCCGACCTGGTCACCGACGAGGTGCCCGAGGCGCTCGTGAGCCAGGAGATGCAGCAGCGCCTCGAAGACCTCGCCATGCGGCTCCAGGCCCAGGGCGTCGGCATCGAGCAGTACCTCGCGCAGACCGGCCAGGACCAAGAAGCGTTCGTGGGCGAGCTCCGCGAGTCCGCTGCTCAGGGCGTCAAGGTCGACCTGGCCCTGCGGGCCGTGGCCGTCGCCGAGGGCCTCGAGGTCAGCGACGACGAGCTGGAAGACGAGTACGCCGCCGTCGCCGAGCGCGTCGGCCAGAAGACGGCGCAGGTTCGCAAGCAACTCGAACGCAACGGGCAGGTCTCGGCGGTACGCTCCGATCTGCGTACCCGCAAGGCTCTCGAATGGCTCACCGAGCACGTCGAGCTGGTCGATGAGGGCGGCAACACCATCGATCGGGACAGCCTCGTGGTTGCACCCGAGCCCAGTGAAGACGACGGCCCCGAGGCAGAAGCGCCCGAGGCCACCACGGAGGACGAGTGACCAAACCCCCCGCCCACGACGAACTGGCCGAGCGGCTGGCGGTGCACAGCCTGCACACCGGCCTGCGGGGCCAGAACTACCTCGTCCCCACGGTGGTCGAGCAGACCAACCGTGGCGAGCGGGCGTTCGACCTCTACTCCAAGCTCCTCAAGGAGCACATCATCTTCCTGGGCACGCCGATCGACGACACGATCGCCAACCTGCTGTGCGCCCAGCTGCTGCACCTCGAGTCGGAGAACCCCGACAAGGACATCAACGTCTACATCAACAGCCCCGGTGGAGACATCACGGCGCTGTTCGCGATCTACGACACGATGCAGTACGTGAAGCCCGACATCACCACCATCTGCTTCGGTCAGGCCGCCTCGGCGGCGGCCGTGCTGCTGGCGGCGGGCACCAAGGGCAAGCGCCTGGCGCTGCCCCACGCCCGGGTCCTGCTCCACCAGCCGTACGCCAGCGGCGGGGGCCAGGCGACCGACATCGAGATCCAGGCCAAGGAGATCCTGCGGATGCGCGATCTGCTCGAAGACATCCTTGCGGATCACACCGGGCAGCCGAAGGAGAAGCTGAACCGTGACACAGACAGGGATTTCGTCCTGTCCGCCGCGGAGGCAAAGGAATACGGCATCATCGATGAGGTGATCTCCGCACGGGAGTTCGCCGACAAGAGCGGCCCGATCACGGCCGCTTCCTGACCGATCGCAAGGGGAACGGATCGTGGCCAAGTTCGGAGACGGCGGGGAACTGCTGAAGTGCTCCTTCTGCGGCAAGTCCCAGAAGCAGGTCAAGAAGCTCATCGCGGGCCCAGGGGTCTACATCTGCGACGAGTGCATCGACCTCTGCAACGAGATCATCGAGGAGGAGCTCTCCGAGACCTCGGAGCTCCAGTTCGACGAGCTGCCCAAGCCTCGTGAGATCTTCGAGTTCCTGAACGACTACATCGTCGGCCAGGACCTGGCGAAGCGGATCCTGTCGGTCGCGGTCTACAACCACTACAAGCGGGTGCAGATCGGCGCGGCGTCCACCCACGCCGACGACGTCGAGCTGGCCAAGTCCAACATCTTGCTGATCGGCCCCACGGGCTGCGGCAAGACGTTCCTGGCCCAGACGCTGGCCCGCATGCTCAACGTGCCGTTCGCCATCGCCGACGCCACCGCCCTCACCGAGGCCGGCTACGTGGGCGAAGACGTCGAGAACATCCTGCTGAAGCTGATCCAGGCCGCCGACTACGACGTCAAGAAGGCCGAGACCGGGATCATCTACATCGACGAGATCGACAAGGTGGCCCGCAAGGCCGAGAACCCGTCGATCACCCGAGACGTCTCGGGCGAGGGCGTGCAGCAGGCCCTGCTGAAGATCCTCGAGGGCACCACCGCCTCGGTGCCGCCGCAGGGCGGGCGCAAGCACCCGCACCAAGAGTTCATCCAGATCGACACCACCAACATCCTCTTCATCTGCGGCGGTGCGTTCGCCGGCATCGAGAAGATCATCGAGCAGCGCGCCGGCGCCAAGGGCGTGGGCTTCGGTGCCGACATCCGCCGCGTCGAAGACAAGGACCTCGGCAACCTGCTCCAGCAGATCATGCCGGAAGACCTCACCAAGTTCGGGCTGATCCCCGAGTTCATCGGCCGTCTGCCCGTGATCGGCGTGGTCGACCAGCTCGATCAGGCCGCCCTGGTGAAGATCCTCGTCGAGCCCCGCAATGCCCTGGTGAAGCAGTACCAGAAGTTCTTCGAGCTCGAGAACGTCGAGCTGGAGTTCACCGACGATGCGCTGCAGGCCGTCGCCGACCAGGCCATCTTGCGGGCCACCGGTGCCCGTGGGCTGCGAGCCATCCTCGAAGAGGTGCTCCTGAACGTGATGTACGACCTGCCGAGCCGCACCGACGTCGAGCGCTGCGTCATCGACGCCGACGTCGTGCTCGACAAGGTCAACCCCACGCTGGTGCCCCGACAGAGCACCGCTCGGGCCCCGCGGCCGCGCCGCGCCGCCAGCTGACCTGCTCGTCCTAACAATCGGGGCGGACGAGCCGACCGTTCACCTGATGGGAATGGAAGCGCGCGACGTCCTCGACATCATCGCGATGTTCGAGCGGGCCGAGATCGGGGTGTGGGTCGAAGGGGGTTGGGGCATCGACGCTCTCCTCGGCCACCAGAACCGGGACCACGGCGACCTCGATCTCGTGGTCGACGCCCCTCGCGCCGAGGATGCCCGCGCCTCGCTCCGTGCGGTCGGCTTCGAGCAGATCTTCGACGATGCCCCCGGCCGCTACTCGTTCATGGACGGCCGCGAGCGGGCGGTGGACCTGTGCTTCGCCGCCGCCGACCGCTACGGCGATCGCTGGAACCTCAACCGGGCCGTGGGGCGCGGCGAGCCCGACTACCCGGCCGAGTGCTTCACCTACGGCTGGATCGGCGGCCAGAAGGTCGCGTGCCTCGGACCCGAGACGCAGGTGCTGCACCACCTCGGGTACGAGACCGAGGACGTCGACCGGTGGGACGTGGGCCTGCTGCGCGAGCGCTTCGACGTCCCGCTGCCCGAATCCCTGCGCTGATCGCCGGCGGCACCAGATGGGGGCGGTTGCGGGCGGCCGGTAGCGTGGCAGCACCGTGAACCTGCCGACCGCTCTGCGCTACCTCGAACAGCACACCAACCTGGAGGCCACGGCCGGCCGGGCCGAAGGGCTGTCCCTCGAGCGCATGCAGCAGCTCGTGTCGGTCCTCGGCGATCCGCAGCTCGCGTACCCCGTGATCCACATCACCGGGACCAACGGCAAGGGCTCGGTGGCCCGCATGATCACCGAGCTGCTCGCCGCGGCCGGTCTGGCCGTCGGCACCTACACGAGCCCGCACCTCGAGGCCATCAACGAGCGCATCTCGCGCAACGGCGAGCCCATCAGCGACGACGAGCTGGGGCAGGCCATCGGGACGGTCGCGGCGGTCGAGGGGCTGGCGGGGATCACGCCGAGCTACTTCGAGATCCTCACCGCCGCTGCCTTCGGCTGGTTCGCCGACGTCGCCGTCGACGTCGCCGTGATCGAGGTCGGCATGCTCGGCCGCTACGACGCCACCAACGTCGTCGAGAGCGCGGTCGCCGTGCTCACCAACGTCGGCCACGACCACACCGACGGCCAAGGCGCCTGGCGCCAGGCGATCGCGGGGGAGAAGGTCGGCATCGTCAAGCCCGGCTCCACCTTCGTGTGCGGCGAGGTGGCGCCCGAGCTGCACGATCTCCTCGCCGACACACCGGCCGCGCGCACCTGGTGGCGGGGCGACGACTTCGACTGCGACCAGCACGTCTTGGCCTTCGGTGGCCGGGCGCTCACCCTGCGCACGCCGCTGGGCGTGGTCGACGACATCCACCTGCCGCTGCACGGCGTCCACCAGACCGACAACGCCGCCATCGCGCTGGCCGCGGTCGACGCGTTCTTCGATCGCCAGCTCGACGAGGAGGTGGTCCGCGCCGGGTTCGGTGGCGTCCGCATCCCCGGCCGCTTCGAGATCGTCCACCGCGAGCCCACCGTGGCGCTCGACGCCGCCCACAACCTCGACGGCGCTCGAGCCTGCGCGGCCACCCTCCAAGACGAGTTCACCCTCCTCGGCTCCCTGATCATGGTGGTGGGCTTCCTCGGTGGCCGAGACCCCGAGGAGATGCTCGAAGCGCTCGGCGCCAAAGACGCCGGCTTCATCATCGCCTGCACCCCAGATTCCCCTCGGGCCATCCCCGCACCTCAGGTGGCCGCCGCTGCCGACCGGCTCGGCGTCGTGGCCGAATCGGTCTCGTCGGTCGACGAAGCGCTGGCGCGGGCGCTCGGCCTGGCCGGCCACGACGACTTCATCATGGTCACCGGCTCCCTCTACGTCGTCGGTCCCGCTCGCACGTACCTCCGCACCCAGGCAGATGCCCCATGACCTCCACCTCCACCTCCACGCCCACCGTCACCGCGCTGAGCAAGATCAAGCCCAACGACCCGTGCTGGTGCGGGAGCGGCAACAAGTTCAAGCGCTGCCACAAGCCGTCCACCGATCCGGTGCGCCCGGGCACCATCAGTGCGATGCGCCCGGTGCCGGCTGAGATCGAGCGGCCGCACTACGCCGAGCACGGTGGCACCGACGACCGCGACGAGCCCATGGTCAAGCCGCCTGAGACCATCGAGCGCATGCGCCGCACCGGCAAGGCGGCCGCCGCCGTGCTGCGCCAGGTGGGTGCGGCGATCGAGCCGGGCATCACCACCGACGAGCTCGACGCGCTGTGCCACCGGCTGTGCATCGAGGCCGGCGGCTACCCGAGCCCGCTCAACTACGGCATCGACCCGCCGTTCCCCAAGAGCATCTGCACCTCCGTCAACGAGGTCATCTGCCACGGCATCCCCGACAGCCGCATCCTGCGAGACGGCGACATCATCAACCTCGACGTCACCTTGTTCCGCGAGGGTGTCCACGGCGACACCAACGCCACCTGGGCCGTCGGCACCGCCGACCCCGAGTCGATGCGGCTCATCCGCGTCACCCGCGAGTGCACCTCGCTCGGCATCGAGGCGGTCAAGCCCGGGCGCCCGGTGTCCGACATCGGCCGGGCCATCCAGGACCACGCCGAAGCCGCCGGGTTCAGCGTGGTGCGGGCGTTCGTGGGCCACGGCGTGGGCACCGAGTTCCACACCCGGCCCGAGATCCTGCACTACTACCACCCGCGAAACGACGACCTCATGGTGCCGGGGATGACCTTCACGATCGAGCCGATGATCTCCGTGGGAGCCTGGCAGCAGACCATGTGGGACGACGGCTGGACCGCGTCCACGGTCGACGGCAAGCGCACCGCCCAGTTCGAGCACACCATGGTCGTCACCGACGATGGCGTCGAGCTCCTCACCCTGCACGAAGACGGCAAGTGGTCCGGCGACGGCGGCTCCCCCGAGGCCTGAGGCCCGGTTGGAGCGGGGGAGACGGGAACTCGTAGGGTCGGCGGCACTATGACCAACCGGACCTTCATCATGTGCAAGCCCGACGCCGTGGAGCGCGGCCTCGTTGGGGAGGTCATCTCCCGCATCGAGCGCAAGGGCCTCAAGCTGGCCGCCGTCGAGCTGCGCACCGCCGACACGGCCCTGGCCGAGGCCCACTACGACGAGCACCGCGAGCGCCCCTTCTTCGGCGAGCTCGTCACCTTCCTGACCCGGTCGCCCGTGGTGGCCATGATCGTCGAGGGTCCCGACGACAACACCTGGGAGCTCGGCCGCATCCTGATCGGCAAGACGCAGGTCACCGACGCCCAGCCCGGCAGCATCCGGGGCGACTTCGCCACCACCACCAACGAGAACCTGGTCCACGGCTCCGACGGCCCCGAGTCCGCCGAGCGCGAGATCGCCCTCTGGTTCCCCGGCGCCTGACGCCACCCGGCTGACCACAGCGCGCCGGCAGGCCTCCGCCAGCACCGCGAGCACCCCTCGAGCTTCGTGTGGATCCGGGCGTCAGCCGCCCCCATCCATACGAAGTTCGTTCGTTTGGGCGGCGTTCGTGCCTTTCGGACCTGGCGGAGGAGCATCCACCCCCTGGTCAGAGGCATCTGCTAGGGCAATTGTTGCAATTGGGTGACGACGGCTAGGGTGGTGCCGACGGAGTAGACGGAAAGGCGCCTTGTAGAGCCGCCCTACCTCCCGTAGCCTCCGAACGCCGCCGTACACCGCCCTGTGGAGGGCCCGTCACATGAGTGCTGACAACCCGCTCTCCTCGATCATGGGCCGAGACATGGCCGTTGACCTGGGCACCGCGAACACCCTGGTCTACGTGCGAGGGCGCGGCATCGTGCTCAACGAGCCGTCGGTCGTCGCCGTCAACGTCAAGGACGGGCGCCCGCTCGCGGTCGGCCTCGAGGCCAAGCGGATGATCGGTCGCACCCCGGCCCACATCCAGGCCATCCGCCCGCTCAAGGACGGCGTCATCGCCGACTTCGAGATCTGCGAGAAGATGCTCCGCTACTTCATCCACCGGGTGCACCAGCGCCGCTGGGTGAAGCCGCGCATGGTGATCTGCGTGCCTTCGGGCATCACCGGGGTGGAGCAGCGCGCCGTGCAGGAGGCCGCCGAGTACGCCGGCGCCCGCAAGCCCGCCTACATCATCGAGGAGCCCATGGCCGCGGCCATCGGCGCCGGGCTGCCGGTCCAGGAGCCCACGGGCAACATGATCGTCGACATCGGCGGTGGCACCACCGAGGTGGCGGTCATCTCGCTCGGCGGCATCGTGTCCAGCCAGTCGGTCCGCGTGGGCGGCGACGAGCTCGACGACGCGATCATCCAGTACATCAAGAAGGAGTACAGCCTGGCGCTCGGCGAGCGCACGGCCGAAGAGGTCAAGATCGCCCTGGGCTCCGCGTGGCGCCTCCAGGAGGAGATGCACGCCGAGATCCGCGGCCGAGACCTCGTCACGGGCCTCCCCAAGACCATCGTCACCACCACCGAAGAGATCCGCGAGGCCATCGAAGAGCCCGTCGCGTCGATCTGCGACGCGGTGAAGGTCACCCTCGACAAGACGCCGCCCGAGCTGGCCGCAGACATCATGGAGCAGGGCATCGTGCTGGCCGGTGGTGGCGCGCTGCTCCACGGCCTCGATGCCCGGTTGCAGCACGAGACGGGCATGCCCATCGTGATCGCTCAGAACCCGCTCGACTGCGTGGCCATCGGGTCCGGTCAGTCGCTCGAGGAGTTCGAGGCGCTCAAGGGCGTGCTGTTCTCCACCAACCTCCAGAACTAGTCCGCCCGAAGGCACCGTGGCCTATAACCGTCGCCCATCGCGCACGCCTCGATCCCGGTTCACCCTGGCGCTGCTGCTGCTCACCGCGGTCACGCTGCTGGTCCTCGACCTGCCGGGCACCGGCCCGCTCGACCCGGTCCGCAACGTGTTCGCCTCCGCGTTCCGTCCGGTGCGCGCCGCGGGCAACGCAGTGTTCGAGCCGTTCAGCAACGGCTGGAAGGGCGCGTTCGGCTACGGCGACCTGAAGGACGAGAACGAGAAGCTGAAGTCGCAGCTCGAGGACCGCAAGGGCCAAGACGCCGAGATCAAGCGGCTCACCCAGGACCTCGCCGACCAGCGCCGGATCAACGGTGTCACGGTCGACCAGGTGCGGACCAAGGTGGCCCGGGTGATCTCCGGACCCCTCAACAGCTTCGAGCAGACGGTCGAGATCGATGCGGGATCGTCCGACGGCGTGAAGAAGGGCATGGCCGTGATCACCGGCCGCGTCTCGGGCTCCGGCGGTGGGGTCATGGGCAAGATCTCCGACGTGCGGTCCAACACCGCCACCGTCGAGCTGCTCACCGAGTCGGGCGTGTCGATCGGCGTGCGCACCAAGGACGGCGACCTGGCGAAGGCCGTCGGCCAGGGCCTCAACAAGGCGCTCAACGTCGAGGGGATCGAGGACGCCACGCGCATCGAGGTCGGCGACTACCTCTACACGTCGGGCATCGATCGCTCGCCGTTCCCGCCGGATCTGTACGTGGGCAAGGTCTCGAAGGTGGGCAAGACCGTCGACGGCGTCCCGCGCACCATCGAGGTGGAGCCGTCGGCCGACCTCACGTCGCGCTACGTCCGGGTGGTCCTGAAGGATCCACCCAAGTGAGCTGGCCGCGCACCGCAGCGGTGGTGCTCGGCGCCCTGGTCCTCCAGGTCTGCTTGTTCTCGCGGTTCTCGTACGAGGGCGCCCGGCCCGACATCATGATCCTGCTGGCGATCATCGCCGGCTACCGGCTGGGCCCGGAGCGCGGCGCCATCGTGGGCTTCTCGGCCGGGCTGGCCTTCGACATCGTCCTGACCACGCCGCTGGGCCTGTCGGCGCTCGTGTACACCGTGGTCGGGTACGCCGTCGGCGTGACCACGAGCGGCATGGTCCGCACCTCGCGCTGGGGTGCTCCCGCGGTGGCTGCGGCGGGCTCCGCCGCAGGAATGGTGCTGTATGCGCTGGTGGGCGCGCTGCTGGGGGAGCCGACCCTCAGCGGCCCCTCCCTCGCAACTATCGTCGTGCTCGTGGCCGCGGTGAACGCCGTCCTCGCTCCCCTGGCGGTACGAGCGATGGCTTGGGCCAAGACCGACGATAGAGACCGGCGCCCCACCCGCTTTGCACGATGACCTCTGACAACTCTCGTCACCGACTCGGCCTCCTCGCGGTCGCCGCGCTGTCCCTGTTCGGCGCGCTCTTCGCCCGCCTCTGGTTCCTGCAGGTCGTCGACGGCGAGACGCTGCGGGTCGAAGCCGCCAGCAACTCCACCGAGACGGTGATCACGCCGGCGGCCCGCGGCCGGATCCTCGATCGGAACGGCACCGTCATGGTCGACAACCGCCAGTCCATCGTCGTGGGCATCGAGGCGCAGAAGTTCGCCGACCTGTCGAACAAGACGCAGGGCGCGGTGCTCGCCCGGCTCGCCTCGACGCTCAGCTTCGGCAAGCCGGTGCAGGACCAGGTCACGGTCAAGGCGCTCCGCAAGAAGCTCAACGACAGCCGGTACTCGCGCCTGCGGCCCATCCCGGTGGCCGAGGACATCAGCGAGGAGAACGAGATCTACTTCTCCGAGCAGGCCGACGAGTACCCCACGGTGGTCGTCGAGCGCACCACCGTGCGGTCGTACCCGTTCGGCTCGCTGGCAGCCCACGTCCTGGGCTACGTCGGGCCGCTGAGCGACACCCAGTGGACGTCGTTCAAGCAGGACAACGACAAGGCCAAGCCGTACGTCCAGACCGATGAGATCGGGAAGTCGGGTGTCGAGTCGAGCTACGAGCAGTACCTCCGTGGCACCCCCGGACGCCAGGTGTTCGAGGTCGACCGCACCGGCAAGATCGTCCGCGAGGACGAGTCGCAGCGCATCGAGCCCAAGCCGGGCGACGACGTCTACCTGTCGATCGACGCCAAGGTGCAGTACAAGACCGAAGAGGCGCTGCAGGCGCAGCTCAACGCCAAGTTCCAGGGCCGCTCGGGCCAGGAGGCCGGCGGCATGGTGGTGCTCGACCAGGGCACCGGCCAGGTCCGCGCCATGGCGTCGTACCCCACGTACAACCCTGCCGACCTGGTCGGCGGCATCAGCTGCCCCACCTGGCGAGACCTCCAGGGATTGGCCCCCGAAGGCAAGTGCGGGAACGACATGACGGCGGAGATCAAGGCGCTGAAGGCCGACGGCAACGCGCCGCTCCCCAAGCTGCTCAACCGGGCCATCCAGGGCGCGTACCAGCCCGCCTCGACGTTCAAGCTCGCCAGCTCCTACGCCGCCCTGAAGGCCGGCATCCGCACCCCGGAGACCACCATCCAAGACGGCGGCTTCGAGCGCTTCTGCGCCGGCGACACCAAGGGCTGCGTGAAGACCAATGCCGGCGGCACGGGCCACGGTGCGGTCAACCTCAGCAAGGCGCTCACCGTGTCGAGCGACGTCTACTACTACAAGGTCGGTCGGGAGTTCTGGGAGGGCCGCCAACGCCTCGGCGACGACGCGTTCCAGAAGTCGGTCGAAGACCTCGGCTACGGATCCCAGACCGGCATCGACCTCCCCGCCGAGTCCAGCGGGCAGATCCCGACGCCTGCGTCCGAGCAGCGCCTCGCCCTGGCCCTGTTCAAGGTCGATCCCGGCTACTACAACAACGACATCAACGTCGCCAAGGACAACGGCCGCTGGAACACCGGCAAGAGCGCCGACATGGCCATCGGCCAGAAGCTCACGGCCACCCCGCTCCAGACCGCCAACGCCTACGCCTCCCTGGCGAACGGCGGCAAGCTCTTCCGCCCCACGGTCCTCGACAAGATCACCGCCGCGGGTGAGCCCACCAAGGTCCACAAGGCCTTCCAGTCCAAGGTCACCCGCACCATCGACTGGGGCACCGCTCGAGACGCGCTCCTGCTCGGCTTCCGCGGTGCGGTCGACCCCACGGGCCAGAACGACCAGGGCACCGCCGTCAGCACCTTCCAGGGGTTCCCGTTCGGCTCCATGCCGCTCGCCGGCAAGACCGGCACCGCCCAGACCGGCGAGGACAAGTACCACCAGAAGAAGCCCGACAACTCGGTGTTCGTCGCCTTCAGCCTGGGCGGGCCCACCAACTGGACCGCCACCGCGATGCTCGAGTACTCGGGCGCCGGGGCCAACGCGGCGGCGCCGGCCGTCCGCATGGTCCTCGAGCCCATCGCCGACGGATCGATCTACCAGTTCGTCCTGCCCCAGGGCGGCCAGATCGACCCGCAGCAGGCCGCGGCCGACGCCGCGGGCATCGCCGCCGGAGGAGTGGACTGATGGCCACCGCCTACGGATCCAGCCGCAACACCCGGCCTCACCGCGTCTACCGGCCGATGGCCAACTTCCGCACCAACACGGCCTCGCCGTTCCGCCACGTCGACCTGGTCCTCGTGGGCTGCGTGTTCGCCGTGAGCCTGTTCGGGGCGGTGATGGTCTACAGCACCACCCGCGGGGCCACCGCGCCGTACGACTCCGGCTACTTGAAGCGCGTCCTGTTCTTCGTGGTGCTCGGGGGCGCCCTCATGGGGGCCACCGCGCTGTTCGACTACCGCAAGCTCCGCGACTTCTGGCCGTTCGTGTACGGGGCCAGCGTCTTCCTGCTCGTGCTGGTGCTCGTCCCTGGGATCGGCTCGCGCACCAAGGGCACCCAGGGCTGGTTCCAGCTCCCGGGCTTCCAGCTCCAGCCGTCCGAGATGGCCAAGCTCGGCATGATCATCGGCTTCGCGGGCCTGGCCTCGCAGTTCCGCGGCGACCTCGACAACTTCCGCGTCGTCATGCTCCTCGGCATCTGCGGCGCCCCGATGTTCTTCGTGATGCTCCAGCCCGACCTGGGCACCACCCTCGTCTCGGTGGCCGTGGCGTTCGCCCTTCTGCTCGTGGTGGGCGTGCGGCCGCGCATCCTCGGCGGGCTGGCCCTCGCCGCGGTCCTGGGCACCACCATCGTGCTCACGTCGGGGCTCCTGAAGGAGTACCAGGTCGCCCGCTTGACCACCTACGTCCGCCAGGACGAGACCGCGGTCACCGCCATCGACAAGGAGTCGAGGTTCAACCTCGACCAGTCGAAGATCGCCATCGGGGCCGGCGGCATGTGGGGGCGAGGGCTGTTCGAGGGCTCGCAGACCCGGGGCAACATCGTTCCCGAGCAACGGACCGACTTCATCTTCTCCGCGGTGGGGGAGCAGCTGGGGTTCGTCGGGTCTGGGGTGCTCCTGGCGTTGATGGGCACGATCGTCTGGAGGGTCTGGCGCGCCGCCCAGCTGGCGCGAGACGAGTTCGGCACCCTCCTGTGCACCGGCATCATGGTGATGCTGGTGGTGCAGATCTTCGAGAACGTCGGCATGACGATGGGCATCATGCCCATCACCGGCATCCCCCTGCCCTTCGTGTCCTACGGCGGTTCTGCCCTCCTCACGATGTTCCTCAGCATGGGCCTGGTCCTGAGCGTCCACATGCGCCGGTTCTCGTAGATACCGGGTCTGGGGTGAACGCCCGGTAGAATCCCGCGGTCATGACTGTCTGGAACCAGCTCGAGCCCCTGCTCGCGAAGGTGCAGAAGCCAGCCCGCTACATCGGGTGCGAAGACGGGGTGTACACCCCCGACCACCACTCCGGAGCAGCAGCCTGGCTGCTCGCCTACCCCGATACGTACGAGATCGGACTGCCCAACCAGGGCCTCCAGATCCTGTGCGAGATCATCAACGAGCGCCCCGACGGGGCCGCCGAGCGGACGTACGCCCCCTGGGCCGACCTCGAAGCGCTGATGCGCCAGCACGAGCTGCCGCTGTTCTCGGTCGACACCCACCGGGCGGCGGCCGAGTTCGACATCTTGGCGTTCAACCTCTCGGCCGAGCTGACCTACACGAACCTGCTCAACATGATCGACCTGGCCGGCTGCCCCGTGCGCGCCGCCGACCGGTCCCCGTCCGACCTGCTCATCGGGGTGGGCGGGCACTGCACCTACAACCCCGAGCCCATCGCCGACTTCGTCGACTTCGTCGTCCTCGGTGACGGTGAAGAGGTCGTGGGCGAGATCACCGCCGCAGTCGCGGCGTGGAAGGTCGCCGGCAAGACCGACCGCCTGGAGATCCTGCGCACGCTGGCCGGCATCACCGGCATCTACGTCCCCCGCCTCTACGACGCGGTCTTCGCCGACGGCCAGCTGGTGGAGATCGTCCCGAACGACCCGGCGGCGCCGGCCACGGTCGAGAAGCGCACCATCGCGGACCTGGGGGAGTGGCCGTACCCCAAGCAGCAGCTCGTCCCGCTCACCGAGGTGGTCCACGACCGCCTCAACGTCGAGGTCTTCCGCGGCTGCACCCGGGGCTGCCGGTTCTGCCAGGCCGGGATGATCACCCGTCCCGTGCGGGAGCGTCCCGCCGAGCAGGTCCGCACCATGATCTCCGAGGGCCTAAAGCGCACCGGGTACGACGAGGTGGCGCTCACCTCGCTCTCCACGGCCGACTTCTCGGGCATCGAGCAGGTCGTGATCGACACCGTCAACGACCCCGACTGCGGCGGCCAGGTCTCCGTGTCGCTGCCGTCGCTGCGCGTCGACGCCTTCACCGTGGGCATCGCCGGCGAGATCCAGAAGGCCCGCCGCACCGGGCTCACCTTCGCCCCCGAGGCCGGAACCTGGCGCATGCGGCAGGTCATCAACAAGCTGATCCGCGAGGAGGACCTGTACGCGGCGGTGCGCTCGGCCTACTCGCAGGGCTGGCGCCGGATGAAGCTGTACTTCCTGACCGGGCTCCCCACCGAGACCGACGAGGACACGCTGGGCATCGCCACCCTGGCCCGCAACTGCGTGGCCATCGGCAAGGAGTACCACAAGAACCCCTCGGTCACGGTCTCCCTCGGCGGGTTCGTGCCCAAGCCGTTCACGCCGTTCCAGTGGTTCGGCCAGAACACCCGCGAAGAGCTCCAGCGCAAGATCTACCTGCTGCGCGACGAGCTCCGCCGCGACCACGCCATCAAGCTCAAGTGGCACGACCCGAAGGCCACCATGGCCGAGGGCCTCGTCAGCCGCGGCGACCGCCGCCTCGGTGCCGTCATCGAAGACGTGTGGCGCCACGGCGGGATCTTCCAGGAGTGGGGCGAGCACTTCGACCTCCAGCTCTGGCTCGATGCGCTCGAGCGCGCCGGCCTGCGCGAGGAGGACTTCGTCTACCGGCACCGCACCGAAGACGAGACGCTCCCGTGGGACCACCTGTCGGCCGGCCTGCACAAGGACTTCCTGTGGCAGGACTGGCGCGACGCGCTCGCCGAGGTCGGCCTCGAGGACTGCCGCTGGACGCCCTGCTACGACTGCGGCGCCTGCACCGGGTACGGCATCGAGCACGTGGTGGCATCGGCCGTCCCGCCCGCCGGCGGCTCCCAGGGCACTGGCCAGGACCTCACGGTCGGCGGCGAGGTGCCCGTCACGCTGCTGCCCTCCAAGCCCCTCCCCGTCGGCGCGCGCTCGTGAGGGTCCGCATCCGCTTCACCAAGACCGGGAAGATCCGGTGGACCAGCCACCGAGACCTCGCCCGGGTCTGGGAGCGGGTCATCCGGCGCGTCGGGCTCCCCGTGGCCTACTCGCAGGGCTTCTCGCCGCACCCCAAGCTGCACTTCGGCCTGGCGCTGTCCACCGGCCACGAATCGGTGGCCGAGTTCATCGACATCGACCTCGACGACGACGCCCCCAACGTCCCCAGCCCGGCCGAGCTGCTCCTCCTCCCGCCCCGCATCACCGCCGCCCTGCCCATCGGGCTGCAGGTCACCGGCATCGGGATCATCCCCACCTCCACCGACTCGTTGCAGCAGGCCGTCGTCAGCTGCGAGTGGGACATCGAGGTGCGAGAGGTCTCGCCCCAACAGGTCGCTCCGGCCATCGAGCGCGTGCTCGCGGCCGACGAGCTCACCATCACCCGCCAGCGCAAGGGCAAGGACGTCACCGACGACGTGCGGCCCTACGTGCTGGACCTCGCCGTCGTCGGACCGACCGACGGCGGCACGCAGTTGCATGCCCACCTGGCCACCCAGCCCCGAGGTCTGCGGGTGAGCGAGCTCCTCGCGCTCCTCGACCCGGCCTGGGACGAGGGCCTGGTGCGGCGAACACACCAATGGACGCTGATCGACGGCGCCCGGATCGAGCCCCTCGAGGGCCCTTCCGAGGCGACGTCGACGTCGCACGCCACGGCGCGTGCGTCATGAGAAGGGATCGCAACCATGACCGATACGGACGCAGGGGATCTCCCCACGCCCTCATCCACCTCCGAGGCCTCAGCCCCCGCTGACCAGCCCGAACCCCGCCCCGATCCGGTGGCCGCGTCCGACGCGCCCGGGACCGACGCTCCGGCGACGGACGACCGCGGCGACGGCGGCGAGGCCGACGGCGAGAACAAGCCGCGCCGGCGCGGTTCGCGCGGCGGTCGCAACCGCAACCGGCCCCGCCCCGAGGGCGCTGGCGATGACAACGGTTCCGACGACGACGTCGACGACGATGCCGACACCGGTGATCAGGCCCCGGCCGCACGCACCGCAGCGCCCCGCGCTCCTCGTGCTCCCCGGTCGGGGAGCGGCGACCGCCAGCCCGAGCTGCCCGACCGCCACCGGGAGAACAAGCCCTCGGCCGAGGCGGCCGACGCCGCGCTGGTCCGCAAGCCCCAGATCGGCGACTCCCGCCCGGCGCCTGCCGACGAAGGCGCCGACGACGCTCCGGCCGCCGCCGACGACGGCACCAGTGCCTCCAGCCGCCGTCGCCGCCGACGCGGCGGACGCGGCCGAGGTGGCTCCGGAGGGGGCGCCGGCGCCGGTGGCGGTGGTGGTGGAAGCGGCGCCCAGGGCGGCGCCAAGGCGGGGGGCGGCAACCAGCAGCGCTCCGGTGGCAACCAGCGCAAGGGCGGGGGGCGGCCCGAGGTCCAGCCCGTCACGGCCATCACCGACGATGCGCCCGTCGACCTCGACGAGAAGACCCTGAACAAGCGCCGGGGCAAGGAGCGCAAGGGCCGTCCGGTCGGGCGCTACCTCATGGCCGTCCACGTGAAGCCCGAAGCCACGCAGATCGCCGTGCTCGAGGGCAAGGCCCTGATCGAGCACTACGTCTCGCGCCCGGCCGATGACACGCTGCAGATCCACGGCAACATCTACCTGGCCAAGGTCCAGAACGTGCTCCCCGGCATGGAGGCTGCCTTCGTCGACATCGGCACGCCGAAGAACGCCGTGCTGTACCGCGGCGACACCCGCTACGACCCCGAGGACCTCGACGACAAGGGCGCCAACCCCCGCATCGAGCAGATCCTCAAGGCCCGCCAGACGATCCTGTGCCAGGTCACCAAGAACCCCATCGGGGCGAAGGGCGCCCGGCTCACCCAGGAGATCTCGCTGCCGGGCCGGTTCGTGGTCCTGGTGCCCAACAGCACCACCTACGGCATCTCGAAGCGCCTTCCCGACAACGAGCGCAAGCGCCTGCGCCAGATCCTCGACAAGGCCAAGCCGAAGGGCCACGGGCTCATCGTCCGCACCGCGGCCGAGGGCATCTCCGCCGAGGAGCTGGCCCGCGACGTCGAGCGCCTGGCTCAGCAGTGGGAGCAGATCGAGGCGCTGGCCGCCAAGTCGCAGGCCCCCACGCTCCTGTACCGAGACCCCGACATGTCGATCCGGGTGATCCGTGAGGAGTTCAACCAGGACTACCGCCAGGTCGTCATCGACGACGACCGGGTGTTCGAGCAGGTGCGCGACTACGTCCGCAGCATCTCGCCCGCGCTCGTGGAGCGCGTCGAGCGCTACGACCCCGCCGCCCACGGCGGGCTGCCGATCTACGAGACGCTCCACGTCCACGAGCAGCTCCACAAGGCCCTCGATCGCAAGGTGTGGCTGCCCTCGGGCGGCTCGCTGATCATCGAGCGCACCGAGGCGCTCACCGTGATCGACGTCAACACCGGCAAGAACGTCGGCAAGTCGTCGCTCGAGGAGACCGTCTACCGGAACAACCTCGAAGCCGCCGAGGAGGTGGCGCGCCAGCTCCGGCTGCGAGACATCGGCGGCATCATCGTGATCGACTTCATCGACATGGAGATCCGCAAGAACCGCGACGACGTCATCTCCAAGTTCCGCCAGGCCCTGGCCCGAGACAAGACCCGCACCCAGGTGTTCGACATCTCCGAGCTGGGCCTCGTCGAGATGACCCGCAAGCGCATCGGTGAGGGCCTGCTCGAGTCGCTGTCGTCGCCCTGCCCGCACTGCGACGGGCGTGGCATGGTGTTCGACGAGGAGCTGACCGGCCACCAGATCGTCCGCCGGTAGCAGCCGGGTTGGCCCCGCGGGGCCCTGGCCCCTACGATTGTCCCTCGGCCCTGTGGGCCCCTTTACGAACGCTCGAAGGCAGAACGATGTACGCAGTCATCAAGACCGGTGGGAAGCAGTACCGGGTAACCGAGGGCCAGCAGCTCCAGGTGGAGAAGCTGTCCGTGACCGAGGGAGAGGTCAGCCTCACCCCCGTGCTCCTCGTCGATGGCGACACCGTGGTGTCGGCTCCCGACGCGCTGTCGAAGGCGTCGGTGAAGGCCAACGTGATCGGCGAGGCCAAGGGCCCGAAGATCACCGGCTTCACCTACAAGAACAAGACCAACTCTCGCAAGCGCTGGGGCCACCGGCAGCACTACGCGACCATCGAGATCACCGGCATCACGAAGGGCTGACCCATGTCGAAGACCAAGGGCGGCGGTTCCACCCGGAACGGCCGCGACTCCAACGCACAGCGCCTCGGCGTGAAGGCCTACGACGGCACCGTCGTGTCGGCCGGTTCCATCATCGTCCGCCAGCGCGGCACCCACTTCCACCCCGGTGAGAACGTGGGCAAGGGCGGCGACGACACCCTGTTCGCCACCATCGACGGCCAGGTGAAGTTCGGCCGCCGCGGCGGCCGCAAGCTCGTCGACGTGCTCCCCCCGGCTGAATAGCCCGAGAAGCACCCCAGCACTCGACCGAAGCCCCCGCACGGCGGGGGCTTCGGCGCGTCAGGGGTCGGGGTTCGACCGAAGCGACCCCGGGGGAGCGTGCGACGCGAACGAGTGGACGAGACGGCTCAGGCCGAGCGGGGAAGGGTGCGCTCGTCCCAGCCCAGGAGGTCGATGGCGGCACGGTGGGCGAAGCGGTCGGTCATGCCCGACACGTAGTGGACGGCGGCGGCGGTGGCCTCAGGGGAGCCGGGGACCAGGGCCCGCCCCTCGGGCAGGTGCGACGGGTGGGTCAGGTAGAACTCGGCCAGCCCGGCGATGAGGCGGGCCGACAGGTCGGCCTGGGCCACGGCCTCGGGCCGCAGGTAGATGCGTTCGTAGTTGAACGCTCGGAAGGCGGCCAGGGCCTCGGCCTCGGTGTGGCGGAGCCCCACGCACCCGGTGTCGGCGATGGTCTCGACCATGGCGGTGATGAACCCGTGGAGCTGCGAGCGGCGGTCGGTGCCGACCACCTGCGCCACCTCGGGCGGCAGGTCCGAGGGCACCACCACCCCGGCGTCGACCGCGTCTTCGAAGTCGTGGCAGACGTAGGCCAGGCGGTCGGCCCAGGCCACCACCTCGCCCTCGGGCGTGCTGGGCGACGGGCGGTTCCACGAGTGGTTGCGGATGGCATCGAGCGTCTCGGCGCACAGGTTGAGCGGCTGGAGCACGACATCGGCGCCGTAGACGGCGTGGTGGTACCCGCCCTCGAGGAAGGGGGACAGGGCCCCCTCGGAGGCGTGGCCGGCCGGCCCGTGCCCGCAGTCGTGCCCGGTGGCAGCCGCCGCGGTGAGCGACACGTTGAGGCCGACCGGGCGAGCGATCGACACCGCCACCTGGCACACCTCGATGGCGTGGGTGAGGCGGGTGCGGAGGTGGTCGTCCTCGGGGGCCAGGAACACCTGGCACTTGCCGGCGAGGCGCCGGAACGACTTGGAGTGCTGGATCCGGTCGAGGTCTCGCTCGAAGCAGGTGCGGAACCGGTCGGCCTCCTCGGGGACCGCACGGTCGCCGGCGCCGCTGGCGCGCGTGGCGTGCGGTGCCAGGAGCTCCGCCTCGCGGTCCTCGCGCTCGGCGCGGCTGGGGAGGCGCTGACCTGGGGATGCGACCGGCAGGGCCCGGTGGGCGATGACGATGTCGGGGAGGGGCTGCTCGACCATGATCTCCCACGATACGGACCACCTCTGACAACCCCGCGGACCGGTCCGAGCGATCCGTGGGCGACCACTCGAAAATGCACGGATTTCCTCACGTTGGGTGGTGGAACGGCCGATGTAGGAGCAGTGAACCGTGTCCGCCGCGCCCTCCGCAGTCGGCCTCGCCGTCCTTCTTGGATCGGCCGGGCCCGGGAGCGGGCGCGCGGCAGCCGGGGCATCGCCATCGTGGAAGCGGCGTTCGTGACCCCCGTGTTCTTCGCGCTCGTGCTCGGCGTGGCCGAGATCGGCCTGGTCATGAACGACTACCTGGCCCTCGCCAGCTCGGTGCGGGCCGGCGCGCGCGTGGCCAGCACCTCGGGCAGCGACGTCTACGCCGACTACGACATCCTGCACGCGATCGACAAGGAATCGTCGGCCCTCGACAGCAACCGGATCAAGAAGATCATCATCTACAAGCCGGCCACCTTCGGTGAGGCACCGTCGGCGGCCTGCCAGGCCTCCTCGACCGGCATCGCCGGTGTCTGCAACGTGTACGCCGTCACGGACTTCACGCAGCCGGAGAACAAGTTCGGCTGCCTGACCACCGAGAACCTCGACCGGTACTGGTGCCCGACCAACCGCAAGGACACCCTGTCCGGGACGGGCACCGACTACGTCGGGGTCTGGATGAAGATCGACCACCCGTGGCTCACCAAGATGTTCGGCAACACCAAGACGCTCACCGACTCGTCGGTCATCCGGATCGAACCGAGGAAGAAGTGAGGCTGCACCACCACGCCTCTGCCGCCCGGTGCCGGGGGCGGAAACGCACCCGCGGCGAGCAGGGCGCGGCCCTCGTGGAGCTCGCGTTCGTAGCGCTCCTCATCATCACCATCTGCGCCGGAGCCTTCGACTACGGCATGGCCTGGCGCGAAGCGCTCGCCACCAACGAGGCGGCCCGCACCGCGGCCCGCACCGGCTCGGCGCTGGCCGACAACGTCCAGGCCGACTACTACGCCCTCTCCGGTGCCAAGGCAGCGCTCACCAACAGCGGTCGGATCAACGACGTGCAGAAGGTGGTCATCTACAAGTCGACCACCGTCGACGGCAACGTACCCGCCTTGTGCACCACCGCGAGCAGCAGCTCCCTGCCGTGCATCGTGCTGACCGGCGCCCAGTTCCGTGCCATGACCCTGGCCGACTTCGACACGGTCACCGGCTGCTTCACGCCGGCCACGATCAAGAACTGGTGCCCCTTGACGCGCAACAACGTCCAGCTGACCGCCGACTACTACGGCATCTGGATCCAGACGAAGTACACCCACCAGTTCAAGCTGATCGCCAACGCGACCACCGTGAACCGCGATGCCGTCATGCGACTCGAACCGGAAGTGAGCTGACCATGTTGATCCGCCACCACCACCCCCGCGTCGGCCTCGTCCAGACGCGCTCGATGAGCAAGCGCGAGCACGGCTACGTCATGGTCATGACCGCCCTGCTCCTCGTCCCCATGCTCTTGATGGCGGGCCTCTCGGTCGACGTGGGCAACTGGTACAGCAACGCGTCCAACATCCAGAAGGCCGCCGACGCCGCGGCCCTGGCCGGGGTGGTGTGGCTGCCCGACGTGCCGTCGGCGACCACGTTCGCCAAGGAGGCGGCCAAGCGCAACGGCTACGAGGACGGCGTGAACAACGTGACCGTGACGGTGGAGCGAATCGGTGACCGCCGGCTCCGGGTGACGATCAAGGACTCCAAGGTCGGCAGCTTCTTCTACCAGAACCTCGGCGGGAAGAAGATCGCCCTCACCCGTACGGGTACGGCGGAGTACGTGCTCCCGGTACCTCTCGGATCCCCGGACAACCACTTCGGCAACGACCCCACCGACTTGGCGTACACGCAGCCCAACCTGTGGGGCAACATCCACGGCGTCGGCACCGACAACTACAAGGGCGATGCGTACGCGGCATCGTGCCGCGGCGGGGACAACTGCTCCTCCACCACCAACGCCGGCTACCGCTCGGACGGCTACCTGTACACGGTCGATATCGCCTCCGGAACGAAGGACTTCGACCTCCAGGTCTACGACGCCGGTCTCTCACCCCGCTCGGCCGAGACCGTCGACACCGGTGACACGGCGTACACCGCCACGGGCACCACCAACACGGTGTGGACCTTCTACAACGCTGACGCCACCGACCTGAACGTGTCCGACAACCCCATTGCCACGGGCACGCTGTGCACCAGCCAGTCGGGCAACAGGCAGTGGACGATCGGTCAGAGCACCACCGATACCACCTACAAGAACAAGTGGGTGTCGCTCTGCACCCGGAGCGGGACCATGCCTCCTGGCCGCTACCTGCTGCGGGTGCAGACCACGGGCAACGGCTCGGCCGCCAACCGCTACGCACTCCGCGCGACGTCCTCCACCACGGTGAAGCCCCGCATCGCCGGGTTCGGCGACATGTCGATGTACAACAACATCAGCGCCGGCTCGAGCGCGGCCGACGTGACCGCCAACTTCTACCTGGCCGAGGTCGACCAGATCCACCGCGGCAAGACCTTCCGGATCAGCATGTACGACCCCGGCGAGGTCGGCAAGACCACCAAGACGGTCAACGGCGTCACGACCGACGTGACCACGGGCACCGGCCAGATCAAGGTGATCATCCCGGGCAACACCGTGGCGTCCTCGTGCGTCGGTACCACCGACTCGACCAGCTCGACGTTCACATCGGGATCGACGCTGTCTCCATGTCAGTTCTACTCAGCACAGAACGGGTCGGCGAAGTACAACGGCAGCTGGGTGACGCTCGACATCCAGATCCCGTCGACGTACACCTGCACCATGGGCACGGTCCCAGGCTGCTGGTGGAAGATCCAGTACATCATCAACGGCCAGGCGAACGACACCACCACCTGGTCCGCCCAGGTCATCGGCGACCCGGTCCACCTCGTCCAGGAGTAGGCCGCGGGATCTGGGCAGGGTGGCCGGCGGGCCCCGCCAGTAGCCTCGGCACCCATGTCTGGATTCGTCGACGAAGCGCAACTCAACGTCCGCGCCGGTGACGGCGGAGCCGGCTGCGTCTCCATGCGCCGCGAGGCCCACGTCCCCAAGGGCGGGCCCGACGGCGGCGACGGCGGGACCGGCGGGAGCATCTGGCTCGTCGCCGACCGCAACGTCTCGTCGCTGCTCGCCTTCCGCGACCACCCGCACCGGCGCGCCACCAACGGCACCCACGGCCAGGGCAAGAAGAAGCACGGTCACGGCGGTCAAGACCTGGTGGTCGCCGTCCCCGAGGGCACGGTCGTCCACGACACCGACGGCAACCTCCTCGCCGACCTCGTGCGCGCCGGCGACCGCTGGCTCGCCGCGGCCGGGGGCCAGGGCGGCAAGGGCAACGCCAAGTTCCTGTCGAACAGCCGGCGCGTCCCCACCTTCGCCGAGCAGGGCGAGACGGGCGAGGAGCGCTGGCTCGAGCTCGAGCTCAAGCTGATGGCCGACGTGGCGCTGGTGGGCTTCCCCAACGTGGGCAAGAGCACCCTCATCTCGGTCATCTCGGCCGCCAAGCCGAAGATCGCCGACTACCCCTTCACCACCCTCGAGCCCAACCTCGGCGTCGTGCGCATGGACGAAGGCGACGAGATGGTCGTCGCCGACATCCCTGGCCTCATCGAGGGCGCCAGCGAGGGACGGGGCCTGGGCCACCAGTTCCTCCGCCACGTCGAGCGGGCCCGGGCGCTGGCGCTGCTCCTCGACCTGGCCCCCACGGCCGAGCACACACCCGAGGAGCAGGAGCGGATCCTGCTCGCCGAGCTGGGCAGCTACCGCCCCGAGCTCCTCGACCGGCCGCGCGTCGTGGTGGGCAGCCGCGCCGACATCGCCGACACCGAGCACCCCACGAGCTGGGACGGGCCCACCGTGTCGGCCGTCACCCGTGCGGGCGTGCCCCAGCTGGTCGGCGCCATGGCCGACGCCGTCCGCGGCGCCCGCCAGGCCGAGCCAGAGCCCGAGCCGTTCGTGATCCACCGACCCCAGCCCGAGGGCCTCATCATCGAGCGCACCGACGGCGGCGGCTTCATCGTCCACGGCCGCGCCGCCGAGCGCGCCGTGGCCCTGTCCGACCTCACCAACCTCGAGGCGGTGTCGTACGTTCAGGAGCGCCTCCACAAGCTGGGCGTCGACAAGGCGCTGGCCAAGGCCGGGGCCAAGGACGGCGACCTGGTCGAGATCGGCCGCTTCGCGTTCGAGTACGCCGCCGACTGACATGAGCGCCCAGCCCGAGGTCCGAGACACTGCCGCGCCCCGTACCGGCCAGGTGGTGGTGGCCAAGATCGGCACGTCGTCCATCACCGACCACCACGGCGACATCGACCAGGCCGCGGTGGCCAAGTTCGTCGCCGAGGTGGCACAGCTGCGGGCGGCCGGCCACCGGGTGGTGGTGGTCACCTCGGGCGCCATCGCCGCGGGCCTCCCGGCCATCGGGCTCGGCGGCGACCGGCGCCCCACCGATGCCGTCACCCTCCAGGCGGTGTCGGCCATCGGCCAGAGCCGCCTGATGCGCGTCTACGACGAGTCGTTCGCCGCCCACGGCCTGGTGGCCGGCCAGGTCCTGCTGGCTCCCCTCGACTTCGGGATCCGGCAGCAGTACCTCCACGCCCGCGGCACGCTGGCGCGCCTGCTCGAGCTGGGCGTGGTCCCCGTCATCAACGAGAACGACGCCATCGCCGACGACGAGATCCGCTTCGGCGACAACGACCGCCTGAGCGCCCTCGTGGCCCAGCTGATCGGGGCCGACCTGCTGGTGCTGCTCACCGACGCGCCCGGCCTGCTCACCGCCGATCCCCGCATCGACTCCCAGGCGTCGCTCATCGAGGAGGTCCTCGAGGTCACCGCCGAGCTCGAGCGGGTGGCGGGGGGCGCCGGCAGCGCGCTGGGGAGCGGCGGCATGGCGTCGAAGGTCGCGGCCGCCAAGATGGCGTCGTGGTCGGGCGTGCGCGCCGTGATCGCGGCGGCCCACCGCACCGACGTTCTGGTCGACGCCGTCGATGGCGTGGCTGGGGTGGGCACGGTGGTGCAGCCCCGAGCCCAGCGCATCGGCGCCCGCAAGCTCTGGATCGCGTTCGCGGTGGAGTCGAGCGGTCGGATCACCGTCGATGAAGGGGCGCGCCGGGCCCTGCTCGAGCGCGGCGTCTCGCTGCTCCCTGCGGGCGTCACCGGCGTGAGCGGCGGGTTCCTGGCAGACCAGGGCGTCGAGATCGCCGGACCCGATGGCGCCGTGTTCGCCAAGGGCCTGGCCCGCGTGGCTGCGGCCGACCTGGCCCCGGTGGCGGGACGTCGCACCACCGAGCTCCCCGAGGGCATGGTGCACGAGGTGGTGCACCGCGACGACCTGGTGATCGTCCCCTAGGACCACCAGCAGCCGCGCGGCCTCACCACCTGACGAACGTCCGACGCGATCCGTTGCCCGGCAACGACAGCCACAGAACGTTCGTGGGTTGGGAGGGGAAGGGGCGAGGTCAGACGCCGGGCGAGGGCTCTGCGGGCGGCTCGGTGGCCGGCGCGGTGGCCTCGGCGACCGCGGGAGCGGCCGGAGCAGCGGCCCCGGTGGTCTCGATGCCCAGCTGGGCCCGGATCTCGTCGAGCCGGCTCTGCGCCTCGACGTTCTGCGCCGCCTGCTCGACCTCGAGCATCCGGGTCTCGACCGACGACTCGTTGAGCTCGGACATGCCCTTCGCCTTGGCGTAGCGCTGCTCGATCTTGTCGCGCACCTCGTTGAGGGTGGGCACCTCTTGGCCGACGGTCTCCGACAGCGACTCCATCGCCTTGTTCATCTGCTCTTGCATCTTGGCCTGCTCGAGCTGCGACAGCAGCTGCTGGCGCTCGGCGAGCTTCTTCTGGAGCATCTGGCCGTTGGTGGCGACCGCCGCCTTGGCCTGGTCGGACGCCTGGGCGGCGGAGTAGGCGCTCTCCTTGAGGCTGGCGACCTGGCCCTCGACCGCCACCAGCTGCGTGGCGATGGTCTCCGCGGCCCGGTTGTACTCGGCGGCCTTGGCGGCATCACCGGCCTTGGAGGCGTCGTCGGCCATCTTCACGGCCTGGCGGGCGTTGGCGTTGAGCTTCTCGAGCTGCTCGAGCTGGCGGTTCAGCTGGAGCTCGGTCTGCTTCTGGTTGGCGATGACGTTGGCCGCGTGCTCGCGGAGACGGCGGTGCTGGTCCTGGGCCTCGGTGATGGCCTGCTCCAGCTGGATCTTCGGATCCGCCTTCTCGTTGAACTTCTGGTTGGCGCCGGCGGTCACGTAGTTCCAGAACCGCTTGAAGAACTTGATCATGGCGGCACTCTAAGGCACCGCAGGGGCTTCGGCTCCCGGAGGCCCGCTGGTCAGGCGAAGCGGCGCAGGCCGGGCAGCCGGGTCATCAGCTCCGAGATCCCGGGCACCTGCAGGGCGTAGATCGAGGCGAAGTACGTGACGCAGCCGACCAGCACCCCGACCAGCACCGTCACGCCGAGCATGGGCGCGGTGGCGGGCGCCATGAGCGACACGACGCCGTAGACGAAGCCGCCCATCACCCCGGCCGCGAGCAGCAGCTTGAGCCAGGTCTGGATCAGGCCCCTCCAGTCGAACCCGGCGCTGTGGCGGTTGAGCACGCTCACGGCGATCACCGCCGAGATGCTGTACGCCGCCGCGAACGACAGCGCCAGCCCGACGACGCCCCAGATCCGCACGAAGATCACGGCGAGCACGATGTTGATCAGGTTCTCGCCGCAGTTGATCACGAACGGGATCTTCGTGTTCTTCTTGGCGTAGAAGCCGCGGAGCGCGAACAAGTACGTGGAGAACCCGGGCAGGCCCACCGCGAACGCCGCGATGATGCCGGTGAGGGCGAGCGCCGTCTCCAGTGCTCCCGACGCGTGGAACGGCATGGAGTCGAGGCCCTTCGGCAGGGCGATGTAGCCGGCCGCCGCCGGGATGATGAGCAGGCCGATCAGGCGGAAGCCCAGGAGCAGCTGGTCGTTGAAGGCCTTGCGGTCGCCGCGGGAGTCGGCCCGGCCGAGCAGGGGCTCGAACGTGACCATGATCGACACCGCCAGCAGGGCGTGGGGGAGCTGGAACCACTGGAACGACACCTGGTAGCGGCCGGAGCCGCCGCTGCCCGGCTTGGCGAGGATCTGGATGATGATCGCCGCGATCTGGTTGGCGACCACGTAGCCGAAGGTCCACGCCGACAGCCGGACGGCGCGCTGCACGGCCGGGTGGTGGAGCTTGACCTTGAACTTGAGCCGGAACCCGCTGCGGCGCAGGGCCGGGTACAGCGACAGGGCCATCACGGCGATCCCGGCGGTGGTGCCGAGGCCCAGCACCCAGAGGACCTTCGGGTCGTCGAGCGCGTCCTGCAGCGTGGGGCTGCCACCGAGGAGGTGGCCGACGTAGAGCAGCGTGGCGACGGCGACGACGTTGTTGAGCACCGGCGCCCAGGCGGCGGCCATGAACCGCTGGCGGGCGTTGAGCACCGCCGACCACACCGCCATGAGGCCGTAGAAGAAGATCTGCGGGGCGAACAGGAGCGCCAGCGGGACGCCGGCGTGGATGTAGGCATCCTTCGTCCCGTGGGCCGAGCCCGTCGAGAACAGCAGGATGATGAGCGGGCCACCGATCAGCCCGAGCAGGGTGACGACGAGCAGGGCGACCAGGGCGAACGAGATGATCGCCGAAGTGGCTTCCTGGCCGTCGCCGCGCTCGAGGTCGTCGGTGAACAGGGGGACGAGCGAGGCGGTCAGGATGCCGCCGAGGATGAGCTCGTAGATCATGTTCGGCGTGTTGTTGGCGTTGAAGAAGGCGTCGCCCAGGCCCCGGCCGAGCATGTAGAGCACCAGGAACGTGCGCACCAGGCCCGTGAGCCGGGACACCGCGGTGCCGCTGGCCACCAGCAGGTTGGCCCGCAGCAGGCGGGAGTTGCCGGCCACCACCGGCGGGGGCGTGGCGGGAGCATCGTCGGCGGGGACGGCTCGAGCCGGTGCCTCCGGTTCGGCCTCGATCGCGTCGATCGCGTCGACGGCCTCGGTGCGATCGGTGCGATCGGCCACTGCGACGGCCTCGGCCACCGGCTCGACGGTCCAGATGTCGGGGTCGGGCGCCTCGGGCTCCTCGACCGTGACCGCCGCCGCGGCCTCCTCGGCTGCCTCGGCGTCGGCCGCCTCGGCCTCGGCCTCGGCGATGATCGCTGCGACCGTGCCCGTGGGGGGCTGCCAGCTGAGGTCGCTGTAGGCCTCGAGCGGCGGCGAGGCCGGTTCCTCTTGAGACGGTGCCACCGGGCTGGGCGGCCCGAACGCACCGATGGTCCGCGGTCGGACGACCACCTGGGCGGCCGCCGCCCGTGCGGCGGCGAGGGCAGCGTCGACGTCGTCGGGTTCGACAGAGGTCATGCGCCTGCCGTGCCTGGGATCTGGCCGCTGGGCGGGTCGGTCTGCGGTGCCGGGGCGGCCGGATCGTCCATGGTGGTCATGGCCTGCCGCAGGGCCGTGAGGCTGTCGACGACGCCGTCGACGGTGGCGCTCACGGGCTGGAAGTCGCTCGTGCTGCTGGACACGGAGAGCTCGATGGCCTGGGTGACGGCCTCGTCGAGCCGGGCGTTCAGGAGCTGGAGCTGGGCGTAGGTGCCGTTGATCACCTGGTCCATGCGCTGCGCCGACGCCGCCTGGGCCTCGAGCGCCGCGATGGTCTGCGCCTGCACCTCGGTGGCGGTCCCGCCCGGCGGGATCTGGGCTGCGGCCTGCGACAGCTCCCACTGGATCTCGCGGTCGTCGATGCGCTTGCGCGCCACCGACACCACCTGGCCCTGCTTGGCGACGTTCCAGCACTCGGCCACCGCATCGTCGAAGCGATCGCTGGTCGTCTGGAGGGCGTCGCGCATCGGGCCGGCCTGGAACGTGCGCACGGCGTCGCGGTAGCGGCTGCGGGCGTTCTGGGCATCCTTCACCGCGTGGCGCCAGGGCTCGGCGACGCCGAAGGGGTCGATCGTGGGGCCGGAGTCCTTCCGCGGCACCGCTGCCGCGATCCGGCCGCCGTAGCCCAGCACGCCGCCGAGGGCGCCGAAGATGAACGGGGCGGCCACGCCGCCGGTGAGGGCGGAGACGCCGATCCCGACGGCCACCCCGGCCCCCAGGCAGAGGATCCCGGAGGGAGACGTGAGGGCGCGGGCGACGGGGGGAGAGAAGAACCGATCTCGGAAGCCCAGGGTCGCCACCCCTTGTTTCTACCTGTTCACCCGGGTCCGACTCTGGTTGCCCCCGGCCGGCGAGGGCTGCCGCCCGGTCAGAAGTTGGAGACGACGGCCGTGAAGACCTTGGAGATGGTGGCCGGGTTGCTGGCGTCGTAGGCGGCGGCGTTGGTGGCCTCGGCGATCTGCTGGAGCGTGTCGAAGTCGGCCTGCTTGCCGTAGGCGATGGTGAACACCCGGATCGGCTTGGCCTGCTCTCCCTCGGTGCCGCGGCGGAGCGTGGCCAGCAGCTGGTTGAGCTGGGCGCGGTCGTCGTCGGCGTTGCCGTCGTCGTTGACGCCGTCGGTCAGGAGCACGACCGCGTTGATGCGGTCCGGGTCGTAGTCCTTGGTCATGTCGGTGAACGAGTCACCGGTCACCTCGTAGAGGGGCGTGGCGTGCTGGGGGAGCTGGGCGCGGATCTGCGAGGCCAGCCCCTCCCGGTTCGTGGCCATGGGTTGGACCGGGAGCAGGTCCTGGTAGTCCTGGTCCCCGTTGGGGCCGAGGTTGGTGCTGAAGATCCGCAGGCCGACCTCGTCGGCGCCGTTGAACTCGTCGAGCGCGTCGATGGCGGCGCGCTTGGCCAGCTCGAGCTTGGTCTCGCTGTTGCTGTCTTCGGGATCGGCCGGCTCCTCCATCGAGCCCGACACATCGAGCACGAGCAGGACGCGGGCGCCCTTGCGCTGCTGCTTCCACTTCTCGAGCATCGAGATCATCACGGGTGGCGTGGGCACCTGGAGCAGCTTCGACGGCTGGCCGGGGTCGACGCCGTTGGCCTTGGTGATCGGGGCGCCGATGGCGACGTCGGGGTTGCCCGGTCGGAAGCCGTACTTCAGCACCTTCTCCTGGCTGGCCGGGCGCTGGATCATCTTGATGAAGGCCTCGGCGCCGGCCTTCTCCCGCGGGCTGACCCAGTCGGCGTCGAGCACGTAGAGCGGGCTGTCGCTGTAGAGCGTGCCCTCCTTGGGGTAGATCGCCACCAGGGGGACCTTGGGCTTGCGGGCCACCTCGCCGGGCTCGAGCACGCCATCGGGGTTGCCCTTGTTGTAATCGATCAGCGACTTCTCCTCGACGGCCACCGCCGAGGCGTAGAGCAGCGAGGTCCCGTTCCGATCGGTCCGGAACCAGTTGTTCAGGAAGGTCATCGTGATGTCGCCGTAGTGGACGACCGCCGACTCCACCTGGGCGCCGAAGGCCTTGGTCTTGGGGTCGTTGAGGTCTTCGAGCGAGAGGTCCCGGGTCTTGCCGGTGGCCGCGTAGTTCTGACCGATCAGGGCGTTCAGCCCGCTGGTGGAGAAGTTCGGGTTCGTCTTGCCGAGCTTGAACACGCCCCACTCGGGGTGGCCGTACGCCGCCCAGCCCTCCTTCGACGTGGCCAGCTTGGCGATGTCGGCCCACCCGATCGGCGTCTTGGGGTAGCCCAGCGCGTCAGCCATGGGCTTCGGCATGCCGATCACCAGCGGCGTCAGCATGAACGAGACGGGCTTCGACGTGACCATGGCGGGCTGGCCGTCGTTGGCCAGCTTCTGGTTCAGGATCTGCCCCCAGCTCGTGGCCGCAGGCGACCAGATGACGGGGCGGGGGCCCTCGGTGGACTCGTCCCAGCCCTCGGCGAGCATCGTGGTGGCACCACCTGAGGGCTTCGACACCGGCCGCACGAACGCGCAGCCGCCGTCGATCTTGGCCTCGGCCGACCGGTTGAAGGTCTGCGCCAGGTCGGTCATCAGGTCGATCTTCTCGGACGACACCGCCAGATCGACCACGGTGCAGTCACCGGGGTCGCCGAAGGGATCGTTGGCCGCGCCGTCGCTGCCGCCGCCGCTCGTGCAGCCTGCGGCCACCAGCCCGACCGAGAGCGCCACCACCGTCGTGCGGAGCCAGCGGGACCCCGTGCCTGCTGTCATCGTCAACCAACCTTCTTCTGGACCTGGAACAAGAAGCCTGCCAGCGCGGCGTCGTCTGTGCCTTCGCACGGCTGGATGCCCAGGTCGGTGAGGGCGGCAGCCGTGCTGTCGTCCTTGCAGGAGACGGCCCCACCCGTGCCGCCGCCGACCCGGTCGGTGATGACGACGGTCAGGCGGTGGGCCGGGGAGGGGCTCAGCACGCGCAGCCGGCGCTGCTGGCCCTGCGAGCTCCTGGTCTGGGCGAGCAGCAGGTCGTTGGCCCCGGCCACCATCGAGAGCGAGCCCACCTTGGTGGTGAGCCGCTCGGCCATGGTGCCCGCGTCGGCCTGGGGGTCCTGGGGGCTGGTGACGATGGCGGACAGGCCCTCGACATCGAGCTGCGCCGGGTCGTCGTCGGTGGTGCGAGCGCGGGCGAACGGTGCGAGCCGGGCGATGCCCTCGGCCGTCGCCGGATCGCCCACGCCGATCGAAAGGTCAGGTGCCGCCGCGCCGAGGCAGGACCAGGTGGGCTTCGCTCGGCACGCGGCGGGCAGGGCGGCGATCGAGTCCGGGTCGATGAGGACGGCCGCTGCGGCGGACCCGAGCACCTCCGGCGGGCCCCAGACCTTGGTGGATCCGGCATCGAAGTTGGCGATCTGCGGGGCCGGGCTCCACGTGATCCACCCATCGATGCCTGCCGGTGGCTCGGCCGCGTGGTCGAGGTCGAGCGAGGGCGGATGGTCGGCGATGGTGCCGTCGTCGGCGAGCGCAGCGCAGACCGACGCCAGGTCGGGGGAGCACGCCACCACCGGCTTGCCCCCTCCGCTGTGGCCCTTTGTGGCGCCGTCGCCATCGCTGCCGGCGACCTGGTTGCGGAGCGTCAGGGCCACCACGATCAGGAGGAACGCCCCGATCACGGCCACCCCGCGGCTCTTCATGACCGCTGACGCTACTGGCGGGGCCGCGCCCCTCTGCGCCGCCGCCTGGTCCGCGGGCCCGCGGGCCCGCAGGCTGCTGGGTCAGGTGGCCTGGGTGTGGCGGGGGCCCTGCCCGGCCTCCGCGATGTCGGCGGCCATCAGCGCAGTCAGCTGCTCGTCGGTCGGGTCGGTGAGCGTGACGACCCGGCTCGCCTGGCGGGCCACCGCGTCCTCGAAGAGGTTGCGGGCGAGGCGGCCGTTGCCGAACCCCTTGTCGCGGGGCACCGACGCGAACCAGGCGCGCACCTTGGCCTCGGCATCGGCATCGGGCTGGTAGCCGGCCTTCTCGCCGAGGTCGACGAAGATCTTCCACAGCTCGTCGTCGGTGTAGTCGGGGAAGAAGATCGTCTTCGGGAACCGCGAGGCCAAGCCGGGGTTGGAGCCGATGAAGTCGGCCATCTCGTCGGGGTACCCGGCGGCGATGACCACCAGCTCGTCGCGCCGGTCCTCGATCACCTTGACCAGGGTGTCGATGGCCTCGCGGCCGAAGTCGTTCTCGCCGCCGCGGGCCAGGGCGTAGGCCTCGTCGATGAGCAGGATGCCTCCGGTGGCCTTGTCCGCCACCTCCATGACCTTCAGGGCGGTCTGGCCGACGAACCCCGAGACCAGGCCGGAGCGGTCGGTCTCGATCAGCTGGCCCTTCACCACCACCCCGAGCGAGCGGTAGATGGAGGCCAGGAGGCGGGCGACGGTGGTCTTGCCGGTGCCGGGGTTGCCGGTGAACACCAGGTGCCGGGACTGCGGGGTGGTGGGCAGGTTGCGCTCGTGGCGCAGCTGCTGGACGCGCAGGAGGTTGGTGACCAACCGGACCTCGGTCTTGACGCTGTCGAGGCCGACGAGGTCGTCGAGCTCGGCCAGCAGCTCCTCGAGCGGCCGGGCCGGGGGCAGGGGCTCCTCGGCGGGAGCCGCCCCGGGCGGGAGATCGATCGGGTGCTGGTCGGCGCCGGCCGGCTGGGGGACGCCGGTGGCCGGAGCGCCGGGGCCCGGCTGCTGGGGGATGCCCGTGCCGGGCCCACCGGTGCGCGGCGGCAGGGGCGACGACGGCAGGCCGGCCATGGCGTCGAGCATGTCGGTGCGGAACCGGTCGATGGCCTGGAGCTCGGCCCTCGACGGCGCGGCCTCGAGGGCCGCGACGGTGAAGGCCAGGTTGAGGGCCCGGTCGTAGTAGGTGCGGCTGAAGTCGGTGCCGAAGCGCCGGTCGGCGGTGACCAGGATCTCGAACATGGGCGACACCTGATCCAGCCAGGTGGCGCGTCCCACCAGCAGGTCGCTGCGCCGGAGGTCGTCGGGCTTGGCCCGCGCCATCTGGTCGGGGAGCCAGCGCCCGAAGCCCAAGATGAGCCCCCAGAGCTCGTCGTCGGTGTGGCTGCGATCGACGTCGATCAGCGCGGCGGTGAGGTTGAACGCCTCGGTGGCGACGTCGCGGTCCATGGCCTTGCCGTCGAGCTCGGGCAGCTTGGCCACCACCCCGCGCATGCACCCCGCGATCTCGCCGACGAACGCCTCGACGGCGCGCTGCATCTGCTTCGCCTCGTTCACCGCCAACGTCTCACCCGCGCGGGTCCCGCCACATCAGCCAGATCTTGTGGCCGTCGCCGACCTCCATCTCCTCGCGCACCTCGAACCCGTGGCGGGCGTAGAAGGGGACGTTGGTCTCCTTCGAGGACTCGAGGTAGGCACCGAGCCCCTGCGCGTCGCAGCGATCGGTGATCTCGCGGATCAGGGCGCTGCCGATGCCGTGGCCCTGGTGCGCCGGATCGGTGCCCAGGATCGCCAGGTACCAGTGCTCGGGGTCCTTCGGGTGCTTGCCCTCCATGCGCATGAGGGTGCGCATCGAGCGCGGGAGCCCGGCCCGGAACAGGCGGGCCGACGGGATGGCGATGGCGACGGCCTCGCCCACGGTGCCGCGCCAGTGGTTCGGCGTGGCCCAGATGGCGACGCCGCGAACCTCGTCGTCGACGAGCACCTCGCCGTGGCCCCGCAGCTGGGCGCGGGCGTCGGCCTCGAACCACGCCGCGGCCCTCGGGGCCCAGTCGGCCTTGGGCGAGGCGAGGTAGAGCCAGATCGGATCGTCCTCGAACGCGGCGGCGAGGGTGCGGCCGATCGCGGGGAGGTCGGCTTCGGTTGCGGGGCGGACGTCGGGCACGGCGCCACCCTAGGACGACGCCTGGCCCCGGTAGCCTCTCGTCGTGCCTGAACCCACCCCCATCGCCGACCTCGGCCGCCGGGCCAAGGCGGCCAGCCGCGTGCTCGCCACCGCGTCGAGCAGCCAGAAGGACGAGGCCCTGCTGGCTGCAGCCGACCTGTTGGTCGATCGCACCGCCGACCTGCTGCGGGCCAACGCCACCGACGTGGCCCGCGCCGAGGGCGCCGGTGTCGCCCCCACGGTGGTCGACCGCCTTCGGCTCGACGACGAGCGCGTCCGCGCCATGGCCGGTGGGCTCCGCCAGGTGGCCGGCCTCGCCGACCCGGTGGGCGAGGTGCTCGACGGCTGGGTGCGGCCGAACGGCCTGGAGATATCCCGGGTCAAGGTCCCGCTCGGCGTGGTGGCGATCATCTACGAGAACCGCCCCAACGTCACCTCCGACGCCGCTGGCCTGTGCCTCAAGTCCGGCAACGCCGCCTTCCTCAGGGGCTCGTCGGGTGCCATCACCTCCAACGTCGCCATCGCCGCGGTCCTCCGTGAGGCCTACGAGAAGGTCGACCTTCCCGCCGATGCCCTCGTCCTGGTCGAGGACACCAGCCGCGAAGCCGCAGTCGAGTTCATGCAGCAGCGGGGCTCGATCGACTGCCTCATCCCCCGGGGCGGTCCGTCGCTGATCGCGTCGATCCTCGAGCACGCCACCGTGCCCTACGTGATCGACGGCGACGGCAACTGCCACATCTACGTCGACGAGACCGCCGACCTGGAGATGGCGGGCCGCATCATCGTCAACGCCAAGACCCAGCGCCCGTCGGTGTGCAACGCGGCCGAGACGGTCCTCGTCCACCGCGCCGTCGCCCACGCGTTCCTGCCGGCGCTCGAGATCGCCCTGTCGGGCGTCGAGCTCGTCGGCGACGACGCCACGCGGGCGCTGCTCCCCGCCGCCGGCCCGGCCACCGAAGACGACTGGGCCAGCGAGTTCCTCGACCTCAAGCTGAGCATCGGCGTGGTCGACGGCATCGACGAGGCCATCGCCCACATCGCCCGCTACGGGTCGGGGCACAGCGAGGCCATCGTCACCCGCTCGGTCGAGGCTGCCGACCGCTTCACCCGCCAGGTCGATGCCGCCGCCGTGCTCGTCAACGCCTCCACCCGCTTCGTCGACGGCGAGGAGTTCGGCTTCGGTGCCGAGATCGGCATCAGCACCCAGAAGCTCCACGCCCGTGGCCCGATGGGCCTCCGCGAGCTCACCACCGCCAAGTACATCGTCCGCGGCTCCGGCCAGATCCGCAGCTGACCCACCCCTCCTCCCGAGCCCGGCACCGATCCCGGACCACGTCGTCCGGGTTCGGTGCCCACGTCGAACCGGACGGGGAACCGGGCACGGATCCAGGACGCAGGCGGGGGGCGATCCGTGCCGAGTCGGGAGGGGGTGGGGCACGGCGATCGGGTGGTGAAACACGATTGACCGGCCGGTCAAGAGCAGCGGTAACCTGCCCGGATGACCGATCCCCGCTTCGAGTCCGTGTCCGAGGTCCGCGAAGGGCTTCGCAAGGTGGACTACCTCTCCGACGAAGGCATCGCCGGCATCGTCTACCTGGCCGACCGGCTCCAGAAGCCCATCCTGGTCGAGGGGCCGGCCGGCACCGGCAAGACCCAGCTGGCCAAGTCGGTGGCCGAGATGCTGGGCGCTCGCCTCATCCGCCTCCAGTGCTACGAGGGGCTCGACGAGGCCAAGGCGCTCTACGAGTGGAACTACAAGAAGCAGCTCCTGCGCATCCAGGCCACCGCCGGCGAGGGCGACTCGTGGACGGAGGTCGAGGAGGACCTCTTCTCCGACGAGTTCCTGATGGAGCGCCCGCTGCTCGAAGCCATCCGAGCCGACGATCCCGTGGTGCTGCTGATCGATGAGGTCGACCGCGTCGAGGTCGAGACCGAGGCCCTGCTGCTGGAGATCCTCTCCGACTACCAGGTGTCCATCCCCGAGCTCGGCACGATCACCGCCAAGCAGATCCCGCTGGTGTTCCTCACCTCCAACAACACCCGTGAGCTGTCCGAGGCCCTGAAGCGCCGCTGCCTCTTCCTCCACGTCGACTACCCCGACCTGGAGCGCGAGAAGGAGATCGTGCTCACCAAGGTCCCCGACATCACCGACAACCTGGCCGACCAGGTGGCCCGCATCGTCCGCTCCCTGCGGCAGCTCGAGCTGAAGAAGAGCCCGTCGGTCTCCGAGACGCTCGACTGGGCCAACACGCTGATGCTGCTCGGGGTCGAGCAGATCGACGCCGAGACGGCCACGTCCACGGCCAACATCTTGCTGAAGTACCAGTCCGACATCGCCAAGGCGGTCCGGGAGTTCGCGGCCGACAAGCAGGGTGCGAAGCAGTTCGCCCCGGGGCCCAAGTAGCCCACGCCCGATGACCGACACCGCGGAGCCCGAGGTCAAGACGGTCGGTGAGCCGCTGCTCGACCTGCTGAACGGGTTCATCGTCGAGCTGCGCGAGGCGGGCCTGCCCGTCAGCCTCACGGAGAACCTCGACGCCATGGCGGCCATCGAGCACATCCCGCTCGAGGAGCGCGAGACCTTCAAGTACGCGCTCGCCGCCACGCTGGTGAAGAACAACGCCCACTGGCGCTCGTTCGAGACCGTGTTCGAGGTCTACTTCTCGCTCCGCGGCGCCAAGTACGGGATCGACGACGACACGCTCGACCCCGATCTCGCCGACCTGCTCGACGACGACGAGCGAGACGGCCAGGGCGAAGGCGGCTCGGGCCAGTCCGGCCAGGGCGGCGGCGACGCCCTCACGCCCGAGGAGCTCCAGAAGCTGCTCTACCAGGCGATGATGAAGGGCGACGAGGCCCTCATGCGCGCCATCGCCCGTCAGGCCGTGAAGCGCTTCGCCGGCATGGAGCCCGGTCGCCCCGTCGGCGGCACCTACTACCTGTACCGCACGCTGCGGAACCTCGATCTCGACGGTCTGCTCGAGAAGATGATGGACCAGCGCCGGCAGCAGGCCACCGACGATGGCGAGCCGCTCAGCCCGCTCGAGGAGCGCCTCGAGCACGACGAGTACGAGCACCGCGTCGAGGGCCTCAAGAAGGAGATCGAGGCGGAGATCCGTCGCCGCCTGGTCGCCGACCGGGGTGTCGAGGCCATGGCCAAGACGCTGCGCAAGCCCCTGCCCGAAGACGTCGACTTCATGCACGCCAGCCGCGAGGAGATGGTCGGGCTGCGCAAGGCGCTCATCCCGCTCACCCGCCGGCTCGCCGTGCGCCTGGCCCGCAAGCGCCGCCACAACCGCAAGGGCCCGCTCGACTTCCGGCGCACGGTCCGCGCCTCGCTCAGCTACGGCGGCGTCCCGGCCGAGCCCAAGTTCCGCCACCCCAAGCCGCACAAGCCCGAGATCTTCGTGATCGCCGACATCTCCGGGTCGGTCGCCGCGTTCGCCCGGTTCACGCTGATGCTCGTCTACGCGATCAGCGGCCAGTTCTCGAAGGTCCGGTCGTTCGTGTTCATCGACGGCATCGACGAGGTCACCAGCTACTTCGAGGGCGTCGAAGACGTCACCGAGGCGGTGCACCGGGTCAACACCGAGGCCGACGTGGTGTGGGTCGACGGCCACTCCGACTACGGCCACGCCTTCGAGGTGTTCCACCAGAAGTGGGGCAAGGAGATCGGGCCCAAGACCACCGTGATCATCCTCGGCGATGCCCGGAACAACTACCACGCGTCGCAGGCCTGGGTGATCAAGGAGATCCAGCACAAGGCCCGCCACGTGTACTGGCTGAACCCCGAGCCCAAGAGCTACTGGGACACCGGAGATTCCATCGTGGGCGACTACGGCGCCCACTGCGACGACGTCTTCGAGTGCCGCAACCTGCGCCAGCTCGAGCGCTTCGTCGAGCACCTCGCCTGACGCGAACCGGGCCTGGTCGCCCGGTGCGCGGTGGTCGAACGCCGGATCGGCCGCCCCATCGGGACCTGGGACCTGTTCCGGTGGACCGCTCCGCAGCTGATCCTCAGGCCGCTCGCCACGCTCCGCCGCCTCCGAGCGGGCCGGGGCGGGCGGCGGCAGGCTGAGCGCACCGCCGGAGCGGGCCCCGCCCTCGTGGCAGCGAGAACACGGCGGCCGGCACCCTGCTGACGGCCGGCCGCGTGCGAGGTGGTGGCGGGTACGGTGCGGTGCGGACGGACCCCACGGAGGAGCAGGCCATGGCCGATGATGCACTGATCAGCACGATCCACAAGCTGGTGGAGGAGGAGCACGAGATCCGCGCCGGCGATCAGCCCGATCCCGAGCGCCTCGCCCACATCGAGGTCACGCTCGACCAGTGCTGGGACCTCCTGCGCCAGCGCCGGGCCCGCCGCGACAACCAGCAGCCCGACACCTCCGATGTGCGCCCCGAAGGGGTCGTGGAGGGGTACCAGCAGTGAGCCCTCGCTCCTTCCTCCTCGACGATCGCCTGAACGCCTACGTCACGAGCCACACCGAGCCGGTCGACCCGGTCATGGCCTGGCTCACGGCCCGCACGCAGGAGCTGGGCGATCGGGCCGGCATGCAGGTGGGTCCCGACCAGGCCGCGTTCCTCACCATGCTCACGCGCTTCGCCGGGGTCACCAACGCGGTCGAGGTCGGCACGTTCACGGGCACCTCGGCGCTGAGCATCGCCCGCGGCATGGGCCCGAGCGGCCGGCTGCTGTGCTGCGACGTCAGCGAGGAGTGGACCGCCATCGCCCGTCGCGGCTGGGCCGACGCGGGGGTCTCGGGGCAGATCGACCTGCGCATCGCCCCTGGCCTCGAGACGCTCTCGGCGCTGCCCACCGATCCAGTGATCGACTTCGCCTTCATCGACGCCGACAAGCCGGGGTACGCCGGCTACTACGAGGAGCTGGTGCCGCGTCTGCGGCCCGGCGGCTGGATCGTGGCCGACAACACGCTGTGGAGCGGCAACGTGGTCAACCCCGACGACACGAGCGAGGCCACCGAGGCGCTGCGGGCCTACAACGACCGGGCGGCGTCCGATGAGCGGGTCATGACGGCGCTGATGGCCGTGGCCGACGGCCTCACCATCAGCCAGAAGCGCTGATCCGGCTCAGGCCGACGCCGCGCCGATGGCCGTGAGCGCCAGCACGGCGCCGCGCAGGTCGCCCACCAGGCCGCCGGCCATCTTGTTCATCACGTAGGCCACCGAGAGCTCGAGGTCGGCGTCGATCACGCAGATCGCGCCGCCCCACCCGCCCCAGAAGCACGATCGCGGGTTGGGGCTGAGCGGCGTCGACTCGCTCATCAGGCCGAACCCGGTGCCGAGCCGCATGGTCATGCCCAGCGCGTCCACCGGGCCGTTCCACTGCTCGGTGAAGATCCGCTCCACGCCTTCGGGCGAGAGGATCCGGACGCCGTCGAGCGTGCCGCCGTTGGCGATCAGCGCGTGGACCCGGGCGACCGAGCGGGCGTTGCCGGTGCCGCCGGCCGACGGGATCTCGGCGGCGCGCCACGCCCGGGTGTTCTGCTCTTCGCCGGACACCGGTGCGCTGGCCAGGATCCGGAAGTCCATCGACGCGGTGTCGGCGCCCTCGAGCGCGCCCAGCACGTTCCCCGGCGGCACCATCTCGCCGACCCTCGGCTCCTCCGACTCGGGGAGCCCGATGTGGAAGTCGGCCCCGAGCGGTCCGGCGATCTCGTCGCGGAAGTACTGGCCGATGGTGCGACCGGTGAGGCGCCGCACGACCTCGCTCTCGACGTAGCCCTGGGTGATGGCGTGGTAGCCGGCGTGGGTGCCCGACGGCCACCAGGCCTCCGATGCGGCGAGGTTGGCTGCGCAGAGGTCGTGGTCGTAGAGGTCGGTGGCGGCGATGGCGGGGGAGAAGCCCGGCACCGGCGAGGTGTGGCCGAGCACGTGGGCCATGGTGACGTCGCCCTTGCCGCCGGCGCCGAACTCGGGCCAGACGGCGGCGATGGGCGCGTCGAGGTCGAGCTCGCCCCGGTCGGCCAGCACGAGCACCACGATCGCCGACATGGTCTTGGTGACCGACCAGCAGTTGACGATGGTGTCCTGCTGCCACGGGGTGCCGGCGCCGTCGGCGTCGCCCGCCCACAGGTCGACCACGGGTTCGCCGCGGAGGGTGACCGAGACGCTGGCGCCCCGCTCGATGCCGGCGTCGAAGTTGGCGGCGAACGCGGTGCGGACGCTGTCGAACTCGGGCTTGCAGGTGCCGTGGATCTCGGTCATGGGGTACCTCCAGTGGGAACTGGCGGGACCCTAGCGAAATCTTGACCCGCGGGTCAGGCGGTGCGCGGAGGCCGGCTCAGGCCAGGTGCAGGCCGCACTCGGTCTTGTCCTTGCCGCGCCACCGGCCGGCGCGGGGATCTTCGCCCTCGGCGACCGGCGACGTGCACGGCATGCAGCCGATGGACGGGTAGCCCTGCTTGGTGAGGGGGTTCACGATGATGTCGTGGTCGGCGATGTAGTCGTCGACGTCCTCGTCGGTCCAGGTGGCCAGCGGGCTGATCTTGATCAGGCCACGGAGGTCTCGGGAGACGATGGGGGCGCCGGCGCGGGTGGCCGCCTCGCCGCGGCGGAGGCCGCTCATCCAGGCCCACTTGCCGGCGAGGGCCCGGTCGAGCTGACCCACCTTGACGGCGGAGCAGCAGTTCTCGGGATCGGCCTGCCAGAGCTCCTCCTCCTGGCGGGCGACGGTCATCATCCGCAGGTTGAGGCCGTAGTGCCGACGGACCTCTTCGACCGTGGCCAGGGTCTCGGGGAAGTGGTAGCCGGTGTCGATGAAGATGACCTCGACGCCCGGGTCGACCTTGGTGGCGAGGTCGATCAGCACGGCGTCGGTCATCGACGCGGTCATCGCCAGGTGCGGCGAGTACTGGTCGACGGCCCACTGGATGATCTTGCTGGCGGGCAGCCGTTCGAACTCGTGGCTGATCTCGGCCAGCTCCTGGTCGGTGTAGTCGACAGGGGCCGATTCGACGAGGCTCATGCGGGGGGCTCCCGGGGCGTTCAGGCGGACAGCGGTCTCTTGGGACTCGGCAACGCTCACGTGGCGCACTCCGACTCGCCCACCTCGGCCACGTAGGGCCCGGTCTCGCCGAAGTCGACGTAGAACTCGGGGTTCTCCTCGGGCGTGGGGAACACGTCGAGGTCCTTCAGCCCTTCGGCCAGGACCTTGACGCCGCCCGACCGGTCGATCCAGCCGCGGAAGGTCTCGCCTGCTTCGCGCTCCTCGGAGAACTTGCGGACCACCCGGACCGCCGCCTCGGGCGCGGCCTTGGCGGGCAGGCGCAGGGCCCGCTCGCCGAAGTTGATCTCGGTGTCGCCCACGTAGCCGCCGAGCAGCATGGTGTAGCCGGGGGCGGACTGGCCGTGGGCCCGACGCTCGGCGCCGGAGAAGCCGATGTCGGCGATGTGGTGCTGGCCGCAGGAGTTGGTGCAGCCGGAGATGTTGGTGCGGATGCCGCCCACCTCGGACAGCCCCTCCTCCTCGAGCCGGGTGCCGATGGCGTCGGCCAGGCCCCGGGACTGGGTGACCGCCAGGTTGCAGGTGTCGGCGCCGGGGCAGGCGACGACGTCTCGGGCCAGCTCGGTGCCGGGCTCGGCCATGCCGATGGCGGCGAGGCGATCGAACAGCTTGGGCAGCTGCTCCTCGGTCAGGTCGCGGAACACCAGGTTCTGGCGGTTGGTGAGGCGCACCGAGGCGCCGAACTCCCGCTGGATGGAAGCGAGGGCCCGGAACTGGTCCGACGTGATGTCGCCGAGGCGGGCGTACGCCAGTGCGGACACGGTGCCCTTGGCGGCGCCGCGCACGACGTTGCCCTCGGCCCAGCGCTCGTAGGGGACCTTGGAGGTGATGGTGACGGGTGTGCCCTGGCCGATGACCGTGGGCGTGACCGTGGCGTGCACGCCGGCAGGGGCGTCGCCGTACTTCTCTACCTCTTCGGGGATGCCGCCCGGCCACGTGTTGGAGGCCAGCAGGAACTTGCGCTCCTTGAAGATGCGCCGCTGGGTCTCTTCCCAGCCGAGGGTCTGGACGACCCACTTCATGCGGGCCCGCAGCTTGTTGTCGCGGTTGCCGGTCTGGTGGAAGACCCGCAGGATCGACTCGAGCGTGGGGAGGAGCTCCTCTCGAGGCGTGAAGTCCTCGAGCAGGAGGGCGGGGAACGGGTTGGCGCCGAGGCCGCCGGCCACGAACACCCGGAAGCCGAGCTCGACGGAGCCGTCTTCGGCCTCACGGCGGCTGGCGACGACGCCGACGTCGTTGAACATGGCCTGGCCGCAGTCGGTCTCGCAGCCCGAGAAGTTGATCTTGAACTTGCGCGGGAGGCGCTGGGCGATGGGGTTGCGCAGGAAGTGGCGGTTGGCGGCCTCGGCCCACTGCGTGATGTCGAGGTGCTCCTGCGGGCAGGCGCCGGCGAGGTGGCAGCCCATGACGTTGCGGACGGCGTCGCCGCACGCCTCTCGCGTGGTGAGCCCGACCCGGCCGAGATCCCGCATGGCATCGGGGACCCGCTCCAGCGGCACGTAGTGGAGCTGGATGTTCTGGCGGGTGGTGATGTGACCCCAGCCGCGGGAGTACTCATCGGCGATGCGGCCGAACATGTCGAGCTGCTCGGGGGTGACGCCGCCGTAGGGGATGCGGACGCGCAGCATCTGGTTGTGCCCGCCCTGGCGCTGGCCGTAGATGCCGTTCGTCAGACGGAAGACGCGGAAGATGTCCTCGTCGATGGTCCCGTCGAGGTAGCCGGCGAGGATGCGTTCGAACTTGTCGATGTCCTCCGCCTGGCCAGGATCGATCTCGCGCTGCTGCAACATGAAGGGCTCCCTTGAGTGCCTGTCGGATAACCGACCAGACAGGTCACGAATTCCCACCAGCGTCGCAAATCTTGAGCACCTGGGTCAACAATTGAGCCGGAAGTCACGGCACATGCCCGCTGACCAGCACCTGGTCAGCGGGAATCTCCCGATCCCGGGGCTATTTCCGCAGGAGCTCGGCCACAGCAAACGCCAGATCGACCGACTGGCGGCCGTTGAGGCGGGGGTCGCACATGGTCTCGTAGCGGTCGCCGAGGTGGGCGTCGAGGATGGCCTCGGCCCCGCCGAGGCACTCGGTGACGTCGTCGCCGGTGAGCTCGACGTGCACGCCGCCGGCCCAGGTGCCCTCGGCGTCGTGGGCGGCGAAGAACCCGGCGATCTCGGCGAGGATGTCGTCGAAGCGGCGGGTCTTCTGCCCGAACTGCGCGGTGATCGTGTTGCCGTGCATCGGGTCGCACGCCCACACCACCGGGTGGCCGGCGTCTCGGACGGCGCGCAGCAGCGGCGGCAGGCCGGCCTCGATCTTGTCGGCGCCCATCCGGGTGATCAGCGTGAGGCGGCCGGGGACCTTCTCGGGGTTGAGCGCCTCGCACAGAGCGAGGACCTCATCGGGGGTGGCGGTGGGGCCGATCTTGCAGCCGATGGGGTTCTTGATGCCGCGGAAGAACTCGAGGTGGGCCCCGTCGAGCTGGCGGGTGCGCTCGCCGATCCACACCATGTGGGCCGAGCAGTCGTACCAGTCGCCGGTGAGCGAGTCCTGGCGGGTGAGCGCCTCCTCGTAGCCGAGCACCAGCGCCTCGTGCGAGGTGAACAGGTCGGCCTCGTGGAGGTTGGGCGTGGACTGGGTGTCGATGCCGCAGGCCTTCATGAAGCGGAGGGCGCGATCGATCTCGTCGGCGAGGCGCTCGTAGCGCCGGCCCTCGGTGCTGGCGGCCACGAACTCCTGGTTCCAGGTGTGGACCCGCGCCAGGTCGGCGTAGCCGCCCTTGGTGAAGGCGCGCAGCAGGTTCAGCGTGGACGACGACTGGTGGTACGCCTGCAGGAGCCGCTGCGGATCGGGGATCCGGGCGGCTTCGGTGGGCGTGATGTCGTTGACCAGGTGGCCCCGGAACGACGGGAGGGTGAGGTCTCCGATGGTCTCGGTGTCCGACGACCGGGGCTTGGCGAACTGGCCGGCGATGCGGCCGACCTTCACCGTGGGGACGCCCGACGAGTACGTGAGCACGACGGCCATCTGGAGGATGACCTTGAGCTTGTCGCGGATGGCATCGGCACCGAACGCGTCGAACGACTCGGCGCAGTCGCCGGCCTGCAGCAGGAACGCCTCGCCGTTGGCCACCGAGCCGAGGCGCGCGGTCAGGTCTCGAGCCTCGCCGGCGAACACGAGCGGCGGCATGCTGCTCATCTGCTTGAGGACCGATTCGAGGGCGGCCTCGTCGGGCCAAGACGGCTGTTGGGCGGCCGGGAACTCGCGCCAGGAGCGCGGCGACCATGGGGCGGAGGTGGTGCTCACGTGAAAAGGGTGGTCGACGCGGCGCTCGAACGCAAAGTGGTTTGCGTTCGAGCCTCGAGCGTCAAGCGGCGTCGGTGCGGGCCGTGGCTTCGTTGCGCACGGTGTTGACCGCCCGCTTGACCATGCGACGGGCCGCTTCTGCGGTCACACCCAGCTCTTCGCCGACCTCGCGGTACGAGCGCTTGCGCCCGTCGTGGAGGCCGAAGCGCTGCTCCACGGCGAAGCGGGCCCGACCGTCGAGCACGTCGAGCAGCCCGGTCACCATGCGGTCTTCCTCGTTGGCGAGCGCGAGCTCTTCGGGGCCCGGTGCCGCATCGGCGAGCAGGTCGACCAGCTCGGACCCGTCGTCGTCTCCGACCGAGCGGTCGAGCGAGGTGGGGGTGGCGAGGCGGTGGAGGCGGGCGTGCTCGTCATCGAGCTCGTCGCCGTCGCCCGAGACCTGGCGCAGGGCGGCGCGCAGGCTGGCGGAGCGGTCGCCCGGGAGGCGCACCAGGCTGGCCTTCTGGTCGAGGGCCCGGCCGATGGCCTGGCGGATCCAGAAGGTGGCGTAGGTGGAGAACTTGAACCCCTTGCGCCAGTCGAACTTGTCGACGGCGTGCTCGAGGCCGAGGTTGCCCTCTTGGACGAGGTCGAGCAGCTCCATGCCGGGGGGCAGGGGGTAGCGGCGGGCGATGGAGACGACGAGGCGGAGGTTGGCGCGGATGAACCGGTCCTTGGCGCGGGCTGCCGCGCGGTCGAGCCGACGGTCCTCGGCGGCGGTGCTGCCGTTGGCGATGCGCTCGCGTGCGGCCACGCCGCGCTCGATCACCTGGGAGAGCTCTCGCTCCTCCTGGGCGTTCAGCAGCGCAACGGCGCCGATCTCATTCAGGTACTGACCAACGGAATCGCTCATGACGACTTCTCCAACAGCTCTGGTGCGGTGACCATTCCCGCCGCGCCCACTTCAGCGAAGTGCATGCGGCAAGTTTCTTCCAGGTAATTTCGAACCGTGCGCACCCCCGTTCTTCTTCCCGGCCTGGTGGTGACACCCGTCACCGGCATGGCCGATGGCCGGCGCGGGATGGTCCGCTGATGGTTCGGAGCCGAGGCGGCCGGCGGATCGGCATCTTCGGGGGAACCTTCGATCCTCCTCACATCGGCCACTTGGTCGCCGCGATCGATGCCCAGCACGCGCTCGATCTAGACCTCGTCCTCCTCACGGTCGCGAACGTGCCGTGGCAGAAGGCGGGCAGCCGCGAGATCAGCGCCGCCGAGGACCGGCTGGCGATGGTGCGAGCCGCCGTGGCGGAGACGCCGTACCTGGAGGCCAGTGACCTGGAGCTGCAACGAGGGGGGCCGTCGTACACCGCCGACACCCTCGATGATCTGCGCCGGATCGAGCCCGACGCCCACCTGTTCGTGATCCTGGGCGACGACGCCGCTTCCGGCTTCACCACCTGGGAGCGCTACGAGGAGGTCGCGGCCGGGGCCACGCTCGTGGTCGTGGATCGCCCGGGGGAGCCGACGCCGGTCGACGAGCGGTTCACCTGGGTGCGGGTCGACATCCCCGAGCTGGAGCTCTCCAGCACCGAGCTGCGGGCACGCGTCGGCGACGGCCGGTCGATCCGCCACCTGACCCCAGAGGGGGTCGCGGCCTGGATAGACCGGCGCGGCCTCTATCGTTGACCCGATGACTCCGGAGCAGCCGCCCAGTTCGTCGCGGCGCCCTCGCCCCGGGGTCGCCGCTCGACGCCGCGCGCTCGGCATCGACGGCACGCCCGTCCGGGCCCGGGAGAGCCTCCGCGACTCGCTGGCGCGCATCCCCGATCTGGAGCCCGACGAGGGCATCCCGCTGAGGATCGATCCCGAGTCCGGCCAGGTGGAAGCAGCCACCGTGCCGGCCGCCACGGCGACGGCTGCCGTCGCGACGAAGCCCTCCAAGCTCCCGAGGTCGGCCCGCAAGGCGGCGAACGGAGCTGCGGTCACCATCGACGCACCGAGCGCGGTCGACGTACCGAGCGCGGTCGACGTACCGAGCGCGGTCGACGCGCCGCCGGTCGCCTTCACGGCGCCCACGCCCGCACCCGCCCAGGCCCCCGACGCCACGCCGGCAGACACCGAGCGCGATCCCGTGCTCGCCCTGGCCGCCACGGGGGCCACCACGCCCCGCGGCATCGCACCGAAGCCCCAGGCGGCCCCGGCTCCGGCTGCCCCGGCTCCGCTCGCCTCCGACGGCGGGGACGCCGGCGCTCCGGCCGCTCGCCACGGCGGTCGCCCGAAGCCGCCGATGTGGCGCCGGGTCACCTTCGCGGTGGTCCTCGTCGGGCTGATCGCGTCGATCCCCGTCCTCGGCTACCTGGGCACCAAGCTCATCGCCGACAGCAAGGCCGGCGAGTACAACGGCCAGTCGCTGTCGCCGACCGACCCCGGCTTCGAGGCCCAGGTCGACTCCACGCCCACGGCCGTGGCCATCCAGTTCGACCAGAACCACATGCCGAACGCCGTCACCTTCATGGCGCTCTCGGGTGCCAACGGCGGTGGCTCGGTGATCTTCATCCCCCTCGACACCGCCGTCACCCACCCGGCCTACGGCATCGGCACCCTCCGGGACTCGTACCGGGTGGGGGCCGCCCACCCCGCCAACGCCCGGGCCCGCCTGGCGGCCAACGTGGGCATGCTCCTCAACGTGGGCGTCGACGAGATCATCGACCTGGGCGACGCCGGATGGTCGCAGCTGGTGGCGCCGGTGGCACCGCTCAAGATCGACAACCCCGATGTCGTCGACCTGGGCAACGGGACCGTCATCCCCACCGGCCAGACCGAGGTGTCCGCCGACCAGGCCGGGCAGTACCTCGCCACCACCATTCCCGGCGAGAGCGATCTCAACCGGCTCAACCGCCACGAGGTGGTGTGGTCGGCGTGGCTGGCCCAGGTGAAGGCCGCCGGCGGCGACTCGGTGCCCGGGGAGTCCACCACGGGCATCGGCCGGTTCGCCCGAGAGCTGGCGAAGGGCCCGGTCTCCTACGACACCCTCCCGGTGCAGGCCAACTCCGCTGCTCCCGGCACCTTCACGATCGACAAGGGCGCCGTCAACGAGCTCGTCACCAACTCGGTGGCGTCGCCCACGCCGGCGTACCCGGGCTCGCGCTTCACCGTGCGGCTGCTCAACGGCGTGTCCCCCGATGCGATCCCGTCCGACGTGGTGCGCTCGGTGGTCAGCAGCGGGGGCGCCGTCACGATCCTCGGCAACGGACCGTCGTTCGGCACGGGCGAGACCACCGTGGTCTACGGCGATCCGGCGAAGAAGAACGTCGCCAAGCTCGTGTCGAAGGTGCTGGGCGCCAAGGGGAAGGTTCGGCTCGACCGGGAAGCACCCGATACCGTCGACCTCACCATCGTGCTGGGGAAGGATGTCCTCGGCAGCGATGGGGGATCGGGCACCCCCGGTTCCACCACCCCCGACGTGACCGTCCCCGGAGGCGATTGATGACCGACATCGACGACGACGCCCACTGGCCCATCGCGGCCGCCCGGGCCGCCGATGCCAAGTCCGCCGAGGATGTGGTCGTGCTCGAGGTCGGTCCCGTGCTGGCGCTCTGCAGCCACTTCGTCATCGCGTCGGGCGGCAACACCCGGCTGGTCCGGACCATCGCCGAGGAGGTCGAGGCGCAGATCGCCGCGGCCGGCGGGCCGCGGCCGGTGCGCGTCGAGGGCCTCGACGACCTCCGCTGGGTGCTGCTCGACTACGGAGACTTCGTGGTCCACGTGTTCCTCGACGAGACCCGCACCTACTACGACCTGGAGCGGCTGTGGGCCGACGTCGACCGGGTCGACTGGCGGGAATCCGCTCCGGCCTAGGCCCTGCCTCACGCGGGGAACCGGATTCGGAGCAGACGGGTCCGCTTGCTAAGGTCACTGCTCCCTCGGGGCTATAGCTCAGTTGGTAGAGCGCTTCCATGGCATGGAAGAGGTCAGGGGTTCGATTCCCCTTAGCTCCACGGAAGAAGGCCTGGTCACAGACCGGGCCTTCGTTCGTTTTCGCTCTGCGCGCAGCCATCCCACCCGCCATCCCCGCGAAATCCCCGCGCGACCTCGGACCAATGCGCGACGGCGGTCAATCAGGCTTCGTGACCTGCCGCGCGCCTGCCCGACGCCGGGGCCAGCCCGAGGCGGGAGGGAGGGGACTCGAGCTCTGACGGAGGCCGTCACAGCTCACTTCATCCGGAGCGGGCATCGTTGTGTGGCCCGCACCCTGGCCGCGATTCCAAAGCCGGTTGTCACGAGTGGCTCCCTGGGAGTCAACATGTGCGTGACCTGCCTGTGCCGATGGGGAGTGGTCAACGTGCCTCCGCTCATCGCATGGAAGAGGCCCAGGTGTGGCATTCCCGCAAGCTCTACCGGGAAGGCTGGTCGGCAGGCCAGGCCTACGTTCTGGTCTGACGAGCTAACCAGAGTGGTTACCGCGGGCGAGATCCTCGCGGCCGACGCTGCAGCAGCGGATCCCGGTGAAGGCGGCGAAGGGGCCAGATGCGTTCGCAGCGGCGGGGGTCGCTCTGTGGGAGCCGAGACGGGGTGTGTCTGTCACCCGCATGCAGCGGATGTCCGATTCGTCTGCGATGCTACGCGGATGCTTGAACACCTCACCCCGGCGGACATCGCAAGGTCTCGTGACTTGCCCGGCGAGGCCAGGCTGACGGCTACGAGAGAAGATGAGGCGACGGCGTGAGCGATGCCGCCCTCGCGGCGATCGTCGAGGATGGGGCTCCGGCCGGGGACATCACCGTCACTCTGTCGAACGAACTTGTCCACCTGCTGTCAGAGCAGATGTACCAATCGCCGTTGAAGGCAATCGAGGAGCTGGTGGTCAACTCCTATGACGCGGATGCTCGGCAGTGCCGCTTGAGCATTCCGCTACCGCCAGCAGATCGACCGTACCTACTCGTGTACGACGACGGCGTCGGTATGACGCCGGACGGATTGAAAGATCTCTGGCAGATCGGGCGAAGCAACAAGCGAAGCGAGGAGATCGCCAAACTTATCGGTCGAAAGCAGATCGGCAAGTTCGGCATCGGCAAGTTGGCGACCTATTCAATAGCGCATGTCGTCACTTACATCTCCAAGACCGCTACCGGAATACACGCGGTCACCATGGATTTTCGAGATTTCGCCCATGATGCTGAGGGCGGCAAGCCACTCGGCCTCACCATCCGGACCGTTTCGGACGCGAGTCTGCGTGGTGACGAGTTCAAGGCTGCTCTTGCGAGCCTTGAACTCGAACCGAAGGATCTGATCGATGCCCAACGCTGGACGCTCGCTGTCCTCGAGGAATTGAAGCCAAAGCTAGGGAGAATCCAGACGAGGGGACTCAAGTGGGTCCTGTCGACCGCGATGCCGCTGAAGCCGGACTTCAAATTGTTTTTGAACAACTCGGAAGTCGTGAGCCATAAGGCGACCTTCAAAGCTGTCGCTCGTTTTGGCGTTCATGAGCTTCCCAAGGCTCGACTGGATTCGCACGAAGCGACGTTCGGAACGCAGACCCGCGTAGAGGGCGACAGGATCGTGAGCGACACGTTTCCCAGCGGCATCAGCGGTGAAGTCATCATTACTGAGCAGTCGCTTTATGGCGGCAAGAGCAGCGACCTAGTCCGTAGCCACGGCTTCTTCGTTCGCGTTCGAGATCGCCTGGTGGAAGAGGGGGATCCGCTGTTCGGTCTCGATCCTCTGTCCTACTCCGTGTTCAATCGCTTTCGTGCGGACATCGAAGCAGATGACCTCGATGGCGCAGTCACAGCCTCCCGCGAGGGTTTCGAGGCGTCTGATGACATCGTGGAACTCCAGGGTCTGCTGTCGGAGCTGTTCCTGGAGGCTCGATCGCGGTGGGAGGCCGAGAAGAAGAAGCGAGAGGAGGACGAGAAGCGCAAGAACGAGTCGAAGCGTGAGCGGGTCGACAAGGATCTCGTCGAGGACCCGCTAGCGGACGCCCTGTCGGACGATCCCTACGACGATGAGTACGACGATGACGTCGCTGGAGATGACGAGTGGCTATATCTCCTCCTGCCGGAAGCGGCGGAGAGGGCACAGCTGATCGAAAAGCTGTACTCGGGGAATCGGACGAGATACACGTACTCGGAACGCGAGGCCGGATCGACCGGACCGGTGGTCGCCTTCGATCCAGCTGACTCAACTTTTTGGATCAATGTCGAGCACCCGCTGGTGCAGGCTCACGACGAGCCAAACTCACAACCTCTTCTCCGAGACCTGCTGACGTCGGAAGTGTTGCTTGAGGTTTATCTCCGTCAGACGGGGCTCTCGCCGGTGCTGATCTCTGAGCTCCTTGCTCGACGGGACAGCTTGTTTCGCAGCTTGGCCGACGACCATCTGACGAGCGTCACAGCGATCGCAGCTCAGCTGCGAGACAGCGCTGATGACAAGTACGACCTTGAGATCAACCTCGTGATCGCTGCCCGGGCTGTTGGCTTCGTGGCGAGGCACGTTGGTGGGGCGGGCAATCCTGATGGTGTGGCGAAGTACCCCGACTACCCAGCTGGGGAGAAGAAGATCATCCTCGAGGCCAAGTCCTCCCAAGACGAGCCCGGACTCGGTGCGATTGACTTCGCTGGGCTCGCACAGCACATGAAGGACGAGCCTGGTGCTGTGGGCTGCCTGCTCGTCGCCCCCACCTACCCCGGAAAGGGACTGGGTGACTACGCCCAAGCTGCGAAGCGAGCTGAGAACCTCGGCATCTCATGTTGGACGGTTGAACAGCTGGCGCGAGTCGTCGAGCTGTCGCAAGCCCGCCACATTTCTGCGTCCGAGATCCTCGCCATTGTGACGGCAAGCTTTACCCCTGACCAGGTCGCTGCGGCGGTCGATGCACTGCTCACCGTCGGTGGCGATGACCACCACGCCCTAAACGCCGCCGTGATCGATGCCCTCCGGTCGCTGGACGGTCGTATGCCGGATAAGGCACGAACGGTCGAGGCGATCGCCACCGAAATTACGGGTCGCCCCGACTTCAGCTCGACCAAGTTTGCTGACATCCGCCGTGCCGTGGCCGATGTGGTTACGGCAAGCCAGGGCATCCTTCGGATGCGAGATGGCCGCCTGATTCTCCGCGGCAGCTATGACGAGTTGGACCGGCGCGCCGGCTCGATCACGGGGCGGGGTGCACCGACGCGACGGGCCAGTCGGTTTGCCGCAGATGAGGACGTGCCCTAGGGAGTTGGAACTGTGGACCTGCGAAAAGCCAGAACGTATTCCGCCCCGATATCGGCGCCGTTGTGGCGGGTGTAGGACATGTACCGGTTCTTCGTGGGGTAGCTCAGGACTTCGTCTAGATGGAAGGCCCTACCGGCGAGCTCTGCGAAGAGCTGCTGGGTCGGAAGTCGGGTTCCGTGCCAGGTGCTGTCTCCGACAACGAACACCGCAGGGGATCCAGCTGTGAGCACTGGAGCGAGGGCGATGAATACACGTGACATTGCGATCATGTAGTGGCGGAATGACAGCCCACTTTTGGTGTTGATTTTCGTTAGGTGTTCCAGCCATCGGGCTACTTCCGGTCCCGCTGGGGTGTCCTGCTTGAGCAGCGGATCGCGCATCGGAATCTTGGGGCGACCGATGTACTGAGGTAATAGGGACAGGCGATCAGCTTGGGTCTTGGTGAGGCCCAGCCAGAACATCTCCAGCTGATGTCGCCGGTAGTAGTCCACGGCGCCGTAGTACGGGGGCGAGGTGATCACGGTGTCCACAGGCGAATGGACGTGAGTAGCTGGACGTGTTGCGTCGTGCAGGTACACCTCCTGTGAGGTGCCGGCCTTCGCAGCTTCGGCGAAGTCCGTCGCAGCCTTCAGGGATCGAGCGAGGGCATCTCGCAACAGGGCGTGCGGGTTCACGACCCTGCCGGCGGCGTCGCGGGCCCGCATGTGTGAAGTCACCTCGAGACCCGATACTGGCACTGGGTCCGCGTTGGAGGCATTCCGAATAATCGAGGCGAATACGATCGAAAGAAATGCGCGGTGGGACTCCGGGACGTCGATTTCGGCGAGAGCACGCTTCATCTGAGCAAGCTCAAGGATGACGTATCTCCTGAACCAGTGGTGGAGGTTGGGGATCGCAGGAATCCAGGCCCGCAAGCTGGAGGCGCGCCGCTCGTAGGTTGTCTCGGCAATGTCTTGCCACTGAAGCCGCTCGTAGCCGCCTGTGCGACGCTCCAGGCCAGCCAAGGCAGCGGTGAGTGCCGCGGCACTCTGACGCAGCTGGGCCGGCCTGAACACGTGAGTCTTCACTTGGGCAATCGCTACTGCAAGAGGATCGATGTCGGACCCGATCCCGTTTCGGCCGGCGCTGGCCGCTTCGACCAGCAGGGTGCCACTACCGATAAACGGATCGTAGATGGTGCCTCCGGGCTCCGAGTATCGCTCGATGAGTGCTCGAGCCACAGGGGGATGGAACTTGGCTGGGTAGCGAAACAGGTAGTGGGTCAGTTTGGGCGCCGGCGTGTGGGCGAGGATGTCGAGGGGGTCGGGGCACTCAGGCATGAGCCGGCGAGTCTTTCAGGTCGGCGACCCGAGCGTGGTAGTCGAACCGCGAAGCCAGAGGTGCGCTCGGCTCGGAGGAGAGGCTGCGGCCGGGCGGCGCCCGGGGTTGAGCGAGGGTCTGACCTCGGAACCGCGGAGCCACCTTGCGCCAGCAAGCCGGGTCGGACACGCAGCGCGCCTGCCTGCGACTACCTGGACCCACTTCCGGGATGAGGGTTGCCGGGACGTCGCCCATCGCTAGATGCTGGCGTAGCGCCAGGCGTTAGCCCGCTCGAATCGTTGCGCGAAGGCGTTCGTCAGCACGGCGGTCGTCTCCGACCTCCCGAAAGTGCTCGCGAGATTGCGGGTATGAGCGAAGGACGCTGGCTACAACACGGGCTTCTTCGCCCCGAAGACCCCGGAGCCAGGACTGTATGGAGTTCTGAGGTCGAAACTGGTTCCATTCGTCATCCCATTTGAAGAGTGCCTCGGCTGCATCCTCCAGAAGGTCCAGATCGTGGATATGGGTCGACGCCAGGGCGAGGCGGTAGAGGAACAGGATCACCTGGTCGGCGTGCTTGAAGTCCCTCGATCCCCAGTCGCCGCCGAGGTGGTTGCCCAGCGCTTGTGCCGCAGATCCAAGCAGATCAGGGCGCGTATCCGCTACTGAGCGCAGGGATGCCGCCGAAAGTTCGGATATGACGTCGATGTGTAGGTCGTAGTCCTCAGCGTTGTCATGGCCCAGTTGCAGCAGATCCAACGCTGCCTGGTTGTTTCCGCCCTTCGCAGATGCCGCTAGCCCTTCCGCCGCCGAGAGCAGATCGGGTTCAGGGTCATCAAGGTGGTGCCCGATGAGTTCCATTAGATCCTTTACCGTCTGGGGACGGTGCGCGGGGTGTTGTGCGGTCGCTCGACGGACGACCGACCTCCAGGGCCCGGAAGGCGGTAGCAGCGAGATGTTGGGCTGGGGGAGGGTTCCAGTAAGGACCCAGCCGATGACCTGGCCGAGGCTGTAGATGTCCGCCTCTGGTCCCGCTTGGTGCGCATCGATCGCCAACTCCGGCGCCGCAAAACCCTCCGTGCCGAGAGCTGCTCCGATGCGTGTTCTGCCGGGGACCGTGGTGCCGCCCCGTGGCCCGCGACCGAGGCCCCAATCAGCAACGACCCACCGCAGCCGGTTTCCGGGTATGGCCAGCCGCAAGATGTTCTCAGGTTTCACGTCCCGATGAACCCATCCGCTGGAATGAGCGGCCTCCAAGCCCGAACCTACGGCGGTGACAAATCGTCGCAGTTGGTCCCTGTCGCTGGCCAGCAATTCGCGTGAGGCTGCTGCATTGTCCTTTGCGAGGGGCATGACGAACCAGTCGTTGTCGACAGAGGCATCGAGGACCGGCATTACGTTGCGATTGCTGTCGAGCGCTCGACCGACCTTGATCTCCCGCTTCATCCTGGCAACGGCGTCGGGGTTGGGATCATGTGGGCGCTTCATGGCGATCGGCGTGTGCGTCGGCTTGTGTGTGCCCTTGAACACGACGGCCTGCCCCCCACTGTCATCGAGCGGTCGGGAGTCGAGCGCGTAGTCGGACCGCGCCGAACGCGCCTGGGACAGAACTTCAGTCCATGGGTCTTCCATGGCGGGTCCCTCCTCCTCCTCGTCACGCCGCGCAGCGTGCTCCCGGCCAGCCATCCTGGCAGCCACCCGAAGGAACCGAGGTCGATGCCGCGAGATTCTCGCCCAGCCACGGGCGAGCATCGTTGTGCTTGGTCACCTCTGGCCGCTGAATGAGGGGCCCGACGATTGGTCGACTAGCCGACTCGGGATAGGACCATCGGCTTCAGCCGGCTGACGAGCTGATGGAGGCGAGGGTCGCGAAGAGCTTGTCGAGGTCGGCCTCGACGAAGATCGCTTCGGGGCCTTCGGGGGCGATGCCGTCGTAGGGGGTCTCGTAGACGCGGGCCGCTTCGACGAGCCCGCGTTCGGTGAGCTCGTTGATGATTAGGTTCACGAACTCGATCTGGTTCTTGCTGTATTGCTTGTTGTCGAGGAAGTGGGCGAAGGCGACCTTCGCGGCGTTCCGGTCGAGGCCGACGAGAGAGCGGACGAACCGGCCGAAGCTGCCGGCCTTGGCGCTTGCTGCCGCGAAAGTCTCGTCATCACCGATGCCGGCCGCGACGAGGATGCGCTGGAGCTCGCCGAGGTCGGCATCGGTGAGCTGGTCCCCCGAGCGGACCTTGGCGACGGCTTCCTCGGCGAGGTGTTCCTTGAGGAAGTGCTCGGCCTTCTTGCGGAACTGGGCGAACTCAGGGCTGGTCCCTGCGGCACCACCGGTGCCCGGCAGGTCGATCTCGCTGGTGGCGCCGATCATGTCCTGGAAGTCGGAGTAGATGACGCTCTTCTTCAAACGCTCGATCAGCGGAACGAGGAGCCGGAGCTTCTTACGGACCTCTTCGAGCATCGGGTAGCTGACATCGATCCACCACTCGTCGTGCTGGATGTCTTGGATGAGCTCGAGCTGGGCGGCGATGACGGGGATGGTCTGCTGGTCCTCGAGCGCCCCGGCGATGGCCATGACCTTGCGGCGCTGCCGTTCGTAGGGCTCGCCCCGAAGCACGCCGAGCTGGGCGTTGAGCAGGAGAACGTCGAACCGCTTGGCGTCCTCGTGTTCCGGGTCGAGTTCGGCGGGCAGCTTCGCTACGCGGGACGCGAGGGCGGCGAGGTCACCGACGGACATGGTGTCCCAGGGCTTCTCGTTGCGGAACTTCTCGACGAGCTCGAGGTGGGGTCGGACGAGGAAGTTGTTGGGGTTCATCGACGCAATCGCAGTTCGGAGCACGTGGGCGACCTCGGCGCGTTCGTCGTCGTGAGCCTGGATCGTGTCGAAGGTCTGGATGAGCTCGAGCCGGGTCTGGAAGATGAGCTCGCTGAGCGGCGTGCCCCCGGTCGCCTCGGCAGGGACGAGGGGCTGGCTGAAGTACTCGAGGTTCCCGCAGAAGTCGAAGACGTTGAAGTGTGTCTTGTGGTCCCCGGGTCCAAACAGGTCGAGGCAGAGCCGTGTGCCGCGGCCGATCATCTGCCAGAACTTCGTCTTGGAGCGAACGAGCTTGAAGAAGACGAGGTTGACGACCTCGGGGACGTCGATGCCGGTGTCGAGCATGTCGACCGAGATGGCGATGTGGGGGGCTTTATCCTTGATCGAGAAGTCGTCGATCAGGCTCTGGCCGTACTTCACGCTGTGGGTGATGACCCTGGCGAAGTTGCCGTTTTCGAGGTGGGGGTAGTTGGCGACGAACCGCTCGTAGATGAAGTCGGCGTGGCGCTGGTTCTTGGCGAAAATGATCGTCTTGCCCAGGCGGTCGCCGCCCGCGACCTTGATCCCGTTGGTCATGAGCCGTTCGAGGACCTTATCGACGGTGTCCTCGTTGAACAGGAACTTGTTCAGCGCCGCAGCGTCGACCTCGGCCGGCGGGTCCAGCGGGTTGCCGTCCTCGTCCTCGCCCCACTCGAGCTCGTCCCAGACGTCCTTCTCGTCCTCGGTGAGGTCGTCATAGCGGATGCCGCCGCGGAGGAACTTGGTCTCGATCGACACACCCCGGGGAGGGACCAAGAACTCGTCGTCGATGGCATCGTCGAGTGCGTAGGCGTCGGTCGGGACCCCGGTCTCGAGGTCGAACAGGTCGTATGTGTTCTTGTCGACCTCGTCCTTCGGGGTGGCGGTCAGGCCGACCAGCAGCGAGTCGAAGTAGTCGAAGATGCCCCGGTACTTGCGGTACACCGACCGGTGCGCCTCGTCGATCACCACCAGGTCGAAGTGGCCTACGCCGAAACGGCGGGTGCCGTCGGCGCGGTACTCGTCGATCTTGCCGACCATCGTCTGGTAGGTCGACACGTAGACCCGGCCGGTCTCGCCGCCCTCCGACACGAGGTTCACCGGTGCCGAGTCCGGGAGGTGCAGCTTGAACGCGTTGACGGCCTGGTTCACCAGTGCCGTCCGGTCGGCCAGGAAGAGGACCCGCTTCACCAGACCCGCTCGCATCAGCAGATCCACCAAGGCGATCACTGTCCGGGTCTTGCCGGCTCCGGTGGCCATCACGAGCAGCGACTTGCGTTGCTTGTCGATCTCGAAGCGCTCACCGATCGCCGTGATCGCACGGCGCTGGTAGTAGCGCTCGACGATGTCGTCGTTGACGTCGAGTGACGCCAGGGGCACCGTCGAGGTGCGCCGCTGGATGAGCAGAGCCAGTTCATCCTTCGTCAAGAAGCCATGCACCGACCGGGGCGGGAAGCCGGTGTCGTCCCACAGCCAGTGCTCGTAGCCGTTGGAGTAGAAGATGACTGGGCGCTGCCCAGTTGCCTGCTCCAGACAGTCGGCGTAGAGCTTCGCTTGCTGCTGCCCGGTGAGCGGCGAGACGAGGGTCTTCTTGGCCTCGACGATCGCCAACGGGAGCCCGTCGTCTCCCCACATCACGTAGTCGACGTACCCGACGCCTGAGTTCGAGGGCATGCCGTGGACCTCGAACTCGCGGTCACGGGCGTCGGTCAGCTTCCAGCCGGCCTCAGCGAGCAGCGCGTCGATCTTGTACCGGCGTGTCTCGAGCTCCGACCAATCGTGTGCCTCGATCGGCACCGCCGATGTTGCAGCCGCCTTCTTTGCGGCCGCCACCTCTTCGAGGAGGGCGGCGTGCTCAGCTTCGAGCTGGTCGACGGTGTTGGACAGCTCGGCAACCTGCTGCCGGGCAATCTCGTTGTTGCGTGCCTCCTCGGCCAATCGCTGCTCGAGGTCCTGGCGCTCCTTGAGCGACGCCTGCTCGGTGGCACCCGGACGAGGGAGCGCACGCGGGTCGAACTTCACCGTCGGGTCGGGCTTGCTGGAGCGGCCGTAGGTGAAAGCGAGGAAGAAGCAGAACTGGAACAGGGCCGAGATCACCTCGACGGCCTCTAGCTGAGTCGGCTCCTTCGACTCGTGGACCGCAGCGTTGCCGGCGCGCTGGATCTTCTTCGCTGTCTGGAACACCAGACCGTTCGCCAACGCCTTGAACGCCGGCTCGTTCAGGTACGCGTTGAGCTGGTTCTCCCATGGCCGAGGTAGCGCCCGGTCGTGGTCGAACATCCACTTGACCCCGGACTCCAACGCCCTCCGTGCGTGGATCACTGCCGGCCCCGGATCTGAAAGCGCATGTCGCTCGGCCCACTCAGCCAGGATGAACTGGTCACCGAACTCGCCCGCCAGGAACGAGAACTGCGACCCGATCACAACTCGCCCCGGAAAGCCCGCTGCTGCAGCGAGGCGAACAGGGCTTCGAGTTCCCCCAGCGATGACGCCTGTGCTTCGCCGAGTGAGCGAACGTGAGCGACGCGAAGGTCGAACTCCTCTAAGGCTTCGCGCTGCGGCACGGGGATCTGCCACCCCTTGAGGGTGCTTGTGTTCACAACCGATTGCGCAGAGCCGACCTGCCGGCCTAACAGGAAGCGTTGCGTGCGGGGGAGCCGAAGCAGAGCCAGGAGGTACTCGGCGCTCAAGAACTCGCCAGGTCGAACCACGATGATGTTCGCGCAGTTTGCGCCGTCCAACTCCGGTGGAACCACAGCAGCGCGGACGGCACGGGAGACATGCCTCGAGATCACTAGGTCGCCCGTCCCCAAGGTCGATTTCCGCAGCGTCGAGTGGAACGAGGGCGAGATCCGGAGGAGGTTGTCGCGAAGGATCCGGCCGTCGCCGACGTTTCCGGTGCGCAAGAAAGGGACGCCGAGCGGGTCCAGGTGTGCCGACGATTGACCGACGTGACCCACGGTCACGCGTTCGGCCACCTCCGCTAGCGCTAACACCGGCGCGTCCCGTTGCTCGGCAACGAAGCGCGCACAACTGGCGTCCTCTAGCTGTCGTAGCAGCTCGTTAGCCGAGCGCCTTTTCGACCTGAGATCATCGGCACGATCGAGTAGCGAGGCGATCCGTTGTTGCTGTTGAATAGGCAGCAAGGGGATCTCAGTTTCCTCGACGACCGCTCGAGTGATTCCCTGGATGGTTGCGCCTTGGGCCAATGCCTTGAAGCGTGGTGCTTGATCCTGGAGACACCGGACTAGATAGCGGGGGTCCAGATGGGCTGCGTCAGGTAACACCGCAGTGATGTCTTGGCTGTAAGACAGAGCTACCCCTGCGATGGCGGCCTTCCCGACCCCCGTGCGGGTGACGAGCAGAACGGTCCCGGCAGGTACCAGGTTCGCTGCACTATGCCTGATGGCCTCCGCAGTTATGTGTGACCTTGCTCCATCGCCAACGAGAATCTCGTCTGAGATGTCTGCACCGGTGATCCAGGGGATCTCACCCTCGAAGTAATCCGATCTTGCGCGGCTCGGCGTCCCGCCGTTGAGGAACGATGCGACATCGCCGAGCGCGACGGTTGGAACGGTCAAGACAGCATCGTTCTGAGCTCGGCTAGTCCCAAGTGAATCTCATCCTCGAGTGCGTCCAGCTTGCCGAGGATGTCTGTCGGACTAGCGAGTTCCACCTCATCGTGAACGATCGTTTTGTAGCGGTTGATGGACAGGTCGTAGTCGTTGAAGGCGATGTCGGCTCTGGGGACGGTGAAAGACTGATCCGTGCGGGTCCGGGTGAGCTCGCCGCCGGTGCGGTCACGCCAGCGGGCGACGGCATCCGGAAGGTTGTTCTTGGAGTGGTCGTCACTCGTGAGAGCGGCGGTGATACCGAGCTTCTCCTCAGGGAGCAGGGGATTACGGCGGTCATCGAGGCTTCGGCCATCGGACTGGAGGTCGTAAAACCACACGTGTTCGGTGCCGCCGCTATTGGTCTTGGTGAACAGGAGGATGGCGGTGGAGACGCCGGCGTAGGGCTTGAAGACGCCGGACGGGAGCGAGACGATGCCGTCTAGCTTCTGGTCTTCGACGAGCATGCGTCGGAGTTCCTTGTGGGCCTTGCTGGAGCCGAAGAGGACACCGTCGGGAACGATGACAGCGGCGCGGCCTCCGGGCTTGAGGAGCCGCAGGAACAGGGCGAGGAAGAGCAGCTCGGTCTTCTTGGTCTTGACGACCTGCTGGAGGTCCTTGGCGGTGGACTCGTAGTCCAGCGAACCAGCGAAGGGCGGGTTGGCGAGGACGAGGCTGTAGGCCTCGATGTCGCCGGCGTGTTCCTGGGCGAGGGAGTCCTTGTACCGGATGTCGGGGTTCTGGACGCCGTGGAGCTGCATGTTCATCGACCCGATGCGCAGCATGGTGTTGTCGAAGTCGTACCCGTTGAACATGCCTTCGTTGAAGTGCTTGGACGTGACCGGGTCGGTGAGTACGCCCGGGTGGTGGTCGCTGACGTACTCGGCGGCGGCGACGAGGAAGCCGCAGGTTCCCGAGGCGGGGTCGACGATGACGTCGCCGGGGGTCGGGGCGGTCATCTCGACCATGAGCTGGATGATGTGGCGGGGGGTGCGGAACTGGCCGTTCTGCCCTGCGGTGGCGATCTTAGAGAGCATGTACTCGTAGACGTCGCCCTTGGTGTCGCGGTCTTCCATGGGGATGGCGTCGAGTCCGTCGACGGCCTTCTGGAGCAGGGCGGGCTTGGAGATGGTGAGGCGGGCGTCGCGCATGTGCTGGCCGTGGGTGCTGTTGGCGGCGCGGGCTTGGATGAACGGGAAGACGTACTTGTCGACGACCTCGTACATGTCGGCGGCGGAGAGGTTCTTGAACCGGTCCCAGCGAAGGTCGTCGTAGGGGCGGCTCTCGGTGAGGCCGTCGGGCGTGTAGTCCCCGGCGGGAAAGATCGGGTTCTCGACGGGTTGGCCCGTGCGGTTGGCCTTGCGCTCGGCGCGGGTCTGGGCCTCGTCAAGGCCCTTGATGAACAGCAGGTAGGTGAGCTGGTCCATCACCTCGAGCGGGTTGGAGATGCCCCCGGACCAGAAATCGTTCCAGACGGCGTCGATCCTGGACTTGAGCTCGCCAGTAATCATCGACCTGCCCCGGTCGTGGTCGCGGCGATGCCGTCAGGCTTCCGGGCTCGTTCATCGGTCAGCATGTAGTCGTCCCCTCCTTGCGCCTCGGCGCCCTCTCCGCCGCACGGAGATTGATCGGTCTCGGCGTGCGACTCCATGGTGGCACCTGAGCATCGCAGGCCGTGCTCCTTGTCCACCCGCCGAGCGTTGCCCGTGGGAGCGCCTGCCTCGCCCTGCACGGTCTGTGACCGTCCCGCGTGTCGGGCGGGCCCAACTGGCACGATCTTCCTCGGCATGGAAGAGGTCACGCTGATCTGAAGGAGGCCCGAGTCTGGCCACAACCCAGGTCACAGGCTCGTGACAATGCAGCTCTCTGGCGATCGAGGGGACCCTCCGATCCCCATCCACGCGAGATCCCCACAGCGAGGACCAGCTTTGGCCGCCGCGGGAGCGCTCGATCGTCTCATCGACCCGGTGCCGATGCGGCCTCCGTCAGATTCCGCACCGATCCTGTCGGAGACGCGACCCGGTCGCCCTCCGGCACCACCAGGACTTGCGCTAGCGAAAATCCTGGTGACGTTGAAACGCACATCTGGGGGGATATTCGGGTCTGTGAAGCGCCCCTGGATGTGCATGGCATGGAAGAGGTCAGGGGTTCGATTCCCCTTAGCTCCACGAAGAAAGCCTGGTCAGCAGACCAGGCTTTCGTCGTTTTCGGGGGCAGCCGCGGACCGGGTCTGCGGCGCCCCGTCGGAGGCGCTTCTCAGCGGAGGGTGGCGCGGACCGGGAGCTGGTTGAGGCCGCGGATCACCATGCGGGTGCTCCAGGTCGGGTCGCCGGCGAGCTCGATGCCGTCGAAGCGGTCGAGGAGGGCGGTGAACATGGTCTCGGCCTGGAGGCGGGCCAGGTGGGAGCCGAGGCAGGCGTGGATGCCGGCGCCGAACTGGAGGTGCTGGCCGGCGTCCTCGCGGGTGATGTCGACCTGATCGACGGTTGCCCCCCAGCGGGCCTCGTCACGGTTGGCGGAGCCGGGGGAGGCGTAGACCACCGACCGGGCGGGGATGGTGACCCGGCCGGCGGGGGTGTCGAAGTCCATGTCGCGCATGGCCACCCGGCGCACGAACTGGTTCGGGCCGTCGTAGCGCAGCAGCTCGCTCACGGCGTTGCGGAGCAGGGACCGGTCGGACTGCAGCAGCGCCCACTGGTCGGGCTGGCGCAGCAGGGCGAGCATGCCGTTGCCGACGAGGCCGGCGGTGGGCTCGTGGCCGGCCACGTAGAGGGTGACGATCTGGGCCAGCAGGTCCTCGGGCGTGAGGCGCTCGCCGTCCTCCTCGGCGTGGATGAGCCCGGAGAGGATGTCGTCATCGTCGCGTGAGCGCTTCTCGGCGATCAGCTCCTCGAGGAACGCCTGCATGTCGGCGATGTGGTCCACCAGCTCCTGGCGCTCGACCGGGTCGATCACCGGGTCGAGGGAGCGGGCGATGCAGTTGACCCAGAACCGGAAGCCCGGATGGTCCTCCTCGGGGATCCCGAGCATCTCGCAGAAGATCTCGACGGGCAGGGGGTAGGCGAAGTCGGCGATGAGGTCCAGCTCCACGGGGCCGGTGCCCTTGTCGGAGACGAGCTGGTCGACCTTGGTGCGCACCCGGTCCTCCACGAGCGCCTGCAGGCCATCGACCTCTCGGGGTCGGAACGGCTTCGAGATCAGCCTGCGGAGCTGGGCGTGGTCGGGATCGTCGAGGAGCACGACCGTCCGGCCGCCCTGCGAGAGCTGGTCGCGGCGGGCGATCTCGTCGATGGTCAGGGGCGTGGGCTCGGCGTTGTCGATCTCCGACGACACGGTGGGGTCGCGCAGGATGGCGTTGACGTCGGCGTGGCGGGTGACGCACCAGCCGTGGAGCAGCTCGGACCGGTGCACCGGGTCCTCGGCGCGCAGGCGGGCGTACTGGTGGTACGGCCACTCGACGAAGCCGTCGGCCAGCGGGTTGAAGGTGACCGGTTCGGTGAGCTCCGGGGTCGGCATCGGTCTGTGGTGCTCCTGGATCGGGGGAGGGGCGGGGGCTACTTGCCGAGGAACCTCGCCGCCGCGAACGCCGGGCAGCGGAGGGACTCGTCGGGGATGTCGTCGGCGGGGAGGGGCTGGGCCACCTCGGCGACGGTGGGGCCGTGCTGGTCCGCCAGGTCCTCCAGGAGGTCCCAGTCGAAGCCGTACACGTCGGCGGCGTTGCGGCCGACCATCAGGCGGACCTCGTCGGAGGGGACGTCGGCGAACGCCAAGCGCAGGTGCTGGCGGGAGAACGGCCAGCAGCCCTCGAGGTGCGGGAAGTCGCTGCCCCACATGATCCGGTCGACGCCCACGGCTTCGCGCATGGCCACCTCGGCCTTGCGGATGAAGCTCGACCCCAGGTGGCACTGGCGCTGGAAGTACTCCGACGGCGACAGGGACAGCTGGTCGACGACGCCGGCGCCGAACTTGGCCTCCTGCGAGCCGCTGGCCCCGCCGGTGCCCGAGAGCCGGCCGCGGTAGTAGTCGAGCCGGGTCAGCTCTTCCGGGATCCAGGCCGTGCCCTGCTCGGTGAACACGAACTGCAGCGCGGGGTGGCGCTCCATGACGCCGGAGTAGATGAGGTGCCAGAGGGTGCGGTGCGCCCACCAGGTCACCTCGAGGAGGAACATCATCTGGGCCGCTGGGTAGGGGCCCATGTCGGGGACGGCGCTGCCGCTGTGGTGGCTGACCGGGAGGCCGAGGTCTTCGCAGGCTGCCCAGATCGGCTCGTAGTCCGGGGCGTACAGCGGCGGGACGCCCGAGCCGGGAGGGGCACCCGGTAGGAGGATGCCGCCGGTGAGGCCGTTGGCCTTGGCCCACTCGATCTCCTTCACGGACGCATCGACGTCGTGCAGCATGATCTGGGCGATGCCGGCTCGACGGCCGGGGGCCTGGGCGCAGAAGTCGGCCATCCAGCGGTTGTGGGCCTGGAGGCCCGCCCAGCGCTGCGCCAGGTCGCCCTCGGTGGCGCCGGGCGGCTGGTTGACGAGCGACACCTTCGGGAAGAACGGCGGGATGGTGTTGGGGAAGAGGACCTCGGCCACCACGCCGTCGGCCTCCAGCTCCCGGAGCCGGCGCTCGGAGCTCCAGTTGCGGTCGGCGTCGGCGTTGGTGTTGTCGTCGTAGGGGTTCTCGAAGTCGGCCGCCCACGCGTCGAAGTCGGCGTGGTGCTTCGAGGCGAGGAACGGCTTGTAGCCGGCGATGCTGGCGCCGCCGTGGCAGTCGGCCGAGATGACGACGTAGTTGTCGGTGGTGGCTCCCATGTGGGGACCTCGGTTCTGTCGTGGGTGGTTCAGGACGGGCGGGGGCCGCCGCGCTCGCCGGGCCAGCGGCTGCCGCTGATCACGTCGACGTGGGGCCAGAAGGCATCGGGATCGAGCGGGCCGGCGTTGGTGAGCGACCGGGCCTTCGGGGTGTTGGTCACCAGGTGCGCCGTGGTGGCGGTGGTGACGGGGAGCAGCCGGGCGATGGGGTCCCACGGGCTGTCTCGCAGCAGGAGCGAGCCGTCGACCGCCTCGAGGTGGCGCGGCTCGAACGCGGTGCACACGTCGACGACATGGGGTGCGAAGTCGTACTGGTTCGGCGCGCCCCCGATGGCCCGGGAGTACTTGGTCCACCACTCGTGCTCGGTGAACTCGCCGGTCCGCGGCTCGATGGCTCCCGCTGACGTCCCCGTGAACTCGACGAAGGTGTACCCCTGGTGGGTGGCCCGGGCCGTGACGGCGTCGCCGAGCCGGAAGAAGGTGATGTCGCACAGGAACTTGGGCTGGCCGTTGGTCTCGGCGCTGATGTGCACGGCGGACTCCTGGTCGATGCCCAGGCCGAGGCTGTACTGGCCGGCCACGCCCTGCCAGCCGGCGGCCACCTTCACGCTCACGCCGTACTCGGGCTCGCCGAGGACCGGCACGCAGTAGAACGCGATTGTGACCGTGGGCTCGAGCGGTTCGATCCCGGGCGGCAGCAGGGGCGCGATGTTGGCCGGGTCGGTCCCGTAGGTGACCACGAGCTTGGGCCAGCCGGCGATCTCGCCCGGCTCGGACATCGGTGCCTCGGTCATCGCTGCTCCTGGGTGGGGTCGGTGGTCATGCCGGTACGTAGTGGTCGATCACGGCGCGCAGGGCGACGGCGGACACCGCATCGAGATCGGGCTCGGCGCGCAGGGCGGCGCGCGTCTCGTCGGTGATCGATGCGTCGCTGTCGGCCCAGAGCGAGTCGGGCCGGGACTCGGGCGGGTGGGTGGAGAGGTCTCGGAGCACGAGGAGGAGCGAGCCGCCGACGGTGATGAGGATCGCCCGGGTGGCATCGGCAGCCTCCTGGCCGACGAGCCCGGAGGCCTCGAGCTCCGTCACCACGGCCGCCTCGAGGTGGTGGGCCAGCAGCGAGGACATGCCGGCCTGGTGGGCGAGGGAGGTGATGGCCCGGTGCTCGATGGAGCTGGTCCAGATGTGGCGGGCGGCGCTGAACACGCGCTCGCGAGGCGTGGCGCCCGAGATGGTGTGCTCGGCGAGGCGGTTCGACTGGAGGCGGATCACCGCCGCGACCAGCTCGTCGCGGCTGCCGACGTGCCAGTAGATGGTGGGGGTGGCGACGTCGAGCTCGGTGGCGAGGCGGCGCATGCTGAGCGCCGGTGCCCCCTCCCGCTCGACCAGGTCGAGCGCCGCGGTGACCACGTCGTCGCGGTCGAGGCCCGTGCGCCGGCCGGGGCCGGCGGTGGCGTCCTCGTCTGCTGGTGTCGCCGTCCGGGCCATGGGGGTTGCGCGTCCTCATCGCTTCTGTAACAGTGTCAAACGCACTCTAAGACACCGTTACAGAAACGGCAAGGAGACGTCATGGCCAGTCCTGTCGAAGGCATCGACCAGAGCAACGCCCCGTACGTGATCGTGTCGTCGGACACCCATGCGGGCCTGTACGTCGAGGACTACCGGCCCTACCTGGAGCAGTCGGCGCACGCCGAGTTCGACGAGTGGCTGACGACGCGCCACCAGCACCGGGCCATGGTCGAGGAGATGAACGGCGCGTACGTCGAGCAGTGGGAGCGCGACAACGAGGTGGGGCTCAAGGGGGCGTTCGACCCCGAGATCCGCGACAAGACGCTCGATGCCGACGGCGTGGCCGGCGAGGTGATCTTCGCCGACGGCGACTCGGTCACCGGGATGGAGGCCCCGCCGTTCGGCGCCGGGCTCCAGGCCGGGATGATCACCGACCCGCGGCTGGCGTGGGCCGGGGCCCGCGCCCACAACCGGTGGCTCGAGGAGTTCTGCGCCACCAACCCGCCGCGCCGCGCCGGCGTCGCCCTCGTGCCCATCACCCACGGGATCGACGAGGCGGTCAAGGAGATCGAGGTCCTGGCGGGCAAGCCTGGGATCAAGGGGATCATGATCCCGACCATGTGGCACGACAACCCGTCGTACGGCCACGCCTCGTACGACCCGGTGTGGGCGGCGTGCGCCGAGGCCGGACTGGTGGTCCACACCCACTCCGGCGAGGCCGACACCGACGCCTACAACGACAACATGGCCCAGTTCATGCTGGAGGTGGCCTTCTGGACCCACCGGCCGCTGTGGCAGCTCCTGCTCTCGGGTGCGTTCGACCGCTTCCCGGACCTCAAGTACGCACCGGTGGAGTGCGGCTCCTGGTGGGTGGGCGACCTCCTGTTCAAGACCGACGTGATGTTCGGCGGCCAGAACTGGAAGGTGAAGAAGATGGCGTCGCGGACCAAGGGCCTGATCCAGCGGCTCCCGTCCGAGTACATCGGCACCAACGTCTTCATCGGCGCGTCGGCCATGAGCAAGGTCGAGCTCCGCCGGCGCTACGTCAACGGCCTCGACGGCCTGATGTGGGGCACCGACTACCCGCACCCCGAAGGCACGTGGCCCAACACCGCCACCCGGCTGTCCACCGACTTCCAACCCATCCCCGTCGAGGAGACCCGGCTGCTGCTCGGCCTCAACGCGGTCCGCTGCTACGACCTCGACATCGACGCCCTGAGCGCGATCGCCGCCGACATCGGCCCCAGGCCCACCGACCTCCACCAGGACCTCGAGCTGCGGACCCCGCCGAACGCGATCCGCGAGGCCCGGTTCTGGTTCGACGACTACGGCATCGAGTGGAAGGGCTGATGGCCGGCGACGGAACCCAGGTCGACGCGGCGCCGCCGCTCGACATCGACGGGATGGTGGCCGTGGTCAGCGGCGGGGCCGGCGGGATCGGGCGGGGGATCGTGGGCGCGCTGCTGCGCCACGGTGCCACCGTGGTGATCGCCGATGTCGAGGACTCGGCCATCGATGCCGCCATCGCCGACCTCTCGCCCCTGGGCCCGGTGTCGGGCTGGCGGACCGACATCAGCGACGAGCACTCCGTGGCGGCGCTGGCCGACCACGTGTACGACCTGCACGGTCGGGTCAACCTGCTCTACAACAACGCCGGGGTCACCTCGGGCGGGGGCGGCAAGCCCTGGCAGCAGGACCCCAACGACTGGCGCTGGTGCTTCGGCGTCAACGTGTTCGGCACCGCGTTCATGACCGCCGCGTTCGTGCCCCGCATGATCGAGGGCGGCGAGCCCGGGCAGATCATCAACACCTCGTCGGGGGACGGCGGCTTCGCCCCAGTCCCCACCGCGTCGGTCTACGCGGCGTCGAAGGCGGCGGTCAGCTGCTTCACCGAGGCCCTCCACCACAACCTGGTCTCCGAGGGCACCGCGCTGCGGGCGTCGGTGTTCTACCCATCGGGCGGGCTCCTGCGCACCGGCCTGTTCACCGCCAGCCGCAACCGCCCCGACCACCTCCAGCGCCAGGGCGCGGCCACCGGCCGGACCAGCATGACGTTCGACCAGATGAAGGACATGCTGGCGAAGGCCGGGCGCAACGTGGCCGAAGCCGACCTCGACGAGCTCGGCGAGTTCGTGGTCACCGAGACCGCGGCGCGGCACTTCATCATCGGCCGGAACCTCGACGACACGGTCGCCCTGCTCCACCGGCGCGCCGACGCGATCGGCCAGCAGCTGGTCCCGCCGCACCACGGGATGCCGGTGTGACGCGCGAGTACCGCCTGCTGATCGGTGGCGATCGGGTCGAGGGCGGTGGGGGGACCTACGAGATCGTCGACCCGTCCACCGAGGAGGTCATCGCCCAGGCGCCGCAGGCCAGCGCGGCCCAGGCGGCCGATGCCGTGGCGGCGGCTCGGGGTGCGTTCGACACCTGGTCGGCGACCCGGCCCGAGGAGCGGGCCGAGCTGCTCGACCGGGTGGCCGACCTGATCGAGCGAGACCGCGACGAGCTGATCGAGCTCACCATCGCCGAGACCGGGGGCACCCGCCGGACCTGCACCAACATCCAGGTCCCGCACGCCGCCCACCGGTTCCGCCGCTACGCGCGCGGGGCGCTCGAGCCCACGGTCACGCCGCTGCCCCCGAGCATCGCCGAGGCCAGCGCGCTCGGACCGGCTGCGGTCACCAACGCGCTCGCCCAGCGGGTGCCGGTGGGCGTGGTGAGCGCCATCACCTCGTACAACTTCCCGCTGGTCAACATGGCCGGGAAGATCGGGCCGGCGCTGGCGGCCGGCAACACGGTGATCGTGAAGCCGGCGCCGCAGGACCCGCTGGGGGTGCTCCGGCTCGTCGAGCTGTGCCACGAGGCCGGCTTCCCGCCCGGTGTCGTCAACGCCATCACCACCACCGACGTGGCCCCCGCCGAGACCCTGACCACCCACGCCGACGTCGACATGGTCAGCTTCACGGGCTCCACCGCGGTCGGCCAGGCCATCGCCTCCGCCGGTGGGCGCACCATGAAGCGGCTCCTGCTCGAGCTCGGCGGCAAGGGCGCCTGCCTGGTGTTCGACGACGCCGACCTGGGCGCCGCCACCAGCGGCATCGCCTCGGTCTGGGGCTTCCACTCCGGTCAGATCTGCACGGCGCCCACCCGGGTCCTCGCCCAGCGCGGCATCTACGACCAGCTCGTCGAGAACCTGACCGCCGTCCCGGCGTTCCTCACCGTCGGCGACCCCCGCGACACGGCCACGCTGGTGGGCCCGCTGATCAGCAGCGCGCAGCGCGACCGGGTCCTGACCCACATCCAGGGCGGGATCGACGGCGGGGCCGAGCTGGCGGCCGGGGGCGATCGGCCCGACATCGCCAAGGGGTTCTACGTGAACCCCACCCTGTTCACCGGGTGCACGAACGCCATGGCGATCAGCCGCGAGGAGATCTTCGGCCCGGTGGTGGTGGTCATCCCCTTTGACGACGAGGACGAGGCCATCGCCATCGCCAACGACAGCGACTACGGCCTGTACGACTACGTGTACACGGCCAGCACCCCTCGGGCCCTGCGGCTGGCGCCGCGGCTGCGAGCCGGCAACGTCGCCGTCAACACGATGGGCCGGAACCCCGAGACCCCCTTCGGAGGGTTCAAGCAGAGCGGGATCGGTCGCGACGGTGGCAGCTACGGCTTGGCCGCCTACAGCGAGCTCCAGTCGGTGATCTGGCCGAGCTGAGCTGACGCTCGATACCGATCGCTCAGCCGGTATGTCGGAGGCCGAGGGGCGTGACCAGGGGCGATGCCTAGGGGGCGGGGGACCATCTGCCGACTCCCCATCCTCGCGACGTAACGTCGGGCGATGCCACCGGAGCCAGCCCCCGCGCGTCGGCGCACCCAGGACGAGCGGCGCACCGCCACGCGCCAGGCGATCCTCGATGCTGCGGCCGGCCGCCTGGTCGAGGGCGGGCTCGACGGGGTGACCATCGCGGCGGTCGCCAAGGCGGCCGGCGTCTCATCCGGAGCGGTCCACCACCACTTCGGGAACAAGCTCGAGCTGATCCTCGCCCTGACCAACCACCTCAGCGATGCCAGCAGGGACGCGGTGGTCCACAGCACCGACACCACGGCACCGATCGAGGAGCGCGTCAGCCAGATGATCGACACGATCATGGCCGCGGTGTTCGACCCCGCCACCCGGGCGCAGTTCGAGCTCCACACCGCAGCGCGGATCGACCCGGCCCTCGCCCAGCAGCTCAACGTGCTCAACGCCCGCAGCGCCGAGGTCTACGTCGCCGACCTGGCCGGCGTGCTGATCGAGGCCCAGGTCGAGCCGATCCGCGTGCTCGCGGCCGTCGAGCTCTCCCTCTGCGCCGCGATCGGGCTCTCGCTGCTCACCATCTCCGGGACCGACCCCGCGATCGAGCAGCGCCTCGCCGACAGCCTCAAGGCGCACATCCTCTCGGAGATCGCCCTGGCGGCCGAACCCGGCTGATCGGCCTGCCGCGACCGCGGCGGTCCGCCAGCGCAGCCGGCCGGCCCGGTCAGCTCAATCGTCGAAGCGGCCGCGCTGGTTCCGCTGCTTGAAGAAGGCGACGACGACGATGATGGCGAGGACGGCGAAGATGAGCGTTCCGAGCACGTAGTACATGGGGCACCTGGCTGTTGTGGGAGTGGGGCAGGGTGCGATCGGGTCGCATCGAGCGCCCGCACCGGGCGGGAACCGTAGATCGGATCCAGCCTGCACACGCGTTCCCGGTCCCGCAACCACCCGAGCGGCGGCACCGACCCGTCGCCCACCGGATCGCTGATGGGGGAGGCCGCTACCATCGCCCGCCGTGGACTGGCTCCGATCGATCCCCTCGTTCCCCGATGTGTCGACGGTCGTCGTGGTCGACGGTGGCGGCACCGGCAGCCGCGCCGCGGTCGCCACCTCCAGCGGTGAGGTGCTCGGGTACGCCAGCGGCGGACCCACCAACAGCCGCTCCGCGGGCGACGACGTCGCCGCCGAGAACATCCGGGCGGTGATCGCCGCGGCCCTCGCCGCCGCGGCGCGGCCGCTGGCACCGACGGCGGTGCTCGTGAGCAGCGCTTCGGTCGACACCGAGGCGCACGCTGCGGTCCTGGCCCGCGGTGTTCGCCAGGTGGTGCCCGAGCCCGCCACCATCTCGGTGGTGGCCGACACGATCGGGTGCTGGGCGGCCACGGCCAAGCTCGAGCCTGCGGTCGCCGTGATCGCCGGCACCGGCAGCGCCGTGCTGGCCGGTGCACTCGACCAGGGCAGCCGGCGCTTCGGCGGCTGGGACTACGTGCTGGGCGACGAGGGCTCGGGCTACGCGCTCGGGCGGGCCGCGCTGCGAGAGGTGCTGCTGGTGAGCGAGGGCCGCTCGAACGGCTCGTTCCTGGCCGACGAGGTGCGCGACCGCCTCGGCATCGCCGCGACCGACGAGCTCTTCGACCTGATCTACAAGCCCGAGGTCGACAAGAGCCACATCGCGTCGTTCGCCACCGAGGTGCTGCGCCTCGCCACCCAGGGCGACCCGCGCTCGGAGGCCCTGGTGGAGGAGCAGGTCCGCCTGCTCGCCGACACGGTGGCCGGCGCCTTCCGCGAGTTCACGGGCATCCACACGCTCGGGTGCTTCGGCGGCCTGTGGAACCAGCAGATCTACCGGGTGCGCTTCGGCCGGGCCGTGATCGCCGCCACCGGTCGGCAGCCCGCGGTGGTCTACCCCGGCGACGTGGCCATGGCCGGCTCGTTCCGCCTGGTGCTGCGCAAGGGCCCCGGAGGCCAGCCCGGCCCCGCCGAGGACCACGCGGTCGACACCTTCGAGGCCGGCCTGCTCTGGGCCAAGGGCTCGCCGGCGTGACCAGCTACGTCGCCATCGGCTCCGTCTGCTGGGACGTGGTGGCCGGCGATGCCGAGCGGCGCCTCGGCGGCAGCGTCCTCTTCGCCAGCCGGCTGGCGCTGGCCCAGGGCTGGGACGCCCACATCGTCACCTCGGGCACCGAGGAGCTGGAACGGGCCCTGCGCGAGTCGATGCCCGACGTGAAGGTCACGGTGCAGCGCTCGGCGGTCGACACCGTGTTCGAGTTCTCCGCCGACGCCGACCTCGGTCCGCAGCGGCTGGCCAGCGCCGCCGACCCGATCGACGTCTCGCTGGTCGACCTGGGCATCGGCGCCGACGTGGTGCACCTGGCCCCGATCATGGGCGAGGTCACCCCGGCCATGGTGGCCTCGGTGCAGGGCGCGCCGTTCGTGGGGATCACACCGCAGGGGATGCTGCGGGCCACCGATGCCACCGGCGCCCTGCTGCGCCGCCCCGACCTCGACGCCTGGTGGGCTGCGCACGTCCACGCCGCGGTGCTCAGCGAGGACGAGTACGCGCTGGTGGCCGAGCCGTCCACGCTCGACCGGCTGGCGCTGGCGATCACCCGCGGCGAGCGGGGCTGCCTCGGGCGTCAGGGGGCCCTGGAGGTCGACGTGGCGGGCATCGTGCTGGACCACGTCTCGCCGGTCGGCACCATCGGGGCCGGCGATGTGTTCGCCGCTGCGTTCTTCCTGGCGCTGGCCGGAGGCGCCCCGTTCGACGAGGCCCTGCGCCGGGCCAACCGCACCGCGGCCGACCATGTGGGCGGCATCACCTGACGATGCGTCAGAATGCGGGCGTGCAGTTCACGCTCGCTCTCGCCATGACCCCGCCCGAACGGATCCTCCCGCTGGCTCGCGCCGCCGAGGACGCCGGTTGGGACTCCGTCTGCTTCCCCGATTCGGTGTTCTACCCCGAGCAGGTGTCGGGGGAGTACCCGTTCACGCCCGACGGGAAGCGCTTCTGGGCCGACGACTCGCCGTTCGTCGATCCGCTCGTCGGCATGCCCGCGGTGGCCGCCGCCACGCAACGGGTGAACCTCTACACCAACGTCCTCAAGACCCCGCTGCGCGAGCCGCTGCTGGTGGCCAAGTCGCTCGGCTCGATCGCGGCCATGTTCCCCGGGCGGATCGGCCTCGGCGTCGGGCTCAGCTGGATCCCCGAGGAGTTCCGGTGGCTCGGCCAGGAGATGAAGACCCGCGGCAAGCGCCTCGACGAGCAGATCGAGATCATGCGGCTGGTCATCGCCGGCGGGTACGTCGAGTACCACGGCCAGCACTACGACTTCGACCGGCTGCGCATGGAGCCGCCCGCCTCACCCGACCACCCCGTGCCGATCTACGTCGGCGGCCACAGCGAGCCCGGCCTGCGCCGCGCCGCCCGGGTCGGCGACGGGTGGATCGGCGCCCAGGTGACGCCCGACTCGCTCGAGCCGCTCATCGCCGGGCTGCGCACCGAGCTCGACGCCGCCGGCCGCGCCGGTGACCCGTTCGAGATCAAGGCCACGCCCATCGTGCCCGCCACCGTCGACGACATGGCCCCGCTCGCGGCCATGGGGCTCACCGACGTCATCACCGTGCCGTGGTACTTCGCCGGTGGCGATCCCAACGACTTCCAGCACCAGCTCGACTCGGTGGCGTGGTTCGCCGAGCACGTCATCCACCCCCTCCGAGACCTGGAGATCACCCCTTGACCGCGTTCGACTACCTCGACCTGCCCCACCCCGCCGACGACGACCGCTCGGCCCGTGCCGCCTCGCTGCGCTCCCGCGCCTTCGTCCAGGCCCGCGACCGTGAGGGATGGGTCGGGCTGTTCGCCACCGACGGCGTGGTGCAGGACCCGGTCGGCGTGTCGTTCCTCGACGAGACCGGCCTCGGGCACCACGGCCACGACGGCATCGGCGCGTTCTGGGACGACGTCATCGCCACCAACCCCGTGCGGATGGACATCATCTCGTCGCACGCCGGCGGCAACGAGGTGGCCAACTACCTGACCATCACCACCACGTTCCCCGACGGCTCCAACGTGGCCGGCGAGATGGTGGCCATCTACAAGGTCGACGACACCGGCAAGGTGCAGAGCCTCCGCGCCTTCTGGGAGATCGACCAGCTGCGCTTCACGGCTGCGCCGAGCTGACCGGAACCGGCGCCACGGCGGCCTCCGCATCCCGCGCCAGGTTCCGGCGGCGCGCCACCACCCAGACCGCGCCACCCGTGGCCATCAGGGCCACCCCGGCGAGGCCTCGGACGCCGCGTTCGCTGTGGCACGGGCTCGGGGAGGTGGCGAACCCCTCCGCCACGGCGCCGGATCCGCTCAGGTGCCACACCTGGGGCGGGTCCGACGTCACCCGATCGATCAGCGGTGCTTGGCACTGCATCGAGTACGCCGTCGCGTCGAACCCGACGGTGACCGTGACGTGCGCTCGGTAGGGGAGCAGCACCACCACCAGGCCCAGCACGACGAGGCCGAGGCCGATGAACGTGGGGACCCGCCGGGGATGCACGGCGCTCAGTCAAACACGACCGGGGCGCCGAGGTGGTCGATCGGCTCCGACGCTCGCCCGGCCCGGCGGCGGCGGATCGGGGGCACCACCAAGATGAGCGCGCCGACACTGAGCAGGGTCAGCCCCAGGGTGCCGCGCTGGACCGACTCGGGCTTGCACCAGCTGCCGGAGAACGTGTCGTGGCCCGCGAACGCCACGCCCGTGTTCGGCGCGTAGTTGACCCAGCCCTGGGGCTCGTCGTGGAACCCGTCGACGATCGGTGCCTCGCACGTGATCGTCGGCGCGGGCTGCTCGATCTCGCGCGCTCCCGCGGGCACATCGACGTCGAGCTCCTTGTGGTACGTGGTGGCCAGCAGGGCCACCCCGAGCACGCTGAGCACGATGCCGACGACCAGGCCGGTCTTGCCTCTGGTGAAGGTCAGGTGCATCCGCCGCCGATCGTGAAGGGGTCGTCAAGCGATGACGAAGTTGACCATCTTGTCGGGGACGGCGATCACCTTGCGGACGGTGGCGCCGTCGAGCAGGGCGGCGACCTTGTCGTCGGCCCGGGCCGCGGCTTCGAGGGCAGCAGCATCGGAGCCGGCGGCCACGATGATGCGCCCGCGGACCTTGCCGTTGACCGACACCGGGAGCTCCACCGAGGCATCGACCAGCCAGTCCTCGATGGCGACCGGGTAGTCCTGGTACGTCAGCGAGTCGGGGTGGCCGAGCCGCGCCCAGAGCTCCTCGGCGATGTGGGGGGCCACCGGGGCGAGCAGCAGCGCCAGGGGCTCTGCCACCGTGCGGGGCACGCCACCGTCGGGGTAGGTGGACGTGAGGTGGTTGGTCAGCTCGGTGATGCGGGCGATCGAGGTGTTGAACCGCAGCGTCTCCATGCCGTCTCGCACCGCCGCGATGGTGCGGTGCAGGGCGCGCTGGGTGTCCTCGTCGGGCTGGTCGTCGGAGACGCGCGGCGTGCCGTCGTCCTCGTCGACGAACACCCGCCACACCCGCTGCAGCAGGCGGTACATGCCGACCACCGCGGTGGTGTCCCACGGGCGGCTCTGGTCGAGCGGGCCGCCGAACATCTCGTAGAGCCGCAGCGTGTCGGCCCCGTAGCGCTCGCACATCTCGTCGGGCGCCACGGCGTTCTTGAGCGACTTGCCCATCTTGCCCAGCTCACGCGTGACCTCCTTGCCCTCGTAGAGGTAGCGGTCGCCGTCGGCCACGACGTCTTCGGCGGGCACGGGGAAGCCGCGGTCGTCGCGGTAGACGTGGGCCTGGATCATCCCCTGGTTGAACAGGCGGCGGAACGGCTCCTTGGACGACACGTGGCCCAGGTCGAACAGCACCTTGTGCCAGAAGCGGGCGTAGAGCAGGTGCAGCACGGCGTGCTCGACGCCGCCGACGTAGAGGTCGACGCCGCCGCCGTCGCCGGGGAACTGCGGGCCCATCCAGTAGCGCTCGTTCTCCGCGGCCACGAACGCTTCGTCGTTGGTGGGGTCGAGGTAGCGCAGCTCGTACCAGCACGACCCGGCCCAGTTGGGCATGGTGTTGACCTCGCGCCGGTAGGTCTTCGAGCCGTCGCCCAGATCGAGGTCGACGGAGGTCCACTCGGCGATGCGACCCAGCGGCGGCTCGGGCTCGGAGTCCTCGTCGTCGGACGTCTTGGGCGAGAAGTCGTCCATCGGCGGCAGGCGGAGGGGCAGCTCGGACTCGGGCAGGGCCTGCGGCTCGCCGTCGGCCCCGAAGACGATGGGGAAGGGCTCGCCCCAGTAGCGCTGGCGGCTGAACAGCCAGTCGCGCAGCTTGTACTGGATCGTGCCGGTGCCCAGGCCCTTGGCCTCGAGCCACCCGATGATGGCGGCCTTGGCCTCGGCCACGGCCAGCCCGTCGAGGGAGATCTCGTCGTTGGCGGAGTTGATGGCCGCGCCGTCGCCCACGTAGGCGCCGGCGTCGCGGTCGGTGCCGGGAGGGCAGGCGATGACCTCGACGATGGGCAGGTCGAACGCCTGGGCGAACTCGAAGTCGCGGTGGTCGTGGGCGGGCACGGCCATGATGGCGCCGGTGCCGTAGCCCATGAGGACGTAGTCGGCCACGAACACCGGGATGGCCTGGCCGTTGACGGGGTTGGTGGCGTTGGTGCCGGTGAAGACGCCCGTCTTGTCCTTGCCCTCGGTCTGCCGGTCGAGGTCGGAGCGCCGCGACGACTCGGCCACGTAAGCCTCCACCGCAGCCGCCTGGCCGTGGGTGGTGAGCGCGCCGACGAGCGGGTGCTCGGGAGCGACGACCATGTAGGTGGCGCCGAACAGGGTGTCGGGGCGGGTGGTGAAGACCGTGAGCGGCCCGGCCGGGGTGGCGAACGAGACCTCGGCGCCGGTGGAGCGGCCGATCCAGTTGCGCTGCTGGCTCTTGATGGCGTCGGTCCAGTCGAGCAGGTCGAGGTCGGCCAGGAGCCGGTCGGCGTACGCGGTGATCCGCAGCATCCACTGCTTCATGGGCCGGCGGTAGACGGGGAAGTTGCCGCGCTCGGAGCGCCCGTCGGCGGTGACCTCCTCGTTGGCCAGGACCGTGCCGAGGCCGGGGCACCAGTTGACGGGCACCTCGGCCAGGTAGGCCAGGCGGTGGGCGTTGACCACGGTGCGCCGCTGCGATGCGTCGAGCTCGGCCCACGGGGTTCCGCCGGGGTTGGTGCCCGGGGCGGGCTCGCGGGTGCCGGCGTCGAGCTCGGCCTCCAGCTCGGCCACGGGGCGCGCCCGGTCGGCGTCGGCGTCGTACCAGGAGCCGAAGATCTGCAGGAAGATCCACTGCGTCCAGCGGTAGAAGGCCTCGTCCGTGGTGGACACCGAACGGCGCCGGTCGTAGCCCAGCCCGAGGCGGCGGAGCTGGCGCTCCATGTTGACGATGTTGCTCTCGGTGGTGGTGCGAGGGTGGGTGTTGGTGGCGAGCGCGTACTGCTCGGCGGGAAGGCCGAACGAGTCGTACCCCATGGTGTGCACGACGTTGTGCCCGCTCATGCGCAGGTAGCGCGCGAACACATCGGTGCCGATGTAGCCGAGCGGGTGCCCGACGTGGAGCCCCGCTCCCGACGGGTACGGGAACATGTCGAGCACGTACTTCTTGGGCCGGTCGGCAACCTCGGCGAACCCGTCGGAGAGCGGGCCGACCGGGTTGGGGGTGTGGAAGGTGCCCTGCTCCTCCCAGCGCTGCTGCCACTGCGCCTCGATGTCCTGCGCGAGCGCGGCGTCGTAGCGGTGCTGCGGCAGGTCGGCGGCGTCGGAGGAGGTCGGTTCGGCCATGGGTGCACGGTACCTGTCCCTTCCGTTCGGCCCGAAGCCCGATCGGTGGGTCGCCGCGCTGGTCTCGCGAGGGCGGTGCGGGACCGCCACGGCATCGATGAGGAGGTCGATCGGCCGAAGGGACCGCACGGGTCCCGCGGCCATTGCCGATGTCGGTCGTCGAGGTGACGGCCCCGGGCGCATAGGCCGTTCGGCCCCTGATGAGGGAATGGTTCAGCCGGAGCCGGGACGGCGCCGATACTGGGGACAGGACCTCCAGCGGTGTATTGCCTCACCGGTTCAGGCCCGCTTGGTGGCACCCCGTTGGTCGACCGCCACACGCTGCCCTCGACGACGTGGTCGGGGGCAGCGTCGCGTCTCACCCGATCGGGTGGGTCCGGATCCGTATCCGAGTCATCACTCGGATCGTACATTGGCATTGCGCGCATGGGTCATTTGGTCCAACTCAGGTGAATTGTCCAGAACCTATTGTGGGTTCGTGGACGGACCGTGTAGCGTCCTCCCAACTTGAGGGATGCGCATTGATCCCCAACCCGTACTGGTCGCCCTTGGGTTGGGTGGAGCGAAGCGAAACCGGCTCCTCATGTTGCGGGAATCAAACCAACTTGCGGGAGTAGGGCGATGAAGAGGATTGCGGGATCTCTTTCTTTTGGCCGTGGCGCGTCACGGCGGGCCAAGCGGTTCGGGGTGGCGGCGGCGGTCGCGGCGGTCGTGATCGGTGGTCTGGCGCCGTTGGCGTCGAGCACGCCGGCGACCGACGGCAACCCCGATCTGCCGTCGGTGTGCGGGCTCGATGTGACCTTGGTCCTCGACAACTCGAACTCGATCGACAGCGGTGAGCAGACCACCGTGCGCACCGCCGCGCAGACCTTCGCGTCCGCGCTCGTGGGCACGCCGTCGCAGGTGAAGGTCGTCGACTTCGCGACCGACGCCGAAGGGATCAACTCGGCGGGCAGCCACTCGCCGGTCCTCAACAACATCGTGTTCCGGGACCCGGCGCTCTACACCGATCCCATCACCGGGGCGGGGCGAGGCGGCACCAACTGGGATGACGGCCTCGAGGTGGCGCGGCGCAGCAACGGCGGCCCTGGCGACCTCGTCGTGTTCATCACCGACGGCGACCCGACCTACCGCAACCAGACCGAGCCTGACGGCCACGAGGACGACGGCAGCACCGCGACCGACGGCGACGGCAACACCGTCGACGCCGCCAACGTGACCGCCGCGGTCTACGAGGCCGACGCCATCAAGAAGAGCGGCGCCCACATGTTCGGCATCGGCGTCGGCCTGACCGGCGCCGCCAGCAAGCAGCGGCTCAACGACGTCACCGGCGACGAGGAGCTCACCCTCGACGGCAGCGGCAACCCGAGCATCCCGTTCGGCACGGCCGACTACACCATCGCTCCCGACTTCACGAAGCTCCAGGCGATCATCAACGCCTTCGTGCGAGACCTCTGCGCCCCGTCGGTCAACGTCACCAAGATGCTCCAGAAGGCCGACGGCACCACGGTGCAGGCTGACGCCGCCAACCCCTGGACCTTCGGCCTGAGCGTCACGCCCACGCCCACCTCGTGGACGTCGCCCAGCGGCGCCTCCGGGGCGACCTCGAGCGCCACCACCGACTCGTCGGGCGGCGTCAGCTTCAAGTGGAAGATGGACGCCAACTCCGCCTCCGTCGACCTGTCCGAGACGGCCAAGACGGGTTGGGTCTACAACGGCGCCCACTGCACGGTGAACAGCCTCGACGGCAACGCGCCCGCCGAGCTGTTCAACACGGTGGGCACGAACGCGGCCAACCAATCGAAGGACACGGCCGAGCTCAAGGGGATCACGGTCGGGCTCAACAAGGCAGTGAACTGCGACGTCTACAACCGCCAGATCCGCTCGGCCACCATCCAGGTGGCCAAGAAGACCGTGCCGGCCGGCCTGTCCGACACCTTCGACTTCACCCTGAAGCAGGGCAACACCACGATCGGCACGAAGACCGGGATCGCCGACGGCGGCACCGGCACCTTCACCGGCGTCGTCCCCGGCACCTACTCGGTGACCGAAGCCGCCAACGCCGGGTTCGACCAGACCTCGGCCACCTGCGACAACCTCGGCACGCAGGGCGTGGAGACCATCTCGCCGCTCCAGCTGACCGTCGCAGAGGGCCAGAACTGGAAGTGCTCGTACACGAACACGGCCAAGCCCGGATCCATCACCGTGGTCAAGAAGTCCATCGGTGCCGACGGGACGTTCTCGTTCACGTCGAACGTCCCGAACCTCGGCAGCTTCAACCTGACCACCTCGGGCGGCACCACGTCGAGCAGCAAGGTCACCACCGCCGTCGGCACGTACAACATCGCCGAGACCAACTCGGCGCCGTGGCAGCTCACCTCCTCGACCTGCACCGGCCAGCAGTCGCCCGCATCGGTCAAGGTGGGCCCCGGCCAGGACGTGGTCTGCACGTTCACCAACACGGCCCCGGCCCCCACCATCAACCTGACGAAGACCGCGGGCACGTCCACGGTGGGCGAGCCCGGCGGGCCGGTCACGTACACGGTCACCGTGGCCAACACCTCGGTGGAGCCGCTGACCATCACCTCGCTCAAGGACTCGATCGCCGGCGGGAGCGCCCTCGACATCACCACGGTCAACGGGCCGATCACGGCCACCACGTGCGCACCGCTCATCGGCAAGGTCCTCACCGTGACCGGCGCCGGCTCGTCGGCCTCCTGCACGTTCACCGCTCCGGTGACGGGCAACGGCGGCACGAGCGTCAGCGACAAGGTCACCGCCATCGCCAAGGACAGCGACCAGAACGAGGCCACCGACAACGACACCGCCTCGGTGTCGATCACGGACGTGGCTCCCACCCTCGCCGTCACCAAGACCCCCTCGGTGACCACGATCGCCGAGCCCGGCGGCGCCATCACCTACACGGTCAAGATCACCAACACCGGCGGTGAGGCGGTCACGATCGACTCGATCAAGGACTCGATCGAGGGCGGCTCGGCCATCGACGCCACGGTCGTGGCTCCGCCCATCAGCGCCACCACCTGTGCACCGCTGCTGGGGAGCTCCCTCGCTGCCGGCGCCAACGTGAGCTGCACCTTCACCGTGGCGACGGTCGTCGACAAGGCGACCCTGTCCGACGGTGACCTCGACGACACCGTCACGGTCGGCGGCCACGACGACGACAACAAGGTCACCGCGACGGGCAGCGCCGAGGTGGCGGTCACCGACACGCTGCCCACCATCAACATCACCAAGACCCCGACGCCCACGTCGGTCGCCGAGACGGCGCCCGGCCAGAGCCACCCGGTCTCGTACCTGGTGACCATCCAGAACACGTCGCCCGAGCCCGTCAAGATCGGCTCCATCACCGATTCGGTCGAGGGCGCGCCGGCGTCGGCCGCCGGCGGCACCTGCGCCGCCCTGGTCGGGACCACCCTGGCTGCCGGCAGCGGCACGTCCTGCACGTTCACCATGCCGGTGTCGGGCAACGACGGCGACTCGGTCCACGACGTGGTCTCGGTCGGCGCCGCCGACGATGACGGCAACAACGTCACCGACACCGACGCCGCCGTGGTGACCATCACCGGCGTCGCCTCGTCGCTCCAGGTGACGAAGACCGCCAACGTCGGCTCGGTCCCCGAGCCGGGCGGCAACGTGACCTACACGGTCGGCATCAAGAACACGTCGGTCACCGACTCGATCACCCTCGGGTCCGTCACCGACTCCGTCGAAGGCGGAGCGGCCGCTTCGATCGGCGGCAGCTGCAGCGCCCTCATCGGCACCGTCCTCGCCCCCGGGGCCTCGACGAGCTGCACGTTCACCATGGCCGTCTCCGGCAAGCCCGGTGACACCGTCGACGACACCGTCGTCGTGGGCGGAACCGACGACGACGGCCACCCGGTGTCCGCACACGGTGACGAGAGCGTCGACATCACCGACGTGCCCTCGTCGCTCCAGGTCACCAAGACGGCGAACGTCGACTCGGTGCCCGAGCCCGGTGGTCCGGTCACCTACACCGTGACCGTGAAGAACACCTCGGCTGCCGACTCGGTGACGATCACCTCGATCACCGACTCGGTCGGCGGGGGCGCTCCCACCGCGGCAGGCGGCACCTGCACGGCGCTCATCGGCACGGTCCTGGCCCCCGGTGCCTCGACCTCGTGCACCTTCACCCTCACGGTGTCGGGCAACGCGGGTGACGCGGTCGGTGACACGGTCGTGGTCAACGGCGTCGACGACGACCAGGTGCCGGTGACCGGGACCGGCTCCGAGATCGTCGACATCACCGACGTGGCGGCGTCCATCTCGGTGACCAAGACGCCCTCGGTCCCGTCGGTCCCCGAGCCTGGGGGCAACGTCACCTACACGCTCGAGATCACCAACACGTCGCCGGCGGACACGGTCACCTTCGACTCGATCGTCGACTCCGTGTCGGGCGGCTCGCCCTTCAACGTCACGGGCACCTGTGACGACCTGCTGGGCACGAGCCTCGCCCACGGCGACTCGGTCAGCTGCACCTTCACCCTGCTGGTCTCGGGCAACGGGGGCGACTCCGTGCCCGACACCGTCACGGTGAACGGCCACGACGACGACACGGCTCCTGCCATCCCCGCGGTCGACACCTCGGCGGCCACCCACACGGTGACGGCCTCGGCCAGCGCCGTGGTCGATGTCACCGACGTGCTGCCCGAGGGCACGGCCACCAAGAAGGCCCGCACCGACACCGTCCCCGAGCCCGGCGGCCCGGTCGTGTTCGACGTCTCCGTCAAGAACACGTCGGCCACCGAGTCGGCGACCGTCAGCCACATCACCGATGACGTGGACGGCTTGACCGTCGACGTCACCAAGGTGGCCGGCGCGGTCACGGACACCACGTGCGCCACCGGGACCCTGCTCGCCCCCGGTGCCACCTACTCGTGCCACTTCACGCTGCTGATCAGCGGGAAGGACGCCGGGGTCACGGTGCTCGACGAGATCGGCTTCACGCTGACCGATGACGAGGGCCACTCGGTGACGCCGAGCGACAACGACACCGTCGAGGTCGCCGACGTCCTGCCCACCATCTCGGTGGTCAAGGACAACGGCGACGCCACCCTGGCGGCCCCCGGTGGCGACGTCACCTTCAACGTGTCGGTCACCAACACGTCCACCGCCGAGCCGGTCACCCTGACCGACCTCACCGACACCATCGAGGGAGGGACGGCGTTCGACATCACGAGCACCTCCGCCCCGATCGTGTCCACCACGTGTGCGACGGGCGGCGTGATCGCCATCGGCGGGCACTACGACTGCTCGTTCACCTTGGCGGTCAACGGCGACGAGGCCAAGACCGAGGCCGACGTGGTGGATGCCACGGCGGTCGACGACGAGGGCAACCCGGCGACCGCCGGCGATGGCGCCGTCACCTCGATCACCGCCTCGGCCGACCTGGCCGTCGACAAGGCGCTGGTCGGCGACACGCTCACCGCCGGCAAGCCGGGCTCGTACACCCTGACGATCACCAACGACGGTCCGTCCACGGCGGCCGCCCCGGTGGTGGTCGACACCCTGCCCGACGGCCTGACGGCCACCGCCGCCAGCGGCGACGGGTGGGCGTGCGGGATCGACGGCCAGGTGGTCACCTGCACCAGGGCGCTGCTCGCCTCGGGCGAGGAGTCGGTGGTGACGGTCGACGTCACGGTCGACGCCTCGGTGGTCGGCAAGGACATCGTCAACGTGGCCGACGTCTCCTCCGACACGGACGACCCCGACGACTCCAACAACCACGACGAGGTGACGACGGTGCCGGCGCAGGTCGACCCCGACGAGGTGGACGTCACCACGACCACCCCCACCACGGCCGCCCCGACGGCCGTGGAGTCCACCGAGACGGGGACGCTGCCCCGTACGGGCAGCGACCCGGCCCCGCTGGTCGCCTTCGCCCTCGGCCTGGTCGCCGTCGGCGGGCTCGTGCTCTTCGGACGGCGGGTCCGGTTCAGCAACCGGCGCTGATCGCAGCGGTCTCCCGCCCGCTGTAGCGGCGTCGGTCCCGATCGGGACCGACGCCGTGGCCGGGTCGGGGCCGCCGCGGCCGCCACGTCCCGGCGGGGTCGTCGTCGCTGTCACTGGGCCTGCGTAGGTTGGGAGCCGTGCCCGTCCCCGGACCGGTCGCGCTCGGTCGCGGCGTCGTCATCAACGCAGGAGCTGCCATCCCCGCCGCGTGGATGAGCGCGCCCGTCGTGACCATCGACGAAGCGGTGCTGAAGGCGCCGTCCGCCGTGGTGGGGCAGCTGCACCAGGCGTGGGCCGACCGCACCCCGGTGGTCGTGGAGCTGGCGGTGGATCCGGCCCGGTTCCGCGAGCCGGTGGCCATCACCGACGAGCCGTGGTCGCTCGACCCCGACGTCGAGCCGTCGTTCGACCGGCTCCACTTCCTGGTCTGGGCCAACACCTACGACGCCCGTTCCGGCGAGCTGATCTGGTGGTGGGGGCGCAAGGCCTCTCGCGCCGGCGCCGCCGACACGCCCGACGGGGTCGCCGACGTGGTGCTCCCGGGGGCCGTGCCGGCGTGGGTCGACGGCGGTCCCCGGCGACCGTGGCCCGAAGACCTCGTGGCCGGCCAGCGGGTGGTCCACTCCGAGTCGGTCGAGCTCGGTCGCGCCGAGGTGGCCCCGCCGCCGGCCGAGCCCGCCGCGGACCTGGCGCCCGACCAGCTCGGTGCCGTGGCGCACCTCAGCGGGCCCGCACGGGTCATCGCCCCCGCCGGGTCGGGCAAGACCCGCGTCCTCACCGAACGGCTGCGCCACCTGCTCGGCGATCGCGGCTGGGAGCGAGACACCGTCCTGGCCGTGGCGTACAACAAGGAGGCGCAGCTCGAGCTGGAGCGCCGCACCGAGGCGTTCCGGCCCCGGGTCCGCACGCTCAACTCCCTCGGCCTCTGGGTGGTGGCGCAGCACCTCGGCCGCTCGCCGGCGGTGCTGGAGGAGCGCGAGTGCCGCCGCCTCGTCGAGTCGCTGCTGCCCGGCCGGCGCCGCCAGCGCGCCAACACCGACCCGATCGGCCCCTACCTCGAGGCGCTCGGCCTGGTCCGGCTGGGCCTGCGCTCGCCTCGCGCCGTCGAGGAATCCCGAGACGACGTCGATGGCCTCCAGGAGATCTTCGGCCCCTACCGCGAGCAGCTCGCCTCGCGCGGCGCCGTCGACTTCGACGAGCAGATCTACGCCGCCATCTCCGCCCTGCTGTCCGACGGCCCGTTCCGCCGGTCGATGCAGCAGCGCTGCCGGCACCTGCTGGTCGACGAGTTCCAGGACCTCACGCCAGCCCACGTCCTGCTGCTGCGCCTGCTGTCGCTGCCCGCACTCGACGTGTTCGGCGTGGGTGACGACGACCAGGTGATCTACGGCCACATCGGCGCCGACCCGGCCTACCTGATCGACTACGACGCGCTCTTCCCGGGCGCGGCGTCGCACCCGCTCACCGTCAACTACCGGTGCCCGGTCGAGGTGGTCGAGGGCGCCCGCACCCTGCTCGGCTACAACCGGCGGCGCGTGGCCAAGGACATCCACGCCGGGCCGGCGGCCGATGCGGCGACCGGCTCGCTGCGCACGGTGAAGCACGCACCCGACGACGGGGCGTCCTCCGCCGTCGAGGTGGTCCGCGGTTGGCTGGCCGAACCGGGGGTGGAGCCGAGCGCCATCGCCGTGCTCACCCGCGTCAACTCGCTGCTGCTCGCGCCCCAGGTGGCGCTGGCCGAGGCGGGGGTCCCGCTCAACTCGGTCCTCCGGGCCGAGGTGCTCGAGCGGACGGGTCTCCGGGCCGCCCTGGCCTACCTGCGCATCGCCACCTCGGGCGACGCCATCAACCCCCGGGACATCGTCGAGATCATGCGCCGGCCCACCCGGGGCCTGCCCCAGTGGTTCCCCGACCGGCTCGAGCGGCGCACCTCCTGGTCGGTCAAGCAGCTCCGGTCCATCGCCGACCAGGTGCCCGACAAGGAGGCCGCCAAGGTCCTGCACCTGGCCGACGACCTCACCCTGGTCGTCGGCGCCGCCCGTGGCGGCACCACCCGCTCGATCCTCGAGCTGGTCCGAGACCAGATCGGGCTCGGCTCGGCCATGAGCATGCTCGACCAGACGGGCGCCGCCCAGGGATCGAGCCACCTCGACGACCTCGAGGGGCTGCTCGGGGTGGCCGACCTGCACCCCGACCCGGCCGGGTTCGAGCCGTGGCTGCGCGCCCTGTTCGGCCGCGAGCGCGATCCGAACGGCGTCCTGCTCTCCACCATCCACCGGGTCAAGGGCCGCGAGTGGGACCGCGTCCTGGTGTTCGGCGTGTCCGATGGCGTGATGCCCCACCGCCTGGGCGAGGACCGCGAAGAGGAGCGCCGCGTGCTCCACGTGGCCATCACCCGGGGTCGGCACCGCGTGGCGCTCCTGGCCGACACCACCCGCCTGTCGCCGTTCCTCGCCGAGCTCGACGGCACGGCGCCGGTTCGCACCGAGCGGGCGCCCGCGCCCCGCAGCGCCACGGTGGAGCCGCTGTTCAAGAAGGGCGCCGCCATCAAGGGCAAGGCGTCCCGTGCGGTCGAGGGGATCACGGCCGAGCAGGGCCGGTCGGTCAAGGTGCTGGGCGGCTACGAGGGCAAGGTCGAGGCGGTCGACGCCCGGTCGGCGCAGATCGCCCTCGCCGGCGGCGGCTCGCTGACGGTGCGCTACGGCGAGCGGGTCGAGCACCAGGGCAAGACGGCTCCGCTCCAGCCGCCCACCGAGCTGTGGGGCGGCGCCGCGTCGGCCGAGGCGGTGCTGCGGGCGTGGCGCACCCGTCGCGCCAAGGACGACCGCGTGCCGCCCTACGTGGTGCTCAGCGATGCCCACCTGCGCGGCATCGCCCTGGCCCGCCCCACCGACGCCGCCGGATTGGTCGCCTGCGACGGCATCGGGCCCACCAAGCTCGACCGCTACGGCGACGACATCCTCGCCGCCCTCGACGAGGCCCCCGACTGACCTTGATCGGTCTGGCTCAGGCGGTGCGGAGGCGCTCGATGGCGGGGCCGAACGCGCTGGGGCCCGCCTTGTAGGGGGCGTAGAAGCTGACCCGGTCGACCAGGTCGCCGAACCGGGCCAGCAGCTCGTCGCCCACCTGGTCGGGCTCGGCCACCACCGCGAACGTCCGCAGGATCTCGTCGTCGATGAGCGTGCCCATCTCCACCCACTTGCCCTGCTTCGACAGGCCGTTGAGCTCGGGCTGGAGGTCGCCCCACCCGTGGTGCTCGAGCACGCCCCGGTACGCCGGGGTCGATCCGTAGAACGCGATCTGCTCCCGCACGCCCTTGGCCGCTCCGGCCATCTCCTCCTCGGTGGACCCGGTCACCACGAACGCCGGCAGCGACAGCTGGATGTCGGCTCGGGTGCGGCCACTGGCTGCGAACCCCTCGTCGAGGGCCTTCGTGGTGACCTCGCGCAGGTACGACTCGGTGGTGAAGCCGTGGCACAGCATGCCGTCGCAGACCTCGCCGGCCACCTTGGTCATCAGCTCGCCCACGGCGGCCAGGAACACCTTCGGTGCGCCGAACTCGTTGGCGCCCGGGTTGAAGAACGGCGTCATGAGGGTGTGCTCGTAGAAGTCGCCGCGGAAGTCGAGCTTGGTGCCCTGGTCCCAGCTCTCCCAGATGGCGCGCATCGCCAGGACGAACTCGCGCATGCGGGCGGCGGGGTGCGACCACGGCATGGAGAAGCGGCGGGTGATGTGCGGCTTGATCTGGGAGCCGAGGCCCAGCAGGAAGCGACCCTCGGCGAAGGCGTTGAGGTTGTAGGCGGTCTGCGCCAGGGTCATGGGGCTGCGCGCGAACGCCACCGCGATGCCCGTGCCCAGCTCGATGCGGCTGGTGTGCTCGGCCGCCAAGGTCAGGGCCAGGAACGGGTCATGGTTGGTCTCGGCCGCCCACAGGCCGTCGAAGCCCAGCTCCTCTTGCATGCGGGCGCCCTCTGCTGCGCGCGCCAGATCGGACCCGATGCCTCCGTCTACCAACATGGCCGCAACCTACGCGACCGGACGCCGGCCCTGTCGAGCCGGCGGCGGCGGTGCTGGGCTACCGGCCGCGCTTGGCGCCCTTGCGAGCCTTGGTGGCGCGCTGCGAGGCCACCGACCTCTTGCCCACCGGCGTCTTCGCCTTCGACCGCTTGGTGCCCTTGCCCGCCACCTTGCCCTTCGCCGACGACGAGGCCTTGGCCTTCGACGCCTTCGCCTTGGCGGCCCTGGCCTTGGCGCTCTTGGTCTTGGCCGCCTTCTTGGCCTTCTCGGCCTTGACCGCGGCGAGGCGCTTCTTGCGCAGGTCGGTGGCCGACCTGCGGGCGGCCTTGGACAGCCGGTCGCTCACGCGGGCCAGGGCATCCTCGAACACCTCGGCGCGCTGGCTGTCGCCCCGGCTCTTCTTGCTGGCCGCGCCGCGCGCCCGGTCGGCCCTCACCTGGCTGCGCGCGGCCTGGCGGTAGTTCTTGGCGTACTTGTTGCGACCGCGCCGCACCCGGGCGTGCAGGTCGAGCAGCGCGTCCTCGGACAGCCCGTCGAGCCGCTTGGGCCGGGTGTCCATGATGAGCGACTGCTCGCCCTTCGACAGCGTCTTCACGATGGTCAGGTTCACGAGAGGACCTCCTGGTGCAGGCATCGGTGCCCGCTGGTCGCCACGGTGGAACCTACGCGAAGAGCTGCTCCACCGCAGGCAGATCGATCGTGGTGACGTCGACGACGAGCTGCCCGACGTCCGCGACAGGCCGGACGCGCCCGTTCAGGAAGTCGCGTCGGCGAGGCGCAGCCCGGTGCGGGCGGCGTCGATCTCCCTGGCGGCGGCGGCGAGCCCGTGGGCCGTGGCGCCATCGAGGCACTCGTGGAGGTAGGCCCGCTCCACGACGAGCGGCTCGGCGACGGGGACCGCCCCGAGCCGCCGACCCTCCCGGGGCACGAAGGTCCACACCGCCTCGCCGGCCCCGTCACCGGCCACGTCACCCACCTCGGCCAGCTGGTACGCCGCCTCGCGCCCGACGAGCGCGGCGACATCGGGCTCGGTGAGCCGCAGGACCAAACCCTGGCACGCGCCGTCGGGATCGGCGGTCAGGCCGAGGACCAGCCGGCGGTGGATCGGGCCGGTGGGGTCGCCGGCGAGCGCGAAGGTGCGGGCCGACACGACGTCCCACGACCGCCGCCACCCGTGGAGCACGAACGGTGCCGCGGCCGGGGGCGCGGACCGGTGGGCGAGCGTGCGCAGCACCGAGCCCGGCTGCATGAGCGACCCGTAGGCGAACACGCACCGGTCGCCCGCGGCCACGGGACGACTACTCGGTGGGGCCCTGGTCGCGGAGGAACTGCTCGACCTCGGCGGCGAGCTCGTCGGCCGACGGGATGTCGGCGTCGGGCGTGGGCGCGGCCTGGGTCATCTCGTCGTGGCGGGCCTCGAGGGCGTGGAGCATCCCGAGGTGCTCGACGTTGCCCTCGACGGCGGTGTCGAGGCGCTGCCGGGTGTCCTCGGCGTCCTGGGCCAGGTTGCCCGTGGGCAAGGTGAGCCCGGCGACGCGCTCGAGGTGGCGGAGCAGGGCCAGGCTGCCGGCGGAGTAGGGCGTGGGGTCGCCGCTGACGTAGTGCGGCACCTGCGCCCAGAGGCCGATCGACGGGATGTCGAGCTCGTCGCAGCGGCGCTCGATGACGGCCTGCACGCCGGCGGGCACGTCGAGGGTGCCCCGCAGGAGGCCGGAGACCGACGCCAGCTCCGGCGTGGCGGCGGTGACCGACAGGGTGACGGGCCGGGTGTGGGGCACGGCGGCCGGGTAGGCGCCCAGGCCCACCACCATCCGGGTGCCGAACGCCTGGGCCAGGCCGAGGGCGGCCTCGGTGAACGCCTTCCAGGAGTGGTCCGGCTCGGCGCCGAGGAGCAGGAGGAGGTCGTTGCCCGCCTCGTCGATGCCGGCGCGCAGCTCGAGGCTGGGCCACGACAGACCGGTGTTGACCCCGTCGACGAGGTGCATGACGGGCCGGCGGGCCCGGTGGTCGAGCAGGGCATCGGTGTCGAACGTGGCCACGGGGTACGAATCGATGCCGTTGAGCAGGGTCTGGGCCGCGGTGGTGGCGGCGTAGCCCGCGTCGATCCAGCCTTCGAGCACCATCACCATGACGGGGTCCTCGAGTGAGGGCTGGTCGTGCAGTTCGTACAGCAAGGGGTTCAGGCTTCCATCCGGTCGAGGGCGTCGAGCGACGCTCGGCCCAGGAGGCGGACGGTACTGCCGAACGCCTCGGCATCGGCACCGTCGTCGCCCATGGCTCCGGCCTTGTAACGGGTGTACACGCCTTCGAGGATGCAGGCGAGCTTCCAGTAGCCGAAGGCCACGTAGTAGTCGAGGTCGCCCACGGGCCGGCCGCCGGCGTCCTGGTAGGCCTGCACCAGCTCGGCGCGGCTGGGGAACCCTTCGAGGGTGGTGGCCGAGCCGGGCAGGGCGGCGAGCTGGTCGCCGGCCTCGGTCCAGTAGACCATCAAGACGCCCAGGTCGGCGAGGGGATCGCCCAGGGTGCAGAGCTCCCAGTCGAGCACCGCGATCACGTCGCCGTCGTCGTCGACCATGCAGTTGTCGAGCCGGTAGTCGCCGTGGACGATGGCCGGGGCGCCCTGCTCGGGGATGTGCTCGAGCAGCCGCTCGTAGGCGGCGGTGACCTCCTCGACCTCACGGGTGCGGGCCTGCTCGAACTGGTTGCTCCAGCGCTTGAGCTGCCGGGCGATGTAGCCCTCCTTGCGGCCCAGCTCACCGAGGCCCACGGCGTCGGGGTCGACGGCGTGGATCTTGGCCAGCGTGGCGGCGATGGAGCGGCCGGCGGCGGCGCGCTGCTCGACCGTGAGCTTGTCGGCCACGAACGCATCGCGGATGACGAGGCCGTCGACGAACTCCATCACGTAGAAGGGCGCGCCGTTGATGCTCTCGTCGGTGCAGAGGCCGACCACCGGGGCGACGGGCACATCGGTGGGGGCGAGGGCGGAGATGATCCGGTGCTCGCGGCCCATGTCGTGGGCCGTGGCCAGCACGTGGCCGGTGGGTGGGCGGCGCAGCACCCAGTCGCCGTCGGCGGTGTCGGTGACCCGGTAGGTGAGGTTGGAGCGGCCGCCGGCGATGAGCTCGAACGACAGCGGGGGTGCCGCGTCGGCGTGCTCCGTGAACCATGCGGTCACCGCGGGGACGTCGATGCCGGGGATGGATGCCTCGTCGTTCATCACGGCCGAACCTAGCCCTCGTCCCGCCGGCCCACCGGCGGGCCGGGCGGGGTGCGCCGGTATCGTTGCCGGATGGTCGATGTCACGGAAGCAACGTTCGAAGCCGAGATCGTGGCCCGGTCCCACGAGGTGCCGGTGATCGTCGATCTGTGGGCCGAGTGGTGCGGGCCGTGCAAGGCCCTCACGCCGATCCTCGAGAAGGTGATCGACGAGACCGACGGGCAGGTCGTGCTGGCCAAGGTCGACATCGATGCCAACCCGCGCCTGGCCGAGTCGTTCAACGTGCAGAGCATCCCGGCGGTGTTCGCCATCCGCGACGGCAAGATCGCCGGCAGCTTCATCGGCGCCCAGCCCGAGGCGGCGGTCCGGGACTTCATCGAGCAGGTGCTGCCGAGCGCCGACGAGCAGCTGGTGGCCGACCTGATGGATGCCGGTGACGAGGTGGCGCTGCAGCAGGCCCTGGTTGCCGTGCCCGGGCACCCCGCGGCCACCGTCGCCCTCGCCGAGCTCTACGTGGCGGAGGGGCGCACCGACGAGGCGCTCGCCACCCTGGCGAAGATCCCCGAGACGGCCGAGACCCGTCGGGTGGCCGCCCTGGCCCGCACCGGCGCCGAAGGGGGCGACGGGGCCGACGGCCCGCTCGCCGATGTCGAGGCCACCCTGGCCGACCTGCTCCCGAACGTGAAGGCCGACGAGGATGCCCGCCAGCAGTTCCTCGACCTGCTCGAGCTGATGGGCCCCGACGACCCCCGCACGGCCGAGTGGCGCAAGCAGCTGTCCCGCCAGATGTTCTGACGGGGTCTGGCGCGGGCATCCCGCGCCGGAGCCACCCCACCCGCAAGGCTGGCCGCGTGGCTCTCGGGACGATCGAGCGACGACCCGGCTACCGCCTCTGGGTGGGAGGGCCGGTACCGCCGGGTGCGGCCGCGTGGACCCTCGGGTCGCTGGTGATCGTGCGCTCGCGCCACGCCGGCAACGAGCACCTCCTCGCCCACGAGCTCGAGCACGTGCGCCAGTACCAGCGGCTGGGCTTCGCCGGCTTCTTGACCCGCTACCTGGTGGCCTACGGCACCTGGCGCGCCCGCGGGTACGGCCACCAGGCCGCGTACCGCCGCATCCCCGCCGAGGTCAGCGCCGAGTGGCGCGCCCGCCGGCTCCTGCACATCGGCTGCGACTGAAGCGGAGCGTTCCGGCGCCTCTGCCTCCCCGCGGGTGGGGCGCCCGGCCTGCCGCCGGTAGGTTCCCGATCGCCTTCCCCGTCCTGCCCGCTCATGCGCGCTCGGAGGGGCCATGGCCCACCGTTCCATCCACCGTCCCGATCTCGACGACCCCTCGCCGTTCTCCACCGGGCTCGCCTCCCGGACCGTCCTGGGCCGGCCCCTGCCCCGCCCGACGATGGGGTGGCTGGTCGGCGCGGCCCTCCTGTGCGCGGCGGGCGTGGCGTGCTGGTGGCTGCTCCGGCCCGCGGCGCCACCCGTCGAGTCGTCGCTCCCGCTGGCGCCATCGGGGGCCGCGTCGGCCGCGAGCGCGTCCACCGGCGCCCCGCTCTCGGCCTCGCCCTCATCGACCTCGACCACCGTGGCCGACCTGGTGGTGCAGGCCGCGGGGGCGCTGGCCAAGCCGGGGGTGTACCACCTGCCCACCGGCGCCCGCGTCGTCGACCTGGTGCACGAGGCGGGCGGGTTCACCCACCGGGCCGACACCGACCGGGTGAACCTGGCCTCGCCGTTGGCCGATGGCCAGCGGATCTGGGTGCCGGCCATCGGTCAGACCGAGGCTCCTGACGTGATCGCCGGCAGCTCGGGCGGAGGCGGCGGCGCTTCCGGTGGCGCCGTCGCCGGATCAGGGTCGGGTGCCGGGGCCGCCGTCACCCCTGCCGACCCGGTCGACCTCAACGCCGCCACGGCCGAGGAGCTCGACGCGCTCCCCGGCGTCGGTCCGGCCACGGCCGCGGCGATCCTCAGCTACCGGGACCAGAACGGGCCCTTCTCCTCGGTCGACGACCTGCTGGAGGTGCGTGGGATCGGCGACGCCAAGCTCGAGCAGCTGCGCCCGCTTGTCCGTGTCTGACCAGGCCGAGCGGTCCGCCGAACCGGCGGGGGCATCGTCACCCCCGCTCCCCGGGCCCCTGGCGGTCCGCGGCCAGCTCGGCGACGGGGCCGCGGTGGCGCTGGCGGTTGCCGCCTCGCTCGGGGCGTGGTGGCACCGGCCGCTGCCCCTGGCGATCGGCGTGGGCCTGGCGGTCACCGGGGTCCTCGTGCGCCGGTCAGCGGTGCTGGTCGTCGCTGTGTTCGTGCTGGCGGGCACCTTGGGCGCTCGGGCCTACGCCGGGCTCGCGCCGCTCGGGGCCCGCCCCTTCCAGGGCACCGTCACCCTGGTCGCCGACCCGGCAACCACGCCCTTCGGCGCCACCGCCGACGCCAGGGTCGACGGCCACCGCGTCGAGGTCGAGGCCAGCGGCGCGGCCGCGGGAGCCCTCGGCGCGTCGTTGGCAGGGGAGGTGCTGCTGGTCACCGGCCACCTGGGCCCTCCTCCGCCGCACTCGCCGTGGCTGGTGCCTCGCCACGTCGCCGGGCGCTTGACCGTCACCACGGCCGAGCGGTCCGGAGGTGGCGCCGCGCCGTGGCGGGCCGCCAACCGCTTCCGACGGCTGCTGTCGAACGGCGCGGCTGTGATGCCTGAGCCCGAGCGCTCGCTGTACGGGGGCTTCGTGCTGGGCGATGATCGCAACCAGGCCCCCGAGATCGTCGACGACTTCCGCGGCTCGGGCCTCACCCACGTCCTGGTGGTCTCGGGTCAGAACGTCGCCTACGTGCTGGTCCTCGTGGCGCCCGTCCTGCGGAGACTGTCGTGGCGGGGACGGTGGCTCCTCACCATCGCCGTGATCGGGGCCTTCGCCGTGGTGACCCGGTTCGAGCCCTCGGTGCTGAGGGCGTCGGCCATGGCGGCCATCGCCGTCACGGCGGGAGCGGTGGGCCGGCCGGTCGGGGCGGTGCGCACCCTCGCGCTGGCGGTCGCCGGGCTGGTGCTCATCGATCCGCTCCTCGTCCGGTCCGTCGGGTTCCAGCTGTCGGTGGGCGCCTCCCTGGCGATCGCGGTGCTGGCCCAGCCCATCGCCCGGCTCCTGCCCGGCCCGCGGCTGCTGGCCGAAGCCGTCGGCGTCACCCTGGCCGCTCAGGTGGGGGTCGCCCCGGTGCTCATCCCTCGGGCCGGAGGCCTGCCCGTCGTGTCGGTCGTCGCCAACCCGCTCGCCGTCCCCGTCGCCGGCGTCGTCACCACGTGGGGCCTCCCCGCCGGCGTGGTCGCGGGCATCGGGGGCCCCGCCGTCGCCCGGATCGTCCACCTACCCACCCAGGTCATGATCGGGTGGGTGGCCGCGGTCGCCCGGATCGGGGCGTCGCTCCCGCTGGGGACCATCGGCTGGCCGCACCTCGCGGTGCTGGTGGCCGCCGCCCTGGTCGCCGCACGCGTGCCTCGCCTGCGGGTGGGTGCCGGGGTGGTGGCCGTGGTGGCGCTCCTCGCTCCGGCGCTGGTCCTGCGGTCGCCGCCGCCGAGCGAGTCGCTCGGGCACGGGGCCGTGGTCCACCGCGGCGGGGGCGCCACGGTGGTGGTGCTGCCGTCGAGGGCGCAGCCGGGCGGCGTGCTCCAGGACCTGCGCGGGGCCGGGGTGCGCCGGATCGATCTGCTCCTGATCGACGGGGGCGATGTCGCGGGGCTGGCCAGGAGCGTGCGCCACCGGTGGCCGGTCGGTCGCGTGCTCGATGCCCGGACCACGGCGCCGGTCCGGCTGCGGCTGGGCTCGCTCACCATCGACGTGGTGCCCCCGGGCCCGCCCGAGGTGGTCGCCGAGCCGCCGTGACCCGGTGGCGGGGGTGGGCGGTAGGGTCCGGCGGTGGTCGTCGAACACGTGCGCATCGAGAACCTTGCCGAGGCAGACGACGCCCTCGCGAAGGCGGGCGACGTGGTCGATCTGGTCCTGGCCGTGGTGGTCCGCGCCACCGTGCCGGCCTGGCTCGGAGCGGCGGTCGAGCGGGCGCACCGTGCCGGGCGGTCCGTGATCGTGATCGCCGAGCCGCTCGGCGATCCTGCCGGCGAGGAGCTGGCCGGCTGGGAGATCGGGGTGGCCACGGCCGCGCTGGCCGCAGGCGTCGACGAGGTGCGGGGGATCGATGCCCGCCGGGTGGAACGGGTGCGCACGGTGCTCGGGCTGCTCGACGCGGCCGCCGCCCACGAGGTGGCGCCGTGACCGCCCGCAAGCCCGTCTACCTGCTCAAGGGCAGCGATCCGGTGCTGCTCGGCGACGCCGCCAGCACGCTCATCGACCAGCTGGTCGACGGGGGTGACCGGTCGCTGCTCGTCGACGAGTTCGACCTCGACTCGGCCAAGCTGGCCGCCGCGCTCGATGCCGCCCAAACCCCGCCGTTCCTCACCGACCACCGCATCGTCGTCGTCCGCAAGTTCGGCCGCTTCTCGAAGGGCGAGGAGGTGGCCGGGGTGGTGGCCTACCTCGAGGACCCCTCGCCGTTCGCGGCGCTGGTCCTGGTGGGGGAGAAGACGGCGCTCACCCGCGAGAGCGAGGACGGCGAGCCGTTCACCAAGTCGCCCAAGCTGCCGCCCGCCCTCACCAAGGCCGTCACCGCGGCGGGCGGCGAGGTCATCAGCACCGATGCGGCGTCGGGCAAGGGCATGTCGGCCTGGGTGGCCGACCAGTTCGCCGAGGCCGGCCTCGACATCGAGCCGGCGGTGCGGGAGAAGATCGTCAAGAACATCGGCGAGGACGGCGGCGCCGTCGTCGGCATCATCGAGCGGCTCAAGGGCGCGTTCACGCCGGGGACCCGGCTGCGGCTCGCCGATGTGGAGCCGTTCATCGGCCAGGCCGGTGGCGTGCCGCCCTGGGACCTCACCGACGCCATCGATCAAGGCGACGTGCCCCTCGCCCTCGATCGGCTCCAGCGGATGATGGGGGCCGGCGACCGCCACTCGCTCGCCATCATGGCCACCCTGCAGTCGCACTACCTCCGCATGATCAAGCTCGACGGCGCCAACGTGCGCAGCGAGAAGGACGCCGCCGCCATCTTGGGCATGAAGGGCTCCACGTTCCCGGCCAAGAAGGCCATGAACCAGGGCCGCAAGCTGGGCTCGACCGGCCTGAAGCGTTCCCTCGCCCTGCTGGCCGGCGCCGACGTCGACCTCCGCGGCTCGCGGGCCTGGCCCGACGACCTCATCATGGAGGTCCTCGTCGCCCGCCTCGCCCGCCTCTCGCGCACGTCGCGCTGACCGGCCGCGGCACCGGGCCCAAAACGAGGAACGACCCCGCCACCTTGCGGTGAGCGGGGTCGATCAGCGGGCCGGCGTGCCGGCCCGGGTGTCAGGCAGCAGAGGCTGCCGCGAGGCGCTTGGCCAGGCGGGACTTGCGGCGGGCCGCAGCGTTCTTGTGGATCACGCCCTTGGTGGCGGCCTTGTCGATGCGCTTCATCGCGATGCGCTCGGCGTCGGCCGCGTTCTCGGCGCCGGACTCGGCGGCGGAGATGGCGCCCTTGGTGCGCGTGCGAAGCTCGGAACGCACCGCCTTGTTGGCGATGCGGGCCTTCTCGTTCTGTCGGTTGCGCTTGATCTGGCTCTTGATGTTGGCCACGGTGGCTCGTGCTCCACTTCTACGTCTGAAAGCTGGACCAGCGTAGTGGGGCCAACCCCTCCGTGTCACACCCGGCTCCTACGATGTTGCTCACCACCCCTTCGGCCCACCCGGGTCCACCTGTTGCCAACCCGTTCCCGAAGGACCACGATGACCACCGACATCGCTCGCCGCCACGCCCTCTACGAGCACGCTCGGGACACGTGGGGCGCCGACACCGCTGAGACGCTGATGGACCTCCTTCCCACCGACCCGAACGAGCTCGTGACCAAGTCGGACCTCGCCGTCTTCGGTGCGGATCTCCGGGCCGAGCTGGTCGGGAAGATGGCGGACCAGACTCGGATGCTCGTGCTCGCCATGGTCACCATGACGGTGACGATCGTCCTTGCCGTCGTGTTCGCCTGACCTGGTGGGCTGTCGGGCGAACCGGCCCGATTGGTAGCGTCGTCAGACCCGCTCCGCAGTCGAAGGCCCCATGGACCAGTCCCGCATCCGCAACTTCAGCGTCATCGCGCACATCGATCACGGGAAGACCACGCTGAGCGACCGGATCCTCGAGGTCACCGGCGCGGTCAGCGCCCGAGACATGCGGGCCCAGTTCCTCGACTCGATGGACATCGAGCGCGAGCGCGGCATCACCATCAAGCTGCAGTCGGTCACCCTCGGGTACCAGGGCCACACCCTGAACATGATCGACACGCCCGGCCACGTCGACTTCGGCTACGAGGTCAGCCGCTCCCTCGCCGCCTGCGAAGGCGTGATCCTGCTGGTCGACGCCGCCCAGGGGATCGAGGCCCAGACCCTCGCCAACTGCTACCTCGCCCTCGAGAACGACCTCGAGATCGTCGCCTGCCTCAACAAGATCGACCTGCCCGCCGCCGACCCCGACCTGTACGCCGCCGAGATCGAGAACATCCTCGGCATCCCGGCCGACGACATCTTGCGCATCAGCGCCAAGACCGGCGAGGGCGTGCCCGAGCTGCTCGAGGCGGTGATCGAGCGCATCCCGGCTCCCACCGGCCACGTCGACGAGCCGCTCCAGGCCCTGATCTTCGACTCGCACTTCGACCAGTTCCGCGGCGTGGTCTCCAGCGTCCGCGTGGTCAACGGCACCATGCGCACCGGCGAGAAGCTCAAGTTCATGCAGGCCGGCGTCAGCTACGAGGCCGACGAGGTCGGCGTCCGCAACCCCACGCCCACCCCGGTCAAGGAGCTCGGCCCCGGCGAGACCGGCTACCTCATCGCCGGCATCAAGGACGTCGCCGAGGCCCGCTCCGGCGAGACCGTCACCACCGCCCGCCACGGGGCCGAGGTCCCGCTCGACGGCTACCGCGACCCCAAGCCCATGGTGTTCTGCGGCATCTACCCGATCGACGGCGATCAGTTCCCCGACCTGCGCGAGGCGCTCGACAAGATGCGCCTGAGCGACGCCAGCGTCACGTTCGAGCCCGAGACCTCGGGCGCCCTCGGCTTCGGGTTCCGCTGCGGCTTCCTCGGCCTGCTCCACATGGAGATCGTCCGCGAGCGACTCGAGCGCGAGTTCGACTTGAGCCTCATCGCCACCGCGCCCAGCGTCGCCTACCTGGTCAACAAGACCAACGGCGACCAGGTCGAGGTCGACAACCCGTCCGAGATGCCGTCCGCCGCCGAGATCGAGAGCATCGAGGAGCCCTGGTTCGACGTCACCGTCCTGACGCCGTCCGACTACACGGGCACGATCATGGACCTCTGCCAGACGCGGCGGGGCGAGATGGACAAGCTCGAGTACCTGTCGCCCGAGCGGGTCGAGCTCAAGTACAGGATCCCGCTCGCCGAGGTGGTCACCGACTTCTTCGACCAGCTCAAGAGCCGCACCCAGGGCTACGCGTCCCTCGACTACGAGGCGGCCGGGTACGACATCTCCAACCTCGTCCGGGTCGACGTCCTGCTCAACGCCACGCCGGTCGACGCCTTCTCGATGGTGATCCACCGCGACAAGGCCGACGAGTACGGCCGCAAGATGTGCGAGAAGCTCAAGGAGCTCATCCCGCGCCAGATGTTCGACGTGCCGATCCAGGCGGCCATCGGCGGCCGGATCATCGCCCGCCAGACCGTGAAGGCCAAGCGCAAGGACGTGCTGGCCAAGTGCTACGGCGGCGACATCACCCGCAAGCGCAAGCTGCTCGAGAAGCAGAAGGAGGGCAAGAAGAAGATGAAGAACATCGGCCGCGTCGAAGTTCCCCAGGAAGCCTTCGTGAGCGCCCTCAAGCTCGACGACTGATCTCGCTCCTGGTGCATCCGACCGGGCCTTCGGCCTCGTAGACCCCGGCAGATGGCCATCACGCCCGGTTCGATCGGGATCGTCTGGTTCCGGCGGGATCTCCGCCTGGCCGACAACCCTGCCCTGCGGGTGGCTGCGCGCGCCCACGACCTGGTGGTGCCCGTGTTCGTGCACGACTCGGTCCTCGCCGCGCACGCGGGCGCCAACCGCACCGCGTACCTGCACGCCACGCTCGATGCGCTCGACGCCGATCTGGGCGGGCTCCTCGTGGAGCGGGCCGGAGATCCGGCCGCGGTCGTGGCGTCGCTGGCGGCGGAGGTGGAGGCGCCCACGGTGTACGTGGCCGAGGACTTCGGCCCGTACGGACGGCGGCGCGACGACGAGGTCGAGGTCCGGTTGCTGGCCGACGGCCGCGCCCTCCGGCGCGTGGGCAGCCCGTACGCGGTGGCGCCCGGGTCGGTGTTCACGAAGAGCGGATCGCCGTTCAAGGTGTTCACCCCGTTCGCCCGAGCGTGGCGGGAGCACGGGTGGATCCTTCCGCTCGAGAGCGTCCCCACGGCCTCGTTCGTCGGTGGTCTGGCCGGGGGCGGCCGACCGCCCACCCCCGAGCCCGAGGCGCGGGGGCCCATGCCGCCGGCAGGGGAGCGCGCCGCCCACGACGCCGCCGACGCGTTCCTCGACGGCCTCGTCGGCGGGTACCGCGACGGCCGCGACCGGCCCGACCACGACCGCACCAGCCGCCTGTCGCCTCACCTGAAGTTCGGCACCGTGCATCCCCGCCAGCTGCTGGCCCGGCTGTCCGACGAGCCGGGGCCCAGCACGTTCGCCACCGAGCTGGCCTGGCGCGAGTTCTACGCCGACGTGCTGTACCACTCGCCCGAGACCGTGCGGCGCAACGTCAACGCCTCGCTCGGCGGTCTCGTCTGGGACACCGGGAGCCTGGCCGACGATCGCTTCGATGCCTGGTGCCAGGGCCGGACGGGGTACCCGATCGTCGACGCGGGCATGCGCCAGCTGCTCGACGAGGGGTGGATGCACAACCGCGTCCGCATGATCGCGGCCTCGTTCCTGGTGAAGGACCTGCACCTCGACTGGCGGCGAGGGGCCGCCTGGTTCCTGCGCCACCTGTACGACGGCGACCTGGCGTCGAACACCCACGGCTGGCAGTGGACCGCCGGCACGGGCACCGACGCCGCCCCGTTCTTCCGGGTGTTCAACCCCACCACCCAGGGCCTGCGGTTCGACCCCGACGGCGACTACGTGCGCCGCTACGTGCCGGAGCTGCGGGCGATGGAGGGGTCGGCCGTCCACGAGCCGTGGAAGCTGGCCGGCGACCTGTTCGGGGCGCCCGCCGACGGCTACCCGCCACCGATCGTCGACCACGCCGCCGAGCGCGCCGAGACCCTCGCCCGGTACCAGCAGCGCTGAGCCGGACGGGCAGGTCACACCCACCTGAGGGGGCAACCTGCTCCGGGCCGTTGGCACTCGGTAGGATCGAGTGCCAACGAGACCTGAGAGGTGTGCGTGCTCGACGAGCGCAAGGCATCGATCCTCCGTGCTGTGGTGGAGGAGTACATCCAGACCGCGCAACCCGTCGGCTCCGGCCACATCGCCAGCGCGCCCGGGGTGCAGGTCTCGTCGGCCACCGTCCGCAACGAGATGGCGGCGCTGGAGACCGAGGGCTTCTTGGCCCAGCCGCACACGTCGGCCGGCCGGATCCCCACCGAGAAGGGCTACCGCTACTTCGTCGACGCCCTCACGCAGCCTTCGCTCGACCGCAACGCCAGCCAGCAGGTGCGGGCCTTCTTCGACCAGGCCCACGGCGAGATCGAGCAGATGCTCGCCGACACCACCCGGCTCCTCACCGGCCTCACCGACTACGCGGCGGTCGTCGTGGGCTCCCCGCACGAGGTGGCCACGGTCCGTTCGGTCCAGCTGGTGTCGCTCGCCCCCAGCACCGTGCTGTTCGTCGCCGTGCTCGGCAACGGGGCCATCGAGAAGCGCACCATCGAGCTGGCGGCCGATGTCGACGAGGACGTGCTGGCCCAGGCCGGCCGCGCCGTGCTCGGCCACGTCAGCGGGGCGCCCCTGTCGGCGGCCGCGGCCGTGCCCCCGGCCCCCGACGCCCCGGTCGAGGAGGTGCTGGCCGCGGTCCGGTCCGCGGTGGCCTCCGGCGGGCACGACGAGATCGACCACGTCTACGTCAACGGAACCTCCCGCATGGCGGCGTCGTTCGAGGCGGTCGAGACGGTCCGTTCGGTGCTCACCATCCTCGAGCAGCAGCTCGTGGTGGTCACGTTGCTGCGTGACGTGGTCGACCGCGGCCTCAACGTGGCGATCGGCAGCGAGACGGGCATGCAGCCCCTCGCCGACTGCGCCCTGGTGGTGGCCCCGTACACCGTCGACGGCGAGCAGGTCGGCACGGTCGGCGTGCTCGGCCCCACCCGCATGAACTATCCCCAAGCCCTTGCCGCCGTCGCCGTCGTCGGCCAACGGCTCGGGAACCGACTGAGCGAAGGCTGAAGGTGTCCACCGATTACTACGAGCTCCTCGAGATCGAGCGAGACGCCACCACCGACGAGATCAAGCGTGCGTACCGCGTCGCTGCTCGGCGCTACCACCCCGACGCCAACCCCGGCGATGCCACCGCGGAGGCCCGCTTCAAGGAGGTGGCCACCGCCTACGAGGTGCTGAGCGACTCCGAGCGCCGGCGCAGCTACGACCGCTTCGGCGCCGACGGCCCGCAGATGGGCGATCCGTTCGGCGGGTTCTCGGGCGGTGGCCTGGGCGACATCTTCGATGCCTTCTTCGGTGGCGGCGGGGGCGCCAACCCCGGCGGCGGCCGCCCTGGCCCCTCGGCGGGCCCCGACCTCGAGGTCGCCGTCGACATCCCGTTCGAGTCGGCGGTCTTCGGCGCCCAGCAGGAGGTCACCGTCCGCACGGCGATCGCGTGCGTCACGTGCGAGGCCACCGGCGCCGCACCCGGCACCCACGCCGAGACCTGCTCGCAGTGCAACGGGGCCGGCCAGGTCCGCCAGGTGCGCCAGTCGATCCTCGGGCAGATGGTCACGGCCGGGCCGTGCCCGGTGTGCCGCGGGGCGGGCCAGATCATCCCGGAGCCGTGCCCCACCTGCAAGGGCGAGGGCCGCGAGGTCACCGACAAGACCTACACGATCGACATCCCCGCCGGCGTCGACACCGGGTCCACCCTGCGGCTGAGCGGCTTCGGTGCGGTCGGCCCCCGTGGCGGCCCCACCGGCGACCTCTACGTGCAGGTGCGCGTCGAGCCCCACGCCCGCTTCTCCCGTGAGGGCGACGACCTCGTCCACCACCTCCACCTCCCGTTCACCCAAGCCGCCCTCGGCGCCGCCATCTCGTTCGCCACGCTCGACGGCGACGAAGACCTCGTCATCCCGCGCGGCACCCAGGCCGGCAAGGTGTTCCGGCTGCGCGGCCGGGGCGTGCCCCACGTGCGGGGCCGCGGCCGCGGCGATCTGCTCGTCCAGGTCATCGTCGACACCCCGCTCGACCTCGAGCCCGAGGTGGAGGAGGCGCTGCGCCAGATCGCCACGGCGCGCGGCGAAGACGTCGCTCCCGCCGACCGCGGGTTCTTCTCCCGCATCAAGTCGGCGTTCCACTAGCCCGGCCATGGTCGAGCCGGCGGTGGCGCCCGAGATCCCGTCCGGCGGCGGCCCGCTGGTCTTCGTCGACCACCTCGACCGGCCGGTCCTGACCGACGTCGACCACCACCACCTGGCCCGGGTCCGCCGCATCCGCGACGGCGACGCGATCATCGTGGGCGACGGCGCGGGTGGATGGCGGCCCGCCCGCATGGCCGGAGCGTCGCCGGAGGTGACGGGCGAGGTGGTGCGGGTGGCGCGCCCGGCCACCGCGGTCGGAGTGGCGTTCGCGCTGGTCAAGGGGACCAAGCCCGAGCTGGTGGTCCAGAAGCTCACCGAGCTCGGGGTCGACTCGATCTGCCCGTTCGAGGCGGCGCGGTCGGTCGTTCGCTGGGACGCGGCCAAGGCCGGTGCCGCCCACGAGCGGCTGCAGAAGGTGGCGCGGGAGGCGGCGATGCAGAGCCGTCAGGCGTGGCTGCCCACGGTGGAGGCCGTCACCGGGTTCACCGCGATCGCGGCGCGGGCCGGCGCGTGCCTGGCCGACCGCGGCGGTGCCCCGCCCAGCCTCGAGCGGCCGACGATCCTGGTCGGCCCCGAAGGCGGGTGGGACGACGCCGAGCGCGCCGCCGACCTGCCCACGGTGGCTCTGTCTCCCGGGGTGCTGCGCGCTGAGACCGCGGCGATCGTGGCCGGGGCGCTGCTGGTGGCGCTGCGCGCCGGGTGCGTCAGCGAGCGGGGTTCGTGAGCACCGGGGTGCCCTGGAACAGCATGCCCAGCTGCTCGAGCCGCTCCGTGGCGTGATCCGGAGGCGTGTCGAGGATGCAGGCGATGGCGCGGAGGTCGTCGCGGCGGATGGTCAGCACCCGGCCGTTGAAGTCCTGGCGCTGCACCTGGATCATGGCCAGGTAGCGCCGCAGCATCTCGCCCGTGGGGCCGCCGATGTCGTCGAGGCGGCCCAGGTCGATGACGATCTTGCGGGGCGCCGGGGCCGTGGGAGCCGTGAGGTCGAGGTACGGGCCGTCGGAGCGCGGGTCACCCGGGTCTCGGGGCAGGAGCTGGTCGACCGGCACCTGGTACACGGTGGCGAGGCGGTGGAGGCGGGGCACCGAGATGGCCCGCTCGCCGCGCTCGTAGGCGCCGAGCACCGAGGCCTTGAACTCCTGGCCCGACAGCTCCTCGGCCTCCTGGAGGGAGAGCCGCTTCTGGCGACGGATGGCCCGCAGCCGCTCGCCCACCAGGCGGGCGTACTCGGTGGCTTCGGGATCGAGCTCGGTTTCCGCTGACGGAGGCGTCATGATGCTGTGGTCTCCTGAGGTGACGGGTGCGCACGCTTCGCACTCGCCGCAGACCTTAGCCCACGCAGCGCGGTTTTGTCACGATACGTGGCTGCTCCTCGAGCGAATCTCGCAGAGCGTGTTCGATACCTGGAGCGCCGTCCAGGGCCGGCCACCGCGCCGCCACCACCGCGCCACCAAGGGACCCGGCGCGGGTCGCCGGTACGATGCCCGGGTGTCGTTCGGGCTCTACCTCCACGTGCCCTTCTGCCGCCACCGCTGCGACTACTGCGCGTTCGCCACGTGGACCGACCGCCTCCACCTCGCCGATCGCTACCTCGCCGCGTGCGAGCGCCAGATCCGCGAGGCGGTGGCCGACGGGCTCCCGCCGATCACGAGCGTCTTCGTCGGCGGGGGCACGCCCACGCTGGTCGACGCCGACCGCTTGGTCCAGGTCCTCTCGGCCATCCCGCTCGCCCCCGGCGCCGAGGTCACCATCGAGTGCAACCCCGACGACCTCGACGAGGCCCGGGCCCGCACCTACGCCCAGGGCGGCGTGACCCGCCTGTCGATCGGGGTCCAGTCGATGGACGTCGCCGTCCTCGCCACGCTCGGCCGCGAGCACGATCCCGCCAACGTGCGCCGAGCGGTGCAGGCCGCCCACTCGGCGGGGCTCGCGGTCAACATCGACCTCGTCTACGGCGCCGCCGGCGAGACGCTCGAGCAGTGGGAGGCCACCCTCGACGCCGCCATCGCCCTCGATCCCCACCACATCAGCGCCTACGCGCTCACGGTCGAAGCCGGCACCCCCTTGGCCGCCGACCCGGCCCGCCACCCCGACGACGACACCCAGGCCGACGAGTACCAGCTGGCCACCGACCGCCTCGCTCGCGCCGGGTACCAGTGGTACGAGATCTCCAACTGGTCCAAGCCGGGCCACGAGTGCCGGCACAACCACCTGTACTGGTCCGGCGGCGAGTACCTGGCCGTGGGGTGCGCGGCGCACGGGCACCTCGCCGGCCGCCGCTACTGGAACCTCCGCACCCCGGAGCGCTACGTGAAGGCCATCGAGGAGGGCGCCTCGCCCGAGGCGGGGAGCGAGGAGCTCGACGCCGACGGCCGCCGGGTCGAGGGCCTCCAGCTCGCCATCCGCACCCGCACCGGCATCCCCGCCGCCGAGGTGCCCGTCGGCTTCGTCGACCAGCTCGAGGGCCTCGTCGAGACCGATGGCGACCGCGTGGTGCTCACCACCGCGGGCCGCCTCCTCGCCAACGAGGTCGCCATCCGGCTGGAGTGACCGACTGGCCGTTCGCCGCTGCGTACAGTCCGTGGCCATGCGAGCGGTCGGCGGTGGATGGGTGATCCTGCTGGTGGCGGGGGCGCTGGCCCTCGGCGGGTGCAGCGCCGACGGGGGCGACGCCGCCGAGCCCGCGCCGAAGGCGGCGACGTCGACCACCGACCGAGCCTCCACCACGTCCGCCACCACGTCCGCCACCAGGTCCAGCAGCACGTCCACCAGCGCGGCGCCCTCGACCACGGTCGCGGCCGAACCCATCCCGTGGAGCCAGGTGGCCGTGGCCGGGCACGCGAGGACCGGCCGGTTGAGCCGCATCACCGACGTGGTGCAGGACGACACCGGCGAGCGCCTCGGGAGCGGGCGGGTGTCGCAGACGGTCATCTTCGATCGCGACCGTGGGCTGCTCGCCGGCGCCATCGGCGTCACCGAGGAGACGGGGGCGAGGACGAGCATCGAGTTCAACTACTCGAAGGCCGGCATGTTCATGGCGGGCGCCGACACCCAGGAGCGCTGCGGCGCCAAGTGGGTCGCCGTCGACCCCGGGGTCGTCCAGGCCGCCGGGCTCGATGCCGTCGACGTGCACGACCTGGCGCAGCTCGGACCCTTCGCGGCGCTGGACCAGGTCGGAGACCCGGAGCCGACGGTGACCACGCTCGTCGGATCCACGTTCGAGGTCGAGCTGCCCGCGTCGCTGGGCGTCGCCCCGTCGTACCTGGTGGAGCACCCCGGCTCGGCCGAGGGCCTCGCTCGTCGGACCACCGCAGCCCGAGTCACCATCGAGCACGACCTCGACACGAAGATCGAGCAGTGGCTGCCGTTCGCCGTGCTCGCGGCGGCCGGCGGTGACGACGCCGGTCCGGCGGGGGACCACGCGTCGATCCACACGCTCTGGGACCTCCAGCACGTCGACGAGCCCGTGACCATCGAAGTGCCCACCGACGTGGCGGCCGACCCCTCCTGCGCCGCCGGCGGCTGAGCGGGAGCCTCAGCGCCGTCAGTCGATGAGGGCGGCGACGTCGACGAGCGAGGCGACCCGCTCGCAGTCCGCGTCGGTCCGGAGGCCGAGGGGGTCGACGAGGATGGGCCGGACACCGGCCGCCCGGGCCCCGCGCACGTCGTACTGGTAGGCGTCGCCCACGTGGATGGCCCGATCGGCCGTGGTGCCGGCGATCTCGAGGGCCAGGTGGAAGATGGCCGGATCGGGCTTGGCCACGCCCACGGCACCGGAGTCGACGATCGCCACCACCTCGACGCCGGGACCCGGTCCGACCTGCAGCAGGCCGGTGGCGCCCAGGACGTCGGCGACGGTGCCGTCGGCGTTGGACACGACCACGATCGGCACGCCGGTGGCGGCGATGGCGGCCAGGCCCTCGGCGGCCCAGGGCAGCGGCTGGCGCCACAGGCCCGACACCGCCCACAGGCCCTCGAGCACCGCAGCGGCCTCATCGATGCGCTCGGGGTCGAGCCCGAGGTGGGAGCTGTAGGCGAGGTGGTAGTCGTCGAACACCTCGGGCTCGGCCTGCGCGGTGTCGATGGCGAGGACGCCGTGGAAGTGGGCGGCGAACAGGAGCGTGGGGTCGACCTCGAAGCCGGCCGCCGCGAACCGCTCGGCGATGAGCTCCTCGTTGGGGCAGACGAGCACCCCGCCGGCATCGAGGAACACCACGTCGATGCTGCGATCGGTCATGCCTCGACGGTAGGCGACGGCAGTAGCGTCGCTGGATGGCGAGGGGAGCGGTGGTGAGGGGATCGCTCGCCACCACCCGGCGGTGGTCGGCCCTCGGCCTGGTCATCGGCCCCGCGGCGTTCATCGGTGGGTGGGTGATCGGCGGGGCCCGTACGCCCGGGTACTCCCCGGTGGATGACGCGATCAGCCGCCTCGCCGCGGTCGGTGCGCCCGAGCGCGGGCTGATGACCACCGCGTTCGTCGCGTACGGCGCCGCGGTGCTCGTCGGCAGCACCGCCCTGCGAGCCTCGCCCCTGCGCCGCTGCTGGGCGCTGGCGGCCGTCAACGGCGCCGCAACCATCGCTGTGGCCGCGCTGCCCCTGGAGCACTCGGCCTCGATGGACACCTGGCACGGGGTGGCCGCCGGCGTCGGCTACGCCTCGATCACGGCGCTGCCCATCGTGTCGGCCGGTCCGCTCCGGTCGCTCGGGTACGGCCGGGCCGCCGATCTGGCCATCGCCGGCGGCATCACCTCGGGCGCCTGCCTCGTGGCCACGACGGTGAGCGATGCCAACGGCTTCTTCCAGCGCCTCGGCCTCACCGTCGGCGACGTGTGGCTGGTGGCCGCCGGCTTCGCACTGTTCCGGGCGGCCGCCCGGCCCCGCCCCGCCGCCTGATCGCCGGCTCGGTCAGCCGGAGGCCTTCACGTAGTCGGCGAGGCCGTCGCCGAAGAGGAACAGGCCGCCGATGATGCAGATCCACGAGGCGAGGGCCCGCCGGTTGCGCATGACCCAGTCGATCGTGCGGTGCAGGTTGGCCTCGGCCCGGGCCGAGTGGATGGTGGCGAAGGCGGCCAGGACCGGCAGGCCGGTGGCGAACAGGCAGTAGACCGCCCAGCCGATGAGCACCTGCGAGTGGGTCACGTCGGCGGTGGCGAGCGCGCTGGCCGCCAGCACGGAGCCCTGGTAGTCGGCGATGAGGATGCCGCCGATGTAGGCGGCGCCGGCGCCGACGGTGTTGAGCCGGTCGAACGCCTTGGGGGTCTCGGGGGCTTCCTTGGTGGGAGCGCGCCGCAACCACAGCCCGAGGAGCACGAGCACGAAGCCCGCCGCGACGCGCAGGCCGATGAGCGACCGCCCCGGCGACGAGGTCGAGTCGACGGTGCCGCCGACGAGCTCGCCGACGATGACCACGATCACGAACTGGATGGAGAAGCACCCGAACAGGTACCACCACACGTTGCGGTTCCCGTTGTTCCCGCCGAGCACGAGGAACATGCCCATGATCGTGAACGGCTGCGTCCCGCTGATGAGCCCGCACACGATGAGCGTGCGGACGAGGTCGCTCACCGGTGGTTCTGCATGGGGAACGCTCCGGCGACGGCGGGCCTGGGACGCGTCACTCTGGCACAGCGCGCCCTCCCTGATGGGGACCAGGGGCGGGCGCTGGCGGCCCGGACGACGTCAGACGGCCAGGTTGTACAGCGTCAGCACCAGGTTGGCGCCGAGCAGCAGCACGCCGACGACGGTGGCTCGTCGCAGGACCAGGGGTGAGGCGCCCTCGAGCCGCAGGGAGACGTACGCGGCGCCCACCGCCGCGGCCGGCAGCAGGGCCGGGGTCCAGTACCGCAACAAGATGTGGTAGCCGATCGCGAAGCGCCAGACCACCAGCAGGCCGACGCTGGCGGCCGTGGCGAGCACGGCGGTGAGCCAGGCCCGGTCGCGTACGACCACGAGGAGGCCGAGCGCCCCGCCGTGGCGCTGCCACCCCCGGAAGAGCCACCAGGCGCCCGCTGCGATCATGCCGATGGCCACGAGGGCCAAGCCCCCGCGGATCAGCCGATCGATCGCCGGCGTGACCATGTCGTTGTTCTCGGCGTAGGGGATCCCGATCGGCCAGGAGCCCAGCGCGCCCAGGCTGTGGAACACGGTGGCGGCGCTGAGCGCGCGCTTGGCGACGAACGCCGGGTCCCGGCCCTGGTGGCCGTGGTACGCCAGCCACCAGACCCCCAGGGGCACGACGGCGGAGAGGGGGACGAGGGCCGCGGTGAACCGTCGGGCCCGACCGGGCTGCAGCAACAGGCGGAGCGCACAGGCGATGAGCAGGGCGACGCCGACGTAGCGAGTCGCCACGGCCGCCGCGCAGAGCACCCAGACGATCGCGGCCGTCGACGGGGACGCCCGCACGGCCCACCGCTCGGTCAGGACCACCGCCCAGATCGACACGGCCATGAACAGGCCCTCCGAGAGCGCCGCGCTGAACAGCGTGGTGCTGGCGCCGCCCGCGGCCACCCAGAGGAGCAGCACCAGCGCCACCCCGGGTCGGCGCCCACCGGCCTGGCGGAAGAGGGCGCTGACGCCGAGGACCGACGCCGCCAGGGCCACGGTGTTGACCAGGCCGAAGGAGGTCTGGACGGAGAGGCCCGTCACGCTCACGGCCGCGACGAGGATCGACGTGAACGGGGGGAAGTGCGTGGCGCTCTCGTAGCTCGGGTCGCCGAACCCACGCCCGTGGGTCAGATCCCTCGCCAGGTCGAGGTAGCTGAGCGAGTCCCGGGCGATCGACGATCCGATGACCATGAACGCGACGCCGAAGCAGATCGCCACGACCGTGGCGATCACCGCCGCGGCGCGGAGCGTCAGCGGCGGCCGGGGCCGTCTGCTCATCGAGCCAGGGGCTTGTACTTGATGCGGTGGGGCTGGTCGGCTTCGGCGCCGAGCTCCTTCTTGCGGAAGGCCTCGTACTCGGAGAAGTTGCCCTCGAACCAGCGGACCTGGGAGTCGCCTTCGAACGCCAGCATGTGGGTGGCGATGCGGTCGAGGAACCAGCGGTCGTGGGAGATGACCACGGCGCAGCCGGCGTAGGACTCGAGGCCCTCTTCGAGGGCGCGGAGGGTGTCGACGTCGAGGTCGTTGGTGGGCTCGTCGAGGAGCAGCACGTTGCCGCCCTCCTTGAGGAGCTTGGCGAGGTGGACCCGGTTGCGCTCGCCGCCCGACAGCACGCCGACGTCCTTCTGCTGGTCGGAGCCGGTGAAGTTGAACGACGCCACGTAGGCCCGGCCGTGGATCTCGCGGCCGCCGACGACCAGGTCGTCCTTGCCGCCGGTGATCTCCTCGTAGACGGTGGCGCTGTCGTCGAGGCTGTCTCGGCTCTGGTCGACGTAGGCCATCTGCACGGTGCTGCCGACGGTGATCGATCCGGCGTCGGGCTGCTCCTGGCCGGTGAGCATCTTGAACAGGGTGGTCTTGCCGGCGCCGTTGGGGCCGATGATGCCGACGATGCCGGCCTTGGGCAGCGAGAAGGACAGGTCCTCGATGAGGAGCTTGTCGCCGAAGCCCTTGCTCAGGCCCTGCACCTCGATCACCTGGTCGCCGAGGCGGTCGCCCGAGGGGATGAAGATCTGCAGCTTCTGGTCCCGGCCCTCGGCCTGCTTCGACTCCTCGAGCAGCTTGTCGTAGGCGGCCAGGCGGGCCTTGCCCTTGGACTGGCGGGCCTTGGGCGACATGCGCACCCACTCGAGCTCGTCGCTGAGGGCTCGTTGGCGCGCTGACGCCTGCTTCTCCTCTTGCGCGAGGCGGGCGGTCTTCTGCTCGAGCCAGCCCGAGTAGTTGCCCTCGAACGGGATGCCCCGGCCGCGGTCGAGCTCGAGGATCCAGCCGGCCACGTTGTCGAGGAAGTAGCGATCGTGGGTGATGGCGACGATGGTGCCGGCGTAGTCGCGGAGGAAGCGCTCGAGCCACGCCACCGACTCGGCGTCGAGGTGGTTGGTGGGCTCGTCGAGCAGCAGGAGGTCGGGGGCCGACAGCAGCAGGCGGCAGAGGGCGACGCGGCGCTTCTCGCCGCCGGAGAGGTTGGTGACCTCGGCATCGGGCGCCGGGAGGCGCAGCGCATCCATGGCGATCTCGAGCTTGCGGTCCAGGTCGTTGGCGCCCTTGGCGGCGATCTCCGCCTCCAGCCGAGCCTGCTCCTCGCCGATCTTCTCGTAGTCGGCGTCGGGGTCGGCGTACTTGGCGAGGCACTCGTCGTACTTGGTCAGCAGCCCGGCCACCTCGGCGACGCCGTCGAGCACGTTGTCCTTGACGTTCTTGCTGTCGTCGAGGTGGGGCTCCTGCTCGAGCATCCCGACGGTGAAGCCCTGGGTGAGGCGGGCCTCGCCGGTGAAGCCGTCGTCCTTGCCGGCCATCACCTTGAGCAGCGACGACTTGCCGGCACCGTTGGCGCCGAGGACGCCGATCTTGGCGCCCGGGTAGAACGAGAGGCTGATGTCCTTCAGCACCTCGCGGTCCGGCGGGTAGAACCGGGTCAGCTTGTGCATGGAGTAGATGTACTGGGCCGCCATGGCAGCGGAACCTCCTGGAGACGGGAGCGCCGGGCTGCCGGCGCCGACGAGCCAGGGTAGTGGGGGCGCCGGAACCGCCCGAGGGCTCGGGGTCAGCCGGCCGGTGGGGCGGGCACGACGACCCGGGTGGGATCGGGCAGGTCGAGCTTGCCGAGGGCCTTGGCCAGGCCGCGGAGGTCGGTGAGGCTGAGCTCGGCCAGCAGCGCCGGCGGCGCGGAGAACCCGTCCATCCCGTGCTGGCGGGTCTGCTGGCCGGCCGGCGTGAGCCAGACCTCCTTGACCCGCCGGTCGGTGGGGGAGAGGCGGCGCTCGACCAGGCCGAGCTGCTCGAGCCGGTCGATCCGGTTGGTGACCCACGACGGGTCGCACGCCCAGTGCTCGGCGAGGGCGCGCTGGCTGACCCCTTCGTCGGGCTGCATGTGGAACAGCGAGATCATGTCGCTGATGTGCAGGCCGAGCTCCTGCGCCACCTCTTCGCGCCGCGACTGCTGCGACAGGAACAGCCGGGCGATCTGGCCCCAGGCGTCGACCGCGAGGCGGGTGCGCTCGTCGGCACCGGGCGGCGCGGCCGGCATCGAGAGGTCTGCAGGTAGGCCCATGCCCTCACGGTACCAACTCTTGTCAAGGAACAATGATTGTGGATCTTGAACCATTGTGAAGAATCAATGCTTGACATATCTCAAAGGATCCGCGAGCGTGACTACCCATGTCCACCACTCCTGCCATCGAGGTCTCCGGCATCACCAAGCGGTTCGGCGAGGTCCAGGCGCTCGACGGGATCGACCTCGTGGTCGAGCCCGGCACCGTCTACGGCCTCCTCGGGCCCAACGGGGCCGGCAAGACCACCGCCGTCCGGGTGCTCACCACCATCATCAAGCCCGACACCGGCCTGGCCACCGTGCTGGGCCTCGACGTCACCAAGCACCCCAACGAGGTCCGCGGCCTCATCGGCCTGGCCGGCCAGTACGCCGCCGTCGACGAGCAGCTGACCGGTCGGGAGAACCTGGAGCTCGTCGGCAAGCTCACCCACCAGCCCAAGAGGGTCATCGCCTCACGGGCCGAGGAGCTGCTGGAGCGGTTCGCGCTGCAGCACGCCGCCGACCGTCCGCTCAAGACGTTCTCCGGCGGCATGCGCCGCCGGCTCGACCTGGCGGCATCCCTGGTCCACCGGCCGCCGGTGCTGTTCCTCGACGAGCCCACCACCGGTCTCGATCCGCGGAGCCGCAACGACCTGTGGGACCTCATCCGCGAGCTGGTGGCCGACGGCACCACCCTCCTGCTCACCACGCAGTACCTCGAGGAGGCCGACGTGCTCGCCGACCGCATCGCCGTGATCGACCGGGGCCAGGTCATCGCCGACGGCACCGCCAGCGAGCTCAAGAGCCAGATGGGCGCCACCGTCCTGGAGATGTCCTTCGCCACCCACGCCGACGCCACCGCCGCGCTGGCCACCGTCACCAGCGTCGTCCATGGCGCCGAGGTCGAGGGGCCCATGGTCCACGCCCCGGTCGAAGACGGCGCCCGCACCGCCATGGAGGTGCTCCGGGCGCTCGATGCCGCCGGCCTCGAGGTCGGCGGCCTCACGGTCCGCGAGCCCAGCCTCGACGACGTGTTCCTGTCCCTCACCGGCCGACGCGCCGAAGAAGTGGCCACCGACGATCCGGAAGGGGAAGCCGCATGACCGCCGCAACCGTCACCACCGCACCCACCACGACCACCGCGCCCCACGGGGCCAGCGGCACGAGCTCCAAGCTCACCTGGGCCGTCAAGGACACGCTCGCCCTCGGCAAGCGCAACCTCCTCCACTACACCCGGGTGCCGCAGCTCCTGGTCTTCACCTTCGTGCAGCCGATCATGTTCGTGCTGCTGTTCCGCTACGTCTTCGGCGGGACCATCATCATCCCGGGCCAGCAGTACGTGAACTACCTGATGCCCGGCATCTTCACGCAGACGGTGGTGTTCGGGTCGACCGCCACCGCCATCGGCCTGGCCGAAGACCTCGGCAGCGGGATCATCGAGCGGTTCCGCTCGCTCCCGATGGTGCGCATGGCCGTGCTGTCGGGCCGCACCGGCGCCGACCTCGTCCGCAACACCGGGGTGGTCCTGGTGATGCTCGCCGTCGGCTTCGCCGTGGGGTTCCGGCCGCAGGGGTCGCTGCCTGCCATCGTCCTCGGCCTGCTCATCGTCTTGGCCTTCGCCTTCTCCCTGTCGTGGGTGATGGCCTTCATCGGCCTCAAGGCCGCCAACGCCGAGGCGGCCCAGGCCGTGGCCTTCCCGATCATGTTCCCGCTCACGTTCGCCTCCTCGGCGTTCGTCCCGGTGAACTCCATGCCCGGATGGCTCCAGGCGTTCGCCGAGCACCAGCCCGTCACCATCGTGGTCAACGCCGCCCGGGGCCTGATGCTCGGTCCGGAGGCGGCCCAGGCGCTGCAGAAGGCCGGCGTCTTCACCACCGACACCACGGGCTACGTGCTGCGAGCGCTCCTCTGGATGGCCGCCATCCTGGCCGTGTTCGTGCCCCTCGCGGTGCGCCAGTTCAACAAGAGCTGACCTGGGCAGGATCGGTGGTTGGTGCCTCTCGTTAGGATCGACTCCGATGGGTGAGAACCACAGCAACGACGCACTCGGGCCGAACGCATGGCTCGTCGATGAGATGTACGAGCAGTACCTCCAGAACCCGGGGGCGGTGAGCGAGAGCTGGCGCGACTTCTTCGCCGACTACCAGCGGGATTCGGACGTGACGGCGAGCACGCTCGACAAGTCGCTCCCGGCTACGGGACGCACCGCCGAGACGGGCCAGCTGCCGGTCGTGAAGGCCGGCGCGCCGGCCCCGGTGGCGGCGGCCACCCCCGCGCCCGCCGCGCCCAAGTCCACCGGCATCGCCCCCGACGGCACCGAGGAGGTCCCCGGCGAACCGCTGCGCGGCGCCTCGGCCCGCATCGTGCAGAACATGGAGGCCAGCCTCGGGGTCCCCACGGCCACGTCGTTCCGTGAGGTCCCGGCCAAGCTGCTCGAGGTCAACCGCCGGATCATCAACGGCTACCTGGGCCGCACCCGCGGCGGCAAGGTCAGCTTCACCCACATCATCGGCTTCGCCATCGTGCGCGCCGTCGCCGACAACGTGCCGCAGATGAACGCCTCGTACCTCGAGGGCCCCGACGGCAAGCCCCGCATCGTGCGCCACCCCACGGTCGGCCTCGGCCTGGCGGTCGACGTCGAGAAGCGCGATGGACGCACGCTGCTGGTCCCGGTCATCCGCGACGCCGACACGCTCGACTTCCGCGGCTTCCTCGGTGCCTACGAGGACGTCATCCGCAAGGTCCGCTCCAACAAGCTCACCCCCGACGACTTCGCCGGCGCCACCATCACCCTCACCAACCCCGGCACGATCGGCACGGTCCAGTCCGTGCCGCGCCTGATGCCCGGGCAGGGCGTCATCGTCGGCGTCGGCCGGCTCGACTACCCGGCCGCGTTCGGTGGGTCCGATCCCGAGGCCCTCGCCGAGATGGGCCTGTCGAAGGTCATGACGGTCACGTCCACCTACGACCACCGCATCATCCAGGGCGCCGAGTCCGGGTTGTTCCTGAAGCGCATCCAAGAGCTGCTCATGGGGGCCGACGGCTTCTACGACCAGATCTTCCGGTCGCTCGGCGTGCCCTACGAGGCCGTCGAGTGGCGAGTCGATGCCAACCCGCTCGACAAGGAGCAGGCTCGCCTCGAGAAGCAGATGAACGTCCAGACGCTCATCAACCAGCACCGGGTGCGCGGCCACCTCATCGCGGACCTCGATCCGCTGGCGTGGAAGGAGCCCGTGATGCACAGCGAGCTCGACCCCGCCACCTACGGCCTCACCATCTGGGACCTCGAGCGCGAGTTCCTCACCGGCGGCGTCGCCGGCACCACCCGCATGAAGCTGGGCGACCTGCTGCACGTCCTGCGCGATGCCTACTGCCGCACCATCGGCATCGAGTACATGCACATCTCCGAGCCCGAGCAGAAGGCCTGGATCCAAGCGCACGTCGAAGGGGTCAACGACCGGATCGACGCCGACGAGCAGCGCCACATCCTCGGCCGCCTCAACGCCGCCGAGGCGTTCGAGAAGTTCCTGGCCACCAAGTACGTCGGCCAGAAGCGGTTCGGCATCGAGGGCGCCGAGTCCGCCATCCCGATCATCGACGCCGTGCTCACCGCCGCCGCCGAGGAGGGCCTCGACAGCGCCGTGCTGGGCATGTCGCACCGCGGCCGCCTCAACGTGCTGACCAACATCGTGGGCAAGCGCTACGACCAGCTCTTCAAGGAGTTCGAGGGCTACATCGACCCCGACTCCACCCAGGGCTCGGGCGACGTGAAGTACCACCTCGGCCAGACCGGCACCTTCACCAGCCGCAACGGCCCCACCATCCCCATCGAGCTGGCCGCCAACCCCAGCCACCTCGAGACCGTCGACCCGGTGGTCGAGGGCATGGTCCGCGCGAAGCAGGACGTCATCAACGACCCCGAGGCCTTCTCGGTGCTCCCGGTGCTGCTGCACGGCGATGCCGCGTTCGCCGGCCAGGGCGTCGTGGCCGAGACCCTCAACTGCTCCACCATCAAGGGCTACCGGGTGGGCGGCACCGTCCACCTGATCATCAACAACCAGCTCGGCTTCACCACCGCGCCGGAGTCGGCCCGCTCGTCGGAGTACTGCACCGACGTCGCCAAGATGATCGAGGCGCCGATCTTCCACGTGAACGGCGACGACCCCGAGGCCTGCGTCCGCGTGGCGCGGCTGGCCTTCGAGTTCCGCCAGGCGTTCCACAAGGACGTCGTGATCGACATGGTCTGCTACCGGCGCCACGGCCACAACGAGGGCGACGACCCGAGCTACACCCAGCCCCTGATGTACAAGCGCATCGACGCCCGCCGCTCGGTCCGCAAGCTCTACACCGAGGCCCTCGTCAAGCGGGGCGACATCTCCATCGACGACGCCGAGAAGGCCCTCGAGGACTTCAGCGCCCGCCTCCAGACCGCGCTCACCGAGACGCGGGCCGACAAGCCCGACGACGAGGTCATCGCCCTGCCGGTCCCGCCGGCCGTGGGCGTGCTGCCCCACGCCGCGACCGGCGTGCCCGGCGAGACGCTCGCTCGGATCTACGCCGGCCTGTCCACCGTGCCCGAGGGCTTCCAGGTCCACCCCAAGCTGGCCAAGCAGTTCGACACCCGCACCAAGATGGTGGAGTCGGGCGAGGTCGACTGGGCCACCGCCGAGGCGCTGGCCATGGGTTCGCTCGTGCTCGAGGGCTACCCGATCCGGTTCTCCGGCCAGGACACCCGCCGCGGCACGTTCTCGCAGCGCCACGCCGTGCTGTCCGACTACACGACCGGCGCCGAGTACGCCCCGCTCGCCAACCTCAGCCCCGATCAGGCCAAGTTCTGGATCTACGACTCGCTCCTCAGCGAGTACGCCACCATGGGCTTCGAGTACGGCTACTCCGTCGTGCACAAGGACGCCCTCGTCGTGTGGGAGGCGCAGTTCGGCGACTTCGTCAACGGCGCCATGATCGTCATCGACCAGTACCTCGTGGCCGCGGAGGACAAGTGGGGCCAGACCTCGGGCCTGGTCCTGCTGCTCCCGCACGGCCTCGAGGGCCAGGGCCCGGAGCACTCGTCGGGCCGGGTCGAGCGCTTCCTCACGCTGTGCGCCGAGGACAACATCCAGGTCGCCAACGCCACCACGTCGGCCCAGTACTTCCACCTGCTCCGGCGCCAGATGAACCGCGAGGTGCGCAAGCCCCTGGTGGTCATGACGCCGAAGTCGCTGCTGCGGGCCAAGACCGCTCGGTCGCCCATCTCCGAGCTCACCACCGGCTCGTTCCAGGAGCTGCTCGACGATCCCGGGGTGGCCGATCCGAACGCCGTCCAGCGCCTCGTGTTCTGCTCGGGCAAGGTGGCCTACGACGCCATCGCCCGCCGCGACGAGCGCAACCACCCCGCCGCCATCATCCGCATCGAGCAGCTGTACCCGTTCCCGTACCAGCAGGTGACCGAGCTGCTCACCCGGTACCCCAACGCCTCCGAGGTGGTCTTCCTCCAGGAGGAGCCCGACAACATGGGCCCGCGGGCGTTCGTCAACGAGCGGCTCTGGCCCCTCGTCGGCGAAGGCGTGAAGTACCGCCAGGTCAGCCGCACCGGGTCGGGCAGCCCGGCCACGGGCAGCCACGCCATCCACGTCCAGGAGCAGACCCAGATCCTCGACCAGACCTTCGACGGCCTCTAGGGCATAGTGGCGATTGCTCCAGCACCTCGTTCGGATGCATCCTCGCCCAGCGATGATCGCCTCTGGGCGTTCGAGTGGGATTGGATTCCGGGCGTAGATGTGTGCCACGACCGGGAGCTATTGACGGAGGCTGCTGATCTATATTCGGCGCACTACGGCGTTTGGGCGGCGTCAGACCCCCGGGCTGGTGAGCGCGTGACAATGTCGGTAGCCCGGCTAACCAGGGCACTTGACGACCCGAACGCCTGGTTTGCGTCCGCGCGCTTCAATGGCACCCTGGTGGGCTACTGCGCGGCCGTCCAGTTCGACCTCCCTAAGCGGGGATTGGTGCAGTGGGTTTCACAGTTGGTGGTCCACGGGAGCTATCAGAACCAGAAGGTCGGGACTTCACTTCTGTACGGCGTCTGGCATTTCTCAGACTGCCACGCGTGGGGCCTTGCTACGGCGAACCCCTTCGCCGTTCGTGCTCTAGAGACGGCCACCAGACGTCCATGCCGGGCGGCAACGATCCGCAAGCATGCAGACGAGCTACTCCCCGCTCTCCACAAGAGTGTGAGCTACATACCGGAGATTTTGGTGGCCGGCCCTGAGCGGCCGGCCCCCAAGGTGGACACTGGATTCACAATCGACCATAGCGAGGTTGGAAATATGCGAGACCGTGCGCGGCGCGCTGACCGCCCCTGGGCACTCGGTGAGATAGGTGAGGGCGAGGAGTGGCTGGCTTGCACCTTCAGCGAGCAGGAAGCCCAGGATCTGACTGAGGACCAATTGGCGGTGCTTCTGAACGGGTCTGATCGAAGCTGGATTCGCGCCTACGAAGGGATGACTCTCGACGGCGACCACGCCTGGCGGAACCACACCGGCACTGAGGTCGACTGGGTGAGAGAGCAGATTGGGCCCGATGCCCAACGGGTGGTGGATGTCGGGTGCGGCGACGGACGACATGCGAACATCCTCGCTGAGTATGGGATTGACGTTCTCGGAATCGACATTGCCCCACGGTTGGTCGAACGAGCCAACGACGTGGCATCTGGGTCTGCCCGGTTTGCGGTACTTGATGCGCGGCAGGGAATTCCCGAAGACGGGTTTGATGCCGCGCTGTGCCTTTATGATGTCCTTGGCTCGTCAGCTGACCGGAACGACGATGAGCGGCTGCTGTCGTCGATCAGGGCATGCCTCCGCCCCGGAGGCGTTCTCGTCGGTAGTGCAATGAACACGGATGTCACTCTCGGTCATCTTTCAATCGACCGCCGCCCAACTACCCGCGGGGAGTTGGTTCGCACACTTGAACGGCTACCCCCGTCGAAGTCCATGGAACAGACGGGCTCGGTATTTGATGTAAACCAGCTTGTCTATTTCGATGGTGTCTACTTTCGTAAGGAGCAATTTGAGCGTGTTCCCGGCCGCCTGCCTTGCGAGCTGATCGTTCGTGACCGGAGGTTTGGCATCACGGAGCTGTATGAAACGCTGGTCGCTGCCGGGTTTGATGTCTTGCGGCTTGAGCCGGTTCGCCTTGGCGACTGGACGTCACCACTCGCACGCGACGATCGTCGAGCGAAGGAGCTGATCTTCGTTGCACGGGTCCGGTGACCTTCGTCTCATAGATTCCAGGCGCCACGGCAAACAGTGGCAGATGAGTTCTTGCAAATTGCTCTAGTCCTCGTCATCAGGAAAAATCAATGTTCCCTGATTCCGGTTTGCCTTGCGCACCACGCCTGCCTTGTTCGCACGCAGCATTTGGGAATATCGCCGAGTCGCCCGACGGCGAGCCTCTGGGAGGCTGAGCGCCTCAAGTGACTTCCGGCCGACCTTCAGGCAATGAACGCCTGGATCTGCCATCGCAGCCTCCCACTGTGGCCATTGCGATAGGCAGATAGATGCTAGTTCGATCATTAGTGGCTCTCGACCGCGTTTGTCGAACCATATAAACCGTGTTTGCTGATCGCATGCGGCCAGGACCATGTCGTAGTTGACGGTGAAGACGGCGCGCTTCTCAACCTTGGCGAAGGAGGCGACCTCCGGGTCTAGGGATCCCTTCGGGAGCTGACCCTTCTGGCCGATGAAGGTGACCGGCTTCCCCAGAGCAGCGAGAGCCCGGGCCACGCGCACGCTCATCTGCTCGTCGAATACGACTCGGAGCTTCACCCTCCTGTCCGCCATGGCTTGTCAGGCTACGAGAGCAAGGCCGTGGCTGTCGTGCAGGTTCGCCTCGAAGCGCGCGGCGGCTCGTACGGCCCGGACCTCAAGTTCAAGGTCCCATGCGACGTCCCCGGCGGATTCACCACGTTCCATCCGACCCCACACGGTGGTGGTAGGTACGCGCGTTCCAGCAATACAAGGTGCGCCGGCTTGGACTTGCGGGTCGAGCGTGACGTACCTGGCGGGGCGCCACAAACTAGCCATTCTCGATCCCTTGCCGTATTCAATGCGACGAAGATAAGTCTCGACGGTTTCAAGCATTGCCATCTGACCCCCGGCGCTAGCTTCCTCACCGTCTCCGAGGAGTACCGCGTCACCTGCCGTCATCAGCTGACCGACGACTTTCTTGTGAGCAAGCGGACGTTCGGTTTCAAACTTCGCTCCAAGGTAGATGATCGATTGGCGGACGGCGCTGGTCGACACCTGGCGCTGCTTCATGACGGCAATAACGGCGAGGCTGACCAGGTCATGGAACGAGTAGGCCCATTTGTGGCTGGGTGGCAGCAACGCAGGAAGCCCACCCAGGGTTGGGTTGGCCCAGCGAACGAGCTGACGTTCGTCCATCCCGAGGAGGAACGCTGCATAGCGGAGGTCATATACGCCTGCACCAACCCCTGAGGCGCTTTCAGCTCCACCGCTAGCCACGTTGGAACCGTACCCTGCGCGAGTCCGGCGAGCCATCGGGGGCGGTGCAGGTGGTCCCCGGGCTGACCAGGCCTTCGGGGTCAGTTCGGCCCGAGTCCGGTTGACCATCCGGGTTCTTTAGGCCGGAACCTCCCGGGGATGTCCGAGCCGCTCACTCCGAGGGCTCCATGTGGCTCTGAGTGGCTCTAGCGGAGAGCCGGACGACGCGGAACTGACATAGTCGACGCAGTGGCGTCAGCCGAGTTCTGTAGCGTCGCGTCGGTGTCGGATCCGATCACTCCCCGTCTCTTGTCGCCGCGGCCGAAGCTCCTCGGCGAGCGGCTCGTGGTGCACTACGCGGCCGGGGTGGTCGCGCTGTGGTGCGTGCTGGCCGTCGCCGGGCTCGGCTACGGGATCGCCTCGCTCGTGTCGGGCGGGCCCGTCGAGAGCCGGTACCTCGCGTTCGGGTTCGGGGTGATCGGTGCGTTCGTGGCGTCGTTCGCGGTGCGGCCGATCGTGGTCGCCGACCGCGCCGGCCTCTCGGTCCTCCCGGTGTTCGGGAGCCGGCTGGCGTTCCGGTGGGACGAGATCCAGGCCGTGGGGGTCCGCAGCGCCCGGCGGGCCCGCGGGCGAGGCGACTCGCTCGAGATCCTGGCCTCGGAGGACCGCGAGGCCAAGCTCGACGGCCTCTGGTTGGGCCTCACCCCCGGTGCGCTGCGCTCGATCGACCAGCACGTGATGGCGTTCGCCCGTTCCCTCGACCTGACCGCCCCGATCGGCGCCCTCGCCGATCCCGTCGAGGACTGGAGCGACGATCCGCGGTGACCGAGCTCCCACCACGCCTCCGAGCCAAGGCCGAGGAGGCGCGTCGCCGTCAGATCGCTGGAGAGCCGGCTCCGCCGATCCGGGGCGTGAACCGCTGGATGTTCCGCTGGCTCCTCCTGCCGCCGCCCGTGGGTGCCCTGGTCTTCGCCGCCGTGATGGCGGTGCCGCTGGTCGCCCTCCCTGGGGTGGTGCCTGTCCCGTTCGTGCTGATCGCGCTCGTGTACCTGGGCATGTTGCTGACGCTGATCGGCGTCCGCCGTCGTCTCCCTCCTGCAGTGGTCGAACGCGTCCGGGACCGACTCAACTAGAACGCGTTCTTGTTTCGGGTAGGTTCGGCGCATGCCTGAACCGACCGGCAATGCCGCCTTCGATGCTGCCCGCGCGGGGGGAGTGATCGACACGTTCCTGTCGTTCCCCGACGTCCGGGAGGCCAAGGCCAAGGTCTACGACTACATCCGCAAGGCGTCCCTCGACAAGGAGACGCAGACGATGGAGATGCCGGCCGGGTACATGTTCAAGGACATCCCCACCTACGACGAGATCGACGATCCGTTGGAGCTGGTGCTGGCCGAGATGGAGCGCTTCGGAATCACCCGGTTCCTCACCAACATCACGGAGAAGGAGCTGGCCAAGCGGGCGCTCACCGATCATCCCGACAAGTTCTGGGGGATCCTCAACGTCGACCCGAACACCGGCATGGAGGCGCTCCGGCAGATCGACCGCGCCATCGAGACCTGGGGCACCCAGCTCAAGGCGGTCCACACCTGGGGCACGGCCCTGCTGCCGCAGGTGCCCCTCGACGACAAGAAGATGTACCCGATCTACGCCAAGTGCGTGGAGGCCGGGCTGCCGATCGTCGTCTATGCCGGCGTGCCGGGGCCGCGGCTCCCGATGATGGCCCAGCACCCCATGCAGCTCGACGAGGTCTGCTGGTTCTTCCCCGAGCTCAAGATCGTCACCCGCCACGGCGCCGAGCCGTGGACCGAGCTGATGGTGAAGCTCCTGCTCAAGTGGCCGAACCTCTACTACTCCACCTCGGCGTTCGCCCCGAAGCACTACCCGCAGGACATCATCGACTTCGCCAACACCCGCGGCGCCGACAAGATCATCTTCGCCGGCTACTGGGCGGCGGGCCTCACGCTCGACCGCATCCACGCCGAGCTCCCGCAGGTCCCGTTCCGGGACCACGTCTGGGAGAAGTTCCTGCACGGCAACGCCGAAGCCGTCTTCGGCGGTGCGCCCCACCCGTACCCCACCGACTGAGCCGGCCGACGGAGCCGGTCGCCGGGTCGAGCGGGTGTGACCGATGGCCTGTAGACGGCGGAGCCCACCTGCAATAACGTTCGTTATCTGGGGGATCCTGCCGATAGGTGGGCCGCGCCTGCACACTCGATCAAGGGGAGTCCGGTCATGTCGACCAACGAAGAGCTCATCGGCCGCGCCGACGTCAACGACATCGAGGCCATCTTGGCCATCGCGGCCGAGGACGGCGAGGAGAACGTCCGCGCCGTCAAGGACAACGCCGACGCCATCTTCACGTGGGACTACGAGAAGGGCCGGCGCCCGGCGCTGAACAAGCTCTACGAGAAGGCCAAGCACAGCCAGTGGAACGGCGAGACCGATCTCGATTGGTCGATCGACGTCGACCCGATGGAGATGGTCATCATGCAGCGGCAGGCCTTCGGCCAGACCGAGGAGACCCGCAAGGCGCAGACCGCCGGCACCCCGTTCGAGAAGTGGTCCGACAAGGAGTTCGACCAGCTCGGGCTCGAGTCGAACAACTGGATGCTCAGCCAGTTCATGCACGGCGAGCAGGGGGCGCTGATCTGCACCGCCAAGATCGTCGAGACCGTGCCGTGGATCGACGCCAAGTACTACGCGGCCACGCAGGTGATGGACGAGGCCCGCCACGTCGAGGTCTTCGCCAAGTACCTCGACACCAAGCTGGACGGGCACTACCCGCTCAACGTCCACCTGGGGCTGCTCCTCGACGACATCATCGGGGACTCCCGCTGGGACATGACCTACCTGGGAATGCAGATCATGGTGGAGGGCCTCGCGCTGGCGGCCTTCGGGCTCATGCACATGACCACGCCCGAGCCGCTCCTCAAGCAGCTGCTCCGCTACGTCATGAGCGACGAGGCCCGCCACGTGGCCTTCGGCGTGCTCACCCTCAAGGAGTACTACGAGGAGCTGACCCTCCCCGAGATCCGCGAGCGCCAGGAGTTCGCGTTCGAGGCGGCCGTGCGCATGCGGGACCGCCTGCTGCAGCAAGAGGTCATGGCCCGCATGGGCATCGACACCAAGGAAGCCATCAAGTTCGTCATGGAGGACGAGGGCCGGCAGCTGTTCCAGCAGATGCTGTTCTCCAAGATCGTCCCCAACTGCAAGAAGCTGGGCCTCCTCGATGCCGGCGACGGCTGGCTGCGCACCAAGTTCCAGGAGCTGGGTGTGATCCAGTTCGAGGACCTCACCGACACCAGCGACGAGTACGAGGCCTTCGCCCTCGGCGAAGCCGAGCTGTCGGAGTCGGCCACCGCCTGACCGGCCCGGCCCCACGGGCCGACCACCACACCCGAACGCGACGGAGGGGCCCCAGGGGGCCCCTCCGTTCGCGTTCGGTGCTCAGTGCTGCCGCTAGGGAGCGGCGGTGGTGGTGGTCTGGGCGGGCGGGGCCGCCGTCGTGGTGGTGGCGGGCGGGGCCGTGGTGGTGGGCGGCGACGCGGTCGTGGTGGCGGGCGGCGCCGTGGTGGTGGCGGGCGGAGCGGTGGTGGTGGCCGGCGGGGCCGTGGTGGTGGGAGGGATCGTCGTCGACGTGGTGGACGAGGACGTGGTGGTGGACGACGTCGTCGTGGTGGTGTCGCTGTTGTCGTTGTTGTTCGAGGTGATGAACAGCAGGGCGCCGACGCCGATGATGAGCACCAGCAGGACGATGACCGCGATCAGCGGGCCGTTGCCGCCGCCCTTGGGCGGTTCGCCCGTGCCCGCGGGATCTTCGGGACCGCCGTCGCCGCCGTAGCCGCCCGCGCCGGGATCGGGCGGCGGGACGTAGAGGCCGGCCGCGGGCGTGGCGTCGCCGGCGATGCCGGACCCGGGATCGGCCGGGACGCCGGGCACGATCTGGGTGGCGTCGTCGGGGGGCCCGGGGCTGTCGCCGGGCTCGGCCCCGCCCACCGGCTGGGTGGCGCCGGTGTCGTCGGCTGGTGTCCAGGCCCCGGTGGGCTCGTCCTCGTCGGTCATGGGGTGTGCTCCTCCTCAGGCCGTGGTGGAGATCCCACCGTCGACGGGAATGACCGTACCGGTCAGGTACGCGCCGGCCCGGGACGCCAGGAACAGGGCGGCCCCGGCCATGTCGTCGGGACGCCCGATCCGGCGCATCGGCGTGGTGGCGGCGATCTGCTCGCCGAAGGCGTCGAGGGTGGCGGCCATCATCTTCGACTCGAACGGGCCGGGGGCGATGGCGTTGACGGTGACCGTCGGGGCGAGGTGCTTGGCCAGGTGGCGGGTCAGGTGGTGCACCGCGGCCTTGGAGGCGCCGTACGAGTACGTCTCCATCACCGGCGCCCGGAGGCCGTCGATCGAACCGATGTTGATGACCCGGGACGGCTCGTCGGCGCTGGCGTTGGCCTGGAGGAGGGGGAGGAAGAACTTGGTGGTGTGGAAGACGCCCTGGACGTTGAGGTCGACGACGCGGTTCCAGCTGGCGGTGTCGTGCTCGGCGAGGGGGACGCCCCACGTGGCGCCGGCGTTGTTGACCAGGACGTCGACGTGGTCGTGCAGCTCGCCGACCGCCGCGGCCAGGCCTTCGGCCCCCGCCTCGGTGGACAGGTCGGCGGCGATCCCGGTGCACGAGCCGTAGGCCGAGAGCTCCTCGGCGGTGGCGGCGCAGGCGTCGGCCTTGCGCGACGAGACGATCACGGTGGCGCCCCCGGCCACGAACCCGCCGGCGATCATCCGGCCGATGCCGCGGGTGCCGCCGGTGATCACCACCACCTTCCCTGCGACGGAGAAGAGGTCGGAGAGGGGCGTGGGTGCAGCAGCGTCGGCCATGGTCGGCGACCGTATCCCAGCCGCCGGGCTAGCGGCGCTGGCAGCGGGCGCAGTGCGTGGTGCCCCTCCCGTCGACGACCGACCGGCGCAGGAGCTCGTTGCAGCGCGGGCAGGGGAGCCCCGCCCGGCCGTAGCAGTCGAGCCGGTGCTGGTTGGCCCCCTCGCCCCCTTCGACCGTCCGGTAGTCGCGCAGGGTGGTGCCACCGTTGTCGATGCCCTCGGCGAGCACGTCGACGATCGCGTCGCGGAGCCGTCCGGCCGCGGGCTTGGTGATGCGGCGGCTGGCGGGGTGGACGCGGGCCCGCCACAGGGCCTCGTCGGCGTAGATGTTGCCGACCCCGGCCACCACCCGCTGGCCCAGCAGCTGCGTCTTCACGCGGATGGTGCTGCGGTTCACCGCCGCCCAGAGGTGCTCGGCCGTGAAGTCGTCGTCGAAGGGCTCGGGCCCGAGGGCGGCGAGCGTGGGGAGGGCGCTGAGGTCGTCGCCGACCACGGCGATGCGCCCGAACCGGCGCACGTCGCGGAACTCGAGGGTCTGGTCGTCGTCGAGCAGCCACCAGGCCCGCACGTAGGGGTCGGGCTCCTGCCCCGGGCGCTGGACCCGGAACTGGCCCGTCATCCCGAGGTGCACCACCAGCCGGCGACCGTCGTCGAGGCCGATCAACAGGTACTTGCCCCGCCGGTCGAGCGAGGTGACCGTGGTCCCGATGGCCTCGGTGGCGCTGCGGAACTTGGCCGACGGGTGGGCGTCGGCGTCGAGGATGCGGCGGCCGAGCAGCACCGGCGCCAGACCCCTGCGCACGGTCTCGACCTCGGGGAGCTCTGGCACGGTGCGACGGTACCGGCCCCCGCCACCCATCGCACAGGGTGGCCGGGCGCGTTCGGAATCCCACGCACGGTGGTGAACGACCTGGTCATCGCTCGGATTGTCCTGATTCCAGCCGGAACACGCTCAGGACCCGAGCCGTCGTGCCGATGGTGGCACGTGTTCGCTGGACTGTTCTTGACCTCGATCTCGGCCGCCACGATGCGCGCCGCGCTGTTCCAGCGGAAGTCTCGCTCGGGCTGGCTCGAGGAGCTCGACGGCATCCGCGAGGACGCGCTCGAGGAGCACGAGGGCGGCGTCACCCAGGTGGGCAGCGCCGAGGACATCTGGACCGACCTGCGCGACGGCGGCGAGTACGACGACCCTCACGAGATCTCGTCGCTCTACGCGACCGACGCCACGCCCGACCTGCCGGTCACGAAGCCGGTGGCGAAGGCCGCGCCCAAGTCGGCGTCCAAGTCGGCCACCAAGGCGGCGGCGAAGGCCAGCGCCAAGGCCGAGCTCCCGCCTCCGCCGGCCCAGCTCCCGCCGCCTCCCGCCGCCGAGCTGCCGCCTCCTCCGCCTGTCGCCGCAGAGTTGCCGCCCCCACCCCCTCCAGCTCCGACCGCGGAGCTGCCGCCCCCGCCCCCTCCAGCTCCGACCGCGGAGCTGCCGCCCCCGCCCCCTCCGACCGCGGAGCTGCCGCCCCCGCCCCCTCCGACCGCGGAGCTGCCGCCCCCTCCAGCTCCGACCGCGGAGCTGCCGTCCCCGCCGGTCGACGCGGCCGAGACCTCGCAGGTGGTCGACCCCGACGCGGCCGCGACCCTGTCCTCCCAGTACGACACGGACCACCAGATCTGGGTGCAGCCCGCACCGCACCCGATCCGCCCGAGCGAGATGTGGCACCCTGCCGAGCTGGCGCCGCCCCGCCTCGGCGAGGAGTCGTTCGAGCACATCCCCGAGGAGCGCATCGCGTCGTCGGATCTCCAGGACGCCGCCGGCGGCTCGCCGTTCGACCGTCCCGTCCCCGCCGAGGTCGATGCGCAGATGGCCCAGCAGCTCGAGTCGGAGCTGGCCGCCGCCGCGGACGTCACCGTCCTCAACGACGACGCGCCGCCCTCGGGGAGCCTCGTCGCCGGCCCCGTCGGCCGTCGCGTGCGGCGGGATCGCCCGCCGGAGCGCCGGCGCACGGCGCTGCCCGCCACCGGGACCCCCGGTCCGATGACCTCGACCGCCGACGATGACCTGCTCGAGCGGCTCGACCCCTCCGCCCCGGCCGCCGATCCAGAGGTCCCGGCCCCCCTCGACCGTGGTGAGCGGTCGCCGCTGCCGGCGCCCTCCCTGCCGCCCGCCGCCATGCCCACCCGCTCGAACCGGCTCCCCGGCTTCGACACCCTGCCCGCCACACCCAGCTCCGTGGTCGCGCCGCGGACCATGCCGCCCATGGCCCCGGTGGCGCCCGCCGTCCCGGCCGCGGCCCGGCCGGCGCCGCCCCAGGCCCCGGTCGCACCCGTCGCCGCCTCCAGCGTCGAGCTGGCGGTCGGCGCCGACGGCACGCTCGCGGTGCCCGGGATGATCGTCCGCCTCGGCGGCGCCCGCCTGGCCTCGGCGTCGATCCTCGACGATCGGGCCGTCGTCGCCCTCCGCGACGGCTGGTGCTGGGCGTCTCCCGGCGACGGCGAGGCCAAGCTGCTGAGCATCGATCTGCCCAAGGGCCGGCTCACGGTCGATCCGGGCGCCACCGCCCTGGCCGTCGTCGAGCCCGACGGGTCGTCGTTCGTCCTGATCGCCGACGGCACCGCCGACCTGCGCCGCGGCAACGACGGCGGTCCGCTCCAGCGGGGCTCGATCGTGATGATCGACCCGGCGGGCGCCGCCCAGATCGACCAGGCGTCGGACGGCGAGATCGAGCAGGACCCGATCGTGGCCGCCAACCTGGCGCTCGACGCCGAGCTCTGATCAGCCCCCGTTGCTGCGCAGCGTGACGCCCGGCAGCGCGCCGGTGTGCACGCCGTGCTCCACGGTCACCACGCCGTTCACCATCGTGACGTCGTAGCCGTCGGCGCCCTGGACCCAACGTCCTGCGCCGCCCGGGAAGTCGTGGGCGAACGTGGGCAGCGGGAGCCCGAGGCGCTCGAGGTCGATCACGTTGAGGTCGGCCGGCCGGCCCACGGCGAGCACGCCGCGGTCGGGCATGGCGAACAGGTCGGCCGGGATCGACGTGAGGCGGGCGATCCCGTCCTCGAGCGAGTAGAGCGCCCGGTCCCGCACCCAGTGGGCGAGGAACCAGGTGGGCTGGCTGGCATCCATGATCTGGCCGACGTGGGCGCCGGCATCGGCGAGGCCCAGCACCACGTTGGGATCGGCCAGCAGGTGCTCGACCTCGGCCGGCGTCTGGTTGAGGAACGGCCAGACCAGCAGGCAGGCCCCGTCGGTGGCGTCGAGCAGGTCGAGCCACAGCTCGGCGGGGCCCTTGCCGACCGCCGCGGCGCGCGCGGCGAGCGAGGTCGAAGGGTCGAGCGAGTAGTCGGCCGGGACGGTGTCGAGGGGGAACAGGAGCGCCGGGTCGATGCCGCCCTCCCGGCCGTCGGCCTGGGAGATCAGCTCGGCCCGGGCCTCGGAGCGGACGTAGGCGAGCCGCTCGTCGAGGCCCATGTCGTTGAGCGCCTGCCAGGCGGGGCAGCCGCCGTACGGGGTGTGGTGGGCGAGGCCGAACAGGACGCCCACGGACCGCACCGTGGTCTGCGGGTGGACCTGGGCGCCGTCCCGGTTGGCCTCGGCGACCAGCTCGAGCACCTGGCGGTGCAGGCCCGCTCCCGCGATGGTCTGGGTCAGGCCGAACGACACCGGCCGCCCGGTGGCCTGGCTGATGGCCGCCAGCACCCCCACCTCGGTGACGGTGCTCTCGGGGGTGGCGCCGTTCTGCGAGCCGAGCATCGCGGCCGTCTCGAACACGCCCGTGCCGTGGCGGCCGAGCACACCGGTGAGCGCGAGCAGCTCGTCGAGCCCGGCGAAGGTGCCGGGGATGGGCTGGCCGTCGGCACCGGTGTGGAGGATCGTGCGGCTCGACGACAGGCCGAGGGCGCCCGCACCCATCGCCTCGTCGACCAGCTCGACCATCGCCTCGAGGTCGTCGGGGGTGGGATCGGTGTCGAGCGCCCGGTCACCCATCACGTAGCGGCGCAGCGCGCTGTGGCCGACCATGCCGCCGACGTTGAGCCCCTTGGGCCGGCGGTCGAGCTCGCTCAGGTACTGCCCGTACGTCTCCCACTCCCACGAGAGGCCCTCCATGATGGCGTCGGCGGGGATGTCCTCGACCGACTCCATCATCTCGGCCAGTCCTCGACGGTCTTCGGGCCGGCACGGTGCGAAGGTCACGCCGCAGTTGCCGATCACGACCGACGTGACCCCGTGGAAGCACGACGACGTGCCCAGCGGGTCCCACGAGATCTGGGCGTCGAGGTGGGTGTGGATGTCGACGAAGCCCGGGGTGACGATGCGCCCGGTGGCGTCGATGGTGCGAGCCGCCTCGCCCTCGACGGCGCCGATGTGGGTCACGACCCCGTCGGTCACGGCGACGTCGGCGACCCGGGCCGGGCCACCCGTCCCGTCGACGACGGTCCCTCCGCGGATGATCACGTCGTGCATGTCGGCCCCTGTCCCAGGCGGTTCGCGGCCCGGTCCGAGCCGCTCGCTGGGCATCGTAGGGTGAGGCCATGGGTGCAGGGGAGGGGAAGATGACGTTCCGCGGGGTGGCGGCCGGGCTGGCGGCGTTGGCCCTGGTCGGCGGCCTGGCCGGCTGCGGCGGGTCTGGATCGGGGTCCGATCCGGCCGGATCGTCCACCAGCGCCGGGGGCTCGGCGGGCCCGGTCGCCGGCAGCGGGGCCACCACGTCGACCGCCGCGGGGAGCTCCACGTCGGCGGGATCCGCCACCACCACGACGGCGGCGTCCGGCCTCGCCGACGCGTCCGAGGCGCAGCGCTCCGCGCCGGGCGACGGCACCGGCACCGCGCTGCTCAGCGCCGTGCGCGTCGGCCGCAACAAGGGCTTCGAGCGGATCGTCTTCCAGTTCGCGGGCACGCCGGTGCCGGGCTACCGGGTCCAGTGGGTCGACGGTCCCATCACGGCCGACGGGTCCGGCGAGCCCGTCGAGGTCACCGGCCAGGCCTACCTGGAGATCGTGCTGGAGCCGGCGTCGGGGGTCGACCTCAGCGCGCCGCAGCTCACGGTCGTCTACGGCGGGCCCGATCGCATCTCGGTCGCGGGCCAGACCAAGGTCATCACCGACCTGGTGCGCACCGGCGACTTCGAGAACGTGCTCACGTGGGTGGCGGGCGCCACCGAGCGGGTGCCGTTCCGGGTGTCCACGCTCAGCGACCCCACGCGGATCGCGATCGACCTCGCCGCCCCTGCCTCCCCCTAGCGTGTGACCCATGGCCGCCGCGGATGACCACGCCCACCACGCGAAGCGATGGCTCGTGCCCCCGGGCTCCACGCCCGGCCTGCACGACATCGACACGCGCAGCACCGAGGGCGCGCCCGGCAGCAAAGCCGAGACCGAGCCGGTCTCCGACGCGATGGTGGTCGCGCTGGGCGAGCTGCAGACCCGGCTGTGGGCCGAGGACCGCCAGTCGCTGCTCATCGTCCTCCAGGCCATGGACGCCGGCGGCAAGGACGGCACCATCCGCAAGGTGTTCACCGGCGTGAACCCGCAGGGGGTGCGCGTGGCATCGTTCAAGGCGCCCACCCCCCAGGAGCTCGACCACGACTTCCTGTGGCGCATCAACAAGGAAGCCCCTGGTCACGGTGAGCTCGGCGTGTTCAACCGCTCGCACTACGAGGACGTGCTGATCGCCCGCGTCGACGAGCTGGTGCCCGAGGCCGTGTGGCGGGCCCGGTTCGAGCAGATCCGCAACTTCGAGTCGACGCTGTCCGCGTCGGGGACCCGCGTGGTGAAGTTCTTCCTGCACATCTCCAAGGACGAGCAGGCCGAGCGCCTGCAGGCCCGCCTCGACGATCCCACCAAGCGCTGGAAGTTCGCGGCGGCCGACCTCGACGTCCGCAAGCGCTGGGACGACTACCAGGTGGCCTACGAGGAAGCGATCGGCCAGACCTCCGTGCACCACGCCCCGTGGTACGTGATCCCTGCCGACCGCAAGTGGTACCGCAACTGGGCCATCCTCAACGTGCTGCTCGCCCACCTGCACGACATGGACCCGCAGTTCCCGCCCGAGGAGCCCGGGCTCGACGGCCTGGTCGTGGTCTGAGCACCCGGTTCAGGCAGGCAGCTCCACCACCATCCGGCAGCCGTGCGGCTCGATCCGCTCGGCGCGGATGTGCCCGCCGTGGAGCTCCACGATCCAACGGGCGATGGCGAGCCCCAACCCGGATCCACCCTCGTCGGTGCTCCGGGCCTCATCGGTCCGGTAGAACCGGTCGAACACCCGGCTGAGCGACTCCTCGGGGATGCCCGGGCCCTGGTCGACCACCTCGAACACCACCAGCTCGCTCGTCTGGCGGGCGGTGAGCACCACGGCGGTGTCGTCGGGCGCGAACCGGGCGGCGTTCTCGACCAGGTTGCCCAGCACCTGGTGCAGGCGCTCAGGGTCGCCGTCGACCACGAGCTCCGGCGGGTCGAGGACCACGTCGAACGTGAGGTCGGGGGAGTGGAGCGCCGCCTCGTCGGCCACGGCGTCGAGCAGCTCGACGGCCGGGAACGGCAGCCGGTGCAGGGGCGTACCGCCGGATTCGAGGCGGCTGAGGTCGAGGAGCTGGGTGACCAGGCGCTGCAGCCGCTCGGTCTGGGCGAGCATCGTGCGCAGCAGGGCGGGCTCGGGCGTGACCACCCCGTCGACCACGTTCTCGAGCGTGGCGCGCAGGGCCGAGATCGGCGTGCGCAGCTCGTGGGACACGTTGGCGATGAGGTCGCGCCGGTGCTGGTCCTCGGCCGCCAGCTCGTCGGCCATGTGGTTGAAGGCGAAGGCGAGGCGGCCCACCTCGTCGGACGAGTTCGAGGTGACCCGCTCGCTCAGGTCGCCCGATGCCATCGCGGTGGCCGCCCGCTCCATCGAGCGCAGCGGCGACGTCATGCCCCTGGCCATGAGCTGCACCATGCCGAGGGCGATGATCGCCGCCACCCCGGCGCGGAACCCGGCCCGGAAGTTGAGCGCCAGGCCGATCTCGTTGACGGCGAGGGTGACCACCACGGCGGCGACGATCACGATGCTGAACTTCAGCTTGATCGAGCTGATCCGCTGGAGCGGGTTGCCGATCATGCGGAGCTGGTCTCGGCTTCGTCCTCACCCGGGGCAGGGCCATCGCCGTCGGCACCGGCATCGCCCTCGCCCTCGCCCTCGGCACCGGACTCGCCCAGCGCGTAGCCCACGCCGTGGACGGTGCGGACCACGTTGTCGCCGAGCTTGCGGCGCAGGGCCCGCACGTGGGAGTCGACCGTGCGCGCGCCGGAGCCGTCGCGGTAGCCCCACACGTCCATCAGGAGGCGCTCCCGGGTGAGCACCCGGCCCGGACGCTCTGCGAAGCCGCTGAGGAGGTCGAACTCGGTGGGGGTGAGGTGGACCACCTCGCCGTGCTGGCGGACCCGCCGGCCCTCGACGTCGATCTCGATGTCGTCGTCGAGGCGGATGCTCTTGGGCTGGGTGCGCCCGGCGAGGGCGTCGAGCCGGCGCAGCAGCGCCTGCACCCGCGCCACCAGCTCGCGCATGGAGAACGGCTTCGTGAGGTAGTCGTCGGCGCCCACGGCGAGGCCGATGACCAGGTCGGTCTCGTCGTCTCGAGCCGTCAGCATCATCACGGGGACGTGCCGGTCGCGCTGGATCTGCCGGCACACCTCGAGGCCGTCGAGCCCCGGCAGCATCAGGTCGAGGATCACCAGGTCGGGCTCGAAGCGCTCGGCGTACGCCACGCCGGTGGGGCCGTCGCCGGCGACGCGGACCTCGTGGCCCTCGCTGCGGAGCCGGGCCGCGATGGCGTCGGCGATCAGGGCTTCGTCCTCGACGACGAGGATCTGGCGGGCCATGGCCGAACCCTAACGAAGCCCGCCGCGGCCCGACCGGCAACTGGCTGCTCCGACCAGCGGGGCCGTAGCGTTGCGGCCATGTCTGACTACGCGCCGCCACTCCAGGACATCAAGTTCCTCCTCGACCACGTCACGCCGATCGACGAGCTGAGCAAGCTCGAGGCGTACCACGACATCGATGCGGACTCGGTGTACGGCGTGCTCGAGGAGTTCGGCCGCCTCATGGCCGACGTCTGGGCGCCCACCAACGCCATCGGTGATGAGCAGGGCACCCACGTCGACGGCGACGAGGTCGTCACGCCCACCGGGCACAAGGAGGCCTACCGGGCCTACGCCGACGCCGGGTGGGGCGCGGTGCCGTTCGCGCCCGAGTACGGCGGGGGCGGCTTCCCCTGGCTCGTGGGCATCGTGCAGCAGGAGCTGCTCAACAGCGCCAACATGGCCCTCGCCATGGCGCCCCTCCTCACCCAGGGCGCCATCGACGCCATCCTCCACCACGGCAGCGAGGAGCAGAAGGAGAAGTACCTCCTCAAGATGGTGTCGGCCGAGTGGACCGGGTCGATGAACCTCACCGAGCCCGACGCCGGCTCCGACGTGGGCGCCCTGCGCACCAAGGCCGTGAAGGCCGACGACGGCAGCTACCGCATCTCGGGCCAGAAGATCTTCATCACGTTCGGCGAGCACCCCTTCACCGACAACATCGTCCACCTCGTCTTGGCCCGCACCCCCGATGCCCCCGCCGGCACCAAGGGCATCTCGCTGTTCATCGTCCCCAAGTTCCTCGTCAACGACGACGGCAGCCTGGGCGAGCGCAACGACGTCCACATCGTCTCGGTCGAGCACAAGATGGGCATCAAGGCCAGCCCCACCTGCGTGCTCGCCTACGGCGACAACTCCGACGGCGCCATCGGCTACCTGATCGGCGAAGAGAACGCCGGCATGCGGTACATGTTCACGATGATGAACAACGCCCGCCTCGGCGTGGGCGTCGAGGGCCTGGGCCTCGCCGAGCGCAGCTACCAGCACGCCCTCGGCTACGCCAAGGAGCGCAAGCAGGGCTTCGCCCCCGGTGCGGCCCGCGGGGAGAAGTCGTTCATCATCGAGCACCCCGACGTGCGCCGGCAGCTGCTCACGATGAAGTCGTACACCGAGTCGATGCGGCTGCTGGCCTACAAGGTCGCCGAGCAGATCGACGTGCTGCGCTACGGCGCCGACGAGCCCACCCGCACGGCCGCCCAGGAGATGGTCGACCTGCTCATCCCGCTGACCAAGAGCTACTGCACCGATGTGGCCGAGACGGTCACGTCGCTCGGCATCCAGGTGCACGGCGGCATGGGCTTCATCGAGGAGACCGGTGTCGCCCAGTACTACCGCGACACCAAGATCACGCAGATCTACGAGGGCACCAACGGCATCCAGGCCATGGACCTCGTGGGGCGCAAGCTCCCGATGCGCGCCGGCGGCGTCTACAACGACCAGCTCGCCCGCATGAAGGCCACGGTCGAGGAGCTGGCGGGGGCCGGCGACGAGCTCGCCCCCATCCACCGGGAGCTGGCCGCGGCGGTGGCCTCGCTCGAAGACGCCACCGGCTGGATCCTCTCGGAGGGCATGGCCGACCCGGTCCAGGCGCTCTCGGCGGCCTCGCCCTACCAGCGCCTGTTCGCCACCACCGTGGCCGGCTGGCTGATGGCCGTCCAGGGCCTCGTGGCCAAGCGGCTGATCGACGCCGGCTCGCCCGACGCCGAGTTCGCCCAGGTCAAGCTGGTCACGGCCCGCTTCTTCGCCGAGCACCTGCTCCCGCAGGTCCACGGCCTGGTGGCTCCGGTGAAGGCCGGCAAGGCCGACCTGTTCGCCCTCACCGCCGAGCAGCTCTGATCCCGGCCGGGCGGCTTCACTAGGCCGTTTGGCTCATGAAGCCGCCAGGTCGGCCGATGGACGAGCTGGTGGACCGCACCCGCATCTCTCCTTCCCTCGGTGCACCGATGGCGACTGGGCTCGGGAGGGCGCGCGCCCTCGGGGCGCTCCAGGCGATCGGGGCCTCCTCGGTGGGGCTGGCCCGGGCCGACAGCGTCACCAACGAGGTGTGGATGACCGATGACCTGGTCGTCCGCATCAACCGCGATGCCAGCCACCGCCTCCACCGCGAGGCGGTGCTCTCGCAGGTCCTGCCGCCCGAGGTGGGCTACCCGCCCCTGATCCAGCACGGCGGCGATGTCGGCGACGACTGGCTCGTGGTCCGGCGCCTGCCCGGCGTCCCGTTGAGCCGCGCCTGGCCGACGCTGTCCACCGACGAGCGCCGCGCGGCCGTGCGCAAGATCGCCTCGCGCCTGCGGGCGGTGCACCAGACCCCGTGCCCCCGCCTCGACGGCCTCCACGACGCGCCCCAGCTGCTCGATCCCGCCCCGTCGGGCAGCCAGGCGGTCCAGCGGCTCCTGAACGCCATCGCCCGCGCCGGGCAGCTGCCGAACGTCGATCCGTCGCTGTTCGACGATGCCGCCGACCTCGTGCGGAGCACGGCCGATGCGCTCGACCCGTTCGACGCCGGCACGATCGTCCACGGCGACCTCACCTTCGAGAACATCATGTGGAACGGCAGCGAGGTGACCGCGCTGCTCGACTTCGAGTACGCCCGCCCCGGCCCGCCCGACCTCGACCTCGATGTGCTCATGCGCTTCTGCGCCCTGCCCCACCTCCACGTGGCCCCGGACTACGAGCACCTGACCAAGGCCGAGGACTACGCCGAGGTGCCGTGGTGGTTCGCCGAGGAGTACCCCGAGCTGTTCTCGCACCCCCGGCAGCTCGATCGCGTTCGCCTCTACAGCATCGCCTGGGACGTGCGCGAGATCCTCGAGTTCCCCCCGCAGGAGTCGCTCACCCGGCTGCACAAGCACCACCCGTACCAGCGCCTCTCGCAGGCCCTGCGCGGCACCCACTACCTCGACCGCTTCAACGGCGAGGCGTCCGTCCACTACTGATCGGTCCGCGCTCGGGACGATCGGTGCCGGGTGGGCGCGTACGGTGGGCGCGGTGCGAGCAGACGGAGCAGCAGAGATCCCTGGTGGCGTGCCGGGCACGAGCGTGGTCGTCCGCATCCGCAACGCCTCGGCCTCGCTGACGCCCGCTGAGCGGCGCGTGGCCGACGTCGTGGCGGCCGACCTGCAGCTCGTGGCCTTCGGCACCGTGGCCGATGTCGCCCGCGCGGCGGGGGCGAGCGGCGCCTCGGTCGTCCGCCTCGCCGCGAGGCTGGGCTACGACGGCTTCGTGGGGCTCCAGGACGCCGTCCGCACCGAGCTGGCCGACCGGCTGCGTCCCGCCGCGGTGCGCATCCGCGACCTCCCTCCCGGCGATGTGGTGGCCCGGGCGATGGCCACGTCGATCGAGGCGGTCGAGGACACGCTGTCGGGCATCGACCGGGCTGCGTTCGACGATGCCGTGCGGCTGCTGTCCGACCGCGGCCGGCGCATCGCCGTGATCGCCGGCGATGCCGGTGCCGGCATCGCCGGGCACGCGGGCGACGAGCTGCGGATGCTGCGGTCGCAGGTCGAGGTGGTCGGCGGCACCCCGGTGTCGGTGGGGCAGTCCATCGCTCGGCTCGACCCGGGCGACGTGGTGCTGGCCCTCGACCTCCGCCGCTACGACCGGTGGCTGCTGCGGGCGGTCGATCACGCCGTCGCCGAGGGCGCCGTGCTGATCGCGCTGACCGACGGGCCCCTCTCGCCGCTCGCCCGGCTGTCGCGCGCCCTCCTGGTGGTCGAGGGCGAGGGGATCGGGCCCTTCGACAACTACGTCGGTGCCCTGGCCCTGCTCGCCGCCCTCGTGGCCGCCGTGGCCGAGGAGCTGCGCGACGACGCCACCACCGACCTCGACCGGGTGGAGCGCACCTGGCAGGCCCTCGAGGCGCTCACCGACGGCTGACCGGGCTTCCGAGCGGTTGCAACATCTGTTTCAGACGAGGTGGTATCCTGAAACGAACGTTTCGGACGGTTCGTCGCCGTCGCACCGCAAGGAGGACCACCCGTGGCTGTCGCAGCGCTCCCCACCCATCCGGGCGGGTTCCATGCCTTCTCGCAGCTGGCGGCACCTGTCGGTGTCCACCCCGACGAGGAGGCCTTCGTGGCCGCCGCGTCCAGCGCCGGGCGCTCGCTCGACCCCGAGCTCGAGCACGCCCTCGATGCGTTCGCCCACGACCCCGGGCCGGCCGGTGCCCTGCTGATCCGGAACGTGCCGGTCGGCACCGTCCCCGCCACACCGGCCGCGCCCACCGCCCCCACCGGCAAGGACCTGCGGTCGGAGCTGGTGCTCCTGGCCATCGCCCGCCGACTCGGCGAGCCCGTCGGCTACGCACCGGAGCACGGCGGATCCATCGTCCAGAACCTGGTCCCCACCCGCGCCGACGTCGGCCGCCAGACCTCCACCTCGTCGGGTGTCGACCTCGCGTTCCACACCGAGACCGCCTTCCACCCCCACGGCCCGCGCTACCTGCTGCTGCTGTGCCTCCGGGGCGACCCGGCCGCCGCCACCACCATCGCGTCGGTGCACGACCTGCTGCCCGCGCTCGCGCCCGCCAGCATCGATGCACTGCGCCGGCCGGAGTTCCGCACCGCGGTCGACGAGTCCTTCGGCGGGCGTCCGGGCGAGGCGGTCGGCGCCCCACGGCCGGTGCTCGGCGGCTCCGACGACCAGCCCTGGCTCTGCTGGGACGCCGAGCTCACCACCGGCACCACCGCACGGGCCCAGGCCGCGCTCCGAGACCTCCACGCCGCTGTGGCCGAGCGCCAGCGCGCCATCACCCTCACCGACGGCGACCTGCTCGTGATCGACAACACCCGGTGCGTGCACGGCCGGCGCCCGTTCCAGGCCCGGTTCGACGGCAGCGACCGCTGGCTGCAGCGCAGCTTCGTGGTGGGCAGCCTGGCCCCATCGGCCGGCGAGCGCGACGGCCGGATCATCACCACGTCGTTCGCAGGGCCAGCCGCCGCCTGACGGGTGCCGGTCAGCGCGACGAGGCGTTGACCACGGCGTCGGACAGCGGCGGCCAGGCGTGCAGCGCCCAGGGGCCGAAGTTGCGGTCGGTGAGCACCACCAGGCTGCGCTCGATGGCCGGATCGACCCAGAGGAACGTGCCGGCCGCGCCGAAGTGGCCGAACGTGGCGGGGGAGTTGAGCCGGCCGGTCCAGTGCGGCGTCTTGTAGCCGCGGATCTCGAACCCGAGGCCCCAGTCGTTGGGCCGCTGCGGGCCGATGCCCGGCAAGATGCCGGCCAGGTCGGGGTAGGCGACCGTGGTGGCCTCGTGGAGCGTGGCCGCGTGCACCAGCGTCGGCCGCAGCAGCTCACCGGCGAACTTGGCGAGGTCGGCTCCCGTGGACCAGGCGCCGTGGGCGAGCGACCCGCCGCGGATGTCGGTGTGGAACATGCCGAGCGGCTCGAACACGGCCAGCGTGACGTAGTCGCTCGCCGGCATGCCGGCGGCGTGGGCCAGGTGCTCGCCGAGGGCGTCGAACCCGGTGTTCGAGTAGATGCGCTTGCGCTCGGGGAGCAGCAGCACGCCCGTGTCGAAGCCGTACCCGCCGGCGTGCGCGAGCAGGTGGCGCACGGTGACCCCAGGAGGTCCGGTGGGCTCGTCGAGGTCGAGCGTGCCCTCCTCGACCGCGATCAGGCAGGCGTAGGCGGCGAGCAGCTTGGTGACCGAGGCGAGGCGGAACGAGCGGTCGCCGGGCCCGATCGTGGCCAGGGTGGCCTCGGGCCCGACCACGGCCGCGGCGATGTTGGTGGCCTCCCAGCCCCCGGTCTCCCAGAGGGCTGCCGCCAGGTGGGCGTCCTCAGACAACGTCCCAGACCATCCCGTCGTCGCCGGGGGCGGCGCCGTCGGCGAGCAGGCGGTCGGCAGGGGAGCGGCGGTCGATGTGGCCGATCAGCCCGTGGTACACCCCGTAGCCGCACAGCTCCTGGAGCCGCGGGCTGAACGTGCGCGCCACCTCGGTGGGGATGCCCAGCTGCTGGTTCTCCTGCTGTCGGATCCAGCCCGCGCAGTAGTTCATGGCGATGCCCACGCGTCGCTCGGACGTGGTGTTGGCGCCGCCTCCGTGCCACAGGCTGCCGTGCCAGATCAGCACGCTGCCCGCCTCCATCTCGGCCGGGATGCTGTCGTAGGACGTGCCGAAGTCGGGAGAGCGGTCGGCGAGGTGCGATCCGGGGATGATGCGGGTGGCGCCGTTGGCCTCGGTGAAGTCGGTCAGCGCCCACATCGAGTTGCAGACCGTGGGCACGTGCGGCTTCGGCAGCGGGATGATCTGGTCGTCGGCGTGGATCGGCTGCTCGGTCTCGCCCGGTCCGATGGCGATCGACGACAGCGACGACACCAGGCACCCGGCGTCGAGCACGCCCTCGACCACCGGCAGCACGGCCGGGTGGACGGGGACCTGCTGCCACACGGGGCCGTGGGCCAGCAGGTTGTAGACCCGCAGCGTCTCGGTGCCCTCGAACCCGTTGGTGGCGGGCCGGGTGCCCAGCTCGACGTGGAGCCGATCGAGGTCGTCGAGCAGCTCGGCGACGAGGTCGGCGCTGATCACATCCCGGAGGATGGTGTAGCCCTGCTCGGCGAGGTCTGGATCAGCCACCAGGCAGATGGTAGGCCGGTCCTCGTGGGTGGGGGTCGGGGAACCGCAGGTGAGGGCGATGCGTTCGAGGCCGCCGTGGCCCGCGTCCTCGATGGGCTCCACCCGGGCGATGTCGTGACGTACGGCGAGGTGGCCACCGAGGCCGGGTTCCCCGGTGCCGCCCGAGCCGTCGGCCGGATCCTGGCGACCAGCGGCGGGGCGTACCCGTGGTGGCGGGTGGTCAACGCGTCGGGCCGGCTGGTCCCCGGTCACGAGGCGGAGCACGAGCGCCGGCTGGCGGCCGAGGGCGTCGAGCTCCGCAACGGCCGGGTGCGGCGACGCTGACCTGCACTTCCCCGGTAGTACCTTGCTCCGGTCTGGAGGCGGTCATGGTCTGGGGTCGACGTTCGCTGGTGCCCCTGCTGCTGGTGGCCGTCCTGTCGGTGGCCGGGCTGGCGGCGTGCTCCCACGACGATGGGCCCAAGGTGCTGGTCATCGGCGACTCGCTCACGTTCGGCTGCCAGCTCCAGGGCCTCGGCAAGCACGGTCCCGGCACCTGGACGATCGATGCGGTCATCGGCCGGCGCACCGAGGCGGGGATCCTGGCGGCCACCGAGCACCACCCCGAAGGCTTCGACCAGGTGATCATCGCCCTGGGGACCAACGACTACTACCTGTCCGAGCAGGCCTTCTCCGGACGGATCGACAAGATGATGGAGGTGATCGGCCCCGACGTCCCGGTCACCTGGGTCAACGTCGACACCGGCACCACGCACCTGGCCCCGGCGACCGAGGGGGTCAACCCCGCGCTGGCCGCAGCACCCGGCCGCCACCCCTCGCTGAAGGTCGCCGACTGGGATGCGTTCATCAACGCCCGCGCCGACGTCGACTCGCTGCGCGCCGGAGACGGCATCCACTACAACACCGATGGCTACGACGTCCGGACGCAGTGGATGGAGTCCCTCGTCCCGACGTGAGCGGCCGCAGATAGGGTCCCGGCCATGAGCATCTACGACCATCCCGTGCAGGCCCTCGACGGGTCCGACGCCGACCTCCACGACTACCAGGACCAGGTGGCGCTGGTCGTCAACGTCGCCTCCAAGTGCGGCCTCACGCCGCAGTACGAAGGGCTGGAGAAGCTGCAGGAGACCTACGGCGACAAGGGCTTCACGGTCCTCGGCTTCCCGTGCAACCAGTTCCTGGGCCAGGAGCCCGGGAGCAACGACGAGATCGCCACCTTCTGCTCCACCACCTACGGCGTCACCTTCCCGATGTTCGACAAGATCGAGGTCAACGGCGAGGGCCAGCACCCGCTCTACGCGGAGCTCACCCAGGTGGAAGACGCCGACGGCGCGGCCGGTGACGTGCAGTGGAACTTCGAGAAGTTCCTCGTCGCCCCCGGCGGCCAGGTGACCCGCTTCCGTCCCGGCGTCGAGCCCGAGGACCCGGCGATCGTCTCCGCCATCGAGGCCAACCTCCCCGCTTGACCTGAGGGGTCATCAGGGGGATCGCGGATCGGACCGCTCGGACCTCTAACCTGGGACGAGCGGGTCAGCGCCCAAACTGCTTGTCGGGCGGATCCGCGGGTCACCTCGCAACGCGTTCGTCTCATCGATTCGAGAGCCGGAGGAAGACCCTCCACTCGAAGAGAATCCGGAGACAACCAGTGACCACCTCGTTCGACGCCCTCGGCGTCGCCCCCGACCTGGCCGGCGTGCTGTCCGCTCAGGGCAAGACCCACGCGTTCGCCATCCAGGAGCTGACCATCGCCGATGCGCTGGCCGGCCGCGACGTGTGCGGCAAGGCCAAGACCGGCTCGGGCAAGACCCTCGCCTTCGGCCTGCCCGTGCTGCAGACCGTCAAGACCGCCGAGCCCTGTCGGCCCCGCGCCATCATCCTCGTCCCCACCCGGGAGCTCGCCACGCAGGTGAAGGAAGAGCTCGAGCCCATCGGTGCCGTGCGCGACATCACCGTCGCGGCCATCTACGGCGGGGCCGACATCGAGAAGCAGATCAAGAAGCTGAAGGCGGGCGTCGAGGTCATCGCCGCCACCCCCGGCCGCATGATCGACCTCATCGACCGCAAGGAGCTCGACCTCACCGACGTCGGCATCGTGGTGCTCGACGAGGCCGACCGCATGGCCGACATGGGCTTCATGCCCCAGGTCGAGTGGATCCTCCGCCACATCCCTGGCGACCACCAGACCCTCCTGTTCTCGGCCACGCTCGACGGCGTGGTCCAGGGCCTGATCGACCGCTACCAGACCGACCCGGTCCGCCACGAGGTCGAGTCCGAGGGCGTCACCGTCGCCAGCATGACGCAGCGGTTCCTCCGGGTGCACCAGATGGACAAGGTCAAGGTGGCCGCGGCCATCTCCCGCAGCGGCACCAAGACGCTCATGTTCACCCGCACCAAGCGCATGGCCGACAAGCTCGTCGACCAGCTCAACGAGCAGGGCGTGAAGGCCGCGGCCATCCACGGCGACCTGCGCCAGAGCCAGCGCGAGAAGTCGCTCGCCGACTTCATGGCCGGGAAGCTCTCCGTGCTCGTGGCCACCGACGTCGCCGCCCGCGGCATCCACGTCGACGACATCGACATCGTGATCCACTTCGACCCGCCGGAGGACCACAAGGCGTACCTCCACCGCTCGGGCCGCACGGCTCGTGCCGGCCAGGGCGGCCTCGTCGTCACCCTGCTGCTCTGGGACCAGGAGCTCGAGGTCAAGCGCCTCCAGAAGCGCCTCGGCGAGGACCAGCCCATGCCCGAGGTGTTCTCCAACAACCCCATCCTCCAGGACCTCACCAACTGGGTGCCCGTCGAGAAGGTCTGATCCAGCGTCGGCCCGGCGGGCCGTCAGCAGGCGGGTGTCCGGTATTGATGGGGGCGATGGCCCCGGCCTGAGGCATCGCTGGAAGCCGTGAGGAACATCGAACAAACGTTCGATGTTTGGTGAGGGCGTCGTACACTGAGGTGCATGACCCCGCCCCGCCACTCGGATGATGCCGCTGGGGCGGCGGGCGCAGCGGCGGACGCCGCCTATGACGCCATCTGCGAGGAGATCGCCTAGGTCCAAGGGGTCATCAACGTGGCCGAGGCGCGGCTCGTGGAGCTGACGCGGCGCGGGGTCCAGGCGGGGGTGTCGGGCGGCGACAACCTGTCGCCGCAGAAGTGGCTGGCCTGGCGGGCGGGAGTCGCTCCGGGCCGCGCCGGCGACATCGTGCGGTTGGCCGAACGGGCCGAGGAGCTGGCCCACACCCTCGCCGCGCTGGCGGCGGGGGAGCTCACGGTGGACCAGGCGGCCGAGGTCGCCCGCTACGTGCCGGCCCGCTACGACGAGTCGGCGGCCCGCGTCGCGCAGTGCTGCACGGTGAAGCAGCTGCGCCAGGCGCTGCCGTGGTACCGCGACCCCAAGCCCAAGCCCGAGCCCGCACCGGGGGCCGATCCCGGTCCCGATCCCGAGCTCCACGGCAGCGTGTCGAGGGGGTACGACGAGCGGGGCTACTTCGCGCACATCCGCCTGCCCGAGGCCAAGGGTGCGGTGTTCGATCAGGCGCTCAAGGGCATGGAGGAGGATCTGCGACGGCAGGCCAGGGCGACGGCGCCCGAGGGCGTCGACCCGGAGCCGGTCTACGCCGCCGATGCCCTCGTCGCCTTGGCGGAGGCGGCGCTGCGCGCCGGCGAGGCGGCCCGCCCCGGCACCGACCGCTACTTGGTCCACGCCCACCTCGAAGCGGGTCCCAACAGCCTGGAGCTGATGACCCACCTCGGGGTGGTCCTGCCCGAGGGGCAGCGCCGCCACATCCTCTGCGATGCCCGTCTGCGCGGCATCGTGCACGACGGCATCGCCCCCATCGGCGTCGGCCGTGTCACCCGTGCCATCAACCGGCGGCTGCGCCGTGCGGTCGAGCACCGCGACGGCGGTTGCTGTTCGGTGCCGGGCTGTGGGCGCACCAGCGGCCTGGAGATCCACCACATCTGGCACTGGGAAGACGGCGGCTCCACCGAGACGTCGAACCTCATCACCCTGTGCGGCCACCACCACCGCTGCCACCACCAGGGCACGCTCGGCATCGACGGCAACGCCGACCTCCCTCGGCACGCCGCACCCGGCGTCGTGTTCACCAACGCCCGGGGCCTGCCGCTCGATGCCGTCGGCCACCCCGTCCGGCCGGCGCCTCCCGCGCCGGCCACCACCCCGGCCGAGCGGGTCCGCGACGTTGCCGCCGATGTGGGGATCCGTCCTCACCGCTACATCCCGCCCACCGGCGAACGCCTCGACCGCTGGGGCTTCCACCTCAACGCCCGCCTCCCAGACCCTCCCGCCGGCAGCGCCTCCGCTGACGACGATGATCCGCCTCCGCCTCCGCCGCCGGTCACGGGCCACCGGCCCGGCGCCGTGCCGCCCCCACCCGACAGCCCCGCCGGCGGCGCCCCCATCGACCCCACCCGGGCCGGCCCCGCCGACGCCTGAGCTCTCGCTCGGTTCGCACCCCAGCCCCGCGCGTCTCCACGCACCGACCCGCCGACCCTGAGGTGGGTGCTTCGGCGCGCCCCGGATTCGGTTCGCTCCGGGTGGCCGGTCTTCGCATACAGTGGCGCTCGTCATCAAGAGCGGCCTGGGTTCTCCCAGGTCCGGCAACCTGGGAAGGACACCCAAGGTGCCTCTCGCCTCCGGGCGGGGATGTGGCCGGCAGCCGCCGGCAACGAAGTGTCCGGGCTCCGGCCCGCCGCTTGGCACCAGGTGACCGAACCCCGCAGATCCGCGAGGAGGTCGATCATGGAAGAAGCCGCCGGGCACTGGTCCGATGCCGCCTCCTTGGCCATCCCTCCGTGGATCCAGCCGCACTCGAGCACGGTGCCCGCCACCGGCGCGTGGCACCCGAGCGACCCTCCGGGCCAACGGCAGTTCATGCGGATGGCCGTCGACCGGGCGTTCGTCCTCGAGGGCGGTGGGCAGCTCCACGACCTCCTCATCTGCTTCGAGACGTGGGGCACCCTCAACGAGGACGCCAGCAACGCCGTGCTGGTCTGCCACGCCCTCACCGGCGATGCCCACGCCGCCGGCCCCGCGGGCGACGGCCACCCCACCCCCGGCTGGTGGGACGACTTCATCGGGCCGGGCAAGTCGCTCGACACCGACCGCTGGTTCGTCGTGTGCGTCAACGTGCTGGGGGGCTGCCAGGGATCGGCCGGCCCGGCGTCGCCGATGCCCGACCGGCGCGGCTGCTACGGCCCCAACTTCCCGGTGGTGTCGATCCGCGACATGGTCCGCACGCAGGCCCGGGTGGCCGACGCGCTGCACATCGCCCGCTGGCACGCCGTGGTCGGCGGGTCGATGGGTGGGATGCAGGCGCTGGAGTGGGCGGTCATGTACCCCGAGCGGGTCGCGCGCTTGGCCGTGATGGCCACGTGCACCGCCGCCACCGCCCAGCAGATCGCCTGGTGGAGCACCGGTCGCCGGGCGATCGCGCTCGATCCGAAGTGGCGCGACGGCCACTACTACGACGCCGTGCCCGGCGACGGCCCCCACGCGGGCCTGGCCCTGGCCCGGCAGATCTCGCAGGTCACGTTCCGCAGCGATGACGTGTTCACCGACAAGTTCGGGCGGGAGCCGGTCGAGCCGTTGAACGGCCGCTTCGAGATGTGGCAGCGGTTCGAGGTGGAGCGCTACCTCGACTACCACGGCATCAAGCTGGCGCGCCGGTTCGATGCCAACTCGTACCTGCTGCTCACCAAGGCCATGGACCTCCACGACCTGGGTCGCGGGCGAGGTGGCCTCGCCGCGGCGCTCACGCGGATCTCGGCGCCCGTGCTCTCCATGGGCATCACCTCCGACATCCTCTACCCCGAGTACCAGTCGGTGGACCTGGTGGCGGGGGTCGAGGCCGTCGGCGGCACCGGCGTCTACCACCAGATCGACAGCCCGCACGGGCACGACGCCTTCCTCATCGACCACGACCAGGTGGCTGATGCCCTGGTCCCGTTCCTGGAGACGACCCCGCAGTGAGCAACGACCACGATCCCGGCCTGCACCCCGACACGGTCGCCATCCGCACCGGGCGGGTGGGCGATGCCACGTCGCTCGCCCCCGTGCTGTGGCCCACCTCCACGTTCGTGTCGCCTTCGGTCGACGATGCCCGCCGCATGGCCACCTCGGTCGGGGCCGACCGCTTCTACTCCCGGTACGGCAACCCCACCGTGAGCGGGTTCGAGCAGGCGATCGCCCAGCTCGAGGGGGCCGAGGCGGCCCGGGCGTTCTCGTCGGGCATGGGCGCGGTGTCCGCCGTGGTGCTCGGGCTGTGCTCGTCGGGCGACCACATCGTCGCCCAGCGCCAGCTGTACGCCGCCACCCAGCTGCTGTTCCAGGCGGTGTGCCCGCGCTTCGGCATCGACGTCACGTTCGTCGACGGCACCGAGCCCGGCGCGTTCGCCGCGGCGGTCATCCCCGGCAAGACCACGCTGGTGTTCGCCGAGACCCCGGCCAACCCCAAGCTCGACGTCATCGACCTCGACGAGCTGGGCGCGATCGCCGGGCCGGTCACGGTGGTCGACTCCACCTTCGGCACCCCCGTGCTCCAGCAGCCGCTGCGCCACGGCGTCGACCTGGTGCTGCACTCGGCCACGAAGGGGATCGCCGGCCACAACGACGCCACGCTCGGCGTGGTGGCCGGCAGCCGGGAGCTGATCGATTGGCTGTGGGGCTTCGCCGTGCTCCAGGGCGCGTCGGCCTCGCCGTACGACGCCCTCAACGCCACCCGCGGCATCCGCACCCTGCCCATCCGCGTCGCCCGCCAGTCGGCCACCGCGCTGGCGCTGGCCTCGGCCCTGGAGGCGCACGACGCGGCCACCGACGTCCGCTACCCGGGCCTGGCCTCGCATCCGCAGCACGAGCTGGCCGCCCGCCAGATGTCGTCGGGCGGCACCCTGATCGCGTTCGACGTGGTCGGCGGGCTCGAGGGCGGTCGCCGCTTCGTCGAGGCGGTCCGCATCGCCCAGCACGCCACCTCGCTCGGCGGCCCCGAGACCCTGGTCACCCACCCCGCGTCCACCACCCACGTGAACCTGCTCCCCGAGGAGCTGGCCGCCAACGGGATCGGGCCGGGCACCATCCGGGTGTCGGTGGGGCTCGAGCACGCCGACGACGTCATCGCCGACTTCACCCAGGCGCTGGCCGTGGCGTCGGCCGCGGGCGCTGGTGCCTGAGCTCCTCGAGGTCGAGGCCTACCGGCGGCAGGCCGACAGGGCGGTCGGGCGCACCGTCGAGGTGGTCGAGGCACCCGACAGCTGGTTCTTGAAGGGCGGGATCACGCCGGCGGAGGTGATCGCCGCGGTCGAGGGCGCCACCATCGAGGGCACCGAGCGAGTCGGCAAGCTGCTCCTGGTCGACCTGGGTCCGGTCCGTCCGGTCCTGGGGCTGCGGTTCGGCATGACCGGACGCCTGCTGCTCGACGACGAGTCGCCCATCGACCGCCTGGAGTACTGGCCGCACGCCGACAAGCCCGAGTGGGAGCGGTTCGCCCTGCGCTTCTCCGACGGGAGCCGCCTGGTCACCTCCGACCCGCGCCGGCTCGGGGGTGTGGAGCTCGATCCCGACCGCGGCGCCCTCGGCCCCGACGCGTGGTCCATCACCCTGGCCCAGCTCACGGCGGCGCTCGCCGGATCGCAGGCGCCGCTCAAGGCCCGGCTGCTCGACCAGGCCCGCATCGCCGGGCTCGGGAACCTGCTGGTCGACGAGACCCTGTGGCGGGCCCGGCTCGATCCGGCCCGGCCTGCCGGGTCCCTGACCCTCGCCGAGCGTCGTCGGCTCCAGCGCCGGATCGTGGCGACGGTGACCGACCTGTTCGAGCGCGGCGGCTCCCACATGGGCGATCTCCAGGACCAGCGGCGCCGCGACGGCCACTGCCCGCGGTGCGGATCGCCCCTCGAACGACGGACGATCGGTGGCCGGACCACCTACTCGTGCGGGGCCTGCGGTCAGTCCGCCGCAGGCTGACCGATACCATCTGCTCTTCGTGGCTCCCCGACTCCGCACCTTCCTGCTCGTCGTCGTGCTCGGATTCGCCGCGTCGATCGCCCTGCCGTCGCTCTCGGGAGCGGCACCGGCCCAAGACAGCACCGGCGCCGCCCTCGGCGGGCAGCTCACCGGCAGCACCACCACCGTCGTCGGCGCCACCACCACCCCGGTGGCCGCCACCGCCGCGCCCACCACCACGGCCGCCGACACGGTGGTCGACACGCCTCGACCGCCGGCCCAGCGCCTCGTCACCGAGAGCCGCAAGGTGGCCGCCGTGATCGGCGCCCTCCTCGTCGTCGCCCTGGCCCTCACGCTGCTGACGGTGCGGTACTGGCGAGCCACCAAGCCCCAGCCGGTCGAGGTCGACGAGGCCGCGGAGCCCGCGGTCCTCTCGGTCAACGACACGCTCGACGACGACGCGATCTTCACCGCCACCCCGGCCGAGGCGGCCCCCGCTCCCGCGAGCGACGAGGTCGTCGTCGGCGCCACGGCCCCGCCGGCCGAGGTGCTCGCCGCCGACCGCTCGGTGCCCGGCACCGATCACGAGGCGGCCGACGATGATTGGAAGCCGCTCGGCACCGGCGAGAACGAGCGCATCGAGGTTCCCGCCGTCGGTGCTCCCGCCCGGCCCAGCTCGGCGGCTCGCCGCAAGGCGCTCGGGATCTCCGACCAGCCCTGACCGGAGCACCGGCACCCGGCACTAGCGTCGGGCCATGGCCGAATCGCTCGACATCGACGCAATGCTCGCTCGCTTCCGCGACCGGGCCTCCGCCGTCCGGAAGCGGAACCTGCCACCGGTCGGGGGCGAGGAGCGCACCCGCCTGGTCGAGCAGGCCCAGACCGACTTCCAGGACTTCGCCATCATCGGCGATGCCTCCGGCGTGCTCGAGGACGGGATCCTGACGCTCCGCATCGATCTGCGCCCCCCGGGGTCCGATGGCTGAGACCTCCGGCTCGGAGGGCTCGGCGCGCTTCGAGCGGGCCGTCGCTTCCATCGACGCGGCCAACGCCGACGACCCCGTCACGGTGCTCGTCGACGGGGTCGAGCAGCCGAAGGAGCTGGTGCACGCCGACCTCGTCGAAGGCTGGGTCCTGGCCCTCGATCCCGGGGCCGGCGAGCTCCAGCTCCTCGCGGCTCGAGCCCACCACCTGCGCCGGTGGGTGTCGCCGCGCACCGACTACCCCGAGGGTCGGGCCGGCTACCTGCGCTGGCGCGCCGACCACAAGAAGCGCCAGGCCGCCGAGGTGGCCGAGATCCTGGAGGCGCACGGCTACGACGCCGGCGAGATCGAGCGGGTCGCCGCCATCGTCGCCAAGCGCGGCCTGGGCTCCGATCCCCAGGTCCAGACGCACGAGGACGCCCTCTGCCTGGCGTTCCTCCAGCTCCAGTTCGACGAGCTGGCCGACCAGCTGGGCGACGACCGCATGGTCGAGGTGGTCCGCAAGACCATCGCCAAGATGAGCCCACGTGGCCTCGACGCCGCCGGAACGGTGGAGATGACCGACCGCGGTGCGGCCCTCCTGCAGGCGGCCCTGGTGGCGCCGGCGGCCGACTCGGGCCCGTAGGGCATCGGCCGAGGCGCGGTCCTCCGGTCACCTACGCTCAGCCCGACGAGCCATCGGAAGGGTGAGCGATGCAGTGTGCAGCGTGCGGTGCCGAGAACGAAGCCGGATCCAAGTTCTGCATGGCCTGCGGATCGCCCTTGACGGCAGCCGAGGTGGAGGCGGCCGCTGAGGCTCCGGCCTCCGAGGCGCCCGCCCCCGAAGCGCCCGACGGCGGCCGCGAGGTGCCGGCCTGGATGGGTGCCGAGGACAACGAGCCCCTCGTGGCCGCCGAGCCCCCGGCCGAGGCGCTGCCGCCTCCGCCCGAGGCCCCGGCCCCGCCCCCACCTGCGGCCTATCCGCCCCCGCCCGGGGCCCCGGCGTACCCGCCTCCACCAGCGGCCTATCCGCCTCCGCCGCCGGCCCAGGCGTACCCGCCGCCCCCGCAGGCCTACCCGCCGGCGCCCCAGGGATACCCGCCTCCGCCGCCCGCCCAGGCCTTCCCGCCGCCCGGGACGTACCCGGCCCCGCCGCCCGCGCCGACGTACCCGCAGCCTCCAGCGCCGGGTGGGTACGCGCCGCCCCCGCCGCCGCCGCAGACCTACGCCCCTCCGCCCCCGGCATGGGGCCAGCCCCAGCCTGGGGGCTACGCCGCACCCGGGGCGTACGCACCGCCTCCTCCGCCGGTCGCCCCGGCCGGGTTCGCCGATCCCAACGCCCTCGGCGCGGCCGTGGCCCGGCTCGGAGCCGGCCCTCGCAAGGCCACGCGCACCGCGGTCGCCGTGGCCGGGGCGCTGCTGCGAGAGGGCGAGACGGTCGAGGCCGTCGTCGGCGGCAAGCTCGAGGGCAACGCCGCCGTGCTGGTGCTCACCGACCGGTCGCTGCTGCTCGTCGACGACCGCCTGTGGAAGCCGTTCACCCAGGTCATCGACGTGACGCCTACGCTCGACGTGCAGGGGTGGCAGGACGATCGCACGGCCAGCCTCACCCTCGTGGCCGAAGGCGGACAGCTGGTGCTCGACCAGATCCAGGACCGACCACTCGCCGTCGAGATGGCGCAACGGATCCGGTACCGGACCGGCGCCACCGGCTGATCTGGTTTCGGCGCCGCCGGGCGCTCGCGCTATGGTGAACACCCCACGCGGACGTGGCTCAGTTGGTAGAGCATCACCTTGCCAAGGTGAGGGTCGCCGGTTCGAATCCGGTCGTCCGCTCGGAGCGAAACCCCCTCTCAGGAGGGGGTTTCGTCGTTTTCGCCCGGTGATCGGCGGGCCCGGGCGTGGCTAGGGTCCTCGCCATGAGCCGGTTCCTCGTCCACGGTGCCGGGGCGATCGGTGGGGTGGTCGGTGGGCGCCTGTTCCAGGCCGGCCACGACGTGGTGCTGATGGCTCGGGGCGCCCACCTCGATGCCATCCGCCACCAGGGGCTGCGCGTCGAGTGCCCCACCGGCGTGGTGACGCTGCCGATCCCGGTCGTCGGCCATCCCGACCAGATCGAACCGGCCGACGGCGACGTCGTCCTGCTGACCGTGAAGGGCCAGGACTCGCCGGCCGCCATCGCCGACCTCCTCGCCACGGTCGATCCGGCGACGCCGGTCGTCTCGCTCCAGAACGGCGTCGAGAACGAACGGCTGCTCCTGCGCACCTTCGAGCACGTCCACGGCGTGTGCGTGATGTTCCCCGCCACCCACCTGGAGCCCGGCGTGGTGCAGGCCCGGTCGAGCCCGGTCGAGGGGATCTTGGACATCGGTCGCTATCCGGCGGGCGCCGACGAGACCACCGCGGCGATCGCGGAGGCGTTCCGGTCGGCCGGCTTCGTGTCCGAGGTCCGCGACGACATCATGCGGTGGAAGCGGCGGAAGCTGCTGCTGAACCTGGCCAACGCCGTCGACGCCCTGTGCGGGTTCCAGGGCCGAGGCGTCGACCTGTACGTGCAGGCGGTCGACGAGGGGGTGCGGTGCTTCGCCGCGGCCGGCCTCGACGTGGTGAGCGAAGCCGACGACGCCGAGCGCCGCGGCGAGCTCATCCAGGAGCAGCCGATCGCCGGTCGCTCCCGGCGCGGCGGCTCCGGGTGGCAGAGCCTCGAGCGGGGTGCCGGCTCGATCGAGACCGATCACCTCAACGGCGAGATCGCCCTGCTGGGCCGGCTCCACGACGTCGACACGCCGGTGAACGCCCTGCTCCAGCGCCTGGCCCGCCAAGCCGCCCGGGAGCGTCGAGCCCCGCGGTCGATGGCGGCCGACGACCTGTTCGCCCTGCTGGCGGACGGCCCCGCCTGAGGGCGCACCGCCGCGTCGGTGCTCGCCCGTCGATCAGTCGGTGAGGACGAGCCACTGGCGGCCGTCGATGAGCTCGCGGGCGGCGTCGAGGTGGCCGGCGTGGCAGGCCAGCTCGACGATCATGTGGAGCAGCACCTCGCGCAGGTCGTCGAGGCGCCAGTCGCCGAACAGCTCACCGGGCCACCAGGCGGGCGGGGCGTCGAGCGGGAGCCCGGCGATGATCGCATCGGAGCGCTCGATCTCGGAGCGGTACCGGGCCATCACCTCGGCGACCGGCAGGTCGGGCGCCACCGTCCACGTGTCGCCGGCCGCACCGAGCTCGTCGATGGCCTCCTGGTCGCCGGCCATGACCGCCCCGAACCAGAACCGCTCCTCGTCGAGCGTGAGGTGCTGGACCATGGCGACGCAGCTCCATCCCGACGGGAGGACGGGCCGCCGCATGGCCTCGTCGTCCAGCCCGTCGAGGATGCCCAGCACGTGGCGCCGCTGCGCGCCGAGGTAGGCGACCAGCACGGCCTTCTCGGCTGCTCGGGGATCGACGGTCGGCACGGGTCCCACCTGCCCTAGGCCGACCGCAGCAGCAGCTGGTACTCGGCGCTGCCGAGGATCGCCGAGAGGGGGTCGCCGCGGGTGGGGAAGATCCATTGGGAGAGCTCGTCGGAGGTGGGCCCCCGGTGCAGCAGCAGTGCGTAGTCCGCCTCGGCATCGAGCTCCCAGAACAGGTAGCCCTTCGCCTGCTTGAGCGCGGCGAAGTGCGCGGCGGCCGCGGCGCGCGTCGACCGGTGCTCATCGAGCTTCTTGACCCAGTCACGGCGTCCCGAGGCATCGGCCGAGCTGCCCAGCACGTCGTCGTAGAGGTGGTCGACGAACTGCGTGTTCGTCATCAGGAACCAGAGCTTCCTGCACTCCCTCCCGGTCGCCATGGTGGTGGCGATGTCGGCGAGCGTGGCCGTGCCGGCCCGGTGGCGGCCGATCCAGTAGTGCAGGCCGGCGCTGTCGGGGGGCCGGGCCAGCAGGGCCCGGTAGAGGCGGATGAGAGGGTCGACGTTCGTGACGTTGTCCGGCGAGCGCCGGAGCGCGACCACCAGATCTGCTCGTGCCCCGTCGTTCGCGTCGAGCTTGGCCACCCAGGACGCCAGCGACGAGGCAGTCGGCGTGCTCCCGGCGATGTCGTGGTACTGCCGCTTGACGTAGTCGGACCACCCCGCGAACGGGAACCACGGATGGCCCGTGATCACCGTCTCGGACGGTGGGCTGGGGTAGCCGACCCCCACCACCGTGATGGCGGCGACATCGAACCGGTACGGCTTCCCGTTGGGCAGGCCCGTCACCACCTGGGGTACGGGCTCGGTCCCGACCGTCTTGGTCGCCTTCTCGACGCCGTTGACGCGGGCGGTGATCACGTAGCCGGTGATGTCGGCCCCGCCGTCGTCTTCCGGCGCGGGCCACGACACCGTGACCTGGTGCGACTCCGGCTGGACGTAGACGTGGGTGGGCCCCGCCGCGCGGGTTGCCTCGGTGAACCGCCAGCTGAACCCGATCGGTCCCTGGTAGGGGGCCGAGGTGTCCTGGTCGATCCCGGCGAGGACGATCCGGTAGGTCGTCCCCGGCAGCACCTTCACCAGCAGGGCGTCCGTGTACCTCCCGTTGCACCCGGTGTAGGCGGTGCTCGGGGTCAGCGAGCCCAGCGCCGCACCAGTGGACACGCCGACCACGACGAGGTCGGGGTCGCCGCACGAGCCGACGAGGAGGGTGCCGTAGGTGGGCGCGGTGAACGAGTACCAGATCGAGGCGCCGCTGTGGAGGCCGGCGATCGTGTCCGCCTCGCCGGGCTCGGTGGTAGCGCCGGCGTTCGATGTCGTGACGTCGCCCGCGCTGCCGGTCAGGGCCTGGGCGTGAGCGAAGTCGTCGTTCGCCGGTGCCGGCGGACCGGCCGCGGCCGCGGGCGTCACGGTCAAGCCGGCAGCGGCCGCCGCCACGACCCCGACGATGAGAGCGATCCGGTGAGCACGCATGGTGGCCCCTCTCCGCCGTCCAGCCCCGCCGGCCGGCCTCCCGCGTTGCGCGGTTCTGGCGGGAACGCTAGCTACGCCGTCGGTCGCTGTCGCCTGACGGAACCGTCAGCGGGCTACCAGTCGGTGGGCGTGTAGTCCTTGAGGAACTGGCCCCACACGTGGGTGCCGGTGTTGAAGCCGTCGATGATGGGATCGACGATGCGGGCGGCGCCGTCGACGATGTCGAGCGGCGGGTGGAACCGGTGCTCGGCGGTCTTGCGGCTGGCGATCTCGGCCGGGTCCTCGTCGCTGACCCAGCCCGTGTCGACGCTGTTCATGTGGATCCCGTCGGCGTGGTAATCGGCCGCCGAGGTGCGGGTCATCATGTTGAGCGCGGCCTTGGCCATGTTGGTGTGGGGGTGCCGGGTGGTCTTGAACCGCCGGTAGAACTGGCCCTCGACCGCCGACACGTTGACGATGTGCTTGTCGCGCTCGGGGGTGCGCAGCATCAGCGGCTTGAGGCGGGCGTTCAGCACGAACGGGGCTACCGCGTTGACGAGCTGCGTCTCGAGCAGCTCGACCGACGACACCTCCGACAGGGTGAGGCGCCACGAGTTGCGGCCGCGGAGGTCGACCTGCTGCAGGTCCTGGTCGAGCCGGCCCTCGGGGAACAGGTGGGCCTGGGGCTCGTGCTCGTCGGGCAGCAGCGCCGCCTGGGACATCTCCGCCGAGGTGGCCGCCACGGCCGCCGCCGACTCCAGCAGGACGCCGGGGCCTTCGAGCAGCTCGGCGCTGCGGAGCCCGTCGACGCCGCCCAGCAACCCGCGCGCGTCGGCGGGCAGGTCGGCGAGGGAGCCCACCTCGAGCTCCATCATGTGGCGGTAGAAGTCGGGTGGGCGGCGGACGGTCTGGCAGGCGTTGTTGACGATGAAGTCGAGGCGGCCGCGGGTGGTGTCGAGGTGGTGGCACAGGGCCTCGACGCTCGGGGTGTGGCGCAGGTCGAGGCCGTAGATCTCGAGGCGGTGGCCCCACTGGTCGAAGTCGGGCTCGCTGGCGTAGCGGACCGCCGAGTCGCGGGGGAACCGGGTGGTGACGATGAGCTCGGCGCCGGCCCGCAGCAGCTTGATGCCGGCCTGGTAGCCGATCTTGACCCGCCCGCCGGTGAGCAGGGCGACCCGGCCGGTGAGGTCGGTGGTCTCGGTGCGCTTGCGCTCGTTGAGCGTGGCGCACGCCGGGCACAGCTGGTCGTAGAAGTGGTGGACCTGCAGGTAGTGGACCTTGCAGACGTAGCAGTGGCGCTCGCTCACGTCGGTGCCGACCGCGCCGCGAGCGGGCTCGGCGGTGCCGTCGCCCAACCCGGTGGCGACCACGCCCTCGGGCGCGAAGACGTTGGGCGAGGTGAAGACCGGCTTGGCCCGCAGGGCGCGGATGCCGGTCTCGGCCAGCACCTGCTCCTCGCGCTCGAGCTTGTCGGCCCGGGCCTTCCGGCGCTTGGCCTTGGCCCACTGGCGGCGGTCGTCGACGTCGGGGCAGAACACGTCGCCGGCTGCTGCCAGGAAGCGGGCCCGCTCCTGCTCGGTGAGGCCGTAGAGGGCCGAGCGGTCGCTGACCACCGCCTCGAGCAGTTCGGTGGCGGCGCGCAGCCGGTCGGTCAGGTTCTCGTCGGGCACGGTGCTCACTGCTGACCGGTCGGGGAGGTTCGGGTCGGTGACGACGTTAGGCGGCACCGGTGCAGCCCGGGCAGCCCGCTGGCAGGATGCGGGCATGACCACCGAACGCATCGAGGTGCAGCGCACCATCCCCGCCGAGCCCGCCGCCATCTTCCGGGTGCTGGCCACCCCGGAGGGCCACGTGGCCATCGACAGCTCGGGGATGCTCATGTCCGCCGACGGCAGCACCGTCGGAGCGGTGGGGGACTCGTTCGTCGTCCACATGGACCGCGAGGCGCTCAACGACTTCCCGATGGGCCTCTACGACGTCACGATCGTCATCGAGACCTTCGAGCAGGACCGGGAGATCGAGTGGTCGATCCAGGGCCAGCTCAACATCGGTCACACCTACGGCTACACGCTCGAACCGGTCGACGGCGCCACGCTGGTCACCTCGTACTACGACTGGTCGAAGATCAGCCAGGACTGGCGCGACGCGAACATCTTCCCGATCATCTCCGAAGGCGCCCTGCGGGCCACGCTCGGGATCCTCGACCGCACCGTGCGCAAGGGCACCTGGGACCAGTAGCCCTCTCTCCCTTGCGGTCCTCGCCGCCATCCGTTGACAGGTGACCAAAAGGTCACATATCATCACGGCATGGACGATGTGTTCAAGGCGCTGGCCGACCCCACTCGGCGGGAGCTGCTCGACGAGCTGTTCCGGCAGGACGGGCAGACCCTCAGCGCGCTGGAGGAGCGGTTCGAGATGAGCCGCTTCGGCGTCATGAAGCACCTGAAGGTGCTCGAGGACGCCGGCCTCGTGGTCACGCGCAAGCGGGGCAGGGAGAAGCTCCACTTCTTGAACGCGGTCCCGATCCGGCTGGTCCACGACCGCTGGGTGAGCAAGTACGCCGAACCGTGGGTCGCCGGCCTCAGCGACCTCAAGCAACGAATGGAGACCACCATGGAGAAGATCTACGAGATCTACATCCGGACCACCCCCGAGCGGCTGTGGGATGCGATCACCAGCCCGACCGAGCGGCCGAAGTTCATGTTCGGCAACAGCGTCGACACCGACTGGTCCGTCGGGAGCACCGTCACGATGACCAACCCGAAGGCCCCCGGCCCCCTCGGCGACGGCGAGGTCCTCGAGATCGACCCGCCCCACAAGCTGGTCCAGACCATGCGGGCGCTCTGGAGCGACGACGTGAAGGCCCAGGGCTTCTCACGGGTCACGTGGGAGATCACCCAGGTCGAGGACTCGTGCCTGCTCACCCTCACCCACGACGAGCTGCGCGAAGACGCCCACCCCGAGATCTACGGGGGATGGCCGATGATCCTCTCGGGGCTCAAGACGTGGATCGAGACCGGCGCCGTGCTCACCACGCCGGGCTCGCTCATGTACGCCTGAGCGGCCCGTTCAGTCGTCGGTGGCCTTGGGGCCGGTGACGATCACGGTGCACGGGGCGTTGCGGACCACGTGGTCGGAGACCGACCCGAGCACGGCCCGCTTGATCCCGCCTCGGCCGCGGGAGCCGATGACGATGGCCGACGCACCGAGCTCCTCGGCCAGGTGGCAGATGGAGCCGCCGGGGTCGCCGCGCAGGACGCGGGCCTCGGCGTCGTGGAGGCCCAGCGCCGCCTGCGTCTCCGACGCCACCAGCTTGGCGTCGGTGACCGCGTCGGACTCGAGCTGGTCGAAGGCCTCGGGCGACATCACGCCGCCGGCGATGCCGGTCCCGGTGACGAGCCCCGGATCGGGCTCGAGCATCACCGTCACGATGATCAGGGGGGTGGCCGGCGCCAGCAGCGCGAGGCCGGCGCGCAGCGCGGCGGTGGAGTGGTCGGAGCCATCGGCACACAGGAGCACGGGAGACGTCATGGCGGCACGGTACCCGCGAGGCAGGGGCCGTCGGTGCTGGCAGACTCCTCGCATGGCCACGCACCTCGATCCGTCCGCCGCCCTCGACTGGGCGTTCGCCGAGGCCCGCACCGCCAAGGTCGCCGTGGTCACCGCGTCCGGTGCGCCGCTCGTCGCTCCGGTGTGGGTCGCCCGCGACGGCGACCGCCTGGTGTTCAACACCGGCGCCGACACCGCCAAGGGCCTGGCGGTGCAGCGCGACCCGCGCGTGTCCATGTGCTTCGACGACGAGACGCCGCCATTCTCGTTCGTGATCGTCCGGGGCACGGCGGAGGTGAGCGAGGACCTCGCCGAGGTCGGCCGCTGGGCCGGGATCATCGGGGCGCGCTACATGGGTGACCACCGCGCCGAGGAGTACGGCGAGCGCAACGGCGTCCCGGGCGAGCTGCTGGTCACGGTCACGCCCACCAAGATCACGGGCACGCTCGGCATCGCCGACTGAGTGCGGGCGGCGGGTCGCGGGCCGGACGCTCAGTCGGGCCGGTCGACCTCGGCCGGCGGGATCAGCCCGGTGTCGGGCTTGTCCACCGAAGCCGGGGGGATGAGCTCTACGCCCTCGGTGGTGGAGGTCTGCTCGGCCTTCGCGGGAGTCGTCGACGCGTGCTCGGACGTCCCGGGCGCGCTGCACCCGGCCACGAGCGCCCCGGCGATGGTGACGCCGATCGCCGCCTTGGTGATGCCGCCGATCAGGCGCGTCTCGCGGAGCCGCACCACGATGCGCTGGGCATCGGCGCGGCTGGTGCCGAGCACCTGCTCGATCTGCGCGCTCAGGTTCATGGCGTCGAGGTCCAAGACGGCGGCGAGGGCGTCGATGTCCTCCTGGCGGACCTCGACCAGGTGGGCCACCTGGTCGCCACGGCACCGGGCGGCCAGCTCTACGTAGGCGTCGAGCACCTCGCGGTTGCCGCAGCCTGACCCGAGGACCACGTTGGCCGTGCCCATGCGGAGGCGCCCCCCGTCCGGGTCGTAGGAGAGGCCGGCGTCCTGGCGGCGCTCGGGATGGGGATCTTGCGATCGGTCCGGCGACATGGGCCTCCCGATCGGCACGGGCGACCGGGAACTGAGGGTGGCGCCGGATGGGGCTCGGCTACGCGAGCGCCTGGCTGCGCCGGTAGCCCTCGCGGAGGAAGGCGGCGGCGGCCGCCACGTCGGGGACCTCGGTGGCGGCGATGACGGCGCCGAACGGCCGGTTCCAGTACCCGCCATCGGGCTCGGGCGGGGTCCACGGGCCGACGTAGAGGTACGGGAGGGGATCGGCGGTGTCACCCGGCGACCCGCCGTAGTTGACCGAGCCCAGCTGGCAGCCGATGTCGAAGTGCTCGGGCCACAGCTGCACGATCGTCGGCTCCTGGTCGGGGTGCTCGGCGCGCAGGACCTCCAGAGCGCCGTCGACCAGCAGCCACCACGCGGCGAACGTGGCCGCTGCCGTCGGATCGATGGCGAGCGGAGCGTCGGGTTCGAGCGGGGTGGTGGGCGTGAACAGGTGGGTCGGCGCCCCTGGTGAGGTGCCGGCGAGCGCGGCGGCGGCGCCGACGGTGGTGAGGGGCGCTCGCTGCTCGCCGCGATCGTCGCGGACCACCAGGTCGACCCCTTCGATCGCGACGATCCGGTCGCCGTGGTCCGAGGGGAACGGCGGCGTGGTGGGACCGCCGGGAGCGGCCCGCAGCCCGATGCGTCCGGTGGCCGCGTGGCGCGCCGCGCACAAGACGTGCTCGGCCACCGCCTGGAGCGCGAGGCGGGTGGCGACGAAGGTGGCGTCGGAGGTGGCTTCGGAGGTCATCGCACCTGGTCGACCACGTCGCCCTTCACCACCTTCCCGAGCGCGTTGCGAGGGAGGGCCTCGACGAACACCACCCGCTTGGGCCGCTTGTACGCGGCCAGGCCGGCGGTGGCGAGCGCGAGGAGGTCGGCCTCGCTGGTGGGGCCCGGTGCGCCTTCGACCACGGCGATGACCTGCTCGCCCCAATCCGGGTGCGGGAGACCGACGACCGCGACGTCGATCACGTCGCCGTGGGCCCGGAGGACGTCTTCGACCTCTCGGGGGTACACGTTGTAGCCACCGCTGATGATCAGCTCCTTGCGCCGGCCGACGATGCGGAGGTAGCCGTCGCCGTCGAGGGCGCCGACGTCGCCGGTGGCGAACCACCCGTCGACGAAGGTCTCGGCCGTCGCCTCGGGCCGCTGCCAGTAGCCGGAGAAGACGTTCGGGCCCTGGAGCAGGATCTCGTCGGTGCCCTCGGCCAGCCGCAGGTCGACGCCGGGGAGCGGGAGGCCGACGGTGCCGGGGCGCCGGTCGCCGTCGTAGGGGTTCGACACGTTCATCACGGTCTCGGTCATGCCGTAGCGCTCGATCAGGCGCTGGCCGGACCCGGCCGTGATCTCCTCGTGCAAGGCGGCGGCGAGCGGGGCCGAGCCCGACACGCCGAGGCGCAGGGCACGCAGCTCGTCCAGCCGTCCGGACGATGCCAGCCGCGACCACATGGTGGGCACCCCGAAGAAGAGGGTGGCCTGGTGCTCGCCGATGGCGCCCAGGGTGTCCGCCACCTCGAACCCGCGGCGCAGCACCACCGACGCGCCGGCGGTGAGCGTGCCGTGCAGCCCGACGCCCAGCCCGTGCATGTGGAACAGGGGGAGGGGCAGGACCAGGCGGTCGTCGGGGCTCCAGCGCCACGCGAGCCGCAGGGCTTCGGCCGATGAGAGCAGGTTGCCGTGCGACAGGAGGGCGCCCTTGGGGGACCCGGTGGTGCCGGAGGTGTAGGCGAGGATCGCGGGGTCGTCGGAGCCGACGCCGTCGAGCCACGCCGGATCGGGCCCGTCGGGGATCGCCACGTCGGTGCCCACCACCAGCACCTCGCGGTCACCTGCGGCCGCGGCGATCCACCGGCCGCGCTCCTCGTCGTCGACCACCGCGAGCGACGGCGCCGCGTCGGTGACGATGTGCGCCACCTCGCGCTCGAGGTAGCCGGTGTTCGCCGGGATCACCACCAGCCCGAGGCGGATGGCGGCCACGTGGGCCACGACGAGCTCGACCGAGGCCGCGGCCGAGATCAGGACGCGTTCGCCGGGCACCAGTCCGGCGTGGGCCAGGCGCCCGGCCACCGCCCGCGAGCGGTGCTCCAGCTCGTCGGCCGTGATCCACCCCTCGCGGTCGTCGTGCACGGTCGGGTGGGCCGGGTCGGCGGCCCAGCGGGCGGTCCAGGAGCCGGGCAGGCTGGCCGCGGCGAGCAGGTGCACGTCGTCGGGTGCGAGTCCGGGCGGGAGGTGGGCGGCCCAAGGGGTCATCGTCGTCACCGTACCGAGGTGCCTCCTACGATGCGCCGATGACCAGCGTCCGCCGTCACGTGGTCCCGATGGTCGGCCGCGACCACACCGAGGAGCACCGCGCCGCCACCCCGCTCGAGCTCCTCTTCGACCTGAGCTTCGTGGTGGCGATCTCGGTCGCCGCCGACGGGCTCCACCACGAGATCGCGGCCGCGCACCTGCACGACGGGCTGGTCGGCTACCTGGCGACGTTCTTCGCCATCTGGTGGGCTTGGATGAACTTCACGTGGTTCGCGTCGGCGTTCGACACCGACGACGTGCCGTACCGGCTCCTGGTGTTCGTCCAGATCATCGGCGTGCTGATCGTGGCGGTGGGCATCGCCGACGCGTTCGACGGGGAGTACGGCCTCGTCACGCTCGGCTACGTGGTCATGCGCCTGGCCATGGTCGGCCTGTGGGCCCGAGCGTCCCGCGCGTCGGGGGAGCGGGGCGACGCCGCCCTCCGCTACGCCATCGGCATCGCGGTCGTGCAGGTCTTCTGGGTGGCGCGCCTCGCCCTGCCCAGCCAGTGGGGCATGGCGTCGTTCGCCGTCCTCGTCGTGGTCGAGCTGGCGATCCCCGCCATCGCCGAGTCCGACGCCCGCGCCACCGGGTGGCACCCCCGCCACATCGCCGAGCGCTACGAGCTGTTCACGATCATCGTGATCGGCGAGTCGATCCTCGCCGCCACGGGCGCCATCCGCCGAGCCCTCGACGGCGGCGTGTCGGCCGAGCTGCTCACCATCGCCGGAGGCGGCCTGGTGCTCGTCTTCGGGCTGTGGTGGCTGTACTTCGAGCGGGGGGCCCACGAGCCCCTCGAGGGCGTCCGCCGGGGTGCGTTCGCCTGGGGCTACGGCCACTACGTGCTGTTCGCGTCGCTGGCGGCCGTCGGGGCCGGCATCGGGGTGGCGGCCGAGCTGCCGGGGCCCGACCTGAAGATCTCTCCGGTCAGCCAGGCGATGGCGGTGGCCATCCCGGCCGCGCTGTCGCTCATCTCGATGGCGCTCCTGCAGGGCTTCTTGCACCGCGAGCCGGCCGCTCGCACGATCCGGCTGGTGATCGGCGGGGTGATGATCGTGGTCGTCGCGGCGGTGGCCGAGGTGCCGCTGGGCACCGACGTGGCGCTGATGGGCCTGGTCATGGCCATCGTGGTGGCGATCGACGTCGTCACCTCGGATCGGCGGATCGCAGCCGCCGGCCCTCAGCCGGCGTAGTCGGCCGATCCGGTCACGGGCGCGGCCGGCGCGGCCGCCGTGCTGGTCGGAGGTGCGGTCGTCGACGTGGTGGTGGACGTCGCGGCCGGCCCCTGGCAGCTGGCCAGCGCGCCGAGGGTGGGGAACGTGAGGTCGGGCGTCGGCGGCTCCGAGCCGTCGGGCTCGGCGGCCGCGACCGCGATCACCATCACGAACAGCGATCGGGGCGGCGGCTCGCCCTGGCAGATCCCCACCGGTTGGCCGAGCGCCTGGTTGCCCTCGACGGTGGTGGCGGTGGTGCCGTGGACCCAGCGGTAGGGGCTGTCGTTGCCGGCGATGGCCGAGGTGTTCGAGCGCAGCACGGTGCCGGTGATGGGCTGGTGGAGGTCGGTGGTCCGGTACGGCGTGCCCACGATGACCGCGTGGTGGTCGGGAGACGACGCGCTGAACGAGTTGCCCTCGACGGTGGTGTCGTCGTCCTCCACCCGCACGCCGTAGGTGACGCCGGTGAACGAGTTGGCGAGGATCGTGTTCGACGGGGCGTGATCGAGGCTGATCCGCAGCACCGGGCCGGTCACGTAGGCCGGGTCCGAGCAGTCCATCGGGAAGACGTTCTCGCCCTGGCGCGATGCCACCCACACGCCGGTGCGCTCCGAGGCGAACGAGTTGCCCTCGATGCGGTTGCGCTCGGCGGGGTAGCGGCGCTCGATCCAGCTCGGGTCGTCTTGGTTCTCGCCGCAGTTCTCGTACAGGAAGATGCCGCCGTTCGAGTTGCGCTCGAAGTGGTTCCGGCGGATCACGTTGTCGTACGAGCCGTCGACGGCCAGGCCCTCGCGGCCCGTGCCCCAGTACCAGACGGTGCTCCCGCCGAACTCGAACGTCTGGCCTGCGGTCCCGTTCTCGCCGTACCCGTTGTGCACCACCTCGTTGCGCTCGATCGTGTTCTGCCGGGACCCGGTCTCCAGGTAGATCGCCGTGCTCCCCGCATCGTGGAACGCGTCGTCGGCGATGGTCACGCCGCTGACGTAGGCGTTCACGTAGACGCCGACGCCCTTCGAGTCGTGGAAGCGGTTGTGCGCCACGGTGATAGCGGAGGTGCCGCCCTCGTACTCGTGGCCGGCGGCGAGCGCGCCGAACCCGTCGCGGGTGACGCGCAGGTTGTTGGTGAACCCGGAGACGTCGCAGCCGGTGACGGTGACGTCGTGCATGGCGGCGTCGGTGGGGGCGTGGAGGTGGATCCCGATGCCATCGGCGTCACCGCCGACGATGTGGGCACCCCTGCAGTCGAGGGTGACGTTCGAGGCGGTGATGTCGAACCCGCCGGTGTAGGTGCACGTCGGGTCGAGGTCCGCGTCGGCCGTGATCTGTACCCGCTCCGCGGCCTGGCCGCACCCGATGACCGCCGGTGCGGCCCCGGCGGGCGCAGCCCCGAGCGGCACGGCCGCGGCGACGACCGCAGCGCAGGCCGCCAGGACCGACCACCCTCCTCGTCGCATCGACGAGACGGTAGTGGAGCCTCAGTCGGCGACCGTGGGTGCCGCTCGGCCGGCGGGCGTGACGACGTAGTGGTCGGGGTCGAACCGGCGGGTGCGCTTGCGGAAGACGAACGTGAAGTCGGGCCACAGCGACGTGTTCTTGCCGGTCTTGTCGAGGTACCAGCTCTTGCAGCCGCCGGTGTTCCACACCGTGCCGCCGAGCTGCTCCTGCAGGGCCACGTTGTACGCCTCGACCGCCTCGGGCCGGACCTCGACGGTGGAGGCGCCGGTGCGGTCCATGCTGCGGAGCGCGTCCATCACGTAGCTCACCTGCGACTCGATCATGAAGACCATCGAGGAGTGGCCCAGCCCGGTGTTGGGCCCCACCAGGAAGAACAGGTTGGGGAACTGGTCGACGGTGCTGCCCAGGTACGCCGATGCGCTCTCCGACCACTTCTCGCCCAGGTTCACGCCGCCCGTCCCCCACATCTTCTGCGCCGCAGGGATGTCGGCGACCTGGAACCCGGTGCCGAAGATGATGGTGTCGACGGGGTGCTCGGTGCCGTCGACCGTGACGATCGAGTGGGCCTTGACCTCGGCGATGCCCGCGTCTTCGAGCGTGACGTTGGGCTGGGTGAGCGCCGGGTACCAGTCGTTGCTGAGCAGGATGCGCTTGCACCCCATGGCGTAGCTGGGGGTCAGCTTGCGGCGCAGCTCGGGGTCTTCGACCGCCTGGTGCAGGTGGGCCAGGGCCAGCTTGCCGGCCCGCTTGAGGATCTGGGGTCGCCGGGTGAAGCCGATCACCGTGAGCTCACGGGCCCAGTAGATGCTGGCCCGGGCCAGGCGCTGGGCGCCGGGCACCCGCTTGAACAGGGTCCGCTCGAACCTGCCGATGGGGCGGGAGCGACGCTCCATCACCCACGGGGGCGTGCGCTGGAAGACGGTGAGGTGGTCGACGGAGGGCTGGATGGCCGGGACGAACTGGATGGCCGATGCGCCGGTGCCGATCACCGCGACGCGCTCCCCGCGGAGGTCGTGGTCGTGGTCCCAGGTGGCCGAGTGGAAGACCGTGCCCTCGAACGACTCGATCCCGGGGAGGTGGGGCGTCGACGGCTCGCTGAGCGGGCCGAGGCCGGCGATGAGGACCTGGGCCTCGTAGGTGCCCTCGGAGGTCTCGATGCTCCAGACCCGCCGGGTCTCGTCCCAGCGGGCCCCTTGCACGGTGTGGCCGAACCGGGTGTGGGCGTCGAGCTGCTCGTCCTTGGCGACGGTGCGCAGGTACTCCCAGATCTCGGGCTGGGGCGAGAACGTGTCGGACCAGTCGGGGTTCTGGGCCCAGGAGAACGAGTAGAGGAGGCTCGGGACGTCGCACGCGCAGCCCGGGTAGGTGTTGTCGCGCCACGTGCCACCGACGTCGTCGGCGCGCTCCAGGATCAAGAAGTCGTCCATCCCGCTGCGCTTGAGCTGGGCGGCCATGCCGATGCCCGAGAAGCCGGTGCCCACGATGATCACGCGGGCGCTGGTGGCGGTGGCATCGGGAGCGGCGGTGCGGGTGGGTGCGGTAATGGTCACAGAGGCTCCTGGTGGGGCGGCAGGGAGACGTTGTTGATCTTCGGTCAACAGAGACTATGGAACTGCTGACCGCAGGTCAATAGGATGGCGTCGTGACGTCGACCACCCGCACCCGCCTCAGCCCCGACGAGCGCCGTCGCCAGCTGCTCGATCTGGGCCTGGAGATGCTGGCGGGCCGGGCGCTGCACGAGCTGTCGATCGAAGAGGTGGCCGAGGCGGCCGGCATCTCCAAGGCGCTGGTCTTCCACTACTTCGGCTCACGGCCCGCGTTCCTGCGGGCCATCGCCGAGGCCGCGGCCGACGACTTCATCGCCGTCACCGAGCCCGACCCCGCCCTGTCGCTCGACGACCAGCTCGAGCAGAGCATGGAGGCGTTCGTCCGCTACGTGGCCGACAACCGGGTGGGCTACGTCAACCTGGTGCGCGGTCCCGGGGGCAGCGAGGACGCGATGCAGGACCTGTTCGAGCAGACCCGCGGCCGGGTCGTCGACCGGATCGTGTCGAAGCTCGGGCCGGTCGACGGTTCCCCGGCCTTCCGCCTCGTGGTGCGAGGGTGGGTGGCGTTCGCCGAGGAGGTCACCACCACGTGGGTCGACCAGCCGGTGCTCACCGAGGAGCAGCTCCTGCGGCTCCTGAACGACTCGCTGACCCAGCTGGTGGTGCTGGCGCTAGGAGCCGACCACGCCCCGTAGTCCGTCGGCGCCGAACAGCGGCTCGATGAACTCAGCGAGCGACGGGCCCCGCCGCAGGCTCTGGCCGCCGTCGACCGTGATGACCTGGCCGGTGAGCCAGGTGGATTCGGGCCCGACGAGGAAGCGGACCATCGCGGCGATGTCATCGGGCTCGCCGATGCGGTCGATCGGCGTGTTCTCCTCGTAGGAGTCGAGCACGCCGCCGCCCGCGGTGATCATCTCCACCATCTCGGTGCGGATGAGGCCGGGGCACACCGAGTTGACGCGGACCGCGCTGGGGCCGAGCTCGTCGGCAGCCTGGCGGCAGAGCTGGTTGACCGCCGCCTTGGCGGGACCGTAGGCGCCGAACCACGGGTGGACGAGCGAGCCGGCGGTGGAGGAGATGGCCACGAACGAGCCGCCGCCTCCGCGCACGAGCGAGGCGGCACCGTACTTGAGCGCCAGCATGGTGCCGGTGAGGATCACGGCGGTGGTGGCGTCCCACTCGTCGCGCCCGAGCTGGGTGACCGGGCCGATCGACGTGCTGCCGCCCGCGTTGGCCACCACGATGCCGAGCGGACCGCCGGCGTTGGCCTCGGCGGCCTGCACCGCCGCGGCCATGGCGGCCTCGTCGGTGACGTCGGCGGCGATGGCGTGGAGCGATCCGGGGCCGTCGATGGGGCCGGTCTCGTCGATCGCGCTGGTCAGGCGCTCGGCCGTGCGGCCGCAGATGGTGACGGTGGCGCCGTCGGTGGCGAGGCGCACGGCGCAGGCCAGGCCGATGCCGCTACCGCCGCCGGTGACGAGCGCACCGGTGCCCTCGAGGGGGTGGGTGGCGCTCACTTCTTCGCGGCCGGGAAGAGGCCGGCGATGGCGATGAGGATGCCGCCCGCGATCGCCAGGTAGAAGCCGATGGCGGTGGATGCCTGGAACGACGTCGGCAGGTGATCGGTGACGAAGCTGGCGATCGAGGACCAGTTCACGGCGGCCACCGCCACGATGGCGACGCCCACCACCACCGCCGCGATGCGCACCAGGGTGCGGGCGGTGCCGGTGAACAAGAGGATGGCGATCAGGGCGCCCACCACGCCCAGGGCGAGGATGGCGTAGGGGTCGTTGCTCTTCAGCAGGCCGCCACCGCCGGTGAGCGACCAGCCCGAGACGGTCTCGCTGTTGCCACCCGGGTCGAGGGTGACCCAGCCGGAGAACACGCCCACGATGGTGAGGGCAGCTCCGATGAGGGCGACCACGCCACCGATGGGCGACTTGGTGCCCTTGGTGGGAGCGGTGGCCGCCGCGGCCGGTGCCGCTCCGGGCCAGGCCCCTGGGGCGGCCGGAGGGGGCGACCAGGTCTGGCCGGCCACGGGCGGGCCGGTGACCGGCGGCGCGCCGGGCGAGTACGCGGGGCCTGCGCTGACCGTCGACGCCGGCGGCGCGGTGGGCTGCTGCCACGCGCCGGGCGGGGCGGATGGGGCCGGCGGCGGGGTCCACGGCGAGCCGGGGGCCGGGGCGGTGGGAGGTGCCGCGGGCGGCGTGCTGGGGCCCCACGGCCCCGAGGCCGGCGGAGGCGCGACCGGAGGTGCGGCCACCTGGGTGGCGTCGTGGAGCCCTGGGCTCTGGATCCGGGTGTCGTCGGCGGGGGCCGACGGCGGCGGCGGAGCAGCGACAGGGCTGGCCAGGGGCTGGCCGCAGCTGGTGCAGAACGCCGCGGTGCCGGGCACCGTCGCGCTGCAGTTGGGGCAGGAGATCGTCTCGGTCACTCGAACAGCCTTCCTCGGCACGCGGACCGGGCCATTCTGCACGTTCCCGCCAGGTCAGGCTGCGCCCTCAGCGCGAGCGGAGCTTGGCGAGCAGCCGCAGGATCTCCAGGTACAGCCAGACGAGGGCGAGCATGAGGCCGAACGCTGCGAACCACTCCATGTAGCGAGGGGCCCGGTTGTCGACCGCCTGCTGGATGAAGTCGAAGTTGAGCAGCAGGTTCATCGAGGCGACGCCGACCACGAGGAGGCTGAAGCCGATGCCGAGGGCGCTGGCGTCGTTGACGATCGGCACCGTGGTGCCGAAGAGCGAGGCGACGATGGTGACGAGGTACACCAGGCACACGGCGCCCATGGCGGCGATGATCCCGGTGCGGAGGCGGTTGGTGACCTTGATGGTGCCGGTGGCGTAGAGGATGAGCATCATCACGAAGACGCCCATGGTGAGGCTCACGGCCTGGAGCACGATGCCGTCCCACTGCGCGTTGTAGGCGGCGGAGATGGCCCCCAGGAACACGCCTTCGGCCACGGCGTAGAAGGGTGCGGTGATGCGGGCCAGCCTGGGCTTGAAGATGGTCAGGATGGCGAGGCCGAACCCCACGATCATCGCCAGGAAGATCCACGGCGGCATGTCGATCGCGTAGGACTTCGAGCCGTCGGGGGCGATGCTCCTCACCGTGACGGTGACCGCCTGCCACCCGAACCAGGCGCCGACCAGCAAGATGCCGAGGAGGATGGCCGAGGCCGACATCGTGCCGCTCATGCGCATCGTGTCGCCGTGGTCGACCGGACGCCCGGGCGGCAGCGTGGTGCCGGGAGGCGTGGTCCCCGGTTGGGTGGGGACGGGCGGGTAGGCACCGGGGCCCGATGCGTACGGCCCGGTGGCCGCACCGGGGGCAGCACCGCCGGGCGGGGTGGACCCGGGCTGGCCGAACAGGTTCGGCGGCACCTCTTGGGCGGGGGAGCCCCAACCAGGCGTGAAGGCGCCCTGATCGTTGGCTGCGGTCTCGCGCTCGAAGATCTTGGGGTTGAGGGCCGGGTTGCTCATGGGAGCAGTCTGCCCGACCGGGCCGCGCGAACCGGCTCGGGACGCGAAGAACCGCCGGTCATGGCGACCGGCGGCCCTTCATCGATCGCGTTGGGGCTTCAGACCACGCGGACGTTCTGGGCTTCTTCGCCCTTGCGGCCGGGGGCCACGTCGAACTCGACGTGCTGGCCCTCGTCCAGGGTCTTGTAGCCGGAGCCCTGGATGTTGGAGAAGTGGACGAACACGTCGTCGCCATCTTCACGGGAAATGAAGCCGTAGCCCTTCTCGGAGTTGAAGAACTTCACGGTGCCTGTAGCCAAGGTATTTCTCTCTCTGTGCTTTGCGTGAGCGCATGCGGGCGACGTGCCCGTCGCACAGGTTAGGACACGATCCTCGGCGTTGGAAGGGGTGAACGGCGATTCTTGCGCGGGCCCATTCAGCGGGGATCCGGCCGCTCGACGCCCTCATCAACGGCGGATCCGGCGGCGTCGGGCCACGGATGAACCGCCCTCCGGAGCGCTCGAACCGGGTGCCTGGCGGACCGGTTCCATTTGGGCCTGGCCGGCGCGGAACCGGCCGGAACGCGAGCTGCCCGGCGGCGCTGGGCCGACGGGCATCTCGTTCGCACTGGAGGCGGCGGGGGGAATCGAACCCCCGTACAGGGATTTGCAGTCCCTTGCCTAAGCCACTCGGCCACGCCGCCAGGCCGGGACACCTTAGCGGAGTGCCCCTGGCCCTCCGGCGCCCGGAACCCGGTCCGGGTGGCGGGGAGCCACCACCTACCCTGAGCCGGTGTCCGGAGGCGAGATGGTGCTGGTGGCGCTGGCCGGGTTGGCCTGCGGGGCCATCAACGCGATGGCGGGCGGCGGCTCGCTCGTCTTGTTCCCTGCGCTCGTCGCCACCGGCATGGGCACGCTGGCCGCCAACGTCACCAACTCGGTCTCCACCTGGCCGGGCTACCTCGGGAGCAGCTACGGGTTCCGCGAGGAGATCCTCGACCAGCGCCACCGCCTGACGCGCCTCGCCGTGGCCACGCTCCTCGGGTCGATCGTGGGCTGCGTGCTGCTGCTGTCGACCTCCACCGAGGCGTTCGATCAGGTGGTGCCTGTGCTCGTGCTGTTCGCGGCCTTGCTGGTGGCGATCCAGCCGTTCGTGGCGCGGCGGGTGGGGGAGCCGGTCGAGGCGAGCCCGTGGACGCGGCGGGTGCAGGTGGTGGCGATCTTCGCGGCGAGCGTCTACGGCGGGTACTTCGGCGCCGCGCTCGGCGTCGTCTTCCTCGGCGTGCTCTCGCTCACCATCCCCGAAGGGCTCCGGCGGCTCAACGGCCTCAAGGCCGCCATGTCGGTCGTCGACTCCACGGTGAGCCTGGTGATCTTCGGGCTCTTCGGCCCGGTGCAGTGGGCGGCGGTGGCCATCGCCGCACCCGCCACCCTGATCGGCGGCTACGCGGGTGCGCACCTGTCGCGCCAGGTGAACGAGAACGTCCTGCGGATCGGTGTGGTGGTGTTCTCGGTCGGCCTCGCCGGCTACCTGGCGTTCACCTGAGCCGGTCAGCCTCCGCCGACGCAGGCCACGACGGCCGCCGAGTACACGTCGAGGTCGTCGCCCTTGGGCAGGGTGGTGGTCCGGTCGAGCGCGGCGATGGTCTCGGGCTTGAGCACCTTCATGATGCAGGTGGCCTGCGCCTGGCTGAACGAGTCCTCGAGCCGGGCCTGCACGCGGTCCTTGCGCTGCTGCACCGGATCGGGCGGGTCGGAGCTGCAGCCGGCGACGACGAGGGCGCCCACGAGGGCCACGGCCGCGACGGCACCCATGGCCCGGGGGCGACGGCGGCGGCGGGCCGGATCAGTGGTCATCGATGCACACCTTCGCGGCGTCGCGGTACTGCTGGCTGTCGGCGAAGGCGTTCATGTCGGAGGCCTCGATGACGGCCTCGGCCCCCACCTCCTTCACGACGCAGGCGGCCTGCGCCGCGGTGAGCCCGAAGTCTCGGAGCTGCTCCTGCGCCTGGTCGGTGGGGCCGGTGGTGGCGGGGTCGCTGCTGCCCTTGCCACCGCACGCGACCAGCACGAGCGGCAGCGAGACCGCCATCAGCATCACCAGGGAGCGACGGGTTCGGGCTGGCATGGAGGACATCTTCCGGCTGGGTTGCGGGCACGGTGGGGCGGGGCCTTCGCATCCTCGCGCAGCGCATCTTCCCGGTGGCGCACCCCGACGTCGGGGAGCGCCCGCCGGATCTCAAGTTGCGTCAGCTGGCCCGGTCGACTGAACTTGGAACCCACGAGTTCACCGTGTCGAAGGGGTTCAGGGCAGGCTCATGGCTATTGAAGTCGAGACCAAGGACTGCACCCAGCTGGGCGACGCCGAACTGGCGGAGATGGCCGACCTGTGTGCTGATGGCCCGAGCCGCTTCGAGGTGGGCGTCCTCTCGAAGGCTGCCGAGGCCTGGGTCCTGGTCACCCTCGCCCGCGAAGCCGGCCGTCTGAAGGGCTTCTCGTTCAGCACCCTCGAGCGCATCGGCGGCACGCCGAGCGTGATCGTGGGCCTCGCATCGATCAAGCGCACCTCCAAGCGCGAGACCGTCCTGCGGGCCATCGTGAACGACCAGCTGCGCCGGGCCGTGCTCGCCTTCCCCGACGAAGACGTGCTGGTCGGCACCCGCTTCGCCACCGTGTCGGGCTACGAGGCGTTCAAGACCCTCGTCGACATCGTCCCCCGCCCCGACTACCTCGCCACCGGTGAGGAGCGGGCCTGGGGCCGCCGCCTGGCCAAGCGCTTCGGCATCAACGCCAGCCGCTACGACGAGCGCTCGTTCGTCGTGCGGGGCGACAACAACTACCCCGAGGTCCTCGACCACGAGACCCTCAAGCCGGAGAAGCTCGACCCGGGGTACGCGGAGTTCTTCACGCAGGTCGACGATGGCCGGGGCGACGCCCTGATCGCCTTCGGGTGGGCCACCGCAGACGACCTGCTCAAGCTCACCTGAGCCGGCAGGCCGTTCGGGCGAGGCGCAGGAGCGCCCGACCGTGGAGCTGAACGAGGCGGTCCACGGCCGCCGCATGGTGCGGGCGTTCACCGGTGCGCCGGTTGACCGGGCCGTGCTCGACCGGCTGTGCGACCTGGCCCGCCGGGCTCCGTCAGCCGGTCACAGCCAGGGCATCGACCTGGTGGTGCTCGAGGGGCCCGAAGCGGTCGGCCGCTACTGGGACGTGACCCTGCCCCAGCCTCGCCGCGCCGGGTTCCGGTGGCCGGGCCTGGTGGTGGCGCCCAGCCTGGTGCTGGTGGTCGTCGACCCGGGTGCCTACGTCGCCCGCTACGCCGAGCCCGACAAGGCGGCCACGGGCCTCGGCTCGGGGCCCGGTGCGTGGCCCGTCCCGTACTGGTGGGTCGATGCCGGCGCCGCGGTCGAGCACCTGCTCCTCGGAGCGGTCGACGAAGAGCTCGGGGCGTGCCTGTTCGGGCTCTTCGGGCACGAGGAGGCCGTGGCCGTGGCGTTCGGGATCCCGGCCGATCGCCGGATCGCGGGGGCCATCGCCATCGGTCATCCGGCCCCCGACGAGCCGGGCCGATCCGCCTCGCGCCCCCGCCGATCGCTCGATGAGGTCGTCCACCGCGGCCGTTGGTGACCGTTTCGCTGACGTGATCGTCGGTGACAGGTGTAACACCGAACGGTCGATCTGCTCGCGCCCGGCGCCGGCCCTGAGGGCCCGATCTCGGCCCTGGCGCAGGGGTGGACGGGGGAGGACCGGCGTTCGTCGGGGCTGGTCAGCCGTCGTTTCGGGCAGGCGTCGACCGCCTGTCGGCGGGGTGCGCCCGCCCGGGCGAGGTCATCTGATCCAGCGATAAAAGTGATCTAAAGCATCAAATGTGACGATTCTCACGTGTCGATTGGGTTACGAAAAGGTGGATCTCGTGACACAATGTTCCGACCTACCCCGTGAGCGCTGCGGTGCGCATCTGCCCCCGCTCACCTTCTGTCTCCACCCGAGGGAGTTCCCATCACATGAAGACCGCACCTGCGCGCGCCACCAAGCGCGCCGACCAACCCCCGAGTACCCCCGGCACGCCTGCACGGCGTGCCCGCCGCTGGCCCGTGCTGGTCAGCATCTTGGCGCTGGGCCTCGTGGCCGTCGCCGCCCAGGCCGTCGCCGCCGACCCGGCCTCGGCCCCGGCGCAGAAGCCGGTCAAGGCGGCTGCCCCCGCCAAGCCCGCCACGGCCGCGAAGCCGGTCCGTCAGAAGGCCTTGAAGAAGTCGACCGCCTTCGGTCGCCTCGGTGACATCACCGTGCTCTCCGCCGTCACCGCCTCGAACAAGGTGTCGGCCCTCCAGGTGACGCCTCCTCCGCCCCCGCCCCCTCCGCCCGTCAAGAAGGTCGCCCCTCCCGTCACGCGCCAGGCTCCGGCTGCGGGCCCGAGCACGGGCCGCTGCGGTGGCGACCTGCCGCCCTGCTACATCATGAACCGCGAGTCCGGCGGTTCGCTGACCGCCAAGAACCCCAGCTCGTCCGCGTCGGGCAAGTGGCAGTTCCTCGACTCCACGTGGGCCGGCTACGGCGGCTACTCGAGCGCTTCGCAGGCTCCCGAGTCCGTCCAGGACGCCAAGGCGCGCCAGCTGTGGGCCGGCGGCTCCGGCTGCGGCCACTGGTCGGCCTGCTGAGCCCAGCTCGCCCGGGCCTCGGCCCGATGCCGATGATCTGAGACACGGCCCCCGGCAGTGCCGGGGGCCGTGTCGCGTCCCGGGTGAGGTGACGGCTCGGACGGGCCGGCACCTCACCCTTCACTCCATTCTTGACATGGTTGCTCGTATTTCCGTATTATCCCCCGACTCCATAGGAAATACAGGGAATCCCGGCGACGGGGTGGAAGGACCGAACCCATGAGAACCCGTACCAAGGCCGCGCTCGCCCTCGCCGTCGCCGGATCGCTGCTCCTCGGGGCGTGCGGCAGCGCCGCATCCGACGGCAGCGGTTCCGGCTCGGGCGGGTCCACCCTCTCCCTGGTCGGCTTCTCGGTCGCCAAGGCCCCGAACAACGCGATCCAGGCCACGTGGGCCAAGACCCCCGAGGGCAAGGGCGTCCGCTGGAAGGAGTCGTACGGCGCATCGGGCGACCAGAGCCGTGCCGTCGAGGCCGGGGCCGACGCCGACTACGTGCAGTTCTCGCTCGAGGGCGACGTGACCCGCCTCGTCAAGGCCGGCCTGGTGGCCGAGGACTGGCAGGCCAACCCCACCAAGGGCATCGTGTCCCGCTCGGTGGTGGTGCTCGTCGTCCGCAAGGGCAACCCGAAGCACATCACGGGGTGGGACGACATCGTGAAGGGCGACATCGGCATCGTGTCGCCCAACCCCGGCTCGTCGGGCTCGGCGCGCTGGAACATCCTCGCCGCCTACGGCCAGGTGATCGCCGACGGCGGCACCAAGGCCGATGCCGAGGCGTACCTCACCAAGTTCTTCAAGCACGCGGTGGCCCTGCCGGGGAGCGGGCGCGAGGCCACCACGGCGTTCCTCGCCGGGACCGGCGACGTGCTCATCTCCTACGAGAACGAGGCCATCCTCGCCCGGCAGCAGGGTGAGGATCTCGACTACATCGTCCCCGACTCCACCCTGCTCATCGAGAACCCGGGCACCACGCTGATCAAGGCCAACCCCAAGGCCAAGGACTACCTGTCCTACGTGCTGAGCCCGGCGGGCCAGGCCGAGTTCGTGCGCAAGGGCTTCCGTCCGGTCATCGCCGACGGCACCGACAGCATCCAGGTCGACGGGGCCAACGATCCGTCCGCCGCGTTCCCCACCCCGAAGAACCTCCTCACCATCGCTGACGACTTCGGTGGCTGGTCGAAGGTGAACGACGAGTTCTTCGACGAGGACAACGGGCTCGTGCCCCAGATCCAGCAGGCGACGGGCAAGAGTTGACCGCCGCGCAAGCGACGGCTCCGGCCGCGGCCCGTCCCGCGCCTTCGGCCCCTCCAGCCGCTTCGGCCCGTTCGGCGCGGCGGCGCCGGCGGCGCCGCGCTCCGGGCCACCTCACCGCCGCATCGGGAGCAGGGCTCGGCGTCGCCGTGCTCTGGTTCAGCCTGCTCGTCCTGATCCCGCTGGCCGCCGTGATCGTGCAGTCCACGTCGATCGGCTGGGCCGGGTTCTGGGACGTGCTGACCAACCCGCAGACCGCCGCGGCCATCCGCCTCACGGTGACGCAGGCGCTCTACGTCACCGCCGCCAACGTCGTGCTCGGCACGCTCATCGCCTGGGTGCTGGTGCGCGACGACTTCTTCGGCAAGCGGCTGCTCGAGGTGCTGATCGACATCCCGTTCGCACTCCCCACCATCGTCGCCGGCCTCGTCCTGCTCTCGCTCTACGGTCCGCAGAGCCCGCTCGGGGTCAACGTCGCCAACACGCAGAAGGCCGTGTACCTCGCCCTCGCGTTCGTGACGCTCCCGTTCGTCGTCCGCACGGTCCAGCCGGTGCTCGAAGAGCTCGATGTCGAGGTCGAGGAGGCGGCGGCGTCGCTGGGGGCCAGCCGCATCGTCACGTTCCGGCGGATCATCCTTCCGGCGCTGGCCCCGGCCATCGCCTCGGGCGCGGCGCTGTCGTTCGCCCGTGCCATCAGCGAGTACGGCTCGCTCGTGCTGCTGTCGGGCAACCTCGCCATGCGCACCGAGGTCACCTCGGTGCGCATGCTCACGTACATCGAGAACGGCGACACCGCCGCCGCGGCCGTGGTGGCCTCGGTGCTGCTGGCGGTGTCGTTCCTGGTGATCGTGGTGCTCGACATCATCCAGCGGCGGGTGGCCCGCCGTGGCTAGGACCGCCCGCGACCGCCGCACCCGCAAGGGGCCCCTCACCTACGTCCTCCGGTCCATCGCCGTCGGGTACGTCTTCTTCCTCGTCGCCTGGCCCGTCTCGCTGGTGGTCAAGGAGACGTTCAACCACGGGTTCGAGTCGCTGCGCGTGGCGCTGCAGGACCCCGTGGTCGTCCACGCCCTGTGGCTGACCGTCGAGATCGCGCTCATCTCGGTGGCCATCAACGCCGTGTTCGGCGTGGGCATCTCGCTGCTGCTCGTGCGCTACCGCTTTCCCGGGCGCCGGCTCCTCAGCGCGCTCATCGACCTCCCGCTCGCGGTCTCGCCGGTCGTGGTCGGTCTGGCGCTGGTGCTCGTCTACAACGGGCGCAACGGGTGGTTCGGACCGGCGCTGGAGTCGGCCCGGTTCCCGGTGATCTTCGCTCTGCCGGGCATGGTCATGGCCACCGTGTTCGTGTCGCTGCCGCTGGTGGTGCGCGAGGTGGTGCCGATCCTCCAGGAGATCGGGACCGACCAGGAGCTCGCCGCCCAGAGCCTCGGTGCCAACGCCATCCAGACCTTCCGGCGCATCACGCTTCCGGCGATCCGCTGGGCCCTCGTCTACGGCGTGGTGCTCAGCCTGGCCCGATCGCTCGGCGAGTTCGGCGCCGTGAAGATCGTGTCGGGCAACTTCGTCAACCAGACCCAGACCGCCACGTTGGTGGTCGAGCAGAAGTACCAGGACTTCGAGCAGTCGACCGCGTACGCGGCGGCGTTCCTGCTGGCCTCGGCCTCGGTCCTCTGCATCATCATCGTGTCGTTCATCCGTCCCAAGGACCCCTCATGAGCATCGAGATCCGCAACGTCTCCAAGCGGTTCGGCTCGTTCGTCGCCCTCGACGACGTCAACCTCACCATCCCCACCGGCCAGCTCACCGCGCTGCTCGGGCCGAGCGGCGGCGGCAAGTCCACGCTGCTGCGGATCGTCGCCGGCCTCGACTTCGCCGACGAGGGCACGGTCGCCATCGAGGGCATCGAGGCCACCGACCTCCCGGCCCAGAAGCGCAACGTCGGCTTCGTGTTCCAGCACTACGCGGCGTTCAAGCACCTCACGGTCGCCCGCAACGTGGCGTTCGGCCTGGAGATCCGCAAGCGGCCGAAGGCGGAGATCAAGGCGCGCGTCCAGGAGCTGCTCGAACTGGTGCACCTCGACCAGTTCGGCGACCGGCTGCCCTCGCAGCTCTCCGGAGGCCAGCGCCAGCGCATGGCCCTCGCCCGGGCGCTGGCGGTGGAGCCCAACGTGCTGCTGCTCGACGAGCCGTTCGGCGCCCTCGACGCCAAGGTCCGCAAGGAGCTGCGCGACTGGCTGCGGCGCCTGCACGACGAGGTGCCCGTCACCACCGTGTTCGTCACGCACGATCAGGAGGAGGCCCTCGAGGTGGCCGACGAGATCGTCGTCATCAACGAAGGCCGCGTGGAGCAGATCGGGACGCCCGACCAGCTCTACGACGAGCCGGCCAGCGACTTCGTCATGAGCTTCCTCGGCCCGGTCACGCAGTTCCGGGGCCAGGCCATCCGCCCGCACGACATCGCGGTGCTGGCCTCGCCGGCACCAGGCGCCGACGCCGGCACCATCGAGCGGTTGAACCGCGTGGGCTTCGAGGTCCGCATCGAGGTGGCCGTCGACGGCGCCACCACCTCGGTCGCGCTGACCCGTGCCGAGGCCCGCTCGCTGGGCCTGGCCGAGGGGTCGGCGGTGTGGCTCGAGCCGGCGCCCGGGGTGACGATGGCCGGCTGACCAGCAGGTGTCCAGGTTCTGGTGACCGCGGTCACCTTCGGGTGCCAACTGTGGTTCGATGGAGGTGAGCCCAAGAGCCGAGGAGGTCGCCATGCAGGTGAGCGTTCTGCTGCAGACCAAGGGGACCGACGTCGTCACGGTGCGCCCGGAGGCCACCGTCGCCGAGGTCGCCATCGTGCTGGCCGAGCACCGGATCGGTGCGGTGGTCGTGACCGGAGGCGGAGGGTCGATCGACGGCGTGCTGTCGGAGCGCGACATCGTCCGGGCCCTGGCGCGGCCCGACGACGGCCTCCTGGCGGCCACGGCGTCGTCGCTGATGACCTCCGAGGTGGTGACGTGCCAACCCGACACCACGGTCGAGGAGCTCATGTCCACCATGACCGAGCGCCGGATCCGCCACATGCCGGTGGTGGTCGACGGCTCCCTGGTCGGGCTGGTCAGCATCGGCGACGTCGTGAAGCACCACATCGCCACGCTCGAGACCGAGACCCGGGCGATGCACGACTACATCGCCCACCCCTACTAGCGGCCGCCGATCTCGCTGTCGCCGGCGGGCGGAGGCGCCACCGGCCGTCGCGGCTTGCCCAGCGCGGTGCGGGGGATCACGTCGACCAGGCGGAGGGCGCGGGGCGCGCTCGATGCCGGGAGGGTCTGCTTCACGTGGCCGCGAAGGGCCTCGAGCGTCGGTGGGCTCGAGGGGTCGGCGGGGACGACGACGGCGACCACGCGCTGGCCCCACTCGGGGTCGAGGGCGCCGTGGACCATCACGTCGGCGACCTGCCCGTGGGTCCGGATCGCCTCCTCCACGGGGAGGGGCCAGACGTTCTCGCCGCCGGTGATGATGAGGTCGTCGGCCCGCCCGTCGATCAGGAGGCGGCCGTCGTCGGACCAGCGGCCGAGGTCGCCGGTGGCGAGCCAGCCGTCGGGGCCGACCAGCGGGGAGGTCGAGCCGTCGGGGCCGCGCCGGCCGCGGGCGGTGGTGGGCGTGCGCAGCGCGATGGCGCCGGCCCGGGCCCCGGCGGAGGGGGGATCGACGCGCACCTCGACACCCGGCAGGGCCACGCCCTCGTACACCACGCCTCCGCCCGTCTCGGTGAGGCCGTACGTGTGGACCACGTTCGAGGGGCGAGGGGTGGGGTCGGCCGATCCGCCGAGCACGACCCACCGGTAGGGATCGGCCTCGACCCGATCGAGCGCGGTGGCCACGAGCGACACGAGGGTCGAGCCCCGCTCGGCGGGGGCCGCGGTCACAGCCCGCTCGTCGAAGCCGTCCAGGACGTCGACCGGGGTGGCGGTCAGGATCGACCGGGCCAGCACGCCGAACCCGCCGAGGTGGTTGAGCGGCAGGCAGGCCAGCCAACGGTCCCGGGCCGGATCGACCCCGAGGTGCTCGTGGACCGCATCGGCGTGGGCCCGCAGCGAGCGGTGCGTGTGGACCAGGACCTTGGGGACCCCGGTGGAGCCGCTGGTGACCACGACCAGGGCGTCGCCGTCGTCGAGCGGCGGCGCGTCGAGCCCGGTGGGGGCCTCGGTGATGCGGCCGTCGTCGTCGCACGTCAGCTCCACGCTGGGGGCGGTGGCTGCCAGCAGGTGCTGGCGGGCTGTCGAGGGAAGGTCGCCGGGAACCATCAGGACCGCGTCGCCCCGGTCCCACGAGGTGCGGACCATGCGCTCGATCACGGGCCCGTTCCAGAACGTGCTGATCGCCACGAGCCGTGCCATGGCGCCAGCCTGCCAGGTGGGTGGGTGCCCCCGGTTCGGGGCCGGCGCCGCCATCGGGCCAGACTCGGGCGATGAACATCTGGGTGGCGGGCGCTCGGCCCCGCACGTTGCCGGCCGCCATCGTCCCCGTCGCGGTGGGCACCGCCTGTGCGGTGGGCGAGGTTCCCGGCGGCCTGATCTGGTGGCGGGCGGTGGCCGCCATGGTCGTGGCCCTGGCGCTGCAGGTCGCCACCAACTACGCCAACGACTACAGCGACGGCATCCGCGGCACCGACGCCGACGACAAGCGCGTCGGACCCGTCCGGCTGGTGGGCCAGGGCCTGGCGAAGCCGAGCTCGGTCAAGAAGGCAGCCCTGCTGTCGTTCGCCGTGGCCGGCCTGGTGGGCACGGCGCTGGCCGTCGCCGTGAGCCCGATCCTCTTCGTGGTGGGCGCGGCGGCCATCGCCGCAGGCTGGTTCTACACGGGGGGCCCCAAGCCCTACGGCTACGCCGGGCTGGGCGAGGCGTTCGTGTTCGTGTTCTTCGGCGTGGTGGCCACGGCCGGGTCGACCTACGTGCAGACGGGTTCGCTGACCCTGCTCGGGCTCGGTGCCTCGATCCCCGTCGGCCTCCTGGCCACGTCGATGCTCGTGGTGAACAACCTGCGCGACATCCCCGGCGACACGCTCGTGGGCAAGCGCACCCTGGCCGTGCGGCTGGGCGACCAGCGCACCCGGTTCCTCTACGTCGCCATGATCGTGGGCGCGTTCGTGATGGTGCCGCTGGTCGCCGGGCTCAGCGGCCGGCTGTTCGCCTCGGCCGCGCTGCTGTCCATCTTCGTGGCCCGCAAGCCGGTGCTGTCGGTGCTGATGGGCGCCAAGGGCCCGGACCTGATCGGGGTGCTGGGCGACACCGGCAAGGCGCAGCTCGCCTTCGGCCTCCTCTTCACCATCGGGCTGTCGATCATCATCTGACGAACCGGGTCACCACGAGCTCGGCGAACGCGGCCGGGACCTCGAGGTGGGCGGCGTGGCCGCTGTGGGGGACGGCCATCCCGGATGCGTTCGGGCCGATGGCATCGACGAGGCGCTGGCCCAGGGCGGCGAACTTCGCGTCTCGCGCCCCCCAGGTGACCACGGTCGGGGCGTCGATCGCCGCCAGCTCGTCCCACCACGGCGGATCCATCGTGCCCGTGCCCGTCAGGCGGAGCGACGAGGCCAGCCCCTCCGGCGTGTTGGCGCGACGGGCGGCCAGGTCGTCGGGCTGGACCTCGAGGTCGGCGAAGAGGGGCTGGGCGAGCCACTCCTCGAGGAACGGCTCGACGCCCTCGCGCTCGATGCGCTGGGCGAGCACCTCGTCGGCGGCTCGTCGAGCGGTCCGCGCTCCGGGTTCGGTGATCCCGGCCGTGGCGCCGATGAGGACCAGGGAGCGGACCGATCCCGGATGGTCGAGGGCGAGGCGGAGCGCAGTGCGGCCGCCCATCGAGTAGCCGACGACGATCGCGGGCTCGCCGCCGATCAGGTCGGCGATGCGGGCGGCGCTCCCGGCGAGGTCCAAGCGGAGGTCGCCGGCCGTGCCGTGGCCGGGGAGGTCGGGGGTGGCCGGGTCGAGCCGCCAGCTGCGCAGGAGGTCGGCGACGGGCCGCCAGCTCGCGCCGGTCTGGGTGAAGCCGTGGAGGAGCACGACCGGGGGAGTGGGGGCGGCTGCCATCGCTGCATCCTCGCACCCTGTGCTCAGATGGGCAGGTGAGCGACGCCATCCGCCCCGAGGACACCCAGGCCACCTTCTGCGCCACGCTCGTCGACGAGTGGGTCCGCGGCGGCGTGACCGATGCGGTCGTGTCACCCGGCTCCCGCTCCACGCCGATGGCGCTCGCCCTGGCCGCCGACGAGCGCATCGCCGTGCACGTCCACCACGACGAGCGCGCCGCCGGGTTCGTCGCCCTGGGGCTCGGGCTCGCCTCCGGGCGCCCCGCCGTCGTGCTCACCACCAGCGGCACCGCGGCGGTGGAGCTGCACCCGGCCGTGGTCGAGGCCCATCAGGCATCGGTTCCCGTGGTGGTGATCACGGCCGACCGGCCCCCCGAGCTCCACCACGTCGGTGCGCCCCAGACGGTCGACCAGGTCCGGCTGTTCGGCGACGCGGCGCGGTGGTTCACCGATCCCGGCGTGCCCGACGCCGTGAGCGCCGGCACCTGGCGCTCGCTGGCCGCGCGCAGCATCGCCGAGGCCACCACCGGGCCGCGCGGCCCTGGTCCGGTCCACGTGAACCTGGCGTTCCGCGAGCCCCTGGTCGGGAGGGTCGGCGCCCTGCCGGAGGGGCGGCCGCACGGCGCGCCGTGGCACACCACCGAAGGACGGCGGGCGGCCGTCGACCGGTTCGGCACCGCCCGCCTCACCGAGCTGCTCGACGCCGACCGGGGCGTGATCGTCGCGGGTGGCGGCGCCGGCGATCCCGCCGTGGTGCTGTCGCTCGCCGCCGCCACGGGCTGGCCGGTCCTGGCCGATCCCCGCTCGGGGTGCCGGATCCCCGAGCCGGGCGTCATCGCCGCGTTCGATGCCATCCTCCGGCACGAGTCCACCGCCGCCGCGCTGCGGCCCGATGTGGTGCTGCGCCTCGGTGAGCCCCCGGCGTCGAAGGTGCTGGGGCAGTGGCTGGCCGCGTCGGGCGCCACCGAGGTGGCCGTCGATGCGCACGGCCGCTGGTTCGACGCGGCCCGCACGGCCGCCCACGTGCTGCACGCCGACCCCGCCGCGGCCGGCCAGGCGCTGATCCACCTGGTCGGGGGGCGCACCGAGTCCAACGCCGCCTGGACGGGCTCGTGGGCCCGCGCCGAGGCGGCCGCGCAAGAGGCCATCGACACGGTGCTCGCCCGCCACGAGGCGCCCACGGAGCCGGGCATCGCCCGGGCGGTCGCCGCCGCGCTGCCCCCGGGATCCACCCTCGTGGTGTCGTCATCGATGCCCGTGCGCGACCTCGAGTGGTTCGCGGCGCCGAGGACCGACCTGCGGGTGCTCGCCAACCGCGGGGCCAACGGGATCGACGGCGTCGTGTCCACCGGCGTGGGTGCCGCCCTCGCCGCCCGCAGCAGCGGCGCCGCCACGGCCGTGCTGATCGGCGACGTGGCCCTCCTGCACGACACGAACGCGCTGCTGGGCCTGGCCGACCGGGGCGTCGACCTGACCATCGTGGTGGTCGACAACGACGGTGGTGGCATCTTCTCGTTCCTGCCTCAGGCCACCACGCTGGCCGGCGACCGCTTCGAGCAGCTGTTCGGCACGCCGCACGGCGTCGACCTCACGCTGCTGGCCGCGGCGCACGGGCTGATGACGGTGGAGCCGGCGGGAGGGGCCGACGTCGACACCGCGGTCCGCGCGTCGGTCGGTGCCGGAGGAAGCCGGCTGGTGCGCATCCGGACCGACCGCACCGACAACGTCGCCATCCACGACAAGATCCACGCCGCCGTCGCCACCGCCCTGGCCGCACTCCGCTGACCGCACCCCCAAGAAGCGCTGGCGATCGAGCCTGTGGTTTCCGAGCGAAGCGAGCCCGGGGGAGTCTGAGGGGGCGGAGCTTGCGGAGCCCCTTCAGTCGAAGGGGTGCGACGCAGTCGTGCCCCTGAGCGAAGACGGCGACGTCAGGAGCTCCTCAAGTGCGAGGAACGGAGTGAGGCGCAGCCGAACGAGTGACGAGACCTACGGCCGGACGATGGCGCCGAGCATGGCTTGGAGCTTGGCTCTCGTCTCGGTGAGCTCGGTGGGGGGATCGGAGTCGCCGACGATGCCGTTGCCGCCGATCACCCGGGCCACGTTGCCGTCGATGGCGGCGCCGCGGATGCTGACCGCCCACTGGCCGTTGCCCTGGCCATCGGTCCAGCCGACGGCGCCGGCGTAGCGGTCGCGGTCGAGCTCCTCGAGCGAGGCGATGAGCGCCAGCGCCGCGTCGCGCGGCCGGCCGCAGATGGCGGGGGTGGGGTGGAGGGCGGCGACCAGCTCGAGCACCGACGCGGGCGGGTGGGACAGCCGCCCTTCGACCGAGGTGGCGAGGTGGGAGACGTTGGCGAGCGGCACGACCGATGGCTCGGGCTCGTAGTCGACGTACGACGAGAACGCGAGGAGCGCATCGTGGACGGCATCGATGGTCACCTGGTGCTCGTGGCGGTACGTGGCCGACGCGAGCAGGGCGGCGGTGCGGCGGGCGTCGACCGCCGGATCTCCCGAGCGGGGGACCGTGCCGGCCATGGGCTGCGCCCGTACCACGTCGCCTGACCGGCCGACGAGCAGCTCCGGGCTGGCGCCGCAGAAGCCCTCGACGAGGTAGAGGAAGCACCCGGGGTAGCCGGCGGCGAGCCGGGTGAGGACGGTGGCGATGGGGATGGGACGATCGGCCGTGACGGTGATCTCCCGGGCGAGCACCACCTTGTCGAGCTGACCGGCGCGGATGTGCTCGGTGGCGGTGGCCACCGCCTGGGTCCACGCCTCGGGCGGGCGCGCCGAGCGGACCTCGAACGAGCCGGGCCCGTCGGCGGGCGTGGGAGCGGCGGGCAGGTGGGCCAGGGTGGTGGCGGCCAGCGCGTCGTGGCGCTCGTCGGCGCCGGGGCCGGCGGAGACCACGGTGGTGATCCAGCGGGTGCCGTCGGCGTCGCGCCCGACCGTCACGTCGGGGACGAGCAGCTCGGCCGGCGCGTCGGGAAGGAAGGGGAGGGCCCCGAACGCCACGGGTCCGGTGCCCGAGCGGCGGACGTCGTCGTCGGTGGGGATCGACCGGAGCACCCCATCGGCCTGCGCTCGCGGCAGCCGCAGGGCGGTGCCCCGACCCGCGAAGCCGCAGCGGTCGCGGGCGAACAGGAGGCCGTCGCCGCCGGCGATGGCCAGCAGGTCGGGATCGTGGTCGAGGCGCCGGGTCCGGGCGACCACCCCCACGTCGTCGGTCGGACCAGGGGCCCAGGCCTCGGTCATGCGCGGGTGGCGGTGATGAGCTGCGAGATGCCGGTGGACAGGAGGCGCCGGTCGACGTCGACGAACCCGGAGCCGCCGAGCTGCTCGAGCATCACCTCCGGCTCGGGGAGGTACGCCACCGACTTGGGCAGGTAGCGGTAGGCCGACCCGTCGGACAGCAGCCCGCCGATGAGCGGCACGATCTTGCCGAAGTAGATGCCGTGGCCCCAGCGCAGGAACGGGTTCGGCGGCTCGGCCACCTCCAGCAGGGCGATGCGCCCACCGGGGCGGACCACCCGGCCGAGCTCGGCGAAGAACGGCTGGAGCTCCTTGAAGTTGCGCAGGGCGAAGCCGCACGTGACCCCGTCGACCGAGGCATCCGGGATGGGCAGCCGCAGGGCGTCGGCCTCGACGAGCGGCGCCTCCGTGCGGGCGGCGGCGAGCATGCCGTAGGAGAGGTCCATGCCGACGGGGGAGAGCCCGGCACCCGCGAGGCCCCGGCACAGGTCACCGGTTCCGCACGCCAGGTCGAGCACCACCGACCCGGGCCGCAGGCCAAGCGAGGCGATGGTCTTCTTGCGCCAGCCCACGTCCATCCGGAACGTCATGAGCCGGTTGACGAGGTCGTACCGGGGGGCGATCGCGTCGAACATCGACCGCACGGCCTCCACCTTCTCGTCTCCCGTGGGGAGCCCTTCGGTCTGCGCGCTGGCCATGGCTCGGATCGTACGGCGGATCGCTACTGTCGCCGCCCATGGCCCGTCGCACCCTGATCCTCCTGCCACCGTCGGAGGGCAAGGCGCTCGAAGGCGCCGGTCCGCCGTGGGCGCCGGGCACCATGGCGCTCGCCGCCCTCGACCCGGGTCGGGCCAAGGTCCTGAAGGCGCTCGGCCCCCGGCACCCGGCACGGGTCGGGCCGACGATGGCGGCGATCGACCGGTACACCGGCGTGCTCTACAAGGAGCTCGCCTACCGCACCCTGCCCGGGGTGGAGCGGCGCCGGCTCGACCGGTCGGTGCTCATCGCCTCGGGCCTGTGGGGCCTGGTGGCGCCCCGCGACCCGATCCCGCACTACAAGCTCAAGATGAGCGCCAGCGTGGCGCCGCTCGGTCGGCTGGCCACGTGGTGGCGGCCGCAGGTGACCGCGGGGCTGGCACCCCTGGTCCTGCGGGGGCGCGTGTGGGACCTGCTGCCCATCGAGCACTCGGCGGCCATCACCTGGCCCGACCTCGAGCCCCTCGAGCGGGTGACGGTGCGGTTCGTCGATGCTTCGGGCGCCACCGTCAGCCACTGGAACAAGCTCCTGAAGGGCTCGCTCGTCCGGTGGCTCGCCGCCCACCCCGGAGCCGGCGTCGACGACCTCGAGGCCTTCGACCACCCGCTCGGCTACCGCTTCGATCCGATCGCCACCGAGCGCGAGGGACGCCACGCGGCCGTGATCTTCCGTCTCGAGCCCTGATCCCTCAAGCCGAGCGCAGCCGGACCGATGGGAGGTCCGTCCCTTCGGCGGCTGAGGTGCCCGGCAGTGCTGCTCTACGAACTCGCGATCTCCCTCGACAAGCGCTCCCCCGACCTGGTCGATGCGGCTGCGGCGCTCGGCCTCGGCGAGCTGTCGCCTGCGTCTGAGGTGACCGCCGAGCAGGTGGCCGCCCTGCGCGCCCACTTCGGCGCCCCGGGTGCCCTCCCGGCGCCGCCGATCGGCGCTCCGGCCCCGGCCCCCGCCGGAGGCTCGGGCATGTGGGGCCCGCCGGTGGCCCCTGCCAACTGGGGACCGCCCACGCCGCCGCCTCCGCCGCCTCCGCCGCCAGGGGCGGTGCCCGCCGCGCCCGCTCCCGGGCACCTCGGGCCGCAGTTCTCCTACGAGGCCGCGCCCCTGGGCCCCGGGGCGGTGCCCCCACCGCCACCGCCCCCGCCCCCCGCGTGGGGCGCTCCGGTCGGCCCCCCACCGATGGGTGCACCCGCACCGGACGCCGGTCGCTCGGGCCTGAGCCGCGGCCAGATGGCCGCGATCGGCGTCGTCGGGGTCCTGGTGGTGGGCCTCTTCGCCTTCATGGTGTCGAACACCGGTCCCGACAAGAAGCGCGAGCAGGCGATAGCGGCCGACCAGAAGCGCCTCGAGGACGAGCTGGACACGGCCACCACCGATGCGCCGAAGACGACCACCACCCGGCCGGCACCGGCGACCACCGCGCCGAAGGGCGTCGACGACGTGGTCGACCTCGAGCGGTTCTGCCGCGGCGGCATCGCCATCAGCACCTTCGAGCTCCGGATCGTGGCGGCCGAGGGGGACAAGGACTACGGCGAGCTGGCTCAGCTGGTGCGCGACCGCCGCAGCCGCTGGCAGAGCGATGTGGCCCTGATGGCCTCGGGTGCGGCCCCGATGTACAAGAACGAGATCGCCCGGTACGAGGCGGCGTACGACGAGTTCTTCGATGCGGTCGAGTCGAGCTCGAGCTTCACCCAGCTCGCCGGGAAGATCGATCGCATCGAGATGCTGAAGGCGGTCAACGGCGCCAACGAGTTCGGCACGCAGATCAGCTACCTCTGCAAGTGATCCCGGCCCCGGCTGGCATGCTCGGAGCATGAGCAGCCCCCGGGACCACGGCTTCGAGGACCTCGCCGACCACCTGGGCGCCGCCTACCTGCGGTACTCCTTCACCAAGGGCACCGAGCAGGAGGTGGCGTTCCTGGTCGACGCCCTGGGCCTGCAGCCGGGCATGCGGGTGCTCGACGTGGGCTGCGGGCCCGGGCGCCACGCCCACGCCCTGGGCCGGCGGGGGATCGAGGTCCACGGGATCGACATCAGCGAGCGGTTCGTCGAGCTGGCCCGGGCCGATGCTCCGGCCGGCGTGACGTTCGAACGGCTCGATGCCCGTTCGCTGCCGTTCGACGGAGGGTTCGACGCCGCCATCTCCCTGTGCCAGGGCGCGTTCGGCCTGGCCGACTGGGGGCCGCAGGTGGTCGACGCCGACGGCCGGACCCTCGACCCCGACCTCGACGTGCTCGACGGGATCGCCCGGGCGCTCGAGCCCGGAGGGGCCGCAGCGGTCACCGCGTTCAGCGCCTACTTCCAGGTGCGCCACGTCGAGGCCATGGGGAGCGAGTTCCACGTCGACCGAGGCGTCAACCACGAGCGCACCACCATCAAGGACGAGCAGGGGGTCGACGCCGACGCCGATCTGTGGACCACCTGCTTCACGCCCCGCGAGCTCCGGCTCCTGGCCCACCGCGTGGGTCTGCGCGCCGACCACATCTGGTCGGTCAGCCCGGGCCGCTACGGCCGGGACCAGCCCGGCCTCGACAGCGAAGAGTTCCTGCTCGTGGCCCGCAAGGTCTGAGCGGCGGCTCGGCCCGACCCCGCACATTGAGGCCACGCCCTGCCTGCTGGTAGGTTTTTAGTTCCCTGTGCGCCGTCTGGTGCACGGCATCCCATCCACCTACTTCCCATCCACCCGAGAAGAGCATCCGTGTCCGATCAATCGACCCTCACCCCACCCGCCGAGATCGAGGAGTACGTCCCTCGCCAGATCACGGCGAACGACCTCGAAGGCAGCTTCGAAGACGCCATCGACGGCACCATGGTCAGCGTCGAAGACGGGCAGATCGTGCTCGGCACGGTCGTCAAGGTCGACAAGGACGAGGTCCTGCTCGACATCGGGTACAAGTCCGAAGGTGTGATCCCCAGCCGCGAGCTGAGCATCCGCAACGACGTCGACCCCTCCGAGGTCGTGTCGATGGGCGATGAGATCGAGGCCCTGGTCCTCACCAAGGAAGACAAGGACGGACGCCTCGTCCTGTCCAAGAAGCGTGCGCAGTACGAGCGGGCGTGGGGCGACATCGAGAAGAAGAAGGAAGAGGACGGCGTCGTGTCCGGCCCGGTGATCGAGGTCGTCAAGGGCGGTCTCATCATCGACATCGGCCTCCGCGGCTTCCTCCCGGCCTCCCTGGTGGAGCTCCGCCGGGTCCGCGACCTGGCGCCGTACGTCGGTCGCACCCTCGAAGCCAAGATCATCGAGCTCGACAAGAACCGCAACAACGTGGTGCTGTCCCGCCGTGCCTGGCTCGAGGAGACGCAGAAGGAGCAGCGCGAGGAGTTCCTCGAGAACCTCAAGCCCGGCGAGATCCGCTCCGGCGTGGTGTCGAGCGTCGTCAACTTCGGTGCGTTCGTCGACCTCGGCGGGATGGACGGCCTCGTCCACGTGTCCGAGCTGTCCTGGAAGCACGTCGACCACCCCGGCTCCGTCGTGGCCGTCGGCGACGAGATCACCGTGCAGGTGCTCGAGGTCGACCTCGACCGGGAGCGCATCAGCCTCTCGCTCAAGGCCACCCAGCAGGATCCGTGGCAGGAGTTCGCCTCGGGCCACCGGGTCGGCGAGCTGGTCTACGGCCGGGTCACCAAGCTGGTGCCCTTCGGTTCGTTCGTCCAGGTCGGCGACGGCATCGAGGGCCTCGTGCACATCTCGGAGATGTCGGCGCACCACGTCGACCTCCCCGAGCAGGTCGTCACCCCCGGCGAGGAGCTGTGGGTCAAGATCATCGACCTCGACCTCCAGCGTCGCCGGATCAGCCTCTCGATCAAGCAGGCGGCCGAGGGCGGCACCGTGTCGGCCGAGTACCAGGAGCACTTCGGCGAGCACGCCTACGACGAAGAGGGCAACTTCATCGGCGGCGAGTCGTCCGAGGCACAGGAAGCCTGGGCCGAGTACTACGCCGAGCACCCTGAGGCCCTCGCCGCCGACGCGCCGGCCCCCGGTGCCGAAGACGGTGCTGTGGCCGAGCCCGAGGCTCCGGCCGAGCCCGAAGCTGCGGCGGACGAGGCGATCGAGCCCGAGGCTCCTGCCGAGGCCTGATCTCGCCCCCACCACGCAGACGAACTCGACGGTGCCCCGCCTCCGGGCGGGGCACCGTCGCGTCCGGAGTAGGTCAGGTGGACCAGAAATCGATGGGAAACCCTTGCGCATGAGGTCATCCCGGCCGACAGAGAAGCTGTCGCAAGCACACCGACCTCGGTGTGCGCCCAACCTCGAAGGGGTCCACGGTGAGCCAACGCCGGACACTCATCCTCATCGCAGCCATCGCCATCGGAGCGCTCGCGTCGTTCCTGGTGTGGAACTACGTCGGGGGCATCCAGGACCAGGCGTACAACGACGCCGAGCGGGTCAAGGTCTTCCTCGTGAAGGAGGCGATCGCCAAGGGGACCCCAGGGGCCGTGGCGCAGGCGTCGATCGTGCAGGAGAGCATCCCGCGCAAGTTCAAGCCGGCGAACGCCATCGTCAGCCTCGACGACATCCAGGGCCGCGTGGCCAAGGGTGACCTCGTGGCGAACCAGGTGGTGGTCCAGGACATGTTCGTGGAGCCCACCGACCCCGACGCCCACACGTCGAACGCCGACACGCTCACCAAGATCCAGAACAAGGACCAGACCACCTACACCCTGAACGTCGACGACGTCCGCGGCGTGGCCGGCCTGATCGTCCCTGGCGACTACGTGAACATCATGGTGCTCAAGTTCAAGGAGGTCGCCGGCGGCACCGCCGCCAGCGGCGACGGCAGCAGCGGCAGCGGCGGCGGCACCACCGACATCAGCTCCGCCCAGGCCCGGTACCTCTACCAGAAGGTCCAGGTGCTGTTCGTCGGCACCCAGTCCGTCGGTGCCACCGCGGCGCCCGCCGCCGGTGCCCCCGCCACCCCGGTGGCCAACAGCGGGCTCATCACCTTCATCGTGCCGGTCGGTGCGGCGCAGGTCCTGGCCACGATCCCGCCCGCCAACCTCTACCTCACCCTGGTCTCCAAGGACTACGTGCCCAAGCCCACCGGTGAGATCGACCTCTCGACGCTCCCGTCGGACGATCCGGCCATCTTGACCCCCTACGGCCCCGACGGCGCACGCAGCGCAGACTGAGGCTCGAGTGCCGGCCGGCGCCGTCTCCACCATGCGGTCATCCACCACCCCCTCCAGGTTCGGACCACAGCCATGAGCGAGTACCTTTGGGCGGAGGATCCGCCCACCAGCGCCACCAGCCAAGCACCGAGGGCCATGTCGACCTTCCCCACATCTGATAGCTCCACGCCGATCGTGGTGGTGGAGGCCGATCCGTCGGTGCGAAGCCGGCTGGCCATGCAGTTGGGGGAGCGGGCGATCGCCCTCGAGAGCCTCGATGGCGTCGAGGAGCGGTTCACCTCTCCGTTCCTCCTGGTGCTCGGGCCGTCCTGCTCGGTCGTCCCCGGGGTCACCGGAGCCGAGGGCATGCTCGCCCGCCGCACCGACATCGGGGCCATCCTCATCGCCGACAACCTCTCCACCGAGGTGTTCCAGCGGGCCATGCGCTCGGGTGTCCGCGACGTGCTCGGCTCCCCGGTCGACACCGGCCAGCTCAACGAAGCCGTGCGCCGGGTCAGCGGGAGCCTCGTGGCTGCCGCCGTCCCCAGCGGCTACGGCGCCACCATGGCCGCCGCGCCCTCCGGCGAGGACGACACGAGCGCCCAGGGCCGGGTCATCACCGTCTTCTCCACCAAGGGCGGCGCCGGCAAGTCGGTGCTCGCCACCAACCTCGGCGTCATCTTGGCCCAGCGGGCCGATGGCCCCGTGGCCCTCGTCGACGCCGATCTGCAGTTCGGCGACATCGCGGTGATGCTCAAGCTGGCTCCCCAGCACACCATCGTCGACGCCGTCGGCTCGTTCGACCGCCTCGACGTCGGGTTCCTCGACAGCCTGCTCGCCGTCCACCAGCCCTCGGGGCTCAAGGTGCTGCCCGCGCCGCTGGAGCCGGCGTTCGCCGACCAGATCGGCGCCGAGCAGATGAACGCCATCATCCGGCTGCTGCGCACCTTCTGCAGCTACGTGGTGGTCGACACGCCGGCGTACTTCAACGACGTGGTCCTCGGTCTCATCGAGGAGAGCGACGACGTCCTCCTCGTCGCCGGGATGGACATCCCCAACATCAAGAACGTGAAGATCGGCCTGCAGACCCTGCGCCTGCTCAACACGCCGATGAGCAAGATCCACCTCATCCTCAACCGGGCCAACTCCAAGGTGAAGCTCGAGGTGAGCGAGGTCGAGCGCACGCTCCAGGTGAAGGCCGATGCCCTCATCCCCTCCGACATCGTGGTGCCCCAATCGGTCAACAAGGGCACCCCGGTCGTCATCGATGCGCCGCGGTCCTCGATCGCCAAGTCGCTCGAGCAGCTCGCCGACCGCTTCGCCCCCCGCGTCGACGCGAAGGCCAAGAAGAAGCGGTAGCTGTTCCGGGCCTCCGAGCCAGACCGCTGACACTCCGGCTGCCCTCCTGGGGCGGCCGGTGTCGCGTCGGAGGTCGCGCTGGGTGGTGGCTGGTCACCGGTGGTGAAACCGGGACATCGTGCTCAACCCGGGAGCGGATGGGCCGATAGGTCTACGTGTCCCTCTACAAGCGCCTCCACGAACAGCAGGGCAACGGCTCCTCCGGTTCCGCCAACGGCTCCACGCCGGGCGTCAACGGTGGAGGCAGCCGACGTGACCCTGTCCTCGACGACCTTCGTCAGAAGATCCACCACCACCTGATCGACGAGCTCGGTCCGATCCTCTACGACAAGCGGTTGTCCGAGGACGACCTGCGCCGCCGGGTGCAGGAGCAGCTGCAGTCCGCCCTCGCCCAGGAGCGGGCGCCCCTGTCGGCCGCCGACAAGGCCCAGCTGATCCAGGACGTCTCCGACGACATCTTGGGCTACGGCCCGATCGACCGGCTGCTCAAGGACGAGGACATCTCCGAAGTCATGGTCAACGGGCCGAACTCGGTCTACGTGGAAAAGTCGGGCAAGGTCGAGAAGACCACCGCCAGCTTCGTGGACGAGACCCACCTCCGGCGCATCATCGACAAGATCGTGGGCCAGGTCGGCCGGCGCATCGATGAGGCGCAGCCCCTCTGCGACGCCCGCCTCCCCGACGGCTCCCGCGTCAACGCGGTGATCCACCCGCTCGCCATCGGCGGGCCCTTCCTCACCATCCGGAAGTTCGCCAAGGACCCCTACCAGATCGACGACCTGATCCGGTTCGGCACCCTCAACGCCGCGTCGGCCCGGTTCCTCCAGGCCATGGTGGTCGGCAAGCTCAACATCTTGGTGAGCGGTGGTACCGGTACCGGCAAGACCACCACGCTCAACGTCCTCTCCTCCTTCATCCCCGCAGACGAGCGCATCGTCACGGTGGAAGATGCGAAGGAGCTCCAGCTCCACCAGGATCACGTCCTGGCGCTGGAGGCCCGGCCCCCGAACATCGAGGGCAAGGGCCAGATCACCATCCGCGACCTCGTCAAGAACACCCTCCGCATGCGGCCCGACCGCATCGTGGTCGGCGAGTGCCGCGCCGGCGAGGCCCTCGACATGCTCCAGGCCATGAACACCGGCCACGACGGGTCGATCACCACGATCCACGCCAACACCCCCCGAGACACGCTCTCCCGTCTGGAGACGCTCGTCCTCATGGCCGGCTTCGACCTGCCGGTGCGGGCCATCCGCGAGCAGATCGCCTCGGCCATCGACTGCATCGTGCAGCTCACCCGCCTCCGCGACGGCACCCGCCGCATCACCCACATCACCGAGATCCAAGGCATGGAAGGCGACGTCATCACCCTCCAAGACGTCTTCATCTTCGACTTCGGCATGGGCGTCGACGAGCACGGCCGCTACCGCGGCCACCTCAAGGCGACCGGCGTCCGTCCCAAGTTCGCCGAGAAGCTCGCCGACCAGGGCATCCGCCTCGGCCCGGAGGTCTTCCAGCCCGAGGCGTTCGCCAAGCGCGCCCAGGGTGCCTGGTGATGCGCCGCCGAGGGACCATGGCGGTCGTCGTCGCGGTCCTCGCGTCGATGGCCGCGCTGCTCGCCGCGCCGATGGCGTCGGGTCAGGCGAAGGACAGCATGCTCGCCGTGCGCGGGATCGACGGGACGAACAAGAAGGCCATCAAGGTCACGTTCCTGTACACCGGCCAGCCCACCGACCTGAAGAGCCTGGTGATCCGTGAGAACGGCACGTCCAAGACGGTCACGGACCTCACCAACCTGAACAAGACCTCCAGCCGCCTCGGCACGGTCTACGTGGTGGACCTCTCCGGTTCGATGGGCAACGACGGCGCGCTGAGCGACGTCAAGAAGGGCCTCAAGGAGACCGTCGCCAACCTGCCCCAGGGCGACGAGATGGCGATCGTGTCGTTCAGCAACACCGTCGTGGTCGAGTCGCCGTTCACGAACAACACGGCACAGCTCGACGATGCGATCGACGCCATGGCCGCCCCGGCGGACGGCAAGACCGCCACGTGGGACGGCGTGAACAAGGCCACGAAGCTGTTCGACTCGGTCGACGACCTCCAGCCGAACATCGTGCTCGTGACCGACGGCAAGAACGACAGCTCGTCCGCATCGTTCGACCTGGCTCGGGCCGCGGTCGTCAGCTCGGGCGCCGCCTTCTTCAGCGTCGAGCTCGACCACAACGGTGAGGTCGACCACGCCTCGAACGCCGCGATCATGGACCGCACCGGCGGGGCCAGCTTCACCGCCGGCAAGGGCGAGGCCACCCAGAAGGCCTTCGAGTCGCTCGCCTCGACCCTCCAGAGCCAGTACGTCGCCACCTATGCGTCGAACGTGTCGCAAGGTCAGGTCGATGTGGCCGTCAGCGTCGGCAACCTCGAGCGCAAGGCGTCGTACGTCGCCGGCGCCAACGTGCAAGGCGCGGCGACCGCCGAGGTGGTCTCGCCGCCCAAGCCGTTCGGGCCCAAGGCCCTCCAGGGCAAGGCCGGCGGCGCCCTCGGCCTGGTGCTCGTCGGGCTGGCGGCCGGCTTGCTGGCCTTCGCCGTCGCCTCGCTGGTGACCACGACCGACGAGAGCCTCAACGCCGTCCTCCGCCCCTACTCCGAGGGTCCCGTCCCGAACGACGAGCTCGACGGCGCCCTCGCCCAGACCGCACTCCTGCAGCGAGCCGTCGAGCTCACCGAGGAGTTCGCCGAGCGCCAGGGCTTCCTGGTGAAGGTGGAGCGGGCCCTCGAACGAGCCGACCTGCCGCTGCGGGCAGCCGAGGCGATGTTCTTCTACGGCGCCGCCGCCATCTTGCTGACCCTGCTGGCCTTCGTGCTCGGCGGCTTCGTGCCGGGCATGGCGATCCTGGTCCTGTCGGTCTTCGTCCCGCCGGCCGTGGTCAACTTCCTGGCCGCTCGACGGGGCAAGGCCTTCCAGGCCCAGCTCCCCGACACCCTCAACCTCCTCTCGGGCTCGCTCCGTGCCGGCTACTCGCTGCTCCAGGGCGTCGAGGCGGTCTCGAAGGAGGTCACCGACCCCATGGGTCAGGAGCTCCGCCGGGTCATCACCGAGGCCCGCCTCGGTCGTGAGATCGAGGACGCCATGGACTCCGTGGCCGAGCGCATGGGCAGTGCCGACTTCGCCTGGGCCGTCATGGCCATCCGCATCCAGCGGGAGGTGGGCGGCAACCTGTCGGAGCTCCTCCTCACCGTGGCCGACACCATGATCCACCGGGAGCGCCTGCGCCGGGACATCGCGGCACTCACCGCCGAAGGAAAGATGTCGGCGATCATCCTCGGCCTCCTTCCGGTCGGCCTCGGCGCCTTCATGTGGCTGTCGAACCCGACCTACATGAACCCGCTCGGGACCACGGGCATGGGCCACGGCCTCCTCGCGGCCGCCACCACTGCTCTTCTCATCGGGTTCGCCTGGATGAAGAAGATCATCAACATCGAGATCTGAGGCCCGCATGCTTCCCATCGCTCTTGCCCTCCTCGCCGGCGCCATCGGTGTCGGGCTGTGGACGATCCTCTCCAGCGCCGACGAGAAGGCCACGGTGCGCGCGTCGCTGCGCCAGCTCGACGGCTACGAGGTCGACAACGTCCGCGACCAGGAGCTGCTCAAGCCGATGCGCGAGCGCACGGTGCAGCCCCTCACGGACCGCCTCGTCGCCCTCGGCAAGCGGTTCACCCCCGACGGCTACACCGACAAGGTCCGGGCCCGGCTCACCGCCTCCGGCAACACCTCGGCCGACGCCGTCGACCGCTTCATCGCCATCAAGGTGGTGGCCTTCGCCCTGACGCCGCTCATGTTCATCCTCTTCTTCGGGGTCCTGGGCATCGGCGGCAAGATGGGTCTCCTCCTCTCGGGCGTGATGGCCGCGGTGCTGATCTTCGGCCCCGACGCCACCTTGAACCGGCGGGTCGAGGAGCGCCAGCACGAGATCAAGCAGAAGCTCCCCGACGTGCTGGACCTCCTGGTCATCAGCGTCGAGGCCGGCCTCGGCTTCGAGCAGGCGCTCGACCGGACCGTGTCGTCGGTCCCCGGGGCCCTGACCCAGGAGTTCGCTCGCATGCTGGGCGAGGTCCGCGCCGGTGCCAGCCGCGCCAACGCCATGCGGGCCATGGAGAAGCGCACCGACGTCCCCGAGCTGCGCTCGTTCGTGCTCGCCATCTTGCAGGCCGACACGTTCGGCGTGTCCATTGGCCGGGTGCTCCGCGCCCAGGCCGACGAGATGCGCATCAAGCGCCGCCAGATGGCGCAGGAGAAGGCCCAGAAGGCGCCCGTGAAGATGATGATCCCGATGGTGTTCTGCGTGTTCCCCGCGCTGTTCGTCGTCGTCATCGGCCCCGCCATCATCAACATCCGCAATTCCTTCTGACCCTGCGGTCATGCTGAGCAGCGTGGAATCTGCACCTGGGCTCGCGGCCCACGGCACCGGCGACGGCGTCGACGACCCCGATCCGACGGGTGCCGGCGACGCCTCGACGCCCACCGAGCCGGCCGAGTCGGCGGGGGAGCGGGCCCGAGGGGCGACCCTCAGCCAGATCATCGGCATCCTGCTGGCCCTGGTGGGCCTGCGCATCGGCCTGCACTCGCTGCACGACAACAGCTTCTTCACCCACCTGGCCACCGGTCGGATGATCCTGCACGACCACGCCATCCCCCGCACCGACCCGTACTCGTTCACGGCGCCCGGCCGAGCGTGGACGGTGCAGAGCTGGGGCGCCAGCGTGATCTACGCCAGCATCGACAAGGTGTTCGGCCTCGTCGGCATCCGGGTCGTGGTGGGCGTGATCTGCGCGGCGCTCGCCGCCCTCGCCTGGCGGCTGACCAGCCCGGCGAAGGGCCTCATCGGCCGCCTCGCGATCGTGGTCCCCGTGCTGTGCGTCGGTGCCGGCTTCTGGGTCGAGCGCCCCCTGATCTTCAGCCTGCTGTTCCTGATGGCCGTCCTCTTCGCCCTGGAGGACCGGCTCGACCCGCGCTGGCTCGTCCCCATCATGTGGGTCTGGGTCAACGTCCACGGATCGTTCCCCATCGCCATCATGGCCATCGTGGCGTTCGGCTTCGGCCGCCTGCTCGACCGGGAGCGGCCCACCACCGAGCTCCGGGTCCTGGGGTGGGCCGGCCTGGGCACGCTCCTGGGCGGGATCCTCAGCCCGCTCGGCTGGCGGCTCCTCGTGTTCCCCGTGCAGCTGCTCCAGCGGCGCGACGCGTTCTCCCACATCGCTGAGTGGCAGTCGCCCACGTGGTCGTCGTGGGCCGAGAAGGCCTTCGCGATCCAGGTGATCCTGGCCCTCGTGCTGATCGTCTGGCGAGGGCGGCGCTGGCGCAACGCCGTGCCGGTGGTGCTGTTCGCGGCGCTCTCGGTCCAGAGCAGCCGCAACATCGTCCACGCCAGCCTGATCATGATCCCGGCCATGGCCGCGGCCGCCCACGGCCTCGGCGTCCTCGACGGCCTCGAGCCTCGGCGGATCCTGCGCCCGGTCCGGGTCGCCCTGCTGGCGCTCATGGCGCTGGTCCTCGCCGTCGGCATCTTGCAGACCCCGAACCTGAACCTCGTCGACTACCCGGTGCAGTCGGCGAAGTGGATGCGAGGAAACGGCCTGCTCGATCGAAGTGATCGGGTGGTCACCCGAGACTTCGTGGGCAACTACCTCGAGGTCGAGTACGGGCCCGAGAAGGTGCACGTGTTCATCGATGACCGCGTCGACATGTACCCCGATGCGGTGATCACCGACTACGCCGCCCTGCTCGACCACGGCGCCGACTACCAGGCCGTCCTGGACCGTGCTGACGCATCTGCGGTCCTCTGGGACACCGACAGCGATTTCGGTGACTGGCTGGAGGACCCGGCCCACGGCTGGAAGATCGTGCACCGGGAGACGGGCTGGATGGTGGCCGTGCCGGTGGGTGCCAGCTCACCCTGATTGAGTCGCATGGCCTATCCAGAGCGAGCATCGACCCGCCGATGTTCAAGGGGAAGGTATCCCCCCTGGAGGCTCGCGATGCACAACCACCCCAAGCAGCGCACCCCGCGCAAGGGTCAGCGGGGCGCGAGTGCGATCGAGTACGCCTTGCTCCTCGCCCTGATCGCCGTCGTGGTCTTCAGCGCCGTCTCGTTCTTCGGCAACTCGACGGGTGGCGGCTTCGGCACGTCGAAGAACTGCATCGACGCCGCCTACAACGGCAACAACAGCCTCAGCACCGCCTGCCCGGCCAAGTCGCAGCCCTGACGGCACGAGGCGCGATCGATTCCCGGTTTCCGTGATGGAGGGAACCAACGATGGGGTGGGCCCGAAAACGGCCTGCCCCATCGTCGCGTCTGGGTCCGTCAGCTCAGGCGGACGATGCCCATGCGGACGGCCTGGAGCACGGCCTGCGTGCGGTCCCGGGCATCGAGCTTGTGGTAGATCGACGCCAGGTGGTTCTTCACGGTCTTCTGGCTGATGAAGAGGCGCTCGGCCACCTCGGGGGTGGAGCAACCGTCGGCGATCAGCTGGAGCACCTCGACCTCGCGCTTGGTCACCACGCGATCGGAGTCGTCGGCCACCGAGTCGGGATCGATCCGCCGCACCTCGACGAGCATGGCGTTCGCCAGCTCCGGGGAGAGGGTGGCGTCGTCGCTGGCGGCCATCCGCACGGCATCGGCGATCTCGTCGGTGCTGCAGTCCTTCACGAGGTAGCCCGAGGCGCCGGCCCTCAGGGCATCGGCGATGACGCTCTGGTCGGCGTGCATCGTGAGCATGACGATGCGGATCTCCGGGTGCTGCTGGTGGATCCGGCGGGTGGCTTCGACGCCGTCGACGTCGGGCATGGTGACGTCCATCAAGATCACGTCGGGTCGGAGGGAATCGGCCAGGCGAACCGCCGCATCGCCGTCGGGCGCTTCGCCGATGACATCGAACCCCTCGTCTTCGAGGGACCGTCGGAGCCCCTCTCGAAGCATGCGATGGTCGTCGGCGAGCATCAGGCGGATGGCCATGTGTTCCTCTCGTGCAGCGGGCGTCGAAGCGGGGGTCATCCTGGCACAGCGGGTTGTCAGATGGGGCGGACCTCGCACCGCACCGTGGTGCCCACATCGGGGGTCCCACTGATGTCGAGGGTGGCGCCGATGCTGGCGGCGCGCTCGCGCATCCCGACGATGCCGTAGCTGTCGAGGCGGCCGGCCCGGGACGTGGGGAACCCGATGCCGTCGTCGGCGATCAGCAGCAGGGCCCGGCCCCCGTCGCTCTGCCACGTGACCACCACCTTCGACGCCTTGGCGTGGCGCTCGACGTTGGTGACCGCCTCCTGGGCGATGCGCCAGAGCTCCCGTTCCTGCAGCAGCGGGAGGCGGCCCGTGACCCGGAGGTCGAGCCGGGTCTCGAGGCTGCTGCGCGCCGCCACCCGGTCGAGGAACTCCTGGAGCGTGGCGGGCATGTCCTTGACGTCGGTGACGTCGGTGCGCAGGTCGTAGAGGGTGTCGCGGACCTCGCCGATCACGGACCGGACGTCGTTGCGGAGCTGGCCGAGCTGGTTGGAGACCGGCTTGCCCTGCCCGTCGGTCTTGACGATGCGGTCGAGCTCGAAGGCCAGGTAGGCGAGGGATTGGCCGATGCGGTCGTGCAGGTCGCGGGCGATGCGGGTGCGCTCCTCGTCGGCGCCGACGGTGCGCAGCCGGGCGAACCAGCGGGCGTTGTCGACCGCGAGCGCGGCCGGCTCCACGAACCCGTTCAGCAGCTCCATGTCGCGCAGCTCGAAGTGCCCGTGGGCGCGGTGCTCGAGGGCCACGAGCCCCACCACCGCCTGGCGCGCCGGAAGGGCCGCGTAGAGCCCGGCGGTCATCTCGACCGATACGCCTCCGCCCTCGTGCAGCAGCTCGTTCACCATCACCGGGTGCCGGACCTCGAGCGCTTCTCGCAGGGGTGCGGGCAGCTCGTGGGTGAGGTAGCGCGGCGCCGGCCGCGGCCCGTCCCAGCGCATCACCTGCCAGGTCTCGTCGGTCTCGTCGAGGAGGAGCAGGGTGGCGGCGTCGAAGGTGAACAGGTCGCGGAGCCGGCCCATCGTGGTGTCGAGCACCTCCTCGAGGTCGAGGGAGGCCGGCAGCGACTGGGCCACCCGGTGCAGCGAGTACAGGAGCGTGTTGGCGTCGGCGAGGCGCCCGAGGCGGTCGAGCGCCAGCGAGTGCGCCCGGTCGGCCTCGCCCGTGACGCGGCGGGCGTAGCCGGCGATGAGCGCGACCAGGATGAGCTCGACGGTCCACTGGGCGGTGGTGCGGATGTCTTCGACCGTGGTCCCGTCCTGGAGGAGGAAGGGGATGCCGATGGCCAAGCAGGCCGCGATGCTCACGCGCATGGCGAAGGCGAAGCCCTCGGCGAAGCCCGCCACCATGACCGCGGTGATCAGGGCGAAGACGAACGGTGACTCCCAGTAGCCCGTGGCGGCCACCGCGATCGTGAGGAACCCCACCTCGCCGAGGACCCGCAGGAGGCTCTTGGTGTCGTCGACGTACCGCAGCGGCCGGACGATGCGGAAGACGTTGTACCCGACCACCAGGAAGCACCAGCCGACGACCCAGAGGTCGCCGTCGGCGAACGCGGGGCTGGCCAGGGCCACCGACACGGCGGTGGTGCCGCCGCGGATGCCGAGGATGGCCGGGCGGAACGCCGCGACCTGGTCGACGCGGACGTCGGCGGGCCCCCTGCCGGAGCCCCGGCTGGAGAACGCGCCGGGACCCCCGATGGCCGGAGAGGAGTCGGCGGTGACGGTCATCGTGCGCCAGGCTACGACTCCCGCCGGCTGTGATGGGGGTCCTACGTTGGGGGGATGCTGCTCATCGGATTGACCGGAGGGATCGGGTCGGGCAAGTCCACCGTGTCCGCCCAGCTCGCCCGCCGCGGCGCGGTCGTCATCGACGCCGATGCGATCGTCCACGACCTGCAGGCGCCGGGCCAGCCCGTGCTGGCGGCCATGGTCGAGCGGTTCGGGCCCGACATCCTCGACGATGCCGGCGCGCTGCGCCGCCAGGCCGTCGCCGACATCGTGTTCAACGATGCCGACGCCCTGCGCGACCTCGGCCTGATCGTGCACCCCGCGGTGCACGCCGAGATCGAGCGGCGGATGGCGGAGCAGGCCGAGACCGACCACGTGGTGGTGCTCGACGTCCCGCTCCTGGTGGAGTCCGGCCGGTCCGACATGGTCGGGCTGATCGTCGTCGACGTCGATCCCGAGCTGGCCATCGCCCGGCTGGTCGAGCACCGCTCGTTCTCCGAAGCCGATGCGCGCGCCCGTGTCGCGCGCCAGGCCTCGCGCGAGGAGCGCGTCGCCAAGGCCGATGTCGTCATCGACAACAGCGGCTCCATCGAGGCGCTCGACGCCCAGGTGGCGGCGGCGTGGGAGTGGATCGAGCAGCTCCGCTCCGCCTGACCTGCGGCCGGGGCTACCGTCGGCTCGTTCGCGAGCGAAGGGGACGTCGATGGCACAGCAGGTGAAGGCAGTGGTGGCCACCAGCAAGGGGGCACCGGTCACGGTCGAGACGATCGAGGTGCCCGATCCCGGCCCCGGCGAGGCCCTGATCCAGGTGCAGGCCTGCGGTGTCTGCCACACCGACCTGCACTACCGCGAGGGCGCCATCAACGACGACTTCCCGTTCCTGCTCGGCCACGAGGCCGCTGGGATCGTCGAGGCCGTCGGCCCCGACGTCACCAGCGTCGCCCCGGGCGACTTCGTGATCCTCAACTGGCGGGCGGTGTGCGGCGAGTGCCGGTCGTGCCGCCGCGGCCGGCCGCAGTACTGCTTCGCCACCCACAACGCCACGCAGAAGATGAAGCTGAACGGCCGAGAGCTCAGCCCGGCCCTGGGGATCGGCGCCTTCGCCGAGAAGACCCTCGTGGCTGCGGGCCAGGCCACCAAGGTGGACCCTGCGGCCCGTCCCGAGGCCGCGGGCCTGCTCGGCTGCGGCGTCATGGCCGGCATCGGCGCGGCCATGTTCACGGGCGAGGTGGGCCCGGGCGACTCCGTGGCCGTGTTCGGGTGCGGCGGCGTCGGCGACGCCGCCATCATGGGCGCCCGCCTGGCGGGCGCGTCCACGATCATCGCGGTCGACCTCGACGCCAAGAAGCTCGAGCTGGCCCGGGAGTTCGGGGCCACCCACACCGTGCTCGCGTCCGAGGTCGATGCCGTCGAAGCGGTGCAGGCCATCACCGACGGCAACGGGGCCGACGTGTGCATCGAGGCCGTCGGCCACCCGGCCGTGCTCGAGCAGGCCTTCTACGCCCGAGACCTCGCCGGGACCGTGGTGCAGGTCGGGGTGCCGAACCCCGAGATGCGCATCGAGCTGCCCATGATCGACTTCTTCGGCCGGGGCGGCCGGCTCAAGCCGTCGTGGTACGGCGACTGCGTCCCGAGCCGCGACTTCCCGATGCTCATCGACCTCTACCTCCAGGGTCGCCTCGACCTCGATCGCTTCGTGTCGGAGACCATCGCCCTCGACCAGGTCGAGGAGGCCTTCCACCGCATGGAGCGCGGCGAGGTGCTCCGCTCGGTGGTCGTGTTCGACCAGGTGGTCGGCTGATGGCCGCTCGGATCGAGCGGGTGGTCACCAGCGGGACGTTCTCCATCGACGGCGAGGACTTCGCCGTCGACAACAACATCTGGCTCGTCGGCGACGACCAGGAGGTGGTGGTCATCGACGCCGCCCACGAGGCCGCGCCCATCGTCGACGCGGTGGGGGGCCGGCGGGTGGTAGCGCTCGTGTGCACCCACGGCCACAACGACCACATCAACGTGGCGGTCGAGGTGGCCGAGGCCACCGGTGCTCCCATCTGGCTGCACCCCGACGACACGATGCTCTGGGAGGTCGTCAACCCCGACCGCCCCGTCGACGCCGCGCTCGCCGACGGCCAGCACGTGGAGGTGGCCGGAGGGGCCTGGCAGGTCCTCCACACGCCGGGGCACAGCCCGGGCGGCTGCTGCCTCTACAGCGAAGGCGAGGGCGTCCTGTTCTCGGGCGACACGCTCTTCAACGGCGGCCCGGGTGCCACCGGCCGGTCGTTCTCGAGCAAGCCCACGATCCTCCACTCGATCGAGCGCCGCCTCCTGCGCCTGCCCGCCGGCACCGTCGTGCACACCGGCCACGGCGACGACACCACCATCGGTGCCGAGGCCGACGGCATCCGCCAGGCCCTCGCCGACCTCGGCTGACAGACCGGGCCGCTAGCTCAGGGCCTGCTCCCTGGCCCAGCGGTAGTCGGCCTTGCCGGCGGGGGAGCGGACCAGGGTGTCGCGGTAGACGAACGCCTTGGGGAGCTTGTACCGGGCGACGTGGGTCACGGCCTCGGCCAGCAGCTCGTCGTCGGTGGCGTCGGCTCCCTCGGCGAGCTGGACGATGGCCACCACCTCGGAGCCCCACTGCTCGCTCGGCCGGCCGACCACGATCACGTCGTACACGGACGGGTGGTGGGCCAGGGCCTGCTCGACCTCTTCGGCGAAGATCTTCTCGCCACCGGAGTTGATGGTGACGGAGTCTCGGCCGAGGAGCTCGATGATGCCGTCGGCGTGCCAGTTGGCGCGATCGCCGGGCACGGCGAAGCGCACGCCGTCGATCACGGGGAACGTGGCGGCGGTCTTGGCGGCGTCGCCGAGGTACCCGAGCGGGACGTGGCCCCGCTGGGCCAGCCAGCCGGTCTCGGTGGACCCGGGGGCGAGCTCGGACGACAGGTCGGCGGCCACCACGGAGGTCTCGGGGCCGGGCTGGAAGGTGCCGGTGGCGGTGGCGCCCTTCATGGAGGTGTGGCCCATCTGGGCTCCGGTCTCCGACGACCCGACCGCATCGAGGACGACGGCGTGGGGGACGTGCTCGAGGAACCGGTCCTTCAGCGTGGAGTTCATGGCGGCGCCGCCGCTGACCAGGGCGAGGAAGCCGGAGAGGTCGTAGGTGTTGACGTCGAGCTCGTCGATGAGCGGGCGGGCCATGGCATCGCCCACGATCTGGAGGGTCAGGACCTTCTGCTCGGCGACCGTGCTCCAGATGTCGCTCGGGACCATCTTGCGGGTCTCGTGGGGGATCACGACGGTGTTGCCGTTGGTGAACGACGTGAACGTGGCCCACTGGGCGGCGCCGTGCATCAGGGGGGCGGCGGACATCATCCCCACCCCGCCGTTCCTCGAGGTCTCGACGACGGCGTCGAGGTCGGGGAAGGCGTCCTTCTGGCCGAACGGGCGCCCGCCCATGGCGGCGATGAAGATGTCGTGCTGGCGCCACAGGACGCCCTTGGGCATGCCGGTGGTCCCGCCGGTGTAGAGGATGTAGAGGTCGTCGGCGGACCACTCCACATCGGGGCGCTCGGCGGACGAGGCCGCCAGCAGCGCCTCGTACTCGATGGCCCCCGGCAGCAGCTCGTTGCCCGAGTCGTCGTCCACCTGGACCAGCAGCTCGACGCACGGCAGCTGCGGCAGGACCTCGGCCAGGACCGGCGCGAAGGTCGAGTGGAACACCACGACCTTCGACTGCGCGTTGTCGAGGAGGTACTGGAGCTCCTCGGCCACGTAGCGGTAGTTCACGTTGAACGGCGCGGCGCGGGCCTTGAAGGAGCCGAGCATGGCCTCGAGGTACTCGTTGCCGTTGTGGAGGTAGAGGGCGACGTGGTCCTGACCCGACTCGTGGCCGGCCAGCTCGCCGCGCTCGCGGTGCACCCCGATGCCCCGCTCGAGCAGGGCGTTCGCGAACCGCCGCGTGCGCTCGGTGAGCTGCTGGTAGGTCCACTGCCGATCACCCCAGGTGATCGCCGGGCGATCGGGGTTGGCGGCGGAGACCGCCTCGTGGACCTGAGCCAGGTTGAATGCCATCGGTGCTCCCCTGAGCGCGCTGGTGGGTGGTGGTCGGTCGAGCGTAGCCAGGGGCCGGCGGCACCACCCTGCTCGTCGCCACTCGACGGGCCCGCGACCACTACGCTCCGTGACCGGTGCGCGAACGAGGGATCGCGCACGGTGGGAGGAAATCATGGCCACAGCACGGGTTCTCTGGTACCCCTGCCCGGCAGCGGGGTCGGCACGATGAAGGTCTCGGAGCTCGCCGCCGAGCTCGAGGTGCCCGCCTCGGCGGTGCTCGACCAGTGCCAGCGCTTCGGCATCGACGCCACGTGGGCCGGTGCCGAGCTCAGCAGCAGCGAGGTGGTGATCGTCCGGTCCGAGATGGCCGGGCTCCACCACGCGGCCGATCTCACGTCGGCCGCCGACGGGGGCGGCGTCGAGCTGGCGCTCGCGCCACCGGAGCTCGCTGCGGTGGGGGCGGCGACCGCCGTCGACGACCAGCTGGGCTCCGAGCACGACGAGGCGGCCCCGGTCGCGCCGGCCGCACCGGTCGTGCCGGCCGCGCCCGACGCCGTCCCGCCTCCGGATGGCCCGCCCACCGCGGCGCTCCCACCCACCGCCGTCGGCTCCTTGCCCGGCCTCATCGACGAGGTCACCCCCGCCCCCGAGGAGCCCGAGCCGACCACCACGTTCCGCATGGGTGCCGCTGAGGGTGCCGGCCACCAGGCCGAGCCAGGTGTCGAGCGGCGGGTCCCGCCGCGCGAGCCGCCCGCCACGCGCCACCTCGACCGATCGGCGCGCAACGCCCCCATCGCGCTCTTCGTCGCCGTCCTCGCGTTCGGGGTGAGCAACGTGGTGGACAGCCCGGTGCTGGTCGCCCTCCTGTGGATCGTCGCGGCGGTGGCGGTGGTGATGTCGATCGTCGATGCCGCCCGCGGCCGCCGGAACGTGCAGATCCACCCTGAGCGCCGTCGGGGGTTGTGGCTGTCGGTGGTCACGCTGGTGCTGGCCTTCGGCGTGGCCGTGGCCCTGGGCGCTGCGGTCATCGCGGTGTTCAGCACCCAGCCGGCGTCGGCGGCACCCCTGGGGGTCGGCGACCTGTCGTCGGTGCAGAGCGCCCGCTGGGGGTACCAGCGCGCCAAGCTCCTCCAGGACCACGGCTGGAAGCGCCCGGCCCGCGATGCCGGCACCTGCTGGCAGGCCAACGACGTGATGCGCGAGTTCGACCGGGTGGAGGTGTCGATGGCCCCGAAGCAGGTGGGCTGCACGAGCCCCCACGTCATCGAGGTCTCGAAGGCCTTCGCGGTCGATCGCGATGCCGACTCCGCCTACCCGGGCGCCGCTGCCCTCCAGCGGCTCGTCTCGACCCGGTGCGGGTCGGCGGTGGTCCGGCTGCGGTCCCAGGGCAAGACCGTCACGCTCCGGGCGGAGTACCCGACCGAGAAGGGCTGGAACCATGCCGACCACGACGTCGTGTGCGCGCTGGTGACCCCCACCCGGAGCAGCGCCCTGGTCGACTGACCGCGCGCGTCAGGCGGGCGGGTGGCCCGCCAGGACGGTGACGGCCGCCCACTCGAGGTCGACCTTGCCCGAGGGGCGCCGGACGACCGCGTCGACCACCACCACGCGCCGCGGCACCTTGAAGTCGGCCAGGTGGGTGCGGCAGTGCGCCTCGAGGCCGATGAGGTCGACGCTGCGGTCGGCGCGGTGGGCCACCACCGCGGCCACCCGCTCGCCGAAGCGGTCGTCGGGGACGCCGACGACCACGGCGTCGAAGACGTCGGAGTGCGCCTTGAGCACGCGCTCCACCTCCTCGGGGAACACCTTCTCGCCCCCGGAGTTGATCGACGAGGCCCCGCGGCCGAGCAGCGTGATCGAGCCGTCCGCCTCGACCCGAGCCAGGTCCCCGGGGATCGCCCAGCGCTGGCCGTGGAGCTCGACGAACGTCTCCGCGCTGCGGGCGGGGTCGCCGTGGTAGCCGAGCGGGATCCGCCCCCGGCGGGCGAGGCGACCGACCAGCCCGCTGCCCGGAGGCGCCGGGCGGCCGGCGTCGTCGAGCACGGTGGTGTTCTCGTCGACGTGGAAGCGGGGGAGCGAGGTGGAGGGCTGGCCGGCCCAGGTGGGCATCTGGCCCTGGCCGCCTGTCTCGGAGGTGCCGTAGCCGTCGACGACCACGATCCACGGCACGTGGTGCAGCAGCGCGTCGCGGACGACGGGCGAGAGCACGGCGCCGCCCGAGAGGAGCACGAGCAGGTCGTCGAGCATCCAGCGGTCGGGGTGATCGCCGAGGGCGTCGGCGAGCGGGCGGGCGAAGGCGTCGCCGACGATCACCAGGATCGTGGCCCGCTCCTGCTCGGCGAGGTCCCACAGGCGCACCGCGTCGAACGTGGCCGCGGTGTCGACGATGACCGTGCCGCCGTGCAGCAGTGTCGAGAGGGCGGTCCAGTGGGCGGTGCCGTGGGTGAACGGCGAGGCCGGCAGGCAGCGGGTGCGGCCGAGCCGAGCGTTCGCGACGACCTCCTCCGGTGCCTCGACGGGGTCGCCTCCCGGGTTGCCGCCGCCGAGCGCGGCGAACAGGAGGTCCTCGTGGCGCCACACGACGCCCTTGGGGAGGCCGGTCGTGCCGCCCGTGTACAGGAGGTAGCGGTCGTCACCGGATCGCACGACGTCGGGGCGCTCGGGCGAGCTCTCGGCCAGGGCGTGCTCGTAGGCCTCGCCGCGGGCCAGGCACCACGGACGGTCGGACCGATCCTCGATCGCGGAGGTGATCCGGTCGGTCAGGTCGGGCTCGTGGATCACGACGCGGGGCGCGGCGTCGTCGATCAGGTAGCGCAGCTCGTCCATCGTGTACCGGGTGTTGACGTTGATCGGCACGGCGCGCACCTTGAAGGCGGCGAGCATGCCCTCGAGGTACTCGTTGCCGTTGCGCAAGGCCAGCGCCACGTGGTCGCCGGCGCCCACACCGTTCGCCGTGAGCAGGTTGGCCAGCCGGCTGGCCCGCTGGTCGAGCTGGTCGAAGGTGAGGCGCACGTCGCCGGCCACGATCGCCACCCGGTCACCCACGGCATCGACCACGCCTTCGAAGAGGTCGCCCAGGTTCCACGTCAGCACCCGCGCACGCTACTGGCGGTCGGTTTTGGCGTCGAAATCGAGGCGTCAGCGGTGTTCGGCAGGCCTGACGGACGACCCGAGCGATCCTTGATCTTCGGCAGACAGGTCGGTGAATCGGCCGTCGGCGCACCACGATGGTGCCATGAGCACGAACGCCCCTGCCCCCGACGAGGCCCGCCAGGGCCTGTCCCTGCGGTCGCGCACGGCCCGGCTCGGGCCGTCGATCGGTCGCGGGAGCCGCCGGCTCACCACGCGGCGCCACCAGGAGGAGCACGCCGGCCACCGGGCCACCTGGCTGCGGGCCGCCATCCTCGGCGCCAACGACGGGCTGCTGTCGACCTCGAGCCTGCTGGTGGGGGTGGCGTCGGCGTCGGCCGACTCCACGGTGCTGCTGGCCACCGGGGTCGCGGCGCTGGTGGCCGGGGCCGGTTCGATGGCCATCGGGGAGTACAGCTCGGTGTCGTCGCAGCGCGACGCGGAGCGCGCGGATCTGGCCATCGAGGCCGAGGAGCTCCGCGAGATCCCCTCGGCCGAGCTCGACGAGCTGGCGGCGATCTACCGGGGGCGAGGCCTGTCGAAGGAGCTGGCCCGGGAGGTGGCCGAGGCCCTCACCGAGCACGATGCCCTCACGGCCCACGCCCGCGACGAGCTCGGGATCGATCCCGGCGCGCTGTCGAACCCGCTGGAGGCAGCCGTGGTGTCGGCCGCCTCGTTCGCGGTGGGCGCGCTCCTGCCGATCTTCTTCGTGCTGGTCGCCGGGGCCTCGATCCGGGTGCCCGTCCTGGTGGGCACCACGCTCATCGGCCTCGGGGTCCTCGGCGCCGTGGGGGCGCGCCTCGGCGGCGCGCCACCGTTGCGCCCCGCCGTGCGGGTGCTGCTGGGTGGCGGCGCCGCCATGGCGATCGCCTGGCTCGTCGGCCAGCTCTTCAACGTGTCCGTGGCCTGACCCGCCGCAACGGCGGCGGCCGGCCGGCTACTCGTAGTAGCGGAAGATGATCTCGCTCACGCACGAGGGCTTGGGGGCACCCTCGACCTCGAACGTGAAGGTCATGTAGACCTGCGCGCCGCCGGGGATGTCCTCGACCTCGGTCAGCTGGGCACCGAGGCGGAGGTTCGACCCCACCGGCACGGGCGACGGGAACCGCACCTTGGCGGCGCCGTAGTTGACGGCCATCTTGATGCCTTCGACGCGCATGATCTGCGGGGCGAGCACGGGGCCGAGCGACAGCGTGAGGTAGCCGTGGGCGATCGGGCCGCCGAAGGGGCTCTCCGCCTTGGCCCGCTCGGGGTCGACGTGGATCCACTGGTGGTCGCCGGTGGCGTCGGCGAACGTGTTCACGCGCTCCTGGCTGATCTCCAAGTAGTCCGAGTAGCCGAGGTGGGTCCCGACGAGCTCCTTCAAACCGGCAATGCCTTGAATCACGGTGGTCATGGCCCCAGCATGGCCCGGGGGCATCGGCTGGGGCGACTCCGTGGGGCGGCAAGAATGGTCCGCGACCAGGGTCACGGTCCGCCCACGGATCCGACGACGGGTGATGCGCATGGCAGACGACGTGGCAGGGGTGGTGCTGGCGGCGGGAGCAGGGCGCCGCCTGGAGCCGGTCACCTGGGCGCGTCCGAAGGCGCTGTGCCCCGTGGGCGGGGTGCCGCTGGTCGATCTGGCCCTGGCCCGGCTGCGGCCCCATGCCGAGGGGCTGGCCGTCAACCTCCACCACGGTGCCGACCAGCTCGACCTCCACCTGCCGGCCGACGTCCACCGGTCGGTCGAGCAGCCCGTGGCCCTCGGCACCGCTGGGGCGATCGGTGTGCTGCGGCCCTGGCTCGACGGCCGGCCCGTGGTGGTGGCCAACGCCGACGCCTGGTTGGCGCCGGCGCTGGACCTGACGGACTTCACCGGATCGTGGGATCGGGAGCGGGTGCGGCTCCTCTGCGTCGACGACCCCGCCCGGGGTGACTTCGGCTCGCTGCGCTACTGCGGCGTGGCCCTGCTCCCTGCCCGGGTGGTGGCGGCGCTGGAGCCCGTGCCGAGCGGCCTCTACGAGGTGAGCTGGCGCGCCGAGCACGAGGCCGGAGCCCTCGACCTGGTGACGACCGGCGCCGCGTTCGTCGACTGCGGCACGCCGGCCGACTACCTGGCGGCCAACCTGCTGGCATCGGGAGGAGCCGCGGTCGTCGACCCCGCCGCCACCGTCGGTGCGGGCGCCCGCATCGTGCGCTCGGTCGTGTGGGACGGCGCGTCGGTGGCGGCCGGCGAGGTGCTGGTCGACGCCATCCGGACGCCCGACGTCACCGTCCTCGTGCGCTGAGGGGCCCTGGTGAGGGCCGCCACGCGCTGAGGTGACACCCTCACGCACCGCGGCGCGCCCTAGCGTGGCGCCCATGGTGCGAGTCGATCGGGGGTGGCTCCCGCGGGTGGTGGTCGCCGCAGTCCTCACCGTCGTGGTGGCAGGTGCGCTGCCGGCCCGGGCCCAGGGCGCGCCGGCCGGCGACCTGCCGGCCGGGTTCACCGACGGCATCCCCGTCGGCGGCCCGGATGGGCCCGAGGGGTCGCCCGCGCCGGAGGCCACCACCTCCTCGGCTGCATCGACCAGGGCCGCTCCCACCCAGCGGTACTTCGGTGCCGACCCGTGGCACGCGATCCAGGCGTCGTCAGCGGCCACCGCACGGAGCTGCACCATGTCCGACGATGGGCTGACCGCCCTCGTCGTGGCCCCGGTGTTCAAGGAGTCGTCGGCCGCCACCTCGGCGGCGAACGCGCCCTCGCCCATGACCCTCTCCCGCTACGACGAGTGGACCGGGGTGATGGCCACCGACACCAACGCCAACGCCAACTACGGCCTGTACGCGTTCCGCGATCCCAACACGGCGTACCCCCGGGCCTACTGGCACCCCGGCATCGGCATCTGGCAGTACGACACCGCGGGGGTGGGGGCGCCGTTCACCGCCATCGAGCGGATGGACGTCGGGACCGTCTCGGCCGACGTGGCCAAGGGGATGGCGTCGCGCTACTGCACCCCGTCCGCGTCGCTGATCGGCCACGCCGCGCCGTTCACGGATGCCGAGCGCCGGAACGCGGCGTGGGCCCCGTGGGGCTACCCGTGCACCGCGTGCGAGCAGGTGTTCCAGGAGATGACCGCGAGCGCGCAGCCCTTCGCCGACATCACCCTGGTGCCGGGCATCTCGGTCACCGGCGGGGCCAAGGCCCGCTCGTGCACGGTGGCCGGCAGCACCGACGTCATCCCGTGCTGGTACATCGACCCGTCCGTGGGGACCATCGAGGGCGCCACCGGCTGGGCCACGGTCAACCCCGGCGGCGGCAGCCCCACCGTGGCGCCGGCCCCGCTCTCCAAGCCGTTCTACGTGCTCGAGCGCAACGGCCGGGAGGAGCGGCACTGGCTGGCCGTCGACACCGGGTACGACATCGACATCTCGGCCAGCCGCGAGATCGGCAAGAACGATCGCCCTCGCTCCAACCAGGCGGGATCGGGCCTGACCTGGGTGGCCAGCTCGGGCCTGTGCGACGTGAGCACCGGTCGAGGTGCGTGCGTCCCGCGCTCGCCGGCCGGCGTCACCACCACCCAGTTCGACGTCACCGGGACCTACCGCCCGATCAGCCTCGACGTCGACGGCGATCACCGGGGCGACGTGCTCTGGTACGCGCCGGGCCCGGCCACCGACCCGCTCTGGCGGGGCCAGGGGAGCGGCGGGTTCGCCTCGTCCACCGTGTCGATCTCGGGCACCTACGACACCGTCCGCCCGCTCGACGTCGACGGCGACGGCCGCGACGACCTCCTCTGGTACGACTCGGCCACCGGCGCGTCGTACCTCTGGCACGGCAAGGGCGACGGCACGTTCACGTCGATCCACCTGACCACTGCGAAGGGCCTGGTGCCCCTCGTGCTCGATCGCGACGGCGACGGCGACGACGAGATCTTCTGGTACGGGCGGGGCGCGCTGGCCGACTCGGTGTGGACCTGGAACGGCACCGCCTTCACCAAGGCCGCCCAGAAGGTGGCCGGCACCTACCAGCCGTACGTCGGCGACTTCGACGGCAACGGCCGCGACGACATCTTCTGGTACGGCCCCGGCTCGGCGCCCGATGCGCTGTGGCTGCACCGCGGTGCCGGCGGGGTGGCGAGCGTCCCGGTGAAGGTGGGCGGCACCTACCTGCCGCTCGTGGGCGACCTCGACGGCGACGGCCGCGACGACATCTTCTGGTACGCCCCGGGATCGGCCGCCGACAGCATCTGGTTCGGGGCGCCCGGCGGGGCGTTCGCCCACGTGTCGACCACGGTGTCCACGAGCTACCAGCCGTTCGTGGCCGACCTCGAGGGCGATGGTCGCGACGACATCGTCTGGTACCGGCCGGGGACCGACTCCGACCGCTGGTGGCGCTGGAGCGCGGGCCGTGCCCTCACGGGCGCGGCCCTCGACGCCCCCGGTCCGCACCAGCCCGTGGTGGGCGCGTTCAGCGCCGGCGGGACCGACGGCGTGCTCTGGTACGCGGCCGGGCCCACCCCCGATGCCGTCTGGTGGCACTGACGGGCGGAGCGCCTCGGGCTCAGTCGCGCCGGGTGGGCGGGGCGATGGTGACCGGCTCCACCGAGTGGGTGGCGCGGAGCTGGCCGCAGGCCGCGTCGATGTCGGTGCCGCGGGTGCGGCGGACCGTGGCGTTGATGCCCAGGTCGCCCAGGGTCTCGGCGAACTCCCGCACACCGGCGGGGGGCGTGCCGCGGACCGCGTAGCCCGGGGTGGGGTTGAGCGGGATCAGGTTGACGTGGGCCCGGAGGGGCCGGGCGTAGGCGGCTAGCTCGCGGGCGTGGCGGGGCGTGTCGTTCACGCCGTCGATGAGGGCCCACTCGAACGACAGGCGCCGGTGGGTGGCGTCGATGTAGTCGGCGCAGGCCTCGGCCAGCACGGCCAGCGGGTAGCGGCGGTTGATGGGCACCAGCTCGTCGCGTTCGGCGTCGTTGGCGAGGTGGAGCGAGACGGCCAGGTTGACCGGCAGGTCGGCCTCGGTGAGGCGCCGGATGCCCGGGACCACCCCCACGGTGGACACGGTGAGGTGGCGCGCGCCCAGGCCGAGGTCGTCGTGGATCCGGTGGATCGACTCCCACGTGCGGTCGTAGTTGGCGAACGGCTCGCCCATGCCCATGAACACCACGTTGGACAGGCGCTTGCCCACCTCGGCGGACCGGCGGCGGGCCAGCACCACCTGCTCGGTGATCTCGCCCACGGTGAGGTGCCGGTCGAAGCCGGCCTGGCCGGTGGCGCAGAAGCTGCACGCCATCGCGCACCCGGCCTGGGACGACACGCACACGGTGGTGCGGTCGGGGTAGTGCATGAGGACCGTCTCGACCTGGTGGCCGTCGGCGAGCGTCCACAACCACTTCACCGTCTCGCCGTCGTCGCTCACCGACTCGGTGGCCATGGTCAGCCCCGAGGGGAGCTGCTCGGCCACGCGGGTGCGCAGGGCCTTGGGGACGTTGCTCCACTGGTCGGGCTCGGTGCCGTGCTGGTACAGCCCCTCCCAGACCTGGTCGACCCGGTAGCGCGGCTCGCCGGCCAGCAGGTCGGTGAGCTCGTCGCGGGTCCAGTCGTAGCGGGACCGGGCCACGGTGGCGGGCATCAGGTGTACATCCGGATGATGAGGTGGGGTCGGAAGCCCAGGCGGGCGTAGAGCTTCTGGGCGGGGGCGTTGTCGCCCTCGACGTAGAGCATCCCGGTGGCGATGCCCGACCACGCCAGGTGGTCCAGGCCGGCGAGCACCAGCGTGGCGCCGAGCCGCTTGCCGTGGTGCGCAGGGGCCACGCCGATCACGAAGATCTCGCCGAGGACCGGATCGTCGTCGGTGGCGGGGTGGACCCGGGTCCAGCAGAAGCCGGCGAGCTCGCCCGGGGCGTCGGGATCGTCGCTGACGAGGAAGCCGTCGAGGTCGACCCAGGGCTCGGCGAGCGTGCGGGCGAGCGACTCGGTGGTCTGGCCGCTCTGGTCGGGGTGGGTGGCGAAGGCGGCGTTGTTGACCCGCAGCCACGCCTCGTCGTCGGCGCCGGGCCGGAACGGGCGGAGGCGCAGGGCAGGGGTGCCCTCGCGGCCGGGGTCGTCGTCGGCGACGGGAAGCGGCCGCCGCAGCTGGTGCAGCTCGCGGGAGGGACGGACGCCGAGGGCGTCGGCCACGAGGGCGGGCAGGGGCCGGTCGCCCTCGGGCGGCTGGTCGGCGATGAGGCGGAGCCGACGGCCCGGCGACGCGGCGTGCTCGCGGCGCACCGCGGCGACCGTGGCCGTGACGACGTCGGGGGCGGTGAGGTCGAGCGAGCCGCGGATGCCGATGTCGAGCTGGTCGTCGCCGACGGGCTCGACCCGGACGATCACCGCCGTGCCGGTGACGGGGTGGTCGGTCGCGGTCATGGAGGTCGACGCTAGCGACCGCCCGGTCCAGATCCCGCTGGGACCCTCGGCGGAGGTGCGTATCCTCCGACCATGGCCCGACCCCGAACCGCAGCCGGCCGTGCCCGGCGAGTCCACGAGCGCCTGGCGCTGGAGTACCCCGGCACGGCGGTGGAGCTCTGCGAGCTGAACCACACCAACCCGTTCGAGCTCCTGGCGGCCACCATCCTCTCGGCCCAGTGCACCGACGCCCGGGTGAACATGGTGACCCCGACGCTGTTCGCCCGGTACCCCGATGCCGAGGCGCTCGCCCACGCGGAGCCGCTCGAGGTCGAGGAGATCATCCGGTCCACCGGCTTCTACAAGAACAAGACCAAGAGCCTGATCGGCATGGCCAACGCCCTGCTCGACCGCTTCGGTGGCGAGGTGCCCACGGCCATGAGCGACTGGGTCACCGTGCCGGGGGTCGGGCGCAAGACCGCGAACGTGGTGCGCTCGGTGGCGCAGGGCCTCCCGGGCCTGCCCGTCGACACGCACGTGCTGCGCCTGGCGCACCGCCTGGAGCTCACCGAGGAGACCGATCCGGTCAAGGTCGAGCTCGAGCTCAACCCCATGGTGCCGGCGGCCGAGCGGGGCCAGTTCAGCCTCCGCGTGATCCTGCACGGCCGTCGGGTCTGCTCGGCGCGCAAGCCGGCCTGCGGCACGTGCACCCTGGCCGACTTCTGCCCGTCGGCGGGCCTCTTCGCCTGACCGCGCCCGCCGGCCCGGGTCGCTGACGAGGGGTGTCAGCGACCCCACGGGGGCGTGACCCATGTCACGGTTAAACACGGACATTTGCGTGCGCAACGGCGTGACGTTCTCCGAACGGTGTGGTTATAGTGACCCCCGACGAGGTACCCGCCACCTCGTTGGACGCGACGCCGGGATCCGCCGCCTGGTGTCGCTGCACCGCCGCCCTTCGGGGCGGCGGTGCTGTTTTTCCTCTCAGGTGGTGCTGCTCATCCGTAGCGGTGGTGCTGCTCGTGCGCGGCGACGGCCGGGCCCTCCGCTGCGGGCGTCCGGCCGTTCCACGGCAGACTCGGGAGATGGCTTCGCTCCACGACTCCCAGCTGTCCGCCCTCGCCGCCACCATCGACGATGCCGCGGAGCGGGTGGCGGCGATGGCCGAGGACATCCAAGCGCGCGAGTCCGAGGCGGCCACCGCGCTCTACGAAGCCGAACGGTCCCTGCAGATGGCGCAGCGCGCGATCGGTCGGGCGAGGCGTTCACTCGAGAGCTGAGGGCGACGCGCTCCCGAGCACCGCACGGGTTCGCGGGGGCGGGTCAGCATGGATCGGGGAGGTCCGAATCGCCGTGGGCCGCCGTGCCTCGCGAGGAAAGGGCCTTGAAGGCCCGGAGAGGCGGAGCAGTAGCCTCGGCGATCGTGCTGAACCGACTGGACCTGCGGGGCGCAGGCAACGACCTGCGGGGCAAGCTGCCCCGGCCCGCCCAGGCCACCGAGGGCCCGGTCGCCGCGGTGAAGGAGATCCTCGCCGCGGTCCGCGAGCGCGGCGACGACGCCGTGAGAGACCTCACCGAGCGGTTCGACGGCGTCCGTCCCGCTCAGCTGCGCGTGCCGCCCGAGGCGATCGCGGCGGCGCTCGAAGGCCTCGATCCCGAGCTGCGCTCGGCCCTCGAGTCGGCTGCCGCAGGCATCCGCGACTTCCACGAGCAGCAGCTCGTCGGTGACCACACCTACGAGCGCGACGGCATCGTCGTCGAGGGCCGCAAGGTCCCCGTCGACCGGGCCGGTTGCTACGTGCCGGGCGGGCGGGCCATCTACCCGAGCACCGTGCTGATGACGGCCATCCCGGCCAAGGTGGCGGGCGTCGAGCAGGTCGTCCTGTGCGTTCCGCCCGATTCGTCGGGCTCGGTCCCGGCCGTCACCCTGGCCGCCGCCGCCATCGCCGGCGTCGACGAGGTGTACGGCATCGGTGGGGCCCAGGCGGTGGGGGCCATGGCGTACGGCACCGAGTCCGTCCGCCCGGTCGACGTGATCGTGGGACCCGGCAACGTGTTCGTGGCGATCGCCAAGCGGGAGGTGGCCGGCCTGGTCGGCGTGCCGTCGTCGTTCCCCGGGCCGTCCGAGGTGGTGGTCATCGCCGATGGCTCCGCGCCGCCCGACCTCGCCGCGGTCGACGTCATCCTCCAGGCCGAGCACGGCCCGGGCGGCCTGGCGTGGCTGATCAGCTGGGATGCCGGCGCGCTCGATGCGATCTGCGCCGAGATCGAGGCCCAGGTGGCGGTGGCGCCGAGGCGTGCCGACATCGAGTCGACGTTCGCCGAAGGCGGCTACGCCGTGCTGGTCGACTCGCCCGAGCAGGCGCTGGCCGTGTCCAACACCATCGCCCCTGAGCACCTCGAGCTGATCACCGAAGACCCGCAGGCGCTGGTCCCGCTGGTCCGCCACGCCGGCGCGGTGTTCTGCGGCCCGTGGTCACCCGCCTCGGTCGGCGACTACCTGGCCGGGCCCAGCCACGTCCTGCCCACCGACGGCACGGCCCGGTTCGGCTCGGCCCTCACGGTGAGCGACTTCCAGAAGGACGTCCACGTCATCACGCTGTCGCAGGCGGCCGTCGCCCAGGCGGCCCCGGTCGTCGCCGCCATCGCCCAGGCCGAGGGCCTGGCCGCCCACGCCGACAGCGTCCTGCGGCGCCTCCACCGGGAAGGCTGAGCCGGTGGCTCCCCGCATCGCCCCGCGCGACGACATCGCGCTCATGGACGGCTACCACTCGCCGCAGGTGTCGGTCGACGTGCGCCTCAACACGAACGAGTCGCCGCTGCCGCCGCCCGCCGGGTTCGTCGCCGCGCTGGCCGACCACATCGCCAGCGTCGACTGGAACCGCTACCCCGACCGCGGGGCCACCGAGCTGCGGGCCCGGCTGGCCGAGCTGCACGGCGTCGACGCCGACCAGGTCTTCGCCGCCAACGGGTCCAACGAGGTGCTCCAGACCCTCTCGCTCACCTACGGCGGGCCGGGCCGGGCCATCGCCGTGTTCGAGCCCACCTACGCCATGCACTCCCAGATCGGACGCATCACCGGCGCCACGGTCGCCGTGGGGGGCCGCGCCGCCGACCTCTCGCTCGATCCGCAGGAGGTGGGCCGAGTCCTCGCCGAGTCGTCGCCGGCCATCACCTACCTGTGCTCGCCCAACAACCCCACCGGACTGGTCGAGACCCGCGAGACGGTGCTCGACGTGCTGGCCCAGGTCGAGGCCATCGGCGGGCTGCTGGTGGTCGACGAGGCGTACGGGCAGTTCGCGCCGTGGTCTGCGCTCGAGTTGATCAGCGACGACCGACCCCTCGTGGTCACCCGGACCTACTCGAAGACGTGGTCCATGGCGGCGGTCCGCCTCGGCTACCTGATCGGCCCGGCGTGGGTGGTGGCCGAGCTCGAGAAAGTGGTGCTGCCGTACCACCTCGACTCGCTGTCGCAGGCGGCCGGCATCTTGGCCCTGCGCTACGTCGACGACATGGAGCAGCGCGTGTCGCTGCTCACCGAGGAGCGGGGCCGCCTCGACGCCGCCCTCCGGGACCTGCCGCTCGAGGTGTGGCCCTCCGCCGCCAACTTCATCCTGTTCCGCCCCACCGCCGCGGATGCCGACGAGGTGTGGCAGGGCCTGGTCGACCGCTCGGTCCTGGTGCGCAACTGCTCGGGCTGGCCCGGCCTCCAGGGCTGCCTGCGCGTCACCATCGGCACCCGCGACGACGACGACCGCTTCCTCACCGCTCTCCGAGAGGTCCTGACATGAGCCCCCGCACCGCTTCGCGGTCCCGCACCACCAAGGAGACGTCGATCGAGATCTCGCTCGACGTCGACGGGCCCACCGGGGCCGTCTCCGCGTCCACGGGCCTGCCGTTCTTCGATCACATGCTCGACCAGATCGGGCGCCACGCCGGGTTCGACCTGCAGATCGAGGCCACCGGCGACCTGCACGTCGACGGGCACCACACCGTCGAGGACGTGGGCATCCTGCTCGGCGAGGTCTTCAAGGAGGCGCTGGGCGACAAGGCCGGCGTGCGCCGCTTCGCGTCGGGCCTCTTCCCGCTCGACGAGGCGCTCATCGAGGTGGCCCTCGACCTGTCGGGCCGGCCGTACTTCGCGTACGACGTGCCGTTCGGCGAGGTCCTGCCCCTGGGCACGCCGCCGTTCAACCCCGAGATGGCCGAGCACTTCTGGCAGTCGTTCGCCACCGCGGCCGGCATCACGCTGCACGTCAACAGGCGCGCCGGCGTGAACACGCACCACGTCGTCGAGGCCACCTTCAAGGGCGTGGCGCGCTGCCTGCGCGACGCGGTGCGGGTGGAGGGCACCGCGGTGCCGTCCACCAAGGGCACCCTGTGACGGTGGCCCCGTGACCCTGATCGCGGTCCTCGACTACGGGATCGGCAACCTGCGCAGCGCCCAGAAGGCGCTCGAGAAGGTCGGCGCCGATGCCCGCCTCACCGCCGACCACGGCCTGATCGCCGAGGCGGCCGGTGTCGTGCTCCCCGGCGTCGGCAACTTCGGCCGGTGCATGGACGCGCTCGCCGGCGCCGGCCTGGCCGACGTGGCCCACGAGGCGGCCGCGGCGGCCGCCGCCGGGACGGGCAAGCCGTTCCTCGGGGTGTGCGTGGGCATGCAGATGCTGTTCGACGGGTCCGACGAGTCGCCCGACTCCGCCGGCCTCGGCGTCCTGCCGGGCCGCGTCCGCCTGCTGCCCGACACGGTGAAGCGGCCGCAGATGCAGTGGAACGTGCTGCGCTGGGCATCGCCCAACGGCTCGGCCACCCACATGGCCGACGGCCAGCCCGATCCGTGCTGGATGTACTTCGTGCACTCGTACTGGGCCGACGCCGCCCCCGACGACATCGCCGCCACCTGCGAGTACGGCGTCGACGCGGTGGCCGCCGTCCAGCGCGGCCGGCTGTGGGCCACCCAGTTCCACCCGGAGAAGAGCGCCCACAACGGCCTCCACCTCCTGGAGAGCTTCGTCACCGCCTGCGCCTGATCACGTTGCGTCCAGGTGGTCCGTCACCGGCCACGTCGGAGCGACGATCGCGAACTGGGCAGGATGGGTGCGTCGTCTGGTCGGGGTGCCGAGCGCCGATGGGGGTGGTCCGCGTGCGGCCACGTCGGAGCGACAATCGCTCGGCGGTCCGGTGTCAGACCCCCTCGGCAGCATGGGTGCATGCTCGTCACCCACTCCCCGAAGCCCATCAGCGGCCGCGATCTGCGGTACCTCCTCACCACGTACCTGGCGGCGGCGGGCCCGCTCACCGTGGCTCGGCTGGTGGGCCTCCTCGAACGTGATGGGTTCGAGCTGCGAGGCCGACCGTCGAAGGAGGTCTCCGACGCTCTCCGCTGGGAGATCGCTCGCGGCCGAGTGGTGAAGATCAGTCGAGCAACGTACGCAGCGAAGGCCATCCCCGAGCGAACCGCCCGAAGGATCCGCACCAGAGCCCGCCAGCTCGCCCCCTGACCGCTCGGCGCAAGCCACCTGGCCAACCCCACGCTGGTCTGCTCTCGGGCTCGATTGTCGCTGTGACGTGGCCGGGGAGGGACTGCCCGCCGGGTGGTCGCTGACCAATCTGGTCAGGGAACCTGCCGAGATCGGGCGCATTCGTAGCGGGGCGGTCGTAGGGTCGCGCCGTGACGAAACTCGGCTACCAGATCCCCAACTTCACCTACCCCGGCACGGCGCCGGCCGACCTGTTCGGCCTGGTGGCCCAGCAGGCCAGGGAGGCCGACACCAGCGGCTTCGACACCGTCATGGTGATGGACCACTTCTACCAACTGCCGATGCTCGGCCCGCCCGAGTTCGAGATGCTCGAGTGCTACACGCTGCTGTCGGCCCTGGCCCAGCACACGTCGACGGTGCGGCTGTCGTCGCTGGTCACCGGCAACACCTACCGGAGCCCCACGCTGCTGGCCAAGACCATCACCGCGCTCGACATCGTGTCCGGGGGCCGGGCGCAGCTCGGCATCGGCGCCGGCTGGTTCGAGCTCGAGCACGACTCGCTCGGCTTCGAGTTCGGCACCTTCACCGATCGCTTCGAACGGCTCGAGGAGTCGCTCCAGATCATCACCGGCATGCTCAACGGGGAGAAGCCCTCGCTCGACGGCAAGTGGTACCAGGTGTCCGAGGCCGTGAACTCGCCGGCCCCGCTCGGGCGCATCCCGATCATGATCGGCGGCAGCGGCGAGAAGAAGACGCTGCGGCTGGTGGCCCAGTACGGCGACGAGTCCAACCTGACCTGTCCCATCGAGGAGGTGCCGCGCAAGCTCGATGCCCTCGCCGCCCACTGCGAGCGCCTCGGCCGCGACCGCTCCGAGATCGGCGTCTCGGTCATGGGTCGGGCATGTGTCGCTCCCACCCACGACCAGGCCAAGGCCGAGCTCGATGCCGCGCTGTTGAGCCGCGGCCTCGACGTCGCCTCGATGTCCGAGGAGGATGCCGAGAACTTCCGGGCCTTGATCCCGTACGGCGACCCCGACGAGATCGGCGAGCTGTTCTCGGGCTACCTGATCGACGGCGTCACCGGCATCACCGTCAGCGCCATCGCCAACGGCCACCTCGAGGGCCGGGTCTCGCTCCTGGGCGAGACGCTGGCCAAGGTGGTCGGCTGATCGGTCGGGCCTGACCGCCGCCGGTCAGGCCCGCACGGCCCGGTAGAGGCACTGGCCTCCGCCCGACGCGTGCAGCGCGCCGCCCGGCGACCACACCCGGGCCGTCCAGCCCAGCAGCCCGCCCGTCGAGAGCGGCGCGGTGCCCTCGCACAGCAACCACGGCTCGGTGGCCGTTGGCTGGTGGAACGCCACGTTCAGGTCGAGCGTGGGGGCGATGAACGCCGGGTTCGTCCAGGCGTGCGGCCGGCTCCCGGCCGGCCAGCTCGGCAGGTCGACCAGGATCACGCTGCGGCAGGCGTCGACCCACGGGTCGGCGAACGTGGCGCCGGGCTCGAACCGCAGCCAGTTGGCCCAGGTGGCCGGGAGCGGGCCGGGCGGCGGCCAGTCGCGGTGGAACCCGATGGGCTTGGCATCGAAGTTCTCCCAGAACGGGAACGGCGGCTTGGCGTCCGGGTCGTCGGCGAGGAGCTCGGTGATGCTCGGGAGGTCGTCGGGGCCGGGGACGTCGGGCGGGGTGGTCTCGTCGTGCTCGAGCCCGGGGGCTTCGGCGGTGCTCCAGACCATGGCATCGAGGATCGGCCGGCCCTCCTGGGTGATCTCCACCCGCTGCGACAGGGCGCTGCGCCCGCCCTTGCGGGTCTCCACCACGATGTCGATCGGTTCGAACGCGGCCACGCCGAGGTAGTGGCAGGAGAACGACGCGGGCCGCCGTCCCTCTGCCTCGGCACCGGCGGCGCGCACGGCGAACGAGGCGATGTAGCCGCCCATGGGGCCCCAGATCTCCCACGCTGCGCTGGGCGTGGCCGTGAAGCGACCATCGCCGAGCTCCGTCACCTGCGTGTCCACGCCCAGGTCACCCATGCGGGCGAGTCTGCCGCAGCCCGCCGAGCGCTGCCGGTGGAGCCCCTAGGCGATGCCGTCCCAGCAGTCCTCGATGATCTGGTCGATGCCCGGGCCCCACTCGTTGCCGATATCGGTGGCCCGCACTCCGTGGACGAAGACAGCGGTCATGGGCGGGCCGTATCCGGGCGGGGCGGATGACGCACCGGGCGGGGTGGCGGTCGCGTTGGGGGAGGAGCGGGAGCGCCCGCCAAGATGGAGCCATGGACCTCTACCCGGCGATCGACCTCCGCGGCGGGCAGTGCGTCCGCCTCTACCAGGGCGACTTCGCCCAGGAGACCGTCTACGGCGACGACCCCGTCGCCCAGGCCAAGGTCTTCGCCGACGCCGGCTCGCCGTGGATCCACGTGGTCGACCTCGACGCCGCCCGCACCGGCGAGCCGGTCAACCGGCCGGTCATCGCCGCCATCGCCGCCGCGGTCGGGGTGCCGGTCCAGACCGGGGGAGGCGTCCGGGACGACGAGAGCGCCCTGGCCCTGCTCGATGCCGGCGTGGCGCGGGTCGTCATCGGCACCGCGGCGCTCGATGACCCGGCGTGGGCCCGGTCGCTGGCCGAGCGGTACCCCGGCCGGGTGGCGCTCGGGCTCGACGTGCGCGGCCGCGAGGTGGCCGTACGGGGGTGGGTCGAGGGCTCCGGTCGCCAGCTCGCGGAGGTGGCCGCCGAGTTCGACGACGCCGGGTTCGCGGCCATCATCGTCACGCAGATCAACGTCGACGGCGCCGGGACCGGCCCGGATGTCGATCTCTACGCTGAGCTGCTCGACACGCTCGAGACCGAGGTCATCGCATCGGGCGGGGTCGGCAGCGCCGACCACCTGAGGACGCTGGCCAGCTTCGGCGAGGAGGGCACGCCGCTCGCCGGCGCCATCGTGGGCAAGGCGCTCTACGAGGGCGCGCTCACCATCGACGAAGCCCTCGCCGCCGCTCGCACCGAGTAGCCGCCGGCGAGCAGCGTCGCGCTCAGAGCTCGACGATGACCTTGCCGGTGTTGCCGCCGGTGAACAGCAGGTTCAGGCCGTCGGGCGCGTGCTCGAGCCCCTCGACCACGTGGACGGCGTGCTTGAGCTTGCCCTCGAGCACCCACCCGAACAGCTCGCCCTGGGCCTCACCGAAGCGGTCGACGTAGTCGAGGATCAAGAAGCCCTCCATGCGGGCCCGCTTGGTGATGAGCGTGAAGTAGTTCTGCAGGCCCGGCGATGCCTCGCGGTCGTTGTAGGCCGAGATGGCGCCGCAGCACACGACCCGGCCCTTCATGGCCAGCTGGCCGAGTGCGGCGTCGAGGATCTCGCCGCCCACGTTGTCGAAGTAGATGTCGATCCCCTCGGGGCACAGCTCGTGGAGCCGCTTGGCGACGTTCTCGGTCTTGTAGTTGATGGCCGCATCGAACCCGAGCTCGTCGACGAGCCACGCGCACTTCTCGTCGGAGCCGGCGATGCCCACCACGTTGGCGGCGCCCTTGATCTTGGCGATCTGCCCGACGACCGAGCCGGTGGCGCCCGCCGCCCCCGAGACGACCACGGTGGCGCCCTCCTTGGGCTCGCCGATGTCGAGGAGGCCGAAGTAGGCGGTCATGCCGGTCACGCCGAACACGCTCAGCACCGCGGTGGGGTCCATGCCGTCGGGCACCACCTGGCCCTCCCCGGGGGTGCCGTCGAGCAGCGCGTAGTCCTGCCAGCCGAGCATCCCGAAGACGGTGGCGCCCACCGGGAAGTCGTCGTTCTGCGAGGACACCACGGTGCCGAGGCCGCCGCTGCGGACCACGGCGCCGATCTCGATGGGCGGGAGGTAGCCGGGGGCGTCGTCCATCCAGGTGCGGATGGTGGGGTCGATCGAGAGGTGGGTGACGCGGACGACCGCCTGTCCGGTCTTGGCCTCGGGTGCGTCCTCGGTCTCGAGGCGGACGATGGTGTCGTCGACCATGCCCGTGGGGCGCTGGGCGAGGACGAGGCGGCGGTTCTGTTCGCTCATGGGGGCATCCTCGCGCCGAATCCCGGCCCTCGCTCCGAGGCCGCCGCGGGTAGACCGAGCGGATGGATCCACGGCGCCTCGACGAGATCGCGACCGCGGCGACCGTGTCGCCCATCGAGGCCGACGTCGGTGGCTGGTGGTGCAAGGCCGCCCCGGACCTGCCGTTCCGCCGGTGCAACGTCGCCGTCCCGCCGGTCGACGCCGCGGAGGACCGGATGCTCTTCGTCGACGGCCTCGATCAGGTCCGCCGCTGGTACCACCACCAGGGCCTGCGGCTGATCGTGCAGGTCTCGACGGCCCTGCCCGAGTGGGACCTCGTCGACGCGTGGCTCGAGGCCGCGGGCCTCGGCTTCGAGGCGCCGGTCCACCTCATGACGGCCCAGGACGTCTTCGTGTGCGACCAGTGCGTGGAGAACGCGCGGCAGCGCGTCGAGGTGGCCACCGGGATCGACGAGGGTTGGGCCGACGCCTACGGCGTCGTGTTCGGCGGTGGTCCGGTGGAGGTGGCGCGCACCCAGGCCTACGGACGGATGCTCACCGCCCTCGGCGACCGGGCGCTGGGCGCGTCGTACCGGGTCGACGGGCAGGTCGTCGGCGTCGGGTTCGGCGTCCTCGACGACGGCTGGCTCGGCATCTTCGGCATGGGGACGGCGCCTGAGCACCGGCGGCAGGGCGTGGCGTCGCACGTCGTCCACGCCCTGCAGGAGGCCGCTCGCCAGCGCGGCGTCGAACGGTCCTACCTCCAGGTGGAGACCGACAACGCCGGGGCCATCCGCCTCTACGAGGAGCTCGAGTTCGTGATCAGCCACGGGTACCACTACCGCTCCGAGGCCGAGCCGCCCCGCTGATCACGCTTGGGGGCGCCCGGCACCCGGCGGTACCGTCGCCCCGGTGCGAACCGCCCGCGTCATCCCGTGCCTCGACGTCACCGCCGGCCGCGTGGTCAAGGGCGTCAACTTCGTCGACCTGCGCGATGCCGGCGACCCGGTCGAGCTCGCCGCCCGCTACGACGCCGAGGGCGCCGACGAGCTGATCTTCCTCGACATCACCGCCAGCAGCGATGCCCGCGACACCATGGTCGACGTGGTGGCCCGCACCGCCGAGGAGGTGTTCATCCCGCTCACCGTCGGGGGTGGCATCCGGACCGTCGACGATGCCCGCAAGATGCTCCGGGCAGGGGCCGACAAGGTGTCGCTCAACACCGCGGCGATCGACCGGCCCCAGGCCATCAGCGAGGTGGCCGACGAGTTCGGCAGCCAGTGCGCGGTCGTGGCCATCGACGCCCGCCGCCGCTCGGCCGACGACCCGTCCGCCGGCTGGGGCGTGTTCACCCACGGCGGCCGGAACCCCACGCCGCTCGACGCGGTCGAGTGGGCGGTCGAGGCCGTGCGCCGGGGTGCGGGCGAGATCCTGCTCACCTCCATGGACCGCGACGGCACCCGCGACGGGTTCGACGTGCAGCTCACCCGGGCCGTCAGCGACGCGGTGGGCGTGCCGGTCATCGCCAGCGGTGGGGTCGGCACCCTGCAGCACCTGGCCGACGGGGTCACCGAGGGCGGCGCCGACGCCGTGCTGGCGGCCTCGATCTTCCACTTCGGCGAGCACACCGTCGCCGAGGCCAAGGCCGTGATGGCCGCCGCGGGCATCACCGTGCGCCCGCCCGACGGCGCCTGAGTCGCAGCCGGTACCGTCGAGGGCGTGACCGACGACGCCGCAGCCACGCCCGACAGCACCGCCGACGCCCCGTTGACGCCTCGCACGTTCTCGTCGTCACGAGCGGACAAGCTGCCGGTGAAGATGCTGAACGACCGGATCCTCGTCGACCTGGAGTCCGACGGGGAGCGTCGGTCCACGGGCGGCATCCTCATCCCGGCCACCGCCCAGATGGGCAAGCGCCTGGCCTGGGGCGAGGTGGTGGCCGTCGGGCCCAACGTCCGGTCCATGGAGCCGGGTGACCAGGTGCTGTTCAACCCCGAGGACCGCTACGAGGTCGAGGTGCGCGGCACCGACTACCTGATCCTGCGGGAGCGGGACATCCACGCGGTGGCGGCCAAGCGCCTGGAAGAGGGCTCCACCGGCCTGTACCTCTGAACCCACTTCGGCGCTCGGCGGACCAGAACCTACGATTGGCCGCCATGCCTGCCGTGACCCCCATCGCCGTCCGTACCGAAGACCTCGCCAACGTCAAGTACGACCACGACGGCCTGGTCCCGGCCATCGTGCAGGAGCAGGGCACCGGCGAGATCTTGATGATGGCGTGGATGAACGAGGTCACCCTCCAGCGCACGCTCGAGGAGGGCCGCACCGTCTTCTGGAGCCGCTCCCGCCAGGAGGAGTGGCGCAAGGGCGACACCTCCGGTGATCGCCAGTTCGTGCGCGAGGCCTACTACGACTGCGATGGCGACACGCTGCTGTTCGTCGTCGAGCAAGAGGGCAAGGGCGCCTGCCACACCGGCAACAAGACCTGCTTCTACCGCTCCTTCGGCGGCTGAGCGTGACCGTCCGCCCGTCCCGCGAGGAGTTCAAGGTCCTCGCCCGGGAGTACACGGTCATCCCGGTGTGGCGCGAGCTGCTGGCCGACCTGATCACGCCCGTCGCCGCCTTCGCCCGGCTCACCCGCGACGGCGAGCCCGGCTTCCTGTTCGAGTCGGTGGAGCACGGCGAGCGCTGGAGCCGGTGGTCGTTCGTCGGCCGCCGGCCCGCGGCCACCCTGATCAGCCGCGGTGGCCAGGTCGAGGTCCACGGCGGCGAGCTGCCGCCCGACATCGTGCTCGACCAGGGCATCCTCGGCGCCGTCGAGAGCCTGCTCGCCACCTACCGCTCGCCCGCCGACGACCGGCTGCCGCCGCTGCACAGCGGCATCGTCGGTTACCTCGGCTACGACGTCGTCCGCGAGGTGGAGCGCCTGCCCGACGTCCCCACCGACGACCAGCAGCTCCCCGAGGCCGTCCTGTCGATCGCCGGCGAGCTGGCCGCGTTCGACCACTTCCGCTCGCGCGTGGTGCTCATCGCCAACGCCTACGCCCTGGCCGACGACCTCTCCGACGACGACCTCGACCGCTGCTACGACGAGGCCGTCGCCCGCCTGGAGCAGCTCGCGGCCGACGGTGCCGCCCCGCTCGACGAGCCGTTCGTGGCCCCGCCCGACCCGGAGGACCCGCTGCCCGAGGTGGTCTCCAACCTCGGGGCCGCCGCCTACGAGGGCGCGGTCGACGCCGCCAAGGAGTACATCCTCTCGGGCGACATCTTCCAGGTGGTCCTGTCGCAGCGCTTCGACTTCCAGCTCGATGCCGACCCGTTCGACGTGTACCGGGTGCTGCGCCAGATCAACCCCAGCCCGTACATGTACCTGGTGCGGCACCCCGAGGTCACCCTCGTCGGATCGTCGCCCGAGCCCATGGTCCTGCTCCGCGACGGCGAGGTCATCTCGCGGCCCATCGCCGGCACCCGCTACCGCGGCAAGACGGACGAGGAGGACCGCCGCCTCGGCGCCGAGCTGCGCGAGCACCCCAAGGAGGTGGCCGAGCACGTGATGCTCGTCGACCTCGCCCGCAACGACGTGGGCCGGGTGGTGCGCTTCGGCACCGAGAAGGTCACCGAGATGATGACGCTCGAGCGCTACAGCCACGTCATGCACCTCACCTCGCAGGTGGTGGGCCAGCTGGCCGACGGCCTCGGCCCCATCGACGTGCTGCGGGCCACCCTGCCCGCCGGCACCGTGTCGGGCGCGCCCAAGGTGCGGGCCATGGAGATCATCGACGAGTTCGAGCCCACCAAGCGCGGGCCGTACGCCGGCGTCGTCGGCTACCTCGACTTCTCCGGCAACATCGACACCGCCATCGCCATCCGCACCATGGTCTGCCTGCCCGACGGCCGGGCGTGCGTCCAGGCCGGCGCCGGCGTCGTCGCCGATTCGGTCCCGGCCCACGAGGAGCTCGAGACCCGCAACAAGGCTCGCGCCCTGCTCGCGGCGGTCCCCGCCGCCCGCCGCATGACCGCCGCCCGAGCCGCTCTCCGCGCCTGACCCGGCAGACTGGCGAGCATGAGCGCCTCCTATGCCTGGACCACCCGTGACGTCGTGACCGTGTCGGGGCCCGACGCGGCGACGTACCTGCAGGGCCAGATCAGCCAGGACGTGCTGGGCCTGGCCATCGGCGCATCGGCGTCGACCTTCGTGCTGGCGCCGCAGGGCAAGGTCGACGGCTGGGGCCGGATCCGCCGCACCGCCGACGACTCGTTCGCGATCGACGTCGACGCCGGGGCGGGCGACGCGTGGCAGCCCCGGCTGTCGCGGTTCCTCCTGCGCACGAAGGCCGCGATCGCAGTCACCCCAGAGGTGGCCACCCTGTCGGTCCGGGGCGCCGAGGCACCGGCCAGCCTGGCGGACGACGCCCTGCCGCTGCCCGGGCTGGGTGCGGTGGGCTTCGACCTCGTCGGGGCCGACGCGGCGGCGGTGGCCGAGCTCCCGTCCGGTGCGGTGGAGGTGGATGCATCGGACCTGGAGCCGTTCCGCATCCGCGCCGGCGTGCCGGCCTGGGGGAGCGAGCTCGACGGCGACACCATCCCGGCCACGGTGGGCCAGTGGGTGATCGACTCGTCGGTCAGCTTCACCAAGGGCTGCTACACGGGCCAGGAGCTGGTGGCCCGCATCGACAGCCGCGGGGGCAACGTCCCCCGGCACCTCATGGGCATCGTGATCGACGGCCCGCCCCCTGCACCCGGCACGGTCATCACCGTCGACGGCGCCGCCGCGGGCGCGGTCACGAGCAGCGCGCTCGACGGCGAGCGGGGCGAGACCGTCGCGCTGGGGTTCGTCCCCCGCAGCATCGAGGTCGGCGCCGAGGGCACCAAGGCCGAGGTGGCCGGTGTCCCCGCCCGCCTCGTCGCCCTCCCCATCACCTGAGGGGCGGGAACGCCAGCACGAAGCGGGCGCCGCGACCGTCGGGCGTGGCGGGTGACTCCACCCACACCTGGCCGCCCATGCCGCTGATCAGCTCGCGCACGATGGCCAGGCCCAGCCCGCTGCCGCCGACCTGGCGGCTGGGCCGGCGGTCGGTCACGTAGAGCCGCTCGAACACGTGGGCGACGTCGGCGGGAGCGATGCCCGGCCCGTCGTCGGCCACCTGGACGTGCACCTCGCCCTGCTCGCCGACCCGGGTCTCCACGATGAGCGCCGAGGTGGCGTACTTGAGGCCGTTCTCGACCAGGTTGGCGATGGCCTGGGCGAGCCGGTCGGGGTCGATCGACGAGGCGGTGGCGTGGGCCGGCTCGATGACCGTGAGGGTGATGCCGGCCTCCTCGGCGGTGGGCCGGAACCCCTCGGTGGTGTCGGTGACCACCTCGCTGACGGCGACGGGGCGCAGCTCCAGCGTGAACTCGTGGGCATCGAGCCGGGCCAGGTCGAGCAGGTCGCCGACGAGGCGGCTGAGCCGCTGCGACTCGGCGCTGATGACCCGCGCCGCGACGACCGGATCGGTGGCCGTGCCGTCGGTGATGGCGTCGGCGTAGCCCCGGATCGAGGTGAGCGGCGTCCGCAGGTCGTGCGAGACCGACATGAGGAACTGGCGCTCGAGGCCGCGGCTGTGGGCCAGCCCGGCGGCCATGGCGTTGATCGAGCGGGTGAGCTCGGCCACCTCGTCGTGGGCCTGCGGTTCGGGATCGGGGAGCCGGGTGGACAGGTCGCCGCCGGCGATCTGGAGCGTGGCCGCCTGGGCCCGGCGCAGCGGGCGGGTGAGCGTGTCGCTCAGCCAGGCGGCCACCGCGGCCCCCACGGCCAGGGCGAGGCCGCCACCGATGAGGAACCAGCCGATCGGCAGCCGCGGCGCCTCGGTCTGGCGGGTGATGACGATGGTGACGGTGCTGCCCCGCACACCGGGGGTGCTGGCCGCGGCCCACGTCAGTCCGGCGCGCTGCCCGCTGAACGTGGTGCCGGACTCGATCATGGCCTTGGGCACGTCACCGGCGGCCACGCCGTCGGGGAGGTCGCCGCGCAGGACGCCCGCCGGGCCGAGGACCAGCACGCCGATGCCCTCGAGGCGCAACCCCGAGACCAGCTTCTTCTGCTGCAGCGCGGCGCCGTTGGGCGAGTCGGCGGCGTTGGCCACCAGGCCCACCAGGCTCTCGGCCTCGGCGCGCAGGCTGGCCTCGGCGGTGTGGTGCGCCTGGCGGCGCAGCAGGAGGTAGGTGCCGGTGCCCGACAGGACGAGCGCCAGGACGACCGTGCCGAGGATGGCGAAGAGGAAGCGGCGGCGCATCGCGGTCAGTCGAGCCGGTAGCCGACGCCCCACACCGTGGTGAGGGGGAGGTGGTCGCCGAGCTTCTTGCGCAGCTGGCGGACGTGCACGTCGACGGTGCGCTCGTCGCCGACCCAGCCCTCGCCCCACACGCCGTCGAGGAGCTGCTGGCGCGAGAGGACCTGGCCCCGGTGGGTGCCCAGGTGGGCGAGCAGGTCGAACTCCCGGGCGGCCAGCTGCACGGGCGTGCCGCCGGCGCGCGCCTCGCGCCGCACCGCGTCGATCTCGACGCCCCCGGCGATCACGGTGCTGGCGGCCGACGCCGCGCGGTCGGGGTCGGCGCGCCGCAGGATCGCCTGAACCCTCACCACCAGCTCCCGGGGCGAGAACGGCTTGATCAGGTAGTCGTCGGCGCCCACCTCGAACCCGCGGATGCGGTCGTCCTCGCCGTCGCGGGCGGTGAGCATGAGGATCGGCACCTGCGAGTGGGTGCGCAGCGAGCGGCACACGTCGAAGCCGTCGAGGTCGCCGGCCAGGCCGACATCGAGGATGACCAGGTTGGGCTGGCGGGCGCGGATCAAGTCGAGCGCCTTCTCGCCGCGATCGGCGAGCGACACGCGGAACCCGGCGTCGCGCAGGTAGAGGTCGACCAGCCCGGCGATGTTGGCATCGTCCTCGACGACCACCACCGTGGTCTCACCCGTGCGCACCGCTTCATGCTGGCACCGATTCGTGAGGAGTCCGTGATGGGTGTCCGAAGCCGACAAGCCGTTGCCCCGCCTCGTCGGGCCGTACGATCGGGTTCTGGTGAACCACTACGAGGTGCTCGGCGTGCCCCCCGGCACGGACACGGCGGCGATGAAGCGCGCCTACCTGGCCGCGGCCCGCCGCTACCACCCCGACTTCCACGCCCACGCCGACGAGGCCACCCGCACGGCCAACGCCCGCCGCATGCAGGAGCTCAACGAGGCCTGGGAGGTCCTGAGCGATCCGGCGTCGCGCGTCGCGTACGACCGGTCGGTGCACGCGGCCAACGATCCGGGGGTGTCGCGGCGCGCCGCCCGGGAGCCCATCGTGCCCGAGGGCAAGGGCTGGACGCCCCGAGCGGGCGACGACGGCTGGATGGACGACTTCGAGGCCTGGGCCGACGAGCACGACGAGCTGCCGCCCGACGTGCCCCGGTCGACGGGCCGCACCGCGCTCACCATGTTGCCGGTCGGGTTGTTCGCCGCCGCCGTGGTCTGCGTGTTCGTGGGCCTGGCGGTGAAGCTCAACGAGCTGGTCGCCCTGGGCTTCATCTCCTTGATCCTGGCGGCCGGGCTGTTCATCATGTTGCCGATGTACGAGATGTCGAGGGGTCGACGGCGCTGACCCTCGGGTACGTTCGGACGGATGGCCACGTACCTCGATCGCATCGTCGCTGCCCACCGTGAGGCGGCCGCGGCCGACCAGCGGTCGGTCGACGACCTGCGGGAGCAGGCGGCGGCGCTGCCGCCCACGCGGGGCTTCGCCGCCGCCCTCGCGGCGGCCGACGGTCTGGCCGTGATCGCCGAGGTCAAACGGGCCTCGCCGTCCAAGGGCGACCTCAACCGAGACCTCGACCCGGCGGCGGTCGCGTCGGCCTACGCGGCCGGTGGCGCCACCTGCCTGTCGGTGCTCACCGATGCCGACTGGTTCTCCGCGGTCGACGGGGATCTGCAAGCGGCACGGGCGGCGGTGGCCATCCCGGTCCTGCGCAAGGACTTCACCGTGGGGGCCGCCGACGTGTGCGACACCCGGATCATGGGTGCCGACGCCGTGCTGCTGATCGCCGCCGCCCTCGACGACGCCGAGCTGGCCGACCTGCACGCCCTCGCCCTCGAGCTGGGCCTCGACGCGCTCGTGGAGATCCACGACGAAGCCGAGCTCGAGCGGGCGCTGGCGGTCGGGGCCTCGCTGATCGGGGTCAACCAGCGCGACCTCGTCACCTTCGAGGTCGACACCGACCGGGCCGTGCGCATGGCGCCGCAGATGCCCGCCGGCGTGGTCCGGGTGGCCGAATCGGGCGTCCGGGACGTGACCGATGCCACCCTCCTGGCCGAAGCCGGCTACCACGCCGTGCTGGTCGGGGAGTCGCTCGTCACCGCCGGCGATCACGGCGCCGCGGTGGCAGCCCTGCGTGCCATCCCCCGTTCCTGATCCGCCTCCGGTCGGGAACTCGACGTCGGTCCGGGCCGACTACCAACCAGGCCCTCCCGCGGGCCAAGCTGGACCCGAAAGCCCCCGCCCATGACCTCGCCTCTCCGCTCCTCCTTCGCCGCGCTGGTGGTGGGCCTGTGCCTCGTGGCCGGTGCCGCCGGGTGCGGCTCCGGATCAGGATCGGGCACGGCATCGGCTGCGGCCGATGACGGCAAGGTCTCGGTGCAGGCACCCACGGTCGACTGGCCGGCCAACCCGTCCGTGGCCGCCGTCCGCATGGTGATCCGCAACGGGACCGGCACCGACGACGAGCTGCTCTCGGTGGCCAGCCCGGTGGCCAAGACGGTGACCGTCCACCGCACGCAGACCGATGCCGAGGGCCGCTCCACCATGGTCGAGCAGCCCAAGCTGGCGATCCCGGCCCGCTCATCGGTGACCTTCGAGCCCGGTGGGCTCCACGTCATGCTCACCGGGATCACCGATGACCTCCAGGTGGGCGACGACGTCCCGCTCACCCTCACGTTCGAACACGCCGGCACGGTCACCGCCACCGCCAAGGTGATCCAGCCCGGCAGCGCACCGGAAGGCACCCATGACCACTGATCTCCTGCACTGGGACCGGCGCCGGTTCCTCGGCGTCGCCGCGTCCGGGCTGGCCGTCGCCGCGCTCGCCGGGTGCGGCCTCGGCCCCTCGAGCACGCCCGATCCTGCCGATGGCGCCGACGGCGCCAAGGGCTGGGGCGGCGAGGTGGTCGACCCCGGGCTGGTGAAGCCCGACGTCACGTTCACCGACATGCACGGGAACCCGTTCCCGTTCCGGGAGAAGACCGACGGCAAGCTGGCGATGCTCTTCTTCGGCTACACCAACTGCCCCGACGTGTGCCCCACCACCCTCAACGCGCTGGCCCGCGCCATCGAGAAGATCGGCGACGGCCCGGGGAGCGCGCCGATGGTGCTGTTCGTGGGTGTCGACATCGCCCGTGACACGCCGAAGCAGCTCACCGAGTACCTCGGGCGGATCAACCACACCTTCCTGGGCCTGACCGGCAGCGAGCACGTCATCGCCACCGCCAACAAGCAGGTGTTCAACCCGCCGATCGAGATCGGCCAGCCCGACGCCAACGGCGAGTACCTGGTCGGGCACTCGTCCCGCGTGCTCGTGTACACGAAGGACAACCTGGCCCACCGGATCTACGACGGCGACGCCGTCCGCCAGCAGGAGTGGGTCAAGGACCTGCCCCGGCTCGACGAGGGCACGTTCAAGTGAGCAGGCTGGTCCCATGAGCTGGTGGTGCTCGAGCTCCCTCCGCAACTGGACCTGGACGCCCAAGCCGTACGCGGGCGCCTGGGCGATCGTGCTCGGCGTGCTCGCCATCGCGGCGTGGTGGCACTGGCGGGGCCAGTACCAGGAGGTGGAGCTCGACGCCCGGGAGGCCGCCGCGCTCGGCAAGGGCAGCGGTGCGTACCCCAGCTCCAGCACCACCCGCACGGTCGCCTTCGTCTTCGGCCTCCTCGGCCTGTGGGCCTGCCTCGACTGGCCGCTCGCCACGCTGGGCGCCGGCTACCTGGCCTCCGCCCAGATGGTGCGCCAGGTCCTCATGGTCTTCGCCGTGGCGCCGCTGCTGCTCTTCTCCTGCCCGGCCCCGCTGGCCGTCCGGCTGTTCGGCTGGGGCCGGCGCTTCACGGTCCTGCGCTGGTCGGCGAGACCCATCGTGGCCATCCCGGTCGCCTCGGTCACCCTGCTCCTGGTCAACGCCCCCGCGGTGCTCGATCCCATGGTGTCCACCCCGTACGGGGCGTTCGGCCTCGACTTCATGTGGATCCTGGCCGGGTTCGTGCTGTGGATGCCGGTGCAGTGCCCGCACCCCGGCGTGCCCCGGCTGACGGGCGCGGTGGCACTGGCGTACCTGATCATCCAGTCGATCGTGCCGGTGCTGCCCGGGTTCTTCATGACCTGGGCCGACTTCCCGATCTACCGCACCTACGACCTGGCCCCGCGGGCGATCGCCGGGTTCGACGCGGTGAGCGACCAGCAGACCGCTGCGGCCATCTTGCAGGTGGGCGGCATGGTCGTGCTCTGGCTGCAGATCTCCTTCCGGTTCCTGCACTGGGGCTACGAGCAGATGGCCCTCGACCGCCAGCCGCGGAAACCCATCCAAGAGGTGTCCAGCAGCACCCCGTAGCCTCCACGGTGTGTTCGTGAAGATCTGCGGCATCACTCGAGAGGACGACGCCCTGCTGGCCGTGGCCATGGGCGCCGACGCGCTCGGGTTCAACTTCGCCCCGGGTTCCCGCCGCCAGATCGCGCCGATGCTCGCCCGCGACATCGCCCGCCGGCTGCCGCCCGAGATCCTCACCGTCGGCATCTTCCGAGACGAAGCCGCGTCGAGGGTGGTGGAGATCGTGAACAGCGCCGGGCTCCGCGCCGCCCAGCTCCACGGCCACGAGAGCGCCGAGACCACGCGCTGGATCCGCGAGCGGGTGCCGTTCGTGATCAAGGCGTTCGCCGCGGGAGATCCCAACCTCGAGCAGGCCGCGAGCTACGGCGCCGACGCCATCATGATCGACTCGCCCGAGCCCGGCTCGGGCGAGGTGTTCGACTGGTCGCTCGCCGAGGGCCGGCCCGACGGCCTCAAGGTGATCCTCGCCGGCGGCCTCACCCCCGAGAACGTGGGCGACGCCATCCGGAGCGTCAAGCCGTGGGGCGTCGACGTCGCCACCGGCGTCGAGGCCGAGCGCGGCGAGCCGGGCCAGAAGGATGCCCACAAGGTCCGCGGGTTCATCGAGCAGGCCCGCGCCGCGGCGCCGGCCGAAGACGACGAGTTCGGCCCCGATCCCGGCTCGGGCGCGCCGTTCGACTGGATGCAGGACGGCTCGCTGTGACCCGCGGCGGGCGATGGCGGAGCGACTGACCCACCAACCGGGCCCCTGGTCCGTCCTGTCAGTTGTCCGCGGCCTGCGGCCGCTTCGTATCGTGAGGTTCCCATGACTGCCCCTGCCCCCGACTCGCCCTTCATGGGCGAGCCCGACGCCAACGGCCGCTTCGGCCGCTTCGGCGGCCGGTTCATCCCCGAGACGCTCATGCCCGCGTGCATCGAGCTCGACGCCGCCTTCCGCGAGGCGTGGGCCGATCCCGTCTTCCGGGCCGAGCTCGACGACCTGCTCAGCAGCTACGCCGGGCGCCCGTCGCCGCTCACCGAGTGCCACCGCCTGTCCCAGGAGCTGGGCATCCGCCTCCTCCTCAAGCGCGAAGACCTCAACCACACCGGCTCGCACAAGATCAACAACGTGCTGGGCCAGGCGCTCCTCACCAAGCGGATGGGCAAGACCCGCCTCGTCGCCGAGACGGGCGCCGGCCAGCACGGCGTCGCCACCGCCACCGCGGCGGCCCTGATGGGCTTCGAGTGCACCGTGTACATGGGCGAGGTCGACATCGAGCGCCAGAAGCTCAACGTCTTCCGCATGCAGCTCCTGGGGGCCGAGGTGAAGCCGGCGCTGTCGGGCAGCCGCACGCTCAAGGATGCGGTCAACGAGGCCATGCGCGACTGGGTCGCCACCGTCGAGACCTCGCACTACTGCCTCGGCTCGGTCATGGGCCCGCACCCGTACCCGTGGCTGGTGCGCGAGCTGCACCGGGTGATCGGCGACGAGGCCCGTGAGCAGTCCCGGGCGCTGCTCGGCGGCGCCGACCCCGACGTGATCGTCGCCTGCGTGGGCGGCGGTTCCAACGCGGCGGGCATCTTCTCGGGGTTCGCCGACACGTCGGCTGCCCTCGTGGGCGTCGAGCCGGCCGGTGGGGCGGCGGTGGGCGCCGGCATCCCCGGTGTCGTCCACGGCATGCACAGCTACCTGATGCAGGACGAGTGGGGGCAGGTCGAGGAGGCGCAGTCGATCTCCGCCGGGCTCGACTACCCGGGCGTCGGCCCCGAGCACGCCCACCTGTCCGACATCGGCCGGGCGCAGTACCACGCCGTCACCGACGACGAGGTCATCGATGCCTTCAAGGTGCTCACCCGCACCGAGGGGATCATCCCGGCCCTCGAGCCCGCCCACGGCTTGGCGTGGATCCTGCGCGAGGCCCCCAACATGCAGGGCCAGACCGTGCTGCTCAACCTCTCCGGGCGGGGCGACAAGGACGTGGCCCAGATGATGGACATCCTCGACGGAGACCTGTCGTGAGCCCGGCCGAGCCGCTCCCCGCGGCACCCGCGCCCGGACCCATGGAGGCCCGGCTGCGGGGCCTGCGCGACGACGGGCGCAAGCTGCTCGTCCCGTACCTCACCGGCGGCCTCGGCCCCTGGACCGAGCACATCCGGGCCATGGCCGATGCCGGTGCCGACGTGATCGAGCTGGGCATCCCGTTCTCCGACCCGGCCATGGACGGACCGGTCATCCAGCAGGCGTCGGAGCTGGCGCTGCGCCAGGGCACCACCCCGGGTTCGGTGCTCGCGGCCCTCCGTGGCATCGATGCCGGCGTCCCCCTCGTGGCGATGACCTACTACAACCTCGTCTTCCACATGGGTGACGAGCGCTTCGCCGGCGAGATGGCCGAGGCCGGCATCTCGGGCATCGTCCTGCCCGACGTGCCCATGGAGGAGATGGGCCCGTGGCGCGCCGCCGCCGATCCGGCGGGGATCGAGACGGTCCTGATGGCCGGGCCGATCACCCCCGACGACCGCCTCGCCCGCGTGTGCGAGCAGAGCCGCGGCTACATCTACGGCGTCAACCTCATGGGCATCACCGGCGAGCGCGCCTCGCTCGGCGAGCAGGGCGCGGTCCTGGCCAAGCGCATCAAGGCGCTCACCGACAAGCCCGTGCTCATGGGCTTCGGGGTGAGCTCGCCCGAGCAGGCGGTGGAGGTGTCGGCCGAGGCCGATGGTGCCATCGTCGGCACCGCGGTGGTGCGGCGCATCCTCGACGGCGAGAGCCCCGAGCAGCTGCACGACTTCGTCGCCAGCCTCCGGCGCGCCCTCGACGAGTCCTGAGGTGGGTCAGCCGCCCGACGACGGGTCGCTGTAGAACGCGCCGGCCACGACCCAGTTGCCGTTGCGCTTCTCGAGGTCGATCTGGATGGTGCCGTTGTTGCCCCGGAACAGGCAGCCCGACGTGTCGAACTCGCCGGTGGAGCAGTGGTTGTAGAGCGAGTAGTCGCCCTTGGCCGTCTTCCACATGGCGTCGACGGCCATGGGGTCCGCCACCGTGGCCGCGGTCACCTTGTCGTTCGCGAACCAGGCGTCGTAGAGCTTCTTGGCGGCAGCTTCCTGGTCGGGGAGCCCCGTCGGGACCGGCGCCACCGTGGTGGTGGGGGCGGCGCTCGTGGTGGTGCTCTTGTCGACCTCGGCGGCGCCACCGAGGCTCACCTTGGTGTCGGTGGGCTTGGCATCGCTGCTGCCCGATGAGCAGGCCGGGGCCAGCACCCCCAGCGCGGCGGCCAGGAGCGTGGCGGCGACGGCGCGGGTGCTGGGGCGTGGGAACGTCATGGCGACGAACCGTACCGCCCGCCCCTCCCGCCCTCGGGTCACGGCCGGTGGTCAGTCCTGGTGATCGAGCTGGCGGTGGAGGAACTCGATGGTGCGCTCCCACGCGAGGTCGTCGGCGGCGGGCACGTAGGCGGCGGGCCGATCGGATTCGGCGAACCAGTGGCCGGTGCCGGGGTAGTGGTGGAACTCGACCGGGTGGCCGCACAGGCGGAGCTGGGCTTCGAGGTAGGCGACGTCGTCATCGGACTCGAACTCGTCGATCTCGGCGAAGTGGCCCTGGAACGCGGCGCGGGCGGGGGAGAAGTCGATGTCCTGGCTGCCGTAGTAGGCGGTGACGGCGGCGACGTCGTCGGGGAACCGGGTGGCGGCCCAGAACGCCCACGACGCGCCCATCGAGAAGCCGAGGATGCCGATGCGGCCCGCCGGCGTGGCCGGCATCCCGCGCAGCGCGGACAGCGACGACACCACCAGGCTGGCGGTGCGGTTGGGGTCGGTGGCGGCGAGCAGCGCCTCGGCTTCGTCGGGCGTCTCGGCCGTGCGGCCGTCGCCGTGGAGATCGGGGGCGAGGGCCACGAACCCGGCATCGGCCAGGCGGTCGCACACCGTGTGGAAGAAGGGGGTGAGCCCCCACCACGCGTGCAGCACCAAGACACCGGGGCCCGAGCCCGAATCCGGGGCCACCACGTAGCCCTGTCCTGCGGATCCGCTCGACGCTGCCATCCCGGTGACGGTACCGCCGTACGCTGGCAGCCGTGACCGAGGCCCGTGCGTTCGATGCTGATTGCCCCCTCTGCGAAGCGGCGAAGATCACGCCCTGGCACCACGAGGACGACGTGTGCTGGATCGCCGACTGCGAGATCTGCGCCACACCGATGGTGGTGTGGCGCGGCCACGGCACGGAGCCTCCCGAGCACGAGCGCGGCCACATGATGGCGCAGCTCGCCCGGGTGGCCCAGGCCAACCTCGGCGCCCACTGGGTCGACGGGAACATGCGCAACATCCCCAACCACTTCCACGCCCACGCCCGCCCCGAGGGCGGCTTCTTCGGCCCCGGCGGTGGGCCCAAGCCGAAGGTCGCAGGGAGCTGATCGTGGTGAGCATGCCGGTCGACGGGCCCGAGGTGAACGTGTTCGAGGCGGTGGGCGGGCTGCCGTGGTTCGTGGCGATGGTGGAGCGGTTCTACGCAGGCGTGGCCGACGATCCGGTCCTGCGCCCGCTCTACCCCGACGACCTCACCGACTCGATCACCCACACGGCCGGGTTCATCGCCCAGTACTGGGGCGGCGGCACCGCGATGTACTCCGACGACCGCGGCCACCCGCGCCTGCGGATGCGCCACGCGCCGTTCGTGATCGGCCAGGCCGAGCGCGACGCGTGGCTCGGCCACATGGTCGATGCCATCAAGACGGGTGGCCTCACGCCGGAGCTCGAGCAGCGGATGATCGACTACTTCGAGCTGGCCAGCACCCACATGATCAACGACAGCCCGCTCGGCCTGCGCCCCTGACCCACCGGGCCACGGCGGCCGGGGGAGCCGGTACGGTGAGCGCCATGGCTGATGCTCCTGCTGCTGGTGACCGCGCTCCCGCCTTCAACCTCAACGACCAGAACGGGGCCAAGCTCCGTCTGTCGTCGTTCAAGGGGCGCAAGGTGCTCGTGTACTTCTACCCGAAGGCCGACACGCCCGGCTGCACCACCCAGTCGTGCGCGCTGCGAGACATCGCCGGCGACATCGGCGACACGGTGATCATCGGCATCAGCCCCGACCAGCCCGAGAAGCTGGCCAAGTTCGACGAGAAGTACGGCCTGGGCTTCACCCTGCTGTCCGACCCCGACCACGAGACCGCCGAGAAGTACGGCGTGTGGGGCGAGAAGGTCAACTACGGCAAGCGCTACATGGGGATCATCCGCTCGGCGTTCCTGATCGACGAGAAGGGCAAGGTCAGCCACAGCTGGCCCAAGATCAGCCCCAAGGACACGCCCACCAAGCTGCTCAAGGCGCTCGCCGAAGGCTGAGCAAGCGGTGGCAGCGCCCGAGAGGGCGCCGCCTACACTCGTCGGTCGCAGCACCACCCGCCCGGGTGGCGGAATGGCAGACGCGGAGGACTCAAAATCCTCTGTCCGAAAGGGCGTGCGGGTTCGAGTCCCGCCCCGGGCACCAGATCGCCCTGCCCCGGGCGCGGCCCCGCCGCCGCCCCGGAGGGCAGCGGCGGGTGGGATGCCGACGGCGCGGTCCTCAGGCGGGGACGGGGACCAGCACCGGCTCGGGCTCCGGGTCGCCGTCGGCGTCGACGACGGGTGCCGTCGTCGGCAGGGCCGGGGTCCGGAAGCCCTTGACCACCAGCCAGACCCCGAGGGAGAACTCCCAGGTGGCGATGGGGAGGGCCAGGAGGAACGCCGGTCCCGACACCTGGTCCCAGCCGCCGAACAGGGTGCCGGTGCTCGAGATCAGCAGGAGCGGGGCGCCGACGAGCCCGATCGCCGGGATGATGCGGGGGACGAGCCGCGTGCGGTACAGCACCGTGGCGAGGCACAAGGCGTTGATGGCGGGCAGCACGCCGGGCCCGACCAGGAACGTCCAGTCGTGCACGGCCACCAGGCCCCGGGCGGCACCGAGCAGCGCCGTGCCCCCGGTGGCCGAGGCGCCCTGGGCGTCGTGGTGGAGCGTCGTGACGCCCAGGACGCAGACGACGCCGACGGCGATCATGGCGCCCTCGATGGTGCGGGAGGCGATGAAGCCGAGCGCTCGGGTGCGGTCGTGGCGCTGGACGACCCGGTAGAGGACGACCGCCGTGAAGATGCCCGCCAGGGCACAGATGATCTCGAGGAAGGCCCCGACCAGCACCCCGGTGTCGCTGCCCCCGGTGAGGAGGTACCTCGGGTCCTTCAGGAGGTCGTGGTAGAGCGGCAGCGCCGGGATCGAGGCGACGAACGTGACGAGGTAGAGCGCGCCGGCGATCCGTGCGGCCCGCCGGTCGGCCCCTGCCCCCTCGGGAGGTGTCAGGTGGTCGGTGCCGGTGGTCGTGGCGGTGCCGTGGGTCCTGGTGGTGGTGGTGGTGGTGGTCATGGTCAGCTCCTGGGTTGCGTCGGGTCGGTGGTGGTGCGGGTGACCGAGAGCAGCGGCAGGCCGAGGTCGGCCACGCGCCGCAGCAGCCCGTGCAGGGCGGCCTGGTCGACGACCTCGCCTCGGATGAGGGTCGTGCCGTCGGCTTGGGCGCTGACGGCCAGGCCGTCGAACCGGTCGCTCCAACGGGGGTGGAGGCGGCCCTGGAGCCGGATCTCGTACGGCCCGTCAGGCTCCTGGCTGCTCGTTCGTTCGCTCACCTCTGGACCGTACGAAGCGACCTGGTGAGCGGTCATCACCACATCTGGTGATCGAGGTGGTGATCTTCAGGGACGGGGGCGGTGGGTGAGCAGATCGAGCGCCGCGGCCCGGCTGACCGCCTCTCGGCGGCTGGTCGCGCCCACCTTGGCGTAGATGTTCCTGGTGTGGGTGCGCAGCGTGTTGAGCGACACGTTCAGCTCCCGGGCGATCGCCGGTCCGGTCAGGTCGCCGGCGAGCAGTCGGAGCACCTCGAGCTCGCGGTCGCTGAGCGGGTCGATGAGGGGTTGGGCGCGACGCCCGGCGACCGGCTCCGTCCGGAGCCCGAGCACGCGTCGCAGGTGGGCCGCGGACCGGCCGCGGTCGAGCAGGGTCTCGAGCAGGGGCCGGATCCACGGGCCCTCGTCGAGGAACACCTGGACGTAGCCCTCGGGTGCCGCCTGCTCGACGGCCAGGTCGAGGTGGGCGAGGGCCGCGTCCCGGTCGCCTCGGGCCTGGGCCGCGCCGGCCAGCAGCACCCGGATCTGGAGCGCGGTGCCCGCCCGGCCACCCTGCTCCGCGTCGGCCAGGAGGCGCTCCAGGAGCCGGGCCGCGCCGTGGGCATCGCCGTCGGCCGGGGCCGAGCGGGCGTGCGCCACCAGGACCCTGGCGGTGGTGATGTGCTCGAACTCGTGGAGGTAGTCGAGGTCGTCGTCGGCGGTGAGGCCTCGCTCGCGCTGCCACCGGAGCGCCTGCTCGAGGTCGCCGTGGTCGGCCTGCAGCGCGGCACGGACCGCGGGGATCGGACGGACGCTGGGGGAGAAGTCGGTCGTGTAGACGGCGGTGGCTTCGTCGAGCAGGGCCACGGCGGCGTCGACGTCGCCTTCGGCGGCGCGCAGGCGGGCCATCGCCAGGCGCGACCGGTAGGGGTGCTGCGGCAGGCCGTTGTGCTCGCCGAGCTCGGCGCTGCGGTCGAGGTGGTGCCTCGCCGCGTCGAGGTCGCCTCGGGCGAGGTGGACCTCGCTCGCGCCGACGTGCATGTCGGCCGTGCCTCGGAGCGGAGTCAGGCCGCTCGTCCCCAGCTCGAGGCCGTCGGTGCAGGTCCGGAGCGCGTCCTGCAGCCGGCCCTGGGCGAGGAGCAGGTCGGCCACCGTGATCGAGCAGCCCAGGGCGTCGGACAGGTGGCCGGCGTCGCGCAGCCCGACGACCGCTTCGGTGTACCGGGAGAGCGCGGTGCCGATGTCGCCCGCGGCCCAGGAGGAGAGGCCGAGCAGCGCACTGGCGCTCGGGCGCACGATCAGGTCGTCGGGCGCGGCGCGCTCGAGGGCCAGCCGACCGTGCTGCTGCGTCCCGTCGAGGTCGCCGTGGGTCAGGGCGATCGCGGCGCGGTAGACCTCGATGGTCGCGGGCAGCGAGCGCAGCAGCGGGGACTCGTCGCGGCGGGGCTCTGCGCCACCGCGCTCGAGCAGGCGCTCGGCCTCGTCGAGGCGCTCCTCGGCGTCGGCATGGAACACGCCGACGGCCGCCCCTGCGGAGACGGCCGCGACGATCAGGACCGGCCGGGACCGGATCTCATCGTCGGGCAGGAGCTCGAGCCACGAGCGCATCGTCGCCTCCTGCCGGTCTCGTCGCCACGCCGGGATCGCGGCTTCCGTGAGGTCGGCGGCCCGGCTGAGGTCGCCGGCCGCCACTGCGTGGTGGAGCGCCTGGGGCAGGTCGCCGTCGGCCTCGAACCAGGCGCTGGCCCGGAGGTGGAGCCCCTCCACGGCCTGGTGCTGCTCCTCGGCGAGGTGGACGCGAAGGACGTCGGCGAAGAGGTGGTGGTAGCGGTACCAGCGGCGACGGTCGTCGAGCGGTACGAGGAACAGGTTCGCTCGCTCCAGCCGTTCGAGCATCGCCTGGCCGCCCGGCTGCCCGGTCACGGCCTCGCCCAGTCGACCGCTGAGCCGCTCCAGGATCGACGTCTGGAGCAGGAACCGCCGGACGTCGTCGGGCTGCCGGTCGAGCACCTCCTCGGCGAGGTAGTCGACGACGTAGCGATCGTCCCCGGCGAAGTCGGCGACGAACGAGGAGATGTCCTCGCGCCCGCGCACGGACAGGGCCGCGAGCTGCAGCGCAGCCGCCCACCCCTCGGTGCGCTGCGCCAGCGCGTCCACGTCGTCCGACGAGATCGCCGCGTCGGTGGCCCCGGCGAGGTAGGTGGCGGTCTCGCTCGCGGTGAACCGCAGGTCGGCGGCGCGGAGCTCGACGAGCCTTCCCCCGGCCCGCAGGCGCCCCAGCGGCAACGGCGGGTCCGCTCGTGTCGCGATGACGAGGCGCGACCCCACCGGGAGCTGGTCGAGCAGGAGGGCGACGCTCTGGTGGATCTCGGGTGACCCGATCACCTGGTAGTCGTCGAGGACCAGGACCACGCCCGGGGTGACGGCGACCAGCTCGTTCACGAGCGTGGCCACCACCGCCTCGATGGGCGCCTGGGCCTGGAGGAGGGCCCAGCTGGCGTCGACCAGCTCCTCGCCGAGCGCGCGTCGGAGGGCGGCGACGACGTAGGTCCAGAACGTGGCGGGGTCGTCGTCGCGATCGTCCAGCGAGAGCCACGCCCGGTGCGGCTCGCCCGGAGGGAGCGAGTCGAGCCAGTCGACCACGGCCGTGGTCTTGCCGAAGCCGGCGGGAGCCGACACGACGGCAAGGGCCGCGCTCGCGGTCCCCGACAGCTGCTCGTCCAACCGTGGCCGGGAGATGCCCGTGGCCGACCGGCGGGGGAGGTGGAGCTTGGTCTCGAGGAGCGGTACCACCCTGGCCGCCCCCTCTGCGCTCTGGTCTGGGTCGTGGGCCGACCGCGTGGGGCCATCGTGCCACCAACGCAGGCCTCGGGGCGGGGTCAGCTCGAGGTGGTGAGCTCGGCGAGGCGGCGCTCGAACAGGCGGCGCTCCGCGTCGTCGGGCACCAGCTCCAGCGCCCGCCGGTAGGCGTCGGCGGCCTCGGCAGGGCGACCCAGGCGGTCGAGCAGCTCGGCGCGGGTGCTGTGGAAGTAGCGGTAGTCCTGCAGCGGGAGCCGGTCCACGATCTCGAGGCCGGCCTCGGCGCCCTCGGCCTCGGCCACGGCGACGGCCCGGTTGAGCTGCACGACGGGCGACTCCGTCAGGTGGGCCAGCTCGCCGTAGAGGGCGGCGATGTGGAACCAGTCCTGGTGGTCGTCGGCGTGCAGCGAGGCGATGGCCGCCTGCAGCACGTACGGCCCGCGCCCGCCCATGGCCGCCGCCCGGCCGAGCAGGGCCCGGCCATGGGTGATCTGCTGGGCGTCCCAGAGCGAACGGTCCTGGTCGGCGAGCAGCACCAGATCGCCGTCACGGAACCGCGCCTGTCGCCGCGAGTCGTGCAGCAGCATCATCGCCAGCAGGCCCACCGGCTCTGGCTGGTCGGGGAGCAGCTCCACCAGCGATCGGCCCAGCCAGAGGGCTTCGGCCGCCAGGTCGCCGCGGCCGCCGTAGCCCTCGTTGAAGATCAGGTAGATCACGGCCAGGACGGCCGCGAGGCGCTCATCGAGCAGGTGGTCCGGCGCCACCCGGAACGGGATGCCCGCAGCCTTGATCTTGCGCTTCGCCCGGACCAGGCGCTGGGCCATGGTGGCCTCGGGCACGAGGAACGCCCGGGCGATCTCGTCGGTGCTCAGCCCGCCGAGGGTGCGCAGGGTCAGCGCCACCTGGGCGTCGACCGCCAGCGCGGGGTGGCAGCAGGTGAAGATCAGCTCGAGGCGCTCGTCGGGGAAGGTCGTGTCGTCCATCGCCTCGTCCATCGGATCGGCGACCTCGGTCGCCTCGGTGACCCGGAGCAGGTCGGTCTTGGCCGCCAGGGTCTTGCTGCGCCGCACGCGGTCGATCGCTCGGTTGCGGGCGGTGGTGATCAGCCACGCTCGTGGGTGGTCGGGCTGGCCGTCTCGTGGCCACCGCTCTGCGGCGATGGCGAAGGCGTCCTGGGCGGCCTCCTCGGCGAGGTCGAAGTCGCCGAGGAAGCCGATCATGGCCGCGAGGACGCTGCCCCAGTGGTCGCGGAACGTGCGATCGAGGATCGTCACCACTCCATGATGGGCCGCACCTCGATGGCCCCGCCGAGGCGGGCGGCAGGGATCTTGGCGGCCAGCTCGATGGCCGCGTCGAGGTCGTCGGCCTCGAAGATCAGGTAGCCGTTCAGGGCCTCCTTCGAGTCGACGAACGGCCCGTCGGTCGTGATGGTCTGACCGTTGCTGACCCGAACCGTGGTGGCGGTCTCCGGGGGCTGCAGGCCGTTGCCCGGGATGACGCCGGGGGTCTCGTTCACGGCCTTGTAGGCGGCGTAGATCTCCTGCTGCTGGTCGGCCGACAGCGTGGCCCAGGCCTCGGGGTCGAGCGGGGTGGGGGTGGTGCCCTGGTGGATCATCAGCATGTACTTCATCGAGTGCTCCTCGTGTCGTTGGATGCCTTGGAGACGAACGGGGGCCGCCGGGATCGACAGGTCATCGCGAGAATTCTCGCTCAGCGCTGGAGGGCGTCGACGATGCGGTCGGCCAGCGGCGTGGCCTCGAGGTCGTCGAGCGGGACCGGCAGCGGGATGCGCCAGTTGGGGTGCTCGTCGATGGTGCCGGGCACGTTGGGCCGGTGCTCGGCTCCCATGAGATCGTCGAGGGCGGCCGTGACGATCATGCAGGGCGATTCGGCCAGCCGCCGGTACGACGCCACCACCACGTGGTCGACCGGGGCGGCGTCGTCGCAGTGGGCGGCGACGCGGAGCCGGTGGCGGAAGTCGTCGTCGCCGTTGGCGGGCACGGTGACCCCGGCGGCGCGCTGGTCGGCCAGGTCGACGCCGCTCCACACCCCGGCCACCGTGGGCAGGTCGTGGGTGGTGATGGCGGCCATGGCCTGCTGCGGCCACTCGTTCGGCGGCGGATCCTCGAACCACAGGAGGCGGGTGCTGAGGAGGCCGCGCCGGCGGAGCTGGTCCTGGATGCCGGGGTCGACCGTGCCGAGGTCTTCGCCCACCACGAACGCCCCGGCCCGGGCGCTCTCGAGCGCCACGATGTCGAGCAGCTCGGTGCCGTGCCACTGAACGTACGCGCCGTCGGCCGCGGTCAGGCCCGGCGGGATCCACAGGAGGCGCAGCAGCCCCATCACGTGGTCGACCCGCAGCCCGCGGGCGTGGAGGAGGTTGGCCCGGAGCGTCTCGGCCCACGGCCGGTAGGCCTGCGACCGCAGCTTCCACGGGACGAACGGCGGCAGGCCCCAGTCCTGGCCGTCGGGGCCGAGCAGGTCGGGCGGGGCGCCGATGCGGCAGCCCTCGGCCAGGTGGTCCTGCCACTCCCAGGCGTCGAACCCATCGGGGGCGAAGCCCACGGCGAGGTCGGTCACCACCACCTCCTGGGCGCCGGCGGCGGCGAACTGGCCCTCGATCAGGAACTGGAGCCAGGACCAGAACGCGATGCGCTCGGCGGCGGCGGACGACGAGGCGAAGCGGCGGACCGCCGGGGTGTGGGGATGGCGGAGGTCCTCGGGCCAGGTGTGCCAGCTGGCACCGTGCTGCTCGGACAGCGCGCAGTACGTGCCCCAGAGCGTCAGGGCATCGCCCCGCTCGGCCCGGAACGTGTCGAACGCGGGGTCGTTGACGCCCCGGGCCCAGCGGGCGTCGAGCACGGTCCGCTTGAGCTCCCAGACCGCGGTGCGGTCGATGCGGCCCCCCGCGTTCAGCTGCCGTGATGCCGCTTCGGCTTCGACCCGCGTGGCCGGGTCGACCTCGCCCAGGAGCTCGGACACGTCGAGGTAGAGCGGGTCGCGCCACCGTCGGGTGCTGGGGGAGTAGGGGCTGTTGGCGGGCGGGCCGACGGGGGCGGGGGCGTGCAGCGGGTTGAGCCCGATCATCCCGGCGCCGCGCTCGGTGGCCCAGTCGATCAGGACGCCGAGGTCGGTGAGGTCGCCCATGCCCCAGCTCTGGCGGGACCGGGCCGCGTAGAGCTGGGCGGTGATGCCCCAGAGGCGCATGGCGTCGTCGAGGTGGGCGCGCGGCGGGGCGACGATGAGGTGCTCGACCTGCGGGTCCGAGCGGCCGGCATCGGACTCGATGCGGTGGTAGCCGAGCGGCAGGTCGGGCGGGAGCAGGCCGTTGGCCAGCTGGATCTGGACGCCGTCCTCGAGCGTGAGCCACGACGGTCCGGTGGTGCTCGACGCTCCGGCGTCTCCCGGGTGGACGATGCGCAGCGGGGTGCTCTCGGGCGGACGCTCGGCCGGGTCATCGGTCTGGGCGCCCATGGCCCGCCGGATGAGGGTCTCGGCCTCGTCGCTCGGGGTCTTCCACGAGCCCCAGACGTCGTGGTAGCCGGGCTGGATCCCCCAGTCGGCGGGCGGGTCGGCTGCGGCTGGGTCGCTGGTCGCCATGGACCCATTGTGTCCGGCCCGCCGCCCTACTCGTCCACGATCCCCGCCAGGGTGACGCCACGGTGGTCCGCCAGCCGCGCCGACTCCGCCTCGATGCCGGCGCGCACGGCAGGGGTGAGCTCGGTCCACGGCTCGAGGCGGATGGTGAGCTTGCCGTTGGCGGTCTTGGGCCGCCAGGTGGCCACCACCTCGCCTCCCGCCACCATCGCTCCGGGTCGGCCGATGGTGGGCCACAGCGCCTTGCGCCGAGCCGCGTCGTGCACCAGCAGCTCGCGGTCGCGGCCCTGGAGGTAGGGGTCGAAGGGGCCGAGGAGCGCGACCCCCTCCGGGGACGGGGGCTCGGCGCCGGTCGCCTCGGCGACGTGCTCGTCGAGCAGGAACCTCGGTGGTGAACCCGTCGGGCCGGATGCACCGGTGACGCTGACCTCGGTGGCATCGGTGGGCCAGTGCGCCTTGACCGTCTTGAGGGGCATGTCGACGAAGGCCGCCACGTCCTTCATGGTGGCGGGGCCGTAGAAGCGGAGGTGGTTGCGGATCACGTCGTGCTCAGGGCGGGCTTCGCCGGCGAGGTGCTGGAAGTCGGCCGGCTTCAGCTTCGGCGCTCGCCGCAGGATCGGTGGTGACGTCCCGGCCTCCAGCTCGAGGCCGGCCTGGAGCGCGGCCAGGCGGAACGGGAGCTCGTAGATGTGGGTGGCCTCGCACACCCGGCAGTACCGCAGGAACGGCTGACCGAGCAGATCGCCCAGTGCCCCGGACGCGTCGCCCTTCACGATTGGCTTCGCCGCCAGCTCCCGGAGCTGAGCGGCCACCTCCCGGAGGGCGTCGAGCGTGGAGATCCCTGCGGCCTTCAGGGGCTTGCTGGCGTCGAAGATCCGCTTGGAGGCGTCGTCCTCGTCGTAGGGCGCGGTGGCGGTGGCGACGGCGGCGAGGTCGGCCCGGCGGTAGGCGTGCGGCGCGCCGCGCAGGGTCCAGGCGTAGGCCACGTCGTGGGGCGGGGCGGTCGCGCCGCGGATGGCGAGCGCCCACGCGGCGCCGTCGGGCCCGGTGTCCTGCACGCCGTAGTCGAGCAGGCCCACCTGGCCATCGGGGCTGGGGGCGTCGAGCTGGTGCTGGCGCAGGCGGAACGCGATCACCTGGCTGCGGGTGAGCTTCGGGGGCGTCAACGGGATCCTCCACATCGAGGGCGACCCGGCCCATTGTGCCGATCGGCGCCGCGGCTGCAGGACCGGCGGGCCCCATCACCGATGAGGGCACGCCTTCGGTACCGTCGAACCAGGGCAGGCGCTCGGGCCGCGAGGAGGACGACATGCACGGACCAGGTCTGGATCGGGACGCGATGGCGCCGCTCGACGCGCGGCTCCAGGCGATGGTGGACCAGGACGAGCAGACCGGGTTGGCCTGGCTGGTGGCGAGCGGCGCCGACGTGCACGTGGGGGCGGCGGGAGCGGTGGACCCGACCGCGACATCGTCGGAGGCCGTGGACCGCAGCACGATCTTCCGCATCTCGTCGATGACCAAGCCCATCACCGCGTTGGCCACCTTGATGCTGGTGGACGACGGCGTGCTGCGCCTCGACGATCCGGTGGACGACCTCCTGCCGGAGCTGGCCGACCGACGGGTCCTGGCCGACCCCGAAGGGGCCATCGATGACACCGTGGCCGCGGTGCGGCCGATCACCGTGGACGATCTCCTGACGTTCCGGCTGGGGCACGGGTACGACTTCTCCGCGACCGGTCCGCAGCCGGTGATGGACGAGATGGCCCGCATCGGCATGGCCGTGGGCCCGCCCCGGCCCCAGGAGCAGCCGGCGCCCGACGAGTGGATGCGCCTCCTGGGATCGCTGCCCCTGGCCCGTCAGCCCGGCGAGCGGTGGATGTACCACACCGGCTCCGATGTCCTCGGGGTGCTGGTGGCCCGCGCCGCGGGCCGCCCGCTCGACGCGGTGCTCGCCGACCGGATCTTCGAGCCGCTCGGCATGGCCGACACCGGCTTCTCGGTGGCACCGGAGCAGCGCCACCGCTTCGGGCCGTGCCTCACCTCTTCGGGCGCGGACGGTCGCGAGGTGTTCGACGCGGCCGACGGCCAGTGGGCCCGCCCGCCTGCCTTCCCCTCTGGTGGGGCCGGGCTGGTGTCGACCGTGGACGACTACTTCGCGTTCGCCCGCCTGCTGCTCGACGGCGGCACCGCGCCCGACGGCACCCGCCTGGTGTCGGCCGAGGGGGTGGCACAGATGACCGCCGACCACCTGACCGCGGCGCAGGTGGCCGAGGCCGGCCCCGACCCGGACGGTCGGGCCGGTTGGGGCTACGGCGTGAGCGTGCGCCTGGCGTCGACCCCGGGCGGCCCGGCCGAGGGCACGTACGGGTGGGACGGCGGCCTGGGCAGCTCGTGGGCCAACGACCCGCGGCAAGGCCTGGTGGGCGTGCTGATGACGAACCAGATGTGGACGTCGCCGGAGCCTCCGGCGGTGTGCGCAGCCTTCTGGACCGGGGCGTTCGCCGGCCTGGCCGGAGCCGGGCCGGGGCCCGCGTGACGGAGGTGGGTCGGGCGAGGACAGGGCCGTGCCTAGACTCGCCGCGTGGGCCGCAGTTTGATCGAACGGCGTCTGAAGGACGTGTCTGACCGCATGAAGACGGTCTCGCGCGACCTCGCGGTCGCCGAGGAGCAGCTGGCCCACCTCGCCGAGGAGGCCGACGAGGCCCGCCTGCGGGCGCTGGTGTCGGAGACGCCGCTCGCCGAGCAGGAGCACCACGAGGCCGAGCGCCACGCCGATGCGATGCGCCGCCACCACGCCGACCTCCTGGCCGAGGTCCGCCAACTCGAGACCACCCAAGACGAGCTGCTCGACCGGCTCCTCGCCACCACCTGACAACAGAAACACTGGAGAGCAACGGTGCCCACCCGTGTCGTGATCGCTGAAGACGAGGCAATCATCCGCCTCGATCTCAAGGAGACCCTCGAAGAGGAGGGCTACGAGGTCGTCGCCGAGACGGGTCGCGGCGATGAGGCCGTGGAGCTGGTGCGGAAGCACAACCCCGACGTGGCCATCCTCGACATCAAGATGCCCGGTCTCGATGGCCTGTCGGCCGCGCGGGAGATCGCCGGCGAGCGCCGCGCTGCCGTGCTGATCCTCACCGCCTTCAGCCAGCGCGACCTGATCGAGCGGGCCCGAGACGCCGGCGCCCTGGCGTACCTGGTGAAGCCGTTCCAGAAGGCCGACCTGTTCCCTGCCATCGAGGTGGCCCTGGGCCGGTTCCAGGAGCTCAAGGCCCTGCACGACCAGGCCACGTCGCTCGAGGAGCAGCTCGAGACCCGCAAGGCGGTCGACCGGGCCAAGGGCCAGCTGATGGATCAGGGCGGGCTCACCGAAGCCGATGCGTTCGCCTTCATCCAGAAGACCGCCATGAAGGAGCGCCAGACCATGAAGGCCGTGGCGCAGCGGGTGCTCGACGGCGACCTCACCCCGGCCTGACCTCAAGACGGGTCCGGGATCACGATCTGCTGCACGGCCCAGCCGTTGCCGTCGGGATCGGTGAAGTAGATGAAGCGGCCCCACGGCTGATCGTCGACGCCCTCGCACTCGACGCCGTTGGCCCGGAGGTGCGCGAGCGCCGCATCGGCATCGTCGACCACCACCTGCAAGGTGCGGATCGAACCGGGCTCGGCATCGGTGAGGCCCTCGCCGAAGGCGATGGAGCACGCCGAGCCGGGCGGGGTGAGCTGCACGAAGCGCAGCGCCTCGCTGACCCGCTGGTCGTGGTCGGCCACGAAGCCGACCTGGTCGACGTAGAACGACTTGGCCCGGTCGACATCGGTCACGGGGAGGATGACGAGCTCCAGCTTCCAGTCCATGAGGCACCTCGGGGATCGGTCGACGGCCCGGTGCCGTCGCTCACCCCATCCTCCGCAGGGGGTCTGACAGCCAAGCGGGGGCCGCGCGCCGAGGGGGCTGACCTGCGAGGCGAGCGGCCCGTCGCGGCTGTCAGACCCACCCCGTACGATCGGCTCCCATGCGGTTCATGCTCATCGACGGCAACTCCCTGACGTACCGGGCGTTCCACGCCCTGCCCACCGATCTGGTCACGGCCTCGGGCCAGGTCACCAACGCGGTGTTCGGCTTCACGTCGATGTTCATCAACCTCGTGCGGGACCACAAGCCCGATGCCATCGCGGTGGCGTTCGACCGCCCGGAGAAGACCTTCCGCCACGACCGGGACCCGGAGTACAAGGCCAACCGCATCGCCGCGCCAGACATCTTGCGCCAGCAGCTGCCGCTGGTGCGCCAGGTGGTCGACACGCTCGGGGTCACCGCCATCGAGCAGGTGGGCGTCGAGGCCGACGACATCATCGCCACGTTCGCCACGCTCGCCGCCGCCCGGGGTGACGACGTCCTGATCGTCACCGGTGACCGAGACAGCTACCAGCTCGTGCAGGACCCGCACATCCGGGTCATCTACAACAAGCGCGGCGTCTCCGACTACGCCAACTACGACGAGGCCGGCATCGTCGAGCGCACCGGGGTGCACCCCACCAAGTACGTCCAGTACGCCGCGCTCCGCGGCGACCCCTCCGACAACCTGCCGGGCATCCCGGGAGTGGGGGAGAAGACGGCTGCCAAGCTCATCAACCTCTACGGCGGGCTCGACGGGATCTTCGAGCACGTCGACGAGCAGACGCCCAAGCTCCGCCAGAACCTCACCGAGCACGAGGCCCAGGCCCGCAGCAACGTCGAGATGATGACCCTGCTGCGAGACGTGGAGCTGCCCGTCCAGCTCGACGAGCTCGGCTTCCCCCAGCCCGACACCGACGAGGTGCGGGCCCTGTTCGACTTCCTCGAGTTCAAGAGCCTCTACGACCGCCTGTCCGAGGCGCTCGAAGCAGACCTCGGCGCCAGCACCTCCGCGGTCGACGTGCTCGAGGCGGAGGTGGAGCCGCTCGAAGATGCGGCGCGCGCCGTCGAGGTGCTCACCGCCGCGGCCGCCGGCTCCGGTCCCTTGGCCGTGGCCGGCGCGTGGAGCGGGGTCGATGGACGCTCGCCCATCGAGGGCGTGGCCTTCGTGACCGACAGCGCGGGTGCAGAGGTGGCGTGGCTGCCGGTGGCGCTCCTGGGAGACACCGCGGTGCGAGACGCGCTGCGCGCCGCGTTCGCGGCGCGCACCATCGCGGCCCACCCGGCCAAGCCCATCCTCCGCAGCCTCCTCGACGGCGACGACACGGCGCCGCTGCCGGTCATCGCCATCGACACCACGCTGGCGGCATACCTGCTCGACCCGGCCGAGACGCGCTACTCCATCGAGGACGTGCTCGCCCGCTACGCCCACCTCGAGCTCCCCTCGGGGTCGGCGGCGCCCTCCGGCCAGCTCGACCTCGGCGGCGACACGGTCGACCTCGCGCTGCTCACCGCCCGCCACGCCCTGGCGGTGGACCGGTTGGTCGAGCCGATGCTCGCCTCGCTCGACGCCAACGGGCTGCGCTCGCTCCACGACGAGATCGAGACGCCGCTCGTCGCCGTGCTCGCCGAGATGGAGCACGTCGGCGTCGGCGTCGACCGCGCCGAGCTGGTGCGGCTCAACGAGCAGCTCACCGCTGAGGTCACCGAGCTGGCCACTGCCATCCAGGAAGACGCGGGCGAGCCGTTCAACGTGAACTCCACGCCGCAGATGCGCGCCATCCTGTTCGACAAGCTCGGCCTCACGCCCACCAAGAAGACCAAGACCGGCTTCTCCACCGATGCCGCCTCGCTCGAGAAGATGCAGGGGCAGCACCCGATCATCGAGCACCTGCTCCGGTACCGCGAGGTCGAGAAGCTGCGGTCCACCTACGGCACCGGGCTGCTCGCCGAGGTGGGCCCCGACGACCGCATCCACGCCACGTTCAACCAGACCGTCGCCCGCACCGGCCGCCTGTCGTCGGATGCTCCCAACCTCCACAACATCCCGGTGCGGTCCGAGCAGGGCAAGGCGTTCCGCAAGGCGTTCGTGCCCAAGCCCGGCTTCGAGCTGCTCGTCGCCGACTACAACCAGATCGAGCTGCGGTGCATCGCCCACCTCGCCGAGGATCCGGGCCTGATCGCCGCGTTCGACGCCGGTGACGACATCCACACCGCCACCGCGGCGCGGGTCTTCCACGTCGCCCCCGAAGACGTCGACGGGGGCCAGCGGGCCAAGGCCAAGATGGTCTCGTACGGCCTGGCGTACGGCATGGAGGCCTACGGCCTCGCCACCCGCCTCAACATCTCGCGCACCGAGGCATCGGAGATCCTCGAGGCGTACTTCGAGGCCTTCCCGTCGGTGAAGGCGTACATGGAGCGCACCGTGGCCGAGGCCCGCGAGCGCGGCTACACCGAGACGCTGTTCGGCCGGCGCCGGCCCATCCCCGAGCTGGCCTCGCCCAACCGCGGCATCAAGCAGGCGGGCGAGCGCCAGGCCATGAACGCCGGCATCCAGGGCCTGGCCGCCGACATCTTCAAGGTGGCGCTCATCCGCCTCGACCGCGCCCTGCGCGAGCGAGGGCTGCAGAGCCGGATCGTCCTGCAGGTGCACGACGAGGTCATCCTCGAGGTGCCGCCCGAGGAGCACGACGAGGTGGCCGAGCTCACCCTGTCGGTGATGCACGGCGCCGCCCAGCTGCGCGTGCCGCTCGAGGTGAACCTCTCGTTCGGCAAGACCTGGGCCGACGCCAAGTAGCCAGCGCGCGAGGCCGCGGTGCGCGAGGCTCCACGCCCATGACCGACCAGACCACTGCCGACAACATCGCCCTCGTGACCGCGTTCTGGGACGCGCTCGGGCGACGAGACTTCGCGGCCGTCGGCGCGTTCATGGCCGATGACGGTCACTACGTCGACGTGCCGGTGATCGGCATCGACGATGGCGCGGTCGGTCCCGCAGCGACCGAGGCTCGGCTCGCGCTGGGCATCGCGCCGCTCCAGGCGTACGACCTCCACGACGGTCCGATCACCGCCATGGGCGATCGCGTGATCACCGAGCACGCCGAGACGTGGACGTGGGACGAGGAGCACACCGTCCGCCTCCCGTTCACCTCGGTGATGGACGTGCGCGACGGCAAGGTGGCGCGCTGGTGGGACTACCTCGACCTGTCGACGCTCATGAACGCGGCGCCGGCGTGGTGGGTCGAGCACATCGCCGAGGGCTACCAGTAGCCCCTGCCACCCGGCCCTTCCCCTGGCGCTAGCGCAGCGGGAAGCCCACGAGCGCCTCGAGCTGGTCCAGCGCCGCGGCGGCGTCGCCGACCTTGATGGTGGCCATGCCCATGGCCTTGGCCGGCTTGAGGTTGACACCCAGGTCGTCGAGGAACACCGCCTGGTCAGGGGCGATGGCCAGGGCCTCGCAGGCCAGCTCGTAGAACGCCGGATCGGGCTTGCGGACGCCCACCACGCTCGACTCGATGACCGCGTCGAAGTGGGTGAGCACCTCGGCGATGGCCCCGCTGGGGTCCATGCCGACGACGTTGTTGGTGAGCAGCCCGGTCTTGAGCCGCTGCCCGCAGCGCTCGACCGCGGTGACCATCTCGGGGCGGAGGTCGCCCGACAGGAGGGCGAGGACGTCGCGCCCGTCGACGCGGTGGCCGAGCCGCTCCGACTCGATCGCGAAGGCGGCATCGAACCCGCCGAGGTCGATCTCGCTGCGCTCGAGCCGGGCCCACGCGTTGGTGTCGGGATCGGTGGCGTTGACCGTGCGGAGGAAGTCGGTGGGCAGCGCGTGGTCGCGCTCGTAGCGCGCGAACGCTTCGAACGGACTGGTGGTGATCACGCCACCGAAGTCGAACAGGACGGCAGCGATGGTCACTCGGCGATGGTAGGTCGCGTTCACGCAGCGCACGGTCCCACGTCACGTGCGCGCAAGGTGCTTGACTTGGCAGCTACATGGCCATCACCCACGTCATCGTCGACGGATCCAACATCGCAACCGAAGGGCGCACCGCGCCCAGCCTCGCTCAACTCGACGAGGCAGTTCGCGCGCTGCTCGATGAGTACGGCGACCTCATGCTGACGGTCATCGTCGATGCCACGTTCGGTCATCGCATCGATGAGAGCGAGCGGGCGATGTTCGAGGAGGGCATCGTCAACGGCGAGCTCGTCACGCCGCCGGCCGGCGCGATCGGGCGCGGCGACGCGTTCATCCTCCAGGTCGCCGACAAGGCCAACGCCACCGTCTTCTCGAACGACTCCTTCCAGGAGTTCCACGGCAGCTACGAGTGGCTGTTCGACGAGGGCCGCCTCCTCGGTGGCAAGCCGGTGCCGAGCGTCGGGTGGGTCTTCGTGTGGCGCACCCCGGTGCGCGGGCCGACCAGCCGGCGCGCCACGCGCGAGGGCCGCTCCAAGCGGTCGGGCACGTCGTCGGGCTCCGACCTGGCCAACCTGCCCCTCCCCATGCCCACGGGGCCGCCGCCAGGCGGGCGCCGCGCCAAGAAGTCGGCCGCAACCGACGCACCCGAGGCCGCGCCGCGCAAGGCGAAGGCTGCGTCGAAGAAGGCGCCGGCCAAGCAGGCGGCCAAGGCGCCGAGCACCGCGAGTGCCTCGGGCACCGAGGCCGCGCCGGGCGAGGGCTCGTCGCGCAACCGCCGTCGCCGTCCCAGCGGCAAGGCCTCCACTCCGATCAACGAACCGATGCCCTTCATCACGTTCGTCAGCAACCATCCGGTCGGCTCGCTCGTCGCGGCCACCGTCGATCGGTTCTCATCGCACGGCGCGTACGCCACGGTCGACGGCGCGCAGTGCTACATCCCGCTCAAGGCAATGGCGGTCCCCGCTCCCACCAAGGCACGCGAAGTGCTGACGGTGGGCGAGGAGGGGACGTTCATCGTCACGGCGTTCGACACCCCGCGTCGGGGGATCGACCTTGCGGTCCCTGGTGTGGGATCGAGCGAGGACGCCGCGCCTTCTGCAACAGTTCTCCACGGGGGCGCCGCCTCCGATGGGGAAACCCAACCAGCCGAGGAGGCACCCAGCATGGCAGTGACCAAGAAGGCTCCGGCCAAGAAGGCCGCAGCAAAGAAGGCTCCGGCCAAGAAGGCACCCGCGAAGAAGGCGCCCGCGAAGAAGGCTCCGGCCAAGAAGGCTCCTGCCAAGAAGGCGCCCGCGAAGAAGGCTCCGGCCAAGAAGGCTCCGGCCAAGAAGGCGCCCGCGAAGAAGGCGCCCGCGAAGAAGGCTCCGGCCAAGAAGGCGCCCGCGAAGAAGGCGCCCGCGAAGAAGGCTCCGGCCAAGAAGGCGCCCGCGAAGAAGGCGCCGGCCAAGAAGGCTCCCGCCAAGCGGGCCCCGGCCAAGAAGGCGCCCGCCAAGAAGAAGTAGTCAGCGGACTCCTCGTTGGTGGAGGGCCGGGTGCGGTGTCGCCCGGCCCTCCCGCCGCGTTTCAGCGGTGGGGCGTCGGCGAGGGGGGAGTGGAGCGAGCCACCAGCTTGGTGACCCAGCGCTCCAACGTCGGGCGATCGAGCGCCCCGGGCACGGTGAACCCGTGATCCAGGACCCAGGTGGGAGTGGACGACACCCCCGTGGCGCGCGCCTCGTCCATCGACGTCGACACGATGTCGTGGGCGGCACCCGAGGTCACGGCCTCGCGCACGGCCGCGGCCGGCGCGCCCGCGCTGCGGACGAGCTCGTCGATGACGTCGGGGTCGTCGATGGCCAGGCCCCGGGCGAAGTGGGCGTCGAACAGGGCGGCGTGGAGCTCGTCGAACGCATCGGGGTGGTGCAGCCGCACCCACTCGGCCGTCTCGAGCGCTCGCCGGGTGTTCGGCATGCGGACCGGTGCCCGGAACGGGAGGCCCACGGCCTCGCTCTCGGCAGCGATGCGACGGAACGTCGGGGCCATCCGGCCGTCGGCCTTGATCGACCGGCCCTCGGCGGGGATCTCGGGGTGGAGCTCGTAGGGGCGGTGCACGACGGTGACCCCGAGCGACTCCAGGAGCCGGCTCCGGTCCTGGCCCACGTAGCACCACGGGCACAGGTAGTCGCTCCAGCAGGTGGCCTCCATCCGTCGGATCGTACGGCGGCGAACGGCCGCTAGGGTCGCCCGCGTGCGCCTCGCCACCTGGAACGTCAACTCGCTGAAGGCGCGGCTGGGCCGCGTCGAGGCCTGGCTCGCCGATGTCGAGCCCGACATCGTCTGCCTCCAGGAGACGAAGCTCGCGGACAGCGCGTTCCCCGCGATGACCTTCCAGTCGATGGGCTACGAGTCGGTCCACCACGGTGAGGGCCGGTGGAACGGCGTCGCCATCTTGAGCCGCGTCGGCCTCGACGATCCGATGTTCGGCTTCGGTCCCGGCGACGACGATCCCGAGGCCCGGCTGGTGTGGGCCACCTGCGGCGGCATCCGCGTCGCCAGCGCCTACGTGCCGAACGGTCGCACCCTCGACGACGACCACTACCAGTACAAGCTCCGGTGGCTGGCGCAGCTGCGCACCCTGCTCGACTCGCAGGGCACCCCCGGCGATGCGGTCGTGGTGGCGGGCGACTACAACATCGCCCCCACCGACGACGACGTGTACAACCCGGCCAAGTTCGTCGACAGCACCCACACCAGCCCGGCCGAGCGCGCCGCGCTCGCCGACCTCGAGGCGTGGGGCCTGGTCGACACCTTCCGGCGGCTGCAGCCCGAGCCCAAGCTCTACAGCTGGTGGGACTACCGCGCCGGAGACTTCCACCAGCACCGCGGCATGCGCATCGATCTGGTCATGGCCACCGAGTCGGTGGCGTCGCGCGCCACGTTCGCCACGATCGACCGCCAGGCCCGCAAGGGTGAGAAGCCTTCGGACCACGCCCCCGTGATCATCGACCTGGCCGAGTAGCGCGTACCGGCCCGTCCCACCCCGGAGCACCCATGACCGACGCAGAGCTTCCTCCCGCCCACCTGCCGGCGCTGTCGGGCGCCGACCCGGAGCACCTCGATGCCGTCACCCGCCGGCTGCGGGCAGCCGCGGTGCAGACCGATCTCTCCCCGCGCCGCGAGGCGCTCAAGGACCTCGCCGATGCCACCCGCGACCTGGTCGATCGCCTCGTCGCCACCGACGCGCCCGACGACGTGATCATCGCCGCCACCGCGGAGGTGGCGTCGGCGGCGAGCCGCTTCGAGGGCCACGGCCAGCGCGACCTGTACGGGTTCTCCGAGCAGGCCAACGCCGGCAAGCGCGAGGACCCGCTCTTCGACCACAGCCCGCTCATCGGCATCGCCAACCCGCTCGCCCCGCCCATGACCATCCGCGAGGAGGACGGTGTCATCATCGCCGAGGTCACCTTCGGCCAGGCCTACGAGGGCCCGCCCGGGTGCGTGCACGGTGGCTACGTGGCGGCCGCGTTCGACGAGCTGCTGGGGGCCACCCAGTCCCTGTCGGGTGCGCCGGGCATGACCGGCACGCTCACCGTCCGCTACGAGTCGCCCACGCCGCTGCAGGTCCCGCTGCGCATCGAGGGTCGCCTCGTCGGCGTCGAGCGCCGGAAGATCTTCACCGAGGGCGCCATCTACGCCGGCGACAAGATCACGGCCACCGCCAAGGGCACGTTCATCTCGATGGGGCCCGGCCAGTTCCTCGACCTCCTCGCCGAGCGCGAGGCCCGGCAGGACGACCTGCGCTGATCAGGCGCCGCCGTCGAGGAAGCGGTCCACCAGGGCCGCCTCGGCGTGGAGGTACTCCTCGAGCCCCTCGACGATGGCCTTCTCCACGCGGCCGCCCACCAGCGGCGCCCGCACCTTGAGGTCGCCGCTGAGGGTGCGGAGGCTGCCATCGCCGTTCGAGACGATTCGGGTCCCGCCCGACGCAGAGAAGCGGTCGGCGTAGTTGTCGGGGACGAAGCGGAACGTCGTGGTGCCCGCCGCCAGATCGTGCTGCGACTCCTGGACCCACGACAGCTTGCTGGGATCGATCGCCGCCGCGACAGCCGGTGAGAACTCGCGGACGAACTTGCAGTGGACGCGGAGCTTGGCGGTGTCGCCGCTCCGCTCGTGGCTCAGCACGCGCATGTCGCCCAGGTTCGGGAGCCCCACGAGGGTGGGGTAGAGGGCCGGGTCGGTGTAGGCCTCGTCGACGGCGGCGGCCGGGTGGGTGAACCGTTGGCTGATCTCGAAGCGCACGGGTGCTCCTGCTGGTCTGCGTGGCGGCTCAGGTGCCGGTGAGGTGGTCCTGGGCCGGTGCCGCGGGCGTGGGGTGGCTGCACTCGGCGACGACGGCGAGCAACCTAGCGCCGTGCCGCTCGCGGGTGGACGGACCGATGTCTCGCAGCCCGGCCAGGTCGTCGTCGGTGCGGGGTCGGGTGCGGACCATGGCCTCGAGCGCCTTGTCGGCGAGGACGACGGTGGGGCGGACACCGGCCTGGCGGGCCACCTCGGTGCGCCACGCCTGCAGCGCGGTGCGCAGCACGTGGGCGTCGTGCAGCGGCCGCTCACCCTGCAGCGTGCTGTCGAGCACGGCGCGCGACGCGGCCACGGCGGGGAGCGGATCGTCGGCGTGGACCACCTCGGTGGCCAGATCGTTGGCGGCAGCGCGGACCCAGGCGAGGTACGGCGAGGGCTTGCGATCGACGGTCTGGGCGCCGAACGTGCGCCGCTCGGACCAGGTGCAGCGCAGCACGTCGGCGGCGCGCGTGACGGCCACGTAGAACAGCCGCTGCTCCTCGGCGCGCTCGTCGGCCGTGCGGGCGTGGGTGATGGGGACGAACCCGGCCTCGACGCCGGCGAGGTGGACGACCGGCCACTCCAGGCCCTTGGCCGCGTGGAACGACACGATGCTCACCGCGTTGCGGACCTCCGCGCCGTCTTCTTGGAGCGTGGCCCGGAGCCAGCCGCTGAACCCGTCGGTGCGGGCGGTCGGCTCGACGACGAGCAGGTCTCGTCCCAGGCGCAGGATCTGCTCGAACGCGACGAGCTTGCGGCCGGCGGCGCTCGACTCGTCGATCACGGGGGCGGGGTCGTCGGGATCGGCGGTGCCCCCGCCGAGCGACTCGACGAGCACGGCGCGCTGGTTGGCGATGCTGGCCTCGAGGTCGGTGAGGGTGGTGGCGAGCGGTTCGCGGAGCTTGTCGAACCGTCCGAGGAGGTCTCGCACCTCCGCATCGTCGAGCAGGCGGCCGGCGCCGCGGACCCGGTGGGGGATGGCGGCGCGGCGGAACGCGGCCTCGATGAGGGTGGTCTGGGCGTTGGTGCGCACCAGCACCGCCTGGGCCGACCAGGGGCGGCCGGGCACGTGGTTGTCGTGCACGGCGCGGGCGATGCCGTGGGCCTCGTCGAGGTCGGAGGAGTAGCCGATCACCGCGGGGACGACACCGTCGCTGCGGTGCGCCTGGAGCGCGTGGCGCGCCCCGGGCCGGCCCGAGGCGAGCACGGCCGCGGCCGTGTGGAGGATCTGCGGCGTGGAGCGGTACGAGTGCTCGAGCTCGAGCACCTCGGCACCGGGGTGCTGGGCGGCGAAGTCGAGCAGGTACGACGGGTCGGCTCCGTTCCAGCCGTAGATCGCCTGGTTCGGGTCGCCCACCACCGCGAGGTCGGGCCGGTCGCCGAGCCACGCCCGGAGCAGGCGCTCCTGGAGCGGGTTGACGTCCTGGTACTCGTCGACGAACAGGTGGCGGAACCGCCAGCGCTGGGCCGCGGCGAACGACGGGTCGGCAGTGATGGCATCGGCGCACTGGGCGAGGAGGTCGTCGAAGTCGACCAGCCCCCGCTTGCGCTTGTCCTCCTCGTAGCGCCGGTACCACTCGGCCACGCGCTCGGCATCGACGGGCAGGCGGCGGTCGGCCTGGGCTGCGGCCAGCTGGTAGCGCTCGGGCGGGATGAGGCGGGCGCGGGCCCACTCGATCTCGGCGGCGAGGTCCATCGGCGAGACGCGCGTGGTGCCGCCCAGGATGCGCCCGAGGATCCGGCCCTTGCGGTCGAGCAGCGTGGGGGCGGCCATCCCGGCGCCGGACCAGCGCGTGCGGAGCTGGGCGTAGGCCACGGCGTGGAACGTGCCGGCGGCCGGGAGGTCTCGGAGGCCGAACTGGCGCAGGCGGGTGTCGAGCTCGTTGGCCGCCTTGCGGGTGAAGGTGAGCGCCAGGACGTGGCGGGCGTCGGCGGTGCCGGTGAGGCAGCGGTGGGCGATGCGCCTGGTCAGGACCCTGGTCTTGCCCGAGCCGGCGCCCGCGAGGATGGCCAGCGGCTGGGACTCGGTGGTGACGGCGCGCCGCTGGGAGGGGTCGAGCCCATCGAGCAGTCGGTCCGGGTCCACGGCCGCGAGCGTAGGGCCGCAGCCGGGGTCATCGTCACGGAACCGCTCGTCAGGACCGACCTACACTCGCTCCGTGGCCTTTCCTCCGAAGCTCCTCAACGACGGTGAAGAGATCGTGCTGGACCTGCGCCCGCACTGGCTCTTCATGGCGCTGTCCACGGGCGTGTTCATCGCCATGATCATCGTCGGGCTGCTGCTGCTCGGTTGGAACCCGAGCGCCAGCTGGCTCGACACGGGCTCCGCCGGTGTCGCCGGCGTCGGCTTCCTCATCTGCCTCGGGTGGTTCGGGCTCACGTACGCGCGCTGGACCAACACCCACTTCGTGCTCACCACCGACCGCATCATCAACCGCGAGGGCATCATCGCCAAGCGCGGCGTCGACATCCCGCTGGAGCGGGTCAACACGGTGTTCTTCAACCAGGGGCCGCTCGAGCGCCTGGTGGGGGCGGGCGACCTGAAGATCGAGTCGGCCAGCGAGACCGGCGCCAACGAGTTCCGCAACGTCCGTCGGCCGAGCATCGTGCAGAAGGAGATCTACACGCAGATCGAGGCCAACGAGAACCGCAAGTTCGAGCGCATGGGCGAGGCGGGACGCTCGGGATCGCGGGCGCCGGCCGACCCCACCACGCCGCAGGCCCACACCATCCCCGAGCAGATCGACCAGCTGGCCGAGCTGCACCAGCGCGGCGTGCTGAGCGACGCCGAGTTCGCCCGCAAGAAGGCCGAGCTGCTCGACCGGATGTGAGCACCGCCCACCGTGCCGTGCGGGTGGTGAGCCTGGTCCCGTCGATCACCGAGACGCTGCTGGCGTGGGGCATCGTGCCCGTCGCGTGCACGCGGTTCTGCGAGCAGCCGGGGATCCAGTCGGTCGGAGGGACGAAGAACCCGGAGATCGCCGACATCGTCGGGCTCGAGCCCGATCTCGTCGTGGTCAACGACGAGGAGAACCGCCGGGAGGATGCCGATGCGCTCGTGGCCCACGGCATCGCGGTGCACTCGTGCTCGCCGCGGTCGGTCGCCGACGTCGCCCCTGCGCTCGACGCGCTGGCCGCGGTCCTGGGCCTCGACGTCGACGTGGAGCCGGCCGACGACCTGCTCCCTGCGCTCGACCTCCGGGCGTTCATCCCGATCTGGCGGCGGCCCTGGATGACGCTGTCGGGCGACACCTACGGCTCGTCGCTGCTCGCGTCGATCGGCGTGGTCAACGCGTTCGGGGGCGACGGCGACCGGTACCCGACGATCGAGCTGACCGCCGTCGCCGACCGCGGCGCCGATGTCGTGCTGGCGCCCACCGAGCCGTACGCGTTCAAGCCGTTCCACCTCGAGGTGTTCCGACCGATCGCGCCGGTCGTCGAGGTCGACGGCCAGGACCTGTTCTGGTGGGGCGTGTGCACGCCCCAGGCCCGCCGCCGCCTCCATGCCGCGATCGCTGCTGCCGTGCTGGCGTAGATCCCGCCGCCCGGCGACGCCTGGCTACGCCAGGTCCACTCGGGCGCCCCCGGTGGCGCGGACCAGCCAGCCTTCGTCGAGCGCGCCGGGTCGGGTCAGGGCGACCACGCAGCCGCCGAAGCCGGCGCCGGTGAGCCGGGCACCGATGACCCCGGGCGTGGCGGCCAGGCGATCGACCAGCGCGTCGAGCACGTCCGTCGACACCTCGAAGTCGTCACGCAGGGAGGCGTGGCTGGCGGCCATCGCCCGGCCGACGGCCTGGAGGTCGCCCGCGGGCAGGGCCGCGGCCACGTCGCTCACGCGCTGGTTCTCGCTGATGACGTGGCGCGCCCGGCGGCGCAGCACGGGATCGGCGAGGGCGTCGGCGGACGCGGGGTCGACGAGGAGGCGGAGGGGGCCGAGGACGGCCTCGGCGGCGGCGACGGACGCGGTCCGCTCGGCGTAGGCCGACGCCGCCAGCTCGCGGTGCTGGCCCGAGTGGATGACCCGGATCTCCACGCCGTCGGGGATGGCGATCGGCGTGATCTCGAGCGCGTGGCAGTCGATGAGCAGGGCATGCCCCTCCACCCCGCCGGCCGACGCCAGCTGGTCCATGACCCCGCAGGGGACACCCGAGGCCCGCTGCTCGGCCCGCTGGGTCAGCTCGGCCAGCTCCACCACGGTGCCGCCGAACCCGAGGGCCAGGGCGACGCCCACCTCCAGCGCGGCGCTCGACGACAGCCCGGCGCCGACCGGGAGCGTCGTGGTGACCGTGCCCGTGAACCCGACCGTGGGGGCCATCTCCGCCACCACGCCCGCCACGTAGCGGGCCCAGCCGGAGAGGGCGGCAGGGTCGTCGACCGCGAGCGGCACGATCGCGGGCTCGGCCTCCGTGGCCGACGTGAGGACGATCCGGTCGCCGCCTCGGGTGCCGGTGATCGTGGTGGCGAGGTCGATGGCGAGCGGCAGCACGAGGCCGCCGCTGGAGTCGGTGTGCTCGCCGATCAGGTTCACCCGGCCGGGCGCGACCACCGTGAGGGTCACGGCTGCACGGCCCGCAGGTTGGCGGCGGCATCCTCGGGCGGCACCGGGTTGAGGTAGGCGCCGCTGCCGAGCTCGGCCCCGGCGACGTAGCGCATCACGCCGGGCGCGCGGTGGGGCCCAGCGATCTCGACGTGCATCCAGGCCTGCGGCCAGTCGCCGCCGTCGAAGGGCCGCTGGTGGATCCAGAACGTGTACGGCATCGGCGGGTCGAACACGCCCTCGAGCCGGCGGAGGGCTTCGCTGAACACCGACGCGAACGCGGTGCGCTCCGCGTCGGTCAGCGAGGGGAGGTCGGGGCGCTGCTCGAGCGGTGCCACCCGCATCCCGTAGGGGTAGATGGGGGCGGAGGGCACCCACACCCGCCAGCCGTCGCGCTCGATGACCGTGAGCTCGGGCCGGTCGTCCTCGAGCAGGCGGTGGCCCTCGGCCAGCCGGGCCAGCTCGGTGGCGGGCAGCGCCGGGACGTCGGGGTAGCTGTAGATCTGGCCGTGGGGGTGGGGGATGGTGGCGCCCACCTGCTCGCCGTTGTTCTCGAACACCAGCACGTAGGCCAGGTCGTCGCGGGCCCCGAGGGCGGCGGTGCGCTCGGCCCACAGGTCGACCACGAGGCGCACGTGGCTCAGCGGCAGGTGGGGGAGACGCGCATCGTGGTCGGGGGCGTAGAGCACCACCTCGCACCGCTCGTCGGGGAACGACGGCCACCGGTTCTTGAACGCCTTCACCACGTAGGGGTCGGGTGCCTCGGTGCCCCCGACGCAGAACGCACAGCCCGTGGTGGGCCGGTTGGGCCGGGTCTGGCGGCTACCGGTGACCTGCACCTGCACGCCCGTCAGCGGGTCGATCCGGAGTTCCATGCGCCCCGCAACCTACGCGCCGGCGCCGTCACCAGCGGAGCGCCGAGCCGGCGGCCCCGGGCTGCTCGGTCGGGGGTCCGGGCCAGTAGCGTTGCTGAGCCATGTCGCGGTACCACCTGGTCACCCTCGGGTGCCCCAAGAACGAGGTCGACTCCGAGAAGCTCGTCGGCCAGCTCGGCGCGGACGGGTTCGCGTCCACCGACGATCCCGATCAGGCCGAGCTGCTCGTCGTGAACACCTGCGCCTTCATCGGCGAGGCCCGCCAGGAGTCCATCGACACGATCCTCGCCCTCGCCGAGCACAAGGCGCCCGGCGCCAAGCTGGTGGTCACGGGCTGCATGGCCGAGCGCTACGGCGACGAGCTCTCCGACGCCATGCCCGAGATCGACCTGGTCGCCGGCTTCGGCCACGCCGTCCACGACGACCACCACCACGGCGACGATGCCGCGCCCAGCTCGGCCACGGCCACGGCCGTGGCGATCGGCCGCAAGCCGTCGCTGCCCACCTTCGACCTGCTGAACCTGCCCCGCCCCCGCTCCACCCGGCCGTGGGCCTACGTGAAGGTGGCCGAGGGCTGCGACCGTGCCTGCGGGTTCTGCGCCATCCCGAGCTTCCGGGGCCCGCAGCGCTCGCGGACCATCGAGACGATCCTCGACGAGGTCGAGGCGCTCGATGCCCAGGAGATCGTGCTCGTCGCCCAGGACCTGGCCGCCTACGGGCGCGACCAGGGCGTCGGCGAGCGGGCCATCGTCCCGCTGGTGCGGGCCGTGTCGGAGCGCGTCGCCCGCACCCGGCTGCTGTACCTCTACCCGTCCGATCTCACCGACGGGCTGATCGACGCCATCTGCGAGACGGGCGTGCCGTACTTCGACCTCTCGCTGCAGCACGTGTCGCCGCCGCTGGTGCGCCGCATGCGCCGGTGGGGCAACGGCGAGAAGTTCCTCCGCCGCATCGACGACATCCGCCGCCGCGAGCCCGACGCCGCGTTCCGCTCCAACTTCATCGTCGGCTACCCCGGTGAGACCGAGGACGACCACGACGCGCTGCTCCAGTTCGTCGAGGAGGCCCAGGTCGACTGGTGCGGCTTCTTCGCCTACTCGCCCGAGGTCGGCACCTACGCCGCCGACCTCGACGGCCAGGTCGACGAGGAGCTCGTCGCCGACCGGCTGGCCGAGCTGCGCGAGCTGCAGGACGAGATCACGGCGAGAAAACGTGACGAACTGATCGGTACGCAGGTCGAAGTCCTCGTGGACACCCCTGGTACGGCGCGCTCGCACCGCGAAGCCCCTGAGATCGACGGCATCATCACCGTTCCGCACGATCTGGCCGCCGGCACGTTCGCCACGCTCACCGTCACCGGCGCCCTCGGGCCCGACCTCGAGGCGGAGTAGCAGCGGCGATGTCCATGGGGGAGCACGACCAGACGCACGGCCCGGTGCCGATCGACGACCGCTACGGCCCGGGCGCGCTCCTCACGCCAGCCAACATGATCACGATGCTCCGGCTGGTGATGACGCCGGCGCTGCTGGTGATGATCGTCAAGGAGCCCTCCTCGTGGGCGGCGGCCGCCTTCTGGACCGTGCTGGCGTTCAGCGACGGGATCGACGGCCACCTCGCCCGCAAGCACGGCACCACCCGGTCGGGCGCCTTCCTCGATCCGCTGGCCGACAAGGTGCTGGTGCTCGGCGCCCTGTTCGCGCTGGTGGCGGCGGGCCGGTTCTGGATCGTGCCCGTCCTGCTGATCGCCATCCGGGAGGTGGCGATCAGCGTCTACCGGACGCACCTCGGCCGCCAGGGCCTGGCCGTGCCCGCCCGCACCCTGGGCAAGCTGAAGACCGTCGTCCAGGAGTTCGCCGTGGCGTTCGCCCTGTTCCCGGTCACCGCCGACTACCACCTGCTCGCCACCACGGTGCTGTGGATCGCGGTCGCCCTCACCTACATCTCCGGCGCCCAGTACCTGCTCGACGGCCGGGGCGCCGCCACCACGCTCGGCCACCGCACCACCAGCGCCTGAGGGCTGTTCAGCCGGTCGCCCCCGCCGCTGCAGGCGCAGGCGCAGGCGCGGCCGAGAGCGCCGCCGCGATGCGGCGGTCGAGGATCGGCTCGATGGCCACGCCCGGGACCGCGACCAGCAGGCCGAGCACCACCAGCGGGGCGCTCGGGTCGGGGAGCACCGCGGCGGCCACCGTCACCACCACGATGAGCGGGCGCAGCAGCGTCAGCGGTCCGAAGATGGCGATGCTCGCCACGGTCCGGACCGTCACCGACGGGACGAGGCAGAGCGCGGTGCCGACGAGCACGATCCCGGCGTAGGCGCCGCCCACGACCAGGAACCGCCCGAGCGCATCGTCGAGCGCGTGGGCGTCGAGCGGGCCGTCGGGACGAGCCAACCCGAGCGCCAGCGCGGTGACCGCCGCGATCGGGATCAGGCCGAGCAGTCCGGCGCGGATCGACGCCTGCTGGTGGAGCCGGCGCTTGTCGAGGTGCAGCGATCGACCCATCGCCAGCCGGTAGCCCATCAGGGCGCAGTCCAAGGTGACCAGGGCCCACACCGCCGCCAGCCGCACGGCGCTCACCTTCGGCCCCTCCCGTGGCGGGGGCGGTGGCCGACCGCCGTCATCGCGTCGGGCCCGAGGCTGCGTCGGGTGCCGACCAGGTTGGTGAGCGCGCACGGGAACGGGGTGCCCCGCACGGTCCGGTCGGACACCCAGGTGGCGAACGACGGCGCCTGGGTGGCGGTCACCTCGACGAGGAGCTCGGCCGGGTAGGCCCGCTGGGCCGACCGGACGCCGTCATGGCGCGACAGCGGGAGCCGCATCCGCGTGTGGTGGAACAGCCAGGCCCCGAGGCCGGCGATCGGCGACGGCTCGAAGTCGATGTGGACGAACCCCTGCGCGGTGCCTTCCTCGTGGAGCCGGAAGAACCGCTCGAGGGCCGCGCTCCGGAAGTGGTGGAGCACGCCCGTCGAGATCAGCACGGTGGCGGGCAGGTCGAGCGCGAACACGTCGGAGGCGTGGAAGTCGCAGTCGAGGTGCTCTTCCAGCGCAGCACCGCGGGCAGCGGCGATGAGCGCGGGGTTGAGATCGACGCCGGCGAACGACACGTCCGGGGCCCGGGCGTTCGCCGCCAGCCAGCGGACCACGTAGCCGGTCCCGCAGCCGACATCGACCACCCGGTACGGCGGCGGGACCCCCGCCGCTCGGAGCGCGTCGAGCATCGGGCCGACGATCGCCCACACGCGCGCGCCGTGGTGGAACTCCTCGGCGAGGCGCTGGATCTCACCGTGGACGGCGACCAGGAGGTGGTCGACGCGGTCGGGGTCGAGCACGCCGTCGGTCGTGGGCAGGGACCGGGCGATGCGGGCGGCGCGGCGGTCGCCGTGATCGAGGCAGGCCTGGATCACCGCGCCCGCGTCGACCGGCCGTCGGACCCCGTCGGGGCCGATGTCGAGGACCAGGTCGGTGACCTCGATGCGCTCGGTCGATCGCACGGCATCAGGCTCCCACGACTCGGCGGGAACCGTCGGCCCGCACCGGGCGCGGCCGGTCGTAGGGTGCGCCGATGCGCTGTGAGGTCGTTGCCATCGGGACGGAGCTGCTCCTCGGGCAGATCGTCGACACCAACTCGTCGTGGATCGGAGAGCAGCTCGCCATCGCGGGGATCGATTCGCTCTTCCAGACCAAGGTCGGCGACAACATGGACCGCATGGTCGCCACGCTGGAGCTGGCGCTGTCTCGGTCCGACGCCGTGATCTGCTGCGGCGGGCTCGGCCCCACGCAGGACGACATCACCAAGGAGGCCATCGCCAAGGTGATGGGCGTCGACCTCGAGCTCGACGACGAGCTGGCCGCCCGCATCGAGCTGATGTTCAGCTCGCGGGGCCGGCGCATGCCGATGAACAACCTGCGCCAGGCCGAGGTGCCCGTGGGGGCCACGGCCATCCGCGACCCGCAGCCGGGCACGGCACCCGGGCTGATCTGCCCGGTCACGTGGAACGGCGAGGAGAAGGTCCTCTACGCCGTCCCGGGCGTCCCCCGCGAGATGCAGGAGCTGGTGCTCGCCGCCATCGTCCCCGATCTCCAGCGCCGCTCGGGCGACGTGTCCACCATCTTCAGCCGCACCCTGCGCACCTGGGGCGAGAGCGAGTCCGGGCTGGCAGAGCGCCTGGCCGGACGGATCGCCGTGCTCGACGGCTCGGGCAACCCCACGCTCGCCTACAACGCCAGCGGCATCGAGGGCATCAAGCTGCGGCTCACCGCCAAGGGCGCCGACGAGGCGTCGGCCGAGGCGCTGGTGGCGGAGGAGGAGCGGGAGATCCGGGCCATCCTCGGAGACCTCGTCTTCGGCGTCGACGACGAGACCATCGAGGCCTCGGTGCTCAAGGAGCTGCGGGCGGCGGGGGAGCGGCTGGGGCTCGGCCGCCCCCTCACGCTCGGGCTGGCCGAGTCGCTCACCGGCGGGATGATGGGGTCTCGCGTCGCCGACGTGCCGGGCGCATCCGATGTGTTCCGCGGCTCGATCGTCTCGTACGCGTCGCAGGTGAAGTTCGACGTGCTCGACGTGCCCGAGGGCCCGGTCGTCTCGCTCGAGGCCGCGTCGGCGATGGCCGTGGGCGCCCGTGAGGTGCTGGGCGCCGACGTGGGTGTGGCGGTCACCGGCGTGGCCGGCCCCGACGAGCAGGAGGGCCATCCGGCCGGCACCGTGTTCGTGGCGATCGACCTCGGTCCGCTCAGCGGCGAGGCCGGCCCCGAGGCGTTCCACGTCCCCCTGTTCGGCGACCGCCTCCAGATCCGCCAGTTCACGGTGATCACCGCCATGAACGCCCTGCGCCTCAAGCTCCTCGGCTCTGCTCGAGACCCCGACCCCTTCGGCAGCGACGGCTGACCCTGTCGCTCCTCTCGGTGGTTCAGTAGCGGACGAGGCCGACCACGATGTCGTCGACGAGGGCGACGTTGATCCGGTCGCACCGCAGGTTCTCGGTGATCGCCTGTCCCACGCCGTCGATGCTGACGGCCCGGTAGGCGAGCCCGTCGGCGATCGCCTGGCTGGCGGCCTGCTCGGAGGTCAGGTCGAGGTACGAGCGGACGAGATCGTCGGTCGTGGGGCACAGCGGCTCGGTGACCGTGATCGCTGTGGTCGCCCCTCCGTCGCTGGTCCTGCCCGGGATCTCGATGACGGCGTCGTAGGTGCCGGGCGGCAGCGTGCCGAGGAACGTGGTGCCGTCGTGCTTCGGATCGCGGTCGGGCCTGAGGGCCTGGAGACCGGACGGCGTCCGCCAGGTGACCGGGAGGCGGAGGTCGCCGTTGGCAGGCACGATCGTCGGGCCGACGGGCGGGAGGTCGAGCGGGGACGAGACGCAGTGGTCGCCCGAGACCGGGGGCAGGGAAGCGTCGGGGTCCTTGGTGCTCACGAGCCCGAGCCTGGCGTAGAGCAGCGTGCACTGGGTCAGGGTGACGGGCTGGTCCGACCGGTTGTGCACGGCCAGCGTCGCCTCCACCGAGCTGCCCGAGCGGACCGTGTCTGCCGCCAGCTCGAGGCGGAAGCCGAGATCGCGCAGTTCGGAATAGCCGTCGGTCGCGTCCGAAGCCCCTGCGGCCGTCGTGGTGGTGGCGGGGAAGCCGGTGGTGCTGGTCGCCGGGGCAGACGGCGCCGTGGTCCCGGTGGTGCCCTGGATGGCATCGTCGACGAGCGACGCGGCGCGGTTGAGTTGCCAATCGGGCGTCGCCGTGGCTGCCGTCGCCAGGAAGGCCCGCCACTGGTCGGCGGTGGCCGGGCGGAGGGAGCCGACCAGGGTGCGGACCGTGTCGTCGTCGATCGCGGAGCCGGGCTGGGGTGGCGTCATGACGGAGTCCGCGATCATGGTCCAACGGGGGATGTCGATCGACGCGCCCGGCCACGATCCGAGATAGCGCGCGCTCGGATCGCGCCCGGCACGGCCACCGCTCGGGCCCCATCGCTCGGTGTGGGCGTCGCGGAGGACCACCCGGTTGTCCTGACCGGCGATGGCCACGGGCACGTCGGTGGTGAACGGATCGGCGTCGGGCCCCTTGCCCGGAGCCGCCAGCCGGTAGGCGAGCGTGTCGCCGGCAGGGGTGGTCATCTGCACGATCACCGTGGGCGACGCGGGGACCGGCGGCGTGTAGCTGGTGCTGGTGGTCGTGTAGCCGGGCAGCGGCGGATCGGCCGAGGAGGGGTCGGCCACGATCGCCTTGCCGGCCTCGATCAGATCGGTGCCGGAGATCCCGCCCGATGATGTGAGGGCCCACGCCCCCTGGTTCCGCCAGAGCAGCTCCTGGGACAGCGGCGTGCTCTCCCGCACCAGCAGCGCCGACCGGTCGACGCCGGGGCCGAGCGCCCCCGAGCTGGGCCCGTCCTGCACCATCGCCTGCGTGTCGCAGCCGTCGTAGGTGAGGTGCAGCGTCCGTGGGAAGGCGGTGCCCGCGGGGCCCGTCCAGTCGTGCGACGCCGTGGCGCAGGTCCCGAAGTAGATCATCTCCACGAGGTGGAGGGACCAACCGTCGGGGAGGTCGTGGGGGATGTAGAAGCCCGTCGCGTCGGCGGCGCCGCCCGTGACCACGTCGGAGCCGTCGTCGGACCGACGGTTGGCGACGACCGCCGCGGCGCCGATGAGCACGACGATGACGGCCGCAGCGCCGAGCCACCGGGCCAGCGGCCGCCGCTGGGTCGAGACGAGGTCTGGTCCGTCGCCGGCGGCGGCGCGGGCCGAGATGGCGGTCCACGCGTCGGCGATGGGCTCGGCGTCGATCACCGGGTCGACCTGCTGGTGGAACCACGCCCGGTCGGCCGCGTCGGCGGGGTCGGCGGGATCGACGGGCTCGTGGTCGGTGGGCTCAGTCATGGGGGACCACCTCCTTGAGGGTGGTGAGGCCGCGGTGGACGAGGGATCGCACGGTGGCGGGCCGGGCGTCGAGGAGCTCGGCGATCTCGTCGGTCGGGAGGTCGAGGTAGTAGCGGAGGACGACGGCGGTGCGCTGGCGCTCGGGGAGCGTCTGGAGCGCGTGCCAGACCGCGGTGGACGTGGCGGGGATGGCGGGCGGCGGGGCCGAGGCGGGCGCGTCGTGCGGGTGGCTCCGGGCCCGGGTGGCCCGACGGCCGGCGTCGTGGCACAGGTTCACCAGCACGGTGCGGAGGTAGCCGCCCGGGTTGTCGGTGGTGGCGAGGCGTGGCGCGATCCGGACGAACGCGTCTTGGGCCAGCTCCTCCGCCCGCGCCCGGTCACCGGTGAGCAGGTGGGCGAGGCGGACGGACGCCTCGTAGTGCTCGTGGTACAGCGCCTCGAGCTGAGCGTGGCCGCTCACGTGGGGTCGCCCGGCTGGGCGGGCGGGATCGCCGATGATCGAGGTGGTCTCCGCCGGATGGTGCACACCCTGTCAGACGAACGGGCAGCGGGTTCTGTTGCGCGCCGTCCCCGTTCCTGGGCTCACGACTCGCCGTCCCTGGGGGCGGGGGACGCGGCGGGGTCGGCATGGGCGAGCGCCAGGGTGCGGAACGCCCGGGCCGCGGGGGAGAGCGGGCCGTCCCGCCGCACGAGGTAGAGGTCTCGTTCCAGCGGGGGCGAGAGCGGTGCCACCACGGCGCCGAGGCTCGCGGCGGCGCGCGCCAGCGGCTCGGGGAGCACGGCGGCACCGGCGCCGGCCATGACGAGGGGGACGATCGCCTCGCGGTGCTCGGTGACCACGCCGATGCGCGGGTCGGCATCGGGGTCGGCCTGGCGCAGCGCCGATGCGAGCAGCCGGCGGCTCGACGTGCCGCGCGGGGTGGTGATGAGCGGGAACCCGGCGAGGCGGGTGACGGGCAGCTGCCGGTCGGCGCTGAGCGGGGTGCCGGGGGGCAGGACGGCCAGCAGCGACTGGCGGCCGAGGTGGTCGACGGCGATCGTGCGGTCGTCGGGGGCCACGTCGCCGAGGCCGAGCTCGCTGGCGCCCGAGCGGACCAGGGCGACGATGCCCTCAGCGTCTTCGGGCTCGGTGATGCGTACGAGCACGCCGGGATGGAGCTTGCGGAAGCGGCCCACCAGCTCGACGAGCGGCTCCACCACCAGGGTGGGGAGGGCGACGATGTCGAGGTGCCCGCTGGCGAGGCCGGCCACGTCCGACACGGCGGCGCGGGCCACCTCCGCATCGCGCAGCATGCGGCGGGCGGGCTCGATGAAGGCCTCCCCGGCGGGCGTGAGCACCACGGTGCGGCCGATGCGGTGGAACAGGTCCGTGCCCAGCTCCCGCTCGAGCGAGGCGATGGCCTGCGACAGGGCGGGCTGGCTGACCGGGATGGACGCGGCCGCGGCCGTGAACGTCTGGTGGTCGACCACGGCGACGACGTAGGCGGCCTGGCGGAGATCCATAGGCACAGCTTATGTAGTTCATCGCATCTACGTCTTGGACTTCTCGATCGACCAGGCGGATGCTGGTCTCGTGACCTCCCACCTCCTCCTGATCATGGCCATCGGCGCAGGGATCGGGTTCCTGGGAGGCCTGCTGGGCAAGGGCGGCTCCGCCCTGGCCACCCCGATCCTCATGGCGTTCGGCATCCCCCCGGTGATCGCCCTGGTCGCCCCGCTCCCGGCCACCGTGCCCGGCACCTTGGTGGCCGCCGACGGGTACCGGCGCAAGGGCCTCATCGACCGCAACGTCCTGACCTGGTCGCTCATCGCCGGCGTCCCGGCCACCATCCTCGGCGCCCTCGGGTCCCGCTACATCGACGCCCGCTCGCTCATCTACGTGACCGACGCCGTCATCGCCGTGCTCGGCATCCGGATGCTCCTCAGCCCGGCCCACGTCGAGGTCGACACCGACGAGCCCGCTCGCCGGGCCCTGATCATCGGGGTCGCCGTGGTCACCGGCCTCGCCGCCGGCCTGCTCGCCAACAGCGGCGGCTTCCTCCTCGCCCCGCTGTTCATCGCCGTGCTGGGCATGGCCATCAAGCCGGCCCTCGGCACCTCGCTGGCCGTCGCCGCCGTCCTGGCGGTCCCCGGGACGCTGATCCACCTGGCGCTCGGCCACATCGACATGACCGTCGTGGCCGCCTTCGCGCTGGGCTCCGTGCCGCTGTCGGGCCTGGGTGCCCGGGTGGCCCTGCGGACCGACCCGAGCCGCCTCGAGCGCGGCTACGGCGCGGTCCTCGCCCTCCTGGGCACCGGCTTCCTCATCGCTGCCTTCGCCTGACCCGTCGGTGCGCCGCTCCTGACCGCAGGCGCGCGTCCCGGCCCGGGGTGGCGCGGCACCCAGCGGGGCGCGGCGGGTGCTCGGCGACGATCTCGGATTTCTTGCCGAAGGTCCTTGCCTCCGAACAGGTGTTCGAAATACCATGGGTGTTGTTCCGGTGCGCCGGAGCACGCAGCTCGGCCCGCTCCGGCGGCTTCGCTGTCAGACCCCCTCCGTAGGGTCCATCGCATCGGATCGCTGCGTTCGCCGCAGCCACACAAACACCGTCGTGGTTCACGAGAAGGAGAACGCAGTGGAGCGAGACAAGGCACTCGACATGGCTCTGGCCGGCATCGAGAAGCAGTTCGGCAAGGGCTCGGTCATGAAGATGGGTGAGAAGGGGTCGATGGCCATCGAGTCCATCCCCACCGGTGCGCTGGCGCTGGATCTGGCACTGGGTGTCGGGGGGCTGCCCCGGGGCCGCGTCATCGAGATCTACGGCCCGGAGTCCTCCGGCAAGTCCACCCTCGCCATGCACGTGGTGGCCGAGGCGCAGCGCAACGGCGGCATCTGCGCCTACGTCGATGCTGAGCACGCCATGGACCCGGTCTACGCCCGGGCCATCGGGGTCGACGTCGACGAGCTGCTCATCTCCCAGCCCGACACGGGCGAGCAGGCCCTCGAGATCACCGACATGCTGGTGCGCTCCGGTGCGCTCGACATCGTGGTGATCGACTCGGTGGCGGCCCTCACGCCGCGCGCCGAGATCGAAGGCGAGATGGGCGACACGCACGTCGGCCTCCAGGCCCGGCTCATGTCGCAGGCGCTGCGCAAGCTCACCGCCAACCTCAACAAGACCGACACCATCTGCATCTTCATCAACCAGCTGCGAGAGAAGATCGGCGTGATGTTCGGCTCGCCCGAGACCACGCCTGGTGGCCGGGCGCTGAAGTTCTACTCATCGGTCCGGCTCGACATCCGCCGCATCGAGTCCATCAAGGACGGCGTCGAGGTCGTGGGCAACCGCACCCGGGTCAAGGTGGTCAAGAACAAGGTGGCCCCACCGTTCAAGCAGGCCGAGTTCGACATCATGTACGGGCGTGGCATCAGCCGGGAGGGCTCCGTGCTCGACATCGGTGTCGACATGGGGTTCGTGAAGAAGTCGGGTGCTTGGTACACGTACGAAGGCGAGCAGCTCGGCCAAGGCCGGGAGAACGCCAAGCAGTTCCTCACCGACAACCCCGAGATCATGGTCGAGGTCTCCGAACGCATCCGGGTCCAGGTCGGGATCGACAACGACCCCAACGCAGCCGAGGAGACCGAGGTCGACCTCGAGCTGGATCCAGACGATCTGCCCATCACGCTCGACTGAACCGCCTTCTGTCGGTCGTCCCGTGATCGCCCGGCCCTTGTCCAGGGGGCCGGGCGAAGGGCACACCCTTCGTCGCTGACCGGACGGCGCCACGTCCGGTCAGCGCACCACCCGCCTGAACCCCAGGGAAGGAACCGTTGCTCCAGCAGCGGCCTGACCCTGCGCGGCATCAGGCGAACCGGGGACACGTTCCCCCACACCCGTCGAGGGCGTCCGGACCAGCTGGGGCCGGGCGCTCTCGGCGCGTCCCCGGTGAGGCAGGCGCCGCGTCAGTCGGTTGCGGTCTGAGGCGCCGGCTCGGCGGTGCGCCCGGACTCGGCTTCCGGGGTGAGCTCGGCCGGCGACCACCCGCCGAGCACGCTCACCGCCGGGAGTGCCCAGTGGCCACGGCACTGGTCGGAGAACCAGGCCTCGTGGCGGGCCTCCTCGGCCACCATCTCGTCGAGCTGGTCGCCGAACGCATTGTGGCCCGAGGCTCGGGCGTGGGCGGCGGCGTCGACGTACTGGCCGACGTTCATCGCCTCGAGGCGGCCGGCCGCGTACATGGGCAGGAACCGTCCGCCCACGAAGCACAGCGCCCCGAAGAACCGGCCGATCGAACCCATCAGCACCTCGCGCCAGCGCACCGTCCCGGCGCCCAGGGCGGCGAGCAGCTCGGCCACCTGGTTGCGGTGGTGCCACTCGGCGGCCTCGATGCGCTTGATCTCCTCGCGCTCCGCTCGGCGCCTCGCACCGATGCGGGAGCGCCAGTGGCCCTGGTAGGCGTAGGCCGCGGCCAGCTCGCCGGCATGCGCGGCCTGGAGGATGGCGATCAGCGCACCCTCGTGATCGGTCGGCACCACCAGGCCATCGTCGATCGATCCAGCTTCGCGCGTCCGCTCGCCGGGGACGGCGTTGGTTCGCCTCGAGGACGGGCCGCCGGCGCCGGGCCGGAGCGCCCTCCCCGCTCAGGGCGAGGTCACGGTGAGCACCCGCGACACGGTCACGCAGTCCTCGTTCAGCTCCACCGACGGATTGGTGCAGTACTGGATGGAGGCCTGGATCTGGCCGGTCACGAAGCCGTGGGTCACCTCGAACCGGACCGTGTACGGGCGGGGGGTGCCGGGCTCGCAGGGGATGTTGACCGACTCGGGCTCGTCGGTCGTCGACCTCTGGGTGAACGTCGGGAACAGGTCCACCGGCTCGCTCCGGGTGCACGAGATGGTGCCCGTGACGGTGAGGTGCTCGAGCGAGCCGTGGCGGATGGTCGCGCTGCGATCGAGGACCGGACTGATCTGCAGCTGCAGGCAGCCACTCAACAAGATGGCGGCGGCCAGGGCTCCGAGCCCAGCGATCGTTGCTCTCATCACGGGTGTCCCCACGTGCTCGACAGCGGTGCCCCGATGACGGTGCAGGCGGGGCTGCTGGCCCACCACCACCATTCGCGGTAGGCGACCTCGCGATCCGCCGCCGCCGACCACGGCGCGCGGCCGGACGAACGCCGGGAGGCACGACGGCGCTCGAGCGGGCCCGTCTCCACCGGATCGACGGATCGGGAATGGTTGACCGTCGAAGTGAGTTGCATGATGCAACAGAGTGGCCCGTTCGGGCCACTCCCTACCCAGGAGCAAACCATGCAGATCCAAGGCTCGACCGCACTCGTCACCGGCGCCAACCGCGGCTTGGGGGCTGCCTTCGTCGAGGAGCTCCTGGCCCGCGGCGCGGTCAAGGTCTACGCCGCCGCCCGCACGCCGGAGCCGAGCGACGACCCGCGCGTCGCGCCCCTGGCCCTCGACGTGACCGACGCAGCCCAGGTCGAGGCGGCGGCCGCGCGGGCCGGCGACGTGACCCTCGTGATCAACAACGCCGGCAGCCACAGCGGCGCCCGCATCGCCGACGGCGACTTCGCCGCCATCCAGGCCGACCTGGACACCAACTTCTTCGGGCCCATCGCCGTCACCCGGGCGTTCGCCCCGATCCTGGCGGCGCACGGCGGCGGGGCCGTGGTCACCGTCCACTCGGTGCTGTCGTGGATCTCCGCCGGCGACGGGTACAGCGCGTCGAAGGCGGCGGCGTGGTCGGCCACCAACGCCCTGCGCTCGGCGCTCGCCCCGGCCGGCACCACCGTCACCGGTGTCCACGTCGGCTACATCGACACCGACATGGCGGCGAGCATCGACGCCCCCAAGATCGCGCCCCGCGAGGTGGCGGCGCAGGCGCTCGACGGCGTGGAGGCGGGCGCCGACGAGGTCCTGGCCGACGAGGTCACCCGCGGCGTGAAGGCCGGTCTCGCCGGTGACCCGATGGCCTTCCCCGTCGGCTGAACGGTCGGCGTCCGGACCTGATCGGGAGGCGGCGGGCCTGCGGTCGTAGAGTTGCTGGGCCATGACCGACCTGCCCGCCTCCGACGCTGCGCCCCGGCGGTACCTCGTCCGGACGTTCGGCTGCCAGATGAACGAGCACGACTCGGAGCGGATCTCGGGGCTGTTCGACGCCGACGGCATGGAGGCCACCACCGACCTGGAGGAGGCCGACGTCGTCGTCCTCAACACGTGCTGCATCCGCGAGAACGCCGACAACAAGCTCTACGGCACGCTCGGCCACCTGAAGTCGGTGAAGGACCGCAAGCCGGGCATGGAGATCGTGGTCGCCGGCTGCCTCGCGCAGAAGGACAAGGAGGGCATCCAGGAGCGGGCGCCCTACGTCGACCTGGTCTTCGGCACCCACAACGTCCACCGCGCCACCGAGCTGCTGCACCGCTCGCGGGAGGAGGGGCCGCTCACCGAGATCCTCGAGGCCACCGTCGCCGACGATCACGAGCTGTTCCCGTCGGCCATGCCCGCTCGCCGCGACGAGGGGTACACCGCGTGGGTCACCATCCAGATCGGGTGCGACAACTCGTGCGCCTTCTGCATCGTGCCGGCGGTGCGCGGCGAGGAGATCTCGCGCCCCTACGACCGGCTCGTCGACGAGGTGTCCGGGCTGGCGAGCGACGGAGTCACCGAGGTCACGCTGCTCGGCCAGAACGTGAACAGCTACGGCCGCGATCTCACCCTCGCCGCCCGCCGGGCCGGTGACGACGTCCGGGTCCGCCCCCTGTTCAGCGAGCTGCTGCGCTCGGTCGGCGCCGTCGACGGCATCCGCCGGGTCCGCTACACGAGCCCGCACCCCAAGGATCTGCGGCCCGAGACCATCGCGGCCATGGCCGAGACCCCCGAGGTGTGCGAGCACCTGCACCTGCCGGTGCAGTCCGGGAGCGACCGGGTCCTCGCCGCCATGCACCGCGGCTACACCGCCGAGCGGTACCTCGAGAAGCTCGCCGCCGCCCGGGCTGCCATCGCCGACCTGGCGGTCACCACCGACCTGATCGTCGGCTTCCCCGGCGAGACCGACGACGACTTCGAGCAGACCCTCGCCCTGGCCGCCGCCGCCGAGTACGACTCCGCGTACACGTTCATCTACTCGCCCCGGCCCGGCACCGAGGCGGCGGAGATGGTCGACCAGTTCGTCGATCCCGCGGTGGTGGCCGAGCGCTTCGACCGCCTCAAGGTGGTGCTCGAGCGCTCGGCCCTGCGCAAGCACGAGGCCCGCATCGGGCGGGTCGAGGAGGTCGTGGTGGAGGGCCCGTCGCGCAAGGACCCGTCGGTCCTGACGGGGCGCACCCGGCAGAACAAGCTGGTCCACTTCGCGAGCGAGTCGCCGCTGCGGGTCGGCACCTACGCCGACGTCCGCATCACCGCCGCCGCTCCGCACTTCCTCCGCGGTGATCTCATCGAGGTCACGGCGGCGGCCCGCCACCGCACCCGCATCCCCGTCGCCGCCGGCTGACAGGGTGAGCACCTGGTCGGTGTCGATCGGCGAACTGGCTCTGGTGCCGCGCCCGCAGGTCCTGCAGGTCACCGGGGTCGGGCCCCTCGTCGACGCCTGCGCCGTGGCCACCGCCGTCGACCCGGCGATCCGTCCGCAGGGCTTCCGCCTCGACATCGACGCCGACGGCGCCCGCATCACCCACGCCGACGATGCCGGCCTCCGCTACGGCCGGGCGCTGCTCGGCCAGCTCCTCGATCGGCCGGTCGAGGGCCGGGTGCTCGGCGTGCACGTCGAGGACCACCCCGACATCGCCGTGCGCGCCTTCATGCTCGACGTCAGCCGCGACCGGGTGCCCACGCGCGAGACGCTGGGGGAGTACGTCGAGGTCCTGGCCCTCGCCCGCTACAACCAGCTCCAGCTCTACACCGAGCACTCGTTCGCCCACGAGGGCCACGACGTGGTCTGGCGCGATGCGTCCCCGCTGACGCCCGACGACCTGACGTGGCTCGACAGCCGCTGCGCCGACGCCGGCATCGAGCTCGTCGCCAACCGCAACTGCTTCGGCCACTTCGAGCGCTGGCTCTCGCACCCGCAGTACGTCGACCGGGCGGAGGCGCCTGAGGGCGTCGAGGTCATGGCCGGGCTCCGCTTCCCGCCGGCCGTGCTGGCGCCCACCCCCGACAACGCCGCGTTCGCGCTCGACCTCGTCCGCGAGCAGATGGGGGCCGTCCGCAGCCAGCGCGTCAACATCGGTTGCGACGAGACCTTCGAGCTGGGCCGCGGGGTGAGCGCCCAGGCCTGTGCCGAGCGGGGCAAGGGCGCCGTGTACCTCGAGCACGTCCGGCGCCTGGTCGACCCGTTGCTGGCCGACGGGTACGAGGTGCAGATCTGGGCCGACGTGCTGCGCCGCTACCCCGAGCTCGCCTCCACCCTCCCCGAGGGCGTGGTCCCCGTCGCCTGGCTGTACGAGGCGCCCAGCGCCCCCGAGGACCGGCCCGACATCCCGGATGCGCTCGCCACGGTGTTGTACGACCTGGGCATCGACACCGACACGTCGGGCGGCTTCGAGGCCAACATCGCCCCGCTCGCCGCCGCCGGCGTTCCGTTCTGGGTCGCGCCCGGCACCAGCGACTGGAACTCGCTCGTCGGCCGCTGGGACAACGCGCTCGCCAACCAGCTCGACGCCGCCGAGGTGGCGATCCGCCACGGCGCGGGCGGGTACCTGGTGGCGGCGTGGGGCGACAACGGTCACCACCACCCGCCGTCGATCACCTACGGCCCGCTGATCCACGGAGGCGCCGTGGCCTGGTGCCTCGAGGCCAACCGAGACCTCGATGTCGCCCTGGTGCTCGACCGCCACGTGTTCGACGACCACGGCGAGCAGCTGGGTGGCGCCATCCAGACGCTCGGCGGGCTCTGGCGGCGGACCGGTCGCCAGGGGCTCAACGCCAGCCCGCTCGCGGCCGCGCTCTTCCCGCACCTCCCGCTGCTGGTCACCGGCGCAGCCGACCCCGACGCGGTGCGAGACGTGCTGGCGGCGCTCGACGACGTCGACGGCCGCATCGCCGATGCCCAGATCAGCGGGCCGGGCGCCCGTCAGCTGATCGCCGAGCTGACCACCGTGACGCGCCTGGCCCGGCAGGGGGCGTGGCGCCTGCTCGGCGACGGCGAGGGCGATGTCGAGGGCGTGCCGGCGCTGGCCGACCGCGCCGACGACCTGGCCGATGTCATCTCGTCCCAGCGCACAGCGTGGCTGGGCCGGGCCCGGATCGGCGGCCTCGTCGACAGCCTGGCCCACCTCGAACGGACCCTCGCGGCCGACGAGGCCGCACTCGATGGCTGAGGCGGCCCACCGGCTGCTGCCCCAAGGTGCCCCACCCCCGCTGGCGATCGTGGGCACCACCGCGTCGGGCAAGTCGGCGCTCGCCCTGGCCCTCGCCCGGCACCGCGGCGACGTGGAGCTGGTCTCGGTCGACTCGATGCAGGTGTACCGGGGCATGGACATCGGCACCGCCAAGCCCACTACGGCCGAGCAGGCCGAGGTGCGCCACCACCTCATCGACCTGGTCGAGCCGTGGGAGCCCTTCGAGGTCCACTCCTTCCAGGCCGCAGTGGCCGACGCGCTGGCCGACATCGCGGCCCGTGGCCGTCGCGCCGTCCTGGTCGGGGGGACCGGCCTCTACCTGCAGGCCGTGATCGACGGCTTCGAGATCCCCGGTCGCTTCCCTGAGGTGGCGGCGGAGCTGGAGACCGAGGTCGACACCGTCGCGCTCCACGCCCGCCTCGCCGAGCTCGACCCGCTGGCGGCCAGCCGCATGGAGCCCACCAACCGCCGCCGCGTGCTGCGCGCGCTCGAGGTCACGCTGGGCAGCGGCCGGCCGTTCTCGTCGTACGGCCCGGGGGTGGGCACCCACGCCGACACGCCCATCCTCCAGGTCGGCATCCGCCTGCCGCAGCCCGTCGTGGCCGACCGCATCGAGGCGCGGTACCACCGGCAGGTGGCCGACGGCTTCGTCGCTGAGGTCGAGCGCCTCGCCGACGGCCCGCACCTCAGCCGCACCGCCGCCCAGGCCCTCGGCTACCGAGAGCTCCTCGCCCACGTCGAGGCCCAGCGATCCGGTCGCACCGACCCCACGCTCGACGGTGCCCTCGACGAGGCCGTCCGCCGCACCCGCGCCTTCGCCCGCCGCCAGCGCGCCTGGTTCCGCCGAGACCCCCGCATCACCTGGCTCGATGCCGACCCCGACCCCGCCGCCCGCACCGACGACCTCCTCGCCCTCGCCGCCCACCACTGGCCCTGACCCCCACGCTGCCGGGATGGGGTGGCAATCGGCGTGGGCATCTGGGTGCGGGGCTGCGAGACTGGGGGCCTCATGACGTTTCGCCTCACCAAGCACCACGGCCTCGGCAACGACTTCCTCGTCCACCTCACCGATGACGCACCGGCCGTCCAGAACCGGGCGGCGTGGATCGAGCGCGCCCAGCGCTGGTGCCGGCGCCACCACGGGATCGGGGCCGACGGCCTCCTGATCGGCCTGCACGGCACCGGCCGGGCCGACCTGGTGATGACCCTGATCAACGCCGACGGATCGATCGCGGAGATGAGCGGCAACGGCATCCGCTGCCTCGCCCAGGCCGAGGCCATGCGCCGCAACCAGGAGCGCGGCACGCTCGTGATCGAGACCGGCGGCGGCCTGCGCACGGTCGAGTACACGGCCACCAACACGGGCGCCCGCCACCAGGGCACCATCGAGGCCAGCGTCGACATGGGCCCGGCTCGGCCCGGTCCCGCCGCCGACCGGCCCACCGATGCGGCCGGCGACGCCCGCTCGCTCGGGCTCGACGCCCTGAAGGCGGCCACCTTCGACCTCGGCAACCCCCACCTCGTGCTGCTGGTCGACGACCCGGAGGCCATCGACCTCGCCGTCGCCGGCGCCACCCACGAGGCCGCGTACGACGCCGGGATGAACGTGCACTTCGTCGCCCCCACGCCCGGTGAGGCCGACGCGATCACCATGCGGGTCTGGGAGCGCGGCGCGGGCGTCACCGAGGCGTGCGGCACCGGTGCCACCGCGGTGGCGCGGGCCGCTCACGACTGGGGCCTCACCGGCGACCAGGTCACCGTGCACATGCCCGGCGGCGACGTCCAGGTCCTGGTGGGCGATCCGATGGTCCTGCGGGGCCCGTCCACCTTCATCGCCGGCATCGTGGTGACCGCGTGAGCGACACCGACGAGCCGGTCCCCGGCGACCTCGACTACGACCTCGACACGCCCTTCGATGCGGCGGCGTTCGATGCGCCCGAAGACGACTTCTCCGACCTCATCGAGGCCGAGGACGAGGAGTCCCACCGTGGCGCGTTCGGCGACTTCGGCGGCACCTCCAGCGCCCTCATCGACCGGTCCTTCCGGGAGCGGATCATCGTGGTGGGCGTCACCCTCGGTGGGGGAGACCCCGAGCGCACCGAGTCCGACCTCGACGAGCTCGCGCTGCTCGTCGACACCGCAGGGGCCGACGTGGTGGGCCGCATCCTCCAGCGCCGCTCGGCGCCCGACCCGGCCACCTACATCGGCAAGGGCAAGGTCACCGAGCTCAAGGACCTATCGATCGCCCTCGACTGCGACACCGTGGTGTTCGACGACGATCTGAGCCCGGCGCAGCAGCGCAACCTCGAGAAGCAGCTCGGGCGCACCGCGCTCGACCGGACCGCGGTGATCCTCGACATCTTCGCCCAGAACGCCTCGAGCGTGGAGGGCAAGGCCCAGGTCGAGCTGGCCCAGCTCCGCTACCTCCAGCCCCGCCTGCGCGGCAAGGGCAAGGACCTCTCGCAGCAGGCCGGTGGCATGGCGGCCGGCGGCGGCGCCCGGGTCGGCAGCCGCGGCCCGGGTGAGACCCAGCTCGAGACCGACCGCCGCCGCATCACCCGCCGCATCCACAAGCTGGAGGCGGAGCTCCGCGACATCTCGCACCAGCGCGACACGCAGCACAAGCAGCGCACCCGCAGCCGGGCCGGCCAGGTGGCCATCGTCGGCTACACCAACGCCGGCAAGTCCACGCTCCTCAACCAGCTGAGCGGCGCGGGCGTGCTGGTCGAGGACCGGCTGTTCGCCACGCTCGATGCCACCACCCGCCGTCTCCAGCTGCCCGGTGGCGAGGCCGTCCTGCTCACCGACACCGTCGGGTTCGTCCGCAAGCTGCCCCACCAGCTGGTCGAGTCGTTCAAGTCGACGCTGCGGGTCGCCGCCGAGGCCGACCTGCTCGTCCACGTGGTCGACGGGTCCGGTCCCGACCCCCAGAGCCACATCGACGCCGTCCGCGACGTCCTCGGCGAGATCGGCGCCGGCGACGTGCCCGAGCTGCTCTGCTTCAACAAGGCCGACCGCACCACCGAGGTGGCCCGGCTGGTGGCCGGCAACCCGGGCTCGGTGGGCATCTCCGCGGTGACGGGGGCGGGGGTCGAGCAGCTCCTGCTCACCATCGGCGACCGGCTCCGCCACCAGACCACGGTGGTCGACCTCCTCATCCCGTTCGACCGGGGCGACGTGCTCGCCGAGGTCCACCGCGAGGGCGAGGTGCTCAGCGAGACCGTCGCCGAAGGCGGCATGGTCCTGACCGCCCGGCTCGACGAGGCCGCCTCGGCCAAGCTCGAGTCGTGGCGGGTCGCGTAGTCCTTCGGAGCGCCGCCCCAGCTCCCGGTACGGTGTCGCCGTGACCGATCCTGACGCTTCGACCTCGTCCAACTCTGCCTGGGCCGTGGGCATCGCCAGCTTCAGCGCGGCCGATGGCAAGGTGCTCGACACCTGGTACCCCGAGCCCATCATGGGCATGACCGAGGGGGCGCTGCGGCTGGCCGAGGAGCTCTCGCACCACGGGTCGGGTGGCACCTACGAGCTGACCCGCCGCCAGGCGCTCGACTACCTGCGCGTCGACGTGCAGCAGCTGACCGCCGCCGACGACCTGCGCCGGGTCCGCCGCGCCGCGGTCGTCACGTTCATCGACGACCTCGATGCGGCGCCCATCGACGCCCACGACTGCTACCTGCGGCTCCACCTGCTCTCGCACCGCCTGATCCGCCCCCACGGCTGCAACCTCGACGGCATCTTCGGGCTCCTGGCCAACGTCGTGTGGACCAGCGCCGGACCGTGCGCGGTCGAGGGCTTCGAGCAGACGCGGATGCGCCTCCGGGTCGCCGGCCACAACGTCACCGTCTACGGCATCGACAAGTTCCCCCGCATGGTCGACTACGTGGTCCCGAGCGGCGTGCGCATCGCCGACGCCGATCGCGTCCGCCTCGGCGCCCACCTGGCCGAGGGCACCACGGTCATGCACGAGGGCTTCTGCAACTTCAACGCCGGCACCCTGGGCAACTCCATGGTGGAGGGGCGCATCAGCGCCGGCGTCGTGGTGGGGGAGGGCTCCGACATCGGTGGCGGCTCGTCGATCCAGGGCACGCTGTCGGGCGGCGGCAAGACGGTGATCTCGATCGGTGAGGCCTGCCTGCTCGGTGCCAACGCCGGCCTCGGCATCTCGCTCGGCGATCGCTGCACCGTCCAGGCCGGCTGCTACATCCTCGGCGGCACCCGGGTCACCACCCCCGACGGCCAGGTCGTGAAGGCCGCGGACCTGTCGGGCCAGAGCGACCTCCTCTTCCGCCAGAACTCCACGACCGGCGTGATGGAGGTCCTGTCGCAGACGGTCGACTGGGGCTCGCTCAACACCGCCCTCCACCAGAACGACTGACGGCGATGCCCGGGTTCACCCCTCCGCCGTACCCCTACGACCGGTTGAAGCCCCTGCAGGAGGTGGCGTCGCGCCTGCCGGGCGGTCTCGTCGACCTCTCGATCGGGACCCCGTGCGACCCGCCGCCGGCGTTCACCGCAGCCGCGATGGCCGATCCGGCCGCGGCCCAGACCTACCCGCCGTCGCTCGGCACCGTGGCGTACCGCACCGCGGCGCTCGGGTGGCTGGCCCGCCGGTTCGGTGCCCAGCTCGACGTGTCGATGGTGGCGGCGTGCATGGGCACCAAGGAGCTGGTGGCCGGCGTGCCCCAGTGGCTGCGGCTGCGCAGCCCCCACCTCGACACGGTCCTGTACCCCGAGATCAGCTACCCCACGTACGCCATGGGCGCCACCTTGGCGGGCTGCCGGGCCGTGGCGGTACCCGTCGACGACCAGTGGCGCATCCGGCTCGACGCCATCGACGAGGCCGACGCCGCCCGGGCGCTGTGCCTGTGGGTCAACACCCCGGGCAACCCGGCGGGCGGTCTCGACGACCTGGGTGCTGCTGCGGCCTGGGGCCGTGAGCACGGGGTGCCGGTGTTCTCCGATGAGTGCTACGCCGAGTTCACCTGGGACGGTCCGGCTCGGACGATCCTCACCCACGGAACCGACGGCGTCGTCGCCGTGCACTCGCTGTCGAAGCGATCGAACTTCGCCGGCGCCCGCGCCGGCTTCTACGCCGGCGACGCCGAGCTGGTGGGGTACCTGTCCGAGGTGCGCAAGCACGCCGGGTTCATGGTGCCCGGCCCGGTGCAGGCCGCCGGGGCGTTGGCCTGGGACGACGACGCCCACGTGGTGGAGCAGCGGGCCCGGTACGCCGAGCGCCTCGATGCCCTCACCGCCGGGCTGCGAGCGTCCGGCCTCACGGTCGAGCCTCCAGCCGGCGCGTTCTACCTGTGGGTGGCCGCGCCTGGAGGTGACGCCTGGGCCCTGGCCGGGCGGCTGGCGGAGCGCGCGGGGGCGCTGGTCAGCCCGGGCGAGTTCTACGGGCCTGCGGGTTCCGGGCACGTGCGCATCGCCGCGGTGCAGCCGCTCGAGCGGATCGCCCTGGCCATGGAGCGGCTCACCGCCTGAGCCCATCGGGCGACGGCGTCGGCGGCGTCGGGAAGTCGCGCCGCGCGCCGTGTGAGATCGGCGAGACTGTGCGGGTGATGCCACAACCTGCCCCGCCGGCCGCCTACCCGCCTGCTGCGGCCGCCCCCGCGGGCAAGCCCAAGGGCGCGGCCGGGATCTGGATCGGTGTCGTGCTGGTCATCGTCGGGATCGTCCTCGGCGTGACGCTGGTCGTGTCGGGGGCCCGTGCCCTCGTCGACGGCTTCGACGGCCTCCAGCGCGTGCCGCTCTCCGGTGGCACCGTGCACCTCGACGACACCGGCACGAAGAGCATCTTCCTGGAGCGGCCCACCAGCGAGAGCGGTCCCTCGTTCACCACATCGACCTCGGGTGGCTTCGTCCCCAACGTCCTCGTGACCATCGTCGGGCCCGACGGCACGCACGTCAACGTCGACCGGGCGCCCGGCTCGCAGACCTACGTCTACAACGGTCACGAGGGCGTGCGGATCGCCACCTTCTACGCCGCCACCCCGGGCACCTACACCATCCAGGCGATCGAGGGCGGCCAGACCGGCGCCTACACGAGCTTCGCGATCGGCGGCGGCCTGCGGCTCAACGGGCTGGCCCGCATCGTGGGCGGCATCTTCGCCGGTGGCGCCCTGGTCCTGATCGGCATCATCTTGATCATCGTGTTCGCCGTGAAGCGGTCGCGCTCGAAGCGGCGGCTGTCGGCCCCGCCGCTCCCGTACCCCGGTGGCTACGGCGCCGCTCCCGCCGCGTGGGCCGGCGCCCCCGGTGCTCCCGTCGGCGCCTACCCCGGTGCACCCGGCTCACCGGCCCCCGGCTACCCGGCCGCACCCGGCTACCCGCCGGCCGGCGGCTACCCGCCGGCGCCGCCCGCCCAGCCCGGGTACGGCGCGCCGCAGCCGGGCACCGCGTGGACGCCCCCGCCCGCGCCGGGGTGGGTCCCGCCCCCGGCCGCTCCCGGCTCGCCGCCGCCACCGCCTGCGGCCCCGATGCCGGGCCAGCCGTGGGTCCCGCCCACCGCCCCGGACGCCACGCCGGGCGCCGCGCCTCCTCCGCCCGATGCCCCGCCTCCGCCCGCCGCGCCTCCCGCTCCGGCTCCGGCAGAGGGCGAGCCCACCGAGGGCCCACCATCGTGACCGACCTGCTCCAGCTCACGAGCGACCTGGTCGCCATGCCGTCGGTCAGCCACGACGAGGAGCTGATCGTCGACTGGCTCGTCGAGCAGCTCGGGGCGGTCCCGTCGCTCACCCTCGACCGGGTCGGCCACAACCTGGTCGCCCGCACCACCGGCTCGGCCTCCACCAGGGTGCTCCTCGCCGGGCACACCGACACCGTCCCGGTCAACGGCAACGCCACCCCGCGCATCGAGGGCGACACGCTGTGGGGCCTCGGCTGCACCGACATGAAGTCGGGCGTCGCGGTGATGCTGGAGCTGGCGCGCACCGTGACCGACCCCGCCGTCGAGGTCACCTACGTCTTCTACGCAGCCGAGGAGGTGGCCGCCGTCCACAACGGCCTGGCCCACCTGTTCCGCGAGCGCCCCGACCTGTTGGAGGCCGACGTCGCCCTCCTCGGCGAGCCCACCGACGCCACCATCGAGGCGGGCTGCCAGGGCACCTTGCGCATCGAGGTGGCGCTCCGCGGGGCCCGTTCGCACACCGCCCGTCCGTGGATGGGCCGCAACGCCATCCACCGGTTGGGCCGCCTCCTCGCCGCGGTGGAGGCGTTCCCCGAGCGGCGCCCGGTCATCGACGGCTGCGAGTTCCGGGAAGCGCTCCAGGCGGTGGCGGTGTCGGGCGGGGTGGCGGGCAACGTCGTCCCCGATCTCGCCACGGTCACCCTGAACCACCGCTTCGCGCCCGACCACACGTCAGAGCAGGCCGAGGCGGTGGTCCGGGACCTGATCGCCCCGTTCGTCGACGACGAGGACCGGGTGGAGCTCACCGACCTGTCCGGCGCGGCCCCGCCGGCGCTCGACCACCCGGTGCTCCAGGCCCTGATCAAGCGCAACGACCTGCCGGTGCGGGCCAAGCTGGGCTGGACCGATGTGGCGCGCTTCGCCGCCCACGGGATCCCGGCCACCAACTTCGGACCCGGCGATGCCACGCTCGCCCACACCGCCGACGAGCGGGTCGACCGTGCGCCGATCGAGCGGTGCTACGAGGCGCTGGTCGACCTGCTGACGACGGGCGTCTGACCCACCGGTGGCGATCGGGAGGAAGCAGAAGGCCGGGGCCGAGGGGCGTCGGACCGGCCCCGGGGGCGAGGCGCCCTGGTGGGACCCGGAGGACCAGGCCTTCGCCGAGCGCCCCCTCCTGGCTCGATCCGACCTGGGCAAGGGCTGGCAGTCGGTGCCGATGTTCAACAACGCCGAGCGGCTCGACCCCCACGGCGATGATCCGGCGTCGGAGGAGCTGCGGACGATCCGGGCTCGGCGCCGCCTCACCGCGCTCGACGAGGGCGCAGCGTGGCGCCTGCGGCGCGCGGGGGTGCTGGCCGTCGTGCGCACCGAGGTCTTCGCCGATGACGATCCCGCCGATCGGGCGGCGCACCGCGACGCGTGGGACCGGCTCGGGACGATCTGCCTCGACGCCGTGTGGCGCCAGCGGTGGACCGAGCGCGACCGCGCCCCTGGCTGGATCGAGGCGCTGCGGCGCCGCGGTGACCGCCCGGCCGTCGCAGATCTGTCGGCCCCGGCCGGGAGCACGGAGGCCGACGCCCCCGACCCCGTCGACTGGATCACCGTCGAGGACCAGACCGGGACGGTGGAGTCGGGTCTGGTGACGCAGTACGAGCACCTCACCTTGTGGCGGGGACGGGCGCTCGTGACCCTCACCGTCCGCCACGGCCAAGGCGACGACGTGGACGACGCACTGGCGGTGGCGGCTGCCGCCGTGCTGCGGCGGATGGCGCCCCCAGCTCGCTGAGGTGGTGCTCCGCCCGTGCCGCGGACCAGGAGCGCGGCGGGTCGGACAGCTCCGTACACTGCGCCGATCCCACCCAGCACAGGAGCACCCATGGCCATCGACGTCGGACAGCCCGCCCCCGCATTCACGCTCAAGGACCAGGACGGCACCGACGTGTCGCTCAGCGACTTCGCCGGCGAGAAGGCCGTCGCCCTCGTCTTCTACCCGTTCACGTTCACGGGGGTGTGCGAAGGCGAGCTGTGCGAGCTGCGCGACGACATCGCCGAGTACGAGCAGGCCGGCGTGCAGGTGCTCGCCGTGTCGTGCGATTCGCGCTTCTCCCAGAAGGTGTGGGCGGACCAGAAGGGCTGGACGTTCCCGCTGCTCTCGGACTTCTGGCCGCATGGAGCCGTGGCCCAGGCCTACGGCGTGTTCAACGAGGATCTGGGCTGTGCCATCCGAGCCACGTTCCTCATCGGCAAGGACGGCGTGCTGGTGGACACCTTCGCCACCGACAGCCTGGGCACCGCCCGGGAGAAGGAGCGCTACACCGCGGCCATCGGCAAGCTCTGAGCGATCAGAGCTTGCGCATGACGGTGACGACCTTGCCGAACACCTGGACCTCGGACGCCGGGAACACCATGGGCTCGAGGCGCGGGTTGTGGGGCGTGAGCACGACCTGATCGCCGCTGCGGCTGTAGGTCTTGACCGTGGCCTCCTCGCCGGGGATGCCGGCGACGACGATCTCGCCGTTGCGGGCCTCGGGCTGGGAGCGAACCACCACGAAGTCTCCGTCGAGGATGCCGGCATCGACCATGGAGTCGCCACGGACCTTCAGCATGAAGAGGTCTCCGTCGCCCGTGAGGTCTGCGGGGACGGGGACCACCTCTTCGACGTTCTGCTGGGCGAGCACGTCGGTGCCGGCCGCCACCTCGCCCACGAGGGGGACGTGGCGGATGGGGCGCCGCTCGACGGCGGCCCCGGACGCTGCGTCCCAGCGGACCTCGATGGCGCGGGGCTTGGACGGGTCCCGGCGGAGGAACCCGAGCCGCTGCAGGGTGGAGAGGTGGGAGTGGACCGTGGACGGGGACCCCAGTCCGACGGTCTCGCCGATCTCCCGGACCGACGGCGGGTAGCCCTTCTCGCGCATCGAGGCATCGATGCACTCGAGGATCTGCCGTTGGCGGGCGGTGAGCGCTTGGTCGGTCATGGGGGCTCCTCGTGTGATGCCCGGGAGGGCGAACAAGTGGTCGACCGTGACCGTAGCATCGCGCAGGTGTTCGGGCAAACATTTGTTCGTTCCCGGGCTTGACGGCGAACGACTGTTCGTGCCTACAGTGTCCACGTCCGAACAGGCGTTCGTGGAACGAGCGTTCGGAAGCGTCTCGATGTCAGACCCCCTGGGGAGTATCTGTTCCATGGCTGCGATCATCCAACCCCGCCCGCACACCTCGGTTCCCCAGCGCCCCGCGCTCCGCCTCGTCACCGCCCACGGAGGGCGCACGGTCGAGGCGCCGATCGATCTCGGCCTCACACCGGCCCACATCGTCGCCGCCGTCGTCGGGATCGTGCTGGTGGTCCTGCTGTCGATCGCCATCGGCAGCGGTGCCCTCGCCGGGCTCGCTCCCGCCCCGTCTGCTGGCGCCCCGTCTGCTGGCGCCTCGGCCGGAACCTCGGCCGCCGCCGGTGTGGCGGCCGGCACCACGGCCCAGCTCGAGGTGCACTCAGGCGACACGTTCTGGAGCATCGCCCGCCGTCTCCAGCCCACCGGTGACGTGCGTCCCCTGGTCGATCGGCTGATCGAGCTGAACGGCACCACCATCCTCCAGCCGGGTGAGCAGATCGTCGTTCCCGCCTGACGCGAACGGGCGCACCGCGCCCGTGGCAGTAGCGTCACGCCCGTGCGCTGCCCAGCCTGTGGAACCTTCGAAGACAAGGTCATCGATTCCCGGCAGTCCGAAGACGGGCTGCTGATCCGTCGTCGCCGCGCCTGCCTCGCCTGCCAGCGCCGGTTCACCACGTTCGAGCGCCTCGAGGAGGTCCCACTTCTGGTCGTCAAGCGCTCCGGGGACCGCGAGCCGTTCGACCCGGCCAAGGTGGTCTCGGGCCTGCGGCTGGCCACCAAGGGTCGGCCGGTCGATGCCGCCGACCTCGATCGCATCGCCACCGCCGTCGAGGAGTCGCTCCGGCTCGAAGGGACCGAGGTCAGCAGCGACCGCGTCGGCCGGGCCGTGCTCGAGCACCTGCGAGACCTCGACGTCGTGGCCGCCGTGCGCTTCGCCAGCGTCTACAAGGAGTTCGACGATCTCGCCGACTTCGAGCGGGAGCTCGACGAGCTGATGGGCCCCTCTCGCCTCACCAAGGCCACCGAGCCCAAGCGCCACTGAGCGCCAGGCGGGTGGCCGCCGTCGGCTCCCCCCAGATCAGGGGCGCACGTACCGGGCCAGCAGCTCGCCGTCAGACTCCCAGAGGTGCGCCAGGCGGAACCGCTGTGCGGTCTCCTCGTCGCTGACCACCGCCCGTCGGCTGCGCCCGCCGACCAGCATGGGGGAGAGCGTGAGGTTGAGCTCGTCGATGAGGTCGACCTCGAGCAGCTGACCGTTGAGCACCGGTCCGCCCTCGACGATCGCACAGCGCGCACCGAGGTCGCCGAGCACGGTCGCCATGGTGGCGAAGTCGACGGACCCCACGCCCGCCACCCGCACGTCGGCGACGGGCTCGAGCGCGGCCAGCCGGTGCACGGGAGCCCCCTCGACCGTGAAGATCAGCGGCGGCTCGACCGCGTCGGTGAACAGGCTGGTGGTCTCGTCGAGGTCGAGGGTCCGGCTCACCACCACGATCCGGGGCACGCGGGCCTGGCCTCGGGCCAGGCGAGCCTCCTGCACCTCCGCGGTGGGCCGCGGCGGCCCGTAGCCCTCGGCTCGAACCGTGCCGGCGGCGGCGACGATCACGTCGGCAACGCCCCGGAGGGCCCGGAACACGGCCAGGTCGGCGGCGCCGCCGAGCTGCCCCGACACGCCGCCGAGCGCGGTGGCGCCATCGGCGCTCGACACCATGTTGAGCGCCATCCACGGTCGGCCGGGCGGCGCCGGTCGCTGGGCGACCGCGTGCTGGTGGAACGGGTCGACGTCGGCGGGCTCGGGCAGCAACTGGCGCACCCGGGCACGGTACTGCTGGCCCTGGCAGCATGGGTCCATGTCCGATCACGAGCGCATCGCCATCCGTACGTGCCCGCTGTGCGAAGCCGGCTGCGGCCTCGAGATCACGGTGGCCGGTGACGAGGTCACGCGCATCCGCGGCGACCGCGACGACGTGTTCAGCCATGGCTACATCTGCCCCAAGGGGTCCACGCTCCGACAGCTCCACGGCGACCCCGACCGCCTGCGCACGCCCCTCGTGCGCCGCGGTGGCGAGCTCGTCGAGGCCACCTGGGCCGAGGCGTTCGCGGCGGTGGAGGAGGGCCTGGCGCAGGTCATCGACCAGCACGGTCGCGGCGCCCTCGGCGTCTACGTCGGCAACCCCAACGCCCACAACCTCTCGGCCTTGCTGTACCTCAAGCCCCTGCTCAAGGGCCTCGGCACCCGCAACGTGTTCTCGGCGAGCACCGTCGACCAGCGGCCCAAGGAGCTGTCATCGGCCTGGATGTTCGGTGGCGGGCTCACGATCCCGGTGCCCGACGTCGATCGCACCGACCTGCTGCTGATCCTCGGCGCCAACCCGTACGTGTCGAACGGCAGCCTGGCCACAGCGCCCGACTGGCCCGGCCGCATCGAGGCGATGCGCGAGCGCGGCGGCAAGCTGATCGTGGTCGACCCGCGCCGCAGCCGCACCGCCGAGGAGGCCGACTGGCACCTGGCCATCCGCCCGGGCACCGATGCGCTGCTGCTCGCCGCCCTCGTCACCACCCTCGTGGAGGAAGGCTGCATCGAGCCGGGTGCGGCGGGGGAGTGGGTGGAGGGCCTCGATGAGGTCCTCGTCGCCCTCGCGCCGTTCACCGCCGAGGCCGTGGCGCCGTCCGTGGGCGTGAAGGCCGCCGAGATCCGGCGCCTGGCCCTCGAGCTCAGCGACGCGCCGAGCGCGGCGGTGTACGGCCGCATGGGCACCACCACCGCCGAGTTCGGCACCATCGCCTCGTGGCTGGTCGACGTGGTCAACCTCTGCACCGGCAACCTCGACCGACCCGGGGGCGCCATGTTCGCCCGGGCGGCTGCGGGGGCGTCCAACACCCGTGGTGCCCCCCGCACCGGCCGCAAGCTCGAGGTGGGGCGCCACGGCAGCCGGGTCCGGGGCATGCCCGAGACCATGGGTGAGCTGCCGGCGTCGTGCCTGGCCGAGGAGATCGACACGCCCGGGGACGGCCAGATCCGCGGCATGGTCACCGTGGCGGGCAACCCGGTGCTGTCCACCCCCAACGGCGGCCGCCTCGACCAGGCGCTCGACCAGCTCGACTTCTACGTCGCCGTCGACATCTACGTGAACGAGACCACCCGGCACGCCGACGTGATCCTCCCGCCGCCCAGCTCCCTGCAGAAGGGCCACTACGACCTCGCGCTGCTCCAGGTGGCCATCCGCAACGTGGCCAACTACTCGCCGCCGGTGCTGCCGCTCGACGACGGCCAGCCCGACGAGTGGGAGATCCTGGCCAAGCTGGCCCTGATCGCCCAGGGGCTGGGGGCCGAGGCCGACCCCTCGGTCGTCGACGACCTGGTGATCTCCACGCTGGTCAACGGCGCCATCGCCGATCCCCACAGCTCGGTCGCCGGGCGGGAGGCGGAGGAGATCCTGGCCGCGCTGGCACCCCGCCGCGGTCCCGAGCGCATCCTCGACCTCATGCTGCGCACCGGCCCGTACGGCGACGGCTTCGGCGCCCGCACCGAGGAGGTGGCCCCCGGGGTGGCGCCGCTGACCCTCGATGTGCTCCTGGCGCACCCGCACGGCGTCGACCTCGGTCCGCTCGAGCCGCGGCTGCCCGACGTGCTGCGCACGCCCACCGGGATGATCCAGCTCGACGTGCCCCAGGTCATGGCCGACCTGCCGCGCCTGGCCGCCGCGCTCGACCGGGAGGTGCCCGAGGCCGTCCTGGTGGGCCGCCGAGACCTCCGGTCGAACAACTCGTGGATGCACAACGTCGAGGTCCTGGTGAAGGGCCGGCCGCGGTGCACGCTCCACGTCCACCCCGACGACGCCGAGCGCTGGGGCCTGGTCGACGGCAAGGACGCCATCGTGACGGGCCGCGTCGGCACGCTCGAGGTGCCCGTCGAGGTCACCGACGCGGTGCGCGCCGGCGTGGTGAGCCTCCCGCACGGGTGGGGCCACGACCTGCCGGGCGTGCGCCTGGGCGTGGCCGGACGCCACGCCGGGGTCAACTCGAACCTGCTGTCGGACGACGAGGTGGTCGACGTGCCGTCTGGCAACGCCGTCCTCAACGGCATCCCGGTGGCTGTGGTCCCGGCCTGACCAGGCGGGCGCCCCGGAGTGGGGCCGCCCGCGGTCAGGCGGAGGCGGCGATGTCGGGGTCGGCGTCGGGCTTCACGACCGACCGGATCTTGCGCAGCGCGGTCTCGAACGCGTGCAGCTCGTCGGCGCTGAGCACGTCGGTGAGGATCTTGTCGACCGTGTGGAGGTGCGAGGGCAAGGCGGCGAGGAGCTGGCTGAGGCCCCGCGGGGTGATGACCGCGTAGTACACCCGCCGGTCGCCGTCGTGCTGGGCCCGCGACACCAGCCCGGCGTCGGTGAGCCGGTCGATGACGCGGGTGAGGCCGCTGTTGGAGAGGGTGGACTGCCCGGCCAGCTCGGTCATGCGCAGCCGGCGCATGGGGGAGCGGGCCAGCCGGACCAGCACCTCGAAGGCGGAGCCGTTGAGGCCGTGGATCTCGAGGTCGGGCTCGATGGCCGAGCGCACGCCAGCGTGCGTCTCGAGCAACAGGCCCATGGTGGTCAGCCTCGGATCGTTCACGAGGCTCGATGGGGGTTCGCCGTGGTCACTCATGTGGGGCCGTTCTACCCACAGCATCGGGGCCCCAATCCACAACCGCACGCGGGCGTGTGGATGAACCTGGGAGAAATCCCCGCGTAATTCACAGGGTTGTTCCCCTTACAACCCACAGGGCAAGCACCGTAGGTTTGTCCTCGGCGTCAACGGATGCCGGGTCGAACGGTCGGAACAAGTGGTGTGGGATCTCCGCATCGCCGAACTGGTTCGGAGATGTGGAGCGAGTACGTGAGGGAGGCCCATGGGCACTGCCGTCGAGGCGGTCCCATCTCCCTTCGACCTGCCCGATCGGCCCGGTGTCCGTTGTCCTGTCCGCACCTTGGTGGGGTAGGCGGCGGGTCGTGCAGAAACCTGCGCGAACCCGTTGACACCGATGTAGTTACCGTGGTGTAGTTTGGGTTCTACATCTTGTGGTGCTGAGGCGACAGGGGCCGTCTCAACCACAAGGGGTTGTGGTCTGGGCAGCGCCGCCCGGACTGGTGGGCCTGCCCGCCGACCGACGATCCGGCACCCCGGACACCTGACACCTCTCCTGACCTCCTACCTCTCCCGAGGAGCACACCCATGGCCATGGCACCCGAGCAGACCGGCATCGGCATCCGCCGCCACTTCACCACCGAGGGCGTGCACCCCTACGACGAGGTCACGTGGGAGCTGCGCGACTCGCGCATCACCAACTTCCGCGACGGCAGCACCGCCTTCGAGCAGCTCGGGGTCGAGTTCCCCAACACCTGGTCGCTCAACGCCACCAACATCGTCACCCAGAAGTACTTCCGCGGCACCCTCGGCACGCCCGAGCGCGAGTCGTCGCTCAAGCAGGTCATCGACCGGGTGGCCGACACCATCACCACGTGGGGCATCGAGGGCGGCTACTTCGTCGACGAGCACGAGGCGGAGACGTACCGAGCCGAGCTCAAGCACCTCCTGGTCCACCAGAAGGCCGCCTTCAACTCGCCGGTGTGGTTCAACATCGGGGTCAAGGGCGTGCCGCAGCAGGCCTCGGCGTGCTTCATCCTGTCGGTCGACGACGAGATGGACTCGATCCTCAACTGGTACCGGGAAGAGGGCGTGATCTTCAAGGGCGGCTCGGGGGCCGGCGTCAACCTCTCCCGCATCCGCTCCTCGAAGGAGTACCTGAAGGGCGGCGGCACCGCCTCCGGCCCGGTCAGCTTCATGCGCGGCGCCGATGCGTCCGCCGGCACCATCAAGTCGGGCGGCAAGACCCGCCGCGCCGCCAAGATGGTCATCCTCGACGTCGACCACCCCGACATCGAGGAGTTCATCTGGTGCAAGAGCCGTGAGGAGCACAAGGCCCGCGCCCTGCGCGACGCCGGCTTCGACATGGACCTCGACGGCGCCGACAGCCACTCGATCCAGTACCAGAACGCCAACAACTCGGTCCGGGTGACCGACGAGTTCATGCAGGCCGTCGTCGACGACGCCGACTGGAACCTGCGGGGCGTCACCGACGGCGAGATCAAGAAGACCATGCGGGCTCGAGACCTCATGCGCCAGATCAGCCAGGCCACCTGGGAGTGCGCCGACCCGGGCATGCAGTTCGACACCACGATCAACCGCTGGCACACCGCCCACAACACGGGCCGGATCAACGGCTCGAACCCGTGCTCGGAGTACATGCACCTCGACAACTCGGCGTGCAACCTGGCCAGCCTCAACCTCCTCAAGTTCCTCAACGACGACGACACGTTCGACGTCGAGGCCTACAAGGCGGCCGTGGAGATCATGTTCACCGGCCAGGAGATCCTGGTGGGCCGGGCGGACTACCCGACCGACCCGATCGGCGACACCTCCCGCAAGTTCCGCCAGCTGGGCATCGGCTACGCCAACATCGGCGCCCTGCTGATGGCGCTCGGCCTCGCCTACGACTCCGACGAGGGCCGGGCCTGGGCCGGTGCCCTCACCGCCCTCATGACCGGGCACGCCTACGCCACCTCCGCCCGCACCGCCGCCCGCATGGGCCCGTTCTCGGGCTACACCGAGAACTCCGAGCACATGCTCCGGGTCCTCAACATGCACCGCGACGAAGCGGCCAAGATCGACGAGGAGCTGGTCCCGGCCGAGCTGCTGTCGGCGGCCCAGCACTCGTGGGACGAAGCGTGCGAGCTGGGCGAGGCGTCCGGCGTCCGCAACTCGCAGGCCTCGGTCCTGGCGCCCACCGGCACCATCGGCCTCATGATGGACTGCGACACCACCGGCATCGAGCCCGACCTCGGCCTGGTCAAGATGAAGAAGCTGGTCGGCGGCGGCAACATGACCATCGTCAACCAGACCATCCCGCGTGCCCTGCGCCGCCTGGGCTACTCGCCCGTCGAGGTGACCGACATCGTCGCCTACATCGACGAGGAGAAGAGCATCCTCGGCGCCCCGCACCTGGCCGCCGAGCACGTGTCGGTGTTCGCCTGCTCCATGGGCGACAACACGATCCACTACTCCGGCCACGTGCGGATGATGGCGGCCGTCCAGCCGTTCATCTCCGGCGCCATCTCCAAGACCGTCAACATGCCCGAGGACGTCACCGTCGAAGACGTGGAGCAGCTCCACATCGACGCCTGGCAGCTCGGCGTGAAGGCCGTCGCCATCTACCGCGACAACTGCAAGGTGGCCCAGCCGCTGGCGATGGCCAAGAAGGGCGACGCCGAGGAGGGCAAGGCGGCCACCAACACCGGTGAGCTGGTCATCGCCGGCCCGCAGGTCGTCGAGGTCGAGCGGGTCGTCGAGCGCATCGTCGAGAAGGTCGTGAAGACCCCCGTCCGCACCAAGCTCGACCGCAACCGGTCCTCGAAGACCTTCGAGTTCCGGGTGGCCGACTGCAAGGGCTTCGTCACCGTCGGCGAGTACAGCGACGGCCGTCCCGGCGAGGTGTTCCTCAAGGTCGCCAAGCAGGGCTCGACCCTGGCGGGGATCATGGACGCCCTGTCGATCAGCCTCAGCTACGGCCTCCAGTACGGCGTTCCGCTGCGGGCGTTCGTCGAGGCGTTCACCAACACCCGCTTCGAGCCCGCCGGCATGACCGACGACCCGGAGCTGCGCATCGCGTCGTCGCTGCTCGACTACATCTTCCGCCGCCTCGCCATCGACTACCTGTCGAAGGAGGAGCGCGAGGAGCTCGGCATCCTCACCGTCTCGGAGCGCACGCAGCCCACGCTGCCCGGCGTCGAGGAGACCGTGGTGGAGAGCCGGCAGGGCACCGACCTGGCGGCTGACCCCAAGTCGATCCCGTCGGTGTCGGAGCTGGTCATCAAGCTCGACGACGCCGCGGCCGATGCGGGCGCCGAGCCGGCCCAGCCGAGCCTGCTCGACCGGGCCGGGGTCACCGACCTGACCACCGGCACCCACCAGCACACCCCGCCGCAGGTCCAGCCATCGGCGGCCCACTCCGACGCCCCGTACTGCTACCAGTGCGGCGTCCAGATGCAGCGGGCCGGCTCGTGCCACGCCTGCCCCAGCTGCGGCAGCACCAGCGGCTGCAGCTGATGTGAAAACCCCTCCGATGTCACCGGATCTACCACCGGTGTCACCGGGTTCCTTCACCTGGTGACAGCCCGGGATGGCACCGGTGACACGGCGAGAGCACACCGGTCACCTGACGACGAGGCTGAAGGCGAAGAAGCGGTCTGAGGGCCCGGTGCGAGAGCGCCGGGCCCTCGGCCATCTCCACACGAGAGGCGGAAGCCACGAGGCTCCGCACGACGTGAGACAAGTCCCCGCCCCCCGGTTTCGGGGCACGGCTGGGTGTCGGCTGCTAGGGCGCTCGACGCCCGTCCCGGTCGGTGAGGGTGGCGATGGCGTCCCAGAGGGTCGGCCAGAGTGGTTCGGGCCGGTCGTGGCCCATGTCGGTCACGATGAGGAGCTCGGCGTCAGGGATGAGCTCGGCAGTCCGCTCGCCGCCGCTCGGTGCGATCAGGGTGTCGTCCGTGCCGTGGATCACCAGGACCGGGAGGCGCAGACCGGCGAGGTCGTTCTCGAGCGAACCAGTGGCGAGGAGGGCTGCGAGCTGGCGGTCGGTTCCACCCGGGCACAGCCCTCGGTCGTAGCTGGCCGCGGCGAGGGCAGCGGCGGAGGTGTTGTCGAAGTAGCGCTTCGAGGACCACACGTGCGAGGCAGCGACGGTGCCGGCGATGTAGCCGTCTCTGTCGGGTGGCAACGGGCTCATGAGCGCGGCGAACGCCTCTGGGCTCCACTGCCCCACTTCGGGCGACCCGGTCGACGACATCATCGAGGTCAGGGTGGCCACGAGATTCGGATGGCGGATCGCAACGAGTTGGGCGACCATGCCCCCCAGCGAGGACCCGACGACGTGAACCCGGTCGAGGCCGAGCGCTCCAACCAGGCATGCGGCGTCGTCGGCCAGGTCCTCGAGCCGGTAGGGGGCGAGGGCCCGAACGGCTTCGAGGTCGCCACTCGATGCGGCGCTGATGAGCTGACCCCGGTCTACGGGGAACTGGTCGAGCTTCGTCGACAAGCCGGTGTCCCGGTTGTCGAACCGGATCACGTACCGGCCGCGCCGGGCGAGGCCCTCGCAGAAGCCGCTGTCCCACGAGAGCATCTGCACGCCGAACCCGGCGATCAACAAGACCGCTGGGTCGGCCGGGTCACCGAACGTCTCGTACTCAAGGGCGATGTCGCCTCGAACAACTGCTTGCGGCATCAACGGCCCTCCCGTCGGGTCTCGGACAGTATCGATCCGCGCCCTACCAGGCAACGCAGTTCCGGGCGACGGCAACCATCCCAGAACGCCCGGGGCTCAGGGACCAGCCGACGGTTGGCGGAGGCGTTCCCGGGTAACGCCCGCACCGCCTTGCTCGTCATGGATCTCCAGCACGGCATCCTCGGCCGCCGCCCCGATGCCGACGACCTCCTGGCCCGCGTGGCGGCCACCATCGCCACCGCCCGCCGGCTCGGCCTCACCATCGGCCACGTGCGCGTGGGGTTCTCCGACGAGGACCACCCGGATCTATGTCCGGCGCGACGCCGTGGCCGACGCCGACCTGGAGGTGCACGCCGTGCTGATGGACAAGGTGTTCCCCGGCAGTCCCAGGTGATCACCACCGAGGACCTGCCGGGGCTGGACACGGCCTGATCAGGCGTTGGTGAGCACCTGGTCGGCGTCGCTGTCGCTCTGGTCGTCGTCGTCCTCGAAGAGGGAGTCGTCGGCGTGGCCCTCGACATCGACGTTGGGGAGGATCCGGTCGAGCCACCCGGGCAGCCACCAGTTCCGGTCGCCGAGGAGCTCCATGGTGGCGGGCACCAGCAGCATGCGGACGATGGTGGCGTCGAGGAGGATGGCGGTGGCCAAGCCGGTGCCCATCAGCTTCACGGTGCGGTCGGACTCCAGGATGAAGGCGCCGAACACGAACACCATGATGGCGGCCGCCGCCGTGATGACCTTGGCCGTGGCGGCCAGGCCGTCGGCCACCGAGCGGTGGCTGTCTCCGGTGCGGTGCCACTCCTCGCGGATGCGGGAGAGGAGGAACACCTCGTAGTCCATCGACAGGCCGAAGACGATGGCGAACATCATCATCGGCATCCACGGTTCGATGGGTGCCGGTTGCACGCCGGTGATGTCGGACAGCCAGCCCCACTGGAACAGGGCGATGACGATGCCGTAGGCGGCGCCGATGGACAGCAGGTTCATGATGACGGCCTTGAGCGGCACCAGCAACGATCGGAACACCGTCATCAGCAGCAGGAACGACAGCAGGAGCACGGCCCCGAAGAAGTAGGGGAGCCGGCCGGCCAGCAGGTTGGAGAAGTCGACGCTCACCGCCACCTGGCCGGTGACGAGCACGTCGATGCCCGCCTGCTTCTCCAGGCTGGGCAGCGTGCCGTCTCGCAGGCGGTGGATGAGCGCGGTGGTGGCCTCGTCCTGCGGTCCGGTCTTGGGGATCACGGTCCACAGCACGGCCGTGGGGTCCTTGGGATCGTTGATCTGTGCCGGTGAGGCGAACACGACGTTGGGGTCGGCGCCGACGGCCTTGGTGATGGCGTCGAGCTTGGCCTGGTCGACCGGGCCGTCGGTCTTGGCGGTGAGCAGCAGCGGCCCGTTGAAGCCGGCGCCGAACCCGTCGACGAGCAGGTCGTAGGCCTTGCGGGTGGACGTGTCCTTGGGGAAGTTGCTCTCGTCGGAGAACCCGAGGCGCAGGCTCAGCACGGGGATGGCCAGGAGCAGCAGGACGAGCGTCGAGCCGATGGCGACCGGCCACGGGCGGTGCTGGACGACCCGGCTCCAGCGGTAGGCCCACGTCTGGCGCAGCGGCTTGGGCTCCTTGCGCGGCACCTCGACCTTGAGCGGCTTGGCCCAGATGCCGGCGATCAGCACGATGATGGCCACCGGGAAGGCGATGATCAGGGCGTCGATGGCCAGGCCGAACCCGATGAGGCCGACGGCGATGAGGCCAGCAGCGATGAGGCCGCGCCGGCGGGTGACCTCGATGCGGGCGCCGGCGAAGCCGAGCAGGGCGGGGAGCAACGTGAGCGACGCCAGCACGGTGACCAGCACCACGGATGACGCCGCGACCGCCAGCCCCTGCACGAAGGCCACCTTCATGAGGAGCATGCCGAGCAGCGAGATCACGACGGTCATGCCGGCGAACAGCACGGAGCGGCCGGCCGTGTCCATGGCGATGCCGATGGATTCTCGGACGTCGTGGCCCGAGTGGAGCTGCTCCCGGTACCGGGTGACGATGAGCAGGGCGTAGTCGATGCCGACGCCCAGCCCGATCATGGCCCCGAGGAACGTGGCGAACTGGGGGACCGACAGCACGTTGCTGAGCAGGACGATGAGCGCGCTGCCGATGCCGATGCCGAACAGCGCCACGCCGATGGGCAGGCCCATGGCGAGCACCGAGCCGAACGCCACGATCAGGATGACGATGGCGAACGCCAGCCCCAGGGCCTCGGTGGACGGCGCTTCGAACTCGGCGAAGATGAACCCGCCGCGCTCGATCTGGAGGCCCTCGATCTTGGGCGACTCCCCGACGATCAGGTCTCGGACCTTGCCGGCGGCGGCCTGGTCGGTGTCGGCCGGGAACTCCACGTTGGCATAGGCGACCTTCCCGGCATCGGGGCCCTGCGCGGCGATCTGGCGCGCGCCCTCGGCGGTGTACGGGCTGACCACGCGGGTGACGCCCTTGGCCTTGGCCACCTCGGCGAAGACGTGCTCCATGCCCTTCTTCACGGCCGGATCGTTCACGCCCTGGTCGGCCTTGAAGACGATGGTGCCGCTGGCGCCGGCACCCTGGCCGCCGAAGTCGGCCTTCAAGATGTCGGCGCCGCGCTTCGACTCCACGTTGGGGAGGTTGAAGTTGTCGTGGAAGCCGTCGCCCACCGCGCCCGAGAGCGCGTTGAAGCCGACGAGCGCCACGAGCCAGGCGGCGAGCACCCACCGTCGGTGGTCGTGCATCCATGGTCCGAGCTTCTGGAACACGGGTGAGCTTCTCCTGCGATGTGGTGTCCGGCCGACGGCGATGGATCTCGACGCGCACCGCACCGAACCCGACCACCGCCCGGTCCGAGCCTACGGCCTGCCCCCGCAGCGTCGAAACGCCTTTGAGCAGGGAACTGCTCGATCTCGGGTCGGCCGCCGCCCGTGGGTCCCACGATGGGGTGCGGTGGATCGGTATCGTCCGGCCGATGAGCGATCCATGGCGGGGCGGAGACGGCGGAACGAGCTGGCAGCAGCAGCGGGAGCCGGTGGCCGATCCGCCGCCGACCCCGCCGCCGTTCGGAGCCCCGTACGAGCCGCGCCCGGCGGCACCGGTGCCGGGCTGGGGAGCCGCGCCGCCGCCACCGGCGGTCCCGCCGGCCGCGCCGCCCGGATACGCCTCTCCCTCGGTCCCGCCGCCACCTGCGCCGGCGGGGTACGCCTCACCGGCGGTGCCGGCGCCGCCATCGTCCGCGCCGGCCGCGGTGCCGCCTGGCTGGTACACCACGCCGATCGGCACCACGGCGTGGTGGGACGGCTACCAGTGGCTGCAGGCGCCGCCGTCGACGGTCGACCCCTACTACCACCCGGTCGACACGATCGGCGCCGCCACCCAGGCGCTGCTCGCCGCGTCGGGCCTGGCGGCCCTGCTGGCCACCGGCGCCGAGTTCGCCCGCTGGCAGCTGCTGGGCAAGGCGCTCGACCACCCCGGGACGGTCACCTACGACCAGCTCCACGGGGCCGACAACCTTGCCGCTCTGGCCGGGACCATCCGTCTGCTCGTGATCCTCCCCACCGTCGTGGTGTTCCTCATCTGGCTCCACCGGGTGTTCTCGAACCTCGTGGGCCCGCTGCGAGCGGGGGCCCGGCTCGACACCTCGCCCGGCTGGGCGGTCGGGTGGTGGTTCATCCCGTTCGCCAACCTCGTCAAGCCGGCGCAGGTGATGAGCGAGGCGTGGAGGGCATCGGAGCCGGTTGCTCCGGCGGGACCGCAGGGACGCTCCGCGTGGGCCAAGCCCAAGGGCACTCCGCTCATCGGCTGGTGGTGGGCGTGCTGGATCGGTGCGACCGTGATCACCCGGATCAGCGTCGGCTTCTCCAACGACGGCGGCGCATCCCTGCGCGGTCGGATGCTCTGGTCGACCATCGGCTCGGCGCTGCTGGTGGTGGCGGCGGTGCTCGCGGTGATGATCGTCCGCGGGCTCTGCGAGCGGCTGGCGGCGCGGGCCGTCGCCCTCGGGGTGCCCAGCCACCGCTGACACCGCCGACCTCCGCACGCGCCCGATCGGGAGCGATGGCATCCTGTCCCGGCACGCCAGCGCGGCGCGCGGGGACAGGGGATGGTCGATTGACGCAGAGCACCGAGGCGTACGCCGAGCTGCTGGCCACCTTGGCGGAGGTGGGCGAGCGCTTCGCCGGCGAGGAGTGGGGCCTGACCGACCCCGGTGACGTGGCCGAGGGCCTGCGGGTGATCATCCACCACCTGGCCACGGGGGTGGAGACGCAGTTCGAGCAGGATCCGGCGCACCCCACGTTCCGCGAGATCGTGACCCCGTGGCGCAAGGCGCTGGGCGACAACGCCGACGCCCGGTACCACGATGCGCCGGTGCGCCCGGCGGGCACCTACCGGGTCCGCGGCCGCACCGGAGGAGCGGTGTACGTGTCGATCACCATCGAGGCCGGGGCCGAGGAGGGGGCGTTCCCCTCGGGCACCGTCGGCGTCCTCAACGACACCGAGATCGACGTCGCTCCCGACGGGTCGTTCGAGGTGGTCCTCGGGGGCCCGGAGCAGGAGCGCAACTGGCTCGGCCTGGCCGACGACGCATCGCGGATCACGGTGCGCCACTACTGGGAGCAGGCCGTCCCCCCGGCCACGCCGCCCGGGGTCGACCTGGGCCTGGCGATCGAGCTGGTCGACGGCGACGTCCCGGCGGCGCCGCCCGCACCCACCGACGAGTCGGTCGCCCGATCGATCAGGAGGATGGCCACCTACGTGCGGTCGCGGACCATGGACTCGATGGCCAAGCCGGGGGAGGGCGAGGTGCCGGCGTTCGTGTCCCGCACGCCCCACGAGTTCCCGCCGCCCGTCCGGCCCGGGGCCCACGCGCTCGCCGCCGCCGACGCGGCCTACAGCATGGCGCCGTACCTGCTCGGGCCCGACGACGCGCTCGTGGTGCGGGCCACGTGGCCCGACTGCCGCTGCGCCAGCGTCTCGCTCTGGAACCGCCAGCTCCAGACGTTCGACTACCTCCGCGGGCCCGTCAGCCTGAACCGGGCCCAGTCCGTGCTCGACGCCGACGGCAGCTTCCGCGTGGTGATCGCCCACCGCGATCCCGGCGTGCCCAACTGGCTGAGCACCGAGGGCCGACCGTTCGGTCTGGTGTTCTGGCGCTTCATGCTGCCCGAGGGTCCGGTCGCCACGCCTGTCGCCGAGGTGGTCCCGGTCGATTCGCTCGCCTGACCAGATCCACGGTCCGACCTTGCGGGAGCGGTTCGTGGATGCAACGACCGGTGGTGCGGCACCGATATACTGATCGTTGCTCGGCGTCCCTCCTGCGCAGCAGGGGGTAGGGGATCGTCCAGTCCGGGGCGGTTTGCCTCCAGACGCCGTGAGCGGAGGATCCGGGGATCGTGCGATCGCTGGATCCAGGCGCAGGGAGCGCCCGGTCTTCCATGTCTGACACCTTGCAAGCGCTCGAAGACGCCGCGTGGGCGGCGGCCGACGGCAGCGCCACCCCAGAACAACTGCACCTGCTCGAGACCGATCCGGTCCGCTGGCGCGACGTCGTCGAGGACCTGCTCGAGGACATCGAGGACCGCCTCGAAGCGGTCCGCCTGCTGCCCGGCCCGGAGCGCACCCAGGTGGTCGCCGACTTCGAGGCCGAGCTGGCCCAGCTCGAGGCCGCCTACGACCTGCTCTCGAAGACCGACGATCCCATCGCCGCCATCGCCGCAGCCGATCCCGCCGGCGAGGTCCGCCTCCAGGCTTCGTGGGCCTCGGGCCTGATCGTGGTGTGGGCCGCTGGCCCCGGCACGGTGCCGGCCACGGCCGACGAGCTCTCCGATCGCCTCGAGGCCATCGGCGGCCCGGCCGTCGGCTGGAGCGTGCACCCTGCGGTGGCGCTCCCGGGCGGCACCCGCGCGGCGGCGCTGTCCATCCCGATCGGCGAGGCCCTCGGCTGGCTCGTGGCCGTCGGCGGTGGCCTGGGCCGCGAAGGCGTCGGCGCCAGCGTGGCGTGGCTCGGTCGGGTGGCCGTCGCCGCCGTCCGGCTGGTGGCGCGCGGTGCGGTGGTCCCCACCCTGCCCGGGGCCAAGCAGCCCGAAGGCCGGGCCATGGACCTGGCGGTCAAGTGGGTCCCTGCGCTCGTCGAGGATTCGGTCATCGCCGCCATGGCCGCCGCCATGCCCGGGCCCGTCACCGCCATCGCCCACGGCGACCCGCGCAACGTCACGCTCGCGGTGCAGGGCGCCGTCGTCGAGACCATCGTCCGCCAGGCCGCCGGCATGCTCGAGTTCCCGGCCCCGCCGCCCGTCGTGCGCACCACGTCCGCGGTCGCCGAGGCCTTCGTCACCCGCCTCGACGGCTCCACGTTCGAGGCGCCGGTGGCCGCCGGCGCCGAGGTGTCCAAGCGCATCGACCGGTGGGCCAAGCCGCTCACCGGCACCGCCCGGGTCAAGCTCGTCGTCACGCTCGATCCCCCCGACTCCGGCAACGCCTGGTTCCTGTCGGTGCTGGGCCCGGGGGCCGAGGGCACGCTGCTCCCCATCGAGCAGGCGCTGGCCGACGGGAAGGCCACCAAGCCGCTGGCCGACGAGCTCAACCGCGTCGAGCGGGTGTTCCCGGCCCTCCTGCGGCCCGGCGCCCTGCGCCGCGGCCAGGTGTACCTGAGCCAGGACGAGGCCTGGGAGCTGATGACCGTGACCGGTCCGCTGCTCGAGGCCGCCGGCTTCGAGCTGCGCGTCCCGGCGCTGTCGCGGAAGAAGCCGTCGCCCTCGCTGCGCCTGTTCGCGGAGTCCCTGGGCGGCGACTCGGTCGTCGGGGCCCACCAGCTGGCCAACGTCAGCTGGTCGGTGCTGTTCGACGACGTCGAGCTCACGGCCGAAGACATCGCCCGCCTCGCCGCCGAGGCCCGGCCCCTGGTCCGCTCGCACGGCAAGTGGGTCGAGCTCGATGCCGTCGACCTCAAGGAGGCCGCCGCGGCACTCGCCGAGCGCCAGGACAAGACGAAGATGACCGGCGCCGAGATCCTGCGGCACTCGGTGGGCCTCGAGGGCAACCACCTCGCCGGCGGGGTCACGGTGGCCGGCGACGGGTGGGCGTCGGAGCTGTTCGAGAAGGCATCGCACATCTCCACCGATCCCATCACCCGGCCCGAGGGCTTCGTGGGCGAGCTGCGCAGCTACCAGGCCGAGGCGCTCGCCTGGCTCGGGTTCCTCCACACCGTCGAGCTCGGCGGTTGCCTGGCGCTCGACATGGGCCTCGGCAAGACGCCCACGATGCTCGCCCACCTCGCCCGCACCACCGGCGACGGCACCGCCCTGGTCATCGCGCCGCCCGCCGTCGTCGGCAACTGGGCGGCCGAGGCGGCCAAGTTCACGCCCGACGTGCGCGTCGTCGTCCACCACGGCGCCAACCGCGCCCCGGCCAGCGGCTTCGACCGGGCGTTCCGAGACGCCGACGTCGTCATCACCACCTACGGCACCGCGGTCCGAGACATGGATGCGCTCGCCGACCGGTCCTGGTCGCAGGTCGTGCTCGACGAGGCGCAGGCCGTCAAGAACCACACGTCGGAGACGGCCCAGCAGCTGCGCCGCCTCGACGCCCGCACCCGCGTCGCCCTCACCGGCACACCCATCGAGAACGGCCTGGGCGACCTCTGGGCCATCCTCGACTTCACCAACCCCGGCCTCGTCGGCGCCCGGGCCGGGTTCATCGCCCAGATGCAGGGCGAGGGCGAAGCCGCCCTGCGGGCCCTCAACGGCATCCTCGTGTTCCGCCGCACCAAGAGCGAGCCCGAGGTGGCCGCCGAGCTCCCCGATCGCATCGACGAGCTCGACCACTGCATGATGACCCCCGAGCAGATCGGCCTCTACCAGGCCGTGCTCGACGGACTCGTGGCCGACGCCACCCAGGTGGGCGGGGGCGAGCCCAAGCAGGGCGCCATCCTCGCCGCCATCACCGCCCTCAAGCAGATCTGCAACCACCCGGCGGCGTACCAGGCCGACGACAAGCCGCTCGCCGGCCGGTCGGGCAAGCTCACCCGCCTCGAGGAGATCGTCGAGCAGGTGTTCGCCGGCGACGAGAAGGTGCTGATCTTCACCCACTTCGCCGAGTGGGGGAAGAAGATGGCCGACCACCTCACCGAGGTCACCGGCAAGTCGATCTCCTGCTACCACGGCGGCCTCGCCCGAGGGGCTCGAGACAAGATGATCGCCGAGTTCCAGGCCGCGGAGGGGGCCGGCGCCCTGGTGCTCTCGCTCAAGGCGGGCGGCACCGGGCTCAACCTCACCGCCGCCAACCACGTCGTGCTCTACGACCGGTGGTGGAACCCTGCGGTCGAGGACCAGGCCCGAGACCGCGCCTGGCGCATCGGCCAGACCCGCACGGTCGTGTCGCACCGCTTGGTGTGCCCCGGCACCGTCGACGAGCGGGTCGAGGAGGTGGTGGCCGGCAAGCGCCACATCGCCGACCTCATCCTGCCCGGCTCGAGCTCGCTGGCCGACCTCGATGCCAACCAGCTCCGCGTGGCGCTCGGCCTCCGAGACGACACGCTCCTCACGGAGGACGACGAATGATCGAGCTCGAACGAAGTGCAGCGAACGACGGCCCCTCGATGGGGCGGAGGCGAACGAAGTGAGCGAGCGTGCGAGCGAACCGATGAGCACAGCAGCACTCCAGCCCCGCCGCCGCGAGGCGTGTGCTCCCGACGACGGCCCCTCGATGGGGCGGAGGCGAACGAAGTGAGCGAGCGTGCGAGCGAACCGATGAGCACAGCAGCACGCCAGCCCCGCCGCCGCGAGGCGTGTGCTCCCGACGACGGCCCCTCGATGGGGCGGAGGCGAACGAAGTGAGTGGCAACAGCCGGCGCAAGGGCGGGCGGCGCCGCCAGGGGAACAAGCTCAAGCCCACCGACCTCTGGCGTCCGGTGCCGCAGCTGCCCGACCCGCGGCCGATCTACGTCGCCACCGACCCCACGATGATCGTGCGCTCGCTGGGCGACCCACCGCTGCACGGCCAGGGGCAGCAGGCCGAGCACGAGATCGCCCGCGTGCTGGTGCGCGCCTCGATGCTCGCCGGGGCGCTGGCCGACGTGGCCGGCCTGCTCGAGCAGCCCGACCGCAGCTCCCACGGCTGACCGCAGGCCAGCAGGCATCCCGGCCGCCCGTCAGCCGAGCGTCGGGCGCCGTAGGGTGGGCCGGTCCACGAGCGGCAGGGGCTTCTCATGAGTGCGACCGTTGTCGACGTCGATCACGACCGATCCGGCCGGCGGGCCGCGGGCTACTCGCCACTGGCGATCGGGGCCATCGCCTCGATGGGAGCCGGGGCCATCCACGCCGCGGCGATCGGGGTGCACAGCGAGCACCGCCAGGCGGTGATCGCGTTCGCGGCCCTCGCCCTGCTCCAGATCGGCTGGGGGGCGGTGGCGCTGGTCCGCAGCGGCCGCGTCCTCGCCGTGGCCGGCGTCGTGATCAACGGGGGTGCGTTCGGCGGCTGGATCCTGGCGAAGACCTCCGGCATCTCGTTCGTCGACGGGCTCGAGGTCGCCGAGGGCGTGCAGTTCGCCGATGGCGTGGCGGCGACGCTGGCGGTCGTCGCCGTCGTGGTGGCGCTGCGGGGGCTCCTGGTGCGCACGATGGCCGCCGACCGTTCCGAGGCGGTGCCGCCCCGGCGGACGCTGCTCGGGGTGCTGGGCGCGGGCATGACGGTGGTCGCCCTGACGGGGATGGTGGCGGCGGGCTCGCACAGCCATGCCGGCGGCCACACCCACGGCACCGGCGAGGTCGCCGCGGGCCACACGCACGCCGGCGGCGCGGTCGACGCGTCGGGCGCCGCGCACACGCACACCGCCACCGTGCTGCCCACCAAGGTGTATGACCCCACCCAGCCGATCGACCTGTCGGGCGTCCCGGGCGTCACCCCCGAGGAGCAGGCCCGAGCCGAGAACCTGGTCGCCATCACCTTGATCCGGCTCCCGCACTTCGCCGACTACCGGGTGGCCGAGGCCGAGGGCTACCACAGCATCGGCGACGCCTACACGGGCCACGAGCACTTCATCAAGTGGGACACGATCGACGACGATCACGTGCTCGACCCGGACCACCCGGAGTCGCTGGTCTACGTGCCGGGGCCCAACGGGTCGCGCACGCTGGTGTCGGCCATGTTCATGCTGCGCGAAGGCACCACGCTCGACGATGTGCCCGACGTCGGTGGTGCGCTCACCCAGTGGCACATCCACGACAACCTCTGCTTCAGCAACGACCCCACGGCTCCCGTGGTGGCCGGGCTGCGCCCTTCGGGGGGCGACTGCCCGGGCGACCTGCAGGCGTTCACCCCGGTGCCCATGCTCCACGTCTGGATCACCAAGAACCCGTGCGGTCCGTTCGCCGCCCTCGAGGGCATCGGTGCCGGCCAGATCAAAGCGGGCGAGACCCGCCTGTGCGACCACGTGCACGGCGGCACCTGAACGCTGCGGCCTCGGGTGGCCCCGCGTGCGGCGGGGGCAGGCAGGCGAGGGCTACGAGCGGTCGGAGGCCTGGTCGACGACCTCGCGCAGCAGTTCCTGGTCGAGGTCGACCACGAGCGGCACCGGGCCGCTCTCGGGCCCGGCGACGATGAGGCGGCCCAGGCGGACGAGGTGCTCCAGCTCGGCGCCGAACTCCAGGGGATCGATGTCGACCACCAGCACGTCGGCGTCGGGGTCGGTGGGATCGTCGGCGGAGATCTCGCCGGCCGCATCGATCAGGGCCGGCCAGATGCTGACGCGCACGCGGCGATCGCCGATCCACGCGCCGAGCCCGGCGGTGGTGACGTTGTAGCCGTGGATCAGCGTGCTGCCCTCGGGCACCTCGTGCAGCCCGGCCTGCAGGACCGCAAGGCCCTGGGGGTCTTCGGTGGCGTCGATCTCGACGACCACAGCCGCCAGCTGCTCGGTGTCGACCACATAGGCCCGCCGGGCCGGGAGCGCCCGATCGGCGTGGCCGCTCATGTCACCAGTTGCCGCGGTTGGCCTTGCAGGTGACGCACAGCTCGGTGGCGGGCAGGGCGTCGAGCCGGTCGTCGCCGATCGGGTTGCCGCACTTGGTGCAGTTCTTCCAGTCGCGGTGCTGGGTCCGCTCTTCGGCGGCGTCGATCACCTCGAGGAACAGCTTCTCCTCGGCGATGCGGGCCCGGATGCGGTCGCGCTCGAAGCGGGTGAGGTCTCCCTCGGAGCCGCCCTCGTCCTCGCCGGCGCCCACGTCGCTGGCTGCTTCCTCGGGGTCGAGCTCGTTGTAGCTGGCTTGCAGCGTGACGATGCCGGCCTCGGTCTCCTCACGGAGCTTGTGCAGGTTGGCGCGGTGTTTGGCGACGGTCAGCGAAGACGTCATCGGGAAGCCTCTCTCGACGGGGGGAGCGGGCAACATACCGTGTCGTGCCCTGCTTTCGCGCATCCTGGGGCGGGAAATCCGGCCCGGGCGAGCCATGGCGGAGGGGTCGGCGGCACGAGCGGCGGACGCCCCGGCGCGGGGTCCTGCTCACGGTGGTCGCCTGACCTCTCTCTGTCGGGCGGCCCGGCCGCCTCCCTAAGCTCGACGGGTCATGACCATCGAGCCCGTCCTCCCCACGCCTGCGTCCGAGGTCGGGCCCGCGGCGTCGGCCGAGGCCGCGGCGGAGGCCGATGCGGTCGAGGGCGGGCTGTTCGCCCCGCACCGGCGCCAGCTGGTCATCGGGCTCGTCCTCACCGTCACCTTGGTGGCGTTCGAGGCCATGGCGATCGCGGCGATCATGCCCGACGTCAAGGACGACCTCGGCGGTCTGGGCCTCTACGGCTGGGTGTTCAGCGGCTTCTTCCTCGCCAGCCTCCTGGGCATCGTGGTCGCCGGTCAGCTCGCCGACACCCGTGGTCTGGTGCTGCCGTACACGGTCGGGCTCGGCCTGTTCTCCGTCGGGCTCGTGGTGGGCGGCGGTGCCGCCAGCATGCCCATGCTCGTCGCCGGACGGATCCTCCAGGGCTTCGGCGCCGGCGCCATCCCGGCCATCGGGTACGCCGCCATCGGGCGCGGCATCCCGTCGCCGCTGCGCCCGAAGATGTTCGCGGTGATGTCGACGGCCTGGGTGGTGCCGGGCCTGGTGGGCCCGTCAGCCGCGCTCCTCGTGGAGCACGCGCTGTCGTGGCGGTTCGTGTTCCTGATCCTGGTGCCGCTCGTCATCGTGGCCGGGATCATGACCGTCCCGGTGCTGGCCGCCATGGGTGCGCCGGTGGGAGCCGACCTCGACGACGACGCCCATGCCGCTCGCCGGACGGCCGAGAACCTCCGCCTCCGGCAGGTCGTGCTGCTGGTCCTGGGGATCGGTGCTGCGTTCGTGGCGGCCAGCGGGGTGCCGGTGGTGGTGGCCGTCGTCTTGTTCCTCGTCGGCGTCCCGCTGGCGGTCAACGCCCTCGTCCACCTGCTGCCCCACGGCACCCTCCGCCTGGAGCGCGGGGTGCCGGCCACCGTCGCCGTGCGGGGGCTGCTCACGTTCGGCTTCTTCGCCGCCGATGCCTACGTCCCGCTCGCGGTGGTCGACGGCCGTGGCGGCTCGAGCTGGATCGCGGGGGCGGCGCTCACCGTCAGCGCGCTCACCTGGACGGCAGCGTCGTGGATCCAGGCCCACCTCATCGACCGGATCGGCCCTCGCGCGCTCGACCGGATCGGGTTCACGGCCCTGGCCGCCGGGGTCGGCACCATGCTGGGCGTGGCGCTCGGCCTGCCGGTGGCGCTCGCGGTCGTCGCGTGGGCGATCTCGGGCTTCGGGATCGGCATCGCCTACGCCCCGCAGGCCGTCACGGTGCTGGCGTCGGCGAAGCCCGGCGAGGAGGGCAGCGCCAGCGCGGCCATCCAGCTGGCCGACGCGGTGGGCATCGCCCTCGGGGTCGGCGTCGGCGGGGGGATCATCTCGCTCGGCGACGGCCGGGGGTGGGCGGTCGATCACACCGTGACGTGGGTGTTCGCCCTCGCCCTGGCCGGTGCCCTCGGCGGTCTCCTCGCGTCCGGCCGCATGCCCAAGCGCGTCCCCGCCCAGGCCACCTGACCGCGCCTACGCCTGCGCGGTGAGGTCGTCGCGCAGCTGGCGCTTGAGGATCTTGCCGGCGGGGTTGCGGGGGAGGGCCTCGTCGAAGAGGAACACCTGCGTGGGGATCTTGAACGGGGCGATGCGCTCGGCGAGGAAGGTGCGCAGCTCGTCGGTGTCGATGGCCTGGCCGTCGCGGGGGACGATGGCCACCGCCACCTCCTCGCCGAGGCGCTCGTGGGGGAGGCCGAAGACCGCCGCCTCGTACACGGCGGGGTGCTCGTAGATGGCCGCCTCGACCTCGGCGCTGTAGACGTTCTCGCCGCCTCGCAGGATCATGTCCTTGGCCCGGTCCTCGATGTACACGAAGCCCTCGGCGTCCATGCGGCCGAGGTCGCCGGTGCGCAGCCAGCCGTCGACGATGGTCTCGGCGGTGGCCTCGGGCTTGTTCCAGTAGCCGCGGATGACGTTGGGGCCCTTCATCCAGATCTCGCCCAGCTCGCCGGCGGGCACGGCGTGGAGCTCCGGGTCCCGGATCTCGACCTCGAGGATCGGGGTGGACCGGCCGGTGCTGGTGGGGCGGCTCTCGTAGTCGATGCCGCTGTTGCCGGGGCCGTAGGCGTTGGTCTCGGTCATGCCGTAGCCGATGTTGGGCTTGGCGGTCTTGAACGACGAGCCCACCCGGCCGACCAGCTGCGGCGGGGCCGGTGCGCCGCCACCACCGACCGACGTGAGCGTGGACGTGTCGTACTTCTCGAAGTCGGGGTGCTCGAGCAGGTCCCAGCTCTGGGTGGGCACCCCGATGAAGTTGGTGACCCGCTCGCGCTCGATGAGCTGGAGGGCGCGGCCGGCATCCCACTTGTGCATCACCACGAGCTTGAGGCCCGAGATGAGCGAGCCCAGGAACACCGGCACGTTGCCGGTCACGTGGAAGAGCGGGACGATGAGGATGAACACGGGGGCGCCGGTGCGTCCGGCGGCCTCCTCGGGCCGGCGCAGCGAGTCGATCGACGACTTGCAGCCGAACCCCATGAGCGCCTGGATGACCGCCCGGTGGGTGGAGACCGCGCCCTTGGGGTTCCCGGTGGTGCCCGAGGTGTAGAGGATGGTGGCGTCGTCGTCGGGGTCGATGGCCACGTCGGGCCGCTCGGCGCCCACCACCACGACGTCCTCCCAGCGCTCGACCGAGTCGGGCACGTCGCCGGCGGGCAGGCGCACGCCGATGGTGCGGATGCCGAGCGCCGCGGCCGCGTCCCTGCTGCGCTCGACCCGCTCGACGTCGGCCACCAGCACCTTGGCGCCCGAGTCCTCGAGGCCGTAGGCCATCTCGTCGGGTGTCCACCAGGCGTTCATCGACACGATGACCGCGCCGATCGAGATCGCCCCGAGGTAGGTGAAGATCCACTCGGGGTAGTTGCGCATGGCGATGGCGACGCGGTCGCCCTTGACCACGCCGTAGTCGTTGACGAGGGCGGCCGCGATGCCGTCGGCCCGGGCGTACACCTCGGCGTAGGTGTACCGCTCGTCCTCGTAGACCAGGTACTCGGTGTCGCCGTAGAGGCGGGTGAGGTCGAACAGGTCCTTCAGCGTGCCCGGCGCGCCCTTGAACGCCGTGTAGGTGACCCCGCCCACGTCGATCTCGGTGGTCTCGTACCGCTCCCCGGGAGCGGTGATCTGGGCGACGGCTTCTTCGTAGCTGAGGGTCACAGGGGAGGAGCCAACCGCACCCTGACCGGCGGGTCAAGTGGTGTCGGCCCGACCAGGCGGTGAGGACCAGGTCGCGACGGGAAAAGTGAAACCTGTTCTAACGTCCGAAGAACTTCTCGGCCCCTTTGACACCCTTTACCGGCTTGTGACACTCGTCACAAGGCAGAAGCTAGGGTTTTCCCAAGTGCTCTCTTGCGCGCAAACGCTCACACTCTGGGCGGAGGCATCAGCAGGGGCGGTGTCCTCCATCACCGACGCATGGGGGCATACGGGTGGGACCACAGGCACGGGTACGCCGGCGCACGACGCGCGGCGGAGCAAGGATCGCCGTCGCCCTGATGGCGGTGGTCACGTCGTCGGCGCTGTACGTGATGGCCTCGCCGGCATCGGCCCCGGCGGCGGGCGCATCGGTCTCCACCGACGTGGTGGCGGCGTGCAACAACACGTTCCAGCCGACCAAGTTCCCGCTGACCTACAAGGTCGTCTCGACGCCGTCGGCCAACCCGGTGGCCGCTGGCTCGACGTTCACCGTCGACTTCCAGGTGTCGATGGTGGTGTCGGCTGACTTCTTGAACGGCCTCTACAACATCCTCGGATCGGTCGAGGTCCCGATCACCAAGAACAAGGTCACGATCGGACCGCTCGCGGGGGCGACCGGAGCCGCGGTGCAGGCGAACATGGCGGCAACCTTCACCATCCCGGCTCCGGCCGCCATCCCGGTGGCGAACGGGGTGACCATCCCGATCGGCACGGTCACCGGCACGTTCACGGCGACGTCGGGCACGGCGAAGTTCGGGATCCAAGGCAACTCGTGGGCGCCCACCGACACGAAGCCGGCGGGGGTCACCGAGTACGGGTGGTCGGGCACGGCCAGCAACGTGATCCTCACCACCACCGGGGCCCGGACCTACGCGCAGGCCAGCCTGGCGGGCGGCGTCATCAAGCCGTTCCTCGTCTGCATGGGCGGCTCGTGGACCAAGTCGGGTGCCGACTACGTGCCGCCGCTCATCGCGCCGGTCGGGTTCGGCAACGTGACGATCTCGAGCGCGACCACCTCGACGACCGGTGGTGGGACCACCTCGACCACCGGTGGCGGGACGACGTCGACGACGTCGGGCGGCACCACCTCCACCACCACGGGTGGCACCACGTCGACGACGGCCGACGCCACCACGTCGACGACGGCTGACCCCACCACGTCGACGACGGCTGACCCCACCACCTCCACGACGGCCGACCCCACCACGTCGACCACCGCTCCGACCGAGACGACCACCACGAACCCGCCGCCCTCGCAGACCGAGGTGAGCGGCGCGTCCGACTACCCGAGCCAGTGCAGCAACGACATCACCTCGGACAAGTACGCCATCACGTTCAACGTCGCGGGGACCACCAGCACCAACATCCGGTCCGGTGACGTGCTCGACGTCGTGGACCAGGAGTGGAAGGTGACCATCCCGGGCGACCTCCTGTCGCTCGTGAGCGGGGTCGCCGGCACCGACTCGGTCGACGCCCTGGTCACCACCGGGGTCGCCGGCAAGAACACGGCTCCCGCCCTGGCGAACGGCAAGCCGCTGCACGTGGTGATCGGGCCGATCGTCACGGTCGGCGGGGTGACGCAGCCGCTGACCATCACCTTCAAGCCCGGTGACGTCCGGTTCCAGGCGACCGGCGGCAACGCCGAGTTCCGGATGGGCAAGACGACCCTGGTCGTCACCCTGAACGATGCGCTGAAGGTCACCCTGGTGTGCGAGCCCGACGCCAACACCCAGGCGTTCGTGGTGAGCGTCGTCGCCGGTCCCCCCATCGCGACCACGACCACCACTGCGCCCGCCGCCGATCCACCCAGCTCCGGTGGGACGGCGGCGGGCTCCTCCGGGAGCGGATCGGACGGCGGGACCCTGGCTCGCACCGGTGTCGACGGTCACAGCCTCGTGGTCGAGCTGCTCGCCGGCCTCCTGATGATCCAGGTCGGGTACCTGCTCTGGTCCGCGGTCGCTCCGCCTCGCCCCCCGCGAGCGAGGACCGCCTGATGTCTCCAACCACCCGTGGCCCGATGCCACCCGAGATGGAGGAGGGCTCGATCTGACGCCTGGCCCTCGTGGCCTTGGAGTTCCCCCCGCCGGCGTTCGCCGCGGATCGCACCAACAGAGGAGTGCAATGTCCAAGTCAGCAACACGAACTCGACGAGCAAGGCTCGCCGGCGTCGCCGCATTCGCGGTGGCGACGGCGACCCTTGTGTCGTCTCCATCCGGGGCCGTGACGAACCCCAATCCGGGCAATCCGCCGGTCACCCAGAGCGACATCGTCCACACCGCGTGCAACAACACGTTCCAGCCGACGAAGTTCTCGCTCGACTACAAGATCGACTCGACGATCACCAGCCCGCTCTCGGGCGGCAACACGTCGGCGATCTACCCGGGTGACACCTTCGGCGTGAGCTTCAAGGCGACCGCGGAGGTCTCGGCCTCGTTCCTGAACGGCGCGTACGCCCTGATCGGCCCGCAGGCCATCACCATCCTGAACGACCAGGTGACGATCGCTCCGCTCTACGGCGCGACCGGCAGCCCGGTGACGATCACCGACACCACGGACATCCCGCTGCCTCAGCCGGGCGACGTGCGCACGGTGGGCTTCACCAGCGGCAGCACCCAGATCACCGGCACCTTCACGGCCGCCGATGTGGGCGCCAACGTGTACGACAGCGGCGACGGCTTCACCACCGCCGCCACGATCGTCTCGCAGACCGGCAGCACCGCTCAGCTCAGCCTGGCCGCCACGGCCACGGGCTCGGATCCGGTCCGCATCTGGCAGTTCCTCACCTCGGACATCCCGTTGGTGATCGGAACGCAGGCGGGCTCCTTCACGGCTGATCCGGGCATCACCGCTCCGTACCAGGCGAAGTTCCAGATCCTCGGCAACTCGAGCACGACCGGCGACCCGGTGCCCCTGGGCAACGGCAACACCGGCATCGGCTTCGGCGGCGGCATCATCAACCCGTCGGCCCACCAGACCGAGATCAAGGCTTCCCTCGGCCCGGGCATCACCCCGAGCCTCGTGTGCATGGGCGGCTCGTGGACCGCGACGACCTCCGGGACGCCGCCGACGACGGCCTACGACCTGCCGTTCACCGCGCCGGACACGGCGACCGGTGCCGGCGGCTTCGGTGCCATCGACGTCACGGCGCTGCCGATCCCGACGGCGACCGTCACGAGCATCACCGGCATCGGTGGGGCTCCGGCCCAGTTCGTGACGACCGCGGCTCGTTCCGGCAACACCATCAACTTCGGTGGTGGCAACTGGACGCCCGGCGGGACCCCCACGGTCCAGCTGTGCGACAGCGCCGGAACCAACTGCGATGCCTCCGGGCTGAGCGGCGTCTCGGCATCCATCGACGGCTCCGGTCAGCTGACCGGTGCCGCCACGGTGGACGCTTCGGCCACCCAGGGCGCCAACCGGCGCCTCACGGTGACCGCCGGCTCGGAGTCTGATCACCGGGCTTCGCTCCTGATCCTGGGCACGCCCACGATCGCGCTCTCGGCTGGCTCCGGCCCGGCGAACGGCGCGGTCAACGTCACCGGCACCAACTGGAACCCCGGTTCGGGTGCGACCACGGTCGTGGTCGCCGCCGACGGTACGGGCAACCCGTTGGCCGCACCGGTGAACGTGGTCATCAACGGCTCGGGCGCACTGACCGGCACGGTCACCACGCCCGCCGGCACGGCGCTCATCGCGCTGGCCGACGGCAACCCTGCGTACCCGCAGCCGCCGTCGCCGCTGAACCCGGGCTCGCTCGCCGCTGTGGCTCCGTTCTCGATCAACCAGAACGCCCAGAGCTGCGGGAGCGGTTCGCCGCTGGCCGGGTGCACGCTCAACCAGAGCCTGTACCTCAACATCCAGCCTGGTGACTTCACCTGGTCGCAGCTGACCCCGTTCGTGGTGCTCAACAGCACCACGACCGGCAACGCCTGCACCGAGGCCAACAAGACCACCTGCTACGGCATGAAGCTCGATGGCTCGACGCAGACGGTCAACGGCAACATCAACCAGATCAGCATCACCGACGCCCGTGGCGCCGGCGCTGGCTGGGACGTCTCCGCCACGATGACCGACCTGGTCACCGGAGCCGGCGGCGTCAACGAGGTCCTGCCGGCCAGCTCGGTCCACCTCACTCCTGCCTGCGCCGTCACCGACGGCAACACGGCTGGAGGGACCGCCGCCGTCACGGCAGGAGCTGCTGGTGTCCTCAGCACCTCCACCGCCCTCGGTCTGTGCAGCGCTGCACCGACCCATGGCGGCGGCAAGTTCACGGTTGACGGTGCACTGACCATGTCGGTGCCGCCTTCCACGAACGCCGGCCTCTACCAGGCCACCTTGACCCTCACCGCCGTCTAGGCGACCTGGGCAACCACTGCTCCGGCTCCGGGGTCTTCGGACCCCGGAGCCGTTGCCGTTCGCTCGACCATCCGTCACCCGCCGTTCGCCACCGACAAACGTTCACCCCGTCACCCACCCAGGAGCATCATGAGTTCCAAGTCGAGGTCCCCCCGGTTCGGCGTCATCGCCGCTCTCCTCGCCATCCTCGTCGCCGGCCTTCTGCCCGGCACGAGCGCCGCCCAAGACGCAGGCGGAGGCGGCGATCAAGCCGCCAGCCCGTCGCCCGGCCCCTGGAGCTTCGCTCCCACCTCGTCGCAGAGCGGCCCGGGGCGCAACTGGTACATCCTCGACCTCCAGCCGGGTCAGGCCCTGCGCGACTCGGTCGCCATCGCCAACACCACCACGGCGCCGATCTCGTTCGCGATCTACTCCGCCGACGCCTACAACACCCCGAACGGCGGTCAGTTCGCCATCCGCAGCGCCACCGACGCCAAGAAGGGCGTCTCCAAGTGGGTCACGCTGGCGACCGACGCCTACACGGTCCAGCCCGGGCGCCGTGTGGTCATCCCGTTCGAGATCAAGGTGCCCGACGACGCCGGCCCCGGCGATCACGCCGGTGCCATCGCCGCCATGGACGTGAACCCCGAGGGGCAGACCCAGAGCTCCGGCGTGAAGCTCGACATCATGCGGGTCCTCGGCATCCGCCTGTACGTGCGGGTGGCCGGTCCCGTCTCCGAGAAGGTCGGCATCAGCGACACCAAGATCACCACCCACGCGCCGCCGCTCGGCGTCGGCGGGTCGAAGTCGGGCACGGTCTCGTACAAGGTCACCAACACCGGCAACGCCACCATCTCGCCCAAGGTCCACGCCACCGTCTCCGGAGGCCTCGGCGGGCCCGACCCCAGGCTCCCCGTGCACGTGGTCCACGGCCTCCTTCCGGGCAACTCGGTCGTGTTCCGCGACTCGTGGAAGGGCCTGCCTGTGATCGGTCCGGTCACGGTGAAGGTGGCGGCCGCCGACGGCGACGCCCACGCCAGCGCCGAGTCCGTGGCCTGGATCGTGCCCTGGCCGCTCCTGCTGCTGCTCGGCATGCTGCTGGCCGCGGCGGTGGTGCTGCTCGTGCGCCGTCGCCGCCGTCGGCGCGACCGCCGCACCCACCCTTCGGGCCCGCCCGCCGGCGAGGTCGCCCGCCAGGCGGAGCCGGTCAACGCGTGAGCCGATCGCTCACCGCAATCCGATCGGTCGTCGCCGGCCTGCTCCTCCTCGCGCTGCTGGGGGCTTCGGCGACGGTCGCCTCGGCCGCCCCTGGGCGTACCGGCACTCCCGAGCGCGCGCCGACGCCCACTGCCACGCTGTCCAACGGCATCGGCACGACGGGCGACACGGTCGAGGTCATCGGCAAGGACTGGCCCGGCCAGACCATCGTCCAGGTGCAGCTGTGCGGCAACCTCCACCTCAACGGATCGGTCGACTGCCTCCGGTCCAACGCCGTCACCAAGGCGGCCGACAAGAACGGCAGCTTCGCGGCCACGCTGGTCATAGGTGTCCCGCCCGCGCCGTGCCCGTGCGTGGTGTCGATCGCCACGTTCGACGGCCAGCACCCCATCGACCTTCCCTACGAGGTCACCGGGGCGCCCACCGCCACCCCCAAGAAGTCGGTGTCGAAGGTGCCGGAGTTCACCGTCACCGGCACGCACGTGAGCGACAGCCCGTCGCTCGGCTCCCGGTTCGGCCTTCCCGACACCCGCACCGTCGTCACCACGATCCGCAACGTCGGCACCATCCCGATCGTCGAGCTGCCCGTCACCCTCACCTACGGGCGGGGTGACGACCCCAGCCGGGTGGTCGGCATTCACAAGGTGCGGGGCCTCCAGCCCGGCCAGAAGCGCACGCTGGCGTTCCCGATCCACACCGCAGCGCTCAGCGCCGGCTCCTACACGGCGGTGGTCAGCGCCGGCACCGGCGGCCGGACCATCGACGACTCGGCCACCCTGTCCACCTTCCCGTGGTTGCTGGCCCTGCTCGTCACGGTGGTCGCCATCGTCTTGGTGGTCCTGCTGTTCACCCGCCTGACCCGGTCGCGCCGCTCCGAGCCCCCCGTCGGTCCGCCCCCGCCGCCACCCGGCGGCTACGACCCCGATGCCCTCGAGCGGGAGCTGGCCGACGTGCTCCAGGGCGAGCTGGTGTCCGCTCGATCAGCGGGGGAGAGCCCTGCGGCGACGGCGACGCGGGTGGGTCCGGCCGTGGCTGCCGCCATGGCGGCCCGCTACCAGCTGGGCGCCACCGACGAGGCCTCGCTGGCGGCGGGGCTCCAGCAGGAGCTGGCCGAGCAGCTGGGTGCGCCGGGCAAGGCCGACGCCGCCCGCGCGCTGCGCGAGCACCTCTCCTCCCTTCCGCCTCCACCGGCCGCACCGGCCGAGAGAGGCTGACCGTGAGAACTCGCGGGACGGCGGCACGGACTGCCGTCGCCCTCATGATCGCGTCGGCGCTGGTAGGCCGGGGGGCCGCCAGCGCCGGCGCGTCGGCCGGGACGAGGACCTGGGAGGATGGGGCCAAGGTTGCGCTGAGCACCGGCACCGTCTCCATCGGCGGATGGGTCACCGTCTCCGGCCACGATTTCCCTCCAGGGGAGCTGGTACTGATGGAGGTGTGCGGGTCGCACGTCTCCTCGGCGCTGGGCTGCGACGATGCCACGGCGGTCGACATCGAGGTCGACGCCAGCGGCTCGTTCTCTGGGCCGCTCCACGTGGCCCGTCCGCCCGCACCGTGCCCGTGCACCGTGCGGGTCCGCAGCAACATCGACGACTCCTCGATCACCACTCCCATCGAGATCACCGACATGGACGTGACCGCCGAGCCCATCGGGCAGGCGCCCGGCACCACCTCCGCGCCCGACGCCCACGTGGTGGTGTCCGACGTGGAGCTCACCGGCGACAGCACGTGGACCACCTGGTTCGGCGCCAGCCCGACCCGCACGTTCCACTACACGCTGACGAACGACGGCGGCACCCTCGCCGACGACATGGCGGTCGGCCTGAGTGCGGGACCGCAGGGTGATCCGAACCAGGTCCTGCGGGCGCCGCCGACCGGCAGCCTCGAGCCGGGGGAGTCCCGCTCCTACGAGGTGCCGGTCGACCTCGGCCCGTTCGCCCACGGCGACTTCGAGGTGGCGGCGCGCCTGGTGGCGCCGCAGGGCTCCCAGCGCTTCGGCGCCGAGACCTCGTCGTTCCCCTGGATGGTGCTGATCGTTCCTGGCCTGATCCTGCTCGAGGTGCTGCTGCTCGCCGGCCGCAACGCCCTGCGCACGCGGGTCCAGCGATCGTCGGAGGCATCGAGCATCGCCCCTGCGGTGGCCGCGGCGGCGGTCGCCCGGCTCGAGGGCACTCGGGCCGCGGGGGTCGACGCGCGCAGCCTCGCCGGCCGGGTGGTGGCCCGGCTGCCGCGGGACGCCGGTGCCGGAGCGGCGGCCGGCACCGACACCGCCGATGACGCCGACCCGCGCCGGTCTGAGCTGGTGGGGTCGGCCGACTGACGAGCGGGCACCGCGGTCGGCGGTGCCTCCAGCGGTACGGGCTCAGGCCTCGGGCACGGCCCGGGTGCTGAGGTGGGCGATCGCCAGCTGCGTGCGGTTGTTCACGCCGACCTTGAGGAAGGAGTTGTGGATGTGGAACTCCACCGCCTTCACGGTGACGAACAGCGCATCCGCGATCTGGCGGTTGGTGAGCCCGTCCGCGACCTTGTCGCACACTGCTCGTTCGGTTGGCGTCAGCGGTTGCGGCCGCAAGGCCGGACCGGAGGACTCGTCGTCGCGCACCCTCGCCCCTGTCGTGCCCGGTCCTGGTGGGAACGCCCCTCGCTCCCCACAACACCCACCGCGCAGCGTGCCTTTCCTAGCACGTTCTGCGATGTTGCTGTCGGCAATCTGCCAACAATTTAACCTGTGTGGGTGACACTGATATCACCCAACAGCATCCGGCGAGCCACCGGTCGGTGATCGCTCGCACCCGCAAGCGATCGGAGGCCCGATGCTTCCGGGGCGCCGCTAGCGGTTCCGGCGATCGTCCTTCAGCTGCTGCGCCTCACGGGCGATGCGGCCGAACTGGCGGTTGCGGCGCCGGTGCTCGACGACGTCGGCGCGCAGCTCGGCCGAGGCCGCCTCGGCGTCGAGCGCCCGCCACGCCTCGAGCCGCTCGGGTGCGAGCGTCCCGGCCGCCACCGCGGCGCGAACGGCGCAGCCGGGCTCCTTCTGGTGGGCGCAGTCGCGGAACCGGCACCGCTCGGCCAGCTCCTCGATGTCGGGGAACGATTCGGCGACGGCGTCGGTGTCGGTCCAGATGCCGACCTCACGGATGCCCGGCGTGTCGACCAGCACCCCGCCGCCGTCGAGCAGGTGCAGCTCGCGGTGGGTGGTGGTGTGGCGGCCCTTCGAGTCACCCTCGCGGACGTCGCCCTCGGCGGCCACCTCGCCCTCCATCAGCGCGTTGACGAGGGTGCTCTTGCCGGCGCCCGACTCGCCGATCAGCGCCACCGTCCGCTGGCCGACGCGATCGAGCAGGTCGTCGATGCCCCAGCCGCCCTTGGCCGACAGGGTGACGACCTCCAGGGCGGCGTCGACCTCGTGGGCGATCATCTCCGCCTCGGCCGCCACCTCCGGGCCCACCTTGTCGGCCTTGGTGAGCACCACGAGCGACTCCGCCCCGGCGTCGAGGGCGATGGTGATGGTGCGCTGGATGCGACCGCCGCGGACGGGCCGGTCGAGGCCGCACACCACGAGCACCAGGTCGACGTTGGCCGCCATGGCCTGCTCCTTCTCGCTGGTGCCGGCGGCGCGGCGGCGCAGCAGCGAGTCCCTGGGGAGGGTGGCCACGGGGGTGCTGGTGCGGTCGAGCACCACCCAGTCGCCCACGACCGGGCGCGGGGTGATGGGCGGGCCGAACATGGCGCGCACCGGCCCGGACTCCAGGGCGACCATGAGGCCGGCGCCGTCGTGGCGGATGACCCGCCCGGGGACGGGGCCGTCGACCTCGGCGGCGGCAGAGGTGGTGAGGTACTCGTCGAAGCGAGACGACCAGCGGTCGTCCCAGCCGTAGCGAGCGAGGAGTTCGGTCAAGCCAGATCCTTGGGAACGGGCACCGCGGCTGCGGTGCGAGCAGAGCACGGTGACAAGCCGCGCTCGCTGTTCGTCAGGGGCGCGGCAGGAGGGGCGAGCAGTGAGCAGTCATGGCGTCGCCCTCCTGGTAGCGCTCGGGATCTTCGGACGTCGAGACGCTACCGCAGCCCCACAGCCTGAGGATCGGGGTTTCGTCGGGTCGGTGGGGTTGGGGGTTCCGAGCGGAGCGAGCCCGAGGGGTTTGGGGGGCGGAGCCCTCAAGACGGAGGCGTGCGACGCAGTCGTGCGCCCGAGCGAGGACAGCCGGGCGTCAGCCCGTCGATCGAAAGCTCGACGAACGGAGGGAGCGGAGGAGCGCAGCGACGGAGCGAACGAGTGAGAAGACCTGGATACGAGTTGGCCCTTGCGGTGGTGCGTCCCTAGCGTCCACGCCGTGCAGGTCATCCACGGAGTCGGTCCGTGCCCCACGCCGCTGGAGCCCAGCGCGGTCACGATCGGCGCCTACGACGGCGTCCACCTCGGGCACCGCGCGGTGATCGACCAGGTCCGCCGGCTCGCCGAGGCGCAGGGCCTGCAGACCGTCGTGGTCACCTTCGACCGGCACCCGGCGATGGTGGTGCGGCCCGAGTCGGCACCCCGCCTGCTGTGCGACCTCGACCAGAAGCTCGAACTGCTGGCCGCGGCCGGCGTCGATGCCACCTACGTCGTGCACTTCGACGAGGAGCGCGCCAAGGAGACGGCCGAGGAGTTCGTGCACGAGGTCCTGGTCGGCTGCCTCACCGCCCGGGCCGTCGTCGTGGGTGCCGACTTCCACTTCGGTCACAAGCGCGGCGGCAACGTCGCGCTGCTCGAGGAGATGGGCGGAGCGCTGGGCTTCACCGTCGAGGGACTGTCGCTCGTCGGCGTCGACGGCCGGCCCACCGACGGCGCGGGCATCGTGTCGTCCACCGCCATCCGGTCGCTGCTGATCGACGGCGATGTCCGGGGGGCCGCCTCCCTGCTCGGCCGGCCCCACGAGGTGCGCGGCACGATCGAGCACGGCGACGCGCGGGGCCGCGACCTCGGCTTCCCCACGGCCAACCTCCAGATCCCCGACGAGATCCAGCTCCCCGCCGACGGCATCTACGCCGGGTGGTTCGAGCGGGCCGACGGCACGGTCCACGCCACCGCCATGTCGCTCGGCCACCGGCCCACGTTCTACGAGCGGCCCACCGGCGCCCCGCTGCTCGAGTGCCACCTGATCGACTTCGCCGGCGACCTCTACGGCGAGGCCGTGCGCGTCCGGTTCGTCGAGCGGCTGCGAGGCGAGGTGAAGTTCGACGGCATCGACCCGCTCATCGCCCAGATGCGCGCCGACGTCGAACAGACGCAGGCCCTGCTGCTCCCTTGATGGCTGGGTCCGCGCGGGTGCTCCAGCGGGTGGGGCACACTTGATCCGCGGGCTGTGCCGACGGAGGGAGACAGGGGAGCCGTCCATGGGTACCACCGACGCCAGCACCGAACCCGAAGCTTCGAGCGGCATCGACGTCCTCGCCACGTCGCACGACGACACGCTGCTCGGACCGGGCACCACGGCCGAGACCCGCTCGACGCACCTGCCCCGGCTCGCCCGCCACACGATCGCCCTGGCCGACGGCCACAAGGTGGCCGTGTCGGTGTGCGGCCGCGGCGTGCCCATCGTGCTCATCCACGGCTACTCCGCCGAGGGGATGCTCTACGCCCAGACGCTGAGCCGCATCGTCACGTCGGGGTTCAAGGTGGTGGCCATCGACGTGGCCAACCACGGCGGCACCCAGGGCCTGCCCGCCGGCGGCGCCAACTTCGAGGAGTACACCAAGCTGCTCGGCCGCGTCGTCGACGAGCTGGGCATCAACAAGGCCGTGTTCGCCGGGCACTCGATGGGTGGCCGCCTGGTCACCGAGCTGGCGGCCCGCGAGCCCGAACGGGCGCTGGCCGTGATCCTCCTCGACGCCATCGTGGGCGAGCCGTGGGACCGGATCGTGGCGCTGTCGCGGTTCAACCCGTTCCTGCTGGCCGGGGTGGGCGGCATCTTGATGGCCGACTCCTTCAGCACGCTGCCGTTCGTGCGCGACCCGGTGCAGGCGGTCAAGTTCGGCCGCCTCGCCATGCCGATGGTCGTCAGCCACGCCAAGAACCCGCTGCACCTCATCGGGCCCGGCGTGTCGATCCTGCGGTCCCGGTCGTCGAAGTGGATGCTCGAGAAGCTCGGTCGGGAGGGCGTCCCCGTCATCGCCATCCACGGCGACCGCGACATCGTCGTGCCGCTGTCCACCGCCCGCAGCGCCGCCAAGCTGGCCAAGGGGATGGTGGTCGTGGTCGAGGGCGGCCGGCACTCGTGGCTGCTGCGCGACCCCGAGACCCTGCCCGCCATCCTGCGGGAGATGTTCGACAGCCCCATCAGCCAGGCGGCCCGCGCCCGCGACTTCGCCGAGCTGGGCCTGGCCCCCGACGCATCGCTCGACGAGATCGAGGCCGCCTTCTACGAGCCCGATGCGCCCATCTTGGCCCTCACCCCCGAGATCGACCTCGACGCCATCGAGCCCGGCCCCCTCCGCCCCAAGTTCCACTGGCACGTCGATCTGCCCCGCTGACGCTCGGGTGAGACCCCATTGGGGCGAACGGGGGTTCGACGGCTACCATGGATCGCTGTGCCCAATCGGGGCGCGTCCGCTCCAGGCCAGGCAGCAGCACGCTGCGGGTCGTGGGGCCGGGTCCGAAACCCAAAGAGGAAACCAGGAACTTGTCTGAGATCATCGATCGCCAGAAGCCCGAGGTCATCGGGGAGCACCGCCTCCACGAGACCGACACGGGTTCGCCCGAGGTGCAGATCGCGCTGCTCACCAAGCGCATCAACCACCTCAACGAGCACCTCAAGGTGCACAAGAAGGACCACCACAGCCGGCGTGGCCTGCTGATGCTGGTGGGTCGTCGCCGCAACCTGCTCGACTACGTCAAGAACAACGACGTCGAGCGGTACCGCACGATCATCGCCACCCACGGCCTGCGCCGCTAGGTCCCAAGCTCTGCCACGAGCGGCCCTCCGGGGCCGCTCGTGGACTTTTCAACACAAACAAACCAAACCGGCGGGTTCCACGAAGTCAGTTGCCAGTCGCCCATCGCTCGGCCATCGGGGTCGGGAGATCGTCGACTGGGAGCTGGTTGCACGGGATCTGCCTTCACCGGGGCACTCGGCCCCAGAGGAGATAGCCACATGGCTGAAGTATCCGTAAGTGGTCCCGTTTCCGGGACCGACAAGGTCCTGACCCTGTCGACGGGCGTGTACGCACCCCAGTCGCAGGGTGCCGTCGTCGCCAAGCTGGGCAACACCCAGATCCTGGCCACGGCCAACGGCGCCAAGGAGGTCCGCGAGGGCACCGACTTCTTCCCCCTGACGATCGACGTCGAGGAGAAGGCGTACGCCGCCGGCAAGATCCCCGGCTCGTTCTTCCGCAAGGAAGGCCGTCCCTCCGACAACGCCGTCCTCGTCTGCCGCCTCATCGACCGGCCGCTGCGCCCGTCGTTCCCCAAGGGCTACCGCAACGAGACCCAGGTCGTCATCACCGTCCAGGGCGCCGATCAGGTCAACCCCTACGACGTCGTCGCCATCAACGCCGCCTCCGCCGCGCTGATGCTGACCGGCCTCCCCTTCGAGGGCCCCATCGGTGGCGTGCGCCTGGCCTACAGCCAGGACGGCCAGTGGATCCCGTACCCCACCTTCGAAGAGCAGGACGAAGCCACCTTCCAGATCGTGGTCGCCGGCCGTGAGGTCAACGGCGAGATCGCCATCATGATGGTCGAGGCCTCCGGCACCGAGAAGGCCTGGACCTACTACGAGGACGGCGCCCCCAAGGTGACCGAGTCGGTCATCGCCGGCGGCCTCGATGCGGCCAAGGTCTGGATCGCCGAGTCCCTCGCCCTCCAGAACGAGCTCGTCGCCAAGGTGGGCCGCAAGCCCGCCATCGTCTGGGAGAACCAGATCGACTACTCCGACGAGGTCGAAGCGGCCGTCAAGGCTGCGGCCGAGGCCAAGCTGATCCCCGCCAACCAGATCACCGACAAGACCGAGCGCAACGCCGCCAACGACGCCATCAAGGCCGAGGTCGTGGCCGAGCTCACCGGCGAGGGCGGCGCCCTCGAGGGCCAGTCCCGCCAGGTCAAGAGCGCCTTCAAGGAGCTCACCAAGGCCATCATCCGCCAGCGGGTCATCGACGAGGGCGTCCGCATGGACGGCCGTGGCGTCACCGACCTGCGGCCCGTGTCCGCCCAGGTGGGGCTCATCCCCACGGCGCACGGCACCGGCCTGTTCCAGCGGGGTGAGACCCAGGTCCTCAACGTGCTGACCCTCGGTCTGCCGAAGATGGACCAGATGCTCGACACCGTCGACCCGGTCACCAAGAAGCGCTACATGCACCACTACAACATGCCGCCCTACGCCAACGGCGAGACGGGTCGCATGGGTGGCACCAAGCGCCGCGAGGTCGGTCACGGCATGCTCGCCGAGCGGGCCCTGCTGCCCCTCGTCCCCTCGCTGGAGGAGTGGCCCTACGCCCTCCGCCTCGTGTCCGAGGTCCTGAGCTCCAACGGCTCCACCTCCATGGGCTCGGTCTGCGCCTCGTCCCTCTCGCTGATGGATGGCGGCGTGCCGATCAAGGCTGCGGTCGCCGGCATCGCCATGGGCCTCATCTACGACGGCGACAAGTACGTCACCCTCACCGACATCCTCGGTTCGGAAGACGCCTTCGGCGACATGGACTTCAAGGTGGCCGGCACGGCCGAGTTCGTGACCGCCCTGCAGCTCGACACCAAGATCGAGGGCCTTCCGTCCGAGGTCCTGGCCGCGGCGCTCGACCAGGCCAAGGTGGCCCGCCTCGAGATCCTCGACGTCATGAACGCTGCCATCGCGGCGCCTCGTCCCGAGGTCGGTGCGTCGGCTCCGAAGATCATCAGCTTCGAGATCCCGATCGACAAGATCGGCGAGATCATCGGCCCGAAGGGCAAGGTCATCAACGCCATGCAGGCCGAGACCGGCGCCGACATCTCCATCGATGACGACGGCATGATCGGCACCGTGAGCATCGGCTCGAACGACCTCGACAAGGTGGCCGAGGCCGAGCGCCAGATCCGGCTCATCCTCAACCCGCCGTCGGCCGAGGTCGGCGCCACCTACATGGGTCGCGTCGTCAACATCACCAAGTTCGGTGCGTTCGTCAACATCCTCCCGGGCCGTGACGGCCTGGTGCACATCTCCAAGATGGGTGGCGGCAAGCGCATCGAGAAGGTCGAGGACGTCCTCGAGCTCGGTCAGGAGATCGAGGTCAAGGTCGACGACGTCGACCCGAACGGCAAGGTCAGCCTCACGCCGGTCACCCCGCTCGCCTCTGGCGGCGGCTCCGGCGATGCCGCTCCGGCCCGCACCACCTCCAGCTCCAGCTCCAGCAGCTCCGACGACGCCCCGGCCGAGTCGAGCAGCTCCAGCCCGGCCCGGGAGACCGTGTCCTTCGAGGACGCGTTCGACGCCGAGGTCCGCGAGGAGTTCGGCGACCTCGGTCCCGGTTCCGAGCGTCCCGGTGGCTCCGGTGGCGGCCGCTCCAGCGGCGGTCGCTCCGGCGGTCGTGACGGCGGTCGCCGTGGCGGCGGTCGTCGCTGATCACCAGCACCATCCTTCGGTCCCGGCGCTCCGCGCCTGACCGGAACCTTCCGTAGTGCGCGTCGGTCCCAGCCTCGGCTGGGACCGACGTGGTTTTCCCTCTGAATCGAGCCTCCGTTGACCATCCAGCGCACCGACCTCCCCTCCGGCCTCACCGTGGTCACCGAAGCGATGCCCGGCGCCCGCTCGGCCAGCTTCGGCTGCTGGGTGCGCGTCGGTGCCCGTGACGAGTCCGACGAGCTGGCCGGCGCCTCCCACTTCCTCGAGCACCTGCTGTTCAAGGGGACCGAGAAGCGGTCGGGCCGCGAGATCTCCGAAGCCATCGAGGCGGTCGGCGGCGAGCTCAACGCCCACACCGCCCACGAGCACACCGCGTTCTACACGCGGGTCCCCGAGCGCTCGGCCGACGTGGGCCTCGAGCTGCTGTGCGACGTCGTCACCTCGCCGGCGTTCGATGCCGACGACGTCGAATCGGAGCGCCAGGTCATCTTGGAGGAGCTCCACCTCGCCGAGGACGAGGGCGACGATCGGGTGATGTCGCTCGCCCACGAAGCCCTCTGGGGCGACCACCCCCTGGGCCGGGAGGTGCTGGGCACGCTCGAGACCATCGACGCCATGGACCGCGATCGCATCGCCGCGTTCTTCGAGCACCACTACCACCCGGCCAACCTCGTGCTCGTCGCCGGTGGCGCGATCGACCACGAGCAGGTGGTGGCGGCGGGGGAGCAGTTCCCGTACCGCGCCGCCGGCGAGCGGCCCGAGCGGCAGGCTCCCGACGGTCCGATCCCGCGGAAGGAGCACGCCCTGCTCCGGCGCCCCTCCGAGCAGGCGCACCTGTGCCTGGTGTGGCCGGCGCTCGCCGCCGGAGACCCCGACCGCTACGCCCTCGGCGTGTGCAACCAGATCCTCGGCGGGGGCCTGTCGAGCCGGCTGTTCCAGGAGATCCGCGAAGACCGCGGCCTGGCCTACTCGGTGTTCTCGTCGGTGGCCTCGTTCTCCGATGCCGGCTCGCTCGCCGCCTACGTGGGCACCGGCGCCGAGCGCGTGGCCGAGGTGCGCGAGCTCCTCCTCGACATCACCGCCGACCTGGTGGCCGACGGGGTGACCGAGCGCGAGTGGGAGGTGGCCCTCGGGTTCCTCGAGGGCTCGTTCCTCCTGGGCCTCGAAGACAGCGGCAGCGTGATGGCGCGGCTCGGCAACCACGTGTGCTCCCGTGGCCGCGTCACCCCGGTCGACGAGCAGCTGGCCAAGCTCCGCGCGGTCACCCCCGACGATGTCGTCCGGGTGGCCAAGCGAGTCCTGGGGACCAGCCCCACCGTGTGCGGCGTGGGCCCCCTCACCGACGCCGACCTGGGCTCCTGAACGGAAGGCGTCGACGCGTGGAGGTGGTGGAGGAGCCGGTCACCCCGCTCGACGCCGACGCCGCCGAACGGGCGGTCGGGTGGACCCACCGCCCGGGCCTCGACGGCGTGCGCGGCCTGGCCGTGGTGGCCGTCGTGGCGTACCACCTCGGGTACCTGAGCGGCGGGTTCCTCGGGGTCGACGTGTTCCTCGTGCTCTCGGGCTACCTGATCACGGGGCTGGCGCTGGGCGAGATCGGCACCACCGGCCGCCTGGGGCTGCTGGCGTTCTGGGGCCGGCGGGTCCGCCGCCTGGTGCCCGCCCTGCTCGTGGTGGTCGGGGCCGTGACGGTGGTGGCGGTGCTGGTGGGGTGGCCGCGCAACCAGTGGCACGCCCTCGGGTGGGACGGTGTGGCCACGCTGACGTGGTGGGCCAACTGGCGCCAGGTCCAGGGCCCGTCGTACTGGGCCAGCGGCCAGAACCTGTTCCGGCACGCCTGGAGCCTGTCGATCGAGGAGCAGTTCTACCTGGTGTGGCCGCTGGCGCTCGTCGCTTCGGCCGCCGTGACCCGACGCACCGGGCGCTCGCTCGCGGCCGTGGTCGGGACCGTCGCCGTCGTGGGTGCCGTAGCGAGCACCGCGTGGCAGCTGCTCCTCTCGCACCACCTCGCGCCCGAGCGCCTGTCGCGCGTCTACGTCGGCACCGACACGCGGGCGGTGGCCCCGTTGCTCGGCTGCGCCCTCGCGTGCGTCCTGGCGGGCGGCCGGTCACGGGCGGTCGCGGGTCGCGCCGGTCGGGCCGTGGGTGCGGTCGGTGCCGTCGTGCTCGTGGGGCTCGTCGCCACCGCCGACGTGGCCTCGCCCGCGCTGTACCGCAACGGGATTCTGGTGGTGGCCTCGCTGGCGTCGGCGGCGGTGGTGGCCCGGGCCTCCACCGTGCACCGCGGCGACCGGTCGGTGCTGGCGTGGACCACCACCGCTCCCATCGCCCGGTACCTCGGATCGCGCTCGTACGCGATCTACCTGTGGTCCTGGCCCATCCAGGTGCTGGTGGCGTTCCGCTGGCCCAGCCTGGCCAGACCGTGGCTCGCCCTGGTCACCGTCACGGGCGCCCTCGCCCTGGCCGAGGCCAGCTTCCGGCTCGTCGAGGATCCGATCCGGCGCCGCACCGGCTGGGCCCGGCGGGGGGCCGTCCGGCGCACCGCGTGGACGGTGGGCATCGTGGGGGCCGCGGGCGTGCTCGTGACCGCGCTCGTGCTGGCCGTGCCGCCCCCTGCGTACCAGCGGGTCGACACGGCCGAGGCCTCGTCCTCGGCGCTGCGGGCGGGGCTGACCTCGCCCACCGTGACCGCGGCGCCGGGGCAGCCCCCGCTGCTGAAGGTGATGCTGTCGGGCGACTCGGTGGCCTGGACCATGGGCTTCTACGGGCCCGTCGGCGCCGACTTGCCCCCGGGGATCGGGTCGATCGACACGCGGGCGATCTTGGGGTGCGGGCTCCTCGCCGCCGACGGCTACGACTACCCGCTCGACCGCGACGACGCGCCGTTCGTCGCCACCAACCGAGACTGCGCCAAGCAGCCGCAGGCCGAAGCCGTCGGCCTCGAGGCCGATCCCGATGTCGTGGTGCTCCTGCCCGGCGCCTGGGAGTGGTCGCGCGTCCGGGCGCCCGACGGCACGGTGCTCCCGGCCCGGTCGCCCCAGGTGCGGACGCTGCTGCGCGACCGGATGCTGGCGCGCATCGACGCCGCCAACGCCGCCGGCGCCCGGTTCGCCATGGTCGAGTTCTCCTGCCCGGGGTCCAAGGCGGTGGCAGCGCGGCGCGATCCCGACTACATCCGCTGGATCAACCGGCTCATCCACGAGGTGGCCGACGACGCCACCCGGCACGGCCGGCAGGTCGACGTCATCGCCCCCACCGGTGCGGTGTGCGTGGGTGGCGACCCGGCCGGCCGGCCCACCGCCGCCAAGGACCAGGCGATGGGCAAGGAGGTCCACGTGGTCTCGCCCGAGGGGGGCCGGTGGGCCTGGGACACCTGGATCGGTCCCGCGCTCACCGGGCAGTAGGCGCCGGCAGGCCTACTCGCCCGTGGTGCCGTCGAGCAGCTCGCGCAGCACGTCGAGGTGGCCGAGGTGGCGGGCCGTCTCCTCGATCATGTGGAGCAGCACGAACCGGAGGGTGAACTCGCCGCTGGAGTGGTCGGCCCCGACGTCGTCGAGCGAGCGGCCCCGCGCGATCTCCCGGGCTCGCTCGCACGCCTCCCGGTAGCGGTCGACCTGCAGCTCGATGGGCTCGGTGAGGGCTGAGTGGAACTCCCAGTCCCGGTCGGCGTCCCAGTCGACGTCGGCCCACCAGGGGAGCGGATCGAGACCGGCGAAGTCGTCGGCGAACCAGGAGTCCTCGACGAGCGCCAGGTGCTTGACCAGCCCGGCGATGGTCGACCCGGAGCGCAGCGGGGTGGCGACGGCCAGGTGCTGGGGGAGGCCCTGGACCTTGGCGATGACCCCCTCGCGGTACCAGTCGAGGGTGCGCTCGAGCCCGACGCGCTCGCTGACCGCCTTCACGTCGGGGTACTCGCGGCGCCCGGTGTCGACCGGGCCCGGCTCGGGCCGCTCGGCGGCCGAGCGCTCGATGCAGAACTCGTTGCCCTCCGGGTCGGCGAGCACGGCCCAGCCGGTGCCGTCGTCGTTGCGCCGATCGGCGACCAGGGTGGCCCCGAGGCCGAGCACCCGTTCGACCTCCACATCCCGGAGCACCGACGGGCGCAGGTCGAGGTGGACCCGGTTCTTGACCGTCTTGCCCTCGGGCACCGGCAGGAACATCAGCGCGGGGTGCAGCCCGCGGGGGTCGACCAGCAGCGCCTCGGGATCGTCAGGTGCGTTCGGGTTGTCCGGGTCGTCGGTGAAGCCCAGGACCTGGGACCAGAACTGGGCGAGCGGGTACGGGTGGCGGCAGTCGATGCTGATCGCGCCGATGGAGGAGGTCATGGATCCTTGGGGTGGGGGAGGGTGCGGGTCAGTGGTCGACGGGGTGGTCCCGGTCGACCTCGAACGTCGACCGGGTGGCCGGAACGCTCGCAGTCCCATCCTCGCTCGTGCGCACCGCCAGCACCTGGTGGATTGAGGTGCGGGCCTGCTCGAAGCCCAGCGCGCACCCGGCCAGGTACAGCCGCCACACCCGCGCCCGCCCGGGGCCGACGAGGCGCTGGACCTCGTCCCAATCGGCCTCGAGGTTGGCGACCCAGGCGCGCAGCGTGAGCGCGTAGTGCTCGCGCAGCGACTGGACGTCTCGCACCTCGAGCCCGGTGCGCTGCATGGCCGACACGACGGTCCCCACCTCGAGGAGCGCGGCGTCGGGGAACACGTAGCGGCCCATGAACGACTTGGGGTCGACCCCGGCGTTGTCGTCGGGGTTGGGGCGGGAGATGGCGTGGTTGAGGATGCGCCCCTCGGTCCGGACCAGGCCCTTCAGGTCGGTGAGGTACTCGGCCATCTGCTGCTCGCCGACGTGCTCGAACATGCCGATGGAGCTGATGGCGTCGAACGGGTCGTCGTCGACGTCGCGGTAGTCCTGCACCCGGATCTCCACCCGGCGGGCCAGCCCGGCCTCGGCCACGCGCCGGCGGGCCAGCTCGGCCTGCGCCTCGGAGATGGTGATGCCGACGACGACGGCACCGTGGTGCTTGGCCGCGTGGATGGCCATCGAGCCCCAGCCGCACCCGACGTCGAGCAGGCGCATGCCGGAGCGGAGCCCGAGCTTGCGGCAGATCAGCTCGTACTTGGCCTCCTGGGCGTCGGCGAGGTCGAGCCCGTCCTCGTACCAGTAGGCGCACGAGTACGTCATGCTCGGCCCGAGCAGGATCCGGTAGAAGTCGTTCGACACGTCGTAGTGGTGGGCGATCGCCGCCGCGTCGCGCGAACGGGTGTGGAGCCGGCCCCGGGGCCGCAGCTCCTCGGCCGGGAGGGGCGGCCGGCGCCCGAGGAGGCCGAGGCGCCTGAGGCTGCCGGCGAGCCGCATGCTGCCGCGCAGCCCCAGCTTCAGGCTCACGTCGGGGTCGCGCTGGACCATCAGGTCGCGCACGGCGAGGAAGTCGAAGATGTCGCCGTCGATGTCGAGCGCCCCCGACACGTGGGCGCGCGCGAGCCCGAGCTCGTTGGGCGACCACATCAGGTGCTGCACCGCGCTCGGGCTGTGCACGTCGATCGTGACCGGTGGATCGGTCGGTCCGATGCTGCTCCCGTCCCACGCGCGGAGGGCGAAGGGGATGTCGGGTCCCAGCATCTGGTGGAGGACGGGCGTCAGCTCGTCGGCCACCGTGCGGGGCGATCGTGAGGAGGTACGGGCCATGGCAGCCTCCGGTTCTCGTGCGAGTGCGCCCACAGTCTGGCGGTTCGTCCGGAAGTTGCAACCCTGTCGGTGCTGGTCGCGGGCTCGATGGGCCATACTTCGACCAAGCGCGCGGCCGCGCGGCCGACGACCAAGGAGCGGGCGATGGGTTTCCTCGACAAGGTGAAAGCCACGGCGGAGCAGACCATCAAGCAAGGGCAGGACAAGCTCGACGAGGCGCAGGCCAAGAAGAAGGCCGACGGGCTCCTGCGCTCGCTCGGCGCCTGGCACTACGCGATCGACACGGGCCGCGACGACGGCAAGGGCCCTGCCGAGATCGCCCGCATCACCGAGGCCCTGCACGCGCACGAAGCCGAGCACGGCCCGCTGGGCTCGTCGGCGCCCGACGACTCCCCGGAGGCGCCGGAGGCCGCCGCGCCTCCCGCTCCGTCGGCAAGCGTCCCACCGCCGCCCGGGGCCGAGGTGCCGCCTCCGCCCTCCGGCTCGGTGCCGCCTCCTCCGGGCGCGGTGCCCCCGCCGCCTCCCGGGGCCGTGCCCCCGCCGCCCGCGGGTTCGGTGCCGCCGCCCCCTCCGGGTGCCGTGCCGCCCCCGCCTCCGCCGCTCTGATGGCGATCACCGTCGGCGTCTTCGGCGCGGCCGGACGCATGGGTGCAACCGTGTGCCGAGCCGTGCACGACGACCCTGCCCTCGAGCTCGTCGCCGCGGTCGACCCCGGCGCCGCCGGGATCCCGATCCGCCAGGCGGCCGAGGTCGACCTCGACTTCGAGGTGGCGGCCAAGGCCGAGCACCTCGACCCGGAGCAGCTCCCGCAGGTCATGGTCGACTTCACCCACCTCGACGCCGCTCGCAGCAACCTGGCGTGGTGCGCGGCGCAGGGGGTGCACGCGGTGGTGGGCACCACGGGCTTCTCGCCGGAAGACCTCGACGGGTTCCGCTCGTCGTTCACGGCGAGCAACTGCCTGATCGCGCCCAACTTCGCGATCGGCGCCATCTTGATGATGCGCTTCGCCGAGCTGGCGGCGCCGTGGTTCGAGACCGCTGAGGTGCTCGAGTTCCACCACGACGCCAAGATCGACTCGCCGTCGGGCACCGCCATGCGCACCGTCGAGCGGATGGCCGCGGCCAGCCCCGACTGGGCGCCTGATCCCACCACCACCGAGGTGGTCGAGGGCGCCCGAGGGGGAGCGGGCCCCGCCGGCATCCGGGTCCACGCCGTGCGCATGCGCGGGATGGTGGCGCACCAGGAGGTGGTGCTCGGCACCACGGGCCAGACGCTGAGCATCCGCCACGACAGCTACGACCGCAGCAGCTTCATGCCGGGCGTCGTCCTGGCCGCCAAGCGCATCGCCGATCACCCCGGGGTCACCGTGGGCCTCGACGCCTACCTCGACCTGTAGACCTCCGTGCCGGGCGACACCCGAGACGGGTACCACGACACCTTCGAGCTGCGAGGTCGCCGCTACGACGCAGCCATGCGCCGGTGGCCGACGGTGCGCGCCGAGGAGCTCTCGTTCGCGCTCGGCCTCGTGGAGCCGCGGCCCGGGGAGGTGCTGGTCGACATCCCGTCGGGGGGCGGGTACCTCGCCGAGCACGTCGCCGCGGGCGTGCACGTGCGGGCCGTGGACGCCTCGCCGGTGTTCCTCGAGTGCAGCCGCGAACGGGGGTTGCAGCCGATCGAGAGCGACCTGACCGGGGCCGCGCTGGCCGAGGGCGAGGCCGACGTGGTGGTGTCGGTGGCGGGCATGCACCACACCGACGATCACCTCGAGCTGTTCACGGCCTGGCACCGGCTGCTGCGCCCGGGTGGCCGCCTCGCCGCCGTCGACGTGATCAGCGGTTCGCCCGAGGCCGTGTTCCTCGACGGCGTGGTGGGGGAGTGGACCTCCACCGGGCACGCCGGCCGGTTCTTCACCGACGACACCGCGGCGCAGGTCGAGGCCGCCGGGTTCGTCGACGTGCGCGTCGTCGATGGCCGGTACCACTGGTGGGCCGACGACGACGCCGAGCTCACCGCCTTCTGCACCGAGCTGTTCGCGCTGGAGGAGGCTGCCCCGGCCGACGTGCTGGCGGCGCTCCGAGCCGGGCCCGGCATCGAGCACGACGAGGCCGGGCGGTCGGGGCTGCGCTGGGGGCTCCGGGCGGTCGTCGCTCGCACCGCCGGTCCGGCAGGCGCAGCGGGCTGACGCTCAGCCCGAGCTGCGGGCCAGCAGCCGGTCCACCGCGTCGCGCTCGGGTGGCCGCAGCGAGATGGTGAGGAGGTCCGTCCACATCGGGATCGTCCCGGCCGGGATCGGCTCCATGGCGTCGATCGCGGCGGGGAGGTGCCGGCGCGACGGGAACGTCTCGCACTCGTCGAGCACGTCGGAGGCAGCCAGCATCGCCATCGTGCGGACGCACTTCTCGCAGCGGCCGCAGTTCAGGTCGGACCCGACGTTCTGCCAGCACACCCGGAGGTGGCGCCACACGAGCGGGTCTCGGGCGATGGCGCCGACGCGGTCGAGCCGGTGGCCGGACGCGTCGCCGTGCTCGACCACGAGCCGGCCCGGCACGCTCCAGCCGGTGTCGAGGTCGGGCCGCGACCCCCACGGCACGAGCCGGTCGGCGCCGTACGACGGCGGGACCACGAGCGTCGAGACGGTGGCGCTCAGGAGGTGGCCGATGGCGGCGAGCGCGGCCCCGTGCGTGTGCTCCCAGCTGACCGCGGCGAAGCGCGGGTGGTCGCGCAGGTCGGTCGTCACGATCAGGGCCGGCAGCCCCCGCTCGGCGGCGACGGACCGCACGAGGCCGACCACGTGGTCGATCCGGCTCTGGTCGCCGACTGGGACATCGAACCCCACGACGTAGAGCAGGCACGTGGGCTGGTGGGCGTCGCCGAGCAGCGAGAAGAACGAGTCGACCCCGCCGGTGAAGCAGAGCGCGCGGCCGCCGGCCGGGACCGGGGGCCGGGCCCGCCGGCGCACGGCGGCCACCCGCCCGGAGCGCGGGGCGTGGACCACCAGGTCGGCTCGGCCGCCCCACCACCCGGCGGCGAGGGCGACGTTGCGCCGGGCGCCGTCGGCCCACGCGGCGTCCACCGGCACCGCGAGGTCGAGGTCGGCCCCCGCCCGCGACGCGGGGAGGGCGAACGCGCTGCCCCACGCCTCGGGCACGTCGACCAGGGGCGCGTCGGGGCACTCGACCCGCACCGGCAGTCCGTCGACCGTGGCCTCGACGCGGTGCGGCGACACCTGCCGGCTGCGGATCAGCCAGGGCGGCGGCCCGGTGCGCTCGGTCTCGCTCAACCGGCCGCACCCTGGCGGGGGAGGAGCGCGCGGGAGGAGGCCGCCCACGTGGCGAAGGCCCGGGGCGACGGCGTGCGCGGGTACGTGCGGTACAGGGCCTGGGCGGAGGCGAGGGCTGCAAGCGCGGGGACCACCACCTTGGCGATGCGAGGCCGGCCGGCCAGGGCGCGGGCGGCGGCCGCGGTGTCGGACGGACCGAGGGCGGCCACCTTCTGGTCGAGCCCGGGCAGCACGAGCGCGGGCGAGAACACGCCCGAGGCGAACAGCTCCTCGACGCCGTCGGGACCGAGCTTCACGCTCATCCGGCGGATGGCGTCGTAGCCGGCGAGGGTGCCGCCGAACTCGCGCAGGTACGACGCCTGGTAGCGCCAGAGCACATCGGGACCGCCTGGATCGGCGGCGCCCGCCACCGCCTCGGCCAGCACCTTGCCGGCGATCAGCCCGAAGCCGATCCCGCTGCCGTGGCCCGGCATCACCTGGCAGGCGGCGTCGCCCACGAGTGCGATCCCCGGGGCCGTGAAGCGGTCGTAGGTGCGCCGCAGCGGGATCAGCCCGCCGCCGCCGAAGATGGTCCGGCCCATCCACGGGTGCTCGTCCCGGACGGCCTTGAGCAGCTCGGGCCCGGAGGCGTGGCCGAGGGCGGGGATCGACCCGGTGAGCACGGCCACCTCCTCCAGCGCCTCGTCGACGTTGATGTTGACCGTGGAGTAGCCGCCGGCCATCCCGATGGCGATGATCGCGTCGCCCGGCTCGGCACCCTGCTCGGCCAGGTACCGCCGTGCCCCCTCGGGATCGTCGACGTGGAGGACGAGCTGCTGCGCCGAGCACAGGTCCGTGGCGGTGACCTCGGGGCAGAGGGTCACCAGCGCGGGCACCTGGTCGCGGATCACGCCCGTGTAGCCGGCGGCATCGACGAACAGGCGCCCCGACACCGTGAGCAGCTCGCCGTCTTGGGTGGCGGTCAGCGAGGTGGGCCGGCCGCGGGTCAGCTCGACGTCGATGTCGGTGACCCCCCACCGGATGTCGACCCCGGCCGCCACGGCGTCTCGTTGGAGCCGGTCGACGAGCGCACGCATGTCGACCTCGCCGATCGGACTGGCGCCGATGGTGAACCGGTGGGCCCCGGTCGGGCTGATCATGTGCGCAGCGCCACCCGCGGCGCGGAGCTCGGGCGCCACGGGAGGGGCGAGCCCGGCCCGCTCGAACTGCCACGCCACCGTGCCGTTGCACCAGCGGGCGCCGCTCTTGCCCTCGGCCCGCCGCTCGAGCAGCACCACGGAGCGGCCCACGCGGGCCAGCTGGAGCGCGGCCTGGAGCCCGGCGGTGCCGCCACCGACCACGACGACGTCGGCGTCGACCGCGCTGGCGCTCACCCCTCCACCTCCGGGTCGGCCGTCTCCGTCGCAGACTCCTCGGCGGTCTCCTCGACCCCCTCCTCGAGCGAGGCCAGCTCGTCGAGCGGCGACGTGCCCTGGCGCCGCTGCCACCAGACGCCCACCAGCACGACCGTGATCGACAGGGCCACGACCAGCACGCGGTGGTCGACCACCCAGCTCACGAACCAGTCGATCTGATCCGACAGGGCGCCGCCCACGAAGTCGACCGCCATGAGCCGCACGGTGGTCCCGATCAGCGCCCAGACCATCAGCCAGATCAGCGGATACCCGACCGAGCCGGCGAGCAGGCAGATCGGGTTCGAGGTGGTGATCAGCATGATGATCCACCCGTACCGGGGGAAGTGCTTCTGCACCCATCGGATGGACCGGCCGGAGCGCTCGGACCGGGACTCGATCCAGCCGACCGTCCGAGGCCCGTACCAGGCCCCAACCAGCCACACGAGGGGCTTGGTGATCAGCAGGCGGACGAGGGCCACCGGGTAGAAGACCCACGGCGAGAGCTCGTTCACCGTCAGGAGCTGGTAGCGGGGCTTGGCGTTCAGCAGCAGCAGCGTGAGCGGGCTGCGGTCGATGAGCGAGCCCCAGAGGGCGTCGCCCACCCAGCCGAGGACGACCGCGGCCCCGATGGTGCCGAACACCAGGTTGCGCCGCAGGCGCGTGGGGGGAGGCAGGTGCGCCAGAGCCGGGGCGGCGGGATCGGTCATTCGCTCTCGAGCGCCTCGGCTTCGAGCTCTGCCTCCGCCTCGGAGATGCCCTCCTCGAGGTTGACCAGGTCGCCGATGCCGTCGCGCCCGCCTCGGCGGTCGTTCCAGATGGTGAAGGCCACCAGCACCAGCGACAGGGCGGTGAGCGGCCAGCGGTACGTGCCGATGAAGTCCTTGATGCTGCCCAGAAGGTCGGCGAACACGCTGCTGAACAGGCGGATCAGGATGAGCCGACCGATGGTGCCGACCACGTTGGCGATCAGGAAGGGCCACATGCCCATGCCCGCGGCCCCGGCGAACAGGCAGACGGGGTTGTTGGGCGCGATGGCCACCACGACGAACCGGGCCTTGTCGAACCACCCTTCGAGCTGGCGCAGCAGCTGCCCGTAGCTGGGGGCCTTGCGCTCCATCCACCGGATGGCGGCATCGCCGTACCAACGGCCGATCCAGAAGAAGAACAGGTCCGGCGCGAACAGGCGGGCGAACCCGACCAGGAAGAACGACAACGGCGCCAGGTTGTTGGAGACGAGCGCCAGGTTGCGGTTGCTGGCGTTCATGGCGATCAGCGCCAGCGGGTGGGCGTTGACGAACGTGGCGAAGAAGATGTTGCCGGCGTTGGCCACCACCACCAGGAACACCAGCACGCCGATGGTGATGTTGCGAAGGGCGTTGCTGGGCGGCCCCTGGGGCACGGGGTGGTGGTGCGCGGCGGCGACCGCGGCAGGGCCCTCGGGGGTGTCGCTGGGCTCGTCCAAGTCGTCAAGTGTGGCAGGCGGCCCACCCGGACCCGGCCGGGACACCGCTCCGACACCGACCGGAGGGCGTCGAGAGGGGCCGTCGGCGCGCCCCGACCAGCTTGGCTAGGTTCGCCACCAGCTGACGATCAGGGCTCGTCGGCCGACGGCACGCCGACCGACCACGCACACAAGGGGACACACTCATGCAGGGCTTGATGCAGGACTACCCGCTCACCCTCCCGCACATCTTCCACCGGGTCGAGCGCCTGTTCCCCGACAAGGAGGTCGTCACGGCCCTGCCCACCGGGCGCGAGCGGATCTCGTACGGAGACTGGGCCGAGCGCACCCGCCGGCTCGGCGGCGCGCTCGACCGCCTCGGCATCTCCGCCGACGGCCGCGTCGCCACGTTCTCCTGGAACACCTCGCGCCACCTCGAGCTGTACTTCGCCGCCCCGTGCACCGGCCGCGTGCTGCACACGCTCAACCTGCGCCTGTTCCCCGAGCAGATCACCTACATCGTCAACCACGCCGAAGACGAGGTCATCTTCGTCGACAAGACGGTGGCCGGGCTGCTGTGGCCGCTGCTGTCGACCTTCACCACGGTGCGCCACATCGTGGTGATCGACGACGGGGGACCGTTCGACACCGCCGAGGTGCCGGCCGGCATGGAGCTGCACGACTACGAGGACCTGCTGGCCGGCGCGTCGGGGGTCGAGTTCCACGTCGCCGACGAATCGCTCGCCGCATCGATGTGCTACACGAGCGGCACCACGGGCAACCCGAAGGGCGTGGTCTACAGCCACCGCTCCACGATGCTGCACACGATGGCGGCCATGTTCGCCGACGGCTTCGGCGCCCGGGAGTCCGACCGCATCTTGCCGGTGGTCCCCATGTTCCACGCCAACGCCTGGGGCCTGGCCCACGCCGCCGTCGCCTGCGGCGCCGACCTGATCATGCCGGGCCCGAACCTGGCCGCCGACCCGCTGGCCGAGCTGATCGAGAGCGAGAGGGTCACCGTCGCCGCCGGCGTGCCCACCATCTGGATGGGCGTGCTGCCGGCGCTGAAGGGCCGCGACACCTCGGCGCTGCGCGTGATCCCGTGCGGCGGCTCGGCGGTGCCCAAGGCCCTGTCCGAAGCGTTCCGCGAGCAGCTCGGGCTGCCGATCTACCAGGCCTGGGGCATGACCGAGACCAGCCCGGTGGCCACCGTCGGCGAGATCAAGTCCAAGCTGCGCGGCCTCCCCGAGGAGGAGCTGGCCGACATCCGGGCCATGCAGGGCCTCCCGCTGCTCGGCGTGGAGCTGCGGGTCCTGTCGCAGGAGGACGGCTCCGAGGTGCCGTGGGACGGCGACTCCCGGGGCGAGCTCCAAGCCGCCGGTCCCTGGATCGCCAAGACCTATTACAACGACGACCGCTCGGCCGAGTCGTTCACCGACGACGGCTGGCTGCGCACCGGCGACGTCGCCACCATCACCGCCGACGGCTACATCAAGCTGGTCGACCGCACCAAGGACGTGGTGAAGAGCGGCGGCGAGTGGATCAGCTCGGTCGAGCTGGAGAACGAGATCATGGCCCACCCCGCCGTGGCCGAGGCCGCCGTCATCGGCGTGTCCCACCCCAAGTGGCAGGAGCGCCCCCTGGCCTGCGTGGTGCTGAAGGAAGGGGAGTCCGCCACCAAGGAGGACATCCTCGAGTTCCTCGACGGCCGCGTCGCCAAGTGGTGGCTCCCCGACGACATCGTCTTCATCGACGAGGTCCCCAAGACCAGCGTCGGCAAGTTCTCCAAGAAGGACCTGCGCGCCCGGTTCGAGGACTACACCCTCCCCACCGCCTGACCCGGCGCACCTCCACCCCCGCCGACCCAGCCGAACGTTCTGTGATCACCCGGTCGGTTCCCCGGGCGATCACAGAACGTTCGTGGACGGAACGTGGACCCGGACGATGGGTCGTCCAAGAAGGACCGCCGCGCCCAGTTCGAGGGCCAGACCCTCCCCACCGTCTGACCCCCGAGGCCGGGCCAGGAACCAGGGTCACCGACGGGCCGCCCTGGGCTTGACCGCGTGGCTCGGAGACGGGCTCGGTGGGTACCGGAGGGCATGAGCGAGAACCAACAGGCACCCGAACCAACAGAGCACCACGACCACCTCGACATCGCCGCCGAGAAGGCCCGCCTCGAAGCGCTGGGCCAGCGCATCAAGGCAACGGCCAAGCACGCCGAGGACGACCTCGAGATGGGCCACAAGGGCCGGACCTTCGTCGACAGCGGCGTGCGGACCCAGGTCGAGCGGTCCGGCGACACGCACCACCCGCCGGCCGATCGCTGATCGGTCGAAGACGGGCGAGGCGGCGGGTCAGAGCAGCGCGAACGCGGCGATGGCCGCGACGATCACCACCGCCAGCACCACCAGCAGGTAGGGCAGCCGGTGGTGGGTGACGGTGGCGGTGTCACGGATCTTTGGCGGCGGGGGGGCGGACGGGGCGGTCTGAGGTCCGGCGCCGACCTCCACCGCAGGGCCGGCATCGACGAGTGGTGTTCCCGGAGCACCCGGGCGAATCACGGTGCGAGGGACTGCGGTCGCGTCGGTGGCGAGCGCGGCCTCGGCGGGCTGGATCGAGGAGCACACCGGGCAGACCGATCGGTGCGCCGGAACCTCGGCACCGCAGGTGGTGCAGGCTCTGCTCATCGGGGTGTCGACCATCCCGGCAGGCTACGAACCGGCGAGCCATCGGTCGACCGGAGACCGATCGAGGGGCGAGTGACAGATGGCGGCCGCCCCGACTTCGGGTGCGGGGGGTGGCGTGCCTAGCCTCCGTGGCGATGTCGCGGTACCGGTTCGCCCTCCGTCCCAAGTGGATCCTCTCGCACATCTTCGTGCTGAGCCTGGTGGTCATCATGATCAACCTCGGGATCTGGCAGCTGCACCGCCTGCAGGAGAAGCGCGACCGCAACGCCCGCGTGACGGCCCGCTCCGAGGAGCCGGTCGCCCAGGCCGGCGACCTGGCTGCTCCCGGGCAGTACGGCAAGGTCGGCGGGCTCGAGTTCCGGCGGGCCACGGCCACCGGCACCTACCTCGGTGACCAGCAGGTCCTGGTGCGAGGGCGCAGCAACGACAGCGCCCCGGGCTCGTGGGTCCTCACCCCGCTGCGCCTGAGCGACGGCACCGCCCTCGTGGTCAACCGCGGCTGGATCTCGAACAGCGGCGAGTACGACGCCGTGCCGAAGCGCTTCGCAGCGCCCACGGGGGAGGTCACGGTGACGGGCCTCGTGCGCGAGACCGAGACCCGCGGCAGCTTCGGCTCGGTCGATCCGAAGACCGGCACGCTCACCGACCTGGCCCGGGCCGACGTCGCCCGGCTCGACCAGCAGGTCGACGAGGACCTGCTGCCGTACGTCCTGCAGCTCCAGGTCCAGAAGCCCGCCATCAGGGCGGCAGATCCCGAGCCGGTCCCGGCCCCCGCCCTCGACGAGGGGCCGCACCTCTCCTATGCGCTCCAGTGGTTCTCGTTCTCGCTGATGACGCTGATCATCTACCCGCTCATCCTGCGGCGGCGGGCCCGGGAGATCGAGCGCGAGGAGCGCAACGCTGCACTCGACGCGGCGGCGGCCGACGAGGCCGAACCCGATGGCGGTGACCCGGAGGACGGGGCGCAGCTGGTCAGCCCGGCGGCCCCGACGGGTGACCCCTCCGGCTGATCGTCGCTAGTCGTGCGTCTCCGCGGTGCGGATCACCAGCACCGGGCAGGGCGCGTGGTGCAGCACGTGCGTGCTCACCGACCCCATCATCACCCGCTTGAACCACCCGTGGCCGTGGGTGCCGATGACCACGACGTTGGCACCGGTGTCGGCCGCCACGTCGCAGATGGTGGGTCCCGGCTCGCCCGTCTTGACCAGGTGCTCGGCGGTGATGCCGAGCGCGGCGTCGAGCTCGTGGATCTCGGAGTCGCTCGTGGCGCGCTGCTCGTCCTCGAGCTCCTTCTCGAGCACCGGATCGACCAGCGTGGGGTGGGTGTCCATCGGGCTCACCGACGCCGTGGGCACGAACGCCGGGGTCACGACCGCGAGGGTGATGAACGTGTGGTCGTGGCCGAGGATGGCGATGCCCTGGGCCATGGCGGCAGTGGCCAGATCGGAGCCATCGGTTGCGAGGAGCACGGTCGACATGCAGGTCATGCTCGCGCGTCGCTCCCTCGTGTGCGCGCCGGCGCCTGGGTAGCGTGGCGGGGTGAGCGACGGGGTCAGGGAGCGGATCTTGGGGGCCACCGTCGTGTGCCTCGGGCGGTACGGGATCGCCAAGACCACCGTGGACGACGCGGCTCGCGAGGCGAAGGTGGCGCGGGCCACCGTCTACCGCCACTTCCCCGACGGCAAGGAGCAGCTGATCGGGGAGTCGATCACCTGGGCGGTGAGCCAGTTCTTCCACGAGCTGGCCCTGGCGGTGAACGACGCCCCCGACTTCCCCACGCTCGTGGAGGAGGCGCTCATGCACGCGCACCGCGCCGTCGACGATCACGTGGTGCTCCAGAAGGTGCTCGAGACCGAGCCCGAGCGGCTCCTTCCCCAGCTCACCCAGTCGGCGCCGCAGGTGCAGGCGGTGCTGCGCGACTACCTGGCCGACAAGCTGCGCCAGGTGGATCTCTTGCCCGGGGTCGACCCGCTGGAGGCAGGGGACTGGCTGGCGCGCATGGGCCTGTCGTTCATCCTGGCCGAGGGCCGGTGGGACCTCACCGATCCCGACTCGGTGCGCCACCTGGTCCGCGACGAGCTCCTGGTGGCCATCGTGCAGCCCGCGGTCCTGGCCACCTGAGGCCCGCGGTTGGGGCCGCCGCTGTGACCAAGGTCATGGGTGGAACACGTTGACGATGAGACATTTACCATCTTAGTGTCTCACCATGACCTCGGTCCCTGCGCTGCGCCTCGTCGACACCGACGCGCCGGCGGCCGGATCCGAGGCCACCGAGCGGATCCTCGATGCCGCGCTCGTGCTCGTGGCGCGCTGGGGCGTGTCCAAGACGGCGCTCGCCGACGTGGCCAAGGAGGCCGGCTGCTCGCGCGCCACCCTCTACCGGGCCTTCCCCGGCGGCAAGCAGCACCTGTTCCACGCCCTCGCCGCCCGTGAGCTCCAGACCTACCTCGGTGCCATCCTCGATGCCATCGATGCGGCCGACGAGCTGGCCGATGCCCTCACCCGGGCCATGGTGGTGGCCGCCCGCCTGGTGCGCGACCACGACGGCGCCCAGTTCATCCTCGAGCACGAGCCCGAGCTGTTCCTCCCGTTCCTCGGCTTCCGCCAGGTCGACCTCGTGTACCGGCACACCGCCGGCGCCGTGGGCCCGCACCTCGAGCGCTTCTTGCCCGCCGACCGGGCCGCCTGGGCCGCCGAGTGGGGGGCCCGCCTGTTCATCACCTACCTGTTCAACCCCCAGGCCGACCTCGACCTCGCCGTCATCGGCGACGCCCGGGGCCTGGTCGATCGCTTCCTGATCCCGGCGTTCGCCGCGCAGATCGTCCCCACCCGTCCCAGCACCTGAGGAGCCACGCTCATGTCAACCAGCACGGAACCGACCAACTCGGCATCGACCAACCAAGACCTCATCGGTCGAGCCGAGCTCAACGACCTCGAAGCCATCTTGTCGGTGTCGGCGCCCGACGTCGACGAGGCCATCCGCGTGGTCAAGGACAACTCCGACGCCATCTTCACGTGGGACTACGAGAAGGGCAGCCGGCCGGCTCTCAACAAGCTCTACGAGAAGGCCAAGGTCTCGATGTGGAACGGCGAGACCGACCTCCCCTGGGACACCGTGGTCGATCAGGAGCAGGTGGCCAAGGACAACATGGCGCTCGGCAGCTTCGGCGACGTCGACCTGAGGCACACGCCGTTCGCCAACTGGGGTGACGACGAGTGGATGAACCTCGGGATGGAGTTCCAGAACTGGAGCCTCAGCCAGTTCATGCACGGTGAGCAGGGGGCGCTGATCTGCACCGCCAAGATCGTCGAGACCGTGCCGTGGATCGACGCCAAGTACTACGCGTCCACGCAGGTGATGGACGAGGCCCGCCACGTCGAGGTCTTCGCCAAGTACCTCGACACCAAGCTCAACGGCCACTACCCCCTCAACCCGCACCTGGGCCTGCTCCTCGAGGACATCATCGGGGACTCGCGCTGGGACATGACGTACCTGGGCATGCAGATCATGGTGGAGGGCCTGGCGCTGGCGGCCTTCGGGTTCATGCACCAGATGACCACCGAGCCGCTCCTCAAGCAGCTCCTGCGCTACGTCATGAGCGACGAGGCCCGCCACGTGGCCTTCGGCGTGCTGTCGCTGAAGGAGTACTACGCCGACCTGTCCGACGCCGAGATGTTCGAGCGCCAGGAGTTCGCCTTCGAGGCGGCCGTGCGCATGCGCGACCGGTTCATGCAGCAGGAGGTGTGGGAGCGCATGGGCCTCAAGCCCAAGGAGGTCCTGCCGCTGCTGATCGAGAACCCCAACCGCCTCCTGTTCCAGCAGATGCTGTTCACCAAGATCGTCCCGAACTGCAAGAAGCTCGGACTGCTCAATCGCAACGACGGCTGGCTCCGGCACAAGTTCGAGGAGCTGGGCGTGATCCAGTTCGAGGACCTCACCGACACCAGCGACGAGTACCAGGCGTTCGCGCTGGGCGACGCCGAGCTGTCGGCATCGGCCGCATCCCTCAGCGCCTAGCCGTCACCGGCAGGGGAACCGGGCCGACGGTGCGATCGTCGGCCACCGAGGGAGGGACGGCCACCAGGCCGTCCCTCCCTCGCGTCCCGAACCGTTGCGGAAGGGCCGGGGGTGGGGCCGGTAGGGTTCGAGCCATGCGTGCATCCTCCGCGGGATCGATCTGATGGCTCGGTTCGGCGCGGTCATCTCTGCCATGGCCACCCCCTTCGCGGCCGACGGCTCCCTCGACACCGAGGCCGCCGGCACGCTGGCGAAGTGGCTGGTGGCGCACGGCAACGATGCCCTGGTCCTGGCCGGCACCACCGGTGAGAGCGCGGTCCTCACCGACCCCGAGCGCATCGAGCTGTTCCGCGTCGTGCGCGACGCGGTCGACGTGCCGCTCATCGCCGGGTCCACCACCAACGACACCGCCCACAGCGTCGAGATGACCCGCGCCGCCACCGAGGCGGGCATGGACGCCGTGCTCGCCGTCGTGCCGTACTACAACAAGCCGCCGCAGTCGGGCCTGGAGCTGCACTTCCGTGCCGTCGCCGAGGCCACCGACCTGCCCGTGGTGCTCTACGACGTTCCGGGCCGCACCGGGCGGGCGCTGGCCAACGAGACCATCCTGCGCCTGGCGCAGCAGGTGCCGAACGTGGTCGCCATCAAGGACGCCGGGGGAGACCCGTCGCGCGCCGCGGTGCTGCTGGCCGAGGCGCCCGCGGGCTTCGAGGTCTACAGCGGCGACGAGCCGCTCAGCCTGGCGTTCGCCGCCTACGGCGCCGTGGGCGTCATCGGCGTCTCCACCCACTGGACCGGCGCCCTGCAAGGCGAGATGTTCGAGGCGTTCGCCAAGGGCGACACCGACAAGGCCCGCCAGATCGATGCTCGGCTCCTGCCGAGCTACCGCTACATGAACAGCGACACGTGCGTGTTCTCCCAGGCCGTGAAGGTGGCGATGGGGGTGCTCGGCGTGCCCATAGGCGAGTGCCGGCTCCCGCTCGGCCCTGCGCCTGAGGGCACCGCCGACGCCGCTGCATCCGTCCTCACCAACCTGGGATACCCCATCTGATGTCCGAACCTGTTTCTGTCACCTTCCTCGGCGGGCTCGGTGACATCGGCCGCAACTGCGCCGCCATCGAGATCGGTCGCAAGATCATGCTGCTCGACTGCGGCCTGATGTTCCCCGAGGCCGACATGCTCGGGATCGATCTGGTCCTCCCCGACTTCTCGTGGCTCATCGAGCGCAAGGACGACATCGTCGGCTGCATCGTCACCCACGGTCACGAGGACCACCACGGCGCCCTGGCCTTCGCGCTCCGGGAGCTGTCGTTCCCGATCATCGGCTCGGCCCTGAGCCTGGGCTTCGCCGCCAACCGCATCGACGAGGCCGGTCTCATGGACCGCACCGAGATGATCGTGGTGAAGGACAACGAGCGCCGCAAGTTCGGCCCGTTCGACTGCGAGTTCATCCCGGTCACCCACTCGGTGCCCCACGGCTTCGCCACCGCGTTCCACACGCCCCAGGGCACGATCCTCCACACCGGCGACTGGAAGCTCGACCTCACCCCGGTCGACGGCCGCCTCACCGACCTGGGCGTCATGGGCGCCATCGCCCAGAACGAGGGCGTGCGGCTCCTGCTGGGCGACTCCACCAACGCCGACCAGCACGGCCACTCGCGCTCCGAGAAGTCGGTCGGCAAGGTCCTCGAGGACCTCATCGCCGCCAACAAGGGCCGCCGCATCATCACCGCCTGCTTCGCCAGCCACGTGCACCGCGTCCAGCAGATCGCCGACGCCGCCATCGCCAACGGGCGCGTGATCGCCACGCTCGGCATGTCGATGAAGAAGAACGTGCGGCTGGCCAAGGAGATGGGCCTGCTCACCATCCCCGACAACAAGCTCCTCGACATCGAAGACGTCAAGGACCTCGATCCGGGCACGGTGTGCATCATCTCCACCGGGTCGCAGGGCGAGCCCATGTCGGCGCTGGCGAAGATGGCCGCCAACGAGAGCCGCTGGATCACGCTGAACGACAAGGACACCGTGATCCTCTCCTCGCACCCCATCCCGGGCAACGAGACCAACGTCTCCAACGTCATCAACTCGATGGCGCGCATCGGCGTCCGGGTCGTGCACTCCGGCCTCCACGACGTCCACGCCACCGGCCACGCCAAGGCCGAGGAGATCAAGACGCTGATCTCGGTCATCCGGCCCGAGTTCATGATCCCGGTCCACGGCGAGTACCGGCACATGCAGGCCCACGCCGAGCTGGCCCGGACCATGGGCGTCAAGGACAGCAACGTGCTGATCTGCGAGGACGGCGACCGGATCAAGATCACCGACAAGGGCATCAAGAAGGACGGATCGGTGCCGGCCAACTACCTCTACGTCGACGGCATCGTCGGCGACGTGGGTCACGGGGTCATCCGCGACCGCCAGGTCCTGGCCGAGGAGGGCGTGGTGGTCGTGATCGTCACGGTCGACCACGACAGCTGCGAGATCATCACCGGCCCCGAGGTCATCACCCGCGGCTGGATCTACGCGGACGAGGCCGAGGAGCTGCTCGACGAGATGCGCAACCTCATCGCCGAGGCCGTCATGCTGTCGCTCGAGAAGGGCGACCACGACAGCGAGACCCTCCAGCGGGTGGTCCGCAAGAAGGCCGGGAAGTTCGTGAGCGACCGCACCAAGCGGCGCCCCATGATCGTCCCCGTCGTCATGTCGCTCTGAGCCGACGTCCTCGCCAGGGTCCTGTGGGGTGGAGGCCCAGCCGCCGGCTGCGGGTAGCGCGTCCAGCATCCGGTGACGGGGCCCGAGGTGGTGGGCGGCGTCGCCGGCCACCGAGGGCGCCCCACCTGCACTCCCAGCGCCTGGGGAACCCTCCACGGATGTGTCGGACCCCCCGGGTAGCGTCGTAGCCACTGTGACTGCCACGAAGCGGACCCCGAACCGGTCGGGAGCCAAGAAGAAGCCCGCCTCGCGGACGTCTTCGAAGCGCCCTCCGGCCAAGAAGAGCACCAGCTCAGCGCGCTCGCGCGCCTCGGCACCGGCCTCCGAGCCGCTCACCGTGCGGATGCTCGATTCGCTGGCCCACGCCAGCCGCGGCCACGGCGCCGACTTCGCCGGGATCGTGCTCATCGTCGTGGGGGTCGTGGCCGGCATGGGCGTCTACGCCGACGCCGGAGGTCCGGTCGGCCGGGGCACCGCCGACGGGGTCGGCATCGTGGTGGGCGCGGCCCGCGTCATCATCCCCATCCTCCTCGTCGTGCTGGGCGCGCTGCTCGTGCGCGGCGCCCCGCTGCCCAAGGAGGCCGGCGCCGACGACCCCACCGTGGTCGACGACGACCCGGCCGCGGCCGAGCACCCCTTCGCCCGCAACATCTTCGGCGGCGTGCTGCTGGTCATCTCGGGCCTCGGCCTGCTGCACCTGGTCCGGGGCGCTCCCGCCTTCTCGGATGGGGCCGATGCCATGTCCGACGGCGCCGGCTACCTCGGTGCCGCCATCGGCGGCCCCATCCGTGCTGCCATCAGCCCCGTCGGTGCCGCGGTCGCGTTCCTCGCCATCGGCTTCGCCGGCGCGTTGGTCATCACCCGCACCACGGTGCGCCACGTGGTCGGCAAGAGCGCCGCGGGGGTCGCCGCCGGCGCCCGACCGGTCGGCCGCTCCGCCGGCGCGCTGCTCGGCAACCTGTTCTCGCTCGGCAGCGAGCGCGCCGCGGAAGGCGAGGGCGACGACCCCACCGTGGTGGTGCCCGGCGAGATCGACCTGCGAGACGGGGCCAAGGGCAGCGCCTTCTACGACCAGGACCAGGATCCTGCGGGTGCCGAGACCAAGCCCAAGCGGGTGCGCAAGCCCAAGGCCGTCGTGGCCGAGCCAGACCCGGACAACCCGCCCGAGCAGCTCGAGATCGCCCTGCCGCCGGGCACCCAGCCGTCGGCGTGGAAGCTCCCGCCCACCAAGCTGCTGTCCACGTCGGGCAACCAGAGCGTCGACCGCAAGCTGGTCGAGGAGACCGGCCGCAACCTCGAGCACGCCCTGGCCGAGCACGGCGTCGAGACCCGCCTCGTCGGCATGACCGTCGGGCCCACCGTCACCCGCTACGAGCTCGAGCTCGGTCCCGGCGTCAAGGTGGCCCGGGTCACCAGCCTCCACAAGGACATCGCCTACGCGATGGCCACCCCCGACGTGCGCATCCTGGCGCCCATCCCGGGCAAGCAGGCCATCGGCGTCGAGATCCCCAACGTGCGCAAGCAGCTGGTCACGGTGGGCGACATCCTCACCAGCCCCGAGGCCCGTGCCGCCACGCACCCCCTCGAGGTGGCCATCGGGCGAGACATCGACGGCAAGGCCATCCTCGCCAACCTCGCCGCCATGCCCCACATCCTCATCGCCGGCGCCACGGGCGCCGGCAAGTCGAGCTGCCTCAACTCGCTGCTCACGTCGATCCTGATGCGGTCCACCCCAGACCAGGTGCGCATGATCCTGGTCGACCCCAAGCGGGTGGAGATGGGCCAGTACAACAAGCTGCCCCACCTGCTCACCGAGGTGGTCACCGTCCCCAAGAAGGCGGCCAACGCGCTGGCCTGGGCGGTGCGGGAGATGGAGCGCCGCTACGACCTCCTCGCCGAGTGCGGGTTCCGAGACATCACCGGGTACAACGCGGCGTTCGACCGGGGAGACCTCACCGACCCCAACGCCGAGCTCCTCGGCCCCGATGCCGAGTCGGTCACCAACTACCAGCGGATGCCGTTCATCCTGGTCGTCATCGACGAGCTCGCCGACCTCATGATGGTGGCGGCCCGAGACGTCGAGGAGTCGATCTGCCGTCTGGCGCAGATGGCCCGAGCCGTCGGCATCCACCTCGTCATCGCCACCCAGCGCCCGTCGGTCAACGTCATCACCGGCCTCATCAAGGCCAACGTGCCCGCCCGCCTGGCGTTCGCGGTGTCGAGCTCCACCGACTCCCGGGTCATCCTCGACCAGACCGGCGCCGAACGGCTGCTCGGCAAGGGCGACATGCTCCTGCTCGGCCCGTCCTCGTCGATCGCCCAGCGCGTCCAGGGCTCGTGGGTCACCGAGGAGGAGGTTCGCAACATCGCGGCCTTCTGGAAGCGCCAGACGCCGGAGCTGGTCTACGACGAAGCGGTCCAGGGCAGCGGCGAAGAAGCGAGCGGCTCGTCGATGGGCTCGAGCAGCGGGGGAACCGGGGGCGGATCCGGCGACAGCGACGACGACCTGCTCGCCCAGGCCACCGAGCTGGTCGTGCGCAGCCAGCTGGGCTCCACCTCGATGCTCCAGCGCAAGCTGCGCGTCGGCTTCGCCCGCGCCGGGCGCCTCATGGACGAGCTCGAGGAGCGCGGCGTGGTGGGGCCCTCGACCGGATCGAAGTCCCGCGATGTCCTGATGACCCCCGAGGAGCTCGAGGGCGGCGGCAGCGGGGGAGACCTCGGGGTCGACGAGCCCCTCAACCCCGACGACGTCGCCGGTCCCATCATCCCCTAGGCGCCTGCCGCCCGGCGGTGGTGGCAATTCCTGACCTGCTGGGTAGGGTATTGCCGTGCGCACGTTCTTCCGCTTCCCCAACCCGGTCAACGAGGTCTCGGCGCGCCTGGTGGCGGGTGGGGTGGTCCTGCTGACGCTGTTCATCCTGATCGGCGGGCAGACGTGGGCGATCGGGCTCCTGGCCTACGGCTTCGTGGCCCGCGTGCTCACCGGGCCCACGATGAGCCCGCTCGGCCAGCTGGTCACCCGGGTCATCACGCCGGCCCTGCCGTTCGAGCCGAAGATGGTCCCCGGCCCGCCCAAGCGCTTCGCCCAGGGCATCGGCGCCACCCTGTCGGTCGGTGCCGCCGTCTCGTGGTTCGCCTTCGGCAACGCCCCGGTGGCGCTGGTCCTGGTCGCCCTCATCACGGTGGCAGCCACGCTCGAGAGCGTGTTCGCCTTCTGCCTGGGCTGCCAGATCTTCGCCCTGCTCATGAAGGCGGGCGTCATCCCCGAGTCGGTGTGCGTCGAGTGCAGCAACATCTGGGCCCGCATCCCCGAGCCGGGCCGCGACCCGCTCTCGGTCTGACCGGGCCGGCGCCGTCCTCGGCCCCGGCTACCGGGTCGTGGTGCGGGTGCCCTTGGTGAAGTCGAGGTGGAGCGTGGCGCCGCCGAGGCTGGCGTCGTAGGTCCCGTCGTCGAACCTCGCCTTGGCGTAGGGGGCGTCCCAGCGCAGCCCGTCGGGGTGGAGGTCCTGGTCCTTGCCGTCGATGGTGAACGGCACCTGGTCGGCGGTGGGCTTGGCCGGATCCCAGCCGTAGGTGAGCTCGCCCTGGCTCGGCGAGTCGTACGTGACCGACAGGCCGGCCTGCAGGCACCGGGCGTTCGCCGGGCACAGCGCCGAACCGCTGGCCTTGGGCTTGGTGGCGGTGATGGCCTCGACGAACGAGTCGAACGGGTCGGCGTTGCCGGCGTAGTCGGACGCGTCGGCCACCTCGGTGATCCAGACGTTGCTCGGGCCGCCGGGCGCCACCAGATCGAAGTCCTTCGTGAGGTCTCGGGTGAACTGGCCCTTCTGGTACGTCCGCCACTCGGTCGGGCGGGCCGACCAGAGAGCGATGTAGCCGTCGCCCTTGCGGCCGATGGTCCATCCGTCGCGCTGGACCACCTGGTCGAAGTGCTCGGTGGGGAAGAAGGCGTGCGTGTAGTCCTGGTACGTGAAGGAGTAGGCGCCGCTGCCCACACCGCCGTCGCCTGCGTACGACGGGTCGTAGATGGCGATGCTGACGTTCTCGTGCTGGGCGGCACGGGGGATGGCGCCGTCGCCGGTCCAGTAGCTGTTGTTGTCGCTGGCGTCATCGGCCGTGGAGACGTCGACGCTCGGGTGCTGCGTGAACACCAAGGTGTCGGGGTCGACCGTGGCCTGCCAGATGTGGTCCTGCTCGCCGCGCTGGCCCGGCCGCCAGTCCTGGGCGGTGGACAGCATCACGTTGGGGGACCGCCACGTGTAGGTGTCGACCTGCGACAGCAGCCCGGGGTTCACCTGGGTGGCCAGCGAGTGGGCCAAGGCCTGGAGCGCGGCGTCGTCGCTGGTGGCGACGATGGGCTCCAGGGCCGAGGCCTGCTGGAAGTTGTGGGTCTTGAACAGGTCGTACTCCTTCACCGTGGCCACCGAGTTGGGCACCATCTGCCACGGGAACTGGGCGCCGAGGCCCCACCACGTCATCAGGCCGTCCTCGCCGTCGAAGGTGGTGCCGAGCGGCGCCTTCACGTCGGGGTCGACGGGCGCGTTGGGGTCGAGGGGGAGGCTCGACTTGGTCCGGAAGACGGCGGTGTCGGCGCTGTTGGCGATCTTCACGGTGACTTCGGGCGGCCGGTAGGTGGCCGCGGTGGCGAGGAGGGTGGCGTTGTCGGCGTTGGGGTACGCGATCGGCGTGTTGTCGAAGACGAGCTTGGCGGTGGAGAACGTGTCCTCGTCGCGGCCGTTGAGCTTGTCCTTCTGGTAGGTCCGCCCGTGGGTGGACCCGAAGGTGCCCTGCTGCACGTGGCCGGCGAGCTCGGTGAACATCATGTCGAGGGTCATCGACGCCAGGCGGGCGATCTTGGGATCGGTGGCGTGCTCGGCGAGCAGCAGCGTGCCCTTCATGTCCTCGCTCCAGTAGACGTTCGACAGCCACTCGCTGAACCCGAACTTCGCCCGCGATGCGAACCACTTCTCGAGCCGCTCGGTGGCGTGCTGCACGTGCTCGGTGCCGGTCATGCCGCTGTTGGTGAACGTCTCGTCGGGGAAGGTCTCGCCGGCGACCAGCTCGTTCGCCAGGTAGATGACCTGGTGGTTCTCGGTCCAGTAGTACTGGTTGTCGACGATGCCCTTCGGGGTGGGCTCGGTCCACCAGTACTTGAACGCGAGGATCCGCTCCTTGACGGCGGCGGCCAGGTCCGGGTCGAGGTGGCCGTGCTGCTGCTTCCAGAGGAACAGCAGGTTGTTGATGTCGAAGTCGCCCGTGTCCTCGAACGCTTCCAGCTTGTCGAAGATGGGCTGGAAGTCGGCGACGGTGGCCTGATCGATGTCGGGCTCCTTGCCGGCGCGCTCGTCGGCGGTGGCGTGGGCCAGCAGCGAGAGCGGGCTCCCCGGGTCGAGGTCCTGGCCCGACGCGAACGCCAGGTAGTCGTCCTGACGGGCGCGCCACGCCTTGGCCGGGATGAGGCCCGCGGTCTCCGACGCCGGGAGGGCCGCCGCGCCCGTCGGCGTCGTGGTCGACCCGCTGTCCTTGGCATCGTCGCTGGTGCACGACACCATCCCGGCGGCCATCGCGGCCGCGGCCACCAACACTGCGATCCGTCGCACCCGGTCCCCCCTTGGTCGAACGGCCAGAACCTACCGGCTGTCCTCCGCCGAGGAGGGCGACCGATCGGGCAAGCTGGCACCGTGGACGGAGCGAGCGCGTGATCGAGGTTCCCGGCGGGCACCGCGCCGACCCGGGGACCCCGCCGTTCCCCGGCGGCGTCGCCGTGAGCCACCTGCGCGTGTACGGGTCGGCGGCGGTCGACGGGCTCGCCGGTGGCACGCCCCACCTCCACACCGCCTGCACCGAGGCGTACGCGGTGGTGCGAGGGTCGGGTCGGGTGCTGACACTGGGCGGCGACGGCTACCACGAGACGCCGCTGGAGGCCGGCTCGTTCGCCTGGTTCACCCCCGGGACGGTGCACCGGCTGGTGAACGACTCCGGCGATCTGGAGATCCTGGTGCTGATGGCCAACGCCGGCCTGCCCGAGGCCGGTGACATGGTGATCACGTTCCCCGACGAGGTGCTCGCCGAGCCCCAGCGCTACGCCCGCTCCGCCACGCTGCCGAGCTACGCGCAGACCACGGCGGCCGACGACCAGGCGGTCCGGGCCCGCAAGGACCTGGCCGTGGCCGGCTTCGTCGAGCTGATCGAAGGCGGCCCGGCCGCCTTGGCGCAGCTCTACCGCCGGGCCGTCGAGCTGGTCCGGCCGTCGGTCCCCGGGTGGGCGGCGCTCTGGAAGGCCGGGCCCCAGGCCGCGGTGCAGGCGACGGGGGAGCAGCTGGCGGCGCTGCTCGCCGGGTCGGGCGATCACCTCGTCGACAGCGGCGTGCACGTCCTCCCGCCCCCGCCGCTGGAGCGCCGCTACGGGTGCTGCGGCGAGCTGGGTGTGATCCAGCCCGGCACGGTCTCGCCGTAGCGCCTCACGCGGGGTCGACCCCGTCGGGGCCCAGCCAGTGCCCGAGCTGACCCGGGACCACGGGCACGGGTTCTGCGGCTCGACCCGGGGATCGTGGCTGCGCCGCATCGTCGAGCTCGGTGATCCGGGCGGCGAGGGCCCGGCCGAAGCGGCCGACCCGCCTGGGGAGGCGCCGCGCCGGATGGTGCTGCTCCTCTCGATGGGCGCTGGGCAGCACGAGGACGCCGCGCGGATCGCACGTGGCGCTGTGGCCGTGGAGCAGGTCCCGGACCTGGGTGATGGCCCGCTGCCGCCGGCGGGGCTGCCGCCGAGGCGGCGTGGCAACGAGGGCGACCACGACGGGTCGAGGCGTGTCGGTGTCGTGGAGGTCGTGGAGGTCGCCCAGGAGGGCCGCCAGGTCGTGGAGGCCGGTGGGGGAGGCCATCGCCACCACCACGGCCGCGTCGGCGGCGCGCACCACGGTCCGGGCCAGGAGGTTGCGGTCGGCGATGTCGATCGAGCCGGTGGCCTCCTCGCCCTCGAGGTCGCTCCCGACCTCGGCGACCACCGTCGTGCCCCGGGCGCGCAGGCCGTCGAGGGCGGCCGCAAGTGCAGCAGGGCGGACCGCGATCCAGTCGCTCGACCGCACCAGTCCGGGAAGGAGCCGGTAGCCGCGGGCGGGGACCGGCACGGTGGTGCCGTCGATGAGGTCGGAGCCGGGCGGGCCGAACCGGCACGCCTCGAGCAGGTCCATCAGGCCGGTGTGGTCGTCGCGGACGTGGTGCAGCACCCGCTGGTGGGCGTGGACCGCCAGGTCGGCCAGCACGACCGGCTCGCCCCGGTCGGCCCACGCCTGCGCCAGCACCGCCGTGGTGGTTGCTCGGGCGGTCCCCTCCCCGCCGATCACCGCGATGAGCGCGCCGAACGGGGCGCGGTGGGCCGGGGAGGCGGGCCGACCGAGCGGCGCCTGCTGCACCCCGTCCACCAGCGCGGCGTGATCCGCGGGCACACCGGCGACCGCCGACGCCCCGAGCGCCACCCAGTCGCGCCGGGGCAGCCGGCGGTCGATCACCAGCGTCGTCACCTCGGCGCCGGCCAGGGTGTGGAGGAGGTCACGATCGACCCGTCCGGTGCCGGCGTCGAGCACGGCGGCGGTGAACCGGCCGCTGGCGATGGCGGCGAGGAGCTGGGCGGTGGTGCCGTAGACGACGAGCTCCGGCGCCGCGACGGGTGTGTCGGCGGAGGAGCGGGCGGGTGGGAACCCCACGTCCAGCGCGGCCAGGAGCGGCGACCCCCGCTCGGCGAAGAGGGCGATGTGGCGGTGCCGTCCGCTCCCGGCGGTCACCCGGTCCTGCTCCCGGACCGGCCCCGGCCGGCGCCCGAAGAACACCGAGGAGCACCGTCGCCCGCCGAGCGCCAGCAGCGCCCGAGGTGTCGCAGGTCATGAGCATGGCCCGGCATGAAATGACTTGAAGGCGCTAAGATCTCCTGCATGTCCACCCCTATTCAATGGTTGAGCACCGCCGAAGCTGCCAAGTACCTCGGGATCACCCCTCGCACGCTGTACCGCTTCATCGACGAGGGCCAGATCGCCGGCTACCGGTTCGGTCGGGTCATCCGCCTCAAGCAGGACGATGTCGAGCAGTTCATCGAGGCCAGCCGCATCACCCCCGGCACGCTCGAGCACCTGTACCCCGAGGTCGTGGGCACCGGCGACAAGAGCAGCGACGGCGACGACTGACGCTGCACCTCGCCGTCAGGCGATGGTGACCTCGACGATGGCGCGCATCGGCACGTAGGCCTCCCCGCCATCGGCCACCAGCCTCGCCACATCGCCGCCCACGCTCTGCAGGATGCCGACGACGGAGGTGCCGTCGCTCAGGACCGCCGTGATCTCGGGGTGGTCGGGCGCCACCGAGCGCAGCACGTCGGCGAGGTCGGTGGAGGCGTCGACCGGCCGGTCACCGGTGACGGGTCGGGTCCTCGTGGAGCGCCGGACGGCGGTGAGGGCGGCGATGGCGAGCACGTGACGCTTGCCGCCGGGCTCGACGAGCGCCACGAAGTCACGGCCCACCTCGACCACGACGGCGTCGACCACCGTGGACACCGAGGTGTCGACGCGCACGGTGGCTCGCAGATCGGCCAGGTCGGCGAGCACCCCGTGCAGGGTGCCCGACTCCTCCGCCTGGCGCAGCAGCCAGTAGCGGTGCCGCCGCTCCTGCGCCTGGGCCTCGTGGCGCTGCGCGGCGATCAGGTCGCGCAGCTCCCGGTCCACCGGATCGTCCATGTCGTCATCCGCCGTGGTTCTCATGGCTGCGGACGGTAGGTGGGCGCGGCCCTCAGGTCACGTGGTGCCATCTGTCTGTGGCATCGGCCAATCACAGCGGTTGCGGGGGCAGGCGGCGTTACGCTGGTACCACCCGCGCAGAAAGCCAGCTTTGACCACCACGCAACTCACCATCCACGTCCCCGGCAACCACCTCATGCGTCCGTTGCTCGGTGAGCGCGATGAGCTGCTCCGCATGGTCGAAGCAGCCTTTCCCGACGCCACCATCCACGTCCGCGGCAACGAGGTCGTCATCGGAGGGACCGACGCAGACCGGGTCGGTCTGCTGTTCGGCGAGCTCGTGACCCTCCTCCAGGCGGGCCAGGAGGTCGACCCGGCCCTGCTGGCGCGCACCATCGACATGATCAAGGCCGACGAGCACCCCGCGGAGGTGTTCACCACCGAGGTGCTCAAGGCGGCCAAGGGCCGGCGGGTCCGCCCCAAGACCAGCGGCCAGAAGCGCTACATCGACGCCATCGCCGACAACATCATCACCTTCGGCGTGGGTCCGGCCGGCACCGGCAAGAGCTGGCTGGCGGTCGCCATGGCCGTGCAGGCGCTGCAGGCCAAAGAGGTCGATCGCATCATCCTCACCCGTCCCGCGGTCGAAGCGGGCGAGCGGCTGGGGTTCCTGCCCGGAGACCTCATGGCCAAGGTCGACCCGTACCTCCGCCCCCTCTACGACGCCCTCCACGACATGGTCGATGCCGAGGCGGCGGGCCGGATGCTCGAGCGGGGCACGGTCGAGGTGGCGCCCCTGGCGTTCATGCGCGGCCGCACGCTCAACAACAGCTTCATCATCCTCGACGAGGCGCAGAACACCACGCCCGAGCAGATGAAGATGTTCCTCACCCGCATCGGCTTCGGCTCGAAGGCGGTGATCACCGGCGACAGCACCCAGGTCGACGTCGCCGGCGGGCGCTCGGGCCTGCTGTCCATGGAGCGCATCCTGAGCGGGATCGACGGGCTGGCCTTCGTGCGGCTCACCGGCCGAGACGTGGTCCGGCACCGGATCGTCGCCGACATCGTCGACGCGTACGAGCGAGACGCCGCCACCAACCCGGGTCCGGTGCAGCCGTGATCCGCCCGGCGCCCCCGTCCAACGGTCGGTCGCGCCGCCGGGGCGACGAGGGCGAGATCGAGGTCTTCGTGGCCGACGAGCAGTCGGCGCAGCCCGTCGAGGTGGAGCGCTGGGAAGCCCTCGCCCGCAACGTGCTGCAGGACGAAGGGGTCACGGGCGACGCCGAGCTGGCCCTGCTGTTCGTCGACGAGCCCACCATGGCCGAGCTCAACCTCAAGTTCATGGGCTATGAGGGTCCCACCGATGTCCTCTCGTTCCCCATCGACGACGACGACATCATGATCGGCCGGTCGCCCGACGGATCGTCCAGCGGTCCCGACCGCGGCCCGATCGACGACGTCCCGCTCCTGCTGGGCGACGTGGTCGTGTGCCCCGCGGTGGCCGCCCGCAACGCTCCGTCCCACGCGGGCACCTACGATGACGAGATCGCACTGCTCGTGGTCCACGGCATCCTCCACGTGCTGGGCATGGACCACGCAGAACCAGAGGAGACCACGGTGATGCAGGCCCGCGAGCGCGAGCTGCTCGACCGGTTCCACCGGAGCCCCCGGTGACCGCCACGACCGACCCTGGCAGTCCCGGGCCAGGACGGTGCTCTTCGTGGCGCACGCTCCTGGCTCCCACCGCGCCGGAGGTCCGCACGTGAGCGGCCTGCTCCTGGCGTCGGAGATCTCCACCACCGACATCTGGATGATCGTCGCGATCGTCGTGCTGCTGCTGATCGCGGTCGGCACGGCCATCGCCGAGACCGCGATCGTCCGGATCTCGCGTGCCAAGGCTGCGGGGCTGCACGAGGAGGGCCGGCCCGGTTCGGCCGCGCTGAAGGAGCTGGTCGACGCCCCTGAGCGCTGGATCAACGCCCTGCTCCTGGTGGCGCTGGTGTGCCAGATCGTGCAGGCCACGCTCACCGGCATCGTGTCGGGCGAGCTCTTCGGCGGGATCGGCGTCGTCATCGCCACGGTCGTCAACGTCGGCGTGGTGTTCGTGTTCGCCGAGGCGGCCCCCAAGACGTGGGCCCTCCAGCACTCCGAGCGGGCCGCGCTCGCCACCGCTCGCCCGGTGAAGGTGTTCGTCGAGCTGTGGCCGCTCCGCATGATCGCCCGCATGCTGATCGGGCTCACCAACGTCATCCTCCCCGGCAAAGGGCTGAAGCAGGGCCCGTTCGTGTCCGAGGAGGAGCTGCTCGCCGTGGCCGCCGAGGCGGCCGACTCCAACCAGATCGACGCCGACGAGCGCCGCCTCATCGAGTCGATCATCGAGTTCGGCGACACCGTGGCCCGCGAGGTGATGGTCCCGCGGCCCGACATGGTCACGGTCAACCACGACTTCCGGGTCGCCGACGTGATGGAGGTCGTCCTCCTCAACGGCTACAGCCGGATCCCCGTGCTCGGCGAGGGCATCGACGACGTCATCGGCCTCGTGTTCGCCAAGGACCTCATGCGCGCCGAGCGCGACGGTCGCGAGGACGAGCCCGTCGCCAACCTGGCCCGCCCGGCCAAGGCGGTGCCCGAGACCAAGCCGGTCTCCGAGCTGCTCCGCGAGATGCAGGCCGACCAGTTCCACATGGCCGTCGTGATCGACGAGTACGGCGGCACCGCCGGGCTGGTCACCCTCGAAGACCTGATCGAGGAGCTGGTGGGCGAGATCGTCGACGAGTTCGACACCGAGGACGCCCGCTTCGAGCACGTCCCCTCCGGCGGCATGCGCATCAGCGGTTCGCTCACGATCGACGACGCCAACGACCTGCTCGCCATCGACCTCCCCGAGGGAGACTTCGACACGGTGAGCGGCCTGGTGCTCTCCGAGCTGGGCCGGATGGCCGTGTCCGGCGACGCGGTCGAGGTGCCCGGCGCCCGTCTCACCGTCGAACGGGTCCAGGGCCGCCGCATCATGCGGGTCCGCATCGAGGAGCTCGAGCTCACCGCCGCCGACGAGGCCGAGGCCGACGACGCCGCCGACTCCCGTGCCAGCCGCCGGTCCGACAAGCGGGCCGAGAAGGCCGAACGGGCCGAGCAGGCCGATCAGGCCCATCAGGCCGATGAGACCGAGGAGCCTGCGATCGCCGTGGTGCCCACCGAGGCGGAAGACCGGAGTGCCAGCGCATGAAGTCGGGTTTCGTCACGCTCGTGGGCCGGCCCAACGTGGGCAAGAGCACGCTGCTCAACCACATCCTGGGCCAGAAGGTCACCATCGTCTCCGACAAGCCGCAGACCACCCGCACCCAGGTGCGCGGGGTCCTCACCCGGCCCGACGCGCAGGTGGTGTTCGTCGACACGCCGGGCATCCACAAGCCCCGCACGCTGCTCGGCGAGCGGCTCAACGATGCCGCCGACGCGGCCATCGGCGACGTCGACATCGTGTGCCTGCTGGTCGACGCCACCATGCCCATCGGTCCCGGCGACAAGTGGATCGCCGAGCGGGTCCCGGCCAACGCCATCATCGTCGTCAACAAGACCGACATCGCCGAGCCCACCGAGGTGCTGGCCCAGCTCCACGCCGCCGCGGAGCAGCTGGCCGGCGGCAACGAGTACTTCCCGATCTCGGCCAAGACCGGCGCCGGTGTGCCCGAGCTGCTCGAGACGCTGGTCGCCCGGCTGCCCGAGGGCCCGGCGTACTACCCCGACGACATGGTCACCGATGTGCCCGAGGCGTTCTGGGTGGCCGAGCTGGTCCGCGAGCAGCTCCTGGCGGTCACCCACGACGAGGTGCCGCACTCCGTCGCCGCCCGCGTCACCGAGTGGGAGTGGCCCCGCATCCGCGTCGAGATCCTCGTCGAGCGCGACTCCCAGAAGGGGATCGTCATCGGCAAGAAGGGTGCGGTGCTCAAGCAGGTCGGCATCAACGTGCGCCGACAGCTCCCGCCGGGCGCGTTCATCGAGCTGTTCGTGAAGGTCGACAAGGACTGGCAGCGCAAGTCGCGGGCCCTCGAGCGCCTCGGCTACTGACCATCTCGACCGCCGCTTGATCCCCGCCGCCGGCGGCGTCACGCGTCGTCGGCGGTGATCTCCTTCAGGAACGCCTCGACCTCGGCGCGGTCCTTGGTGCGGGGGAACGGTGGGAGCGCTTCGAGGAGGGTCCAGCGGTAGCTCTTGGCCTTGGCCAGGCGGGAGTCGAGCACGGCCACCACGCCCCGGTCGGTGCGGCTGCGGATCAGCCGGCCGGCGCCCTGGGCGAGCATGGTGGCGGTGCGGGGCAGGTCGATCGTGCGGAACGCGTCGGCCTTGGCCTGCTCGCGCCGGGCCTGGAGGAGCGGCTCGTCGGGGCGGGGGAACGGGAGCCGGTCGATGGTGACGAGCGACAGGGTGGGGCCAGGGACGTCGATGCCCTGCCAGAACCCCATGGTGGCGAACAGGCTGGCGGACGGGTCGCGGGTGAACGCGTCGACGAGCGCGGGCTTGGGCAGGTCGCGCTGGCCCAGCAGGGGCCCGGGGAGCTTGCCCTTGAGCGCGGCGATGGCGGCGTCCATGGCCCGGTAGCTGGTGAACAGGGCGAGGGTCCGTCCGCCGGCGGCGGTGATCAGCGCCAGCAGCTCCTCGTGCAGGGCGGCCTCGTAGCTGCCCTCGCGCGGATCGGGCAGGTGGGTGGCGCAGTAGAGGAGGCCGTGGTGCTCGTAGTCGAACGGGCTGCCGACGTCGATGGCCTTGTGGTCGTCGCCCACCAGGCCGAGCCGGTCGGACATGCCCGCGGGCAGCGTGGCGCTGGTGAGCACGGCCGGTCCGGCGTCCCACAGCTTCTCGCGGAGCAGCTCGGCGATGTCGAGCGGGGCCAGCCGCAGCTTCGGGTTGCCGTCGGGGCCCTCCACCCAGGCCACCGAGCCCTCGGGGACGTTGGTGGCGAGCGCCAGGTCGGCCTGGAGGTGGCCGGTGAGCTGCACCGCCCGGTCCTTGCGGTTCTTCACGTCCTCGGACGCGCTGTCGGGGATCTTCCGCAGGGAGGCGGCCACCCGGTCGAGCCGTGAGCGGGCGAGCACCAGGGCTTCGGTGAGCGCCGGATCCGGCGTGCCCTTGAGCCGGCGGCCCACGTGGTCGGCCAGCACCGCGGACAGCAGCGACGCCGAGGTCTCGATGTCGTCGACGCTGGCCGGGTCGTCGAGGATCGACCGCACCGATCGGGCGAGGTTCTGGAACCGTCCGGCCGACAGCTCGAAGCCGCAGGTGTCCGACACGATGTCCTCGAGCTGGTGGGCCTCGTCGACCACCACGAGATCGTGCTCCGGGAGGATGGCGCCGTCGGTGGCGAGGTCGAGCCCGAGGAGGTGCAGGTTGACCACCACCACGTCGGCCTCGCCGGCTCGCTGGCGCGCCGCCTCGGCGAAGCAGCTCTCGCCGCTGGGGCACTTGCGGGCGCCGGGGCACTCCTGGGCCGACACGCTGACCGCCGCCCAGGCCTGGTACGACGGCTCCACCGGCAGCTCGGCCCGGTCGCCCGACACGGTCTCCGACGCCCACAGCTTCAGGGCGTTGAGCTCGGTGGGCGAGGCGCGGTCGGCCAGGCCGTCGAGCGCCATCTGGCCCTCGCCCGAGATCTCGACGAGGCGCTGGCGGCACACGTAGTTGGACCGGCCCTTCAGGACCGCGAAGTCGAACTCCCGGTCGAGGTGCTCCTGGAGGAACGGCAGGTCCTTGCCGGCGAGCTGGTCCTGGAGCGCCTTGGTAGCGGTGGCCACCACGGTCTTCTTGCCCGCCAGGATGGCCGGCACCAGGTACGCCCAGCTCTTGCCGGTGCCGGTGCCGGCCTGGGCGAGCAGGTGGCGGCGCTTCGAGATGGCCTCGGCGACCTCGATCGCCATGGCCTCCTGCGGCTCGCGGCGCTCGCCCTGCGGGACCGCACCAGCCAGGCCCGCCAGGGCGGCGACGACTCGATCTCCAGGGGGCACCGGTCGAACCTAGCGGCCGCCACCCACCACCTGGTCGACCACCCGCTCGACCTCCCCACCCCACCTCCCACTTCCCGAACTTGTTGCAGTGAGTGCTGTATGGAACATCTGCTGCAACAAGTTGGGTCGGCGGGGTGGGCCGGGTGGATCGCCCCCGGGAACTTGTTGCAGCGAGTGCTGCATGGAGCACTGGCTGCAACAAGTTCGTGCGATCGGGGGAGCGACGCGAGGTGGGGGGGGAGGGGCTGGGGTCAGGTGGGGACGGCGGGGGCGTCGTCGGTGGCGGTGAGGATGACGCCGCCCCTGGTGGCGCCGACGGCGTCGACCCCGGGGAGGCGGGGGACGTGGACGGGCACCTCCACCGTCCCCTCGCGGGCCTCGTAGAGCACGGCGTTGAGCGTGGACGAGTACACGAGCAGGCGGGCGAACAGCGCCAGCCAGGCGAGGATGGCGAAGACCACACCGATCGAGCCGTACAGCGCCGATGACCGGCTCACCAGCTTCGGGACGTACACGGTGCCGACGAGGGCCAGGATCTCGAAGCCGACCGCCGCCACCAGTGCGCCCGGGAGCAGGTCGCGCCAGCCCACCCGGCGGGTGCCCAGGCCCCAGAAGACCCACGCGAAGAAGATGGCGGCGATGGTGGTGCTGAACAGGATCGACAGCAGGGTGGCGACGGGGGCGGGGGCCCAGTCGGGGAGGAAGCCGAGGACGCCGCTCAGGGCCATCAACAGGGCGAAGCCGACGAACGCGCCCACCAGCCACGCCATGCCGATGAGCCGGTCCTTGATGCCGTTGGAGCGCTCCTGCCAGGGGATGCGCACGCCCTGCTGCAGCGCGACGGCCACGGCCGAGCCGGCCCACGCCAGACCCACCAGGCCGATCACCGTGGCCGCCTGCCGGCTGGCCGCCGCCTTGTCGAGCGCGTCGGTGAGCGTCTGGGCGCCGGGCCCGGAGAGGCCCAGGGCCTTGATCAGGTCGGGCGCCAGGGAGTCGTTGCCGGCGGCGAGGTAGCCCACGACGGCGATCACGACGAGCAGCAGCGGGAAGATGGAGATGAACACGGTGACCGTGATGGCCGAGGCGGCGAAGCCGCCGTTGATCTCGCCCATGCGGTCCTGCACGTCGAGGGCCCGTCCGAGCCACGGCCAGCGGCGACCGAGCGCTCGCAGCTTCTCCTTCATGGCCTGGGATCCTTCCGGCGTCCGTCGTGTTGGTGGGGGTACCCCCGACCGGCGTGGGGCAGACGGTAGGGGGGGCCTGGCCCGGGGCGCAGGGAGCCGGGCGATAGGTTGCGAAACGTGGACCTCACGGGCATCGACATGAAGCGCATCCCTCGCCACGTGGCCGCGGTGATGGACGGCAACGGACGCTGGGCCACCCAGCGGGGGCTGAAGCGCACCGAGGGCCACGCGGCAGGGGAGGAGGCGCTGTTCGACACGCTCGACGGCGCCATCGAGCTGGGTCTCGACTACTTCACCGTCTACGCGTTCAGCACCGAGAACTGGAAGCGGCCCACCGACGAGGTCCGCTACCTCATGGGGTTCAACAAGGGCATCCTCGACCGCCACGCCGAGGACCTGCACGCGCGCAACGTGCGCATCCAGTTCATCGGCCGCCGCGACTGGCGGGTGCCGCGCGGCGTGGCCGGCCGGATCGACTGGGCCACCGACCTCACCAAGCACAACACCGGCCTCACCTTCACGATCGCGTTCAACTACGGCGGCCGAGCCGAGATCATCGACGCCGTCAAGCAGCTGGTGGCCGACGGGGTGAAGCCCGACAAGATCGACGAGAAGGCGATCCGCGCCCGCCTCTACGACCCCAAGATGCCCGACCCCGAGCTGATGGTCCGCACCTCCGGTGAGTTCCGCATCTCGAACTACCTGCTGTGGGAGCTGGCCTACAGCGAGCTGGTGTTCACCGACGTGCTCTGGCCCGACTTCCGCAAGCAGCACCTGGCCGACGCCATCCGCGAGTACCAGGCGCGCGAGCGGCGCTTCGGCGCCGTGTCGCCCTCGTAGGAGCCGAGCGCCGTGGCCCTCTACCGCGATCAGGGCATCGTGCTGCGGACCTACAAGCTGGGCGAGGCCGACCGCATCGTCTCGTTCATGACCGAGCGCCACGGCAAGGTCCGGGCGGTGGCCAAGGGCGTGCGCAAGACCAAGTCGAAGTTCGGCGCCCGCCTGGAGCCGCCCACCCACGTCGCCCTCCAGCTGTACGAGGGGCGAGAGCTCGACATCGTCACCCAGGCCGAGTCGATCGACCACTTCCGGGCGATCCGCGAAGACCTCGACCGGCTCACGCGGGCCGTCACCATGCTCGAAGCGGTCGACCAGCTCTCGCTCGAGCGCGAGCCCAACCCCGAGCTGTACCGGATGCTCGTGGGCGGCCTGCGGACGATCGCCGACCGCAACAGCGCCCTGATGGTGGCGGGGTTCCACTGGAAGCTGCTCGCGCTCGAGGGCTTCCGCCCGATCGTCGAGCACTGCGCGATGTGCGACTCGGAGGCGCTGGTGGCCTTCGACCCCGAGGCGGGTGGCCTGCTGTGCACCGAGCACCGGCGCGGCACCCGGGTGTCGCCCGACGCCGTGCGCATGCTGCAGGACATCCTGGGCGGGCGCCTGGCGGTCGCCCTCGACGAGCCGCCGTCGAGCGCCACGCACGAGGTCGACCACCTGGCCACCCGGGTGATGGAGCACCACCTGGAACGGCGCCTCCGGTCGGTGGGCCTGCTCGAGTGACCGGCGCTCAGGTGGAGAGCGCCACCCACGAGGCCGTGCGGTCGTCCCACTGGAACCAGCTGCCGCTCACCTGGTCGTAGCGCACGTACGTGTTCCGGGCCGGGTCGAACACCGGGCCGTCGATGGCGCTCGGGGCGCCCGCCGGCTGCGCGGCGTACCCCGCCTGCCCCTGGGGCGCGCCCGACCACGCCGCCATGGGGTCGCGGCCGTGGACGACGAGGAGGCCGGGGATGGCGAGCGGCCGGCCTGCGGCGCTGCGGTGGACGACGAAGGTGCTGGCGGCCAGGTCACCGACGCGCCGGTGGCCCTTCGTGTTGAACGACGTGAGCAGGCCCGGCAGGTAGCAGCACGCGGCATCGACGATGAGCAGGGCCCAGCGCCCGAGCTGGCGGCCGAAGCCCGCCGTCTGGCCGTCGGAGGTGACCACCCGCAGCCCGAACAGGAACTTGCCGAGGCTGGCCCCGGTCAGCGTGGGCAGCAGCACCCAGTTGAGGAAGCTGAACCCGGCAGCCACCAAGGTGACGTCCCGTCGGATCGCGTCAGCCTGGCTGCGCGTCGCGAGCCACACCTTGTCGCCGATGGCGAGGCACGCCGGGTGGTCCACCCTGGGGTCGTCGTCGAACTGGAACGATGCCGCGCCTCTGATGGACTCGCACTCCATCCTCGCGGCCTCGGCGGTCGGGAGGCGGAACGAGTCGAGCTTGTGGGCCTCGAACGTGAAGAAGAACGCTGCGATCACTGCCGCGGCGATCAGGGTGTCGACCACGTAGGCGCCGATGCGCCCGCCCATGATCTTGGTGGGATCGCTGAGCGCTCCGCCGAATGCTGTCATCGCCCGCCCCTCCAGGGTGCTGGTGTCGGCTGCCGCCCGATCAGGTGTCGATCGGGCGCCAGTGCTTGGCCTTCTCGTTCCACTCCACCCACGACTCGACGCTGCGGTCGTACTGGATGTAGGTCTCTCGCACCTCGTCCCAGTGCGGGCCGTCGGTGTCGGGAGCCGTGATCGGCTCGGGCTCGGGCTCGTGGAACGGATCGTGGCGCGGGACGGGCGGGGCCGACGGCGCCGACCAGACCTTGCCCGGGGCCCCGGGGGCCGCACCGGAACCGGGCGGCGGGTACTGCGGCGGGCCCTGCTCGGGCGGCGGACCGTAGCTGGGCGGACCGTAGCCAGGGGGAGGGCCGTAGCCCGGGGGCGGGCCGTAGCCGGGCGGCGGGAACGCGTAGTAGCCGGCCTCGGCGGGGGTGGGCAGGAGCAGGTGGGCCATGGGCTCGCCGACGCGCTCCTTGCGGACCACGAAGGTGCCGGCGGCCATGTCGCCCACCCGCCGGTGGCCCTTGGTGGACACCATGAGCACGCCGCCCACGATGGGGATCCCGCAGGTGATGGCGTCGATGATCCACAGCACGGTGCGGAGGACCGACTTGCCGATGCCGGCCCGGGCGCCGTTGACGTCGACCACGCGCAGGCCCATCAGGAGCTTGCCGATGCTGCCGCCGGTGATCCCCTGGATGAGGACGTAGGCGATGAAGTTCACCAGCCACACGCCGTCGACCCGCCCCTTGATGTTGACCAGCACCGCCTGGTCGTTGATCGGGACGCAGCCCTGCGTGTCGGAGGTCTTGACCGTGTTGCAGTACTTCACGGCCGCGTTGGACGTGTCGAACTGCTTGGAGTGCCACGTGACCCCGCCGGTGAGGGCCAGCACGCCGAAGAACAGGGCCAGGAAGATCGCCAGGTCGATGGTCCAGGCCGCGATGCGCCGGAACTCGATCTTCGTGGGATCGGCAGTCGGGGCGTAGTGGGCCGTCACCTCGGGAACCCTAGCGACGGCCCGGCGGGCCCCAGGGATCGCAGATGGGAGGGGTTGTGGCCCCCCACTAACGTGACCCCTATGTCCTCCCCTGCCCCCGATCCCACGCTGTTCGACAAGGTCGTCAACCTCACGAAGCGCCGCGGCTTCGTCTTCCCCTCGTCGGAGATCTACGGCGGCTTCCGGTCCACCTACGACTACGGGCCGATCGGCGTGCTGCTGCTGCGCAACGTGAAGGACGCCTGGTGGCGCTCGATGGTGCAGCTGCGCCACGACGTGCTCGGCCTCGATGCGGCCATCCTCTCGCCGCCCGCCGTGTGGGAGGCCTCGGGCCACCTGGCCAACTTCACCGACCCCCTGGTCGACTGCAAGCACTGCAACGAGCGGTTCCGCCTCGACAAGCTCGACGACCCGCACACCTGCCCCAACTGCGGTGAGCACGACTCGTTCACCGAGGCGCGCAACTTCAACCTCATGTTCAAGACGCACGCCGGCCCGGTCGAGGGCTCGGGCCACGACGTCTTCCTCCGTCCCGAGACGGCGCAGGGCATGTTCACCAACTTCTCGAACGTGCTCCAGACCAGCCGCAAGAAGCCGCCGTTCGGCATCGCCCAGGTCGGCAAGTCGTTCCGCAACGAGATCACGCCCGGCAACTTCGTGTTCCGGACCCGTGAGTTCGAGCAGATGGAGATGGAGTTCTTCGTGCCGCCCGCCGAGGCGGGGGAGTGGTACGAGTACTGGAAGAACGAGCGCTTCCAGTGGTACCTCGACCTGGGCATGCCCGCCGAGTCCCTGCGGCTCCGCGAGCACGAGGCCGACGAGCTGAGCCACTACTCCTCGGGCACCGCCGACGTGGAGTTCCTGTTCCCCTGGGGCTGGGACGAGCTCGAGGGCATCGCCAACCGGGGCGACTACGACCTGAACGCCCACGCCACCGCCTCGGGCGAGAAGCTCGACTACTTCGACCCGCAGACCAACGAGCGGTACACGCCGCACGTGATCGAGCCGGCGGCCGGCGCCACCCGCACGATGATGGCGTTCCTGATGGCCGCCTACGACGAGGAGGAGGTCCGGGGCGAGACCCGCACGGTCCTGCACCTGCACCCCCGCCTGGCCCCCTACAAGGTGGCCGTGCTGCCCCTCAGCAAGAAGCCCGAGCTCACCGGCCCGGCCCAGGAGCTGCTGGCCACCCTGCAGCCGCACTTCATGTGCGACTACGACGAGACCCAGAACATCGGCAAGCGCTACCGGCGCCAAGACGAGCTGGGCACGCCGCTGTGCATCACGTTCGACTTCGAGTCGGTCGACGACCACGCGGTCACCGTGCGGGACCGCGACACCATGGAGCAGGACCGGGTGCCGCTCGACCAGATCGTCGATCACGTCCGCACCAAGCTCGGGCTCTGAGCAGGACGTCCGGGCAATGGCGGTCGATCCGGCGGACTGGCGGGAGCTGAACCAGGCCTGGTGGGACGAGCGCGTCCCCCTGCACGTCGGCTCCGACGACTACGACGTCGAGGGCTTCAAGGCGGGCGGAGACCGGCTGCGGCCCTTCGAGGTCGAGCTGCTGGGCGACGTGTCGGGCCTCCGGCTCGCCCACCTCCAGTGCCACTTCGGCGCCGACACCATGTCGTGGGCCCGCCACGGCGCCTCCGTGGTCGGGCTCGACTTCTCCCAGCCGGCGGTCGACACCGCCAACGCGCTGGCGCACGAGCTGGGCCTCGATGCCCGGTTCGTGCGCGCCGACGTCTACGACGCGGTCGATGCGCTGGGCGGAGAGCAGTTCGACATCGTCTACACGGGGTTCGGCGCCCTCAACTGGCTGCCCGACCTCACGCGCTGGGCCGAGGTGGTGGCGGCGCTCATCAAGCCCGGAGGTCGCCTGCTCCTCGCCGAGTTCCACCCGATCTCCTGGGTGTTCGACGACGAGCCGCCGTCCACGCCTGCGATCGAGCACGACTACTTCGCCGAGACCCCGTTCATCTGGGACGACCCCGGGTCCTACGCCGACCCCACGGCCGTCACGGAGAACAACGCCACGGTGGAGCACCAGCACACGCTGGGCGACATCTTCACCGCCGTGCTGGCCCAGGGGCTGCAGGTCCGGGCCTTCCAGGAGTACGACCACACGCTGTTCCCGAGGTTCCCGTTCCTCGAGCGCCGCGACGGCTGCTACCGGTTCCCCGAGGGGACGCCCCGGCTGCCGCTCATGTTCACCCTGCTGGCCGAGGCGCCGGGCCCCGCCGCGGCCGGTCGCACCTGACCCCTCCGTCCCCACGGTAGGCTGGTCGGACCGGGAGGGAGTATCCCTCGTTGTCGCAACGTCAGCACGGTGCCCTCACGGCGCCCGGGGCGGCAGGTTCCCCAGGGAACGGAGAGACTTCCGGCTGAGGACACCGATCCACCCAGCCGGAGCACACCTTCATGTTTTCCCTCGTGTTGGCCGAAGCCAGCAGCAGTTCCCAGCACTTCGCCAGCTTCGACGTGCACCCGTGGCAGTGGGGCCTGTTCATCGCGTTCATCGCCGCGCTGATCATCGCCGACCTGCTGCTCGTCCACCGCACGGCGCACGAGATCACGTTCAAGGAAGCGGCGATCGAGTCGTCGATCTGGATCGCCATCGGCCTGTCGTTCACCGGGGTCGTCTACTGGTGGCACGGCAGCCAGGCCTCGCAGGAGTACATCTCCGGCTACCTGATCGAGAAGTCGCTCTCGATCGACAACGTCTTCGTCTGGGCCGTGATCTTCAGCTACTTCGCGGTGCCGAAGATGTACCAGTTCCGGGTGCTCTTCTGGGGCATCTTCGGGGCCTTGGTGCTGCGCGCCATCTTCATCTTCGCCGGCGTGGCGCTGATCCAGGCGTTCGAGTGGGTGCTGGTGATCTTCGGCGTGATCCTCCTGTACTCGGCGTGGAAGATCGCGTTCCACGACGATCAGGAGGTGCATCCGGAGAACAATCCGGTGCTCAAGATCGTCAACAGGATCATCCCGTCGACCACCGAGTACGACGGCCAGAAGATGTTCACCCACGTCACCGACGAGGTGGAGTCCACCGACAAGGCCACTGGGAAGCTGATCACGGCGCGCAACGTCCGTCGGGTGGCCACGCCGCTGCTGGCGGTGCTGATCATGGTGGAGACCACCGACGTGGTGTTCGCCGTCGACTCGATCCCGGCCATCTTGGCGGTGTCGCACGAGCAGTTCATCGTGTTCAGCTCGAACGCGTTCGCCATCTTGGGCCTGCGGTCCCTGTACTTCCTGCTCAACGGCATGCAGGACAAGTTCCGCTACCTCAACATCGGCCTGGGCCTGATCCTGGCGTTCGTGGGGCTGAAGATGCTCGCGAGCTTCTTCCTCGGGCTGCACCCGCCCACCTGGACGTCGCTCGTGGTCATCTGCGTGCTGCTCGCCATCACCATGGTGGCGTCGCTCGCGGCCGACAGGCGCGAGGGGATCGATCGGTCGGTGCTGGTCGCCGAGGCGGCGGCGGAGGCCGACGCCCTGGCCGGCGTCGGCCCCGAGTTCGACGACCAGGGCGCCCACGCCGGTCCGGCCGACCCCGGAGCTCGGTCCGGCACCAGGCCCGACGCGCCCGATCCCGTCGCCGCTGACGAGCCGGTCGACGAACCGAAGGGCTGACATGGGCCAGGCGGCCTGATCGCCTGATCCGGGGGACGGTGCCAGCCGCGGCGCTGGTACCGTCCGCCGCATGCTCCGCCCCCTGGACCCGTCGCACCACGTGTGCCGATCCGCGGGCTGATGGGCATCCTCGACGAAGACGTCCAGCGGGTCCGGGACACCGCCGACATCGTGGCGGTCATCTCGGCCCACACGCAGCTGAAGAAGGCGGGCAACAACTGGACGGGCCTCTGCCCGTTCCACGGTGAGAAGAGCCCGTCGTTCTCGGTCAACGCCGACAAGGGCGTCTTCTACTGCTTCGGCTGCCAGGCCAAGGGCGACGTCATCTCGTTCGTGCGCGACATCGACCACCTCGACTTCGCCGGGGCGGTGGAGTTCCTGGCGTCGAAGTCGGGCATCGCGCTGCGCTACACCGACCGGGCCGAGGGCGACCGCCGCGAGGCGCGGGGCAAGCTCCGCGAGGCGATGGTGGCCGCGGTCGAGTGGTACCACGAGCGGCTGCTCACCGGCCCCGACTCGGGTGCGGCCCGCCGCTACCTGCGCGACCGGGGCTTCGACGGCGAGCGGGTCCGCCAGTACAAGATCGGCTGGGCGCCCGACGACTGGAACCAGCTGGTCAAGGCGCTGCCGTTCTCGCCCAAGGTGCTGCGAGACGCCGGGCTGGGCCGCGAGAGCAAGCAGGGCGGGACCAACGACTTCTTCCGGGCCCGGGTGCTGTTCCCGATCTTCGACGTGCAGGGCGACCCCATCGGCTTCGGCGGCCGCATGATGCCCGGCGGCCGTCCGCCCAAGTACCAGAACACGCCCGAGACCTCGCTGTACCGCAAGAGCAAGGTGCTCTACGGCCTCAACTGGGCCAAGGACGAGGCGGTGCGGGAGAACGAGGTCATCATCTGCGAGGGCTACACCGACGTGATCGGGTTCGCCGAGGTGGGGCTCAACCGGGCCGTCGCCACCTGCGGCACCGCCCTCACCGACGAGCACGTCCGCACGATCCAGCGCTTCGCCCCGCGCCTGGTCCTGGCGTTCGACCCCGACGCCGCCGGCCAGGCCGCCGCCGACCGCGTCTACGAGTGGGAGCGCAAGCACGAGGTGGAGGTGGCCGTGGCCGCGCTGCCGCCCGGCGGCGACCCGGCCGACCTGGCCCGGTCCGACCCCGGCGCCCTGCGGGCATCCATCGCCAACGCCCAGCCGTTCCTCGGGTTCCGGATCGACCGCATCCTCGCGGCGGCCGATCTCCGCACGCCGGAGGGCCGCGGCAAGGTGGCCGAAGTGGCCCTGGCCGCGGTGGCCGAGCACCCCAACGAGTTCGTCCGCGACCAGTACGTCATGACCATCGCCGAGCGCTGCCACCTCGACCCCGACCGCCTGCGCGCCTCGCTGCGATCGGGCGGCGCTCGGCCCCGGGTGCGCGTGCCCACCGAGGTCCGGCGGCCCCCTCGTGCCGACACCCCCGAGACCGAAGCGCTGCGCCAGGCGATCGCCGACCCGGCCACCGTGCTGCCGCTGCTCGACGTGGCGCTGTTCGACGAGCCCCTGTACCGCGCCGCGCTCGTCGCGCTCCAGGAGGCCGACGGCGATCTCCACGTCGCGGTCGAGGGTGCCGACCCGCTCGTCGGCGAGCTGCTGGCCCGGCTCGCGGTCGAGGACACCGACGCCGACCCCACCGATGTGCGGCGGCTGCTGCTGAAGGATCTCGGCGAGCGCGCGGCCGCTGACCTGCAGCGCGACCTGAACGCGTTCACCGGCGACTTCCGCGGCGACGAGTACCGGCTGCTCCTCGAGCAGCACCGGTGGCTGCTGAGCCGGCTCGAGTCGATCGGTCCCGATGCACCGCCCGATCAGATGGGCGAGGATGAGTTGCTAGCGTGGCTCGCACGACGGGGGGAGGAAGACGCATGAACGACATGGCTGCCCTTCCCACCACCGACCCTTCTGCGTGGGACGAGCTCGTCCAACGGGCGAAGGACGATGGTTCCCTCACCGTCACGCAGGCCGAGGTGTGCGAGGTCGTCGAGATCGACGTCGAGCACTTCGACCAGGAGCTCGACGTGATCCGCAAGCTCCTCGCCGAGCACGGCATCACGCTCGACGACGAGATCGACCCCGCGGCCGTGGCCGCCGAGCTCGAGGCCCAAGAGGCCCGAGACGCCGCCGTCCACGTCGATGAGGTCCTCGCCGACCCGCTCGGCGGCATCGACCTGGCGTCCGACGACGACGGCCAGCGCCGCCGCCTCAAGCTGGTGAAGACGCCCCGGGTGAGCGCCGACCGCTCCGGTTCCGGCAGCGCCGATCCGGTCCGGGTGTACCTCAAGGAGATCGGTCGGGTCCCGCTGCTCACCGGCATGGAGGAGGTCACCCTCGCCCGGCGCATCGAAGCCGGCGGGCAGGCCGGCGACCGCCTGGCCGAGCTGGCCGCCGCCGGCCGCATCGAAGAGCTCGACCTGGTGGCCCGGCGCCGCCTCGAGCGCACGTCGCGCGACGGCGAGCGCGCCAAGAGCGACCTGATCCAGGCCAACCTGCGCCTCGTCGTGTCGATCGCCAAGCGCTACGTCGGCCGCGGCATGCACCTGCTGGACCTGATCCAGGAGGGCAACCTCGGCCTGATGCGGGCCGTCGAGAAGTTCGACTACACCAAGGGCTTCAAGTTCTCCACCTACGCCACGTGGTGGATCCGCCAGGCCATCACCCGGGCCATCGCCGACCAGGCCCGCACCATCCGCATCCCCGTGCACATGGTCGAGTCGATCAACAAGGTGCACCGCATCCAGCGCCAGATGATGCAGGAGCTCGAGCGAGACCCCACCGTCGAGGAGCTGGCCGCCAAGGTCGACATGACCCCCGACCGGGTGCGCGAGATCATGCGGATCTCGCAGGACCCGCTGTCGCTCGACTCGCCCGTCGGCGAGACCGACGACTCCCAGCTGTCCGACTTCATCGAGGACACCCAGGCCGACGCCCCCGCCGAGATGGCCGCCCGCAACATGCTGGGCAAGGCCGTGGTCGAGGCGCTGTCGGAGCTGAGCGACCGCGAGAAGGAGGTCGTCCGGCTGCGGTTCGGCCTCGACGATGGCCAGGCCCGCACCCTCGAAGAGGTGGGCAAGGAGTTCGGCGTCACCCGCGAGCGCATCCGCCAGATCGAGGCCAAGACCCTCGCCAAGCTGCGCAACCCCAACCGCAGCCAGAAGCTGCGCGACTACCTCGACGGCGACTGAACCCAGCGCCTGGTCACCGCGGTTTCGAGGCGGCCCACGTCGAATCTGGGGTTCGTCCGAGCCGGCCCCCGCTGCTAGGTTGACCACTCGCCTTCGGGGGTAGCTCAGCCGGCAGAGCGTCTGACTGTTAATCAGAATGTCGTGGGTTCGAGCCCCACCCCCCGAGCCAGAACAAGCCGGTCCTCACGGGCCGGCTTGTGTCGTTTCCGGCTCTCAGGCTTGTGTCGTTTCCGGCTCGTAGGCTCCGACCTGGGCGGACGAACGGGTGGGGGAGAACACATGGCGACGACGGCGAGGGCGACCACGAGCAGGCACATCGTGCTGGTCCTGGCCGTGATGCTGAGCGGGCTGCTGGCTGGTTGCGGCTCCGGGTCCTCGGGCGCCGCGTCGTCGGGCGCCGCGTCCGGCGGCCCCGCCGCGCCCAAGGGGTCGCCGGGCGGCGCGCCGCTGGCCGATGGGCTGAAGGTCCCGGCAGGGGCTGCCCTGGCGGGCTCGCTGTTCTGGGAGCCGTTCAGTGCGTCCATCGGCGGATCGACCGAGGCCGATACCTGGACCGCCCTGATGACCATCGACGGCGACCCGTTCGCGGCGTGGGACGACCTGGCCGCCCAGATCCGGGCGCTGGACGGGGCGCCGGCCATGCCGGGCTCCGCCGACAGCTGCACCTGGACGTACGCCGGCGGGACCTTCCCCGACGACGCCGGACCGAAGTCGGGCGACGAGATCCTGGCGGCGCTGGCGGTGAGGGACCAGCGACCCCGAGGAGCCATCGGGGTCGCGTGCAGCGCCCAAGCCCCCGCGGGAGGGCCGAAGGCGACCAGCGCCTTCTCGATGAGCCTGCAGACCGACGACCGGGTCCCGCCCACCCTGGCGCTCGTGCGGGGGCCGACCCTCGGTCCCGTGGGCGAGGCCTCGTCCTACCTGACCTCGTTGGTGCGCCAGACCCAGAACAGCCCCGACCCGGCGGCGATCCCTGGGCCCGAGCCGGTACCAGCGGGAGCCGCCGCCTGGCTGCCCGATCCGGTGCCCCAGCCGACGGCGAAGCCGGGCCAGCAGTTCGGCAGCGAGGTCAACTGCTTCGAGTCGACGGGGTACGCCAAGACCGTCCTCCCTGCCGGCGCCACCCTCGTGGGCGATGGCTGGGACAACGGGTCGACCAGCGTGGTCGCCGCCGAGGATGTCGACGCCGCGTTCGCCGATCTGCTCGCCCAGTTCCAGGTCGGTCCTTCCGGTGTGGCGGGGGACACGGTCGACTCGACGTTCCACCTGCCCTCGGGAGAGACGTTCCGCTCCATCGAGCACAGCGTTCCCGCGGGAGGCGGTTCCTGCAGCGCCCTCGCATCGCCCGACGGGCGGTTCATCCGGATCAGCCGGCATGCCGATTGAACCGTCGGCGGTGACTGGGGCGCGGAGGTCCTGGGTAGGGTCCGGCCATGGCTGAGCGACCGATGTTCCCGTTGGGGTCGGTGCTGCTGCCGGGGATGGTGATGCCGCTGCACATCTTCGAGGAGCGGTTCCGCGTGCTCGTGCGCGACTGCCTCGCCGGCAACCGCGAGTTCGGCGTGGTCATGATCGAGCGGGGGAGCGAGGTCGGTGGCGGCGACATCCGGGCCATGGCGGGCACGATGGCCGAGATCGTCCAGGCCGAGGAGCTCGACGACGGTCGCTGGGCGCTGCTCGCGGTGGGGAGCCGCCGGTTCCGCGTGGAGGGCTGGCGGCCCGACGACCGCTACCCGGTGGCCGACGTGGAGGAGTGGCCCGACGTGGTCCCCTACGACCACGACGATGCCACCGTGGCCTACGCCGATCGCGTGGCCCAGCTCCGGCGGGTGCTCACGCTGGCGGTACGGCTGGGGGCCGAGGTCTCGCCCGACGTGGAGCTGAGCGACGACCTCGTCGAGGGCAGCTACCAGATCGCCACCCTGGCCCCCTTCGGTGCGCTCGACCGGCAGCGCCTCCTGGTGGCGCCGAGCGTCGACGCCCGGTTCGCCCTGCTCGAGGAGCTCCTCGACGACCAGGAGCTGATGATCACCGCCCGCCTCGAAGACCTCTGACCGGGTCGGCGGACTTCGAGCTGCCGTCTGCCAAGATCCTCGGCGGGGCGGTAGCTCAATGGTCAGAGCAGGGGACTCATAATCCCTAGGTTGCGGGTTCGATTCCCGCCCGCCCCACCACACCGTTGCGGCCTCTGGGTGGCCCGGTCGAGGACCCCTGTGGGATGCCACCGGTACGCTTGGCGGGACCTGGAGGGTGGCGATGGAGCGGAGTCCGAAGGCAGGGCGGTGGTCGGAGCTCCGGAGCCACTTCCACGGTGCCGCTGCCTTCCGGTCCTGGTCGATCGAGGCGAACGACGGGGTCATCGCCACGGCCGGGCTCCTGTTCGGCTTCGCCGGCGCCGGGGCGTCGAACCGGGTCCTCCTGTTCACGGCCGCGGCCGCCACCATCGCCGGCGGGCTCAGCGTGGGCGGAGCGTCGTGGGCTGAGCAGGCGGCCGAGCGCGACGCGCAGCTCCTGCACACCGAACAGGAGCGCCACGATCTGGCCACCGATCCCGAAGGCGAGCTCGAGGAGCTGACGCGCCACTGGGAGGACCGGGGCCTCCGCCCGGACACCGCGGCCGAGGTGGCGCGCCAGCTGACCGAGCACGACGCCCTCGCTGCCCAGCTCGAGTGGGAGTACGAGTTCGACGAGCCGATGCCGGCCAGCTTCCCGGTCTCGTTCGCGTTGGGCGCGGGCCTCGCCTACATGGCCGGCGCCGTCGTGCCCCTGCTGATCACGTACTTCGCACCGGTCGATGTGGAGCCGCGGGCGATCCTGGTGGCGGTGGTGGTCGCGCTGGTGCTCTCGTCGCTGGTGGCGGCCCGGGCCGGTGAGCTGACGCCGCGTCGCATGCTGGCCAGGACCCTGGTCGTCGGCGTCCTCACGATGGTGGTCAGCTACCTGGCCGGCGAGCTGCTGCTCTGATCGGACCGATCCCACCGCCGGCGTCGACGTGACGGTGCCGGCGGGTGCCGGTGGAGCAGGCTGTGGTGGTCGGCAGGCGGGAACGGAGGGCGGGCGGCATGGCTGGTGCGAAGCGGTGGGTGGCGGTGGCTGTGGCGGCCGGAGTGGTCCTGGGCACCGCCGTGGCCTGCGGATCCGGCTCGGGCTCGGGGGATGACCTGGCCGAGGGCGTCCGGGTCGACGCTCGCTACGTCGGCCCGGTCGGCACGGTCCACGACGTGGTCGCCCGTGGCGACCAGGTGGACGTGCTGGCCTCGCGGAAGACCACGTCCGATGTCGGTCTCGTGCTCCACTCCGCCGACGGGGGCTCGACGTGGGCCCAGGCCAACACCCACCTGCCCGTGAAGGGCGACGCGGTGGGCCAGCCGCGCCTGTTCACCGTCGGCGACGCGCTGATCGCCACCCGGACGTGGGAGCTCAAGGACGCCGCCGGGACGCTCGAGAAGGTGGGCCAGTCCGCCGCCATCAGCCGCGACGGAGGTGCGTCATGGTCGGCCCTCGACCTGCCCGTGCCCTCGGGGAGCGGCGCCACGATCATCGGGGCGGCCGCCGTCGGCAAGCTCGTGGTGCTCGCCGGGCACATCGCCCCGCTCGCCGCGCCTCCGTACGGCCCGGCCCTGCTCGATCACGACACCGGCGTCTGGACGAGCACCGACGAGGGCCGGACGTTCCAGCGGGTCACCTCGGGCTCGTTCGCCCCGACCGAGAAGGGGGACGAGCAGATCACCCGGGTCATGGCGACCACCAAGCGGGTGGTGCTGGTCCGCACGGCGAGCACGCCGTGGCTCCGACCGGACGGCAGCTGCTGCGACGCCGCTCCGCTGCCGGAGGTCGGCGAGGGAGGCGCCGGCGCGGTGCCAGGTGCTCCAGCCCGGAGCAGCATCGAGTCGTACGCGAGCTCAGACGGAAAGGCGTGGACCGACCTGGGAGAGACCTGGCTCGCCGCCGACCCCAGCCTTCCCGACCGCGTCGACGGCGACCGGCTCGAGATCGGCGACTACCGGGCACCGGTCGTGCTCGCCGCCGGGTCGGACACGTGGGAGCAGGACCAGGTGCTGCCCCCGCTCAACCGCAACGGCGGCCGCGACATCGTGGACTCCCTCGCCGAGATCGTCCCCGCCTCGGACGGGGCGCAGGTCGGGACGTGGAACGAGGACTCGGCCTGCGACTGCAGCGAAGCCCGGGCCGCCCGCATCGTCGAGGGCAAGGAGCGGATCCGCAAGATCACCTACCACGGGTGCCACGACACCTCCGGGCGGGGGTACGTGGGGATCGATGAGCCCCACGTCACCGGCGACCTGATCGTCGCCGCCGGGTGGTGCGACGACGACGGCCAGTACCCAGCATCGCTGGTGACCTCGACCGACCACGGACGCACGTGGACCACCACCCGCCTCACCTCGCAGGCCCCGGAGCACTGGTCGGACCTGCTCGTCCCGCTCCGCTACGGGCCCGTCGCCTCCGCCGCCACGGTGCGCGACGGCGTGGTGCTGGCGACCGTGGCCCGGAGGCCGGGGCGGCCCAACCCCGAGCTCGGCGACCCGGCGCCTGCCCCCATCGTCCTCCTGCGCATCACCGCCGCGTCGTGATCTGATCCGGTCCCGTGGGGAACTTGTTGCACCCAGTGCTCCAGCTGACACCCACTGCAACAAGTTCGTCCTGGGGCGTCCGTGGATCTGATTCGCCTCCTGAACTTGTTGCACCCAGTGCTCCAGCTGACACCCACTGCAACAAGTTCGTCCTGGGGCGTCCGTGGATCTGATTCGCCTCCTGAACTTGTTGCACCCAGTGCTCCAGCTGACACCCACAGCAACAAGTTCGGGCAGGGTGGTCGGGCGTGGGCCAGGGGGTGCCGCTTCCGGCGGTTGGTGCCGCGGCTTCGGCTTCAGCGTTGGACGTAGCGCGGGGCCGTGGGCGCGTGGCGCTCGGCGGCCGGGTGAGGGACGACCAGCGGCTCGGTCGGTCGCTCGGCGGAGGGCTCCGTGCGGAGGTCGACGGCCGGCTCCGCGGTGGGCGCGACCGGGAGGTCCGTGGTCGGCTCGGCCGGCGGGGCCGGTGCCTCGATCGGGGGGCGGGCGGCGAGCTCCGCGAGGATCGCCCGGGCTTCGGGCTTCGACACCGGGCGGGCGCCCTTGCCCAGCTGGCGGGCCACCACGGCGGGCTCGGCCCACGTCTTCGCCCAGCCCTGCTGCACCAGGTACCAGCGCGACTTCCGGCCCTCGCGCAGGTCCCGCACGAGGCGGCGGGCGAAGGTGACCCAGCGGTTCTGGCGGATCAGCAGCGCGTCGGCCAGCAGTCCGCAGGCCCGCAGCGGTTCGATCAGCTCGGCGGCGAAGATGCCTTCGGCGACCACGACGCGGCAACCGTCGCGGGTGACGACCTTGGTGCCGACGGCCCGGTTGCGGCTGAACGAGTAGTCCGGCACCTCGACCTGGTCGGTGCAGCAGAGCCGTTCGAGCGCGGCTTCGGCTGCGACCGGGTCCCACGAGCCGGGGTGCTCCCAGTCGACGAGGCCGTCGGGGTGGCGGGGCAGGCCCGGGTCGGTGTCGGCTCGGTAGAAGTCGTCGAGCGCCAGGATCGGGAGCCCCACCGAGTTGGCGAGGTAGGTCTTGCCGCTGCCCGACGGGCCGACGAGGAGCACCACATCGGCGCAGCGATCCCCGGGCTCGACGTTGTCCTGCACGGGAACCCATGGTGCCAGCCCCAGCCGCCCGACGCACATGGAGGGTTCACCCGCCGTTCAGGTGCGGCGCGCGAACTGAGGGTGGTCAGTCGCCGAGCCAGGCGGGGGCGCGGTCGAGGAGGTAGGCGCTCACCTGGTGGCAGCGGTCGAGCACGTCGCACAGCAGGTCCTGCTGGCCGAGGTACACCTGCGAGAGCGACACCTCGACCTTGGCCACGATGCTCACCGTGCGGTCGGCGCCGTCGGTGACCGAGGCGAACGAGTCGATGGCCGACACCTCGAGCGGGAGGTCGGGGCCGCCCACACCGGCGAGGTCGGTGGCTAGGACCAACAGGTCGGGGCCGAAGGGAAGCGGGGGGAGGCCCCAGTTGAAGTGGAGCGGGAAGCGGTGGAGGTCGGGCGGATCGGAGTCGTCGTCGGCCTCTTCGAGCTCCAGCACGAGGTCCTCGAACGACAGCAGCACGCGCGGATCGATCTCCAGCGCGAGGTGCAGGTCGAGCGGGCCCCCGCAGGCGTCCTCGGGGTGCAGGTCGACCTCCCAGGCCTGCCGGAGCGAGTACGTCTCCACGAAGTGGCGCTCGTCGTGGACGTGGAACCCGTGATCGACGGCGTGGTCCTTGAGATCGGCCACGAAACCGGCGACATCGATGACCGCCACAGCTGCTCCTGGTGTGGGAAAGGGGGAAGCCTCAGCCTGCCACGTCGGCCGGCGATCGCCCACGTGCCCGCTACCGTCGGGTTCCATGACCTCCGGCTCCAGCGATCCGCTCGTGGTGCTCGGGGTCCTCACCGAGGCGGCCGAGGCCATCGAGTCGGCGCTCGCGGCCACGGTCGACTGGGGCGAGACGGGCGGCAAGGCCGGGCAGCACCACAGCGACCTGGCCGCCGACCGCGCCGCCCTCGCCGTGCTGACCCCCGCGGGCTACGGGGTGCTGAGCGAGGAGAGCGGCCGGACCGACCCCGACCGCGAGATCACCGTGGTGGTCGACCCGCTCGACGGCTCCACGAACGCGTCGCGCCGGATGAGCTGGTGGGCCACGAGCCTCTGCGCGGTCGATGCCGACGGGCCGCTGGTCGCCGTCGTCACCGACCTCCGCCACGACGTCCGCTACACGGCGGTGCGCGGCCAGGGCGCCACCCGCGACGGCCAGCCGATCCGGCCGTCGGGCTGCTCGGTGCTGGGCGACGCGATCATCGGGCTCAACGGCGTCCCGTCGGGGCACGGGGGCTGGGCGCAGTACCGGGCGTTCGGGGCGGCCGCCCTCGACCTGTGCGCGGTGGCCGACGGCACGCTCGACGGCTACCTCGACGCCACCACCGACGAGCTCGGCTCGTGGGACTACCTGGGTGCGCTGCTGGTGTGCCAGGAGGCCGGCGTGGAGGTGGTCGACGCGCAGGGCCGCAGCCTGGTGACGCTCGAGCACGCCGACCGTCGCACCCCGGTGGCCGGGGCCACGCCTCAGCTCACCGCCGCCCTGCTCGCCCTGCACCCCAGCCGGAACGCGGGCTGACCGGAGGGTCCGGCGCCGTAGGCTCGAACGGTGCGAGACCAGCTCCACCTCTCACTGCTGCGGACCTACCAGCGGCTGCCCACCTGGGCCCGCCGTCGCGCCGTGCGGACGGTGGCGCCGTCGTACACCGTCGGGGCCATGTGCTTCATCGAGCGCGACGACGACCACCTGCTGCTGGTGCGCCACGTGTACCGCAAGCGCTGGGGCGTGCCCGGTGGCCTGCTGAAGCGCGGAGAGGACGCGGCCGACGGCGCCCGCCGGGAGGTGCTCGAGGAGGTCGGGCTGGCGATCGATCTGATCGGTGAGGCCCAGGTGGTGGTCGACGCCGAGCCGCAGCGGGTCGACGTGATCTACCGGGCGAAGCCGGTGGCCGATGCCGACCTCGATTCGGTGGCCCCCGGATCGCCCGAGATCCTCGAGGCCCGGTGGTTCCCCCGCGATGCGCTCCCCGAGCTGCAGCACGAGACGGTGACGGCGCTGCTCACCCTGGCCCGCGCCCAGGGCATCAACCGCTGACCGCTCGCTAAGGGACGTCGGCCCGCTGCGCCGGCGTCAGGTGACGGGGGCGGGCGAGCGGGGGGAGAGGCTGCGCAAGTGGGTGAGGTCGCCCGGCGTGCACGGGTGGCGCAGCTTGGCGACGGCGATCTCCTCGCGCTCGTGCTCCTCGTCGGCGTCGATGCCGAGCACGCGAGCGGTGTCGCCGCCCGACAGAGGCGGGCCGCCGTGGAGGCCGAGGCGCAGCTCGATGACCCGGGTGTCGGCGCGGTGGAGGTGGCCGAGGGCGGTGAGAAGCGCTGGGTCGGCTGGGGTGGGGGCCGACTCCATGCCCCGGGCCGGGTGGCGGTCGACCTCTCGCAGTGCCCGCTCCACCCACCAGCGGGCGAACGAGCTGAACGGCAGGCCGCCGGTGGGGTCGTAGCGGTCGGCGGCGCGGCCGATGGCTTCGTCGCCAGCGGTGAGCATGGCCCGGGTGACGTCGACCTCGCACGGGTGGCGGCGGGCGAGCGACACGACGAGGCGGCGCGTGGACCCGATCAGGCGCTCGCGGGCCTCTTCGCCGCGGCGCACCCGCTCGATGAGGTCGGAGGCGTCGGCGAGGTTGATGGCGGGGCGGCCGCCCATGGCGGCCAGGTCGTTCTCGGCGGCCCGGCCGTCGGCCATGGTGGCGGCGGCCGCCAGCTCTTCGCCGTCGGAGAGGAGCGGCAGGTGGCTGAGGTCGCGCAGGTGGTCGCGGAGGAGGGCGTCTCGTTCGTCGGTCGAGGAATGAACGCCCACGCAGCTCCCTCCAGGAGGTCCCGACCGGAAGGCACGCGTCGGGATCGCTCACGGTATCCCCGCTACGACCGTGAGTGGCGGACCCGTGGAACGGCTGGTGGCCACTGCCTGCGCGCGGCGGGCCACGGGGGGTCACCGGCCTCGCGAGGTGGTAGAACCAGCGCTCCGACCGCATCACCAGCACGAGGGGACCGATGCAGCAGCAGGGGACGTCGGCGGTGTTCGACCCGTTCGAGGAGGGCTACGTCGAGTCGCCCTACGCGCAGTACGCGCGGCTGCGCGACGGCGACCCGGTGCACCGGTCTGCGCTGCTCCACGGCTGGGTGGTCACCCGCTTCGCCGATGTGTCGAAGCTGCTGCGGGATCCATCGATCTCGAGCGACATCCACAACGCCACGCCCAACCCGCTGACGAAGATGGAGCTCGCTCGCCTCGCCGAGCGGGAGCGGGCGTCGAGGACCATCGTGCTGATGGACGACCCCGATCACGCCCGCGTCCGCCGGCTGATGTCGGAGCCGTTCCGTCCCCGTGAGATCGAGCGGCTGAGGGCCCAGGTGGTGGAGCGCATCGAGCGGGCCCTCGATCAGCTGCGCGAGGAGCGGGGGACCGGCACCGTCGAGCTCGACCTCATCGCCGACTTCGCCTACCCGCTGCCCGTCGAGATCTTCTCCGAGATGCTGGGCGTGCCCGACGAGGACCACGCCCGGTTCCGCTACCTGTCCCAGCAGGTGGCCCGCACGGTCGACCCGGTGATGACCGAAGCCGAGCGCATCGAGTGCTTCGCCGCTCTCGACGAGATGTACGACTACCTGGTCATCCAGGCCGCGGAGAAGCGCGTCGAGCCGGCCGACGACCTCATGTCGGCGCTGGTCAACGCGGCCGACGACGACGGCATCCCGTTCACCGACGAGGAGCTGATCGCCCAGCTGGTCACCCTCTACCTGGCCGGCCACGAGCCCGTGGCCTCGATCATCGGCACCGGCACCCTCGCCCTGCTCCGCGCCCCCGACCAGCTGGCCAAGCTCAAGGCCGACCCGTCGCTCGTGCGCAACGCGGTCCACGAGCTGCTGCGCTACGACGGGCCCAACCACTTCATGCGCCGCATCACCACCCAGCCCACGATGGTCGGCGACGTGGAGCTCCCCGCCGGCGAGGTGATCTACGCCAGCCCGGCGTCGGCCAACCGGGATCCCGCCCGGTGGGGCGAGACCGCCGACCAGGTGGTGGTCGACCGGGCCGACGCCACCCAGCACCTCCAGTTCGGCGCCGGCGTCCACGCCTGCCTCGGCTCGCACCTGGCCCGCCTCCAGGCCGACATCGCGTTCGAGGCGATCCTCGCCCGGCTCGACGACCTCCAGCTCGCCGGCGAACCGCAGTGGGGCGCTCGCCTGTTCATCCGCAGCCTCGACTCGCTGCCGGTGACGTGCACCATCCGCGAGCGGGCCTCGTGACCGCTCCTGCTCAGGGTGCCGACGGCGGCATCCCGCTCCACAACCTGCTCGGCTTCGAGGTCCACCCCGAGGCCGACGGTCCGATCAGCCGGGTCAGCATGCCGGTGCGCGCCGAGTCGTTCGGCGTGAACGACAACCTCCACGGCGGCGCCCTGGCCACCCTGGTGGACCTGGCGTCGGCGCTGGCCGCCGTCCGCACCCGGGTCATCGACCTCGAGGTCGAGTCGCTCGTCACCGCCGACATCCACATCCGGTACCTGGGCCAGCCCCGCACCGACTCGGTGACCGCCAGCGCCCAGGTGGTGCGCGACGGCCGTCAGATGATCGTGATCGAGTGCAAGATCCACGACGGCGGCGGCCACCTCATCTCGTCGGCCGACGTGGGGATGATGGTCGTGCCTCGCCGGCGCCCGCTGCCTTCCTGACCGGCGGTCAGGTTCGTCGTCAGGCGAAGGTGAGGTCGAGGCGCAGCGTGCCGGCCGGATCGGCCACGAACACGCCGGCGCCTGACGCCTCGGTGAGCTGGTCGGTACCCGACCCGGGGACCACCTCGACGGAGCCCTTGGCCACGCCGTCGGAGAACGCTCCGAGGTGCTGCAGCACCACGGTGCCGCTGCGGCCCGCGATGGTGCCCTCGATGCGCTCCATGCCGACGAAGCGCGCCGAGCCGCCGGGCAGGTAGGCCATCGACCACTCGGTGAGCGACGTGCCGTCGATGTCGCCGCCGTAGTTCTTGGTGACGGTCGCCCGGGTGATCTTGTGCTCCTCGGGCAAGCCGTCGACGGCGGCCTCGACCCAGTTGGCGATCTTGAAGGTGGCATCCACCGCAGTGGATCCCCGCTGCGCGGTCATCTCGGCCTCCCGGCCTCGTCGTATCCAGTAGGAGAGGAGTACCCGAGGTGCGGGCCGGCCAGACTCGATCGGGACGAGGGTGAGCTGGTGGTGCCCCTGCGATCGCCCTCCCGCCTGGTCAGGCCCGCCCACTAGCGTGACCCGCTCCGGGCGCATAGCTCAGTTGGCTAGAGCGCTGCCCTTACAAGGCAGATGTCGGGGGTTCGAGTCCCTCTGCGCCCACGGGTCGGTCCCACGTCACCAGGACCGCGGTGACGGGGTCGGCGATGCCCTTGAGCTGGAGGGTTCGCTCCTCCGACACGGGCACCTCGCGGCGGCAGGCGGCGACGAGGTCGGCGCTGGCCAGGACCTCGCCGGCACCGGCCTTCGCCGAGATGCGAGCGGCCCGCGTGACCGCCGATCCGAAGTAGTCGTCCTCGCGGGCAGTGGCCTCGCCCGCGTGGAGCCCGATGCGGATGCTCGGCGCGAACCCGTGCTCGGCGCGGTGGCGCGCCAGGGCGCGCTGGATGGCGGCGGCACAGGCGATGCCATCGTCGGCATCGGCGAACGCGACGAAGAAGCCGTCGCCCCCGTGCTTGATCTCCTCGCCGTGCCACCGCTCGAACTCGGCCCGCAACGTGCGGTCGTGCCACTGCAGCAACGGCTCCCACGCGGCGTCGCCCATGGCCTCGGACAGGCGCGTCGAGTCGACGATGTCGGAGAACAGGAACGTGCGGACGGTGCGGGCTCCCTCGGACCGGACGGGAGCGATGTCGAGGTCGACGGCGACGCCGAACTCATCGGCCAGGCGGGCGGCGGCCTGGAGCTCGAGGCGCGCGCCGGCGTGGTCTCCGTCGGCGGTCAGGGCCTGCGCGAGCAGCACCCGTGCCTGCGCGGCTTCGTAGGGGGCCTCGACCTCGCTCCAGAGGTGGACGCCCTTCTCCAGGGCGGCGATCGCCTCCTGGGTCTCGCCCCGGTGCAGCGCCAGGTGCCCCCGCGCCACGGCGGCGGCCGCCGCCGGTCCCGTGGTGCCGAACCTCCGCGCCAGCTCCTCCAGCTCCGCGACGCTCTCGGCGGCGGCCTGCTCATCACCCACGGCCACGCACGCTGCGACGTACACGGGGAGGAGGAAGACCCGGCGCTCCCGAGCGAGGAAGCCGGGGTCGGCGAGCGAGCGGCTGAGGCTCCGCGCCGCCGCCCGGGCATCGCCCTGCGCCAGCAGCAGCCGCCCCCGTCCCGGCTGGCCGTCGTCACCCAAGGCGATCGCCTCGGCCAGCGCCTCCTCGGCGCCGACCAGGTCGCCCCGGCGCACCCGGATCTCGACCAGCTCGCTGTACCCCCACCCGGCGCTGTACCGGTTGACCCCGAGCAGCTCCTCGCACGCCTGCAGGACCCGGTGCTCCGCCTCGGCCAGCTGTCCGTGGAGCCGGTCGATCTCACCCTGGTGGAAGCGGCACAGCCCTCCATATCCCGCGATCGACTCGCGCTCGCAGTAGCGCGTCGACACCTTCGTCCACTCGGTCGCCCGCCCCCAGTCGCAGAGCGCTCGACAGATCGAGATCACGGCGCAGTACACGTAACCGGCGTGGACCGGGGCGACGCCTGGCCTCATGGCCAGCGCGGCAGCCTCGTCGAGCAGCGGGAGCACCTCGTCGACGTCGCCGGTGGCCGTGGCCACGTGGGCCAGCCCCTGCACCGCCATCGCCTCCGTGCCCGGGCTGCCCACCCGTCGGGCGATCGCGCGAGCGTCGAGGAGCGCGGCCCGAGCCCCGTCGGCGTCACCGCCCTCCATCAGCGCGAACGAGAGCGACCACTGGGCCTGCGCGTGCTCGGCGCACTCCGGGGCATCGGCCAGGTACTCGGTGGCGCGGAGGTAGCACGTGAGCCCGACCGTGCTGTCGAGCATCATCGTGTGGTGGCGGGCCTGCTCCAAGGCCATGCGGGCGGCACCCGGAAGGTCACCGGCGTCGGTGAACGCCACCTCCGCCCGTTCGAGGGCGTTCAGGAACCCAGCCGAGTCGCTGTCCCAGCGGCAGGACCAGGCGAGGCGTTCGAGGTCGTCGGCTTCGAGCGCCTGATCGGCGTCCGCGCCTTGCAGCGCGGCCCGCGCCGCGGACCACTGGCTGTGGCCGTACTCGGCCCGAGCATCGCTGAGGAGCGCCTCACGCGTGGACACGCCGCCAGTCTCCCAGGCGCATGCTCCCGACGCATCGAGAACCTCAGCCCGAGCGCGGGTGCCGGCGTCTACGAGGCGGCGCCCGGGGGTTCGAGCCCCCGTGGGCCCACCAGGTGTTGGGGAGACGCACCCCCGCCGAGGCCGAGAGCGATGGCGTCAGCGATCGTCATCTCGGCGGCGACGGTGCGGTTGGACGCGATCACCTCGTCAGGCAGCGCGACCTTCACCTGGGCCTCGTAGTGCGAGTAGAGCACGATGTCGAGCGGTGTGCGGATCCCGCCCTCGATCATCGCCCGTCCGGCCACCTCGAGCAGCAGGCCGGCCGAGCGCCAGTCACCGCGGAGCCAGGCCATGGCGCCGAGGACCACGACGACCGAGGTCATCACGCCCGGCGTCTGCAGGGCTCCACCGTCCTCGAGGAGCTCGCGCATGAAGCTCGACGCCTCGGCGTGGCGGCCGTGCTGGCTCTGCTCCAGCGCGAACGGGAGCGAGCAGTAGATCGTCCACGCCCACAGCCCGGTGGCCGGGTACGTCTTCGCCCGTTCGAACACGTCGGTGGCGGCAGCAAGGGCCTCGCGGTGCCGGCCGACGACGTGAAGCAGACCGGCGTACAAGGCCAGCGCCACCGGGGACATGTCGCCACCAGGGATCACCTCGAGCGAGCCCTCGGCCAGCGCCTCGAGGGCACCGTCGATGTCATCGGTCAAGATCCGGGCCTGGCCCACCCAGAACCAGGCGAGGCCTCTCGCCATGTCGTCGGGTGCGAGCTCGACCGCCTTCTCGCCGAGCTGGTGCGACGCCGCGACGAGGTCCGGGTCCTTCGACTGGAACGCGTGGATCGCCGTGTTGAGGCACAGCAGCGCAACCGCGAACGACGACCACAGGCCGGGCTCGTCCCCGGCGGCGGCCGCGGCCTGGCGCACCTCGACGCCCTCGGCGGCCTGCATGGCCACGACCGCGATGTGCGCGTCGACGGTGAGCACCCGCACCCGCTGCTCGGGTTCGAGGTCGTCGGCGGCCACGACGCCCAGCGCGAGCCACCGACGGCCGGTGCCGATGTCGCCGAGCCAGATCCGGTTCATCGTGCCGGCCAGCCGGGCGATCAGGTCGGCCCGGTCTCCGGTCTCGGACCACTGGAGGGCTGCCATCAGGTTGTGGTGCTCCCTGCGGATCACGCCCTGGGGATCGAGGAGCGTGTGGCTGGCGGGGATGGCCTCAGCCCACGTCAGGAAGTGATCCCGGTGGCAGTCTCGGGCGAAGGTCTCCTCGTCTGCCTCGACCAGCTTCTCCTCGGCGTAGGCCCGCACCGTCTCGAGCAGGCGGTACCGCCCGTGGTCGTCGTCGTGCTGCATCACGAGCAGCGACTTGTGCACCAGCGAGCGCAGCGAGTCGTCGAGTCCCCGTGACCCGCAGACCGCCTCGGCCGACGCGTGGGAGAACGTGCCCGGGAAGGCTGCGAGCCGGCGCAGGACGGTGCGCTCGTCGTCGGAGAGGAGGTCGTGGCTCCAGTCGAGCGTGGCGTGGAGGGTCCGCTGGCGCGGGTGGCGCCGCCGGCCGGCCGCCAGCATCGGGAAGCGGTCGTCGAGGCGATCGAGGATCTCTCGGGGGGACAGGTGCGCGGCCTGGGCGGCCGCCAGCTCGATGGCCAGGGGAATGCCGTCGAGGTGCCGGCAGAGCTCCTCCACGTCGCGCTCGTCCTGCGCCGAGAAGACGAGGTCGGCCTGGGCGAGAACCGCCCGGTCGCAGAACAGCCGAGCCGCCGGCGGCAGCCCCGCTGGCGCGTCGCCGTGGTCGACGGCGAGGGTCGAGACGGCCACGGTCTGCTCGCCGTCGATGTCGAGCGCCTCGCGACTCGTGGCGAGCACGCTGACACCGGGGCAGCGCTCCAGGAGCTCGTCGACCAGCTCGGCTGCGGCGTCGACGACGTGCTCGCAGTTGTCGATGACCAGCAACGACGAACGAGAGGCGAGGAAATCGAGCAGCTCGTGGGCTGGGACACCCGAGCCGGTCCCGAGCGCCATCCGGGTGAACCCCACGGCAGCGGCAACGGCGCCCGGCACTTCCGACCCCTCCGCGAGCGGGGCGAGGTCGACGAAGAACACGCCGTCCGGAAAGCGCTCCAGCTGTTCGCACGCGACGGCGATCGCGAGTCGCGTCTTGCCGCAGCCGCCGACGCCCGTGAGGGTGACGAGACGCCCGGCCACGAGGTGCTGCGCCACCGCCAGGACATCGGCCTCGCGGCCCACGAGCGTCGTGCGCGGTGAAGGGAGGTTCTGGCGGACGCCGAGCGAGCGCAGCGGTGGGAACTCGTCGGGCAGGTCGGGATGGACGACCTGGTACACGTGCTCGGCGGTGGCGATGTCGCGCAGGCGGTGCAGGCCGAGGTCGCGCAGCGAGATCCCCTTCGGCAGGCGGTCGTGCGCCTGCTCCTCGGTGGCCTGCGAGCAGATCAGCTGGCCACCGTGCGCGGTGCCACGTAGCCGACCGCCCCGGTTCGCAGCGACGCCGTGGTAATCGCCGTCGCGCCGCTCGGCCTCGCCCGTGTACACGGCGGTGCGGATGCGCGGAACCAGGTCACGGGGCCAGGTCTGGTGAGCCAGCCCGCGGTGCATCGCCACACCCGCCGCCAGCGCGTCCGCGGCGTCACCGAACACCGAGAAGGTGGAGTCGCCCTCGCCCTTGGCCTTCAGGAGGAAGCCGCCGGCGGCGTCGACCGCCGCCTCCAGGACCGTGTCGTGCTGCTCGATGACGGCGCCGGCGAGATCCGCGTGCTGCTCCCACAGGCTGGTCGAGCCCTCGACGTCGGTCATCACGAAGGTCACCGTGCCGGACGGCAGCCAGCGGTTCTCCTGCATGAGCGCTCCTCGGTCGCCCTCGCCAGTATCCGCCGCCCCGCGGCGATCGACAAGGCACGCGCCCTTGGCCTGCAGGTGCCCAGCCGGTCAGCCCTTCCGGTAGCTGACCAGGAGGGCCCGCTCCGGCGGTCCCTTCACGGTGATCTCGGCGACCTCGCCGATGCCCTTCACGTACACCTTGTGGTCGAGCGTGCCGGGCTCGATGGCCGTGGTCTCCTCGGTCAGCAGCGCGTCGGTGAAGTGGCCGAGCGGGACGGTGACCGGCTCGGTCAGGGACGCCACGCGGAACTGGTCCTCGGCGTTGCCGCGGTCGTACTCCTGCCGGTACGCGTGCCCGACCACGGGGTTCGCCTCCATGAACAGGCCGGGCTTGGCGCCTCGCACCCCGGCGAGCCAGCTGCCCTCGGTGCTCGTGACCTTGCCCGTCGGGTCGAGCTCGGCCGTGCGCTCGCCGAAGTACCAGACGTTCCCCTGCTTGTCCTGGGTGTAGTAGTCGGACGTCTTCTCCTCCAGGTGCCCGGCCAGGTACAGGCGGTCGTCGACGATGACGCAGGGCACCCCGTCGATCGTCTGGGTGGACCGGGTGACCCGGTAGACGTCCCGGGCGGGCGTGCCGTCCTTGACGCCCGTGTAGACGTACGACGAACCGGGCTCCAGCGGGAACCACGGGTTGTCGACCGTCGCCTGGAAGTCGGCGGGGTCGATCGGCGGGTCGTAGGCCGAACCGGGCCCGACCGTCCCTGACGGCGGCTGCCCGGCGGGCTGCGGACCGCTCGTCGTCGCGGTCGTGGGCGTGGTCGTCGGCGATCGGCTGGCCGTGCCGGAGCTCGATCCGCACGCGGCGAGCGTCAGCGCGCAGACCCCGGCGGCGATGCCGCGCTGCAGGGCGCTCACTCCGACACCTGGTTGCCGACGACGGCGCCGGTCGCCGGATCGAGCTGGACCTCCCACACGTGATCGGCGTCGGCGGTCTTGACCTCCCACCGGAGGCCGTCACCCTCGTCCTGGAGGTGGGATTCGATGAGCTGCCCGGGCCGGACCGAGAGGGCGAGCCGCTCCGCCTGCGCCTGGGTGACGTGCGCCTGGCCGCGGTGCGCGTCGGTGTAGTGCTGCTCGGCCCGCTGCTCGGCCACCGGGTCCGTGTTGCGGGAGCCGACGTTCGCCGTGGCGGCGACGCCGGCTCCGAGGGTCAGGGCGCCCGCCGCCGCCGCCCCGATGATGAACTTCGTTCGCGTCGACATGTCTGTGTCTCCTCGTGGTGGTCAGCACCTTCGTCCGATCACCGCAGTGTGGACGGGTACGTGTTGGAGGCCGGTTAACGCCGGGGGATCGACAGGCTGACGGCCGTGTGCGGGCCGTCCTCATCGATCGAGGCTCGACCACCGTGCGCCTGCGCCACCGCGGCCACCACGCTCAGCCCGAGCCCGGGGCCGTCGTCGGCGCGGCGAGGGCCGGCCCCGCGGGCGAACAGGTCGAACGCGTGCGCGCGCAGTTCCGGCGAGAAGCCGGTGCCGTCGTCGGTGACGGTCATCGTCGCGGTGTCGGCTGTGGCTGCGAGTGAGATGGTCACGCTCCCCCCGGTGGGCGAGACCCGCAGGGCGTTGTCGAGCAGGTTGGTGAGGGCGCGTCGCAAGAGGTCCTCGTCGGCGAGGAGCGGTTCCACGGCGGGCAGGTCGGTCTCGAGCGACACCTCCGCGGCCTCGGCCCGGGCGCGGAAGCTCGCGACGGTGTCGCCGACCAGCGCCGTCAGATCGATCCGCTCGACCTGCAGCCTCATCTCGCCATCGGACGCCCGCGACAGCATGAGCAAGTCGGAGGCGAGCCGGTTCAGCCGGTGGATCTCCTGCGCCAGGCTGGCGACCACCTCCCGGAGCTCGGTCTCGGAGCGCTGGTGGCGCATGGCGAGCTCCAGCTCCATCGTCAGGTTGGCGAGCGGGGTCCGGAGCTCGTGGCTGGCGCGGTCGATGAAGGTGCGCTGCTCGTCGAACCGGCCCTGGATGCGGTCGAGCATCGCGTTGAGCGTCTCGGCGAGCTGCCGCAGCTCGTCGCCCGTGCGCGGCACATCCAGCCGCCCCCGCAGGTCGGACGCCGAGTAGCCGGCGGCCTCGGCGCGCATCCGCTCGACGGGGCGGAGCGAGGCGCCGGCGAGGAGCCAGGCGAGGATCGAGGCCGCGACCAGGGTCGCGGCGCCCCCGAGCCAGAGGAGGATGACGAGGTGGCGCATGGCGTCGTCTCGGTCATCGAGCGCCGAGACGACCACGATCGTCCGGGCAGCGGAACGGTCGACCAGCACCCGCACGTGCCGGCGCTCGGCGCGGGTCTGCACGTACGTGGTCCGCAGGCCGGCGGGATCGGGTGCGATGATCGGGACCGGCCGAAGCGCGGCACTGGTCACGAGCACCGAGCCGTCTCGACCGAGGATCTGGCCGAAGTGCTCGTCGGTCGTGCCCAGCAGCGTGACGGTCTCCGGGCGCGGTGATTGCGGCCCGGCGGCCAGGACCGCAGCGGCCCGGGCCCGCAGCTCCGCATCGATCGCGCCGTCGCGTTCGTGGCGGAAGCCCGCAGCCACGAACGCACCGATCGCGAGCAGCACGAGCGCCATGGTGGCGGTGAACAGGAGGACGAGCCCCAGGCGGATGCTGTGGCTCACGTCGCCGCCTTCAGCCGGTAGCCCTTGCCCCGCACCGTCTCGATCGAGGAGGTCCCGAACGGCTCGTCGATCTTCTGGCGCAGGTACCGGACGTAGACGTCCACGATGCGCGGGTCGCCCGCGAACGCGAAGTCCCACACGTGCTCGATCAGCTCGGCGCGATCGAGCACGCGGCCGGGGTTCCGCATCAGGTACTCCAGGAGCGAGAACTCCTTGCTGGTCACGGCGATGGGCGTGCCGTCGCGCGCCACCGCGCGGGTGCCCGGATCGAGCTCGAGCCCCCCGATCGCCAAGACGACCGGTCGCGGGGGCTGGCCGCGCCGCACCAGCGCTCGGATCCGTGCGAGCAGCTCCGCGAAGGAGTACGGCTTCGCCAGGTAGTCGTCAGCACCGGCGTCCAACGCCGACACCCGGTCCTCGACGCGCTCACGGGCCGTCACCACGATGATGGGCGACCACCGGCTCCCGGCCCGCAGGCGGCGGCAGACCTCGATCCCGTCGACGTCCTCGAGGCCGAGGTCGAGCAGGATCGCGTCGTAGGCGTGCTCGGTCGCGAACCACACCGCTTCGGCGCCGCTGCCGGTGACGTCGACGGCGTAGCCGTCCTCCTCCAGCCCACGTCGCAGCAGCCCCGCGAGCTTGGGCTCGTCCTCCACGACCAGGAGTCGCATGAGATCGCCTCCGAGTGCCTCGGGTGAGGCCCGACGTCACCGTCAACGGTACGCCCGGAGGGCGACGACGAGCCCTCGATCGCGGTCGGTCTGCCTCCGCTCGGTCGTGGCGGGTCAGGTCGGGGCGGCGTCGATGATCGCGGCGATCACCTTGGGCCAGGGACCGCGATCGGGGAACCAGTGGCCCCAGGCACCGAGCTCGACCACGGTCGCATCCGGCATCGTCGCCGCGAACGCCCGCCAGCCCGAAGCCCCGGGGTCCTCGTCGGCGAACACCACGGTGGTGCGGCGCTCGTCGGGGGTGATGGTGGTCACGCCGGGGTTGCCGACGAGCCCGGCGGAGATGTGGCCCATCGGCACGCCCCAGAACCCCATCTCGTCGACGAACAGCTCGGCTGTCGGGGTGTCGCGCTCAGGATCGAAGTGCCGTCCCCACGTGTACTCGGCGAAGTCGATGCTCCACGCCACCGCCTCGTTCCGGTCGGCGGGGGGAGCACGCAGCACGTGCGCCAGATCCTCTGGCGTGGCGGCCCGACCGAACCCCGGGCCCGAGGCGAAGTACACCAGCGCGTCGACCCGTTCGGGCGCCCGGGCCTGGATGGCGGCAAGGACCGAGCCACCCATCGAGTAGCCGACCCAGGTGGCCGAGGCGATGCCCACCGCATCGAGCACGGCGAGGGCATCGCCCGCCATGTCGGCATACGTGTAGGGCACCGTGGCGAAGTCGCCATCGAGGACCGCGACCAGGTCGATCCTGGTGCCGTCGTACCGAGTCGATGCCCCGGTGTCGCGGGGGTCGATGGTGATCACCGTGTGCCCGGCCGCCACCAGCGGCGTCGTGAGCACGCGCCCGAGGGTGGCCCCGGGCGAGGCCATCCCGGGAAGGAGGAACACGGCCGGCCCCGACCCGGCCACGGCGTAGGCGATCTCGGCTCCGTCGGCGGCGGTCAGGTGCGGCACCGGCGCAGCCTCGCAGGGATCGGCCACCCGCGCCGGGGACGGTCGGCCGCGTCCGGTGACAGCCGGGAGGGACAGGCGTAGGGTCGAACCAGTGCCCTCCGCGCCCGTTCACCGGAGCTCGAAGAGAGGGGAGCATCACCTGGCAGGACGATCGGGCCGGAGCCTCGGCTCGCCCGACGAGAACCGGCCCTCGGAGGCTGCGAGCTCGACGGCGCCACCGCGATCTCGTGTCCCTCATCGCCACGGAGGTGCGAACGACGGCGGCCACTGACACGACGAGGAGAAGACCATGTTCATCCAGATCATCAAGGGACGGGTCACCGACGAGGACCGGTTCCGGGTCCAGGCCGACCGCTGGCCGCAGGAGCTCAAGCCCGGTGCGGTCGGGTACCTGGGCTGCACCTGGGGGATCGCCCCCGACGGGACCGCGATCATCGCCGCCCGCTTCGAGAGCGACGTCGACGCCAAGACGAACAGCGAGCGCCCCGAGCAAGGGGAGTGGTGGGCCGGGATGGAACCGCTGCTCGCGGATCCCGCGTTCTCCGACTGCAGCGAGGTCGACACCCTCATGGCCGGCGGTTCCGACGACGCCGGGTTCGTCCAGGTGATCCAGGGCCGGGTCAAGGACCAGCAGCAGGCCCGCACGATGCTCCAGTCGATGCAGGGCGAGCTGGCCCAGCGCCGCCCCGACATCCTCGGCGGCTGGTTCGGCTGGCACGGCCTCGACGGCGAGTTCACGCAGCTCGTGTACTTCCGTTCCGAGGAGGCAGCCCGCGCCGGCGAGAGCGGCAACGACGAGGAGATGGACAACCGCTACCAGGAGATGATGGCGGGAGAGCCGACCTTCATCGACCTCCCCGACCCCCACTTCGACTGACGCCAGACGCCACACGCACGACCTGCGGCACGGCAACGGGCACGCAGCTGGTGACACCGGTCGATCGCGGGCGTAGCGTCGTCAGCCAGAGCGCCGGCGCGGGGCCCTGTGATCGGTGCCTGAGCAAGGGGAGACGAATCCCATGGCAGGACTATCGGTACGCAGCTTCGACGCGCCCGACGAGAGCCGGACGCCCCAGAAGACCAAGCTCGACGTCGTCGACCTCGGCGGCGTCAAGGCGGCGCGGTTGACCGCGCAGCCGGGCTGGCGGTGGTCAGAGTGCATCAAGCCGGTGGTGGGCGGCGACAGCTGCCAGGCCCACCACGTCGGCGTCATCTCGTCGGGCTCGATGCACGTCGTGCACGACGACGGGACCGAGGGCGACGTCGGCCCCGGCGAGGCCTACGTGATCGAGGCCGGGCACGACGCCTGGGTCACGAGCAGCGAGCCGCTCGTGGCCTACGAGTTCGACAGCTCCACGGCCGAGAAGTACGCCGCCTCCACCTGATCGGCGCCTCCGGGCCGCTGGCGCCTCCATTCGGGGTGCGAGCGGCCGGACCGGCCTGACCGGGCTCGATCAGCGGTGGCCGGTCCGGTGCGGATCTCCGTCCGACACTGGTGATCGTGTGCCATGCTCACCCAGCGCGGTGGCGTGGCCACAGCGCCGGATGCCAGATGGGGAAGCGGGAACACCATGAAGGTACGCGGGATCGATCGTGGTCAGACCAGGCGCAGGACGACGGTGGTGGCCGCCGTCATCGGGCTGGCCGGCCTCTTGGCTGCCTGCGGCAGCAGCGGTCCGGACGGCGCCAAGACGGCACAGGCCCGGGTGACGAGCGCCGAGAAGGCGGTGACCGAGGCCAACGCGGACCTCGAGGCGAAGAGCAAGGTGTTCTGCGGCGATGCCCAGACGTACATCACCGCGCTCGACCGCTACGGCAACGTGCTGCGCCAGACGGCCCCGACCGTCGGCGACGTGCGCGACGGCGGGAGCGACCTGGCCGACCCCTCCGAACAGGCCATCTCGTCCGGCCACGCCGCGGTCGAGGCCAACCAGGCGCGGCACGACGCCGAGCACAAGCTGGCGGATGCGAAGGCGGATCTGGCCGCCGAGGAGGCGAAGGCGGCGGGCTCGTCGACCACGGTCGCGGCCTCGACCACCACCGCACCGATCGAGCCCCTCGCTCCGGCTGCGACGGTTGACCGTGTGAAGCAGGCGGAGACCGATCTGACGACGGCCCAGAAGGGCATCACCGATGCCACACCGCTGGCCCAGGCCTCGGCCGAGTTCAACGCCGCGGCCGTGGCCCTCGAGATGTCGTGGCTGCGGCTGCTCTCCGACGCCGGCTGCCTGACCGACGAGCAGCAGGTGCAGGCCGACGCCGCTGTCCACGACTACACCGTCGGCCTCCAACAGGCGCTCACCAGTGCGGGGCTCTTCACGGGCAGGGCCGACGGGATCTATGGTCCCGAGACCGTGGCCGCGGTCAAGGCCCTCCAGCAAGAGGCGGGCCTACCCGTGACCGGCTTCGTCGACCAGGCGACCGAGGCGGCGCTCGGGGCCAAGCTCGGTGCCAAGGGGGGCGCAGTCGCCAAGGCGGCCACCGTGTCCGTCGTCCAGCTGCAGCAGACGCTGAAGCTCGCCGGCTACTGGGACGGGCCGGTCGACGGCACCTGGACCCCTGCGCTCACCGAGGCGCTCAAGACGTTCCAGACCGCACTCGGGGTCCCCGCCACCGGGGCCGTCGACGCGGCCACGTTGGCCGCCTTCGAGGCTGCCCTGGCCAAGGCCACGGCACCCGAGACGACCACCACCACGGTGCCGGTCACCTCCACCACGAACGGTCCGGCGACGACGACCACCGCGACGCCGTAGCCCGGTTCGGCCCGAACCTCGGTGCCACGGCGCGCGACGCTCCGGGGGGCCAGGGTCGGGCGGGCGCGTACGCTGCCGGCCGTGGAGCACCAGGGGTGAAGTACGTCGTGATCGGCACGTCGTCGGGCGCGTCGATGGACGAGATCATGGCCGTCTACCCCCGCCACAAGGTCATCGTCGACGTGTTCATCGAGCGGGGCGACGTAGTCGGCATCGGCCCGTTCCTCGATGGCGGGAACATGGCGGTCTTCCGGTCCCAGGAGGCGGCTGAGCGCTTTGCCGCGCAGGACCCGTTCATCCTCGAGGGCCTCGTCGCCTCGTACGCCATCCGACCGTGGGGCGACGAGCTCCTCACCTGAGCCGCCACCCTCCCGGGGAGCGGCACGCCCTCCGCAGAGGGCTCGATCAGCGGTGGCCGGGCCGGTGGGGACGGAGGCCGCCGTAGAGGTAGCGGGTGGTGAAGAGCCGGAACAGCAGCGGCTCGGCGATCCAGCGCGGGATGCGGACGCGCTTGCCGTCAGGCTGGAAGACGACCAGCCCGTCGTCCTGGAGCCCGAGGATCGAGCCCCACCGGTGCTCGGGCGCCTGGTACCGCTTCAGCTTCCGGTCGCGGCCGCCGGTGCGGGCCTTGACGTTGGCCACCACCACCTGCCAGCCCCAGTTGCGCGCCGAGCTGCGGAACGGATCGCTGGCCGCCACGTCGCCCACCGCGAACACGTTTGGGTGGCCGGGGACCCGCAGGTGCTCGTCGACGCGGACGAAGCCGTCGTCGTCGAGCAGCTCGCGGGGCAGGAACCGGCTGTGGGGCCGCATGCCGCCCACGGCCCACAGGGTGATGTCGGCCTCGAACGGCTCCTGACCGCTGGACCACGAGACCGGCCCGGTGGTGAGGCGATCACCGGTGAACCCGTCGGGGAGCTCGGCGCGGTGGCCGGGGTGCAACTCGACGCCGTTGCCCTGGAGCTCGCGGACGATCCAGCGGCGGACCTTGGGGTGGTAGCCGGGCAGCGGCTCGTCGCCGCTGTGGAACAGGTGCACCTGGGCGCCCCCGCGTCGGGCCAGGTTGTCGGCCACGCTCACGCCCGTCGCGCCCCCTCCGACCACGGCGACGCTCGTGGCCGCCTCGAGCTGGGTCGACACGGCGGCGAGGTCGTCGTCGATCGCCTGGAGGTCCTCGATCCGGTCGTGGCGCCAGAAGCCGTTCGACGCGCCGGTGGCGATCACCAGCAGGTCGTAGGTCTCCACCGCGGTGTCGCCGTCGACGCCCTCGACGTGCACCTCGCGGCGGGTCAGGTCGACCGAGCTGATCCGGCCGTGGACGGTGCGGATCCGGTCGAGGCCGCGGAACCGGTGGAACGGGACGAGGTAGCTGCGCCGCCAGCGGTCGGGGTCGGTGAGCCGGTTGCCCAGCTCCTGGCCGCTCACGAGGGCGGGCCGGGTGGAGATGCCGACGACGTCGCAGGTCCGGGCGAGCCGGGTGGCCACCAGCAGCCCGGTGTCACCCAGGCCGGCGACGATCACCCGAGGACGGGCCCCGTGGCGGGGCTGGGCGGCGGGCTGGACCGGTGCTGGGCTCGGCGTCTCGGGCACGTGCGCCACTCCCTGGGGGACGATGGGTGGCACGAGGTGCCGGCGGGATGTCGAGGATCCCACGCGGGAGGGGGCCGGCGCGCCATCGGCGGCGGGGCTCAGGCGCCCTGGGCCTGCCGGTCGTACTCGGGGCTCAAGATGATCGACTGCCACAGCGAGCGGGGATCGCCGCGCTGCTCGAGCACGCCGGTCCAGTAGGCCTTGCCGCTGGGGTCGGGGGTGCGGCCGAGGAGGTCGTCGTAGGACTGCACGACGGTGCGCTGCGCCGACTCGTGGCTGGTGAGCAGGGTGCGTGCCAGCACGCCGCGGGACATGCCGTGATCGAGGCGGGCGGTCCAGTAGTCCTCGCCGCTCGGATCGGTCGCTCGACCGTGCACGAGCTGGTACAGCGCCTGGACGTAGCCGCGGTTGGTGGAGCCGGCGCGGCGGTACACCTCGTCGGAGCCGGCCAGGCGGGACTGGAGCTCGGGCAGCGAGATCTTCTTGAGCTGGTTCGACCAGTACGTGAGCCCCGTCGGGTCGGTCGACCGGCCGAGGTAGTGCTGGAAGCTGTCGTCGACGAGCTTGGCCCGCTCCTCAGCCGAGGCGAGCACGGTGGCGGTGTACGCCTTGCGGCTGCGCCCGCGCTCGATCGTGGAGTTCACGTCCTGGAGCTCGGGGTCGGTGCTGGTGCGGTCGAGCAGGTCGGCGGTGACCTTCCGGGCGAACTTCTCGTTGGCGTTGTACGGGTCGTCGGCGCAGCGGTCGCCGGCGGCATCGGTGCCGGTGCGGAAGTCCCAGGTCGTGGGGACCACCGGCTCGTTGCGCGCATCGTGCACGTTGGAGGTGACGCCGGCGCGGTACCAGGTGCACGGCTCCAGGTCGGCGGCGGGCTGGATGTCGATCATGTGCTCGCCGGCGTCGGAGCCGTACGGCACGCTGCGCGGCCAGTCGGCCTCGATCGCCACCGGGTCGCCCGAGTCGCGCTCGTTCAAGGTCATCGAGCCGGCCGGGAGGGCGTCGCTCACGGTGCCGGCGCTGCCGGTGTAGGGCCGCGAGTAGGTGAGGACGGCGGCGATGCGGTTCCGGGCGCCGCCGCGGCCGCGGGCCGAGCCGGGCTGGTGGTTGCGCACCCAGCCGCCGGCCGGCACGCGGCGGTCGCCGTCGGCGGGGTACGTGATCGACACGGAGGTCTTGGGCTGGGAGCCGTTGAGCTTGCCCCACAGGGCGTTCCAGACGCCGGCGATGGCCGTGGCGGCGAAGTCCACGCCGCCGGGCGCGGTGACCAGGTTGTGGGAGGTCCACGGCATGGCCTGGTGGAGGGCGTCGATGTGGGTCGGGGCCCAGCCGGCCTCGACCTGGTGGACGACGCTCATCGCGATCTGCCCGAGGTTGAGCTGCGAGTCGTCGACGGCGGTGAACCCGATCGAGGCGAAGGCGGCGAGGATGTCGGGGTGCGACGGGAAGGCGACCGGCGCCGTGGTGGGCTGGCCGTGGTCGGCGATGGCGGCGAGGTCCATCTGCGTCTCGGCGCCGCCCTCGTTGGCGTAGCCGGCCAGGTCGCTGGGCGTGTAGTACTCGCCCAGGTCGGCGACGTAGGGCTCGAACAGCCAGTCCCACACCTGGTCGCCGATGCCGTGGGCCGACATGCCCATGAGGAAGGCGATCTCCGGCGCGCACGGGCCGTGGACGGCCGCCAGGTCGGTGCACTCGGTGTGGGTGAGGATCTGGGCGAGGTAGGCGTCGTGGAACCGCTGCCAGTGCGCCTCCTCGCCGTACTTGTTGGTCAGCGCGTAGCCCGAGTCGGGGAAGTGGGCGCCGGCGCGCACGTAGGCGGCGTTGCCGTTGAGCAGGGCCTTGAGCTGCGGGCTCGTCACCTGGTCGATGGCCTCGGCGGCCATCCACGCGTGCGTGGTGACGCCGGCCGCGTCGGCCCGCTGTGCGGGGATCGCCGCCAGCCCCGCGAAGGCCGCGGCGGCGACGAGGACGGCCGCGAGGACGCGGGACGTGACGGGTGTTGCTCGTGTCATGTGGATCTCCCCCTGCACCAGACGGGCGCCACCCTAGGCCGCCCCGCGGGCACGGATCGGGGCGTGAGGTGAACGCCGAGCGAACGGTTCGAGACCAGGACCGGCAAGCGGCGACCCGTGAACGGCGAGAGTTCCACGACCGTTCCCAGGAACCTCCCAGACGCCGCCCGCACGATGTCGTCCATGGCCACGACCATGGATCCCCAGAGCGCCCGGACCGATCAGCTGCCGCCGATCGGTGCCACCCCGTCTGCCGGTGCTGCCGGCGACCGGCCTGCTGCCGGCGACGCCCCGCCCGGCGTCGGCGCGCCAGGGGACCGGGGCCGGGTGCAGCGCCTGTGGCACGGCCCCGAGGGCGACCCGTCGTGGGCCCGCCCGGCGTTCCTGGTGCTCCTCGGCGCCACTGCCGTGCTCTACCTGTGGGGCCTCGGCGCCTCGGGGTGGGCGAACAGCTTCTACTCGGCCGCCGTCCAAGCCGGCACGCACAGCTGGAAGGCGTTCTTCTTCGGGTCGTCCGACTCGGCCAACTCGATCACCGTCGACAAGCCCCCCGTCGCCCTCTGGACGATGGGGATCGCGGCGCGCATCTTCGGTGTCAACGCCTGGAGCATCCTCGTGCCGCAGGCCCTCGCCGGCGTGGCGTCGGTCGGCCTGCTCTACGCCGCGGTGAAGCGCTGGTACGGCGCCGCCGCCGGCCTCATCGCCGGTGCGGTGCTGGCGCTCACGCCGGTGGCCACCTTGATGTTCCGGTTCAACAACCCCGATGCGTTCCTGGTGCTGCTGCTCGTCGGGGCCGCCTACGCCCTGCTGCGGGCGGTCGAGGTGGCCAGCACGAGGTGGCTGCTGCTCGCCTGGTCGCTGGTGGGCTTCGGGTTCCTCACCAAGATGCTCCAGGCGCTGCTCGTCGCCCCGGCGTTCGCCCTGGTGTACCTGGTGTGCGCACCCACCACCTTCCGGCGGCGGTTCGTGCAGTCGACCTGCGCCTTCATCGCCCTGGTGGCGTCGGCCGGCTGGTGGATCGCCATCGTGGAGCTGTGGCCGGCGTCGTCCCGCCCCTTCATCGGTGGCTCGCAGACCAACAGCATCATGGAGCTGGTCCTCGGGTACAACGGCCTCGGCCGCCTGACGGGCAACGAGACCGGCAGCGTCGGCGGCGGTGCCGGGGGCAACGGCACCACCGGGATGTGGGGTGCCACCGGGTGGCACCGCATGCTCGACAACGAGTTCGGCGCCCAGGCGTCGTGGCTGCTGCCCGCCGCCGTCGTCCTGCTGATCGCCGGGCTGGCGATGCGGGGCCGGGCCGGGCGCACCGACCGGTCCCGGGCCGCCTACCTGGTGTGGGGCGGGTGGCTGGTGGTCACGGCCGCCGCCTTCAGCTTCGGCAAGGGGATCATCCACCCGTACTACGCGGTGGCGCTCGCCCCGGCCATCGGCGCCCTGGTGGGCATGGGTGCCGTCGACCTCTGGAAGCAGCGCACGGTCCTGTGGGCCCGCCTCGCCATGGCCGGCACCCTCGCCGGCACCACCTGGTGGGCGTGGACGCTGATGCAGCGCACCCCGAACTGGATGCCGACGCTCCAGTCGGCCATCCTCCTCAGCGGCCTCGGGCTCGCCGCCCTCATCGCCCTCGCCCCCCGGCTGACCGGCCGCATCGGCACGGCCATCGCCGTCGGCGCCATCGTCGTGAGCCTCGCCGGCCCGGCGGCCCGGCGGCCTACAGCGTCCAGACGGCGTCGACCACCCACTCGGGCTCGCTCCCGACAGCCGGCCCCGGCACCAGCGGGGGCTTCGGCGGTCCGGGCGGTCCCGGCGGCATGGGTCGACCGGGGAGCTTCGGCGGTGGGTTCCCCGCTGGTGGGTTCCCTGGTGGCGGGCTCCCGGGCGGCGGCACCGCCGGCAACGGGACGGGCACCGCGACCCAGGCGGCTCCCGGCGGCACCGGCACCACCACGGGCGACGGCGGCGCGGCCAGCGCGGGAGGCCTCCTGAACGGCAGCGTCTCCAACGACGAGGTGACCGCCCTCCTCCAGCAGGACGCCGGTGACTACACCTGGGTCGCGGCCGCCATCGGCTCCAACTCGGCCTCCGGGTTCCAGCTCGCTGCCGACGAGCCGGTCATGGCGATCGGCGGCTTCAACGGCTCCGACCCGAGCCCCACGCTCGCCCAGTTCCAGCGGTACGTGGCGAACGGCCAGATCCACTACTTCATCTCGGGTGGCGGCGGGATGGGTGGCGGCATGGGGATGGGCTCGTCGGGCACGTCGAGCCAGATCACCTCGTGGGTCACCTCGAACTTCACCGCGAAGACCGTGGGCGGCGTGACCGTCTACGACCTCACCGCCTCCACCTCCAGCTGACCCCCGGCGAACCGTGGCGTACGTCGTGCCGCTGGGGCCGAGATCCGGCCCCGGCTGGTGCGACGTTCGTCGTGGCAGGGGGTGGGAGGAGGTCACGTAGCTTGGCCTGCATGCCAGGGGAACGGTTCACGATCGACGGGGGTGGCACCGCGCTGGTGCTGGAGGTGGGCGACGACGGTCGGCTGCACCAGATGGCGCTCGGCCACCCGGCCACGATGGCGGAGCCGGCGCTGCCCACGGTGATCTACCCGCTGGCGTACCCCACGTTCGGGGAGGAGATCCTGCGCGAGCCGGCGCTGCGGGTCACCCACGCCGACGGCGCGGTGGGCACCCGGCTGGTGTTCCACGCGGCCGCGCAGGAGCCGCACGGCCACGGGCAGGTGCACCGGATCGAGCTCATCGATCGCGTCGCCCCGCTCACGGTCACCCTGTGCTTCCGCACCTGGCCCCGCCACGACCTGATCGAGCAGTGGGTCGAGGTGGTCAACGGGGCTGACGCGCCCATCACGCTGCACCAGGCCGCGTCGGCTTCGCCGGCGCTGCCCGGCACCGATCCGCACCTCACCCACTGGGGCGGCGGCTGGGCCCACGAGTGGACCGAGACCACCGAGCGGATCACGCCCGGCACCAAGACGGTGGCGTCGGCCGGCGGCGTCCGCTCGTCGCTGCACCGCGAGCCCATCGTGCTGTTCGCCGGCGAGGGCCGGGCCACCGAGACCGAGGGCTCGGTGCTGGCCGCAACCGTGGCGTGGGGCGGCGACACCCGGTTCGACGCCGAGATGGGCATGCACCGCGCCTGCCGCCTCATCGCCGGCGCGCAGCACCGCGGGGCCGAGCGCACCCTCGATCCGGGCGAGCGCCACGTCACGCCGCCCGCCGTGCTGGCCTGGTCCGACCAGGGCATCGGGCCCATCACCCGGGCCCTCCACCCGTGGGTGCGGAAGCACGTCGTCCGCGACGGTGACCGGCCCCGAGCCGTGGTCTTCAACAACTGGGAGACCATGTTCTTCGACCTCGCCACCGAGCCGGTCAACGCGGTCATCGACGGCGCCCAGCGCGTGGGCGCCGAGCTGTTCCTCATGGACGACGGCTGGTTCGGGAGCACCCACCCGCGCGACAACGACCTCCAGGGCCTCGGCGACTGGATGGTCGACGCCCAGAAGTTCCCCGACGGGCTGAGCGGGGTCATCGACCACGCGCTCGCCGCCGGTCTGCGGTTCGGGCTGTGGGTGGAGCCCGAGATGGTCAACCCCCTGTCCGAGCTGTACCGCGACCACCCCGATTGGGTGATCGCCGAGCCCGGCCGCGAGCGGCGCGAGGAGCGCCAGCAGCTGATCCTCGACCTGTGCCGGACCGACGTGCAGGCGTTCGTCATCGAGGTGATCGACCGAGCCCTCGCGATGCACCCCGGCATCAGCTACCTCAAGTGGGACGCCAACCGCGACGTGTTCGAGGCCGGGTCGACGGCCCTCGCCGCCGACCGCCAGGCGCACCTGCCGATGGACCGGGTCCGCGCCACGCAGGAGGTGATGGCCGAGGTGGCCCGCCGTCACCCCGAGGTGGAGCTCATGGCGTGCGCGTCCGGCGGCGGCCGCTCCGACCTGGGCACCCTGCGCTGGTTCCACGAGATCTGGACCTCCGACAACACCGACCCCGTCGACCGGGTGCGGATCCAGTGGGGTGCGTCGCACCTGCTGCCCTCGATGGTGCTCGGCGCCCACGTCACCCGTTGGGGCGAGAAGCCCGTTGCGTTCGGCTGCGCCGTGGCCATGAGCGCCCGGTTCGGCTTCGACATCGATCCCCGCGCCATGACGGACGACGAGCTCGAGGTGGCCACGGCCGCCGCGGCCTCCTCCAAGCGCATCCGCCCACTCGTCCAGTTCGGCGACCTGCACCGCCTCGTCTCGCCCGTCGACGGTCCCCGCGCCGCGCTGGCCTACCTGGACCCGGCGCCCGTTGACGCCTCCGATCCCGAGGTCCCGTGCGCGGTCGTGTTCGCCTACCGGCTCGAGGATGACGGTGCCGGCACCCCGGACGGCCAGCAGGGCATCGCCGTCCCGGGCCTGGTGGGGGACCGCCGCTACCTGGTCGAGGACGCCACCCCCGGATCCGCCGAGGCCGGCTCGGTGTTCCAGCGGCTGGGCTCGGAGCTGGCGGCCACCGGGGTGCCGTGGCCGGCCGATGCCGCCCCCAGCGCGCGGGTGTGGGTGATCAGCCCCGAGGCTTGATCTGGGGCACGGGCCCGAGGCCGCCGGCGAGCAGGTCGTCGCGGCTGGCGGGGCGGCCCACCAGGTAGCCCTGGGCCCAGGTGATGTCGAGGGCCGACACCAGGTCGAGGTGCTCCTGGGTCTCCACGCCCTCGGCCACCACCCGCAGCCCGAGCCGGTTGGCCATCGAGACCAGCGCCTCGACGATCACCCGCGTCTCGGCGTCGTGGACCATCGCCTGCGTGTAGGAGATGTCGAGCTTCAGCACGTCGATCGGGTACCGGCGCAAGTAGGTGAGCGACGAGTAGCCGCTGCCGAAGTCGTCGAGGGCGAGGCCGACGCCGGCGTCGCGGAGCGTGCGGAGCACGACGTCGATCTCGTCGCGCGGGTCGATGAGGACCGACTCGGTGAGCTCGAGCACGACGGACTCGTTGGGCACGCCGCTGGCCTCGATGATCTCGAGCGTGCGCGCCGCGTAGTGCGGCTGGTCGAGCTCCCGGGCCGACACGTTGATCCCGATGCGCAGGTCGTGGAGGTGCGGGTGGGCGGCGCGGATGAACGCCGCGCCCTCGAGCGACTTGACCAGCACCTCGGACCCGAGGGCGAGGATCAGCCCCGACTCCTCGGCGATGGGGATGAACTCGCTCGGCGACACGTCGTTCCACCGGCACAGGGCCTCCAGCCCGGTGACGGCACCGTCGTCGAGCGACACGATGGGCTGGAAGTGGACGGCCAGCTCGTCGAGCTCGAGCGTGGTGCGCAGGGCGGACTCGAGCCGGAACCGCCGCCGGACCCGGTCGCGCAGCTGGTCGTCGAACAGCGCGCACCGGGCTCGGCCGGCCCGCTTGGCGGCGTACATGGCCGCGTCGGCGTCGCGGATGAGGCCCTCGGGATCGGCGTCGCTGCGCTTGGCCGTGGCGACGCCGATGCTCGCCGACACGTCGTTGGACACACCGGCCACCTCGGCGCGCTGCACAGCGTCGAGGAACCGCTGGGCCTGGGCGAGGGCGGTGTCGGGGCCGACGCCCTCGAGCGCCACCACGAACTCGTCGCCGCCGAACCGGGCGACGGTGTCGCCGAGCGCGGCCTTGGCCAGCTCGTCGGCCACGGCGACGAGCAGCCGGTCGCCGGCGCTGTGGCCCAGGCCGTCGTTGACGATCTTGAGGTTGTCGAGGTCGACGAAGAACACGGCGACGTCGTCGTCGGGATCGCCGTGGCGGTGCTGGGCGTCGAGCAGCTCCATCAGCGCGAACCGGTTGGGGAGCCCGGTGAGCGTGTCGTGGCGGGCCTGGCGGGCGAGCACCCGCTCGTGGGCCCGCTCGGCGGTGACGTCGCGCATGGTGATTCCGACGTGGAGCTCCTCGCGGCTCGGGTCGACGACCGGGCTGACGGTGGTGGCCATCGTGTGCTTGGCGCCCTCGAGGTCGATGATGTCGAGGTCGCCGCGCCACCCGAGCGCATCGAGGAGGCGGGGCTCGATGGCCTGCTCGGTGATGGCGCGCACCTGCGGCGGCATGAACGCCTTCATCGGGCGGCCGACGGCCTCCTCGCCGAGGAAGCGGCGGGCGGCCTGGTTGAGGTAGGCGATGGTGTCGTCGATCCGGCACAGGATGACCACGTCGTCGACCTCGTCGACCACCTGGACGAGGCGGGCGTGCGAGCGGCTGACCCGGACCTCCTCGGACACGTCCTGGACGCTGACGATGACGCTGCGGCCCTCGTGGTTCCAGATGGTGACGGCCTGGACGAGCAGGTGGATCGACTGGCCATCGGGCCCGGTGACGTCGATCTGGCGGGACGCCGGTGCGTCGGCGGAGGGGTCGCCGGCGCGCAGCAGATCGGCCACCTCGCTGGCGAAGCTGGGCACCACCAGCTCGGTCCAGTTGCTGACGAACCCCGGCCCACCGGGGTCGGGGACGGGCGGGGGAGGGTCGGTCTCGATGAGGCCGGCGTCGGCGAGGATCGTGACCAGGCGGTGGTTGGCGAAGAGGATGCGGCCGTCCTGGTCGAGAACCGACACGCCGACGGGCAGCGACTCGGCCAACGTGCGGAACCCGAGCTCGCTGGCGTGCAGGGCCTGCTCGGCCTCGACCAGCGCATGGATGTCGTGGAACTCCGAGACCACGCCGGGGGTGTCGGGGTCGTCGAGCGCGTTCCAGGCCGTGAGGTGGAACCAGCGCCAGCTGCCGTCGGCGTGCTGGAGCCGGATGCGCACGGTCTGCGACTGGTCGGGCTTGGCCAGCACGTCGTCCCAGGTGCCCGAGGCCGTCTCGAGGTCGTCAGGGTGGATCAGCGGCGCCACCGGCGTGCCGGTCAGGTCGGGGAGCGAGCGGCCGAGCAGGGAGGCGACGCTGATCGTGCCGCCCGTGATGGTCCCGTGCAGGTCGAACCGGAACCGGAAGCTCGACGCGCCCCGCGGTGGTGGCGTGACCACCCCCAGCTGCCGGTCGTCGGCGTCGATCGGGGTGAGCGTGACCACCACGGTGTCGAAGCCGTCGGTGCCGATGAGGTCGACGAGCGCCGCCTCGTAGAGGCCGGTGGGCCCGACGACGGCGCCGTCGTCGCTCGTCAGCGGCTGGATGGTGCGGACCGTGGCCTGGCCGACCCGGTCGGGGCCGTGGCACGCCTGGAGCCAGGCCTTGTGGACGGCCAGGTGGTCGGTGGGGTCGATGTAGGTGAGGGGGTGGATCTCGGTCGGGATCCAGCGCGCCGCGGGCAGCTGCTCGCGCAGCATCGGCGGCATCTCGTTGGAGCCGGCCTCGCGCTGCAGGCAGTGGAAGAACGCGTCGGTCGATGCCTGCCTCAGGGCCGCGAACGCCGTGTCGAGGCGCCGGTCGGTGGCGTGCAACGGCTGGCGCTCAGGTGCCGCCACCTCGGCCTGGGCCTCCCGCTCCATCATTCCCCCCGCATCTCGTGCGCTACCGCCGGCCCGACCCCGGCGCCCTGACGTGCCGGGCGTGGCTCGTGACCTGGTGGGCGATGGCGCCGACGGGCGATCGCTGGGCACGGACCATGGCGCACGGCCTCCGGAGCTGACATCGGCTGGGGCCGTGAGCGTACCCCTCCCTGCGCGCCCGAGTTCGGGAGGTCAGGGCCAGTACGCTCTACGAGCCGTGGTCTACCTGAAACGTCTCCTGCGCTTCTCCGTCGTGATGGTCGCCCTCGTGGGCGTCCTCACCGCGTCGTGCGCCATCATCGGTCCGCAGGTGGTCCACCTGGTCAGCGCCCACCGCTCGAACCACGAGCGCCTGGACCTGCGGCCCCTCGCCGAGCGCTCGTACATCTACGACACCGCCGGCAACCAGATGGGCGTGCTGATCAACGGCAAGAACGAGAACCGGGTGCAGGTCAGCCTGGACAAGGTGCCCCAGACCGTGATCGGGTCCGTGCTCGCCGCCGAGGACGAGAACTTCTACCACCACAAGGGCGTCAACATCCGCTCCATCGGCCGGGCCGTCGACGCCAACCTGGGGAGCGGTTCCGTGAGCCAGGGTGGCTCCACCATCACCCAGCAGGTGGTCAAGAACTCGCTGGTGGGCAACGAGCAGGACCTCAGCCGCAAGATCCGCGAGGCGTTCCTGGCCGTCGAGCTCGAGAAGCAGATGACCAAGGACCAGATCCTGGAGCGCTACCTCAACAGCGTGTACTTCGGCGGCGGCGCCTACGGCGTGCAGGCGGCGTCGGAGTACTACTTCAACAAGGACATCAGCCAGCTCAACTGGGCCGAGGGCGCCCTCCTGGCCTCCCTCATCCGCAGCCCCAGCAACTACGACCCGTTCAAGCACCCCAAGCTGGCCATCGAGCGCCGCCACGTGGTGTTCAAGCGCCTCCTGGCCACCAAGCGGCTCACCACGAACGAGGTGAAGTTCTTCGAGGGCGTCCCGCTGCCCACCACGCCCAACGTGCCCACCCCCCCGAGCGACTACTTCGTCGAGGAGGTCAAGCAGCAGCTGCTCGACGACCCCTCGTTCGGCCTCGGCGCCACGCCGGCGGCCCGCAACCGCACCGTGTTCGACGGCGGCATCCGGGTGTTCACCACGCTCAACCCCGACTACCAGGAGAAGGCGAAGCAGGCCCGCAACGGCACGATGGAGACGCTGCCCACCAACAACGGCAACGGCACCTTCGGCATCACCAACCCCAAGGACGGGTCCACCACCTTCGGCACCGAGGCCATGGCGTCGATCGAGCCCTCCACAGGCGCCGTGCGCGCCATGGTCGGGGGCCCGGGCTTCGACACCTACCAGTTCAACCTCGCCACCCACCTCCCCGGCCGCCAGCCCGGCTCGTCGATGAAGACGTTCGTGCTGGCCACCCTGTTCGAGAACGGCTACATCCCCGACGACACGGTCAGCGGCAGCCGGTGCGTGATCCGGACCAAGGGCGAGCCCGACTACGCCCCCGCCACCGAGAAGGGCGGCACCTCCACCATCCTCCACCAGCTGCAGGAGTCGTCCAACTGCGCGTTCGTGCGCTTGGGCCAGCTCGTCGGGATCGACAAGGTCATCGGCATGGCCAAGCGGCTGGGTGTGCGCAGCCCGCTCGCCAACGTGCGGTCCCTGCCGCTCGGCACCTACGACATCACCCCGATCGACATGGCGTCGGCCTACGCCACCTTCGCCAACGACGGCATGCAGAACGATCCGTACTACATCGAGCGGATCGAGGACCGGAACCACAAGGTCCTGTACCAGCACCAGCTCAAGCCGGTCCGCGTCGTCGAGTCGCAGGTGGCCCGCCTGGTCAACAAGGTGCTCCAGGCCAACGTGACCGGCGGTACCGGCACCCGGGCCCAGATCGACAACGGCCAGCCGGCCGCCGGCAAGACGGGCACCACCAACGAGTCCAGCGATGTCTGGTTCGTCGGCTACACGCCCCAGCTGTCCACCGCGATCTGGATGGGAGCTCCCATCGGTCGCATCAGCCTCGACAACGCCGGCCTGGGCGGCGCCACCGGCGGCCGGTACCCGGCCGCCACCTGGGGTCGCTTCTACTCGTCGCTCTTCGACGGCCAGCCCATCCAGGAGTTCGTCCCGCCCGACCCCACCCGCAAGGGCAAGAACGTCGGCAGGATCCCGAACGAGGTCGGCGGGTCCGGCGGGTCGTCCAAGTCGTCGGGGCGCGGCACGGGGCGCGGCGGGGGCACCACCACCGGCGGAGGCACCACCGGCGGCGGCACGACCACGGGCACCGCGCCAGCCGATACCGTTCCGCCCACCACGCCGGGCTTCGGTGGGGGGAACACAGGAGCTGGCGAATGACAGACAATCCGGCGTTGCTCGCCCTGCTCGACGTGCAGGCGCACGACACCAAGCTGGATCAGCTGCACCACCTCCACGAGTCGCTCCCGGCTCGAGAGCAGCGCGACGGGGCGGCCAACGCCCTGGCCGACACCGAGCGGTCGCTCGCCGCCGAGTCCGTCACCCGGGACGACCTCGCCCGCCAGCAGAAGCGCGTCGACGACGAGGTCGAGCTGCTGAAGGAGAAGCGGGCCGGCTACGACACCAAGCTCTACAGCGGCACCGTCACCTCGCCCGGTGAGCTGCAGGACCTGCAGAAGGAGATCGACGCCCTGAGCCGGCGCATCTCCCTGCTCGAGGACAACGAGATCGAGATCATGGAGCAGGTCGAGCCGGTCGAGGCCCGCCTGGTCGAGCTGGAGGCCACCGTCGAGCAGCGGCGGGCCGTGCTGGCCGACGCCGAGCTGCGCCTCACCGCGTCGGAGGCCGAGGTGCTCGCCGACATCGATGCCGAGGTCGCTCTGCGCGCCTCGTCGCTCGAGCCCGTCCCCGCCGAGCTGCTGGCCGAGTACCAGGCGCTGCGCGGCGGTCGCGGCGGCATCGGCGTCGCCCGCCTGGTGGGCGCCCAGTGCGGTGGCTGCCACCTCACGCTGTCGGCCATGGAGGCCGCCCGCATGCGCAAGCTGCCCGCCGGCGAGGTGGCGCACTGCGAAGAGTGCGGCCGCATCCTCGTCCCCTGACCGGCGTCGCGCGGTGCTGATCTGGTTCGCGGTGCTGTCGGTCGTCCTGGTGGCCGTGGTCTTCAAGAGCCCGGGCATCGACTACCGCACGGTGGTCATCGGCTCGATCCTGCCCGTCGGGGAAGGGCTGCTGGGCGGCCCCGGCATCCTCCACTCCGTGATCGGCGCCGTCGCCGTGCTCGGGATCATGATCGTCGCCACGCGGAACCGTCGGCTGCTGCGGCGGCGGCTGCTGGGCATCCCGATCGGGATGATGGCGCACCTCGTGCTCGACGGCTCGTTCATGATCACGAGCGTGTTCTGGTGGCCGCTCGGCGGCATCGAGGGGGCCGATCAGCAGATCCCCGAGTGGACCCACCTCGGCGTCTCGCTCGTGCTCGAGCTGGTGGGCATCGGGGTGGGCGTGTGGGCCTACCGGTGGTTCGGGCTCGACGATCCCGAGAAGCGCCGCCGGTTCTGGACCGAGGGCCGCCTCGACGTGCCCACCTGACCGCTCGGGTCGAACCGATCAGATGCGCTTCATGCCGGGGGTCCCGGCGAGCACCTCGACGGTGGCGTCGACCTTGATCGCCGACGTGGGCGCGTCGATCGTGTCGACGACCAGGAACTCGGTGGTCCACCTCTCGGGGGTCACCGTGCAGCGCACGTACCCGTGGTCCTCGAAGTTGGCGTACGCCAGGCCGAACGCGGAGAGGTCGAGGCCCGACGCGATCGCCCCGAACCCCGGCGACGAGATGGCGGGCCCGACGAACTCGTGGGCGACGATGGCGCCGGTCACCCCGGCGTCGGGCAGCCGGAGGTCGGCGGCGCCGCCGGCGTGGATGTCGCCGGTGAGCACGACCACGTTCTCGATGCCCGCGTCCTGGATCGACTCGAGGAGCCGGGTGCGGGCGGCGGGGTAGCCGTCCCACTGGTCGACGTTGAGCACGATCGAGCCGAGCACGAGCGCCTTCACCACGGTCTGCTGGGGCAGGACGGTCCACGTGGCGCCGCCATGCTTCAGGCCCGTGCTCAGCCACTGCTCCTGCTCGGTGCCGAGCATGGTGCGGTCGGCGTCGCCGAGCTCGGGGCAGTCGTCGGCGTTGATGCCGATCTTGTCGTCGCACGCCTGGTCGCTGCGGTGCTGGCGGCCGTCGAGCACGAAGAACCGGGCCAGCTTGCCGTACTGGAAGTCGCGGTAGACGAGCAGCGAGCCGTCCTTCGCCGGCGGGTCGATGCGCATGGGGTGGGCCTCCCAGAACGCCTGGTACGCCGCCTTGTGGCGCGCCGGGAACGTGGGCTGGTCGGCCGCCTTCTCGGGCACCCCGGCGGCGTAGTTGTTCTCCACCTCGTGGTCGTCCCAGGTGATGACCCACGGTGCCACCGCGTGGGCGTCCTGGATGCGCTGGTCGCCCTGGTAGTAGGCGTAGAGCACGCGGTAGTCGGCCAGCGTCTGCGGCTCGGCCGGCAGCGGGTTCTCCAGGTCGCCGGTGCCGCCGGGGTACTCGTAGATGTAGTCGCCGAGGAAGAAGACGAGGTCGGGCTCGTCGGCCACGAGGTGCGGGTACGACGTCCAGTGGCCCGCGGTGCGCAGCTGGCACGACGCGAACGCGAACCGCAGCTGGTCGACCTCGGCGTCGTCGGCCGGCGTGGTGCGGGTCTTGCCGACCGGGCTGGTGTAGGTGCCGATCCGGAAGCGGTACCAGTACCAGGTGTCGGGCTGCAGGCCGTCGGCCTCGACGTGGACGCTGTGGCCGAACTCGGCCCCGGCGGGCTCGGTGCCACTGGCCACGAGCTCGGTGAACGCCTTGTCGCCGGCCACCTCCCACAGGACGGCGTGGTCGGCGTCGCCGAGGCCGCCGAGCCCGGTGGGATCGACGAGGTCGGTGGCGAGCCGGGTCCACAAGATGACCGAGGTCGCGAGCGGATCGCCCGATGCCACCCCGAGCAGGAACGGGTCGCTGTCGATGCCCTTCGCCTCCGGCGGCGGCATCGGCTTCCCGAGCGACGTCGTGGTGCGGGCGCCGGTCGTGGTGGTGGCCTTGGCCCCCTCCGAGCCGCCCGAGCTGGAGCACGCCCCCAGCACCGCGGCCCCGGCGCCTGCGGCCATCAGCCCCAGGAACTTCCGGCGGTGCAGCAGCACCCGGTTCGACAGGTCCTGGCGCAGCTCATCCCCCGAGGTCACGGCTGGCGACCCTACCGGCCCCCCGCCCGCTCACCCGCCCACCCACGGCTGGCGCGTGCAGAACCGTGTCGCTGCGCCACGGTCCTGCACCCCGAGGCGGGCGACGCCGGGCTTCAGCGGGTGCGGAGGTGGAGGTAGGTGACGCCCGAGGCGAACCGGCGCTCGTCGACGAGGTCGAGATCGATCCGGAGGCCGCGCGGCAGGCCGGGCTTGCCACCGCCGACGACGACCGGGTGCAGGAACAGGTGGACCTCGTCGACGAGCCCGGCCCGGAAGGCAGGGGCAGCCAGCCCCGGACCGCTGATGCTGAGGTCGCGCTCCGCCTCGTCCTTCAGGCGCTGCACGGCGGCGGCGTCGAACTCGCGCTCGAGGCGGGTGCGGGGCGTCGACACGGCATCGAGGGTGCGGGAGTACACGACCTTGTCGGCGGCCCGCCACACCTGGGCGAAGTCGATCTCCACGGCATCGAGGCCCGGCTGCTCGCCGATCGTCTGCCAGACCTCCATGGTCTCCCACATGCGCCGCCCGTAGAGGTGGGTGCCCACGGGTCGCTCGAGGTCGTTGACGAACGCGTGGACCTCGGCGTCGGGTGCCGCCCAGCCGAACCCCCCGTCGGCGTCTTCGATGTAGCCGTCGAGCGAGGTGATCGCCAGGTAGGTGAGCTTGGCCACGGTGCCTCCGGAGGTGCGCGGTGCAGACCCTCTGCCAGCCCAGTCTCGACGCTGGAGGGGGGCTCGGGCTCGTCGATCCGGGGTGGCGAGGGTCGGCACGGGCGGGACGCACCTCGGTCTTGCGCCCTGCTAGGCCGGTGGCTGGACCGTCACCCGCAGGTACGTGGCCGGGATGCGGGTCTCCGCATCGCTCGTGGCGGTGTTGTGCTCGGCGAACAGGTCGGTGAGCTCCTTGTGCAGGTGCTCGCCCTTGCCGTCAGCTTCGGCGGCCTCGTAGGCGTTCATGGTGGGGCCGTAGTACGAGCGGAAGTTGGCCAGGAAGTCGGCGGTCGGCGTGGGCTGCTCGAACACGAACGTGTCCCGCTCGAGGGAGATCGCCGTGCCGGGGATCCCGGCCGACGTGAAGCGCTCGACCACGTGCTCGTCGACACCCCACGTCATCGGGCTGACGAAGCCCTCGGGCGGGGGCGGCGCGTACGCCGAGCAGATCTTCAGGATCTGGGCGACGAGGGTGGGGTCGCCGGGGATCCAGTTGCCCATCACGATGCGGCCGCCGGGCTTGGTCACGCGGACCATCTCCTCGGCGACGTCGAAGGGCCGCGGGGCGAACATGGCCCCGAAGATCGACACGACGAGGTCGAACTGCGCGTCGCCGAGGTCGTCGAGGTGCGAGGCGTCGCCCTCCTGGAACCGCAGGTTGTTCAGCCCGGCGGCGACGGCCCGGCGGTTGCCGGCCTCGACGAGGTTGGCGGCGATGTCGACGCCGAGGACGTCGGCGCCGCGCCGGGCGGCGGGGAGCGCCGTGGTGCCGTCGCCGCAGCCGAGGTCGAGCACCCGCTGGCCCGGCCCGGTGCCGATGCGGTCGACGAGCTCGTCGCCGCTGCGGCGCATGCTCGCCGCGATCTGGGTGAAGTCGCCCTTCTCCCACAGTGCCTTGTTGGGGTTCATGCTTCCGTTCTCCTTGATCGGTTGCTCCGCCGCTGTTGCGGTCGGCGGGCGGCGCTGCTGTGGGCGTCACCCGTGTGTCCATCGTGGAGAACCGGCCGGTTCGCGGCATCGGGCAAACCGTGCATCGCGCCGGCACCGGGCGCGTGGGGCGTTCACCCCACGCGGCCGTTCCCAGGGCGGGCACGGCCGCCTTGGCGCTACCGTCGCGAGCCATGGCGGCCACCCCTGAAGGCCCCGACGCCACCGATCCCCTGGCCGACGCCCGGGCCCTGCTCGCCCGGTGCGACTGGCCCGCTGCGTTCGCAGCCGGCTCGCAGCGGCTCGGCACGGCGCAGGAGGAGCAGTTCGAGGCGGAGCGGCTGGACCTCCTGGCCGAGGCGTCATGGTGGCTGGGCCGGCTCGACGAGTGCATCTCCCTCCGCGAGGCGGCGTATCGGTCGTTCGAGGACCGTGGCGACCGGCGGGCGGCCGGCCAGTGCGCGGTGTGGCTCTACGAGCACCACGCCTTCAAGGCCCGCCCATCGATCGCCGGCGCATGGCTGCGGCGGGCCCGCCGGGCGCTGGAGGACGAGCAGGAGTCCGTCGAGTACGGGTCGCTCGTGCTCCGCGAGGCCGAGGTGACCCACGGCCGCGGCGAGCTGGCCACCGCCGCCGGGGCCGCCGCCGACACCGTGGCGCTGGGCCGCCGGCTGCGCTCCGCCGACATCGAGGCCGAGGCGCTCCAGACGCTGGGGCGGATCCGCATCGACGAGGGCCTGGCCGTCGAGGGCCTGGAGCTGATGGACGAGGCCATGCTGTTCGCCGTGGAGGGGCGCCTCCGGCCGTACTCGACCGGCAAGGTGTACTGCAGCCTGATCAGCGCCTGCGAGGCGCTCGGTGATCTGCGGCGGGCGGGGGAGTGGAGCGAGGCCACGTCGCGCTGGGCCGAGGACCACCCGATGGCGGTGTTCCCCGGCCTGTGCCGCGTGCACGTCGCGTCCTCGCTGCGCGCCCGGGGCGAGTGGGACCGCGCCGAGGAGGAGGCCAGGCGGGCGTGCGACGAGCTGGCCGACCTCAACGTGATGAACGCGGCGGCCGGCCACGCCGAGATCGGCGAGATCCGCCGGCGCATGGGCGACCTGGTGGGGGCCGAGCAGGCGTTCGCCGAGGCCGAGGCGATCAGCGGGCGGGCCCAGCCCGGTCTGGCGCTGGTCCGCCTGGCGCAGGGGAGGGTCATCGAGGCGCTGTCGATGATCACCCACGCCGTCGGGGAGATCACCTGGAACCGCCTGGCCCGGGCCCAGCTGCTCCCTGCCCTCGTCGAGATCGCGGTGGCGGCCGACGATCTGCCGACGGCGCGCGCCGCGGTGGAGGAGCTGCAGTCCGTCGGCGTCGACTTCTCGAGCCCGTCGATCGCGGCGGCGGCGCTCACCGCCGAGGGCCGGGTCGAGCTGGCGTCGGGCGAGGTCTGCGCCTGCGCGACGCTGCGCACCGCGGCCGAGCGCTGGAACGAGCTCGGCATCCCCCACGAGTCGGCGACGGCGCGCATGCTGCAGGGGGCCGCCTGCCGCGAGGCCGGCGACCTGGACGGTGCGACCGCGTCGTTCGAGGCGGCGCGCGACCGCCTCGAGCACCTGGGCGCGGCCCTGGACCTGCGCCACCTGCACGACATCACCGGCACCGCACCCCCGCTCCCCGCGGGGCTCACCGAGCGCGAGGCGGAGGTGCTGCGGCTGGTGGCGGAGGGCCTCACCAACAAGCAGATGGCGCAGCGCCTCCACCTGAGCGAGAAGACGGTGTCGCGCCACCTCTCGAACATCTTCACCAAGATCGACGTCACGTCCCGCTCGGCCGCCACCGCCTACGCGTTCGCCCACGACCTGGTCCTCTAGCCGCCCCCGCCCCCTCGCCGAACCCGGCACGGATCTCGGCCGCCCTCGTCGGCGCCGAAGGCTTCACGCGAGCGCCGATGAGGGGTAGACCGGAGCCATGACCTACCGACAGGCCCGAGGCTTCGACCTGCAGCTCCACGCCGTGGATCCGTCGACCGGCGACACGCTGTGCGGCCTGCCCGGGCGCAAGGTCTCCGACAAGCTGGGCGGCAACTTCCACCCGGGTCGCCCCAAGGCGTGCCCGCGGTGCGAGGTGAAGGTCAAGGGAAAGCCCCAGCCCGGCCGCACCGCCCGCCACCGAGCCGACCTCCACTGACCCCTCGTCGGGGTGGCCCGGTCGGCAGGCAGAAGGTGGTGCCGGCGACACGGTTCTGCACGCGCCCGGGGTGAGGTGGGTGGCTACCAGGGGAGGGGGCCCGAGAGCCCGAAGTAGCCGCCGGTGGGGCCGTCGGGGCCGACCTGGGCCATGCGCACGATGATCTCGGCGCCCTGCTCGACCGTCTGGCGTCCGGTGCCCCGGTTCAGGTCGGTGGCGGTGAAGCCCGGCTCGACGGCGTTGATGCGCATCGCCGGGAACGCCTTGGCGTACTGGACCGTGAGCACGTTGACCACCGTCTTCGACGCGGGGTAGGCCACGCCGGGGTACTCGTGGCGGGGCGTGCCCGGGGTGGAGAGGTGCGCCAGCGACGCCAAGCCGCTGCTCACGTTGACGATGACCGGCGCGGGCGAGCGCTGGAGCAGCGGGAGGAAGGCATGGGTGACCCGGACGAGCCCGAACACGTTGGTCGCGAACGTGTGCTGCATGAGGTCGGCCGTGAGGTCGGCCGCCCCGGGCTCGCTGCCGTGGTCGTCGACCGGTGCGATCCCGGCGTTGTTGACGAGCACGTCGAGCGCGGCGACGGCGTCGACGGCGGCGGCCACCGAGCCATCGTCGGTGACGTCGAGCTGGATCGCCTGCGCCCCGAGCACCTCGGCAGCGGCCCGCCCTCGCTCGGCATCGCGGCTGGCGACGAGCACGGTGTGGCCGGCGGCGACCAGCCGGCGGGCGGTCTCGAACCCCAGCCCCTTGTTGGCTCCGGTGATGAGCGTCGTGGTCATGGCGCCCAGGATGGCGGCACCCGACCCGATTGCGGTGCCGCCGTGCTCATCGAGCAAGGCGACCGAAGCGACCGAGACGCGGAGCATCGGATCGAACACGTCGACCCTCTGTGCCGGGAGGGTCAGGCCCGAAGGTGACGATGAGTCGGCCTGTAGGCGGGGTTCTGTTCCCCGGTCCCTTGCGGGGGTCCGGTTCGGTGACCATCCATCTGTGCGGCGCACCTGAGGGTTCCTCGTGAGAGGAGCGGACGGGCAGCCCTGCCCTCGATTTCGCCTTGCTCCTGGTGGGGGTTGCCAAGCCAGCCGGATCGCTCCGACTGCTGGTGCGCTCTTACCGCACCGTTTCAGCCTTACCTGTGCCGGGCGAGCCCGGCCATCGGCGGTCTGTTCTCTGTTGCCCGGTCCGTGAGATCGCTCCCACCTGGCTCTCGCCAGCACCGGCGCCCTGTGGAGCCCCGACCTTCCTCGACACCATCGCCGCCGGAGCGGTTCCGGTGCCGCGGCCACCCGGCCGACTCATCGTCGGTGACCAGTGTGGCTGATGGCTCGCCGTCGGCGGTAGCCGACGAGCGGATCAGGGAGGATCAGTTGGCTGCGACGGCGTTCTTGTCGTCGGTCTCGACCGTCACGTAGGCCTCGTTGGGGATGAGGTCCTGCAGCGGGTAGAGCGCCGAGGTGGGGAAGCCGCCGGTGCCGGTGTTGTCGAGCACGGCGTTGCGCCGGGCCGAGGCCTCGGCGAAGCCGGCGAAGTCGGCCCGGCCGGAGGCGGTGGTGAACTGGCCGACCGCAGCGATGTACGTGGCGGCGATGGTGCTCTCGAGGGCGGCGAAGAAGTCGAGGATCGGGCCGTTGCTGACCAGCTGGTCGGCGATCGGGTCGATCGTGTTCTCCTGCAGGAACGCGTTGGGCTTGTCGACCCGGTCCTTGGCGGTGGTGGCCGCCTTGAACTTGTCGGCGGCCGCCTGGTGATCGACGGCGAAGCGGGCGGCCGAGGCCTTCCAGTCGGCGTCGGTGAGGACCGGGCCGTACTTCTTGTACTGCTCGGCGGCCAGCAGCTCGAGCGAGGTGGCGGTGCGCAGGAGCGTGGTGTTGTAGGCCAGATCGGCCTCGCTGGCGTCCTTGATGGGGGCCGAGGGGGCGTTGAGCGTGGTGGTGGGGTCGAGGCCGGACTGGCCGGCGACCGCGTCGCTCTTGGTGCCGGCGCACGCGGCGAGGAACGCCGTGGCGGCGGCCCCGAAGGCGCCGGTGACGATCAGCTGGCGGCGGCTGGTGCCGGAGGCGGGAGTGTCGGTGGGGGTCATCGTGGGCTCCTGGTGCTTCCGGCGCTCAGTTGGCTGCGGTGGTCGAGGTGGTGGTCGTCGTGGTGGTGATGGTCAGCGCGGCGTCGGCGGTGGACGTGGGCGGCGTGACCTCGGCGACCGGGGTGCCGGCGGCGACGGCGAGCAGGGCGGCCTGCTGGCCCTCGGTGGTGAGGATCTGGGTGGCGGTCTTGGCGGTGGACTCCTCGAGGAGGAGCCGCACGGCCGCCAGGTGGGTGGCGGCCAGCGTGTCCTCGACGTTGGAGAGGGCCAGGAGCACGCCGTTCTGGTCGCCGGCGGCGCGGATGGCGTCGTTGGCCGTCTTGGCGAAGGCGACATCGGCGATGGGGGCCGCGGCGTTGGGGTCTCCGACCGTGACCAGGCCGTCGGCGATGGACTGGTGGTTCGCCTGGAACTGCTGGGCGTGGGCGGTCCACTCGCTGTCGAGCGTCCCGAGGTTGAGGGCGGTGGTGTACGCCTGCACGGCGGCCAGCTCGAGCGGACCGGCGAAGGCGACGTAGTCGAAGTCCTCGAGGTCCTTGAGGGTGCCGCCCTCCTGGGCTCCGGCGCTGGTCATGAGCGCGGAGAGGGGCAGGGCGACGGCCCCGGCGGCCAGCGCGCCACCCACGGCCGTGCGGGTCAGGAAGGCCCGGCGAGTGGTGACAGTGGCCGAGTCAGTCGACTGGTCGGTCTGCACGCGGATTCCTCCTGAGGATGACGGTTCGAGGCGCGACGAGCGCCGAGGTGGTGAGCACGCAGGACATGCCTCGGTGAAGTGTGCTCAACCGGAGGGGGTCACGTCCAAGCGGGCCGGACGGCGTGCAGGTTAGAACGAGATGGCGGACAGATCGGGGAACCACCGCTGGGCCCGCTTCAGGGTGTCGGCCCAACGCTCCCGGTCGAACGAACCGATGGGTTCGAGCACCTGCGAGGGCTGCCACGAGGCGGCGATCGCGTCGTCGTCGGGCCAGGCACCGATGGCCAGGCCGGCGGCGTAGGCGGCGCCCAGGGTGGTGGCCTCGCGCTCGGGCGACACCTCGATTCGGCGCTGGGTGGCGTCGGCGAGGGCCTGGAGGAACGTGGGGTTGGCGGTCATCCCGCCGTCGACGCGCAGCACCGGGATGGGGATCCCCCCATCGGTCTCGGCCGCCTCGACCAGGTCGGCGGCGCGCTGGGCGACGCCCTCCAGGACGGCCCGGACGATCTGCGGGCGGCCGCTGCCCCGGGTGAGGCCGAGGAGCGTGCCCCGGGCGCCGTAGTCCCACGTGGGGGCACCCAGGCCGAGCAGCGCGGGCACGTAGGCGACCCCGTCGCTGGTCTCGCACTGCGAGGCCACGGCGTGCGAGTCGGCGGCGTCGGCGATGATCTGGAGGTCGTCGCGGAGCCACTCGACGTTGGTGCCGGCGGCGAGCATCACCGCTTCGAGCCCCCACCGGCGGACCCCGTCGGCGCTGCGGGTGACGATCGGGAAGGTGCCACCGGTGCCCTGGGTGGCGTACGCCGGACGATCCTCGAGGCACAGATCGAGCATGCCGCCGGTGCCGAAGGTGATCTTGGCCTGACCGGTGCGGACGCAGCCCTGGCCCAGCAGCGACGCCTGCTGGTCGCCGAGGATGCCGGCGATGGGCGGCGAGCCCGGGAGCGCGGTGGCGCGGCCGACGATGCCGACCGAGTCGACGACCTCGGGGAGGCTCTGCCGCGGGATGCCGAGCGCGGCCAGGGCGGCGTCGTCCCAGTCGCTCTGGTCGCCGGTGCGCAGCCCGTACAGCGCGCCGTTGCTGGTGTCGGTGACGTGGACGGCGCCCTGCGACAAGGTCCAGGCCACCCACGAGTCGACGGTGCCGACGCACAGGTCGCGCGTGCCGTCGGGGTCGGCGCCCTTGAGCAGGTTGGCGGCCTTGGTGGCCACCAGGTTGGGGGCGAGGCGGAAGCCCTGCTCGGCCAGCATGATGCAGTCGAACACGGTGCGCAGGTCCTGCCAGCCCAGGCCGGGGCCGACGGGGACGCCGGTGCCGCGGTCCCACACGATGGTCGACGCCCGCTGGTTGGCGATGCCGACCGCGTCGATCTGCCCAGCCTCGGCACTGGCCTTGGTGGCGACGGCGAGGACGGCCTCGGCCATCTCGACCGCGTCGAACTCCACCATGCCGGGCGCGGGCGAGGAGGGGAGCACCTCCTGGTGGTGGCTGACGATCACCCCGCCTTCGGGCGTGACGACCGCTGCGCGCACGCCGCTGGTGCCGACATCGACGACGAGCAGCTTCATGGGGACTCCTTCCGGGCCCTGCGGGCCGCGCCGAGCTGTGCGCCGGCCGTGCCCGCACAGGCGGCGAGCAGGCCCACGAAGATGATGGAACCGAGGCTGAGCGCCTCGCCCCGGTCGAGGCGGCCGAGGATGCCGATCACCTCGATCGGGATGAACGCCACGAACGCGGCGGCGGCGCCGTGCTTGGAGGGCACGCTCGGGGCCTCCCGGCCGGCCAGCCACCCGGCCAGGATGAAGCCGATCAGCACCGCCAGGAACGACAGGTTGATCGCGGCCTGGGGCTTGGGCTTCTGATCGGACACCACCACGTTGACGAACGCGGCGGGCATGGCGATCAGCAGCCCGGTGGCCGCGCCGCGGAACACCACGAGCCGTGAGATCTGCCCGTCGGCGAGGGGCGCTGGGGGCGCCGGCTGGCTGCGGGCGGGACCGGTGGGGTGGTCGGGCGCGAGGTCGGGGTCGTGGTCGTGATCGTTGGGGTCGTCGAAGCTCATGGGTCTGCGATCACTCGCCCTCGGGCCAGGCCTGGCCGCCGAACGGGTCGGGGAGGCCGAGCTTGCCGGGGTTGCAGATGCCGTTGGGGTCGAGCGATGCCTTCACGGCGGCGAGGACATCGAGGCCGGTGCCCAGCACCTCGGGCATGAAGCGGGCTCGGTTGAGGCCGATGGCGTGGTGGTGGCTGAGGGTGCCGCCGTGGGCGAGCACGGCTCGGGTGCCGGCATCCCACGCGGCCCGGTAGTACGCCTCGCGCTCGTCGGGCCCCACCTGCGCTGCGAACGTGAAGTACAGGCAGCCGCCCGTGACGTACGAGTGCGACTGGTGCGCCGAGGCGGCCAGGGTGCCGGGCACGGCCGAGATGGCGGCGGTGGCGGCCTCGTAGATGTCGTCGAGCGCCGACCACGGGCCCGAGACCTCCATGGTGTCGACCACGTAGCCCCGCGAGATGAGCGCCTCGAGCGCGTCGACGTTGTTGCGGTGGCCGAACCACTGCTCCACCAGGCCGTCGTCGAGCGGGGTGGCCTCGGCGCACTCCTCGACCACCACCTGCATGGCGGCGGTGATCATGGTGAGGTCGCCCTCGTCGTAGGCCAGCAGCACGTTGTCGGTGGTCTCGGTGCTGAAGTTCCGCTGCGACTCGATGCCGTCGTACAGACGCAGGACGGCGACCGGCGCCCCGCGCTGGGTGATCCGCCGCATGGCGTCGAGCGCGGCCGAGAAGGTGGGGAAGCTCCACGCGCCCCGCGTGGTCTGGTCGGACACCGGCCAGGCCTTCAGCCAGGCCCGGGTGATGATGCCGAGCGTGCCCTCGGCGCCCACGAACAGGTGGGTGAGGTCGGGCCCCACGGCGTGCGGGGCGCGAGCGCCCGTGTGCACGACGGTGCCGTCGGCCAGCACCACCTCGAGCGCCAGCACGATGTCCTCGATCTTGCCGTAGCGGTTCGACAGCTGGCCAGCCCCTCGGCACGCCAGCCAGCCGCCCACGGTCGACAGCGCCATCGACTGCGGCCAGTGGCCCACCGTCACCCCGTGGTCGCGCTGCAGCTCCGCCTCGAACAGGTCACCGAAGGTGCCGGCCAGGACCTGGACCGTGCCGGACGCGACGTCGACCTCCTCGATGCCGACGAGACCGGTGAGGTCGAGGACCACGCCGCCGTGCACGGGGACCGTGCCGCCCACCACGCTGGAGCGGCCGCCGGCCGGGGTGACGGGGATGCGGGCGTCGTTGCACACCCGCATCACGGCCGAGACCTCGTCGGTGGAGGTGGGCCGGGCCACGGCGCCGGCCACCTGGCCCACCTGGCCCTGGGTGGCCCAGACCATGGCGAGGGGCCACCAGTCGCGGCTGGCCTCGGCCCGCTCGCCGGGATCGAGGCGCACGTCGGCGCACGCCTCGCCGAGCTGGGCGAGGAACCCGTCGTCGAGCAGCACGACCGGGGCGGTCAGACGACCCGTGGCCTCGGCGGCACCACCCGCGATGTCGATGGGCGGCGTGGGTGATCCGACGTTCGTTGCAGGGCTCATCGAGCCGCACCCTAGGACGATCAGGTGGCGGGGATCTGCTGGGTGATGCAGTGGATGCCGCCGCCGCCGACGGCGAGGATCGTGCCGATCTCGAGCGGGAAGGTCTCCCGGCCGGGAAACTGCTCGGCGATGAGCGCCACCATGTCGCCGTCGGCCGGATGGCCGCAGGTGGGCACCACGACGAACCCGTTGCCGACGTAGAGGTTGAGGTACGGCACGGCCAGGCGGACGCCGTCGCGCTCGACGAACGGCAGGACGGGCACCACGACCGTCTCGATGCGCTCGCCGTGAGCGTCGGGGTGGCCCTGCGCCACCCGCCGGTTCACGTCCATGCGGACCCAGTCGTCCTCGGTGGGGTCGTCGCAGCCCTGCACGAGCAGCGTGCCGGGTCGGGTGAAGGCGGCGACGTTGTCGACGTGGCCGTCGGTGTCGCCGTCGAGGGCCAGGCCGTAGGGGAGCCAGATCATGGCGTCGAGGCCGAGCGCATCGCACACCTGGTCCTCGATCTCGGTCTGCGTGAGCCCGGGGTTGCGGTTGGGGTGCAGGAGGCACTGGATGGTGGTGGCGCCGCTGCCGATGCCGTCGACGGTGATCGACCCGCCCTCGAACACCATCGGCACGGACCGGCGGGGGTGACCGGCCTGCTCGGCCCAGCGCCGGGCTACCTCGGCATCGTCGTCCCAGGGGGCGAACTTCTCGCCCCAGCTGTTGAACACGAAGTCGAGGGCGATGCGATCGGAGCCGTCGAACACGTAGATCGGCCCGGAGTCGCGGAACCACGAGTCGTCGATGGGGAGCTCGACCACGTCGATCCCGGTGCCCAGGCGGGCCTCGGCGTCCTCGGCGTCGCCAGGGCGGGCGATCACCGACACGGGCTCGTAGCGGGCGATCGCCCGCGCGAGCTGGGCGTGGGCGTCGCGGGCCTCGTCGAGGAGGGCACCCGGGTAGATCTCGTCGCGGCACGGCCAGGCGATCACCGTGCGCTCGTGGCCCTCGAACTCGGCGGGCATCCGCAGCCGGCCCATCAGTGCGCTCCCGGGGCGCGGGGGTTGGTGGTGCCGTCGAGGGTGAGCAGCGACCCGTACAGATCGGGACGGCGGTCGCGGAACAGGCCCCAGGCGCTGCGCTGGGCGGCCAGGTCGTCGAGGTCGAAGGTGGCGGTGAGCACCGCGTCGGCGTCGCGGCCGGCCTCGGCCACCTTGGCCCCGGTGCTGTCGGTGATGAACGACGACCCGTAGAAGGTGATCGACCGGTCGGCCTTGCCCTGCTCGAACCCGTAGCGGTTGGCGGCGACCACCGGCATCAGGTTGGCGGCCGCGTGCCCTTGCATGGTGCGCTGCCAGTGGCCGCTGGAGTCGTAGGTGGGGTCGGGCGGCTCGCTGCCGATGGCGGTGGGGTAGAGCAGCACCTCGGCGCCCGCCAGGGCCATGGCCCGCGCCGCCTCCGGGAACCACTGGTCCCAGCAGATGGCGATGCCGACCATCCCGTGGCGCGTGGGCCAGGCCCGGAAGCCGGTGTCGCCGGGGTTGAAGTAGTACTTCTCCGTGTACCCGGGGCCGTCGGGGATGTGGCTCTTGCGGTAGGTGCCGAGCGCGGTGCCGTCGGCGTCGATCACCACGACCGTGTTGAACGTGGCCTGGCCGGCCCGCTCGTACACGTTGATCGGCAGCACGATGCCGAGCTCGGCTGCGACGGACCGGAAGTGCTCGACCGTCGGGTGGCCCTCCAAGGGGTGGGCCCGGGCGAAGTGCTCGGGCAGCTGGTCGACGCAGAAGTAGTGGCCCTCGAACAGCTCGGGGATGAGCACGATCTGGGCGCCGCGGCCGGCCGCGTCGCGGATGAGGCCCTCGGCCGCGGCGACGTTGGCGTCGACGTCGTCGGCCATGGCCATCTGCACGGACGCGACCGTGACGTTCCTCATGGGAGACCACCTCGCAGGCGTCGGGATGCTGCTCGGACGGTACCCCGGTGGCGGCGCCCCGGTGGGCTACTCGGCCTTGAGCCCCTCTCGGATCTTGTCGCGCAGATCGGGCTCCCCGGCATGGCCGTGGACGGCGATGGCGTGGGCGACGGCGGCATCGAGCACCTCGCCCTCCTCGCCGGCGATGGTGAGCGTGCACCCGGAGTCGCTCGGGAAGTCCCGGCAGTCGGCAACCATTCGAGCCATGACGGCCCCCTCTTCTTCGGTGCCCGAGATGATCCCGGGCGCGGCCTCAGGTGTCGGTGCTCACCACGTCGAAGTTGCGGAACTGGGGCGGCTCGTCGACGAAGGCGCTGAGCTCCTCGGCGAACTTGGCCGTCGCCGGCAGGTCGTTGTTGGCCAGCGCGTCCTTGTACGACGGGAACTGCACGACGATGACGTACGTGTCGGGGTGGTCGCGGTCGCGCAGGACCTGCTCACCCACGGTGGTGCGCGTCCCCTCGGTGTTGGCCCGCCACGCCTCGTGGAGCCGCTCGATCTCGTCGTAGCGCGAGGTCTTCACCTCGATGATCTGGACGTACGCCATCAGAACCACCTGGACCCTTGTGGAGCAACGGTTCCCAGTGTCGCGCCGCGCGCCCGATCCGTGAAGGGGGAGGGTGAGGTGGCGTCCCCCCCTTAGGCGCCCTGGTGGGCGTCGAGCGCGGTCTCGGGCAGCTCCGCGGTGGTGCGCTCGTGCTCGACGGCGGCGCGGTAGGCCGAGGCCTGGGCCGCGGCCTCCGCATCGCTGAGCCCTAGGAGGGGAGCGATGAGCGACGCCACGTCGTCGGCCGCGGCGGCCGACGCGTCTCGCGCCAGGAGCCGGGCCCGGGTGCGGCGGCTCAGCACGTCGTCGACGGAGCGGGCCATCTCGTGGCGCACCGCGTAGACGGCCTCGGCCCGGACGTAGGGGAGCCCGGCGACCAGCGGTTCGGCGAGCGCGGGGTCGGCCTCGGCGAGCGCCAGGACCGTGCGCCCCTCGCCGCCGTAGCGGTTGGCGAGGTGGACGGCGACGGGATCGCTGTCGGCGGACAGGGCCTCGTAGCCCTCGGCCCCCCGGAGGCGGATCTTCTTGGTGCGCGAGCCGCGGGCGATGCCCGAGACCTTGGAGCCCAGCACGTCGACCACCTCGTCGATGGTGTCGGCGGCCATCTCGCGGTAGGTGGTGAGCTTGCCGCCGGTGACCGAGACCACGCCGGAGGGCGAGGCCACCACCTTGTGGCGGCGGGACAGGTCGGCGGTCCGGCCGGAGCCACCGCTCTTGACGAGGGGCCGCAGCCCGGCCCAGCTGGCCACGACGTCCTTGTCGGTGATGCCGGTGAACCGCATGGCGCGGAGCAGGTAGTCGACGTCTTCGCGGGTGACCGGCGGATCCTCGTTGGGGCCGTCGTAGTCGGTGTCGGTGGTGCCGATGTAGGTGAGGTCCCCCCACGGCACCACGAACACGGCGCGCTTGTCCTTGGGGACCGGCACCACGACGGCGATGTCGTTGCGGATCTTCTCCCAAGGCACGGTGATGTGGACGCCCTTGGCGGGGCGGATGGAGTCGGGGTCGCGGCCTTCGTCGAAGGTGCGGACCTCGTCGGACCAGACGCCGGCTGCGTTGACGATGGCCGAGCAGCGCACCGTGATCTCCTGGCCGTCGGCCAGGACGCGGGCGCCGACCACCTTGCCGCTGCCGTCCTTGTCGATGCCGACCAGGGCGGCGCCGTTGACCGCCACCGCGCCGAACTCGATGGCCGCGGTGCGGGCCACGGTGAGGCTCAGCCGGGCATCGTCGACCGTGGCGTCGTGGTACAGGTACGACGACGCCAGCTTCTCCTTGGGCAGGGTGGGCATGTGCGCCAGCGCCTGCTCCGGGGTGAGCCGCTCGTGGAACTTGCCGATGCGGGCCCCGCCGGTGAGGTCGTACATCCACATCGACATGCCGAGCGCCCGGGCCAGCTTCTTGTTGATGACGCCGCCCGAGCCCTGGAACACGGGGAGCAGGAAGGGGAGGAGCTTCACGAGGTGCGGGGCGTTGTGGATCAGCCGCTGGCGCTCGGCGAGGGCTTCGTACACCAGCCGGATCTCGCCCTGCTGGAGGTAGCGGAGGCCGCCGTGGGCCAGCTTGGACGACTTGGACGAGGTGCCCGAGGCGAAGTCGTCGCGCTCGATGAGCGCCGTGCGGAGGCCGCGGGACGCGGCGTCGAGCGCCGAGCCCACCCCGGTGATGCCACCACCCACGACGAGGACGTCGAACGGGTCGTCGCCGAGGCGGCGGAGCCCGTCGGCACGATCGAACCACGCGGGGCCGGTCATCGAAGTCTCCGCGGGGCAGGAACCTGGTGCATCGTCCGATCCTATGGGGCGCCCTCCCGCCAGGGGCCAGTGGATGCCGACCGTCACAGCGCGCCGGGCTCGCGGGTCGAGCGCCTGCCACCGGCTCCGGCCGGGCGGGATCCCGGTCGCGCCCCCGCCCGGTCTGACGGGAACCTGACGGAGTTGGTGGCCGACCTCGTCGGCTGACCCCGGCCGCGGCGCCGGACGATCTTCCGGCCTGCCGGGGATCGGTGTGGACACCCGCCGAGGCGGGAGACCATACTCAGCCCTTCGTGTGCGACCCAGGTACCGGGCTGCGAACCCCCGGTGCACGGCCTCGCACGAACCCTGGTGTGGTCCAGCAGGACCATGTCGTCATCTGACCGGAGCCCGTCGAGGGAGTGACCCTCCAACCATGAACCTGTCCTGGCGCACGAAGGCGGCCTGCCACGGCCTCGATCCGCAGGCCTTCTATCCGGAGACCGATGAAGAAGCCGACGCTGCCAAGCAGGTGTGCGCGGTGTGCCCGGTCCAGGGTGCGTGCCTCGAGTACGCCCTGACCCGGCGCGAGAAGGAAGGCGTCTGGGGCGGCTGCACCGAGCGGGAGCGACGCCGGATCATCCGCCAGCGCCGCCGCACGGCCTGACCGTGTTCGTCGTCCGCCGCATCCGACCCGACGAGGGACCGCGGCTGCGGGCGATCCGCCTCGCCGCCTTGGCCGATGCCCCCGGCGACGCCACCACCACCTTGGCCCGCGCCGAGGCCCGCGGCGACGACCACTGGGTCGAAGCCGCCATCGCCAACGCGTCGGGCGGCCTCCAGGCCACCTTCTTCGCCGAGCTCGCCGACCCCAGCGCCGCCACCGAGCCCGTCGGGATGATCGGGGCGTACGCCAACGAGAGCGGCATCGTGAACCTGGTCGGCCTCTGGTCGGCACCCGGTCACCGCGACGTCGGCGTGGCCACCGCGCTGCTCGCCGCCGTCGCCGAGTGGGCCGAGACCATCGGCGCCGATCGCCTGCGCATGTGGGTGGTCGAGCGCAACGAGTTCGCCAAGGCCTTCTACCGCAACGAGGGCTTCGCGCCCACCGGCGCCACCATCCCCTACGAGCTCGACCCGCGCCTCAACCAGGTCGCCATGATCCGCCCCCTCTGACGCACCTCGTCAACGGGGGGTCGTCGCCGCGGCACTCGGATCTGACCGGTCGAACCCGGCGCCGGTACCGTCGGCGGCCATGGACTTCGAGCTCTCTGAGGAACTGGCCGCGCTGCAGGAGACCTGCCGGCGCATCGCCCAGGACAAGGTCAAGCCCCGAGCACAAGAGATCGACGAGACGGGGGAGTACCCGCAGGACCTGTTCGAGGTGTTCCGCGACGCGGGCCTGCTCGGGCTGTGCATCCCCGAGGACCTCGGCGGCTCGGGGGCCGGGATCTTGGGCCTCACCATCGCCATCGAGGAGGTGGCCAAGTACTCCAACACGGCTGCCCTCATGCTGCTGCTCACCCGCCTGCCCACCGGCCCGGTGATGATCGCCGGCTCACCCGAGCAGAACGAGAAGTACATCGCCCCCATCGCCGACGGCTCGAAGCGCGCCGCGTTCTGCCTGAGCGAGCCGCAGGCCGGCTCCGACGTCATGGGCATGCGCACCAAGGCCGTGCAGGACGGCGACGAGTGGGTGCTCAACGGCACCAAGTGCTGGATCTCCGGCGTGGTCCAAGCCGACTGGTACACGGTCTTCGCCAAGACCTCCGACGACGTCACCGAGCGCAACCACAACTCCATCTCGGCGTTCATCGTGGAGCGGAGCTGGGAGGGCGTCGAGGTCGGTTCCACCGATCGCAAGATGGGCGTGCGCGGCGTCGACACCGGCGAGCTGCTGCTCACCAACGTGCGGGTGCCGAAGGAGAACGTGATCGGCGAGATCGGCGGTTTCCAGCTCGCCATGCAGGGGCTCAACTCGATGCGGCCCATCGTGGCCGCCCGCGGCATCGGCCTGGCCGAGGGGGCGCTGATGTACGCCACCGAGTACGTGAAGGAGCGCGCCGCGTTCCGCAAGACCATCGCCGACATGCAGGGCATCCAGTGGGAGATCGCCAAGCTCGCCACCGAGATCGAGGCGGCCCGCCTCCTGACCTACCGCGCCGCGTCCATGGCCGACGCCGGCCGGTACCAGAAGGAGGACGTGCCGTACCTGTCGATGTGCAAGTACTACGCCACCGAGGTGGCGGTGAAGGCCTCGAACCTGTCCCTCCAGATGCTCGGCGCCGCCGGCTACATGAAGGACCACATGACCGAGCTGTACTACCGCGACGCCAAGCAGCTGACGATCGTCGAGGGCACCTCCCAGGTGCAGCTCGGGCTCATCGCCCGTGGCGTCCTGGCCCACGACCTGTGGTGGGACTGACGGACCCTGCTTGAGACTTGGACAGTTGAAGTTGCAACCACAGGCGCCGGCACAGCAGTAGCTTGGGACGGCTCGTCCGAGCAGGGAGACCGGGAACGTCCCGGTCCACGAAGGGAACCACCGTGTCCGACGCCGCCGCCATGAACGACTGGAACCAGCAGATCATCGCCGAGTTCCGCGCCAACGAGGGCAAGGTGAGCGGCCCGTTCGAGGGTGCGCCGATGGTGATCGTCTCGCACGCCGGCGCCCGTACCGGCACCGTGCGCCTCACCCCGCTGATGGCGCTGGTCGAGGGCGACAGCCTGGTGATCTTCGCCTCCAAGGGCGGCGCTCCCGACAACCCCGACTGGTTCCACAACCTCGTGGCCAACCCCGACACCACGGTGGAGTACGGCACCGAGTCGTTCCCCGTCCGGGCGCGCGTGGCCGAGGGCGACGAGCGCGAAGACCTCTGGACCCGCCAGAAGCTGGCCTACCCCCAGTTCCAGGGCTACGAGGACGCCACCGACCGGATCATCCCGGTCGTCGTCCTCGACCGCGTCTGACCGTGCTGGGCCGGCGGGTGGTGGCCACGGCACCGGTCCGGGTCGCGGATGTCGGCGGGTGGACCGACACCTGGTTCGGCGCGCCGGGTCGGGTGTGCCACCTCGCCGTCGGTCCCGGCGTGACCGTCGAGGCCAGCCTGGTCGACGCCGACGCCTCGCAGCAGGCGACCGTGCTCGTGGACCTGCCCGACGTCGGCAGCCGGTACGGGATCTCGTCCGGCGCGATCGAGCCGGACCACCCGATCATCGACCACGCGATCTGGGCCGTGCTCGGTGACGGCGCGCTCCCCGCCGGGCTGTCGGCCACCGTCCGGGTCACGGCCGCGGTGCCGGCCGGCGCGTCGCTCGGCACATCGGCCTCGGTCGTGGTCGTGGTCATCGCCGCGCTCGATGCGCTGGTCGGGGGGACCCGGACGCCGGCAGACGTCGCGGTGCTCGCCCACCAGGTCGAGGCCGAGCGGGCCGGGCGCGAGTCGGGCGTGCAGGACCAGTGGGCGGCGGCCATGGGCGGCTGCGGCCTGCTGGCGATCGGTGCCTACCCCGAGGCGCGCCACGAGCCGGTCGCCGTGTCGGCCGCCGCCCTCGACGAGCTGGGGGAGCGGCTGGTGACCGTGGTGTTCGGGCCGCACGACTCGTCTGCGGTCCATGCCGAGGTCATCAACGCGATGGTCGGGTGCGGCGGGGTGGAGCACGACCGGGCCCGTCGGGCGCTGCGCCGCCTGGCCAGCCTGGCCGGCGGCGCGGCCGCCGCGCTGGCCGAGGGCGACGTCGACCGCTGGGCCGAGGTGCTGACCGCGTCCACCGAGGCGCAGCGCTCGCTCCACGCCGGCCTGATCGGGCCCGCCCACCAGGCCGCCATCGAGGTGGCCCGGTCGCGGGGCGCCGCCGGGTGGAAGGTCAACGGTGCCGGCGGAGACGGCGGTTCGCTCACGATCGTCACCGGCCGCGGGCCGGGTGCGACGACGGCCGCCGAGCTCACCGCCGCCCTGCTGGCGGTGGACCCTTCGTGGCGGATCGTCGATCTGGTGCCCTCGGCGGTGGGCGTGACGGTGCGTAGGCTCGACTGATCGAAGCGGACACGGCGAACACCACGGACACGGCGGGCGACCACGGCAGGGCGGAGGTCCCCGTCCGACGGTGGAACCGGCCGCTCACCTGGGTGGTGATCGGGGTGATCCTCGTGGTGGTGGGCCTGCTGGGCATGGCGGCCTGGACGCTCGTGGATGCCGCCACCTCCATCGACGAGCCCACCTGGACCGCCGATCGATCGGAGCTGTCGCTGACCGAATCTCGCCTCGATCAGATCGTGACGGAGGTACACGACGTCGGCGTGCCCCAGGGGTCCGGTGATCCGGCGTCGTACCGGGGCTGCGCGATCGACAGCGGCAGCGTGTTCCAGCCCGCGGCGAGCGCCACCTGGGCCGCGGCCCCGGACGACGTCGGGGCCACGGCGGAGCGGATCGTGGCGGCGTTGCACGCCCAGGGCTGGATCGGCACGCGGTCGCCGGGAGCGACGACCGAGCTCCATCGGTCCTTCGGGGCGTGGAGCGCCCATGCCTACCTGGACGAGATCACCGAAGGCGATGCCCCTCGTGTCGGGTTCGAGGCCACGGTCGTCGGGGCCCATCCGTGCCGGGTGGCGTGACCGGGTCCCGGGTCAGCCGGCGCGGACGGCGGCTTCCTTCTCGGCGCTGACGGCCCGGACCAGGGCGAGGACCTCTGGGTCGGCCTTGCTGGGGGCGCCGCTGTCGTACGGGGGCTGGGGGTCGTACTCGATGCCCAGCTGGATGGCCTGCGACAGCTCGGGGCTCCAGATCTCGCCCACCAGCGTGAGCGCCAGGTCGATGCCGGCCGACACGCCTGCAGCGGTCCAGATCTTCCCCTGCTGCACCACCCGCTGCTCGGTGGGCGTGGCGCCGTAGGTGGCGAGCTCGTCGTACGCGTACCAGTGGGTGGTGGCGTCGAGGCCGTCGAGGATGCCGGCGGCGCCGAGCAGCAGGGCGCCGGTGCACACCGAGGTGGTGTAGGTGGAGGTGGCGTGGGTCGACGCCACCCAGTCGACGATCGGGTCCCGGTCGCGGGCGAGGCGCCGGGTGACGAAGCCACCGGGCACCAGCGACAGGTCGGGTGCGGCGATCTCGTCGAAGGTGTGCTCGATGTCGAGGTGCAGCAGCCCGTTGTCGTCGGAGAGCCGGCCGCGCTGGGCGGCGCACAGCACCACCTCGACGCCGGGGACCTGGGTGAAGACCTGGTACGGGCCGATGGCATCGAGGGCGGTGAACTCGGGGTAGAGGCCGATGGCGATCTGCATGGTTGCTCCTTGGATCGGTGATGCGGATTCTCGGGTCGATCAGGCCCCGGTGAGGTGGGTTGGTGACCTGAGATCGACGGGGTCAGGCGGGGGTGCGGGCGAAGTGCTGGCGGTAGCGGTCGGGGGTGGTGCCGATGCGGCGGCCGAACGCCCGGTGAAGGGTTTCGGCGTGCTTGATGCCGACGTGGCGGGCGATCGAGGCCACGGTCTGGTCGGTGGTCTCGAGGAGGCGGCGGGCGGCCTCGACGCGCAGCTCCTCGACGTGCGCGGCGGGCGTGGTGCCCGTCTCGGCCCGGAAGGCGCGGGCGAAGTTGCGGGGGCTCATGCCGGCTCGCTCCGCCAGGCGGTCGACGGTGAGGTCGTCGGCGAGGTGGTCGGGGAGCCACCGCTGGACCCCGGCGATGGCGGGGGTGCGGGCCGCTTGGGCCTGGAGCTGGGCGCTGAACTGGGCCTGGCCGCCGGGGCGGCGGGCGAAGACCACCAGCCACGCCGCCACCTCGTGGGCCAGCTCCGGGCCGTGGTCGGCCTCGACCATGGCCAGGGTGAGGTCGATCCCGGCGGTGACCCCGGCTGAGGTCCACCGATCCCGGTCGTGCACGTAGATCTGGTCGGGGAGCACCTCCACCTGACCACTGACCTCGGCGAGCAGGTCGCACGAGCCCCAGTGGGTGGTGGCCTGGTACCCGTCGAGCAGCCCGGCGGCCGCCAGCACCAGCGCCCCGGAGCAGACCGAGGCGATGCGATCGGCGCGACCGGCCAGGTCCCGCAGGCTCGCCAGGAAGGGCTCGTCGGCCATGAGAGGCCGGGTGCCGCGCCCGCCCACGACCATCACGGTGTCGAACGTGTCGGGGACGTCGGCCATGGCCCGGTCGGCGCCGATCTCGATGCCGCTGGTGGTCCGGACCCGCCCGCCGTCGGGGGTGGCGATCGTGGTCTCGTAGATCCCGCCGCCGACGATCCGGTCGGCGGCGTCGAACACCTCGACGGGCCCGGCCAGGTCGAGCAGCTGCAGGTGGTCGAAGGCGACGAGGACGATGGTTCGCGGCGTGCTCACGCCGTCAGTGTGCGCCCGACTGCGTCTGGCGGCAATGACAACCTTCTGACGATCCCTGCCAGCCGCAGCCGCACCGGCCGGTGGCTCAGCCTTCGGACTGGTCGGGCGCCCGTGGGCCCCGTCGGTCCCGGGCGCTGCTCAGCCCGAGCAGGCCGAGCACCAGCCCCGGGACGACGATGGCGTGGAGCAGGAGCACGGTGAGGACGGTGGCGGTGCCGACCTGGCTCCCGTTCACGATCACGAACCGGACCTTGTCGTCGAACAGGGGTCGGTAGCCCGCCATGTCCGTGCCGACCGTGACGGCCCAGAGCGCGAGCTGATCCCACGGGAGGAGCGTCCCCAGGTAGGCGGCGACCAGGATCCCGAGCACGACCAGCGGCCCGGTCGCCACGCCCCGGCGCCTGCGGTCGGGGCCGTGCCAGCGCGCCACGCCCTCTCCGAGCAGCACGCCGCCCAGGGGCACCGCGGTGGAGATGGCGGCCCACGCCGTCCAGCGGTGCACGGTGCGCACCCGGGTGGCGGTCGTGACCGACGCGTGCAGCTGGTAGATGTCGTTCCACGCCTGTGACGCGGTGGGCCGGTAGAAGAACGCCAGGTACACGCCGGTGAGCGCAAGCAGGGCCACCTCCGCCGTGAGGGCCCACACCAGCGCTCGCCGCACCGCCCGGAGCCGGTCGTTCGCCTCCGACCCAGCCTCGGTGGGCCGCGCCGCCGCTTCCGCCATCGCCGTCATGGCCAGACGGTACCCGTGGCGCCAGGTCGCCTTGGCGAACCGTGGACGGCGGCCCGGCGGCCACCTGACATGCTGTCGGCCATGACAGGGCTCACGTGGGACCAGACCGGCGGCTGGGCGAGCGTGCTCGGCACCCTCACCCAGCGGGGCGACCTCGACCGGGCCACGGCCGCCGCCGCCATGGGCGAGATCCTCGATGGCAACGCCACCCCGGTCCAGATCGCCGGCTTCATCGTCGCCCTCCGCATGAAGGGGGAGACCACCGACGAGCTGATCGGCCTGGTCAACGCCATGCTCGACCGGTCCGTGCGGGTGGAGCTCGACGACCCCGAGGGGGTCATCGACCTGGTGGGCACCGGTGGCGACCGGTCCCACAGCATCAACGTGTCCACGCTCGCCGCGCTCACCGTCGTCGGCGCAGGCGGACGGGTCTGCAAGCACGGCAACCGGGCGGCGTCGTCGTCGAGCGGCACCGCCGACGTGCTCGAGGCGCTGGGCGTGGCGTTCGACCTCGGCCCCGAGGGCGTGGCGCGCTGCGTGAGCCAGGCCGGCATGGGCTTCTGCTTCGCCCCTCGGTACCACGGGGCCATGCGCCACGCCGGGCCCACCCGCAAGGAGCTGGGGGTGCCCACCGTGTTCAACTTCCTCGGCCCGCTCGCCAACCCCGCCCGCGTCCGCCGGCAGGTGACCGGGGTGGCCGACGGCGCCATGGCCGAGCGCATGGTGCAGGTGCTGGCGGCCAACGGCTCGGAGCGAGCGCTCGTGGTGTTCGGCCACGACGGGCTCGACGAGCTCACCACCACCACCACCTCCACGGTCCACGAGCTGCGCGACGGCGAGGTCCGCACCTACGACATCGACCCGGCCGACCACGGCATCCCGCTCACCACCCTCGACGCGCTGCGCGGGGACGACCCCGCCACCAACGCCCGCCTCGCCCGGATCATCCTCGACGGGACGCCGGGGCCGGGGTCCGACATCGTGGCCCTGAACGCCGCCGCCGGCCTCCTGGCCGCGGGCCTGGTCGAGACCTGGAGCGACGGGGTCGACGCCGCCCGCACGTCGCTGGCCGAGGGCAAGGCCGCCGCCGCCCTGGAGCGCCTGGTCGCCGAGTCGCAGGCCGCCAAGCTCGACGAGCCGGCCTGACCTACTCGCCCAGGTCCCAGAGGGCGTCGAGGTCGCGCTTCGAGAACGCCTGGAACGCCACCATGGTCCGCGTCTCCACGATGCCGGGCAGCGCCGCCACCCCGCGGGTGACCACATCGGCGAGATCGTCGTGGCGGGCGACCCGGACGACCGCGATCAGGTCGACGTCGCCGGCCACCGAGTACACCTCCGCGATCCCGTCGACCTCGGTCAGCTCGTCGGCGAGCGCAGCCACCCGGGCCGGCTGCGACTTGATCAGCAAGAACGCGTGCACCATGGCCGCGGACCCTAGCGGCGGGCGGTGATCTGGGTGGGCGAGGTGGCCACCGGACCGGCGGCGAGCCCGGACCGCTCGTCGATCTGCTGGAGCAGGCGGTGGGCCTCGGCCAGGCGCTCCACCTGACCGGCCACGTTTGTGATGTCGCCGGCGTGGTCGGTGCGAGACCCGCCGGCCAGGACCGCCGGCGTGCGGACGGTGGTGCTCACCGACACGAGGCGGACGCACGTGAACTCGGCTTCGGACACCGATCGGGCCAGCTCGGCCAGGTGCGAGCGGCGCACCCCGCTGGGCAGCTGCGAGGTGCGGGCGAGCTGGTGGTCGAGGTTGACGGCCTGCTGGCGGAGCTCCTCGGCCAGCTCGACCATGGGCGGCTGCTCGACCGGTCGGCGCAGCCGCTTCTGCGGGATGCGGTGGTCGTCGGCGACCGCACCGGCGGTGCGGCCGACCTTGGCCAGGCGGCGGTGGAGCCGGGCCGGCGGCCGCGGATCGGCCAGCCAGGTGATCGGCGCGCCGGTGGCCACCTTGGGGTGGACCCGGTGGCGGCGGCGGAGCCGGTGGCGCACGAACAGGGCGGCCACGCACGCCGCGACGATGATCACGCCCGCCGTGCCGAGGAACGTGACCAGGAACCAGTTCACCTCCGAAAGGGTACCGGCGGCTCGAACGTTGGCAAGGGCGGACCGGCGGGGACCAGCGCGCCGTCGGCGTGGATGACGCGGATGCGGTGGCCCTGCCGGTCGAGCCACTGGGCGACGCACGCCAGCTCGTCGGCGAGGGCCTTGGGGAGGGGCGCGCCGGGTGCGGTGGCATCGCCGGGGAGCGGGACGGCGAGGTGGTCGGGGGCCGCGGGGTCGAGGTCGAGCGGGAGGGGCACCGCGCTGATGCCCTGCTTGGTGATGGTCCACGTGCGGACGAGGCGGCCGCGCAGCAGCTCGGCGCGGGACTGGCCGTCGACCTCGACCACCACCCGTCCGGCCCGCCGCAGCGTGTCGAACCGGCGCTGGCGCTTGAGCGCGGCCGCCAGCGCGGCGGCGCGGTCGCGCATGTCGGCCGCCTCTTCGAAGCGCTCCTCGGCGGCCAGCGCGTGCATCTTGGCTTCGAGCGGCCCCAACAGGAGGGCGTGGTCGTGCAGGAGGCCGCGCCGCACGGTGGCCACCAGGGCGGCGTAGGCCTCCGGGCCGATCGCCCCGGCGCAGGGGCAGGTGGCCACGCCCAGCTGGGCCGGCGCGCACGACCCGGTGCGGCTCGATGCCGACGGCGATCCCGTGCAGCGCCGCAGCGGCACGGCCGTCTCGATGGCCTCGGCCACCCGCTTGGCCGCCTTGTTCGACGGGAGCGGGCCCAGGTAGAGGGCGCCGTCGTCTCGGATGGCCCGCACCACCGACAGCCGCGGGAACGCCTCGGCGGTGAGCTTCAGGTAGCAGTAGCGGCGCCAGGTGGTGGACTGCCGGTTGAACCGCGGCTCGAGCCGGTGGATGAGCCGCACCTCCAGCACGGCGGCCTCGAGCGCGCTGGGGCAGACCACGTGGTCGATGCGCTCGACCTCTCGCAGCAGCTGGCCGACCTTCCGCCGATCGTCGCCGGAGAAGTACGACCGCACGCGCGACCTCAGGTCGGTGGCCTTGCCGACGTAGAGGGTGCGGCCGCCACCGTCGCGGAACAGGTAGACGCCGGGCTTGCGGGGGAGGTGGTCGGTGAGGCGCAGCTTGGCGGCCTGCGGGTGGGCGGCCATGGTGGGCAGGTCGATGAGGTCGTCGAGCCCGCAGACGCCGAACGCGCTGGCCCGCTCGATGAGCAGGTGCAGCAGGTCTCCCGTGGCGAGCGCGTCGTCGAGCGCCCGGTGGCTGGGCTGGTGGGGGAGCCGGAACCGGTTGGCCAGGGTGCCCAGCTTGCAGTTGGGGACCTCGTCGCGGACGAGCCGCCGGGCGAGGCGCAGCGTGTCGAGCACGCGGTTGGCCAGCTTGGGCCGGCCCGAGCGCTCGAGCGCGGCGTTGAGGTAGCCGAGGTCGTACCGCACGTTGTGGCCCACGATCACCGCGTCGCCGATGAACTCGAGGAACGTGGGGAGGACGGAGTCGGGCGGGGGTGCGTCGGCCACCATCGACTCGGAGATGCCGGTGAGCATGGTGATCTGGCGGGGGATCGAGTGGCCGGGGTTCACGAAGGTGCGGAACGTGCTGAGCTGCTCGCCGGCGCGCAGCTTGACCGCCCCGATCTCGGTGATGCCGCCATCGGCCGCGGTGCCCCCGGTGGTCTCCAGGTCCAGCACGCAGAACGTGACCTCGTCGAGCGGGGTGCCGAGCTCATCGAAGCTGCGTTGCATGGGCGGACCGTAGCGAACAAGCGTTCTCCGAACAAGTGTTCTTCTCCGACGGGCCGATACGATCGGCGGGTGCCTTCCACTGCCCGCTACCGGTGCACGTCGTGCGGGAACCTGACCCGCTTCGACGTCACATCGACCCGTCGCACCCGCGCCTACCACCACTTCACGGTGGGAGGAGAGCTGTCCGTCGAGGACGAGCAGGTGCTCGACGAGGCGATCGAGTCGGTCGAGTGCCGCTGGTGCGGCGCCGCCGGGCACGTCGAACCGCTCGACGAATCCGTCGACACCGCCACCGAGGGCTGAGCCACGCCCCCGGGTCCCGACCTGGACCCGAAGGCCCTCCGCTCTGCGTGCCGTCTGGCCGTGGCGGTGGCCATCGAGGGCGAGGCCGCCGACCCGCGCGTCCCGGCCCCGGGTGCGCTGCGGCCCGTGCTCGGGTTCTCGCGGCTGTCGTCGGCCGCCTACGGCGTGATCCAGCGGGTGGTCGACGACGACGGCATGTTCCGGGCCCGGGTGGCCGAGCAGGCCGACGAGGCCGCCCTCGGCCGAGCCGGGTGGCTGTGGCTGCACCGGCCCGTCGACTGGATGGCCGACCCGGCCGTCGCCGGATCTCCCTCCGAGGCCGCCGCCGCGGCAGCACCGTCGGCCGAGCCCGCCGAAGCCGCCCCTGGGCGCCGTGACGAGAAGGCCGCCGTGGCCCGGCTCCGCAAGGCGGCAGCCGATGCCGACGCCGCCCGCCGCCGCACGGCCGACCAGCTGGCCGAGGCGCGCAAGATCGGGGTCGAGCTGCGCGCCGAGCGCGACCGCCTGGCCGAGTCGGTGCGCACCCTGCAGGACGAGCGCAACGCTGCGGTGCGCACGTCGAAGGACGTCGAGGCCCGCCTGGCCGAAGCGCGCCGAGACCTCAAGGTGGCGCGGGAGGCCACCCGCCAGGCCGAGGCCGAGCTGCGGCAGGTGCGGTCGAGCGGCGCCCCTGCTCCTGGTTCCGCCGCCCCGCCGGCCGTCGCCGTCGCGGTCCCCACGATCCCGCTGCCGGCCGCGCCGCCACCGCAGCAGGCCCAGCAGCCACCGGTCGACGACGGCATCGATCGAGCGGCGGTCGGCGCCTCGATCCGCGCCGCGGCCAAGGCGGCCGAGGACCTCGCTGCGTCGCTGGCCGGAGCCGCCGCGGCGCTCACCGCCGCGCCGGCCCCCGGGGCGGCTGCTGACCCCGAGCCCGGCCGCAAGGCCAAGCGCAGCCACGACGGTGCGCCCGACAAGCGGCACAAGGCCAAGGGCCACAAGGCCAAGGGCGGGGCGCGCCGCCACCCCGCCCTGCCGCCGGGCGTCTTCGACGGCACGGTCGAAGCCCACCGGCACCTCATCGCCACCGCCTCCAACCTCCTCGTGGTCGACGGCTACAACGTGGCCCGCGCCGCCTGGTCGGGTCTGGCGCCCGAAGAGGAGCGCCGGCGCACGGTCGCCCTGCTCGACGACGTCCAGGCCCGCTCGGGCGCCAAGGTGATCGTGGTGTTCGACGGCGACGACGCCGTCACCGCCCCCAAGGCCAGCAAGACCGTGCGGGTGCGGTTCTCGGCCACGGGCCAGACCGCCGACGACGCGATCACCGACCTGTTGGTGGCCACGCCCGTGGACCAGGCGGTGGTGGTGGTGTCCTCGGACCGGGCCGTGGCCGCCGATGCCCGCCGCCTCGGCGCGGTGGCCGTCGGGTCTCGGGCGTTCCTCGTCGCAGCCGGCCGCTGACGCCGCGCCGGCCTCGCTGTCGGACCCCCTGGGGAAGATGGGCCTCCCCACCACAGGAGGTCCTGATGCACCGCATCGAAGAGTCCGATCACGTCCTGCGCATCGATTGCGACGAGTGCGCCCTGCAAGCCACCGATGCGTGCGAAGACTGCATCATCACGTTCCTGTGCGGGGCGGAGGCCGACACCCCCGTGGTGGTCGACCTCGCCGAGGCCCGGGCCCTGCGCCTGCTCGACGACGCCGGCCTGGCCCCGCCGCTGCGCCACATCCGCTCCACCGGGTAGCGCTGCGCGACCATGGCCCGGTGGGGCAGGTGCGCTGGGCCGATCTCGAAGCGCGTGGCCGGGCGGCGGGCCTCGACGTGGTGGCGGCCACCACCGCCGAGCCGTTCGACGACGCCCGCCAGATCCTCGAGGAGAGGCGCGCCGCCGGCCTCAACGGCTCGATGCAGTTCACGTACCGCAAGCCCGAGCGCTCCACCCAGCCCGAGCGCACGCTGCCGGGGGTCCGCACGCTCATCGCCGGGGCCACCTCGTACCACCGCGACCTCCCACCCGCCCCCGACGGGGTGGGGCCGCTCGCCCGGGTCGCCCGCTACGTGTGGGCCGACGACCAGGACCGGCTCCTGGCCGGGCTGCAGGCGGTGTGCGATGCGCTGGTCGAGGCCGGGCACCGGGCGTGCGTGGTGTCCGACCAGAACCACCTCGTCGACCGGCCGGTCGCCGAGCGGGCCGGCCTCGGCTGGTTCGGCAAGAACGCCAACCTGCTGCTGCCCGGCCGCGGCAGCTGGTACCTCCTCGGCACCGTGCTCACCGACCTGGAGCTCAGCGAGATCGACGGCGTCCCGGAGGGCCGTCACGTGGCCGACGGGTGCGGCACCTGCGAGCGCTGCCGGCCGGCGTGTCCCACGGGGGCCATCGTGGCGCCCGGCACGGTCGACGCCCGCCGCTGCCTGTCGTGGTCGCTCCAGGTGACGGGCTCGTTCCCCCGGGACCAGCGGGTGGCGCTGGGCGATCGCCTGTACGGCTGCGACGACTGCCAGGAGGTCTGCCCGCCCAACCGGCTGGAGCGCCGCCGGGCTGCGCCCGGTGGCAGCGGGGTGGCGGTGGCGCTGGGCCGGCCCGAGAAGGCGTGGGTCCCGGTGCTGGGCGTCCTGGCCGCGTCCGATCAGGAGCTCCTCGACCGCCACGGCCGCTGGTACATCCCGAACCGGGACCCGCGGTACCTGCGCCGCAACGCCCTGGTGGTCCTGGGCAACGTCGGCGATGGCACCGATCCGGTCGTGCGCGCCGCGCTCACCAGGGCCCTGAGCGGCTCCGATGCGCTCCTGCGGGCGCACGCCGTGTGGTCCGCGCGGCGCCTCGGGTGCGACGATCTGCTGGTGGACCTCGCCGACGACCCCGATCCCGAGGTGCAGGCCGAGCTGGCTGCGCCCGTGGCGCCGCGAGGAACGGCGTGAAGCACCTCCTCGTCACCAACGACTTCCCTCCCAAGATCGGCGGCATCCAGTCGTACCTGTGGGAGCTGTGGCGCCGCCTCCCGGCCGACGAGGCCGCCGTGCTCACCACGCCGTACCCGGGCGCCCACGAGTTCGATGCGGCCGCGCCCATCCACGTCGAGCGCATCGAGCGCTCGGTGATGCTCCCCACCTCGGCGCTGGTGCGGCGCATCGACGAGACCTCCGAGCGGGTGGGGGCTGAGATCGTGCTGCTCGACCCGGCCCTGCCGCTCGGGCACGTGGGCCCCTCGCTCGCCCGCCCGTACGGCCTGGTGCTCCACGGCGCCGAGATCACCGTGCCCGGCCGGGTCCCGGGCCCGCGCCACGCGCTGGCCCGGGTCCTGCGGGGGGCCGAGATCGTCATCGCAGCGGGCGGCTACCCGGCCGACGAGGGGGAGCGGGCCGCCCGCCGCGGCCTGCCCGTGGTGCTCGTCCCGCCGGGGGTCGACACCGACCGGTTCGTCCCGCTGAACGACGAGCAGCGCGCCGAGGTGCGCACCCGCTTCGGGGTGGCGCCGGAGTCGACGCTGGTGGTGTCGGTCAGCCGCCTGGTGCCCCGCAAGGGGATGGACGTGCTGATCCGCGCCGCCGCCCGCTTGGCGCCCATCCACCCCGGGCTCGAGGTGGTGATCGGCGGCGGGGGCCGCGACGAGGCCCGCCTCCAGCGCTTGATCGCCGAGCTGGGCGCACCCGTCCGGATGGTCGGCCGCGTCGACGATGCCGACCTGCCCGGTCTCTACGGCGCCGCCGACATCTTCGCCATGGACTGCCGCAACCGGTGGCTGGGCCTGGAGCAGGAGGGGTTCGGCATCGTGTTCCTCGAGGCCGCGGCGTGCGCCGTCCCGCAGGTGGCGGGCGACAGCGGGGGAGCGGCGGAGGCCGTCGTCCACGGCGAGACCGGGCTGGTGGTGAGCGACCCCACCTCGGTCGCCGCGCTGGCCGAGGCCCTGCGCACCCTCATCGTCGACCCCGACCTGCGCCGGCAGATGGGCGAGGCGGCCCGCCGGCGCGCCGAGGAGTCGTTCGCCTACGACGTGCTGGCCGCCCGCCTCCGCACCGCCCTCGATGGATCGGCGTTCCGGTGAGCAGGCTCCTGCCCGACATCGAGGGCCGCAGCCTCCTGGTGGCCGACCTCATCGGCACCGTGGCGATGTTCGTGGTCCTGATCCTGCTGGCGGTGAGCAACGCCGATGCGATCACCATCCTCAACCTGATCGTGTCGGGCGCCCTGTTCATCGGCGGCTGCATCGGCTTCGGCATCGGGTTCTTCCGCGCCGTCGGCCGCAGCCGCACCGAGCAGATCGACATGGCCGGGCTCTTCTACCTGACCGACTCGGCGCCCAAGGAGACCCAGCGGGTGTTCATGGGCCTCTGGTTCGCCCAGATCGCCATCGCCGCCGTCTCGATCGCGGTGAGCAGGCCGTTCCCGTTCGAGGTGATGGCCCCGCTGTGGGGGATCGGCATCATCGCCTGGTGGGCATCGTCGTACGCCACCTTCCCGCCCCGGGACGACTCCTCCCACGGGTAGCCTCGGCCCCTGTGCCCGGGGACCAACCCTGGAACCGCACGTCTCACCGACCATCTGGAGCGTCCTGGACCCATGGCTGATCGAGCGACCGAGACGACCACGATCGCCGCCCCACCCGACGCGGTCCGCGCCATCCTCCTCGACTTCCCGCGCTACCCCGAGTGGGCCAAGGACCTGAAGTCGGTCGAGGTCCTCGAGACCGATGATCAGGGCCGGGGCACCTCGGTGCGCTTCCGCGCCGCCGGCATGGGCCGCTCGATCCACTACACGCTGGCCTACGACCACACCGACCCGAACGTGTTCCGCTGGGTGCTCTCCGAGGGCGACATCATGCGCAAGCTCGACGGGCACTACCTGCTGGCCGACGCCGGTGGCGCCACCGACGTCGTCTACGAGCTCGAGGTGGAGCTGGTGGTCCCGCTCCCCGGGTTCGTCAAGCGGCGCACCCAGACCAAGATCATGCACGCAGCGCTCCACGAGCTGAAGGCCTACGCGGAGCGATCGGGCCCCGCGTGAGGGTCCTCCTCTTCACCGGCAAGGGCGGGGTGGGCAAGACCACCACCGCGGCTGCCACGGCCCTGCGCTGCGCCGATGCCGGCCTGCGCACCATGGTCCTCAGCACCGACCCGGCCCACTCGCTGGCCGACGCGTTCGGGGTCGACCTGGGCGACCTGGCCGTCGAGATCGTGCCCGGCCTGTGGGGCCAGCAGCTCGATGCCCAGGCTCGCATGGAGGACACCTGGCAGGAGATCCAGGCCTGGCTCCTCGAGGTGTTCCAGTGGGCCGGGGTGGCAGCCATCGAGGCTGAGGAGCTGTCGGTCATCCCCGGCCTCGACGAGATCTTCAGCCTCAGCGACATCAAGGCCTACGCCGAGAGCGGCGAGTGGGACGTCGTGGTGGTCGACTGCGCGCCCACCGCCGAGACGCTGCGCCTGCTGAGCCTCCCCGAGATCCTGCGCTGGTACATGGACCGCGTGTTCCCCACGTCGCGCAAGCTCAACAAGGTGGTGTCGCCGCTGCTCGGGCGCATGGCCGGCCTCCCCGTCCCCGGCGACGAGGTCTTCGGGTCGGCCGCCAAGTTCTACGACCGGCTCGACGGGGTGCGGGAGCTGCTCACCGACACCTCGCGCACCAGCGTCCGCCTGGTGGTGAACCCCGAGCGGCTGGTGGTGGCCGAGGCCCGCCGCACCTACACCTACCTGTCGCTGTTCGGCTACCGGGTCGACGCGGTGGTGGCCAACCGCCTGCTCCCCGAGGCCATCACCGACCCCTGGTTCCAGGAGTGGAAGGCCCGCCACGCCGAGCACCTGTCGTCGATCGAGGACGGCTTCGCGCCGCTGCCGATCCTCCGCGCCGAGCTGGCGTCCGACGAGCTGGTCGGTGTCACCGCCCTGCGCGCCTTCGCCGAGCACCTCTACGCCGACCTCGATCCGGCGGCGGTGCTGCACCCGGGCGAGCCGCTCCAGGTCGTCCGCAAGGGGACCGGCTACGAGCTGTCGGTCGAGCTGCCGTTCGCCGACAAGGACGAGCTCGAGCTCGGCCGTCGCGACGACGAGCTCCTCATCCGCGTCGGGAGCCACCGCCGGGCGCTCCTGCTGCCCGACTCCCTGCGCCGCCGGGAGGTCCGGGCCGCCTCCCTGCGCGACGGCAAGCTGCGGGTCACGTTCTCGGCCGATGCCGATGCCGATGCCGACGGGGTCGATGCGACCGATGCAGGTGGTGCTCCACCGGCGAGATCCACCGGGTGGGCCCGTCGCGGCGAGCGGACGGCGGGCCGGGCCCGATGACCGAGCCCGGGCCGGCGTTCGGCGCCGAGCCACCGACGGGTGACGCGTTCACCGACGATCCGCGCGTCCAGTCGGGCCTCGAGCACCTCCAGCGCGCCGCCCACGAGGTGATCGCGGCCACGCGGGCGCTGCTCGACGTCGCCGAGGAGCTCGTCGACGACCCCAAGGCCGCCGCCGGGATCGCCGATCTGCTCGGATCGGTGGCCGGCCGTCGGCCCCGCAGCTCCGGAACGGCCCCGCACCGACCCGACGACGACGACGGCGAGCCCCCGGTCCAGCGCATCCCGGTGTCCTGATCGCCTCCGGGCGGTACCGGGCCGACGGCCCATCAGGTACCGTCCCCCTGGCTGGTCCCGCGATCGCTCGCGGAGATGGAGGGTTGCAGTGAAGGTGCTCCAGGTGCGCGACGTCGCTGGTGACCGCCCCGCGGTCGACCTGCACGGGCAGGTCACCGTGGTCAGGGGCCTCGACCCGTTGCGGCGCGCCTGGCTCATCGAGGTGCTCGGCGGGCTGGCCTCGGGCACCGACCTCGACGCGAAGGGCGAGCTGATCGCCCACGGCATCGAGTTCCCGCTCGACCGCACGTCGCTCGCACTGCTCGACCTCGAACGGCCCGTCCCGTCCGTCGTGCGCGCCGCCGAGCTCCCGGGGCACGATCCCCGGGTGGCCGAGGCCGTGGCCGAGCGCGACCGGGCCCTGATCCGCCGCCGCGAGCTCACCGAGCAGATCACCCGCCAGCGCGAGGCGCTCGGCGCCGCCGTAGCCGAGCGCACCGCCGCGCTCGGCGAGCTCGACGAGCTGCGCCGTGGCGACGGCGCGGCCCGCGAGGCCATCGCCGCCGCCGACGCTGCCCGGGCTCGCATGGAGGCCGAGATCGCGTCGGCCGTCGAGGAGCGGGCCCGCAACCTCGAGGCGCTCAACCAGGCCGTCTTGGCCCGAGACGTGGCCAGCGAGGCCCGAGCGGCCGCGGCGGAACGGCTCGAGCGCACCCGGGAGCACCGCCGCGAGGCCATGGCGAAGGCCACCGACGCCGCCGCTGCCGTCGAGCAGGCCCGGCCGCTCATCGCCGACGACCCCACCGATCAGCTCGTCGCCCGCCGCGCCGAGCTCGCCGCCGCCGAGGCCGCCGCCGGCGAGGCCGATCCCGACAAGGACAGCAGCCCGGCCAGCCGGATGCTCGCCGACCTCGAGCGCCGGCGCGTCGAGATCGTGCGCCTCCAGGAGGCCGTCGGCAGCCGAGACTCCGGCGGGGTGCAGGGCGCGCTCGACCGCATGCTCGGCGCCACCAGCGAGGCCCCGCCCGTGGTCGCGGCCCTTGCGCTGGCCGACACCTGGCGAGATCTCCACCAGCAGCTCAACGCCCTCGATGCCGGCGTCTCCGACGCGGAGTACGCGGCCGAGCAGCGCGTCGCCGAGGCCCGCCAGCAGGTCATCGAGGCCGAGGTCGAGTACAACCAGCCCGTCTTGACCCCCGAGCAGATCGTCAAGGTCGAAGCGGCCCACGCCCTCGTGCTCGAGGCCCAGGACCGCACCGAGGCCCGCTTCGGTGGCAGCCGGCTCCGCAAGAAGCTCGACGAGGCCCGCATCGAGGAGCGCCGGGTGCTCGAGCGCCTCGGCTTCTCCACCTACGCCGACTACATGATGAGCTCGTCGAGCCGGGGCGTCGGCTCCGCCAACCGCAGCGTGCTCGATGCGGCGCGCACCAACCTGAGCACGGCCGAGGAGCAGCTCGCCACCCTGCCGGGAGCGGCCGACCGCGCCCGTCGGCGCACGGAGCTGCTCCAGCGCCGTGACGCCGTCGCCCCCCGCGTGGCCGCCCTGCTCGGGCACGAGCCCACCGGCCCCGAGTCCGAGGAGGAGCTGCGGGCGCTGCGCGAGCCGGTGGCCCCCGACGAGGCTGCGTCGGCCGAGCTGGCCACCGAGCTCAACTTCGCGGGCGTCGCCGTGGTGGGCCCGCCGTACGACCGAGACGACCTCGTGATGCTGGCCCGCTTCTACCTGTCCGAGCAGGACACGGCCGACGAGCGGCGCGACGAGATCGCCACGGCCCTCGCCGCGCTCGACGATGCCATCGCCACCGTCCGGGCCGCCCGCGAGCGGGGCCAGGACGAGGTGCCGCTGCTGGTGCCGCTGCCCGAGCTGGCCCAGCCGCTCAGCAGCGCCGCCCCCGAGGATGCCGATCCGGCGGCCCAGTCGGTCACGCTGCGCGAGGCGCGGTGGGCCGAGGTCGAAGCCGCCCAGGCTGCGGTCGCCGCTGCCGAGGACGCCGTGGCCCAGCACCGTCGGGCCAGCGACTCGTTCACCACCCTCGAGGCCGACCTGGCCCGGTGCACCACCGAGGAGGAGGAGGCCGCCGCCGCGGTCGCCGAGGCCGAGACCGACGTGTCCCTCGCCAACGGCCCGTCGTTCGATGCGGCCGTCGCCGCCGCTGGCGAGGCCGAGGCGGCGCTCACCCGCTCCGCGGTCCGTGAGGATGCCGCCCGCCGGGCCGTCGAGGACGCCGTGGGCGCCTCGGGTGTCGACGCCATGGTCCAGGCCTCCGAGGAGCGGGTGGCCAACGCCGAGCAGCTCGTCACCCAGGCGGCGGCTGCCGAGCAGACCACCGCGGCGTCGCTCGCCGAGGTCGATGCTGCCTTCGCCCAGGCCACCGCCACCGAGGAAGCGGCGTCGGCCGAGGCGGCTCAGCTCGACCGGGCCAAGCTCGTCGATGACATCGACTGGGAGCTCATGTCCCGTCTGGCCGCCCTGCGCTCGGTGGGGCTGGCGGGGTCGGTTCCGCTCGTGCTCGACGACCCGTTCGCCGTGCTCGACGACGACGAGCTCACCTCGGTCCTCGACCGGCTCGTCCGCCTGGCCGACGCCGTGCAGGTGGTGCTGGTGAGCGACCGCGAGGCCGCCGTGGCCTGGGCCGCCCAGATCGGCTCCGAGCGCGCCCTGGTCCACTCCGCCTAGCGCTGGTCGATCCTCCCCGTCAGGGGTGGAACATCGACCAGCCCTCACGGCTGCTCGCGGCTGGCCTACTCGAAGTCGGTGCCCTTGGCGCGGGCGAGGCTCTCGGCGATCTCGGCCTCGGCCTGGTCGCGGCCCTCGAAGCCCTTGGTGTTGGCGAACTTCCCGGGCTCGAGCTGCTTGTAGACCTCGAAGAAGTGCTCGATCTCGTCGGTGAGGAACATCGGGAGCTGGTCGATGTCTTGGACGTGGTCCCAGCGGGGGTCGCCGTAGGGGACGCAGATGATCTTGGCGTCGGGACCGGCGTCGTCGTCCATCCAGAACACGCCGACGGGGCGGGCGCGCACGCGGCAGCCGGGGAAGGTGGGCTCCTCCATGATGACGAGGGCGTCGAGCGGGTCGCCGTCCTCGCCGAGCGTGTGCTCCACGTAGCCGTAGTCGGCGGGGTAGACGGTGGCCGAGAACAGGCGGCGGTCGAGCCAGATCTCCCCGGTCTTGTGGTCGATCTCGTACTTGTTGCGGCTGCCCCGGGGGATCTCCACCACGATCGGGACGTAGTCGGTGTGTTCGGCCATCCGCCCAGCATGCCAGGTGGCCCGCAGCCCTCCCCGAGCCGGGTTGCCGCGGACGGAACCCCAGGCCAGAACGCATGTGGGCCGGTGCAGGTGCCACGGCTTAACGTGAACGGATGGAGTTTCGCCGGATCACCAACCTGCCGCCGTACGTCTTCACCATCATCGATGGGCTGAAGGTCGAGGCTCGGCGGGCGGGGGTCGACGTGGTCGATCTGGGCTTCGGCAACCCCGACCTGCCGTCGCCGGCCATCGCCGTCGAGAAGCTGTCCGAGGCCGCCCACAACTCCCGCAACCACCGCTACTCCTCGAGCCGGGGCATCCCGAAGCTGCGCGAGGCCGTCGCCGACCTGTACCTGCGCCGCTTCGGCGTCACGCTCGACCCCGACAAGGAGATCATCTCCACCATCGGGGCCAAGGAGGGCTTCAGCCACCTGATGTGGGTGCTGCTCCAGCCCGGCGACGCCGCCCTGGTGCCGTCGCCCAGCTACCCGATCCACATCTGGGGCCCGCACCTCGCCGGCGCCGACGTGCGCGAGATCCCGATCGGGACCGACATCGACTTCTTCGAGAACCTGATGGAGGCGTACGAGTACTCGTGGCCCAAGCCCCGGGTGATCGTGCTGTCGTTCCCGCACAACCCCACCACGGCGTGCGTCGACGTCGACTTCTTCCAGCGCGTGGTCGACTTCGCCCGCGAGAAGAACGTGGTCGTCGTCCACGACAACGCCTACGCCGAGCTCGGGTTCGATGGCTACGAGCCGCCGTCGATCCTCCAGGCCGAGGGCGCCAAGGAGTGCGCTGTCGAGCTGTACTCGATGACGAAGTCGTTCTCGATGGCCGGCTGGCGGGTGGCGTTCATGGTGGGCAACCCGGAGATCGTCGCCGCTCTCACCAAGCTCAAGAGCTACCTCGACTACGGCACGTTCCAGCCCATCCAGATCGCGGCCACGGTCACGCTGAACGAGGATCCGGACCACCCCCGAGAGGTCCTGCCGATCTACCAGGCCCGTCGCGATGCGCTCTGCGAGGGCCTGAACCGGATCGGCTGGGAGATGACCCCGCCGCAGGCCACCATGTTCGCCTGGGCCCCGATCCCCGAGCCGTACCGGGAGCTGGGCTCCATCGAGTTCGCGTCGATGCTGGTCCGCGAGGCGCAGGTGGCCGTGTCGCCGGGCGTCGGCTTCGGCCCGGGCGGCGACGGCCACGTCCGGTTCGCCCTGATCGAGAACGAGCAGCGCATCCAGCAGGCCGTCCGCGGCATGCGCAAGGCGCTCACCAAGCTCGGCTGAGCGGCGCCGACGCGGGCCGCCCGCGAAATAGGCGAGGGCGCTCAGCGGTTGGACCCAGACGTGCCTGCTACGCCCCCCGCCCTGTCCATCCTCGACCTCGCCCTGATCGGCAAGGGCCAGACCGCACGGGACGCGTTCGCCAACAGCGTCGCCGTGGCCCGGCTGGCCGAGCGCCGCGGGTACCGGCGGGTCTGGTACGCCGAGCACCACAACATGGCGCAGATCGGATCCTCGGCCACCAGCGTCCTCATCGCCCACGTGGCCGCGCACACCGAGACCATCCGGCTCGGCGCCGGGGGCATCATGTTGCCGAACCACTCGCCCCTCACGATCGCCGAGCAGTTCGGCACGCTCGAGGAGCTCCACCCCGGCCGCATCGACCTCGGCCTCGGCCGGGCGCCGGGCAGCGATCAGAGCACCCTGCGGGCGATGCGGCGCGACCACACGTCGTCCGACCGCTTCCCGCAGGACGTGCAGGAGCTCCAGGGCTACCTGACGGGCGCCTCGGTGATCCCGGGGGTCGATGCCACCCCCGGCAAGGGCACCAACGTGCCGATCTACATCCTCGGGTCGTCCTTGTTCGGCGCCAAGCTGGCGGCCGCCTTCGGGCTGCCGTACGCGTTCGCCTCCCACTTCTCGCCTCAGGCGCTGCGCCAGGCGGTGGGCACCTACCGCCACGAGTTCCAGCCGTCGGAGCAGCTGGCCGAGCCCTACGTCATCGCCGGGGTCAACGCCATCGTGTCCGACACCGCGGACGACGCCCAGGCCCAGCTGCTGGCCGTCCGCCGGTCGCGGGTGCGCATGTTCGTGCAGAAGGGGATCACCGTCACCGACGAGCAGGCCGACGAGATCCTGGCGTCGCCCCAGGGCCACCAGATCGCCGAGATGATGCGCTACACGGCGGTGGGCACCCCCGACGAGGCGCAGGAGTTCCTGGCGTCGTTCGCCGTGCACGCCGATGCCGACGAGCTGATGGTGGCCCCGTCGTCGCCCGACATCGAGGCCCGGCTCCGGTCGCTGGAGCTGCTGGCCGACGTGGCCGATCTGGTCCCGGCCTGACCCAGGGATCCGGCACCGCCGGGATCGGTGGGAGGGGGACCGGTAGCCCCCCGCACCGGCGCTCAGGCGTCGGCGGCGACCTCGGGCCGGCCGAGGAGGCCGTGGAGGCAGAAGTTCACCGCGGTGTCGATGACCTCGTCGGTGGGCTCGAGCACGCCGCGGTGGACGAGGTGCACGAGGTGGGTGTGGACGCCGAGCAGCGCGTGGGACAGCAGCGCGGCGTCGCCCCGAGCGATCTCGCCGGCATCCATGGCCTCGGACAGGACCTTGGCCGCGTCCTTGACGGCCACCTGCTCGCCCTTGCGCATGCCGGCGCTGAAGCGGTCGTCGGTGGCGGCGAACTGCACCAGGCGGAAGTAGTCGGGGTGCTGGATCGACCACGCCATCGAGGCGCGGATGCCGTTCTCGATGCGGTCGGACGGCGAGTCCGCCTTCGACACCGCGGCCCGCTGGCGCCGGCGGAGGTCGTGCTGGGCGTCGGCGAGGATGGCGCGCAGCAGCTCCTCCTTGGAGTCGAAGTACCAGTAGAAGACGCCCTTGCCCACGCCCAGGCCCTCGGTGATCTCGGCGACCGAGGTGGGGTGGAACCCGTTCTCGGCGAAGCGGGCAGTGGCGTACTCCATCAGCTGGCGCCGACGTTCCTCGCCTCGTTGGGTCAGCCGTCGGTCCATCGGGCGCGCACGGTACGGGCACTTGACCACCCGGTCAAGTAGGGGGCCCGACCGCCTCGGTGAAGAAACAGTCCGTTCACATCCGACGCCTAGGGTCGCGCCCATGGAGAGCTACGTGCTGCGGGTCTGGTTGCCGGATCGTCCCGGTGCCCTGGGTGCGGTGGCCAGCAGGATCGGCGCGGTCAAGGGCGATGTCGTCGGCATCGAGATCCTGGAGACCGGCGAGGGCCAGGCGGTCGATGAGCTCGTCGTCCAGCTGCCCGACGCCACGCTGGTCGACCTGCTCGTGAGCGAGGTGCGCCAGGTCGACGGCGTGCAGGTGGAGGAGGTGCGCTCGGTCGGCCCCGACGGCCACGATCCCCGGCGGGCCACGCTCGAGACCGCCGGCAAGCTCATCGAGGCGTCCGACCGAGGCGCGCTGCTCGAGGTGGCCCGAGACGTCGCCCCGCTGTCCCTGTCGGCCGCGTGGGTGGCCGTGGTCGACCTCAAGGCGTCGACCACGCTCATCGCCGGCGATCGGGCGCCCAGCGAGAGCTGGCTCGTCGCCTTCGTCCACGGCTCCAGCACCGCGGCCCAGCTGCAGGGCTCGGGGCGCGGCGCCGACCAGGGCGGCAACGACGTGATCTGGTCGATGATGCCGGCCGTCGACCTGGCCGTGGTGGCCGGTCGCGACAAGATCGCCTGGCGGACCCGAGAGCGCCTCGAGCTCGACGCCCTCGCCACCATCATCTCCCTGCGCTGGGCCGAGCTCGAGGGCTGACGCCGTCTCGTCACTCGCTTCGCTCGCGGCTACTCCGGGGGAGTCTGGGCCCAGCCGCGGCTGTGCTCGACGGCTTGGAGCCAGCGGCGGTGGGTGCGGTCGGCGTCGGTGCGGTCGGCCTTGGGGGTGAACTCGGCGTCGAGGGCCCAGTTGGCCGAGATGTCGTCGGTGGACGCCCAGACGCCCTCGGCCAGCCCGGCCAGGTAGGCGGCACCGAGGGCGGTGGTCTCCTGCACGCGGGGCCGGCGCACGGGCACGCCGAGCTGGTCGGCCTGGAGCTGGAGCAGCAGGTCCATCACCGCGGCGCCGCCGTCGGCCCGCAGCCCGTTCACCGCGTGGCCGGAGTGGGCGACCATCGAGTCGATCACGTCGCGCGTCTGGAAGGTCATCGCCTCGATCACGGCTCGGACGAGGTGGGCCCGGGTGGTGCCGCGGGTGACGCCGACGAGGGTGCCGCGGGCGTACGGGTCCCACCACGGACTGCCGAGGCCGGTGAAGGCGGGGACGAAGTAGACGTCGTCGGTGGTCTCGACCGACGCCGCGAGCGGTCCGGCCTCCTTGGCGCTGGCGATGATGCCGAGCCCGTCGCGCAGCCACTGGATGGCCGAGCCGGTGGAGAAGATGGCGCCTTCGAAGGCGTAGTCGGTGCGGGTGCCGCCGTGCCCTCCCCGGGAGCCGTCGTCGGGGATGCTCCACGCCACCGTGGTGAGGAGGCCCTCGACCGGCTCGGGGCAGGTCCCGCCCACGTTCATCAGCACGAACGAGCCGGTGCCGTAGGTGTTCTTGGTGTCACCGGGCTCGAAGCAGGCCTGGCCGAAGAGGGCCGCCTGCTGGTCGCCGGCGATCCCGCTGATCGGGATGCCCGGCGGCAGGCCCGACCGCTCGTGCGTGACGCCGAAGCGGCCGCTCGACGGGCGCACCTCCGGCAGCACGTGGGCGGGCACGCCGAACAGGTCGCACAGCTCCGGCGACCACGTGAGCGTGCGGATGTCGAGCAGCATCGTGCGGCTGGCGTTGGAGGGCTCGGTGGCGTGGACCTGGCCGCCGGTGAGGTTCCAGAGCAGCCACGAGTCGATGGTGCCGATCGCCAGGTTCTCGTCGGCCTCGACCCCGCCCTCGGTGAGCAGCCACTCGACCTTCGACGCCGAGAAGTACGGATCGAGCACCAGACCGGTGGTGCTGCGGACGAGCGGGAGGTGACCGTCGGCGGCGAGCTGGTCGCAGCGGGCGGCGGTGCGCCGGTCCTGCCAGACGATGGCGCGGTGGCGCGGGAGCCCGGTGCGGCGGTCCCAGGCGACGATGGTCTCGCGCTGGTCGGTGATCCCGATGGCGGCGACGGGCTCCTGGAGCGACGAGATCAGCTCGGCGGCGGTGCCGACGATGGCGTGCCAGATCTCCATGGCATCGTGCTCGACCCAGCCCGGCTGCGGGAAGTGCTGGGTGAACTCGCGGTACCGGAACCCGACGGCACGGCCCGACTGGTCGACGGCGAAGGCGCGGACACCGGTGGTGCCTGCGTCGAGGGCGATCACGACAGCCATGGCGGCGCACGCTACCGCCGAGGCGGATCGGGGACCGCCGGGGCGTCAGTAGGCTCCGCCCATGCGGATCGGGATCCTGACGGGTGGGGGCGACTGTCCCGGGCTCAACGCGGTGCTGCGGGCCGCGGTCCGCACGGTCGACGTGGAGTACGGCGGCGAGGTCGTCGGGTTCCGCGACGGTTGGCGCGGCGTGCTGAACGACACGTGGGAGCCGCTCACGATCGACCGCTGCCGGGGCATCCTCCCGCGCGGCGGCACCATCCTCGGCACCTCGCGCGACCAGCCGTACACGCAGCCCGATGGGGTCCAGCAGGTCGAGGAGGCCCTGGCCCGGCACCAGCTCGACGCCATCGTGGCCGTCGGTGGCGACGGCACGATGGGCGTCACCAACGACCTGCACAACGACGGGGTGCCGGTGGTGGGCGTGCCCAAGACCATCGACAACGACATCGCCAGCACCGAGATGACCTTTGGCTTCCAGACCGCCGTGGAGATCTGCACGTACTCCATCGATCGGCTGCACACCACGGCCGAGAGCCACGACCGGGTCCTCGTGGTCGAGGTCATGGGCCGCCACGTCGGCCACATCGCCGTGTGGTCGGGCATCGCCGGCGGCGCCGCGGTCACGCTCGTGCCCGAGGAGCCCTTCGACCTCGACGACGTCGCCAGCCGCATCACGGCCCGGCACCGCCAGGGCAGCTGGGCCACCATCGTGGTCGTGGCCGAGGGGGCGCTGCCCAAGCCCGGCACGCTCACGCTCAAGGAGCCGCCGGTCGACGCCTACGGCCACCAGCGGCTGGGCGGGATCGCCAACGTGGTGGCGGGAGAGCTCGAGATGCTCACCGGCATCGAGACCCGCACCACGATCCTCGGCCACGTCCAGCGCGGCGGCACGCCGGTGGCGTTCGACCGGGTGCTCGGCACCCGCTTCGGGGTGGCAGCGGTCGACGCCGTGGCCGATGGGGCGTTCGGCTCGATGGTGGCGCTGCAGCACGGCGCCATCGTGCGCGTGCCGGTGGCCGAGGGGGTCGGCCACCTCAAGATGGTCGAGCCCGACCTGCTCCGGACCGCGGCGCTGTTCGAGCCGCAGCACCCCCGCACGCCGCTCCCGCCCTCGTAGCTCGGGCTGGCTACCGGGGGTTGAGGGGCTTGTCGTAGTTCTCGGCGGAGATCAGCGCCAGGTTGCCGTCGTCGGTGGGCGCGTCGACGACCTCGCCGTCGATGAGGAACCGGACCTTCTGGATCGAGTCGAACGACAAGGCGGTGAACACGATCTGGGCGAAGGCCTCCTTCTGCGCCGGGCCGCTGATGTCGTTGATCTCGCCGGTCAGGTCGATGGTGGCGACGCCGTCGGTGACGTCGACGTTGCGCAGCTGCGTGCGCGGCGGGACCGCGGTGCGGAGGTCGCTGTCGCCGCCGTCGACCGGCGCCTGGAGGACGTGGTCGAGCGCCTTGCCGATGGTGGGGTCGCCCTCGACGGGGATCCCCTGCCGCTCGAGGCGCTCGCCGTTGAGGAAGTAGACCGACACCTCCTGGGCCCCGGTGCGGGGGATCGTGGTGGGCGTGCTGACATCGCTCGTCACCGTGGTCTGGTTGATGGCCCGTGGCGATCCGTCGATGGGGACGCCGCACGACGCCAGGGCCGCCACGGCGAGGGCGCCGGCGGCGGCGGCCACCAGGGCGCGGCGGGGGGAGGTGGGGGAGGTGCTCATGCCAGGTCCAGGTCCTCGTCGGCGTGCGCTCGCTCCTCGTCCCAGGCGACCGGGAGCTCGACGACGAAGCGGGCGCCGCTCTCACCGTCGGGGCGGTCCTCGACCCAGACCTTGCCCTTGTGGAGGGCCACGTGCTCGGCGACGAGCGACAGGCCGAGGCCCACGCCCTCGCTGCCGGCGCGCCGGTTGGAGCCGGCACCGCGGGAGAAGCGGTCGAAGATGAGGTCGCGCTCGTCCTCGGGCACGCCGGCCCCGCCGTCCTCGACGGCGAACTGGATGCCGGTGGGGATGCGCCGCACCTCCACCCGCGTGGCGCCACCGCCGTACTTGCGGGCGTTGTCGAGGAGGTTGGCGATGACGCGCACCAGGCGGCGCTTGTCGGCGCGGATGAACTCTCCCGCCAGATCGGCGTCGAGCTCGATCGGCACGTCGGGGGTGGGGGACCAGGCCACCGACTGGGTGGCCAGCTCCCCGGGCCGGATCTCGCTGAGGTCGAGGCGGGCGGCACCGGCGTCGAACCGGGAGATCTCGAGCAGGTCCTCGACCAGCTGCTTGAAGCGGGCGACGTCGGCGACCATCAGGTCGACGGCGGCCTGGGCCGAGGCGTCGGGCATCTCCTCGCGCCGCGATGACAGGACCTCGATCGATGCCGAGAGGGTCATGAGCGGGGAGCGCAGCTCGTGGCTGACGTCGGACGCGAACCGGTTGTCCTGCTCGATGCGCTCCTCAAGCACGGTGGCCATGTGGTTGAACGAGGCGACCAGCACGCCGAGGTCGGGGTCGTCGGCGGCACCGAGGCGCGTCTCGAGGTGGCCGCCCGCGATGGCCTCGGCGGCCATGGACACGTCGGCCAGCGGGCGGAGCGTGCGGCGGCTCGCCCACCACCCCACGGCGGCGCCGGCGAGCGTGGTGACCAGGGCGGCGCCGAAGAGCGACGTGGAGAGCGACTCGAGGGTGCTCTCGGCATCGGTGAGGGGCACGAACTCGAAGTAGAGGCCGTCGACGCTGGGGAGCGGGATCCCGATCAGCAGCTCGGGCTCGCCGTCGATGGCCACCCGCATGCGCGACGGGGTGCCCTCCTCGGCCATCTGGAGGAGGGAGTCGGGGATGGCGGCCTCGTCGAACGCCGTGCTCTGGTTGGTCCAGCGCCCGTAGGCGTCGCGGACGACGGCCCGCGACGGCGTCTCGTTGTCGAGCGAGTTGAGGATCACGCGCAGGTCGGTGTCCTCCTGCCCGGTGGCCAGCTGCGACTGGACGACCGCGGAGTTCCGGAACGCCTGGCGGGTGACCGCGCTCTCGCGCTGGTCGAGGATGTTCTCGCGCGTGAGGGCCCACGTCGTGCCGGCCAGCAGGGTGGACAGCAGGGCGGCGCCGAGGGTGAACGCCAGCGTGATGCGGGCGCGCAGCCCGAGCCGGGGCGGCCGGATGCCCTGGTACCAACGGTGGCGATCGGGCTCGCCGTCGTCGGCCACCGGATCGGAGGGGAGGGCCACGGTCCTCAGGTCTGGAGCTTGTAGCCCAGGCCGCGCACGGTCACGACGTGGCGCGGGTTGGCCGGATCGGCCTCGACCTTGGTGCGCAGGCGGCGCACGTGGACGTCGACGAGGCGGCCGTCCGCGAAGTAGTCGTAGCCCCACACCTTGTCGAGCAGGGTCTCGCGGCTGAACACCTTGCCGGGCGACGACGCCAGCTCCACGAGGAGCTTGAACTCGGTCTTGGTGAGGTGCACCTCACGGCCGCCGCGGCGCACGACGCCCTGGTCGGGGATGACCTCGAGGTCGCCGAAGCGGAGGTGCGGGCTCGCGGGGTCGGCGGTGCGGGCCCGGCGCAGCAGGGCGCGGATGCGGGCCGAGAGCTCCTTCGGGGCGAACGGCTTGGTGAGGTAGTCGTCGGCCCCGGCCTCGAGCCCGGCGACCACGTCGTGGGTGTCGTCTCGTGCCGTGACCATGACGATCGGCACGTCGGACTGGCGCCGGATGGCGCGGCACACCTCGAAGCCGTCGATGTCGGGGAGCATGATGTCGATGAGCACGACGTCGGTGGGCGACTGGGCGAACTTCACCAGCGCCTCCTCGCCGTTCTCCGCCTCGTCGACCGTCCAGCCCTCGTCTTCCAGGGCCAGGCGCACCGCCGTGCGGATCCGCTCATCATCCTCAACGCTCAAGATCCGGGTGCCCACGGCTGACGATCGTAGGGGAGCGGACCTGATCGGACGCGGCGCGTCGCCGCGACACCGCCGCGACCGACCTGGTGACGGCTACCTGGCGGCGTGCGCGAGGTCCATGGTGGCGTAGAGGAAGTTGCGGGTGTCGTCGAGGATCTCGGTGCGGTGCTTGCCGTAGGGGACGTGGCCGTCGCCGTCCCACAGCACCTGCTCGGCCACCAGGTGCACCGTGCGGGCCTTGGTGAGCGTGGAGGTCAGCCACGTCAGCGGCACGATCGGGTCGGCGGAGCCGTGGAAGTCGAGCGTGGGCGGATCGCCGGCGCTCGGGCTGGTGCCGATGGACGCGCCCGACAGCGAGACGGCGGCCGCCACCTTCGAGGAGTAGCCGGGGTTGCCGCTGTGGCCGACCGACTTGGAGCCGAAGGCCACGTTGTAGGCCGTGATCGCCCCGGCCGAGGTGCCGGCCACGGCGATCCGGTCGGTGTCGACGCCGTAGGTGGAGGCGTTGGCGCGGAGGAAGCGGATGGCCGCCTGGGCGTCGTGGTACGCCATGGCGATGCCGTCGAGGCACTGGCTGGTGAACGGGGCGCAGCCGCCCGAGAGCCGGTACTCGATCGACACGTTGAGGTAGCCCTTCTTGGCGAAGGTGGTGGCCTCGTCGACGATCTCGGGTGACGTCTTCTCGCCGGTCTTGAACGACCCGCCGTGCACCCAGACGATGGCGGGACGAGCCGTCACCGCATCGCCGTGGGGCTGGTACACGTCGAGCTCGAGGGACACGTCCTTGCCGGTGAGGTCGGCCGCGTGGCCGTAGGTCACGTCCTTGCTGACGTCGACCTGGCTGAACACCGCGTCGCGGTACCGCAGCGTGCCCGCGCCCTTGGGCACCTGGGTGTGGAGCTGCTGGCAGCCGGCCAGCAGCACGCAGGTGGCCGCGGCGGCCGCGATGAGACGTGGGCGAAGGTGGCGTCGGCGCATGTGCTCCCCTAGATCCGAGTGGCGTGCACTGTGGCGGCCGCGGCGGTCTGCGTCAACCCGCGGCGCCCGAGTGCCCGGCGCCGGGTCAGACGTCGGCGGCGCCGGCCGCGGCCAGCACCCCGGCCAGCTCGGACCAGATGACGGCCGGGGCGGCCAGCGTGAAGCGCTCGCTGGGGACCTCGTCGGCGGTCAGCCCGGTCACCGTGGCGCCGGCCTCGCGTGCGATCAGCGCGCCGGCGGCGTGGTCCCAGGGGTTGAGGCCCACCTCCCAGTAGGCGTCGACGCGTCCGCAGGCCACCCAGCAGAGGTCGACGGCGGCGGCCCCGAACCGGCGCACGTCGGCGATCTGGGAGATGACCCGGGTGACCACCTCGGCCTGGCGGGTGCGGCGGGCGGGGTCGTACCCGAACCCGGTGGCCACGACCGAGCGCGCCACCGATGCCGGCTCGGCGCAGCGGATCGGCGCGCCGTTCCGGAAGGCGCCGCCGCCGAGCGTGGCGGTGAACACCTCGTCGTGCAGCGGCGAGGCGACCACGCCGGCCACCGCCGCGCCGTCGACGAGCGCGGCGATGGACACGCAGAAGCCCGGGATGCCGTGGACGAAGTTGACCGTGCCGTCGATGGGGTCGATCGACCACATGATGCCGCTGGTTCCGGCGATGTCGGCACCCTCCTCGCCCTGGACCGCATCGTCGGGCCGGGCCGCGAGGAGGCGCTCGGTGATGTGGCCCTCGGCCCAGGTGTCGAGCTCGGTCACGAGGTCGGTGGGCGTGCTCTTGGAGGTGATGGCGGGCCCGGCGCCGTCGAGCGAGGTGCGGAGCCGGTCGGCCACCTCGCGGGCGATCGGTTCCGCCAGCGCCAGCAGCGCCGCGGGGTCGACGGTCACGACTTCCGCTTGGCCTCGAGCTGCGCCTTGCGGGCGGCAGCAGGGTCGCCGGTCTCGACGATGGTGTTCCACTCGCCCATGGCCCGCAGCACCAGCACGGCCACGACGGCCACGCCGCCGGCGGCGAACGCCGCGCCCAGCAGCCCGATGAGCCCGGGGATGAGCTGGCTGTCGCCGGCGATCTGGAGGTCGGCGACCTTCCACCCGATCAGGCCGCCGCACACGCCCGCGACCACGATGGCGGCGAGCGCGAGGAAGCGGGCTCCTTGGGAGGGCAGGGCGGAATCGAGGCGTGCTCCGCCGCCCGAGGGGGCAGGATCGGTCATGGGTCCAAGCTACCGATCGGTAGGTCCGTCGACCCATCTCGTGGTCCTCGTCTCGGGCGCGACCGTCCGTCGACTTAGAGTGACGGCCCGATGGGCCCTCTCGTCATCATCCCGACCTACCAGGAAGCCGAGAACATCGACGATGTGCTCGGCCGAGTCCGCGAGTGCCTCCCGGACGCGCGCGTCCTCGTCGTCGACGACGGCAGCCCCGACGGGACCGCCGATCTGGCCGAGGCGGCGGGCGAGCGGCTGGGCCAGATCGACGTGCTGCGCCGGTCGGCCAAGTCGGGTCTCGGCCCCTCGTACCGCGCCGGCTTCGCCTGGGGCCTCGAGCGCGACCACACCGTCCTGATCGAGATGGATGCCGACCTCTCCCACGACCCGGAGGTGCTGCCGGCGCTCGTGGCCGCGGTCACCGAGGGCGGCGCCGACCTGGCCATCGGATCCCGCTACATCGCGGGCGGGGCCGTCCCCGGGTGGCCCACCCACCGCCGCCTCCTGTCGCAGTGGGGCAACCGGTACGTGGGCTTCATGCTCCACATGCCGGTGCGAGACGCCACCGCCGGCTTCCGGGCCTACCGCTCCGCGATCATCGAGAAGATCGGCATGGAGCAGGTGCGCGCCGACGGCTACGGCTTCCAGATCGAGATGGCCTACGAGGTCAACAAGGCGGGCGGCACCATCCAGGAGATCCCGATCGTGTTCCGCGACCGGGTGCGAGGGGTGTCGAAGATGCACCCCAACATCGTCAGCGAAGCGCTCTGGCTCGTCACCCGCTGGGGCGTGCGCGACCGCGTCCGCCGGATCCGCCGCCTGCGCTGAGCGTCGCGGCGGGGTCCACCCGCTGGCAGAATGACCGCCGTGAAGCGATGGCTCGTGGCAGGCGCCGTGATCGAGGGACCCCAGGGGGTCCTCCTGGTGGCCAACCGCCGCCGCAACGGCTCGGTCGACTGGTCGACGCCCGGTGGCGTGATCGACGAGGGCGAAGGCGTCCTCGAGGGCCTCGAGCGCGAGGTCGCCGAGGAGACCGGTCTGGTGGTGTCGCGCTGGGACGGGCTGCTCTACCGCATCGAGGTCGAGGCGCCCGACCTGGGCTGGCACCTTCGCGCCGAGGTGCACCGTGCTGCGGCGGTCGAAGGGTCCTTGGTCCTCGACGACCCCGACGGGATCGTGTTCGACGCGTCCTACGTGGCGCTGGGCGAGTGCGATGACCGGCTGGCGAAGGCTCACCCCTGGGTGCGCGAGCCGCTGTCGGCCTGGCTGGGGCAGCGCTGGCTGGTGGAGCGCAGCTTCCGGTACCACGTGGCCGGGTCCGACCTGGCGAGCCTCACCGTCTCCACGTTGCCGTGAGCGCCGAGGCCGGGGCCTCCACCATCGAGGGCGCTCCGGGCGAGGCCGGGATCCTCCACGTCGACATGGATGCGTTCTTCGTGTCGGTGGAGCTGCTGCGCCACCCCGAGCTGCGCGGCCAGCCCGTCGTCGTGGGCGGCTCCGGGGCGCGCGGGGTGGTGGCGGCCGCCTCCTACGAAGCGCGGGCCTACGGCGTGCACTCGGCCATGCCCGGCGCTCGGGCCCGGCGGCTGTGCCCTCACGCCGTGTTCCTGCCGGGCGACCACGACCGCTACCGCGAGGTCAGCGAGCGGGTGATGGCGATCTTCGGCTCGTTCACCCCGCTCGTGGAGCCCATCTCGCTCGACGAGGCCTTCCTCGACGTGCGCGGCGCTCGCCGGCTGCTGGGGACGCCCGTCGAGATCGCGCACGCCCTGCGGGCACGGATCCTCGACCAGGAGGGGCTCACCTGCTCGGTGGGAGTGGCCCGGGTGAAGTTCCTCGCCAAGCTGGCATCGGAGTCGGCCAAGCCCAAGGCCTCGCCCCAGGGCCCGGTGCCGGGCCCCGGCGTCTTCGAGGTCCGGCCCGGTGCCGAGCTGGAGTTCCTCCACGCCCTGCCCGTCCAGGCGCTGTGGGGCGTCGGCCCGGCCACGCTCGCCCGGCTGCAGCGGCTGGGCGTGGGCACCGTGGGCGACCTGTCCCGCCTGCCGCTCGCCACGGTGGTGGGCAGCGTGGGCGCGGCGGCCGGCGGGCACCTCCATGCGCTGGCCCACGCCCGCGACCCCCGCCCGGTCGTGCCCGACCACGCTCCGAAGTCGATCAGCCACGAAGAGACCTTCGCCCGCGACCGCCACCGGCGCCCCGACCTGGAGGTCGAGGTCGTGCGCCTCGCCGACGCGGTGGGCAGCCGGCTCCGCCAGGCGGGGCTGGTGGGCCGCACGGTCACGCTGAAGGTGCGCTTCGGCGACTTCTCCACGATCACCCGGTCCCTCACCATCGATGGCGGGGTCGATTCCGGCCACCAGCTGGCCCAGATCGGCCGCGACCTGCTCGCGGAGGTCGATGTCGCCCCGGGCGTCCGGCTGCTCGGGCTGGGCGTGGCCCAGCTCGACGACGGCGCCAGCCGCCAGCTGTCGTTCGACGAGCTGCTGTCGCCCGGCGATGGCGGTCGAGCCTCCGACTGGAGCCAGGCGGAGGAGGCCATCGACGCCGTGCGGGCCCGGTTCGGAGCCGATGCGCTGGGCCCGGCCAGCCTGGCCGGGCCGTCGGGGATCCGGGTCGCTCGCAAGGGCCAGCAGCAGTGGGGGCCCGACGACGCCCCGAGCGGCCCCTGACCCGCCCAGAGAAGTGGGCGCGACGCGTTGTCGCCTCGTTCGTCCTGTGCGACACTGGTCGGGCCGGGCTGGGCCTCCCGGTGGTTCGAAAGGGTTGATCACGTGCCGCTTTCTGAGGACGAGCAGCGAATCCTCCAGCAGATCGAGCAGCAGTTCTACGCGACCGACCCAGACCTGGCGGGCGAGATCGGCAACCACTCGCTGTACGCCCACTGCCTCCGGCGCATGCGCTGGGCGGCCGCCCTGTTCGTGGTCGGTGTGATCGTGCTGGTCGTGGCCCTCGCCACCGCCATCAACTTCACGGTCTCGTTCGGCGGGTTCGTGGTGATGCTCGGAGCGGCCCTCTGGTTCGAGCGCAGCCTCCGCAAGATGGGTCGGGCGGGGATGGCCCAGCTGTCTGCGTCGCTGCGCACCGGCGGCCTGCGCGACTACTTCGGCGACACGGGTGACCGGGTCCGCAACCGGCTGCGCCCGCAGGACGACGACGCCGAGGGCGACAACAGCGACGACCGCTCCTGACCCTCCGGCTCCGGCCGCAGATCCAGGTTCGGGTCCGGATGCGGCGCAGGGCTCTAGCCCACCGCGGCCTTCGACTCGAGGCCGGCGATCAGCTGGTCGGCGAGGTCGTGGAGCTGCTCGGTCTCGGCGGCGCTGAGCGCATCGGGCGACCAGCGGTTCTCGGTCACCAGCGAGGCCAGCACCCGCAGCGGCAGGGCGAGGTCGCCCAGCTCGGGCCCGGCGCGGCGGGCGAACTCGAGGTGGGTCTCCGAGGGCTCCTGGGCGAGGCCGCGCCGCCGGGCCAGCGCCCGTTCGACGCGCGCCCACGACCGGTCGGCCTCGTCGAGCGCGGCGAGGCGCTGGGCTCGCCGCCGGCGGCGGCTGAACACGATCAGGCCGCCCAGGGCCACGGCGGCGGCCACCAGCAGGGCGATCACCCGCAGGACCGAGCCCGTGGTGGACGGCCCCGGCGTGCTGGGCCCGCCCACCGTGCGGGTGCGGTTGTCGGGCTTGTCGTCGGCCGACGTGCGGCTCTGGTCACCGGGAGCGGTGGTGACGGTGGTGGGCGGCGCGGTGGAGGTGGTGGTGATGGTGATCGGGCGGGCCAGGTCCTGCTGCTCGGCGACGCCCGTGTAGCTCTGGGCCCCGGGCATGCCGCGGCCGGGCGTGGGCTCGAAGGGAACCCAGCCGCTGCCCGGGAAGTACACCTCGGGCCAGGCGTGGGCATGGCGTCCGAGCACGTGGTACACGTCGGGGTCGTCGGGGTCTTCGTTGCCGGGGGTGAAGCCCACGGCCACCCGGGCGGGGATGTCGAGCGAGCGGGCCATGGCGGCGTACGCCCCCGCGAACTGCTCGCAGTAGCCCTCGCCGCTCTGCAGGAAGCTGACCAGGGCGTCGTCGCCGTGCCCGGCCTTCGTGTCGAGCGAGTAGTTGAACTGGGTCCGGAACCAGTCCTGCAGCGCTCGGGCCTTCTCGTAGCGGGTGACGGCGCCTCGGGTGACGGCGCGGGCCAGGTCGCTGGCGTAGAAGGGGAAGTCGGACGGGAGGCCGAGGTAGGTGTCGGTGATGGCCTGGGGGTCGGTGGCGCCCGCCGACTCCAGCTTGGCCCGCTCGATGTTCGGGGTCCGGGAGAGCACCGTGTAGGTGAGGCCATCGGAGGTGGGCTGCGACGAGTCGACGATGAGCGTCGACGAGTCGGGGTCCCAGTGGAGGGGCTGGTCGGTGGATCGGACGCTGACCGCCTCGAAGGCGGAGGGGGCCCAGATGGCCGACAGCGCCTTGATCTTCACCTTCTGGGTGATGGTGTGCGCCGGCTGGCCCGCCGGCTCCTCCGACGGGAGGTCGGTGCCGGCCGCCTTGTAGTGGCCGCTGCTCGACCAGATCTCCCCGTCGAACACGTCGAGCGACGTCAACCGCCAGTACGCCCGCTCGGACGACTGCACCTCGAACATCTCCCGGTCGCTCTGGTCGACCAGCCGCTTCTTGAGCTCGACCATGGGCGACACCGTGACCCGGGAGCTGTCGCCGCCCTTGCTCTCGCGCCACGACACCGCCGCGTCCTCCTGGGCGCCGGGGAGGCGGGGACCGATCACCGCCCCCGCGAACACGGCGACCACGGCCACCACCGACGCCGACCGGAGCACGGCGCGCGCCGTCACCCGGTTGGTGGGGAGCCAGGCCTGGTCCCGTTCGAGCGAGGCCGACCGCTGCACCGCCACGAACCACAGCGCGGCGGCGGCGAACGCCGCCGTGCACGCCACCTCGTAGCGCCCGGATCCGAGCACGGCGCAGAACACGAAGACCGCGGTGGTGGGGGCCAGGGCCTCGGCGGTGGCGCGGAGCCGGTGGGCGGTCCAGTCGGCGAACCACGCCGCCACCCACAGGGCCAGGCCCGCGGCGAGCTGGAAGCCGGGGAGCACGTCGGTGGGGGCGATGACGACGGGGTAGCGGTCCCGGGCGACGGTGAGCGAGTCGACCGCGGCCGTCCACGTGGCCGTGGTGGGGATGCCCCAGGCGGTGGTGGACGGGAAGAGGATCCAGCCGACGGCGACCGCAGCACCACCGATGGCCAGCCCGACCACCGCGAGGCCCGGGGTGGCCCGGCGCCGGGTGGCGATGGCGAGCGCATGGGCGCCGAGGGCGAACGCCAGCAGCGCGACGAGGAACGACCACGTGTCGTAGACCCGGATGAAGCCGATGGTGACGGCCACGCTCACCACCACGAGCGGCACCTCCGCCCACGGCGACGGACGGCGCACGGCGGGGCGCGGGGCGGTCACCGCGGCACCGCCGCGCCGCGGTGGACGACCACCTGGCGGGCCCAGGCACCGGCGAAGGTCTCGCCGGGGAGCACCGTCACCACCCGGCCGGGAGGCCGCTGGCCACCGTCGTCGGCCACGAACCGGACGACGGTGAGGTCGGGGAACCCGCAGGCCACCAGGCCGGCGACGAGGCCGCTCGGATCCCGGCCGGTGAGCAAGACGAGCGGGGTGGGCCGGCGGGGGTCGGCGTGGGGGAGCGCGACCTCCTCCGCGGCGTGCTGGTCGACCAGCGCCAGGTCCTCCATCAGCGCGTGGGCGCCGCGCCGGGCATCGACCATTCCGGAGTCGGTGCCACCGGTGTCGGCCAGCCGCACCCGGTCGCCCGATTCGGCGATGCTGTGGACCACGCCCGCGGCGGCCGAGATGGCTCGCTCGAAGTCGGCGGCGCCGAGGACGCCGGACCGGGCGTCGAGCAGGAGGGTCAGGTGGCCCTGCCAGCGCTCCTCGTCGCGCCGGACCTGGAGCTCGTCGGAGTGGGCGGTGGACGGCCAGTGCACCCGGCGGAGGTCGTCGCCGACGACGTAGGGCCGCAGCGTGACCAGATCGTCGACCCCCGCCGTGGCCGCCAACCGCCGGCTCATGCCCGGGAGCGGCTCGTGGCGGCCGCCGCCCATGGGCAGCGCCGGCGCCGGATCGATGGCGGGCAGCACGGTGATGACGAGCGTGTCGGGGCCGCCGAGCGACCGCCGGGCCAGGCCGAACGGATCGACCAGCTCGGCATCGAGCGGGCCGATGTGCAGCAGGCCGCGGCGGGCGGTGGGCAGCCGGTAGCCGACGTCCTGGCGGTCACCCGGGGCGAACGGCCCGACCGACAGCCGGGCGCCGATGGTGCCCTCGACCGGGTCGACGAGCGAGATGGGCGGCACACGCGTGGTGGTGCGGTTGCTGATGGCGAGCTCGACCCGCGCCAGGGCGCCGACGGTGACGCGGTGCGGGTTGAGCCGGCGGACGATGGTGACGGTGGGGGTCCGGCGCCGCACCGAGAGGAGCGCCACGACCAGGAGCGCGCCCGCGATGGCGGCCATCACGAACAGCTCCTCGACCCCGAACAGGCGGCCGGCCAGGGCGGCGATCACCGCTCCGCACGCGACGAGCCAGCCGGGCTTGGTGAGCATGGTCAGCCGGCGGTCTGCACGGGTCGGGCTTCGGGCTGGGGGACCTGGTCGAGCACCTCGGCCACCACCGAGGCGGCGGTGGCCTGGGCGACCCGGGCGGCCGGGGACAGGAGGAGGCGGTGGGCGAGCACGGGGACCGCGAGCGCCTTGACGTCGTCGGGGGTCACGTACGCGCGGTTGCGCGTGGCGGCCCGCGCCCGGGCCACGCGCTGGAGGGCGAGGGTGGCTCGGGGCGACATACCGACCGACACGTGGGGGTGGCGGCGGGTGGCGTCGGCCAGGTCGACCAGGTACCCCTGGAGGCTCGGGGCGACGTGGACCGTGCGGGCGGCGGCCGCGAGGCCGTTCACCTGCGCCACGGTGACCACGGGGCGCAGCGTCTCCAGGGGGTCGCTGTCGCCGTGGGTGGTCAGGATCTGGACCTCCGAATCGCGGTCGGGGTAGCCCACCGACACCTTGAGCAGGAAGCGGTCGAGCTGGCTCTCCGGCAGCGGGTAGGTGCCCTCGTTCTCGATTGGGTTCTGGGTGGCGATCACGAGGAACGGCGGGGGGAGGTGGCGGGTGGTGCCGTCGATGGTGACCTGGCGCTCGGCCATGGCCTCGAGCAGGGCCGACTGCGTCTTGGGCGAGGCGCGGTTGATCTCATCGGCCAGGATCACGTTGGCGAAGATGGGTCCGGGGCGGAAGTCGAACTGCCCGGCGGCGCGGTTCCAGACGTTGACCCCGACCACGTCGGACGGGAGGAGGTCGGGGGTGAACTGGATGCGGCCGTACTGGCCGTCGATCGAGCGGGCGAGCGCCTTGGCCAGGCTCGTCTTCCCGACGCCGGGGACGTCTTCCACCAGGAGGTGGCCCTCGGCGATGAGGCCGAGGAGGACGAGGTCGATGGCCTCGGGCTTGCCCTGGATCACCTGCCCGATGTTGTGGGCCAGCGCTCGGTGGAGGTCGTTGAAGCTCTCTGGTCGCTCCGCCATGGGTTGCGTGGACACGCGTCGGCTCCCGGTCGAGGTTGAACGGCCCACGATAGAGGCCCGCCCGCGAGGTTTCCGCAGCGCCTTTCCCTGGCCGACGTGACATGCTCGATGCGTGGAGCAGGCGCGATGACCTCGGTGCAGTGGTGGCTTCGCGCCGGCTCGGGTGTGCTGGTGCGGCCCTCGCTGTGGGGCGTCGCCCTGGTGCAGCTCTTCCGCCTCGCCCGTCCGGGGTGGTGGCGGCGATCGCCGTTCCTGCCCGTCCCCGAGCCCGAGTACCTCCGGTTCCGGCTCGAGACCCAGTACGGCTCCGATCGGGAGCCGGCACCGGCCGACGTCGTCACCTACCTGCACTGGTGCCGCTCCTTCCACCAGCTGACGTGAGCGGCAGGGGGGCGCCGGCGCTCGAGGCGGTCGAGCTGTGGAGGGTCCAGCTCCCGCTCCAGCACGCCCACCGGGCGGCCCACGGCCGCGAGGACCTCCGCGACCTGATCCTCGTGTCGGTCCGCTTCGATGACGGGGTGGTCGGCTGGGGCGAGTGCTCCACCCTGATCCGGCCCACCTACACGAGCGAGCACACCGCCGGTGCCTGGCTGGTGCTGCGCGACGAGCTGGCCCCGGCACTGCTGGCCGGCCGCCCGCTCGACGTGGTCGGCCACCCGCTGGCCACGGCGTCGATCGTGACCGCCCTCACCGACGCGGTGCTGCGCCGGGCCGAGCGGCCGCTCGCCGTGGAGCTGGCCGCCACGCTCGGGGCCAACCCGCTGGTGGCGGTGCCGCAGTGCGCGGTGATCGGTCGCCGCGACCGCATCGATGATCTGGTGGCGGCGGTCGACGAGCGGATCGAGGCGCGGGCGTCGATGGTGAAGCTCAAGGTCACGCCCTCGGGCGACGACCTGGCGGCGGTGGGTGCGGTGCGGCAGGCGTGGCCCGACCTCGAGATCGCCGTCGACTTCAACGGCACCGCCGACCTCGACTCGCTCCGGCGGCTCGAGCACGTCCACCTCGCCTACGTGGAGCAGCCGGCGCCGGCCGAGGCGCTCGTCGAATCGGCCCACCTGGCCCAGAAGTGCGGCACGCCGATCGCTCTCGACGAGTCCATCACCTCGCTCGGGGCGCTCGACGCAGCCGTGGCGCTGGCGGCCGGGAGCATCATCAACGTCAAGCCCGGCCGCTGCGGAGGCCCGCACGCGGCCGCCGCCATGGTCGCCCACGCCCGCAACGCGGGCCTCGACGTGTTCGTGGGCGGGATGCTCGAGTCGGGCGTCGGGCGGGCGGCCGCCCTGGCCGTGGCGGCGCTGCCCGGCTGCACGCTGCCCACCGACCTCGGCCCGTCGCACGCCTACTTCGACCTCGACGTGACCGAACCGCTCGAGACCAACGCCTCGGGCCGGATGATCACCCCCGATGGCCCGGGCATCGGCCGCACCCCGATCGCCGCCCACCTCGAGCGGGCCGCCGTCGATCGGCTGGAGGTGGTCCGGTGAGCATCCTCGGGTGGCCTGTGGAGCACCACGACGTGGGCTCCGCCGCGGCGTTCCACCAGCTCGAGGTGCCCGATCCGCCGGCACCGGTGCTGTGGTGGTTCGACGTGGCCTGGCCCGCGCTGGTGCTGGGGAGCACCCAGCGCGACGAGATCGTCGACCACGAGGCGGCCGCCGCCGCCGGCGTGGAGGTCGCCCGCCGGCGCAGCGGGGGAGGAGCGGTCCACCTCGTCCCGGGCGCGGTCACGTGGATCGATGTGGTGCTGCCGGTGACCGACCCCCGGTGGACGGCCGACGTGGGCCGGTCGTTCGACTGGCTCGGGCAGGCGTGGAGCCGGGTGGTGGCCGAGCTCGGGTTCCCCGATGCCACGGCCTACGAAGGGCCGCTGCTGCGCCGACCGTGGTCCGAGCTGGTGTGCTTCGCCGGCCTCGGCCCGGGCGAGGTGACCGTCGGCGAGCGGAAGGTGGTGGGGATCTCCCAGCGGCGCACCCGGGCCGCGGCGCGCTACCAGTGCGCCCTGCTCCACCGGTGGGACCCGGCCGCCCTCGTCGGGCTGCTCGCGCTCGACGACATCGATCGCAAGATCGCCATCCGCGAGCTCGAGCCCCTGGCCATGGGGGTGGGCGACGTGGCGCCGGCGCGCGTCGTCGAGCTGCTGCGCCTCGCGGTCCGCGCTCCGGCCGACTGACCGGGAGCGGATGGAGCGTTCCTGCAGGTTGTTCCACATTCTTCCTTGCATCAGGAGAGAATTGGAATAAAGTGGAGAGCAATGGCAGCTGGTGGCGAGGCACGAATCGCGGGGGAGGCGGCAGGAGCGCTGCTCGAGCCGCGCCCGCCCGTCTTCGGCCACCACCCCTTCTCCGGCACCTACCGGACCCGCCTCGAAGCGAGCGGCCGCCTCGCCCTGCCGTCGGCGTTCAAGTTCGCCTTCACCGACGCCGCCCTCGTCCGCGCCCACCGCACCGAGCACCTCATGCTCTGGACGCCGCGGGGCTTCGAAGCGGTGGTCGACGCCATGCAGGCCAGCCAGCCCGGCGGCCTCCTCGACCCGAAGACCCGCCTGCGGATCTTCAAGTCGGCCCCTCGCATCTCGGTCGACCGCCAGAGCCGTCTCGTCCTGCCGCCTGAGCTGCGCGAGCAGGTGGGGCTGACCGGTGAGGTCGAGGTCGTGCTCGCCGGTGCGGTCGAGGCCATCGAGATCTGGCCCGCCCGGCGGTTCGACGACGAAGAGGGCCCCAAGCTCGACGACGTCGACCTCCTGTTCGACACCCACAGCGGCCTCCCGACGGGCCCGGCGTGATCAGGTGCCCGCGCTCATGACCGATCTGCCCCCGTCCAACGATCGTCCGTTCGTCCACGATCCGGTCCTGGTGGACCTCGTGGTGGAGCTCTTCCACCCCGTGCCCGCCGGGACCATCGTCGACGCCACCCTTGGCGGCGCCGGCCATGCGGCGACCGTGCTCCAGTCGCGCCCGGACCTGCGGGTCCTGGGACTGGATCGCGATCGGAACGCACTGGCCGCAGCGATGGCCCGACTCGCCCCGTTCGGCGATCGGGCCGAGGCGCACCACGCCCGCTTCGACCAGCTGGCGACCGTGGTCGCCGAGGCCGGCGCCGCCAGCCAACCGATCGTCGGGGTCTTGTTCGACCTCGGCGTGAGCTCGCCGCAGTTCGACGACGGGGAGCGCGGGTTCTCGTACCGCCACGACGCCCCGCTCGACATGCGCATGGACCAGGGGAGCGGTCAGTCCGCCGCCGACCTCGTCAACACCGCCGACGAGCACGACCTGGCGGCGATCCTGCGCCGCAACGCCGACGAGCGCTTCGCCAACCGGATCGCTCGCGCCATCGTGCGGGCCCGGCCCATCACCACCACGGCCCAGCTGGCCGAGGTGGTCGTGACGGCCATCCCCGCGCCGGCCCGCCGCAAGGGCGGCCACCCCGCCAAGCGCACCTTCCAGGCCCTGCGCATCCACGTCAACGAGGAGCTCGACGTGCTGCCGCCTGCGCTCGACGCCGCCATCGAGGTCCTGGCCCCTGGGGGGCGCCTCGTGGTCATCAGCTACCACTCCGGTGAGGACCGCATCGTGAAGGAGCGGCTGCGCCGCGCCGACGACGGCGGTTGCACCTGCCCACCCGGTCTCCCGTGCGGCTGCGGGGCCGTGCCCGAGGCCCGTCTGCTCAAGCGGGGCGGCTGGACGCCGTCGTCGCATGAGATCGCCACCAACCCGCGTGCTGCGAGCGCCCGCCTCCGTGCGGTCGAGAAGCTGCCCGACCCGTCTCTCGAGGACCAGCCATGACCAGTCCCGTCCGCGCTCCCCGCCCCACGCCGCGCCGCGCCGCCCCGCCCGACCCCGCCGCCCGCCGCGCCCACCTTCGAGTCGTCGCGCCGACCGGTCGCCAGGCGCTCCGCCGCCGCCGCACCGGCGCCGTCTTCATCGTCGCGGCCGGGCTCATCTTCGGCTCGCTCATGGCATCGGCGATCTTCCACGGGCTGCTCGTCAGCGGGCAGTCCAACCTCGACCACATGGACACCGAGCTGCAGGACCAGCGCAGCCAGCTGGCCCGTGAGCGGCTCGAGCTCGCCGACCTCCAGTCGCCGGCCCGGATCGCCGCCGAGGCCGAGAAGATGGGCATGGTGCCCGCGGACCGCCAGCACTGGCTCAGCCCCGGCACCGACGCCGAGCCCATCGTGACCGGGTCCACCGACGAGGCCACCACCACCGACACCACGCCGGGCTCCACCAGCACCACACCCCAGTCCACCAGCGGGAGCAGCAGCGGCTCCACCGGAGACGAGTTGGCTACCGCCGACGGGGGAGCAGCCGCCCAGTGAGCGACGACGACTTCTTCGGCCGACCGTCCAGCACGACGATCCACGACCAGCGCCCGGCCACGCGGCCGGCGCCGGCGCGCCCGGCCCCCCGCCGGGCCCCGAAGAAGCCCGCGGCCACGACGGCCCGCGCCCCTCGCTCCGCCTCGCTGCGGACGCCCCCGTCCGCGCCTCGGGCGTCGCGCCCGCCCTCGGCTCCGCCGTCCCGCTCCACCTCCGCCAGCGGGCCGCGCCGCATCGCCACCGCCCCCGCCCCGCGCCCGGTCCGTCCGGCGCGGCCGACGGTCCCCGGGCTCACCGGAGCCCAGCTGCGCACCCGCACCCGGCGCCGCCTCCTCGCATTCGTGATCGCGATGGTGGCCGTCGTCGCCGCCGTGGGCGTCCAGCTCGTCAAGGTCCAGGTCGTCCACCCCGCCCGCTACGTGGCCTACGGCCAGTCGCAGCGCGACGGCTCGCGTGCCCTTCCCGCCAGCCGGGGTGCCATCTACGACCGCAACGGCCAGGCGTTCGCCATGTCGGTGGCCGAGCCGATGGTCGTGGCCGACCCGGCGCAGGTGAAGCACCCCGTCGCCACGGCCAACGCCCTCGCCCGCATCCTCGGCGCCGACGCCGCCGGGATCCAGGCCGAGCTCACCACCACGTCGCGCTACAAGGTGATCGCCAAGCAGATCACCCAGGCCCAGGTCACCAAGATCAAGGCGGCCCAGGCGAAGAGCGACCTCGAGGGGATCACCCTCGAGGACGAGTACCTGCGCAGCAACCCCAACGGCGACCTGGCCAACGCCGTGGTCGGCCACGCCCTCCCCGAAGGCCAGAAGACCGCCGAGGGCCAGACCGGCGGCATCTCCGGCATCGAGCGGGAGTACGACCGCCAGCTCAAGGGGCAGCCGGGGAAGCTGTACTACGAGCAGGACGTGTGGGGGAAGCCGATCGCCGGCGGCCACCGCAAGCTCGACCCGGCCAAGCAGGGGACCGACCTCTACCTGACCCTCGACCAGTCACTGCAGTACGAAGCCGAGCACGCCATCTCCGACGAGGTGGCGGCGTCGGGCGCCAAGAGCGGCCAGGCCGTGATCATGCGCCCGAGCACCGGTGAGGTCCTCGCCATGGCCAGCGTGGCCAAGGACGACCAGGGCAAGATCGCCAACACCCGCGACAACCGGTCGGTCACCTCGGTCTTCGAGCCCGGCTCGGTCAACAAGATGATCACCGTCGCCGGGGCCATCCAGGACGGCGCGGTGACGCCCACCACGATGTTCGACGTCCCCGATCAGCTCCAGGTGGCCGACCGGGTGTTCCACGACAGCGAGCTGCACCCGGCATCGGCGTGGTCGACCACCGACATCCTGGTGACGTCGTCGAACATCGGGACCATCAAGATCGCTCAGCAGCTCGGCAAGGCGCGGATCGACCACTACCTGCGCGACTTCGGCTTCGGGCAGGACATCGGCCTCGGCTTCCCGGGCGAGACCCGGGGCATCCTGAAGGACCCGCAGGACTGGTCCGGCTCCGACATCGGCGCCATGCCGATCGGGCAGGGCATCGCGGTGAGCGCCCTCCAGATGCTGGCCGCGTACAACGTCGTCGCCAACGACGGCGTCTACGTGGCCCCCAAGCTGGTGGCCTCCACCGACAGCGGTGCGGGTCAGGTGCCCACCGAGCCGTCCTCGGGCCACCGGGTCATCTCGGCCGACACCGCCGCCAAGATGCAGGCCATGCTGTCCAAGGTGGTCTCCGACGGCACCGGCAAGGACGCCGCCGTCCCCGGCTACGAGGCCGCCGGCAAGACCGGCACCGCCCGCATCCCCCAGAACATCCCGGGGGCCGAGGACGGCTACCTCGACGCCAACGGGCGCTACGAGTACCAGTCCAGCTTCGTCGGCATGATCAACGGCGCCGACCTCTCGATCATCGTCACGGTCGAGGATCCCCGGACCTCGATCTACGGCGCCGACATCGCCGCTCCGGTGTTCGCCCACCTCGCCGCCACGGCCCTGCGCCGCTACGAGGTCCCGCCGCCCGCCCTGCTCGACCCGGCTGACCACGCCGTGCCCGAGCTGTCGGCGTCGGCCCGTGAGGTCGACGGCGAAGATGTCGCCAGCAGCACCTCCACTCCGCAAGGCTGAGCCGATGGAGCTCCGAGAACTGGTGACGGCCGCCACGGGCCGGGGGTCGCTCGGCGCGCTCGACCTGGTGGGCGATCCCGCCGTCGCCGTCACGGCCATCACCCACGACTCCCGCCGGGTCGGCCCCGGCTCGCTGTACTGCTGCGTCCCGGGTGCCGTGTTCGACGGCCACGACTTCGCCGAGGCGGCGGTCGCCGCCGGCGCGGCGGCCCTGCTCTGCGAGCGCCGGCTCGCCGTCGACGTGCCCCAGCTGGTGGTGCCGTCGGTCCGCCGGGCCATGGGCCCGCTCGCCGCCGCCGTGCACGGGTTCCCCTCCGAGTCCCTCGAGCTGGTGGGCATCACCGGCACCAACGGCAAGACCACCATCGCCGCCCTCCTGGCCTCCATAGCGGCGGCCGCCGGGCGCCCGTCCGGGGTCATCGGCACCCTCACCGGCGCCCGCACCACGCCCGAGGCCCCCGAGCTGCAGGAGCTCTTGGCCGAGATGGCGTCGGCGGGCCGCGAGCTGGTGGCCATGGAGGTGTCGTCCCACGCGCTCGACCTCCACCGGGTCGACGGCTGCCGGTTCCGCGTGGCCGTGTTCACCAACCTGAGCCAGGACCACCTCGACCACCACGGCACGATGGAGGCCTACTTCGCGGCGAAGGCCCGCCTCTTCGGTCCCGAGCTCTGCGACCTCGCGGTGCTCAACCTCGACGAGCCGCACGGCCGCCTGCTCGCCGACGCCGCCCAGGTGCCGTACATCGGCTACTCGCTCGACCAGGCCGAGCACCTCTCGCTCTCGGCCGAGGGGTCGCGCTTCACCTGGCGGGGCGCGGTGATCGACCTCCCGCTCCCGGGCCGGTTCAACGTGGCCAACGCCCTCGCCGCCGCCACCGCCGCCGAGGCCCTGGGCGTGCCGGTCGACGCCATCGCGCGCGGCCTGGCCGGCGCCGGCGTGGTCGACGGGCGCTTCGAGCGCATCGACAACGGCCAGCCGTTCCTGGCCGCGGTCGACTACGCCCACACCCCTGAAGGGCTCCGCCAGCTGCTCGAGGCGGCGCGGGAGCTGGCGACCGGTCGCGTCATCATCGTGTTCGGAGCCGGCGGTGACCGGGATCCGGGCAAGCGCCCCAAGATGGGCGAAGCCGCAGGTGAGCTGGCCGATGTGGTCGTGCTGACCACCGATAACCCCCGGGGGGAGGACCCGGCTGCGATCATCTCTGCTGTGCAGAACGGGATGGACCAGCCGAACGACCTCCGGATCGAGCCGGATCGCGCCGCCGCGATCGCGCTCGCCGTGGAGGAGTCGGGCCCTGGCGATGTGCTCCTCGTGGCCGGCAAGGGCCACGAGACCACCCAGATCATCGGCGACGTGATCACCGAGTTCGACGACCGCGAGGTCCTGCGGGGCGCGCTGGTCGCGGCCGGCTGGTCGGGCGCCGGGGAGGCCGGCTCGTGATCGCCCTCCTCATGGCCGGAGGCCTGAGCCTCGCCGTGTCCCTCGTCGGCACCCGCTACCTGATCGTCTGGCTCCAGAAGCACCGCATCGGCCAGCACATCCGCGAGGAGGGCCCGGAGGGCCACCAGGTGAAGGCCGGCACCCCCACCATGGGCGGCATCGCCATCGTCGCCGGCGCCGTGGTCGGCTACACGGTCGCCCACCTGCGCAGCCGGGTGGTGTTCACCCGCTCGGGGATCTTCGTCCTCGCCCTCGTGGTGGGCGCCGGGCTCGTCGGCTTCCTCGACGACTGGCTGGGCATCACCCGCGAGCGCAACCTCGGCCTCAACAAGCGGGCCAAGGTCCTGGGCCTGCTGTTCGTGGCCGGCGCGTTCGGCATCGCCACCGTCACCCTCACGAAGAACCACACCCAGCTGTCGTTCACCCGCTACAGCTCGTTCGACTCGTCGGCGCTGCTCAGCATCGACTTCGGCAAGGTCGGGTGGGTGCTGCTGTCGGTCGTGGTGATCATGGCGTGCACCAACGCCGTCAACCTCACCGACGGGCTCGACGGCCTGGCTGCGGGATCGTCGATCTTCTCGTTCGCCTGCTTCACCATCATCGGCTTCTGGGCCTTCCGCAACCCCGGCGTGTACGGGGTCGAGCACGCCCTCGACCTGGCGGTGGTGGCGGCGGCGATGCTCGGCGGCTGCGCCGGCTTCCTGTGGTGGAACGCGCACCCCGCCAAGATCTTCATGGGCGACACGGGCTCGCTGGCCATCGGCGCTGCCCTGGCCGGGCTGGCCCTCACCCTCAACACCATCCTCCTGCTGCCCATCATCGGGGCGCTGTTCGTGGTGGAGGCCGTGTCGGTGATCATCCAGGTGTTCTCGTTCCGGGTGTTCGGACGGCGCGTGTTCCGCATGGCGCCGATCCACCACCACTACGAGCTGCGCGGCTGGCCCGAGACCACCGTGATCGTGCGGTTCTGGATGATCGCCGGGCTCGCCACCGCCCTGGCGCTCGGGATGTTCTACGCCGACTTCACCACGCTCCCGGCCCTGCCCGCGCTGCCCAAGCCATGACCGCAGGTGCCGAGCGCAGCGCGCTCGTCCCGCAGCGGGCCCTCGTCCTCGGTCTCGGCGTCACCGGCAAGGCCGTCGCCCGGGCGCTGGCGCAGCGCGGCTCGGCGGTCACCGCCACCGATGACGGGGCCGGAGCCGACGGGCCGGCTCGTGCTGCCGCCGTCGGGGCCACGTGGGTCGATCCGCCCGCCGACTGGGTTGCCCTGGTGGCCGAGCACGACGGCGTCGTGCCCAGCCCCGGCATCCCGGAGCGCCACCCGATCTTCGCCGCCGCCGTCGCGGCCGGCGTGCCGGTGCGCAGCGAGCTCGACCTGGCCGCGGCGTGGGACGACCGCCCGGTGGCCGTGATCACCGGGACCAACGGCAAGACCACGGTCACCACCCTGGTCACCGACATGCTCGTCGCGTCGGGGATCGCGGCGGTGCCCGCCGGCAACGTCGAGGTGCCGCTCGTCGAGGCGATCGACGACCCGGCCACCGAGGTGTTCGTGGTGGAGGCGTCGTCGTTCCGGCTCACGTTCGCCACGGGCCACCGGCCTGTGGCGTCCACCTGGCTCAACTTCGCCCCCGACCACCTCGACGTGCACCTCGACCTCGAGGGCTACGAGGCGGCCAAGGCCCGGGTCTGGGCCAACCACGCCCTGGGCGGCACCGCCATCGCCAACGCCGACGACCCCGTCGTCATGCGGTGGGCGCCGCAGGGGGAGCGGACCCAGACGTTCGGCCTCGTCGAGCCGGCCGACTGGCACGTCGACGACGGCTGGCTGGTCGGTCCCGACGGCCTGCGGCTGCTGCGCGCCGACGAGCTGACGCGCGACCTGCCGCACGATCGCTCCAACGCCCTCGCCGCCGCGGCCACCGCGCTGGCGGCCGGCGCGTCCCTCGATGGCATCCGGGGTGCTCTCCGTGCCTTTCGCAGCCTCCCCCATCGGGTCGAGCTGGTGGGCGAGGCTGGGGGCGTGCGCTGGTACGACGACTCCAAGGCCACCGCGCCCCACGCCACGGTGGCGGCGCTGTCGGGCTTCGCCTCGGCCGTGCTCATCGCGGGTGGCCGCAACAAGGGCCTCGACCTCTCCGACCTCGCGCTCGTCGCCCCCCACCTCCGGGCCGTCGTGGCCATCGGCGATGCCGCCGGCGAGGTCGAGGCCGTGTTCCGCAACGAGGTGCCCACGGTGACCGCCCGGTCGATGGACGAAGCCGTCGTGGCGGCGGCGTCGCTCGCCGCCCCCGGCGACGTGGTCGTGCTCTCGCCCGCGTGCGCGTCGTTCGACTGGTACTCCTCGTACGCCGAGCGCGGCGACGACTTCCAGCGCGCCGTGCGCCACCACCTCGAGCAGGCGTCGTGACGTCCACCACCCTCGGGCACCCGGCGCTCCGCGGCCGCACCGGCCACCCGGTCCAGGCCCGCCGCCGCCGCCACCTCGCCATCCCGGGCGTGGCCACCCCCGCGTTCTGGCTCCTCGCCGCCATCGTCACCGTGCTCAACCTGTTCGGCCTGGTGATGGTCATGTCGGCGTCGTCGGTCCCGTCGGTGCGCGCCGGTGCGGTGCCGTGGTCGATGTTCGAGCGCCAGGCGCTGTGGACCGTGCTGGGCTCGATCGGCCTGCTCGCCACGTTCCTCGTGTCCGTCGAGTTCTGGCGCCGCTTCGCCAAGCCGTTCCTGCTGCTGTCGATCACCATGCTCGTGGCGGTCCTGGTGCCCGGCATCGGCGTGTCGGCCAACGGTGCCACCCGCTGGCTCGGGGCCGGCCCGATCCAGATCCAGCCGTCTGAGTTCGCCAAGTTCGGCCTGCTGCTGTTCGTGGCCGACCTGCTCGACCGCCGTGCCGACAAGATCCGCGACTGGCGCTGGTGCCTGGCTCCGGTGGTGGCGTACCTCGCCGTGGTGGCCGGGCTGATCATGCTGCAGCCCAACCTGGGCACCACGATCATCATCGCCTTCATGGTGCTGGCCATGCTCTTCATGGCCGGCGTGCCCCTGCTCGGCCTGTCGCTCACGGCCGTCGCCGGCACGATCCTGGCCATCGGGGCGGTGGCCTACACCCCGTTCCGCCGCACCCGGTTCCTCCGGTTCCTGAACCCGTGGGCCGACCCCACCAACACCGGCCTCCAGAACGTCCAGTCGCTCGTCGGGATCGCCAACGGCGGCATCCTCGGCCGGGGTCTCGGCCGCTCCACCGCCAAGTGGGGCTTCTTGCCCTTCGCCCACACCGACTTCATCTTCGCCGTCATCGGTGAGGAGTTCGGCCTCGTCGGGGCCATGTCGGTGGTGCTGCTGTTCCTGGGCATCGCCTGCACCGGCGCCTGGATCGCCGCCCGGGCCCGCGACCGCTTCTCGATGCTGGTCGCCACCGGCATCACCGCCTGGATCAGCATCCAGGCGTTCATGAACATCGGTGCGGTGATCGGCATCATGCCCATCACCGGCGTGCCGCTGCCGTTCATCTCGTTCGGTGGTTCCTCGCTGGTGATCAACCTGGCCGCCACCGGCATGCTCCTCAACATCGCCCGCCACCCGGCCGAGCACCAGCCCCGCTCGACTCGCCGGGACGCCGCCTGATGGCCGACGAGACCTGGGCCCTGGTCGCCGGGGGCGGCACCGCTGGTCACCTGCTGCCCGGCCTGTCGGTGGCCCGTGCGCTCGTCGCCGCCGGCCACCCGGCCTCCACCATCCACTTCGTGGGCGCCGAGCGCGGGCCCGAGCAGGAGCTCGTGCCCCAGGCCGGGTTCACCGTCGACGTGCTCCCGGGCCGAGGCATCCAGCGCCGGCTCACCCTGGCCAACGTGGCCGCCGGCATCGACCTGGTGCGGGCGCTCGCCCGCGGCATCGGCATCGTCCGCCGGCGCAAGCCCAAGGTCGTCGTGGTCCTCGGGGGCTACGCCAGCTTCGCCTGCGGCGTGGGCGCGGTGCTCTGCCGCGTGCCGCTCGTCCTGCTGGAGCAGAACAAGCGGGCCGGCGCGGTCAACCGGGCGCTGCGGCGCTTCGCCACGGCATCCGCCGTGTCGTTCGAGGGCACCGACCTGCCGCACGCCACCGTCACGGGCAACCCGTTGCGCCCGGAGATCCGGACCATGGCCGAGCACCCCGACCCCGCGGCCGCCCGCGCTCAGCTCGACCTGCCCGCCGACCGCACCGTCATCGGGGTGTTCGCCGGCTCGCTCGGCTCCCGCCGCATCAACGATGCCGTCCAGGGCGTCGTGACCCGGTGGGCTCACCGCTCCGACCTGGCCGTGCGCCACGTCGTGGGCCGCAACGGCTTCAGCGCCGCCACCGGCCAGGCGCCCGAGATCCCCGATGGCGGCATCGTCTACCAGGTGATCCCGTACGAGGATCGGATGCACCTCCTGCTCGATGCCAGCGATCTGGCCGTCACCCGCGCCGGAGGCTCGGTGTTCGAGCTGATGGCCGCGGGCCTCCCGGCCGTGCTGGTGCCCCTGCCCATCGCCACCCGCGACCACCAGCGCGCCAACGCCGACGCCGTCGCCGCGCTCGGCGGCGCCGTCGTGGTGGTCGACTCGGAGCTCGACGTCGATCGCCTCCAGCTCGAGCTCACCGCCCTGCTCGACGACCCGGCCCACCTCGCAGCGATGCGCACGGCCATGCGGTCGGGGGCCACCATCGATGCGGCCGAGCAGGTGGCCGCGGTCGTGGAGCGCTCCGCCCGTGCCTGACCCGACCGGTGCCGACCTCGGCGCGCCGCGCGCCGTGCACCTCGTCGGCGTCGGCGGCGCGGGCATCAGCGCCATCGGCATCATCCTCGCCGCCATGGGCCACCGGGTCACCGGCTCCGACGTCAACGAGACCGCGGTGTGGCCGGCGCTGATCGCCGCCGGCGTGGAGCCCGAGGTGGTCCCGGCCACCGAGCTGTTCTCGTCGGCCCGGCCCCACGGCGCCGAGATCGTGGCCCACTCCACGGCCTTCCCGCCCACCGAGCGAGACCTCGCCGAGGCCGCCGAGGCCGGCTGCGCGGTCCTCGACCGCGCCGGGATCCTGGCGCTGGTGTGCGCCGCCCGCCCCACCGTGGCGGTGTCGGGCACGCACGGCAAGACCAGCACCACGGCCATGCTCGCCACGCTGCTCGACGGGGCCGGCGCTGACCCGTCGTACCTCGTGGGGGCCACGCCGCTCGGGCTCGGCCGCGCCGCCCACTGGTCCGAGGCGGGCGCGTTCGCGGTCGAGGCCGACGAGAGCGACGGGACGTTCCTGCGCATGGGCGCCGACATCGCGGTGGTCACGAACATCGACGAGGACCACCTCGACTTCTGGCACGACATCGCTGCCATCGAGGCGGCGTTCCTGCGGTTCCTCGGCGAGGCGCGCACCGGGGTCGTGTGCATCGACGACCCCCGCGGCGAGCAGGTCACCGACCCCCGCGCCGCCCGGGTGGCCGCGGCCGTCGGGGCCACCACGGTGGGCGAGGGGCCCGAGGCCGACTTCCAGGTCCACTCGGTCGAGGTGGAGCGGCTGCACACGCGCTTCGGCCTGCGGCACCAGGGCCGGGAGCTCGGGCCCGTCACCGTGGGGACGCCGGGTCGCCACCACGCCCGCAACGCCGCCGTATCGGTCGCCGTGGCCCTCGAGCTCGGGATCTCCGCGCCTGCGGCCGTCGAGGCCCTGGCCGGCTACGTGGGCGTGACCCGGCGCTTCGAGGTGGTGGGCGAGGCGTTCGGCGCCACTCTGGTCGACGACTACGCCCACAACCCCGGCAAGGTCCGGGCCCTGTTGGCCTCGGCCAAGGAGGCGGGCTGGCCCCGCGTGGTCGCCGTGTTCCAGCCGCACCGCTACACCCGCACCCGCGACCTGCTCGCCGACTTCGGCGCCGCCCTCGCCCTCGCCGACGTCATCGCCATCACCGAGGTCTACGCGGCCGGCGAGGACCCGATCGCCGGGATCTCCGGTCGGCTCCTGGTCGAGGAGGTGCTCGAGGTCCGCCCCTGGGCCGAGGTGGCCTGGGTGCCCACGCTCGACGACGCCGCGGGCTGGGCCCGGGCCACCCTCCGTCCGGGCGACCTGTTCCTGACGGTCGGAGCCGGCGACGTGTGGCAGCTCGGCCGCCGCCTGATCGACCTCGACGCGGGCGGCAGCCGGTGAACGCCCCCTCCGACGAGGTGCTCGAGGCCCTGGCCACCCGCCTCGGGCCCACCGTCCGGCGCCAGGCGTCCACCGCGGCGCTGACCACCTACGGGGCCGGCGGTCCGGCGGCGCTGCAGCTGATGGTGGCCCACGAGGACCAGCTCGCGGTGGTCGCCGCGGCGCTGGCCAGCGCCGCCGAGCCCGTCCCGGTGCTCGTGGTCGGCCTCGGATCGAACCTGCTGGTGGCCGACGACGGCTTCCCCGGCCTCGTCCTGGTGCTCGGGCCGGCGTTCGCCGAGGTCGAGATCGACGGCACCACCGTGCGCGCCGGCGCCCGCGCCAAGCTCCCGGTGGTGGCCCGCCAGACCGCGGCAGCAGGCCTCACGGGGTTCGAGTGGGCCGCCGGGGTGCCCGGCTCGATCGGCGGGGCGGTGCGCATGAACGCCGGCGTTCCCGATGCCGACATGGCCGACGCCCTCGTGAGGGTCCGCGTCGTCGACCTGGGGTCGGGCCACGATGGTCAGGTGCCGGCAGCGGACCTCCACCTCGGGTACCGGACCTCCTCGATCACCGCGGCCCAGGTGGTGGTGGGGGCCGAGCTCGAGCTCACCCCGGCCGATCCCGAGGTGGCCCGAGCGGCCATCAAGGAGAAGACCCAGTGGCGCCGCGACCACCAGCCCGGCGGTCGCAACGCCGGCTCGGTGTTCACCAACCCCGAGGGCGACTCCGCCGGCCGCCTGATCGAGGCCGCCGGCCTCAAGGGCCTGCGCATCGGCACCGCCGAGGTGTCCCCGAAGCACGCCAACTTCATCCAGTCCGACGAAGGCGGCCGCGCCGCCGACATCTGGGCGCTCATGGTCGAGGTGCGGCGCCGGGTGCACCAGCACGCGGGCGTCGACCTCCACCCCGAGACGCACCTGGTCGGGTTCGACCCCATGCCGGAGCTGGCGCCGTGAGCTCCGAGACCGTCTTCCGGGCTGGCACCAAGCCGCCCAAGCAGGCCCGGCCGGCCAAGTCGACCAGGCCAGGCCGGCGGACCAAGCGCCCCGCGAGCCCGTCGCTGGTCGATCCGCGGCTCCAGGCCCGTCGGATCGAGGTGGCCCGCGACCAGGGTCGCCGCCGCCTCCGCGTCGTGTCGCTGCTGGTGCTCGCCGTGCTGGCCCTGGCCGGCGTGGCGGCGGCCACCCAGTCGCCCCTGCTCGACGTCGACCACCTGGTCGTCCACGGCGGATCGCACACCGCCGACGCGGCGGCTCGGCGGGCCATCGGCGTCCGCCTTGGGGAGCCGATGGTGTCGGTCGACCCCGGTGCGGCCGAGGCGCGGCTCGAGCGGCTGCCCTGGGTGGAGCAGGCGAGCGTCACCCGGTCGTGGCCCGGCACCGTGCGGGTCGCGATCGTGGAGCGCACACCCGTTGCCATCGCCGGCTCGGGGGGCTCGGCCGTCCTCGTCGATGCGCACGGACGCTCCCTCGGACCGGCCGGGACCACCGCCCTGCCCGTGATCGAGGGCGCTCCGGCGGCGGCGGGGGAGGTGCTGGGCAGCCGGCAGCGCTCGGTGGCCGCCGTCCTCGCCGCCATGCCCGAGGCCCTGCGCTCGGAGGTGGCGTCGGCCAAGCCCTCGGGCGACGGCTTCGAGCTGGTCCTGACCGATGGGATCGTGGTGCAGTGGGGCGATGACAGCCTGCCCACCGCCAAGGCCGATGCTCTGGTGGTGCTCCTCGAACAGGCTGGTCGCTCCACCATCGACACCATCGACGTGAGCGTCCCCCGCGCCACCACGCTGACCCGGCGGTGAGATCCCACGCGATCTCCCGTCCACCCGCAAGACTGTCCCCGAAGGCCGCTCGCTCCAGGGCGCCCGAGCTAATGTCAACCGTTCGTCAAGGTTTACCCATCCCTCCATCTTCCGTTGAGGGTTCCCCTTCCAACCACCGCGCGTGGAGGTAGAAGTCATGGCCGGAAATCCCCAGAACTACTTGGCGGTGATCAAGGTCGTCGGCATCGGCGGCGGCGGCGTCAACGCCGTCAACCGGATGATCGACGCCGGCCTGAAGGGCGTGGAGTTCATCGCGGTCAACACCGACGCGCAGGCCCTCCTGATGTCCGACGCCGACATCAAGCTCGACATCGGCCGCGAGCTCACCCGTGGCCTCGGCGCCGGCAGCGACCCCGAGGTCGGCCGCCTCGCCGCCGAGGAGCACCGCCAGGAGATCGAAGAGGTGCTCCAGGGCGCCGACATGGTGTTCATCACCGCCGGCAAGGGCGGCGGCACCGGCACCGGCGCCGCCCCGGTCATCGCCGAGATCGCCAAGGGCATCGGCGCCCTCACCATCGGCGTGGTCACCCGGCCGTTCGCCTTCGAGGGCCGGCGCCGCTCGGTCCAGGCCGAGACCGGCATCCAGAAGCTCAAGGAGAAGGTCGACACCCAGATCGTCATCCCGAACGACCGGCTGCTGACCGTGTCGAACGAGAAGACGTCGATGATGAACGCCTTCAAGATGGCCGACGAGGTCCTCCTCCAGGGCGTCCAGGGCATCACCGACCTCATCACCACGCCGGGCGTCATCAACACCGACTTCGCCGACGTGAAGATGATCATGAGCAACGCCGGCTCCGCCCTCATGGGAATCGGCAGCGCCACCGGAGAGGGCCGGGCGCTCAACGCCGCGCGAGGCGCCATCTCCAGCCCGCTGCTCGAGGCGTCCATCGAAGGCGCCCGCGGCATCCTGCTCTCCATCGCCGGCGGCTCCGACCTGGGCCTGTTCGAGGTCAACGAGGCCGCCGAGGTCATCCACGGCGTGGCCCACCCCGACGCCAACATCATCTTCGGCACCGTCATCGACGACGAGATGGGCGACGAGGTCCGCGTCACGGTCATCGCCGCCGGCTTCGACCGGTGGGAGGAGAAGACCGGCCGTCCTCCCCGCCGCGAGGGTGCGGCCGGCGACGCCCCGCGCCCGCCCCGTCCGTCGAGCTCGAGCGACCTGTTCGCCGACGACGACCCCGACGACCAGGGTGGCGACGGCGGCGACGACGAGTTCGACGTTCCGTCCTTCCTGAAGTAGCGGCTGCCGGCATGCCCGGTCGCATCCACGCCCGCTTCACCGACACCGGTGACGGCGACCTGGCCATCGGGTCCGAGCCCGCCGGCCTCGCGGCGCGCCGGGCGGCCATCGCGCCCCACCTCTGGAGCTGGCTGAGCCAGGTGCACGGCCCCCGCGTGGTCACCGTCGAGCACCCGGGCCAGCACGCCGGCACCGACGCCGATGCCGCGGTCACCGCGGTGCCCGGCGCCGCGCTCGCCGTCCAGACCGCCGATTGCGCCCCCGTCCTGCTGCAGGGCGACGGCGTCGTCGGCGTGGCCCACGCCGGCTGGCGCGGCCTGCACGCCGGCGTGATCGAGGCCACGGTCGAGGCCATGGCCGCGCTGGGCGCCACCTCGGTGCGCGCCGTGCTCGGCCCGTGCATCCGGGCCCGCTGCTACGAGTTCGACGGGCCCGAGCTCGACCTCGTGGCCGAGCGCTACGGCCCGTCGGTGCGCGCCGCCACCGCCTGGGGCACGCCCGCCCTCGACGTCGCTGGTGGGGTCGCCGCCGCCTGTGCCCAGCTCGGGGTGCCGTTCACCGACCTGGGCACCTGCACCGCCTGCAGCCCGGTCCACTGGTCCTTCCGGGCCCGCGCCGACACCGCCCGCCAGGCCGTGGTGGCCTGGATCGAGCCGTGACCGCACCCGACCCGGCCGTGCTCGCGGCGCGGGTGGACCGGGTCCAGGACCGCATCGCCGCGGCCGGGGGAGACCCCCACCAGGTCCAGCTGCTCGCCGTCACCAAGGGGTTCGGCCCGGAGATCGCCCTGGCGGCGGCGGGGGCCGGCCTGATCGACCTCGGCGAGAACTACGCGCAGGAGCTGGTGGCCAAGGCGCCGGTCGTGGCGGAGCGCTTCGAGGTCCGCTGGCACGCCATCGGCCGGCTGCAGCGCAACAAGGTCCGTTCGCTCGCCCCGCTCGTCCACCTGTGGCAGACCATCGATCGGCTCGACCTCGGTCTCGAGGTCGCCAAGCGGGCGCCGGGAGCCCGGATCCTCGTCCAGGTCAACGTCTCCGACGAGCCGCAGAAGGGTGGTTGCGACCCCGGCGACGCGGCCGAGCTCGTGGCGCGCCTCACCGACGCCGGCCTGGCGGTCCAGGGCCTGATGACCGTGGGGCGGACCGGGAACCCCGCCGAGGCCCAGGCCGGCTTCCGCCTGCTCCGGGGCCTGGCCGACACGCTGAACCTCCCGGTGAGGTCGATGGGCATGTCCGGCGACCTCGAGGCGGCGGTCGCCGAGGGGGCCACGATGGTCCGCGTCGGTTCGGCCCTCTTCGGTCCACGTCCGTCCGTCCCTGGTGCACCGGCTGGTCCCCGCTAGTCTCAGGGTCATGTGGCGCAAGGCAATGGTGTACCTCGGGCTGGGCGACGACGCCGAGTACGACGAGTACGGCAGGGAGTACCCCGAGGAACCGGAGCGAGGTGCCTCCCAGACCCGCGCTCCTTCGCGCCCCCAGCCCTCGTCCCCGTCGTCGTCGTTGCCCGATGAGCCGTCGGGGATCGGGTCGGTGCGGCCCATCAACCCTCGAGCTGGGGATCCGCGTGAGGCGGCCGACATCGGCCAGACCGTCTCGCCGTCCAGCGTCGGCCAGGTCCGTCCCCGTCCGCAGGTGGTGCGTCCCATGCCCGTGGTGCCCAACGCCAAGCCGTTCGTGGTGATGCCCACGTCGTTCAACCAGGCGCAGGACGTCGCCGACAAGTACAAGGGCAGCCAGCCGGTGATCATGAACCTGCAGGGCGCCGACCGCGATCTCTCCCGGCGCCTCATCGACTTCGCCAGCGGCCTCTGCTACGGCCTCGGCGGGCAGATGGAACGGGTCGCCAACCAGGTGTACCTGCTCACGCCCACCAACGTCGAGGTCTCCACCGAGGAGCGCCGCCGCCTGCACGAGCGCGGCTACGACACCTGACCGGTGGCGGCCGTCGATGACGGACCGCCAGGTTTCGGCCGATCGCACGCAGCGGCCGATCCGTCACGTTTCGTGGTACGGAGACGCATCTCGGGTCGGGGCGCGAGGGTAGGGTGGGCGCCATGGAGTTGACCCTGAAGCGCCTGCTCGAGCACGCCGAGTTCAAGAAGTACCGAGGGAAGGGGTACGACCCCACCGAGGTCGACGACTTCCTCGATCGGGCTGCGGCCATGGCCGGCAAGGTCGAGGTCCAGCTCACGCAGGCCCTCGACCAGGCCAAGGCCGGTGGCGGTGGCGCCCCGGGGGCCCCCGATCCCGCCGTGGTCGAAGCCGAGGTGGAGCGCCGGGTGGCCGAGCGGCTCGCCTCCGCCCCGTCGGGCCCGTCCGAGGAGGACACGGCCGCCCAGGCCCAGCGCACCCTCGTCATGGCCCAGCGCACCGCCGACGCCGCGGTCCGCGAAGCTCGTGAAGACGCCGACAAGATGCTGGCCGCCGCCAAGGAGCAGTCCACCTCGATGGTGGCCGACGCCGAATCCCGGGCGGCCACGCTCAACGCCGACACCGACAAGCGCTCGGCCGACAGCAAGGCCGAGATCGAGGCCGAGGCGGTGCGAGAGCGCCGGGAGGCGCGCCAGCGCCTGGCGGGCGAGATCACCGAGCTCGAGGGCATCCGCGAGTCGCTGCGCAGCGACGTCAACGTGCTCGAGCGCCATGTCGAGGAGCAGCGCTCGCAGCTGGGGTCCACCCTGGCGGAGCTGCAGCAGATCCTCGACGACCCGTCGGGCTTCCGCATGGCTCCGGCCCCGGCGCTGGCCGACCCGCAGCTCCCCGACTTCTCCGATCTCGATGCGCCCGCCGAGGCTCCTGCCGCGGCCCCCGAGCCCGAGGCTCCGGTCGACGCTGCGGCCGAGCCCACCGATGAGCTCGCCACGGATCCCGATCCCGAGCCCGACGTGGTCGAGGCCACGCCGGAGCCCACGCCTGCGGCCGAGGCTCCGGCCCCACCGCCACCGCCACCAGCGCTGGCCTTCGACGAGATCGATCACGAGGCACCCGGCCTCGACGATCCGACCGAGTCGGGACCGCCCACCGCACCGGTGAGCGCGGTCGAGCTGGGTCTCAGCGACGAGGCGGTCGTCGATGCCGACGACGACGCCTTCTTGACCGAGCTCCGCAAGGCCATGGCCGACGACGAGCCGCTCGGTCCTCGTGACGATGCCCAGCACGAGCCGTCCGACGCCCTGTTCGACGACGACGATCGGCGCGGTTGGCGCTTCGGCCGGAAGCACTGATCGAGATGGCCAAGCGGGGAGGGCCAGTGGTGAAGGCCGCACCAGCGAAGAAGGCCGCGCCTGCGAAGAAGGCGGCGGCCAAGAAGGCGGCGCCCGCCAAGAAGGCGGCGGCCAAGAAGGCCGCGCCCGCCAAGAAGGCCGTGACCACGAAGGCGCCCGCGAAGAAGGCACCGGTCAAGAAGGCCGTGGCCAAGAAGGCAGCGCCGGCGAAGAAGGCCGCGCCCGCCAAGAAGGCCGTGGCCAAGAAGGCGGCGCCGGCCAAGAAGAAGGCACCGGCCAACAAGGCGATCGCCAAGAAGGCGGAAGCCAAGCCGTCCTCGAACCACAAGGCCCCCAAGGCACCGTTCTCCGCGTCGTGGCTCGCCTCGCAGAAGGAGGCGCTCGACCAGGAGCGCGCCATCTACCAGCGCCAGTCCGACAACCTGCGGGCCGAGGCCGCGGAGCTGGTCGCCGACTTCGTGTCCGGTGATGCCCAGTTCGACGAGGAGTCCGGCGAGGGCGACACCCTCAGCATGGAGCGCGAGCGCGACCTCACGATGTCGGCGCAGGCCCTGGCGGCGGTCGAGGAGATCGATCACGCGCTGGCCAAGTTCGCGCTCGGCACGTACGGGATCTGCGAGTCGTCGGGCCTGCCGATCCCCAAGGAGCGGCTCGAAGCCATCCCGTGGGCGCGCGAGCGCGTGGAGTACAAGGTCGGAGGGTTCGGCCGCCGCTAGGTCGACACCATCCATGTCCGAACCGACCACACCAGAGGCGCCGCACCGGCGCCTGGGGATCGTCGCTGCCGTTGCGGCCACCGTCCTCGTCCTCGATCAGCTCAGCAAGTGGTGGGCCGTCAACGCGCTCGACAACGGCCACATCGTCGACGTGATCGGCTCGCTGCGCTTCAACCTGTTCTTCAACACGGGCGTGGCCTTCAGCCTCGGCAGCGGCAACGGGCTGGGCCCGTGGATCTCGGTCCTCGCCATCGGCGTGGTGGTGGCGGTTTCGTTCGGCGCCACCAGCCGGGTCCCGCTCGGAGCGGTGGCATCGGGCCTGATCTCCGGCGGGGCGCTCGGCAACCTGCTCGACCGCGCCTTCCGGGGCGACGCCGGGTTCCTCCACGGTGCGGTCATCGACTTCATCGACCTGCAGTGGTGGCCCGTGTTCAACGTGGCCGACGCGTCCATCGTGGTCGGCGCCATCCTGCTGGTCATCGCCAGCTTCCGGATGGCGTCGTGAGCGGCGACCGGCGCGTCGTCGTCGAGGTTCCGGAGTCGTTGGCGGGGGAGCGGATCGACCGCGTGGTGGCCATGGTCACCGACGTGAGCCGCACCGAGGCGGCCCGCCTGGTGAGCGAGGGTGCGGTGACCATCGACGGGGTGGTGGCCACCCGCGGCGCCGACCGGCTCACGGGCGCGGTGGAGATCGCCGTCGACCTCGACGAGACCGCGGCGGTCGAGCTGCCGCAGGCCGATGCCTCGATCGAGGTGCCCACGGTCCACGTCGACGAGCACGTGATCGTGATCGACAAGCCCGCCGACCTCGTCATCCACCCCGGTGCCGGCCACCTGAGCGGCACCCTGGTCAACGGCCTCCTGGCCCGCTACCCGGAGATGGCGTCGGTGGGCGACCCGCTCCGCCCCGGCGTGGTGCACCGGCTCGACCGCGGCACGTCGGGCCTGCTGATGGTGGCGCGCACCCAGGTGGCGTACCAGTCGCTGGTGGAGCAGCTGGCGGCCCGCTCGGTCGACCGCCAGTACCGCACGCTCGTGTGGGGCCACCCCGAGTCGCCGCGAGGCCTGGTCGATGCGCCCATCGGCCGTTCGCCCAAGCACCCCACGAAGATGGCGGTCACCGAGCGGGGCAAGCCGGCGCGCACGCGCTACGAGGTGGAGACGCTGTTCACCGAGCCCGTCGTGGTCGCCGAGCTGGTGTGCCGCCTCGAGACCGGCCGCACCCACCAGATCCGCGTGCACCTGTCGGCCATCGGCCACTCGGTGGTCGGTGACGACCGCTACCGCGGGGCCCGCGAGTCGCTGCCGTGCCCGCGTCCGTACCTCCACGCCGAGCGCCTCGGCTTCGACCACCCCGTCAGCGGCGAACGGCTCGAGTTCGAGTCCGCCGTGCCCGACGACCTCCTCGCCATCCGCGCCCGCCTCTCCTGAGGCCGGGGTCCACTCGGGTCGGCTCGGGTCAGGTGACGGGGTCGGGCCAGGCGGCCTGGCCGCGGGCGATGGCCGCCACATCGGCGAGGGTCTGGCCCTCGAGCAGCTGGCGCATGTGCTCGCCCACGTCGGCCCACACGGCGAGCAGCACGCACTGGCCCTCGTGGTCGCAGGCGCCGTTCTGGTGGGGCATCCCGAAGTCGCCGACCTCGATGGGCCCGTCGACGGCGCTCACGATCTGGGCGAGGGTGATGAGCGACGGGTCTCGGGCGAGCACGTAGCCACCGCCGACGCCGCGCTTCGAGCGCACCAACCCGGCCCCCTTCACGGCGAGCAGGATCTGCTCGAGGTAGGGCTGGGGGAGCGCGGTGCGGTCCGCGATGTCGCGCACCGACGTGGGCGTGCCGTCGGCGTGCATCGCCAGGGACAGCAGCGCCCGGCACGCATAGTCACCGCGAGTCGACACCTTCACCGTGCGCATCCTACGGGCACGCGGCGACGTTCCCCGGGAAACGGGGCGGTGACCAGCCCCGACGCGGCACCCGGGCTGGTGGCGATAGCTTGTCCCCGGACCAGCCGGAAAGGACCGTCGTGGACAAGCCCGTGCTCCCCGACTACGGGGGAGCGTGCATCTCCAACATCGTTCCCGCGCTGCTGGATGGGTCGGTCGAGCCGCCGTCGTGGATCCCCTCCGCGGCGATCGACACGGGCCAGGTGGTCCTCCTCGTGCTCGACGGGCTGGGCTGGGACCAGCTGCAGGAGCGCAAGCACCTGGCGCCCACGCTCGCCTCGATGGTCGGCGGGCCCATCACCAGCGTCTCGCCGTCCACCACCGCCACCGCGCTCACCAGCATCGCCACCGGTCTCGCTCCGGGCGAGCACGGCGTCATGGGCTACCGGGTGGCCGTCGACCACGAGGTCCTCAACGTCTTGCGCTGGACCACGCCGGTGGGCGATGCCCGCAAGCGCATCGACCCGCACGCCTTCCAGCCCCACCCTGCGTTCTGCAGCCAGCGGCCGTGCATCGTCACCAAGGCCGAGTTCGTCAGCTCGGGGTTCAGCGGCGCCCACCTGGCCGAGGTCCGCTTCCACGGCTACCGGGTCCCCTCGGCGATGCTCGTCGAGCTGCGCCGATCCCTGAAGGCCGGCGAGCCGTTCATCTACGCCTACTACGACGGCATCGACAAGGTGTCCCACGAGTACGGCCTGGGCGAGTTCTACGACGCCGAGCTGCAGGCGGTCGATCGCCTCGTGGCCGAGGTGCTGTCGATGCTGCCCCGAGACGCGGCGCTCGTGATCACCGCCGACCACGGCCAGGTGCACGTGGGGAACAACATCGTCGACCCGCACAGCGACGTCATGGCCCACGTGTCGTTCCAGTCGGGGGAGGGCCGGTTCCGCTGGCTGCACGCCCGGCCGGGCCGGACCGATGCGCTCCTCGAGGCGGCGCAGGCCCACCACACCGACACCGCGTGGGTGGTCTCGCGGGACCAGACGGTCGACGAGGGCTGGTGGGGTGAGCGCGTCACCGACGTCGCCCGCCAGCGGTTGGGGGACGTGGCGCTGGTCGCCCACGCCCCGGTGTCGTTCGGCGATGTCGCCGACTCGGGCCCGTTCGAGCTCATCGGCCGCCACGGCTCGCTCACGGCCGCCGAGATGTTCGTTCCCCTGCTCGTAGGAGAAGCCCGATGACCGATTCCCCGTTCACCGCCGCCGAGGAGGCCGAGGCCTCCGGCGAGCCGGCCGAGGTGGCCCACGGCGAACTGGTGGCCCACACCTCGGATCCGGTGGAGCCCACCGAGATCGAGGAGCGCCGCGAGGCCGTCGAGGAGCCGGCCAAGGTCATGCGGATCGGGTCGATGATCAAGCAGCTGCTCGACGAGGTGCACCAGGCCGAGCTCGACGGTCCCGCCCGAGACCGCCTGAAGGCCATCTACGACAGCTCGATCCAGGAGGTCGGCGCCGCCCTGTCCCCGGACCTCCGCGCCGAGCTCGAGCGGGTGGCCATCCCCTTCGGCGACGAGCGCGAGCCGAGCGATGCCGAGCTGCGCATCGCCCAGGCCCAGCTCGTGGGCTGGCTCGAGGGGCTGTTCCACGGCATCCAGGCCACGTTGTTCGCCCAGCAGATGGCGGCGCGCAACCAGCTCGAGCAGATCCGCGGCCAGCTGCCCCCCGGTGCCATGCCGGGGGCGCCCGGCGCCGGTGGCCCCGGCGGCCCGGAGCCCGACGGCAGCGACGTCCGCCCCGGGACCTACCTGTAGCGGTCCCGCCCAGCCGTCCGCTCCCTCCATCCCGCCATCCCGGCGGGGTGGCCGAGGGCTGGCTAGGTTCTCCCGCCGTGACCGATCTGACGAACCGTCAGGTGGTGCTGCGCAAGCGGCCCACCGGCCTGGTGGAGCCCACCGACACCGAACTGATCGAGGTGCCGGCGCCCGAGCTGGCCGACGGTGAGGCGCTCGTGCGCAACACGTATTTGGGCATCGACGCCGCCGTGCGCACGTGGCTCGACGACCAGCCCGGCTACCTGCCACCCGTGCAGCTGGGCGACCCGATCCGGGCCGCGGGCGTGGCCGAGGTGATCGCCACCCGCTGCGACGCGTACGCGGTGGGCGACGTGGTCACCACGCTCTCGGACTTCCAGGAGTACACGGTGGTCCGCGACGACCTGTTCACCACCGTGATCCCCGGGGTGGTCGACCAGCTGGCCATGCTCTCGGTCTACGGCTCCACCGGCGCCACGGCGTACTTCGGCATGACCGACATCGGCAAGCCCCAGCCGGGGGAGACCGTGGTGGTCTCGGCCGCCGCCGGCGCCACCGGCTCGCTGGCCGGGCAGATCGCCAAGATCGCCGGCGCCCGCGTGGTGGGCATCGCCGGAGGGCCGGAGAAGTGCCGCGTGGTCGTCGAGGAGTTCGGGTTCGATGCCTGCGTCGACTACCGCGCCGACGACCTCCCCGGTCAGCTCAAGGAGGCGTGCCCCAAGCGCGTCGACGTGTTCTTCGACAACGTGGGCGGGCCGATCCTCGATGCGGTGCTCGGCCGGCTGGCCCAGGGCGGGCGCGTGGCCCTGTGCGGCGTGATCTCCAGCTACCTGACCGGGGAGCACCCCGGACCGGCGAACTACACCAACCTCCTGGCGCGGTGCGGCACCATGCAGGGCTTCAACACGCTCAACAACTGGGGTCGCTTCGACGAGGCGTTCGAGCACCTCAAGGCGTGGGAGGCCGCCGGCCAGCTGGTGCACCGCGAGCAGGTCCACGACGGGCTCGAGCACGCGGTCGACGCCCTCAACGGCCTGTTCACCGGCGCCAACATCGGCAAGACCGTGGTGAAGGTGGCCGACCCGACGCCCGCGGCCTGAACGGCGCGACCGTCTGACCTGGGCGCGCGCTGAGCCCGGTGCGACCGCCGCGGGCCAGTGGTACGGTCAGAAATCACAGCCGTGTCATTCTCCACAGTCTGGGGACAACCCTTGTGGAGCAAGCTGTGGACGACCGCTGGTAGCCGGAAGAAGGAAGTCTCGTGGGCGATTCTTTCACCCACCTCCACGTGCACACCGAGTACTCGATGCTCGATGGCGCGGCCCGCGTGGACGAGGTCGTGGCGGCAGCCGCGGCCGATGGCCAGCCGGCCATCGGGATCACCGACCACGGCAACATGTACGGGATCTTGCCGTTCTACAAGGCGTGCAAGAACAACGGCATCAAGCCCATCTTGGGGTTCGAGGCGTACCAGGCCGACGACTCGCGCCGTGAGCGCCCGAGCCGGCGCGGCCGCCTCGACGACTCCGGCGGCGATGCCGGGGGCGGCAAGAAGCTCTACTACCACCTCACCCTGCTGGCCGAGAACGAGGCGGGCTACAAGAACCTGATCCAGCTCTCGAGCCGGGCGTTCATGGAGGGCTACTACTACAAGCCCCGGCTCGACTGGGAGCTGCTCGACGAGCACTCCGAGGGCGTCATCGCCACCACCGGCTGCCTCGGCGGCCACGTGCTCCAGCACCTCATGCGGGGCGACGAGGAGGCGGCGCTCAAGGCCGCCGGCCGGCTCCAGGACATCTTCGGGCGCAACAACCTGTTCGTGGAGATCCAGGACCACGGGATCCCCGAGCAGCACCGCACCAACCCGCAGCTGTTCGAGATCGCCAAGCGCATCGGTGCGCCTCTTCTGGCCACCAACGACAGCCACTACACCCACCGCCACGACGCCGTCGCCCACGACGCCCTCCTGTGCGTGCAGACCGGGTCGCAGATGAGCGACCCCGACCGCTTCAAGTTCCACGGCGACGACCACTACCTGAAGACCTCCCAGGAGATGCGCCAGCTGTTCTCCGAGGTCGAGGTGGCGTGTGACAACTCGCTGTGGATCGCCGAGCGGTGCAACGTGGAGATCGAGTTCGGCAAGCCCCTGCTGCCCAACTTCCCGCTGCCCGAGGGCTTCGAGAACGACGCCGAGTACCTGCGCCACCTCACCATGGAGGGGGCCAAGAAGCGGTGGGGCGACGTCCTCCCCGACAGCGTGGTCGAGCGCCTCGCCTACGAGCTCACCACCATTGAGAACATGGGCTTCAGCTCGTACTTCTTGATCACCTGGGACCTCATCAAGCACGCCCGCGACACCAACATCCGCGTCGGTCCCGGCCGTGGATCGGCCGCCGGGTGCGCCGTGGCCTACTGCCTCTGGATCACCGACCTCGACCCCATCAAGTACGACCTGCTGTTCGAGCGGTTCCTCAACCCGTCCCGCATCTCCATGCCCGACATCGACATGGACTTCGACTCCCGCTACCGGGACGAGATGATCCGCTACGCGGCCGAGCGGTACGGGCGCGACCGCGTCGCCCAGATCGTGACGTTCTCCACCATCAAGGCCCGGGCCGCCGTGCGAGACGCCGCTCGGGTGCTGGGGTACCCGTACATCGTCGGCGACAAGGTGGCCAAGGCCATGCCGCCGCTGATCATGGGCCGCGACACGCCCCTGTACGCCTGCCTCGAACCGCACGACAAGTACACCGACGGCTACAAGATGGCCGGCGACCTGCGGACCATGTACGAGACCGACGACGACCTCAAGAAGGTCATCGACGTGGCCAAGGGCCTCGAGGGCCTGCGCCGCCAGGACGGCATCCATGCCGCTGCGGTGGTGATCACCAAGGACCCGCTCACCGACTACCTCCCCATCCAGCGCAAGCCCACCGCCGGCCAGGACATCTCCGAGGCACCGGTCGTCACCCAGTACGAGATGGGCGGCGTCGAGGAGCTCGGCCTGCTCAAGATGGACTTCCTCGGGCTGCGCAACCTCGACGTCATCTCCGACGCCGTGGCCCTGATCGAGGACTTCCGCGGCGGGCTGAAGCTCGACATCGACAACGTGCCGCTCGACGATGCCGAGACGCTCGAGATGCTGTGCCGGGGAGACTCCATCGGCGTGTTCCAGCTGGAGGGTGGCGCCATGCGCGCCCTCATGCGCTCGCTCGCGCCCGACAGCTTCGACGACGTGGCCGCCCTCATCGCCCTGTACCGACCGGGCCCGATGTCGGTGAACATGCACAACGACTACGCCGACCGCAAGAACGGGCGGAAGCCGGTCGACTACTTCCACCCCGACGCCGAGGAGCTCCTGGCCGACACCTACGGCCTGATGATCTACCAGGAGTCGGTCATGCGGGTGAGCCAGAAGTTCGCCGGCTTCTCGCTCGCCGAGGCCGACAACCTCCGCAAGGCCACGGGCAAGAAGAAGCCCGAGCTCATGGCCAAGGAGCGGGACAAGTTCGTCAACGGCTGCGAGAACACCGGCTACGGCGCCGCGCTCGGCACCCACCTGTTCGACATCATCGAGGGCTTCGCCAACTACGCCTTCAACAAGAGCCACAGCTTCGGGTACGGCCTGGTCACCTTCCAGACCGCCTACCTCAAGGCCCACTTCCCGGTGGAGTACCTGGCCGCCCTGCTCACCAGCGTGAAGAGCAGCCTGGAGAAGGCGGCGGTCTACCTCAACGAGTGCCGCACCATGAAGATCCCGGTGCTGGTGCCCGACGTGAACCGGTCGAAGTCCGACTTCGTGCCGGCCCGCCTCGAAGACGGCTCCGAGGTCATCCCATTCGGCATGTCGGCCGTGCGCAACGTGGGCGAGGGCCTGGTGGCCAAGATCGTCGAGGAGCGCGACCAGAACGGGCCGTTCGTCGACTTCTACGAGTTCTGCGAGCGGGTCGACATGACCGTGCTCAACAAGAAGCTGCTGGAGTCGCTGATCAAGGCCGGCGGGTTCGACTCGGTGGGCCACCCCCGGCGGGGCCTGCTGGCGGTGTTCGAGCAGATCGTCGACCAGACCATCGCCCGGCGCAAGGAGCGCGACCAGGGCGTGATGTCCCTCTTCGAGATCGAGGAGCCCGGGCCCTCGGGCGGGGGAGCGTTCAACGAGAAGGTCGCCATCCCGAACCTGCACTTCGAGAAGAAGGAGCAGCTGAAGTTCGAGAAGGAGATGCTCGGCCTCTACGTCTCGGATCACCCCCTGATGGGGGCCGAGGCGGCGCTGCGCCGCAAGACCGACCTCACGATCGACGAGCTGGGCGAGCTCGACGACGGGGCCATGCGCGCCATCGGTGGCGTCATCACCAACCTCCAGCGCAAGTGGACCAAGAAGGGCGACCTGATGGCGGTCTTCATCTTGGAGGACCTGCAGAGCTCCATCGAGGTGATGGTCTTCCCCAAGACCATGTCCGACATCGGCCACAAGCTCGCCGACGATGCCGTGATCGTCCTGAAGGGCCGCGTCGACAAGCGCGACGACGAGGCCAAGTTCATCGCCATGGACGTCGAGATCTTCGAGGGCATCACCGACGGTGCCCCGCCGCTGCGGCTGAAGGTGTCGGCGGCCCGGCTCGACGAGCAGACCGTCGGGGACCTCAAGGTGCTGCTGGAGCGGTTCCCGGGGGAGTCGCAGGTGTTCCTGCACCTGGGCGACGACAAGGTGCTGCGCCTGCCCGACCAGTTCTGCGTCGACGCCAGCGGCGGCATCGTCGCCGAGATCCTGGTCCTGCTCGGCCAGGGCGCCATCGCCTGACCCGAGGCGCGCCGGAGCACCCAGCCTGCGGCGGGCTCAGAGGATCTCGGTGCCGTCGGGTCTGAGGACGTGGATGCGGCCGCGCTCGTCCCGGTAGACGGTGAACCCCTGTTCCTTGTACCGGTTGTGGCGTCCGCACGTGGGTCCCCCGTTCTGGGGGCACGTACAGCCCTCGCCGGGCCCGTTGAAGCCGGTCAGGTGGTCGGCTTGGCACTGGCTGGTGGGCACCAGGCAGCCGACCCAGCTGCACCGGTGGCCCGAGAGCATCACGGCGGCCCGCTGCGGCCCCTTGAACAGGCGCTGGAGCCGCCCTTGGTCGAGCACGACGCCGTCGGCGCCCAGGATCACCCGCCGGACGTGCCCGGTGAGCACCGCGGCGAGCGCCTCGCTCGGGTGGATCGGCACCCCGTCCTCGGTGTGGCACCGGAACGAGCGGTGCCGCCCGTTGGGTGCCGAGCTGCCGTGGGTCTCGTCGGCAGGGACGGACCCTTCACCGAGGGCGAGGTCGTCGTCGAGGTCGTCGACGGCGTCTTCGAGGAGGGTCTCGGCCCGCGGGTCGGGGCCGGGGTCGTCGCCGCAGGCGTGGTGGACCTCTCGGTCGAGGGACTCCTCGTCGATCACGATGTTGGCGATCACGAGCGACCCGCCGGGCTCGGCGGCCTGGGCCTCGTTGGCCGCCCGCCAGGCGGCGGTGGCGGCGTCGGCGCTGCGCTGGGCGTCGGTGCGGCGAAGGTCGGCCACGGTGGCCGCGTCGCCCAGGCGCTCTCGGGCCTCGGCCCAGTCGGCGTCGAACTCGCGCTGACGGAACCGGTCGTGGATCGCCTTGATCTGCACGCCCGCCAGCCCGGGGATGAAGGCATCGATGGTGTGGCCCTCGGTGTCGGCGTAGATGCGGTGCTTGCGGTCGGCCTGGGCGCGCTCGGCCTTCTGGCGGGCACCGTCTTGGTCTTCGAGGCGCTCCCAGTCGGTGAGCTTGGCGTCGAACTCGACGTAGGGGAGCCGGTGGGCGAGCACGGCCACGTTGGCGTCCTGGTCGATGAACGCGGCTCGCACCCGGGGGTTGCTCAGCGTCCGGCCGGCTCGCTCCACCTGGCAGGGACCGATGGCCCCATCGGCGAACGCGGCGGCCACCAGGGGCATCGACCGCAGCACCGCGGCCATGGCACCACGCCGGCCGGCCTCGGCCGGGGAGAGGTTGGCGGCGTGGCGGACCATGACCTGGGGCGACGCATGGCCATCGATGCGGTGGGTGCCCGTGCGGCGGAAGGTGTTGAGTGCCTCGACCTGGAGCGACCGGACCCGACGCTGCACCGCCTCCAGCGCCCGCACGTAGGCGTACGCCTCGTGGGCGTCGGCGGGCTCGAACCCGTGCCGGCCGAGCTGCCCCACGGCGACGTCGGCACCGGTGAGCGCGGCGGCGAGCTCGGGGTCGGTGACGACGGAGGACATGACCCAACCGTACGCAGGGGGTCTGACAGCGGAGCAGCGTTTCCGCTCATGTCCGTATCTTTGAACCGGACATCTGTGGTCTTCTGATGCGCCCCGATGGATGTCGCTCCTGCTGCCCGAAGCCGCAACGCCCTGAACGGCCCGACGGCCACGTCATGGGCACCGAGGATCGCCAGATCGTCCTCAGCATCGTGCTGCTCGTCCCGGCCATCGCGGGGGTGGTCCTGGGCCTGGCCCGCTGCTGAGGGGAGCGGTTCTGGGTTCGCGATCAGCGGCCGGGCCTGCTACCTTCGTCCGTCCCGGGGCCATTAGCTCAGTTGGCTAGAGCGCCTGCATGACGCGCAGGAGGTCGGGGGTTCGATTCCCTCATGGCCCACCACAGCCCCGGCCCTGACCTGCAGCTCGCTGCAGGTCGGTTGCGTTTTGGGATCTACGGTGGCGGATCGTGCCTGCGCCGATGTTCCGCCCCGCCGTCCCCGGCGATGTCGATGCCCTCGTCGGGCTCGTGACCGCCGCGTACCGGGGCCAGGCCAGCACCGCAGGCTGGACCACCGAGGCCCACCTCCTGGAGGGGCAGCGTACCGACGCCACCATGGCGGCGGGTGCGATCAGCGATCCGGCCGGCGAGGTCGTGCTGGCCGAGATCGAGGGCGCCCTGGTCGGCTGCATCCACGTGCAGCACCACGCCGGTGCCGCCCACTTCGGCCTGTTCGCCGTCGATCCGACGCGCCAGGCCGGCGGCACCGGATCGGCCCTGCTGGCCCAGGCCGAGGAGCGGGCCCGGGGCTGGGGGTGCACCACGATGGACCTCGAGGTGGTGGCCCAGCGGACCGAGCTGATCGCCTGGTACGAGCGACGCGGGTACCTCCGCACCGGCGCCACCAAGCCGTTCCCCTACGGCGACGAGCGCTTCGGCATCCCGCAGCGCGACGACCTCCACTTCGTCGTCCTCCGCCGAGACCTCTGACCCCGGCTGCGCCCCCTGGTCAGGGCGCGCCCTCGGGTTGCGCCGGCGGACGGGCGCGACCCGTCGTGAGGGCGATCAGCGCCGTCCCGGCCCGCAGGGGTTCGCGTCGGAGGGCATCTGATCGATGGTCCCCGAACGGGCGTATCGCCGGCGTATCGATCTTCAGGCGGTCGGCGGCATCGGAAGCTCGCTGGTCAGGGCAGGTGGACGGTCACCGTCAGGCCGCCTTCGGGGCGGGGCTCCAGGATGACGGTGCCGCCGTGGGCCTCGGTGATGCTGTCGACGATGGCGAGGCCGAGGCCGACGCCCTCGTGGTCGGTCCGGGTGCGCTCGCTGCCGCGCTGGAACGGCTCCAGCAGCGTGGCCGCGACCTCGGGGCGGAGCGGCGCTCCGGTGTTGGCGACCGTCATCCGAGCGGCACCGCCCTCGACGGAGGTGGTGACCCAGACGGTGCCTCCGGCGGGCAGGTTGTGGACGATGGCGTTGTGCACGAGGTTGGTGGTCAGCTGCAGCAGGAGGGCAGGCGAGCCGACCGTGGGGGCAGCGTCGCCCGAGGTCTCGATCGTGACCCCGTGCTGCTCGGCGAGCGGGAGCAGGGTCTCGATCGTCTCCTCCACGATGAGGGACAGGTCGACGGGCTCGTGGACGAACGTCCGCCGGTCGGCCCGGCTGAGCACGAGCAGGGCCTCGGTCAGGTCGATCGCCCGCGTGTTGACGGTCTGGAGCCGGTCGATGAGCTGGTGGGTGTCGGCCCCTGGGTCCTTGCGGGCGACCTCGAGGAGCGTCTGGGTGATGGCCAGCGGGGTGCGGAGCTCGTGCGAGGCGTTGGCGGCGAACCGCTGCTGCTCGGCGACGTGGGCCTCGAGGCGGGCGAGCATGGCATCGAACGCATCGGCCAGCTCGCGGAACTCGTCGTCTCGACCCTCGAGGTCGATCCGGTGGGACAGCGAGCCGGCTGCCGCCCGCCGGGTGGCCTCGGTGATGCGGCCGAGGGGTGCCAGCATCTGGCCCGCGAGGATCCAGCCGCCGACGAGCCCGACGACCAGCAGCACGGCCATGACGACGGCGGCCCGGGGCGCGAACACCCGCAGGAGGCTGGACCGGATGGGGAAGACGCCGCCGGTGTTGAGGTCGTCGGAGACGAGCATCGCCCGGTCGGGCACGTAGCGCAGCAGGTAGAGCCACACCGCGGCGAGCAGCGCGGCGCCGGCGAGCAGGAGGAAGCCCGTGTAGCTGAGCGTGAGCTTGAGGCGGACGCTCATGCCGGGCGGCCTAGCCACGGTGGCCTCCCTGCCCGTCCCCGGCGGTGTCATCGGGGTCTGCGCCCACATCGATGCGGTACCCGACGCCGGCCACGGTGGCGATGATCGGGGGCGCGCCGAGCCGCTTGCGCAGCGACGAGATGGTGATGCGCACGGCGTTCGTGAACGGGTCGGCGTGCTCGTCCCACGCCCGCTCCAGCAGCTCCTCGGCGCTGACGACGCCGCCCTCGGCGGCCACCAGGACCTCGAGCACGGCGAACTGCTTCCGGGTCAGCGCCACGTAGGCACCGTCGCGGAAGACCTCGCGGCGGAACGGATCGAGCCGCAGCCCGGCGAGCTCCCGCACCGGCGGGCGGCTGTGGGCGCGGCGGCGGTCGAGGGCGCGCACGCGCAGCACCAGCTCCTGCAGCGCGAACGGCTTCGTCAGGTAGTCGTCGGCGCCCAGCTCGAACCCGGTGGTCTTGTCGTCGAGCCGGTCCGCCGCGGTGAGCATCAGGATCGGCGTCCCGCGGCCCGAGGCGACGATGTGCCTCGCGACCTCGTCGCCCGACGGGCCAGGGATGTCGCGGTCGAGGATGGCGATGTCGTAGGTGTTGACGCGGAGGAGCTCGAGGGCGGCGTCGCCGTCACCGGCGATGTCCGCCGCGATGGCTTCCAGGCGCAGGCCGTCGCGCACGGCGTCGGCCAGGAGGGGTTCGTCCTCGACGATCAGGACACGCATTCGGTCGATCGTCGCAGCCGGCGCGTATCGCTGGCGTATCGGGAACCGCGTACGGCCGGGCAACGCGCGGTCGGGTCTGGTGGGTGCATGGCACCCAGGAAACCAGCCCAGACCCGAGCGCGCCGGCTGCGAGCGGCCGTCGCCACCGTGATCGTCGCGGTCGCCGTGGTGGTGATCGGCGCGGTCGGGTGCCGGCCGCCGGCCTCGTCATCGCCGTCCAGGAGCAGCGCGCCCCGGCCGGTCGCGCTGCAGGTGGCGACGCCGTCGCCGCTCGCGCCGGCTGCGTCCGGCCCCATCACGGCGGGCCGGGCGGCGGTCGGAGTGGCCGACGGCGTCGTCCCCGATGGCGTCACGGTGTTCCGCGACGACGTCCCGGCCGTGGCCCGGCTCGATCCGAAGCTGCTGACGGCTCTGCGCCGAGCGGCGGAGGACGCCGCGGGTGCCGGCATCGAGTTCGAGGTCAACAGCGGTTGGCGCTCGACGGCGTACCAGGAGCAGCTGCGGCGCGACGCCGTGGCGAAGTACGGCTCGGAGGAGGAGGCATCCCGGTGGGTCGCCCCGCCGGACCGGTCGGCGCACGTGTCGGGCGATGCCATCGACCTCGGATCGAAGGCGGCGGCGTGGCTGTCCGATCACGGCGCCCGCTACGGCCTGTGCCGGATCTACGACAACGAGCGCTGGCACTACGAGCTGCGGCCAGCGGCGGTCGACCACGGCTGCCCGACCCGCTATGCCGACGCCGCCCACGATCCCCGGCTCCAGCCGTGACCGCGGCGACCGGTCCCCGCGGCCTCGACGAAGACGCAGAGATGGTCGGGCGAGCGGGGCTGACCGGGCGGGCGGATCAGTAGTGGCGGAGCTCGACGGTGTTGCCGTCGGGGTCCTTGATGTAGAGCGAGGTGCCGTCGCCCTGGGCGCCGTAGCGCTGGTCGGGGCCGTCGACCACCTCGAAGCGCCCGCTGGCCGCCAGCGCCGTCAGGTCGGTGGGCTCGATGACCAGGCAGAAGTGGTCGACGTTGGTGCCCTGGGGCGGCGTCTCCAGCAGGTCGATGATCGTGTGCTCGTCGACCCGCACCGAGGCGAAGAACACCTCGCCGCGGCGCCACTCGTCGACGCGCACCGGGGCCAGGCCCAGCTCGCCCAGGTAGAAGGCGAGGGATCGCTCGGTGTCGGCCACGTCGAGCACGAGGTGATCGATGCCGGTGACCGTGACGGCGGGTGAGGTCTCGTCAGCCATGGTCCGGTTCTACCCGATCCATCCACGGTCGGCTCGCGTGATCACTGCTGGAGGGTGATGCCGTCGGCCTGCATCGTGATGGCGCCGCAGGTGATCTGGTCGAGCAGCTCGATCTGGGCGTCGTCGCCGGGGGAGGTGTAGGTGCCCGTGGTCTTGGCGCCGTTGCGGGCGGACGTCCCATCGAGCTCGATGACCGTCTGCGACCACGGCACGGTGGAGCCGGTGGTGGCCTGTCGGTTCAGGCCGACCAGGCGGCGCCCGTCGGCGGTGGCCGCGCAGCCGATGCCCGAGCCCGTACCGATGCGGTCGCCCAGGTCGAAGGCGTAGGTCTGGCCCTGGGGGTTGCGGACGGGGGCGATCGTGCAGTCGACCCACGCGTAGAGGGTGGCGCCGCGGCCGTCGCTGAGGATGATCTCGGCCGGCGGCTGCTCGTCGGCGTCGACGACCAGCATCGACCGCTCGACCGGGCTGGCCGATTCGAACGGCATGCTGTCGCCGCCGCCCGCCGCCGTCTCGATCCCCACGGTGACCGTGCCGTCGGTGCTCGACGCCACCCACCCGGTGTCGGGCTTCCCGTCGCCGTCCACGTCGATGATCGGCTTGGTGACGGCCCCGGCCGGTGGGGTGCCATCGCCGCTGCTGCACGGCTTCGGGGCTGCCGTGGTGGTGGGGGCGGCGGTGGTCGACGTGCTGGTGGTCGACGTGGTGGCGGCCGCCGTGCTGGTGGTGGCCCGGGTGGTGGTGGGCGAGGCACCGCTGCCGCTGCCCGAGCAGGCGGCGACGAGCAGGGCGGCGCCGATGCCCAGCACGGCGGCGGCGAGATGGGTGCGACGGTTCACGGTGACCTCCATGGGGCAGGCGCCGTCCGGTTCCGGCCCGGCGCCCTCGCCGACCAGCACAGCGCACGGGGACCGGCCGGGCGCGCATGGTGGGGTCGAGGCGCCTCGACCCCCGCCATCCCTGGGGAGGGTTAGGCCTGGAGCAGGGGCCGGAGCTGCGCGATGGTGGTGGCGAGGGCGTCGGGGAACGGGGTGACCTTCCAGCCGAGCTCGGTCTGCGCCTTGGTGGCGTCGGGCCGGACGTCGCCCGTGAGGAAGCTCAGCTCGCCGGTGGTGAGCAGCGGGGCCTTGTGGGTGACCTTGGCGATGGCCTCGCCGGTGACGGCGATCGCCTGGGCGGCGGCCACCGGCAGGGTGCGCGGGACCTTGGCCGATGGCTCGATGGCCGCCACCGCCCGGGCGAGCTCCTCGAGCGTGACGTAGTGGTCCGAGCCGATGTAGCGGGAACCGACGGGCGCCTGCTCGGCCAGCACGTGGAGGTCGGCCACGTCGGGCCCGTAGACGACCGGCAGCCCACCGGGGAGCGACACGGGGATCTGGTTGAGCAGCAGGCGCCGGATCAGGTGGTTGGCGCCGGGCGTGATGACCGGGGCTGGGCCGAACACGCCGGCGGGGGCCACGAACCGGGCCGGCAGCCCCTGGTCGATCAGCGCGGTGACGATCCGGTCCGCCTGCTGCTTCGACCGCTCGTAGTGGGTGTGCTTGTCGGCGGTGGCGAGGGCCGACTCGTCGAACGTGGCGCCCGGCGCGGTGGGCCACTCGAACACGTCGATGGTGGACGTGAACACGAACGAGCCGACGCCCTCGGCGAGCGCCGCCTCGGCCACGGTGCGGGTGCCGCCGGCGTTGACGCGGTCGAACTCGCCCAGGTCTCGGCGCCACTGCTCGGGGAGCCCGGCCACGTGGAAGACGGTCTCGCAGCCCTTGGTGGCGGCGGCGACCGACGGAGGGTCGACCACGTCGCCGGCCACGAGCTCGATCTGATCGGGGAGCAGCCTGCGGGCCCGCTCGACGTCTCGCACGAGCGCCCGGACGGGGCGCCCATCGGCGACCAGCCGGGTGGCGAGGGCCGAGCCGACGGTCCCCGTGGCCCCCGTGATCAGGACGGTCACCGTGGCTCAGGCGCGCTCGAGGAGGACGACCGGGATCTGGCGGTCGGTCTTCTGCTCGTACTCGGCGAACCCGGGCATGACCTGCTTCTGCTCGGTCCAGATCGGCTCGCGCTCCTCGTCGCCGAGGACGCGGGCGACCACGTCGATGGTGTCGGCGCCGACCTCGATGCTGGCCTTCGGGTTGGCGACGAGGTTGTGGAACCAGTCGGGGTTGTTGGGCGCGCCGGCCTTCGATGCGAACACCGCCCAGCTGTCACCCACCTTCCGGTAGACGATCGGGGCCAGGCGGACCTTGCCGGACTTGGCGCCCGTGGAGTGCAGGATCAGCAGCGGTGCTCCCTCGAACGGAGGACCGGGGTTGCCGCCGCTCTCGCGGAACTGCTCGATGACCCCGCGGTTGAACTCGTTGACGTCGGACAGGTCGCTCATGGGCTCTCCTCGGTGACGGATCTGCTGCGCCAGCCTACGGACGGGCTCGGGCGACCGCAGCCGCCTGGCGCAGGAACGCGGCCATCCAGCCGCCGACGAGATCACGGTCGAGCGGCTGATCGAGCGAGGCCAGCGCGGCATCGGACGCCTCGGCTCCGATGCGGTCCCGGCGGCGCTCCACCAGACCGCGGGACACCGCGGCGGTGAACTCGGGGTGGGGCTGGATGGCGAAGGCCGTGGGGCCGAGCGTGAACGCCGCGATCGGGCAGTGGTCGGTGCGGGCCAGCAGGACGGCGCCATCGGGCAGCGCGGTGACCTGATCCTGGTGGCTGGCGATCACCCGCACCGGCGCCGACGGCGGTGGCACCATCCACGGCTCGGGCTCGCCGAGGAACTCGTAGGCGTGCACGCCTGCCCCCCAGCCGTCGGCTGCCTTGGCCACGGTGGAGCCCATGGCCTGGGCGAGCAGCTGGTGGCCGAAGCACACCGCCACCATCGGGATCTCGTCGGTGATCATCTGGCGCAGCAGGTCTTCGGTGCGGTGGATCCACGGCAGATCGTCGTAGGCCGAGTTGGCCGAGCCCGAGATGACCCAGCCGTCGAACGCCTCGAGGTCGGTGGGGAACTGGTCGTGGTCCACATCGAACGTCGTGAGCTCGATGCCGTGCGGCGCCAGCAGCTCGGCGAACAGCTCCGGATAGTCGCCCAGGTCGGCGGCAACTTCGGGGTGGACGTGGCCGCACTGGAGCAGGCCGATGCGCAACGGGGTCTCGGGCACGACGGGCACGATACCGGCGGACGTGGTTGGCTTTGGCCATGACGCTCATGGACATCCCGGCCGCCCTCCACCGCGGCGAAGACGAACTGCCCTTCGTGACCATCGACGAGGGCGTCGAGCTGCAGGTGCTGCAGATCGACATCCCCAACGGCCTCTGGGTCATCCGCAACCGCTTCCAGCCCGGGAGCCGGGTGCAGAAGCACAAGCACACCGGCCAGGTCTTCGCGTTCACCCAGTCGGGGTCGTGGAAGTACGAGGAGTACCCCGAGGTCAACCGGGCCGGGTCGTACCTGTTCGAGCCCGCCGGCTCGGTCCACACCCTGATCGTGCCCGAGACCAACACCGAGGTCACCGACGTGTGGTTCGCCATCTACGGCGCCAACCTCAACCTGGCCGAGGACGGCTCCGTCGACCTGGTGATCGACGCCCAGATGGTCTACGAGTTCTACGCGGCGCTGTGCGAGGCCGCCGGCCACCCCAACCCGCCGGTGATCGGCGCCTGAGGATTCCTGCTGCCCGGATGTAGAGGATCGGATCCCAGCTCCGACATCCCGATGAGCGGCGCCGCTGGGGCGCCGCCACCGACGAGAAGGACCGAACGATGCGATTCATGCTGCTGCAGAACTACAACGAGCCCGCCTCCGGGGCGCCGCCGATCAACGAGTGGAAGGCGGCCGACTTCCAGGCGCACATCGACTTCCAGATCCGCCTCAACCAGGAGCTCGTCGATTCCGGCGAGCTGGTCGATGCCCAGGGCCTCGCCGGGCCCGATCAGGCCAAGCTGGTCACGTCCGACGGCGTCCACGCCCCGGTGGTCACCGACGGACCGTTCCCCGAGGCGAAGGAGCTGCTCGCCGGCTATCGCCTCGTCGACGTCGACACCTACGAGCGGGCCGTCGAGCTGGCAGGACGCGTGTCGGCTGCTCCCGGCCCCGATGGGGTGCCGATCCAGCAGCCGATCGAGCTCCGCCAGGTGATGAGCGCCCCCGACCCCGAGGTGTGAGCTCCGCGCCCACCACCGAGGACCTGCTGCGCGACCTGGCGCCGCAGGTCCTCGGGGCGGTCGTGCGCCGCTACGGCCACTTCGCCGACGCCGAGGACGCGGTGCAGGAGGCGCTCGTCGCCGCGTCGACCGCCTGGCCCGAGCGCGGCGTGCCGGACAGGCCGCTGGGGTGGCTCATCCGCGTGGCCTCGCGCCGCATGGCCGACCAGTACCGCAGCGACGATGCCCGGCGCCGGCGCGAGGACCTGGCCGCGTCGTGGTCGCTCACCGAGCCCGAGGCGGTGACGGGCCGCGACGACTCGCTGCTGCTCCTGTACCTGTGCTGCGCCCCGTCGCTCACCCCGGCGTCGGCGATCCCGCTCACGCTGCGCGCCGTCGGTGGCCTCACGACTCGAGAGATCGCCGCCGCGTTCCTGGTGCCCGAGGCCACCATGGCCCAGCGCATCAGCCGGGCCAAGGCCAAGGTGAAGAGCGATCCCGACGGCTTGGCCCCGCCCTCACCGGAGGAGCGGGCGGAGCGGCTGCGGTCGGTGCTCCACGTGCTCTACCTGCTGTTCAACGAGGGCTACGCCACCAGCGGCGGCCCGGAGCTGGCTCGCACCGACCTCTCCGGCGAGGCCATCCGCCTCACCCGCCTGGTCCGGCGCTCGGCCCCCGACGATCCGGAGGTGGCCGGCCTGCTCGCCCTGATGGTCCTGACCGATGCCCGCCGTCCGGCCCGGACGGGTCCCGGCGGCGAGCTCATCCCGCTGGCCGAGCAGGACCGCTCCCGCTGGGACCGCGAGCAGATCGCCGAGGGCATCGTGCTGCTCAACGAGGCACTGCCGAACGGCCGGGTGGGGGAGTACCAGCTGCAGGCGGCCATCGCGGCGGGGCACGACCGGGCCACCTCCCACGACGACACCGACTGGGCCGAGATCGCCGCGCTGTACGCCCTCCTCGAGCGCCTGACCGCCAACCCCACGGTCACCTTGAACCGGGCCGTGGCGGTGGCCATGGCCGAGGGGCCCGAGGCCGGTCTCGCCCTGCTGGCCGGGCTCGACGAGCAGCTCGGCGACCACCACCGCCTGCACGCCGTGCGCGGCCACCTGCTGGAGCGCGCCGGCGACCGCGACGCCGCGGTCGTGGAGCTGCGCGCCGCGGCGGCCGGGACCGCCAACCTCCGCGAGCGCGACTACCTCACCACCAAGGCCGCCGAGCTGGCGGCCGGTCCGACCGCCGGGCCGACCGCCGGGCCGGCCGGTCACTCGTAGCGGAGGCCGATCTCCCGCAGGAGGTCGATGAAGTTGCCGCCGGCATCGGGGGCCGGGGTGCCCGGCGTGTAGCTGACGGCGACCAGGTCGCCCGAGTACGGGAACGTCCCGTGGGCCTCGTGGACGGCCCAGCTCACGGGCGATCGGCGGTCGATGCCCACGTTGATGCCCTCGAAGGGCGCCATGGCTCCGAGCATGACCAGGCCGTCGACCGAGCCCACGTCCGTGCCGTCGACCGCCACCTTCGCGTTCCAGCGCCAGCTGCCGGGCGCCTCGATGGCGAGGCGGATGTGCTCGGCCCCGTCGGGCACCGGGCCGCAGCGCAGCTCGGTCATGGTGCCGTAGCCGTTGTGGGCGAAGACGAGCTCGCCGGTGTCGTCGACGTAGAGCGAGTAGCCGCCGCCCTGGTCGCCGTGCGAGACGAGGACGCCGCGGTCGCCGGCCCGGTGGTGCAGCTCCACGTCGACGTCGAACGAGCGCCACTGGATGAGCATCTGCGACCGGTACCGCTCGAGGGTGTGGGTTCCCGCCACGATGCGGACCGGCTGCTGGAGGGGCAGGTCGAAGTCGGGGCGCACCACGTAGCGCAGCCGCGACCCCTCTTCGAGCGGGTACACCTGGTTCCGCCGGGCCGCCGCCTCCCACGCCGCCGCCATCTCCGCCACCCGCTCGGGGTGGTCGGCGGCCACGTTGCGGGTCTCGGTGCGGTCGGTGGCCAGGTGGTACAGCTCCCACTCGTGGTCGCCGAAGGGGGTGAGCGGCTGGTGGCGGGTGACGATCTCCCACTCGCCGTCGTAGTACCCCCGGTGGCCCGCCATCTCGAGGTGCTGCCCGCCGCGGGGGTGCGGCGCGGCCGGGTCGCCCAGCACGGCTCCCATCGACAGGCCGGTGAGCGGCTGCAGGGCGATGCCGTTGCGCGCGTCGGGACGGGTGACGCCGCTCAGCTCGCACAGGGTGGGCAGGAGGTCGGTGGCGTGGGCCCACTGGTCCCGGAGGCCGGCGGCGGCGGGCCCGGCCGGCCAGTGGAAGATGAACGGCACCGAGTGGCCGCCGGCGTGGGTGTTGATCTTGTAGAGCCGGAACGGGGTGGTGGACGCCATCGCCCAGCCCCGGGGGTAGTGGACCAGCGTCTGCGGGCCGCCGGCGAGATCGATCCGGCTCCGGTCGAAGTCGAGGTCCTCCATGTCGGTGACGTTCTTCGACACGAGCGTGCGGAAGTACGACGTGGTGCCGACGTCCTCGCCCTCGCGGGACGCGCCGTTGTCGGACAGGAACACGAAGATCGTGTTGTCGGCCTCGCCCAGCTCCTCGAGCGCGGCGTAGAGGCGGCCGACCGACTGGTCGACGGCGTCGACCATCGCGGCGTACACCTCCATGTACCGGGCGAAGAGGGCCTGGTCGACGGGCTCGAGGGTGTCCCAGGGGGCGACCTCGTCGCCGTCCTCGCTGTTGCGCGGGGCCAGCGCCGTGCCCTCCGGCAGCAGGCCCAGCTCCATCTGGCGCTGGTGGCGGGCCAGGCGGATGGCGTCCCAGCCGGCGTCGTACCGGCCGTGGTGCCGGGCCAGGTCGCTCGCCTTGCACTGCAGCGGCGCGTGGATGGCGATGTGGGCGAAGTACATCAGGAACGGCTTCGACGGGTTCGACGCCTTCGAGTGGCGGATCATCGAGATGGCCCGGTCGGTGAGGTCGTCGGTGACGTAGTAGCCGTCGGGGTACTGGTCGAGCTCCTGGCTGTGGTTGTCCTCGACGATGCGGTGGGGGTGGTGGAGGTTGGTGAACGCGTCGAGCACGCCGTAGTAGCGGTCGAACCCGCGCTGGCACGGCCAGCTGTGGCGAGGGCCGGCATCGGACAGGTCGCTGTCCTTCGTGAGGTGCCACTTGCCGATGGCGAAGGTGGAGTAGCCGGCGTCGCGGAACACCTCGGCGGCCGTGGCCACGTCGTCGGCCAGCTCCGCGGCGTAGCCCGGGAAGCCAGGGTCGGAGTTGGCGACGTGGCCGGCGCCGGCCCGGTGCGGGTTCACACCGGTGAGCAGCGCGGCGCGGGTGGGCGAGCACATGGGCGTGACGTGGAAGTTGGTGAACTGCTGGCCCGCGGCCGCCAGGCGGTCGAGGTTGGGGGTGGGGATCTCGGAGCCGTAGCAGCCGAGGTCGGCGAAGCCCAGGTCGTCGGCCAGGACGATCACGATGTTGGGGGCATCGGCACCCGGCTCGGGCCGCGGCGGCCACCAGCTCTCCGAGCCGGCGAACGTGTTGCCCACCTTCCCGCCGAACCCCTGGTAGGGCCCGGCCGGCGGCCCCCCGGCCGGCGAGGTGGTGCTGGTGTGGTCCCCTGTGCTGCTCACGGTGGCGACCGTACCGTGACCTGACGGGTGGTCAGGCCCAGAGCGCGCACGCCTCGACGATCAGGTCGAGGGCGGCCGGGGCGTCGACCGTGTGGACCCACCGGGTGCGGGCCCCCGACTCGGACGGCCGGGTGCCCTGGGCGGTGAAGATGCGGCGGTCGACCAGGGTGGCGCCGCGGCTGAGGTTGCCGGCGGTCTCCACGTGGATCGGGGTGGCCTGCTCGGTGAACAGGTGCGGGTGGGTGACGGCCAGCAGCGCGACGGGGTCGTGCAGCGGCGGCTCGGTGGACGACGAGGCGTAGCGGCCGAAGGCGGCCAGCTCGGTGGCGATGATCTCGGTGACCAGCACCGCCGCCGGGCCGCCGACGGTGGCCAGCCGGTCGAGCAGGGCCTGGTTGCCCGTGACCTGGTGCGTGAGATCGAGCCCGCACATCCGGACGGTGCAGTCGGCGCCGAACACGATGGCGGCAGCCTCGGGGTCGGCGTACACGTTGAACTCGGCGGCCGCGGTGACGTTGCCGCCCAGGGCGCCGCCGCCCATGAGGCAGATGCCGGCCAACCGGCTGGCGAACCCGGGATCGCGGCGCAGGGCCAGGGCCACGTTGGTGAGCGGGCCGGTGGCCACCAGCCAGAGCCCCTCCTCGGCTCGGGTGGCGTCGAGCAGGAACCCCACGCCATCGGGGCCGGCCTGGCGGTCGGGGGCCGGGAGGTTGGTGCCGTCCATCCCCGATTCGCCGTGCACCTCGGCGGCGTCGATCGGGTCGGCGAGCAGGGGCCGGGCGGCGCCTTCGTGGACGGGCACGTCCCAGTCGAGGAGCCGGGCGACGGCCAGCGCGTTGCGGGTGGTGTGGTGCAGGCCGACGTTGCCGCTGACCGTGGTGATGCCCACCACATCGGCGTACGCCGCCGCGCAGATGAGCATGATGGCGTCGTCGTGCCCCGGGTCGCAGTCGACGAGGATGCGCGGGCGCACGGGATCGGTCACATCGGCGACGGTAGTGGGGCAGGATGCCGGGATGGGTCGGGTGTGGGTGGTCGGCAGCCTCAACGTGGACCGCCCGTGGCGGGTCGTGCGCCACCCGGCGGTGGGGGAGACGGTGGTGGGCGAGATGCTCGCCCCCCTTCCGGGCGGCAAGGGCCTCAACCAGGCGGTGGCCGCGGTGCGGGCGGGCGCCGACGCGTCGCTGCTCGGCACCGTGGGCGACGATGCGGACGGGCGCTGGCTCCAGGGGGTGGCGCGCGACGAGGGCATCGACGTGGCCCACGTGGTGGCGGTGGCCGATGCCGCGACCGGGAGCGCGCTGATCGTGGTCGACGAGGCGGGGGCCAACACCGTGACCGTGTCCGCCGGCGCGAACGCCCGGACCACCTTCCCGGAGGTGCCGATCGCCGCCCGCGACGTGGTGGTGGCCCAGCTGGAGGTTCCGGTCGACGCGGTCACGAGCGCACTGATGGTGGCCCACGTGACGGGCGCCCGGTCGATCCTGAACCCGTCGCCCATCGGCCACGGCGTGGCCCTCGTCCCGTCGGCCGACGTGGTGGTGGTCAACCAGCACGAGGCGGCCGCGCTGGTCGGTCCCGGCACCGAGCCCGCGGCCGACTCGGCGGGGGCCCTGGCCCACGCCCAGCGGATCCGCACCGGCGATCAGATCGTGGTGGTGACGCTCGGCGCCGATGGGGTGGTGGCGAGCGGGCCCTCGGGCGATCACGTGCTGGCGGGCATCCGCGTCCAGCCTGTCGACACCACGGGCGCGGGCGACTGCTTCTTGGGCGTGCTCGCCGCCGGTCTGGCCCGAGGCGATGACCTGCTCCCGGCGCTCGAGCGCGCCAACCACGCGGCCGCCATCTCCGTCACCCGCGCCGGCACCGTGCCGGCGATGCCCGCCGCCGCCGAGCTCGACGACGGCGGTGGTGCGGGGGTGGCCGGCTAGAGCTCGGGCCAGCGCTTGGAGGTCGACGGGCGCTTGCGCTGGCCCGTGAGCTCCCAGGTGCGCCGCCACGCGCCCGACTGCGGTCCGGCCAGGGTGGGCGTCTCGCCCGCGGCGGCGCGGCGGCGAGCCGAGTACCAGTCCGTCGTGGCCTCGTCGGCCAGGGCGGCGACGGCGGACTCGATGCGGTCGGCGAAGGGCTGCGAGCGCTCGCCGTCGGCGGCGCGCAGCGGCGTGCCGAACGTGACCACCGTGCGCTGCGGCTTCGGGCGGCTCTTGCCCTTCGGCAGGATGCGGCCGGTGCCGGCGATGTGGACCGGGACGACCGGCACGTCGCAGCGGATCGCCAGGTAGGCGGCGCCGCCGCGGAAGGGCTGGCCCCAGCCGTCGGGGGAGCGGCCGCCCTCGGGGAAGATGATCATGCTCCAGCCGTCGTCGATCAGGCCGGCGGCCTGGTCGGCGGAGCGGCGGCCCACCTTGGTGCGCTCGATCGGGATGGCGTTGAGGACCAGGGCGGAGGCGGTGGCCTTCACCCGGCTGTCGAAGAAGTAGTCGGCGGCCGCGGCCGCGAACACCTGGTGGCGGTACGGCTCGGGCAGCGAGGTGATGAGCAGGCCGGCGTCGACGTGGCTGTGGTGGTTGGCGGCGAAGATCACCGGGCCCTCGAGGTCGGCGAGGCGGTCGAGGCCGTTGCGCTCGGGCTGGGCGAGCCCGGCGATGATCGGCCGCACGACGCCTTCGGTGAGGAAGAACCGGGCGTAGCGGGCCGGCATCTTGCGGGCCCACTCGGAGTCGTAGTGGCCGAGGAGCTTCTGCTCCTGCGGCGCCGGCTCGACCGTGAGCGGCGTGGTGGGCGCCCGGTACGGGAAGGTGGTCTGCGAGACGAGCGCGCGGACGGGCGGCACCTTGGCGCGCGCCTTCTGCGCACTGGCCAGCAGCTTCTCCACCCCCTTGCGATCCACCATCAGCCCGCCCTCACTTCACGTCGGCCATGAGGATGGGGGGGTTCTTGAGGTGGGTGATGGTGGGGTGCCGGCCGACGACGTCCTCGGCCATCTCGAAGGCGTCGTTGAGGGTGGAGGCGGCCTTGAAGCCGAGGCGGTGGACGGCGCGCTTGTCGCCGCCGACGATGATCACGCGACCCAGGTGCTTCAGCGCGTGGCTGCCCCAGTACCACATGTAGAACGGGTGGACGCCGTGGTAGGCGTAGCTCGTGCGGTACAGGTGGCGGTACCACTCGTCCTCGGCGAACTGCTTCTCCCACTTCTGCTCGATCTCCTTGGGGTCCGTGGTGTCGGCCAGGACCTGCTCGAAGAAGTCGATGTAGCTCGGGTGGTGGACCGGGTGGAACTCCCACGGCGTGGGGTGCGTCATGATCAGCACGCCTCCCTCGCGGACCAGCGGCTTCCCGCGGTACATGTTGAAGAAGTACCCGAGCCCGAGGCACATCACCAGGATGGGGTTCATGATCGAGTTCACGTTGTAGGGGCAGATGTAGGGCAGCCCCATCGTGAGGATGTCGGTCTGGCCCTCGACCTCGACGATGTGCTGGTCGAAGCACTTCTCGAGGGTGCGCTCGTGGACGGGCTCGATGGCGCCGGCGGTGACCGAGGTGACGCCGTAGGGCGCGCGGTGGGCCTGGAAGATCTTGCGGCGGGTGCTCGACGACACGCGCTTGAGCCCCTGCTGCATGCCGATGAACGACACGCGGTCCTTGGCCGTCCACTCCCACTCGCGCTTGGCGAGCACGCTCATCGGGCCGTCTTGGCCGAACGTGTCGTTGTTGATGGTGGTCTCGATCTGGAAGACCTTCACCCCGGCGTCGGCGATGACCTTGCCCATGCGCCAATTGCTGTGGTGCAGCTCGGAGTTGTGGCGGTCCATGAAGCTCTTGGAGTGCTCCATGGTGTGCACGTTGTGGTGGTGCTTGATGCTCCGGTAGCTGGCCAGGCCGGTGGCGGTGCTCTTGTGGCCGCCGTCCATGCTGACGATGTTGATGTTGACGTAGATCAGCAGGTCGGACTCGGCCGCCCGCTTGTTGATCTCGACCTCTTCGCCGTGCTTGGTCTCACCGAGGAACGCCAGGTTGTCGGGGTCTTCGGCGTCGTGGTTGTAGAGCGCGCCCTGCGGGGCGAAGGCGTCGTACACCCGGTCGCCGACGGCCTGGCGCAGCTCGTCCTCGGTCATCCGCCGGTGCAGCGCCAGGGCGGCGATGAGGTGGACGTCGTCGACGCCGGCCGCGGCGGCCATGTCGAGCACGGCTTCGATCACCCGCTGGCGGATGTCGGGGCGCTTCATGGGCGGGAGCGGCAGCGAGACGTCGTCGAACGCGATGGTCAGCTTCATGCCCGGCTTGAGCAGCGTGGGCAGCGGGTCCATCTCGAGGGGGTTGAGCAGCGCGTGCTGGATCTCGGCCTCGACGTCGTCGAGCGCGTCGAGGGGCTCGCCCGGGTAGATCACGCGGGTGCGGTCGGCGGGGAGCTTCTCCAGCCGGAACCCCTCGCCGTGGTGGAAGAGGACGGGTGGCGTCGACTTGTCGACGTCGAGGACGAAACCGGGACGGGGCATCAGGATGCTTCCTCGTGGAGGGAGGGTGCGGGGGAGGTGGTCTTGGTGGCGATGCGCGACATCAGGTCGACGCGCCACGCCGGCGGCTCGGACTCGCCCTCGTCGACCCAGAGGTCGATGGACGAGCGGATCTTCTTGTCGGTGACGACGACCTGCTGGGCGCAGAACGCGCGCTCGTCGCCGACGTGGACCTCGATCCAGGCGAGGACGTGGCGGCCGTCGGCGTTGACCCGCTGGACCTCGACGTGCCAGTCGCCGGGGTAGGCCTGGTTCATGGCGATGAAGGTGTCGGCGCCGTCGAACTTCTCGGCGGTGGCGGGCCAGATGACGACGAGGTCGTCGGCCAGGAGGAGCCGGGCTCCCTCCCAGTCGCGGGCTTCCATGCGCTCCCAGAACGCCCGGACGATGGCCGACGGGGCGCGGAGCTTCTTGCGCTTGGTCGGTGCCGGACCGAGCCGGCTCACCGCTTGGCCTTCGGCTTCTTGCGGAGGTCGAAGGCGACCTTGACGGCCCCTCGCATGCCGGCGTTGGCGGCGTGCTCGATGGCCACGGTGTAGCGGTCGAGCGGGTAGGTGGCGCTGACGAGCCGGCCGAGGTCGTGCTCTTGGGCCAGCTCCAGCGCCCGCTCGAAGTCGGGGCGGGTGTAGGCGTAGCTGCCCGAGATGCTGCTCTCGCGGTGCCACAGGCTGGTGAGGTCGAGCGTGGTGTGACCGGGCATGCCGACCACCACGATCTGGCCGCCGGGCGCCACCACCTGGAGGGCCTGCGTGAGGCTGGCCTCGGTGCCGACGCAGTCGACCACCAGCTCGACGCCGTCGGTGAGCTGGCCGCCGTCGAACACGAAGGCACCGGTGAGGCTCCGGACCACCCGGCCCAGCGTGCGCGGGCTGACCACCTGGTCGGCGCCCAGGCCCAGGGCGAGCACGTGCTGGTGCGGGTACTTGGCGGTGGCGATGACGGTGCCGGACGGGCCCTCGGCGCGCAGGGCGGCGATGGTGAGCAGCCCGAGCGTGCCGGACCCGATCACCGCGATGCGCTGGTGCGGCCCGGTGGCGGCCACCTTGCGGGCGGCGTGCACGGCGCACGCGAGGGGCTCCACCATGACGGCGGCCTCGTCGCTCAGGTCGTCGGGGATGGTGAGGAGCTGGCTCGGGTGGGCGACCATCTCGCCCGACCAGCCGCCACCCGTGTCCTCGCAGTAGCCGCTCTGGAGGCCGGGCTCGAGGTGGCCGAACGCGATGCGGCCGCAGTGGTTGGTGCGCCCCGCGGCGCAGGCGCCGCAGACCGGCTCGATGCCGCGGGTCACGCACGACAGGATCGGGATGAGGACGGCCCGCGAGCCGTCCTCGAGGTCGCCGACCACCTCGTGGCCCGGGGTGAACGGGAACGACACGATCGGCTCGAAGTAGCGGCTGCTGTGCCCGTCGATGGTGGCCAGGTCGGAACCGCAGATGCCGGCCAGGCGGGGGCGCAGGCGCACCCAGTCGTCGGCGGGCAGCTTGAGGTCGTCGACGTCGACGAGCTTGAGCGGCCCGACCGAAGCACCCTTGCCCGCCGCGATCCGTCCGGCCACGCCCGCGGCGACGTACTTCCCCGGCTTGCGGGAGAACCGCAGGGCCTTCATCGGGGGGCCGCCTTGGCGACGGAGCGCTTGGGCGCCAGCGGGATGGGAGAGGGCTTGAAGCCGGGGGCCTTGGCCCACTGCTCGATGAGCCAGCCCCGCTTGCGGGCGAGCGATGCCAGGCGGGTCTCGGGGTTGACGGCGACGGGGAAGCCCACCACCTCGAGCATCGGCAGGTCGTTGGACGAATCGGCGTAGGCCACGCACTCGGCCAGGTCGATGTCGTGGGCGGCGGCGTAGTCGTACAGCGCCGAGGCCCGGCTCTCGCCGGTGGGCGGCACGTCGACCATCTGGCCGAGGTAGCGGCCGTCGTCGCCGACGGCGAGCGAGGCCGAGACGATGTCGTCGAAGAGCGGCTTGAGCGGCTCGACCACGAAGTCGAGGGCACCGGTGATGAGCACCGTGCGGTGGCCGAGTGCCCGGTGCTCGCGCACCCGGCGGATGGCGGCGGGGAAGCTCTTGGTGAGGATGAGCTGCGAGAGCATCTCCGCCGAGTCCTCCTGCAGCTGCGCGACCGAGGCGCCCTCGTAGCGGCGGTAGAACGAGCGGAGGAAGTCGCTGCGGTCGGAGCGGTCCATGCGCAGCAGGCCAGGGGCCTCGCCGATGAGCTTGGCGGTGAGGCGCAGCTTGTCGTCGCGGTCGAGCCGGCGGCTGGCGAGCCAGGCGTAGCTGGTGACGACGTTCGAGGCGATGAGCGTGTTCTCGAGGTCGAACGCCGCCATCTGGCGCTCGGGGGCGAGGACCTGGCGGCGCAGCCGGACCTCGCGCGACTCGCCGCGGCCCTTCTTGCCGTCGGTGCGGACCCGGGCGTGCTCGACGACCGACGGGAGGTGGATCTGGTGCACGTAGTGCGGCCAGTCGACGATCCGGGGGTCCATCGAGAAGGCGATCTGGTCGCTGGGCGAGAGCGAGGCCTGGAGGCCGAGCAGGTTGTCGACGCCGTAGATGGCCTCGCACGCGGTGTAGGCGCCGTACAGCTCGACGTAGGTGAGGGCCCGGCTGACGACCTCTCGCCGCTCCTCGACCTTGGCCGACCACGCCGCCTGCTTGCCGCGCAGGGGGAGCGAGCCGATGGCCGACTCGGTCATGTCGAGCAGGGCCTTGGCCCGGCCGAGCTGGCTCTGCACCCGGTTCCGGGTGGTGTAGCCCCAGTCGGGCACGGCGATGGGCTGGCCGGAGGCGTCGTAGAGCGGGTGCTCGCTGAACCAGCCCTGGACCAGCTCGACGAGGCGCTCGTACTTGAGCGGGTTGGCCGATCCCGATGCCACCTGGGTGATGTCGGGCGAGCCGTCGGCGTTGACCGGGCCGCGGGCGGCGACGCCGATGATGGCGCCCACCACGAGGTCGACCGGGATGACGTCGACCGTGCCCTCGGGGACGCCCGGGAACTCCTTCAGCAGGCCGCGGGCGTAGCTGATGATGACCGGCTCGGCCATGCGGAAGCCGCGGATCCAGCCCGGCACCGGCTCGGACCACGCCGACTCGATGATGGCGGGGCGGACCACGCTCACCGGCACGTTGCCGCGGTTCTCGGCCAGGGCCTTCTCGCCGAGGGCCTTGGTGTAGGCGTAGGCATCGGGCCAGCCGAGGCTGGTGGCGCGGGCGCGGCCGGCGTCGACCAGCTGGGCCTTCACCCACTCCTGGCGGAGCTGCTCGGACTTGCTGGCCAGCAGCGGCGTGCCGGCTCCGCCCAGCTCGTCGCGGGCCTTCACCATGAAGGTGGCGAGCTGCTCGGGGACGCGGCTGGCCGCTTCGGCGTCGGAGCGGACCCGGCGGGCGCCTTCGACCTCTCGTCGCCAGTTGATGTCGGAGATCCAGAAGGGGCTCTCGTCGACCCGGATCTCCGGCGCCGCGCCCCGGCGGTTGCCCGCCACGTAGCAGGTGGAGACGGCCACCAGGTGGGGAGCCACGCCGAGGTCCTGGAGGGTCTGGGCGATGCGGGTGGGGCCGAGGAGGTTGACCTCGACGGCGAGGTCGAGCGGGGAGTCGAAGCTCACCGTGGCGGCCGAGTGGATCACGATGTCGCAGCCGGCGAGCAGCTCGCGGCCCTCCGGCGTGAGGCCCAGCAGGTCGGTGCCGACATCGCCCTGGATGATCTGCACCCGGCGGGCCACGAGCTCGTCGAACGCCGCCTTGCCGCCCAGCTCGTCGCGGAGCCGGTCGAAGCAGTTGTTCTTGAAGATCTCCCGCTGGGCGCGCTGCTCGACGTTGCGCATCCGGCCGGCGCGGATCAGCAGGACCAGCTCGCAGTCGGGCACCGATCGCAGCAGGCGCTCGACCAGCGCGGTCCCGAGGAATCCGGTGGAGCCGGTGACGGCGATGCGCTTCCCGGCCAGGTCGTCGGCGATCACCGGTTCTGTCTACCAGATGGTAGAGAAGTGTGCGAGCATGGCGGCGACGACCTGTCGAGGAGTCCCGTGGCCGAAGCGATGCGCGAAGGGGTGAGCACCAGGGACCGCATCCTCGGCGCGGCCCTGGGGGCGTTCGCCGAGCGCGGCGTCGAGGCCACGTCGCTCGATTCGGTGGCCGCCGAGGTGGGGGTCCGCAAGCAGACGCTCCTCTACTGGTTCCCGTCGAAGGAGGTGCTCCTGTTCGGCGTGGTCGACCACGCCGTGGGGGAGCTCGGCCACGAGCTGACGGAGGCGGCCATCGGGGCCGGGCCCGACCTGGCCTCGCAGATCATCGCCGTCGTCGACGCCACCTTCCGGCTCGGCTCGGTCCGGCCCGAGCTGCTGGCCGTGGTCCGCGAGGTGTCGCGCCTGGGCCCGCCGGCGTCGACCCACCTGGCCCGGGCGGCCGAGCCGCTGGTGGCGGCGGCGTCGGGCGTGCTGGCCGGCGGGGCGGCGGTCGACGAGGACCAGATCCGCCGCGTGCTGCTGGCGGCCGGGGCCCGGGTGGTGGGCATCGCCACCGAGGCCGAGGTGCGCGCCGACCTCGGCCTGCCCGCCGACATCGCCTGGCTCCGCGCCCGCCGCCGAGCCGTCCTCGACTCGCTCCTCGCCGCCCTCACCTGACCACCCGGGTCTTGTGGTCGATCGTCCCCGCGTGAGGGGGAAGATCGACCAGCAAAACGTGGGGGCCGGGTTCTGTGGTCGATCGTCCCCTCGTCAGGGGGAAGATCGACCAGAAGACGGGGGAGGGGGTCAGCGGAGGCGGCGGTGGGGGGACCGGTGGGCGTGGCGGGCGAGGGCGAGGCGGATGAGCTCGTCGATGAGCTCCGGGTAGGCGAGGCCCGACTCGGCCCACAGCGACGGGAACATCGAGAACGGGGTGAAGCCTGGCAGCGTGTTGATCTCGTTGAAGAGCAGGCCGCGGCCCTCGGACTCGTAGAAGAAGTCGACCCGGGACAGGCCGTCGCAGCGCAGCGCCCGGTACGCGCGCACGGCGAGCGTGCGCATCTCCTCGGCCACGGCCGGGGGCACGTCGGCGGGGATCACCATCTCGGCGGCGCCGTCGACGTACTTGTCGTCGTAGTCGTAGAAGTCGTGGGTGGGCAGGATCTCGCCCACCACCGATGCCCGCGGCGCCTCGTTGCCGATGACGCCCACCTCCAGCTCGCGGGCGTCGACCGCCTCCTCCACCACGACCCACTCGTCGTACTGGGTGGCCTCGGCGAGGGCGGCGCGGAGGCCGCCGGGGTCGTCGGCGCGGCTGACCCCGACCGATGAGCCCATGTTCGAGGGCTTCACGAACACCGGCCAGCCCAGCTCGGCGCCGACGCGGGCGATGAACGCATCGTCGAGCTCGCTGTCGCGAGCCGAGATCCAGCGGCACACCGGGATGCCCGCGGCCTGGGCCACCACCTTGGCCGTGGCCTTGTCCATGTTGAGCGCCGAGCCGAGGACGCCCGTGCCCACGTAGGCCACGTCGGCCAGCTCGAGCAGGCCCTGCACGGTGCCGTCCTCACCACGGGGGCCGTGGAGGATGGGCAGCACCACGACCTGCTGGCCGGGGAGGGCCGGGGCGACGCTGCCCAGCGGCGTGATGTCGGTGCCGGACGCGTCGAGCACGCCGGGGATCGCGTCGGGTCCGGCCTGGAGCGCAGCGAGGGTGGCGTCGGAGCGCAGCCACCGCCCTTCGGGCGTGATGGCGATGGGGACCACGTCGTAGCGGCTGGTGTCGATCGCCCGCAGGACGTGGGCGGCCGAGACCCGGGACACCTCGTGCTCGGCGGACTGACCCCCGTAGAGCAGGACGATGCGGACGGGCGGCGGGCCATCGGTCATGGGGGCCGAGCATACGGGCGCCGCCCGGGGCGATCGGTCGGCGCCGTGGCCGGGCGGCGGGGGTGGGCCGGGTACGGTCGACGGCCATGCGGTTCACGACGACGGAGGTGGCGGACGCCACCGGGGGAGAGGTGTTCGGCCGGGAGGCCTCGGTCGACGGCGCCTCGATCGACTCCCGGCTGGTGCAGCCCGGCCAGCTCTTCGTCCCCATCGTCGCCGAGCGCGACGGCCACGACTTCATCACCACGGCGGTCCGGGCCGGGGCCTCGGCGTACCTCACGTCGGAGATGATCGGTGCCGGCACGGCCATCCGCGTGGCCGACACGGCCGTGGCGCTGAGCGCGCTCGGTTCGGCGGCGAGGGACCGGCTGGGCGACCGGGTGGTGGGCATCACCGGCAGCGTCGGCAAGACCTCGCTGAAGGACCTGCTGGCCTCGGTGGCCGCCACCACGTACCGCACCGCCGCGAGCGTGGGCTCGTTCAACAACGAGCTCGGCCTGCCGCTCACCCTCGTCAACGCCCCCGACGGCACCGAGTGCGCCGTGCTCGAGATGGGCGCCCGGGGGATCGGCCACATCGCCGAGCTGTGCACCGTCGGACGGCCCACCATCGGCGTCGTCACGCTGGTGGCCGGCGTGCACCTCGAGGCGTTCGGCACGCTCGACGACGTGGCCCAGGGCAAGGGCGAGCTGATCGAGGGGCTCCCCGCGTCGGGCACGGCGGTGCTCAACGCCGACGACCCCCGGGTGGCGGCGATGGCCCACCGCACCGAGGCCACCGTCCTCACCTTCGGCCAGGAGGGCGGGGAGGTCCACGCGGCCCACATCACCCTCGACGAGCACCTCCACCCCACGTTCGAGCTGCGGTCGCCGTGGGGCGTGGCCGACGTGCACCTGGCCATCGCCGGCCGCCACCAGGTCATCAACGCCCTGGGCGCGGCGGCGGCCGGCCTGGCCCTGGGGGTCGGCATCGAGCAGGTGGCCGAGGGGCTCGGGGGCGCCCGGCTGTCGGCGCTGCGCATGGACCTCGTGAACGTGGCCGCGGGCTACCGCGTGCTCGACGACAGCTACAACGCCAACCCCACCTCGATGGCCGCCGCCCTGCGCGCCATCGACGAGCTCCCCGCCAACCGCCGCTTCGCCGTCCTGGGCACCATGAACGAGCTGGGCGACGAGCAGGAGCAGCTGCACCGGTCGGTGGGCGCCCTCGCCGACGAGCTGGGCATCCGGATCATCTCCGTGGCGCAGCCCTGGTACGGCGCCGAGGGCGACGATGCGGTGGCCGACACGGGCGCGGCGCTGGAGCGCCTCCGGGAGCTGGGCCTCGGCGACGGCGACGTGGTGCTGGTGAAGGCCAGCCGTTCGGCCGGCCTCGAACGGGTGGCCGCGGCGCTCACCGCGCCCTGACCGCTCGGGCGACGAGACGAGCTACGCGGCGCTCGCCGGCTCCAGCCCGAGGACTCCCGAGGGCCGGCTCGGCAGCAGGTCGGCCCACCACGCCAGGAACAGGGCGAACACGGCGCTGATGCCCACGAGCGGCGTGATGCCCAGCTGCTCGATGACCCAGCCGCCGGCCAGCCCGCCGAACGGCACGGTGCCGCCGAAGCCCATGATCCACAGCGCCATGACCTTGCCCCGGACGCCGTCGTCGATGTCCTGCTGGAGCACCGTCGACAGGGACGTGATCACCGCGAAGTACACGCAGCCGAGCAGCAAGATGGCGACGTAGGCCGACGTCGCGCTGTGCAGCGTGCCGAAGGTCAGGATCATCACGGCGAACCCGACGAGGCCGAACCGCGTGAGGCGCGCCTTCGACGACGACGCGAAGACCGTGCCGATCGACAGGGCACCGATCACCGCGCCGAGCCCGAAGCAGCCGTAGAGGATCCCGTACTGGGTGCTCTTCGAGGCGATGCTGAGGTTGGTGTCGGCGATGGTGGGCATCTGCGTGATGAACGGCAGGCACAGGAACGAGAAGCTGAAGATCACGATGAGGCACTGGCGGACCACCCGGTCCGCCCGAGCGACGTCGATGCCCTCGAGGAGGCGGTGGAGGCCCTGGCTGCCCGTGGCCACCGGCGGGGGGAGCGTGACGCGCTGCAGGCTGAGGATGACGAAGCCGAAGCTGAGGGCGTTGAGCACGAACACCCACGACGGGCCCCAGGTGGTGTAGATCGCGGCGCCGATGAACGGGCCGATCACCCGCGAGGCGTTCATCTGGACGGAGTTGAGCGAGATGGCGCCGGACAGGTCTTCGCGGGGGACGAGGATCGGCACCACGGCACTGAAGATGGGGGCGTAGAGCGCGTTGCCGATGCCGATGATCAGCACCACGACGACCATGGCGACCTTGTTGGGATCGGCCGGGATGGTGACGAGCGCCAGGAGCACCGAGAACACCGCCTGCTGGACGCAGATGATGAGCAGCGAGCGCTTGCGGTCGAAGGCGTCGGCGATCATGCCGCCCACGACGGAGAACAGGAGCAGGGGGCCGAGCTGGGCGGCGATGATGATGCCGACGAACACCCCGGAGTGGGTGAGGTTGTAGGCCAGCGCGCCGAGCACCACGTTCTGCATCCAGGTGCCGATGTTGGAGGCGAACGCGCCGAGGTAGACGGTCCGGAACGTGCGGTGGGAGAAGGCGGCGCGGGCGGTGCCGGGCTCGAAGATCCGGTCACCGTCGACGTAGGCGTCCTCGCACTCCTCCCAATCGACCTCGCCGCGAGGATCGCGCTGGGGGTCGGAGGTGGTCGTCATCGCCAGCGAGCGTAACTTGACCCGCGGGTCAAGTCACAGGTGGATGCGGTGGCGCTGCCCTCGGGCGCCAGGCGGGGCGGTCAGTAGGGCCCGTCGCAGCAGGAGTCGCGCTGGCCGCACATCGTGCACCGGTAGTGGGCGTGCTCCTGGCGCATCGGGCCACCGCAGTGCCCGCACTGGGTGGACAGGTCGCACGATGCCGGTGCGGACGGGGCGGGGGCCGGGGTGGGCTCGGTGGTGGCGCTCATCGCTGGCACGGTACGCGCCGAGGCCGGCCCCGTGAGGGACCGGCCTCGGTGAACTGCAGATGGTGGTGCGGGTCAGACGCGGGCGTCGTAGGCGGCGCTGAGCCGGATGGTGTGGGCGGCGTCGTCGAGCTTCTTGCCGTCGTTGAGGATCGGGTTGACCAGGTCGAAGAAGCCCGCCTTCGACGGGAACTTCGCCATCATCGACCGGTACATCCGGAAGACCTGCACGTGCGTGGTCTTGTCGCGGATGTTCTCGGTGGACTCCGAGAAGTTGATCATCACGTCACCGCGGTTGGCCGTCTTCTTGCTCAGCCGATCGAGCCAGTAGGTCCGGCCCGTGGGGTCGGCGGGCCGGTCGAGCACGTTCAGGTAGACGAGGTCGATGAACTGGCCGTTGTCGAGCGTGCCGTAGTCCCGCTTGAACTCCGAGGACTCCGAGAACTTCTTGGCCGCGTTGATCAGGCCCTTGCCGGCATCGAGCTGCGCCTGCCAGTAGTTGAAGCCATCGGGGTCCGGCGGCCGGTGGAAGTACGCCAGGTACAGGCGCACCAGCCGGGCATCGTCGCTGTTGCTCACGTTGGTGGGCAGCAGGCTCACGATCAGCGCATCGGGCGACGCCGTGCAGTTCGTGATGGCCGGGACCCACTGGTTGGTCTGCGCCGTGGTGGGCGCGGCGCCGGTGAAGTCCTGGTACTGCTGGTTCACCAGGGCCGTGACCGTGGGGAACGGCACCTTGTCGGCCGTGCACGGGTTGAGCGTGGTCGACGTGGTGGTCGGCGCCGTCGTGCTGGTGGTGGTGCTGGTGGTCGTCGTGGTGACGGCCGGGGTGCTGATCGTGAAGGTCAGGGTGACGCCAGCCGTGCTGCCGGTCGCAAAGGTGGAGTTGGTCCCGGTGTTGGAGACCCACGAGGAGCCGCCGCCGCCGCCGCCGGCGCCCTTGCAGCCCGTCGCGTTGTTGGCCCCCTGGGCGCCGCCGGCGTAGCCGCCGCCGCCACCGCCACCGACCACGCTCACGCCGACGCCGTCGAAGGCGCCGGTGGACGGGGCGTTGCCGCCGTCGCCGACCGCCGAGTCGGTGTTGTGCCCGCCCTTGCCGCCGAGGGCGGAGGAGCTGCTGCTCCCGGAGTCGCCGCCCTGGCCGCCGTTGGCGCCGTCGGGGCCGTGCCCGTTGTCGCCGTTGGCGCTGGCGCCGGAGCCGGCGCTGCCGCCGGAGCCCGACGGGGTGCCGGCGCAGTTGCTCACTCCGCCACCGCCGCCGCCACCGGCGACGACGAGCGGGGTGCCGCTACCCGAGGCGCACTCGGCGCCGAGGCAGGCGCCCGAGGCGGCGCCGCCACCGCCGCCGCTGGCGCCGGTGGTGAGGATGACGACCGAGCCGTTGCCGGTGTTGCCGCCGTAGGAGTAGCCGGCCGCGTTGGTGCTGTTGGCGCCATCGTTGATGCCGTCCTTGCCGTTGCAGCCGACGACGCCGGTGAAGGTCTGGCCCGCCGAGGCGGCGAAGGTGCCGAACGCCTGGCCGCCGGTGCCGCCGTCACGCTTGGAGCTCGAGGCCTGCGAACCGCTCTTGCCGCCCTTGCCGCCGGTGGCGGTGATGCTCACCGAGGTGGTGTTGGCGGGGGCCGTCGTGGACTGGGCCACGCCACAGGCCGTGCCGGGCGACCACGACTGCGTCGTGATCGTGGGCGGGGCCGTCGTGGTGGTGGTGGTCGGGCCGGCGGTGGTGCTGGTGGTGGGCGCCGCCGTGGTGGTGGCGCCGCCGGTCGTCGACGTGGTGGCGCCGCCCGTGGTGGTGGTGGCCGCTGCCGTCGTGGTGGTGGTGGCCGCCGCGATGGTGGTGCTCGTCAGGGTGGTGAGCGGCGTCGTGGCGTTGCAGGTCACGTTGACCGAGCCCGCCGCGGTGAGGGTGTAGGCGCCCGCCTGCTTGAACGTGGTCTTCAGGACCGCGGCGACGGCGCCGGTGGCCTTCAGCTGGAACGTGAGCGTCGGGTTGACGAACGAGGCGCCGTTGGCGATGGGCCCGGGCACGGTGAGCTTCACCGTGGTGCCGGAGATGGTGGCGGTGTAGGCGCCGAGCGTGCCGCTGCCGCCGCTGGCGGATGCCGAGCCGCCGACGATGGACGAGCCGGTGGGGGCCTGGAACGTGGTGACCATGTTCTTGATCTCGGCGCCGGCGGCCTTGCCGGGCGCTCCCGAGGGGGCGAGCACCACCGAGAACGTGCCGTTCTGGGCGACGGTCGCCGGGGCGGTGGTCGAGAGGTTGGTCGTCTGGGTCCCGCCCAGGTTGCCGCAGTCGAGCGTCTGGCTGACCGTGGCGGCGCCGGCGGTCCCGCCGGTCACGCTCACGATCGCCAGTCCGGCTGCGGCTGCGGCTGTGGCCAACAGGATGTGTCGAACTGAACGTCGTTTCATGCTCTGTGATGTCCCCCAGGTTGCGTAGGCCCGTCCACCGACGGGCCCCATGTCGGCGTGAAGTCTGACACACCGTCAGAAAAGAGTCGAATACCCACTCGGAACTCGGGAAAGATGTCCGGTTCCAGGTCAGCGGGCCGGGAACGCGTCCACCGCAGCTCCGGATCTGGTCGCGAGGTACCTTCCGGCCATGGCCGATGCGCACCGCCCCCAGATCGCCACCGCCCCGGTCAGCTCGTGGTGGATCGACGGTGCGGTCCGCGACGGAGGGGGTGACGTCGTCTCACCCGCGGAGGCAACCGGCGTCGTGTGGACCCAGGCGGACGATCCGGGGGGCCTGGCCGCGCTGCTGGAGGAGCACCCGAACCTGACCTGGGTGCAGCTGCCGTGGGCCGGGATCGAGCCTTACGTGCCGCTCCTCGACGCGAGCCGCGTGTGGACGTGTGCCAAGGGCGTGTACGCCGACCCGGTGGCGGAGCACGCGCTCGCGATGCTGCTCGCCGGGTTCCGCAACCTCCACCGCTACGGCGCCGCGCAGACCTGGACGACCCAAGCGGGCCGGAACCTCATCGGCGCCCGCGTCACGATCTTCGGGGGCGGAGGCATCGCCCGGTCGCTGATCGACATGCTCCAGCCGTTCCGCTGCCACGTCACCGTCGTCCGCCGCCACCCCCAGCCCATGGAGGGCGTCGACCGCGTCCTCGGGATCGACGATCGCGCCGCTGCACTCGAGGGCGCCGACGCGGTCGTGCTGGCGCTGCCGCTCCTGCCCGAGACCGAGGGCCTGATCGGTCCGGCCGAGCTCGAAGCGATGGAGCCGCACGCGTGGCTCATCAACGTTGCTCGCGGTGCCCACGTCCAGACCGGTGCGCTGGTGGCTGCCCTCGAGGCGGGGACCATCGGAGGGGCGGGCCTCGACGTCACCGATCCCGAGCCCCTGCCCGACGGCCACCCGCTCTGGGCGCTGCCGAACGCGATCGTCACGCCGCACACCGGCAACACCCAGGCCATGGCGCGGCCCCTGCTCGGTGCCCGCATCGCCGACAACGTCCGCCGGTACGCGGCGGGGGAACCGCTGGTGGGCTTGGTCGACGTCGACCTCGGCTACTGAGCGGGCGTCCGCCAGCGCGCCGTCCGTCACGGCTCTAGCGTCGGCCTGCATGGACTTCCGTCGCTCCGACATCGAGGATCTGGCCCGGCAGGTGCGCGAGCGCGAGGTGTCCGCCCGCGAGCTCACGGCCCACGCGCTCAACCGGATCGACGCCACCAACGACGAGGTCGGGGCGTTCGTCGCCATCGACGGCGAGTCCGCCCTGCTCCAGGCAGCCGACATCGATGCCTGCATCGCTGCGGGCGAAGATGTCGGCCCCCTCGCCGGCATCCCGATCGGGGTGAAGGACACGGAGGATGCCGAGGGCTTCCGCACCACGCAGGGCTCGCTGCTCTTCGCCGACCGGGCCGTCGCCACCTCCGACTCGGTGCTCGTGGCCCGGCTGCGGCAGGCCGGCTGCGTGATCATCGGCAAGACGAACACGCCGGAGCTGGCGTGGAAGGCCGACACCGACAACCGGGTCTTCGGCCGCACCGGCAACCCGTGGGCGCTGGACCGGTCGGCGGGCGGTTCGTCGGGCGGCAGCTCGGCGGCGGTGGCCGCCGGGATGGTGCCGATGGCGACGGGCTCCGACGGCGGCGGATCGCTGCGGATCCCCGGGGCGCTGTGCGGCCTCACCACCATGAAGCCGTCGCTCGGCCGCGTGCCGGCGGGCGGGCCGCGCCCGCCGGGCTGGGCCGACCTGTCGAGCAAGGGCCTGCTCGTGGGCACGGCCCGCGACAGCGCCTACGCCCTCGACGCGGTCATCGGCCCCGAGCCGACCGACCTGCGCTCGCTGCCGATGCCCGACGAGTCGTGGCGCGACGCCGTGGAGAACCTCCACGCGCCCCGGCGGGTGATCTGGTCGCCGACGCTGGGCTACGCCGTGCTCGACCCGGAGATCCGCGCCGTGTGCGAGCGCGCCGTCTCGGCCCTCGAGGCGCGCGGCACCGAGGTCCTCGTGATGGACGACGTGTTCGACGAGGATCCGGCGCTGCCGTGGCTGATGCTCTCGCTAACGGCCAACCTCCGCGTCGTGCAGGCCGCGGTCGACGGCGATGGCGACGGGCCCGGCTGGGACGACCTCGACCCGGGCCTGGCTTCGATGCTCACCTGGGCCCGCAACACCGCCGGGCCCACCACCGCGCTCGAGTCGTCCGATGTGGCCCACCACCTCAACCTCCGGCTCGTCGACCTGTTCCACGAGGCCCCGCTGCTGCTGACGCCCACCGTGGCCGGCCACACACCGGTCGGGTCGGCCGCCGGCCTGGTGAACGGCATCGAGGACATCAGCTGGGTCCGCTACACGTACCCCTTCAACCTCACGCGGTCGCCGGCCGGCACGGTGTGCGCGGGGTTCACGGGCGACGGCATGCCGGTCGGCCTCCAGGTCGTCGGTCCCCAGCACGCCGATGTGGCGGTGCTGCGCATGCTCGCCCTCATCGAGGAGACCGTCGGCGTCGACCACGCCTGCCCCTACGAGCCCTCGTTGTCGTCCGACGAGTAGCCCGGGCGGGTCAGGGGGCCTCGGGGGCCACCAGCCGGTAGCCCACGCCGGGCTCGGTGATGAGCTCGGGTGCGTTCAGCCCGGCCAGCTTCTTGCGGAGCTGGCTGGCGTAGACCCGCAGGTACTGGGTCTCGGTGCCGTACCCCTCGCCCCAGACCGCCTGGAGGATCATCCGGTGGGTGAACACCCGGCCGGGGTGGCGGGCGAGGGTGGCGAGGAAGCCGAACTCCTTGGGCGTGAGGTCGAGCTTCACGCCGCCCACCGTCACGGCGTGGTGGGGGAGGTCGACCACCAGGTTGCCGACCTGCAGGAGCGCGTCCTCGGACCCGTCGACGCGGCCCCGCTGGTGGTGGCGCAGGGCCACGCGGAGCCGGGCCAGCAGCTCGGGCGTGGAGAACGGTTTGGTGACGTAGTCGTCGGCGCCTTCGTCGAGCGCCGTCACCTTGACGTCGTCGGCGCCCTCGGCGGTGAGCACGACGATGGGGACATCGCTCCAGGCGCGGATGCGGCGGCACACCTCGATGCCGTCGATGTCGGGCAGGCCGAGGTCGAGGACGATGAGGTCGGGGGAGCCGGTGGCCGCCCGCTCCAGCGCATCGTGGCCGGTGCGGGCCACGTCGACCCGGTAGTCGCGGGCGGCGAGCGCGGCGCTCAGGGCGCGGACGATGGCGTGCTCGTCGTCGACCACCAGGACCTTGGGCGACGGGTTCACGGGGTGGCCCGGCGGGCGGATGCGACGGCCGCCTGGTCGACCGGCGTGGGCAGGATCGGCATGGTGAAGGTGAACCGGGCGCCACCGCCGTGGGCATCGGTCACGCCGATCGTGCCGCCGTGCGCCTCGACCACCGCCTTGCAGATGGCGAGGCCGATGCCGCTGGACCGGCTGCCGTGGCCGCGGTGGAACGCCTCGAAGATGCGCTGCCGGTCGGGGGCGATGACCCCGTCGCCCCGGTTCTCGACCCAGGCCTCGACCATCGTGCCCGAGGTGCGGGCGCCGACCCGGATGGTGGAGCGCGGCGGGCTGTGGCGCGCCGCGTTCTCGAGGAGGTTGGTGACGACGAGGTCGAGCTGCGTGTAGTCGGCGTGCACCAGCGGGAGGTCGGCGGGCACGTCGAGCTCGAGGCGGTGGTCGGCGATCACCCGCCGCAGCCGGGCGACCGTGGCGGTGAGGAGCTCGGCGAGCACGACCGCTTGCAGGTCGGGAGCGAACGAGCCGGACTCGATCCGGCTCAGGCTGAGCAGGTTGGCGACCAGCCGGTCGAGCCGTTCGGCCTCGTCGCTGACCAGGGAGAGCAGGTCGGCGCGCGTCTCGTCGTCGTAGAGCTCGTCGTCCATGAGGTCGGAGGAGACGGCGCGGATGGTGGCGAGCGGCGTGCGGAGGTCGTGCGACACCGAGCGCAGCAGCGCCGACCGCTGCTGGTCGACCTCCTCCATCAGCGCGAGCTTGTCGAGCTCGCGGCTGAGGCGCTGCTGCTCGTCGTGGGCGCGCTCGAGCCGGGAGGTGAGCGCCTCGAGCTCGGCCATGCGGGTCTCGGCGACGCTGCGACGCACGGCCTGGCGGGCCGTGAGCTCACCGACGATGAGCGCCACGAGGAGGAAGACCACCACGGCCGTGACGTCTTCGGGATCGAGGATCTTCCAGTGCCCGAACGGCGGGATGAACAGCACGCCGAACGCGACCGAGGTGGCGCCGGCCACGACGGCCGCCGCGACGCGGCCGCCGAGGACGGCCGCGAGCACGCCGGGGATCACCAAGATGAGCGCGGGCGTGGCCGGGTTGAGCGCATCGCGCATCGGCAGGAGGACGAGGACGGCCACGACCGCCGTCGCCGCGCCGCAGACCACGCCCAGCGGGCCGGAGGGGTAGCGGAGGCGGATCGGCACCGCTCCATCCTGCCGCGGAGAGCAGGTCGTCACCCCGCTCCCGGGCCCTTGGACCGCCGCCGAGCGCCATCTTTACGGGATCCTTGCGCCTCGGGCCGTTTCGCGACGCCGTCTTGATCAGGGCCCTCCCGACAATCGAACCATGACCGTGATCGACGATCCGCAGGCGGCTCCGACCACCCCCGTGGTGCCGGGCCCGCTGCCCCCTTCCGTCGGGGGCATCCCCGAGGCCAGGTCGTACCGGCTCAAGCAGAAGGTGCTGGGGCCCGCGCTGCACACCGACCAGCTCGAGCACCAGCGCCTCGGCAAGCCGACGGCGCTCGCGGTGTTCGCCAGCGACGCGCTGTCGTCCACGGCGTACGCGTCCGAGGAGATCCTGCGAGCCCTGGTGCCGGCCATCGGGTTCCTCGCCTTCACCGCGTTCCTCGTCCCGATCACCGGGGTCCTCGTGGCCGTGCTGGTGATCCTGGTGTTCAGCTACCGCCAGACCATCAAGGCGTACCCGTCGGCGGGCGGCGCGTACATCGTCACCAAGGACAACCTCGGCCTGCTCCCGGCGCAGGTGGCCGGCGTGGCCCTGCTCACCGACTACATCTTGACGGTGGCCGTGTCGGTGTCGGCGGGCATGGCCGCCCTCTACTCGGCGGTCCCGTTCTTCTACCCCTACCGGGTGCCCATGGCCCTGGGGTTCATCGCCGTCATCGCCTGGGGGAACCTGCGGGGCGTGAAGGAGTCGGGCCGCATCTTCGCCGTCCCCACCTACGCCTTCATCGTGTCGATGTTCCTGATGATCATCGTGGGCGTCACCCGCGGCGTGATGAACGGGTTCGCGACCATCCCGCCGCCCGACGGCCACATCGCCATCGGCACCGGCGTCGTCACGATCGTCCTGCTCCTGAAGGGCTTCGCCTCCGGCGGTGCAGCCATGACGGGCGTCGAGGCCATCTCCAACGGCGTGCCGGCGTTCAAGAAGCCCGAGGCCAAGCACGCCCGCCAGACCCTCATGATCATGGGCGTCTGCCTCGGCACGCTGTTCCTGGGGATCTCGTTCCTGGCCGCCAAGTACCAGGCGGTCCCCAGCGAGAAGACGACGGTGATCTCCGAGGTGGCCCGCCAGGCGTTCGGCGGCGGGCCCGTCGGCCACGCCATCTTCTTCTTCGTCCAGGCCGCCACGATGCTGATCCTGGTGCTGGCGGCCAACACCTCGTTCGCCGACTTCCCCCGCCTCGCCAGCTTCCACGCCGACGACGCGTTCATGCCCAAGCAGCTCACCAAGCGGGGCCACCGGCTGGTGTTCTCGAACGGCATCATCGCCCTGGCGGTGGCGGCCGCGATCCCGGTGCTGCTGTTCCAGGCCGACGTGAGCCACCTGATCCCGCTCTACGCGATCGGCGTGTTCACCAGCTTCACGCTCTCGCAGGCCGGGATGTCGGTCCGCCACGTCAAGCTGAAGGAGCCCGGCTGGCGCCTCGGCCTGTTCGTCAACGGCCTCGGCGCCGTCACCACGCTGGTGGTCACGCTCGTCATCGGCTGGATGAAGTTCAGCCACGGTGCCTGGTTCATCATCATCCTGGTCCCCGTGATGGTGGCGCTGCTGATGCGCCTCAACAAGCAGTACGAGCACGAGGCCGTCGAGCTGATCCACGATGTCGACGACGCCATCGGGACGCCCGTGCTGCCCCGCCACTCGGTCCTCGTGATGGTCGGCGACGTCGACCGGCCCACCGCCCGGGCCATCCAGTACGCCCGCACGATGCACGCCGACGAGACGCGAGCCGTGCACCTCGCCGCCGATCCGGAGCACGCCCTCGATCTGGCCCGGAAGTGGGAGCAGCTGGGCCTGACCCGGGTGCCGCTCGACATCGTCGACTGCCCTGACCGCCGCATCGAGCGCGCCCTGCTCGACGTGGTCTGCGAGGAACTCTCGGGCGACCGCACCGAGGTCAGCGTCCTCATCCCGAAGCGGGAGTACAAGCACTTCTGGCACCGGCTCCTGCACGACCAGACGTCCCGGAAGCTGGCGAAGGCCCTGGCCCAGGTGCCGCACGCCAACGTGACCCTGGTGCCGTACCACCTCGGGTCGATCCACATCTCCGACGAGGAGTGGGAGGCGTTCCATGCGAGCAAGCAACCACACCACTGATCCCTCGCCCGATGGCGACGGCGGCGCAGCCGAGGCGGCCGCGGGCGCCGGAGCCGCGGGCTCCGGCCCGGTGGCCGACCCGTTCGACCCGGACCGCGAGGGGGTGTACGACGCCCAGCCCGGCGGCATGCTCGACCTCGGCCGCTCCCACCCTGTGATCGAGGTGGTCTACCGCCACCGGGCCCAGGTGGGCGGCCGGGTCCGCTCGGTGCGCATCCGGCCGTGGGGCGAGATCCCCACGCTCGAGGCGGTGGTGGCCGACGCCACCGGTGCGCTCACGGTGGCGTTCCTGGGCCGGCGCTCCATCGCCGGGATCAGGCCCGGCGGCTGGCTCACCGTCGAGGGCATGGTCGGCCAGCGCAACGAGAAGCTGGTGATCCTCAACCCCGCCTACGACCTCCGTCCCATCGACTGAGGTCACCGCTTCCGGGTCCCGCCCCCGGAGGCGCGGCCTGGGTGCGGCCGTGGTGAGGAGTCCCACGGCCGCATCCGGACGCGCCGTCCATGGCGACGGCGCCCGCGGCCCGGGCCCTCGGGGGGCCGGCCGCAACGATTGTGAGCGGGTTCAGGCGGGTCCGCTAAGGTCCATCCCCCGCAGGGGCGTATAGCTCAGTTGGCTAGAGCACTGCCTTCACACGGCAGGGGTCACAAGTTCGAGTCTTGTTACGCCCACCACGGAAAAACCGACCAGCGGCCCCCTTGCGGGGGCCGCTGTCGCGTCCAGGGCGAGACCGCGGATCGGGGTCAGTAGTTGGAGCCGCCGGGGCAGGGGCCGGGGTAGTGGACCGGATCGGTGACGCCGTTCGAGTCGGTGAACTGGTGAGAGGTCTCACCGTTGCCGCTGCCCTGGCCGCAGTGCGCCTGCGCGTTGTTGGCGGCGGTGGTGGAGGTGGTGGAGGAGGTGGCGCCGTTGATGGCGTCCGCGCCCTTGAGGAAGCCGCCGCTCGTGTTCGATCCGAGGAACGTCACGGCGGCGATGGCGACGACCGCGATCAGGGCCACGAGCAAGGCGTACTCGACGAGCGATGCCCCCCGTTCGCCTGCGCGACGACGTCGCCGGGGCGGCCCCTCGACGGTCGGTGCGGTGATGTGGTCCGGCGATGGCTGCATGTGGTCGGTTCTCCCTCTCGACGTGGCACCGGGGGCGCCACCAACTTTCCGATTGACCATTCGGTATGTTTGTTGCCGTTCGTGATGGGTCGTACAGCCCATTCGTGGACCTTGCCCCGCCGAACGACGCGGCGGATGGGCGGCTGGCGCCAGCTGCTGAGCTGCAGCGGGCGGGCCGACGCCGGCTCGGTCAGCCGGTGAAGGTGGGGGAGCCGGCGACGGGGGTGGCCGCATCGGCGGTGTCGGCCGGCTCGGTGGCCACGGTGGTGCTGGTGCCCGAACCGGCCGTCGTGGTGGTGGTGGTGTCGGTGGGCTTCACGTCGGGCGGCTCGGGGGTGCCCGCAGCCCACACCTTGACGAAGGTGGACGCCGCACCCGGGTCGGTGGTGACGATCAGCTCGTCGGCGTCCGCCGCCGACGTGACCGTGCCGCCGGTGACCTTCACCGAGTAGCCCCCGCTGCCGTACACCGACGGCGGCACCTTGATCACGGTCTCGGTGCCGGCGGGGAGCCGCGTGCCGTCGGGCGACGCCGCATCCCACGTGAACCGCAGGACCTGGCCCGCCCGGTCGTAGTCGAGGGCGGAGGGGGTGCCGGCCACCTGCACGGGGTGCGGGCGGATCAGCGCGCCGGACACGTCGGTGTTGATCGAGGCGGTGGGGTCCGCGGTCATGTCGGAGACGAACTCGTCGTAGGACCACCACAGCCACGGCATGAGGGCGTTGTCCATCTCGCCCACCATCCGGTCGATGTCGGCGGGCTTGGTGACCGCGCCGAACTCGGTGTTGAGCAGCGCGCCGCCGGTCTTGTGGGACCAGCCGAGGGCGTTGGCGATGACGTTGGGCTCGAGCTTCACGTCGGTCGTGTACATGTGCCAGCTCATGCCGCTGTTGGCGTCGCCGCCCGGCAGGGCGATGTGGGTCTTCGACTGGCCGAAGTTGAACAGCACGTACGGCTCGCCGAAGACCAGGTGGTCGCTGTCCTCGGAGCGGATCGCCGTGGTCACCTTGTCGTGGAGCTGGTCGAGGCCCGAGGCGTCGCGGGCCGGGCAGCCGTCGGGATCGTTGATGCACGGGCCCCAGTCGGTGCCCGGCCACGGCTCGTTGAGGATGTCGTAGCCGAGGACGTCGGGGTTGGATCCCACCGCGCCGGCCAGGGCCTTGAACATGGTGGCGACCTGATCCTCGATGCCCACCCCGTCGGACGACTGCTCGTTGTTCCAGAAGCTGTCGAACGCAGCCTGGATGGCCGGGTTGGTGATGTAGTACAGCGGGAAGCCGGTGTGGGTGTTCTGGGCGCCGTGGGTGAACGTCATCCAGTCGGCGAAGCCGTTGCCCGAGGTGGTGGGGCCCCAGCCGTCCTGGTGGAGGTCGATGAGGACCAGCAGGCCGTGGTCGGTCAGCAGCTGGGCGGTCTGGGCGAACGAGGCGAGGTAGGCGGTGTCGATGACGCCGGGCGTCGGCATGAGCGATTCGCCGGAGAGGCCCAGGCGCACGGCATCGAACCCGTTGTCCTGGAGCCACTGGGCATCGTCGTCGTCGAAGCCGCGCTCGGCCGGGGTGCGAAGGTCCTTGGCCACGAGGTTCACGCCGTGCATCAGCACCACGCGGCCCTGCGAGTCGGTGAGCCACCGGCCGTCGTGGCCGAGCAGGCCCGGGCCCGTGCTGGAGAACGAGGACGGGGCGGCGGGTGCGGCGGGCCGCGCCGGACCGCTCCGCTCGGCGTGGGCGACCGAGGTGCCGGCCGTCAGCGCGGCGACGGCCGCCCCGACCGCGACCAGGCTCCGGGCCCGGCCCGGCCTCCGCGAACGACGTTCCTGATCAGTCCCCCGAGTTCCCATGGACGTGAACGTAGCGTCGCGGCTCGCCGCGACGAGCCATCAGCTGGCGGGGGAGCGGCGCCACCTGCTGCGGCCGCCGCGCTTGGCGCCGTAGAGGGCGTCGTCGGCGCGGGCCACCACGGCATCGATCGAGAGCCCGGGCTGGGAGCGGGCGCACCCGGCGCTGGCCCCGATGCAGATCCGGTGGCCGGCCACCACCATCGACTCGCCGAGCGACGCCACCACGCGGTCGGCGAGCGAGTCGAGGTCGCGATCGTCGACGCGAGGGACCGCCACGATGAACTCGTCGCCACCGAGGCGGGCGACCAGGGCCCGCGGGCCGGCCTCGGCGACCAGCCGCTGCGCCACCGTGATCAGCACCTGGTCGCCGATGGCGTGACCGAGCGAGTCGTTGACCGGCTTGAACCGATCGAGGTCGAGGTAGACCACCCCGAACGGCGTCCCGCGCTTCGACCAGGTGCCGAGCACCTCGAAGCACCGGCCGCGGTTGGCCAGACCGGTGAGGCCGTCGTGGTGGGCGAGGTGCTCGAGCTGGGTGAGCTCGTGGCGGCGCTGGAGCGCGAGGAGGACCGCCTGGCGAGGGCGCCGGACGAGCGCCTCGGTCAGGATCGGCACCATCCCCTGGGTGGGCACCCACATGACCAGCACCGCCGGTCGAGAGGTGCCCGGATCGGCGATGGGCACGGCGATGCACGCCTGGTGGCCGTGATCACCGAGGAGCTCCTGGAGCGCCGGGTCGAGGTCGGCCGTGGCCATCCAGGCGGTCTCACCCGTGGCCATCGCCCGCGCCCACGGGGTGTCGGTGCTCTCGTCGGTCCCGCCGTCGGCCGTGGCGCCGGCGAGCTCGGGGCGCAGCAGCCCGGCGACGTGGCGTCGGCCGTGCTCGTCGAACGCGATCAGCAGGTCGCCGTCGCCGTCGCTGCTCAACCCGAGGGCGAGCGTCTCGAAGCACTGCTGGAGCGGCAGCCCCGAGGAGATGGCGGTGAGGAACAGCCAGTGCGCCTCCTGGAGCTGGTTGTCGCGGACCGTGACCTTGGTGATGGGGCCGATGCCGTGGGGCGGCCCGGGCAGGTCGATGGCCGACGGCCCGAGCTCGAGGTACTGGTACGTGCCGTCGCCGCGGCGCAGGCGCATCAGGCCGGGGCGGGGGCGGATGCCCTCGCCGACGCCGGCGATGTTGGCCCCGGCCCGCTCGAGGTCGTCGGGGTGCACCAGGTCGACCACGCTCGATCCGACCAGGGCATCGAGCGACGTGCACAGCAGGGCCGCGGCTGCCGGGTTGGCGTAGATGATCACCCCGTGGGCGTCGAGCGCGGCGACGGCCTCGTTGCCGTCGTGCACCAAGGAACCCACCCAGCGGGGCGGGGAGTCGCCGATCTCCTCCACGGAGGGCAGTCTACGCGTTCAACCACGCTTCGTGTTCAGATAAGCACGTTGCGAGGGGCTGGTGGTGGATCCCCCCTGGTCACGGCTCGCGGCGGCGATCCGCGAGGTCGGGCGGGTCTGACGGGATCAGGCGGCGGGCCGACCCCCGACCAGGCGCTCCTGCCACTCGGTGGCGTCGAGCTGGACGGCCGGGTTGCGCTCGAGGAAGCTCGTCAGGACGTCGACGAAGCGCTGCGGCTCCTCGACGTGCGGGAAGTGGCCGGAGTGCTCGAAGACCACCAGTTCGCTGCCGGGCATGGCCTCGTGGGCCGTGTGGGCGTGCTCCACCGGGATGATGTGGTCCTTCTCGCCCCACACGATGAGCGTGGGGAGCAGCTCGGCCAGGTAGAGCCGGTCGTGGGCGCTGACCGACTGACCGCCCAGGTCGATCACGGCGCGCAGCGTCTTCACGAACGCCTGGCGGGTCTCGGGATCGGTGAGCGAGGCGTACCCGCGCCACTCCTCCTCGACGTGCGGGGCGCGGACGCCGAACGCGCCGAGGCGGCGGCGGACCGCATCGCCCGCATCGCGCACGAAGCTCGGGAACAGGACCGGCATCACGTACTCCACCCCGGGGAGGGTGAGCGCCCGCAGGATCCACGACACGTCGGGGCCGAGCCCGCCGCTGTTGACCAGGACCAGCCGCTCGCAGCGCTCCGGGTGCTGGTAGGCGAACTGCATGGCGATGCCGCCGCCGAGCGACTGGCCGATGATGGTGGCCCGTTCGATGCGCAGCGCCACCAGCAGGTCCCGGAGGCCGCTGGCGAAGGCGCCGAGCGAGTAGTCGTGGCGGGGCTTGTCGGAGGCGCCGTGACCCAGCAGGTCGGGGGCGATGACCGTGAAGTCCCTGGCCAGATGGGGCCCGACCTCGCGCCAGGTGGCGGAGCTGCCCGCCATGCCGTGCACGAGGAGGAGCACGGGTGCTCCCTCCGACGGCTCGGGCCCTCCGAAGCGGTACGCGACATCGTGTCCATGGATCCGGATGGTTCGCTTCTCGAGGGCTGGCACGGGGTAGGAACCTAGGTGCTGGCCCGGCATCCGTCGCTGTGGCGTCGGGCACCCGTGCCCGGCGGCACCGCTCAGCTGCGGGCCTGGCCCGAGTTGGCCGACACCGTCATCCCGGAGGCGTCGATCGCCTCGAAGCTGGTCCCGGTGATGCGGCGCAGCGCGGCCAGGTCGTCGTTGTTCCACCGCGAGTCGGGGACGCCCGAGAGATACCAGGCCGAGCCGTTGTCGGCGTTGATCGCTCCGTAGGTCTTGAGGGCCGTGATGATCGGGCGGACCGACGCCGGGAAGTCGGCCTCCTTCACCGTCGACTTCAGGCGGAAGCGCTGGCCCATCGCCGGCGCGTCGACGCTGGTCGTGGACCCGGCCTGGTGCCGCGCCGGCCACACGTACGCCTTGCGGCTCACCGGCACGGTCATGCGGATGGCGTGGTCGATGCGGCCGGCGGCCACCTCGTCGTAGCGGACCAGGCCGGGCAGGACGGGCAGGCCGGCGGCGTCGGCCGAGGTCCACGTCGCCGGGCGGAGGGCGTTCGACTTGAGGTCCCACACGGCTCCGGACCCGGCGGTCCAGGCGCTGGTCGAGGTGGGGTGGGCGTCGTAGAGCTCGTAGAGGCGGCAGGCCCCCTTGTCGACGATGAGGACGTGGCGGTCGCCATCCGCGTTCGGGCCGCCCTCGATCGGCGGGCTGGCGGGCACCGGGTACGGCCCCGGATCGCTCTCGTCGGCGTAGTCGAACGTGACCTTCACCTTGGGCTGGGTGGCGGGCACCACCACGTAGGGGATGCCGATCGGGCCGCCGTCCCAGAGCCCGGAGCCGAAGTCGGCCTTGAGGCCGGCGGCCGCGCCAACCGTGGCCACGATGGCGCTGGAGTTGGCCAGCAGGGGCGCCTTCGTCACGGGCGCGTGCCAGTGGCTGTCGGCCGGGAACATCGGGCACTCGGTGCCGGGGACCACGGTGTCGCAGCTGGTCAGCCCGGTGAGGGCCACGGTGGCGACCAGGGCGAGCGGGATCAGGCGGCGGGACCAGGAGCGTGGGGGCACACCTGGGTATCGACCCGTCGGGCGCCGATCTTGATGGGCCGAACGGCCGGCACCGCCCGCGCGCGACGATGGGACCATGGCCCTGCCCCCCACGCCCGCCGCCTCGTTCGCCAGCGACAACGCCGCCGGCGCATCTCCCGAGGTGATGGATGCCCTCGTCGCCGCCAACTCGGGCCCGGCCCTGGCCTACGGCGCCGACGCCTGGACCGCGGCGGCCACCGAGGAGCTCCGCGAGCTCTTCGGCGCCCCCGTGGAGGTGGTGTTCTGCTGGGGCGGCACCGGGGCCAACGTCGTCGGGCTGGCCACGCTGCTGACGCCGTGGCAGTCGGTGATCACCGTCGACACCGCCCACATCGTCGTCGACGAGTGCGGCGCCCCGGCCCGGTTCACGGGGTCGTCCATCACGCCCGTGCCCCAGGTCGACGGCAAGCTCACCATCGAGGCGGTCCACCCGTTCGTCGACTGGCTGGGCACCGAGCACCACCCGCAGCCCAAGGTGCTGTCGGTCAGCCAGGTCACCGAGATGGGGACGCTGTACTCGGCTGCCGAGCTGGCCGCCCTGGCCTCGTTCGCCCACGAGCACGACATGTACCTCCACGTCGATGGCGCCCGCATCGCCAACGCCGTCGCCGCCTCGGGCACGGGCATCCGCGAGCTCATCGTGGAGCCCGGCGTCGATGTGCTCACGTTCGGCCTCACCAAGAACGGCGCCATCTACGGGGAGGCGGTCGTGTACCTGCGGCCCGAGCTGGCGGCCGATGCCCGGTTCATCCGCAAGCAGGCCGGCCAGCTGCCGTCGAAGACCCGCTTCGTGGCGGCCCAGGCCTCGGCGCTGCTCGCCGACGACCTCTGGCTCCGCAACGCCCGCCACGCCAACGACATGGCCGCGCTCCTCGCCGAGCTGGTGGCCGAGATCCCCGGTGTCGAGGTGCCCGTGGCCCCGGCCGCCAACGCCGTCTTCGCCCGCATCCCGTGGGACCGCCTGGCCGACCTCCAGGCCTGGTCGTTCTTCTGGGAGTGGGACCCGCAGGAGCACCTCGTGCGCTGGATGACCAGCTTCACCACCACCGAAGACGACGTCCGCACCTTCGCCGGCGGCGTGCGGGCCATCCTGGCGGAGGACGGCGCATGAGGCAGCTGGCCATCGCCGACGACATGATCCGCCTCGGCCAGCTCCTCCAGCTGGCGGGGTGGGCCGAGGGCGGCGCCGAGGCCAAGCACTTCATCACCGACGGCGAGGCTCGCGTCAACGGCGAGATCGAGACGCGCCGCGGCCGCCAGCTCCACCCCGGCGACGTCGTCGAGCTCTTCGGCGAGCAGCTCCAGCTCGTCCACGACCCCGACGCCTGACCCGACCGCGCCCCGAGCCCCGCGCCCCGAGCCGAGCACCCGCTCCCCATGGAACGTTCTGGGACGGCCCGGTGGCCTGCCCGGGTGATCACAGAACGTTCGGGGGGAAGCGGTGGAGGGCGGAGGCGGTGAGGTCAGGTGCCGGCGAGCTCGGCGACGACGGGGGCGAAGGCGTCGAGGGCATCGAGGCTGAGGCCGATCGAGGCGATGCCGAAGCGCTCGCGGCGCACCAGCAGGTCCTCGACGATCTGATCGACCGTGCCGCACAGGGCGTGGGGCGTCTGGAGCGACTCCTCGACGGTCAGGCCCATCGCCGGGGCCACGGCCTCGGCGACCGTCATGCGATCGTCGGTGATCATCGCTAGGTGGATGCGCGTGTGCAGCTCGATCTGGTCGAAGCGGTCGCCGGCGGCGGCGCGGACCCAGCCGATCTTGCGCTCGGTCGCCGCCGCCGTGGCGTCGGGCCCGGCCGACGCATCGATGACGCCGTTGGGCAGCTTGGGGTTGAGGCCCACGATCTGGGCGTGGCGGCCGGCCAGCTCCAGCACCTTGCGCCCGCCGCCGCCGATCAGCAGGGGCACGGGCCGCTGCACCGGCTTGGGCGATCCGCTCAGCCCGTCGATCCGGTAGAACTCGCCCTCGAAGGTGCACGGACCGTCGGAGAGCAGGCCGGTGACCACGGCGATGGCCTCCTCGAGCCGGGCGATCCGCACCCCGGGGCTGTCCATGGGGATCCCCGCGGCCTCGTAGTCCGACGTCATCCAGCCGGCGCCGAGGCCCAGCTCGAAGCGGCCCTCGGAGAGGATGTCGAGCGTGGCCGCCTCCTTGGCCAGCACGGCCGGGTGGCGGTAGTCGTTGCAGAACACCAGGGCGCCCACGCGCAGCGTCGAGGTGGCGTCGGCCGCCGCCATCAGGGCGGCGACCGGGGAGAGCTGGTCGTCGAGGTGGTCCGACACGGTGAGGCGGTGGTAGCCGAGGTCCTCGACCTTGCGGGCGAGGTCGCGCCAGCGCGACGCGGTGATGTCGGGCGGCGACGAGCACTGCACGCCGAAGCGGAAGGGAGGCAGGGGAGGAGTGGTCACGGTCTCATCGTCGTCGGGGGTGGGCACGAGCCGGGGTTCGACCGGCCGAGGCTCCCGATGGTTGCACCGATCCGGCCGGTCAGGCCGATCCGACCGCCGACGCGCTGCTGGGGCCGTCGTCGGCCCGGGCCATCGCCAGGAGGTCGGCCCTCGCCCGGGCGACGCGCGACCGGATGGTGCCGATCGGGCACGACACCATCTGGGCGGCCTCGTCGTAGGCGAAGCCGAGCACCTGGGTCAGCACGAACGCCTCGCGACGATCGGGGTCGAGCTCGTCGATGAGGTCGGTGAGCTCCACGGTGGAGCCGTGGCGCTCCCACCGGTCGATGGTGTCGACGGGCTGCACGGCGATCCGCTCCACCAGCCGGCGGCGGCGGACCAGGGCCCGGCGCTCATCGAGGCAGGTGTTGCGGGCCACGCCGATGAGCCAGGTCCGCGGCGACGACTCCCCGCGGAACGACGCCAGGGCGGGAAGGGCGCGCAGGTAGGTGGCCTGGGTGGCGTCGTCGGCGAGGCCAGCGTCGAGGAGGTGCGCGCAGTAGCGCCGCACATCGTCGATCGTGCGCTGGACGAACGCGGCCTCGGCCTGGGCGTCGCCCTGGCCGGCCCGCACGGCGAGCACCGCGAGGTCCTCGTCGCCCCGGATGCGGGGGAGCGCGGCGCGGCGCCGGTCCCCGACCCGAACGACCCTCACGCGTCGACCGTGACGGTGCCGGTCATGTGGGGGTGGATCGTGCAGAAGTAGTGGTAGGTGCCCGGGGACGAGAAGGTGGCCGTCTCGGTGTGCCCGGGGAGGAGCTGCTCGGAGACGGTGGCCCCGCCGAGCTTGCGGACCAGCTGGTGGGTGGCCGCCCCCGCGTTGCGCCACTCCACGGTGGTGCCGGCGTGCACCTCGACGTCGGCCCGGTCGAACGAGTTGTTCCACGCGTCGATCAGCACCTCGCCCGACGCCAGCTCGGGTGCGGGAGGCGCGGGATCCCTCGGGGTGTGCGAGATGCTCACGACTGCGATCATGGCCGCTGCGATGCCGGCGACGGCAACCGCACCGCGCCGGATCAGGCGGCGGTGGGAGGCGTGGTCGGCGGTGCGGTCCTGGGCGCGGCGGGCCAGCACGGCGTCGGCGAGGGCGCCGGTGGTGCCCGAGGGCTGGAGCCGGGCGCGCCGCCGGTCGTGCTCGAAGGACCGCAGCAGCTCGCGGCACGGCGCGCACGTGCGCAGGTGGGCGTGGAGCCGTTCGGCCTCGGGGCCGTCCAGCTGGTCATCGGCCGCGGCCGAGATCGGTTCGAACCACTCTTCGTGCACCATTCGCCCATCAGTCGTCGCGACGGGGCGAATGGTTCCCGTCGGGTGGACGGTGTGGGCGGGATCCGGGAACCAGACCGGTCGATCGTTCGACTCACCTTCGTCAGCTCACCGCTCCGAGGAGATCCCATGCCCCGCTTCCAGACCCGTACGGCCCGCATCGTGGCGGCCGGAGCCACGGTGGCCGCCGTGAGCTGGATGGGCATGAGTGCGGCGAGCGCGCACGTCGAGCCGGTGGTCGAGGAGGTGCCGGCCGGCGCCTACACCGCCACCGAGCTGCGGGTCCCGCACGGCTGCGACGGTTCCCCCACCGTGAAGGTCGAGGTGCAGATCCCGGCGTCGGTTCTGGCCGCCTCGCCGTTCTGGATCTCGGGATGGACCGCCTCGGCGGAGGAGACCAAGCTCGACACGCCGGTCGACGACGGCGACGGCGGCCAGATCACCGAGAAGACCAGCGTGATCACCTGGACGGCCAAGGACGGCAGCGCCCTCCCCGACCACCAGGTGCTCGACTTCGGGATCTCCTACCAGGCGCCCGACAAGGTGGGCGAGGTCCTGTACTTCAAGACGATCCAGACCTGCGAGCAGGGCACCTCCGAGTGGATCACCGAGTGGGACGGCAAGGGCGAGGAGCCCGAGAAGCCTGCCCCCCACGTGACCGTCGTGGCCGCTTCGGGCGATGAGCACGGCGCCGAGGCGGCTGTCGGCGAGGAGGGCTCGACCACCACGGTGGTCGCCTCCGACTCGTCCAGCGCATCCAGCTCCGACGACGGCGACAGCTCGAACGCGCTCGCCATCGTCGCCCTCGCCGTGGGTGCCGTCGGCATCGGCCTGGGCGGAGCCGCCTTCGCCAAGACCCGCAAGGCCTGAACCCCCGGACCGGCCCCGAGGGGCGGCGCCGGGTCGGGCTGGGGCGGGATCAGGGCAGGGCCCACTCCGGGACGGTCGAGGTCTCGGGGTCGAGGTTGTCGAGCCAGTGCTCGAGCCCGGCCGGGTCGACCAGCTGCTCGGGGTGGTGGCCGGGGAGCGCCGAGATGACCATCACCGGCAGGGCCACGAAGATGAAGCTCAGGCACCAGCTGATCAGGCGGAACCAGGCGGTGGGGTGGAAGATCCGCCGCTCGCCGACGAGCATCGTGATCGAGCCGGCGAACGCACCGGCGGCCAGGATCAGGGCGGCGACGGTCATCGCCCAGGCGTAGCGGAGGCGGCCACCGCCCGCCGCCGCGTACACGTCGAACGCCACCCGCTTGTGCTCGACCTCTTCGGCCAGGTGCCACAGGAAGAGCGTGGCCGGCACCGGCTCGGCGCCGCGCAGGAGGCTCTGGCGCTTGTCGACCCAGCGGGCCGCCACGAAGGCGATGGTCTCGAACCCGGCGGCGAAGGCCAGGCCGAACTTGGTGCTGCGCCGGCGGAGCTTGGCGAACGTCCAGGCGCAGGCGTCGTCCATCCGGCGCAGGCGCGGGTAGCGGGCGATCAGCAGGTCGTTGAGCCGGCGGTGCTGCGCGTGGTGCTGCGCCTCCTGGCTCAGGTACGTGTGAGCGTCCTCCGCCAGCGCCCGGTCCTCGATCATCCCGTGCCCGATCGCGGCCCGGGTCGAGGCCACCACGTACGGCTCGGCGTGGGGCATCAGCATCGACACGGCGTTGGCGGCGATGGCCAGCTCGGGCACCCTCGGCGTCCACACCGGATCGAGGTCGTCGGGCCACTGGAAGCGGACGCGCCGGAGGGGGAGCTGGTCTGACACCGGTACCCATCGGCACGGGCGAGCGGATCGGGAGCGGTGCGCCCCGCCGGATGGGCGGGGCTCAGGCGTGGCGCGCCGACCGTTCGCGCGAGCGGTCACGCACGGCCGTACCCCCTGCGACCAGCAGGAACAGGCCGATCGCGAACAGCACGATCGTCCCGCCCGACGGCGTGTCGCTGTAGAACGACGTCGTCACCCCGGCCACGGAGACCACGACGCCGATCAGGGTGCCGAGCGCCACGGTGGCCCGGAAGCTGCCCGCCAGCAGCTGGGCGGTGGCGATGGGCACGATCATGAGGGCGCTGATGAGCAGCAGCCCGACCACCCGCATCGACACGACGACCGTGACGGCCGTGACCACGGCGAGCAGCAGGTTGAGCGTGAGCACGGGGAGACCCGAGGCGGTGGCGTACTCCTCGTCGTTGCTGACGGCGAACAGGTAGCGGCCCAGGCCGTGGGTCACCGCCAGCACGATCGCCGACAGCACCGCGAACACGATGAGGTCGGACCGGCTCGTGGTGGTGATGGCGCCGAAGAGGTAGGCGTTCAGGTTGCCGGGCGTGCCGCCGGGCGCCTGCGAGATGAGCACCACCCCGCCGGCGATGCCCCCGTAGAACAGCACGGCCAGGGCGACGTCGCCGCTCGTGCGCCCGCGGGCGCGGATGACCTCGATGGCGACGGCGCCGGCGACGGCTGCGATCAGGGCGGTCCACACCGGGGAGGTGGACGTGAGCACCCCGGCGGCCACGCCGGCGAGGGCGACGTGGCCGAGGCCGTCGCCGATGAGCGAGAGCCGGCGCTGCACGAGGTAGACGCCGACCGACGGCGCCGACAGGCCGATGAGCACGGAGGCGATGAGGGCCCGCTGCATGAACGTGTAGTGGAGGAGCGACACGGTTCCCTCAGTCCAGGCCGAGGCCGAGGCCGGGTCGTCGGGTGGGCGGCTCGCCGTGGTGGTGGTGCCACTCGTCGTCGTGCTCGTGGTGGAACTCGTGGTCGAGGGGCGGTCCGTCGTGGACCACGAGCCCGTCGCGGAGCACGATCGCCCGCGTGATCAGGGGCTCCACCGGTCCCAGCTCGTGGGTGATGAGCACGATCGTGGTGCCGCGCTCGACCAGGCGGGCGAGCGCGTGGGCCAGCGCCTCCTGGTTGGCGTGGTCGACACCGGCGGTGGGCTCGTCGAGCACCAGCAGGTCGGGGCCGGTCGCCAGGGCGCGGGCGATGAGGACGCGCCGCTGCTGGCCACCGGACAGCTCGGTCATCGAGTGCTTCTCGTGGCCGCCCAGGCCCACCGCTTCGATGGCCTCGTCCACCGCAATGCGGTCGGCGGGGCCGAAGCGCTTCCAGGGTCGCAGGGCGCTCAGCCGACCGGAGCCGACCACCTCGGCCACCGTCGAGGGGATGCCGCCGGCGACGGTCTGGCGCTGGGGCACGTAGCCGAGGCGGTTCCAGGCGTGGAACTGGGAGCGGGGGGTCCCGAACAGGCGGATGTCGCCGGCCAGCAGGGGAGCGAGGCCGAGGAGGCCGCGGATCATCGTCGACTTCCCCGAGCCGTTGGCCCCCAGGACGCCGAGCACCTCACCGGACCGGATCGTCAGGTCGAGGCCGTTCACGACGGCGCGCCCCTCGTACCCGATGTCGCAGCCGCGGAACTCGACGACCGCAGCGGTGGCGGCGTCGTCGGTCACCGGCACGGCTGGCCCTTGCGCAGGTTCCGGAGGTTGGCCTGCATGACCTCGAGGTAGTCGGAGCCCTGCGACCGGTCGTTCAAGCCCTCGATCGGGTCGAGCACGTCGGTGCGCGCGCCGGTCTCCCGGGCCACCGTCTTGGCGATGTCGGGGCTGATCAGGGTCTCGAAGTAGATCGTCTTGACGTCATGGGCGGCCACGAAGTCGCTGACGGTAGCCAGGTCGCTGGGCGATGGCTCCTCCTCGGGGGTCAGCCCGGTGACCGGCACCTGCTCCAGGCCGTAGCGGCGGGCCAGGTACCCGAAGGCGTTGTGGCTGGTGACGAGGTCCTTGCTCGCGCAGTCGGCCAGCCCCGTCTCCAGATCGTGATCGAGGTCGGCGAGCCGGGCGTCGAGCACCTTGGCGTTCGTCCGGTAGTCGGCGGCGTGGACCGGGTCGGCGCCGGCCATGGCGGCGGCGAAGGCGCCGGTGACCTTGCTCATCCGGATCGGGTCGAGCCAGAAGTGCGGGTCGGTGGTGCCGGTCTCGGACCGCTGGCCGTCCTCGATCGGGTTGAAGGTGAGGTCGAGGTCGGCGGCCTCCTTGGCGTCGAAGATCGTGCCGCTGCCGGCGTCGGCCACCGCGGTGTCGACGGAGGGCTGGAACCCCGACAGGTAGGCGATCACGTCGGCGTCCTGGACGGCGCCGACGTCTCGGGGGCTGAGCTCCAGGTCGTGCGGCTCGGCCCCCGGCTTGGTGAGGCTGGTGACGTGGACGTGGTCACCACCCACCTGCTCGGCCATCCACTGCAGGGGGTAGAACGACGCCACGACGCGCAGCTGCCCGGGAGCGGCGCCGTCGCCTGAGCTCCCGCACCCCGCCAGCACCGAACCGGCCAGGAGCACGGCGGCGGCCAGGGCCGCCAGTCGAGCCGCCCCGCGCGGCGCCGGCGCGGGAGGTCGGTGGGACGAGGGCTCGGCGGGCACCTCGACATCGTGACCAAAATGAGAATGATTGTCAATCTCGCATGAAGGGCGGCGGTGGCCTGGGACTTCGCCGACGCCCGGGCGGGTGATGGGACAGACTCCCGGCATGGCTGATGCACCAGATCTGAGCCCGAAGCCGGCGTCCGCGACGACGACGGCGCACAACGAGGCCGTGGCCGAGCTGCCGTTCCTGACCGACGGTGACGGCGCCGACCACGAGCGAGCCACCCGCGGCCTCGTGGCGCGCCCGGCGTCGCCGCAGGTGCCGCACCCGGCGGGCTGGGCCGTCTGGGACCTCGACACCTACCGGTTCCTCGACGGCGACGCTCCGGCCGAGGTCAACCCGAGCCTCTGGCGCCAGGCGCAGCTCAACAACGAGGCCGGCCTGTTCGAGATCGCCCCTGGCTTCCACCAGGTCCGCGGCCTCGACCTGGCCAACCTCACGGTCATCGAGGGCACGGTCGGGCGCATCGTCATCGACCCGCTCACGTCGGTGCAGACCGCCCAGGCCGCGATGGCCCTCGTCGAGGAGCACCTCGGCGCCCGACCCGTGACCGCGGTGATCTACACGCACAGCCACGTCGATCACTTCGCCGGCGTGCGCGGCGTGATCGACGAGGCCGACGTGCGCGCCGGGAAGGTGCGCGTGATCGCGCCGGCCGGGTTCCTGGAGGCGGCGGTGAGCGAGAACGTGGTGGCCGGGAACGTGATGACCCGGCGCGGCAGCTACATGTACGGCGCCCTGCTCCCTCGGGGGCCGCAGGGCCACGTCGACGCCGGCCTCGGCAAGGGCGTGCCCACGCTCGCCGACCAGGGCCTGATCGCGCCCACCGAGGAGGTCGACCTGACCGGCACCGAGCTGGTGGTCGATGGCGTCCGGATCGTGTTCCAGGTGACGCCCAACACCGAGGCGCCCAGCGAGATGAACTTCCACTTCCCCGACCACCGCGTCCTGTGCATGGCCGAGAACTGCACCTGCACGATGCACAACCTGTACACGCCGCGCGGCGCCCAGGTGCGCGACGCCCTGGCGTGGAGCAAGTACCTGCAAGAGGCCATCGACCTCTACGGCGACCTCACCGACGTGTGCTTCGCCAGCCACCACTGGCCGCGCTGGGGCCACGAGGAGATCGTCGGCCACCTCGCCCGCCAGCGCGACACCTACCGGTTCCTGCACGACCAGACCCTTCGGCTGGCCAACCACGGGCACACCTCCGCTGAGATCGCCGAGGTGCTCCGCCTCCCCGCCGAGCTCGAGGCCGAGCCGGCGAGCCGCGGCTACTACGGCACCGTCAACCACAACGCCAAGGCCGTCTACCAGCGCTACCTGGGGTGGTTCGACGGCAACCCGGCCCACCTGCACCCGCACCCGCCGACCGCCGCCGGTGAGCGCTACGTCGAGTTCATGGGCGGCGCCGACGCGGTGCTGGAGAAGGCGCAGCAGTCGTTCGACGACGGCGACTACCGCTGGGTGGCCGAGGTGGTCAGCCACGTCGTCTTCGCCGATCCCGGCAACATGGCGGCGCGCGCCCTCGAAGCCGATGCGCTCGAGCAGCTCGGCTACCAGGCCGAGTCGGGGCCGTGGCGCGACTTCTACCTGACCGGTGCCCAGGAGCTGCGGGCCGGCCACCCCGACATGACCATCACCTCGACCGCCGGGCGCGACACCGTGGCCGCGATGACCACCGAGATGCTGTTCGACTACCTCGGGGTGCGCATCGACGGCCTCGCCGCGGCCGAGCGCACCTGGGCCATCGACGTGGTGGTGCGGGACCGCTCGGAGCGGTGGCGCGTCGGCGTCGAACGCGGTGCGCTCCACGCCACCCGCACCGCCGACGGGGTGTCGGCGAAGACCGCCGCCGAGGTCACCGTCGACACGGACCACGAGCACCTCGCGAGCCTGCTGTTCTCGTCGACCCCCGCCGACGAGCTGGCGGCGCTGGTGGGCGACGGCCTGGTGGGCGTCCGCGGCGACCGCGCCGTGCTCGACGCCTTCCTCGCCACGCTCGACGCGTTCAGCCTGATGTTCCCCATCGTCACCCCCTGAGGGTCGACCTGGGGTCGGCGACGCGGAAGTAGCGTCGCGTCAGGGGCGACGAGGCCCCGCCGGGCGACCAACGCGAGGAGCCGACCGTGGCTGACAACCGATCTGCCGTCGATGTGGTGCGCGAGTCCAAGATGCTCGCCTACACGGTGGGCGCCGTCACCCTCGCGGCCGGGATCGTCCTGCTGTTCTGGCCCGACCGGACCATCACCGTGGTGGCCCGCCTCGCCGGCCTGCTCCTCCTCATCGCCGGCATCGGCGACCTCATCGAGACCGTCCGCAACCACCGCGGCATGTCGTACTGGGGCCTGCTGCTGCTGCGGGCCGTCATCAACATCGGGTTCGGCGCCGTCCTGCTGTTCTGGCCCGGTCCCACCGTCGGTGTCCTCGTCTGGCTCGTCGGTCTCGACCTGGTCATCGCCGGGGCCCTCGGCCTGCTGGTGCGGGGCCAGATGGCGCCCGAGTACCAGCGGGGGACCACCACGCGATCGATCGTCACCATCATCTTCGGCATCGTGATCATGGTCTGGCCCCACGCCACCGTGAACGTGGTCGCGTTCGTGGTGGGGGCCGTGCTGGTGCTCACCGGCCTGGTCTTCCTGTGGACCGGTCGCCAGGTGTCGAAGGTCAAGGTCGAGGTCATCGACATCTGACCCGGTGTCAGCTCCGCGCGTCCTCGTAGCAGGACGAGGCACCGGTCCGTAGGGTCCCGGTCATGGATGTGGTCGTGATGCCGCAGCTGGGCGAGACCGTCGTCGAGGGCACCATCACCGCCTGGGCGAAGCAGGTGGGTGACCCCGTCGCGATCGACGACACCTTGTTCGAGGTGTCCACCGAGAAGGTCGACACCGAGGTCCCCTCGGCCGTGTCGGGATACCTGCGGGCACTCCTGGTGGACGAGGGCGCCACGGTGCCCATCGGCACGCCCGTCGCCGTCATCACCGCCGGCGCCGACGACCCGTTCGACCCGCCCGCCCCCGGGCCGGCACCGGCAGCCCCGAGGGAACCCGAGCCGAGGACCGCCGGCCCGGCCGCCAACGGATCCGGTCCGGCCGGCACACCTGCGATCGCTGCCGTCCCCTTGGCAGGCGGTTCGGTGCGCACGCCCGCCGTCCGTCGGCTGCTGGCCGAGCACGGGCTCGACGCCGCCGAGGTCGTCGGCTCGGGCCGCGACGGCCGCATCACCCGCAACGACGTGCTGGCCGCGGCCGCGCAGCGGACCCGGCCCTCGGCTCCGGCTCCGATGCCAGCCCCGGGGCCAGCGAGCCCCGCGACCCCCGCCGCTCCCGAGCCCGTCGTGGGGCCCGACGATGAGGTGGTCCCCCTGTCGCGGGCCCGCCTGGCCACTGCGGAGCACCTCCACCGATCGGTCCAGACCGCGGCGCACGCGCTGGTGGTGGTCGAGGTCGACTGGGGCGCGGTCGATGCGGTCCGGTCCGGGACCGGGCTGAGCTACCTGCCGTTCGCGGCCCGTGCGGTGGTCGACGCCCTCCGCCGCTTCCCGCACCTCAACGCCACGTTCGCCGGCGACCGGCTGGTGGTCCACCGCCGCATCCACCTCGGCATCGCCGTCGACGTGGCCGACGAGGCGCTGCTCGTCCCGGTGGTGCGCGACGCCCACGAGCTGCGCCTCCACGCTCTCGGCGAGGCGGTGGCCGAGGTGGCCGACCTGGCCCGTCGCCACCGCCTCCCCGGCGGTGCGCTCGACGGCGCCACGTTCACCCTCACCAACGTCGGTGCCTACGGCACGGTGCTCGCGGCGCCGATCATCGACCAGCCGCAGGTGGCGATCCTGTCCACCGACGGCATCGCCATGCGCCCGGTCGCGGTGCCCGACGAGCGCGGGGGAGGTTGGGGCGTCGCCGTGCGGCCCGTCGGGAACCTGAGCCTCAGCTTCGACCACCGGGCCGTGGACGGCGCCTACGCAGCCGCCTTCCTCGCCGACGTCCGCAGCACCCTCCAAGGCCGCGACTGGGCGGCCGAGGTGGTCCGGTGAGCGAGTTCCGCGGCTACCCCGAGAAGGAGCTCGTCGACGACCTGCGCCTGGCGTACGTGTCGCGCGCCATCGACGACCGCCAGATCGCCATGCAGAAGCAGAGCCGGGTGTACTTCCAGATCTCGGGCGCCGGCCACGAGGCCATCGGCCTGGCCCTCGCCCGGCACCTGCGCCCCGGCTTCGACTGGTTCTTCCCGTACTACCGGGACCAGGCGCTGGTGCTCGGCCTGGGGGTGACGCCCACCGAGGTGCTCCTCCAGGCGGTGGGCTCGGCCGACGACCCGTCGAGCGGCGGCCGGCAGATGCCGTCGCACTGGGGCCACGCCGCCCACAACATCGTCACCCAGTCCAGCCCCACCGGGAGCCAGTGCATCCCGGCGGTGGGGTGTGCCGAGGCCGGCCGCTACCTCGTCCGACGCCCCCACCTCACCACCGACCTCGGCGCCTCGGCGGCCCACGGCGACGAGCTCACGTACGTCAGCCTGGGCGAGGGGGCGTGCAGCGAGGGGGAGTTCTGGGAGAGCCTCAACACTGCGTGCAACCTGCACCTGCCCGTGCTCTACGTGGTGCCCGACAACGGCTTCGCCATCTCCGTCCCGGCGAGCGACCAGCACCCCGCGCCCGTCCACGAGCTGGTCCGGGGGTTCCGCGGCTTGGAGGTCCACCACCTCGACGGCACCGACTACTTCGGGGTGCGCGACGCCGCCGAGTCGATCGTCGCCCACATCCGGGCGGGGGTGGGGCCGGCGCTGGTCCACGCCGACGTGGTCCGCCCCTACTCGCACTCCGCCGCCGACACCCAGAGCAAGTACCGATCGCTCGAGGAGCTCACCGAAGAGGCCGCCCACGACCCGCTCGACCGGTTCGCCCACGACCTGGTGGAGGGCGGCGTGCTCACCGAGGCCGAGGTGGCCGACCTGCGCGCCGAGGCGCGCGAGGAGGTGGCCGACGCGGCCGCGGCGGCGCTGGCCGGTCGTCGGCCCGATCCCGCGTCGATCCTCGACCAGGTGGTGGCGCTGCCGGTCCTCGCCGATCCCGGGCCACCCCCGGCGGCAGCCGACGGCGAGCCGGCCGACGCGGTGCCGCTCGGCGAGGCCATCAAGCGCACCCTCCACGAGGTGATGGAGGCCGACGAGCGCATCCGGGTGTTCGGCGAGGACGTGGCCGATGCCCGCGAGCAGGTGCTGGCGGGGGTCGAGGGCAAGGGCGGGGTGTTCGGCACCACCCACGGCCTCCAGCGGGCGTTCGGCCAGGCCCGCTGCTACAACACGCCGCTGTCGGAGGCCAACATCATCGGGCGCGCCGTCGGCCAGGCGCTGCGAGGGCTGCGGCCGGCCCCCGAGATCCAGTTCTTCGACTACATCTGGCCCGCCATGACCCAGCTCCGCAGCGAGGCGGCCACCGTGCGCTGGCGGTCGAACGGGGCGTTCACCTGCCCGATGGTCGTGCGGGTCCCGATCGGCGGGTACCTCACCGGCGGGAGCATCTGGCACAGCCAGTGCGGCGAGTCGATCTTCGCCCACATCCCCGGCCTGTCGATCGCCATGCCGAGCCGGGCCCGGGACGCGGCCGGCCTCCTCCGCTACGCGTTCCGGTGCGACGACCCGGTGCTGTTCCTGGAGCACAAGCACCTGCTGCGCCAGCCCAGCACCGTCGACCCGTTCCCGCCCGCCGACTGGGTGCTGCCGTTCGGGGTGGGGGAGGTCCGCCGCCCGGGCGACGACGTCACGGTGGTCACGTGGGGCGCCACCGTGGCCAAGGCGATCGAGGCGGCCGAGCAGGTGGCCGAGCGCGACGGCATCGAGGCGGAGGTGATCGACCTCCGCACGATCCTGCCGTGGGACCAGGAGCTCGTCGCCGAGAGCGCGGCTCGCACCGGCCGGGTGCTCGTGGTGCACGAGGACACGCTCACCGGCGGGTTCGGCGGCGAGATCGCCGCGTGGGTGGCCGAGCACTGCTTCGCCGACCTCGACGCTCCCGTCCGCCGGATCGGTGCCACCGACACTCCGGTGGCCTACGAGCCCACCCTCGAGGACGCCATCCTCCCGCAGGTCGTCGACCTGGTCGCCGCCCTCACCGACCTCGCCACCTGGTGAGGTTTCCTCGTCACTCGTTCACTCCGCTGCGCTCGACCGGTCGGGGGTTTGGGGTTCGAGCGAAGCGAGCGCGGGGAGGTTGAGGGGGCGGAGCGTGCGGAGCCCCTTCAAGCCGAAGGGGTGCGAAGCAGTCGTGCCCCTGAGCGAAGACGGCGACGTCAGGAGGTCCTCAAGTTCGAGGAACGGAGTGAGCGAAGCGAACGAGTGACGAGATCTATCCGGGAGTGAGGTTCTGGAGGCGGACCTCGCCGTGGGCGAGGAGGCGGCCGCGGTCGTCGCGCACGTCGACCTTCCAGAGCTGCTGGCTGCGCCCCTGGTTGAGCGCGTCGGCCTCGACGCTGACCCGTCCGTGGGTGATCGAGCGCAGGAAGTGCGTGGTGTTGGTGAGCCCGACCGCCACCTGGCCCTGGTCGCTCACGGCCGTGGTGGCACCGATGCTGGCGGCCGACTCGATGACCGTGGCGTAGACGCCGCCGTGGACGATGCCCCAGGGGGTGTGGTGGCGCTCGTCGATGTCGATGTGGCCGGTCACGCGGGTGCCGGTGATCTCGTCGGGCTGGAAGCCCGCTTCGCGCACGAAGGCGCCGGGCTCGGTGAGCGAGCCGGCCTCGGCGCGCAGGCCGCCGGTGGCTGGCGTGGTGGCTTGGGTGGCTTGGGTGGCTTGGGTGGCGGTCATGCGACCACCGGGGTGTTCACGCCGGCGCCGGGTCCGCGCTGGAGCTTGATGTCGAACGGGCTGAGGGCTTCGCCGCACTCGGCGCAGGTGGGCACGATGTGGGTGACGTGCCTGCACGGCTTGTGGACCATCTCGACGGGCGGGCCGTCGGGCGACTCCCACTTGTCGCCCCACTCGCGCAGGGCGGCCACCACGAGCCACAGGTCGCGGCCCTTGGCGGTGAGCTTGTAGTCGTACCGGGTGGGGTTGTCCTGGTACGGCACCTTCTTCAGGACCTCGTGGTCGACCAGCGTGTCGAGCCGCGTGGTCAGCACGTTCTTGGCGATGCCGAGGCGCTCCTGGAAGTCGCTGAAGCGGGTGACGCCCAGGAAGGCGTCCCGCAGGATCAGTGGCGTCCACCACTCGCCGATGATCTCGAGCGTGTGGGCGACCGAGCAGTCGAGGTTGTCGAGGCTGGCGCGCTTCATGGCTGCAGCGTACTGGGTTGCGTGATGAAACTCAACGGCCTCCGGCGGGCGAGGTGTGGACTGGGGCGATGATGCTCCTCGCTTCGCAGCTCTCCACGCACCTGTTCTCGATCGACACCTCGATCCTCGAGAAGGTCCTCCGCACCGTGGCCGTCTACCTCGGCCTGCTGTTCGTCCTGCGCCTCGTCGGCAAGCGCGACCTCGCGCAGCTCAACTCGTTCGACCTGGTGGTCCTGCTGCTGCTCTCGAACGTGGTGCAGAACGCCATCATCGGTCCCGACGACTCGCTCATCGGCGGGCTGCTGGGGGTGGTGGTGCTGCTCGGGGTCAACTTCTGCGTCGTCCACCTCGCCCGGCGGTCGGACGCGTTCGCCCGGGTGGTGGAGGGCACGGCGAGCACGCTCGTCACCGACGGCACGCCCGACGAGGCCGAGCTGGCGAAGCTCGGGCTGCGGACCGAGGAGCTGGCGGCCGCCGTGCGCCGCCAGGGCGCCAGCAGCATGGCGGAGGTGCAGGAGGCCACGCTCGCCCCCGACGGGACCATCACCGTCACCTTGCGCCCCGACGACGAGAACGCCACCAAGGGCGACATCAAGCGCCTGGAGGCGATGGTCGCCGAGCTGCTCGGTGGTCGCGGGCCTGCTGCCGGCCCCGCCTGATCCGTCAGCGGGCGGCGTCGCCCGCGGCGGCCAGGAGGGCGTCGAGCCCGGTGCGCAGCTCGTCGTGGGTGGGCCAGCCGAAGCCGAGGCGGAAGTAGCGGTCGCTGACCTCGAACCAGTGGCCGGGGCCCACGTACGTGCCGTGGTCGGCGAGCAGCTTGTGGTGGAAGGCGGCCTCGTCGACCTCGACCGACTCGCGGAACCGCACCAGGCCCACCACGCCGCCGCTCGGGCGGATCCACTCGAACGTGTCCTGCGCGGCCATCCACCCGTCGACGATCGCCAGGCGCTCGCGGACGTCGGCCATGATCGGCGTGAGCACCCGCTTGCGGTCGGCGAGGACGCGGCCGGCGATGTGCTCGTCGATGGTCGACCCGCAGATCACCATCTGCTCCTTGGCCGCCAGCAGCGTCTCGCCCAGCATCGGGTCGGTGGTGACCGCCCAGCCGATGCGGATGCCAGGGAGCCCGTAGGCCTTGCTCATCGAGCTGACGCTGACGACGTTGGGGGAGAGGGTGGCGGCGAGCGGGATGCGGTCACCGGTGTGGGTGAGGTCGCGGTAGGTCTCGTCGACGAGCAGCACCGCCTCGGCCCGCTCGGCCAGGCCGACGAGCCGCTTGAGGTCGTCGAGCCCGATCATCGTCCCGGTGGGGTTGTGCGGGCAGGTGATGCTGATGAGCCGGGTGGTGCCGGGCTTCACCTTGTCGGCCACCTCGTCGAGGTCGAGCTTCCAGCCCTTGTCGTAGGAGAGGTCGACGATGTCGAGGTCGGCGCCGATGGCTCTCGGCGTCTCGAGGTTGGTGGCGTAGTTGGTGCGGACGACCACGGCGTGATCGCCCCGGTCGAGCAGCGACGTGGCCACCGCGAACAGCGCGGTGGCGGCGCCGGGGGTCACGGTGACGTGCTCGGGGGAGAGGCCGGCTCCTCCGGCCGCCACCGACTCGCGCAGCAGGGGGTCGCCGAGGTGGTCGCCGTAGCAGAGGACCAGCTCGTCGAGGTCGAGGTCGAGCCCCAGATCGGACAGCTTCCGGTCGGCGACCGAGCTCTCCGACAGGTTGTTGGTGATGGTGTCGTACCCGAGCTCCTCGGGAGACTCCACCTCGATCGGCATCCGGCGGTAGCGCATCCGCCGAGCCTGTCACATGGTCGGGTCAGCCCTGGCGGGCAGCGATGGCGTCGGCGACGGCGAGGATGCGCTGGGCGTTGGCGACGTGGAGGTTCTCGATCATGCGACCGTTGAACGTGACCACGCCCTTGCCCTCGGCGATGGCCGCATCGAAGGTGGCGATGAGCTCGCGGGCCTCGGTGATGGCGGCCTCGGACGGGGCCCAGATGGTGTTGGCCACGTCGACCTGGCTGGGGTGGATCAGGGTCTTGCCGTCGAAGCCCATGTGGCGGCCCTGCACGCACTCGGCGTGGAAGCCGTCGGGGTCCTTGATGTCGTTGTAGACGCCGTCGAGGATCACCTTGCCGGCGGCCCGGGCAGCCAGCACCGCGATCGACAGGGCGGTGAGCATCGGCTCGCGGCCGGGGATCTGCACCGCGTGCAGCTCCTTGGCGAGGTCGTTGGTGCCCATCACCAGCACGGTCAGGCGGTCGCTGGCGGCCGCGATCTCCTCGGCGTGCAGGATGGCGACCGGCGTCTCGAGCATCGCCCAGATCTTGGTGTGGTCGGGGGCGCCGCCGGCCTCGAGCGACTTCTCGATGGCGTGGACGTCGGCGACGGAGTCGACCTTGGGCACCACCACGCCGGCAGGGCCGGCCGCAGCGGCAGCGGCGATGTCGCTGGCGTGCCACTCGGTGTCGAGCCCGTTGACCCGGATCATGACCTCCTTGCGCCCGTACTCGCCGGAGGCGGCCGCGGCGCAGACCCGGTCGCGGGCCTCGGCCTTGGCGTCGGGGGCGACGGCGTCCTCGAGGTCGAGGATCAAGGCGTCGGCATCGATGCCCTTGGCCTTCTCGAGGGCGCGCTCGTTGGCGCCGGGCATGTAGAGGACGGAGCGGCGGGGGAGGATCTCCTCGCTCATGATCAGACCCCCGAGCCCGCGGCGGCGGCCGAGGTGAACCCGTAGAGGACCCCCAGCTCGGGGTCGCGCTCGGCGAGCTGCTTGGCCAGGTCGACCATCACGTGGCACTGCTTGACGGAGGCGTCGTCCTCCATCTTCCCGTCGATCATGACGGCGCCGGTGCCGTCGCCCATCTCGGCGATGACGTGGAGGGCGTGCTCGACGTCCTTGGGGTCGGGCGAGAAGACGCGCTTGGCGATGTCGATCTGCACGGGGTGCAAGCTCCAGGCGCCGACGCAGCCGAGCAGGAAGGCGTTGCGGAACTGGTCCTCGCAGGCCACGACGTCCTTGATGTCGCCGAACGGGCCGTAGAAGGCGAAGATCCCGTTGGCCTGGCAGGCATCGACCATGCGGGCGATCGTGTAGTGCCAGAGGTCCTGCTGGTAGGTGGTGCGGGCGTTGGTGGTGCCCTCGATGTCGCCGTCGATCGGGTCCTGGCGGACCAGGTACCCGGGGTGGCCGCCGCCCACGCGGGTGGTCTTCATGCGGCGGTCGGCGGCCAGGTCGGCGGGGCCGAGCGACAGGCCCTGCATGCGCGGGCTGGCGGCGCAGATCTCCTCGACGTTGGCGACGCCGCGGGCGGTCTCGAGCAGCGCGTGCACGAGGATCGGCTTCTGGATGCCGGCGCGGGCCTCGAGCTGGGCGAGGAGCCGGTCGACGTAGTGGATGTCTTCGGCCCCCTCGACCTTGGGGACCATGATCACGTCGAGCTTGTCGCCGATCTCGGTGACGAGGGTGGTGAGGTCGTCGAGGACCCACGGCGAGTCGAGGCTGTTGACCCGGGTCCACAGCTGGGTGTCGCCGAAGTCGGTGTTCTGGGCGATCTTCACCAGGCCGAGCCGAGCGGCTTCCTTGTTCTCGGCCTTGATGGCGTCTTCCAGGTTCCCCAGGATGATGTCGACCTTCTTGGCGAGGTCGGGCACCTTCGCCGCCATCTTCTCGTTGCTCGGATCGAAGAAGTGGATCATCCGCGACGGGCGGAACGGGATCTCGCGCACGGGCAGGGGTGCACCGGCGGCGAGGGGCTTGAAGAAGTCCTTGGGATTGCGCATCGAGTCTCCAGAAGACGAGCAGCGGGCAGTACCCCAACCCTAGGTATCGGCCGCCCACCACCCCCAATGCCACCCGTCGAGGAGAGAGGGGTTGACGGAGAAGGCTGGGTGTGATTACTTAAGTACATGCTTAAGCATTCGGATCCGCTGAGCCTGGCCTTCCAGGCGCTGGCGGATCCGACCCGGCGCCAGCTCGTCGATCGCCTGATCGCCGGACCGGCGTCGGTCACCCAGCTCCACGAGCCGCTGGAGATGACCATGTCGGCCGTCGTCCAGCACCTCACGGTCCTCGAGGCGGCCGGTCTGGTCCGCTCCGAGAAGCTCGGCCGGGTCCGCACCTTCCAGGTCGACAGTGACGGGCTCCGCCGCACCGAGGCGTGGCTCCACGAGCGCCGCACCCCGACCGAGCGCCGCCTCGACCGGCTCGAGGCGTTCCTCGACCCGACCACCGACACCCCCGACGCCACCGACACCGACACCACCCACCCGAACCACCACCAAGCAAGGACAGACCCATGACCGACCGTTCCACCATCCATGCCTCGTTCACCATCGAGCGCACGTTCGCCGCCTCACCCGAGCGCGTCTTCCAGGCGTTCGCCGACCCAGCCGAGAAGGCCAAGTGGTTCGGCGGAGGCGACTGGGAGCAGCTCGAGAGCTCCTTCGACTTCCGCCCCGGAGGAGGCGAGACCGAGGTCAGCCGTTCGCCCGAGGGCATCGAGGTCGGCTTCTACCTCCACTACTACGACATCGTGCCGAACGAGCGCATGGTCTACTCGTACGACATGACCAACGGCCCCGAGCGCGCCTCGCTCTCGGTCACCACCATCGAGCTCGAGCCCACCGCCGACGGCGGCACCCGCTACGTCCACACCGAGCACGGTGCGTTCCTCGACGGCCACCACGACCCGGTCGGTCGTGAGGAGGGGACGAACGGCATCGTCGACCAGCTCGGCGCCTACCTCTCCACCCTGGGTTGACACCCTGGGCTGACACGCTGGGCTGACACCGAGCGCACCCGGGGTGCGAACGCCTCCGAGCCGGCCCGCGGCCGCCACCACCAGGTGGTGCCCGCGGGCCGGGCCGCGTCAGCGCCCCGCGGCGGGCTTCACCCGGAGACGGGTGGGTACCCGCCGAGCTCGTGGAGGGCAGTCTCGTAGCGCCCGCCGACGTCGATCCGCGTGATGTCGTCGTAGCGGAACCGGCGGGGCTTGGTCTCGTCCCAGGTCCCCTCGGCGCTGATGTCGAGCAGGTGGACCGCCGACTTGGTCAGCCGCACCGGACGGCCCACGGCGCACACCCTGGGGTCGTCGGCCTCCGTGAAGATCGTCAGCAGCGGGAACGACACCGCCAGCGAACGGATCACGGCCTCGCACGACGACAGGTCGGCGTCGAGCGGCTCGGGCTGCTCGCCGAACCGGACCAGGGCACGGGAGAGGAACGAGGTGGGGGGCTGGCGCTCCACCTCGCGGAGGGTGCTGAGCCGGACGACCGACCAGCCGTTGAGGCCGACGTCGTAGACCACGTTGATCACCGTCCAGCCGTCGTCGAGGTCCACGACGAAGCCTTCGAGGATGTCGGCCTTCCAGATGTTGCGCCGGAGCAGGACGAGCTCGTCGGCCGCCCACGCGGCCCCGAGCGCCCGACCGTTGCGCTTCATGCCCATCGGGCCATTGTCCCAAACGGACCGGCCCGGCGTCGTGGTCAACCCGGCTGATCTCGCCTCGCCCCGCGGAACGAGGCTGACGCCCTGGTCAGCGGCGCTCGAGCCGATCAGCGGACGCTCCGGGCGAGCGGGACCGCACCAACTTGACCGTGCGGTCAAGTGGGTGGGTAGCGTGGCAGCACCAGCGGGCCCGTGCCCGCGGACCGGACGAGGGGAAACCGCCATGTACCAGTGGACCGAAGAGCAGGAGATGGTGCGAGGCGCTGTCCGGCAGTTCATCGACAAGGAGATCCGCCCGCGGATCGAGGAGTTCGAGCACGGCGACACCCCGCCCTACGACGTCCTGCGCAAGCTGTTCAAGGACTTCGGCATGGACGTGTCCGCCCGGGACCGCTTCGCCAAGCAGATGGAGTTCGAGCGGGCCGTCGAAGCCGCGGTGGCCGCCGGCGAGACCCCGCCCGAGAAGCCCAAGCGCGACGGCGACGGCGGCGCGTCGTCGCTCACGCTCATCCCCATCATCGAGCTCTGCAAGGTCTGCCCGGGGATGGTCACCGCCATGGGCGTGTCGATGGGTCTCACCTCGGCCGCCATCAGCTCCAAGGGCACCATCGCCCAGAAGGAGCGGTGGGTGCCCGACCTGCTCAGCATGGCCAAGGTGGGCGCCTGGGCCATCACCGAGCCCGGCTCCGGCTCCGACGCCTTCGGATCGATGAAGTCCACCGCCCGCAAGGACGGCGACGAGTACGTGCTCAACGGCTCGAAGACCTTCATCACCAACGGCCCCTACGCCGAGACCATCGTCTTCGTCTGCAAGCTCGACGAGGGCAACGCCCCCGCCGACCGCAAGATCCTCTCGTTCGTGATCGAGTCGGGCACGCCCGGCCTCGAGCAGAGCAAGCCGCTGCGCAAGATGGGCATGCACTCGTCGCCCACCGGCGAGCTGTTCGTCGACGACGTGCGCGTCGGCATCGACCAGCTCATCGGCGAGACCGAGGACGTGGCCAGCGGTGGCCGCGAGGGCGCCAAGGCCACCTTCATGCAGGAGCGCTCCGGCGTGGCCGCCATGGCGCTCGGCATCATCGAGGAGTGCCTCACCCTCTCGGTCCAGTACGCCAAGGACCGCGTGCAGTTCGGTGAGCCCATCGGCAACTTCCAGCTCATCCAGGACAAGCTCGCCCGGATGGAGGTCGCCCGCCTCAACGTCGAGAACCTGGTGTTCCGCACCATCGAGATGAGCGCGGCCGGCCACTCCATGACCCTGGCCGAGGCCAGCGCCATGAAGCTCTACTCCGCCCGCGCCGCCACCGAGGTGGCGCTCGAAGCCGTCCAGATCTTCGGCGGCAACGGCTACATGAGCGAGTTCCGCGTCGAGCAGCTCGCCCGCGACTCCAAGGTCCTGCAGATCTACGCGGGCACCGACGAGATCCAGATCACCCACATCGCCAAGGACCTCCTCCGCCGCTGAGCGGATGCCGGGGGCGGGCGAGGGCTACGTCGGCGGGACGGGCCGCCGGATGGCGCGCCCGACGATCTCCCAGCCCGCCACGAGCAGCAGGGCCAGGAGCGGATCGACGGGCGAGCGCAGCCGGGCCGCCCCGGTCTCGAGCAGCACGGCCGGGGCCGCGACCGCAGCCACGACGAGCACGCACAGGGCCAGGCCGGCGGCCCGCCGGCGGACGCCCGGACGACCGCGCTCGCTGAGCAGGATCCCGGGCGCGAGCACCGCCTGGAGGGCGAACGCCGAGAGGAGCAGGAGGTGCCCGATCTGGAGCACCCAGGTCGCGGCCGTCCCGAGGCCCTGCACCGCCGGTTGCGAGTCGATGTCGGTGAAGCGGATCACCGCGGGCCCGATGGAGGCGACGTACTCGAGCGGATGGTGCGTGATCAGGTACAGGTTGGCATCGAGCATCCACCGGTCCGTCCCGGCTCGGTCCCGGCCGAGCGCGGCGCCCAGGTCATCGCGGACTGAGAACGCGTAGTTCGGGGCGTCGTAGCGATCGCCCAGCAGCAGCTGGCGGTCGCGCTCGGCCACCAGGATGCTCCGACCCGGCTCGTAGCGCGGGGGGAGCTCGTCGACGAACGTGCTGGTGCGGGACGAGAGGTACCACCCGGTCAGCGGGCTGGCCTCGGGTCGGTCGAAGCGGACGGCGTCGATCCCCACCAGCAGGACGAAGGCCAGCACGGCAGGGCCGAGGACGAGCGCAGCAGCCCGGACGCGTGGTCGCCGGGGCGGGGCGCCGGCCGGGCCGGAACGGCGGGCGGGGAGGCTCACGGTCACCGCGACCGCGAGGACCAGGGGGACCAGCGCCATCGATGGCCGCACCCAGACGCCCGCCGCGCTGGCGGCGCCGGCGACCACGAGCAGGCGCGAGGACCGGTCGTCGAGCCACCGCACCACGGCCCACACCGCGACCACGACCAGGAACTGGGAGATGGCCTCGCTGCCGCTCGAGCGGACGAGGACCATGGCGGGCAGCACCACGAGCAGGCCGGCCACGACGGCACGACCGACCCTCGACACGCCGAGCCGCCAGGCGACGTCGACCACGAGCAGCACCGATCCGGCGTGCAGGATCGCCTGGAGCACGAACAGCAGGACGGTCTCACGGTGCAGGGAGCCGGTGGCCCACAGGACCAACGGATAGCCCGGTGCGCGGTCGGTGAGGTGGTGCCACCCGCCGACGATGCTCAGGCCATCAGCGCGGTACTGGGCGGAGTCGCCCATCGGTGCGGTCCGGAAGCCCCAGGCGACGGCGTGCACGGCGGTCGCCACCGCGACGATGCCCAGGGCCCAGCGGTCCTCGTTCCACAGTCGCCGGGGCACGGCGCGACTCTAGGGTCGGGTGGCGCCCCGACCTGAGCCCGTGGCGGCGGGGTGGTGCCCGCGGCGGGGCTCGGTCAGACGCCGAGGGAGCGGCCGATGATCTCCTTCATGATCTCGGTGGTGCCGCCGTAGATGGTGGTGATGCGGGCATCGGTGTAGGCCCGGGCGATGGGGTACTCGAGCATGTAGCCGTAGCCGCCGTGCAGCTGGACGCAGGTGTCGACGGTGCGCTTCTGGAGCTCGGTGCACCACCACTTGGCCTCGGCGGCCTCCTCGGCGGTCAGCGTCCCGTCGTTGAGCCCCTGGATGCAGCGGTCGACGAACGCCTGGGCGATGTCGATCTCGGTGCGCATCTCGGCCAGCTTGAAGCGGCTGTTCTGGAACGAGCCGACGGGCTGGTTGAACGCCTTGCGCTCCTTGACGTACTCGAGCGTCCACCCGAGCGCGGCCTCGGCGGCGGCCACCGCGGAGGCGGCGATCGACAGGCGCTCCTGGGGCAGGTTGCGGACCAGGTGCACGAACCCCTGGCCCTCGGTGCCGAGCAGGTTGGCCACGGGGACGTGCACGTCGGTGAAGAACAGCTCGGCGGTGTCCTGGCTGTGGAGGCCGACCTTGTCGAGGTTGCGGCCCCGCTCGAAGCCCTCCATGCCGCGCTCGAGGACGACGAGGCTCATCCCCTTGTGGCGCTGGGAGGGGTCGGTCTTGACCGCGGTGATCACGAGGTCGGCGTTGATGCCGTTGGTGATGAACGTCTTCGATCCGTTGACGACGTAGCTGTCGCCGTCGCGGATGGCGGTGGTGCCCATCGACGCCAGGTCGGAACCGATGCCCGGCTCGGTCATGGCGATGGCCGTGATCAGCTCGCCCGAGCAGATGCCCGGAAGCCACCGCTCCTTCTGCTCGTCGGTGCACAGGGAGGTGAAGTACGGCAGGCAGATGTCGTTGTGGAGCGTGATGCCGAGGCCGGCGCCACCGGTGCCGGAGCGCTGGAGCTCCTCGCCGATGATGAGGTTGTAGCGGAAGTCGTCGACGCCGCCGCCACCGAGCGCCTCGGGCACGTCCATGCCCAGGAACCCCGACGCACCGGCCGCCGCGAACAGCTCACGGGGGACGATCCCGTCGTGCTCCCACTGGAGGAACCCCGGCACGATCTCCTTGTCGACGAACTGGCGGAACGCCTCCCGGAACATGTCGTGCTCGTCGGTGAAGATGGTGCGCTGCATGCCGGCCATCCTGCCAGCCCACCCGAGGGGTGCGGGTGCGATGCTGGGTGGGTGACGCTCTCGATCCGACCGCTCGTGCCCGCCGACCGAGATGCGTGGGACCCGCTGTGGCAGGGCTACCTGGTCTTCTACGAGACCGAGCTGCCCGACAGCACGACCGACCTCACCTGGGGGCGGTTCTTCGACTCGGCGGAGCCGATGGCCGCCATCGGGGCGTTCGTCGACGGCAACCTCATCGGGTTCTGCCACCACCTGTTCCACCGCTCCACCTGGGGCGTCGCGCCGTACTGCTACCTGGAGGACCTGTTCGTCTCGCCCGACTCGCGGGGGTCGGGGGCGGGTCGGGCGCTCATCGAGGCCACCGCCGACGCCGCCCGGGCCGCGGGCGCCGAGAAGCTCTACTGGCACACCCGCACCTCGAACGCCACCGCCCGGGCCCTCTACGACCAGGTGGCCACCCACGTCGGCGACATCGTCTACGAGCGCGACCTCTGACCGCCCCTGGGTGGAGGCGCGCTCAGGTCCGGACCCGTCGGGGGACGGCGATGCGCACGTCGACGCCGGGCGACCACAGCACGTAGGGGTCGCCCTCGGGGGCCGGCAGGCCGGCCGCGGTCACCAGGGTCTCGTCGCCGCGCAGGAGCTCGGCGCGGTGCAGCGGCCATGGGGGATGTTCGACATCGGCCCACATCAGCCGACGGCCGAACGTGGTGCCGAGCGCCCAGCGGGCGCTGAGGAAGTGGTCGAGGTCGCTGGCGTCGGCGGGGGCGATGGCCTCACCGACGCGCACCGAGATGTCGGTGGACGCGTCCGCCGCTGGCCACCGTCGACGTGAGCGGTACGAGACCACGGCGCCGGGCACCACGGGGCGCCCGGTGGCGGCCGCCGAGCCCTCGATCGTCATCGTCGCCCAGCAGTAGGGGAGCCGGTAGCTGGCCCGGGCGACCAGCGCGGTGATCAGCCGGGTGATGTCGAGGCTGCAGAACCACACCGCCCGTCGACCGGCCGGATCGGTCAGGTAGGTGCGCACGTTCGTCTCGGGGAACGTCGACAGCGGCCCGAACGCCGGCAGGCGCGGGAACCGCACCCGATCCATCTGGAACGGCAGCACACCCACCCACGCCGAGCCGTCGAACGTGTCGACCCGGAACCCGTCGGGCAGCAGCGCCTGCACCACCGCCGGGTCGTAGCGCCAGTGGATCGAGGCCAGGTCGTGCCACCCCTGGAGCATGATCGCCCGCCGCACCGGCCGAGCGCACGAGGGCGTGACGTCTTCCGCCGGCAGCAGCTCCACCCGGTCACGGTACCGAGCGGGGCCGTCACCTGGGGATGAACGCGAAGGTGACGGGTCGGGTGGCGCTGGCGGGGGGCCTGCGGCCATCCCGACCCGTCGTTGGGGGGACCGGTGGAGGCGCCGCGCTAGCGGGTGCCCCAGGTGTAGGTCTGCTTGACCAGGTCGAGGTAGGTGAAGACCTCGGCGCTGCGCACTCCGGGGGTGGCGCGGATGACGTCGTTGACGAGGGCGAGGAGGTGGTCGGTGTCCTCGCACACCACCTCGAGCAGCAGGTCGTAGGCGCCCGAGGCGATCACCACGTAGTCGATCTCGGTGATGGCGCCGAGGTTGGCGGCCAGCACGCGCAGGTCGCCCTCGGCGCGCACGCCGATCATGGCCTGGACCGTGAAGCCCACCGACAGGGGGTCGGTGACCGCCACCACCTGCATCACGCCGGAGTCGGTGAGGCGCTGCACCCGCTGGCGGACCGCAGCCTGCGACAGGCCCACCTCGGGGCCGAGCTTGGCGTAGCTCATGCGCCCATCGACCTGCAGCGCCCGGATGATGGCCTTGTCGATCTCGTCGAGCGCGGGCGCGGCGGCCACGGCCGCGCGCCCGTTGCGGCGGGGTCCCGCGCCGGAGCCCATCGTCAGACGGTCCCGGCGGCGGCGAGCGCGTCGGACAGGGGTCGGCCGGCCTTGCCGATGGCCTCGGCGACCGACTCGTTCACGACCTGGCCGCCCATGGTGTTGACCCCGAGGGCCAGCGCCGGGTCCTTCTCCACCGCGCCGGCGACGCCGAGCGACGCCAGCTCGGCCAGGTAGGGGAGGGTGACGTTGGTGAGCGCGTAGGTGGAGGTGTGCGGCACCGCGCCGGGCATGTTCCCCACGGCGTAGTGGATGACGCCGTGCTTCTCGAAGACCGGGTCGTGGTGGCTGGTCTCGTGCGACGTGGCGATGCAGCCGCCCTGGTCGATGGCGATGTCGACCACCACGGCGCCGGGCTTCATGGCCCGGACCAGGTCCTCGTCGACCACCACGGGGGCGCGGCCGCCGGCGACGAGCACGGCGCCGATGACGAGGTCGGCTTGGGTGACGACCCGCTCGACCATGCCGCGGTTGGACGTGAGCGTGGTGACGCGGCCCATCTGGATCTGGTCGACGTGGCGGAGCCGGTCGACGTTCTTGTCGAGCACGTCGACCTCGGCCTCGAGCCCGGCGGCCATCCACGCCGCGTTCCAGCCGACGTTGCCGGCGCCGAGCACGCAGACGCTCGCCGGTCGGACGCCGGGCACGCCGCCGAGCAGGACGCCGCGCCCGCCGTTGTGGCGCTCGAGGAAGTGGGCGCCGACCTGGATCGACATGCGGCCCGCCACCTCGCTCATCGGGGCGAGGAGGGGGAGCAGTCCGTCGGCGGTCTGCACCGTCTCGTAGGCGATCCCGGTGGTCCCGGCCTCGATCAGGGCCTCGGCCACCTTGGGGTAGGCGGCGAGGTGCAGGTACGTGAACAGCACCTGGTCGGCTCGCAGGTACGCCAGCTCCGACGCCTGGGGCTCCTTGACCTTGCAGATGAGGCCGGCGCGCTCCCAGACCTCGTCGGCCGTGGCCACGATCTCGGCACCGACGGCCTTGAAGTCGTCGTCGGGGATCGAGGCGCCGTTGCCGGCCCCCGCCTGGATGACGACGTCGACCCCGTGCCCGTGCAGCTCGCGCACGCCGTCGGGGGTGAGGGCCACGCGCCCTTCGTCGGCCTTGATCTCGGTGGGGACGCCCACCAGCAGCGGTGCGGGCATCAGGGGAGCTTCGTCTCGTGCGCGGGCGAGGAGACGGCGATCGTTCGGGTGCGCTCCATCTCGTCCATGGCGTCGAGGAGCGCGATCCGGATCACGCGCGCCATCTCCTCGAACTCCTCGGGCCCGGCGGTGAGGGGCGGCGACAGCTGGATGACGGGCTCGCCTCGGTCGTCGGCCCGGCAGAGCAGCCCGTTGGCGATGAGGGTTGGCGTGAGCTTGTCTCGGAGGAGGTGGTCGGCCTCGGCGTCGGTGAAGGTCTCCTTGGTGGCGGTGTCCTTCACCAGCTCGATGCCGTAGAAGTAGCCCATGCCCCGGACGTCGCCGACGATCGGGAGGTCGCGCAGGTCCTCGAGCGTGCTGCGGAACAGGTCCTCGTTGGTCTGGACGTTCCCGATGAGGTTCTCGCCTTCGAGGATGTCGAGGTTGGCGAGGGCGACCGCACAGCTGACGGGGTGGCCGCCGAAGGTGATGCCGTGGAGGAAGATCTCGTCGTTCTCGATGAACGGCTCGGCGATGCGGTCCGACACCATCACGCCTCCGAGGGGGGAGTAGCCCGACGTGAGGCCCTTGGCCATCGTGATCATGTCGGGCTGGTAGCCCAGGCGGTCGGCGCCGAACATCGATCCCAGGCGGCCGAACGCGCAGATGACCTCGTCGCTGACGAGCAGGACGCCGTGGGTGTCGCAGATCTCGCGGACCCGGGCGAAGTAGCCGTCGGGCGGCGTGAAGCAGCCGCCGGAGTTCTGGACCGGCTCGAGGTACACGGCGGCGACGGTCTCGGGGCCGGCCTCGATGATGGCGGCCTCGATGGCCTCGGCCGGCATGAGCAGCGCCTCGGGCGACGTGTCGGTGTAGCGGTAGGAGTTGGTGTTGGGGACCTTGATGTTGCCCTGGGGGAGCAGCGGGGCGAAGACGTCCTTGATGGCGTCGAGGCCGGTGATCGAGAGGGCCCCGATGGTGGCGCCGTGGTAGGCGAGGTGGCGCGAGATCACCTTGTGGCGGCCGGTCTGGCCCATGGCGACGTGGTACTGCCGCGCCAGCTTCCACGCCGACTCGACGGCCTCGCCGCCACCGGTGGTGAAGAACGCGCGGTTGAGGTCGCCGGGGGCGAGGGCTGCCAGCCGGGCGGCCAGCTCGACCGCGGTGGGGTGGGCGTAGGTCCAGACCGGGAAGTAGGCCAGCTTCTCGGCCTGCTCCGACATCACCTTGGCCAGCTCGTGGCGGCCGTGGCCCGCCTGGACGGTGAACAGCCCGGCCAGGCCGTCGAGGTAGCGCTTGCCGTTGGTGTCCCAGACGTAGCAGCCGTCACCGCGCTCGATGATGGTGACGTTGCCGTCGTCCTCGGGGGTCAGCTTGGAGAAGTGCCCCCACAGGTGCTCCTTGGCCATGGTCTGCAGGTCTGCTGGGGAAGGGGTGGCGCTCACGGGAGCCTCCAGGGAAGAGAACGGTTGCAACGATTGTCGGCGATGAGATCCCGATCAGCAAGTGAATCTGTTGTGGACTGAAGAAATGACGACGGAATCACTTGTCACCCTGGCCGTGATCGCCGCAAGGTCCGCGCGGCACCGATGGTGATGAGGCCGAAGGTCACGATGAGGATCGCCGAGGCGATCACGTGGACCTGCGGGGGGATCTCGGTCTTGTTGGCGTTGAAGATGCGCATCGGGAACGTCGTGGTGGAGTCGCCGGCCACGAACGACGTGATGATGTAGTCGTCGATCGACAGGGCGAACGAGAGCAGGCCGGCGGCGGCGATGCCCGGGAGGATCAGCGGGAACGTGACGGTCCGGAAGGTCCGCCACGGGGGCGATCCCAGGTCCATCGCCGCATCCTCCAGGTTCCAGTCGAGACCTCGGACGCGCGCTTGCACGGTGAGCGCGACGAAGCTCAGGCAGAAGAGGATGTGGGCGATGACGACGGTGGTGAACCCGAAGTTGGCGTTCTGGGCGAAGAAGAGCGTGAACAGCGACGAGCCCATGACGATCTCGGGCGTGGTCAGGGGCAGGACCAGGATGATGTTGACGAGGCCCTTGCCCCGGAACTGGTAGCGGGAGATGGCCAGGGCCATGAGCCCGCCGAGCACGGTGGCCACCAAGCAGGCGACGAACGCCACCTTGAGGCTGGTGACGAGCGCCTGCGTGTAGTCGGCCTTGCGGAAGGGGTGGGCCCAGTTGTCGAGCGTGAACCGGTTCCACTGGGTGTTGAACTTGCCGACCGGGTCGTTGAACGAGAACAGGACCACGACGATGATCGGGGCGAACAGCCAGGCGTAGACGACGGCGGCCCAGACCGCGAGCCAGTACGACCGCAGCGGACGGCGGTCCTTGCGGTCCTTGAGATCGGGAACGGGCGCCGACGGCACGGGCGAGGTGGTCTCGGGAGCGACGGTGGCGGTCATGCGCTCAGCTCATCGGTCCCGAGCACCTTGGCGTAGATCAGCACGCCGACGGTGATGATGGTCATGAAGATGAACGACAGGGCGGCGGCCTCCGGGTAGTTGCTCTCCTTCAGGAACAGCTTGGAGATCTGCGACCCGATCATCCCGGTGCGCACGTTGCCCAGCAGCTCGGCGTTGATGTAGTCGCCGGCGGCGGGGATGAAGGTGAGCAGGGTGCCGGCGAACACGCCCGGCAGAGACAGCGGCAGCACGATCTTGCGGAACGCCTTGGCCGGGGTGGAGTAGAGGTCCTGGGCGGCGCTGATCAGGCCCGGGTCGATCTTCTCGAGGCTCACGTAGATCGGCAGGATCATGAACGGCACGAAGTTGTAGGCCAGGCCGAACACCACCGCTTGGGGCGTGTTCAAGAAGGTCCCGTTCTCGGTGATGCGCAGGAAGTTGGTGACCCCGGTGGTGTGGGTGGTGTGCACGAACCACAGCGCCGGCCCCTGCTGGCCGAGGATGGTCTGCCAGGCGATGGTGCGGATCAGGAACGAGATGAAGAACGGGATCATCACCATGCCGAGCAGCGCCGCTCGCCACCTCCCGGCCCGGAAGGCCAAGAAGTAGGCGAGCGGGTAGCCGATGATGATGCACAGCACGGTGGCGATCCCGGCATAGGCGAACGACCGGATCAGCTCGGGCTGGAAGCGGCTGGTGGCGTCGGAGAAGTTGGCCCACCGCCACGTCAGGTCGTACTCGGGCAGGAACGCGTTGGGCTTCGTGGACAGCGCGATCTTCAGCAGGGTCCACATGGGCACCAGGAAGAAGAGGATCAGCCAGAGCATCCCCGGGGTGATGAGCCCGTAGGGGAGGAACCTGCGCTTGCGGAGCCCGCTGCTGGCCATCGGATCAGCCGGTGATGTCGTTGAAGGCTTTTTGGGTGGCGATCTGCTCGGCCTGCGGCTGGTCGCCGAACACGACGACCCGGGAGAGGGTCTCGGCGTCGGGGAACACCAGCGGGTTGGAGGCCAGCTTGGCGGCGTCGCCGCCCTTCTTCTCGAGCGCTTCCTTCACACCGTCGACCGGCGAGATGTACTGGACGAACTCGGTGATCTGGGCCGCGTTCTCGGGGTCGTACACGTAGTTCATCCACTTGGCCGCGGCCACGGAGTTGGGGGCGCCCTTGGCGACGGTCATGGCGTCGAACCACTGCATGCCGCCCTCGTCGGGGATGATGAACTTGATGCCGAGCTTGGGGTCGAGCTGGGCGATGTCGCCCGACCAGGCCATGGCCACGGCCACGTCGCCGTTCTCGAGCGAGCGCAGGTACTCGTTGCCGGTGAACTTGAGGATCTGGCCGCTGTTGGCGGCGCCCTTGATCTTGGCGAGGGCCTTGTTGACGTCGTCGAGCTTGGCGTCCTTGGGGTTGTTGCCCTGGCCGAACATCGTCAGGCCGACGGCGTCGTGGAGCTCGGTGAGGAAGGTGACCTTGCCCTTGAACGCCGGGTCGTAGAGGTCGTTGGCGCTGTTGAGCGCCCGCCCGGTGAGCTTGGGGTTGTAGGCGATGCCGGTGATGCCCGCCTGCCACGGCATGAAGTGCTTGGCCCCCGGATCCCACGGCAGGTTCAGGTAGGCCTTGTTGAGGTTCTTGTGGTTGGGGATCTCGTCGAGGAGCAGCTCCTCGATCCAGCCGAGCCCGATGATGCGGGCGGCCATCCACTGGGTGGGGACCGTGATGTCGGCGGAGATGGTCTTCCCCTTGCCGAGGACCGGCAGGTAGATCTTGTTGAAGTACTCGTCGTTGTCGTTGAAGTCCTTGCGGTACGTGACCTTGATGCCCGTCTCCTTCTCGAAGTTCGAGATGGTGGTGCCGGGCCCGGCGACGTCGCCGTTGGCGTCCTCGTCGATGTAGGCGTCCCAGTTGCTGATCACCAGCTTCTTGGTGGGCGTGGTGTTCGGGCCCGTGTCGCCCTTGGAGCCGCTGCTGCTGGAGCCGCACGCGGACAGCAGCGTGGGACCGAGGGCGGCGGCACCCAGGGCCAGGCCGCTCGAGGCCAGCAGGCGACGGCGCGAGAGCCCCTTGGTGAACTCGACGGCCGCGGCGAGCTCCGGGTCGATGGGTCGATCTGGCATGGAAGGGCTCCTTCGGTTGGCGGGGTCAGCCGGCGTCGGGGGTAGGGGTCACCACGGGGGTGGGGGAGGGTGCATCGGCAGGGCTGCCGGGCAGCAGGACCGAGGCCTCGTCGGACCACGAGGCCTGGACGGTGTCGCCCGGGATCGGAAGCCCGTCTCGGCGGGCGGGCACGGCGGCCACGGCGAGCGAGTCGTCGGGCAGGCGCAGCTCGTAGCGGACGATCGGGCCCTGGAAGACGGTCTCGGTGACGACCGCGTCGACGGTCCACCGATCGGGGTCGGAGAGCTGCGGTTCGACGTACATGCGCTCGGGGCGGACCATGAAGGTGCCGCTGTCGCCGACCTGGAGGCCGCTGGTGTCGTCGGTGACGTGCAGCTGGCGGCCCGCCACCTCGACGGTGGTGGTGGAGCCCTGCTTGGACTTCACCAGGGCCGGCCACAGGTTGGCCTGGCCGATGAACCCGGCGACGAACACGGTGGTGGGCCGGTCGTAGATCTCCCGGGGCGTGCCGATCTGCTCGACGCGGCCCTTGTTCATGACGGCGATCCGGTCGCTCATGGTGAGCGCTTCCTCTTGGTCGTGGGTCACGAAGATGAACGTGATCCCGACCTCGCGCTGGATGCGCTTGAGCTCCAGCTGCATGCTCTGGCGCAGCTTCAGGTCGAGGGCGCCGAGGGGCTCGTCGAGCAGGAGCGCCTTCGGGAAGTTGACCAGGGCCCGAGCCAGCGCCACTCGCTGCTGCTGGCCGCCGGAGAGCTGGGAGGGGCGGCGCTTGGAGAAGTCGGTCAGCTTCACGACGGCGAGGAGCTCGTCGACCCGGCGGGCGACCTCGTCCTTGGGCACCTTGCGGGCCCGCGGGCCGTAGGCCACGTTGTCCCACACGTTCATGTGCGGGAACAGGGCGTACTGCTGGAAGACGGTGTTGACGTCGCGCTTGTGGGGCGGCGTCTTCGAGACGTCCTGGCCCTCGAGGCGGATGGAGCCGGAGGTGGGGGTCTCGAAGCCGGCGATCATCCGGAGGGTGGTGGTCTTCCCGCAGCCCGAAGGGCCGAGCATCGAGAAGAACTCGCCCTCGGCGATGGTGAAGTTGGCCCGGTCGACCGCGGTGAAGTCGGCGAACACCTTCGACACGTCGTCGATCTCGATGACCGGCTTCGGGCCGGCGGCCACGGCGGGTTCGGCTGCGGTGGCGAGCGTCATGGGCGTCCTCGGTTGCGGCGGGCGGTCCAGGATCCTGTGGCGTGGGTCACGCGTCCAGGCATGGGGAGCACCATTCCACGGATCATCCGGCATGGCAAGGAATCAATCGTTTCCATTGTGTTTCGCAACGGAATCCCTTGCCATGGGCGCGTCGAGCGCGCAGGATGGCCGGACGACTTCTCGGCCTTGGAGGCACGCAGCGATGGTGGACGGCCAGCACTACATCGGCGGGGCGTGGCAACCCGCCCTGGACGGTGCGACCGACGAGGTGGTCAACCCGGCCACGGGCGAGGTGGTCGCCACGGTCCCGTCCGGCGGGGCCGCCGACATCGACGCCGCGGTCGCCGCGGCCGCGGAAGCGTTCGTCGCCTGGGGACGGACCACTCCCCGCGAGCGGAGCGAGCACCTGCTCGCCCTCGCCGCCGCGGTGGAGGCCGATCTGCCCGAGCTGAAGCGCCTGGAGATGGTCAACGTCGGCAAGCCCGCGTCGATCGTCGACTTCGAGTTCGACCTCACGGTCGACAACCTCCGCTTCTTCGCCGGCGCAGCGCGGTGCCTCGACGCCGGCGCGGCGGCGGGGGAGTACCTGCCCGATCACACGTCGATGCTCCGGCGCGACCCGCTCGGGGTGGTGGCCGGCATCGCGCCCTGGAACTACCCGCTGAACATGGCCACCTGGAAGCTGGGCCCGGCGCTCGCCGCCGGGAACACGTTCATCCTCAAGCCGTCGGAGCTCACACCGCTCACCGCCCTGCGCCTGGCCGAGCTGGCCGCCGACATCTTCCCTCCCGGCGTGTTCAACGTGGTGTGCGGGCAGGGCGAGACGGCCGGCGACCGGCTGGTCAAGCACCCCGACGTGGCGATGCTGTCGCTCACCGGCGATGTCGGCACCGGCAAGCTCATCGCCCGCAACGCCGCCGAATCGCTCAAGCGGGTGCACCTCGAGCTGGGCGGCAAGGCGCCGGTGGTGGTGTTCGACGACGCCGACCTCGACGCCGTCGTCGCCACCCTGGCCGAAGCCGGCTACTACAACTCCGGCCAGGACTGCACCGCCCCGTGCCGCGTGGTGGCCGGCCCCGGTCTCTACGACGACCTGGTCGCCCGGCTGGGCGACGCGGCCGGCTCGCTGCTCACCGGCGACCCGTTCGACCCGGCCACCGCGGTCGGGCCCGTCGTGTCGTCGGAGCAGCGCGACCGGATCGTGGGCATGGTCGACCGCGCCGTGGCCGACGGTGCCGAGGTCGTGGCCGGTGGGCGCGCCGTCGCCGGCGACGGCTGGTTCTACGCCCCCACCGTCTTGGCGGGGGCCGACCAGCGCAGCGAGATCGTGCAGCGCGAGGTGTTCGGCCCGGTCATCTCCGTGCAGCGCTTCGCCGACGAGGACCAGGCGCTCGCCTGGGCCAACGACGTCGACTACGGCCTCGCCGCATCGGTCTGGACGAGCGACGTGGGCCGCGCGATGCGCATGGCCCGGGACCTGAAGTTCGGCACCGTGTGGGTGAACGACCACATCCCGATCGTCTCGGAGATGCCCCACGGCGGGTTCAAGCACTCGGGCTACGGCAAGGACATGTCGATCCACGCGATCGAGCACTACACCGAGCTCAAGCACGTGATGATCAAGCTCTAGGAGCCCGGCTCCGTGCGTCAGGGGCGGTCCTGGTAGCGGAACCACTGGCCGACGAGCGGCAGGTACGCCTTGCGGGCCCGGTGCACCGGGATCGGCCGGTGCTTGAGCTCGGCGAACGAGGGGGGCGGCGCGTGGCCCAGCACCACCAGACCGAGCCGGTGGCCGAGCCACGTGTTGAGGGCCACGCCGGACCCGTTGCACCCGGTGGCGTACCAGGCGCCGCGGACCTGGCCCACGTGGGGCATGCGGTCGAGGGTGACCGCCACGTTGCCGCCCCAGCGGTGGGTGACGGCCACCTCGGCCAGCTGCGGGTGGATCTCGCGCATGGAGGCGGCGAGGTAGTCGGCCGCCTCGGCGACCGTGGCGTGCTGGAGGCTGCGCCGACCGCCGAACAGCATCCGGCCGTCGGGGGAGAGCCGCCAGTAGAAGAGCAGGTTCTTCGTGTTGACGAACATGCGGTGACGCGGGCTGACCGCAGCCGCCACCTCTGCGCTGAGGGGCTCGGTGGCCACGATGAAGCTGCCGATGGGCAGGACCCGCTTGGCCAGCTCAGGGACCAGGCCGTCGGCGTAGGCGTTGGTGGTGATGATCACGTGGTCGGCGTGGACGGGGCCGCGCTCGGTGGCCAGCCCGAACCGGCCGCCCGGGGTGCCGCTGCCCCGGTCGTCGAGGTGGGTCGCCGCGCAGCGGTCGACGATCTCGACCCCGGATCCGAGCGCCGCCGCCACCAGCCCGGCGTGCAGCTTGGCCGGGTGGAGGCCGCCGGTGCGCTCGTAGACCACGGCGCCGTGGAACGCGGTGGAGCCGATCTCGTCGACGAGCGCATCGCGCTCGACGAAGTGGACCGGCTCCCCGAAGCCGACCGCGTGCTCCTGCGCCAGGTCGCGGAGGTACGGGACGAGCCGAGGGCTGTGGGCGAGGTAGAGCTGGCCGGTCCGCTCGTAGTCGCAGTCGATCAGCTCGTCGGCGATGAAGCCCTCGAGGTGGTCGAACGCCTCGTTGACCTCGCGGTGCATGCGCAGGCCCAGGTCGCCGTACTTGGCCTGCAGCGACGCCGGGCCGGCCTTGAGCTCGGGGATGGCCATGCCCCCGTTGCGCGAGTGCGCGCCCCAGCCGAGCTCCCCCTTCTCGTACACCCGCACCGATCGCCCTCCGCGGGCGATCTCGATCGCGGCGGCGAGCCCGGCGTAGCCGCCTCCCACCACGGCGACGTCGACCCGTGCGCTGAGCGGCGCGTCGGCGCGGGCCGTGGCGAGCACGGGGAGCTCGACCTGCTCCTGCCAGAGCACCGCATCGGCAGGAGCATCGGGCGGGGGAGCCATGGGGTGATGGTACGGGGCCGTGACCGCGTCGACCGGCGCCGACCGTGCGGAGCCTCCCTCCGGCCGTGCCGACCGCCGCCGGGCCGCCGTCCCTCGTCCAAGCGCGTGCGATCCCTCGCTACGATGCACCCCAACGAACCACGCCGGGGAGCTCGAGGAGTCGGGCTGAGAGGGTGGCCGTCACCGAAAGGTGCCGCCACCGACCCGTGAACCTGACCCGGGTAATGCCGGCGGAGGGATGCGATGACCAGCCCTGGCCCCGTGCCACCACAACCCTTCGTGTTGCTCGCCATCGGCGGGGATCCGGCCGCGCCCGTCCGCCTGCCCGGTGCGCTCCCGCCCGGGTCGGTGGTGGTCGCGGCCGACTCCGGCCTCGACCGCCTCGTGGCCGCGGGCATCACCGCCCACCACGTGGTGGGCGACCTCGACTCCGTCACCGCCGACGCCCTGCGCCACGCGGAGGCGGCCGGCGCCACGATCCACCGGCACCCCGCCGACAAGGACGCCACCGACATCGAGCTGGCGCTGCGGCTGATCAGCGAGCGGCTCGCACCGGATGCGCTGCTCCACGACCTGCTCGTCGTCGGCTCGGGCGGCGGTCGCCTCGACCACCTGCTCGCCGACGTGCTGGCGCTCACCGCGCCAGACCTCAGCCACCTCCGCGTGACCGCCCTCCTCGGCGCCGCCACGGTGAGCGTCGTCCGGCCCGGCGAGGAGCGGGTCCTGACCGGCACGCCGGGGGAGCAGGTGTCGCTGCTCCCCGCCCACGGGCCCGCCCGCGGCGTGACCACCGAAGGGCTCCGCTGGGCCCTCACCGGGGCCGACCTCGTCGCCGGCACCACGCGGGCCATGAGCAACGAGCTGGTGGAGCGCACCGCCGTCGTCCAGGTCGGAGACGGCGTCCTGGCCGCCATCCAGCCCGCCACGATCGCCCCGCCGATCGATCCCCGCACCACGCCCTACGACCCCACCCCACGAGCACCCGAAGGAACCCTCTGATGATCGCCGAGCTCCAGGTCCTGCCCCGTCCCAGCGGTACCGACGACGACCCGCACGCCCACGTCGATGCCGCCATCGCCGCCATCGAGGCCAGCGGCGTCCACCACGAGGTGAGCGCGCTGGGCACCACGTTCGAGGGCACCCCCGACCAGGTCTGGGCCGCGCTGCGCGCCGCGCACGAGGCCACGCTGGCCGTCGGCGCCCAGTTCACGATCAGCATCGTGAAGCTGGCCGAGGGCGTCGACGACGGCGGCCCCACCATGGACCGCCTCACCCGCAAGTTCCGCGGCTGACCGAGCGCTCGCCGTGCCCGCCGTCCGCCCCGTCCCGCGCTGGAAGCGCTGGCTCCCGCCAGCGCTCGGGTTCGCCGCGCTCGTCGCGCTGTGGCAGGCGGCGGTGTCGATCCGCCACACCGCGCCCTACCTGCTGCCGGGGCCGGTGCGCGTCTGGTCGGCGGCGGTCGACGAGGCACCGCAGCTGCCGGGCAAGGCGTGGCCCACGCTGTGGGTCGCGCTGCTGGGGCTGGCGATCGGCGCCGTCGTCGGCGTGCTGCTCGCCGTGCTCCTGGCGCGGGTCCGCCCCGCCCGCCAGGTGCTCTACCCGCTCGTCGCCATGACGCAGACCGTCCCCCTGGTCGTGCTGGCCCCGCTGCTGGTCGTGTGGTTCGGGTACGGCTCGATGCCCAAGGTGCTGCTCGTCGTGCTCATCGTCTTGTTCCCGGTGCTGGTGGCCACGCTCGACGGCATCGACGAGGCGCCGCACGACATGGTCGACCTGGTGCGCTCGATGGGCGGATCGCCCCGCACGGTCCTGCGCACCGTCCAGCTCCCCGCCGCCCGGCCCGCCTTCTTCAGCGGCCTGCGCATCGCGGCCACGTACGCCGTGGGCGGCGCCGTGATCGCCGAGTACCTCGGCGGAGGCGCCGCCGACGAGGGGCTGGGCAAGACGATCATCCACGCCAAGACGTCGTTCGCCATCGATCAGCTCTTCGTGGCCGTCGTCCTCATCGCCATCTTCAGCGGCCTGTTCTTCGTCGCCGTCGATGCCCTGGGCCGCCTCGCCGTGCCCTGGGAGCGGCCCCGCCGCGCCACCGTCCGCCCTGCCCCCAAGGAGACCCCATGAACCGCACCCGTCGTCGATCCCTCGCCGTGATCGCCGTGCTCGGCGCCCTCGCCGCCGGTGGCCTGGCCGCCTGCTCGAGCGACGCCGCCACCGGCGCGTCGGGCTCCGGCGACGGATCGAAGGCCGCCCTCGACTCGTTCAAGGTGGTGCTCGACTGGTCGCCGAACACCAACCACAACGGCATGTACCTGGCCAAGGAGAAGGGGTGGTACGCCGATGCCGGGCTCGACGTGACGTTCCTCGAGCCGGGCGATGCCGGGAGCCTGCAGGTGCTCGCGGGCGGCAAGGCCGATGTGGCGGTCTCGGTCCAGGAGGAGCTCATCCCGGCCCGGGCGGCCGGCCTGCCGGTCCAGTCGATCGCTGCGATCCTCCAGCACAACACGTCGAGCCTGGTGTCGCTCGCGTCCGACGGCATCACCCGTCCGAAGGACCTCGAGGGCAAGACCTACGGCGGCTACGGCGGCCAGCTCGAGACGGCGCTGCTCGACAAGCTCGTGCGCTGCGACGGCGGCGACCCCAAGAAGGTGAAGTCGGTCGACGTCGGGGAGTCCGACTACCGCGTCGGCCTCGAGCGCAACCAGTACGACGCGGTGTGGATCTTCGACGGCTGGGACGGCATCCACCTCCAGCAGCAGGGCGTGAAGACCAACACCATCCCCTTCATCGACCACACCGACTGCATCCCCGACTGGTACACCCCGCTGCTCGCCACCTCCACCAAGGTCGAGCAGTCGCGTCCCGACGATCTGAAGGCGTTCATGGCGGCCACCGCCCGCGGCTACCGCGAGGCCATGGCCGACCCCGACGCGGCCTCCGCCGCCCTGCTCGCCCAGACCCACGACCTCGACCCCAAGCTGGTGAAGGCCAGCTCGACGTACCTCTCCACCCGGTACGCCGACGACCCGAAGGCGTGGGGCCAGCAGCAGGCGAAGGTCTGGGACGACTTCTCGGCGTTCCTCCTCGAGGCCGGCCTGATCGACAAGCAGATCGATGTCGGCGCGGCGTGGACCGACGACTACCTGCCGGGGTCGTGACGTGACCGGTGCCGTCCCCGGGCCGCCGGGGACGGTCGAGGTGGCCGGTCTCACCGTGGCGTGGCCGAGCGGCGACGATCCGGGCACTGCGGTCGACGGCATCGACCTCGCGGTGGAGGCCGGCTCCATCGTGAGCATCGTGGGCCCGAGCGGCTGCGGGAAGAGCACGCTGCTGCGCGTCCTCGCGGGCCTGCTCGTGCCCGATGCCGGGACGGCCTCGGTCGACGGGATCGACGTGGCCGGCGCGCCGGGGTCGTGCGCCTGGCTCCCGCAGCGCGACAACCTGCTCCCGTGGCGCCGCGTGCTCGGCAACGCCACGCTCGGCGCCGAGGTGGGGGGCGTGCCCCGCGCCCAGGCCGAGGCCGAGGCCCGCCACCTGCTGTCACGGTTCGGCCTGGCGGGGGTCGAGGACGCGTGGCCGACGGAGCTCTCCGGTGGCATGCGCCAGCGGGTGGCGGTGCTGCGCACCTTCCTCACCCCCGCGCCCGTCCTGCTGCTCGACGAGCCGTTCGGGGCGCTCGACGCCCTCACCCGCCGACAGATGCAGGCATGGCTCCAGGAGGTGTGGATGGCCGTCGATGGCTCCGGGACCGGCGCGGGTGGCGGCGCGCGCACGGTGCTGCTGGTCACCCACGACGTCGAGGAGGCGCTCCTGCTCGGCGACCGCGTCGTGGTCATGTCGCCCCGACCGGGCCGGTTCACCGCCGACGTCCCCGTCACCTTCGCCCGCCCTCGTCCGCCCGACCTGGTGGCCGCCCCCGAGTTCGTGGCGCTGCGCTCGGAGCTGCTGGGCCTGCTCGGCGCCTGACCGTGGTTTCGGGCCCTCGGCGCCACGCACCACACTGGCGAGGTGGACATCCAGGCCGAGCTCACCGCCACGTGCCCGCCCGACGCGATCTTCGCCTGGGTCAAGGACCTGAGCTCGTACCCCGAGTGGCTCGAGATCGTGACCCAGGCCCAGGCCGACGACGACGGGTCGTGGTCGATCGATCTGCGCGGCCGCATGGGCCCGCTGGCGCGCACGAAGCGGCTCCGCATGGTGCGCACGGAGCTGGTGGAGCCGCAGCGGGTGGTGTTCGAGCGGGCCGAGCTCGACGGCCGCCAGCACAGCCCGTGGCGCCTCACCGCCGACGTCTCGTCCGAGGGTGACCAGTCGTCGCTGGTGATGCAGCTGCACTACGGCGGGGGCCTGTTCGAGCCGCTGATCGAGCGGGTGCTGCGCGACGAGATCGAGCGCTCCCGTCTGCGCCTCCAGGGTCTCGTCACCGCGGACGCCGGGTAGCGGCCTCCATGGGTGGAGCAGCAGCAGGGGAGGGCGACGAGGTGCTCGGGGCCACGGTCGGGGCCGATGGCGTGCGGTTCGTGGTGGCGTCCGGCGTCGCCGAGCGCATCGAGCTCTGCCTCTTCGACGGCGACGGCACCGAGCACGATCGCGTCGACCTCACCGCCGGCGACGGCGGGCTCTGGACCGCGGTCGTGGGCGGCGCCGGCGCCGGCCAGCGCTACGGGTTCCGGGTCCACGGACCGGGCCAGCCCGCCGAGGGGCACGCCTGCGATCCGGCCAAGCTCCTGGTCGACCCGGCGGCGCGACGGGTCACGGGCGAGCTGCGCTGGACCAAGGAGCTGGTCACCCCGGGCGTCGACTCGGCCCCGCTCGTGCCCCGTTCGGTCGTGGTGGCCCCTCCCGCCGCTCCTCCGGTGCCCGTCGCCGTGCGCCGCGACTGGGCCGAGACGGTGGCCTACGAGGCCCACGTCGGTCACCTCACCGCCCGCCACCCGCTGGTGCGGGCCGAGCACCGCGGCCGGTACCCGGGCCTGGCCGCGCCCGTCGTCATCGACCACCTCCAGCGGCTCGGCGCCACCGCGGTGGAGCTGCTGCCCGTGCAGCACTTCGTCAGCGAGTCGGGCCTGGTGGCGGCGGGCCAGCGCAACGTGTGGGGCTACAACCCGCTCGCCTGGGGCGCGCCCCACGCCGGCTACTCGTCGGCGGGGGAGAGCCCGGTCGGAGAGCTCCGGTCAGCGGTCGCCGCGCTGCACGAGGCCGGGATCGAGGTGTGGCTCGACGTGGTGTTCAACCACACGTGCGAGGGCAGCCTGGGTCGCGGGCCGATCCTGTCGTGGCGGGGCTTCGACAACCGGGGCACGTACCGGCTCATCGAGGGCAAGGGAGGCCTGGTCGACGACGACGTCACCGGGTGCGGCAACGCGGTCGACACCCGGTCGCCGATGGTGCGCCGCCTCGTCCGCGAGCTGCTCGCCCGCTGGGTCGCCGAGTACGGCATCGACGGGTTCCGGTTCGATCTGGCGGCCACGTTGATCCGCGAGGACGACGGGCCCAGCCCGGCGTCGCCGTTCCTGGCCGAGCTGGCGGCCGACGAGCGCCTGGCCGGCACGCGCCTGATCGCCGAGCCGTGGGACACCGGGCTGGGCGGCTACGCCGTCGGCCGGTTCCCGGGGCCGTGGCGCGAGTGGAACGACCGCTTCCGCGACGACGTCCGCGACGTCTGGCGCGGCGAGCCGGGCCGGTGGCCGCGCCTCGCCGCCCGCCTCACCGGCAGCGCCGACCTGTTCCGCCACCAACCGCCCACGAGCCCCGACGACGGCGCGTCTGTGGGCCCGGACCGAGACGCCACGGCGAGCGTCACCGCCATCGCCACGCACGACGGCTTCACCCTCGCCGACCTCGTCACCTACGCCGACCCGATCGGCGGCGGGCACGGCCAGCGCTCGTCCAACTCGGGCCTCGAGGGCCCCACCGCCGACCCCGAGGTGTCCCAGCGCCGGCGGCGCCGGCAGCGGGCGCTGCTCGGCACCCTGCTCTGCGCCCAGGGCGTGCCGATGATCAACAGCGGCGACGAGATCGGTCGCTCCCAGGACGGCGTGGCCGACGGCTACACCCTCGAGCCGGCCGAGTGGGGCCTGCCCTGGCCCGAGGCCGACTGGGACCTCGCAGCGTGGACCGCATCGGCCGTCTCGCTGCGCGCCCGCCACGCCGCGCTCCGCCGCCCGGGCTGGGTGGCACCCGACGACCCCCAGATCACCTGGTTGACGGCCGACGGCTCCGTGTTCGACGACGGCGCCTGGACCGATGCCGCCCAGCCCGGCATGCAGGTGCTGCTCGCCGGCCCCGACGAGGGCGACGCCACCGCGCTGGTGCTGCTCGCCGTCACCGACCCCGCCGACTTCGTCCTCCCCGAGGGCCCCTGGTGGCCGGCGCTCGACGCGTCCGACCCCCGAGGCGGAGCCGCCTCCAAGCCCGTCACGGGCTCCTTCCACGTCGACGCCCCGGGCTTCGTCCTCCTGCTCGACCGTCCCTGACCCACCCCGAGGGGTCAGGTGGTGGGGAGGAGGGCGAGGACGTCGGGGTCGGTGGCGAGGTCTCGGGGGGTGCGGCCGTCGTCGGTGGCGGCCCGGGGGTCGGCGCCGCGATCGAGGAGGAGGCGGACCATCGGCGCGTCGTTGCGGTGGGCGGCCGAGTGGAGCGGGCGGATGCCGCCGGCCTGGACCGCTTCGATGTCGGCGCCGCGGTCGAGCAGCAGGTGGGCGATGACCGCATGGCCGCCCGCGGCAGCGCTGTGGAGCGGCCGCAGGTTGGTGCCGTTGGCCGCCATCCGCTCGGGATCGGCGTTCTTGGCGAGGAGGAGCTCGGCTGCCTTCGGGTGGCCGAACCAGGCCGCCAGGTGCAGGGCGGTGAACCCGTCGCCGGCCACGGCCTTGGGCAGGTCGGGGTCGATGTCGATCAGCTCGCGCAGCCGGTCGACGTCGCCCAGCGCGGCGGCGTCGAACGCGTCGGGACGGGCGCCGAGGAGCTCGAGCCGCTGGGCCAGATCGGCGTGGCCGGCGTAGGCCGCGGCGCGCAGCGGGGTGATCCCGTCGCGGCTCGCGTCGGCGAGCGACGGCTCGGCCCGCAGGATCCGCTCGATCACGATGGCGTCTCCATCGGTGATCGCCGAGAACAGTTGGTCAGTGGTGGTCAAGGGTCCCCTTCCCAGATGGCCGAAGGCTAGGCCAATCGAGCTGACGGCTCGTCAGGTGGACATTTGCCCTGGCAGCAGCGCGGCCTCGTAGGGTGTCGCCGTGCAGATCGGCATCCTCGGAGGAACCGGACCGGCCGGGAGCGCGCTCGCGGCCCGCCTGGCATCAGTCGGCTACGAGACCATCATCGGGTCCCGGTCCAAGTACCGGGCCATGGAGACGGTCGACAAGCTCCAGGCGGAGTGGGGCGGACGGGAGCTCGGCATCGTCGCCGGTGACAACCTGGCCGCCGCCTCGGCCGATGTCGTGGTGATCGCCACGCCGTGGGACGGCGCCTACGGCACCGCCACCTCCGTCGCCGATCAGCTCGAGGGCAAGGTCGTCATCTGCATGGCCAACGCCCTCACCCGCATCGGCAAGGAGTTCCAGCCGCTGGTCCCGCCTCGGGGCTCGGTGGCCGCCAGCGTGCAGGCCGCGGTGCCGCACTGCATGGTCGCCGCCGGCTTCCACCACGTGCCGGCCAAGGAGCTGGGCGACCTCGACCACCCCATCGAGTCCGACGTGCTGATCTGCTCCGATCACCCTCGGGCCACCGAGGTCACCTCGCAGATCGTCTCGAGCATCCCGAACCTCCGTCCGCTCGACGCCGGCGGCCTCTCGCAGGCCACCCCCATCGAGTCGTTCACGGCGGTCCTGCTCCAGCTGAACGTGCACTACAAGACCCGGGTGGCGGTCAAGTTCACCGGCATCCCGGAGCTCGTCGCGGCGGCGCCCGAGCCCGAGGCCGAGGCCGACGACTCCGGTGCCTGAGACCACCGACGTGCCGGCCGTGTCGTCCCCGATGCGCCTCTACGACACGGCTCGCCAGGCCATCGTGCCCTTCGAGCCGGGTCCGCTCGTCACCATGTACACGTGCGGCATCACGCCCTACGACGCCACGCACTTCGGCCACGCGGCCACCTACCTGACCTACGACGTGCTGCAGCGCCGCCTGCGCGACCGGGGCCACGAGACCCGCTGCGTGCGCAACATCACCGACGTCGACGACGACCTGCTGCGCAAGGCCCGCGAGCTCGGCGTCCACTACCTCGACCTGGCGGCCGGCGAGATCGCCCGCTTCGACGCCGACATCGAGGCGCTCGAGATGCTCCCCAGCTTCAGCGAGCCCCGCGCCACTTCGGCCATCGCCGACATCCGGGGCTTCATCGGCATGGTGCTCGACCGGGGCCACGCCTACGAGGCCGGCGGCTCCGTGTACTTCGACGTCGGCAGCTGGAAGACCTTCGGCGAGATCAGCCACTACTCGCGCGACGAGATGCTGGCGTTCGCGGCCGAGCGCGGCGGCAACGTCGACGATCCCAACAAGCGAGACCCGCTCGACTTCGTCCTGTGGCAGCCGTCGGCGCCCGACGAGCCGTTCTGGGAGTCGCTGTGGGGCCCCGGCCGACCGGGCTGGCACATCGAGTGCTCCGCCCTCGCCCTCCGCGAGCTGGGCACCACCATCGACCTCCACGGCGGCGGCAGCGACCTGATCTTCCCGCACCACGAGTGCGAGTCGGCGCAGTCGGAGGCCGCCACCGGCGAGCCGTTCGTCCGCCACTGGATGCACCAGGCCATGGTCCGCATGGACGGCGAGAAGATGTCGAAGTCGCTCGGGAACCTGGTGTTCGTGAGCGAGCTCCGCAAGGAGTGGGACACCCGCGCCATCCGCCTCGCGGCGCTGGCCCACCACTACCGCACCCCGTGGGAGTGGAACGACCAGATCATGCCGACGGCTGCGACCCGGCTGAAGGGCTGGCTCGTCGCCGGCCAGGGCGATGGCGGGCTCGGCGAGGCCCGGGCCGCGCTCGACGACGACCTCGACACCCCGGCTGCCATCGCGGCCATCGACCAGGCTGCTGCGGCCGGTCACGGGGTCAGCGCGGCCGCCGCGCTCCTCGGCGTCGACCTGTCCCGTTCCTGACCTGGACGGACCGGCGCGGCGACCCCTGCCGGTGGGGCATGATCAAGGGCGATGGCCACGGACGAGGTCGGCAAGCTCTATCCGGTCGCCAAGGCGATCCTGACCCCCCTGTTCCGCGCGGGCTGGAGGTTTGACCTGCAGGGCCTCGAGAACATCCCGGCGTCGGGCGGAGCGATCCTCTGCCCCAACCACACCTCGGTCCTCGACTCGTTCTTCGTGCCGGCGCTGCTCCCACGGCGCGTCAGCTACGTGGGCAAGGCCGAGTACATGGACGACTGGAAGACCCGCAAGCTCTTCCCGGCGCTCGGCATGATCCCCATCGATCGGGAGGGGGGCGACGCCGGCGAGCGCGCCCTCGCCACGGCCCAGCGCCTGCTCGAGCAGGGCCAGCTGTTCGGCATCTACCCCGAGGGCACCCGCAGCCGAGACGGACGGCTCTACCGCGGCCACACCGGCCCGGCCCGCCTCGCCCTGCGCACGGGGGCCCCGATCATCCCGATCGGCATCACCGGCGCCCGTGAGGTGATGCCACCGGAGGCCAAGTTCCCCACGCTGCGCCTGCCGGTCACCATCCGGTTCGGCAAGCCCATCACGGTCGACCGCTACCAGGACCGGGGCCAGGACCGCATGGTGCTGCGCCAGATCATCGACGAGGTCATGTACGAGATCCGCGAGCTCTCGGGCCAGGAGTACGTCGACGAGTACGCCAACAAGAAGAAGCACGCCGCCGCGCCTGCTCCTGCCGAGGCGACGCCTGCGCCGGCCGCGCCCGATGCCGGGACCGCGGCGGCCGAGGCGCCGACGGCCGTGAACGGATCGGCGCCCGTGGGGGCGAACGGCTCGTCGAACGGGCACGGCGCGGTCGCGGAGCCGGCGGCTGCCCCGGGCGCCGAGCCCGCAGGGGAGAGCCGGCCCGACGACAGCGCGTTCGTCGAGAGCACCACGCCACGGTCCTCGGCCGATGCGCTCAAGCGGCCGATTCGCCGTTCTCCCGTCTGAGGGCGCTCGCCTACGCTCGCCCCCATGTCCGACATCACGATCAAGCTGCCCGACGGAAGCGCGCGAGAGGTTCCCGTCGGCACCACCGTGGGCGGGCTCGCGGCGGCCATCGCCCGGGGCCTGGCCAAGAAGGCCGTGATCGGGTCGGTCAACGGCACCGAGCGAGACCTCAACTGGGAGCTGGCCGACGGGGACGCCGTGGCCATCATCACGGCCGACTCGGAGCGAGGGCTGTTCACGATCCGCCACTCCACCACGCACGTGATGGCCCAGGCCGTGCTCGACCTGTTCCCCGGGGCCACGTTCGCCATCGGCCCGCCGGTCGAGAACGGCTTCTACTACGACTTCGAGCTGCCTCCCGGCCCCGACGGGAAGCCCGGCACCTTCGTGCCCGAAGACCTCGAGCGCATCGAGGCGCGCATGCGCGAGATCCTCGCCGAGTCGCAGCCGTTCGTGCGCGACGAGCTCACCAGCGAGCGCGCCCGCGAGGTGTTCGCCGGTCACCGCTTCAAGCTCGAGATCATCGACGGCGAGGCCGACGACCCCACCTCGGCCACCGAGTCGGGCCTGGTGCGCACCTACGAGAACCCGCCGGCCACGCCATCGGCCCACCCGCCGTTCGTGGGCTACCCCGGCTTCATCGACCTGTGCCGCGGCCCCCACGTGCCCAGCACCAAGACGTTCCTCGGCCACTTCAAGCTGATGCGCGTGGCAGGTGCCTACTGGCGCGGCGACGAGAAGAACCCGATGCTCCAGCGCATCTACGGCACGGCCTGGGCCACCAAGCAGGAGCTCGACGACCACCTCACCCAGCTGGAGGAGGCCGCCAAGCGCGACCACCGCCGCCTGGCCACCGACCTCGACCTGCTGAGCTTCCCCGAGGAGCTCGGCGGCGGCCTGGCGGTCTGGCACCCCAGGGGCGGCATCGTCCGCAAGCTCATGGAGGACTACTCGCGCGACCGTCACGCCAAGGGCGGCTACGAGTTCGTGTACACGCCCAACATCGCCAACGGAAAGCTGTTCGAAGCCTCTGGCCACCTCGGCTTCTACAAGGACGGGATGTACCCGCCCATGGAGATGGACAACGGCGAGTACTACCCCAAGCCCATGAACTGCCCGGGGCACAACCTCATCTTCGGCGCCCGCCAGCGCTCCTACCGGGAGCTCCCGCTGCGCCTGTTCGAGCTGGGCACGGTCTACCGCTACGAGAAGTCCGGCACCCTGCACGGCCTCATGCGCATCCGGGGCTTCACGCAGGACGACAGCCACATCTACTGCACGCCCGAGCAGGCCCACGACGAGATCCGCAGCCTCCTCGGCTTCGTGCTGTCGGTCCTGCGCGCCTTCGGGTTCGACGAGTTCGAAGCCAGCCTCTCCACCCGCCCGGCCAAGGCCGAGACGGTGGGAACCGACGAGGGCTGGGCCTCGGCCACCGAGAACCTGCGGGCCGCACTCGAGGCCGAGGGCCTCGACTACGAGGTCGACGAGGGCGGCGGCGCCTTCTACGGCCCGAAGATCGACGTGAAGGTCCGCGACGCCATCGGCCGCACCTGGCAGCTGTCCACCATCCAGTACGACTTCAACATGGCCGAGCGCATGGGCCTCGAGTACGTGGGCGACGATGGCGCCCGCCACACGCCGGTCATGCTCCACCGGGCCCTGTTCGGCTCGATCGAGCGCTTCTTCGGCGTGCTCCTCGAGCACTACGCCGGGGCCTTCCCGGCCTGGCTCGCCCCGGTGCAGGTCCGGGTGCTGCCCGTCCGCGACGATCACCACGCCTACGCCCAGGAGGTGGTCGACGAGCTGACCTCGCTCGGCCTGCGGGCCGACGTCGTCGACGCCAGCGAGAAGCTCGGCAACCGCATCCGCAAGGCCAAGAACGAGAAGCTGCCGTACGTGCTCGTGGTCGGCGACGACGACGTGTCGGCCCGCACCGTCGGCGTCAACCCCCGCGGCGGCGAGGTCGAGCGCGGCGTGTCGGTCGACGCGTTCGCCCAGCGGCTCGTCGACGAGGTCGACGACCAGTCCCACATCTCGTGACCACCGCAGCCGAAGCAGGCGGCGGTCCGTCGCCTGCCCTGGCCCGGCTCTGGGCGGGCTGGCGGTCGAGCTACATCACCCGCATCACGAACGACCACGCCGAGGTCCGCCCCGACGACGCCGGCCGCTCGCTCTTCGAGCGCATCTTGCACTCGGGCCTCCCCGACGACGAGACGTACATCGTGTGGCGGGGGAGCGGCTGCTTCGCCGTGCTCAACGCCTTCCCGTACGGCTCGGGCCACCTGATGGTGCTCCCCAACGCGGCCGCCGCCGACCTGGGCGACCTCGCCCCCGAGGTGGCGGCCGAGCTGTGGGTCGGCGTGCAGGCCGGCGTGGCCGCCATCCGCGCCGCCTACGCACCCGACGGGGTCAACGTGGGGATCAACCTCGGCGCCGGTGCCGGCGCCGGGATCCCCGATCACCTGCACGTCCACTGCCTGCCCCGGTGGAGCGGCGACACCAACTTCATCACCACCGTGGGGGAGACCCGGGTGCTCAACGAGCCGCTCGCCGTCAGCTGGACCAAGATCACCGACGCCTGGCCCTCCTGACGCCCACCGCCCGGGGGTTGGAGGGCGGGGGAGGCGTGCCGCTACCGTCGGGCCCATGGTCGACGACGAGCAGGCGCCCGCTCCCGACGAGGTGGTCGGCGATGCCGAGGTCGGCGATGCGGCGGTCGATGCCCCCGTGGTCGGCGACGCCGAGGTGCGCGACGCGCTCCCCGAGGACCTCAACGTGTCGGAGTTCGTCGGGCCCTACGTCTTCCCGAACAACAACCGCCGCCGGGTCCCGGGCTACCTCTACCTCCTGATCGGTGTCGCCTGCATCATCACCTGGCTCGTCGGCGGGTCCGACGGGGTGCTGGTCAACGTGGGCTTCCTCGCCGCCGGCATCAGCCTCATCCTCATCGGCGCCTACCACCTGCTGGCCGGGTGGAACCTCGACGTCGACGAGCGCGACGCGCTGGTGGCGGCCACGGAGCGGGTGGCGTTCCCGGTGGGCCACGCGTCGGCTCAGCTCGGCTGGCGCGGCCTGGCCAGCCGTCCGACGTGGCGGATCCTGCTGTACTCGGCCGAGAACCCGCCCACCCGACGGGGCCTGGTCCTCGTCGATGGCGTCGACGGCGAGATCGTGGCGAGCTTCACCGAGGACAACCCCGAGGACTGGAGCGACCTCGACGGGTCGCTCGGAACGGGCTGATTGCTCCTACGCTGTTGTGGGTAGGGGACGAGTGCGGCGCCGGGTCTGATCCATCAGACCTACCCGTACATCGACCGAAGTGCTAACTTCTGCAAGCACCGAGACCGTCCTGGTCCCACCGAGGAGACAATCCCCATGTTCGACGGCCGATTCCGCGCCGAGGCCGAGCGCACGCTGAAGCCCGTCGGGGCCCAGATCAAGCGCACCGGCATCACTGCGGATCACCTCACCCTGACCGGCATCGCCATGGCGGCGGCCGCGGCCATCGCCATCGGCAACGGCGCGCTGCGCCTCGGCCTGGTCCTGCTCATCCTCACGGCCCTGCCCGACGTGCTCGACGGCGCAGTGGCCAAGGCCTCCGGCACCGCATCGCCGCGCGGCGCGTTCTTCGACTCCGTGGCCGACCGCTTCACCGACGCCCTGCTGCTGCTGGGCGTCGCCTGGTACCTCTCCACCACGCAGCCCGGGCGCCTGGCGCTGCTGCCGATGGCCGTGCTCGGCGCCTCCATGCTGATCTCCTACGAGCGGGCCAAGGCCGAGGCCCTGGGCTACAACGCCAAGGGCGGGATCATGGAGCGGGCCGAGCGCCTGATCGCGCTCGGGTTCGGCCTGCTGTTCAACCAGCTGCTGGTCCCGATCCTGTGGGTGATGCTCGCCCTCACGCTGGTCACCGCCGGCCAGCGCTTCGTCAAGGTCTGGAAGCAGGCCAGCAACGACGTGCCCACGCGGCCCACCATCCGCGAGCGCACCCGCACGCGCCGCCAGACCGACCGTCGCGTGGCTCGCTCGACCGAGCGCCAGGTGCGGCGCCGCTCGCAGCTCCGCCCTCCTCGCTGACCCCACCGTGCTGCCCGACAAGAGCTACGCGGCGTACCGCGTCGGCAGCGCGATCGCGCGGCTGCTGCCCTCTCCGGTGCTGGGCCCCTTCGGCGAAGGCGCCGGCTGGGTGGCCGCGCGGGTCATGGACGGCCGGCGCGAGATGGTGGAGCGCCACCAGCTCCGCGTCCGCCCCGACCTCACGCCCGCCGAGCTGAACCGTGCCGTCGACCAGGTCTTCGCCTCGTACTCCGACTACTGGATCGAGTCGTTCCGCCTGCCGGGCACGCCGGCCTCGGTCCTCGAGGCGCGCATGCACACCGAGGGCTTCGAGCACGTCCGCGCTGCGTACGACGCCGGCCACGGCGTCATCACGGCCATGCCCCACCTGGGCGCGTGGGAGTGGGCTGCGTTCTGGCTGACGGCGTGCCAGCACATCGACGTCACCACCGTGGTCGAGCCCATCGAGCCGCCCGAGCTGGCCTCCTGGTTCGTCGACCTCCGCGAGCAGCTGGGCATGGAGATCGTGCCGCTCGGACCCGACTCGGGCGCCCGCGTGGCCAGGGCGCTGAGCGCCGGCCGCCTGCTGTCGCTGGTGTGCGACCGAGACATCGCCGGCACCGGCATCGAGGTCGAGTTCTTCGGCGAGCGCACCACGCTGCCCGCGGGGCCGGCCACGCTCGCCCTGCGCTCGGGTGCACCGCTCATGGCCGCCACCTGCTACTTCGACGGCGACACCCACCGCGGCGTCGTGCGCCCGCCCATCGACACCACCCGCCAGGGCAAGCTGCGCGAAGACGTGGCCCGGGTCACCCAGGTGCTGGCCCACGAGCTCGAGGAGCTGATCCGGCTCGCACCCGAGCAGTGGCACCTGCTGCAGCCCAACTGGCCCAGCGACCACGCCCTCCACGAGAAGAGCACCTAGCGGTGCGCATCGGGATGGTCTGCCCGTACAGCATCAGCGTGCCGGGCGGGGTCCAGGAGCAGGTGCTCGGCCTGTCGCGCTCGCTGCGCGCCAAGGGCCACCCCACGCGCATCCTGGCGCCGTCCGACGGTCCGCCTCCAGATGGCTGGGTCACGCCGCTCGGCAACTCGATCCCCACGGCCGCCAACGGCTCGGTGGCGCCCATCGCCCCCGACCCGTCGGCGCAGCTCCGGCTGATCCGCGCCGTGCGCGACGAGGGCTTCGACGTCCTCCACCTCCACGAGCCGATGGTCCCGGGTGCGTGCATGACCGCCGCGCTGATCAAGCCCACGCCGCTCGTCGGCACGTTCCACGCCGCCGGCACCAGCGCGTCGTACCAGTACCTGTCGCCGGCGCTGCGGTGGCTGGCCGGGCGCCTCGACGTGCGGGTGGTGGTGTCGGCCGAGGCCGAGGCCCTGGCGGTCGATCACATCGGCGGCACCTACGAGCACCTGTTCAACGGCATCGAGATCGATCGGTTCGCCGACGCAGAGCCGTGGCCCACCGAGGGCCGCACCCTGTTCTTCCTCGGCCGCCACGAGCCCCGAAAGGGCCTCGACGTGCTGCTGGCGGCGCTACCGCTCCTCCCCGCCGACATCACCGTGTGGATCGGTTCCGACGGCCCCGACACCGAGCGGCTCCGCGTCCGCCATGCCGGCGACCCGCGGATCCACTGGCTCGGCCGCCTCTCCGACGAGGAGAAGCGCCGCCGTCTCAAGGCCGCCGACATCTTCTGCGCGCCGTCGCTGCGCGGCGAGTCGTTCGGCGTGGTGCTGCTGGAGGCGATGGCCGCCGGCGCCGCCATCGTCGCCTCCGATCTGAGCGGCTACCGCCTCGTCGCCCGCCCCGACCTCGATGGCCTGCTCGTGGCCCCGGGCGACCCCCAGGCGCTGGCCGACGCCCTGAACCTCGTGCTCGCCGATCCGGTCCGTCGCGCCGAGCTGGTGACAAGTGCCACGGAACGGGCGACGTCGTTCTCGATGGACCAGCTCGCGGACCACTACCTGGCCCTCTACGAGCGCGTCTGCAGCCCCGCACCGCAGCCGCGCGGGTGGAAGCGATCCCGATCGGCGGGCCGTAGGCCGTAGGGTGTCGCCCGTGGCTGTCCTCGTGGTCCTCATCGTCCTGGTCATCGTCGTCGGGCTGATCTTCGTCGTCCTGTACAACGGCCTCGTCGCGCTCAAGAACAAGGTCGAGGCGGCCTGGGCCCAGATCGACGTGCAGCTCACCCGGCGCTCCGAGCTGATCCCCAACCTCGTCGAGACGGTCAAGGGCTACGCCGCCCACGAGAAGGACACGCTCGACGCCGTCATCCGGGCCCGCAACGCGGCCCAGTCGGCCAGCGGCCCGCAAGAGGCGGCCGCCGCCGACAACATGCTGACCGGTGCCCTCAAGAGCGTGTTCGCCCTCTCGGAGGCGTACCCGGACCTCAAGGCCAACACGAACTTCCTCGCCCTCCAGGAGGAGCTCACGGCCACCGAGGACAAGATCGCCTACGCGCGGCAGTTCTACAACGACACCGTGAACAAGTACAACACCAAGATCCAGACGCTTCCGTCCAACGTCATCGCCGGGATGCTCAACTACGCCCCCCGCGAGTACTTCGAAGCCGCAGGCGAGGCCCGGGGCCCCGTCTCCGTGCAGTTCTGAACACGCTGACCTCGTGTACGACCAGGTAAAGCAGAACAAGCGGCGCTCCGCCGCGATCGTGGTGGCCTTCGTGCTGTTCACGACGCTGGTGATCGCCGTGATCCTGTGGCTGCTCAACTTCGGCTTCGTCGGCGTCGCCATCGCGGCGGTCGTGGCCATCGCCTCGGCCTGGGCCGCGTACTGGAAGTCCGACGTCATCGCCCTCAAGATGAGCCGCGCCGTCCCCGCCGACGAGCACACCTACGCCCGGCTCCACAACCTGGTCGAGGGGCTGTGCATCGCCTCGGGGCTGCCCAAGCCGCGGATCTACATCGTCGACGACCCGGCGCCCAACGCCTTCGCCACCGGCCGCAACCCCAAGCACGCCGCCATCGCGGTCACCACCGGCCTGCTCGACATGATGACCCGGGTGGAGCTCGAGGGCGTCTTGGCCCACGAGCTGAGCCACATCAAGAACGACGACATCTTGGTCTCCACCCTCGCCGTCACCATGGTGGGCATCGTCACCCTCGCCGCCGACATCAGCGTGCGGATGATGTGGTGGAACGGCGGACGACGCGGGCGAGACAGCGACCGCGACGGCGGCGCCGCCCCCTTCCTGGCCATCTTCGGCATCGCCATCTTGGTGCTGTCGCCGTTGCTGGCCAAGCTCATGCAGATGGCGGTCAGCCGTTCGCGTGAGTCCCTGGCCGACGTGTCGGCCATCGAGATGACCCGGTACCCACCGGGCCTCATCTCGGCGCTCGAGAAGCTGCGTGACGACACCACCGTCGTCCACTCGGCCTCCCGGGCCACCGCCCACCTCTGGATCGAGGCGCCCGTCGCCCGAGACGAGGAGGAGGGTCGGATGTCGAAGTGGAACAAGCTCTTCGACACCCACCCACCGCTGGAGGAGCGCATCGCCGCCCTCCAGGAGCTCTAGCGGCTCCAGCTCGGAGCGCCCTGCGCTCCGCCCCCAGGCGCTCCATCGCGCCTGGTCCACCCCCATCCACCCCTGACGGCGGTCGAGGAAGAAGGCTTTCCCCATGTCCCGTTTGTCCCAGCTCTGGTCCGGGCTCTCGCCCAACGCACGGCGCGGCGTCGTCGGCGGAGGCGTCGGCGTGCTCGCCATCGGCCTGGTCGCCACCATGGCCCTCGGAGGCGGCGAGAAGTCCGCCGCCAAGCCCCAGCCCACCACCAGCACGACGGCGTCGAGCACCTCCACGAGCACCAGCACCAGCACCACGGCGCCCGCCACCGGCCCCGTCGCGCCCCTGACCGGGCTGCCCGCCGATGCCAACCTGATCAAGCGCCCCGCCCTGGCCGTGAAGATCGACAACCTCGACAACCCGAGCCAGTCGGCGGTGCCCCAGACGGGCCTGCCCCAGACCGACGTGGTCTACGAGGAGATCGTCGAGGGCGACATCACCCGCCTGGTCGGCATCTTCCAGTCGCAGCAGCCGGGCAAGGTCGGACCGGTCCGGTCGGCCCGCACCACCGACGTCGAGCTCCTCCCGATCCTCGGGCGCCCGCTGCTCGCCTGGTCGGGTGGCAACGGCGGCGTCGTCGCCGCCGTGGCGGCCAGCCCCTACATCATCAACGTCGGTGCCGATGCCGTGCCGAGCGCCTTCTCCCGCGACTACAGCCGCAAGGCCCCGCACAACCTGTACGCCGCCACCGATCAGCTGTGGGCCAAGGCACCCGCCGGCACCCCGGCCCCGGCCCCGCTGTTCTCGTACCGCAAGCCGGGGCAGGCCAACCCGTCCACCGGCACCTCGGCGCAGGGCGTCGACATCGTGTGGGGGAGCGGCATGGCCGGCACCCCCGCCTCGTGGCGCTGGGACCCCAAGGCCCGCGCCTACGTCCGCAACCAGCGCAACCGGCCCCACCTCGACGCCAGCGGCGCCCAGCTCACCGCCAAGAACGTGGTGGTCCAGGTGACCGAGTACGGCCAGAGCCCGGCCGACCTCCGCTCGCCCGAGGCCCACACCGTCGGGTCCGGTGAGGTGTTCGTGTTCACCAACGGTGCCGTCATCCACGGCACCTGGAACCGGCCCGACATCGCCAAGCCGGCCACGCTCACCGACGACAAGGGCGCCCCGATCCTGCTCACGCCCGGCAACACCTGGGTCGAGCTGCCCAAGGCCGGCGGCACCACGGTCGTCCCGTAGGCCAGGTGGCGGGCGGCCCGGCAACCGGCTTCGGGTTCTCGTGGGTGCTTCTCTAGACTGACGACATGTCCGAGTCGCCCGCCTCCTCGTCCAGCACCACCCCCGCCACCGGCACGCAGCTGGTGAAGCGAGGACTCGCCGAGATGCTCAAGGGCGGCGTCATCATGGACGTGGTCGACCCCGACCAGGCCAAGATCGCCGAAGACGCCGGGGCCGTGGCGGTCATGGCCCTCGAGCGGGTGCCGTCGGACATCCGCCGAGACGGCGGCGTCGCCCGCATGTCCGACCCGGAGATGATCGAGGGCATCCAGGCCGTCTGCACCATCCCCGTCATGGCGAAGGCCCGCATCGGCCACTTCGTCGAGGCGCAGATCCTCGAGGCGCTCGGCGTCGACTACATCGACGAGTCCGAGGTCCTCACCCCGGCCGACGAGGCCCACCACATCGACAAGTGGGCCTTCACGGTGCCGTTCGTGTGCGGCGCCACCAACCTGGGCGAGGCCCTCCGCCGCATCTCCGAAGGTGCGTGCATGATCCGCTCGAAGGGCGAGGCCGGCACCGGCAACGTGGTCGAGGCCGTCCGCCACCTGCGGTCGATCCTGGGCGACATCCGTAAGATCACCCAGGCCGACGGCCCGGAGCTGTTCGAGTGGGCCAAGCGCCTCCAGGCCCCGCTGCCGCTGGTCCAGGAGATCCACCAGACCGGCAAGCTCCCGGTGCCGCTGTTCTGCGCCGGCGGCCTGGCCACCCCGGCCGACGCCGCCCTCGCCATGCAGCTCGGCGCCGAGTCGGTGTTCGTCGGCTCGGGCATCTTCAAGTCCGACAACCCCTCGCTGCGGGCCAAGGCTATCGTCGAGGCCACCACCCACTTCAACGACCCGGCCATCCTGGCCAAGGTCAGCCGTGGGCTCGGTGCGGCCATCCCGGGCCTCGAGATCTCCAAGCTCGAGACCACCTACGCCGACCGCGGCTGGTAGCCGTGAAGGTCGGCCTCCTCGCCCTCCAGGGCGCCATCGGTCCCCACGCCGACGCGCTCCGGGAGCTGGGTGCCGTGCCCGTCGAGGTGCGCACGCCGGCCCAGCTGGCCGACGTCGATGCGCTGATCATCCCTGGCGGCGAGTCCACCACCATCTCCAAGCTGCTCGACACGTCGGGCCTGGCCCAGCCGCTGCGCGACCGCCTGGCCGCGGGCCTGCCCACGTTCGGCACCTGCGCCGGGATGATCGTGCTGGCCCGCACGGTCCTCGACGGCCGCGCCGACCAGAACTCCTACGACGCCATCGACATCACCGTGCGCCGCAACGCCTTCGGCCGCCAGGTCGACTCGTTCGAAGCCGACCTCGCCGTCGACGGCCTCGATGCCCCGCTCCACGCGGTGTTCATCCGGGCCCCGTTCGTCGAGCAGGTGGGCGACGGCGTGGACGTGCTGGCGGCGGTGGACGGGCATCCCGTGCTGTGCCGCCAGGGCGCCGTGCTGGTGTCGGCGTTCCACCCCGAGCTCACCGCCGACCGCCGCCTGCACGAGCTGTTCCTGACGCTCGTCTGACCGTCGCCCGGTCGAACTTCTCGCGATCGTGGCGGCAGGTCCACCGACTCCACGAAAACTTCGTGGGGTGGGAGCCGGTGGGAGAAATGGCGTAGAAACGGGTCGTCAGGCGGCCGCTGGGTCCGCCAGCACGAACGATCGAACGAACGAACTCGACGAGGAGATCGCATGTCCGGGCATTCCAAGTGGGCCACGATCAAGCACAAGAAGGGCGCCACCGACGCCAAGCGGGCCAAGGTGTTCGCCAAGCTGATCCGCCAGGTCGAGGTGGCCGCGCGCGAGGGCGGCCCCGACCCCGACATGAACCCCTCGCTGCGCACGATGTTCCAGAAGGCGCGTGACTCGTCGGTGCCGCTCGACACCATCAAGCAGGCCATCAAGCGGGCCACCGGTGGTCTCGAGGGCGTCAACTACGAGCAGATCACCTACGAGGGCTACGCCCCCGGCGGCGTGGCGCTGCTGATCGAGGTGCTCACCGACAACCGCAACCGCTCGGGCTCCGACATCCGCTCGGCGTTCTCGAAGCGCGGCGGCTCCATGGCCGAGCCGGGCGCCGTGGCCTGGCAGTTCGACCGCAAGGGCGTCATGACGCTCGACGGCGCCATCGACGAGGACGCCCTCATGGAGGCCGCCATCGAGGCCGGCGCCGAGGACATCGTCAAGGAGGGCGACCTCTGGCGCGTCACCACCGATCCCCACGACCTCCACGCCGTGCGCGCCGCCCTCGAAGAGGGTGGGTTCAAGGTGGAGTCGGGCGATCTGGCGATGGTCGCCCAGAACCTCGTCGCCATCGAGGACAGCGGGTCGGCCAAGAAGGTGCTCGACCTGATCGATGCGCTCGAGGACCTCGACGACGTCCAGGACGTCTACGGCAACTTCGACATCTCCGACGAGATCCTCGCCACCCTCGAGTAGCGGTCCGGCCGCTCAGTCGGCCTGGGCGGGGGTGTCGCGGTTGGTCCACCCGGTGGCGGGGTCGTACCGCGGGGCGTTCACCAGCTCGGCGGCGGAGTCCAGCGCGCTGAGGTCGGCGGGGGTGAGCTGCACCGAGGCGCCCCCGGCGTTGTCCTCGAGGTAGGCCACGCGCTTGGTGCCGGGGATCGGGATGATGTCGTCGCCCTGGGCCAGGATCCAGGCCAGCGCCACCTGCCCGGGCGTGGCGCCGTAGCCGTCGGCCACCGAGCGCACCAGGTCGGCGACCGCCTGGTTGGCATCGAGCTGGTCGGCGGCGAAGCGAGGGTTGCGTCGGCGGAAGTCGTTGTCGGCGAGCTGGTCGAGCGAGGTGATGGTGCCGGTGAGGTAGCCGCGGCCGAGCGGGCTGTAGGGGACCAGGCCGACGCCGAGCTCCCGGCACGTGTCAATGATGTCGCCTTCGATGTCGCGGCTCCACAGGGAGTACTCGGTCTGGAGGGCAGCGATCGGGTGCACGGCGACGGCCCGACGGACCGTGTCGGCGGAGGCCTCGGACAGCCCCAGGTGGCGGACCTTCCCGGCGGTGACCAGCTCGGCCATGGCGCCGACGGTCTCCTCGATCGGGATCTGACCCGACGGGCGGTGCAGGTAGTACAGGTCGACGTGGTCGGTGCCGAGCCGGGCGAGCGAACCGTCGATCGAGCGGTTCACGTGCTCCGGAGAGCCGTCGACCCCCAGCAGGGTGGGGGAGTCGGGGTCGTACACGAGGCCGAACTTGGTGGCGAGCACCACCTCGTCGCGCCGGGCGGCGATGGCGCGTCCCACGACCTCCTCGCTGGTGTGCGGCCCGTAGATGTCGGCCGTGTCGAGCAGGGTGACGCCCAGGTCGAGGGCGCGGCCGATCACCTCGTCCGGGTCGGTGCCGTCGAACCCGCCGTAGATGGGGCTGAAGCTCATGCAGCCGAGACCGATGGCGCCGGCCGAGAGGCCGGAGCGTCCGAGGGTGCGGGTGGGAAGGGTCATGGGCGTGACGATAGGGCGCTCCCTGGAAGACCGTCGCGTCGGAGCGCGACTCGCGACCTAGGGTCGGGCCATGGCAGTCACCGCCGGAGATCCGGCGCCCCCGTTCTCGCTGCCGGGCGTCCACGACGGCGCCCGGCGCACCTACACGCTCAGCGAGTTCGCGGGCCGGCCCGTGGTGCTGATCTTCTACCCGGGCGACAACACGCCCGTGTGCACCCGCCAGCTCAACAGCTACACCGACGACATCGACCAGTTCCTGTCCCTCGATGCGCAGCTGCTGGCCGTGAGCCCCGAAGACCTCGACAGCCACCAGGGGTTCGCGGACCACCAGGGCGGGTTCGCCTTCCCGCTGCTCGCCGACGTCGACAAGGAGCTGGCCACGGCCTACGGCGTCCTCGGTCCGGTGGGCTTCTACCGGCGCTGCGTGTTCGTGATCGACGGCAACGGCCGCCTCGCCTACGTGCACCGGGGCTATGCCGGCTCCACGTTCCGCACCACCGACGAACTGGTCGAGGCCATCCGCCAGGCCCGCTCCGCGGCGCTGGATTAGCTTCCCGACGATGATCACGGCGGAACGGCGGGCGGTCCTGGCGCTCCTCACGGCCCTGGGCGCGCTGGCGGCTGCGGCCTCGGGAGCGAGCGAGTACGCCCGCGTCGGCGTCCCGGGCGTCGGGCTGGTGCGCCGCTCCCTGGTGGGCGCCACCGGCAACGGCCTGCTCGGCTCGCTGTTCCTCGTCGGGGCGATCGCCATCGTCGTGACCGACCGGAGCGGCACCACCCGCCCGAGCACCACCCGCCTGGCGACGGCGGTCGTCGTCGCCGTGACCGGCACGGTGTTCGCCATCGCCCACCTCGACCTGGCGGTCGAGCTGGCCGCGTCGACCGGCATGTTCGAGCAGGCCGGCGCCGACAGCTCGTACCGCGCCACCCGCGCCGCGGTGACGCTCCAGGCGGTCGCCATCGCCGCGGTGTGCGCCGGCGTCGTCATCGCCGCGATCCGTCTGCTCATCACTCGCCGAGAAGGGGTCCGATCGTGACCGATCCGTCCGTCGCCACCACCGTGCCGCTCGCCGCCGCGCCCGGCCACGCGGTCGAACCGTGGCAGGCGCGCCTCGAGGCGCTCGGCGCGCTGCTGGTCGTCGTCGCCGCCGTGGGGGTGGTCTCGGCGCTCGTCATCGCCCACGAGCAATCCGGTCGGTTCGGATCGGGCGCGGGGACCACCGACTGGATCTGGGTCGGCCAGCAGGCCGGTCAGCAGGTCGGCCTCCTCGGCGCCGGCACCGTGCTGGTGGCCCTCCTCCTGGTCACCTTGGGACCGGGTCGGTCGATCAGCCGGATGGGCGTCGCCACCCTGCAGGCGGTGGTCGTGGTCGGCCTTGTCGTGGCCGGGCTGGTCGGGTTCGCTGCGGTCAGCCTCGCCGCCAACCTGCCCGACAAGGCCCGGGCCGCCAACATGATGGGGAGCGCGCTGGGCCTCGGTGCCCGCCTGGGGCTGGCATCGGTGCTCGCGGCCGGCGCGGTCCTGGCCGGCTACGTCGCCTGGTGCGCGTTCTCCACGCTGGGCGAGGCCCGCGACGTGGGTGACGAGCCCGAGCCCGCCGGCACGTGGAACCCCGACGTGGGGGGCCAGGGCGACGGACCGCAGATCCCGCTCGGCGGCTGGGGCCCGCCGCCTCAGGCCTGACGGGCTCCGATCCGAGCCGACCCGCGCCGGTCGAGCCGCCGGCCGGTCAGGTGGCCGGGCCGTTCAGCAGGTCCGGGGGCGGCGGCACCTCGAGCGGGAGCCCGGCCACCAGGGCGTCGACCACCATGCGGGCGTTCGCCTCGGGGGTGGCGCCCGGCTCGCTGATCTGCGCGAGCAGCTGGCCCAGCGCGTCGACCGCCTCGGAGATCGCGTCGATGACGGCTCGGCGGAACTCGGCGCGGATGCGGCGGCGGGCCACCAGGGCGCCGACCGCCGCCACCGGGCGGGCGAGGGACCGGCCGCGGGCATCGACGCGGACGTCCCAGCGCCAGCGGCCGTCGGGCGCGACGGCGATGGCCACGGCCGCCTCGGCCGCAGCCCACCGGTGCAGCAGCGTGGCTTCGACCTGGGGGACAGGCCGATCGACGAGGCCGAGGTCGATCTCGACGGTGATGTCGACGGGACCGCTCAGCTCGATGGTCAGGGTGCGGGGCTCGATCCCCGGGACCAGGCTGGCCAGGACCGTCGTCTTCAGGCCCACCTCGCGGCCTCGGAGCTGCACGAGCTCGGCGGAGTCGGCGAGGAGCTCGATGTCGGTGAGGGTGACGCGCTGCTGGACCTTGCCCTCGTGCTCCCACGTGTGGCGGCCCACCAGCTGGTAGGTGGTGCCGGGGTGGGGATGGGTGCCCCTCAGGACGCGGAGCCCGGCGCGGCGCGGCGGCCCGGGCCGGGGCAGGACGCCGTCGGCGTCGATGTCCAGCGATCGGTGCTGGTCGAGCAGCAGCGGGATGGCGGCCGCGAGCGTGGCGACGTCGACGGGGGGTGTGGTGGTCTCGTCGCGGAGGTGGATCACGGGTGACGGGCTAGCAGAGCCAGGGGTCAGACGCCGTCGTTGACGCCGAGCAGGCGCGACCGGCTCACGGCCCGCATGCCGCGCGACAGGCCGATGATGGCCAGCACCCAGGCGATCAGGCCGATGAACAGCCCGGCGGACGAGGCGCCGAACAGCGCCCCGGTGCTCTGGCTGTACGCGATGGCGATCATCGGCAGCGTGACGAGGCCGGCGGCCTGCTGCGCCGCGGCGGTGCTCTTCACCCGGGCCGACAGGCGCAGGACGATCGAGAGGGTGAGGGCCAGGAACGGCGGGACCACCCACAGCATCAGGGTCCACCACGAGCTGGTGGGGAAGAACCAGCCGCCCACCTCGGGGCCGACGAGCAGGTTCACGATGATCGAGTACACCCCGAACCCGATGAGGGTGGTGGCGTACCCGGGCACGAGGCTGGCGATCAGCTTGCCGAGGTAGATCTCCTTCTCGTGGGCAGGGGAGTGGGCGAGGAACTCCCCGGTGCCCCGTTCGCGCTCGCCGACGATGGTCGACGCGCCGATCGCGGTGGAGATGGTCAGCGGCACCACGATCGCGATGGGCGCCAGGAGGAAGACGGCGAGCGCGTACGCGGTCTTGCCCTCGGGAGACTGACCTTGGATCTGCTCCTGGGCGGCGGGCGGCAGGACCTTGAGGGTCTGCGACATCTGGTTCACCACCGACACATCGCCGATCTTGGTGATCGTCAGCAGCAGCACGGTGGGGATGATGAGGAAGAAGATGGCGCCGAGGAACACCATCGGCATCCAGAAGCCCTTGTCCTCGAGCAGCTGGCGCATGTCGGACCGGGCGACGATCTTGACCCGGTGCCAGCTCAGGTCGAGCCAGCCGTTGCGGGGCGCGGCAGGCGCGGACGCGCCGGGTGCGGGCGTGGAGGGGGCGGTCATCGGGATCCTTCCGAGCCGGGCCACCCGGTGAGGGCGGCGACCTGGCGGTTGCGATCGGTCAGGGGCGGGGCGTCGTCGGCTTCGGGGCCGGCGGTGTCGTCGCTGCTCAGCTGGCGGCCCCCGTCGGCGGCGATCGCCTTCTTGGTGCGCACGGCGAAGTAGAGGTCCTCGAGGGTCGGGCTGATCGGCTCGACCCGGGTCAGCCGGATGCCCGCGGCGGCCAGGGCCACGATCAGGTCCGGCACGCGGTGGTCGCCGTCGAGGTGGACGCGGATACGGTTCGGCTCGCTGTCGGGCTCGAGCTGGCGCACGCCCGGGATGGTCCGCAGCGGTTCGGGGTCGATCGGGGCCTCGGCGCCGACGAGCACGACGGTGCCGGGCCAGAACTGGCGGGTGAGGTCGATCGGCGTGCCGGAGATGAGGTCCTTGCCGTCCTCCATCACGATGACCTTGTCCGCCAGGCCCTCGGCCTCGAGCAGGAGGTGCGTGCACATCACGACGGTGCGGCCGTCGTCGGTCATCTCCCGGATCATGTCGAGCACGGCGTGGCTCGACTCCGGGTCGAGGCCCGAGGTGGGCTCGTCGAAGAGCAGCAGATCGGGCTCGTGGAGGATCGAGCGGGCGAGCGCCAGCCGGGTCTTCATGCCGGTCGAGAAGCCGCCGACGCGCTTGTCGAGCGCGTGCTCGATGCCGAAGCGGGCGGCCGCGTCGCGGATGCGGCGATCGATGTGGTCGCCGCGGCCGAGGCCGTAGAGCTCGGCGGAGTAGGCGAGGTTGGCGTGGCCGTCGAGGCGGTCGTACAGCGCCGGCTTGGCCGACACGACCCCGCAGCGGCGCCGGACCTCCTCGCCGTAGGCCGAGGGGTCGAGGCCGAAGGTCTTCACCACGCCGGCGTGCGGGTCGAGGGCCCCGGTGATCATGCGGATCGCCGTGGTCTTGCCGGCGCCGTTCGGGCCGAGCAGCACCGTGATCTGGTTGGCCGGGACGACGAGGTCGAGCCCAGCGAGGGCGTCCACCTCGCCGAACCGGCGGCGGACGCCCTCGAGCTCGACGACGGGGGCGACCAGGGGCGCGGCGGTGGAGGTGTCGGTCACCCCTGCCCATCGGCCGGCCCGACCCGTTCTTGACCCCGCCGCAGGGGCTGCGTGGGCCACGATGGGGTCCTGGCACGGGGCCTCGGCCCTGGTGCCACCGGGTCCGCCTGCGATCCGACGGGTCTGGCTACAGTCGTACAGGTGTTCGTCGTCGGCATCGATCCCGGTCTCTCCCGTTGCGGCTACGGCGCGGTCCACAGCGGGCCCGGCGGCCTGCAGGCCCGCGCCATCGGCGTGATCCGCACGTCGCCCCAGGACCCGCTGCCCGAGCGGCTCGCCGAGCTGCAGGGCGAGCTCCGCGCCCTGTTCGCGGAGCTGCGGCCCGATGTGGTCGCGGTGGAGCGCATCTTCTTCCAGAACAACGTGCGCACCGCCATGTCGGTCGGCCAGGCCAGCGGCCTGGCCATGGCCGAGGCGGTGGCCGCCGGCTGCCAGGTCGCCCAGTACTCGCCCAACGAGGTGAAGCTCGCCGTCACCGGCGACGGCGCCGCCGACAAGCAGCAGGTGCAGGTGATGGTGCAGCGCCTGCTCGGGCTGGCCACCGCGCCCAAGCCGGCCGACGCTGCCGATGCGGCCGCGCTGGCGCTGTGCCACCTGGCGCACGCGCCCGTCCAGGCCCGGCTGGCCGCGGCGGGGGCCAAGCGGTGATCGGCTCCCTGCGCGGCACGCTGCTCGACCGGTCGCTCACCGGCGAGATCCTGATCGAGGTCAACGGGGTCGGGTACCGGGTGCAGGCCGGCCCGGCCACCTCGGCCCGGCTCGGCGATGTGGGGGCCGAGGTGTTCGCCTGGGTCCACCACCACGTCCGCGAGGATGCCGACACGCTGTACGGGTTCGCGTCGAAGGACGAGCGCGACGCGTTCGAGGCGCTGCTCGGCGCCCACGGCGTCGGGCCCGCCCTGGCCATGGCCATCTTGTCGGTCCACCCGCCGGTCAACCTGGCCCGCGTCCTGGCCGACGACGACGTCGCCGCCCTCTGCCTCGTTCCCGGCGTGGGCAAGAAGACCGCCCAGCGGCTGCTCATCGAGCTCAAGACCAAGCTCGACATCCCGTTGGGCGATGGTGCCCCCTCGGGCGGTGGGGCCATCGATGCTCCCGCCGGCAGCGCCATCGCCATCCGGGCCGACGTGCGCGGCGCCCTCGCCGAGCTCGGGTACCTGCCCGAGGAGATCGCCGAGGCCACCCGCGAGCTGCCCGAGGGCGACGCCGGCGTGCTGCTCAAGGAGGCGCTGCGGCGCCTCGCCGGAGCCCGCTGATCGTGCGCGAAGAGCTGCTCACCCCCGAGCCCCTCGAGCCCCAGGAGCTGTCCGACGAGGTCAGCCTCCGGCCGCGCACACTCGAAGACTTCGTGGGCCAGGCGGAGCTCAAGGAGCACCTGTCGATCATCTTGGAAGCGGCTCGCCTCCGGAACCAGGCGGCCGACCACCTCTTGTTCGCCGGTCCGCCGGGCCTGGGCAAGACCACCCTTGCGGGGATCGTCGCCACCGAGATGGACGCCGACATCCACATCACCTCGGGGCCGGCGCTCGAGCGGGGAGGAGACCTCGCGTCGATCCTCTCGCAGCTGTCCGAGGGCGACGTGCTCTTCATCGACGAGATCCACCGCCTGTCGCGCGCCGTCGAAGAGGTGCTGTACCCGGCCATCGAGGACTTCCAGCTCGACATCGTCCTGGGCAAGGGACCCGCGGCTCGCTCGATCCGCATGGACGTCCCGCGGTTCACGCTCGTGGGCGCCACCACCCGCACCGGCCTCATCACCGGGCCGCTGCGAGACCGGTTCGGCCTCGTGGCCCGGCTCGACTACTACGAGCCCGCCGACCTGGAGTCCATCGTCGTGCGGGCGGCCGGCATCCTCGAGGTGCCGGTCGACAGCGAGGGCTGCCGGGAGATCGCCCGGCGCGCCCGGGGCACCCCCCGCATCGCCAACCGGCTCCTGCGCCGGGTCCGAGACTTCGCCGAGGTGCGAGGCAACGGCGTCGTCGATGCCGCCGCCGCCCGGGCCGGCCTCAAGGTGTTCGGGGTCGACGAGCGCGGCCTCGACAAGGTCGACCGCGCCCTGCTCGCCGCGCTCTGCCAACGGTTCAACGGTGGCCCCGTCGGGTTGTCCACCCTGGCCATCAGCGTGTCCGAGCCCACCGAGACGGTCGAAGACGTGTACGAGCCGTTCCTGATCCGCGAGGGCATGCTCATGCGCACCCCGCGCGGGCGCGTGGCCATGCCCGCCGCGTGGGAGCACCTCGGCCTGGTGGCGCCGCCCTCGTCGCCCGACCAGGCCGCGCCCCCCGGCCTCTTCGGCTAGCTGGTCACCGCGGCGGCTGGCTCTCGTGGACCGTTGCTTCCTGAGGGCGCGTCGGGTCAGGGGATCTCGGTGCCGTCGGGGCGGTGGGTGTGCCAGCGGCCGCTGGCGTCGCGGTGGGTGCCGCAGCGGTACGTGGAGGCCTGAGGGGTGTGGCTCTCGGCGTCGACTTGCTCGTCATGCGTGTTGAGCCAGGCGCAGATGGCGGGGGCTCGGCCGGCGGAGGCGAGGGAGTCGACGGGTTCGTTGCGGGGGTGGTGGCGGACGGCGGAGACGCCGCGGCGAGCCCCGTAGCCAGCGGCATCGAGCTGCCCGGGCCCCAGGCGGAGGACTGGCTCGCGCCAACATCGTGCGAGCCCCAACCTGTGATGTCTGCGGGCCCGCAATCGTGCCCAGCACGTTGACCTGCGCAGCGAGGCGCCCTCGGGTCCGCGTTGGGCGCGAGGCCCGGCATGTAGCCTCCCTGCGAAGGCGGCGCTCATCTGTGCGGCGGGGAACGTAGAGGGCCCGCGAACACGGGCTGGCGTGACCCGGCGGAGGGACGGCATGGCTCCGCCGCACTCAAGGATCACGACAGGAGGGTTCATGACTGACCCCGTGCATGCTGACGCCCCGGCGGCGACCGCTACGACCGCTACGACCGCTACCCCCGAGGTCCCAAGGGACCCGCTGCTGTGGAGGCAGACCGTCACGGAGACGAATGGGGGCATTGCGACGACCGTGCACACGGTGGCCACCGGCTACCGCGAAGCGACGCTGCAGGGTGTCGATGGCGACGCCACCGTGATCGGTCAGCCCCTGCCGATCGACCTCGGTGCGGACACCGCCGACCAGACCGTCATCTACGCCGACATCCTGTACCTGCAGTCGGGTGCGACGTACTCGTGGCCCGGGAAGGCGGTGACGATCGTCGCCCGCCAGCTCGGAATGACCTCCGCGAACGGGGAGTACGCGGTGCTGACCGTCTCGGGTGCGGACGGGCTCCCGCCAGAGACGCAGACACCGGTGGCCCCTGGGCCACCGCCTCAAGCAGACCAGGGTCCCGCCGGAGGCAAGGGCGCCGAGGGCGTAGCTGGGCAGGCAGGCGTAGCTGGCGCCGACGGCAACCCCGGCCAAGACGCCGGGTCCATCACGATCGTCACCGCCTGGGTGCTCGGCATGCTGCTGCTCGACGTCAGCGCCGCCGGAGGAAACGGCTCCAACGCGTTCGACGGTCAAGATGGGCAAGACGGCGGCCAGGGTGGCGACGAGGGGCCCGAGGAAGTGCCCGTCGGGATGACCTCACCGCCGTCGAAACCCCCCGCTCGCTCCCTCGGCGGCCAGGACTGGAACCCCTGGAACGGTCAAGGCGGAGCCGGGGGTGACGCCGGGCCCGGCGGGGCAGGCGGGAACGGCGGCAACGGTGGGGCGGTCACCATCGCAGCCAACCTGTTCGTCGATCCGGCCAAGGTGAACGTCGCCGGTGGCCAGGCTGGCACCAACGGTGCCGACGGCACCCCCGGAGTCGGGGGCCCTCCCGGCTACGACGGCGACGGCGGCGGCGCCCAGGGGAACCAGGCAAGCTCCCAACCTCCGCCTCAAGCTGGTCAGAACGGACCCGTCGGCTACCCAGCTGCACCGCTCACCTACCCGGCCCCGTGGGGGTTCCTGCAGCAGGCGTTCAGCGCCGACCAGGTCGGCCTGGTGCTCGCTCGGATGCAGTTCACGTACCTGGTCTGCCAGACCCTCGTGAACCCGGCCGCGAGCGACACGGACGCACAGGCGCAGCTCGAAGCGCTCGGAGCCGACGTGGAGTTCTGGGACTTGTTCATCCCCGTAGCGGGCGGGCCGGGAGCCACCCCGGCGTGGACCTCGGTCCGGGCCGTGCTCGACGACCTTCGGCTGAAGATTCAGCAGGGCCTCGACTTCTACGGACACAAGGTCAACGCCGTCCCGACGCTCGCGTGCGACGTCAGCGCGCTCGGGGCCGAGCTCGCTGCCCTGCAGAGCACGGAGACGTGGCACCAGACGCTCCAAGACGCCGTCGCCGACTACGACCAGCGCGGTGCGGACGTGCAAGCGCAGTTCACCCTCCTCGCCGACAAGTTCAACGCCGACGTGGCCCAGGAGGGCACCGACAACGCGACGCTCAGCAAGCTGCGCGACGAGATCACCACCGCAGAAGCAGCTGTCCAAGCCGCCGCCAAGACCCTGAACCAGCAGTTCACCGAGGAGCTCGCCGCAGCCGCCGGATCCTGGGATCCGGACTCCCTGCTCGCATCGCTCGGGTCGACGCTGGCGATGTACAACCCGGAGTCTGCCGGCCTCGCGTTCATGGCCGGAGGAGCCCTGTCCGGGGTCTCGTCGCTCAACACCGGCACCATCAACCTCGGTGCCGGGAACGTCAGCAGCGACCTCCTGATCGCCCAGACCAAGCAGGTCGAAGCCACCCTGGCAGGGCTGCAAGCCGGGTGGACAGGCGTCACCGGCCAAGGTCTCCTGCAACCCAACGGGAACCTCACCCTTCTGCTGGCCGAGCGCCAAAGCCTCGACACGTTCGTCACGCAGACCTTCCCCGATGACGGCGGCCTCCTCGACGCTGTCGACGCGTTCATGGACGCCGTCCAAGCGCAGAACGCCCTCGTCGTCAGCTACAACAACGCTGTCGTCGACTACCTGGGTGCACTCGCTGACAGCGTCCACGAACAGGAAGCGACCGCAACCCTCGGAAGCAACCTCGAGGCGCTCGACGCACCCGGGCTCCTGCAGCTGTCGCGCCTCGCCACCTACGCGTACACGCACCAGATGCAAGCCGTGCTCCTGGCTCTCTACCAAGCCGGCCGGGCCTACGAGTGCCTGACGCTCACGCCGTCGGACGCGCTCAGCGTGCTCGCCGGACTCGGGACGCTCGCCGGGGTCGACTCGGACGCTCTGGGTGTCTGCCTCGACACCCTCAACGCCGAACTGGTGGCGTTCCAGCAAGACCAGCCCAGCATGCCGACCACGACGAAGCTGGTGTTCACGGCCCAGGCCACAGATCCGACTACGGCCCGGCACGTGCAGAGCGTGCAGACCGGCTGGCAGACGACGTTCGTGCTCCAACCGACCACCGCGACCAACTTCATGCCCACCAACGAGCTCGCCGGCCTGTTCGACATCCGGGTCAAGGCAGTCCGCGGGTACGTGGTCGGCGCTGGGACCGACGGCGACCGGATCAACGTCGACGTCGACTCGGGCGGAGTAGCGGACGTGCAGGCCTATGCCCCGGATCAGACGCTCTTGGAGTTCGATGTCCCCGAGATGGCGTACAGCAACATCTTCTCCTACGACAACGGCAAGCGGACCGACCTCTCGTCCGCGCTCGTCGACGAGATGGCGATGCGGTGGGGAACCAGCGACGTGGACGCCATGACGGCCCCGTTGATGCCCTTGTTCGCGCTGTGGCGCCTCCAAGTCGACGACCGGACCCTCGATGTCAGCAAGGTGAGCGAGGTCTCCCTCGAGTTCGATGTCGTCTACCGCGCCCAGGCCACCCCCGCCACCACGGCGCTCAACGCCCCGGGTTCCGCCGCCGCTGCACCCGTGAACGGCGCCGCATCAGCGACTGCCCCCGCCCAGCCGAAGACGTCCTGATGCCAACCGCATCCCGGGCTCTGCACTTTGCCTTCATGCGCGCCGACCTGCTGCGGCCGGCCGTCGCCCGGATGATGAGCACAGGGACACCGTTTGCGCGCTCCCCGCTGTCGGTCCGCCCCGGTCTCACCGACCACATCAGCACGATCTTCCCGGGAAGGTGGGCGGACGTGCCCGCGCAGATGCGTGCCCGCCCCGCGGACACCTTCAAGCTGATGGAGACCATCCCGACCTCACCGCTTCCGTTCGGAACTGCCGTTCACGACCCGCGCTGGAGCGGCGACGGGCACGCGAACGTGATCTTCGGGCAGCACATGGTCGACGGCCCAGGTAGGAAGCTCGTCACCGACCTGAGGTCCCCGCTTTGGGGTACGTTCTCAGCGTTCCCGAACGGGACGATCGCGCTCACCCCTGAGCTCGGGACCGCCTTCCTCGCCGCCCCGGACAAGCCTGCATGGCTCAATGAGAACCGCCGCGATGTCGACGCCGTCCAAGCTCGAGCGTTCGACCTGGACAGCCCACCTACCAGCTTCGCCGGCTGGTTCTTCGCGCTCGGCAACGGATCCTGCGTGCAGCTCGTCCAGCATGAGCAGCGCGTCCTGCCCGACGGGTCGCTCCTGACCCTCTGGCATCCGCAGACGACGTCGTGGCACGTCTTCGACGGAGCGTTCGCGTGGGCGGAACGGTTCGACCCGGCGACCGGAATCAGGACGATGCTCGGCGTGCAGGTCGGCAAGCACGCCTGGTACGACCTCGATGGCCTGAACGTCAAAGGCGGCGGGCTGCTGCACTGGCAGTGCAACAGCGCCGGCCTGTACCACCTCGATGCCCGCGCCCGCGGCGAGAACGTCACCCCCGGGGACCTGGGGGTGGTGACCGACCCGAAGGTGTACGCGTACGGGCTTCTGCTGGCCGGCGGCGACCTGGTCTCCCCGCTGGCTGCGTCGATGCGGGAGAACCACTGGGGCTCGAACACTGCCGTCGACCGCTGCACCGTCAACGGCGAAGCCCTCGAGCGCCTCGTCGCAGGCGAACTCGAGGACTGGAAGACCGCCGGCCTGCCTCCCGCTGCAGCTGCGGGGATCACGGTGGACGGCATCGCTCAAACCCATGTCGATGCCGTGTTCGGCCCTCCCATCGGGCCGCCCGGGGCCGACCGGATCCCAGACCTCGTCACCGACCTCACCCGCTACACGCGTTCCCAGCAAGCCTGGGACCGAGTGCGCGATGACGTCCTCAGCATCGCTGCCGCTTCGCTCGGCGCTGACGTCGGCAGACGTTCACGCAGCGAACTGCTCAGCGGGCTCCTCAACGACCCGGCCAGCGCCGCGGCGGTTCGGGCCTCGGTAGCAGCGCACCTGCTTGATCCGGTGACCGACTCGCTCTTCGATGAGCTGGCGACCATCACCACCGACCCCCGGACGATCGAGCAGTTCTCCAACATCGCCAACTTGTCGTTCCACGAGCAGGTGACCGCGCCGCTGCTAGCACCTGACGGGGCGCTCCGGGCCGCAATGGACATGCAGGTGCTCGCCGCCCAGGTGAAGGTGCTCGACGTCGAGAAGGTCAACGCGGAGTGGGCAGAGGCGCGCACCGCGGCCGTCCAGCGGGCTCAAGACCTAGCGCAGCTACAAGCCCACCAGCCGCAGGAACCGGAAGCTGAACGTGCGTGGGAGGAGGCGGTCACCGAAGCTGAGGCGGAGACGGCCGCAGCCGACGAGAGAGCGGACCGGCTCGAAGAACAGCACAGCGACCTCACCGAGTTTGCTGAACGCGACCGCCGCGAGCAAGAACATGAGCAGCACTCGGCCGGCGAGATGTTCCCTGAGAGGTAGCCGGCCGCAGGTCGTCAGCCGCGCAAGCGAGTAGGGCAGGAGGCTCCTGGCACCTCGGCATCTGAGGCCGGGATTACCGGAAGTCCCGCCGCTCGTGTGTCCCGGATGCGCGTTGGTCGACCTGCGACACGCCGTGGCACAACGGGCCACCTCTACATCGTGTGCCCGTGCCATACCCCTTGTTTCTGCGCAATCAACGCGCGAGACAAGTCGTACGAAGGGGGTCTGACAGCCGAGCGCTGCTTCCGCCCCTGTCATGCCATGTCCGATTCAGCTAGGGGATGGAGCTCGGTCTCGTCCCGACCAGCCACCAGGCGCCGTTAGCCTTCGGAGGTGCAGATCGAGTTCAACGCCTCTCCGGGGCCGAGCCTGGGCATCGAGGTGGAGCTCGAGCTGATCGACGTGCGCACGGGCGAGCTTGCGTCGGCGGCGTCGGAGATCCTGGCCGAGCTCGGTGCCGGCCATCCCGGTGGCGAGCACCCCAAGGCCAAGCACGAGCTGTTCGAGTGCTGCATCGAGATCATCACCGGGGTGTGCACCACCGTGGCCGAGGCCCGCGCCGACCTCGAGGCCACGTTGGGCGAGGTCCGCGCCGCCGCCACCGCCCGGGGGCTGACGGTGGTGTGCTCGGGGAGCCACCCGTTCTCGCTGCCGGGCGAGCAGCGGGTCAGCCCGAGCGAGCGCTACGACCGCCTCGTCGACGAGATGCAGTGGATGGCCCGGCGGCTGCAGATCTTCGGCGTGCACGTGCACGTCGGGGTGCGGTCGGCCGAGAAGGCGGTGGCCATCACGAACGGGCTGTCCGCGTACATCCCGCACTTCCTCGCCCTGTCGGCGTCGAGCCCCTACTGGGAGGGCCACGACACCGGGCTTGCCTCGAGCCGCTCGAAGGTGTTCGAGGGGCTGCCCACCGCCGGGCTCCCGGCCGACATCGAGACCTGGGCCGACTTCGAGGAGTACATGTCCACGCTGGTCGCCGCCGAGGCCATCTCCACGGTCCGCGAGGTGTGGTGGGACATCCGGCCGCACCCCGACTTCGGCACGGTCGAGCTCCGGATGTGCGACGGGATGGCCACCATGACGGAGATCGCGGCCGTGGCCGCCCTGGCCCAGAGCCTGGTGCTGCACCTCGACGGCCTCCACGACGACGACCTCGCCCCCGGCCGCCAGCGCCCGTGGATCCTCCGGGAGAACAAGTGGCGGGCCGGCCGCTACGGGATCGAGGCGGGCTTCATCGTCGATGAGAAGGGCACGGTGGCGCCCGCCCGGGTCGACATCGATCGGCTGGTCGCACTGGTGACGCCCCAGGCCGAGCAGCTGGGGTGCGCCGACGAGCTGGCCGACATCCGCCGGATCCTCGAGCACGGGCCGAGCTACCAGCGCCAGCGCGCGGCGTCCGACGGGGGCAAGAACCTGTGGGCCGTCGTCGACCAGCTGGCGCGCGAGCTGGCGTCCGACGAGATGGCGCCATGAGCGGGTCCGAGGAGCGCGTCGTCGCCGCGGTCAGCGCGCTCGAGCCCGAGCTGATCGCGCTGCGCCGAGACCTCCACGCCCATCCCGAGCCGTCGTGGGAGGAGCACCGCACCACGGCGCGGCTGCTCGACGTGCTCCAGGCCGCGGGGCTCCCGGCCCGCGTGGGTCCCACCGGCACGGGCGTCATCTGCGACATCGGCACCGATGGTCCGCTCGTCGCCATCCGCGGCGACATCGACGCCCTGCGGATGCAGGACACGAAGGAGGTGCCGTACCGGTCCACGGTCGACGGGCTCTGCCACTCGTGCGGCCACGACCTGCACGCCTCGTCCGTGGTCGGCGCCGCCATCGCCCTGCACCACGAGCTCGGGCAGCCCGGCGCCACCGGTCGGGTCCGGATCATCCTGCAGCCGGCCGAGGAGTCGGTGCCCGGCGGCGCCACCGCCCTGGTGGCCGCCGGCGTGGTCGACGACGTCCACACCGTGTTCGCCCTGCACGCCGACCCCTCCCGTCCGGTGGGCGACGTCGGGGTCAGCGCCGGTGCCATCACGTCGGCGGCCGATCAGGTCGAGATCCGCCTCTTCGGCCCGGGCGGCCACACCGGCCGCCCCCACCAGACCGCCGACCTGGCCCACATCGCGGCGCGCGTGGTGGTCGACCTGCCCATGAGCCTCGGCCGCCTGTCCGATCCGCGCGACGGGCTGAACCTCACCTTCGGGTCGATCCAGGTGGGCGACGCCCCGAACGTGATCGCCACCGAGGCCCGCCTGCTCGGCTCGCTCCGCGCGTCGGGCCGCGGCGCGTGGGAGGCCGCCCCGCACCACATCGCCCGCCTCCTGCCCGCCATCGTCGAGCCGCTCGGCGCCACCTGGGAGCTCGACCACCAGACCGGCGCACCACCGATCGTCAACGACCCGTGGGCGGTCGACATGATCCGCCAGGCCGCGATGGGGGTGCTGGGCGACGACCACGTCGGCCCCACCGAGCAGAGCGCCGGCGGCGAGGACTTCTCCTGGTACGGCGACCACGCGCGCCTGGGCTACTTCCGCCTCGGCGTGTGGGACCCGGCCCGGCTCCGCGTCGACCTCCATGCGGGGGGCTTCGACCTGCACGAACAGGCCATCGGCTTGGGCGCTCAGGTGCTGGCCTCGGCCGCGCTGCGGGCGCTGGCCGACCTGGCCTCTTCCTGACCCGCCCCACCGGCCCGATACGCTCACCGGCCCGATGGACACCACCGAGCTGGACTACGAGCTGCCGGCGTCGGCCATCGCCCAGGCTCCGGTGGAGCCCCGGGACTCGGCCCGGCTCCTGGTGGCGGGCGCCCCGTCGGGGGCCGTGCAGCACCGCACCGTGGCCGACCTGCCCGGTCTGCTCGACCCCGGGGACCTGCTCGTGGTCAACGACACCCGGGTCATCCCGGCGCGGCTGCACCTGCGCAAGCCCACGGGGGGCGCGGTCGAGGTGCTGCTCCTCGAGCGGCGGCCCGAGGGCCACTGGGAGGCGCTGGTCCGGCCCAGCCGGCGCGTGCCCGACGGCACCGTCCTGGTCCCCGATGCGCCGGTGGGCGACGACCTCACCGTCGAGGTGGGGCCGGTGCTCGGCGACGACGGCCGCCGGGCCGTCACCGTCCACGGCGGCACCGACGACGATCTCGCCGTGCTGGCCAGGGTGGGGGAGGTGCCGCTGCCTCCGTACATCCACGAGCCCCTGGCCGACCCCGACCGCTACCAGACCGTCTACGCCCAGCGCCCGGGCTCGGTGGCCGCCCCCACCGCGGGCCTGCACCTCACCGATGCCGTGCTGGACGCCTGCCGTCGCAAGGGCGTGCGGGTGGCCACCGTCGACCTCCAGGTGGGCCTGGGCACGTTCCGGCCCATCACCGCCGACCGGGTCGAGGACCACCCGATGCACGCGGAGCGCTACCGGATCCCCGACGACACGCTCGCCGCCCTCGACGCGGTGACCGGCCAGGTGGTGGCGGTGGGCACCACCGTGACCCGGGCCCTGGAGGCGTGGGCCCTCACCGGCGCCGCCACCGACAGCACCAGCCTGTTCATCCGCGACGACTTCCGCTTCCAGGTGGTCGACCGGCTCCTGACCAACTTCCACGTGCCCCGATCGTCGCTGCTCGCGCTCGTCGAGTCGTTCGTCGGGCCGCGCTGGAAGGACCTGTACCGTTCGGCGCTCGACGAGGGCTACCGGTTCCTCTCGTTCGGCGATGCCATGCTGCTCGACCGCCGGGACGGGGTCTCGTGAAGCTCACCATCGACATCGAAGCCACCGACGGCGCCGCCAGGACCGGCACCATCACCTCGGCGCGCGGCGTGCTGCCCACGCCGCTGTTCATGCCCGTGGGCACGCGGGCCTCGGTCAAGGCGCTCGACGCCGCCGACCTCGAGGCCATGGGGATCCCGCTGATCCTCGCCAACACGTACCACCTGATGCTGCGGCCCGGTGCCGACCTGGTGGCCGACCTCGGCGGCCTCCACCGGTTCATGGACTGGGGCGGCCACGTCCTCACCGACTCGGGCGGCTACCAGATCTTCTCGCTCGAACCGAAGGTCACCGACGAGGGCGCCACGTTCCGATCGACCTACGACGGCTCGACGCACCGGCTCACGCCGGAGTCGGCCGCCCAGATCCAGTCGAAGCTGGGTGCCGACATCCAGATGGTGCTCGACGTGTGCCCTCCGCTGCCCTCGGCCCCGCGGGTCATCAAGGCCGCGGTCGACCGCACCCACGCCTGGGGGCGGCGGGGGCGGGCGGCGTTCCTCGACGGGGCCGGGTGGCGCACCGACCGCGGGCTCGACCAGGCCCAGTTCGGCATCGTGCAGGGTGGGACCGATCTCACCCTGCGGGTCGAGAGCGCACAGCGCACGGTGGAGACCGGCTTCGACGGCTACGCCATCGGCGGCCTGTCCGTGGGGGAGCCCCGCGAGGAGATGCTCCCGGCCCTCGCCGCCGCGCTGGAGCACCTGCCGGCAGACCAGCCCCGCTACCTCATGGGCGTGGGCGATCCGGCCAGCATCGTCGAAGCCGTCGGCCTCGGCGTCGACCTGTTCGACTGCGTCCTGCCCACCAGGCACGCCCGTCACGGCACCGTGCTCACCTCCCAGGGCCGCCTCTACATCAAGAACCTGGTGCACGAGCGCGACGAGGGCCCGCTCGACCCGTCGTGCGGCTGCCGCGTGTGCGCCCGCTGGTCGCGCGCCTACCTCCGGCACCTCCACCGCCTGGGTGAGCCCACCGCGGCGCGCCTGCTCACCATCCACAACGTGGCCTGGCTGTCCGACCTGGTCGTGGGCCTGCGGGCGGCCGTTCGCGAGGGCCGGTTCGACCAGGCCCGCCGGGCCGTGCTGGATGTGTGGGGATGAAGCCGGTGGTGCATGCGGCGCGCACTAGGGTTCCCGAGGCTTTTTCCCGTACGTGAACGGACCCTTCGTTGCCCGCCCTGATCCTGACGCTCCTGCTGATCCCCGTCTTCTGGGCGTTGATCGTGCGACCCCAACAGAAGCGCCAGCGAGTCCATGCGATGCTGGTGGACTCGCTCGTCGCGGGCGATCGGGTCGAAGCGTTCAGCGGGATCCACGGAACCCTCGTCGAGGTCGGCGATGAGACCGTGCGAATCGAAGTGGCGGACGGAGTGGTACTGACGATGGCCCGGTTGGCCATCTCCACCCGGCTGGAAGACGATGAAGATGGCGAAGGCGACGATGAACAGGATGACGACGTGGACCAGCAGCTGACCGGGTCGACGGACGGCGCCGACGAGGCGACCGCAACGATCGAAGGAGAGCAGTCGTGAGCAGCCGCCGGAACCTGTGGATCTCGCTGATCCTCACGGTCCTCGCCTCCTTCAGCGCGGTCCTGGCCGCCCACCTGACCGACACCACGCCGACGCTGGGCCTCGACCTGCAGGGCGGGTTCTCCGTGGTCCTCCAGGCCCGCGAGGTCAACGGCCAGCTCCCCTCCGAGGAGAGCGTCGAGAAGGCCAAGGACATCATCCGCCAGCGCGTCGACGGCCTCGGCGTCGCCGAGCCCGAGATCGTCCGCCAGGGCCGCACGGTCATCGTGCAGCTCCCTGGCGTGACCGATCGGGCCAAGGCCGAGCAGGTGGTGGGCTGCACCGCCAAGCTCGAGTTCCGGCCCGTGCTGTCGCGCGAGGCGAACCCCGACGCGCCGCCGCTCCCGGGCGAGACCACCACCACGTCGCCCAAGACCACGACCACCACGAAGGCCGGCTCCAAGTCCACCACCACGACCGGCGCCACCACCACGACCTCGGGCGATGGCACGGGCGAGACGGGCGCCGGCGCGGTCGGCCTGAGCGCGGGCGAGGGCGCGCTGCCCGGCCAGTTCGCCCCCACCACCACGACCACGACGGCGCCGCCCACCACCACCACGGCCCCGCCGGCCACCACCACGACGGCCCCGAGCGCCACCACCACCACGGCTGCGGGCGACGCCACCACCAACAGCAGCTCGCCGGCGGCCGGCTGCAAGTCGGGTGCGGCCTCCGGCGGCGGCTCGAGCGCCACCACCACGGCCCCGCTCGCCCCCGGCACCGAGGTCGTCCCGTCCAAGGACGGCCAGACGCTCTACACGCTGGGCCCGGTCGGGTTCACCGGTGACGCCCTGAGCAAGGCCGAGGCGGCCCTGCAGGAGGCGTGGGCGGTCAACGTCTCGGTCAAGGGGTCGAAGCAGACCCTGGCCAACCAGACGTTCAACGCCTGCCACGACGGCGCGGCCACCTGTCCGGCGTCGGCCGGCGACGGCACGAACGGCGCCGTGGCCATCGTCCTCGACGGCCAGGTGCTGTCGGCGCCGGCGGTCCAGGGCTCCGACCTGGCCAGCAACAACTTCACGATCAGCGGGAGCTTCACCCAGAGCGAGGCCAAGGAGCTGGCCCTCGTCCTGCGCTACGGCTCGCTCCCCGTCGAGTTCGACCAGGTCGCGCTGCAGCAGGTCTCGGCCACGCTCGGCACCGACTCGCTGCACGCCGGCCTGCTGGCCGGCGCCGTGGGCATCGCCCTCGTGGCCGTCTACATGCTCCTCTACTACCGGGGCCTCGGCCTGGTGGTCATCGCCGGCCTCACCGTGTGGGGTGGCTTCATGTACGGCCTGGTGTGCTGGCTGTCCGCGAGCCAGGGGCTCGCGCTCACGTTGTCGGGCATCATCGGCATCGTCGTGTCCGTGGGCACCACCGTCGACTCGTACGTCGTGTACTTCGAGCGAATGCGCGATGAGGTGAGATCCGGGCGCAGCGTCCGGAGCTCCACGGAACGGGGCTTCAACAGCGCCATCCGGACCATCATCACCGCCGACGTGGCCTCGTTCCTCGGTGCGTTCCTGCTCTGGTGGCTCACGGTCGGCCCCGTGCGCGGCTTCGCCTTCTTCCTCGGCATCTCGGTCGTCCTCGACCTGTTCGTCGCCTACTTCTTCACCCGCCCGGTCGTGGCCCTGCTGAGCCGCAACAAGCGGATGTCCGAATCGCGGTTCCTCGGCATGGACAGCTCGCAGCAACGAGCCATCGAGCAGGCGGGAGCCAAGGCGTGAGCAACGACGACATCGACGGCACCGAAGACGCCGTGAACGAGCCCACCGAAGCCCCGACCGAGACCGAGCCCGTCGAGGACGAGGTCGACTCGGTCGCCGACCTCGAGGCCATCGCGGCCATCCCGGTCCGGCACCGGAGCGGCTTCTCGCGGCTGTACCACGGCGAGACCAACATCAACTTCATCGGCCGGTGGAAGCTCTGGTTCGGCATCTCCGCCGTCTTCTTGCTCATCGGCCTGGTCGCGCTGGTCGGCAACGGCCTCAACCTCGGCATCGACTTCACCGGCGGCACGGTCTGGGAGGTCCCGGCCGGCAAGGCCGACGTCGCCGAGGTCACCAAGGCCATGGGCGACCTCGGCTACAACGACGTCCAGGTCCAGCTGGTCACCCAGGGCACCGGGTCGGGTGAGAAGAAGCTCCTGCGCGTCGAGGCCGAGGCCTCGTCCAGCCCCGACAAGGCCACCACCAAGGCGCTCGACCAGGCCTCGTCCGACCTCAGCTCGATCAAGTCGAAGCTCAAGGGCGAGTCGAAGTCGAAGGTCGACGCCGTGCAGGCCAACCTCGACAGCGTCGACGGGCCGTTCAAGGAGGCCGTCCCGACGCCGCTCAAGACCCTCCAGAGCCAGATCGACGACCTCTCCAAGAGCGTCAGCGACGGCAAGGCCACCGACAAGGTCGTGACGGCGTCCACCGCCGACATGCAGAAGCAGGTGAGTGCCCTCGACGCCCTCGAGCAGGCAGAGGTCGAGCGGGTGGGGCAGGCCGTCACCAAGGAGCTGGCCTCGCTCACCGGGTCCAACGTCAAGGACGTCACGGTCGACACCGTGGGCCCGTCGTGGGGCCAGCAGATCTCCGCCAAGGCCCGCACGGCGCTGATCGTGTTCCTGATCGTGATCAGCCTCTACATCACGCTGCGGTTCGAGTTCCGGATGGCCATGGCCACCCTGGCGGCCCTGGTGCACGACCTGCTGATCGTGGTGGGCATCTACGCCATCTTCCAGTTCCCGGTCACACCGGCCACCGTGATCGCGCTGCTCACCATCTTGGGCTTCTCGATCTATGACGGCATCGTGGTGTTCGACCGCGTCGACGAGAACACCAAGCTGCTCGGGCGCAAGGCCAAGATGACCTACTCCGAGATGGCGAACATGTCGCTCAACCAGGTGCTGATGCGGTCGCTCAACACCTCGATCACGGCCCTGCTCCCGATCTTCACCGTGCTGGTGCTGGGCTCGTTCGTCCTGGGTGCCACCACGCTCGAGGAGTTCGGCTTGGCCCTGTTCCTCGGTCTGCTGTCGGGTGCCTACTCGTCGATCTTCATCGCCACCCCGATGCTGGCGATCCTGAAGGAGCGCGAGCCCCGCTACCGCGAGCTGCGCGAGCGGGTCGACAAGCACGCGTCCACCGAGGCCGACCTGGTGGCGGCGTTCGCCACCACGGGCGCGGAGGCGGGCGGACGCACGGTGGCGGGCGACGGTGGCGTCGTCCCCAAGGCCCGCAAGCAGGGCAAGAAGCGCTGATGACGCACCCCGCGGTCGTGCTCACCGACTTCGTGCGCGACATCCCCGACTTCCCCAAGCCGGGTGTCGGCTTCAAGGACATCACGCCGCTGCTCGCCGACGCGTCGGCGCTGGCGGCCGCGGTCGACGGCCTCTGCACCCCGTTCGCCGAGCTGGGCATCACCAAGGTGGTGGGCATGGAAGCGCGCGGGTTCATCTTCGCTGCCCCCGTGGCGGTCGGCCTGGGTGCCGGGTTCGTGCCCGTGCGCAAGGCCGGCAAGCTGCCGTGGCAGGTCAACCGCCAGTCCTACGAGCTCGAGTACGGGACCGACCTGCTCGAGATCCACCAGGACGCGGTGAGCGCCGACGATCGGGTCCTGATCGTCGACGACGTGCTGGCCACCGGCGGCACCGCAGCCGCCACCGAGAAGCTGCTCGCGCAGTGCGGCGCGTCGGTCGTGGCCTTCGCCTTCGTCATCGAGCTCGCCTTCCTCGGCGGTCGGGCCCCCCTGGGCGACGCCGCCATCACCTCGCTCATCACCTACTCCTGAGCCGGGGCACCGCGATGACGGGTTGCTGCCACCCGTAGGCTGAGGCCATGTCCACCGTCAGCAGGGTGCTTCCCTGGCGCCGATCGAGCGCCCCGGCCTCGGTCGAGCTCGCGCCCCTGCTGGCCACGTTCCGGAGCCACCACCCCAAGACGTCCACCGTCCTGATCGCCCAGGCCTACGAGCTGGCGGCGGCGGCCCACGAGGGCCAGTCCCGCAAGAGCGGCGAGCCCTACATCCACCACCCGCTGTCCGTGGCGCGGATCGTGGCCGACCTCGGGCTCGACGACGTGACCGTGGCGGCGGCCCTGCTGCACGACTCCGTCGAGGACACGGGCGTCACGCTCGAGCAGGTGGCGGCCCAGTTCGGTGACGAGGTGGCCGGCATCGTCGACGGCGTCACCAAGCTCGATCGGGTCCAGTTCGACTCCAAGGCCGCCCAGCAGGCGGCGTCGATGCGCAAGATGCTCGTCGCCATGGCCAAGGACCTGCGGGTCCTCATGATCAAGCTGGCCGACCGGCTCCACAACATGCGCACGCTCGGGGCCATGCCGCCGGAGAAGCAGGCCCGCATCGCCCGCGAGACGCTCGACGTGTACGCGCCGCTGGCCCACCGCCTCGGCATGCAGGACCTCAAGCAGCAGCTCGAGGACCTCAGCTTCGCCACGCTCCACCCCAAGCAGTACGCCGAGATCGACTACATGGTCACCACCCGGTCGCCTGAGCGCGAGCTGTATCTCGAGCAGGTCCTCGAGGAGGTGCGCCAGCGCCTCGCCGAGCTGGGCGTCGAGGCCGATGTCAGCGGCCGGCCGAAGCACCTCTGGAGCATCTACGAGAAGATGGTCGTGAAGGGCCGCCAGTTCGACGACATCTACGACCTCGTCGGCATCCGGGTCCAGGTCGACTCGGTGCGCGACTGCTACGCCGCCCTCGGATCGATCCACGCCACCTGGCGCCCGGTGCAGGGACGGTTCAAGGACTACGTGGCCATGCCCAAGTTCAACCTGTACCAGTCGCTGCACACCACGGTGATCGGGCCCCAGGGCAAGCCCCTCGAGGTGCAGCTGCGCACCAACGAGATGCACCAGCGCGCCGAGTTCGGCGTCGCCGCCCACTTCGCCTACAAGCGGGGCACGCCGTCCGACGAGCTGGCGTGGCTCAACCGCATCGTCGACTGGGAGCAGGAGACGTCGGACCCCGAGCAGTTCATGGAGACCCTCAAGGTCGACCTCGAGCAGGACGAGGTCTACGTCTTCACGCCCAAGGGCCGCGTGGTCACCATGGCCAAGGGCGCCACGCCCATCGACTTCGCCTACGCGGTCCACACCGAGGTGGGGCACGCGTGCGTCGGCGCCCGGGTCAACGGCCGGCTGGTCTCGCTGAGCCACCAGCTCACGTCCGGCGACACCTGCGAGATCTTCACCTCCAAGGTCGAGGGCTCCGGTCCCAGCCGCGACTGGCTGCAGATCGTGCAGACGCCGCGGGCGGCCAACAAGATCCGCCAGTGGTTCTCCCGGGAGCGCCGGGAGGACGCCAAGGAGACCGGCCGCGAAGACTTCCAGAAGCAGCTGCGCAAGGAGGGCTTGCCCACGCAGAAGCTCCCGCACGGCGTGCTCGAGGAGGCGGCGATCGACCTCAACTACGTCGACGTCGACGCGCTCTACACGGCCATCGGCGAGCACCACGTCTCGCCCGAAGCGGTGGTGGCCCGGGTCAGCCGGCTGCTGCGCTCGGGCGATCCCGAGCGCGAGGAGCAGCTGCCCACCTCGGTCACCCGCACCTCCACCATGCGGACCAACCGCACGGGCGCCGGCGTCCACGTCGAGGGGCTCGACGACGTGATGGTCCGGCTCTCGCGGTGCTGCACCCCGGTGCCGGGCGACGAGATCATCGGCTTCGTCACGCGGGGGCGGGGCGTGTCGGTCCACCGCGCCGACTGCGCCAACGCCGCGTCGCTCCAGGCCGGCCAGCGAGACCGCCTCATGGAGGTCGAGTGGGACAGCGACCTGTCGGGGGGCATCTTCGTGGCCTCCATCGAGGTCCGCTCCCTCGACCGGCCCGGCCTGCTCGGCGACGTCTCGGGCGTGCTGGCCGAGCACAAGGTCAACATCATCGCCTGCAACATGAAGACCGATCGGGACCGGATGGCGTCGATGCGCTTCGATTGCGAGCTGGGCGATCCGTCCCACCTCGACGCCGTGCTCGGCCGCATCCGCGGGATCGACGGCGTGTACCAGAGCTACCGGGTGCTGCCCGGCGCCGGCACCACGCCCTGACCACCGCTCGGCCCCGCGAGGCGCCGGGAACTGAGCCGCTCCGGGAGCGCTGGTCTACGGTCCGACCATGGTTGCCGACGTGGACTTCTTGATCGCCGACGACGCCCCGAGCTGGTTCCGGCGAGCGCTGCACACCCCCTTCTTCGACGAGCACGTCGAGGTCGACGGGGCCCAGATCCACTACCTGGCCTGGGGCGAGCCGGGCCGCCGGGGCCTGGTGTTCGTGCACGGCGGGGCCGCTCACGCCCACTGGTGGACCCACGTGGCGGCCAGCTTCTCGCGCCAGTACCGCGTGGTCGCCATCGACCTGTCGGGCCACGGCGACAGCGAGCACCGGCCCGAGTACTCGCTCGAGCAGTGGGCCTCGGAGGTGGTCGCCGTCGCCGCCGATGCGGGCATCGACGGCGCCCCGGTCGTGGTGGGCCACAGCATGGGCGGGTTCGTGAGCATCGCCACGGGCGCGCTGTACCCCGACGATCTGGCCGGCGTGATCGTCCTCGACTCGCCGGTGGCCGAGCCGGCCCACGAGATCGGTGTCGCCAACGCCAAGCAGGCGTTCGGCGTGCCGCGGGTGTACCCCACGGCGGAAGAGGCGCTGGCGCGCTTCCGCACCATCCCGCCGCAGGACGACTCGCTGCCGTACATCATCAAGCACGTCGCGTTCCGCTCCCTCCACGAGGTGCCCGGCGGCTACAGCTGGAAGTTCGACCACAACGTGTTCGGCGCGTTCAAGGAGAGCATCCGCGCCGTGGCGCTGCCGTACCTGCCGCGGGTGGCCTGCCGGTTCGCGCTGCTGCGCGCCGAGTTCGGCCTCGTCACCCACGACATCGGCGACTCCATGTACGAGATGCTGGGCCGGAGCGCGCCTGTGATCGAGATCCCCGAGGCCGGCCACCACGGGATGCTCGACCAGCCGCTGCTCGTGACCATGGCGGTGCGGACGCTGCTCGCCGACTGGGACCACTCCACGCCGCAGCGCCGCTAGCGCGATCACGTTTCGGGCTGGTCAGGGGCGGGCGGTAGCCTCGACTCCTCATGGCACGAGCGAAGTTCCAGGCACCGAAGGGGACCCAAGACGTCCTCCCTCCGGTCTCAGCCCGGTGGGAACGCCTGCTCGCCACCTATGCGCAGACCGTCGAGCGGGCCGGCTACGGCCTGGTCCAGTCGCCGATGTTCGAGGAGATCGGGGTCTTCCAGCGCGAGTCCGAGGGGGCCGACGCGGTCCGCAAGGAGATGTACGACTTCGACGACAAGGGTGGCCGCCGCATCGCCCTGCGCCCCGAGGGCACGGCGTCGATCGTGCGGGCGTTCGTCCAGCACCAGCCCGCCGCCCCGTGGAAGGTCTGGTACGCCACACCGGCGTTCCGCTACGAGAACGTCCAGTCGGGCCGGTACCGCCAGCACCACCAGGTGGGCCTCGAGGTGCTCGGCTCCGCCGACCCCGAGGTCGACGTCGAGGTCATCACCGTGGCCTGGGAGTTCCTCCAGGCCCTCGGCCTGCGCCGGGTCGACCTCCTGCTCAACACCATGGGCACCGCCGATGACCGGATCCGGTACGTCGAGGTGCTCCGGGCGTTCCTCCAGGACCGCATCGGCGACCTCGCCGAGGAGGACCGCGAGAAGGTCGAGCGCCACCCCATGCGGGTCCTCGACTCCAAGCGCACCGAGACCCGGCGCGCCACCGCCGACGCGCCGGCCATCGCCGACCACCTCTCGCCCGAGAGCGCCGAGCACTTCGACCGGGTGAAGGCGGGCCTCGGTGCTGCGGGCATCCCGTTCGTCCTGGCCCCCCGGCTGGTCCGCGGCTTCGACTACTACACCCACACCACCTTCGAGCTGGTCCCTGCGCTCGTCGACAGTGCCCAGTCCACCATCCTCGGCGGCGGCCGCTACGACGGGCTGGTCGAGGAGCTCGGTGGCCCGCCCACGCCGGGCATTGGCTTCGGCTCGGGCATCGAGCGCCTGCTCATCGCCTGCGACGCCGAGGAGGTGTTCCCCGGGCCCACCGCCCGCGTCGACGTGTTCGTGGTCGACGTCACCGGACAGGCCCAGGCCGGTCCGATCACCGCCGCGCTCCGGGCCGCCGGCATCCGCTGCGACCGCACGTTCGACGCCAAGGGCATGCGGGCCCAGATGAAGGCGGCCGACCGCTCGGGCGCCAGCCACGCCGTGATCGTCGGCGAGCAGGAGCTGGCCGACGGCACCGCGACCATCCGCCCCCTCCGCGCCGAGTTCGGCGACCACCAGGACGCGGTCGACCGCGACGACCTGATCTTCCACCTCTCCACCCTGCTCACCAAGGACCCCTCATGACCACCGCCGTAGGCCTGCGCACCCACCGATCCGGGGAGCTGACCGAGGAGAGCATCGGCGACGAGGTCATCCTTTGCGGATGGGTGGCCAAGCGCCGCGACCACGGCGGGGTGGCCTTCATCGACCTGCGCGACGCCAGCGGTGTGGTGCAGGTCGTCATCCACGACGAGGCCGTCGCCCACCCCCTGCGCTCCGAGTTCTGCCTGCGCATCGTGGGCACGGTGACGCACCGCCCGGAGGGCAACGACAACCCCAACCTGGCCACGGGCACGATCGAGGTCGAGGCGTCCACGGTCGAGGTCCTGAGCGAGGCGGCCGTCCTGCCGTTCCCGATCGAGGAGCACGAGGCCACACCGGTCTCCGACGAGATCCGCTACAAGTACCGCTACCTCGACCTGCGCCGCGCCGAGTCCGCGGCGGCCATCCGCCTGCGCAGCGACGTCAACCAGGCCGCCCGGTCCGTGCTGCTGGGCGATGGCTTCGTCGAGGTCGAGACGCCCACGCTCACCCGCTCCACGCCGGAAGGCGCCCGCGACTTCGTCGTCCCGGCCCGCCTGCAGCCCGGCGCCTGGTACGCCCTGCCCCAGAGCCCGCAGCTGTTCAAGCAGCTGCTGATGGTGGCCGGTCTGGAGCGGTACTTCCAGATCGCCCGCTGCTACCGCGACGAGGACTTCCGGGCCGACCGCCAGCCCGAGTTCACGCAGCTCGACGTCGAGATGAGCTTCGTGGAGGAGGACGACGTGATCGCCCTCGGCGAGCGCATCGTGGCCGCGCTGTGGTCGTTGATCGGCTACGAGATCCCGCTCCCGATCCCGCGCATCACCTACGCCGAGGCCATGCGCCGCTACGGCTCCGACAAGCCCGACCTGCGCTTCGGCGTGGAGCTGGTCGACTGCACCGAGTACTTCTCCGGCACCGAGTTCGGCGTGTTCCAGTCGGAGCACGTCGGCGCCGTGGTCATGCCGGGCGGCGCCTCGCAGACCCGCAAGGTGCTCGACGCCTGGCAGGACTGGGCCAAGGCGCGCGGCGCTCGCGGCCTCGCCTACGTCCTGGTCGGCGACGACGGCGAGCTGAAGGGCCCGGTGGCCAAGAACATCTCCGACGCCGAGCGGGCCGGCCTGGCCGCGCACTGCGGCGCCGAGCCCGGCGACTGCATCTTCTTCGGCGCCGGGACCGAGCGGTCGGCGAAGGCCCTGCTCGGTGCCGCCCGCCTCGAGATCGGGCGCCGCAGCGACCTCATCGACGACGACGCCTGGGCGTTCACCTGGGTGGTCGACGCCCCGATGTTCGAGCCCGTCGGCGAGACCGACGACGTGGCGGTCGGCTCGGGGGCCTGGACCGCCGTGCACCACGCGTTCACGTCGCCCAAGGCCGAGCACCTCGACATGTTCGACACCGACCCGGCCTCGGCCCTGGCCTACGCCTACGACATCGTCTGCAACGGCAACGAGATCGGCGGCGGCTCCATCAGGATCCATCGCCGCGACGTCCAGTCGCGGGTCTTCGAGGTCATGGGCCTCGGGCCGGAAGAGGCCGAGGAGAAGTTCGGCTTCCTGCTGGAGGCGTTCAAGTACGGCGCGCCGCCCCACGGCGGCATCGCCTTCGGGTGGGACCGCATCTGCGCCCTCCTCACGGGCGCGTCGTCGATCCGGGAGGTCATCGCCTTCCCCAAGACCGGTGGCGGCTTCGACCCGCTGACCAGCGCGCCGGCGCCGATCACGCCCGCCCAGCGCAAGGAAGCGGGCGTCGACTTCGTGCCGGAGCCGGTGGCGGCCGCCACGGTCGCCGCGCCTGCCCCGGCCTGATCCCACCCGGTCACCTCGTTCCGTGGCGATGGTCACGTAGAGTGCGCGCACGCACTCCAGCGACACAGAAGGTGGGAATCAGATGGGACCCGTTGGCAAGACGCGGTCGCCCTGGGCGATCATCGGTCTGAGCATCATCACGCTCGGCATCTACAGCCTGTACTGGCAGTACGCCACGTTCAAGGAGATGAAGGAGAACTCCGGACAGGGCATCGGCGGCGGCATCGGCTTGGTCCTGGCGATCTTCCTGCCGTTCGTGAACGTCTTCGTCATGCCCCACGAGGCGGGCCAGCTGTACCAGCGCCAGGGCAAGGAGCCGCCCCTGTCGGCGCTCACCGGCCTCTGGATCCTGCTCCCGATCATCGGCGCGTTCGTCTGGCTCTTCAAGGTCCAGGGCCGCCTCAACGACTTCTGGGACTCCGCCCCGCCGCTGACCGAGGGCTTCGCCACCCCGCCCGCGCCGCCCGCTCCGGCCGTCTGAACCCAGGGTTCTCCGAGTGGTGCCGGGGGCTCGCGCCCCGGCACCGTCGCGCCCGGTGACCGGCTGCGATACCCATCCCCGGTACCACCGGACCAGGCGGTAGCGTCTTCGCGTGCAAACGACCGTCAGCCGCCGTGGGTCCAAGCGAGACCTCTCGACGCCCCGCCACGGGGATCGGTTCGGGTCGTACTACGACCCGGAGGGCTTCGGTCGCTTCAGCGAGCGCATCGCCCACACCATGGGCACGGCCCGGTTTTTGGTCATCCAGACGGTCTTCGTCATCGGCTGGATCACCTGGAACCTGCTCGCTCCGGACGGGTGGACGATCGACGTCTACCCGTTCATCCTGCTGAACCTCATGTTCTCGACCCAGGCCGCCTACGCGGCGCCGCTGATCCTGCTGGCCGAGACGCGCCAGGCCGATCGCGACCGGTCCGAGGCGGCCGAGGACCGCCGCCGAGGCGCCGAGGTCAAGGCCGACCTCGACTTCTTGGCGCGCGAGATGGCCAGCCTGCGCCTGCGGGTGGTCGACTCCGACGACCTCGCCCGGGTGGAGGCCAAGCTGGACCGCCTGCTCGGGCTCACCGAGGGCAAAGAGGCCAGGGCCGACGACGGCGCGTCGTGACCCGTGGCTGACGATCTCTTCTCCTCCTCGGTCGAGGACCAGCTGGCCCGGCGGGCGCCGCTGGCCGACCGGCTCCGGCCCCGCACGCTCGACGACATCGTCGGCCAGGACCACCTGATCGGGCCCGGCCAGCCGCTGCGGGTGCTCATCGAGGCCGACCGCCTGTCGTCGGTGATCCTCTGGGGCCCGCCCGGCACGGGCAAGACCACCCTGGCCCGGGTGATCGCCGGGCACACGTCGAAGGCGTTCGAGACCCTGTCGGCGGTGACCGCCGGCGTGAAGGACGTGCGAGACGTCACCGGCCGCGCCCAGCAGCGGCTGGGCGAGCGCCAGCAGGGCACGATCCTCTTCCTCGACGAGGTCCACCGCTTCAACAAGGCCCAGCAGGACGCCCTGCTCCCGTCGGTGGAGAGCGGGCTGATCATCCTCATCGGGGCCACCACCGAGAACCCGTACTTCGAGGTCAACCCGCCGCTGCTCAGCCGATCGACGCTGTTCCGCCTCAACGCCCTCGACGATGCCGCGGCGCGGAAGCTGATCGCCAAGGCCCTGCAGTCCGAGGGGGTCGGTGCCGACGACGATGCCGTCGAGCACCTGGCCGCCCGGGCCAACGGCGACGGCCGCCACACCCTCACCAGCCTGGAGGTGGCGGTCGCCCTGGCCCAGCAGCGGTCGGGCACCGCCGGGGGAGCGGCGACCATCACGCTCGCCGATGCCGAGGCCGCCCTCGGCACCAAGGCGCTCCGGTACGGCCGCGACGACCACTACGACGTGATCTCGGCCTTCATCAAGAGCATCCGCGGCTCCGATCCCGACGCCGGCCTCTACTGGCTCGCCACCATGCTCGAAGCAGGCGAGGACGCCCGCTTCATCGCTCGGCGCCTGGTGATCCTGGCCTCCGAGGACGTGGGCGAGGCCGACCCGCTCTCGCTGCTCGTGGCCACCGCCGCGGCCCAGGCCGTCGAGTACGTGGGCCTGCCCGAGGCCCAGCTCAACCTGGCCCAGGCCGTGGTCCACCTCGCCACCGCGCCCAAGTCGAACCGGGCCTACACCGCCATCGCCGCGGCGCGGGCCGACGTGCGCGAGCGGCCCTCATCGGGGGTGCCGCCCCACCTGCGCGACGCCCACTACCAGGGGGCCAAGACGATCGGCCACGGTGCCGGCTACGAGTACCCTCATGACGACCCGCGCGGCTGGGTCGATCAGTCGTACCTCCCTCCGGAGGTGGCCGATCGCCGCTACTACCAGCCGTCGCAGCACGGTCGAGAACGGGAGATCGCAGACCGCATGGCCCGCTTGCGCCAGACCACCGAGGATCCGTCGTGACCGCTGCCGTGCTGGCCGAGATGTCGGCGTCCGACCTCGCGATGGTCATCGTGACCGGCTGCAGCATCGTGGCCGTGGTGGCGGTCCTGTTCGCGCTCCAGCGGATCCTGATCGCCGTGCGCCGGGTCACCCGCACGCTCGACGAGCTCAACGCCCAGGCCCTGCCGCTCATCGAGGAGCTGGCCGACAGCCTGGCCGAGGCCAACGAGGAGCTGGCCCGGGTCGACCGCCTGGTGGGCAGCGCCGAATCGATCTCGGCCACGGTCGACGCCACGTCGAAGCTGGCCTACCGGGCGCTGTCGGCCCCGGTGATCAAGACGGTCGCCATCCGGTCCGGTGCCACCCGCGCCGCCCGCCGGATGCGGAGGGAGTAGCTCGTGTTCAAGCGGATCTTCTGGATGGGGACCGGCATGGCCGTGGGCGCCGGCGGCGCCTTCTGGGCCAAGCGCAAGGTCGAGCAGACCGTCGAGCTGTACCTGCCCGAGCAGGTGGCGGCCCGGGCGGCCACCTCGGCCAAGGGGCTGGGCGAGACGGTGCGCCAGGCCGCCAGCGAGGGCCGTGAGGCCATGCGCAGCACCGAGGCAGAGCTGCGGGCACGGGTCGAGGCGCGCACGTTCGTCGGCGACGGGCCGGTCAAGGACCAGCCGAAGGCGGTGCCGCCGACTGCTGCGGGTGCTCGACGGTCGAGCCGCACCGCCACCCAGGCCGGCGCCGGTCCGGCCGGTCGCCGCCGCTCCCGGCGCTGACCACGTGACTCCAGCGGAGCGGCCCGCACCGGGTTGGGCCTCCGTGCTGGCGGCCCTCACCGCGCTCGGGCTCGGGCTGCTCGCCGCCACCATGATGGTGGCGGGCCACCACCCGTGGGACGGTCCCGAGCTCGAAGGCCTGACCCAGACCCACGGGATCCACGAAGGCGATGCCCTGGCGATCGTCCCGCTGCTGGTGGGGGCCGGATTGGCCTGGTGGTGCTTCCGCCGGCGCCCCTCGGCCTGATCGAACGGCTGGTCGCGACCGGCCGACGCCGAGGTGGCAGCGGGTGGGATCTGCGTCGTGGCCGGTGGGGGACGACCAGTAGGGTGGTCCGACCTTGGCTCGCTGCGCCCGCCGCAGCCGGGCACCGCGCGAGAGAGGGGGCGAACTGCATGAAGGCACAGGAGCTACGCCGGGTCTGGACCGACTTCTGGGTGGCCAGGCAGCACACCGACGTCCCCACCAGCGGGCTCATCCCGCTGCACCCGTCGGCCCCCATGTTCACCAACTCGGGGATGATGCCGTTCGTCCCGTACTTCATCGGGGAGGAGCAGGCGCCGTTCCGGCCGCCGCGCGCCACCTCGGTGCAGACCTGCGTCCGCGCCGGCGGCAAGCACAACGACCTCGACGCCATCGGGCGCTCGCTGCGGCACCTGAGCTTCTTCGAGATGCTGGGCAACTTCAGCTTCGGCGACTACTTCAAGGCCGACGCCATCCGCTGGGCGTGGGAGTTCTCCACCGAGGTCCTCGGCCTCGATCCCGAGCGCATCTGGGTCACCTGCCACGTCGACGACGACGAGGCCGTGGCCCTGTGGGTCGACGAGGTCGGCTTCCCGCTCGAGCGGATCCAGCGCCTCGACAAGGACAACTTCTGGGAGATGGGCGACACCGGTCCCTGCGGCCCGTCGTCCGAGCTGTTCTGGGACTTCGGCCCCGAGTACGGGCCCGAGGGCGGCCCGGCCAACCCCGCGTCCGAGGAGCGCTACGTCGAGTTCTGGAACCTGGTGTTCCAGCAGTACTTCCGCGGCGCCGACGGCGTGCTCAGGCCGCTCGAGACCAAGAACATCGACACCGGCGCCGGCCTCGAGCGCATCCTCGGGGTCACCATCGGTTCGCCCGACGTGTTCGCCACCGACGAGCTGCGCCACCTGGTGTCGGCCGCCGAGCAGGCCACCGGCGTGCGGCTCGGGGCCGATCCCGAGTCCGATGTGGCCCTCAAGCTGCTCGCCGACCACGCCCGCACCATGACGTTCCTGGTGAGCGACGGCGTCATCCCGTCCAACGAAGACCGCGGCTACGTCCTGCGCCGGATCATCCGCCGGGCCATCCGCTTCGCCTACCTGCTCGGCGTCGAGAAGCCGATCACCCCGCTGATGGCCACCGAGACCATCGAGCTGATGGCCGAGGCCTACCCGCAGCTGACCGCCAACGCCGACACCATCCTCGGGATCCTCGGTCGCGAGGAGGAGCAGTTCCGGCGCACGCTGCGCAGCGGCCTGAGCATCCTCGACACCGCCCTCGCGGGGGTGCCCGAAGGCGGTGAGCTGCCCGGCGTCGTCGCCTTCCAGCTGCACGACACCTACGGCTTCCCGCTCGAGGTGACCACCGAGATCGCCGAGGGACGCGGCTTCGTGGTCGACCGTCCCGGGTTCGACGCGGCCATGGCCGACCAGCGCGACCGCGCCCGCAAGGGCGGCAAGAAGGGCGGCCTCACCGTCGGCGACGAGGTCGACGCGTTCCAGGCGGTCCTCGACGAGCGCGGCACCACCGAGTTCGTCGGCCGCGAGGTGTTCGACATCGAGGCCACGGTCCTGGCCGTCGTCCCCGGCACCGATGGCACCGTGAGCGTCTTCCTCGACCGCACCCCCTTCTACGCCGAGTCCGGCGGCCAGGTGGGCGACACCGGCACCATCACGGGACCGCAGGGGAGCGGCGAGGTGCTCGACACGCTCCAGGCCCTGCCCGGCCTGCACCGGCACGTGGTGCGCCTCACCGACGGCCTGCTCGCTCCTGGCGACCTGGTGCAGGCCGCGATCGACGTCGACCGGCGCGACGCCATCCGCCGCAACCACACCGGCACCCACCTGCTCCACTGGGCCCTCCGCGAGGTGCTCGGCACCCACGTGAAGCAGCAGGGCTCGATGGTCGCGCCCGATCGGCTCCGGTTCGACTTCAGCCACTACGAGGCGGTCACGCCCGAGCAGATCCAGGCCATCGAGGACCTCGTGAACCGAGACGTCCTGGCGAACACCCCGGTCCGCCACTTCGAGACCACCAAGGCCGAGGCCACCGAGCTGGGCGCCATCGCCTTCTTCGGCGAGAAGTACGGCGAGATCGTGCGCGTGCTCGAAGCCGGGCCGCACTCCACCGAGCTGTGCGGCGGCACCCACGTGCGCCGCACCGGTGACATCGGTCCGGTCAAGATCGTGTCGGAGTCGTCCATCGGCTCCAACCTCCGCCGCCTCGAGGCGGTCACCGGCACCGGGCCCATCGATCGCCTCCGCAAGGAGGAGGCCGAGCTGGCCGCCGTGGCCGACCGGATCGGCGTGCCCCAGTCCGAGCTGCTCGACGGCATCGACAAGCGCCTCGCCGAGCTGCGCGACCTGCGGGCCGAGGTGAAGTCCCTGCGCTCCAAGCTGGCTTCGGGCGGCGCCTCCGACCTGGCCTCGGCGGCCGTCGACGGCGTCGTGGTCGCCCGGGTCGACGGCCTGGGCCGGGACGACCTGCGCAGCCTCGGCGTCGCGGTGCGCGACCAGCCGGGCATCCGCGGCGTCGTGCTGATCGGTGCCCCCGACGCCGGCGGGGTGGCCCTCGTGTCGGCCACCACCGCCGACGGCGGCCTCGACGCAGGCGAGCTCATCTCGGTCGCGGCGCGCACGGTGGGCGGCGGCGGAGGCAAGCACCCGGAGCTGGCCGTCGCCGGCGGCAAGGATGCGTCGAAGATCGACGAGGCGCTCGATCAGGCCCGCACCGCCGCCGGCATCGCCTAGCGGCCCATGCGCGTGTTGGCCCTCGACCTGGGATCGAAGCGGATCGGCGTCGCCGTGTCCGACGACGGCGGCACCGTCGCCACGCCCATCGCCACCCTGGCGCGCCACGGCGACCGGCCGCGGCTCCACCGCGAGATCGCCGAGCTGGTGGCCGAGTGGGACGCCGGGCTGCTGCTCCTGGGCCTGCCCATCGCCCTCGACGGCTCGATCGGTCCCGCGGCCACGGCCGTGCTGGCCGAGCGCGACGAGCTGGCTGCGGTCGTCGGGGTGCCGATCGAGGTGCACGACGAGCGCATGACCACCCGGATCGCCGATGGCAAGCTGCGCGAACGGGGCGATCTCGACAGCCGGGCCCGCCGTGACCTGGTCGATCAGGTGGCGGCGGCGGTGATCCTGCAGGATTGGCTCGACCACGGCACCGCGCCGGGTGCGCCGCATGGAGGGGCGACCACGTGACCCACGAAGACGATCCCACCCTCGACCCGGACGTCTGGTCCGAGGCCCCCGCCGGATCGCCCACCCCATCGGCACCTCCTTCGGACCGGCAGGACCGTCCGTCCGGCCCCCGTCCTGCTCCCGGGCGAGACCGCTCCGGTCCCCGCCGGCCCGGGCGCGCCCCCGCGGCCGGGGCCACCGCGCCGCCGCGCCGTCCCCGGCGCCCCGCCGACGAGGACGAGTACTTCGAGATGCCCCACGAGAGCCGGATGCCGCGGTGGCTGGCCGCGCTGCTCGTGATCGTGCTGCTCGTGGTCGCCATCGGGGGCGGCGCCGTGTGGTGGTACCGCCACCAGGTGAACCCGTCGGGTGGCCAGGGCGCCGCCGTGGCCGTCCAGATCCCCGAGGGCGCCTCCACCAGCGGGGTCGCCGACATCCTGGCGGAGAAGGACGTCATCTCCAGCGCGACGGTCTTCAACTTCTACGTGGGTGGCAAGGACCTCACCTCGGTCCAGGCCGGCAACTACGTGTTCCGGAAGAACTCGAGCTTCGACCAGGCCATCGCCGTGCTGAACGCCGGGCCGAAGACGCCGGTGGCCGCTCAGGTCACCAAGGTCACGATCCCCGAGGGCTACACCGTCCACCAGATCCTCGAGCGCATCCACGCCAAGGTCCCGCGGCTCACCGTGGCCGACCTCCAGGCCGCGCTCGACTCCGGCCAGGTGCCGTCGTCCATCAAGCCCGCCGACCAGAAGTCCTACGAGGGCCTGCTGTTCCCGGCCACCTACGGGGTCGGCGCCGACGACACCGCGGTCGACGTGCTGAGCCAGATGAGCACCGAGATGGAGTCCCGCGTCCAGGCCCTCGACCCGGCCGCATCGCTCGCCCACATCAAGCAGCAGTGGGGTCTCGACCTGACGCCCTACGACCTGGTCAAGGTGGCGTCGATGATCCAGTACGAGGCCGCGATCCCCGCCGACGCCCCCAAGATCGGCGCGGTCACCTACAACCGCCTCGAGAAGGGCATGCCCCTCCAGTACGACTCCACGTCGATCTACTACGCGGGGCTGAGCGGCCAGGGGCCCGAGACGATCGACTACACGGTCGACACGCCGTACAACACCCGGACCAACACCGGCCTCCCGCCCACGCCCATCTCGTCGCCGGGGGAGTACGCCCTCGAAGGGGCCATGCACCCGGCCGATGGACCGTGGCTGTACTTCGTGCTGACCGCCCCCAAGGTGGTCAGCTTCTCGGAGAGCTACGACCAGTTCCTCCAGGACAAGCAGCAGTGCATCGACCAGGGCCTCGGCTGTGGCTGAGCCGGGCCCGCCGCCCCGGGTCCCCATCGCGGGATCCACGCGCGTGGCGGCGGTCATCGGGTCGCCGGTCCGCCACTCCCGGTCCCCGGCCCTGGCCAACGCCGCCTTCGCCGCGTCGGGCCTCGATTGGGCGTACGTCGCCCTGGAGGTGGCCCCGGGCCAGGGCGCGGCGGCGGTCGACGCCATGCGCACCCTGGGCCTCGGCGGCCTGTCGGTCACCATGCCGCACAAGTACGACGTGATCGCGGCGCTCGACCGGCTGGCGCCCGATGCCGAGGCGCTGGGCGCGGTGAACTGCATCGCCTGGGACGGCGACGCGCTGGTGGGGCACAACACCGACGGCGCCGGGCTCCTCGACGCGCTGGCGCTCGACCAGGGGATCGTGCCCGAGGGGCTCGCGTGCGTGGTCCTCGGCGCGGGCGGCGCGGCGCGGTCCGTCGTGCGGGCCCTCGGTGGCGGCGGTGCCGCCGACGTGGCGGTCGTGAACCGCACCGCCGAGCGGGCCGAGGCCGCGGCGGCGCTGGCGGGACCGGCCGGCCGCGTGGGATCGATCGCCGACGTCGAGCGCGCCGACCTGGTCATCAACGCCACGTCGGTGGGCATGGGTGCCGATCCGGCCGATGCCTCAGCCACCCCCGTCCCGCCTGAGCTGCTCCGCCCGGGCCAGACCGTCGTCGACCTCGTGTACCTCCCGCTGGAGACCCCGCTGCTCGTGGCGGCCGCCGCGGCCGGCGCCCGGCCGGTCGACGGGCTCGGGATGCTCGTGCACCAGGCCGCCCGGGCGATCGCGCTCTGGACGGGCCAGGCGCCCGATGTGGCGGCGATGGCCGCAGCGGCCCGGGCCTGACCTCGAAACCTTCAGTTTCCCGGGGCCCTGCCGATCTTGGGAGGACCATCAGCGTCGTTCATCCTGAGGAGGATGTCGTGGCCCTTCAGGGTGACCTCAAGTCCTTTGCCCTTCCAGACGTCCTCCGGTTGCTCGCGGGCACCGCGAAGTCCGGCCGCCTCGAGATCGTGGGCGACGGCGGCACCGGCGAGGTCATGCTCGCCGCGGGCACGATCAGCGCCGCGTCGACGTCGACGGCCCCCCGGGCCACCGACCCGGCCGACGTGATCTTCGACCTGCTCCGGTTCGAGGACGGCTCGTTCGTGTTCGACGAGGGCGAGGTGGCCGATCCCGGCGCCGGCGCCGACGTCGAGGCGACCATCACCGCGGCCGAGGCCCTCGTGGCCGAGTGGGCCGACGTCGAGACCGTGGTGCCCAGCATGGATGCCTGGATCTCGCTCGCGGCGGAGATCGACGGCGACACCGTCACCCTCACCGCCCGCGAGTGGAAGGCCCTGGCCGCCATCGGTGGCGGCGGCAACGTCCACGACCTCGCCGCTGCGCTCGAGCTCACCGACCTCGACGCCTCCCGTCAGGTGAAGAGCCTGGTGGAGTTCGAGCTGGTCGAGGTGCGCGAATCGCACGCCTACGTCCCCCCGGCGGTCCAGCTCGACGACTTCGATCACTTCGAGCCCGGGTTCACCGCGCCGATGACCGATTTCGAAGACCTCAACGGCGACGACCGCTCGGTCGTCATGGAGGAGCGCGAGGACGCGCTGCTCCCCGAGCCCCTGCCCGGTGAGGGCGTGGCCTACGAGGGCGAGACCATCACCGGCTTCGTCGACGGCCGCGTCGGCGATGCACCCGATGCGCCCGAGGAGTTCGAGCGGTTCGAGCCGTACGAGTCGCTGGCGTCGTTCGAGCAGGAAGCGGCCATGAGCGATCTGGCCGGCGAGCCGGGCACGATCGAGCACTTCGGATCGGTGAACCCGTACTCCGCCGTCGACCCCACCGACCCCGGGACCGTCGACCAGCTCGACGCGGTCGACGACGAGCACGACGAGCACGACGACGACAGCGAGCCCGAGGTCGACCCCATGGCCGACTCGTGGGCCCAGCCGATGGCCGGCGGCACCAAGGACGACGAGGTCGACGGCTTCGGCGACCAGCCGGAGACCGACAGCGAGCGCGGCTCGCTGCTCAAGTTCCTCTCCAGCGTCAAGCCCTGACGCCCCGCGCGGCCATGGCCCGCCCGGCCGTGGCTGACCGGTAGCGTCCCCGCCCATGTCGACCGCACTGCTGCTCGTGCTCTTGGCCATCTTCGGCCTGGCGATCGGTTCGTTCCTCAACGTCGTGATCGTGCGGGTCCCGTCCGGGGAATCGCTCGTCTCGCCGCCGTCGAAGTGCCCGCTGTGCGAGACCCCGATCCGCACCCGCGACAACATCCCGGTCGTCTCCTGGCTGCTCCTCAAGGGCAAGTGCCGATCGTGCGGGGAGCCGATCCCGGTGGGCTACCCGCTGGTCGAGCTCACGAACGCCGTGCTCTGGGTGGTGGCCGGGCTCCGGTTCGGCGACACCGCCCTGGTGATCCCGTACGCGGTGCTGTTCTCGGTGCTGCTGGTGCTGTCGGTCATCGACCTCGAGCTCTACATCCTCCCCAACCGGATCACCTACCCATCGATCGTCGCCTCGCTGGTGGTCATCCCGGTCATGTCCTTCGCGCTGGCCGACAACCCGGGGCTGGCCATCCGCAACGCCGTCGTGGGCGGCCTCGGCTTCGCCGGCTTCTTGCTGATCGTCCTGCTCGCCTGGGAGCTGATCATGCGCAAGGAGGGCATGGGGATGGGCGACGTGAAGCTCGCCGTCCTCCTCGGCCTCTGGGTGGGCTGGCTCGACCCCGTGCTGGTGCTGATCGCGCTCATCGCGTCGAGCGTCATCGGCCTGCTCGTCGGCGTGGTCGTGATGGTGGTGCGGCGCGAGAGCCGGCCCTTCCCGTTCGGCCCGTGGCTCGCCCTCGGATCGATCCTCGTGATCTTGTTCTCGGGCCCGATCATGCGCTTCTACGGGTTCGACGACGACCTCACGCTGTCGCTCGGCGTCGCCGCAAGCACTTCGTTCCGGGCGGTGGCAGGCCAGTAGGTTTGCCCACGTGATCCGCTTCCTCACCGCCGGTGAATCCCATGGCAAGGCCCTCATCGTCGTCATCGAGGGACTGCCCGCCGGGCTCGAGGTGTCGGCCGACGACGTGAGCGCCGAGCTCAGCCGCCGGCGCCTGGGCTACGGCCGCGGCCCTCGGATGCGCTTCGAGCAGGACCAGGTCACGCTCGTCGGCGGCGTCCGCCACGGGCGCACGCTCGGCTCGCCGGTGGCCATCGAGATCGCCAACACCGAGTGGGAGCGCAACCCCGACAAGTGGCAGCGGGAGATGTCCCCCGAGGCGGCCGATGGGCCCACCGAGGCGCCCCTCACCCAGATCCGGCCCGGCCACGCCGACCTCGCCGGCATGCAGAAGTACGGGTTCACCGATGCCCGAGACGTGCTCGAGCGGGCCTCGGCCCGAGAGACGGCGGCGCGGGTCGCCGCGGGCACGCTGGCCAAGAAGCTCCTCGCCGCCCTCGGCGTCGAGATCGTGTCGCACGTCATCCAGATGGGCCCCGTCCGCTCGCACGGCGAGCGTCCCGGTCCGGCCGACCTGCCGCGCGTCGACGAGAACGAGGTCCGCTGCCTCGACCTCGATGCCGCCGCCGCCATGGTCACCGAGATCAAGGAGGCGTCCAAGGAGGGCGACTCGCTGGGCGGCGTGGTCGAGGCCATCGCCTACGGCGTGCCGATCGGCCTCGGCAGCCACGTCCACTGGGACCGCAAGCTCGACAGCGCCCTGGCTCAGGCGGTCATGAGCATCCAGGCGGTCAAGGGCGTCGAGATCGGCGACGGCTTCGAGGTCGCCGGCCGGCGGGGGAGCGCAGCGCACGATCCGGTCACCTGGAGCGATGCCCAGGGCTACGAGCGCACGTCCAACCTCTCGGGCGGCGTCGAGGGCGGCATGTCCACCGGCGAGCCGGTCGTGGTGCGAGCCGCCATGAAGCCGCTGGCCACGCTCAACCGGCCCACGCTGGCCACCGTCGACACGGCCACCAAGGAGGCCGGCGTGTCGTTCAAGGAGCGCACCGACGTCACCGCGGTCCCGGCGCTCGGGGTGGTGGTCGAGCACATGGTCGCCCTGGTCTTGGCCAACGAGGCCACCCGCAAGTTCGGCGGCGACTCCGTCGACGAGATGGCGCGCAACCACCGCACCTTCGTCGAGGCCCTCGGCCAGGGCCCGGTCGGTGCCTGACCAGCAGGTGGCCCGCCCCACGCACGTCGTCCTCGTCGGGCTGATGGGCTCGGGCAAGACCACGGTGGGCAAGAAGGTGGCCAAGCTCATCGGGCACCGCTTCGTCGACGCCGACGTCGAGCTCGAGGCCCGCACCGGGCGTTCCGTGGCCGACTGGTTCACCGACGGCGAGGCTGCCTTCCGCACCCAGGAGGCGCTGCTGCTCACCGATCTGCTCTCGGGGCCCGATGCCCTGGTGATCGGGGCCGGTGGCGGCGTGGTCGTCACCGAGGCGAGCCGTCAGCGCCTCCAGGAGCACGACGTCACGGTCATCTACCTGCACGGCACCCCGGAGTTCCTGGCGTCGCGCGTGCAGGCCAAGCCCCACCGGCCGCTGCTGGGCGACGACGCCCTGGGCGTGCTCACGCCGATGTACGCCGAGCGGGACCCGTGGTACCGCGAGGTGGCCGATGCGGTCGTCGAGGTGCTCCCCGCGCACCAGGCCGGCGAGAAGCCCAAGTGGCGCCTCGCCGAGCAGACGGTCGAGCACCTGATCGAGCTCGGCGTCGTCGATCCCGCACGCGTGAGCACAGTCGAGGTGTCCCCGTGATCGAGCTCGAGGTCCCCCTGGGCGACCGCTCCTACCCGGTGCTCGTCGGGTCCGGTGCCCGTCACCGGCTGCTCGAGCTGCTCCCCGTCGGCGTGAAGCGGGTCGCCGTGGTCACCCAGGCGTCGATCCCGGTCACGGTCGACCCCGGTGTCGACCACCGCGTCTTCACCATGGGCGAGGGCGAGCACGGCAAGGACCTCGGCACCATCGAGGACCTCTGCCGGGACTGGGCGCAGTGGGGCCTCAACCGCGGCGACTGCGTGGTTGCCGTCGGCGGCGGTGTGGTCACCGACACCGCTGGGTTCGCCGCGGCCGTCTACCACCGGGGCATCCCCGTGGTGCACGTCGCCACCACGCTGCTGGCCCAGATCGATGCGGCCATCGGCGGCAAGACCGGCGTCAACCTGCCCGAGGGCAAGAACCTGGTGGGGTCGTTCTGGCAGCCCTCGGCCGTGCTGTGCGACACCGAGGTCCTGGGCACCCTGCCGCCGCGGGAGTACCGCAACGGCTTGGGGGAGATGGCCAAGTACGCCTTCCTGGGCGTCGAGGACCTGGCCGACCTCCCCCTCGACGAGGCGGTGGCCGCGTGCGTCCGCTGCAAGGCCGAGGTGGTCGGCTCCGACGAGCGCGAGTCCGGCCGTCGGGCCATCCTCAACTACGGCCACACCCTCGGCCACGCCCTCGAGACGGCCGGCCAGTACGACCTCCGCCACGGCGAGGCCGTCGCCATCGGCCTCATCTACGCCGCCGAGCTGGCCCGCCGCCTGGGCCGCATCGACGCCGCACGGGTGGCCGAGCACCGCAAGGTGGTGGGCGGCTACGACCTGCCGATGACCGTGCCGCCGGGCCTCGACCCCGAGCAGCTCGTCGACCTGTTCACCCGCGACAAGAAGGCCGTCGACGGCATCACCTTCGTGCTCGACGGGCCTGACGGCGTCGAGCCCCTCCGCATCGACGACCGCAAGCTCCTCCTCGGCGCCTTCGACGCCGTCACCTGAGCCCGCCCAGCGCCAAGAAGCCTCCGCGGGCGCGGCCCGGCCATCGGCCACGATGGTGCGATGTCCGAACGGCCGCTCGTCCTCCTGCTCTCGGGCGTCAACCTGAACCTGCTCGGCGAGCGCGACCCGGCGGTCTACGGGACGGCCACGCTGGCCGACCACGTCGCCACCGCCACCGCGGCCGCCCACGCCCACGGGCTGGCGCTCGAGCACCTGCAGACCAACCACGAGGGCGTGCTGGTCGACGCCATCCAGGGCGCCCGGGGCCGGTGCGCCGCCATCGTCATCAACCCCGGCGCCTTCACCCACTACGCCTGGTCGCTGCACGATGCGCTCGACGCGTTCGCCGGGCCCATCATCGAGCTGCACCTGTCCGACCCGAAGGCCCGGGAGCCCTGGCGCCACCTCTCGGTGGTGGAGCCGGTGGCCACCGAGACCATCGCCGGCAAGGGGGGCGACGGGTACCGCTTGGCGATCGAGGCCGTGGCGGCCAGGCTGGGGGCATGAACCCCGAGCTGACCCCGATGGACGTGGCGGGACGGGCCGAGCGGCTCCAGGTGGCGATGGCCACGGCCGAGGTCCCGGCGCTGCTCGTCACCAACCTGACCAACATCCGGTACCTCACCGGGTTCACCGGCTCCGCCGCCCTGCTCGTGGTCACCGCCGACCGGCTCACGTTCGTGACCGACGGCCGGTACGGCCAGCAGGCCGCCGACCAGCTCGGCGCGGCCGGCGTCGAGGCCGCCATCGAGGTCAGCTCCGCGAAGCAGAAGGAGGCGGTCGCCGGGGCGGTCGCCTCTGCCGGCGTGGGGGCCGTGGGGCTCGAGGCCGACGCCGTCACGTGGGCCGCCCAGCGCACCTACGCCGAGCACTGGTTCCCGGGGCTGGAGCTGGTGCCCACCACCGGCCTCGTCACCGGGCTCCGGCTGGTGAAGGACCAGGGCGAGATCGACCGGCTCACCGCCGCGGCCGCCATCGCCGACGCGGCGCTGGCCGAGGTCCGCCCCCGCCTGGCCGATGGGCCCACCGAGATCGAGTTCGGCCTGGAGCTCGATGCCACCATGCGCCGGCTGGGCGCCGACGACGTGAGCTTCGAGACCATCGTCGCCTCGGGCCCCAACGGCGCCATGCCCCACCACCGTCCCGGCCACCGCACCGTGATCGACGGCGACCTGGTCGTCATCGACTTCGGGGCCCTCGTCGACGGATACCACTCCGACATGACCCGCACCGTGGCGGTGGGCGACCTGTCGGCCACCCAGCAGCGCATGTACGACGTGGTCCTGGCATCACAGGCCGCCGGGGTGCAGGCCGTCACGGCCGGCATCGAGGCCAAGGCCGTCGACCAGGCGTGCCGCGCCGTCATCGCCGAGGCCGGCTGGGCCGACGCCTTCCTCCACGGCACCGGCCACGGTGTGGGCCTCGACATCCACGAGGACCCTCGGGTCGGGCAGACCTCCACTGCTACGCTCGTCGATCGCTGCGTGGTCACCGTCGAGCCGGGCGTCTACCTCCCCGAGCACGGCGGTGTGCGCATCGAGGACACGGTGGTCGTCACTCCCGACGGCTGCTCGCCCATCACGCTCACCCCCAAGCTTGCCGCGGTCTGACGCGGCGCTCGCACCTTGCACCCGAAGGAACACACATGGCCATCACCACCAACGACCTGAAGAACGGCATGAGCCTCAACCTCTCCGAGGGCCTCTACCAGGTGGTCGAGTTCCAGCACGTGAAGCCGGGCAAGGGCGGCGCCTTCGTGCGCACCACGCTGCGCAACGTGCGCACGGGCAACCAGCTCGAGAAGACCTTCCGGGCCGGTGAGAAGGTCGAGCAGGCCATGATCGACAAGCGGGAGATGCAGTACCTCTACAACGACGGCACCGACTACGTGTTCATGGACACGGAGTCCTACGAGCAGCTCCACGTGGCCCCGGCCTCGCTCGGCGGCGCCGCCGACTACCTGCTCGAGTCGGCCAACGCCGTCCTGCAGATGTACGGCGACGAGATCGTCGGCGTCGACCTCCCGGCCTCGGTGGAGCTCACCGTCTCGGAGACCGAGCCGGGCGTCCAGGGCGATCGCGTGTCGGGTGCCCGCAAGCCCGCCACCCTTCAGACCGGCAAGGTCATCCAGGTCCCGCTGTTCGTCAACGTGGGCGACAAGCTCAAGGTCGACACCCGTTCCGGCGACTACATCACCCGCGCCTAGATCCGTGCCCCCGGTGACCGACAGCCCTGAACTCCCCTTCCTCCCCCCAGGCCTCAGCCTCGGAGACGACGACGTCATCGAGCACGTCGAAGAGCTCGAGGTCGAGATCGACGAGACCACCGACCTCGAGCCGGTCGACGCCGACGACGAGATCGTCGACGACGGCGAGATCGAGGTGGTCGAGGCCGACGCGCCGCGCGTCTCGGGCTTCGATGGCGTCGGCACGCGGCGCGAGTCGCGCGAGCGGGCCCTGGCCCTGCTCTACGAGGCCGAGCAGAAGGGCATCGACCCGCCCGCCGCGGTCCTCGACGACCTGCCCGTCGCCCCCGAGGCCTACGCCGCCGTGCTGGTCGTGGGCGTCAGCGACCACCTCGCCGAGATCGACGAGCTGATCGGCCGCTACTCGGTGGGCTGGACGGTCGTGCGCATGCCGGCGGTCGACCGCACGCTGCTGCGGCTCGCCACCTTCGAGCTGGCCCACACCGACGTGCCGGTCGGCGCGTGCATCTCCGAGGCGGTCGAGCTGGCCAAGCGCTACTCCACCGACGAGTCCCACACGTTCGTCAACGGCCTGCTGTCCCGGCTGGCCGCCGAGCTGCGCTAGGAGCACCGATGGCCGGCGAGGGATGGGCAGAACCCTGGGTGTTCCCCTTGCCCTGGCCTCCGCTCGCGGACCTGGACACCAAGATCGGCCTGCGCCCCTGGGGGGCCGCCGACGACGATCCCGCGGCGCTGGCCCGGGGCTGGGCCGACCCCGAGGTGATCCGCTGGACGTCGGTCCCCGCCGACGCCAGCGAGGAGGCGGCCCGCAACTGGATCCGCGGCGAGGAGATCCGCCGCTCGCGCGGGCTGGCCATGGACCTGGTGATCGCCGAGCTCGACGAGCCCCGCACGATCCACGGCGAGATCGGCCTGATCATGGTCGAGCCCGAGCAGCGCTGGGCCGAGATGGGCTACTGGCTGGCCGACGGGTCCCGCGGCGCCGGCCGGGCCGGGGCCGCCGCCCTGCTCTTCGCCGACTGGGTGCTCCGCGAGCTGCCCGTGAACCGGCTCTTCGCCCGGACCAACCCCGACAACCCCAAGGCGGGCGCGGTGGCCGCGGCCGGCGGGCTCACCGAGGCGGGGGCGCTCGAGACCGGCACCGTGGTGTGGGTCCGCGACCGCCCCGGCTAGCGCTCCGCCGGGCTGGTACCGTCCACCTCTGACCGTGAAGCGGGTCCGGCGAGGCCCAGACGGACAGGAAGCGAGCCAGGATGGCTGAGAGAGAACGCAGGCAGGCGCCCCCCTACGGGGGCGTCTTCGCGGCACGGACCCGCGTGATGGACAGCGCCGACGTGCAGCGGGCCGTGTGGCGCATGGCCCACGAGGTCATCGAGGCCAACCAGGGCATCGAGGACGTGATCCTGATCGGCCTGCAGACCGGCGGGGTGTCGATGGCCGACGCGCTGGCCGGCGCGCTGAACGCCATCGCCAGCGTCGAGGTGCCCGTCGGCACGCTCGACGTCGCGTTCTACCGCGACGACATCGGGCTGCGGCCCGTGCTGCCCGAGGCGGTCACCCACATCCCGTGGTCGCTCGACGGGCGCACGGTCGTGCTGTGCGACGACGTGCTGTTCACCGGGCGCACCATCCGGGCCGCGCTCAACGCGCTGTCCGACTACGGCCGGCCCCGGGCGGTGCAGCTGGCGGTGATGATCGACCGCGGGCACCGCGAGCTCCCGATCCGCCCCGACTACGTCGGCAAGAACCTGCCGACGAGACGAGACGAGGTGGTCGACGTCCACGTCGACGGCGTCGACCTCGGGGAGATGATGAGGTGAGCGCCCCGTCCCCCCACGTGCGCCACCTGCTCGACATCGAAGACCTCGGAGGCCGGGCGGGCATCGATGAGGTCATGCGCCTCACCGACTCGTTCGTCGAGGTGTCGCAGCGGCCCATCGCCCGCGTCCCCGCGCTGCGGGGCAAGACGGTGGCGTGGCTGTTCTACGAGGACTCCACCCGGACGCGGCTGTCGTTCGAGACCGCGGCCAAGCGGCTCTCGGCCGACACCATGAACTTCTCGGTCAGCTCCTCGTCGGTCAAGAAGGGTGAGTCGCTTCGCGACACCGCCAGGACCATCGAGGCCATGGGGATCGACGCCATCGTCGTGCGCCACGCCTCGGCCGGCGCCCCGCACCGCATCGCCGAGTGGGTCGACGCGTCGGTCATCAACGCCGGCGACGGCTGGCACGCCCACCCCACCCAGGCCCTGCTCGACTGCTACACGATCCGCCAGCACCGCGGCGACCTCCGCGGCCAGCACATCGCGATCGTCGGCGACATCAAGCACAGCCGGGTCGCCCGCTCCGACGTGGCGGCGTTCACGGCCATGGGGGCCGAGGTCACGCTGGTGGCGCCCCCCACCCTGCTGCCGCCGAGCCTCGAGGGCTGGCCGGTCAAGGTCAGCCACGACATCGACCAGGTGCTGCCCACCGTCGACGTGGTGTACCTGCTGCGCATGCAGCGGGAGCGCATGAGCGAGGCGCTGCTGCCGTCGCTGCGCGAGTACACGGCCACCTACGGGCTCACCAACCGCCGCGTCGAGCTGCTCCGCGACGACGCCCTGGTCATGCACCCCGGGCCGATGAACCGCGGGGTCGAGATCGCCGCCGAGGTGGCCGACCTGCCGCGGTCGGTGATCCTCGACCAGGTGCGCAACGGCGTGGCCGTGCGCATGGCCGTGCTGTACCTCCTGCTCGGCTCGGGCACCGGCCTGGTGGCCCCGCCTGCGCCCGACGGCGAACCGAGCGACGCCCCCGACCCCGCCCTTGCCCCTGTCACCGAGGAAGAACCTGCCCGTGCCTGAGTCCCCGTCCATCGTCATCAAGGGTGGACGCGTCATCGATGCCACCGGGGAGCGCACGGCCGACGTGGTGGTCGTCGACGGGCGCATCACCGCCGTCGGCGCCGACCTGAGCGCCGACCGCACCCTCGACGCCTCCGGCTGCATCGTCGCCCCCGGCCTCGTCGACATCCACACCCACCTCCGCGAGCCCGGCAAGGAGGAGGCCGAGACGGTCGAGACCGGCGCCCGCGGTGCCGCCCTCGGCGGCTACACCGCCATCCTCGCCATGCCCAACACCACGCCCGCCATGGACAGCGCCGCGGTCGTGCAGCAGGTCCTCGACCTCGGCCGCACCGCCCCGTGCGACGTGTACGCCTCGGGCGCCATCACCGTGGGCCGGGCGGGGGAGCAGCTGGCGCCGATGGCCGAGATGGCCGCGCTCGGCGTCCGCCTCTTCACCGACGACGGCGCCGGTGTCCAGAGCAACGCCATGATGCGCCGGGCCATGGAGTACGCCACCGGCCTGGGCGTCACGCTCGCCCAGCACTGCGAGGACGACGCCCTCTGCGGCGGCGGCCACATGCACGAGGGGGAGTGGTCGGCCCGTCTCGGGATCCCCGGCCAGCCCGCCGAGGCCGAGGAGCTCATGGTGATGCGCGACATCGCCCTGGCCCGCCTCACCGGGTGCCGCGTCCACTTCCAGCACATGAGCACCACCCGCTCGGTCGCCATGATCCGCGAGGCCATCGCCGCTGGCCTCCCGGTCACCGCCGAGGCCACCACGCACCACTTCACGCTCACCCACGCCGAGTGCGCCTCGTACGACCCGCTCTACAAGGTGAACCCGCCGCTGCGCACCGCCGACGACGTGGCCGCCGTGAAGGCCGGCCTGGCCGACGGCACCATCGGCATCATCGCCACCGACCACGCGCCCCACGCCGCCGAGACGAAGGAGCTCCCCTTCGACCAGGCGCCCCCTGGCATGCTCGGCCTCGAGACGGCCCTGGCCCTGGCGCTGACCGAGCTCGACCTGCCGGTCCAGCAGGTCCTGGCCGCCCTGTCGTGGAACCCGGCCCGGGTCATCGGCGTGGGCGACACCCACGGCCTCCCGGTGGCCGAGGGCAACCCGGCCAACCTCTGCGTCATCGATCCCGAGGCGGCTTGGACCGTCGACGGCGCCGCCATGGCCAGCCGCAGCACCAACACCCCGTACCAGGGCCGCGAGCTGAAGGGGAGGGTCCGCCACACCCTCCTCGCCGGCGAGCCGGTCGTGGTCGGCGGCGAAGCCCAGCGCTGATCTGCTCGCCGTCCGTGGTCATCCGGGCACGGATGGTGACAGCTCGCTAGGGTCCTGCTCGCGAGGCGGGGTCGGCACCGAGAGGTGCCGACCGGGGGGAACGAGCGCGCCGCCTCGGTTTCGAAGCGGACCCGCGCTCCGCACCGAACCCAAGGAGCAGCTGTGCAGCGCACACGTCGGATCCACGCGGGCATCGCCCTCACCGCCACCCTGGTGATCCTGATCGGGTCGACCTCGTCGGCCACCGTCAACCCTCCACCTCCGACGCCACCCCCGGCGCTGGTGGCGGTGAAGTCGGTGGGCGACAAGTTCGCGCTCGGGGATCCGTCGTACATCAAGGGCCACGACCGGGGCCAGAGCGTGCGCTACACGAGTGGGAGCACGGATGTCGACGTGTGGTCGTTCGGCGACACGGGGACGCACAGCACCGCCCACGACGACCTGATCTCGAACTCCGTCGCCGCCACCAACGACTTCGATCTCGACGACAACATCACGACGTGGATCTACGACAACATGGTGACGCCCTCGCCGACCTCGACCGTGCCCAATCCGACGCAGGTGCCGATCGAGGCGGTCGACCTCCCGGCGCCGTACCCCAGCCGCAACGTCACCCTCAACTGCGACACCTGCTACAAGAACTGGGGCGGCATGATGGTCGCCGATCCGGCGAACCACCGGATCGTGATGATGTACCACATCATCGGACGGAACGTGAAGCCTCCGTATCCATCGCTCCCGAAGACGGATCAGCACTACCACGACGCCGATGTGGTCGACAAGGGATACGGCATCGCCATCCGCGACATGTCGGTGCCTGGCTCCAAGTTCGTCCCGCAGCAGATCTCCAACGCCTCGCTGAGCACCAACCCGTACCTCCTCTGGTACAACCCGAGCACCGATCCGCAGAACACGACCGGGTTCCCGGCCTTCGCGTCCGGTCTGGTCCGCGGAGACGACGACTACTTCTACGGGTACAGCTGCGCCGGCGGCTTCGCGGCAGGTTGCACCATCGCAAGGGTCGGCGCCGTCAACGCGGGGTCGATCTACAACCGGAACTCGTGGCGGTACTGGAGCGACGGGAACTCCCCGGCGGCCGCGCCCACCAGCGACCCCAACGTGCTCGTCGGCTGCCCGGTCGTCCCCGGGTGGACGACCGAGATCGGCTGTGCGAGCACGGTGCGCAGCGGTGACGCCGGCGGATCGCTCACGGGCGGCGCCGGGGGCATGTCGGTGTTCAAGGACCCGGCGCTCAACAAGTGGGTGCAGGTCTACGCGGCAGGCGCACAGATCCGCTACCGCGTGGCCGATCAGCTGGAAGGGCCGTGGTCGCGCAGCGATGTGATCGCCCAGATGAAAGACGGCAACGCGTACGCCGCCTACGCCCACCCGGAGTTCTCGAAGGACGGCGGCCTGACGCAGTACATCACCTACTACCACGTGCTCTCGGCCGAGGAGATCCCTGCGGGATCCTCGAAGGTCGCCGAGCTCCGCGTGGTGAAGGCCGCGCTCGCCTCCGACGACGATGCGCTGTACCGGACCACCTCCGCGGAGACCTATTTCGGGCAGGACACCCCGTACAGCCCCACGGCCACGCTGCGCATCAACAGCAAGGGCTTCACCGACATCAACCATGTGGCGGGCATCCAAGGCGTCGGCCCGTACGAGGACGGCCCGGCCTACTCGGCCACCACCGCAGCGTGGGACCGCAACGGGGTGATCTACAGCCCCGACGCGGTGAACGGGCCGAACAAGGTCACGGTGCAGGTGCGGCTCCAGGGTCAGACCGCCACCGGCACCGGAGCTGACGCGGCACTGTCGGGCCTGGTGATCCGCAATGATCTCACCGGCGCTCACAACCACTACGACGGCCCACCCGGGCGTGGCTATGTGGTCCTCGCCCAGCGGGCGGGCGGCGGCTTGGTCCTCCGCGCGGACCTTGACGGGGATCACGACCTCGACGGCACATCGGGGGCCTCGGTGGCCAGCAGCACCGCGGTCAACGGCGTGGTGTGGTTGCGGCTGGAGCGAACGGGATCCACGTACGTGGCCTCGTGGGCACCCGATGTGAGCGGGGCTGCGGGCACCTTCAGCCCGTTCGGCTCGGTGACCCTGACGAACGCTGCGGATCCCCAGGATGCGGGCATGTTCACGTCGAGCAAGGCGTCAGGCGACGAGTTCAACAAGGGGACGTTCTCGGGCTTCTCGGTGTCGTGACCTGAGGCGGGGTGGGATCCGGCCGGTCGGCCGGATCCCACCCCGCCGATGGCTGGCGCGAGCGATCGGCCGGGACCCTCGTGGGTTCGCGGCCCAGCGCACCTGCCGTCTGGGGCGCGTTGTCACCCAGAAGGCGCCGCGGTGGGGTCTGATGGGTGTGATGACCGAACCGGTGGTGGACGACGCGGCGATCTACGCGCTCCACGCGTCGCGGCTCGTCGCGCTCGCCACCGCGCTGGCCGGTCCGTCGGCCGCCGACGACGTGGTCGCGGCGGCGGTGGTCAAGGTGCTGGCATCGCCCCACTGGCCGGCGGTGACCAACAAGGGTGCGTACCTGACCCGGGCGGTGGTGAACGAGGTCCGCACCTCGCACCGGACGGCGCTGCGCCGGGCCGCACGGGAGCGCCGCAGCCTCGCCGGACCGGCCCGCGAGCCCGCCGAGGCCGATCCGGTGCCCGAGATCATGGCGGCGCTCGCCGCGCTTCCGGTCCGCCAGCGCGCCGCGGTGTTCCTCACCTACTGGGCGGACCTGACCCCCGGTGCCGTCGCCGACGAGCTGGGGATCAGCGAAGGCGCCGTGCGCAAGCACCTCGCCCGCGCCCGCCAGACCCTCCGAAGGGAGCTGTCATGACCGAGACCCCACCGCCTGACGATGCGCTCGATGATCGGATCCGAGCCGGCCTCGATGCCCTGGTGCGCGAAGCGCCCGCCGCCCCCGAGCTGCCGACCGGCAGTCCCGCGGCCACCCCGGTGCGCGCCACGAGGCCCGCTGGGCGTCGGCGGCCGATCCTGATCGGGCTGGCCGCCGCAGCCGTGCTCGTCCTCGTCGTCGTCAGCGCCACCCACCTCCACCGGTCGGGGCGCGACGAGCGCCTGCGCGTCGGTGACGCCACCACCACGACCGCCGGCCCGGCCGCAGCGGTCTCGGACCGTCCCCTCTACGGCACCCTGTGGACCCTGTCGGCCCTGACCGAGAAGGGCGGTCCCGTCGACCTCTCGGGCCTCCTCCGGCACCCGCCCACCGTCGCCTTCGACGAGGCCACCGACTGCCGAGAGCAGTGCGACCGGCAGGGCCATCCCGGGTTCGAGCTCTACGACGGGTGCAACTCGGGCGGTGGCGACCTGCGGGTCGACGGCGACGAGATGTGGGGCGTCGGAGGCGTGGTCACCGTTGTGGGGTGCCGCGGCCTCACGGTGGCACCGTTCGTCCCGGAGCCCCGGGGCGCGTCGGAGCAGGGCGCTACCACCTTCGCCGTCACCGGCGACACCCTCGTGCTGCACGGGCCCGACGGCCGGGTGCTCACGTACAAGGCGAGCGACGCCCCGTTCGCGTCGCCCGACGGGGCCGTCGTGTTCCAGGACCGGATCTCCACCGGCTCGTACCGGCTGACCTGGGAGGGACCCGACGGCCACGAGCGCCTCGACTTCGAGTCGGTCACGAGCGGCGGGGCCAACAAGCCCACCGAAGCCGTCGACCTCGACGCGGAGCGGCCCGACCAGGTGGTGGCGGCCAAGGCGTCGCTGGGCGACGAGGACGTGGTGTTCGGCGTGGTCTCCGATCTGGCGGTCCGGCTCAGCTACGTGCCGTCAGGCTCCGGGCTGACGGTGGAGCTCGCCCGGCACGCCGGCGCCGCGGATCTCGGTGCCGCGCAGGCGTTCTCCGGGGTGGTCCCGGCGGGGGTGGCGGCGTGGGACGTCGTCGCCTACGCCGCCGACGGCAGCGTCCTCAGCCGCAGCTCCGACCTCGACACCGCCGCCCCGACCACCACGACCTCGAACGCCACCGCCGACAGCGGGGCCCCTGTGTGCACCGAGGTGCAGCGGCCGACGGCGGGGGAGCTGGCGGTGCCCGCCGCCGGCGGTGGCGAGCGCCTCGCCCACCAGATCTCGTGGGGGAACCTGTTCGTCCTCGACCCGCCGTCGATGGCTGACCGGGCCACCGTGCCGCGATCGGCGGTGAGCCTCGACCGCGGGATGGGGGCGTCGGTCACCAAGCTGGCCGTGCTGACCGATCCCCAGCACCGCACGTGGACGGGCGACGGGCGTCTGGTCTGGGCCACCTTCTACCCGGAGGCGCCGTCGCCCGGCCTGGGCGGGCCGATCTCCCCGAACGCGACGACGACCACCCTCGGCCCCGCACCGTGCGCCATGGTCATGCAGACGACCGACGCTCTGACCGGACAGGCCTACGGCACCCAGGCCTACGGCTGAAGCAGCTGAACCTGCAGCCGCTGCCACCCCCCCCACCCCCGGAACTTGTTGCAGCCAGTGTCGAGGTGAGCACTGCGTGCAACAAGTTCCGGGGTCGGGTCGGGGTGACGATGCGTGCTGGGTGACCCTCCCTGGGAACTTGTTGCAGCGGATGCTCAGGAGAGCGCTGCGTGCAACAAGTTCGCCTTGGGGGGGTGCGGCTACTTGAGGGTGGGGTGCCTCGACGCGAGGAGCGGGACCAGGAGCCGCTTGGGCGCGAGGTGGGCGAACGTGGCGCCGATCCGGTTGGCGGTGCCGGGGATGGCGACGGGGTGGCCCTTGTCGAGGGCATCGAGGCCGCACCTGGCCACGGCCTCGGGGCGCTCCCACATGAAGCCGGGGAGAGCCGCCTCGGCGGCCTCCTTGTCGAAGCCGGCTGCCTCGACGAAGCCCGTGTCGACCGGTCCGGGGCACAGCGCGGTGGTGGCGACCCCGGTGCCCCTGAGCTCGCCGCCGAGGCTGCGCGTGTACGAGAGGACGAACGCCTTGCAACCGCCGTACCCGGCCTGGCCGGGCAGGGGCTGGAAGGCGGCCGTGGATGCCACGTTCAAGATGCCGCCGCGCCCGCGCTCGACCATGCCGGGCAGGAAGCGCACGCACAGGTCGACGAGGGCCACCACGTCGAGCTCGATCATGTGCATCTCGGCATCGGGATCGGCGTTGGCGACGGGCCCCACCGTGGAGAGCCCGGCGTTGTTGACCAGGATGTCGGGGGTGAGGCCCAGCTCGGTGACCTGGTCGAGCAGCGCCGCCCGGGCCGCCCGATCGGTGAGGTCGGTGGCCAGCACCTCGGCCCGGACCCCCTTGCCCCGCAGCTCGGCGGCCAGGGCCGCGAGCTTGTCGGCGCGGCGGGCGACGAGCGTGACGCCGTGCCCGCGGGCGGCGAGGTCACGGGCGATGGCTTCACCGATGCCGGAGGAGGCGCCGGTGACGACGGCGGTGCGGTCGGGAGCAGGGGTGGGCAGGGTCATGGCCTGCACGCTATGCGTCCCCGATCGGCCGGGCCGTCGATGTCCGGTATTTCGGGGAGCGATGGGGAGGACTTCGGTGATCATCAGAAACCATCGAAATGATCGAACAGATGTTCGCTTCGCTGCTGGATCGCCCGTAGGGTGAGGTGCATGGCCCCGCCTCGCAGCTTCGACCCCGCATCGTCGGGAGCACCGCGGCCGTCGGTCGAGGAGTACGACGCCATCTGCGAGGAGCTGGCCGCCACCCAAGGGCTGATCAACGTGGCCGAGGCGCGGATGATGGAGCTGGCTGCGGATGCGATCGCGATCGGGGTGTCGGGTGGGACGAACCTGACGGCGGAGAGGTGGATGGAGTGGCGCGCGGGGATCGCGCCGGGGCGGGCAGCGGACATCGTGCGGGTGGCGAAGCGCCGCGGGGAGCTCCCGCACACGATGGCTGCGCTGGCGTTGGGGGAGCTCACCTTGGACCAGGTTGCCGAGGTGGCCCGATACGTCCCGGCCCGTTACGACGAGTCGGCGGCGCGGGTGGCGCAGTGCTGCACGGTCCGTCAGCTGCGCCAAGCCCTGCCGTGGTACCGCGACCCCCGTAGCCCGAGCCGGCCCAAGCCTGGATCTGACGAAGACCTGGAGGCGCAGGGGAGCGTGTCCACGGGCTACGACGAGCGCGGCTACTTCGCTCACATCCGGTTGCCCGAGGCGCGCGGGGCGATCGTCGACCGAGCCTTGAAGGCGATGCACGAGGATCTCAAGCGCCAAGCGAAGGCCGACGCCAGCGCCACCGGTTCCGATCTGCAGCCGGTGTACGCCGCCGATGCGCTCGTGGCCATGGCCGAGGGTGCCCTCCGAGCTGGAGAGGCACCACGGCCAGGGACCGACCGCTACCTGGTGCACGTGCACCTCGAAGCGGGGGCCGACGGCCTCGAGCTGGCCACGCACCTGGGGATCGTGATCCCCGACGGACAGCGCCGACACCTCCTGTGCGACGCCTCCTTGCGTGGGATCGTCCGCGACGGGCTGGCCCCGTTGGGGGCAGGGCGCGTGACCCGGGTCATCAACCGGCGGCTGCGCCGCGCCATCGAGCACCGCGACCGCGGTTGCTGCACGGTGCCGGGTTGCGGTCGCACCACCGGGCTGGAGATCCACCACCTCTGGCACTGGGAAGACGGTGGGCCCACCGAGACCTGGAACCTCATCACCCTCTGCTCGCACCACCACACCAGCCACCACCAAGGCTCGCTGGGCATCGAAGGCAACGCCGACCTCCCACGCCACACGGTCCCCGGTGTCGTGTTCACCAACGCCTGGAACCAACCCCTCGACGCCGTCGGCCGGCCGATCGTCCCCACCCCACCTGCACCCGGCACCGACCCCAGCGCCCACGTGGAGCGCTCGGCGGCCGAGGCGGGCATCGCACCGCACCGCTACGTCCCACCGACCGGCGAACGCCTCGATCGCTCGGGCTTCCACCTCCACCCCGACCCCCTGATCCCCGGCCCCGAAGACGAGGTCTCAGCCGGTGAGCAGCCGCCGCCCGATGCCGTCCCACCTCCACCCGACGTCACCGGGCAACGGCCCCCAGGGGTGCCACCCGCACCGACCAGCCCCACCGAGGGCACGCCCATCGATCCCACCCGGGCCGGCCCCGACGCGGCCTGATCTCCGTCCGCCCGGGCGCCCCAGCCGACCATCGCCGGTCCGCTCCCAGCTCGGCGTCACCCCGCTTGGGCGGGGCGCTGCCGCGCGTCCGGGCCGCGGGCTCGTGGTGGCTCCGTCACCGAAAGCGAAGTCGGAGACCACCTGGTTCGGCTGATACGTTGTCCTCCTGACCGTGAAGTGGGTTCAGCGAGGCCCACACGGACAGGAGAACGCAATGGCACAACCCACTTCGTCGCCCGAGCCCCCAGACGGGGGCTTTCTTTTTGCCCGGGGTTCCCTCGGCGGGCCGGTCCGATGACCGTCCGCGACGCGCTCCTGGTGCTCTCCGACGGCACCATCTTCGAGGGCGAGGCGCTCGGCGCCGAGCCCAGCGGTGGGATCGCCACCGGTGAGGTGGTGTTCAACACGGTGCTCTCCGGCTACCAGGAGGTCCTCTCGGACCCGTCCTACGCCGGGCAGATCGTCACCTTCACCTACCCGCACATCGGCAACTACGGCGTCAACGCCGCCGACGAGGAGTCCCGGCGCCCGTTCTGCCGCGGTGTGGTCGTGCGGGAGCTGGCCCGGCGCCGGTCCAACTGGCGCGCCACCGAAGACCTCGACGCCTGGCTGACCCGCCACGGCGTGCCCGGCATCGGCGGCGTCGACACCCGTCGCCTCACCCGCCACATCCGCGACTCGGGGGCCACCCCGGGAGCGTTCGGGGCGCTCGGCCCCGCCGCCGACGGCACGCTCGTCGACGAGGCGGCCCTGGTCGCCGCGGCGGTCGCCGAGCCCGGCACCGACGGCATCGACCTGGTCTCGCAGGTCACCACCGACGCCCGCTACACGGTCGACGGCGGTCCCTACCGGGTCGTCGCGTACGACTTCGGCATCAAGACCACGATCCTCCGCCACCTCTCCGGGCTGGCCACGGTCGAGGTCGTGCCTGCCTCCACCACGGCGGACGAGGTGCTGGCGCTGGGCCCCGACGGGGTCTTCCTCTCCAACGGCCCGGGCGACCCGGCCACCGTGCCCTACGCCGTCGACGCCATCGGCGAGCTGCTCGGGCAGGTGCCGGTCTTCGGCATCTGCCTCGGGCACCAGCTGCTGGCCACGGCGCTCGGCGGCTCGATCACCAAGCTGCCGTTCGGCCACCACGGCGGGAACCACCCGGTGCGCCGCCTGCGCGACGGCGCGGTCGAGATCACCAGCCAGAACCACAACTTCGCGGTCGCCGAGGGCTCGGTCGCCCGGGCCGAGGTGACCCACGTCAACCTCAACGACGGCGTGATCGAGGGCATCAGCGCCCTCGACGTGCCCGCCTTCTCGGTGCAGCACCATCCCGAAGCGGGGCCGGGTCCCCACGACTCCGCCTACCTGTTCGACGACTTCGCGGCGCTGATGGCCAGCGTCAACGCCGGAGGCAAGGCCTGATGCCCAAGCGCACCGACATCTCCTCGATCCTGCTCATCGGGTCCGGCCCGATCGTGATCGGCCAGGCCTGCGAGTTCGACTACTCGGGCACCCAGGCCTGCCGCGTCCTGCGGCAGGAGGGCTACCGGGTGATCCTGGCCAACTCCAACCCGGCCACGATCATGACCGACCCCGACTTCGCGGATGCCACCTACGTGGAGCCGCTCGACGTCGAGATCCTCACCAAGATCATCGAGAAGGAGCGGCCCGACGCGCTGCTCCCCACCCTGGGCGGCCAGACGGCCCTCAACCTGGCCATGGAGCTGGTCGAGGCCGGGGTCCTCGACCGCTACGACGTCGAGCTGATCGGCGCCGACGCCGAGGCCATCGCCACCGCCGAGGATCGCGGGCTGTTCAAGGAGGCGATGATCGGCATCGGCCTCGACGTGCCGTCGTCGGGCACCGCCGCTCCGCCGGTCGAGCTCAAGAAGGCGCCCAAGGCCGAGCAGGTCGCCGCCGCCATGACGGTGGCCCGCCAGGTGGTCGACGAGATCGGCCTGCCGATCGTGATCCGTCCCGCCTACATCCTGGGCGGCAAGGGCACCGGCATCGCCAGCACGCTCGAGGAGTTCGAGAAGGTGGCGCACGACGGCCTCGACGCCAGCCCCATCACCGAGATCCTCATCGAGAAGAGCATCGCGGGGTGGAAGGAGTACGAGCTGGAGGTCATGCGCGACACGGCCGACAACTGCGTGATCATCTGCTCGATCGAGAACGTCGACCCGATGGGCGTCCACACCGGCGACTCCATCACCGTCGCCCCGGCCCAGACGCTGTCCGACGTCGAGTACCAGAAGATGCGCGATGCCGCCTTCGCCTGCCTGCGCCGCGTCGGCGTCGAGACCGGCGGCTCCAACGTCCAGTTCGCGCTGAACCCCGAGAACGGCGACATGGTCGTGATCGAGATGAACCCCCGGGTCTCGCGCTCGTCGGCCCTGGCGTCCAAGGCCACCGGCTTCCCGATCGCCAAGATCGCCGCCCGCCTGGCCGTCGGCTACACGCTCGACGAGATCCCGAACGACATCACCAAGAAGACGCCGGCGAGCTTCGAGCCCGTCATCGACTACGTGGTGACCAAGGTGCCCCGCTGGGCGTTCGAGAAGTTCCCGGGCCAGAAGGCGGTCCTGGGCACCCAGATGCAGTCCGTCGGAGAGGCGATGGCCATCGGCCGCACCTTCCCCGAGTCGCTCCAGAAGGCGCTGCGCTCGCTCGAGCACGGCCGCCTGGGCCTCAACGGCGACCCCGCCGAGGCCGCCTACGACGACCTGAGCGACGACGACCTGGTGGCGGCGGCGTCCATCGGCACCCCCGAGCGCCCGTTCCAGCTCGAGGCCGCCATCCGGCGGGGGATCCCGCTCGAGCGCATCTACGACGAGACCCGGGTCGATCCGTGGTTCCTCGACCAGATGAGCCTCATCACCGAGGAGCGCGCGGAGCTCGAGGCCACCGGCCTGGCGGCCATGACCGCCCGGGCGTGGAAGCGGGCCAAGCGGCTCGGCTTCGGTGACGCCCAGCTCGCCCACCTCTGGGGTGCCGACGAGGCCGAGGTGCGCAGCGCTCGCCTCGCCGCCGGCGTGCGCGCCACCTTCAAGACGGTCGACACCTGCGGCGCCGAGTTCGACGCCGAGACCCCGTACCACTACTCCACCTACGAGGACGAGGACGAGGTCCGGCCGAGCGACCGCAAGAAGGTCATGATCCTCGGGTCGGGCCCCAACCGCATCGGCCAGGGCATCGAGTTCGACTACTGCTGCGTCCACGCCAGCTTCTCTCTGCGAGACGCCGGCTTCGAGACGATCATGGTCAACTGCAACCCCGAGACGGTGTCCACCGACTACGACACCTCCGACCGGCTGTACTTCGAGCCGCTCACCTACGAAGACGTGATGAACGTCATCGAGGGCGAGCAGGCGTCGGGCGAGCTCGTCGGCGTGATCGTGTCGCTCGGTGGCCAGACGCCGCTCAAGCTCTCCGGCCTGCTGCCCGACGGCCTGGTGCTCGGCACCTCGGCCGCCTCCATCGACCTGGCCGAGGACCGCGAAGGCTGGAACGCCCTGTGCACCGAGATGGGCATCCCGCAGCCTCCCGGCGGCACCGCCACCAGCTACGAGGCCGCCAAGGCCATCGCCGACGAGATCCAGTACCCGGTCCTGGTGCGCCCGTCGTACGTGCTCGGCGGCCGGGCCATGGAGATCGTCTACGACGACGCCCAGCTCGAGACCGCCATGGCCCAGCTGGCCGGGTTCGGCTCCCTGGGCAAGGAGGGCGGCCTCTCGGCCTCCCGCCCGGTGCTGGTCGACCGGTTCCTCGAGGACGCCACCGAGGTCGACGTCGATGCCATCCGCGACCGCACCGGCGAGGTCATCATCGGCGGGGTCATGGAGCACGTCGAGGAGGCCGGGGTGCACTCGGGCGACTCCGCCTGCGCCATCCCGCCCTACTCGCTCACCCCCGAGACCATCGGCGTGATCGAGGGCCACACCCGGGCCATCGCCGAGGCGCTCGGCGTCATCGGGCTGATCAACGTGCAGTTCGCGGTCCGCGACGGCGAGGTCTACGTGATCGAGGCCAACCCGCGCGCCAGCCGCACGGTCCCGTTCGTGGCCAAGGCCACCGGCGTCCCGCTCGTGAAGGTGGCCAGCCGGGTGATGGTCGGCGCCACGCTCGACGAGCTGCGGGCCGAGGGCCTGATGCGCCCGGGCTCCACCGACGGCCACGTCGCCGTTAAGGAGGCCGTCCTCCCGTTCAACCGCTTCCCCGACGCCGACCGGGTGCTCGGCCCGGAGATGCGCTCCACCGGCGAGGTCATGGGCATCGACCGGTCGTTCGGCCTGGCGTTCGCCAAGAGCCAGATCGCGGCCGGGGACCGCCTGCCCGAGTCGGGCCGGGTGTTCTTCTCGCTGGCCGACCGGGACAAGGCGAACGGCGTCACCGCCGCCCGCGGCTTCCTGGAGCTGGGCTTCGAGGTGGTGGCCACCGAGGGCACCGCCGCCGCGTTCGAGGCCGCCGGGGTCGACGTGGCCCGCCGGGTGGCCAAGCTGGGCGACGACGGGGGAGGGGAGACCGCGGTCGACCTCATCCGCGACGGCGACATCCAGATGGTGGTCAACAGCCCGAGGGGTCGAGGCCCCCGGGCCGACGGCGGCTACATCCGGGCCGCCGCGGGGGTGGCCGGGATCCCGTGCCTCACCACGGCGGCCGCGGCCCTGGCCGCTGCGGAGGGCATGGCCGACTGGGCCACCCACGACCTCCAGGTGAAGCCGCTGCAGGAGTTCCACTGACCGTGGCCCGCACGCGGATCGCTCGCATCGCCGCCCTGCCCACCCGGGTCGGATCGATCGAGCTCCGCAATCCCGTGCTCACCGCATCGGGGACCGCCGGCCACGGCGCCGAGCTGGCCTCCTACGTCGATCTGGCCGGCCTGGGCGCCGTGGTCACCAAGTCGGTCTCGGCCGACCCCTGGCCGGGCAACCCCGCGCCGCGGGTCCACGAGGCGACAGCAGGGATGCTCAACGCCGTCGGGCTCCAGGGGCCCGGCGTGGCCGCCTGGATCGCCGACGACCTGCCCGCCCTGCTCGCCACCGGCGCCACCGTCGTGGCGTCGATCTGGGGCCGGTCGGTCGACGACTACCGGCGGGCCGCGGAGGCCATGGCGGCGGCGCCGGCGCAGGTGGTGGCCGTCGAGGTCAACCTCAGCTGCCCCAACGTCGAGGACCGGTCGGGCATGTTCGCCCACTCGGCCGAGGCCACCGAGGCCGCCATGGCGGTCACGGAGGCGTGCGGCCGGCCCCGCTGGGCCAAGCTCAGCCCCAACGTGGGCGACCTGATCCCCATCGTCGACGCGGCCGTGGCGGGCGGGGCCGAGGCGGTCACGCTGGTGAACACGGTCATTGGCATGGCCATCGACCCGGCCACCCGCACGTACCGGCTCGGCAACGGCGGCGGCGGCCTGTCCGGTCCGGCCATCCACCCGGTGGCGGTGCGGGCGGTCCACGACGTCGCCGCGGCCCGGCCGCACGTGCCCATCGTCGGTGCAGGCGGGGTCACCGATGCCGAGACGGCCGCCGAGCTGCTGGTGGCCGGAGCATCCGCGGTGCAGGTCGGGACGGCCACGTTCGCGGATCCGCGGGCCCCGGGACAGGTTGCAGTAGGACTGGTTGACTGGTGCCGCCGCCATCGCATCGATGACGTGGGCGAACTGATCGGAGCGATCCATGGACACGACCGCCAACGCTGAGGCGCCCCTGGTCGACGCCGACCACGACGTGAGGCGCCGCCTCGCGCTCGTGCTCGACATCGACGACCTGGTGGTGGCTCGTCGCCTGGGGCAGACCCTCCGCCCCTGGTTCGGCGTGGTCAAGGTGGGCCTCGAGCTGTACAGCGCAGCCGGTCCCGACGCGATCGAGACGATGGTCGAGCTCGGCTACCAGGTGTTCGTCGACCTGAAGCTCCACGACATCCCCACCACGGTCAACAAGAGCGCCAAGGTGCTCGGGTCCCTCGGTGCCTCGTACACCACCATGCACGCCATGGGCGGCGTCGACATGATGCGCGCCGGGGTCGAGGGGTTCAACGAGGGCGCGGCGCAGGCCGGCATGCCCGAGCCCTGCGCCCTGGCGGTCACCGTCCTCACCAGCGACGACACCGCGCCGCCGCACATCCTCCCCAAGCGCGTCGCCCTGGCCATCGAGGCCGGCTGCGGTGGCCTGGTGTGCGCGGTCGCCGATGCCCGCGACGCTCGGCAGATGGGGCCCCGCCTCACCATCGTCACGCCGGGCATCCGGCCGGCCGGCACCCCCACCCACGACCAGGCTCGCGCCGCCACGCCGCAGGAGGCGTTCGACGCCGGCGCCGACCTGCTGGTCATCGGCCGGGCGGTCACCCAGGCCGCCGATCCGGTCGTGGCCGCGTCGCAGCTCGTCGAGTCGATCACCCTCTAGCGCCGCGGCGGGCTCGCCACCCGGCCTCACCTGGGACGACGCTCCGATGGCCCGGTGTGACCGGTGCCCCATCATCCCCGACCTGCATCGCAAGGCAGGGGTAGGGTTTTCGTCATGGCACAACCCCCGCAATTGACCCCAGAGCAGCGAGCTGCCGCACTCGAAAAGGCTGCGGCAGCCCGGAAGGCACGAGCCGAGCTGAAGGAGCGCCTGAAGCTCGGGACCATCTCGCTCGCCGAGGTGCTCACCGAATCCGACACGAGCGACCTGGTCGGCAAGACCAAGGTGCTCGCCGTGCTCGAATCCCTGCCCGGTGTGGGCAAGGTGAAGGCCCGTCGGACCATGGACGAGATCGGCATCGCCGACACCCGCCGGCTGCGCGGGCTCGGCAAGCAGCAGCGCGAGGCGCTGCTCAACGCCTTCTCCTGACCGCGTGCTGATCACCCTGTCGGGTCTGCCCGGCTCAGGGACCAGCACCGTCGCCCGGACCGTCGCGTCGCGCCTCGGCCTCCACCACCTCGATGGGGGGACCGTGTTCCGAGCGCTCGCGTCCGAGCGCCAGATGAGCCTGGCCGACTTCGCCCGCGTCGCCGAAGGCGATGACTCCATCGACCGCGCGCTCGACGACCGGCTGGTCGCGCGGGCGGCGGAAGGCGACGTGCTCGTGGAGTCGCGCCTCGCAGGATGGCTGGCCACCCGTGCCGAGCTGGCTGCCCTGCGGATCTGGATCCACTGCGACGAGGTCGAACGGGCGCGCCGCGTCGGCGCTCGCGACGGCCACGAGACCGCCGAAGCCCTGGCCACCAACCAGGAGCGCGAGGCGTCGGAGCGGTCGCGCTACCTCACCTACTACGGCATCGACCTCACCGACCTGTCGATCTACGACTTGGTCGTCGACTCCACCCGCACCCCGCCCGAGGAGATCGTCGAGCAGATCGTCGGGGCGTCGGCGCCGCGCTGAGCGGCCTCGCTCACTTGCCGGCCAGGCAGGCCTGGACCGCGGCGAACGTCGCGTCGTCCACCTCGCTGCCGGTCACGCTGGCGATGAAGCCGGCCTCGACGAACTGCTTGGTGATGGCATCGGCGAGGCACGCCTTGGTCTTGTCGCTGACGTCGCCCTGGGCGCTGACCTGGTCGGTGACCTGCGAGGTCACCGAGGCCCTGAGGTCGATGTCGCAAGCGTCGACGTCGGCCAGCAGGGCGTTCGCCTTCGCCTTGGACAGCCCGAGCCCCGTGAGCGTGAACCCGCTGCTGGCGACGTCGGCCGGGGAGAGCCCGGCCTTCGCGAAGCCGGCGACCCCGATGGTCTTGACCCACTTCGGCGCCAGGCAGTCCGAGGCCTTCTTGGCGGCGGCGCCATCGAGGCCGGTGTAGGCGTCGATGGCCGGGGCCAGTGCGACCTGGTAGCCCTTGGCGCCGTCCTTCAACGTCGACGGGTCGATCGGGGCCCTCGTGGTCTTGGTGCTCCCGTCGGCGGCCGTGGTGGTGGTGCCCTTGGCCGCGGTGGTGCTGGTGGGATCGGAGTCCGAGCTGCAGGCGGACAGGGCGAGGGCGAGCGCGGCCACGAGCGTGATGACGGTGAGGGCGGCGCGGTCGGTTCGGGGTGCGGTGCGGGGCATGTGGTTCCTCGTTCGGCGGGCGCCAAACCCTACCGACCTCGACCGATCCGGCACGGCCAACCGGTCCGTCTCGCTGGAGCGGACCTCGACTTGGTACGATCGACCGGCCTTCGGCACAGACGACGAAAGACAGTGGCACGATGACCTGGCAGCACGAGACGATGATGAACCCGCCGATCGAGGAGCTCCTCACCCGGGCCGATTCCAAGTTCCGGCTGGTCACCCTGGGCGCCAAGCGCGCCCGTCAGATCAACTCGTACTTCGGCCAGCTGGGCGACACCTCGGGTCACCTGGTCCCGCCGCAGGTCACCTCGGTGGCCCGCAAGCCGCTGTCGATCGCCTTCGAGGAGATCGCCGCCGACAAGATCGAGGCCGTCGACATCGATCCCGAGGCCGATGCGGCCGAGGCCCAGGCCGCGCTCGACGCAGCCGCGGCCCAAGACAGCTGAGCCACCCGCCCCGCTGATCGCCATGTTCTCCGGTCGGCGCGTCGTCCTCGGAGTCACGGGAGGCATCGCCGCGTACAAGGCGGTCGAGGTCTGCCGCCGCCTCGTCGATGCCGGCGCCCACGTCAGCCCGATCATGACGTCGGGCGCATCGCGCTTCATCGGCGCCACCACGCTGTCGGCGCTGGCCTCCGAGCCGGTCCAGACCTCGTTGTGGGACGAGGACAGCCCCATCCCGCACACCCGGCTCGGCCAGGCCGCCGACGTCATCGTGGTGTGCCCGGCCACGGCCCGCCTGCTCTCCGACTACGCCGCCGGCCGGTCGTCCGACCTGCTCACGGCCACCCTGCTGGCCACCCGGGCGCCGGTGGTGGTGTGCCCGGCGATGCACACCGAGATGTGGGAGCACCCCGCCGTCCAGGAGAACCTGGCCACCTTGCGCCGTCGGGGCGTGCACGTGGTCGATCCCGAATCCGGTCGGCTCGCCGGCGGCGACATCGGCCACGGCCGCCTAGCCGACCCGGCCACCATCGTCGCGGCCGTGGGCGCCGCGCTCACCCTGCCCGACCTGGCCGGCCTGCGGGTCGTCGTCACCGCCGGCGGCACCCGGGAGGCCATCGATCCGGTCCGGTTCATCGGCAACCGCTCATCGGGCAAGCAGGGCACGGCCATCGCCGTCGCCGCCGCCCGTCGCGGCGCCCAGGTCACGCTGATCACCACGGTCGCGGCGACGGCCCCGTCGGGGATCGACGTGGTGCCCGTCGCCACCGCCGCCGAGATGCGCGCCGCGGTCCACCAGGTCGCGCCGCAGGCCGACATCGTGGTCATGGCCGCCGCGGTCGCCGACTTCCGGCCCGTCGCGGTGGCCGACCAGAAGCTGAAGAAGGCCCAGGGGATCCCCGAGATCCGCCTCGAGCCCACCGAGGACATCCTCGCCGAGCTCGGCGCCGCCAAGCCCCAGGGCCAGACCCTGGTGGGCTTCGCCGCCGAGACCACCGACGTTGCGGCCAACGCCCAGGACAAGCTGGTGCGCAAGGGCGCCGACCTCCTGGTGGCCAACGATGTGTCCGCTCCGGCCACCGGATTCGAGCACGACACCAACCAGGTGGCCATCTACAGCGCCGCCGGCGAGGTCGACTCCGTGCCGCTCTCGGGCAAGGACGCGGTGGCCGACCGCGTTCTCGACTCGGTCGTGTCGTTCCGCCTATTGTCGGCCGGTTCGCTAAATCCGCAATTCCCGACCAGTTAAGTCATCAAGGAGCACCCCTGTGAGTCGTTGGACCTTCACCTCGGAGTCGGTGACGGAGGGTCATCCGGACAAGATGGCCGACCAGATCTCGGACGCCGTCCTCGACGCGATCCTCGCCCAGGATCCCGCCGCCCGGGTGGCCTGCGAGACCCTCATCACCACCGGCCTCGTGGTCGTGGCGGGCGAGATCACCACCTCGGCCTACGTCGACTTCCCGGCGATCGTCCGCGGCACGGTCAACGGCATCGGCTTCGACAACGGCAACGTCGGCTTCGACGGCAACACCTGCGGCGTCATCACCTCGATCGACGGCCAGTCGCCCGACATCGCCCAGGGCGTCGACACGGCGTTCGAGACCCGCACCGGCTCCGCCGGTGAGGACGAGCTCAACAGCCAGGGCGCCGGCGACCAGGGCATGATGTTCGGCTACGCCTGCAACGAGACCGACGACCTCATGCCCATGCCCATCTGGCTGGCGCACAAGCTGTCGGCCCGCCTCGCCGAGGTGCGCAAGGCCGGGATCCTCCCGTACCTCCGCCCCGACGGCAAGACCCAGGTCACGTTCGACTACGAGGGCAACAAGCCCGTCGCCCTCAAGACCGTGCTCATCTCCACCCAGCACAACCCGGGCATCGATGCCGAGACCACGATCAAGCCCGACCTGATCGAGCACGTGATCCGCCCGTCGCTGCCGGCCGAGTTCGCCGACGACGACTTCGAGGTCTTCGTCAACCCCACGGGCACCTTCGTGCTCGGCGGCCCCCACGCCGACGTCGGCCTCACCGGCCGGAAGATCATCGTCGACACCTACGGCGGCATGGCCCGCCACGGCGGCGGCGCCTTCTCCGGCAAGGACCCGTCGAAGGTGGACCGCTCGGCCGCCTACGCCGGCCGCTGGGTCGCCAAGAACCTCGTCGCCTCCGGCGCCGCCGACCGCGCCGAGGTGCAGGTGGCCTACGCCATCGGGGTGGCGCACCCGGTGTCGCTGCTGGTGGAGACCTTCGGCACCAACAAGGTCGAAGAGACCAAGATCGTCGACGCCGTGAACCAGGTGTTCGACCTCCGCCCCGGTGCCATCGTGCGAGACCTCGACCTGCGTCGCCCGATCTACCAGAAGACGGCCGCCTACGGTCACTTCGGCCGCAACGACCCCGACTTCACCTGGGAGCACACCACCCGGGCCGACGACCTCAAGAGCGCCCTCGGCCTCTGACCCGTCGGGTCATCCGCGAACGAAGCGAAGGGCGGGCCTCCGGGCCCGCCCTTCGCCGCGCCCGGGCCCTAATGCAACTCGTTCCCGTGGGCGGGCGCCGAGGTGGCACCCCTGCTGCCATGACCACCGACCCCGGCACCGCGCCCGCCCCGAGCGGCCCGGGGTCGACGACGTGCTCACGGCGGAGCACATCGAGGCGATCCGCCTCGGGCGGGCCCCCGATCCCGACGCCGTGGCCGCGGCGGTGGCTGCCTCCGAGGAGGCCGAGCGGACCCTGCGGCTGGGGGCCGGGCACGTCCACCGCGACGACATCGCCTTCGCCGTCGACGTGGACCGGTTCGACTTCGCCATGGCCGTCACCAGAGATCCCCTGGGGCTGCGGCTCGACCGGGTCGCACCGTAGGGCGCGGGCGCGCCGTGCTCGTTGTGCGATGGTGAGCGGGTGAGCGAGGTGGACGGTCGACAGCGGGTGGTGCGCGTGCTGCCCGACGTGGTCGCCATCGACAAGGAGTTCGACTACCTCGTCCCCGACGGGGTCGAGGCCGGCGTGGGCGACGTGGTGCGGATCCAGCTCCACGGCCGGCGCGTCGGCGGTTGGATCGTCGCGGCCGGGGTCGAGCCCATCGCCGGGGTGGCGCTCAAGCCGCTGGCCAAGGTCAGCGGTCGCGGCCCGTCACCCGAGCTCATCGAGCTGGCGGCGTGGGCGGCGCGCCGGTGGGTGGGCCGTCGGGCCTCGTTCCTGCGCACGGCGTCGCCTCCTGGGGTGGTGCGCACGCTCCGGGGGAGCGGAGCTCCCACGTCGGCCACCACGGCCCCCCCAGCCCGCCCCGCGGTCCACGACGCCCTGGCCCTCCGTGCCGCGGTGCTGCGGCTGGGTCCGGGAGCCGACCGCTACCCGCTCGTGCTGGCCGCCGCGACCGGTGCAGACAGCGCGGAGGATGCGGACGACGGCCAGGTGCTGATCCTGTGCCCATCGGTGGCGGAGGCCCAGACGCTCGGCCGCCGGCTGCGGCGAGACGGCGTGCGCACCGCCATCGTCGCCGCCGACCGGCCGGGTGCGGCCGCGGCGGGGGAGTGGATCCAGGCCGCATCCGGGACCGCCCGCGTGGTGGTCGGGGCGCGGGCCGCCGCGTGGGCCCCCACCGCGCACCTGGGCCGGGTCGTGGTGCTCGACGAGCACGATGAGGCGTACCAGCAGGAGCAGACCCCCACGTGGAACGCTCGCGACGTGGCCATCGAGCGGGCCCGCCGAGCCGGCGTGCCCTGCCTGCTGGTGTCCCCTTGCCCATCGCTCGAAGCCCTGGCCTGGGGCGAGCTGGTCGCCGAGCCCCACATCGACGAGCGGGCTGCCTGGCCCCGCGTCGAGGTGGTCGATCAGCGTGAGCTCGACCCGTCGCTCGGTCCGCTGTTCTCGCCGCGCCTGGTCGATGTGGTCCGCGGCGAGGGCAGGGTCGTCTGCGTGCTCAACCGGGTCGGTCGTGCCCGGCTGCTGGCCTGCGGGTCCTGCGCCACGCTGGCGCGGTGCGCGGTGTGCGACGCCGCGGTCCACCAGCTCGACCAGGCGGGCGCCGACGGGGCCGAGCGGTTCGGGTGCGGCCGCTGCGGGACCGAGCGGCCCATGGTGTGCCTCCACTGCGGCGGCCACCGGTTCAAGAACCTGCGCCTCGGCGTCAGCCGGGCCCGCGAGGAGCTCGAGGCCCTGGCCGGGGAGCCCGTCGTGGAGGTGACCGCGTCGACGGCGATCGACGACCCCGGCGTCCGCGACGCGCGGATCCTCATCGGCACCGAGGCCGTCCTGCACCGGGTGCCCCGAGCATCGGCGGTGGCGTTCCTCGACTTCGACCAGGAGCTGCTGTCGCTGCGCTACCGCGCGGCCGAGCAGGCCCTCGCCCTGCTGGCGAGAGCCGGCCGGGTCGTCCAGCGGGGGAGCGCGGCGGGCGAGGGGCGTCGGCCCGGCGCGCCCGATCGTGGTCTCGTGCTGGTGCAGACGCGCACGCCGGACCACCCGGTGCTGGTGGCCGCCCACCAGGCCGATCCGGGGCGGCTCGTCGCCAGCGAGCTCCCGATGCGCAGCGCGCTGGGCCTGCCACCGTCCACCGCCATGGCCGCGGTGTCGGGCGCGGCTGCGCCGGCGTTCATCGAGGCGCTGGGGGAGCCGGCGGGGGTGCGGGTGCAGGGCCCGCTCGACGACCTGTGGCGCATCGTCGCCCCCGACCACGAGGCGCTCTCGGCCGCCCTCGTCGGCATCGGCCGGCCGCCGGGGCGCCTCCGCATCGAGGTCGATCCGCTGCGCCTGTAGCGGACCGTCAGGCCGGTGGCGGATCGACCAGGAGCTGTCCGACCGACACGGTGACGGCGGTGCCGGTGAGCACGACCCGGTCACCGGCGAGCTCCATGCCGACCGTCCCGCCCCGAGCCGATGCCTGCCGCCCGACGAACGAGGTGCGCCCGGTTCGGGCCGCGAGCCAAGGGGCGATCACGCAGTGGGCGGCGCCGGTGACCGGATCCTCGTCGATCCCGGCTGCGGGGACGAACGTGCGGCACACCGAGTCGTACCCGGTGGTGGCATCCGTGGTGGTGTCGGCCACCACGATGGCGTGGCCACCGAACGCCAGGAGCCGATCGCGGACCGGAGCGCAGGCCTCGACCGCGGCCGCGTCGGCGACCTCCACCACCGCCCAGCCCGACCCGGCCCACGCCGCCACCACGTCGGTGTCGCGGAGGCCGAGCACCTCGGACCACCCGACCGGCGGGACCGGATCGACGGTGGTCGCGGGGAGGTCGAGGGAGATCGTCCCGTCGGCGGCGGTCACACAGGTCAGCACCCCCGAACGGGTGTGGAACCGGCGCTCGCCGCCCAGGACGTGGGCCGACGCCAGCGTGGCATGGCCGCAGAGGTCGACCTCGACGGTGGGGGTGAACCAGCGCAGGTCGTGGTCGCCGTCGGCCCGGGGAGCGAGGAACGCCGTCTCCGCCAGGTTCACCTCGGCCGCCACCGAGCGCATCCACGCCTCGGCGGCCGGTGCCTCCAGCACCACCACACCGGCTGGGTTCCCGGAGAACGGTGCATCGGTGAACGAGTCGACCACGGTCAGCGGAACAGCCATGCCGTCACGGTACGACCCCGGCCCATCGCCGGACCACGAACTTGTTGCCGTCAGTGCTGCAGCGAGCAATGGCGGCAACAAGTTCGTGGTGTGAGGCGGTCAGGTGGGGGGCCAGCCCTGGCGGCGAGCCTCGTAGAGGGCGATGGACGCGGCGGTGGCCACGTTGAGCGAGCCGATGCGGCCGAGCTGCGGGATGAACGCCAGCTGGTCCACGCCGTCGAGCACCGGTGGGGTGAGCCCGCGGTCCTCGTGCCCCACGACCAGGCACACGTCGCCGCGGAGGTCGGCCTGGTGGATGGGCACGGCCCCCTCCGCCAGCTCGATCCCGACGATGCGGTACTGCGCCGCCCGGGCCCGCGCCATGGCGTTGGCGGGGGTGTCGACCGTGACGCACTGCAGGTAGCGCTCGGAGCCGAGCGACGTCTTCTTGGTGCCGCCCAGCTCGGGGCCGGCGGTCTGCCCGCAGAACCACACGTCCTCGACGCGCATCGCCGCCGCGGTGCGCAGGATGGAGCCGACGTTGGCGGGCGTGGCCACCGAGTCGAGGATGAGGCCGATGCGGCCGGGGGCCTGGCGCCGCCACTCGCGGTGCAGGCGCTTGAGGTCGGTGCTGCCGAGGTTGCGCGTCACGGCCTCGCCTCCACCTGGAGGATCCGGTAGCCCCCGCGCGACGCGGTGCGCTCGGTGGGCCAGCCCTGGTCGACCATCCACCGGGCGAGCGAATCGGCGCCGAGGTGCTTCTGCACCACGAGCGCCGCGGTGCCCGTGGTGGGGCGGAGGCGACCGAGCCAGGTGCCGAGCAGGTCGTGGAGGGCGGCCTTGCCCACGCGGATCGGCGGGTTCGACCAGAGCTGGTCGATCACCAGGTCGGCGGGCACCTCGTCCGGGGCCACCACCCGCACCCGTTCGCCCACCCCGTTGGCCTCGGCGTTGGCCTGGCACAGCTGGCGGGCCCGCTGGTTGACGTCGATCGCCCAGACCGTGACCCCCGGTCCGCCGCGCAGCGCCAACGCGACGGCGATGGGGCCGTAGCCGCAGCCCACGTCGGCGAGCGTGCCGGTCGGCGGCACGGCCGGACCCTCCACGAGCAGGGCGCGCGTGCCGTCGTCGACCCGGTCGGGCGAGAACGTGCCGCGGTCGGTGGTGAGGTGGATCAGCCGCCCCTCGGGGAGCACCAGGTCGATGGCCTTGGGCTTCGACGCGGCCGACGGATCGGAGCTGAAGTAGTGGTCAGCCGGGTCGGGCTGGGGGGAGGGCACGTCGGCGACGGTAGCCTGGCCGTCATGGCGTCCTACGAGATCCGCGTGATCGGAGACCCCGTCCTCAAGCAGCAAGCCGCCGATGTCACCGACATCGACGCCAAGCTCGTGCGCCTGGTCGACGACATGGTGGAGACCATGTACGCCGCCCCGGGCCTCGGCCTCGCCGCCCCGCAGGTCGGCGTGCAGAAGCGCCTGTTCGTGTGGGACCTCAACGATGGCGCCGGCCCCAAGAGCATGATCAACCCCGAGATCGTCGAATCCGACGGCGAGTGGGTCTACGAGGAGGGCTGCCTGTCGGTGCCCGGCCTCTCGTGGGAGATCACCCGGCCCAACCACGTCCACGTGATCGGCCGAGACCTCGACGGCAACGAGGTCTCCATCGAGGCCTCGGAGCTCGAGGGGCGCATGTTCCAGCACGAGCTCGACCACCTCGACGGCGTGCTGCTCATCGAGCGGCTCGATGCCGACCAGGCCAAGCTGGCCAAGCGCCAGGTGCGAGACCTGATGCTGGGGTTCGGCGAGGAGCCGGCCCCCAAGCGCGGCTTGTCGCTGCGCTGAGCGGCACCGTGGACCCTGCCGGCGCTCCCGGTGAGCCGCCGGCCCTCCCGGCCCCGCCCGCGCACCCTCGACGCCTCGTCTTCCTCGGCACCCCCGAGATGGCCGTCGCGCCGCTCGAGGCGCTGCACGGGGCCGGGTTCGATGTGGCCCTCGTGGTCACCGGTCCCGACAAGCGGCGTGGGAGGGGCAGCGCCACCACCCCCAACCCGGTGAAGCTGGCCGCCCTGGGGCTCGGCCTCCCGATCTCGCACGACATCGCCGATGTGGCCGGCGCCGGAGCCGACCTCGGCGTGGTGGTCGCCTTCGGCCAGATCATCCGCCGCCCGGTGCTCGAGGCCCTCCCGATGGTGAACCTGCACTTCTCGCTGCTGCCACGGTGGCGGGGCGCGGCCCCGGTCGAACGGGCCCTCCTGGCCGGGGACGAGCACACCGGCGTGTGCGTCATGGCGGTCGAGGAGGGGCTCGACACGGGCGGGGTCTACGCCTGCGAGGAGATCGCCATCCGCCGCTCCAGCACGGCGACCGAGCTGGGCGAGCAGCTCACCGGGATCGGCAGCCGCCTCCTGGTGGAGGCGCTGACCGACGGGCTCGGCACCCCCGAGCCGCAGGTCGGCGAGCCCACCTACGCCCACAAGCTCGGGCCCGACGACCGCCACCTCCGCTGGGACCGCTCGGCCGACGAGCTCGACCGGATCGTGCGCGTGGGCGGCGCCTGGACCACGTTCCGGGGCAAGCGGCTCAAGGTGATCGAGGCCAAGCTCGACACCGATCCGGCGCCGCTCGGCCCGCCCGGGTCGCTCCGCGGCACCCAGGTGGCCGCGGCCACCGGATCGCTCCACCTCGTCACCGTGCAGCCCGAGGGCAAGGGGCCCACCGCGGCCGAGCCGTGGCTGCGGGGAGCCCGCGTCGAACCAGGCGAGCGCCTCGGAGACCACGGATCGGAGCCGACATGAGCCCAACGCCCCCCAGGCGAGGCCGGCCATCGTCCTCGAAGGCATCGAAGGCACGGGCGGCCACGCCGTCCGATGGGGTGCCGGCGGTGCCCGATCCGAGGCGGCTGGCCGTCGAGGCCCTCGTGCGCATCGAGCGCGACGGTGCCTACGCCAACATCCTCCTGCCGCGGCTGCTGAGCCGCAGCGCCCTTGCCGAGCGCGATCGGGCCTTCACCACCCAGCTGGTCTACGGAACGGTCCGCCACCAGCGCTCGTGCGACTGGTTCGTCGACCGCTTCGCCCTGGGCGACCTCGATCCCACGGTCCGCGCCGCGCTGCGGGTCGGCACCTTCCAGCTCCGCTTCCTCGGGACGCCACCGCACGCCGCCGTGTCCGCCACCGTCGAGGTGGTGCCCCGGAAGGCCCGCGGCCTGGTCAACGCCGTGCTGCGCAAGATCGCCGCGGCCGATGATGCCTGGCCGTCCGAGGCGGTGCGCCTCAGCTACCCCGACTGGGTGGTCGAGCGCCTCACCGCCGATCTGGGCGAGGCCCGCGCCGTGGCCGCCCTGGTGTCGATGAACGGTGCCGCGTCCTCCAGCGAACGAGCCGACGGCTACACGCAGGACCCGGCCTCGCAGTGGGTGGTCGACGCGGTCGGCGCCGCCCCTGGCGATCTCGTCCTCGATCTCTGCGCCGCCCCCGGCGGCAAGGCCACGGCCTTGGCCGGCCGGGGCGCCACCGTGATCGCCGCCGACATCCGGCCCAAGCGGGTGGGCCTCATCGCCGGCAACGCCACCCGCGTCGGGCTCGAGCCGTCGCAGCTGAGCGCCGTCGTGGCCGACGGCCTCCACCCACCGTTCGCGTCCGGCGCGTTCCACCGGATCCTGGTCGACGCCCCGTGCTCGGGCCTGGGCTCGCTCCGCCGGCGGCCCGACGCCCGCTGGCGCATCGACGCTGAGGCGCCCGAGCGGCTCGGCGCCCTCCAGACCCAGCTGCTCGACCAGGCGGCCGACCTCGTGCGGCCAGAGGGCACCCTCACCTACTCGGTGTGCACGCTGACCCGCGCCGAGACGCTCGAGGTGGCCCGTCGGTTCGTCGACGCCCATCCGGGCTGGGATGCCGTCGAGGCGCCTGGCGCCCCGTGGATCCAGTGGGGGAGCGGGGCCCTGCTCCTGCCCCAGGCCGCCGAGACCGACGGCATGGCCGTGTTCACCTGGAAGCGACCAGCCGCCGGCACCGGAGGAGCCCCATGAGCAGCCCATCCATCCCGGGCGACGCGCCGCCGGCCACCTGGCACGCCCGCGTGGTCGTGGTCTCCGACGGCGTGGCCGACGGCGAGCGCGAGGACCGCGGGGGACCGGCCCTCCGGGCTGCGCTCGAAGACCTCGGCGCCGTGGTCGACGCCATCGCCGTGAGCCCCGACGGCATCGAGGCGGTGGCCCTGGCGGTCGCCGCCCAGTGCGACGGGTTCGCCGGCCTGGTCATCACCACGGGCGGCACCGGCTTCGGCCCCCGCGACCTCACCCCGGAGGGGACCCGCCAGGTGATCGAGCGAGAGGCGCCGGGCCTGGCCGAGGCCATGCGCCTGGTCAACCCGCTCGGCCGGCTCTCGCGCGGCATCGCCGGGACGCTCGGTCAGGCCATGGTGCTCAACGTCCCCGGCTCTCCCAAGGGCGCGGTCGAGTGCCTGCAGTCCGTGGCCGACGTCGTCCCGCACGCACTGGCCCTGCTGGCGGGTGACCGGCCCCACTGAACCGCCGGGCGCCGGGTGCTCAGCAGCTCGACGTCGTGCGTGATCTCCAGACCTCGGCCGACCAGCCATCGGGCGACCGGGTGGTCGAGGTCCGGCGCAGCCCTGCCCGGCGGTACGCACGGCTGGCGTCTCGGTAGGAGATCTGGGTTTCGTCGCTGTCGTGGAGGAGCACGACCGCGGCGCCCTCGCGGCGTGCGTCCGCCGCCCGGGTCTCCAGCTGGTCCGCGTCGAACAGCCCCGTGAACCGCGTCGACTGCTCGGCCGCTCCGTGCTGCACGAGGAGCGCCCACCGGAGGTTCCCGTACGCCAGCCGCGGATCGCCCTGCGGCACGATCACGTGCGTCGTGCAGCCCGGGTCCGGGGGCACCGAGGCCTCGTCGAGGATCCGGGCGTAGAAGGCGTCCCAGGCGGAGCCGTCGAGGGCCGCGGCGGTGGCGGGCCGCTGCGCTTGGACGGGGTACCAGCCCCGCTCGGCGTCGCCGAAGTGGAACGCGCCGAGGAGCGCCAGCGCGGCCCAGAGCGCGAGCGATCCCCGCCGGACGACCCGCCACGGCGCTCGGACCGCCACCGAGATCGCCCAGGGGATGGCGGGACCGGCGACGAGCAGGAAGAACCCCGGGAAGTCGTCCTTGGCCAGGATCAGCGCGCCGAAGGTCGGGACCAGGACGAGGAGCACGTACGCGTCCTCCAGGCGCAGCCAGCGGCGGCGGACGTTGGCGAGGAGGCAGGCGGCGAGGAGCGCGACTAGGAGGATCACCGCGATCCAGGCGATGTTGGCGTACTTGTCGCCCGTGACCACCTGGCCGAGGCTCCGCACCTCGAGCCGGATGTCCCACCAGGGCGCGGCGTCGGAGGTGACCGGTCCGTGGAGCAGGTAGTGGAGGGCCGGGCGGTAGCGGATCGCCCACCACCACGAAGCGACCACGACCGCAGCCGAGCCGGCGAGCGCGACGTTCACCCAGCGCCCCGGTGCGACCGGCCGACGGGCGAGGAGGACGATCACCCAGGCGACGAGGGCCCACGGGGCGATGACGACCAGCATCGTGCGCACCAGCACGGTGCAGCCGATGGCCACGCCCAGCGCGACCGACCAGCCCCGGCGCTCGAGCCGGCGCGTGCGCAGCCCGATCGCCACGCACGCGGTGAAGCAGGCGGCGGCCGGGACGATGTGGTGGTGGCTGCGCGAGAACCAGACCGTGACCGGGGCGACACCGACGACGGCCGCCGCGAGCAGGCTCCACGATCGAGCGCCCAGCTGGCGCGCCACCGCCCACGCGGCAGCCACGAGCACGCCGGTCGCGGCGAGGATGGGGAGCATCGTGGCGAGGAGGTTGTGGCCGAAGACCTCCATCGAGATGCCCGCCGCGATCGGCACCGCGGGCGCGGTCTCCGCCGAGGGGGCCAGCTCGTGGTTCGGCCAGGTGAGCAGCGCCGTGGGGTGCTCGTGGAGCGCGAGGCGATCGTCCTCGGCCTGGTTGATCAGGTTCACCTCGTCGCTGTCGACGCCGGCCGAGGACCGGTGGTGCACGATCCACGCCCCGTTGCCCACGAGGAGCAGGGCGATGAGGGCGACGAGCGCGGCGACCTCCCACCGCCGGACGGGCATCCGATGAAGGTAGTGCGGCGGGGAGTCCTCGCCTGGGACCGAGGTTGGTCGCAGCCAGAGGCCCTCCGTACACTGGCGCCACAATCGAGAATGCACAGCAGACGCCTCCTCGCGGGGCAGGGTGGAAGTCCCTACCGGCGGTTCAGCCCGCGAACCCGAGCCTCACGGCTCGGGCCGATCCGGTGAGATTCCGGAGCCGACGGTCACAGTCCGGATGAGAGCGAGGGCGCGCTGACGCTTCGCGCGTCGCGTGTCCCTGACCGAAACGGGAAGCCACGTGGACGACGCAGAGCGCATGCAGCAGGCGATGGTGCTGGGCAGCGCCGTCCGTGCTGCCACGTCGCCCAACCCCTGGGTGGGGTGCGTCATCGAGTCGCCGTCAGGCGAGGTGTTCGAGGGGGCCACCGAGCCTCCCGGCGGCCGCCACGCCGAGGTGGTGGCGCTCGACGCCGCCGGCCCCGCCGCCCAGGGTGGCACCGCGTGGGTCACGCTCGAGCCGTGCGCCCACACCGGCCGCACCGGACCGTGTGCCGACGCGCTCATCGAGGCGGGCATCGCCCGCGTGGTCATCGCCCTCGAAGACCCCGACACCCGGGTCGCCGGAGCCGGCATCGAGCGCCTCCGCGCCGCGGGGGTCGATGTCGAGGTCGGCCTGCTCGGCGATGCGGTCCGGGTGCAGCTGGCGCCGTACCTCAAGCACCGCAGCACCGGGCAGCCGTGGGTGGTGCTGAAGCTGGGCGCCACCCTCGATGGCCGCACGGCGGCGCCCGACGGGACCAGCCAGTGGATCACCGGCGGTGCCGCCCGCGCCGATGCCCACGCCGTGCGCGCCGAGAGCGACGCCATCGTGGTGGGCGCCGGCACCGTGCGGGCCGACGATCCGTCGCTCACCGTGCGCCACGTCGACGGCAAGGACCCGCTGCGGGTGGTCCTGGGATCCGCGCCGGTCGGCGCCCGGGTGCTGCCGGCCATGGAGTTCAGCGGCGAGCTCACCGACCTGCTCGATGCGCTCGGCGCCCGCGGCGTGCTGCAGGTGCTGGTCGAGGGCGGCGCCACGGTGGCCGGGGCCTTCCACCGCGCCGGCCTCGTCGACCACTACGTCATCTACCTCGCGCCCGCCCTCTTCGGTGGCGACGACGCCCGCCCGCTGTTCGCGGGCGAGGGCGCGCCCACCATCGCCGACGTCTGGCGCGGCGCCATCACCGCCGTCACCCAGCTCGGCGGCGACCTGCGCATCGATCTCTCACCGGTCGGGCCCTCTGCGGTCACCGGCCCCGTCCCCGTGGTCCGCATCGGCGACATCCCGCCGTTCAGCCCGTCCGGCCAAGGAGGCCACTGATGTTCACCGGGATCGTCGAGGAGCTCGGCTCCGTCATCTCCCGCCAAGGGCCCAAGCTGCGCCTCGGGGCCACCACGGTGCTCGACGACGTCGAGATGGGTGCGTCCATCGCGGTCAACGGCACCTGCCTCACCGTCGTCGCCTGGGGTGACGGCTGGTGGGAGGCCGACGTGGTCGACGAGACCTACGACCGCACCTGCCTCGGGGCCCTCCAGCCCGGCGACCGGGTCAACCTCGAACGGCCCGTGCGCCTGGCCGACCGCCTCGGCGGCCACCTCGTGCAGGGCCACGTCGACGCGGTCGGCACGATCATCACCCCGGCCCCCGACCTGCGCATCGCCATGCCCGCCGACCTGCTCCGGTACGTGGTCGAGAAGGGCTCCATCACCATCGACGGCACCAGCCTCACCGTGGCCGCCGTCCACGACGACGGGTTCTCCGTCGCCATCATCCCGCACACCGCCGACGTCACCACCCTGGGCTTCAAGGGCCCCGGTGACCCGGTCAACCTGGAGCTCGACGTCATCGCCAAGTACGTCGAGTCCCTTCTGGAAGGACACCGTTCATGAGCGACAACCCCGCTGAGATGCCTGCTGCCGTCGGCGGCTTCGAGGTCGCCAACCGCGGCCCGGCCGACGATGGGCCGCTGTCCGACATCGGCGAGGCGCTCGCGGCGTTCGCCCGGGGCGAGATCCTGGTGGTCGTCGACGACGAGGACCGCGAGAACGAGGGCGACCTCATCATGGCGGCCGAGTTCGTGACGCCCGAGAAGATCGCCTTCTTCCTGCACTACACGTCGGGCTTCATCTGCGCTCCCATCACCAGCGAGCGGGCCGCCGAGCTCGACCTGCGCCCCATGGTCGAGCACAACACCGAGAGCATGCGCACCGCCTTCCTGGTGAGCATCGACTACCGCCACGGCACCTCGACCGGCATCTCGTCGTTCGACCGGGCCGCCACCGTGCAGGCCCTGGTCGACCCGGCCACCCGCCCCGGCGACTTCGCCCGCCCTGGCCACATCCTCCCGCTCGAAGCGCGCGAAGGCGGCGTGCTCAAGCGCGCCGGCCACACCGAGGCCACCGTCGACCTCGCCCGCATGGCCGGCCTGTTCCCGGCCGGCATCCTCTGCGAGATCGTCGACGACAAGAAGATGGGCATGGCCCGCCAGCCTGAGCTGCGTGCCTTCGCCCGCGAGCACAACCTCTACATGATCTCGATCGCCGACATGATCCGGTACCGGCGCCGCACCGAGAAGCTCGTCCGCCTGGTGTCCGAGGCCCGCATCCCCACGATGTGGGGCGACTTCGCCTGCAAGGTCTACGAGTCCACCCTCGACGGCGAGCAGCACCTGGCCATGGTCAAGGGCGACATCACCGGCGTCGACGACGTCCTGGTCCGGGTGCACAGCGAGTGCCTGACCGGCGACGTGTTCGGCTCGATGCGCTGCGACTGCGGCGTCCAGCTCGACGCGGCCATGAAGACCATCAACGACGAGGGTGCGGGCGTCATCATCTACCTGCGGGGCCACGAGGGCCGCGGCATCGGCATCGGCCACAAGATCCGGGCCTACGAGCTCCAGGACGACGGCGCCGACACGGTGGAGGCCAACGAGATGCAGGGCCTCCCGATCGACTCGCGGGAGTACGGCATCGGGGCCCAGATCCTGGTCGACCTCGGCATCACCACCATGCGCCTCATCACCAACAACCCGGCCAAGTATGGCGGCCTCGACGGGTTCGGCCTCGACATCACCGGCCGGGTGCCGTCCATCACGGCCCCCAACCCCGAGAACATCCGGTACCTCAAGACCAAGGCCGAGAAGATGGGCCACCTGCTCGAGGGGCTCGACGACCTGCCCACCGGCTCCGACCTCGAGGACCGCTGACCGTGGCCGGTGACCACCAGGCGGAGGGCGCACCCCCTGCGGTGCTCGACGGCAGCGCCATGACCATCGTGGTCGTGAGCGCCCGCTGGAACTCGCACGTCACCCTCCGCCTGCTCGACGGCGTCCGACGCGGCCTGGCCGCGGCCGGCGTGCCCGACGACCAGATCATCGAGGACTGGGTGCCCGGCGCGTTCGAGCTGCCCCTGGCCGCCAAGACGTGGGCCCTCTCCGGTCGCGTCGATGCGGTGATCTGCCTCGGTTGCGTCATCCGTGGCGAGACCACCCACTACGAGTCGGTGGCCGGCGAGTGCGCCAGCGGCATCCAGCAGGCCCAGCTGGAGACCGGCGTCCCGATCGCGTTCGGCGCCCTGACCGTCGAGAACCTCCAGCAGGCCCTCGACCGGTCCGAGGGGCCGGGCGGGCACAACGTCGGCGAGGACGGCGCCAACGTCGCCGTCGAGATGGCCGCCCTGGTCCGGCGCATCCGCTTCAACAGCTAGGCGTCCGTGTCCCCCGCCCGAGACGCCGTCTACGACGAGATCGGGCGCACCTACACGGCCACCCGCCGGCCCGATCCCCGGGTCGCCAGGCAGATCCTGGAGGCCCTCGGCGACGCCGGACGCGTGCTCAACGTCGGCGCCGGCGCCGGCTCCTACGAGCCCGCCGACGGTCGGGAGGTCGTGGCGCTCGAGCCGTCGGCGGTGATGCGGACCCAGCGGCCACCGGGCTCGGCCCCGTGCGTCGGCGGGCTGGCCGGCGCGCTGCCGTTCACCGACGGGACCTTCGACGCCACGCTCACGGTGTTCAGCGTCCACCACTGGCCCGACCCGCGCGCCGGCCTCGACGAGCTGCGCCGGGTGGCGCCCCGCAACGTCATCGTCACGTTCGACCCCGCGTTCCACAACCGGTTCTGGCTCGTGCGCGACTACCTGCCCGAGGTGGCCGCCGTGCCCGCCGCCGTCACCCTGGCCCCCCAGGAGATCCTCGATCACCTCGGCGGGGGAGCGGTGGCCGCCGTCCCCGTGGCGGCCGACTGCGCCGATGGCTTCTTCTGGGCGTACTGGCGTCGCCCCGAGGCCTACCTGGACCCGTCGGTGCGCGCCGGCATCTCTGGGCTCGCCCTGCTCCCCGACGAGCTCGTCGCGGCGCGGATGGAGCGCTTGGCCGCCGATCTGGCGTCGGGCGCGTGGCAGGAGCGCAACGCCGACCTGCTCGCCCGAGACGAGGTCGACGCCGGCTACCGGCTGATCGTCGCCGATGCCGGGGTCGGCCGATAGGGTCGATCGCCATGAGCGAGAAGCCTGAGATCTCCATCCCGAACGAAGAGCCGCCCACCGAGCTGGTGCTCGAAGACCTGGTCGTGGGCGAGGGCCCCGAAGCCGGTCCGGGCCCCGTCGAGGTCCACTACGTGGGTGTGGCCTGGTCCACCGGCCAGCAGTTCGATGCCTCCTGGGACCGCGGCGACACGTTCGGCTTCCGCCTCGGTGCCGGCCAGGTCATCTCCGGCTGGGACCAGGGCGTCGCCGGCATGAAGCTCGGCGGCCGCCGCAAGATCACCATCCCGCCGCACCTCGGCTACGGCGCCAACGGTGCCGGCGGCGTCATCAAGGGCGGCGAGACCCTGGTCTTCGTCGTCGACCTCCTCGGCGTCGGCTGATTGCTTTGGCCCGGCGGAGAGGCCGACCGGTACCGTCCTCTCCGTGCTGAAGCTGGTGTTGCCCAAGGGATCGCTCGAGAAGGCCACGTTGGAGCTGTTCGCGGCGGCGGATCTGGCGGTGAACCGGTCGTCGACGGTCGACTACAAGGCCACCATCGAGGACCCCCGCATCGAGTCGGTCCGGATCCTGCGCCCGCAAGAGATCGGGATGTACGTGTCCGAGGGCATGTTCGACCTGGGCATCACCGGGCGCGACTGGATCGAGGAGACCGGCAGCGAGGTCGTTTCCCTCGGTGAGCTCCAGTACTCCAAGGCCACGTCCCGCCCGATCCGCATGGTCGTGGCCGTGGCCGGCGACTCGCCCATCGAGCGGGTCGAGGACCTGCCGAACGGCGTGCGGGTCTCCACCGAGTACCCCGTGGTCACCCGCAAGTTCTTCGAGTCGAAGGGCATCGACGCCGACATCCGCCTCAGCTACGGCGCCACCGAGGCGAAGATCCCCGACATCGTCGACTGCATCGTCGAGATCACCGAGACCGGTCGGGCCCTCCGCGCCGCCGGCCTCAAGGTCATCGACCAGATCCTGCAGAGTTACACCGAGCTGGTGGCCAACCCCGCCGCCTTCGAGGATCCCGAGAAGGCCCACGCCATGGGCCAGATCCGCACCCTGCTCCAGGGCGTGCTGGAGGCCCGGGGCAAGGTCCTGGTCAAGCTCAACGTCGGCGATGCCGATCTGGACCAGGTGATCGAGCTGCTCCCGTCGATGAAGTCGCCCACCGTGTCGAAGCTGCACGGCGAGGGCGGCTACGCCGTCGAGACCGTGGTGGAGCGGCGCGGGATCAACGTCTTGATCCCCGCGCTGAAAGACGCCGGCGCCACCGACATCATCGAGCTCCCGCTCGCCAAGATCGTCCACTGATCGTGGCCGCACCCCAGGGCCTCGCCGCCGCCTTCGCCTCCCTCACGGGACGGGTGTCGGCGTTCGACGACCAGGTGGGTGCGGGCACCGTCACCGCGGACGAGACCGAGGAGTCGTGGCCGTTCCACTGCACCCGGATCGCCGATGGGAGCCGCACCATCGCGGTCGGCACCTGGGTGGCGTTCGACGTGGTCCCGGGGCCCACGGGCCTCGAGGCCGTCTCGGTGCGCCGCCGGACCTGACGGACCGGCGCCGGGCTCAGCTGTCGCCGGGCTCCTCGGCGCCGGAGTCGAAGCTGGCCTTCATCTGGACGAACGCGAGGCGGAGCTGGGCGAGCGCGTCGTGGAGCGTGGCCTCGTCGTCGCCGAGCCGTCCCTTGAGCACCTCGGTGAGGGCGCCGAAGGCGTCGATGGCCAGCTGGGCCTCCTCGAACTTGGGGGGCTGGGCCGACAGGTGGATGGCCGCGAGCTCCCAACAGCCCATGGCGTGGTTGGCCACCACCTGGGCGGCGGGCACCTGGCTGAGCTGGGCGCGGACCTCGGCCATCTCGGCCGCGATCTGCTGCGCCTCGGCCTCCTGGTCGGGGCTGAGCGGCGGCTGGCCCGGGCCGGCGCCGGGGCCCTGGCCCTGGCCGCCGTCGGCCGGATCGACCGGGTGTTCGCCGCCTGGTGTCCACAAGCTCATGGGGGGATCCTCGTTCTGGCGGGCGCGCCGCCGTGCGGTGACCTCGCCGCGGAGTTGCCGGGGAGGTCGGGTCGGCTGGTACCCTACGACACGCAACAACAAGGGAAAGCGGGGCCTCGCCCCCACCCGGCCACCCGCTCCTCGGAGCACCGTGCGCCCGGGTCGATGCTGCAAAGCGCTCCGGCGCTCGCGGATGTCGGCTTTTCCGGCATCCGCCTCGTTCGTTTTCGGGCGGCTGCAGTCCCCGAGTCACATCCACGAATCGCACATGCGTCAGGGAGGACCTACGCACTTGATGAAGAGCCACCGGCCATAGCACCGCCACCCACCAACAACGAGCCGCGGATCAACGATCGCATCCGAGCCCGGGAGGTCCGACTCGTCGGGCCCGAAGGGGAACAGATCGGGATCAAGCCGCTGCCAGAGGCACTCAACTACGCCAGGGCACTCGATCTCGACCTGGTCGAGGTCGCCGACAAGGCCAACCCGCCCGTCTGCCGAGTCATGGACTACGGCAAGTTCAAGTACGAGGCGGCCCAGAAGGCCAAGGAATCCCGGCGCAAGAGCACCAACGTGGTCGTCAAGGAGATGAAGTACCGCCCCAAGATCGGTGGCGGCGACTTCGGAACCAAGACCCGCAAGGTGGAGCAGTTCCTCGACGAGGGCCACAAGGTGAAGATCACGATCATGTTCCGAGGGCGAGAGGTCGCCCACCCGGAGCTCGGTCGCAAGATCCTCGACCAGGTGGCCGAGGCGGTGGAGCACACCGGCAAGGTCGAGGTGTACCCGAAGCTCGACGGGCCCAGGAACATGATCATGGTCCTGGCTCCCGACAAGCGGGCCCAGGCCGACGCCAAGAAGAAGGCGCAGACCGACGCCGCGGAGGCCAGTGCAGCCCAGGCTGCCGAGGGCTCCGCCCCGGTGGACGAGGCGCCCGTCGCCGACGCCGCTGCCGTCGAAGCGCCGGTCGCGGAAGCGCCCGTCGCTGAATCGCCCGCTCCCGAGGCTCCCATCGAGACCCCCGAAGCCCCGGCTTCCGAACCGGTCGAAGCAGAGACCGAAGCCTGAACGCAGATGCCGCCACCGAGGTGGCACAGGAGGAACCCCAGCAATGCCAAAGATGAAGACCCACCGCGGCGCAGCCAAGCGCTTCAAGACCACGGGCACCGGCAAGCTCCGCCGCCGTCGTGCCTTCCGCAACCACATCCTCGAGAAGAAGCCGTCCACCGTGACGCGCCGCCTCAAGGACGAGGTCGTGGTCGCCCCCGGCGACGCCGCCCGCATCAAGCGGATGCTCGGCAAGTAGCCCCGAAGAACTGATCGAGAGAGGATCCGAAGATGGCAAGAGTCAAGCGCGCCGTTCACTCCAAGAAGCACCGCAGGGCCACGCTCGAGCGGGCCAAGGGCTACTACGGCAACAAGAGCCGTTCGTACCGGGCCGCCAACGAGCAGGTCATGCACTCCCTGCAGTACGCGTTCCGGGATCGCCGGGCCCGCAAGGGCGAGTTCCGCAAGCTGTGGATCGCCCGCATCAACGCTGCGTGCCGCATCAACGGCATCAGCTACAGCCGGTTCATCAACGGCCTGAAGGTCGCTGAGGTCGAGGTCGACCGCAAGGTGCTGGCCGATCTGGCCGTCACCGACCCGGCCGCCTTCGCTGCCCTGGTGAAGGTGGCCGTCGACGCCAGCTCCGCCAAGGTCGCCGCGTCCTGAGCCGCCTGCTGGGCGCTCGTCGCCCGGCAGACCCGCACGCACTGCCCTGATCATGCGCCCGCTGTCGGCCCGCAACCCCCGCCTCCAACGCCTGTCTCGACTGGTGCGGAAGCGGGAGGAGCGGACCGAGCAGCGGGCGTTGGTCGTCGAGGGGCCGGTCCTGGTGGAGGCGGCGGTCCAGGCCGGCCTCGAGGTCCACGACCTCTACGTCGACGAGGCGTCGCTCGATCGCCCGTCGGTGGCCGACCTGCTCCGGCGCCTGCCCGCCGAGATCGACCCGTGGGTGGTCCCCGCGGGTGTGCTCGACCGGGTCGGCGACGTCACCACGTCGCAGGGCATCGTGGCCGTGGTCGCGCAGCGCCGCACCGAGTGGCCCACCCCCGAGGTGTCGGGCTTCGTGCTGGTCCTGGCCGAGCTGCAGATCCCGGGCAACGTCGGCACGCTCATCCGGGCGGCGGCGGCCGCTGGGGCCGGTGCGGTGGTGTGCGCCGGCGGTGCCGACCCCACCAGCCCCAAGGTGGTGCGGGCCTCGGCCGGCGCCCTCTTCGGCATCGACACGGTGACGGCACCCACCCCTGCGGTGGCGCTGGCCCGTCTCCACGCCGACGGCTACCGGGTCGCCACGGCGGTCGTCGACGGTGGCACGCCCCACACCGATGCCGACCTGACGCACCCCATCGCGCTGGTGCTGGGCAGCGAGGCGCACGGGGCGTCCGACGACGTCGTCGCCCTGTCCGACCTGCTGGTCACCATCGCCATGGCTGGTCCCACCGAGTCGCTCAACGTCGCCATGGCGGGCACGTTGCTGTGCTTCGAGGTCCTGCGCGCCCGACCGGCTGCGGAGGGGTGAGTTCGCTGGCGGAACCAAGTGGACGAGCAGGCCCCGCAACAGGCAAGGTTCCGCCACCATGATCGACGAGATCCGCCGCATCCAGGCCTCCTCCGGCAGCCAGATCGCCCAGGCCAGCACCCTCGACGGCCTGGCCGAGATCGAGCGCTCGCTCACCGGCAAGGGCTCCGAGCTGCTGGGCCTGAAGAAGGGGCTCGGCGCCCTGAGCCCCGACGAGCGGCGCGAGACCGGCCTGGTCATGAACGAGGCCAGCGAAGCCATCAAGGCCGCTGTGGCGGCCCGCCGTGCCGAGCTCGAGGCCGAGGCCCAGCTGGCCCTGGCCCAGGCCGAGCGGCTCGACCTGACCGAGGTCCGCGCCGACCGCGACGCGGGCCACCTCCACCTGGTCACCCAGACCATCGAAGAGCTCGAGGACGTGTTCGTCGGCCTGGGCTTCCACGTGGCCGAGGGGCCCGAGGTCGAGGACGACTGGCACAACTTCACGGCGCTGAACTTCGGGCAGTACCACCCCGCCCGAGACATGCAGGACACGTTCTTCGTCGGCCTCGGCGGCCCGCGCGACGTGGTGATGCGCACCCACACCTCACCGGTCCAGATCCGGGTGATGGAGGGCCAGCAGCCGCCGATCTACTCGGTGATGCCCGGGCGGGTGTACCGCAACGAGGCCACCGACGCCACGCACCTCGCGGTGTTCCACCAGCTCGAGTGCCTCGTCATCGATCGAGGCATCACCTTCGCCCACCTGGCCGGCACCATCGACCGCTTCACCAAGGCCTACTTCGGCCCGGGCTGGACCTCCCGCCTGCGGCCGTCGTACTTCCCGTTCACCGAGCCCTCCGCCGAGTTCGACATCCAGCGCCCCGACGGCACCTGGCTCGAGCTGGGCGGCTGCGGCATGGTCCACCCCAACGTGCTCGCCAACTGCGGGATCGATCCCGAGGAGTTCTCCGGGTTCGCCTTCGGCTTCGGCCTCGACCGCCTGGCATCCACCCGCCACGGCGTCACCGACCTGCGCGAGCTGGCGTCGACCGACATCCGATTCCTGGAGCAGTTCTGATGAAGGTCCTCCACTCCTGGCTCCAGGAGTTCCTCGACGCGCCGGTCGACCCGGCCGCGGTCGCCGCCGCGTTCGACGACCTGGGCACCCCGGTCGAGGAGGAGACGCGCATCGGCGAGGGGCTCGACGGCATCGAGGTCGTCCGGGTGCTCACGCTCAGCCCGCACCCCAACGCCGACAAGATCCAGCTCGTCACCGTCGATCGCGGCGATGGCGAGGCCCTGCAGATCTGCTGCGGCGCCTTCAACATGGCGGTGGGCGACCTCGTCCCGCTCGCCACCCTCGGCACCGTGATGCCCGGCGGCATGAAGATCGAGCGCCGCAAGCTCCGCGGCGAGTGGTCCAACGGCATGCTCTGCTCGGCTCGAGAGCTGGGCCTCGGCGACGACCACGCCGGGATCTTCATCCTCGGTCCCGAGCCCGCCCTGGGGACACCCATCACCGCGGCGCTCGGCGTCGAGCCCGACGTGCTCTGGGAGCTCGAGGTCAACCCGAACCGTCCCGACGCCATGAACGTCGTGGGTCTGGCCCGGGACGTGGCCGCCAAGGTCGGTGTCGGCTTCGTGCCGCCCACCGCGCCGGTCGCCGTCCCCCGCAGCGCCGCGGTCACCTGGGGCGCCAGCGGTGCCGGCGGCCGGATCGAGGCCCCTGCCGGCGCCCGAGCGTTCGCCGTCGACATCGCCACGCCCGACGGGTGCGGCCGCTTCGTCGCCCGCGTGCTGCACGGGGTCGACCCTGCCGCGCCGTCGCCCGAGTGGATGCAGCAGCGCCTGGCCCACCTGGGCATGCGCTCCATCTCCGCCCTGGTCGACATCTCCAACTACGTGATGCTCGAGCTGGGCCAGCCCAGCCACCCCTACGACCTGGACAAGGTCGCCGGGGGCACCCTGCGCGTCCGTCACGCGGCCGAGGGCGAGACCCTCACCACGCTCGACGATGTCGAGCGCACCTGCACCGTCGACGACCTCCTCATCTGCGACGGCGACGACGCTCCCGTCGGCATCGGCGGGATCATGGGCGGGGCGAGCTGCGAGATCAGCAGCACCACCACCGACGTCCTGCTCGAGATGGCCTGGTTCGACCCCACCACGATCAGCCGCAGCTCCCGGCGGCTCGGTCTGCGCTCGGAGGCATCGGCCCGCTTCGAGAAGGGGTGCGACCCCGCCGCCATCGAGGTGGCGGCCGACCGGTTCTGCCAGCTCGCCGCCGAGATCTGCGGGGCCGCCACCGAGCCGGTCCAGGTCGACGTCCTGGCCACGCTGCCTGCCCGCCCGCCCGTGCGGGTGCGCACCACCCGGGTCAACGCCATCTTGGGCACCGACCTGGCCCCGGCGGCCATCGCCGCCCTGCTCGACCCCATCGGCTTCGCCGCCGAGGCGATCGACGTCGACCACCAGGTCACCATCCCCACCTGGCGCTTCGACTCGGCCACCGAGATCGATGTCATCGAAGAGGTCGGACGCCACTTCGGCTACGCCAACATCGAGAACCAGGAGCTCACCGCACCCCGCGCCGGGCGCCTCACGCCCCTCCAGCTCGAGCGCCGGGCGGTGCGCCGCCTGCTGTGCGGGCTCGGCCTGGCCGAGACCCTGCCCCTGCCGTTCCTGGCCCCCGGCCAGCTCGCCGCCGCCGGGCTGGACCCGACCGGCATCGAGCTGCTCAACCCGCTCGTGGCCGAGGAGTCCATCCTCCGCACCGCGCTGCTGCCGGGCCTGGTGGCCGCGGTGGCGCACAACCACGCCCGCCGCCAGCTCGGCATCGGCGTGTGGGAGATCGGCCACGTGTTCCTCCCGCCGCCCGAGGGCCAGCTGCTCCCCGACGAGCGCGAGCACCTCGCCGTCGTCCTGGCCGGCCGAGAGGCCCCGGCAGCCGTCGAGGTCTGGCAGGTCCTCGCCGAGCAGATGCGCCTGAGCGAGCCGTCGGTGCGCAACGCCGCCCTGCCCGGCCTGCACCCCACGCGCGGGGCCGAGGTGCTGGTGCAGGGCCAGGTCGTCGGCATGGTCGGCGAGATCGATCCCGCCGTGCTCGGCCGTCACGACATCGGCGAGCGGGTGGCCTACCTCGAGGTCGACCTGGGGGCGCTCTACGGGGCCCCGCGGCGCAGCGAGGCCTACCGCCAGATCAGCCGCTTCCCGTCGAGCGACATCGACCTCGCGTTCGTGGTGCCCGAGCCGGTCTCGGCCATCGACGTCGAGCGCACCCTCGCCGACGCCGACCCCCTCGTGTGGTCGGTGCGCCTGTTCGACGTCTACCGGGGGACCGGCATCGACGACGGCCACCGCAGCCTGGCGTTCGCCGTGCGCCTCCAATCGGTGGAGCGCACGCTCACCGACGCCGAGGTCGCCGAGGCGCGCGGCCGCCTCATCGAGGCGGTCGAGGGCACCTTCGGCGCCACGCTCCGCGGCTGATCACCGGCGGGCCGGCGCCGGTGCGCCGTAGCCTCGGTCCCATGCAGGTCGATCACTACCAGTTCACCGACGGCGACCGGTCGTCGACGCTGGCAGCAGGGTGGGCGCTGTTCGACCAGCTCGAGCTCCACCAGCCGGGCGAGATGGTGCGGGTCGTCGAGCCCCACCGGGTGGCGGCCGAAGCGGTGCTCGACGCCGTGCTCGCCGGCGAGGTGCAGGAGTCAGAGGCGCTCCCGCTGGTCTGGGGCGAGTGGCGGGCGGCGATGGCCGCGCTGCGCCGGGCCGGGGCCTACGGCCCGAGCGCCATCGGCACCACCGTGGGCCTGTTCACCTCCGACGGCGGCGTGCCGAAGCACCCTCGTCAGGCCATCGAGATCTCCTACGGCGGGGTCATCGGCGACCGCCAGAACGACCGCGGCAACCACGGCCGCCCTTGGCAGGCGGTGTGCCTGTGGTCGCGCGAGGTGATCGACCGGTTCGCCGCCGAGGGCCACCCGCTCGCCCCGGGCCTCGCCGGCGAGAACATCACGATGGCCGGGATCGAGTGGGAGCGGATCGTGCCCGGCGTGCACCTCCAGGCCGGCGATGCGCTGCTCGAGATCTCGGCCTACTCCGTGCCGTGCCGCAAGAACGCGGCGTGGTTCACCGACGGACACTTCGGCCTGATGCACCACCGCCACGGCCACGTCAGCCGGGCCTACGCCACGGTGCTCGAACCGGGCCGGGTCCGCCTCGCCGACCCGATCCTCCTCGAGCCCGGCCCCTGACGAGCCGCTCTGGGTCAGCCGTGGAGGGCCTTGGCCAGGGCGGCGATGGCCTCGCGCTCGTAGGCCTTCGCCGACGGGATCAGGCGGGTGAACGCGAACGACGGGTGCACGTGGCCCTTGAGGATCTGCGACTCCACGGGCACGCCGGCCTCCTTGAGGGCGCTCGCGTAGGCCACGCCGTCGTCGCGGAGCTTGTCGAACTCGCAGCTCATGATCCAGGCCGGCGGGAGCCCGCTGAGGTCGTCGGCGAGCAGGGGGGAGGCGTAGGGCTCGGTCATGCGGTCGAGGCTCCCGAGGTAGGCCTCCCGGAACTCCAGGATGATGTCCAGGTCGAGCAGGTAGCCGTCGGGGACCGAGTGGATCGACGGCTGCGACATGGTCAGGTCGACCGCCGGCACATCGAGCCACTGGTGACGTAGGGCTGGACCCGACCGGTCGCGGGCCATGAGGCACACCGCGGCGGCCAGGTTGGCGCCGGCAGACTCGCCGCCGATGCCGATGCGGGTGGCGTCGATGCCCAGCTCGTCGGCGTGCTCGCTCAGCCACACGAGCGCGGCGTAGCAGTCCTCGGGCGGGGTGGGGTAGGCGTTCTCCGGGGCCATGCGGTAGTCGACCGAGGCCACCACGCAGTTGGCACCGGCTGAGATCGTGCGGCAGCGGGGGTCGCGCTCGTCGAGGGTGCCGATGCACCAGCCGCCACCGTGGAGGAACACGTAGAGCGGCACCGGGCCGGCCACGTGGGGAACGTAGAGGCGCACCACGATCTGCCCGCCGTCGACGGGGATGACGACGTCACGCTGCTGGGCGGGCTCGGGGCCCTTGGGCATCACCAGGGCGCCCCCGCGGCGGGCCAGGGCTGCCGAGGCCGCCCGGCGCTGGACCATCGTGCGATCGGCGGGCTCGCGGTCGAGCGCGTTCATCAGCTTGACGATCTTGTCGACGCGGGAGTCGAGCGGCATGCGGGATCCAGACGTGGGCAGCGAGGGGAAGGAGCCCGGCCGCGCCGTTGCGGCCAGGACCCCTGCCGAAGGGTAGGCCGAGGCGGGACCTCGCCGCTGGGCTCAGCGCCGGTGGAACTCGAACCCGGCGCCCGTCGAGAACTCGGTGAGGGTCACGGCGTCGGGCTGGCGGGCGGGCTCGGCACCGGGGTCGTCGGTGATCCGCCACCGGGCGACCTCGCCCTCGCGGGGCTGGATCCGCTCGACCGTCGAGGTGGGCACGAGGCAGGTGGCCGCCGCCCGGAGCACCTCGTCGCCCGCCGGGCCGACCAGCAGCGCAGGCCAGCTGAGCCCGTCGTCCTGGCCCACCGCGGGGCACGGGCCCAGGACCACGTCGAGCGCATCGGGGGTGCGTTCCAGGTCGAGGGCGGCGTAGGCGCGGGGGAGCAGGAGCGGGTGGACGGCCAAGACCTCGGCCAGGCCGTCGAGGTCCCGCTCGATGCCCAGGGCGGCGCCGAGGCGCTTAGCGGTGAGCCCGGCGACGCCGGCGGCCTGCTGCACGCCCACCACGATCACGTCGTCCGGGGTGGTCTTCTCGGCCACCTCCACCAGGTACGCCCGCGACAGGAGGTGCCCCTGGAGCGCCACCTCGTCGCAGATCTGCGAGAGGGTGGCCGACGAGAAGCGCTCCATGACCAGGTCGGGGTCGAGCGGTCCGGCGTAGTCGGCCCAGCCGTCGTCGGTCGGCAGGGAGGGGTCGGGCGCGGCCAGGGCGAGGCCGGCGGCCTCGGAGCGCGCCAGCGCCTCGGCCTTCGGTGGGAACGGGAGCGGGTCGGCCTCGGGGACGATCTCGACGGTCCAGGCGCAGTGCGGGGCTCGGTCGGCGGGGATCCGGGGTGGGCGGTGGATCGGGCGGACCTGCGCCCGCGGGTTGGTGGCGGTGGCCGTGGCATCGAACGTGGGGTCCTCGATGTCGTGACACATCGCCTGCACGTAGTCGTCGCCCATCGGCTCGACATCCATGAGCGCGCCGCAGTGATCGAGGTGGAACTCGCCGTGGAGGTCGTCGTGGACCGTGTACCGGAAGTCCATGAACTCGGGGGGCGCGCCCACGTCGAGCTGCATGCCCTTGAAGATCACCTCGACGGTGTCGCCTTCGAAGCCGAGCAGCCGCTGCATGCGCTTGGTGTAGATCGGGCTGGCCGCCATCCACTCGTCGATGGCGACCTGGGCCATGCCGTCCCGGCCGAAGCGCGAGATCAGGTGGGGCATGCCGGACCGGTCGATGAGGTGCCCGGCGAGCAGCAGCTCCCGGGCCAGCTCGGCCAGCTCGGCGTGGGTGCGCCCGGCCCATGGCTGGGCGACGGTCCGGGTCACGACCGGCCGGCTTCTTCGGCGGCCGCCTTGGCCTCGGCCTTGGCCGTCCGGGCGATGATCGCCTCGACCTCGGTGTTCAGCTTCGCGGCGCGGGGCCAACCCGCGTAGTGGGCGAGGAACACCACGATGGTGCGCAGGTCGTCGGCGTCGAGCTCCCCGAGCCGGACGGCCGCGTCGAGCTGGAGCCCGGCGACGTCTTCGAGGCCCGAGCCGGCCGCCATGCCGATCAGCATCAGGCGCCGCTCCTTGACGGTGAGCTTGCCCTCGTTCCACACCTCGGCGAAGAGGTGGTCGACCGTGTACTCCACGAACGGTCCGACGACGTGGTCGACGTCCCACCCGTAGACGTCCTTCATGAGGGCCTTGCCTCGGGCGCGCTGCTCGCTGTCGGGGGTGGTTCCTTCGTCGGTCACGGGTTCATCCTCCAGGATCGGATCGGGGATCGCTCAGGCATCGGGCTGGCGGGGCACGCCGAGGGCGGCACCCAGCTGCTCGAGCGCCAGGTGGGCGATGGGCAGGTCGACGCCGACCTGCTCGCCCAGCGCGATGGCCAGGTGCAGGTCCTTCTCGCCGAGGCCCCGGGTGTGGGTGAAGATCGGGGTCAGGCCGTCGTCGGGGGCCAGCGGGGTGGCGGTGCCGCGGATCATGATCGACCCGGGGCCGCCGGTGACCTTGTCGGAGTGGCGGACCACCTCGCCCAGCTTGACCAGGTCGACGCCGGCGGCCTCGGCCAGGCGGAGCGCCTCACCCACCGCCGAGTAGGCGGCGAAGGTGATGAGGTTGCGGGCCAGCTTGGCGCGGGTGCCGGCGCCGATCGGGCCGAGGTGGCCCACGAGCGGGCCCATCAGCGCGAACGGCTCGCGGACCTTGGCCACGGCCTCGTCGGACCCGCCGACCATGAACGCCAGCTCGCCGCTGTGCGCGCCCATGAAGCCGCCGCTGACCGGCGCGTCGAGCACCTCGACGCCGTGCTCGGCGGCGATGGCGGCGAGGCGGGCGGGGGTGTCGGGCTCCACCGTGGAGTGGATGGCCACCACGGTGCCGGGACGGGCGGTGGCCAGGATCCCGTCGGGGCCGGTGAGCACCTCGGTCACCTGGGCGTCGTCGAACACCATGATCGAGATGACCTCGGCGCGCTCGGCCACGCCGGCGGGGGAGGTGGCCACGTGGGCGCCGGCGCGGGCGAACGGCTCGGTGGCGGCGGGGGAGATGTCGAAGACCGTGAGGCCGTCGGGCCACTCGAGGAGGCGCGTGGCCATGGGGCCGCCGATCTGACCCAGGCCGATGAACCCGACGCCGCTCACCGGAACACCTGCCCGCCGTCGACGTTGAAGATCTGGCCGGTGACCCACGCGGACTCGTCGGACAGGAGGAACAGGCAGGCGCCGACCATGTCGGCGGGCGTGCCCGGGCGCTTGATGGCCAGGTCCTTCACCAGGCTCTTGACCATGCCCTCGCCCACCTGGTTGCGGGTGGCCTCGGTGTCGGTGGGCCCGGGGGCGATGGCGTTGACGCGGATCCCCTGGCCGCCGAGCTCGTGGGCCAGCTGCTGCGTGAGGCTGTTCACCCCGGCCTTGGCCAGGCCGTAGAAGCCCGAGTACAGCCACGCCGCCGTGGACGACTGGTTGACGATCGAGCCGCCGCCGCGAGCCGCCATGTGCGAGTAGCACGCCCGGGTGCAGACCAGGGCGCCGTCCATGTTCACGCTCATGAACTTCCGGTAGTAGTCCCAGTCGACGGTGATGAGCAGATCGAACTGCATGTTCCCGTAGATGGCGGCGTTGTTGACCAGCAGGTCGAGGCCGCCGAAGCGCTCGACGGTGGCGGCGGCCATCGCCTCGGCCGAGGTGCTGTCGCTCACGTCGCAGCGCACGAAGATGGCCGCGCCTCCTCCGGCGGCCGTGATGTCGGCGGCGGTGGCGGCGCCCTTGGCCTCGTCGACGTCGGCGATCACCACCGACGCACCTTCCCCGGCGAGCGCCCGTGCGTAGGCCTCACCGATGCCTCCGGCTGCCCCGGTCACGATGGCGACCTTCTCGTCGAACCTGCCCATGTCTCCGTCCTTCTTCTTCGTCGTCGTCGTGCTCGTTGGTGGGTGGACCGCGGTCGCTAGACGGCGGTGGAGATGGCCTTGGTCTCGAGGTACTCCTCGAAGCCGGCGACGCCCATCTCGCGGCCGATGCCCGAGGCCTTGTAGCCCCCGAACGGCATGTCGGCGGAGTACCAGATCCCGCCGTTGATGCTCAGGGTCCCGGTACGGACCTTGCGAGCCACGGCCCAGGCCCGGTCCGGGTCGGCGGAGTGCACCGCGCCCGAGAGGCCGTAGGGAGAGTCGTTGGCGATGCGGACCGCATCGTCGTCGCCGTCGTGGGGGATGGCGACGAGGACCGGACCGAAGATCTCCTCCTGGGCCACCCGCGCCGAGTTGTCGAGGCCGGTGATCAGGGTGGGCTCGATGAAGAAGCCGCGCTCCTGGTCGGCGGGGCGGCCGCCGCCGGTGGCGAAGGTGCCGCCCTGCTCGGTGGCCGAGCGGAGGTAGCCCTCGATCCGGTCTCGCTGGCGGGCCGAGATCACCGGACCGCAGATCGTGCCGGGCGCCTGCGGGTCGCCGGCGGCGAGCGCGCTCATCGTTGCGGCGGCCGCCTCGACCACCTCGTCGTAGCGGGCCCGCGGGATCAGCAGGCGGGTGGTGATGGCGCAGCCCTGCCCGGCGTGGCTGCACGCCGTGAACGCGGCGAGCGAAGCGGCGGCGCTGACGTCGGCATCGTCGAGGATGATGAACGCCGACTTGCCGCCGAGCTCGAGGAACACCCGCTTGAGCGACTCGGCGGCGTTGGCCATGACCTTGCGGCCGGTGGCCGTGGAGCCGGTGAACGACACCACGTCGACGCGAGGATCGGTGCTGAGCATGGCGCCCAGGGCGTGGTCGGAGCTGTTGACCACGTTGAGCACGCCGGGCGGGATGTCGGTCTCGTTGGCGGCGATGGCGGCGACGGAAGCGGCCGCCCACGGCGTGTCAGGCGCCGGCTTGAGCACCACGGTGCAGCCGGCAGCGAGCGCCGGTCCGACCTTGGCCAGGTTGATCTGGTGCGGGAAGTTCCACGGCGTGATGGCGCCGACGACGCCGGCCGGCTCGCGCACCACCCAGCGGTGGCTCTTGATCCCGACGGGCGAGGCCTCGCCCATGTCCTTGGTCCACTCGTACGACTCGGCCAGGTCGGCCGCGTACCCCAGGTCCTCGACGGGGGAGTCGAGCTGGGCGATGGTGGTGAAGAAGCGGGGAGCACCCACCTCGGCGATGGTCAGCTCCCGCAGCTCGTCGCTGTGGCTCTGCAGCGCCTCGCGCAGCTGGCGGAGGCACCGGGCGCGGAAGGCCGGGTCGGCCCACTCGGGCGCGCCGCCGTCGAACGCCCGGCGGGCGGCGTCGATGGCGGCATCCATGTCGGCGGCGGTGCCGTCGGCCGCCACCCCGAGCACCTCTTCGGTGGCCGGGTTGACGGTCTCGAACGTGCCGCCGCTGGAAGCGGCGACGAGCTTGCCGTCGATCAGGTTCTGCTCGAGCCCTTCCATCAGGAGGGCACCTCCCAGAGCCCGACGGGGGTGTCGGCGAGCGAGTAGTGGCCGGGCAGCTGGCCGGGCTTGAGCGACCGCTCCATGCGGGCGGTCATGCCGGCCGACAGGGTGCCGTCGGTCATCATCTCCATGAACAGGGCGGCGGCGTTGCCGAAGTCGAACCAGTCGCGCTGCCAGCTCCACTGCATGTTCCCGGCGTAGCGGAACCAGCTGCCCCCGATGCCGGCCACCTCGTAGTGGGTCCCGTCGGGGCGGGTGGCGTCGGCGATCTGGCGCCAGAAGCCGACGAACTGGCCCTTGGTCTCGTCGATGAGGGTCTCCTGGTACGGGTACTCCCACCCGTCGAGGCCACCCATCTCCAGGCCGAGGGCGATCTCGCGGATCTCGTCACGGCCGACGGCCATGAAGTTCTCCCGGTCGCCGTAGTTCCAGCCGTAGGTGGCGTCCTCCGTGTAGCAGGCCGCCATCGGCTCCCAGTCGCCGGTGGCCTCCGCCTCCCGGTTGACCTGGAGCCAGTGCTCCACCATCGCTTCCATCTCTTCGCGCGGGTAGGCGGTCATGTTCGTTCCCCTTGTGTGCTTGTCGTGCTGGTGGTGCGGTGCCGGCTCGGGTGAGCCGCACCGTTGGGTGGGTGGTCGCCCACGGGAGCGGAGCTCCCCTGGCCTCAGTCCTGGTCGACGATCGACAGGGCGTGGGTGGGGCAGTAGCGGACCGCGGCCTCCGCGGCCTGGCGCAGCTCTTCGGGTGGACGCTGGTCGAGGATGGTCAGGTCGCCGGTCTTGGAGACCTCGAACACCCCGGGCGCCTCGCTCTGGCAGACGGCGTGGCCCTGGCACAGGTCCGTGTCGACGGCGATGCGCCACCCGTCGGCGCGGGTGCCCGGTGCCGACGCTCGAGCCGGCGCTTCGACTGCCGCGGCGTCGCCGGGAGCGCCGGCCACGGCCGCCGCGCTCGCTCCGGCCGTGCGGCGCTGGAACGTGGCGAGGCAGGGCTGGGCCAGCTGCACGACCATCTTGGAGTGGTCGTTGCGGTAGCTGTCGAGCGGCTGGGCGGCCTCGAAGGACCAGTCCTTGAGCAGGACCGAGAAGATGGCCTTGAGCTGCATCATGGCGAAGGCGGCCCCGACGCAGCGGTGGCGGCCGGCGCCGAAGGGGATCCAGTTCCACGGGTTGGCCGCGTCGGCCGCGGGGTCCTCGAGGTACCGGCCGGGCCGGAAGGCCTCGGCATCGCCGAACGCCTCGGGCAGGCGGTTCGAGACGGAGGGGGAGGCCGCCACCATCTTCCCCTTGCGGATGAGGTGGCCGCCGACCTCGAGGTCGATGTTGGACACCCGCAGCAGCAGGATCAGGGGCGGGTGGAGGCGGAGGGCCTCCTTGATCGCGCCCTCGAGGCGGGGCATCTCGCGCAGGGCCTGGTAGCTCACCTCGGTGCCGTCGGCGTAGAGGTCGTCGAGCTCGGCCACCACCGCGGCCATCTCCTCGGGGTGGCGCAGCAGCTCGATGAGCGTCCAGGCCGCAGTGCCCGAGGTGGTGTGGTGCCCGGCGAACATCATCGAGATGAACATGCCGGTGATCATGTCGGCGTCGAAGCGGAGGGCGCCCTCGTCGTCTCGGATCGACATGAGCACGTCGAGGAGGTCGCGGTCGTCCTTCTCGACGGGCGCCCCCGCCTCCTCGCGCTTGTCCATGATCGCTCCCACCAGCTCGACCAGGCCGGCACGGGCGCGGTCGCGTGCGTGGAACGACGGGATGTCGGCGTAGGCGTCGACGTAGGCGATGGCGTCGGTGCCCTGCTCGAGCTCGTGGTAGAGGTGCGAGAAGCGGTCATCGAGGTCGAGGCGGAACTTGCGGCCGATGAGGCACGACGACGACGTGTAGATGGTCAGCTCCGAGAACCAGTCGAGGAGATCGATCTCGCCGCCATCGCCCCAGCGGGCCACCATCTCGTCGACCTCGCGCTGGATGGTCTCGGCGTGGCCGCGCATCTGCTTGTCGCGCAGCGCCATGTTGTGGAGCTGCTCGCGCCGGCGCTCGGGGGAGGCGTCGAACACCACGCCCTCCCCGAAGATCGGGGTCATGAACGGGTAGGCGGCGGCCTGGTCGAGGTCGTCGTCGGTGGCCCGGAAGAAGACCTCGTTGGCCTCGGCGCCGGTGAGCAGCACCACCTCCTTGTCGGCGAGGCGGAACTCGCCGACGTCGCCGCACTCGGCGCGGGTGCGCTCCATCAGGCCGATGGGGTCGGCGCGCAGCTCCTCGAGGTGCCCGGTGGGGTGATCGCCCCCGGAGACCTTGGGCGGCTCGGGCAGCTCGGTGGGGATGAGGGTGTCGGTCACGTGTGGCTCCGATCGGGGAGGACGGGCGCTTCGGGCTCGACCTCGATGAGGGTGAGGTGCGTCCCCTTGGGGACCGACACCATGACGACGATGGCCTGGGCCACGTTCTCGGGGAGGAGGGCGCCGTTGTGGCGCAGGTGGCCCCACTTCTCCCAGTACGGCATGACGTGGAGGATGGTCTCCTCGCTCCAGGTGGTGCCCTGCTCGGTGGACGACGGGCCGGGCCGGACCATGCCGACGCGCACGCCCGTGCCCTCGAGCTCCATCTGCATCGAGCGGGCCAGGCCTTCGAGCCCGGCCTTGGCGGCGACGTACGACGACATGTGGGTGCGGGGCCGCACCACCACGTCGGAGGTCACGAAGACGATGTCGCCGTGGCCCCGCTCGACCATGGCCGGACCGAGCCGGGCCGCGAGGCGCTGGGCGCCCAGGAGGTTGACGTGCACCGAGGTGGCGAACTCGTCGGGGTCGGAGTCGAGGGCGGTGTGGGGCGCCACCTCGCCTGCGTTCGACACCACGATGTCGACCGGGCCGAACGCCTCCTCGGCGGCGACGGCGAACGCGTCGATCGAGGCCGGGTCGGCCAGGTCGAGGGCCAGGGCGGCGGCCTCGCCGCCCGCGTCGATGATGGCCTTGGCCAGATCGGTGAGGCGCTCGACGCGGCGGGCGGCCAGCACGACCGGGTGTCCGGCTGCGGCCAGCGCCTGGGCGGCGGCGGCCCCGATGCCCGACGACGCGCCGGTGACGATGGCCGGGCGGCGGGCGGGGTGCGGTTCGAAGCGGGGCATCAGCGGACCTTCACGAGGGTGGGCAGCGACTCGAAGCCGCGCACGTTGACGGAGTGGACGCGGCGGGTGCCGGCCGGGTCGATCTCGTACGAGCGCACCCGCTTCACCAGCTCCTCGAGCACGATGTGGGCCTCCAGGCGGGCCAGCGACGCCCCCATGCAGAAGTGGCGGCCCACGCCGAAGCTGGCGATGCCGACCGATTCGCGGTCGCGGTCGAGGTCGTAGCGATCGGGGTCGGCGAACGCCCGCTCGTCACGGTTCGCCGATCCGGCGAGCAGCAGCACGCGGTCGCCCTTGGGGATGGTCTGCCCGTAGTAGGTCAGGTCGCTGGTGGTGACCCGGGCGAGCATCTGGCTCGACGTGTCGTACCGCAGCGTCTCCTCGACCCAGTCGGGGATGCGGGCCGGGTCGGCGAACGCCCTGGCCCGCTCGTCGGGGTTCAGCCACGCCCAGTACCAGGCGTGGGCGAGGAGCTTGGTGGTGGTCTCGTTGCCGGCCACCACCATCAGGAACAGGAAGCCGGTGATCTCGTCGTCGGTGAGGCGATCACCATCGACCTCCGCGGCGCACAGCGCCGACACGAGATCGTCGCCCGGGTGGGCCCGGCGGTCGGCGATGAGGTCGGCGTAGTAGATGACCAGGGCGAACGCGGCCTCCACGCCGGCGGGGGGCACGTCGGTCACGCCCTCCTCACGGTGGATCAGCAGGTCGGACTGGCGGCGCAGCATGGCCCGGTCGGCCTGCGGCACCCCGAGCATCTCCGAGATGACGTCCATCGGGACCTTGCCGGCCAGATCGGCGACGAAGTCGAAGTCGCCCTTCTCCATGCAGGCATCGAGGTGCTGCACCGTGAGCGCCCGGATGCCCTCCTCCATGCCGGCCACCCGCCGGGGCGTGAAGCCCCGGGCCACGAGGCCGCGCATGCGGCCGTGCTGCGGCGGGTCCATCGCCAGGAACGACATGGTGCGGTGGGCGTGGGGGCCCGACGCCGCCGGGTCGATCGACACGCCCTCGGCGTTGGAGAACCGCTCCGAGTCGCGGAACGCCGCCATCACGTCCTCGTGCCGCGACAGGGCCCAGAAGTTGCGCTCGTCGTTGCGGTAGAGCGGGGCTTCCTCGCGCAGGCGGGCGTAGGTGGGGTACGGATCCTCGTGGATCTCGTAGGCGTAGGGGTCGTAGACGAGCGGTTCGCTGGTGACGGTCATCGGGCGGCGCCTCCCAGCACCAGGGCGGCCGCGTCGGCCAGCAGTCCGGGGATGGCGTCGTAGGCCAGGTGGCCGGTGCCGACCTGGAGCAGCGCGCCGGTGGTGGCCAGCTCGAGCGTCTGCACCGCCGCGGGCGAGGCGTCGTCACCGAGGGCCTCGGTGAGCCGCCGGTGCATCTCGAGCCCGATGCGCAGCCGCAGCTCCCGCACCTCGGGGTCGTCCGCGAGGAGGGCGACGGTGCACGCTGCGGCCAGCTCGGTCTCGTCGGCCACGACGAGGGCGAAGCCGAGGAGCACATCGGTGGCCCGGTTGGCGGGGGAGCGGCGGCGGTCGATCGGGGCGGCGTCCTGGCCGTCGAAGCGGCGCCAGAACACCTCGGCCACGAGGTGCTCCTTCGACGCGAAGTAGGTGTAGGCCGTCGCCGGGGCGACGCCGGCGCGCTTGGCGACGCTGCGCACGGTGAGGGCCGAGTACCCGGTGGCGATCAGCTCGGCGACGGCGGCTTCGGTGAGCCGGTCGACCGTGCGCGCCTGGCGGTCGCTGAGGTGCCGCCGGGTGGCCGGAGCAGGAACCTGGACACCAGTGCTGGACACGAGTCCAGTTTCTACGACCGATGGCCCGCGCTGTCAAGCACCCTCCCGTCGCCGCGCCGAAGCCGGTCGTAAGCTCCCTCGATGGCGCGGATCATGGGTGGGTGGAGCAGGCACGGTCGCGGCAGGAGCGGCGTGGCGCTGGGCGGGCTCGTCGCCGCGATGGCGCTCGTGGTGGTGGCGACCGTCAGTGGACCAGCCTCGGCTGACGTCTGGTCGTCGGCACCGTTCCCCGCCGACTTCCGGTCGGAGCCGACGTCCGACGCGCCTCCCGACATCGACGCCGGCGCCCGGTCGTTCGCCGATGTCGACAACCCGGGCCCCATCGAGGGCCAGTTCGGGTGCGGCGACGTCGAGGTGCTCGACGATGGCCCGATCGGGTTCCAGCTGTTCGACGGCGAGATCCTGCCCACCCGGTGGACCTCGGCGCAGCTGTGCCGCGTCGACGGCGACGCGCTGATCCTCGACCTCTACGGCGAGACCACGAACGCCGCCGGCACCGAGGTGGTCGGCACCGGGCACGCCCGGTTCGTCCGGGGGTCCGAGTCCTCGCCCTTCGTGCGGGTGGCGATCGACCTCACCGATGGGCGCTGCTTCTCCATCGCGCCGAGCGACGGTCTCTACGCGGGCCCCGACCCGGCCCAGCAGTACCTGCTCCAGGGGTGGAACTTCGCGGCCGACCCGTCGGTGAACTGCCTCTCGCGCCTGGTCCCTGCCTCCACGACGTCGACCACGTCGACGACGACGTCGACCAGCACGCCCACCACGACCTCCGCCGCGCCCACCACGGCGCCGGGCTCTACGGCGTCGACCACGGCGGCCGGCTCCACCGGAGCTGCGCCGGCTGCGGCCGTGCCCGTGTCGGGCACGGCGTCCTACGCCGGCTGATCCGCTTGGGCTGATCCGTTTGGGCTGAGGCGCTGCCGGTCAGCCCTCGGCCCGCGCCGAGGCCAGCGCGCTCGCCCACCAGACCAGGTCGTCGGTGGCGTGAGCGAGCCGGTCGTCGAGCTCGGCGAAGGCCTCGATGGTGAACGGGTCCAACTGCCGGGCCGCGATCAGGACGCTCGGCAGGATGTGCACGGCGTGGCGCAGCGGGGCCATCTCCAGCTCCACCACCACCTGGCGCAGCTGCTCCACGGCCCGGGCGCCGCCCACCTGGCCGTACGCCGCGAACGTGATCGGCTTGCGGTGGAGCTCCGGGAACACGTGGTCGAGCGCGTTCTTCAGCGACGACGAGTAGCCGTGGTTGTACTCGCCGGTCACCACCACGTAGCCGTCGGCCTGGTCGAGGCGCTCGCCGAAGCGCCGCACCTCCGGCGTCTCGTACTCGCGCCCGGCGCGAGCGGGGGCGACGTCGAGCTCGTAGATGGGCAGCGGGTGGTCGCGCAGGTCGAGCAGCTCGACGGTCAGGTCGTCGCGCTGCCCCAGCCGGTCCACGAGCCAGTCGCCGACCCGCTCGGAGAAGCGGCCGGGCCTCGTGGTGCCGAGGATGACCTGGATGTGGGGGACGGGCATGGCGGGCTCCTGCGTCGCGGGCGGCCCGACGATTCAACCCGAACGCGGGTCGGATTCCGCCTGGTCCCGCCGGGTTCGCCCCCGGTTGCGGCCGGACCCGTCCGGGAGCGAGGGTGGAGCGGTGGCCAGAGGAGCAGGGGAGCGGCGGGGTCCTCGGGGACCGGCGGTGGGCACGATCGTCACCGGGATGGTGGTCGGGCTGGTGAAGCGCGGCGTCACCGTGGAGCTCGGGAGCGCGGAGGGTCAGCTCGACCGGTCCCGCTACGGGGCCGCCGACCAGCTCGACGAGGCGGTGTACGGCGATGCGCTCACGGTCGAGGTCATCTCGAACGAGGGTGGCCAGATCGGGCTCTCCCGCGTCGCCATCGACCGCTCCCTGCGCCAGCCGCGCCCGCGCTCCGGTCGCCTGGAGCACCGCGACGGCGGCCTGGTCCTGGTGCCGGCCGACGGCGCCGAGCCCTTCCCGGTGGTCGTGCTCGACTGCCGAGACCCCAGCGCCCTCGAGCGCCAGGACCGCACCTGGCTGGTCGGCGCCCCGGTGAAGGGACGCCAGTTCGTCCTCGCGGCCGAGGGGTGACCGGCCTACTTGCATAGTCATGCAGGTGGGCGCATAGAGTGTCGCCATGACGGTTCGGGTCGGCATCATCGGAGCATCGGGGTTCACCGGGGCGGAGCTGCTGCGCCTGATCGCCGGGCACCCCGACCTCGAGGTGGTGGTGGCCACGGGCGACAGCCAGGCCGGCACCGCCGTCGCCGACCTGTACCCGAGCCTGGCCGCCGCCTACCCCGACCTCCGGTTCGTGCCCGCCACCGACACCATCGCCGACGACCACGACCTCGAGCTGGTGTTCTGCGGCCTCCCGCACGGCACCTCGCAGGCCATCGTCCCGGCGCTGCTCGACGGCAAGCGCACCGTGGTCGACCTGGCTGCCGACTTCCGGCTGAAGGACGCCTCGCTCTACCCCCAGTGGTACGGCGAGGCGCACACCGTGCCCGAGCTGCTCGCCGACGCCGTCTACGGCCTGCCGGAGCTGTTCCGGGCCGAGCTGGCCGGCGCCAAGCTCGTCGCCACGCCCGGCTGCTACGTCACCACCGCCACCTTGGCCCTCGCGCCGTTCCTGCAGGCCGGCCTGGTGGAGCCCACGGGGATCATCGTCGATGCGGCCAGCGGCGTGTCCGGTGCCGGACGCGTGCCCAAGCCCACCAACCACTTCAACACCGTCGACGAGGACTTCACCGCCTACGGCGTCTTGAACCACCGGCACACCCCAGAGATCGAGCAGAACCTCTCGCACGCCGCCGGGGTCGCCGCCCAGGTGCTGTTCACGCCGCACCTGGCGCCGATGAACCGGGGCATCTTGGCCACCTGCTACGCCCGCCCCACCGAGGCGGTCACCACCGAGTCGCTCCGGCAGGTGCTCCACGACGCCTACGACCTCGAGCCGTTCATGGTCGTGCGCGAGCAGTCGCCGTCCACCAAGGCCACGCTCGGGTCCCAGGCCGTCCACGTCACCGCCTTCGCCGACGACCGCACCGGGTGGGTCGTCGCCATCGCCGCCCTCGACAACCTCACCAAGGGCGCCTCGGGCGGTGCCATCCAGGCCGCCAACGTCGCCCTCGGCCTCCAGGAGACCGCCGGCCTCCCCCTCGTCGGCCTCTACCCCTAGCACCCCCCCCCAGCCCCGCCCGCCCCACCCTCCTCTGGTCGATCTTCCCCCTCCGCGGTGGACGATCGACCACAAGATCTCGGACCTCGATTTCTCTGGTCGATGTTCCACCGGGTGCGGGCAAGATCGACCATCGTCCGGGAGCTCCCGGGCGCGTAGAGAGGAAGCAGATGAGCGTCACCGCAGCGAAGGGGTTCGTGGCCGCAGGCATCCACTGCGGGCTGAAGCCGTCCGGCGACCCCGACCTGTCGCTGGTGGCCACCGCCGACGGCGTGCCCGTGGCGGCTGCCGCCGTGTTCACCGACAACAAGATGACCGCGGCGCCGGTGCTGACCTCCGATGCCCACCTGGCCCGCACCGGTGGCCGGGCGGTGGCGGTGATCCTGAACTCGGGCAACGCCAACGCTGCCACGGGCGCCCAGGGCCGGGCCGACGCCCAGGCCATGTGCGCGGCGGCCGCCGAGCAGCTGGGCTGCGATCCGCACGAGGTCCTGGTGTGCAGCACCGGGCTCATCGGCATCCCGCTGCCCATCGACACGATCGTCGCGGGGGTGCCGGCGCTCGCCGCCGCCAGGGCGGCCGATGGTGACGTCGCTGCTGCCGAGGCCATCCGCACCACGGACACGGCGCGCAAGGTGTCGACGGCGCCGGTCGGGGAGACCGGCGCCGTCGTCGGTGGCATGGCCAAGGGCGCGGCGATGCTCAGCCCCAACATGGCGACGATGCTGGCCGTGCTCACCACCGATGCCGAGGCCACGAACGACGAGCTGCGCGAGATCCTCCGCGGCGCCGTCTCCACCAGCTTCAACATCTTGATGACCGATGCCTGCCGGTCCACCAACGACACCGTGATCCTCCTGGCCAGCGGCGCCGCCGGCCCCGTCGACCACGACGAGCTGGCCGCCGCCGTCGGTCAGGTGTGCGCCGACCTCGCCGGCCAGATGGCGGGCGACGCGGAGGGGGCCACCAAGGTCGTGAAGCTCACGGTCACCGGTGCGGCCACCGATGCCGACGCCGAGGCCGGCGCCCGCCAGATCGCCGCCAGCGCCCTGTGCAAGTGCTCGTGGTTCGGCCAGGACCCCTACTGGGGCCGCCTCGCCAGCGAGCTCGGCGTGGCCGGCATCGCGATGGACCAGGAGCAGGTGGCGGTCAGCTACGGCGGGGTCACCGTGGCGGCCGGCGGCATCACCATCGCCCACGACGAGGCCACCGTCGCCACCCACATGGCGCAGCGCCACCTCGACATCGTGTGCGACCTCGGTCTCGGCGACGGCACGTTCACCGTCCTCACCAACGACCTCACCCACGAGTACATCGACGAGAACACCGGCGGCAGCTGACCACCAGCACACCGCCGACCCGGGTTCCCGGCACGGTGTTGCATAGACATGCATCATCATGCATACACTGTGCGATGGCTGAACACGACCACGTGGACCCGGCGGCGCTGGCCGACGTCACGCCCGCCGTCCGCGCCGCCATCCTCGTGGAGGCGCTGCCCTACATCCAGGCCTTCGCCGGGCGCACCGTCGTCATCAAGTTCGGTGGCAACGCCATGGTCGACGAAGCCCTGGCCCACTCGTTCGCCGCCGACATCGTCCTGCTGCGGGCCATCGGGCTGAAGCCCGTCGTGGTCCACGGCGGCGGTCCCCAGATCGGGGAGCTGCTCGCCAAGCTGGGTCTCGAGTCGGAGTTCAAGGACGGGCTGCGGGTCACCGATGCCGACACGCTCGACGTGGCCCGCATGGTGCTCACCGGCCGGGTCAACGCCGACATCGTCTCGGCCATCAACCAGCGCGACCAGGTGGCCGTGGGGCTCTCGGGCGAGGATGCCGGGCTGATCATCGCCGAGCAGCGCCACGCCGACCTCGGCTACGTGGGCGACGTGGTCGAGGTCAACCGCCGGATCCTCGACACCCTCCTGGCCGCCGACTTCATCCCCGTCATCTCCACCATCGGGGCCGACGAGAAGGGCCAGGCGTACAACATCAACGCCGACACGGCCGCCATCGCCATCGCCGCCAACCTCGAAGCCGAGAAGCTCATCTACCTGACCGACGTCCCGGGCGTCCTCACCGATGTGGCCGACCCCTCCACGCTCGTGTCGCGCCTCTCCACGGCCCGGGCCATGGGCCTGATCGCCGATGGCGTCATCTCCGGCGGGATGATCCCCAAGATCGAGGCGTGCCTCGACGCCGTGGCCGACGGCGTGGGCTCGGCCCACATCCTCGACGGCCGCATCCCGCACGTGGTCCTGCTGGAGCTGCTCACCGACGCCGGTGTCGGCACCATGATCACCCGGGCTGACGAGGCGACGGCATGAGCACCACCACCCACACCGTCCACGGCGCCGCCATGCACGCACCGGCCGACCAGGTCCGCTGCCCGCTCATGCCCACCTACGGGCCGCCGCAGGTCCAGTTCGTGAAGGGCGCGGGCGCCCGCCTCTGGGATGCCGACGGCAAGGAGTACCTCGACTTCTTGTCCGGGCTCGCCGTCACCGGCCTGGGCCACAGCCACCCGGCGGTCGCCGAGGCGCTGCACACCCAGGCGCAGACCCTGCTCCACGTCTCCAACCTGTTCGGCACCGAGCCGGGCTGGGAGGTGGCCGTCACGCTCGACCGCCTCCTGGGCGGCGGCGGCCAGGTGTTCTTCGCCAACTCCGGTGGCGAGGCCAACGAGTGCGCCCTCAAGCTGGCCCGCAAGTGGGGCGGCCGGGGCAAGCACGTCGTCATCAGCGCCCTGGGCTCGTTCCACGGCCGCACCCTCGCCACCCTCCACGCCACCGGCCAGCCCCAGAAGTGGGAGGCGTTCCAGCCGCTGCCCGAGGGCTTCCGCCACGTCGAGTGGAACGACCTCGACGCGCTCGAGTCCGCCATCGACCCCACGGTCGCCGCGGTCCTGCTGGAGCCGGTCCAGGGCGAGGGCGGGGTCAACCCGGCCACGGCCGAGTACTTCCAAGGCGTGCGGCGGCTGTGCGACGAGCGCGGCCTGCTGTTCATGGTCGACGAGGTCCAGACCGGCCTCGGCCGCACCGGCCGGTGGTTCGGCCATCAGCACTTCGACGTGGTGCCCGACGTGGTCACCATGGCCAAGGCCCTGGGCAACGGCGTCCCGATCGGCGCGTGCTGGGCCCAGGCCGAGGTGGCCCGGGCGTTCGAGCCCGGCGACCACGCCACCACCTATGGCGGCCAACCGCTGGCCACCGCTGCGGCCAAGGCCGTGCTGGCGGTCATGGAGGCCGAGGACGTCCCGGGCCGGGCCACGCGGGCGGGGGAGCGGCTGGCCCAGGTGCTCCCGGCCGACCCGCACGTCGCCGCCGTCCGGGGCCTCGGCCTGCTCTTGGCGGTCCAGTTGGTCGACGGGCTCGATGCCCGTGCGGTGGCCCAGGCCGCCCTCGACCGTGGCCTCGTGGTCAACGCCGTCACGCCCACCGCGCTCCGGCTGGCCCCCAACCTGCTCATCACCGACGACGAGATCGACGAAGCGGCCGCCATCTTGGCGCTCGCCTACCAAGACGCGGAGGCATCGTGACCCGGCACCTGTTGGAGATCGACGATCTCAACGCGGACGAGCTCGAAGAGGTCCTCGAGCGCTGCACCGCCCCGCACCCGGCCCGGGTGCTCGACGGCCGCGGCGCGGCGCTGATCTTCCAGAAGCCGTCCAACCGCACGCGCAACTCCACCGAGATGGCGGTGGTCGAGCTGGGCGGGCACCCCATCTACCTGAAGCCCGATGAGGTCGACATCGATGGCCGCGAGACCGCCGAAGACGTCGCCCGCACCCTCGCCTGCTACCACTCGGTGATCGCGGCGCGGGTGTTCGACCACACCGTCCTCGAGCGGATGGCCGGCGCGGTGACCATCCCGGTGGTGAACCTGCTCTCCGACCTGAGCCACCCGCTCCAGGCCATCGCCGACCTGCTCACCATCCGGGCGGAGTTCGGCCCGCAGCTGGGTGGCCGGTCCGTGACCTGGGTGGGCGACTACTCCAACGTCGCCCGCTCGCTGGGGCTGGCCTGCTCGATGCAGGGCATGCGGATCCGCTTCTCCTGCCCCGAGGCCTACCAGCCACCGGCCGAGGACCTGATGCGCATGGCCGAGCTGGGCGCCGACTGGGCCGAGTACGACGGCGATCCGCAGGCGGCCGCCGAGGGCACCGATGTGCTCGTCACCGACGCCTGGTACTCGATGGGCCAGGAGGAGGAGGCGGCGCTCCGCAAGCCGATCTTCGAGCGCTACCGGGTCGACCAGGCCCTGCTCGACCGGGCCCACGACGACGCCATCTTCATGCACTGCCTCCCTGCCCACCGCGGCGAGGAGGTCACCAACGAGGTCCTCGACGGGCCCCGGAGCCGGGTGTGGCCCGAAGCGGCCAACCGCCAGCCGGCCGCCCGCGGCGCGCTGGAGTGGCTGGTCGGTGCGTCGGAGGCGGGCCGGTGAGCACGCGCACGAAGACCCCGCCGCCGCTCGTCCGCCTGGCCAAGAACCAGCGCCAGCACCTGGTCGCCAAGCTCCTGTCGCAGCACGCCGTCACCAACCAGGAGCAGCTCGTCGCCCTCCTGTCCGGCGAGGGGGTGGGTGCCACGCAGGCCACCGTCAGCCGCGACCTCGACGATCTCGGCGCCATCAAGGTGCGTGCCGGCGGTGGTGACACCGTCTACGCCATCCCCGAGCTCCCCCGGGACCAGCTGGCCCCCGAGGAGCACCTCCGCCGGGCACTCGGCGAGTGGGTGGTCGAGGTCTCGTCGTCGGCCAACATCGTCGTGCTCCGCACCCCGCCGGGCACCGCCAACGTCGTCGGATCGGCCCTCGACCGCTCGGGGCTCCCCGAGGTCATCGGCACCGTCGCCGGCGACGACACCGTCATCATCGTGGTGGCCGAAGGCCTCACCGGGGCCGAGGTGGCCCACCAGCTCCGTGAGCTGGCAGGCCTCACCTGATCCGGTCCATGCTCACCAGCAAGCTCTCCTGACAACCAAGAACGAAAGAGGAACCAACGTGGCGAAGCGCGTGGTACTGGCCTACTCCGGCGGTCTCGACACCTCCGTGGCCGTGCGCTGGATGATCGAGGAGCTCGGGGTCGAGGTGATCGCCCTGGCGGTCGACGTCGGCCAGGCCTCCGACGACTGGGACGTGGTGCGCGAGCGCGCCCGCGCTGCCGGCGCCATCGACGCCATCGTGGTCGACGCCCGCAAGGAGTTCGCCGAGGACTTCGTGGCGCCGGCCCTCAAGGCCAACGCCATGTACGAGGGCCGCTACCCGCTGGTGTCGGCGCTGAGCCGCCCGGTGATCGTGAAGCACCTCGTCGAGACGGCCCGCTACCACGGCGCGTCGGCCGTCGCCCACGGCTGCACCGGCAAGGGCAACGACCAGGTCCGCTTCGAGGTGTCCACCCGGGCCCTGGCGCCCGACCTCGAGGTCATCGCTCCCGTCCGCGGCTGGGGCATGACCCGCGAGGACAGCATCCACTACGCCTACGACCACCAGATCCCGATCCAGGCGACGAAGGAGAAGGTGTACTCCATCGACGACAACCTCTGGGGCCGCGCGATCGAGTGCGGTGAGATGGAGGACCCGTGGGCCGTCCCGCCCAAGGGGGTCTGGCTGCTCACCCAGCAGACCGAGACCGAGCCGCGAGATCTCGTGATCGGCTTCGAGCAGGGCATGCCCGTCTCCGTCGATGGCGAGGCGCTCGGGATGCTGGAGATCATCGAGAAGCTCAACACCATCGTGGGGGCGTACGGCTGGGGCCGGATCGACATGGTCGAGAACCGCCGCGTCGGCATCAAGAGCCGCGAGACCTACGAGTGCCCGGCCGCGCTGGCGCTGATCCTGGCCCACAAGGACCTCGAGTCCATCTGCCTCGAACGGGATCTCGACCGCGAGAAGGCCCGCATCGAGCCCCGCTACGCCGAGCTCATCTACGACGGCCTGTGGTTCAGCCCGCTCAAGGAGTCGTTCGACGCGTTCGTCGACAAGAGCCAGGAGTTCGTCACCGGCGAGGTGCGCCTGCGCCTCAGCCCCGACTCGTGCACCGTCACGGGCCGCCGCTCCGAGCACTCCCTGTACGACTACGAGCTGGCCACCTACGACGCCGCCGACACGTTCCGGCACGAGGACTCGGCCGGCTTCGTCCGCCTCTGGGGCCTCGGCATCGAGACCTGGTCGGCCCGGCAGGCCTCCAAGCGCCCGTCGAGCTGATGACCGACTTCACCGAGGGCGACGGCAAGACGCTGTGGCACGGCCGGTTCGCCGCCGGGCCGGCCGAGCAGCTGCTGGCGTACACCGTCTCGCTCCCGTACGACCAGCGCCTCGCTCCCGACGACATCACCGGGTCCCGCGCCCACGTGCGCGGCCTGGTGCGGGGCGGCCTGCTCGACGGCGACGAGGCCGCCGCCATCTTCAGCGCGCTCGATCAGGTCGAGGAGGAGCTGGCCGGCGGGACCTTCGAGTTCGGTCCGGCCGACGAGGACATCCACACCGCCGTCGAGCGCCGCGTCACGGAGCTGGCCGGCCCGGCGGGCGGCAAGATCCACACCGGCCGCAGCCGCAACGACCAGGTGGCCACCGACCTGCGCCTCTACACCAAGCGGGCGCTGCTCCAGGTGGCCTCGGCGGTGCTCGACCTGCAGCAGGTGCTGCTCACCCGCGCCGATGCCGCCGGCGGCGCCTACCTGCCTGGCTACACCCACCTCCAGCGCGCGCAGCCGGTGCTGCTCAGCCACCACCTGCTGGCGCACGGCTGGTCGCTGGCCCGAGACGTCGACCGGCTGCTCTCCACGTTCGCCCGCACCGACGTGTCGCCGCTCGGCGCCGGCGCGCTGGCGGGCTCGTCGCTGCCCCTCGACCCGGCCGGCACGGCCGCCGACCTGGGCTTCGCCGAGGTGTTCGACAACTCGCTCGACGCGGTCAGCGACCGCGACTTCGTGGCCGAGGCGCTCTTCGACCTGGCCCTGCTCGGGATCCACCTCTCGCGCATCGGCGAGGAGGTGTGCCTGTGGGCCTCCGACGAGTTCGGGTTCCTCCAGCTCGACGACGGCTACTCCACCGGCAGCTCGATGATGCCGCAGAAGAAGAACCCCGACATCGCCGAGCTGGCTCGCGGCAAGAGCGGTCGCCTCATCGGGCACCTCACGGGCCTGCTCACCACGCTCAAGGGCCTTCCGATGACCTACAACCGAGACCTCCAGGAGGACAAGGAGCCCCTGTTCGACGCGGTCGACCAGATCGTCTTGGCCCTCGCCGCCATGAGCGGCCTGCTCGCCACGTCCACGTTCGTCACCGATCGGATGGCTGCTGCCGCCGATTCGCCGTACGCCGCGGCCACCGACCTCGCCGAGCTCCTGGTCGAGGGGGGCACACCGTTCCGCGAGGCCCACGCCATCGTCGGCGAGATCGTCCGCCGGGCCCTCGACGGCGAAGCCCCGATGGCCGACCTCGTGGCGGCCCACCCGCTGCTCGGCCCCGCCGGTGCGGCCATCTTGGAGCCCGGCGTCTCGGTCACCCGCCGCACCACCCGGGGCGGGGCCGGCCCCGTGCCCGTGGCCGCGCAGCTCGAGCGGTTCCGGAGCCGGATCGCCGACGACGCCAACCGCGTGGCCAGTGCCTGACGAGCCGGTCCCGCCGGGAGCGGGCTGGGCGTTCCGGGAGCGGATCAAGGTCCGCTACCAGGAGGTCGACCTCCAGAACGTCGTCTTCAACGCCCACTACCTCGGGTTCTGCGATGTGGCGTCCGCGGCCTGGTTCCAGCACACCGTCGGCTGGACCGGGGTCGATGACGACATCGACTGGATGCTGGTGAAGGCCACGCTCGAGTGGCAGGGCTCGGCCACCTACGGCGACACCCTCGACGTCGACTGCGGCATCGCCCGGTGGGGGACCTCCTCGTTCGACATCGCCTACCGCGGCACCGTCGGCGACCGCCCGGTGTTCACCGCCCTCATCACCTACGTCTGCGTGGTCCCGGGAACCAAGGAGTCGACCCCCGTGGCGAGCCGGATGCGCGACGCCCTCGGCTCTGCGCCCACCACCGCCTGACGCCGCCCGCAGGTCTCAGGTGGCCTTGCGGGCCACGAGGTGGAACAGCCGGCTCACCAGCCGGTACGGGTCGCGGCGCGACGCGGCCGCCTCGAGCTCGATCAGGGCGTCGGGGTCGTCGACCTCGTGGCCCGGTTCCCACGCGTCGCTGAACGTCCGCACGCCGTACCAGCCCACCGGCTCGGCACCCAGCGACCGCAGCGTCGCGCCGAGCGCGTCGGGCCGATCGGCGCGGGTCTGGCGCCCGAGGCCGTTGCGGTAGCGCTCGCCCCCGATGAGCTGCAGCGCCTCCGTGGTGCTGCCCCGGAGCCCGGGCCGCATGGCCAGCGCGTCGGCGCTGGCCGCGACGATCGACACCAGGCCGCCGGGCCGCGCCAGGTCGACCAGCGCTGCGAGCAGGGGGAGCGGGTCCTCGAGGTACATGAGGACCCCGTGGCAGCAGACCAGATCGAACCGGTCGTGGCCCAGCACGTCGGCGGCCCGGTCGCCATCGGCGAGCACCAGGCTGATCCGCTCGGCCACCTCGCCCGGTTCCCGGGCCAGGCGCGCCCGTGCTGCGGCGAGCATGGCGGCCGACGGGTCCAGCACCACGACGCGGTGGCCGCGGCGGGCGAGCGGGACGTCCTGCTCGGCCGAGCCACCCCCCACGTCGACCACGGTCTCCTCGCCCGCGAGGTGCTCGCGCAGGTGCCCGTCGATCACCTCGGTGCGCACCCGGCCCCGCAGGTCGGCGTAGTGCCTCCGGGCGAAGGCGTCGGCGACGTCGGCGAACGGGTCTCCCATCGGGGCCGCCCGCTCGGGTGCGTCCTCGCCGGGTGTCCGTGGCACGAGGCCCGATCCTAGGAGGACGCGTCGGAGCGACCGCCGGGGCCGACCGGGTTCCCTAGGCTCACCGGCCATGCTGCTGCTGCGCAACCAGGTCCAGCCCTACGCGTGGGGCGCCATCGACGGGCTGGCGCGCATCGTGGGCTCGGCGCCCACGGGCGGCCCCGAGGCAGAGCTGTGGGTCGGCACCCACCCGGGCGCACCGTCGCTGGTGGTCGGCGACCCCGAGGCCCGCACCCTCGCCCAGGTCATCGCCGCCGACCCGGCCCGCTGGCTGGGCCCCGAGCTGGCGGCCGAGGGCCACACCGCCCTCCCGTTCCTCCTCAAGGTGCTGGCCATCGGCCGACCGCTCTCGCTCCAGGCCCATCCTTCGCAGGCCCAGGCCGAGGCCGGCTTCGAGCGGGAGGACGCCGCCGGCCTGGCGCTCGACGCTCCCGATCGCAGCTACCGCGACGTCTGGCCCAAGCCCGAGGCCCTCGTCGCGCTGGGCACCACGTGGGCGCTCTGCGGGTTCCGCCCGCCCCTCGAGGCGGCCAACCTCCTCGCCGGCCTTGGCGTCGAGGCGTTCGACCCGCTCGTGTCGGCCCTGGCCACCGGGGACGAAGCGCACCTCAGGACCGTCCTCGGGTGGCTGCTCCGGCTCGATGGTCGTTCGCGCGACGCGATCGCCGCAGCGGTGGCCGCATCGGTCGAGCGCCTCCGCGGCGACGACCTGGCCGATCCGCGGGTGTGGGTGCGGCGCCTGGTCGACGCCTTCCCCGGCGACCCGACGGCCGTGGCGCCGCTCCTGCTCAACGTGGTGCGCCTCGATGCGGACGAAGCCGTCCACCTGCCGGCGGGGAACCTGCACGCCTACCTCGATGGCGCCGGCGTCGAGATCATGGCCGCCTCCGACAACGTCCTGCGCGGCGGCCTCACTCCGAAGCACATCGACGTCGACGAGCTGCTGGCCGTCCTGCAGTTCGAGCCGGGGATGCCTCCGAGCCCGGTGATCGAGGACCTGGGCGGCGGTGTCACCACCTACGACGCCGGCGAGGAGGCGTTCGCACTCGCCGCGCTCACCCCGGGTGACGCCACCCTCGAGATCGCACCTGTCGCGCCCTCGCTCCTGCTCGCCACCGGTGGGTCGGTCGAGATCGACGGCCCCGGCGCCACCGGCGCGCTCGTCGTCGCCGGCGGCGACGCCGTGTTCGTCCCGCCTGGATCCGGTTCGTATCGCGTGGCCGGCACCGGTCGGGTCTGGTGGGGGACCACGGGCGATGGCCTCCCGGCCTGACCTGGCGGGCGCGGCTTCGACCGATCGGCCGCTCACCAGGGCGTTCTACGCCCGCGATCCGCTCGTGGTCGCACCCGAGCTGCTCAACAAGGTGCTGGTGCACGGCCGCCGGGCGGGCCGGATCGTCGAGGTCGAGGCCTACCGAGGGGCGGACGATCCCGCCAGCCACGCGCATCGGGGCCAGACGCCGCGGACCGAGGTGATGTTCGGTCCCGCCGGGCACCTGTACGTGTACTTCACCTACGGCATGCACTGGTGCGCGAACGCGGTCACCTCCGAGGACGGGGTCGCGGGGGCGGTGCTGATCCGGGCGCTCGCCCCGCTGCGCGCCATCGACGACATGGCCGCCGCCCGCCCGCGAGCCCGGCGCCCGGTCGACATCGCCAACGGCCCGGCCAAGGCCTGCCAGGCGATGGGCATCGACGGCACGTTCGACGGCATCGACCTGGTCCGGGGCGATCGCGGCGTGACCATCGTCGACGACGGCACCGCCGCTCCCGCGCGGCCGACCACCGGCCCGCGCGTGGGGATCTCCGTGGCGACCGAGCGGCCCTGGCGCTACAGCGTCCCCGGCGACCCGCACCGATCCAAGCCCTGGTGAGCACCCGGAACCCACCGCGGCGGCGGTGCCGGCGGTGATGCGGTAGGCAGGGCCGATGCAGCCGTACGAGCGGATCGCCGCCGATGACCCTCGCCTCGGTCCCTCCGATGACCGGGCGGTCGCCCTGGCCCACCTCGGCGAGGCGGTGCTCGACGCGCCCACCCCGGTCGCCCACCGGTCCGAGGTGGTCCGCTTCGTCGAGCACCATCCCGACATCGCGCTGCGCACCAACCCCGATGCCCACCTCACCGGCTCGGCCCTGGTGGTCGATGCCCAGGGCGAGCGCACCCTGCTGATGCTCCACCGCAAGCTGGGCCGCTGGTTCCAGCCGGGCGGCCATGCCGACGGCGACACCAACCTGCCCGCCGTGGCGTTGAAGGAGGCGCGCGAGGAGACCGGCATCGACGATCTCGCCGTGGTCGTGCCGGCCATCGACGTCGACGTCCACCAGGTGTCGCCCCCAGCGGAGGCTCCGCACCTCCACCTCGACGTGCGCTACCTCGTGTTCGCCCCGCCCGGCTCGGTCGAGCACGCCAACGCGGAGTCGCTCGCCCTGCGCTGGGTCACCGAGGACGACCTCGATCTCCTCGACCCGGCGGTCGACGACAGCACGCGCCGGCTGGTGGTGCGGGGCCTGGCGATCGCTCGGGAGCTGGTGGCTCCCGCCTGAGGCTGGCTCAGCCGACGTCGCCGGGGGTGTCGCACTCCGGGATGTTGTTCACCTGGGTGAACACCTGGATGGTCTGGTCGACCGAGTCGCTGCCGATCTCGCTGCGGTCGAGCAGCAGCTGGGCGTTGGGGTCGGTGTGCAGCCGCGTGGCGTAGTCCTGGCGGTCGGCCAGGTAGGTCCGCCAGTCCTTGATCCAGCCGGCCATCGACACCGCGGCGTCTCCGGTCGTGGGTGCCTTGGCCTCGACGTCGTCGATGAACCGCCCGACGATGACGTTGGCGTCGTCGAGCACGTCGGCGCGGGCGCTAGCGGTCTTGATGTGCGCAGCGTTCGGCAGGTCGGCCAGGTTCGCCACCATCGCCTTGCACTGGCCCTGCAGCAGGGTGACGTACGCCTCGTCCTTCAGCCGGTCGGGGTTCTGCTTCGCCGGCGCCCCGGAGAAGATCCACACCCAGAAGATCACCATGCCGATCACGGTCATGATCGCCAGCACCCGCCCGATCGTGAAGCCCTTCCGCTTGGCTTCCACCGGTTCGGGGACCGCCTGCTCCGGAGCATCCACGTCGACCATGCGATCAGCCTCGCCGCCGGGCCGGGGCCGGGTCCAACCCGCCCGGCGATCTCATGTCGCGCCCCCGGGGGCGGTCATGCGACGATGGCACC